>NZ_JBTRCN010000001.1:0-4800000 GCF_054822705.1 Bradyrhizobium sp. USDA 4454
AGATCACCCGCCGCGCGCGCACGTCGGCGCGGCGTTCCAGCGGCCGTCGGCGGGCCTGGTTGGAGATCCAGTCGTCGACCAGCGAGCGGGCGTTGGCGCGGGTCAGCGCGGTGTCGGCGGCGCGCAGATGGCGCAACCAGCCGAAGCCGAGCAGCGCGGCTTCCCAATCCTCCGACGGCGGCTCGAGATCGAAGATCGAGCGGCCGTGACAGGTGACGATCTTGCCGGCGAACACGAATCGCCCGGCATAGATCTCGGCGGCGCGGGTGGCGTCGGCGGTTCGCAGATCGTGCGGGGCGATGATCAGCCGGTCGGTGCGGCCGGGCCACAGCCGCGACAGCGCCACCGTGCTGCCGCTGGCGCGCGCGAGCATGCTGCGGGCGAAGCGGCCAGCAATCAGCGTCGAGATGCGTCTGCTTTGAGCGACGGACACGCCTAACCTTGCGGGGAGGGAATTTTCAACGAATCCTTATTTAATCCGGAAACGCGGCCAAGACACCATCTTGATCGACAAGACCCCCTCTTGATACCGCACGAATCACTTCACGAAGCATCTGGAGCCTAGAAGACCGAAGCTTAAAATCAGGCCTTGACCAGCCGGGCCGCGTAAAAGCCGTCCAGGCCGCCCAGCCGCGGGTCGGCGTTGGGCAAATGGCTCGGCAACGTGCGCAGGTCGCCGTCGGCGGTAATGATGTCGTCGAGGCCGGCGACCTCGCCCTTGTCGACCGGCGCACGGCGCAGGCCCGATTCGCCGGCCAACAGCGCGGCGATCGCGTGCTCGCCTTCCTCCGGCTCCAGCGAGCAGGTGCAGTAGACCAGCGTGCCGCCGGGCTTCAGCAGATGGATCGCCTTTTGCAGCAGCCGCTTCTGTAGCGCGGACAGCGCGGCGATGTCCGCCTCCTGGCGCAGCCAGGCGACGTCGGGATGGCGGCGGATGGTTCCCGTCGAGGTGCAGGGCGCGTCGACCAGGATACCGTCGAACCTCGCTGCTTCCACGGGCCATTCGGCGGCGTCGGCGACGACGGTCTCGGCCTGCAACGCCAGCCGGGTGAGATTGTCGCGCAGCCGCGCGACGCGCGCCGGCGAACGATCGATCGCGGTGACCTGCGCGCCGGCCAGCGCGAGCTGGGCGGTCTTGCCGCCGGGTGCCGCGCAGAGATCGGCGACCGCCTTGTCCTTGATGTCGCCGAACAGCCGCGCCGTAGTGCCGCGGCGGCGTCCTGCACCCACCATTGGCCCTCGGCGAAGCCGGGCAGCATGGTGACGGAACCCTGCAGCAGCGTGCGCACGGTTCCGGTCGGCAGCGTCTCGCCGTGCAGGCGGCTCGCCCATTGTGCGGCGTCCGACTTCACGGTGAGGTCGAGCGACGGCTCGTGGCCGAGCGCCAGCGCCATGTCGCGCGCGGTGGCCTCGCCGTAATGTGCGTTCCAGCGCGCCAGCATCCACGGCGGCAGGTCCAGCGACTGCGTGCTGATCTCGTCGATCAGCCCCTGGCCCTCGCGTGCGCAGCGGCGCAGCACGGCGTTGACGAGCCCGGCATATTTCGCCGCGCGCCGGTCCGACTGCACCAGCCGCACCGACAGATCGACCGCGGCGTGATCGGGCACGTCCATCCAGAGGATCTGCGCGGCGCCGATCAACAGCGCGCTCTGCGCGCGCGGCGCATCGGTCGGGATGCCGCGGTCGAGCAGCCGCGACAGCAGATGGCCGAGCGTGCCGAGCTTGCGCAGGATGGTCGAGACCAGCCGGCGCATCAGCGCGCGATCGCGATCGGCGAGCGATTTCAGGCCGGGATGCGCGCCGGCGCCGTCGAGCTGATCGTCGAGCGTGCGGTGCTTGTGCAGCACGCCGTCGAGGATGTCGGCTGCGATGCGGCGCGCCGCGAGACCGGGGACTTCGGCAGGAACTGCAAATCTTGAAGGAGGCATGGAGCGGAGATATCTCGAAGGTGCTGAGTTACATTCGGCTCATGCCATCAACTCGAAAACAGCTCTGGCATGCGAATATGCCAAATGTAAGAATCGGCTTGCGGATTTCTTGATCGTGATGTCGTCACTGAGTCGGCACGAAGATACGAAACTCGCAGGCAGAAAGTTTTGCCGAGAAACGTTCGCCAAGAAGGCCCGCTATGTCTGAGAAAACGCCAGTGCCGACGCCGCCGGAACCCGCGCCGCGCAAGCCGCTGACGCCGGCCGCTCAGCGTGCGCTTGCCGAAGCCGCGGCGCGGCGCAAGGCTGCCGAGGAATTAGCCGCGCAGAACGCGGCCGCGCGGCCGAAGGAATTCCAGGGCCCGAAGGGACCGGAACCGACGCGTTACGGCGATTGGGAGACCAAGGGCATCGCCTCGGATTTTTGAGGGGTCTTTGCGTGGTCTTGCCTGACGGTCCGACTCGGGCCAGTCTGGGAATATGTCCCCATACGAGAGAATAAATCCTTATCGTGGGACGGGACGTCCGCCCTTCCGCCGCTCACCGTGGGGCCGCCGTGTCTCGGCGGCGCTGCCATGGGTGTTCGTGCTCGGCATCGCCGTCGGCAGCACATTGCCGATCCGCCAATGGGCGCCTCAATGGATGCCGCTGCCGTCGCACTGGTCGTTGAACCGGTCGCGCGACAGCGATGTGGTCTGGCAGCGGGCCGGCGCGCCCGACGCGCGGCATCGTGTCGATGTGATCAGGACGATCGATGGCGACACGTTCGAGGCGCGGGTGCATCTCGCGCCGGGCCCCGATCTGTACACGCGGGTGCGGCTGCGCGGCATCGATGCGCCGGAGCTGAAGGCGTCCTGTGCGCGCGAACTGCAAATGGCGCAAGCCGCGACGGTGGCGCTGCGCGATCTGCTCGGTCAGGGCGATGTCGCGATCTACAATGTCGGTCCCGACAAATATCAGGGACGCGTCGTCGCCGACGTCGCAACGAAGAAGACCGACAACGTCTCGGCCGCGCTGCTCGCGGCCGGTCACGCCCGCGCCTACAATGGCGGCCATCGCTTCGGCTGGTGCGGATATTTTGCGCGCTAGAGTCTGATGAGATTAGGCTGATCCGGAGCGGCGTCGGAAGTGCACCTCTCCCTTGGGAGAGGTGAAGCGAGAGCGAGCCAAGCCGATTCAAGCAAAACTCATCGGCTCTGGCCGCCTGGGTCAAACCAGGCTAGCCAAACAAAAAAGCCGCGCGTCGGCACGGCTTTCTCTGGTAACGTTGCGCTTGATCAGCGGGTGACGACAACCGTGGTACCGACCGAGACGCGCGAATAGAGGTCGGTGATGTCGGTGTTCAGCATGCGGATGCAGCCGTAGGAGACGAAGCCGCCGACCGAGCCCGGCACGTTGGTGCCGTGGATGGCGTATTCGCCGCCGGCCAGCGTCATCGCGGCGACGCCCATCGGGTTACGCGGCGAGCCGCCGGCGATCACGTCCGGCATGCTCGGCTTGTCGCGCCTGACCTCGGCGGGCGGCGACCAGGCCGGGTTGCGATATTTGCCGTCGATCTTGGTGGTGCCGGCCCCACTGCTTGCCGGACCTGCCGACGCCGACCGGGTAACGCATCGCGTGGCCGGAATCGAGAATGAGATAGAGCCGCCGTTCATTGGTCTTCACCACAATGGTGCCCGGCTCATAATTGTCGGCGTGGATTCCGACCATTTCCGGCCGCGCTTCGGCCGTCTGCGACATCACGACAACAGCACCGAGGGTGGCAGCCAGCGCCACCGCAAACTTCATCGACATCAATCTCTCCACTTCCCAACAGCTCCCGCGAGGAAGCCAAAAACGAAGATGCAGAGCCCTGAAAAAACCGGGCCCGCCGGTCTCACGCACGCAATATTAACCGCGTGTCTTAACCGGGTGGTTTCACGCCGGCCGCGCGACACATCCAGATGGCGGGAGAAAAGGAAAACTTCGGATCAAAGTAAATGACTTGAAAACAACACTTGGCCACAAACGCGCCGCAATGGCGCCTTGCCTCTGACAATCCCGTGAAATGCCCAATCCCATAGCGTTTCGAGGCCGCCGACGTCTGATCGCGCGACAAAAAGCGAAGGGCCGCGGCGGTGGTCGCGCACGGCCCTTGCCGCATGTCTTGATGTTGGCGTCGCCGGGTTACTTCTTGTTCTGCCGGTTCTGCACGAGGTCGTCGACCACGGCGGGATCGGCCAGGGTCGAGGTGTCGCCGAGGCTTGACGGCTCGTCCTCGGCGATCTTGCGCAGGATCCGGCGCATGATCTTGCCGGAGCGGGTCTTCGGCAGGCCGGGCGCGAATTGAATGAGATCCGGCGAGGCGATCGGGCCGATGTCCTTGCGGACCCAGGCGACCAGCTCCTTGCGCAAGGCCTCGGTCGGCTCGGTGCCCTTCATCAGCGTGACATAGGCGTAGATGCCCTGGCCCTTGATGTCATGTGGGTAGCCGACCACGGCGGCTTCCGACACCGCCGCATGTGCGACCAGCGAGCTCTCGACCTCCGCGGTGCCCATGCGGTGACCGGACACGTTGATGACGTCGTCGACGCGGCCGGTGATCCAGTAATAGCCGTCGGCGTCGCGCCGGCAGCCGTCGCCGGTGAAATACTTGCCCTTGTAGGTCGAGAAGTAGGTCTGCTCGAACCGGGCGTGGTCGCCATAGACGGTGCGCATCTGGCCCGGCCACGACTTGGCAATGCAGAGATTGCCCTCGGTCGCGCCGTCCAGCGTCTTGCCTTCGGCGTCGACGATCTCAGGCACCACGCCGAAGAACGGCCGCGTCGCGGATCCCGGCTTCAGCTTGGTTGCGCCGGGCAGCGGCGTGATCAGGATGCCGCCGGTCTCGGTCTGCCACCAGGTGTCGACGATCGGGCAGCGCTCCTCGCCGACCACGCGGTGATACCACTCCCAGGCTTCGGGGTTGATCGGCTCGCCGACCGAGCCGAGCAGGCGCAGCGACTTGCGCGAGGTCTTCGTCACCGGCTCGTCGCCGCCCTGCATCAGCGCGCGGATCGCGGTCGGCGCGGTGTAGAAGATGTTGACCTTGTGCTTGTCGACCACGTTCCAGAAGCGCGAATTGTCGGGGTAGTTCGGCACGCCCTCGAACATCAGCGTGGTCGCGCCGTTACAGAGCGGCCCATAGAGGATGTAGCTGTGGCCGGTGACCCAGCCGACGTCGGCGGTGCACCAGTAGATGTCGCCGTCGTGATAGTCGAACACGTATTGATGCGTCATCGAGGCGAACACGAGATAGCCGGCCGAGGTGTGCAGCACGCCCTTCGGGGTGCCGGTCGAGCCTGATGTGTAGAGGATGAACAGCGGATCTTCCGCGTTCATCGGCTCGCACGGGCATTCCGATGTCACCATCTCGGCGGCCTCGTGGTACCAGAGGTCGCGCGTCGGGTTCATCTCGACCTTGCCGCCGGTGCGCTTCACCACCACGACCCAGTCGACGCCGCCGGTTTTGGCGATCGCGGCATCGACATTGGCCTTCAGCGGCACCTTCTTGCCGCCGCGCAGGCCTTCATCGGCGGTGATCACCACCTTGGAGTCGCAGTCCTTGATGCGCTGGGCGAGGCTGTCCGGCGAGAAGCCGCCGAACACCACCGAGTGGATGGCGCCGATCCGCGCGCAGGCCAGCATGGCGTAGGCCGCTTCCGGAATCATCGGCAGGTAAATCGTGACGCGGTCGCCCTTCCCGACGTTCCGCGTGCGCAGGATGTTGGCCATCTTGCAGACTTCGTCGTGCAGCTCGCGATAGGTGATGTGCCTGGATTCGGAGGGATCGTCGCCCTCCCAGATGATCGCGGTCTGGTTGCCGCGCTTGTCCAGATGGCGGTCGATGCAATTCCAGGCGACGTTCAGCTCGCCGTCCTCGAACCATTTGATCGAGATGTTGCCGGGCGCGTAGGAGACGTTCTCGACCTTGCTGAAGGGCTTGATCCAGTCGATCCGCTTGCCGTGCTCGCCCCAGAAGCCGTTGGGGTCCTTGACCGACTGCGCGTACATCTCGCGATATTTGGCGTCGTTGACATAAGCGCGCTTGGCCCAGTCGGCCGACACGTCATAGATCTTCTCGGACATCGCTTTCCTCCACTCATTGCCGATCGCAAACGACGCGCCGGCAAGCCTTTTAAATTCAAGCCGTCTTGATCATTGCCGCGATTATGCGTTGGCGCATTCCGGCCCGGCAAGGAAAAAGGACTGTCACTTTCGTCGCGTCCAAGCCGTTGGTCGACGCTATAGGTATCCCGCCGGCTTCTGCATGTGATGGGACGATTTACCGGCCTCACTGACGATGGAAACCTATGCGACATCGTTCGTTCCGGGTCACTGGTCTCTTGGTCGTAGTGACGTTGCCCTGTGCGCCGTGGATCAGCCATCGCAACGATGCCGGATCCGACGACGATCGGCCGCCCCCGATCTTGATAACGCGCGATGGAGCGAACGATCGGCCGCCGTGATGATCTGCGCCAACAATTGATTGCGTCGGTGACGGCATCCTCGGCCTGAACGCGTCGAGGCGTCGTTTGTCGCACGGCAGTCATCCCTGCCGGCGGGCAAGCCGTGCGGCCGGTCGATGCTGCCGGCATCCGGCAGCGTCGCGAGAAGCGGTATGATCTCTGACCTGTTCGACGCGGAAGAGCGTCCGTAATGGCCCCATCTGCATGGGTTCCGGCCCGCAGTCCCGCCATTTTGACGGATGCTGGAGGGGCCAAAATCAAGGTTAGCGGGCGAATGGCACCCATGAAAGGTATTTAGAGACCTCCAATAACCGATTCGCGACTCGCAATGTCAGCCCTGACGCCCTAAATCGCGAAACCGGGCCGGACGGCCCACCGGAACGAAGCCCAAAGCAACGGCATTACCGGGAGAACAGCGGAACAAGGCGTCTGGTAAATATGGTGGATCAGCAGAACATCGCGGCTGTGCGGCCCATGTCCGCCGATCCCGCTGTCGCCCTGGCGAAGGCGTTGGGCCAGTGGCCGAAGCCGCCGCAGGCAAAGCCGTCCAGGATCAAGCTCGACGCTCCCGCCGCCATCAAGACCTCGGTTGAGGAACTGGCCCGCGATCTCGGCCTGCGGCTCGGCGACCAGAACGAGCTGACCATCCGCCGCGTCAAGCGCGGCAAGACCTATTCGTTCGTTCGCGCCAACGGCTCGCGCGTCCGCGACGCCCGCACCATCCGCCGGCTGCACGCGATGGCGATGCCGCCGGCCTATCGCCAGGTCCGCTACTCCACCGATCCGAACACGCATCTGCAGGCGGTCGGCCTCGATGCGGCCGGCCGGCTGCAATATCGCTATCACGCCGATTGGGAGAAGGTCCGCGAGCAGCGCAAGGCGCATCGCCTGGGCAAGCTGGTGGCGGCGCTGCCGAAGATCCGGCGCAAGGTCTCGGCATTCCTGTCCGGCGACGAGCCGACCCGCGAGTTCGCGCTGTCGGCGGTGATCGAGCTGATCGCGCGCACCGCGATCCGGCCCGGCAACGAATCCTATGCCCGTCTCAACGGCACCCGCGGCGCCACCACGCTGCTGAAATCCAACGTCACGCTGGAAGACGACAGCCTGGTGCTGACCTTCAAGGCCAAGGGTGGCAAGGCGGTGCGCAAGGAATGCGACGCGGCCAAGCTGGTGCGCGCGATCGGCATTCTGCGCGACGTCCCGGGCAAGCGCATGTTCCAGTATTACGACCGCTCCGGCGTCGTCCGCGCCGCCTCGACCACCGCGGTGAACGCGTTCCTGCGCGAACTCGCCGGCATCAAGATCTCGCTGAAGGATTTCCGCACCCTGATGGCGTCGGCCGTCGTGGTGGAATCGCTGTCGCGGATCACGCCGGCTGCCAGCCAGCGCGGCCGCAAGCGCCAGGTGCTGGACGCGATTCGCGCCGCTGCCGACCAGCTCTCCAACACGCCGGCGATCTGCCGCAAGAGCTACGTCCACGACACCATCGTCACCGCCTTCGAGGACGGCATCCTCGAACGCTTCGCCGCGACGATGGGCGGTTACCGCACCCAGTCCAAGCGCGAGCAATTGCTGGCGCAGGTGGTGATGGCGGCGGGGGCGTAGGTTCCGCCGCATCCTCTATCGTCGTCCCGGCGAAGGCCTACAGCCCGCCCATCTTGCAGACGTACTTCCATTCCTCTGGTGTCACCGGCTGCACCGAGAGCCGTGAATATTTCACCAGCGCCATGTCGGCGAGCTTCTTGTCGGCCTTGATCGCGGCCATCGTCACCGGCGTCTTCAGCGGCTTGTCGGCCTTGATGTCGACGCAGACGAACTTGCCGGTCTTGTCGGTCGGATCGGGATAGGCTTCCTTGACGACCTCGGCGATGCCGACGATCTCCTTGCCTTCGTTGGAATGATAGAAGAACGCCTTGTCGCCCTTCTTCATGTTGACCAGATTCTGCCGCGCCGTGAAGTTGCGCACGCCGGTCCAGGCCTCGCCCTTGGCGCCCTTGGCAACCTGCTGGTCCCACGACCAGGTCGACGGTTCGGATTTCACCAGCCAGTAATTCATCGCGACTCACCCCGTTCCTCAACGTCGATTGCGCGGCAATCTACAGGCAGCCTGATGCCCGCGACAAGCGCGGGCATCAGCACTCATTGGGACTGCCCCTCATAGACGTTGAGATCGGCGATCACGCCGGCGCGGCGCAGTTTTGCGATGGGTGCGCGCCACACCGCCTCGCGCAGCCGCGACGTGCGTTACTCGGCCTTGAATGGCCGCGTCAGCAGGCCCTCGATCGCGGCATCGATGGTCAGCCGGCCACTGAGGATCGCCGCGACCGCGTTCGACACCGGCATATCGACCTGCTGCGTCGCGGCGATCTCGCACAGCACGGGAGCGGTGAACACGCCTTCGGCGAGCTTGCCGACCGGCGCGGCCTCGCCGCGTCCGAGCGCGAGGCCGAGCGCGAAATTGCGCGATTGCGCGGTCGAGCAGCTGAGCAGGAGATCGCCGAGCCCGGACAGGCCGGCGAGGGTTTCGGTGCGCGCGCCGCAGGCGCGGCCCAATCGTGCGAGCTCGCTGAAGCCGCGGGTGGTCAGCGCGGCCAGCGCCGAGGCGCCGAGATTTTTGCCGACGACGATGCCGGCGGCGATCGCCAGCACATTCTTGGCCGCGCCGCCGATCTCGACGCCGCGCACGTCTGTCGTGTGATACGGCCGGAAGGTCGCCGAGCCGAGCGCCTGCACCAGCGCCCGTGCCAACGCCTCGTCGTTCGCGGCCAGCGTCACCGCCGTCGGCAATCCGCGCGCGACATCGTCGGCAAAGCTCGGTCCCGACAGGATCGCAGGTGTGGCGTGCGGTGCGGCCTCCGCGATCACCTCGGTCATGAATTTATGCGTGCCGTGCTCGATGCCCTTGGCGCAGGCGATGACAGGCGTGTCAGCTTTGAGGTGCGGCGCAAGGTGCCCGACCGCCGCGCGCAAATGCTGCGCCGGGGTGACGGCAAGGATGATGTCGGCGCGTGCGGCCGCAGCGATATCCGGCGTCACGACGATGCCGGGATGAAACTGGACACCGGCCAGCTTTGGATTCACCCGCGTTGCCTCGATCTGAGCGGCATGTTCGGCATTGCGCGCATACAGCGTCACCTTGCGCCCGGCGCGCGCCGCGACCTCGGCCAATGCCGTGCCCCAGGCACCGGCCCCGATCACGCTGACTGAGCTATGCGCGGGCATCGAAACCCTCGGTTCAATATCCGGCGCGGCTGTTGGCGTGGCCGGCCGGCGCCTTGGCGTGGGCATCGAGCAGCCAGCGGGCGCGCGGCGGTGCTTCCATCGTGTCGGTGAGGCCGAGCGCCATCCGTTCGGCGCCGGCCCAGGCGATCATCGCGCCATTGTCGGTGCACAGCGCCGGCGGCGGGATGATCAGCGTGGTCTGCGCTTTCGCCGCGACCTCCTGTAGCGCGCTGCGGATCGCATGGTTGGCGGCAACGCCGCCGGCCGCGACCAGCGCGCGCGGCGTGCCGAACCGCTCCTCGAACAATTTTAGTCCGACGGTCAGCCGATCCGCGGTCGCTTCCAGCACCGCGGCCTGAAAGCTCGCGCAGAGATCGCTGATGTCCTGCGGTTCGAGCGGCTCAAGCCGGCTCGCCGCGTTGCGTACCGCGGTCTTCAATCCCGACAGCGAGAAATTTGCATCGGGCCGGCCGAGCATCGGGCGCGGAAAGGCAAATCGCGTCGGGTCGCCGCCGGCGGCCGCGCGCTCGACCTCCGGTCCGCCGGGATAGGGCAGCGACAGCATCTTCGCCACCTTGTCGAACGCCTCGCCCATCGCGTCGTCGACCGTGGTGCCGAGCCGGACATAGTCACCGACGCCGACCACCGCGACGATCTGGGTGTGCCCGCCGGAGGCCAGGAACAGACAGTAGGGAAATGCCAGCGCGCAGGTCAGCCGCGGCGTCAGCGCGTGCGCCTCGAGATGGTTCACCGCGATCAGCGGCGTGTCATGCACCATCGCGATCGCCTTCGCGGTGGTGAGGCCGACGATCACGCCGCCGATCAGGCCGGGGCCGGCGGCGGCCGCGACCGCCGACAATTGTCCATAGCCGACGCCGGCCTGCTTCATCGCGTTGTCGACGATCCCGTCGAGCAGGTCGACATGGGCACGCGCCGCGATCTCCGGCACCACGCCGCCGAAGCGGGCGTGCTCGTCGGTCTGCGAGCGCACCACGTTGGAGAGGATCCTTGCCTGCCCGTCCGCCTGGCGCTCGACCACGGCGGCTGCGGTTTCATCGCAGGTGGTCTCGATCCCCAGCACCAGCATCGGTGGTTCGTGTGCCAAATTCGGCCCTTGTGCTACCAGCATGATCCGGACAGGCCGGAACCGGTTTCCGGCAGGATCATGTTTCATCAAAATGTCCCCTCCGGGGTAGCATTGCGAGGTCTGAAAGTGCAATCGGTCGGCCAGGCCCAATTTGCAGGTCCAATTTATCAGGCTGGAGACCTGACCCCGTGACCATCCTTGTCACGCGACCGCATCCGGACAGTGAGGCGACGCTCGCGTCGCTGCGCCAGCGCGGTTTCGACGCCCTCGCGGCGCCGGTGCTGCGCTTCGAGCCGTTGCCGTTCCATGACGATGATGCGGATTATGATGCCGTCGTCCTGACCAGCGCCAATGCGCTGCGCGCGCTCGATCTCGCGGCCAGCCGGCTGTTGCGTCTGCCGCTGTTCGCGGTCGGCGCGCACACCGCCGATGCCGCGCGCGCCGCGGGCTTTGACAGGGTGATCGTGGCCAAGGGGAAGGTGGCGCGCGACGCGGTGAGCTTGCGCGATCTCGTGCTGGCGCGGGTCAAGGCCGGCGAACTCGCGGCGTCGTCGACGCTGCTCTATCTCGCCGGCGCCGACCTGTCGCGCGATCTCGCCGGCGAGCTCAGCGAACAGGGCTTGAGCGTCGTCACCCACACCACCTACCGGATGGCGCCGGTGGCCGCCTTGCCGAGGGAGGTCAGCGATGCCTTCATGGCGAACCGGATCACGGCGGTGCTGCATTATTCCCGCCGCAGCGCGCAGGCGTTCCTCGACGCCGTCAGGGCCGACGGCGTCGAGATCTCGGCGCTGGCTCTGCCACAATGCTGCATCTCGGCGGCGGTCGCCTCCGTGCTGCATGACGCCGGTGCGACCAAGGTGGTGGTGGCGGCGCGGCCGGATGAGGCGTCCCTGCTGGAGGCGCTGGTGCGCACGATGCGGCCGTGACTGGATTAATTCTTTCGTCTGACCATGATGTTAGGCAATGCTCGGTTTTTCGGATCGTGC
Organism: Bradyrhizobium sp. USDA 4454; assembly: GCF_054822705.1. Classification (NCBI taxonomy): domain Bacteria; kingdom Pseudomonadati; phylum Pseudomonadota; class Alphaproteobacteria; order Hyphomicrobiales; family Nitrobacteraceae; genus Bradyrhizobium; species Bradyrhizobium sp. USDA 4454. Next base: position 11,714 of record NZ_JBTRCN010000001.1, read on the forward strand.
TCTAAGAACTGGCGCCGATTCTGCTACAATGTGCGGCCAATAGTTTTGAGGACCCTCTGCGATGGCTGAAGAAAGGCCCGACGACACAGGACCTTCGCCGGATTCCCGGCCCAAGCGCGCGCCGCCGACCATCGATCTTCAGGCGACCGAAATCTCCAGCAGCGAGCCGCCGAAGGCCGAGGCGACCGAAGAGCCCGGCAAAGATGCCGGCGAGGATACCGGCAAGCCGTCCGTGGACGCCGCGGCCCTGGGGGTGGAGCCCCAGCCCGACGCTGCGCCTCAAGCGGAGCGCGAGCGTGAGACCGCTTCCGCGGTACCGGACGCCGAACCGGCGCGGCCGGTATCGCCCTGGGTGGTGGCGCCGCTGTCCGGCGCCGTGGCGGCAGCCCTTGTGATTGGGGTCGGCTGGCTGCTCGGCTGGCCCGCGGTGCAGCAGCCCTCCGTGGCGCAACCCGGTGCCGCAACGCTCGACGAGCTTGGCGCCCGCGTCAGCGCGCTTGAGTCAAAGGCGAGCCGGCCGCTTGCTGCGGCCGCCGATCCCGCGGCAACGGCGCGGCTCGAGGCGCTCGACAAGTCGATCGCCGCGCTCCGCGCCGAGCTCGCCGCAACGCGAGCGCAATCCGACAAGCTTGCCGCTGCGGTCAATGACGCGAAGGCCGCGCCGCGCGACGGCGCGGTTGCGCCCGACATCTCCGGGATCACGGCGCGCATCGACAAGGTCGAGGGCGCATTGAAGGCGCAGGGCGCCGCGATCGCCAGGCAGGACAGCAAGATCGCCGACACCAAGGCCGAGGCGAAGGCGGACGACGTGCCGTTGCGCCGCGTGGTCGCGGCATCGCTCCTCGATAGTGCGGTTCGTCATGGCGATCCCTACGGCTCCGCACTCGAAGCCGCCAAGGCGCTCGCGGATGATGCCGCGGTGTTGAAGCCGCTCGAGACGTTTGCGGCATCAGGTGTACCGAACCCGGCCGCGCTGTGCCGCGAGCTGATCGAGATCGTGCCGCAGCTCGCGCCGCCGGCGCCGGACGCTGCGGCGGCGAATGCGGGCCTGGTCGATCGTCTGCAGGCCGGTGCCTCCAAGCTGATCCGCATCGAGCGGGCCGATGGCACCGGGACCGATCGCGGCAGCATCGTCGCGCGCGTGACATCGGCCGCCGTGCACAATGATCTCGCATTGACCGAGCGTGAATTGAAGTCGCTGCCGCCGGCCGATCGCACCGCGGCGCAGGCCTGGCTCGCCAAGGTGGACGCACGCCGCGCCGCGCTCGACGCGTCGCGGAAATTTGCCGACAACGCCATGGCGGCGCTCGCCACCGTCAATCAATAGCTTCTTGCCATAGGTTCTTGATGATCCGGATCATTCTGTTCCTGCTGCTGATCGCGCTCGCTGCAGCGGGTGCAGCCTGGTTGGCCGATCAGCCCGGCGATCTCGTGTTGAATTGGGGCGGCTTGCGGCTGACCTCGAAACAGCCGATGTATCTGCTCGGTCTCGTCATCGTCGTTGCGATGGTCGCGGGTGTCGTTCTGCGCGGGCTATGGAAGATCCCGGGCCACATCCGCCGCGGCCGGCGCGAGCGGCGCCAGGCACGCGGCCGTCACGCCATCACGCAAGGCCTGCTCGCGATCGGCCATGGCGATTCCGCAGGCGCACGTGCGCATGCCGAGATGGCGCGGCGCCATGCCGGGAGCGATCCGCTGGCGCTGCTGCTGCACGCGCAATCGGCGCAGCTTGACGGCGACCGCGAGGGCGCGCAGCGCGCCTTCCGCGCCATGGCCGAGCGCGCCGACACGCGGCTGCTCGGCCTGCGCGGCCTGTTCATCGAGGCGCAGCGCGCCGACGATCCGGTGGCGGCCGTGATGATTGCCGAGGAGGCGCTGAAGCTGTCGCCGTCGTCGTCATGGGCCTCCCATGCGGTGCTCGGTTTCTGCTGCGCCAAGGGCGATTGGGCGGGCGCGCTGTCGATCATCGACAACAACCAGTCGGCCGGGCTGATCGACAAGGCGACCTATCGGCGGCAGCGCGGCGTGCTGCTGACGGCGCGCGCGCTGGAGTTCGAGACCATCGATCGCGATCTGTCGCGCGCGAGCGCGATGGAGGCGGTCAAGCTGGCGCCGACCTTGATCCCGGCCGCCGTGCTCGCCGCGAAGTTCGAGAGCGAGGCGCATCAGGTGCGCCGCGCCATGCGCATCGTCGAGACCGCGTGGCTCAAGCAGCCGCATCCCGATCTCGCCGACGCCTATTCGCACGTCCGGCTCGGCGATTCCGCGCGCCAGCGGCTGGTGCGGGTCGAGACGCTGGCGGCGAAGACGCCGGGCCATATCGAGGGCGCGCTGGCGATCGCGCGCGCCGCGATCGACGCCGCCGAATTCGCCAAAGCGCGTGCGGCGCTGGAGCCGTTCATTGCGGCGCCGACGCAGCGCGTCGCGCTGCTGATGGCCGAGATCGAGCGCACCGAGCATGGCGACAGCGGCCGGGCGCGGGCCTGGACCCTGCGCGCGGTGCGCGCGCTGCACGATCCGGTGTGGACCGCCGACGGCTATGTCTCCGACCGCTGGCGTCCGGTCTCGCCGGTCACCGGCCGCCTCGATGCCTTCCAGTGGCAGACGCCGGTGGCGGCGCTGCCGTCCGACAAGGGCCATGCGATCGAGCCCTCGCCGTTCGAGGAGGCGATGCTGGCACCGCGCCGTGTCGAGCCGCCAAAGGAGCCGCCCAGGGAGCTGGCCAGCGAGCCGGAGGCCGCCAAACCGCCGGAGGCAGTCAAGCCGGTTGAGCCGGTCGAGGTGAAGCCGGCCGAGATCAAGCCTGCGGAGCCGGCCCCGCCGACGGCCCAGGATAACGCCCCGGTCCCCGCGGCCATCGAGGCCGAGCTCGCCCCGGCCGAGCCGGCCGCGCCTGAGCCGGCGCCGCCTCCGGCAGCTACCGAACCGGCGCCCCCAGCGCCGGCGCCCTTGTTCCGCTCCCGGACCGATCTGCCCAAGGCGCCGCCGGCGCCGATCCCGGCCGTGATCCCGATCGTACGGGCCCCCGACGACCCCGGGGTCGACGAGGACGGCCCGGTCGACGAATTTGCGGAACAAATCGGCCCGCCCAAGGCCCAGGTGGGCGGCTGGCGCGGATTTCTGTCACGTTTGGGAAGCTAATTCGCGGGTAGATAACCGACGGGCGGTTAAATACCCGCGTCATCTTGCCAATCGGGGTCATGCCCGATATCAGGTGGCACGCGTTGTGAGGCAGCAGCCCGAACGGTTCGCCGCAATAGCTCAGTTGGTAGAGCACGTCATTCGTAATGACGGGGTCGGGGGTTCGAGTCCCTCTTGCGGCACCAGTTCTCAGATGTCCGGCCCGGAGACATGGGTAACGAAACGTACCTAAGAGATGGGTGACAGCCTCGTGCCGATCGGGTTGTCGCGGGGTTTCAAAGTCATCTGCTCCAAGTTCGCTTCAATCCAAGTTCGCTTCAAATTGAGGCCGATGGCCTGCAATCTGCTGGATTTCAGCGTGACGCTTGCAAGTCCGGACCTACTTCTATCGGAGTAGCTATTTCTGCGGAATTGCTGCGATTGCGAATGGAAGTAGGATTTTCGCTGCCGGTTATTTCATTAAGATCGGCATTTCAGAATGTTTCCGGTTAAGGGGCCGTCTCGCACACGGCCCCTTTTCGTTTGGCGCGGCCCCGTCCCTGGGGAAATCAGAGCGCTCATTTACATATGCAAATGCCCATCACGCGAGCGGCAGTCTTAGGTGACCTTGGGAGTGTCCAGAATCTTTCCCTTACCCCACGGGCGCTCCTCGGCCTCAGCTTCCTGCCGGACGCTGAGGCCGTTTGCTGAGGTTAAAGGCCCGGCTTGCGCTCTCGCTGGGCTCGTTTCAGGCGAACAGCGATTGGTTCGAGAAGCCTCAATTAGGCGCTGCGCCTGACTTCGGTGGCTATCGCATTTTCCAACTCTTTCGCCGCTTCTTGTTCGGTCATGCCGCTAACAAGAGCTACTTCTTCGGACAAGCGATCAACGGCCGTCGTGTAGAGCTGCCGTTCGGCGTAGCTCTGGTCAGGGCTTGCAGCACGCCGGTGGAGATCGCGCATCACTTCGGCAATTGCAACGATGTCACCCGAATTGATCTTGCTTTCGTACTCTTGAGCAATCCGGGACCAATTGCCCCGCGCCTTATGAGGTGGTTGACCCAGGATTCGTCGTGCCTGCTGGATGGTGCTGGGGTCGGACAACCGACGCATTCCGGTTTTGGCCGCTCTGCTCGTTGGAACGCGTAGTGTCATCTTGCTCTTCGCGAAATAGACGACGAAGAACTCGAGGCAGGCGCCGGCTACAGTCTGCTCTTCGATCGCAACGATTTGACCGACACCGTGCGCAGGGTAGACGATGAGGTCAGTCGCCTTGAATCCAAAGCGCGTCTTGTTCTGGCTTCCATCCGCTTGAGCGGCAGCGGGCATAGCGGATTCCGTATGGCCTGAATGATTGGCGCTAGACTGATAATCAAAATTCATTTCGCGACATGCTCCATGACATCTGAAATTGGTTTCTTGCCAACTCGAGCTCTGTTCAATGAACGCACTAGAAACAAACTGCGAGGCTCAGAAAAATGCCGCCCCATCTATCCCTCACCAATAAGCTGCGAGCGCGAGCGCCGCCACGATAATGACGCCAGCTATCCATTCGGTTCGATGGCGTGACTTCTTGGCAACGAGTTCGCAGCATATAAATCCAGCAGTTGCCACGCCTGCAGGCAAGTGAGTGGTGATGATGTGCGAAGAAGTTACGCAGGGAACTTTTGCGCGATGTGGCCGCCGTCACGTTGAGCTTTGACCGTTGGCTCGGGCCGGTTTGGCGAGTTCCGCATAGACCGATCGGCGCACTGTCTAGCGCAGTTTAGGGAAGCTCTGTGCGCAGCGGTGAACGCTACACGCTTGCGCAACTTCAACACCAGGCAGGACGCTGGCGTTATTATGAGGATCGGTGCTGTCCTGGTTGTGGTGAGCGATTGACCTCGATCTTGTGCTTCCTGCTAACCTTTAGTCGGTCCAAGTACGGTCCCCACACCGTGGGCATTCAAACGTATGAATGACAATCCCGCTTTCAGATTCCATGATTGTTCTGACAAGGGTGAGTGTAGCTCCACAAAAGCGGCAGTCATGATGTGATCGGTCCGGGACCGTGGCGATCTTCTCAGCTCGAAATAGGTCCACGCCAGCCGCGCCATTGGTTCTAGAAATGAAGTCGCAATGCGTTACAATTGTCTGGCAAATGCTCGATCGGCGTCACCGCCACGAAAGGCATTGAACCGCTAACGGGTTCAAGTGGGAACAGCCCGCACATACTTTACGGCGATTCCAACCCGCGCGGTGTTGCGCGATACCCACTGTGGACAACAATACAATATTCCCGCGCCGGATTCGGTCAGGGCAGTCCCAGCAAGCTGATTTGCTAGGCTATCGGCTGCGGATTTGAGCAGATTGTGCGGTTCCGAAATCAGGGATCCATCATATGCCCTCGGCCTGCCGTGCTCGTCGGGCGTGGCCTGATTTATGCTTCGAGGTTGCCGACCGTATATGGAGGCGCGCAATGAGGCAGGACCTTTTGGCGATCTGCGGTGGAATACTTGCCAGTGGCGCTATTGCTTGGAGCTTGTGGGGCAATCCGGCGAACGTGCCGCACATGCACGGGACGAAGACGATTGCCGCGGACCAAGACTTACGACTCGTCTCCCAGCGAAGCCCATATATGCGGGACGAGCGTTAGGCCCGTCATCGTTCTCCACGTTGACGGCGGGTTCATGGTTGAGATTTTGTTCGCGTTCAATGCCCGCCAAGTGGCTGCGCTTGAACGGATGACCGGCCCGGCGCGAGCACTCCTTGCGCCGCACCGCGCTTCAGCGCCAGGCGAGCCGCACGCCGATGGCGACCTGGAATAGCATCAGGCTGACGAAGATGGGTTCGATCACGGACGATCGATAGACCGTGCGTCCGAGCTTCATCACGGCCGCATGCACGTCAGGTCCGGGCCAACCCAGCAGATGATTGGTGAGATGAAACGCGACGTAGACGAGAATGATCGCGGCCGCGACGCCATGCGCGACGCGCCATCTGGACCGCGCGATGAAATGCATCGAGCAGGAACGGATAAGCCATCGCTCCAGGCGCCGGGATCAGCGAACGGAGCTTTTCGGCGGCCGTATTCGCCAAGCCATTGGTGCCGGGCCGTACGCAACCTTGTTCAAATGCACTCACTGAGTTTTCCGGAGTTCAGGCATCGTGAAGGAGAAGGCCAGACCGACGAATCTATTCCTGGGCCATCATCGGAGGCGTGGCGCCGGCCCAGCACGCCAATGTCTAGCCGTCCCGACGCCGGGCCGGCAGGCGCGCAGCGGGTAACCGCGCACCGGTCGAGCCATCGCCGCCACGCGCGGCGTTGGACCGAGGGCCGCATCATCAGCGAGCTGCATCGTCACGGGATTTACTGGTAGCAAGACACCTTTCAGCTCCTTTGCATGGGGTTGTTTTCGCTGTTTTGGTGGCAGCCTCCCCACTGGGCGCGATGGCGCGATCCGAAAACGAAAGCGCCCCCGGATCGGATCCGGGGGCGCCTTGCGTTGAGCGTGTTCTGTGCGTTGGCTCCGCTACTCGGCGACGGTCTGCACGACGTTGCCGATCGGCCGGCCCGATGCGACCGGCTTCTCGGTCTTCGCCATCATCGCGTCGTATTCGGGCAGCGTCTCGATCTGGGTCTTGGCCTTCATCCAGACCACCTTGTAGCCGCCCGCCTTCAGCTTGCGCAGCAGCGTCGGCAGCGCCTGCGCGGTGTGCTTCTGCAAATCGTGCATCAGGATGATGCCCTTGTGCTCCTTGTCGAGCTTGGTCATCACGTTGTTGATCACCTCGTCGGAGTTCTTCGACTTGAAGTCGTTGGAATCGACGTCGACCGAGAACATCGCGATGTTGCGGGTGCCGAGATAGGCCGTGGTCGCCGGCGTATGCGCCAGCGCCGGGAAGCGGAAGAACGGGGCGGGGTTGGCGCCGAGCGCCAGCTTCACCGCGCTAAAGCCCTTCTCGATCTCGTCCTTGGCCTGCTGCTCGGTGATCTTCTTGCCGGCCAGATGCGCATGCGACCAGGTATGGGCGCCGATGGTGTGGCCGGCGGCAGCGACCTGGCGCAGGATGTCCGGGTGATAGGTGGTGTGCAGACCGATCGGGAAGAACACCGCCTTGGTGCACTCATCCGCCAGCGCCTTGAGCACGGCGGGCGTGGTCGGCCACGGGCCGTCGTCGAAGGTCAGCACGACCTCATGGTCGGTCAGGAAGTCGTACTGCTTGTACTGCAGGAAGCCGAAGCCGGGGCCGCCCGTGGTGTCGACCACGACGGTGCGGCTGATGCCGAGCGCGTCGGCATTGTTGCATTTGGGCATTGCCGCGACCGGGGCCGGCATCGGCGCCGGTGCGGGGACGGCGGCCGGCGCCGCTGCCTGGGTGGCATCGGCGCGCTTCGACAGCGCGGCGGTCGTCTCGACATCGTCCCTGGCGGCTTGCTTCGCCGCGGCAGGAAGCGGATCGGCCTGGCTTGCGGCCGTGGTCTGCGGAGGCGCCGCGTCGGCACGCGGGGAGGAGGTCCAGAACCACACGCCGGCGATCACGATCGCCGCTACAACACTGGCCAGCATCAGGCCCAACGCACTACGCATCGCTACACACTCTCTCGGAACTTAAGGATACGCCACAGCCGTAACGAGCGATTAATGCCAACAAGGTCTTAACGCGATCCCAACAGGACGCCGGAACGACAAGAAAAAGTGCGGCTTGTCCCTGCGTGATGGCTGTCACAGTGCGCAGGCCATATCTGCGGTGGCGAGGCGCATGCCTGGTTCGGGGCGGAACGGGCCAGGACGCTCCGCCGTTTCAAGCTTCTTCGCAGCGCTGAAACGCTATAGAACCGGCGGTGCATTCCTTAGAGGCTTTGAGCGATGACCCGATTTCTGCTCGCCGTCGTACCATTGGTTCTGCTGGCGTCGACTGCCTCGGCACAGCAGCAGGGGCGCGATGCTTGTTCCCGCGATGCCTCGCGGTTCTGCCGCGCCCATCTCGGCGAGGGCGATCAGGCCGTGCTGGCCTGCCTGAAGGAGCATCGCGGGCGCCTCAGCAAGGCCTGCCAGCAGACGCTCATCGATAACGGGCAGTAGCTTCAGTCATTGTCATTCCGGGGCATCGCGGAGCGATGAACCCGGAATCTCGAGATTCCAGGTTCGATGCTTTCGCATCGCCCCGGAATGACGAAGGAGACTACGTACTGCTCCCCGCCGCAGTCGCCACCACAGGAATCACCTCCTTGGCGGCGCGGTCCGGGGTCTCGTCCTTCCAGCGCACCGAGCCGAACGGGCGCTCCAGCATCCGGCGCACCCGGATCGGCTCGGCACCGATGTGGAAGTCGGCCGCCTTCTGATGCAGTTCGCGCTCGATCTGGGTGGCGCGGTTACGCTGGCGCAGGAAATCGAGCCAGGTCGGGCAGTGATAGCGCTCGGTCCACAATTCGGGGTCGGCGATGTCGCGCGCGATCGACCAGCCATAGGCGCCGTTGCGCTGGCGGCTGAGCTGCACGTCCTGCATCACATTGTGGAAGGCGCGGGCCTTGTCCTGCGCCACCCGGTATTCGATCTCGACCACCAGCGGTCCGCTGCGCCCGCTCAGTTGCAGCCGCACCTCGGGATCGGCCAGCATATCGGTGGCGTCCTCGTTGCGCGCGCCAATCGGCGGCATCCTGAGCCAGATGCCGAGCACCGGGGACAGCAGCATCAGGCCGGCCGAGATCAACAGCGCCATCTCGACGCCGCCGAGATCGGTGATGCGGCCCCAGCACCAGCTGCCGATCGCAATGCCGCCGGCGATCGAGGCCTGGAAGGCCGCCAGCGACCGGCCTGCGACCCAGCGCGGCGCCGAGAGCTGCACGCCGATATTGAACAGCGCGATCGCCAGCATCCACACCGCGCCGGCAACCACCAGGGCTGCAGCCGTGATCACCGGCTGCGTGCTCACGGCCACGGCCGCGATCGCAGCGCCCATCGTCAATGCACAGACGCGGATCGCGGCTTCGCCGCTGAGCCGGCTGCGGATCTCGCTGATGTTGAGCGCGCCGATCACCGCGCCCATGCCGAACGCGCCGAGCATGATGCCGTAGGTCTGCGCGCCGCCATGCAGCAGGTCGCGCGCCACCAGCGGCATCAGCGCCGAGACCGAGCCGCCGATGATGCCGGTCACCATGGTGCGGGTCAGCACGATCTTGATCGACGGCGAATTGGTGATGTAGCGGACGCCCGAGACAATGGCGCGGTTCAGCCGCTCGCGCGGCAGCCGCGACGGCTCGCTGACGCGCCTCCACAGGAACAGCACGACCAGCAGCGGCAGATACAGCACGGCGTTGGCCGCGAATGCTGCCACCGCGCCCGCGGACGCCACCACGATGCCGCCGATCGCCGGACCGAAGCTGCGCGCGATGTTGTAGCTGATGCCGTTCAGCGCCACCGCGGCGGGCAACGTCTCCGACGGCACCTGCTCGCTGACCGAAGATTGCCAGGCCGGACCGAACAGCGCCATGCCGCTACCGACCACGAAGCACAGTGCGAGCAGGCTGTTCGGCGTCACCAGATTGAGCCAGGCCAGCACCGTCAGCGTGGTGGCGCCGGAGAGCGCGATCATGAGCGACACCAGCGCGACGACGCGGCGATCATGCATGTCGGCGATGGCGCCGGCCGGCATCGAGATCAGCATGACCGGCAGCATCAGCGCGGTCTGCACCAGCGCCACCTTGTCGGCCTCGGCGGTCATCTGGGTCATCGCCCAGGCGGCGCCGACGCCCTGGATCAGGATGCCGAGATTGGAGAGCAGGCTGGCGAGCCAGATGCGCCGGAAGATAGAATACCGTAATGGTGCAGTGATACTGTCTGATCGATCACGCGGTTCGGTCATATCCGATTCCGGTTGGCCTGCTATGGCTTGTTAAATGATTCCGGCTGCATCAACTGATGCCCGGCAAACGCGTGTCCTGTCCAGCGATTACGGTATATTTGGCTGATGTAGGACACAGCTAAAGCCCTGAAAGGCTTGGGGAAGGGGACCGATGGCGCTATCGCGGCGGAGATTTTTGCAAGGGGCCGGCGCGTTGTCCCTGTCAGTCGGCCGGCTCAGCGCCCCGGCGCTAGCCCAGCCGGCGCCCGCGGCCGACATTCCGCCGATCCTGCCGCCGATCCTGTTCGTGCACGGCAATGGCGATCACGCCGCGCTCTGGCTCACGACGCTGTGGCGGATGGAATCCAACGGCGTGCCGCGCGAGCGGATGGCGACGATCAATTTCACCGATCCGCTGGCGCGCGCCGATGACAAGGTCGAGCAGGCAAACCGCTCCTCGACCGAGGATCAGCGCCGCGCGCTCGCCGAGGCGGTCAGGGAGCTGAAGCAGAACACCGGCGCCGCGCGCATCGCGCTGGTCGGCAATTCCCGCGGCGGCAATGCGATCCGCAACTTCGTCAAGAACGGTGGTGGCGGCGAGATCAGCCACGCGGTGCTGTGCGGCACGCCCAACCACGGCGTCTATGCATCGGACGACGGCCTCGGCAACGAGTTCAACGGCCGCGGACCGTTCCTGCGCGGGCTGAACGACGGCGACAGCGAGGTGACGGTCGGCACCGCATTCCTGACCTTGCGCAGCGACGGTCTCGACAAATATGCGCAAGCCGACGGCCGCTTCATCGGCAAGCCGGGCACGCCGACCAACGTCACATCAGAAGGTCCGGCGCTGAAGGGCGCGACCAATCTGGTGCTCGGCGCGGTCGATCATCGCGAGACCGCCTATCATCCGCGTGCCTTCCGCGAGATCTACAAGTTCATCGCCGGGCACGAGCCGTCGCGGATCGAGATCGCGCCGGAGCAGTCGGTGAGGTTGAGCGGCCTCGTCACGGGCACGCCCGGCGGGGTGCCGACCAACCGGCCGGTGCCGGGCGCCACGGTCGACATCTATCATGTGGCGGCGGAGACCGGTGAGCGGATCGGCGGCCCTCTGCACAGCTCGCAGACCGGCGCCGACGGCCGCTGGGGGCCGGCGCAGGTCGATCCGTCCTGGCCGCTCGAATTCGTGCTGACCTCTGCCGACGCGGTGACGACGCATATCTATCGCTCGCCGTTTCCGCGCTCCTCCGAGATCGTGCATCTGCGCGCGGCGCGGCCGCTCGCGCCAGCGGATGCCGGCGCGGGCGCCATCGTGCTGATGTCGCGGCCGCGCGGCTATTTCGGATTACCGCGCGATGTCGTGCTGTTCGACGGCAAGGAGCCGGCCGATGTCAAGTCGGGCGTGCCGACCGATGCGGTGACGACATTGCGGCTCAGCGCGGCCGAGATCGGCCGTCCGATCGCCGCAATCTTCAACACGGAGCGCATTGTGATGCGGGCCTGGCCGGCCTCGGAGAACCGGATTGCGGTTGCCGAGCTGACTTATTAGGCTTGTGAAAGGGTCCGCGCGCCTTCATGGCGCCGGGATCGCATGGCCGGATCGGCCGTTGCGTGAGGCAGGAAGCGAGGACCATGAGCACAGCCGAAGTCTACGATATCTCGGTCACGCGGCGTCCGCGGGTCCCGCCCGCCCCGCCGCGCGCGCCCGACGACATGACCGGGCTTCAGCGCATGCGGGCGATGCGCAACTCGCCGATCGAGACCTGGGGCCAGCGCGCCTATCAGGACGACATCGTGCAAGGCCGCTTCATCGGCCGCTCGAGCTTCATCCTCAACACCCCTGATGCGATCCGCCACGTGCTGGTCGACAATTACGAGAACTACCACCGCACGCCGGCCGGCCTTCGCGTGCTGCGCCCGATGCTGGGCGAGGGACTGCTGATCGCCGAGGGCCGCGCCTGGAAGCATCAGCGCCGCACGCTGGCGCCGGCATTCACGCCGCGCGCGGTGACGACGCTCGAGCCCTACATGATCGCGGCGGTCGACGAGACCATCGCCAAGCTGAAGGCCGCGAGCAGCGGCCCGGTCGATCTGCGTGAGGTGATGCAGCGGATGACGCTGGAGATCGCCGGCCGCACCATGTTCTCGTTCGGCATGGATCGCCACGGCGCCGCGCTGCGCGACTTCGTGATGGAGTACGGCGACACGCTGGCGCGGCCGCACATGCTGGACCTGATACTTCCCCTGGGTTGGCCGACCCCGCAGGACTTCCGGCGCGCTCGCTTCCGCAAGCGCTGGACTGCGTTTGTCGGTCAGCTGGTGGCCGAGCGCCGTGCCGCCGGCAAGAATGACAATGCACCGGCCCGCGACCTGTTCGACCTGATGGGCGCCGCGCGCGACCCGGAAACCGGTGAGGCCTTCACCGATGCCCAGCTCGGCGACCAGGTCGCCACCATGATTCTCGCCGGCCATGAGACGACCGCGACCGCGCTGTTCTGGGCGCTCTATCTGCTGGCGCTCGATCCCGAGACCCAGGAGCAGTTGGCAGCAGAAGTGAGGACGGCGGCGACAAACGGCGCGCTCGACATCGAGCGGCTGAAATTCACCCGCGCGGTGGTCGACGAGACCATGCGACTTTATCCGCCGGCGTTTTTGATCGCGCGCGCGGCCGGTGGTCCCGATACCATTGCGGGACGGCCGGTCAGGAAGCATGACGTAATCCTGATCGCGCCGTGGCTGCTGCACCGGCATGAAAGACTGTGGCGCGATCCGAATGCGTTCGTGCCGCAGCGTTTCATGACGGGGACGCCGCCGGATCGCTTCGCCTATCTGCCGTTCGGCGTCGGCGCGCGGGTCTGCATCGGCGCGCATTTCGCGCTGGTCGAGGCGACGCTCGCGCTCGCGAAGATCATCGGCGCGTTTCGCGTCGCGCTGGCAGACAAGGAACCGGTGTTGCCGATCGGCGTGGTGACGACGCAGCCGAACCGCTCGCCGGCCTTTACAATCAAGCCGCGCTGACCTTGCGCGGCGGTGTCCCAGTGCTCATCTCTTGATTCAGCATGATCTTTTCGGAAAACCGGTCTCCACTTTTCCGGATCATGCTTTAGGGGCTCACCATGAGCGATACGCAGGCCCATTTCGCAGTTCTCAGGCAGACGACCGATCCGGCCGTCGTCGATGCCATGCAGCAGCTGATCGCCGATGGCCAGGATCGCGAGCTCAATCGCATCAACGTTCTGGATTTTTCGCGGCGCACCGGCCTCGACGAGGAGAAGGTGATCTCGGGCTTCCTGCATGCCTCTCGGCTCGGCCTGTTCGACATGAGCTGGAACGTGCTGTGTCCGGGCTGCGGCGGCGTGCTCGATGCCCACACCACGCTGAAGTCGCTGCGCCATGACGACTACAATTGCGCGCTGTGCGCGGCCGGCTACGAGGCCTCGGTCGACGAGCTGGTCGAGGTTGCCTTCACCGTCAGCCCGCGGGTCCGCCATATCGCCGCGCACGATCCGAACACGCTGCCGATCTGGGAATATTTCCGGCAGATATTCTGGAGTTCGGGGATCGAGCTCGACGAGAGCTCGGTGTCGACCCTGATCAACGAGGTGACGCTGGAGGGACTCGAGCTGCCGCCCGGCGAAAAGGCGATCCTGTCGCTCAACCTGCCCAATCAGTTCATCATCGTGTTCGAGCCGGTGACGCATTCGGCGCATTTCTTCGCCGTCGAGGGCGAGCCGACCGCCGAGCGTCAGCAGTTCTCGATCGCGTTCAACAAGTCTCACGCGCCGACCGGTACCTCGGCGATGCGGCCGGGACCGCTGCGGCTCTCGCTGGAGAATCACGCCGACGTTCGCGTGTTGCCGTCGGTGTGGATCGCCGGCGATCCGCTGCACAAATTGCTCGGCAAGCGCAAGCCGATCCTCACCGCGAAGCGGATGCTGTCGAACCAGACCTTCCGTGACGTGTTCAAGGCCGACAACCTCACCGTCGACCAGCGGCTGAAGATCACCGCGCTGACCTTCCTGTTCACCGATCTGAAGGGCTCGACCGCGCTCTACGAGCGGGTCGGCGATCTCGCCGCGTTCGATCTGGTGCGCGCGCATTTCCACGCGCTGCTCGAGATCATCGCCTCCGAGCGCGGTGCTGTGGTGAAGACGATCGGCGATGCCGTGATGGCGACCTTCATCCGGCCCGAGCACGCCTTGTCGGCGGGCCTGCGGATGCGGGCGGCGATGAAGCAGCTCAACACCGAGCGCGGCAAGGAAGACCTGATCGTCAAGATCGGCATCCATGAGGGGCCGTGCCTCGCGGTGACGCTGAACGAGCGGCAGGATTATTTCGGCCAGACCGTCAATATCGCCGCACGGGTGCAGAGCCTGTCGACGTCGCAGGAAATCCATTTGACCCAGCCGGTGATGGAATCGGCTGAAGTCGCCGGGATCCTCGATCGCGCCGCGATCAGGCCGATCCAGAAGGAAGCCGCGCTGCGCGGCATTGCCGACAAGCTGGTGGTGTACGAGATACCCTGATCCAGCACTTCGTCATTCCGGGGCGATGTGAGAGCATCGAGCCCGAAAATCTCGAGATTCCGGGTTCTCGCTTCGCGAGCCCCGGAATGACATTCCCCAGATTGCCGACATGTCATGCTTGCCGAAACGTAATGCCGCGGCGGAACCTGCGCGGATTGCACCGGTTCTGTTTCCACGCCATATAGATTTGGAGCATGATCCGGAAAAGTGCGTAGCGGTTTTTCCGGACAGATCACGCTCCGATCAGAGACTTCTTCATTGCACAGAGAGAACGATGCTCGACGGACTCCGCCAATTCATTGCCGATATCGTCTCCCCCGATGCCCCGGCCGATCGCACCCTGGACGATGGCGGCTTTCGCCTGGCGGCGACGGCGCTGCTGGTGCACGTCGTCTCGCTTGACGGCGAGCCGACGCCTGCCGAAAAGCTCAAGCTGCACAGCCTGATCGAGAGCCGTTTCCAGCTCGATCCCGGCACCGCCGACAAGCTCATCGCCTCCGCCATGCGCGTAGAGGGCGAGGCCGTCGATCTCTATCACTTTACCAGTGTGATCATGCGCTCGGTGAACGAGGAGGGACGGCTGCGCATCGTCGAGATGATGTGGGAGTTGGTCTATGCCGACGGCGAGGTCAGCGAGTTCGAGGACAATGTGGTCTGGCGCGCCGCCGATCTGCTCGGCATCTCCTCGCGCGACCGCATCGATCTCAAGCACCGGGTCGCCGAGAAGCAGGCGGCGCTGCCGAAGGGCCCCTGGGGCACCGCGGACGCGGCGATCTGACACGGTCGCAGGCGCAAGCGGAAGCACCATCGCCGGCCTCGCGGATGACGAAACTTTAAGAAACTTTAATTTCCGCAGCGATTTGGGCCGATCCGACTGAAAATCTGGCGTTTCATCGCCAAATCGGCGGTCCGCGACTATCCACAAGCCCATACGCGTCTTGCGTCACACGGCATGCCTATGCTCTCGTCGCCCCTGTTGGGGACCTCACTAGAATTTGCAGTAAGAGTTTGAACGTGGCTGAGCGTGTGACGCTGATAACCGGGGCATCGGCGGGCATAGGCACCGAACTGGCGCGCGTGTTTGCATCGAATGGTCACCGCGTGGCGCTGGTGGCACGGCGCGCCGATCGCCTGCAGGCGCTCGCAGATGAGCTTGGAGCCAAGGCAGGTGCGGCGGGCGGCGCGGCGCCGCTCGTGATTCCCTGCGACCTCCAACAGACCGATGCAGGCGACAAGATCGCCGCGGCCCTGGCCGAGGCCGGGGTCGAGGTCGAATATCTCGTCAACAATGCCGGTTTCGGCCTGTTCGGCCTCGCGATCGAGCGCGATCGCGCCGAACAGCTCAACATCGTCAACGTCAATATCCGCGCGCTGACCGACCTGACGCTGCGCTTTGCCGATCAATTGATCCGCAACCGCGGCGGCATCCTCAATCTCGGCTCGATCGCCGGATTCCTGCCGGGGCCTGGCATGGCCGTGTACTACGCCAGCAAGGCCTATGTGCTTTCGTTCTCCGAGGCGCTGCGCTGTGAGCTGGCACCGAAGGGCGTGCGCGTCACCGTGGTTTGCCCGGGTCCGGTGCCCTCCGAGTTCCAGGATCGCGCCGGCTTTGCCCCCGGCTTCGATTCGGCCATTCTCAACGTCGCGCCTGATGAGGTCGCCCGTCAGGCCTATCGCGGCCTGATGGCCAACAAGCGCGCGGTGCTGCCCGGCGCCTTCATCAAGATGGTGCCGTTCCTGCTCCGGCTATTCCCGCGCTCCTTCATCCTGACCGCGGTCGGCGGTTTCCAGCTCCGCAAGCGCTAGCTTCACCCCATTCCATCGCCGTTAACGCCGGTTCTGGCCCGCGATTTGCTTCGCCCGGGTGTGCGCAAACTCACACGATGTTAACGACGACTTAGCTATGATCGTGCCTTAGGTGCCGAAACTTTAAGCAGAGGCCAAACCTTCAAGTTCGAGGTAATGTCGTTCCGGTCTGACCAAAGCCGTGTCGTGGTGCCCTTCGCAAGCCGAAGGCCGGCCGCGGTCACGCCGGCAGGTCAGACCTCGCTGCGGCCGGTGCTGATGGTGCTGCATCGGGAGACGTCGACCCCCGGCCGGATCGGCAACGTGCTGCGTGCGCTGGGCTATCCCCTCGACATCCGCCGTCCGCGCTTCGGCGACGCGCTGCCCGGGACGCTCGAGGCGCATGCCGGCGCCGTGATCTTCGGCGGCCCGATGAGCGCCAACGATCCCGACGACTATGTCCGGCGCGAGATCGACTGGATCGCGGTCCCGCTGCGTGAGCAGCGCCCGTTCCTCGGCATCTGCCTCGGCGCGCAGATGCTGGCGCGGCAACTCGGCGCCAAGGTCGCGCCGCATCCGCACGGCCGTGTCGAGGTCGGCTATTACCCGGTCAGGCCGACGGCAGCGGGGCGCGCGCTCTGCCCCGACTGGCCGGCGCGCGTCTACCACTGGCATGGCGAGGGATTTCAATTGCCGGCCGGCGCGGACCTGCTCGCTTCGGGCGATGATTTCCCGGTGCAGGCGTTCCAGTTCGGCAACGCCTTCGGCCTGCAGTTCCATCCCGACGTGACCTACGCGATGATGCATCGCTGGACCGCGCGCGGGTGTGTGTGGATGGATTCGCCGGGCGCGCAGCCGCGTCATCAGCACTTCGCCGAGCGCGCCGTACACGACGCCGCCGAGCGCGCCTGGCTGAAGCATTTCATCGACGGCTGGATCGCGCGCGTGCCGCAGCCGGTGATGCTGCAGGCAGCGGAATAGCCGCCGCGCGGAATTTCGCGCCACCTTTTCATTCCGATGGATGTGCTACGCTCGGCCGCCGCGCGCAGGCCGTAGCGCCACGCGTATCAATAACAACAAGGCACAGGGAGATCGCCGTGAGCTACCAGCACATCCTCTATGAGGTCAGCGACCGGATCGCGACCATCACGCTCAATCGTCCCGACCGCATGAATGCGTGGACGGCGATCATGGAGCGCGATGTGCGCCACGCGATGGAGGCCGCGGCGAACGACGACGATATTCGCGTCATCGTGCTGACCGGTGCGGGCCGCGGCTTCTGCGCCGGTGCCGACATGGAGGCGTTGCAGGGCATCGATCCCAACGAGGTCAGGCGCGGCGACAACATCCCGTTCGACATGAACCGCCGCGCCGACTGGCAGACGCGCTACGCCTATTACCCCGCGATCAAGAAGCCGGTGATCGCGATGCTCAACGGCGCCACTGCCGGCATCGGCCTGGTCCACGCGCTCTATTGCGATCTGCGCTTCGCGGCCGACAGCGCCGTGTTCACCACCGCTTTCGCGCGCCGCGGCCTGATCGCCGAGCATGGCATCAGCTGGATGCTGCCGCGCATCGTCGGCCACGCCAACGCGCTCGATCTCTTGATGTCGGCGCGTCGGGTGTCGGCCGCGGAGGCGCGGCGCATCGGCCTCGTCAACAGGCTCTCTGCGCCGGACAAGCTGCGCGAGGACACCTATGCCTATGCCCGCGACCTCGCCGATTTCGTCTCGCCAAGCGCGATCGCTGTCATCAAGCGCCAAGTCTACGACGTGCCGTTCCAGACCCTGGCCGAAGCCACCATCGACGCCAACCGCGAGATGCAGATCGCGCTGAAGAGCAATGATTTCCGGGAAGGCGTCGCGAGTTTTGTGGAGAAGCGGCCGCCAAGGTTTACGGGGACGTGAGGGTGCTGATCTGGTCCGTCTTCGCCCGTTGGGCTTCGCCGGACACCACGCTTCACCCTTCAGGCTCCGCGCGGCTGCGCCACGCGTGGGGTGAGGTGTTGGAGAAGTGGATTTCGAACCGGTCCGTCTTCGCCCTGCGGGCTACGCCGGACACCACGCTTCAACCTTCGGGCAACTCGTGGCTGCGCTACGCGTAGCCCGAAGGGCGAAGCGTGGTGGAGCCAGGCGGGATCGAACCGCCGACCTCGTCATTGCGAACGACGCGCTCTCCCAGCTGAGCTATGGCCCCATCGCGACCGGGTGTTGCTGAGTATCCCGGCCGTCAGTCGGGCGCCATTTACAGTCCCGCCCAAGGCCAAGTCAAGAACGGTGAAACGGCGGTTTTCGGCCTTTCCCGCCCGGAACTTCCCTTGTTTGCGGGGGGATGAACCGATATTTAGAGCATGATCCGGACCCGGTCGGCCGCGCGAGCGAAAACTACGTAGCGGTTTTCCGAGAAGATCCTGCTCAAACAAGAAGCGCGCGCGGGCGGTTCAAGTCCGGTTTCGTTGCGCTTTACCTGGTCGTCCCACCCGCGAGCCCCCATCATATGCGCGCTGTTCTCGACATCGTCATCATCGTCCTCGACCTCTATGTCTGGCTTCTGATCGCCTCCGCCATCCTGTCCTGGCTGATCGCCTTCAACGTGGTCAATACGCGCAACCAGTTCGTCTCAGCGGTGGCCGAGTTCCTCTACCGGATCACCGAACCGGTGCTGCGGCCGATTCGCAACGTGATGCCGAATCTGGGCGGTCTCGACATCTCGCCGATCATCGTGATCCTGATCATCATGTTCATCCAGCGGGTGATCGCCTACTACATCTATCCCAACGTGATCTGATCCAACGCTGATGGACCGCTGCTGATGGATCCCTGGCGCTATTCCACCGAGGGCATCAGCATCGCGTTGCGGGTGACGCCGCGCGGCGGCCGGGACGACATCGACGGGATCGAGACGCTGGCCAACGGCCGCTCGGTGGTGAAGGTGCGGGTCCGCGCCATCGCCGAGGGCGGCGAGGCCAACCGGGCGGTGACCGAGTTATTGGCCAAGGCGCTCGGCGTGCCCAAGGCCAGGGTGAAGCTGCTGTCGGGCGCCACCTCGCGGCTGAAGCAGGTGGCGGTCGACGGCGATCCGCGGCAGCTCGGCGACACCTTGAGGAAATTGACTGCGACCGGGCCGGACCGAGACACGAAGGACTGACATGACTGCCCGCATCATCGACGGAAAAGCCATCGCCGCCGAGCTTCGCGCCCGCGTCGCCGACGAGGTCAGTCGCGTCAAGCGCGACCATGCGCTCACACCGGGCCTCGCCGTCGTGCTGGTCGGTCACGATCCCGCGAGCGAAGTCTATGTGCGCAGCAAGCACACCCAGACCCAGGCCGCCGGCATGGCCTCGTTCGAGCACAAGCTGCCCGAGGACGTGTCGCAGGCCGATCTGCTGGCGCTGATCGCCCGGCTCAATCGCGATCCCTTGGTGCATGGCATCCTGGTGCAGCTGCCGTTGCCGAAATCGCTGCACACCGAGACCATCATCAATGCGATCGACCCGGCCAAGGATGTCGACGGCCTGCATCCGAACAATGCCGGCCGGCTCGCCGGCGGCCTCGCGGCACTGTCGCCGTGCACGCCGCTCGGCTGCATCATCCTGACCAGGAGCGTGCACGCCTCGCTCGAGGGCATGAATGCGATCGTGATCGGCCGCTCCAACCTGGTCGGCCGTCCACTGGTGCAGTTGCTGCTGAACGAGAACGCGACCGTGACGATCGCTCATTCGCGCTCGCGCGATCTGCCGAAACTCTGCGCAAAGGCCGATCTGGTCTATGCCGCGGTCGGCCGCCCCGAGATGGTGCGGGGCGACTGGCTGAAGCCGGGCGCGACCGTGATCGATGTCGGCATCAACCGGATTCCGGTGCCCGGCGGCAAGCCGAAGCTGGTCGGCGACGTCGCATTCCAGGAAGCGCTCGATGTCGCCGGCGCGATCACGCCGGTGCCCGGCGGGGTCGGGCAGATGACGGTGGCGTGCCTTTTGGTCAACACGCTGCGCGCCGCCTGCGCGATTGCCGGCCTGCCGGCGCCGGCGGTGTAACTCGACGCCGTCATTCCGGGGCGATGCGTCAGCATCGAACCCGGAATCTCGAGATTCCGGGTTCGCGTCTTCGACGCGCCCGGAATGACAACTTATGCCGTCACTTCTTCTTCGCGCGCTCGATGCCTTCCATGATCAGCTTGCGGGCTTCCTCGGCGTCGCCCCAGCGCAGCACCTTCACCCACTTGCCCTTCTCGAGATCCTTGTAGTGCTCGAAGAAGTGCTGGATTTGCTGCAGCGTGATGTCGGGCAGGTCGCTGTAGTTATGCACCTTGTCGTAGCGTTGGGTCAGCTTCGCCGACGGCACCGCGATGATCTTCTCGTCGCCGCCGGCCTCGTCTTCCATCAAGAGCACGCCGACCACGCGGACGCTCATCACGGCGCCCGGCACGATGGCGCGGGTGTTGACGATCAGCACGTCGCAGGGATCGCCATCGCCCGACAGGGTGTGCGGGATGAAGCCGTAATTGCCGGGATAGCGCATCGGCGTGTACAGGAAGCGGTCCACCACGAGCGTGCCGGCCTCCTTGTCCATCTCGTACTTGATGGGCTCGCCGCCGACGGCAACCTCGATGATGACGTTGACGTCGTGGGGCGGATTTTTTCCGATCGATATGGCGTCGATACGCATGGATTGCTCCGCGTGGCCTTTGGAAGTTGAGAAACAATGTGATTTTTGTTGGCGCCGCCGGGCCGCGAACAAGAGCAGGCCCGACCTTGGGAGCCGGACTGGCCGTCGCGCGCAAACGCTGAGGCTGTTTAGCCTTGCTGCAGCTGCGAGAGAAGCAGGATTTTCAGTTCGCCCAGGCGAAAGCGACCTTGTCGAGCGACTTGGGCCCGAACCGCTCCGAGGAGCGCGCCACCATCCGGCCGCCCAGCGCACGGTAGAACTCGGTCGCCGGCTCGTTGTCCGAGAGCGCCCAGATCACCATGCTCTTCAGGCCGCTCTGCAGGAGGTCGCGGCGGGCGGAGGCAAACAGGCGGCGGCCGAAGCCGAGGCCCTGGAATTCCGGCCGTAGATAGAGCTCGTAGATCTCGCCTTCGAAGTGGAGGCTGCGGGCGCGGTTGCGGCCGTAATTGGCGTAGCCCGCGATCCGGTCGCCGAACACCAGCACGCTGACGCGGCTGCCCTTGCGGATGGCGCTGTCCCACCATTGCGGGCCGCGGCGATTGATCAGCTTTTCGAGTTCGGCGCCGGGGATGATTCCCTGATACGCCGAGCGCCAGGCTTCGTCATGGGTAGACGCCACCGCAGCCGCGTCTGCAGCTTTGGCCGGCCGGACCTCGATCAGCGTTGTGCTCATGCATCCGATCAAAGCAAGTCAGCGGGCCGCCTTCAAGGTCCATCGTTAATTATCGGTTAAGCTGTGGATTTTTTGCATCAGTGTGATGAAAACTTGTTCCGAAAGAGGACACTTGCCGGGCTCAAGCGGCCGGCCGCTGGCCCGGCCCTGTGCAAAGTGTGAGTCGGGCGCGCAATATGACACTGCCGTCGCTTTGGAAAATGCTCTTTCGGGGCTGATTCGCCGGCAGGATTTGGCGCCCGGTCCAGGCGCGATGTGGGTACTCCGGGTGCGCAGCGGCTGAGCCGCCGCAGTGGATTTTCGCGCGCGCCCGGCCTAAGGCAGCAGCGCCATTTGTGCACGCCGAAACCGGCTCCAATCGCGAGCGGACTGCGATGACGCTCTACTTCCTGATCAAATATCTGCATGTGCTCGGCGCCATCGTGATCCTCGGCACCGGGACCGGCATCGCCTTCTTCATGCTGGCGGCGCATCGCACCCATGATGCGGCGTTCATCGCGCGCACGGCGGCGACCGTCGTGATCGCGGACATGATCTTCACGCTGAGCGCCGTGCTGCTGCAGCCGGTCAGCGGCGGACTGCTGATGCTGCTGTCGGCAACAGGGATCACCGAGCGCTGGCTGTTGGTGTCGCTTGCGTTCTATGCGTTGGCCGGCGCGTTCTGGATTCCCGTCATCTTCATGCAGATGCAGATGCGCGACCTCGCGCAGGCCGCCGCCGAAAAAGGTCTGCCGCTGCCGCCGCGCTACCATGCGTTGTTTCGCCGCTGGTTCCTGTTCGGGATTCCCGGCTTCGGCTCGGTCATGATCATCCTGTGGCTGATGATCGCAAAGCCATTCTAGAGCATGATCCAGCCCTCATGAGTGACGATGCATCACGCAATATCCTCGTGCTCGGCGCGTCGGGCCTGATCGGACGCTATGTCACGGACGGCCTGAGGGAGCGCGGCTTTCACGTGGTCGGAATCGCACGGTACTTCACGCCGGCACAAAAGATGAGCGCGGCAGACCTCGAGCTTCCCGTAATGTCGCTGGATGTAGCGGCGCTGGCGCAGCTACTTCGCACGCACGAGGTGGACGTCGTTGTGAATTGCCTCGGCGTGCTGCAGGACGGTCCGGGCAGCGACACGCGCGCGGTGCATCGCGATTTCGTCGCCCGGCTGCTCGAGGCAATCCGCGAGAGTCATCGCGCGATCCGTCTCGTCCACATCTCGATTCCCGGCACCGCCAATCAGGACCGCACCGCCTTCAGCACCACCAAGCGCGAGGCCGAACGGCTGATTGCAGCGTCAGGGATCGCGCATGCGATCCTGCGCCCGGGCTTTGTGATCTCGCCATCGGCCTATGGCGGCAGCGCCATGCTGCGCGCGCTGGCGGCGCTGCCGGTCGAGTTACCAGCCGACGAGGCGGCGACGCCGTTCCAGCCGGTCGCGGTCGAGGATATCGCGGCCACCATAGCCTGGCTCGCGGCGCGCGATGTCGGCGATGAAACTGTGCGATCGGTGACCTGGGACCTGATGCAGCCACAGCCGATCTCGCTCGGCCGCGTCATCGCCCAATTCCGCCGGGCGTTCGGCACGGCGAAACATGTCCGCATCGCCTCGCCATCGTTCCTGATCGATTGCGGCGCCCGCCTCGGCGATCTCGTCAGCCGTCTCGGCTGGATGCCGACGTTGCGGACCACGGCGATCGCCGAGCTGCGCCGCGGCGTCACCGGCGATCCATCGGCTTGGATGGCAGCGACCGGCATCGTGCCGAAGACGATCGCGCAAGCGGTCGGCGGGCGTCCCGCGACCATCCAGGACAAATGGTTTGCGCGGCTGTTCCTGATCAAGGCGCTGATCTTCGCGAGCCTCGTGCTGTTCTGGGTCGCCTCCGGCTTCATCGCGCTGGTCATCTCCTATGACGCCGCCACCGGCATTTTGAGCGCGCATCATTTCCCACCCGCTTTGGTCGGGCCGGTGACGGTACTGACCAGCCTGATGGACATGAGCATCGGCGTGCTGATCGCGATCCGCCGCACCGCGGCGTTCGGCCTTGTTGCCGGCATCGTCGCCTCGCTCGGCTACATGGCGGGATCGGCGATCCTGACGCCCGATCTCTGGATCGAGCCGCTCGGCGCGTTGGTGAAGACGGGTCCGGCGATCGTGCTGATGCTGGTCGCGCTGTTGATGCTGGATAGCCGATAGCGTTTTCAAGCGAAGTTGGAACCGGTTCGCGCGACGAAAACGCGTCAAAAGGAATCAAGATGAGCGCCTGGCCCGACGACGACGTGATCCTCTACGACGGTGTCTGCATCTTCTGCTCGCGCTGGGTCCGCTTCGTCGTCGCGCGCGATACCGAGAGGCGCTTCCGCTTCACCCCGATCCAGTCCGCCTACGGCACGCGGCTCGCCAAAACCTTCGGCATCGACCCCGACGATCCCGACACCAACGCCGTGGTCCACGGCGGCGTCGCCCGGATGAAATCGGATGCCGCGCTGACGGTGCTGAGCCATCTCCCCGGCTGGGGCTGGACGCGCGCGCTGTTCGCGGTGCCGAAGCCACTCCGCGACGCGGTCTACAGTCTTATCGCACGCAATCGGTACAAGATTTTCGGGAAGTATGAGACGTGCTTCGTGCCCGATGCGGACATGCGGGCGAGGGTGCTGGAGTAATATCCGCCGTCATTGCGAGGAGCGAAGCGACGAAGCAATCCATGCTTACGTTATGCCGCCTGATGGATTGCTTCGCTCCGCTCGCAATGACGATGCGGTTATTTGCGCGACGATGCCGCCAGCACTTCCTTCGCTGCTCTCTCGCCACTGTCCCGCGCGCCATGGGCGGTCGAGAAGAAATGCGGTGACGTCGCCTCGCCGGCGAAGAACAGCCGGCCGTCGATTGGGGCGGCGAGCACGGCGCGCTTGTCGGCGTGGCCGGGCAGCGCGTGCGAATAGGAGCCGCGGGCGAACCGGTCGTGGGCCCAGCGGGATTCGCTGAGCGGCTTCAGCTTGCGGCGGAAGTCGTTGCCGAGGAAGGAGACGATCTCATCGATGCTGTGCGCGGCGATCGCGCCGTCGCCGGCATCTTCGAGCGCTTGCGCAAAGCGGCCGCCGAAGAAGCCTTCGATGCAGGGCTGGCCGAACGGGCGGATGTGATAGGTGCCCATCTCGGTGCGCATGGTGGCGCCGCGCAGATTGCCTTCCTTGGGTAGCGCCTCGGGCTCGGCGAGCGCCAAGGTCACCTTGTCGGCGAGGCCGAGCGGCAGGCCGCGCGCGGCATCGAGCTTGTCCGGAAGCGCCGGCGAGAAGCGGATCGCCTCGTCGGCGATCAAATTGGTCGGCACGGTGACGATCACTCTGTCCGCCTCAAGCGTGCCGCGCGACGTCTCGATGCGAACGCGCAGGCCTGTGTGATCGATCAGCCGGACCTCGCAATTCAGCGCGACCGGCACCTGCTTGCCATAGGCCGCGACCAGCGCGCCATAGCCCCGCCGCACCCGCCAATTGACGTTGCTGTCCTCATAGGCGTCGAAGTCTAGGATCGAGAGCTGGTCGAGCTCGCAGCCGTTCACATAGGTCGAGATCGCATCGATCATCGGGTTCCAGCGATTGCCGGGCTCGAGATGGCGATCGGCTGTACCGTCCTTGCCGCCCCGCGCGGCTTCGTGGAGGCGATCGTAGAACTCGTCGAGCGCGAGCGTGAACGCATCGCGGTCGGCCTGCGGGAATGCCTTGCCATAGGCGCGCTCGCGCCACGGCGGCAGGTCCTTGTTGAGCTCGAAGCCGAGTTGCTCGGCGATGCCGACAAAGCTGTTCTGGTTGGCCGAGTGCAGCCAGCCGCAGCCGACGTCGAACACCACGTCAGGCGCGGCCTGGATCGTATGCGCGCGGCCGCCGAGGCGGTCGCGGGCTTCCAGCACGATGCTGGACAGGCCGGTGCCCTTCAGCGCATGCGCGGCGCCGAGGCCTGCGGCGCCGGCGCCGATGATGGCGACATCGACCGTGGAGGGAAGAGAACTCATGTCCCGGCTCTAGCACGTTCGCCGCCGGGCCTGAAGCGGCCACGCGCATGACTGTCATCACCCGCGAAAGCGGGTGATCCAGTATTCCAGAGACAGCTGTGATTTACGGATGAGCCGCGGCGTACTGGATGCCCGGTCGAGCCCGGGCATGACAGATTGTTCTGGGCGATAGCTTAGGCCACCGCTTCCTTGGCCTTTTCCGCGCGCTTGCGGTCGTTCGGATCGAGGTGCTTCTTGCGCAGCCGGATCGACTTCGGCGTCACCTCGACGAGCTCGTCGTCCTCGATATAGGCCAGCGCCTTTTCCAGGGTCATGCGGATCGGCGGGGTCAGGCGCACCGCTTCGTCCTTTGAGGTGGTGCGGATGTTGGTGAGCTGCTTGCCCTTCAGCACGTTGATCTCGAGATCATTGTCGCGGGTGTGCTCGCCGACGATCATGCCCTTGTAGACCTTCCAGCCGGGCTCGATCATCATCGGGCCGCGGTCTTCCAGCTTGAACATCGCATAGGCCACCGCTTCGCCCTGGTCGTTGGAGATCAGTACGCCGTTGCGGCGGCCCTGGATCTCGCCCTTGTAGGCGGCATAGCCGTGGAAGATGCGGTTCATGATCGCGGTGCCGCGGGTGTCGGTGAGCAGTTCGCCCTGGTAGCCGATCAGGCCGCGGGTCGGCGCGTAGAACACCAGCCGCAGGCGGTTGCCGCCGGACGGGCGCATCTCGATCATCTCGGCCTTGCGCTCGCTCATCTTCTGCACGACGACGCCGGAATGCTCCTCGTCGACGTCGATCACGACCTCCTCGATCGGCTCCTGCCAGCCGCCGGTCGCCTCGTCCTTCTGCAGCACGACGCGCGGGCGCGACACCGAGAGCTCAAAGCCCTCGCGGCGCATGGTCTCGATCAGGATCGCGAGCTGCAATTCGCCGCGGCCGGAGACTTCCATCGAATCCTTGTCGGCGGCCTCGACCACGCGCAGCGCGACATTGCCCTCGGCCTCGCGCAGCAGGCGGTCGCGGATCATGCGCGAGGTCACCTTGTCGCCTTCGGTGCCGGCGAGCGGCGAGTTGTTGACGATGAACGACATCGACACGGTCGGCGGATCGATCGGCTGCGCCGGCAGCGGCGTCTCGACGCTGGGATCGCAGAAGGTGTCGGCGACGGTGCCCTTGGTCAGGCCCGCGATCGCGACGATGTCGCCGGCTTCGGCCTCTTCGAGCGGCGTGCGCTCGAGGCCGCGGAAGGCGAGGATCTTGGTGAGGCGGCCGCTCTCGATCAGCTTGCCGTCGGCGCCCAGCACCTTGACCTGCTGGTTCGGCTTGATCGAGCCGGAGGAGATGCGGCCGGTGATGATGCGGCCGAGATAGGGATTGGCCTCGAGGATGGTGCCGATCATGCGGAACGGACCCTGCTCGACCTTCGGCGGCTCGACATGGCGCACGATCAGGTCGAACAGCGGCTGCATGCCGAGGTCCTTCGGACCCTCCGGGCTCTCCGCCGTCCAGCCCTGCTTGGCCGACCCATACAGGATCGGGAAGTCGAGCTGCTCCTCAGAGGCGTCGAGCGCCGCGAACAGGTCGAACACCTCGTTGATGACTTCGGTCGGGCGCGCGTCGGGACG
The DNA here is from genome assembly GCF_054822705.1 of Bradyrhizobium sp. USDA 4454. Classification (NCBI taxonomy): domain Bacteria; kingdom Pseudomonadati; phylum Pseudomonadota; class Alphaproteobacteria; order Hyphomicrobiales; family Nitrobacteraceae; genus Bradyrhizobium; species Bradyrhizobium sp. USDA 4454. Next base: position 38,917 of record NZ_JBTRCN010000001.1, read on the forward strand.
GTCGACCTTGTTGATCACGACGATCGGCTTCAGGCCGATCTTGAGCGCCTTCGACACCACGAACTTGGTCTGCGGCAGCGGACCTTCGGCGGCGTCGACCAGCACCAGCGCGCCATCCACCATGTTGAGGATGCGCTCGACCTCGCCGCCGAAATCGGCGTGGCCGGGGGTGTCGACGATGTTGATGCGGATGTCCTTCCACTGCACCGAGGCCGCCTTCGCCAGGATGGTGATGCCGCGCTCGCGCTCCAGGTCGTTGGAGTCCATGGCGCGTTCGGTGACCTTCTGGTTCTCACGGAAGGTGCCGGATTGCTGCAGCAGGCGGTCGACGAGGGTGGTCTTGCCGTGGTCGACGTGGGCGATGATGGCGACGTTGCGAAGGTTCATGGCTCTTCTTCTGGTCGTGCAATGGTCAGATGCGCGATCTCGCCGGACCGATTCGGCCGGCCGCTCGCTCGCGTGGCCCAATCGGGGCCCGGATCACGCTCATACCCAAGAAATTTGACGGGGACGCATCACCCCAAAAAGGAAGCCCGGTCTTAAGGACCGGGCACCTTGCGCGTTGCGGCGCAATATAGTCAGAAAACGCCAAAAAACAATGATTTATTGGCGGTTTGGATGGTTGATTTTGGTTCCGGAAGCCGGCTTTGGGGGGCTTTTCGGGGGTGATTCAGCCGCGTTTCTGCGCCCGCGCGAACACGATCAGCCCGAGCCCGACAAGCGTCACCAGCACCGAGACCCCGGTGAGCGGGTCGCCGGACCCGCCCAGCGTGACATTGAGGACCACGCAGAGGGCGCCCGGGACCAGCAGCAGCACCCCCACGATCAGCATGAAGATCGCGCAGCCGGGCGGCATCCGCGGCCCCTGCCGCGGCGGCTCGGGCGGCGAGGGTGCGCCGGAGTTGCTCATGAACTTCCCTTGATCGCGGCGCGGATCAGCATCACGCCGGCAAAGCAGACCGCGAGCCCGAGCAGGATCAGGAACAGAATGGAGGGGTCGGTTTTCGACTCGCTGAGGACGCCAAACCCGAACAACAGCGCGCAGAGCCCTGGCAGCAGCAGGAACACCCCGAACAGCGCCATGAAGGCGGTCGCGCAGCCGCTGCGTGGCGCCGGCGGCGGCGGGACGTATTGATAGGGCGGCTCCGGCGGCGCAGGCGGGAGCGGCGGTGGATTGGTCTCGCTCATCGCGGCACGTGCTCGCTTTGCCGCGCCTCGCGATAGGTCTGCCCGGCTAGGCTCGCGCGGATGCTGTCGATCTTTCCGTCACGGTAGAACAGATTGTAGGTGTCGAACGGGATGATCGCGCCGCTCTCGGTGACGAAGTGGATGCAGCTTCGCTTGACGTTGCCGACGCAGAAATTGAAGCGATCGAGGAATTGCACGATGGTGACGCGGAATACGTTCGCGTAGGTGAGGCCCTCCGGCACCTCGAAGCTCGGCAGGCAGCACAGCAGCTCGCAAACGCGCTCGCTCGTGTTCAGCGGCCCCGACGACAACGAGAACAAATCGACGAACTTTTCCCGCAGCACCGGATATTTTTCCGGGCTGATCGTGTTCGGCATCACGGCGATGAGCTGCTCCTGCGGGATCAGCGAGGTCAGCGGCAGCACTTTCTCGCCGTTGCGCAGGCCGTAGCCGATCGAGATGCTCTCGGGATTGCAGGGCAGCGGGATCATGTCGTCGGCGCCGAAAACCCCGGTCTCGATCACCCGTCTTCGGATCTCCGACAGCATGATGCGGTCGGTGTCCTTGTTGAAATCCTCGTTGCGGCCGGCGTCCTGCACGGGCTGCAAGGTGACGCCGCGGACGCACTTCCAGGTCAACGCATGGCGGACGATATCGCCGATCTCGCTGTCGTTGACTCCTCGCTTGATGGTCGCGACCAGCGTGGTCGAGATGCCTTCGCGCTCGAGATTCTCCAGCGCCTGCTGGCGGATCTTGCGCAGGTCCGCGCCGCGCAGATTGAGCAGCGCCTCGCGCTGCAGCGAATCGAATTGCAGATAGACTTCCAGCCCGCGCTTGTTCTCAGCGAGCTTGGCCACGAAATCGGGCTCGCGCGCGATCCTGAGGCCGTTGGTGTTGATCATGACATGGCGGATCGGACGGGCGCGCACCGCATCCAGGATCGCGAAGAAGTCCGGATGCAGCGTCGGCTCGCCGCCGGATATCTGCACCAGATCGGGCTCGCCCTCGCTCGCCACCAGCGCGTCCAGCATCCTCTCGATCTTGGCCAGCGACGTGAAGCTTGAGCGTGCCGGCGAGGAATCCGCAAAGCACACCGGGCAGGTCAGGTTGCAGTGCTCGGTGATCTCGATCAGCGCCAGGCAGGAATGCTGCTCGTGGTCCGGGCACAGCCCGCAATCATAGGGGCAGCCGAATTCGGTGTGGCGCTGGAAGGCGAGCGGCCGGTCGCCGGGCTTGATGAAATCCTTGCACAGCCGCCAATACGCCGAATCGGTCGAGACCAGCGTCGACTGCACGCCGTGCTGCTTGCAGCGCTTCTCATACCAGACCTCGTTGCCTGATATCTGGATCTTGGTCGGCACGAGGGTCAGGCAGGTTTCGCAGAGCGACTGGGTCTGGCCCCAGAAGATGTAGGGGCGGGACTTACGCAGCGGCGCGTTCATGCTTCACACTCACATTTGGCGCCGTCGCCAGCATGACGGCGGCATAGACCATGACAAACAGCGACAGCAGGTGAAACAGCGAGAACGGGCCGATCAGCGCACCATAGGGCTTGATGAACTCCCACAGGAAGCGCTGCAGGCCGTAGTAGAACAGCACGAGGTAGAATCCATTGGTGATGACAGCGGCGTTGCGGTTCAACACGGCCCAGACATAGAAGGCCGCAAACGCGGCCATCGCCAGGCTTTCATAGAGCTGCACCGGGTGGCGCAGGATGCCGTCGCCGAAATCCTGGCCCCAGGGCAGCGTGGTCGGCGTGCCATAGGTGAAATCCTCCAGCCCCGCGCAATAGCAGCCGAGCCGGCCGATCGCGACGCCGACCGCAAGCGGCAGCGCGAAGCGCGCCCCGGTGCGCAGCGTTATGCCGTGCAGCCATTTGTAGAGCTCGATCGCGACAATGCCGCCGGCCAGCGCGCCCTCGACCGAGCGGGCGATGCCTGGCATGCCGGAGAACCACAGGTTCAGCGTGCCGAACATGTAGGCGCCGATCCCGGCACCGAACACCAGCGCGGCGATGTAGGTCAGCTCGAAGGATTGACGCGGGAATTGCAGCCCGCGCACCCGCGACAGCCACCACATCGCGGCTGCCGCCGCGCACCATGCTGCGACGTCGAAGACGGCGTGAAGTTCAGCCCCGCTCATCAGGCGAGTGTAGCGTGATTTTCGCGGCCTGCGATAGCTATGCTCCCTCTCCCCGTTCTTACGGGAGAGGGTTGGGGTGAGGGGCATCCATCCGGCGAGCACCTCGCAGCTTGTTGAGCAATGTGCCTCGCCCCTCACCCGGATCGCCAGAGCGATCCGACCTCTCCCCGCAAAGAGCGGGAGAGGTAAAGCGCGGAGTCAGTTCGCCGGGTTGTCCTCGCTCGGATAGACCCCGCGCAGCACTTCCTCGAAGTGATTCTTCACCGCCTCGTTGCACTGGCAGGAGCGCAGCCGGAGCTTGTCCGGATCGCGGATCACGATCGCGCCGCGGCGGGTGTCGAGCACGCCCTCCGCCTTGAAGTTCTGGATCACCCGGCTGGTGTAGCTGCGGCCGACGCCGAGCAGGGTCGAGAGCTGCTCATGGGTGAGCGGCACCACGCCATCGCCGTTGGTGCGCTCGATCGCCGAGATGATCCATTTCGCGGCGCGCTGCTCGATCGAGTGGATCGCGTTGCAGGCGGTCGACTGGAAGATCTGCGCCAGCATGCAGTCGGCATAGCGCGCGAAGATGTTGCGCACCGAGTTCGATTTCAGCTTGGCCGCGTCGAGCTTGCTGATCGGCAGCCGCACGAAGGGCCCGCCGAACTTGACGGTGATGCGGGTATAGGCCGGCAGGAATCCCTGGCTGACGATGCCGCCGACTGCGCCCTCGCGGCCGACCAGGATGGTCTCGACATCGCGCCCGTCTTCGTTCGGCACCATGTAGGACGCAAGGCTCGGTCCGCAGGGGAAATGCACGGTCTGGACGTCGTCGCCGGGATTGTAGAGCAGGTCGCCGGCGTCAGCCTCGACCAGCGCAAGATGCGGCGCGATCAGCTCGTAGTCGACGGCATTGAGCCGGCGCAAAAGATTATTGAACGGCCGGTCGTTCGTTCCGGCCAAATCAGTCGGTTTTGTAATCATTGGAAAATCCTGCCACCCAACGCGGACCATACTGAAAAAGTTCCCGTATTTATGTTCACTAGTGAACAGACGCGACCGCGCGCGATGTGATGGGTTTCATATTGGGAACAGCCGGCGCGCCTTCGGGCGCCGGTCGCAGGCCATCCGGCCGGATCGATCCGGCCTCTCATCCATCATGAAGAAAATGGACACCGAGCCATGGACTGCGCTCCCAATGCCGGCATGCCCGGCGACGTTCTGGTCGTCGAGGACGATCCGATCATCGCGCTCTATTTCGAGGACACCATCCTGGGCTTCGGTGTTCGGACGGTGCGCACGGCTGCGAACGTCGCCCGTGCACACGAGCTGATCACCGAACGGCCTCCGGATTTTGCGCTGCTCGACGTCGGCCTCGTCAGGGGCGAAAACACATTCGCGATCGCCGAACGGCTCGACGCGTTGCAGGTGCCGTTCACGTTCATCACGGGCTATGGTGCCGACGCCAGGCTACCGGTGTCGCTTGCCGATAAGCCGCGGCTGACCAAGCCGTGTTCGAGCGAGACGCTGGAGGCCGCGCTCCGGCGCAAGGAGGCGTAAGCCCCTAGCGCCCCGAACCAATGCAGAGCTCGGCCAGATCGACCTCCAGTCCCTTCAGGAAGGAGAGCGGTGCGCCCGGCGGCACTCTGTCCTTCGCGATCGAGGCCGACCGCGCCGCGGCGGCCTGCTCGGACAAATCGAGAAAGCGTTTCAGTGCCTTCGACTTGTTGCGTTTCGAAAACGCCTCCAGCGCGTCTTCTGTGGCCTCGGCCGGATTCTTGCGCAGCAATTCATCATTCCCGGTCGCGAGTGGCGAGACCGCCGAGAGCTTGATCCGGCCCACCTTCGCATAGCGATCGAACTGCTCGAAAACCGTATCGAGGACTTTCGCCTGCTGCATCGGTGCGGCGAGCGCGAGGTATTTCTTGACGTCCGTATTCGCTTGCAACCTGTCGAGCTCGGCGGCCGCCGGGAATTTATCGGCATAGACCTTCTGGTCGATGAGTGCGTCGGTGCCATCGATTAGCCGCGCACCCCATTTGATCATGATGTCGCGGCCACGCGCCTCGAGCTGGCCGGTCTCGATGCCCTTGCTTGCAACGCAGGCCGGGTCGGCATTATCGCGCAGCGATTTGCCGAGTTCGGCGCTCAACGCCTGGCCATAGGCGGAATTGAAGGCATCCCTGATCTTCGTCGCCTGTACATCTTGCGCAGGCTGCGCCGACGCCAGCGACGGCGCGAGTAGAAGAAGAGCGGCAATCAGTGGCGTCCGGCGTCTCAAATCGGCTACTCATCAATCAGGCCCGGTCCGGAAGCGGCCGGGCCTGATATGGTCGTCCGAACCGCTTGCGCGGTTCATTCGGCGACGCACAGGCATTGGGAGGCTGTCATGGCGATCAGGACGTCTGCCGCTGCGCCCGTAACAGCGCTCTTTCTCGGACTGCTCGTCGCGCTGCCGCTCGGCTCGGCCGTCGTCCGTGGCTTGGTGTCTCAAGCCATCGCCGAGCCGGCCGCATTGACAAGCGCGCAATCCGCCGCGCGCGAGGCCTACGACAATGCCCTGAAGGCCTTCGTCGCGATCCTGCGCCAGCGCCGCGCGCAGATCGATGCCAAAGAGCCGCTGCCGAATTTGCCCGGCCAGGCGATCTATCTCGCCCGGGTCGAGATGATGAGCACCTACAAGGATCTCACCGATGCGCTGCCGTCGCGGATCGGAAGGCCGAACAAACTCGGAATCCCTCCGGCCTATTTCGACGCCGACAATGAGCCGCTGCTCGATGAGTACAGGAAGCTGTTCGACGTCATGGAGGCGCCGCCCGCCGGCGCGCAGAACTCCGAGACGCCGTTCAGGGACGTGGTCGATCTGGCGACCGCGATCGCGCGCGCCAGGGGACTGGATGCAGCTGACGCCGCGACCGCCGGCCGTATCAGCCTCGGGCTGTTCTTTGCCGAGACCAACGGCAAGCAGAATGTGGGAAATGCGCGATCGAATACCTACAAAGGAAGCCTGCAGACCGGTCCGTCCGAGGATCGCAACGGTCGAAACAAGTGGGCCGCGATCAAGGCATCGATCGCGGCGCTCGATCCGGCGCTGGGCCGTCGCGACGACAAGGAAGAAGCACGGGCCGGCAATCTCGATCACAGGTTCAATCACTGGACCGCGGTGCGGGACGCGCTGATGAACGCGCACGCGGACATTTTCCCGCAGGTGCCGGCAATCGCAAAGGCCCTGCCCGATCCGATCGATCAGATGAAGCTGTTCGAGCTGATCCAGATCATTCCGACGCCGACCAGGGCTGCGCTGAAATCGGGAAACCTCACAGCTTACAGGATCTCCGATCCCCGGATCATGGGATATCTGCGAAACAACAGCGTCTTCGCTTTCGGCCGGGCCGACCGGGCCCGAACCTCCGCAACCTTCCGCGAGATCCTCAATGCGATGTGGCTGTTCAACGCCAAGTTCGAACAGGCGCTTGCCAAATTCGCCGAGCTCAAGGCCGGCAAGCAGCAATGAGATCAGCAGGTCGTCAGAGCGGACCGAGCAGCGCCCAGCGCGGATCGCAGAACTCCTTCACCGCAGCAGCGACGCCGCCGGCGATGATGTTGCGGCGCTCGGGCGAGTCCATTGCGAGTTCTTCGTCGCGGTTGATGATCGAGCCGGCCTCGAGCAGGACGGCGGGCATTGCGGTCTTTCGCAGCACGATCAGCTCGTCATAGCTGTAGACGCCGGTGTCCTTGTTCAGCAGCGGGTGCTGGTTGCTGCCCATGACGGGCAGGCTGTATTGCTCTGCATAGTGCAGCCCGCCAGCCTTCATTTCCTTTGCGACCAGCTCGGCAAACCGCAGGCTGGTCCTGAAGTCCGGATTCTCCCGGGAGACGAACACCGAGTAGCCGCTGAAGCGATCGCTGAAATGGCTTTTCCTGCCTTCGAATTCCCAGTCCTCGAGCATCTTGTTGGGCACGGAGTCGTGGTGGATCGACAGCAGCAGATCGGCGTGCAGGTTGCTTGCGCTCGCGACCCGCTTGAACAGGCTGGGTCGCGCCTTGCCTTCGGTCAGCAGCAGCCTGGTTTCGGCAAAGCCGTCGGCCTTCAGCCTCTCCTCGATCACCCGCGCAAGGCGGCGGTTGAAGATGAACTCGGCGACATTGCGCGCGCTGATCGCGCCCTCCGATTCGGCGGTGTGTCCGACATCCAGCACGATCCGGAATGTCGCCGGATCGCATGCGGCGGCGGCCGGCTTGGGCGCCGAAGGCGGCAGGGCGATCGGTCCGAGAGCGGCGAGCCGTGTGGCACCGGGCTTTGCCGGCGCGCGGTGGCTTGCTGATTTTCTTGCCGATTTGCCCGGCCGTGTCGCCTGCCGTACCGATTTCGCGCGCTTTGGCGCTTTGGCTTGCTTGGATGATGTCTTGAAGAGATCAGGCAACCAGCCGGCATCGCCGGCCTCGATCGGCAGCAGCGCGAACATTGCGATCGCGACAACGATCAAGCGGCGAGGCCGAAGCCTCGCGACAATGCCAGCGAGCACGCGAACGAAGTCGCAGCGCCTCATGCTCCGCCCCTCCGGGCCCCCAGCATACGGCTCCGATATCGGTACCGGAAGAGGCCGAGGACGTCCATCCCCGGCAATCATGTTGCCTCGCCCTGGAGCGAGACCGTCAGGACCGGGGGACTCCGGTTCCGCCGCGGCGGCGACCCGGTTACACCGGCTTCGGATCGAGCGTGATCGCCCACAGCTCGGCGTCGATGCGGTCGCGCAGGCTCACCGTCATCTGGCCGCTCTTGCCGTCGATCTTCACGTGACCGAAAAACTGCATGCCAGCCGACGGCGGCAGGTTCTGGTTGGCTTCGCCCGGCGCCTTGACGAACCTCACCTCGGGACCAAACGTGTTGTCGAGCTCGTTCGGGCCGAACGTGCCGGCATGCAGCGGACCGGAGACGAATTCCCAAAACGGATCGAACTCCTGGAACTGGGCCTTGTTCGGGTTGTAATAGTGCGCGGCGGCATAGTGCACGTCGGCAGTCAGCCACACCGTGTTGACGATCCCTGCTGTCTTGATGAAGCGCAGGATGTCGGCGATCTCGAGCTCGCGGCCGCGCGCCGCGCCGTCGCCCTGCGCGAAGGCTTCCGAGCCCTTCTTGTTGGTCGCATCATCGTAGACGATCAGCGACAGCGGCATGTCGGAGGCGATCACCTTCCAGGTGGCGCGCGAGTTGAGCAGCGCGCGCTTCAGCCAGGCCATCTGGTCCGGCCCGATGAAATAGGCGTCGGGACCGTATTGCTCCTGCAGGTTCGGACCGTTCGGGCCGCGATAGCTGCGCTCGTCGAGCATGAACACGTCGAGATGCGGGCCGTAGCTCAGCGTGCGATAGACACGGCCCGGCTCGACGATGCTCTCGCGCATCGGATACATCTCGTGGAAGGCCTTGGCCGCGCGCGCGGCGAGCACCGTGATGTCGCGCTCCTTGTAGGCCGCCGGCAGCTGCTTCGACAGCGACCAGTTGTTGGTCACCTCGTGATCGTCCCACTGCACGAAGATCGGCACCTCGGCGTTGAAGGCGCGCAAATTGGAGTCGAGGAAATTGTATTTGTGCGCGGCGCGGTATTCGTCGAGCGTCTCGGCGACCTTGGCCTTCTCCGGGATTGTGATGTTCTTCCAGATCTTGCCGTCGGGAAGCTTCACCTCGGACGGGATCACGCCGTCGGCATAGATGGTGTCGCCGGAATGCAGCAGAAAATCCGGATTGTGCTTCTTCATCGCGGCGAAGGTGATCATGCCGCCGTCGTCGGGATTGATGCCCCAGCCCTGGCCGGCAACGTCGCCGCCCCACACGAAGGAGACGTCGCGGCGGTCGCTCGGCGCGGTGCGGAAGCGGCCGACCACGGGCTCGCCGACCACGTCGATATGGGCGAGGTCGCGGAAGCGGACGCGGTAGAAGATGTCCTGGCCGGAGGGCAGGTTCTCCAGCAGCATTTTTGCGGTGAAGTCGCTCTCCGGCAGCGCCGTGATCGGCGGCAGCGCGCGAGCGTCCTTGAACGATTCGGTGGTCGCGACCTCGACCATCATCTGCGACGGCCGGTCCGCACGCGCCCACACCACGCCGCCGTCGACGCCGACATCGCCCGACTGCACGCCATGGGTGATCACGGGGCGATCGGCCGCGCGCGACAGATAGGGCATCGCGATCACGCCGGCGCCGGCCGCAGCCGCCGTCGAGAGAAAGCGTCGGCGCGTGAGATTTCGCGAAAACCGGCTCGTCATGGGGCCTCCTTAATGTCACAGTGACACTGCGCCGCGGGCGTGCCAAGACCTAGAAAAATTCCATGACGGAGAGATTACAGGGGGTGAAGCGAGCAGAGCGTAGAGACAGCGTAGTCGTAAGGGGAGCACGCATGTCAGGCTCCCTCCCCCCTTGCGGGGGAGGGTGGGGAGAGGGGTAAGCCCCGAGCGAGACATCTGTGGTGAGCCGCGCCTTCGCAACTAGATCATCTGTCGTCGAACTGCATTTGAGAGAGCGCGTCGTGCGGCACCCCTCTCCCTAACCCTCCCCCGCAAGGGGGGAGGGAACCCAACCGCCGGTGACTCCATCACGTGTTTTGGCGGATAGAGAGTGGCGGCGCTTCTACGCCGTGCCCGCCGCCCTGAACTGCGTCGCCGTGCGCTGCAAATTCTGCGGCATGCTCAGCAGCAGCGCCTTGCGGTCGGCGACGGCGTTGTGGAACTGCTCGAGCGCGATGTTGAACGCGGTCAGCGTGCCTTCCTCGATGGCGCCGTGCTCGAAGCAGTCGAGCGTGTGGCGCAGGATGTCGTCGGCTTCGGCCTGCATCTGGTCGAGTTCTTCGGTCGAATCGCTCTGCCGCGCAGCCTTCAGCATCTCCAGCAGCCGTTCGCGCTGCGAGGTGTTGGTGTTGCGCTCGTCCTGCTTGAGATAGCCGGCGAACCACGCGCCGGCCGAGCCCATCGCCGAGAAGGCCATCAGGCTCCACCAGATGTAATCGCTGTAGCGATCGAGGAAGGTCTTCTCCTCGCCGTCGACGAAGGCGGCCGCACCCGGATGCACCGGGATGGTGGCGTCCTTGTCGGTGTCGGGGGTTTCGATCTTGGCGGCGAGCGGGAAGTCGTTCTTGAGCGATTGCCGGATCGCGAACAATTGCCGGGTGAAGGCCGCAACCGTCGAGTCCGACAGGCCCTTTCGTGCGACGATGTGATGGGAGAAGCTGATCGTCTTCACCTCGTCGTCCGGCCGGTCGGCCGAGCCGAGCGAGCCGGCGGGAATTTCCGCGGCCTCGTAGGCCGGATGGTTTTGCGCGATCGCTTCCGACGCATCGATCGCGAGGAAGGTGGGCTCGCCGCCGTCCTTGACCGACGCCGTGATCGCATCGATCGTGATCTTGCTGTTGGCCGGGCCGACCGCGAGATAGGCGTCGGCCTTCAGGTTCTTGATCGTCTCGGCGGCCTCATTGGCCGGGAATTGCACGATCTCGACCTTCATCGGGTCGACGCCATATTGCGTCAGGATCAGCTTCAGCAGATTGACATTGGCCGGGGTGCGCCCGACGACTCCGATCTTGCGGCCGGAAAGCTGCCCGATCTTGGTGATTTTGGCAGACTTGCGGACCTTGCCCTTGGCGGGCGGCACCCACATCACCACGACATTCTTGCGCAGGGTCGCGACCGCCTGCGCATTCTTCGGCACTTCGAGATCGCCGCGGATGATGGCGAGATCGGCCTTGCCGTCGGCCAGCGTCTGCGCGCTGGCGGCGGCGCCGTCGGTCTGCACTGGGCGGAGCTTGACCTGGGTGTGCTGCTGGTTGTTGAAGGCCTGCGCCAGCGCCTGCACGACCTTGACGTCGTCGCTGTTCGCAGGGCCGACCGCGATCCGCAGCGTCACCGGGCGCACCGCGAAATAATATCCAGCAGCCGTCGCGCCGATGATGGCGAGCGCGCCGGCGATCAAAACGAACATCAGCCTCCGCTTGGCCGATCGCGGCGGCTTGGGCGATATGCTGGCGGAGCCGTCTGTCATCGATCTCGCAAACAAACGTCGGGGCTCAATCTCATAAAACTACCAACGTGCATACATCCTCTATTTGTAGCAAATTACTGAACGGACAGATGTTACATCTGCGTCATGGTTACCAGCGGCGATAGGACGCGATTTCGGCCTTAATTTTGGCGTGGATCCCGCGCGGAGGCCGGTTGTTAGGCTAAGGTCGGGCCCAACGGGAGAGTTATCATGGTCGAAAGGCTGTCAGCGGAAGCAAGGAAGGCCGCGCTCTGGGAACTAGCCGGCTGGACCGAGCTGGCCGGACGCGAGGCGATCGCAAAGACTTTCGTGTTCAAGGACTTCAACGAGGCCTTCGGCTTCATGGCGCGCGCCGCTCTGGTTGCCGAGAAGAGCGACCATCACCCCGAATGGAAGAATGTCTACAAGACCGTCGAGGTCGTTCTGACGACCCACGACGTCGGCGGGGTGACCAAGCGCGATATCGACCTCGCCAAGGCCATGAACGCGATCGCACGGCAGCTTGGGGTCAATTAGGCCGGCGGATCGGCAACCTTGCACCGGATGGCCGACATCCCCAGATTCGCATCGTTCGCCGCTGAACTATCGCGGCGTCGAGGAACCCTTGCGATGGCATCGAGCGACTATGGCGCGGGATTTGGGCCTGCCGACCGGCTGGCGCAGGACCCCGAAAGCGTGCGCCGCCGCTTCTGGATGAAGTTCAAGAAAGTGGTGGCGCGCCTGCCCTTCGCCGAGGACCTGCTGGCCGCCTATTACTGCGCCTTCGACCGGCAGACGCCGCGCCATGTCCAGGCCGCGCTGCTCGGCGCCATCGCCTATTTCATCCTGCCGTTCGATTTCATTCCGGACATGCTGCCGGTGCTTGGCTTCACCGACGATGCCGCGGTTCTTGCAACCGCAATCCGCATGGTGGCAAGCCACATCACGCCCGAGCACCGCGAAGCCGCCCGCGCCGCGTTGAAGCGCGGGGTGCCTGCGGAGGAGTAGCGCCGCAGGCGTAGCCCGGATGAAGCGAAGCGCAATCCGGGATTTCTGTAGCTGCGGGTGGTTCAGCCCCGGATTTCGCTGCGCTCCATCCGGGCTACGAAACCCTTGATCCGTCATCCTGAGGAGCGCGGAACGCGCGTCTCGAAGGATGCACGGCCCCGCTGGTGGCCGTCGACCCTTCGAGACGGCCGCGTTGCGGCCTCCTCAGGGTGACGGTGATGGTGCGACGCGCGGTTATCCGCCGTCCTCAGCTGCCCGGATGCAGGATCACCTTGCCCATTGCCTTGCGGCCGGCGAGCACCTTCAACGCTTCCGCGGTCTGCGACAGCGGGAAAGTGCGGTCAACGTGCGATGAGATCTTGCCTTCCGCGGTCCACTGCACGAGCTTCTCGAGGTTCTTGCGGTTCTTCTCCGGGTTCTGCCGCGCCCACGCGCCCCAGAACACGCCGCGGATATCGCAGCCCTTCAGCAGTGCGAGGTTGAGCGGAATCTTCGGGATGTCGCCGGCGGCAAAGCCGATCACCAGGAAGCGGCCTTCCCATGCGGTCGAACGCAATGCGGCTTCGGCATAGGCGCCGCCGACCGGATCGAACACGATGTCGGCGCCCTTGCCGTCGGTCAGCTTGCGCAGGCCCTCTTTCAGATCTTCCTTGGCGTAGTTCAGCGTCAGCTCGGCGCCATGTTGCTTGGCGAATGCGAGCTTCTCGTCCGACGATGCGCAGGCGATCACCTTGAGGCCCATCAGCTTGCCGAGCTCGCACGCGGCAAGGCCGGTGCCGCCGGCGGCGCCGAGCACCGCGAGCGTTTCGCCCGGCTTCGGGCTGGCGCGATCTTCCAGCGCATGCAGCGCCGTGCCGTAGATGATGATGATCCCGGCGGCGCGGTCGTAATCGAGACTGTCGGGAATCTTCACGATCGAATTCCCAGGCAGTGCGATCTTGTCGCGCGCGCCGTTGTGGCCGCATGATGCGACGACGCGGTCGCCGACCTTCAGATCAGTGACACCGGCGCCGACGCTCTCGATCACGCCGGCAACTTCGGCGGCCGGCGAGAACGGGAACGGCGGCTTGATCTGGTACTTGCCCTGAATCATCAGGATGTCGAAGAAATTCAGCGCCGCCGCCTTGATCGCGATCACGGCTTCGCCGGGACCCGCCACCGGATCGGGCACGTCAGCCAGCACGAGATCGTCGGGTTGACAGTATTGCGAGCAGAGGATGGCTTTCATGGACACACCTGAGTTTCGGACGCAAAAAGGATTGAAGGCTTCATGCCGGATTTGCGGCGGAGCGACAATACAGTGCGGAGGGATCAAACTATGTTTGAAAAAGGCCTGCTAGCGAAAAAGCGCATCCTGATCACCGGCGGCGGCTCCGGGCTCGGCGCGGCGATGGGTCGACGCTTTGCCGAACTCGGCGCCGAATTGATCATCTGCGGCCGGCGCGAGGCGCTGCTGGAGGAAACCGCCGCGAAATACCGCAGCGATCTCGGCGCCAAGGTCTCCACCGCGCGCTGTGATATCCGCGATGGCGCTGCGGTCGAAGCAATGATGGATCAGGTCTGGCAGGACGCGCCGATCGACGTTCTCGTCAACAATGCTGCCGCAACCTTTATTGCGCAGAGCGAACATTTGTCATTCCGCGCGGCGGACGCGATCCTCGCACCCACCCTGCATGGCACGATGTACTGCACGCTTGCCGCCGGCCGGCGCTGGATCGACAGCAAGCACAAGGGCGTGGTGCTCTCGATTCTCTCGACCTCGACCATCACCGGCCGCGCCTTCACCGTGCCGTCGTCGATGGCCAAGACCGCGGTGCTGGCGATGACCAAGAGTCTTGCGGTCGAATGGGGCCCGAAGGGCATCCGCACCGTGGCGATCGCGCCGGGTGCGTTCCCGACGCCAGGTGCGACCGGGCAACTGCGTCCCGAAGCGCGCAATGAGACCTGGTCGCATCGCAATCCGCTCGGTCGCGCCGGCGAGCATTCCGAACTCGCCAATCTTGCGACCTTTCTGATCTCCGATCAGGCCGGCTACATCAATGGCGAGATGGTGGTGCAGGACGGCGGCGCGCATTTGCGCAGTTCCGGTGCCGAGGACCTGCTGCAATGGACCGATGCGCAGTGGGAGAGCCAGCGCGCGGCGCGTGCCAAGGGATGAACAAGCACTGAGGTGCGACAACGCGCGTCCGGCTTTTGGCTGTCGCGCGTCCAACCCTGACTGCCTTCCCAAAAATGCGTTTCCCGGTTATCCATCCCGGCCGGCGGAGGGGGAATCGCCGGGCCATCTTGCAGTCACAATGATGGGGGAACCAGTTGGCTGTGCGGCAGATTCTGACATCACTGGCGGCTTGTGGTCTGTGCGGGATCATCACCCTCCCAGCAACGCAGGCTGCGCCCAAGAAAGAGACGGCGAAAGACGCGGCCAAGCCGGCGCCTTCGGCGGCCGCGGCGGCGGCCGGCGGCGCGGAGCCGACGCTGATCGGCCAGTTCGGCACCTGGGGCGCCTACACCGCCGCGCCCAACGGCAAGAAGGTGTGCTTTGCGCTGGCCAAGCCGGCGTCGTCGAAGACCAATCCGGCGAACCGGCCGCGCGATCCGGCCTATGCCTTCATCTCCACCCGCCCGGCGGAGAAGGTGGTCAACGAAGTCTCGATCATGATCGGCTACACCGTGAAGCCGGGCTCGGAATCGACGCTGCAGGTCGGCGGCGGGACCTACGCGATGTACACGCAGGGCGACGGCCTCTGGATCAAGAATGCGGCCGAGGAGGAGCGGATGGTGGAAGCCATGCGCAAATCGGCCGATCTGACGGTAAAAGCCGTCTCGGCCAAGGGGACCGAGACGATCGATACGTTCTCGCTGAAGGGCCTGGCGCAGGCGCTCGACCGGCTGGGGCAGGACTGCCGGCGCTAACGCGCCGGTCCGAATCAGCGTTGTTTATCGGTCGCAGAAGGCCTATTTGAGGACTGGTTCCCCTCATGGTGAGGAGGCGCGCCAGCGCCGTCTCGAACCATGGAGGCCCGGCCGGTGGCCCCATCCTTCGAGACGCGGCGCAGGCGCCGCTCCTCAGGATGAGGGTTGGACATCTCCGCGAGAACAGACACGCGATGACCGCAGAAACGATCGATCGACATTCCACGGCCACCGCGCTGGTCGAAAAGGTTCCGCTCGAGACCTATGTGCCGCCGGCCAAGCCGTCGCTGATCGGGCTGTCGCGCGCCGAGATATCGGATCGCCTGGGCGAGATCGGGGTGCAGGCAGGTCAGCGCAAGATGCGCACGCAGCAACTCTGGAACTGGATGTATTTCCGCGGCGCCCAAAACTTTGCCGAGATGACCAACGTCTCGAAGGACATGCGCGCCGAACTCGAGAAACATTTTACCGTCGACCGTCCCGAAGTGGTGGCCGAGCAGATATCCAATGACGGTACCCGCAAATGGCTGCTGCGGCTGCCGAGCGGCGATAAGGTCGAGCGGCCGCACGAGGTCGAGTGCGTCTATATCCCCGAGACCGATCGCGGCACGCTGTGTGTGTCCTCGCAGGTCGGCTGCACGCTGAACTGCGCGTTCTGCCACACCGGCACGCAACGGCTGGTGCGCAACCTCACCGCCGGCGAGATCGTCGGCCAGGTGATGGTGGCGCGCGATCGGCTCAACGATTGGGCCGATCGTGAGGACGGCACCCGCCGCGTCACCAACATCGTGATGATGGGGATGGGCGAGCCGCTCTACAATTTCGACGCGGTGCGCGATGCGCTGTTGATCGTCGCCGACAATGAAGGCATCGGCATTTCCCGCCGCCGCATCACGCTGTCGACCTCGGGCGTGGTGCCGAACATCCAGCGGACGGGTGAGGAGATCGGCGTGATGCTCGCGATCTCCTTGCATGCGGTGCGCGACGAATTGCGCAACGAGCTGGTGCCGCTGAACCGCAAATATCCGATCAAGGAACTGTTGCAAGCCTGCCGTGACTATCCCGGCGCCTCTAACGCGCGGCGCATCACCTTCGAATATGTGATGCTGAAGGGCGTCAACGATTCGCTCGATGACGCAAAACTCCTGGTGAAGCTGCTCAAGGGCATTCCCGCCAAGATCAACCTGATCCCGTTCAATCCGTGGCCGGGCACCGCCTATGAATGCTCGGACTGGGAGCAGATCGAGAAATTCTCCGAATACATCTTCAATGCCGGCTATTCCTCACCGGTACGCACGCCGCGCGGCCGCGACATCCTCGCCGCCTGCGGCCAGCTCAAATCGGAGACCGAAAAACTCTCGGCCCGCGAGCGCCAGGCGCTGCGCGCGATGGCGATGACGGATTGAGGGTGCCTCTTCATCGCGAGCCACAAGCGGTGAACTTCTCGGCCGTCATTCCGGGGCGATGCGCAGCATCGAACCCGGAATCTCCAGATTCCCCGATACGCAATTGCGCATCTGGGGTCCGATCCTTCGGGCCGTCCCGGAATGACGGAGGCTTCCTGACATGGCCCTGATCGGCCGCTTGTTCGTCGTCGCGTTCGGCTTCCTGATGGCCTGCTTCGTGGCAGGGATCATCGTGGTCGTCGCGGTGCTGTATCCCGAGATCAGCGATTTCGGCGGCCAGATCGACCAGAGCGCGATCGATATCGTGCTCGGCTTCGGCTTCATCTTCATCTCAGGCTTCGCGCTGCTGCCCGCGCTGATCGTGGTGCTGATCACCGAGGCCTTCTATATCCGCAGCGTGCTGGCCTATGCGGTGGGCGGCGCGATCGTCGGCGCGGCCTGCTATCTCGGCCTGGTTCCGTTCGATCCCGATACGATCCAGTTCCACGGCATCGTGCGCCGGCACCTGGAGATCATGACCGGCGCCGGCATCGTCGCGGGCCTGGTCTACTGGCTGATTGCCGGCCGCAGCGCAGGCGCCTGGCGCGAGCCACGGCGTTTGTTGCCGCCGCCCCCGCCGTTGCCGTCGCAATCGAGGCCGCAAACACCGCCGTCATCCTGAGGAGCCGTGCGTAGCGCGGCGTCTCGAAGGATGGGCCGCAGCAAGATCGCATCCTTCGAGGCTCGCAAGAGCTTGCACCTCCAGCGACAAAGGCGGAGCCTTTGCGCGGGGATGACGTCACTTCCCATACCCCACCGCCTCGGCTAAACCGCGCGCCATGAACCGGACCGGACTTTTCATCGCGCTGGCGCTGGCGCTCATCATCGGCATCCTGTTCGGGCTCTATCCCGAGCTCGATCTGAAGCTGGCGGCGCTGTTCTACGACGCCGCGCAGAACACCTTCCCCATGAAGCTCGACGCGGTGGCAAAGTTCGCGCGCGATGCGGCGATGTGGATCGCCTGGGCGTTGGTGCTGCCGGCTCTCGCGACCATCATCTGGAAATTCATCCGGCCGGACCGGCCGATGCTGATGTCCGGCCGCGCCGCGGTGTTCCTGCTCACTACGATGCTGCTCTCGGCCGGCGTGCTGACCAACTTCACCTTCAAAAGTTATTGGGGCCGGCCACGGCCGGTGGTCGTGACGCAGTTCGGCGGCGACCTGCAATTCATGCCGTGGTGGAACCCGCGTGGCGGCTGCCCGCGCAACTGCTCGTTCTTCTCCGGCGAGGGCGCCACCGCGTTCTGGACCTATGCACCGGCGGCGCTGACCCCGCCCGCGTGGCGGCCGCTGGCCTTTGCAGGGGCGACCGTGTTCGGCATCGTCACCAGTGGGCTGCGAATGGCCTTCGGCGGCCATTTCTTCACTGACGTCGCGATCGCCGGCCTGGTGTCGTTCTTCACCGTCTGGCTGTTCTACGCCCTGATCTACCGCTGGGCTTCGACCCGGCTGACCGACGAAGCGGTCGATGCCGCGCTGACCCGGCTGGCGATGCCGGGCTACCGGTGGATGCAGCGCTGGCGCCGGGGCGGCCGGGCGGAGCCGAGCCAGCCCGAAGCCTGATTGGCGCCCGATTAAAGGCGTGCCCCGCCTTCGGAAATTTGATATCGCCAGCCCTGAAACCTCATCCATTTCGACCTGATTGGACCGTTCCATGAGTACGATTCTGAAAAGCCTGCCCACTGGCGAAAAAGTCGGCATCGCGTTCTCGGGCGGGCTCGACACCTCGGCGGCGCTGCTCTGGATGAAGCTGAAGGGTGCCAAGGTTTTCGCCTACACCGCCAATCTCGGCCAGCCCGACGAGGCCGATTACGATGCGATCCCCCGCAAGGCGATGGATTTCGGCGCCGAGAAGGCCCGCCTGGTCGATTGCCGCACCCAGCTTGTCCATGAGGGCATCGCCGCGATCCAGTCCGGCGCGTTCCACATCTCGACCGGCGGCATCACCTATTTCAACACCACCCCGCTTGGCCGCGCGGTGACCGGCACGATGCTGGTTGCGGCGATGCAGGAGGACGGCGTCAACATCTGGGGCGACGGCTCGACCTACAAGGGCAACGACATCGAGCGCTTCTACCGCTACGGCCTGCTGACCAATCCGAGCCTGCGCATCTACAAGCCCTGGCTGGACCAGCAGTTCATCGACGAGCTCGGCGGCCGCGCCGAGATGTCGGCGTTCATGGCCGCGCAGGGCTTCGCCTACAAGATGAGCGCGGAGAAGGCCTATTCGACCGACAGCAACCTGCTCGGCGCGACCCATGAGGCGAAGGATCTCGAACGCCTTGCGAGCGGCATCGCCATCGTCAATCCGATCATGGGCGTGCCGTTCTGGCGCGCCGATTGCGACGTCAAGGCCGAGACGGTCGTGGTGCGGTTCGAGGAAGGCCAGCCGGTCGCGCTGAACGGCAAGACGTTTGCCGATCCGGTCGCGCTGTTCCTGGAGGCCAATGCGATCGGCGGCCGCCACGGCCTCGGCATGAGCGACCAGATCGAGAACCGCATCATCGAGGCCAAGAGCCGCGGCATCTACGAGGCGCCCGGCATGGCGCTGCTGCACATCGTCTATGAGCGGCTGGTCACCGGCATCCACAACGAGGACACGATCGAGCAGTACCGGATCAGCGGCATGCGGCTCGGCCGGCTGCTGTACCAGGGCCGCTGGTTCGATTCGCAGGCGTTGATGCTGCGCGAGACCGCGCAGCGCTGGGTGGCGCGCGCCGTCACCGGCGAGGTGACGCTCGAGCTGCGCCGCGGCAACGATTACTCCATCCTCAACACCGAGAGCCCGAACCTGACCTATGCGCCGGAGCGGCTCAGCATGGAGAAGGTCGAGGACGCCGCCTTCACGCCGGCCGACCGCATCGGCCAGCTGACGATGCGCAACCTCGACATCTCCGACACCCGCGCCAAGCTCGGCCTCTACAACAAGACCGGATTGATCTCGAGCGGCGAAGGCGCGCAGATCTTCCGGCTCGAGAGCGACAAGGACTGAGGCGCGCTACAAACTCACCGTCGTCCCGGGCAAGCGAAGCGCGACCCGGGACCCATAACCACCGGCCGTGGTTATTGAGCATGCTGTGGCCCCAGCTCGCTTCAACAATAACTCCCTGTTGTTATGGGTCCCTGCTTTCGCAATGCTTTCGCAGGGACGACCAAGAGGAGAGCATTCGGCTACTTCACCCTCAGCGCATCGAGCAGCGAACGAAACGCCCGCGCGTAATCGGTGCCGGTCTTGCCGATATCGGGGCCCGCTGACACCGCGACCGCGGCTTCCGTCACCGCGCCGAGCAGCAGCCGCGCCAGCGGTTCGATCGGCTGCTTCGCAATCACGCCGGTCTCCATCGCCGCCGCCAGCGCGCGCGGAAATTTTCCGCCGAAGTGCTTGGCGTCGATCGCACGCCAGCGTTCCCAGCCGAGCACGGCGGGGCCGTCGCGCAGGATGATCTGGCCAGTCGGGCCCTTCGCGCAGGCCGCGAAATAGCCCTGCGTTCCCGCCGCCATCGCGGCGAGCGGATCGTTCTCGGCGCGCGAGATGCGGTCGAGATCGGCGACGAGGTCAATCGACACCTGCTCGAACACCGCCTCGAACACCGCCTCCTTTGTCGCGAAGTGATGATAGACCGCGCCTTTCGCGACCCGCGCGCCGCTGGCGATGTCGTCCATCGTCGCAGCCGCAAAGCCGCGTTCGCCGAAGATGCGGCGCGCTGCCTTGACGATGGCGGCTCTGGTTTTCTCACGCCGCTCGGCCTGGGTTGCCATGGTTCGTTATTGTCTGAGCATGATCTTTCGGAAAACCGCGCCACACTTTTCCGGATCATGCTGTCTAACCCAGTTCCAGCCGCAAGCCAATTGACTTACCGACTATCAGTCGATAAATACCGACCATAAGTCGGTAAAGGGAGATGGCACATGCCCTCGCTCAAGACGCTGCAAGCTTTCGCTGACACAGTCGAGTCCAACGACCATGTCGGCGCCATCAGGAAATTCTACTCGGCCGATGCCCGCACCCAGGAGAACGACGGCGAATGGCGCGTCGGTCGTGAAGCTCTCGCGGCGCGCGAGGCGGCGGTGCTGGCCGCGGTCAGCAGCGTGACGACCACGCGGCTCGGGCCGCTGCTCATCGACGGCGATCACTCGGCGATCTGCTGGCGGTTCGAGTTCACCGGTAAGGATGGCAAGGTCCGCCGCATGGAGGAGGTCGCCTGGCAGACCTGGCGCGGCGAGGAGCTGATCGAGGAGCGCTTCTTCTACGATCCGGCACAGATGGCGCGGTGATCGATGGCTCGACCTTCCCCCCTTTCAGGGGGAAGAGAAAAAGCAAAATGGCCGGGATCGCTCCCGGCCATTTGGTGTCGTGACGTCGCACCGGCTCAGCGTGGCGGCGCGGCGGAAGCGGTGCCGCCGTTGAGCAGCGGGGTGATGCGGCGGATGGTGACGCGCCGGTTGATGCGGCTCGGTCCGTCGGTCTGCTCCTTCAGATATTGCGAGCCGTAACCCTGCGAGGTCAGGTTTTCGGCCGGCACGCCGAATTGCTGCGTCAGCAGCTCGGCTGCGGATTGCGCGCGGCGGTCGGACAGCGACAGATTGTCGGTGTCGTTTCCGGTCGCATCGGTGTGGCCTTCGATCAGGAACACCTCGCGCGGATTGCGCTGGATGGCCCGGTTGAGGCCGTCGGCGATCACCTGCAGCCGCGCCGCCTGATCCGGCGGAATGGTCCACGATCCTGAGTCGAAGTTGATCGTGTTGAGGTCGATCGACGGCATCTGCATGCGGACATTGGGGCTGTAGCGGATCTCTTCGAGCGAGTAGCGCCGATCGATCCGCTGCACCGGCGGTGCCTCCATGGTCTCGTAGATCACGTCGGGCGATGCTTCCTGAGCGTCGACGATGTAACGATCGTAGGGAATGTTGACCACCGGCGGCGGTACGTCGACATAGAAGCCGCCGACCGCACGCGGATCGCGGTAGCTGTTGTCGATGATGACGAGCTCGCGCCCGCCGGGATCCCTGCGGATCCGGCGCAGCATCTGGCCGTCGGCGCCGACCACGGTGATGATCTCGCTGCCGTCGGGACGAACCACGACGGTGCGGGTCTCGCCGCCGATCGTCTCGGTGCGGATGTCGCGCGCGCCATAGCGGAAACGATAGACGTCGTCGCCGCGCACATAGGCCTGGCCGCTCGGGTCGCGAATGATGACGCGGTCCGGCTCGGTGTAGATCGTCCGGCCGCCTTCGACCACCTCCTGCCGCTGGCCGCGCAGGTCGGCGATGCTCCCGCCGATGATGGCGCCGGCTACCACGCCCGCTCCGACCGCAGCGCCGACCGCGAGCGGTGTGATGTTGTCATGCCGCGGCGGCGGCGGCAGCGGCGCCGTGACCGCAGGTGCGGCCCGGAAGGCGGGCGCGACCGTCGGCGGCGCGTATTGCGCGCGGCCGGGCGGCGGTGTTGCGGCGGCCGATCCGGGCACGACCGACGGTGCCGGTGCACCCATGGCCGCTCCCTGGGCGGGCGAGACGCCGGGGGCTGCGCCCGGACGTGCCTGCTGAGCGGGAGCCGGTGCTGCGCCGGGGGCACCCATTGCCGCTCCAGGAGTCGCGGGCGTTCCGGGCGGAGTCGCGGGTCGTCCCTGCTGACCCGGCGCCGGCGTTGCGGCTCCCGGCGTTGCAGGTGCAGCAGGCGTCGGCGTTGCGGCTGCCGGCGGCGTGCCGGGGCGTGCAGGTGGAGCCGCGGCACCCGGTGCCGGTGTCGCACCCGGTGCGGGCGTTGGCGGCGACGTTGCGCCAGGCGGTTGCTTGGCGCCACCCGGACGTTCACCACCCGGGCGATCGCCAGGCCGGCGCTCGGCCGGCGCCGGTGTCGGCGAGGGCGTTGCAGGCGTCGGTGTTGCGGCCGCGGGCGGCGTGCTCGGGCGTGCGGCCGGAGCGGCGCCACCCGGTGCAGGTGCAGGCGTTGCGGCACCCGGCGTCGGAGTCGGCGGCGAATGCGCGGCTCCCGGCGCGGGCGTCGGCGGTGTGCCTGGCCGCTGCGGCCCTGCAGCGGGCGGCGGCGGGGTCGGTGCGGGATGAGCGGGCGCAGCCGCAGGCGGCGGTGTCGCCGGCTTCGCAGCAGGGGGCTCAGGGCGCGCGGGCGCAGCAGCCGGCGGCGGCGTTGCGGGTTTCGCGGGTGCAGCCGCGGGCGGCTCCGGCCGTGCAGGCGCAGGAGCCGGCGCAGGTTTGGCGGCAGGCGGCTCGGGCCGTGCGGGCGCGGCGGCCGGCGGCGGCGCCGGACGCGCGGCGGGCGGTTCCGGCCGGGCGGGAGCCGGGGGCGGCGCGGGATGCGGTGCGGCTGCCGGAGGCGGTGTCGGCTTTGCCGGTGCGGCGGCGGGCGGTTCGGGCCGCGCAGGTGCTGCGGGCGGGGTCGGTCTCGCGGGCGCGGCGGCGGGCGGCGGAGCGGGATGGGCGGGCGGCGCGGCCGCGGGAGGCGCCTGCGGATGTGGCGCGGCGGCGGGCGGAGCCGGATGGGCGGGAGCGCCCGGCGCCGGCCGCGGCTTCGGCTTTCCGTCAGGTCCGAGTTCTTCCTTTGGCTGCGCCTGTGCGACGACCAGCGGCGAAGTTTGTGCGTGCGACGCGGAGGTGGCGAACTGCATCACCGTCAGCGCAGTCGTGGCAAGCAGCACGAGACGAAGCTTTGTCATGTATTTGGAGTCCCCGGCGGAAAGTCTGGGCAGGAAAGAAAGTCAGAGCCGAACAATTCGGCAGGACGATGAATTGCCAGCCGTTAGGCCGCATTGTGGCGGGCGCCGAATCATCGGCGAAGTTTATTTCGACATCATAACGGGTTGCATGTGGCTTTGTTCACTGGCCATTCAGAAGAAACACCCGGACACGATTGTCATCGATGCGGAACTAACGCGCGCGCGTGGTTCATCGGCCGGCAGGTCGATCTGTCGCAGGCGGAGGGCCTATCGGTCCGGGTGGCCTGCGCACCGGCGATTCCTCGGGCGTATTGCCCGGCAACTCGTCGGGTCGCGGCGGTTCGCCGGGTTCACGCACCGGTGCTGGAACCTCCGGCTGCGGATTGCCGGGAGGAATTCCTGGCGGCGGTTCGCTCGGATTGCCCGGCGTCGTCGGCGGAATCTCGGGAGGCTCGATCGGCATCAGATCGAGGTCTCGTGCCTGACGCCGGCTCGCGTCGCGCGCATTGATCGCTCCATCGAAGTTCGACGCGATAACGGATCGCGCGCGGCGCCGTTCCTGCGCGCTATTCGGGCGTGTGGCAGACCGCCTCGATATTGTGCCCGTCAGGAGCACGAAAGCCTCACTCGCGCACCAGCAGCGTGTTGCTTCGGGTTCGGCCCCGATCGACATAACCGCGGCTGTGCATGTCGGCGATGCAGTCGTCGGTCCATTCGTCCTTCGACAGATGCTCGATCACCACCGCGCGGGGCCACAATTGTTCCGGCGCGTCGCGGAAGAAGCCGGTCAGCACGCGGTCCTCAAAACCTTCGACGTCGATCTTCAGCGCATCGACCTTGTCAGCGCCAGCCTCCTCGAGGATGCGTTGCAGCCGCAACGACGGCACCTTGAATGCCTTGCCGGTCGGCGTGCCGGTGACGATGTGACTGGCGCCGAGATTGTCGCCGTCGGTCTCGATCATCAGCTCGCCATCGGTCGGTCCCGCGGCCGCTGCAACCAGCCGCACCTGCGGATAGCCCGAGGCCTGCGTGTTGAACTTGAGCCGCGCATGCGTCACCGGATGCGGTTCGATCGCGATCACCTTGCCACTAGGGCCGACATCGCGCGCCAGCGCCAGCGCATAGGTGCCGACATTGGCGCCGAGATCGACGAAGGTGCCGCCGGCGCCGACATGCCGACGCAGGAAGGCGAGCTCTTCAAGATTGTAATCGGGATTGAACAGTGCGCCGCGCTCGGTTGCGCTGGCCTGGTGATAGAAGCGGAACGATCCGCCCTGATAGCTCACGTCGAGCGGTCCCGCGCCGAACAGATTGACCAGCCGCGACAGCCAGGGCCGGAACGCGCCGCGCTTCAATCCCGAGCCGTGCGCCAGCCGGATGATGGCGGCCTGCGCCGCATTGGGCGCAAAGGCGCCGAACGGCGCCGGCGAAATGTCGTTGCTGGGGATCAAGCCTGGTCCTCGTCGAAAGCGCGGCATGCATAGCCGGTTTTGGCGGGAGCGCCAACGTCCGTTATGCGGCCTTGTTCGATGCTCCGCGCTGCCGCAGGAAGCGCCCGAGCAGCTTTCGCTTGCCCTTGCGCGGAATCAGGTCGACGTCGCTGACCAGTCTGGCGCCGCCCTTGCGGCGCTCCAGCACGATCTTGCGGCTATGGAACGCTTCGAGCTCGACGCGGTGGGCGACGCTGACGATGGTCGCCTTCGGCAACTCCGTCGTCACCATCTCCATCATCTTGTCCTGGCTTTTCTCATCGAGCGCCGACGTCGCCTCGTCGAGCACGACGATGTCGGGGTTGTGCAGCAGCAGGCGCGCAAAAGCCAGCCGCTGCTTCTCGCCGCCGGACAGCGTCTGGTCCCACGGCGCGTCCTCCTCGATCTTGTCCTTGAGATGGTCGAGGCCGACCTTGTGCAGGGCCTCGCCAATCTCTTCGACGTTCCAGTCTTCCGCCGCACCGGGATAGGCGACTGCGCGCCGCAGCGTGCCCGACGGCACGTAAGGCTTTTGCGGCAGCATGAACAGGCGGCGGTCCGCGTGCACGCCGACGCTGCCGCCGCCCCACGGCCACAAGCCGGCGATGGCACGCACCAGCGTGCTCTTGCCGGTGCCGGATTCGCCGGCGACCAATAGCCGCTCGCCCGGCTCGACCACGACCTCTGTTTCGCCGACCACGGCGGTGCCGTCGTCGAGCGTGACCGAGAGGTCGTTGAGGCTCAGCATGGCCTCGCCTTCGGTCTCGCCGCGCTGGATACGGCCGAAGCCGTCGCCGGTCTCGGCGCGTTCGAGCCCGTCGAGCGACATCATCAGCGACGCGATGCGGCGCGCGCATGCGTTCCAGTCGGCGAGCCGCGGATAATTGTCGACCAGCCAGCCGAACGCAGTCTGCACGATGGTGAAGGCGGACGCCGCCTGCATCACCTGGCCGAGCGTCATGCTGCCGTCGAGGAATTTCGGCGCGCACAGCAGCAAGGGGACCACCGGTGCAATCAGGCTCGATCCTTGCGACACCAGCGTCGTCCGCATGTGCTGCCCGGCGAGCCGCGCCCATTGCCGCAATACGTTCGAGAATGTCCTGTCGATGCCGTCGCGCTCTTCCGCCTCGCCGCCGAGCAGCGCGATGCTTTCGCCGTTCTCGCGCACGCGGGTCAGGACGTAGCGGAATTCGGCCTCCGCCTGGTTCTTGTCCTCGGAGATTTGCGCGAAGCGGCGGCCGATCGCCATGATCGAGCCCGACGCGATCGCGGCGTAGATGATGGCGGCAATCACGAGGAAGCCCGGGATGCTGATCGACGAGCCGCCGAGCGTCACCGTCAGCGCGCCGCCGATCGTCCAGAGCACGACGATGAAGGTGACGGCGGACAGCAGCGCCGACGTCACCCCGGCGACGAAGTCGACCGGCGAGTCGGTTGCGATCCGCAGATCTTCCGCGATCCGGTATTCCGGATTCTTGTGATCGCCGTCGACGAGGTTGAGCTGGTAGTAGCGCCCGTTCGCCAGCCAGCGCGACACGACGGCATTGGTGAGCCAGGCGCGCCAGCGCCGCTGAATGCTCATGCGGCCGAACACCTGGGCGACGCCCAGCAGCACGCTGCCGATCGCAAGCGGAAAGAAGATGGCCGTCAGGTGGAAGACTGTGGCCGAGTCGCGCTTCTCGATCGCATCGAAGATCGCGCGATTCCAGACATTGATGCCGTACTGCACGGCGACGTTGGCGACGATCAGCAGCAGCAGGCCGATCGTGAACAGCCATGCCAGCCGGTCGCCGTTGCGGCCCCAATAGCCGCGCGCGCTGATCCAGAACCGCGTCAGCAGATAGTCCTTGCGCGCCTGTTCGGCTTCTTCGGGCGATAGTTCGGAATCGGGCTCGAGAATTTCCGGCGGCGGCGGTTCGACATGGTCGCCGTTTTCGGCGACGACCTCGACGAGCTCCGATTTGTCGTCGGCTTCCTTGTCGTCCGCTCCGCTCGGTGCGCCGTTGCCGTCTGCGGCGCCGGCAGGCGTCGCGCTCGCTTTCCGGGGCGAGGTGGCCTTGGCCGGCGAGGGCCCCTTCGAGGATCTGGATTTTGCCTTAGCCTTAGCCATCGCGCGACAACGCGAGCGAAATCACAAGGTTCCATTGCGGTTCCCGGGAGCGCAGCCGAGTGATCCGATGGCATGTTGCGAGAATGCGACGCTGCACTGTGTGTTTGACGCCTTGAATCGCGAACCATCCTCATCGTCGTTCTGGCGAAAAGCCAGGACCCATTACCCCAAATCTCAATTGTTGTACGACGCTGGGGCCACGGTCCGTCTATCACCGAGTCCGGGGGTTATGGGTCCCCTGAGTTCACAAACGAAGTGCAACACTTCCGACTGGAGGTGTTGCGATGGGCCGGACTTACAAGCAGCTGTCACTGGACGAGCGATGCGAGATTGCCAGACTTTCGGCCAATGGGGCCTCGATCCGGCAAATCGCTGCAGCTTTGGATCGCCCGCCATCAACGATCTCTCGGGAGATGAACCGTAATCATGGCGTTCAGGCCGGCTACAAGGCCGACTATGCCCAGCAACGGATGCGAGCGCGGCGCTGGACGGGCGGACGCCTCGAACGGGAGCCCGTCCTGCGCCGCGCGGTGTTGGATGGCCTTCGCCGTGGCTGGTCGCCCGAACAGGTCGCCGGCCGGCTGGCCATCGAGCATGGACGCAAGGTGATCTCCTACGAGAGCATCTACCGCTTCATCTATGCCCAGATCAGACGCACCACGGACGGCAGCTGGCGGCACTATCTGCCACGCGCCAAGAGCAAGCGCGGCCGCCGTGGCAAGCGGGGCGGAAGTCCCGCAAGCTTCATCGAAGGCCGTGTTTCCTTGGATAAACGGCCCGTCGAGGTCGCCGATCGCAACACTCCCGGCCATTGGGAGGCCGATCTGATGATGTTCTCCAAATACCGTCAGCAGATCCTGGCCGTGCACGAGCGCACCTCCCGCCTGCTGCTCGGCGTCCGCCTCCCAAGCAAGCTCGCTTCCGGTGTCGCAAGCTATCTCGTGCGTCTGTTCAAGGCGCTGCCAGAGCAGATGCGCCAGACCGTCACCTTCGACAACGGTACCGAGTTCGCATCTCACCTTTCCTTGCAAAGCCTCTTGATGAAGACCTTCTTCTGCGATCCGCACGCCCCCTGGCAGAAAGGTGGCATCGAGAACGCCATCGGTCGCATGCGACGCTTCATCCCGCGCAAAACCGATCTCGACAAGCTCCCAACCCGACGCCTCAGCAAGTTCATCGCCGCATACAACAACACCCCGCGCAAATGCCTTGACTTCAGGACCCCAGCGGAGACCTTTGCTGCTCAAGTGTTGCATTTCGAGTGTGAATCCACCTCCTGGCTTTCGCCAGGACGACGGCGTTTGTGGGATGCGCCACCACCTCACCCCGCCGGCGCTTGATCCCGCTTCAGCCGGCGCGAGCGCGCGGCCTTGTGCAGCACGCGGGCGAGCTGCTCGGTCGAATAGGGCTTCTGCAGCAGCTCGAAGCCGCCGCTGCCCTGCTGCGACAGCACCTGGCTGTAGCCGGAGGCGAGCACGATCGGCAGATCGAGGCCCTGCCGGCGGATCTCCTCCGCAAGCTCGATGCCGCTCATGCCGGGCATCACGACATCGGTGAACACCAGGTCGAAGCGATCAGGGTCGACCGCGAGCTCCTCCAGCGCGTGGGTGGCGTTCTCCACCAGCACGCAGGTGCAGCCGAGCTGGGTCAGCGTGTCGGCGGCGAATTTTCCGACCTCGGCATTGTCCTCGACGATCAGCACCGACGCACTGGTCGGATCGACCGAAGGCGCATCCTCAGTGAGCGGCGATTGCGCGCTGTGTCCACTGACGACGCGCGGCAGATACAGCGTGAACGTCGAGCCCTTGCCGACTTCGCTGGTCACGGTGACCTCGCCGCCGGATTGCTTGGCGAAGCCGAACACCTGCGACAGGCCGAGGCCGGTGCCGTGGCCGACCTCCTTGGTGGTGTAGAACGGCTCGAAGATGCGGCCGAACAGCTCCTGCGGAATGCCGACGCCGGTGTCGGTCACCGTCACGGCGACATGGCCGTGCGAGCCTGGTGGAGCACTCGTCGTGGAGGGCAACTTGTCCACGACGCGGACCGCGATCGTGAGCCGGCCGACGCCGTCCATGGCGTCGCGCGCATTCACCGCCATGTTGATGATGGCGGTCTCGAACTGGCCGGCATCGG
This sequence comes from Bradyrhizobium sp. USDA 4454, assembly GCF_054822705.1. NCBI lineage: Bacteria > Pseudomonadati > Pseudomonadota > Alphaproteobacteria > Hyphomicrobiales > Nitrobacteraceae > Bradyrhizobium > Bradyrhizobium sp. USDA 4454. Next base: position 67,982 of record NZ_JBTRCN010000001.1, read on the forward strand.
CGTTGACCAGACAGATCTCGTCCGGCACCTGGGCGATGATCTCGACCCGCGAGCCGATCAGGGTGGTGATCATCTCGCTCAGGGTGCGGACGTTCTGGCAGGCGTCGAACACCTCGGGCTTGAGGGTTTGCCGGCGTGCGAATGCCAGCAGCTGGTTGGTCAGCTTGGCGGCGCGGTTCACGGTGTTGGAGATCGCATCGATGTAGCGCTGCCGCCGCGGCTCCGGCAGGTCCGGCCGCCGCAGCATGTCAACCGAGGCGCGGATCACGGTGAGCAGGTTGTTGAAGTCGTGCGCGACGCCGCCGGTGAGTTGCCCGAGCGCCTCCAGCCGCTGGCCATGGCGCAGCGCCTCCTCGGCCTCGATGCGCCGGTTGGCCTCTTCCTCGAGGCGCTGGGTGCGCCGGTAGGCGAGCGCGAGCAGGCCGAACAGCAGGGCGGTGGCCGGGATGCCGAAGACCAGGTGCTGGGCCATGGTCGAGACCCAGCGCGAGCGGATCGCCGCGGTTTCGAGGCCGGCGCTGACATAGATCGGGTATTCGGCCAGCCGCTCATAGCGCATCCGCCGCTCGATGCCGTCGGCCGGGGACAGGATCGTCATGGTCCCGGCCTGCGGATGGGCGACGAGCTGCTGCCCGAGCGGTCCGCTCGGCTCGAACCGGGCCGGGTGATCGATGGCGGGATAGTGCGCCAGCACCGCGCCGTCGGTCCGGATCAGCGCCAGGAAGCTGCCCGGCTCGCGGCCGATCTTGCCGTAGAAGCTCTCGAAATATTCCGGAAGCACGGAAGCCTGGATCACGCCACCAAAGCTGCCGTCCTCGTTGTTGCGGCGCCGGCCGACGCTGAAGAACCGCGCGCCCAGATAGGGCGGCCGCGGCGTCAGTACCTCGCCGATAAAGGTACCGATGTCGCCTTGGACGTGGATCCGGAAATAGTCCCGGTCCGAGAAATCGATGTCCGGGGCCGGGACCACCAGGCTGTTGATCAGGGCTCGGCCGCTGGCATCGAACACCCAGACCGATTTCACCTGGGGCAGCGCCTCGGCGACCGCGCGCAGCCGCTGATGCAGGCTCTTCTCGCGTGTGGCGATGTCGGCGTCGCTCATCCCGCGGATCACCTCGGTGACCTCGGCGAGGCTGCGGTCGATGGTCTCGAACACCTTGAGCGCGTGCTCATGGGCGACGTCGAGCGTGCGCTGGATCTCCTGGTCGGCGGCGTCGCTGGTCGAGATCCAGGACATCGCAGAGGCAAACGCGAACAGCGCCAGCGGAAGGGCCAGCGAGGCGGCCATCATCCATTGCAGCAGTCTCAGCGAATTGCGGTGTGCGGTCTGCACGGGCGCTCCGGCTCCGCAGCAACATTAACGCAAACCGTTGCGCCGGAGGAAGCGAAACCCCGTCCCGATGCGGGGCGCGGGGGCTGGTTCGTCATTCAGCGGCCGGTCAAGGTTACCGGAGGCCAACCGGGATCGATCAAGTGCGTGCCGGCTCACTCCGCAGCGGCGCCGGGCGGGTGCTGCTCGCCGCCATCACGACCTCGTTAGCAGTTCGCCGGCCGTCAAGCGCAAAATCGGGCGGGATGGCGCGCCCGGGCGCTGTTTTTAGGAGTTCTAAAACCTCTCACGGGCAAATGCTTGACCCTGCGACTACCTGCTGAAAAACAGGCCGCATGACAGGCGATCCAAACAGCTCCCACGGCAATTTCCCGGATACCCGGCTCGGACATGCGGATCGCGGTTTTGTCGGCAAGATCATCAGGCTCGATGCGCTCGTGACGGGCTCATCGCTCTCACCGCAGGAGCTGGAGCAGCGCCTGGTCGAGATGGGATTTGTGGAAGGCGCGCGCGTGGAAATCCTGCATCAAGGCACGATCCGGCGGGATCCGATCGCGGTGCGCGTCGACAACATCACGATCGCGCTGCGCCGGAGCGAAGCCATGGCCGTGATCGTCGAATGACCACTGCATCCCTGCGCCTGGCGCTGGTCGGTGCCCCGAACACCGGCAAGACGTCGCTGTTCAACAGCCTGACCGGCAGCCGCCAGAAGGTCGCCAATTATCCGGGCGTCACGGTCGAGCGCAAGTCCGGCGGCTTCGTCACGCCGGAAGGGCGCAGCGTCACCGTGCTCGATCTGCCCGGCACCTATTCGCTGCGCGGCCGCAGCCCGGACGAGGAGATCACCCGCGACATCGTGCTCGGCCGCTTCGACGGCGAGGCGGTGCCAGATCTGCTGCTCTGCGTCGCCGACGCCACCAATCTGCGGCTGACCTTGCGGCTGGTGCTCGAGCTGAAGCGCGTCGGCCGGCCGATGATGCTGGTGCTCAACATGATCGATATCGCCAAGCGCCGCGGCGTCACGATCGATCTCGATCGGATGTCGCAGGAGCTGGGCTTGCCGATCGTGACCTCGGTCGCGGTGCGCAAGGGCGGCGTCGACGAGCTGTTGAAGCGGACCGACGAATTCCTGGCGCGGTCGCATCAGGCGGCGGCCAGCGAGTGGACGACGCCGACGATCGCCGATCTCAAGGCCGCGCAGCGCGAGGCGGACCGCATCATCGCCGCGGCGGTGACGCTGCCGACCAAGCCGGACACGCTGACCAACCGGATCGATTCGGTCGTGCTGCATCCGGTCTGGGGTCTCGTGGTCCTGGCGGTGATCCTGTTCGTGATGTTCCAGGCGGTGTTCACCTGGGCGCAGCCGGCGATGGAATTGCTGTCGGATGGTTTCTCGGCGCTCGGGCAATTGATCCACGATTTGCTGCCGGAACGCTGGGGCCTGTTGCAGAGCTTCCTGCAGAACGGCCTGATCTCCGGCGTCGGCAGCGTCATCGTGTTCCTGCCGCAGATCATCATCATCTTCTTGTTCATCCTGCTGCTGGAAGATTTCGGCTACATGGCGCGCGCCGCGTTCCTGATGGACCGCATCATGGGCGGCGCCGGACTGCATGGCCGCGCCTTCATTCCGCTGCTGTCGAGCTTCGCCTGCGCGATTCCCGGCATCATGGCGACGCGGGTGATCGACAACCCGCGCGACCGCCTGACCACGATCCTGATCGCGCCGCTGATGACCTGCTCGGCGCGCATTCCCGTCTACACGCTGATCATCTCGGCCTTCGTTCCGGCGACCACGGTGTGGGGGTTCGTCAATCTGCAGGGCCTCGTGATGTTCGGACTCTATGCCGCGGGCATCACCAGCGCGCTGACGGTCTCGGCGGTCGCAAAATTCTTCCTGTGGCGCGACCATGCGCCGGCGCCCTTCATGCTGGAATTGCCCGACTACAAGGTGCCGCGGCTGAAGAGCATCGCGATCGGCGTGTTCACCCGCGCCAAGATGTTCCTGTATCGCGCCGGCACCACGATCCTCTCGATGATGGTGCTGATCTGGTTCCTGGCCTCGTTCCCGCAGGCGCCCACGGGCGCCGAGGGGCCCGCGATCAACTACAGCTTCGCGGCGATGATCGGCCATGCGCTGGAGCCGCTGCTGCGGCCGATCGGCTTCAACTGGCAGATCGCGGTGGCGCTGATCCCGGGCATGGCGGCGCGCGAGGTCGCGGTCGCAGCGCTCGGCACCGTCTATTCGATCGAGGGCGGCAAGGAGGCGGCGGATGCGATCGGCCAGGTGCTGGCGCAGAAATGGACGCTGCCGACCGCGCTGTCGCTGCTGGTCTGGTACATCTTCGCCCCGCAATGCGCCTCGACGCTCGCGGTGATCCGCCGCGAGACCGGCGGCGCGAAATGGATGGTGGTGACGTTCCTCTACATGCTCGTGCTGGCCTATGCCGCGAGCTTCCTGACCTTCAATCTGGCGCAGGCGCTCGGGCTCCATTAGGCGCCGTAGTGCGTTCCGTCATACCAGCCTGAGGCCGCAACGGGTACAATGGGTCAAACGAGGAAGTAGAGTTCATCCGAAGCGCATCACGCGCTTTCCCTGCGAGACCACGCAATGTCGACGTTCGGCCTGGAGCGGGTATTTGCGCCGCGAAGCATCGCGGTGGTCGGCGGCAGTCCGCGGCGGTCGTCGCTGGGCGCGGCGGTGCTCCGGAACATCAGGGCGAGCGGCTTCGCCGGCAACCTCGGCGTCGTCAACCCGCACTATGCCGAGGTCGACGGGGAGCCGACCGTTCCCGACCTGACGTCGCTGCCGTTCGTGCCGGACCTCGTCGTCATCAGCGCGGCTGCGGCGGCGGTTCCGGAGATCGTCGCGGAGGCAGCTCACGCCGGTGTTGCCGGTGCGGCGATCCTGTCGGCCGGTCTCGGCCACGGCGCGGGCTCGCTCGCGGCGACAGCGGGGCAGACGGCGCGGCAGCATGGCATGCGGCTGATCGGGCCGAATTGCCTCGGCATCATGGTGCCGCGCGCCAAGCTCAATGCCAGCTTCGCCTCGCATCAGCCGTCCGACGGACATGTCGCGCTGATCTCGCAGTCCGGCGCGGTGGCGTCGGCGATGATCGAATGGGCGGCGGAGCGGCGGCTCGGCTTCTCCGGCATCGCGTCGATCGGCGATCAGCTCGACGTCGACGTCGCCGACCTCCTGGATTATTTCGCGCTGGACGATCACACCAGCGCGATCCTGATCTACCTCGAAGCGGTCAAGGACGCGCGCAAGTTCATGTCGGCGGCGCGCGCCGCGGCGCGCATGAAGCCGGTCATCGTCGTCAAATCAGGCCGGATGGCGCAGGGCGCAAAGGCGGCCGCGACCCACACCGGCGCGTTGGCCGGCTCCGATGCGGTCTATGACGCTGCGTTCCGCCGTGCCGGCATGCTGCGCGTCTACGACCTGCGCCAGCTGTTCGATTGCGCCGAGCTGCTTGGCCGCGGCTTCGTGCCGCGCGGCAACCGGCTGGCGATCCTGACCAATGGCGGCGGGCTCGGCATCCTCGCGATCGATCGGCTGGCCGAGCTCGGCGGTGTGCCTGCGACGCTGACGACGGGGACCATCGATCGGCTCGACAAGATGCTGCCGCCGGGCTGGTCCTGCGCCAATCCGGTCGACATCGCCGGCGATGCCGACGCCGCCCGGTACGTGGTGGCGCTCAACGCGTTGCTCGATGACGGCAACAGCGACGCGGTGCTGGTCGCCAATGTCGAGACTGCGGTGGCGCCGGCGAAAGGCATTGCCGAAGCGGTGGCGCAATGCGTGCGCGACCGCAGGACCAAGCGCAGCGCGGTCGCCGCCCTGGTGCTTGCGGCCTGGGTCGGTGCCGACGAGCGCACCGGCGCGATCTTCGAGGCGGCACGGATCCCGCATTTCCCGACCGAGGACGATGCGGTCCGCGCCTTCATGTATCTGGTACGCTACCGCGAGGCCTCCACCGCGCTCGCCGCGACGCCGCCCGGTGTCGCATCGGTGTTCACGCCGGAGACGGCGGCGGCGCGGCATGTCGTCGTGAAAGCATTGTCGGAAGGACGCGCCTGGCTCGATCCGGCCGAGATCATCGCCCTGTTCGAGGCCTATCGCATTCCGATCGTGACCACGCTCGTCGCCGACAGTGCCGAGGACGCCGCCGAGAAGGCTGCGCCATTCCTCGCCGCGGGGCACGCGATCGTGGTCAGGGTGTTTTCGCGTGACATCAGGCACGCCTCCGATGTCGGCGGGGTGATCCGCGACCTGCGCACCAGGGACAGCGTCATCGAGGCCGTCAGGACCGTCATGGAACGCGCATGCAGCGCGCGGCCGGATGCGACGCTGCAAGGTGTAACGATCCAGCCGATGATCGTGCGGCGCGCGGCGCGCGAGCTGATCCTCGGCATTGCCGACGATCCGACCTTCGGTCCGGTGATCGTGTTCGGCCGCGGCGGTCCGGCGGTCGAGGTGATCAACGACAAGGTGCTGGCGCTGCCGCCGCTCGACATGAATCTCGCCCGCGAGCTGATCGGGCGCACCCGGGTGTCGCGGCTGCTCGGCGGCTATGGCGATGTGCCGGCCGTCCCGGCCGATGTGGTGCCGCTCACTTTGGTCAAGCTGGCGCAGATGGCCGCCGACATTCCCGAGGTCGCCGAGCTCGACATCAATCCGATGCTGGCCGACGAGAGCGGCGTGCTGGCGCTCGATGCGCGGGTGGCGATCCGCAAGCCGACCCGGCTGTTTGCCGGCCACACCAGGCTCGCGGTCAGACCTTATCCGTCGCAATGGGAAGGCGAGCTGGCGCTGCGCGACGGCTCGCATGTCACGGTGCGGCCGATGCGCCCCGAGGACGAGCCGATGGTGGCCGATTTCTTCAAGCGCGTCACCGCCGAGGATCTCAGGCTGCGCTTCTTCCACGCGATGAAGGAATTCTCGCACGCCTTCATCGCGCGCCTGACCCAGCTCGATTATGCGCGCGCGATGGCCTTTGTGGCGCTCGATCCGGCGACCGGCGAGATGATGGGCGCGGTCCGGCTGCATTCGGACTCGCTGTACCAGAACGCCGAATACGCGATCCTGTTGCAGTCCGATCTGAAGGGCAAAGGCCTCGGCTGGGCGCTGATGCAGCTCCTGATCCACTATGCGCGGTCGGAGGGGTTGAAGCGCCTGTCCGGCCAGGTCTTGACGGAGAACACCACGATGATCGGGATGTGCCGCGATCTCGGCTTCACCGTCACGATGGATCCGGAGGATCACAGCATCGTCGACGTCGTGCTCGACCTCGATCGGCCCGGCGTCGATGCGGTGGGTGCAGATATCCTGATCCGGCCGGCGGCGGCTGGGCGCTGAGGACAGCAGCAGCGCCAGCCGCGGCCGTGTCGGATCAGATCTGGCGTTCGACCATCTTGAACTTGAGCTCGGCGATCGCTTCGGAGGGGTTGAGGCCCTTGGGGCACGCCTTGGCGCAGTTCATGATGGTGTGGCAGCGATAGAGGCGGAACGGATCCTCGAGATTGTCGAGCCGCTCGCCGGTCGCCTCATCGCGGGAATCGGTGACCCAGCGCGTGGCCTGCAGCAGCGCGGCGGGGCCGAGGAAGCGTTCGCTGTTCCACCAATAGCTCGGGCACGAGGTCGAGCAGCAGGCGCACAGGATGCACTCGTAGAGACCGTCGAGCTTCTCGCGGTCCTCGTGGCTCTGCCTCCACTCCTTCTGCGGCGTCGGCGTCGTGGTCTTCAGCCACGGCTCGATCGAGGCATATTGGGCGTAGAAATTGGTGAGGTCGGGGACCAGGTCCTTGACCACAGGCTGGTGCGGCAGCGGGTTGACCTTCACCGCGCCGCCGGCGCCGACGTCATGCATCGACTTGGTGCAGGCCAGCGTGTTCTGGCCGTCGATGTTCATCGCGCAGGAGCCGCAGACGCCTTCGCGGCAGGAGCGGCGGAAGGTCAGCGTCGGGTCGATATGGTTCTTGATCCAGATCAGACCGTCCAGCACCATCGGACCGCAATCATTGGTGTCGACATAGTAGGTGTCGACACTCGGATTCTTGCCGTCGTCCGGGTTCCAGCGATACACGCGGAATTCGCGGGTCTCGGTGGCGCCTGCCGGCTTCGGCCAGGTCTTGCCGCCGGAAATCTTCGAATTCTTCGGAAGTGCGAATTCAACCATGCTTGCTCGCCTTCGTTCTCAGTAGACCCGCGCCTTCGGCGGGATGTACTGCACATCGTTGGTCATCGTGTAATCGTGGACGGGACGGTAATCGATCGTGGTCTTGCCGGCCGGATCGATCCAGGTCAGCGTGTGCTTCATCCAGTTCTTGTCGTCGCGCGCCGAGAAATCCTCGCGCGCATGCGCGCCGCGGCTTTCGGTGCGGTTCGCCGCCGAATCCATCGTCACGACCGCCTGCACGATCAGATTGTCGAATTCCAGCGTCTCGACCAGGTCGGAATTCCACACCAGCGAACGGTCCGAGACCGAGATGTCGCCGACCCCGCCATAGACCTTGTGGATCAGGTTCTGGCCTTCCTGCAGCACCTCGCCGGTGCGGAACACGGCGCAATTGTTCTGCATCACATGCTGCATGCTGTCGCGCAGCTTCGCGGTCGGCGTGCCGCCGGAGGCGTGACGGAAGTGGTCGAGCCGGCCTAGCGCGCGGTCGGCCGAGTCCTTCGGCAACTCCGGCTGCTTGGCGTTCGCCGTCAGCTTGTCGGCAAGGCGCAGCGCCGCGGCGCGGCCGAACACCACGAGGTCGATCAGCGAGTTGGAGCCGAGGCGGTTGGCGCCGTGCACCGAGACGCAGGCGGCCTCGCCGATCGCCATCAGGCCCGGCACCACTGAGTTGTCGTCGCCATTGCGCTTGGTCAGCACCTCGGCGTGATAGTTCGTGGCGATGCCGCCCATGTTGTAGTGCACGGTCGGCACGATCGGGATCGGCTCGCGGGTGACGTCGACATTGGCGAAGATCCTCGCCGATTCGGAGATGCCCGGCAGCCGCTCGTGCAGCACCTTCGGATCGAGGTGGTCGAGGTGCAGGAAGATGTGATCCTTCTTCTTGCCGACGCCGCGGCCTTCGCGGATCTCGATCGTCATCGCACGCGAGACGACGTCGCGCGAGGCGAGGTCCTTGGCCGACGGCGCATAGCGCTCCATGAAGCGCTCGCCCTCGGAGTTGACGAGGTAGCCGCCTTCGCCGCGGGCGCCTTCGGTGACGAGGCAGCCCGAGCCGTAGATGCCGGTCGGGTGGAACTGGACGAACTCCATGTCCTGCAGCGGCAGGCCGGCGCGCAGCACCATGCCGCCGCCGTCGCCGGTGCAGGTATGCGCCGAGGTGCAGGAGGCGTAAGCGCGGCCATAGCCGCCCGTGGCCAGAATCGTGGTCTGGGCGCGGAAGCGATGCAGCGTGCCGTCATCGAGCTTCAGCGCGATCACGCCGCGGCAGACGCCCTGGTCGTCCATGATCAGGTCGATGGCGAAGAATTCGATGAAGAACTCGGCCGAGTGGCGCAGCGACTGGCCATACATCGTGTGCAGCATGGCGTGGCCGGTGCGGTCGGCCGCGGCGCAGGTGCGCTGCGCCTGGCCCTTGCCGTAGTCCATGGTCATGCCGCCAAACGGGCGCTGATAGATCTTGCCGTCCTCGGTGCGCGAGAACGGCACGCCCCAATGCTCGAGTTCGTAGACCGCGTCGGGCGCGTTGCGCACCATGTATTCGATCGCGTCCTGGTCGCCGAGCCAGTCCGATCCCTTCACGGTGTCGTACATGTGCCAGCGCCAGTCGTCCGGATGCATGTTGCCGAGCGAGGCCGAGATGCCGCCCTGCGCCGCAACGGTGTGCGAGCGGGTCGGGAACACCTTGGTGATGCAGGCGGTGCGCAGGCCCGCTTCCGAGCAGCCGACCACGGCGCGCAGGCCCGCGCCGCCGGCGCCGACCACGACGACGTCGTAGGTGTGGTCCTGGATCGGGTAGGCCTTGCCGTTCGTGGCCGGGCCGCCGTTGGTGGCCTTGCCGTTTCCTTCACCGGCCAAACCTTGAGTGGCCATGGGTCAAACTCCCGACGACAATTTGAGGATTGCGTAAATCGAGGCCAATGCGACCGCGACGCAGAAGAAGTTGTTCGCCATCACGCTGGCGATCTTCAGCTTCTCGTTGTGGATGTAGTCTTCGATCACGACCTGCATGCCGATCTTCATGTGCCAGGTGCTGGCGACGATGAAGAGCAACAGGATGACGGCGATCGGGATCGAGCCGAGGATCTGTGCCGCGCCGGCATGATTGCGGCCGATCAGCATGATCACCACGACGATCACGGGGATGATCAGCAGCGTCATCGCGACCGCGGTGAGGCGCTGGCGCCAGAAATCGCCGGTGCCGGTGTGGGCGGAGCCGAGGCCGCGGACGCGCTCCAGCGGCGTACGCATCGAGGAGGGACCGCTCATCGTCCACCTCCCACCGCGTAGGCAATGATCCAGACCAGCACGGTCAGCGCGATGCCGGCGACCAGCGCGCCCCAGGTCAGGGCCTCGCGCTCATTGGCCTTGAAGCCGTAGCCGAGATCCCAGACGAAATGCCGGATGCCGCTGCACAGATGGTGCATCAGCGCCCACGTGTAGCCGAACACGATCAGCTTGCCGATCGCGCTGCCGGTGAAGGCTTGGACATTGGCGTAGGCGGTGGGGCCGGAGGCGGCGGCAATCAGCCACCAGGCCAGCAGCAGGGTGCCGAAATACAGTGCCACACCTGTGGCACGGTGAACGATGGACAGCGCCATCGTCAGCGTCCACCGGTAGGTCTGCAAATGGGGTGAAAGCGGTCGTTCGATCCTGGCGGTCATCGGCGGGCTTTATGATGTGAGGGACCGCGCCCGGCCCATCGGGGAACGCGGTGGAGGAGTTCTATTTACGGACTAGGCTCACCCCGCGCAACGGCCAATTAGCCTTCGTTCGAACCGAAGTTCATTGTTAGACTTGCCGAATTCTGGTTGATCCGCAGCGTGGTATACCACATGCAAGGTCGAGTGAACCAAGAAGTGAAGATAGATTCTCCGCGTGTTTAGCTGCCTCCTTGCGGGGTGCGAAAGGCGTCGATCTTCCCCCACTGTTCCACCAGATAATCAACGAATGCCCTGATCTTAGGCGATGCCAGCCGTGCCGGCTGAAACATCAAATGCAGCGGCGTCGCCGCCGGCTCATGGTCGATCAGCAGGCGTTGCAGCCGGCCGTTGGCGAGGTCTGACTGCACCTGCCATGCCGGCACGCGGACGATGCCGGCACCATTCCGCGCTGCAGCAACCAGCGCCTCGAGGCTATTCATCCAGAGCCGACCCGATATGCGGAATTTGCGACCCGTCTTCGTGCCGTCGGCAAAGCGCCACTTTGCGCTGCCCGGCGAATCGGAAAACACCAGGCAGTCATGATCTGCAAGATCGCCCGGCGTTCGCGGCGCGCCGTGCCGGGCCAGATAGTCCGGTGATGCGCACACGATCATCTGCAGATCGGTGAGCTTGCGGGTGACGAGCTGCGAGTCGCGCAGCCGGCCGATCCGGATGGCCAGATGGATGTCCTCCTCGATCATGTCGACGGCGCGATCGATCAGCAGCAGGTCGACCGAGAGTGCCGGATAGCGCCGGAGAAACTCGACCAGCAACGGCGCGATCACTAGGCGTCCGATCAGGCTCGGCGAGCTCAGCCGGATCCGGCCCGATGGCTGATGCGGGTCGCGCGCCAGCGCGGCCTCGATCTCCCCGACCTCGCCGAGGATTGATTTCGCGCGCTCGTAGAGAATACGGCCGTCATCGGTCAGCGCGAGCTGGCGGGTGGTGCGCACCAACAGGCGGGTGCCAAAATGCGCTTCAAGCGCGCTGATCTGACGGCTCACCGAGGTCAGTGAGCTCGGCAGCGAGCGCGCCGCCGCCGACAGGCTGCCGGCCTCGACCGCCCGGACAAAAGCTGCCATCGCCGCAAGCTGGTCCAAGCCCGATCCTTCCGCATTTCGCAACAGAGCCTGCGCAAGAGCATAGATACTCCCGAATCCGAAAAGGGGCTATTGCTCTCTCGAAGCGGCGCCACGGCGCGGCCGCGGCCGTGCGCCGAACACAGTGCGAAGGACATGATGACCGGCCTCGATCCCAGGGAATTGCTCGAGCTTGCGCTGCTGCTGATCGCGGTCGGCGCGCTGTCCGGCTTTCTTGCCGGCCTGTTCGGCATCGGCGGCGGCGCAATCCTGGTGCCGGTGTTCTACGAATGCTTTCGCCTCGCCGGCGTGCCGCTCGAGGTCCGGATGCCGCTCTGCATCGGCACCTCGCTCGCAATCATCATCCCGACCTCGCTGAGCTCGTTTCGCGCCCATTATCGCCGCGGCGCGGTCGACATGGCGATTCTGAAGCGCTGGTGGCTGCCGATCGTGATCGGCGTCGCCGCCGGCAGCGTCACCGCGCGCTTCGCGCCGGAGCGGCTGTTCAAGATCGTGTTCGTGATGGTGGCGTGGTCGGCCGCGGCGCGGCTGCTGTTGGCGCGCGAAACCTGGAAATTCGGCGACGATGTACCGAAGGGCTTTTTGATGCGGGTCTATGGCTTCTTTGTCGGCCTGCTGTCGACGCTGATGGGCATCGGCGGCGGCCTGTTCGCCAACCTCCTGATGACCTTCTACGGCCGGCCGATCCACCAAGCGGTCGCGACCTCGTCCGCGCTCGCGGTGCTGATCTCGATCCCCGGTGCGCTGGGTTACGTCTATGCCGGCTGGCCTGCCGCCGCGCGCTTTCCCGACGTCGCCGCGCTGCAATTGCCGTTCGCGCTCGGCTACGTCTCGCTGATCGGCGCGCTGCTGGTAATGCCGACCACGTTGGTCACCGCGCCACTCGGCGTCAAGGTCGCGCACGCGCTGTCGAAGCGGGCGCTCGAGGTGGCGTTCGGGGCCTATCTCTTCATCGTTGGCGGACGGTTCGTGATCAGTTTGTTGGGCGGTGCGTAGCCCGGATGGAGCGAAGCGTAATCCGGGGTTCTTACGGTGGATAGGCTGGTCCCGGATTTCGCTTCGCTCCATCCGGGCTACGCAGCCGAGCTACTTCGAATAAATATCCTTATACTTATCCCGCAAGATATTCTTCTGCACCTTGCCCATGGCGTTGCGCGGCAATTCGTCGACCACGAAGACGCGCTTGGGCATCTTGAACTTGGCGAGCCGTCCGTCGAGCGCCTTCAGCACCGAGGCCTCGCTGACATCGGCGCCCTTGCTGCAGACGAGGACTGCCGTGACGCCTTCGCCGAAATCGGCATGCGGCACGCCGATCACGGCTGATTCGACCACGCCGGGCATGGCGTCGATCTCGCTCTCGATCTCCTTCGGGTAGACGTTGAAGCCGCCGGAGATCACGAGGTCCTTGCCGCGGCCGAGGATGTGGACGTAGCCCCTGTCGTCGATCTTGCCGAGGTCGCCGGTGATGAAGAAGCCGTCGGCGCGGAATTCGGCCTTGGTCTTCTCCGGCATCCGCCAGTAGCCCTGGAACACGTTCGGGCCCTTGACCTCGATCATGCCGATGCTCTCGGGCGGCAGCTCCTTGCCGGTCTCGGGATCGGTGACCCGCACCGAGACGCCGGGCAGCGCGAAGCCGACGGCACCGGGCACGCGCTCGCCGTCATAGGGGTTGGAAGTGTTCATGTTGGTCTCGGTCATGCCGTAGCGCTCCAGCACGGCGTGGCCGGTGCGGGCAGACCATTCGCGATGGGTGTCGGCGAGCAGCGGCGCGGAGCCCGAGATGAACAGCCGCATGTGCCTGGTCGCGTCCTTGTTCAGGCCGGGGTTTTGCAACAGGCGGGTGTAGAAGGTCGGCACACCCATCATCACGGTGGCGCGGGCCATCAGCTTGATGATCACGTCCGGATCGAACTTCGGCAGGAAGATCATCGAGGCGCGCGCAAACAGCGTCACGTTGCTGGCCACGAACAGGCCGTGGGTGTGATAGATCGGCAGCGCGTGGATCAGCACGTCCTTGTCGGTGAAGCGCCAGTAATCGACCAGCGAGTACGAATTCGACGCCAGATTGTCGTGCGACAGCATCGCGCCCTTGGAGCGGCCGGTGGTGCCGGACGTGTAGAGGATTGCGGCGAGATCGTTGTTGCCGAGCGGCACGGTGGCGAATTGCTTCGACGCCTTGTCGGCGGCCTCGGTCAGCGAGCCCTTGCCGGTCGGATCGAGCGTCTCGACCCTGGCGCCGACCTTGGCGGCGATCGCCTTGATGCCCTCCAGTTTGGAGGGATCGCAGACCACCAGCGCCGGCTCGGCGTCCGTGATGAAGTATTCGAGCTCGTTCAGCGTATAGGCGGTGTTGAGCGGCAAATAGACACCGCCGGCGCGCACGGTGGCGAGATAGAGCACCAGCGCCGAGACTGATTTCTCCGTCTGCGCCGCGACGCGGTCGCCGGGCTTGACGCCCCGCTCGACCAGCACATTCGCGATCTGGCCCGCCCGCGCGATCAGATCGCCATAGCTGATGCGGCTGCCGTCGAGCTGCTCGATCGCGAGCCGGTTGGGGTCGTCGAGGCCGTCGAACAGGCGGGAAAACAGATTGGCGTTGGCGGTCGTGTTCATGCAACATCCCCTGAGGGGCGAAAGAGCCGGTAAGAGTCCGGCTGCATTAGCAAAAACGCCCTTCGAAAAGCAACGGAGACAGTTTGCATGACAAATCAAGGGAAACGCGTGGCCTGGGTCACCGGCGGCGGCACCGGAATCGGCGAATCCGGGGCGGAATTCCTGGCGGCGGACGGCTGGACGGTGGTGGTCTCCGGCCGCCGCAAGGAAGAGCTCGACCGCGTGGTGGCCAACATCACCAAAAAGGGCGGCAAGGCCGAGGCGATCGCGCTCGACGTCAGCAGCAAAGCTGACGTCAACAAGGCCGCCGAGGCGATCGTCGCCAAGCACGGCCGCATCGACCTCTTGGTCAACAGCGCCGGCATCAATGTGCCGAAGCGCAGCTGGGCCGACATGGAACTGGAAGGCTGGGACAGGCTGGTCGAGGTCAACCTCAACGGCGTGCTGTATTGCATGCGCGCGGTGCTGCCGACGATGCGCGAGCAGCAGGACGGCTGCATCATCAACGTCGCCTCCTGGGCCGGCCGCCACGTCTCGAAGATGCCGGGCCCGGCCTACACCACGACCAAGCACGCGGTGCTGGCGCTGACCCATTCCTTCAACATGGACGAATGCGTCAACGGCCTGCGCGCCTGCTGCCTGTCGCCGGGCGAGGTGGCCACCCCGATCCTGAAACAGCGGCCGGTGGTGCCGAGCGAGGCCGAGCAGGCCAGGATGCTGCAGCCCGAGGATTGCGGCCGCACCATCGCCTTCGTCGCCAGCATGCCGGCGCGGGTCTGCATGAACGAGATCCTGATCAGCCCGACCCACAACCGCGGCTTCATCCAGACGCCGGCGAACCGGGATTAGGCGGCGGTCACTTCGTAGCCCGGATGAAGTGAAGCGCAATCCGGGCGGTCTCCGCGGAGAGGTTGTCCCGGATTTCGCTGCGCTCCATCCGGGCTACAAATCGTGACGGATCACTCGCTGATCTCGTTCAGCTCCTTCCCTGTATGTTCCGGCACGAACAGGACCACGCCGAGCATCAGCACGGGGATGCAGAGGAACGCCAGCGCGAACGAGCCGGTGTGCTGCCAAAGCCCCAGCCGGGCGCGTTGGCGGTGGCGATATGCCAGTGTGTTTGCGTGAGTTCGGTATTGCCGGCGACGGCGCGGTAGTTGGCGTATTGCAGGTGATTCTGCTCGAGCGGGCGATGTCGGTATCCGCACCGTT
The DNA here is from genome assembly GCF_054822705.1 of Bradyrhizobium sp. USDA 4454. Classification (NCBI taxonomy): domain Bacteria; kingdom Pseudomonadati; phylum Pseudomonadota; class Alphaproteobacteria; order Hyphomicrobiales; family Nitrobacteraceae; genus Bradyrhizobium; species Bradyrhizobium sp. USDA 4454. Next base: position 83,118 of record NZ_JBTRCN010000001.1, read on the forward strand.
CACCATGGGCGCGGCGTGTCCGTCCGCCGTGATGCTGCTCATGCTGCCTCCCCGCGGCCGCTCTCTGCGAAGCTGTGCCGCATCAGGCTGAACCAATCGAGCGGTGGCGGTAACCAAATTGCTCGCGGCGTCGCACCCGTCCATTCCGCTGAATGGAATGCGCGACGGAGCGCAAGGCGTCGCGTGTACGCAGCGCGTCGCAGCCGGTTTCAGGAATCACAAAGAATTATTTCCGGAAACCGCCCCGAAAACCTCCCGTAGCTCAGGCCAACGACGGTGCTTTCATCAACCTATCCGCGCCGTCGTTGCCCCTTCATCGCCGGCGATGACTTCGCCGGCTGGATCACTCATCGGGAGACGAACCATGTCGAAGCGTATTGCCTATCTTGCAGCAGCCGCGTTCAGCGCGCTTGCGATCACCGCCACCGTCGTGGCGCCAGTCCGCGCCGAGGAGAAGACCGTGATGGTCGGCGGCGCGGCGATGTTCCCGTCGAAGAACATCGTCCAGAACGCCGTCAATTCGAAGGACCACACCACCCTGGTCGCCGCGGTGAAGGCCGCCGGCCTGGTCAGCACCCTGGAAGGCAAGGGCCCGTTCACGGTGTTCGCGCCGACCAACGCCGCGTTCGGCAAGCTGCCGGCCGGAACCGTCGACAATCTGGTCAAGCCCGAGAGCAAGGCGATGCTGACCAAGATCCTCACCTACCATGTGGTGCCCGGCAAGCTCGAGGCCTCCGATCTCACCGACGGCAAGAAGCTGAAGACCGCCGAGGGCGAGGAACTGACCGTGAAGAAGCAGGATGGCAAGGTCTGGATCATCGATGCCAAGGGCGGCACCTCGATGGTGACGATCTCCAACGTCAACCAGTCGAACGGCGTCATCCATGTGGTCGACACCGTGCTGATGCCGGCGACGTAACACCCGACAGGCCGATTTAGTCCGTGGCCGTCTTTCGAAACCGCGAGCCGGCGCCTCGCCCCGGCTCGCATTTTTGTGACCAGATCAGGCGGCGTATATCAAACTGATGAGGCGTGCCCCTGTAACGGAACGCCTGTTCCCGGCGTATAAGCCGGTAACGACCACGAGCAGAGAACTTCCATGACGAGCCTCGCCGTCAGCGACCACCAGGCAGAGACCGCAACGCCCGCGAAGGTGATCCAGCCGGTCTGGGTGCGCATGGTGCACTGGATCAATGCCGTCGCGATGATCCTGATGATCATGTCCGGCTGGCAGATCTACAACGCCTCGCCGCTGTTCGGCTTCAGCTTCTCGCGCAGCATCACGCTCGGCGGCTGGCTCGGCGGTGCGCTGCTCTGGCACTTCGCCGCGATGTGGCTCTTGATGGTCAACGGCCTGGTGTATCTGGCGCTCGGCTTCGCCACCGGCCGCTTCCGCAAGAAGCTGCTGCCGATCACTCCTGGCGGCGTGATTGCCGACACCAAGGCGGCGCTGACCTTCAAGCTGTCGCATGAGGATCTCAGCAAGTACAATTCGGTGCAGAAGCTGCTCTACACCGGCATCATCATCGTCGGCGCCGTGATCGTGCTGTCCGGCCTGTCGATGTGGAAGCCGGTGCAATTGCATTGGCTGGTGTCGCTGTTCGGCGGCTACGATGTCGCGCGCTATGTCCACTTCACCTGCATGGCGCTGATTGTCGCCTTCCTGGTGGTCCATGTCGCGCTTGCGCTGCTGGTGCCGAAGAGCCTGCGCGCCATGATCATCGGGCGCTGAGGGAGGATACGATGGGACGCTTGCGCAAACTCCTGATCCCCGGTGTCGACAAGAAGCTGCTGGTGCGCGACGCGGTGAAGACGATGCCCGAGCTGACGCGCCGCCGCTTCATCACGGCAGGATCGAGTCTTGGCGCGCTGACGCTGCTGACCGGCTGCGACGTGGTCGATTCCTCGTCGGCCGAGGAATTGCTGAAGCACGTCTCCAAGTTCAACGACGCGGTGCAGGCCTGGATGTTCAATCCGGATGCGCTGGCACCGACCTATCCCGAGAGCATGATCACCAAGCCGTTTCCGTTCAATGCGTACTACGATCTCGACGATGCGCCTGACATCGCGGGCGCCGACTGGAAGCTCGAGGTGCGCGGGCTGGTCGAGAACAAGAAGCCGTGGACACTCGACGAATTGTACAAGCTGCCGCAGGTCAAGCAGGTGACGCGCCACATCTGCGTCGAGGGCTGGAGCGCGATCGGCAGCTGGACCGGCACGCCGTTGCGCGACTTCTTCAAGCTGGTCGGCGCCGACACCCGCGCCAAATATGTCTGGTTCCAGTGCGCCGACAAGGACGGCTACAATTCACCGTTGGACATGCGCACGGCGCTGCATCCGCAGACTCAGATGACGTTCAAATTCGCTGACGAGATCCTGCCGCGCGCCTACGGCTTCCCGATGAAGATCCGGGTGCCCACAAAACTCGGCTTCAAGAACCCGAAATACGTGCTGTCGATGGAAGTCACCAACGACTACAAGGGCGGCTACTGGGAAGACCAGGGGTACAATTCGTTTAGTGGGAGCTAGCTCGCTGTCGTCCCGGCGAAGGCCGGGACCCATACTCCGCGGCCAAGGAAATAGGCAGGCGGGGAGATGCTTCCTTTCGACACACCCTCTTGTGGATATGGGTCCCGGCGTTGGCCGGGACGACGATCACCGCCCCACCTTCCTCTGAAACGCCGACAGCACCGCCCCCAGCACGAGCATCGCGGCCGAGACGTTCAACGCATACGACAGGCTGCCGACCGCATCGGTGATGGCGCCGACCACGATCGGGCCGAGCGTCTGGCCGATGCCGAACGCGATGGTCATCGCGGCGATCGCGGTGGGCCAGGCTTCCGGCGGGTAGTTGAAGCGCACGAAGGCGGTGGTCGAGCCGACCACGGCGAAGAACGCGACGCCGAACACCAGCGCCGAGATCGCCAGCAGCAGCGGCGAATGTCCGAAGATCGGCAGAGCCGCGCCGAGCGCGTTGACGCCGAGGATGATCGTGGTGGCGAGCCCGCCGCGGTCGAGCGCCAGCACCCGCCGCCACACCCATGGCGTGACGAAGGCGCTGACGCCGATCAGGCTCCAGAACGCGCTCTGTGCCACCGCGCCGCCGCCGCCGTCGCGGACATAGGCGATCATGAAGGTCATGTAAGCGATGTAGCCGGCGCCGAACAGGAAGTAGGCGGCGAGATAGATCAGGACCGGCATCACGGCGAATTTGGTTCGCACGATGCCGCCGGCGATTGCATTGGCTTGCAATGGCGCAAGCCACAACGGCACGATCATGATCGCGGAGAGCAAGGTCATCGCCCACCACACGATCCACCACGAGCCGGCCCCAAAAGCCTGCAACACGAACGGCGCGATCAGGCCGGATGCCAGGATGCCGACGCCCGGCCCGGCATAGAACAGGCTGAGCAGGAAGTTGGCCCGCTCCGGGTGCGACTGCGCGATCGTTGCCGCGAGCGCGCCGCCGCCGACAAAGCCGATCGCGGCGGCGAAACCGACCAGCAGGCGGGCAAAGCTCAGCACCGCGAAATTGCCCGAGATGGCGCACAGCGCCAGCGACAGTGCGCAGGCCAGCGTCGACCAGCGCACCGATGCGGCGAGCCCGAAGCGCTGAATCAGGCGCGAGGCGAACAGTGCGCCGACCAGATAGCCGGCGGCATTGATCGTGTTCATGAAGCCGGCAGCCGAATACGACCAGGCCAGCTGCTCGCGCATGTCGGGCAACACCAGCGAATAGGCGAAACGGCCGATGCCGAGACCGACCGTCGGTGCAAGCGACAGAATCAGGATCAGCCGCGCGGGATGCGGGTAGGACGGGGCGGGGGCTCTCACAATTCACTCCGGCAATGCAGGCATTGTGGCAGGCCGCGGCGATCCTGCCCAGCGCCGGAGGCAGCAACACTGTCTTGCGCATCGGGCAATCAAGCGATCAGGACCAGCGCGACGCCGATCACGGTCAGCAGGGTTCCGATGACGATCCGCGGCGTGATCTCGACATGCTTGAGCATGACGGCGCTCATCGCCACCGTGACCAGCGGATAGATCGCGGCGAGCGGCGCCACCAGCGTAATCGGGCCGTTGCGCACCGCGGCGAACAGGCTGAGCGCGCTGAGCCCGTTGCTGATCCCGGTGAGCATGAACCAGAACCGGCCCTCGCGCGCCGCCTGCACCATGAAGCTGCCCTTGCGGATCCGCTGCACGGTCAGCACCACCAGCGAGGACATCACATAGCCGACCAGGCAGGCCCAGAGCGGGCTCGGCCAGATCGCAAGCCCGAGCTTGGCGATCGGCGGCACGATGCCGCGCACCAGGGCGCTGGCGAGCGGCAGCAGCAGCGCCCAGCTCCGCCAATGCCCGAGGTCGCGCGGCCGGGTCACGGTGATGATGGCGGCGCCCGCCACCGCGACGACGAGGCCTGAGAGCTGCTGCGGGAGCAGCGGCTCGTGCAGCAGCACCACGGCGGCGGTCACCGCAAACAGCGGCGCCAAATTGCCGAGCGTCGAGGTGATCACCGGCCCAAGCGCCCGGTTCGAGGCGAAGGTCAAAAGCGTCAGCGAGGCCGGGAAGAACAGCCCGATCGCCATGAAGATCGGCAAGGCCTGCCAGACCACCGGCTCGCCATGCAGGATCAGCGGCGACAGCACCAGGAACAGCACGGTGAAGCTGGGCACGCTGATCGCAGCGCCCGACAGCGGCTCGACGGTGCGCAGCCCAAGCTGCGCCAACACCACCCCGGCACCGAGGAAAATGGCCGAGGCGAAGGCGTAGGCGATGGCAGCGGTCATGAGGTCCGGTTGTTGGCTTCTTGAGGCGCGGTTTGGCTCGCTCAAACCCCATTTTGGCCCTGTGCCGGGTGCCTTGCCAATCGGTGCGGGGCGTTTTAGCACTCGCGCCTGACGATGGCGGGCATGCCCGATTGAATGAGGTAACGACCATGGCGACCCACAAACTGCTGCTCCTCCCCGGCGACGGCATCGGCCCCGAAGTGATGGCCGAGGTGCAGCGCCTGATCGACTGGCTGAATGCGCAGGGCATCGCCAGGTTCGAGACCGAGCAGGGCCTGGTCGGCGGCTCCGCTTATGACGCGCACAAGGTGTCGATCTCCGAAGGCGACATGGCCAAGGCCAATGCGGCCGACGCCGTGATCTTCGGCGCGGTCGGCGGTCCGAAGTGGGACAGCGTGCCCTATGAGGTGCGTCCCGAGGCCGGCCTGCTGCGCCTGCGCAAGGATCTCGGCCTGTTCGCCAATCTGCGTCCGGCGGTGTGCTACCCAGCGCTGGCCGATGCCTCGAGCCTCAAGCGCGAGGTGGTCGAGGGCCTCGACATCATGATCGTGCGCGAGCTCACCGGCGGCGTCTATTTCGGCGAGCCGAAGACCATCACCGATCTCGGCAACGGCCAGAAGCGCGCGATCGACACCCAGGTCTACGACACCTTCGAGATCGAGCGCATCGGCCGCGTCGCCTTCGAGCTGGCGCGCAAGCGCAAGAACAAGGTGACCTCGATGGAGAAGCGCAACGTCATGAAGTCGGGCGTGCTCTGGAACGAGGTCATGACCCAGGTCCATGCGCGCGAATACAAGGACGTCACGCTCGAGCATCAGCTCGCCGATTCCGGCGGCATGAACCTGGTCAAGACGCCGAAGCAGTTCGATGTCATCGTCACCGACAATCTGTTCGGCGACATGCTGTCGGATATCGCGGCGATGCTGACGGGCTCGCTCGGCTTGCTGCCGTCGGCCTCGCTCGGCAAGGAAGACGCCAAGACCAAGGAGCGCAAGGCGTTGTATGAGCCCGTGCACGGCTCGGCGCCCGACATCGCGGGCAAGGGCCTTGCCAATCCGATCGCGATGATCGCCTCGTTCGGCATGGCGCTGCGCTATTCGTTCGGCATGGGCGATCTCGCCGACAAGGTCGACGGCGCGATCGCGGCCGTGCTCGCCAGCGGCCTGCGCACCGCCGACATCAAGTCGGCCGGCACCACGTCTGTCAGCACCGCGCAGATGGGCGAGGCGATCCTCAAGGAATTGCAGAAGCTGCACGCGTGACGGCTCTGCCGTCATTCCGGGATGGTCCGAAGGACCAGACCCGGAATCTCGAGATTCCGGGTTCGATGCTTATGCATCGCCCCGGAATGACGGCGAACAAAAAAGATGCCCGGCCGGAGCCGGGCATTTTCGTATCGGCTGTTCGCCGGAATTCTCAGTACAGCGGGAAGGTCCGCGGATAGCCGCCGAGGTCGGCCGGCGGGCTGAGCGGCTGGCGATCGATCGGGCGGTTGTTGTTCTCGCGCGCGAACGAGGGATAGCCGACGTCCGGCGGATAGGCGTAGTCGTTGAACTTGCGATCGCCCGGCAGCACCTCGGTGCCGGCGTCGAGCCGAGGAGCGCGTGGTGACGTAAACGCGGGTACGCGGGCCCTGCTGATAGACCCGGTTCGGACCCTGCGAGCCGTAATAGCGGCGGCCGTCGCGGTCATACTGTTCTTGCTGCTTGCGCTTGCTCGGGGTCTGCTGCGCGCTGGCCGCGGTCGTGCCGAATGCGGTTGCGGTGACGGCAGCCGCGGCAAGCAACACCACGAGCTTGTTCGCGGCAGGGAAATTCAAGGTCATCGCATCCTCGTCATTACGGCCCCCGTCAGGGGCTGGCGCGTCCGCCAAAATCACTCGGAACACATTGTAGCCATGGTGGGGAGGCCGTCACTAGGTCAATTGCGCCACACCGGCTGAGATAATGCGTGTCCAAGCGCAAAAGTTTCATGAAAACCAGTGCCTTGCCACGGTCTCGCCATCAAAGCGCGCCGCGCAGAAGCGGGTTCTCGCGGCCCATCACCCAATCGGCCGATAGCGCCGGCGGGCCGGAGGTAACGCACTCGGTGCGGCGCAGCTCGGCATGGGCGAACAGCGCGGCGAGCCTCGGGTCATTGCCTGCGGCCAGGAGGGTCAGGCGGTTCAGCATGCAAACGATTGCGGCGCGCTGGGCCGGCAGGCTGTCGCCCTGGCAGGTCCAGCCTGATATTCGCAAGTCGGGCGCATCGGCCTGCTTGAGGAAGCCGAGGCAGGGGCGGCTGCCGTCCTGCCGCGCCGGGCGCAGCAGGGTGAGGCTGCCGAACTTGCTGTCGACGATGCCAGCAGTCTCGAGCTCGCGGCCGCCGCCCGGGTCGAGCCGGTCGGCAATCTCGGTCACCGGGGACGCCATGACCTCGCCGCCAGGGCGATAGATTTCCAGCTCGGCCGCTGGCGTGCCGTCGGCATCGGTCCAGCGGAAGACGTCCTTGCGGCCGCCCTCGGGGTGCCGGTAGATTTCGTAAGTCGCTGTTTTCTCTCGCGGATCGAGCTTGCTGATGGCAAAGCCGGGGGCCGTGCGGCCGGCCGTGCTCCAGCCCGCGGCGGCAGGAGGTGCGGCCGCCGTTGTATCAGGCAGCTGCTTCCATAGATAAACGCCGAGGACCACGAACAGCGCGAGCACGGCGGCATAGGCGAGCAGCCCGGAGAGCATGGCGTACACCTCGTCGACGAAGTTCGTCAGCGCTGACGGAATTCTCGTATGATGGGGTGCGGCCGGATCGGCCCGGAATAAACGCATCAAAACGCTCAAAGCTTGCGCAACGTTGTCTTGACGGGGTTTCTCGCATAGAAGCGCTGCCTCTTCCCTTTCCGCTGACAGCGGGGGAATGGGCATTTTTCGTCGGAGAGTGAACGATGGGTTACAAAGTCGCGGTGGTCGGTGCGACCGGCAATGTCGGGCGCGAAATGCTCAACATTCTCGACGAGCGCAAATTCCCCGCCGACGAGGTCGTCGTGCTGGCCTCGCGCCGCAGCGTCGGCATCGAGGTCTCCTATGGCGACCGCACCCTGAAGGTGAAGGCGCTCGAGCACTATGATTTCTCCGACATCGACATCTGCCTGATGTCGGCCGGCGGCTCGGTCTCCAAGGAATGGTCGCCCAGGATCGGCGCCGCCGGCGCGGTCGTGATCGACAATTCGTCGGCCTGGCGCATGGACCCGGACGTGCCGCTGATCGTGCCGGAAGTGAATGCGGATGCCGCGGCCGGCTTCACCAAGAAGAACATCATCGCGAATCCGAATTGCTCGACCGCGCAGCTCGTCGTCGCGCTGAAGCCGCTGCACGACAAGGCAACCATCATGCGCGTCGTGGTCTCGACCTATCAATCGGTGTCGGGCGCCGGCAAGGATGCGATGGACGAATTGTTCTCGCAGACCAAGGCCGTCTACACCAATGACGAGCTGATCAATAAGAAGTTTCCCAAGCGCATCGCCTTCAACGTCATTCCGCAGATCGACGTCTTCATGGAGGACGGCTTTACCAAGGAAGAGTGGAAGATGATGGCGGAGACCAAGAAGATTCTTGATCCCAAGATCAAGCTGACCGCGACCTGCGTGCGCGTGCCGGTGTTCGTCGGCCATTCCGAGGCCGTCAATGTCGAGTTCGCCAATCCGATCACTGCGGACGAGGCGCGCAACATCCTGCGCAATGCGCCGGGCTGCCTCGTGATCGACAAGCATGAGCCGGGCGGCTACGTCACGCCCTATGAGGCGGCCGGCGAGGACGCCACCTATATCAGCCGCATCCGCGAGGACGCGACGGTGGAGAACGGCCTGGCGTTCTGGTGCGTCTCGGACAATCTGCGCAAGGGCGCGGCGCTCAATGCCGTGCAGATCGCCGAGGTCCTGATCAACCGCAAGCTGATCACCGCGAAGCAGAAGGCGGCCTGAGCGGCGCGGACCAACGGGGGGCGTAACCATGTCGGAACAATCGGCTCCCGTCCCGTCCAGTCCCGCGACGCCGCGCTTCATGCGCGGCTTCGAATATGTGCTGTTCAACAGCCGCTGGCTGATGGCGCCGTTCTATGTCGGCCTGGTCGTGGCGCTGGCCGTGCTGCTGCTGAAATTCGCGCGCATGCTCTGGGAGTTCGTGCTGCATGCGTCCGGCTACAAATCGACCGAAGTCATCCTCGATGCGCTGGCGCTGATCGACGTCACGCTGGTTGCCAACCTCATCCTGATCGTGGTGTTTTCGGGCTACGAGAACTTCGTCTCGCGCATCGACACGTCGGGCAATCCGAACTGGCCGATCTGGATCACCAAGATCGATTTTGCCGGGCTGAAGCAGAAACTGCTGGCCTCGATCGTCGCGATCTCCGCGATCCACGTGCTGGAAGCGTTCCTGAATATCGATTCCGCGTTCGACGCGACGCGGATGACCTGGCTGGTCGCCGTGCACCTGGTGTTCGTGATCTCGGCGCTCTTGCTTGCGATCTCCGATCGCTGGGGCAACGATCACGAATAAAGCTCGCGTGCGTAGCGAGTGGCAAATAGGGCTTCCCTATTCGCCCTTCTGAATCGCTTCCTGCACGCTGATGAATTCCTTCGCGACCCGGTCGAGCACGAACAGCGAGCCCTCGGCGACACCGAAATAGGCGCCGTGCAGCTGCATCTCGCCGCTCTCGACCCGCTCGCGGACGAACGGGAAGGTCATCAAATTCTCCAGCGAGCGGAACACCGCGGCCTTCTCGATGCGGGTGACGAAATCCTGCATGCTCTCATGCGCGCGCTGCTCGACCACCTCGCCCGGCTTGATGAACATCTGCATCCATTTGCCGATGAAGTCGCCCGGCGTGAGCGGCTTGATCTTGTCGACGAACGCGCGGATGCCTCCGCACTGGGCATGGCCCAGCACCACGATATTCTTCACCTTCAGCACGGTCACGGCATATTCCAGCGCGGCCGAGACGCCGTGGGCGCTGCTGTCGGGCTGATAGACCGGAACCAGATTGGCGATGTTGCGCACCACGAACAATTCGCCCGGGCCGGCATCGAAGATCACTTCGGGCGAGACGCGGGAATCGCAGCAGCCGATCACCATGGTTTCGGGAGACTGGCCGCGTTCCGACAGATCCCGGTAGCGCGACTGCTCGGTCGGCAGCCGCTGGGTCGCGAAGGTCCGGTAGCCGTCGATCAACTGTTTCGGAAAAAATTTCATGGCCTCTGGCTAACCACATGCCGGTGATGGGAACAAGACTTTCGGGGTGCAGCTTGAAATGATACGGCAGCATTGAAACGATGGTTCCGGCCCTTTGCCCAGAGATTGGACAGCGGCGGAGCCGAAGCCCCGAGGAGAATGCCGATGACCCGTCCGCGCCGCAGCCTGTTGTTCATGCCGGGGTCGAATGCACGGGCGCTGGAAAAGGCCCGTACGCTGGCGGCCGACGGCATCATCCTCGATCTGGAGGATTCAGTCGCGCCCGACGCCAAGGCGGTGGCGCGCGAGCAGATCGCCAAGGCAGTCGCGGCCAAAGGCTTTGGCAAGCGCGAGGTGCTGATCCGCATCAACGCGCTGGACTCGCCCTGGTGGGTCGACGACATCGCCATGGCCGGCAAGGCGCAGCCGGACGGCATCCTGGTTCCCAAGATCTCCACCGTCGACGATCTCAACGCAGTCGCCGATCGCCTGAGCGACATCAACGCCCCGGCTTCGATCCGGGTCTGGGCCATGATCGAGACCGCGCGCGCGGTGCTCGATGCCGACAAGCTCGCGGCGGCGTCGAAGGACTCTGGGGTCCGGCTCGCCGGCTTCGTGTTCGGGCCGAACGACATTGCGCGCGAAACCCGGATCCGGATGAAGCCGGGCCGTGCGGCGATGATCCCGATGATCACGCATTGCATCCTGGCGACCCGCGCCCACGGGCTCGAGATCCTCGACGGACCCTATAGCGACATCAGCAATGTCGACGGCTTTGCCGAGGAATGCGCGCAGGCCCGCGATCTCGGCTTCGACGGCAAGACGCTGATCCATCCAAGCCACATCGATGCCTGCAACGCGATCTTCACGCCGCCGGAGGCGGAGGTCACCGAGGCCCGCAAGATCATCGCCGCCTTCCAACTGCCGGAGAACGCCTCGCGCGGCGCGATCCAGCTCGACGGCCGCATGGTCGAGCGGCTGCACGCCGAGATGGCGAAGCGCACCATCGCGATCGCCGACGCGATCGCCGCGATGGGGCATTGATTTGCACCCTCCAGGGTAAGGCTATCGCGTTTGGGAATAATCTGGCGAGGAGCGTCCCTGCGGCCATCCTTCGAGACGCCCGCCTCTGGCGGGCTCCTCAGGATGACGGCTTGTTTTGCTGCACAATAGTAGACCCTCATGGTGAGGAGCGCCGCTTGCGGCGCGTCTCGAACCACGAGGCCAAGTTACCTCCGCGGCCGCCGAAGGGTCATATGCGATTGCCCTGCCCTTCAGGGGGGGGGATCGCATATGGCTCCGGCCACGTCCCATCGCGCGGGGTGAGGCGCGTCCGCGCAACTTCCGAATAATAGAATAATGCCGCTGATTTGCCCGTCATGTCAAGCTGCCGTGTCGAATGCAGGCACGCCGGCTCCTTTGCATGGGGTTGTTTTCGATGTTTTGCTAGGGCGCCCCCTCCAGAGGCGGGTGGGCGCATCACGCCCCAAACTTCTCCGTCGCCCACGCATAGAGGCTGCCCGGGATCGGGGTCTCCTTGCCGCGGCCTTTCGGTGAGATGTGCAGGCCGATGATCTCGGGATCATCGAGATAGCGCGAAAAGTCCGACGGCTCGAAGAACAGTTTCGGCTCGGCGTGCACCGCGTAGAACGAGCGCTTCGGCAGCGCGTATTGCAATTCGCGTTCGCGGCGCGCCAGTGCGGTGAGTGCGGCGGGGCCGTAGATCGCGATGCGGATGTCGGAGAGGCGGTGGGATTTGCCGCGCAGCTTGCGCACCGCAAAAGTCAGGCGGTGACGGAGCGCCAGCCAGTCCGGCGTCAGCTCGTCCTGTTTCATTAGCGCTTCGAAGGCGCGCACGATCGGATCGTCCGGCGGCAGATACAGCACGGAGTTGCCGAGCTGCTGCGGCCGTTCCCAGGCGAAATAGGGTTTTGCCGGATCGATCGCGACCGGCTTGAGCAGCAGCACGTCGGCGTCGAGCCAGAGCCCGGCGCGCTGCGCCATCAGTCGCATCCGAAAGAAGTCGCTGAATTGCAGGATGGTCCAGTCGCGCCACGAGCCGTCGCGCTCGGCCGGACGCAGCTTCTCCGAGAACGCATGCGGCAGCACGGCTTCCGCCTCGGCATTGCCGACGCCGTCGGGCAGGCCGGGAATCGGATCGAAGCTGTACACGGTCACCTTGTGGCCGGCCGCCAGCTGCGAGCGCAGGCAGGTCTGGCGCAGCGCGTCCATCGAGCCGTGCCAGAAAGTGACGATGTCAGGCAGCATGCGCGTCAGTCGTCTCTGAGGTTGCGGAGAGGCAATGCGGCAAAGAAAAGCCCCGGCGCCTGAGGGCACCGGGGCGCGACGATACGCCGAGCCTCAGGCCCAGGCACGTTCCTTGAGCTTGGCCTCGTAGCTGTCGATCGACGTCTTCTTTTCCAGCGTCAGGCCGATGTCGTCGAGGCCGTTGATCAGGCAGTGCTTGCGGAACGGGTCGATCTCGAACTTGACCTTGCCGCCGTCGGGGCCGCGGATCTCCTGGTTGGGGAGGTCGATGGTCAGCGTCGCGTTGGCGCCGCGCTCGGCATCGTCGAACAGCTTGTCGAGGTCTTCCTGCGACACGCGGATCGGCAGGATGCCGTTCTTGAAGCAGTTGTTGTAGAAGATGTCGCCGAACGAGGTCGAGATCACGCAGCGGATGCCGAAGTCGAGCAGCGCCCAGGGCGCGTGCTCGCGGCTCGAGCCGCAGCCGAAATTGTCGCCGGCGACCAGCACCTTCGCGTTGCGATAGGCGGGCTGGTTGAGGACGAAATCCGGATTCTCGCTGCCGTCATCCTTGTAGCGCTGCTCGGAGAAAAGCCCCTTGCCAAGGCCGGTGCGCTTGATGGTCTTGAGGTACTGCTTCGGAATGATCATGTCGGTGTCGACATTGATGATCTTCAGCGGTGCCGCGACGCCTTCCAGCGTGGTGAACTTGTCCATCGGTGCTCTTCCCGGGCCAAAAGTGGGGATAGGGGCCGGATATCTATCGCGAATATGACAGCGGTAAAAGGGCGATTTCTGCAAAGCTGGAGCCCATTCCGCTCCGATGGAAGCGGAACGGGCTCCAGAGTCTTGTTTTGACGCGTTTCTTCACGCGAACCGGGGTCCACTTCGCTCGAAAACGCTTTACCCCGCGCCAGCCTCAATCGCCTCCATATCGGCGTCCGAGAGGCCGAAATGGTGCCCGATCTCATGGATCAGCACGTGCCGGACGATATGCCCGAGGGTCTCGTCGTGCTCAGCCCAGTAGTCCAGGATCGGCCGGCGGTACAGCCAGACCAGATTGGGCAGCCGGGCCACGTCGCCATGGCTCTGCTGCGGCAGCCCGATGCCGTGAAACAGACCGAGCAGGTCAAACTCGCTCTCGGCCTGCATCTCGTCGAGCACCTCGTCGGTCGGGAAGTCGTCGACACGGATGATCAGGCCCTCGCAGAGGGCCCGGAACGTCGCGGGCAGGCGCTCGAAAACCTCGTGCGCCATGGCCTCCATCTCGGCCAGTGAAGGAGCTTTGGCTGTGGTCCACATGCCACTCCTTTAGCGCGAGTGCTATCGGGCGCGCCAGCGCAGTTGACCTTGGCAGTGCGATAGGAGACCGTGCTGCCCAACAATGGGGCTCAAGAGTGGGGCTTGGGTGGCGTGATGAAACGGATCGTGGCGGCAGCGCTGTTGGCGGCATCAGTCGGGCTCTCGCTCCCGGTTGGAGAGGCGCGCGCGCAGAGCGCGGCGGCTGAAGCACGGATCGGTGAACCGGCGCCCGTCGCGCGCGAGCGCGTCGCCGATCGCCGCCGCCTGAGGCGCGTGCCGGTCTACCGGTCGCGGCCCGATCATTGGGAACCGGATGTGATCCCGCGCTACAATCCCGGTCCGAATGCCGTGCGTGAATGCACCGCGACCTATGTGCAGGAGCACAGGCCGAGCGGCACCGTGATCACGCCGCGCATGAACTGCTTCTGGCGGCCGGGCTAGCCGCGCAAGCTGCGCTGTGCAGCGCGGATGAGTCCGGCAGCGACGATCAATCCCGACGCTCCGTAGACTGCGATCGCCATCAGCATTTGCGTGAGATGGCTTGCCGTGCCCATGCCGCCGCCCGGTCCTTGCGAGGCGAGCGCGGCATTGGCGAACATGATGGAACCAGTGAGCGTCGCAATGCCAGTTTGAAGCACGCGGCTGCGTGTGCCTGTGTGTGTCACGGCAATCTCCTGCAACAGAGAGCACGCGAGATACGACCATAGTCTAGGCCGGGTTTTGCGCGTCTGCGCGAAAAATCACGCGGTCAATTGGAACGTGTGCGCGCCCCCGGCATTCATGATCGTGGCGCAGATATTCACTTCCCACTCACGTCATCCGCATCCGGCTCGCGATCTGCGTCGCGGCAACGGCAGTCGATTCGAACGCCAATCGTCGTTGCAAGACGTGACCTCAAGGGATCAAGGAGACGACTCATGAAGGTGATGAAGGTTCTGGGACTTGCGGCCGTCGGTGCCGTGCTGGTTTTGGCGGCGCCGGCCGAGCGCGCGAACGCGATGTCGCTCGCGACGCCGGGCACCGCCGCAACGGTTCAGGACAACGTGAGCCAGACCACCGAGGTGCGCTGGGGCCACGGACATAGTCGTGGCTGGCATCGTGGCTGGCACCGCGGACATCACCGTGGCTGGGGCCATCACCGCCACTGGCGCCGCTGATCGCGCGACGTATCAGCGCAGTTGAGACACAGGCCCGTGAGCAGCGGGCCTGTTGTCGTTGTCAGTCATCAAACCGGCAGATTCGCGCACGCGAGGTGAGACCAATCGCAATCTGCAGGAGTTGATCATGATGAGATGGATCGGTGTCGCGGCGCTCGCCTGTGCATTGGCATTGACGGCGCCGGCATCGGCAACCGCGGCGGCTTCAACCAGGCCGCAGGCCGCGGCCGCGCAACGGCAGGCGGGCGCAGCGACCGACTTCAGCGCGCAGCGCCATCACCACCACACCCATCGCCGCCACTATCACCACGGCTACCGGCCTTATTACCGGCCGTACCACCGGCCCTATTCCTATTACCGTCCGTACGGCTCCTATTATTACGGGCGGCCCTATTACTATCGGCCGTATCCGTATGCGGCGCCTGCGCCGTTCACCTTCGGCTTCGGGTTCGGCCCGTTCTGGTGACGGACGCTGTCGCGCGGCGCGCGACACAAGCGACGCAACGAGAGAGCAGCTCCTAAAACGCGCTGACGATTCAACCCAATCTCATCGCGCTTTAGTCCCAGTCCTTCAGCTTCCAGGGCTTGATCTTCCACGGCGTCAGGTTTTCCATCCGCCATTGCGTCCAGCGGTCCGGCGGCCAGTGGCTGAGGCGCGAGCTTTCCTTCACCTCGGGAAGTGGATCGATGATGCGTGGCGCAGCGCGGCGGCGCTTCTGCCGCGTCGCCTCACTGATCATGTCGACGAATTCGGGCTTGTCAGCCACGGCAGGCGCTCCTTGCGAAGACTTGTTTTCGCAAGGAGGCAGTGTGCGTGCGGCCCGTTAACGAGCCGTTTCCGAAACGGCTCGAGCTTGAGACGAAGCAATAGCGTTTTCGAGCGAAGTGGCTCCGGTTCGCGTGAAGAAAACGCGTCAAAAAAGAATCTGGCGCTTGGCCTTACCGCCAGTCGCGGACGTCGACGAAGTGGCCGGCGATCGCGGCGGCCGCGGCCATCGCGGGCGACACCAGATGGGTGCGGCCCTTGAAGCCCTGACGGCCCTCGAAGTTGCGGTTCGAGGTTGAGGCGCAGCGCTCTTCCGGCTTCAGCTTGTCCGGGTTCATCGCCAGGCACATCGAGCAGCCCGGCTCGCGCCATTCGAAGCCGGCCTTGACGAAGATCTTGTCGAGGCCTTCGGCTTCCGCCTGCTCCTTCACGATGCCCGAGCCCGGCACGATCATCGCATTGACGTTGGCGTTGACGGTCTTGCCCTCGGCGATCTTGGCGGCTGCGCGCAGATCCTCGATGCGGCCGTTGGTGCAGGAGCCGATGAAGACGCGGTCGAGCTTGATGTCGGTGATCTTCGTGCCCGCGGTCAGGCCCATATATTTCAGCGCGCGATGCTTGGAGAGCCGCTTGGCCTCGTCCTCGATCTTGTCGGGATCGGGCACGAAGCCGTTCACCGAGATGACGTCCTCGGGGCTTGTGCCCCAGGTGACGATCGGCGGCAGCTTGGCGGCGTCGAGCCGGATTTCGTGGTCGAAATGCGCTCCATCGTCGGAGCGCAGCGTCTCCCAGTAACGCATCGCGGCATCCCAGGCGGCGCCCTTCGGCGCCTTCGGGCGGTCGCGCAGGAAATCGAACGCCTTCTGGTCGGGCGCGACCAGGCCAGCGCGCGCGCCGCCTTCGATCGACATGTTGCAGACCGTCATGCGGCCTTCCATCGACAGCGCACGGATCGCCTCGCCGGCATATTCCAGCACGTAGCCGGTGCCGCCTGCGGTGCCGATCTCGCCGATGATCGCCAGGATGATGTCCTTGCCGGTCACGCCTTCGGGCAATTTGCCGTCGACGATCGCGCGCATGTTCTTGGCCTTTTTCTGGATTAGCGTCTGCGTCGCCAGCACGTGCTCGACCTCTGACGTGCCGATGCCGTGCGCGAGCGCACCGAACGCGCCATGCGTCGAGGTGTGGCTGTCACCGCAGACGATGGTGGTGCCGGGCAGCGTAAAGCCCTGCTCCGGGCCGATGACGTGGACGATGCCCTGGCGCTTGTCGAACTCGTTGTAATATTCGATGCCGAATTCCTTGGCGTTCTCCGCCATCACCCGCATCTGCTCGATGCTCTCGGGGTCGGGATTGGGCTTGGAGCGATCCGTGGTCGGAATGTTGTGGTCGACGACGGCGAGCGTCTTCTCCGGCGCGTGCACCTTGCGGCCGGCGGCGCGCAGGCCCTCGAACGCCTGCGGCGAGGTCACCTCGTGCACCAGATGGCGGTCGATGTAGAGCAGGCAGGTGCCGTCCTCGGCCTCGTGGACCAGATGGTCGTTCCAGATCTTGTCGTACAGCGTGGTCGGTTTGGACATGAGCTTCAGCTCCAGAAGAAATTCAGTGGTGAATGGTGTGAGCGCGTCTTGAGCGCGCGGGCAGGCGACAGCGTCCAGGCAGCGTTACGCTGCGTGTCTAAGCTCAGACGTCGCCGACGTCGCAAAGCGCCCGAAGAAGCGGCCGGGCAGCCGCGAGCGATCGTCGATCACGACGCGCTGGCAGATTTGTCCTGGGCAGCGCTGGCTTGCTTGATCCGGAACCATTCTAAATTTCTAACACAGGGCTTGCGCCCGCGACAATCGATCGATGCGCGGGCCTGCACGTCAGATAGGTATGCCGCAACAAAAAAGCGCGGGGCCAGCCCCGCGCTTTTTAACTCGTCCCTTGCAGGAAGAATTACTCGCCGACGGCGGTCTGGCGGTCCTGCTTCTCGACGATGCGGGCCGACTTGCCGCGCAGGTTGCGCAGGTAATACAGCTTGGCGCGACGCACCTTGCCGCGCCGCACGACCTTGATCGAGTCGATCATCGGCGACATCACCGGGAAGACGCGCTCGACGCCTTCGCCATAGGAGATCTTGCGCACGGTGAAGCTCTCGTTGAGGCCCTGGCCGGAACGGCCAATGCAAACGCCTTCATAGGCCTGCACGCGGGTGCGCTCGCCTTCGACAACCTTCACGTTGACGATGACGGTGTCGCCGGGCCCGAATTCCGGAATGGTCTTGGTGGCGGCGAGCTTGTCGAACTGCTCTTTTTCGAGCTGCTGAATAAGGTTCATCGAAATCTCCATCGGCGGCGCGCCCAGCCTGTATGGGGGCTGCGCAAACGTCCATCTATCCTGCGCGTGTGCGGATTAGGCCGCCCCTATAAGGCAAAGCGCAGGGTTTGTCACCCGTCTGTCGTGTTTTTTGTCCGGCGCGGAACGGCTTTTTGGCCGGCCTTGCGGGCCCAGAGATCGGGCCTGCGGGCCGCCGTCAGGGCCTCGGATTGGGCCAGCCGCCAGGCCGCGACCTTGGCGTGATCGCCGGAAACCAGGATTTCCGGGATCTGGCGGCCCTCGAACTCCTGCGGACGGGTATATTGGGGGTATTCCAGTAGGCCTTCGGAGAAGCTCTCCTCGGTTCCCGAAGCCAATTTGCCCATCACCCCCGGCAACAGGCGGACGCAGGCGTCGATCAGGACCATCGCGGCGATTTCGCCACCGGACAGCACATAATCGCCGATCGAGACCTCCTCGAGCCCGCGGGCCTCGATCACCCGCTGGTCGATACCCTCGAACCGGCCGCAGACGATCAGGGGGCCGGGTCCCGCCGCAAGTTCCGCGACCCGGATTTGGCTCAATGGCCGACCCCGCGGGCTCATCAGGAGGCGCGGACGGTCAGGAGCGATGTTAGCAGCGTCGATCGCCGCAGCCAGCACATCGGCCCGCAGCACCATGCCGGGGCCGCCGCCCGCCGGGGTGTCATCGACGCTGCGGTGCTTGTCGGTCGCCGATGCCCGGATGTCGCGGGCCTCCAGCGCCCAAAGGCCCGTGGCCAGCGCCTTGCCGGCCAGGCTCACGCCAAGCGGCCCCGGAAACATGTCCGGGAACAAGGTCAGCAGGGTGGCGCGCCACGGTGTCGCTTGGGCCGGGGTCTCTTGCGGTATCATGTCCTCTGGTTACGGCACCACGGCCGTGAGGTCGAGGCTCTGCATCATCGCAGCCGCATCCACCGCGCGGCGGAAGTCGGCGAGCGCAAAGGCCGCGACGTTGATCTTGCGCAGATCGAGCAGGCCTTCGGCGGCGAGGCCGGCGAGTTGGCCCGGCGCCGTGCGGTCGTACATGAACTGGCCGACTACTTCCCAGTCATTGGCCAGCATCTCGCGGAACGAGAGCTCGAGCGGCACCTCGGCGCTGCCCATCAGCACCATCCGGCCGCCGCGCCGGAGCGCGCGCAACGAGGAGAGCGTGGTCGACGTGCTCCTGGCGGCGCCGAGCAGATCAAGCGCGACATCGGCGCTGCCGCCGGCGGCGCGGCGGATGACCTGAAGGTCGGCCGCGGCGTCGCCGGTGACGAGGGCAGGAATGACACGTGGGCCGAATGCGTCACGCAACTGTTCGAGCGCAGCCTGCTTACGTCCGACGGCAACGACGCGGCCCGCGCCCATCGCGACCGCGAGCATCACACCGCCCGAGCCGAAATAGCCGGTGGCGCCGTTGATGATGACGGTCTGGCCGCCGCGCAGGCCAGAGCGCTGCAGGCCGCCGAACGGCACGATCAGTTTGGCGAGCCCGATCAGCTCGGTCGCCGGTCTGTCGTCGAGATTGGCAAGCGGCGTGACGCAGGCGGCCGGCCAGTGCGCGATTTCCGCGAATACGCCGTCGCGCCAGCGCGCCTGCAACGCCAGCGCCTCGGGTGTCGTCACCGTGGCGGTGAGGCCGATCAGGATTTGCGGCGGATCGCGATCCGGCACGTCGCCGCGCAGATGCGGGCTGAGGAACACGCGGTCGCCGCTTTGCACATGGTTGACGTTGTCGCCGGCGGCGACGACGCGCGCGATCGCGTTGGTGCCCGGCACGAACGGCATCGGCGGCAGGCTGTAGGGCAGCGCGCCGGAGAGCAGCTTGTTGGTATAGGACAGCACCATGCCGGCCTCGATCCGCACCACGACGCCATCGGGCGCGGGCTTGGGCGTTGCGACATCCTCGAAGCGAAGATCATTATGGGCGTGCAGCCGCCAAGCCTTGTGCGTGCTTGTCATTGGGATGCTCCGTGAGACCAATGCTTAAGTAGCCCGGATGGAGCGAAGCGCAATCCGGGTTAGGTCTTAACCTCCCCTTGAAAAGGGGAGGTCGCTTTGCTCGTCAGAGCAAGGCGGGTGGAGATCTGCTCTCTCCGTAGACAGCGTCGCCCGTGGCAGACCCCCATCACAACCTTCCCCCTTTCAGGGGGAAGGAGAAGACTGTCGCCCGTGGCTTCGGACCGTTGTCCTTACGCCGTCGCTTCGTCGGCGAGATGCCGCGCGAGGACCATCGCAAGCGGGCAGATCGCCAGCGCCGTGAGCGCGGTCGCAGCGGTCGCAAGCGTCGGGCCGAGTGCGTCGCCGAGCAGGCCGTAGATCACAGGCGCGATCGCGCCCGATCCGATGGTGCCGGTATAGAACAGCGCGAAAGCGCGCTCGGACTGATGCGCCGGCGTCAACTCGGGCACCGTGCCGTAGAGCACCGAGGAGGTGCCGTTGAGCATCACGCCGAGCAGCGGCAGCAGCACGATGGCCGGCGCCAGCGGCAACAGCAGCACCAGAGCGATCAGCGCCGCGGTGCCGCCTTCGGTGATCAGCACAGTGCGCAGCGTGCCGACGCGTTGGCCGAGCCAGCCGCAGGTGAATTTCCCCGCGGCGCCGCCGATGAACACCAGCGCCAGCGCGAGGCCGTTGGTCGGCAACGCGGCGCCCTTGTCGCGCAGCAGGAACGGCAGGAAGGTGAGGAAGCCCATCCTCACCGCGGTGTCGAGAATTCCGATCGCGAGCAGCCAGGGAAAACCGCCGCCAGTGCGGTCGCGGCGCGATTTGGCGGCCGCCTGGTGCTCGGCGCCCTTGCCGACCGAGGGCATCCAGAGCGCGATGCAGACCGCCACCAGCAAGCCGGCAAAGGCGACCACAAGCAGCGTGTGCCGCCATGACATGATCACGAGCAGGATCGAGGTCGCTGCCGGGACCGCCGCCTTGCCGAGATCGCCTGAGAAATTATAGATGCCGAGCGGCCCGCGTGCGCCGGCGCCATAGGCGCGCGATACGGCGGCGGATGCGATCGGATGCTGCGTGCTCGAGCCGGCGCCGGACAGCGCGAGCGCCAGGCCAAGTCCGATGATGCCGCCGGAGAATCCGGCAAATACGTAGCCGAGCGCCGACAGCGCCGTGCCGGCGATCAGGATGACCTTGCCGTCGATCCGCTCCGCGATGCGTCCGACCGGAATCTGCAAGCCCGCCATGGCGCCGGCATAGAGCCCGCGCAGCAGCGCCAGCAGTCCGTAGCTCAGCGCGAATTCGGCCTGCCAGACCGGCAGCAGCACGTAGATCAGGTCGGTGTAGCCGTCGTGCAGGGCATGGTTGAGCCCGGTCACCGTCAGCGTCCGCGTTGCCCGGGCGCGGTCGGGACGGGGCGTGCCCGCTTCCACCGATACGCTCATCTCGGGCGCCTATGTCGAGGAAATCTAAAGATAGGACAGCGTTGCATTCGGCAAGTCTTTCGAAAAATCGAGATATGTGAGTGTCTTACTGCGCAATATGGGCCCGATCGGCCGCTGGCACAAACCAGTAATAATCCAGCGATGCGTTAGAAAATCTGGTATGGAGGAATTCATGTTCGTTCCACGCCGCAGCCTGCCGCCGCTCAATGCGGTGCGTGCCTTCGAAGCCGCCGCGCGGCTCGGCAGCTTCAAGGAAGCCGCTGCCGAGCTCAGCGTCACCCATGGCGCCGTCAGCCAGCAGATCCGGCTGCTCGAGGAATGGCTGGGCGCACCGGCGCTGTTCCGGCGATCGGTGCGGCGCGTGGTGCTGACACCGGCGGGCGCGGCGCTGCTCGCCGAATTCGCGCCGGCGCTCGACCGGATCTCGGCGGCAGTCCAGCAGCATCGCGCGCGGCGCAGCGATGCGACGGTGGCCGTACTGCATGTCAATGCGCTCGCGACTTTCAGCCTGCGCTGGCTGCTGCCGCGGATGAGTCGGTTTCGCGCCGAGCATCCGGATATCGAGGTGCGCTTGAGCACGTCGAATGATCCGGTGGATGCGCTGCCCGAATCATTCGACGTCGTGATCCGCGGTGGGCCCGATACCTTCCACGGCTTCTCGTCGCGCTTCCTAGTGTCGGAGCGGCGATTGCCGGTGTGCAGTCCACGGCTGGCAGCGCAACTGCCGCTGCATGAGGTCGCGGACCTGTCGCGACACACGCTGCTGCATGTCACCTCGATGCCGCGGCTGTGGCGCGACTGGCTCACCGAGGCCGGGCACTCCGCGCTGGAGCCGGCTGCCGCGCTGACCTTCGATCATTTCTATCTGACGATCCAGGCCGCGCTCGATGGTCTCGGCGTTGCGATGGGACCAACGGCGCTGATTGCGGACGATCTCGCGGCGGGGCGTCTGATGACGCCGTTTCCGGACATCAGCCTGCCGGCGCGCAGCTACTTCGCGTATTTTCCGGCGGGCCGCAGCAACGATCCGCACAGCGCGGTGTTCTGCGACTGGCTCGAGCAGCAGGGCCGGATGACAGTTTGAAGAAGATTGATCAGGCGGCCGACGGATCGTCGCCGTCGATTTCCTGCGGCAACTCGATCACGACGCGGCCGGCGTCGAGATCGACCGTCGGCACCACCGCATTGGTGAAGGGCAGCAGCATCGTCGCGCCCCGCGGCGGGGCGATCTCGATGATGTCGCCGGCGCCGAAATTATGGATCGCGATCACCTTGCCGAGCGGCTGCTCTGATGTCGTCACCGCGGCGAGCCCGATCAGGTCGGTGTGGTAGTACTCGCCGACGTCGGTGTCCGGCAGCCGGTCGCGCGGAATGTAGAGTTCGAGACCGTTGAGACGTTCGGCATCGTCACGGGTGGCGATGCCCTTCAGCGTCACCACCAGATGGTCCTTGGCCTCGCGCGCATGCGTGACCTCGAACTGGCGCGCGCCGTCCTTGGTCATCAGCGGGCCGTAATCCTTCACGGCCAGCGGATCTTCGGTGAAGGTCCATAGCCGGACCGCGCCGCGCACACCATGCGCAGCGCCGATACGGGCGACACAGACCGGCGCAGCCACCGCAGCAGCCGTTCAGCTTATGCCTTGGCGGCGGCTTCAGCCTGCGCCTTGCGCTCCTTGCGCGGCACGGCCTTCTCGGGATTGTTGCGCGGCTCGCGCTTCTTGACGCCGGCGGCATCGAGGAAGCGGGTCACGCGATCCGACGGCTGCGCGCCCTTGGCGAGCCAGGCCTTCACCTTGTCCATGTCGAGCTTGAGGCGGGCCTCATTGTCCTTCGGCAGCAGCGGATTGAAGTGGCCGAGGCGCTCGATGAAGCGGCCATCGCGCGGGAAGCGCGAGTCGGCGACGACGACGTGATAGACCGGACGCTTCTTGGTGCCTGCGCGAGCGAGGCGGATAACAACGGACATTTAGTTCTCCTAAGTTCTGTTCGTTCGAGTGTGTGTGTTCAACTAATCGTCATTCCGGGGCGGCGCGAAGCGACGAGCCCGGAATCCATAACGACCATCGTGAATATGGATTCCGGGCCTGCGCCTGTCGGCGCATCCCGGAATGACGAATGGGGTGAGTGAGCAAGCGTCCTCATTTCTTCTTGCCCGGGAAGCCGCCGAGGCCCGGCAGCATCGGTTTGCCGGAAAGCCCGGTCAGGCCCGGCACGTTCGGCAGGCCGCCGCGCAGCCCTGCGGGCAAATCCTTCGGCAGGTTCGGCAGGCCACCGCCGGCGCCGCCCTGCATCTTCTCGGCCAGCGCCTTCATCTCCTCGGCCGAGGGCGGCTTCATGCCGCCGCCAAAGCCCATCGCCTGCGCGATGCCGGCGAGCGGCCCGCGCTTGCCGCTTCCCATGGCCTTCATCATATCGGCCATGTTCCGGTGCATCTTCAGCAGCTTGTTGACGTGCTCGACGCTCTGGCCGGCGCCCGCCGCGATGCGCTTCTTGCGGCTGGCTTTCAGCAGGTCCGGGTTCTTGCGCTCCTGGCGCGTCATCGAATCTATGATTGCGACCTGGCGCTTGATGATCTTGTCGTCGATCCCGGCGGCCGCGATCTGATTCTTCATCTTGGAGATGCCGGGCATCATGCCCATCAGGCCGCCGATGCCGCCCATATTGGCCATCTGCTGCAGCTGCTCGCGCATGTCGTTGAGGTCGAACTGGCCCTTGCGCATGCGCTCGGCGGTGCGCGCGGCCTTCTCGGCGTCGATATTGGCGGCAGCCTTCTCGACCAGCGAGACCACGTCGCCCATGCCGAGGATGCGGCCCGCGATCCGGTTCGGATGGAAGTCCTCCAGGGCGTCGGTCTTTTCGCCGGTGCCAAGCAGCTTGATCGGCTTGCCGGTGACCGCGCGCATCGACAGCGCGGCGCCGCCGCGGCCGTCGCCGTCGACGCGGGTCAGCACGATGCCGGTGAGGCCGACGCGCTCGTCGAACGAGCGTGCGAGGTTGACCGCGTCCTGGCCGGTGAGGCTGTCGGCGACCAGCAGCACTTCATGCGGGTTGGCGGCGGCTTTGATCTCGGCCGCCTCCTTCATCATGTCTTCGTCGAGCGTGGTGCGGCCGGCGGTGTCGAGCAGCACGACGTCGTAGCCGCCGAGCTTGCCGGCTTCCAGCGCGCGCCGCGCGATCTGCGGCGGCATCTGGCCCGCGACGATCGGCAGGGTCGGAATGTCGAGATCGCGGCCGAGCACCGCGAGCTGCTCCATCGCCGCCGGGCGGTAGACGTCGAGCGAGGCCATCAGCACCTTGCGCTTGTCGCGCTGGACCATGCGGCGTGCGAGCTTGGCGGTGGTGGTGGTCTTACCGGAGCCTTGCAGGCCGACCATCATGATCGGCACCGGCGGCACGGCGTTGATGTCGATGGTCTGGCCGTCGGAACCGAGCGTGGCGACAAGTTCGTCATGGACGATCTTCACCACCATCTGGCCGGGGGTCACCGATTTGACGACGGTGGCGCCGATCGCCTGCTCGCGGACCCGGTCGATGAAGCTGCGGACCACCTCGAGCGCGACGTCGGCCTCGAGCAGCGCGCGGCGCACCTCGCGCATCGCGGCATCGACGTCCTTTTCGGTCAGCGCGCCGCGCCCCGTCAGACGATCGAGAATGCCACCAAGCCGTTCCGACAAATTGTCGAACAATGCCGTTGTCCTTCGTTGCGCCCGTGAGCGCGCGTCACCCGTTTCTCGTCATACCCCTCGAAAGCGGGGTATCCAGTACGCCGCGGCCTCTCGGTTCAATCCGAGCTGCTCTGGAATACTGGATCACCCGCTTTCGCGGGAAGTCCGCCTTGGCACAGTGCCAAGACGATGGTCCAAACACTTTCGCGCCCGAGGGCGCATCGCGCTGTCGGGCGTTGGCCTCTGGCCTCCAGGACCAGTGGGCGGGTCGAAAAGACGGAGCTTTCCGAGAAAGTCGCGGCGTTAAACGCTGCCGGGGCGGCAAAGTCAAGGAAAGTTTCGCCGCCGGCTACCCGGTCTTGTCGTTAAGATACTGAAATCACGTCGATTTGCGGCGTTGGTTCCGAATTCGCGGTGGCCACCCATATAACCGGAGCCCGCCTCCTGTTTGGGAACCCGCTTGTCCATCACCCGCCGCCGCCTGCTTGCAAGCTTGACCGGAGCCGCTGCGGCGCTCGGCGTGCCCTCGATCTGGATGTCCCTGATGAAAACCTATGACGGCCCCGTCTCCGATCATTTCGACGGCCTGCACTTCTTCGACCCGGACGGATCGCCGCCGAAATCGCTTGGCGAGGTGTTGCGCTGGCAGCTCGGTGGCGGCCGCAAGCGCGCCGAGTGGCCGGCATGGGCGCCGAGCCCCTATGCCGATACGCCGCCGCCCCGGGTCGATGGCGACAACGTGCGATTCTGTTTCGTTGGCCATGCCAGCTGGCTGATCCAGACCGGGGGCCTCAACATCCTGTTCGATCCGGTGTGGTCGCTGCGCGCCTCGCCGTTCAGCTTCGCCGGCCCGAAGCGACACAACGATCCCGGCATCGCGTTCGAGAAGCTGCCGAAGATCGACGTCGTGCTGGTGTCGCACGGCCATTACGACCATCTCGACGTCGCGACGTTGTCGAAGCTCGCTGCTTCGTTTGCGCCGCGCGTGATCACGCCGCTCGGCAACGACGTCACGATGCGCGCGGCTGACGCTGCGATCAAGGCCGAGGCGTTCGACTGGCATCAGCGCGTCGAGCTCGGAGGTGGTCTTGCGGTGACGCTGGTGCCGACGCGGCACTGGTCGGCGCGCGGGCTGTTCGATCGCAACAAGGCGCTGTGGGCGAGCTTTGTGCTGGAGACGCCGGCCGGCAAGCTCTACATCGTCGGCGATTCCGGCTATGGCGACGGCGGGCATTTCCGCAGGGTGGCCGAAGCGCACGGCCCGTTGCGGCTCGCGATCCTGCCGATCGGCGCCTATGAGCCGCGCTGGTTCATGCAGGACCAGCACATGAATCCGGAGGACGCGGTGAAGGCGCTGGCCGATTGCGGCGCCGCGCAGGCGCTGGCGCATCACCACGGCACGTTCCAGTTGACCGACGAGGCGATGGATGCGCCCGCGACAGCGCTCACTGAGGCGCTCGACGCGGCAAACGTGCCGCGCGAAAAGTTCGTGGCGTTGAAGCCGGGGCAGGTGTTCGAGATTTAGCAGAAGAGTAGCCCGGATGGAGCGAAGCGAAATCCGGGGACTATCCGCGGAGAGATCGGCCCCGGATTGCGCTTCGCTCCATCCGGGCTACGCCTGTGGCTCTACTTCTCCTTGATCGCCCAGGAGACACTGACATTGACGGTCAGCGTTTCCTCGCCCTGCGCCACCGGCGTCGGCGCGGCGAATCCGGCGGTGGCCATCTTGGCTCGGAACGCCGGCACCGGCGCCGAGCCGATCTCCGCGATGTTCAACGGCGCGCCGAGCGTGACGCCGGCGGCCTTGGCGTAGATCTCGGCCTTGCGGCGGGCGTCGGCGACAGCCTTTTCGCGGGCCTCGTCGAGCAGCTTCGAGGCCTGCGACACCGAGAAATTGAGGCCGCCGATATCGTTGGCGCCGGCGCCCACCAGCACATCGATGACGCCAGCGACCTTGCTGACATCGTGCAGCTTGATCGTGACGCGATTGCTGGCGTGATAGCCGACGATGCTGGGCGGCGCATTCGGCGACGACGGCGCACGGTTGGCGAATTGCGGCTGCAGCGACAGCCGAGAGGTCTGATAGTCCTTCTCTGCGATGCCGGCGCCCTTCAGGGCGGCCAGCACCTTGCCCATCGTCACATTGTTGGCTTCGGTGGCCTCGCGTGCGGTCTTGCCGTCGGTGGTGACGCCTGCGTCAAGCTGTGCCTGGTCGGGCGCCGCCGATACGGTTGCCTCGCCGGTGACCGAAATCGCCGGCGGAAAATCGGTGTCGGCGAAGGCGGGCGCGGCCAGCAGCGTGGTCGCGACGAGGATGGCGGCGCAAGAAAGGCCGAGGGGAAGGCGATAGGACATCTGGCTCACTTCAGGGGAACGTAGACGTTGATCACCAGCTTGTCCTCCGCGGTCTTCAGCGGATCGGTGATGTATTCCTCGATGAAAGTGTCCTTGGCTTCGAGCTTCTTGTCGTCGAGGTGATTGGTGATCGCCTCGTAGGTGTTGTCCATGTTGTCGTAGGATCCGCGATGGACGAACTTCAGCGCCTTGCCATCCGGCGAGTTGCCCATGCTCATGTTCTTGCCGAGGTTCTTCAGGTCCTGGTCGACGGGGACTTCGGCGATGAACGTGAAGCCGGTGTCGTCGGTCGAGGTGTAGACGATCATCGGATTGCCTGACGCCTTGACGCCATCCTTGTCGAGCAGCGCGGTGAGCTGCTTGAACGCCTCGATCAGCGCGTCGAACGCGGAATCCCAGTTGGCCGTCCCCTTCAGCATGACAACTTTCTTCGGCTCCAGCGTGAACGGCTCGCCGAAGGGGTCTGCGGTCTGCACCGGAGCGGCCGGCGGCGGCGCCGGGCTCTGCGCCGCGGCCGGGCTGTCGGCCGGCGACTTGGTCTCGGCCGGCGGGGGCACCGGCGTTGCCGATGGCGCCGGGGTGGGCGTCGGGCTCGGGCTTGCCGCCGGGGCGGGCGAGGCGGCCGGTGACTGGGCAGGTGCCGGGCTCGCCAGTGCGATCGCGGCCAAGGGGAGTAGCGTGACCAGGGCCGCGCGGAGCGTGTTGATGCGGTTCATTCGGTATTCTCCATCCCCTTCCTCAAACGGCCGCTCGATTGTCCCGGCGCGCGGTCCGCGAGGTGCGCTAGTCCTAACACGCTAGTTCTGCATTCGTCCCATGACAGATGTGTCATAGGGCCATACAGGCTGGTGCTCCAATTCCGAAGTTCGCAAGCAAGTGCGGCAGAAACTGTGCGAACTTCGGAATTGCAGGAGCACCAGCAAACAATTGTTCCTAGTGCGGTTTCGAATTTGAAGCTCCTACAGAGCCCGCGGAGCCACCGTAGGAGCTTCAAATTCGCCGCACTAGCCAACGGGCCTTCACTCGCCATATAACCGGGCAGAATTTGGGAAAATCGATGAGCGCGCTCGCCAATCACGCATTCGCCAAGATGAACGGCATCGGCAACGAGATCGTCGTCGTCGACCTGCGCGATTCAGAGGCACAAGGTCGGACACAGGTTTCGGCCGAAGAGGCGCGCGCCGTGGCTTCGCCGGCCGGAGCGCCCTATGACCAGTTGATGGTGCTGCAGCCGCCGCGGCTCGACGGCACCGAGGCGTACATCACGATCTACAACAATGACGGCTCGGAGGCCGGGGCCTGCGGCAACGGCATGCGCTGCGTGGTGCGGCGGATCTTCGAGAAGACCGGCCAGACCACAGCGACATTCCAGACCCGCGCCGGGTTGCTCAATTGCTGGCAGGGCCCGGCGCCCGATCTCTACACCGTCGACATGGGCGCGCCGAAGTTCGGCTGGCAGGACATTCCGCTGGCTGAGGAATTTCGTGACACCCGCTACATCGAGCTGCAGGTCGGGCCGATCGACAATCCGGTGCTGCATTCGCCGTCGGTGGTCTCGATGGGCAATCCGCACGCGATCTTCTGGGTCGACGACGTCAATGCCTACGACCTCGAACGCTTCGGGCCGCTGCTGGAGAACCATCCGATTTTTCCGGAACGCGCCAACATCACGCTCGCCCAGATCGTCGATCGCGACCATATCACGATCCGGACCTGGGAGCGCGGCGCCGGCCTCACCAGGGCCTGCGGCTCGGCGGCCTGCGCGACGGCGGTGGCCGCAGCGCGGCTGAAGCGCGCCAATCGCATCGTCGAGATCACGCTGCCCGGCGGCAAGCTCGGCATCGAGTGGCGCGAGCGCGACGACCACGTGCTGATGACCGGCACCGCCGATTTCGAATATGAGGGCCGCTTCGATCCGGCGCTGTTCGCCAGCGTCGCCTGATCGGGCGTGAGATCGATATGGGCGTCGACGTCATCACCTTTGGCTGCCGCCTCAACGCATTCGAATCCGAGGTGATCCGCCGCGAGGCCGAGCAGGCGGGACTTTCCGACACTATCGTCATCAACAGCTGCGCCGTCACGAACGAGGCGGTGGCGCAGGCCCGGCAGTCGATCCGCAAATTGAAGCGCGAGCGGCCCACGGCGCGCATCGTGGTCACCGGCTGCGCGGCGCAGACGCAGAGCCAGATGTTCGCCGAGATGGCCGAAGTCGATCGTGTCGTCGGCAATGACGAGAAGATGCGAGGCGACGCCTGGCGCGCGACGCGCGCCGCCTTCGATCTCGGCGCAAGCGAGAAGGTCGCAGTCGCCGACATCATGGCGGTGACGGAGATGGCGCCGCATCTGCTCGACGGCTTTGCGCGCGGCCTGCCGCGGGTGTTCGTGCAAGTGCAGAACGGCTGCGACCATCGCTGCACCTTCTGCATCATCCCCTATGGCCGCGGCAATTCGCGCTCGGTGCCGATGGGCGCGGTGATCGATCAGGTCCGTGCGCTGGTCGCGCGCGGCCATGCCGAGATCGTGCTGACCGGGGTCGATCTCACAAGCTATGGGGCCGACCTGCCCGGCGCGCCGAAGCTCGGCCAGTTGACCCGGCAGATCCTGCGTCACGTGCCCGAGCTGAAGCGGCTGCGCATCTCCTCGATCGATTCGATCGAGGCCGATCGCGACCTGCTCGATGTGATCGCCGACGACGCACGGCTGATGCCGCATCTGCATCTGTCGTTGCAATCCGGCGACGACATGATCCTGAAGCGGATGAAGCGCCGGCATTCACGAAAGGACGCGATCGATTTCTGCGCGCAGGTCCGGCGGCTGCGGCCGGACATCGCCTTCGGCGCCGACATCATCGCGGGCTTCCCGACCGAAACTGACGAGATGTTTTTGCGCTCGCTCGAGCTGGTCGACGAATGCGATCTCACCTTCCTGCATGTGTTCCCTTATTCGCGCCGCCCGGGCACGCCGGCCGCGCGGATGCCGCAGGTCGAGGGCGGCGCGATCAGGGAGCGCGCCAGACGGCTGCGCGCAGCCGGCGAAGCCGCGCTGGCGCGGAGGCT
The DNA here is from genome assembly GCF_054822705.1 of Bradyrhizobium sp. USDA 4454. Taxonomy (NCBI): domain Bacteria; kingdom Pseudomonadati; phylum Pseudomonadota; class Alphaproteobacteria; order Hyphomicrobiales; family Nitrobacteraceae; genus Bradyrhizobium; species Bradyrhizobium sp. USDA 4454. The sequence continues at coordinate 113,358 of NZ_JBTRCN010000001.1, forward strand.
AGCTGCAGAGATCGGTGCGAGCCGCGAGGTGTTGATCGAGAGCGAGACGCAGGGCCGCACCGAACATTTCCTGCCGGTCGCGATCGGGGGCGATGTACCGGGCACGGTGCGGCGGCTCGTTGTGGCGGGCCATGACGGTGCGCGTCTCGTCGGGGCGCGCCGCGACACGACTGACCAAAGGTAATGCCCATCTGTTCAGTCGATGAAAGCCGCTAGCTCCGCGGGGGTCCCCGAGGGGAAGGCTTGCTTCAGAAACTCAAGGAATGCGGAGACCCGAGCGCTCAACAGCCGGCGTGAGGGATACAGCGTCCAGAGCGCGATGTCCGGTCCGTCGACGTCGCCCCAGTGGACGAGCTTGCCGGCGGCCAGGTCACGGCTGACGAGCGAGATGGGAAGCCGCGCAGCGCCAACGCCTGCGCGTACCGCATCGCGGACCATGATGAGAGACGACAGGCGAAGCGCCGGTTCGGTCTTGATTCGCAGATTGCGTCCCTGCGCCACCGCGTCCCAGCTGGCGTCCAGGTCGCTTGCCCCGCGCACCACGGCCGGAACAGCGACATCCGCCGTCGGACGGATGAGGGCGGGACTCGCCACGACCACCAGCCGATCGCGCATGAATATCCGTCCGACGAGGCTTTCGTCCGGGTCCGGATTGACCCGGATCACGAGGTCGTAGCCTTCCTCGATCATGTCGACGGCGCGGTCTTCCGTGGTGATCTCGAGCCGCACCGCGGGATATTTGAGCGCGAATGCAGCCGCCAGCTTGCCCATCGCGGTCTGCGAAAACAGCAAAGGTGCGCTGATCCGCAACCTGCCCCGCGGCTTGTCGCCGCCGGAGGCGATCGCGGCGGCGGTCTCGTCGAGCTCCGCGAGCAAGGCGCCGGTCCGTTCATGAAGTGCGCGTCCCTCCTCGGTGAGCTTCAGTGCGCGCGTTCCCCGCTCGAACAGGCGCAAGTCGAGGCTGCTCTCCAGCTCGGAGACCCGGCGGGACAGGGTGGCTTTCGGGCGTCCGGAGGCGCGGGCGGCCTTACCGAATCCGCCGTGGCGGGCGACCAGATTGAAATCGGTGAGCGCGAACAGATCCATATGTTCCACCAGTGAGACGGTCTGTCCAAAAATAGCATCTATCGGTCCGAATGTGGATCACTAATTTCCGGGGTGCTGACCAACCCCAACTGGAGTGATCCCCATGACCATCCTCGTGACCGGTGCCACCGGAACCGTCGGCCGCAGCGTCGTCGCACACCTCGTCAAGCGCGGCGCCGACGTGCGCGCCCTGGTGCGCGACCCGGCCAAGGCAAACCTCCCGGCCGGCGTCGCCGCCGCGAAGGGCGATCTGCTCGACGTCGACTCGCTGCGCCGCGCATTCGCGGGTATCTCGACGCTGTTTCTGCTCAACGCCGTGGTGCCTGACGAATTCACCCAGGCGCTGATTGCGCTCAACGTGGCGCGCGAGGCGGGAGTCGAGCGGCTCGTCTATCTCTCGGTGATCCACAGCGACGTCTACGTGAATGTGCCGCACTTCGCCGGCAAGTTCGGCGTCGAGCGGATGATCGAGCAGATGGGCTTCAACGCCACGATCCTGCGCCCCGCTTACTTCATGAGCAACGAGCTCACGATCAAGGACGTGGTGACCGGATATGGCGTCTACCCGATGCCGATCGGCAGCAAGGGCCTCGCCATGATCGATGCGCGCGACATCGGTGAGATCGCCGCCATCGAGCTCATCCGCCGCGAGGCCTCCCATACGCCGCTCGACCGGATCAACCTCGTCGGTCCCGACACGCTGACCGGCGCGAAGGCGGCCGCCATCTGGTCGGACGTGCTCGGTCGAACGATCGCTTATCCCGGCGACGATACCGCCGCTTTCGAGAAGAACCTCCGGCAGTTCATGCCGAGCTGGATGGCGTTCGACATGCGGCTGATGAGCGAGCGCTTCCTTACCGACGGGATGATCCCCGAGGCCGGCGACGTCGAGCGTCTGACCAGCCTGCTGGGACGCCCGCTGCGATCGTATCGCGACTTCGTCGCCGAGATCACGGCCGCCGCCTGAGGGCGGCGCACCACCCATCACGACAATCAAGGATGAGGCCATGATCTATTCGATTGCCACCGTCCCGGTGAATCCGGGGGGCATGACTCCGCTGACCCGCGCCCAGATATGGACCGGGCTGGTTCGCAAGGCGATGGACGCCCGGCTGTTTCTGCCGCCCAAGCTCTGCACCCGCTGCGAAGTCGTGGAGGAAAGCGCGACGCACATCGTGCGTGAAGCGACCATCGCCGGCGATGACCTGCGCGAGATCGTCGTCTTCGAACCGGAGAAGAAGGTCACCTTCTTCCAGGCCGCCCGTCCGCGCGAAGGCGCGATCGTCAACGAGCTGTTCGAGGACGGGACCGGCGCGTTGCAGCTGCGGTTCTATTGCTACATCGGATTGCGCGGGAAGCAGCCCTTCGGTCCGGAAGAGCAGGCCGAGCAGACGCAGTTCGACAGCGACAAGGGCTACAAGGCCGCGCTGCTCTCGACGCTGAAGCGCACCCGCGAACTGCTCGCGGAAGGCAAGCTCTGATCATCGCCAGCCACGGAGGCAGCCATGAACAATCCCATCAACGACAGCCCAAAGACTTCCCCCTCGAAAATACTGGTGCTCGGCGCGACCGGCGGCACCGGACGCCTGATTGTCGGCCGGGCGCAAGCCCGCGGTCACGAGGTCACCGCACTGGTGCGATCGCCCGACAAAGCGCGTCATCTCGAAGGTGCCAGGCTGGTCATCGGAGACGCTCGCGACGAAGCCGGGTTGCGCGCCGCGCTCAAGGACCAGGACGCCGTGATCAGCGCGCTCGGCACGCCGGCGAGCCCATTCGGCGAGGTGACACTGCTCTCGACCGCGACGCGTGCGCTCGTCAACGCGATGAAAGCCGAGCGGGTCTCGCGCCTGGTTCTCATTACGGGCATCGGTGCTGGTGACAGTGCCGGGCACGGCGGCTTCCTGTTCGACAAGGCGATCTTCCCGCTGCTGCTGAAGAAGGTGTACGCCGACAAGAACCGCCAGGAAGCCATTGTCAGGGACAGCGGCCTCGATTGGGTTCTGGTGCGTCCCTCCGTCCTGAACAACAAGCCCGGCAGTGGTTCGGTTCGCGCTCTGACGGATCTCTCCGGCTTCCATGGCGGAACCATATCGCGCGACGACGTCGCGAGCTTCGTCCTCGACCAGTTGCAAACCAACACTTGGTTGCATCGCTCGCCTTTGATCACGTCGTGATTGCGACTGCACTTCCGCGCATCGTCGTTCCGGTACGACGGCGCGGAATGCTGGATGGGGTGCTGCCCCCGCCGAGTGCGCCGCGGCCGCTCCGCTCGGTACCCCTGTCTCTGGAATACTGGATCACCCGCTTTCGGGTAATGACACCCAATACCCTGTCTGACAGGTTGAATCGAAATCAAGTCGCGCCCTCGCGCGCGACGCCTTCAATGCGCGCGTCCGCCGGGCTTCGGAGGGTGCGCGCCGCGGACTTGCCAGAACCGCAGCAGGCGATCGGCGTTCTCGCGGGTCAGTTTCATGAACTGGCTCTTGGCTCGGGCGAGCTCGACCGGTCCCATGGAGCCGGTCGTGTAGCGGCATTCCATCACCGCGGCGGTGGTCTCCCAACTCAGGCCTGCGGCGCGGCACGGCACCAGCAAGCCTTCACTGCGCAGGCTCTGCATCAGGGAGCGGATCACCTCGATGCTCGACGGCGCAAGCTCCGCCAGCGCAACGATGGTCTCCTCGTATCTTCGTTGTCTGGCGAAGCCGAGCAGGGCGGCCTCGTTGAGATCGCCATCATCCCTGAGCTTTGCGATCTGGCGCTTCGCCGCGGTGAAATCGCGGACCTGCGACATGTCGCGCTCGACGCCGGCAGCGACCGCGGCGATCGCGCTCCTGATCTCCTCAAACAGATAGGGCGGGGCGCGTTCCAGCAAGCGGCCGCGAACCTCTTCGGTTGCATCGCGCAGCAGTTGAAGGCGGAGCTCCGAGGGCAGGTCGGCGCGGACGCCGGTCTGCACCGCGAGCACGGGATCGTGCTCGGCCTGCGCCAGGATGACCGCAAAGCCGCCCGGCGACAGCTTGGCGCCGGGATTGGTGACGAGACGATGACTGACGCTGGCAAAGCTGCGGGCCAACAGCGCGTCGGTGACGACTTCCTTCAGCCACCAGCGGCCGGCGACGGCGAGCAGATGCTGCTCGCTCTTGGTCTGCGCGATCTCGACCAGGTCGTCCGCGCCGAGCCGCGAGGATTCCTGCAGGACCGGCCGGGCGATCCTGATCTCGTCATTGCTCGCGAGACGGCGAATGAGCGCGGGCGGGGCCTGGGCGATCGGTGCGAGCTGCTCGCTGATGTCGGTGAGCGCCATCCGGGCGCTGATGTCGGCGAGCGCGCGCAACTCGATGGTCTTTACCAGGCGCTCGAGCACATTGTCGAACAGCTCGACCTGCTCGCTGTTGAAGCTGCCGGCGGATGCGAGGAAGAGGCTGGTGACGCGCTTGGCCGTGGTGATGCATTTCTCGGCGGAGCCGGCGCGTATCGCAGCCTCGACCTCGTCGACAATTGCTTGCCCATCATTCAGCATTGCTCGTCCTGAGCCCGTCGCGGCGCGCTTTTTCTAAGCCGCCTGCAGAACTACCGGATCGGGCTGAATGTTCCGTAAAGGATAATGCTCCGTAAAATCACGGAGGTTTACTCACCGTTCCAGCCGCAGGCCTTGAGCCGCGCCTGCATATGCGCGGGCGCCGGCGCCACGACATGCACCGGGTCCTTGTTGCGGGAAATCGGGATGCCGATCTCGCGGGAATGCAGATGCAGGGTCGGCTCGCCGAAGCGTGGGCCGTTACCATAGATATTGTCGCCGACGATCGGCCAGCCCATCGCCGAGGAATGCACCCGCAGCTGATGGGTGCGGCCGGTGACCGGCTCCATCGCGAGCCAGGTGAAGCCGTCGCCGCGCCCCAGCACCTTCCACTTGGTGATCGCCTTCTGCCCGTCCGGGTCCGGCTTCTGCCACCAGCCGCGCTCGGCGTTGAGGCGGCCAAGCGGCATGTCAATGGTGCCTTCGTCCTCGGTGGGGCCGCCCTCGACCACGGTCCAATAGGACTTCGAAATCTTGCTGTGCTTGAACAACAGCCCGAGCGAGGCGGTCGCCTTGCGGTGGCGTCCCAGGACGAGGCAACCGGAGGTGTCCTTGTCGAGCCGATGCGCCAGCACCGGCGGCCGCGGCAGCCCGAACCGCAGCGCGTCGAACGAGGCCTCCAGATTGGGGCCGCCCTTGGGGCCGCGATGCACCGGCAGCCCGGCCGGCTTGTCGATCACCAGCATCAGCCCGTCGCGGTGGAGCACCCGCGCAAGGATTTCTTCCGCGGTCAATTGGTGAACATCGATCAATTCGTCGAGACTTTCGTTTGTGAGCCGAAACGGCTAACACACCCGCGCCATGAACGATACCACTGCGGGAACTCCCAAACAGAGCTGGTGGCAGCGGCTGAAAGGCGGCCTGAAGCGGACCTCGAGTTCGATCGGGACCGCGGTCGCCGACCTTGTCACCAAGCGCAAGCTCGATTCGGCCATGCTCGATGACATCGAGGATGTGCTGCTGCGCGCCGACCTCGGGACCGATGTCGCGGTCCGCATCGCGGAGGCGGTCGGCAAGGGCCGCTACGACAAGGCGATCTCGGCCGACGAGGTCAAGGACGTGGTTGCGACCGAGGTCGAGAAGGTGCTGGCGCCGGTGGCGAAGCCGCTCGAGATCGATGGCTCAAAGCAGCCGTTTGTCATCCTGGTGGTCGGCGTCAATGGCTCCGGCAAGACCACGACGATCGGCAAGCTCTCCGCGAAATTCGCCGCCGAGGGCCGCAAGGTGATGCTGGCCGCCGGCGACACCTTCCGCGCCGCGGCGATCGAGCAGCTCAAGGTCTGGGGCGAGCGCACCAAGTCGCCGGTCATTGCCGGTGCCCAAGGCTCGGATTCGGCGAGCCTCGCCTTCAGCGCGCTGACCGCGGCCAGGGAGCAGGGGCGCGACGTGCTGCTGATCGACACGGCCGGCCGGCTGCAGAACAAGTCGGAGCTGATGAACGAGCTCGAAAAGGTCGTGCGCGTCATCAGGAAGGTCGATGCGTCGGCGCCGCATGCGGTGCTGCTCGTGCTCGATGCCACGGTGGGACAAAATGCGCTGTCGCAGGTCGAGGCGTTTCATCGTACGGCAGGGGTCACCGGCCTGGTGATGACCAAGCTTGACGGCACCGCGCGCGGCGGCATCCTTGTCGCGCTGTCGGAGAAGCACAAGCTGCCGGTGCATTTCATCGGTGTCGGCGAAGGCGTCGAGGACCTCGCGCCCTTCACGGCCAAGGATTTTGCCAAGGCGATTGCCGGGATCGAGTAATTCATCCTTCGAGACGCGCGCAAATGCGCGCTCCTCCAGCATCAACGGCAAAACCGTTGTGCAGGGATGACGGTACGAAAGGTCGTCATCCTGAGGAGGCGCGAAGCGCCGTCTCGAAGGACGGCCAAGACACGAGTTCACAAGACACGAGTTCAATGGACTGAATTGATGGACAAGACCCAGCCGCATCCGCTGTTCAAGCTCGCGACCGAACTCGGGCCGCTGCTCGTGTTCTTCGTCGCGAACGCCAAGTACCATCTGTTCGTCGCGACGGCTGCGTTCATGGTGGCGATCGTCGCGGCGATGATCGCATCCTATGTGGTGACCAGGCACGTGCCGATCATGGCGCTGGTCACCGGCGCGATCGTGCTGGTGTTCGGCACCCTGACGCTGGTGCTGCACGACGAGACCTTCATCAAGGTCAAGCCGACCATCATCTACGGCCTGTTCGCGGCGGTGCTCGGCGGCGGGCTATTGTTCGGCCGCTCCTTCATCGCCGTGATGTTCGACCAGATGTTCAATCTGACGCCGCAGGGCTGGCGCATCCTGACCCTGCGCTGGGCGCTGTTCTTCGCCGCCATGGCTGTTCTCAACGAGATCGTCTGGCGCACGCAGACCACGGATTTCTGGGTGAACTTCAAGGTGTTCGGCGTGACGCCGTTGACCATGATCTTCGCCATCGCGCAGATGCCGCTGACCAAGCGCTATCACCTCGAGCCGGTCTCGCTGGAAACCAGCGAGGCGGACGCCGGCGACCTGCGGAAGTAGCTCGAAACGCAGCGCGGACGATTGCCCGCGCTGCGTTCGAGGTCTCGGTGATCAACTCTTCAGAGTTCAGCTCTTCTGCTTGGCGATGATCTTGTCCTTGATCTTGTCGTAGGTCGCCTGCGGCAGGATGTTCTTCTGCACCAGCTCATCCTTGCCCTTGTAGGGGCGGCCCTTGATGATCGCAGCCGAATACGCCTTGCCGACGCCGGGCAACGCGTCGAGCTGGTCGGCGGTGGCGCTGTTGACGTCGAGCAGGTCGTCCTTCGCCATTCCCGTCGTCTTCGCGTCGGGTGTCGCAGCCTTCGGCGCGGGAGCCATCTTGTTGGCTTCCGATTTGGTGGCGGGCGTGGCCGGCTGAACGCTCTGGGCCATCGACGGCGTGGCCGTCAGCATGCCGAACGTCAGCGCGGTGGCGAGAAGTGAAGCGAGTGTGGTCTTGCGCATATGTCCCCTCCAGAGGAACGTTGATGTCAACGCTGCTGAGTTGGGGTTGCGTTCGTGGCGTTGCCGTGGCCGCGAAATGAACCGCAGATAAATGCGACGAAGTATTTTGTCGCAGGCATTTCTCCTCGTCATTCACCAGCGGTTCACAGCACCGCTGAATGACGATGCGCTTACTGTCCCGCGTGCAGCGCTTTCTCGATCTCGGTCTTCAGCACGCTGTTGACGTTGTCAGGCGTCACCGGGCCGACCAGCTTGTACACGATGGTGCCCTCGCGTCCGACCAGGAAAGTCTCGGGCACGCCGTAGACGCCCCATTCGATCGAGGCACGGCCGTTGCCGTCGACGCCGACGATGCCGAACGGATTGCCGTAGCGGCCGAGGAAGCGCCGCGCGTTCTCGGGCGAGTCCTTGTAGTTGATGCCGATGATCTGGAAGCGCTTGTCTTTGCCAAGTTCGGTCAGCAGCGGCGCCTCGTCATGGCAGGGCACGCACCAGGATGCCCAGACGTTGACGACCGAGACCTTGCCTTTGAACGCGGCGGGATCGAGGCCGGGGACCGGAGCGCCGTCCTTCACCAGGCCGTCGAGCGCGGGCAGCGCGGTCTGCGGCGCCGGCCGGCCGATCAGCGCCGACGGAATTTTTGAGGGATCGCCGCCATAGAGCCGCAGCAGGAACAGGGCGGCCAGCCCGAGGAAGATCAGCAGCGGCAGCACCACCAGCAGGCGGCGGGTTTGCGGCGGGCTATCGGTCGCCTGGTCGCTCATCTGATGTCCGCCGCGCTGCGGCCGGAGCGGCGGATGATGCCGCTGGCCTCGATCTCCTTGAGGCGGGTCTGCTGCCGGCGATAGTCGGCGACGATCCAGACGATCAACAGCAGCACCACGGCTGCGACCAGCGCGTAGGACGTCACGATAAACGAGGCGTAGGGACCAAGCGACATCGTGTCACCCCGCTCCCTTGGGCGCGCTTCCGTCACGCGAGCCGGCGCCTGCTTCTCTCGCGAACGAGACGCGGCTCGCCTGCATCATCTGCAGGCTGCGCACGCGCCGGCGCAGGATCTCGTTGCGCATCGCCGCAAGATGCAACGTGATGAACAGCAGCGAAAACGCGATCGCCATCACCAACAGCGGCCACAGGAATGCCTTGTCGAGCGTCGGCCCGCCGGCGCGAAACACCGAGGCCGGCTGATGCAGCGTGTTCCACCAGTCGACCGAGAACTTGATGATCGGGATGTTGATCGCGCCCACAAGAGTGAGGACCGCCGCCGCCCGCGCCGCGCGCGACGGGTCCTCGACCGCACGCCACAGCGCGATCAGGCCGAGATACATCAGGAACAGGATCAAGACCGAGGTCAGCCGCGCATCCCACTCCCAGTAGGTGCCCCACATCGGCCGGCCCCATAGCGAGCCGGTGACGAGCGCAAGGAAGGTGAAGGCGGCGCCGATCGGGGCGGCGGCTTTCGCGGCGACGTCGGCAAGCGGATGCCGCCACACCAAGGTGCCAAGCGCGGCGACGCTCATGACGCCCCAGACGAACATCGACAGCCACGCATTCGGGACGTGGATGAACATGATCTTGACCGTGGCGCCCTGCTGATAGTCGTCGGGCGCCATCGCCGACTGGTAGAGCCCGATCGCGAGCAGGATCGCGGTCACGCCTGCGAGCCACGGCAGGATGCGCGCGGTCAGCACCAGAAACCTGGTCGGATTGGCGAGGTCGGTCAGCGTCTCGGTCAGCTTCATGGCACCCTGATAGTCGTCCGGTGTGAACGAGGCAATTGGCCGAATTCCCCTCGGCGAGATTTGATCGGATCCATCTCAGTCCAGCCCGTGGCGCAGGCTCGCGGCGGCGGCAAACGGGCCGATCACGAGGCTCGCCAGCGACAGCGCGCACAGGATCGAGAATGGTGTTCCAAAGGACAGCGGGCCCGAGATCGCCGCCTGCGAGGCCGCGACCCCGAAGATCAGCACCGGGATCGACAGCGGCAGCACCAGCACCGCCAGCAGCAGCCCGCCGCGATGCAGCGTCACGGCCAAGGCTGCACCGATCATGCCGGTGAAGGTCAGCGCCGGCGTTCCCGCCAGCAAGGTCGCCGCGACCGCCAATGTCGCCGTGCCGTCGAGATTGAGCAGCAGGCCGAGCACCGGCGTTGCGATTATCAGCGGCAGACCGGCGGCGATCCAATGCGCCAGCGCCTTGGCCGCGCAGGCCAGTTCCAGCGGTGTCCGGCTCATCACGATCAGGTCGAGCGAGCCGTCCTCGTGGTCGGCCGTGAACAGCCGGTCGAGCGTGAGCAGGCTCGCCAGCAGCGCGCCGAGCCAGAGAATGGCGGGGCCGAGCCGCGACAGCAGCGCCAGATCCGGCCCGACCGCGAACGGCATCAGCACCGTGACAGTGAGAAAGAACAGCACCCCGATCAGCGCCCCGCCGCCAACGCGCAGCGCGATCCGGATGTCGCGGCGGATCAACGCGGTGAGCGCGCTCATACCGCACCACCGCCGTGTGAGCCGATGTCGCGCCGCGCAATCGGTGAGCTCCCTCCCCCCTGGCGGGGGAGGGTTGGGGAGAGGGGTGGCCCCGGGCGAGATGCGTGATAGGTGCGATGCGCTCGCAATCTCGGCCGTGCGTCGTTGACACGCATAACGAGAGAGCCCGTCGTGCGGCACCCCTCTCCATAGCCGAAGCTTTGCTTCGGCGTCCTTTCAGTCAACGGCCGCCAAAGGCGGCCTATGCCCTCCCCCCCAAGGGGGGAGGGGACGGAGAGACCTGCGTGCAGCGACGAGAGATCGAACAGCGCGCTCATGCCGGGCCTCCGATCCGCAGCTCATTCGCATCGATGCCGAGCGGCAGATGGGTCGCGGCGATAATCAGGCCGCCGCTGGCGAGATGGTCGCGCATCAGGCCGACGAAGAGCGCCTGTCCGGCGGTATCGAGCGCCGAGGTCGGCTCGTCCAAGAGCCAGACCGGCCGCCGCACCGAGAGCAGGCGGGCGATCGACAGGCGGCGGCGCTGGCCGGCGGAGAGGTAGGCCGCCGGCAGATGCGCGGCGTGGTCGAGCGCGACGGCGGCAAGGCAGCGGCCGGCGTCCTCGGTCTCGCCGCCGAGGAAGTCCCGCCAGAAGGACAGATTTTCCGCAACGCTCAGCGCCGGCTTCACGGCGTCGCGGTGGCCGAGATAGTGGGCCTGCTCAGGCAGGGTGAGCTCGGCGTCGCCGCCTTCGAGCGCAACCACACCTTCGGCTGGAACCAGGAGCCCGGCGAGCACGCGCAGCAGCGAGGTCTTGCCGGCGCCGTTGGGGCCGGTGATAGCGAGCGCCTCGCCGGCCGCAGCCGACAGGTCGAGGCCGGAAAACACCTCGCGCCCGCCGCGCACGCATTTCAGATTTCGGCCCGAGAGCTGCATGGTTCGTCTTGTCACAGCCCTCTGAAATCTTTCGCTACCGTGCGAGAATTTTTGGGTCACGCAGCGCTGTCGCACGCTTGTCGGTGTGGCGGCGCTTCTAGAAAGGTTCTATAAGCCCGGGAACTTGATGCAGCACACACAACCGGCGGCCGCAAGCCATCCAGGCCATCCCTTGGCCCGTGTTGGTGTTTAGTTACCCTCGTAGTTACCCCTGCCGGGTATAACTGAAAATTGGGATTCCTCGCATGACCTCGCTCGACAGCTTCAAATGCCGCAAGACCATGAAGGTCGGCGGCAAGTCCTACGTCTATTACAGCCTGCCCCAGGCAGAGAAGAACGGACTGAAGGGGATTTCGAAGCTGCCGTATTCGATGAAGGTTCTGCTGGAGAACCTGCTGCGCAACGAGGACGGCCGCACCGTCAAGAAGGACGACATCGTTGCGGTGTCGAAGTGGCTGAAGAAGCGCCAGCTCGAGCACGAAATCGCGTTCCGTCCGGCGCGCGTCCTGATGCAGGACTTCACCGGCGTTCCTGCCGTGGTCGATCTCGCGGCGATGCGCAACGCGATGCAGAACCTCGGCGGCGATGCCGAGAAGATCAACCCGCTGGTGCCGGTCGATCTCGTGATCGACCACTCGGTCATCGTCAACTTCTTCGGTGACAACAAGGCGTTCGCGAAGAACGTCACCGAGGAATACAAGCAGAATCAGGAGCGCTACGAGTTCCTGAAGTGGGGCCAGAAGGCATTCTCGAACTTCTCGGTGGTGCCGCCCGGCACCGGCATCTGCCACCAGGTCAATCTCGAATATCTCGCCCAGACGGTGTGGACCAAGAAGGAGAAGATGACGGTCGGCAAGAAGACCGGCACCTTCGAGGTCGCCTATCCGGACTCGCTGGTCGGCACCGATTCGCACACCACGATGGTCAACGGCCTCGCCGTGCTCGGCTGGGGTGTCGGCGGCATCGAGGCGGAAGCCTGCATGCTCGGCCAGCCGCTGTCGATGCTGCTGCCCGAGGTGGTCGGCTTCAAGCTCAAGGGCCAGCTCAAGGAAGGCGTCACCGCGACCGACCTCGTGCTGACCGTCACCCAGATGCTGCGCAAGCTCGGCGTGGTCGGCAAGTTCGTCGAGTTCTTCGGCCCCGGCCTCGACTATCTCTCGGTCGCGGACAAGGCGACGATCGGCAACATGGCGCCCGAATATGGCGCGACCTGCGGCTTCTTCCCGGTCGATGCCGCGACCATCGATTACCTGAAGACCTCGGGCCGCAAGGCCGATCGCGTCAAGCTGGTGCAGGCCTATGCCAAGGCGCAGGGCCTGTTCCGCACCGCCAAGTCGGCTGACCCGGTGTTCACCACCACGCTGACGCTCGACCTCGCCGACGTCGTGCCGTCGATGGCCGGACCGAAGCGCCCCGAAGGCCGCATCGCGCTGCCGGCGGTGTCGACCGGTTTCGCGACCGCGCTGGTCAACGAGTACAAGAAGCCCGAAGGCGAATCGAAGCGCTTCGCGGTCGAGGGCCGCAACTTCGATCTCGGCCATGGCGACGTCGTGATCGCGGCGATCACCTCCTGCACCAACACCTCGAACCCGAGCGTGCTGATCGGCGCCGGCCTGCTGGCGCGCAAGGCGGCCGCCAAGGGCCTGAAGGCCAAGCCGTGGGTGAAGACCTCGCTCGCGCCAGGCAGCCAGGTGGTGGCGGAATATCTCGCCAATTCCGGCCTGCAGGCCGATCTCGACAAGGTCGGCTTCAACCTGGTCGGCTTCGGCTGCACCACCTGCATCGGCAATTCCGGCCCGCTGCCGGAAGACATCTCGAAGGCGATCAACGAGAACGGCATCGTCGCCGCCGCCGTGCTCTCTGGCAACCGCAACTTCGAAGGCCGCGTCTCGCCGGACGTGCAGGCGAACTACCTCGCCTCGCCGCCGCTGGTGGTCGCGCATGCGCTCGCCGGCACCGTGACCAAGGACCTCGCGGTCGAGCCGATCGGCAGCGGCAAGGACGGCAAGCCGGTGTTCCTCAAGGACATCTGGCCGACCGCCAAGGAGATCAACGCCTTCATGAAGAAGTACGTCACCGCGACGATCTTCAAGAAGAAGTACGCCGACGTGTTCAAGGGCGATACCAACTGGCGCAAGATCAAGACCACGGAAAGCGAGACCTATCGCTGGAACATGGGTTCGACCTACGTGCAGAACCCGCCCTATTTCGAAGGCATGAAGAAGCAGCCGGATCCGGTCACCGACGTGGTCGACGCCCGCATCCTCGCGATGTTCGGCGACAAGATCACCACCGACCACATCTCGCCGGCCGGTTCGATCAAGCTGACCTCGCCCGCCGGCAAGTTCCTCAGCGAGCACCAGGTGCGCCCCGCCGACTTCAACCAGTACGGCACGCGGCGCGGCAACCATGAAGTGATGATGCGCGGCACCTTCGCCAACATCCGTATCAAGAACTTCATGCTGAAGGGCGCCGACGGCAATATTCCGGAAGGCGGCCTGACCAAGCACTGGCCGGACGGCGAGCAGATGTCGATCTACGACGCCGCGATGAAGTATCAGGCCGAAGGCGTGCCGCTGGTGGTGTTCGCCGGCGCCGAGTACGGCAACGGCTCGTCGCGGGACTGGGCCGCAAAGGGCACCCGCCTGCTCGGCGTGCGTGCGGTGATCTGCCAGAGCTTCGAGCGCATCCATCGCTCCAACCTGGTCGGCATGGGTGTGCTTCCGCTCACCTTCCAGGACGGCACGTCGTGGTCCTCGCTCGGCCTCAAGGGCGACGAGAAGGTCACGATCCGTGGCCTGCAGGGCGATCTCAAGCCGCGTCAGACGCTGACCGCCGAGATCGTCTCCGCCGACGGGGCCAAGAAGGATGTCCCGCTACTCTGCCGCATCGATACGCTGGACGAGCTCGATTACTATCGCAACGGCGGCATCCTGCATTATGTGCTGCGCAAACTCGCGGCCTAAGGGCCGTTTGTTGGAGCATGGTCTCCGCGCAAACCCCTCGCGTTTGTTGCGAGGGACCATGGGCCAACGCGGATTTGTGATCGGTGGCTCACCGCTTAGTGAGTAGCGACCAAAAAGAAGGCGGCCTATGAAAGGCCGCTTTCTCGCGTTTTGGGGCACGCAAGTTCAAGGACAGGCTTCATGCTCCGTACAATTACGGATGGAAATCATCACGACTGGTTCGCAGTATGACAGCGATGATGGCCTATAATTCTATCTCGCGATGGTCCAGTGCGCTCGGTATCTGCGCGATCGTCGCAATCATCCGCCCCGCTCACGCCGATCCGCGTGCTGTCGTCGAACTCTTCACCTCGCAGGGATGCTCGTCCTGTCCGCCCGCGGACAAGATCATCGGCGATCTCGCGAAGGACCCCAACGTCATCGCGCTCAGTATGCCGATCGACTATTGGGACTATCTCGGCTGGAAGGATACGCTGGCCGACTCCCGCTTCAGCGCGCGCCAGAAGGCCTATTCGCATATGCGCGGCGATCGCGACGTCTATACGCCGCAGGCCGTGGTCAACGGCTCCGCGCACGTGATCGGCAGCGACCGCGCCAGCATCGAAAGCGCGATCAAGGACACCGAGAAGAGCGGCACCGTGATGTCGGTGCCGGTGACCATGACGCTGACCGGCAAGCAGATCAACGTGTCGGTCGCGGCGTCGAAATCGCCCGCCGTGTCGCGCGGCGAAGTCTGGATCTGCTCGATCTCGAAGTCGGTGCCGATCTCGATCGCGCGCGGCGAGAACCGCGGCCACGAGATCACCTACCACAATGTGGTGCGCAATCTGCTCAAGGTGGGTGACTGGAACGGGTCGTCCGGGAGCTGGACCGTGCCGCTCGAGAACATCACGCGCGAGGGCGTCGATGCCGCGGCGGTGTACGTCCAGGACGGCAATCGCGACAAGCCGGGCCCGATGCTCGGTGCCGCCTTCACCTCGCTTCACTAAGCGTCACGGCGCGCTTCGTCGCTGGGTCGCGCGCCAGGCGACAGCGAACCTGCATCCAGTGATGGGCTGAAAGGAAGGCCGGGAGGTCCTGCGCCTGCGCCTTGACCGCGTGCGCTATCGCTTAGGTCCCCAAAACAAAAAGGACCAACTTTCGTTGGCCCAGTGTTGGGATTTGACTCCCCTGCGAACAGGCCCGATCCCGACGGCCCCGGGGGGCTGGGGGCTGAGGAATCCGGAACCGAAAGGACCGGGCCAACGCAGGATTTTCTTTTCGCAAGGCAGCGGGGCAGGCGATTGGCGGAAGTGGGGCAGCAATATGATTCCGCTAACGTTCCCGTGACTCTCGGGTTTTTGGACAATCCGTCGCGTCCAACCGTGGTTAAGGGCTGGTTGCGTGGCGAATGGCCCCTTGCAGGGCCCATCGCTTAGCGCAATCATGTCACTCTCGTGACGATCCCGAAGGGGGCACGGCCTTCGGGTTCCGTCGTCACCGAGATGACAGGAGGCGCTCGATGAGTTTGATCTCGGAGGACACTGATCCGAGCGGGAGCCGCGCCGCGGCGCGTCCCGTCGCCGCGACCCCCCAGCCCAACCGCGTGACATTCAATCGACTTGAGCTCAACCGCATCCTCAATCTCTACGGCCGCATGGTCGCCGACGGCGAGTGGCGCGACTATGCGATCGACTTCCTGAAGGACCGTGCCGTGTTCTCGGTGTTCCGGCGCGCGTCGGAAGTGCCGATCTACCGGATCGAGAAGGACCCCCGGCTGGCGCGCAAGCAGGGCATGTACAGCGTGATTTCGGCGACCGGTCTGATCCTGCGCCGCGGCCATGAACTCGAGCGTGTGCTGCTCGCGATCGACCGCAAGCTGTCGCTGGTGTAGCGGGCTCGCGATCCGGTGCTCCTCCGCGGCTGCTCATTCCAACCTCCCCTTCGAAAAGGGAGGTTGCTTTGCTTGCCAGAGCAAAGCGGGTGGGGATCTTGTCGCTCCACATACGCCATCGTCTGGGGCTGACCCACATCCCGACCTTCCCCCTTTCAGGGGGAAGGAGAAGATAACTTCGTAGCCCGGATGGAGCGCAGCGCAATCCGGGGCTGTTGTAACCGCGGATGGAGGAGTCCCGGATTGCGCTCCGCTCCATTCGGGCTACGCTGCATTGCTCCGCGCAAAGAAAAGCCCCGGCCGCTTGGGGCCGGGGCTTGGATCGATCCGCTCGCTCCGTGGCGCCTAGTCGCGCTGACCGAGCAGCTGCAGCAGCAGCGTGAACAGGTTGATGAAGTTCAGGTAGAGCGACAGCGCGCCGGTGATTGCCGCACGCTCTGCCATCGCGCCGCCCTGCGAGGCGTAACCGTAGATGTAGTCGTTCTTCAGCCGCTGGGTGTCCCAGGCGGTGAGGCCCGCGAACACCAGCACGCCGACCACCGAGACGATGAACTGCAGCGCCGAGCTCGCCAGGAACAGGTTGACCAGGCTCGCGATGATGATGCCGATCAGGCCCATGAACAGGAACGAGCCCATGCCGCTCATGTCACGCTTGGTGGTGTAGCCGTAGAGGCTCAGCGCACCGAACGTCGCCGCGGTGATGAAGAACACGCGCACGATCGAGGTGTGCGTGTACACCAGGAAGATCGACGACAGCGACAGGCCCATCAGCGCCGAGAACACCCAGAACAGGAGCTGGGCGGTCGCAGGCTGCAGACGGTTGATGCCGGCCGAGATGACGAACACCATCGCCAGCGGGGCGAGGATGAACAGCCACTTCAGCGGGCTCACGAACATCGCGTAGCCGAACTGCGTCAGATAGGCATTGCCGAACTTGGCGACGGCGGCCGACTGGTCGGTGGTCACCGCCCCCATGTAGACGCCGAGCGCGGCCAGGCCGGTGATGGCAAGGCCGATACTCATGTAGTTGTAGATGCGCAGCATGTAGGCGCGCAGACCGGCGTCAACGGCCGCAGCGTCAATGCGCCCGGCGGCCCGGCCGAAAGGAGAAGCGTAATTGCGGTCTAGGTCCGACATGGTCGAATTCCCGTGGTTGGTCCCGGTGGAGCGCAAGGGATTTGCGGCGCCGGTCGTAAATCTATCTCAGATGGCGCGGTTTGCGGAACATTAATTCCGTGTCATTCAGCCGGCCATCCGACCCGATTGGTATGTGGGAAATTAACACATCCGACGCAAGCTTCCACGCGCGGCCGAATGTCGCTCTGGCCTAGCATTGTAGGCAAAAACGGCGCTGCCGCCGCTACAAATTGTCACAAATTCCGCAGCACCGAGGCCGGTTTCTGGTTCAGGGCGAGCAACGTGCCGGCCAGTCCAAGTCCGACCGTGACGACCAGCGCGGCGAGCACGACCAGCGCGGCGCTGCCGGCCTGCCAGATGAAGCTCAGCGTCATCAGCCGCGTCACGATCAGCCAGGCCGCGACCGAGCCGGCGATCACGCCGAAGATCGCGGTTGCAAAACCGATCATCAGATACTCCAGCGCGTAAGCGCCGAGCAATCGCGCCCGCGTAGCGCCAAGCGTTTTGAGGATCACGGCATCATAGACGCGGTGACGGTGCCCGGCCGCGAGCGCGCCGCCCAGCACCAGGATCGCCGAGATCAGCGTCACGGCGCTGGCGCCGCGGATCGCCAGCACCAGGTTGCTGACGACGCCGCCGACGGTCTCCAGCGCCTCGCGGACCCGCACGCTGGTGACCATCGGGAAGGCGTCGGCGACCTGCTTGATGATGCGCGCGTCGTTGGCGCCCGCTTGGGTCGCGCCCGCATGCGGCTCCGTCAGGGTCGCGACGTGGCTGTGCGGCGCGCCCTTGAAGGCATTCGGCGAGAACACCAGCACGAAGTTGATGCCGAGCCCCTGCCAGTCGATGTTGCGCAGATTGGCGATCTTCGCCGGCACGTCGCGGCCGAGCACGTTGACCACGATCTCGTCGCCGATCTTCAGGCCCAGGCCGTCGGCGATCTTCTTCTCCATCGAGACCAGCGGCGGTCCGCTGTAATCCGGGCCCCACCATTCGCCCTCGACGATCTTCGAGCCCTTGGGGATCTCGCCGGTGTAGGTGAGGCCGCGGTCGCTTTGCAGCACCCATTCGGAATCGACCGACGGCTTGAGCTGGTCGGCCTTGACGCCGCGCGCGGCAACGATGCGCCCGCGCAGCATCGGCACGTCCTCGACAGTCGAGCCGGCCGCGATCTGACCCAGGAAGGCGGCAAACCGGTCGGCTTCGGTGGAGGGGATGTCGATGAAGAAGAACGACGGCGCGCGCTCCGGCAGCGCGGCCAGGAATTGCCGGCGCAGATTGCCGTCGATCTGGGTGATGGTGACCAGCACCGCTAAGCCAAGGCCGAGCGACAGCACGACCGACGGCGTCAGCGCGCCCGGCCGATGGATGTTGGCGATCGCGAGCCGCAGCATGGTGATGCGGCTGTGCGGCAGGCGCCGTGCCACCGCCATCAGAATCGCGGCGATCCCGCGCAGCAGCAGGAACACGGCGATCGAGGCGGCGACGAACACGGTGGCGACCCGCTTGTCATAGGCCAGCCCGATCGCAACCCCGATCAGCAGCGCGATCACCATGGCCATCAGCGCCAGATAGCTCCAGCGCGGCCGATGCCACTCGCTGGTGACGGTTTCCCGGAATAGCGCGGCGACCGGCACGTCGTGGACCCGGCCAAGCGGCCACAGCCCGAACGCCAGCGCGGTGAGCTGGCCATAGATGAAGGAGAGCGCGAGCTCGTCGGGATGCAGCGCCGGCACCACCGGCAGCGGCAGCAGCTTGCCGAACAGACCGACGATGACGAACGGCAGCGCGGCGCCGAGCGCAAGCCCGATCACCGAGCCGATCCCGGCCAGCACCACCACCTGGGTGCAGTAGATCGTGAAGACGTCGCGGCCGGTGGCGCCGAGCGCCTTGAACGAGGCGATGACGTCGCGTCGACGGTCGATGTGGCTCTTCACCGCATTGGCGACGCCGACGCCGCCGACCAAAAGTGCGGCGAGCCCGACCAGGGTCAGGAACTGGGTGAAGCGGTTGATGGTGCGCTCGAGCTGCGGCGAGGCATTGCTGCGGCTGCGGACCTCCCAGCCAGCCTCCGGCGCCGCAGCCCGGGCGCCGTCGATCAGGGCGGTGGTGGCTCGATCGTCGTTGGCGCCGTCGGGCAGCTTCACCCGGTAGATCCAGCGTACCAGGCTGCCGGGCTGCAACAGGTCGGTGGCGCGCAGGCTGGCCTCGCTGATCAGGAAGCGCGGGCCGAGGCCGACGCCGCCGGCGAGCTTGTCGGGCTCGGCCGCCACCACGCTGCGGATCTGATAGGTCGCGCTGCCGATGGTGACGCGGTCGCCGAGCTTGAGATCAAGCCGCGCCAGCAAGGTCGAGTCGGCTGCCGCGCCAAAAACGCCGTCGCGCTCAGTGAGCAGGTCGGCAACCGGCATGTTCGGCTCGAGGGTCAGCTCGCCGAGCATCGGATATTTGCCGTCGACCGCCTTGAGCTCGACCAGCGCCAGCTTGCCGTCAGTGCTGCGCGCCATCGCGCGCAGTGTGGCCGTGACCGAAACCTCGCCGCGGGTGCGCAGATAGACGACCTCGTCGGGCTTGGCCTCGCGCGAGATCAGCGAGAACGCGACGTCGCCGCCGAGCAGCGTGCGTCCCTCGCGCGACAGGCCGTCGCCGAGGCTCGCCGCAACCGAGCCGACGCCGGCAATCGCCATCACGCCGAGCGCGATGCAGGCGATGAACACGTAGAATCCGCGCAAGCCGCCGCGCAGTTCGCGCAGCGCATAACGGAAGGCAAGCGACGACGCGCGGCCCTGTACCGCGACTTCGGACGCAAAGCTCATGTGGTTGATTGTCCGTCGATGCGGCCGGAGCGCAGCCGCACCACGCGATCGCAGCGCTGTGCGAGCGCGAGGTCATGCGTCACCAGCACCAAGGTCATGCCGCGCTCGGCGTGCTTGGTGAACAGCAAATCGACGATCTGCTTTCCTGTCGTCTCGTCGAGATTTCCGGTCGGCTCGTCGGCGACCAGGATCGCGGGATCGGGCGCCAGCGCGCGCGCGATCGCGACGCGCTGCTGCTCGCCGCCGGAGAGCTGCGTCGGATAGTGATGCAGCCGTTCGCCGAGGCCGACCGACTGCAGCTCTCGCGCGGCGCGCGCAGCCGCATCGGGGCTGCCGGCGAGCTCGAGCGGCACGGCGACATTCTCCAGCGCCGTCATGGTCGGGATCAGATGGAACGACTGGAAGACGATGCCGACCTGGCGGCCGCGGAAGCGCGCCAGCGCATCTTCATCGAGGGCATTGAACGAGGTGCCGTCGACAACCACTTCTCCGCTGTCAGGACGTTCAAGCCCCGCCATCACCATCAGCAAGGTCGACTTGCCCGAGCCCGACGGGCCGATCAGGCCGATGGCCTCACCCGCTGCCACACGAAGGCTGATATCTTTCAGGATATGAACCCGTGCCGCGCCGGTGCCGAGCGAGAGATTGACGTTCCTGACGGCAATGGTGTCCGGCTCGACGTCGGTCAGTGAAGAGGATGCGATGAGACTGTCCATGGTTCGGTCATATGGCACTTCCGCGGCTGCGGTCGAGGGCCGGTTGAGAATTGTCGTGCACATACTCGTGTTGCTTATGGGCGTGATGACGGCGGCGA
This sequence comes from Bradyrhizobium sp. USDA 4454, assembly GCF_054822705.1. Lineage (NCBI taxonomy): Bacteria > Pseudomonadati > Pseudomonadota > Alphaproteobacteria > Hyphomicrobiales > Nitrobacteraceae > Bradyrhizobium > Bradyrhizobium sp. USDA 4454. Next base: position 133,987 of record NZ_JBTRCN010000001.1, read on the forward strand.
GTGCGCAGACGCCGGGATCTGGGGACGGAGCTGAGAAAGGCCCGGCGCAAGGCGTCGTGAAGCCGATCAAGATCGTGGTCCTGGGCGATTCCCTGAGCGCCGGGTACGGTCTCCCAGGCCCGGCGGCATTTCCGGTCCGGCTGCAAAAAGCCTTGGAAGCCAAGGGGATAAGGGTCGATATGACCAATGCCGGCGTGTCCGGCGATACCGCCTCGGGCGGCCGCGAGCGGCTCGACTGGTCGGTGGCCGATGGAACCGATGCCGTGATCGTCGAGCTCGGCGCCAACGATGCCTTGCGCGGCATCGATCCCGCGGTGACGCGTGCCGCGCTCTCGGACATCATCACAAAGTTGCAGGCGCGCAAGATCGCCGTGCTGTTGTGTGGCATGCTCGCGCCGCCGAACTATGGCAGCGACTATGCAGCGAAGTTCAACGCGATCTATCCCGATCTGTCGAAATCGCTCGGCGTGCCGCTCTATCCGTTCTTCCTCGACGGCGTTGCTGGTAATCCGAAGATCAATCAGGCCGACGGCATGCATCCTACGGCAGAGGGTGTGGACATCGTTGTGACGAATATCCTGCCCACGGTGGAGGCATTTCTCGGTGCATTATCAGGGCAACGCAGTTGAAACGCAGGCAGTATGGCCCGCTGTGTCCCTAGGTTTACGACCTGTTAACGGGTCGTGCTTCGCAGAGTCATATATCTCAGGTACAAATAGGCATCGGTGATTCGTCGCCGGGCTTGTTACAGGGTGCGGGCTCCCAAAACCCGCGCCAAGCATCGAGGATTAAAGCGATGCCGCGTCTGTTCACTGGTCTGGAAATTCCGGCCGATATCGGCCAATCCCTCTCCAGCTTGCGTGGTGGCCTTCCCGGCGCTCGCTGGATCGATCCCGAAAACTATCACGTCACCCTGCGCTTCATCGGCGATATCGACGGCCTCTGGGCCAACGAGATCGCGACGATGTTGTTTCGGGTGAACCGCAAACCGTTCGAGGTCAAACTGCAGGGCCTGCAGAGCTTCGGCGGACGCAAGCCGCGTGCGGTGGTTGCCGCCGTCGAGCCGAGCCGGCCGCTGATCGAACTGCAAGCCGAGCTCGAGCGGATGATGCAGCGGATGGGGCTCGATCCCGAGGGCAGGAAATTCACGCCACATGTCACGCTCGCGCGTCTGCATGACGCATCGAGCCAGGACGTTGCGGATTATCTGTCCGTGCGCGGCTACTTCCCGAGCCGCAGCTTCATGGCGGACCGCTTCGTGCTGTTCTCGTCGCGCGCGTCGACAGGCGGCGGCCCTTACGTGGTCGAGGATTCCTACGAACTCTGCGCGTAGGGTTTCGCAGATCGCGGTGCTCGGCACCTGGCAAGGCCGTGTGGCCGGCCGTGGTATGCAAGGGTTCGCGCTTGCATACCCCATTGGCGCAATTCACGGCTTGCAATTTGCCGCGCAGTAGGGCCGTAAGGTGGACCCATGCTGTCCACCTCGCCCAGTTCCTTTCTCGAGCACTACAAAACCCTGGTCGCCTCCGGCGCGATCGAGGCCGATCCCGCGCAGGCCCGCGCCGCCGATGCGTTCGGCGCGTTGGAGGAGCGGCTCGCGAGCTACAAGCCGCAGCGCAAGCAGGGCCTGTTCGGACGACTGTTCGGCGGCGACAAGGACGACAAGCTGCCACGCGGGCTCTACGTCCATGGCGAGGTCGGCCGCGGCAAGACCATGCTGATGGATCTGTTCTTCCAGCAGAGCCCGGTCGAGCACAAGCGCCGCGCCCATTTCCACGAATTCATGGCCGAGGCGCATGAGCGCATCTACGGCTATCGTCAGCAGATCGCGCGCGGCGAGATCGCAGACGGCGACGTGATCGCGCTGACCGCGCAGGCGATCTTCGACGAGGCCTGGCTGCTCTGCTTCGACGAATTCCACGTCACCGACATCGCGGACGCGATGATCCTCGGGCGGCTGTTCGCAAAGCTGTTCGATCTCGGCACCGTCGTGGTTGCGACCTCGAACGTCGCGCCTGAGGATCTCTACAAAGGCGGTCTCAATCGCGCGCTATTCCTGCCGTTCATCGCGCAGATCTCCGATCATATGGACGTGCTGCGGCTCGATGCGCGCACCGACTTCCGGCTGGAAAAACTGTTCGGCGTCAAGATGTGGCTGGTGCCGGCGGATCAAGCGGCCGATGCCGAGCTCGATGCGGCCTGGCGCAAGATGACCGGCAACGCACCGTGCAAATCGCGCGACATCGCGATCAAGGGCCGCCTGTTGCATGTGCCGTGCTCGTCGCACGGCGTCGCGCGATTCAGCTTTGCCGAGATCTGCGAGAAGCCGCTTGCCGCGTCCGATTACCTCAGGCTCGCGCACGATTACCACACCATCCTGATCGACCACATTCCGGTGATGGATTACGCCGAGCGCAACGCCGCCAAGCGTTTCATCTCGCTGATCGACACGCTCTATGACAATGCCGTGAAGCTGATGGCCTCGGCCGCGGCCGATCCGGTGTCGCTGTACCTTGCCGAGGACGGCATCGAGGCGATGGAGTTCAAGCGCACGTCCTCGCGCCTGATCGAAATGAGCTCGGAATCCTATTTGGCGCTGCCGCACGGCCGGAAGGACTCCTCCGCAAGCGGCGCGACGACAGGCCTGGTCGAGACGTAGAGGACGTCATTCCGGGGCGCGCGAAAGCGCGAACCCGGAATCTCGCGCCACAATCTCCAGATTCCGGGTTCGACGCTCTACGTCGCCCCGGAATGACGGTACGCTGGCATGCCTGATCGAATTGCAGGCAGGGCCCGCGATCGGGCAGGCCCGCGACTTGCAGGCCGACTTGCAGCCGACTTGCAGGCCGACTTGAATGGATCATTCGAAAGGGATAACCACCCTTGCAACCGACTTCCCTCCCTCCTGCACCAGTTCAAAGGACTGATTTCCCATGGCACGCGACAAGATTGCACTGATTGGCTCCGGACAGATCGGCGGAACGCTGGCGCACCTCGTTGGCCTCAAGGAGCTCGGAGACGTCGTGCTGTTCGATATCGCCGAGGGCGTGCCGCAGGGCAAAGCGCTCGACATCGCGCAGTCGTCGCCGGTCGACGGCTTCGACTCCAACCTGGTCGGCGCCAATTCCTATGATGCGCTCGACGGCGCCAAGGTCTGCATCGTCACCGCCGGCGTGCCGCGCAAGCCCGGCATGAGCCGCGACGATCTCCTCTCCATCAACCTGAAGGTCATGGAGCAGGTCGGCGCCGGCATCAAGAAGTACGCGCCGGACGCCTTCGTCATCTGCATCACCAACCCGCTGGACGCGATGGTCTGGGCGCTGCAGAAGGCCTCGGGCCTGCCGCACAAGAAGGTGGTCGGCATGGCCGGCGTGCTCGACTCCGCCCGCTTCCGCTACTTCCTGGCCGATGAATTCAATGTCTCGGTCGAAGACGTCACCGCCTTCGTGCTCGGCGGTCACGGCGACACCATGGTGCCGCTGACCCGCTACTCGACGGTTGCCGGCATTCCGCTGCCCGACCTCGTCAAGATGGGCTGGACCTCGCAGGCGCGCATCGACGAGATCGTCGACCGCACCCGCAACGGCGGCGCCGAGATCGTCAATTTGCTCAAGACCGGTTCGGCCTTCTACGCGCCGGCCGCATCCGCAATCGCGATGGCCGAGAGCTATCTGAAGGACAAGAAGCGCGTGCTGCCCTGCGCCGCCTATCTCAATGGCGAGTACGGCGTGAAGGACATGTATGTCGGCGTGCCCACGGTGATCGGCTCCAAGGGTGTCGAGCGCGTCGTCGAGATCGAGCTCGCCGGCAAGGACCGCGAGGCGTTCGACAAGTCGGTCGGCGCGGTGCAGGGCCTGGTCGACGCCTGCAAGAAGATCGCGCCCGATCTGCTCGGCAAGTAATCTCGTTCGGCAATGGCCCGATAGGCGATTTCGATCGCCTGTCGGGCACAAGGTGATGAAATTCCGGCGGATTTTGTAGTTGCGCGAGCATTGGTATATGGTATGCCAGCGTCAAGGCTGACGCGAAGTTCGGCGCACGAGGGTTTGGGAGCCTCTTTCCATGAATATCCATGAATACCAGGCCAAGGCACTGCTGCACGAATTCGGCGTGCCGATCTCGCGCGGCGTCGCGGTGCTGAAGCCGGAAGACGCCGATGCGGCGGCCAAGCAGCTCCCCGGCCCGATCTGGGTGGTGAAGAGCCAGATCCACGCCGGCGGCCGCGGCAAGGGCAAGTTCAAGGAAGCGTCCGCCGGCGACAAGGGCGGGGTCCGCATCGCCAAGTCGGTCGCCGAGGTCGACGAATTCGCCAAGCAGATGCTCGGCGCGACACTGGTCACGGTGCAGACCGGCCCGCACGGCAAGCAGGTCAACCGCCTCTACATCGAGGAAGGCTCCGACATCGACAAGGAGTTCTACCTCTCGATCCTGGTCAATCGCGAGACCTCGGAAATCTCCTTCGTGGTGTCGACCGAAGGCGGCGTCAACATCGAGGACGTCGCGCATTCGACCCCGGAAAAGATCGTCTCCTTCTCGGTCGATCCCGCCACCGGCATCATGCCGCATCACGGCCGCACCGTTGCCGAGGCGCTGAAGCTGAAGGGCGATCTTGCCAAGCAGGCCGAGAAGCTGACCGCCCAGCTCTACAACGCCTTCGTCGCCAAGGACATGGCGATGCTCGAGATCAATCCGCTGGTTGTCACCAGGCAGAGCCAGCTGCGCGTGCTCGACGCCAAGGTGTCGTTCGACAGCAACGCGCTGTACCGCCACCCGGACATCATCGCGCTGCGCGACGAGACCGAGGAAGACGCCAAGGAGATCGAGGCGTCGAAATACGACCTCAACTATGTCGCGCTCGACGGCACGATCGGCTGCATGGTCAACGGCGCCGGCCTTGCCATGGCGACGATGGACATCATCAAGCTGTACGGCATGGAGCCGGCGAATTTCCTCGACGTCGGCGGCGGCGCCAGTGTCGAGAAGGTCGCGGCGGCGTTCAAGATCATCACCGCCGATCCGAACGTGAAGGGCATCCTGGTCAACATCTTCGGCGGCATCATGAAGTGCGACGTGATCGCCGAGGGCGTGGTTGCCGCGGTAAAGCAGGTCGGCCTCAAGGTGCCGCTGGTGGTGCGTCTTGAAGGCACCAATGTCGAACTCGGCAAGCAGATCATCCGCGACAGCGGTCTCAATGTCCTGGCAGCCGACAATCTCGACGACGCCGCACAGAAGATCGTGAAAGCCGTCAAGGGAGGCTAACGATGGCCGATCATCTCGACGCCCCGACACCGCTGGACGAACACCGCAAGCTCGCGGTCTTCGCGGGCGAGTGGAATGGCGAAGAGATGGTCTATCCGTCGCGCTGGACCGCGGGCGGTCCGGCCACCTCGCATGTCACGGCGCGCATCGCGCTCAACGGCTTCTATTTGATCCAGGACAGCGTGCAGACCCGCGACGGCAAGCAGAGCTTCGCCACCCACGGCGTCTTCACCTACGACCGCGAGGATCGCGCCTACCGATTGTTCTGGCACGATTCGCTCGGCTACTACCCGCCGTCGCCGGCGTCCGGCGGCTGGGCGGGAAAGTCGCTGATCCTGGTGCGCGGCTCGCTGCGCGGCAATGCCCGTCACGTCTACGAGGTCGTCGACGACAACACCTACACCATGAAGATCCAGTTCTCGCCTGACGCGGAAGGGTGGGCCGACGTGCTCACCGGCGTGTACCGGCGTATCCACTAAACCCTTCTCGTCTCGCGAAAGCATCCCATGTCCATTCTGATCGACAAGAACACCAAGGTCATCTGCCAGGGCTTCACCGGCAAGAACGGCACGTTCCATTCGGAAGCGGCGATCGCTTACGGCACCAAGATGGTCGGCGGCGTGGCGCCGGGCAAAGGCGGCTCGACCCATCTCAATCTGCCGGTGTTTGACACCGTCGCCGAGGCGCGCGCCAAGACCGGCGCCGACGCCAGCGTGGTCTATGTGCCGCCGCCCGGCGCGGCGGACGCAATTTGCGAGGCGATCGACGCGGAGATCCCGCTGATCGTCTGCATCACCGAGGGCATCCCGGTGCTCGACATGGTGCGCGTGAAGCGCTCGCTGTCCGGCTCGAAGTCGCGGCTGATCGGGCCGAACTGCCCGGGCGTGATGACCGCCGGCGAGTGCAAAATCGGCATCATGCCCGCCAACATCTTCAAGCCCGGCTCGGTCGGCATCGTCTCCCGCTCCGGCACCTTGACCTATGAGGCGGTGTTCCAGACCACCCAGGAAGGCCTCGGCCAGACCACCGCGGTCGGCATTGGCGGCGACCCGGTCAAGGGCACCGAATTCATCGACGTGCTGGAAATGTTCCTGGCCGACGAGAAGACCAAGTCGATCGTCATGATCGGCGAGATCGGCGGTTCCGCCGAGGAGGACGCTGCCCAGTTTCTCAAGGACGAGGCCAAGCGCGGCCGCAAGAAGCCGATGGTTGGCTTCATTGCCGGTGTCACCGCACCTCCCGGCCGCCGCATGGGTCATGCCGGCGCGATCATCTCGGGCGGCAAGGGCGACGCCGGCTCCAAGACCGCAGCCATGGAAGCCGCCGGCATCAAGGTCTCGCCGTCGCCGGCGCGGCTCGGGCATACGCTGGCCGAGATGCTGAAGTAACCGTTGCGGGCGAAGTCTCTTTGAGGGTTTGGCGTATTTTCGGCGGGTTCTCCTCGGGGAACCCGCCTTTTTATTGCGTTTTGCCGTCAGAACGTCGATCAATAAAATATGAAATTAAGTTCATTTCTTAGTTCTTTTAGGCAGGAATATCTGGCCTAGATAGGGTAAAGGGTATCTATCCAGCCGGCCCACTTCCAGACCGGCATCAGCGCCGTCTCCTACGCGCGAACCGAAAAATCACCAGGACTGCCTCATGTCTCGCCAAGACGCGAACGCCGCTTTTGCACTCTCCTCATTCCTGCAGGGCACCAACGCCGCCTATATCGACGACCTCTACGCCCGTTACGAGCAGGACCCATCCTCGGTCGATGCCGAATGGCAGGATTTCTTCAAGAGCCTTAAGGACACGCCGGCCGACGTGCAGAAGAACGCCGAGGGCGCCTCGTGGGGCCGCGCCAACTGGCCGGTGACGCCGCGCGACGAGCTGACCTCGGCGCTCGACGGCAATTGGGCCCAGGTCGAGAAGGCGGTCGGCACCAAGCTCGCAGCCAAGGCGCAGGCCAAGGGCGCTGAGCTGTCCGACGCCGACGTGCATCAGGCGACCCGCGATTCGGTTCGCGCGCTGATGCTGATCCGTGCCTATCGCATGCGCGGCCATTTCCACGCCAAGCTCGACCCGCTCGGCATCGAGGCGCCGCGCGATCGCGAGGAGCTCGACCCGCGCTCCTACGGCTTCACCGAAGCCGACTTCGACCGCAAGATCTTCCTCGATCACGTGCTCGGCCTCGAATACGGCACGCTGCGCGAGATCGTCCAGATCTGCGAACGCACCTACTGCCAGACGCTCGGCGTCGAATTCATGCACATCTCCAATGCCGCGCAGAAGGCGTGGATCCAGGAGCGCATCGAGGGTCCGGACAAGGAGATCAGCTTCACGCCCGAGGGACGCCGCGCGATCCTCAACAAGCTGATCGAGGCCGACGGCTTCGAGAAGTTCTGCGACACCAAGTTCACCGGCACCAAGCGCTTCGGCCTCGACGGCGGCGAATCGCTGATCCCGGCGCTGGAGCAGATCATAAAGCGCGGCGGCAATCTCGGCGTGAAGGAGATCGTGGTCGGCATGCCGCATCGCGGCCGCCTCAACGTGCTGACCCAGGTGATGGGCAAGCCGCACCGCGCCCTGTTCCACGAATTCAAGGGCGGCTCGGCCAACCCGGACTCGGTCGAAGGCTCCGGCGACGTCAAGTATCACCTCGGCGCCTCCTCGGACCGCGAGTTCGACGGCAACAACATCCATCTGTCGCTGACCGCAAATCCGTCGCATCTCGAGATCGTCGATCCGGTCGTGATGGGCAAGGTGCGCGCCAAGCAGGACCAGCACGGCGATCCGCCGGACATGCGCATTTCGGTGCTGCCGCTTTTGATGCATGGCGACGCGGCATTCGCGGGCCAGGGCGTGGTGGCGGAATGCTTCAGCCTGTCCGACCTGAAGGGCTACCGCACCGGCGGCTCGCTGCACTTCATCGTCAACAACCAGATCGGCTTCACCACCTATCCGCGCTACTCGCGCTCGTCGCCCTATCCGTCCGACGTCGCGAAGATGATCGATGCACCGATCTTCCACGTCAATGGCGATGATCCGGAGGCCGTGGTGTTCGCGGCCAAGGTCGCGATCGAGTTCCGGCAGAAATTCCACAAGCCGGTCGTCATCGACATGTTCTGTTACCGGCGCCACGGCCACAACGAGGGCGACGAGCCCGCGTTCACCCAGCCGGTGATGTACAAGAAGATCGCCTCGCATCCGACCACGCTGGAGATCTACGCCAAGCGGCTGGTCGCGGAAGGCGTGCTCACCGAGGGTGAGGTCGAGAAGGCCAAGGCCGACTGGCGTGCGCGCCTCGATGCCGAATTCGAGGCCGGCGCCGGCTACAAGCCGAACAAGGCCGACTGGCTCGACGGCAAGTGGGCGGGCTTCAAGATCGCCGACCAGGAAGAGGACGCCCGCCGCGGTGTCACCGGCGTCGACGTCGCCGTGCTCAAGGATATCGGCCGCAAGATCACCAAGGTGCCGGACGGCTTCCGCGTCCACCGCACCATCCAGCGCTTCCTCGATAATCGCGCCAAGGCGATCGACACAGGAGTCGGGATCGACTGGGCGACCGGCGAGGCGCTGGCGTTCTGCACGCTGTTGCAGGAAGGCCATCATGTCCGGCTGTCCGGCCAGGACTCCGAGCGCGGCACTTTCTCGCAGCGCCATTCGGTGCTGATCGACCAGGAGGACGAGAGCCGCTACACGCCGTTCAACCATCTCGGCGGCGAAGATACCGGCCACTACGAGGTCATCAACTCGCTGCTGTCGGAAGAGGCGGTGCTCGGCTTCGAATACGGCTACTCGCTGGCCGAGCCGAATGCGCTGGCGCTCTGGGAAGCCCAGTTCGGCGATTTCGCCAACGGCGCCCAGGTGGTGTTCGACCAGTTCATCTCCTCCGGCGAACGCAAATGGCTGCGCATGTCGGGCCTCGTCTGCCTGCTGCCGCACGGCTATGAAGGGCAGGGACCGGAGCATTCCTCCGCGCGCCTCGAGCGCTATCTGCAGATGTGCGCCGAGGACAACATGCAGGTGGTCAATCCGACCACGCCGGCGAACTACTTCCACGTGCTGCGGCGCCAGCTGCATCGCGAGATCCGCAAGCCGCTGATCCTGATGACGCCGAAGTCGCTGCTGCGCCACAAGCGCGCGGTGTCGCGGCTCGACGAGCTCGGCAAGAACGCCACGTTCCACCGCATCCTGTACGATGACGCGCAGATGCTGCCCGACGAGAAGATCAAGCTGGTGCCGGACGACAAGATTCGCCGCGTCGTGCTGTGCTCCGGCAAGGTCTATTACGATCTGTACGAGGAGCGCGAGAAGCGCGGCATCGACGACATCTATCTGATGCGCATCGAGCAGCTGTACCCGGTGCCGCTGAAGGCACTGGTGCAGGAGTTCGGCCGCTTCAAGAACGCGGAGATGGTCTGGTGCCAGGAAGAGCCCCGCAACATGGGCTCCTGGCACTTCATCGAGCCCTATCTGGAATGGGTGCTGAACCAGGTCAACGCAGCCAACAAGCGTCCGCGCTATGCCGGCCGTCCGGCATCGGCAGCGACCGCAACCGGTCTGATGTCGAAACACCTGGCGCAGCTCAAGGCGCTGCTCGACGACGCACTGAACTAACGATCTTCACTGCAGCCATGCCCCGCCCTGTGCGCAATTGCGCACCGGAGCGGGGCATCCGGTATCCGCGTCATCCAGCACAGGTGCTGTGTCACGGAATATCGGGTCGTCCGCTTTGGCGGGTGGTGGCCGGATAAATTTTTCGACCGCTTTGGTTATCGAGGAAAAGACCATGACTGAAATTCGCGTTCCAACGCTCGGTGAATCCGTGACCGAGGCCACCATCGGCCGCTGGTTCAAGAAAGCCGGTGAAGCCGTCGCAGTGGACGAGCCGTTGGTGGAGCTGGAGACCGACAAGGTCACCATCGAGGTGCCGGCGCCGGTCGCCGGCACGCTCGGCGAGATCATCGCCAAGGACGGTGAAACCGTCGCCGTCGGCGCGCTGCTCGGCCAGATCAATGACGGCGCTGCTGCCGCCAAGCCGGCTGCGGCTGCTGCTGCTGCCGCCGCTCCGGCCAAGGCTGCCGCGCCGGCGCCCGCAGCGGCGCCTGCCGCGCCCAAGGTCCCGCCGGCGGACGCGCCGCTGGCGCCGTCGGTGCGCAAGCTGTCGGCCGAAAGCGGCGTCGACGTCTCCACCGTTCCGGGCTCGGGCAAGGACGGCCGCGTCACCAAGGGCGACATGCTCGCTGCGATCGAGAAGGCCGCCTCGGCGCCGACCCCGGTCAACCAGCCGGCGGCCGCCGTGCAGGTTCGTGCGCCGTCGCCGGCCGACGATGCTGCGCGCGAGGAGCGGGTGAAGATGACCCGGCTGCGCCAGACCATCGCGCGCCGCCTCAAGGACGTGCAGAACACCGCCGCGATGCTGACCACCTTCAACGAGGTCGACATGACCGAGGTGATGAAGCTGCGCGCGCTCTACAAGGATACGTTCGAGAAGAAGCACGGCTCGAAGCTCGGCTTCATGGGCTTCTTCACCAAGGCGGTGGTGCAGGGGCTGAAGGACATTCCGGCCGTCAACGCCGAGATCGACGGCTCCGACCTGATCTACAAGAACTACTACCACATCGGCGTAGCGGTCGGCACCGACCGCGGCCTCGTGGTGCCGGTGGTGCGCGACTGCGACCACAAGTCGATCGCCGAGATCGAAAAGTCGATCGCCGACTTCGGCCGCCGCGCCCGCGACGGTCAGCTCAAGATCGACGAAATGCAGGGCGGCACCTTCACCATCACCAATGGCGGCATCTACGGCTCGCTGATGTCGACGCCGATCCTCAACGCCCCGCAGTCCGGCATCCTCGGCATGCACAAGATCCAGGAGCGGCCGATGGTCGTCGGCGGCAAGATCGAGGTGCGCCCGATGATGTATCTGGCGCTGTCCTACGATCATCGCGTGATCGACGGCAAGGAAGCGGTCACCTTCCTGGTGCGCGTCAAGGAGAGCCTGGAAGATCCGGCCCGCCTGGTGCTGGATCTCTGAGGTCGTATCGCGCGCGACGCCCGACCGGTTCGGGCGCGCGATCTGTTGGGTGCTCATGTTTGGGGATCAATGTGACGGATAAGGTCGTTGTCATCACCGGCGGTAGCCGCGGCATCGGCCGCGCTACCGCGCTTGCTGCTGCCGCGCGCGGCTATCGCGTCGTGGTCGGCTATGCCACGAACCAGGCCGCGGCCAACGAGGTCGTTGCCGCGATCGAAGCGAAGAACGGCAAGGCGATCGCGGTGAAATGCGACGTCGGCAGCGAGCAGGACATCCTGGCGCTGTTCAAGGCGGCCGATGGCTTCGGCACGCTCGGCGCACTGGTCAACAATGCCGGCATCGTCGGCAAGAGCGGCGTGCGGGTCGACGAGATGTCGGCCGAGCGCATCCAGCAGATGATGGCGGTCAACGTCACCGGCAGCATTTTGTGCGCGCGCGAGGCGGTGAAGCGGATGTCGACCAAGCACGGCGGCAAAGGCGGCGTCATCGTCAACCTGTCCTCGGTCGCGGCGAAACTCGGCGCACCGAACACCTATGTCGACTATGCCGCCTCCAAGGGGGCAATCGATTCCTTCACGGTCGGCCTCGGCTACGAAGTCGCGGGTGAGGGCATCCGCGTCGCCGGCATCCGGCCCGGGCTGATCGACACCGACATCCACGCCGCGGGCGGCGAGCCCGATCGCGCCCATCGGCTCGCCCATCTGGTGCCGATGAAACGCGTCGGCACCGCCGACGAGATCGCCAACGCCATCGTCTGGCTGATCTCGGACGAGGCGTCCTACGTCACCAGCGCGATCCTCGACGTGTCGGGCGGTCGCTAGGCCACATTCAAGAGTGGGCGCCGGTCTACCAAAGACCGCGCCCCCGTAACCGTCACAGAGTTTAGCTACAGGACCTTCCATCATGGCTTCTTACGATCTCGTCGTCATCGGCACTGGCCCCGGCGGTTACGTCTGCGCGATCCGCGCGGCGCAGCTCGGCATGAAGGTTGCCGTCGTCGAGAAGAACGCGACGCTGGGCGGCACCTGCCTCAATGTCGGCTGCATGCCCTCGAAGGCGCTGCTGCACGCCTCCGAGATGTTCGAGGAAGCCGGCCACTCGTTTGCCAAGATGGGGGTCAGCGTCCCGGCGCCGAAGCTCGATCTGCCGGCGATGATGAACTTCAAGCAGCAGGGCATCGACGGCAACGTCAAGGGCGTCGAGTTCCTGATGAAGAAGAACAAGATCGACGTGCTGAAGGGCACCGGCAAGATCCTCGGTGCCGGCAAGGTCGAGGTCTCCGGCGATGGCAAGACCGAGACCGTCGAGACCAAGAACATCGTGATCGCCACCGGCTCGGACATCGCGCGCCTGAAGGGCATCGACATCGACGAGAAGCGCATCGTGTCGTCGACCGGCGCGCTGTCGCTGGAGAAGGTGCCCGGCAGCCTCTTGATCGTCGGCGCCGGCGTGATCGGGCTCGAACTCGGCTCGGTCTGGCACCGTCTCGGTGCCAAGGTCACCGTGGTGGAATTCCTCGACCGCATCCTGCCCGGCATGGATGGCGAGGTGGCCAAGCAATTCCAGCGCATCCTCGAGAAGCAGGGCTTTGCCTTCAAGCTCGGCGCCAAGGTCACCTCGGTCGACACCTCGGGCAAGACGCTGCAGGCCAAGGTCGAGCCGGCCGCCGGCGGTGCTGCGGAGACCATCGAAGCGGACGTCGTGCTCGTCTGCATCGGCCGCGTGCCCTACACCGAAGGGCTCGGGCTGAAGGAAGCCGGCGTTGCGCTCGACAATCGCGGCCGCGTAGCGATCGATGCGCACTTCTCGACCAATGTGAAGGGTATCTACGCAATCGGCGACGTCGTGGCCGGGCCGATGCTCGCGCACAAGGCGGAGGACGAGGGCGTGGCCTGCGCCGAGATCATCGCGGGTCAGGCCGGCCATGTGAACTACGACGTCATTCCAGGTGTTGTGTATACCACGCCCGAAGTGTCGTCGGTCGGCAAGACCGAGGAAGACCTCAAGCAGGCCGGTGTCGCCTATACCGTCGGCAAATTCCCATTCACCGCGAACGGCCGCTCCAAGGTCAACCAGACCACCGACGGCTTCGTGAAGGTTCTCGCAGATGCGAAGACCGACCGGGTGCTCGGCGTGCACATTGTCGGCATCGAGGCCGGCGAAATGATCCATGAAGCCTGCGTTCTGATGGAATTCGGCGGTTCGGCCGAGGATCTGGCGCGCACCTGTCACGCCCATCCGACCCGCTCCGAGGCGATCAAGGAAGCCGCGCTTGCGGTGGGCAAGCGCGCCATCCATATGTGATCGAAGGGCCGGCGCGAGCCGGGCTGGAGCATGATCCGGAAAAGTGTGAAGCGGTTTTCCGAGAGGATCATGCTCAAACGAGGAGCTGAAGCGCGATGATTCATCGCGCTTTATGATCATAGCGATGTTGCGCCGCCTGCTTCAGCCGTTCTGGGTCCTGCTTGCGATCATCTTCCTGATCGAGGCCTGGCTGTGGGACCACGTCGAGCCGATCGTGGCGCGGGTGGTGGCATGGATTCCGCTGCACGCGCTCAAGCAATGGCTCGCCGACCGGGTCGATTCGCTGTCGCCGGCGATGACGCTGATCGTCTTCGTCGTGCCGCTGATCCCGTTGTTTCCGCTCAAGCTGGTCGGGCTCTGGCTCTTGGCGAATCAATACTGGTTCAGCGCGGTCTCGCTGATCCTGTTCGCCAAGATCGTCGGCGTCGGCGTCACGGCCTTCCTGTTCGACGTGACGCGGTCGAAACTGCTGGAGATGCCCTGGTTCGAGGCGCTCTATAATTTCGTGATGTCATTGCGGGCCAAGGCCAACGCGCTGGTCGAGCCGGTCAAACGCCGCATTCGCGAGATGATCACCGGCGACGGCGAGGGCTGGACCGCCCGCACGCTGCGCCTGATCGCACGCTTCCGCAAAAGCGTGCATCAGACCAGCAAGGTGCTCTGAGCAACACTGTCGCTCGCGTCATCCTGAGGAGCCTGCGAAGCAGGCGTCTCGAAGGATCGACGGCCCCGCTGTGGCCGATTCATCCTTCGAGACGCCGCAACGCGGCTCCTCAGGATGACGGGGCCCGAGCCTTTTCAGTTCAATGCAAAGGCAGCAGATGCGGCTGGAACAGGCCGAGCGCGGTCATCAGGACGCCGGCGAGCGTCACCAGGCCCGACACCCAGGCCAGCACGGTCATGCCCGTGATGATGGTTGCGGATGCCAGCACGATCGCGATCTGGAAGGCGGCGGAAGCAAGCTCGAAGTGATGATATTTCGCGGTCGCCTCGTCGCGCTCATGCTCGGCGTGCTTGGCGCGCTCCGAGAGTTGCTCCGAGCCCTCGCCGGTCTCCGGCTCCGAGCGATAGCGCGCCGCGGTCTTCTGCCAGTCGTCGATCTGCTTCTGCAGCGCGGCCTTGGCCGCCTCGTCGGTGGTGGTGGCGAGGTTCAGCTTGCCCTGCTCGGCAGCGGTCTGCACCGCGGTGCGGCGGATGCTCTTGGCCTGGAAGAAGGCCCACAGGTTGGACGCCTCGACATTCTTGCTGATCGATTCGGTCTGGGCGCCCTTGCCAAGCGTTTCCGACAGTGCCAGGCAGAGCGCGATCACGGCGATAAGGAGCGCAATCTTCTTGTTCTCGCCCGATGCATGCTCGGCATGCTCCGCGTGCTCCATACTTTCATGTGCGCTCATGATTCCCCTCCGGATGAGACCGCGCCACGATTGCCGAATGCGGCGCACAAGGCAAGTGCCGAGCGGTTTGTGGCAGCCGTATGAATGAAGATGAACGGCGCAAGATGAACGGCGGATCGGCAGGCGAGGCCTGCGCCTGACGTTGAGCTGACAGCGACGCGATCAGCCCCGCGGGTGCGCGGAGCGATAGACTTCGAGCAACCGCTCGCTGTCGATGCCGGTGTAGATCTGCGTGGTCGACAGCGACGCGTGGCCGAGCAATTCCTGGATCGCGCGCAAATCGCCGCCGCGGCTCAGCAGATGGGTGGCGAAGGAGTGGCGGAGCGCATGCGGCGTGGCGCAGTCGGGCAGGCCGAGCGCGCCACGCAGCCGCTCCATGGTGAGCTGGATGATGCGCGGGCTCAACGGGCCGCCGCGCGCACCGACGAACATCGGCCCGGTCGGGCTGAGCTGGTGCGGGCAGATCGCCGCGTAGTCTGCGATCAGTTGCAGCACGGTGTGCAGCACCGGCACCATGCGGGTCTTGTTGCCCTTGCCGGTCACGACCAGCACGTCGCCTTCGCCCGGCTTCGGCACGTCGCGTCGCTTCAGCCCCAGCGCCTCGGAGATGCGCAGGCCCGAGCCGTAGAGCAGCGCCATCACGGCGGCGTCACGCATCAGGATCCAGGTCTCGCGCTCCTCGCCGGCGCGCTCGTCGGCGTCGGCGAAACGCTTCGCCGCGTCCATGTGGATCGGCTTCGGCAGGCTCTTCGCCACCTTCGGCGCGCGGATCGCCGAGAGCGCGCCGACCTTGCCCTTGCCCTCGCGCTCCAGGAAGCGCCCGAACGAGCGCAGGCCGGCCAGCGCCCGCATCAGCGATCGGCCGCCGATCTCGTCCGCGCGGCGCATCGCCATGAAGGCGCGGACGTCGCTCGCCTCGAGTGCGGAAAATGCCGCTAGCGTCACGCGCGCGCCCCAGTGCTCGGCCAGGAAGGCCAGGCATTGCCGCACGTCGCGGGCGTAGGCCTCGAGCGTCTTCGGCGACAGCCGCCGCTCGGCGCGCAGATGCGATAGCCAGCGCGTCATCTCCTGCGTGACCGATGGATCGGCGCAGTCGAGCTCGAGCGGTGCGATGGGCTGATCGGTCCGGGCCATCTGTTGGGGCTATTGGCGCTACGAATCTCCTGATTATATCGCACTGCCTTCGTTTACCGATCGCTAAGACCGCACGACGGTGCTAGCCCGGAGCAAAGCTCGGATTCAAAAGCCCCGATTTCATGGATCACGCCACGCGCCCCAGCCCAGCCGCCGCATCGACGACAGGCGTCGTCGACGTGCTGGTGCCTGTCGCGCTGAACCAGACCTATTCCTACCGCGTGCCGCGCGGCATGGAGCTTGCGCCCGGCGACGTGATCTCAGTTCCGCTCGGACCGCGCGAGGTCGTAGCCGTGGTGTGGGCCGAGAACGCCAGGCCCGATCCGCGGCTGCACAACCGGCTCAAGGACGTCAGCGAGAAGCTCGATGTTCCGCCGCTCAAGGCGGAGCTGCGCCAGCTTGTCGACTGGGTCTCCACCTACACGCTGTCGGCGCGCGGCATGGTGCTGCGGATGACGCTGCGGATGGGCGAGAACCTCGGCCCGGAGCGCGCCCGTCTCGGCGTCCGCCTGGTCGGCGAGCCGCCGCGGCGCCTGACGCCGGCGCGGCGGCGCCTGATCGAGCTGCTGTCGGACCGCTTGCTGCACGCCAAGTCGGACGCGGCGCGGGAAGCCGGTGTCAGTTCCGGCGTGATCGACGGTCTGGTCGATGAGGGCACGCTGACGGTCGAGGCGATGCCGCCACCGGCCGCGCCGCCGGTTCCGGATCCCGCCTATGCGCAGCCGGATTTCTCGCGCGAGCAACGCAGCGCGGTCGACGTGCTGCGGACGCTGGCGGCGAGCGGGAGCTTTCATGTCGCGCTGCTCGACGGCGTTACCGGCTCGGGCAAGACCGAGGTCTATTTCGAGGCGATCGCCGAGAATATCCGCCGCAGCAAGCAGACCCTGATCCTGATGCCGGAAATCGCGCTGACCGGCCAGTTCCTTGACCGCTTCGCCCAGCGCTTCGGCGTGCGGCCGCTGGAATGGCATTCGGAGCTGACGCCGCGCACCCGCGCGCGCAACTGGGCCGCGATCTCCGAAGGCAAGGCGCCGGTCGTGGTCGGCGCCCGCTCGGCGCTGTTCCTGCCCTATGCCGATCTCGGCCTGATCGTCGTCGATGAGGAGCACGACCAGGCCTACAAGCAGGATGACGGCGCGCATTATCACGCCCGCGACATGGCGGTGGTCCGCGCCCATATCGCAAAAATCCCGATCGTGCTGGCGTCGGCGACGCCATCGGTCGAGAGCGAGGTCAACGCCCGCAAGGGGCGCTATCAGCGCGTCGCGCTGCCATCGCGGTTCGGCGGCCAGCACATGCCGCATATCGAGGCGATCGACATGCGGCGCGCGCCGCCGCCGCGCGGCCGCTTCATCTCGCCGGTTCTGGCCGAGCAGATTCGCCATGCGATCGAGCGCCGCGAGCAGGCGCTGTTGTTCCTCAACCGCCGCGGCTATGCGCCGCTGACGCTATGCCGGGCCTGCGGCCACCGCTTTGCCTGCACGATCTGCGACGCCTGGCTGGTCGACCATCGGTTTCGCCAGCGGCTGGTCTGCCATCACTGCGGTTTCTCGATGCCGCGCCCGAACATCTGCCCGCATTGCGCGGCCGAGGAATCGCTGGTCGCGGTCGGCCCCGGTGTCGAGCGCTTGCAGGAGGAGGCAGCTCAGATCTTCCCCGAGGCCCGCACCATGGTGCTGTCGAGCGACCTGATCACCTCGATCGAGACCATGCGCAGCGAGCTCAACGAGATCGCCGAGGGCCGCGTCGACATCATCATCGGCACCCAGTTGGTGGCGAAGGGGCACAACTTCCCGCGGCTCAATCTGGTCGGCGTCATCGACGCCGATCTCGGCCTGAGCAATGGCGATCCGCGCGCCGCCGAGCGGACGTTTCAGCTCCTGAACCAGGTGGTCGGCCGCGCCGGCCGCGAGCAGGGCCGCGGCGTCGGCTATCTGCAGACCCACCAGCCGGAGCATCCGGTCATCAAGGCCCTGATCGCCAATGACCGCGAGGCGTTCTATGCCAGCGAAATCGAGATCCGGGAGCGCACCGGCTACCCGCCGTTCGGCCGGCTGGCCAGCCTGATCATCTCCGCCGGCGATCGCCCGACGGCGGAAGGCTTTGCGCGCAAGCTCGCCGCGGTTGCGCCGCTCGACGAACGGATCCAGGTGCTCGGCCCCGCCGAGGCGCCGCTTGCCGTCATCAAGGGCCGCTATCGCTTCCGCCTGCTGGTGAAGTCGCTGCGCAATGTCGACCTGTCGCAATATCTGCGCGAATGGCTCGAGGCCGGTCCCAGGCCCAAGGGCAATCTGAAGCTCGAGGTCGACGTCGATCCGCAGAGCTTTTTGTAGTTCTCACACCGTCATTCCGGCGGCGCGAAGCGACGAGCCCGGAATCCATCAGGCCGCAGCGTTGGTGATAAATGGATTCCGGGCTCGCGCTTCGCGCCGCCGGAATGACGAAAAGAAAAAGCCTGCCGTCATTCGCGACGGCAGGCCCTTTGGCGCGAGGCAGGCCTCGCGGCCGGTACGCAACGCTTATTGAAAGCGTTAGGAGACCACCTCGGCGGTGACGCGGCCGACACCGGCACCGGTCAGGCCGATGGCGCGGGCTGCGCCGGTCGAGAGGTCGAGCACGCGGCCGCGGATGAACGGGCCACGATCGTTGATGGTGACGACGACGCTGCGGCCGCCATGGGTGACACGGAGTCTGGTGCCGAACGGCAGCGAGCGGTGGGCGGCGGTCATGGCGTTCTGGTTGAAGCGCTGGCCGGAAGCGGTGCGGCTGCCCGATTCGTTGCCGTAGAAAGAGGCCATCCCCGAGAATGTGTGGCCGCCGGACGACTGGACCGATGCATTGGCGTCGCGCCAGGACGAGCCTTCGGCGCGGGCATGGTGATGGTGGTGGCGATGATGGTGGTGCCGGGACTTCGCGGACGCTTCGGTCACGCTGCCCCCGACCAGAACAGTTGCGGCTACAAAAGCAAGCGCCGTACGCGAGCGGGTGACGTTGCCCGCCGCCTTCTTGATATTCAGCATTGATAAGACCCTCAGACAGTATTGCCGCTAACGCGACAAGTGGAACCCCCGTCCCTTCGTTGACCAAGGCCGTTTGGTTCCCCAATGAGGCACGAATTTGGCAGTAAATCCCGAATGTCTCGGGCTGTAATATCTTGTTACCGCCTTGGGGTATTAGATCGAGGTCCCATAATTTGCTCGTTAACTAACTATTAACCTATAATATACTTACGAATACTGATTAGTGGGACAGCGGTAAGTTTTCGGTAAGTAATCGCCAAATGGAAACGATGAAGCGCTTCGGGTTCCCTGCGCCATCGTCCAAAGCCCATGCAAATTTCGATGGAACAAAATCCCAAGAGGCGAATCGCGAGGCGCCGCGTTGATTTTCCGCGGGCCGAATTCGTCCTGATTCACCGCCAGCCACAGCCCTCAAAAACCGCGTGCGACAAGGCGGCTCTCACGATGCCGTCATGTTGCACCTGCGCGATTGCTATGTTAGCAAAGCCGCGATTTTAACGGTCCCGGCACGTCCTGTGCCGGTCGAAAATCGAAGTCCCGCTTGAATTCCAAGGGCTTGGATCGCTAGGCGCTGCTTTGGTGGCGACGGTTTTTCCCTTGCGAGTTTGACAGCAAAAAAGAGCGAGCTCGTGGCTGCTGAAGATCCGTCCGTTTCGGGAGTGTCCGGTCGTTACGCAACGGCCCTGTTCGAGTTGGCGCGCGACGAGCAATCGGTCGATCAAGTCCGGGCCGACCTCGATAAATTCGAGGCCATGCTCAACGAGAGCGCCGATCTGAAGCGCCTCGTCCGCAGCCCGGTGTTCTCCGCGGATGCCCAGCTGAAGGCGCTGACCGTGGTGCTCGACAGGGCCGGTATCGCCGGCACGTCGGCCAAATTCCTCAAGGTGCTCACTGCCAATCGCCGGCTGTTCGCAATTGCCGATGTGATCCGTGCCTATCGCGCGCTGGTGGCGAAGTTCAAGGGCGAGGCGACTGCGGACGTCACCGTCGCCGAGCAGCTCAGTGACAAGAATCTCGACGCCCTGAAGACCGCACTGAAATCAGTGACGGGCAAGGACGTCGCGCTCAACGTGAAGGTCGATCCCTCCATTATTGGTGGCCTGGTGGTCAAGCTCGGCAGCCGGATGGTGGATAGTTCGCTTCGCACCAAACTCAATTCGATCAAGAACGCGATGAAAGAGGCAGGCTGATGGACATCCGCGCCGCAGAAATTTCTGCGATCCTCAAGGACCAGATCAAGAATTTCGGCCAGGAAGCCGAGGTCACCGAAGTTGGCCAGGTGCTGTCGGTCGGTGACGGTATCGCCCGCGTCTACGGTCTCGACAACGTCCAGGCCGGTGAAATGGTCGAGTTCGAGAACGGCACGCGCGGCATGGCGCTCAACCTCGAAACCGACAACGTCGGCGTCGTGATCTTCGGCGCGGACCGCGAGATCAAGGAAGGCCAGACGGTCAAGCGCACCCGCGCCATCGTGGACGCGCCGATCGGCAAGGGCCTGCTCGGCCGCGTCGTCGACGCGCTCGGCAACCCGATCGACGGCAAGGGCCCGATCCAGGCCACCGAACGCAAGCGCGTCGACGTCAAGGCGCCCGGCATCATTCCGCGCAAGTCGGTCAACGAGCCGATGGCCACCGGCCTGAAGGCGATCGATGCGCTGATCCCGATCGGCCGCGGCCAGCGCGAGCTGATCATCGGCGACCGTCAGACCGGCAAGACCGCGATCGCGCTCGATACCATCCTGAACCAGAAGCCGCTCAACGCCCAGCCGGACGAGAGCCAGAAGCTGTACTGCGTCTACGTCGCGGTCGGTCAGAAGCGCTCCACGGTTGCGCAGTTCGTCAAGGTGCTCGAAGAGCAGGGCGCGCTGGAATACTCGATCGTCGTCGCGGCGACCGCGTCCGATCCGGCGCCGATGCAGTACATCGCGCCGTTCACCGGCTGCACGATGGGCGAATACTTCCGCGACAACGGCATGCACGCCGTGATCATCTATGACGATCTGTCCAAGCAGGCCGTCGCCTACCGCCAGATGTCGCTGCTGCTGCGCCGCCCGCCGGGCCGCGAAGCCTATCCGGGCGACGTGTTCTATCTGCACTCCCGCCTGCTCGAGCGCGCGGCCAAGCTCAACAAGGAGCACGGTTTGGGCTCGCTGACGGCGCTGCCGGTCATCGAAACCCAGGCCAACGACGTGTCGGCCTACATCCCGACCAACGTGATTTCGATCACCGACGGCCAGATCTTCCTTGAAACCGACCTGTTCTTCCAGGGCATCCGCCCCGCCGTGAACGTCGGTCTGTCGGTGTCGCGCGTCGGTTCATCGGCGCAGACCAAGGCGACCAAGAAGGTCGCCGGCAAGATCAAGGGCGAGCTCGCGCAGTACCGCGAAATGGCGGCATTCGCGCAGTTCGGCTCCGACCTCGACGCCTCCACCCAGCGCCTGCTCAACCGCGGCTCGCGCCTGACCGAGCTCTTGAAGCAGCCGCAGTTCTCGCCGCTGAAGATGGAAGAGCAGGTTTGCGTGATCTGGGCCGGCACCAACGGCTACCTTGATGCGCTGCCGCTCAACAAGGTGAAGGCGTTCGAGGACGGGCTGCTGTCGCTGTTGCGCGGCAAGCACGTCGACATCCTCAACGCGATCCGCGACAGCCGCGATCTGTCCGACGACAGTGCCGCCAAGCTGAAGGCGGCGGTCGACGGCTTCGCCAAGACGTTTGCATAACGAATGGGGCGTCGCCCGGCTCGCCGCCGGGCGTGACGAACGGAGGCTTGCGATCTGACCATTGTGGTCGGATCGCCGGGGTGAACGAAGAATGGCGTCACTAAAAGACATGCGGGTCCGCATCGCCTCGACCAAGGCGACGCAGAAGATCACCAAGGCCATGCAGATGGTCGCAGCCTCGAAGCTGCGCCGCGCTCAGAACGCAGCCGAAGCGGCGCGGCCCTATGCCACCAAGATGGATGCGGTGATTTCCAACATCGCCGCTGCGGCCAATGGCACGCCGGGCGCACCGGCGCTGCTCGCCGGCACCGGCAACGACCAGGTTCATCTGCTGCTGGTCTGCACCGGCGAGCGCGGCCTGTCCGGCGCCTTCAACTCGGCCATCGTGCGCCTGGCGCGCGAGCGGGCGAACTCGCTGCTCGCGCAGGGCAAGGACGTCAAATTCTTCTGTGTCGGCCGCAAGGGCTACGAGCAGCTGCGGCGGACCTTCGAGAAGCGGATTGTCGAGCATCTCGACCTGCGTTCGGTGCGGCAGATCGGCTTCGCCAACGCCGAGGACATCGCTAACAAGGTGCTGGCGCGGTTCGACGCCGGCGAGTTCGACGTCTGCACGCTGTTCTATTCGCGCTTCCAGTCGGTGATCGCGCAGATCCCGACCGCGCAGCAGATCATCCCGCTCGAGGTCGCTGCGCCCGCCGCGGGCGCGGCTCCCTCCACGTCCTATGAATACGAGCCGGAAGAGGATCAGATCCTCGGCAGCCTGTTGCCGCGCAACCTTGCGGTGCAGGTGTTCCGCGCGCTGTTGGAAAATAATGCCTCGTTCTATGGCGCGCAGATGAGCGCGATGGACAGCGCGACGCGCAATGCCGGCGAGATGATTCGCAAGCAAACCCTGATTTACAACCGAACCCGTCAGGCCCAGATCACGAAGGAGCTGATCGAGATCATCTCCGGCGCTGAGGCGGTCTAAGGCAGATTTTCGAAGGAGAACAGTCCATGGCTACAGCAGCCAATCCGATCGGTCGCGTTACCCAGGTCACGGGTGCCGTGGTCGACGTGCAGTTCGAAGGCCACCTTCCGGCGATTCTGAACGCGCTCGAGACCAAGAACGGCGGCAACCGCCTGGTGCTCGAAGTCGCCCAGCATCTCGGTGAATCGACCGTCCGCACCATCGCGATGGACATCACCGAAGGTCTGGTGCGCGGCCAGGAAGTGACCGACACCGGCGAACCGATCCGGGTGCCGGTCGGCGAAGGCACGCTCGGCCGCATCATCAACGTGATCGGCGAGCCGATCGACGAAGCCGGTCCGATCAAGGCGGAAGGCGTGCGCGCCATCCACCAGGAAGCGCCGACCTATACCGATCAGTCCACCGAAGCCGAAATTCTCGTCACCGGCATCAAGGTCGTCGACCTGCTTGCTCCGTACGCGAAGGGCGGCAAGATCGGCCTGTTCGGCGGCGCCGGCGTCGGCAAGACCGTGCTGATTCAGGAGCTGATCAACAACGTCGCGAAGGCGCACGGCGGTTACTCCGTGTTCGCCGGCGTCGGCGAGCGCACCCGCGAGGGCAACGACCTCTATCACGAGTTCATCGAATCGAAGGTCAACGCCGATCCGCACAATCCGGATCCGAGCGTGAAGTCGAAGTGCGCGCTGGTGTTCGGCCAGATGAACGAGCCGCCGGGCGCCCGTGCCCGCGTCGGTCTGACCGGCCTGACGGTCGCCGAGCATTTCCGCGACCAGGGCCAGGACGTGCTGTTCTTCGTCGACAACATCTTCCGCTTCACCCAAGCGGGTTCGGAAGTGTCGGCGCTGCTCGGCCGTATCCCGAGCGCCGTGGGTTATCAGCCGACGCTGGCGACCGACATGGGCGCGCTGCAGGAGCGCATCACCACCACCCAGAAAGGCTCGATCACCTCGGTGCAGGCGATCTACGTGCCGGCCGACGACTTGACCGACCCGGCGCCCGCCACCTCGTTCGCGCATCTGGACGCCACCACGGTGCTGTCGCGCGCGATCTCGGAAAAGGGCATCTATCCGGCGGTGGACCCGCTCGACTCGACCTCGCGCATGCTGTCGGCGCTGGTGGTCGGCGATGAGCACTACACCACCGCGCGCATGGTTCAGCAGATCCTCCAGCGCTACAAGTCGCTGCAGGACATCATCGCCATTCTCGGCATGGACGAGCTGTCGGAAGAGGACAAGCTGACGGTCGCCCGCGCCCGCAAGGTCGAGCGCTTCCTGTCGCAGCCGTTCCACGTCGCCGAAGTCTTCACCGGCTCGCCCGGCAAGTTCGTCGACCTCGCCGACACCATCAAGGGCTTCCGCGATCTCTGCGAGGGCAAGTACGACCATCTGCCGGAAGCGGCGTTCTACATGGTCGGCACCATCGAAGAGGCCGTCGAAAAGGGCAAGAAGCTGGCGGCTGAAGCCGCCTAAGAGAGCGAATGGCGAATAGGGAGTAGCGAATAGTCGTTCGCGTACTCCCTTCATCGCCACTCGTTATTCGCTACTCACTATTCGCAGGTTCCCATGGCCACCTTCCACTTCGATCTCGTCTCTCCCGAAAAGCTCGCCTTCTCCGGCGAGGTCGATCAGGTTGACGTCCCCGGCGTGGAGGGTGATTTCGGTGTGCTCGCCGGCCACGCGCCGGTCGTCGCCACGGTTCGTCCGGGCATCCTGACCATCACGACCGCCGGCAAGAAGGAGAAGGTGATCGTGCTCGGCGGTCTCGCCGAGGTGTCGGACAAGGGCCTCACCGTGCTCGCCGACGTCGCGACCGCCATTGCGGAGCTCGACCGCGCGAAGTTCGCTGAGACCATCAAGGAGATGGAAGAGAAGCTTGCCGAGCACGAGGGCACCGAACTCGACCACGCGATCGAGCGGCTCGATCACTTCAAGAGCATCCAGCACGAACTCAACGCGACGGCGATGCACTAAGGCGCGGTTGCTGACCAGCGATCGCGCCATGGCGCTCAGGTCGAGCGCGGCTTCTTTGTGAAATCGCTCGCACTCTTCCAGTCACCGCCCTTCGGGACTTGAACGAATCAACGCTCGCCGCACCCCGGCGGGCGTTGAATGCTTGTTGCACCCGGAAGCGTCCGGCGGCATGCTGCCCGGCATATTTGGGTTCCGGGGCTGGTGCTCATGAAGCGCAAGATCGCAGCGATCTTTGCCGCCGATATTGCAGGCTATAGTCGACTGGTTGCCGAGGACGAGGAAGAGACGCTGCGGCGGCTCGCTTCCTACCGGCAGGTCACCGACGATTTCATTGCCAAAGGCGGTGGCCGCATCTTCAACACCGCGGGCGATGCGGTGCTCGCCGAATTTCCCAGCGCCGTCGAAGCCGTGCGCTGCGCGATCGACATCCAGGAAAGCCTGCGCACGCGCAACATGGCTTATCCGCCGAGCCGGCAGATGGCGTTCAGGATCGGCATCACCATCGGCGATGTGGTCGAGCGCGACGGCGATCTGCTTGGTGATGGCGTCAACATCGCAGCACGGCTCGAGGGACTCGCCGAGGTCGGCGGCATCTGCGTGTCGCGCGCGGTGCATGAGCAGGTCGTCAACAAGCTGTCGGTGCAATTCGCCGACATCGGCGCGCAGGAAGTGAAGAACATCCCGACGCCCGTGCACGCCTATATGGTGGCGATGCGGCGCGAGGACGGCAGCTACGCGACGCCGCAGCTCAAGAAGCCGGTCAAGGCCGCGTCTGCCGCCGCACCAGCCTGGATGTGGCCCACCGCCATCACCCTGGTGCTGCTCGCCGCCATCGGCGTCGGCGGCTTCCTCTATTACACCACGCTGGAAACGTCGGCGACGAAGCCTGCTGTCGTGACAAGCTCGACGCCAACGCCCGGGTCCCTGGTATCAGCGTCACCGGCACCCTTGGTCGCACCGTCGCCGTCGCCGTCGCCATCGGCGGCGCCGTCTGCCAAGCCCGCGCCGACGGCCACATTGGCCGCGCCGGTGTCCGAGCCGCTGGCATCGATCGCATCGGGCGACAGGCTCGTCGCCGGCATGACGCCGTTCGTCAGCGACCGCACCCGCAACGGGCTCGCGACCGAATATCTGCCCGCAGGCGATTCCAAGGCGCTTGCCCTCAACATCAACGGCTTCGTCGGCTGGAGCGTGGCGCAGCCGAGCGAGGACGCGGCGAAGGCGGCCGCGCTCGACCTGTGCCAGAAGCGCGTCGACAATGCGGGCTCGCCGCGCAAATGCGAATTGTACGCCGTCGGCAATACGATCGTGTATGCCCATGGCCTGCCTCCGGTGCCGCCCTTGCCGTGGGTCAAGCGCGATGCGCTGGTTGAGAAGCCGTATGCGACCAGGGACGTTCCGCTGCTGCGCGAGCCGGCCAGGGCAAGGCTCGAAAGCCTGTTCGTGCCGGTACGCAAGACGCGAACCATCGCGCTCGGTCCGGGCGGTCACTACTTCTTCAATTCGGGCATCGATTCGCTGGAGGAATCGGCGCGCCGCAACCTGCAGGCCTGTGGCGCGGTCGCGGGCGTGCCGTGCACGATCGTCGCGGTCGACGACGTCTTCGTGGTGCCGATCCCGGCCACGTTGCGCGCGACCGGCTTCTTCAAGCCGGCCGACAGCTCGGTCATTATGCCGAACGAGCGGGCCGATGTTGTGCGCAAGCTTGCCGATGCGACGGCAGGCTGGAATGCCGTCGCGGTCGGCACGCAGGGGCGGCCCGGACTGGGCCTCACAGCGGAGAACGAGCAAAGCGCGGTCAACGGCGCGCTCGCTGACTGCGTCAAGCGCGACAGCGATTGCCATGTCATCGCGATCGGCCCGTTCACGGTGGGCCCGAACTAGAGCATGATCCGGAAAACGTGAAGCAGCTTACAGCAGGGATCGTGCACAAATGACAAGCTGCAACGCGATGACGCATTCGCCCGACCGTATCGCGATTTCTCCCACGTAACGGATAAGATCTCGTGCTGACTTTCTCCACCGACGCGCTCCGCCCGCAAGACCGCTTCGAGCATTGGTGCGACGTGCGCGGCAAGAGCCTGTTCGGGGTCACCATCGAGCTCGAGCGCGATAAGCGGCCCGACTTCCGCGGGCGCTTCTCCGCGACGCCGATCGGCGATGCGGTGCTGGCGGAAATGTCGGCGTCGTCCTATCGCGTCAGCCGCACGTCATCCGATATTGCGCGCGTCCCGAGCAACAGCCTGCAACTCGCCTGGCAGGTGCGCGGCCCCGGCCATCTCAATATCGGTCGCGATCGTGTTCAGTGGGTGGACAACGGGGATCTGGTGTTCGGCCACTCCAATCTTCCGTTTGCGTCAACGCCTGCCCGGACCGACGGCTTCCACTTCTTCAGCCTCAAGATCCCCGTCACCCCCGACCTCCTGCTTGGTGCGCGGATCGAGGACGCGCCGCCGGTCATGCTCGCGCGTGACGCGGGCCTGACCCGGCTGGTCGGCGCCATGTTCCGCGCCATGACGCAGCATCCGGCGCAAGCCGGGCAGTTCACCGCCGAGCTCACGCATATGGTGCGCCTGGCGCTGCTCGCGCGCGGGCGCGTGCGGCCGCGTCAGGATGAGATCCGGGCCGCGCTGCACGCCGGCTACCTCCATGCCGCGCGCGAAATCCTGCTGCGCGATCTGCACCGCGCCTCGCTCACGCCGGCCGCGGTCGCGACCGAGCTCGGCATTTCGCTGCGGCAACTGCATGCGGTGTTCGAGCCGACCGGGCTGTCGTTCGCGCGGACGCTGACGGCGGCAAGGTTGAAAGAGGCGAGGCGGCTGCTCTACGCCACGTGGGAGCGCGGCATCGATGAGATCGCGTTCTCCTGCGGTTTCGACAGCATCGCGACCTTCTATCGCGTGTTCCGCGCGACCTACGGCATGACGCCGGGCGATGCGCGGCGAATTCCGCCGCCGGATCAGCCGGCGAATTCAGCGAACCGGGTCGCGACCGCGCGATAGACGTCACGACGGAACGGCACCACCAGATCGGCGACGCGGTCGAGCCGTTCCCAGCGCCATTGATCGAACTCGGCGGGCTGGCCGTTGCGCGGCGTCAACGGGTCGATCTCGGCGTCTTGTCCGGTGAAACGCAGCGCAAACCATTTCTGCCGCTGGCCGCGGAATTTCGCCAGCCGGTGCGAGGCCGGCCCGTCATAGGGCGGGAATTCGTAGGTCATCCAGTCGGTCTCGCCGAGATAGTCGGCGCTGACCGCACCGGTCTCTTCCCACAATTCGCGCATCACGGCCTGGCGCGGATCCTCGCCCTCGTCGATGCCGCCTTGCGGCATCTGCCATTGGAGGCCCGGCAGCACGATCTCCGGGCCGTCGTCCTTGATCCGGTGGCCGATCAGCACGCGTCCGGCCGCGTTGAACAGCGCGATGCCCACATTGGGCCGATAGGGCTTATCTGATGACATCCTGATACGTGCGTCGTGCTGGCCGATCGTCAGGCCGCCTATTTGGCTGCCAGTGCGGCAAATTCCTTCACGACGCGCTCATAGACCGGCCGCTTGAACGGCACAATCAGCTCCGGCAGATTCTTCATCGGCTCCCAGCGCCAGGTGATGAACTCGGCCTTGTGGCCGCCGCCGGGGTTGGCGACGTTGATCTCGTTCTCGTTGCCGGTGAAGCGCAAGGCGAACCACTTCTGCCGCTGACCGCGGTAGCGGCCCTTCCAGGCGCGACCGGCGACGGTGCGCGGGATATCATAGATCAGCCAGTCCGAGACCTCGCCGAGCTTCTCTACCGACTTGATGCTGGTCTCTTCATAGAGCTCGCGCCGTGCGGCCTGAAACGTATCCTCGCCGGGATCGACGCCGCCTTGCGGCATCTGCCAGACATGGGCATCGTCGACATGCTCGATGCCGCCGGCGCGGCGTCCGATGAAGACCAGACCGGCGGCATTCAGCAGCATGATGCCGACGCAGGTTCGATAGGGCAGGTCCTCATAACGTGCCATGCTGCCGCGACCTCGCCCAGTTCCCGGCGCCACCAGACCCGGCCCCCCGGCAAGGTCTCAAGTCGCACCAACAGATTGATCTTCTAGCCCGATTTTGATTTCAGCATCGCCGTTGTCAATGGCACAAGCATGATGCCCTTGGAGTCCAGTGTCTTGAGCCAGGCGCCGAGCCGCTCGATCGAGACCGGCAGCGCCGAGGCGACGCCGATGGCCGTGCCGCGTTCCTTGGCGATGGTTTCCAGCTTGACCAGCGCGCGGTCGATTTCCGCCGACGTCGGCACCGCGTCGATGGCGAAATCGGCCTTGGCGAACGGCAGCGACTGGCCCGCGGACAGCGTCTGCGCCACGCTGCGCGGGGTGGAACCGTCGTCGAACCAGCTCAGGCCGCGCTTGGCCGCTTCGCGCACGATCGGCTGCATCACGGGATCGGTCGCGACGAATCGGGCACCCATGAAATTGGCGATCCCGGCATAGCCCTGCAGGCGGCTCAGATGCCAATAGAGCCGGTCAAGGTTCTGCTCGCTGCCCAATGTGGTCAGCAGGGTCTGCGGGCCCGGATCGTTGTCGGGATAGTCGAACGGCTCCATCGGGATTTGCAGCAGGATCTCGTGGCGCTGCGTCCGGGCGCGTTCCGCAAGCTTGACGGGATCGGCGCCGTAGGGCGTGAAGGCCAACGTCACGGCCGGCGGCAGCTTCATGATGGCGTCGGTGGTCTTGGCGGCGCCGACGCCGAGGCCGCCGACCACGATGGCGACCACCGGCATCCGGGCCGCCTTGGCGCGGTCGGCCTCGGCCGCATAGACCGTGAAGGGCTTCAGGCCGTCGGCGACCACGGGGATCATGCCGTAGCGCGACTTTTCCAACAGGCGCGGGTCGACGCCGGCCATCGCGACCGGCGGCGCCTCGCCATCGACCTTGTCCGCCGAATCGCCGATCACGACGTCCTGGCGCTTGCCGCTGGAGCCGTCGATGATGGTGACGGTGCGGGCGTCGTTCTTTGCGTCGCCCGATGAAGCCGGCGCCTTGGCGGCGGATTTGGTCGCCGGCTCGGCCGGCTGGGCGGCCGGGGCGCGCCTGTCGTCGCTGGCTGTGGCCGGCGCATTGCGGAGCGCGATCCGGGCCATCGGCTCGCCGCCGAGCGGGTTGTCGTTGAACAATGCGACGCCGGCGAAGCCGACCAGCACGAGGCCCAGCAGCACGGCGAGCGCCTGCATCGCCGTGAATGGCAGACGGACACGGCGCGTCCTGCCCACGGTCTTCTGCCCAAGCGGCGTGCTCAGTTCGTCGGCCGCTTCTGCCATGACCCTCCCCGAATCAACAGCGCGAACGATAGCACGATGCGGTGCATTCCCGCGCACCGGCCGCCCCGTCAAAGCACGGTTACGAGCGGACATCCGAAAGCAGAAAGGGCGGCCCGAGGGCCGCCCTGTTCGCCGAATCGATCGGATTGGATTAGTTCGCGGACTTGGTGGCCGGCTTGTCGGCGGCGGCCTTGTCGCCGGGCGGCTTGTCACCGGCCGGTGCCGGCGTGACGTTTGAGGTCGACTTGATGCCGTGCAAGAGGTCGTCGGCCATCTTCAGCGCCTTGTCGTCCTTGGCGTCCGGCGGGACGTAGGACTGCGAGCCGGTCTTCTCGTCGCCATCGTTGGTCTTCAGATGGCCGCGCAGCGAGGCCTCGCCCTTGGTGTCGGTGCGCGCCTTCAGCTCGTCCGGCACGTCCTGAAGCACCTCGATATCGGGCACGATGCCCTTGGCCTGGATCGACTTGCCCGACGGCGTGTAGTAGCGCGCGGTGGTCAGGCGCAGCGCGCCATTGCCCGAGCCGAGCGGGATGATGGTCTGCACCGAGCCCTTGCCGAACGAGCGGGTGCCGACCAGCGTCGCCCGTTTGTGGTCCTGCAGCGCGCCGGCCACGATCTCGGAGGCCGAGGCCGAGCCGCCGTTGATCAGCACGATGACCGGCTTGCCCTTGGCCAGGTCGCCCGGATGGGCGGCGCGGCGCTGGGTTTCCTCGGCATTGCGGCCGCGGGTCGAGACGATCTCGCCACGCTCCAGGAAGGAGTCGGACACGGTGACCGCTTCCTCGAGCAGGCCGCCGGGATTGTTTCTGAGGTCGATGATGTAGCCCTTCAGCTTGTCGCCGATCTGGCCCTGCAGATTGGCCATCTCCTTCTTCAGGCCTTCGGTGGTCTGCTCGTTGAAGGTGGTGATGCGGATATAGGCGATGTCGTCGGCTTCGACGCGCGCGCGCACCGAGCGGACGCGGATGTTGTCGCGCACCAGCGTGACGTCGATTGGATTGTCCTGGCCCTTGCGGATGATCTTGAGCTTGATCTTGGTGTTGACCGGACCGCGCATCTTCTCGACGGCCTGGTTCAGGGTCAGGCCCTGCACGGCCTCGTCGTCGAGCGTGGTGATGATGTCGTTGGCCATGATGCCGGCCTTCGAGGCCGGGGTGTCGTCGATCGGCGAGACGACCTTGATCAGGCCGTCTTCCATCGTGACCTCGATGCCGAGGCCGCCGAATTCGCCGCGGGTCTGCACCTGCATGTCACGGAAGCTCTTGGCGTCCATGTAGCTCGAGTGCGGATCGAGGCCGGACAGCATGCCCGAGATCGCGGACTCGACCAGCTTCGAATCATCCGGCTTCTCGACATAGTCGCTGCGCACCCGCTCGAACACGTCGCCGAACAGATTGAGCTGGCGGTAGGTGTCCGACGTCGCGGCGCGCGCGCTCGATCCCATCAGCACAGCGCGGGGCTGCGTGACGAAAAGCGTCAGGGCCGCGCCGGTGGCGGCGCTCAGGAGAATTACCGAAGTCTTGCGCATCATCCGCGAACCTTTTCGCCTTCATTTGCGGCCCACCATGGACCTGGATCGATTGGAGTGCCGTCTTTCCGGAACTCGACATACAGCACTGGCTGGCTCGCATTGGTCGCGAGAATGGATGCAACCTGGGACGTCGACCCCATGGTCGCAACCGGCTCCCCCGTCAGTACAAACTGGCCGATGTTTACCGAAATACGCTCCATCCCGGCGATCAGGACATGATACCCGCCCCCGGCGTTGAGGATCAAGAGTTGTCCATAGCTGCGGAAAGGACCAGCGTAAACAACCCAGCCGTCACACGGGGTTGTGACCTGCGCGCCCGGCTTGGCCGCCAAAGAAATGCCTTTTTGTACGCCTCCTGCGCCATCGGAACCGCCAAATTCGCGAATCTTGGTGCCATTCACCGGATACGAGAATAGGCCCTTGGCCGAGGCGAAGGCGACCGCCGGGCTCATGCGGGCAGGGTCCTTCAAGGCCCCCAGATTCGGCTTGCCGTTAACCGTCGCTGGCGCCCCCTGGAGGCTCGCCGTGGCGGCCGCCTTGGCTGCGCTCTTGAGGTCCTGCTCCATCTTGGCAATCAGGCTCTGCAGGCTGTCGGCCTGCTTGGCCAGCGCGACGGCGCGGGCGCCTTCCGCCTCCATGTCCTTTTCCGCCGCGCTCTGCTGCCGTTGCCGTTCGTCGACCAGCGCCGCAAGCCGGGTCTGGTCCTCTTTCAGCTTGTCGCGGTCGGACGCCAGCGCATCGCGCTCGGTGGAGATGGTCTTGCGCAGCGCGACCAGTTCGCCGAGATCGGCGGCAAGCTTCTCGGCGCGGACCCGCAGCTCCGGCACCACGGCGCCGAGCAGCATCGCGGTGCGCAGCGATTGCAGCGCGTCCTCTGGCCGCACCAGCAGTGCCGGCGGCGTGCGCCGTCCGGCGCGTTGCAGCGCGGCCAGCACCTCGATCACGTCGGAGCGGCGTGAATCGAGCGAACTGCGGATCTCGCGCTCGCGGCCGTCGAGCGGCTGCAAGCGTGCCTCGGCATCTGCGATCCGGGTCTCGACGCTGCGCACCTGGCCGGCAATGTCGATCAGCTGCTGATTGAGCTTGCTGCGGTCCTGGCCGATCGCGGCGATGTCGGCCTTCAGCTTCTCCTGCTGCTCGGCCGCCTTGCGCTGCTGTTGGCGCGCGGCCTCGAGCTCCCGCTCGCGCTGCTTGATGGCGTCGGGCGATGTCTCTGCGGTTGCGGCCTGTTGTGGGGGCGCCGGCGTGGACTGTTGCGCCGGCGGCGTCGTTTGCGCATGGACTGCTGACGGCTGAGCGGCCGCGAAGATCGCGATCGCCAAAGCCTCCGGCAGCCAGCGGCGCGCGGTGCCGAAATACGAAACTGTGTGCCGCTTGTGCTGCATTCGCGTGCGTTCAGCGCTTTCGACTGTCCGTCACCTCGACTTACGCGCGGTGATAGGGGTGGCCGGCCAGAATGGTTGCGGCCCGATAAATCTGTTCCAGAAGCATGACGCGGACCATTTGGTGCGGCCAGGTCGCGGAGCCGAATGCAATACGCAACGAAGCCTTGCGCTGCAATTCGGGCGAAAGTCCGTCCGCGCCGCCGATCACGAAAGCCGTATGCGCCTGTCCCTCGTCGCGCCAGCGGCCGAGCTGCTGCGCGAAGCTTGCGCTGTCGATGCTCTTGCCGCGTTCGTCGAGCGCGACCAGCATGTGCTTGTCCGGCAGCAGCGCCGCGATCGCCGCGGCTTCTTCCGCGATGCGCGCGGCGGTGTCGCGCGCGCGGCTCTCCGCAATCTCGTGAATCTCGAGGCCGCGAAAGCCGAGCTTGCGGCCGATATCCTCGAAGCGCTCGCGGTAACGCTCCGCGAGCTCCCGTTCAGGGCCCTGTTTCAGGCGGCCGATGCAGATCACGACAAGGCGCATGAAAGCGTTTTCCGGCAAAGTGGAAGCCGGTTTGCCGCAGAAAACGCGTCAAATCCACGGCTCGCGCGCGAGAAGCGCGCGTGCAGCCCAGCTGCGCCGCTGCCGATTCGCATCGGCCTCGATACCCCTTAGACCGCCGCGACCGCCGGGTTCTGAGTCCACAATCGTTCGAGATTGTAGAACTCGCGCACCTCAGGCCTGAACACGTGCACGATCACCTCGCCGGAATCGATCAGCACCCAGTCGCAATTGGGCAAGCCCTCGACATGGATGTTCTTGACCCCGTTTTCCTTGAGGCTCTTCGTCACATTTTCCGCGATCGCGCCAACATGCCGGTTCACCCGGCCGGTGGTGACGATCATGTAGTCGGAATATGCGGATTTGCCGCGGAGGTCGATGGTGACCGTCTCTTCCGCTTTCATGTCCTCGAGGCGGGAGAGGATCAGGCTCAGCGTCTTGTCGGCATCCGGTTTGTCGGCGTCCGGTTGCGCCTGCAAGGCCGCGGTTTTCGTCGATGTTTTACGCGCAGTCTTTGGAACCTTGGGTAAAACAGACTTTGACAATACAGATGTGGCCAGGGACCATTTCCTTTCACTGTATCGCGGGGGCCGAATCCTCGGCACCCACACACCATACTACGCATGTGGGGTTAATGGTTTCAATATTCCAGTAACCCTTTTGCGCTTCACGCCGTTCTCCAGCTCCCGTCCGGGTTCCGGAGTCCGGTCGAAGACAGATTGGATTTCATTCCTGTCAGGAACACCCAGGCCGGCGCCTGCTGGTCGGCCAGCCGTGTCGCCTGATTTTCGGGCATGCGATAGCGCGAGAGCGCCTGCGCCGCCGGTGCGGCAAGGGCGCGAAAGCTCTGGGGCGGTCGGTCGATCACGGCAATCGGCACGTCGGACGCGATGCGCCGCCAATCCTTCCAGCGATGGAATTGCGCGAGATTGTCAGCGCCCATGATCCATACGAAGTGCACGCCGGAGACACGACGGCGCAAGTGGATGATCGTGTCCACAGTGTAGCGCGTGCCAATGACAGCTTCGAGACAGCTGATGTCGATGCGCGGATCGTCGGCGACGCGGCGCGCCGCTTCGGCGCGTTCGGCAAGCGCGTGCAGGCCGTCATGGTTCTTCAGCGGATTGCCCGGCGTCAATAGCCACCACACCCGGTCGAGCCGCAAGCGCTTCAGCGCGAACAGGCTGATGGCGCGATGCGCGGTGTGCGGCGGATTGAACGAGCCGCCAAGCAGCCCGATGCGCATGCCGTTGGTGTAGAACGGAAGCGCCTGGGCTGCGGATAACGGCACGGTGGAAGCTTGCTGCAAGGATCTACCGTGTGCGTGCGACAATGATCACGGCCGTGTCTGCCCGGTGCCGTGGATGCGGTATTTGAAGCTGGTCAGCTGCTCGGCGCCGACCGGGCCGCGGGCGTGGAATTTGCCGGTGGCAATTCCGATCTCGGCGCCGAAGCCGAACTCGCCGCCGTCGGCGAACTGGGTCGAGGCGTTATGCAGCACGATCGCCGAATCGACCTCGTTGAGGAAACGCTGCGCAGCAGCGGCATCCTCTGTCACGATCGCATCGGTGTGATGCGAGCCGTGATTTTGAATATGCGCAATCGCTTGATCGAGGCCGTCGACGATCTTCGCCGAGATGATCGCGTCTTCGTATTCGGTGTTCCAGTCGTCGTCGGACGCCGGCTTTACCCTCGGATCAGCGCCTTGCACGACGTCGTCGCCGCGCACCTCGCAGCCGGCATCGAGCAGCAGCGCGACCAGCGGTTTCAGCTTCGTCGCGGCAGCGTTGCGATCGATCAGCAGGGTCTCGACGGCGCCGCAGACGCCCGGACGGCGCATCTTGGCGTTCAGCACCACCGACTTGGCCATGTCGAGCTTCGCACTGGCGTCGACATAGATGTGGTTGACGCCCTCGAGATGCGCGAACACCGGCACGCGCGCTTCGGCCTCGACGCGCGCGACCAGGCTCTTGCCGCCGCGCGGCACGATCACGTCGATGCCGCCGTTCAAACCGGTGAGCATCAGACCGACGGCCGCGCGGTCGCGGGTCGGCACCAGGGCGATCGCGGCCTCAGGCAAGCCGGCTTCGCGCAGGCCCTGCACCAGGCAGTCATGGATCGCGCGGCAGGAGCGGAAACTGTCGGAGCCGCCGCGCAGGATCACCGCGTTGCCGGACTTCAGGCACAGCACGCCGGCGTCGGCGGCGACGTTGGGGCGGCTCTCAAAGATCACGCCGATGACGCCGAGCGGCACCCGCACGCGCTCGATGGTCATGCCGTTCGGACGCTGCCAGCTTTCGGTGACGGCGCCGACGGGATCGACGATCTCGCGCACCGTCGCAACGCCATCGGCCATGCCGTCGACGCGCGCTTGCGTCAAGGTCAGGCGGTCGACGAAGGCAGCGGTCATGCCGCCCGCGCGGGCCTCGGCAACGTCCTCGGCGTTGGCCGCGAGAATCGCCGGCGCGTGGCTGCGGATGGCGCGTTCGATCGCGGTGAGCGCCCGGTTCTTCTGCTCCGCCGGCGCCAGCGCCAGCACGCGCGCGGCGGCGCGCGCCTTGGCGGCGAGGTCGGTCATCAGGGCGGTGAGATCGGCGTTGCCGTCGATCGCCTTCAGGGGGGCGCTCATGGAGTTACCAGCTCTTGTTTGAGCATGATCTCTTCGGAAAACCGGTGCCCACTTTTCCGGATCATGCTCTAAGACCATGTTCTAGCATGGCAATTGCGGGGTGGCGAGGCACGGAACCGGCATGGCAGATGGACGGTAGGCCGTGCCGCTCGGCCAACGGCCGACGAAAGGCCTGCCCAATGCCCTACTTGGCCGGGATCGCGCCGGCCGGGCCGATCACGAGGTCGTCGCGGTGGATCATCTCGGATCGGCCGCTGACGCCCAGAATGACCATCACATCCTTCGACGAGCGGCCCATGATCTTCTCGGCATTCTCGGCGTCGTAGGCGACCAGGCCGCGGCCGATCTCTTGGGTATCGGGGCCGCGCACCACCACGGCATCGCCGCGGGCGAACTGGCCGTCGACCCTGACAACGCCGGCCGGCAGCAGGCTCTTGCCGGCGCGCAGTGCTGCGACTGCGCCGGCATCGATGGTCAGCGTGCCCTTCGGCTCGAGCGAGCCCGCGATCCAGCGCTTGCGTGCGGTGACGGGATTGGCCGGAGTGAGGAACCAGGTGCAGCGGCCGCCGTCGGCGATCGCCTGCAACGGATGCTCGATCTTGCCGGAGGCGATCAGCATGTGGGTGCCAGCGGTGGTCGCGATCTTCGCGGCCTCGATCTTGGTGGTCATCCCGCCGCGCGACAGCTCGGAACCGGCCGAGCCCGCCATCCCCTCGATCTCCGCGGTGATGCTTTCGACCACCGGGATCAGCTTGGCGTCGGGATCGAGCGCCGGCGGCGCGGTGTAGAGGCCGTCGATATCGGACAGCAGGATCAGCAGATCGGCGCTCGCCATGGTGGCGACGCGGGCGGCGAGGCGATCATTGTCGCCGTAGCGAATCTCTGTCGTGGCGACGGTGTCGTTCTCGTTGATGACGGGCACCGCGCCCCATTCGAGCAGCTTGGCGATGGTCGAGCGCGCATTGAGATAGCGGCGGCGTTCCTCGGTGTCCTGCAACGTCACGAGGATCTGCCCGGCACCGATGCCGTGATGGCCGAGCACTTCCGACCAGATCCGCGCCAGCGCGATCTGGCCGACGGCCGCGGCAGCCTGGCTCTCCTCGAGCTTCAGCGGGCCGCGCGGCAGCTTCAGCCGGCTGCGGCCGAGCGCGATCGAGCCCGACGACACCACCATGACCTCGCAGCCGCGCTTGTGGAGTTTTGCGATGTCCTCGACCAAGGCGGCGAGCCACGATGCATGCACCTCGCCGGCCTGCGAATCGACCAGCAGCGACGAGCCGACCTTGACGACGATGCGGCGAAAGTTCTTGAGCGCGGGGCGTTTCATGGGTTCGGTCTGGCAGGAAGGTGGAAGCAACAGGCGCCACGAGGTGGCCTCGGAAAGTCCAAAGGGCGTTCGGCGCGTGCCGTTCAGCCCTGCGGCGGCAGCGGCACTGCCCACGGCTCCGCCTGGCCGCCCTTGGCCTTGTTGGACACCGGCGCCTCGCCGATCACGTCAACCAGCGCACGCAGCGCATCCTGCACGCCTTCGCCGGTCGCGCCCGACAGCACCAGCGGTGTCTTCTTCGCGGCCCGCTTGAGGCGGTCCTTCTGCTTCTTCAACTCGTCGGGCATCACAGCATCGATCTTGTTGAGCGCGACGATCTCGATCTTGTCGGCGAGCTGGCCTGCATAGGCTTCGAGCTCGGTGCGCACCGTCTTGTAGGCCTTGCCGGCATGCTCGCAGGTCGCATCGACCAGATGCAGCAGCACGCGGCAGCGTTCGACATGACCGAGGAAGCGGTCGCCGAGGCCGGCGCCTTCATGCGCGCCTTCGATCAGGCCGGGGATGTCGGCGAGCACGAATTCGCGGCCGCCGTAATTCACGACGCCGAGCTGCGGATGCAGCGTGGTGAAGGGATAGTCGGCGATCTTCGGCCGCGCCGCGCTGACCACCGACAGGAAGGTCGATTTGCCGGCATTGGGCAGCCCGACCAGGCCGGCATCGGCGATCAGCTTCAGCCGCAGCCAGATCCAGCGCTCTTCGCCGGGGGCGCCGGGATTGGCATTGCGCGGCGCGCGGTTGGTGGAGGATTTGAAATGCGCATTGCCGAAGCCGCCATTGCCGCCCTTGGCGAGCACGAAGGTCTCGCCGAGCTCGGTGAAGTCGTGCAGCAGCGTCTCGCGGTCCTCGTCAAACACCTGGGTGCCGACCGGCACTTTCAGCACGATCGACTTGCCGTTGGCGCCATGGCGGTCCTTGCCCATGCCATTGCCGCCCTTCGGCGCCTTGAAGTGCTGCTGGTAGCGGTAGTCGATCAGCGTGTTCAGGCCGTCGACCGACTCGATGATGATGTCGCCGCCGCGGCCGCCATTGCCGCCGGAGGGGCCGCCAAACTCGATGAACTTCTCGCGCCGGAACGCGACGCAGCCATTGCCGCCGTCGCCCGAGCGAATATAGACCTTGGCTTCATCGAGGAATTTCATGATCGGTACTAGTTAAGGCAGGCCGGTCCCTGCGGCAACCCGCAAGGGCGTCGACTTCGGCGAAAAGCCTTAATTTTCGGGCCTTTTTACGGCCCTTGCAGCTAAGTGGGCCGCCTCCGGACCAGGAATTTCTGCATCCCCTCCAGCACCAGCTCGCGGCGCTGGTTATGCACGGTCGAGCGCAAGGTCACGACGCCGGTGGTCTTGCCGGTCGAGAGCTCGATCACCTCCAGCGCCGGGTAGATGGTATCGCCGGCATAGACCGGCTTCAGGAACTTGCTCGACTGTTCCAGGAAGCCGACCAGCGATTCTTCGACGACATAGGGAAACAGCCCCGCGCCCGGCGCGGTGTGCACCAGGGTCTGGAAGCCGTGCGCGAGCAGGTCCGGCATGCCGCGGGCGCGGCAATATTCGACGTCGTAATGGATCGGATGGGTGTCGCCGCTCGCGGTCTGGAACGCGGCGAACACCGCCGAGGTCTGGGTCCGGCTCGGAATCACGAAGCGCTCGCCGAGCACGAAATCCTCGAACCAGCGCTGCGCGGGGACCATGCGATGCCGGGTGGGGTCGAACTCGCTCATGCAGCGTTTCCTGCGCTTTTTGTTGCCGGGATCGGCTACCGGTATCGCAGCGATGCGGGTGCGGCAATCCGTTCAATTCGTCATGCCCGGGCTTGTCGCGGGCATCCACGGCTCTTAAACCGGACGGCCCGGGAATCCCTCCATGAGCCTGTTCGCAAAACTGTCCTCCTACGACGATCGATCGGCGCGGCTCGCCGGCATCGGCTTGATGCTGCTGTCGATCTTCATGTTCTCGTTCGGCGACGCGATGGGCAAATTCATCGTCGCCACCTATTCGGTCGGGCAATTGCTGTGGCTGCGCGCCTGCGCGGCGCTGCTCGTGCTGCTGCCGACCGTGTGGCAGCGGCGCGCGGATTTTCTGCATCTGGAGCGACCGTGGCTGCAATTGCTGCGGGTCACGCTCTCGACGCTGGAGGTCGCGGCGTTCTTCCTGGCGACCGTCTATCTGCCGCTCGCCGACGTCATCACCTACTACCTGGCCGGGCCGATCTTCGTCACCGCGATGTCGGGCCTTGTGCTCGGCGAGCATATCGGCTGGCGGCGCTGGACCGCGATCCTGGTCGGCTTTTGCGGCGTGCTGATTGCGCTCAGGCCATCGGCGCAGACCATCAGCTGGCCGGCGATGATTGCGCTCGGCGGCAGCCTGTCGTTTGCGGTGTTGATGCTGATCACCCGCTCGCTGCGCGCGACGCCCGATATCGTGCTGGCGACGTCGCAATTCGGCGGCACGTTCATCCTGGGCCTGGTGCTCTCGCCGTTCGGCTGGGTGACGCCGTCGGCCGGCAGCCTGGTGCTGTTCTTCACCGCCGGCATCACCTCGGTCGCGGCGCTGCTCTGCGTGAACCGCTCGCTGAAGCTCGCGCCGGCCAGCGTGGTGGTGCCGTACCAGTATTCGATGATCGTCTGGGCGGTGATCTTCGGCTTCGTGGTGTTCGGCGACGTGCCGTCCTGGGCCACCATCGTCGGCGCCGCCATCATCATCGCGGCCGGCCTTTACATCTTCGTGCGCGAGCAGCAGCTCGGACGTCCGGACTCCGCGGTGAATCCGCCGGCGTGACCGATCGTCGTCCCCGCGCGCTCGCGGGGACGACGATCGTTGTTGTGGATCGAGCCTTCAGCTCTCCCGCCGGGTCGAGTTGTTCCAGCTCTTCAGCGAGGTCCAGACGCCGCGTGACAGGCGGAAGGCGTCGACCGGGCTCGAGGAGCCCAGTGCCTCGAAGCGGTGCAGCTCGACGCCGCTCCACTGGAAGCCGCACTTCTCCAGGATGTTGCGCGACGACGGGTTGACGACGCGGGCGCCCGCGATCAGCTGGTCGAGATCGAACTCCTCGAAGAAGTAGTCGATCACGGCGCGCGCGGCCTCGGTGCCAAAACCCTGGCCCCAATAATCGACGCCGAGCCAGTAGCCGAGTTCGGCCGATGTCTCCTCGCGCCAGTCGATGCCGACCATGCCGATCGGCGTGTGATTGTTCTCGATCAGGAAAACCGTCTCGCGGCCGCGGGCGCCGAGCGTGCGCACGAAGTCGATGGCGTCGTCCTGGGTATAGGGATGCGGCAGGCGGCGGGTGTTCTCCGCGATGCGGCGGTCATTGGCGAGGCGTGCGATGGCTTTTACGTCCGCGAGCGTCGGCTTGCGCAACGTCAGCCGTTCGGTCTCGAGGACGCAAGTTCTTGCTTCGCGCAAGGTCGGCGTCGGAATGTTCTGCAACATGTCGAGCTCCTGTGATGCGAAAAATCGGTACGCAACGCTTGGAACGTCACGCGCGGTCGAACCGGATCGCGCGCAACAAAAAGGGGAGGCCGGTCATCCCGCCTCCCCTTGGAGCCCTTTTCGACTCCGCCGGTTCAACAGGACCCGGCGGACTCGTATGTGTCCACCGTCTACTCGGCCGCTTCCGCCATCGGGATAACCGATACGAATGTGCGGCCGTTGGCTTTGGCACGGAACTCGACATGACCCTCGATCTTGGCGAAGAGGGTATGGTCGGTGCCCATGCCGACATTAAGGCCGGGATGCCAGGTGGTGCCGCGCTGACGCGCGATGATGTTTCCGGGGATCACGCGCTCGCCACCGAACGCCTTGATGCCAAGGCGCTTGCCCTTGGAATCACGTCCGTTGCGCGATGAACCGCCTGCCTTTTTGTGAGCCATGGCTCGTCTCCGACTTCGCTTTGATCTCTAGATCAATTCCTTGACGGAATCATTTCACGTTTTGTCACGCTTCACATCTGAAGGCGCGACGATCATTTCTTCTCGCTTGCCGCGGTGGCCTTACTCGGCTGCCTCTGCTGGCGCTGCGACCTTTTCCTTCTTCGGCCGCGGGCCGATGGTCGGCTTGGCGTTATCGGCGAGGATCTCGGTGATGCGAAGCACCGTGAGCTCGTCGCGATAGCCGCGCTTGCGGCGTGAATTCTTGCGGCGACGCTTCTTGAACGCGATCACCTTGGCGCCGCGCTTGTGCTGCAGCACTTCGGCCGCAACGGTGGCGCCTGCCACGGTGGGCGTTCCCAGCACCGGCGTGTCACCGCCGAGCACCAGAACTTCGCCTAGCTGCACGATCGTGCCGACATCGCCGGCGATCTTGCCAATCTCGAGTACATCATTCGGAACGACGCGGTATTGCCGGCCGCCGGTTTTGATGACTGCGAACATCGTTTGATTCCTTCGTGTTCGATCCCGGCCTCGGACGGTTCGCCCGGGTCGGCTTCTTGTTCAGTCGCGATGGGTTTCGTGTTTTGCGCGAGGGGAATCAATTCCCAAATGGCCCGCACAAAAACAATCGGCGCGAGAAATTCCCGCGCCGGATGGCCGCACTTATAGCCGCAAACGACGGGGAGTCAAGGTAAAGCAGGGCAAAAACCGGCCAAGGATGAAGGGTTTGGCGCGATTTTGCCCGAATCGCCACCTGACCGGAGCTCTCGGCACTGCCGGCGGCTCCGCCGCGCGGACAGCAACCATTTGAGTTCCCGGTGGTTAGTGGAGGAAATCTCACGGGCAGGCACGCGCGAATGGCAGAAGACGCTGGACTGACCACGGGCATCGCGCACCACGGTGCGGCGCGGCTGCCGTCGGTCGATATCGACAGTTTCAACATCGAGCTGAAGGACGACGAGGGCTTTCTCGGCGATCGCGCCTCCAAGGGGGCGTTCCGCGAGATCTTCGACCGCTGGCGCAAGCCGCTGCGCAAATCCGGCGAGGATCCGTTCGGCGACGAGCCGTCGGACAAGATCGGCAAGAAGAAGCTCGACGAGATGCTGGTCGGCGACGACACCGAGGCCTCCGCGGTCGTGCATAGCGCGATCGAGGAGTTCGCCCAGGAGCTCGCCTATGTGACGCGGCGCTTCCTCAACACCAAGGCCTGGGCCAAGACCGAGCGCATCGTGGTCGGCGGCGGCTTCCGCGACTCCAGGCTCGGCGAGCTCGCGATCGCGCGCACCGACATCATCCTGAAATCGGAAGACTTCAAGGTCGACGTGCTGCCGATCCGCTTTCATCCCGACGACGCCGGCCTGATCGGCACGCTGCATCTGGCGCCCTCGTGGATCTTCGAGGCCCATGACGGCGTGCTCGCCGTCGATATCGGCGGCACCAATATCCGCTGCGGCGTCGTCGAGACGCGCTGGAAGAAGGCGCCTGATCTCTCCAAGGCGGCGGTCTGGAAATCGGACCTGTGGCGCCATGCCGACGACGAGCCGACGCGCGAGGGCGCGGTGAAGCGGCTGGTGAAGATGCTGAAGGATTTGATCGCCGAAGCCGAGAAGGAGAATCTCAAGCTCGCGCCGTTCATCGGCATCGCCTGTCCGGGCGTCATCAAGGAGGACGGCGCAATCGAGAAGGGCGCGCAGAACCTGCCCGGCAATTGGGAGAGCAGCAAGTTCAACCTGCCGGCGAGCCTGGTCGAGGCGATCCCGCAGATCGGCGATCATGACACCGCGATCGTCATGCACAATGACGGCGTGGTGCAGGGGCTGTCCGAGGTCCCGTTCATGCAGGATGTCGCGCGCTGGGGCGTGCTGACGATCGGGACCGGGCTCGGCAATGCCCGCTACACCAATCGCAGGAAGGACAACGGCAAAAGCGAGAAGGCCGAGAGCAAGGACGACACCGGCGACAAGAATGAGAAAAAGGCCAAAAAGGCCAAGAAAGCCGACGCTTGAGCCGCGCGTGCTCGGGCGATCGCGCGTAAGGTCGATCGGTTAGCCCGTAGCCCGGATGGAGCGAAGCGCAATCCGGGACAGCAAACCACCGCGTCAAGACCGCCCCGGATCGCGCTGAGCCTGTCATCGGGCGCGTTCGCCGGCCCGTTGGCTCCATCCGGGCTACGGGTTCTCTTTCCCTTCCCCCTGAAGGGGGAAGGTCGGGATGGGTTCGGCCGCAGGCGACGCTCCCGGATGGCCAAACGGGTCGCGCCACGGCGTGCCGATGACACCCGGTAAGGTTGATTGGTTAGGTTAAGATCGGCTTCGCGTTGCCGTTTCGGCCCCGGCCGCTACCGTGGATCGTGTCGCTCCCGCCGACCGGCGAAGCCGCACTTCCCGGCCTGCAATACTAAAAAGCGGCACGGGACCGCCAGTTTTTGTCGCGTCCTGGCGGTCCCACCACTTTCTACCTCCAATTGATCCGCGCAAAGAAGCCGGCGATCTCGGCGGCCGCGCGGTCGGGGTCCTCGCGGTGCGGGAAATGCCCGACATCGGGAAACATCTTCAGATCCAGATTGGAGAAGGTCTCGCCCAGCCGGTCAGTCCACGCATAGGGAAACAGCGGGTCGTGCTCGGCCCAGCGGATGCAGGTCGGCACGTCGATCGGCGGCAGCGCCGGCGCCTCGCCCTGCATCATCTTGACGCGCCCCGCGTGCGACGCGCGGTAATGCGCGAAGCCGCCGGCGAGGTTGCCGGGCTTGAAGAAATTGTCGGCGAAATCCTCGAGCACGTCGGCGAAGGCAGCCTTGCGATGGCTCCAGTTGTGCAGGAAATGGCCGATGTAAGTGCGACAGCTTTCCCTGTTAGCGCCGACCAGCGCGGGCGCCATCTCCATCTGGTGGAACGACTGGTACCAGATGTGGTTCAGCCGATCCGGCGCGGCCATCCGCGCGCCAATGCCGGGATAGACGAAATCGAACAAGAACAGTCCGGCGATTCGCTCGGGCGCCTTGCGGGCGAGCGGCTGCATCACGGCGCCGCCGACATCGTGGCCGACCATGCCGGCCCTGTCGATGCCGAGCGCATCCAGCAGCGCCAGCATGTCGTCGGTATGCTGATCGGGACCGTAAGGGCCCTGCGGCTTGTCGCTGTCGCCGAAGCCGCGCAGG
This sequence comes from Bradyrhizobium sp. USDA 4454, assembly GCF_054822705.1. Taxonomy (NCBI): domain Bacteria; kingdom Pseudomonadati; phylum Pseudomonadota; class Alphaproteobacteria; order Hyphomicrobiales; family Nitrobacteraceae; genus Bradyrhizobium; species Bradyrhizobium sp. USDA 4454. Next base: position 178,520 of record NZ_JBTRCN010000001.1, read on the forward strand.
TCGGGCGCGATCAGGGTGTAGCGGTCGGCCAGCCGCGTCATGACAGGCTTCCAGGTCAGCCAGAATTCCGGCCAGCCGTGCAACAGCAACAGCGGCCTGCCGCTCCCGGTCCGCGCGACGTGGAACGCCGCACCATTGGCTCGAATCGTCACATGCTCCATGGCCCGCTCCTGCTCATTCCGGTTCGCGGCGGCGATCGAATCAGCGCCGTCCCGCTAGCGCGTTGTTTCCGCGCGCTTTGTTGCGCCGCCCCGGCATTTCGGTGGAGTGGCGCGCCGGTGACGGAAATATTATTGCAGCGCCTTGTCTGTCCCGCCAACCTCGCCTAGAACACGCCCCGACCGCGGGTGGCGCAAATCACCCGGGCCACTGGAGAGGTGGCAGAGTGGTTGAATGCACCGCACTCGAAATGCGGCATAGGTGCAAGCCTATCGGGGGTTCGAATCCCTCCCTCTCCGCCACCCTTCGCCCTGCCGGGCTTCGAGTGGCAGGCCACCCTTTCAAACCAGGGCGAAGGGTGTCTCCCGAAGCTTCGTAGAAGCGTAGGGAGACTCTGCCGGCATACTCGGCGGGCTACTTGACCATGTGAGGAACGTCTCCCGAAGGTCCGCGACAATCGCGGGGGGCCATCGCTTGTGGTACGTCTACTTTCTCGAGCTAAATAACGACGACGTTTACGTCGGCTCGACCGACGACCTTCGCCGCAGAGTTGCCTCCCACCAACAAGGGCATGTCGTCTCCACGCGCAAGTTCCTGCCGATCGTCTTGTGTTCCTGCGTCGCGGTATCGGATGAACGAACGGCGCGCGAACTCGAGCGCTATTTCAAATCCGGCTCCGGAAAGGCGTTTGCAAAAAAGCGCTTTCTCCGAAAGTCAGCCTAGCGGGCGCCACGGGGCGTGACGTCCCAGCACGACCAGCGACATCCCAACTCTCAGAACCGCTCGCCTGACGCTGCGTCCTCAGATGATCGAGTCGCTTGCCTTGCGCGACTGGGCCTCCGGCGGCAGCCGCGATCAGCGACAGCCTTGGCGCGCCTGTGTTTCGAACAGCCTTTGTGAGAAAACTATTGATCCGAAGCGGCCAACTGCGCGGTTTGGCGCCCGCCGTTCAAATCACGTAACTGGTTGACGTATTCCTCAGGCTTCAACAAATGGAATGGAGCCTTCAAGCCCATGAAGTTGGCGATGCGACCGATAAAGGCCGTGCAATTGGTCGTTTCCGCATTCCAAACAGGCGAGGTCGCCTGGAGGTGCTTGATATACGCAAAAACCTTCTTCGCGTCGGCCTCACTCAAGTAGACGCGATAGCTGGCCGTCAAATACTGCTCGTCGAGGTCACCGTAGCTCGCTCCGGTTTCCGAGGGCACCCAGGTAAGATGTCCCAGCACGTAAGGCAGGACATCGCCCGCCGGGTGCAGCCCCGCGACCTCGACCTGCTTCTCGCTTGTCTTGCCGAACCAGACAAACGCATGTCCGTAAGAAGCCGCCGTGCGGGCACGAAAGTCGACATAGTACGGCCCTTTGGCCGAAGACCTTCGAGCCGGCTTCGCGGCTACTTCGGAAGCGGAACCGGTTGGACCAGCGACGGCCGCTGCCACAACCGACCTCGTCGAGGGTTTGCGCGGCTTGTCCTGCTGCGGCGGCGCTTGATCCGTTTGCGCAGCCAATTGCTGCGCATGACCGATGCCGGCTCCCAAAGTCACGGAAGCCACAACGACACCAATTCCGGCGAGCAGTTGCAGGCCGCTCCGTTTCCGACTGGATTCTGGCACGTTCAAGCCCTCACAAAGGTAGTAAGCCCCAACCCCAAGCAGCGCCTTCAGCAAAGCTGAAGGGTGCGCTGCCTGAGCGATCCTCGAGCTAACCCTTCGTTACGAGCGGAGCAGGGGCTTTTCCAACCGGGTACTTGCCGACCGGGTACTTGCCAACCGGATACTTGCCGATCGGCATCTTGCCAACCGGCGCCGTGGCAGTAACCGGCTGCGGATGAGGAAGGTCTGCCGCGCTGGCAGCAGCCACAAAACCAAACGTCGCAACTCCAGCAACCAGGAACTTCAACATCGTCATCTCCGAGGTGGATAGCGTGAACATGAACAGCTTACCCTCCAATAGCGATGGCGTAATTAACACTGTACGCAATCTGGCGCCCGCACGGTCGTTTCCTTGCCGAGTGTGACAAAAACGGCACGACGTCGGTGCTTGGGTGAGTATCCGGACGCGAGAATTGCCAAGCGTCGTTTTGTAAGCCGGTTCAGAACAGCCGCGGCAAAAGGCGTCCGGTCCGCGCCATATATGCGCGATACTCGTCGCCGAAGGCGTCCACCATCATCTGCTCTTCTTTGGCAACCCGTCCGAAAAACAAGGTTCCAAATCCGATCAGGCCGGCGAAACCGGCCACCCAGTTCGGCAGCAGCAACGCCTGCGCGACAGCCCAAAGCCAGAACGCGGTATACATCGGATGGCGAATTCTCCGATAAACGCCGTCTGTGATCAGGCGATGATTTTCCCGCACGTCGAGGCTTACGGACCAATTCCGACCAAGAGCTCGGTGAGTCAGCCGGAACATGACCAGTGCCGCAACCGCGACGAAAACGCCCAGCCAGGCTTGAGCTGGCCGGAAGGCGTATGATGCGAAATGAGGCATGGCCGTCGCGATGTAGATGAGCGGCACAACGCCAAGCCCCGTGAGCGATATCAGCAGCAGGGCGTTTTCGCGCGAGCCTCGGGCGCTCGTCGCGACCTTTTCACGGCGAGCACGACGGGCGTATCGGTAGCGGATGAGATACCAACCGACCGCCATCATCACGAACACGAACTTGGCAATACCGGGCGTCATCGTGGACTACGCGCTTGATTCGCTGGCGCGCTATCTTTGCCGATCATCGAAAGGGTGCCGTCCTTGGCGAGCGTCTGAGATCTGACAGAAACAGGCCTGCAGACCGACATGAACCAATCATACAGGGCTTGCGGGTCGTTTCCATCGATTAGTTGGCTGTCCGACAGGCGGATCCCGGCCGGATGCATTGCCGGGTCGTTCTTTTGGGCCGGCCGGCATGGCAAGGCTTTTCTATCTCGCGCGGGATGAACCCACGGTGGCCCTCCGGCCTATCTCCAACACGCGCGGGAGCAACTGCGACGCTATGAAAGCATGCCCGGCAGCCGTGAGGTGAATGAGGTCGAAAGTGTAGTACTGCGGAGGAATCTCTTCGTCGTACAAAATGACTTTGATGGCGCGATCACGGAGCCGCCGCTCCATCGCCGCGATGTTGGCTGCCCGCTGCTCCTTCGAGACAAGGAAGCGCCGATCGTTGCCTCCAGGCTGCAAGATGACGATGTCGGTTCCCTTTGGCACGTCGCTGTCAATGCGCTTGAGCATCCCGGCGGTGGTGTCAAAGGGCACCCCGGCATTGGCGACGGTCGCGTTGACGCCCTTCTCTCTCAGCAGCGCTTCCAGCTTGGCGGGGTAGGCGCCTTGCTTCCCGACGTACCAGCCCTGGGTGTTGCTTGCGCCGACCGCCACGATGTGAATCGGCTTTGTGAAGGCTGCGCACACGGCCGCCGCGCAACACATGGCGATCGCGACTGAGAGTTTTCCAAATGGCGTCACCGAGTCCCTCCCCCGGCTTGAAGTGGTCAAGAAACGACACCGACACCGGGCTCATTCAGGGACCCAATCTAAAGCCTCACACGTACGTCAACTCCAACTTCAAACTGTCCTTCGGGCAGTATGCTAGGAGTTGGTCGAAGCCTGGGCTGCAGGTGAAACCAGGTTCGAAGGACCCTGATTTCTGCGTGGGTGCGCGACAGCCGATCCGATTGACCGGATCTTTCGTAGAACCATGCTGTGCAGCGCCGGGTCCTTATCGATGTTGAAGTGGGTGATGTTTACGTCACGAACGTAAAAGTTCGTCAGCTCACCCCGGAAGCCGGGTCCGCGACCGATTCGAACGCTTTCACCCTTGTACAGATTCAGAACGCGCCCGACATTGGCCGATGCCAGATGCGACGATGTTCCGTCGAATGGAACAACCAGAGCAACCGGCACGCCCATTTGGCCAAGGTACTCTGCCATCGACATCACGGCATCTGCACCAAGAGAGTGCCCCACCAGGATGATAGGCCCGCGCTGGCCCGCCCTATATCTCACGATGATGTCGTCGGCGACGCTTCGCCACTGGGTGTGATTTGCGACAACCGCGGCAACGCCAGCCGCCTGCAGCTGGGCTGCAAGGCTGTCCATGCCCAACGAAAAGACGTTCAGCAGTCCGCGGAACAAGTAAACGTGCGCCGTAGAAGACTGCAGTCGAGCGGGCGAATTTGTCGATCTCAGCGCAACCGCCGTTCCGGGCTTCGCCTGAGCTCCGTTGCTCAAAAGCAAGCTGCTTGCAAAAACAATCATCAAGCCGGCGCAAATCAGCGCCGTGCCGTAACGCAATCGCTCCATTGTCAGAATCCTCACCCTCAGGTCGAGCCGCATTAAATCAGACTCGCGAATCGTGACAATCCATGAACGGCCTCGAAAAGCGCGTTGAGGCGCACAATTGGCTCACTGTCGCGGATATGCCACAGGAAGAAAGTGATCGCGCCGCGACCGTCAGGGCCCTCCACGTCAATGCCGCCAAAGGACGCTGCACTTTATTTGATCGAGCCCAAACTCAACGAGTGCCACCCCACGGACGAAGTGGTAATTCTACAGGTCGAGGTCCGCGTCGTCGATGTCAGGTTCACCAAGGACTGCGGTCAACGAAGAGGCACCACCAAAGCACTCATTAAATTCCGTGTTTCAGAATGAATCCCGATCAATTTCTTTCCAGAGTTCGAGTTGCTCGATGATCCAGCGACGGCACGTCTTCCACATCGGTGGTTACGATCCGATCACCCCCGAAGCGCAGGTCGAACGTTTGCGGCGTTCGCTCTCGAGCTTGCAAAAAAACTGGGGCGCTTCTTCACGGCTGTCGGAAATATCGAACACATCTGCAATTAGCGCTTCATGCAGCCTGGAAGCATGGGGGCCAAACTGGAAAACGCACGTCACCTTCGAAATGCTGCGCTGGGACGATCTCATTCGCGGCAATTCGAAAGTCGGCCTCGGGCGTCGTCTCGTTCAATCGTTGAAGGCGCTGTTCGATTTCGTCATAACGGGAACGATATTCAGATATGCGATCGCAAGCTGGAAGTACGCTCTCTTTTTCATCTTTCCATATTGCTGTCTGCTATTGATCGCATTTTGCAGCGTTGGGCTGTCATATCTGCTGATGAGGCTCATACACGCTCCATTCTGGATTGAATTGCTGCTTGGCCTTTCCTTGTCGCTTGCCATCTTCGTCGGCGCGATGCTCTGGATCGGACCAAAGCGCAGGATCAATCACATTCTCGATGATGCCGTTTTCTCCCACCAATTTCTTTACGGGCAGAAAAGCGAACTTGATCAGCGGCTCGGCGCTTTCGCGAACCTGATATCAAGAACGATTCGGGCCGCGGAAGTTGACGAAGTTCTGATTGTTGGCCATTCCCTTGGCGCCGCGCTCTCGATTGTGGCGATCGCACGCGCGCTCAAGTCGGATCCTCTGCTCGAAACGTGCGGACCCAAGCTATGCCTCCTCACGGTGGGCGCTACCATTCCCAAATTCTCGCTGCATCCGATGGGCGGCCAAATACGGGAAGCGGCGCAACTCGTGGCCGGAACGCCAGCGATCGACTGGGTCGAATACCAGGCACGCGATGACGCAATCAGCTTCTATCGCTTCGACCCCGTCACCCTGAAGCGCGTCGGCCGAGACCATTCAGGTTGCCACCCGAGGATTCGGCGCGTCCAGATACATTCGATGGTCAGTCCGATCCGCTTCAAGCGTCATCGCTTCAACTTCATGCAGATCCATTATCAGTTTCTGATGGGAAACGATCAGCGTGCGCCCTACGACTATTGCATGATTACTTGCGGACCGCTCGACTTCGACGTTTCGACGTCACCGTGCGGAGCGGTTGAGCTGTTCGCGGCGGACGGTTCGGTGATGACGACCGAAGTCGATGATCGGCTGGATGCGTCATGCCGAAAATAACTTAGCGAATCGCATCTGCCGGCAGTTGCCGGCACCAGGTTGCTGCCATTGCAGAAGCCAAGACAAGGCAGCGCGTCGAAACCTGACATGCCTCCGAACCGTGATCCGGAGCATAATACCGCCATTCAGGCCGCCGCGGTGGCCGCGGGCTCCTTTGCATGGGGTTGTTTTCGCCATTTTGGTTGGAGCGGTGCTGCCGGCGTGATCGACCCTTGCCGAGGGTGACCTGACAATCCGATCCATCGTCACCGGCGTCGGTAACCTTAATTTTCCATTTCGATTGTCGGTAAAATTTTATCGATTATCCTCATGACCATTGAGCGGCGTGACGAACCGCACGATGAGAGGCACCAGCCGAGTGGACTGACGGCCATTCTGAAATCTAACCTGTCTGAAATCGAAGGGTGCGCAGAGCGCAGTGCCAGCCACCTTTCGGGCTGTCCGGCGGCGGCCGGCGGGGCAAATCAATTTTGAAATGCATTGGATTGCCAGGTTGCGGCGCATATCGCGCCGCATGATGCTTCTCAATTGGGATGTTCCAAGATGACGTATGTCTTGATCGCGGTCGGCGGCGGCGTTTTGCTGCTGGCCAGCTTCGTCGCATTTGCCCTTTGGCGAAACGCACTGCATTCGACGGCGCGGATTTAGCAACCGGCGAGATTGAGTTCCGACGGCCTTGCTCGGGGGGACGAGCGGGCTGGCGGAATGGCCGCACCGCCGCGCGGCCTGACAGCCGAGCACCGCGCCTTACAACCTGCCCCAAGGCGACGCGTGCTCGGCTGTTCATTTCCTGACTAGGCTTGGTCGGTCGAGACGTCGAGCGTAAAGGCAATTGCTCCGGCTCGCCGCATCACCTCCACGAACCGAGCTCGAACCTGCGCGTGATCGCGATCGCCTCGAGAAAGGTCTCGTCGTGGCTGACGACCAGCAGCGCGCCGTCATAGGCGCGCAGCCCGGCCTCGACCGCTTCCATCGATTCGATGTCGAGATGATTGGTCGGCTCGTCGAGGATCAGGAGCGGCGGCGGCGTTGGGCCGCCCAGCACGCAGGCGAGGCCGGCGCGGAGCAACTGGCCGCCGCTGAGGCTCGCAACGATCTGCAATGCGGCATCGGCGCGGAACATGAAGCGCGCCAGTGCGGCGCGACAGGCGTTCTCGCCGGTATCCGGATTGATGCGGCGGAAATTATCCAGGATCGAGGCCTGTGCATCGAGCAGGCTGACCGCCTGATCGAACATCGCAAAGCGGGTCATCACCTCGGCGCTGCCGCGCAGGGCGGTCAGCTCGCCGGTGACGAGCTTGAGCAATGTCGTCTTGCCGGCGCCGTTGGGGCCGGTGATCGCGACACGCTCCGGACCCGAGATCGAGAAGGTGAGGTCACGCAGGATCGGCGCGTTCGCGGCATAGCCGGCATCGGCAGCTTCGATCCGCAGCACCATCCTGCCCGCCGGCAGCTGCGTCGACGGCAGTTGCACCGAGAACGGTTGCAGCACCTCGATGCGCTGGCGCGCCGCGGTGGCCAGTTCGAGCGCCTGGGTCCGCCGGCGCTCGGCGAGGCGGACCTTCTCACCGCCGGTGTCCTCGCTGCGATCCCTGCGCAGCCCTGCGGCGATCCGCGGTATGTCGCCCTTGGCGCGCTTCTTCGCGCCGGCGCCATCCTTGCGCGCTTGTCGTTCGGAGGTTTCCCTCGCCTTGCGGTCGATCTCGACGACGCGCTTCTCGGCATCCGCCAGATTGTGGCGCGCTGCTGACAGCTCGATGGCCTTGCGCGCGCGGTACTGGCTCCAATTGCCGCCGTAGCGCCGGGCCTCCAGCGAGGTCAGCTCGACGATCGCATCCATGGTCTCGAGCAGCGCGCGATCATGGCTGACGATGATGGCGCCATGCCGCCAGCCGGCGAGCAGGTCGATCACCGCCCGGCGTCCGGCGCGGTCGAGATTGTTGGTGGGCTCGTCGAGCAGCAGAAAGTCGGGCTCTGCAAAAGTCAGCGCGGCGAGGCGTGACCTGGTGGCCTGCCCGCCCGACAGCGTCGCCAGCGGCACGTCGAGCACGTCGCTCAGTCCGACCTGTGCGAGCGCAGCCGCGATGCGCGTATCGAGCGTCCAGTCGATCTCCGCCAGCTCCTCGGTGCTCGCCAGGCCCCGCTCGGCGCGGCGCAGTGCGGCGAGCGCGCCGCGTGCGCCGAACAGATCGATGACGCATTGGTCCGGCTGCACCTGAACCGTCTGGTGCAGCATCCCGACCCTTCCCTGCACCGAGACCGTGCCGGAGTGCGGCGCGCGCTGGCCTGCGATCAGGCCGAGCAGCGTCGTCTTGCCGACGCCGTTGCGCCCGACGAGGCCGGTCCGCTCGGGACCGAAACTGAGATCGATGTTGGAAAGGAGAACCCGGCCGTCAGGCGCGGACAGGGTCAGATGGGAGAGCGTGATCGATGCTGGCATGGATATCCCCGTGGGCAAGGCTGATGGGCATTGCGGTCAGGGTGAAATCCATGGTCGTCGGCATCCTCAGGGATTGATGATTGAATTGATGTAATCGCGCATTGAGCCGGGATCAAGGCGCGAGCTTGTCGTCACGCCGCTTCGGCGAAGGTCCAGCGGTCCGGATCGGGGGTGTGGCCGATCAGAGCGAGACCATAGGCGATCGATTCGAATTGATCCGCCGAGGTCAGCCGGCTCGCGCCGAAGCGCTCGGCGAACAGGCGCTGCACCGCCGGCACGAACGAGGTGCCGCCGGTCAAGAACACCTTCTCGACGTCGCGCGCAGTGATGCCGGATTTCGCCAGCGCCTCGTCGACGGTTGCGCCGAGCCGCTCGATGTCGTCGGCGATCCAGGATTCGAAATCGTCGCGGGTCACGGTGGCGCCGATATCGATGCCGGCGCGGGCAAAGCGGAACTCGACCCGGTCGTGGCTCGACAGCGCGACCTTGGTGTCGGACACCGCGCGGTAGAGCGCAAAGCCGAGATCGTGGTCGACGATGGTGATGAAATCGTTCAGCGGCGCCGGATCGAGCGCGGTGCGCGCAAGCTGCTGCAATTCGCGCAGATCGCCATTGCCGCGCATCATCGCGAGCTGGTGCCAGCGCGCGAGGCTCGAATAATAGTGGTTGGGGATCGGCAGCACCTTGTCGAACGAGCGATAGCTGGTGCCCTTGCCGAGCCGCCGCGAGACGATGTGGTCGACGATGCGGTAATCGAACGTGTCGCCGGCGATGCCGATGCCGGAATGTCCCAGCGGTTCGGCGCGCAACACGCCGCCCTTGCGCGAGAACCGCATCACGGAGAAGTCGCTGGTGCCGCCGCCGAAATCGGCGACCAGCACGGTGGCGTCGTGGTCGAGGCTGCGCGCGAAGGAAAATGCCGCGCCGACCGGCTCATAGACATAGCGCGCGTGACCGGCACCGAGCCGCTCGAATGCGGCGCGGTAGCGCTGCATGGCGAGCTCGTCATTGGGATTGCCGCCGGCGAACTTCACCGGGCGGCCGACCATGATGGTCGGGGCGCCCAAATCGAACCCGTCGCCGGCATGGCGCGTCAGCGTGCGCAGGAACGCCGCAAGCAAATCCTCGAACTTGTAGCGCTGCCGGAAAATCTGGGTGGTGTTGAAGGCCGAGCTTGCCGCAAACGTCTTGAACGACTGGATGAAGCGATGGATCGTGCGCCCTTCGAGGAACTGCTCGATCGCCCACGGGCCGCCCTCGGCGCGCGGATGCAGGCCGGCGCCGGGCCGCTCTTCCCAGAAGCACAGCGCCGACACATAGACGCTATGCGTGCGCCCGCCATGCTCGAACCGGATGGCTTCGACGCGGCCGTCGGCATCGGACAGCGCGACCACGGTGTTGCTGGTGCCAAAATCGACGCCAATCGAGACAGCGGGCGGGGCGCTCGACATGTCATGCTCGGAATATGCGGTGAAAGGGGGCGGACCTTTAGCGGCTTTGGCCGGACTTGCCAACCCTTGCGGAGAGGGCGGAACCCATTTCGAGCACGATGTCTCGTCATCGCCGCGTCATCCGGAATGCGACGCTCGCTATCCGCATCGGTTCAATCCCTCAATGCGTAGGCGATGACGTAGTCGCCGCGCTTGGTGCCGAACGAGCCGTGGCCGCCGGCCGCGGTGACGACATATTGCTTGCCATCGGCCTCGTAGCTCATCGGCGTCGATTGCGCGCCGGCGGGCAGGCGATCTTCCCACAGCACCCTGCCGTCGCGCACGTCGTAGGCCCGGATCGTGTACTCGTAGGTCCCGGTGTAGAACGCGACCCCGCCGGCCGTGGTGATCGGCCCGCCCAGCATCGGCACGCCCATCTTGAACGGAAGCGGCAGCGGCGTAGTGTCCCGGATCGTGCCGTTGGGATGCTGCCAGACGATCTTCATCGTCTTCAGATCGATCGCGGCCATCGAGCCCCATGGCGGCCGGTAACACGGCACGGAGAGCGGCGACAGGAAGCTCGAAATATCCACCCCGAACGGCGTGCCGTACATCGGCTGCGTCCCGACCTCGCTGCCGACCGGCTTCTCGGCGGTCGGCGCCGGAGGATTTTGCGGGCCGCGCGGAATGAGCCTCGATGCAAACGGCAGCGACATCGGGTTGGCGATGGCGATCTGCCTGACCGGATCGATGGCGATGCCGCCCCATTCGAACATGCCGAGATTACCCGGGAACACCAGCGTGCCCTGCAACGAAGGCGGCGTGAACGTGCCCTCGTAGCGCAAGCGGTGGAACATGATCCGGCACAGCAGCTGGTCGAAGATCGTGCCGCCCCACATGTCGGCACCGGTCAGCTTTGCCTCGGGCCGGAAGGTCAGTTCGGAGAACGGCTGCGTCGGCGCGCTGCGGTCGCCGGGCGCCGGGCCCTGCGGCACCGGACGTTCCGGCGCCGGCACGATCAATTCGCCGGTCCTGCGGTCGAGCACGAAGATGTTGCCGACCTTGGTCGGCTGGATGATCGCGGGAATGACGCCCTTGGCCGTCGTCACATCGACCAGGCTCGGTTGCGAAGGGACGTCCATGTCCCAGAGGTCGTGATGCACAGTCTGATACGACCAGGCGCGCTTGCCGGTGTTGACGTCGAGCGCGACGATCGAGCTCGAATAGCGCTCGACCAGCGCATCGCGATTGCCGCCCCAGATATCAGGTCCGTTGTTGCCGGTCGGGATGTAAACCAGGTTCAGTTTCGGATCGAACGAGGCCGTGATCCAGGAGTTCGGCGAGCCGTTGGTGTAATGCCGCGTCGGCGACGGCAGCGCATTCTCGTCGGCCGCGGCGGAGTCCCAGGCCCAGACCAGCTTGCCGGTGTAGACATCGAAGCCGCGGATCACGCCCGACGGCACCTCGACCGCATAATTGTCGATCACCGCGGCGGCTACGACCAGGATCTTGTCGCTGACCACAGGCGGCGAGGTCGGCTCGAAGAAGCCCGCGGTCTTGATCCCCATGCCCTGCTGGAGGTCGAGGATGCCGTGATCGGCGAAGCCATCGCACAGCTTGCCGCTGTCGGCATCGAGCGCGATCATGCGGCCGTCATTGACCGGCAGGAAGATCCGCCGTGGGCATTCGGCCGGCGCCGTGCTGCCGCCGGAGTCGACGGCACCCTGTGCGGTTTCGTGATAGGCGACGCCGCGACAGGTCATGTGCTGGAATGTCTTGTTGTGCACGAGCTTGGGGTCGTAGCGCCAGCGCTCGGCGCCGGTCTTGGCATCGAGCGCGAACAGCACCTGGTGCTGCGAGCAGAGATAGAGCGTGTCGCGCACCTTGATCGGGGTGACCTCGAAGGTCGTCTCGCCGGAATCCTCCGGGGTCGCCACGTCGCCGGTGCGGAAGGTCCAGGCGACCTCGAGCTTGCCGACATTGTCAGGCGTGATCTGCTTCAGCGGCGAATAACGTTGCCCGAATTGCGTGCGTCCGTAGGCGCGCCAGTCGCCATCCGGTTGCGGGTCGGCTTCGCTTTGCTGCACGGCCGCGCCGGCCTCAGTGATCGTGCCGTTGATGTCGTGATAGCTCGACAGCAATCCGACGACGAGCACGGCGGCTGCCGCCACGACGCCGATCCAGAGCGGCGCCGTCGCGCGCGCATAGGACACCGGCTCGTGTCGCGAGAGCCCGCGAACGATCACCGGCGTCAGCAACCAGAGTGCCATCGGGAAGATGACGTCGCCACGCGCCGCGAGTGGCCACCAGTCGAAGCGCACCTCGTAGACGGCCCATGCCAGCGTTGCGACCAGTACGATCGCAAACAGCCACAGCGCCTGAAGGCGCTGCGCCAGCAACAACGCGGCGGTGGCAACAATGCCGATGCCGAGAATGATGTAGAAGATCGATCCGCCCAACGCGGCGAGCCAGATGCCACCACCCGCGATGACCGCGCCGATCAAAACGTAGACGATGGCTGTGATGAAAACTGCCCGCGATCGCTGCATGGTCGCCCCGGTGCGGAAGCGGGACCGGGCTTATCCCGCACAAGCGCAACAGGCCGCGTCCGCCTCGAGAACTGTCGTTCAGTCAATCGCAACTTGCAACTGGGAACTGCGATGTTGATGCAACACACGCGTGCAAAGTTGCCACGCAGTTCAAAGGAAAATCGTTCAAAGTGAAGGCGCCCTGTTCGATAAAGCTGCTAAGGCAGGCGCGTGCTGACGCAAAGGTGACGAGCTTCGGCAAATTTTGCATCGACGCGCTCTTCCAGTCCAGCGCAGGCGCTGCTCTATAACGCCGGGCAAGTTCACCACAGCAAGCCGGCTTGCAGGAGAAGCGAACATGACACTGAATCCTACGGCCAGGAATTATAGCGTCGCGGCCGACGCCTACGAGGCCGGCCGACCCAGCTACCCTGCCGAGATCGTTGCTGCGCTGCCGCTTCCGGCCGCGCGCTGTGTCGTCGATCTCGGTGCTGGAACCGGCAAGTTCACCCGCCTGCTGCTGCAGCGCTTGCCCACCACTGCGCGCCTGATCGCGGTCGAGCCCGTGCCGGAGATGTCGGCCAAGCTGGCCAGGGAAGCCAGGGTCGAAGTCATCAACACGCGTGCCGATGCGATCGATCTCGACACCGGCAGCGTCGATCTCGTCACCTGCGCCCAGGCGTTCCACTGGTTCGACAATGAGGCGTCGGTTGCCGAGATCGCGCGGCTGCTGCATCCCGGGGGAACCCTTGCGCTGGTCTGGAACAACAGGGATGACCGCGCGCCGTGGGTGAACGCGTTGTCTGTCATGATTGAAGGCTACGCCGGTGACACGCCCCGGCAACGGTCGGGACGCTGGCGCTGGATCCTGAACGACCCCCGCTTCGTGCTCGAGCGGGAGATCGTGCAGGACCATCCGCACCGGATGGCGCGCCAGGATGTCTTCGAGCGCGTTGCATCGACGAGCTATGTCGCCAACCTTGCCGATGCGGAGAAGGCGGCCCTTCGCAAGAAGACCGACAATATCCTGCACGAGGCGGGTCTCGGCGATGTCGACGAGGTGGTGTTTCCCTATGTCACGCAACTCTTCTTGCTGAAGCGGATCTAGATCCGTTCGGGACTAAGCTTGTGCCTGGTGTCCTTGCTCGACGGCTTGCTTCAACCGCGGCAGTGTCATGCGCCAGTAGAACGCGACATGTTTCGCGCCGGACTCAGGCCCGATTTCCCATCCGTCCCCGCGCCGAACCGGCGACGGCGGCACCTGCTGGGTAACGGTCAGCAATGTCTCATTGCCGTCGGCTGCGAGTGTCATCGTGATCGTCGCATGGGATTGCGGAACATCCGGCAGGGCGGAGACCCGCGACCAATAGGTGTATGCGAGCCGCATCGGCGGCTCGACATCGAGCACGCGTCCCTTGTCGCGATAGCGCTTGGCGCCGATCTCCGCCTCGATCTCGATCGGCGCGCCGATCCGCCAATCGGTCTCGAAATGCGCATTGCGCCATGTCTCGCCCGCATTGGCAGCCATGATCGCGTCCCACACCTGTTCCGGCCGCGCGGCAATGCGGATCGACTCGGTGACCGTCTGCAAGGCCGGCGTTTCGTTCGTCATCGCATGCTCACTTGTCACCCACGATCTTCCATTTGCCATCCGCGCCGCGCCGGATCGCCGGATCGCCGATCCGGATATTGCCGGCGAGAAAGTCGATGAAGGCCCGCACCCGTGCCGGCAACGGGCCGGCGTGGCCGACATAGACCGCGTGGATGTCCTCGCGGTCACCGGGATTGAGATTTTGCAGCACCGGCACCAACCGCCCGGCCTCGATGTCGGGGCCGATGTGGAACAGTGCCAGCCGGGCGACGCCGATGCCGCCGAGCGTGAGCTGGCGCGCGGCCTCGCCGTCGCTGGCGCGGGCGACCGGCGGCGGCAACGCTTCCTCGATCTTTTCGGCGCGGCGGAACGGCCAGCCGCGGATGCTGCGCGGAAAGGTCCAGCCGATGCGGCGATGGGTGGCGAGGTCGGCCGGGGTCTTCGGCGTGCCGTAGCGGGCGAGATAGGAGGGCGCGGCGACCACCGCCATCCGGCTGGTGCCGAGCTTGCGCGCGATCAGTCGCGAGGCACCTAGCGGGCCGGCGCGGATCGCGACGTCGGCGCGCGCCTGCATCAGATCGACCAGCGTATCGGTCAGCACGAGGTCGAGGGTGATGTCGGGATGCTCGCGCATGAAGCGCGGCAGCAGCGGCATCACGTGCAGCATGCCGAACGGGATGTTGCTGTTCACCGTGAGATGGCCGCGCGGCACGCAGGAGGCGGCCTCGCGCTCGGCCTCGTCGATGTCGGCGAGGATGCGCTGGGCGCGCTGGTAGAAGGCTTGGCCTTCCTCTGTCAGTTGCAGCTTGCGCGTGGTGCGGTTGACCAGCCGCGTGCCGAGCCGGGTCTCGAGCCGGGAGACCAGCTTGCTGACGCCCGACGGCGTCAGGCGCAGGCTGTTCGCGGCCGCGGTGAAGCCGCCGAGATCGACGACGCGGACGAACACGTCCATTTCGCCGGAGCGGTTGGTGTCGGTGCGGGACATCTTGAATTCAAATCACAAATGATTGGATTGCGGCCATTCTAATCCTTCCTCGCCCGGACCGCTATCTCGCATCGCGGAATCCTCACCCTCCGGAGCGACACATGCCTCTCGCAGTCCTTGCCTTGACCGCCGGTGCCTTTGGCATCGGCACCACCGAATTCCTCATCATGGGGTTGTTGCTGCAGGTCGCCGCCGACATGCATGTGTCGGTCTCCGCGGCCGGCCTGCTGATCTCCGGTTATGCGCTCGGCGTGTTCGTCGGCGCGCCGATCCTGACGCTCGGGACGCGGCGGATGCCGCGCAAGGCGGTGCTGCTGGCGCTGATGGCGATCTTCACGCTCGGCAATGCCGCCTGCGCGCTGGCGCCGAACTACGAACTGTTGATGGCGGCGCGCATTCTCACCTCGCTGGCGCACGGCACCTTCTTCGGTGTCGGCTCGGTGGTCGCGACCAGCCTCGTCCCGGAGGACAAGCGCGCGTCGGCAATCTCAACGATGTTCATCGGCCTCACGGTCGCGACCCTGCTCGGCGTTCCCTTCGGCGCCTGGTTCGGCCTGATGCTGGGCTGGCGCGCGGCGTTCTGGGCGGTGGCGGCGATCGGCGTGATCGCGTTCATCGTGCTGGCGGTGCTGGTCCCCGGTCATGTCGGCGCCAACGACAAGCCGGCGCCGCTGCGCGAGGAGCTCGCCGTGCTCGGCCGCCCGCAGGTGCTGCTCGGGCTTGCCATGACAGTGTTCGGCTTCGGCGGGCTGTTCGCGGTGTTCACCTATGTGCAGCCGATCTTGACCCGGCTCACCGGGTTTTCCGACGCCGCGGTGTCGCCGATCCTCCTGGTGTTCGGCGCCGGCCTTGCGATCGGCAATGTCGCGGGCGGGCGGTTGGCCGACAAGGGACTCGCGCGGGCACTGCTGGTGTCGCTCGGCGGTCTCGCCGCCGTCCTCGTCGTGCTGGCGGCGGTGGTCTCGATCAAGGCATTGGCAGTGGCGTTGCTGTTCGTGCTCGGCATCGCGTCGTTTGCGACCGTCGCGCCGTTGCAGCTGCGCGTGCTCGAATCCGCCGGCGTGGAAGGGCGGACGCTGGCTTCGAGCCTGAACATCGCAGCCTTCAATCTCGGCAACGCGCTCGGCGCCTGGGCCGGCGGCGTCGCCATCGATCGCGGGCTTGGCCTCGGCGCGCTGCCGCTGGTCGCCGCGATCATCACAGCGATCGGACTGCTGCTCGCGCTGTGGAGCCTGCGCCTCGACCGGCCGGTCGTGCTGGCCACGCAGTGCCCGGCCGAGTGAACGGCATCACAAGGAGTATGACCATGGAATACCGCAATCTCGGCGCATCCGGCCTCAAAGTGCCGGTGCTCAGCTTCGGCACCGGCACCTTCGGCGGCCAGGGACCCTTGTTTTCGGCCTGGGGCCGCAGCGACGCCAGCGAGGCGCGGCGGCTGATCGACATCTGCCTCGAGGCCGGCGTCAATCTGTTCGACACCGCCGATGTCTATTCGAATGGCGCGTCGGAAGAAATCCTCGGTGCCGCGATCAAGGGCCGCCGCGACAAAGTGTTGGTCTCGACCAAGACCGGCCTGCCGATGGGCGACGGCCCGCTCGATGCCGGCACGTCGCGATATCGCCTGGTCGCGGCGGTCGACGCCGCGCTGAGCCGGCTCGGTACCGACTATATCGACCTGCTGCAGCTTCATGCCTTCGATGCCTTCACGCCGGTCGACGAGGTGCTGTCGACGCTCGATATGCTGGTGCGCGCCGGCAAGCTGCGCTATGTCGGCGCCTCGAATTTCTCCGGCTGGCATTTGATGAAGTCGCTCGCCATCGCGGAGCGGCGCGGCTGGCCGCGCTATGTCGCGCACCAGGTCTATTATTCGCTGGTCGGCCGCGACTATGAATCCGAGCTGATGCCGCTCGCGCTCGATCAGGGCGTCGGGGCGCTGGTCTGGAGTCCGCTCGGCTGGGGCCGGCTCACCGGCAGGATCCGGCGCGGCCAGCCATTGCCGGCGAACAGCCGTTTGCATGAGACGGCACAATTCGGACCGGCGGTCGATGACGAGAAGCTCTACGCGATCGTCGATGCGCTGGACATGGTCGCCGCCGAGACCGGCCGCAGCGTGCCGCAAGTCGCGCTTCGCTGGCTGCTCACGCGTCCCAGCGTTTCATCCGTCATCATCGGGGCGCGCGACGAGGCGCAGCTGCGCGACAATCTCGGCGCGGTCGGATGGTCGTTCGCGCCGGACCAGATCGCGCGCCTCGACAAGGCAAGTGCGGTGATGCCGGCCTATCCATATTACCCCTACCGCATCCAGGAAGGCTTCGCGCGGCTGAATCCGCCGCCGGTGTAATGCCGTCGATGGTCGCCGGCAGCACTCGGTCGAATTTCACGACTCGAATGTCGTCTCGCAGACCTGCCGCCGGTACTCCGCCGGTGTCACGTTCATGTGCTGCCGGAACACGCGGTTGAGGTGGCTCTGATCGGCGAAGCCCGCGAGCAGCGCGATCTCCTTCAGCGCCACGCGATCCCTGCGCAGATGCTGGCATGCGTGCTCGACCTTGCGGCGCAGGACGTAAGCATGCGGCCGCATGCCGTAATGGACGCGGAACTTGCGGGCGAACTGCACCGGCGTGCAATTGCAGATGTTCGCGAGCTCTTCGAGCGTGATGTTGCGAGAGATGTTTTGCTCGACATAGTCCTCGATCAGCCGAGCATGCGCCGGCCTGAACCGTCCCTGCGCGCAGGGCATCTTGAATTCGATTGCGGCGTATTTGCGCAGGATGTGCACGCTGGCCTGCAGCGCCAGCGCGTCATAGCAGAGGCGTCCGCCGGGACCGCCCGCGGCGACCTCCTGGATCATCTGATCGTTGATCCAGGTCAGCATCGGGTCTTCGACCTTAAGCAGATCGTGAAGTTCCACCGCCTCGGCGTCGCGGTCGAACGCATCGCTCGCGGTCTTCGCCATCAGCGTTGGCGAAATGTAGAAATGGCTGACCTCGATGTCGTTCTTCCAGTGCCAGCTCGATGGTTCTGCGCGCGTCAAAAGCGATGTGACGCCGTGACCGACGTGATCCTGCTTCCACGCGCCGCTGACCCGCCGGTTCATCGATGTCGCGCCGTCGCGATACAGCACGAGGAGGAAGTTCTCTGACGGCGGGACCCAGATGTCTGACGGCGCATAGCGGAAGATCCGCAGCCGGAAATCGTTGCGGCCAACCGGCGAACTATCGAGCTTCAGCTCACCGGGAGCGTAGCGCGGCAGTTCCTCGACCGTGATCAACTGGCTCATCGCGCGAGCCTCCTCCCTGGAAACCATCGGCGGTGGACCGCTTCTTCTTGGCCGGATGGCAGAATAGGCCGCTTTCGCCGTTTGCCAAGGAGACCAATGGCCGATCTGCGATTGCACGACCGCGTTCCATAGATTGTCGATTTCATCCAAGTCCTGCGATCGCAAGCGCCATAGCCTCCTCCGCATCCCGGCAGCCCAGCCCATGCCGTCGGGGCCCAAATTGGTGCAACGCACCGTCATCCGCGACATCGGATGGCAAAGGGCGCGCGAGAAACAAACACAGGAGGAGACTATGACTGCGACCGCAACCAGGTCCAATGGACGCAATGGCGCGCATGCGACAGCCAAATTCGACGCCGTGGTGATCGGGGCCGGCGTTGCCGGCCTCTATCAATTGTTCCGCCTGCGCGAGCAGGGCCTGAACGTCAGGTCTATTGACGCAGGATCAAGCGTCGGCGGCACCTGGTATTGGAATCGCTACCCCGGTGCGCGCTTCGACTCCGAAGGCCACACCTATCAATATCTGTTCTCCGAGGATCTCTACAAAGGCTGGAGCTGGAGCGAGCGCTTTCCGGGGCAGCCGGAAATCGAGCGCTGGCTGAACTACGTCGCCGACCGCCTCGACCTCAAGAAGGACATCCAGTTCGAGACCACAGTGAAGAGCGCGCATTTCAATGAGGCGACGCAGCGCTGGCTGGTCACGACGGATAAGGGCGAGGTGATCGACACCCAGTTCCTGGTCACCTGCTGCGGCATGCTGTCGGCCCCGCACGTGTCCTTCCCGGGACAAGAGACATTCAAGGGCAAGCTGTTCCATACTGCGCGCTGGCCGAAGGGCCCGATTGAACTCGCCGGCAAGCGCGTTGGCGTGGTCGGCAACGGTGCCACCGGGATCCAGGTGATCCAGTCGATCGCCGGCGAGGTCGGTCATCTCAAGGTGTTCATCCGCACCCCGCAATACATCATCCCGATGAAGAACCCGAAATGGGATGCATCGGATGCCGAGGCCTACAAGTCGAAGTTCAAATTCCTCACCGAACGGCTGCCGAAGACGTTCACCGGCTTCGAGTTCGACTTCGAGCACGCCTGGGCCGATCTGACGCCGCAGCAGCGCCGCCAAGTGGTCGAGGACTGTTGGAACGATGGATCGCTCAAATTGTGGGTCTCGTCCTTTGCCGAACTGTTCTTCGATGAAGCCGTCAACGCCGAGATCACCGAATTCGTGCGCGAGAAGATGCGAGAGCGGATCAAGGACCCCAAATTGTGCGAGCAACTGATTCCGTCCGATTACGGCTTCGGCACGCACCGGGTGCCGCTCGAGAGCAATTTCCTTGAGGCGTTCCATCGCCCCAATGTCGAGATCGTCAGCGTCAAGAACAATCCGATCGTACGCATTACGCCCGAGGGCATCCAGACCACCGACGGCACGGTGCACGCGTTCGACGTCATCATCCTCGCGACCGGGTTCGACGCTGGCACCGGCGCATTGACCCGGATCGATATCCGCGGCCGCGACGGCCGCTCGTTGAAGGAGGATTGGGGTCGGGATATCCGCACCACCATGGGCTTGCAGGTTCACGGCTATCCGAACCTGTTCACGACAGCGGTGCCACTCGCTCCTTCCGCCGCGCTTTGCAACATGACCACCTGCCTGCAGCAGCAGGTCGAGTGGATCGACGATTGCATCAAGTACATGCGCGGCAAGGATCTAAGCGTGATCGAACCGTCCAGGGATGCCGAGGATCAATGGGTGGCGCATCACGATGAGATCGCCAACGCGACACTAATCGCCAAGACCAACTCCTGGTACCTGGGTTCGAATGTCGAGGGCAAGCCGCGCCGGGTGCTGTCCTATTGCGGTGGTGTCGGCACTTATCGCCAGAAATGCGACGAGGTCGCCGCGAGCGGCTATCCCGGCTTCGCGATGCAGTAGCGCTACGCAGGTCAACAACAGAGCACAGGAGGATGACAATGAGCACGAATTTCAGTGCAGCCGCGGATGCAATCCTGGACGGCGTCGTGACTTCCAATCCACGCGTCCCTGGCGTCGTCGCGATGGTGACCGACCGCCATCGCAACATCTATGAAGGCGCCGCCGGCAAGCGCCGCCTCGACCGGCCGGCGGACATGACGACCGACAGCGTGTTCGCGATCTTCTCGACAACCAAGGCGATCACGGGCACTGCCGTTCTGCAGCTCGTCGAGGAGGGCAAGCTTGATCTCGATGCGCCAGCCATGACCTATGCGCCCGACATCGGCAAGCTTCAGGTGATCGAGGGCTTTGACGACAAGGGCGAGCCGCGGCTGCGAGCACCGAAGCGCGACATCACGACCCGTATGCTGATGGTTCATAGCGCCGGCCTGAGCTATGACTTCATCAATCGCACCTACAACCGGCTCGCGCAGGAAAGGGGGCAGCCGAGCGTCATCACGGCATCCAAGGCCGCGCTGATGACCCCGCTGCTGTTCGATCCGGGCGAGCGGTGGGAATACGGTACCAACATGGATTGGTGCGGCCAGATCGTCGAGGCCATTGCCGGCAGGCGGCTCGGCGAGGTCTTCAAGGCGCGGATCTTCGAGCCGCTCGGAATCCACGACACGACATTCGAGCTCACCGACGCGATGCGCCGCAAGCTCGCCGGCATTCACGCCCGCAATGCCGACGGCTCGCTCACGCCGATGGATTTCGAGCTGCCGGCCAATCCGGAAATCCACATGGGCGGCCATGGGCTGTACGGCACGATCGGCGACTACATGCGATTCATCCGGATGTGGCTCAATGACGGCGCCGGCGAGCACGGACGCGTCCTCAAGGCCGAGACGGTACGGATGGCCGAGAAGAACCATCTCGGCAACAATAAGGTCACCGCGATCACGGGCGTGATCACCTCGCTCGCCAACGATGCCGAATTCTTCCCCGGCCAGTCGAAATCCTGGGCGCTGAGCTTCATGATCAATGACGAGCAGGCTCCCACCGGCCGTCCCGCCGGCGCGCTCGGTTGGGCCGGCCTCGCCAACCTGTTCTACTGGATCGATCGGCAGAACGGTTTCGGCGGCTTCTGGGCGACGCAGATCCTGCCGTTTGGTGATCCGACGTCGTTCGTGGGCTACATGAGTTTGGAGACGGCGTTCTACGAATCGCTGAAGCTGCGCAAGGCGGGTTAGTCCCGCCCGCGCCAGATCGGCCTTTGGCCGATCAACGGCCCTGCTGAACCTCGGCGAATACCATGCGCATGCAGGCGCCGCCGGACGGCGCCTGATCGGCCTCGATGCGGCCGCCGTGCAGCCGCATGATGGTTTGCACCAGATCGAGGCCGAGGCCGGCGCCGCGCCCACCCGGATGCAGCCGGCGGAACGGCTCCAGGATCCGCTCGCGACCAGCGCCGGGTCCGTCGTCGGCGCGATCGGCTGGTAGGGGCTCGGCCGCGCGCTCGGCCCGCGGCGCATCGATGGCTTAGTGACACGCTTTGGCAAGTTCGTGCTGCTGCGGCCGTCGCTCTACCGGCAGCTCACCGACGCCTGTCGCGGCAATCATTTCTGGGTGACGCTGATCGGTCAGACCTTGCCCAGCGTGCGGATCTATCTGGCGCTGCCCGCCGGCGTGCTGCGGCTGGAGCCGCGCGCCTTCGTGCTGGCGACGGCGATCGGCACGGTGATCTGGAACATGCCGTTCCTCACTCTGGGCTATGCGCTGCGCGGCAGCGGCCGTGATCCGGTCAGCTTCGGCTTCTGGGTCGTCGTCATCCTGATCGCCGTGGAGGTCGGGCTCCTATTCGGATTCCGCCTCTACAGGCGCTTGCTCGCGCCGCGGCTCCTCGTTAAGCCGCTCGCGTTCCTCTCACGCGTGCCGGTGGAGGAGGGCGCGTGAGGATGCTGCCGTTTCGCTTGCAGCCAACGGCAGTTCCTCGACAATGTCGGGCGGGCACGCGCGACGCCGGCGCGCGCAGTCGTTGCAGCAGGATGATGCTGCCGGCGATTGCAGCTAGCTGCCCAGCAGCTCCGTGATCAGCCCGGCCGCCTTGATCCCGGTGCCGCTGATGATGACGACGGTGCGCTCCGCCGGCTGGATCGCGCCGCGCGCCTTCAGCACGTCGAGCGCGGCGGCGGCGGTGGCCGAGGTCGGCTCGACGAATAGGCCGGTCAAGGCCAGCCGCTTCAATGCGGCGACGATGCCGTCTTCGGGGATAGCGACGGTGCCGCCGCCGCTCTCCTGCAGCGCCGCGATCATCTGCTTCAGCCGCAGCGGATGCTTGATCGCGGTGCCCTCGGCGATGGTCTTGTGGACTGCGCGATCGACCGGCGTGTCGACGCCGGCGGCGAAGCTGGCATCGACCGGCGAGCAATTCAGTGGCTGTGAAGCGAACAGCCGCGGCAGCTTCTTGATCTGCCCGGCCGTCAGCAATTCCTTGAAGCCGATATAGCAGCCGAGCAGGCTGCTGCCGGCGCCGACCGGCATGATGACATTGTCGGGCGCGGTGAAGCCAAAATCTTCCCAGATCTCGTAGGCCAGCGACTTGGTGCCTTGCAGGAAGAACGGCTGCCAGTTGTGGCTGGAGTAGAAGATCTGCTTCGATTGCCGGATCGCTTCGGCTTCCGATTCCTCGCGCGGGCCTTCGACCAGCTGCACCTCGGCGCCGAAGGCGTGCATCTGCGCGACCTTCATCGGCGACGTCGTGGCCGGAGCCAGGATCCGGACCCGCATGCCGCCTGCCGCGCCATAGGCCGAGACGGACGCACCGCCATTGCCGGAACTATCCTCCAGCACGGCATCGACGCCGAGCTGGCGCAGCACCGACAGCATCACCGTGGTGCCGCGATCCTTGAAGCTTGCGGTCGGGTTGAACCATTCGAGCTTGAAATGCGGCCGCAGATCGTCCCATTGCTTCTCGACTGCCGGGGTGCAGCCTTCGCCCATCGTGATCGGCTGCCTGATCTCGACCGGCAGCGCCGCGCGGTAGCGCCACAGCGACCGCGTCCCGCGCTCGATCTCGTCGCGGGAGATGCCGGGCAGCGGTGTTATCAGCAACGGCTTGCCCTCGTCGGAGCACCAGCGCGGCACGTCCAGCGGGTAGAGCTTGCCGTTGAGCGGGTCGATATAGCTGGGTGATGGCATGTCGTCAGATCCTGAACACGTTTGGCCTGCGCCGGCATTACGCCACGCCGGCCTGCTTGCTGAGATAGGTTTTTGCGAAGTCGAGATACCAGTCGAGGCATCCGGGGTTGGCCATCGCGTCGCGGTTGATCACCTTCTCGACCGGATGCCCGAGCAAGAGTTTCTTGATCGGCAGCTCCTGCTTCTTGCCGGACAGCGTGCGCGGAATTTCCGCCACCGCGAAGATGTCGTTGGGCAGGAAGCGGCGCGACAGCCCGGCTTCCACCGCCTTGTTGATCTTCGCCTTCATCGCGGCATCGAGCTCAACGCCGTCGCGCAGCACCACGAACAGCGGCATATAGCTGTCGCGGCCGAGATATTCGAGGTCGACGACCAGCGAATCCAGCACCTCCGGCAGCGCTTCGATCGCCGAATAGAGCTCGCTGGTGCCCATCCGCAAGCCATGGCGGTTGATGGTGGCATCGCTGCGACCGTAGATCACGCAGGAGCCGTCGGGATTGATTTTCAGCCAGTCGCCGTGCCGCCAGACCGGGCCGCGGCCTGAGCCGTCGAAATTGTCGGGGTAGGTCTCGAAATAGCTCGACAGATAGCGCGCATTGCCGGGATCGTTCCAGAACCGCAGCGGCATCGACGGCAGCGGCTCGGTGCAGACCAGCTCGCCGACCTCGTCGACCACGGCGCGGCCCTGCTCGTCGAACGCTTCCACCGCGCAGCCGAGCAGGCGGCATTGCATGATGCCCGGCATCTGCGGCAATTCGCGATTGCCGCCGATGAAAGCGCCGGCGAAATCGGTGCCGCCGGAAATATTGGCCCACCACATCTCGGCCTGCGCGGCATTGCCGTTGCGCTTCGACAGCGCGGCGAAGCGTTCGTTGAACCAGGCTTGGGTGTCAGCTGAGAGCGGCGAGCCGGTCGAGCCGAGCGCGCGCAGGCTCGAGAGGTCGCCGACAGTGGCAAGGTCGATCTCCGCCTTGGTGCAATTGGCGAAGAACGCCGCGCCCGCACCGAAGAAGGTCGCCTTGGCGTCGGCGACGAAGCGCCACAGCGTGGTCCAGTCCGGCTTGTCCTTGGTGCCCCCGGGGCTGCCGTCGAAGATGCAGCAGGTAGTGCCGTTGAGCAGGCCGTTGGCCTGGCAATTCCACATGATCCAGCCGGTCGACGAGTACCAGTGGAAGCGTTCGCCGAACGAGTTCGGATGGTAGCTGCACCCGACGTCGTTGTGCAGCGTCGACAGCGGCAGCGCCACCACGATGATGCCGCCATGGCTGTGCAGGATCGGCTTCGGCAATCCTGTCGTGCCAGAGGAATACACGATCCAGAGCGGATGATCGAACGGCAGCCATTCCGGCTCGAAGGCATCGATCTCAGCGCCCCGGCCGGCAAGGATGGACGACAATCGTGTCTCCGACGGTGCAGCGTCGTCGCTGTGCAGGATGACATGCTGCACGGTCGGCAGCGCGCGCCGCAGCTCCTCGATCACGCTTTGCCGGTCATGGCGCCGGCCGGCATAGATCACGGCGTCGCAGGCGATCAGTACCTTCGGCTCGATCTGCTTGAAGCGGTCGATCACCGCGGGCGCCGCCATGTCGGGCGCGCAGACGCTCCAGATCGCACCCAGACTCGCGGTCGCGAGGAAGGCGATGATCGTCTCCGGGATGTTCGGCAGGTACGCCGCGACCCGGTCGCCGGCGCGGATCCCGTTGGCCTTCAGATGCAGCGCCAGCGCCGCCGATTTGCGCTTGAGCTCGGGCCAGCTGGTCTCCGTGAGCTTGCCGTCCTCGCCGCTCGAGATCAGGGCCGGGAGCCCCGCGGCATGGGCCGGCTCGACGTGGCGGAAGACCTGGCGGGCATAATTCACCGAAGCGCCGGGAAACCACACCGCGCCCGGCATCTTGCGCTCGCCCAGCACCGCGGAATGCGCCGTCGGCGAGCGCAGGTCGAAATAATCCCAGACGCTCTGCCAGAAACCGTCGATATCGGTGACCGACCAGCGCCGCATCGCCTCGAAATCCGCAAACTCGAGCCCGCGGGTCTGCTGCAGCCATTGCCGGTAAAGGGCCATTTGCGGGACGTAAGGTGCGGTCATGGGCGGTTTCCGAAACTTTCTTGTGTTGTGGCATGCGCGATCGGGCGTGCCGGCGTCTCTTAACATAGCGATGCGAGCACGGCGAACGCGGCGGTGCCGCGGCCTGCGTCATATTCTTAACGCCACCGCGGCGTGCTATTCGGTCGGTACGGGCTGATTCCATGCCTGTCGGAGTGGAGCGGCCATGTCCGTCGGCGAACTCTTCATCCTCGGCTTCCACGGCAAGGTCATTCCGTCCTGGCTGGCCGAATTCGCCGCGCAGTTCGGCCTTGGTGGCGTGATCCTGTTTGATTACTCCTGCCAGACCCGGCAATACGACAACAACATCGCCTCGCCCGCGCAGCTGCAATCGCTCTGCGCCGAGATCGCAGGCCTGCCGTCACGGCCGCTGGTCTTCATCGACCAGGAGGGCGGCCTGGTGCGCCGGCTCAAGGAGACCAGCGGCTTTCAGCCGCTGCCGAGCGCAAAGGACTTCAATCGGCTCGCCACATCGGACAAGCAGACCATCCTGGCCGCAAGCTATGGCGAGCTGCGCCGGCTTGGCATCCGCTACAATTTCGCGCCGGTCATCGACGTCGACTTCAACCCGGATAATCCCAACATCGGCAAGATCAGGCGGTCCTATTCGTCCGATATCGGCGAGGTCGCCGCCAATGCCCGCCTGGTCGACGCCGCGGCGCGGCAGGCGGGCGTGGGCCTTTGCGTGAAGCATTATCCGGGCATCGGCGGTGCGCGCGTCGATTCCCATCTGGAGTTCATGGATATTTCCGATGCGCTGCGGCCGGAACAGGAGGAGCTGTTCTATGCGCTGGCGCCGGAGATCCATGGCGATGCTGTGCTGGTCAGCCACGCCATTGTCCGGCAGTGGGACGCGCAGCATCCGATGACGTTGTCGCCGGCCGGAATCGACCGGCTGCGCTGCCGCCTGCCCGAGACGCTGCTGATCACCGACGACATGCAGATGCAGGGGCTGCAGAAGGCGCTCGGCACCAGCGCGGCCAGCCTGCAGGCGATCGCCGCCGGCATGGACATGATCTGCATCGGCAACAATCTGCTCGACCAGGAGCGGGAGATGACCGGCATCGCCACCGCGGTCGCGGGTGCAGTGCAGGACGGATCACTGGATCAGGCCGCGGTGCAGCGCTCCATTGCGCGGGTGCAAAAGCGCAAGGCACTGCTCGCCTGATTGCGTTGAACCAAATTTTGCGCCGGCCGACCACAAGGAGCGGAACCAACTTCATTGCCGCGATTTAACACTGACGCTCATCGGGGCTAACAACCATGAAGATGCTCAAGCGTCTCTTCCAATTGACCTGGCTACGCCGCGACGCACGCGGCTCGGCCGATGTCCCGCCTGCCGGCATCGATCCCGACGAATTCACCCGTCTGCTGTGCAGCGGGCGTGCCGAGGATTTGCGGACCTTGGCCAAGCGGCTGAGCCAACGCTCGCGCGCCCACGCGTAGGCGGCGGATCGAATCCAATGCTGAGCCGGTTCTCGGCAGAACCGGCGCTCGGTCGCAGCTCCTGATCCGATCGGCTACTGCTTAGCCTTTTCGTGATTGCCGATCCCGACCGCCTTGTAGTCGTAGGTCGGATAGAATTCGGTGTGATAGGCACCCCAAGCACTGCTCTCGATGACACGGTTGACCTCGCGCAGCCGCGAGGCCGGCAGCCGCAGCGTCACCACCTGACCGACACCCATCATCACATACCAGCTGACGACCTCGACGCCTTCGGGCGGAAACGCCTTGTAGAAGCCCTGCCGCTCGAGCTGCGCGTTGAGTTCGCTGAGGGGGCGTGACTGATCATGCTTGAAGAAGATGGTGACCATGATTGCGTTGTCAGGTGTCGGTGCGGCACTGTCGGTCGATGTCGTCTGGGCCTGTGCGCCGGCGCCGAGCATCAAGGCAGCTGTGAGCGCCGCAATCGTCATCCAGGATCCGTGTCGTCCGTTCCGCCCTCGCTTCATGGCCGCGCCCTTTATTGTTGGTCGAGAGGCCGCGATCATCGCGGCGCGTGCCGGGGCTGTAAATTGACATTCACCTGAGTGGACGGCCGTCCGCTGCTCCCTTTGCCGGTCACTCGCGGCTCTTTTGCCGCCCTTGGGCCGATGTGAACCGGCTCATACACGCGCGCTCAAGCGTGCGGTAAGGCGAGCCTATTCCGATGGCCGGAGGGATGATCGATGACGACCCGGCGAATGGCGTATTGGTGGCTCAGGTTCGTTCTTTCGGGGCGGTTCCTGCAGAAGTTCCTGCGGCTTCGGCGCCCGTGACCTCCAGTCCCCGGCACGGCGATTGGACAGGTCACTCGCGCTGGTCAGGGCCGAACACGGCGGCCAAAACGATAATGGTCAATGTCGATTTGTGAAGCAGCCGGGAGACGGGGCGGGCGCCTGCGTCCCGTAAGAATACTGTAATTTGACTCAAATAAGCGAGATTCGTTGCCAAATCAGCGGTAATCTGCGCCTCCTTGTCCGGTTCGGGGCCCGAGGTCACAGTTGCGTCACCCGTAGTTCTACGGAGTCCCGTGTTAACGCGGCCACAAGTTCACCTTCGGTAAACCATACTTATGACGCACCATGACAATCGAGCCGAGGCGCGCCTCCCGACATGGACGGGTGGAACCGCGACGCTCGAGACCCCGCCGGCCGAACTCCAGGGTGTCGCTGTACCGCGACCGCAGGCGATCTCGGACGCCGGCGCCGCGATCGTCCGGCAGTTCAACGGGCCCGTGACGGCGCTGCTGCTCTATATGAACGAGCTCAAACAGCACAGCCAGCAATTCGCGCACGCGCCCGGCAACGGCGTCTATCTGCGCCAGGTGATCGAGAACGCGCTCGAGCAGACCGAACGGGTGTCTGCGATGCTGAAGCAGATTTCCAATCTCTATCCGAATGTCGTTCCGGTTACCGACCTCAAGCCGCAGGGCGACGACAAGCCGGCAGGCTCACGGTCGCCGGACGTCATGTTCGCGCCGGAAGCCGGCCGCAAGCCATTGACCAGGCGCGAGCGTGAAGTGCTCAGCCTGATCAGCGATGGCTATTCCAACAAGCAGGGCGCATTGCGGATGAACATCAGCCCGCGCACGTTCGAGAGCCATCGCGCCGAGGCCATGCGCAAGCTCGGTGCGCGCAACACGGCCGATCTGGTCCGCAAGGCTTTGTTGCATTCCGCCTGAGCGGTGAATCCGGCTTCGTCAGAATCCGTTTTCAGAAATCGTCTTTGGTGGCGAAGCACAGGCGCGGCGCGGGCCGCGCGGATGGGGCAGCTGGTTTCGGCTGCTCCGGAACGATCGTGACCACCCATGCGGCGGTCGTGCCCGACTTGCTTTCGACGATCGCGCGGACGCGTCCGGTGACGGTCGCGCCGGCCGACCGGACGGTGGCGGTTCGGCCGTTGAACTGGGCCATGCGGAAGCGCCGGGCTTCCTTCCGGTCGGTCGTTTCGTAAGTGAACATCGGCTCCCCCGTGCGTCCATGCGACTGTGGGGATTCAGCGTTATCCGACGATGAAAATCGCACGCCGTAGAAGTACGGCTTGGGCGTCGGTTCGGGCCTCATCTCTTTGTTTGAGCATGATCTCCGCGCAAACGGCTTTGGTGTTTGTCGCGAGGGAAAACCGGTTTGCGCTTTTCCGGATCCTGCTCTAACCGCCGACCTCCTGGCAACTGAGCAGGACCGCATACTGCGCCTTCACCGTGGCGTAGCATTCGCATGCGGTCCGGCTCAGGCCATCCGCATTGGTGATCTCGATGTGTCCGCGGCTGTAGTGGATGAAATTCGCCTGCTGCAGCGTATGCGCGACCAGTGACACGCTGTTGCGGCGTGCTCCGATCATCTGCGCCATCATCTCCTGCGTCAGGACGATCTTGTTGCTGCCGGAGAGATCGCGCGTCTGCAGCAGGCATCGCGCCAACCTCGATTCGACGGTATGCACGGCATTGCACCCGGCGGTCTGCTGGATTTGGGCATAGACAGCGAGGCCGTGTCGAATCAGCATCGCGCGCAGCGTCGGGCTCTGCGCGGCAGCGGCCCGCAGGGCTTTGGCCTCGATCGTGGAGGTCACGCCCGGCACCAGGGCCACGGCGCTGTTCAGCGTCGGGGCCTCACCAAGGCCAGCGAATGCACCATAGATGCTGTCGCGGCCGACCATCGCGACCTGGACGCGTTCGCCCCGGCCGAGCTTGACCACCAGGGAGATCACGCCCTTGTGCGGCATATATGTCAGCCGGAGCAACTCGTCGGCCTCGACCAGCACCGAATCGGCGACGAGCTCGGTGGTCCGCAGATGTGGCTGGATCAGCTCGAAATCGTTCGCGGAGAGCGACGACAGGAACCCGTTGGGTGATCGCGGAACCTTATCCAAAGCAACCTCCTGCCTGCCGGCAAAGCTTGTCTCTGGTCACCAGGGCTGACGCGTGCAGTTGGACGTCCGTGCAACTTATTCTGGCACGTCTCGGTTCCAATGGAAACACATCTTGGTTCCATAAGAAATGTGCCAATCGCCGCAGGCGGCGTTATCCGCGCTTGGAATCGTCCGGTCCGATCAATTGTTCGGCGTGCGCCTTGACGGTCGCATAGCACTCACACGCTGCCTTCCGCAGACCAGCGATATCGGTGATTTCGATATGACCGCGGCTGTACCGCAGGATGCCGGCCTGCTGGAAACCATGCGCGACGATCGAAACCGCGTTGCGCCGGACACCGATCATCTGGGCCAGCATCTCCTGGGTCATCGGCAATGCCTCGCTGCCGCACAGATCGCGCGCGCGCAGCAGCCAGCGTGACAGCCGTGCCTCCACCGGATGCGAGACGTTGCATGCCACCGATTGCTGCGTCTGCGCCATCAGCGCCTGCTCGTAGAGCGCGACCAGGGTCCGGAAATCCGCGCTGCGACCTGCCGCCTCGCGAAAGTCCTCCGCCCTCAGCATCGAGGCCGTGCCCGGCACCACGACGATCGCGTCGGCGAGCAGCGGCCGGTCATGCAGGGCGGCGGATCCACCGACGATGCCATCGCGACCGATGGTTGCAATTTCAACGGATTGCCCGTCGGACAGATTGATCATCATCGAGACCACGCCGCCGTGCGGGAAGTAGACCCGCTGCACCCGTGCCCCGGCTTCGGCGAGCACCGCTTCCTTGGTCAGATCGACAGTCTCGAGAAGGGGGTGAAGTTGCCCGTATTCCGTGGCGGGAAGTGCTTGCAACAGACGATTGGGCGGGGGCGATACCGCAGACATTGGAGCTCCTGCCGAGGGCGGGAGCACTACGGTCTCGCATCACCTACTCTTGGCGTGTGGTGAGCGAACATAGCTTGCCTGTCCAATAGCACAAGGGTTGTGGTGCGAACCTCGGAGGTTGTGGCGCGAACCTTATACCCGCTAGGGGGCAGACGATCGGCGTCGCACCGGTCTCTGCGGCAGTCGCGGTCGATTCGAACGGCACGCGTCGCGGACGATAGGGTTGCGGCATTGTCTCGCATTTGTTGATTTTCATTAACTCTTATGCGTGTCCGATCACGCGTCGACATCATCGCGATGGCGGCTTTCGACGCGCCCGATCGGCGGCGCCGGGACTCCGCAAGTTGCGCAAATGCGAGGACAAATTCGCCGTCGCGAGGATGATCCGGCGGCGGATATGCGCCGCTCCGCGCAACGTCTACATGGTCAGGCCGTAGAATCACCGGCAAGGCCATTCTGGGTATTTGTACGGAGCAGCCCTTTAACGAACGGGTAGCGCGGACGGACCAGTGTGGCATGGATCGCCGTGTGAAAGTTGCGGCGTCGCGTCAATCGTGTTCATCCAGAAGGGTATCAGTATGTCCGGCATCGTCCTCTCGGCATCGGTTCGTCAAAATCTGCTTTCGCTGCAGTCGACGGCCGACCTGCTCTCCACCACGCAGAACCGCCTTGCCACCGGCAAGAAGGTCAACACGGCCCTCGACAACCCGACCAACTTCTTCACCGCGCAGTCGCTCGACAACCGCGCCAGCGACATCAACAATCTGCTCGACAGCATCGGCAACGGCGTGCAGGTGCTGCAGGCGGCCAACACCGGCATCACCTCGCTGCAGAAGCTGGTCGATACCGCGAAGTCGATCGCCAACCAGGTGCTGCAGAGCCCGACCGGCTATTCGACCAAGGCCAATGTCGACGTCACCGGCACCGGTGCCGGCACCGGCGCCACAGTCGCGAGCGATCTCAACGCCGGCAAGCTCGGCGGCGCCGTGCTGACCTTCAAGACCGCGAGCGGCAGCCTGGCGGTGACGATCGGTTCGTCGTTCTCGACCGGCAGCGGCACCGCCACCGTCAAGACGCTCGACCAGCTGAACAGCGTGCTGGCATCGAACGGCGTTGCGGTCACGGCCTCGCTGTCCTCGACGGCTGACACGCTGACCTTCACCTCGACCAACGATGCGGCGAGCCAGACCATCACCAGCTCCGGCACCGCGCCGACCGGCGAGGGCGTCGACATCACCGCCGCCACCGCTACCGTCGGCACCGTCAACGCCGCGGTCGCCGATCCGACCTCGCAAACCACCCGCGCCAACCTGCTCAGCCAGTACAACGCGGTGATCCAGCAGATCACGACGACCGCACAGGACTCGTCCTTCAACGGCGTCAACCTGCTGGGCGGTGACAACCTCAAGCTGGTGTTCAACGAGACCGGCAAGTCGACGCTCAACATCACCGGCGTCACCTTCAGCGCTACCGGCCTCGGCCTCACCACGCTGACGGCCGGCACCGACTTCCTCGACAACGTTTCGGCCAACAGCATCATCAGCAAGCTGGGCAGCGCGTCGAGCACGCTGCGTTCGGAAGCGTCGTCACTGGGTTCGAACCTGTCGATGGTGCAGATCCGCCAGGACTTCTCGAAGAACCTGATCAACGTGCTGCAGACCGGCTCGTCCAACCTGACGCTGGCCGACACCAACGAGGAAGCGGCCAACAGCCAGGCGCTGTCGACCCGCCAGTCGATCGCAGTCTCCGCGCTGGCGCTGGCCAACCAGTCGCAGCAGAGCGTTCTGCAGCTGCTCCGCTAAGCGTAGCCGCAACAGACAACTGATATCGAGGCGGCGGAGGAAACTCCGCCGCCTTTGCTTTAACTGCGCTTAACCATCCCGTCGGCTTCAACCAGCGGGCGATCGCGTTTGATGCCGGCGAATGTCGGCGCCGCGAACGTTTCGCTGGGCTTAGCGGGACCGTGATTGCATTTGATTCAAATTGCGACGACCGGTGGAACGGGCTCTTTCCCGTCCGGGTGGTAAGGCCTGTCCGGTGAGACTGGTCGTGATGTCGCGGTGCGTCGTCGCTTGAAGCGCTTCATCGTCCGTATTTGCACGGACGGCGAAATTAACGTCGCCGTGAAGCCGTCCGAGTTATCGATGCGAGGCGAGCGTTCCGTAGCACCTTGAGGGGACCCATCCATGGACGATCTGTTGCGCGAGTTCCTGACGGAGAGCAGCGAGAGCCTGGATACGGTCGACAACCAGCTGGTGCAGTTCGAGCAGGATCCGAACAACGCGAAGATCCTGGATAATATTTTCCGCCTTGTGCACACCATCAAGGGGACCTGCGGCTTCCTCGGGCTGCCGCGGCTGGAAGCGCTGGCGCATGCCGGCGAGACGTTGATGGGCAAATTCCGCGACGGCATGCCGGTGAAGGCCGAAGCCGTGACGCTGATCCTGTCCTCGATCGACCGCATCAAGGAGATTTTGGCCGGGCTCGAGGCGACCGAAGCCGAGCCAGAGGGCAACGACCGCGACCTGATCGATCAGCTGGAAGCCATGGTCGAGCGCGGCATGGCCGCAATGTCAGGCTCGACGCAGTCGATGCCGGCTGCTGCCGAAGAGGACGTGCCGGTGGTCGAAGCGCCGTCCGTGCAGGCTGATATGACCCAAGCGATGACCGAGGGCACGCTGGTGGTGCAGACGCTGGAGCGTCCGTTGCGTCCGGGCGAGGTCTCGCTCGACGAGCTCGAGCGCGCCTTCCGCGAGACCGAGACCGAAGTCGGCGCACCTGCCCCGGCACCGGCCGCCAAGCCGGTGGCTGTTGCGCCCGCGGCCGAGCCGGCTGACGCCGCCAAGAAGCCGGCCCGCAAGGCCGCCGCCGAGACCGATGTCCAGGAAGGCGACAAGATCGCCAACCAGTCGATCCGGGTCAATGTCGACACCCTCGAACATCTGATGACCATGGTCTCCGAGCTGGTCTTGACCCGCAACCAGCTGCTGGAGATCTCCCGCCGCAACGAGGACACCGAGTTCAAGGTGCCGCTGCAGCGGCTCTCCAACGTCACCGCCGAGCTGCAGGAGGGCGTCATGAAGACGCGGATGCAGCCGATCGGCAATGCCTGGCAGAAGCTGCCGCGCATCGTCCGCGACCTCTCCGGCGAACTCGGCAAGCAGATCGAGCTGGAGATGCACGGCGCCGACACCGAGCTCGACCGCCAGGTGCTCGACCTGATCAAGGATCCGCTGACGCACATGGTGCGCAACTCCGCCGATCATGGCCTGGAGACCACCGCCGAGCGCCTCGCCGCCGGCAAGCCGGAGCAGGGCACCATTCGGCTCTCCGCCTATCACGAGGGCGGCCACATCATCATCTGCATCGCCGACAATGGCCGAGGCCTCAACACCGAGCGGATCAAGGCCAAGGCGCTCCAGAACGGTCTCGTCACCGAGGCTGAGCTGGAGAAGATGACGGAAGCCCAGATCCACAAGTTCATCTTCGCGCCGGGCTTCTCGACCGCCGCCCAAGTCACCTCGGTGTCCGGCCGCGGCGTCGGCATGGACGTGGTGCGCACCAATATCGACCAGATCGGCGGCACCATCGACATCAAGAGCGTGGCCGGCGAGGGCGCCAGTGTCACCATCAAGATCCCGCTGACCCTGGCGATCGTCTCCGCCCTGATCGTCGAAGCCGGCGGCGACCGCTTTGCCATCCCCCAATTGTCCGTGGTCGAGCTGGTGCGGGCCCGCGCCAACTCCGAGCACCGCATCGAGCGGATCAAGGACACCGCAGTCTTGCGCCTGCGCAACAAGCTGCTGCCGCTGATCCATCTGAAGAAGCTCTTGAAGATCGACGACGGCGCCAGCGCCAGCGATGCCGAGAACGGCTTCATCGTGGTGACGCAAGTCGGCAGCCAGACCTTTGGCATCGTGGTCGACGGCGTGTTCCACACCGAGGAGATCGTGGTCAAGCCGATGTCGACCAAACTGCGGCACATCGACATGTTCTCCGGCAACACCATTTTGGGCGATGGCGCCGTGATCATGATCATCGACCCCAACGGCATCGCCAAGGCCTTGG
The DNA here is from genome assembly GCF_054822705.1 of Bradyrhizobium sp. USDA 4454. NCBI lineage: Bacteria > Pseudomonadati > Pseudomonadota > Alphaproteobacteria > Hyphomicrobiales > Nitrobacteraceae > Bradyrhizobium > Bradyrhizobium sp. USDA 4454. The sequence goes on from NZ_JBTRCN010000001.1 coordinate 213,342, forward strand.
GCGCCTCCGGTTCCTCGGCCCATGACATGGCCGACGACAGTGCCAGCGCCCATGCCGCAAGCGGCGAGCAGCTGACCTCGCTGCTGGTGTTCCGCGCCGGCTCCTCGCAGCCCAAGGCGGTGCCGCTCGGTCTCGTCACCCGGCTGGAGGAGATCGCAACCGACAAGATCGAGCTCAGTAACGGCCGCTACATGGTGCAGTACCGCGAGCAATTGATGCCGCTGGTGCAGATGGCCGGGGTCGAGGTGCAGAGCCAAGGCACGCAGCCGATCCTGGTGTTCGCCGACGACGGCCGCTCGATGGGGCTCGTGGTCGACGAGATCATCGACATCGTCGAGGAACGGCTCAACATCGAGGTCGCAGGCTCGCAGGACGGCATCCTCGGCTCGGCCGTGATCAAGGGCCAGGCCACCGAGGTGATCGACGTCGGCCACTTCCTGCCGATGGCGTTCGCCGACTGGTTCTCGCGCAAGGAGATGCGGCCGTCGGCGTCTGCACAGTCGGTGCTCTTGGTCGATGACAGTGCATTCTTCCGCAACATGCTGGCGCCGGTACTCAAAGCCGCCGGCTACAAGGTCAGGACCGCGCCGAACGCGCAGGAGGGCCTCGCCGCGCTGCGCTCGGGGCAGGCGTTCGACGTCGTGCTGACCGACATCGAGATGCCCGAGATGAACGGCTTCGAGTTCGCCGAAACCATCCGCAGCGACCACAATCTGAACCAGCTGCCGATCATCGCGCTGTCGGCGATGGTGTCGCCGGCGGCGATCGAGCGCGGCCGGCAGGCCGGCTTCCACGACTATGTCGCCAAGTTCGACCGTCCCGGGCTGATCGCGGCGCTGAAGGAGCAGACCGCCGAGATGCGGCGGGCCGCGTAATCGGGCTTGGCTTGAAGGAACACAAAGTGATGACCAGCAAGACCGAGACCAGTGAAGGCGCTGTCGCCGAATACGTCACCGCCGTGATCGGCGGCCAGCTGTTCGGGCTGCCGATCTCCCGGGTGCAGGACGTGTTCATGCCGGAGCGGCTGACGCGGGTGCCGCTGTCGTCCAGCGAGATCGCCGGCGTGCTCAACCTGCGCGGCCGCATCGTCACCGTGGTCGACATGCGCGCCCGGCTCGGGCTGCCGAAGGCCGATGACGGCCGGCCGCCGATGGCGGTCGGGGTCGACCAGCGCGGCGAATCCTATGGCCTGTTGATCGACCAGATCGGCGAGGTGTTGCGGCTGCCCGACGACAGCCGCGAGGACAACCCGGTCAACCTCGATCCCCGCATGGCCAAGCTCGCCGGCGGCGTCCACCGCCTCGACGGCCAGCTGATGGTCGTCCTCGATGTCGATCGCGTGCTCGAACTGGTGCCCAAAACTGCTGCTGCAGCGTAACGCTCCGCCGCACAGACGGCGGATTCCACAAGGAGGCCAACCCATGAAGACGTGTCTTGTCGTCGACGATTCCGGAGTGGTGCGAAAGATCGCGCGCCGCATCCTCGAAGGAATGGAATTCACCGTCATCGAGGCCGAGGACGGCGCGGTCGCGCTCGAGGCGTGCAAGCGCGCACTGCCGGACGCCGTGCTGCTCGACTGGAACATGCCCGTGATGGATGGCTTCGAATTCCTCGTGCAGCTGCGCCGCATGCCCGGCGGTGACGCGCCGAAAGTGGTGTTCTGCACCACCGAGAACGGCATCGACCATATCTCGCGCGCGCTGCATGCCGGCGCCAACGAGTACATCATGAAGCCGTTCGACAAGGACATCGTGATCGCGAAATTCCAGGAAGTGGGTCTGCTGGCGCTTGATGCGTCGGCCGAAGCCTGACACCCAGTTTCACCCTTTGCCCTTGCGAGGCTCCCGTGACGCCCCCCGACTACGAGTATTTGCGTAAGCTCCTGAAAGACCATTCCGGTCTCGATCTGTCTGCGGACAAGCAGTATCTGATCGAAAGCCGCCTGTTGCCGCTGGCGCGCAAGAGCGGCCTGTCCGGCATCCCCGACCTGGTCGCCAAGATCCGGGCCGGCTCGTCCACCCACACCGTCCAGGTGGTCGAGGCCATGACCACCAACGAGACCTTCTTCTTCCGCGACAAGGTGCCGTTCGACCATTTCCGCAACACCATCATGCCTGAGGTGCTGAAGGCGCGCGCTGCGCGCCGCAGCGTCAGGATCTGGTGCGCCGCCGGCTCGACCGGCCAGGAGCCCTATTCGCTGGCGATGTGCCTGAAGGAGATGGGCGCCGCGCTCGCGGGCTGGCGGATCGAGATCATCGCGACCGATCTGTCGCAGGAGGTGCTGGAGAAGTCGAAGGCCGGCATCTACAGCCAGTTCGAGGTGCAGCGCGGGCTGCCGATCCAGCTGCTGGTCAAGTACTTCAAGCAGTCGGGTGAAACCTGGCAGATCAATGCGGAGTTGCGCGCGATGGTGCAGCATCGTCAGCTCAATCTGCTGCACGATTTCTCCCAGCTCGGCACCTTCGACGTGATCTTCTGCCGCAACGTGCTGATCTATTTCGACCAGGACACCAAGATCAACATCTTCAACCGCCTTGCGCGGCAGATGGAGGCCGACGGCTTCCTGGTGCTCGGGGCCGCCGAAACCGTGGTCGGTCTCACCGACACGTTCAAGCCGATACCCGAGCGCCGTGGCCTGTACCGCCCGAGCGGCGTGCGCCCGGGGCTTGCGATGCCGAGACCGGCCATGGCGGTCGGATATTGAGCGATGAGCGAGGACGGCAAATCCGTTGAGCGGGTCACCTTCAGCCGGGGCGTCGATGTCTGCATCATGGCCATCGACGGAACCTGGCGGCGCGATTGCCAGCTCAACGCCATCTCCGACAACGACGCGTCGTTGACGGTCGAGGGTTCCATTCAGGGGCTCAACCTGAAGGAGTTCTTCCTGCTGCTGTCCTCAACCGGGCTCGCCTATCGCCGCTGCGAGCTGGTCCGCGTCAACGGCACCGAGATGGACATCAGCTTCCTCAAGGGCAAGCCGAGTAAGCGGCGCTCGGTCGCCGACGAAGAGCGGGCCAGAGCCTGAAGCTCAAGGCCTGACGCTCAAGAAGACATGATCCGGGGTTGGGAACGACCTCGCGCGAAGCCACGAACCGGCGCTGGCCGGCGCGGCGTCAGTTCAGGAGGTGTTCCGGCGCGCCAGAATTGCGCAGCCGGTCGAGTGCCGCGCCAAGGCCGGTGCCGCTGGTTTTCAGGGCGGTCGAGGCTGCGACATAGCGCGGCGTGACGTCGTCAAGGACGACGATATCGGCGGCGGTGTCCTGCTCGGCCAGCAGGGCCTCGCGCGCAATCGCCGCTTCGATCAGCCGCAGGATCGCCTGGACACGGCCAATCAGCGCGATCAGGTCGGTCACGATCAGATTGTAGGGATCACGGCCCTCGTCCAAGCACACTGCAACGCCGTCCACCGCTGCATTTTCCATGCATGTTTCTCCACTGCCCCCGGTTTTAGGGAACGCGGTGCTACTTGTGCGTTAAGCGGACGTCCCGTACAAATACGGGTCCATTGATCAAGATGGTCGAGTTAGGTCTTGTGCAGACTGGGCAGCACGCTTCACCACTGATGGACGATGCATATGGCTGAGAATGGCGCTCCTCGCGGGGAAATCTTTGTAGTCGACGACGATCCCGCGGTCCGCGAGACGCTTTCCGTGGTCCTGTCGACCGCCGGTTACAAGGTGATCTGCTTTGCCGACGGTGCGGCGCTGCTCGCGGTCGCGCGCAGCCGGACCCCGGCCTGCATCCTGCTCGACGTCCACATTCCCGGCAAATCCGGCCTCGATATCCTGCGGGAGCTGCACGGCGAGGACTACCCGGCGCCGATTTTTATGATCTCGGGTCAGGGCGACATTCAGATGGCGGTCAGCGCCATCAAGAACGGCGCGCTCGATTTCATCGAGAAGCCTTTCCGCGGCAATGAGATCGTCACCCGCTTGAATGAGGCGATCGACGCCTACACCAGGCGGCAGGCCGAGACCTCGGCCTCGCGCATCGCCGCGCTGCACTTCCCGGGCCGCGAGCCGCTGACCCGCCGCGAGCGCGAGGTGCTCGAGCAATTCACCGCCGGCGCCTCCAACAAGGAGGCCGGGCGCCATCTCGGCATCAGCCCGCGCACCATCGAGGACCACCGCGCCAACATCATGAAGAAGCTCGGCGCGCGCAACGCAGCCGATCTGGTTCGCATCGTGATGACGGCGCAGCAGAAGTAAGCCCAAGCCGGTTTGCCCTGATTTTCACATCGCTGAGCAGCGCACGTTCGGCGAGCGGCACGTCTGCGCCTGGCGCGGGACGACACGTCCGGAAATCCTGTATATGCGTGGCGCAGGGCCTACGCGCGCCGTGACCGCGCGCGAGCACAGTCGAGACACATGGCGATGACGAACAAGAACAAGACCCCGGATCAATTGCGCAGCGCGCGCTGGTTTGCGCCCGACGATTTGCGGGCCTTCGGCCACAGATCGCGCGCGATGCAGATGGGCTACGCGCCGGAGGAATGGCGCGACCGGCCGGTGATCGCGATCATCAACACCTGGTCGGATGCGCAGCCCTGCCACATGCACTTCAAGAGCCGGGTCGACGACGTCAAGCGCGGCGTGCTGATGGCCGGCGGCTTTCCGCTGGAGCTGCCGGCGCTGTCGCTGTCGGAATCGCTGTTGAAGCCGACCACGATGCTCTATCGCAACATGCTGGCGATGGACGCCGAGGAGCTGCTGCGCGGCCATCCTGTCGACGGCGTGGTGCTGATGGGCGGCTGCGACAAGACCACGCCCGGCCTGCTGTTAGGGGCCACCAGCATGAACCTGCCGGCGATCTATCTGCCGGCCGGGCCGATGCTGCGCGGCAATTGGAAGGGCAAGACGCTCGGCTCCGGCTCGGACGCCTGGAAATACTGGGACGAGCGCCGTGCGGGGAAGATCTCCGACAAGGACTGGGTCGACATGGAAGCCGGCATCGCCCGCAGCTACGGCACCTGCATGACCATGGGCACGGCCTCGACCATGACCGCGATTGCCGAAGCCATCGGCATGACGTTGCCCGGCGCCTCGTCGATCCCGGCGGCCGATGCCAACCACATCCGCATGAGCTCGGAGGCCGGCCGCCGCATCGTCGAGATGGTGTGGGAGGATCTCACCCCGCAGAAGATCCAGACGCGCAAGGCCTTCGAGAACGCGATCACGGTCGCGATGGCGATGGGCTGCTCGACCAACGCCATCATCCATTTGATCGCCCAGGCGCGCCGCGCCGGCCAGGATATCTCGCTCGATGATTTCGAGATCGCGAGCCGCAAGGTGCCCGTGATCGCCAATGTGCGGCCGAGCGGCGACCTCTATCTGATGGAGGATTTCTTCTATGCCGGCGGGCTGCCCGCCCTGATGAGCCGGATCAAGCCGCATTTGCATCTCGATTGCATCACCGTCACAGGCAAGACGCTCGGCGAAAACATCGCAGGCGCCGAGGTCCACAATGACGACGTCATCCGCAGCGTCGACAACCCGATCTACAAGGAGGGCGCGCTCGCGGTGCTGAAGGGCAATCTCGCGCCTGACGGCTGCGTCATCAAGCCGTCCGCCTGCGATCCACGCTTCCTCAAGCATACCGGGCCGGCGCTGGTGTTCGACGACTATCCGTCGATGAAGAAGGCGGTCGACGATCCCGATCTCGACGTCACGGCCGATCATGTCCTGATCCTGCGCAACGCCGGCCCGCAGGGCGGCCCGGGCATGCCGGAATGGGGCATGCTGCCGATCCCCACCAGGCTCGTGAAGCAGGGCGTGCGCGACATGGTGCGGCTGTCGGATGCGCGGATGAGCGGCACCAGCTATGGCGCCTGCATCCTGCACGTCTCGCCGGAATCCTATATCGGCGGACCGCTGGCGCTGGTGAGGAACGGCGACCGCATCTCGCTCGACGTCGCCGCGCGCACCATCAATCTCGATGTGCCCGAGGCGGAGCTCGCCAGGCGCCGCGCCGAATGGAAGCAGCCCGAACGGCGCTTCGAACGCGGCTATGGCTGGATGTTCTCCAGGCACATCAAGCAGGCCAATGAGGGCTGCGACTTCGATTTCCTCGAGACCGGGTTCGGCAAGCCGGTCGGCGAGCCGTCGATTTATTAGTTCATCACACCGTCGTTCCGGGGCGCGAAGCGAACCCGGAACCTCGAGATTCCGGGTTCGCGCTGCGCGCGCCCCGGAATGACGAAGGAGCACCATGTCAAAACTCAGCGACGCCACCCGCAACAGACTGAAATCCGTCTCCACCGCCACGGTCGCCACCGCGCTGTTCAAGCGCGGCCTGCGCATCCAGATGATCCAGGATGTTCACCCCCTCAGTCCGGATCAGCCGACCATGGTCGGCGAGGCCTTCACGCTGCGCTACATGCCGGCGCGCGAGGACCTCAACACCATCGAGGTGTTCCGCGATCGCGCGCACCCGCAGCGCAAGGCGATTGAAGACTGCCCGCCGGGCGCGGTGCTGGTCATGGACAGCCGCAAGGATGCCCGCGCGGCGTCAGCCGGCGCGATCCTGGTAACGCGGCTGATGAAGCGCGGCTGCGCCGGCGTGGTCACCGACGGCGGATTCAGGGATTCGGCCGAGATCGCGCGGCTCGGCTTCCCGGCGTTTCATCACCGGCCGAGCGCGCCGACCAATCTGACCTTGCACCAGGCGATCGAGATCAACGTACCGATCGGCTGCGGCGACGCGCCGGTATTTCCCGGCGACGTGATCCTCGGCGACAGCGACGGCGTCATCGTGATCCCGGCCCATCTCGCCGACGAGATCGCGGCCGAGACCTTCGAGATGACCGCGTTCGAGGATTTCGTCACCGAACAGGTCCAGAACGGCTGCGGCATTTTTGGTCTTTATCCCGCGACGGATGAGCAGACGCTGAAGGATTTCGCGGTGTGGCGGAAGGCGAAGGGACGGTAGACGCCGCCGCACCCCTCCGCTGTCGTCCCGGCGAAGGCCGGGACCCATAACCACAGGGCGGAGTTTGGCGAAGACTGGCAGTTGCGTGGCGTGGTACTGCGACTTCCCCGCTCGATAGATCACGCGGTATGGGTCCTGGCTTTCGCCAGGACGACGATGGGGAGGGACCGTGTCCAAGCTAACCAAGCGCGTGGCCCGTAGCCCGGATGAAGCGAAGCGTAATCCGGGGTTCTCGCAAGCGGCGCGACCGTTCCCGGATTGCGAGGAGCCTGTCATCGGGCGCGCATCCGCGCGACCCGTTGGCTTCATCCGGGCTACGGGACCTCGCTACACCTCCGCCTTCTCAGCCATTCCGACCGCCCACAGCGCGAATGCGTAGACGATCGCGACTTCGTCGAGGCGGTTGAAGCGGCCGGAGGCTCCGCCGTGGCCGGCGCCCATGTTGGTGCGCAGCAAGACCGGGCCGCCGCCGTGCATCGTGGCGCGCAGCCGCGCGATCCATTTCGCCGGCTCCCAATAGGTGACGCGGGGATCGGTGAGCCCGCCCATTGCCAGGATCGCCGGATAGTCCTTCGCTGCGACATTGTCATAGGGCGAGTAGGACAGGATGGTGCGGAAATCCGTCTCGCTCTCGATCGGGTTGCCCCATTCCGGCCATTCCGGCGGCGTCAGCGGTAGCGTGTCGTCGAGCATGGTGTTGAGCACGTCGACGAATGGCACCTCGGCAACGATGCCGGCAAACAACTCGCCGGCGCGGTTGGCGACCGCGCCCATCAGCATGCCGCCGGCCGAGCCGCCATGGCCGACGATGCGCTTTTCGCTGGTGTATTTCGCCTCGATCAGCGCGCGTCCGGCGGCGGCGAAGTCGTCGAACGTGTTGGTCTTCTTCTCGCGCTTTCCGTCGAGATACCAGCCCCAGCCCTTGTCGGCGCCGCCACGGATATGGGCGATCGCATAGACGAAACCGCGGTCGACCAGCGACAGCCGGTTCGCCGCGAACGACGCCGGCATCGCCATGCCGTAGGAACCGTAGCCATAGAGCAGCAGCGGGGCCTTGCCGTCGCGCACGAAGTCCTTGCGATGCAGGATCGAGACCGGCACCTGCGCGCCGTCATGCGAGGTCGCCATGATGCGCGTGGTGACGTAGTCGGCCGGGTTGTGGCCGGAGGGAATCTCCTGGCGCTTGCGCAACACCCGCGTCCGCGTCGCCATGTCGTAGTCATAGACCTCGGACGGCGTCGTCATCGACGAATAGGCAAAGCGTAGGTTGGTGGTGTCGAACTCGTAGCCGCCCATGGTGTCGAGCGAATAGGCCGCCTCGTCGAACGCGATCGCGTGCTCCTCGCCCGTCTTGAGATCGCGGATGATGATCGCCGGCAGCGCGTTGGCGCGCTCCAGCCGCACCATGTGGCCGGCATAGAGCTCGACATCGAGCACATAAACACCTTCACGATAAGGGATCAGGTCGCGCCAGTTGGCACGCTCGGGTGCGGCGAGCGGCGCGGTAACGACCTTGAAGTCGATCGCGTCGTCGGCATTGGTCAGGATGAACAGCTCGTCGCCGCGGTCGGCGATCGAATATTGCACGCCTTCCTCGCGCGCTGCGACCAGGCGCGGCGGCGCGTCGGGATTGGAAAGGTCGATCAGCCGCTGCTCCGAGGTCTCGTGGTCGCCGCCGGCGATCACGCAGAATCGGCCGCTGGCGCTCTCGTGCAGATGGGTAAACCAGCCGGGATCCTGTTCCTCATAGATCAGGGTGTCGTCGGCCTGCTTGGTGCCGAGCCTGTGGCGCCACACCTGCATCGGGCGATGATTGTCGTCGAGCTTGACGTAGAAGAAGCTGTTCGAGTCCGCGGCCCAGACCACGCCGCCGTCGGTCTCCTCGACGAGGTCGTCGAGATCGCCGCCGGTCGCCCAGTCGCGCACCCGGATCGAGAAATACTCGGAACCCTTGGTGTCGGCGCTCCAGGCATGCAGGCGGTGGTCGTTGGAATGCCGGCTGCCGCCGAACTTGAAATATCTGTGGTCCTTTGCCAGCGCGTCGCCATCGAGCACGACATGCGCCTCACCGCCGCCGCGCGGCGTGCGGCAATACAATTCGTGCTGGCCGCCCTCGCGGAATTTTCTGAAATAGGCGAACGGGCCGTCCGGCGACGGCACGCTGGAATCATCCTCCTTGATCCGCCCGCGCATCTCCTTGACGAGCCGCTTCTGCAACGCGTCGGTATGGCCAAGCAAGCTGTCGGTGTAGCCGTTCTCGGCTTCGAGATAGCTGCGGATATCGGGATCGAGGATCGAGGGATCGCGCAGCACCTCCTGCCACTTCGGATCCTTGATCCAGGCATAGTCGTCCGTCACCGTGATGCCGTGGGTGGTGAACGAATGCGGCCGGCGCGGCGCGACGGGGGGCGATGTCGTGATGGCGGATTTGGTCACTCGATCCTCATGGTGCGGGGTTCCGCACTATATCGGGACGAATGTGGCGATTGCCAGATGGTGCAGAGAGGCCGATGCTACCCGTTCCGCAGCTTCGCGTCCGCATTGCCGCCGGACATCGGGATCCGGTTCACCGCCAGCACCACGGCGAAGGTGATCACCAGCATCGCGATGCCGAGCACCGCGATCGCGGCGAGGTCGCCGCCTTCGTTGAGATCGTAGATCAGCACCGACAGCACCTTGGTCTGCGAGGTGAACAGCACGATCGCGGCCGACAGTTCCCGCATCACGCCGATGAAGATGAAGCACCAGGTCGCAATCACGCCGGTGCGCAGCAGCGGCGCTGTGATCTGGCGCAGTGCCTGCAACCGCGTCGCGCCGAGGATGCGGCTCGCCTCCTCGAGCTCGGGATGGATGGTCGCGAACGCCGCCTGCAATTGCTGATAGGCCGAGGGCAGATTGATGGTGAGGAACGCCAGCAGCAGGATCCACAGCGTGCCGTAGAGCACGAATGGCGGCCGCGTGTAGCTCAGGAACAGGCCGACGCCGAGCACGATGCCGGGCACCGCAACCGGCGCAGTGGCAAGGAAGCTGAGCACGCGGTGACCCGCGATCACCTTGCGCGTGGTGACATAGGCGATGACCAGCGCGAGGACGGTGCCGATCGTCGCGGTCGCGGTGCCCAGGATCACGGTGTTCTTCAGCGCAAGCTGGGTCGACGACAGTTCGGTGAACACGAAGACGATGTTGTGCAGGGTCAGTGTCGACGGCGTCACCAGCGTGGTGGCGTTCGGCGAGAACGCGGCGTTGAGCAGCGCGAGATAGGGCAGGAAGACGGGATTGAGCAGCACCAGCAGGCAGAAGCCGAGCGCAGCCCAGCGCCAGCCGCGCAGCTCGACCCGGCGCGGCGCGCCATATTTGCCGCCGATTACCGAATAGGAGCGGCGGCCGAGCAACGCCTTCTGGCCCTGCAGCAGCAGGATGGTCAGCACCAGCAGCGGCACCGCGGCGGCAGCCGCGAGCTCGAGCTTCGGCGGATACTGGAACAGGCTCCAGATCTTGGTCGTCATGGTGTGGAAGCCGGCCGGCAGCGCCAGGATCGCGGGCGAGCCGAACAGCGTCATCGCCTGCAGGAACGCGATCAATGCCCCCGCGACCAGCGCAGGCAGCGCGAGCGGGATCGTCACCCGCCGCGCGGTGGTCCAGGCATTGCCGCCGAGAATCGCGGAGGCGTCCTCCAGCTCGCCCGGCATGGTGTCGAGCGCATTGGCCACCAGCACGAACACGAACGGAAACGTGTAGCAGGAGATCACGAAGATGATCCCGGTCATCGAATAGATGTTGAACAGCGCATCGGCATCCTCGCCTGCGAACAGCCGGTAGAGCTGGTTCAGCAGTCCCGAATTCGGCGCCGCCAGCAATTCCCAGGCGACCGCGCCGAGGAACGGCGGGGTCACGAACGAAGCCGTCACCAGCGCGCGGATGGTCTGCCGGCCCGGCATGTCAGTGCGCGACACCAGCCAGCTCAGCGGCGCGGCCACGATGCAGCAGATCAGCGCCGAGGTGGTCGCGATGATCGCGGTGGTCAGCAGCGGATCGAGGAAATCGGGGTTGCTGAACAGCGTAACGAAGTTTGCAAGCGTGGGATGCCGGTTCTTGTCGGTGAAGGCGAATACCGCGAGCCACGACAACGGCAGCAGGATGAGGAGAATGAGCACTGCCGCGAACAGCCATAGCACAGGGCGCGTCCAGTCGATGCGGGGTTTGAGGGCGGGGGAGGTGATATCGGTCGTTGTCATTGCGAGTACTCTCTCCCCGTCATTCCCGGTGCGCAATTGCGCACCTGGGGGCATCGCGAAGCGATGAGCCCGGAATCCATTGCACCACAGTCAATGTGGCCCGATGGATTCCGGGCTCGCGCTTGCGCGCCCCGGAATGACGGCGGTAAGGGTTACGTTGCATCCCTCACACCCGAAACAGCCGCGCATAGTGCGTCTTGATCTCTTCGGTCATCGTTCCACCCCCGCCGGAAGCTTTCAGGACAGCGCGCCTGGAGACCGGTTTCCGCATCGCGTCCCTCCGTCTCTGTTGTTATCGGCTGAGCGCACGGCAGCGCTCGGGCGGCAATGTCAGCCAGACCTCGCGGCCCTTCTCGACCGCGGTCTCGGTCGGCGTGCTGACCCGCAACGCGGTGCCGTCAGGCGTTTCCACCATGGTGTCGCGATTCATGCCGAGATAGACCTGACGCGTCACCACGGCTTTCAGCGTATTCTGCGCCGCGGCGGGCGGTTGCGCCGAGAGCTGGATCTCATGCTGGCGGATCGCGACCGGCGCGCTCTGGCCGGCGGTTAACTTTGCGCCGACCACCTCGAGGGTGGTGCCGGCGAACTCGACATGGCTCGCATCGCGCGCGGTGCTCTTGATCACATTGGCGGCGCCGATGAAGCGCGCGACGAATTCGGATTCCGGTCGTGCATAGATGTCTTCGGGGCTGCCGAGCTGATCGATCTTGCCGGCATTCATCACCGCGATCAGGTCGGCGGTCGTCATCGCCTCGGATTGATCGTGGGTGACGTAGACGGTGGTGTAGCGATACTCGTCATGCAGGCGGCGGATCTCGAACCGCATCTCCTCGCGCAGATTGGCGTCGAGGTTGGACAAGGGCTCGTCGAGCAGCAGCGTCTCCGGGCCGACGATCAGCGCACGCGCCAGCGCGACGCGCTGCTGCTGGCCGCCGGACAGCTCGCCCGGATAGCGCTGCGCCAGTGGTTCCAGCTTGGTCGTCGCCAGGATCGCGGCGAGCTTCCTGGCGATGCTGTCGCGGTCCATTTTGCGCAGGCGCAGGCCATAGACGATGTTCTCCGCCACCGTCATGTGCGGCCACAGCGCGTAGCTCTGGAAGATCATCGACATGTTGCGCTGCTCGGGCGGCAGCGTGCGCGCCTTCGACGACACCACGCGGTCGCCGACCCGGATCTCGCCGTCGGATGGTTCGAGGAAGCCTGCGATCAGCCGCAGCGTCGTGGTCTTGCCGCAGCCCGACGGCCCGAGCAGGCAGACCAGCTGGCCGTGATCGATCCTGAGGGAAACATCATCAACCGCGACAAACGATCCAAACCGCTTGACCAGGCCGCGCAATTCCACCGATGCCAAGCGATCCCTCCATCTCACATTGTCGCAGGGATCCAGGCCCGGCTGTTGCCGGCAGTAAAGCGGAAATCGATGACGACGAAAAGTGGACGTGCCTGCTCAATAAGTCGCGGCTCAGCTTTGTTGCGTCTCCCTCGGCCGCTCTCCCGTCCGTCATCCTGAGGAGCGCGCTCTTGCGCGCGTCTCGAAGGATCGGCGGCCCGGATATCCCGGCGTGCTCCGATTCGCTCGCGGCGGCAGCGTGGCCGTCGATCCTTCGAGACGGCCGCTACGCGGCCTCCTCAGGATGACGGGGAAGGAGTTACTCTGCGTCGATGAGCCAGTTGGCTGATCGTGACCCAATCAGATTTGATCAGCGCTTCCTTCTTCGCCCGGCTCCAGCCCTTGATTTGCCGTTCGGCAGCGATGCGATCAGTGATGCGATCGAAATACTCCGACCAGACTAGGACCACCGGCCGGCGGTTGTAGGTATAACCGGGGAAGGCACCCGTATTGTGCTGATTAATGCGCGGGGAGAGATCATCACCCGTTGCGCTGCCGATATAGTAAGAGTTGTCGGCGCAGCGAAGCATGTAAATGTAAATGCCCATATCGCCAGTCCCACGCGCACATCGATCATGAAGTAATCGCTGGCGCAGTCAATGGACAAGCCGTCGATGGATGTTCCGTCATCCTGAGGAGCGCGCTCTTGCGCGCGTCTCGAAGGATCGACGGCCCGGATATCCCGGCATGCTCCGATTCGCTCGCGGCGGCAGCGTGGCCCATCGATCCTTCGAGACGGCCGCTACGCGGCCTCCTCAGGATGACGGGTTTGAGATGCGAGTCATCAACCCCAGGCTTACGCCGTCACGTTCTCGCCGAGCCACTGGATGGCGGCGTCGGCGCCGGCTTTGCCGTGCGGGATGTTTAGCGCGGTCAGTGCGACCTCGATGACGCCGAGCGTGCCGAGGATCATCGGTGCGTTGACGTGGCCCATATGCGCGATGCGGAAGGCCTGGCCCTGCAGATCGCCGATGCCGGTACCGAGCACCACGCCGCATTTCTCCTTGGCATAGCGCTGGATCGCGGCAGGATCGGCGCCCTTCACGGTCACGGTCGTCACCGTGTTGGAGCGCTCGGTGGGCTCGGCGATGTTGAAGCCGAGCACCTGGCCCTCGCCCCAGACCGCAACCGCGCGGCGCACCGCTTCGCCGAGCAGGCGATGCCGTTCGAAGGCGTTCTCCAGGCCTTCGGCATGCAGCATGTTGATCGCCTCGCGCAGCGCGAACAGCAGATGTATCGGCGCGGTGCCGGCATATTTGCGGTAGTGCTCCGCGCCCTCGCGCTCGGTCCAGTCCCAATAGGGCGTGCGCAGATCGGCCTTCTTGTGCGCGTCCCAAGCGCGATCGCTGGCGGCGACGAAGCCGAGGCCGGGCGGCGTCATCAGGCCCTTCTGCGAGCCAGACATCGCGACGTCGACATACCATTTGTCCATCTCGAACGGCATGCAGCCGAGCGAGGCGACGGTATCGACCATGAACAGCGCGGGATGGCCGGCGGCCTTGATCGCCCTGCCGATCGCCTCGATGTCGTTATAGGCGCCCGACGCAGTGTCGACCTGCACGGCGAGGATCGCCTTGATCGCGTGCTCCTTGTCGCGGCGCAGCCGCTCCTCGACCTCGGCCGGGCGGATCGCGCGGCGCCAGTCGCCCTTCAGCACCTCGACATCGGCGCCCATCGCGGCCGCGGCCTGGCCCCAGCCGATCGCAAAGCGCCCGCTTTCGAGCACCAGCACCTTGTCGCCGCGCGACAGCACGTTGGAGAGCGTCGCTTCCCAGGCACCGTGGCCGTTGGCGATGTAGATGTAGGACTTGCCTTTGGTGGCGAACAGGTTCGAGAGGTCCCGCAGCAGGCTGTCGGTCAGTTCGAACATCTCGTTGGAATAGATGTCGAGCGCCGGTCGGTGCATCGCCTGCAGCACCTGATCGGGCATCGTGGTGGGCCCGGGGATGGCCAGAAATTCCCGGCCCGCGCGAACGGTCATCGTCCTGTTCCTTTTGGGTAAAGCAACGCAAATCATGCGTGTGAGAGGTCAAGCCGGGACAATATTCCATTGCGGCTTCGATTGCGAGCGGCGCGGAGCAATCCAGCGTTTCCAAAAGCGCGGGACACAGCCTTATTTTCCGATCGATTCGACGACCGCGCGCCAGATCTGGTCCTTGAATTCAGTCGCGGCGGGGCTGGGAATTTGCGCGACGGCGCCATGGTTCTTGTCGCAGGCCTCGACCAGCCGCAGCACCCAGATCTCGCCGTCGGTGTAGTAGAGGTCGCCGCCGCCATTGCGGCCGTTGAAGGTCGGACCGATGCCGGTGACCTGATATTTCGCAGTGACCATGCCGGCGGATTCGAGGTCGGTGGCGAGCAGTGCACGTTCGGCGTCCAGATCGGGCGCGATATGATGGGTCACCGCGCCGGTGTAATGGCTGACGCCAACGCTGCGGTCGAGCGTCGCGGCGCCGAGCCATACCGGGCGCTTCTCCTGACCTTGGTCGAGCACGCGCCAGAACCGGACATGGTTGCGGCGATCGGCGCTCGATCCGACCGGCCGCTCGAAGGCGAGGTCCTCGCGCCGATCGAGATAGAACAGGTTGCTCACCGGCGCATCCTTGTAGGGACGATCGAGCAGCACGCTGCCGACGATCTCGATCGAGGATTTCAGCGTCACCGGATCGGCCGGAAACCAGCCGGCCTCGTGCATGGCGCAGATCACGTCCCTGGTGTCGCCGATTAATCCGACATTCATCGGATCGCCGGGAATGCCTTGCGCGGTGCGCGTCACCATCGGCAGATGGGCGAGGCCCTTCTGATGTTCGTAGTGCGTCCACAGCGCCGGCAGCAGCAGATAGGCCGCGATCAGATAGGTGACAAGCACGAACAGCAGCAGCATCTGCGCTTGCCGGAGGCGGCTGCGCCGGCGTGCGGGAGACGGATCGATCTCAACATCGGTCACGGCGTGCTCCTCACCTCTGGCGCCTGCGGGGGAGGTCGGATTGCGTCGGAGATGCAATCCGGGTGGGGGCTATCTCCGCATTATGACACGTGGTGAGACCCCCACCCCAACCCTCCCCTGCAAGCGGGAGAGGGAGCGCATCGCCGATGCGGCTGAACGTCAAGCTCATTCGATCAGTGCTAACGCCGCGTCTCGCGACAGCCGGCGGCCTCGGCTTCCTCGACCGAGCAGAACCAGCGCGTGCCTTTTGAGATCTTCATCTCGATCTTGGCGTACCAGCGGCTGGTCGGCTGATGAAAGATGCATTCGCCGGAGCGGTTGACGTTGCCCTTGATGGTGCAGTCGGGCGAGGGCGCTACCGGCCCGGAGGCGGAGGCGAGCAGGATCGCGTTGGCGCCTTCGGGCGGCTTCACTGCGCCGAGCACGGTGGTCTTCTTGTTGCGCACGCGCCAGTCCCACGGCGCGATGAATGCGCCCTGCCACATCCCGGCCTTGGCCTCGCGCGCCGCTTTCTCGTCCGCCTCGTAGTCATGCGAGACGCGGGTGTAGGCCAGCGCCCAGCCGTTCGCAACCATCCACTTCTGGATGTCCTCGCCGTCGACCTCGCAGCGCGCGACGGTGCGGCCGCGGCGATCGACCGAGCGGGCGTGGCAGCTCCAGCTCTTGTTGCCGGCATGCTTGATCAGCTCGTCGCGCGCGGCGACGCCGCAGGTCCAGCGCTCCCCCTTGGTGTTGAGGCAGAGCTGGTCGGTCGACGGCGCGTCGATGCCGCCGAGCCGGATCTTGACGCTGCCGATCATGAGCTGGTCGCCGTCGCGGATCTTCGGCACGCCGGTGATGTCGGCGGCGACAGCCAGCGTCGGCAGCGACAGCAGCAGGCCAGCAGTGAGCAGCGTCTTCAGCATCGGCGTTCCCGGAAAGGTTCTTGTCGTTCAGAGGCTTTGGCGTTCAGTGCCCAGCGATTGTGCGGGCAATTGGGCAACCGTGCCAGTGCTGTCGTGTTTCCGCCAGTGTCAACTTCGCGTCATTCCTCCCGGAACGCGCCGTTCATCTGAGGATGTCCTGTAGCCCGGATGGAGCGAAGCGTAATCCGGGAGACTTCATCCGCGAGACGAGCAGCCCCCGGATTTCGCGGAGCCTGTCATCGGGCGCGCATCCGCGCGACCCGTTGGCTCCATCCGGGCTACGAAACGCCCATCATTCGCTTCCTCGCCAGCGCCAGGGCCATCAGCACGAATGCCGATGTCACTTCGGGCCCGCCGACCAGGATGCGCGTCGGCGTCTTCATCTTGTTCCATTCATAGGCTCTGTAGGGGCCCTTGCGGCCGCCCTCGCCGAGGCCCTGCACGATGCAGTGCAGCGCCGGCGTGAAGCTCGAGACCTCGGCGTTAAGATGCGCCAGCGCCATCAACGCCAGCGCGGCGTCGAACGGGTTCATCTCATGGGCGATCAGCTCGCTTTGGACGTAGCCGAGCACGCGGGCGCGGATCAGCGCGAAGATATTGCCGGGATCGATGATGCGCTGCGCCGCCAGCGGCAGCGCGATGAAGGCGGCATAGCAGCGGCCGAAATAGGCCGAATAGAGCTCCGGCAGATAATAGATATGCGAGCGCGGATTCCTGAACGCGCCGCTCTCGACCAGATTCTTCTGGAAAGCGATGATGCGATGCACCGTCTCCAGCCGCTGCGGCGTCTCGATGATCTGCCAGCGGGCGAGATTGCGGAACGAGACCTCGAGGATGTCGAGGTTCAGCGTCGGATCGAGGTCGTTGCCATAGGGCCGCTCGCCCTTGAGGTTGTCGATCCAGGTCACGACGCCGCCCTCGTAATCGATGTTGTCGTTGAGCGGCACGGTGACAACAGGCTCGTTGGCGCCTGATCGCACCTGGTAGCCGCGGTAGAAATCGAGCAGCGGCTGCTTGAGGATCGGATCGTCGGAGCCGGCTTGGGTGGCGGCCGAGAACGCGCACGCCGTGGTGTCGCAGTCGGGCACATAGATGCCGAAACCGAGGTCCTGCTTGATCTGGGCGAAGAACCGCGAGAAGCGCGGATGCCGCCCCGGCGCCAGCGCGGTGATGACCTTCACCGTGGAGCCGTCATGCGACGGCACGTCCTCGGCGCTGGTCTTGAGGCAGAAGTCGACCATGTCGGCGATCGCGCGACGCGCCGCGCCGGCCTCATCCGGTGACGCCAGCCCGGTCTCGACAAAGCCGAGCAGCGCCTCGGTGAAGAACGCGTCGTAATAGCCCGAGCGGTGGCGGATCTGCACCGGCTCCCACATCGGCTCGGCGATGCCGCGCCATGGCGGGTTGATCAGCGCGCGCGCCGGCGAATGCGCGATGAAGATCCGCGCCAGGCCGAACAGCAGGGTCGAGTTCTTGTAGCCGCGCGCGTTGAGCCCGGTCAGCGCCATCAGCATCTCGCGCCCGCCCAGATCGGGATCGCCGATCAAATTGAAGGCGGCATAGGTCGGGATGAAGCCGTTCCTGCGGAATGACCCGAGTAGATGCGCGCCGGTTCTGCGGATCACGCGGTCGATCTCGGCGATCGCCGGCAGGCGGCCCGGCGCGCCGGCGGGCGGCGGGGCGGGGTGACGCACGCCGATGCCGTCCATCAGCTCAGCGACGGGAGCGCCGATCGCGGCCCAGTCCGGCGCCTCGGCATCGCGCGCCTGGGTCAATGCGGCGCGCAGGCCGGCAAGGCGGTCGGGGTCTTTCAGCGCGGGCAGGCCGGTGCGGCGGAGCAGCGCGCGCAGCGGCGGATTGCCGAGCGCGGTCCGGTAGAACTTTCCGAGATGGGCATCGCCGCCACGATAGGCCTGCAAGACGGGGTCGCAGACGTCGTACAGCGACGGGCCGTCCTTCTTGGCGGTCAGCGACCGGCACACGGCCCCGGCGATCTCGTGAAGGCTCATGAATCCCTTTCTCGAGGAACCGGTTAACGCCGCCGCCCCGACGGTGTTTCCCCCGGTCCTCCCCCCAAACTCGCAAGCCTTTGGAAAGCTACATGAATTGGTACAAAACACAAATGTGACCGAGATCACGTAACGGGATCTTAACGGCGTCAATGCCCTGTGCCGGGCGGCAGCATGCAGCAAACCGGGTTGCCCCGGCCGGCCGTCCGGGTTAAGGGAGTGTTTGTTGCGGCGCCGCAAATTGAGATCAATCGACGGCACACACGGCTCAACCCCATTAAACCTGACGGCCACTGACGCGTTGACCCGGCGCGATTTCGTTCGAGCGTATTCGGGACAAGGATTGGGACTAGGAACGCTATGAACCTTAGGCAGCTTCAGATTTCCCGTCGCACCATCGCCGTCTGCGTGGCGGTGGCCGGCACGGTGTCGCTGGCGATCGGTGCCCATGCCGCGCTCAACAAGCGCACCCTCGATGTCGCCAGGGACGGCGACAAGGCCGCGACCAGCGAGCTGACCGGCGGCATTCCGACCGGCACCTCCCGCCTCGCGCTGATCATCGGCAACGGCCATTACCCGGACGCCGCCGCGCCGCTGGCCCAGCCGATCAACGATGCCCGCACTTTGTCGTCGGCGCTGCGCCGCGAAGGCTTTGACGTCGACGTGGTCGAGGATGCGACCAAGGACGACATGTTCCGCGCGGTCGAGCGCATGAAGGCCAAGATCCGCCCCGACACCGTCGTGATGCTGTTCTTCGGCGGCTACGGCGTGCAGGTGGGCCGCGAGAGCTACATGATCCCGGTCGATGCCACGATCTGGAAGGAAGCCGATGTGAAGCGCACCGGCGTCAGCGTCGAGTCCGTGCTCGATGCGATGAAGGAGCGCGGCGCCAAGGCCAAGCTGGTGGTGCTCGATGCCTCGCGCCGCAATCCCTATGAGCGCCGCTTCCGCGCCTTCTCGCACGGCCTCGCGCCGATCAGCCCGCCGGAGAACACCATCGTTCTCAGCTCGGCGACGCCGGGCAAGGTCGCCGATGACTCCAAGAGCGCCAACAGCGTGCTGGTCTCCGAGCTGATCCAAAACCTCAACGCCCAGGCCGGCGCCGAGACCGCCTTCAACAAGACCCGCGTCGCGATCTCCCGCGCCAGCGAAGGCGAGCAAGTGCCGAGCGTGTCCTCCTCGCTGCTGGAAGATATCAAGCTCGGCGGCTGAGCCGGGCTCTGTCGTGCGCGGGCTCGGCCGGCGCGTTCATTTCCAATCATGGCGTGGAGAGAACCCCTCTCCCCAACCCTCCCCCGCAAGGGGGGAGGGAGCCTGACACGCGTGCTCACCTCACGCCGCATGACGGCGTGTTGTTTGCACCGCTCATGTGAGGAAGCCACCGGCGGATGGGTTCCCTCCCCCCTTGCGGGGGAGGGTTAGGGAGAGGGGTGCCGCTTGCTCCGCTGCTGGACGCATCGCGAACTATCGCTGCTTCCACCGCACCCGATCACCCCGGCTATTTCGCCTC
Organism: Bradyrhizobium sp. USDA 4454; assembly: GCF_054822705.1. NCBI lineage: Bacteria > Pseudomonadati > Pseudomonadota > Alphaproteobacteria > Hyphomicrobiales > Nitrobacteraceae > Bradyrhizobium > Bradyrhizobium sp. USDA 4454. Next base: position 233,268 of record NZ_JBTRCN010000001.1, read on the forward strand.
CGCGCTCGCCCCCACCGGCCGCACCGGATCGCCCTCGCGCAGCAGCGCGCCGGCGCGGGCGACGACGATGTCGCCTTCCTGAATGCCGTCGCGGATCTCGACCTGTCCCGCCGACATCAACCCGGTCTCGACCCGCCGCGTCTCGACGCGGCCGCCGCGCACCACCTGCACCACGGTGCCGGCGGTGGAATAGAGGATCGCGGTCAGCGGCACCGCGACGCCGCAGCTCTGCCCGGTCTTGATCTGCGCCCGCCCGCTCGAATTCACCAGCAGCCGCCTGTTGCCGCCGATCGCCACGAACACCTGGCCGAGCTGGCTGTTCGGCTCGATGGTCGGCGCGATCCGCCGCACCTTGCCATCGACATTCCCGGCGCCGATGATTTTCAGCTGCGCGGTCTGCTCGGCCTTCAGCTTGGCGATGTCGCGGGTCGGCACCATGCCGACCAGGTCGTATTCGCTTCGAGTGATGATCGAGAACAGCGCGTCCTTGCCGGAGGCCGGGCTGCCGACGATCGCCGATGACGCCGAGATCGTGCCCGCCACCGGCGCCGTGAGGTTGCTGGTATTGGTGCCGTCGGTCAGCTTCGCCAGCACCTGGCCCGCGGTGACGGTGTCGCCGGGATCGGCATTCACCTCCGCCACCTTCAAGCCGAAACGATCCGGCCGGATCTGCTGCTCGTCGCGCGGCAGCACGATGCCGGACACCTCGACGATATTGCCGAAGCAGAATTTCGACGCCTTCAGCACGGTGACGGCCGCGCCCTTCGGCACGGCGTCGGGCTCATCAGCGGCAGACGCGGGAGAAGCCGCGAGCAGAAGCAGTAGAGCGGCTGCGCAGGATGGGTAGAGCGCAGCGAAACCCATCAACTGCCTAAGACGAAAAGTCATCGATCATTCCCAAGATCAGGGCCTCCTGAATACCAGATGCGGCCGCGCCGAGCCAGCCGACTGCGCCGCGTCGGCCGGCCTCGGCGAACGGAAAATCGGGGCGATGCCTTGCGATATACACGTGCGATCGGTATTCGCTTTTACAGAAAAAACCTTGACATCTCCCCCAACTCAGCTGTAGAACTTCCCCCATCCCGCCCGGCAAGAGGGGCGTATCGCGATCGTCACGAACGTGCGGCGGGATGCGGTGGACGCTGGCGGCGCGAACGACGACGCGCGCTGGTCGGCGGACGGCGAAGTCGTGCAGACCTGACGCCCTAGCGGTAGGTGTCTTTTCCGATTGCGCAATGCGCGTTGCGAAGACGGTGACAAACAAGCCAAGTCTCACCGGGGCGAGCACGTATAAGCCGTAAACCATTGCGCAGGGAAGGCCGGATGTTTCCGGTTACACCTGTGGTCCTTCCTCCCGTGCTTTTTGTTGCACGGGACCCGCGGGTGCGATCGGCGCCCGGCCTTCCCTGCGCCCTCCGATTTCGATGAGGGTGGTTGATCGCATGACTCGGGCGCGGTGGCGTCGCGAGGATGCGGGGGTGTATCCCTTCCTCGGCTGTTTGATAGTTGAATCAGGACCACGGCTTCCAATCCGTCACCCTGAGGAGGCCGCGTAGCGGCCGTCTCGAAGGGTCGACGGCCCGGCTGCGGCTGCATCGGGGCCGTGCATCCTTCGAGACGGCGCTTCGCGCCTCCTCAGGATGACGGGACTTATGTGGGTGCCCGGGACGACGTTGGGAAAGAGCTTCGCTTACTCCGCCGCCGCGGCTTCCGCGCTCGGCTCGCCCTTCCAGCGCAAGATCTCCGCCGCCAAAATCGGGTGGTTGAATCCCTTCAACACGAGGTCGTCGATGGCGCGGCCTTCGACGTAAGGCTCGACCATGCCGTAGACGCGGCGGCTGACCACGATCTGGCCGGCCTTGGCCTCGCCGCACAGGCGGGAGGCGAGGTTGGTGACGCTGCCGATCGCGGCATATTCCAGCCGCTGCTCGAAGCCGACCTGGCCGAGCGTGGCGTAGCCGAGCGCAATGCCGATGCCGAAGCCGAGGCTGTGCCCGCGGTTGCGCCACTTCTCGGTCAAGGGGCCGACCGTGTCGCGCATCTCCACCGCCATCTTCACGGCGCGCGCGGTGTGGTCGGCCAGCTGGATCGGCGCGTTGAACAGGATCATCACGCCGTCGCCGGCATATTTGTCGAGCGTGCCTTCGTATTTGAAGATCAATTGGCCGAGCGCTGCGTGATATTCGCGCAGCACGTTCATCGCCTCCTCGGGCTCGGTCGCCTCGGTGAAGGCGGTGAAGCCGCGCAGGTCGCAGAACACGACGGTGACCTCGCGGCGGTGGCTGTCGAGCAGGCCCTCGGGATTGTCCGACGAGGCGATCAGCTGCGCCACCTGCGGCGCCAGGAAGCGCTCGAGCCTGCGGACGCGCTCGAGCTCGCCGAGCTGGGTCTCGACCCGCTGCTCCAGCGATTTGTTCCAGTCCTTGAGCTGCTCGGTCTGCTCGCGCAGCTTGTCGGCCTGCTCGCGCACGGTGGCATTGGCCTCTTCGAGGTCGCGGGTGCGCTCTTTCACCTTGCCTTCGAGGTTGGAGTAGGTCTCGGCGAGCTGCGAGGCCATGCTGTTGAATTGACCGGCGAGCTCCTCCAGCTCGTCCGCGGTGTTCACCTCGATGCGATGACCGAAATCGCCGGCCCCCAGCCGCCGCGCGCCGGTGCGGAGCGCCGTGATCGGCACCAGCATGCGCCGCGCCAAAATCGTGCCGGCGATGATTGCGACCACGAGGCCGAGCGCGATCAGCAGCGCGATGCGCACCAGCTGGTCGCGGATCGGAGAGAGCGCCTGCGCGGTCGGCTGCTCGTAGAACACGTGCCAGCCGAGGTCGGGCGCTGCGGTCGCGGTCGTCAGCACCGCGTTGCCGTCGACATCCTTGCCGGAGGCGATCGGCCTGCCATTGCGCGACAGCACGGCTGCGACCTGCGGCAGCGCGGCGAGGTCCTTGCCGACCTCCGGGCCCTTCGACGAGCTCGCGAGCACGCGGCCCTTGGCGTCGACGACATAGGCGTAGGCGAGACGGCCTACCTGGGAGTCGCCGAAATAGTCATTGAGGAAGCGCAGGTCGATCTCGGCCACGGTGACGCCGGCATTGAAGCCGGAATGCTGCTCGCCGATCGACATGAAGGGCCGCCCGTCGCGGAAATACGCCGGCGCATAGGCGGTGCCGCGGCTGACCGTCTCGATGAAGCGGAGGTCGCGGGAGAGATCGGTGTTGGAGTTCACCGTGACGGTCTGGCGCGACAGCCGCAGCAGCTCCCGGCCCTGGCTGCTGATCAAGGTGAGCTGGCTCACCGCCGGCACCTGGCCGAGCAGCTGGGCATAGTCGGCGCGGCGCAGCTCGATGGTGTTGGAGGAGGCGCGGGTCACCCAGGAAATCTGGCGCTCGAGGTCGGAGATCGCCTGCTCGATGCGCTTGGCGGCGGCGTCCGCCTTCTCGCTCATCGCATCAGTCAGCGCGCTCTTGATGCCGCGATAGCTGATCCAGGTCTCGAGCGCGCCGTTGACCGCGAGCACGAACACGACGAGGCCGACCAGCGCGAGGACGTATTTGGCGAACAGGCCGCCGCGCAGGAACCAGTTCTTGCCGTTGTCCGCAGCCCCGTTCATCCCGCCTCGCCCGTCCCCTCCGATCCGTCGGGTGCGCCACCGCCTTCGGCGCTGTTTAGCACGGATCGGAACGCCGGAGCGGGGCCTTGGGCCGCATGGTTAGCCGCGGATGATGGCGGGGGATATCCGGGACTATCAGCGGTTGAACAGCTGACGCAGCACGTCCTTCATCGCCGGATTGTCGTGCTGCTCGGCGGTGTCGCCGGGCGGCGGGGACGGCGGCGGGGCCTGATCGGCGGCCGGCGGCGCCTCCGCCTCGGGCCTGGCCAGGCTGCGGCTCGGACGCGAGGCGTTGCCCTGGTTGAGGGTGGAGAGGCCCTGCTGCAGCAGGTTCCCGATGGCGTCGCCGAGCTGTCCGCCGAGCGGGTTGCTCTGGCCGCCGCCTGGTGGCTGGCCGGTGCCGGTGCCACCGCCGCCCTGCGCGCCGTTGAGCAGGTTGGTGAGCCCGTTGAGCCCCTGGCTCAGGCCCTGTTGGCTCAGACCCTGGCCGTTGGCGCCGAACAGGCCCTTGCCCATCTCCTTGAGCTTGGCATAGGCGGCCTCGGGGTTGTCGAGGATGCCCTGCATCTCCGGATAGATCCGCGGCGAGACCCACGGGCCCTCGAGCATCACAGGGATGCCGAGGCCGACCGGATTGCCGGCGCGGCCCTGGCCCTCGGTGGTCATCACGAGCTGTGGCTCGACGCGGAATCCGATCTGGCGGGTGTTGAGGTCGATGGTGCCGACCCCGGTCATCTTCACCAGCGGGCCGATCAGATTGAGATCGGTGGTGACGGCCTGGCCCTTGTCGATCTTGAACGAGGCCGAGAGCTGGCTGAGATCGGTCGACAATTCCTCACCCTGCTGCCAGCCCGACAGCGGGCTGGTGGTGAGGTTGCGGATCATCTGCGCGACGTTGAGGCCGAGGATCTTGCCGTCCTGGAACACGACGAAGGCGGTGCCGCCGAGATTGCCGATGATGGCGCGCTCGCTCGTGCCCTGCGAGGTCAGCGCGAGCTTCGCCTGCATCTTGCCGTCGAGCCTGTCGAATTCGGCGAGGCTCTTCAGCACCGGCAGCGCGCGCACGCCGGCGAGATCGAGCCGCAGCGCGTAGGTTGGGGTCGCAGTCCGCGCGTCGATCGCGACATCGCCATTGGCGGTGCCCTCATAGGCGCCGAGATTGCTGAGCCTGCCCTTCAGCACGCCGCTGTCGACCGACGCATCGATCGCCGCCTGGGTGAAACGGCCGTCGCCGATCACGAGCTCCGGCGTCGAGATACGCGCCTGCGCGTCGACATAGTTGAGCCCGCCGAGGTCGATCGACGCGTTGCTCCAGCTGTTGGTGCCCAATGGCTGCGCCGCGTCGGGCTGGCGCGGCGGCAGCGCCACCGTCAGGCGCTGGAAGTCGAGATCGAGCTTCACCAGCGGCTTGTTGCTGGCGAAATCGACCGAGGCCCAGCCGGTGAAGCCGCCATCGCCGAGCGTGCCGGATACGCCGTTGAACATCACAACCGTGCCGTTCAGGCGCAGCTCCGCGTGGGCCTTGATCGCCGCGGGCAACAGGCTGGGCGCATCGATGTTGAACTCGGCCGGCACGCTCTGGCGTTCCAGCGGCGCTTGCGGCGCGGTCGCGCGGAGCTCGAACTTCAGCGGCTTGTCGCTCGCGCGGGCGTTCCCGGTAACGATGATCTTGCGATCGTCGCCGATGGTCGCATCGGCGTTGAGCGCCTCGATCCGGCTCTCGACGCGGTCGCGCACATTGGAGAACACGACCGTGCCGCCGGTGACGCCGACGTGCCGGATCGTGATGCCGCCATTGTCGGACGCAGACGACTTCGCCGGCGGATGATGGTCGCGGGTGCGCTCGCGCTGCAGCGGCAGGTTGACCACCGGCTTCTCGATCGCGAGGTCGGTGATCTCAGGACGGCCCGACCACAGGCTCGACAGCGTCATCTCGGCGTCGACACGGGCGGCCGCGAACCGGTTGCTGGCCTCGCGGCCCCGCGGGTCCTGCAACACGAGGTCGTTCAGCGTCAGATTGACCGTCGGCCAGAGCGCAACCTTGGCGCCGCCATTGATGGTGAGCTGGTAGCCGGTCTCCCGCTCGACCCGCTCGGTGATCGCAGATGTCACGAAAGACGCCGGGATCCCGACCGCGGCGACCAGCGCGAGGATCACGACCACGGCCGCAACGGCAGCCCCGGCAAGTCTCAGTGCTCTCATGTCGATATTCCAGGCCGGGCAGACAGGGTTCCGCCGCGCCACGACGCGGCAATAGAACGAGATTATCCCGCAAACGGGACTTCGCTCCAACGCCGGGAAAAATAATCCGTTACCAGCATGAACTTATGTGACCTCAAACACACTCTTATGAGGGTGATTTTGCTAACCGGGCAGCGGGGACTGCTCGGATTGATTTTGGAAGGCAGTACAATGAACAAACAGGCCGAATTTGCGGTCATTCTGAAAATGAACCCGATGTTCGCCGATCTCGGTGCGGACGAGTTGCAGCGGCTTTCGGGCCTTTGCCACACCCAGCAGCTCGCGACCGGCGAGGTGCTGTTCCAGAAAGGCGATCCCGGCGACGCCCTGTTTGGGGTCCGCCGCGGCCAGATGCGGATCGAAACCGGGGCCTCCGACGGCAGCCGGCTCACGCTCAACTTCATGGGATCCGGCGACCTGTTCGGCGAGGTCGCGGTGCTCGACGGTCAGGATCGCACTGCGGACGCGACCGCGGGCGAGCCGACCGAATTGTTCGTGCTGCGGCGGGAGGATTTCCTGGGGTTCCTCGAGCGCGAGCCGAAGGTCGCGGTCAGGCTGATCGAATTGCTATGCCAGCGCATCCGCTGGCAGAGCGAGCGGATGGAAGAATCCGTGCTGCAGCCGTTGCCGGTCCGTCTCGCACGCCGGCTGTGCGCGCTGGCCGAGGATTTCGGTTCCGAGGTGCACATCTCGCAGGAGCAGCTCGGCATCTTCGTCGGCGCCGCGCGCGAAAGCGTCAACCGGCAGCTGCAGACCTGGCGCAGGGACGGCATTGTCGACCTGCAGCGCGGCCGGATCATGCTGCACAACATGACCAAGCTGACGGCGGTCGCACGCAACGATTAGAAAAGTTTTCGAGCGAAGCGAACAATTGGTTCGCGCAAGGAACGCGACAACGAGCAGCCAGGCGGAACGCACGCAATGCGCGCGAGAGTTCGATTCGCTCGCGCGCGTTGCCTGCGAATGTTGACGCACTCCTGCCTAAAAGAGTTGCTTGCATGACGAGGCCGCTATCGCTTTCATTGCGGTGCCGGTCCTTGGGGTGACACCCAGCCTTGCTGGCCTCACGCCATCCACCTGCAAACCCCTGCGGTCTTTCCCGTTGACCGCAGGGGTTTTGCGTTCCGCACTGAGCCTTGCGGCCGCGGCCAATGCGCGCTCCCTGCCAGCCGGCATTTTCGGCGCCGACGTGGTATAGACGGGCGACAAACGGGAGTTCGCAATGAGCAGCCAGAACGCGGGCGGCAAGCCGCCGGTCAAGTCGCAGGAGGATCTTCGTGGGCATTTCGGGCAGGTCAGCCCGCTCGCGGAGAAGAAGGTGCTCCATCATCTCGGCAAGTTCTGCCGCGACTTCATCGCGCTGTCGCCGTTCCTCATCATTGCGTCCAGCGACGGCAACGGCCATGCCGACGCCAGTCCGCGCGGCGATGCGCCGGGCTTCGTCTCGGTGCTCGACGACAAGACGCTGCTGATCCCGGACCGCCGCGGCAACAACCGGGTTGACACGTTCGGCAACATCATCGCCTCGCCCGGGATCGGGTTAATCTTCATGGTGCCCGGCATCAACGAGACGCTGCGCGTCAACGGGCGGGCGGAGATTTCGCAGGAACCGGACCTCCTGACGCCGCTGACGGTGCAGAACGTCACCCCGGTTATCGGCCTCAAGGTGCATGTTGACGAGACCTACTTCCATTGCGGCAAGGCGCTGATGCGCTCAAAGCTCTGGAATCCCGCTGCCCAGGTCGAGCGCAGCAGTTTCCCGACGCTCGGCCGGATCATCGCCGAGCAGACCGCCGCGATCGAGGTCGAGGTCGCCGAGAAGGCGATGGAAGAGGCCTATCGCACGCGGCTGTATTAGCCGCGCTGCGAACTCGAGCTCACTCCGCAGCGGGCGAGATCATGCTTGGCGGGCCGCCCTGCCGCTTGCTCTCGTCCGACTTCGGCTCGCTCGGGGTCAGCTCGTGATCGGCATGCGAGACCACGAGCCGCTTGCCGAAGCGCCAGATCAGGCCGCCGATGTCGTCCATCACCATGAACATCGCCGGCACGAACACCAGCGACAGCACGGTCGAGAAGATCAGCCCGCCGATCACCGCGAGCGCCATCGGCGAGCGGAATTCGCCGCCGGCGCCGAACGCCAGCGCTGACGGCATCATGCCGGCGGCCATCGCGATCGTGGTCATCACGATCGGTCGGGCGCGCTTCATGCCGGCGTCGATCATCGCGTCCTCGCGCGCCTTGCCGTCGCGGATCGCCTCGACCGCGAATTCCACCAGCATGATGGCGTTCTTGGTGACGATACCCATCAGCATCAGGATGCCGATCCACACCGGCGTGGTGAGCTGCTTGCCGGTCAAGAGCAGCGCACCGATCGCGCCGCCGATCGAAAGCGGCAGCGAGAACAGGATGGTGATCGGCTGCAGGAAGGTGCCGAACAGCAGCACCAGCACGGCATAGACCATCATCAGGCCGGCGGTGATCGCGGTGGCGAAGCCGTCGGACAGCTCCGCGAGGCTCTCGGCGTCGCCGGACGGGCTGACCTTGACGCCCTTCGGCAGGCTCTTCATGACCGGCAGGTCGTAGATCAGCTTGGTGGCGTCGCCGAGCGCGGCATTGCCGACGAGGTCGGCGGCGACGGTCGCCTGCCGCTCGCGGTCGTAGCGGTTGATGCTGGTCGGGCCCTGGTCGAGCTGGATGTCGGCGACGACGGACAGCGGCACGCCGCCGCGTTCGCCACGCTGGCCGAGCGGCACCCGCAGTTGCTCCAGCATCTGCAAATCGCTGCGTGCATTGTCCTCGAGCTGGACGCGGATCGGGACCTGGCGTTCGCCGGCGTCGAACTTGGCCAGCGCCGGGCCGACATCGCCGATGGTGGCGACGCGGATGGTCTGCGACAGGCTTTCGGTCGAGACGCCGAGCCGGGCCGCGAGCTCGGCGCGTGGACGGATGCGCAGCTCGGGCCGGTCGAGCGCGGTTTCCGAGATCACGTTGGCGATGATCGAGATCCGCTTCATCTGCGTCGCCAGCTCGCTGGCGACGTTGTTGACGATATTGCTGTCGGTGCCGGTGACGACCAGCGAGATCGCCCGCAGGCCGTTCTCGTCGAGGAACCAGAACCTGATGTCGGGGACGTTATCGAGCTCCTTGCCGATCGACAGCTCGAGCTCGCGCTGAGTGATCCTGCGGTCCGCCTTCGGCGTGTAGTTGATGATCAGCGCGGCGCGCCGCACTTCCTGGATGCCCGGCGGCACCCGGCCGCCGTCGACGAACACGCTGCGTACTTCGGGCCGCTTGCGCAGCCGCGCCACGATCTCCTCGGTGACCTTCTCGGTGTAGGCGAGCTGCGAGCCGGGCGGCAGCTCCATCGCGAGCAGCGAGCGCGCGGTGTCCTGCGCCGGCAGGAAGCCCTGCGGCAGCAGCGTGATGCTCCAGATCGACGCCGCGAATACCGCAAAGCCGAGCAGCACCGTGATGTAATGGTGCCTCACCGACCAGGTGACCAGGCTGTGATAGCTGCGCAGGATGCGGCCGGGCGGCGGATCGTCGTGGTCATGGTGCTTGAGGAAATAGGCGGCCAGCATCGGCGTCACGAAGCGCGCCGCGAGCAGCGAGAAGAACACCTGCACCGACACGGTGATGCCGAACTGCTTGAAGAACTGCCCGGCAATGCCGGACATGAAGCTTGCCGGCGCGAAAATCGCGATGATGGTGAGCGAGATCGCGATCACCGCGAGGCCGATCTCGTCGGCCGCTTCAAGGGCAGCACGATAAGGCGTCTTGCCCATCCGCATGTGGCGAACGATGTTCTCGATCTCGACGATGGCGTCGTCGACCAGGATGCCGGTCGACAGCGTGATGGCGAGGAACGAGACCAGGTTGAGCGAGAAGCCGAGCAGGTCCATCGCCCAGAATGCCGGGAAGATCGACAGCGGCAGCGAGACCGCGGCGATGATCGTGGCCCTGATGTCGCGCAGGAACAATAGCACGATGATGACGGCGAGGATCGCGCCCTCGAACAAGGTCGAGATCGCGGCCTCGTAATTGCCCTTGGTGAACTCGACCGAGGTGTCGATCAGCTTGAGGTCGACGTCGGGATAGGCAACCTTCAGCGCGTCGATGCGCTTCTGCACCGCAGCCGCGACCACGACGTCGCTGGCGCCCTTGGAACGCTTGATGCCGAGCGCCACCACAGGCTCGCCGTTGAAGCGGGCGAAGGTGCGGCGGTCGGCGATGGTGTCGGTGACGGTGCCGAGGTCGTCGAGCCGGATCTCGCCGCCGCCGAACAGCGGGATCATGGTGCCGGCGAGCTCGTTCAGCGTCTTGGCGCCGGCCAGCGTCCGGATCGCCTGGTCGTTCTTGCCGATCTCGGCGCGGCCGCCGGCGACGTCGACATTGGTGCCGCGCAGGATCTGGCTGACATTGACCGCGGTGAGCCCCACCGCCTGCAATTTGTCGGGATCGAGCGAGACCAGGATCTCGCGCTCGACACCGCCGATGCGCTCGACCTGGGCGACGCCGCGCACGCCCTGCAGCGCGCGCTTGACCACGTCGTCGACGAAATATGAGAGCTGCTCCGGCGTCTTGCCGGGCGAGATCGCCGCATAGGTCACGATCGGCAGGCCGATCACGTCGACGCGCTGGATCAGCGGCTCGGTGACGTTCTGCGGCAGGTTGGCGCGTACCCGCGTCACGGCGTCCTTGACGTCGTTGAGCGCGCGGTCGGTGTTGGTCTCCAGCGCGAACTGGATCGTGGTCACCGACAGGCCGTCGGTGATCGAGGAGGAGATGTGGCGCACGCCCTCGACGCCGGAGACGCCGTCCTCGATGGTCTTGGTGACCTGCGATTCAAGTTCCGAGGGTGCTGCGCCGAACTGTGAGACCGCGACCGAGATCACCGGAATGTCGGCGCTCGGCAGTCGCGTCACCGCGAGCTTGGTGAAGGAGACCCAGCCCAGCACGAGCAGGATGATCGAGAAGACGATCGAGGGAAGCGGGTTCCGGATCGACCATGCCGAGATGTTCAAAGCCATTAGCGTGCCCGAATTACCGTGATCGCGTGCGATCGAGTTCGTCGGCGAACATGGTCTTGATCTGGTCGCCGTCATGCAGCGAGGTGCCAGCGTCGGCCACGACGATTTCGCCGACGTCGAGGCCTTCAAGGATTTCGGTCGAGGTGTCGGAGGTCAGCCCGACGCGCACCCTGCGGGTCTCCACTGTGTTGTCCTTCACGACCTGCAAGGTCAGGCGGTCGATCGCAGTGCGTGGCACCGCCACCCCGCAGGAACGCTTGGCGTCGATATTGGCGCGTGCGAACATGCCGACCTTCAGCGTCGGATTGTTGTTGATGGTGATGCGGACATGGCCGAGCTGGGTGGCGCGGTCGATCTGCGGCGAGATCTGCCGGACCTTGCCGACCATGTCGGGCGCATCGTCGCGGCTGATCCGCACGTTGGCGCCGGGGTTTAGCTTGAGGAGCTGGAAGCCCGGCACCTCGGCGTCGAGCTCGATCTCGTTGCCGATCGAGATCTTGAACATCGGCGGAGCCTGCGGCGAGGCCGGGGCGCCGGGCGCGGTGCGCACCTCGGTGATCAGGCCGGCTGCCGGTGCCCGCAGCACGAGCGGCTTGGCATTGGCCTGAGCGGCCTGCTGCGGCGGCGGGGTCAGCCGCGCCAGTTCCTGGTTCTCGGTCACGGTATCGCCCTCGCGCACCAGCACCTCGGTGACCTTGGAGCCGTCCTGGTCGACATTCACCTGCGCCTCGCGGCGCGGCACGATGAAGCCGGTGACGCGGACCATGTCGGAGAAGCAGGCATTGGTCGACTTCGTCACCACCACCAGTGCCTGGCCCGGCGTCTCCTTCTCCTCCGGGTGGGAGCGGTGCTCGAAGGTGTAATAGGCAATGGCCAGCACGAGGAAAAACACCGTGCCGAGTGCAGGCCTGAGGTATCGGGAAAAATTCATCGCCTGATCAATCCAGAGCCTGGCGCGCATCGACAGGGATAGTCTTGGGTGCTCGTCGAAGTCTCATCACGCTCGCCATCATATTCCCTGAGCATGCGGAAGGTTGGTGTCCACCGTTCCGGATCATGCCCTGACGTTATGCGGGGCGGCTCACCGGTGGGAAGCTCGGGCTTCTGCCCTCAAGCAAATGCGCCCCGCCGGGGTGCGGGACGCATTGTAGCCTCAAAAAGCGGCCACGCCACCGCCCATCAGATCGGTATCATTTGGACGAGTTTCACTTGGACGCAGTGTCCTTGTTTTCCACATTCACGACCTGGACGCGGCGATTGACGTCCGCCATCGGGTGGCTGGGGTCCTTCAGCTTGCTCTTGCCGTAGCCGACGGTGACCAGATCGGTGCCGTTGATGCCATATTTGTCGACCAAATAGCGCTTGATGGCGTCGGCGCGGCGCTCGGAGAGGCCTTGATTGTAGTCCTCGCTGCCGGCGGCGTCGGTGTGGCCGGCGACCACGAAGGTCGAGCCCTTTAGGTCTGGATTGGTGAGGGCGCGGCCGAGCGCCTGCACCGAGGGCAGCGACCTGGCGCTGATATTCGCGGAGTTGTAGTCGAAGTTGATCTCGAGATCGATCTTCGGCTTGTCCTGGACGATGGTCGCGATCTCCTCGCGCTCGGTCGAGGACAGCGAGCGGGTGGCGCGGCCACGAACGCTCTGCACGAATTTGGCCTGGTCCGCGTTGAGCCCGGGCGAGGTGGTCTGCGGGCCGACCGAGAGGCCGCGGGTCAGCGGCTTCTTCTCGGGCGTCAGCGCCTTGATGATCTGGTCCTCGGTGACGTCGTCACCGGCGCGGGCGGCGACCATGCCGAACGACAGCACGGCGCCGGCGGTCATGATTGAAAGGATCGCGGCCTTTGCCGACGGCTTGAGCATTTCGGTCCCTCCTGCGCAGGCTTGCGCGGTTCCATGCAACTCTTCGGTTTGCCGGCATCGTTGCCCAGCACGCCTCCTCTGATTAGTCGCGCTAGTCCAGCAGCGGTTCGAGGCCAGGGTGGCCTCGATCGATTGGTCACTGCACCCCGTAGTCGGCGAATTCCTTGACGATGTTGGGGTCCATCGCCTTGGCATTGGCGATGTCGAGATCGCCTTCCGCGACCGCGCCGTTGCGCTTCTTGGCAAGCCCGCGCCCGTACAGCGACGAGGTCAGCCGCGGATTGATCTTCAGCGCGGCATCGAAATCGGCGATCGCGTTCTTGTTCTGCCCGCCCTTGAGATTCATCAGGCCGCGGCTGTCGAGCGCATCGACGAAGTTCGGGCGCAGCCGCAGCGCCTCGTTGCAGTCCTTCAGCGCGGCCTGCAAGTCGCCGATCACGGTGCGGACCCAGCAGCGGTTGTTATAGGCCTCGACATCCTTCGGATTCAGCCGCAGCGAATTGGTGAAGTCCTTCACCGCGAGGTCGTAGGCGCCCTTGCTGGCATAGACCTGGCCGCGGCGATACAGCGCGGCCCCGTCGTCGGGGTTCTTGTCCAGCTTCTCGCTCAGGCTCTTGATGGTCGGATCGTCGGCGAGCACGGGTGAATTGCTCGGCGCCGGCGTCGGCTGGATCACCACCGGCGGTGGAGGCGCGGGTGGCGGCAGCGCGATCTCGGGACCCTTCGGCGCGGGTGGCGGTGAGGCCGGGGCCGTTGCAACCGGGGACTTCGGCGGCGCCGGTGCCGTTGCCGCGGGAGGCGCCGGTGCTGGTGTCGGGGTTGCCGCGGGCGGGGCTGGCGTTGCAGCGGGCGGTGCCGGCGGGGGCGTGACCGGCGGAGCCGTTGCCACCTCAGTAGACGGCGATGCGGCGGGTGTCGGTGCAGTGCTTGCCGCCCCCGTAGCGCTGCCTGGAGTGGCTGCGCCGCTTGAAGTGGCTGCACCGCCCGGAATGAACGAGAAATCCTCGGCCAGTGACGACGAGATCCACGGCACCTGTTCCTGCCGCGAGGCCCGGGTGACGCCGACACGGGTGCGGTTCAGCGTTTCCTCCGCCATCAGGTCCGGGGTGCGGATCTCCTTCAGCAGTTCCCGCACGAACAGGCTGCGGTCGCTGCCATTGTCCGAGACGACCGACGACAGTGCAGCCGAGTACATCACCAGCGTCCCGTTCGGCGCGATCACCGGCGCAAGCCCGGCCGAGAAGCTGCGGAAGCGGCGCTCGAACGGGTTGCGCCGCGAAGCGTCGATCAGGGCGATCTTGACGCCGGCGCCGCGGCTGTTGATCTCGCCGAGCACGGTCTCCAGGCTGAAGCCGTCGCGGCGAACGTCAGCCTCGGCCCAGATCTGGGCATCGATCGGGATCATGTAGCTCTGCCGGTTCGACTGGATGCCGTAACCCGAGAAGAAAATCAGTGCGACCGAACCCGGTTTGATCTTGCCATAGAGCCTCTCGAAGGCGCGGTTCATGCCGTCGCCGGTCAGGTTCTCGCCGACCTCGACGGTGAAACCGTCGCGCTTGAGCTCGTCGGCGACGTCACGGGCGTCGTTGACCGGCTCCTTCAGCGGCGTGTCGGCGTCGGGATATTTGGCGTTGCCGATCACCAGCGCGAAACGGTCGCCGGCGGCGAACGACAGGGTGGGCGACGCGATCGAAAAAATCAGCGTGGCGAGCAAGGCAAGGCGGATTTTCATAATCGCGGCAAATCCAGATCGCGGCATTGCAATGAAACGGCGCTTTTCCAGCCTGCGCCGCGGGGACCTTACTCTAGCGAAATCGCATTATCAAACCACCGCCAAACCCCCGTCAACGACCTGCGGCACTGTCGTTTATCGCGATGACGATCTTAGGCCGCACTGCAACAGCATGCGGTCATGGCGGCCATCGCCGCCGTGGCATGGCGCTGGTTCCTTTGAGCCGATAATGTGATTGCACTTACAGTGGCTTCCGCGGTGGTTTGGCCGCCCTGTCATGCGCTCATCGCAGTCAGCGTGGTTTGACCTTTACGCGAGGCAATGGCTTTGTGTCCGGGACGGCCCGCCATTCAACATGACTGCAAACAAGAGCGAAACCGATGGGAAACGCCTACGAGATCTACGCCCTGCGCTATGCGACGATGTCGCCGCGCACCCCCCACCTCAACTTCCTGGTCCCTGATCCGCACGATACCACGGCGCAGGATCTGGATTATTTCGTCTGGCTGATTCGCGGCCATGGCCGCGACATCCTAGTCGACACCGGCTTCAACGCCGAGGAGGCCAAGGCGCGCGCCCGCAAGCTGACGCTTAATCCGGTCGATGCGCTGGCCGGCTTTGGCGTCAGCGCCGATGCGGTCCGCGACGTCATCGTCACCCACCTGCACTATGATCACGCCGGCAATCTGGATCGCTTCCCCAACGCCAAATTCCATCTGCAGGAACGCGAGATGAGCTATGCGACCGGCCGCTGCATGTGCAGCGGCATGCTGCGTCACCCGTTCTCGGTCGAGCATGTCACCCAGATGGTGCGGCACGTCTACGGCGAGCGCGTCGCCTTCCATTCCGGCGACGGCGAGATCGCGCCGGGCGTCACCGTGCATCGCGTCGGCGGCCATTCCGACGGCCTGCAGGTGGTGCGGGTCGAGACCGCGCGCGGTCCGGTCGTGCTGGCGTCCGATGCCGCGCACTACTATGCGAACCTGCACAGGAAGAGCCCGTTCCCGATTGTCTACAACGTCGGCGATATGGTGCAGGGCTGGGAGACCGTGGAGCGGCTCGCCGGGCATCCCGACCGCTTCATCCCCGGCCACGATCCGATCGTCAGCGAGATCTATCCGCGCGCCAGCGACAAGGTCGATGCGTTCGCGCTGCATCTGGCGCCGTCGCGATCGTTCGCGAAGTGACAAGCGCATCTGCAACACGTCAAGAAACTCAAAAAAAGTAGCGACAAAAAGAAGTAGCGATATGACTGACTACAAGACTCTCGGATTCGTCGGCCTCGGCGTGATGGGTGAGCCGATTTGCCGCAACCTGGTCAAGAAGAGCGGCAAGCGCGTCGTGGTGTTCGACCTTTCGGCCGAACCGCTGCAACGCCTGCTCACCGATGGCGCGGAGGTCGCGGCTTCGGTCGCCGATGTCATCAAGCAGAGCGACGTGCTGTTCCTCTGCCTGCCCAGCGCCAGGCACGTCCGCGCGGTGTTCGAAGGCGACGGCATTTTGAAGAACGTGAGAAGCGGCCAGATCGTGGTCGATCTCGGCACGTCATCAGTCAGCCAGACCCGCGACTTCGCCGGTCAATTGCAGGCCAAGGGCGCAGCCTGGGCCGATGCGCCGATCGCGCGCACCCGGCAGGCGGCGCAGGACGGCACGCTCAGCGTGATGGTCGGCGCTGTGCCCGCGCTCTATGCCGCGATCGAGCCCTTGATCCGCTGCTTTGCCACCGACGTCACCCATTGCGGCGAGGTCGGCGCCGGGCAGGTGACCAAAATCCTCAACAACATGGTGCTGTTCGAGACGGTGAACGCGCTGGCCGAGGCTGTCGCGGTGGCCAAGCACAACAGCGTCGATCCGAAGCTGCTGCTGGACACCCTGTCGAAGGGCTCGGCCGACAGCTTTGCGCTGCGCAACCACGGCATGAAGGCGATCGTGCCCGGCGTATTTCCGGAGCGCGCCTTCTCGACCGAATATGCGCTGAAGGATCTGTCCTACGCGCTCGAGCTCGCCGCCGATGCCGGCATCAAGATCCGCGGCGCAGAGCTGATCGGCACGGTGCTGCAGGAGGCGATCGACAAGGGATCGAAGGACAATTATTTCCCTGTGATCGCCAAGCATATCGAGGGGGCATAACTCTCTCCGTCGTCATTCCGGGGCGTGCGAAGCACGAGCCCGGAATCCATCAGGCCGGACGTTCGTAGATGAATGGATTCCGGGCTCGACGCTGACGCGTCGCCCCGGAATGACGGGACAGGGCGGGGTGCGAACCCAACCCCAGCGTCGTCCTGGCGAAGGCCAGGACCTGAGTTCACAAACGAAGTGCAACACTTCCTTGAGGAGGTGTTGCGATGGGGCGGAGTTACGAGCAGCTATCCCTGGACGAGCGATGCGAGATTGCCCGACTTTCAGCCAATGGCAGCTCGGTGCGGCAAATCGCGGCAGCTCTGGATCGCTCGCCATCAACGATCTCTCGGGAGCTGAACCGCAATTCTGGCGCCCAGGTCGGCTACAAACCCAACTATGCCCAGCAACAGATGCGAGCGCGGCGCTGGACGGGCGTACGCCTCGAACGGGAGCCCGGCCTGCGCCGCGCGGTCTTGGAGCGCCTTGGTCGGGGCTGGTCGCCCGAGCAGGTCGCGGGCCGGCTGGCCCGCGAACACGGCCGCAAGGTGATCTCCCACGAGACCATCTACCGCTTCATTTACGCCCAGATCCGACGCACCTCGGACTTCAGCTGGCGGCGTTATCTGCCACGCGGCAAGAGCAAACGCGGCTACCGCGGCAAGAAGGGCGGCAGTCCCGCAAGCTTCATCGAAGGCCGTGTTTCCTTGGATAAACGGCCCATCGAGGCCGACGATCGCAGCACCCCCGGTCATTGGGAAGCCGACCTGATGATGTTCTCCAAATACGGTCAGGCGATCCTGACCGTGCATGAGCGCACCTCGCGCCTGCTGCTCGGCATCCGCATCGCCAGCAAGCTCGCGCGCGGTATCGCCCGCCATCTCGTCCGCTTGTTTGCTGCCTTGCCGGAAGGCCTGTGCCAGACCGTTACCTTCGACAATGGCACCGAGTTCGCCTGTCACCTGGAGCTGCACCGCCTCGCGATCGAGACCTTCTTCTGCGATCCGCACGCGCCCTGGCAGAAGGGCGGCATCGAGAATGCGATCGGTCGGATGCGCCGCTTCATTCCGCGCAAAACCGATCTCGCGACCTTCCCGACGCGCCGCCTCCGCCAGTCCATTAACGCCTACAACAACACCCCGCGCAAATGCCTTGACTTCCAAACCCCTCTCGAGGCCTTCTCTCAAGTGTTGCACTTCGAGTGTGAATCCACCTCGGACCCATAACCACAAATGTTGCTTGTTGCGCTCCGCTGCAACGACGAGTGCCGTCCACAACTCCGGCCGCGGCGTATGGGTCCTGGCCCTTCGCCAGGACGACGGGGGAGGGGTCCTAATACGCGTCCTTGGCGTCGGCCTCTTCACTGGTCTGCACCAGCTCGAGGCTGCTCTCGACCTTGCCGAGCAGGCGGCCGAGGTCGCGGCGTTCCTGTGCGGACAGGCAGGACAATATCTCCTGCTCCTTGCGCAGCAGACGCGGGATCAGCTCCTCGTACAGCGCCTGGCCCTTTGTGGTCAGCCGCAGGCGGAATTCGCGGCGGTCGTCGGCGTTCTCGACGCGTTCGACGATCTCGCGCTCCATCAGCGCCGAGACGGCGCGGCTGATGGTGGATTTGTGCGTGCGGGTGCAGTGCGCGATGTATTGCGCGCTGCAGGGATCGCTGCGGAAGCCGAGCGTCGCGAGCACGCGCCACTCCGGAATGTCGAGGCCGTAGCGTGCCTGATATTCGCTCGACAGCGCCGAACTCACCTCGGCCGACAGCCGGTTGAGGCGGAACGGCATGAAGTGGAAGAGGTCGAGGCGCTTCTTCGCCGGCGCGGCATCGTCGTGCGCGTCCGCTTCCACGGCGCTGCGCGCGCGGGCTGGAGGCTGGCTTGCAGAGGTCCTGGCCAAAAATTCCTCCAATTTGAGTTGACGGCGGGCCCGACTGGGAGTTTAAGATAGTTGCAGGTGAGACTAATTTAGCAAGCTCGCGGCCGGCCCGCAAGGTGTTGTCGCAAGCCGGTCACACAAGCCGTAGCCCATGCCACAGACAAGGGCCGGCGCACCAGGGAACATCCAGGGTCACGCAATGGCATCAGCCAAACCGGCACAGGCCAAAACCCAGTTCGGCTATCGCCGCCACCCCGACCAGGACCGGTCGGCCGCCAGCGTCGCGGAGCATCCGATCGTCGTGGTCGGCGCCGGGCCGGTTGGATTGTCGCTTGCGATCGATCTCGCCCAGCGCGGCCAGCGCGTGGTGCTGCTCGATGACGCCGACCGGATCGGCGAAGGCTCGCGCGCGATCTGCTTCTCGAAACGCTCGCTGGAGTTCTGGGATCGCCTCGGCGTCGGCGATCGCATGGTCGAGAAGGGCGTGGTGTGGAGCGTCGGCAAGATCTTTCACGGCGCCTCGCAGCTCTACCAGTTCAATCTGCTTCCCGAGGAAGGCCACAAGCGGCCCGCCTTCATCAATCTGCAGCAGTTCTATGCCGAGGCCTATCTGGTCGACCGGGTCGAACAGCTGCCTGAGATCGACCTGCGCTGGCGCAACAAGGTGATCGCGCTGGAGAGCCGCAACGATGGCGTTGTGCTGACCATCGCAACGCCTGAAGGCTCCTACCAGGTGCGCGCCTCCTTCGTCGTCGCCTGCGACGGCGCCCGCTCGTCGCTGCGGCAGATGGTCGGTGCGGAGTTCGCGGGCCAGGTGTTCGAGGACCAATTCCTGATCGCCGACGTCAAGATGACCGCGGCATTTCCGACCGAACGCTGGTTCTGGTTCGATCCGCCGTTCCATGCCGGACGCTCGGCGCTGCTGCACAAGCAGCCGGACGACATCTGGCGAATCGACCTGCAACTCAATCCCGATGCCGATCCGGTGGCCGAGAAGCAGCCCGAGAATGTCCGGCCGCGGATAGAACGTATGCTGGGCCATGACAAGTTCGAGTTCGAATGGATCTCGCTCTACAAGTTCCAGTGCCGCCGGATGGCCAAGTTCATCCATGGCCGGGTGATCTTCGCCGGCGATTCCGCGCATCAGGTCTCGCCGTTCGGCGCGCGCGGCGCCAATTCAGGATTGGAGGACGCCGAGAATTTGGCGTGGAAGCTCGATCGCGTGCTGCGCCGGTTGTCGCCGGAAGGCTTGCTGGAGACCTACCATATCGAGCGCAGCGCGGCGGCGGACGAGAACATCCGCGAGTCCACCCGCTCGACCGATTTCATGGCGCCGGTGACCAAGCAGGAGGCGCGGCTGCGCCAGGCCGTGTTGTCGCTCGCCAAGGACACCGAGTTCGGCAAGCGCATGGTCAATGGCGGCCGGCTGTCGGTGCCGTCGGTCTATGAGACGCCGCTGTCGAGCGGCGATCGCGACGAGTGGCGCGGCGGCCCGCGGCCGGGCGCCTCGATGCTGGATGCGCCGGTGACTGAACAGGGCGGCGGTTCGACCTATCTGACCGACGTTTTCATCAAGCAGGGAACGCGTTTCACCGTACTGGAGTTTGGCAATGGTGCCGCCGCCGATGTGCCCGATGGCGTCGGCTCCATCCAGGTCGGCGGTGAGGGCGGCTTGATCGATGCGCAAGGCCTCGCCGCCAAGCGCTACGACGCCGAGCCCGGGACCGCCTATCTGTTGCGGCCCGATGGCTACGTCGCGGCGCGCTTCCGCAACGCCGCGCGGCCGGCACTCGATGCGGCGCTGGCGCGCGCTGCCGGCTTGAGCTGAGGACCTGTCATGGCGCTATCGACCAGTTCGAATTTCGCAAAGCCCGACGATGCCTTCCGCGCCATCGTCGAGGCGCATCGCGGCCTCACCGACGCGCAGAGCGCCGATCTCGATGCCGCGCTGGTTCTGGTGCTCGCCAACCATATCGGCGATCTCGACGTGCTGCGCGAGGCGATCGCGCTGGCGAAGCGGCGGATGCTGGACGCGAGCCAGCAGCAACAACAGCAACAACAATAGCACTGATCAAACGAACAGGATTGAACTGATGGCCAAAGGTTTCGCATCGACCACGGATCTCGCGGAGAAGAAGGTCACCTTCTCCGAGATCGGCACCGATCTCTACGCCTTCACCGCCGAGGGCGACCCCAACACCGCTGTGATCGTCGGTGACGACGGCTGCCTGGTGTTCGACGCGCAGGCGACGCCCGCGATGGCCAACAAGGTGATCGAGCGGGTCAAGACCGTCACCGACAAGCCGATCAAATATGTCGTGCTGTCGCACTATCACGCGGTGCGCGTGCTCGGCGCGTCCGCCTATAAGGCGCAGGGCATTGTGGCCTCGCAGGAGACCTATCGGCTGATCGAGGAGCGCGGCCAGCAGGACTGGGACTCCGAGTACGGCCGGTTCCCGCGGCTGTTTCAGGATGCCGCCAGCATCCCCGGCCTCACCTGGCCGACGCTGACCTTCGAAGGCGAAATGTCGATCTATCTCGGCAAGCGCGAGGTGCGGCTGATGCAGCTCGGCGCCGGCCACACCTCGGGCGACATCGTCGCCTGGGTGCCGGATGCCGAGGTGATGTTCTCGGGCGATCTCATCGAGTACCACTCGGCCTGCTATTGCGGCGATGCGCATCTGCGCGAATGGCCCACGACCCTGAACGAGATCCGCGCCTTCAATCCGAAGGCGATCGCGCCGGGCCGTGGCGATGCGCTGAAGGGCCTCGCCACCGGGCGCGATGCGATCGCGATGACCCGCGATTTCGTCACCACGCTTTACGGTGCGGCGGAGTCTTCCGTTGCCAAGGGCCATAGCCTGAAGGAATCGATGGCGGCGACGCGCGAGGTGATGGACCCGAAATTCTCGAAGTTTGCGATCTACGAGCACTGCCTGCCGTTCAACGTGTCGCGTGCCTATGACGAGGCGTCCGGGATCGACGATCCCGTGATCTGGACCGACAAGCGCGACCAGGAAATGTGGGCCGCCCTGCAAGGAGGAGGATAGACATGAACATCAATACCTCGCCTGATCAGATCGTGCGCAGTTCGGGGCAGGTCACGCCGGGCTACATGTCCGGCTTCGGCAACAGCTTTGAGACCGAGGCCTTGCCCGGCGCGCTGCCGATGGGGCGCAACTCGCCACAGCGCTGCGCCTACGGGCTCTATGCCGAGCAGCTGTCCGGCTCCCCGTTCACGGCGCCGCGCGGCACCAACGAGCGCTCGTGGCTGTATCGCATCCGCCCGTCGGTGCGGCATTCCGGCCGCTTCGCCAAGGCAGATAGCGGGCTGTGGCGCACCGCGCCGTGCCACGAATACGACATGCCGATCGCGCAACTGCGCTGGGATCCCGCGCCGATCCCGAAACAGGACATGACCTTCCTCCAGGGCGTGCAGACCATGACCACGGCGGGCGATGCCAATACGCAAGCCGGCATGGCGGCGCATGTCTATCTCATCACCAAATCGATGGTCGATCAGCATTTCTACAATGCCGATGGCGAACTGCTGTTCGTGCTGCAGCAGGGCAAGCTGCGCTTCGTCACCGAGTTCGGCCGCATCGATGCCGAGCCCGGCGAGATCGTGGTGATCCCGCGCGGCGTCAAATTCCGCGTCGAGATTCCGGCGGGACCAGCGCGCGGCTATCTCTGCGAGAACTATGGCGGCGCGTTCACGCTGCCGGAGCGTGGCCCGATCGGCGCCAATTGCCTGGCCAATTCGCGCGACTTCCTGACGCCGGTCGCCAGCTACGAGGACAAGGACACGCCGACCGAGCTCTACGTGAAGTGGGGCGGCTCGCTGTTCAAGACCACGTTGCCGCATTCGCCGATCGACGTGGTCGCGTGGCACGGCAATTACGCGCCCTACAAATACGATCTGCGCACCTTCTCGCCGGTCGGCGCGATCGCCTTCGATCATCCCGATCCGTCGATCTTTACGGTGCTGACCTCGCCGTCGGAGACCGCCGGCACCGCGAACATCGACTTCGTGATCTTCCCCGAGCGCTGGCTGGTGGCCGACAACACCTTCCGTCCGCCGTGGTACCACATGAACATCATGTCGGAGTTCATGGGCCTGATCTACGGCGTCTACGACGCCAAGCCGCAGGGTTTTGTCCCCGGCGGCATCAGCCTGCACAATTGCATGCTGCCGCACGGGCCCGACCGCGAAGCCTTCGAGCACGCCAGCAACGGCGAGCTGAAGCCGGTGAAGCTGACCGGCACCATGGCTTTCATGTTCGAGACGCGCTTCCCGCAACGCGTGACGCAGCACGCCGCGACCTCCTCGACGCTGCAGGACGATTACTCGGATTGCTGGAAGGGGCTCGAGAAGAAGTTCGACCCGAGCAAGCGGTAGCCCGCCGTCATTCCCCGATGCGCAATTGCGCATCTGAGGGCGCGCGAAGCGCGAGCCCGGAATCCATTGCTCCGCGCGACCCGTGGCCTGATGGATTCCGGGCCTGCGCCTTACGGCGCATCCCGGGATGACGAGAGAAAGAGTGCGTCAATCAATTCGGCAGGAATCCATGCCCCACCCCAACGACCCCAAGCTCCGCTCCTTCATCGACGTCGCGCCCACCTCCGACTTCCCGATCCAGAACCTGCCCTATGGCGTGTTCTCGTCGAAGGACGGACTTGCGCCGCGCGTCGGCGTTGCGATCGGCGATTACGTGCTCGACCTCTGGGAGCTTGAGCAGGACTCGCGGCTCGATGTCGGGCCGCTCGGCGTGTTCTCGCAGCCGTCGCTCAACGCCTTCATGGCGCTGGGGCCGAAGGTGTGGTCGGCGACGCGGGCGCGGATCAGCGAGCTGCTGCGCTCCGATCACCCGGAGCTGCGCGACAACGGGGAATTGCGCGCGCGGGCGCTGGTGCCGATGACCGACGTCAGGCTGCACATGCCGTTCGCCGTTGCGGGCTACACCGATTTCTATTCGTCGAAGGAGCACGCCACCAATGTCGGCGTCATGTTCCGCGGCAAGGACAATGCGCTGCAACCGAACTGGCTGCATATGCCGATCGGCTATAATGGCCGCGCCTCGACGGTCGTGGTTGGTGGCACCAAGGTGCGCCGGCCGCGCGGCCAGCTGAAGCCGCCGAGTGCCGATGTGCCGAGCTTCGGCCCCTGCAAGCGCCTCGACTTCGAATTGGAGATGGGGGTCGTCGTTGGACAAGCCTCGCCAATGGGCGAGATGCTCACCGAGAAGCAGGCTGAAGAAATGATCTTCGGCTTCGTCATCCTCAACGATTGGAGCGCGCGCGACATCCAGCAGTGGGAGTATGTTCCGCTTGGCCCGTTCCAGGCCAAGGCGTTCGCGACCTCGATTTCGCCGTGGGTGGTGACGCGCGAGGCGCTGGAGCCGTTCCGCATGCAGGGCCCGAAGCAGGAGCCGGAGCCGCTGGCTTACCTGAAGCAGACCCAGCCGAACAATTACGACATGCAGCTCGATGTCGCCTTGCGCGCCGGCGCGATGAACGAGGCGAAGACGATCTGCAGCACGAATTTCAAGTACATGTATTGGTCGTCGGTGCAGCAGCTCGTGCATCACGCATCGTCAGGCTGCGCGATGAATGTCGGCGATCTCTTAGGGTCCGGCACGATCTCCGGTCCCGAAAAACATCAGCGCGGCAGCCTCCTGGAAATCAGCTGGAACGGCACCGAGCCGGTTGAGTTGGCGAGCGGGGTGACGCGCTCGTTCCTCGAGGACGGTGATTCGCTCGTCATGCGCGGCTGGTGCCAGGGCGATGGCTATCGCGTCGGATTCGGCGAGGTCGAAGGCACGATCGTCGCGGCGGAGTGACCTTCCACGCATCACTTCACCTCCCCTTGAAAAGGGGGGGTCGGTTTGCGCAGCAAACCGGGTGGGGATCTGGTCTCTCAACGAGCGCTGGCGCCCGCGGCTGACCCCCATCCCACCTTCCCCCTTTCGGGGGGAAGGAGCCTGACACCTGTGGGAAACTCACCGCTCTTCCGGCCGGATATCCTTCAGCCGCGCCGTATTCGCTGCGACATCCTCCAAGCTGTACTTCAGGTGCACCCGCTTGTCCGACGGTGGCTGGTTCACGGTGCAGACGCCCGGCCGCCACGGCTTAGCCGGGCGGATCGGCCGCGGCGTAAAGCCGCCGCCGCAGTTCGGGCAGACATTGCCGAGCCTGCTCTCGGCGCAATCCGCACAGAAGGTGCATTCATACGAACAGATCCGCGCGTCGAGCGCGCTCGGCGGCAGGTCCTTGTCGCAATATTCGCAGTTCGGTCGCAGCTGCAGCGCCATGATCGTCTCTCTAGCCGGGTGTCGGAAGGAATGATCGCAAATCGGACCGGAAAAGCGAATGACGTATTTCCCTCGATTCGCGCCGGATCACGCTTGCAGCGATTTCAGCGGCAGCTTGGTGCTCTCCTTCAACCGGTCGAGCACGATCGAGGAGCGCACATGGGCCACGCTCCGGTGCGGCATCAGCACGTTGTTGACGATGTCGGACAGGCTCTTGAGATCGCGCAACATCACCTTGAGCACGTAGTCGGCGTCGCCGGTCAGCGCGTAGGCTTCCTGGATGTCGTCGACGCGGTTGACCAGCTCGCGAAACCGCTTGGCGTTGTCGGGCGAGTGGGTCGCGAGCGTAATGTGGATGAAGGCGATCAGGCCGAAGCCGAGCGCCTCGCCGGCGAGGTCGGCGTGGTAGCCGGAGATCACCTTCTCCTCCTCCAGCCGCATCCGCCGCCGTGAGCATTGCGAGGCCGACAGGCCGACGAGATCGGCCAGTTGCTGGTTGGTCAGCTGGCCGTCTTCCTGGAGCGCGGCGAGCATCTTGAGGTCGAAGGCGTCGACGTCTAGCATGCACCAAATGTCCAATTCATGCACGGATCGTGCGCGATATTAGCAAAGCAGCGGCCATTTTGCACGCACGTTGCGTCGCAAGTGACGGAAACTGATCTTCAGACAGATCAGGGAGTTACCGTCATGGGACCGTTTCCGCACGATGCGCCGCCGGCCGAAATCAGCACCGAGAACCCGATGGGCACCGACGGCTTCGAGTTCGTCGAATACGCCCACCCCAATCCCGGCGAGTTGCACGCTTTGTTCAAGCTGATGGGCTTTGTCGCGGTCGCCCGGCACAAGACCAAGGCCATCACGGTCTATCGCCAGGGCGACATCAACTATCTCGTCAATGAGGAGCCCGGCAGCCACGGCTTCAACTTCGTCGCCGCGCACGGCCCCTGCGCGCCGTCGATGGCGTTCCGCGTGGTCGATGCCAGGCAGGCCTATCAGCGTGCGATCGCGTTGGGCGCGGAGCCGGCGGATGTGTCGTCCGCGGGCAAGACGCTCGACGTGCCCGCGATCAAGGGCATCGGCGGCAGCCTGCTGTATTTCGTCGATCGCTACGGCGCCAAGGGCTCGGCCTATGACGCCGAGTTCGAGTGGCTGGGTGCCGCCAACCCGCGCCCCGCGGGTTCGGGCCTGTATTACATCGATCACCTCACCCACAACGTCCATCGCGGCCGCATGGATGTCTGGACCGGCTTCTACGCAAAGCTGTTCAACTTCCGCCAGATCCGCTTCTTCGACATCGAGGGCCGCGCGTCCGGCCTGTTCTCGCGCGCGCTGACCAGCCCGGATGGCAAGATCCGGATTCCGATCAACGAGGACGCTGGCGATTCCGGGCAGATCGAGGAGTATCTCAACGTCTATCGCGGCGAGGGAATCCAGCACATCGCCTGCGGCGCGCGCGACATCCATGCGACGGTCGAGAGATTGCGTGCGGATGGTCTGCCGTTCATGCCGTCGCCGCCCGATACCTATTTCGAGCGGATCGACGCCCGCCTGCCCAACCATGGCGAGGACGTCGCGCGGTTGCGGAACAACGGCATCCTGATCGACGGCGAAGGTGTGGTCGAGGGCGGCCAGACCAAGGTGCTGCTGCAGATCTTCTCGGCGAATGCGATCGGGCCGATCTTCTTCGAATTCATTCAGCGCAAGGGCGACGATGGCTTCGGTGAAGGCAACTTCAAGGCGCTGTTCGAATCGATCGAGGAAGACCAGATCCGCCGCGGCGTGTTGAAAGTCGATCACGCGGCGTGAGGCCCTTGGAGGCGAGCGCGCTCGCTCAAATCTCACAGTCGTCGTCCCGGCGAAAGCCGGGACCCATAACCACCGAGTTTAGTTGTAGAAGGGATCGCGGCCCCACGTCATACAGCAGCCGGCATTCGGGGTAATGGGTCCCGGCCTTCGCCGGGACGACGGCGAGATTTATTTCGCTGCCTTCCACTCAGCCGTCACCTCCGCAATGCTCGCCAGCTCCGGCTCGCGGATCGCCGACGGCGTGCGCGAGAAGCGCGGCGCAGGGGCGGGCTGGGTGACGCCGTGGCGCTCGACGAACACCTGGCGCGCCGCCATGTGCGGATGCTTCGGTGCTTCCTCCATGGTGAGGATCGGCGCGAAGCAGATGTCGGTGCCCTCCATGATCGCGCACCAGTCGGCGCGCGACTTGCTCTTGAACACCTTTTCCAGCTTCGCCTTCAGCGCCGGCCAGGCCTTGCGGTCCATCTGGGCGTCGAAGTCGGCGTCGGTCAGGTCGGCATGCTTGCGCAGGAGCGCGTAGAACTGCGGCTCGATCGAGCCGATCGAGATGAAGTTGCCGCAGGAGCATTCATAGACGCCGTAGAAATGCGCGCCGCCGTCGAGGAAATTCTGGTCGCGGCCGCCGCTCCAGCGGCCCTGCGCGGCCATGTCGTAGAACATCGACATCAGCGAGGCCGCGCCGTCGCACATCGCGGTGTCGACCACCTGGCCCTTGCCGGATTTCTGCGCTTCCAGCAGAGCCGCGAGCACCCCGACCACGAGATAGAGCGCGCCGCCGCCGAAATCGCCGACCAGATTGAGCGGCGGCACCGGCTTCTCCTTAGGTCCGATCGCAGCCAGCGCGCCGGTGATCGAGATGTAGTTGATGTCGTGGCCGGCGGCATTGGCCAGCGGGCCTTCCTGGCCCCAGCCGGTCATGCGGCCGTAGACCAGTTTTGGATTGCGCGCGAGCACGACGTCCGGGCCGAGGCCGAGGCGCTCCATCACGCCGGGCCGGAAGCCCTCGATCAGCGCATCGGCATGGCCGAGCAGTTCGAGCACTTCCGCGATCGCTGCCCTGTTCTTGAGATCGAGTTCGATGACCTTGCGGCCGCGGGTTGCCACCGCCTTCAGATTCTTGCCCGCGCCGACCCGATCCAGCGTGATGACCTCGGCGCCCATGTCGGCCAGCAGCATGCAGGCGAACGGGCCGGGGCCGATGCCGGCGAATTCGACGATGCGGAAGCCTGTGAGCGGCCCCGAAGTGCGAGCGGCGGTCTGGGAGGCGGGCTTGTCGAGCACGTTGTTGTTCCGTTGTTGCTATAGGAAGTTCATCGACGGGTCTTGTTCACGCGTCCGACGCGGGGGATCGCACCGGCGCTGCCATCAAAGGCGCGGCCTGGCTGTCGCTGGCCATGGCAATGGGTGTTCGTCGGATCTGCTGAACGTCATAAGTCCTCTCCCCGCACCGTCCGCCTGACGGTATTTTTAATTAGCTGATTAGCTAAATTCTCTCGCCGAATGCGGGACGTGGCAAGCCCTTTTGGCTGGAATGCCAGCAAAACGCGAACGGCGCGCATCGCTGCGCGCCGTCTGCATAGGTTCCGGAAGGATAGAGGCTAGCCGGCGGCGGTCACAGCCCGCTGTCCCATCACCTTCACCAGGTTCGCGCGGTAATCCGCCGAGCCGTGGATGTCGGCGAGCAGGCCGCTTGCCGGGATCGTGACGGCATCAAGCGCCGACGCCGCCCAGTTCGCCTTCAGCGCCTGCTCGATCGGTGCCACCCGCATCACGCCGCTCTGTGACGCGCCGGTCGCGGCGACGCGGACGTCGCCCGACTTGGTCTTGGCGACGAACACGCCGGTCAGCGCGAATCGCGAGGCCGGGTTCGGGAATTTTGCATAGCCCGCCTTGGCCGGGATCGGGAATGCGACCTGCGTGATGATCTCGCCGTCTTCGAGCGCCGTCGAGAACAGGCCCTTGAAGAAGTCATCCGCCGCAATCGAGCGCTTGTTGGTCTTGACCGTCGCGCCGAGCGCCAGCACCGCCGCCGGATAATCCGCCGCCGGATCGTTGTTGGCGAGCGAGCCGCCGATCGTGCCGCGATAGCGCACGGCGGGATCGCCGATCATCGATGCCAGATGCGCGAGCGTCGGGATCGCCTTCTGCACGGCCTCGCTCTGCGCGACATCGTAATGTGGCGTCGCGGCCTTGATGGTGACGGTGTCGCCGGATACCTCGATGCCGATCAACTCCTGCACCTTGGAAAGGTCGATCACGTCGGACGGCGCTGCGAGGCGCTGCTTCATCACGGGAAGCAGGGTTTGTCCGCCGGCGAGGAATTTTGATTCCGCGCCCTTGGCGAAGGTTGCGGTGGCGTCGGCGACCGAGGAAGCGCGATGATAATTGGTCTCGTACATGGCTCTTCCTCCCTCAACCGTGAATGGCGTGCCAGACGCGATCGGGCGTCGCCGGCATTTCCAGCTTGTTGTTGCCGATGGCGTCCGTGATCGCGTTGATCACGGCAGCCGAGGCGCCGATGGCGCCGGCTTCGCCGCAGCCCTTGACGCCGAGCGGGTTGCCCGGACACAGCGTCGTGGTGTGGGAGAGCTGGAACGACGGCAGGTCGTCGGCGCGCGGCATGGTGTAATCCATGAACGACGCGGTCACCAGCTGACCGGTGCCGTCATAGACCGCGCCTTCGAGCAGGGCCTGGCCGATGCCCTGGGCAAGGCCGCCATGGACCTGGCCCTCGACAATCATCGGGTTGATCAGCCGGCCGAAATCGTCGGCCGCCACGAAGTTGACGAAGGAGGTCTTGCCGGTGCCGGGATCGACCTCGAGCTCGCAGATATAGGCGCCGGCCGGGAAGGTGAAGTTGGTCGGGTCGTAGAACGCCGTCTCCTTCAACCCCGGCTCCATGCCGTCGGGCAGGTTGTGCGCGGTGTAGGCGGCGAGCGCGACCATCGGCAGCGCGATCGACTTGTCGGTGCCGGTGACCTTGAACTCGCCATTCTCGATCACGATGTCGCTCTCGGACGCCTCGAGCGCATGCGCCGCGATCTTCTTGGCCTTGGCCTCGACCTTCTCCATCGCCTTCACGATCGCGGTGCCGCCGACCGCGAGCGAGCGCGAGCCGTAGGTGCCCATGCCGAACTGCACCTTGTCGGTGTCGCCATGGACGATCGAGACCTGGCTGATCGGCACGCCGAGCCGCTCTGCGATGATCTGGCAGAACGTGGTCTCGTGGCCCTGGCCGTGGCTGTGTGAGCCGGTGAGCACCTCGATGGTGCCGACCGGGTTGACGCGGATCTCAGCCGATTCCCACAGACCGACGCCGGCGCCGAGACTGCCGACCGCCTTCGACGGCGCGATGCCGCAGGCTTCGATGTAGCAGGAGACGCCGATGCCGCGCAGTTTGCCACTGGCTTTCGCCTTGGCCTTGCGGGCCGGGAAGCCGGCATAGTCGATCGCCTTCATCGCGGCATCGATCGAGGCGTGGAAGTCGCCGATGTCGTACGCCATGATGACCGGCGTCTGGTACGGGAACGTGGTGATGAAGTTCTTCTTGCGCAGCTCGGCCGGATCGACCTTCAACTGCCGCGCCGCCGTCTCCATCATCCGTTCGATCAGATAGCTCGCCTCGGGTCGGCCGGCGCCGCGATAGGCGTCGACCGGCGTGGTGTTGGTGTAGACGCCGATTACCTCGGCATAGATCGCCGGGATCACGTACTGGCCGGACAGCAGCGTCGCGTAGAGATAGGTCGGCACGGCCGACGAGAACAGCGACATGTAGGCGCCGAAATTGGCGTGGGTCTTCACCCGCAGGCCAAGAATCTTGTTGTCCTTGTCGAACGCCATCTCGGCCTTCGAGACGTGGTCGCGGCCGTGCGCGTCGGTGAGGAAGGCTTCCGAACGGTCGCCGGTCCACTTGACCGGACGGCCCACCTTCTTCGAGGCCCACAGCGCCACCATCTCTTCCGGATAGATGTAGATCTTGGAGCCGAAGCCGCCGCCGACGTCGGGCGCGATCACGCGCAGCTTGTGCTCGGGCGCGATGTTGTAGAACGCCGACAGCACCAGGCGGGCGACGTGCGGATTCTGCGAGGTCGTGTAGAGCGTGTAGTGCTCCTCGGCCTGGTCGTAATGCGCGACCGCCGCACGCGGCTCCATCGCATTCGGCACCAGGCGGTTGTTGGTGAGCTCGAGCGTCACCACATTGGCGGCCTTGCTGAACGCATCCTTGACCGCGGCTTCGTCGCCGAGATGCCAGTCATAGACGATGTTGCCGGGGGCTTCGGGATGCAGCTGCGGCGCGCCCGGCTTGATCGCGGCCTTGATGTCGGCCGCCGCGGGAAGCTCTTCGTAATCGACGACGACGGCTTCCGCCGCGTCCTTGGCCTGGTTCTTGGTCTCGGCGATCACGACCGCAACCGCCTGTCCGACGAAGCGCACGGTCTCCGGCGCCATCGCCGGCCACGCGCCCATCTTCATCGGCGAACCATCCTTCGAGGTGATTGCCCAGCCGCAGATCAGGTTGCCGACCTTGTCGTCGACGATCTGCTGCCCGGTCAGCACCGCGATCACGCCGGGCATCTTCATCGCCTCGGCGGAGTTGATGCCCTTGACCTTGGCATGTGCATGCGGGCTGCGGATGAAGTGAGCGTAGCTCATGCCGACCATTTTAACGTCGTCGACGTAACGTCCTTGTCCGGTGATGAACCGGCGATCTTCCTTGCGCACGACGCGTGCGCCAATTCCTTCAACACCCATGGTCTAGTCCTCCCGACCGGAGATTCGATTTGCCGCCGTTTCCATCGAGACCGGCGGTGATGAGCTTGATCGTGTACGGCGCGCGAGCTGCTATTCGGCGGCCTGCGCGACCTTCATGCGGCCGGCAGCGTCGAGCACCGCCTTGACGATGTTGTGGTAGCCGGTGCAGCGGCAGATGTTGCCTTCGAGCTCGTGGCGGACGGTTTCCTCGTCGAGCTTGCCCCCGTGGCGGTGCACGATATCGACCGCGGACATGATCATGCCGGGGGTGCAATAGCCGCACTGCAGGCCGTGATTGTCGCGGAACGCCGCCTGCATCGGGTGCAGCTCGTCGCCCTTGGCGAGGCCTTCGATCGTGGTGACGTTGCAGCCCGCCGCCTGGCCGGCCAGCATGGTGCAGGATTTCACCGCCCGTCCATCGACATGGACGACGCAGGCGCCGCACTGGCTGGTATCGCAGCCGACATGGGTGCCGGTGAGGTTCAGATTTTCGCGCAACAGGTGCACGAGGAGGGTTCGGTCCTCGACGTCGACCGAGACCGCCTTGCCGTTTACCGTCAGTTTGACTGTAGACACGCGTTTCTCCCAATAGCTTCGTTATGGGCCCAGTAGACCACGCTTCATATGGGACGTAACCGCGATCAAAGTCGTAGTTGCGGCCCTGTCACGAAGGCTCCGGGTTGTGCCTCTAATCCTAGCAGGCAGCCGTTCGATGGGCAATTTGCAAGCGAGCTGCGGCGTGCTCCGGCGTGACGAAAATGCGCTGCGGCGCAAGCGATTTTCCGCAGATCATTGGTGCTTGCGGCACGCCAAAATCGCCGCCGCTGACGCTACTACCTTCCGCCTATAACGATGCAAAGGCGTTGCTGGCATTTTCATCGCCGATGTAGCGACAGAAGATCGCTGATCCATGCATTTGGGTAGTGAGACGCGGCGCGCGATGAACCCATCGCGGCAACGAAACCATATTGGAGGAAGCCAATGAAGCTGAGGAGCGGGATTTTCTTTGCCGGCGTGTCGCTGGTCGCCATGGTGATGGCGGGCATTGGTCCGTCGAAAGCGAATGACTCCGTCGCGAAGGCGGCATCCGATCCGAACGGATGGGCGATCGCCGGCCACGACTACGGCAACACGCGCTTCAGCCCGCTGAAGCAGATCAATTCCGAGAACGCCGGCAAGCTGCAGCTGGTTTACTCGATGTCGCTCGCGTCGCTGCGCTCCAACGAGGCTTCGCCGGTCGTGATCGGCAAGAACCTGTATGTGTCAACCTCGTGGGGGCCGAAATACGTCTATGCGATCGACGCCGCGACCGGCGCGCGCAAATGGACCTGGCAGCCCGATATTCCCGACGACGTGCTTCAATACGCCTGCTGCGACGTCAACAGCCGCGGCGTGTCCTATGCCGACGGCAAGATCCTGGTCGGCCGCCTCGACGGAAAGCTGACCGCGCTCGATGCCGAGACCGGCAAGGAGCTCTGGACCTCGACCGTGGTCGACTACAAGCAGGGCTCGGTGATCACCTCGCCGCCGCTGATCGTCCGCGACAGGGTGATCACGGGCTTCGGCGGTGGCGAATATGGCGTCCGTGGCGCGTTGCAGGCATTCAACCTCAAGGACGGCAAGCTGCTCTGGCAGACCTTCACGGTGCCGGCGCCGGGCGAGCCCGGCAGCGAGACCTGGAAGGGCGACACCGGGCTGCATGGCGGCGGCGCCGCCTGGCTGGTCGGCTCCTACGACGCCAAGACCGACACGGTCTACTGGGGTACCAGCAATCCGGGACCGTGGAATACCGCGGTGCGCTCCACCGGCGACGGCAATTTCGGCAAGCTGACCAACCTCTACACCGCCTCGACGCTGGCGATCGATCCGAACACCGGAAAGATCAAATGGCACATCCAGGGCACGCCGGCCGACGCCTGGGACTATGACGGCGTCAACGAGCTCTTGCTCGCCGACCTCAAGATCAAGGGCGCCGAGACGCCGGTCCTGATGAAGGCGGACCGCAACGGCTTCTTCTTCGTCGCCAACCGCGAGACCGGCAAGGTGATCTCGGCCGAGAAATACGTCTTCTCCAACTGGGCCAAGAAGTGGGACATCAACACGATGCGGGCGGAAGAGGATCCGGACAAGCGTCCCGGCCCCGGCCATCCCGCCAAGGACATCTGCCCGAACCTGATCGGCGGCAAGAACTGGCAACCGATGTCGTTCAACCCGCTGACCGGCCTCGTCTACATCCCGAGCAACAATGTCTGCATGGATTGGTCGGTCTCGGACGTGAACTACAAGCGCGGCGTGTTCTATCTCGGCGCCGAATTCCCGACCAAGCCCGGTCCCGGCGGCTTCCTCGGCGAACTCGTGGCCTGGGATCCCGTGGCCAACAAGAAGGTGTGGAGCATCAAGGAAGACCTGCCCTTCAACGGCGGCACGCTGACGACCGGCGGCAATCTGGTGTTCTCGGGCAATCTGCACGGCGACTTCCGCGCCATCGACGCCAAGAACGGCAAGGTGCTGTGGAGCAAGAACCTCGGCAGCGGCATCGGTGCCGGTCCGGTGACCTATTCGGTCGACGGCAAGCAGTATGTCGCGATCGTGGTCGGCCGCACCGCGGCGCTGCCGGCCTTCCTCGGTGACATCGGCAAGCAGATGGTTGCCGCGGCGCCCGAAGGCGGCTCGCTGTTCGTATTCGCCCTGCAGTAACCATCGCGTCATGGAGGCAGCATTGTCCGTGTCCCGCATCAACTCGAATGAAATGCCGAGCTCAACGCGGTGCGTACAGTTGGGCAAGGCGATCCGGACCGTGCTGCTCTCCGCGACGCTGCTCGCGCCGGCCCTGTCGGCCGGCGCGGACGAAGTAAGACCGCCGCTGCGGCTCTGCGCCGATCCCACCAACCTGCCGTTCTCGAGCGACGAACCGGGCAAGCCCGGCCTCTATCTCGAGATCGGCCAGGCGGTGGCCGCGAAGCTCGGCCGTACGGTGAGCACCAATTGGTACAAGTCCTATTTCGGCAAGCGCACCGTGCGCGAGACGCTGCTGAGCAAGCAGTGCGATGCCATGGTCGGCCTACCGCTGATCGACGATTTCATGGGGCCGGCGGTGATCTTCTCGAAGCCGATCGCCCATGAAGGCTATGCGCTGGTCGGCGCCAGGGATCGCAGGCTCGCCGGCATCGACGACCTCAGGGGGGTGCGGGTTGCGGTGCAATATCAATCGACGCCGCAGAACCTGCTTGCGCAGCGTGACGATATCCAGAAGGTCACCGTCCTCAGTCCGGAGGAGGGCATGACCGCCCTCGAACAGGGCAAGGTAGACATCGCCTTCATCTGGGCGCCGGTGGCGGGCTGGCTCAACAAGACCAGCTATGGCGACAAGTATCAGATCGTGTCGACCGAGGGCGACGGCCTGCTCTGGGCCACCGCGATCGGTTTCGCCAAGGCATCCGGCGCACTGCGCGACGAGGTCGACGGCGTGCTGCCGTCGCTCGGGCCGGACATCGCCGCCCTGTTTGCCAAGTATGGTGTGCCGAACGGCGCTCCGGTGAAGTTCGGCCAGGCCGACCGGGCGGCGACGTCGTCGGTCGGGACAGGCGAGCCTGTTACGGTCGGGCAGGCGACTGCGGCCGAAAAGCCGGTTCAGACCGCCGCGACCGACGGCGATGCCAAGGGGGATGCCAAGGGCGACACCAAAGCAGGGCGGGAGGTGTTCAATGGCACCTGCGCCCATTGCCACGGCCCGGACGCGGTGCAGGCCGAACGAAAGATCGACCTCCGGCTGCTCAAGAAGCGCTATGCTGACGAGATGGAAGCGACCTTCTGGAAGACGGTCCATGATGGGCGGCCGGCCAAGGGCATGCCGGCCTGGAAGGACGTCTTCAGCGACGACGAGCTGAGAAACGTGTATGCCTATCTGCAGAGCGTGCAGGATACCGGCGGGAACTAGGCAAAGAGCAGTGCGAGGGTCCTCATGATGGGGTTCCTGATCATCGACGATCACCCCCTATTCGGCGAGGCGCTTGGCAATGCCATCCGCATCTCGCATCCCGATGCCCGGATCTATGAGGCGACCTCGATCAAGAGTGCGCTCGGCATCCTCGCCAGCGAGCCGAATATCGACCTCGCGCTGCTCGACCTGCTGCTGCCCGACGTGGTCGGCTTCTCCGGCTTCCAGAAGATCAGGGATCGCTATCCGCGGCTGCCGATCGCCATCGTCTCCAGCGAGGAAGACAAGCACACCATTCGCGAGGCGCTGGAGATGGGCGCGGTCGGCTATCTACCGAAATCGACCTCGCTCGGCGAGTTGTCGCAGGCGATCGCCCGCGTGCTGAGCGGATCGGTGTCGGCGCCGCGGGATTTCGTCGCGGTCGGCGCGCTCGATCACTCGGAGACCGCGCGGACGCTGCGCGAGCGGATCCAGAAGCTGACGCCGCAACAGATCCGCGTGCTGCATCTGATCATCCGCGGCCTGCAGAACCGCGAGATCGCCGCCGAGCTCAAGCTCGCGGAATCCACCGTGAAGGCGCATGTGACCGAGATCCTGCGCAAGCTGAAGCTGTTCAGCCGCAACAAGGCGATCATCGAGCTCGGCAAGATTCCGCTTCCCGTCCTTGAAGCCAACGCGGGCGCGAAGGCAGAGAAGTCGCCCTAGGTTTGCTGCGCTGCAAGGCGAACGCATCCGGGGTGCTACCGATAGGCTGCCGGTCAACTTTGGGATAACGTCGTTGCACAATGGCTGTCATGGGCATCCGAGGGAGGACGGCGCAGCATTGACCACCACCGTGTCCTTGGCGGACCAGCCGCCGCTCGATAGAGCGGGTGCGCCTCGACTGCTGATCGTCGAGGATCACCCGCTGTTCCGTGCCGCCCTGATCGGCGTGATAAGCGCCGAGTTTCCCGAGGCCGAGGTGTTGCAGGCCACCTCGATCGACGGCGCGCTGGATGTGATCGCCGCGCGCGACGGCCTCGATCTGATCCTGCTCGACTTGTCGATGCCGGGGACCACGGGTCTGCTCGGCGCCTACCGGGTGCGGGCCGCCGCGCCGCGCAGCGCGCTGGTGATCGTGTCCGCGCATGACGAGTCCCGGATCGTCGGTGGTGCGATCTCGCTCGGCATCTCCGGCTACATCCCGAAGTCGACGCCGAAGTTCGAGCTGGCGCGGTTGCTGCGCGGCATCCTCGAAGGCGAGGTGTGCCTGCCGACGCGCTTCCGCGATACCGCCGCCGCACGCAAGGCGCAGGCCGAGACCAAGCAGCTGATGCAGCAGCTCGCCCAGTTCACCGCGCAGCAGCTTCGTGTGCTCGACATGATCTGCCGGGGCTTGCAGAACAAGCACATCGCCTATGAGCTCGATATCTCGGTCACCACCGTGAAGGTGCATGTCTCGGAGATCCTGCGCAAGCTCGGCGTGCGCAGCCGGACCGAGGCGATCATCGCGCTGTCGAAGCTCGATTTCGGCAAACACGACCACGCGCCGGTGACGGCCGCGTTGTCGCGCGACGCCAAATCATAGCCGCGTGGACGACTGCTCCGCTGCCAGCAGGAACGACAGCAGCGAGCGCATCTCGGCCGGCTTGATCGGCTTTTTCAGCAGTTCGTGGCCGAACGCCGAGACGTCGGACGCGGCCTTGGCCGAGTAATCGGCGGTGACGATGATCGCCGGGACCTTGGCGTTGATCTCGCCGCGGATCACATCGACGGCCTGGATGCCGGTCTCGCCATTGTCGAGATGCAGATCGGCGATGATGGCGTCCGGGATGCCGTCGAGCGCATGGATGCGCTCGAGCGCCTCGGTCTTGGAGATCGTCACCGCGACGTCGCAGCCCCATTTCTCCAGCAGATGGGCGAGACCCTCGGCACTAGAGAGGTCGTTCTCGATCAGCAGGATCTTGGCGCCCTCCATGCCGCCATAGCGATAGTCGACGCTGGCTTGTTCGCGGACCGGGATTGCAATCGGATCGAACGTGCGCGGCACGGTGACCGAGAACACCGAGCCCTTGCCGGCGTGCGAACTCAACCTGATGTCATGACCGAGCAGATCGGCAAACCGGCGCACGATCGACAGGCCAAGCCCGATACCCGCTTTGTCGCTGGCGCCGGCGTCGCCGCGCTGGAATTCGACGAAGATCGCCTCGCGCTGGGCCTCCGGGATGCCCGGCCCGGTGTCGTGCACCTCGATGCAGATGTCACGGCCCTTGAGGCGACATCCCATCAGCACGGTGCCGCGCTGGGTGTAGCGCAGCGCGTTGGCGACGAGGTTCTGCAGGATCCGGCGCAGCATCAGCGGATCGGAGCGAACCACGGCGGATGACGGCATGATCCGAAAGCCGAGATTGCGCTTGGCGGCGGTCGCGACGAATTCCTGCTCCAGCGCCTCGAACACCGCGGCGATCGCGACCGGACCGAATTCGGGCCGGAGCACGCCGGCGTCGAGCTTCGAGATGTCGAGCAGCGTCCGCAGCATGTCTTCCAGCGTCGCCAGCGAACGGTCGATCTGGTCGGTCAGCGCGACGCTCTTCGGCTCGGACGCCATTTCGGTGAGCGCGGACAGCGTCAGCCGCGCCGCATTGAGCGGCTGCAACAGGTCGTGCGTCACCGAAACCAGCACCGATGATTTCAGCGAGCTTGCCGCCTCGGCCTGCTGCTTGGCCTGCAGCAGGCGTCCGTTGGTTTTCTCCAGCGATTGCAGCGCCTGCTTGAGCTGCTGGGTGCGGTCGCGCACCTGCTGGTCCAGCGCAATGGCGGTCTCGAACAACGAAAAGGCGTTGAGCTGCTGGTCGGTCGACCGTTCGACGCGCGACATCAGCGCGGCGTTGATCTTGCGCAGCTTCTCGGCTTCGCGTTCGAGGGCGGCAATGCGCGTGGTCTTGCTGTCGGTCATTGCGGCGCGATCGCCCGCTTGCCGATGGCGATGCCGGTCAGCGTCTGGTTGACATGCATCGAGCGATACTGCTCGCCATAGGTCTGAAAGCCAATCACCTTGTTGCGGCGATAGAGCTCCGACATCTCCCGTGACAGCTGGCGCTGCTCGACGTCGAGCCGGCGCAGCACGCATTCGAAGCCGATGAACATCGAGACCTCGCCGAGATCCTCGGTCAGCTCCTCGAGCAGTCGGCTGGTCACGTCGATCGGGTCGCGCTCCCGCGCCACCGTCAGCACCATGCCCTCGTCGATCGCGCAGAAGAATTGCAGCGACCCGTCGGGATTGGTGCGCTGGATCGAGCGCGCGTAATAGGCGCCGCCGACCCGGACCAGCACCGGATGCGCGGCAAAGGAGAACAATTCGAGCTTGCTGTCGCTGAGGCCCACGGCGCGGGAATACTCCAGCGCCGCCGGCTCGGCGTTCAATTCCTTGACGATGCGGTGCTCGGTGTCGGCCTCGGTCACCACCATCTTGGTCGAGGTCGGCTCGAAATGGTCGCACTTGAAGGTGCGGAACGGCAGCCGGGTGCGGATCAGGATCAGGACGGCGGCATCGCTATGGGCCTTGCCGTCATGGAACACCCAGGATTTCTCGAACCGCAACCCGTCGCCGGCGGAGCCGCCGACGACCGGGATGTCGCCGAGCGAGGCGTAGATCGCCGACATGATGGTCTCCTCACGCTGGCACATGCCGTCGATGAAGAGCAGTCCGAAGGACTCGTCGGTGTGGCCGCAATGCTCGGTGCGCTGCGCGAATTCGTGCTGCAGCTCGGTGCAGATCGAGCGGCCGTGGTCGACCCGGAATGTCGAGACGTCGAACAACGGCCGGGCCGCGATGACGAAATCGGCCGCGTCGAATCCCATCGCGACGACGCTGTCCTCATCCCAGCCGCGCGGCGATAGTTCGCCGGCGGTGGTGCAGCCGAAGATCGGAATGTCGGGCATCCGCTTCGACAGTTCGGCGATGAACGCTTGCGGATCGTAGAACGGCGACACGAACACCACGAGCATGGCGAGCTCGGCCCCCGCCAATTGGCTCGCGATCTCGTCGGCCGCCTCCTGCGGCCCGTCCGTCTTTGCCTGCACCACGACGATACTGTCGGTGGCCCTGCCGTTCTGCTTCGCCAAACGCATCCTCCCTGACCATAATTGTTTGCTTTTCTTGGCGCGGCCGGTTGGGCTCGCGCGGGTCTCAAGGGCATCCGGAGCTTAGCCGCGATCGGTTGCGGCCACGCCCGCCTTTATCGTCTAGGTCGTGAGGGGAATGTCATGGGACGGCTGGCTTCGCCGGCAGCAAGCGCGAACGGCGCCGTTCGACGCGATGACATGGGACACCTCCCGATGTGTTCTCCCGGCCCGGGCAGGGACAGGTTTGATCGGTTCTAAACTATCGGGCCGCCGCCGCGCGTCAATCTTCGGTTTGGCGCGACCAAGGTAGTACCGGGGCCATACGGGTCGAATTGCTGCCCATTTACCGGACCTTATTGATTCTGCCTTAGTTTTGCCCTCCGGGGACTGGGGCGGGTTGCTGCCGGACCCCGCGTGGTTTTCAGAATGAAGACGGGGGTTGGAATGCCGGGACTGAAGCGATCGTTGTCGATCAGGTTCCCAACCCTCAGATTCCGCGCCAAGATCATGCTCGGCTTTGCCGTCACGCTGGCGCTGTCGGCAGCCACCATGGGCTTTGCCTATATGGGCTTCGAGCGGGTCTCCGCCGGGGTCGGCTCCTATCGCCAGAGCGTCGCGGAAGCCGATCTCGCCCGCAACATCGACCGCGAATTGATCTCCTACCGTTCGCTGGCGCGCTACTACGTCGCCACCGGCAAGGAGGACGATGCCAAAGCGGCGCTCGCCGCCGAGGCCAGCCTGAAGGATGCCATCGTGGCGTCGATGAAGGGCACCACCAATCCGGCCCGGCTCGAGCAGGTCACCAAGCTGGAGCGCGAATTCCGCGCCTTCACCAAGATCTTTGCCGAGATCGTCCGCATCAAGGACGAAAGCGCACAGACCGCGCAGAACAAGCTGACGCGCAGCGCAACCTCGATCCGCTACAAACTCGACGATCTGCCGAGCAACGCCGACGATTCCGAGCTGCAATCGATCCAGTTCGGCGCCAAGAAGGTGACCGACCAGTTGCTGTCTATCACCGGGGCGGTCAACAGTTTCGTCGCCAACGGCGACAAGACGGTCGCCTCCAGCGCGCTCGCGAGGTTGAAATTCGCCGACAATCTGGTGAAGGCGATCACCTCTAGGGACGAGCGGATCACCCAGAGCGTGAAGGACATCACCGGCCTGCTCGAGGAGTACCGCGAGGCGCTCGCCAAGCTGATCGCGAATGCGAAGTCGATCGACGAATTGACCGTCGAGATGACGGAATCCGCGGCTGCAATCAGCCAGGGCGCGGCGGCGATGAAGTCCGATTTGCTCGCCGATCAGAAACGGCTTGAGACCGAATCGCACACCATGATCGGCGACACCGAGCAGCTGATCCTGATGCTCGCGGCCGGCAGCTTCGTGCTCGGGCTCGGCTGGGCGTTCCTGCTCGGCAAGGGCATTTCGCGGCCGATCGCGGCGATGTGTGCGGCGATGCGCGAGCTCGCCGCCGGCAATTTCGACGTCGTGCTGCCCGGCCTCGGCCGTCGCGACGAGCTCGGCGAGATGGCCGGCGCGGTGGAGGAGTTCAAGGTCCAGGCGGTCGCCAAGGCCGAGCGCGATGCCGCGACCCAGGAAGCGCAGAACAAGGCGAGCGCGACCGCGCGGCGCAACGAGCTGATTCGTTTCGCCGACGAATTCGAATCCGCGGTCGGCTCGATCGTCTCCAACGTGTCGGCGTCCGCCGTGCAGCTCGAATCCGCGGCCGGTACGCTGACGCGGACTGCGGAGACCACGCAAAACCTGTCGAGCCAGGTCGCCGCCGCCTCCGAGGAGGCCTCCAGCAACATGCAGTCGGTGGCATCCGCGACCGAGGAATTGTCGGCGTCGGTCGACGAGATCGGACGCCGCGCCAAGGAGTCCAGCCAGATCGCCGATTCCGCCGTGCGTCAGGCCGAGCAGACCGATGCGCGGATCGGCAAGCTCTCGCGCGCCGCGCAGGAGATCGGCGACGTGGTCAAGCTGATCACGGCGATCGCCGAGCAGACCAATCTCTTGGCGCTGAACGCCACCATCGAGGCCGCGCGCGCCGGCGATGCGGGCCGCGGCTTCGCGGTGGTCGCCTCCGAGGTGAAGTCGCTGGCGAGCCAGACCGCGCGCGCCACCGACGAGATCTCCACCCACATCACCGGCATGCAGGCCGCGACGCAGGAATCGGTTGCCGCGATCAAGGAGATCGGCGGCACGATCGGGCAGATCTCCGGGATCGCGACCAACATCGCAAGCTCGGTCGAGCAGCAGAGCGCGGCCACGCAGGAGATCGCGCGCAGCGTGCAGAACGTCGCGCAAGGCACCCAGGAAGCCGCTTCCAGCGTCACCCAGGTCAATCGCGGCGCCACCGAGACGGGAGCCGCCTCCGAAGAGGTGCTGAACTCGGCCCGCTCGCTGTCGATCGAAAGCTCGCGGCTGCGCGAGGAGCTCGACCGCTTCATGGCCAACATCCGCGCGGCGTAGCGAGCGCGCGGGCCTATCAACTATCGTCCTCCCGGCGCAGGCCGGGACCCATAACCACCGCCGTTCGTTGGTGTGCGGGCAACTAGCCGGTTGCCCTTTCCGATTGCCGCGGCGTATGGGTCCCGGCCTGCGCCGGGACGACGCCGCTGGGCGCCAGGACGACAGTATTGGATGGAGCTAATCCCGACCGAACTGGTGCTTCAACTCGACCTTGGCGCGCTCCAGCCGTGACCGTTCGGTCTTCGGCAGCGTCTTGCCGGCGCGGTTGATATAGAGGGTCAGCATCGACAGCGCGGAACGATAGGCGCCGCTCTTGCGGCGTGCGCTGTGCTCGGCGGACGCCTTCAGCGATGCGGCGATTTTCCTCGCGCTGGTCTGCTTGAACACGCCGCGCTTGAGGTCGAGCGCGTCGCTCTCCTTTGTTACCCGCTGCGACCAGCGCTTCGACGTTGTCTTTCTCGCACCACGCTTGCGACGCGCCGTGCTCGCGGACCGTGCCGCTGATTTTCGCGAGACTTTCTTGTGTGCAGCCATCGATGCCTCCATCGCTTTGTGCGGAGAACAGTTCGCCGCGATTGCGGTTCCTGTGCCGCAATGCGGGAACCGTTCCGGGCAAGTGGCGTTAACGTGGTGTGGCGGGCACACCGTTTGCCGCAATCCTGGGAGGGAAGACCTTGGAACGCACAGTTCCGGGGATTTTCTCATTGGTTCAATCCGATGAATTTGCAGCCGGTACAATCGAGTTCTGCGACAACGATCGACCGGACGGCCGCGCCAACTGCGCAGAGCGACGACCGCATCATCGAGACCTCGGTCCCGGTTCGGCTCGACAACCTCCGCTGGAGCGGCTTTCACACCCGCGTCGTGCTGGCGCTCGGCATCACCTGGATTCTCGACGGGCTTGAAGTGACGCTCGCCGGCGCATTGTCGGGGGCGCTGAAGGAGAGCCCGACCATGAGCTTCTCCAACGCCGATGTCGGTCTTGCCAGCAGCGCCTATCTCGCCGGCGCCGTGCTCGGCGCGCTCGGCTTCGGCTGGCTCACCGACCGGATCGGACGCAAGAAGCTGTTCTTCATCACGCTCGCGGTTTATCTGTCGGCGACGGCTGCGACCGCGCTGTCGTGGAATGTCGCGAGCTATGCGCTGTTCCGCTTCCTCACCGGCGCCGGCATCGGCGGCGAATACACCGCGATCAATTCGACCATCCAGGAACTGGTGCCGGCGCGCTACCGCGGCTGGACCGATCTCGTCATCAATGGCAGCTTCT
Organism: Bradyrhizobium sp. USDA 4454; assembly: GCF_054822705.1. NCBI lineage: Bacteria > Pseudomonadati > Pseudomonadota > Alphaproteobacteria > Hyphomicrobiales > Nitrobacteraceae > Bradyrhizobium > Bradyrhizobium sp. USDA 4454. The sequence continues at coordinate 276,376 of NZ_JBTRCN010000001.1, forward strand.
GGATCGGCGCCGCGATCGGCGCGTTGAGCGCCATCATCCTGCTCGATCCTGCGTTCCTCGCGCCGGACCATGGCTGGCGGATTGCCTATTTCACCGGCGCGGCGCTCGGACTCGTCGTGCTGTTGATGCGGATGTGGATTCCGGAGAGCCCGCGCTGGCTGATGATCCACGGGCGCCCGGACGAGGCACACAAGATCGTTGCCGATATCGAGACCTCGGTGCTCGGTCACGAACAGTCCAGCGAAGATTTCGACAAGATCAGGCTGCGGATGCGCGATCACACGCCGCTGCGCGAGGTCGCGGTGACACTGTTCTCGACCTACCGGCTACGCTCGCTGGTCGGGCTGACGCTGATGGCGGCGCAGGCGTTCTTCTACAACGCCATCTTCTTCACCTTCGCGCTGATCCTGACCGATTTCTTCGGCATCGCCGCCAGCAATGTCGGCTGGTACATCCTTCCGTTCGCCGCCGGCAACTTCCTCGGGCCGCTGCTGCTCGGCCGCCTGTTCGATACGCTGGGCCGCCGCACCATGATCGTGCTTACCTACGGCACCTCCGGCGTGCTGCTGGCGCTGTCTGGTTATCTGTTCTCGATCGGTGTGCTCAGCGCGCAGACCCAGACCATCGCGTGGATGGTGATCTTCTTCTTCGCCTCGCCGGCGGCGAGCGCCGCCTATCTCACCGTCAGCGAGACGTTTCCGCTCGAGGTCCGCGCGCTCGCGATCGCGGTCTTCTATGCTGTTGGCACCGGGATCGGCGGCGTGATCGGGCCGGCGCTGTTCGGCGTATTGATCGACACCGGATCGCGCAACAGCGTCTTCGCCGGCTACCTCCTGGGGTCGGCACTCATGTTGGTCGCCGCAGCCGCCGCATGGCGCTATGCCGTCGCGGCCGAGCGAAAATCGCTCGAATCTGTCGCGCGACCGTTGGCATTTGTGGAGTAGACTATGACGAAGCATAACATGGCCGAAATGGCTCTGGATGACGACATCGCCCCTGACGCCAAGATTGACCGCAGGATTGACCGCGTGCCGGCATCGTTGATTCCGCCGCTTGACCAGACCGCGGTGCTGCTCGACATCGACGGCACGCTGCTCGACTTCGCGCCAACGCCGCGCGAGGTCTGGGTGCCGCCCGAGCTGTCGAGCACGCTGAAGCAGCTGCATGAGCGCACCGGCGGCGCGCTGGCGCTGGTCAGCGGCCGCTCGCTCAACGACATCGACCTGATCTTCGCGCCGGAGGTGTTTCCCGCGATCGGCGGCCATGGCGCCGAGATGCGATTGCAGCCGGACAGCGAGGCGGTCGCCGCGCACGCGCCGCCGCTCGACAAGGAATTGAAGCGCCGTCTTGCCGCGATTGCAAAGCTCAGCCCCGGCATTCTGCTCGAGGACAAGGGCTATTCGCTGGCGCTGCACTATCGGCTGGCGCCCGCCGCGGAGAAGGCGATCTATGAAGCGGTGTCGCTGATCCGCGCCGAGCTGCCGAATGCGCCGATCGAGGTGTTGCCGGGCAAGAGCGTTTGCGAGATCAAGCATTCCGGCTTCACCAAGGCGACCGGCGTGCGCGAGCTGATGACGCATGAGCCGTTCCGGGGACGCCGACCGTTCTTCATCGGCGACGACGTCACCGACGAGACCGTGTTCGGCATCATGCCTGATTTCTACGGACTGGCATTCTCCGTCGGCCGCCGCGCGACCGGTGTCGCCGGACATTTCGCCGGGCCGAGCGATGTGCGTCAATTTCTCTCGGGCCTGCTCGACGATGACAGGGACGTCAGCCTGTCTTAATCGAGCCATATTCATCGCAACCGAATCGAATGCGGTGCTTTTGCGTCGTGACGTGGCGCTCGCGTGTAATTTTCTTTTCGCGAGTTCCTGCGAGCTCCCGCGCGCTCTGCCCGATTTTGGTGTCATTTGGGAGATTCCTTGATCAGGAACCATCTTGATGAATGGTTGTTAATACGCGAGTTGACCAACAGGAGGGGACCTGGTGAACCTCGTCGTCGTATCGAACCGCGTCTCGCGCGGAAAACCTAACGAACCCATGACGGGGGGGCTGGCCGCGGCACTGTTGCCGGTGGTGGAAAAGACAGGGGCAATATGGGTTGGTTCCAGCGGACGGGTCCGCGATGGGAACCACAAGGAACCTTTCGCAGAAGTCGAAGCACTCGGTGCGGGCGCGCTGGCGATGCTCGATCTGCCGGCCGCGCATTATGGCGGCTACTACGAGGGCTTTGCCAATTCGGCGCTATGGCCCGCGATGCATTCGCGCGCCGATCTGATTCGCGCCTCGCACGAGGACTACGCGAGCTATCGCGAAGTGAACGCGTTCATGGCGCGTGCGCTGCTGCGCTTTCGCAAGCCTGATTCCGTATTCTGGATCCAGGATTATCACTTCCTCGCACTCGGCGCCGAGCTGCGCGACCTCGGCGTCACGCAGCCGATCGGCTTCTTCCTGCACACGCCGTGGCCGGCGCGCGCGGTGATCGCTGGCGTGCCCAATCATCGCGAGCTGATCGAGGCGATGCTGTCCTATGACCTGATCGGCTTCCAGACCGATGAGGACTGCGAGAACTTCCTGAGCTACGTGCAGAACGATCTCGAATTGGAGGTCCGTGATGGCGTGATCAATTCGTCGTTCGGCCGCACCCGCGCTGCGGTGTTTCCGATCGGCATCGATCCCGGCAAGTTCGCGCAGCAGGCCACCAAGGCGATGACGCATCCCGACGTGACGCGGCTGCGGCGCAGCCTCAACGGCGAGAAGCTCGCGATCGGCGTCGACCGGCTCGACTATTCCAAGGGCCTCGTCAACCGCATCAAGGCGTTCGACCGGATGTGGTCGCTGCATCCGAACCTGAAGCGTTCGGTATCGCTGTTGCAGATCGCGACGCCCTCGCGCGGTGCGATCGAGGCCTATGGCAATCTCGCCAGTGAGGTGGCGAAGCTCGTCACCGATGTCAACGGCGTACATGGCGAGGTCGACTGGACGCCGATCCGCTACCTCAACAAGGGGTTCGGCCAGGGCGTGCTCGCGGGGCTCTATCGCACCGCGCAGGTCGGCGTCGTGACGCCGCTGCAGGACGGCATGAACCTCGTCGCCAAGGAGTACGTCGCCGCTCAAAATCCGGCAGATCCCGGCGTGCTGGTGCTGTCGAAATTCGCCGGTGCGGCGAACGAGCTCGATGCCGCGCTGCTGGTCAATCCGCACGACATCGACGGCATGGCGCGCACGCTCGCAATCGCGCTGGCGATGCCGCTGACCGAGCGGCGGATGCGCTGGGAAGCGATGATGGAGAAGCTCAACAGCGGCACCATCCAGCAATGGTTCGCCGACTTCATCGAGGCGCTGCAGGATACGCACAGTGCGGCAAACGCGGCGCTGCCGGAGCCTCCAACCCTGTGGCCGCGCCGCACGGCGGATCTTGCCGCGCGCTATCACTGAGCGAACGTTATCCCTGCGGGATTGGTGCGTTGTTTCGCGCATCCATTGTTCGGTGGTTCCGGCGAAAGCCGGGACCACCGCATTTAATTGCGAACGAGATCGTGGTCCCAGCGTCGCGCAACAATGCGCAATCGGGGTAATCGGCCGGGCCCCCCGTGCGCAATTGCGCGCTAGGCCTGGACGACACGGATTATGTTGCGCGGCCGGTGAGTGATACTCGCGCATTCTCACAATGCTTCCGCCCGCCCAAGCTGCCGCCATTGATTTGCGTTGGCCTGCGGCCAGCGAGCCGCGGAAATCGCCTGCGATGGCCATCGCGGCCGCCCGGCGGACCGGGTCGCCGCCAATTTACCCAGTATTTTCAATCTATTGGGGAAATTTTGCGCCGGGGGCCCGCGCTCCCTTGCAAAATCCGGCTGAGCCCTTCAAGAGAGGCCTCCCGGAGAGATGGCCGAGTGGCTTAAGGCGCACGCTTGGAAAGCGTGTGTGCGGGAAACCGTACCGTGGGTTCGAATCCCACTCTCTCCGCCAGTTTGCCCCAAAATTTCGTACCTCGAAACGGTGACAGGCCCGAAAACTCGGCCGTTTTCGTGCATTTTCACGCCTTGGAGAATGTCGGCCGTACTAAAAATGAGCCGTGAACGGGCCTGGAGAATGCTTTTTTCTCCGAATCCTAGAACGCCGGAAATTGGTACGGTACGGCATTTCGCGGAAAACAAAGCCTTCAAAGGGCGCCGGTTTTGAATCTCTCTCGCGAACTGGGCAAAGGCAGAGCAGGCGTTTCAAGAGCTGCGAGATTTCCTGAAGAATGACCTCAAGATCTATGCGGACAAGCGTTGGTCGATGAGCAAAGGGAATTCTTCAAAGAGGTCGAAGATGAAGACGGTGAGTTTGTGCGCGGCCGTTCGAAGGTTGCTTCATCAAATTACTTCAGAACCCCTCTAAATCTAGCGAGAGCCGATGCAACACCCGAGAAGAGATTTATGAGAGAGCTGGTCTCCCACGACAACGCAGAAAGAATTGAGGGATGGCTGAAGAATACGCAGACCGGCTACTACAGCATCGAATACGCTTGGAAGAAGGGGGAGCACCCCAAGCGCGGGGAGTTTAGTCCCGACTTCTTCATTAAACAGGGAGACTCCGTATTCGTGATTGAAATCAAGGGTGATGAAGAAATATCCGAGCCCTCGCCCGATAACTCAAAAAAGCATGAGTACGCTATTGCTCACTTTGATCGTCTGAACGAATGGCTGAAGAAGAACAACCGTCCTGTGCGTTATCAATTCAACATGCTGTCGCCGAAAAGCTTCAGCGCTTTCTTTCAGAAGATGCGCGATGGCGATCTCGGTGGTTTTCGATCCGAGCTTGATGTTGTGATGTCAGGTGCTGCAAGAGTTGCCCCTTGAAGCTTTGACTGATTGCCGGCGTTCGAGCGTCGCCTGAGGACCGCCGGCAAGCGAAAATACATCAGCTACCCTTGCTCCCATCTCTCGGCGGTCGCACGAAAGCGAAGGTGGATGCAACGCTTGAGGCACTCTTCGAGGCATTGAAGCCTGCCGCAACCACGATTCCCATCGGCATTCCATAATGCTCGATGGGCGAATCCGGGCCGATGCAGCCCTGCGCCACCATGCAACCAATTTGCATACGGTCTCGGTGGCCGGTGGTCCTAACGAAATCGTAGAAATGAAGGAGAGGCCGCAGACTGCTGCGGCCTCTCTTTCTTCGATCAGGACGTCACCACCAATGGCGGTGATGATGGCGCCAACCGTAGTGGTGGCCTCGGTGCCAGCCATAGTGATGGCCGCGGCCCCAACCGTAGTGATGACCGCGGCCGCCATGATGGCCCCAGCCGTGTCCATGCCCGTGTCCGTGGCCGCCTTTGACTTGGATTATTCCATCGTCCGTGTTTGCCAGGGTCTGTGGCGGTGCGATCGGCATGGCAGATGCCGAGAGCATTGGAATAAGCGAAAAAGCACAACTAATAACTGCGGATGCCAACAGCTTTTTCATCTTGAGATGCTCCTCCCTTGTTGAGCGATAACTCAGCAGAGTATCAGACGCGCATTCCAATGCTCGCTGAACGGTGCATTCACCTGGGGTTCATCGATGCCGCGCTTCGGCGCGTACTAGAACCCTCCAGTGCCGATCGGAATCTGATGAGCCATATTCATGGAACGTCGTTCGGATCGCGCGGTTGGTTGCCGGGGCGAACTCTGGAGGACAAAATGAAGCGCACAATCATCGGACTTTCTGCCGCCTGCCTGATGGCTTCGAGCACGATCGTGTTCGCGCAGGGCGTCTCTAACAAGTCTCCTGGTCATGAGATGCAGGACCGAGGTTCCAAGAAGGGGAGCCCTGGCGCTTCCGGCTATGCGCCCGGACAGGAAATGCAGGCAAGGGGCTCGAAGTCTGGCAGCCCCGGCGCATCGGGATATGCTCCTGGTCAGACGACAGGGTCCAGCACCGGCATGAAATCGGGTGGCTCGACCAGCTCCAGGTAGCGCTCGTTCGGGTCGTCTCAGCGTCCGGCTGGGACGACCCCATGCTATCGGACCCCGCGCTATCTTGGCCTCGGCCCTCGCGGCGCGGTGGCGAAGGTTAGGCCAAGAACTTTGGCCCTGAGCCGTACCGCGGCTTCGCTTCGGTTCATCTCAACGGCAATGTCGACGGCATAACGGCCTTCAGCGATCAGTTTTTGTAGAGTGCCGTCTTCAGCGGGATCCCAAGGTCGGTTCTTTGGCATCGTGATGCAAATCAGTTTTTGAGGCCAGTTCGTACTGGTGAGCCTTCTCCAGCAGTGCGTCTCTGATCGGGCCGGGCGGAAGAAGAGCGGCCTGTCTTCGTGCCTCGTGCGCACATTCAGAGCTGACTTCTTGCTCTCTCGTCATGGCTCGCCTCCAGCTCCTTGCGGACGGCCGCAGCAGAATTCCCTACTTTATCGACCGCCTTACGAAGCTCTTCCTTTGAGACACCGAGCGCATGAGCCCAGCATTTCATTTGATCAGGCGCATGCACATTGATCTTTGAACGCTCGAACTGATCTTTCTTGGTAAGGCTGTCCATTTCCCAATAACTCGGGCTCGGCGGCTCCGTTCCTAAGTAGGAACTGGCGGGCCGATTCCTGTGTTTGTCCGAGCAGGAGGTGCCGACATGGCAAAGGCAGCATGGAAACGACCGGGTTCACCCATCGGCAAAAAGGGTGCGCGAAAGGCCAACCCTAAGTACAAACGCCGTTCCCGCCAGCCTTGGACCGATAAGGAAGTCAGCCAGCTTCGATCGCTCGCAAAGGCCAACACTCCCACGGGCGTCATTAGCCTCAAGATGGAGAGGCCGAAGGGTTCGATCACGAGCAAAGCGCAGCGCGCGGGCATCTCGCTTCGGCCGATCAACCGCTCCCCCTACAATCGTCGCAAGAAGACCGCGCGGCGCTAGTTCTTGGTGGGCGGGGTCTCCGAGAGAACCCCGCTCACATCGTGCTCCTCCACGCCTTGGTCAATGTCGTCGGAGCTGTTGCACGCGCATCTCATGCCTGCGCCACACTGGCAACCACGCGGGTCTTTCGTCCAGGCCAGGTGAGGGTGGTTTTCGCAAACCCAGCCCAGACCGCCGCAGATCGGACAATTGGGGTTGATCATGCCGCGAGCAGACGCTTGTAGCGCCGGTAAGCGTCAATGGCATTGTTCGCGAGCATCAGCGGCCGATGCTCACCAGCCCGAGCCATGTCGTCGATACTTCTGAGAAGGAAGCGGCTCGCGTCGGCTGGATCTGTGATTTGGCCGGAGCGCTCGAGGAAGTCCCAGGCGATCTGAATCGACTTCTCCACGAGGATTGGCAGCAGCTCGCTCATAAAAGCAAAACAGGTCTCGAGCTGGATGGTTCCTTTTCAACATACGCCCGGCCGGCGGCAGTCTATCCGCACCTACCGTTATAGCTTACGTTGCAGCCGGGCCGCAGGCGAGGCGTGCGGCGCGCGAAGTCCAGCCTCGCCACCTAAGCTTGTTTGGTCCCAACGTGCCATATCGGTCATGAAAACACGAAATCGCAGCCTGCTCGTCTTTCTTGTTGCCGTTGTAGGCATCGGCTGGCTGATCGGTGCAACCAACTTGCCTGGCGCATGGTACGCTGCGCTGCAGAAGCCGCCATTCAATCCGCCGAACTGGGTGTTCGCGCCAACCTGGACGATTCTGTACGTGATGATCGCCATCGCTGGATGGCGCGCCTACCTACAGGAGGTCAATGGCCTGGCCTTGCAGGTTTGGCTCGGACAGATGACACTTAATTTTCTCTGGTCTCCCGTTGTCTTCCGATTGCATAACTTGGCTATGGGCCTTTCGGTCATCGTTCTGCTGCTGGGTTTGATACTGTTTTTTATAGGTCTGCAATGGCGGACCAATCGGCTGGCGGCGCTCTTATTTATCCCGTACGCGGCCTGGGTGGCGTTTGCGTCGCTCTTAAACTTTTCACTCTACCGCCTAAACTGATCAGCCGAAAAGATCGCGATCATCCAGAGCGATCGTCGTGGTGCACGATTGCGTCGCACAACGCAGTTCGGGCTTTCGAAGGAAGCCGATAGATGTAAATTAGCTTCAGACTTACAGGGACCGACGACATGCGGCGGACACTGCTGATCAATCCTTTTAATCTACTCGCCGAAACGCCCGGCCAGCGCGCGGATCCGGGCCAAAGATACACGCCGGTGTGCGATCGTTGCGGCTCAGATGACATTGTTTGTCACGCAACGATCCAGTGGAGCAATGAGGCCCAAGACTGGCAATTGACGAGTACGTTCGGGCAGCCGGCGCACTGCAATCGCTGTAAATCTCCGTGCGGCTTGGAATGGCTTGCCTTCAGCTAGTCACGTGCTGCCATCTGCTGCAAGAGAGCGTCTTGCCGGTCCCACTCGACTGGGAGCGACATGAGCAAAGTTGCCAGATCAAGCCCGATGGGTTGTTGGCCGCTTCCGTGAGCGTTGGCGAGAGCAGCGTCAGCCGGAGCACCCGGCAGGATTCGTTGATCTTCTCGGCCTTTGCCAATTGTGAACCAGGTCTTCCTCTATGCGACCGGGTACGCGCAAAGGGCAGTCAAGTCTCTACATCCAGATCAGACGACTGCTCGGTCGCAATGGCGCTCTGAAGATTCCAAAATGATGTCCCAGCACTCGAGCCGGTGGTCCTTGCAGGACCATACCCTTTGACATTTCTGGGTTCTAGACCCTGACACAATTCCTCGCATGGCTTACGGCGTTCATGCGCGGCTTCTCGCCGCGTGCATTGAAGAGCGTCGTGTTCATGCGCGCTGGTCGGTTAACGGCGGCGGCGCGTTATGATTTGCCTACCGCGGGATACAGCCAAAGCGAGCCCGGCCTAAAGCGCGAGGGTGGCTGTCGGCGAGATGGACGTCGCTGCAAGTAGACGCGACCTGCGTAGCGCCATCGCATGCGCAGGGTCTGAAAGCGACGGCCTGGCTCCGCCTAGCAAGATCGCAGAGGACATGGGACGAGTCTCGATGCGCGAGCGTCGGGATTTCTCGCCTATGTCCTCCGCTCCAACCTTCACCACCAAGCAAGAGGGAATAATAGGACTATGGCTCGCTCTGATCGTACGAAGCTCGAAGTGAAACGTACCACGATGGAGGGAGGGGAGGGTCAAAAACTCTAAAGCCCCCGTTTCTGCCGACCGGTGTGGGTGGTTCGTACGCAAAGTTCTGGAATTAAATACAAAAAGCCACACCTAAGCGTCCATTAGGACGACGGAGAATATGCATGATCAAGCGGAAACACTCGCCTGAAACCAAGGCTCGCATGGCAGAACTTATGCGCTCGCGTAGTGCCGAGATAAGCAGGCTCACCAAGGAGCGAATGGCAGATCCTGAAGTGAGGAAGCGAATTCGAGATGGGATGCAAGCTGCTTCGGGAGCGGCGACGGAAATTCAGGTGCTCCGGATGGCCTGGGCGGCTGCGCGGCTATCTGCTCGAACTCGGTTTCTTACCGAGTTGACGAAGGCCGATGAAGATCGACAAGAATGTGCAGGGTGGAGGAAGCTGCCAAAATCATAGAGCTATGTTTCAGCAGACAATCCAGCTCGTCGATCGCTACCCGACCAGTGCGGCACCGCAGCCTCGCGTCCTGGATTCTTGCGCGGGAAGCTGGGTGGCCTTTCACTGATACGGACTTTGGTCGGCCAGCGGCCGACTTCTTCCATAACATCGGATACGCGAAATTCGCATTCGATCCATGAAGCATTTATGGATATTGCCCTTCGGAAGGGGGATCACGTGCGTTGGTGTCGGAGTTATGCATTGATCAGCACCGAGTCCACCGCGCTGCCGCTGGCGGCGCAGCGCGGTGTAGCGCGATGAACTCATCAAGCCGCGCAAACGCTCTGCTATACTGCTGCCGCGGCATCCCGCGAGCGCGGCGCCTCTTGCGAGGCAATCCCCTTCGCCGCCGATCAATTTTAGCCCAATCGGTCTGCGCAGCGCACGGGTTGATAGATCTGTTGGCTATTGGCAGCGCCACGATCACGATCGCGGTAGTCGCAGAGATCGTGAATCAACCGAGAGAAGTCGGAAGCGGAGTGCATCTCGTCATTGAAGACTTCAAGTGCCCGAAGCGTCCTGAACGCCCAGATCGTTCGATAAAGTCCACTGCCTTTCTCGCTTGACGCGGAAACAGCATATGTCCCGCGATATGTAATACCATCCGGCGTCACGTCGTCGAGCTTGCTTTCGTTGGCAATCAGCCAATTCTTGAAGTCAACGTGCTTATTGAATGGAACATCGTAGCCCCATTCAATCACAAGCGACCCAAGCAATACGCTCTCATTGAGGAGGTCCTCAATCTCCTGCTGACCTTCGCCATGCTTGATCAAGTCACAAAATGGAAAAAACCCGCCCGATCGCACCTCCGGTTCGATCGACGTAACAGTCGGCGGGGTCAATTTTTCGCTAGCGATTAGGCTCGAGGCAAGCCCTGACGGATCCATGCTATTCATACTAAAGCTCCTCAATGCTTCTCTGCTGAAAATTCAATCAACCCCTGTTCTCGCAACTTCTGAAGACCGTTCTCGAGGTTTTCTCGTGCATCTGCGTCCGACATTTGCGAGGCAACTTGGTTGCAATATCGCTCGGTGAGCTGGTCCGCGGTTCGGCCGTCGCAAAGTTCGAGAATAAACCATGCGTTGAGGTTCAGCATGAATAACTTCGGCGGGTTAGGCCTAAACACAACGCAACTCTTCATCTCGCTAACGGGGCGCACCCGGAGGTTTGGGGCGCGATTGTAGCAGCCACTCGGGTATGACACGGAGGTCCACTCCCTTATTCAATACTTTGTCGAATGGGTCTGGCGCGTCCCAAGCGCCGTGAAACGCATAGGCAGTCGCACGACATCCGCCATGTGATCCCTGACTTGATGCACAGCTGGGGCAGCTATCTTTGACCTGGCCCAATCTCAACTCGCGATAGAGCGGGTGGTCCCATGTCGTCATGAAGGAAACTTGCTTGATGTTGCCGTAGTTCACGTACTCGCGCAGATAAGCGCAACCGATCGAATCCCCAAACGCGTTCACGGCAGCCATTTGCCAGCATGAATTGCCGTTATGTGGGTGCCAGGATTGCATGAGCTTCATCCCTGATGGTAACCGGAGCGCGTCCAGTGCAGCATGCATCTCGTCGAGTGACAGAGAGAATTCATCCCAGCGATACTTTAATCGGCCGAGCGGATAAGGCCGCAACACGCCGGCCGTCTTCACCCCTAGCCTGTGAGCTAGATCGATGTAACCTTGAAGGTCGGCGAAATTCTTCCGATTGAGGATTGTGAGAGTCTGTACCTCGATGCCGGCGTCAAGCATATATCTGACGCCGTCGCAGGTACGCTTGTGGCTCCCGGGCGTTCCCGTCAATTCATCGTGCACCTCCGCGCTCGGGTGAAGAATATCGACAAGCACGATGCCGACGTGGATATCCTTTAGTTGGCGAGCAAGATCTGGTGAGATAAGCGTCCCATTGGTGCGGACCTCGGTGAGGAAGCGGCTCGATGCTGTGGCCAGGAAAGGCAAGAAATCCGGCCGGTGAAATGGCTCCCCGCCTTCGATGTAGAGGTAGATCACGCCCAGCTCCGCGATCTCGTCCAAAAAGCGAGCCCAGTCTTCGCTACGCAATTCTGACGCGGCCTTTTCGGGCGCGCAGTCGGCGTAGCAATGCTGGCAGGAGAGATTGCACGTTTCAGTATAACAAATTGAAAGCTTTAGGGGCTTCTTGAGCGCAAACGGATTTTGTATGGGTGCCATGACGTCCCATCTCGCTGCGACTGATAGTACTCCGAGGCCTATCTAGGACAAGCCGGGGATGCTAAACTGACATAATACTATTTCAATAGCAACCAGCAGTCACCCCGTATGCATTGTTCTGCTTGCGGCTGCTCAGCTCCGACGAATGCGCGTTTTTGCCCAAGTTGCGGCGCGAAGCTGAGTTTGCGTTGTGAAGTTTGTGGATTCGAAAGTCCGCCCGAATTCCGTTTCTGCGGCGGGTGCGGTGCTCCGCTCGCGGAGCATTCGCTGACTCGGCAATTGGTTGAGCATCCGACGCCTGTCGCCTCGCGCGGCGCTGACCGCGGTCAGCGGCCTGAACGACGTCAGGTTACGGTGCTCTTCATCGATATGGTCGGTTCGACTGATCTGTCGGTCTGTCTTGACGATGAGGAATTCAAAGACATTATCTACAAATATCGCGACACGTGCGCGAACGCGGTTCGCCAATTTGACGGTACGATCGTTCGTTATATCGGCGACGGGATACTTGTGTGCTTCGGTTTTCCTCTCGCTCATGAAGACGATCCCGTAAGAGCCGTGCGCGCGGCGCTGGCGCTGCTCGACGGCATGAGGCAACTCAACAGGCAAGAATTGTCCGGCGAGCCGCCCATCCATATGCGCATGGGCATGCACACGGGCATTGTCATCGCGGGCGACCTGAGATCCTCGGACACGTTCGAAACGATGGGTATCCTCGGCGAGACGCCAAATATTGCTGCTAGACTGCAGCAACTTGCTGCGCCGGACAGTCTGGTGATAACAGGTGCGACCGCGCAATTAATCGGTGATAACTTCGATCTTCGCGACCTTGGTCCGCAGGAGATCCGGGGCACTCATGGCGCGATAAACCTCTTTGAGGTAGTCGGCGAACGTGTCGATCCTGCCTTCGACGCCGTTCGCGCCGGACAGAAGATGGTTGGGCGTAGCGAGGAATTGGCGCTTTTGCGCGACCGTTTCTCTCAAGCCGTAAGCGGTGAAGGCCAACTGGTGCTTATCACGGGCGAGGCCGGCGCGGGCAAGACGCGGCTGGTTCGCAATTTCCGAGACATGCTAGACGGATCGGCGTTTTTGCCATTCACCTGCTACTGTTCGGCCTATAATCGAGAGAGCGCCTTCTATCCCATCATCGAGATGATCCGCCGCGTGGTAAATTTGGATAGCCTCGCTGATGTCGAGGACAAGGTTGCGAACCTTCAGCGTGCTTTCGCTGGATTGGATTCGATCACGCCTGAGGCGGTTCCGCTGATCGCCGAGTTATTGGAGTTGCCGGTCCCCCTGTCTTTGAGGGAACTGTCTCCATCGCAGCGTCGAGAGCTTCTGCTCGATCTTCTTACACAATGGCTTCTGAGACAATCTGAGCAACATCCTATCGTCTTTATTGTCGAAGATCTGCATTGGGCAGACGCTTCGACCAATAGTCTGCTCGAGCGCATTATTCGGCAACTCCCGGATTGGCGCGCGATGGCCATCCTCACTTTTCGTCCCGAGTTTAGGGCGGAATGGTTGCTGGAATCGCAGGGCACGCGTCTTGGGCTGCGTCATCTCTCCACGAGCGAGGCCAGGACCTTGATTGAACAGGTTGCGGGCGCGACACCGTTACCAGCAAACATCGTGGAGCACATCGTTGCTAAGACGGGTGGTATTCCACTATTTGTCGAGGAGTTGACCAAGACGGTGCTCGCCGGAAATCTCTCGGCCGCGCACGGAGATCCTGCTCGATTGACCGCCGTCGTCGACAGCATACCGTCCACGCTGCGGGGCTCGCTAGCGGCACGACTTGATCGACTGAAGGTCGCAAAGCCGCTCGCCCAGGTTGCCGCTACCCTCGGTCGGACTTTCGACAGCGAGGTTCTCGGCGCCGTAACCGGCGAGAGCCAGCATAGCCTGCGAGAGCAACTTGCCGAGTTACTCCACGAGGGCTTTATCCAGCAGCATGGGGTTCCCGTACACGCCAAATATTCCTTCCGGCATGCGCTTATCCAGGATGCGGCCTACGATTCCCTGCTCAAGAGCGAACGCCGGCTAATGCATCGCAAGATCGCTGATGTTCTCGCTACGCAGTTTCGAGAAATCGTCGCGGCGACGCCGGAAGTGCTGGCGCAGCATTACGCTGCAGCAAATCTCGCGGAGGCAGCGATATCGCAGTGGGAGGCGGCCGGGAAAAAGGCCGCCGAGCGTTCGGCAAACGTGGAGGCTGCAAGTCATTTCGCGAACGCTCTCGCCATCCTCCGCGGTCTACCCGACACCCCGGAGCGGGCCCGCAGAGAACTGTTGCTTGAGGTAGATCGAGGTTCTCAACTTCTCGCCACCCAGGGCAACGCAGCACCTCAAGTCGAAGAGGTCTTCACCCGCGCGTATGAATTGAGCGAACGGCTCGGCGAGCATCAGCTACTCTTCAGGGCCCTCTATGGTCTCATGATGTTCTGCATCGTCCGCGGCCATCTCGAAAAGGCACACGAGTTCGGGGTGCGTTTGATAGAACGCGCAGAGCGGGCGGATGACCGGGGACTCTTGCTACAAGCCAAGCGACCGCTCGGGCTTACACTCTTCTACCTAGGAAAATTCGACGTCGCGAAGAAAACTCTGGAGGAAGCTCTTCAACTCTACGATCCAGATCAGCATCACCATCACCGGTTCGAGTACGGCTCGGACCCAGCCGTCCTCGCGCAGTGCAATCTCGCATGGACCGAATGGTTTATCGGTTTGGCCGACAGCGCCGTCAAGGACAGCGCGCAGGCGATCGATCGGGCCGTTCAACTCGACCACCCTCATAGTCTCGGCTTCGCGTTGAGCTTCGACGCCTCGATCAGGCAGGCGCGAGGGGAGCCAGCTGAGACGCTTGAAGCCGCCGAACGCACGATGCAGGTCGGGCAAACTTTTCGCTTCCCGTATTGGAGCGCTTGGGGCCGGATTTTACGCGGCTGGGCCATCGGCAGGCTGGGCCGCTTGTCAGAAGGCGTTGCCGAGATAGAACACGGGCTTGCCGACTATCGCGCGACTGGGGCTGAACTCATCCGGCCGTATGGTTTGATGCTATTTGCCGAGACGCTCGCGGCGAAAGGCGATCCGGACAATGCACTGAAACTACTCGACGAAGCACTTGCAATCACGACATCGAACAAAACCGTCTTTTGCGAGCCGGAGCTGCATAGGATCCGGGGCGAGGTTTTGCTCGCGCTTAATGGCGACAGCGAAGGCGCTTCTAAAGAATTCCTTACCGCTGTCGCACTCGCGCGCGGACTAGGGGCCCATGCCTTGGAGTTACGAGCCTTGCTCAGCCTTGTCTCGGTCGCCACTGGTCGCAACCATCGGACCGGTATGGAACGGTTAAAGCAGCTCCATGGCCAGATCGCTGAGGGTTTCGGAACTACTGATCTGATCGAGGCGGCTCGGATCCTAGACCTGGCAGGTGCGTCGCTAGAGTAATTGTTGCCTGTTCGCCAGGCATCGTATCGTCAGAAACCTAGATGTGAAATCTCGGTTGAGCGAATTTAATGTTACGGCCAATTTAATTAAAGGGGTGGTCAGGCCGCGGTCGCCTCGGATTCCGTGATCCGTTGGAATTCAAATAGTAGCTCCTGGAAGTGTTTTGCCAGATAGCCAACGACCTTGCCGTTGTGCAGCAGTTTTGAGACGTAGCCGACCGCCAACACCAGATCGAGATGGTCGGTGCCATAGGTCTGTTCGGCGACCGCAGACGCCAGGTTCGGCCCCATGACGGCCGCCAGCTCGGCCGAAATGTTTGGTGCAGTCGCGGTTGTAGGAGAAGACCCATCGGTGTGGGTCATTGTCATCACAGGAGGCCTACGGAAATAGCGAGGGCCGAATTGCCTTCAAGAGCAGACGTCAAAGGTGATTAAGCAAATGCTCGCTAAGGGCCAGAGGCGGAAATCGAGCATTCATTGTTCACGCTCGAAAATCCGAACGCGTTGACATCGCCGCCCTCCGGGCTGAGGTCAGCCTCGGGCCACTACCGGACCTTCCCTCTAGATCGCCCCTCCATGCTAAGCTTCCGTCTTCGATCGTATGTTGCGATCATCCAGTCCGTCCCTCCACCGGGTCAGGACTTTTTCTTGGTAGCGCGCCTCTTCAAATCTGACGCGGTCGGGACCCTCGATTGCGAAAATATCGTCCTGCGACGCAACGGCTTTCAGAAAACGATGCGAGCGAATGTCGAGATTTACCAACCCTCCACGGTCCGCGAAATGGCTGTGCAGGTACTCAAAGGAGAACATCGCAACGCAGTAGTTGTCGAAAGTCTCGAATTTCAGAAAGTTAGCGGCCTCGCATTCGTCTAAGGTCATAACGGGTTCAAAAAAGATTTTTGATCGGCCGGGAAGGCGAGTTGTCCACTGAGGCGGGTTTGGCTCGTAAAGCGGCTTCAGAGCACCAACTTGGTTCAGCACTCCGGCAGGCCATTCCCAGTGCCCCGAACCCTCAACATAGAACGCCTCATGCAACGTGCCGTTTTCATCAGGAAGCGATTGGAGGCAACCTTGCTTTCGGTCGAGATCAATCTTTCGGTAAACTTCGAACAGAAGCTCGTATACGAGCGAGGCCACTGTCGCGTTTTGCATACCTTGACCTCTGAATACCGCCCAAGTTCAGCCGTTAGGACTATACGGCAATTCCTTAGAAATTCGTCGAGTTGCTTTGTTAAATGCCTGCTTCGGGTCAAAGGCAGCTCCGGCAGCCAGCAAACCCTTGGTCAGGTCACCTCTCGGAAGCGGACATCGCCGCGTTCTGGGATGAGGTCAGCCACGGGCCAAAAGCTGCCGTCCGCACCGGCGATTGAGCACGGGCCGGTAAGAAGTTAAAAGCAACCCAGAGGCGGGCTCCGACATGCGGCGCGATGGCGACCGACTTCCTCCTAGATGCAAAAATCGATGGTGCGCGCATTATGAATACGCAGAACGAGGACGTTGATTGGCTTAACCCTTGGATGCCGATTGAAAGCAACGAACAGCGGCAAGCACTGGAAAGCGAGCTGCATCGAGAGCTTACCCCTGGGCATCAGCTTGTCGGATTGTCCGTTGTCGCGCTCGCAATGCGCAGGGACCAAGATGACGTGTTGTTCCAGCTCCAAGATGGCCAAGTGGCGGTGGTTCATCTCACGTGGAAAGGCGGACCAGAAATTGACGCACGCTGGCCGGTAACCGCCTGCTATTCGTCCTTGGGCGAATGGATCGAGCTTGCAATGAAGCCGGACCACTTGGACTTCAATAGTTGAACCCACAGGTCCGTCTTGGGTCAAAAGGCGACATCGACCAGCGTGATCGCAATGTCCGTAAAGGGCCAGAAGCACACGACGGCCTCTCAACTGACTTCACGTGGTTTCGTATATGGCGATGCTATCTGGCTCGGCCAAAATCAAGTGGCGGCCATCATCCGAAAAGGAGGCGGAAAACCAATACTGCGAGAAGATCGGGAATTCGATCTCACCACCTTGCCCCGCAACGACATACTTCACAACGACCTTATCCGCCTCCGGATCGAAGACGTAAGCAATCGTGTTTTGACCAACGCGCAGGAGTGGTGCATTCGCTTCCAGTCCGTCGAAAACCAAGCCCAAGAAGTCCCTCCGGCCTTCAACGAAGTTGTAAGGGTTGATGTCGGTTTCGTGGACGATCAGCTCCGGCGCTAGTGTAATCAGCCAGACCGCGTCATGGTCGCAGATGTAATAGGTGCCACCTTCTGGGATAGTAAAACCGATATACCGGTCCGAGATAAATGGCAGGTTGATTCTCTTCATAGTTGCAGCTTAGCAGGCTGACAGCGACTTGTCCGCTTCGGGTCACAAAGCGACATACCGGGGGAGAGGGCACGTGTCGGCTTTGCCCTCGGAAGCGGACATCACCGGATTTATGAGTGGTCGCTCTTACGAGACTGCAAGCGCATTCCTTTAGCGGCAGCAACTGTCCGGGCTGGCGGTTCGGGACTAATTTGCATGGCCTAAGTGATACCGAGAGCCCTGGAGATTCGGATGTTCTCCCCTAGCGAGGGCACCCCAGCCGCAGCAGAAGAGCAAATTTCTTTCTAGATTCTCTCCCTCCGCCATTTTCACGCTACAGTGTTCCCCAGTATCCGATTGTTCGAATCTCCCGCCTGTCCACCGAGGAATTCCGCGACGTGGCGCCAATTCCTCGCGCAAGCCGTACTTTTCGCTGTGGGTGGGGAGGATGGATTTTGCGACGGAGACAGCGGCCACATTGCTCGTTGTACGTGCGGCCCAACCGCCTTCCGCGGGCACCCCGCTGGGCGACAACTAAATTAGGTGGAACGTTCTTTGAACCCCTCTGGGGAGCCACTATTGTCAGTTCGGGATTGGAGGGCGTTTCATTAGTGCTCGACCAAATGCGCCAATCATTGCTGCCGCCTCGTGATCTCCACGATCATCGAGAATGCGATGAAGCGTCCTCGCACTTTCTTGGAATATCGGCAAAAGCGATGAATCGCGTTCGCACAAGACGCCTGCGATACACAGCGCAAGAGCCTCCACACCCATCTTCGCTTGAGCTAGCGGATCTGCTGCCATCGTTTCTTGCCTTCATCGACAGTTTCGCAATCATGCACTGCGCGATTCCCGGGCTCAGTTTGTGCGACGACGCTCGCTCTTGGATGCGATCAAGCCCCTTAATTCCTCGACAAGACGCCGCCTGATGAAGTTGCGTTCGGCGTCAGTCAGTTGAGTGTCCAACAGCCGTCGGTATCGCCTTACATTTGCTTCGCGAGTCCACCGAGCATCCGCGCGGGATACTTTCAACGGCCGACGCCGCCGCGTCGCCGAATGCCGTTCCGAGTCGCAAACAGCGCGCGCCGCTTTGTTCAGCCGAGGCGGTTGCATTGCCATTCCACCGCGCGGCGGCGGATCATCCTCGTCGTTCAGCCGCTTCAGCGCCGCCAGGATGTCGGAAAGGAGCAACCGATGCGGAATGCCGGGGACCTCCCGAAGAGTCGGCTGGGATTCGACGACGTATATATCCGATGCCCAGGACGATAGGATGACGCGCTTCTCGTCTGTCGAGAGCCGCGCGTCATTCAATACTTCGGCGGGTGAATTGTAGTGGGATACTGAATGAAAAAGGGATTCATTGATGTTGGCATTGCGATTGACATGGCTCATGTCGTGCCTCCTGTTTCTCCTTTCGTCCGGAGACGCGTTGCCAAAAAGGTCGGCGACGGTCATGCGCCGCCGGCCTCTGACCTTAGTTGCTGTTGATCGCGATACGCTTGACGTTCGGCTTTGACTGCTCGGACCTTGGCAGCGTCACGGTGAGGACGCCGTCCTTGAAGTGGGCCTTCGCCTTATCTTCCTCGACGCCATCAAGCGGTATCTGGCGCTCGAAGGAGCCGTAGTATCGTTCGCTGACGAACTTGGAATCGTCGCTGCGTTCGGCTTTTCTTTCACCCCGGATTGAAAGGATACCATTGGCGATTTCAACCTGGACATCCTTTTCGCTGAGGCCTGGAAGCTCGGCGGAAACCGAAACCTCCTTATCGGTTTCATTCAGTTCCAGGCGCGGCCAGCTAAACTGGCCCTCCATCAACGGAGCGTTGATGCGACCGAATGAGCCGAAGCCGCGGAAGGCGTCATCGAACAGACGGTTCATCTCGCGGTGAAGCGTGAGAAACGGATCGAACGCCTCTCGTCCGGTTGAGAGTTCTTGCCCTTTGGTCCAGGGAACGAGATCCCGAATACCCATGATATCCTCCTTGACTTGACATGCAGGTGGTCAGCGCACGGACGGTTAACGTCCGTGCGTGTTTTTGACCCATAAGAAGCGGGCTCAGGCCGCCTTCTGCGTGATTTGTCCGGCAGGAGCGCCACTTCCGATGGCGATACGCCGAGGCTTCATGGCCTCGGGGATTTCGCGCACGAGCTCGATCCGCAGCAGACCATTGTCGAACGTGGCCGACTTGACTTGCACGTAGTCGGCAAGGTTGAACTGTCGCTTGAACGGACGCGCCGAGATACCTTGATAGAGGTATTCGCGCTGGTTCTTGTCGCTCTTGCGACCCTCCACGGTCAGTACGTTCTGCTCGGCCGTCACTGAAACCTCGTCCTGGCCGAAGCCGGCCAGCGCCACCGAGATCTGGTAACGGTCCTCTCCGAGCCGCTCGATATTATAGGGCGGGTAATTGTCTTCGGAGCGATGTTGGGTCTCGTCGAGAAGATCGAAGAGGCGGTCGAATCCAATGCTCGAACGCCACAAGGGAGTGAAGTCGTATGTCCTCATAGCCAAGTCCTCCTAAGAGCAAAATGGATACGAAGGAGCGCAAGACATTCGTGCAAGACACCTGTCCGGCGCCCTGTTCGCTCTGCCGAGCCCAACCTGGCGCTCGGCACCGCCCGTAGACGGCAAAAATCCAGTTAGAAGAGCGGCACCCAGTTTCAAGGGTTCCGGCAAAAATTTTTCGGCGTTGCCTTCGTTCGGCCGTCCCGATCCGCACCGGAACCAGATTCGTGCAGTTGCCCGAATCGCCGTCGGGCACCGTTTGGTTTGACCACAATATGCGCGAGCTCGGCGCTACAGCATTCCCTGGCCTGCGTCCGATCCGTGACGTCGTTGCCGGGCCTGAAGCACGAGAATGACGACCAGCGCCAGGAAAATGACGAGGAAGGAAACGGCACTCGTCAGCGTTCCGAGCGCATAGATGTCCGGCTTTGTGACGGTGGTCGTCAGGCCCTGCAGATCAAGGGGCAGTGTGTTGACGGAGCCGATGGTCTGGCTTGAGCGTGCGAGCTCATCCCAGGACAAGGTAAATCCAAACAGACCGATACCGACGACCGACGGCAGTATGATCGGCAGCACGACGTGCCGAAATGTCTGCCAAGGCGTTGCGCCAAGGTCGCGTGCAGCCTCTTCGAGCCGGCTGTCAAATCTGTTGAAGATCGCAAACATGATCAGCAGGCCAAATGGCAGGGTCCAGGTCAGATGCGCGCCAAGGCCGGACGTGAACAGTCCCATGGCCGTTGTCCAATCTCCGACCCCGCTCTTGATGATGAAATCGTCAAGCAGGCGGAATTCCAGGGCGATGCCGAGCGAGGTAATGATCGACGGCATGATCAGGCTTGCGATCGCAACATAGAACAGGAAGGTCGCGCCGCGGAACGATCTGCGGAAGGCCATGCCGGCCGACACGGAGAGAACGACCGTGCACACCATGACGACGAGGCCGAGCTGCAGCGATCGCTTGAAAGCCGCCCCGATGTCGACGATGCCCGAACCGGAGAACACCTTGCCGAACCACACAAGGGACACGCCGTTCATGGGAAAGGTCAGGCCGCCGTCGGGTCCCTGAAACGACAAGATATAGATCGCGAACATCGGACCATAGAGAAACAGGACGTAGGCGGCGAAAAACGCAGCGAGGAGATAGAAGGATCGCGGTCGCTTCTCGCCCATCTCACAGCTCCTTGCGAATATCGACGATCCGGGTCAGCGCCGAAATAATCAGGATCGTGATGCCGAGCAGGATCACCGCATTGGCTGCAGCCGCCGGGAATTGCAGCGCATTCAGACGCGCCTCGATAATCTTGCCGGCAGATGCAATCTGTTGGCCGCCCATCACCCCTATCGTGACAAAATCACCCATCACGATTGTGATCACGAAGATCGAGCCGATGACGATTCCGGGCTTTGCCAGGGGAATGATGATGTTTACCAGCGTCTGCCAACCGGTCGCGCCGGCATCATAGGCGGCTTCGATCAATCGCCTGTCGATGCGGATCATCGAGTTGAAGATCGGCACCACCATGAAGAACGTGAAGAGATGCACGAGGGCAAGCACGACGGAAAACTCCGAGAACAGCAGCCACTCCAGCGGTTGGTGGATCAACCCGGCACCCTCGAGGCCCCTGTTGACCAGACCGTTCCGGCCAAGCAGCGGAATCCACGCAATCATGCGGATCACGTTCGACGTCCAGAACGGGATGGTGCAAAGCAGGGTGAGTACGATCTGCCAGGTTTTCGACCGGACGTGAAACGCAAGAAAATAGGCGACGGTAAACCCGATCAGAAGGGTCAGGACCCAGGTCAGCAGGCATAATTTCAGGGTCTTCAAATAGGTCTTCAGGATCGTGCAGAGGTTGGGCAGATCGGCAATGCATCCCTCGAACGTATCGCTGTAGCCACGCAGGCTGAACGCGGGGATCATTTCATATTCGTTGTAGTCCCACGCGCTGACGATCGTCACGAAGAGTAACGGCAGCAGGAAGAACACGGAGAAAACGAGCATCATCGGTGCGGCCTGAAGCCATGCAACGAAGGTCTTGCGGTCTTGAATCATTGAGAGGCCAATCGCAGTGATGGCGAAAGGACTTGCCGTGCGCGTTGGCCCGGCAAGTCCTTCTGGATTGGATCAAGCAGCTATGAATTCATTCCACTTGCGCACCATGTAGTCGTTCTCGTCCATCACGGCGTTCCAGCAGGCGACGGCGCCCATGCGGTCGTCGTAGGAGCCTCCATCGCGCGTGGCGCCGGCCTTCTCGAGAATCGTGCCGTCGGGCGCCTTGATGTCGCCGACGGCGGCCTTGCCTTCCATCCAGTAGCCCCATTCGTCCGCCGTCATGTTGGCCTTGGCGGTCGAGAGGACCGCCGAATAATAGCCCTGGCGATTGAGATAGGCGCCTGCCCAACCCGATAGATACCAGTTCACGAATTCATAGGCCCAGTCGAGCTTCGGTCCCGAGACCGCCTTCGACACACAGAATCCTGACGCCCAGGAGCGATAGCCTTCCTTGAGCGGCTGGAACGTGCAGGCGATCCCCATCGAGCGCACCTTGGTGACCGCAGGCGACCACATCGATTGAATGACGGTTTCGCCCGATGCCATCAGGTTGACGGATTCGTTGAAGTCCTTCCAGAATGCCCGGAACTGGCCGGCCTTCTTGGCCTCCGTCATGATCTTCATGGTGAGATCGATCTCGGCCTTCGTCATGTTGCCCTTGTCGGCATAGGTGTGCTGGCCGCTGGCTTCGACCACCATCGCGGCATCCATGATTCCGATCGAGGGAATGTTGAGGATCGAGGCCTTGCCCTTGAACTCGGGATTGAGCAGTTCCGTCCACGATGAAATCGGCCGCTTGATCAGATCGGGCCGGATGCCGAGCGTGTCGGCGTTATAGACCGTGGGGATCAGCGTCACGAATTCGGTCGGCGTCTTGGAGAAGGTCTTGGAGTTCGCTCCCTCAAGATAGAGCACCTTCCAGGGAGCGGTGCCCTGGTCGCCGATCTTCTTGCCGTTCGGCAATTGACCTTTAGTGAACACCGGCGTGATGTTGTCGAATTCCTTGATCTTCTTGGCGTCGAGGGCAAAGATATTGCCCGACGGCACAAGCTTCTTCAGCGAGAAATACTCGGTATCCAGCACATCGAACGAGTTGGGCTGGGTGATCACTCGTTTGGTCACGTCGTCGGTGGTTGCGGTGATGTATTCGATCTTGATTCCGGTATCTGCCAGACATTTCTTCGAGATCTCGTCACCTTCGTTCACTGCCGTTCCGAGATAACGCAGTACTTTCGCATCGGCTGAACGGACATAAGGAAATCCGGTAATAGCGCCGGAGCCCGCCGCGAGCCCAACCGCGCCGGCCGCGCCCTTCAGCACGGTGCGGCGGCTGATGCGACGATCGAATTTCGAGGATTTGCTCATGATGATCTCCCTGGGTGTCAGGCCGCCTTCTCAGGCGACCGGATAGTTGCTGAACTGGTGGACTTCAGAAGGCTGGCCTGCATCGGGTCCCATGTGGCAAGAACGCGCTCGCCGACGGTGTAGTTGGCTGCGTCGAATTCAGTCTCCGTGACCTGGGCCGAGATCTCGGGCCCACCGTCGACGGCAATGACGACGCGGACATAGGTCCCCTGGTATTCGACCTCGCTGATCGTGCCTGTGACCGATGGGCCGGCGACGGTATCGGTCGGCCGTTTCAGCATCAGCCGATCGACCCGAACGGCGAAGGTCTCGTGGTTCAAAGCAATGACGTTGTGGCCGCCGATGAACTTCGCCGTGAATTCGGTTCGGGGGTGGTTGAAGATGTCGCGCGGCGAGCCCTGCTGTTCGATCCGGCCGCCGTTCATGAGAACCACGATATCGGCGAGCGCCATCGCTTCGTCCTGGCCATGTGTCACATGGATGAAGGTCAGCCCAAGCTCGCGCTGCAGCTTCTTCAATTCTGCGCGCATCCGCAGCCGCAAGAACGGATCGAGTGCCGAAAGCGGCTCGTCCAGCAGCAAAATTTGGGGAGAGGTGATCAGCGCGCGCGCGAGGGCCACGCGCTGTTGCTGGCCTCCGGAGAGCTGGCCCGGCAGCCTTGCCGCGTAGGGCTGCATATCGACGAGCTCGAGCAACTTGCTGGCCTCGGCATGGCGTGCCGACTTGGCAACGCCTTTCATTTTCAGGGCGAAGCTGACGTTGTCGATGACAGAGAGGTGCGGGAACAGAGCGTAAGACTGAAACATCATCGCCGTGCTTCGATCGGCGGGCGGCAGGTTGGTCACATTTTTCGGACCGACCAGAATGTCGCCTGAACTGACGGCCTCGTGCCCGGCGACCATCCGCAGTGTGGACGTCTTGCCGCAGCCCGACGGCCCGAGCAGGCAACAATAGGAGCCGGCAGGAATCTTGAGATTGATGGCGTCAACGGCGGTGATGCCGCCATACATCTTCGTCAATTGTACCAGTTCGAGCGCCGCCGTCGTTGTCATCCGCACCATTCCGCATGGTCTACCGAGCCCCAGAGCGACCTTGCGCCCGTGGTGCTATCCGGGGTTGGAATGCAACAGATGTGCCAAAAATTGCGACACATGAGACAGAAACTGGGCAAATCCTGCTGGTCGGCAAGCCGACCGCGCCATTGCGACCAAAATCGGAGCTCAATTGTCCCCGTTACCCAGCTTCCTCAGCCTGTGCCTGAGCGGAAGCGGCTGGGCCGTGTCGAAAAACATCTCTATCGGCAAGACGATCTGATGTGATCACGGTTTTTCCGCCGCACGGAGGCATCGACGCTCGTTATGGTCGGCCTGACCGTTTCGTCGGCCGAAGATTTGCAAGGGGAGCGCATGCGCACAAAATCGGTCAACGTCGTTCGTATCTCCACCAATGGGCCCGGTGATGTCTCGGGGCTGCTGAGCCTGATCCAGCTAGGCAAGATCGATCCGAGGTCGATTGTCGCGATATTGGGCAAGACCGAGGGCAATGGTGGCGTCAACGATTTCACGCGCGAATACGCCGTTTCGGCGCTCAGCGCCGCCCTGGCTCCCTATGTCGATCTGCCGCCGCAGCATGTCGAGCAACGGATCGCGTTTGTGATGTCGGGTGGTACGGAAGGTGTGCTCAGCCCACATCTCACCGTCTTCACCCGTGACGATGTCGCCGATCGCGGGTCTGAGGCCATTTCCGGCAAGCGACTCAGCATCGGGATGGCACACACGCGGGATTTCCTGCCCGAGGAGATCGGGCGCAGCGCGCAGATCAGGGAGACGGCAAGGGTAGTCGCCGCCGCCATGGCCCAAGCTGCGATCGTCGATCCACAGGACGTTCATTTCGTACAGATCAAGTGCCCGCTTCTGACAAGCGACCGCATTGAGGCGGCGATGGCGCGGGGCCATGAGACCGCGACCAACAGCGCATACGGTTCGATGGCGTACTCGCGTGGCGCATCGGCATTGGGGGTCGCCGTCGCGCTTGGCGAGATCGAGGGCGAGATTGGGGACGACGACGTTCTTCGGCGGTTCGATCTGTTCTCGTCGGTTGCGTCCACGTCGGCAGGCATCGAGCTGATGCATAATGTGGTCATTGTGCTAGGCAATTCGGCGTCGTCGGCCGCCCCGTTCGCGATCGGACACGCCGTGATGCGCGACGCGATCGATTCCGCAGCCGTGATCGATGCATTGAAAAGCGTGGGACTGCATACCGAACACGACTCCAAATCGTCGACGGCGACCCGCCAGCTCGTCAACATCTTCGCCAAGGCGGAAGCCGCGCCAAGCGGCAGCATCCGCGGATTTCGTCACGTCATGCTTGAAGATACGGACATCAGTTCGACCCGACACGCGCGCGCGGCGGTCGGCGGATTGATTGGTGGTCTGTCGGGAACCGGCGCCGTCTATGTTTCCGGCGGAGCCGAGCATCAGGGTCCGTCCGGTGGCGGGCCCGTAGCCGTGATCGCCCGGCTGCTGGACGATCGATCCGACTGACGATTGGGCTTTTAGTGATACCTCACGTCTACCGCGTGCCGAACATTCTGTCCCCGGCATCGCCCAGGCCCGGCACGATGTAGCCGTGATCATTCAGTCTCTCGTCGATGGCGGCAGTCCAGATCGGCACGTCGGGACACTCGTTCTGGAATCGGGCGATCCCCTCGGGTGCCGCGAGCAGGCAGACGAACCTGATATCCCGGGCGCCTCGCGATCTGAGCAGGCTGACTGCGGCGCAGGCTGAATTTCCCGTCGCAAGCATCGGATCCAGCAGGATGACGATGCGCTCCGACACATCCTGCGGCGCCTTGAAGAAGTACTCCACGGCTCGAAGCGTCTGCGGATCCCGGTAAAGGCCGATATGTGCCACGCGCGCCGATGGGACGAGCGCCAGCATCCCGTCGAGAAATCCGACACCTGCCCGCAAGATTGGAGCGAGCGTGAGTTTCTTGCCTGCGATTTTGGGGGCCTTCATCGCGGCGACCGGCGTATCGATGTCGACCATCTCCAGAGGCAAGTCCCGGGTGACCTCATAGCAAAGCAGCATTCCAATCTCGTTCAGAAGCTCGCGAAACCCCTTGGTGGAGCGATCCTTGTCGCGCATCAGCGAGAGCTTGTGCTGGACCAGGGGATGGCTGACGAGGTTCACGCTTTCTTTGCTCATGGGATCACCCTATCTGGTTGCGCGCGCGGAATAGCGTGCAAGTGGCGTGCCCGCTTTGCCCGAGATATAGGCACCGATCCCGGCGGCTCAGCGCAGGGTGGGCGGATGACCTGGCCGTTTCCGGCCGCCGATCGCCCCTTCGTTCATGGCGCGGAAGAGAGGGGCAGGTCCTGCTCCACGGGGTCGTGATAGCGTCGTAAACCTTACCACTAATGCGCCTGTTGTGTTCAGCCGGGATTGGAACATACTGGAGAATCCTTCGGCTGCCGGTAACCGGGCTTTTGCCCGGCGGACAGGCGCCATGTGTTGGTGCGTAACAATGACTCATTCCAATCGAACCGATCACATCCGGATTACGTCCCATCCGGCGCCGGGCGCGAAGGTCGAATTCCCGATTCATTGGGGAGCAGCCACGGCGCGTGAACGCGGGCCAGTGATTGGGACGGTCTCACGCCCGCAGCAGCGCAATGTCATCGGCACTCATAGCGGCTCCTATTCGATCTACCGGGCGCTGGCGGTCTCCTCGGGCGCGCTCGACCCGATCCGGCGTCCGGACCTGACCAACACGCAACCTGCGGCCACGATCGGGCCATTCCGGCAATGGACGGATCCGAACCGGATCGTCTCGCTTGATCCGTGGGGGCACCTGGCCGCAGAGGCGTTCGCGAAAGAGATCGCGGAGGGCGTCGATATCCGTCCGAGCATCGCGATCACCCGCGCCCGCCTCGACTTGCCCGAATTGCGAGCTGCGATATCCGCCGGGCGGCTGAAGCGCGACGGCGCCGTCGTTCACGAGGAGGGAAGCGTCTCCGTCGTCAAGATCGCGATCGACCCGGTCTGGTATCTTCCGGGAATCGCAGCGCGCTTCGCCACGACCGAAAGCAATCTGCGCAGGCAGTTGTTCGAGCAGACGGCCGGCATGTTTCCGGAGCTGGTGACGCGACCTGACCTCCATGTGTTCCTGCCTCCGATCGGCGGCACCACGGCCTATCTGTTCGGCGATGTCGCCAAGCTGCCGGACCATCGCACCAGCATCACCTGCCGCGTGCATGACGAATGTAACGGCTCCGACGTATTCGGCTCGGACATCTGCACCTGCCGCCCATACCTGCTGCACGGCATCGAGGAATGCGTGCGCGCCGGACAGACCGGCGGGCTCGGCATCATCATCTACAACCGCAAGGAAGGCCGCGCCCTCGGCGAGGTAACCAAATTCCTGGTCTACAATGCGCGCAAGCGGCAGGAGGGCGGCGATGCCGCCGCCCAGTATTTCGAGCGCACCGAATGCGTTGCGGGCGTGCAGGATGCCCGCTTCCAGCAGTTGATGCCGGACGTCGTGCACTGGCTCGGACTGCAGCGCATCGATCGCTTCGTCTCCATGAGCGACATGAAATATGATGCGCTGGTGAGCCAGGGCATCGACATCGTCGAGCGCGTACCGATCCCCGACGAGCTGGTCCCGGCGGATGCCCAGGTCGAAATCGTTGCCAAGAAGGCTGCCGGCTACTACTCGCCGGAAGAGCCTACCCAGCGCGACTTCGTCGGCCGGTCTCTCGACAAATATTGAGCGCGGCCATGTCCTCCGTGAAGTCCGAGACGGCAGCGGCCCTATCGTTGCTCAATGCCGGGGCGGTGCGGGAGCGCGCGCATCGGCTTCTTGCCATCGGCCTTGAGGACCGGCTCCCGAACTTCCGGGTCCGCCTCGACCGGATGGACGCGACGGCCGAACTGGTTGTGCAGACCACACGAGAGGCGTATCCTTCACTCGCCGTTCCGTTTCATGCGCGTTGGCGGCATTTCTCCGTGAATGGTGTCGATCGCTGGGCGGGCCTGGCCGGCCAGGTCGCATGGCCGGATCGCGCGAGACGGGCGCGTGCCGAATTCGATCTGGCCATGGTCAGCGTCTTTCTGGACGCCGGCGCCGGGCCGTCATGGCGTTACCGCGACCCGGTGACCGGATTGGCCATCGGCCGCTCGGAAGGATTGGGACTGGCCAGCCTTGAGATGTTCGCCGCTGGCGCATTCTCGTCGGACCCGCGGCAGCCGCTGCGAGCTGATGCCGACGTGCTTGCCAATCTGTCCGTCGCGGACCTCGCACGCGGCATGCAGGTCTCGGACACCAATCCGCTGGTCGGCATTGAAGGCCGGGTGAACTTGTTGCGTAGCCTCGGCCGGCTGCTGGCCTCGAAGCCGGCTGTCTTCGGACGCTTCGATACGCCGCGGCCCGGCGGGCTGTTCGACCGGCTGGCATCGGTTGCCGACGATCGCAGGCTTCCGGCCTCTGCGATATTGTCGGAACTGCTAATGGAGTTCGGGCCGATCTGGCCGTCGCGGCTGACGCTCGGCGGAATCGCACTCGGTGATTGCTGGAAGCATCCGGTGCTGACCACCGGGGATGCGACCAGCCAGCTCATGCCATTGCACAAGCTCTCGCAATGGCTGGCCTATTCGCTGATCGAGCCGCTGCAGAATGCCGGCATTGCCGTGACCGATATCGACGGGCTGACCGGCCTTGCCGAGTACCGCAACGGCGGTCTCTTCATCGACAATGGCGTGCTGACATTCCGCGACGACAGCGATGCATTGCGGGAGCACGATGTCGCGTCGCCGCTCGTGGTGGAGTGGCGGGGGCTGACGGTCGCGTTGCTCGACCGCGTCGCGGACAATGTGCGCCGGCGCCTGGGGCTCGACGCAAAGGCATTGCCGCTGGCGAAAATCCTCGAAGGCGGAACCTGGGCTGCAGGCCGACGACTGGCGCGCGAACGCCGCGCCGACGCGTCGCCTCCGTTCAAGATTGTCAGCGATGGCACAGTGCTTTAAGGCGGAGACTCGGTATGGAAGGCGTCACGATCGTTAGCCATCCGCTGGTGCAGCACAAGCTGACCCTGTTGCGCAACAAGGAAACCTCGACCAAGTCGTTTCGCGAACTCCTCAAGGAGATCGGGATGCTGCTGTGCTACGAGGTGACCCGCGACCTGCCGCTGGCCGATGTCGAGATCGAGACGCCGCTGGCGAAGATGAAATCGCCGGAGATATCGGGAAAGAAGCTGGTGTTCGCGCCGGTGCTGCGCGCCGGCGTCACCTTTGCGGAAGGCATGCTTGACCTCGTGCCGACTGCGCGTGTCGCCCACATCGGCCTCTATCGTGAACCCGAGACGTTCGTGGCCGTGGAGTATTTTTTCAAGGCCCCGAGCGATTTGCACGAGAGACTCGTGATCGTGATTTCCCCGGTGCTGGCGACAGCAAATCTGTCTGTCGCGGCGGTGGATCGGCTGAAGGAGCGCGGTGCCAATGACGTCCGGCTCGTCAGCCTGATCGCCGCGCCCGAAGGGGTCGAACGCATGCGCGGCATTCACCCGGATGTTCCGATCTGGCTTGCGGCGATCGACGAAGGGTTGGACAAGAACGCCTTCATCCTGCCGGGCCTTGGCGATGCGGGTGACCGTGCCTATGGTACTCGATAGTCACGTCTGGCGGCGTATCGAAAGGCTGCGTGATCAATTCTCTTCTTCGGATACATCCGGCAGCTCTGCGAGCCTCGGTATGAACCGAACGACGACGTTTGCTTCCTTCAGCATCGTGCCGGCAATCGCAAAATCCTGAGCCCAATTCGAATTGGGCTGGTCCGGTTCATAACCAACGACCTCCGATATGCCCGATTGAATAATCGCTTTCGTGCATTCCACGCAGGGAAACCAGGGAACGTAGATCGTGCAACCCTTGAGCGCTATCCCGATGCGTGCCGCATTGAAAATGGCATTCTGCTCGGCATGGCAGCTCCAGACGTACTTTGCGCCGGTGATGCGGGAATGTCGCTCTTCCACCGCATCGTTGACCCCGCGCGGCAAGCCGTTGTAGCCGGTCGAGCGTATTTCATGATCGGGTCCGACCACGACGGCGCCGACCCGGCGTCCCTTTTCAATGCTCCAGTGCGCCAGATGGTGCGCCA
Organism: Bradyrhizobium sp. USDA 4454; assembly: GCF_054822705.1. NCBI lineage: Bacteria > Pseudomonadati > Pseudomonadota > Alphaproteobacteria > Hyphomicrobiales > Nitrobacteraceae > Bradyrhizobium > Bradyrhizobium sp. USDA 4454. The sequence continues at coordinate 306,938 of NZ_JBTRCN010000001.1, forward strand.
GAAGCATGAACCGCTCGTCCCATTTGCTGTCTCGCAATTCGTCCGACCCCGTTACCGTAGGGCCAGCATCAAACAGCTGCCAGGGCCAGTCAATAGTCCTGACGCCTCCTGCTGGGAGGTCGCCGGATCTCGCCGGCAATACCAGCCGATCCCGATCGACGGTCGGCGGGCCGCGGGATTGCCTTGGCCAAAGGCCGACCCGTCGAGAGGGTCGGCCTTTCCGATCGGTTGCAACGGTCAGTGCCCTGCCGGGGCCGAATAGCCGCCACTATAGTAGCTCGACGTGCCCTCGTATGCTTCAGGTGTGGCTCGTGGCCAGGCCGCATAGGCGTCAAGGTTGCGCGCCGGCGCCTGGGCCTGGGTCGTGACGGCCCGGTGCGGTTTGATGCGATGACGCTCGGCCGCAGTCGCGAACTGAACCAACGCCGTGCTGATGAGAACCGAACTGAGTGCGGTAAGCAGAATTCTGGGCAATGTCGTTTCTCCCTTGCCGATTTTTTCGTTCGATGGCCAATTCGCTGGCCGTCGAATCTACTTGTGACCTATGTCTTCACGTGCCCGGTCGCGATGGCGGGGGGAGTCACGAAGTAGCGAGCAAATTTCTTGGTCACGACTAAATAATCGGCACTAGTGGCCGTGCGTTACCGTGGACTTTGGCGACCCGATCAGCTTCAATAAACCGTGTTCGAGATCCGCTCATGAAAAAGGTCCTGGCCGTCCTGCTGTTACTGACGGCGCCCGCCTGGGCGCAGACCAAGCCGGCGACAATCAAGCCGGCCGCGAAGCCGGGCGCGTCGTCGGCGGACGATTGCACCCCGATCGGCCGTACCGCGAAGGGCGAACTGGTCTACTCGCTGAAGTGCGAAAACTTACCGGCACCGGCTGCTCCACAGGCGGCGGCTCCGGCAGCACCGCCATCTGCGGAAGAGCCGGAAGTACGCCGGAGCGGCGTATTCGGATGGTCCTATGATCGCCGCTAGCGGGACTCTCCCGTTCCGGAGAGGGATGGAATAGTCCTTGCTTCCCTTGTCCCGCAGATGGTTGCAAGGGACCGCGGCAATTCGATCGTCGTGCGCCAAGAGTGCCTTCAAATTGGGTGTTTGATGTCGAAAGCGCTCGCCGAGTTGAATGCCTGCAGCCACGACACGTTTGTCGCCGCGCTTGCCAACATCTTCGAGCACTCGCCTTGGATCGCTGAGCAGGCCGCCCGCAACCGGCCGTTCGCCGGCATTGCTGAGTTGTTCGCTGCCATGAAAGCCGCCGTCGATCGAGCTCCTGCGGAGCTGCGGATGGCGCTCATCAATGCGCATCCCGATCTCGCCAGCAAGACGCAACGTGCCGCGGGGCTGACCGCGGAGTCCAATGCCGAACAGAACAGCGTCGGTCTCGATCGCCTGTCCGATGCGGAATATGAGGCGTTTGAGCGCGTCAACACGGCCTACCGTTCGAAATTCGGTTTCCCTTACATCGTCTGCGTGCGCCGCCACACCAAGGACTCGATCCTGCGCGACTTCGCGCGGCGTCTGCCGAATGATCTCGCGACCGAAACGCAGACCTCGATTGACGAGATCTGCCGGATCGCTGCGTTGCGGCTGGACCAGTCGGTGATCGGCAGTGATCGCCTTGCGGTGTCCGGCCGGCTATCGACCCACGTGCTCGACACGAACAGCGGAAAGCCGGCCGCGGGGGTCGCCGTCGAGCTGGTTGAGCTGGCCGAGCTCGGCGTCAGCCAGGTGGTGGCGCGCGCGACGACCAATGCAGACGGCCGGACCGACGCGCCGCTCATCGGCGGACGCCCCGTGCCGATCGGTACGTACGAACTCACATTCGGCATCGGCGAATATTTTGCTGCTCAGGGCGTGCCGCTGGCGGATCCTCCCTTTCTCGATCGCATCACGCTGCGTTTCGCGGTGAGCGAGCCGGAAGGCCATCTGCACGTGCCGCTGCTGGTGACGCCATGGAGCTATGCAACCTATCGCGGAAGCTGAAAGGTGCGGGGCGAGTGGCGAGAATTCTGCCGGGCATGGTCCTTCCTTCGCGACCAGCGCCGTCCCGCCTCGCCGCTGGCACGAACGTTGCTCCATCATTCGGAGCCGAGGTAACATTCCCGACGATCGCTAGCCTGGTTGGAGACACACGTGCCGCTGATCACGAACAGATACGGTAAGGGCCGAGTCCGCGTGATGCGACTTCATCGCGAGGGCGAACGGCATGACGTCAGCCAGCTCGACATCAAGGTCATGCTGGAGGGCGAATTCGCGCGTACCTTCACACACGCGGACAATTCCCTGACCGTGTCGACCGACACGATCAAGAACATCGTCAATGTCGTGGCGCGGGAAAACACCGGGCTTAGCCCGGAGGATTTCTGTCAAGTTCTGGCGCAGAAATATCTCGATACGTACCCGCAGGTCGCCTCGGTATCGGTCGGCTCGCACGAGACCAGATGGAAGCGGCTGAGCTTCGACGACAAGCCGCATCCACACAGCTTCGTGCTCGACGGCAATGGCAGGCCGACCGTAGAGGTCGCCGTGGAGCGGGGCGGGCCGATATCAATGTCTTCGGGCATCGACAATTTCGCCTTCATGAAGTCAACGCAATCCGGCTGGGAGAACTACGTCAAGGACCGCTATACGACGATTCCCCCGACCAACGACCGGATCTGCGCGACCAGCATGGTCGCGACGTGGAAATGGTCGGGAAAGCCGGCAGACTATTCCACCACCAACGCCCGGATCCTCGATACGGTGCTGGAGGTGTTTGCCACGACCTATAGCTGGAGCGTGCAGGACAGTCTCTACCGGATGGGCGAGGCGGCGCTCGCGGCGGTACCGGAGATTTCCGAGATCAGCATGGCCTGTCCGAACATGCACTTCATCCTGATGAATCTCTCCCCGTTCGGACTCGACAACAACAACCAGGTATTCTTGCCGACCGATGAGCCGCACGGCCAGATCGAGTGCACCGTGGCCAGGGAATAGAGGCGCGGTTCGAGGTTTCAGACGATTGACTGGTCCGGTCCGTCCGCAGCCCGGCCGAACTTCTCGAGCAGTGCCGGAAACAGGCGGTCGGGCTTGAACGGCGTGCTCGTGAAACGGATGCCGGTCGCATCCGCAATCGCATTGCCCAGCGCTGCCGTGACCGGATTGTAGGGGCTCTCGCTCATCGATTTTGCGCCCATTGGACCAATCGTATCCGAAGTCTCGGCGAAATAGACCTCGGAGCGCGGCAGGTCGGCAAACGACGGAAGATGATAATCGCGAAACGTCGGGTTGATCACCCTGCCGCCGTCGTCGATGATCAGCTCCTCGTAAAGCGCGGCACCGAGCGACTGCGCAACACCGCCTTCGACCTGGCCGCGGCACTGCATGGGATTGGCGATGCGACCAGCGTCCGCGGCCTGCACGCTCTTGAGGATACGGACTTCTCCGGTGCCCTTGTTCACGGCAACGCGAAAGCCCTGTACGTTGAATGCAACCGAACGCGGCGTGCCGGCAGAATTGCCGCTGCCGTGAAGCGTTCGTGCATTGGCTCTCGCCGCCCGAGCGAGTTCGAGGAATGACCGACGTTCCGCTCCGCAGATTGCAGTCTCATTTTCGAGAATGCAGGGAGCGGCACTGGCGCTGCTCAGCTCGGATGCGAATATCTTGATCGCATCAGCGAGGTTCTCTGCGGCTGCTTGCGTCGCTCGCCCGGCGACAAAGGTGCCCGCACTGCCATAGGCGCCGGTGTCGTGGCCGCCCAGCGCAGTATCGGATTGCCGCAGGCTGATGCGATCGACGGTCGTCGCCAGCGCCGTCGCCGCAAGCTGTCGATGTACGGTGCTTGTGCCGTTGCCAAACTCGGCGGTTCCTACCGTCAGCTCGAACCCGCCGTCGTCGCGGAGCGTGATCGTCGAATCGGAGAGATGCCCCGCCGGCGGTACGGTGTCGATCATGGTCAGTGCGATGCCCTCGCCGATCAGCCAGTCCTCGGAAAGGGCGTAGTGGGGGCGCTCCGCCGACATCGCGCGCTCGACCAGGTCGATGCATTGGTCGAGCCCGTAGGAGCCGTACTGCACGTCGTGGTAGTCCGACGGTGGTGGCGACAGCATGGGATCGCCGGGCTTGACAATATTGCGACGACGCATTTCGAAGGGATTGATGCCGAGTTGTTTCGCCAGCTCGTCGATGGCGGCCTCGACGGCAAACAGCGTCTGCGGCAGGCCATAGCCGCGGAAAGCGCCGGAAGGTACCGTGTTGGTATAGGCGGCGATCGCGTCGACCTTCTTGTTCGGGCAGTTGTAGACGCTGATGCATTCGCTGACGGCGTGGAACAGCACGGGCCCCGCGTGATTGCCATAGGCTCCAGTATTGGAGAGCACGTCGAGCTGCAGCGCAGTCAGCATGCCTCGGCTATCGGCACCGGCCCTGACCGTGACGCGCATCGGATGTCGGGTCGACGTCGCGATGAACTGCTCTTCGCGGGTGAATTCGAGCTTGACCGGCCGGCCCGTGGCGATCGCGGCCAGCGCCAGAATATCCTCGACGAACATTTCCTGCTTGCCGCCGAAGCCGCCGCCCACGCGTTCGCAAAACACGCGCACGCTGTCGAGTGGACGATCGAAGATCTGCGCCAGCGATCGCCGCGTCAGGTACGGCACCTGGGTGCTCGAGCGAACGTTGAGGATGCCGCCGCTATCGATCCAGGCAAGCCCGCCATGGGTTTCCAGCGCTGCGTGCTGCACCCGCTGGGTGGTGAACGTGCCCTCATAGGTCGCGGCCGAGCTTGCGAGCGCACCGGCGACATCGCCGAATTCGCCGTGGGTTTCAGCGACGACATTGCGCGAGGCGTCGCTGACGCGGTGGATGCCGGCGCTCTTGCCGCCGTGAATGATTGGTGCGCCCGGCGTGATTGCCAGCGCCGGATCGGTTACCGCCGGCAGGACGTCGTAGTCGACCTTGAGGCGACGACAGCCTTCTTCGGCGGCCGCCTCATTTTCGGCGACGACAGCGGCGACCTTCTGTCCGACGAAGCGGACGATGTCGTCAAGCACGCGGGTATCATCCGGATCCATCCACGCCCTTTCGTGCTGCGCCGTCGAGAACAGCCCTTTCGGTGCGTCCTCGTGGGTCAGAACGGCATGGACGCCTGGAACCGCAAGTGCCGCCGTCTTGTCGATCGCAACGATCCTGGCGTGCGGGTGCGGCGAGCGCAGCAGCTTGATGTGCAGCAATCCGTCAAGCTGCATGTCGAAGGTGTAACGTGCCCTCCCGCGTACCACGAGCGGGCCGGCCGGTGCGGGGAGGCTGCGCCCGAAGGCCCTGCCGGCGGCGGCGTCCTCGACATTCGTCTTGCCGTCGAACGCATCCTCGATCGAGCGGTAGCCTGTGCAACGGCAGATATTGCCTTTCAGGGCGACGCCGAGCTCCTGACGCTGTGCCTGGTTCAACGAGGCGCCGGTCAGGATCATGCCCGCGGTGCAGAAGCCGCATTGAAATCCCTGGGCATCCAGAAAGGCTTGCTGCAGCGGATGCGCACCCGTCTCGGACCCGAGGCCTTCAATGGTCGTGACCGCATGTCCGTCGGCACGGAATGCCGGGATAATGCAGCTATGCACCGGTTCGCCGTCAAGCAGCACGGTGCACGCACCGCAATCGCCGGCGTCGCAGCCCTTCTTGACGCCGAAATGCCCGAGCTCGCGCAGGAATGTACGCAAGCATTGGCCGGGGCGGGGCGTCTCGGCAAAGGTCTTGCCGTTGATGTCGATGCTCATGTCAATCTGCAGCTCATGGGCCGGCCGCGAGTTCGCAGCGGATCTCTTCGGCCAGCCGCAACGTCATGTGCTTGCGCCACATCGGCCTGCCATGAACGTCGGTGTGGTACATGCTATCCGTAATTTCCCGCAGGATGGTTGCGCGCAGAGCCTCGGGGCCGGGTCGGTCCGCGAAGTAGAGCTGGACCGGCCGTATGGTGGAAGCCGTTATCGTCAGCCGCAGCGCGCCATTGCTGTCAACGCTTCCGATGAGGAGCGCCGCGGAGCGGCCGACCGGCGTCAGGGATATCTGGCGAAAGGCCGATCGCCGTCGCAGCGCCGCCAGCGGAATATCGATCTGGCGCAACAGATCGCCCTTTGCGAGCACGTTCCGCTGATTGCCGGTGACAAAATCGGCGACCGGAACCTGGTATTCGCTACCGTCCGCGCGCCACACCGTACAGACGCCGTCGAGCGCCGACGTCAGTGCGATCATCGGCCCGGCCGGAAGCGACATGCAGATATTGCCGCCGACCGTCGCCGTCTTCCAGATCTTGAAGGAAGCGAGGAAGGCGCGGCAGCACTGGCCGATCAGGGGAGCCGCGATCCAGTCCGGCGGGCAGGCGAAGCTGTCGAGCTGCGCCACCGTGCAGGTCGCTGCGATGCCGAGGCGATCATCGCCGACGGTCAGCGCGGGCCATTTGAGGTCGGTCAGGTCGATCAGGCGATTGAGATCGGTCTGCGGCTCGGAAAACAGCCAGGTGCCGCCCGCAAGCCACGCATCGCCTGCCGTCCAAACGGGCAATTGAGCCCGCGTCCGAGGCCGAACCACGTCTCTGATCGTGTTCAAATCCATCGCGATTTCAGCGCCTTCTCCGTGTTATGTGTACGAGCAGAAACTCCTGCAAGACTGACGCCAATTGTGGGGCGATCCTTGCAAGCGAAGGCAAGGCCCGGCAGAGACCCGGCAGTTGGAGATGATGGTTGGAATCATGGCTCAAGCGCAACCGATCTGGATCAAGGATCCACTTTCCATCCTGGCCGATGGGGCCGAACGCGGCGTCGTGGTCCAGGATGGCAAGATCATTGAACTGGTCGGCCGCGGTCGCGAGGCCGCGACCGCCGACGTGACGATCTTCGACGCCAGCGCCCATGTGGTGCTGCCGGGCCTGATCAACACCCATCATCATTTCTACCAGACTCTGACGCGCGCCGTTCCGGCTGCGCTCGATCGCGAGCTCTTTCCCTGGCTTCAGGCACTCTATCCGGTGTGGGCGAGGCTGACGCCGGACGCCTTGTCGCTCGGCGTCACCGTCGCGATGTCGGAATTGCTGCTGTCGGGCTGCACCACCACCACCGACCATCATTATGTGTTCCCCGCCGGGCTGGAACATGCCATCGACATCGAGGTCGAGGTGGCCAGACGGCTGGGCTTGCGCGTGTTGCTGACGCGCGGCTCGATGAACCTCTCGCAGCGCGATGGCGGCCTGCCGCCCGATACCGTGGTTCAGGATGAAGACACCATCCTGGCCGACAGCGAACGGGTCGTCGCCCGGCACCACCAGCGCGGCGCGGATGCGATGGTGCAGATTGCGCTGGCGCCATGTTCGCCATTCTCGGTGACCACCTCGTTGATGCGGCGGACCGCCGAACTTGCGGACAAGCTCGACGTTCGCCTGCACACTCATCTTGCGGAGACGGAGGACGAGAACAGATTTTGTCAGGAGACGTATCGTTGTCGCCCGCTGGATTATCTCGAGCAATGCGGTTGGCTCAATTCGCGCACCTGGCTTGCGCACGGCATCCATTTCGATACGGCGGAAATGGTGCGGCTTGGCAAAGCCGGGATGACGGTCAGCCATTGCGCCTGCAGCAACCAGGTGCTGGCCTCGGGTTGCTGCCCGGTCTGCGAAATGGAAGAGGCCGGTGTCGGAATCGGGCTCGGTGTCGACGGCTCCGCCTCCAACGACGAGTCGAACCTGATGCAGGAGGTGCGCGCCGCCTTCCTGGTGCAGCGGGCGCGGTATGGCGTCAATCGCGTCAGTCACATCGACGCGCTGCGATGGGCCACCAAGGGCTCCGCAGCCTGCGTCGGGCGGCCCGAGCTCGGTGAGATCGCGGTCGGCAAGGCTGCCGATCTTGCGCTCTTCAAGCTCGACGAGCTGCGCTTCTCGGGGCATGGCGACCCGCTGGCGGCGCTGGTGCTGTGCGGGGCGCACCGTGCCGAACGTGTCATGGTCGGCGGCCGCTGGATCGTCATTGACGGCGCAATTCCCGGGCTCGACGTCGCCGATCTGATAAGCCGGCACAGCACCGCTGCCCGCGCCATTCAGGCCGGCTAGAGCATGATCCGGAAAAGTGGAAACCGGTTTTCCCTCGCGACAAACGCCAAAGGCGTTTGCGCGGAGATCATGCTCCAGGTTCGGCGAGAGCGGCGTGTCCTCGATCGTCAGGCTGAAATGATCCTCCCCTGCAAGAGGAGGATCATTTCGCAGCGGCGACCGCTCACTTGCCCGGAAGCTTGTCGTCGATGCCCTTGACGTAGAAGTTCATGCCGAGGATCTGATCATCCGCCAGATGATCGCCGCCCTTGCACTCGACGTCCTTGCCGTCCTGCGCGACGACGGGGCACTTGAACGGATGCAGCTTGCCGGCGGCGATGGCTGCCTGGGTGTCCTCCGCCGTTTTCTTCACGTCGTCAGGCATGTTGGTGTAGGGCGCCATTTCGAACATCTTGGTCTCCAGGCCGCCCCAGGTATCGCCGGATTTCCAGGTGCCGTCGAGCTCCGCCTTCACCCTCTCAATATAGTAGGGTGCCCAGGTGTCGAGGATCGAGGTCAGCTGGGCCTTCGGGCCGAACTTGATCATCTCGGAGTCCTGGCCGAATGCGAGCTTGCCGCGCTCGCCTGCGATCTGCATCGCGGCCGGCGAGTCGGTGTGTTGCATGATGATGTCGGCGCCCTGATCGAGCAGCGCCTTCGCAGCATCGGCCTCCTTGCCGGGATCAAACCACGAGTTCACCCAGATGATCTTCACCTTGATATTGGGATTGACGGTCTGCGCGCCGATCATCGTGGCGTTGATGCCCGAGACGACTTCGGGAATCGGGAACGAGCCGATATAGCCGAGCACGCCGGCCTTTGACATTTTGGCTGCGATTTCTCCCTGGATGTAGCGGCCCTGGTACCAGCGCGCCGAATAGGTCGCCATGTTCTTGTCGCGCTTGTAGCCCGAGCAATGCTCGAAATGTACGTTCGGATACTTCTTCGCCACCTTCAGCGTGGGATCCATGTAGCCGAATGACGTGGTGAAGATCAGCTTGTTTCCGGCGCGGACGAGCTGCTCGACCGCGCGCTCCGCGTCGGGACCCTCGGGAACGTTTTCGAGAAAGGTCGTTTCGATCTTGTCGCCGAACTCCTTCACCACGGCCTGCCGGGCAAGCTCGTGCTGATAGGTCCAGCCGAGATCGCCGACCGGCCCAAGATAGATGAACCCGACCTTCAGCTTGTCAGCGGCAATCGCGCTGCTCGTGACGCCTCCGGCCAGCAGAAGTGCGGCGGCGGCCGCAAGCAAATTTCTCTTCATCGTGATGTCCTCCAACAGTGGGGTGAACACAATCTTTGGACGGCACCCCCCAATCGCGCCGGTCCGGAAATCCAATCTCAGCGATCGGGAACGAAGACGGTGCCGAGCGCTGCAGGCGCCGTTGAACCCCCGGTTCGCGCGCGCGACAGCAGCACCAGCACGATCACGGTTGCGAGGTAGGGCAGCGACGACATGAACTGGGACGGAATGCCGATTCCAGCACCCTGTGCGTGTAGCTGCAGGATCGTCACCGCGCCGAACAGATAGGCTCCGATCACCAGCCGACCGGGCCGCCAGGAGGCGAACACGGTCAGCGCGAGCGCGATCCATCCGCGGCCCGCGGTCATGCCCGGAATGAAGAATGGCGTGTAGGCGAGCGGCAAATAGGCGCCGGCAAGCCCCGCGCAGGCGCCGCCGAACATCACGGCGTACATCCGGATCCGCAGGACGGGATAACCCAGCGCGTGTGCCGACACGTGGTTGTCGCCGCAGGCACGCACGATGAGCCCGGCCCGCGTCCGGTACAGAAACCACCAGACCGCCGCGATCAGCGCCAGTGAGAGATAAACGAATCCATCTTCGCCGAACAGGATACGGCCAATCAGCGGAATGTTGGTGATAAAGGGGATATAGAGATGCGGCGCCGGTGTGATCCGCTCGCCGACGAAGCCGGCGCCGATCAATCCCGACAGACCGATGCCGAAGATGGTGAGCGCCAAGCCGGTCGCGACCTGGTTGACCGCCAGCCCGAGCGCCATTCCGGCGAACAGCAGCGACATCAGCGTGCCGGCGACGATTCCGCAGAGCGCGCCGACAATGATCGAACCGGTCAACCATGCGCCGCCAAAGCCGCAGGCCGCGCCGACGATCATCATTCCCTCGACGCCGAGATTGAGCACACCGGAGCGTTCGGTCACCAGCTCGCCTGTTGCCGCCAGCAACAGCGGCGTCGATGCCGCCAGCACCGACAGGATGATCGCTTCAATGAGTTCCACGTGCGGCCTGCGGAGACGAGAAGATGATGCGGAAGCGATAGAGAATGAGGGAATCGCAGGCGAGCACGTAGAACAGCAGAACGCCCTGAAAAACCTTGGTGACGTCCAACGGGATTTTCATGGCAATCTGTGCCTGCTCGCCGCCGATGAAGGTGAGTGCGAGAAACAGCCCTGCAATTAGTATTCCAACGGGATTCAATCGTCCGAGGAATGCAACGATGATCGCGGTGAAGCCGTAACCTGGCGAGATGCCGGGCTGGAGATGGCCGACCGGCCCCGCGACCTCGATGATCCCGGCCAGCCCCGAGAGCGCTCCGGAGATTGCAAATGTCAGCAGGATCAGCTGGTTGGCATTGAATCCGCCGAACCGGGCCGCGCGCGGCGCAGCCCCCACGACGCGGATCTCGAAGCCCTTGATCGTCTTGCCGAGCAGCACGGCGCCGGCAGCGACCACGATCAGCGCGAGGATCGAGCCGAGATGCAGCCGGCCTCCCTCGATCAGCGTCGGCACCGTCGCGACCGGGTCGAACTCGGCCGTGGTCGGGAAGTTGAAGCCTTGCGGATCACGCCAGGGCCCGCGCACCAGGTAGTCGAGCAGCAGGTCCGCCACATAGACCAGCATCAGCGAGGTCAGGATCTCGCTGGCGCCGAACCTGACCTTGCAGATCGCAGGGATCAGTGCATACAGCGCGCCAGCGATGGCGCCGAGCAGCAGCATGGCCGGCAGCACCCAGTGGCCGGCCTCGGTGCCCTGCGTCTTCACCGCAATCCAGCTTCCGGCGACCGCCCCCATCAGGAATTGTCCCTCGGCGCCGATGTTCCAGGCATTGGCGAGATAGCAAAGCGACAGGCCGATCGCGATCATCACCAATGGTGTCGCCTTCACCGCGATCTCTTGCAGAGAGTAGCCGTCGGCGAGGGGCGCGATGAAATAGACATAGAGCGCCAGAATCGGATTCTTGCCCATGACCGCGAACAAGATCGTCATGGTCACGATGGTGAGCCCGATCGCGATAAGGGGCGAGATCAGCGCAACGGTCCTGGACCGCTCGGCGCGTTTCTCAAGTACCAGCTGCATGCGCCTGCTCCGTTGCCTCGAGGCTGCTTCCGCCCATCAGCAGGCCGAGCTTCTCGCGGCTTGCTTCCGCGGTCGGCAGCGGCTCCGACAAACGACCGTGAAACATCACCGCGATGCGATCCGAAATTTCGAGGAGCTCGTCGAGATCCTGGCTTGTCACCAGCACGGCGGCGCCGCCGGCGGCAAGATCGAGCAGCGCCTGGCGGATCACCGCGGCCGCGCCGGCATCGACGCCCCAGGTCGGCTGGTTGACGACCAGCACGGCCGGATTGCGCAGGATCTCGCGGCCGACGATGAACTTCTGGAGGTTGCCACCGGAAAGGCTCGCGGCCTCCGGATCGCGCTTCGCCTTGCGCACGTCGAAGGTCTCGGTCGTGCGATCGACGGCGTTCAGCGTGGCGGCGGTGTTGACGAAGCCGTGCAGCACCATGTTGCCGGCGACGTGGCCGGTGAGCAGCGCATTCTCCGAAAGCCGCATGCGCGGCGCGGTTCCGTGGCCGAGCCGCTCCTCGGGGACAAAGGCAGCTCCGAGCTTGCGCCGCCGGCTGATCGAGAGGTGTCCCGCGGCGATTCCCTCGATGACGACGGTGCCGGGGTCCTTGGCCAGCCGCTCGCCCGAAAGGGCCGCGAACAACTCGTCCTGTCCGTTGCCGGCGACGCCTGCAATTCCCAGGATTTCGCCACCTCTGAGCTCAAGCGAAATTCCCTTGAGGTGCACGCCGTGGGGATCGTCGGGTTCGAGGTTGAGATCGACGATCGCGAGCCGCGGCACGGTGATCTCGCGGGTCGCCGCCGGCTTCACTTCCTTGATCTCGGCGCCGACCATCATGCGGGCGAGCGAGGCGGCGGTCTCCGCCTTGGGATTGCAGGTCGCGACTTTCTTGCCGTTGCGCAGGATGGTGGCGGTGTCGCACAGCCGCTTCACCTCTTCCAGCTTGTGGCTGATGTAGAGAATGGCGCGTCCTTCGCTCTTGAGGCGCTCCAGCACGGCGAAAAGCTGGTCCGCCTCCTGCGGCGTCAGCACCGCAGTGGGCTCGTCCAGTATGAGGAATTTCGGATCCTGCATCAGCGCACGGACGATCTCGATGCGCTGGCGCTCTCCGACCGAGAGCTGCCAGACCTCGCGCTTCGGATCGAGCGGAAGCCCGTAACTGTGGGACACCCGCTCGAGCCGCGCGGAGATCTCCTTGAACGATTCCTTGCCATCAAGCCCGAGCGCGACGTTCTCTGCGACAGTGAGGTTGTCGAACAGCGAGAAGTGCTGGAACACCATGCCGATGCCGCGCGCGCGAGCCTGCGCAGGTCCGGACAAGACCATGCTTCGGCCTTCCCAGCGCAGCTCGCCTTCGCTCGGTTGAACCAAACCGTAGATGGTCTTGACGAGGGTGGATTTGCCGGCGCCGTTCTCGCCGAGCAAGGCGTGGATTTGTTGCGGCCAGATATCGAGATCGATCTTGTCGTTGGCGAGAAACGTACCGTACCGCTTGGTCAGGGCGACCGTTTGCAGCAGCGGTGTGGCACTTGTGGGCTGCCCGGCGGATGTCGTGTCTCGCATCCCAGGAGATCGCCTGCGTCAGGAGAGGGAGCGGCAATACTGGGCCAGTTTTGCAACATGCGTAAGTGGCAAAAAACGCCACTGGTTGCTTAAGCCTTCGGCAAAATTGAGCTTTCCGTAGTTGCACGGGGTCGCCGAGCTGCGCTGCAGGACAGCGCGTCACCTGGGGGGTGCGGCCAAGAGTGTTGCAGGATTGTAACTGTCGAGCCAATTCGAAATAGCGGTAGGCAGCGATGACGCGAAGTTGAGCACGACCGCGGAAGCCCGCTCGCGAGAATGAATTGCGCGTCAATAGCGAATGTCGTGCTGCGCCGAAATGTCTCAGATCGCGAGCAATGACGGGCATAATTTGAAAAATCCAAAATCTGTCGGCGCAGATTCTTTGGCGGCCGAGCTGTGCGAAACCAGCCAAGCCGGACCGATCTTGCAGAGCCTGCTGATCAAACACGCGTCACAAGGTGGAAAAAGTTCAGGCTTCCCGTTCTGCCGGAAGCAGCGTCACGTTCCAGCGTAAGCACGAATTCCGTTTGCTTCACTCTGGGGGTCTTTCGCGATGTTCAATATCCGCCGCACATTGTCAGCCGCCGCGCTAGCGCTGGGACTGATGCCGGCCGCCAATCTTGCAAGCGCTGCCGATCTTCCGGTCAAGGCGCCCAAGCCGGCGGCCGACCTGCCGTTCTTTCTGGTCATCGATGATCGCGTGACCTATTCCTACATCTTTTCCGGCACCGATCCCGGCGTCTTTTCAGTCCGTCCGGACGGCAGCATCAATGGAAAGACCGCAAAGCAGGTTTACTCGTTCACGCATTTCGACATCTGGGCCTATGGCCAGAACTTCTTCACGATCTCGATGTACAAATCGGATCACAACGACCCCGCCTCGCCATGCTCGAATGTCGGCGTGACCATCACGGGAGCTCCGGCAGCCTGCGCCGGCGCCACCGAGATTTATGGCCTGTTCCGTTCGACCTTCGGCTGGAATCAGATCTTCAACACGAAGGCGTTCAGCATGGGGCCGCTGAACAACATCTCGTTCGAAGTCGGCATGGACGCCAACACGGAGAACAACTTCCTCGCGCCGGCCAAGCGCGACGTCGTCGCCGGTCTGCAGTTCGAGTTCAACCTTCCCTACAAGGGCTACATCAACGTGGCGCCGTTGATGTATTACGAGTTCGCCAATCACAACGCGTTCGACCAGTGCGGTCTGTTTGGTCCGGGCGTAGCCGGCGTGACCTGCCTCACCGACGGCAATACCAAGTTCAAGCCGACCTGGGCCGTCGAAGTGAATTACTACATGGATCTCGGCTTTCTGCCTGAGAGCATGCAGTACTTCTCGATCAGTGGCCGCGCCGGCTGGTACGGCAAGAAGGGCACCGAGAACGAGCCCATGGCGTTCAATCCGGTCACCAACGTCAACACGGCCGTCGAGCTCAACTCCGAGCCGATCCGTCTGACCTTCGACGCGAGCAAAGCGTTCTGGGGCCCCAAGTATTCGCACTTCGTGGACGTCTGGGTGGCCTATCGCTACTGGCAGAACAAGTTCGGCCTCGACCACGCCAAGAGCGTCGTCTGTAACGTGTCGCCCGGCGTCAGCAACAATTCCTGCACCGAGGAATCGCTCTATTCCGGTATCTCTGTGAAGTTCTGATCCACCCAGGCCGTTCCGACGGGTGTCCCTGATGGCGCCGCGATGACCCCGCGGCGCCATTCCCCTGTTCGACGACCGGACTGCCCCTCAAAGACTCAACCTGCTTGCCAAACGCCTTGATGCAGGGCTGCGGCCTCCGCCTCGAGTTGCGGTCCGACGACCTCGGTCGAACGCTGTCCACTGCGAAATACCTCACGGCAAGGCAGATCGAGCGTTGGATTCTCGGCGTGGTCGCCGGTGAGTTCGCGCAGAGCATGCTCGCTGAGGCCGTAGACCACGCGGCCGATGCCTGCCCAATAGATCGCGCCCGCACACATGGCGCATGGCTCGGCGGATGAGTAAAGCGTCGCTCGCTTCCGCACGTCGGCGGGAAGCGTCAAACAGGCCTGCGTCGCCAGCAGCCGCTCGGCATGCGCCGTGCCGTCGCGCGAAGGCATGAAGCCGTTTTCGGCCTCCAGCAGGACGCGACGGTCGTGGCCGACCAGGACGGCACCAAAGGGATGGTTGCCGTGGGCGAGCGCGCGGCGCGCGACGTCGAATGATTGGCGCAGAAAGTGCGTGTCGGCGTCCTCCTGGCTCAGGGCTGAAATGTCGATCATAGAGGATGCCACCATTTCAAAGGACTGCGCTTACGGGATTTCGGCCTGCGCCTGTCGATCCGATCGCGCCCTGCCGCCAAGCGTCCGAGAGTTAATGACGCTCGTCAAGCAGTATTCGTGGCACGGATCGCGCCTATCAAGCGGCTGAGACTCTGCCCGGGCGCGCGCGACAAATGCTATCGAGGAAGGAGTTCGCTGGAGCTGTGCGAATGACTGTTCGCATCTATCGCGCGGTCAGACGAGCATGGCTAAAATGAAACAGCCGATATCAGCTGGCGCGCCGGACGACCGAAAAGGTCGCGAACCCAGTGCTAGGTCATTCGTGCGTGAACGTCTCTCGTCCGCGCGTCGACCGGGACTGTAACGGAGGAGCGCAGGTCAACAGTTCCGAGAGCAGCGCCGTCAAGGTTGCGGCTTGTGATGCGCCGAGCCGGTCGACGATGTCCTGCTGGACGGAGGCGCCGAGTGCACCGATGTCGCCGAAGCGCGCAGCGCCCCTGCGCGACAGAAAGATCAGCACCTTGCGCCGGTCGAATGGATCGGGACCGCGATAAACGTCGGCCGACGCGACCATTCTGTCGATGACCTTGGTCAGAGTCGGACCATCGACCAGCAGACGGGTTGCCAGATCTCCCATCGACAGGCCGTTCTGCTCTGCCAACGCCTCGAGCACGCGATACTGGTGGAGTGACATGTCGCGCGGCTTCAGCTGGGCTTCCAGCGCTTGCTCCAGCTGACGATGCACGCCCCGGATCAGGTCGGGTAGATCCACGTGGTGGTCCTTGGCCAATTTACTTGATATTTCAACATTTGATTTTGACTATAAATTGGTGAGCCCGGAAAGCAAATCCGGTTGGTGGCTGCTCAATGAATGGGCAGGCTCGGCGACAAACGTCGGCAAGACAAGCGGCGAGGCTTCCGAGAATGGTCGCTTCCGTCGCAAAACCGGCTCGGCTGCGGCGGGATCGCGGTTGGCATGATTCGTGAGTGGTATCTCCGTCGGAATTGCGGAGAGGCCATTTTGCGTAGCGTTCGGATATGTCTGCTCATCCCACAAAGCGGCGCGGCGGGACTGTGGGCGCCGTCGGCCGAGGCGTGCGGACGTCTGGCTGTCGACGAAATCAACCGGATGTCGGGCATTCTGCGCCGGGCGGTCGAACTCTGCGTGATGAACGCCGGCGAGAGCGGCGTGAGTGCGGGGCAGGCGGCGCGCGACGCGATCGACCTTCATGGCGCGGACGGCATCGTCGGGATGTTGCCGAGTTTTGCGCGGGACTCCGTCGTGAACGCGGCCCATGGTCGCGTTCCATTCATCTATACGCCGCAGTTCGAAGGGCTGTCGTCGCCGTTCGACGTCATGACGACCGGCGAGACCGCCGATGAGCTGCTTGCGCCGGCGATCCAGTGGCTTTCGGAATCAAAGCACGCGCGCCGCTATTTTCTCTGCGGCAACGACTATATCTGGCCGCGCTCGTCGCTCAGGATCGCGCGCGCGCTGATCGCCCGCTTCGGAGGCAGCGTGACCGGAGAGCATTATCTGCCCGTCGGCCTGCATGATTTCGACGAGATCCTGGACCGCATCAAGACCACGCGTTCGGACGTGGTGGTGTCGCTGTTCCTGGGGCTCGACTGCATCGCCTTCAACCGGGCATTCTGCGCCGCCGGCCTGAGTTCGCACGTGCTGCGGTTTTCCTCCGCGGTCGACGAGACCATCATCTACGGGCTTGAGCCGGACGAGACCGAAAACCTCTATGCGGCCTCGAGCTATTTCGCCTCGATCCGCTCCCGCAACAACGGCGCCTTCCTGGAGCGCTATCACACCGCGTTCGGCGACAGTCCGCCGCCGGCCAATGGCTACGGGGAGTCCTGCTACGAGGGGATCTTTTCCCTCGCCGCCCTGATCGAGGAAGCCGGCAGCCTCGATGCGCGGCAACTCAGCCGCTTTTACGGGCGGACTAGCCAGCAGCGCACGGCACGCGGCGATGATGCGCGGCCGGTGGTCGGAGTCCGGCATCCGATCCATCTCGTCCGGCTCGACGGTTACGACTTCTCGCCGATCGCGGGGCGATAAAGCACTTGCATTTTCAAATATTGTCTTTTTAATAGTTTCCATATCAAGCACCGCCAACTTGGGGGCCTCCATGAGTTTCTCGCGTCGCCGCTTCCTGCAGCACTCGGCCATTGCAACGACGACGCTGATTGCGGCGCCCGCGGTCTTCCGCTCCGGCGCGCTCGGTGCCGAGAACCCGATCGTGGTCGGCAGCCTGCACGACCAGTCCGGACCGATCGCAGCCTCCGGCACGCCGATGGTCTACGCCCTGCAGCTCGCCGTGGACGAGATCAACGCCGGCGGCGGATTGCTCGGCCGGCCGCTGAAGGTGATCCACTACGACACCCAGTCGAACATCCAGATGTATTCGCAATTCGCCCAGCAGCTCGCGGTGAAGGACAAGGTCGACGTGGTTCACGGCGGCATCACCTCGGCCTCGCGCGAGGCGGTGCGTCCGACCTTCGACCGCTTCAAGGTGCTGTACTTCTACAACGTGCTCTATGAAGGCGGCGTCTGCGATCGCAACACCTTCTGCACCGGAACGACGCCGGCGCAGACCGTGGAAAAGCTGGTGCCGACCGCGATGAAGAAGGCCGGCAAGAAGGCCTACATCATTGCCGCCGACTACAATTACGGTCAGATCACCGCGAAGTGGATGACCAAATACGTCAAGGACAATGGCGGCGAGGTGCTGTCGACCGACTTCTTCCCGCTCGACGTCACCAACTTCGGCCCGACGATCTCGAAGATCCAGGCTGCCAAGCCCGACCTCATCCTCTCGGCGCTGGTCGGCGGCAACCACACCGCGTTCTACCGGCAGTGGACCTCGGCCGGCATGAAGGGGAAGATCCCGATCGCGTCGACCACGTTCGGCCTCGTCAACGAGCCGACCACGCTCGATGCGGCGGAAAGCGACTCCATCCTCGGCGCCTACGGTTATTTCGAGGAGCTGACGACGCCGGCCTCGAAGAGCTTCGTCGAGAAGATCAAGAAGGCGCATTCCGACACGCCCTATATCAGCGAGCTCGCCGCCTGTACCTACGAAGGCGTCATGCTGTGGGCGGCCGGCGTGCGCAAGGCCGCCAGCATCGACCGCATGAAGGTGATCGCGGCGCTGGAGGATTCCATCTCGTTCGACGGGCCGAGCGGCAAGGTCACCCTCGACAAGGCGACCCATCACACCATCCGCAACGCCTTCCTCGCCGACGTGAAGGACCGCAAATGGTCGGTGCTGGAGAGCTTCCCCGACGTCAAGCCGGCCGACACCGCGAGCGTCTGCGATCTGGTCAAGAATCCGAACGATACCAAGCAGTACATCATCAGTCTCTGACGTCTTCTGGCCCCGCGGCGCGGCGGGGCCAGCGCACTGGACTGCCGGAAGGACCTTACGAATGGCGATCTACGTCATACTCGGGCTCGACGTTCTGAACGGAATCTCCTCGCTGTTCCTGCTCTGCCTCGGACTGGCAATCATCTTCGGCATGATGAAGATCATCAACCTCGCCCATGGCGAGTTCGTCATGCTCGGCGCCTACGCGACCGTCATCTCGGCCAATGCCGGGGTGAACATCTGGATCGCGATGCTGATCGTCGCGCCGCTTTTCGTCGGCGTCGTCGGCCTCGTCATCGAGCGTTGCCTGATCCGGTTTCTCTATGGGCGCCTGGTCGATTCGATGCTGGCGACCTGGGGACTGAGCCTTGCCATCATCGGCATCATCACGACGATCTACGGCAATACGCAGCAGGGCGTGCCGACGCCGCTTGGCGGCTTCTCGATCGGCTCATATCAGTCGAGCTACTACACGCTGTTCCTGGCCGGCATGGCTGTCGTCATGATGGCGCTGGTCTACGGCGTCATGCGCTACACCAGGTGGGGCCTGATCGCGCGCGCGACTATGCAGAACCCGGCGATGGCGGCGACCTTGGGGGTCAATCCGGCGCGGGTCTATATGAGCACCTTCGCGGTCGGCGCCGCGGTCACCGGCCTTGCCGGCGGCCTGCTGGCGCCGGTCTCGGGGATCACGCCCGGGATGGGCGGCGCCTATGTCGCCAAGGCTTTCATGACGGTGGTCGGCGGCGGTGCGGCGATCCTGTCGGGCACGATGTCGGCGGCCAGCCTGTTCGGTGCCGTCAATCAGATCGGAGCCTACTTCACGACGCCCGTATACGGCGAGGTGCTGGTGTTCACGGCGGCGATCGTCCTGATCCGCATGCTGCCGCAGGGCATCTCCGGCCGCTTCTTCAAGGGGACGCTGTGATGCCGCCCCGCTTTCGCCTCGCGGCCCAGGCGGCTGCGATCGTCGTCGCGATCATCGCGATCGCGCTGGTTCCGTCGGTGATCGAACTGTTCGCGCTGATGCAGCTGACACTGTTCGCGGCGATGTCGGTGCTGGCGCTCAGCCTTGCCTTCATCTGGGGCTTTGGCGGCATCCTGTCGTTCGGACAGACCGCGTTTTTCGGGCTGGGCGGCTACGCCTATGCGATCGCCGCGATCAATTTCCAGGACTCGACGCCGGCGATTCTGCTGGCCGTCATCGTTCCGTTGCTGTTCGCGGTGGTGCTCGGCTATTTCATTTTCTTCGGCCGCATTTCCGACGTCTATCTCGGCGTGATCACGCTGACCGTGACCCTGATCCTGTTCAACTGCATCAACTCGACGTCCGGCGACAGCTACCGGATCGGCCAGGCGCTGCTCGGCGGCTTCAACGGCATTCCGGCGGTGCCGACCTTCAACGTGCCGTTCCATCCGGGCGAGATGCTGTCGCCCGAGCAATCCTGGTGGACGACGGCCGGCGCGCTGCTTGCGGTCTTCCTGCTGCTGCGTCTGCTGCTGTCGCTGCCAGCCGGGCGCGTCATCGTCGCCGTGCGCGAGAATGAGACCCGCGCGTCGTTGCTCGGCTATGATCCGCGCGTCGTCAAGCTGCTGACGTTCAGCCTGGGCGGTGCGATCGCGGGGCTTGCCGGTGCGCTCTATGTCAATTGGGGCGCGTTCGTCGGTCCGACCATCTTCAGCCTGTCGCTCTCCGCCGAGATCATCATCTGGATCACCGTCGGCGGCCTCGGCACCCTGCTCGGCCCGATCGTCGGCTGCGTGCTGATCGAGTACATCGTCGCCTATATCGGCTCGCAGCAGGCGCTGAACTCCAATCTCGTCCTCGGCGCCGTCCTGATCGTGTTCGTGCTGCTGCTGCCGAAGGGGTTGGTGCCGACGGCGCGCGATCTCCTGCTCAGGCTTGTGCCGCAACCGAAAGCGAAGGCGCCGCTCGAAGAGGAACCGATGTCATCGCCGACGGTCGCGCCGCACCCGGCTGGAGCAGAATAGCCATGGCGGAGCTCATCCCCCTGCTCAAGGCCGAGCACCTCACGATGCGGTTCGGCGGCGTCGTCGCCAATGACGACATCACCTTCACGCTCGAGGAGATGGAGCTGCGCTGCCTGATCGGCCCGAACGGCGCGGGCAAGAGCACCTTCTTCAAGATGCTGACGGGCCAGCTCACCCCGACCTCCGGCACCATCGCATTCCGCGGCGAGGCCATCGCCGGCCTGCTATCGCATCAGATCGCCCGGATGGGGATCGGCATCAAGACCCAGGTGCCGAACGTCTTCAATGGCCTGTCGGTGCGCGAGAACATCTGGCTTGCGGTCCGCCGCAAGGCGACGCCGCGCGCGCAGGCCCCCGCCGTCAATGCCGTGCTGGAGATGATCCGCCTGACCGACCACGCCGACCGCATTGTCGCGACATTGTCGCACGGCCAAAGGCAGTGGGTGGAGATCGGCATGGTGCTCGCCGCCGAGCCCGATCTGATCCTGCTCGACGAGCCGGCCGCCGGCATGACCGACGAGGAGACCGCGCACACCGCGGCGATCATCCGCGAGATCAACCAGACCCATGCTATCATCGTCGTCGAGCACGACATGGAGTTCATCAAGCAGATCGCCAAGAAGGTGACCGTGTTCCATCAGGGGCGCGTGCTCGTGGAAGATACCGTGAGCAAGGTGCTGGCGGATCAGCGGGTGCGCGACGTCTATCTCGGCAAGAAGGTGGCGGCATGAGCGCGCTGCTGGAGGTCAGGGACCTGCGCTCCGGCTATGGCCGGATTCCGATCCTGTTCGGTATCGACATGACGGTGCAGGACGGCGAGTATCTCGGCATTCTCGGCCATAACGGCATGGGCAAGACCACGACGTTGCGCGCCTTGATGGGTCATCTGCCGACCACCGGCGGCACGGTCGCCTTCGCCGGCAAGACAATTACCCATCTGAAGCCGCATGAGCGATCCCGGCTCGGCATCGGTCTCGTGCCGCAGGGCAGGGAGATCTTTCCGGACCTCAGCGTCTACGAGAACCTGCGGATGGGGCTTGCGGCGGCACCGAAGGAAGATCGCACGGTCATCGACGCCGTGCTGCAGGATTTTCCGCGCCTGGTGCGCCTGCTCGACCGGCGCGGCGGGGCGCTATCGGGCGGCGAGCAGCAATTGCTCGCGCTGGCGCGCTGCCTCTGCACCAAGCCGCGGCTGATCCTGCTCGACGAGCCGACCGAAGGCATCCAGCCGTCAATCATCGAGGAGATCATCGAGACGCTGCTCGCGTTGAAGAAGCGCTGGAGCATGTCGCTGATCGTCGTCGAGCAGAATCTCGAATTCATCACCTCGCTGTCCGACCGGGTGCTCAATATCCAGAAGGGACGCATCACGGAAGAGCTCGACCGCAACAGCCTGATGGCACGGGATGCCGCCATGAGCCCGAGTTAAGGCCCGTTCCGGCGCAGCCGCGCCGGCCGCCGCGATGACCGATTTCTGTCTGCTCTGCCAGCTTGTCCGCACAAGAAAGGATGACTCATGTCTATCAAGCGCCCGAACGCCGAGGATGTCGCCGAACTCGCTGCGAGCCTGCACATGAACATGTCGGTCGAGGAGGCCGGCGACTATCTCGCGTTGATGGGCGGCATGTTCGATGCGTATGACGTCATCGACGAGCTGCCGAATCCGCTGCCGCCGGTGAAATATCCGCGCGTGCCCGGCGGCAAGCCGGCGCCGGGCGAGAACAAATACGGCGCCTGGGCGATCAAGACCGAGGTGAAGGGCGCATCCAGCGGCAAGCTTGCCGGCCGCACCGTCGTGCTGAAGGACAACGTCGCGCTTGCCGGCGTTCCCATGATGAACGGCTCGACCACGCTCGAAGGCTTCGTTCCCGCGGCCGACGCGACCATCGTGACGCGGATTCTCGATGCCGGCGGCACCATTGTCGGCAAGGCGGTGTGCGAACATTTCTGTCTCTCGGGCGGCAGCCACACCTCCGATCCGGCGCCGGTCCATAACCCGCACAGGATGGGGTATTCCGCCGGCGGCTCGTCCTCGGGCAGCGCGGCGCTGGTTGCCGCCGGCGAGGTCGACATGGCGATCGGCGGCGACCAGGGCGGCTCGATCCGCATCCCGGCGTCCTATTGCGGCATCTATGGCATGAAGGCGACGCACGGCCTGGTTCCCTACACCGGCGTGATGCCGATCGAATCGACGATCGACCACACCGGCCCGATGACGGCGAACGTCACCGACAACGCGCTGCTGCTGGAGGTGCTGGCCGGTCCCGACGGGTATGATCCGCGGCAGTATGCGCCGAAGGTCACGAGCTATACCGAGCTGCTCAACCGGGGCGCAAAAGGCCTGAAGATCGGCGTGCTCAAGGAGGGCTTTTCGGCGCCGAACATGCAGGAAGGCGTCGTCGCCAAGGTCAAAGCCGGGGCGGAGCGCTTCGCCAAGCTCGGCGCCAGCGTGTCGGAAGTTTCGATCCCCGAACACCTGCACGCGCTCGCGGCCTGGAATCCGATCACGCTGGAGGGTTTCCTGGTTCAGATGATGATCGGTAACGGCATGGGCTTCAACTGGAAGGGGCTCTACGATGTGGGCCTGGTCGACGCGCATTCCGCCTGGCGCGATCGTGCCGACGACCTGTCGCAGACGCTGAAGCTCTGCATGCTGGTCGGACAGTGGGGCGTCAGCCACTATCGCGGCCGCTACTATGCGAAGTCCCGCAACATCGCGATCGCGGCCAAGGCGGCCTACGACAAGATGTTCGCCTCGTACGATTTGCTGCTGATGCCGACCTTGCCCTGCGTTGCGACGCCGATTCCGGCGAAGGGGGCGCCACTGGCCGAGGTGGTTCAGCGCGCCTTCGAGATGACCGCCACCACCAGCCCGTTCGACGTCACCGGCCACCCGGCCATGACCGTGCCCTGCGGCCTCTCCGACGGCCTGCCGGTCGGCCTGATGCTGATCGGCAGGGATTACAACGAGGCGACGATCTATCAGGCGGCCAAGGCCTTCGAGGCCGACGGCGACTGGAGAAAGTTCTGATGATCACGATCACCGCAATCATCAGGGCCAAGTCCGGCCGCGAGGTCACGATGCGCGACGCGCTGCGCGACGTCGCGACCCATGTTGCGGCCAACGAGCCGGAGACGATCGGGTTCTTCATCTCGCAAAGCGCTGACGATCCCTGTCTGTTCACGACCTATGAGCGGTTCGCCGACAGGGCCGCGATGGATCGCCATAACGGGTCGGCCGCGGTGGCGACCTTCTTCGGCATCGCCAAGCCGATCCTCGACGGTGAGGTCACGCTGGTGACGTCGACGGAGGTCTCGGCGACGGTCCGCTAAGCATGATCCGGAAAAGTGCGAAGCGGTTTTCCCTCGCGACAAACGCCAAAGGCGTTTGCGCGGAGATCATGCTCAAACAAAGGGCTAAAGTGCGATGACGATTCAACCAAATCTCATCGCGCTTTAGGCCGGCGCCGGAGCAATCGCGGGAGAACATCGTGACGTTACGGCTTCATGGCATCATCGGGAGGTCCGACGACACGGCCTATGCGCAGCGTCTGCACCATGTCGAGCATCACGGCGGCATCGAACTGCTGTTCGTGCCGCCTGCGGATGTCGGCCGCAAGCGCTTTCGCCTGACGACCGACCACGGAACCGACTGCGCGGTCAGCCTCGATCGCGACGAGGAGCTGGTCGACGGCGCGCTGCTGTTTCTCGCACATGATCGCGCCATCATCGTTCGTTTCGGCGAGCAGCAGACGTGGCGATTGAAGCCGGCGGATCGCGCGGCGGCGCTCAAGCTCGGATGGCATGCCGGGAATCTGCACTGGCGGGTCCGTTTCGACGGCGACTGGCTCGTCGTGCTGCTGGACGGTCCGCTCGAGACATATCGCGCGCGGATCACGCCGCTGCTCGCGACAGGCGAGGTGATGGAAGCCGATGCTGTTCGATAGACTGCAAGCGCTGGCACTGCTGCAACTCGGCGATAGCGCCTATCCGGCCGGCGGCTTCGCGTTCTCCTGGGGGCTCGAAGGGCTCGCCGCCGACGGCATGCTCGCCAATCGCAACGAGCTGGACCGCATCATTGCCGATCAATTGGTGCGGCGCTGGGCCACCATGGATCGCATCCTGCTGCGCAAGGCCTTTCACGCGGCGGGATGCGACGCGATTGCCGCAGTCGATCGCTGCGCCGAAGCCGGAACGGCATCGGCCGAGATGCGGGAAGGGTCGCGTCGGGCGGGGCGGGCGCTGCTCGGGGTCTGGGTCAAGCTCGATGGGCCGCTGTCGATCGCGTACCGCAACGTGGTGTCGTCGGACGCGCGGCTTGGTCATCTGCCGGTCGCGCAGGCCGTGGTTTGCCGGGATGCCGATTTCAGCTTGGACGCGGCGGAGTTGATGTCGGGCTGGACGCTGGTGACGGGGCTGGTCAGCGCAGCGGTGCGGCTCGGCGTCATCGGCCATGTGGAAGCCCAACGCAGTCAGTCGGTGGCGCGCGGATTGCTCGCGGACCTGCTGGCGGAGACGCCGCGGCCCGATGCGCTGCCGGCGAGCTTCACGCCGTTGATCGATATTGCGGTGTCGCGCGGGCCGCTGCGCCAAGTCCGGATGTTCACGACATAGAGGAGACGACCTCGCCATGATGAACCTGTCGCCGACCGAGTTGGATCGTCTTGTGATCTTCAATGCCGCGCAGATGGCGCGTCGCAACCGCTCGCTCGGGATCAGATTGAGCCACCCCGAGGCGGTCGCCTACATCACCGACGAGGTGATGACGGCGGCGCGCCGCGACCTGCCCTATGCGGACATTCGCGACATGGCAGGAAGGCTGCTGACGACGGACGACGTCGAGCCCGGCGTCGCGCAGATGATCCCGATGCTCTACATCGAATGCCTGTTCGCCGAGGGCACCAAGGTGATGGCGGTGTTCGAGCCGATCGCATCCAGCGACACGCCGGCCACCGACGAGCTCGTGCCCGGCGAGATCATCGCAGGCGGCGCCGACATCGAGAGCTTTGCCGGCCTGCCGGCGGTCACCATCGAGGTCGTCAACACCGGCGACCGCGATGTCCAGGTCCGCAGCCACACGCATTTCTTCGAGGTCAACCGCGCCCTGCGCTTCGATCGCGCGGCGGCCTGGGGCATGAAGATCGATCGGCCGGCCGGCGCCGGTGTACGTTTTGAGCCGGGCGTCACCAAGTCGGTGCGTCTCGTTCCGATCGCGGGCGACCGGGTCGTGCTCGGGCAGGCCGGGCTCGTCAATGGTCCGCTGGATGCGCCGTCCGCGCGCGACGCGGCGCTCAAGCAGGCCCGCGCCCGCGGCTATCAGGGAGCCTGACCGTGGCCATCCTGACCCGCCGCGCCTATGGCGAGCTCTACGGCCCGACCAAGGGCGATCTGGTGCGGCTCGCCGACACCAGCCTGCTCGCCGAGATCGAGCACGACCACACCACCTACGGGCACGAGCTGCTGGTCGGTGCCGGCAAGAACTTGCGCGATGGCGAGGCGGTCAACGGTCACCGGACGTCCTCGCACAAGATCCTCGATGCGGTGATCAAGAATGCCACGATCGTCGATGCGGTGACCGGCATCGTGAAAGCCGACATCGGCATCCGGGACGGCCGCATCGTCGGCATCGGCAAGGCTGGTAATCCCGACGTCATGCCGGACGTGCATCCCGACATGGTGGTCGGTCATACCACGGCGCCGATCGCCGGCGGCCCCTTCATCGTCACCGCCGGCGCGATCGAGTCGCATGCGCATTTGATCTCGCCCGAACAGTCCGACCATGCCCTCGCCGGCGGCACGACCACATTGGTCGGCAACGGCTCGGGCCCGGTTTTCGATGTCGGCAGCGGCGCCGCCGCACCCTTTGCGCGTTTCCTTCAGGCGATCGAGTTCTCGCCGCTCAACTACGCGCTGTTCGGACGCGGCGGCTCCAATCCGGAAGCCGTCGAGGAGGCGGTGGCGGCCGGCGGCATGTCGGTGAAGATCCACGAGGATTTCGGGGCGGCTCCGGCCGTGATCGACCAGAGCCTGGTGGCGGCCGACCGCAACGATTTCGCGGTCCATCTGCACACCGATTCGATCAACGAATACGGCTTCTGCGAGGATACGATGGCCGCCGTCGATGGCCGCACCATCCACATGTATCACGTCGAGGGCGCCGGCGGCGGTCACGCGCCGGATCTGCTTAAGGTCGTGTCGTGGGACAACGTGATTCCCTCGTCCACCAACCCGACCAACCCCTACACCTCCTACGGCATGGAGGAGGGCGTGCCGATGACGATGATCTGCCATCAGCTCAACTACAATGCGCCCGAGGACGTGATGTTCGGCGAAGCGCGGGTGCGCGCCCAATCGATGGCCGCGGAGGATTTCCTCCACGACATGGGCGCGATCTCGATCTTCGGCACCGACACCCAGGGCATGGGACGGCTTGCCGAGAATGTCGCCAAATGCTGGCAGCTCGCCAGCGTGATGAAGGACCGGATCGGCCGCCTGCCCGAGGAGAAAACCGTTCGCGCCGACAATGAACGCATCAAGCGTTATGTCGCCAAGCTCACCATCAACCCGGCCATCGCGGTCGGCATCGATCACCTGGTCGGCTCGGTCGAGGTCGGCAAGATGGCGGATCTCGTGCTCTGGCCGCGCGCGTCATTCGGCCTCAAGCCTTACATGGTGATCAAGAACGGCTTTGTGGTCTGGGCCGCGATGGGCGACGGCAATGGCAGCCTTGGCCTGTCGGAGCCGATGATCCAGAAGCGGATGTGGGGCGCGCTCGGCGCCGCGCCGCAACGGCTGGGCGTCAACTTCGTCTCGAAGCTTGCCATGGATGCCGATATCGGCCGCAAGCACGGCCTGACGCGCGATCTCGTCCAGATCAGGAACGTGCGGAAGCTGCGCAAAACCGACATGGTGCGGAATGCGGCCAAGCCGCATGTCGAGGTCGATCCGCAGACCTTCGAGGTCCGCGCCGATGGCAAGCTGTTGATGTGTCCTCCAGCCACCAGGGTGCCGCTGGCCAGGCGGTATATGTTGCGATGAGCCGCATTTCACTGAGCGTATCGACCGAGGCGCGCATCGCGGCCGCGCGGGTCGGGATCGGAGGGCCGGTCGGCTCGGGCAAGACGGCGCTGGTCGAGCGGCTGATCCCGGCGCTCAAGGCGCGCGGCATCGATATCGCCGTCATCACCAACGACCTGGTCACGGCGGAAGATGCCGAGCGGATCCGGCGATCCGGGCTGATCGATCCGGCGCGCGTGTCGGCGGTCGAGGCAGGCGCGTGCCCTCACACCGTCATTCGCGAGGATCCGACGCTCAACATCGAGGCGGCGGACGAACTCGAGCGGCGCTTTCCGGGCGTCGAGCTGATCCTGCTGGAGAGCGGCGGCGACAACCTCGCGTCGACCTTTTCGCGCGATCTGACCGATTTCTGGATGTTCGTCATCGACGTGGCCGGGGGCGACGATATCCCGCGCAAGCGCGGGCCCGGCGTCATCCGCGCCGACCTCCTTGTCATCAACAAGGTCGATCTGGCGCCTCATGTCGGCGTCGACCTGGAGCGCATGCGTCGCGAGGCCTTGGCTGTCCGCGGCGATCGTCCGGTCTTGCTCACCAATTGCCGTCGCGGCGAGGGGATCGATGCGATCGTCGATCTGCTCGAACGCGAGGTCTTGTTCAGAACGTGAGGCCGGCGGCGACAGCGGACGATCTGCGGCTCGACCTGAGCTTTGTCCGCCGTGGCCGTCGCACGGTGATCGACCGGCGCCTGTTCCGTTGGCCCTTCGTCCTCACGCGCAGCTTCCATGTCGATCCGGATCGGCCGGATTGCCTCGGCGTGATCGTGCAGACCGCAAGTGGCGCGGTGCACGGCGAGGATCGCCTGGCGCAGCGTCTCGTGCTCGAGCCGAGCACGGCCGTCTGCCTCACCAATCAAGGCGCGACGTCGGTGCATCGTGCGGACCCGGATGCTCACTCCGCCGAGACCGTCAGGCTTTACCTCGCGAACGGCGCCAGCCTGGAATATCTGCCGGAGCCGCGCATCCTGTTTCCGGATGCGGCGCTGCGCCAGTCCGTGGAGCTCGATTGCGCAGACGAGGCGTGCAGCTTGATCGTCGATGCATTCACGATGCACGATCCCGGCGGGACAGCTCGCGGCTTCCGTGAGCTGGAATCGACGTTCTGCCTGCGCAGATCGGGCGGCGAGCCCGTGCTGATCGACCGGATGCGGCTGCAGCGTCCGGATCCCGATATCTTTCGCGGTCATCGGGCGTTTGGATCGGCGTTCCTGGTGCTGACCCCAACGCATGACCTGACGAGCCTTCAGGCATCGCTGAACGCCGCTCTGGACCGGATCCCGGGCCTGTACGCCGCGGCCAGCATGCTGCCGGAGGCCGCGGGGCTCGGTGTCCGCCTCGCGGCGCCGGATCTCAGGCCGATCCGAACTGCATTTGACGGGATCCGGGCGATCTATCGTCAAGCAATGCTGGCTTCGATGGTGTCCTGAAGGCGAAAAGTTTCAAGGGGGATTGACTGACACTCTCTCGGCCAGCCTCTCATGACCGGTTCTTAATCTCGCAGTGATAGGACATTGCTCGGTCCGAAGGTCCGGCGGCCGTTCGATGCTCCGATATGTCTTGAAAATGCTCCATGGGTTTGTCCTGGCTGCGGTGTTGGCGTTGGGGCTGCCATTTGCATTTCTGATGCTACCGGCGGCCGGGTTTTTCCTGACGCTTCTGCCGGTCTGGAGCATCGGTATCATTTGTCTGCTGTTTTTCGGGCTACTGATCCTCAAACGAATTCCCCAAGCTATCGGCGTTGCGACGTTGGCAATCGCCCTCGCGCTATCGCCGTTCGGGACGTTGGGCATGAGTGGCCTCAGCGCCGTCGGCGAGGTGATTGAGCTTAATAAATTTGCGCGCGAGTTGGTGGCGAAATGCCCAACTGGCGATGTCCCTCTGAAGGAGCCAGCCGTCAAGTACGACCTCATCGTTCTCGACGATATCGATACGGGTGGAGAGCAAAACTACGAAGTTGCCGACACGGTCGCTGTCCTGACGGGAATGCGCGTGGTCACGATCACCCGCGCCGGCCTCGATTCCCACTTCTATGAGGCCTGGGAAACCAGGACCACTGAGCGTTCCGACGCTTGTGCCGGGGAACGCGACAGTGCCAAGGTCCGCGTGACGCCGCGAGGGTCGCAAAGGAAAATTGCACCGTTAGCCGTCGACGTGTGTTTGAGGCGAACCAAAATTCCGGACCCGTCGCGCGATCAGACGCCGGCCTCGTTCTCAGAAACATCCCAGGTGATGCAGACTATTGCCGGCTCACCGAGGTCGTCGAACGCATGGACGACAGGAGCGTAGTGTTGGGTCGTGTAAACCCTCCCAATCCAGTGCTGCCCAAGGTCGTAGCGCAAGGCAATTGGCTCCTCGTGCTGCTTAGCAAGGTTCTGCAGCAGGACCTCAGCGACAAGGCTGTCATGGCGCGCGCCGTCAAGACGGCGAAGTGAGCCGTCAGATCTCTAGACCAGCTCCACGGGTCCTTTGGCTTCAGCAGAGCGTGGCCCAACGCCACCACGCCGCCGCCAAATGGATTCTGCCGGCGTATCGCGAACTTCACGCCACCGGTGTGATCTCGCGCAAATGCCGTTCGATCGCGGCCTCGACCTCGTTCGGGTGATCGACCTGGGGCAGGTGCCCGGCGTCGGGGATGATCGCCAGGCGGCAATCGAGCATCGCCGCGAGCTCGGTCATCGGCTGCACCAACAGCTGGTCGTTTACGCCGACGATCATCGTCAGTGGCACCTGCATTCTCTTCACGCCGTCAAGATAGGCGAGGGACTGGATGGCGCGGGCGCAGCCGATAAAGCCTTCGGGATTGGTCTGGTTGATGCAGTCGACCAGTGCGGCCGCGATCGCCGGCTGCGCCTCGAGAAAGCCGCGTCCGAACCAGCGCTCGGCGGTCGGTGCCGCCAGCGGCGCGATGCCTCGCTCGCGCACCAGCGCGATCCGGTCGTCCCATGCGGCGGCGAAGGGCGGCGGCGCATCGGCGCGTGCGGCGATCACACACAGGCTGAGCAGGCGGTCCGGATGGCCCACGCCGAGGCCGAACGCCGTCATGCCGCCCTGCGAGACACCGATCACATGCGCGCGCGCGATCTCGAAATGATCGAGCACCGCGACCGCATCCGCCACCAGGTCGTCCATCGTATAGGAACCGCGCGGTGCCTCGGATTGTCCGTGACCCCTGGTGTCGGGGGCGAGCACGCGATGGCCGCGCGCGGCAAGCGTGAGGGCCTGACGATGCCAGATTGCGCTGCTGGTCAGGATCGAGTGGCAGAGCAACACCGGTACGCCGCGCTGGGGGCCGCCGACACGGACGCTGAGCCGCCCGGCCTTGCCCGGCACATCGTGCCGGACGAAGCCCTGCCATGCGGTGGTTACAATCGGGCCCGGTTCAATCGACAAGGCCCATCTCCGCGAACACGTCCTTAGCGATGCGGAAGCTGTCGAGCCCGGCGGGCATGCCGCAATACACCGCGATCTGCAAAAACACCTCACGCAGCTCGGTCTTGCTCAGGCCGTTGTTGAGCGCGCCGCGGATATGCACCTTCAGCTCGTGCGGCCGGTTCAGCGCAGCGATCATGCCGAGGTTGAGCAGGCTGCGGCTGCGCTTGTCGAGATCCGGGCGATTCCAGATCTCGTCCCAGCAATATTCGGTCGCGAGCTTCTGGATCGGCCAGTTGAACGCATCGGCCGCCTTCAGCGAGCGCTCGACATAGGCGTCGCCGAGCACGGTGCGGCGGGTTTGCAGGCCGCGCTCGAACTTCTCGCCGCGGGCATTGGCGTCGGTCATCATCGTCTCCTGTTGAATCTGTGGTTACGCCAGCGCCGGCTCGGCGAGCGGGGTGTTCCAGGCGTCGTAGCCGTAGACCCAGTCCGGATCGGTCGGGTTCTTGAGCCAGGTGTTGGTCCGCGAGCTCGCCTGCACGCGCGAGGTGCGTGGCTTGCGCGTCGCCTCGAAGCGGCGGAAGGCCTCGGTGACGCCGTCGCGATCGACGCCCGCAAGGCAGCGCGACAGCACCGCGGCATCCTCGATCGCCATCGCCGCGCCCTGCGCCATGTAGGGTGTCATTGGATGGCAGGCGTCGCCGAGCAGCGTGATGTTGCCTTCGCTCCAGCGCGGCAGCGGATCACGGTCGACCAGCGCCCATTTGTGCACCGACGGGCAGGCCTCGAGCACTTTGCGGACCTGGGGGTGGAAGCCTTCGAACGCCTTGCGCAACGCGCCGACGTCGCCGGTCGCCGACCAGGATTCCACGGTGAAGCCCGGCTCCGGCTGGCTGGTCACGAAATAGACCTCGCTACGGTCGGGCTTGACGTAATAGATCACGATGTGGCGATCCGGTCCCCACCATTTGGTGCAGTCGTCGATCGGATAACCCTTGAGCAGTGATGCCGGAAACACGGTCCGATAAGCGATGCGGCCGGTGAAGTTCGGCTCATCGCGGCCGAACAGCCGCTCCTTGACGAAGGAATGCACGCCGTCGGCCGCCACCACCGCGTCGACCGTCGTGCTGTGCCCATTGGCGAAGGTCAGCGCCACCGAACGGTCCGCGCGCTGTTCGATGGCAGTCAGCTTGTGATCGAGCCGGACGAGATGATCCGGCACGGCGCTGGCGAGCGCCGCATGCAGGTCGCCGCGATGCCCGAGCAGATAGGGTGCACCGTAGCGCTCCTCCGCGGCAGGGCCGAACACCATGTCGAAGCGCACCTCGCCGGTGTCGTATTCCTTGTTGTTCCAGGAGCGCGGATAGAACGCCGCGCGGCGCAGCACCGGCTCCAGGTCCCACGCCCGCATCACCTTCATGGCGTTGCAGCCGATCTGGATGCCGGCACCGAGCCGGGTGAAGCGCTGGGCCTGCTCGTACACCGTCACATCGACGCCTGCGCGGCTCAACGCCGCGGCCGAGGCCAGTCCGCCCATGCCGGCGCCGATCACCGCCACCGAAAGTCTGCTCATCGTCGTTCCTCACAGCTTGCGCCGGTGGACGACCGGCTTCCTTGCCGTTGTCGGTCAAAGCGGCAGGCGCCCGCAAACGAGTAATGCTGACGGAGCGTGAGGTGGGCTCACGCGGCCGCTACCTGCCTGTGAGCTGAGGTCACGCTGCCTGAGCTTAACTCGTTTGCGCTTGGCGCAATCGCCCGCCAACGTCGCGCCGCTGCTGCAGCGGTGCATCCACCGACGGCCCGGCCAACATCAAGACTCCAGAGGATCGCCGCCCATGTCCACCATCACCAATGACGGCGCCGCCCGTCTCGACGCTGCTGCGGCGCCCTGGCACGCGCGTCTCTATGTCCAGGTGCTGATCGGCATCGCGCTCGGCGTGCTGGTCGGCTACCTCTGGCCGGATGTCGGCGCGGCGCTGAAGCCGCTCGGCGACGCTTTGATCAAGATGATCAAGATGGCGATCGCGCCGATCGTCTTCCTCACCGTGGTCCACGGCATTGCGAGTCTCGGCGACATGCGCAAGGCCGGACGCATCGGGCTGAAGTCAATCATCTATTTTGAGGTTGCGACCACCGCGGCGCTGATCCTTGGCCTGATCGTCATCAATCTGGCGCGGCCCGGCGACGGCATGCACGTCTCGGCCGCTTCGCTGGATTCCCGCCTCGTTGCCACCTATGTGACCCAGTCGCACGACCAGTCCGTGGTCGGCTTCCTGATGAACGTCATTCCTTCGACCGTCGGCGGAGCGTTCACCAGCGGCGACACGCTGCAAGTGCTGTTCTTCGCCGTGCTGTTTGGGATCGCCCTGCAGCGCTATGGCGAAGGCGGCAAGCCGGTGCTGGCGGCGATCGAGAAGCTATCGAAGATCCTGTTCATCCTGATCGGCATGATCATGCGGATCGCACCGATCGGCGCGTTCGGGGCCATGGCCTTCACCATCGGCAAATACGGCGTCAACTCGATCGTTGCGCTGTCGCACTTCATGCTGGTGTTCTATCTCACTTGCCTGCTGTTCGTGATCGTCGGGCTCGGCATCGTGTCGCGCTTCGCCGGCTTCAGCATCTTCAAGCTGATCCGCTATCTGCGGGAAGAATTGCTGCTGGTGCTCGGCCTGTCGGGCTCGGAATCGGTGATGCCGCGCTTCATCGACAAGATGAAAGCCGCAGGCTGCGCCGAATCGACCGTCGGCCTGGTGATCCCGACCGGCTACACCTTTAATCTCGACGGCACCTGCATCTATCTGACCATGGCCGCCGTGTTCCTCGCCCAGGCCACCGACACGCCGATGTCGCTTATGCAGCAGATCGGCCTTGTGGTGGTCTGCCTGTTGACGTCGAAGGGCGCGGCCGCGGTGCCGGGCAGCGGCTTCATCGTGCTGGCGGCAACACTGGGTTCGATCGGTCATGTCCCGGTGGCAAGCATCGCACTGCTGCTCGGCATCGACCGCTTCATGTCGGAAGCGCGCGCGCTGACCAATTTCATCGGCACGGCGGTGGCGACCGTGGTGGTGGCGCGCTGGGAAGGCGACCTCGACCGCGCCCAATTCGTCCGCGCCCTCGACAATCCGGACGCCGCCACGCTATCCTCCTGAGCCTTCCGGAGACGCGACAGCATCATGAGAAAGTTGCCACCGCTCAACGCGGTGCGGACATTCGAGGCGGCCGCGCGGCATGTCAGCTTCACCAAGGCCGCTGAAGAGCTGCTCGTCACCCACGGCGCCGTCAGCCGCCAGGTCGCGCTTCTCGAGGACTGGTTCGGCGTCAAGCTGTTTCGCCGCGCGCCTTCGCAACTGACGCTGACCGCCGCCGGGCAGATCTATTATCGCGAGGTCACGGCGATCCTCGATCGGCTGGCGCTCGCGTCGATGGACATGAAGGCGTACGGCTCACCGTCGGTGCTGCGCGTCAGCGCGCCGCCGACCTTTGCCATGCGCTGGCTGATCCGCCGCATCGCCTCGTTCCAGCGCATGCGCGCCGATGTCGAGCTGCGGCTGTTGACCTCGATCGGGCCGCTCAACGTCAACGACCGCTCGTTCGACGTCGCGATCCGCGGCAATGTCGGCGAGCCGGTCGGCTGGATGTCGCAGCACTTCATGACCGAGTTCATCGCGCCGGTCTGCCATGTCGACCTGTTGAGCCGCGGGCGGCTCGCCACGCCCGACGATCTGCGGCGTCACACCCTGATAACCTATCTGACCGAGCCCTATGACTGGCCGCGCTGGCTGGCCCAGGCCGGCGGCGAGATGAGTGCGGACCAGGAGACGCTGCGGTTCGAGCAGATGTTCTTCGCGCTGCAGGCGACCATCGAGCGCATCGGCATCGGGCTGTTTCCGCTGTTCCTGGTGATCGACGAATTGATGGCCGGCCAGCTCTGCCTGCCGTTCGGCGATCTCGGCTTGCGCAAGCGCGAGTATCGCTCGTTCTATCTCGCCGACAATGAAAGCGCCGGCGCGATCGCCGATTTCACTGCGTGGCTCGCCGATGCCGGGCGTGAGACCGAGCAATTCATGATGGACTGGGGCAGGTCGAAGGGCTGGAGCTTCTAGCGGCGGAGACCTGAGGTGTTTGGGCTGAACCGCACGGCGATGCCGGCTCTCTCACAGCGAAGCGGAAAACCAGATGCCCAGCCCTTCTCGCCGGCCCTTCCTGCAGGTCGCGCTCGGCGCGGCGACGCTGCCAATACAACGTGCGCGAATTCGCACCGGTCGCGCTGATCGCCAGCGGGCCGCAGCTGATCATCGGCCGACCCGACCTGCCGGCGCAAAATCTGAAGGAGCTGATCGGCTGGCTCAAGGCCAATGGCGACAAGGCGACGGCGGGCACCGCCGGCCCGGGATCGGGCGCGCATGTCGCCGGCGTGTTCTTCCAGCAGCTGACGAACACCAACTTCTCCTTTGTGCCGTATCGCGGCGCCGGCCCCGCGCTGAACGATCTGATGGCCGGGCATATCGACATCATGTTCGATCAGGCCTCCAACTCGCTGCCGCAGGTGAAGAGCGGGACCGTGAAGGCGTTTGCGGTGACGCAGTCGTCCCGGCTGGCGTCGGCGCCGGATATTCCAACCGTCGATGAAGCCGGATTGCCGGGGCTCACCATCGCCTATTGGCACGGCATCTGGGCTCCGAAGGGCACGCCCGACGAGATCGTGGCTGTTCTGGTGATGACGGCGCTCGAGCCCGTCGTCCGGCAGCGCTGCCGAGCTCGGGCAGGAGATTCCACCGCCGGACAAGCAAAGCCCGGCGGCGCTGCGCGACCATCAGGCCGCCGAGATCGAGAAATGGTGGCCGATCGTCAGGTCGGCCAACATCAAGCCGGACCAAGACGTAATCGTCTGACTTAAAAGGGATTTTCGGCGAATTGCTGATTTGGGGCTTGTCCCTTGACGGGTTGGTCTGCGCCATTATATGTGCAATCGAACATATAATGGCGACGATGACCGATACGAGCAAAACGGCGCCGGCGAAAATTGCCCGGCCCGATTCCCGGCCCAATTCCCGTCCCAAGGGACGTCCCATGGGACGCCGCAGCAAGGACATGCCTGATGGCCGTCAGGCGCTGCTGATCGCGGCGACCGAGGCCTTTGCGGTCCAGGGCTTCGACGGCGCGGATCTGCGCAGTGTCGCGGCGGCGGCGGGCGTCGCGCCGAATCTCGTGCGCGTGCATTTCGGCAACAAGGCCGCGCTGTGGGAGGCCTGCCTCGACCGGATCGTGACGCTTGCCGTGCCCACGATGGCCGAGGTGCATGCGGTCGCCCACGACAGCAGCCGCTCGCTCGGCGACCGGCTTCGCGCGCTCATCATCAAGGTCGCGACCTTCTATGCCGCGCATCCGGACGTCAGGAATTTCGTGGTTCGGCACGGCGCCGAGAGCCCGGAGCGCGCCACGCTGGTAACCGAGAAGCTGCTGCGTCCGGCCTATCAGTCGGCGCGCGAGCTTTTCCAGGCCGGCATCGATGCCGGCATCATCCGCAGCAGCCATCCGGCGCTGTTCTTCGCGCTGCTCAATGCCGCGCTCAACCAGCCGCCGTCCTTTCCGATGCTGCTCGGCCGGATCGCGCCCGAGATCGACGCGGAAACCGCCTGGTCCCGGCTGCTCGACACCACGATCGCAACGCTTCTGCACCTTCCGCCGTCGCAAGCCGACGGCGAACCCGCAGCCGGCAACGGCCGCACGCCGCAGTCGTGACATCCCGTCTCGGCCCGACATGTCAACCACCAGTGAGAGAGTGATCCATGAAACGTCGTCTTGCCCTCGTGCTTCTCGCCGCAACCATTGCGCCCGCCATGACGCCCGCTTTGGCCCAGTCCGGACCGGACGAATCGATGCAGCGTCAGGCCTGCATGGGCGACGCCATGCGGCTCTGCGGCGCCTATATTCCGGACCGCGAACGGATCAGGGCTTGCATGGCCGCGCAGGTCGAGCAGCTCAGCCCGTCATGCCGCGCGGTGTTCGATGCCTCCGTGCGGGCCGAGCGGTCGCCATCGGCGCGGCGTTGATCGGCGCCGTCGGTTCCAGGAGCTTGCGTCCGGGCCACAGTTCGCGGCGAGTAACGGCTGCCGCACGAGCAACCGTCTCAAATCCGTGAAAACACCCCTTCCGTTAACCTTCGGTTAACCATGCGGTCCGATTGTTAACCATTCGACAAGACAGCCGAGTCAGGGGCGATGGACGCAACTCAACAGGTCGCACGTCAGCAGGTCCGCATGCGCGGCCGTTCCTATGTTGCGTTCGTTTTCTCGCCGGTCGTGCCCGTCGTGTCCTGGCTCGCCGAGATCGACGCGACGCTGGCGAAATCGCCGGGCTTCTTCACCGGCAAGCCTGTGGTGCTGGACCTCGCGTCGGTCGATCTCAGCCAGGCCGCGATTGCGCATCTGATCGGCAGCCTCGGTGAACGCAACATCCGCATCCTCGGCATTGAGGGGGTCGACGAAGCCAAGCTCGGCCCCAACATGCCGCCGCTGTTGACCGGTGGCCGGGCCTGCGCGATCACCCATGTCGAGCCGAAGGCGCCGCCGCCGCAGGAAAAAAGCAAAGACAAGGATAAGGACAAGAGCAAGCTGCCGTCGCTGCTGCTCGAGAGCCCGGTCCGCTCCGGCCAGTCGATCGTGTTTGCCGAAGGCGACGTCACCGTGCTTGGCTCGGTCGGCTCCGGCGCCGAGATCGTTGCCGGCGGCTCGATCCATGTCTATGGCGCGCTGCGCGGCCGCGCGATGGCCGGCATCAACGGCAATTCGGCGGCGCGGATCTTCTGCCAGAAGATCGAGGCCGAGCTACTCGCCATCGACGGCTACTACCAGACCGCAGATGACATCGCCGACAGCTTGCGCAACCGGCCCGCCCAGGCGTGGCTCGAGGGCGAAATGCTGCGCATCACACCATTGAATTGATCGGCTACAAGGAGAGAGAGAATGGCCAAGGTTTTGGTCGTGACATCTGGGAAGGGCGGGGTCGGCAAAACGACCTCTACTGCCGCCTTGGGCGCGGCGCTCGCGCAAATGGGCCAGAACGTCGTCGTCATCGATTTCGACGTCGGCCTGCGCAACCTCGATTTGGTGATGGGCGCTGAACGGCGCGTGGTGTTCGACCTCATCAATGTGGTGCAGGGCGTCGCCAAGCTGCCGCAGGCGCTGATCCGCGACAAGCGGCTGGAGAACCTCTGGTTGCTGCCGGCGTCGCAGACCCGCGACAAGGATGCGCTGACCGAAGAGGGCGTCAAGCGCGTGATCGCCGATCTCAAGACCAAGTTCGACTGGATCCTGTGCGACAGCCCGGCCGGCATCGAACGCGGCGCGACGCTCGCGATGCGCTACGCCGACGAGGCCATCATCGTCACCAATCCGGAAGTGTCGTCGGTGCGCGACTCCGACCGCATCATCGGCATGCTGGACTCCAAGACGGTCCGTGCCGAGCGCGGCGAGCGGATCGAGAAGCATCTTCTGGTCACCCGCTACGATGCCGGCCGCGCCGCGCGCGGCGAGATGCTGTCGATCGACGACATCCTTGAAATCCTTGCCACGCCGCTGCTCGGCATTGTCCCGGAGAGCCAGGACGTGCTGCGCGCCTCCAATGTCGGCTGCCCGGTGACGCTGAACGCTGCCAACAGCGCGCCGGCGAAGGCCTATACCGACGCGGTGCGCCGCCTGATGGGCGAGGCGGTCGAGATGGTGGTGCCGGTCGAACGCAAGGGGCTGATGGACAGGCTGCTGCGACGGAGGGCGGCATGATGAACGTAATGCGGCTGTTCGGCGGCCGCGCCGCATCGGCGCCCGTCGCGCGGGAGCGGTTGCAGATCCTGCTTTCGCATGAGCGCGGCCGGACCGGCGCACCCGACCTGCTGGAGACGCTCCGCTCGGAAATCCTGAGCGTGATCTCCAAGCACATCGACGTGGATCCCGACAAGGTCGTGGTCAAGATGGACCGCGGCAAGTTCGTCTCGATGCTCGAGGTCGACATCGAGGTTCCTAATGGCGTGCAACGATCAAAGATGGTGGCGGCCACATGACGGCAGACAGCGACAGTCACATCGCCTGGCAGCGCGCGCAGCTCAAGAAGCTGCGTGCGGCGTTGAAGGCGATTGAGGCGGATCAACTCGGCAAGGCCAATTGCGGCCGCGCGACGCAGATGACGATCGACGAATTGCAGCGCAAGATCGGCGAATCAGGGCGTTGCATCGCCGAGTACGAGCGCCGCACCCGTCGTCCGCTGGCGACGGATCTCGGCAGCCTCGCCAGCGTCAGCTGGACGCACTGGAACGCCAACTTGCCGATAGCCAAGGCGCCGCGCCATCGCGCGTAGAGGGCGATTTCTCACAAGGTCGTCATTCCGGGGCGCGCCTCTTGGCGCGAGCCCGGAATCCATTGAGCCACGGGCGATGCGGAATAATGGATTCCGGGCTCGACGCTTCGCGTCGTCCCGGAATGACGATCCTATTGGGGAGCGCTGAGCTGAAGCAGCCGCGACCCTACAGCAAGAACGACAGCGCCGTCTCGCACTGGGCCTCGATCTTGAGCGTCAGCAAATCATCGGCGCGGGTGCGGCCGAGATTGACGGCGGCGATCGGCAGGCCGCGCTGCTTCGCCATCCGGACGAAGCGAAAGCCGGAATAGACCATCAGCGAGGAGCCGACCACCAGCACGGCGTCAGCCTGCTCGAGATGCGCCTGCGCGGAGGCAACCGTCTCGCGCGGCACGTTCTCGCCGAAGAACACCACGTCGGGCTTCAGCACGCCGCCGCAGGCCGCGCAGGCCGGCACCACGAATGACGAAAAATCCTGCTCGAGATCGGCATCGCCGTCAGGCGCGTCAGCGGCATCGAACGCGAGCCAGGCCGGATTCTGCCGCGCCAGCTCGCCCTGAAATTGTTCGCGTGGCATCGTCGCGCCGCAGCCGAGGCAGCGCACCACATCGAGCCGGCCGTGCAGGTCGATCACATGCTGACTGCCCGCGGCCTGGTGCAGGCGATCGACGTTCTGGGTCACGAGCTGCTCGCAGCGGCCTTGCTGTTCGAGCTTCGCCAGCGCGCAATGCGCGCCATTCGGCATCGCGCGGCCGAACCGCCGCCAGCCCACCATGCTGCGCGCCCAGTAGCGCTGCCGCGTCGCGGCCTCGCCCAGAAATGCCTGGATGGTGACCGGCCGCGTCCGCTTCCAGTTGCCGTCGCTATCGCGGTAATCGGGAATGCCCGAATTGGTGCTGCATCCGGCCCCGGTCAGGACAAACAGGCGCTGGTGGCCGGCGACGAAATCCTCGAGGGCGGGGTGCTGCATGCGCGCACATCTAGTGCGGGACGCGCGCTTGCGCCAGATGTGGGGGTCTGTTGCGGAGGACCTTTCACGCCGCCTCTGCGTTGACGGCATGGCACTTCCGACGGAGCGATCGATGCGTCCAGGATTCATCATCGTTGTTTGCGGGCTGACGTCCCTGACGCTGACGGCGGCCTATGGTCAGGACGCAGGCGTTTCCGGCGAGCAGGCATTCAACAATTCCTGCCGCACCTGCCACACCGTCAAGGACGGCGATAACCGCGCCGGCCCGAACCTGCACGACATCATCGGCCGCAAGGCCGGATCGGTTGCGAACTTCCCCTATTCGGAGGCGATGAAATCATCCGACATCGTCTGGGACGAGCGCACGTTGCTGCGCTTCATCGAGGATCCGGAAGCCGTGGTGTCGGGGAACGGCATGAAGCCCTATACCGGCGTCCGTTCACCCGAGGATCGCGCCAAGATCGTGGCCTTCCTGAAATCCCCCGGGAAGTGACTGGCGGAGCAACGCCGGCCTCATTTTGCCGGCACGACGAAGACCTGGCCGGGATAAATCAGGTTCGGATTGCGGATTTGCTGGGCGTTGGCCCGATAGATCACCGCGTAGCGCTGCCCGGCGCCGAATGCGCGCTGGCTGATCCGCCACAGACTGTCGCCGCGGACCACGGTGGTCGTTGCGATCTTCGGCACGATCACGGCGGAGGGGGAGCTTGATGCGGCGGTGGGCGTCGCCGCCGCGAGTTGCGGTGTGGCTGCATCCGCTCCGCTGGACGCCGCTGCCGGCGCTGGGATCGATGCGGTGGTGGTCGCGTCCGATGCGTTGAACGGCACTTCGGCGCGTGCGCGGACCTTGCCTGAGCCGGGATCGACGTCGTCGAGCCGGATTCGATAGTCGCCGGCGGTCACGCCCTTGTTGATCGTGACCGAGAGGTGTCCGGTCTGGTCGGCCGTCGCCGACGTGATCAAGCTGCCGTTGAGATAGAGGCGGACGGTCGCGCCCGGCGCGGCCTGACCACTGACATGGAGCTTGCCGCCTGGTTCGGTCTCGACCGCCTCGATGCTCACCTTGCCGGCCGGCGAACCCGCCACGGCAGGTTGCGACAGCACCCGGACCGGCTTGTCCGGCGCCATCAGCGCCACCATCGGCCGCTCCCGTGCCGCAGCCTCGAGCGCCACGGCCACGCTCTGCTTCGAGGTCACCTGCTTGCCGTCACGCGTCATGCGCAAGGTCAGGTCATAGTTTCCCGGCGGAAGCGGGCGCGGCACCATGACGAACTGGCCGGATTTGTCGGCCACGGCGCGATCGTGCACCTCGCCGTTGCGCAGCAATTCCACCGTCGTGCCCGGGGCTGCACGGCCGGCAACAACGGTCCCGCCGGTCGGCTCGATGTTGACGACGTCGAATTCCGGCACCGCGTCGCCACCAGTTGCCGGCAACGGTCCCGCGAGCGCGTCGGTCAGGGCCGCTGTCTCGGTTTGTGCCTTCGCCAGCCCCGTCTTGTCCTGGTCTTGCGCGGACGGCGCTGTCGCCATCAAACGCGTGTTCACGCCCAGGATCTGCCGGGTTTGGTGAATGCCGAAAACGAACGCCGCCGCGCCGCCGGCGGCAAGTGCCAGCAATGGTACGACCAGTTTCACCGTCGCGACATTCATGATTGTCATCCGCGGATGAATCTCCCGCGCGTCCGCACGCGCGATCCAGCGCTCGGGGAGACCGCGAGAGACTGCGCCGATCCGCGCCGCCCTTCAAGTGGGATCAAAGGATTACTCCCCTCGGGCGGCCCGGTCGACCCGGTGGCTCACCGCCACGCCGCGGCATTGATGGCAAGCGCCGCGGCGCCCACAAGGACCAGGCTGACCGCCCAGACCGTCTCCAGGTTGAACCAGCTCCGCGCAACGAATCTCACGCCGAGATAGCGATAGACCAGCCAGGCCAGCAGGCCGCCGGCGCCGAGCATGGCGGCGGTGTGGACGAGTGCGACCAGCAGTGCCATTGCGAGGTTCTGGTCGATGACGCGCGCCGC
Source organism: Bradyrhizobium sp. USDA 4454 (assembly GCF_054822705.1). Taxonomy (NCBI): domain Bacteria; kingdom Pseudomonadati; phylum Pseudomonadota; class Alphaproteobacteria; order Hyphomicrobiales; family Nitrobacteraceae; genus Bradyrhizobium; species Bradyrhizobium sp. USDA 4454. The sequence goes on from NZ_JBTRCN010000001.1 coordinate 349,295, forward strand.
GGCGGTGTGGCCATCATGCGCTGATGATGTCGCGCAGAGGCCGAGATAGATCGGCAGCAGCATCAGGCCAGCGCCATGCGCGATCGCCACCGCGAACGACCAGAGCGCCAATCTGGCCGGCGGTATCCGCGCGAGGGCGCGCGGATGACGGCGATCGACCAGACGCATCAGGCCGAAGCCGATGACGATGATGCCGGCCGCGATCTGGATCGGGCGCTGCCATTCCACCAGCGCGATCAGCAGCGCGAACGGCAGCAGCACGAGCAGCATCGCCGCAAGGTGGCCCGCCGACAGCGGCAGCAGCGCGCCGACGACGGCACGCGGCGATTTGTCCATCAGGCCCGCGGACACCGCTAGCGGCCAGCCCATGCCCGGATTGATTCCGTGATAGAGACCGCTTGCGATGATCGCGAGCCACAGCCAGATCGCCGTCGGTGCGACGTCACTCAATTTCAGACCGACGGGTAGCAGAACGAATCCGTCGAGCAGTCGCCGCCCTCGAGGCGGATTTGATGCGGGCGATAGCCCTCGGGGAAGTCGACGAAATAGTCCTTGGCGAGCTCCAGCCCGCCGTTGGCGCCGACATTGGCCATCACCTCGGCGCCCGGCATGCCGTCGGGATAGAACTGGTCGTCCCAGGTCGAATATAGCGAGTTGGTCCAGTACACGCGCTTTCCGTCGCGGCTGATCTCGACCATCTGCGGGCCGCCGGCAAACGCCTTGCCGTTCGGATGCGGCGTGCGACGGGCGATGCCGCCGATATGCACCGAGCCTGCGAGCTTCGGTTTCCGTGGATCGCGGACGTCGTATTGACGCATTTCACCGGTGCCCCAGCAGGACACGTAGAGGAAGCGGTCGTCCATCGACAGGTCGATGTCGGTCACCAGCGGCGGCACCGCGCCGAACCCCTGCAGCAGCGGCGGCAGCTTCTCCTTCGGCGCCGGCTCGGGCGGGATGACCGCGGTCTTCTCGGCGTGGAATTTTCCGCCCTCGCGCCACCACGTCCAGATCGAGGCTTCGAGGTTGGTGGTGTCGACGACGACGCCCACAAACCCATACTCGCGGATCGGATCATGCGCGGGCCTGACCTCGAGCGCCATCTGGTGATTGGCGCCGAGGTCGATGGTCTGCACGTTGCGTCGCGCGCGCAAATCCCAGAAGTGCAGCCGGTGACCGTATTTGTTCGACAGCAGGTCCTCGGGCACGATGCCGTTCTCGAATTGCGGCGGCAGCGCCCACTCGCTCGACACCATGTAGTCGCGCGGCAGGTTCCACCAGAAATCATAGTGCAGCGTCTGCGGCCCGCGGTCGATTTCCCAGCGGCCGAGTACGTCGAAGGTCTCGCAATCCATGATGAAGATGCCGGGCGGACCCTGCGTGCCGTCCTTGCCGCCGCCACCGAGCGTGGAGACATAGATGCCGTCCGGTCCGCAATGAATGGTGTGCGGCCGCGAGTAGCCGGTCTTGTTGAACACCTCCTCCGGCTCGATGATCTTGTGGATCTTCGCTTCGAGCGGCGAGGGCTTGGTGTCGATGATGTAGATGCGCGACGACCGCAATCCGGGGATGATGAGATAGCGGCGCTCGATAAAGGCGTGTCCGGTGAGCGGAGACAATGCGGAGGAGCAGGCGTTCCAGCCGAAGTGATGGAACTCGTCGCCCTTGTTCGGCATCGTCACGGTGTGGACGATCTTGCCGTAGGTATTCGAGCCCGGCCTGACGTCGATCACAGCGAGCGCGTCGGGCTTCTTGAAGTCGGGACTGAGCAGCAGCGTATAGGCGAATTGCTCCGGCGGCGCCTCCATCGCAAGCTTTGGCGAGGCGTGAAACGTGGGGTCGGGTCGCATCGTCATGACGTCCTCCCGGTTTTGTCGGCTTGTCGCCAACGTCGGGCCGCGCGGAGCGTTGGCACTCCGCTGGACGCGAGGTTGGCTGCCACAGTTTACGGCATCATGCGCCTTCCGGAAACACGCGCGCATCCAGTCGGGCTGTGGCGTTCTGCCACGAATTCGTGAGCCGTATCACACTTGGAATTTCACGATTGGAATTACTGGGCGCTGGCTCGCTGCCCAGGAATGCCTGGATCGTCACCGGCCGCGTCCGCTTCCAGTTGCCGTCGCTGTCGCGCCAATCGGGAATGCCCGATTGCCGCCGCAGCCCGCCCCGGGTCAGGATAAACGGCGCGGCCCGGGCGCGATGCTCACAGCTTGAAAAGCTTCTCGGCGTTGCCATGCGCGATCAGTGCCCGGTCGGCGGCCGAAACCGGAACCTGGTCCAGAAATGCGCGGGCCTTGGCCATCGATCCGTATGGGTGATCGGCCGAGAACATGATGCGCGCGACCCCGATCTCGAGCAGCAGGTCGAGGAAGGTCGGCGGGAAATTGAAGCCGGCGAAAGTGTAGTGCAGATTGTCGCGCAAATAGGCGCTGACCGGGCGCTTGAGCTTGGTGAGCTCGACCGGCATCACGTCGACCCTCTGCATGAAGAACGGCAGGCCTTCGCCCATGTGGCCGATCACGACCTGAAGTCCCGGGAAACGATCGAACACGCCGCCGAGCACCATGCGCAGCACATGCACTGCGGTCTCGATGTGCCAGCCGAAGCCGGGGCCCGCCAGCATCTCGGTGACGATCGGCGCAAAGCCGCCGAACGAGGCGTCGATCACCGGCTTGGGCGGCTTGGTCGGATGCAGGTAGATCGGCGCGCCGAGCGATTCGGCGGCTTCCAGCACGGGCCAAAAGAATTTGTCGTCGAGGTATCGTCCGCGGTGGTGGCCGTTGATCACGGCGCCGGCAAAGGCCTGCCTGCTGATGCGGCGTTCCAGCTCCTTGGCGGCAGCGTCCGGCGTCGCGATCGGCAGCGCGGCGAAGCCGGACAATCTCTCCGGATATTTCGCGATCGCTTCGGCCAGCGCATCATTGGTGTCGCGCGCGAGTGCTGTCGCCTCGGCGGCCTCGAGCTGCTCGACGCCGGGCGCGGTCAGCGAGAGCACCTGCATGTCGATGCCCGCGGCGTCCATCTGGGCGATCCGCTCGTCGCCGAGATCGCAGAGATCGCGCATCAACCGTTCGGCGCGGCCGCCGGCGGCCTGACGCGCCTGCTCCTTGAGCTCGCGTCCCGGGCCATCGAGAAAGCCCGGGGTGGCGAAATGCTCTTCAAGCGTGATAGTGCGCATGGCCTTGATGCTCCGCGTCCGCCGGACGTCATCCCCCGATCGGGAGTCATACAATGGGGCGAAGCCTTGATCCCAATGGTGGCGATTTTTCGGGTGACGCTTTCACGACAGCGCGATGCCGATCGCGTGGAGCATTGCGCGCTGCTCAAAACTCCAGCGCCGCATTGTCCACCACCTCCTTCATCACGAAGAAGGTGCGGGTCTGGCGCACGCCGGGCAGCGCGATGAGCTGGTCGCCATGGATGCGCTTGAAGTCGTCGACGTCGCCGGCGCGGATCTTGAGGAAGTAGTCGAAATCGCCGGCGACGAGGTGGCAATCGAGCACGCATTTGAGTTTCGCCACCGCCTGCTCGAAGCTTGCAAAGCTTTCCGGCGTCGAGCGGTCGAGCACGACGCCGACCATGACCAGCGTGCCCTTGCCGAGCTTGCGCGGCGCCACCATGGCGCGGACGCCGCTGAGATAGCCCTCGTCGAACAGCGCCTGGGTCCGGCGATGGCAGGTGGCGGGGCTGACGCCGACCTGCTCGGCCAATTCGGCATTGCTGAGCCGGCCGTTCTTTTGCAGCAATCTCAACATCTTGAGGTCGATGCGGTCGAGCCGTGCCGCCATGGAAGAATCTCTCACGATTGGTCGGTCTTGTGAGAGAAAACATATTATCCACGGCAAATCCAGCAATCTTCTACGAATACGCGGGCTGAGTTAGAGAGCACCTTTCGTGCCGGTGATGGTAGGTCTGGCCGCCGTTCCAGACCACCCAAGAGGATGCCAGCATGCTGGAGAAGTTCGCGCGCTACCCGCTCACCTTCGGACCCACCGCCATCGAGAAGCTCGATCGGCTGTCGAAGCATCTCGGCGGCAAGGTCGAGCTCTATGCCAAGCGCGAGGATTGCAACTCCGGGCTCGCCTATGGCGGCAACAAGCTGCGCAAGCTCGAATACATCATCCCCGATGCGATCGCCTCCAACGCCGACACGCTGGTCTCGATCGGCGGCGTGCAGTCGAACCACACCCGCATGGTTGCCGCGGTCGCGGCCAAGATCGGCATGAAGTGCCGGCTGGTGCAGGAAAGCTGGGTGCCGCATGAGGACGCCGTCTATGACCGCGTCGGCAACATCCTGCTGTCGCGCGTGATGGGCGCCGATGTGCGCCTGGTCGACGAAGGTTTCGACATCGGCATCCGCAAGAGCTGGGAGCAGGCGATCGAGGAGGTCAAGGCATCGGGCGGCAAGCCCTATGCCATCCCGGCCGGCGCCTCCGTGCACAAATATGGCGGGCTCGGCTATGTCGGCTTCGCCGAAGAGGTGCGCGCGCAGGAGCGGCAGCTCGGCGTCAAGTTCGATTACATCGTGGTCTGCACGGTGACCGGCTCGACCCATGCCGGCATGCTGGTTGGCTTCGCCGCCGATGGCCGCGCGCGCAACGTGATCGGCATCGACGGTTCGTTCACGCCCGCGCAGACCAAGGCGCAGGTGCTGTCGATCGCGCAGAACACCGCCAGGCTGGTCGAGCTCGGCCGCGACATTGTCGAGGATGATGTCGTGCTGATCGAGGACTATGCCTATCCCGCCTACGGCGTGCCGTCGGAGGAGACCAAGGCGGCGATCCGCCTCAGCGCGCGGCTCGAGGGCATGATCACCGACCCCGTCTATGAGGGGAAGTCGATGCAGGGCATGATCGATCTGGTGCAGAAGGGCTTCTTCCCGGCCGGATCGAAGGTGCTCTACGCCCATCTCGGCGGCGCCCCGGCGCTCAACGGCTACGCCTACGCATTCAGGAACGGCTAAGGCATCGCACGCCTTGTAGCCCGGATGGAGCGAAGCGAAATCCGGGATTCGCGCCGCGGAGATCGTGACGGATTACGCTGCGCTGCATCCGGGCTACGTTCCATTTCCGCGAGTAAGGTCGGCGTCAGCTTCTCTCGATATCCTGTCCGGGCCGGACGAGTCGGGAGACCTTCACGTGAGGATGATGAATGCGGCCGGCCGGGCCATCGCCGCGCTCGGCATCGGCATCGTCGCAGTGGGGCATTGGTTCTGGACCTACCAGGGCCACGGCGCTGGGCCGCGCGACCGCCTGCTGGGGATGAATCACGCGGTCGAACTGTACGCGGGCATCTTCCTGATCGGCGTCGGCGTCCACGCCCTCGCATCCCGGTACTGGTTCAGCGATCCAAACGAGCCGGCGCAGTCCTCGGTTCGGGAGCCGCAGTAGCTGTCCGCCTGCATCGCCGATGAAATATGTCTGGGTTGACATTTCAGGAACATAATAGGAACATCCAAGGTGTAACCTGAGGGTGTGGCGATGGCCTCATCCGCGGCGGTATTGCGCGGTGGCAGGACCAAAGACTGAGCCGCGCACCACTTGCGGGTGAATTTCCTCGCCTCCTAAAATGGGTTGTGGGCTGGGGAGTGCGCATCATGAGAGTTGTGATCTGGGTGGCGGTTCTGGCCGCGTGGCTGTTTGCGTCCGCAACTCCGTCGCACGCCCGCGGCCCCTACGGCTCGATCACGGTCGGCAACTGGAAGGGCGGCGCCTTCACCGACGACAAGAGCGGTGCGTTCACGCATTGCTCGGCCGGCACCACCTACCAGAGCGGCATCTTCTTCATGGTGGCGATTGCCAACAATGGCAGTTGGCGGCTCGGCTTTGCCCATGAGAGCTGGCGCCTGACGCCGGGCGAGGCCTTTCCGCTCGCGCTGACCTTCGACGGACAACCCGCGTTCAATGTCTACGGGATGCCGCTCGGCACCCAGCTCGTCAATGTCGAGATGCCGGTCAATTCCAACCTGGTCAACCAATTCCGCAAGGCGCGCCAGATGACGGCCTTCGCGCAGGGACAGTTGTTTCAGTTCAACCTCAATCAAACCGGGCAATTGCTGCCCGCGTTGCTCAACTGCGTGGTCTCGGTGAAGAAGAACGGCGTCGCCGGTGCCGGGGAATTCGCGGTCGCGACAAAGCCTGCGGCCGCGGCGCCGCCGCAGGCCGCAGCACCCAGCGCACCCCCGGCGAAGCAGGCAAGATCGGGGACCGGCACCGGATTCGTCGTCAGCAATGACGGTCACGTCGTCACCAACCATCATGTCATCGAAGGTTGCAGCGAGATCACGGGCAATCTGAGCGGTGCGGCGGCGGTTAAATTGCGGTTGGTGTCCGACGACGAGACCAACGATCTCGCGCTGCTGCAAGCGCCGAGCCCGTTCAAGGATGTCGCGAGCATCCGGCAGAACGCGATTCAGGTTGGCAACGGAGTCGTGGCAATCGGTTATCCCTATCATGGCCTGCTGACATCCGATTTCACCGTCACCACGGGCATCGTCTCTTCGCTGAGCGGCATCCTCAACGACACGCGTCATTTGCAGATCAGCGCCGCGGTGCAGCCCGGTAACAGCGGCGGACCGCTGTTCGATCTCGGCGGCGCGGTGGTCGGCGTGGTGGCCTCGAAGCTCGACGCGGTCAGGATGGCGCGGGCCACGGGATCGATCCCGGAAAACATCAACTTCGCCATCAAGACCGGCGCGCTGCGCGACTTCCTCGACAACAGCGCGGTGACGTACCGGACCGCCGAATGGCGCGACGGGACCAAGAAGGAGACGTCCGACATCGCCAAGGATGCGCGCGGCTACACCCTGTTGATCACCTGCACGGTGACCGAGCAGAGCGCGAGCGCGAAGAAGGGCAATTGAGACGTCCGTTACGCCGTTTCTCCGCCGAGGAGATCGCATATGGGCTGAAGCTGTACTTAGATACCTATCAGGCGGCCGCCGGCTCCTTTGCATGGGGTTGTTTTCGACATTTTGACATGCGCGCCACTCCGGGTATCGGAGCTAGCTTAGCCGGCGCAGCGTATGCACCGTGATCTCGGCCGGGCAGTTGAGCCGCACCGGCGCCAGGCTGGTGCCGGCACCAGTCGATGTGTATCCGGCGAGTTCTCCGAAACGCCACGCACCCCTGCCCATCCGGCGCGGCAGCCGCGCCTCCAGCTTGATCGCGATGCCGCCGGGCAGGCAGAGCTGGCCGCCATGGGTATGGCCGCTCAGCATCAGGTCGAAGCCGGCCGCTGCCGCCGCGTGATAGGATTCCGGCGTATGCGCGAGCAGGATCGAGTAGGCGTTTGCCGGGATCGCCGCCGCAGCCTTCGCAATGTCGTCGGTGCGGTAGAAATGCGCGTCATCGATCCCGGCGAGATGGATCGTCGCGCCATCGCGCGTAATCGGCTCCTGCTCATTGAACAGCATCCTGATGCCCATCGCCTCCAGCGCCGGTGTCATGCGGATGCTGTCGTGGTTGCCGAGGACGCCGTAGAGCGGCCGCTTGATCCGCGCGCAGACATCCCTCATCAGCGCAAGGCTGGTCTCGAACGGGCCCAACGTCTTGCCGCGATAATCGCCGGTCAGGACGCAGATGTCGCAGGCGACATAGCGCACGATGTCGGCCAGATGCCGCATCGCGCCCTGGCTGATGTCGGCGTGGAGATCGCTGAGTTGCAGGATGGTGAAGCCGTCGAACGCCGCCGGCAACCGTGCCGACGTCACCAGATTGCGCCGCACCTCGACCCGGTCGGCGTTGCCCCGCGCACAACTATAGAGGCCGGCGAGTTTCAACGCGGTCGTGACGAGCCGCGGCGCCAACTTCCAGTTCTCGACATTGAACACCAAGGTGCCTTGGCCGAACACCTGCTTCTCATGCGCGGCCTCGATCCCAAGCCGGCGCACGACATGGTCGGCGCCGATCCGCTCGATCAATCCCTGCAACGCCGTGTCAGCCATCATCCCCCGTGCGGCCCGCGATGCGAAACGGCGCCCTGCGCGACACTATCATGCACAATCCCGTCGGGAATACCGCCGGCGATCAGACCACTGGAACCCGCTTGGCAGCGACCGCGGCCGGCGAGATCACCTCGATGTCGAGCGGCACCTGCCAGCGCTCGGTGAAGCGCACCTGCGGCGGCGCATTGCCGTTGCGTCCGCCCTGCAGCACGAAGCCGTCATAGCCTGAATTCATCACCTCATTGCATTTCTGCACATAGATCGGGAAGCCGCCGATATAGGGCATGAAAACGCGGGGCCGGCCCGGGATGTTGGCGCCGACATACCACGAGCTGCAGGTCGAGCGCAGCGAGACCGTGGAGACGTCATTGACATGGGCGACCCAGGCGTCCTCCTCGTCGCGGACCGCCTCGATCGTGCCGGCGCCGATGTCGCGCATGTGGCTGATGCAATCCGCCAGCCAGTCGACATGCTGCTCGATCGCCTGGATCATGCTCGCGAGCACCGACGGGCTCCCTGGCCCGGTGATCATGAACAGGTTCGGAAAGCCCTCCGAAGCGAGCCCCAGATAGGCGCGCGGGCCGGCGCGCCATTTCTCTGCCAGCGTTCGTCCGCAGCGGCCGGTGATCGCGATCTTGTCGAACGAGCCGGTCATGGCGGCAAAGCCGGTGGCGGAGACGACCGCATCGAACTTGTATTCGGTGCCGTCGACGACGATGCCGTCAGTCGTGAAGCGCTCGATCGGCGTCTTCGAGACGTCGACCAGCTTCACATGCGGCAGATTGTAGGTCTCGAAATAATTGGTATCGACGCAGAGCCGCTTGCAGCCGAACACGTTCCGCGGGCACAGCAGCTCGGCGGTCGCCGGATCCTTGACGATGCCGCGGATCTTCTTGCGCGCGAAATCGGCGATGGTGTCGTTGGCCGCCTTCTCGAACAGGAGGTCGCCGAACGCGCCGAGGAAAGGCAGGCCGCCGCGCTGCCAGGCCTCTTCATAGAGCCGCTCGCGCTCCTGCTCGCTCGCCTGCAGGGCGGGTTGGGCATTGAACGGGAAATAGAACCCGGTCGGCCGCGCACGCGCCTTGGCGCGCAGCTCCGGATAGTGCGCCTTGGCTTCCTTCAAATATTCCGGTGACAGCCGTTCGTTCCACGCCGGCACCGACCAGGTCGCGGTGCGCTGAAAGACCGTGAGCGCGGAGGCCTGCTGCGCGATGATCGGGATCGACTGGATCGCCGACGAGCCGGTGCCGATGACGCCGACGCGCAGGCCGCTGAAATCGACGCCCTCATGCGGCCATTCGCCGGTGTGATAGATCGGCCCGCGGAAATCCGCCATCCCGGGGAAGGCCGGGCGGTTCGGCGCCGACAGGCAGCCGACCGCCATGATGCAGAATTTCGCGGTGACCTTGTCGCCGCGATCGGTCTCGATCTGCCAGGTGCCGGCCTGCTCGTCGAAGGTCGCCGCGGTGACGCGGGTGTCGAACACGATCTGGCTGCGCAGATCGAAGCGATCGGCGACATGATTGGCGTAGGCGAGAATTTCGGGCTGCGGAGAATATTTCTCCGACCAGCTCCAGTCCTGATCGAGTTCCTCGGAGAACGAGAAGGAATATTGCAGGCTCTCGACGTCGCAGCGCGCGCCCGGATAGCGATTCCAGTACCAGGTGCCGCCGACGCCGCCGCCGGCCTCATAGACCCGCGCGGTGAAGCCGAGCCCGCGCAGCCGGTGCAACATGTACATGCCAGCGAAGCCCGCGCCGATCACCACGGCATCGAACGATCCGTTTTCGGCAGGGCGCGCAGTCGTGCGCGCGGCGCTCTCCTGAGCCATGGCCCGTCTCTTCCCTGTGCTTTGTCTTCGACCGCGCCGCGTTGTGCGGGCAGAAGAAAGATTAGGGCGAGCGCGACGCGGCCCGCAAGCAAGCGTATTGCTGTCCAGCGAATAGCTCCTATGCTGTCATCCGGTAGATGAAGGGGATGAGTGGTGACCCGGTAGTTGTTCCGTCGCGACCGTTCATTTGCCCGCGAAGATCGAGGTCCGATGAAGAAGGAAGAAGTAGAAGCTATCTTCGAGCGGGGCGACTTGGGGCCGATCGAAGGCTATCTGGAGGCCGTCGCGGCCGAGAAACAATTGCCTGCGGCCGCGGTCGGAATGTGCCTGATCAGGATGGAAGAGGCAGCCCCCGCGCTGCGCGCCGTCGTCGCCCGGGCAGGGAACGGCGAGGAGCTGTCCGACGATGAGGCCAGGCTGCTGTTCCGAGGTGTCTACATCCTCGGTGGAGCTCGTGACACGGATGTTTGCCGCGACCTGCTGCGATTGCTGCGGAGGCCCGAAAGCGAACTTGATGACCTGTTGGGTGACTGCCTGACCGAAAGCATGGCGCGCATTGTCGCCGGCGTCTTTGACGGAGATGTCGACGCCTTGTTCAGTCTGGTCGTGGATCAGTCCGTCGATCAATTTGCGCGCGAGCAGGTTCTCGGTGCCGCCACCTTTCTCGCTTGGAATGGAATGATCGGGCGGGATCGCATGCAGCAGCTGCTCGAAGCATTCCACGAGCAAAAGCTGGCGGACGACGAGGACCAGGCCTGGTACGCGTGGCAGCAGGCAATCGCCCTCCTGGGGCTGCGCGAGCTTGCGCCGTTGGCGTATCGTGCTTTCGAGGACGGCCGCATACCCGATTGGATGATAGAACGCCGCGAGTTCGACGAGATGCTCGTCGATGCCGAGCGACGACCCGAGGAAATCGCACGATTCGAGGAAGTTGGCCTCGGCTATATCAAGGATGCGGTCCAGGAAATGGAAGGGACCGACTACAACTACCTTGAGACCTTGGACGGCCTAAATGACCCCTTTGGGGACGATCCCGGTACATTGTGGAGCCCCACCGAACCCGTGAGGAATCCCCTCCGTCATGTCGGACGCAACGACCCATGCCCATGCGGAAGCGGCAAGAAGTACAAGAAGTGCTGCCTCGCCAATCAGGGGTGATCAGCCCTTGGTGGCCTTCACGATCCGGATCAGCTCGGCGCCGTAATGCTCGAGCTTCTTGTCGCCGATCCCGGCGATGTTGCGCAGCTCGCCCAGCGTGTCCGGACGCATCGCGGCGATGCCGTCGATCGTGGAATCATGCAGCACCACATAGGCCGGCACGCCGCGCTGCCGCGCGACCTCCGAGCGCCAGGCGCGCAGCGCCGCATGCAGCGCGGGGCTGGCGACGCCGCCGGGGCTGTCGGCGGCGGGCGCAAGCTCGCCGCGGCGCGACCTGTCGCGGATCGCGCGGTTGCGCGCGCCTTCCGGCTGCTCGCGCAGCATCACCGCGGTCTCGCCCTTCAGCACGCCGCGGGCGCTGTCGGTCAGTTTCAGTGCGCCGAAGGCGTCGCTGTCGGCGCGCAGATGGCCCATCGCCACCAGCTGGCGCAGCACCGCCCGCCATTGCTTCTCGTTGAGCTCGCGGCCGATGCCGAATACCGACAATTGGTCGTGGTTGAACTGCTTGACCCGCTCGGTCAGTCGCCCGACCAGTACGTCGATCAGGTGCATGGCGCCGAAGCGTTGGCCGGTACGATACACGCAGGACAACAGCTTCTGCGCCAGCACCTTGCCGTCGCGGACCCGCGGCGGCGCCAGGCAGTTGTCGCAATTGCCGCAGCTTTCATCGGCTCGCGTCTCGCCGAAATAGCCGAGTAGGCGTTGCCGCCGGCAATGCACGGTCTCGGCCAGCGCGACCAGGGCGTCGAGCTTGCCGACGGAGACGCGCTTGAAGGCGTCGGAGCCGGTCGATTCATCGATCATGCGGCGCTGCTGCACGATGTCGGAGAGGCCGTAAGCCATCCACGCCGCCGACGGCTTGCCGTCACGGCCGGCGCGTCCGGTCTCCTGGTAATAGGCCTCGATGCTTTTCGGCAAATCGAGATGCGCCACGAAACGGACATCGGGCTTGTCGATGCCCATGCCGAACGCGACCGTTGCGACGATCACAAGGCCGTCCTCGTTGAGGAAGCGATCCTGATGCCGGGCGCGCAGGCCGGCATCGAGCCCGGCATGATAGGGCAGCGCCGGAATGCCGGCCTCGTTGAGCGCCGCCGCGACGTCCTCGACCTTGGCGCGCGAGAGGCAATAGACCACGCCGGCGTCGCCGGCATGCCGCTCCTTGATGAAGTTCTTCAGCTGCGTGGTCGCGTTCTGCTTGTCGACGATCTCATAGCGGATGTTGGGCCGGTCGAAGCTCGCGACGAATTCCGGCGCGTCGGTGAGCTGGAGCCGATCGGCGATCTCCTTCCGCGTCAGCGCATCCGCGGTCGCGGTCAGCGCGATGCGCGGTATCTTGGGGAAGCGCTCGGCGAGCGCCGATAGGCCGATATATTCCGGACGGAAGTCATGGCCCCATTGCGAGACGCAATGCGCCTCGTCGATCGCGAAAAGCGCGATCTGCGCCTGGCCGAGCAGATTGAGGCAGCGCGGCGTCAGCAGCCGTTCCGGCGCGACATAGAGCAGATCAAGATCGCCGGCCAGCAGCCGCCGCTCGACCTCGGAGGCTTCCTCATAGGACAGCGTCGAATTCAGCACCGCGGCGTTGACGCCGGCCTCGGTGAGGCCCGCGACCTGGTCGCGCATCAGCGCGATCAGGGGCGATACCACGATGCCGCAGCCGTCGCGCAGCAGCGCCGGCAGCTGGTAGCACAGCGACTTGCCGCCGCCGGTCGGCATCAGCACCAGGCAATTGCCGCCATCGGTGACGTGGCGGATGATCTTCTCCTGCGCGCCGCGGAAGTCCGACAGGCCGAAAACGGAACTGAGCACGGACCGCGCGTCGCGGGGCGGAGCGGATGCGCGATCGAGGGCGGGCTGGGCGGTCATGATCCCTTGTTTGATCCCTTGCGACTTCCCCCGGATGTCTGTGGGGTCAACAGGCGGTGATCGACGTCTTACGGGCGAAACGATAGCGGAACGAAGGGTGTTAATACACGTCCCAACAACAAACTCAATTCAGGCATGACGGGTCGGCTGCGGATCATCACAGGCATTGTCGCGATCGTGCTGGTCGCAGGCGTGACGGCGGCCTTCGCAGTCGCCTGGCGGCCCGAGGTCGCGGCCATTGCACCGCCGCGGCCCGATACCTTTGATCCCGATATCGTCAAGCGCGGCCGCGATCTCGCCGCGATCGGCAATTGCAACTCCTGCCATACCGTGCAGGGCGGCGCGAACTACGCCGGCGGGCTTCCGGTTCCGACGCCGTTCGGCACCATCTTCTCATCGAACATCACGCCGGATGCCGAGAGCGGTATCGGGGACTGGTCGGAGCAGGCGTTTATTCGCGCGATGCGCTCTGGCCTCAGCCGCGACGGCCGGCATCTCTATCCGACCTTTCCCTATGACCATTTCACCAACGTCTCCGAGGCGGACGACCGGGCACTGTACGCGTTCCTGATGACGCGACAGCCGGTCCACGCCTCGCCGCCGGCCAATCAATTGGCATTTCCGCTCAACTATCGGCCGCTGATTGCCGCCTGGAAGCTGCTGTATCTTCGCGCCGGCGATGTGCCTTCCGACGCGGCGAAGGGTGCGGATTGGAACCGCGGCGCCTATCTGGTCGAGGGGCTCGCGCATTGCGGCGCCTGCCATACGCCGCGCAACGCGCTCGGGGCCGAGCAGGCGAATGCGCAGTTTGCCGGCGGCGACGTCGACAATTGGCACGCCTATGCGCTGAACGACTCTTCGCACGCGCCGGTGCGGTGGACCGCCGACGCATTGTACGCCTATCTGCGCCATGGCTGGCACAGCGATCACGGCACCGCGCGCGGGCCGATGGCTGAGGTGGTCGGCAATCTGGCGTCGGTGGCCGACAGTGACGTGCGCGCGATTGCGGTGTACATGGCCGACATTTCGGGTGCGCCGGCGCAGGATCGCAATCCGCCCGCGGATGCTGTCGCGCAATCGTCCTCAGATGATGCGGCGCAAGCCCAACCAGCGGGTGCTGTGATCTATGCCGCGGCGTGCGCGGCCTGCCATGAGGGCAACCGGGCGCTGCCCTATGGCGGCGTCAATCTCGCGCTCAGCACGGCGTTCACAAGCCCGGATCCGCGCAACCTGCTCAACATCGTGCTGTCAGGCGTCGGCGCCGTCGCGGGCGAGCGCAGCCCGATCATGCCGGGCTTCGCGCCCAGCATCGATGATGCGCAGATGGTCGCGCTTGCGAACTACCTGCGGAGCCGGTTCGGCAAGCGGCCGGCGTGGAGCAATCTCGACAAGGCCGTGCGCGATGCGCGCGCGGTGCAGGCCGCGTCGCTCGCGGCGCGCGATGCGCCTGCGGACTCCAAACAGCGAGGCAAGCCATGATGACAGTGAAGGTCAATGGCCGGAACCATCAGGTCGACGCCGACCCGGATACGCCGCTGCTCTATGTGCTGCGCGATGATCTTGCGCTCAATGCCGCCAAGTTCGGCTGCGGGCTCGGCCAATGCGGCTCCTGCACCGTGATCGTCGATGGCAAGGCGGTGTTGTCCTGCGTCACGCCGCTGCTGCTCGTCGAGGGCAAGCAGGTGACGACCCTGGAGGGGCTCGGCACCGTTGCCGCGCCGGCGCCGATCCAGCGCGCCTTCATGGAGGAGCAGGCCGCGCAATGCGGTTACTGCATCGCCGGGATGATGATGCGCGCGCAGGCGCTGTTGATGCGCAACCCGAAACCATCGGATGCGCAGATCCGCGCCGAGCTGGAGCCGCATCTGTGCCGCTGCGGTACCCATATGCGCATCCTGCGCGCGGTGCACCGCGCCGCCAGGCTGATGGATACGGCCGACGCCGCAAGCGACAGGAGCGTGCGATGACCGGGCCGCTGGTTCTCGATCGCCGCCGCGTGCTGGCCGGTGGCGGCGCGCTGATCGTCAGCTTCTCGCTGCGCCATGCGGTGGCGCAGGAGAAGGCTGTGCAGAGGCCGAAGCTGCCGGGTAGTCTCGCGACCTCGCCCGATCTGGATTCCTGGATCCGGATCGATGCCGACGGCCAGATCACGGCGTTCACGGGCAAGGCCGAACTCGGGCAGGGATTTAAGACTGCGTTCCAGCAGATCGCCGCCGAGCAGCTCGATATCCCGTTCGATGCGCTGAAGGTGATCACCGCTGACACAAAGCTCACGGCGAACGAGGGCTACACCTCGGGCAGCCATTCGATGCAGGACAGCGGCACCGCGATCCTGCATGCCGCAGCGCAGGCGCGTGCGCTATTGGTTGCGGAGGCCGCAAGGCGCTTCGACCTGCCGCCTGACGGGCTGCGAACCGAGAACGCGGCGGTCATCGCTCCTGATGGCCGCCGCCTCGGCTATGGCGAGCTCGTGGCCTCTGACATGCTGCACGTCCAGGCGCAGCCGACATCGCACCTGAAGGATCCGGCGCGACTCACGGTGATGGGACAGCCGGTGCCGCGCGTCGATATTCCCGCGAAGGTCACCGGCGGCGCGGCCTATGTGCAGGATATGCGGCTGCCCGGGATGGTGCATGCCCGTGTGGTGCGTCCGCCGGGCTACGGCGCGCAGCTCGCCGAATGCGACACGGCGGCGATCGAGAAAATGCCCGGCGTGATCGGGATCGTGCGCGACGGCAATTTCCTCGCCGTGGTGGCGGAGAAGGAGTTTGCCGCGGTCAAGGCCATGCACGCGCTATCGGCGGCGGCGAAATGGCGGGAGAGTGCCAGGCTGCCGAACCAGCACGATCTGGCAACTATGCTGACTGCGCTGCCGTCGCAGGATTTTGCGATCTTCGAACGCAGCGATCCCGCAGTGAGCGGCGTGCGGTCGCTCGAAGCCACCTACACGCGGCCCTACCAGTCGCATGGCTCGATCGGGCCATCCTGCGCGGTCGCGCATTTCGTCGACGGCGCGATGACGGTATGGACGCATACGCAAGGCGTCTACCCGGACCGGCAGGCGATCGCCGAGATGCTCGGCCTGCCGCAATCGAGCGTCCGCCTGATCCATGTCGAGGGCTCCGGCTGCTACGGCCACAACGGCGCCGACGATGCCGTGGCCGACGCCGCGCTGATTGCCCGTGCGTTTCCCGGCCGCCCAATTCGCCTGCAGTGGACGCGCGAGCAGGAGCATGGCTGGGAGCCGTTTGGTCCGGCGATGGTGACGAAGCTGAGTGCATCGCTGGATGGCAACGGCAAGATCGCCGACTGGAATTTCGCGGTGTGGAGCAACACCCATTCGATGCGGCCGGGCGGCGCCGGTTCGCTGCTCGCGGCCCAGCATATGGCGCGATCGTTCGCGGTGCCTGCGCCAAAGCCGTTGCCGCTACCCGAAGGCGGCGGCGACCGCAACGCGATCCCGATCTACAATTTTCCGAACACGCATGTGATGCATCACTTCATTGCAGCGATGCCGCTGCGGATCTCCGCGATGCGCGCGCTCGGTGCCTATCACAATGTGTTCTCGATCGAGAGTTTTATGGACGAGCTGGCGGATCTTGCCGGGGATGACCCGGTCGAATTTCGCTTGAAACATCTCGACGATCAGCGCGGCCGCGCAGTGGTCGAGAAAGCCGCCCGGGAATTCGGCTGGACGCGCGGGCAGAAGGCACCGCAAAACCGCGGCTATGGCTTTGCGTTCGCGCGCTACAAGAATCTCGCCGCCTATTGCGCCATCGCATCCGAAGTGGAGGTCGATCGCGAGACCGGGCGCGCGCGGCTGGTGCGCTCGGTTGCCGCCGTCGATGCCGGCCAAGTCGTCAATCCGGATGGTATCACCAACCAGATCGAGGGTGCGATCGTGCAGTCGACGAGCTGGACCTTGTACGAAAGCGTCACTTTCGACGATGCGAGGATCACCAGTATTGACTGGCAGACCTACCCGATCCTGCGCTTCAATGCCGTGCCGGACAGTATCGTCGTCCACATCATCAATCGCCCCGGCCAGCCGTTCCTCGGCAGCGGCGAGACCGGGCAGGGTCCGGCCGCCGCGTCGCTGGCCAATGCCATTGCGCACGCGACCGGCAAGCGGCTGCGCAATTTGCCGCTCAGTCGCAAGCGGATCAAGGATGCGATCGATGCGTAGAGCGTTTTCGAGCGAAGTGGACCCGGTTAGCGTGGAGAAATGCGTCGGAGCTAGGAGCCCGTCGGCGCGGGTGGCGCCGGGGGCGGCGTCATCGGCTCGACCATGTAGGTCGTCGGCAGGTTGATCGGCTTGTAGGTCGCGTTCTTCTCCATGCGCTCCACAACCGAGGCATGGATGATGGCACCTTCCGGTATCGGCCGCGGCTCGCCCATTGGCAGGTAGAAGCCGAGAAAGGATTTGCGCTCCGGCCATTCCTTCCATTTGTCGCGCTTCGGAATCCACTCCAGGATTTCCCAGGCGGCGGTCAGCGAATTGTGCAGCGGCGCGGTCGCGCTCGGCGGCACATAGTCGTGGGCGTGCGGCGGCAACGGCATTCCCCAGGCGAGATGATCGATCAGCGCCTGGTCCATACGCAGCCCGGCGGCCTTGGCCTGCTCGAGCATCCAGACCAGCGGAAACTTCGATGGCCCGCTCTGATCCTCCGGATAGCCGCCGCCGACGTCGGAGTGCACGCCGGCGAACCAGACCTGGCGGATGTCCTGCTCCACCGCCGTTGTCGGATCGAACGGATCGGAGCGAAATTTCTGCGGCTCGATCCAGCGATTGAGGCGGAACATGCGTCTGCGCTCGTCGATCGAAATCGCCTGGCGGAAACGCCTGACGCTGGAATTGGTCCGGGTGAACAGCAGCGTCTGCAAGTCGAACAGGAAGTTGTCCTGCCGCGGCACGATGATCGAGGCGACGGTGTCCCAGACGCCGACGAATTCGATGTCGATGTTGCGGCCGCCGGCAATCTGGCTGAAATGCCAGGCTTCCTTCAGCGGGGCATCGTCGAACGTCCCGTCAGGCTTCTGGGCGTCGGAGCTCGCCTTCTTGTAGGTCGAGAACGCGTAGTCCGCGAGGTCGAGCTGGTCGACCGGCAACAGTCCCATCACGTGGACGAAGGCCGCCAGCACGCGCACGGTATAGGCGCCGCGGCTGAAGCCGAACATCCAGACCCGGTCGCCGGGCTCCCAAACCCGGCACAGGAACTGGTAGGTGCCGAGCGTGTCCTCGTCGAGACCGGCGCCGAAGGCCAGCCCGAACAGGCCGCGCACTTGCTGCTTGAAACGGCCCCAGCTGCTTTGCAAGCCGACCGTGCCGAGACCCGGATGATAGTAGATCCGCTGCCGATCATCCTTGTCGGTGACGCGAAACAGCTTCAGCACGTTGGAAATATTGGCGCCGATCTCGTTGCCGGTGCCGTCGCACATGATGACAATATCTTTCGGCATCCGTTGCCCCTGCGGTCGCCGTGAAAATCGCGGCCTCAATGTACGGCGGAATACGGGTAAGGTTCAATCTCCAATTGAAGGCGGCTCCGTGTACGCGGCGTGACGGGCGGACAGTCGGTATCGATCTCAGCCGCGTGCGCACGCCTCGCGGCGATCGGCAGAATTCAATTGCAACATTTCTGAAAAGGTGGGAATCTCACCGGCACTCATTGCGATATTGCGTTGATTTTTTCTCCCGTTCAGGGATTTCGCCGGTGCGCGCGATCATCTTGCTTGCTGCCGTCAGCAGCTTCCTCGACAAGGGCAGGAACGGATCGGCATGAGCCACCAAGCTCTCGTGACGGTCATTCTCGCGGGTCTGGTGGTGATTGCGTTTGTACTGTTCTGGTGGGTCGGCCGCTACTCCGATCGGGTCTTTGCCAACCGGTTTCCCACCCGCTTTCCGGAGAAGACGTTGAGCTACACCGGCGGCCAGCTCGGCACGCTGGTGCAGTCCAACCTTCGAATCAAGTACGTCTTCCCGATCCTGTTTCCTCTCGACCTCATCGTCATGCTGGCGCTGGCGGGTTCGATGGGCGCGGCGTCATCGCACTGGCTCAACCAGATCCATCCGTCCGCGGCGTGGCTCGGCCTGGTCGTGCCGGCGGTGTATCTGCTCAGTGACCTGATCGAGGATTGTCTGCTGGCCTGGCTGCTGCTGCACGGCAACCCGCACGCGGCGGCGCGCTCCGTCTCGGTGCTGAAGGCGATCACGACGATCAAGCTGGTCAGTGTCACTGCCTCGATCGCGCTCACGCTGATTGCATTCGTCGGGTGGCTGTTCCACACCGAGTCGCTTGCCATCTAAAGCGCGATGAGATTCGGTTGAATCGTCATCGCGCGTTAGCGACTTGTTTGAGCATGATCTTCCTGGAAAACCGCTTCGCACTTTTCCGGATCATGCGTTAGGCCACGCGGCCTATTGATAGGTCGCCACGATGTCCGACACCGCGCGCTCGAGCTGCTGGGCGGTCGCGCATTGGCGCACCACGGTGCAAAAGGTTGCGTAGCGCGGCATCTCGGAATCGCCAAAGCCCCAGACCATGCGGCCCTCGGGATTGAGCCAGACCAGCCGTTTGGAGCGCTCGCCGATGCGGCGCAGAATGTCGGCGCGCGGATCGAGATTGTTGCTGCGGGCATCGCCGAGTACGATCACCGTGGTCTGCGGCGAGATCGCGCTCATCCAATTGTCCTCGAAATCGGCGAAGGAGTTGCCGTAGTCGGACGAGCCGAAGCCGACCTTGGACATGATCTCCTTCATCGCCTCCTCCGGCGATTTCGATTCCAGGATGTCGCTGACCTCGATCAAATGGCCCGAGAACGCGAACGAGCGGACGTCGTCGACCACCTCGTGCAGGCTGTGGATCAGGAGCAGGAAGAAGTCCGAGACGCGGGCGACCGAGCCGGAGACGTCGCACAGCGCCACGATCTTCGGCCGGTCGCGATGCTTGCGCTTCCAGGCGGTGAGGAACGGCACGCCGCCCCAGGCCGCGTTCCGCCGGAGCGTGCGGCGGACGTCGAGATGGCCACGGCGCTGGCGCTTGCGCGGCTTCGAATAGCGTTCGCGCAGCCGGCGCGCGATCTGGCGGATCAGCGTCCGCATCTGCTCAACCTGCCGCGGCTCGATCCGGGCCAGCGGGGCGTTGCGCAGGATCTCGTTGCGCAGGTTTTCGGCCTCTTCGCGGCCGTAGAGCAGCAAGGCTTGCGAGACCGCATCGCGCACCGTGCCGCGCAGGCCGTTGAGCGCCTCCTGCAAGCGCTCGGCGAGCGCGGGATTCGTCGCGGTCGCATTGTCGATATCGTCGCGCAGGCGCTGGATGCCCATCGCATCGAGAATGCGGGTCTGGAAGATGCCGCGCTGGGTGAAGTAGCGGATGTCGGGCAGCGATGCGGCGCCGGAGGCGTTGGCGATCGCGGTCGAGATCGCGGAGCGGTCCTGCGACAGCAGCATCTGCGCCAAGGGCCCGACATCCGCATTGGCGGCGCCGCCCGCCATGTCGCCGTGCTCGTCGGCCGAGGGGTTGGCGCCGGATTCGCTGTTGTCGTCGGTCTTGGTCTGCTCGGCGTTCTCCTGCTGCGGCTCGGGCTGGCTGAAGAACAGGTCGAAGCATTCGCCGAGCGCGCGCTTCTCGTCCTGGGTCTTGGCGAGCGTCAGCAGGAACGTGTCGCGCAGGATGTCGCGATCGTTAAAGCCGACCTGGGCGACCGCCCGCATCGCATCGATGCTTTCGGCCGGCGAGACCCGGACCCCGGCTCCCCGCGCCGCACGAAAGAAGCGATGCAGGTTCTCGCGCATGCGGGTCTAACTGAAAACGCCCTGGCGCGACGCCTTGGCGATGAAGGACGAGATCTGCGGCGTCGCGGCCTCGATATCGGCCTCGTATTTCAGCAGCACGTTGAGCGTGTCCTTGACGATCTCGCTATCGAGTTCGCTCGCCTGCAGCAGCACCAGCACGCGTGCCCAGTCGATCGCCTCGCTGACCGAAGGCAGCTTCTTCAGGTCGAGTGAGCGGATCTCGTGGATGAAGCCGACCATCTGCTTGCGCAATGTCTGCGAGATACCCGGCACCCGACTCTCGACGATCCGCTCTTCCAGCCTCTGCTCGGGGAAGCCGATATGCAGGTGCAGGCAGCGCCGTTTCAAGGCGTCGCCGAGATCGCGCTCGCTGTTCGAGGTCAGGATCACGGTCGGCGGCGCCACCGCGGAGACGGTGCCGAGCTCGGGGATCGTGACCTGAAAGTCGGAGAGGATTTCCAGGAGCAACGACTCGAATTCGGCGTCCGATTTGTCGATCTCGTCGATCAGCAGCACGCAGCCGGCGGGCTGCTCCAGCGCCTGGAGCAGCGGCCGCGGCTCGACGAATTCCTTGGAGAAGAACACGTCGCCGAAGGTGTGGAGCTGGTCGAGCGCCGCGGCCAGCGATTGCGCGCCGCCGAGCACTTCGCCGAGCTTGTCCTTCAGGATCTGGGTGTAGAGCAGCTGCTTGGCGTATTTCCACTCATACAGCGCCTTGGCCTCGTCGAGGCCCTCATAGCACTGCAGGCGGATCATCTTCATGCCGCGCCAGGCGGCGATCGCCTTCGCCAGCTCGGTCTTGCCGACGCCGGCAGGCCCTTCGACCAGGATCGGCTTCTCGATCTGCTGCGACAGATAGACCGCGGTCGCGATCTGCCGGCTTGCAATGTAGCCTTGCGCGGCGAGGCCGCTTTCCACGGCCTCGATCGAGGCGGTGGGCCTGGTGTCAGCCACGAGGATCAGCTCCGAATTTGCCTTGAACTCGGACCTGTTCTGCGCCCGTTGCGGGCAAAGCACAAGGCTCGTTCGGCCCGCAACGGCATGGGAGGTTAAAGGCCGGGGTTAGCGCATGGTTCCCGGGGTATTCCGCCGAGCGCAATACGCGGACGCGTAGCCCGGATGGAGCGCAGCGCAATCCGGGAAAGTCCACCGCGGCTGCAGTTCCCCGGATTGCGCTGCGCTCCATCCGGGCTACGCAGCGCTCAACTGGCGCAGCTCTTCACGAAATCCTTGCGCTGCGGGCCGACGATTTTCTGGTCGATCGCCTGCTTCAGGCAGTCGAGATGCGCCTGCGCCATGCAGAGCTGCATCTGGTCGTGCCGGTCCTGCCCTTTCAGCGCCTTCGCTGCGCTCTGGCAGGCCGCCCGCTTCGCGCCGGGCACGGACGCCGCTGCGACGCTCGCTTGTGCAGGCGGCTCCGCCGCCGGCGCTGCTGCCGGTGCGGGGGCTGAAGTTGATTGCGCGAATGCTGCGACCGAAACCAGCAGCGAACCAGCCGAAACAAGGGCGACGACAAGACGTTTCATGGGATGTGCCTCCGCGGGCATGATCCGGAGACGCGGATATCGGCTGTCCGGAACATCATGCTCAGACCAGGAAAGGATCATGGCGCGATCTCGAGGTCGCGCCATGATCCACGGGGAGGCCGACAATTAGAGGCCGCCACCTGAATGCGTCGTGAACAGGCCGGGCGCGTTTCATCTCAGGGTGAGGCCGGTCGCGGCCTCGAGCTCGCCGATCGCCTGCGCGGCGTTCGCGACCTTGATCGTGGTCATGCCCATCTCCCGCGCCGGCTTGAGATTGACGCCGAGATCGTCGAGATAGACGCAGTTCGTAGGATTCACCTGCAGCGCCTCCACCATCATCCGGTAGATGCGCGGATCGGGCTTGCGCAAGCCGATCTTGGCGGACTCGATGACATGGTCGAACAGCGCCATCACCTCGGCGACATAGAGCGTGCGCCCGCTATGGCTGCCGATCGCGTTCGACGGCAGATTGTTGGTGATGCAGCCGGTCTTGAATTTTGCCTTGATGCGCTTCAACGCCTCGACCATTTCGGGGCGCAGGTCGCCGGAGAGCAGCGGCAGCACGTCCTTGCCGCGCACCTCGGCGCCAAGCGCCTTCGATTCCCTGGCGAACAGCTCATCGAACGCATCGATCCCGATCTCGGCCCGCTCGAACTTGGCCCAGGCGTTTTCCAGATGGTTGGCGGCATTGGTGCGGCGGATGATGTCGATCGGCAGACTGCGCTCGGTCTCATAGCGCGCAAATGCCTCGAACGGCGAGGTGGTCAAGACGCCGCCGAAATCCCAGATCACTGCCTCGATCATTCTTTCCTGCCCAATCAGACGTTGCTTGGGGCAGCGGCTAACACGGATCGGGGATCGGGGCCAGCCCGATCCGGCGCTTGTGCGGCGCTTGGCGATTTGCGCGGCGCGGGCTATTGCTGCGCCGATGAACAAGCCCCAACTGATCCTGGCGGCCATCGCGTCGCTCGTGTCCGCTCCCGCGTCAGCCATCGTCGGTGGCGGCGCGCCGTCGACGGATGGCGTTGCGCGTGCGGTCGTCACCATTGTCGGCTCGCGCGGCAATTTCTGCACCGGCGCGCTGATCGCACCGAACGTGGTGCTGACTGCAGCGCATTGCGTGCAGCCAGGCGCCGACTACAAGATCGTCGAGTACGGCGCGGATCGCCAACCGAAGCTGCAGGACGTCAAAATGGTCGCGATCCATCCAGCCTTTCGGATGCAGGCGATGACCAATCATGTCGCGACCGCCGATGTCGCGTTGCTGCAGCTCGCAATGCCCGCAACAGGCAAAGCGCCGGCTGTGCTCGGCATGCCGAACATTCCGATCCAGGTCGGCGGCCGCTTCACCATTGCCGGCGTCGGCGTCACCGTGCGTGGCGACGGCAAGAGTGGCGGCAGCACTCGCGTCGCCGGCCTGATCGCGAGCGGCAAGCCCGGCACGCTGCAGATCCGCCTAGTCGATCCGATCGGGCAGGGCGTGCGCGACGGGCTCGGCGCCTGCACCGGCGATTCCGGTGCGCCGGTGTTCGAGGACAAGCCAGGCGGGCCCGTCATCGTCGGCGTGGTCAGTTGGTCGACCGGGCCGAACGGCACCGCCGGCTGCGGCGGCATCACCGGCGTGACGCCGCTGACGCTCTATCGCGACTGGCTGATGCAGACCGCGCGGCAGTGGGGGGCGAGCTTCTGAGGCGGTGGCGGTCGAACCGCTGACGCGTTCAGAGCTCCGTCATCCTGAGGAGCCGCGAAGCGGCGTCTCGAAGGATCGACGGCCACCAGCCGGGCCGAGCATCCTTCGAGACGCGCGGAGCCCGTCATCGGGCCGCGCTTTGCGTGGACCCGGTGGCGCTCCTCAGGATGACGCGAGGGGCAGGGCGCGCCCGACCCTAATGCCCCGCAGCCTTGTTCGCGGCGGCGTTGTTCAGCACGATCAGGCCGTCGACGGCGACGCCGAGCTTGCGGTTGATCAGGAAGGGGTTGACGTCGATCGAGGCGATGCGGCCGTTGGCGTCGGCCATCAGGTTGGAGAGCCCGACCAGCGCCTTCACCGCCGACGGCTCGTGCAGCGCCGGCTTGCCGCGATAGCCCTTCATCTTGACGCCGGCCTTGGTCCTGGCGATCAGCTGCTTCGCCTCGGCATCATCGAGCGGTGCGCCGGCCAGCGCCACGTCCTTCATCAGCTCGATGTCGACGCCGCCGGTGCCGAACAGCACCACGGGGCCCATCTCGGCATCGAGCGAGGCGCCGACCACGAGCTCGAGGTCGGCCTTGACCTGCTGCGCGATCAGGATGCCCTCGAGCTTCGGCTTGCCTTTCAGCTTCTTCACCCGCGCCGTGATGTCGTTGAACGCCTTCTTCACCTCCGCCGCATTGGCGAGGTTCAGCACCACGCCGCCGACGTCGGATTTGTGCAGGATGTCGGGGCTGACCACCTTGGCGACCACCGGAAAGCCGATCGCCTTGGCGATCTTCACGGCCTCGGCCGCAGTCTGCGCAACGTCTTCCTTCGAGATCGGGATGCCATAGGCCTTGAGCAGCTTCTTCGAGGCGACCTCGTCGAGTGCGGCGGCGCCGTTGGCGGCCTTCAGCGTCTTTTCCAGCACCACGCGCGCGGACGCCGTCGAGCTTGACGTGATGTCGGGTACTTCCTTGCGCAGCCCGGCGTATTCGATCAGCGACTTGATCGCGCCGACCGCGCGGTCGAGGCCCTGCATGACCGCGATATTGGGCAGCGACTTGCGCAGGCCCTTGGTGAAGTCGGTGAAGCCGATCGACATCGCGCTGATATAGATCACCGGCTTGTTGGCCTGGCCGGCCATGTCGTTGACGATGCGCAGATTGCGCTCGCGCAGCTCGTGCGGCGCTTTCGGCAGTTCGGCATCGATGATGACGATGTCAGTATCGGGATCGTCGATCATGATCTTGATCGACTTCATGTAGACGGAAGGATCGACCACCGCGGCGAAGCCGGCGTCGAGCGGGTTGCCAACGATGCTGCCGGGGCCGAGCATCTTGGCGAGCTGCTCCGATGTGCTCTCGCTCAGGGGTGCGAAGTTCAGGCCGGCGGAGTAGAACGCATCGATCAACAGCCCGCGCTTGCCGCCGGACAGCGACACCGCCGCCAGCCGATTGCCCTTCGGCGGATCGGCGTGCACGAAGCACTCGGTGGTTTCGATCAGTTCATCCAGCCCGCGCACCCGGATCACGCCTTCGCGGGTCGAGATCGCGTCGAACGTCTCGATCGAGCCGGCGAGCGCGCCGGTATGCGCCATCGCAGCAGCCCGGCCGCCCTCGGAGGCGCCGAGCTTGAGCGCGATGACCGGCTTGCCGGCAGCGCGCGCGGCCTTGCAGGCATCGCGGAACACCTTTGTGTTCCTGACGCCTTCGAGATAGACCACGATGACACGGATGCTCGGATCGGCGGCGAAATAGCTCATCAGATCCGGCGTCTCGAGACCGGATTCGTTGCCGGTCGTGACCATGTAGCCGACGCCGACGCCGCGATCCTCCAGCGCCTGGCGGATCGCCATCACGATGGCGCCGGACTGGCCGGCGATCGCCACCGCGCCCTGCTCCATGGTGACGATGCGGTCGTCGATATTGGTGAACAGGTTCTCGCCGGCGCTGAGATTGCCGAGGCAATTCGGGCCGGTGACCGCAAGCCCGGTCTCCTTGATCGCCTGCTTCAGCTCGACCGCGAGCCGCTGGCTCTCTTCATCCTGCAATTCGCTGAAGCCTGACGTGACGATGGTCGCCGAGCGCGCCCCCGCCGCGGCGGCGTCGCGGATCACCTGCACGGCAAAGCGGGCCGGCACCAGCACCAGCACATGGTCGGGTTTCTCGGGGAGGCTCGCGAAGTCCTTGTAGCAGGTGACGCCCCAAATCGCCTCGCGCTTGGCGTTGATCGGATAAAGGCCCCCGGCATAGCCGTACCTGACCAGGTTGTTCCAGATTCGTTCGGCATAGTTGCCCGGCTTGTCGGTGGCGCCGACCAGCACGATGTTGCGCGGGTGGAGCATTGCGTGGATGCTTTTGACGATGTCACTGGCATCGGCGGGCGGCGCCCATTCGCGGGACGGATGAGACGCGGTGCGTGCGAGAGCTTCCATGGAGCCTGCCCTTATCCTTGTTCTGCTTGTTCCTCTGGCCCACGGTCAATCACCGCAGGACATGATTTTTCATTGTTTTTATGGCTGATGGAAGGGGGTAGCAACTCACGCTGGCGCAAGTCAGGGCATCGCGCGCAATATCCCGGCACGCGAAAATTGACGCGGGTCAAGAACCCGATTCGATCAGAGTCGCGTGCAACAGATAACGCTCGGGCCCCGATGTCAGCGCGTCGAACGGCCAGCAGGTCGACAGCACCAGCTCGTATTTATCGGTGATGGGATCGATACCGGATTGATCGAAGCGGACTACCGCGCTGCGGTCCGTCCTGTAGCGAAAAATCCTGCCGTCGCTTCGCGTGACGTCGATCTCGTCGCCGATTGTGACATCTTTCAGAAAGCGGAAATGGGTGTCGCGATGCGCGGAATAAACCGCGACGCCCGGCTGCCCGGCATCGACGCTCTGCTCGACATGACCGGGACCGAACGCCAGCGCCTGGCCGCTGCTGCCGGCGAGCACGATCGCTGACGCGTGCAGGCGCTTCACCTCGATCCGGGCCACCGGCCAGGTATCGGCCCAGCTCCATGGTTTCACGGGTTGGCCGGTCGCGATGCTCTGTGTAAAGGCGCGCTCCAGCAGCACCTGCGCGAGCAGCGCTTTGGCGTGGATATAGACGCCCTGGCCGAACAGGATCAGGCCGATGAGAGCGAAGGCGAGCGGGAGGATGAAGCGGCGCATGTCGTTTCTTCTGCCGTCATTCCGGGGCGCGAAGCGAACCCGGAATCTCGAGATTCCGGGTTCGATGCTGCGCATCGCCCCGGAATGACATTTGTGGGTTGAGAAAAGTGGCGCGCGCGGCCCCTGGGGGACGGGTGGGAAGGCCGCGCGCGCTGTTGAAGGAGGAGGTCGGGGGCACCTCCTCCTTTCATCCGACGTCATTGGGGCGACGTCTGACGTCGGTTGAACACCAGAAGCAGGAGGCTGACCGTGAGCAGGATCACACCCGCGATCATCTTCATTTCGGCATCGGTCGCGGTCTTCGGCAGCTGGATCGTGCCGGGACCTTGCGTGGCGACCGGTGACCGCTTCAGCGCGGCGAGCTGAAGCTTGCCGTCGCTTGCCTCGGCGCGACGTTCGGTGGGAGCAGTCGGCAGGCTCGGGCGCTCGCCGAACACCTTTGCGAAATCCCAGCCCGCGGGCAGGTTGAGCGGCAGCTCTGCGAGCTTCAGCGGCTCGCCGTCGGGGCGGCTCGGCGTCTTGTCGACCGCAACGAGGCTGGTCAGCCGCGTCACGAGCTGATGCTCCAGCGCCAGCGCGAGGATGGTCTTGTCGGCATCTTCGGGGCTCCGCTGCCGCGTGGTGCGCGCGACCTCGGCATCCGCGATCTTGCGGCGCGCCCAGAGTTTCGACAGGCCCTTGCCTTCGGCGGCGTTCGCGAGCGGCAGCGTCACGCTCCACGGACGGTCGCCGATGCGGCCCTTGATCTCGATCGAGCCGGTGAGCTTGTCGAGCTTCGCGGCCAGCACCAGCGGCTCGTCGCGATAAACGTCGGGCAGCGCGGACGGCGTCAGGTCGGCGGTCGCCTCGGAGAACTTCGCGGACAGGTTGGTCACCGCGGGATTCTCCAGCTTGGCGAACAGGTCGCGCATGCGTTCGTCAACCTGCTCGACCGAGCCGATATGGGTGAAGGTGCCGCGGCCGAGTTCGGCCGCGCGCGTCATCAGATAGGTATTCGGCGCTGAGCCGATGCCGACCATGAACACCCGCGAGCGCCCGCGAAGTGCGCTGATCGTTTCGAACAATTGCTGTTCGTTGCCGATCGCGCCGTCGGTCAGGAACACGACTTGGCGCACATGGTCGGCGTCGTCGTGATTGGTATCGGACAGCGCAGCGCGCATCGCCGGCACCATCTCGGTGCCGCCGCGGGCCTGGATCGCACTGACGAACGAGGTCGCACTGCCGATATTGCTGCTGTTTGCCGCAACCGGCGCCGGGAACAGCGTGTCCATGGTATCGTCGAAGCGGATCACGTTGAAGCGATCGGTCGGTTGCAGGCGACCGAGCGCGTAATTGAGACTCGCCTTGGCCTGGATGATCGACGTGCCGCCCATCGAGCCGGAATTATCGATCACGAAGATCACCTCACGGGGGAGCTGCTTCTGCTGCGCCTGCTCGACCGACGGCGGCGTGACGAAGGCCAGCAGATAGTCGGAATTGACGACATGCTCGCGGAACAGCCCGACCGACGGCGCCTTCTCGGCAGCCGGCCTCCAGGTCAGCTCGAAATCGCGATCGGCCGGCACCGGGCCTTCGGTAAGCCTGACGACGCGCGTTGTGCTGTCGGGGCTCTCGATCTTGACCTGGTGGAAATGGCTCTTCACGTCGCCGAGTGAAAAGCCGGCGTTGAGATGCACCGTGATGTTGGTCGGATTGACCGGTGCATTCGTGGCGGGATCGAGCACCTCGGATGCGATGCGGTCGCGATCCGGCACCGGATCGGTCGTGGTGGCGCCCCAGCCGCTGCCATCGGCGCGGAGGTCGACGCTCTGCACGACGGGCCGCGGATTGTAACGCGGGCCGACCACCATCGGCACCCGCAGCGAAAATTCATTGCCGTTCTGCTGCACCGGCTCCTGATATTCGATCTGTACCAGCACGGTTTCACCGGGACCGATATTGGCGACCGAGTTGGTAAAGATGTTGGGCCGCTCCTGCTCGGTGAGCGCGGCCTTCTGGCCGCTCTGCTTGGCCTGCTCGTAGATCGCGCGGGCCTGCTGCCGCTCCTTGATGTCGCCGATCACGATGCGATCGCCGACCACCATCTTCAGCGTATCGACCGCGCCGCCCGGCGGCAGCGGGTAGACATAGGTCGCTTCCACCCAGTCCTTGGTCGGGTTGCGGAAGATCTGGGTGACGCGGGCGCGCACGGTCGGGCCCGACACCGTGAGGTCGACATCGATGCCGAGCCTCAGCGCGTCCTGGTAGCCGTAGTCAGTCTTGAACAGCAGCGAGCCGGAGCGCGCATCCAATGGCCGCAGCACCGCCTGTTGCGGCAGCTCGGCCGACCACACCGGATCGAAACTCACAAACAGTGCCGCGAAGCCGATCGCCAGTGCGGCGACGCCTTCCACCAGGAAGAACAGCGCAATCCGCATCCTGCGCGACATGCGGATCTGCGGACTCCTCTCACATGCATCGTAAATCGTCATTTTCGTCACTCCCGAGCGAGGCTTTCGCTGCCTCGCAATCATGGAGAACGGCGGTTTTGGCGCGAGCAGAATGATCGGCAATGATTGGCCGCCGTCCGGCGCGCTCCGCCGCCGGCCGAGGCGGGTTTGTGCGGTTTTGTGATGGGTTGTCCGGTCTGCTAGACTGCGCCAATTCATAGAGAACCCGCCGCAGGACCACGATGTCGACGTCTGACAAGCAACTGTCCGCCGAGCAGAGCCAGCAGGTCGCGGAGACCATCCGCGAGGAAATCGCGCGCCGCCGGATCTCGCGGCAGACGCTGGCCGAGCAGGCCAAGCTCAGCCTGTCGACCCTGGAGAAGGTGCTCGGCGGTCGCCGCCCGTTCACGCTGGCGACCACCGTGCGGCTGGAGCAGGCGCTCGGCGTGTCGCTGCGCAAGCTGCCGGAAGCGATCAAAGTGGTCGTGCCCGCCAATGGCGGGATCGCGCCCGACAGCCTCGGATCCTATTCCCGCCGTTCGGTGGCGCGGATCGAAGGCACCTACATCACGGTGCGCCCGTCGTTCGGCGAACAGGGCGCGCTCTACGCCTACCGCACCGAGATCATTTGGGACGATGCGACATCATCGCTCGGCTTCCGCGAGGGCGAGCGACAGGACGCCGACTATACGCAGTATGGCGAGGTCGCGGTGCCGAATGAATCCGGCTTCGTCTACCTCGTCACCAACCGGCACGGCCAGCATCGCGTCATCACGGTCTCGCGCCCGCGCAATTCCGGCGAGATGTACGGCATCATCACGACCTTGCTCGCCGGCCGCGGTTCGCTATTGACGCCGGTCGCGGCGCCGATCGCATTCCTGCCGGCGAAGAACGTCGCCAAGCCAAGCCTTGGCCGGGTGTCGGCCGACGATCCCAACTTCGTCCTCTATCGCGAGCATCTGCGTCGCACCATCGACGAGCCGTTCGCGATCTTTCTGCCGGGATCGCGTTGACAGGATAGGATGCGAGTTCCGTCATCCTGAGGAGCGCGGCACGCGCGTCTCGAAGGATGCACGGCCACCGGCCGGGCCGTCGACCCTTCGAGACGCCGCATCGCGGCTCCTCAGGGTGACGGTGAGAGAGTCACATGCGCCCGCAAAGCAACGAAGCCGCCCGAATGGGCGGCTTCGCGATGTGCTTGCTCGTCGAGAGCCCAGCGCTAGCCGCCGGCCTCGGCGCTGATGATGTCGCCGAACAGCTCCCACTGTCCGTTCTTGAACTGCATCATCTTGAGCTGCTCGACCGGCGCGAAGTCGGTCGGGCTGGTGTTGATCTTGATGCCGGGGATCAGCGTGTCGGGCACAAAATCCTTCAGGCTGGCGGCCTGCTTCATCACGTTCTCACGCGTCAGGTCGTCGCCGGCCTGCTTCAGCACCTGCACCATGGTCTGCGCGGCGGCGTAGCCATAGACCAGATTGGCGTCGGACAGGTTGGCGCCCGGCATGTACTTCTCGGCGAAGGCCATGAACTTCTTCATGCCCTCGTCGTTCTTCCACTGCGGATCGGAGGCGTCCTTGAGATAGCCGGCCGACAGCACGCCTTCCGAGGCCTCGAGCCCGGCGGGCTTCATCACGGCGCCGATCGAGATCGAGACGTCGGTCATCACCTGCATCGGCTTCCACTGGAGCTCGGCGATCTTCTTGATCGCTTGCGCCGCGAATTTCGGCGTCGAGATGTTGACGAACACGTCGGCGCCGGTGTCCTTTAGCTTGACGATGTGGGAATCGATCGACGGCTCCGTAGTCTCGTAGCTTTCCTCGGCGATGATCTTGACGCTCGACTTGTCGAGCACCTCCTTGAGGCCGACCAGGTAGTCCTTGCCGAAATCGTCGTTGGCATAGAAGATCGCGACCTTGGCATCCGGCTTGGCCTTGAGGATGTACTTGCCGAAGATCCGCGCCTCGACGCGATAGCTCGGCTGGAAGCCCATCGTCCACGGGAAATCCTTCGGGTCGTTCCACTTGCTGGCGCCGGTGGCGAGGAACAGCTGCGGCACCTTCTTGGCGTTGTGATACTTCTGCACCGCGGTCTGGGTCGGCGTGCCCAGCGCGTTGAACACCAGGAAGACCTCGTCGCTTTCGATCAGCTTGCGGATCTGCTCCACGGTCTTCGGCGGCGAGTAGCCGTCGTCATACGAGATCCAGTTGATCTTGCGGCCGTTGATGCCGCCCTGATCATTGATCATCTTGAAATAGGCTTCCTCGGTCTTGCCGATGATGCCGTAGGCGGAGGCGGGACCGCTATAGGCCTCGACGTTGCCGATCTTGATCTCGGTGTCGGAGGCGCCGGTGTCGTACTTCTTTTGTGCAAAGGCGGCCTGGGTGGAGAGCAGGCAGAGCACCGCGGCGGCGGCCAGCAGCGACAATTTTTTTGTGGTTTTCATACAGGCAATTTCCTTGATTGATTCTGGTTGGGGACTGACGCAACGAACCCGCAGCCGTCCCGGCAGCCGGTTGCGGGGTATCTGTCGTCGCGGCGAGGCCCGGAATGCGCAAGACGCGCGTTAAGGTCACGCCGCGGTATCGGTTGGCTTCGGCTGGCTGAATTGTTGCCGGAGCGTCGGCTTATGAATCTTGCCTGCCGCATTGCGCGGCAGGGCATCGATGAATTCGATCAGGCGCGGGCATTTGAAACGCGCCAGATTGGCCTGGCAGTGCGCGTGGATTTCGGCCGGCGTCAGCGTATGGCCCGGCTTCACGGCGATCACGGCCATCCCGACCTCGCCCCATTGCTCGTTCGGAATGCCGATCACGGCGGCCTCGGCCACGGCCGTCAGTTGATGCAGCACGCTCTCAACCTCGGCCGGATAGACGTTCTCGCCGCCGGAGATGTACATGTCTTTCCAGCGGTCGACGATGTAGTAGAAGCCCTCCTCGTCGATCCGCGTGGCATCGCCGGTGTGCAGCCAGCCGTCGGTGAAGGAGGAGGCATTGGCGTCCGGCCGGTTCCAGTAGCCCGGCGTGATGTTCGGGCCCTTGACCCAGAGTTCGCCGAGCTCGCCGACCGCGGCATCGCTGCCATCGGGTCGCACGATGCGCACTTCGGTGTGCAGCACCGGCTTGCCGGACGAGCCGGCCTTGCGCGCGGCATCCTCGCGGTCGAGCACCATCACCGCCGGCGAGGTCTCGGTCATGCCATAGCCCTGCTGCAGCGCGACGCCGCGCGCCTCCCAGATCTTCAGCAGCGGCACCGGCATCGGCGCGCCGCCGACGCCGCCGATCACGAGGCGGCTGAAGTCCGCGGTGGCAAAACTCGGATGCTGCGCCATGAACTGATAGATCGCGGGCACGCCGAAGAACACGTTGATGCCTTGCGCAGGATCGCCAATCAGTTTCAGCGCCTCGCCGGGATCGAACGCGCGCATGATCAGCACCGTGCCGCCGGCATGCAGCACCGGGTTGGTGTAGCAATTCAGCCCGCCGGTGTGGAACAGCGGCAGCACCGTCAGCAGCACCGAGGCCGGCGAGATGTAGGCGGGACCGCCGAGATTGACGCAATTCCAGAACGTCATGCCGTGCGTGATGATCGCGCCCTTGGGCTGGCCCGTGGTGCCCGAGGTGTACATGATGGTCGAGATGTCATCGAGCGTGACCTCCTCGAACCGTTCGAGCGGCTTGGCCGCCGCGATACCGGCTTCATAGGCACCGCCCGCGCCGAGCCGCACGGTGGACGCGACGTCGCAGAGTTTGGCGACCGCAAGCGCGGTCTCGGCGAGGTCGTCGTCATGGATCATCACTTTTGGTGAAGCGTCGCCGGTGATGTAGCGCAGTTCAGGGACGGTGAGGCGGGTGTTGAGCGGCAAGAAGATCGCGCCGATCCGGAAGCAGGCGAACTGCACCTCCAGCGTATCGGTCGTGTTCAGCGCCAGCACCGCGACGCGGTCGCCGCGCGCAACCTTCAGCCCGTCGCGCAGCCAGGCGGCGAGCCGCGACACGCGGGCATCGAGCTCCGCATAGCCAAAGCGACGTCCGCTTGCGAGATCGACAAGCGCCGTCTTGTCCGGCGTGCGCCGGCGATGATGCGCGATCCAGTCGTAGTAACGAACCGGCACATGTCCCTCCTCCGGAACGGCAGTCTTGCGCTGCCTGTTCCCGGCTCAATTGATGCCATGAATTGGCAGTGGAGGGGGCGTATTGCGATACTGTCTTGCGTTTAGTGGCTGGCTCGTGCCCGGATGGGGAAGGCTGGCCCGGCCGACAGCCACTCGACGCAAGTGGACAGGGAAGAATCCGGACATCGTCGGGCACGAGAATCAATGGAGCAGCGGATGGCAAACCCGTTCTACACCGGCGAGCATGAGGCATTTCGCGCGGTAATGCGGCGCTTTGTTGCCAGGGAAATCGAGCCATTCGCCCATCAATGGGACGAGGAGGGCGAGTTTCCGCGCGAACTCTATGCCAAGGCGTCCGAAATCGGGCTGCTCGGCCTCGGTTTCCCGGAAGAATATGGCGGGATCGTCGCCGACCAGTTCATGAAGATCGTGGCCTCGCAGGAGCTGGCGCGTGCCGGTGCGGGCGGCGTCTCGGCGAGCCTGATGAGCCACACCATCGGCTCGCCGCCGATCGCCCGCGCCGCGCGGCCTGAGGTCAAGGCGCGCGTGCTGCCGGAGGTGCTCGCGGGCAGGAAGATCTCCGCACTCGCGATCACCGAGCCGAGCGGCGGCTCCGACGTCGCCAACCTCCGCACCAAGGCGCGCCGCGACGGCGACCATTATGTCGTCTCCGGCGAGAAGACCTTCATCACCTCGGGCATGCGCGCCGACTATCTGACGGTCGCGGTGCGCACCGGTGGCGAGGGGCCGGGCGGCGTCAGCCTGCTGCTGATCGAAGGCGATACGCCCGGCCTGGCCCGGACCAGACTGAAGAAGATGGGCTGGTGGGCCTCGGACACCGCGACGCTGCATTTCGACGAATGCCGGGTGCCGGTCGACAACCTGATCGGCGAGGAAGGCCAGGGCTTCAAGATCATCATGCAGAACTTCAACAGCGAGCGCATGGGCATGGCGGCCGGCTGCACCGCCTCCGCGCGGGTCTGCCTCGACGAAGCGATTGCCTATGCCAAGGAGCGCAAGACCTTCGGCAAGCCGATCGCGCAGCATCAGGTCATCCGGCACAAGATCGTCGACATGGCACAGAAGGTCGCGGCCTCGCAGGCGATGCTGGAAATGCTGGCATGGCGGCTCGGCCAGGGCGAAAGCCCGGTCGCCGAAATCTGCATGATGAAGAACCAGGCGACCCAGACCATGGCGCACTGCGCCTCCGAGGCGGTACAGATCTTCGGTGGCGCCGGCTTCATGCGCGGCGTCAAGGTCGAGCGCATTTACCGCGAGGTCAAGGTCAACGCCATCGGCGGCGGCACCGAGGAGATCATGAAGGATCTCGCGTCAAGGCAGATGGGGTTGTAGCCGTCATTCCGGGGCTCGCGAAGCGAGAGCCCGGAATCCATCGGGACGCGGATTCGAGGCTAAATGGATTCCGGGTTCGTCCGCCGCGCGGTCGCCCCGGAATGACAAGGGATAGACCACAAGAGGAAACGCCTGAGATGATCACGCTCTATCACTGCGACGCCGCGCGCTCGTTCCGTCCGCTGTGGATGCTGGAGGAGCTCGGGCTGCCCTATGAGCTGAAGATGCTGCCGTTTCCGCCGCGGGTGTTCGCCAAGGAATATCTCGGCATCAATCCGCTCGGCACCATCCCGTTCATGGTCGATGGCGAGACCAGGATGACGGAGTCCTCCGGCATCTGCCATTACCTCGGCACCAAATACGGCCCGACGCCGCTGATCGTCAGCGTCGACGAGCCGGCCTATGGCGCGTTCCTGAACTGGATGTATTTTTCCGACGCGACGCTGACCTTTCCGCAGACGTTGGTGCTCCGTTACAGCCAGCTCGAGCCGGAGGAGCGGCGCAATCCGCAGGTCTCGGGCGATTATGCAAAATGGTTCCTGGGCCGGCTGCGTGCGGTGGAGGCCGCCGCCGCGAAGTCGGAATTCCTCTGCGCGGAACGCTTCACCGCCGCCGACATTACAAATGGCTATGCGCTGCGGCTCGCCAGCAATATCGGCCTTGCCAAGGATTTCGGGCCGAATGTCGAGGCCTATTGGGCGCGGCTGCAACAGCGCTACGGTTATCAGCGCGCGGTGGCCGCGGAGCAAAAAGCCGGGCTGGAACAGAACGTTGCGCCGCGGGCGCGGCCGTAGCTTCTCCGTCATCTGGGGCGATGCGACAGCATCGAACCCGGAATCTCCAGAGCCCACAATGCGCAATTGCGCACTGGGGCTCGCATCTTCGATGCGCCCCGGAATGACGACATTTCGCGTCGGTGACAGTCTGCGAATTTGCGCTATGGTGAGCGCCGCCGCAGCAGCCCAAAGAGGCGCGCGAGGAGGAACCGCCATGGACGCGATCGTGGACGCGAAGTGCCAAAATTCCGGCCAGCAGGAGTCCGGCTACCGGATGCTGATCACGCCGGAGCGGGTGTTCTATGCCGGGCTGCTCGGTCGTCCGCGCGAGCGCTGTCCGGGTGCCTTCCATGTCTATGTCGCGATCCGCGACGGATTGCATCTGTCGACCAGCGAGGGCCGCGAATCCCATGGCGAACTCGCGGTGACGATGCCGAACCTGCGGCACACCATCACCAGCGAATATCGTGCCGCGATCTGCGTTGCGATCGAGCCGGAGAGCGTGCCCGATGGCACGCTCGAAGCCGTCGCCCGCCGCCTGCAGGGACCGGACTCGCATCTGTTTGCGAACCGGATTCGCAACGCCTATGCGACGCTCGCCGAGATGCAGCATCGCGACGCCATCGCGAATGCCGAGTTCGACACCATGTGTTTCGGCGACGCACTGCCGCAGCGCGTCCTCGATCCGCGTGTCGTGCGCGCGATCGGCCGCATCGGGCAATTCTCCGGCGAGCCGGTGACCGCGGCCGGCTGCGCCGCCGAGGCCGGACTGTCGCCGTCGCGCTTCCTCCATCTGTTCAAGGAGGAGACCGGGATCTCGTTCCGCTCCTTCCGCGCCTGGAAGCGTGCGCGGCATCTGCTGCATTTCGCCAACCAGGACATCAACCTCGCGCATCTCGCGCAGGACATCGGCTATCCCGACTCGACCCATTTCAGCCACTCGATCCGCCGCTTCTACGGCCTGAAGCCGCGCGCGATCTTCTCTGGCTCGCGTGATCTCGCGATCTACCGGACGGGGCAGGCGGCAAACGAGCGCGCAGTCAGCTAGCTCCTCGGTCGTCCGGGTGAAGGCCGGGACCCATACCGCGTGATCTATCCGTGATCCGGGATGGCAGAGACCTTCTGAAACAATAACCAGTTGTGGTTGTGGGTCCCGGCCCCCGTGCGCAATTGCGCACTAGGCCGGGACGACGCTGGGGGGCACCCCGCTACAAATTCGCGCCCTGGATCACCTCGCCGAACCTTAACCAGCCCGGGCCTTCGATCCGATGCAGTTGCAGCTGCTGCAGCGGGTGGTGATTGGTCGGGCTGGTGTTGACCTTGATGCCGGGCAGCAGCGTCGCGACTTCGATATCTTTCAAATTGTTCGCCTGCGCCATGATGTTGTCGCGGCTGAAATTGCCCTTGCACTGCTCGAGCACGATCTTCAGCACCTGCGCCACCGTGTAGGCGTAGAGATTGTAGCCTTCCTTCGGATTGCCGTCGGGGAAGTATTTTTCCATGAAGGCGAGGAAGGTCTTCACGCCGAGATCGTTGGCCCAGGCCGGATCGGCGACGTCCTTGACATAGGCCGATGAGATCGTGCCCTGCGCCTTGTCGAGGCCGACAGGCGCAATGGTCGAGGAGATCGAGGCGGCGCCGCTGGCGATGAAGTGCATCGGCTTCCAGCCGAGTTCGTAGATCTTGCGGATCGACTGGGCGCAGAACTTTGCCGTGGTACCCGAGATCAGCACGTCGGGATTGGCGCCGCGCAGCGCGACGATCTGGGAATCGATCGTGGGATCGGTGACCTCGTGCGAGGCCACCACAGCCGCTGTCGCGAATCGCTCGCCGAGTACATCCTTGGCGCCGGCGACGAAATCCTTGCCGAGATCGTCGTTCTGGTAGAGCACCGCGAATTTCGCGTCCTTGTTCTGGCTCAGCGCGTATTTGACGAACACCTGCGCCTCGGTCCGCGCGCTCGGCGCAAAGCCCATGGTCCAGGGATAGGTCTTGTAGTCGCCCCATTTGTCGCCGTTCACCGACAGGAACAGATGCGGCACCTTGGCGGCGTTGATGTATTTGACGACCGACGAATTCGGCGCGGTGCCGAGCATGTTGAACAGGAAGGCGACGTTGTCGCTCTCGATCAGGCGGCGGACCTGCTCGACCGTCTTGGCCGGATTGAACGCGTCGTCGTAATAGATGTACTTGATCTGCCGCCCGGCGATGCCGCCCTGCTCGTTCAGCATCTTGAAATAGGCCTCCTGGCAGCGCGCCTGCACACCGAGCGCGGAGACCGGGCCGCTGAGCGAGGTGGTGCTGCCGATCCTGATCTCGGTCGCGGTGACGCCGGGCGTGTCTTCGGCGTGCGAAGGCCTGAGGCCTGCGACGGCGGCAAGCCCCGCGCCTGCCGCGCTCGCGAGCCAGCTGCGCCGGTTGATCGAGACCATGACGTCCTCCCCGTGATGCCGGCTTGTTGCGCCGCTTTGCTTTGTAGCAAGGCTACGCGTGACGTGAGCGTTGCGTCTTGTGTTATCCGGCTGACAGCCATTCCGCCGTGATCGCATCCTCTTAGCCAGTCAACGCAAGATGGCGAAGGCAAATTTCTCATCATGGGAAAATCAGCAGCGCATGTGCACTGCAAAGCGGACAACAGACCCATGAGCGACAAGGCCGTCATCACCTGCGCGCTGAACGGCGTGCTGACCGACCCGAAGCAGCACAAAGTTCCGGTGACGCCGGAACAGATGGCGCGCGAGGCCAAGGCCGCATTTAACGCTGGTGCCAGCATCATGCACATCCATCTGCGCCAGCAGGCGCCGAACAAGGGCCATCTGCCGTCATGGGAAGTGGCCGTCAGCAAGGAGATCCAGCAGGCGATCCGCGAGGCCTGCCCCGGCGTGATCATCAATCACACCACCGGCACCTCGGGCCCGAACTACCAAGGCGCGCTCGACTGCGTCCGCGAGACAAAACCCGAGATCGCGGCCTGCAACGCCGGCTCGCTGAATTATCTCAAGGTCAAGGCCGACAACACCTGGGCCTGGCCACCGATGATGTTCGATAACGCCGTCGAAAAGGTGCAGGACTATCTCGACGTGATGAAGGCCGCCGGCACCATTCCCGAATTCGAATGTTTCGACGTCGGTATCGTGCGCTGCGTGGGCATGTACCGGCAGACCGGCATGTATTCCGGCCCGCTCGAGTACAATTTCGTGATGGGCGTGGCTTCGGGC
Source organism: Bradyrhizobium sp. USDA 4454 (assembly GCF_054822705.1). Taxonomy (NCBI): domain Bacteria; kingdom Pseudomonadati; phylum Pseudomonadota; class Alphaproteobacteria; order Hyphomicrobiales; family Nitrobacteraceae; genus Bradyrhizobium; species Bradyrhizobium sp. USDA 4454. Next base: position 388,148 of record NZ_JBTRCN010000001.1, read on the forward strand.
ATGCCGGCCGATCCGGAGCTGTTGCCGATCCTCCTGAAGCTGAAGGTGCCGGAGGCGCATTGGCAGGTCACTGCGATCGGCCGCGCGGAGATCTGGCCGCTGCACCAGCGCGCGGCCGATCTCGGTGGCCATCTTCGCAGCGGGCTGGAAGACACGTTCTATCTTGGCGACGGCACCAAGGTGACCTCGAACGGGCAACTTGTCGAAGCGCTCGCCGCCTGCGCGAAGCGATCGGGGCGCGAGATTGCAAGCCCCGCGGAGGCGCGGGGGATTTTTGGGGTCAGGCACTAGGGCCGTCATTCCGGGGCGCGCGCAGCGCGAGCCCGGAATCCATCAGGCCGCATGTCCTGTCGCGCCATGGATTCCGGGCTCAGCCGTTCGGGCTGCCCCGGATTGACAGCGAGTGAGGAGCAAGGTTGATGGCCATCATCGAGAACACTATCGCAACCGGCAGCGTCGCGTTCCAGGGCAATCGCGACGGGATGCTGGCGCTGATCGCCCGGATGCGGGAGTTGGAGGAGCGGACGCGCGCGGCCTCCGCCGCGGCCAAGGAGCGCTTCCACAAGCGCGGCCAGCTGTTGCCGCGCGAGCGCGTCGCGCTGGTGCTCGATCCCGGTTCGCCGTTTCTCGAACTGTCGACGCTCGCCGGCTACATGTTCGACGTGCCGGATGCGGACAGGAGCGTTCCCGGCGGCGGGCTGGTCGCGGGCATCGGCTTCGTCTCCGGCATCCGCTGCATGGTCAGCGCCAATGATGCCAGCATCGACGCCGGTGCGTTGCAGCCCTACGGCCTCGACAAGACGCTGCGGGTGCAGGAACTCGCGCTGGAGAACAAGCTGCCCTATGTGCAGCTGGTCGAGAGCGCCGGCGCCAATCTGCTGCGCTACCGCGTCGAGGATTTCGTTCGCGGCGGCAACATCTTTCGCAATCTGGCGCGGCTGTCGGCGGCGGGGCTGCCTGTCGTCACCGTGACGCACGGTTCGTCGACCGCGGGCGGCGCCTACCAGACCGGCCTGTCCGACTATATCGTGATGGTGCGCGGGCGCACCCGAGCCTTCCTCGCCGGGCCGCCTCTACTCAAGGCCGCCACCGGCGAGATCGCGAGCGAGGAGGAGCTCGGCGGCGCCGAGATGCACACCCAAATCTCGGGCCTTGGCGACTATCTCGCCGAGGATGACCGCGATGCGCTGCGCATCGCGCGCGAGATCATGGCCAAGCTGCCATGGGATCGTCCTTGGGATCGTCCTAGCGACCGGCCGGCGCCGACGCCAGCCGCATTCAAGCCGCCGCGTTACGACGCCGAAGACCTCCTCGGCATCATGCCGATGGACCACAAGCGTCCCGTCGACATGCGTCAGGCGATCGCGCGCTTCATCGATGATTCCGACTTCACCGAGTTCGGCGCCAATTACGGACCGGCGACGGTCTGCGGCCATGCCCGCATCGAAGGCCAGGCGATCGGCATCATCACCAACAACGGTCCGCTCGATGTGCCCGGCGCCAACAAGGCGACGCATTTCATCCAGGCCTGCTGCCAGTCGCGCACGCCGATCCTCTACATGAACAATACGACCGGCTACATGGTCGGCAAGACCTATGAAGAGGCCGGCATGATCAAGCACGGCTCGAAGATGATTCAGGCGGTGACGTCGGCGACGGTGCCGCAGATCACGCTGTATTGCGGCGCCTCGTTCGGCGCCGGCAATTACGGCATGTGCGGCCGCGGCTTCCATCCGCGCTTCTGCTTCTCCTGGCCGAACGCCAAGACCGCCGTGATGGGCGGCGAGCAGGCCGCTGAAACAATGGCGATCGTAACTGAAGCGGCGGCCGCGCGGCGCGGCAAGCCGATCGAGAAGGAGAAGCTGGAGGCGATGAAGGCGCAGATATCAGGCGTGTTCGACGGCCAGATGGACGTGTTCTCGACCAGCGCCCGGGTGCTCGACGACGGCGTGATCGATCCGCGCGATACGCGGACAGTCCTTGCCGAAGTGCTCGCCATCTGCCGCGAGGCCGAGGCACGCAATCCGCAGCGCATGCAGTTCTCAGTGGCGCGGCCATGAGCGGAGCCATCGTGAAGCGGACACCGTTCTTCAAGATCCTGATCGCCAACCGCGGCGAGATCGCGCTGCGTATCATGCGCTCGGCCCGGCGGCTCGGCTATGGCGTGGTCGCGGTCTATTCCGATGCGGACCGCGACGCATTGCATGTGCGCGAAGCCGATCAGGCGGTGCGGATCGGCGAGGCGCTGCCGGCGCAATCCTACCTGAAGATCGACGCGATCATCGCGGCCGCCAAGGCGAGTGGGGCCGGCGCGGTGCATCCCGGCTATGGCTTCCTCGCCGAGAACGAGGACTTCGCGCTGGCCTGCCGCGATGCCGGGCTGGTGTTCATCGGTCCGTCGCCGGAAGCGATCCGTGCGATGGGCAACAAGGCCGGCGCCAAGGACATCATGCAAAAGGCCGGTGTGCCCTGCGTGCCCGGCTATCAGGGGGCCGACCAAAGTGATGCCGTGATGCTGGCGGAAGCGAAGACAATTGGTTTTCCTGTCATGATCAAGGCGGTCGCCGGCGGCGGCGGCCGCGGCATGCGGCTGGTCGCGGATGCCGCCACGTTTCCGGATGCGCTGCGCAGCGCGCGGTCGGAGGCGCAGGGCGCGTTCGGCGACCCCACGGTGATTTTGGAGCGCGCCCTCGTCGATCCCCGCCATATCGAGATCCAGGTGTTCGGCGACCGCCATGGCAACGCCATCCACCTCGGCGAGCGCGATTGCTCGGTGCAGCGGCGGCACCAGAAGCTGATCGAGGAGGCGCCGTCACCCGCGGTGACGCCGGAGCTGCGCGCGCGGATGGGCGCGGTTGCCGTCCAGGCGGTGAAAGCGATCGGCTATGAGGGTGCCGGCACGCTGGAATTCCTGCTCGATCGCAGCGGCAATTTCTATTTCATGGAGATGAACACGCGGCTTCAGGTCGAGCATCCCGTCACCGAGGCGATCACCGGGCTCGACCTCGTGGAATTGCAGTTGCGTGTCGCGAGAGGCGAGCCGCTCGGTGTGAAGCAGGAGGACGTCACCTTTTCCGGCCATGCCATCGAGGTCCGGCTGTGCTCGGAGGATGCCGGGCACGACTTCATGCCGCAATCCGGCACGATGGCGCGGTGGCAGATGCCCGATGGCATCCGCGCCGAGCACGCGCTGCAGTCTGGCTCGGAGATTCCGCCGTTCTATGATTCGATGATCGCCAAGGTCATTAGCCATGGCGCCACCCGCGACGAGGCGCGCGGCAAGCTGATCTGTGCCCTGGAGCAGGTCACCGCCTTCGGCGTCACCACCAACCAGGGTTTTCTGATCGATTGCCTGCGTCATCCGGTGTTCGCCAGAGGCGAGGCAACCACCGCCTTCATCGGCAATAACCGCGACGTGCTGCTGGCGCCGCGGCCGGATCGCGGCAGCGACCTCGCGCTGGCGGCGCTGCTGCTCTACGTCACCCATCCGCATGCGCCGAGGTGGCAGCGTGGCCGGTCGCTGGCCGCGACATTCCCGCTCGGCCTGCGGATCGATCTCGGCCATGGCGTGCAGGAGATCGAGCTCGTCCGCGAGCGCGACGGCAGTTATCTGGCTGCCCGCAACGGCGATCGCTTCCGCTTCGTGATCGACGAACTCGATCAGGATAGCATCCGCTTCCACCATGATGGCGTGATGGAGCAGGCCAAATTCCTGCGCGACGGCGACCGGCTCTATGTCCTGCATCGCGGCGTCACGCTGGCGGTGCGCGATCTGACGCTCGCGCCGCCCGAGAGCGCGTCAACCGCCGGCGGCGACGGCAAGGTCCGTGCCGCCATGAACGGCCGGGTCGTCGCGGTGCTGGTGAAGGCCGGCGACAAGGTCGCGGCCGGCCAACCGGTGATGACGCTGGAGGCGATGAAGATGGAGCACGTTCACACGGCGGGCGTTGCCGGCACCGTTTCGTCGATCGATGTTGCGGAGGGCGAGCAGGTGACGACGGGAAAGATCGTCGTGGAGATCGAGGCGGCGGCATAACCGCCGTCGTCCCGGCGAAGACCGGGACCCATAACCACCACTGCATGCTGTTGGAACGAGCTGTGGCCCCAACTCAGCAAATCAACGGGCATTCGGGGTAGTGGGTCCCGGCCTTCGCCGGGACGACAGTCGATTATGTTGCCGCTTGCCCCGTCCCGTCATTGAGCCAGCACGCCACCTGATGCGCGGGGCCGGCCGCCTGCAGCGTCGGGCGTTCCATCTTGCAGTGATCGATCGCGTAGCGGCAGCGGGTGTGGAAGGCGCAGCCTGACGGCGGGTTGATCGGGCTCGGCACGTCGCCGTCGATCAAGGGCGCGGTGCGCCTGGCCTTCGGGTCGGCGATCGGCACCGAGGCGAGCAATGCCTGGGTGTAGGGATGCCGCGGATTGGCGAACAGCTCATGCTTGTCGGCGATCTCGACAATGCGGCCGAGATACATCACCGCGACGCGGTGACTGATATGGGCGACGACCGCGAGGTCGTGCGCGATGAACAAATAGGAGAAGTTCTGCTTGCGCTGCAGGTCGATCAACAGATTGATCACCTGCGCCTGGATCGAGACGTCGAGCGCGGAGACCGGCTCGTCGCAGACGATCAGCCGTGGCCCGAGCGACAGCGCGCGCGCGATGCAGATGCGCTGGCGCTGGCCGCCGGAGAATTGGTGCGGAAAGTTCTTCATTTGGTCGGGCCGGAGGCCGACCTGCTGGAACAGCTCCGCGACGCGCTCCTGCTTCTTCGCGCCGGCTGCAATGCTGTGCACGGTCAGCGGCTCGCCGACGATGTCGCCCGCCGTCATGCGCGGGTTGAGCGAGGCGAACGGGTCCTGGAATACGATCTGCATCGAGCGGCGATAAGGCCGCAGCGCGGTCTTGCTCAGCGGCGCGATGTCCTCGCCGTCGAGTTTGATGGCGCCGCTGGTCGGCTCGACCAGCCGCAGCACGGTGCGCGCCACGGTCGATTTGCCGCAGCCGGATTCGCCGACCAGGCCGAGCGTCTCGCCGGCGCCGAGCGCAAAGCTAACGCCATCGACCGCATGTACGGTGCCGACCTGCCGGCGCAGCACGCCGCCTCGCACCGCATAGTGCTTGACGAGATCGGTGACCTCGAGGAGCGGGCGCTGTTCGGTCATGACGCCTCCGCCAACTCGCCGGCGCGCCAGCACGCCGCCCAGTGATCGCTTTTGACCTCGTCGAGCGGCGGGCATTCCTGGCGGCAACGGTCGATCGCGAACTTGCAGCGCGGCGCGAAGGCGCAGCCGGGCGGCAGGTTGGTCAGCGACGGCACCATGCCGGGGATTTCGTTCAGCCGCGCGTCGCTCTCGGCGCCGAGTGCGATCACGGCCGGCATCGAGGCCATCAGCCCGCGTGTGTAAGGATGCAGCGGCGTCTCGAACAGCGCTTCAACCGTCGCCTCCTCGACCTTCTTGCCGGCATACATCACGATCACGCGCTGCGCGGTCTGGGCGACGACGCCGAGGTCGTGGGTAATCAGGATCAGCCCGGTGCCGAGTCGCTTCTGCAGATCGACGATCAGCGCCAGGATCTGCGCCTGGATGGTGACGTCGAGCGCGGTGGTCGGTTCGTCCGCGATCAACAGCGCCGGCCGGCACGCCAGCGCCATCGCGATCATCGCGCGCTGGCGCATGCCGCCGGAGAGCTGATGCGGATATTCCTGTGCGCGGCGTTCCGGCTCCGGAATGCGCACCAGCCGCAACATGTCGACGGCCTGTTTCCAGGCCTCCTTGCTGCTTACCTTCTGATGTAGCCGCACCGCCTCGATAATCTGGTCGCCGATCCGCATCACCGGGTTGAGCGAGGTCATCGGCTCCTGGAAGATCATCGAGATGCGGTTGCCCCTGATGTCGCGCATCGCCGCATCGTCGAGCTTCAACAGGTCGGTGCCTTCGAGTGTCACCGAACCGCCGACGATGCGGCCGGGCGGATCGGGCACCAGGCGCATGATCGAGAGCGCGCTGACGCTCTTGCCGCAGCCGGACTCGCCGACGATCGCCAACGTCTCGCCGCGGCGGACCGAGAACGAGACGTCATCGACCGCGCGGAACAGGCCGGAGTTGGTGAAGAACACCGTTTGCAGGTTCTTCACCTCGAGAACCGTCTCTGCCGGAAGAGCCTCGCTCATCAGCCGCGCTGCCTTGGATCGAGGATATCGCGCAGCGCGTCACCGAACAGGTTGGTGCCGAACACCGCGAGGCTGATCGCGATGCCGGGGAAGATCACCAGCCATGGCGCGGTGCGGACATATTCGGCGGCGGATTCCGACAGCATGCGGCCCCATGACGGATAGGGTTCGGGGATACCGAGGCCGAGGAACGACAGCGACGCCTCGGTCAGGATGGTCGAGCCGAGCTGCGCGGTCGCCAGCACGATCAGCGGCGCGATGGTGTTCGGCAGCACGTGGCGCAGCGCTATCCGCATCTCGCTCATACCGATCGACTTGGCGGCTTCGACGAATGGCTGCTCGCGCAGCGCCAATGTGTTGGCGCGGATCACACGGGCAACCGTCGGGATCAGGGGAATGGCGATCGCGAGGATCACGTTCGGCAGCGACGGGCCGAGCGCTGCGGTCATCACGAGCGCGAGTACCAGCAGCGGCAGCGATTGCAGGATGTCGGTGACCCGCTGGAACACGAGATCGACCCAGCCGGAGAGATAGCCGGAGGCGAGACCGACGATCACGCCGAGCGTGGCGCCAAGCGTCGTGGAGCCGATGCCGACCGCAAGCGAGATCCGCGCGCCGTGGATGATGCGGCTCCAGACGTCGCGGCCGAAGGAGTCGGTGCCGAACCAGTGCAGCGCGGATGGGGCGGCCAGGCGGTGCGCGGAATCGACGGTGAGCGGATCGTATCGGCTGATGACGTCGGCGAAGAGCGCGGTCAACACGAACAGCAGCATGATGACGAGGCCGATCGTGCCGAGCACATGACGTTGCGCCAGGAAGACGAGCCGTCCCCAGCCGTCGGTGGCGTTGGCCCCGGCGCGTCGCAATTCACTTTCGAAGTTGATCGTTGCCACGCGGCCTCTTTAGTTGAGCATGATCTTATCGCAAGACAGGTTCCCACTTTTCCGGATCATGCTAGTCTCCGAACCGGATGCGTGGATCGATCGCCGCATAAAGCATGTCGACGATGAAATTCACCACCACCACGACGACCGCGATAAACATCACGAGGTTCTGCACGATCGGGTAGTCGCGCCAGCGCAGCGCCTCGACCAGGAAGCGGGCGATGCCGGGGATGTTGAATACGGTCTCGGTCACGATAAGCCCGCCGATCAGGAACGCGGCCTCGATGCCGATCACGGTGATGACCGGCAGCACCGCGTTCTTCAGCGCGTGATGATAGTTCACGGAGGTCTCCGAAGCGCCCTTAGCGCGCGCGGTGCGGATATAGTCCTGGCGCAGGATCTCCAGCATCGAGGAGCGGGTGATGCGCATGGTCAGCGCGGCGCTGCGGAAGCCGACCGCCATCGCCGGCACCGCATAGATGGTCCACGCCTCGAGCCAGGTCTTCGGGTTCGGATTGAAGATCGGCATGGTGCTAAACAGCGAGACCGAGGCCATCAGGATCAACAGCCCGAGCCAGAACGACGGCAGCGACAGGCCGCTGAGGCTGACGACGCGCAGCGCGTAGTCGAGCTTGGAGCCCTGATGCACGGCGCTGATCACGCCGAGCGGAATGCCGATCGAGGCGGAGAACAGCAGCGCAAGTCCCGCCAGCCGCGCGGTGATCGGAATCCGCGGCAGGATTTCCTCCAGTGCCGGCTTCTCCGAGACGTAGGAATAGCCGAGGTCGCCGTGCAAGAGGCCGCCGATCCAGTGCAGATACTGGATCACGATCGGCTGGCTCAGGCCAAGCTCGCGCTCGAGATTGGCCTTGTCGGCGGGATCGACGAAGCCCGCGGCATCGAACAGGATGTCGACGATGTTGCCAGGAACGACGCGCAGCAGCACGAAGATGATGACCGAGATCCCGAACAGGGTCACGAGCATCAGGAACAGCCGCCGCACGATATAGGCAAACACCCTGGCTCTCTCCCTTTGGCGACGTGCTACGGAACGATGCTTGCGAGAATTTGCATAGCCGAGGTGTTTACCTCTCCCCAGCGGGGAGAGGTCGGCGCGAAGCGCCGGGTGAGGGGGCGCAGGTCCCACGATAGGGCGCGGCCCCTCACCCGCGCCTTTGGCGCGACCTCTCCCGATGGGAGAGGTGAAGTCCAGGGCGTGCCAGCTCTCATCTGATTTGCATCTTCTTATTTGTCCAGCCAGACGTCTTCGTAACGATAGCCGTTATACGAGCTGTTGGACATGATCGTGACATTCTTCACGTAAGGCTTCCAGCAGGTGCCGGTCCGGGCATGGAAGATGATCGGCCGCGCGACGTCTTCCTGCAGCTTCTTGTCGATCTCCCAGACCAGCTTCTTGCGCTTGTCGAGGTTGGTTTCCTCGGACTGCTGGTCAAACAGTTTCTCGATGTCCTTGTTGCAATAGTTGGTGTAGTTCCGCTCCGAGCCGCAGGCATAGTTCTCGTAGAACGACTGGTCGGGTTCGTCGACGGCGTTGCCGGTGAGGTTGAGGCCGAGCGAATAGTCCTTGCGGGCGATCTTCGGGAACCATTGCGCGGTGTCGACGACGTCGAGCTCGGCGTCGATATAGATGCTCTTGATCTGGTCGATCAAGATGATCGCGGGATCGCGGTAGACCGCGATGTTGCGGGTCGACACCTTGATCTGCAGGTGCTTGTCGGGGCCATAGCCTGCCTTCTGCATCAGCTTGCGGGCTTGCTCGCGGTTCTTCTCGACGTCGGGACCGTAGCCGGGGATCTGCTCCAGCATATCGTTCGGCATCGCCCACAGCCCGTCCGGCGCAGGCTCCATGGTGCCGCCGATGTCGCCCTGGCCTTCGAACATGATCTGGATGAACGCCTTGCGGTCGAGCGCCAACGCCAGCGCGCGGCGGACGTCGAGATTGTCGAACGGCGGTGCGGTCGAGTTGATGATGATGTTGGTGGAGACGTTGTTCGGCTCCACCACGCAGACCGCCGTGGCGTCCTGCGACTTGACGTCCTTGAGCAGCGGGATCGAGACCTCGGTCGGAAACGTCATGTCGAACTTGCCCGAGACGAAGCCGAGGATCGCCGTCGAGCGGTTCGGGATGATGGTGAACTCGATACCGTCGAGATAGGGCAGGCCCTTCTTGAAGTAGTCGGTGTTCTTGGTGAGCTTGATCGATTCGTTGGCCTTGAACTCGACGAACTTGAACGGGCCGGTGCCGACTGGCTTGGTGCGCATCTCAGCCGGCGACACATGGCAGGGATAGACCGGCGAATAGCCCGAGGCGAGCAGCGACAACAGCGCCGGCTGCGGCCGCTTCAGCTTGAACGACGCCTCATCGTCGCCATTGGTGGTGACCTCGTCGACCTGGTCGTACCAGGACTTGCGCGGGTTCTGCCGGAACTTCTGCTGCGATTTGCCCATCAGCATGTCGAAGGTGCATTTGACGTCGGCCGCGGTGAAGGGCTTGCCGTCATGCCACTTTACGTCCTTGCGCAGCTTGAAGGTCAGCGTCTTGTTGTCGCCGCTCCAGGCCCAGCTTTCGGCAAGCTCGGGCCGGATCGTGCTGGTGCTGTTCTGGGCGATGTGCTGGTCGAAGATGACGAGATTGTTGAAGATCGGCATGAACGGCACGTTCAGCGAATAGGTCGCGCCCTCGTGGATCGAGGCGCTGCCGGGACTGTCGCGGTGATAGATCCTGAAGATGCCGCCGGATTTCGGCTCGGCTGCGCGTGATGCATCACTGACGGTCAACACAGACAACACCGCGACGGCCAGCGCTTGCACGCTCCGCATGGTCCCCTCCCGCATGTCGGTCTCAACGGCCGATTGGCATCGACGATACCACGGTGAGCCTGTCGGGCAACCGGCGAGGGCTGCGAAGGGATTGGCAATTCGGATGACGCGAGTGCATTAGAATTGCCGCGGATCGGGAATAATGGCTGTGATGGCGGGGAACTCGGGTTGTTTTGCTATGCGGCGGTGAGTCTCCGTTCGAATTCGGTTGCGAACGGTGCGAAGCACTCCGCGATCAGCGACAGTTTGTCGCCGATTGCGGTGTGGCTGCCGATTCGTTCTCCGTCATCCTGAGGAGCGCCATCGGGCCGCGCGAAGCGCGGCCCGATGGCAGGCTTCGCGCGTCTCGAAGGATGAACGGCCCCGTCGATCCTTCGAGACGCGCTACGCGCTCCTCAGAGCCTGACTGAAAAATGGGTGAGTGATCTCAGTGGGTGTGATTCCATCGGATTTGCAAAGATTCGAGGGAGAGCACGATGCCCTGGACCAAGATCACTCGGGAGCAATATCGGCGGGACGATCTGCGTTATGCAAGCGATATGACCGATGCGGAGTGGGCGGTGATCAGACGCCTGTTGCCGCGAGCGAACCGGCGCGGCCGGCCGCGTAAGACGGAGCTGCGTCGTGTGATCGAAGCGATCCTCTATATCGTTTCGACCGGCTGCCAGTGGCGGGCGTTGCCGCAGGAGTTCCCGCCCTATTCGACGGTGCAGGGCTATTTTTATAGATGGCGGGATACAGGCCGGTGGCAGAGGATTGTCAGCGTGCTTGTCCGACGGGCGCGAAAAAAGCTTGGACGGACACCGAAGCCGACGGCAGCCGTGATCGACAGTCAAAGTGCGCCAACCACGCAAGCTGGCGGACCGCGCGGCTACGATGCAGGCAAGCGCATCTACGGCCGCAAGCGGCATATCGTGACGGATACCAATGGCCTCCTCCTTGGGGTTCATGTTCATCCGGCCAACGTTCAGGACTGCCATGGCGCCGTACCGCTGCTGAAGAACGTGCGGATGAACTTCCCCCGGCTGCGCCACGTCTTTGCCGACCGGATCTACCGCGGAAATCAACTCCTCGACGCGCTCTCAGACTGCGGTCCATGGACTATCGAGATCGTCGAGCGGCCTCACGGCGTCAAAGGCTTCCAGCTTCTGCCGAGGCGGTGGGTGGTTGAACGCACATTCGCTTGGTTCGGCAGATGCCGCCGTCTCGCCAAGGACTTCGAGGCGACGGTGGCAACCGAAGCTGCCTGGCTGCTGATTGCACACATCAGGCTCCTGACCCGCAGAATCGCGGCTGCAGCTAAGGTTGGGTGATTTATGAGTCAGACTCTCAGGATGACGGAAAAATTGGTTTACTCAGCTTGCTCGGTGTCATCACCCGCGCGTGCGGGTGATCCAGTATTCCAGAGACGGCCGTGCTTGAGCCGATAGGCCGCGGCGTACTGGGTCGCCCGGTCGAGCCCGGCGACGACAACAGTGGATGAGGACAAAGCCTCACATCCTCTCGGGATGACGGTGAGGCAGCATCATCACTCATCTCACTCCGCGGCCTGCGGTGCGGGCAGGTGCATGTTGGCGACGCCATCCGCCTCGGTCGCCGAGATCGTGGTGCGTATCATCAGGCGGCCTTCATGCGCCGGCCAGGGGCGGCCGCGATGCATGGTGGCGCGGTTGTCCCACATCACGACATCGCCCTGCTTCCATTGATGCAGATAGCTGACGCCGGGCGCGGTCGCTGCTTCGGTCAATTGCTCGATCAGCGCCTTGCCGGCCGCGGCCTCCATGCCTTCGACGCCATAGGCGTGGGAGGCGAGATACAGCGCGCCGCGGCCGTTGACCGGATTGCGCCACACCATGCGCCAGCACACCGGCGGCAATGCGTCGACTTCCTCTGATGTCGCGAGACCGGCTGCGACCTTGCTGCGCGAATGCGCGTAGGAGTGCCAGGCGAACGAATTCTCCAGCCGCTTCGCTACATCCTTGTCGAGCCGCTCGAAGGGCAGCCGCGTCGAGACGAACTCGGTCTCGCCGCCATGTTCGGGGATGATGCGCGCCGACAGGATCGAGGTCAGCGCCGGTACGCGCTTGAAGGAGGAGTCCGTGTGCCAGAGCTGGTTGGCCCGGGCGCGCAGCTGTTGCCGGTGGTCGGATGGCACCACCTTGCCGTCAGGCCCGAAGGTCGAGAGGATCACGAAATGCGAGCCGGTGCCCATCGAGCCGACCTTGGTCGTCTCGGGCGGACCGAAGCGGCGCGAGAAGGCGAGCTGAATGTCGTCGCTGACCTCCTGGCCGCGGAACACCAGCACCGAATGTTCCTCGAACGCCGCGCGCACCGCCGCATAGGCCGCATCGCTGGCCGCAACATCCGACAGCGTCACGCCGCGCAGTTCGGCGCCGAAGCCCGGCTTGAGTGGAATCACTTCCATCGGCAGATTCTCCCTGACTTTTCTTGTTAGGCTGAGGTTAGGGGAAAAGCTCGCCGGCGGCAACGCGGCCCACGCCGCCTCACCCCATCGCGATCAGATTGTGCCGTGCGCGCCGGTCGGCGACCTCGATGCGTTGCGTGACGAAGGCGAACAGCGCCCAGCTGGCGTGGAACGCAACGCCAGCCAGGATGACGATCTCTCCGGGTATCGGGCCGATCGAAGCGCGGTCCGCGATCTCGCTCATCGTGATCAGTGGTAGCGGATGGATCGCGAGCTTGCCGTAATAGGCAATGGCCTGAATCGCGAAGATCCAGCCATAGGTCCGGCGCAGACGCCGGCCGACCGCACGCGCAAAGCTGATGTGATAGCTCGGTTTGCGGTAGTCGTTGGCGAGCAGCTCGGTCCAGGCCGCGTTTGGCGACGGGCCTTCGCCGCGGATCATTGGCGCGTAGAAATCAGTTTCGAGCAGCCGCGCCCGGGCACGCCATACGTTGAAGTAGCGATAGCGCCTTGCTTCGAACAGCAGGAAGACGGTGACCAGCAGGCCGACCAGCACCATCGGCAAGGGCGAGGCGTCCGCGTTGCTGTAGGTCGCCGACAGCGCGATCCCGGTCGTAACCACCGCCCAATTGGTCGAACTGTCGAGGCGGGTGCGCCAGACCGTGCTGCGATAGACTTCGCCGCGATAGAGGTGGGCGAGCGCGCCGATCTCTGCGGCAGTGAATTCGAGCCTTCCGGCCTGCACCGGCTGCGGCTCGCGCGGCTGGGGCGACGGCATGGCGGCCTCCGGCGAAGCTGGCTTGCAATCCCGGAGCATAACGCGAAATCCGCGCGGCGGGCGAGTCCGTTGCGCCGCCCACCATTCCCGGCTGCACGCGCCCCGGCTCGCCGCACCGCCGGACTCAGACGATTCGCGAGGTCTTGTTGCCCCAGTAGCGATCGCGCAGCAGGCGCTTGTAGAGTTTCCCGGTCGGCAGCCGCGGCAGCTCGGCCTCGAAATCCACCGAGCGCGGCACCTTCTGGCGCGACAGTGAGCTGGCGCAGAACGCGATCAGCTCCTCGGCGAGCTCTGGCCCGGGCGCGATGCCCTCGGCCGGCTGCACCACCGCCTTCACCTCCTCGCCGAGATCGACATTGGGCACGCCGAACACCGCGGCGTCGGCGACCTTGGGATGGGTGATCAGGAGGTTCTCGCATTCCTGCGGATAGATGTTCACGCCGCCGGAGATGATCATGAAGGTGGCGCGATCGGTCAGATAGAGGAAGTTGTCGTCGTCGACATAGCCGACGTCGCCCACCGTGCTCATGCTGCCATCGGCAGAGCGCGCCTCGCTGGTCTTGGCCGGGTCGTTGAAATACTCGAACGGCGTGGCGGTCTTGAACCAAACGGTGCCCGGCGTGCCCTTCGGACACGGCTTCATGTTCTCGTCGAGGATATGCAGGTCGCCGAGCAGCACCTTGCCGACGGTGCCGCGATGCGCGAGCCATTCCTCGCTGTTGCAGGCGGTGAAGCCGAGGCCCTCGGTCGCGCCGTAATATTCGTGGATGATCGGCCCCCACCATCTGATCATGTCGTCCTTGACCAGCGCCGGGCAGGGCGCGGCGGCATGGATCGCGATCTCGAGCGTCGAGAGATCGTAGCGGCTACGGACCTCCTCGGGCAGCTTCAGCATGCGCGAGAACATGGTCGGCACCAGCTGGCTGTGGGTGATACCCCATTGCTCGACCAGCTGGAGATACCGTTCGGGATCGAAGCTCTCCATGATGACGACGGTGCCGCCCATTCGGATCGTCAGATTGACCGCAGCCTGTGGTGCTGAGTGATAGAGCGGCGCCGGCGACAGATAGACCATGCCCTCGCGGTAGTGCCAGAGCTTTGTCAGAAAATCGAACAGCGGCAGGTTTTGCGACGGCGGCTGCTCGGGCAGCGGCCGCAAGATGCCCTTGGGCCGGCCGGTGGTGCCGGATGAATAGAGCATCGCTGTGCCGGCATATTCGTCCGCGATCGGCGTTGCCGGCAGCCCGGCAGTCGCCTCTCGCAGTCCGACGATGCGCTCGCTCTCGCTTTCGCCGTCGACCACGATGCAGAGCTCGACCTGCGGGCACTCCTTCAGCGTCTCGCGCGCAATGTCGAGCTTCAGCTTCGAGGTGATCAGGATCCGCGACTGGCTGTTGGTCAGGATGTAGGCGAGCTCGCCCGGCGTGAGGAAGGAATTGACGCAGGTGAAATAGAGGCCCGACCGCTCACCGGCACCACAGGCCTCGAGATAGCGGTTGTTGTTCTCCATGAAAATCGAATAATGATCGAGCCGCTTCATGCCGCGGTTGCGGAACAGATGCGTGAGGCGGTTGCTGCGCGCCTCGAGCTCGCGATAAGTGACGATCTCGCCGGTGCCGGCCATGATGAAGGCGGGCTGCAACGGGCGCAGGTAAGCGTGCTTGCCGGTATACATCGAACTCCAGATTCCCCTTCAGTCTCTGCTTTAAGCCGCCATCTCCAGAATCTCGCGAACCTCTGACGGATCGTCGATCTTGCGCGGATTGCGCGGCACCCATGGCGTTCGCATCGCACCCGCCGCGATGCGGTCGAAATGCTCGGGCCCGACGTGCACCTCGCGCAGGCTGCGCGGCATGCCGAGGTCGCGGATGAAGCGGTCGAGCACGTCGCCGGCGTCCTTCCCCGGATGCCCCATCGCGGCGGCAACCAGCGCCTGACGATCGGCATTGTCGCGCTTGTTCCAGCGCATCACCGCCGGGAGCATCACGCAGGAGGTATAGCCGTGCGGCACGTCGAACTCGGCGCCGAGCACGTAGCCGATGCCGTGGCTTGCCCCCATAGGCACGCCCGAGGCAAGCGGGCCGGTCGAGAGCCAGGTGCCGATCTGGCAATCCATCCGCGCCGATATGTCCTTCGGATTGGCCTTTACGCGCGGCAGGCCGGTCGCCAGCATCTCCAGCCCTTTCAGCGCCTGTGCGTCGCCATAGGGATGCGCCTCGCGCGAGCAAATGCCCTCGACGCAATGATCGACGGCGCGGATACCGGTCGACAGGAACAACCATTCCGGCGTGTGCACCGACAATTCCGGATCGAGAATGGTGGCGCGCGGCATCACCAGCGGATGGCGCAGCATCTCCTTCTGCCGCTTGGCCTCGTTGGTGACGCCTGCGATCGAGGAGAACTCGCCGCCGGCGATCGTGGTCGGCACGCTGATCTGGCGCACGACGGGCGGCTTCATCTCGGGCGAGACGCCGCCGCGGGTGCGGATGGTGTCGATGCCGTCGGATGTGGTGACGTCGTTGGCGAGGCAGAGCTGCACCGCCTTGGCACCGTCGGTGATCGAGCCGCCGCCGATGGTGACGATCAGATCGGCCTTCACATTGCGGGCCTGTTCCGTGGCCGCGATGACCGCGGCGCGCGGCGTATGTGCCGGCATCCTGTCGAAGGTGCCGACGCAACGCGGGCCGAGCGCGCGGCGGATCTTCTCGATCTCGTCGGTGTCGCGGTTCAGCGTGCCCGACACCATCAGGAAGGCGCGCTCGGCGCCGAGCCGGTCCAGTTGCTCGACGATGGCTTCACGAGCGGGCCGCCCGAACACGACCTCGTCCATGGCGCCGAATACGACACGGCCTCGGTGCACGCCGCTCTCCTCCCTCAATCCGGTCCGCCTTGCTGGCGGTTCTGTGCGGGGAGGTTAGCGGAGGAAATCGAGGTCGTCATCAGGGCTCCTCGGTTGCACGATCGGCGGCGCCGCATCCACTGCTGTCGTCCTGGCGAAAGCCAGGACCCATAACCACCGCATGCGGTGATGAACGGGACTGCGGCCGTAGCGTCGCGCAGCAATTGATATCTGGGGTAATGGGTCCTGGCTTTCGCCAGGACGACACCGTGTGTGTGGCGCGCCTTGTGGATCATAGATCCGCAATCTCGCGGCCCGTTGCGTCCGAGTCTTGCGTTTAGTTGCCCTGCGCCGTCTTCATGGAGTGGGCAGAAGGAAGCTCGGACAGATCATGTCGCGAGACAGAGCGCGCCGAAGCTGGGCCGCGTTACTTCACCGCGGAGAAGCGGGTGTCGAACGAGTTGGTCTGAACGACCGGCGCCGAGCCGGCGAGCTGGGTCGACGAGGTCGCGGCCGGTGCGGCGGCTGCGGTGTCGGTCGCCTGTGGCTTCGGCGCGGGCTTGGCGGCCTGCTTCGGCTCGGCCTTCGGGGCGACGCGAACCACCGATTGCGGCTTGGCCTCGGCGACCTTCGGCTTGGCGGGTGTGGCAGCGGCCGGCGCCGGCGCGGTCGCCTTGCTGGCGTCGGCGGTGGCGCCGCCGATGCCGACCTTGCGGGCAAAGCTCGAGAAGAAGCCTTCGGACTTGTCGGACGCATTCGCCGAAGCGACGCGGGTGTTGGCAGCAGGCGCGGTCGAGGAGGTCGTCGCCACCACCGGCTCTTCCTGCTGGACCGCGAGATTGGGTCGCGGCGGATTGACCGTGCCGGGGATCGTGCCGGGGGCGCGCGCCAGCGCCATCGAGGCCAGCGCCTGGCTGTCACCGCCTTCGGACAGGCCGGTGTTTCCTTCCGGAATCTTGGAGGCGAAGATCGCGTTCATGCCGCCGTCGATGCCGGTGTTGAGGCGCGCCACCGGCGTGCCCTTGGACACCAGCTTGGCCATCTCGGCGTCGTCGCGCTGCTGCTTCTCGCGGACCGCGCTCGTGATCTCCTCGGGGATCACATAGGCCGGGCACTTCGCCGACGCGTTGAACACCGGATCGCGGGTCGCATCCGGCGGCTTCACCGCATCGAAGACGTATTTCTTCTCGCAGAAGTCGACTTTCGGCTCCTGCTTCGTCACCTCGAAATGATCATTGCCTTCCTTGATCATCTTCCAGAAAGGCATGTTCGGATTGTTGCGGTGCTTGGCCATGTTCACCGGCGTCATCCGGAATGGATAGGCCTGGAACTGGAACGCCTTCTGGCCGCCGAAGAAGGATTCGCGACCCAGCGAATAGATCTCGGCAATCTGCTCGTCGGTCATCGCGTAACAGCCGCGCGACGAGCAGTCGCCATGCACCATCAGCTCCGAGCCGGTGCGGCCGAGCGCCTTGTCGAAGGCGTTGGGATATCCGGTGTTGAACGACAGGTAATAGGCCGACTGCGGATTCATCTGGCTCGGGTTGATCGAATAGAATCCCTCGGGCGCCTGGCGGTCGCCTTCGCGGACCTTGGGGCCGAGATCGCCCGACCAGCGGCAGATCGGATAGGTCTTGAGCAGCGCGAACTGGCCGGAGCGGGTCTGCTTCCAGACCTCGAGCTCGGCCTCCTGCTTGAACAGGCGAATCAGGATCGGCGACTGCAAATCCATGTCCTTCTCGGCCATGGCAGCGACGAGCTTTGGCGGAACCGGCTGGTTGGCCTTGGCGTTCTGGGCGAGCGAAATCTGGTCGCTGTCACAACCGGCGAGCATGATGCCCGCGGCGAGAACTGCCGAAGTCAGAAGCGCGCGTACGAGCGTGCGATGAGTCAAGTCCGAGCTCCACACCCACCGGGCGATTTTCGCGACCCCAACACGGCGAATATGCCCTGAAGCCATTGTGTAAAATATTAGCCTTCGACCACCCCTGCTCGCAACCTGAACCGGGGCTGACAGCCTTCACGGTAGCAGGCATGGTTCAAGGAACGTTAAAGACCCGGCTCGGGGCCCAATTGCGGCAAAATTGGTCGATTTGGGCGAAAAATCCAGCGTTTGAGCGTCTCAGCCCAGTTTGCGGCCGATATCGAGGAACTTCTGGCGCCGCTGTTTGCGAATCGCGTCCGGATCAAGATTTCGTAGGTCGTTGAGCGCCTGGGCGATCGCGTCGCCGGTGGTCGTGATCATCGCGGCGGGGTCGCGATGAGCGCCGCCCGAGGGCTCCTTGAGGATCTGGTCGATCACGCCGAAGCGCAGCATGTCCTGCGCGGTGATCTTCATGCTGTTGGCGGCTTCCTGCGCCTTGCTGCCGTCGCGCCACAGGATCGAGGAGGCCGCCTCCGGCGAGATCACGCTGTAGATCGCGTGCTCCATCATCAGGACGCGGTTGGCCGTGGTGATCGCGATGGCGCCGCCCGACATGCCCTCGCCGGTGACGATCGCGACATTGGGCACGCCGAGCGACAGGCAGGCGTCGGTCGAGCGCGCGATCGCCTCGGCCTGGCCGCGCTCCTCGGCGCCGATGCCGGGATAGGCGCCGGCGGAATCGACGATCGACAGCACCGGGATGCCGAAGCGGTCGGCCATCTCCATCAGGCGCACCGCCTTGCGGTAGCCCTCGGGGCGCGCCATGCCGAAATTGTGCTTGATGCGGCTGTCGGTGGTGGCGCCCTTCTCCTGGCCGACCACGCAGATGCTCTCGCCGCGGAAGCGGCCGAAGCCGCCGATCAGGGCCTCGTCGTCGGCGAATTTGCGGTCGCCGGCCATCGGTGTGAATTCGGTGATCAGGCCACTGACGAAATCGGTGAAGTGCGGCCGCTGCGGATGCCGCGCCACGAGCGTCTTCTGCCACGGTGTCAGGTTGGCATAGAGGTCGGTCAGCGCCTGCGCCGCCTTGTCCTCGATCCGCGCGACCTCGTCACCGATGTCGCTGCCGCTGGCGGCAAGCGCGCGCAACTCGTCGATCTTGGATTCAAGCTCGGCGACGGGTTTTTCGAAGTCGAGATAGCTGCGCATCGGGTCGGGCATCAACTCAATATAGGGAGGAACAATGCGAGGGGCGAAGCGGTTTTGGCGGTGACAAGAGAAGTTGTGCAACTTCAATTGGTTAAAGCGCGCTCGGGACGAGGTGCACGCTTCGGGATCGCAAGCGGGTGACGCTCTTTCGGCGGAGATGCCGCCGAAGTCAAGGCGGATCGCTTGCGTTATGCCCGGACGGAGCGACGCGCAATCCGCGACGGGTCGCTCCCGCATCGAATGCATACGCTTCCTAACGCTCGGCTGCAGATCGGTCTTGCCAGGGATTAGTTCATCTCGGCAAATCATGGGGACCGCGGCGCAATTTTGACTTCTGCGTCTTGAACATCAGCGTGATGCGCATGTGCGGGCAATTTTTGGAAATTCCGCGGGCGACGTGATTGACGAAGCCCGGAAAGACAAACAGCCGGTTAGGCTTGGGATAGACAGCCGTCAGTATGTCGCTGCAGTCCTGATTGAAGATGATGGTTTCGCCTCCCCAATCGGGGTGCCAGGTCAAGTGCGGATAATAGACCGCGGTGTAGTCGCCGGGTGTGAGCGAATCGATGTGAACGCCTCCGTCGGTCCCGTAGGGCAAGGCATTGGCGTAACAGCGCGACAGGACATGATCCTGAAAGGCCCGGCCTTGCACGTAGCGCCAGAAGGCAAAGACCAAAGGCGCGGTTCCCGCCAACTCGGGGGCACAATCGATGATGCCCCTCTGCGCACGCAGGCGCGCATCGGCTTCACCGACCGACCCCGCGAGATGCCGGTGCCAGAACTTTTGACTGTTGTCCTCGTCGCGCGAGCGCCAGCCATGGGTCCACGCGCCGTTCTGCAGGAAGCGGAGCAGTGTCCTTTGCCGAGCGGGCGGCAGGACGTCATCGACGACCATGATACCGACGCCGCTATCGACACCAGCATTGATTGACGCCCCTGGCTGTAGGCGCAACATCGAGTCCATCTGCATTTTCCTTCATTGGCCTGGCCACCGCCGTTCGCTCCGAACATGGGAACGATTCGGTGCGCGAGGGACGCGGCTCATATTTGAACGAGAAAGGAAATGGGCGCGCGGCAATGCCTTGCCGCGCTCCAAGACGTGACGGCAGGACATCACCACTGCATTTTTGCGATGACCTGGCCTGTATAGCTCTGGCTGATACGAGATTGTTCGGTCCCGAACTTGGCGGCGAGTGAGAGACCACCCTTCCACGCGACTTCGGCCGATCCCGATACCAGTGCAAGATTCGCCGCCGGCGCGGCGCCGTTGACCACGAAGCCCGATGCCGGCAGCCCCAGGAACGCGGCCTGGACGCTGCGGTCGGTGTTGAAATTGTGCCCCCAGGCCGCCTGACCACGCAATGTCAGCCGCGCGCTGCCATTGTTGATCGGCATGCTCTTGTCGGTGCGAAGACCGAACTCGCTGCGCCAGTCCGTCACCTCCTTGGAGACGTAGCGCAGCGCAAACAGCCCGGGGCCGGCGACCACGCTCTCGGCATAGGACGGCAGATCAAGCGTGGTGAACGAGCCAGCCGCATAAGGCGTCAATCCGACCCACGCCGTGTCGAACCGGTAGCCGCTCTCCAGCCGGCCCGACAGCGCATTGGCGCCAAAGTGCCCGCGCAGCACGTCGGCCATCAATTTGCGGTCGGTGGTGATGTCCTGCCGGCCATAGGCCAGCGCGCCCGAGACATACGCCGCCCCGATGTCGTGCCGGCCGTAGACGCCGGCCTGGAACACGTCGGCGCGGCCATTGTCCGGCCCGCCCGCGAGCCGGTAGGTGGTGCCGGCCCCTGCCACCGCAAGTCCGATCAAGCTGCCAGGGGCGATGCGATAGTCGGCTCCGACCACGGTGCCGTAAATCGCCGCCGAGGTGGTGGACGATCCGGTCGTCGCGTTACCGTCGGTGCTCTGGCCGCCGGCATAGCCGGTCGCCCACACGTTCCATTGCGGCTCGTAGGCCAATGCTGGCCACCCCTTGGGAATCATCGCCGCGAACGCGTCGCTCGGCGGCTTCGTGCCCGTTGCCGCATAGGCACTCTCCGCGGCGGGCGGCAGCGCCGGGCCGGGGGTCGAGGAACTGCTGCGGCCCTCGATCATCGGGTCCAACAAGAGTCTGGTGAAGCCGTTCACGACATCCAACGTGCTCTGCTGGCCCGCCGCCGCCACCTCGCCCGAGGCCTGCGTCAGGCCCTGCGGCGTCAGCGCGCCGTAGGCCATGCTGATGCCGCCAGCAGTATTGAACGAACGGGCAAGCGCGCCAGCGACGCTGCGCTGGTTGGCAGTCATCTTCGCGGTTCCGCCAAAGTCGAGGTTGAGGTCGAGATAGGCGCGGTTGGCGTCATAGCTGTTGGAGGCCGCGAAGTTCGACGGCAGGTTGGTGCTGGCCAAACCGCCGAAACTGCCGCTGACCCCGCCGGTTGCAGTCACGATGGCATACTTCCGCGACAGATAGCTGCCCGGCAGGAACAGCGCCTCCATTGTCGCCCCGCCAAGGCTCGCCGATCCCTTCACGTCGGTCCGGCTGAAGGTCGAGCCCGACACTGTCACCAGGTAGGTCGCACCCGAGGCCAGCGCCAGGCTGCCATTCACCGTCAGCGTGCCCGTCGGCGTCGAAAGATTGCCGGGAGCCAGCTTACCGCCGCGGCTCACCGAGGTCGTGCCGACTGTGCCGGTGCCGGCCAGGAACGCCCCGCTCTGCACGTGCACGGGCGAGGAGGCGATCGATCCGTCGACCTCGAGCGTGCCACCTGCCACAGTGGTCGGCCCCGAATAGGCGTTCTGGCCCATCAGCATCATCAGACCGGTGCCGACCTTGGTCAGGCCGATCGCGCCGTCATCCCTGATGACGCCGGTGAATATGCTCAAGGGGGCGTTGCTGCCGCCCGTGGTCAGAATTGCAGTGTTCGTGCCGCTGTTGGTGACGACGCCAGCGCCGATCAGCGAGCCGATCGTCTGGCCGAATCCGCCGAGGTCGAGGGTGCCGCCGGCGGCCACCATATGCGTGCTGAGGGGCGAGAACGCGTTGACGGCGCCCCCCTGCAGCGTGCCCTGCGTCACCAGGGTCGCCCCCGAATAGTTGGCGGTGCCCGCCAAAACCAGGCTGCCGGTGCCGATCTTCTCCAGTCCGCCGGCCCCGTCGATCGCGCCGGAGAGCGTCGCCTTGTAGGCTTGGCTGTCGAACGTGGTCTTGCCGTCTGCCAGCGTGATCGCATTGGCCAGGTTGAGACTGTCGGCGTAGAAGCCAAGCGTGGTGCCGTCATGGCTGGTCAGCCGCCCGGTACCGAGTGCGGTCGAATTGCCGACCCCGAGCGTGCCTTCAACGAGGCTGGTGCCGCCGCTATAGCTGTTGTTGCCTGTGAGGATCAGCGTGCCGCCGCCCAGCTTCACCATGCTGCCGACATAGTCCGCATCCGTCTTGGCCGAGAGGGCGTCGATGCGCCCCTGGGTGAGCAGGATCTGGTTGTTGATCGGTGCATTTGCCACAATCGCCGCGGTCCGGTTCGGATTGAAGATATCCGTCGCCAATTGGGTGTCGTTGCGCCCTGCGATGAAAGTGTCGAAATCAGTGTCGCGGCTCCATCCCGCGGTCCAGCCGGGATGAGCCGCATCATAGGAGGCCATCAACAGTGCGCCGACAGGATTGGCATTCGCCGCGGCAATCGCCGCGTGCAGGTTCGCTGCGGTATGGGTCCCTCGTATGTTCGCATTGATCGCGGCCTGGAGCAGCGCTTTCGCCGTCGGTATCCCGGAGATCACGTCAGCACCCGGCGTCCTAGCAGGAAGCACCTGCTGCAACCGTGCCAGCAGCGCTGCCTTGACCGCCGGCCAGCCGGCGACTTCCGCCCGCTCCTCCACCTTACGCTGTTTCAGCGCGGCTTCCGAGATGGGATTGCTCCAAATGTCCGTTGTGCCCGACAGGATATTGGCGTTGAACGACCCTAACAACTGGCCCGGCCCGTCCATGCCCTTGCGAAGGTCCGGAATACCCCAGCCGTAGCCGGCATTCGGGACCTCTGCCGGTCCTGTCCCGAGATGCGTGGCGGTGGTAAGAAGGATGGTGCGGATGGCGTCATTATCCAGGCCTGGATAGCGCTCCATCAAGATGCCCAGCGCACCCGTCACATGCGGCGCCGCCATCGACGTGCCGGGCTCGGGAACATAACCATCCGCGATGGTCTGAAGGCTGTTGATGTCGACGCCGGGCGCCGAGAGACAAAAGTACTTCGCGACGCCGCAGGCGTTGCTGAACCCCGCCTTCGACAGATCGTGGTTCAAGGCCTCGACCGCGATCCAGCTCTTCTCGATCTCCGGCCGGAAGTACGGCGCCGAAGCGCGGATATTGGGGTTGTCGTAACCCTTGTTTCCCGCCGCGAAGACCTGGATCACACCCGTTTGCAACGAGACATCGGCGGCCGCGTCGAGCCACGACTTTTTCCTGGAAACGCTATTCTGGTCCAAGCTCTCCAGACGGGCGTAAGCAGCCGACATGCCGGAGATTGTGCCGACGTCGTCCCCTCCAACGGGGCTGCCCCAACTGCTGTTGATGACGCGAACGCCTGCTTTCGCAAGCTGGTCATAGGCCTGGTAGAAGTAATTGTAGTCCACGTTCGATCCATAGAGCGAATTATCCGTGCCGTTGCTGTTCGTGATGTAGTAGTCGCTGCCCCAGGCGACCCCCATCATGCCACTGTTGTTCTTGTCGAGCCCGTTCTTGGCCGCGGCGATCGTACCGGAGACGTGACTGCCGTGATTGTCGTTCTTGCCGATGTGGTTGGCGAGGTCCGCCGTGCCATTCCACGTGCCCGGCGTTCTGAAAGGGTCTCCAGCCTTCCAGGTCAGCCCGTTGCCGTCCAGTTGCGCGCCGTCGTTCAGATAGGTTCCGGAGATCGTGATCGGGAAGATGTTGCTTCGCCCGGCAAACTCTTCATGGGCCGTGAACAATCCCGAATCGACCGAGCCGAGCTTGACGCCCTTGCCGCTGAAGCCGAGCACATAGGCATATTGGGCATTCATCGCGGCCAGTCCCCAGTCACCCTGGATCGGCCAACTGTTGTATTTGAATTCTGGAGCGTTGACCCATGTCGCAAGAGCGGCGTTCATGTCGCTGGTCTTCGTTCCGTCGTAATTGGTATAGGTCTGCGCGACCGCCTGCGTCGCCAATAGCGGCGCGAAGGCGAGGGCCGCGACATAGCGGTGTCTTGCGATCGCAGCTCTTGCGGAAGCCGGCTTTGGCTTGCGGCGCTTCTTCTTGCCGGGCATTGGCCCCGATTTGGTGAATTTCTTTGTCATCGTCGTACGCCCCCAATTTCAGTCCATGCTTGTGAAAGCTCGCTGTATTCCCCCACGACAGCAGAACGCCGTCGGCGCTCGGCGCGCCGATGGCATCTCGTCCATGATTTCTCAGAGTTCGATTTGCGCCCGGCGAAGCGACGACGGCGTTCGTCGCGGATCGCTCGCGATCCATTCACCTGGTGCGGCCAGTGGA
Organism: Bradyrhizobium sp. USDA 4454; assembly: GCF_054822705.1. Classification (NCBI taxonomy): domain Bacteria; kingdom Pseudomonadati; phylum Pseudomonadota; class Alphaproteobacteria; order Hyphomicrobiales; family Nitrobacteraceae; genus Bradyrhizobium; species Bradyrhizobium sp. USDA 4454. The sequence continues at coordinate 412,651 of NZ_JBTRCN010000001.1, forward strand.
CGCGCATTTCGCCCCGAACCAGACACAGTGCCGGACGGTTTCGCCTTGATCAGCCTGCTCGAGGCGAGCCTGCCCATGCCAAATCTCTCCGTTGCAGAGAGATCATCATGACTTTTTCGTGAAGATGGAAATCGTCATTGTGGATCAGGCCTGATCAGCTTTCGCTATGACTCAGCCCGCCGAAGCCGCAATCGGCGGCGCGCGTCAGCGTCGCGCCGAAGATATCGAGGCGCGGCGACGCAGCCCGTTCATTCCGAGACGAATCTATTTTTCGCGCGAATCGACGGATTTCTCCGCCAGCGGATGCAGGTCGCGGACCAGGCTCTTCAGCCGCTCCTCGACCACATGAGTGTAGATCTGGGTGGTCGAGATATCGGTATGTCCGAGCAGGGTCTGCACGATGCGCAGGTCCGCGCCATTGTGCAGCAGATGGCTGGCGAACGCGTGGCGCAGCACGTGCGGGGAGACCAGTCGCGGGGCAAGGCCGGAGGCGCTCGCAAGCTCCTTCAGGTCGCGGGCGAAATGCTGCCGGGTCAAATGGCCGCTCTCTCCGGAGGACGGAAACAGCCATTTCGACGGCACCGCCTTCTTCGCCTTCGGCTGCATCACCTCCATCGCGGCGAGATAATCCGCCATCGCCTGGCGCGAGGCGTCATTCAGCGGCACCAGCCGCTCCTTGTTGCCCTTGCCGCGGACCACGATCACCCGCGCATCGCGCCGCGCCGCGGAGACCGGCAGCGATACCAGCTCGGAGACGCGCAGGCCGGTGGCGTAGAGCACTTCGAGCAGGCAATACAGCCGCAGCGCGCGCAGCCGCTGCGCCGGCGAGACATCGGTCTGGGTCAGCTCCTTGGCCCGGGTCAGCATGCGGTCGACGTCGGCGATGGACAGCACCTTGGGCAGGCCGCGGCCGCGCTTCGGCCCGGACAGGATCGCCGCCGGATCGTCGGTTCGAACCCGCTCGTTGAGCAGGAAGCGGTAGAGATGCCGCATGGCCGACAGCCGCCGCGCCACGCTGGTCGACTTGAAGCCCCTGCTATCAAGATCGGCGAGGTAGCCGCGCAGCGTCTGGGTGTCGGCACGGGTGAAATCGGCGCCGGCATGGGCGAGGTAATCGGAGAAATCGGTGAGATCGCGCCGGTAGGCGTCGAGCGTGTTGCGGCCTGCGCCCTGTTCCGCGGCAAGCATGTCGAGGAACAACGCCATCAGTTTGGCGTCGGAGGACTTGTCGGAGGACTTGGCGGATGTCCTGGCTTGGGGCTTGGCGGGAGTCTTGGCTGCTACGGGCATGCCGGAATCATACCGGCTATTTCTTGAGGAACTTATCCGGAGGGATGGTCACGGTCATTTCCCGCGGTTTCGGCTGCACGAAATTCGCCAGCGCGAAGACGATGCCGTAACCGATCCCGAAAATCACGGCGACGACCGTCAGGAAGCGGAACAGGCTGGGCATGGAGGCGACTCGGGCGGCGAATTAACCAATGAAATCATCCAACATGTTCCCCGCGCGGTTGCAAGAGTCGCTGGTAACGGTATCGCCGGGGGTAGTATAGGTGGCTCGAATCCCAGACAATTCGTCCGAATATCCGAGCTTTTTGATGTCCGACGCAGCCGTACCGGCGCCCACCCACCCGACCCTGGAGGCCGATATCACGGCCGCCCTGGGGCCGCGATCGATCGTGCTGGTCGGCATGATGGGGGCCGGCAAGTCGACCATCGGCCGGCGGCTGGCGGTGCGGCTCAAGGTGCCGTTCGCCGATGCCGACACCGAGATCGAGGCGGCGGCCCGCATGACGATCCCGGAGATCTTCGAAACCCATGGCGAGCCGTATTTCCGCGACGGCGAGGCGCGGGTCATCGCCCGCATCCTCGACAGCGGCCCGGTCGTGCTGGCGACCGGCGGCGGCGCCTTCATGCGCGAGGAGACCCGCAACCGGATCCGCGACCGTGCGATCTCGATCTGGCTCAAGGCCGACACTGATATCATCATGCGCCGGGTGCGCCGTCGCGCCGACCGTCCGCTGCTGCAGACCGCCGACCCGGAGGCGACCGTCAACCGGCTGCTCAGCGAACGCGAACCGGTCTACAAGAACGCCGACCTGACGATTGCCTCACGCGACGTGCCGCACGATCGCATCGTCGAGGAATGCCTCGCGGCCCTGCATGCGCATCTGTGCGGCGTGCGTCCGGCCGGCGAGCCGCCACCTGATGGATTGAACGCGACCTCATGACTGCGCCCTTGAAACACTCCGCCTTCGTTACGGTCGACGTCGCGCTCGGCGACCGTGCCTATGACATCATCATTGGCCGCGACGTGCTGGCCTCGCTCGGCGAACGCGTCGCGGCGCTGCGGCCCGGCGTGCGCACCGCTATTGTCACCGACCGCACCGTTGCCAAGCACTGGCTGGGGCCGACGGAGGCGTCGCTTAAGGCTGCAGGCGTGCCGACGTCGCGGATCGTCGTCGAGGAGGGCGAGGGCTCGAAGAGCTACGCTACGCTGACGCAGGTCAGCGAGGCGCTGATCGCGGCGAAGATCGAGCGCAACGATCTCGTCATCGCGCTCGGCGGCGGCGTGGTCGGCGATCTCGCCGGCTTCGCGGCCGCGATCCTGCGCCGTGGCGTCGATTTCGTGCAGGTGCCGACCTCGCTGCTGGCGCAGGTCGATTCCTCGGTCGGCGGCAAGACCGGCATCAACTCGCCGCAGGGCAAGAATTTGATCGGTGCCTTCCACCAGCCGGTGCTGGTCATCGCCGATACGTCGGTGCTCGACACGCTGTCGCCACGCCAGTTCCGCGCCGGCTACGCCGAGGTCGCGAAATACGGCATCCTCGGTGACGAGGCGTTCTTCGCCTGGCTCGAGAAGAACCACGCCGATATCTTCGCGGGCGGCGCCGGGCGCGAGCACGCGATCGCAACCTCCTGCCGCGCCAAGGCCGGTGTCGTTTCCCGCGACGAGCGCGAGACCGGCGAGCGCGCGCTGCTCAATCTCGGTCACACCTTCGGCCATGCGCTGGAAGCCGCGACCGGCTTCTCCGACCGCCTGTTCCATGGCGAGGCCGTCTCGGTCGGCATGGTGCTTGCCGCGGAATTCTCCGCGCAGCTCGGCATGATTTCATCCGACGATGCGGACCGCATCGCGCGTCATCTTTCCGCGGTAGGATTGCCGACGCGCCTGCAGGATATCGCAGGGTTCAAGCAGGAAGGCCTTGCGGATGCCGACGCATTGCTGGGGCTGATGGCGCAGGACAAGAAGGTCAAGCGCGGCAAGCTCACCTTCATCCTGCTGGAGGCGGTCGGCCGCGCCGTGATTGCCAACAATGTCGAGCCGCAGCCGGTGCGCGACTTCCTGCAAGCCAAGCTCAAGGCTTAGACCGGGATGACCCTCCTTTGGATCGTCATCCCGCTCTATCTTTTGATTTGAGCATGATTTTTTCGGAAAACTGCTACACACTTTTCCGGATCATGCTCTAGCCACGGATCATTTCAGTGGGATGGTTGACCTTCTCGATCGTGCTGCTCTGTCTCTTGATCTCCGCGTTCTTCGCGGCGAGTGAGACGGCGCTGACCGGGGCCTCGCGCGCCAGCATGCTGCGGCTGTCGAAGCAGGGCAACACTGATGCCGGTGTCGTCTCCAAGCTGTTCAACATGCGCGAGCGCATGATCGGCGCGCTGCTGCTCGGCAACAACATCGCCAATATCGGCGCCTCGGCGTTGGCAACGGGCGTGTTCACCGCCTGGTTCGGCGATGTCGGCGTGCTCTATGCCACCGCTGTGATGACTGTAATGGTCGTGGTGTTCGCCGAGGTGCTGCCCAAGACCATCGCGATCAACGCGCCCGACCGTATTTCCTTGCTGGTCGCGCGGCCGATGCGGCTGACGATCTTCGTGCTGGGGCCGCTGCTCACCATCATCGAGACCATCGTGCTGGCGCTGATGAAGCTGCTCGGCATCAAGGTAGGCGCCCATCAGGCGGTGTTGTCGCCGACCGAGCGTCTGCGTGGCGCGGTCGATCTGCTGCATCACGAGGGCAAGGTCGAGAAACAGGACCGCGACATGCTCGGCGGCTTGCTCGACCTCAGCGAGTTGCAGGTCTCCGACGTGATGGTCCACCGCACCGAGATGACCATGGTCAACGCCGACTTGCCGCCCGAGGAGCTGGTGCGCGAGGTGCTGGCCAGCGAATACACCCGCATCCCGCTGTGGCGCGAGAAGCCCGAGAACATCGTCGGCGTGCTGCACGCCAAGGATCTGCTGCGCGCGATGCGCGCCAATGAGGGCGACATGTCCGCGATCGATGCGTCCGCGATCGCGCTGCCGCCGTGGTTCGTGCCCGAGATGCGCCCGGTCTCCGAGCAGCTGAAGGCGTTCCGCCGCCGCAAGACCCACTTCGCCCTCGTGGTCGACGAGTATGGCGAGGTCGAAGGCATGGTGACGCTGGAGGACATTCTGGAGGAGATCGTCGGCGACATCTCCGACGAGCACGACGTCGTCGTCGCCGGCGTCCGTGCCCAGCCGGACGGCTCGGTCGTGGTCGATGGCTCGGTGCCGATCCGCGACCTCAACCGCGCGATGGACTGGCGCCTGCCGGACGAGGAGGCGACCACGGTCGCCGGCCTCGTGATCCACGAGGCGCGCTCGATCCCGGAGCGCGGCCAGAGCTTCACCTTCCACGGCTTCCGTTTCCGCGTGCTCCGCCGCGAGCGCAACCGCATCACCGCGCTGCGCATCACAGCCGTGCCGCGCGAGGCGGCCGAGCTCGAGAAGCCGAAGCGGGCAGGGACGGCGTTTTAGGCTGGTACAGCACACGCAAGCCTATCTCCGTCACCCCGGCGCAACGGCTTCGCCGTTGTCGCTGGAGGGGCCGCGAAGCGGCGTCTCGAAGGGTCGACGGCTACCGGCCGGGCCGTGCATCCTTCGACGCTCGCTCCGCTCGCACCTCAGAGCCTGACTGAAAAATGGGTGAGTGATCTCAGTGGGGTGTGATTCCATCGGATTTGCAAAGATTCGAGGGAGAGCACGATGCCCTGGACCAAGATCACTCGGGAGCAATATCGGCGGGACGATCTGCGTTATGCAAGCGATATGACCGATGCGGAGTGGGCGGTGATCAGACGCCTGTTGCCGCGAGCGAACCGGCGCGGCCGGCCGCGTAAGACGGAGCTGCGTCGTGTGATCGAAGCGATCCTCTATATCGTTTCGACCGGCTGCCAGTGGCGGGCGTTGCCGCAGGAGTTCCCGCCCTATTCGACGGTGCAGGGCTATTTTTATAGATGGCGGGATACAGGCCGGTGGCAGAGGATTGTCAGCGTGCTTGTCCGACGGGCGCGAAAAAAGCTTGGACGGACACCGAAGCCGACGGCAGCCGTGATCGACAGTCAAAGTGCGCCAACCACGCAAGCTGGCGGACCGCGCGGCTACGATGCAGGCAAGCGCATCTACGGCCGCAAGCGGCATATCGTGACGGATACCAATGGCCTCCTCCTTGGGGTTCATGTTCATCCGGCCAACGTTCAGGACTGCCATGGCGCCGTACCGCTGCTGAAGAACGTGCGGATGAACTTCCCCCGGCTGCGCCACGTCTTTGCCGACCGGATCTACCGCGGAAATCAACTCCTCGACGCGCTCTCAGACTGCGGTCCATGGACTATCGAGATCGTCGAGCGGCCTCACGGCGTCAAAGGCTTCCAGCTTCTGCCGAGGCGGTGGGTGGTTGAACGCACATTCGCTTGGTTCGGCAGATGCCGCCGTCTCGCCAAGGACTTCGAGGCGACGGTGGCAACCGAAGCTGCCTGGCTGCTGATTGCACACATCAGGCTCCTGACCCGCAGAATCGCGGCTGCAGCTAAGGTTGGGTGATTTATGAGTCAGACTCTCAGGATGACAGTTTGGCGATTGCCGAAGGCTACTCGATATCGATCGAGATACCCGACAGCTTCCATGCGCCGTCGGAGGGGATAAAGCCAAGCTGGTACTTCACCTGCTTGGGCGTGGTGTCGAAATGGCCCTTCAGCCGCAACACGCCCTTGTCGTCGATCTTGGCGTCCTCATCGAGCGCGATCGGCTTGCCGACCACGGCGTCGAACACCGCGTGCTTGTCGACCAGGTCCTTGAAGACGGTCTTCAGTTTGTCGGGCGGAAACTGGTCGCGAAACGGCTTTGAGATCTTGGCGTGGAACACGGTGAAATCGTTGGCGGCCACTGCATCGTTGAGCGAAACCAGGATGCTCTTGATCAGCACCTCCTGGACGAACGGGCTCGGCATGTCCAGCGCTGAGGCCGGGCGCATCGCGCAGATCAGGAGCAGGCCGGCAACGGTGACGATCGAGCGGAGACGTGGCCAGCAAGGGATCATCAATGGCCCCATATCATGCGTGGCGACCCGTAGTTTCCCTGCTCACATCCGGCGCAGGTCCATCGCCGGAGGTATCCTCCTCATAACGGAAAACCGCTGCGTCGTCATGCGGCAAGCGCGGGCTAGCGCGGCTTTTCCCCGGAGCCGTGGGCATGGATCGCCAGCGCATGCACCGAGCCGGCGAGTTCCTGCGCCAGCGCCGCATTTATCATGCGATGGCGTTCGATCCGGCTCTTCCCTTCGAAGGCCGGAGACACAATATATACCCTGAAATGCGTCTCCCCGCCTGGCCTGTGGCCGGCGTGGCCCTCATGCAGATGTGACTCGTCGACGACGTCGAGGCTTTCGGGCAAGAAAGCTTCACGCAACTTGTTTATGATAGCGTCTTTGGTGCTCATGGCGGCGGAGTTAGGTTCGCAGCGGCTTTTCGTCAATGGTGCTAGCGGGAAACGAGGTCTGCGCAATGTCAAGACTTGAAGATTTGTGCATTGCGTAGTCAAAGAGAACATGCCGATCGATTCATCAAAATTCTTCGACTCCATTCGCATCAAGCCGACCAAGGTGAGTGCGAAGCGCCAGGCGCAGGCCGGCGAGCAGGCCGTGACCTGCGAGTGGGCGGGTTGCCAGAACAAGGGTGCGCACCGGGCCCCGAAGGGCCGCGAGAATTCGCGCGAGTATTGGCACTTCTGTCTCGACCACGTCCGCGAATACAACCAGTCCTACAATTTCTTCCAGGGCATGAATCCTGACGACGTCGCGCGCTACCAGAAGGATGCGCTGACCGGTCACCGGCCGACCTGGAAGATGGGCGCCAACAACGGCAAGAAGGAGAGCGGTCTCGACGCCGCCTCCGATCCGTTCCACGTGTTCTCCGAACTCAACGGCCGCGGCCGCTGGCGGCCCGGACCCGGCGGCGCGGAGCCCAAGCCCGAGACCCGCAAGGTCATGAACGCCGAGCGCAAGGCGCTGCTGGTGATGGGGCTCGGCGCCGGCGCGACGCTGGAAGACGTCAAGGCGAAGTACAAGGCGCTGGTCAAGCAGCACCACCCCGACGCCAATGGCGGCGACCGCTCCACCGAGGATCGCCTGATCGAGATCATCAAGGCGTATAATTATCTGAAGACCGTGGTGCGCGAGGCCTGAAGGCTTGCCTCCGTCGCCCCGCGAAAGCAGGGGCCCATAACCACCGGCCGTTATTGCTTACACAAAGATGTCTGCCCCTATGTCCGATTGATGGGCCGCGGGCTATGGTCCCTGCTTTCGCATTGCTTTCGCAGGGACGACAGCAGAGTATGTGGCTCCGCTGTCGAACTTCGTTCAGCTCTCAGCTTGTAGCCCGGATGGAGCGAAGCGCAATCCGGGGCCGCTTCCATCCGCGGTCGTACCGTTCCCGGATTGCGCTTCGCTCCATCCGGGCTACAGCGTTCCGCTTGGCCTCACCCCTTCGGCACCGCCCCGACATAGGATGAGCTCGGCCGGATAAGCCGGCCGGTGCGGCGCTGCTCCAGCGCGTGCGCGGTCCAGCCGGCGGCGCGGGCCACCGCGAAGATCGGCGTGAACGCCTGCCGCGGGATTTCCAGCCCGTCGAGCAGGATCGCGGTGAAGAACTCGACATTGGTCTCCAGCGGCCGCTCCGGATTCTTCTTCCGCAGCGCCTCGCGGATATAGGCCTCGACCTCGCCGGCAAACGGCAGGTCGGCGCCATCGGCCTCGAGCTGCTCGATCGCGACCTTCAGCACGTCGGCGCGCGGATCGCGCACGCGGTAGACGCGGTGGCCGAAGCCCATCAGCCGCTCGCCATGCGCCAGCGCGCCGTCGACCCAAGGCTTGATCCGCTCGCGTGTGCCGATCGCATCCAGCATCTCCAGCACCGGCTCCGGCGCGCCGCCATGCAGCGGGCCGGTCAGCGCGCAATAGCCGCCGGTGATGGCCGCGAACAGATCGGCCTGGGTCGAGGCGATCACCCGCGTGGTGAAGGTCGACGCATTCATGCCGTGATCGCAGACCGTGACGAGATAGGCGTCGAGGGCCGTGACCTCGCGTGGCGCGGCCCTGCGGCCCAGCACCATGTGCAGCGTATCGGCGGCGTGGCTGGCATTCGGGTCGGGCGCGACCGGGGCGTGTCCCTTGGCCTGCTGCACCAGCGCACCCGCGATCACCGGGAAGGCGCCGACGATGGTCGCCTCGTGCTCCAGCCCGTTCTCGCCGCGCAGGCCGGCGATCGCGGCGCGGAAGCCGTCAACGATCGACATGCCGCGGGTTGCCGGCAGCAGGTCCGGCAGGCGGGCGAAGGCGCGTTCGCGGGCGGCCCCGAGGCTAGCGCGGACATTGGCCTCGCTCAGCGACTTGCCGGTGGCGCCGTTCCACAGCCGCGCCGTGACGGCCTCGAAGCTCGACTTGCCGGCGAGGCTCGCGACGTGCTCGCCGGCGATGATCAACTCGCCGCGCTCCCCGTCGACATGGCTCAACACGGTCTCGGCGGCGGGAACGCCGTCCAGACCGATCTGGCTCTTGGTGAGAATCATATTCATGGCCCGATCTCCTTGTTCACGCCTCGAAGGTCGGGCCTCTCGACAAGTTGATCAATCTTGATTATATAAATCAATATGAAAAAATCCGCCGAGCTTTACCTCTCTGCCCGGGAGGCCGCCGCCGAGCTCGCGATCTCGCCGGCGACCCTCTACGCCTATGTCAGCCGCGGCCTGATCCGCTCCGAGCCGTCGCCGGATTCGCGCAGCCACCGCTACCGCGCCGAGGACATCAGGGGCTTGAAGGAACGTCGCGCGCCGTCACCGGAGCCGCGCGGCCTTCGCAATTTCGATGCCGATTTGCCGGTGATGGATTCGGCGATCGCAACCATCACCGAGCAGGGCCCGATCTATCGTGGCGTTAACTGCGTCGATCTTGCCGAACGGGATACGCTGGAGCACACCGCGACGCTGCTGTGGGATGTCACCGACGTCGATCCGTTCGCCTCGGATAATTGTCCGCATGTCTCGGACGAGATGCGTGCGATCGCCGAGGCCGCGCGGCGCGCCCAGCCGATCGATCGGACCGTCGCGGTGCTGGCGCTGGCGGCGAGTGCCGATCCCGGCGCCTTCACCCGCGCGCCCGACGGCCGCGCGATGGTCGGCGGGCGCATCTTGCGGCTCTTGGTCGCGACCATGCTGAACGCTTCGCCATCGGCCGAGCCGCTGCACGAGCAGGTGGCGCGGGTCTGGACGCCCGACAACAAGCACGCACCGGATCTGATTCGCCGCGCGCTGGTGCTGCTCGCCGATCACGAATTGAATGCCTCGACCTTCACCGCGCGCTGCGCGGCGTCGACCGGGCTCAATCTGTACGACGCCGTGATCGCGGGTCTCGTTGCGCTGAAGGGGCCGATGCATGGCGGCGCCGGCGTGCTCGCCTCGCGCCTGGTCAGGACGATGATCGACAATGACGTCGCGCCGGTCGTTCGCGAGCGGGTCGCGCTCGGCGAACGTTTCGCCGGCTTCGGGCACGGCGTCTACAAGAAGGGCGATCCGCGCGCGATCTCGCTGCTCGAGGCGCTGACGCGGGCCGGCGCGCCGCGTAAATTCACCAGGGAAGTGCCGGAGCGGATCGCGGAGGCGACCGGCGAATTCGTCAACATCGACTATGCGTTGGCGGTGCTGGTGCATGCGCTGCGGATGCCGGCAGGCAGCGAGCTCGCATTGTTTGCGATGGCCCGCAGCGTCGGCTGGATCGCGCATGCCAGCGAGCAGCTTGCGCTCGGCAAGCTGATCAGGCCTCGCGCGCGTTACGTCGGCCCGGCCCCCGGGCGAGCGGGTTCGACCAATAGTATTTAGCTGTTATTCTGCCGGCTTGGATGGTTCGATCAGGCTGCCGCCGTGGCGGCGGCGAATGGTCCAGATCGCAAGCGCCAGGATCACCGCGCCGCCCGCGACCGCAAACATCCAGAGATGCTTGCCGACGTGCTGATGGTGCGGCAGCCCGGCATAGTCATGCAGCGCGGTGACCGCGAGCACGCCGGGCAGCACATGCGCCGGCGCCCAGAGCAGGACCGCGGGGATGTTGACCGCGTAGAAGCGCTGTGGCGGCATGTCGAGGGCACCGGCGGTGATCGGCACGAAGGCGCGAATCGGCGGCACGAAGCGGGCGAAGAACACCGCGAGCACCCCCCAGCGGTTGAAGAAGGCCTCGCTCTGCGCGACCACGCGCGGGTAGTTGGAGAGCGGCCAAGCGGACAGGATCTCGCGCTGGCTGCGATAGCCGATCAGATAGGCGGTGCCATCACCGAGCATCGCGCCACAGGCCGCGGCGGCGAGCACCGGCACGAGCTTCAACTCGCCGCCCGGCACCAGCGCGCTCAGCGCCAGGATGATGGTCGAACCCGGCACCAGGGAGCCGACCACCGGGACGGCTTCCAGCAGGGCGGCCAGAAACAGCGTCAGATAGGCAAGCCAGGCATGGGCCGAAACGAATGCGATCAGGGGGTCAAGGAATGAAGTCACAAAAATCCCATGCGGCGGTGATAAAACGGCTTCGAGAGCTAACAACTCCCCGCCGGGCTGAAAAGTGCCCGGCCGGGCCGGCCGCCATGGCGCTACGGCGAAAGTACGGCGGGATTTGCAGGGCAGCCTTCCAAAAATCGAGTTTCGCTCCTATCTTTATGATAGACCAATGAAACTTTGATTTGCCCGCGGGCTTCTGCCAGCCGTTGCTCTCTGCTAGGCTTGTGCATAGCACCCCATCCGCAGCCAAATGACCTACAATCTGGTTTCGGGAAAGCCCGGGACCTCGGAGGATGAATGACGACCGCCGTCCAGACCAAAGAACAAGAACCCGTCGGTTTGCCCGACATGAAGGTGTCGGTCCGGCAGGTGTTCGGGATCGATAGCGATCTGGAAGTTCCGGCCTATTCGGAAGTCGATCCGCATGTGCCGGAGACCGATCCGGACTATCGTTTCGATCGCGCCACCACGCTCGCCATCCTCGCCGGCTTCGCCAAGAACCGCCGCGTGATGGTCACCGGCTATCACGGCACCGGCAAGTCGACCCACATCGAGCAGGTTGCGGCGCGCCTCAACTGGCCCTGCGTCCGCGTCAACCTCGACAGCCACATCAGCCGTATCGATCTGGTCGGCAAGGACGCCATCGTGGTCAAGGAAGGCAAGCAGGTCACCGAATTCCGTGACGGCATCCTGCCCTGGGCGCTGCAGCACAACATCGCGCTGGTGTTCGACGAATACGACGCAGGCCGCCCGGACGTGATGTTCGTGATCCAGCGCGTGCTGGAAGTCTCCGGCCGCCTGACGCTGCTCGACCAGAACAAGGTGATCAAGCCGCATCCGGCGTTCCGCCTGTTCTCGACCGCCAACACGGTCGGCCTCGGCGACACCTCGGGCCTCTATCACGGCACCCAGCAGATCAACCAGGGCCAGATGGACCGCTGGTCGATCGTTACCACGCTGAACTACCTCGCCCATGACGAGGAGGTCGAGATCGTGCTCGCCAAGGCGCGCCACTACCGCACGCAGGAAGGCCGCGACATCGTCAACAAGATGGTGCGGCTCGCCGACCTGACCCGCAACGCGTTCGCCAATGGCGATTTGTCGACGGTGATGAGCCCGCGCACGGTGATCACCTGGGCCGAGAACTCGGACATCTTCAACGACATCGGCTTCGCGTTCCGCGTCACCTTCCTCAACAAGTGTGACGAGCTGGAGCGGCCGCTGGTCGCCGAGTTCTATCAGCGCTGCTTCAACGTCGAGCTGCCGGAATCCTCGGTCAACGTGGCGCTCAGCTAGTCCATGCCGAAAATCTCCGTCGAGCGCACAGTCACACAGACGAAGAAGGCGGTGCTCGGCGGATTGCTCCGCTACAACAGCGAGAAGATGGGGAAGCAGAAGTACAAGCGCTTCGCCATCTCGCTGCGGCAAGGCGACGAGATCGTCGGCGGCATCGTCGGCGAGGTCTGGACCGCGGTGCTGTTCATCCAGTTGTTCTGGATGGAGCAGAAGTTTCGCAACAAGGGTTTTGGCGCGAAGCTGATCAAGGCGATCGAAGACGAGGCGCGGCGCTTCGGAGCGACGCGATCCTATCTGGATACGATGAGCTTCCAGGCGCCGGGCTTCTACCGCGCCAATGGATATAAAGAGTTCGGTTCGATTGAGGGGTATCCCGGCGGCGTCACGCGCCACTGGTTTACGAAATCGCTATGACAACCTCCAACATCAAATTCCGTCCCGGATCGAAGGAAGCGCCGACCGAGCCGTTCAAGCGCTCGGTGTCGGCGTGCCTGAAGGCGATCGCCAAGAAGCCGGAGCTCGAGGTCTCGTTCGCCGCCGAGCGGCCGGGGCTCGCGCCCGGCAAGGCGCGGCTGCCGGAGCCGGCCCGCAAGATGACCAAGCGCGATGCCGCGATCGTGCGCGGCCACGCCGATTCGATCGCGCTCAAGATCGCCTGTCACGATCCCAAGGTGCATCGCAAGCTGATGCCGGGCAATCCGCAGGCGCGCGGCGTGTTCGAGGCGGTCGAGCAGGCGCGCGTCGAGGCGCTCGGCTCGCGCCGGATGGCGGGCGTCGCCAAGAACCTCACCGCGATGCTCGACGATCATTTCCACCGCGGCAAGTATGACGAGATCACCGACCGCGCCGATGCGCCGCTGTCGGACGCGCTGGCGATGCTGGTGCGCGAGCGCCTCACCGGCCTGGCGCCGCCCGCGGCCGCCAAGAAGATGGTCGATCTCTGGCGTCCGACGCTCGAGGACAAGATCGGCTCGCGGCTCGACAAGCTCAGCCGCTTTGCCGAGGACCAGGCCAGGTTCGGCGACCTCGTCCACGATCTCTTGTCGGCGCTCGATCTCGGCGACGACCGCAACATGGATTCCGACGACGACGAGGACCAGGACGAGAACCAGGACGGCGAGAACGATCAGTCCGGCGCCGAAGGCTCGCCCGATTCCGACGCCGCGCAGGAGATGAGCGCCGACCAGGCGCAGGCCACTGCGGATGAGATGAGCGAAAGCGCGATGGAGAGCGCGCAGGCCTCGACGTCGGATACGTTCGACGACGGCGAACTCGGCGATGACGAGACGCCAGGCGAGGCGACGCGGCCGAATTCGCGCGGCCAGAACGAGCCGCGCGGTCCGGAATACCACGCGTTTGCGCCGAAGTTCGACGAGGTGATCGCGGCCGAGGATCTCTGCGACCATGACGAACTGGAGCGGCTGCGCTCCTATCTCGACAAGCAGCTCGCGCATCTGCAGGGCATCGTCGCGCGGCTCGCCAACCGCCTGCAGCGCCGCCTGATGGCGCAGCAGAACCGCGCCTGGGATTTCGATCTCGAGGAGGGCATCCTCGATCCGGCGCGGCTGTCTCGCGTCGTCACCGATCCCTATCACCCGCTGTCCTTCATGCACGAGAAGGAGGCGACCTTCCGCGACACCGTGGTGACGCTGCTGCTCGACAACTCGGGTTCGATGCGCGGCCGTCCGATCACGGTTGCCGCAACCTGCGCCGACATCCTGGCGCGCACGCTGGAGCGTTGCGGCGTCAAGGTCGAGATCCTGGGCTTCACCACCCGCGCTTGGAAGGGCGGGCAGTCGCGCGAGGCGTGGCTTGCGGCCGGCAAGCCGGCCAATCCCGGCCGCCTCAACGATCTGAGGCACATTATCTACAAATCGGCCGACGCGCCATGGCGTCGGGCGCGGAAGAATCTCGGCCTGATGATGCGCGAGGGCCTGTTGAAGGAGAACATCGACGGCGAGGCGCTCGACTGGGCGCACAAGCGGCTGCTTGCGCGTCCCGAGCAGCGCCGCATCCTGATGATGATCTCCGACGGCGCGCCGGTCGACGATTCCACGCTGTCGGTCAATCCCGGCAACTATCTCGAGCGGCATCTGCGCCACATCATCGAGGAGATCGAGACCCGCTCGCCGGTCGAATTGATCGCGATCGGCATCGGTCATGACGTCACGCGCTATTATCGCCGTGCCGTCACCATCGTCGATGCCGAAGAACTCGGCGGCGCGATCACCGAGAAGCTCGCCGAGCTGTTCAGCGAGACCCACGGCTCGGCGCCCGCACCGGGCATCCGGCGCCGCCTGCACTCGTGAGACATGCGCTCACCCCCTAGCCGCCGCCATATCCTGCAAGGTGTGGCGGCAGCTCTGTCGGCCGCTGCATTGCCGCGCCTCGCGCAGGCACAGAGCGCGACCCAGCCGCCACTGACGCCGGGACCATCAGGCAGGCCGGGTCGGCATCGCGTCGATGAACCCGTCGCGATCGAAGTCAACGCACGGCCGTTGCCGTCGTTCGATATCCGCGATCGCGCGCGGGTCAAGTTCGGCGCGCTGGAATATCGCAGCGGTCTGATCCTGACCTCGTCATTCTCCGGTTTCGGCGGCCTCTCTGCGCTCAGGCTCGATAGCAAGGGCGAGCGCTTCATCGCGGTCAGCGACCAGGGGGCCTGGTTCACCGGCCGCATCGTCTATCGCGGCCCGCGACATGGCCGGGCTCGACGATGTCGAGGCCGCGCCGCTGTTAAGTGCCGACGGCAGGCCGATCACCGCGACCCGCGGCTGGTACGATTCGGAATCGCTGGCGCTCGATGGCTCATTTGCCTATGTCGGGCTCGAGCGGGTCAACCAGGTGCTGCGCTACGATTTTGCCAAGGGCTTTACCCGCTCGGGCGGCGAGGTGGTGCCGCTGCCGCCGGCGGCGAAGAAGCTGCCCATCAACAAGGGGCTGGAGGCGCTGGTCTTCGTGCCCAGGGTCATGCCCAAAGCCACCCCGGCGAGCCAGCCGCTGGCCGGCACGCTGATCGCGTTCTCGGAGCGCGGGCTTGATGCGAACGGTAATCTCATTGCCTTCCTGGTCGGCGGCAAGACGCCGGGCCAGTTCAGCGTGCGGCGCACCGAGAATTTCGACATCAGCGATGCGGTGCTGCTGCCGTCAGGCGATCTGTTGATCCTGGAGCGGAAATTCTCCTGGTTCGGCGGTGTCGGCATTCGCATCCGGCGCCTCGTGCTGTCCGACATCGCGCCCGGCGCTATGGTCGATGGTCCCGCGATCTTCAACGCCGATCTCGGCAACGAGATCGACAACATGGAAGGCATCGACGCCCACGTCACCGACGAGGGCGAGACCGTGCTGACCATGATCTCCGACGACAATTTCTCGCTGATCCAGCGCAACCTGTTGCTGCAGTTCACGCTGGTTGAGTGAGGTGCCGCGCCTCCAAGGGGCGGCGCTATCGCATTGCTGATCTGCGCCCGGGCCTATCGGGCGCGCCGGACAGTTGGTGATCGCGGCCGCGCCCTCTATCTTAGCCGGGCCCCTTACCCGATCCCGGATGTCCCCGCATGAGCGCCCTGTTTTCCCCGATCGAACTGCGCAGCCTCAAGCTCTCCAATCGCATCATGGTCTCGCCGATGTGTCAGTATTCGGCCGACGATGGCTCCGCCAATGATTGGCACTTCACCCACATCAACATGCTGGCGCTGTCGGGCGCCGCGATGTTCTGCATCGAGGCCACCCATGTCGAGGATATCGGGCGGATCACGCCGGGTTGCCTCGGCCTCTACAGCGACGCCAACGAGGCGGCGCTGAAGCCGATCCTGGCCTCGGTGCGCAAGCACTCGAAGGCCGCGGTCGCAATGCAGCTCGCCCATGCCGGCCGCAAGGCTTCGAGCCAGCGTCCCTGGGAAGGCGGGCAATTGATCCCGATCGCCGAGGGTGGCTGGCAGACGGTCGGGCCGTCGGCAGTCCCGCACAAGGAGGGCGAGGCGGCGCCGGTGGCGCTCGACGATGCCGGCCTGAAGCGCATCCGCGAGGCCTTTGTCGCGTCGGCGAAGCGCGCCGACCGCCTCGGCATCGACGCGCTCGAATTGCACGGCGCGCACGGCTATCTGCTGCACCAGTTCCTGTCGCCGATCGCCAACAAGCGGACCGACCGCTATGGCGGCTCGCTCGAGAACCGCATGCGCTTCCCGCTGGAAGTGTTCGACGCGGTGCGCGCCGTATTCCCGGATCACAAGCCGATCGGCATGCGGGTGTCGGCGACCGACTGGGTCGAGGGGGCTTGGGACCTCGCGCAGACCATCGAATTTGCAAAGGAATTGAAAAAGCGCGGCGTCGACTGGATGGACGTCTCCTCCGGCGGCGTCTCGCCGCTGCAAAAGATTCCGCTCGGGCCGGGTTACCAGGTGCCGGCGGCACAGGCGGTAAAGGAGGCGACCGGCGTCACCACGATGGCGGTCGGCCTGATCACGGAAGCCAGGCAGGCGGAAGAGATCGTCACCTCGGGGAAGGCCGACATGGTCGCGCTCGCCCGCGGCATGCTCTACGACCCGCGCTGGGGCTGGCACGCCGCCGCCGAGCTCGGCGGCGAGGTGAGCGCGCCGCCGCAATATTGGCGCTCGCAGCCTTCGACGCAGAAGGCGCTGTTCGGCAAGACCACGTTCGGGACGCGGTAGGGCCGCGACGTCGTCATTCCGGGATGGTGCGTCAGCACCAGACCCGTCTCGAGATTCCGGGTTCGATGCTGCGCATCACCCCGGAATGACGATGTGGTCCATCTAGCCATTGTTCTACCGCAGCCGGGGCGGCTACTCTCTGCGCGCGTGCGCAAGACACGCATCGAACAAAGAGAGGAAACCCATGGAACTCGGATACTTCGCGATGCCGTCGCATCCGCCGGAGTGCGGATTGAAGGAGGGCCACGACTGGGACCTGCAGGTGCTGCGCTGGCTCGATGAGCTCGGCTATCAGGAAGCCTGGATCGGCGAGCACCACACCGCGCCCTGGGAGCCGCATCCATCGCCCGATCTCTTGGTGGCGCAGGCGCTGCTGCAAACCAAGAACATCCGCATCGGACCCGGCGGCTTCCTGCTGCCGTATCATCATCCGGCCGAGCTCGCCAACCGCGTCGCGATGCTCGATCATCTCTCGAACGGTCGGCTCAATTTCGGCGTCGCGGCGTCGGGCCTGCCGAGCGACTGGGCGATGTTCAATGTCGACGGCATGTCGGGCCAGAATCGCGACATGACCCGCGAAGCGCTCGAGATCATCCTGAAGATGTGGACCGAGCCGGCGCCGTGGACCCATAAAGGTAAGTTCTGGACGGTGACCAAGCCGGACACGATGTTCGATTTCCTCAAGCCCCACATCAAGCCGCAGCAGGCGCCGCATCCGCCGATCGGCGTCGCAGGCCTGTCGAAGAACTCCGACACGCTGAAGCTCGCCGGCGAGCGCGGCTTCATTCCGATGAGCCTGAACTTGAATCCCGCCTATGTCGGCAGCCACTGGGAGTCAGTGGAAGCCGGCGCCGCCAAGACCGGCCGCAAGCCGAGCCGCAAGGACTGGCGGATGGTGCGCGAGGTGTTCGTCGCCGACACCGACGAAGAGGCGTGGAAGCTTTCGACCGGCGACATGATGGGTCGGATGATGGGCGAGTACTTCCTGCCGCTGCTCGGCCATTTTGGTTTCAAGGATTATCTGAAGGCCTCGCCCAACGTGCCGGACAGCGACGTCACGGTCGAGTATTGCGCCCGCAACAACTGGATCGTCGGCTCGCCTGCGACGGTTACCGAGAAGATCGAGAAGATCTATCGGGAGGTCGGCGGTTTCGGCGTGCTGCTGGTGTTCGGCTTCGACTACAAGCACAAGCCGGAGGCCTGGCACAACTCGCTGCGGCTGCTGAAGCAGGAAGTGCTGCCGCGGCTGAAGCATCTCGACGCCTCCGTCGGCCGCGCGGCGTAGATCTGAGCGATACGAGGCAGCGGCAACGCTGCCCCGTGCTTCAGGTTGTGGCGGACGGTCGGCATCAAGCACAGATGGAATACGTCGCACGGTTCATCGCGGTTGCTGCGGCCTGCAGCACCGCGAAGCGCCGCTTGGTCGCAGTCATTTGAGTGAAGAGCGACTATCGCGATGCTGCGAAAAGGCCTAGCCTGACAGCGGTGCAATTCATTGATGAGGCAGAGCAATGCGCAGCCGCGTCAGAAAATTTGCCCATGTCCTGGAGCGCTTCGGCCTTGCCCTGGCGGGAGCTGCGAGCGGTCTGTTCGTCGCCATCCATGTCGGCTCGAGCGTAGCGGCGCTGACTTCGCAGGCGTTCCTGCTGATCATGATGCTGGGCGGCGCGATCGGCTTCTATCTCGGCATCGATACGCCGCCAAAGCTGTTCCATCCGAAGGACGCAGCCTCGACGCGCAAGATCGACGCAGCGGAGCTGCTCAGCGCGATCGGCACCTTCCTTGCGACGATGGTTGCGTTCTTTTCGGTCGGCGTCGTCGTGCTGCGCAGCGAGCCGGATATCGGCTGGACCGCGGCCATCATGGCCGGCTGGGTGCTCGGCGTCGCGATGCAGATCGTCGCCGGCACGATCGCCCGGGCGCGCGCGTGAAGCGCGCAGGCGGCGTCAGGCTCCGCTTGTTTCGCCCCGCTTTGCTTACTTGTTCGCGAGCTTGGCGGGATCTTTGATGGCCTTGTAGGTCTCCTGCTCGACGCTGTAGAGTTCGCCGCCGATCCTCTCGACCTTGCGAATGTAGATGTCGTGGACGACGTCGCGCGTCTTCGGGTCGATCGACATCGGGCCGCGCGGGCTTTCCCAAGCCATGCCCTTCATGGCCATGACCAATGCGTCACCATCGGTGTTGCCGCCGGTCGCCTTCAGTGCCTCATAGATCAAATGCATGCCATCATAGGCGCTGACGCTGATGAAGTTCGGACGAACATTGGCGTTGGCCTTGCGGAATGCTGCGACGTAGTCGCGGTTCAGGTCGGATGGATGCGCCGCTGAGTAGAACCCCGCCGTGATCATGCCGATCATGGCATCGCTCATCCCTGGCAAATCCTCGTCATCGGCGATGTCGCCGGGGCCGATCAGCTTGATCCCGCTCTTGTCGAGCCCGCGCTCGACAAACTGCTTGGCCAGGATGCCGGCCTGGCTCGTCGGAACGAAAATGAACAGGGTATCGGGATTGCCGTCGCGTGCCCGCTGCAGGAACGGCGCGAAGTCGGGATTGGCCAGCGGCACCTTCAGCGCTTCGACGATCGATCCGCCCGCCGCGGTGAAGCTTGCCGAAAACACGCCGGCGGCCTCGTGTCCGGGTGCCCAGTCGGACGCGATGATGGTGGCGCGCTTCGATCCGTTCCTGGCCGCCCAATCCGCCAGCACGCTGGCCTGCTGTGCGTGCGTCCAGCTGGTCCGCACGAAGTAAGGCGACCGATCGGTCACGATCGACGTGCCCGATACCATGATGACGGTCGCGGTCTTGCTCTCATTGACCAGCGGCGCCAGCGCCAGCACGCTCGGCGTCAGCCCGCCCCCGAGGATCGCGACCTTGTCGTTGACGATCAGCTCCTGCGCAATGCGCTTGGCATTGTCGGGCACGCTGGCATCGTCCCGGACGATCAACTCGATCTTGCAGCCGGCCACCCGGTCGCCGTGCTGTATCATGTAGAGCCGCGCCCCGGCGACCGCCTGTTTGCCGACCGGCCCCAGAACGCCGGTCAGCGGCATCACCAGCCCCACTTTTACCATGCCTTTTTCGACGTTCTGGGCCTGGGCCCGTCCGGGGAGCGCCGTCGCGAGCGCCAGAAGAGCAGCCCCGACCAACACGGCAATTGGCGTCCTCGACATGACCAGCCTCCTGCGAGCCCGGAAATGATCCCGGGCCGTTTCGCGACTATCGGCTCAGCCGCGTGGAAGTCCTGATCAAGAAGTGACAGAACGCCGAATTTCCTGCTAAATTTTCCCGATTGGTGCCGTCTGTGGGCATGGAGTGACCTCTATGGACCCGGCGACTGATTCCGTTTTGATATTTGATTCCTTTGTGCTCGATCTCGCCCGCGGCGTGGCGCGCGTGGATGGCGTCGACCTTGATCTCAGGCCGAAATCATTCGCGGTCCTCCGCTATCTCGCCAGCAATGCCGGGCGGCTGGTATCCAAGCATGATCTGCATCACGCGGTCTGGGGCAACGTCGCGGTCTCGGACGACTCGCTCGTCCAATGCATTCGCGAGCTGCGGCTGAAGCTGCGCGATGAAGACCATTGCATCATCAAGACGGTGTCTCGCCGCGGCTATCGCCTCGATGCCAGGCCGGTGCCGCTGTCGCATGATCATGGACCCCGGCATGTCGCGGGCAGCATGTCCGCCCCAAGCGGCGTCGCCGCACGTCTTGCGGCGCTTCCCCGATGGTTGCTGATCGCCGGCCTGTCCGTGATAGCCTTCGCGACGCTCGCATCCGCGCCGCCGCTTGCCAATGGCATGCGGCATCCTCTGGCGGAATTGGCGAACTGGTTCGTGCCGCAAGATCACGGCATCGTGCCGGATCGGGATGTCGAGCGGATCACCGCGCTGGCGGCCGAGAAGCAATTGCCGCTTCCCGCCTATCGGATTCACGCACCAGCTGGTGACGTGCCGGACAACGTCCGCCGCTTCCTCGGCGTGTGGGTCAGCGGCGAGGGATGGATCAACTCGCACCGTCAATTCATGATGATCGTCACCAATGTCGATCGGGACGGTGTCGCGACCGGCTACCTCGTGAACGGGCCGGCGATGCCGCACAGCCGCGTGCCCGGACCCGGCTTTTCCGGAGGCTTCACCGGATACGTTCTCGACGACGTCTTGCGATATGACGGCAATGCGGGGCTGCACTCGGCAACCATCGCCGCGGACGGACGGATCGAGTTCAAGCTCGTCTTCCGCGAGGGAGGCACCAGC
This sequence comes from Bradyrhizobium sp. USDA 4454, assembly GCF_054822705.1. Taxonomy (NCBI): domain Bacteria; kingdom Pseudomonadati; phylum Pseudomonadota; class Alphaproteobacteria; order Hyphomicrobiales; family Nitrobacteraceae; genus Bradyrhizobium; species Bradyrhizobium sp. USDA 4454. The sequence continues at coordinate 433,719 of NZ_JBTRCN010000001.1, forward strand.
GTTGTGTTGCTCGAACCGCTCTGGACGCTCGCCAATCCGGGCCGCGTCGCGCGCAATCAGACTTGATCATCGTTCGTGGTAACCCTCGCGACGCCGGCGTGCCGCTACGCGCCGCGCGATACGCCGAGCCCGGCAAGATGCGTGTCGATGAACTGCGCAAGGCGCTCGCGCAGCTGCTCGGGCGGCACTGCGACCATGCGCTCCTCGAGGCCCAGCGAGATGATGCCGTGGACCGCGGAGAACATCATCCGCGACAGCTGCGCGACGTCGTCGGGATCGCGATCGGGCAACAGCCGCACCAGCGGTGTATGCATCAGCGCGAAGGCATCCATCACCATCGCCAGGATATCTTCCGGAAACGGCCGGTCGTCCTCCATCCGGTGCTCGAACAGCGAGCGCAGCAGATTGGCGTGCTCGGTGGCGAAGCCGAGATAGGCGTCGGCGAGCCCGTGCAGCTGGCGCAGCGGATCCTCCGTTGGGACTGCCTTGAGCCGTGCGCTCAGGGCCTGAACGGTCTCCCGGTTCACGGTCAGGATCAGGCCGTCGAAGTCGCCGAACTCATTATAGACGCTCCCGATGGAGCAGCCGGCGGCTTCGGCGACATCCCGAACCTTCAATGATCTCAAACCTTTAGTCGAGATGAACCGGCGCGCGATCTCGATCAGCAAAGTGCGCCGCTGAAGTTTTTTCCGATCCCGGCGCGAATCTTCTTGAACAATGTTCATTTTCGAGCTACTAATTTGAGCGTTGCTCAAGTTGGCATAGGAGGCCACTCACATGCAGACCCTAGCACTTCAATTGACCACCACCCTTGTCGATGACGCGATCGAGCTCGTGAAGGGCCTTGGCCGCGGCATCCTCTCCCTGGCGATGGCGCCGATCGAGCGGATCGCCCGTGCCTGCGACGTCGCAGGCGTCCTGGAGCAGCGGCGCGCCGATCGGCGCAAGCAGCGCCGCTGCCGCTGGTCGCCATTCCGCGGCCTGGGTGAACTGACCTGAAGGCTCCAGGCCGCAATTGTCGCCGAAACCGCAACAAAGCACTCACCATGTCCCTCGCGAGTCCGTTTCACCGTCGACCGGCCACAACCCTGGATAAGGTCTCGTACATTTCTGCCCGGCATTGTGCCGGCGTTCCGGCGCGACCGATTTGCGCAGGTTCGAACCGATACGTTGCGGAAAAGACTAAAGGCTGCGGCATCTCCGTCATTTTCACCACGCTCAGCATTCTCTGCCACCCGAATTCGCAGACCTGCCAGCGCCGTGCGCGCTAACCCAAGGAACCGGTCATGATCAAGGAATTGATGACGTCCCGCCGCTTCGCGCCGCTGTTCTGGTCGCAGTTCTGCTCGGCATTGAACGACAACGTGCTGAAAAACGCGCTGGTGATCATGCTGCTGTACGGCGTCGCCAGCGAGCAGGGGCCGGCGCTGGTTCAGCTCGCGGGCGCGGTCTTCATCTTCCCGTTTTTCGTGCTGTCGGCGCTCGGCGGCGAGCTCGCCGACCGCTACGTCAAATCCATCGTCGCGCGCCGCCTGAAGTTCTTCGAGATATTCGCCGCGGCGTTTGCCGCCGCCGGTTTCTTCAGCCATTCGATTCCACTGCTGTTCATCGCGCTGGCGCTGTTCGGCACCGTCGCCGCGCTGTTCGGCCCGGTGAAATATGCCGTGCTGCCCGACCAGCTGTCGGTGTCCGAGCTTGCGACCGGCAACGCGCTGGTCGAGGGCGCAACCTTCATGGCGATCCTGATCGGCACCATCGCCGGCGGCCTGTTCGTCGCGGGTGCCAGCCACATGGGCTGGATCTGCGCCGCGGTGGTCGGCCTGTCGGTGCTGTCGTGGGGATTTGCCTCGCGTATCCCCCTGACGCAGCCCTCCGCGCCTGACCTTCCGATCACCAGGAATCCCTGGACCTCGACCGTGCGGCTGTTGAAGTCGCTCTATGCCGAACCGCGGCTGTGGGACGGCATGGTGATCGTGTCGTGGTTCTGGATGGTCGGCGCCATCGTGCTGTCGCTGCTGCCTGCGCTGATCAAGGAGGGCGTCGGCGGCACCGAAGGCGTGGTCACGCTGTGCCTCGCCGTGTTCGCGATCGGCATTGCCGCCGGCTCGCTGTTCGCCGCGCAGCTGAGCCATGTCCGCCCGAATATCGCGCTGGTGCCGATCGGTGCCATCGTGATGGGCGTGATCGGCCTCGACCTCGCACTTGCGATCGCCACCACCTCGCTCGGCAAGGACGTCACCGCGGCCGCGTTCGCGACCTCGCTCAGTGGCTTCCGCATGCTGGCCGACTTCTTCCTGTTCGCCTTCGGCGGCGGCCTGTTCGTGGTGCCGGCGTTTGCCGCCGTGCAGGCCTGGACCGCGCCGTCCGAGCGGGCTCGCATCATCGCCGCCGGCAACATCCTGCAGGCCGGCTTCATGGTCGCCGGTGCGGTGTTCGTCGGCGCGCTGCAAGCCGTCGGACTGCCGATCGCCTGGATCTTCTTCGGCCTTGGCATCGCGAGCTTCGGCAGCGTCTGGTTCGTGCTGAACAAGTGGGGCAAGGAGGGCGTGCGCGATTTCGGCGCGCTGCTGTTCCGCGCCATGTTCCGGCTCGAGGTGCGAGGCATGGAGAACCTGCCTCCATCAGGCACCCGGATGCTGATCGCGCCCAACCATGTCAGCCTGGTCGACGGCCCGCTGCTGCACGCCACCTTGCCGATCGATGCGAGCTTCGCGGTCGACACCGGCATCGCCAAGGCGTGGTGGGCCAAGCCGTTCCTGAAGATGATCAAGCACTACACGATGGATCCGTCGAAGCCGCTGGCCGCGCGCGACCTGATCAAGCTGGTCGCTGCCGGCGAGCCGGTCGTGATCTTCCCGGAAGGCCGCATCACGGTCTCAGGCTCGCTGATGAAGGTCTATGACGGCACCGCGATGATCGCCGACAAGGCCGATGCCGTGGTGGTCCCGGTCCGCATTGAGGGCGCGCAGCGCTCGCATCTCAGCTATCTCAAGAACGGTGAGATCAAGCGCTCCTGGTTCCCCAAGGTGACGATCTCGATCCTGCCGCCGGTCAAGCTGCCGGTCGACCAGTCGCTGCGCGGCAAGGCGCGCCGCAATGCCGCCGGCGCCGCACTTCAGGACGTCATGATCGACGCCATGGTGCAGAATGCGATGCTCGACCAGACGCTGTTCGAGGGCCTCGGCCACGCCTATCGCGACCGCGACACCGGCAAGCCGATCATCGAGGACGCGCTCGGCACCAAGCTGACCTATCGCAAGCTGATCCTCGGCGCGCAGGTCTTGAGCCGCAAGCTCGAGCAGGGCACTTCGGTGGGCGAGAATGTCGGCGTGCTGCTGCCGAACTCGGCCGGCGTCGCCGTCGTGTTCATGGCGCTGCAGACCATCGGCCGGGTGCCGGCGATGCTCAACTTCTCGGCCGGTCCGGTCAACGTGCTGGCGGCGATGAAGGCGGCGCAGGTCAAGACCGTGCTGACCTCGCAGGCCTTCATCGAGAAGGGCAAGCTCGACAAGTTGATCGCGGCGATGGCGGGCCAGGCCCGTGTGATCTATCTCGAAGACGTGCGCGGCGGCATCGGCCTCGCCGACAAGATCGCAGGCTTCCGCGCCGGCATCGCGCCGCGCGTCGTCCGCAACGCCAACGATCCCGCGGTCATCCTGTTCACCTCGGGTTCGGAAGGCACGCCGAAGGGCGTCGTGCTGTCCCACCGCAACATCCTCGCCAACGCCGCGCAGGCGCTGGCGCGGGTCGATGCCAATGCCAACGACAAGGTGTTCAACGTCCTGCCGGTGTTCCACTCGTTTGGTCTCACCGGCGGCATGATGATGCCGATCCTCGGCGGCATCCCGATCTTCATGTATCCGTCGCCGCTGCATTACCGGATCGTGCCCGAGCTGATCTACCAGACCGGCGCCACCATCCTGTTCGGCACCGACACCTTCCTCACCGGCTACGCCCGCTCGGCGCATGCCTATGATTTCCGCACGCTGCGGCTGGTGATCGCCGGCGCGGAGGCGGTGAAGGAGCGCACGCGGCAGATCTACATGGAGCGCTACGGCATCCGCATCCTCGAGGGCTACGGCGTCACCGAGACCGCGCCGGTGCTGGCGATGAACACGCCGATGGCCAACCGCCAGGGCACCGTCGGCCGGATCTCGCCCTTGATGCAGTACCGCCTCGATCCGGTGCCCGGCATCGCGGAGGGCGGCCGGCTCTCGGTGAAGGGCCCGAACGTGATGATCGGCTATCTCCGCGCCGAGAATCCCGGCGTGCTGGAGCCGCTGCCCGATGGCTGGCACGACACCGGCGACATCGTCACGGTCGATGCGCAGGGCTTCATCGCGATCAAGGGCCGCGCCAAGCGCTTCGCCAAGATCGCGGGCGAGATGGTCTCGCTGTCGGCGGTCGAGGCGATGGCGACTGCGCTGTGGCCGCAGGCGATGTCGGTCGCGGTGACGCTGCCCGATCAGCGCAAGGGCGAGCGCATCGTGCTGCTCACCACGCAAAAGGACGCCGACCGATCCGCGATGCAGCGCCAGGCCAAGAGCACCGGCGCCTCCGAGCTCGCGGTGCCGGCCGATATCCGCGTGGTCGACAAGGTGCCGCTGCTCGGCACCGGCAAGACCGACTATGTCGGCGCCACCGCTTTGGCCAAGGAACTCGCGGCCCCCGCGCCGCAGGCGGATGAGACGACCGATGCGGCCGAGCCCGAGCCCGAGGCGCGTCAGCAGCACGTCGCCTGAGTCTTCGGCCTGAGTTCCGGCATGATGGTTGTGCTTTCCGGGAGCATGTTGTCTGATGGACGGCAACTGCTCCCGAGAAAGCACAGCCATGGTTCTTCCCCTCGACCCCGTCATCGAACAAATCATCCCGCTGCTGCCGCTGCGCGATCCCTCGACCATGACGCCGCAGAGCTGCCGCGAGCAGCTGCGCGCGCTGGCCGAGGCGCGCAAGGCGGTGCCGCCGCCGCCGGTCGATGTTTTCAGGGATATCGAGGTGCAGGGCGCCGCCGGCAAGCTCGGCGCGCGGCTCTATCGGAACGGCCGCGGCACCGCGCCGACCGTGATCTTCTTCCACGGCGGCGGCTGGGTCGCCGGCGATCTCGAGACCCATGACCGCCAGGCCCGCAACCTCGTGATCGAGACCGGCGCGGTGGTGATCTCGGTCGATTACCGCCGCCCGCCGGAGACGCGCTTTCCCGGCGCGTTCGAGGACGCGTTCGCTGCGATCCGCGACGTGATCGCGCGGCTCAGTGAGTTCGGCGGTGATCTCGCCCGCATCGGCGTCGCCGGCGATTCCGCGGGCGGCAACCTCGCCGCGACCACGGCGCTGGCCTGCCGCGACGCCGGCATCAGGCTTGCCGGGCAGCTCTTGGTCTATCCCGTCACCGACGTAGTCGGCCATTATGCCGACGCGGGCGAGAACGCCAAATTCCCGTCGCGCGAGGAGAATGCCGAGGGCTACTTCCTGACCCGTGCGACGATGCAATGGTTCGCGGGGCATTATCTCGCGGACAAGGCTGACGCCGCCGACTGGCGCGTCTCGCCGCTGCGCGCGAAGAGCCTCGCCGGTGTCGCGCCGGCGGTGGTCACGACCGCCTGGTTCGACCCGCTGCGCGACGAGGGCCACGCCTATGCGAAGGCGTTGCAGGCGGCGGGCGTGCCGGTCGCGTATCACACGGGCGAGGGGCTCATCCACGGCTACTTCGGGCTCGGCGACGCGTCGGACGCCGCCCGCGCCGAGGCACAGCGGGCGCGGGCGGATTTCAGGCTGTTGCTGGAGAACGGGGTGTAACTCCGCCCCGCGGGAGGCACGTTACCAAAACAGCGAGAACAACCCCATGCAAAGGAGCCTGGCGGTAGCCAGGGACCTTCGATTACGCGCCTTGACGCGTCGGGCAACTCAGGGATATATTTCCAATATTCCGAAATTTGGCATGCGTGCCCGCCCCAAGGGCGAGGCGCTTTTCGCCGTTGTTGACGGCAAGTCTTAACCTCCGTCGTCCCGGCCCCCGTGCGCAATTGCGCATTAGGCCGGGACGACGATGTGGATGGGGTTGCGTTTAGTCACCCGCCCTCAACCACTCGGCTCAGCAACCCCCCTCAATCATTCCCGATCGTGTCGCCGAACAGCTGCCAGGTCTCGCCGTTGAACTTCTGCAGCCGCATCGCTTCCACCGGGAAGTAGTCGGTCGGCGAGGTCTTCACCTTGATGCCGGGCAAGAACATCGGCAGCGCGATGTCGAGGTTGGCGGCCTGCTTCATGATGTTCTCATGGGTGAGGTCGTCGCCGCATTGCTTGAGCACCTGCACCGTTGCCTCCGCCACCACATAGCCGTAGACGATCAGCTGGTCCTGCAGATTGCCGTCCGGAAAATATCTCTTCATGAAGTCCTGCCAGGCGATCACGTCCGGATCGTCTTTCCACTGCGGATCGTTCGGATCCTTCAGCGAGTAGGACGAGATGATGTCCCTGGAATAGTCGAAGCCGGCCGGCTTCAGCACCGAGGAGACCGAGGTCGAGGTCGCCGCGAGGAAGAACAGGTCGGGCTTCCAGCCGATCTCGCCGATCTTCTTGATCGCCTGCGCCGCCTGCTTGGGGATTGCGTGCATGAACAGCACGTTGGCGCCGGAGGCCTTCAGCTTCACGATCTGGCTGTCGACCGTCGGATCGGTCGATTCATAGGTCGTCTCCGCCACCACCATTTTGGCGGTGTTCTCCGGCCCCAGCCCCTTCTTGAAGCCGTTGCCGTAGTCCTTGCCGGCGTCGTCGTTCTGGTAGAACAGCGCGATCTTCGCGTCGGGCTTCTGGGTCAGCACATATTTGGCGTAGACCGCGGTCTCGGCCTGGTACGATGGCTGGAAGCCGATCGACCACGGATAATGCGCATAGTCGCCCCACAGCGTGGCGCCGGCGCCGACGAACAGCTGCGGCACCTTCTTGTCGTTGAGATATTTGCGCACGGCAAGCCCGGTCGGCGTGCCCAGCGGATTGAGGATCGCGGCGACCTCCTCCTGCTCGACCAGCTTGCGGGTCTGCTCCACCGTCTTCGGCGGCGAGTAGCCGTCGTCGAGCGTAATCAAATTGATCTTGCGCCCGTTCACGCCGCCCTGGTCGTTGATCATCCTGAAGTAGGCTCCTTGCGTCTTCGCGATCACGCTGTAGGCCGACGCCGCGCCCGAGAATGGCGAGGTCTGCCCGAGCTTGATCTCGGTGTCGCTGGCGCCGGTGCCGTATTTCTTCTCGGCGGCATGCGCCTGCGCCGCCAGCGCAAGCGCTGCCGCTGCCGTGATGGCCTTCCAGATCATCGTGAGCCTCCCTGTGCGTTTTTTGTTGTTCGCGGGGGCAAGCTTACGTGAGCCGGGGCAGGCAGGCTTGCGGCGAGACGCCGGGGCAGGAATGCGAAAATGCGGCGGGATGAATGGCCGGGGTAATATCAGGCCGCCAGATCAGCGAGTGTGCGGTGGCCTGCCGCGATGCGGAATGACTATCAAAATCTTTCCCCGCGCCCGGGTCGCTTCTCACCTCGCCCCGCTTGCGGGGAGAGGTCGGATCGCATGCAGCGAAGCAGAATGCGATCCGGGTGAGGGGGTACAGGTCTAACTGCTTTCCCTGCTCGCGGTGGCGGCCCCTCACCCCAGCCCTCTCCCCGCAAAAGCGGGGCGAGGGAGAACTCCTGGCCTCAGCGATACCGCACGCTGCCGGTCGTCACCGGATCGGTCGGCAGCACGGTGGCGCCGGCGCGGCTGGCGGCGGCGGAGGTGATCATCCCGGGCTCACCCGTTCGCACGTTCTTGGGCGGGTGAAATTCGAGGACGACGAGGGCGGCCGTTGCGAGCACCGCCACGGCGGCGGTTGCGATCGCGGGCACCAGTCTTCCGCGCGGATCGGCTGCGCGAACTTGCATTGATCGATTCCTTTATCGGGGTCTTCTTTGGGCGTGATGTAAGAACGGCCAGGCTTCTTCCCAAGAGTGCGGCGCACAGGCCTCACAATCAGTTGTACCGGCCGTGATGTCCCTCACGGTTTTCGAAGCGAGCGGCGTTCGCCCATAAACGAATCGAAACCGCGTCGGGCGCGCTTGTTTGCACACTCACATCTGGAAGAGATCATGGCGTTTTGCATGCGCCTCATGCGCTCGTGATGATGCGAGTGATGTTGTGATTAATGGGATCCGCCTTCGCTAAAGCTACGGCGGCGACAAGCCGCTTTTGCCTTTTTTATAGGGTTTCTATGTTGGTTAAGGCGCTTGCGTTAAGCGTTTCTTCATTCGCTTAGAACGCATCAACAGAGATTCGCGCGGTGGAAAGCGATGACACCGCTGTCATTGGCAGCAGATGGCAATGATGGCGCATTGCGAGGCTTGTCGCACCGAAGTTTTAGCGAAGGAGCAAGCGGAGGTGCAAAATCATCTCTCCTGATGCGGCGCGAGGGATGATTTTGCTTCACGCGTAATAGCGCAAAGAAAATCCAACTCACCATCGCGCCGCGCGCGTCGGTCGGATTGGCTCACCTGTCAGACAGCAGGAGACCCGGCCAGGCTGTCTTGCTCGTCACCGCCTTCGCAAGACGCTTTCGCATCTCACGGAGGACACCTGGCACTAGGACCCGCTTTCACCGTCCGCGACGCGGTGCGCTCGTCTCGCGCATCACTCTCGTCCGCCGCATCCCGAGCCCAACGTTCGTGACGATCGCGATACGCCCCTCTCAGAGGAGTTGGACGCGCGGCTTATACCCGGGTCTCGGGGAAGAGGAATATTTTCCGCGTGCGGACTGGATTTGGTTTTTCGTTCTGAAAGGATTAGGGAGATTCGAGTTTTGGCGTGGCCTGGGGCCATAAGAGCCACCTTCAGGGCGGTTCTCCGCAAAGACGGTCGTTGGTGAATTCCCTTAAGCCGACGCGCCGCCATAGGAACAACGTGTAGTTGTCCTAGGCAATGCCTGCTTATAAGGTCGCATTCAACTACCAATTGATGAGGCTTGGCCGAAAAAATGCACATTGAAACCGATTTAAAACTGGATTTTCGTGACGTTCTGATCCGACCGAAACGCTCGACCCTCACGTCGAGGTCGGAAGCAAACATTGAGAGGACATTCCATTTTCGTCATTCGGCACGAGAATGGACCGGCTTTCCAATAGTCGCTTCTAACATGGAGACCGTTGGTACTTTCGAGATGGCGCGCGCGCTCGCGCCCTTCAAAGCGCTGGTCGCGCTGCACAAGTACTACGACGTCTCAGAGCTAGTAGATTTCTTCCGTACAGAAGCTTCAGGTGCAACCTTCTATACGATGGGGACTTCCCAGGAAGATTGGCAAAAGCTCGCCAAAGTGAAAGAGCAAGTAGCCGTTCCTATGATTAATATCGACGTAGCGAACGGATACACGGAGCAGTTTCTAAGCGCCGTCGCCCAACTGCGGACGGATAATCAGGCTGCGATAATCATGGCCGGAACAGTAGTCACGGCTGAGATGACGGAAGCACTAATACTAGCTGGTGCGGATATTGTCCGAGTGGGAATTGGCTCGGGGTCGGTGTGTACAACACGAGACTTGACCGGAATCGGCTTTCCTCAGCTTTCGGCCGTCATAGAGTGTGCGGACGCTGCCCACGGACTAAAAGGACAGGTTTGCTCGGACGGTGGCTGCGTGGTGCCTGGAGACATCGTGAAAGCGATTGGCGGCGGAGCCGACTTTGTCATGCTGGGTGGCATGCTTGCCGGTCATGCAGAGTGTGCAGGCGAAATCCAATACGAAGATGTTGATGGCAAGCGTGTTCCCAAGAGTATGACATTCTATGGCATGTCGTCTGAGACCGCGATGACCAAGCACCACGGTGGCGTTGCCGAGTACCGCGCCGCGGAAGGCAAAACTGTAAGCATTCCGTACAAAGGAGAGGTCAAGGCGACTCTTTCTCAAATTAGCGGAGGCGTGAGATCGGCCATGACGTATATCGGAGCGGAGAATCTAAAGGAGGTCACGAAGAGAACAACGTTCATATTGGTCAACGCGCAACGCAACACTGCGTTCGGATGACGGGTCAAAGATGGATCTGAGATTTCTTACCAAGAACGACTACAAGTTTGGCGAGTTTGGGAAACTCTTCAAAGGTACACGGTATCACCTCGTGAAGGCGTCTGTTTCAATCGACGAAATTCAAACTGATGACATGGAGGCCCTAGTTCGAGATAAGGTTGTTAAAGCATTCGCCAAAACAAAACGTCCGATCTTCGTAGATCACACCGGTTTGCAGTTTCCCTTTCTCGGCGGATTCCCCGGAGGACTAACGGAGATTTTTTGGAATAAACTTAAGAATAAGAAACTTGCAGAAATTGTCGGTCGATCTGCGGAGCCGGCAGTTACAGCGATCACTTATCTGGCTTATTGCGACGGAAAAAAAATCGAAGTGTTCGTAGGACGCATCGATGGGGTGATCGCTCGAAGGCCGCGAGGACCTGAGGGCTTCCAGTGGGATCCAATCTTTATCCCTAATGGGTTCAACAAAACATTTGCGGAAATGGGTGACCAAAAAAACTCGATCTCGATGCGCAAGTTGGCCGTAGACAAACTCATTTCATATCTAAACGAGAACGCGAATGCGTGAGCAGATCGATACAAGAAACACAATTCTGTTCGTAGGTGCTGGAGTCTCTCAGAATCTTGGTCTTCCGTCTTGGGGTGATTTGATGGACAAGGTGGCTCAGTTGCTTGGGTATGATCCACTCATACTGAAGCAATTGGGAGGGTACCTGTCTCTTGCGGAATATTTCGAGATCGAACGCGGAAGCATTGGTCCACTAAGAAGTTGGATGGATGTGAACTGGCACGACAAGGGCATCGAAGTCGGGAACTCAGAAGTCCACGAAGCGCTTGTTAAAGCGCGCTTCCGAAAAATATACACCACTAACTTTGATCGATGGCTCGAAAAGGCGTGTGAGCACTGGCAGGTGCCGTATCGAAAGATACTAACGGTGCAGGATCTTATGGCCAAGCAGGGCCATGAGTTGGAGATCGTCAAATTTCACGGCGACTTTGACGACGATGCAACACTAATTCTCACTGAGAGTAGCTATTTTGAACGGCTCGACTTCGAGTCGCCACTGGACCAGATGCTCAGGGCAGATGTGTTGCGGCATCCAGTCCTTTTTATTGGCTACAGCCTCTCCGACATCAATGTTAGGTATCTCTTCCACAGGCTTGCGAAGATTTGGCGAGCAGCTGGGTCAAAAATAGACCGACCTCCAAGCTTCATTTTTATGGCGAATCCCAATCCAGTTGAGGAGGCAATTTTTCAGCGTTGGGGAATTTCGCCAATAGTGGAGCCTACGGGCCAGACGATGGAAGGCTTGAGAGATTTTTTGAAAGGAATATCGCCGACGCATTAATGCGCTGGGAGATAGCCCAAAACAAAAACGGCCGGGTCATCGACCCGGCCGTTTCAAAACTCTTCCCGCGAATTCCGCTCTCGCAGTCTCGCTCAGCTCGCCTTCTTCACCGGGGCCGGCTTGCCGACCTTCTTCTCGATCGCGCGCTTCAGTTCGAGGGCGCGGGGCGAGAGCACGTCGGCCTTGGCCTTGAGCAGGTAGGCGTCGAGGCCGCCATTGTGGTCGACACTCTTCAGCGCGTTGGTCGAGACGCGCAGGCGCACGTTGCGGCCCAGCGCATCCGAGATGAAGGTCACGTTGGCCAGGTTCGGCAGGAAGCGCCGCTTGGTCTTGATGTTGGAGTGGCTCACCTTGTGGCCCGTCTGGGGGCCCTTGGCCGTCAGTTCGCAGCGCCGGGACATCTTACAAAATCCTTATTGCATCCCCGCCTCTTGGCCAGGCGTGCAATCGCACGGCCCGCGCGGGGGTTTTGAATTCGCGTCCATTTTCCAGGAACCGCGGGTGTATAGAGGCGGATCACCCAAGCGTCAAGATTATATCGCCGCATGGCGGTATCGGGGAATGCCGGTTCATAAGCCGTTCCAGCCACTTAACGGCTGAAATGGCAACCATATAAAGGGCGTATTCGGCTGCAAGTCTTGGTTCCATAAGAGACGCGCGTGTTGTCCGGCCGATGTGGCTTTGGAAAGTGGACAACAGACCAAGCGCCGATAGCAGGACCGTCAGGTAGGTTAAGTGACGACCGCCATTGCCATTTTGCCCCCGCTCGGCCGGCTCCTCGGCCTGTGCGCCGGTGCCGTTTTGCTGTTTTGTGCCGAGCGCGCCAGCGCGCAGGGTCGGCTCGACGCGCAGTATGAGGCGACCTTGGCCGGTATCCCGGTCGGCAAGGGCAGCTGGACCATCGAAATCGGCGACGACACCTTCTCGGCCACCGCCCAAGGCGGCACCGCGGGGCTGTTGAAGGCGTTTTCCGGCGGCACCGGCTCGGGCGCCTCGCAGGGCCGGGTCGTCAACGGGACGCTGGCGGCGTCCTCCTACACCGCGACCACCACCACCTCGAAGAAGTCGGAGACGATCCGGATGGTGCTCGCGGGCGGCGGCATCAAGGAATCCGCGATCGAGCCGGAGCCGCCGGTCGATGCCGATCGCCTGCCGGTGACCGAGGCGCAGAAGAAGAACGTATTCGATCCGATGACCGGCGCGTTCCTGCGCGCGCCCGGCAATGCCGAATTGATGAGCCCGGATGTCTGCCGCACCGGCGCCGGCGTGTTCGACGGCCGCATGCGCTACGACCTCAAGCTCGATTTCAAGCGGGTCGAGATGGTCAAGGCCGAGCGCGGCTATCACGGCCCGGCGCTGGTCTGCGCGCTCTATTTCGTGCCGATCTCGGGCTACATCCCGGATCGCCCCGTGATCAAATATCTCGCCGCCCAGCGCAACATCGAGGTCGCCTTCGTGCCGATCGCCGGCACCCGCCTTTTGGTGCCGTTCCGCATGACGATCCCGACCCCGCTCGGCATGGCCATGCTGGAAGCGACGTCGTTCGTCACCACAGCCGCGCCGCCGCGCGTGGCGAAGACGCAGTAGCCTGCTTCGTCATTCCGGGGCGATGCGGAAGCATCGAACCCGGAATCTCGAGATTCCGGGTTCACGCTGCGCGTGCCCCGGAATGACGGGGCAGTTGGTGCGCAAGCCATGCAATAAACGTCACCGGAATCCAGTTGACTCTTGCCCGCTTCTGATTCGACTCGGCCAGCTCTGGAACTTAAGGAATTCAGTCCGCATATCCCCTGCTTGTGGAGCCCTCTCGAACTTGATCTAGTGCCGCCGCCGTGGGGTCTACCCGAGATGTTGCGGTGAACGTTTCAGGCCCGGAATGGAGTCAGCGATTCGGCCGCGATTTGTTCTCAACTCGTTCCGAAGCTTAAGCCGGGCGCAGCTAGCGTCGCATTGTGAGACAGATTTTGCGAAACACTCTGCGGGTGCCAAACACACTGCCAAACCGTCACCCTGAGGAGCCTGCGCAGCAGGCGTCTCGAAGGGCGACAGCCCCGCTGTCTCGTCAAGATCGCCGCAAATGGATCGATCTCGGCCGTGCATCCTTCGAGACGCGCTAACGCGCTCCTCAGGATGACGGAATAGAGAGCACCCAACACTTCAAGAAACACTGCAAAAAATGGTTTTCTCAACTTCGTTCGGAAATGACCGCGTGCCCGGTGCTGGTGTCACTGCGGTGCTGGGGCCGACCAACACCGGCAAGACGCATCTGGCGATCGAGCGCATGCTGGCGCATTCGTCAGGGCTGATCGGGCTACCGCTGCGGCTGCTCGCGCGCGAGGTCTACAACAAGATCGTCGATCGCGCCGGCGTCGACAATGTCGCGCTGGTCACCGGCGAGGAGAAGATCAAGCCGAAGGCGCCGCGCTTCTGGGTCTCGACCGTGGAGGCGATGCCGCGCGATCTCGACGTGTCCTTCCTCGCGGTCGACGAGATCCAGATCGCCGCCGATCTCGAGCGCGGGCATGTGTTCACCGATCGCATCCTCAATCGCCGCGGCCGCGACGAGACGCTGCTATTGGGTGCGGCGACGATGCGGCCGATGATCGAGCGGCTGCTGCCGGGCGCCTCGATCGTCACGCGGCCCAGGCTGTCGCAACTCGAATTTGCCGGCGACCGCAAGATCACGCGGCAGCCGCGCCGCACGGCGATCGTCGCGTTCTCGGCGGATGAAGTGTACGCGATCGCCGAATTGATCCGCCGCCAGCATGGCGGCGCTGCCGTGGTGCTGGGCTCGCTTAGCCCACGCACGCGCAATGCGCAGGTCGCGATGTTCCAGAACGGCGATGTCGATTATCTCGTCGCGACCGACGCGGTCGGCATGGGGCTCAATCTCGACGTCGATCACGTCGCCTTCGCCTCCGACCGCAAATATGACGGCTATCAATTCCGCCGGCTGACGCCGGCCGAGTTCGCGCAGATCGCCGGCCGCGCCGGCCGTGCCACCCGCAACGGCACATTTGGTACGACGGGACGCTGCGCGCCGTTCGAGCCGGAGCTCGTCAACGCGTTGCAGAACCACACCTTCGACAGCGTCAAGATGCTGCAATGGCGCAACGCCAGGCTGGATTTCTCCTCGCTCGGCGCGTTGCAGGTGTCCTTGGCGCTGACGCCTAATCATGAGGCACTGACGCGGGCCCCGGTTGCCGAGGATTTGCGCGTGCTCGAACATGTCGCACGCGACGCCGAGGTGCGCGAATGGGCGCATGGGCCCAAGGCGGTGGAGCGGCTGTGGGAGGCCTGCCAGGTTCCGGACTACCGAAAGCTGTCGCCGGCCGCCCATGCCGAACTCGTGACCACGCTGTATGGCTTCCTGATGCAAAAGGGGCGTATCCCTGACGCATGGTTTGCCGCCCAGGTCGACCAGGCCAACCGGACCGACGGCGATATCGACACGCTATCGGGCCGGATCGCGCAGATCCGGACCTGGACCTTTGTTGCCAACCGGCCCGACTGGCTCTACGACCCGGACCACTGGCAGGGGATCACGCGCGACCTCGAAAATAAATTATCCGATGCGCTGCATGAACGGCTCACGGAGCGTTTCGTTGACAGGCGGACCAGTGTATTGATGCGCCGCCTGCGGGAGAACTCAGTTTTGAATACGGAAATTGGCAAGACCGGTGAAGTGATCGTGGAAGGCCATGCGATTGGCCGGCTCGATGGTTTCACCTTCGCACCCGATGCGGCCGAGGCCGGCAGCGACGCCAAGGCGCTGCAAGCCGCCGCCCAGCAGGTGCTGGCGCGCGAGATCGATGCGCGGGCCGAGAAACTGGGCGCCGCCCCCGACGAGCAGTTCGTGCTGACCTCCGACGGCACCATCCGCTGGACCGGCGATGCGGTGGCGAAGCTCGTCGCCGCCGACGACGCGCTGCATCCGCGACTGCGCATCATTTCCGACGAGCGGCTGACCGGCGCCTCGCGTGAGGCGGTGCAGACCAGGCTGGATCTCTGGCTCAAGACGCATATCGAGAAGCTGCTCGGGCCGCTGTTCGAACTCGCCAAGGCCGAGGACCTGCAGGGCATCGCCCGCGGCATCGCCTTCCAGCTGGTCGAGGCGCTCGGCGTGCTCGAGCGCAGCAAGATCGCGGCCGAGATGAAGGATCTCGACCAGCCGTCGCGCGCGGCGTTGCGCAAATACGGCGTGCGGTTCGGCGCCTACCACATCTATTTCCCGCAGCTCTTGAAGCCCGCGGCGCGCTCGCTGGCCTCGCTGCTGTGGGCCGAGAAGCAAAGCAATGTCGACATGGCTGCGCTGTCGAACGTGCAGCATCTGGCGTCGAGCGGCCGCACCTCGTTCCCGGTCGACAAGAGCTTGCCGCGCGATGGCTATCGCGTGCTCGGCTATCGCCAGTGCGGCGAGCGCGCGGTGCGCGTCGACATCCTGGAGCGGCTCGCCGATCTGATCCGCCCGGCGCTGGCCTGGCGCGAGACCTCGCCGGGCGAGAAGCCTGCGGGCGCGTTCGACGGCCGCGGCTTTGTCGTGACCCAGGCGATGACCTCGCTGACGGGATCTGCCGGCGAGGATTTTGCCTCGATCCTGCGCGCGCTCGGCTACCGCATGGACCGCCGTCCGCCGTTGCCGCCGAAGCCGGTCGAGGCTGCGCTGGCCGAGGGCACGGAGACCGTTGCCGCCGAGACGCAGCCGGTCGAGGCGACCTCTGACGCCGCTGTGGATGCGCCGGCCGATGCCGCCGCCGAAGTCACCGCCGATGCGGCGGAGGCTGCGGTCGATCATCAGCCGGTGTCCGGCGATCCGGCGCCGTCGGCTGCGCTGCTGCCCGATGTCGGCTTTGCCGAGGTCGCCGCCAGCGAGGGGACGCCGGTCGTGGTCGAGACCCATCAGGATGCGGTGGCCGAGCGCCCCGCGCCGGTCGATGAGCCCGCGGCTGCCGCCGAAGAACCCGCTGCCGAGGCGCCGGCTGCTGAAGCCGCGGCCGAGCCTGCGCCTGCCGTGGAAGCTGCTGAAGCTGTTGCCGAAGCGCCTGCGGAGACCGCAAGCGTTGACGCTGCACCCGCTGAAGCTGCCGCCGAGGCCGCTCCCGCCACCGCGGAGACGCCGGCCGAGCCGCAGCTGGTCGAAGTCTGGCGGCCGGGTGGCCGCTCCGACGAGCGCCGTCCGCATCATCGCGGCCACGATCGCAACCGCGGCCGCCATCAGGGCAAGCCCGCCGAGGGCGCGCAGGTCGCTGAGGGCAGCAGCGAGGGCGAGGCGAAGCGCGAGCAGCGTCGCCGTCCGCGCCGCCACCAGGATTTCCGCACCCCGCGCACCGGCGCGCCGGCGGATCCGTCGGCCGCACCCACTGAGGGCGCGCAGGCCCGCGACAACAGGGACGACAAGGGCCAACGCCGCGAGCGCTTCGAAGGCAAGGGGCGCGATCGCGACAATGAGCGGCGCCGCGACAACAAGTTCGGTGGCGGCGATCGCAAGGGCGAGCGCGGCGATCGTGACCGCGGCGGCCGCGATTTCGGCCGTGACAAGGGCGGTCGCGACAAGCGCGAGAACGGCCCGTCGCATCGGCCCTACGCCTCGAGCGCGCCGCGCGAGCGTGACCGGCCGATCGATCCGAATTCGCCATTCGCCAAGCTCGCTGCGCTGAAAGAGCAGCTTGCCGGCCGGAAGGAATAGTCCAACCCTTGGTCTAACTTTTGGATCGACAGCGCCTCGACAAATGGCTGTGGCACGCGCGCCTGGTGAAGGCCCGCACCAGCGCGGCTGAACTGGTCGCATCAGGGCATGTCCGCATCAACGGCAACCGCGAGAAATCGCCGGGCCATGCGGTGAAGGCGGGTGATGTCGTCACCGTCGCGCTCGACAACAGCGTCCGCGTGCTGAAGGTGATCGCCTTCGCCGAGCGGCGCGGCGATGCGACATCAGCGCGGGTGCTCTACGAGGATTTGCAAGCCGGCAATTTGCAAGCCGGTAAGGAGTAGTTATGTAGCGCTTGCTATCTCATTTGAGCATGATCCGGAAAAGTGGGGTCCGGTTTTCCGATCAGGATCATACTCCCAATAAAACTGGTGGCAGGGGCGTGAGAATACTGGCGTTTTTCGGGGGCGGCTTCCCTTGCGGCCCCGGTATTCCTGCGCTACGCAACCCCAGAAAAAATCGATCGTTCCGGAGTTTTGGATGACCTACGTCGTCACTGAAGCCTGCATCAAGTGCAAATATACCGACTGCGTCGAGGTCTGCCCCGTCGATTGCTTCTACGAGGGCGAGAACATGCTGGTCATCCATCCTGACGAATGCATCGATTGCGGCGTGTGCGAGCCGGAATGCCCGGCGGACGCCATCAAGCCGGACACCGAGCCGGGGCTGGAGAAGTGGCTCGAGGTCAACCGCGACTACGCCAAGAGCTGGCCGAACATCACCCAGAAGAAGGATTCGCCCGAGGACGCCAAGGAGTGGGAAGGCAAGGAAGGCAAGTTCGAGAACTATTTTTCTCCGAATCCGGGCAGCGGCGACTGATTCGCTGACATTCGCGAGCAATCTTCCGGACTACCCCGATAAGGGCGGGCTTTGGCCCGCCGCGGACCTCCGTCGGGCCGTGGATTTAACCCTAATGACGGACATATGACCTGAGAAGACCCTGTTATGCCCGGAATCGGGCGTAAACCATTGATTTTTGCGGAAAATGTGCTATATCTGACACATTACAGGCCAAGAACCCCCCTGCCATGCGTACCTTGTGGCTTCGAGGTTCCCGCAACACTCGAACAGGGGCGTGGCAGTTTCCGCGCGCAGGCTGTGTCACAGAAAACGCGTAAAAAGAGTGCTTCAAAGACGACGAAGAAAGCCGCTGTCGTTGCTCGCAGCGCAACCAAGGGCCGTGCCAAGGCGCCTGTGAAGGGCGCCAAGAAGGCCGCGGCTGCAAAGTCCTCAAAGAACAAAAGAAGCGTGATGCCAGAAAAGACTGCCAAGACTGCCGCGAAAGCGGCAGCTGCGAAGCCCGCTGCTGCGAAGGTCGCCCCCAAAACTGCTGCTGCGCCGAAGCCGGCTGCCCCGAAGGCTGCCGCCCCCGCCGCTGCCCCGAAGGTTGCCGCCAAGCCGGCCGCGCCGCGCGTCGAGGAGCCGAAGAAGGTCGTGACCCAGCGTCAGGGCTTCAAGGCCAATGAATTCGTCGTCTATCCCGCTCACGGCGTCGGCCAGATCCTGGCCATCGAGGAGCAGGAGATCGCGGGCGCCAAGCTCGAGCTGTTCGTGATCAATTTCATGAAGGACAAGATGACGCTGCGCGTTCCGACGGCGAAGGTCGCCAATGTCGGCATGCGCAAGCTGTCGGAGCCGGCGCTGGTCAAGAAGGCGCTGGAGACGCTGAAGGGCCGCGCCCGCGTCAAGCGCACCATGTGGTCGCGCCGCGCCCAGGAATACGAAGCGAAGATCAACTCGGGCGACATCGTCGCGATCGCCGAGGTGGTCCGCGATCTCTACCGTTCGGAATCGCAGCCCGAGCAGTCCTACTCTGAACGCCAGCTCTATGAAGCGGCGCTGGATCGCCTGTCGCGGGAGATCGCGGTCGTGCAGCACTCGACCGAGACCGAGGCGATCAAGGAGATCGAAGGCCAGCTCGCCAAGAGCCCGCGCCGTGGCGCCAAGGCGGAAGCCGAGGGTGAAGGCGAGGGCGATGCCGACGGCGAGGATGCCGACAGCGATGGCGACGATACCGCCGTCGAAGACGAAGCCGCCTGAAAGGGTTCGACGGATTGAAAACAAAAGCCCGGTCGCAGGACCGGGCTTTTTTTTTTTGGGCGAAATGTCGCCGCACGCTCGCTTGCGCAGGCTGAGGCTCCTGATTGTCCGCGCGCCGGCCGCTCGGATGAGCGGCACCTCATTGCCGGGCTACCCCGAACGGAACGCCGCTACCTTTCGCGCGTTCGCTCGCCAGTGGAGGAGAGCGGACCATGGCATCAAAAGCAGTCATTTTCTTCGCGGGCGTCGGAACAACCTTCATCATCCTCGGTGCCGGGTTCGGTGGTGGGTTGCTGATAGCAAATTCGGCGCTCAAGGATCCCGCCGGCCCTCAGACGCGCGTTTCTTCGCCGGCGGCCTCGGAACCAGCACGCGTGGTGCTGCCATCGACGGCAGAAGCCGCCCCGGCACCGCAGCCAGCCAGCCAGCGCGAGGCCGCCGCTCCAGAAGCCGCCGCGCCACCCCCGCCGTCGCAGATACAGCCAGAGCCGGCGAAGGACGTCCAAGCGCCCGTCGAGAAGCAGGCGGATGCGGTCGAGGCGAGGAAGCCTGCAGCGGAAGAACGGGAGCGGCGCAAGCGGTATGCTGAACGCAAGGCGAAACGTATCGCATCCGAGCAGGCGAGACGTCAGCAGCGGCGCATCGAGCAGGGCGAACAACGCCGTGAAGCTCCGGTGCTCGTGGAACAGGCAGGCCGCCGTGAAGTACCGATCATGGCATCGGAAGACGACGACGGCCCGCGTCGCCCGTTCGTGAATTTCTTCGGGAATGACTGAGCGTATCACTCGGTGAAGGAATCGAGGAACAGTCCGGGATCAAGGAACGTTGATGGTGATGGCTGACGAAACCTCCATTGCTTTCACGGCCAGCCCTGAGCAACGCATCGAGCAGGCGTCAGAGGCGATCCGTCAGATGGCTGAGCACAGCGTATTTGAACCATTGCCGCAACGAGACCGGTGGCTGCATCACCTGAGTGAGGCAACCAAGGCGGCGCCTCTTCAATCACTTGCCATCGCATTCCTGCTAGGGGTCTTTCTGGCCCGCACGTAGCGTCTCGATGACACGGCTCTCCTGCTGCGGCGCCGTGTGTACTCAATACGAGCGCTGCGTCGCCATACAGCGGTAGCGAAGCAAACGGCAACGGCGCTCGATGCTACGTAAACGATCCTGACCAGAATCGCTCCGGATCGCTTTTGTTTCCTGGATGGCGACGGCAATCGGAGCATGGCGTGCTATGCTGGCCGCCCTGCCGCTGTTTGATCGACATTGAGGTGACCCATCAATTTGCAGCGAGGAGAATCCGATGACATCGAATGTTGAGGCAACCAGGAAGGGATATGAGGCTTTTCAACGTGGTGACATTCCGGCGCTCATGAGGGATTTGATCGATGACAACTGCACGTGGATAACCCCTGGTCCCCAGGACAAATTGCCTTGGGCCGGGACCTTCAAGGGAAAGCAGCAGATTGCAAACTTCTTCGTCCAGGTCGGCGAGAATCTGGAATTCAGCGAGTTCGCACCGCGTGAGATGATTGAGCAGGGCGACACCGTCGTGGTCCTGGGTACGCTCACGGCGCGGGCGAAGAAAACAGGCAAGACCGTGACGAACGAATGGGCCCACGTCTTCAAGTACCGCGACGGAAAGGCGGTCCGTTTTCAGGAATACATTGACACTGCGGCAGACGTCGCCGCGATGACGTGAACAGAGCGAAGCCGTCCCGGATTGCGCTGCGCTGCATCCGGGCTACGCAGCATGGCTAGGATGCTACTTCACCCGCTGCTTCTCGAGCTTTCGCGCCAGGGTGCGGCGATGCATGCCGAGGCGGCGGGCGGCTTCGGAGATGTTGAAATCGGTCTCGATCAGGGTCTGGTGGATGCGTTCCCATTCCAGCGTCTTGATCGAGGTCGGCCGCGCACCGACCTCGATGGCGGCGTTGCCGGCGGCTTTCTGGAATGCGGCCTCGATGTCGTCGGTGTTCGACGGTTTCGCGAGGTAGTGGCAGGCGCCGAGCTTGATCGCCTCGACCGCGGTCGCGATGCTGGCAAAGCCGGTCAGCACGACGATCAGCATCTCGGGGTCATGCGCATGCAGCGCTTCGACGCAGGCAAGACCCGAGGCGCCGCCAGCGAGCTTCAGGTCGACGACGGCATAGCCGGGCGATTGCTGCTCGAGCAGCTCGCGGACCTCGTCGAGCGAGGTGGATACAGCGACGCCGTAGCCGCGACGCTCGAACGAGCGCTTCAGGGTGCGGGCAAAGCCGGAATCGTCCTCGACGATCAGAAGCTGGCGTTCATCGGTCAAGATGGTCTCCGATCGCAAGCGTCGAGAGCGGCAGCTCGAGCCTGACCGCGGCGCCGATATCCGGCCGGTTGCGCGCCGTTACCACGCCGCCGAGCTTGCGCACGACATTGACGACCAGGAACAGACCGAGGCCGCTGCCGGGGCTGCCCTTGGTCGATTGATACGGCTTGCCGATATGTGAAAGCATCTCGCGCGAGAAGCCCGGGCCGCGATCGTTCACCGACAGCACCAGCTTGTCGGCATTGCGCTCGGCCATCAGCTCGATCCAGTCGCGCGAAACCTCGGCGGCATTGTCGAGCACGTTGAAGATCGCCTGCTTGAGCGCAACGTCGGACACGATCGCAAGGTCGGTGCCGAACGCGTTGCGGAAATACAGCGTGGCCGACGGCCGCGTCGCCCGCCACTCCTCGACCAGCGCGCTCAGGAATGCCGCGACGGTGGTCGGCGAGGAGCCCTCGCCGCGGGCTTCACCGGCCGAGAGCAGGATGCCGGTCACGATCGACTTGCAGCGCTGCACCGAGATCTCCATCTCGGCGAGGTCCTGCGACAGTTCGGGGTCGGAAGCGAGCGCGGGCATCCGGCGCCAGTCGCCCAGGATGACCGAGAGCGAGGCGAGCGGCGTACCGAGCTCATGCGCGGCGCCGGAAGCCAACAGGCCGATCCGGACGATATGGTCCTGCTCGGTGGCATGCTGGCGCATCGCCGCGAGGCGCAGGTCGCGGTCGCGCAGATTGCGATTGATCCGGGTCATGAACACCACGAGCAGCACGGCGTCGAGCACGAGGCCGATGAAGGTGCCGGCGATGTACAGGTTGAAGGCGTCGGCGAAGCCCTGTTGCGCCAGCTCCAGCGGCCGGTAGTAGCTGGTCAGCCAGGCGAAGTTCATGCAGACCAGCGCCACCAGCGACCAGGTCGAGGGCGCATCGAGCAGCACCGCGCCGAGCGTCACCTGCAGCAAATAGAGCGAGGTGAAGGGATTGGTGGCGCCGCCGCTGAGATAGAGCAGGGCGGTCAGCGCCGCGACGTCGAGCGCCAGCGCGACCAAAAGCTCGCGGTTGTTGATGTCGGCGCGGTAGCGCAGCCACAGCAGGCTGACGACATTGAGTGCGACGAGCCCGGAGATCACGGCGGCGAGCGGCAGCAGCGGCAGCGCGATGCCCATCCAGAACTGGACGAAGCCGATGGTGGCGATCTGGCCGATCACGGCGATCCAGCGCAGCTGGACCAAGAGGGCCATGTTCTTGCGGTTGGTGGCGATGTCGGCGGGGCTTGCGAGATCGAACGGCATGCCGGCAGCCGCGCCCGCGGCAGACGGCATCACGGCCGTGCCGGTCGCGGCATTTTCCTCATGCGGATCCGATGTGCGCTCGAGCATCTGGGCCTGGGTCGCGAGACAGGTTGCGGGCTGCGCCGACCAGGTGGCGCACGGCGGCGCGCCTTGAACTCCACCCTGGATCGGAGGCGCCGGCGCGGCTCCTGCTGGCGATGCGCAGGAGCGCGCCCGCCAGCATAAAGGCCAACGCGAACCATGTCAGCGCGTAAATCAGGTGGTTGTTCGGAAACCGCACGATCGTGAGTCCGCCGAGGGGAGAGCCGCCGGGATTCGGCGTCGCATCGGCATCGATGAAGTAGGGAGCGACGTGCGACAATCGGTGCGCGGCGGCGATCGCGGCGACGTCGCGCGAATACCAGCGGCCCGCCGCGGGATCGTTGCTGCGCAGGAAGCCGCCGTTCGGCTCCGACATCCGCAACAGCCCGGTGACGCTGACCGGGCCCTGCGCGTCGCCGTCGCGCCGCGTCGCGGGATCGCGGCGGTCGGACGGAACGAAGCCGCGATTGACCAGCACCGTGGTTCCGTCGGCTACCTGCAGCGGCGTCAGCACCCAGAAGCCGGGGCCTTCGGCCGTCACCGCCCGCACCAGCGTCTCCTCGGCATTGAGGAACGTGCCGCGCACGGTGACGCGGCGATATTCGTCGCTCGCGGCCGTGACCGCCGGCCATGACGATGGCGGCGGCGGCGCGAGCGGCGCCGCATGCATGCGCTGCTCGACCCGTTCGATCAGCGCCAGCTTCCAGGTCCGGCGTTCGACCTGCCAGATGCCGAGCGCGCTCAGCAGCACCACGCCCAGCATGCCGAGCGTGAGCAGCACCAGCGGTGGCCTGGCAGATCGCATCGTCACGGCATCTGGCTCATATCGTGGATCGGCATCATGTTGATGTTGAGGTGATGCATGACCCACAGCGAGCCGGTCAGCGCGATCACCACCATGACCACGGTGAAGATCATCGCCATCATGGTCCAGCCGTTTTCGGACCGCGTGTTCATGTGCAGGAAGTAGATCATGTGGACCACGATCTGCACCGCGGCCAGCACCAGCACGATCAGCGCGGTGACCTGCTTGTCGGCGATGGCGCCGGTCATCACCAGCCAGAACGGAATTGCGGTGAGGACGACCGAGAGGCCGAAGCCGATCAGATAGCTCTGCAGCGAGCCGTGGGCCGCGCCGCCATGATCATCATGGCCTTGACCGCCGGCATTGGCTTCGAGCGTATGAGCCTCGGCGTGTGATTTCGTTGTCATCGCAGCATTCCCAGCAGATAGACGAAGGTGAAGACGCCGATCCAGACCACGTCGAGGAAGTGCCAGAACATCGACAGGCACATCAGCCGGCGCCGGTTGGCGGTGGTGAGGCCGAACCGCGCGGTCTGCACCATCAGCGTCACCAGCCAGACCAGGCCGAAGGTGACGTGCAGGCCGTGGGTGCCGACCAGCGTGAAGAACGACGACAGGAAGGCGCTGCGCTGCGGCGTCGCGCCCTCATGGATCATGTGGGCGAACTCGGTGAGCTCGATGCCGAGGAAGGCGAGGCCGAACAGTCCCGTGATCGCAAGCCAGAGCTGGGTCTGGCCGATCCTGGACTTCTCCATCGTCAGCATGGCGAAGCCATAGGTGATCGAGGAGAGCAGCAGCATCGTGGTGTTGAGCGCGACCAGCTTGAGGTCGAACAGGTCCTTCGGCGACGGGCCGGCGGCATAGCTGCCGCCGAGCACGCCATAGGTCGCAAACAGCATCGCGAAGATGAGGCAGTCGCTCATCAGGTAGATCCAGAAGCCCAGCATGGTGCTGGCGCCTTCCGGATGATCGTGCTCGTCGACGACGTGGAAGACCGGCTCGGAGCCTTGAGCGGTTATGGTTGTCGCTACGCTCATGTCTGGGCTCCCGCGGCAAGGACGCGTGTCCGCGCGTCTTCAGTCCGCACCACCTCATCCGCCGGGATGTGGAAGTCGCGGTGATAGTTGAAGGTGTGGCCGATCGCGACCGCGAGCAGCGCAACGAAGCTGACGGCGGCGAGCCACCAGATGTACCAGATCAGTGCGAATCCCATAACCGTCGCGAAGCCGGCGAGGATGACGCCGGTGCCGGTGTTGGACGGCATATGGATCGGCTTGAAGCCGGTTAGCGGGCGCCTGTAGCCGCGGCGCTTCATGTCCCACCAGGCGTCGTTGTCGTAGACCACGGGCGTGAAGGCGAAGTTGTAGTCCGGCGGCGGCGACGAGGTCGCCCATTCCAGCGTGCGCGCGTTCCAGGGATCGCCGGTGGTGTCCTTGAGCTGCTCGCGCCGGAGGATGCTGACCGCGAACTGCACCAGCATCGCACCAATGCCGAGCAGGATCAGGAAGGCGCCGAAGGCCGCGATGACGAACCAGATCTGCAAGGACGGATCGTCGAACACGCGGAGCCGTCTCGTCACGCCCATCAGGCCGAGCACGTAGAGCGGCATGAAGGCGAAGTAGAAGCCGGAGACCCAGAACCAGAACGACAGCTTGCCCCAGAACGGATCGAGCCTGAAGCCGAACGCCTTCGGGAACCAGTAGTTGATGCCGGCGAACAGGCCGAACAGCACGCCGCCGATGATCACGTTGTGGAAATGCGCGATCAGGAACAGGCTGTTATGCAGCACGAAATCGGCCGGCGGCACCGCGAGCAGCACGCCGGTCATGCCGCCGATCACGAAGGTCAGCATGAACGCCACCGTCCACATCATCGGCAGCTCGAAGCGGATGCGGCCGCGATACATCGTGAACAGCCAGTTGAACATCTTCGCGCCCGTCGGGATTGAGATGATCATGGTGGTGATGCCGAAGAACGAGTTGACGCTGGCGCCGGAGCCCATCGTGAAGAAGTGGTGCAGCCAGACCAGGTAGGACAGGATGGTGATGACGACGGTGGCGTAGACCATCGAGGTGTAGCCGAACAGCCGCTTGCCGGAGAACGTCGCGGTCACCTCCGAGAAGATGCCGAACGCCGGCAGCACCAGGATGTAGACCTCGGGGTGGCCCCAGATCCAGATCAGGTTCACGTACATCATCGGGTTGCCGCCGAAGTCGTTCGTGAAGAAATTGGTGCCGACGTAACGATCGAGCGACAGCAATGCCAGGACCGCCGTCAGCACCGGGAAGGAGGCGACGATCAGGACGTTGGTGCAGAGCGAGGTCCAGGTGAACACCGGCATCTTCATCATCGTCATGCCCGGCGCGCGCAGCTTGACGATGGTGCAAACCAAATTGATGCCCGATAGCGTCGTGCCCACGCCGGCGACCTGGAGGCCCCATATGTAATAGTCGACGCCGACGTCTGGACTGTAGCCGATGTTCGACAGCGGCGGATAGGCGAGCCAGCCGGTGCGGGCGAATTCGCCGACGAACAGCGACATCATCACCAGCACGGCGCCGCCGACCGTCATCCAGAAGCTGAAATTGTTGAGGAAGGGGAAGGAGACGTCGCGGGCGCCGATCTGCAGCGGCACCACGTAGTTCATCAGGCCGGTGACCAGCGGCATCGCCACGAAGAAGATCATGATCACGCCGTGGGCAGTGAAGACCTGGTCGTAGTGATGGGCCGGCAGATAGCCGTCCGAGCCGTTGAAGGCGATCGCCTGCTGCATGCGCATCATCAGCGCGTCCGCGAAGCCGCGCAGCAGCATCACGATGCCGAGGATCATGTACATGATGCCGATGCGCTTGTGGTCCACGGTGGTGAACCACTCGCGCCACAGATAGCCCCAGAGCCGGAAGTAGGTGACGATGGCGAACAGCGCCAGCCCGCCGGTCGCGACCACCGCGAAGGTGCCGACCAGGATCGGCTCATGGATCGGCAGCGCATCGAGGTTGAGGCGGCCGAAGATCATCTTGACGAGATCGGGATTCATGCGGTCCTCCTCAGGACTCTGATTTCGGAGGCTGGCCGAGCAGCAGGGATGTCGATGACGGATGGGCCGGCGAGAACGGCGGGCGCTTCAACCCGAAGCCGCGCAGCGGCGTCAAATCGAGCGGCGCGGAGACCTCGCGCGACGGCGCGTCCTTGATCTCGTCCATCGAGCAGATGCCGGCGACGAAGGTCGGCTCAGAGCCGAGCGGCGCGCCGCGGCGGGCGTATTTGTCGTAAGTCAGCGGCAGCGTGTTGTTGAAGCCTTCGCGCCCCAAGCCGCCCTTGGCGTCGATCGCCATCATCTCGCTCATGCACATCTTGCCGGGCTCGACGCACATGTTGAGGATCGCCTTGTAGAGATCGCGATCGACCGAGCGATAGAGCCGGACCGGATCGTTCTCGCTCGGACGCTCGAGCTGGAGATAGTCGGTGCGGCCGAGCATGCTGGCGCTGGCCTTGGCGGTCGCGATCCACTTGTCGAAATCGGTGTTCGACAGGCTCTTGAAATCGAAATGCATGCCGGAGAAGCCGGCGCCGCTGTAATTCGCAGAGAAGCCGCGGAAGGTGCCGGGCTTGTTGGCCACCGCGTGCAGCTTGGTCTCCATCCCGGGCATGGCGTAGATCTGGCCGGCCAGCGCGGGAATGTAGAACGAGTTCATCACGGAAGAGGCCGTGATGCGGAAGCGGATCGGGCGATCGACGGGCGCCGCGAGTTCGTTGACGGCGGCGACGCCGTAATCCGGGTAGATGAACAGCCACTTCCAATCGAGCGCGACCACCTCGACGTTGAGCGGGGCGTCCTTGCTCTCGATCGGCTTGTCGGCGGCGATACGGCCGAGCGAGCGGTAGGGATCGAGCAGATGGGTGCCCATCCAGGTCAGCGCACCCAAGCAGATGATGATGAGAAGCGGCGCCGACCAGATCACCAGCTCGAGCTGGGTGGAGTGGTCCCAGTCCGGCTCGTAGGGAGCCTGGGTGTTGGACTGGCGATAGCGCCAGGCGAAGAAGACGGTCAGCGCCATCACCGGAAGCACGATGATCAGCATCAGGACGGTGGAGATCACGACGAGGTCGCGCTGCTGGGCGGCGATGTCGCCGGCAGGCGCCAGGACGACGAAATCGCACCCGCCTAGGAGCGCCGCGAACGGCAATAAGGCCAATAATTTCAAGGCGCGCACGGCTCACCCCACTTGAATTTTATGAGTTCGGCCAAGGGGTAGCTGCGATGCAGCAAAGTTGACATTGGACAATTTGTCCAATGTTGCACTGCGGGATAGACCGTCAGAAAGTGAGGTGGACCGCGTGGCAAAGTCTGCCCGTGGCCTCATCTAGTTCGAGCATGATTGGTTCGGAAAACCGGCCTCCGGTTTCCCGGATCAGGCTCCAAAGGACGGTTCTCCGGCGATGGCACAGGCCCCAGCAATGGCTCACGGCACCCCGACCGCGTCAGGTCACGGGCAGGCGAAACCCGGCGAAATCGCCATCGGCGTCATCATCGGACGCACCTCGGAATTCTTCGACTTCTTCGTCTATGCGATCGCCTCGGTGATCGTGTTCCCGAAGCTGGTGTTCCCGTTCGTCAATGAACTGACCGGCACGCTCTATTCCTTCGGCCTCTTCGCGCTGGCCTTCGCCGCGCGGCCGCTCGGCACCGTCATCTTCATGGCGGTCGACCGCCGCCACGGCAAGGGCGCCAAGCTCGTCATCGCGCTGTTCCTGCTCGGGACCGCGACCGTCGCGCTCGCCTTCCTGCCCGGCTACGACACGATCGGCGTTGCGGCGATCTGGCTCCTGGCCGCCGCGCGCGTCCTGCAGGGCATCGCCTGGGGCGGCGCGTGGGACGGCCTCGCCTCGCTGCTCGCGATGAACTCGCCGCCGAACAGGCGCGGCTGGTACGCGATGGTGCCGCAGCTCGGCGCGCCGCTCGGGTTGATCGTGGCGAGCGCGCTGTTCGCGTTCTTCGCCGGCAACCTGTCGGCGGATGATTTCTTCGATTGGGGCTGGCGCTATCCGTTCTTCGTCGCCTTTGCCATCAACGTGGTGGCGCTGTTCGCGCGGCTGCGCATGGTGGCGACCGATGAATATTCCGAGCTGTTCGAAAGCCGCGACCTCGAGCCGGCGCGGGTCGGCGAGACCGTCGCGCAGGAGGGCCGCAACATCCTGCTCGGCGCGTTCGCGCCGCTGGCGAGTTTTGCCCTGTTCCACATGGTCACGGTGTTTCCGCTGTCCTGGGTGTTCCTGTTCACCAAGGAAAGCCCGGTGCGCTTCCTGATCATCGAGATGATCGGCGCCATGGTCGGCGTCGCCGCGATTGTCGTCTCCGGCATGCTCGCCGACCGCGTCGGGCGCAAGCCGCTGCTGCTGGGCTCGGCGGTCGCGATCGCGGTCTATAGCGGCTTTGCGCCGCAGTTGCTCGACGCCGGCGCGTTCGGTGAAACCGTCTACATGGTGCTCGGCTTCGTGCTGCTCGGCCTGTCGTTCGGCCAGTCGTCGGGCGCGATCGCCTCTAACTTCGCCCGCAGCTATCGCTACACTGCTTCGGCGCTGACCTCGGATTTCGCCTGGCTGTTCGGCGCCGGATTCGCGCCGCTCGCCGCGCTCTTGCTGGCGACGCATTTCGGCCTGATCTCGGCCGGTGCGTACCTGTTGTCGGGCGCGGTGTGGACGCTGCTGGCGCTGTGGTTGAGCGGCCTACGTGAAGCGGAAGTGAATTAGTCACGCAGCTCTACCTGCTCCTTCCCCCTGAAAGGGGGAAGGTCGGGATGGGGGTCAGCCACAGATGCTGGCGTGCGTGGAGAGACAATATCCCCACCCGCTTTGCTCTGGCGAGCAAAGCGACCTCCCCTTTTCAAGGGGAGGTGGACTACCGGAATAGCCCGTCGACGCGGAACGAATAGCCTAAGCCGAAAACGTAGTTCGGCGAGTTGCGGTTGAGCCCGAACGCGACGTGGAGGTCGAGCTGCTGGGTCGGCGTGATCTTGTACATGCCGCCGGAATTGATCAGCTGGGTCGGCCGCGCGCCATCCGGATAGTCGCCGACATATTCGCTGAACACGCTGATCCGCTCGGTCAGCTTCTTCTCGATCACGAGCGTCACCTCCGACATGTGCTGGCCGGTCAGTTCGGCGGGGCGGAAGAATTCCGTGAACATGCCGCTGACGCCCCAGCCCTCATGCAACTCCCATGACCATGGCAGCTGGATGTAGGGCTGCGCCCCGCGCCCGGCGACAACAGAAGCACCCGTCGGCAACGCGACGCCGGCCGTGATCGAGAGGTCGATTGTCCCGGGCACCGGGCTGATCTGCCATTTGATGGCAGGCGCAACGTCGGAGAAGCCCGAGGCGCCCGGCGATTTCAGCGTGCCGACATAGCTCGGCAGGTCGACCAGCACTTCCAGGCAGGGCGCGATGCCGAGCCGCCAACGGCTGTTGCTGCCGTCGATGCTGCGGCCACCGTCGCGGCCAGTCAGGTTGATGCCGTTCTCGTTCTGCAGGCTCCCGACCGGCACGACGATACTGGAGTTGGTGACGTCGGGCCGGTCGGTCGCAATTTCGTCGCTCGGCTTGTTGCTGTCCCTAGGACAGCCGTCCGCGCGCGCGGCGGTGGCTGCTGCGAGGGTGAGCGCAGCAAGCACGCAGCCGAGTTCGGCAAGTCGAGCGACGGCGCCGAACCTGGTCTGAAACACTGGGGATGCTCCAATAGCGCGGCGCGGCTGCGGAGGCGGCAGCTGCGATCAAGATCGACGAGGCCGCGCGGATATTCCGCGCGGGCGGAAAAAAACATCAACAAGATGCGTGATTGTCGGCGATCCCCGCGGCCGGCGTCCGGTGCAATGAGGGCCGGCGGCAGGGAATAGAATGATCGTGCGGCGGCTCCTGTTGTGGTGGCAAACAGGAGACCCGGAATGACCATTCGTTCGATCGCAGGCGCACTGGCGCCGCGGCAGGCCAAAATCGCGGCGATGGCGGCCATCGCGATCCTGCTCGCTGTGAACAGCGCCCGGGCGGCGGGCGATCCGGCACGCGGCGCCACGCTGTATCAGGGCTGCAGCGATTGCCATTCGATCGAGAAGAACGACGTCGGCCCGATGCACAAGGGCGTCGTCGGCCGGCTCGCCGGTTCGGTCGCCGGCTACGATTATTCGCCGGCGCTGAAGAACTCGAAGATCGTGTGGACCGAGGAGAATCTTGACAAATGGCTCACCGGACCGGACGCGATGGTTCCGGGCACCAAGATGTTCTACGAACTTCAGGATCCGAAGGACCGCGCCGACATCATCGCCTTCCTCAAGGAGAAGGCGAAGTAGGGTTGCTTGTAGCCCGGATGCAGCGAAGCGAAATCCGGGGCTATCCCTCCGCGGACGAACCTACCCGGATTGCGCTTCGCTGCATCCGGGCTACGGTTTCTCTACCGCCTCAATCCACCACGATCTTGACGCGGTCGCGCGGCTTGACCTGGGCGTGGGCGTCGAGACCATTGAGCACGCGGAAGCGCTCGGCCGGGTGATCGACGCCGGCCATGCGGTGCGACAGCGATTCCACGGTGTCGCCGGGCTGCACGTTGATCACCTTGATGCGCAGCGGGCGTGCGGCCTGGATCTCGTCGAGCGTCAGGCGACGGAATGAATTGACGGTCTCGCGCGCGTTGCGCTCGCTCTCGGTGGATTTCTGCTTGGCGGCGAAGATGAAGCGGTAGACGTCGCTGCCGAAGCGCAGCGCATAGACCTTGAACTGCCACTGGTCGCCATGCGCGGTGGCCGAGGCGGCCGGAAAGCCGTTGATGGTGAGGTCCTCGGTCGAGGACTTCTCGACGCCTTCCATCCAGCCGGAATTCAGATAGTCGCCGAGCGACTGCTCGGCCGGCACCCGCACCACGTCGAAGCGCATCGCCTGGCTGCCGCCCTCGCGCACGCCGATCACCGCCTGCGCGGTGTTGTCGAGCGTGAAATTGTCGGGCGCGGTGAAGGTGAAGCCGAGCTTGGGATGCAGGAAGCGACGGCCGCGCACGAAGCCTTCGCTGGGGTCCTCGCCATAGACGATGTTGTCGATCGCGGCGAGATAGGTCTCGCGGTCGCGATCGTTGCTCTCGGGCGATGAATATTGCCGCGCGGTGGTCTGCGCATTGGCGATGCGCTCCGGCGTCGCCGGATGCGACGAGGTGAAATCCTGCGCGCGCGGATCGAGCGCGGTCTTGCCGATCTTGAGCGCGGCATTGCGCTCCATCGCGGTCAGGAAGCGCGCCGCGCCGTAGGGATCGAAATGCGCGCGCGCGGCGATCCCGACGCCGATGCCGTCGGCCTCGAACTCCTGCTGCCGCGAGAAGCTCGCCAGCGTCAGCTTGGTCTTGGCGAGCGCCAGCGCGGTGAGATCGGGATCGGTGCTCATGTCGGTGACGACGCGCGTCACCACCGCGGCTTGGCGGGCCTGGTCCTCGCGCATCGCGGCGTGCTTGGCCAGCACATGCGCCATCTCGTGGCTCAGCACCGAGGAGAGCTCCGAGGTGTCGCTGGCGAGCGCGATCAGGCCGCGCGTGACGTAGAGCTGGCCGGTCGGCAGCGCGAAGGCGTTGACCGCGCCGGAATTGAGGATGGTCACCTTGTAGGCCTGGTCGGGCCGTTCGGAGGCGGCGACCAGCCGCTCGACGGTCTTGCTGATCAGGGCCTCGAGCTTGGGGTCGTCATAGGCGCCGCCATAGGACGACAGGATGCGCTCATGCTCGCGCTCGCTGTTGGGCGTCTGCTGCACCACCCGGTTCGGCTTCACCGGGGCGGCGGCCGCGGTCGGGGCGACCTGCTCGAAGCGGCCGACATTGCCGCAGGCCGACAGCGTCAGGGCCGCGCAGACCAGCACAGGCGCCGCCGAGAGGCGGCGCCCAGTCCCGTCTTCACGCCGTCCAGCGCGCTCAATCACGTCAAAAACTCACAAATTGTCCCGTGAATCGGCCGAACTGCGGCCAAAGAGCCCCTAATTCCCGCCGAGCACTTCAATCTGCCCCACCCGGAGCAGTTCGATTCGCGGCCCACGTCGCGCTTCCACCCAGCCCCGCACACGAATCCTGCGATTTTCCAGAGACTTGGGCGAAAGCCCGGCCGCCTCGAACGCAGGGACTATGCGCCTTGAAATAGTCAGAGCAAAGTCCCTAGTCCAGTTTCGGCCGAAATTCAGGTAGGTCGTCGCCCCCGCCTGACGCACGGACAAAACCCGACCCTCAACCACTGTAAAACGCCCGATCCCGGCCAAAATATCGTCCGGACTTTCGGCGTTTTTTATGACGCTGGCCTCGGCCCAGGTTCCCGACCGGGCCGCCCGAGCCTCGCCCTCCGCCGCCATCAGCGCCGCGGCGCAGTCCTTGTCGGCGATCTCGGACGACACCAGCGCGAGGCCCTGACGCAGCAGCTCCCCCTGCACCGGTAGCTCCCGGCCTTCGAGGAAGGCGTAGGCCGCCTGCCGGCCATAGCGATCCGGCGTGTCATCCGGTCCGCGCAAGGTCACGTCGTGGCCAACCAGCAGCGCCGTCAGTGCTGCAACGGCCTTCGTCCTGTCCGCCACCTCGATGCCGGCGAGCTTGACCTCACGGCCGTCATCGAGCCGAAGGCTGCGGGCATCGATGATCGCCGCGACGTGCCCCTCACCCTGAATCTCGAAATTGCATCCAGCCGCTTCGGCAAGTTCGATGCATGCGACGATCGCGAGCGCGCAGGCTGCGAACGTCACCGTCTGCGGACGGCGTTGCCATGCTCGAATGTGTGGAGGCGTCATGCTGCACTCTTCACTCCGGCGGGCTCTCTGCTCCGAGCGTGGGCCGCCAAAAGACAGTCTGACCGAAAGATCGTTGCGGGGCCACCAGCGAAACGACACCGCTTCGGCGAGGGCACGTTGATTCGGCGAACATTTTTTCGCTAGCGTCTCTCATCGCGCGCATGAACGCGCTGCCGGTTTCACATCAATGCGTGCGCGCGACGGGACAAACGCACCTCGCATATCCCTTGCCGTGACGAAAATGGCCATCCAATCGCGCGCAACGCGGTCCGCGCGCCCGTCAACCTTACCCATTGACCATCTCAACTCCGTGCGCGGAATGAGAATTCGTTATTATTGCCAATGACTTGCGGCGCACGATAACTATTCGGCGATTTTTAGAAACAGCGATCGATTGCGATCGCTCAATCCTATTGCCGAGGTCCTGTGTCGAACCCTGTTGTTCTCACGCTGACGACCAGCGATCCCGTCCACGATTACATCCAGCTCTACAACGCGATCTCGGCGATCAGCGTCGGTGGCGGCCTCGCTGCGGCCAACACCGATTACGTCATCAACTTCTCGCTCTCCTCCAGCGCGCGGACGTTGCAGCTGCTCGACGATCTGCCGGCCATCAACCTGATGAACGGCTCGACGCTGACCTTCGACGGCAACTCCGACTACAACAATCAACTCGGCGGACAGGACTACAGCGACGTCATCGACGCGCGCGGCTATCAGGGCTTTGTCGTCACCTCAGGCGCGGTGACGTTCAAGAACCTCACCATCATCAATGCGGTGGCGAGCGGCGGCAATGGCGGGGTCGGCGGTGGCGGCGGCGGTGCCGGCCTCGGCGGCGGCCTGTTCGTCGGACAGAACGCCGACGTCACGCTGAATAATGTCAATTTCGGCAACAACACCGCGAAGGGCGGCAATGGCGGCGCGGTCGATCCGCTCGGTGGTGGCGGTGGTGGCGGCGGCATTGGCGCCGATGGCGGCAGCGGCAACGGCGGCGGCGGCGGTGGCGGCGGCTTCGGCGGCCACGACTACTACGGCTATCACGGCAATGGCGGCAACGGGTACAGCGAGGCCGGCTCCGACACCCAGCATCCCTCGAGCGGCGCGAACAATGCCGGCGGCACGCCAGCGACGATCGAAGGCGCGGCCGGCGGCGGGCAGGGCGCCGACAATTACGGCGGCAGCGGCTACGGCGCGCATGCCGGCGGCGGCGCGAGCGGCGGCGGTGGTGGCGGCGGTGTCGGTGGCGGCGGTGGCGGCATCGGTGGCGCCAACTCGGTCGGCGGCGGGCCTTCGGGCAACGTGATTGGCTATGGCGGCGCCGGCGGCATGGGCGGCGGTGGCGGCGGTGGCATTTATGGCGGCGGCAATGGCGGATTCGCCGGCGGTGGCGGCGGATCCGGCAATGGCAGCGGATACGCGCACACCGGCGGCAATGGCGGCTTCGGAGGTGGCGGCGGCGGGTCGAACGGCACGCCCGGCACTGGCGGCTTCGGCGCGGGCAGTGGCTCGCTCGCCGGCGGCGGTGGCGGCGGTCTCGGCGCCGGCGGCGACATCTTCGTCCAGCAAGGCGGCAAGCTGACCGTGATCGGCGGCGCCCTGTCCGGTGCCACCGAGGCCGGCGGCACTGGCGCCAATGGCGCGAGCAACGGCTCGGCCTATGGCGACATCTTCATCCAGGGCACGATGGTCGTCACGCCGACGCACACCGTTTCCACGGTCTTCGAGGGATTGCAGACCGTCACAACGCTGACGATCGCCGACACGATCGCGGACGAGAAGGGAATCAGCGGCAGCGGCACGACCGGAAAGCTGCAGATATCGGGCGGCGGCACGCTGACGCTGACCGGCGCCAACAGCTATGTCGGCGGCACCCAGATCGATGCCGGCAATACGCTCTCGATCACCGCCGACAACAATATCGGCGGCTCGGCCGGCGCGCTGATCCTCAACGGCGGCACGCTGACCACGACCGGCGGCTACACCTTCACGCACGACATCCAGGTCACCGCCGCGGGTGGCACCTTCGACATCTCGTCCGGCACGATTGCCGACACCGGCGCGATCAGCGGCTCCGGCACCTTCACGCTGTCGGGTGCAGGCACGTTGCAACTCGGGCTCGGCCAGCTCGCGGGGCTGACCGGGACGCTCAACCTGAGCGGTGGGCACCTTGGGTTGACGACGGGCGGAACCCTTGACGATGCGATCGTGGTCGGCGGCAACTCGGTTTTGACGGTCGGGACCGGCGCGACCGTCACCGATACCGCCCTGATCAGTGGCGGCGGCAATCTCGGCATCGACGGCGGCGGCACCTTCGTGCTCAGCCATGCCAACAGCTATGGCAGCACGACGATCTATTCGGGCACCGCCTGGCTCACGACCTATGGTGCCGCCGGCACCGGCAACATCTCGTTCACGACGGGCCTCGGCGGCACGCTGAAGATCGACGACGCCGCGCTGAACGGCAACGCGTTCGCCAACACGATCGCGAACTTCAATCCCGGCCAGAAGATCGATCTCACCGGGCTGCACTACAACACCCAGAATCCCTCGCTCAACACCGTCAGCCTGTCCGGCAACACGCTCTCGATCTCGAACGGCACCACGACCGACACGCTGACCGTGACCGGGCTCGACGGCGGCGCCCGCTTCCAGCTTTCGCAGGATGCGAATGGCGGCACAATCGTGCAGCTTGTGTCGACGCGCGTCTTCAATGTCTCGAACGTCACCGAGCTCAACGCAGCCATCCTGCAGATGGATTCCGGCGGCCAGAACGCCGCGGCGAACGCCAACTACACCATCAATATCACCGCCAACTTCAGCCTCTCGTCGGAGCTGTACGCGCTCAATCTCTTGAGCGGGTCGAGTGTCACCATCAACGGCAGCGATGGTCACGGCGGCGCCTACACGATTGACGGCCTCAACGCCCAGCGCGGGTTCTTCGTTTATGCCGGCAACGTCAATCTCGAGAACCTGACCATCCAGAACACGGTGGCGGCCGGCGGCGGCGTCATCCAGGGCGGCGGCGGCGGTGGCGCCGGGCTCGGCGGCGCGCTGTTCGTCTCGGCAAACGGCAGCGCCACGCTCGACAATGTCGTGTTTCACAACAGTGCCGCGATCGGCGGGAATGGCGGAACCGGCAGTACCGCGAGCAACGCCAACCTCGACGGCTTCGGCGGTGGTGGCGGAATGGGCGGCCGGGGCGGCAACAGCAGCGGTGGCGGCATCGGCCTTCACGCACAGGGCGCGAACTCTGCCGCATTTCAGAACGGGGCGGCTGGCATCGTTCCCGGCGCCGCGGGGGGCGGCAAAGGCGTCGACGGCTACCTGATCCCGTTCGGCAGCGGGACCATGCTTTACTGGTATGGCGGAACGGGCGGCGCCAATGGCGGCGGCGGCGGCGCGGGTGGCTTCTTCGGCAACAACAACCGCGCACACGGTACCGGCGGTGGCGTCGGCGGCGGCAACGCAATCGACGGCGGCAATGGTGGCTACGGCGGTGGCGGCGGGGCGTTCGGCAATGGTGGCTTCGGTGGTGGCGGCGGCTATGGCGGCAGTGGCGGCTTCGGCGGCGGTGGCGGCGTCAGCGGGCTCGGCGGCTTCGGCGGCGGTGATGGCACGGCGGGTGGCGGTGGCGGCCTCGGCGCTGGTGGTACCGTCTTCGTCGAGCAAGGCGGCTCGCTGACCATCAAGAGCGGCTCGCTGTCGAACGATGCGGGTTTCAACGCGGTCAAGGGCGGCACCAATGGCGGCGGCCAAGCCAGCGGATCGGCATACGGCTCCGGCATCTTCATCCAGGGCAACAACAATCTCAGCTTCGCGCCGGCCAGCGGCCAGACGCTGACGGTCGCCAACGACATCGCGGACCAGAGCGGCAATGGCGGCACCGGCGCCAATGCCGGCGTCGGCGGTCTCGCCATCAGCGGCGGCGGCACCGTCATCCTCGGCGGCAACAACACCTACACCGGGAACACCACGCTCAGCGGCGCCGGCACAAGGATATCGATCTCGTCCAACGTCAATCTCGGCGCGGTCACCAACGTGCTGAAGCTCGGCGACGGCACCGGCATCAGCTTTACCGACGGTTTTATGCAGACCCGCAACATCACCGTCGCGGGCGATCCAGTCTTCAACGTTGCCGCCGGCGAGACCGTCACCCAGAGCGGCGTGATCTCCGATGGCGCGACCGCAGGCGATGTCGAGGTCACCGGCGGCGGCCGCCTGGTGCTATCGGCGCACAACACCTATTCCGGCGGCACCGTCATCAAGGGTTCGATCCTCGAGCTGGCTGCAAATGGCGCGGCCGGAACCGGAGCGATCGCGTTCACGGACGGCAGCAATGAGAAGCTCGTGCTCGATGCGGCGGCATTCTCGGGGACTTCGTTCGGCACGTCGATCACCGGCTTCGCCGGCGGCGATACCATCGACTTCGGCAACATCGCCTATGACGCGACGGCGACGCTGGCCTATGCGAACGGCGTATTGACGGTGAAGAGCGGCAGCGGCAGCACGCTCGCCTCGCTGCACCTGGGTTTCGGCGCGGGCGCCACCTTCGGCTCGCTGAGCCTCGCCTCGGATGGTTCGGCCACGCCGCACCTCGAGATCAGGTCGCAGTCCAGCATTGCATCGATGACCGCGGACACGACCGGTCACCTGACGCTGCTCAATACCGGCAAGGTCGTCACCATCACGGTCAATTTCAGCAATGCTGTAAGCGTCACCGGTGCGCCGGAACTGCTGCTGAACGACGGCAAGGCCGCGACCTATGTCAGCGGCAGCGGCTCGCAGGCACTGGTGTTCAGCTACACGGTGCAGGACGGCGACAGCACGTCCGATCTGCAGGTGCAGAGCGTGTCGCTCAACGGCGGCACGATCAAGGATCCCGGCGGCCAGGACGCCGACGTCACCCATGCGGCGGCCGATCTGCATCTGGTGATCGACGGGGTCGCGCCGACGGTATCGGTCGCGGCAAGCTCGACCTCGCTGCTGGCCGGGCAGACTTCGCTCGTCACCTTCACCTTCTCCGAGGCGGTCACGGGATTCGCGTTGTCGGATACGACAGTGAGCGGCGGCGCGCTTGATAACCTTGTCCATGTCGGTCTCAACGCCGCGCACCAGGACATCTACACGGCGATCTTCACGCCTGACATGACCAATTCCGAGGCGGGCTCGGTGCAGGTCAATGCGGGTAGCTATACCGACACGGCCGGAAACGCCGGCGCGGCCAGCAGCGCGATCAATTTCTCAGGCGACACCAAGGCGCCGGCGGTGTCGGTCACTGCCGATCACAGCACGCTCGCGGCCGGCGATACCGCGGTCGTGACTTTCACCTTCTCCGAGGCCGTCAGCGGTTTCGGGCTGGGCGACGTCGCCGTCAGTGGCGGCACGCTTGATAATCTCACCCATGTCGGTGTCGATGGCTCCGGCCATGACGTCTACACCGCGACCTTCACGCCCGACGTGACCAACACCGAAGCGGGGTCGGTGCAGGTCAACAGCTCGAGCTATAGCGACGTCGCCGGCAATTCCGGTTCGTCGAGCAACACGGTCAATTTCACCGGCGACACCAAGGCGCCGACGGTGTCGGTTTCGGCGGATCATAGCGCGCTGCTCGCCGGCCAGACCGCAGTGGTGACCTTCACCTTCTCCGAAGCCGTCGCGGGCTTCGCGCTCGGCGATGTCGGCGTCAGCGGCGGCGCACTGGGCAATCTTGTCCATGTCGGCGTCAACGGCGCCAGCCAGGACATCTACACCGCGACCTTCACGCCCGATGTCACCGACACCGAGGCCGGATCGGTTCAGGTCACCGCATCGAGCTACGGCGACACGGCCGGCAATGCCGGTGGTATCAGCAACACGATCAATTTCACCGGCGATACCAAGGCGCCGACCGTCTCCGTCACGCTGAATCCCGACGCGGTCCTGGCCGGCGACCTCTCGGTCGCGACCTTCACCTTCTCGGAGGCGGTGTCCGGCTTCACCCTGGGCGACACCACCGTGCACGGCGGCGCACTGAGCAATCTGGTGCATGTCGGGCTCAACGGCGCCGGCGAGGATGTCTACACCGCGACCTTCACGCCCGATGTCAGCGACACCGAGACCGGCTCGGTGAAGGTCAATGCGTCGAGCTATGCCGATCTGTCCGGCAACGCCGGCGCGGCGAGCAACGCTGCGACGATCGGCGGCGATACGCTGGCGCCGACGGTGTCGATCGCGGCTGACCGTAACGCGCTGCTGGCGGGTCAGACCGCGCTGGTGACGTTCACCTTCTCCGAAGAGGTCGCGAGCTTCGCGCTCGGCGATGTCACCGTGCGTGGCGGGGCGCTGGGTCATCTGGTTCACGTCGGCGTCAACGGATCGGGCCAGGACGTCTACACCGCGATCTTCACGCCGGATGAAAGCAACGCCGAGGCGGGCTCGGTGCAGGTCACCGCGTCGAGCTATACCGACGTCGCCGGCAACGCCGGTGCGGCCAGCAACACCGTCAATTTCACCGGTGATACCAAGGCGCCAACGGTGTCGGTTGCCGCGAGCCCGAGCACGGTGCTGGCCGGGCAGACGTCGGTGGTCACTTTCACCTTTTCCGAACATGTCGCAGGCTTTGCGCTTGGCGATACCGTCGTCGCCGGCGGGGCGCTGAGCAACCTGGTCCATGTCGGGCTCAATGTGTCGGGCCAGGATATCTACACCGCGCTGTTCACGCCGGATATCAACGACGTGCTGGCGGGCTCGATCCGGGTCACGGCCGCGAGCTATGCGGACGATGCGGGCAATACCGGCGCGGCGAGCAACACCGCCACCATCGGTGGCGACACGCATGCGCCGTCTGTATCGGTCGCGGCCAATCACACCGTGCTGCACGCGGGCGACACAGCGCTGATGACGTTCACCTTCTCCGAAGCCGTCGCCGGCTTTGCGCTCGGCGACATCACCGTGCACGGCGGCTTCATGGGCAACCTTGTTCATGTCGGCCTCAACGGCTCAGGCCAGGATATCTACACCGCGATCTTCACGCCCGATGTCACCAACTATCTGTCGGCAAACCTGTCGGTAGCCGGAGCGAGCTACACCGACGTCGCCGGCAACGCCGGTGCGGCAAGCAGCTCGGTCAATTTCGGCGGCGACACCAAGGCGCCCTTGGTGCCGGCGCTATTTCTGCATCAGGACACCGGCGTCTCGAGTGCCGATCACATCACCAGCAATCCGCTGATCGACTATTACAAGGCCGATGCGGCCGACACCCTGCGTTTCAAGGCCGA
Organism: Bradyrhizobium sp. USDA 4454; assembly: GCF_054822705.1. Lineage (NCBI taxonomy): Bacteria > Pseudomonadati > Pseudomonadota > Alphaproteobacteria > Hyphomicrobiales > Nitrobacteraceae > Bradyrhizobium > Bradyrhizobium sp. USDA 4454. The sequence goes on from NZ_JBTRCN010000001.1 coordinate 474,372, forward strand.
CAGCGCGTCAGGCTTCTCGACGGTGGCGCCGGTGTTCACGACCGATGGCGTGCATTCCGTGACGGTGCAGGAGGTCGACGCCGCCGGCAATGTCAGCGCGTCGTCCAGCCTGACCTTCACCCTCGACACGACTGCGCCCCATCTCACCGGGATCACCGCCACGCCGTCCGGCGGCGTTGCGTCGCCGGGCGCGCTGGTGCAACTGACAGTCGGCTTCAGCGAGGCGGTTCGCGTGATCAGCGGCACGCCGACACTGACGCTGAACGACGGCGGCAGCGCGATCTACGATGCCGCGGCCACGACGCTGCTCGGCGATCCCTCGAAACTGGTGTTCGATCATATCGTGTCGTCGACCGATCGCGCGTCCTCGCTGGCGGTGACCGGCTTCGCGCCCAATGGCGCCAGCGTGGTCGACCTGGCCGGCAATGCGGCCTCGCTGTCGGCCGTGTCGGCGGTGTTCGATGCGTTGCACATCAACGAGACCACAGCGCCGGCCTATACGCTTGGGGCGATCACCCGGCCGGAACTGCATCTCGATCTCGGTGGCCATGTCATCATGGACGCGACCGCCACGGCGTTCGCCGGGCAATATGGCATGCAGTACCTGTTCCTCGGGCTGCCGGCCGGAGCGCCCTATCAGACCGTGCCTGACTTTCATCTCTGATCGCATCGCGTCATTCCGCTCAACGGAAAACAGATTGCTGCCGCTGCGGCTTGCTGCACTGCGGGCCATGCGGCATGATCCCGCCCTCGAAGCGGACCTGATGCAACGAGGTCCGCATCTCCAGGGAGGGTTTGAATGAGACGAGTTTTGGCCGGCGTGTTGGCCTGTGTGTTTGCGATCTCGGCGAGCGCGTCGCTGGCGCAGGACAAGCCTCCGCTGAAGCTCGGCGGCATCCTCGATATGTCGAGCCTCTATGCCGACATCACCGGGACGGGCAGCGAGACCGCCGCCAAGATGGCGGCGGAGGATTTCGGCGGCACGGTGCTCGGCCGCAAGATCGAGATCGTGGTCGGCGACCATCTCAACAAGGCCGATCTTGCCGCCAACATCGCTCGCGACATGATCGACAACCAGGGCGTCGAGATGATCTTCGACGTCGCGGCATCGGCAACCGCGCTTGCCGCCGGCGAGATCGCCAAGGCGCGCGGCAAGATTATCATGTTCAACGGTCCGGGCTCGATCCGTCTCTCCAATGAGGCCTGCGGTCCCTACACCGTGCACTACGTGTTCGACACCTTCGCGCAGGCCAATGTCACCGGCCTTGCCGCAGTGAAATCCGGTCTCGACACCTGGTTCTTCCTCACCGCCGACTATGCGTTCGGCCAGGACCTGGAAAAGGACACCAGCAATGTCGTGGTGAAGTCGGGCGGCAAGGTGCTCGGCAGCGTGCGGCATCCGATCAACACCTCGGATTTCTCGTCGTTCCTGCTGCAGGCACAGGCTTCGAAAGCGAAGGTGATCGGGCTCGCCAATGCCGGCGGCGACACCATCAACGCGATCAAGCAGGCGGCGGAGTTCGGCCTGACCAAGGGCGACCAGAAGCTGTCGCCGCTGTTGGCCTTCGTCACCGACATCGACAGCGTCGGGCTCGAGACCGCGCAGGGCCTGCTGCTTGCGGAGGCCTTTTATTGGGATCTCAACGACGACACCCGCGCCTTCACCAAGCGGTTCATGGAGCGCACCAAGCGAGTGCCGACCTCGGCGCAAGCCGGGGTCTACTCCTCGGTGCGGCATTATCTGCAGGCGGTGAAGGCCGCCGGCACCACCGATGCCGCCGCCGTCATGAAGGTGATGAAGGAGACTCCGATCAACGACATGTTCGCCAAGAACGGCCGGATTCGCGAGGACGGCCGCATGGTGCACGATATGTATCTGTTCGAGGTCAAGAAGCCTTCGGAGTCGAAGGGCCGCTGGGATGACTACAAGCTGCTCGCGACCGTGCCGGGCGACCAGGCGTTCCAGTCGCTGTCGGAATCGCGCTGCCCGCTGCTGAAGAAGTGACGGAGTGACGAAGTCACGCAGTCATCCCGGGGCGTGCGAAGCGCGAGCCCGGGATCTCGAGGTTCCGGGTCTGGTGCTAGCGCACCATCCCGGAACGACGGGGCAACAACCAACAAACAACGAAAGGCAAACGCCATGAGCGACAATCAGATGGTTCTCCAGTCCCTCGAGCAGGGTCTGCTCACCATCACCATGAACCGCCCGGATCGGCGCAATGCGCTCAATGCCGACATGACGCAGGGGCTCGTCGAGGCCGCGCGTCGCGCGCAGGACGATACCGAGGTACGGGCGGTGCTGATCCGCGGCGCCGGCGGCACCTTCTGCGTCGGCGGCGACGTCAAATCGATGGCGGCAGGCCGCGCGCCGCTGCCGTTCGAAGCCAAGATGGCCAATCTGCGCCGCGGCATGGAGGTCTCGCGGATCCTGCACACGATGCCGAAGCCGGTGGTGGCGCAGCTCGACGGCGCGGCGGCCGGCGCCGGGCTCTCGATCGCGCTGTCCTGCGACCTGCGCGTCGCCAGCGCCTCCTGCAAGATCACGACCGCCTTCGCCAAGGTCGGCTTCTCCGGCGACTACGGCGGCACCTATTTCCTCACCAAGATGCTCGGCAGCGCCAAGGCGCGCGAGCTCTACATGATGTCGCCGGTGCTGTCGGCGCAGGAGGCCTATAATCTCGGCATGGTCTCCAAGGTGGTGCCCGATGCCGATATCGAGGCCGAAGCGCTGGAGCTCGCGCGCTCGCTGGCGCAGGGCCCGTCGGTGGCGCTCGGCTACATCAAGCGCAACATCAACAATGCCGAGACCATGACGCTCGAGGCCTGCTTCGACGGCGAGGCTATCCACCACACCCGCGCCGGCGAGACCACCGACCACAAGGAAGCGGCGAAGGCCTTCGTCGAGAAGCGCAAGCCCACCTTCCAGGGACAGTAAGCCGTGACCAATCACTTGGCCGAGTACATGCGACTGCGGCAGATCTGCCTGGTGGCGCCGCGGCTCGCGCCCGTGATCGCGGATATCTCTGCGATCATGGGCCTCGATGTCTGTTACCGCGACGGCAACGTCGCCAAATACGGCCTCGAGAACGCGCTGCTGCCGGTCGACACGATTCTTCTCGAAGTGGTCGCGCCGTTCCAGCCGGGGCCGGGCACCGCGGCCGGCCGCTTTATCGAGAAGACCGGCGGCCGCGGCGGCTACATGGCGATCTTCTGCTGCGAAGACCCCGACGCGCGCGGCGCCAAGGCCAATGCGATCGGCGTGCGCATCGCGAACGTGATCACGCATGCGCCGTATCACGGCGTGCAACTGCACCCGCGCGACTGCCGCGCCGCCTTCATCGAGTTCAACCACACCGACGGCAGCGACGACGTGCTGGGGCCGTATCCGCCGGCCGGCCCGGACTGGCAGAAGTCGATCCGCAAGGACACGACGCTGGCGCTGACCGAGGTCGAGATGCAGAGCCCAGAGCCCGAAGGGTTGGCCGAACATTGGGGCAGGATCGTCGGCGTTGCTGCCGACGGCACCGTCATGAAGCTGCCCAATGCCACCTTCCGCTTCGTCAAGGGTGACAGCGAGATCATGAGCGGCTTAACCTTCAAGGTTGCCGACAAGGCCAAGGTGCTGGATGCCGCGAAAGCCAGGGGCTGTGCGGTTGATGGCGATGAGTTCCAGCTTTGCGGCGTGACGTTCAAGCTGGTCGCGTGATCTTGTCGCCTGGATTTCGCTGCGCTCCATCCGGCTACACGTCTTTTTTCTCCCGTCATCCTGAGGTGCGAGCGCAGCGAGCCTCGAAGGATGAATCGGCCACGGACCGGGCCGTGCATCCTTCGAGACGCGCGTTCCGCGCTCCTCAGGATGACGGGAGGAGCGATTGGGCTCGCGGTGCTGATTCAATATCGTAGCTTACAACAATAACGAACGGAACGCCCCTTCGCTGCGCTCCGTCCGGGCTACGTGTCTTTCTCCCGTCATCCTGAGGTGCGAGTGGAGCGAGCCTCGAAGGATGAATCGGCCACGGACCGGGCCGTGCATCCTTCGAGACGCGCGTTCCGCGCTCCTCAGGATGACGGGAGGAGCGATTGGGCTCGCGGTGCTGATTCAATATCGTAGCTTACAACAATAACGAACGGAACGCCCCTTCGCTGCGCTCCGTCCAGGCTACCTGTCTTTCTCCCGTCATCCTGAGGTGCGAGCGCAGCGAGCCTCGAAGGATGAATCGGCCACGGTCGGGCCGTGCATCCTTCGAGACGCGCGTTCCGCGCTCCTCAGGATGACGGGAGAAGCGATTGGGCTCGCGGTGCTGATTCAATATCGTAGCTTACAACAATAACGAACGGAACGCCCCTTCGCTGCGCTCCGTCCAGGCTACGTGCCTTTCTCCCGTCATCCTGAGGTGCGAGCGCAGCGAGCCTCGAAGGATGAATCGGCCACGGTCGGGCCGTGCATCCTTCGAGACGCGCGTTCCGCGCTCCTCAGGATGACGGGAGAAGCGATTGAGCTCGCGGTGCTGATTCAATATCGTGGCTTACAACAATAACAACCGGAACGCCCCCATGCCGCATCCGCTCGATTCCTTCTTCGCCCCAAAGAGCATCGCGCTGATCGGCGCCTCGCGCGATCACGAGAAGATTCCGGGGCGGTTGCTCGCGATGCTGCGCAAGAACGGCTATCCGGGCGGGCTCTATCCGATCAATCCGAACTATGACGAGATCGATGGCTTGAAGTGCTTCAAGTCGATCGCAGAGATCGGCGTGCCGATCGATCTCGCCGTCATCGTGATCCCCGCGCGTGCGGTGCTGCCGGCGCTGGAGCAGTGCGCCGCCGCCGGCGTCAAGAACGCGGTCATCATCTCCTCCGGCTTTGCCGAGGAGGGCGGTGACAGCGCAGCGATGCAGGATGCGATCGTGGCGCTGGCGAAGCGAACGGGGATGCGGATCAGTGGCCCGAACGCCGAAGGATTCTACAGCCAGGTGCAGAAGGTCGCCGCGACCTTCAGCCCGACCGTCGACGTCAAGCCGGATGCGCCCGCTTTGGTCGCAAGCCAACGGCGGATCGGCATCGTCGCGCAGAGCGGCGGCATCGGCTTTGCGATCTATCATCGCGCCAAGGCGCTCGGCGTCGCGCTGAGCTATGTCGTGAGCGCCGGCAATGAGAGCGATCTCGGTGCCGGCGAATTCCTCGACTACATGGTGCAGGATGCCTCGACCGACGTGATCCTGCTGTTCATCGAGGGCATCCGCGACGTCGACAAGTTCCTGGTTGCGGCGAAGCGTGCGGCAGAGCTCAGGAAGCCCGTGATCGTCACGAAAGTGGGCCGCTCCGGCGCCGGCGAACGCGCCGCAGCCTCGCACACCGCGAGCATGGCGGGCTGGTCGGCGGCCTATGATGCGGTGTTCGCGAAATACGGCTTCATCGTCTCCAACGACCTCGACGAGGCGGTGACGATTGCCGCGGTGCTCACCACCAATCCGCTGCCGAAGGGCGATCGCGTCGCGGTGCTGACGGTGTCCGGCGGTGCTGGCATCTGGGGCGCCGATACCGTCTCGATGCAGGGCCTGCGCGTACCGGAGTTGTCGGCCGACATCCAGAGCCAGATCAAGCAATGGATGCCGTCCTATGGCGCGGCGGGCAATCCGGTCGACGTGACCGCGCAGGGCGTCTCCTCGGGCGGCCTGCAGAAGAGCATCGAGCTGTTCAACGCTTCCGACGAGGTCGACGCGACCTTGGTCGTGCTGTCGCTGTCGAGCGAGACGCGGATGCCGTTCAAGGAAGCCGAGCTGAAACCGGTGATCTCCGCGCAGCACAAGCCGGTAGTGTTCTATTCCTACACGCTGCCGTCGCACTTCGCGCGGCAGGGGCTGGCGAAGTCAGGCGTCGTGGTGCTCTCAGGGCTGACCCATGTCGGCGTCGCGATGCGGCGGCTGGCCGATTTTGCCGGCTTCACGCCGGCACTGGAGCTATCGGCATCGGAGACGCAAACGTGCGATCTTTCTGCGCATCTGACCTCAAAGACCCTTTCCGAACATGACAGCAAGTCGCTGCTCCGCACCGCTGGGATCGCGCTGCCGGACGAGGTGCTGGTGACGGATCGCGACGGGCTCGACGTCGCAATCGAACGCGTCGGATTTCCGCTGGTCATGAAGATCCAGTCGCCCGACATCGCGCACAAGAGCGAGGTCGGCGGCGTCCGTGTCAATATCGCCGCCAAGAGCGCGGCGTTCACGGCCTATCGTGACATGCTGGAGAGCGTGCAGAAGGCACGGCCGGATGCGGCGATCCAGGGCGTGCTGGTCGGGCCGATGGCGAAGAGGGGCGTCGAGATCATCGTCGGCACCATGACGGACGCCACCTTCGGGCCGATGGTGATGGTGGGGCTCGGCGGCATCACGACCGAATTGTTCAAAGACGTGGTCTACCGCCCGGCGCCGGTCAGCGCGGCTGCGGCGGCTGCCATGCTGGACACGCTGAAGGCCGCGCCGCTGCTGCACGGCTTCCGCGGTGCGCCGAAAGCGGATGTCGCAGCACTGGCGCGATTGATCTCGCAGATTTCCTTGCTGGCGGCGCAGCATGCAGGCGAGATCGCCGAGATCGAGGTCAATCCGGTGCTGGTGCATCCGGAGGGGCAGGGCGTTACGATCGTCGATGCGCTGGTGGTGCCGAAGGGGTAGCGCGACATCTCCCCAACGTCGTCCCGGCGAAGGCCGGAACCCATGCGCCGCGGCCGACCAAAGAGGCACAAGCGGCGTCGGCGTCCCTTACAACTCAGTTCAGTGGTTGGGTCCCGGCTCCCGTGCGCAATTGCGCACTAGGCCGGGACGACCCGTGGAGAAAGCGGCGCTTGCCGCTCACCGCCCCTCGAAGTTCGCGACACGGCGCTCGGCGGTGGCCTTGACGCCTTCCTTGAAGTCCTCGGTCGCGCGCAGCTTGGTCTGCTCTTCCAGTTCATGGTTGGTCGCGGCGAGCACGCGGTCGGCGAGGCCGGCGCGCATGGTGGCGCGGGTCGAGACCAGGCCGAGCGGCGAGCATTCGGCGATCTCCTGCGCGAGCTTCATCGCTTCAGCCCGCACCTGGTCCTGCGGCACCAGCACATTGGCGAGGCCCCAGCGATAGGCCTCTTCGCCGGTGACGCGGCGGCTGGTGTAGAACATCAGCTCCGCATTGTTCTTGCCGATCAGCTCCGGCAGCGTGGTGGTGAGGCCGAAGCCCGGATGGAAGCCGAGTTTGGTGAAATTCGCCGAGAAGCGCGCTTCTGGGCAGGCGACGCGGAAGTCGGCGGAGACCGCAAGGCCGAGGCCGCCGCCGATCGCGGCGCCATGGATCGCCGCGACGATCGGCTTCTTGTTGCGGAAGATGCGCACCGCCTGGACGTAGAGATGGTTGATCGGCAGGTTGGAGGCCGGATCGCTCTTGGCGCGCTCCTCCTGCTCCTGGCGCGCCGGGTCGCCGAAATTGGCGCCGGCGCAGAACGCCTTGCCCTGGGCTGCGAGCACCGAGGCGCGGATCTCGATGTTGTTGTCGAACTCCTCCAGCGCGTCGGCGATCTGGTTGATCAGCGCGACGTCGAAGAAGTTCAGCGGGGGTTTTCGGATTTCGATCAGGCCGACATGGCCGTGGGTCTCGACGCCAATATCAGTGTACTTGGTCATGATCTGTCCTCGTTGAATTAGCGCAAGCCCAAACCGCGGGCGATGATGCCGCGCAGCACCTCGGTGGTGCCGCCCTGGATCGTCAGCTTGGGCGCGGTCTTGATGGCGAAATCGAGCTGCTTCTCCAGCGTCTCGCGGTTGGTCGCGGTCTCCTCGACGAACGCCGCGAGATCGCGCACGCGATGCGGCAGCTGTTGCTCCCACACCGTGCCGATGTCCTTGACGATTGAGGCCTCCACCACCGGCTCCTTGCCGGCCTGCAACATGCCCGCAACCGACACCGACATGCGGCGCATGGTGTGGACCTGCGCCACTAGCCGGCCGATGCCTTCGGCGCTGCGGGTGTCCGGGTTCTTGCCGACCGCGCGCACGAGCTCGGTGAGCACGTAATAGGTTTCGAGGAAGCGCTCGGGGCCACTCCGCTCGTAGGCAAGCTCCGACGTCGCCTGCTTCCAGGCGCCGTCGACTTCGCCGAGCACATGATCGTCGGGGACGAAGTAGTCGGTGAATACCACCTCGTTGAATTCGAACTGGCCGGTGATCTGGCCGATCGGATTCACCTGGATGCCGGGCTGCTTCATCTTGACCAGGAACTGGGTCAGGCCGTGGCGGCGGTTTTCCTTGGTCGGCGGCGAGGTGCGGAAGATCGCGATCATGTAGTCGGCGATGTGCGCCGACGAGGTCCAGATCTTGGTGCCGTTGATCAGATAGCCGCCGTCGGTCTTGGTCGCGCGGGTCTTCGCCGCGAACAGATCGGAGCCGGAGTTCGGCTCGCTCATGCCGATCGCGAAGCAGACCTCGCCGCGGCAGATCCGCGGCAGGATGTCCATCTTGATGTGCTCGGGCGCGTATTTCAAAAGCACCGGCCCGCTCTGGCGGTCGGCGACGAAGAAGCGCCGGGTCGGCGCGTTCGCCACCCGCATCTCCTCGGTGACGACGTAGCGTTCCAGGAACGAGCGTTCCTGGCCGCCATATTTCTTCGGCCAGGTCATGCCGAGCCAGCCCTTGGCGCCGACGCGGCGGGAGAATTCCGGCGCATCATTGTCCTCGCGGTTGGGCGCGTGCGGATCGAAGGTGCCGGCGGCGATCTCCTCGGCGAGGAAGGCGCGCACCTCCTTGCGGAGCTGCTCGCATTTTTCCGGCAGGCGGATCGGATCGAAACGAAGGGCTGCAGTCATGATGTCCAGTCCTGATCTTTCTGCCTGATCTCAGCGCGAGGCCACCAGCGGCCACAATTCATCGGCGCCACGTTCGGCGACGAGCTTGCCGAGCTCGACCGCCCAGTAGCTCTCCGAGCCGAAATCGTCGCGCCACGCCAATGCGCGCAGCGAGAAGCGGTGCAGGATGTGCTCGATGGTGAAGCCGATCGCGCCATGCACCTGATGCGCGATGCCGCTGCCCTTCTCGGCGGCTTCCGAGCAGCGGATCTTCGCCGCCGCCGCCTCGAGGAACACCGCATCGGTGTCGAGCGATTTTGCATTCGCGATGGTGTCGGCCGCCGAGGTCGCGGCAGCGAGCGCGGCGGCATTTTCGCCGGCGAGACGGGCGAGGTTGTGCTGCACCGCTTGGAACTTGGAGATCTTCTTCTCGAAGGCGACGCGTTCGTTGGAATAGCGCACGGAGATGTCGAGCATCGCCTCCAGGCTGCCCGCGATCTGCAGGCTGCGCACCACGCCGCCCATCAGCATCAGCGTGGTCTGGTCAAATCCCTTCGGCGCCGGCTTGATCGCGACCGGCTGCACCTTGTCGAGCGTGACGGTGTCGTTGTGATCGCCGCCAAGGCCGATCCCGGATTCGATCCGGCACTTCGCGGCATCGACCAGCGCGATCGACACGCCACCATTGCCATCGGCCAGCACGGCGAAATGCTTTGCGTCTTTCGCGAACGGCACGCGGCGGGCGCGACCGGAGAGCGAGCCGTCGGCGCCAACCGTGACGCGGTCCTTCGGGCTCGCCGGGACAACCGTCATCTCGCCTGCGGGAGATGCGATCTTGCCCTGCGTCAGCAGCCAGCCGCCCAGCATCGTTTCGGCCAGCGGAACAGCGATCGCATGTCGCCCGGCGACGTTCAGGACGCTGAAGCCTTCGGCGAGGCTGGCGCCGGAACCGCCGAGATCGTCGGGCACCCAGGACAGCGGCAGGCCGGCTTCGGTCAGCGCCTGCCACAGCGGCGCCTTCCACGCGCCCTGCTTGTCGTGATTGATGGTTTGGGCATCCGCGAGATCGGCGAAAATCTTTTCCGCGGTCTCGGCGACGATGTTCTCACTCTCCGCCACAGCGTTCCTCGTGTTGATTGGCTCGGGCCGACCGTTCGGCCGTGCCCTGCTTGCGATGTGTCTTGCGCTCAATGATGGGGAAAAGCCATAGCCGTGACAAGCGCTGCCCGCAGGGCCACTTGCGCGGAGGGCATGAAGCCGGGCGACGTGCGCGAATTCCGCAGAGTGAACTTTCGACCGCCTCGGTTTGTATGCCACGCGCGGTCGTAAATCGGTCGGTGACATCAGTTCAGTCCGCCAGATGAAACTCGATCGCCCTCCGCATCAGGTCGGCGAATTCGGTCTCCTGGGTGACCAGCGCGTCGTTCAGTCCGGCCACGCACAGCACCAGCGGCTCGTTCGATTCCGCAATCGGCGGCAGGTTCATGGCGACGGCGCCGGCGCCCGGCGTGACCAGGCCGAGCGAGAAGGCGTGCCCCTTGGCGCGGACCTTCTTCAGCTCCAGCATGAGGGCGTTGATGTCGACCTGCCGGTCCGGCCGGGGCTCGTTGGCGTTGATCAGGCGCACCAGGCGGCGCACCTCCTTGTCCGGATAGGCCGACAGCAGCGCATAACCCGATGCGGAGCGCGCCAGCGGCCGCAGCGTGCCGGCCTTGACATAGAGCCGCATCGGCAGCTTGGCCTGAATGATATGGACATATTGCGCGCTGAGCCCGTTGCGCACCGCGAGCATGATGGTCTCGCCGGTCCGCGCGGAGAGCTCCTCCATCAAATTGACCAGGCGTCCCTTCGTGAACAGCGCCGGGCTCAGCCAGTGTCCCAGCATCGAGATCCGCGGCGTCGGGATGTAGGTGCGGCGGCTGGTGTCGTAGTGCAGATAGCCGAATGCCGTCATCGTCCGCATCAACGCCGAGGTGCTGGATTGCGGGAATTTGAGCGCCGCGGCGACCTCGATGGCGGAAGCGGCGCGCTGGTGCTCCTCGAAGAATTCGAGCACGTCGAACACGCGCCGCGCCGACTTGACCGCATTGTCCATCTTCGGCAGGTCGCGCGAGGTATCGCCGGGAAATTCGAAAGACCGGGCGCCGGCTGCCGTGCCGGTTGTCGCTGCATCCTTCTTCGCCACCGGCATGGTTACCGTCCCTGCTGCGCCACCCGCCGCTTCAGCCACCAGCCATATTGCTCGGGCCAGCTGGTCCACTCGGGATCGCAGCCGAGCGCCAGTGCGGTCTGTGCGGGCCAGTTCGGATTCCACAGCAGTTCGCGGCCGAGCGCAATAAGCGTGGCCTTGCCGTCCCGCAAGATGGCTTCGGCGTAGTCCGGCTCGCGGATCAGCCCGACCGCTACCGTCGGGATACCGGCTTCCTTCTGGATCCGTTCGGCGAACGGCACCTGGAAGCCAGGGGTGCGCGACACCAGCGAATTGCCGCGCGGCAGTTTCATGCCGCCCGACGAGCAGTCCACCATGTCGATTCCGATCGCCTTCAGCTCGCGCGCAAACACAATCGAATCCTCGATCGACCAGCCGATGTCGACGCCGTCGACCGAGGAGATGCGGACGAAGGCCGGCAGATGATCCGGCCATTCCTCGCGCATGATCGCAGCGATCCGCAGCGGCAGGCGCATGCGGTTCTCGCGCGAGCCGCCATACTCGTCGTTGCGGTTGTTGGCGAGCGGCGACAGGAACGAGTGCATCAGATAGCCGTGCGCGCAGTGCAGTTCGATGACGTCGTAACCGGCAGCCCTGGCGCGGCGGAACGCCTGGCGATAGTCGTCCACCAGGGCGTCGATCTGCTCTGACGTCATCATCTGCGGCGCGGGCCAGCCGTCGTCGAAGGGAATGCCGCTTGAGGCCGCGATCTGCCACGGGCCTTCGCCGCGCGCCTTGACGTCAGCCTCGCCGAGTGGATTGCCGCCTTCCCACGGCCGTTGCGACGAGCCCTTGCGGCCGCCATGGGCGATCTGGATTGCGGCCTTGGCGTTGAAGCCGTGGATCAGCGCGGCGAGCGCGGCATGGTCGGCGACATGCGCATCGTCCCAGATGCCGAGGCAGCCATGGGTGATGCGCCCCTGGGTGTTCACCGAGCTCTGCTCGACGAACACCAGACCGGCACCGCCGGCAGCGAGCTTGCCGATATGGGCGGTGTGCCAATCGGTGGCGCGGCCCTCACGCGCCGAATAGGTCGCCATCGGCGAGACCATGATCCGATTCTTCAGTTCGAGGTCGCGCAGTCGCAGCGGGGTAAAGAGCAGCGGCAGTTCGGTCATGCGATGTCCAGCCTTGCTTGTGGTTTGCGAATTGGTGAGAGCCATCATTTCTTCAGCAGCGGGCAGGCGCTCTCTTCGGATGCCGCGAACGCCTCCTTGCCCGGGATGACCTGAACCAGCTTCTCGTAATCCCAGGCGCCCTTGGATTCCGCCGGCGATTTCACCTGCACCAGATACATGTCGTGGATCAGCTGGCCGTCCTCGCGCAGGAAGGCGTTGCGGGCGAAGAAGTCGTCGATCGGCATGTCCTTCATCTGCGCGATCACCTTGGGGCCGTCGTCGGTGCCCGACTTCTCGATCGCCTTGAGATAGGTCATCACCGCGGAGTAGAGACCGGCCTGCACCATGGTCGGCCGCTTCTTGGTCCTGGCCATGAAGCGCGCGGCGAAGTCGCGGGTCTTGTCGTCGAGGTCCCAATAGAACGCGGTCGCGAGCTGCAGCCCCTGGGCGGCCTGCAAGCCAATCGCGTGGATGTCGCTGGTCTGCATCAGGAAAGCTGCGAGCTTTTGCGTGTGCGCCATCCCGAATTCCTGCGCTTGCCGGATCGAGTTGGCGAGGTCGCCGCCGGTGTTGGCAAAGGCGATCACATCGGCCTTCGAGCTCTGGGCCTGCAACAGATAGGACGAGAAATCCATGCTGTTGAGCGGATGCCGCACCTCGCCGGCGATGCTGCCGCCGACTTTCTCGACGGTCCTGACGGCGTCGTTGCGCAGCGCGTGGCCGAAGGCGTAGTCGACCGTGACGAAGTACCAGCTCTTCGCGCCTTCCTTAGCCAGCGCCCGCACCGTGCTGTTGGCGAGCGCATAGGTGTTGTAGGTCCACTGCACCGAATTGGCCGAGCAGCCCTTTCCGGTCAGGTCGGAGGAGCCGGCCGACGACACCAGCATCGCCTTGTTCTTCTGCTTGGTGAGCTCGAGCACCGCGAAGGCGACCGCGGAATTGGCGAAGTCGACGATGACGTCGACATTCTCCTGCTCATACCAGCGCCGCGCGATCCCGGCGCCGATGTCGGCCTTGTTCTGATGGTCGGCATCGACCATCGCGATCGGCTTGCCCAAAACCTTGCCGCCGAAATCCGCGATGGCCATCCGGACCGCTTCGACCGCGCCGGGACCGGCCGCGTCGGCATAAAGCCCGGCCTGATCGGTCAGTACGCCGATCTTGATCATGTCGTCGGAGATCTGCGCGTGCGATGGCGCGGCGAAGGCGACTGAGAGGATTGCGGCGCTCGCGGCGATCCATTCGAAAGTCGATCTCATTGTTGGTCGTTTCCTCTAGTTCGATTGCCTTATGGCGTTGGTCTTGTCTTGTCGCAGATCGATCATGCCCGGATGCGAGAGCGGGTCCCTGTCCGCGCCGAGCAGCACGTGCTTCTGGATCTTGTTGGTCGAGGTCAGCGGCAGCTCGGCCACGAAGGCGATCCACGCCGGCAGCTTGAATGGCGCCAGGCGCTCGCGGCAGAATTGGAAGATGTCTTGCGCGAGTTCGCGCGAAGCGTCAGCGCCATCGTTGACCACGATGAAGGCCGCGACCTCTTCGTCACGGATCGGATCGCGCGCGGCAACGACCGCGGCCTGCTTGACCAGCGGCGACGTCGTCAGCACGGCCTCGACCTCGGCGGCCGAGATGTTCTCGCCGGCGCGCCGGACCAGGTGCTTCAGCCGGTCGACGAACACGAAGGCGCCATCCGGATGCTGCCAGGCGCTGTCGCCGGTGTGAAACCAGCCGCCGCGCCAGGCGTGCTCGGTGGCCTCAGGGTCCTTCAGATAGCCCGAGAAGAAGCCGCGCCGCGGCGTTGCTTCCGAATGGCGCACGCAGAGTTCGCCGACCGCGCCCGGCGGCAGCGCGTTGCCGTCGGCATCGAGGATCGTCATTTCGAGCCCGGGGACGCTGCGACCGATGGTGTTGGTCTCGAGATGGCGCGGCTCGATCGTGTTGAATGGGCTGCGTCCGGTCTCGGTCATGCCCCAGCCCTCGACGAAGGGGATGCCAAAGCGATCGCGAGCCCGCGCGCGCTGTTCGGGATTGGCGCCGACGCCCATCGAGAAGCGCAGCACGTGAGTTTTCTCGTCCGGCGTTTCCGGCTGCGCCAGCAGGGCCGCGACGATCACGCCGAGATAGTGCAGCACGCTGGCCCGGCTCGCGACGATGTCGCGCCAGGCGACTTTCGCGTTGAAACGTTCGGGGAGGATCAGGCAGCCGCCGGTCAGCATCATTGCGATCGGGGTCAGCGTCAGGCCGGCCATGTGGAACAGCGGCAGCGGGCTGTAGAGGCGCTCCGTTCCCATGTGATATGTCGCCTCGCCGCCATGGCTGACATACCAGCGGCCGGTCGAGACCACGTATTCATTGCTCAGGATGCATCCCTTCGGACGCGCCGTGGTGCCTGACGTGTAGAGCAGCGCGGCCTCGGTCTCGCTGCCCGGTTCGCCGGTGCGCGGCGGTGGCCGCCTGGCAAACGGGATTTGTGCCATGCTCGCGCCGAGATCGTCGCCGGACACTTCAAGCACGGGCACCGCGTTGGTCAGCGCCTTCTGCAACTCCCTTTGATCATGCAGCGTGACGATCAGGTCGGGCTCCGCATGCGCAATGAGATATTCGATTTCCGCCGCGCGATAGGCCGGGTTGATCGGAACGATCGAGACTCCGAGGCTGTTGAGCGCCAGCCAATGCACGATGAAATCGGGCCGGTTCTCCAGCAGCAGGCAGGCGCGGTGTCCGTGGCCGAAGCCGGACGCGCGGTACTGGTCGCTCAATGCGCAGACCTGCCGCGCAATGTCGCCATAGGACAGTTCGACGCCATCGGGAAAGTATCCGCGGTCGGGACGCGCGGGGATGCACAGAAAGGGTTTGAACGCCGCGGCATCTGCGGTCGCAGCGAACACGTTGAACACGGTGTACATCGTCGCGAATGTTTCCCCTGACGGCTGCAGGTCGGCGTCAACGGTGCCGGCCTGCGGGTGCTGCTTCGTTGAGCGCGTTGCCGCGATCGCGGCGTTGCGCGGAAGCTACAGGGGCGTCTAATGTACTGTCAAATCCATTATGAGTTTTCAAAAAACTCATATGTAGTTTGACGTCAGGCAGGGAGGTAACGTGATGAAGATGCATATGTTGTCGGGCGGCCGTTTGCAGATGTCGAAGCGGACTTATCTGCCTGATGCGCCGCGCGGCGAGACGATTGACCTTCCGGTGTCCTGCGTGCTGCTGCGGCACGCGCAGGGCAATGTGCTGTTCGACACCGGATGCCATCCCGACGTCGCGACCGATCCTGAGGGGCGGCTCGGCACACTCGCCAAATACATGCGCCCGATCATGCCGGCGGACGATCACGTGCTGACGAGCCTGAAGGCCGTCGGCCTCGGTCCTGATGATATCGACGTGGTGATCTGCTCCCACCTGCACACCGACCATTGCGGCTGCAACGCCTTCTTCAAGAAGGCGACGATCTTCGTCCACGCGCTCGAGATCGAGGCCGCCAATGCCGACAACGCGTTCGATCGCGGATACATCAAGGCGGATTGGGATCATCCGCTGAAGATGGAGATCTTCGACAAGCAGATGGATGTATTCGGCGACGGCAGACTGACGCTGATCCCGCTGCCGGGACATTCGAAGGGCACGACCGGCGCGCTGGTCAAGCTCGACAAGAGCGGCGAATATCTGCTGGCGTCCGACTCGCTCAGCGTGCGCGCCAATCTCGACCAGCGGGTCTCGCCCAGGAACAGTCTGGATGTCGATCAATTCCTGAGATCGCTCGACGAGATCGCCAAGCTCGAGGCGTCCGGCGTCAAAATCATCTGCGGCCATGACGAGGCGCAGTGGGCCGGCCTGCAAAAGGGGCCGAACGCGTATACGTGAGGCCTTGTATCTGAGAGCTTCGCACTGTTTGCAGATGCTGTGCCGCGCGATATGGTGTGCCACCGCCGGAGATCATCTGGCTTACAACAACAAGGAAAATGCAGATGTCCAAGGACGGCTTGTGCGCGATCGTGACGGGGTCGGCATCGGGACTCGGCGCCGCTACCGCGCAAATCCTCGCCACGCCGGGCGCGCGCCTCATCATCAACTATTCCAACAGCAAGGCGGAAGCCGAAGCGACCGCGGAAGCCTGCCTCAGGCAGGGCGCCGAGGTGCTGGTGGTGCAGGGCGACGTCTCGCGCGATGAGGACTGCAAGAAGATCGCGGCCGCTGCGCAGGGCTGGGGCCGCCTCGACGTGCTGGTCAACAATGCCGGCACCACCAAGCATGTGCCGCATCACGATCTCGACGGCCTGACCGCGGACGATTTTCAGCGCATCTATGCGGTCAACACCATCGGTCCGTTCCAGATGGTTCGTGCCGCGCGCGCGCTGCTCGAAGCCGGCGCCAAGGCCTCCGGCCGTCCCTCGGCGGTGGTCAACGTCTCCTCGGTCGCCGGCATTTCCGGCGGCGGTTCATCGGTCGCCTATGCCGCGAGCAAGGGCGCGCTCAACACCATGACGCAGTCGCTGGCGCGTGCGCTGGCGCCTCTCATCCGCGTCAACACGGTATGCCCGGGCTATATCGATACGCCCTGGTTCACCAAGGGCCGCGGCGCTGATGGCGCCAAGCAGGTGCGTGATGCCGTGGTGGCGCGGGTGCCGCTGAAGGTCGCATCGACCGCCGAGGACATCGCCAATCTGGTCTGCTTCCTGGCGAGCCCCGCGTCGAGCAACATGACCGGCGAGTTCGTCCGCATGGACGCCGGCATGCATCTCATTCAGTGAGCCGAGCGGCTGCCGAAACGAAAATGCCCGGGCGAGGCCCGGGCATTTTTGATTTTGAAGCCGCGCCGCCGCTGACTCTATTTGTTGCCGATATCCGGGATCACGCGTGCCGCGACCAGCCGATTCCAGATGAACAGCACCACCAGCGCGCCGATCGTGGCGGTGATGAAGCCGGCGCCCTGTTCGGGGCCGTAATGGCCGATCGCCTGGCCGATGAAGGTCGCGAGAAACGCGCCGGCGATGCCGAGCACGGTGGTGAGAATGAAGCCGCTCGGATTATTCGGCCCCGGTGACAGGAACCGCGCGATAATCCCCGCGACAAAGCCGACGATGATGATCCAGATGATGCCGCCCATGACTGTCGTCCTCCTCAGATGGAATCAACGCTGCCGCTAAAGCCTGCGGTTCAGCTCGTCGCCGCTCGGCAGCCGGCCGTCCGGCGTCAGATGATTGATCGCGTCGGGCAGGTACTGGCTCAGGCCCTGCAGCAATTGGTCGCGCGACAAGCCGCTCTGCGAGGCCAGCGAGTCGATCTGGTCGGCGCCGAGCGCGTTGGCGAGATCGCCGGGCGCGATCTGCTTGTTGGGACCGTTGCTGACCCAGGAATTGGCCGCGTCGCCATGGCCCTTGTCCTGCAATTGTTTCAGCAGGTCGCTGAGGCCGCCGCTCAGCACGGTGCCGGCCGCACCGCCCGCAAGAAGTCCGCCCAGGCCGCCCTTGAGCAGATCGCCGAGCCCGCCGCCGGCGGCGCCGCCGGGCAGACCAGCGGTGACGTTGCCGGGAAGCGGCGGCGCTTGTGCGGGCTTGGGCTCAGGAGCAGTCGCGCCCGGCTGGCCGCCGGTGAAATGCTTGACCGCCTTCCACGCGAGCAGCGCGAGGATGGCCATCGTCATCGGCGACATTCCGCCGCTGCTCGAACTGTCGGATGATGTGCTGGGCGCGCTCGGACCGCGGGGCCCGTTCTGCATGCCGTTGAGTACGTCGAGTAGACCCATGATCGTCTCCTGCCGCAACCGTGCCCCGAGCCGGAAACATAGCTTCGGCCCATGACGGTTACAAGGCGAGGCGGGCCACCCGGGCCGCGGCGCATCGAATAGGCAGGCAACCCCAGGTCTGCTATCGAGGTCCGCTATCGAGCCTTGATGAACGGACATTTAGTCATATGAACGAGGACCGGCCGATCGGGATTGCAGGCGCCGGAAGCATCGGCTGCTTCGTCGGCGGCATGCTGGCTGCGTCCGGCCGTCGCGTCGCGCTGCTGGCGCGGCCGCGGCTGATCCAGGAGATCATGGGCAACGGCTTGCGGCTCAGCGGCTTCGACGGCTCTGAGCGGATGGTAGCCGCCGACCGGCTCATTCTGTCGGACGACCCCTCGATCCTGCGCGACGTCGGGACGGTGCTGGTGACAGTGAAGAGCGCCGACACCGGCGAGATCGCGGAGTTGATCGCGCGCCACGCACCCGCTGACGCCGCGGTGGTCAGCCTGCAAAATGGCGTCGGCAATGTGCCGCTGCTGCGCGACCGCCTGCCGGGCCGCACGGTGCTCGGCGGCATGGTGCCGTTCAACGTGGTCGCGCTTGGCGATGGACGTTTCCATCGCTCGACCTCGGGCGACATCGTGATCGCGCGGGACGACGCCGGCACCGCCGCGCGGCTCTCGGTGCCGGGCCTTGCGATCAACGGCACGGCCAACATCGATGGCGTGCAGTGGGGCAAGCTGATCGTCAATCTCAACAACGCGCTCAATGCGCTGTCCGACATTCCGCTGCGACAGCAGCTCGCGCAGCGCGGCTGGCGACAATTGTTCGCCGACCAGATGGCCGAAGGTTTGGCCGCGGTGCGCGCCGAAGGCATCGCGCCGGTGTCGCCGACGCCGCTGCCGTCGAGCTGGATGCCGCCTTTATTGCGGCTGCCGGACGCGCTGTTCGACCTGCTGCTCGGCCGCACCATGAAGATCGACCCCGAGGCGCGCTCCTCGATGTGGGAAGACCTGCAGCGCGGCCGACGTACCGAGATCGACTATCTGCAAGGCCTGATTGTTGCGATTGCGGATCGCCGCGGGCTTCAGGCTCCGGTGTCGCGCCGGATCATCGCGCTGATCCGGAAGGCGGAGGCCGACGGCAAGGGATCGCCAGGGCTGACGCCGGAGCAGATTCGCGATGGACAACCGAGGAGGTGACACCTTGAAGCGATCTTGCATCATGTTGCTCTCGCTTGTTGCGCTGGGCTTGGGCCCGGCGCGCGCGGTGCCGCCGACCGTGACACCATCGCCGGGCTATGATGCGCGCTTGCAGGAGCAGCGCGCGGCGGCCGCGGCATCGAGCCGATCGGCCATGCCTGCGCGCAAACCGGTCACGCACCGGCACCACAAGCGCGGTCGCGCGCACTGATCCACCGCAGAGAAGACCTCAATGAAGCCGCTCGTCCTCGCGCTCACCTTGCTGCTCGGCATCACCACGACGGCCAGCGCCGCCGATTATGCCGGTTCGATCAGTGCCTACCGGCGCGCCAACCGCATGCCCGCGGTGACGCTCGACGCGAAGCTGAATGCGATGGCGCTGAAGCAGGCGCAGGCAATGTCGGCGACCGGCTCGGTCAGCCACTCCGCCGGCGGCAGCTTCTTCACGCGCATCGCGCCGCTCAAGAAGCATCGTGCCGCCGAAAACATCGGCGCAGGGTTCATCGCCTTCGCCGAGATGCTGAAGCAGTGGGAGAACTCGCCGGGCCATCGCGAGAACCTGCTGATGCCGGGCGCCAAGCGCGTCGGCGTCGCCTTCGTCGACAATCCGAAGTCGCCGTACCGCCGGTTCTGGGCGATGGTGATTACCGACTGACGCAGCGTAGCGTTTTCGAGCGAAGCGGATCCCGGTTGGCGTGAAGAAAACGCGTCGACGATGAAGAGACGTTAGTTTCGCTTGGCCAGCTTGGTTGGCGGCGGCGAGGCCGGCGTGAACAGCCTCTTCAAGCCATCCAGTCCTTCGGAAAGCCGCGGCCATTCGCAGGAGAACGTGCCTTTCACGCAGCTCCCCGCCTGCGGCCGCACCCTGGGAAGCGGAGTG
Source organism: Bradyrhizobium sp. USDA 4454 (assembly GCF_054822705.1). Lineage (NCBI taxonomy): Bacteria > Pseudomonadati > Pseudomonadota > Alphaproteobacteria > Hyphomicrobiales > Nitrobacteraceae > Bradyrhizobium > Bradyrhizobium sp. USDA 4454. Next base: position 494,307 of record NZ_JBTRCN010000001.1, read on the forward strand.
ACAACCCGCGGCTTGGTCGGCCTCGCGACCGGCACGGGGACTTTCACCGGCTCGCTCTGCAATGAGGCTTGCTGAATCTGCGGCTGCTGCTTTTCCTGCCGCTCCAGCTGCTTGGCGTTGAACGCCGCGGCGATGCTCGACCGGCGCTCCCTCTCGAGATAGCCGGTATATTCCTGGTCAATCTTCTTCTGCTCGTCCGGCGTCGGGTTGGGGCCGGCGATGTCGAAGCTGCGATCCTGCATGAAGTCGTAATAGGTGTAGCCGCCGCCTGGCTTGCGGCGTCCGGCAAACTTGGCGTTGCAATCGGCTAGTTGCGCGGTCCTGTCTTCCTTGGTCTTCGCCTTCTCGGCGAGATCGGCGCAGTCCTCGAAATCCTTCGGCCCGCTGCGCCACCATTGTGCGTGCGCGCTCGTCGGCGCCAGCCCGCAGGCGGCGACGAAAACGGCAATAGCCAACGTCGATGATCGTGATGGCATCACGGACATTGCAACCAAATCCGAACGACACTGAGTGAGCAGATTGTCGCCATTTTAGTGACGCTTGTCACCCCGGGAACCCGACGATTTTGCCCGCCTGTGGATCGCGACGCCAGCCGCTGTGTCTGATGGAACGCAGCCGCACGGTATTGGAATAACTAAGGAATTCTGATCCGAGGCCGAGCGGACCATCAGAACAATTCGATTTGAATCGTTCACTTCACCCGGTGCAGCAATGCGACCAGCTCCGCCTGTCGATGGGTGCCCGTCTTCTGGAAGATGGTCTTCAGCTGATTGCGCGCGGTGGCAAGGGCAATGCCGGCTTCCTGCGCGGCTGCTTCGACTGAATCGCCGCGCGCGAGCCGCGTCGCGAGCCGCGCCTGCGCCGGCGTCAGCTCGAAGGTTGCCGCCAGCAGCGCCTGATCGAACGCGGCGCTGCCTTCGAGATCGCGGATCAGGAGGATGGCGCGCGCGCCCAGGAACGGTGAGCGCGCGGCGGGAGGTACCGGCTGCATCTGGATCACGATCGGCCGCTTGTCGATCCTGCGCACCACGATCGGCGTTGTCGGAAGCGGGTCCAGGTCCGAGCTGTGGGCCAATTGATCGATCAGCCTGGTCAGATCGGCATTGGCCTGCCGGTCGAGCAGGGTGAGGCGGTTGTTGCGGATCGCGAGGTCGTGGCCGAGGCAGGCTTCCGCGTGGGCGTTCATGCCGATGACGGCGCCGAACCGGCCGACGGCGATCGCGGCGACCTGGATCAGGTCGAGCGCGCCGGTGATGCCCGAGATCGCGGAACGGCCGACGACGGCGGAGAGCGTCGCGGCTTCGGTCAGCCGCGCCGACACCCGCGAGAGCGCCTTGACCTCGTCGGCGTCGAACATGCCTTCCTTCGGGGTGCGCTGGATGGTCAGTCCCCACAACGCCGGGCCCGAGCGGAAGCCGATGGCGGCAAACCATTTCAATCCGAACTCGCCGAGCGAGGCGTAGAGCGGATCGCGCAACATCTCGGTCTCGGACTCGAACAGGTCCGCATCGGTGATGACGTTGCTGCCTGCGAGGATCAGCGGCACGCCGCGCGCCGCGCGGATGTCGGACAAATGCAGGTTGTTGGGGAAGTAGGTCTTGGTGAAATAGTCGGTGATCGATTCCGTGCGCGGAATGTCTTCGGTGCGGATATCGCTCTGAAGCATCGCAGCCCCGGTCGCGCCGACGGCGGCGCAGACCTCGTCCATGAAGGACGGCCAGGTCGTTGGATCGAGCACCACGTCGCCGAGGCGCGCGGTCACATCGTCAAGCCTGTGCAGGTCGACCAAAGGTTCAGCTCCGCCCTATGCAGAGTTCAGTTGTTTCGTAAGGCGAAATAGGTCGCGCCACTCCCGCCCGGTACCGGGCATAAGAGAACCCGAGCCGGCCGACATGCAAGTGAAATCGATCACATGTCGAGGGGGCGGGCCCACGGACTTTGACGAAACATGATCGAAAATCGGCGGGGCCGGCTGGCTGGTCCGATCCGGCCGCTACGATGCGTGACCATCCTCACGGAGGTCGGTCTCGGCCAGCGCCACGCGGCAGAAGCTGGCCGCGATCGCGACCACGTCCTCGACGGCCTGCGGATAGTGCTTCGACACCCAGCGCAGCGCGATCGAGATCACGGCGCCGACCATGCCGATCGAGAGCAGCGTGGCCGCAGCGCCCTTGTCGCTGCCTTTCGAAGCGGTTGGGACCAGGATGTCGCTGAAGACGCGGAGCGCGTCGAGCTTGACGGCATCGACCGCGGGACTGATGCCGGAGATCTCCAGCAGGAAGACCCGCGCCGGCTTCGGGTGCTGCTTCAGCCGCGTGAAATACAGCGTCAGCGCAGCGCGCAGCCTTGCTTCGGGATCGTCGCCGCCGGAAGCGGCGGCCGCCGCCATCTCGTCGTGGAGGTGGCCGACGACATGATTATAGGCCGCGATCAGCAAGGCCTCGCTGTTGGCGAAGGACTCGTAGAAATAACGCTCGGTCAGTTCCGCCGCCTCGCAAATCGCCTTCACGGTCGCGCCGCGATAGCCGACCTCGCCATAGACCTCGATCGCCGCATCGATCAGCTTGAGCCGCCGTTCGGCGCGGCGTTCCTCGGCGTCCATGCCGCCATAAAGGCGGGCTTTCCGGCTGCTTGCCATGAAAGCCTATTGACACGATGCATTGTCAGATGTCAAGTTATCTGACAATAGGTATTGTCAATACTGTCACGGGAGGGTCAGGGCATGTCCGCTCATTTCGACGTGTTGATCGTAGGCGCGGGGCTGTCGGGCATCGGCGCCGGCTATCATTTGCAGGCCAATTGCCCGGACCGCAGCTACGCCATTCTCGAAGGCCGCGATTGCATCGGCGGCACCTGGGATCTGTTCCGCTATCCCGGCATCCGCTCCGACTCCGACATGTACACGCTCGGCTATTCGTTCCGGCCGTGGACCGAGCCGAAGGCGATCGCCGACGGTCCCTCGATCCTGAACTATGTGCGCGAGACCGCGCGCGTCTACGGCATCGACAAGAACATCCGCTTCAACCATCGCGTCGTGCGCGCCGACTGGTCGTCGGCGGATTCGCAATGGACGGTCGAGGTCGAGCGCGGGCCGGAGAAGACGATCGAGCGCTTCACCTGCGGCTTCCTGTTCATGTGCAGCGGCTACTACAAATATGAGCACGGCTACACGCCCGACTTTCCCGGCATCGCCGACTTCGCCGGCCGCGTCGTCCATCCGCAGCAATGGACCGACGACATCAATTACGCCGGCAAGAAGGTCGTCGTGATCGGCAGCGGCGCGACCGCGGTGACGCTGGTGCCGGAAATGGCCAAGACCGCCGCCCATGTCACGATGCTGCAGCGTTCTCCGACCTATGTCGTGGCGCGGCCGGATGAGGACAAGGTCGCTAATTGGCTGCGGGCGCGGCTGCCGGCCAAGCTCGCCTATGCCCTCACGCGCTGGAAGAACGTGCTGTTCGGCATGTATTTCTACCGGCTCTGCAAGCGCGATCCGGAGCGCGTGAAGAAGCTGATCCTGGGCGGCGTGCGCCACGCGCTCGGCCCCGACTACGACGTCGCTACCCATTTCACGCCGCGCTACAATCCGTGGGACCAGCGGCTCTGCCTGGTGCCGAACGGCGATCTCTTTCAATCCTTGCGCAGCGGCACGTCGTCCGTCGTCACCGACCAGATCGAGACCTTCACGCGCGAGGGCATCAAGCTCAGGAGCGGCAATTTGCTCGACGCCGAAATCGTGGTCACCGCAACCGGCCTCGATCTCCAGGTGCTCGGCGGGCTCGAGATCAAGGTCGACGGCGCGCCTGTCGATCTGTCCAAGACCATGAACTACAAGGGGCTGATGTATTCCGGCGTGCCGAACCTCGCCGCCGCCTTCGGCTACACCAACGCGTCCTGGACGCTGAAATGCGACCTGACCTGCGAATATGTTTGCCGCATGCTCAACCACATGAAGGCGAATGGCTACGCGCAAGTCACGCCGCGGCGGAACGACCCTGATGTCACCGAACTGCCCTGGGTGGATTTCTCCTCGGGCTATATCCAGCGCGCCGCCGCCAAGTTCCCCAAGCAGGGCTCGCGCCGGCCGTGGCGGCTCTACCAGAACTATGCGCTCGATATCATGACGCTGCGCTTCGGCTCGCTCAAGGATGAGGCGATCGAGTTTCTGCCGCCGCGCCGGGCGGTTGCGGTGACCCCGGCATCCGATGCGGCCCGGCAGGTGGCGTAACGCTTAGAAACAGCGAAGCTCCAAGTAACTTCGCGCGCCCGACGTGGCGCGGGCTGGCGATGGGGCCCCGCCTCTGCTATGGGATGGCACCCCGCATGCTTCGCCGCGGGTTCGCGGTCCCGTAGCTCAGCCGGATAGAGCGACGGTTTCCTAAACCGTAGGTCGGAAGTTCGAGTCTTCCCGGGATCGCCAGTCTGCCGAACGCAACAGCCCTGCGAATACCGCCGTTTTTCGACGAGGCCGGTTCCGGCAGGTGCGTTGGCGGGTTTCGCTGGACGCTCGGTCGGCGGCAGTGATAACGGCTGAGCCAATGTTCTCGTGACGGACCGCATGCCGAAACCTCCGCCTCCTTCCGCCAATCGCGGGCCCGGCCCGTCCCCGGTCCTGCAACGCGCCATCGTCGCCCTGCAGATGGGGCAGATCGTCGAAGCCGAGCGGCTGGCGGCGGAGGTCTTGAAGGCAAACCGCAACGATGTCGGCGCGGCTTCGATCCTGGCCCGGGCGCTGATGATCCAGAACCGCAACGAGGAGGCGATCGCGCCGCTCGAGCGCGCCACGCGCCGCGTCGAGGATCCCGGCCTCGAGACCTTGCTCGGCGCGGCGCTCGGCGGCGCCGGGCGCCAGAGCGAGGCGATCGATCTGTTGCGGCGAACCACCGCGCGGCGGCCACCGTATCTGCCGTCATTTCAGGCGCTGGCAGGGCAATTGCACGCGGCCGGCCGCATCGACGAGGCGGTTGCCGTGCTTGAGAGCGCGCTTGCGTTCGCACCCGGGAGCCTCGAATTCCAGCTCCTGCTCGCGCAGCTCCTGCCCCAGCGCAATGAGCGCGGCCGCGCGCGCACGATGCTGGAGAAGCTGCGCGCGGCAGCGCCGGGACATCCGGATGTTCTGGCCGCGCTCGCGCGCGTGCTGCTGCTCGACGGCGAATATGCGGCTGCGGCGGATCTCTACCGTCAGGTGGTGGCGCAGCGCCCCGACGACCCGCTGACGCGTCTCAGCTTCTCCGCCAGTCTTCTGGAAATGGGCGACCGCGCCGCCGGCGAGGCCAATCTGCGCCTGGCGATGCGCGGCCGGCCGCAAATGATCGGCCGCACCACGGCCGCGCTGATCATGTCGTCGCATGGCCGCTTCTTCTTCCGTCGCAGCGCGTTCGCGAAGTTTTTGAGTTAGAGCGTTCTTGCGTGAGATAGGTGGCGGAACCACAAACTCGTCGTCCCGGCGAAAGCCGGGACCCATAACCACCAATGCTGCTTGTTGTGCGATGCTGGAACGACGAGTCCCATCAACAACATCTGCCGCGGAGTATGGGCCCCGGCTTTCGCCGGGACGACTCGTGGAGAGAGTCTGTCCCCAGCAAGGGCCGCCATCGCCCCGCAGCGCCGTCCCGCGCGCGCCTAGCTCCGAAACTGGCGGCGATAGACGCCGGGCTCGCGGGCCATCCTGTTTGACAGTTCCTGGGCGCGCGATGTTTCATCCGGGGTCATCGCCGCGGTCTGTGCGACCCAGTTCCCGCGCTTCACCGGGAAGCATTGCGCAACCGGCGTGCCCTTGGGCAAGACGCCGTTGAAATTGGTGTCGTGCCAGTGCGCCGGGAAATGAACCCAGCTGTCGTGAAACAGGTCGCAATCGACCATGCCGGTCAGCGTGGTGAACGGCAGGTCGAACCGATTGACCGGATGGGTGAAGTACAGCGAGTAGCCCGGCGGCGCCTCGATGGTCCACAGATTGACGAACTTGATGAGCAGGCGGTCGGCCTCGAACAGCGGCGAGCCGATCACCTGGCTTTCGTCGTGGAATCCGATCGGCGAGCGCGGGAATTCCAGCGCGCCGCCGGCCGGAAGATCGTTGTCCCATGTGATCTCGCCGTTCTCGACCCTCAGGTCGCAGACCAGCGGCATCAGGAAACCAGATGTCATCGCATCGACGAAGGGCGGGCAGCGCTTGACGGTATCCTCTTCGCGATTGCTCATCGTGTTGAAGGCCTGCGTCGGCATCGCCTTTAGCCATCCGGGGAGACCCAATGACGCTGGCACCGGCGGCGGGATCTTGCCCTCGAGCTCCGCCGGGCAGCGGAATTTGATCGCTATTGCTTCGTTGTTGTTGGACACGGCTTGGCCCTTGGTTCGTTCGATGTCGCAGCGCCTATGCGCCAGTTGATGCTGATCTAGCACGCGATGACGGGGCGGAGAAAGCAGCCGCAGCGGTTGCCCGGCGGTCCGCGGCATGGAGCTATAAGTTGTTGTTATCATGACAGATAAGGCAAAGTGTCCGATGGCCGGCGCGGCGCTGCTTTTTTGCGTCATTCGGGTCGCCGCTGTGCAAGACTTTGCCGACAGGCATTGGCTTTCGATGCCGGTCGGGCGCATCATGGCCGGCGTCGCTGACGAAGGTTGCAGCAGGTAACGGAGGGATCGATGACCGAATCGAAGGTTGAAACCGCCAACACCGCAGGCACCGCGCCACCTTCCGGCGACAGCGGCGGCGTCAGCGAGCTTGCGATCGCGACCGTCCGCACCGTGCCGATCGAGCAGGCGCAGTCGCGCACAGAGCACGATCTGCTCGGCGAGGACGACGTGCCGGCCAATGCGCTGTGGGGCATCCACACCAAGCGCGCGGTGATGAACTTTCCGATTACCGGCGTACCGGTCGGCCACTTCCCGGAATTCGTCCGCGCGCTGGCGCTGGTGAAGCAGGCGGCCGCGCGCGCCAACAAGCGCCTCGGCTATCTCGCGCCGGAAAAGGCCGATGCGATCGACAAGGCCTGCACCAAGGTCGCGACCGACAAGGTCTATGCCGAGGCCTTTGTCGTCGATGCGATCCAGGGCGGCGCCGGCACCTCGACCAACATGAACGCCAACGAGGTGATCGCCAACGTCGCGCTCAAGCTGATGGGCAAGAAGCCCGGCGATTACCACACGCTGCATCCGAACGACGACGTCAACATGGCGCAGTCGACCAACGACGCCTATCCGACGGCGTTGCGGCTCGCGGTGATCTTTGCCACCCAGCCGCTGGTGCGCGCGCTCGATGATCTCGCCTATGCCTTCAAGGGCAAGGCGGTGGAATTTGCCGATGTCCTGAAGATGGGCCGCACCCAGTTGCAGGATGCGGTGCCGATGACGCTCGGCCAGGAGTTCGACGCCTTCCACGCCACCGTGAAGGAAGACGTCGCGCGGCTGAACGAGATCTCCAGCCTGTTCCGCGAGGTCAATCTCGGCGCCACCGCGATTGGTACCGGTATCAACGCTGATCCGCGCTATGCGGCGCTTGCGGTCGAGGAACTATCGCGGCTATCGGGCCAGCCGATGGTGCTGGCCTCGAACCTGATCGAGGCAACCTCCGATCTCGGTGCGTTCGTGCTGTTCTCGGGTGTGCTGAAGCGCGTCGCGGTGAAAGTGTCGAAGATCTGCAACGACCTCCGTCTCTTGTCGTCGGGCCCGCGCACCGGCATCGGCGAGATCCGGCTGCCGGCGGTGCAGGCCGGCTCGTCGATCATGCCGGGCAAGGTCAATCCTGTGATACCCGAGGTGGTCAATCAGGTCGCCTTCCTCGTGATCGGACATGATCTCACGGTGACGATGTGCGCCGAAGGCGGCCAGCTCCAGCTCAACGCATTCGAGCCGACCATCGGCTATTGCGTGTTGAGTTCGCTGCGCATGCTGACGGCCGCGATCGATACGCTGACCAGGCGCTGCGTCGAGGGCATCGAGGCCGATCGCGAGCGTTGCCGCAGCCTGGTGCAGGGCTCGATCGGCCTGATCACGGCGCTGGCGCCGGCGCTCGGCTATGAGGCCTCATCGCGCGTGGCCCGTCGCGCGCTGAAGGAAAACCGCTCGGTGGCCGACATCGTGCTGGAGGAGAAGCTCCTGACCGAGGAGCAGCTCAACCAGCTGCTCGAACTGGAAGCCATGACCCGCCCGGCGCGCCGACAGCCGGTGCCGAAGAGCTGAGGCGGAGCCAATGTTGGCGAGAACCCGGTTGCGGGAGCGGGGGCACCTTTCGAGGGCTACAGCGTCTTGATGAATTCGATCAGGGCGCGGCGCTCGCCTTCCTCGAGCCTCGGTCCGATCACGCCGGTGCCCTTCTCGTTCGAGAATTCGTGCCCGGCATTGCTGTTGCCGCGCTTGGTGGTGTCGAGCGCGAACACGTTCTTGATCTTGTCGTCGGAGACGTAGCCGAGATTCTTCGGATCATACTCGCGGCCGCCGAGATAGACGATCGCGGGACGTTCCTTCACCGGCGACAGCAGCGCGTAGATGGTCGGGACCGACCCGTTGTGCAAATAGGGCGGGGTCGCCCAGATGCCGTTGAGCGGGCGGACCTTGTAGGCGAGCGGCGCCTGGATCCCGTTCGGCCGGTAGCCGTTGATGCGCTTGCGATCTTCCGCCGGGGTATTGTTCTGGTCGTACCAGTAGTCGACCGTCTTCTCGACCAGTTCGCCGAGCGCCGGCCCGAAGCTGCCGTCCTTGATCTTCAGGTTGGCCGGGGTCTCGACCGTACGGCTCCTGAGGCCTTCGGCCTGCGCACTGTCGGTGCCGATATGGCTGATCGGAATCATCTCGACGTCGAGCAGCGACTGGCCGGCGTCGTTCTTGATCCAGCGCTTGTTGTCCTTGAACAGCGCGAAGGCTTCGTCCGGCGGCAGCGCCTTGCTGTTGATCGCCGGGCCGTGGCAGCCCTCACAGTGCTTCTTGTACAGTTTGCCGCCTTCTGTCGCGAGCGGCATGTTGATCTGTCCCAGGATATTCTCCGGCCATTTCGGCGATGCCAGGCCGTCAAACCCCTTCGTCTTGCTCGGCTCGTCCTGGCCGGCGATCATCAGCTCCATCTCGTGCAGCACGTCGATCCGCGCACTCGATTTGAACAGGCCCTTTGATTGGTCGAGCAGGTTGAGCTCGGCGCTGACGCCGAGCGCCTCGCCGGCATTGCGGACCATCGGCTGCATGATCGAGCCGTCATATTGCACCCAGCTGAACCACGGCGCGTTCCAGATTCGCGGGAAATGCACCGGGGCCGAATGTGCGGCATAGTTGTTCGGGTTGTTCAAATCGATCGCGAACACCTGGTTGCCGATCCGGTTCAGCGCGTCGAGCCGCGCATAACCTTCCTCGACGCTGTTGGCGGCGACCTTGGTCTCCAGCGCGTTGATGTTGGCGTACTGCTTGAGCACGAGATCGAGTTGGCCGCGCAGCGCCATGCGTTCGTCGCGGCTCGCCTCCTTGCCGAGGATCTCGTCGGCAAAGCGCGCAAAGCGGCCCGGCCAGAATCGGGTCAGCAGCAGCGAGACGCCGATGCTCTTCTGGAATTGGAACAGATTGGTGTTGGCCGGCCCGCCGTCGATCACGATCTCGGTGCCGCGATAGCTGAGGCTGCCGGTGTGGCAGGCCGAGCACGTCAGCCCGACGCCGAGCATGTCCTCCTTTGTGTGCGGGTTGCGCCAGGGCGCGCCGTCGGCATCGGTCATCGGCGTACTCGGGGCGAAGCCGATCGGCAGCGCATCCGGGCTGCCCGGAATCACGGTGTCGGGAATGAAGCCGAAGCGGCCGAGATAATTGGTCTCGCTGAGCCCCGGTGCCGCACTGAACAGCGGCCACAGCGTCGGCTGCTCAAGCGCCATGAACCATTTCAGGGGAATGCCGAAGGTCCGCGTGCCCTGGTCGGCGTGATAGAACCAGCGCAGCTGCGCTGCGGTGACATTCTGCTCCAGCCACACCGTCTTTGCCGGCGGCTGGTAGTCGACGACCTTGACGTGGAAGCCGCTCGCCACCGTCTCGATATCGTCCTTGAAATAGAGGAGGCCGGCGACAATCAACAGTCCGATGAAAAAGATCGTCTTGCGAGGCATGCCCCGTCCCCCGATTCGCGGTACCCGCGCGTGATATGGATGAGATATTAAAATTCGCCGAAACAGGTTCGCGCTAAGCGTGTGGTGCGCTGCGCGCCAGCCTACAGTAGCAGCGCTTGGTCTACCAACGGAAATGTTGCCACCGAAATGTTGACTGGCCGTGAGCCAGTTCATGTGCGGCGTCGCGGCGGTGGCGACATTTGCGCGTATCGAGGCCTGCGGCTAAAAATGGCGGAGCGACAATTCTTCGAGATGTCATCTTGAACGCATCAGGTGCACAGCCGCTCACGATCGCCGTCGCGGATGATAGCGCGGTGTCCGCGCTGCTGCTGCGCCCGGCGCAGGCCCGCGCGGCCTACGTGTTTGCGCATGGCGCAGGCGCCGGCATGACGCATGCATCGATGGCCGCGATCGCCGAGGGCCTGGCGGAGCGCGGCATCGCGACGCTGCGTTATCAGTTTCCCTACATGGAGAAGGGCAGCAAGCGGCCCGATCCGCCTGCCGTCGCGCAGGCGGCGGTGCGTGCTGCGGTGGCGGAGGCTGCGCGGCGTTGCGGCGAACTGCCGCTGTTCGCCGGCGGCAAGTCGTTCGGCGGACGCATGACCTCGCAGGCGCAGGCCAAGGCACCGCTCGAAGGCGTGCGCGGGCTGGTGTTCCTCGGCTTCCCGCTGCATCCCGCCGGCAAGCCGTCGAACGAGCGGGCCAAGCATCTCGCCGCGGTCAAGATCCCCTTGCTGTTCCAGCAAGGCACCCGCGACGCGCTGGCGGAGCTCGACCTGCTCGAGCCCGTGGTGAAGGGGTTGGGTAGCCGTGCGACGCTGCATGTGGTGAAAGAGGCCGACCACTCCTTCCACGTCCTCAAGCGCTCCGGCCGCAACGACCGCGAGGTGATGGCCGAGCTGCTCGATGCCTTCGCGGCCTGGGTCGCCAAACATTCGTAGTCTTGTAGCCCGGATGCAGCGAAGCGAAATCCGGGGTCTGCATGCCGCGGGCGAGATCGGTCCCGGATGTCGCTTCGCTCATCCGGGCTACGCTTGGCCACGCAAGGGATGCTAATCTCCACCCATGACAAAGATCCTGATCGTCAATCCCAACACCACCGCGTCGATGACCGCGACCATTGCCGCTGTGGCGCAGGCGGTGGCGGCTGCTGGCACCGAGATCGTCGCCGTCACGTCGGCGATGGGCCCCCCCTCGATCGAGGGCTTCTATGACGAAGCGTTCGCCGTTCCCGGGCTGATCGACGCGCTGTTGAAAACACCGGATGCCGATGCCGGCATCATCGCCTGCTTCGACGACACCGGGCTCGATGCCGCGCGGTCGGCGGTGCGTTATCCGGTGGTCGGCATCTGCGAGGCGGCGCTGGTCACCGCCGGACAGATTGCGAAGCGGATCGGCATCGTCACCACGCTGCCGCGCTCGATCGTGCCGCTGGAGGAGCTGGTGCGCCGCTACGGCTTTGCCGATCGTGCGGCGGTCACCGCCTGCGACGTCGCGGTGCTCGATCTCGAGAAGCCGGGCTCGGGCGCCAGGCCGAAGCTCGAGGCGGAGATCGCGCGGGCGCTGGAGAAGGGCGCCGACGCAATCGTGCTCGGCTGCGCCGGCATGGCCGATCTTGCGCATGAGCTGTCGGTGCAATTCGGCGTGCCGGTGGTCGACGGCGTGGCGGCTGCGGTGAAGCAGGCCGAAGCGCTCGCCGGCCTCAAGCTCACGACCTCGCGCCGCGGCGCTTACGCGATGCCGGCCGCGAAGGCTTATTCCGGCCTCTTAGGGAAGTTCGCTCCGCCGTCAGTTTGACGTCGGCTTCGTAGCCCGGATGAAGCGGAGCGCAACCCGGGGGGACCGCGCTTCGGCGGCGATTTGCCGTCCCGGATTGCGCTGCGCTCCATCCGGCTACGTGTCAGCCCGGCGTCGCGCCGCCATAGATGCGGTCGCGCAGGCGGCGCATGCCGGACAACCAGCGGTCGCGATTGGCGGCCTTCCGCTGCATGTAGTCCTGCACCTGTGGATGCGAGAGAATCAGGAAGCGCTCCTCGGCCATCGCCTCGACCACCATCCGCGCGACCTCACCGGCCTGCAGCACGCCGTCGACGCGTGCCGCGCTCGGGCCCGGTGTCGTCATGCCGGTCTGCACCGACTGCGGGCAGAGCACGGAGACGCGGATGCCGCGATCGCCATACTGGATCGCGAGATGTTCGGCGAGCGCGACCGCGGCGTTCTTGGTGACGCCGTAAGGCATCGAGTTCAGCGAGGCCAACAGCCCCGCCGCAGACGCCGTGTTGATGAGATAGCCGGAGCCGCGCGCCAGCATGCCCGGCACCAGCGCGCGCGCGGCGAACACATGGCTCATCACATGGACGCGCCAGCTGACATCCCAATCGGCGTCGGACGCGGTTTCCTGTCCCTTGCGCGAGAGCCCGGCATTGGAGAAGAACACGTCGACCGGTCCATATTTGTCCTCGGCCGCGGCGATCAGCGCCTTGACGTCCTCCTCGAGCCCGACATCGGCGGTGACCGCGAGCCCATCGATATCGCCGGCGACGCTGGCGAGCCGGTCGCGCGAGGTCTTGAGATCGGCGACCACGACGCCGCGCGCGCCGGCCTCCGCATAGGCCCGTGCCACCGCTTCGCCGATCCCGCTGGCGCCGCCGGTGACGACGCAGACCTTGTCCTTGATGTGCATGGTTCGATGTCCCTGCTTGTTTGTTGTCGTGATCGTCAGCCCTGATACAGTCCCTTCTCACGCGCCTTCTGGATCGCGAGCGCCGCCATCAGGTCGAGCATCGGGGTCGCAAGGCCGGCTGCGCGCGCGAATGCCGCCGGGGCGCGCACCAGCACGTCGATCTCCATGGCGCGGCCGAGCTCGTAATCCTGCAGGATCGACGGCTTGTGGTCCGGGGCAGGGCCGCTTCGGGTGACGCGCTTCGTGTCGGGGATGTAGTGCGTCGCCACCGCATTGGCCTCCTCGAGGAGGCGCGGGATCACGTCCTGCATGTCCGGATCGTCGCGGACGCCGCGTGCGGTCAGCGCGGTCAGCAGGCAGAGCACCGACATCGACATGTTGGTCAATAGCTTCGACCAGATCGTCTCGCGGATCTGCTTGACCTCGGGCGATTCGATCGCGGCGTCGTTCAGCGCCGCGCGCAGCCGGGCGATGCGATCGCTCTTGCGATCGTCGCATTCGCCGATCAGGAGGCGATTGCGCTCGGGCGACAGGTTCGCGACCACGCCGGGTACGATCACCTCATTGGAGGAGAAGATCACGCCGCCGATGATCCGCTCCTGCGGAACGGCGTCGCGCAGACGTCCGCCGGGATCGAGGAAGCCGAGATCGGGAATGGTTGGATGCTGCGGCGGCAGGCCGAGGCCGTACCACCAGGGAATGCCGTTCTGCGCGAACACGATCGCCGTGTCGCGCTGAAGCAGCGGCGGCAGCCCAGTCGCGAGTGCGGCGATGCCGGTCGCTTTCAGCGTGCTGATGACGACGTCCTGTGCGCCGAGCTCGGCAGGATCGGCCGACGCCTTCACCCTGGCGGTGACGCTGGTCTCGCCAACCTTCAGCGTCAGCCCGTTGGTCCTGACGGCGTCGAGATGCGGGCCGCGCATCACGCAGGAGACATCGTGGCCGGCGCGTGCCAGCCGGACCGCAAAATGGCTGCCGACGGCGCCCGCGCCGAAAATACAAATGCGCATCAGTGGAACTGGTCCTTGCAATGTGCCGCATCAGTTTCCACAAGCGCGGGGCATTGCGCAACCCGCCATGCATGCGGCGCGGCCGCGTGCGCTCGAAAGTGATGGATCAAGCCATCTCCCGTCGCCATAGTGCCTGATAACAGCAATGGCGAACGAGGGAGAAAATTCATGTCGGCCAGCCCAGTCCTGTGGAGCCTCGATGCGCGCGGGGTCGCGACCGTCACGCTGAACAGGCCCGAGGTCAACAACGCCTATGATGGCGCGCTGATCGCCGGTGTGCTCGCCGCGATCGACGATCTCTCGACCAAGCCGGTGCGCGTCGTCGTGCTGAACGGCAACGGCAAGCATTTCCAGGCCGGCGCCGACTTGAAATGGATCAACGGCGTGCGGCCGAAATCAGCAGAGCAGAACGAGGCGGCGTCGCGCGCAACCTTCGAGGCGGTGCAGCGCCTCAACACGCTGCCGGTCCCGACGGTCGCGCTGGTGCAGGGCGGCTGCTTCGGCGGCGGCACCGGCGTGATTTCGGCCTGCGATATCGTGATCGCGGCCGACAATGCGCTGTTCTCGATCACCGAGGTGCGCTGGGGCCTCACGGCGGCGATCATCATCCCGCAGCTCTGCGACGCCATCGGCGTGCGCCAGGTGCGGCGCTACGCGTTGACCGGCGAACGGTTCGGCGCCGAGGATGCCCGCCGCATCGGTCTCGTGCATGAGGTGGTGCCGCTGGCCGATCTTGAAAGCGCCGGTGCCAAGATCGTCGAGCAGCTGCTCGGCAATGCCCCGGATGCGATGGCCGAGACCAAGAAGCTCGCGATGGAGAGCTCGTTCGGCGGCATGGCCGTGGATGACGCGGCCTACCAGCGCCTCGTCCATCTGCACTCGGCCAAGCGGCAGACGGCGGAAGCGGCCGAAGGGCTCGCCTCCTTTGCCGAGAAGCGCGCAGGACGATGGGGTGGCAAGGTGTAGTCGCCCCGCTCAGCAGCCGTTGCAGATGCCGCGGATGGCTCGCTCGATCGCGTCGACGCTTCGGGCTTGGCCTCCGGCTTGCGCTTAGCCGTCAGCTCCTGCTCTTGCCGATGGTAGCAGGCCTCGCGCTCCGGCTTGGCCTCGATGAAGCGGCAGGTCTCGATCGCCGCCGCGGGCTGCGCTGCGAGGATGAGGCCAATCGACACTGACATCAGGAGTTTCAAGCGGGCGATCCTTTCGCGCTGTGATGCAGACCGATCAGCTGCTCGCCGGCGTCGTGATCCTGTCGCTGTTCGGGCTTGCGGTCGGGAAGCTGATCAATCTGCTGGAAGTGCGGTTGCTGCACTGGCGGTGAGGGGCACGCTGTTCGCCACACACAAGGAGTCGTCCCGGCCTTCGCCGGGACGACGCGGGGTGTGCACAGCGCTTCGCCCTACAATCGCTAAGCGTTGCCTCGATCTTCGCGGAACAGATCCAGCTTTTGCTGCACCGGGCGATCCGAGAACGAGAACAGCACCGAGTCGGTGTCGGCCTCGTGGGTGACCCAGTGCCAGCTCGGCACCACGAACAGATCGCGCGGGCCCCATTCGAAGGTCTGGTCGCCGACCCGCGTGCGGCCCTTGCCCTCGATTGCGGCGAACACGGTGGCGTCGGTTGCGCGATAGCGCGCCGTCTTGAAGCCTTTCGGCAGCAGCTGGATGAAGGTGCCGATGGTCGGCATCGCGAAATCGCCGGTCTCCGGGTTGGAGAATTTCAGCTTGAGGCCGTGGCAGGCATCCCACTCGTCGCGGGCCCGGGCCTTTTCCAGCGTCTCGCGGGTGTACTCATAGGGATAGTTGAAGATCGGCGAGGTTTTTGACGACCGCTTCTGATCGATCGGCAACAGATTGCGGCCGTAGCGTGCGAAGCTGTCGCCGGCCGGCTTGGAGATCGCCTGCTGGTCCTCCTTGGCGCCTTCCGCGAACGAGCAGTCGAAGAACTGCACCATCGGGATGTCGAGCCCGTCGAGCCAGAACATCGGCTCTGAGGTTTCGTTGGAATGGTCGTGCCAGGTCATCGACGGCGTGATGACGAAATCGCCTGGTGCCATTGCGGTGCGCTCGCCATCGACGGTGGTATAGGCACCCTTGCCCTCGAGCACGAAGCGCAGCGCCGACTGGGTGTGGCGATGCGCGGGCGCGACGTCGCCCGGCACCACCATCTGCACGCCGGCAAACAGCGAGGTCGTGATCCTCGACTGGCCGCGCAGGCCGGGATTTTCCAGCACCAGCACGCGGCGTTCGGCTTCCTTGGCCGTGATCAGCTTGCCGGCCTCGTTCATGTAATCGCGGATCTGGTCGAACTTCCACAGATGCGGGCGGCAGGCGCTGCGCGGCTCCGGCGTGACCAGATCGCCCAGCACATTCCACAGCGCCGAGAGATTTTCGCCGTCAATCTTCTTGTAGAACGCCTCGCGCTCCGGGGTCTTCTGCACGGCTTCCATGGCAAGCCTCCCATCATTCTTGTCGGTTCAATTTAATTGACAGTATACTCACAATATGGCTAGCGTCAATGAAACAAGCCAATCACGAGATGCAAGGGAGGTTCCGATGAAGCTGCATGGCTATTTCCGGAGCAGCGCGTCCTACCGGGTCCGGATCGCCCTCAATCTGAAGGGGCTGACACCGGAGCATCTGCCGCATCATCTGCGCAAGGGCGAGCAATGCGCGCCGGCCTATCTTGCGATCAATCCGCAGGGACTGGTGCCGACGCTGGAGAGCGATGCCGGCGCGATCCTCACCCAGTCGCTCGCGATCATCGAATGGCTCGATGAGACCAATCCCAATCCGCCGCTGCTGCCGAAGGATCCGCTGCGCCGCGCGAAGGTGCGGGCATTCGCGCAGGCGATCGCCTGTGACACCCACCCGGTGCAGAATCTGAAGGTGCTGGCGCGGCTGCGTCAGCTCGGCCTGCCCGAGGCGCAGGTGACCGAATGGGCGGCGTGGGCCAATCGCGAGGGCCTGTCTGCTTGCGAGATCCTGATCGCCGAAGAGGCGGGGCCATTCTGCTTCGGCGACCAGCCGACGCTCGCCGATCTCTGCCTGGTGCCGCAGCTCGCCAATGCGCGGCGCTTCGGCGTCGAGGTGTCAGCCTATCCGCGCCTGCTCAAGGCTGAGGCCGCGGCAAAGCAGATCAAGGCGTTCGCCGACGCTGTCCCGGACAAGCAGCCCGATGCCGAATAGCAAGCCCACTCCCGTCACCATGGACGCGGTCTACACCGCGCCCGGCTATCTGTTCCGGCGGATGCAGCAGATCGCGGTCGCGCTGTTCATCGAGGAGTGCAGGACGTTCGACCTGACGCCGGTGCAATATGCCGCGCTGGTCGCGATCTCGACCCATCCCGGCATCGACGCCACAAGGCTCTCGGCGGTGATCGCGTTCGACCGCTCCACGCTCGGCAACGTGATCGAGCGGTTGCAGGCCAAGGCGTTCATCGCCCGCAAGCCGGCGCCGGAGGACAAGCGCGTCAAGCTGCTCTACCTCACCAAGGCCGGCGCCAGCGTGCTCAACGACATCATGCCTTCGGTCGATAGAGCGCAGGCGCGGATGCTGCAGCCGCTGAAGCCGGCCGACCGCAAGACGTTGCTCGCACTCTTGACCCAACTCGTCGATCTCAACAACGAGGCGTCGCGGGTGCCGCTGCGCGCTGAGGATGCGCTCGAACATTTAGGGAGGTCGGGCTGATGACGGACAGCAAGCCGGTCCTGATCGCAGGCGGCGGCATCGGCGGGCTCGCCTCGGCATTGGGGCTCGCGCAGAAGGGCATCCGCTCGATCCTGCTGGAAAAGGCCGCTGCGCTCGGCGAGATCGGTGCCGGCATTCAGCTCGGGCCGAACGCATTCCACGCCTTCGACTATCTCGGCGTCGGCGAGGCCGCGCGCAACATGGCGGTCTATATCGATCAGCTGCGGCTGATGGATGCACTGACCGCCGACGAGATCACCCATATCGACCTCGGCGACGCCTTCCGTGCCCGGTTCGGCAATCCCTACGCCGTGGTGCATCGCGGCGATCTGCACGGCGTATTCCTGCGCGCTTGCCAAAATCACGAACTGATTGAGCTGCGCGTGAGCAGCGAGGTGGTCGGTTACGAACAGGACGGTTCGTCGGTGACCGTTAGGCTTGCCAGCGGCGAGCGGGTCAGCGGGCGTCTGCTGATCGGCGCCGATGGGTTGTGGTCGAATATCCGCAAGCAGGTGACGACGGATGGCCCGCCGCGCGTCTCCGGCCACACCACCTATCGCTCCGTGATTCCGACCGAGCAGATGCCGGAGGATCTGCGCTGGAATGCCGCGACGCTGTGGGCCGGCCCGAAATGCCACATCGTGCATTATCCGCTGTCGGGCTGGAAGGTGTTCAACCTCGTCGTCACCTATCACAACGATGCCCCGGAGCCGGTTGCCGGCAAGCCGGTCTCCGAGGAAGAGGTGATGAAGGGCTTTACGCACGTTCACGACCGGGCGCAGAACATCATCCGCCACGGCACCAATTGGAAACTCTGGGTGCTGTGCGACCGCGATCCGACCGAGCGCTGGATCGACGGCCGCGTGGTGCTGCTCGGCGATGCCGCGCACCCCATGTTGCAATATTTTGCGCAGGGTGCCTGCCAGGCGATGGAAGACGCGGTCTGCCTGTCGCACATGCTGGCGCATCACGATGATCAGGCGGCAGCGCTCGACGCCTATCGCGCCCAGCGCTTCCCGCGCACCGCGCGGGTGCAGCTGATGTCGCGCGCGATCGGCGAGCACATCTACCATCCCGCAGGCGAGCACGCCCGCATCCGCAACGCGATCATGAGCGCGAAGTCGCAAGATGAATGGTGCGACGATATCGCGTGGCTCTATGGCGGGACGGGGCTGGGTAGTTAGTTGCCTCGCGCAAATGCATATTGAGAGGGCCTGCCGTGTGGCCACCCCTCTCCCTAACCCTCCCCCGCAAGGGGGGAGGGAACCCCTCCACCGGTGCCTTCCTCACGTCAGTGATCTCCTGCGATCTCGGCGACGACGAGAAAGCAAGATGAGTGTGTACGTGAGGTGAGCACGCTGCTCAGGCTCCCTCCCCCCTTGCGCGGCAGCACCGCTCACATCCGCATCACCGCCTGCCGGTCGATCTTCCCTGTCCCCGTCTTCGGTAGCTCGTCGATGAACTTCACCTCGCGCGGATATTTGTACGGCAACAGCTTCGTCTTGACGTAGTCCTGCAACCGCCGCGTTGCCTCATCGCTGTCGAAGCCGGCCTTGTTCATCACCACCACCGCGCGCAGCGTCATGCGCCGATCCGGCAGCTCGGCGGCGTAGACCGCGCATTCGCGGACGTCGGGGTGATCGGCGAGGCAGAGCTCGACCTCCAGCGGATAGACCCACTGGCCGGAGATCTTGATCAGATCGTCGGCGCGGCCGCGGAAGAAGTGGAAGCCGTCGCTGTCGCGCATGAAGCGGTCGCCGGTGTAGATCCAGCCGTCCTCGCGCACGGTCTCGGCGGTCTTGTCCGGCCGGTTCCAGTACAGCGGCGTCGCGGAATCGCCGCGCACCCACAAAATGCCTTCCTCATTGTCGCCGACCTCGCGGCCGTCGCTGTCGCGCAGCATGATCTCGTAGCCGGGCACGCGCAGGCCCGCGGCGCCGAGCTTCTTCTGCTCCGCGCGGTTGCTGAGATAGACGTGCAGCACTTCGGTCGAGCCGAGACCTTCGATGATCTCGAGCCCGGTGAGCTGCTTCCAGCCGTTGAAGACCTCGGCCGACAGCACCTCGGCGGCCGAGACCGCCATCCGCAGCGACGAGAAATCGGCAGCATCCGCGCCCTCGGCCTTGGTCAGGGAGATGTAGAGCGTCGGCAGGCCGAAGAACACGGTCGGGCGATACTGCCCGATCGCCGCGAAGATCGCGGCCGGCTTCGGCTGGCCCGGCAGCAGCAGCGTGGCGGCGCCGACCGAGAAGGGAAACGTGATCGAATTGCCGAACCCATAGGCGAAGAAAATTTTTGGCACCGAGAAGCAGATGTCGCCGGGTGCAAGCTTCAGCACGTTGCGGGCAAAGGCACGTTCGCTATAGGCCATGTCGTGCTGCAGATGCACGATGCCCTTGGGACGGCCGGTCGAGCCCGACGAATACATCCAGAACGCCATCTCGTTGCGATGGGTGTCGGCCGCGTCGAGCTCGCTCGGGAAGCCTTGTAGCCACTCGCCGGCGTTACGCGTTTCCGCAACGGCGTGATCGGCGGGTGTGCCGTTGACCACGACCAGCGTGCGCAGCGGCGTATCCTTGCAGGCTTCCGCATTGAAGCGCGTGCAGAACTCGGCTTCGGTGACGGCGACCTGCGCGCCGGCATCCGACAGATAGAATTGCAACAGCTCCGGCGTCGTCAGGGTGTTGATCAAGAGCGGCACGAAGCCGGCGCGCACCGCGCCGAAGAACGCCGCCGGATAGGCCGGTGTGTCGTCGAGGAACAGCAGCACGCGGTCGCCGCGCTGCAAGCCGAGTGACTGGAAGGCATGGCCCCAGCGCGCGGCGTCAGCGCACAGCTCGCGATAGGTTCGCGTGCCGGCCGGCCCGGTCAACGCCAGGCGCTCGGCGTTGCCGTTGCCGAGATTGTCGAACAGGATGCGGCTCGCATTGTAGCGCTCGGGGATCGTAAAGCCGATCTCGCGCGCACCGGGATTGTCCTGCGGAACCTGGTCGGCGATCCCGGTCATGATTGTCCCTTTGCGGCTTCGTAACGGGCCATGAAAGCCGGCGACATCGCGCGCAGCCGCGCGTCGTCGATCCGGCCGGAGCGGGTGATGTAGCTGTAGGCGAAGTCCATCAGATCGAGCTTCATATGCGCCGGGAAATGCTCGTACCAGTCGGCGCTGGTCCGCGCCGCGGTGACGAGCTTCTTCACGATCGGCTTGCGCTCGCTCTCGTAGCGCGCAAGCGCCTCCGCGATGCCGCCCTCGCTCTCCAGTGCCTTGGTCAGCGCGATCGCATCCTCGATCGCCAGCCGCGTGCCCGAACCGATCGAGAAATGCGCGGAGTGCAAGGCGTCACCGATCAGCACCATGTTGCCGTGCGACCAACGCTCGTTCCAGATCCACGGGAAGTTGCGCCACACCGATTTGTTCGAGATCAGCCGATGGCCGTCCAGCGTCGCGGCGAAGACGTCCTCGCAGATCGCCTGCGATTGTTCGATCGTCTTGTCGGCGAACCCGTAGGCATCCCAGGTCGCGGCGTCGCACTCGACCAGGAAGGTGCTCATGTCCTTGGCGTAGCGATAGTGATGGGCGTTGAAGCAGCCCACGTCGGTCGCCACGAAAGTCTGCGACAGCGTCGCGAAGGGCTTAGTGGTGCCGTACCAGGCGAATTTGTTGGAGGAATGCGAGACCGACGCGCCGAACGCGGCCTCGAAGCCGCGGCGGACCATCGAGTTCAGCCCGTCGGCGGCAACGATCAGGTCGTAACCCCTGAGCTCATCGACCGATTGCACGACAGTATCGAAGCGCGGCGTGACGCCTGTGCTGCGCACCCGCTCCTGGAGGATGGTCAGCAGCTTGAGCCGACCGATCGAGGAGAACCCGACGCCGTCGATCTCGACGCTCTCGCCGCGCAGATTGAGGGTGATGTTCTGCCAGCTCTCCATCTCTGGGGTGATGGCGTCGACCGTCTCGGGGTCGTCGGCGCGCAGGAAGTCCAGCGCCTGCTCGGAGAACACCACGCCGAAGCCCCAGGTGGCGCCGGCGGCGTTCTGCTCGAACAGCTCGATCTCGGCGTCAGGATGACGCTTCTTCCAGAGATAGGCGAAATAGAGCCCGCCGGGCCCTCCGCCAATCACGGCGATCCGCAACGTCTGCCTCCCAGATTGACAGTGTACTTACAATTTGGGGCCAGACTAGTCTCCCTCCGGCGGGAACGCCAGAGGGAAAATGCGCGCGGCGCCTATCCTGTCGGCGCCGAAGGGCTCAGTAGCAGCGGCGGACCTTGACCCCGTCGACCCAGATCCAGCGGCAGCCGGCGACGACGGGTTTGCGGACGACGACCGCGCCGCGATAGCCGGCGCATCCGGCGCGATAGACGCCGCGGGCGCAAACCACCGCATTGGCGTCGGAAGATTCGAAAGTCATGGTCGCGGCAAAGCACAGCAGGGCCGCAGCGATCAGCAATAATGAACGCATGATGTTCCCTATCCCGGGGGTTGGTTGGCCTGTGGTGATAACAAGGTGCTGGGGCTCCGTGCCCGGCCATCGGCCGGGCACATGTCGTCTCGCCGCCCGCGTGCGGCTATTTCTTTCCCGTCTCCGCCAGCACCTTCTTGCAGGCGGGTGTCAGCTTGTCGCTCTGCTTGGCGAGACAGGCGATGATGCGATCACCGCTCACTTGCTTGGCAACAGGATTACCGCGCCGCGAACGGCGCCAGCACGTCGCGGCATCCCGGCGAGAGCGAGCCGGCATTGGTCGCCAGGCATTGCACGATCCGCCCGCCCCCGGGCTGGACGCCGCCGCAGATCGAGCGGACATCGGCGCCGCAGGCCGAGCGCAGCACGAACAGCTCTTCGCGCGGCCGCAGCGGCCGCAGCACGATCACCGCCGGCGCAGCCGCTGGCGCCGCGGCCGGTGCAGCGGCTGCCGCAGCGCCTGGCTCCGGCGCGGCGCCGCCGCCGGCAGCCGCCACGGCCTTTTCGCAGGCCGGCGACAACTTGCCCTTGTTCTTCTCCAGGCATTGCAGCGCCGGCGCGCCACCGGTCGGCACGCCCGCACAGACCTTGGGATAGTCGGAGCGGCATGCACTGCGGATCGCCGAGATCTGCGCGCTGGATGGCGTCCCGGCCGCTTTCGGTGCTGCGGCCGCCGCGGCGGGCTTGGCCGTTGCCGCCGGGGTTGCGTCGGTCTTGGTTGCGTCAGTCTTGGCCGCGTCAGTCTTGGTTGCGTCAGTCTTGGCCGCGTCGGTCTTCCCCGCCGCAGGCGCGGCGGCCGGTGCTTCCACGGCCTTCACCGCGCTGGCGCAGCCAGGCGCGAGGCTTGCCATGTTCTTCTGCAGGCATTGCAGTGACGCTTCGCCGCCCGGCGGAACGCTCGAGCAATGTGCGATGTAGTCGTTGCGGCATTGCGACTTGATGGCGTCGCGCTGCGCCTGGCTCGGGGCCTGCGACAGGGCCGGCGCGGTGCTGATGAATGCCGCAAACCCGAGCCATGCGGACAGCTTCGCTGCACGTATCAATGCATTGATCATCTGAATAAATCCTCTCGTCGCGCCGGACGCCTCCGGCTCAACTGAATTGAGTTCTGAAAATGTCTTGCTCTAACAACCTCGGCGAGCGGCATCATTTTCGCTTTCGAGTTCCACCGCAAGCGGATTGTTGCTATGGATAACGCAGGCGGATTTTTTGCTCGCCACGACGTCTTTGAATTAAGTCATTTGCATCGGGGCTTGGAAATGAGGCATGCGCACGCATCGGCACATTTCAGTCTGAGCAATTTTGTGCGGCTGCGAACTGCGAAACTGCCGCGCGCCGCATTGGCCATGTCCGCCTTTGCCAGTTTAAGTGCCTGCGAGCAAAACAGTTTTGTTGCGCCGCCGCCGCCCAGGGTCGAGGTTGCGCCGCCGGTGCAGCGTGCCATCACGCGCTATCTGGATGCCACCGGCAACACCGCGCCGATCAAGACCGTCGATCTGGTCGCACGCGTGCAGGGCTTTCTGGCGTCGATCAACTATCAGGACGGCTCGCCGGTGAAGGAGGGGACCACCCTGTTCACGATCGAGCCGGAGACCTACAAGCTGAAGCTCGAGCAGGCGCAGGCCGCCGAAGCCGGCGCGCAGGCGACGCTGAAGCAGGCCGAAGCCGATTACAAGCGCCAGGTCGACCTGGTACAGCGGCAGGCCGTCTCGCAGGCGACGCTGGATACCTCGACCTCGACGCGGGACAACGCGCAGGCCAGTCTGCAGCAGGCTCAGGTCAACACCAAGATCGCCGCGGTCAATTACGGCTACACAAATGTAGCCGCGCCGTTCGACGGCATCGTCAGCAACCATCTGGTGTCGGTCGGCGAGCTGGTCGGCGTCGCGTCGCCGACCCAGCTTGCCACCATCGTGCAGCTCGATCCGATCTATGTGAATTTCAACGTCAACGAGCAGGACGTGCAGCGCGTCCGCGACGAAGCGCGCCGCCGCGGCATGACGGTGAACGAACTGCGGCAGTTGCCCGTCGAGGTCGGGTTGCAGACCGAGACCGGCTATCCGCACAAGGGCAAGCTCGACTACCTCTCACCGACCGTCAATCAGTCGACCGGAACGCTCGCCGTCCGCGGCCTGGTGCCCAATCCGGACCGCGCACTGCTGCCGGGCTTCTACGTCCGCGTCCGGGTGCCGTTCGACAAGCAGGACAATGCATTGCTGGTGCCTGACGTCGCGATCGGCAGCGACCAGGCCGGCCGCTACGTGCTGGTCGTCAATGCCGACAATGTGGTCGAGCAGCGCAAGGTGACGACCGGACCGCTCGACGAGGGGC
This sequence comes from Bradyrhizobium sp. USDA 4454, assembly GCF_054822705.1. Lineage (NCBI taxonomy): Bacteria > Pseudomonadati > Pseudomonadota > Alphaproteobacteria > Hyphomicrobiales > Nitrobacteraceae > Bradyrhizobium > Bradyrhizobium sp. USDA 4454. The sequence continues at coordinate 518,556 of NZ_JBTRCN010000001.1, forward strand.
TGCGCGTCGTCGAAAGCGGGCTGAAAGCCGATGACCGCGTGGTGACTGCCGGACTGTTGCGCGCGATCCCCGGGCAGAAGGTCGATCCGCAGGTGCATAAGGGCGACGCGACGCCGGCGCCGGCCAAATAGGACGCACGCGCCATGATCTCGAAATTCTTCATCGAGCGGCCGGTTCTTTCCAACGTCATCGCGATCCTGATGATCCTGCTCGGCGGCGTCGCGCTGTATAATCTCGCGGTCGCGCAGTATCCCGACGTGGTGCCTCCGACGGTGCAGGTGACGACGCGCTATCCCGGCGCCTCGGCCAAGACGGTGGTCGACACCGTGGCGCTGCCGATCGAGCAGCAGGTCAACGGCGTCGAGGACATGCTGTACATGCAGTCCTACAGCGGCGCCGACGGCACCTATACGCTGACGGTGACCTTCAAGATCGGCACCGATCTCAACTTCGCGCAGGTGCTGGTGCAGAACCGGGTCTCCTCGGCGCTGTCGCAGCTGCCGTCCGCGGTGCAGAACCAGGGCGTCACGGTGCAGAAGAAATCCACCTCGATCCTGCTGTTCGTGACGCTGACCTCGCCGAACAAGACCTATGACAGCCTGTTCCTGTCGAACTACGCCACTATCAACATCCGCGACGAGCTGTCGCGCCTGCCCGGCGTCGGCAACGTCACGGTGTTCGGCGCCGGCCAGTATTCGATGCGGGTCTGGCTCGATCCGAACAAGCTGCAGGTGCGCGGGCTGGTGCCGCAGGACGTCATCCAGGCGATCCAGCAGCAGAGCCAGCAGGTCACCGCCGGACAGGTCGGTGCGCCGCCGACGCCGGCGGGGCAGGCGTTCCAGTACACGCTCAATGTCAATGGCCGGCTCGACGACAAGAGCCAGTTCGAGGACATCATCGTCAAGACGGGTACGGTCGGCGACGTCACCCGCGTCCGCGACGTCGGCTGGGTCGAGCTCGGTGCCCAGACCTACAGCCAGATCTTCTCGTTGAACCAGAAGCCCGCCACCGGCATCGGCGTGTTCCAGTCGCCGGGCGCCAACGCGCTGCAGGTCGAGAAGGCGGTCGAGAACAAGATGGCGGAGCTCGCCAGGCAGTTTCCGCAGGACATCAAATACGACACGCCGTTCGACACCACGAAGTTCGTCAACGCCTCGATCGAGGAGGTCTACAAGACCCTGATCGAGGCCGGCCTGCTGGTGTTGGTCGTGATCCTGGTGTTCCTGCAGGACTGGCGGGCGATGCTGGTGCCGGCGACCACCGTGCCGGTCACGATCATCGGCGCGTTCGCCGGCATGGCTGCGCTCGGCTTCACCATCAACCTGTCGACGCTGTTTGCGATCGTGCTGGCGATCGGCATCGTGGTCGACGACGCCATCGTCGTGGTCGAGGGCGCGGCGCACAATATCGAGCGCGGCATGTCCGGGCACGACGCCGCGATCAAGGCGATGGACGAATTGTTCGCGCCGATCGTCGGCATCACGCTGGTGCTGATCTCGGTGTTCCTGCCGGCGGCCTTCCTGCCCGGGCTGACCGGGCGGATGTACGCGCAATTCGCGCTTGTCATCGCCGCAACCGCGCTGCTCAGCGCGGTCAATGCCGCGACCTTGAAGCCGACGCAGTGCGCGCTGTGGCTGCGTCCCCCGCCGCCGCCCGAACGGCGCAATTTCTTCTATCGCGGCTTCAACGCGGCCTATGACCGGCTGGAGCGCGGCTATACGCGCGTGGTCGGCGGCATCGCCGGGCATGCCAGGACCTCGGTCGCGATCGCGCTTGTGATCATCGGGCTCACCGGCTACGGCCTGTCGCGGGTGCCGACCGGCTTCATCCCGATCGAGGACCAGGGCTATCTGCTCGCCGCGGTGCAATTGCCGGACGGCGCAGCGCTCGACCGCACCCAGCAGGTCCTCGACAAGGTCACCGAGCTCGCCGGCAAGACGCCCGGCGTCGATCAGGTCGTCTCGATCGCTGGCATCTCCGCGCTCGACAACTCCTCGAGCCTCGCCAATGCCGGCGTCGCCTACCTGATTCTGAAGGACTGGAGCGCACGCGGGCCGGGCGAGGATCTGCGTTCGCTGGTCTACGGGCTCAACGACAAGCTCGCCGTGATCCCGGAGGCGCGCATCCTGGTGATCCCGCCGCCGCCGATCCAGGGCATCGGCAACGCCGCCGGCTTTGCCATGCAGGTCGAACTGCGCGACGGCAATGCCGATTACGGCAAGCTGCAGGCGGTCACCGGGGCGATCGTGGCCAATGCGCAGACCCAGAGCGCGTTGCAGCGGGTGCAGTCGTCGTTCCGCTCGATGGTGCCGCAATTCGACGTCGAGGTCGATCGGGTCAAGACCCAGACCCTGCACGTCACCACCGACCAGATCTTCGCGGCGCTGTCGTCCTATCTCGGCGCCAGCTACGTCAACCAGTTCACCAAGTTCGGCCGCACCTTCCAGGTCTACACCCAGGCCGAGGCGCAATATCGTCTGAGCCTGCGCGACATCGAGAACATGATGGTGCGCAACAGCAATGGCGACATGATCCCGCTCGGCACGGTGGCCAGGATCACGCCGTCGGTCGGGCCGTCGCTGATCAGCCTCTACAACCTCTATCCGTCAGCCTCGATCATCGGCCTGCCGGCGCAGGGCTACTCGTCCGGCCAGTCGATGACGCTGATGGAAGAGATCGCGACCAGGACGCTGCCGCCGGGCGCGGGCTTCGAGTGGACCGCGATGTCGTACCAGGAGAAGGAAGTCGGCGGCCAGATCTACTATGTGTTCGCGCTGGCGCTGCTGCTCGTCTATCTGGTGCTCGCCGGGCAATATGAGAGCTGGTACGCGCCGATCTCGGTGATTCTGGCGGTGCCGCTGTCGCTGCTCGGCCCGACGCTGGTGCTGCTGAGCCTGCATATCGAGAACAACCTCTACACCCAGATCGGCACGATCCTCTTGATCGCGCTGTCGGCCAAGAACGCGATCCTGATCGTCGAGGTCGCGCTGGAGCATCACGTCCGCGACGGCAAGCCGGTGCTGGAGTCGGCGATCGACGCCGCCCGCGCCAGATTCCGGCCGATCCTGATGACGTCCTTTGCCTTCATCCTCGGCGTGCTGCCGCTGGTGCTGGCGACCGGCGCCGGCGCCAACGCCCGCAAGTCGATCGGCATCACCGTGTTCTCCGGCATGATCGCATCGACCTGCCTCGCGGTGCTGTTCGTGCCGGCGTTCTTCGTCGTGGTGCAGAGTTTTGAGAACTGGCGCAAGGCGAAGAAGGGAAAGCCGGCGCCGCACGCGGCAGCGGAGGCGCCGGGCACGGTGCATTAGCAGCTCCGCGCACCTAAATTTCTTCCCGTCACCCCCGCGCAAAGGCTCCGCCTTTGTCGCTGGAGGAGCCGCGAAGCGGCGTCTCGAAGGGTCGACGGCCCGGCTCCCTCCGCGTCGCCATATCGGGGCCGCGCATCCTTCGAGACGCGCTACGCGCTCCTCAGGATGACGGAACTGACAGCACGCGCCCTCACACCTTCACCATGCGCTTGCCGCGGTTCTCGCCGGCCAAAAGGCCGATCAGCGCCTGCGGCGTGTTCTCGATGCCGTCGATGACGTCCTCCTGCACCTTGAGCTTGCCGGAGGAGACCCAGGATTGCAGGTCGGCGAGCGCGGCATCGCGCTGCTCCATATAGTCCATCACGATGAAGCCCTGCATGACGAGCCGCTTCACCACGATCAGGCCGGGCACGCCGCGCGGGCCGTGCGCGGAGGGCACGCCGTCATATTGCGAGATCGCGCCGCAGCAGGCGATGCGGCCGCGGTTGTTCATCTGCGCCAGGCAGGCTTCCAGGATATCGCCGCCGACATTGTCGAAATAGACGTCGATGCCCTGCGGCGCGGCTGCGCGTAGCGCCTTGTAGGTGGCGCCGTCCTTATAGTCGACCGCGGCGTCGAAGCCGAGTTCTGACGTCAGCCAGTGGCACTTGTCCTTGCCGCCGGCGATGCCGACCACGCGGCAGCCCTTGATCCTGGCGATCTGGCCGACGATCGAGCCGACCGAGCCGGCGGCGGCCGACACCACCACGGTCTCGCCCTCCTTGGGCTTGCCGACATCGAGCAGGCCGAAATAGGCGGTCAGGCCGGCGACGCCGTAGACGCTGAGCAGATGCGTCATCGGCTCGAGCTTCGGCATCTTCGCCATATGCTTGGCCGGAACTGCGGCATAGTCCTGCCAGCCGGTGTCGCCGAACACGATGTCGCCCGGCTTCAGGCCGGGGTCATTCGACGACACCACCTCGGCGATGCTGCCGCCGGCCATCACGGTGTTGGCCTCCACCGCAGCACGGTAGGTGGCGCCGTGCATCCAGGCGCGGTTGGCGGCGTCGAGCGAGATGTAGCGCGTCCGCACCAGCGCCTCGCCCTCCTTCGGCGCGGGCACCGTGCCCTTGATCAGGCGGAAATGCTCGGGGCCAAGCTTGCCGGTCGGCTTTTCGACCAGCAGGATCTGGCGATTGACGGTGTCGTTCATGGATGTCTCCCCCTTGCGTTGGTCGTTTCGGATGCAGTTTGCTGCCGCATGCGCAGCGCATTGCACAGATTGTGCGCTGCATGAACGCTAATCTGCGCGCTGGCATTCCACAACGGGAACGTTTCGGCAAAGTCCCGCTCGGCGCGAAGCGTGTTGCGTAGCTGCGTAAATCTGCCACACTTACCCTTCGCCGGGAACTTACGGGGGTAAGAGAATGTCGAACAGGTTTACGCAGTACATCCTGATTGCGATGGTCCTTGGCATCGCGATGGGGACGATCGTCTTCAACTATCTGCCTGACAGCCGCGCCGAGATCGCAGCAGACGTCAACCTGATCGCGATGCTGTTCCTGCGCCTGATCAAGATGATCATCGCGCCGCTGGTGTTCGCCACCCTCGTCGGCGGCATTGCCCATATGGGAAGCGGCGCCAAGCTCGGGCGCATCTTCGCCAAGACCATGGGCTGGTTCGTCTCCGCCTCCTTCGTCTCGCTGCTGCTCGGCCTCGTGATGGTCAACCTGCTGCAGCCCGGCGCCAACTTCCCCGGCACGCTCCCCGACAAGGCGCAGTCCACCGGCCTGCCGGTCTCGGCGTTCTCGATCGAGAAATTCCTGACCCATCTGATCCCGACCTCGATTGCGGATGCGATGGCGCAGAACGAGATCCTGCAGATCGTGGTGTTCGCGGTGTTCTTCGCGGTGGCGCTCGGCGCGATGCCTGAGCGGTCGAAGCCGATCATGAGCCTGATCGACGACCTCGCGCACATCATGCTCAAGGTCACCGGCTACGTGATGCTGTTCGCGCCGATCGCGGTGTGGGCCGCGATCATGGCGACCGTCTCGAAGAACGGCCTCGGCGTGCTCTGGAAGCTGATCGTGTTCATGGGCGGCTTCTATCTATCGCTGCTGATCCTGTGGGCCATCCTGGTCGCGGTCGGCTTTGTCGTGATCGGGCCGCGCTACAGCCATCTGCTGCGGCTGATCCGCGAGCCGCTGATGATCGCGTTCTCGACCGCCTCGTCGGAGGCGGCCTATCCGAAGACGCTGGAGGGGCTGAACAGGTTCGGCGCCTCCTCGCGGATATCGGCCTTCGTGCTGCCGCTCGGCTATTCCTTCAACCTCGACGGCACGATGATGTACTGCACCTTCGCGAGCATCTTCATCGCGCAGACCTACCACATCGAGATGTCGCTCGGCACGCAGCTCGCGATGCTGGCAACCCTGATGATCACCTCGAAGGGCGTCGCCGGCGTGCCGCGCGCGTCGCTGGTGGTGATCGCCTCGACGCTGTCGCAGTTCGGCATCCCCGAGGCCGGCCTGCTGATGATCATGGGCATCGACACCTTCCTCGACATGGGTCGCAGCGCCACCAACGTGATCGGCAACTCGCTGGCCACCGCCGTGGTCGCGAAGTGGGAGGGCGAGCTGAAGGCCGAGCACGAGCTCGGTCCCGACGACGCCGTGCCGCAGGACGCGGTGCCCGGTGCCGTGATGGCCGGCCATTGACGGGAGGAGTGCATGCATCGCGCCCGCTGGAGGCCGATACGGGCTGAGGGGCCTCTGCCGTCGGCACGCCTGCTGTCAGCATGTCTGCTGGCAGCAAGCCTGCTCGCCGCACCGGTGTCCGCACAGCCGGCGGGCGAGGGGCTCAGCCCCACGCTCGCCAACATCAAGGCCACGCACACGGTGCGGATCGGCTATCGCGAGAGCTCGCCGCCGTTCTCGTTCCTCGACCACTCCAACCGGCCGATCGGCTACAGCCTCGAGCTGTGCGATGCGATCGTCGAGGAGATCGGGGCCGAGGTCGACGACGCCAACCTCAAGGTCGACTACGTCAAGGTGACCTCCGACGACCGCATCCCGGCGGTCGTCGACAAGAAGATCGATCTCGAATGCGGATCGACCACGGCGAACTCCGAGCGCGCCAAGCAGGTCGCGTTCTCGCCGCTGATGTTCGTGGCCGGCACCAAGCTGATGGTGCCGAAGGCCTCAGGCGTCAGCCAGGTCGCCGATTTGAAGGGCAAGACGGTGGTGGTGACCAAGGGCACCACCAACGAGCAGGCGATGCACAATGTCGACGCCAAGCAACAGCTCGGCCTCAACATCGTGACCGCAGGCGACCATGAGCAGTCCTACCAGATGCTGGTGGACGGCAAGGCGGATGCGTTCGCAACCGATGATATCCTGCTCTATGGCCTGATCGCGCGGCACAAGTCGCAAGACAGATTCCGGGTCACCGGCGACTATCTGTCCTACGATCCCTACGGCATCATGTACCGCAAGGGCGAGCCGCAGATGAAGGAAGTGGTCGAGCGCGCCTTCCGCAGGCTTGCCTCGAACCGCGACATCATCCCACTCTACAACAAGTGGTTCGTCGCCCGGCTGCCGACCGGCGAGAAGCTCAACGTCGCGATCTCACCGCAGCTCGAAGAGGCCTTCAAGGTGCTCGACGAGGGGCAGAGCAATTAGAGCATGATGGGATTAGGTTTGAACTGGAGCGGCGGACGTTCACCTCTCCCTTGGGAGAGGTCGGCGCGTAGCGCCGGGTGAGGGACTACGGTCTCTCGTTAGAACTGCGGCCCCTCACCCGATTTGCTGCGCAAATCGACCTCTCCCCGTCGGGGAGAGGTGAACCGGGGTCAATGGTCAAACCGAATCAATCTAATTTCATCGCGCTCTAGCCTTCGCGTCATCCGCTCGGCATCGTCCCGGTCTCCGCCGGGGCGATGGACGCGGAGCGGCCGTCTGGTCATTGGTGACCGAACGCCGCCGCGGGCCGGGCGTCGTCAGCAATGAACGGCGCCCCGTCCCCGGCAAGCGGCCGCTCCGGCGTGACCGCGCGCTTCGACGCCAATTGTTTACCATGTTAAGCGCCAGACTCCGGTCTTTTACGGGGATTTACCACTCGTAACACGCTGCCGCCTATCGTGGCCTCATAACGGCCCGTTATGGGTCCATCAATTGCGGTAGTGATCGGATGTTCAAGGTCTATAATTGCATCGCGACGGAGCACGATCTGTGGCTCGTCGGACTGGCCGCCGTCGTCTGCAGCCTGGCGTCCTACGCAGCCATCAACCTGCTGCGTCATGCGCGCAGTTCGGTCGGTCAGATGCGCGGCGTGTGGCTGGTGGTGTCGGCGGTGTCCACCGGCTTCGGCATCTGGGCGACGCACTTCATCGCGATGCTGGCCTTCACGCCCGGAATTCCGAGCGGCTACAACATCAAGCTGACCTTCCTCTCGCTGGTCGCGGCCATCGTCCTCACCGGCGCGGGACTGGCGGTCGCAATGCGGCCGGGCTGGCGGTTCGGACCGGCGCTGGGCGGCGCGATCGTCGCCGGCGGCATCGCCGCGATGCATTACACCGGCATGGCCGCCTTCGAGATCGCTGGAATCATCCTCTGGGATAGAACGCTCGTCGTCGCCTCGATCGCGATCGGAGCGATCATTGGCGCCACCGCGTTGCCTGCCGGCCTGCATGACCGGTCCGAAACGTGGAAGGCCGTGGGTGCGCTGCTGCTGACGCTCGCGATCTGCAGCCATCATTTCACGGCGATGGGCGCGGTATCGATCATTCCCGACCCGACGATCCAGGTGTCGCGCTCGGCGCTCCCGGCCGAATGGCTTGCCGGTGCCGTCGGCGTCGCGAGCTTCATCATCATCCTGCTCGCGTTGACCGGCAGCGCGCTCGATCTGCGCGAGCGGCGCCGGATGGAGATCGAGGCCGACCGCATGCGCGGTCTCGCCAACGGCGCCGTCGAAGGGCTGCTGGTCTGTGACGGCGACCTCATCGTGACGGTCAATGACAGCTTCGTGCAGTTGGCAGGCTCCTCCTCCGAGCAACTCGTCGGAAGCCTGCTTGCAACCTGCTTCCCCGACCAGACCGCGCTGGCCAGGATCGTCGCCGATCCGCACAGGCCGATCGAGACCAATCTGCGTCACACCGACGGCTCGAGGATTCCGGTCGAACTGATCCGGCGATCGCTCGATTTTGCCGGCCGGCCCCATCAGGTGATCGCGGTTCGCGATCTGCGCGCGCGCCGCGAGGCGGAGCAGCACATTCGCTACCTGGCGCACCATGACGCGCTGACGTCGCTGCCCAATCGCAGCCACTTCAACGCGCGGATGGATCAGGAGATCGGAACCGCGCTGGCCAAGAGCGAGAAGGTCGCAGTGCTCTGCCTCGATCTCGATCGCTTCAAGGAGGTCAACGACCTGTTCGGCCACGCCGCGGGCGACAAGGTGTTGCAGGCGGTCGCCTCGCGCGTCACCGTGGTCCTCGGCGAGCGGCATATGATGGCGCGGCTCGGCGGCGACGAGTTCGCCGTCCTGGTGCCGCAGGCCAGCCCGTCCGCGGTGAGCCATCTCGCCGAAGCCATCCTCGATGCCTTGCGCCGCAAGGATATCATGCCTGAAGTGGAGAGCATCTCCAGCAGCGTCGGCATCGCGATCTGTCCGGATGACGCATCCGAACGCGAGACCCTGCTGGTCCATGCCGATACCGCGCTCTATCGCGCCAAGACCGAGGGCCGTTCCACCTATCGCTTCTTCGAGGCCAAGATGGGCTCCGAGGTCCGCGAGCGGCGCATGATCGAGCACGATCTGCGCCATGCGATCGGCCGCGACGAGTTGCGGCTGGTCTACCAGCCGCAAAAGGACATTCGCACCGGCGTCGTGACCGGCTTCGAGGCCCTGCTGCGCTGGAAGCATCCGACGCGCGGCGACATCTCGCCGGCGGTCTTCATCCCGATCGCCGAGGAGTCCGGCTCCATCCTGGAGATCGGCGACTGGGTCATGAGGACGGCGTGCCGGGAGGCGGCGAACTGGACGCAACCGCTGACGGTTGCCGTCAACGTCTCCGGCGTGCAGCTCTACAGCAGCAATTTCGTGCAGGACGTGCATAAGATATTGCTGGAGAGCGGGCTTTCGCCGCGCCGGCTGGAAATCGAGATCACCGAGACGGCGCTGGTCCGCGATTTCAATCGCGCGCTGGCGACGCTGCGGCGGGTCAAGGGATTCGGCGTGCGCATCGCGATGGACGATTTCGGGACCGGCTATTCGTCGCTGTCGAACCTGCGCGCATTTCCGTTCGACAAGATCAAGATCGACGGCTCGTTCATCAAGTCGGTCGATACCAACGAGCAGGCCGCCACGATCGTGCGCGCCGTGCTGGGCATCGGACGGGGGCTTGGCCTGCCGGTGCTCGCGGAAGGCGTCGAGTCGAACGCAGAACTCCAGTTCCTGCGCGACGAGTTCTGCGATGAAATGCAGGGTTACCTGCTTGGCGCGCCGGCCAGGATCGAGACGTTCCGCGGGCTCACTCATCGCGGCGATGTCGCGCCGGCGGCGGATCAGGACAGCGCTCCGGCGCTGGCCCAGATCGCCTGAAGCCGGCGCACGCGGCCGCGGCGTCGTTCATCGCCAATAGCGGCGCGACAGATCCAGGCACTGCCGGACCCAGTATCCGTTCACATGGATCAATTGGCATGTGCTCGGATATGGCTCCTTGATGATCGGGTAGCCGTGGATGTCGATATTGGTCGGGGCCGTGACGCCGCGCCAGAAGACGGCGTGGGCGGCCGGAGGATCGAAGGCAGCGGCGAACACCGCGGCGGCGAGGGTGCTCAAAAGAATTTTGCGCATTATCTGGATCCGGATCGATGAATGCGCAGAGCGTACTCCCTTGGGCGGGATGAGCAAGCCGCGGAACGGATCAAAATGACCGGGAACGCCCACGCAGCGTCGCATCGGCGCTAGCTGCCTTGCACCGCCATGCAGGCGAGGGCAACGATGCCGACCGCCGCGAGCACAACCATGACCTGGAAGATCGCGCGTCCAACAACAGCCCCCATCAACGCTCCATCGATCCGGCGGGATCTTGCTTCGAGTTTCCACGCGCCGCGATCTGTCGAGCATCATCGGCAGGCAAAGTTCCAGGCAAAGTTCAATGTCGGGATTCGCGAACTCGTCGCCTCACCGACTAATGCCGCTCCGCGACAATTCGGTCGACGACCTGCGATAGCTCCGCTTCCATGTCGGAAATGATATCGTGCAGCAGGCGGGCGCCGAGCGGATCGGTCGTCTCCCACTCCATCGTCTTGAAGCGCATGACGTTGGCGTGTTGTTCGCGGACCTCGTCTTCAACCCGTCGTGGAGCGAACTGATTGCCCAGCACGTCAGGCGTCGCGTCAGCTCGATAGGGTTCGCAAAGATCCTGATCCGAATGTACGGCGTTCTTCATGCACTTTGCCTCCTGGCTCGACGTCCTTTCCTCAGGTCCGAGCCGTTCGGCTCGTCGCTATCGATGACTCCGAGACCTCGAAAGTTGTTCCGGTTGGAACTCCGCAAAGGTTCGCCGGAACCCGCCGAAGTTCGGAACCCGAACCAATGGCGTGTTCAATCGTTAACGGTGGTTGACCCCTTGGAGGGTGCCATGGGTTACGCGAGGCCGAACCGCAAGACTGCAGTGGTGGTCGAAGACGATATCATTCAGCGCGACATGATCACGCTGTTGCTGGAGCAAGATCATTTCGACGTCATCCAGTGCGAAGACGCAGAGACGGCAGCGCTGGCCATCAAGCGGCGTCACCCGTCGCTTGTCGTGACCGACATCAAGCTCATGGGCAAAATGGATGGGATCGAGCTTGCGCAAATGGCGGTCAACTGCGACCCCGGCGTGCGCGTTCTGGTGATCTCAGGCCTGCCGCTGGCCGGCGCGCTGCCCGAAGGTGTCAAGTTCTTTGAGAAGCCGCTTTATCCACCCCTCCTGCTGCGCGAACTGGCGTCGTAGCTCTCATCGAGCGGGGCTGCTCGCGCGACCGATGAAAAACCGCGCGCGGGAATGATCTGGCCTTCAGGGGAGCGCGGGAGCTCCGCCTAGGTGAACACTTTGTCAAGCGCCGCCGAATACGCCGCCTCGACCAGTGCTGGATGGCGACAGCCCAGCGTCTCCATCTTCACGCCGGAATTGATCTCGAGGACTTTCCAGGCATCGCCGATGCGCACGACGTCGACGGATGCGAAGCGGATGCCTGTGGCCTGCGCGGCGTTGATCGCGAGCGCGACGCAGGCGTCGCGTGTCGTGCCATCGGCGAGCAGCACGGGCTCCGCGCCGGCATCGAGATTGTGCCGCCAGTTCAGCAGACGCCGCTCGCCGGCCGGCGGAATGGCGTCGAGCGCGGCGGCGTCGACATCTTCGGTGATGGTCTTGAGCTGCTCTGCCGTTGCGTTCGCCTGCACCAGCGCGCGCAGCGAATGGACGCCGTCGCCGACCACCGACGGGCGCGTCTTGGCGTAGACGATCAGCGCGCGTCCATCGAGCAGCACCACGCGCACCTCGTCGTCGATCGCGAGATAGGGCGAGATCGCAAGGCTCGGATGCGCGGCAAGGATGCGGGCGACCGCGCTCTCCAGTTGCCCCCGCGTCGTCACACGGAGGACCAGCTCGCCGGATGTCCCCTCGTTCGGTTTGACGACGAGCCCGTGCGGATGCTGGTCGAGCAGACGTTGCATCGCCTCCAGCGAGTCCGATCCCGGGATGTGCTTGCTGAGCTTGGCGCCGAGAAACAGCGTGTGCGGAACGGCTGGTACGCCGGCCGCTGCCAGCACCTGGGCGCAGGCCGATTTGTCGTTGGCGACCTGGTGCGCGACCGCGCTGTTCAGCCCGATGTCGTAGCCGATCACGAGATGCCGCGCGTCGTCCCTGGTCATGATGACCAGCCAGCCGCCTGACCGCACTTCGATCGCGATGTCATGCGCCAGACAATATTTTTTGATGGTTTCCAGGAAGATTCGCTGGCTGATCAGGACCACGAGACATATTCCCTTCGCCGCGGTTTTCGTAGCAATAAATTGCCAGATCGGCGCCGATCTCAGCAAGTAAATTACGTGCAGCGCCGCGTGTTAACGATGCCGTGGCTGAACCTCTGCGCGAAATCGCACGACCGCCATTCTGAGATCGCAATTGCACGCCAGTTGATCTTGACTATCTCATGCATCGGCGCGATGGACACGCGAGATCTTCAGTGATTTCGGGCACTTCCGCGTCGTCCGAGGCAGCCTAAAAATCAAACCATTCCAAGTCTGGTCAATCGAGAAAACGAAAACCCATGAGCGCGTTCTATCGAGAGAAAGTTCTTTCCGTTAAGCACTGGACCGACTCGCTATTCAGCTTCCGCGCGACCCGCGATTCCGGTTTCCGCTTCCAGAACGGCCAGTTCGCCATGATCGGCCTCGAGGTCGAGGGTCGGCCGCTGCTGCGCGCCTATTCGATGGCGAGCGCCAATCACGAGGAAGAGCTCGAGTTCTTCTCGATCAAGGTGCAGGACGGCCCACTCACCTCCAAGCTGCAGAAGATCCGCGAGGGCGACACCATCCTGGTCGGCCGCAAGGCGACCGGCACGCTGATCACCGACAATCTGATTCCCGGCAAGCGGCTGATGCTGCTGTCGACCGGCACCGGCCTTGCGCCGTTCGCGAGCCTGATCAAGGACCCCGAGGTCTATGATCGCTACGACCAGATCCTGCTGGTGCATGGCTGCCGCCAGGTCTCCGAGCTCGCCTATGGCGAAGAGCTGGTCGCCAAGCTGCGCGATGACGAACTGTTTGGGCCGCTGCTGTCGGAGAAGCTGTCCTACTATCCGACCGTGACCCGCGAGCCGTTCCGCAACCGCGGCCGCATCACCGACCTGATCACCTCGAACCAGCTGTTCACCGACCTGCATCAGGGTCCGCTCGACATCGAGACCGACCGCATCATGATGTGCGGCAGCCCGGCGATGCTGGAAGAGCTCAAGCAGCTGTTCGAGACCCGCGGCTTCCAGGAAGGCAGCGGCAACAATCCCGGTCACTTCGTGATCGAGAAGGCGTTCGTCGAGCGTTGAGGCTCCTTCCACTTCGTCATTCCCGGACATCGCGAAGCGATGGGCCCGGAATCCATAACCACCGCTTTGTCGAAGGCTGGGGCCCCATCTGGCTCCAGCCTTTTGCATTTGTGGTTATGGATTCCGGGCTCGATGCTTCGCATCGCCCCCGAATGACGCCCGATATAGCGCCCTCCAATCCCGCACTGCTATAACGCCCCCAACGCCGCGCAGCCGTTTCCCGAACGCGGCGAGCTGGGAGCCGCACCTTGTCGATCACCGATCCGGATGCACCGAAGACCGCCTTTGTGTTTGCCGGCGGCGGCAGCTTTGGTGCGGTCCAGGTCGGCATGTTGCAGGCACTGGCCGGGCATGGCGTGACGGCCGACATGGTGGTCGGCTCCAGCGTCGGCGCCCTGAACGGAGCGTTCTATGCCGGCGACCCCACGGTCGCGGGCGTGGCGCGGCTCGCCGAGATCTGGCGCGGCCTGAACCGGCAGGACGTGTTTCCGGTAACCTGGCGGACGCTGGTCAGCTTCCTGTGGCGGCGCGACTTCCTGATCCCGCATGACGGCGTGCGCAGGCTGATCGACGATTACATTCCGTTCCGCAATCTCGAGGACGCTCGGATCCCAATCCACATCGTCACCACCGACATCATCAGCGGCGACAGCGTGGTGCTGTCGGAGGGCTCGACGGCGGAGGCGATCGTCGCATCGACCGCGATCCCCGGCGCGTTCACGCCGGTGCGCTATCGCGATCACTACCTCGCCGACGGCGCGATCTCCAGCAACACGCCGGTCCGCGTTGCGGTGAAGCACGGGGCAAAGCGCCTGATCGTGCTGCCGACCGGGCATGCCTGCGCCAACCAGGCGCCACCGGTCGGTGCGCTCGCCAACGCGCTGCATGCGCTGACGCTGTTGATCGCGCGACAGCTCGTCAACGAGCTCGAGAATATCGGGCCCGGTGTCGAATACTTCGTGGTGCCGCCGCTCTGCCCGCTGGTCGGATCGCCCTACGATTTCTCCCGGACATCCGATCACATCGCCCGCGCCCTGGACACCACCAATGCGTGGCTTGCCGGCGACGGCCTGAAGCCGGGCCACATCCCGCACGAATTGCAGCCGCACGACCATTGAGGGTGGCGCTTTCACCTCGCGCCGCTTGCCTCTTCGTTGCACTGCAAAAGGCAATTCGTTTCAATTTGACCGGCCACAGCATCCGCCCTTCCGGGCGGTTGTCACATCTGTGACTGCTCGGCCGTATAACCGTAGTGCACTTGTTCCGCGAGTTGGATTAGGCTCACGACCGACAGGGTAGTCAGGGCAGACCGGAGGGGATTCTGATGGATACGATGCTGCTTCCGTTCTCGCCGCGCTTCATCGTTCTGACGATCTGCGCCGTCGTCACCACGCTCCTGCTGCTGGTTGGAATTTTCGACCACAAGATCTTCAAGATCATCCTGATCCCGCTGGTCATCTTCGGCGCGCTGACGTTGCTCGGAATCCGCGACCTGACCCAGAAGAACCACGCGGTGCTGCGCAACTACCCGATCTCGGCGCATGTCCGCTTCCTGCTCGAGGAAATCCGCCCCGAGATGCGGCAGTATTTCTTCGAGAGCGAGAAGGACGGCATGCCGTTCTCGCGCGACACCCGCGCGGTGGTCTATCAGCGCGCCAAGATGGTGCTCGACAAGCGGCCGTTCGGCACCCAGGAGGACGTCTATCGCGAGGGCTACGAGTGGATGCATCACTCGGTGGCGCCGAAGCCGAAAGCCGACCAGAAATTCCGCATCACCATCGGCGGCCCCGATTGCACCAAGCCGTATTCGGCCTCGGTCTTCAACATCTCGGCGATGAGCTTTGGCGCGCTCAGCCCGAACGCGGTGCGGGCGCTAAATGCCGGCGCGAAGAAGGGCGGCTTCGCCCACGATACCGGCGAGGGCGGCGTGAGCCCCTATCACCGCGAGATGGGCGGCGACATCATCTGGGAGATCGGTTCCGGCTATTTCGGCTGCCGCAACCGCGACGGCACCTTCAACCCGGAGCTGTTCGCAAGCGTCGCGGGCGAGGACCAGATCAAGATGGTCGAGCTCAAGATCAGCCAGGGCGCCAAGCCCGGCCATGGCGGCGTGCTGCCGGCGGCGAAGGTCTCCGAGGAGATTTCCAAGATCCGCGGCGTGCCGATGGGCGAGGACTGCATCTCGCCGGCCTATCACAAGGCGTTCTCGACGCCTATCCAGATGATGGAATTCGTCGCGAACATGCGAAAACTATCCGGCGGCAAGCCGGCCGGCTTCAAGATGTGCATCGGCCATCCCTGGGAGTTCCTGGCGATCTGCAAGGCGATGAAGGAGAGCGGGCTGTATCCCGATTTCATCGTCGTCGACGGCAATGAAGGCGGCACCGGTGCGGCGCCGCTCGAGTTCATGGACCATCTGGGCATGCCGATGCGCGAGGGCGTCAACTTCGTCCATAACGCGCTGATCGGCATCGGCGCGCGCGACCGCGTCAAGATCGGCGCCTCCGGCAAGATCGCGACCGCCTTCGACATGGCGCGCGCGATGGCGATCGGGGCCGATTGGTGCAATTCGGCGCGCGGCTTCATGTTCGCGCTCGGCTGCATCCAGTCCCTGAGCTGCCACACCGATCGCTGCCCGACCGGTGTCACCTCGCAGGATCCGATCCGCAACCGCGCGCTCTACGTGCCGGACAAGATCGAGCGCGTGTACAATTACCACCACTCGACCCTGCACGCGCTGACCGAGTTGCTCGCCGCCGCCGGCCTCGAGCACACCAAGGATCTGCGGCCTATCCACTTCTCGCAGCGCAGTTCGACCACCGAGGTCTCTACGTTTGCCGAACTCTATCCGACGCTGCGCTCCGGCGAGCTGCTCGAAGGCACCCAGGACCGCCGCTTCCGCGATGCCTGGGCGATGGCGCGCGCCGACTCGTTCCAGCCGGCGGGATGAGGCGTCGACAGTCCGTAGCCCGGATGGAGCGCAGCGAAATCCGGGGCCGCCCTATCCATTGATCGACCGGTCCCCCGGATTGCGCTTCGCTCCATCCGGGCTGCGCTCACTGCGGACAAGCAGGCGCGCTGAACCATTTGGTCAGCGCCTCAGTGAGCCCCGCCTGCGTTTGTTCTCCGACCCACGCCACGTAACCGTCGGGCCGCACCAGCACCGCGGCCGGGGCCGCAACCGTGCCGATCGCCGGAAGCTCCCATTCGCCGTCATACGCGGCGTCGACCAGCCGAACCCGGTCGGTCCATCCCGCGATATCGATGCTGCCGGGCTTGCCGAAATTGAGCAGCACCGGCCGGGCCCGGTGCAGCAGTGTGAAGGCCCGCACCGGGCCGCCGGCGGCGACCAGATCGAGATCGGGCAGACGGCGTCCGAGCAGCGGATGGCCGCAGCCGAAATCGTATCGAATCTCCAGCCCGGACAGGACCGCGGCAAAGTGTCTGCGCGGCTCGTCCATGCTGAGCAGTTCGCGGACGAATTCATCCAGCGCCTTGGAGCGGTCGTCGGTACGGCGCAGCGCGACCTGCGCCATCGTATTGCGCAGCACGCGGGCGCCGATCGGGTGGCGCTCGGTGTGGTAGCTATCGAGCAGAGTGTCCGGCGCGATGCCCTTGACCACCTGCGCCAGCTTCCATCCAAGATTGACCGCGTCCTGCACGCCGATATTGAGGCCCTGTCCGCCCATCGGCGGATGCACATGCGCGGCATCGCCGGCGAGCAGCACGCGCCGTTCGCGATAGGCGTCTGCCTGTCGCGTCATGTCGGTGAACCGTGAGATCCAGCCGGGACTGTGGATGCCGAAGTCGGAGCCATAGACCGTGACGAGCGCCTCGCGCACATCGATCAAGCCGGGTTCGGCGGACTTTAGCTGCCGCTCGGTCAGCACCAGCCGCAAGCCGCGACCGTCCTCGATCTTGCCGATCCCGTGGATCCCGACGGCATCGTGGCGAAAGCCGAGCGGCGGCTCCTCCGCCATCTGCACTTCCGCGATCAGCCAGCTGGCGGTCGGTTCGAAGCCGGGGAAATCGATGCCGGCTGTCTTGCGAACCAGGCTGCGTCCGCCGTCGCAGCCGACGAGATAGTGCGCGCGCAGCAAATCGCCGTCGGACAGCGCGACATCGACGCCGCTGTCATCTTGTGCAAAGCCGGTCACGTCACGCCCGCGATAGATCGGCACGCCGAGTTCGCCGGCCCATTCGGCCAGGATGCGCTCGATATGGTTTTGCCACAGCGCGAGCGTGTAATTATGCCGGGTGGGAAAGTCGCTGAGATCGAGCGGTATCGGGTGGACGTGCACGACCGGATGGCGCTGCCCTTCCGCGACGAAGCGATCCGCAACGCCGCGCTGGTCGAGCATCTCGAGGGTGCGCGCGTGCAACCCGCCTGCACGGGAGCCCACAAGTTCCTGGCTGGCGCGCCGCTCGACAATCGCGACGTCGATTCCCCCCAGCGAAAGCTCGCACGCCAGCATCAATCCGGTCGGTCCACCGCCGGCAATCACCACATCATGTTCACGCATCGCGCGCTCCTCCGTTTGATTGGGCGCGCGTTCTACGGGATCACCCCGGGCTTGCGGCAAGCCCGGGGGGTCTACATATATCTGAGTGGGGAGAGGGTGTTTGGCTCGAACCAACTCCGAGACATCATTGCGACGAACGGCGCAGCAAATTCGCCGTCGTTCCGGCTTTCGCCGGGACGACGGTGGAAGATAGCGAGACTAGAACTCGCCGTGGATGCGGCCGGAGAAGATGTGCACCGGGCCGCGGTCGGTGTTGTAGGCGGGGTTGGTGATGAACTGATAGTCCGCGGTCACGGTCAGGTTCTTGTTCACCTGATAGGCGTAGTAGGTCTCGAAGATCCGCTCCGGGCTGTAGTTCAGCGCACCGTCGCCGATTAGAAGGCCGAGGCCGCCGGCAGCGAGGTAGTCGCGGTGCGCGGCGGACAGCCCGTTGATCGCGCCGCCGATGCCGATCGTGTCGTTCGCCCGGCCCCATCGGCTGCCCTTGATCGAGAGGCCACCGGAGACGCTGCGATCGACGTCGGTGAACGACAGGATCTCGGTCCGGCCATCGTTCCAGCTGAGGCGGCCGAACAGGCCGACATCGGTGACGATCTGCTGCTCGCCGTTGAGGTAGAAGCCGTATTTGGTGTTGTTCTTGCGGATACCGGCCATCACGTCGTTGATGTCGAGCGCGGGGTTGGCGTCCTCGATCGCGAGCGCCTGGGCGTAATTGCCGGTGTTGCCGCGATTGCCGAACACGCCGACGCGCAGCTTGCCGGGCTGATCGAAGATCGCGTAGCGGCCTTCGAATTCCACCACCGCACCGCCGGTGCTGCCGTTGGAGATCAGCACGTCGCTGTTCGGTGCATTGGGCACCTGGAACACGCCGGCGCGCACCGCCCAGTCCTTGCGGTTGAGTTCGACCACGGCGCCGCGGGTGTAGCCGGGCAGATCGGCTGGGAAGTCGTAGGCGGCGGAGGCCCACATCGCCCAGTTCATGAAGTCGGCGCGCGGATCCTTGGCGTAGGAATTGCCGTCGAAGAAATCGCCCACCGCAAAGCGGCCGACCACGATCGTGAGGCGATCGATGTCGCGCTTGCCGGCAATCTGGTTGGGACCGTCGGCGACGTCTTCCTGCTCGCCGCCGAAGCCGAAGGTCTGCTTGAAGAAATAGCGCTGCGGCCGGATTTTCGGGAACGGCGCGCCGGCCTTTTGCGCTTCACCGTTCGAGAAGCCGGCGAGGCCGAGCGTGCCGTTGAGGCCAAATCCCTGCGCCGTCTCCGGGTTGAAGTAGAGCTCGCCGCCTTCCCAGAGCCGCACGCCGAGAAACGCCGTCGTGGTCCAGGTCTGCTGCACCTGACTCACGCCCGGCAGGCTGTTGGTGCCGGAATAGGGCGCGCGGAACGACGGATAGCCCTGGCCGAGCAGCGTGGTCTGTCCGTGCACGCTCCAGTCGCTGGACTCCGGCAGTGCGCTCCGCGTCGGCGTCGCCGACCAGGGCGAGTCGCCGAGCTGGTAGTTCAGGCCGAATTTCAGCAAATGGATGCGCGGCTCGATGCTGATGCCGGGCATGCCGAAATCGTCGAGGCCGAGCGTGCGTCGCGACAGGTCGATGTACTCGTATTCGAGCTTGGCGGTCCAGTTGCCGCTCAGCGCAAATTCGGCGCCGGCACCGACCGTCCAGCCGGTCTGATACTGGCCGGGCTCCGAGATCACGGTGTCGGCGGCATCATTGACCCTGACCTGGGTGTGGCCCCAGGCGAAGCCGCCGGTCACATAGGGCATCCAGGTGCCGAAGCTGTAGCCGGCGCGGCCGCGTACGGTGCCGACATAGTCGATCGAGGCGTTGAAGGGACCCGGCGGACGCCGCACCGTATCGGTCGGTCCGGTGAAGGTCGCGTCCGCCTCGACGCCGAGCACGAAGCGGTTGGCGAATTCCTTGTTGTAGCCGGCCTGGAAGCCGCCGATCCCGCCGGTGATGGTGGGCGGAAAGAACACGCCCTGCTCCAGGATCGCGTTGGTGCCCGGACCCAGCGTGCCGTCGCCATAGCCGACATGGCCGCCGACATAGAAACCGGTCCAGCTGTAGACCGCCTTGGCGGCGGGAGACTTGAGGGGCAGATCGGCCGCGGTCGCCGGCGCGCCGAAGGCAGCCGCACCGAGCGCTGCGCCGGCGGCGATCTGAACCCGGAAGAGACGGACGCAGGTCATGACGCGGCGTTCCGCGAACGGTTGGCGGTTTCGCCCGTCATCACAGATTTGGCGGCCGCGTGCCACCCGAGATTTGAATTCATCGCCCGCCGTCCCCGGTCCGATTCGTATCGTCCCATCCAAAGCCAGATGGGCACCTGGCATCCTCAGTTTCTTATTGCAAATCACTCGCAATAGCAACTGATCGCTCCGGATACCTTTCCGATTTGCACGCCACGATGACGGTCACGCAACACCGCCGGGCCCCACGCCCCCGCGGCTGCGATCGGCCGCGCGGCTGTGGCAAATCGGTCGAGATCGGACCGCATCACCACCATTGCTCTTCCGTTGTTGCGACGAATGCGCGCCGCGATGCGCTGCCGCCGAGCACGATCCGAGCGCCGCTGACGATCGAGCTCGCCCGCTGTCGTCGATCGTCCACCGGCACTCCAGCCGGCCGTCGATCAGGACCCAATGGCAGGCCGGGGTTGGACGCCTGCGGCGGCCTGCCAGGCGGCAAAAGCCCTGCAGATTGTCATTGGAATGAAGGGCCGTCGGCGGCGAGATCCGCCGCGGCTGGAACGACCGGAATTTTGCGAGCCTTTCGAACATCGCTCACCTCCACTTCCGCTGGTCGCGGCAGGCCGGTGAGGAGCACACGGTTACGTCGGGCGCGACCCATCCACGCAGGCCTTCTGCGCGACAGTCTTGCTGTGTTGCGGCGTCAAGTGTCCCGTTGCCGGTCGACTGTCGCCTGAGTTGCTGCTGCCCATGTGCCTTCTGTCCTGGATCGTGGTCGAGTTGATATCCCGGAGTAAAACCCGATGCGGAACGCAAGTTCCGGCGATCGGGCACTGCGCCCGTGACAACGGCCTGTCAAGCCGCTTCGGCTATCCCCCGGGGAGGATCATGATTATCCTCCGGGGAGGATAGGAGAACCATATGCCCGACGACCATCCGCACGCTGCGATTGCCCGGCGCCTGAAGCGCGCCAACGGTCATCTGGAGACCATCGTCGAGATGATCGAGCAGGGCCGGCCCTGCTCGCAGATCGCCCAGCAATTGCAGGCGGTGGAGAGCGCGATCGAGAGCGCCAAGAAGGCGCTGATCCACGATCACATCGGCCACGGCCTGGAGGAGACGCTGAAGGCATCGGGAGCGAAGGGCCGCAGCGTGCTGCGCGACTTCCGGCTGATCGCGAAATATCTGTGAGACGGCCCGCGTGCGGCGAGCTCGCAAGGGCTGACCCGCCCGGGGATCACCGGACGGGTCGGTTGCGACACGGGGTGGATGAGGACCCGTGCCGAACGCAGGATCCGCAGCCCTAGAGCAAGATGGGTTTGAATTGAATTCGGTTCGGCCACGCGCTCGATTCACCTCTCCCCGATGGGGAGAGGTCGATTTGCATAGCAAATCGGGTGAGGGGCCGCGGCTCCAACGAGAGACCATAACCCCTCACCCGGCGCTACGCGCCGACCTCTCCCAAGGGAGAGGTGAACCTCCGCTGCCGCTCCGGCGCAACCTGATCCCATCATGCTTTAGAACTTGAGCCTGTCGATCAATAGCAGGAACGCACGCGGCCGATGTAGTTGCCGTAGGCGTCGAACTGGCGTACCCAGACGCAGCGGCGATAGCCGTTGTAGTAGTAGCCGTCATTGGCCGCGATCGCGCTGCCGACGATGGCGGCACCGACGAGGCCCGCGCCAACGCCCCAACCCCAGCCATACGGCCTGGCTTCGGCCTGCGAAGTGGTGGTCGCGATGGTGCCGGTCACGGCGAGTGCGGTGAGGGCGAGGGCGGCAAACTTGGTCTTGATCGACATGGAAAACTCCATCCTGTAAGGCGGCGGCGCCGGTGTGGTCCGCATGCCCGTTGGACGGAGGCTTTCCGGATCCGGTTCGAACGTCGCGACCGGAAATATGGTTTCGTGAATTGTTTCGTCGCTTCAGCCGCAGAGCGACCGCTTATGGAAATCTGGTGGATGGCGTCCTTGCCGCCCATCCTTCGAGACGCCCGCCTTTGGCGGGCTCCTCAGGATGAGGTCTTATTTCGCGGTGAAACTCTAGACCCTCATGGTGAGGAGCGCCGCTTGCGGCGCGTCTCGAACCATGAGGCCGAGCGCGTGCAGCCACGGAAGACCCTATGCGATGGCCCTGACGAAGCAGTCGCGGTCAGTTGCCGCCAAACACGCCGGGATCGAACCGGTCGACATCGGCCAGCAGGTCGCAGAACGCGCGGGCGCCGTGCTCGAGCAGCTTGTCGCCCTTCTCGGCCGAGGCCTTGGTCGCGTCGCCGATCGCACCAATCGGATTGAGATCCTGCGCCTGCCAGGCGAACGGCGCCGGGCGCTGTGTCGATAGCACGCGATGATCCTTCTCGATCTGCACGCTTGCGGGCTTGAAGTCCGCGATCGCGTCCTTGCGCACGGCTTGCGGATATTTCGCCAGCATGATCGAGGTCTCGACCGCGCCGCCATGGATGCCGTGGCGCAACTCGTCGGCATCGAACAGCCCGTCCGGCGTGCCGAAGCGCGACCAGCTCGTGGTCACCACCAGCATCTTGTGCTGCGCGCGCAGGTCCTGCGCCACCAACTGCATCGCGGCGGAATTGCCACCATGGCTGGTCACGATCACGAGCTTCCTGACCCCAGCGCGCGCCACGCTCTCGCCGAGCGCCATCCAGCTCTTCAGTGCGACCTCGGTCGGCAGCGTCAACGTGCCGGGAAAGTCGATGTGCTCGGTGGAGATGCCGACCGGCTGCAACGGCAGGAACGTGGCCGGGATCTTGGCCGGCAGCAGCTCGCGCGCCCGCGCCAGATACGCCTCGCCGATCATGACATCGGTTCCGAGCGGCAGATGCGGCCCGTGCTGCTCGGTCGCAGCCAGCGGCAGCACCGCGATCCAGCGCGCCGCCGCCCCCTTGGCGAGGTCGGGCCAGTGGATGGCGGTCCAGTCACGGGGCGGGAGCTGAGAGGTCATCGGGCCGGTCGTCTCAATACAGGCGTTTCATTGGATGGATTTGCAGGCTAGTTTATCCAACAATCATTCGGGGCGTTCGCGTCTCCGGGCGCGGTCCACGTGTCCCGCCTTCCATCATGGGCCATAATATCAGACGGAGTCCAACCATGATCCGGGCCTTTTTTCCGCGAGCGTTAACCACAAGCCTGCTGGCCGCTGCGTTCGGCCTCGCCCTGACCCTTGTCGCGGCACGAGCGCAGACTCTGGACAAGGTCTCGTTCGGCACCAATTGGGTCGCCGAGGGCGAGCATGGCGGGTTCTTCCAGGCGCTGGCCGACGGCACCTACAAGAAATACGGCCTCGACGTCACCATCGTGCCCGGCGGCCCCAACGAGAACAACCGCATGCTCCTGATTGCGGGCAAGCTCGACTTCTTCATGAGCGCGAACTCGCTGCAGACCTTCGACGCCGTCACCAACAACGTGCCGCTGGTCGCGGTCGCTGCCATGTTCCAGAAGGACCCGCAGGTCTTCCTGACCCATCCCGAGGTCAAGGTCACGAAGATCGAGGATCTGAAGCCGCTGACGCTTCTGATCTCCAAGGAGGGCATCACCAGCTACTTCCAGTGGCTGAAATCCGAATACGGCTTCGACGAGAACAAGGTGAAGCCCTACACCTTCAACCCGCAGCCCTTCATCGTGAACAAGCAGACCGCGATGCAGGGGTATGTCACCTCGGAGCCCTTTGCGGTCGAGAAGGCCGCCGGCTTCAAGCCGAACGTGCTCTTGCTCGCCGATTACGGCTTCAACTCCTATTCGACGCTGATCGAGACCCGCCGCGACCTGGTCGACAAGAAGCCCGATCTGGTGCAGCGCTTCGTCGATGCCTCCGTTGTCGGCTGGTACACCTATGTCTATGGCGACAATTCGGCCGGCAACGCGATGATCAAGAAACTCAACCCCGACATGAACGACGAGCTCTTGGCCTATTGCGTCGCCAAGATGCGCGAGCATGGCATCGTCGACTCCGGCGATTCCGTCAAGAACGGCATCGGCGCCATGACGGATGAGCGGATGGCGACCTTCTTCGACAAGATGGTGCGCGCCGGCGTGGTGAAAAGCACCATCGACTATCGCCAAGGCTACACGCTGCGCTTCGTCAACAAGGCGGTCGGCGTCGAGCTCCGGCCGAAGAACTGACGGGCGCGGACGGGCGCAATGAGGTTTAGCGCAGATGTTGCGGCGCTGGCGGTCTACCTCTCCCCTTGTGGGAGAGGTCGCATCGCATCGTCAGATGCGATGCGGGTGAGGGGTTCTGCTCTCTCATGGGACCTGCGCCCCCTCACCCGCGCCTGCGGCGCGACCTCTCCCCGGTGGGGAGAGGTGCAGTTTGCGGCACGATCGTGTGCAGCAATATCTGGCCGTCGATGGTAGGGAGCATCGTGCCGGATACCGATATCAGCAGCTTCGCCGTGCGCCTGCGCGGCGTCAGCAAGACCTATGACAGCGGCGTGACGGCGCTCGGCCCGCTCGACCTCGATGTCAGGCGGGGCGAGTTCGTCTCGCTGCTCGGGCCTTCCGGCTGCGGCAAATCCACCGCGCTGCGAATTATCGCAGGTCTTGCCACGCCGAGCACCGGGAAGGTCGAGCTGGCCCATCACGGCGCGGCGCAGCGCGGCAGCCACAGAATCGGCTTCGTGTTTCAGGAGCCGACCCTGATGCCGTGGGCCAATGTGCATGACAATGTCCGCCTGCCGCTGAAGCTTGCCCGTCTGCCTGCCGCCGCTGCCGATGCCCGCATCGAGGATGCGCTCGATCAGGTCGGACTTGCGGAGTTCGCTGACGCCTATCCGCGCGAATTATCCGGCGGCATGAAGATGCGGGTGTCGCTGGCGCGTGCGCTGGTCACCGATCCGGATATTCTCTTGATGGACGAGCCGTTCGCGGCGCTCGACGAGATCACGCGCTTTCGCCTCAACAACGATCTGTTGGCGCTGTGGCGCGATCTGCACAAGACCGTCATCTTCGTGACGCACTCGGTGTTCGAGTCGGTCTATCTGTCCGAGCGCGTGATCGTGATGACGGCGCGTCCGGGCCGGATCGGTGCCGAGTTTCGCATCACCTCATCGGAGCCGCGCGGCGAGGAGTTCCGCACCTCGGCCGAATATGCCGCGTTCTGCCGCGAGGTCTCGGGCGCGCTGGCGCCGTCTTATGCAGGGCAGGCGGGCGCATGACGTCTCCGCAGGACCTCGTCCGCTTCGTGTTGCCGGTCGCGGTGTTTGCCGCGGGCCTCCTGCTCTGGGAGTCGATCGTCCGCGCCTATGGCATCCAGCCCTATGTGCTGCCGAGCCCGCTGCTGGTGCTGAAGACGCTGGTTACGGACTGGCCGGTGCTGTCGCAATCGCTCGTCGTCACGCTGTTGACCACGCTCGAAGGTTTCGTGGCCGCGGCGATCGGCGGCGTCGTGCTGGCGCTGCTGTTCAACCAGTCGAAATGGCTGGAATATTCGCTGTTCCCCTATGCCGTGATCCTGCAGGTCACACCGGTCATCGCGATCGCACCGCTGCTCCTGATCTATCTGCAGCAGCAGACCGCTGTCATCGTCTGCGCCTGGATCGTGGCGTTCTTTCCGGTGCTGTCGAACACCACGCTCGGCCTCAGCTCGGTCGATCGCAACCTCGCCGGATTGTTTCAACTATATGGCGCCTCGAAGCTGCAGACGCTGCTGTTCCTCAAGCTGCCCGCCGCGCTGCCCTATATCCTCGGCGGCCTGCGCATCGCCGGAGGATTATCGCTGATCGGCGCCGTGGTCGCGGAGATCGCGGCGGGCAGCGCCGGGGCCGGCTCGGGCCTCGCCTTCCGGATCGCTGAATCCGGCTACCGGCTGAATATTCCCCGCATGTTCGCGGCCCTTCTGCTGCTATCGCTGGCCGGGATTGTCATCTATGGGGTGCTGGCGCTAGTTTCCCACCTCTTGTTGCGCCGCTGGCATGAAAGCGCGTTAGGAAAGGACAGTTGATGGCCCCGATTTCCTCCGAAAAGATCGACCTGTTGATCTATGGACCGATCCGGCCAATCCTCGAAAACGGCTTTCCCGATCAATACGTGCTGCACCGGGCCGAAAGCCGCGGCGACCTCGAGCGCCTGACGCCGGACACGATGAGCAAGATCCGCGGCATCGCGGTCACCTATCACACGATGGCGACCGACAAGACCGCGCTGGCGCTGTTTCCCAAGCTCGAGATCGTCGGCAGCTTCGGCGTTGGCTACGACCACATCGATTCCGCCTATGCGCGCGATCACAATATCGTGGTCACCAATACGCCCGACGTGCTGACCGAGGAGGTCGCCGACGTCGCGATGGGGCTGTTGATCGCGACGCTGCGCGAGTTCGTCAAGGCCGACCGCTATGTGCGCTCCGGCCTGTGGCAGACCCAGAACTATCCGCTCAGCGTCGGCTCGCTGCGCGACCGCAAGATCGGCATCGTCGGCATGGGCCGGATCGGCCAGGCGATCGGGCGCCGTCTCGAGGCCTCGCGGGTGCCGGTGTCCTATCACTCGCGCAATCCGTCCAAGGACGTCTCGTACAAGCACTATCCTGATCTGATCGAGATGGCGAAGGCGGTCGACACCCTGATCGTCATCGTGCCGGGCGGCGCCTCGACTGCGAAGATGATCAATGCCGACGTCCTGAAGGCGCTTGGGCCCCGCGGTGTGCTGATCAATGTCGCGCGCGGCTCCGTAGTCGACGAGGCGGCGCTGGTCGCCGCGCTGAAATCCGGTACCATCCTCGCCGCCGGTCTCGACGTGTTCGCGGCCGAGCCGAACGTGCCGGACGAATTGAAGGCGATGCAGAACGTCGTGCTGCTGCCGCATATCGGTTCGGCGTCGGTGGTGACGCGCAATGCGATGGACCAACTCCTGGTCGACAACATCAGGAACTGGTTCGCCGGCAAGCCGCCGCTGACGCCGGTTGCCGAAACACCGGTCAGGGATCGCTGATGCCGCTGTCCCGCTGCAACGTCGTCCTGCTTGCGCTGCTGGCCGCATCCGGTCCGGCTGCCGCGCAGGACGTCGAGACGTTGCAAAAGGACATGATCGGGCAGTGGGAGCTCGCCACCACGGAGCGCAGCAAGACCTGCGTCGTGACGCTGAAGGGCGACACGACGCCTTCGGGCTTCAGGCTCGAGCTCGAGCCGGGCTGCGCCGCCGCGCTGCCGTTCACCAAGGACATCACCGGCTGGAGCATCAAGGGCCTCGGCGACATCGTGCGGCTGCAAAATGCGACCGGCGAGGCGGTGATCGATTTCACCGAGGTCGAGACCGGCATCTTCGAGGGCATGCGCACCAACGAGGGCGTCTACATCCTGCAAAACCTCGCCGCCGCCCGCTCGCTCGCCAAGTCGATGGACCAGATGATCGGCGACTGGTCGATGGTCCGCGGCAACGGCCAGGCGATCTGCGGCCTGGTGCTGACCAATACCGACGCCGGCAACGACAATTTCCAGGTGTTCCTGAAAGGCAAATGCGATCCCGCCATCGCCGCCTTCAACCCGACGCAATGGCGGCTCGACCACGGCCAGATCATCCTGATGTCCGCCAAGGGCGAGACCTGGCAATTCGAAGCCGACGACAACGCCCAATGGCGCCGCGTCCCCGACAGCGCCGACCCGCTGATCATGCTGCGCGAGCAGTAGGGGACAAACAGGCGCTTGAACCTCCCCTTGAAAAGGGGAGGCCGCTTTGCTCGTAGAGCAAAGCGGGTGGGGATCCGCCCTCTCCACTCGTAGCGGACCCGCGGCTGACCCCCATCCCGACCTTCCCCCTTTCAGCGGGAAGGAGAAGAATCGGTCGCCTCAAAATAATTCCCCAGCCCCTGTCGATCCGGCTCCTCCCGGATCGTCGTCTCCCATAGCGAGCCGGACTTGCGGCGATCAGCGCCGCGCCTCGCCCAACAGGAGTTTTCCGATGCGGTTCATGTATATCGTTACCTCGCCCCAGCCTCCGCGCTCGCCAACCCCGGCCCTGATGGAGGCGATGGGCAAGCTGGCCGAGCGGGAGATCAAGGCGGGTCGCATGATCGATACCGGCGGGCTGCTGCCGGTCGCGATGGGTGCCCAGGTGCGCATCACCGACGGCAAGCTCAACGTCATCGACGGTCCCTTCGTCGAGACCAAGGAGATGATCGGCGGCTATGCGATCTTCGAGCTGCGCAACAAGGAGGAGGCGGTCGCGGCCGCGGTGGAGTTCATGCAGCTGCACAAAGAGCACATGCCGGGCTGGGAGGGAACCTGCGAGGTTCGTCCGTTCGCCACCGCGGGCGCTGATATTGGCTGCCAGGTCGACCTCACCGCCGGCGTCTGATGCGCGGCGCGATGACATCACGTCGGCGGCGATGACGGCCGCCGACATCCAGGCCACCATCCTTGCGGTGTGGCGCATCGAGCAGCCGCGGCTGATCACCAGCCTGTCGCGGATGCTGCGCGACGTGCCGCTCGCCGAGGATCTGACCCAGGAAGCGCTGGTCGCTGCACTGGAACACTGGCCGGCCGATGGCGTGCCGGAAAAGCCGGGTGCCTGGCTGATGGCGACCGCCAAGCGCCGCGCGCTCGATCATATCAGGCGCAACCGCATGCTGAGCCAGCGGCACGGCATGCTTGCGCATGATCTGGCGCGGGAGCAGGAGATCATGCCCGATTTCGATTCCGCGCTCGACGACGATATCGGCGACGAATTGCTGCGGCTGATCTTCACCGCCTGCCATCCGCTGCTGTCGCGCGAGGCGCGCGCCGCGCTGGCGCTGCGGATGATCTGCGGCCTCACCACCGAGGAGATCGCGCGCGCCTTCCTGCAGAGCGAGTCGGCCATCGCCCAGCGCATCGTGCGCGCCAAGCGCACGCTGTCGGACTCCGGTCTCGCCTATGAGACGCCCGGCGGCGCGGAGCTGTCCGAGCGGCTCGCCTCGGTGCTCGAGGTGGTCTATCTGATCTTCAACGAGGGCTACACCGCGGCACGCGGCGACGAATGGCTGCGGCCGCAACTCTGCAACGAGGCACTGCGCATCGGCCGCGTGCTGACGTCGATTGCGCCGTCCGAGCCGGAAGCGCACGGGCTGCTGGCGCTGATGGAGTTCAACGCCTCGCGGATGGGGGCGCGCACCGACGCGGCCGGCGCGCCGATCCTGCTGATGGAGCAGAACCGCGCGCTGTGGGATCGGCTGCAGATCCGCCGCGGGCAGCTGGCGCTGGCGCGCGCCCGCGAACTCGGCGGCGCCGGCGGCTTCTATGTGCTGCAGGCCGCGATCGCCGCCTGCCACGCCGAGGCCGACACGCCCGAGGCGACCGACTGGCACCGCATCGCCGCGCTGTACGGCGATCTCGCGGCGCTGCTGGACTCGCCGGTGATCGCGCTCAACCGCGCGGTCGCGATCGGCATGGCCGAGGGGCCGCTGGTCGCGCTCGCGATCGTCGATGGTCTCGCGAATGAACCGGCGCTGAAATCCTACCATCTGTTGCCGAGCGTGCGCGGCGATCTCCTGCACCGGCTGAGCCGCTTTGCCGAGGCGCATGCCGCGTTCGAGGCCGCCGCCGCACTGGCCGGCAATGCGCGCGAGCGCGAGTTCCTCAAGCGCCGTGCCGCCGCTGCGCGCGCCGCGCAGGACCAGGGCCGTCACTGACGGCTCCGCGATTTCGACTCAAAGCTCTGGCAGGCTTGCACGAGATGTACCGAACAGGGAACTGCCGCCATGACCAAGCCATCCGTGCTGGCGATCGGCCTCGACCCGACCTTCGTCGATCTCTCCGTCGTCCCGCAATTCACGCCCGAGCTTGTGCGCAGCTATATCGACGCGCAGATCGAGGGCTTGCGGACGCTCGGCTACGACGTCGAGAGCTGCCTGATCGATCTCGGCGAGACCGCGGAAGCGGTGACGGCGGCGGCCCTCAATGCGCGCCGCTATGATTGCATCGTGATCGGCGCCGGGCTGCGCGAGCCGCCGGAGCGGCTGCTGCTGTTCGAGCGGATCCTCAATCTGGTGCACCGGCTCGCGCCTGGCGCCGCCATCTGCTTCAACAGCAACCCGGCCGACACCGCGGCTGCCGTGCAGCGCTGGGTCAAGCCTTAGAGCGTTTTCGAGCGAAGTGGACACCGGTTCGCGTGAAGAAAACGCGTCAAACAAAAAGCTAGAGCTCCGGTTCTGATTCAATCACAACCGGAAATGCTCTAGGCGCAACCGGCGCGGCCTTGCCGCGCAGCCCCCATAGCAGCAGGACCGAGCCAGCGATGATCGCAAGACCGATCGAGATGAACCCGGCGGTCACCAGCGTTTCCTGCCACTGCGCGGCACTCCGCCCGGCGGCGGTGACCGGCGAGAGTGCACCGGTCCCGAGAAGCGCGGCGAGCGTCGTCACGGCCCAATTGCCATAGGTTCCGCACAGCAGTGCCCAATAGGCTGCGACGCTCGCGCGGGACGACAGCCTGACCTCGCCCCAGATCGCGCCGACTGCGAGCAGGAACGTGCCATTCATCACGCCCTCCAGATGCGCCGCGAGCGCCATCCGTACATTGCTGAAGTGCTGCTCGAGGAGGCCGGTCAACAGCCCGATCAGGAACAGAGCCATGCCGTGGAACAGCAGCCGGCGTCGATAATCCATCTTGCACCCCCTCAAATAGCCTTGCCCGGAAATGAGCCGATCATACCAGAAAGTACGGAGGCTCCGGCCGGCGACAGGGCCGCGCCACTGGGGTCTGCCTGCCCATGGCGGAAGGGGCCGGGGTCCGTCGTGGGCTGGCCTCTTGCGCGAAGGCCCGGCGGTTGTTGCCGGCGGCAACCTATGACACCATTTCGATCCCGATTTGTTTTTGACTTTGGAAGCCTATGCCGCGCCGCAAATTCGCCTGGGAGAAGCTGTCGGACGAAGAGTTGCTCGAGCAGCGTCTCAGCAGCCTGAGGGTTGCGGTCGAGGACACCTGGCTCGCGGACTGCGTCAGCACGCTCTACGAGGAGCTCGAGGAACGCGGCTTGCGGCTGCGGCCGCACACCTGGATCTCGAGCGAATGGTTCAGTCCGGCCGATGTGCCCGGGATCGCCATTCCGTTCTATCTCGCCCATCCCCGCCTGATGAAGCTCGAGAAAAAGATGATGCTCGACGTCGAGGGCGGCACCTGGTCGGAATGCATGGCGATTCTCCGTCACGAGGCCGGCCATGCGGTGCAGCACGGCTACCAGCTGCAGCGCCGCCGGCGCTGGCAGCAGCTGTTCGGCCCGTCGTCGAAACATTATCCGCGCTATTACCGGCCCAATCCGGCCAGCCGCAACTATGTCCAGCATCTCAGGCGCTGGTATGCGCAGAGCCATCCGGACGAGGATTTCGCCGAGACTTTTGCGGTGTGGCTGCGGCCGCGATCGAACTGGCGGACGCGCTATGCCGGCTGGCCGGCGATCAAGAAGCTCGAATATGTCGACGAGCTGATGGGCGAGATCGCGGGCAAGCGGCCGCCGCTCGTGAACCGCGAGCGGGTCGATCCGCTATATACGCTCAAGCAGACGCTCGGCGAGCACTACCGGAAGAAGCAGGCGTTCTACGCCTTCAACCCGCCCAAGACCTACGATCGCGACCTGTCAAAGCTGTTCTCCGCCGATCCCCGCCATTACCGGCACCCGCCGGCCGCGTCCTTCATCCGGCGGCATCGCGCCCAGGTCAGGCAGCTGGTCGCACGCTGGACCGGCGAAAACCAGCTGACGCTCGATGCGGTGCTTGATGATATGATCTCGCGCTGCCGCGAGCTCAATCTGCGTGCCGTCGGCCCCGAGCAGAAGCTGGTGACCAACTTCACCATCCTGCTGACCGCCAAGACCATGCACGCGCTGTTCGGCCCGTCGCGCCGGAAATGGATCGCGCTATGAAACACTCTCGCATTCTGGTGCTGATGCACCCGGACTGTGTGCCGCCGGACTCCAGCGACGGATATTCCGCGCGGGAGATCAACGAATGGAAAACCGAATATGACGTCGTGAGTACCCTGCGCGCAACCGGCCATGACGTTCGGCCGCTCGGCGTGCAGGAGGAAATCAAGCCGGTGCGCGACGCGATCGAGGACTTCAAGCCGCACGTGGTGTTCACGCTGCTGGAGGAGTTTCATTACGACGTCGTGTACGACCAGCACATCGCGAGCTATCTCGAGCTGATGAAGATCCCCTATACCGGGTGCAACCCGCGCGGCCTGATCCTGGCGCGCGGCAAGGACCTGTCGAAGACGCTGGTGCATCACCGCCGGGTTCCGGTGCCGGCCTTCGCCGTGTTCCCGATGCGCCGCAAGGTCAGGCGGCCGCCGCGTCTGGCGCTGCCGCTGATCGTCAAGAGCCTGAGCAGCGACGGCTCGCTCGGCATCTCGCAGGCCTCGATCGTCGATACCGACGAGAAGCTCGCGGAGCGCGTCGCCTTCATCCATGAACGGATCGGCACGGCCGCGATCGCCGAGCAGTTCATCGAAGGACGCGAGCTCTATGTCGGCGTGCTCGGCAACAACCGGCTGCGGGTGCTTCCGGTCTGGGAGTTGAAATTCGGCAGCATGGGCGGCCCGGCTGCGCGGCAGATCGCAACCGAGAAGGTCAAGCACGACACCAGCTATCAGGAGCGCGTCGGGATCGCGGATGGCCCGGCCGAGGACCTGACACCGGAACTCTCCGCGCACATTCAGCGGCTGGCAAAGCGCATCTATCGCACCCTGGGGCTCGACGGCTACGCGCGGATTGACTTCCGCCTGTCGACCAACGGCGTGCCGTATTTCATCGAGGCCAATCCCAATCCGGAGATCGCCAAGAGCCAGGAGTTCGCGACCGCCGCCGGGCATGACGGGCTGGACTACCCGGGTCTGTTGAACCGCATCCTGACGCTCGGGATCAGCCGCGCCAAGGCCGGCGTGTCGCTGGGCTGACCGCCGCCATCACAGGCTGCGCTGCGTCACGTGGCGCCGCGCGTCCCTCGGGATGAACATCGCAAACGTTTCCCTAACGCGCGCCGCCGGGGTCGTGCTGGCGGTGGCCGTGGGAGCCGCGTCCGCCGTGACACGAAACGCATCCGGCTCCGGCCAGCGCCGTGCAAGGATTTCGTTTACCGAACCCGGCATCGCGAGCGGGTTGCGGCGGCAGGTATCGTAGACGTACAAACCGGCAAGAAAAATCGATACGACAGCAAGCATCGTCCTGAAAATCGGCATTGTGTTTGCGCCTTCTTGATTGAGGCGAACAATGCCCGGCGAGGGTGAACCGCGGGTTGAGCGTTGCGGCCGATCGGCCGATACGGTTCCCAACTGATGAACGTGGCTGTGTAAAGAGCTCGCTTACCAATGCCTTCAAGGTTGCGGCAACCAGCTTTCCTCACCGGCGGGAAAGAACTCCGGCCTATCCTGACGCAAAGACAAGAAGCTCAGGAGGCTCCATGTTCGTCGCCCTTCGCGTTATGATCCTGATCGCCAGTGCCTTTGCCGGCTCCGCCGTGGCGGAGATGCAGTTTGCGCCGCTGCCGAGCGCTGCGGTCTCATCCGCGCCGTAGCACCGGCGCGCGGAGCACTCAACGCGCGACTGCGGCAACGCCGATCGCACGGGCCGCATTCTCCGTCATCCGCGTCGCCGTCAGCCGCAGGAAATACAGCGACAGCCCCGGATTGCGTTCGCACAGCTTCCGCAGCGCGCCGTCGCTGATCCACAACAGATCCACATCGGTCGCCGCGAGCGCCGTTTGCGTGCGGCGGCGCTCGAGCGAGAACAGTCCGATCTCTCCGAACAATTCGCCCGCCGATACGCTTCGATCGATCTCCGGAAACCTGACCTCGCCCGCGACGACCATGTAGAGCAGGTCGGCGTCGTCGCCTTTCCTGAAGATGATTTCTCCGGCCTTGACGTGCTTGGGCCGCATGAACGGCTGCAGCCAGCTCGGCGAGAGATCAGTCGCTGCGGCGAGCTTGGCCTTGCGCAGCAGCCGAACCATCTGGAGCAGTAGCAACACATTCAACGGCAGCAGGATGACATGAAGGGCGAGCACCGGGTATATCCGTGCGCCCAACCCGTAGCCGATGAATGCGAGATTGCTGAATATCGCGACCGAGCGGAGGCTCAACATCGTGCTCATGCAGAACGTCAGCAAGACAAGCGCTGACGCGAGATAACCCAGGCCATCGATCAACGTCATGACAACGCCCACTGGAAAATGATTTGCAAGCAAACTGGTCGGAAAACGATCCGCAACATACACCGGTGCGCCCGGTTCCCTGAGTGGAAATGTGGCCGGCCTGCGCGTGCGACGCCGCAAACGGCGGAGCCCTTCGAGGCGATTGCGGCGAAGCCGCGATCTCTGCTGGTCAAGTGCAGAACCCTACCGCCATCTGCATTGGAACTTCGGCGCCTTCCGCAGCTTGACGAAAGCTAGACCCGTTGGGATGCGCGATGTTTCGACATTTTTTCGTTGTGCGATTTGCCCTTGTTGTTTTGCTTCTGCCGGCCGCGCCGGCGATCGCGGCAGGCCTCGATGCCGCCGCGATCAATGACGCGGCGGCGCCGCCGGCAAAAGTACCGGGCCGTCAACAGGTCAATGCCTCGATTGCCAAGCTCGAGATCCTGCTCGACCGCGCGCAATTCTCTCCCGGCGAGATCGACGGCAAGTTCGGCGAGAACGCACAGAAGGCGCTCGCTGCGTTTGCTCAAGCCAACGGATTGTCCTTCGACAAGACGGTGTCGGCCGATCTCTGGAGCAGGCTCGCCGCCGCCAGCGAAGGGCCTGCGACGGTTACCTACACGATCGCCGATGCCGACGTGAAAGGTCCGTTCTTGAAGAAGATCCCCGCGAAAATGGAGGATATGAAGAGCCTCCCGGCGCTGAACTACACCAGCCCCCGCGAGGCGATTGCGGAAAAATTCCACATGAGCGAGGCGCTGCTGCAGGCACTTAATCCAGGACAAAAGTTCGACAAGGTTGGTGACAGCATTGTGGTCGCGAACGTGCTCGACGCCGGAAAGCCGTCGGCGATTGCGCGTGTGGAGGTCGACAAGACACGCCAGACGCTCAGCACATTCGACGCTGCGGGCAAGCTGCTCGCCTTCTATCCCGCAACGGTCGGCAGCACGGAGAAGCCGACGCCGAACGGCACGTTGAAGGTGACGGCAGTCGAGAAGAACCCGACCTATCACTACAATCCGAAATACAAGTTCAAGGGCGTCAAATCGAACAAACCGTTCACGATCAAGCCTGGCCCGAACAACCCGGTCGGCTCGGTCTGGATCAATCTCTCCGGGGAGGGCTACGGCATCCACGGCACCGGCAATCCCGACAAAGTCTCCAAGGCCGAGTCCCATGGCTGCGTCCGGCTCACCAATTGGGACGCGGCGCGCGTCGCGGCCGGTGTCGCCAAGGGGACACCGGTCACCTTCGTCGAGAGCGCGCGATAACGTGACGGGCGCGGGACCTAGCGCAGGAATCGTTGGCATGCCAATGTCGCGCCGTGCCAAACCCGCAGGAGGTCAGGATGCGAACGTACATAACAAACATGGTGGGAGCACTCTGCGCCATCGCGATGGTCGCGAGCGCGCACGCCGCAGTGAAGGAAGAGCCGGTCACCTATTCCGACGGCGAGGCCACGATGAAGGGCTTCGTCGTCTATGACGACGCGACCCAGGCCAAGCGGCCCGGCATCGTCATGGTGCATGAATGGTGGGGCATCACGGCGCATATCCATAACGAGGCACGCAAGTTCGCGGAGCAGGGCTACACCGCGTTCATCGCGGATATGTATGGCGACGCCAGGACTGCCGACAACCCGAAGGACGCCGGCGCGCTCGCAGGCTCGGTGATGAAGGATCCGAAGGTGATGGAGCAGCGCTTCAACGCCGCGCGGGAGCAGCTCGCCAAGCAGGCCTCGGTCGATCCGCAGCGGATCGGCGCAGTCGGTTACTGCTTCGGCGGCGCAGTGGTGCTGAACATGGCGCGCGCCGGCGCTGACCTCGCAGCCGTTGCGGGCTTCCATGCATCGCTCGGTCTCAACACGCCCGCGCCGGCACCGGGAGCCGTCAAGGCCAAGATCCTGATCCTTAACGGCGCCGACGATCCGTTCGTGAAGCGCGAGCAGTACGATGCGCTGAAGAAGGATTTCGACGCCGCGAAGGCCGATTACCGGATCGTCGAATATCCCGGCGCCGTGCACGCATTCACCAACCCGGAAGCCACCGAGCTCGGCAAGAAGTTCAACCTGCCGCTCCGATACGACGCCAAGGCGGATCAGGAATCGAAGGCTGAAGCCGCCAAGCTGTTCGCGGCCAACCTCAAGAAATAAGCAGGAAAGGTGGCTGTGGCCTTGCTGAACAAGGCCGCCGCCGTTCAGCACACTGTCATCGCCCGGCTTGCCGCCCTCCGCTAAAGCTTCGGCGTGCCAGCGACTCATGGCCTCGTCGAAGCCTTGGCGAAGACGGGACCGGGCGATCCACTATTGCAGAGGCCGTTGCGCTTGAGCCGAGAGGCCGCTGCGTACTGGATCACCCGCTTTCGCGGGTGATGACAGCGGAGAATGCCGCTCCATATGACGCCGTCATTGCTTCGCTTCGCCCGCAATCGCGGCGTGACGGTGCGTTCGCGCGGTGAAGCCATGCGGAGGACGCAGTCGGCCGCGCGGATGCTGGCCGGCTCCCGCGGTTGCCATGCGTCGCCGCCCGGCCGATGATGCGCAAAACAGATTAAGGTCAAACGAGAGGGAGCGAATGCGCGGGCGTCGTGTGCTGATGGAATCGTTCGTGTCGCACGGCGTGCGCCACATCTTCGGCAATCCCGGCACGACGGAGACGCCGCTGCTCGACAGCCTGCCGGCCTTTCCGCAACTCGACTACATCATGGCGCTGCATGAAGGTGTCGCGGTCAGCGCGGCCAGCTTCTACGCGCAGGCGTCGGGACGCGTCACCGTCGCCAACTTGCATGTCGCTCCCGGCCTCGGCAACGGCATCGGCTCGCTCTACGGCGCGCTGAAGGCAGGGTCGCCCGTGGTTGCGACCGCAGGCCAGCAGGATACGCGGATGCGGCTCGACAATCCGCTGCTCGGTCATGACCTGGTCGCGATGGCAGCTCCGGTGACCAAGTGGAGCGTGCAGATCGAGCGCGCCGACGAGATCGCGCCGATCATGCGCCGCGCGTTCAAGGTGGCGACCGATGCGCCGCAGGGGCCGGTGTTCGTCGCGCTGCCGATCGACGTCCTGGAGCAGGAGACCGCGGTCGAGGCATCGACGCCGGATCGCTTGTGGCGATCGACGCGCCCCGATCCGGCTGGCATCGACGCACTGGCCGCGCTGCTGCTCAAATCGAACAATCCGGCCGTCATCGCCGGCGACGACGTGGCGCGATCCGGCGGCGAGCAGGCGCTGGTGGCGCTCACGGAGATGATCGGCGCCACCGTGTGGTTCGAGGGACTTCGGCACCACGCGCCGTTTCCGACCAGCCATCCGAGCTATCGCCAGTCGCTGCCGGGCGATGCCCGGCAGGTGCGCAAGGCGCTCGGCGAGAGCGATCTCGTGCTGCTGATCGGCGGTCCGTTCTTCGAGGACATCTGGTTTGCGCCCGGCGGCCACATCCCCGACGGCGCATCGGTGCTACAAATCGAAGCCTCGGCCGAGCGCCTTGCGCTCAACAACCGGCTCGATGCCGGCATGGTCGGCGACATTGCCGTCAGCATCGGCGCATTGGCCGACGCGGTACGCGCCAAGGCGGGAGCGGAGTTCAGGCAAGCCGCGCAAAGCCGCAATGCCAGGCTTTCCCAATTGCAGGCGAAGGAGAGAGAAGCCTATCGCGCGCGCGTGGAGAAGAGCTGGAACCGGGAGCCGAGTTCGATGCCGCGGGTCATGGCGGAGCTGCGCCGCGGCCTGCCCGATGACGTCGTCGTCGTCGATGAAAGCATCACGGCGAGCCTCGATCTCGCGCGTGCCTTCGACTATCGCGGCTTCGGCGATTATTTCGGCGGCCGGGGCGGCGGCATCGGCCAGGGCCTTGCCGGCGCGATCGGCGTCAAGGTCGCGATGCCCGACCGTCCGGTGGTCGCGATCTCCGGCGACGGCTCGGCGATGTATGCGATCCAGGCGCTGTGGACCGCCGCGCACCACAGGCTTGCGATCGTGTTCGTGGTGCTCGCGAACCGCGAGTACCGCATCCTCAAGCACAATGTCGACGTCTGGCGTCAGAACTTCGAAGCCGGTACCCAGCATCCCTATCAGAACATGGATATCACCGGCCCCGCGCTCGACTTCGTGCATCTCGCGGCCGGCATGGGCGTCGAGGCGGTGAGGGTTGAGAAGGCCGACGACATCGCCGGCACCGTCGCAAAGGCCGTCGCGACCCGCCGGCCATACCTCGTCGAGATCGCAATCGAAGGCAAACGCTGACCACCGGAGCAGTTTCATGGCAGGCATTCTGGACGGCAAGGCCGCATTGGTGACGGGTGGCGGCTCCGGTATCGGCCGGGCAACCGCGATCGCGATGGCGCGCGAAGGCGCGCGCGTGGCGGTATCCGACCTTTCGAAGGACGGCATCGAGGAGACGGTCGCGCTCATCAATGCCGCCGGCGGCCAGTCGATCGCGATCCAGGGTGACGTCACCGACGAGGCCGATGTCGCGAACATGGTGGCGCGCACGGTTTCGGCGTTCGGCCGTATCGATTGCGCGTTCAACAATGCCGGTGTGGCCGCGCGCTCCGTCGGCCCGCCCGGCCAGCGCATTCATGAACTGACGCAAGCCTCGGTAGCGAAGATGTTATCGGTGAACCTGATGGGCGTGTTCCTGTGCCTGAAATACGAGGTCGCACAGATGCTGAGGCAGCGCGGGGGCGGCGCCATCGTCAACACGGCCTCGATCGCGGGCCTGGTCGGCCTCGCCACGTCGGGCCACTATGTCGCGACCAAGCACGGCGTCGTCGGGCTGACCAAGTCTGCCGCGATCGAATATGCCCAGGACGGCATCCGGGTGAACTGCGTCAATCCCGGATACATCAAGACGCCGATGACCAAGGAAACGATGGACGAACGTTACGACGAGATCATCGCCAAGGTTCCGGTGCGTCGTTTGGGCGTGCCCGAGGAAATCGCCGAAGCCGTGGTCTGGATGTGCTCGGACAAAGCCTCGTTCATGACCGGCGCATCGCACGTGGTCGACGGCGGCTACAGCGCGGCGTGAGATTGTCGAGATTTGTTGCATCTGCCGGCGGGCTAACCCGACGAATGAGGTCGTTCGCATCGTCGGTTCGGGTTCGAGGCGCGCTGATTGCCCGCTTCGTCATTCCGGGGCTCGCGAAGCGAGAGCCCGGAATCCATTTCACCACACGTGATGCGGCCCAATGGATTCCGGGCTCGTGCTTCGCACGCCCCGGAATGACGAGATGAGAGTGTTGCGGGCCCCTTACATCTGAGTTGCCCGACGGCGCAAGCCCCCGCAGCAAAAATATTTCGCTTTATCCGAAGAGCAACTCAGTGTATGAATTCGCTGTCTCACCCGACACGAGGGGCGCTTCGCGGTCGTCACGAACGCGGGTCGAGATGCGGTGGAGGCCGATTGCGCAGTCGACGAATGCGCATGAAGCGGACGGCGAAGTCGTGCAGGCCTGACGCCCTAGCGGTAGGTGTCTTTTCCGATTGCGCAATGCGCGTCGCGAAGACGGTGACAACAAAGCCCAGTCTCGCCGGGGAGAGCACGTATAAGCCGTAACCCATCGCGCAGGGAAAGCCGGATTGCTCCGGTTACACCTGTGGTCCTACCCCCGAGCTTTCTACCCCATTGCTCGGGGCCCATGGGTGCGATCGGCACCCGGCTTTCCCTGCGCCCTCACCCAACGGAGAGGGCGGAACGACAAGCAAAGCTCGGACAATTCATGTCGCGAGAATGCTAACTTATGGGCGCACCACAAACTCACCGTCGTCCCGGCGAAGGCCGGGACCCATTACCCCAAATGCGCATTGTTGTGCGACGCTGGGGCTACAGCATACTTCAACAACACAACCCTGTGGCTATGGGTCCCGGCTTTCGCCGGGACGACGGGTGGAGAGAGCCGTGCGATCACCCGCCTTCGCTTTCGCGGGTGATGACACCGAGAGCTTGTTGTTTGACAGGTTGAATCAGAACGCCTCCGTCGAGCCCGCACGCCTGTCATCGCGGGCGACTGCGCGAATCTTCAGTGCTCCGGAAATTGTGCGCCCCGGCTTCGCGGCAGCGGGGCTAATGATCCGTCTTCGGTGCCTTGATCGGTGCCTCGGCCGCGATGTCGAAGCCGAGCCGGAGCGCGCGCTCCTGGCGCTCTTCGGTCAGGAGCCTGAGCTCCCGTTCCAGCGACCGCGCGACCTCGTCCTGGGTTTCCTTGGAGTGGCGGCGGGAGCCGCGGTGCGGTTTGGCCGTTTCGGCAGTCACGGGAGAAACCCTTGTCATCACAGTGTCACAGGCCCTGATGCCACGACCGGAGTCCGACCGACAATCAAAAAGTATTCAGTGGACGCCGTTTGGCAGGTTTGTTGCGTGTCTGACTCAAATTTAAGCAGAGAATTCTCCTGGACCTCGCGCGGCGCCGAAGCCGGTCGGCCCACGGTCTCATCAATTCGGATGAGAGAGCCCGGTTCCGGCGAAATCATTTCCGGATTCGCACGAAGGCGTCCTGAAACCGACAAGGTCTAACCTTAGTAGCGTTGTGAAGGACGGTGCCTGGTGAGACGCTGATGGCTGCGGTCGTGAGATCCACGATCCGGGTTGTGAGGTCAGTTGGTCCTCCTGAGACCTTGGGGATGATCTCTGAAATGAAGAAGCCGAATGCTGTGCCATATGTCTGGGCGGCTGCGTTGATTGCGGTCGCGATTTGGGGAGTGAGCGGCACCCCGCAGATGGCGCACACCTCCGCCAGCACGCATCTGGCCCGGGCGCGATAGAGCTTTTCGCTATAGCTTCGGCCGCAGCGAGCGCTGCATATCCATCGTGTAGGTATAGCGCCCTTCGGGGTGCGTGGTGATGGTGACCTCGAACAGCTCCTCGCGCACGCCGTAATAGCGGCGGATCACGGTGAGAGCCGGCGAGCCGGTCTTGACGCCGAGCGCCTTGGCGATCGGTGCCGGCATGCTGCGCACGAAGATCTCCATCTGGGCGCGTTCGGTGACCTGGCCGTACATCTTGGCGATCTGCTCGTGCACCGGGGTGCGGCCGTGGTCGCTGCGGGTCACGACATCGGCGAACCGGCGCAACACATAGATCTCGGTCCAGCCGAGCGGGGCGGCGAACTGGTCGGAGCGGCGCACCGCCTCGATCAGGAACCAGCTCTTGCCGGGTTCGCATTTCAACAGCCCGGCCAGCTTGCGGTCGGCGACGATGTCGCCGCTCGCGACCACGTCGCGGTAGGTTTCGTTGGAATAGCGCAGCCACTCGCCGAGCGATTTGACGCTGTGGGTGAACAGCACCGGCGGCTCGGCTGCGATCACCACCGAACCGAGGCCGGCGCGGCGCACGATCAGGCCCTGGTCGATCAGGATGCGCAGCGCCTCGCGCACGGTCTGACGGCTCGCCTGATAGCTCGCCATCAGCTCGGTCTCGGTCGGCAACAGGTCGCCGACCGCGTAGGTGCCGAGCCGGATGTCCTTCTGCAATCCGGTCGCGATGTCGCGGTAGCGGGAGGATCTCGCTCGGTCCGGTTGTTCAGACATGGCGGATCACTGGTATGCCGTATGGCAGACGACCGGATGTCCAGACTGCATTGATTGCAGCGCGGCCTCGAACGCCGCGAGCGTCGCGAGCACGTCTGCCTCTGGTACCGGGAACGGCTGCCGGCGTTCGATCGCATCGGCAAAGGCCGCAAGTTCCGCGGTGAGCGTGTTGACCGGCGGATAGCGCGTCGTTCTCGGTGCCTCGCCGGATGTCCGTAGCACCATCGTCGTCTCGTCGAGCACCTCGGCGGATCCCCTCGTTCCGAACACATGCACGCGCCAATAGAACGGTGTTGCGCGGACCGTCGCAAGGGTTGCACTCACGCCATTCACAAATTCAATCGCCAAAGTTGCAGTGTCGAGCGGCGGCGGTCCTACCGCGCGCGCACTCAACCGGGCGTAAACTTGTCGGGCAGGACCAAGGAGGCTGACGAAGCCGTCGAGCACGTGCAGTCCCGCGCCGGTCAGCCCGCCGCCCGGCGACTCCTCGGGCGACAGCCGCCAGCCCTGCGTGATGGCCTGCGAGTTCTCGTTGCTGTTGTGGCCCTCGATATGCAGGATCGTGCCGAGCTCGCCGGAGGCAGTGATCGCGCGCAGTGCCTGCATCGACGGCCAGAAGCGCCGGTTATGCCCGACCGCGAGCTGCACGCCCGCCTTGCGGCAGGCCGCGAACATCTCGGCGGCATCGTCGCGGCGGAGCGCCAGCGGCTTCTCGCAAAACACCTGCTTGCCGGCCCTCGCTGCCGCGATCACCTGGCCCTTGTGCAGCGAATGCGGCGTTGCCAGCAGCACGGCATCGATCTCGGGGTCGGCAAGCGCGGCCTCGAGGCTCGGCGCGGGCGACAGGCCGTGCGCCGCGCAGAAGTCTGCGGCGCCGACGATGTCGGGTTCCACCGCGCGGACGATCCGCAGCCGCGGCTCGTTCTGCGCAGCCTCGACCAGCGCGCGGCCCCAGCGGCCGAGGCCCGCGATCGCACACTTGATCATGAGGGCTCCCTGTCCTGGTCGCGGCCGGCCCGGATCGCCTCGATGATCGCGGCGCTGTCGCTGTCCGGGCCTTGCAGTGCGATCGCTGCGCGCAGCAGCTCGGCCTGTGCCGCGGTCATCGGCAAGGACAGGCCATGGCGGGCGGCCTCCTGCAGGATCAGCTCGGCGTCCTTCAAGGTCTGCGCGATATGCGATTGCGGCGAGAAATCCCGCGCCAGCATCTTCGGTCCCTTGCTGTCCATCACGGCAGAATATGCCGCCGATTGCCGCGTAGCCGCAAGGAAGGCCGCGCCGTCGAGGCCGAGCGCCTCGGCAAAGGCGAGGCCCTCGGCGAGCGCGGCGCGGTTGCTCTGCAGGATCAGGTTGATGGCAAGCTTGGTTCGGCTGGCGTTGCCGATCGCGCCGACATTGATCCGCTGCGGGCAGAGGATGTCGAGCGTCGCGGTGGCTGACGCGATGATGTCGACATCGCCGGCGACCAGCGCGGTGGCGGTGCCGGCGCGGACCTCGGCGCTGGTGCCCGAGATCGGGGCCTCGATGAAGCCGAGCCGCGCGCGCGCCGCGAATTCGGCAATTGCCGCGATCTCGCCCGGCGCGCAGGTGGTGGTGCAGATCACGCGCGGCGGCAGCTCGGCGTTGGCGAGGTCCGGCAGCAGCCCCTTGACCTGGGCCGCGTCATACACCGCGATGACGATGGTCGGGCAGCGCGCCGCGACGTCGGCGGCGAACGCTGCGAACTCGGCGCCGCTGGCCCGGAAGCCATCCGTCTTCGCCGCATCGACGTCGAAGCCGATCACGCCGATGCCGGCGTCGATCAACCGCGCGGAGAGCGCCGATCCCATCAGCCCCAGGCCGATCATGCCGACAGGTGTCTCGCGAGCCATGATGCGCCGCCGCTTCGCGCTATTGCGGCTGGATGCCGGCCGCCTTGACCTCGGCCGACCAGCGCACGACCTCGCTCCTGACGAAGGCGCCGAACTCGGCCGGCGCCAGCGGCGCCACGATCAC
Organism: Bradyrhizobium sp. USDA 4454; assembly: GCF_054822705.1. Classification (NCBI taxonomy): domain Bacteria; kingdom Pseudomonadati; phylum Pseudomonadota; class Alphaproteobacteria; order Hyphomicrobiales; family Nitrobacteraceae; genus Bradyrhizobium; species Bradyrhizobium sp. USDA 4454. The sequence continues at coordinate 562,277 of NZ_JBTRCN010000001.1, forward strand.
GCCGACATCGGCGAGCTTCTTCTTCGTCTCGGGCATCGCGAGATACCTGGCGCACTCGGCATAGAGCTTGTTGACCACCGGCTCCGGCGTGCCGGCCGGCGCGAACAGCCCGTACCAGATGGTGGCCTCGAAGCCGGGCATGGCTTCTGACAGTGCGGGCAGGCCGGGCGTCAGTTCGTTGCGGGTCGCCGACGTCACGGCGATGCCGCGCAGGGTGCCGCCCTGCATCTGCGGGATCGCGACCGAGAAATCGCCGAAGGTCAGGTCGATCACCCCCGCCATCACGTCGGTCATTGCCTGTGGCACGCCGCGGTAGGAGGCCGCGATCAGCGACAGGCCGCCGCGCGATTGCAACTGCGCGATCGAGATCTGCGACGCGCCGGAGCCGTAGCCCGCGGTCAGATTGGGGTTGGCCCTGGCATAGCTGAGGAACTGCGGCAGGTCCTTCGGCGCAAGCTTCGGGTTGATCAGCAGCACCATCGCCGTCGTGGTGGTGCGGATCACAGGCGCGAAATCCTTCACCGGGTCGTAGGGCAGGCTCTTCAGCGTCGCGACGTTGCTGGCATGGGTGGTGTTGGTGCCCATCAGCAGCGTGTAGCCGTCGGGCGCGCCGCGCGCGACTTCCTGCGCGCCGATGCTGCCGAGCGCGCCGGCGCGGTTCTCGATCAGCACGGTCTGGCCGAACGCGTCCTGCAGATGCTGGCCGACCAGCCGCGCGACATTGTCGGGGCCGGCGCCGGCCGGAAAGGGCACGATGATCCTGAGCGGTCGTTGCGGGAAAGCATCTGCCGCGGAAGCCGGCAGGACCGGAAGTGCCGCGAGCAGGACGACGAGCAGCCCCAGCCGTAACTTCATCCCGGTCCCCTCCCGTATTCGTTTGGATGAATTTATACGGACAAACTTGTCGAGAGTGCAAGCCAAGGGCCTGTCGGAATATTGAGGCTCAGCATATTTATCCGTATAAATAGCCCGTACAGGGGAGCCAGACGACGATGGTGGACATCAGCGATCTCCATGCGCGCGGGCTGCGCCGGCGCCAGAAGATGTTCGGCGAGGGCGATGTCGCCAAGCGGATGGCGGCCGCCGGCGATTTCGGCGCACCGCTGCAAAACATCATCAATGCCTACGTCTATGGCGACGTCTGGGAGCGCTCCGGCCTGTCCGACCAGATTCGCAGCCTGGTGATGCTCGGCATCACCGCGGCGAGCAGTAAGCCGGCCGAGTTCCGCGTCCATGCCAAGGGCGCACTGGCCAATGGCTGTACCGCCGCGCAGGTGCAGGACGTGCTGCTGCTGGTCGCGATGTATTGCGGCATTCCGGCCGCGATCGAGACCAGCAAAATCGCCGCCGAGGTGTTCGGCGAAGCGCCGCCGGAGGCGTAGGGTCGAGGTTGAAGCGGTGCGTGCACAGGCCGAGCGTGCGCCAAGGCGGTAAATTCGACGCAATAGCTCGCTGCCGCGTGATCGGGCGCGGCAGGCTGGAACCTTGCGAATGCGGATCGAATTGGACTACGAATCCTGAAGACTTCCTCCAACGACACGGCGCTTCATGACCGCACATCAACGCAACCTTTCTGCCTCGATAGATCCGGTAAAGCTCGATCGGCTCGCCGAAGTCGCGATCAAGGTCGGCCTGCAGTTGCAGCCGGGACAGGATCTGCTGCTGACGGCGCCCGCCGCGGCGATGCCGCTGGTGCGGCGGGTGGTGGAGCATGCCTACAAAGCCGGCGCGGGTCTGGTGACCCCGTTGTTCTCGGACGAAGAGCTGACGCTGGCGCGCTACCGCTACGCCAACGATGCGAGTTTCGATCGCGCGGCGGGCTGGCTCTATGAGGGCATGGCGAAGGCGTTCGGGGCCAACACCGCGCGGCTGGCGATCGTCGGCGACAATCCGATGCTGCTGTCGGGCGAAGACCCGACCAAGGTCGCGCGCGCCAGCAAGGCCAATTCGATCGCCTACCAGCCGGCGCTGGAGAAGATCGTCAATTTCGACACCAACTGGAATATCATCGCCTATCCGAGCACGTCCTGGGCCAAGCAGGTCTTTCCCGATGATGCAGAGGACGTCGCAGTGGCGAAACTTGCGGATGCGATCTTCTCCGCGTCGCGGGTCGACCAGGACGGCGCCATCGCCAATTGGGAACAGCACAACGCGAAGCTGCGCGAGCGCACCGAATGGCTGAACGGCCAGCGCTTCCACGCGCTGAAATATTCCGGCCCCGGCATGGACCTCACGATTGGGCTCGCCGACGGCCATGAATGGGAAGGCGGCGCCTCGACCGCCAAGAACGGCATCGTCTGCAATGCCAATATCCCGACCGAGGAGGTGTTCACCACGCCGCACTGCCGCCGCGTCAGCGGCCACGTCGTCAGCTCCAAGCCGCTGTCCTATCAGGGCACGCTGATCGACAATATCTCGGTGAAATTCGAGGAAGGCCGCATCGTCGAGGCCAAGGCCTCGCGCGGCGAGGAAGTGTTGAAGAAGGTGCTCGACACCGACGAGGGCGCGCGCCGCCTTGGCGAAGTCGCGCTGGTGCCGCACTCCTCGCCGATCTCGAAGAGCGGACTGTTGTTCTTCAACACGCTGTTCGACGAGAACGCCGCCTCGCACATCGCGCTCGGCCAGTGCTACTCGAAATGCTTCGTCAACGGCGACAAGCTGACGCCGCAGCAGATCGCCGAGCAGGGCGGCAACAAGAGCCTGATCCATATCGACTGGATGATCGGCTCCGCCCACACCGACATCGACGGCATCCACGCCGATGGCCGCAGCGTGCCGGTGTTCCGCAAGGGCGAGTGGGCGTAGCGCGCTAACCCGTCCTGCGTAACTCCGTGTCCCGTCATCTTGAGGTGCGCGCTCTTGCGCGCCTCGAAAGATGCGCGGCCCGGATGTCGCGGCGCGGAGAGCGGGCGGCCGTTCACCCTTCGAGGCTCGCTTCGCTCGCACCTCAGGATGACGGGGCTAGGTTCTTGTTGCCGGACTAAGCTACTGGGCGGCTAGCTGAACCGCCGCTCGCGCGCGGCGATCAGGTCGCCTCGCATCGCCAGGAAGCGGCAGGTCTCGTGCTGCGGCCGAAAGCCGAGGCGGCGGTAGATCTTCAGCGCGGGAGCGTTGCGGCTCGAGACATTGAGCCAGCAGGGATGCTCGACCGATACGTCATGCGCGGCCAGCACGCGATAGACCAAGAGCTGGCCGAGCCCGCGTCCCTGCCGCGCCGGGTCGACGGCGACCGACTCGATCCACATCGAGTTCTGCTCCGGCTCGGTCAGGCAGAAGCCCGACACCTGTCCATCCTCCGATGCGATCCAGACCTCGGTCTCGGTCAGGACCTGCGCCATCTCTTCCGGCGAGTAAAGGCGGAAGGCGGTGTCTGAGGCGTAGGCGGTGTTGTGGATCCGTGCGACCTCGCCGGCGCAGGCGGTGACGTCCGAGACCTGCTCGATGGTGGCGCGGGCGGCGGCAAGCGTGCGCGCGGGCTGCAACGGCTCGACGCACTTCATCCCGATCTCCGACTCGACATGAACAAAGCCGAAGGCGGCGACGAAGGCCATGCCGGCCGGCCAGTCGCTGCTCACCAGCGTCTGCACGGTGAGATCGGGGTCGGTGTCGATCGCCAGCACGTCGTCGATCAGTGCGAGCCCAATCCGGCGCCGCCGCATCTCCGGAGTCACGACAATCTTGAGGAACCGGGAATGGCCCGCGCCCTGGTCGCGCAGCGAGGACTCGGCGAGGCCGACAAGCCGCCCGTTCTGCTCGGCAACACGAAAGTCGCGGCCGCCGCGGTTCTGCGGCAGCTTCAGGAACTGGTCCCACTGTGGCAGCGTGACAGGGCCTAGCCGCGGTTCCACCGCAGCTGCCTTTGCGTAAAGTGCGACCACCGCTTCCGCATCAGCCTCTCGAAGCGGCCGGATGGTGATGCCGTCATCCATGAGTCGGAAGCTTACCCGATATCGAGCCGATAGACATCCTTTGCCGTCTTTAAGAACAACGCCGTCTTCTCGACTTCGCTATATTGTGATGCAAGCCGTTTAAAGGTGTTGAAGATGACCTGATAGCTGCACTGCCCCTTGTCAGGTGGGAAGTTACTCTCGAACATGCAACGGTTCGCTCCGAACGCCTCGATGCAGGTCTCTACATAAGGCCGCCAGGCGGCGGCGAGTTCCTCCGACGATGGCGGCCGCGGGCGGAGGTGGAAGTCATAGCCAAGCAGGCACATCGCCAGCCCGCCGAGCTTGACCACGACGTTGGGGCATCTGGCGATCTCCTGGATCGACGCCTTCCAGACCGGAAAGGTCTCCGCCCGCTTGCCGGCGAAGCGGCCGGTGCCGACCGGGCCGCCGCAATGGTCGAGCACGATCCTTGTGTCGGGGAAGGCGCGGGCGAGGTCGGTGAGCTCGCCGATCTGCGGATGGAACAGCCAAGCGTCGAAGCTGAGGCCGAGCGGCGCCAGACAGGCAAAACCCTTGCGGAAGGTGGAATCGAGGAGGATGCCCTTCGGCCGGCTGGCGTACATATGGGCGACGTTGGGGTCCTCGTCCCAGGCCGAGGAGTGGCGGATGCCGCGGAACCGGCCGTTGCCGGCTGCAATCTCCGCCTCCAGCACCGCCTTGGCCTGGTCGCCGAGCAGAAGGTTAACGTGGCTGACGATGCCGGCACAGATCGCGGTCTTGCCATAGCCGCCGCTCGCCGCCATCGCCGCGACGCCGTTGGCGAACTCGACCTCGCCGACCGGGCGGAACGCCTCCGGGCCGTCGGCGCGGTACATCGACCGGCAATCGACGTAGACGGTCGCGACGATGTTGTGGCCGGAGGCGATGTCGTCGCGCATCTCCTCGATCAGATAGCGCAAGCCCCCGCGATCCCAGAGGTGGTGATGCGGATCGACGATCGGTCGGCCGGGATCGATGACCTCCTCGGTATATTGGGCGAGCCAGTCTTCGCGTGGATTGGCATAGAGCCCGCTGGCGGAGGCGGGCAGAGTGCTGGCCATCTATTTTCACTCCCGTTTGGTTTTGCGTCTTTCTTGAACAGAGACCTCACACGCCGTCGAGGATGATCACCGTCGGCGTCGCCGGCAGCGTGTCGCGGGAAATCCGCAAGGTGCGCTCGCCGCCGCGGCGGTCGATCTCGAATTGCTGGCCGATCAGGTGCATGAACTCGTCGAGCGGGGTGGCGAAACGGTGCATCGGCAGCACCACCGACGCGCGCAGCCGCCTGGTGATCTCGGAGATGCCGTCGAGCGACATCGTGTAGGTGCCGTCGATCGGCACCATTACGATGTCGAGCCGGCCGATCGCCGCGAACTGGCTGTCGTCGAGCTTGACGTGGAGGTGGCCGAGATGGCCGATGCAGAGGCCGGCGACCTCGAAGATGAAGATCGAATTGCCGTCCTTGATCATCGGGCCGCCGGCATCTTCGCCCCAATAGCGGCGGATGTCGGTCGTGACGTTGCGGATGTAGACGTCGCCGATCCGCTCTGCGTAATGCGCAGCCTGGCCGTTCTCGCCCCAGCCATGCAGCACGTGGGCAATCCCGGGATCGGGAAACAGCGTGTAGTGCGTCGCATGGGCCCGGTTCATGGTCGCGACGTCGGGCAATCGCCCGGTCTGATAGACGCCGTTGTAGTCGGTCGCGATCCGGACGCCACCGGGCGTGTCGATGTAATAGGTGGAATGGCCGGCATAGGTGATCGCGACCTCGTCGGCCTTGGTTACTGTCCTGGCCGCGACGCGCCGGTAGTTCACGGGGGTGGCCCGCGGCGGCGCATTGGCCATCGCCAGGCATTCGCTGCGTTGGGCATCCTGCCCGAAGGCGTGGCCGGTCAACGATCCCAGCAAGACGAGCGCGGCGAGCAATCTCAGCATGACCTGTTCCGCCTTCGGCGACATCCGCCGAGCCGAGACTATCGCGCAATGGGCTTGCCGTCATGATGAGGCCGGCGCATCGCTCCATGGCGCTGACTGCAACATGATCCAGGCGATTCCCGCGCTACCATGCTGCGCAGACAACCGGAATAGGGAGTTCTGCGTGACCGACACTGCCTCCTCACCGCGCGCGCCATCAACCAAGCGGCTCGAGCCATTGCGCCATGTCGACGCCGGCGTGCTCAACATCGCCTATTACGAGGCCGGCCCGGCCGATGGTCCGGTGGTGTTGCTGATGCATGGCTTTCCCTATGACATCCATGCCTTTGTCGACGTCGCGCCGATCCTGGCCGCGCAGGGCTGCCGGGTCATCGTGCCCTATCTGCGCGGCTACGGGCCGACGGTGTTCCGCGACAAGGCGACGCCGCGCTCCGGCGAGCAGGCGGCGGTCGGCGCCGACCTGATGGCGCTGATGGATGCGCTCGGCATCGAGCGCGCGGTGTTCGCCGGCTATGACTGGGGCGGCCGCGCCGCATCGATCGGTGCGGCGCTGTGGCCAGAACGCTGCATCGGGCTGGTCTGCACCAATGGCTACATGATCCAGGACATCGCGCATGCGATGGTGCCGGCACCGCCGGAGCGCGAGGTGCCGCTCTGGTATCAATACTATTTCCAGCTCGAGCGCGGCCGCGCCGGGCTTGCCGCCAACCGGCGCGGCATCGCACGGATCCTGTGGTCGCAATGGTCACCGAGCTGGACGTTCGACGAGGCCTGCTTCGAGCGGACCGCGGTCGCGTTCGACAATCCTGACTATGTCGACATCGTGATCCACAGTTACCGGCATCGCTACGGCGTTGTCGAAGGCGACCCGCAATATGCGGATGTGCAGCGGCGGCTCGACGCCTTGCCTGTGATCACCGTCCCCGCCATCTCGCTCGACGGCGCTGACGATGGCGTGACGTTCGTCAGCGACGGCAGTCGCTCCGCGGCAAAATACACACGCCGCCTGGCCTATCGCGCAATTCCGGGCGCCGGCCACAATGTGCCGCAGGAAGCGCCGGAGGCATTTGCCGCGGCGGTGGTCGAGGTGTTGAAGGCTTAAGCTTGGTCTCACGCCTGCCGCGGGCTGATCTTCCAGGCGATGGCAAGCGTCAACAGGGTCATGATGCCGCTGACGAGCGCGGCCGCCGGGATCGTCAGCGCCAGCGCCGCGGTTGCGGCCCAGCCTATCGAGGAAAACGCTTCGGCGAAGGTCGCGATCCGGGATGAGGTCTGGCGCCGGCGGAACTGGCTACGTTTGGCCTGCGCGCGGAACCAGAGCTGGACCGCGGCGGCGGATGCGGTCGCAATCAGGATCGCGATCGCCGTGACCGCGGCCTGCGCCAGCGAGGCGAACGCCAGTGCGGCCACCAGCGGCGTGAACACCATGGCGATTGCGATCAGCACGACCTCGATCTTGGCGCGGGTCACGCGTGACGGCGGCAACGGCGCGGTCGCCACCAGATCGGGCGCGTCCTCGCCCGAGATCGTCAGCCAGGCCAGTCCGCCGGCGAGCTGGCCTGCGGCCATCACGATAACAGGCGTGATCAGCACGATCGCGGTCGAGGTGCCGGAGAAGCTGCGCCACAGCATCAGCGCCGGCGGCAGCAGATAGAGCATCTGCATCAGGCTCTGCGACAGCAGCCATGGATCGCGGCGCAGCAGCACGAACTCCTTGCGCCGCAGCGCCTGTTGCCGCGAGCCGGGGCGGAACGCGCGGGCGCGCCCCCGCGTGGCCGCTGCCGGATTCGCGGCGACGCTCGCGACCGTGTCGGCGAAGCGCGGCGCGAAGGCCGCCATCACGACGCCGAGCAGCACGAGGCTTGCCGCGAGAAGCAGCATCATGATGTCGAGATCGCCAAGTGAGGCGCGCGCCGGCCACCACAGCAGGCTGTCGAGCGCGGGGGCGATGCGTGCCGCGGTATCCGAGGTCAGGAAGGCAAAGCGTGACAGCGTGCCGTATGACAGCACGGCGACGACCTGCAGCGCGATGACAAAACCCGCGCCGATGACAGCGGAGACGACCTGCGCCACCAGCCGGGTCCGGATCGGCCCGATCAGGCGGAACAGGAAGGCGGTGACCGCGATCGCGGTGGCGGCCGCTGACAGCCCGATCGCAAGCACGACGCCGAAACCGGCGAGCCAGCGCGGACCGCCGAGATAAACCAGAACGTCGATGAACGGCGTCGACAGCAACAGCGCCATGCTGCTCACCGTCAGCGCGATCGCGGCGATCCGGATCGAGAAGATGTTGGTGAGCTTCGCCGGCGACGACATGATCAGATCGAGATCGGCGCGGGCATAGAACACGCGCGTCACCGATTCGATCGCCTGCGACAGCATCAGCGCCCAGGCCAGAAAGACCGTCGCGGTCATCACGATCAGCGACGACGGATCGAGCGGAAACCTCAAGTCGGCATAGCGGTTGACCACGGCATAGGCCGGCAGATGCAGGATCGCGGCGAAGATCACAAGTCCGATCACGGCGCGATTGCGCCGGCGCCGGCCACCGGTCATCATCGCCAGCCATTCGCGCCACGCCAGGCGGAATTCGTGGCGGGCGAACCAGGTGAGATGGGCGACCGAGCTCACGCGGCCGCCGCTTCGGTATCGACCAGCGCGATGAACATGTCCTCGAGCGTGGTGTCGTTGCGGCCGTTCTGCTCGCGCAGTTCGTTGAGCGTGCCCTCGGCGATCAGCCTGCCGGCCGCGATCACGCCGATGCGGTCGGCCATGCGCTCGGCGACTTCGAGAATATGGGTCGTCATGATCACGGTGCAGCCGGTGCGGACGCGCTCCTGCAACAGACCCTTGACGTGGCGCGCCGACAGCGCGTCGAGGCCGGTCAGCGGCTCGTCGAGGATGATCAGGCGGGGATCGTGCACCAGCGCGCCGGCAAGCGCCACCTTCTGGCGCATGCCCTTGGAGAAGCCTTCGCAGCGCTCGTTGAGATGCGGCTCGAGCCCGAGCGACACCAGGAGATCGCGCGCCGACTTTTCCGAGGTGCGGGGATCGATGCCCCACAGGCCGGCGACGAATTCGAGATATTCCAGCGGCGTCAGCTTGTCATAGATCATCGGTTCGTCGGACACCCAGGCCATGATCTGCTTGGCTGCGACCGGATCGGCCAGCGCATCGATGCCGAGGATCGACACCGAGCCGGCATCCGGACGCAGCAATCCTGCCACCATGCGCAGCGTCGTGGTCTTGCCGGCGCCGTTCGGCCCGAGCAGCGCATAGAATTCGCCGACCCGGATGGTGAGATCGAGCGCGTCGACCGCCGGGCGGTCAAAACGCTTGGTTAACCCTCGCAGCGCGAGTGCGGGCAATTGCGATGTCATGATGCGGTGGCGATCCGGGATTTCGCTCGTCGGTTGCGCAAAGTTGGACAAAAACCGTTTCGGTGCAGTGAATCGCACGGGGCAAATCGAACGCGATATCCGTATTAGTCCGTGCTGCGGCATATCTCCGTAAATGTGATGATACAGCCGGATCAGCGGTTTGTTGACAGGGATCGGGCGTTTTGGCTCAATCGGGGCGGACATAGCGGCTTTCAGCGCTTCCGACACAAGGGCGTGAAGGCGGGATGCGACGAGCGATCGGATAAGAATCGCCGGGCATCGGGGAGGGAACGATGCTGGACTTTGTTCAGCAGCTCGTCAGCGGCATCGCGCTCGGCTGCGTTTACGGCCTGATCGCGCTCGGCTTCGTGCTGGTCTACAAGGCAACCGAGGTCGTCAATTTCGCGCAGGGCGATCTGATGATGCTGGGCGGCTTTTTCGCCTTCACCTTCATTGGCATGCTCGGTCTGAACTACTGGCTCGGCTTCGCCGGCGCGGTAATCTGCATGGCGCTGTTCGGCATGCTGGCCGAGCGGGTCGTGGTGCGGCCGATTCTCGGCTATCCGCAGTTCTCCATCATCATGGCGACGATCGGGCTCGGCTATTTCCTGCGCTCGGTGGCCGGCATGATCTGGGGCACCGACGACTTCAAGATCGAGACCCCGTTCAGCCAGGGCGTGTTGCGGATCGGCAGCCTGGTGCTCGCCTACGACAAGCTGTCGGTGATCGCGGCGACCATCATCCTGTGCGCGCTGCTCTATCTGTTCTTCAACCGCACCGCGCTCGGCACCGCCATGCGCGCCAGCTCCGAGAACATGCTGGCTGCCTATTACATGGGCATCCCGGTCAAGCGCGTGGTCTCGATCGTCTGGGCGATCTCGGCGGCGGTCGCGACCTGCGCCGGCGTGCTGCTGGCGCCGATCACGTTCATCCATTCCAATGTCGGGCTGGTGCTGGGACTGAAGGCGTTTCCGGCCGCGGTGCTTGGCGGCTTCGGCTCGATCCCCGGTGCGGTGGTCGGCGGTGTCCTGATCGGCGTGATCGAGAGCATGGCCGGCTTCTATTTGCCGCAGGGATGGAAGGACGTCGCGCCCTATATCGTGCTGCTCGCGGTGCTGCTGCTCAAGCCCGAGGGCCTGTTCGGCCTTCATGTCCGCAAGAAGGTCTGAGAGGCAACGCATGCGCTTTCTCTTCAAGACCGACTACGAAGACGACATCAGGCTGCTTCCGCATTCCGGCTACGTCTATTCCTACGGCCTGCTGCTCGCGGTGCTGCTGATCGCGCCCTACGTGCTCTCCAGCTACCTGATGAGCCAGCTCGTCTTCGTCTGCATCTATGCGACCGTCGGCGTCGGGCTCTTGATCCTGACCGGCTTCACCGGGCAGGCCTCGCTGGGACACGCCGCGTTTCTCGCGATCGGCGCCTACACCGCGGCCTATCTTCAGCAATTCAACGTGCCGTTCCCCGTCTACTTCCTCGCCGCGGGGCTGTTGACCGGCGTCGTCGGCGCGCTGGTCGGCTTTCCGGCGCTGCGGCTGCAGGGCATCTATCTCGTGATCGCGACGATCTCGTTCGCCTTCATCGTCGAGGAGATCCTGGCGCGCTGGGAAAGCGTGACCCACGGCAATGAGGGCATGCGGGTCAAGGCCATACAATTGTTCGGCACCACGATGTCGCGCGACGGCCCGACCTTCTATTACCTCTGCCTCGCGGTGCTGGTGCTGACCATCGTCGGCACCCTCAACCTGTTGCGCTCGCCGACCGGCCGCGCCTTTGTCGCGATCCGCGACAGCGAGACCGCGGCGCGCAGCATGGGCATCAATGTCGCGCTCTACAAGGTGAAGTCGTTCGCGATCTCGGCTGCTATAACCGGCTTCGCCGGCGTGCTGTTCGCCCACAAGCTCTCCTTCATCTCGCCCGAGATGTTCACGCTGCAGCTCTCGATCGAATTCATCATCGTGATCCTGATCGGCGGTACGTTCAGCCTGCACGGCGCGGTGCTGGGCGCGATCTTCCTGGTCATGATCGACCCGTTCCTGACCTATCTGAAGGACGACATGCCCGGCGTGATCGCGAGCGCCGCGGCGACGCTCGGCGCCGGCACCGAGCGCGCGGGCCACATCCAGGATGCGGTCGCAGCGTTCGCCTCCGCCAACGGGCTGAAAGGCGCGATCTACGGAATCATTATCGTGGTGTTCGTACTCTTCGAGCCCTTGGGACTGTACGGCCGCTGGCTCAAGATCAAGCTCTTCTTTCAGCTGTTCCCGCTGTACAAGCGCGCGACCTTCAAGCGGCAGAAGATCTATGTGAAATCGGAGCGGAACCGATGAGCTATTTCCGCGCCGAGAACCTGTCGCTGCATTTCGGTGGCCTGAAAGCGGTCGACGCCGTCAGCTTCGCGGTCGAGAAGGGCGAGATCCTCTCGATCATCGGACCGAACGGCGCCGGCAAGAGTTCGATCTTCAATTTGATCTCGCGGATCTATCCGCCGACCTCAGGCAAGATCTTCTTCGAGGATCAGGACATCACCCAACAGCCGGCCTACGATATCGCCAAGCTCGGCATCGCGCGCACCTTCCAGAACATCGAGCTGTTCGAGAATGCGACCGTGCTGAGCAACCTCTTGGTCGGCCGGCATCGGCATTCCACCACGCAGCTCTGGCAAGAGCTGTTGTTCCTGGGAAGCGTCCGCGCCGGCGAGAAGGCGCATCGCCGCCGGGTCGAGCAGGTGATCGAATTCCTCGATCTCGAGCCGTACCGCGACAAGCTGATCTCGGGTCTGCCCTACGGCGTGCGCAAGGTGATCGAGCTGGCGCGCGCACTGTGCTCGGAGCCGAAGCTGATCCTGCTCGACGAGCCGTCGTCCGGCCTCAATGTCGAGGAGACCGACGACATGTCGTTCTGGATCCGCGACATGAAGAGCGAGCTCGGCATCACCGTGCTGATGGTCGAGCACGACATGACGCTGGTCAACCGGGTTTCGGACCGCGTGATCGCGCTGAACTACGGCCGCGTACTGGCGATGGGATCCCCGTCCGAGGTGCAGCACCATCCCGATGTCGTCGCAGCGTATTTGGGCGCATGAGGATGATGGCATGAGCACGTCAGACATCATCCTGAAGCTCTCCAACATCGAAAGCTACTACGGGCCGATCATGGCGATCCGCGGCATCAGCCTCGAGGTGCCGCGCGGCCAGATCGTGACGCTGCTCGGCGCCAATGGCGCCGGCAAGACCACCGTGCTGAAGACGATCTCCGGCATCCTCGATCCGCAGAAGGGTTCGATCGAATTCCTCGGCAAGCCGATCCAGCGCATGGAGGCCGACCGGATCGTGCGGCTCGGCCTCAGCCACGTGCCGGAGGGGCGCGAGGTGTTTCCGTTCCTGTCGGTGCGCGAGAACCTGATGATGGGGGCCTATCTGCGCAAGGACCGCGACGGTGTGGCGCAGGACCTCGAGCGCGTCTACGGCTATTTTCCGCGGCTGAAGGAGCGGCTCGGCCAGCCGGCCGGACAGCTTTCCGGCGGCGAGCAGCAGATGCTGGCGATCGGGCGGGCGCTGATGAACCGGCCGACGCTGCTGCTGCTGGACGAGCCGTCGCTCGGGCTGTCGCCGATCCTGGTGAAGGAGATCTTCACTATCATCCGCCGGGTCAACGAGGAGCAGGGCATGTCGATCCTGCTGGTCGAGCAGAATGCCAAAATCGCGCTGGAGACGGCGCATTACGGCTATGTGCTGGAGATCGGCCGCGTCGTGATGAACGACACCTGCGAGCGGCTGATGAATTCACCCGATATCCAGGAGTTCTATCTCGGCGCCAAGGAAGCCGGCGCGCGGGGCGAGCGGCGCTGGAAAAAGAAGAAGACGTGGCGGTAGGAAGATCTGGCGTTAGGAAGACCTGGCGCTGAAAATTGGCGCTGGGGAAGGTTGGCGTCGACGAAAGTCGGCGCTGCGTTGAGCAAGCGTTGGAGCTAGATTTCGGGCCTGTTTCGCCACCAAGACCGGCACCACAACCCGGCGCGCGAGACAGGCGGCAGAGGAGGGAGCGCGCATGGCAGGACCAGCGGTGCTGACAGTTGCCGACACGATCGCGAGGAGCTTTCTGCTCGCGGTGCAAACGCGTGGCGACAGGCCCGCGATCCGCGAGAAGAAGTTCGGCATCTGGCAGCCGACCAGCTGGCGCGAATGGCTGCAGATCTCCAGGGACATCGCCTTCGGCCTGCGCGCGACCGGCTTCCGCCCCGGCGACGTCGCCTCGATCGTCGCCAACGCGGTGCCGGAATGGGTCTATGCCGACATGGGCATCCTGTGCGCCGGCGGCGTGTCGTCCGGCATCTACCCGACCGACTCGGCCGCGCAGGTCGAATATCTCGTCAATGATTCCCGCACCCGGGTGATCTTCGTCGAGGACGAGGAACAGCTCGATAAGGTGCTGGCCTGCCGGTCGCGCTGCCCGACCCTGGAAAAGGTCGTCGTGTTCGACATGGAGGGGCTTTCCGGCTTCTCCGATCCGATGGTGCTGTCGCTCGCCGAATTCACCGCGCTCGGCCGCAATCATGCGCAGGGCAATGACGCGCTGTGGGACGAGATGACCGGCAGCCGCACTGCTTCCGATCTCGCGATCCTGGTCTACACGTCGGGGACCACGGGCCCGCCCAAGGGCGCGATGCATTCCAACCGCAGCGTGACGCACCAGATGCGCCACGCCAACGATCTCTATCCCTCGACCGACAGCGAGGAGCGGCTGGTGTTCCTGCCGCTCTGCCACGTCGCCGAGCGGGTCGGCGGCTATTACATCTCGCTCGCGCTGGGTTCAGTGATGAATTTCGCCGAGAGCCCGGAGACGGTGCCGGACAATCTGCGCGAGGTGCAGCCGACCGCGTTCCTCGCAGTGCCCAGGATCTGGGAGAAGTTCTATTCCGGCATCACCATCGCGCTGAAGGACGCGACCCCGTTCCAGAACTGGGTGTATGCCCGGGCGCTCGCGATCGGCAACCGGATGACTGAGTATCGGCTGGAAGGCGCGCCGCCGCCGCTGTCGCTGCGGCTCGCCAACCGCGCCGCCTACTGGCTGGTGTTCCGCAACATCCGCCGCATGCTCGGGCTCGACCGCTGCCGGATCGCGTTGACCGGCGCCGCGCCGATCTCGCCGGATCTGATCCGCTGGTACCTCGCGCTCGGCATCGACATGCGCGAGGTCTACGGCCAGACCGAGAATTGCGGCGTCGCCACCATGATGCCGGCGGACCGCATCAAGCTCGGCTCGGTCGGCAAGGCCGCGCCCTGGGGCGAGGTGATGATCTGCCCGAAGGGCGAGATCCTGATCAAGGGCGACTTCCTGTTCATGGGCTATCTCAACCAGCCGGAGAAGACCGCCGAGACGATCGACGCCAAGGGCTGGCTGCACACCGGCGATGTCGGCGCGATCGACAATGAAGGCTATGTCAGGATCACCGACCGGATGAAGGACATTATCATCACCTCCGGCGGCAAGAACGTCACGCCGTCCGAGATCGAGAACCAGCTGAAGTTCTCGCCCTATGTCTCGGATGCGGTCGTGATCGGCGACAAGCGGCCGTATCTCACCTGCCTGATCATGATCGATCAGGAGAATGTCGAGAAATACGCCCAGGACCACGACATCCCGTTCACCAACTACGCGAGCCTGTGCCGCGCCCGCGAGATCCAGGACCTGATCCAGCGCGAGGTCGAGGCGGTCAACGCGAAATTCGCGCGCGTCGAGACCATCAAGAAATTCTATCTGATCGAACGCCAGCTGACGCCCGAGGACGAGGAGCTGACGCCGACCATGAAGCTGAAGCGCAGCTTCGTGAACAAGCGCTACGCGGCCGAGATCGACGCCATGTATGGCGCGCGGGCGGTCGCATAGAGCATGATCCGGAAAAGTGCGAAGCGGTTTTCCGAATAGATCATGCTCAAAGGAAGGTTCGACGAACGAATTGGCGAGGGAGCGAGCAGGCCCGACCCTTCGCTCAACATGGGCCTTTGTGAAGGAGGAGACTGCAATGTCGAAATCGCTGAAGGCGCTGGGCCTTGCGGTGAGCGCGCTGGCGCTGACCTGTCTGCCGGCCGCAGCCCAGACCAAAGTCACCAATGAAGGCATCTCGCCGACCGAGATCGTGATCGGAACGCATCAGGATCTGTCCGGCCCGATCAAGGTCTGGGGCGTGCCGGTGTCGAACGGCATGAAGATGGCGGTGGAGGAGATCAACGCCGGCGGCGGCATCAACGGCCGCAAGATCAAGATGATTTTGGAGGATAACGGCTACGACCCGAAGAAAGCCGTGCTGGCCTCGCAGAAGATGGTCGAGCGCGACAAGGTGTTCGCGATGATCGGCCCGATGGGCTCGCCGACCGTGCTCGCCGCGCAGGATATCCTGTTCGATGCCGGCGTGCTGCAGCTGTTTCCGCTGACCGCCGCCGAATTCACTTTCAAGTTCGATCCCGCCAAGCCGCAGGAGCGGCTGAAGTTCAACAACCTCCTGCCCTATGTCGAGAGCACGCGCGCCGCGCTCAAATACATGATGGAGTGGAAGAACTTCAAGAAGCCCTGCATCATGCATCAGGACGACGAGTACGGTAAGAACGTGCTCGACGGCTTCACCCAGCAGCTCGCTGCGATGAAGGTGCAGCCGGCTTCGGTCACGAGCTACAAGCGCGGCGCTTCCGACTTCTCGGCGCAGGTCGCCAAGATGAAGTCCGACGGTTGCGACCTCGTCGTGCTCGGCACCGTGATCCGCGAGACCATCGGCGCGATGAATGAGGCCAAGAAGCTCGGCTGGGACGTCACTTTCCTCGGCGCCACGCCGACCAACGTGCTCGAGGTGCCGGCGCTCGGCAAGGACGCCGTCGAAGGGCTCTATGCGGCGTCAGGCTTCGAGATTCCCTATGAGGACACGGCCAAGGGCAAGGTGAAGGACTGGCTGCTCAACTACAAGAAGATGTTCAACTCCGACGCCAATACGCAGGCGATCATCGGCTACAACGCGGTGATGACCTTCGCCTTCTATGCGCAGAAGGCGGGCAAGGATCTCACCGGCCAGAAGATGCTGGACGCGCTGGAGTCAGGCGACAAGTTCCTCGATATCTTCAGCTCGCCGCCGACCAAGTTCTCCAAGACCGATCATCTCGCCAACACCATCACCCAGGTGCAGCAGGTCAAGGGCGGCCGCTGGGTGCTCGTGAAGGACAATTTGATGTTCTGAGGGTTTGCAGCCGGGCATTCCTCGAGATTCCGGGTTCGATGCTTCGCATCGCCCCGGAATGACCTAGTCAGTTCATCCGCGCCGCCGGCCGCCATGCGGCTTCGGTGACCAGCGGCGCGTCGACGTAGCGGCTGACGCCATTCTGGTCGATCACGAAGGTCGGCCGGAAACTCCTGACGTCGCTGTCCTCGATCATCGCCATGCGGCGGTTGTCGAGCGTCAGCCAGTGGCCGTCGAGCCGTGCCGCGACCACGGCATGGTCCTCGCCGCCGAGCAGGTCATGCATGACGACGATGCGCAGATCCGCCGGTGCGACGCCGGCCTTGGCGAGCGCCACGAATTTCGCGATCGCATAGTCCTCGCAGTCGCCGCTGCCGCGGGCGAAGGTGGCAAGCGGTGTGGCCCAGACGTCGGGCTCGCCATAGGTCGCCAGATCGTTGCTTGGGCGGATCGCCAGGTTGATGGCGCGGTTGATCTCGCCGAGCCGGGCGCGGCCGTGGCGCGCCCGTCCGGCGTCGATGATCGCCAGGAACCGCAGCGCCTCCGGCGACGCGCAACCGGCGCGGTTGCTCTCGCAGGCTGCCAACTGCACCAGTTCGTCGGCGAGCTGGCGCTGTACGCCGAGCCATTTGTCGTGCAGGCCGCCTTCGGCAAGCAGGCTGGTCGACAGGCCGAACGGCTCGGCCGACTTCCTGAGCAGCGATGCCGGGCCGGGCGAAAGCAGCGAGGCGGCATTGAGCGAGGCAATTGGCGCAGCCAAGGCCAGGCCGAAGCCCAGCATCACAGCGCGCAGTGCGAATGAGCGAAGCGACATTCCCATGTGACACCCCCTGTCCGCTCATCGGCGGGTGGACACTACACCGCACACGCGACCGGATCGTTTCATGCGCGAGCATGACGGGCGATCCCTTCGAATCGACTTAAGATGTGGGGAATCCGGACAGCAGGCTGAAGGGCGTCTGCGTGGGGTCCCGAAAACTTTACCGGTTTGTGAAACGAACCGGCGAACCTTTTTCCACCGCGAAACGCCTCACCCTTGCCTTCTGGTTAAACCGGCCAGTCCGCGCACGGGATAGCTGCGATTTGTAAGCCAAGTCACAGCTTTAGCCGGGAAAATCGGGTCAAATGCCCTCTCGGGGCTGTGGGGAAATAAAGGCAAGTAGAGAAATGCCAATCAATACCACGAATACGTGGCTCAGTACGCATCTTGGCTCGAATCCTATCTCATGGTACCGTCAGGTAAGTTCTGACTACACAACTCTTCTAAGAGTGAGCCAAGTCACACCCGCTCAAACCGCGCGACCAGAGCACCTTGCGAAAGCAAAGGATGGTTTCGCCAAGCTTTATCCGATGATATGCAAGCGTAATCATTCGGATACTTTACCAATATTAACCCTCGCGCGGTGATCCGCAGTGAACTTTGTTGGGAAATTCGACGGCCATTCGCCGAGCGCGGACACTTATGTCCGCGGACCGGTATACGTCGAAAGCGTTACCTCGCATGCGCCGCCCGGCGCGATCACGGTCGACGACGGGCAATTGCTGTTCACCGGCGACTTCAAGCGGACCGGGCTCGATCTCGTCATCTCGAAGGACGATCGAGAACTCGTCCTGCACGACTACTTCAAGGGCGAGAAGCGCGCGGCCCTGGCGTCGCCTGATGGCGCGCATCTCACCGGCGAGCTCGTCAATGCGCTCACCGGCTACACCCAATATGCCCAGGCCGGCGGTGCCGCGGAGCCGGCCAAGGTCATCGGCCACGTCACCAAGCTGACGGGCAGCGCCACCGCCGTCCGCAACGGCGTCGCCGTC
This sequence comes from Bradyrhizobium sp. USDA 4454, assembly GCF_054822705.1. NCBI lineage: Bacteria > Pseudomonadati > Pseudomonadota > Alphaproteobacteria > Hyphomicrobiales > Nitrobacteraceae > Bradyrhizobium > Bradyrhizobium sp. USDA 4454. The sequence goes on from NZ_JBTRCN010000001.1 coordinate 580,559, forward strand.
GTCCTGAACCAGGGCGACAACGTCAACAAGGGCGACGTGGTGCAGTCGGGCAGCGACTCGACGCTCGGCATCACCTTCATCGACGGCACCGTGTTCGGTCTCGGGCCGAACGCCAAGATGGTGCTGAACGAGATGATCTTCGACCCGAACGGGTCGAGCAATTCGTCGCTGATGAGCCTCGTCTCGGGCACCATCTCGTTCGTGGCCGGCGCGACCGCCAAGCATGGCGACATGAAGGTCGATACGCCGGTCGCGACCATGGGCATTCGCGGCACCGCCGTGCTGGTCGAGATCGATTTCGACGTGCAGGGCTCGGGTGGCGTGCCGCCCGCCAAGTTCCAGGTGCTGGTCGAGCCTGACGGCACCACCGGCTCCTACATCCTGTTCGACAAGACGACGCTCAATCCGATCGCGACCGTCGATCAGGCCGGCACCCAGACCATCGTCAATGGCCAGGGCAGCGTCAGCTTCGTCTCGTCGGCGCAACTGTCGGCCGATGCGCAGAAGCTCATCTCGGACGTCTTCGCGCTGAAGTTTACCGACAACAACAATTCCAACACCAAGCTCACGACGAACTTCACCGACAGCGTCGTCCCGATCACGACCAGCCTCAAATTCGCGACCGGCGACGTGATCCTGCCGATAAGCTTCCTGCTGGCCTTGACCGGCGATGCCGGGCCGCAGGCCCCGTCAGCCAAGACTGACCACGCCCCCGGTGCGCCGCACGTCGTGACGCAGAACGGGACGTTCACCGAACTGGCCGGCCAGACCTATAGCGAGCAGTTCGACACGGCGACCGGCCAGATCACATGGGTCGACGTCAATCTCGGCGACAAGCCGACTGCAGCGGTCAATTTCAGCGCGTTCAGCTACCGCGACGCCGGCGGCAACGACGTCACCGCGTCGCTGACGGCGGCGCAACTGGCAGCGATCCAGGCCGTCGAGATTCCGTTGCAGCTCGATCCCAATCCGCTGAACACCAACTTCGGCTCGGCGACCTGGACCTACAGCCTTGCCGACGGCGCCTTCGACTTCCTGGCCGCCGGCGAGACCCTGACGCTGACCTATCTGGTGCGCGTCGACAACAATTACGCGCCGAGCAACGAGACCGCCTTCAAGACCATCACCATCACGATCACCGGCACCAACGATACGCCGGTGGTGACGTCCTCGGCGCAGGCAGGTTCGATCACCGAGCTGCCATGGACGACGAACTCCGCCGCGCCTGATACCGCGCACGGCACGCTGACCTTCACCGATGCGGACCTGACCGACACGCACACGGTCAGCATCACCGGCGTCACCGAAGCCGGCGTCACCACGGGCCTTGCCAGCCATGCCACCGTGCTGAGCTGGCTGTCGCTGGGCACGCTGGCCGATTCGACCGATGGCGTCACGGGAGCGCGCGCCTGGACGTTCGCGGCGGCCGACAGGAGTTTCGACTATCTCGCCGTGGGCGAGACGCTGACGCTGACCTACACGATCGAGATCGACGATCATCATGGCGGGGTCGTCACGCTTCCGGTCACGATCACGATCGTCGGCACCGATGACAGGCCGGTGATCACGTCGCCGACGCAGGCGGCCGCCATCACCGAGGCCGAAGGCGTGACCGGTTCGCTGATGCCGGATACCGCGTCCGGCACCGTGACCTTCACCGATGTCGACCTCAGCGACACCCACAGCGTCACCGTGGCCGGTGTCACCGAAACCGGCGTCGCCACGGGGCTGCCCGATCAGGCCACGATCCTGAGCTGGCTGTCGCTCGGCACGCTGACGGATTCGACCGGCGGCGTCACCGGATCCAGCCATTGGACCTTCTCGGCTGCCGACGCGAATTTCGACTATCTCGCGGCCGGCGAGAAGCTGACGCTGACCTACCTGATCCAGGTCGACGATCATCATGGCGGCGTCGTCACCCAGCCCGTCACGATCACCATCACCGGCACCAACGACGTCCCGACCTTCACGTCGGAGCCGCCGGCCGCGACAGTCGCGGAGCAACCCGACACGACCGGTTCATCCACGCCGGACATGGCGGTCGGCGTGGTGGCGTTCGCCGATGTCGATCTCAGCGACACCCACACCGTATCCATCACCGGCGTGAGCGAATCCGGGACCACCACCGGCCTGCCCGATGACGAATCGACGGTCCTGAACTGGCTCTCGCTGGGGACGCTGACCGATTCGACCGGCCATGTGGGGGGATCGCAGGCCTGGATGTTCTCGGCCGCTGACCAGAACTTCGACTACCTTGCCGCCGGCGAGACGCTGACGCTGACCTACACGATCCAGGTCGACGACCACCATGGCGGCGTGATCAGCGAGCCGGTGACGGTCACAGTTGTCGGCAGCAACGACACGCCGGTCGTCACCTCCGACGCACAGGCGGCCACCATTCCCGAGCAGCCCGACACCACCGGGTCATCCAATCCGGATACCGCGTCGGGCGCCGTGACGTTCACCGACGCGGATCTCAGCGACACGCACACGCTGAGCATCACCGGGGTGGCCGAAACCGGCGCGACCGCGGGCCTGCTCGAGGACGAGTCCACCGTCCTGAACTGGCTGTCGCTGGGCACCTTGACGGACGCGACCGGCGGGGTGACCGGATCGTCCAACTGGACGTTCTCGGCCGCCGACCAGAACTTCGACTACCTTGCCGTCGGCGAGACGCTGACGCTGACCTACACGATCCAGATCGACGATCATCATGGCGGCGTCATCACGACGCCGGTGACGATCACCATCACTGGCGCCAACGATGCGCCGACGCTTGCCGACGTCAATGCCGGCACGCTGACCGACACCGCGGCCTACGATACGTTCAGCCCGCTGACCGGCACGCTGCATGGCCATGACGTCGACGATGGTGAGACCGCGACGCTGACCTATGCCGCCCTCGATTCGAACCATGTCGCGGTCAACTCGGCGATCACCGGCCTCTACGGTTCGCTCACGGTCAATGCGGACGGCAGCTACAGCTATATCCCCAATGACGCCGCGATCAACGCGTTGGCCAAGGGCACCTATGCCGACACGTTCACTGTCGAGACCATCGATGCGCATGGCGCGACCGGGACGGCGACGCTGACGGTCGATGTCGTCGGCGCCAACGACGCACCGGTGATCCATGCCGACAACATCAACATCATCGACAATGCCAACGGCACCGAAACGATCTCCGGCCTGACGGTCACCGATGTCGATGCCGGCGCCAACGAGAATTTCACCCTGGCGGCCGCGACCGACCCCGGTTCGGGCAGCAGCGTCGCGCCGCCGACGCTGCTCGGCCATCTCTCGGATATCAACACCGCGCTCGGATCGCCGGGTCTCGTCTACAACCCCGGCCAGACGCCGCCGGCGACCGACAAGATCGCGCTCTCCGTGACCGACGGAAGCGGCGCGAGCGATACGGTCAATCTGATCTTCAACGTCCAGCAAGATCCGCCCCAGCCGGTGACGCTGACCGGCACCAGCGACAAGGACGTGTTCTTCGGATCGGGCTACCAGGACAAGTTCGTGTTTGCGTCGAACTTCAATCACGACACGATCCTGAACTTCACGCCGGGCCAGGACCAGATCGACCTGTCCACGATCGTCTCGACAAGCACCTTCAGCAGCTGGTTCGATCAGAATGTGACGACCTCGCCGACGAATTCGGCGGATACGCTGATCACGATCGACAGTGCGGACACCATCACGTTGCACAACATCGCGAAGGCGAGTCTGTCCCAGAACGACTTCATCATTAGTTATACGTGACCAGCGCCGGCCTCCCGAAAAGCCGGCCAAATCCTGCATTGCGCAACGTCTGCTCGATTGGAACAATCTTCCGCGCGTGATATCCAGACGGCATGAAACGGCTGAAGGCGATACGACGGTGGTTCGCGCGGCGCTTCGGCTATGCGCGGCTGGCCTGCGTCGCGCTGCTGATCGGCATTGCCGCGCTGCGGATCGTTGATCCCGCTCCGGTTCAGGAGCTTCGGGTCAGGACGTTCGACACCTTCCAGGTGATCGAGCCCCGCCAGAAAACCGCGCGGCCCGTCACCATCGTCGATATCGACGAGAGGAGCCTCGCCGATCCCCGGCTCGGGCAATGGCCCTGGCCACGGACGCGGCTCGCCGACATCGTCATCAATCTCACCCGGCTCGGTGCCGTGGTGATCGCCTTCGACGCGGTGTTCTCCGAGCCGGACCGTCTCAACCCGGATATCGCGGCCGATACGTTCAGCAATCTCGACGAGGAGATGCGTGCCCGGCTGCGGCAGCTACCCAGCAACGACAGCATCTTCGCCGGGGCGATCAGGAACTCGCGCGTGGTGCTCGGCGAATCCGGCGGACCCAATGTGCGCGCCGACCTCAACGAAAAGCTGCCGGTGACCGGGCTTGCGATGCTCGGCGAGGAGCCGCAGCGCTTCATGTTCCAGTTTCCGGGATTGTTGCGCAACGTGCCGGTGCTCGAGGAGGCCGCGGCCGGACGAGGCCTGTTCACGATCAGGCCGGAGCGCGACGGCATCGTCAGGCGGGTGCCGATGATGATGGTCGCGCAGGGCATCACCATGCCGTCGCTGACATTCGAAATGCTGCGGGTGGCGAGCGGCTCCGGCACCATCCTGATCAAGGCCGACAAGGGCGGCATCCAGAGCCTCGGCATCAAGGGCTTTGCGATCCCGACCGACCTCTACGGCCAGCTCTGGATCCACTACGCCCGCCGCGACCCCTCGATCTATGTCTCGGCCGTCGACGTGCTGGATGGCCGGGTCCCGCCGGACCGGATCGCCGGCAAGCTGATCCTGATCGGCACCTCCTCGGTCGGGCTGAACGACATCAAGACCACACCGGTGACGCCGGCCATGCCCGGGGTCGAGGTTCATGCCCAGGTGCTGGAGAGCGCGCTGACCGGCGACGTGGTTTCGCAGCCGAGCTACGGTATTGCCATCGAATTCCTCGCCGCGATGATCATGGGGCTGCTGGTCATCGCCTTCGCGCCGAAGTTCGGGCCGATCACGCTGGTCGTCGTCGGCGGAATGTTCGCCTCGGTGCTGACCGGCACCTCCTGGTATTTCTACTCCCAGCACCGGCTGCTGATCGATTTCACCTATCCGCTGATGTCGACCACGGCGATCTACCTGACGCTGATCTTCTCCGCCTTCGTGCGCGAGCAGCAGCAGCGCCGGCAGATCCGGTCGCAATTCGTGCAGTACATGTCGCCCGCGCTGGTCGAGCAGCTGGCGCAGTCGCCGGAACGGCTGGTGCTCGGCGGCGAGGAGCGCGAGATGACCATCATGTTCTCGGACATGCGCGGCTTCACCTCGATCTCGGAGACCTACAAGAGCGATCCGCAAGGCCTCACGGCGCTGATGAACCGTTTCCTGACGCCGCTGTCGAACGCGATCCTCGCCCGCAAGGGCACCATCGACAAATACATGGGCGACGCCATCATGGCGTTCTGGAATGCGCCGCTCGACGACAAGCAGCACCAGCTCAACGCCTGTGACGCGGCTCTCGACATGCTGGAGCGCGTCGACGACCTCAACCGCGCGCGCGAGCAGGAGGCCAAGGACGGCGGCCATGTCTATGTACCGCTCAACATCGGCGTCGGTCTCAACACCGGCACCTGTGTGGTCGGCAACATGGGCTCCGACGTCCGCTTTGACTATTCGGTGTTCGGCGACAGCGTCAATCTGGCCTCGCGGCTGGAGGGCCAGTCCAAGGAATACGGCTTCCCGATCATCGTGGGATCGAAGACTGCGCTGGCGGTGAAAGAGCAATTCGCGATCCTCGAGCTCGACTTCATCATGGTCAAGGGCAAGAAGGAGCCCGAGGTGATCTACGCGATTGCCGGCCGCGAGGACGTGGCGAACTCCGGCCGCTTCCAGCGGCTGCGCAACCTGACCATCGAGATGCTCGCCTGCTACCGCGGCCGCGATTGGGACGGCGCGCTCGCCGCGATCGAGCGTGGCCGCAAGACCGACGATGCCCGGGCGCTGCAGTCGCTCTACAATCTCTACGAGGCGCGCATCCGCAATTTCGAGAAGCACCCGCCACCGCCCGACTGGAACGGCGCGTTCGCGTTGACGACGAAGTAGGCGCTAATCCACCGTCGTCCCGGCCTGACGACGAAATAGACGCCACGAACCCGGTGTCGTCCCGGCGAAGGCCGGGACCCAAGATCGTCTTGCCGCGTGCCCATTGCGCCGGCCGCGGTGTATGGGTCCCGGCCTTCGCCGGGACGACGGTGGAGAGATTTGCGCGACCGGCAACAAACTCACTCCACCCCGATCTGCGTCAGATCCTGGAACCAGTGCTGCGCCTGCACGAAGGTCTTCACCTTCGGTGACAGCGCGTGCGGATTGGTGTCGTGCACCACCCACACCAGCGCGGCATCGTCGACGATCAGCGCGTGCGCCTGCGCCAGCAGCGCATCCTGCTTGGCGGTATCGAAGGTCTGCTTGGCTTCGTCGATCAGCGCATCGACTTTCGGGTTCTTGTAGCCGCCCCAGTTGACGCCGGTCGGCGCCACCTGGCCGGAATGGAAGAACCGCACGATCGCGTAAAGCGGGTCCGAGGTGACATAGGCGATGTTGTTGGCGGTGATGCCGGCGTTCATCTCGTCGGCCGCGCCCTTGCGCCAGTGCGAGTAAAGGGTCTCGAGCTCGACCACCTTGAAGTCGATATCGATGCCGATCTCCTTGAAGCTCTGCTGCAGGAACTCGTTCATCGGCAGCGACAGCATCTGCCCGGTGCCGCCCTGGGCGATGATGAAGGTGGTCTTCAGCGGCTTGTCCTTGGAATAGCCGGCTTCCTCGACCAGCTTCTTGGCGGCCGCGAGGTCGTACTTCAATTCGAAGGTCGGCTTGCCGAACCATGGGCTCGACGGGTCGACCTGGCCCTTGGCAGGCTTGGCGAGGCCGTTCATCAGGCCGACCACGGCGTCGCGGTCGATCGCTAGATTGAGTGCCTTGCGCAGGCGGATGTCGGTCCATGGCGAGCCGGGCAGCACGCTCAGATGATAGTTCCAGACATGCGGCGTCACGTTGTCGACGATCCGCATGCCGGCGGCCTTGAGTTGCGGCACGGCATCGGGCGCCGGCGTCTCGATCAAATCGACCTGGCCGGCCAGCAGCGCATTGGTGCGGGTCAGAGCTTCCGGCATCGGGATCAGGATCAGCTTGTCGACCTTCGCCAGTCGCTTCTTGTCCCAATAGTCCGGGTTCCTGGTCAGCTCGGCGAGCTCGCGCGGCACCAGCTTGGTCAGCTTGAACGGGCCGGTGCCGGAGGGCTGGCTGGCGAACTTGTCCCAGTCCTTGCCGAGCTTTTCATATTGCGCGGGGCTCGAGACCAGGAACCAGAGCATCTGGTAAGGGAAGAAGGAGTCGACCGTCTTGGTGGTGATCTCGATGGTGAAGTCGTCGATCTTGGCGTAGCTCGCAACCGAGGGGAGGCGGGTCTTGACTTGCCCGCTCTGCCGCTTGTCAAATTGCGGCGCCTTGTCGTTCAGCACCTTGTCGAGATTCCAGATCACGGCATCGGCGTTGAAGTCGCTGCCGTCGTGGAATTTCACGCCTTTGCGCAGCGTGAAGCGCCATTTGGTCTTGTCGGTGTCGTCGACCTTCCATTCGGTCGCAAGCCCGGGCACCAGTTTGCCGGGCCGGTCGGCCACGTCCATGTCCCAGGCCACCAGCGGATCGTAGATCGTGTAGGCCGTGAACTGATAGGCGCCGGCGCCGCGATCCGGCTGGCCGGTCGTCAGCGGAATATCGGCCATCGAAATGCCGTAGCGCACAATGGACTCCGCCCGCGCCGACAAGGCCGGCCAGCCCGCGGTCAGGGCAAGCGCCATTGCCGCCATCAGGATCGAATTGCGCGCACGCATATGAAAGGCTCCGTTGGTGGGAAGTCGGAACCGAAAACTTGCAAGCATGATGCCAGAATAGGCAGCTTTGCGCCGTCTTAGTCGAAGGTGGGAAGAATTGACGCGCCCAGCGGTATTTTGCTGAAGAACTATTCCCCTTGGCACAGGCATTGCATACGCTTGCCCAAGAAATAATCACCAAAACGTCACCAGACTTCGAAGGGGTTGCTGAGATGCGTAACAGGAAGACCAATGCGACGGCATTCATGCTGGCGCTCGCGATAGCGGCCGGCGTGCCGGCGATCGCCGGTGCCGAGACCGTGCTGCGCATTGGCATGACCGCTGCCGATATTCCGCGCACGCTCGGTCAGCCCGACCAGGGTTTTGAGGGCAATCGCTTCACCGGTCTCACGATGTATGACGCGCTCACGATGTGGGACCTGTCTTCGTCGGACAAGGCGAGCGTGCTGATCCCGGGCCTTGCTACCGAGTGGAAGGTCGACGATGCCGACAAGACCAAGTGGACCTTCAAGCTGCGTGCAGGCGTCAGCTTTCACGACGGCTCGCCGTTCAATGCCGACGCCGTGGTCTGGAATGTCGACAAGGTTCTGAAGCAGGACGCGGCGCAATTCGATCCGAGCCAGGTCGGCGTCACCGCCTCGCGCATGCCGACCTTGGTCTCGGCGCGCAAGATCGACGACATGACCGTGGAATTGACCACCAAGGAGCCGGACAGCTTCCTTCCGATCAACCTCACCAACCTGTTCATGGCGAGCCCGGCCAAGTGGCAGCAATTCTACGACAAGGCCGAGGGCGCCGATGCCAAGGCGAAGTCGCAGGCCGCATGGGCCGCGTTCGCCAAGGACGCGTCGGGCACCGGGCCGTGGAAGATGTCGAGCTTCACCCCGCGCGAGCGGCTCGAGCTGGTGAAGAACGAGAACTACTGGGACAAGGCGCGCGTGCCGAAGACCGACAAGATGGTGCTGTTGCCGATGCCGGAGGCCAACGCCCGCACCGCGGCGCTGCTGTCCGGCCAGGTCAACTGGATCGAGGCGCCGGCGCCGGATGCGTTGCCCGAGATCAAGCAGCGCGGCTTCAATCTCTATTCCAACGAGGAGCCGCATGTCTGGCCGTGGCAGTTCTCGCGCGTCGAGGGCTCGCCGTGGAACGACATCCGCGTCCGCAAGGCCGCCAATCTCTGCGTCGATCGCGAAGGCCTGCGTGACGGCCTGCTCGCGGGCCTGATGGTGCCGGCGACCGGCACCTTCGAGCCCGGCCATCCCTGGCGCGGCAACCCGACCTTCCAGATCAAGTACGACAAGCCGGCCGCGCAGAAGCTGATGCAGGAGGCGGGCTTCGGTCCGAACAAGAAGCTCACCGTCAAGATCCAGACCTCGGCGTCTGGCTCCGGCCAGATGCTGCCGCTGCCGATGAACGAGTACCTGCAACAGGCCCTGGCCGAGTGCTATTTCGATGTGCAGCTCGACGTCATCGAGTGGAATACGCTGTTCACCAACTGGCGGCGCGGCGCCAAGGATCCGTCGGCCAACGGATCGAATGCGACCAACGTCACCTATGCGGCGATGGATCCGTTTTTCGCGCTGGTGCGCTTCCTGCAATCGGGCATGGCGCCGCCGGTCTCGAACAATTGGGGCTTCATCAACAATCCGAAGTTCGACGAACTGGTGAAGAAGGCCCGCCAGACCTTCGATCCCGCGGCCCGCGATGCCGCGCTCGCCGAATTGCACGCCGCCTCGGTCGATGACGCCGCGTTCCTCTACGTCGCGCACGACGTCGCCCCGCGCGCGATGAGCCCGAAGGTCAAGGGCTTCGTGCAGCCGAAGAGTTGGTTCGTCGACTTCTCGCCGGTGTCGGTCGCGCCGTGAGATAACTGATGGCTTGCTCAGCGCACCCTCTCCCCTCGTGGGAGAGGGTGGCTTCGCTGAAGCCGGGTGAGCGGTTGCCTCCGCGGGCGATCGTCCTTGCTGTGAAATGACTGTCGCCGCGGATCGAACCTCCCATTCGGCGCGCTCTGCGCGCCACCTTCTCCGACAAAGGGGAGAAGGAAGAGAGAACCCAACGTGCTCGCCTATACGTCCAGACGAATCGTCTACATCATTCCGATCGTGCTCAGCGTCGCGCTGGTGTGCTTCCTGTTGGTGCACATCACGCCCGGCGATCCCCTGGTCGCGGTGCTGCCGGCCGATGCCTCGCAGGAACTCGCTGCGCAATTGCGCGCGGCTTACGGCTTCGATCGCCCGCTGCCGGTGCAGTTTGGCCTGTGGCTGTGGCGCGCGATCCATGGCGATCTCGGCAATTCGATCGCAACCGGGCGTCCGGTCCTGAGCGAGGTGATGCGCGCGGTCGGCAACACCGTGATGCTGGCGATCGCGGCCGCGATGATCGGCTTCACGCTCGGCCTGCTGTTTGGCCTGATCGCCGGCTATTTCCGCGACACCTGGGTCGACAAGGTCGCGACCTCCTTTGCCATCGCCGGCGTGTCGCTGCCGCATTACTGGCTCGGCATGGTGCTGGTCATCATCTTCTCGGTGCAGCTCAACTGGCTGCCCGCGGTCGGCGCAGGTCCCGGCGGTTCCAGCGCCTGGGCGTGGGACTGGGAGCATCTGCGCTATCTGGTGCTGCCGGCGATCACCACCTCGGTGATCCCGATGGGCATCATCACCCGCACGGTGCGCGCGCTGACCGGCGACATCCTGAGCCAGGATTTCGTCGAGGCGCTGCGCGCCAAGGGTCTGCGCGAGACCGAGGTGTTCCGTCACGTGATCAAGAACTCGGCGCCGACCGCGCTCGCGGTGATGGGGCTACAACTCGGCTACATGCTCGGCGGCTCGATCCTGATCGAGACGGTATTCTCCTGGCCCGGCTCGGGCCTGCTCTTGAACTCCGCGATCTTCCAGCGCGACCTGCCGCTGCTGCAGGGCACGATCCTGGTACTGGCGCTGTTCTTCGTGCTGCTCAATCTCCTGGTCGACATCGCGCAGGCCGCGATCGATCCGCGCATCAAGCGGAGCTAGAGCATGATCCGGAAAAGTGGGGACCGGTTTTCCCTCGCGACAAACGCGGAACGCGTTTGCGCGGAGATCATGCTCCGAAAGAGAGCCACCTCATGAGTGCAATGAGCGATACCGCATTGCAGGCCGCTCCCGCGAGCAAGGCGCGCGGCTATTGGGCAACCGTCGCCCGCCGCATCCGGCGTGACAAGGTCAGCATGGCCTGCGCCTTCATCCTGGTGCTGATCTTTGCCTCGGCGCTGCTGGCACCGTGGCTGCATCTTGCCGATCCCTACCAGGGCTCGATGATCCGCCGCCTCCGCCACATCGGTACGCCGGGCTTCCCGCTCGGCACCGACGAGCTCGGCCGCGACATGCTGGCGCGGCTGATCTATGGCGGACGGCTGTCGCTGGTGATCGGCATCCTGCCGGTGATCTTCGCCTTCGTGATCGGCACTTCGCTTGGCCTCGTCGCCGGCTATGTCGGCGGCAAGCTCAACACCGCGATCATGCGCACCGTCGACGTGTTCTACGCCTTCCCGTCGGTGCTGCTGGCGATCGCGATTTCGGGTGCGCTCGGCGCTGGTATCACCAATTCGATCGTGTCGCTCACCATCGTATTCGTGCCGCAGATCACCCGCGTCGCCGAAAGCGTCACCACCGGCGTGCGCAACATGGATTTCGTCGAGGCCGCGCGCGCGTCCGGCGCCGGTCCCTTCACCATCATGCGCGTGCACATGCTCGGCAACGTGCTCGGTCCGATCTTCGTCTATGCCACGGGCCTGATCTCGGTATCGATGATCCTGGCCGCGGGCCTGTCGTTCCTCGGGCTGGGTACAAAACCGCCGGAGCCGGAATGGGGCTTGATGCTGAACACGCTGCGCACCGCGATCTATGTCAATCCGTGGGTCGCGGCGCTGCCGGGCACGATGATCTTCGCGGTCTCGATTTGCTTCAATTTGCTCAGCGACGGCATGCGCAGCGCCATGGACATCAGGAACTAGTGCGATGCCGATACTCGCAAGCTCTCTCCGCAACGGCGGTTCACCTGTCCCCTTGTGGGAGAGGTCAGATCGCATCGTCAGATGCGATCTGGGTGAGGGGGTACGCTCTCTCATGGGACCCAAGACACTCACCCGGCGCTGCGCGCCGACCTCTCCCCGGTGGGGAGAGGTAATCCTTGCGTGCCCGACATGATCGATCCAACAACTCCCACCGCCATGCTGGAGCCAGTCGCCGATATCGGCGGTGCCGCGCCGTTGTTGCAGGTCAACGGCCTGACCAAGCATTTCCCGGTGCGCGGCACCCTGTTCAGCCCGCGCAAGACCGTGCGAGCGGTCGACGACGTCACCTTCTCGGTCATGAAGGGCGAGACCGTCGGGATCGTCGGCGAATCCGGCTGCGGCAAGTCGACCACCGCGCGGCTATTGATGCATCTGATGACGCGCGATGCCGGCGACATCATCTATGACGGAAGGCCGGTCGGCCGGGCGCTCTCGCTGCGCGACCTCAGGCGCGGCGTGCAGATGGTGTTCCAGGACAGCTACGCCTCGCTCAATCCGCGCCTCACCATCGAGGAATCCATCGCCTTCGGACCGAAGGTCCACGGCATGGCCGACGATACGGCGCGGACCTTGGCGCGCGAGCTGCTCGGCAAGGTCGGCCTGCGGCCCGAGATCTTCGCCAACCGCTATCCGCACGAAGTGTCCGGCGGCCAGCGCCAGCGCGTCAACATCGCCCGCGCGCTGGCGCTGTCGCCGCGGCTGGTGATCCTCGACGAGGCGGTCTCCGCGCTCGACAAATCGGTCGAGGCGCAGGTGCTCAATCTGCTCGCCGACCTCAAGCGCGAGTTCGGCCTGACCTATCTCTTCATCAGCCATGATCTCAACGTCGTGCGCTACATCTCCGACCGCGTGCTGGTGATGTATCTCGGCGAGGTCGTCGAGCTCGGCCCGGTCGATGCGGTGTGGGACACGCCGGCGCATCCCTATACCCGCGCGCTGCTCGCGGCGATGCCGTCGTCCGATCCCGACAAGCGCACCGAGGTGCCGCCGATCTCGGGCGATCCACCCAATCCGATCGATCCGCCGTCGGGCTGCCGGTTTCACACTCGTTGCCCGTTTGCGGAGCCGCTCTGCGCAAACGTCACGCCAAAACTCAGCGATCTCGATACAATGGGCCATCAAGCGGCGTGCTACATGGCCATTCCCGGCTCGGGGCACAGCCGCGCGCCGGCAAAAGCAAAAGGAGAAAACGCGGCATGACAAGACCCACTGCAAAGGACGTCAAGGTGATCGCGCAAATTGCCGATGTACCTGCTGACGACGAGGTCGCCACCCGCATCGCCAATTCGATCGGGCCGGCCTTCGACGGCTTTGCACCGATCGCCGGCACGCTGCCGTTCGATCTCGAACCTGCGAGTTTCCTGCTGGCGCAGATCTCAAAGGTGTCGAAATGAGCTCCGATCCGGCCCTCATGACGCTCACTGCGGTCGCCAAGGCGATTGCCGACAAGAAAGTTTCCTCGCATGAGGTGACCCGCGCCGTGCTGCACCGCATTGCGGAGTGGCAGCCGCGCCTCAACGCCTATATGGCGGTCGAATCCGAACAGGCGCTGGCCGCCGCGAGCGAAGCCGATGCTGCGCTCGCCAAGGGCAACCGACAGGGAGCGCTGCACGGCGTGCCGCTGGCGCACAAGGACATGTATTACGAGGCCGGCAAGGTCGTGACCTGCGGGTCGCTGATCCGCCGCGACTTCGTGCCGAAGACGACGTCGACGGCGTTGCAGCGGCTGAAGGATGCCGGGCAGGTGCGGCTCGGCTCGTTGCAGATGGTCGAGTTCGCCTTCGGGCCGACCGGGCACAACGTGCATTACGGCCCGGTGCGCAATCCCTGGAATACCGAGCACATCACCGGCGGCTCATCGTCGGGCTCAGGCTCGGCGGTCGCCGCGCGGCTCACCTTTGCCGCGCTGGGCTCCGACACCGGCGGCTCGATCCGCATGCCGGCGCATTTCTGCGGCGTCACGGGATTGAAGACCACGGTCGGCCGCGTCAGCCGCGCCGGCGCGATGCCGTTGTCGCAGTCGCTCGACACGGTGGGCCCGTTGGCGCAGACCGCGGAGGATTGCGCGCTGCTGCTCGGCCTGATGGCCGGCGCCGACCCCGAGGATCTCACCGCGTCGACGCAGCCGGTGCCCGACTACATCGCCGCGACGGGACAGTCGCTGAAGGGCATGAAGATCGGCGTTCCGACCGCGTTCTATGTCGACGATCTCGATGGCGAAGTGGCGCGCATCCTCGACGAGACGGTGGCCACCCTGAAGAAGGAGGGCGCCGAGATCGTCAAGGTCGAGCTGCCCGATCAGCGCCAGCTCTCCTCGGCCTCGCAACTGGTGCTCGCGGTCGAGGCCGCCGCTTTCCACAAGCGCTGGATGATCGAGCGGCCGCAGGATTACGGCGCGCAGGTCTTGATGCGGCTGCAGAACGGCCTGACCATTCCGGCGGTCACCTATCTCGAAGCGATGCGCTGGCGCGGCCCTGCGCTCGCCGCGCACAATGCGGCAGTCAGCGGCATCGATGCCGTGATCGCGCCGTCGTCGCCGGTGCCGGCGCCGACCATTGCCGAGAGCGATGTCGGCAACGGTCCGGGCGCCGACGCGGTGCTGCAGCGGCTGACGCGGTTCACGAGACCGGTCAACTATCTCGGCCTGCCGTCGCTCTCGATTCCTTCAGGCTTCACCAAGGCGGGGTTGCCGGTCGGCATGCAGCTGATCGGCCGCTCCTTCGAGGAAGCCACATTGCTTCGGATCGGCGCGGCGTTCCAACGCGCGACCGATTTCCACGCCAGGGTGCCGAGACTCACATGACAAAGCGGCTCGCATGACCAATCTCGTCGAGATCAACAACCTCAACATCCGCTTCACCGGCGATCGCACGGTCCATGCCGTGAACGATCTCAGCCTGTCGCTCGGCGAGGGCGAGGTGTTGGGGCTGCTCGGCGAGTCCGGCTCGGGCAAGAGCGTGACCTTGCGCGCGCTGATGCGGTTGCTGCCGCGGAAGCGCACGCAGATCTCCGGCAGCGTCAAGGTGCTGGGCCAGGAGGTGCTGGCGATGGACGACGAGGCGCTGTCCGCATTCCGCGGCCAGACCGTCTCGATGATCTTCCAGGAGCCGGCGCTGGCGCTCGATCCGGTCTACAGCATCGGCCGCCAGATCGCAGAGACGGTGATGCGTCACGAGGGCAAGAGCGAGCGCGAGGCGACGGCGCGTGCGCTCGAGATGCTCGAAGTGGTGCGGATCCCGTCCGCCAAGCGTCGGCTGGACTCCTATCCGCACGAGATGTCGGGCGGCATGCGCCAGCGTGCGATGATCGCGCTGGCGCTGGCCTGCAAGCCGAAGATCCTGCTTGCGGACGAACCGACCACGGCGCTCGATGCCACCGTGCAGATCCAGATCCTGCTGCTGCTGCGCGAGCTGCAGCGCGAGTTCGGCATGTCGGTCATCTTCGTGACCCACGACATCGGCGTCGCCATCGAGATCTGCGACCGGGTCGCGGTGATGTATGCCGGACAAATCGTGGAGCAGGGCGCGCTGCGGGACATCGTGCGCACGCCGGTGCATCCCTATGCGAAGGGGCTGGTGGCCTCGACCATTCACGGCGCGATGCGCGGCCAGCGGCTGGAGACCATCCCGGGCACGCCGCCGTCGCTCGACCACGCACCGGCCAGCTGTTCCTTCGCACCGCGCTGCAAGTTCGCCGAGCCGCGTTGCAGCGAAAGCCTGCCGCCGAACGTGCAGGTCGCACCCAGCCATCAGGCGCGCTGCGTCCTTGCAGAGCCGGCGTCCGCCACGGTCTAGCTCGCCCGCGCGACCGCATCGCTGATCCAGCGTCGCACCGCAGCGATCCGGCGGTCGCGGGCCTGCTCGGTGCGGGAGACCAGATAGATCGTCTCGCTGTGGAGAGGCTCGAACGCGAACGGCGCCACCAGCTTCTTGCCGAAGCCCGGCCGCGCCTTGATCAGGGGCGCCATCGCCAGCGCCACGCCGAGCCCGTGCTCGGCGGCCTCCAGCATCGCCGGCACGCTGTCGAGCCAGAGGTGCCCGCGCGGAGCGAGATGCGGCAGCCCGGCCTCCTTCAGCCAGGTCGGCCACGCCCGCGGCTGCGTCGTGACATGGATCAGCACCTCGCGCGCCAGGTCGGCCGGGGCCCGAAGCCCTGCCTTGACCCGCGCCGGCGTGCAGACCGGCAATCCCTTGACCTCAACCAGCGGCTCGACCTTCAGCCCGGCGGCATGTTCCCGCCCGTAGCGGATCGCGACATCGACGCGCGAGCCGTTGAAGTCGGCATATTGATGCGTGGCCTCGATCCGCAGCGTCAGTTGCGGATGACGCCGCCTGAACTCCGGCAGCGCCGGCAGCAGCACGGCGCTGGTGAAAAACGGCAGCGAGCTGATCCAGAGCTCGCCGCCGGCCTCGCTGCGCTGCCGCATCATATCACGGCCCGCCTCCTGCAGCGTCGCCAGCGCTACAGAGACCTTTGCGAGATAGCGCTCGCCGTCCTCGGTCAGGCGCACCGAGCGCGCGCCACGGACGAACAGCTTGCTGCCGAACTGCTGCTCCAACCCGCGGATCTGGTGGCTGATCGCCGACGGGCTCAGCGACAGGTCGCGCGCGGCGCGGCGGAAGCTAAGCTGGGTCGCCGCGCGCTCGAAGGCGAGCAGCGCCGTCAGCGGCGGGATCGCCCGCGGGTCGGGGGCATCCAATGGGTGAATCCTGCTCACCTCAGGTGACGAATGGCCTTTTGTCATGGCCGCTATTCTTGGATCAGATTGACCGAACGCTCAATCCTGCTCACCTCTCGGACTGCCCATCTTGGCCATCTTCGAACCGACAGCCACGCCTCATCACTGGAAACCCGCGGCGCTGGCGGCGGGGCCGTTCGCCGGCTTGCAGGGCGGTGCGGTCGCGAGCCTGCTGACCGGCGAAATCGAGGCCATGGCCGGCGCGCGCGACTGGGGCACCGCGATCGCGGCTTCAGCCTGGTTCCTGCGGCCGACGCCGATGGCGGAATTGCGCACGCAAATCTCCGTCGTGACCGAAGGCGGCCGGGTCAGCGTCGTCGACAACACGCTCTGGCCGGCGGGCGAAGAGCAGCCCTGCGCGACGGTGCGGGTGACGCTGTCGCGCGAACGCGCGGTCGAAATCCCCGGCTTTCACGAAAGCGCAGCCGAACCCGTCGATCCCATGGTGTTTCCGCTGCGCAGTCTGCACGCCGTGCATGGCCGCAGCTGGTTCATGGACGCGATGGAGGCCCGCGCCGGCGGCGATGTCGCCTGGTTTCAGATGCATCACAGCGTGATCGCGGATGCCGGCCCGCTGGCGCGGGTGCTCGGTCCAGCCGACTGGACCCACGGCATCGCGCGCCCGGTGCAGAACGTGGTGGCCGACCCCAACCCGAACCTCGCGGTGCAGCTGTTCAGGCCGCCGCGGGGCGCCTGGATCGGGGTTCGCGCCGAGGCGCGCTGGCGGGCGGCGGCCGGGCTTGGCGTCGGGAGCGGGGTGCTGCTCGATGTCGATGGCGAGATCGGCCGGGTGTCGATGTCGGTCATTCTCGTGCCCTTTCCGAGAAGCGCGCCTGCACCCGCGCCGGGTCCCGTGGCCGGTTAACCCTAATTATTCCGTCAACTGTCTGTAGGATCACAAAAATAGGGCGCGAGCCGTGCTCTGGTCGGCGCGACTTGAAATGGACGGTGATCGCAAACGTCTGTACAACGTGGTGATCACGTAACTCTTTTGTTTTGCAGAGATCAGTTTCTATGGCAGCCGCGCCCGCTGTCCGGCGTTCCGAACTGGCTGAGGCGCTGCGCGCATGCCGCAGTGCCTTCATCGGCGTCGGCCTCATCAGTTGCATGATCAACCTGCTGTACCTGACAGGTTCGATGTTCATGCTGCAGGTCTACGACCGGGTGCTGCCGAGCCGCAGCATTCCGACCCTGGTCGGCCTCGTGGTCATTGCCGCGGTGCTCTACATGGCGCAGGGCGTGCTCGACCTGCTGCGCGGACGGATCCTCGGCCGCGTCGGCACCTCGCTCGACGAGGCGCTCAATGCGCGGGTGTTCGACACCATCGTGCGGCTGCCGCTGATGGCCGGCAATCGCAGCGAGGGCCTGCAGCCGCTGCGCGACCTCGACAATGTGCGCTCCTTCCTCGGCAGCATGGGCCCCGGCGCGTTCTTCGATCTACCCTGGCTGCCGTTCTACATGGCGATCTGCTTCGCGTTTCACTGGCTGCTCGGCGTCACCGCGCTGATCGGCGCCGTCATCCTGGTGATGCTGACGCTGATCACCGAATACCTGTCGCGCACGCCGGCCAAGGAAGCGATGTCGCTTGCGGCACGCCGCAACGATCTCGCCGCGTCCAGCCGCCGCAACGCCGAAGTGCTGGTGGCTATGGGGATGGCCGGGCGCATGAACAAGCGCTGGAACGAGGCCAACGAGGAATATCTGTCCGGCAACCAGCATGCGAGCGACGTTACCGGCGGGCTCGGTGCGGTCGCCAAGGTGCTGCGCATGATGCTGCAGTCCGCCGTGCTTGCGGTCGGTGCCTGGCTCGTGATCCATCAGGAGGCCACCGGCGGCATCATCATCGCCGGCTCGATCCTGAGCGCGCGGGCGCTGGCGCCGGTCGATCTCGCGATCGCGCATTGGAAGAGCTTCGTCGCCGCGCGGCAGAGCTGGCAGCGCCTCAACCGCCTGCTGCAGCAGATTCCGGCACGGCCTCGGCAGACCTTGCTGCAGGCGCCGGAGAAGAAGCTGTCCGTCGAGGTCGTGACCATGGTCGCGCCGGGCGATCAGCGCGTCATCGTGCAGGACGTCAGCTTCACCGTCGAAGCTGGCAGCGGCGTCGGCGTGATCGGTCCGAGCGGCTCGGGCAAGTCGTCGCTGATCCGGGCGCTGGTCGGCGTCTGGGTGCCGGCGCGCGGCAAGGTGCGGCTCGACGGCGCCGCACTCGATCAATGGTCGTCGGACGAGCTCGGACGCCATATCGGCTATCTGCCGCAGGACGTCGAATTGTTCGCCGGCACCGTCGCGCAGAACATCTGCCGGTTCGATCCCGACGCCAAATCCGACGGCATCATCGCGGCGGCCAAGGAAGCCGGCGTGCACGAGATGATCATCAAGATGCGCGAGGGCTACGACACCCAGGTCGGCGAGCAGGGCAGCGCGCTCTCGGCCGGCCAGGCCCAGCGCGTCGCGCTGGCGCGCGCCCTCTACGGCGAACCGTTCCTGATCGTGCTGGATGAGCCGAACTCCAACCTCGACAGCGAGGGCGACGAGGCGCTGACCCGCGCGGTGCGGGGCGCCCGCGAGCGCGGCGCGATCGTTATCGTGGTCGCGCACCGGCCGATCGGGATCGAGGGCGTCGACCAGCTGCTGGTGCTGAAGGACGGCCGCATGCAGACCTTCGGCCCGAAGGAGACGGTGCTGGCGCAGGTGCTGCAACGGGTCGCGCCGCCGGTGCCGACGCCGATCAAGATCGTCGCCGATGCGGGAGTGGCCAAACCATGACCGATCAACCGCGCAATGCACATGCCTCGATCAGGAAACACCTCATCGTCGGCCTCGTCGTGATCCTTGTTCTCGGCGGCGGCGTCGGCGGCTGGGCCGCGACGGTGCCGATCTCCGGCGCGCTGATCGCGCCGGGCTCGGTGGTGGTCGAATCCAACGTCAAGAAGGTACAGCATCCGACCGGCGGCGTGGTCGGCGAGGTGCGGGTGCGCGATGGCGACGTGGTCAAGGCGGGCGATATCGTCGTGCGCCTCGACGAGACCGTCGTGAAGGCGAGCCTTGCGATCGTGGTCAAGACGCTCAACGGACTTTACGCGCGCGCCGCAAGGCTCGAGGCCGAGCAGCAGGGCCGCAACAAGATCGTCTTCCCGCCGCAGCTCATGGAGCAGACCAACGATCCCGACGTCCGTGATATCATGTCGAGCGAGACCAAACTGTTCGAGGTGCGCGTCAACGGCCGCACCGGCCAGAAGGCGCAGCTGCGCGAGCGCGTCACCCAGCTCAACGAGGAAATCTCCGGCCTGCAGGCGCAGGAGACCGCCAAGGACAAGGAGATCGCGCTGGTGCAGCAGGAGCTGGTCGGCGTTCGCCAGCTCTATGAGCAGCATCTGGTGCAGATCACCCGCCTGACCACGCTCGAGCGTGACGCGGCGCGGCTCTCCGGCGAGCGCGCGCAGTACATCGCCTCGCGCGCGCAGGCCAAGGGCAAGATCACCGAGACAGAGCTGCAGATCATCCAGGTCGACAAGGACATGCTGTCCGAGGTCTCAAAGGACCTGCGCGAGACCAACGACAAGATCGGCGAGTTCGTCGAGCGCAAGGTCACCGCCGAGGACCAGCTTCGCCGCATCGATATCCGCGCGCCGCAGGACGGCGTGGTGCTGCAGTCGACGGTGCACACCGTCGGCGGCGTCATCACCGCGGGCGATGCGATCATGATGATCGTGCCGAAGGCCGACGATTTGTCGGTCGAGGCCAAGGTCAATCCGCAGGACATCGACAAGCTGCAGGTCGGGCAGAAGACCGTGCTGCGGCTCTCCGCCTTCAACCAGCGCACCACGCCCGAGCTGAACGGCGTCGTCACCCGCGTCTCCGCCGACGTCAACACCGACCAGCGCACCGGGCAGAGCTACTACACCATCCGCGTCTCGATGCCGCCGGAAGAGGTCGCGCGCCTCGGCAGCGAGGTGAAGATTATCCCGGGCATGCCGGTGGAAGCCTTCGTGCAGACCGGCGACCGCACCATGATGTCGTATTTGATGAAGCCCTTGCACGACCAGTTCATGCGCTCGTTCCGCGAGAAGTAGGATTCCTCACGCGAGATAATTGACCCGTCATCCTGAGGTGCGAGCGAAGCGAGCCTCGAAGGATGCACGGCCCCGCTGGTGGCCGTCGATCCTTCGAGACGCGCTACGCGCTCCTCAGGATGACGGGGAGAGGTCGAGCCCGTGGCGAAGATCCGGTGTCGTCGAGTGTAACGCGCGATCACCGCTCGAGGTTGTTCAACAACAACTCCAGCGCCGCTTTCGCGAAAGCCTGCATGTTCGCGGCGCGGTCGTTGTCGCCGGTCTCCAGCGTGATCACCTGCTGCCGGGGTCCTGCTACCGCCATGCAGCTGTGGCCGGCGGCGTCGCCGTAGCGGTTGCCGGTCGGGCCGGCGGCGCCGGTCTCCGACAATCCCCAGTCGGTCGAAAGGCGCGCACGGATCTGCCGCGCCAGCAATTGTGCGTAGGGTTCCGACGAGGAGCGCAGGCCGCGCATCGCATCGTCGGAGATATCCATCAGCGTGCGCCGCGCGTCGCGGGTATAGATCACGCCGCCGCCGAGGAAATAGGCCGACGCGCCGGGCACCGCCAGCAGCGATGCCGAGATCAGTCCGCCGGTAGACGATTCGGCGACCGCAATGGTCTGCTTGTTGGCGATCAGCTTTGCGGCGACCTGTCCGGCGATGGATGTGAGTGCGTTCATCGGCGCTCTTTCTCGTTGCTTGCCTTGAAAACTGCCATGAAAATCCCGTGGGGCGTTCTGCCTTCCTAGCACACCGCATCGGCCTCTGCCGAGTTGCGGCGCGCCTCCCGGGCTGCTTGAATGCCGGACAACAACCAGGCGCCGCCCGGCAGATTGTCGCGAGCGCGCGCGGAGGAAACTCGCAGAGGAAACCTGATGACGTCGCCGATCGCGGGCGGCGTGGATTGCGATCTGCATCCCGCCGTGCCTCACCTCACCAGCCTGCTGCCGTATATGAACGACTACTGGCGCGACCAGGTGACGACGCGCGGCATGACCGATCTGATCTCGCAATCCTATCCGACCAATTCGCCGATCTCGTCGCGTCCGGACTGGCGGCCCGCGCAAGGCAAGCCGGGATCAAGCCTTGCCGACATGCAAAGCCAGGCGCTCGACAGGTTCGGCATCGCCTATGCCATCTGCAATCCGCTCTACGGCGTGCAGATGGTGTTCTCCGAGGACATGGCCGATGCCTTCTGCCGCGCGCTGAACGACTGGCTCGCCAAGGAATGGCTCGATAAGGACGAGCGCCTGCGCGGCTCGATCGTTATTCCGGTGCAGAGCATCGAGAAGGCGGTCGCCGAGATCGAGCGCTGTGCGCAGGACAAGCGCTTCGTGCAGGTGCTGATGCTCGTGATGGGCGACATGCCGCTCGGCAAGCGGCACTACTGGCCGATCTACGCGGCGGCCGAACGGCTCGGCCTGCCGATCGGCATCCATGCCGGCAGCGCCTATCATAACCCGCCGACCTCGGTCGGCTGGGGGTCCTATCACATCGAGGACTATGTCGCGCAGACGCAGGCGTTCCAGACCCAGCTCACCAGCCTGATCGTCGAGGGCGTGTTCGCGCGCCATCCGGCCTTAAAAATGGTGATGCTGGAGTCCGGCTTTACCTGGCTGCCGCCATTCCTGTGGCGGCTGCACAAGTTCTGGCGCGGTGTGCGGATGGAGACGCCGTGGGTCGACCGTCCGCCGCTGGAGATTGTGCGGAGCAACATCCGCTTCTCGCTGCAGCCGGTCGATGCGCCGCCGGACGGTGACACGCTGAACCGGGTGTTGGACCATATGCAGTCGGACGAATTGATCCTATTCTCGACCGACTATCCGCATTGGCAGTTCGACGGTGACGAGGTGCTGCCGCAGGGATTGCCGCCGGCTCTGGTCCGCAAGATCATGATCGACAATCCGCATGCGACCTATCCGCGCCTCAAGGTGAGGCATGATCCCGAAAAGTGGAGTCCGGTTTTCGGATCAGATCATGCCTAAAGAAAGGGAGACGACGCGATGAACGTCCAGATTCGTGAACGCCCGGAAGCGGCATCGTCAACCAGCATCAAGACCGCGATCGCCGATTGCGACATCCATCCGGCACGCGCGACCAAGGACGAGCTGTATCCCTACCTCGCCAAGCGCTGGCACGCGCATCTTGAGACCTTTGGCGTCCATGCCTATCAGGGCATGATGGAGGGCCCGCCTTATCCGAAGGCGCAGCCGAACGCGTCGCGCCGCGATGCCTATCCGCCGGAAGGCGGCCCGCAGGGCTCGTCGCTATCCTTCATGCAGAAGCAGCATCTCGATCCGAACAATGTCGTACTCGGCGTGCTCAACCCGCTCAACACCGGGCAGGGCCTGCGAAACCAGGATCTCGCCGGAGCGATCTGTTCGGCGATCAACGATTGGCAGATCGAGAAATGGACCAGCCAGGATTCACGGCTGAAAGGCTCGGTCGTGGTTCCGAATGAGGACGGTGTGTCGGCGGCGGCCGAAATCCGCAAGCGCGCGGGCGACAAAAATTTCGTCCAGGTGCTGCTCTTGAGCCGCAATGTCGAGCCGCTCGGCCAGCGCCGCTACTGGCCAATCTATGAGGCGGCGCAGGAGGCGGGGCTGCCGATCGGCGTGCACGCCTTCGGCTTCGGCGGCAACCCGATCACCGCGTCGGGCTGGCCGAGCTTTTACATCGAGGAGATGGTCGGGCATTCGCAGTGCCAGCAGACCGCGCTGGCGAGCCTCGTGCTCGAGGGCGTATTCGAGCGTTTCCCCAAACTGAAGATGGTGATGGTCGAGGCCGGGTTCGGCTGGGCGCCGTCGCTGGCCTGGCGGCTCGACAAGGTGTTTGCGCGGCTGCACGCCGAGGTGCCGCATCTGAAGCGCAAGCCGTCGGACTACATCCGCGACCACATCTGGTGGACCACGCAGCCGATGGAGGATCCGGAGAGCCGCGACCATCTGTTCCAGACCATCGAGTGGATCGGCTGGGACAAGCTGCTGTTCGCGACCGACTACCCGCATTGGGACTACGATGAGCCGTCGCGCGTATTGCCGGCCGGCGTCAGCGACGCCAACCGCCAGGCGTTCTATCTCGACAATGCCAAGCAGCTGTACGGTATCGCATGATCCGGAAAAGTGGGAACCGGTTTTTCGAATCAGATCATGCGTGAGAACAACTAATGGCGCGTCATGTGATTGCCCCGGTGGATGAACTGCCGCCGGGGTCGCGAAAGTTCCTCGAGATCGACGGACGGCCGATCGCCGTGTTCAACGTCAAGGGCGAGTTCTTCGGCCTGTTGAACCGCTGTCCGCATCAGGGCGCGGCGCTGTGCGAGGGGCCGCTGATCGGGTTAGCATCATCATCCGACCCAGGCGAGATCGAATATACAAAACTCGGCGAGATCCTGCGCTGTCCCTGGCACGGCTGGGAGTTCGACATCCGCACCGGCCAGTCCTATTGCGACCCGCGCCGCTTCCGGGTGCGCGCCTATCCGGTCAGCGTCGAGCCGGGCACCAATGTGGTGAAGGGTCCTTATGTTGCCGAGACCATCAAGGTCGCGGTGGAAAGCGATTACGTGGTGGTGGATCTCTGATCACTCGTCATTCCGGGGCGCCGCGCAGCGGCGAGCCCGGAATCAATTTATCCGTCTGCGCATGTGGCTCGGTGGATTCCGGGTTCGCGTCATCCAAGTCGGCTGTTGCCGACTTGGACACTCAATATTTGCCGAACTCGGGTAAACCCGAGTTCGGGCGGCGCGCCCCGGAATGACGGGGTGGAGTTCACTCCGCCATCATCTGCCGTTCCCGCGCGTAGCGCACCAGCGCGACGAAGCGGTAGATGCCGTGCACGAACTTGCCATAGGGCATGGTGATGAACAGCGCGAACACCACGCCGAGATGCAGCGCCAGCAGCGGGCCCATCGCGGCGGTCTCGCGCCACAGCAGCAGCGCAAGGCCGCTGATACTGGTCAGGAACAGCATTAGGATGAACGCAGTGTCCATGCCCATGGCCTGCTCATCGACCAGCACGCGATCGCGCTTCCATTTTTCGCTGAGCAGTCCGATCGGGCCGACCACGAGGCCGATGCCGCCGAGCGTGCCGAGCACGACCGGCAGGTCCCACCACGCATAGGGCGCCTCGCGCGCCAGCAGATAGTGGTACAGCGTGCCGACGCAGGTCGCGGCGAAACACAGCAGGAAGCCGTAGAAGGTGAAATGGTGATAGAGCTTGCGGCGATCGGTCGGATGGTCATCCTCGTTGAGGCAGCCGACGCCGCCGCCGTCGAGATAGCGCAACTCGCCGGCATCGCGCACCGCCTGCAACAGCGATTTCGCATCCGTTGTCCTGCCGACCGGTTCGCCGATATCGCGCCAGAACGCGCGAACACCCATCGCGAGCGCCAGGATGGCGTAGAGCAGGGCCAAGCCGAACAATAGGGCCATCGCATTGTGCGGCATCAGTTTGTAGAACGCGCCGGGGCCGCTGTGGATGCCGGTCAGCACGCCGCGGTCGTTGATCGCGGCAAAACCGAAGATGAAGGCGGCGACGCTGAGCGCCGCGACCAGGCTGATGACGAGGCCGTTGCGCGCGAACGCGCCGGCAAAGGCGCGCGGCCAGGCATAGGCGGCATAGGATTCGGCGCGCGCCACCGCGAGCGTCTTCGGCACATTGACGTTGAATTCGTGCGGCGGCGAGAACTGACAGTCGGTGTAGCAGGCGCCGCAGGAATGGCAGAGGTTGGCGAGATAGTTGAGGTCGCCGTCGGAGAAGGCGCGGCGCATCTCCATCGCGGGAAACACCGCGCACAGGCCCTCGCAATAGCGGCAGGAATTGCACACCGTCATCAGACGGTCGGCTTCCTGCAATGTCCTCGTCCCGTGCATCGCGCCAGCCTCGCCCTCAATTCCGCGCATTCTTCGCCGCTTCCCGCCCGGCGACGCGGCCGAACACGCTGCCGATGGTCATGCCGATGCCGGCGGCGTAGCCCTTGCCGAGCACGTTGCCGGCCATGATCTCGCCGGCGGCGAACATGTTGGCGGACGGCTTGCCGTCCTTCATCAGCATCCGCGACTGCTTGTTCACGCGGGTGCCGAGATAGGTGAAGGTGATGCCGGGCCGCACCGGATAGGCGAGGTAGGGCGGCGTCTCGATCCTGCGCGCCCAATGCGTCTTGGCCGGCGTGATGCCTTCGGTTCGGCAGTCGTCGAGGACGGTGTGGTCGAACGTGCCGGGCTGCACCGCGGCGTTGAAGTCGGTGATGGTCTTTTCCAGCGCGGTCGCGTCGAGCTCGAGCTTGCCGGCGAGTTCGGCGATCGTCGCGCCCGCGATCGGCGGAAACAGCGTCGGCATGAAGCTGGTCACCACGGTCGAATCGAAGATGATGTAGGCGATCTGGTCGGGCTGCGCTGCGACCAGACGGCCCCAGATCGCATAGCGCTTCGGCCAGATGTCCTCGCCTTCGTCGTAGAAGCGCTCGGCATGCTTGTTGACGACGATGCCGAACACGACCGAGTCGTGGCGGGTGATGATGCCTCCGTCGAATTTCGGCGCACGGGCGTCGATCGCCACTGCATGGCACTGCGTCGGATCGCCGATCTCCTGCACGCCCTTGGCCAGCAGCATCTTGAGGATCGCGCCGCGGTTATAGGGCGTGCCGCGGATCAGGAAATTGTCGGCGGCCTCACCCCAATACTCCTTCAACCATTCGATATTGGCCTCGAAGCCGCCGGCGGCTGCAACCAGCGTCGAGGCGCGCACCTCGGTCCGGCCGCCGACCGGCTGCTTCAGCTGCGCTGCGAGGAACATGCCGTCTTCGATCGTGAGATCGATCACCTCGGCATCGTAGAGGATGTCGACGCCGATCTGCGCCGCAGTGCGATAGAGCGCGTTCAGCATGGCGCGGCCGCCGCCGAGGAAGAACGAGTTGGTGCGGCCGAGGCTCAGCGTGCCGCCGAGCGAGGGCTGCCAGCGCACGCCCTGTTCGACGATCCAGTTCAAGATGTCCTTGGACTCGTGGATCATGAAGCGGGCCAGTTCCTCGTCGGTCTGGCCGCCGGTCACCAGCAGCAAATCCTTCCAGAACTCCTCCTCGGTGTAGGGGCCGGTGAGGATCTCGGTCGCCGCGTCATGGGCGCAGCGCATGTTGCGGGTGTGCCGGGTATTGCCGCCGCGGTAGAATTTCGGGGCGCCTTCCAGCACCAGCACCGAGGCGCCGGCGCGACGTGCGCTGATCGCGGCGCAAAGCGCGGCATTGCCGCCGCCGATCACCAGCACGTCGAACCTGCGCGTCAGATCAACCATGCGCTCTTGTTATCGTTGTTGGCATGGAAAGCAACAGGGGCAGGCGAATGAGCATGATCCGGAAAAGTGTGTAGCGGTTTTCCGATAGATCATGCTCAAATCAGGAGTCCCGCCCCGATTGCATGCGGACGCTCAGGCCGCGACCGTCTCGCGCTGCTCGATGGTCTGGCCGCCACGATAGACGATCAGCGCGGCAACGATGCCGAGCACCGCGGCGCACATCAGCCAGTAGCCGGGCGAGGCCTTGTCGCCGGTCTGCTGGATCAGCCAAGTCGAGGCGAACGGCGTGAAGGTGCCGAACAGGCCGGCCGCCAGCGCAAACGCCAGCGAGAAGCAGGTGGTGCGGACATGCGCCGGCACGATCTCGACCAGCGCGCCGAGCATGGTGCCGCTGTAGACGCCGAAATAGAACGAGAACATCATCTCGACCGCCAGCATCTTTCCGAAGGTCGGTTCCGTCACCAGCCAGTGCAGCGCCGGATAGGCCGTCACCAGCGACAGGCAAGCGATCGCCAGCAGCACCGGCTTGCGGCCGAGCCGGTCGGACAGCGCGCCGCCGACCGGATTCCAGATGAAATTGGTTACCGCCACCAGCAGCGTCACCAGCAGCGCGTCCTGGGTCGAGAGCTTCAGCACGGCCTTGCCGAAGGTCGGCGTATAGACGGTGACGAAGTAGAACGTCGTCGTGGTCAGCACCGCGATCATCATGCCGAGGATGACGATGCGCCAGTTGGCGAGCGCCGAGGCAAACACCTCGCGCGCCGTCGGATGCTTCTTCATCGCCAGGAATGCGGGGGTCTCCTCCAGCGTCCGGCGCAGGAAGAAGATCACCGGGATGATC
Organism: Bradyrhizobium sp. USDA 4454; assembly: GCF_054822705.1. NCBI lineage: Bacteria > Pseudomonadati > Pseudomonadota > Alphaproteobacteria > Hyphomicrobiales > Nitrobacteraceae > Bradyrhizobium > Bradyrhizobium sp. USDA 4454. The sequence continues at coordinate 608,413 of NZ_JBTRCN010000001.1, forward strand.
AGGCAGCCGACGAAGAACGGGATGCGCCAGCCCCAGGCGGCAACGGTCGCGGCCGGCATGCTCTCGCTCAGGATGAAGCCGAGGATCGAGGCAACGAAGATCGCGACCTGCTGGCTCGACGACTGGAACGAGGTGTAGAAGCCGCGATTGCCGGGCGTGGCGATTTCAGCGAGATACACCGAGACGCCGCCGAGCTCGACGCCGGCGGAGAAGCCCTGCAGCAGGCGGGCGATCAGCACGATGATCGGCGCGGCAATGCCGATCGTCGCATAGGTCGGGCAGATCGCGATCACGACGGTGCCGACCGCCATGATTGCCAGCGTCACGATCAGGCCCTGGCGGCGGCCGATCTTGTCGATATAGGCGCCGAGCACGATCGCGCCGACCGGGCGCATCAAGGCGCCAAGCCAGAACACGCCGAACGCGTTGAGCAGCGCGGCGGTCTCGTTCTCGGAGGGGAAGAAGGCCTTGGCGATCAGGGGCGCATAAAAGCCGAACAGGAAGAAATCGAACTGCTCGAGGAAATTGCCGCTGGTCGCACGCAGGATGGCGCCGAGGCGCGATTTGATTTGCGGGACTTGCGATGAACTCGACTGCGACATAACGCCCTTTCCTCCCCGTGGCAAAACGGCCGGCGCAAATGGCCTCGCCGGCCAAGGCAGTTAACTGCCATATGCGGCAATTTGGCACGCCTGTTGGGCGTGACCAACCCGAAATCGCGTCGCTGCTATCGGAAAAAAGCCCTAGGAGAAAACTGCGTGCGCCGCATCAAGGCGTCGAATGCGCCGTGGTGGCGAGCCAGGAGCGGAAGGCTGAGAGTTTTGGTGAATCGGCGCGTCCCTGCGGCGTGACCAGATAGAAGCCCGCATCTGCCGGCAGCGCGATCTTGAAGGGGACCACGAGGCGGCCCTTGGCGATGTCGTCCTGCACATAGGAGGTGCGGCCCATCGCGATGCCGATGCCGTCGATCGCGGCCTGGAGCGTCACGAACAGCAGGTCGAAGGTCACGCCCGGCTGTTTGGAAATATCGGTCGGCAGGCCTGCTGCGGTCAGCCACAGCCGCCAGTCGTCGCTATTGGCGTTGCTGGTGTGCAGCAGCACGTGATCCCTGAGGTCTTCGGGGCATTTCAGCGGCTTGTTGCCCTGCAGCAGCGACGGGCTGCACACCGGAAACAGCTCGTCCGCCATCAACCAGTCGGCGCGCAGGCCCGCCCATTGGCCGCGGCCATAGCGAATCGCCGCGTCGACCTTGTCGCGCTGGAAGTCGACCAGGCTGGTCGAGGTGGTGATGCGGACGTCGATGCCGGAATGCGCCTCCTGGAATGCCGACAGCCGTGGCAGCAGCCATTTGGCGGCGAGCGAGGCCAAGGTCGAGACCGTCAGCACATGATCGTCGTCGCGGCGCAGCAGGCGATCGGTCGCTAGTCTCAAGTCATTGAAGGCGGCGCGGACGCCGGGAAGGTATTCCGCAGCCTCCGGCGTCAGGCTCAGGGAGCGGTTCTGGCGGATGAACAGGCGGACGCCGAGTTCCTCCTCCAGCCGCCGGATCTGATGGCTGATCGCGGTCTGCGTCACATTCAATTCGGACGCCGCCAGCGTGAAGCTCATGTGCCGCGCGGCGGCCTCGAAAGCCCTCAGGCCGTTCAGCGAAGGCAGCCGGCTGGTCATCCCTGATTTGCCTCCAAGTGCATGACTTTAATTCATGCGAAACGGTACAAAGTGTCGTTTGTGAGCGGGCCGAATGGCGCAGATATTAACGCCAACAGGTTACCGAGAGGAGCCGCAAATGTCCATTTTCACCCATGAATCGATGACAAATCATCATATGCCGGGCCTTTTGCACCAGGTCGGCGAGACCCTGCATGTGTGGTGGGAGCGCTACGAGCGTCGCCGCGAGCTGTCGCAGTGGACCGAGCGCGATCTGCACGACATCGGCATGTCCCGCAGCGACATCGTTTTCGAGACCGAGAAGCCGTTCTGGCGGGCCTGATGGGCCGCCAGAGCGCGACCAGCAAAAGTGGGCGCCGGTTTTGCGTCCGGTCGCGCTCCAAACTTAAGCAAGGCGCATGACCGCGGCCGCTTCACACTTCGGCGGATCATGCGCCGCCCGGCGCTGCTTCCACCGAAGGGCGCCGGCCAATTTCTTCTCCCGAGGAGCGTGTCATGACTGCGCTGCATCTCGACGATCTCAAGCAATACACTGATCTGCTGCGCGCCAAGGACGGCAGCGAGATCAAGGTGCGCTTCGTCGAGCCGCGCGACCGCGAGGAGCTGCAGAGCTACATCCGCTCGCTCTCCGCGGCGTCACGTTACAACCGCTTCCTGGGCGCACTGAGCGAGCTGCCGAAGACGGAGCTCGAGCGATTCATCCATGTCGGCGAGGCTGACCGGTTCACGGTGGTCGCGACGATGCTGGTCGATGGCTTTGAGACCATCGTCGGCGAAGCGCGCTACGCCTTCCATGCCGATACGTCGAGCGTCGAGTTCGGCCTGTCGATCGATGACCGGTGGCAGGGCCACGGCATTGGCAAGGCGCTATTGAAGAATCTCGAATGCCGTGCGGCGTCCTTTGGAGCCGAGCGCATCTTCGGCGATACGCTGCGGTCCAACGCCGCGATGATCGGCCTCGCTCGCAAGTCGGATTACGCCTTTGCGGCGAGCCCCGGCGACTGGAAGCTGGTGCGCTTTGCCAAGGAGATCCACGTCGAACCGCAAGACATTCCCTGTGCCAGCTGGCGGCTTGCCGCCACTTCCCGCTTGGCCGCGATGTCCTCGCTTGCGGTTTGACTGACTAGGCCCGGTTCTGGCCCCTCCAGAACCGGGCCCTTTTCTTTGTGATTGCCCTGATCCCGTAGCCCGGATGCAGCGAAGCGCAATCCGGGAAAGCTCTCACAATGGAGAAAGCCGCCCCGGATTTCGCTTCGCTGCATCCGGGCTACAGGCTCTCACCTCCCTGACCTTCCCCTTTCAGGGGGAAGGGGAAGAGAGCGCAGACGCGCTCAACTCCCCCGAAACACCGGCTTGCGCTTCTCGATGAAGGCCTGCACCGCTTCCTTGTGATCGGCCGTCGTGGTGAGGCGGATCAGCCGCTCGGCCTCGTGGTCGCGCGCGGTGGCGAAATCGAATTGCAGCGCTTCGTCGAGATTGTCCTTCATGTAGCGCAGCGCCAATGTCGGGCCCTCGGCGATCGACTTCGCCAGCGCGAAGGCTTCGTCCTGCAGCGCCTCGTCGGGCACCACGCGGTTGACGAGGCCGATCTGCTCGCATCTGGCGGCGTCGACCTTTTCCGAGGTGAACATCAATTCGCGGGCGCGCGAGGTACCGACCAGCCGCGTCAGCAGCCAGGCCATGCCGTAATCGCCGCTCAGCGCCACGCGCAGATAACCGGTCGAGATGAAGGCGGATTGCGCCGCGATCCTGATATCGCAGGCCATCGCGATCGCAAGCCCGGCGCCGACCGCGGGGCCGGGAAGTGCTGCAATGGTCGGCTTGCGCACCGAGGCGAGCGCGCCGGTCAGCAGGCGCTGGCGCTCCTGCAGATCCGCGACCTTGTCCTCATAGGACATTTCGAGTTTCTTCGGGTCGCGATTGGCGCCCATGCCCTTGACGTTGCCACCGGCGCAGAACGCCTTGCCGGCCCCGGTGACCACCAGCACGCCGACTTCGGGGTTCTCGCCGCAGGTCCGGATCATCGTGCGCAACGCCGGCGTCAGCGTGTCCGACAGCGAGTTGCGCGCATCCGGGCGGTTCAGCGTGATGATGGCGACGCGGTCGCGGATCACGCAGAGCAGTTCGTCGGTGCCCGTCTCGATTTTGATTTCGCTGGTCATGTCGCTCCCCGTTTGTTTGTTGCGTCATTCCGGGGCGATGCGAAGCATCGAACCCGGAATCTCGAGATTCCGGGTCTGGTGCTACGCACCATCCCGGAATGACGGTGAAAGGCTTCATAGGGTGGGCAAAGCAAAGCGTGCCCACCATCGCGAGCTGAGTGCCGAAGGTGAGCAAGGCGCAAGCGCGCCTTTGCTTACGCTACGCGTTTACATGATATTCGTCATCTCAAAACTTCTCGACCCAGGGCCGCAGTTCCAGCTCCCAGGTCCAGGCGCTGCGCGGCTGCTGCAGCACGTTCCAGTAGCTCAACGCGATCGCATCGGGATCGAGCATCGAGTCCGGCTTGTCGGCAGGCTCGGTGCGGGCGGCGCTGCGGATGCCGCCGTCGATCACGAAATGCGCGACATGGATGCCCTGCGGCGACAATTCGCGCGCCATGCTCTGCGCCAGGCCGCGCAGCGCGAACTTGCCCATCGCGAACGGCGCCGATTGTGCGTAGCCCTTGACGCTGGCGGAGGCGCCGGTAAACAGGATCGCGCCCTTCTTGTTAGGCAGCATGCGCTTCGCCGCCTCCTGCGCCACCAGGAAGCCGCCGAACGCGGAGACCGCGATCGCCTGCTCGACCTCTGACGGCACGAGTTCGACGAACGGCCCGCGGCTGCGGCCACTGGCATTATAGACCACCAGATCAGGCGTTCCTATCTCGCGCTCGACCAGACCGAACAGCCGCTCGACATCCTCGGCCTTGGTGGTGTCGCAGGCATAGGCCTTCGCGCCGGTTTCGGTGCAGAGCGCGCCGAGCTTCTCGATGCTGCGGGCGCCCAGTGCCACCCGAATTCCCTCCCGCGAAAATAGCCGCGTCAGCGAGGCGCTGAGGCCCGCGCCGGCGCCGACGATCAGGGCGATCTTGTATTCTGGAATATCCATTGGGCTTTCCTTTGCTCGGCCGGAGGAGGATAGTCGTGCACAAACAAATGAGCACCGCAGCCGGGAATTCAATGCAGCCGCACAAGCAGGATCCGAAAACGTCCGCCAGCCAGCCGGGTCTGTTGGCGCCCGACACCACCGGAATGAATTTCTACCGGGCCGATCCGGCGCTATCAGATCTTCTGAAACTGCATCTGCCCGAAGCGTTGTTCCGCCACATCGAGCCGCATCTCGACCGGCTCGGCGGATTGGCCGGTGGCACGCTCGACGAATACGCGCGGTTGGCCGACCGGCATACGCCGGTGCTGCACCAGCGCGACAAGTTCGGCCGCGACGTGCAAACAATCGAATATCATCCGGCCTATCGCGAGATCGAGAAGGCCGCGTTCGGCGAGTTCGGCATTCATGCGCTGTCGCTGCGCAAGGGCATCATGGGCTGGCCCGACAAATATCCCGTGGCGGCCAAGCACGCCTTTACGTTCCTGTTCAATCAGACCGAATTCGGCATGGGCTGCCCGATCAACGTCACCGACGGCTGCGCCAAGCTGCTGGCGAATTTCGGCAGCGAGGCGTTGAAGGCGAAATATTTGGACGGACTGACCCAGACCGACATGAGCAAACTGACCCAGGGCGGCCAGTTCATGACCGAGAAGGAAGGCGGCTCCGACGTCGGCACGCTCACCACGCGCGCCGTGCAGGAGGGCGACCACTGGCGGCTCTACGGCGAGAAGTGGTTTTGCTCGAACGCCGATGCCAAGGTGGTGATGCTGCTGGCGCGCCCGGACGGCGCGGGGCCGGGCACCAAAGGCGTCGGCTTTGTTCCTGATGCCGCGCTTCCTCGATGACGGTTCGCAGAACCACTACCGGATCGTGCGGCTGAAGGACAAGCTCGGCACCCGCTCGATGGCCTCGGGCGAGATCAAGTTCGACGGCGCGATCGCCTACGCGGTCGGCAAGCTCGACCGCGGCTTCGTGCAGATGGCCGAGATGGTGAACTCGTCGCGGCTCTCCAATGGCGTGAAGTCGACCGCGTTGATGCGCCGTGCGTGGCATGACGCGATCACCGTAGCGCGCGGCCGCGTCGTGTTCGGCCAGCGCATCATCGACCTGCCGCTGGCGCGGCGCCAGCTGATGAAGATCATGCTGCCGACCGAGCAGGCGCTGTCGATGAGCTTCTTGACCGCGGACGCGCTCGACCGCGCCGAGGCCGGCAGCCAGGATGCCGCAGCGCTGCTGCGTATCCTGACCCCGACCCTGAAATTCCGCGCCACCCGTGATGCCCGAAAAGTCTGCGGCGACGCCATGGAGATGCGCGGCGGCATCGGCTACATCGAGGAATTCGTTACGCCGCGGCTGCTGCGCGATGCGCATCTCGGCTCGATCTGGGAAGGCACCGGCAACATCGTCGCGATCGATGCGCTGAAGCGCGCGGTTGGGCGCCACGGTGCCGACAATGCGCTCGCTGCCGATCTGCACGCGCGGCTCGATGACAGCGCCAACGTGCCGCAGGCCTGGCGAAGCCGGCTGCGCGATCTCAGCGACCGCGCGATCGCGTTTGCACGCGAGGTCGCAAGCCGTATCGACAATGAGGGCGATGCGCGGCGCGCCACCAGCCTGCTCTATCATGTCGCAAGTGCCGTGGCGCTGGCGTGGGAAGGCGGACGCATTCACGAGATGCGCGGCGACGCGCGCCGGCTGCTGCTGTCACGGATGGTGATCGATCACCGCGTGATGCCGGGCGATCCGTTCCGGCTAACGGAAAATACCGTTCAGCGCAGGATCACAGAGCACCTGCTCGGCGATCGCGCCGTCGGCATGGCCGAGGTTGGCGAATTGCTCCTCGCAGCGTAGGCTGATCTTCGGCCGCTAGCGCAGTCTCACCTCTCCCATCGGAGAGGTGAGAGCGGGCACAACAAAAAACATGAGAGGAAATTCCGATGAAGGCCGCCGTCCTGCATGAAGTCAATCAGCCGCTGGTGATCGAGGATGTCAGCGTGCCCAATCCCGGGCCGCGTGAGGTCCTGATCCGCACCGCGGTCGCGGGCCTCTGCCATTCCGACCTGCATTTCATGGAAGGTCTCTATCCGCATCCGCTGCCCGCTGTGCTCGGCCATGAATCGGCCGGCGTGGTCGAGAAGGTCGGCTCCGACGTCAACTACGTGAAGCCGGGCGACCACGTCGTGACCTGTCTCTCGGTGTTCTGCGGCACCTGCGACAATTGCACCACCGGCCGCACCGTGCTGTGCACCGACACCACGGTGAAGATGCTGCCCGGCGCCTCCAACCGGCTGTCGTGGGGCCGGAAGGAGAAGCTCAATCAGTTCCTCAATCTGTCGTCGTTCGCTGAGCAGATGCTGGTGCACGAGAACGCCATCGTGAAGATCAAGAAGGAGATGCCGCTCGATCTCGCCGCGCTGATCGGCTGCGGCGTCATCACCGGTTACGGCGCGGTGGTGAATACCGCGAAGGTCACCGCGGGTGAGACCGTGGCCGTGATCGGCTGCGGCGGCGTCGGCATGGCTGCGATCAACGGCGCGCAGATCGCCGGGGCCGGCCGCATCATCGCGATCGACACCAATCCGGCCAAGCTGCAGCTCGCGACAAAACTGGGCGCCACCGACATCGTCGACCCGGCTCGCGGCGACGTGGTCCAGCAGGTGCGCGAGCTCACCGGCGGCGGTGTGCAGCACTCCTTCGAGGTGCTCGGCCGCAAGGACACCGCCGAGCAGGCCTTCGCCATGCTGGCGGCGGGCGGCACCGCGACGATCGTCGGCATGATCCCGTTCGGTCAAAAGATCGAGCTCCACGGTTTCGACTTCCTGCGCGAGCGCCGCATCCAGGGTTCGTCGATGGGCTCGAACCATTTCCGCGTCGACATGCCGCGCCTGGTCGACTTCTACATGCGCGGGAGACTCCATCTCGAGGACTGGATCTCGGCCAAGCTGAAGCTCTCCGAGATCAACGAGGGCTTTGCCAACATGAAGGCCGGCAAGACGCTGCGCAGCGTGATCATGTTCGACAGCTGAGGCGACCCAGTACGCCGCGGCGGAAGTTGCGTGAAGCAACCGCAGCCGCGGCGTACTGGATGCCCCGCATGACAGCGGAGGGTGAGGCTACGAGCGTCCGCCTTACCGCGCCACATGCGCCGACACCGCGAGCCAATTGCCATTCTGCCGCGCCCAGCAGTCGGTGTAGCGGCCATAGGCCTGCTCACCGTCGGCGTTGGTGTAGCTGGTCTTCGCGTGGATGATGGCGAAATCGCCGAGGATGCGGATCTTGACCTCCTCGGCCTTCAGGCCCTTGATCTTCACCGGGATGGCCGTCTGTTTCAGGAAGGCGGTGCGGTCGACCAAGCTCTTGTCGGGATTGGTGCAGTAGAAGTCCTGCGCCAGGATTTCATCGAAGCGCTTGGCGTCGCAGTTCTGTACGGAATCGACGTAGTCCTTGTTGAGCTTTGTCAGCTCCTCGAGATCGTTGTTCATTGGTTTTCCCTCCCTGGTTCTGCTGTTCGTCATTACTCTGCGCTTAGCTGGGTCCTGGAACCGTCATCCTGAGGAGCGGCGCTTGCGCCGCGTCTCGAAGGATGCGCGGCCACGAGCTGGGCCGTCGACCCTTCGAGACGGCCGCTTCGCGGCCTCCTCAGGGTGACGGTGACCGGGTTGGGTACCGTCATCGCTCTCCAATGACAGTCTCTCCTGTCCTCACATATCAATCATCGAACATCTTCGGCGGCACGAAGCCGCCGAATTCGCGCTCGATCAGCTCGGCGAGCTTGAGCGGCGTGCGGTCCTCGAGCCACGGGCCGACGATCTGCACGCCGACCGGCAGCCCGTCGGGCGCGAATCCGGTCGGGATCGCGGTCGAGGGCAGGCCGGGCAGGGTCGCGATGCCGGGCCAGGCGAGCTGGTCGGCGTAGACGTGCGGCTCGCCGTCGATCAGGATCTTGCGCTGCTCCTGGTCGGGCGAATGATCGTGCGGATAGGCCGGCGTCGGCATGATCGGGCAGATCACCGCGTCGAACGATTTGAACAGCTCGCGCCATTGCGCGCGCAGCCGCGAGCGGGCGTAGGTCGCCTGCACCCAGTCGCGATGGCTGAGCGCGATGCCGCGCAGCCGTTCGGCCTGCAGGCTCGTGTTGTCGGCGGGCAGCGCCGCCGCTGCCGCGCAGGCGCCGGCATAGACCTCGGGCGGGAAGCTCGCGGCGAGGAACGACAGCAGCATCCGCATATAGAGCCGCGACGACGCAGCGAAATCCGGCAGCAACGGGCTCGACCGCGAAACCTTCGCGCCGGCCTTGTCGAGATTGCTGGCAAGCTTGTCGATGCTGCCGCGAACCGCTCGGTCGGTCGGCAACACCGGATCGGTGTCGATGACGAGGATGTGGAAATCCTTCAGGTTGGTATGCCGTGCCGCCGGCAGGTCGAGCTTGTAGGCCTTGCCGACATCGAGCGGGTCGGGGGCGGCCATCACGTCGAGCAGCAGCGCCAGGTCGGCCGCGCCGCGCGCCATCGGGCCGATCACCGCGAGGTCGCGCTCGTAGATGATCGGCGGCGCCGGCGGCGCGGTGTGGCCGCGCGAGGCCAGCAGATTGAAGGTCGGCTTGTGCGCATAGATGCCGCAGTGGAAGCCCGGGACCCGCAGCGAGCCGCCGATGTCGGAGCCGAGCGACAGCGCGCCGTAGCCCGCGGCGAGCGCCGCCGATGATCCGCCGGAAGAACCGCCCGGCGTGCGGCCGAGGTCGTAGGGGTTGTTGGTGGTGCCGTAGATCTCGTTGTAGCTCTGCCAGTCGGCGAGGGCGACCGGCACGTTAGTCTTGCCGAGGATCACGCCGCCGGCGTCCTTCACCCGCTGGACCGCGAGCGCGTCTTCGGTCGGCGTGAAATCCTTGTGCGGCGGGAAGCCCCAGGTGGTCGGCAATCCCGCGACATTGAAGGATTCCTTCACGGTCATGGGAATGCCGAGCAGCGGCCTGTGCTCGCCGCGCGCGATTGCGGCGTCCGCAGCGCGGGCCGCCGCGAGGCCGCGCTCGAAATCGCGCACGCAGACCGCGTTGACCTTGCCGTCATGGCGCTCGATGCGGCCGATCGCATCTTCCGCGAGTTCGACGGCCGAGACCTCTTTCTTGCGCAGCGCCGCCGACAGTTCGACGGCGGTCTTGAAACTCCATTGCGATTTGGCCACGGCGTGCTCCCGGTTCTGGTGTTGGCGCGATGATGGGCAGTTTGGCTGCCGCCCGCAAGCGCTGTAACCGCGACGCCGCCGTCGTGCTTGATCGGAATTGCCATCCTCACCTCGCCCCGCTTGCGGGGAGAGGTCGGATTGCATCGCAAGATGCAATCCGGGTGAGGGGGTACAGGTCTCTCCGACATCACATTTGCGGAGGGAAGCCTCTCTCCCCGTAAGAACGACGTAAGAACGGGGAGAGGGAGAATGAACCATTGCTACGCCGCGCCGATTAATATGCCGACCGCGAGCACGATTGCGCCGCCGAGCACGATCTGGAATACCGCCTGCAGGAACGGCGTGTCCATGTAGCGCGAACGGATGAAGGCGATCGCCCACAATTCGAAGAACACCACGATGCCGGCGATCGCGGTCGCGATCCAGAACGCATTCGGCCAGGCATCCGGCACCAGATAGGGAATGGTGTGGCCAAGGCCGCCCAGCGTCGTCATCAATCCGCAGGTGAGGCCGCGCAGCCAGGGCGAACCGCGGCCGGTCAGCGAGCCGTCGTCCGACAGCGCCTCGGCAAAGCCCATGCTGATGCCGGCGCCGATCGAGGCAGCGAGGCCGACCAGGAAGGTCTGCCAGTTGTGATGGGTGGCGAAGGCGGCGGCGAACAGCGGCGCCAGGGTCGAGACCGAGCCGTCCATCAATCCGGCAAGTCCCGGCTGCACATATTGCAGCACGAACATCCGCCGCCGCGTGCGGTCTTCCTCCGCGCGCACGTCGGGCTTGAGGATCTCGCCGGTGAGCTTGACCGCGAGTTTCTCGTGGCCCTTCTCCTCCTCGGCGAGATCGCCGAGCAGCCGGCGCACGCCGGTATCCTCGGCCTTCTCGGCTGCCTTGGCGTAGAAGCGCGCGGCCTCCAGCTCCATGGTCTCGACTTCCTTGCGGATGGTGTCGAGCGGCAGGTTCTTGGTCAGCCAGATCGGACGCCGGTGCAGTAAGCCCTTGACGTCTTCGCGCCGGATCGGCGGCAGATGCGGACCGAAGCGCTGTTCGTAGGTTTCGAGCAGCCGGTGACGATGGCCACGCTCCTCCTCGGCCATCTCCTCGAAGATCTTCGCGGTATCGGGATAGCGGCCAGCGAGGTCCTCGGCGAAGGACATGTAGATCCGGCTGTCCTCCTCCTCGGAGGCAATCGCGACCGCCAGCACCTCGCGCTCGGTCAGATCGGCAAAATTCTTCACGGGATGACGCCTCAAGATAAGTTTAGAACTATTCTAAACTATATCGGCGGCGTCAGCTATGGTTCAATTCGGCAACCTTGCCAAGAAATTGCAGCAGCAGCCGGCTCACCTCATCCGGCTGCTCCTGCTGTACCCAATGGCCGGCGCCATCGACCAGGTGGCAGCCGATCATGTTGGTGCAGGCCTTGGTCTGCATCGTCTCGAACACGCCGGGGCGCTGATAGGTGCCCCAATCCTGCTTGCCCGAGATGAATGCCGAGGGCTGATCGATGCTGCGGCCGCTCCAGGTCTGCAATTCCGCCGTGAACGCGCCTGACGTGCCGCAGCGATACCATTGCAGGCCGCCCTGGAATCCCGTGCGCTGATACTCCGCGCTGTAGTAGGCGAGCTCGCGGTCCGGCAGCCAAAGGTTGGCGGCGATCGCCTCGCGTGACGGCATCTCCTCGGCCACCGTCGCGGCCATGTCCTTGGCGAGATCCATCACGTAATAGGTTGGCAGCTTTGCCAGCTCGCCCGCCGACCATGACTGCAGCGGATACGGTCTGTTGTCTTTCCAGTCCGCGCTCTTGTGATGATAGTAGGCGCGCAGGAAATCGTGCACGCCCTGCGGCGCGCGATGCATGTCGGCATTGGCCTGATACGTCGAATAGTACCATTGGTAGTGTTTGCGCGGCCGCGGCAGCGCGGCGAGCTCGCGATGCACAGGGTCTTCGGCCGCGGGCTTCGCCGGCACGTTCGCCGTGTTGAACGGCAATGACGGCGGCCCGGAGAATGGCGCACTCATCATCACCACCGCGCGGAACACGTCGGGCCGGATCAGTGCGCACCATGCCGCGACCGACGAGCCGAAATCGTGCCCGATCACCGCATCGACATGGGTGTAGCCGAACGCTGCGACCAGCCCGAGCGCATCGCGCACCAGGTTGGGCAGCCGGAACGATGCGAGATCGCCGTCGTAATCCGCGCTCCAGCCCGTGGTGCGGCCATAGCCGCGCTGGTCCGGCGCGATCACGTGATAGCCTGCCGCGGCGAGCTTCGGCATCACCTTGCGCCACGAGAATGCCAGCTCCGGAAAGCCGTGCAGCAGCAACAGGCAAGGCCGGCCCGATGTTTCGAAGCCGGCTTCGAGCACATGCATGGTGAGGCCGTTGATCCCATCGACATAACGCGAGCGGATGGTAGAAGGGAGCGGGATGTCGGGCAGCGTTTCCATCTGAGATCACCTGTTGGGCATCGTCGCAGAACCAGCGCATTTTGCTGTATGCTGACGGCCATTGCTTCACGATAGCAACTTTGCCCAGGGGATGCATACCGCATGCGCCACGCGAGGATTGCAGAGCTGACCGGCTCGATGTCGCGTCTCGGCCTGATGATCGTGGCCGCCAGCCTTGCGCTGGTGTCTGCCGTGCGCGCAGCCGACATCATGGAGCTCACCGAAAAACTGCCACGCGCCTATATCGGTGAATTCCTGTGGGACGGCGACAACACGGTGCAGAACGTCGTCATCACGTTCGACAAGGTCAAGGCTCTGAACGAGCAGAATGCGGAAGCGCGCGGCTGCGGCTCATATGAAGCCGGCCGTCAGGTGACGAAGATCGCTGTAGAGATGTTCATCCGGCTGTCCGATCTCGAGGTCGAGATTTTTGAGCGTTCGCCCGACGGCAATGGAGCGTTCGAGACCGAGGGCAGCCATCGTGGCAAGCTGTCGGACGATCTTCAGCAGATCGATGCGCAGTGGACCACCACGGCCAATGGCAGGCACGGCCAACTGCATCTGCGCGCCGCGGCTTCCGCCGTCTGCGAGCCGGCGGCGGAGTTGTAGGTCAGAGTGGATTTGTTGGGCCAGGTCAGCTTCGTAGAGTGGTAGCGTGCCCACCAACTCGAGCGGAGCATGGAGGGCGGGCGCGGCGCTATCGCGCCTTTACCCACCCTATGAGATTCACGCCTTGGCCGGAGCCTTCGGCCAATATTTGTCGCGCAGAAGCCGCTTCACCAGTTTCCCGGTCGGCGTGCGCGGCAGCTCCTGCTCGAAGTCGATACTCTTCGGGCATTTGATCGGCGACAGGTGCTGGCGGCAGAACGCGATCAGCTCGGCCTCGAGCGCCTTGCCGGCCTTGCCGATGTCGTGCGGCTGCACCACGGCCTTGACCTCTTCGCCCATCTCTTCGTTCGGCACGCCGAACACCGCGACATCGGAGACCGCGGGATGCGTGATCAGCACGTCCTCGGTCTCCTGCGGGTAGATGTTCACGCCGCCGGAGATGATCATGTAGCTCTTGCGGTCGGTCAGATAGAGGAAGCCTTCTTCATCGAGGTAACCGACGTCGCCGAGCGTCGACCAGCCCCTGGCGTTATAGGCCTTCTTGGTCTTCTCGGGATCGTTGTGATAGGTGAACGCGGGCGCGTCGGCGAAGTAGACTTGGCCGATCTGCCCCGTCGGCGCCTCCTCCTCGTTCTCGTCGAGGATCTTGACCTTGCCGACCACGGCGCGGCCGACTGTGCCGCGATGGGTCAGCCATTGTTGCGAGGTCGAGACCGTGACGCCGTTGCCTTCGGAGCCGGCGTAGTACTCGATCAGGATCGGGCCCCACCAGTCGATCATCCTGGCCTTGACGTCGACCGGGCAGGGCGCCGCGGCGTGGATCGCGCCCTTCAGCGATGAGATGTCGTAGCGGGCGCGCACCTCGTCCGGCAGTTTCAGCATGCGCACGAACATGGTCGGCACCAGCTGCGACTGCGTCACCTTGTGCGTCTCGACCTGCTTCAAAAATTCCTCGGCGTCGAAATGCTCCATGATGACGGAGGTGCCGCCCAGCACCGTCGCCATCATGTTGAAGCGCAAGGGCGCCGCGTGATAGAGCGGCGCCGGGGACAGGTAGATCGAGTCGGCGTTCATGCCGCACATGTCGGCGGTCAGAATCCGCAGGAACGGGTTCGGCACGTCGATTCGATTGCCCTCGAACTGCTTCTTGATGCCCTTGGGCCGGCCGGTGGTGCCGGAGGAATACAGCATGTCGTAGCCGGCGACCTCGTCGGCAATGGGCGTGGTCGGCTGCGCGGCGGCCTCCTTGTCGTAGGAGCGGAAACCGGGCGCAGGCTCATCCATCATGTAGAACAGCGGCTCGCCGGGCTCGCCCTTGATCAGGCCCTTCACCTTGTCGGCGCATTGCGGGGTGGTGATGAACACCTTGGCTCCGCAATCTTTGATGATGTAGGCGATCTCCTCTTCGGTCAAATAGCGGCTGATCGCGGTGTAATAGAGCCCCGAGCGCTGCGCGGCCCAGCAGATCTCCATGAAGGCGAGCCGGTTTTCCATCAGCAGCGCGATGTGGTCGCCGGGCTTGAGGCCGAGCGAGCGGAACAGATGCGCGCCCTGGTTCGAGAGCTCGTCGAGCTCGCGATAGGTGATCGCCTTGCCGGACCCCGCCATCTGGTAGGCGGTCTTGTTCGGGGTGTTGCGCGCGTGGATAGAGGGATGCGTCATTAATGCTCGCCAAAAACGAGGTGGTCGTCCCGGCGAAAGCCGGGACCCATAACTACTGATCTTAATTGTTGAAACGAGCTGGGGCTCCAGCCCGCCATAACCACGTACACTTGTGGTTATGGGTCCCGGCCTGCGCCGGGACGACACCATTGATGTGGAGGCGTTTTGCTTCTTACAGCCGCTCCACGATCGTCACGTTGGCCATGCCGCCGCCTTCGCACATGGTCTGCAGGCCGTAGCGTTTGTTGCGCTGCTTCAGCGCATGCAGCAGCGTCGTCATCAGCTTGGTGCCGCTTCCGCCGAGCGGATGGCCGAGCGCGATCGCGCCGCCATTGACGTTGAGCCTCGCCGGATCGGCGCCGGTGGTTTTCAGCCAAGCGGTCGGCACCGAGGCGAAGGCCTCGTTGACCTCGAACAGGTCGATGTCGTCGATCGTCATGCCGGCCTTTTGCAGCGCGCGCTGGGTTGCCGGCAGCGGCGCTTCCAGCATGATCACGGGATCGCCGCCCATCATGGTCATGTGATGGATGCGCGCCATCGGTGTGAGGCCGAGCGCCTTGAGGCCCTTCTCGTTGACCACCATGACGCCGGAGGCGCCGTCGCAGATCTGGCTGGCGCTGGCCGCGGTCAGCTTGCCGTTCTCGGCGATCAGCTTGACGCCCTTGATGCCGTCGAGGCTGGCGTCGAAGCGGATGCCCTCGTCGATGTGGTGGGTGTCGGTCGAGCCGTCGGCGCGGGTGATTGTCACCGGCACGATCTCGTCCTTGAAGTGGCCGGCTTGCGTGGCCGCGATCGCGCGCTGATGGCTGCCAAAGGAGAATTCGTCGAGCTCATCCTTCGACAGGCCGTACTTCTCGGCCATCATCTCCGCGCCGGTGAACTGGCTGAACACGATATTGGGATACTTCGCTTCGATGCCCGGGCTCTTGTAATGGCCGAAGCCGTTCTTGGCGGGCAGCGAGGAGGCGAGCCCCATCGGCACGCGGGTCATCGATTCCACGCCGGCGGCGATCACGCAGTCCATGGTGCCGCTCATCACCGCCTGCGCCGCGAAGTGCAGCGCCTGCTGCGAGGAGCCGCACTGGCGGTCGATCGAGGTCGCCGGCACGCTCTCCGGCAGCTTCGAAGCCATCACAGCGTTCCGCGCGATGTTGGTGGATTGCTCGCCGGTCTGCATCACGCAGCCCATGATCACGTCCTCGACCAGCGCGGGATCGATACCGGTGCGCTCGACCAGCGCATCGAGCACGGTGGCGGCCAGATCGGCCGGATGCCAGCCGGCGAGACGCCCTCCCTTGCGGCCACCCGCGGTGCGAGCGGCGGCGACGATATAGGCCTCGGCCATGTCTGATCTCCCTGATGTTTCTGGATTGCGGTTTGTAAGTTGGGCCGGATTTAAGGGGCGGCTCTGCATTTAGTCAATCAATCAATTAACTCTTGAGTGCGGCCCCGCCATCGGCTTATGTGCGACCTCGATTGTCCGTCGAGCCAAGATTGAGCCGAGAACGCCTCGGGACACAGAGCGGGATCAGAGCGCAGTTGAATACCAGCGTACCGACGAAACTTCAGGCTGGCAAAAATGCCACCGCCGACAAGCTATTGGTCGCAGCCAGCGAGCTGATGATCGAGCGCGCCTCGATCGAGGTCTCGCTGTCCGACATCGCGCAGAAGTCGGGGGTCAACGCCGCGCTGGTGAAATATCATTTCGGCAACAAGGACGGGCTGTTGCTGGCGCTGCTGGCGCGCGACGCCGCCACCGAGATCTCGCAGCTCGAATATCTCATCAGCCAGCCGATCACGCCGTCGGCGAAGCTGCGGCTGCATATCGGCGGCATCATCCGCGCCTATCACCAGTTCCCATACATGAACCGGCTGATCCATTATCTCCTGCACGAGAGTTCGCAGGAGGCTGCGGACGAGGTGTCGAAATTCTTCGTCGCGCCGCTGCTGGATTTTCATCGCCGGCTGCTCGCCGAGGGCATCAAGGCCGGCGAATTCCGCAAGATCGATCCGGTGCTGTTCTACACCAGCCTGATCGGCGCCTGCGATCACCTGTTCTTCGGCCGCCACGCGATGTCGCGCGCGGTCGGCGTCGGTCCGGTCACCGACGAGGTCTGCCGCGAATACATCAAGCACATGGAAGCCTTGATCTTCGGCGGCGTGCTCAATCCCGATAAGAAAACGGCAGCGGCCGCCGCTGGATAACAAGTTCAAGTCTAGAGAAGAAACGCCCAAGGAAAGGTTGTACCCATGCAGTTGAAAGACGTTGCCGTTCTCATCACCGGCGGTGGCTCCGGCCTTGGTGCCGCAACCGCGCGCGCCATGGCCGCCAAGGGCGCCAGGATCGGCGTGATCGACCAGAACAAGGAAAACGCCGAGAAGGTCGCCACTGAGGTGAAGGGCGTTGCCCTGCATGCCGACGTCACCGACGAGGACGCGATCAAGGCGGCGATCGCCAAGGCCGAGGCCGCGCACGGCATCGCGCGCGTGCTGATGAACTGCGCCGGCATCGGCGGCTCGCAGCGCATCGTCGGCAAGGACGGCGTCTATCCGCTGGCGAAGTTCGTCCGCATCATCAACGTCAATTTGATCGGCACCTTCAACGTGCTGCGCCTGTTCGCCGAGCGGCTGGCCACCGAAGCCCCGATCGGCGAGGAGCGCGGGGTTGCGATCAACACCGCCTCGGTCGCGGCCTATGAAGGCCAGATCGGCCAGATCGCCTATTCGGCGTCGAAGGGCGGCGTCGTCGGCCTCACCCTGCCGGCCGCGCGAGACCTCGCCAGCCTGAAGATCCGCGTCAACACCATCGCGCCGGGCCTGTTCCTGACGCCGCTGCTGATGGGTCTCAGCGAGGAAGCCCGCAAGAGCCTGGGCGCCCAGGTGCCGCATCCGGCCCGCCTCGGCGACGCCTCGGAGTACGGCAACCTCGCCGTCCACATCGTCGAGAACCCGATGCTCAACGGCGAAACCATCCGCCTCGACGGCGCCATCCGCATGGCGCCTCGGTAAACGCGGCTTCCGCCTCTTGCCCTCCCCCCTTGCGGGGGAGGGCGGCAGCGAAGGCTGCCGGGAGAGGGGTTCTTTCCGCGAACACCCCTCTCCGAAGTGAGCACGCGGCGTGGCCGTACATGCCCTCTCCCGCAAGGGTAGAGGGCGCAATGACGAGCACCTCGTAGCGTAGATGCAGGAGTGTGACGCGTGACAAATCCGCTGCTGATCGAACATCACGACGGGGTTGATTGGGTCACGCTCAATCGCCCGGAAAGCCTCAACGCGCTCGATCCCGCGCTGATCGACGCCCTCAATAGCTACTTCCAGGGCCTCCAGCGCAACCGCGACACCCGCGTCGTGGTGCTGAAGGGCGCCGGCGCGAATTTCTGCGCCGGCCTCGACCTCAAGCACGCGATGGCCCGCCGCGGCGGGCAGGTCGAGCCGCCCGGTGTCACCGAGTCGCTGGACTCGCAGCGCCGCATTGCCGACATCGTGATGCTGATGCGGCGCTGTCCGCAGCCGATCATCGCACTGGTGCAGGGCGCGGCCGCCGGCGGCGGTTTTGCGCTGGCGCTCGCCGCCGACATCCGCGTCGCGGCGACAAACGCGCGGATGAACTGCGCCTTCATCAAGCTCGGGCTAGGGGGCTGCGACATCGGCACCAGCTATTTCCTGCCGCGCCTCGTCGGCGTGTCGGTGGCATCGGAGCTGATCCTCACCGGACGTTTCATCCATGCCGATCGCGCGCTTGCCGTCGGCCTGGTGTCCGAGGTGGTCGAGGCCGCCGATCTCGATGCTGCGGCCAATCCTTACGTCGAGGCGATGATGACGGCCTCGCCGGTCGGTCTTCGGCTCTCGAAGGAATGCATCAACATGAGCGTCGATGCCGCCTCGATCGAGGCCGTGATTGCGATGGAGGATCGCAATCAGGTGCTATGCAGCCGATCGGAAGATTTCCAGGAAGGCATCAGGGCCTTCCTCGAGAAACGAAAGCCTGTCTATATCAGGCGCTGAGAACAGATCCGCAAAAGGACAAGAATTCCGGGAGACGCAAAATGGATGGAGGCGCGGCGATGCTGACGAAACCTGCCTTTCGCAAGGTGGATTGGCTAGCACGTGACATCGCGGTCGAGCGGCGCGCCGACGGCACCGTCATCCTGAAGTCGCGGATTCCGCTGCAGGCCTACGAGACGCACATCCCGGCCTATCTCGCCAAATGGGCGGCGCAGGCACCGGATCGCATCTGGCTGGCGCAGCGCGGGGGTCCCGATCGGCAGTGGCGCAAGGTCTCCTATGGTGAAGCCAAGCGCACCGTCGACGCGCTGACGCAAGGCCTGCTCGATCTCGGCATCGGCGAAGGACGGCCGGTCGCGATCCTCTCGGGCAATTCGATCGAGCACGCGCTGATGACGCAGGCCGCGATGCAGGCGCGGCTGCCGGCCGCACCGGTATCGCCGGCCTATTCGCTGATGAGCCAGGATCATCTCAAGCTCAAATATCTGTTCAACCTGATCAAGCCTGCCGTCGTGATGGTGCAGGACGGTCCGGCCTTCCAGAAGGCACTCAGGGCGCTCGACCTCACCGGCATCACGGTGGTTCACGTCCTGCGTCCCTGCGAGGGCATCAAGAGCGTGGCGTTCGCCGAGCTCGCGGCAACGAAGGTGACGGCTGCGGTCGGCGAATCCATCGCGAAGATCACGCCCGCGACCACAGGCAAGCTGCTGTTCACCTCGGGCTCGACGGGCATGCCCAAGGCCGTCATCAACACCCAGCAGATGATGTGTGCCAATGCGGCGATGATGATGCAGGTGCGGCCGCGCGAATCCGATGGCCCGATCCCGACCGTGCTCGACTGGATGCCGTGGAATCACACCATGGGCGGCAATGCCGCGTTCAATCCGGTGCTGGTCGATGGCGGCACGCTCTATATCGACGACGGCCGGCCGATGCCGGGCCAGTTCGAGGAAACCATCCGGAATCTGCGCGAGGTCTCGCCGACCTATTACGCCAACGTGCCGGCCGGCTATGCTGCGCTCGCTTCCGCCATGGAGAAGGACGAGGCGCTGTGCGCGAGCTTCTTCAAGAACCTCTCGATCATGGCCTATGGCGGCGCGCGGCTACCCGACGATCTCTATGACCGCATGCAGGCCCTGGCGGTGAAGACGACAGGCGAGCGCATCGTGTTCTACACCGGCTGGGGCTCGACCGAGACCGCACCGACCTCGACCGGCACCTACTGGGACACCGAGCGCGTCGGCCTGATTGGCCTGCCGTTTCCCGGCGTCGAGCTGAAGATGGTGCCGTGCGGCGCCAAATACGAATTGCGGCTGCGCGGCGTCAACGTCACGCCGGGTTATTTCGGCCAGCCGGACCTCACGGCGAAGATGTTCGACGATGAAGGCTTTTACTGCATCGGCGATGCCGGCGTGTTCGTCGATCCCGACGATCCGCTGCAGGGCATCATCTTTGCCGGCCGCGTGGTGGAGGATTTCAAGCTGACCACCGGCACCTTCGTGCATGTCGGCTCGCTGCGCACGGACGCGATCGCCGCCGCGACGCCGGTCGTGCATGATGCGCTGGTTGCGGGACAGGATCGTGAGTACATCGGCCTGCTATGCTGGCCGAACCTGCATGCCTGCCGCCAGCTCGTCGGCAATGCTGACGCCGGCTATGAGGACGTGATCCGGCATCCGGCCGTGATCGCCTGTCTCGAAAAGGGCTTGCGGGCGCACAACGCCTCCACCACCGGCAGCAGCATGCGGATCGCGCGCGCGATGCTGATGGCCGAGCCGCCGTCGATCGACGGCAACGAGCTTACCGACAAGGGCTACATCAACCAGCGCGCCGGCCTCGAGCGCCGCGCCGCGTTAGTCGAGAAACTGTACGCCGACCAGCCCGGCGATGAGGTGATCGTGTTGTGATGAAGCCAACGCTCTCTCAACACGTCATTCCGGGATGCGCCTCTTGGGCGCAGGCCCGAAATCCATCGTACCGCATGATCTGCGGCCCGATGGATTCCGGGCTCACGCTTCGCGCGCCCCGGAATGACGGCCAATTGAAACGACAAGAACCAAGAAGGTAGCCCGCCATGAATTTCGATTTCTCCGACGAACAGAAGCAGATGCGCGACGAGGCGCGGAAATTCCTCAGCGAGCAGTGCCCGCCGAAGGCCGTGCGCGAGGTTCTCGACGGCAAGGCGCCGTACGACAAGTCGTTGTGGAAGGGCCTCGCCGAGATGGGCTTCCTCGGCGTCGCGATCCCGGAACAATTCGGCGGCGCGGGCGCCGGCCATCTCGAGCTCTGTGTGATCGCCGAGGAAATGGGCCGCGCGCTGGCGCCGGTGCCGTTCTCCTCGACGGTCTACCTCGCCGCCGAAGCGATCCTCATTGCCGGCTCCGACGCCCAGAAGCAGAAGTGGTTGCCGAAGATCGCCTCGGGCGATGCGATCGGCACGCTGGCGCTGTTCGAGGGCAAGGGCAATCCGTCGCCGAAGGCGGTCAAGGTCACGGCCAATGCCGGCGTGCTGAACGGCGTCAAGAAGCCCGTGCCGGATGGCGCGATCGCCGATTTCGCCGTGGTCGCCGCGCGTACCGGCTCAACCGGACGCGAGTCCGATATCTCCCTGTTCATCGTCGACCTCAAGGGGAGCGGCGTCGAGGTCAAGTCGCTGACCAACATCGATCTGACCCGCGGCCAGGCCGAGATCAGCTTCAAGGACGCCAAGGCCGAGCCGCTCGGCGCGTCCGGCGAAGGCTGGGGCGTCATCACCCAGGTGCTGGATCGCGCGGCCGTATTGATGGCGTTCGAGCAGGTCGGCGGTGCCGACCGCGCGCTGGAAATGGGCCGCGACTATGCGCTCGACCGTATCGCGTTCGGCCGTCCGATCGGCTCCTTCCAGGCGGTCAAGCACATGCTGGCCGACATGTATGTCTCGGCGACGCTGGCGCGCTCGAATTGCTACTACGGCGCCTGGGCGCTTTCGACCAATGCCGGCGAATTGCCGGAAGCGGCAGCCGCCGCGCGCATCAGCGCCACCCAGGCGTTCCAGCACTGCGCCAAGAACAACATCCAGGTCCATGGCGGCATGGGCTTCACCTGGGAGTTCGACTGCCACATGTACTACCGCCGCGCCAATGCGGTGGCGCTCGGCCTCGGCAGCCTGTCCTATTGGGAAGACGCCCTGATCGATCGCATGCGCAAGAAGAACGCAGCGTAGTCCTACGATTCGTCATTCCGGGATGCGCGAAGCGCAGACCCGGAATCCAGAGGTTTGGTTCGAGATTCCGGGTTCACGCTGCGCGTGCCCCGGAATGACGGAAAGAGATAAGGATGAACTTCGACGACACCCCGCAGGAGGCCGCATTCCGCGCCGAGGCGAAAGCCTGGATCGCGGCCAATGCGCCCAGGCAATATGAAGACGAGCTGCGCAAGGCCTCGCTCGGCCGCGTTCAACTCAAGGGCGCCAACATTCTCGAAGTGGCAAAAGCCTGGCAGAAGAAGAAGGCCGACGCCGGCTGGGCCTGCCTGCACTGGCCGAAGGAGTATGGCGGCCGCGGGGCCTCGCCGATCGAGCGCGTGATCTGGCAGCAGGAGGAGGGCCCGTTCGGCCGCCTGAGCTCGATGTTCATCATCGGCCACGGCATGTGCGGCCCGACCATGATGGCGTTCGCCGGCGAGGAGCAGAAGCGCAGATATCTGCCGCCGCTCGCCTCCGGCGAGAAGATCTGGTGCCAGCTGTTCTCGGAGCCCGCCGGCGGCTCAGACGTCGCCGGCCTGCGCACCCGCGCCGAGAAGCACGGCGACGAATGGGTGATCAACGGCCAGAAAATCTGGACCTCGGGCGCGCATTATTCCGACTACGGCATCCTGCTGACCCGCACCGATCCGACCGTGCCGAAGCACAAGGGCCTTACCATGTTTTTCCTGGACATGAAGAGCCCGGGCGTAGAGGTGCGGCCGATCAAGCAGGCGAGCGGGGCGTCGGACTTCAACGAGGTCTATTTCACCGACGTGCGGATTCCGGACGCGCAGCGGCTCGGCAATGTCAATGACGGCTGGAACGTGTCGCTGACCACGCTGATGAACGAGCGGATGTCGATCGGCGCCGGCGTCTCGACCGGATTCCCCGAGCTGTTCGACTTCTGCAACAGCCTGATGCTGGAGGACGGCCCCGCGATCGAGAACCGCGCGGTGCGCTCCAAGCTCGCCAACTGGGCAGTGAAGGCGAGCGGGTTGAAATACACCAGCATGCGGGCGATCTCCGCGCTGTCGCGTGGTGAGCGTCCAGGACCGGAGAACTCGATCGGCAAGCTGGTCGCTGGCTCGATGATCCAGGACGTCGCGACCTACGCGCTCGATTTGCAGGGCGCCGCCGGCGCCCTGAGCGGCCCCGAGGACGCCGAGGTCGCCGGCAAATTCCAGGCGATGCTGCTGCGCGCGCCAGGCACCCGCGTCGAAGGCGGCACCGACGAGATCATGCGCAACATCATCGCCGAGCGCGTGCTGGGCTTGCCTGGCGACATCAGGGTCGACAAGGACGTTCCCTTCAACAAGATCCCGACCAAGGGAAGAAACTAGCCGTCGCCGCGCAGCGGCGAACCCGGAATCTGGAGATTGTGGATCGAGATTCCGGGTTCACGCTTCGCGTGCCCCGGAATGACAAGGAAAAGAGGTTGGCCATGAATTTCGATGACACGCCGCAGGAAGCCGAATTCCGCAAGGTTGCGCGCGACTGGATCGCGGCCAATGCGCCGAAGGAGTTCGAGGAGGAGCTGTCAAAATCCTCGCTCGGCCGCATCCGGCTCGCCAAGCACGACATGGTCGAGGTCGGCAAGGCCTGGCAGAAGAAGAAGGCGCAGGGCGGCTGGGCCTGCCTGCACTGGCCGAAGGAATATGGCGGCCGCGGCGCCACCCCGATCGAGCGCGTGATCTGGCAGCAGGAAGAGGGCGTCTACGGCAAATTGACCCAGCCGTTCCAGATCGGCGAGGGCATGTGCGGCCCGACCGTGATGGCCTGGGGCAGTGAAGAGGCCAAGCGTCGCTATCTACCGAAGCTTGCTTCCGGCGAGGAGATCTGGTGCCAGCTGTTCTCCGAGCCGTCGGCCGGCTCCGACGTCGCGGGTCTGCGCACCCGCGCCGAGAAGAAGAGCGACAGTTGGGTCGTCAACGGCCAGAAGATCTGGACTTCAGGAGCGCATTACTCCGACTACGGCCTGTTGATCGCGCGCACCGATCCCAATGTGCCCAAGCACAAGGGCCTCACGATGTTCTTCCTCGACATGAAGAGCCCCGGCGTCGAGGTGCGCCCGATCAAGCAGGCCAACGGTATGCAGGAGTTCAATGAGGTCTATTTCACCGACGTCGTGATCCCGGATAGCCAGCGCCTCGGCGCCGTTGGCGAGGGCTGGAGCGTGTCGCTGACCACGCTGATGAACGAGCGCATGTCGATCGGCGCGCGGCTCGCCACCGGCGTCCCCGAGATGTTCGAGTTCTGCTCCAATTTGATGCTGGAAGATGGTCTTGCGATCGACGATCCGGCGGTGCGCTCCAAGCTCGCGAGCTGGGCGGTGAAGGCGAGCGGGCTGAAATACACCAGCTACCGCGCGATCTCGGCGCTGTCGAAGGGCGAGCGTCCGGGTCCGGAAAACTCCATCGGCAAGCTCGTCTCCGGCCTGATGCTGCAGGACATCGCGACCTATGCGATGGATCTGGAAGGTGCCGCAGGCAGCCTCACGGGCGCTGACGAGGAGCAGGCCAACGGCCAGTTCCAGCAGATGCTGTTGTCGTCGCCCTCGATGCGCATCGCCGGCGGCACCGACGAGATCCTGCGCAACATCATCGCCGAGCGCGTGCTGGGCCTGCCCGGTGACATCCGGGTCGACAAGGACGTGCCCTACAACAAGATCCCGACCAAGGGCAGATGATCGTAGGACCGTAGGGCGGGTTAGCGCAGCGTAACCCGCCATGTCGCCTCGACGATCAACAGAAGTGGCGGGTTACGCCTTCGGCTAACCCACCCTACAAAAGGGTACGTGATGGACGCCAAAGCTCCGAACACTCGTTATTCGACCGAAGATCGCATCGGCGCGCTCGAGGAGTTGCTCAACGAGCGCTACTCGGTGCGCGCGTTCCAGCCGCGCGAAGTGCCGCGCGAGGCCATCGAGCATGTGCTCACGACCGCGCAGCGCACCGCATCCTGGTGCAACAGCCAGCCCTGGCAAGTCCTGATCGTGTCCGGCGCAGCCAAGGAACGCTTCCGCAAGGCGATCTATGCCGAGGCCTCGCGCGGCCTTGGCGATGATTACGACTTCACGCCACCGCGCGAATATGTCGGGGTGTATCTGGAACGCCGCCGCGAAAGCGGCTTCCAGCTCTACAACACGCTGGGCATCGCACGCGGCGACAAGGCGGCCTATGCGAAGCAGGCGCTGGAGAACTACAATTTCTTCGGCGCGCCACACGTTGCCGTGATCCATACCAACGAGCCGCTCGGCATCTATGGGGCGGTCGACTGCGGCGGCTATGTCTCGAACTTCTTGCTGGCCGCCCAGGCGCTCGGGCTCGGCACCATTCCGCAGGCCGCGATCGCCCGTCATTCCGGCCTGATCCGCCGCCATTTCAACCTGGCCGACGACCGCCGGGTTGTCTGCGGCATCTCGTTCGGCTATGCGGATCATGCGCACAAGGTGAATAGCTACCGCACGTCGCGCGCAACTGTGGCGGATACTGTCACATTTGTAGATGTATAGTTTCCTCAAGGCGGGGCGCTGCCTCCCGCCGAGGACAAAGAAGACGCGACAAGAAGAACGACAAGAACAACAATGGCGAATAACGCCTCCCTGACGCCGGCGGAGATCAGCTGGCAACTGCACCGTCTGCCTGCGCTCGAGCGCGACGCCTTCGTTGCCGCGCACTATCTGGGACAGCCCGTGGCCTGGAAGACCCGCTTCTTCGACGCGATCGATTGGGGCGCGGGCTCGGTGCTGCAATTCAGTTTCCTGCAGCGCGGCTGGCACCGTCATTCCCGGCTCGACAATCCGATCTATGCCTATATCGACATCGAGCAATATCCGGAAACACGCGGCCTGCGCCGCGGCCGGCGGATCGACCTCGTCGGCACGATCAAGGGCGTCGACTTCGTGACCGGGATTACGCTGACGCTGGACAAGTTCGAGATCCTGCCGGTCAATTTTCTCGACCGCTTCGTGATCAGTTCGGACAGCCGGTACTAGATCATGATGCGTTTCCACGGAATCGCATCATGATCTCATCTCTTTGTTTGAGCATGATCTCCGCGCAAGCGCCTTTGGCGTTTGTCGCGAGGGAAAACCGGTTTCCACTTTTCCGGATCATGCTCTAGCGCTTGCGTCCCGCCACGGCGCGGCTCGGCGGTGCATCCACATAGCGCGCCGCCATCGCGCCGGTCAGTTCGGCCATCTTCTCGCGCAGCCCGTCAGGCGCGATCACCTCGGCCTCGGCGCCGAGCCGCAGCAACTCGGTCGCGGCATGCCACACCGTCTTGCCGACCGGCATGGTGGCGACACGCCAGCCGTCGGCATCGGTGCCGTCGGCAAGCCGCATCCGCGCCTTCACATAAGGATGGGCCAGCGCATCGAGCAGCTTCAGCCCGAGCGGCGACAGCCGCACCGTGGCCTGGTTCGGATGCAGCTCGGCCTCGAGCCGTTCGATCGAGGCGCGCCAATAGCCGGCGAGGTCGAAATCCGCCGGCCGCGCGAACGGCCTCTCCAGCACCGTGCAGTCCAGCACCCGCGCGACGCGATAGCTGCGAACGCTGCTGTCGACGAGGCCGGCGAGGTACCAGCTGCCGCCCTTCAGCACGAGGCCGAGCGGCGCCACGCGCCGCCGCTTCTCGGCCTTCCAGCTCTGGTAGCGGATCTCGATCAGATTTTCGCGCAGCACGGCGCCGGCGATGGCGCGCAGGTGCTTCGGCTCCTCGGTCTCGCCGAACCAGCCGGGCGCGTCGAGATGGAAGCGCTGCTGCATGCCCCGTGCGTTCGGACGCAGGCTCTCCGGCAGCGCCGCCATCAATTTGCTCTGCGCCGCCGCCATCGCCGCATCGAGGCCGAGCGCGGCGGCGGGGCCGGGCAGGCCGGCCATGAACAGCGCCTCGGCCTCGCCCTGCGACAGGCCGTTCAGCCGCACCCGATAGCCGTCGAGCAGCCGATAGCCGCCCTCGGCGCCGCGGTCGGCATAGACGGGCACGCCCGCAGCGGCGAGCGCGTCGATGTCGCGATAGATGGTGCGCACCGAGACCTCGTTCGCCTCGGCCAATTCGGGCGCGGTGACCTGTCCCCGCGCCTGCAGGGTGGTGAGGATGGAAAACAGCCGGCTCGCGCGCATGGGCCGATCATACCTGACACAAGATGTCAGGTATAGGCGGACATAAAGGGACCATGCCCCTGATGGCGCAAGGAGACCGCCCATGACAACCGCTGCCCCCACCGACCGCGTCACGCTGTATTACTCGCCGCAGAGCCGCGCCACCGGCACCCGCGTGCTGCTCGAGGAGCTGGGTGCGCCCTACGATCTGCACATCCTCAACATGAAGGCGGCCGAGCAGCGCAAGGCCGCCTATCTCGCCGTCAATCCGCTCGGCAAGGTGCCGGCGATCCGCCATGGCGGCGCGCTGGTCACCGAGCAGGTCGCGATCTTCATCTATCTCGCCGATCTGTTTCCGCAGGCCGGTCTGACGCCGGCGTTGAACGATCCGCGCCGCGGCCCCTATCTGCGCTGGATCGCCTATTACGGCTCCTCGTTCGAGCCCGCGGTGATCGACCATTTCATGAAGCGCGAGCCGGCGCCGATCACGCAGTCGCCCTATGCCGATTACGATACCATGCTGGGCGCGCTGGAAGCACAGCTGGCCAAGGGGCCCTACCTGCTTGGCGATCAGGTCACGGCGGCCGACATCCTCTGGGGCATCGCCCTGTCCTGGACCATGATGTTCGGCATCGTGCCCAGACGGGACGTCTTCGTCCGCCACGTCGAACGCATCACCGCGCGCCCGGCGTTCCAGCGCGTCACGGCCGCCGACCAGGACATGGCGGCGGCGCATGCCGCGGCGGCCGGCGTGTGATACGATCGGCCATGGTCAAGGAACTCCACACCACCAACGTCGTCAACACCTTCGTCCGCGTCGCGGAGGATTGCCCCGCGCGCGTCGGCGAGGAGCCGCGGCCTCATGGCGGCAAGCCGACGGTGGGCACGCTGCAATACGCCATGCTTGCCGGGGCGCCCTACAAATACACGTCCGACGATGTGGTGTTCGCGACGTCGGCCGCCGGCCGTGCGCTCGGTGCGAAGGCGACGAAGAAAGAACGCAGCACGGCCCGCGAGGCGTTCTTCTCGAAAGGCCAGGCCTGCATGCGCGCCTCGCCGCTGGGAAAGCGCTTCGGCTGGGGCGTTCACGCCGACGCCGAAGGCCGCATCGCGATCGTCGCCGTCGACAGCAAGCGCTACCAGACGCTCGCCGCGGACCCCGACATCGCGCAGACCCGCGCGATGCGGTCGAAGCGGGTGTAGGGGGATTCAGCGAGAGATCGTGCCGAATAGCACACCGCCAGCCCCGTCATCCTGAGGAGCGCGGAACGCGCGTCTCGAAGGATGAATCGGCCACCAGCCGGCCGTCGACCCTTCGAGACGGCCGCTTCGCGGCCTCCTCAGGGTGACGGTACTAACTCCTCAGGGTGACAGTAGTCAGGGCGCGGAAGATGAACTAAAACCGCGGCGGCCGCTTTTCGGCGAACGCCTTGATGCCTTCCTTGATCTCGTCGCCGCGCATGCCGTCGCGGTGACGCTGGTCGGCGGCGGCGGCGTCGAGTTCGTCGCGGGCGAATTCGTTGATCGCGCGCTTCATGCCGGCCATCGCCCTGGGCGCATTGCCGGCCAGGATCGTCGCCAGCCTGTCGACCTCCTCGTCGAGCACGTCGGGGGGCACCATCGCGGTGAGGTAGCCGATCCGCAGCATCTCTGGTGCCGATATCTTCTGCGCGGTCAGGAACAGCATCTTGGCGTTGTCGACGCCGAGCCGGGTGACGTAGCGCTTGATGCCGCTCTTGTAATAATGCAGCCCGAGCCGCGCCGCCGGCATAAACATCTCGGCGGTATCGACGCCGATGCGGAAGTCGCAGGCCAGCGCCAGGTCGGTCGAGCCGCCATAGACGCCGCCATTGAGCCGGCAGATCGTCGGCACGCTCAAATCCTCGAGGCGGTTGACCACGACCTCGAATGCCGAGCCCGCGCTCTGCTGCTCGTTCGCGCTGACCGCGCGCTCGGCCACCGAGTTGAGGTCGTAGCCGGCGGAGAACGCGCGGCCGGTTCCGGTCAATATCAGTACGCGGATCGCAGGATCGGCCTCGATCGTGTCGAACATTTTCAACAGATCGCCGAGATCCTCGGCCTGCAGGCGGTTGAGGTGCTTCGGCCGGTTGAGGCGGATCGTGGCGCGTGCGCCTGATATTTCGAGCACGGGTCCGCTGGCGGTGTCGGCCGCGTCAGCCATCTTGGTCTCCATCATTGGTTCTCGCGTTCCCGCCGCTTCGCCTCGGCGTCGATGGTCTCGGCGAGATCGGGGTGCCTTGCCATCAACAGGCGGAAATCGACCAGGTCAAGCACCAACAGCCGGGTCACCTTGCTGGTCGAGACGCTGGCGCCGCGCTTGGCGTTGCCGAGCAGTGCCATCTCGCCGAAGAACGCGCCTTCGCCGAGCTTAACCTTGCGCCCCGGCAGGTCGACCTCGACCTCGCCGGCGGCGACGAAATACATGCAGTCACCGTTGGTGTCCTTGCGGATGATCATGGTGCGCGGCGGCAGGTCAATGGTCCGCAGCATCTGGGTGACGTCGGCGATCGCGGCCGGGCCGAGATGCGCGAAGAACGGCACCTTGCTGACCGTCTCCCAGGTTTTCAGAAAATTGTCGCGGCGGGTTTCGTTGGCAAAGCCGGTCGCCAGAATACCGGTCCACAGCCCGAACACGCCGAGGCCCGAGATCATCACCATGGCGGCGACCACGCGGCCGAGCGTAGTGATCGGTACCACGTCGCCATAGCCGGTCGTGGTCAGCGTCACCACCGCCCACCACAGCGCCGCAGGAACGCTGCCAAAGGTCTGCGGCTGCACGTCCCGCTCCAGATAGTACTCGGCGACGGAGGCCAGGAACACCACCATCAGGAAGATCACCAGCACGCTGAGCAGCGGCCCGGACTCCACCACCAGCACCCGGCGGAGCTGGCGCAGGCCGGGAATGCCCGGCACCACCTTGAGCACCCAGAGCACGCCGAGCAGCCATGCGGTCTTCGGTTCGAGGCCGGCGAGCAGCGCCAGCGGCACCGCCAGCGCGCCGATCGCATCGACGATGCCCGCGCTGGACAGTTGATAGAACCAGAGCTTGTCCTGCCGCCGCATGTGGCGCAGCCGCACCAGCCATTCGAACACGAAATAGGCAAGGCAAGTCCACAGCAGCGCATCGACCCAGTGCGGGACCGCGTCATAGGCCGGCGCGACTGTCAGCAGCGTCATCGTGGCGACGCCGACCGTGACCGCGACATAGGCCGCCCTGGTCATGTTGCGGCCGGCGGTGGCGGAAACGAAGCGCGTCAAGGCCGGAAGGACGAGCCGCTTGGACATCGGGACGGAATTTGCCTGTCGCTGGACTGCTGGAATCGAGGCCCTGTGAACGGTTGGGCCGATGTCACAAACTGCCTCTCCCGGCTGAGGCCGTCAACGCGCAGGCTCGGGCGGCATGCGCGGCGAAAGTCAGATATGCTGGACGAATGGCCTAACCATGTTGGCCCGATTTTGCGCCCGCGAATGTGAGAAATCAGACAAATCGTCGCTTTTTCACCGTATATCAGGGATGCTGACGAACGCGATAAATATACAGCCCGGGCGGGCAACCCGGGAAGCAACCTGAGCAGGCAACCTGAACAGGCAACCTGGACAGGAATGAAGCGACTAATAAGACGATCTTATTCACTTCTTGAGAATTGGCTGGTTTCCGATGGATACCTCACATCTCGCGCAGCACGCCGGCGCCGCCGGCAGTTTTTTCGCATCGATCTTCGTGGTCGCCACGCTGTCGATGCGCACCATGATTCCGTTGCGCGTGTTCGCCATCCTGACCAACATCATCCTGATCGCGACCGCGGTCCCGACCCACAATTACGCGACGCTGATCCTGCATGCCGTGCTGCTGCCGGTGAACACCTATCGTCTGCACCAGATGTTGCAACTGGTCCGCAACGTGAAGAAATCGGTCAACAGCGATCTGTCGATGGATTGGCTGAAGCCGTTCACGACGGAACGCAAAGTCGCGGCGGGCGAAGTCCTGTTCTACAAGGACGAGAAGGCCGATAGCATGTTCTACATCGTCAGCGGCCGCTTCCGCCTGGTCGAGTCCGGCATCGAGCTGCCGGTCGGCGCCCTGGTCGGCGAGTTCGGCATGCTGTCGCCGTCGAACACCCGAACCCAGACGCTGGAGTGCGTCGAGGCCGGCATGATACTGTCGGTGACCTATGACCAGGTCGAGCAGCTCTACGTCCAGAACCCGGCATTCGGCTTCTACTTCCTGCGCCTGGCCAGCGCCCGCCTGTTCGAGAATATCGCAACCCTCGAGCAACGGCTCGCCCAGCACGCCGCCCCACAGGTCGCGGAGCCCAAACCTGCATGAGCCCGGCGACGAGTTCCGGAGGCGCCGCAGTGTCGGATGACGACAGTCTGCTGGCTTCGCTTCGTTACCTGTTCGCCGATATCATTGGCGATGAGGACGAGGGGCCGCCGGTGCTGCCTGAGGCCTGCCCGGACCACCTCAGGCCCGTGGTCACCGAGGCCATCCACCAGTTGATCACCTATCAGAGCACGAGCTACGCCCAGCTCTATATCGACCGGCTCAAGCGCTTCGTCGGCCGCCGCGGCGTTGACGATGCGCTGCTTGCGAAGATCGCGCGGCTGATGGCCGAGCGGATGGCCTATGAGGACGCGATCCGCATCGCGCAGCTCAAGCTCGCCGAAGTCCACGCAGCGGGCGGTCCTGTGGCGCGCTCGGCCGACGACGTCAAGAAGCTGCGCCTCGACGAACTGATCGACGCCTTGCCGGCGATGGTCGCCGATCCGATCCTTGCCGTGCTCGATCAGTTCGGCTGGCGGCGCCGCCGGGTCTCGATCCGCTTCAGCGCCAACAACCGCTTCTGCATTCGCCGGCTCAGGATCGAGGCGGGCCTGAAGCGCTGGCGGCTGTTCTCGGGCCGCTACGCCAGGGAGCGGGTCTGGGTGGAGCGCTGGCTGCACATGATCGACCGCAGCCTGACCAAGCAGCCGGGCGCGGCCTCGGCCGTCACGGAGACCGCAACCATGATCCAGGGCTACGGCGATCTCTATCGTCAGGGCATCGCGGACTGGCACGCGATCATCGATGGGCTGGTCAAGCCGACCTTCGACGGCGTGCTGGCGCTGCCCGACCTGGCCGCTGCCATCACTGAAGCCCGCGCCGCCATCATGCCGGATCCGCGGCAGGCCTCGCTGAAGCGCAAGATCGCGGAGATCCGCGCCCGGGTGCCGGCGGCGTCCTGATCTTTGAAACCACTCCATCACCGTCACCCTGACGTGACCGCTTCTTCAGCGGCCCTCGAAGGGTCGACGGCCCGACTGTGGCTGCGGGCCGTGCATCCTTCGAGGCTCGCTCCGCTCGCACCTCAGGATGACGGGACTAAGGGGTGCCCGCGGCTGTGTTTGGGCAACCTACCTCTTCACGTGCGGCGGCTCGTCGTAGCCGTGGCTGCTGGAATAGAACAGCAAGCCCATCAGGCCGACGCAGACCGCTTCCAGAACCGCAATTCCGATCGTGAACAGGGCGATGCCATAGGCGGGGATCGGAGCGTCTACCATGAGCCCTTCATAGGCATAGGCGCCGACGGCGGCCAGAAGCACCAGCAGGCCGATGCTGATTGCGATGCGCATGTGTATCTGCCTTCGCTAAACGCCAAGAGGAGGGCAGGTTGCAGCAGGGCAGCCTGCGCTGATCATCCCGCCGCGGCGGTAACCTTGGCCAACGCCTGTCGTCCGGCTTCGGTGAGCTCGGAAAGCGTCGTCCTGCCGCTCTTGGCGCATTTGATGATGTATCGGGCAACGCGCCGGCGGGTGTCGTGTTCCTCGCCATGAGGCGCGCCGGCACAGACCTGGTCGAGCGCGAAGTTCATCGCTGCGAGCGTGCGTGAATCAAATCGTTCCTCGATCATCGCAGCTCTCCCCTTGAGGTCCGCGGCTATTTACGGAGCGTCAGCGACTCGCTGATCTCGATCACGGCCTGGCTTTGTCTCGCCTTCTTCATCAGCGTCTCGCGTTCCCGTCCGGGCGGCAGCTTGCGTGCGGCAATCCGCGCATCCTCGGCGAATTTCTGCAGGCGGTCCTCGAACGATCCGGGAGGCCGTGACCTGTTGCGCTTCTTGATCATGCCACCTCCGAGCCGGAACCAGCGATACTAGGCATGTTCCCCGGAGGCCGTCGTTAACCCATGACATCGGCCATACACGGAATCGTCGTCAGGACCGCAGGAACGATCTTCTACGCCATACGTAAGGCCCATGTGTTCGCTGCCTTGCTCCCCGAAAGGCGGTGGACACTCCGGTGACGGGCCTCGGCGAATTTCGTCGCCGGGGCCCGCATATCTTCAGGGAGGTCAGAAGTGGCACATTCCAATCACGGCATCGTCAAGGACGACAAAGGCCAGGAGCAGCCTGTCGACAAGCGGCGCGCGCAAACCGCGCACAAGACCGACAAGCGAAAGCCGCAGACGCGCGAAGCGACACGGGATCCGAAATTGAACGACGCCGACAAGACGCCGGGCTCGGGCATTTCATCGGACGATGGCGGCGAGCCGCCGACCGGTTGAATCGCATTCCGCTGTGCAGCAACCGCGGCGAGGCGGCAGGAACGATCATTTTCGTCCGTTGTTGGCCTCAGAGAGCAACGGAGAATTTGGCTATGGCGATGGACGAGAAAGAGCTCGGAAACCTGATCGGCAGCGACAAGGTCGAGGGCACCGCGGTTTATGGATCGGACGAACGCAAGATCGGCTCGATCGAGCGCGTGATGATCGACAAGAAGAGTGGCCGGGTATCCTACGCCGTGCTCGGATTCGGCGGTATTCTCGGCCTCGGCAACGATCATTATCCGCTGCCTTGGCAATCGCTCAAATACGACACCAGACTGGGCGGCTACGTCACGGGCGTGACCGAGGCTCAGCTGCGCGGCGCGCCGAAATACGGCAGCGAGCGCGACTGGAATTGGGCCGATATCGGCACCACACGCGCAGTGAACGACTACTACGGCGTGCCGTTCGTCTGAGCGGGGAAGCAAAGCCCGGAAGCCACCTGCGCTTCGGCCGAGTTAGCGGAGTGCAGCTTAAAGGCGTAACCGTCCTTCGGTATCCGTCCACTAGTGAACATACGTCAACGACTGTGCAATGTAACATACGTTATTGAAAACGGACCGGCAGTTACCCGATTAAGCATGCGGGAGATCAATGTCGTTGGCGTCGCTAGTCCGTAAATTGGAGCAGTTTGTACGGCTTTCGCCGGAAGATCATGCCATCCTCAATCGCGCGTCGACCGAGCGCGTGCGGCATTTCGGTGCGCGCGTCGATATTGTCCGTGAAGGCGAGAAGCCGAAGGACGTCCATTTGATCCTGTCGGGCTGGGCCTATCGCTACAAGCAGCTCGAGGACGGCAGGCGCCAGGTGGTGTCGTTCTTCCTGCCCGGCGATATCTGCGATGTGAACGTCTTCATCCTGCGCGAGATGGATCATTCGATCGGGACCATCACCGCGGTGTCGATCGCGGACCTCTCGCGCGAATTCTTCGACAGGGTCGCAGCGCGCCATCCGCGGATCGTCACCGCGTTCTGGTGGGAGACCCTGGTCAACGCGGCGATCCAGCGCGAATGGACCATGAGCCTCGGCCAGCGCACGGCGCTGGAGCGGATGGCCCATCTGCTCTGCGAGATATGGCTTCGGCTGCGCGTCGCCGGCCTGACCCAAGGCGACAGCTGCGACTTCCCGCTGACCCAGGGCGACCTCGCCGACGCCACCGGGCTCTCCAAGGTCCACGTCAACCGCACGCTGCAGGAGCTGCGCGCCGACGGCTTGATCGTGCTCAAGGGAAAGATGCTCGCCGTCCCCAATCTCGACCGGTTGATGCGCGCCGGCCTGTTCAACCCGAACTACCTGCACATGGATCACGAGGGGTGGCAGCTCGACGTCGTCGTGACGCCACCGGATGCGGTGGCGGGGTGACGGACCACTGCTGTCATCGCCCGGCTCGACCGGGCGATCCAGTACGCCGCGCCCTCTCGGCTCAGCTACTGGCGTCTCTGGAATACTGGATCACCCGCATGCGCGGGTGATGACACCGAACAAAGTTGCCTCACCCGTTCGCGGTCTTCACCACCACGAGATTGTCGTCCGCCGTCGCCGGGTGGCGCTTGAGATGATCGCGGCGCAGCGCGATCTCGTCGCGGACCAGCTCGTAGCCGAGCTTGAACGTGTCCATCCCGTCGCCGGAAACGGTGCCGTCGCGCAGGCCGATCACCGCGCCGCGCAGGATCGCTTCGAGTTCGTCCTGCATTTGGTCGAGATCGTCGGCACAGGTGGTGTGCTCGACACGCTCGCCGATGTCGAGGATCCGGGTCGCCAGCTCGCTGGCCTTCTCCGGCGCGATGCGGGTGATCTTGGTGTAGATCGCGACGAAGATCGAGCCGATGATGCTGAGCGCAGCGGCGCCGAGATACATCACGTCGCTGTAGCGATCCATGAATGATTTGGTATCGTCGTTGATGTATTCGGCGGCGCCTTGATGGGCGACGATGAAGGCGTCCTTGTCGGTCGCCGCCGGCTCGATCTTGGAGGCGAAGCCGTTGTCGAGCGCGAGCTCGGACTTGTTCTCGTAGACGATGCGGGCGAGCTCGGCAGCCGTGGTCGTGGACATCGAGGATTGCGCCACCAGCAGCCATTCCAGTCCGATGGTGTCGACGTCGTCATCGGGGATCGCCGGCGAGGACGACAGCATGCCGGTCGAGACGGTTTCCTCCGATATCGCCGGATATTTCCGCGCCAGCGCCTTGGCGGAATCGATCGCGTTCAGCGTAAAGCTGCCGGAGCGCTTGGCATATTGCTCGTAGGTCTTGTCCTTCACGATCTTCGAGGCATGCTCGATCGCGACTACGGCGCCAAAGCCCGAAGCGAACAGCTTGTCGAACGGCGTGTTCGGCGGCGCCTGCTGGACCCGCTGCGCCGCATCCGGGCTGTCGGAAATCTCGAGCGCACTGCGGACGAAATTCACGCTGTTCTCGCCGTCGCCGACCACCGCGACCCGCTTCTTCTTGAGCTCGGACAGCGACTTGATCTTCTTGCCGCCGGGGCTCAGGACCAGCACCACATCATGTTCGAGGATCGCGATGGCGCGGGCGCGCGGCGGCACTTTTGCATCGGTGCGCAGCACGGCAAGTGTTGCGCCCCGGCGATCGAATTGCGCCAGCGCCTTGGCGTTATCCGGGTCCGGCGCGATCTTCAGCCGCAGCCGCGACGAGCTGGTTTTCAGCACGCTGGCAAGGCGGGCGGCGAACCTGGCCTCAGGGCCGCCGGCGTCGCCGACCGCGAACACCAGCGTTTCCGAATTGCGCAGCCAGAGGCGGCCGCCGATCACGGTGACCGCACTCAACAGCAGCGTCAGCAGGGTGAAGACGATGATCTGCGCGCGGTTGCTCTTGGCGACCGGCGGGCGTGTCCGGGTTGGCGCAGGCGAGGGGGCTTCGGCACTCATGGCTGATTACCTGGCTCATCACCCGTCCGGGACGGCCGCCACCCGCAACCGGATCGGCGCAGCCCAGTGAATCTGTAAATGACTATAAAAGAACGAAAATTTCCTGTGTGGTCGACGATATACCTCCGCGGCCGGAATGCAAACCGGCCGGCTGCCGTAACCTTAACTGCGGCCCGTCTGCGCCGCGATGCGACATGACCATCGCCACTATCGATGGGTGAACCGGGATGTGATTTTCGAGCGAGCCGCTGGTGCATTCCGTCGCCGGAGATGTCATAAATGAGACATGCATCGGTTTGCGGAATTGTGCTGACGGCCTGACCCGGATTTCTCGCAATCACATTCATCGAAGTAAAAGGGCGTCAGCTTGCTGTTTCCTGCCATGTCATCGTCGGTGTCGGTTGGTGCCCTGGTGGGATGGATGTTGCTTCTCACCGCGAAGCACATCATCGCCGACTTCATGCTGCAGAACGCCTGGATGGCGATCGGCAAGGACCAGAAGACGGGCTGGGCCATGCCGCTGCTGGCGCATTGCCTGGTCCATCTCGCGGTCGCGCTGGCGCTGATCCTGGTGGTGGCGCCGCGGTTCTGGTACGTCGCCTTCATCGACTTCGTGATCCACATCATCGTCGATCGGGCTAAGGGCATCTGCGCCTCGCATTTCGGCGTGACGCTGGAGTCGGGCCATCCCTGGTTCTGGACCCTGATCGGGGTCGACCAGGCGCTGCACCACCTCACTGGCTTCGCGCTGTCGATCTACATGGCGGCGAACTGAGCGGCTGACGAACGCCTCTTCCTTCATTTCAAGCAATCGACCGTCCGCTTGCGGGGGCGGATGTGATTCGCGTGCAACGGGCAAGCCGCTCCGGGGACGACCGGGAGCCGTGGTTAACCTTTCGTTAGAGGATTGCGCGGCATCTTCCCGATCGAGGGGGATTTGCAAATGTTTTCAAGCCGCGACGCCTTTGAGAACGATGCCTGCCCGGTTGCGGACGACCTGCTCGGCCAGATGTACCGCGCCAATCCGAACGGGCTTTCGCTGCTGGTTGCCAATGTTGCGCCCGACGTCAGGGCGAGGCTGGCGCTGTTCTGCTATCGCCGCAGCCATCTGCACGCACTCGCACTCGCGATCGCGTCGAGCTGCAGCGAATGGGAGCTGGTCAATTCCGGCGGCCGCGTCGGGTCGACGCTGTACGCGCTGTCGCGCGAGCCGGCTCGCGCTGCGACCGTGTCGCATGGCGGCCGCAAGCCGATCACGCTGTCGACCAAGCCGCTGTCGAGCTTCGCGCCTTTGGTCGATGACGAGCTCGACGACGAAGACGTCACCGACAGGGTGACGGCTTAAAGCGCGCGATCAAATCGGCTGCGCGCTCGGGATGAGCGGCAGCCCGTGCCGGCGCCGCGCCATCGCGCATTCCGCGTCGCCCGGTTGGCAGGTCCGGCACACCTCCGGCCGCACCGCATAGACCATGCAGCGCGTTGCCTCTCCGACCTGCCCTGACAGCGCCGAGCAGCGGTCGCCGTCGCAGCGCATCCCCGATTGTCGCGCATTGACGTATTGCAGTGGGATCAGGTCGAGCTGCGCATCGTCCTCGATCGTGAAGCGCGGCCAGTTCTCCGAATAGCTGCAGCAGGCACCACAGGACTGGCACGGGCTATCGCCGGCCGCATCGATTGCATCGCCAGCCATCAGGTGTCCTTCGGTGCTTCCCACACCAGGCTGCGCCGCCAGCGCGCCCTCAGCAGGTCGCGCCGCTCCGGATATTTCTCGTCGTGATAAATCGCTGCGACCACGCGGTCGGTGCGGAAGCTGCGGAAATCCTTGCGCAGCTCGCACCAGGCGGCGAGCAGCCGCACCGCCTCGTGGTAGCCGACCGCGATCGGCCAGATGGTGCGCTCGGAGTCGCGGCCATGCTCGTCGCGATAGTTCAGCGTGATCTTCTTGCCCTCGTGGATCTGGCTGCGGGTCCGGACCATGTCGATGCGGTCGGGCTCCCGGTTCCAGGCGGAGCGGGCGCGGCTTGCCGGCTCCAGCACGAACGGCCGCAGCCGGTCGGGCACGGTCTCGGCGATCTTGGCCATCAAATCCTCGGCCGCGCGCGCCAGCGCGGGATCGGCATGGCCGACCACCCATTGCGCGCCGAGCACGCAGGCCTCGATCTCGTCCGGTGTCAGCATCAAGGGCGGCAGGTCGAAGCCCTTCTCCAGGATGTAGCCCATGCCGGCCTCGCCGCGGATCGGCACCCGCTGCTCGATCAGGCTCGCGATGTCGCGATAGATGGTCCGCTTCGAGGTCTCGAGCTCGGCTGCGATCGCATCTGCGGTCAATGGCTTACGGGTGCGGCGGAGCACCTGGATGATCTGAAACAGCCGGTCGGCGCGTCGCATGGCAATTCTCTCGGCAGTTCTCTCGGCAACTCTCTGGATCGCTCTCTTGACGAGTGTCTTGACGGATCTCGCGGTGTCTCGACCTGTCGCCTTTTCGCGTCCCCTGTCACTGCTGCTGACAGCATGTTGGCAGCAGGTGGGGGCTATACCAGGACAACACCTCAAGTGAAGGGAATTTGTCCATGACGAATCTTGATGAACTCGGTTTCCGCCAGGCGCAGAGCTTCGCGCTGGAACAAATGATCACGGTCTACTCCACCTCCGGCGACCTGCGCTGGGCCCTCGTCGCGTTGATCGCACAGTCGATCAGCTCGGTCTGGTCCTACGGGCGGGCACGGCTGGTCAAGCGGGTTCGCGAGGCGGTTCGCCGCCTCGCGCCGGTCGGCCCGCTCGACAGTGAATGCCACTACTGCTGACACCATGCTGGCAGCAGGGGGCAGCTAACTTCAATTCACGTCCACAGGCGATCGGGAGCTTCATATGATTACGCTTTTTGGCTTTGGCACGGGCTTCGGTCTGCCGGAAATCAGCCCCTTCGTGACCAAGACCGAGGTCCAGCTCAAGATGGCCGGGCTCGCCTACGCCAAGGAAAAGGCGAAGCCGCCGGCCTCTCCCAAGGGCCAGCTGCCGTTCATCGTCGATGACGGCGAGACGATCGCCGATTCGACCTTCATCCGCGCCCATATCGAGGGCAAATACGGCTTCGATTTCGATGCGCCGCTGAGCCTGCAGGCGCGCGCCCAGGCCTGGGCCTATGAGCGCATGATCGAGCATCACATCTACTGGGCGCTGGTCGGCGCGCGCTGGGTCGACGACGCCAATTTCGCCAAGGGGCCGGCGCACTTCTTCGACGGCGCGCCCGATCATCTGCGCGACAAGATGCGCGAGGACGCCCAGTTCCGCGTTGCCGAGAACTATCTCTTGAGCGGGCTTGGCCGTCACGGACCCGACGAGGACGTCGATCTCGCACTTCGCTCGGTGTTTGCGCTGTCGGTGCAGCTCGGTGACAAGCCCTATCTGATGGGCAATTCGCCCTGCGGCACCGATGCCACCGCGTTCGGTGCGCTGGCAGGAATCCTGACACCGTTCTTCGATTCGGCGCTGCGTGAGCGCACCGAAAAGTTCGACAATCTCACCGCCTATGTCGGCCGGATGATGCAGCAATATTACCCGGAGTTCGCCTGGGCGCCGCTGCAGCAGCAGGCGGCCTAGCTTGTGGCCGCAGGAGCGGGCTCGCCCCTCAGTGCGGCGAGCTCCGCCTCGAGCTCGGCGATGCGCCGGTCGCGCGAGGCGAGGGCTTGCGCTACATCGGCTGCGTCGAACTTCTGCGGAATGTGCTGCGGGCAGTTGGTGTCCCACGCCTTGACCTTGAACAGGATCACCTGCTCGGGCCGTGCGCGATAACCTTGCGGCATCAGCGAACGCATCAGCGCGGGATCGTCCTCGACGACGCGCGCCTCGCCCCAGATCTTCCCGCGCTGCCGGTGCGCGTAATTCATCACGAAGATATAGGCCTTCGGGTTCTCCGAGAGATTGCCCTGGGTGATGAACTGCCGGTTGCCGCTGTAATCGGCAAACGCGATGGTGTGCTTGTCCAGCACCTTGAGAAAGCCCTTGGGTCCGCCGCGGTGCTGGATGTAGGGCTGTCCGTCGGCGGAGGCCGTCGCGAGATAGAAGCTGTTGGTGTCGGCGAGGAAGGCTGCGAGATTGTCATCGACCTCGGTCTGCCAGCCGCCACGGGCCTCGACCTCGGCATAGCTTGCGCGCGAGCCCTTGCGGGCCTGGATTTCCTTCACCGCCGGGGTAAACCCGACGTCGCTCGAATAGCTGCGAACCTCTGACATCTGAGCCTCCCGCAACGGGCGACGAAGCGGCCGTCCTCGGGTTGTAAGATGGGTATTTCCGGATCGTAAGCAATCTTGTGAATTGACACTTCACTGTTGCCGATTATGCAATAGTGTCATGGACCGGATCGACGCCATGCAGGCCTTCGTCGCGGTGGCGGACCTCGAGGGGTTTGCGCCCGCCGCGCGCAAGCTCGGCCTGTCGCCGTCTGCGATCACCCGGCTGATCGCCGCGTTGGAGGAGCGGCTCGGCGCGCGTCTGCTGCAACGGACGACACGGCAGGTCACCCTGACCGATGCCGGCTCACGCTATCTGGAGCGGGCGCGGCGGATCCTCGCCGACGTCGAGGAGGCCGAGGACGCGGTGGAGAGCGAGCGCACCCGCCCCGAAGGGCGCCTGGTGATCTCGGCGCCGTTCGGCTTCGGGCGGCTGCATGTCAGCCCGGTCGTGTCAGCCTATTTGAAACGCTATCCCGATGTCGGCGTCGATCTGCGGCTATCGGATCGACGGATCAACCTCGTCGAGGATGGCGTCGACCTCGCGGTCAGGCTCGGGCACCTGCCGGATTCGACGCTGGTCGCCCGGCATGTCGGCCAGATGCGCCGGATCGTGGTGGCCTCGGCCGGCTATCTCAAGCTGCGCGGCGAGCCGAAACGGCCATCGGACCTTGCCAATCATGACACCATCCAGTTCGGCGCCGTGACGGCCGTGCCGGACTGGCGCTTCATGGAGAATGGCCAGGAGATCCGGATCACGCCGACGCCGCGCTTCACCAGCAACAGCTCGGATGCCGCCATCCAGTTCGCCGAGCAGGACGGCGGACTGACCCGGGTGATGGCCTACCAGGCCGCCGAATCGCTGAAGGCCAAGCGGGTCCGAATCGTGCTCGCCGCGTTCGAGCAGCCGCCGGTGCCGATCCATGTCGTCTACCCGACATCCCGGCTGCTGTCGGCCAAGGTGCGGACCTTCATCGATCTCGTCACCGAGATCACCGACTGGCATTTCAGATAGATCACAGTGAATGCGCTTAGCTTACCGGCGGCTTCTTCGGCACCACGCGGAAGCTGCCGCTGGCGCGCGCGATCGTCACGCCGTCGGCCTTGATCAGGCTCTGGGCGAAGCAGATCGTGCTGCCGGTCTTGATCACATCGCTCTCGACTGAAAGCCACTGCCCGACATTGGCGGAGCCGACGAAATCGACCGTCAGCGAGATCGTCACGTACGAGGTGGTCCAGCCGGTGGCCTGGCCGCAGCTATAGCCCATCGCGTTGTCGGCGAGCGCTGCGATCAGTCCGCCATGGATCAGGCCGCGGCCGTTGGTGTGCGGCCTCGCCAACCGCAGGCCGATGATGACGGACCTTTCGGTCTTCTTCTGGTACAGCGGCTCCCAGGGCTCGGTCAGCGGGCTCTTGCGGAACAGCGGCTCGAAGCCTTGCGGGACGTCCTGAGGA
The DNA here is from genome assembly GCF_054822705.1 of Bradyrhizobium sp. USDA 4454. Lineage (NCBI taxonomy): Bacteria > Pseudomonadati > Pseudomonadota > Alphaproteobacteria > Hyphomicrobiales > Nitrobacteraceae > Bradyrhizobium > Bradyrhizobium sp. USDA 4454. The sequence goes on from NZ_JBTRCN010000001.1 coordinate 650,573, forward strand.
ATGTCGGGGGCGGTTTGCGTATCGGTGGTCATCTGAATCTCGCTTAAGACGTCGGGTTGACGCCATTGAACGCGATGTCGACGACGGTTTCACCGCCTACAAAGTTTTAAACGGGATTCGCGCGGCTGTTTGAATGCGGCCCTGGCCGGTCGCCACGTCTTCAGCTGTCATCGTCCGCGAAAGCGGGCGATCCAGTATTCCAGAGACTTCGGCTGGATCCGAGAAGCCGCAGCGTACTGGATACCCCGCCTACGCGGGGTATGACCACCGAGATTGTGGAGAGAATGCTGCCCGACAAAAGCATCCGCGAGCTCGCCTAGAACGGCAGCCCCACATAGTTCTCCGACAGCGAGGTCGACGCCGCCTTCGAGCTGACCAGATAGTCGAGCTCGGCGATCTGGATGCGCGCGGCGAATTCGCCCTCGTCGGGGAACTTGTGCAGCATCGAGGTCATCCACCAGGAGAAGCGCACCGCCTTCCAGACCCGCGCCAGCGCCTTGGCCGAGTAGCCGTCGATCCCGGCGGAGGATTTCTCGTCGTAATATTCGCGCAGCGCCTGCGAAAGATAATGCACGTCGCTGGCGGCGAGGTTGAGGCCCTTGGCGCCGGTCGGCGGCACGATATGCGAGGCGTCGCCGGCCAGGAACATGCGGCCGAACCGCATCGGTTCGGCGACGAAGCTGCGCAGCGGCGCGATGCTCTTTTCGATCGAGGGGCCGGTGACGATCTCGTCGGCCGCCTTCTGGTCGAGCCGCCGCTTCAATTCGTCCCAGAACCGCTCGTCCGACCATTGATCGACCTGATCGTCGAGCGGACACTGCACATAGTAGCGGCTGCGGTGCGTCGAGCGCATCGTGCACAGCGCAAACCCGCGCTCGTGGTTGTTGTAGATCAGTTCGGGCGAGACCGGCGGCGTCTCCGAGAGGATGCCGAGCCAGCCGAACGGATACACCCGTTCGTAGCTGGTGATCGCCGAGGCCGGCACGCTGGCGCGGCTGACGCCGTGGAAGCCGTCGCAGCCCGCGATGAAATCGCAGGCGATGTCGTGGCTGACGCCGTCCTTGACGTAGCTGACGCGCGGATGGTCGGTGTCGAAATCAAGCGGCTTGACGTCGGCGGCCGAGTAGATCGTGGTCAGGCCGGCGGCCTTGCGGGCGTTCATCAGGTCGAGCGTGACCTCGGTCTGACCGTAGATGGTGACGGTCTTGCCGGTCGAGCCATGCAGGTCGATGCGGTGGCGCGCGCCGCCGAACGCCAGCTCGAGGCCATGATGGACTAGGCCCTCCCGGTGCAGCCGCGCTGCCGCGCCGACGCTTTCGAGCAGCGACACCGTGCCTTCCTCGAGCAGGCCGGCGCGAATCCGTCCCAGCACGTAGTCCGGGGTCTGCCGCTCAAGAATGACGTTGTCTATGCCGAAAAGATGAAGTAGTTGCCCAAGCAACAGTCCGGCCGGACCTGCGCCAATGATTGCTACTTTTGTCCGCAATACCTCGTCCTCCCGATCGGATAGGCTGTTCGCCGGGCGCCCGCTCCGGGCGCCGTCAACTTGCCAAGGCAACTATATCATATAACAGTTTTGGCAAAGCGGATTTGCGCGGAAACGATGTTCGCCGCAGCGCAAGATGGTGGAGGGACCGGATGCGACGAGGCGTCCGCCCCGCATATTCCATCTTGAACCGGCGCGCGAATTAGATAACATGTTAAATAATAAGGGCCGGGCGCGAAGCCTGCCGTCATGGAGAGGAGGAGACGTGATGAGGAATAGATTGTTGGCGCTGCTGATGGCAGCCGCCATTGTGCCGGCCGCGGGCCCCGCCATTGGACCTGCCATGGCGCAGGACAAGACCGTCAATCTCAAAGTGTCGCTGTGGGTGCCGCCGGCGCATCCGCTGGTGCCGGCGACGCAGGCCTGGGCCGCCGACATCGAGAAGGCGTCGGGCGGCACCATCAAGGTCACCGTGTTTCCGTCCGAGCAGCTCGGCAAGGCGTTCGACCATTACGACATGGCGCGCGACGGCATCGCCGATGTCACCTATGTCAATCCCGGCTATCAGCCCGGCCGCTTCCCGATCGCCGCCGCCGGCCAGCTTCCCTTCACCTTCTCCGACGGCAAGAAGGGAACGCTGGCGCTGAACGAGTGGTATCACAAATATGCGCCGACCGAGATGAAGGACACCAAGCTGTGCTTCGCCTTCATCCACGATCCGGGCGCGCTGCACGGCAAGAAGAAGATCGTGCTGCCGAGCGATCTCTCCGGCGTCAAGGTGCGCCCCGCGCAGAGCACGATCGGCGAGATGGTCAAGACGTTCGGCGGCACCAACGTGCAGGCCTCCGCGCCGGAATCGCGCGACGCGATCGAGCGCGGCGTGGCCGACGAGATCACCTTCCCCTGGGGCTCGATCTTCCTGTTCGGCATCGACAAGGTGGTGAAGTACCACATGGACGTGCCGCTCTATTCGACCGTGTTCACCTACAACATGAACCTCGCCAAATACAATGCGATGTCGGATGCCCAGAAGAAAGTGATCGACGATCACTGCTCGCCGGAATGGGCCTCCAAGGTCACCGATCCCTGGACCGATTTCGAAGCCAACGGCCGCACCAAGATGAAGGCGCTGCAAGGCCATGAAGTCTATCCGCTGACGGCGGATCAGCTCGCCGAGTGGAAGAAAGCGGTCAAGCCGCTGCACGACAGCTGGGCCGAGGCGGTGAAGAAAGCCGGCGGTGATGCGGCGAAGATCGATGCCGACCTGCAGGCCACGCTGACGAAATACGAGGCGGGGATCTGAACCCTGTCGTCATTCCGGGGCGCTCGCAAAGCGAGCGAACCCGGAATCTGGAGATTGTGTTGCGAGATTCCGAGTTCGCGCTGACGCGCGCCCCGGAATGACGGCTCTCCCTGACATCGATAGTCCAACATCATGGCTGCCAATTCCGAAGTCACCCCAGACGGCGCGATCACCGGGCCTCCCGAGCCGGTGCGCAAGAATTTTATGGACCGCTTCATCGATTCGATCGAATGGGTGGCGGCGTTCTTTGTCGGCGTCGTCGCGCTCAACACCTTCACCGCGGTGTTCATGCGCAAGTTCTTCTCGGTGACGATCCCCGACTACTACAATTTCGGCCAGTTCCTGCTCGGCATCCTGATTTTCTGGGGCATCGCGGCGACCAGCTATCGCGGCACCCACATCACGGTGGATCTGGTTTGGGCCAACGCCTCGCCGCGCTATCAGCGCTGGATCGACATTTTCGCGACGCTGGTGCTGCTGTTCGTCGTGTCGGTGCAGACCTACACGCTGGTCGACAAGGTGATCGACACCAAAAACAGCCACATCGTCACCATGGATCTCGGCGTGCCGGTGTGGCCGTTCTTCCTGGTGTCGTGGATCGGCGACGTCTCGGCCGTGCTGCTGATCGCGATCCGCACCTACCGCCTGATCTTCCATCCGGAAGATATCCACGATGCCAAGATCAAGACCGCGGAGTAGACGGCCATGAGCCTTGATCTCAGTCCCGAGGCCGTTGCCGTCATCGGCTTTGTCAGCCTGTTCGTGCTGATGCTGCTGCGTGTCCCCGTCGGCATGGCGATGGGCCTCGTCGGCATCACCGGCTTTGGTTACCTCACCGGCATTGCACCGGCGCTGAAGCTGGTTGGCCAGACTACGATGCGCACGGTGACGGACTATTCCTTCGGCGTGATCCCGATGTTCCTGTTGATGGGCGCGTTCGTGTCCGTCTCCGGCATCAGCCGCGAACTGTTCCGCGCCGCCAATACCTTTGTCGGCCACTGGAAGGGCGGGCTCGGCATCGCGACGATCGCGGCCTGCGGCGGCTTCGCCGCGATCTCGGGTTCCTCGGTCGCGACCGCCGCCACCTTCTCGGCGGTGGCCTATCCCGAGATGCGCCGCTTCGGCTATCCGCAATCCTTCTCCACCGGCGTGATCGCGGTCGGCGGTACGCTGGGCGCGATGCTGCCGCCGTCCACGGTGCTCGCGGTGTACGGCATCATCACCCAGCAGGACATCGGCAAGCTGTTCATCGCCGGCGTGGTGCCGGGCCTGCTCGCGATCCTGATGCACATGATCACGATCGGCATCATCGGCGTGACCCGGCCGGGCTTCCTGCCGGCGGGCAAGAAGGCGTCGTGGGGCGAGCGCGCGATGGCGATGCGCGACGTCTGGTCGCCGCTGCTGCTGTTCCTGTTCGTGATCGGCGGGCTCTATGGCGGCTTCTTCGTCCCGACCGAAGCCGGCGCGGTCGGCGCGGTCGGTGCCTTCATCATTGGCATCCTCCGCGGCAAGCTGACCAAAGACGGCATCCTGCAATCGCTGCTGCAGGCGACGCGCACCGCCGCCGCGGTGTTCACGGTGCTGATCGGCGCACTCTGCTTCGGCTATTTCCTCACCATCACCCAGACGCCGCAGCACGTCACCGAATTCCTTACCGGGCTCGGCATCGGGCCCTACGGCGTGCTGGCGCTGATCCTTCTGATGTATCTCGTGCTCGGCTGCCTGATGGATGCGATGGCGATGGTGATCCTCACCGTGCCGATCGTGTTTCCGGTGGTGACCGCGCTCGGTTTCGATCCGATCTGGTTCGGCATCATCATCGTTATGACGGTGGAGCTCGGCCTGATCCATCCGCCAGTCGGGATGAATGTGTTCGTGATCAAGAGCGTGATCAAGGACGTCGACATGTCGACGATCTTCGTCGGCGTGCTGCCGTTCGTGATCACCGATCTGATCCGGCTGGTGATCCTGATCCTGTTCCCGCTGCTCGCGACCTGGTTGCCGCAGCGCATGATAGGTTAAATTCATGATACCCACGCTTCAGACCAAGTACGTCTTCACCATCACCGCGCGGGTCGCGGATGTGACGTCCGCCGGCGACATCGGCACCGGCGTGCGCCGCATCATTCCGATCGTCGGCGGCGAGGTGACGGGCGAGGGGATCAATGGCAAGGTGCTGCCGTTCGGTGCCGACTTCCAGATCATCCGGCCCAACGAGCTGATCGAGCTGGAGGCGAAATACGCCTTCGAGACCGACGACGGCGCCGTGGTCTATGTCGAGAACAAGGGCATCCGGTTCGGGCCGGTCGAGCTGTTGCAGAAGCTCAAGCGCGGCGAGCCGGTCGATCCGAAGCTGATCTATTTCCGCACCGTGCCGAAATTCGAAACCGGCGCGGAAAAATACCGCTGGCTGATGCAACACATCTTCGTCGGCTCCGCCGCCCGCCACGCCGACCGCGTCGTGATCGACGTGCATCAGGTGTTGTGAGCTCCGCTTGCGCAAACCTTGACAGCTTTCCCTGCCCCTTCTGTTCACAAGCGACAACGCATACTCGGTGTCGTCCCGGCCTTCGCCGGGACGACGGCGGTGTGCGCGGAAACGGTGTCGGCGCTCGCATGCGCACCGTGAATGGAATGGAGCCCTGCGTGCATTCCGCCAGCCTTCGCGACGTCCCGTCTTGACTCCCGCAATGATAGTTATAAAACATAACTATTCTAACCGGGAAACAATAACGCCATGGGAAACGCTGCCGACGCGGGTGACGCCTCGCTGCTCAGGATCGAGACGCGCGGAGCCGTGCTGACGGTCGGGCTCAACCGGCCCGCCAAGCGCAATGCGCTGAACGACGGCATCATCCTGGCGCTGCGGGACTGCTTTTCCGCGATATCGGACGATATCGGCGCCGTCGTCATCCATGGCATCGGCGATCACTTCTCGTCCGGCCTCGATCTCTCCGAACTGACCGAGCGCGACGCCACCGAGGGTCTGGTGCACTCCCAGATGTGGCACCGCGTGTTCGACCGCATCCAGTATTGCCGCGTGCCTGTGATCGCGGCGCTGAAGGGCGCGGTGATTGGCGGCGGGCTGGAGCTGGCCTGCGCCGCGCATATCCGGGTCGCCGAGCCGTCGGCCTATTTCGCACTGCCCGAGGGCCAGCGCGGCATCTTCGTCGGCGGCGGCGGATCGGTGCGGCTGCCGCGCCTGATCGGCGTGCCCCGGATGGCGGACATGATGCTGACCGGCCGGGTCTATTCGGCGACCGAGGGCGCCGCCTACGGCTTCTCGCAATATCTCACCGAGGCCGGCGGCGCGCTGCCGAAGGCGCTGGAGCTTGCCGAGCGCGTTGCCGCCAATGCGCCGCTGACCAATTTTGCCGTGTTGCAGGCGCTACCGATGATCGCCGAGGCCAATCCGCAGACCGGCCTGCTGATGGAATCGCTGATGGCGACGGTGGCGCAGAGCGACAAGGAAGCCAAGCAGCGGATCCGCGCGTTTCTGGATCGCAAGACCGCCAAGGTGAAGCCGACATGAATGCCACGTCGCCTGCGTTCACTGCGAGCGCGCACCCGCTGCGCCCGATCTCGTTCGGCAACCCTGATGTCACCGTCGAGCGCCGCGACGACGGCACGATCTATCTCCGTCCGAAAGTCGGCCTCGTCGACTTTCCGGCTCGTCTCACGGATCGCCTGCACCACTGGGCGAAGGCCGAGCCGAACCGCGTGTTCATGGCCGAGCGTGCCGCCGGCGGCGGCTGGCGGCAGATCACCTACGCGCAATTGCTTGAAACCACGCGGCGGATCGCCTCCGCGCTGATCGCGCGCGGATTGTCGGCCGAGCGACCGATCGTGATCCTGTCGGGCAATTCGATCGATCACGCGCTGGTCGCACTTGGTGCGCTCTATGCCGGCGTTCCGTTCTGCCCGGTGTCGCCGGCCTATTCGCTGGTGTCGCGCGACTATGGCAAGCTCAGCTTTGTCATCAAGCTTTTGACACCCGGCCTCGTCTTCGTTGACGATGCCGATAAATTTTCCGATGCCTTGCGCGCCAATGTCGGACCCGACGTCGAGATCGCGGCAAGCCGCGGAGCTGTCGCCGGCCGCGTCGTGACGCGGCTCGCCGGCTTGATGGCAACGCCGGAAGACCCGCGCCTCGACGCGATCAACGCGGCGATCGGGCCGGACACAATTGCGAAGTTCCTGCTGACCTCGGGGTCGACCGGCAACCCCAAGGCCGTCATCAATACCCAGCGCATGATCTGCGCCAACCAGGTGATGCTGCGCGAAACGCTGGCGTTCCTCAAGGACGAGCCGCCTGTCATCGTCGACTGGCTGCCGTGGAATCACACCTTCGGCGGCAACCACAATGTCGGACTGACGCTTTATAACGGCGGCTCGATGTATCTCGATGAGGGCAAGCCGATGCCCGGCGGCATCGAGGAGACCGTGCGAAACCTGCGCGAGATCTCGCCGACGGTCTATTTCAACGTGCCCAAGGGCTATGAATCGCTGCTGCCCTATCTGCGTGACGATGCGGCCTTGCGGGCAAGGTTCTTCCACCGGCTGCACGCGATGTTCTTCTCCGGCGCCGCACTGTCGCCGTTCGTCTGGAACAGCCTCGATGCGCTCGCCGTGCAGGAGAAGGGCTATCGGGTGCCGATGCTGACCGGGCTCGGCGCCACCGAGACCTCGCCGTTCTTCATGTCGGTGCGGCCCGACACCAGCCGGTCCGGCCATGTCGGGCTTCCGGTATCGGGCAATGAGGCGAAGCTGGTGCCGAACAACGGCAAGCTCGAGGTGCGCGCCAGGGGCCCGAACGTGACGCCCGGCTACTGGCGGCAGCCCGAGCTGACTGCGAAGGCGTTCGATCAGGAAGGTTTCTACAAGTTCGGCGATGCGCTGAAGCCTGCCAACCCCGGCGATCTCGACGCCGGATTCGATTTCGACGGCCGGATCGCCGAGGATTTCAAGCTGGCGAGCGGGACCTGGGTCAGCGTCGGGCCGTTGCGGGCGCGCTTCGTCGGGACCTGCGCGCCGCTGGTGCGCGACGTCGTGATCGCCGGCATCAACCGCGACGAGCTGGCTGCGATCGTGATCCTCGATCTCGATGGCTGCCGCCTGATCAATCCGGCGCTTGCTGCCAATGACATCGCGGCCGCGGCCAATGATCCGTTGGTGCGCGCAGCCTTTCGCGAACGTTTCGCGCGGGTCCTGGCCGGCGCAACCGGCTCGTCGACCCGGATCGCACGGGCGATCCTGCTCGACACGCCGCTGTCGATCGATCGCGGCGAGGTCACCGACAAGGGCTCGATCAACCAGCGCGCCGTGCTGGAGCATCGCACCGACATCATCGAAGCGCTCTACGCGCCGGTGCCGCCGGCATCGGTGATCACACTTGTCTGATGTTTGAAGAGGAGCATGCCATGCAGTTGAAGGACCAGGCCGCCATCGTCACCGGCGGCGCATCGGGATTGGGAGCTGCGACCGCGCGCCGGCTGGCCGCGCAGGGCGCAAAGGTCGCGGTCTGCGACCTCAACGCCAAGCTCGCCGAGAGCGTCGCGGCCGAGATCGGCGGCATTGCCGTGGTCTGCGACGTCGCCGATGCGGCGGCCGCGGAAGCCGCGGTCGCTGCCGCCGCCAAGACGCATGGCCCGGCGCGCGTGCTGGTGAATTGCGCCGGCATCGGCGTCGCCAAGCGCGTGATCGGCCGCGAGGGCCCGATGGCGCTTGCCGATTTCGACAAGGTCATCAAGGTGAATCTGATTGGCTCCTTCAACATGCTGCGGCTTGCAACTGCCGAGATGTCGAAGCTCGAGCCGCTGGCGACCGGCGAGCGCGGCGTCGTGATCTCGACGGCGTCGGTCGCGGCCTATGACGGCCAGATCGGGCAGGCGGCCTATTCGGCCTCCAAGGGCGGCATTGTTGCGATGACCTTGCCGATCGCGCGCGAGCTCGCGCAGTTCGGCATCCGCGTGCTGACCATCGCGCCCGGCCTATTCATGACGCCGTTGCTGGCTGGCCTGCCGCAGGAAGCGCAGGATTCGCTCGCCGCCGCGATCCCGTTCCCGCGCCGGCTCGGCCAGGCCGACGAGTTCGCCTCGCTGGCGCTGCACATGATCGACAATCCCTATCTGAACGGCGAAGTGGTGCGGCTCGATGCCGCGCTCCGGATGGCGCCGCGCTAACGCATGATGACGCGTATGACCCGAGAACATTCGATCAGCCCGCTTCTACCTCTCCCATGGGGAGAGGTCGGATCGCACAGCGATCCGGGTGAGGGGTTCGGATCAACAACGAAGACCGTACCCCCTCACCCCAGCCCTCTCCCCATGGGAGAGGGAGCTCACCGCCACCGCCGCGGCATCGGAGTTGGGTAATCATGTTCGTCAATCGGCGCGACGTGCAGATCCAGTGGGGCGATTGCGACCCCGCCAACATCGTCTATTACCCGCGCTACTTCGCGATGTTCGACGATTCGACCTCGATCATGTTCGAGGCCGCCGGTTGCTCGAAGCAGGACCTCGTCCACAAATACGGCCTGGTGGGCATTCCCATGGTCGACACGCGGGCGAAATTCCACATCCCGTCGACCCATGGTGACTGGATCAGCATCGAGAGCCGCATCGAGAGCATCAAGCGCTCGAGCTTCGAGGTGGTGCACCGCGTGTTCAAGGGCGAGGCGCTGGCGATCGAGGCGTTCGAGACCAGGGTGCTGGTCGGCCGTCACCCGGACGATCCGGCCAGGCTGAAATCGGCGCCATTTCCGCAGGAGGTCATCGACCGCTTCATGAAGGGCTGACTTGCCGTCCTTCATGACCTAAAGAAGGGGCTGAATTGGCCCGCAAAACCGGTTTAAACCCAAAAAATATATCCGCAGGGAGGAATGAATGAGGAAGGCCACTCTCGCCACAGCAGTGCTCGCGGCTGTCATCGCGCTGCCGGGCTTGCCCGCGCTGGCGCAGACCAATGAGATCACCATCGGCATCTCGCTCTCGACCACGGGCCCCGCCGCGGCGCTCGGCATCCCCGAGCGCAACGCGCTCGATTTCGTGCCGAAGGAGATCGCCGGCGTGCCGCTGAAGCTGATCGTGCTCGACGACGCCGGCGATCCGACCGCTGCGACCACCAATGCGCGGCGCTTCGTCACCGAGTCCAAGGCCGACATCATCATGGGCTCCTGCATCACGCCGACGACGATCGCGGTGTCGACGGTCGCCAACGAGGCCGGCATCCCGCATTTCGGCCTTGCGCCGTTCCCTATCAACGACGCCCGCGCGAAATGGTCGGTCGACCTGCCGCAGTCGATTCCGATCATGGGCAAGGTGCTCTACGAGCACATGAAGGCGCACAACATCAAGACCGTCGGCTATATCGGCTATTCGGATTCATATGGCGATCTCTGGGTCAACGATTTCAAGGCGCAGGCCGTGCCGATGGGCCTGACCATGACCGACGAGGAGCGCTTCGCGCGTCCGGATACGTCGGTGGCGGGGCAGGTGCTGAAGCTCGTTGCCGCCAATCCCGACGCCATCCTGGTCGGCGCCTCCGGCACCGCCGCGGCGCTGCCGCAGACCGCGCTGCGCGAGCGCGGCTACAAGGGCCTGATCTACCAGACCCACGGTGCCGCCACCATGGACTTCATCCGCATCGCCGGCGCCTCGGCGGAAGGCGTCATCATGTCGGCTGGCCCGATCATGTCGCCGGAAACGCAAGCCGACAGCGCGCTGACCAAGAAGCCGGGCCTCACGCTGAACGCGGCCTATGAAGCCAAATACGGCGCCAACAGCCGCAGCCAGTTCGCCGGCCATTCCTACGACGCGTTCCAGGTGCTGAATCGCATCATCCCGGTGGCGCTGAAGACCGCCAAGCCCGGCACGGTGGAATTCCGCGAGGCGATCCGCCAGGCGCTGATCTCCGAAAAAGAGATCGTCGCGTCCCAGGGCGTCTACAACTGGACCGAAAAGGACCGCTACGGCCTCGACGACCGCTCGCGCATCCTGCTGACGGTCAAGGACGGCAAATACGTCCCGGCGATGTGAGCTGGGCGCGATCTGCGAAACGAAAAGCCGGGCTACGGACCGGCTCTTTTGTTGTCTCTGGGATGGGGCATTTCCCAGCGCCTCAAATCGCGCTCTCGCCTTCGTGCTGGAAGCCGAGATAGCTCGCGGCGACGCCCTTGTTGGCGGCGATTTCATTCGCGGGGCCTGACAGCACGAATTCGCCGAGCTCCATCACATAGGCGCGGTCGGCGATCTGCAGCGCGGCTTGCGCGTTCTGCTCGACCAGCAGCACCGAGACGCCGGCGGCGCGGAGTTCGCCGACGATGCGGAAGATGTCGGCGACGATGATCGGGGCGAGGCCGAGGCTCGGCTCGTCCAGCATCAGGAGTTTCGGCGCACCCATCAGCGCGCGGCCCATCGCCAGCATCTGCTGCTCGCCGCCGGACAGCGTGCCGGCGAGCTGCCTGCGGCGTTCCTTGAGCCGCGGAAACAGCGTGTAGACCCGCTCCAGCGAGGTCGCCGCGGCCGCCTTCGCGATCCGGAACGCGCCGAGCTCGAGATTGTCCTCGACATTCATGGTGCCGAACAATTCGCGATGCTCGGGCACCAGGCTGAGGCCGGTGGCGACGCGGTCCTCGATGTCTAATGGCGCCATGTCGACGCCGGCGAAGCTGGTGCGGCCCCGCAGCGGCAGCACGCCCATGATGGCGTTGAGCAGCGTGGTCTTGCCGGCGCCGTTGGCGCCGATGATGGTGACGATCGCGTTATCCGCGACGTCGAGCGAGACGCCGCGCACGGCTTCGACCTTGCCGTAGGAGATGTGAACGTCGGTGACCGATAGCAGCGCGCTCATGCGGCGGCTCCGAGATAGGCCTTGATGACGTCGGGGTTGCGCTTGATCGCAGCCGGCGTGCCCTCGGCGATCTTGGTGCCGAAATCGAGCACCACGATGCGGTCGGCGAGATCCATCACGAAGCCCATGTCGTGTTCGACCAGCAGCACCGACATGCCGCCGTCGCGCAATTGCCGGAGCAGCGTGGCGAGCCGCTGCTTCTCCATGTGGCGCAGCCCGGCGGCCGGTTCGTCGAGCAACAGCAGCATCGGATCGACGCACAGTGCGCGGGCGATCTCGACGATGCGCTGCTGCCCGAGCGACAGCGAGCCGGCGAGCTGGTCGATCTGGTCGGACAGGCCGACGCGCGCGATCTGCCGCGCGGCCTCCGCCAGCAGCTTCTCCTCGTCGGCGCGGTCGAGCCGCAGCATGCTGGAGATCGCGCCGGAATTGCCGCGCAGATGCGCGCCGATCGCGACGTTCTCCAGCACGGTCATGTCGGGCACCAGCTTGACGTGCTGGAACGTTCTGGAAACACCGAGCTTGACCACCTCCTGCGGCGGCGCGTTCGCGACCTCGTTGCCGAGTACCGCGATCTTGCCGCTCGTTGCGGACAGCACGCCGGTGATCAGGTTGAAGGTCGTGCTCTTGCCGGCGCCGTTCGGGCCGATCAGCGCGACGATCTCGCGGGCGTTGACGTCGAACGAGACATCGTTCACCGCGAGCACGCCGCCGAACTGTTTTCGCGCCTTCTCGACGTGCAGCAGCACCGGGGATGTTCCCGGCGCCCGCTCGCGGTGCTCCAGCTTCACCGAGGTGTCCGGGATCTTGCGGGCGGGCTTGAACGGCAGAACCGCCATCAGCCAGGGCCAGACGCCCTGCGGCGCGAGCTGCAACAGCAGCACCAGCATGATGCCGAACACGATGGTCTCGAGCTGGCTCTGGCCGCCGAAGATGTAGGGCAGATAGCTCTGCAACACCTCTTTCAGGATCACGACGATCCCGGCGCCGAGCACGCCGCCCCAAACGTAGCCCGCGCCGCCGACGACGGCGATGAACAGATATTCGATGCCGGCCTGCGCGCCGAACGGCGTCGGGTTGGCGGCGCGCTGGAAATGCGCATAGAGCCAGCCGGACAGGCCGGCCAGCACCGCGGCATAGATGAACACCAGCAGCTTGGCGCGCGGCGTCTGCACGCCGAACGCTTCGGCGGCGATATGGCCGCGTCGCAGCGCGCGGATCGCGCGCCCGGTGCGGGAATCCAGCAGGTTCATCGTCAGCAGCGCCGCGAGCAGCACCGCGACCCAGATCGCGTAATAGATCGTGTCCGGGTTCAGCATCTTGAACGAGCCGATCGAAAGCGGCGGGATGCCCGAGATGCCGTCGTTGCGGCCGAGGAATTCCAGCTTGCTGAACAGATAGAACAGGCCGATGCCCCAGGCGATGGTGCCGAGCGGCAAATAGTGACCCGACAGCCGCACCGTGACGAGGCCGAGCAGCACGGCGGCGATGCCGCTGACCAAAAGCGACGCCGGCAGCGTCAGCCAGGGTGAGACGCCGTAGGCGGTGGTCAGCACCGCGGTGGTATAGGCGCCAAAACCGCAGAACGCGGCCTGCCCGAACGAGGTGAGGCCGCCGACGCCGGTGAGCAGCACCAGTCCCATCGCGACCAGCGCGGCGAGGCCGATATTGTCGAGCAGCACGATCCAGAATGGCGGGATGCCCGGGACGAACGGGATCGCCGCCAGCACCAGCGCGAAAATGATGAGAGGAAGCCGCTGCGTCATCGCGCTCAATCCTTCTCTTCTTCGACCTGGGGTGCTGCGAGCGAGCGCAGCACCAGGACGGGAAGGATCAGCGTGAACACGATGACTTCCTTGAAATTGCTGGCATAGAACGACGAGAAGGCCTCGACGATGCCGACCAGGATGGCGGCGACCGCGGTCAGGGGATAGCTGACCAGGCCGCCGATGATGGCGGCGATGAAGCCTTTCAGGCCGATCAGGAAGCCGGTGTCGTAATAGAGCGTGGTGATCGGCACGATCAGGATGCCGGAAATCGCGCCGATCACGGAGGCGAGCAGGAACGCGATCTGGCCCGACAGCGTGGTGCGGATGCCGACCAGGCGGGCGCCCAGCCGATTGACCGCGGTAGCGCGCAGCGCCTTGCCGGTCCTGGTGTAGCCGAAGAACAGCCACAGCGCGACGATGAAGCCGACCGTCAGGCCGTAGACCGCAAGGCTCTGGCCGGTGAAGCGCAGCGGACCGGCGGTCACCGCGGCATTCGACAGCGCCGGGCCGCGCAGGCCCTCGGCACCGAAGAACACCAGGCCGAGGCCCTGCAGCGCCAGATGGCAGCCGACCGAAGCGATCAACAGCACCAGCACCGAGGTGTGCGCGATCGGCTGGAACGCGATGCGGTAGAGGAACAGCCCGATCGCCGCGACGATCAGGAGCGCCAGCGCGATGTTGACGGCGATCGGTGTATGGGGACCAACCAGCGCATAGACGAGGCCGAGCAGTGCCACGGGGAAGGCGACGTTGACCGCGACCGAGCGCACGACCAGCCGGGCATGCAGCGCCTTGCGGGCGAAGAACAGGTCGAGCGCGAACGCGACGAGGCCCATCGCGACGGCAAGCCGCACGGTGCCGGGCACCTGCCCGGTCGCCAGCATGGCGTAGCTCAGCGCGCCGTAGGTCACGAATTCGCCCTGCGGGATCAGGATCACCCGCGTCACCGCGAACACCAGCACCAGGGCCAGCCCCAGCAGTGCGTAGATTGCGCCATTGGTGATGCCGTCCTGCAGCAGGAACAGCATGATCGTTGTGTTCAAGGCCGAGCGCTCCCCCTCAAGCGTCGGGCCGCCACAGCCGGCTGTGCCGGGCGGGTCGGCCGATATCGGCTGTTGATAGAAGCCGATATTAGATATAGCGGATAACAATTATTAGATATAATCTCAAGGTCCCCGAGTGTCCCGTGGGGTTTTTGTACCGGGATTGCGAGCCTGGCGCGATGACTGTTTCCAAGACCGCCTCCGATGCCGTCCGTTCGTCGCGCGACCAGCGCAGGGAACCGGTCGATCCTGCCGGGGACGACAGCATGCTGCAACTGGGCGAGCTGTCGGGGTTGCTCGGCTATTCGCTGAAGCGCGCACAGCTCAGGGTATTCGAGGACTTTCTGCGCTGCGTCGCGCCGTTGCAGCTGACGCCGGCGCAGTTCTCGGTGCTGCTGCTGCTCGACAAGAATCCCGGCCGCAACCAGACCGAGATCGCCAATACGCTCGGCATCCTCAGGCCGAATTTCGTCGCGATGCTCGACGCGCTGGAGAGCCGCGACCTTTGCGCGCGAATGCGCTCGACCAACGACCGCCGCTCCCACATCCTGGTGCTGACCGACCGGGGCCGGGCCGTGCTGGCGCGCGCCAAGAAGCTGGTCGCCAACAAGCACGAGGCACGGCTGATCGAGGTGCTCGGCCCGGCCAACCACGCCGCGCTGCTGGAGATGCTGGCAAAGCTCGCGCAGGAGTTTTGAGGCACTGTCATTCCGGGGCGTCGCGCAGCGACGAACCCGGAATCCAGAAGTTGTGACGCGAGATTCCGGGTTCGATGCTGCGCATCGCCCCGGAATGACGGATGCGTCAATCCACCAAAATCACGCGCACGTCGTTGACGTTGGTCAGCGTCGGCCCGGTCAGCAGCAAATCCCCGGTCTGCGCGAAGAAGCCGGTGGCATCGTTGTTCTCCAGATACGCCCGAGGGTCGAGGCCGAGCGATTTCATCTTCGCAAACGTCGCCCGGTCGATCACCGCGCCGGCGGGGTCGGTCGCGCTGCCGGCGCCGCCATCGGCGCCGTCGGTGTCGGCGGCAAGCGCTGCGATGTCGGGCGTATCCTTGAGCAGGTCGGCGAGCGCCAGTGCGTATTCCTGGTTGGGGCCGCCGCGGCCGTTGCCGCGCACGGTCACGGTGAGCTCGCCGCCGGAGATGATCGCGACGCGCCTGCCCTCGCTGCGCGCCTTGAGCGCCAGCCGCGCGTGCGCGGCCGCGACCTCGCGGGCCTCGCCTTCGAGATCGGCGCCGAGCGCGATGGTCTCGTAGCCGGCGTCCTGCGCGACCTTCACCGCGGCTTCGATCGATGCCTTCGGCTTTGCCAGCAGTTCGAATGTCGCCCGGGCAAAGGCCGGATCGCCGGGCTTGCAGCTTTCGTTGCCGGGATCGTCGAGTGCACGGCGGACCGCGTCGTCGACCGAGAGATTGTATTTGGCGACCAGCGCGCGGGCATCCGCCAGCGTGGTCGGATCCGGCACCGTCGGCCCCGAGGCGATCGCGGAGGGATCGTCGTGCGGTACGTCCGAAATCGCCAGCGTCACGATCTCGGCGGCGTGCTGCCCGGCGCGCGCCAGCCGTCCGCCCTTGATCCGCGACAGATGCTTGCGGACGGTGTTCATCTCGCCGATCGGCGCGCCGGAGCGCAGCAGCGCGCGGTTGACCTGCTGCTTCTGGATAAAGCTGACGCCCTCGACGGGGGCGATCCAGTTCGCCGAGCCGCCGCCGGTCAACAGCACCAGCAGCAGATCGTCCGGTGTCGCCTCTGCCGCCAGCCGCAGCGTATCGTCGGCTGCGCGCAGGCCGGCTTCATCGGGCACGGGGTGGCCGGCCTCGACCACCTTGATGCGGCGGGTCGGCACGCCATGGCCGTGACGGGTGGTCGCGATGCCGAGCAGCCGCGACGGTGCCAGGCCGAGCGTGTCGAGATAGTGCCGCTCCGCCGCGGCCGCCATGGCGCCTGCGCCCTTGCCGGCAGCGAGGCAGATCACGCGCCCCTTCGGTACCGGCCGCAGCCGCGATGCCAGCACCACATCGGGATGCGCAGCCGCCACCGCGGCATCGAAGATCGAACGCAGGAATGGACGACGGTCGGTCATGGCAGTGCTTTCGTTACGCGTTCAGTTGCCGGCGATCTCGCCGCTGATGACGTCGCCGAACAACTGCCAGCGTTCGCCCTTGAACTGCATCAGCTGCAACTGCTCGATCGGCTGGAAGTCGGCCGGCCCGGTCGACAGCGTCACGCCCGGCAACAGGCCGCCCTGCGCAAACTGCTTCAGGCTTGCCGCCTGCTTCATCACATTGGCGCGGGTGAGGTCGTCGCCGCAGCGGCGCAGCACCTCGACCATGGTGGTTGCCATGTTGTAGCCGGTCATCGCCGAGGCATCGACGCGGTTGGTGTCGGGCATGTATTTGGCGAGCAGCTCATCGAACGCCTTCATGCCGGGATCATCCTTCCACTGCGGATCGCTGGCGTCCTTGGCGTAGGCCGCCGAGATCACGCCCTGCGCATTGTCGAGGCCCGCGGGGCGCATCACCGTCGCGGTGGAGGCGGAGACGTTGGACACGATCGTCACCGGCTTCCAGTTCATCTCGCCGAGCTTCTTGATCGCCTGGGCGCCGAATTTCGGCGTGGTGAAGAAGATGATGACGTCGGGATTGGAGGATTTCAGCCGCACCACGTGGGAATCGATGGTCGGCTCGGCGACCTCGTAGCTTTCCTTGGCGGCGATCCGGGCGGGATCGCTGGCGAAGCCGTCTTCGAGGCCTTTCAGATAGTCCTTGCCCATGTCGTCGTTCTGATAGAGCACCGCGACCTTGGCTTCGGGCTTCTCCTTGAGCAGATATTTAGCGTAGATCCGCGATTCGCTCTGGTAGCTCGGCAGCCAGCCCATGGTCCACGGGAAGGTCTTCGGGTCGTTCCACTTGGTCGCGCCGGTGGCGACGAACAGCTGCGGCACCTTCTTGGCGTTGAGATATTTCTGGATCGCGGTGTTGGAGGCGGTGCCGAGCGTGCCGAACAGGAACAGCACCTCGTCGCTCTCGACCAGCTTGCGCGCCTGCTCCACGGCCTTCGGCGGCGAATAGGCATCGTCATAGGAGATGAAGTTGATCTTGCGGCCATTGATGCCGCCCTCGTCGTTGACCTTCTTGAACACCGCGGCCATTGCCTTGCCGACTACGCCATAGGCTGAGGCCGGGCCGCTATAGGGCACGATATTGCCGATCTTGATCTCGGTGTCGCTCGCGCCGGTGTCGTATTTCTTCTGCGCCCATGCGGCATAGCCCGTCGCGGTGGCGATGGCGAGGCCGAGCAGGGCGGTTGCGACACGGTGACGGATCCGCTTCGGCATGTCCCGAAAACTCCTTGTTGTTGCCGGCGCGCAAGGGCGCCGAGTTCTTTGTCGGGGTCTTGCCGGTTTACCTAGCGCATTGCCGGACAAAGTGTAAGCGGGCATCGCCCTCCGGGGCGATGAGCAGATAACAGGGTTCATGAAAAAGCCCCCTGCGACGGTATCGCGCAGGGGGCCATTCTCAGTCGGCAATTCGCGAAAAATCAGCCGCCGACGTCGGCGCTGATGACGTCGCCGAACAATTCCCATTTCTCGCCCTTGAACTTCATCAGCTGCAGCTGGCTGATCGGGGCGAAATCGGTCGGCGAGGTGTTGATCTTGATGCCGGGCAGCAGCACCTCGGTACGGAAGTCCTTGAGGTTCGCCGCCTGCTTCATAACGTTCTCGCGGGTGAGGTTGTCACCGCACTGCTTCAGCACCTGGACCAGCGTCTGCGCCACGCCGAAGCCGACCACGGTGCCGCCGTCGAGCTTGTCGCCCTCGGGGAAATCCTTGGCCATGAAAGCGTAGAATTCCTTCATGCCGGGATCATTGTCCCACTGCCTGTCGGAAGCATCCTTCAGATAGGCGGCGGAAATGATGTCCTGCGCGTTCTCGAAGCCGGCCGGCTTGATCACGCTGCCGACCGAGGCCGACACGTTGTTGAGGAAGTGGGTCGGCTTCCAGCCGATCTCGGCGACCTTCTTGATCGCCTGTGCCGCGAATTTCGGCGTCGCGATGTCGATGAAGACGTCGGCGTTGCTGGCCTTCAGCTTGACGATGTTGCTGTCGATGGTCGGCTGGGACGTTTCGAAGCTCTCTTCGGCGACGATCATGCTGGCGGCCTTCTGGCCGAGGCCGTCCTTGAGGCCCTTCAGATAGTCCTTGCCGTAATCGTCATTCTGGTAGAGCACCGCGATCTTGGCGTTCGGCATGTTCTTCAGGATGTACTTGGCGTAGATCTGGGTCTCGCTCTGGTAATTGGGCTGCCAGCCCATGGTCCAGGGAAAGTCCTTCGGGTCGTTCCACTTGGTGGCGCCGGTGGCGACGAACAGCTGCGGCACTTTCTTGGCGTTCATGTATTTCTGGATCGCCGAGTTCGACGGCGTGCCGAGCGAATTGAAGATCAGCAGCACTTCATCGCTTTCCACGAGCTTGCGGGCCTGCTCCACCGCCTTCGGCGGCGAGTAGGCGTCATCGTAGGAGATGAAGTTGATCTTGCGGCCGTTGATGCCGCCGGCGTCGTTGATCTTCTTGAAATAGGCGGCCTCGGTGCGGCCGATGATGCCATAGGCGGAGGCGGGGCCGCTGTAGGGCATGATGTTGCCGATCTTGATCTCGGTATCGGTGGCGCCGGTGTCGTATTTCTTCTGGGCAAACGCGGCGCTGCCGGACGTCGCGACGAGCGCGAGCGCAGCCCCGAGGACCGCAAGTCTGGTGGTAACGGACATTGATGTCTCTCTCCCTGTTGTCAGACGAATGTGTCGCGGCCGCCTGTTCCGGTGGCTCTGTTGTTATCGGGTGAAATTACCAGCTTAGGCGGGACGCCTCAACGGAAAGCCCCTGCGAGAACGCCGCAGGGGCCGCGTCTTTAGTCGATAACTCCGGCTCAGCCGCCGATGTCGCCGCTCAAAATTTCACCGAAGCGGTCCCAGGTCTCGCCCTTGAACCGCATCAGTTGCAGTTGCGAAAGCGGCGCGAAATCGATCGCCGAGGTGTTGGCCTTGATGCCCGGCAGCAGTCCGCCGAGTTCGAGGTCGCGCAGGCTGGCGGCCTGCTTCATGACGTTCTCCCGCGTCAGATTGTCGCCGCACGCCCGCAGCACGTGCTCGAGGCCCTGCGCGACGGTGTAGGCGTACATCACGGAGGCGTCGGCGCGGTTTGCATCGGGGTAGTACTTATCCAGGAATGCGTTCCAGGCGATCATGCCCTTGTCGGTCTTCCACTGCGGATCGGTCGGATCCTTGAGGTACTGCGACGAGATGATGCCCTGGGCGGCCTCGAAGCCCGCCGGCTTGATCACGCTGCCAATCGAGGACGAGACGTTGTTGAGAAAGTGCAGCGGATGCCAGTTGAGCTCGGCATTCTTCTTGATCGCCTGTGCCGCGAATTTCGGCGTCGTGATGTTGAAGAACACGTCGGCGCCGGAGGCCTTGAGCCTGACGATGTGGGAATCGATGGTCGGCTCCGTCACCTCGTAGCTGTCCTCGGCGACGATCATGGACGCGGCCTTGGCTCCGAGCCCGTCCTTGAATCCCTTCAAATAGTCCTTGCCGTAATCGTCGTTCTGGTAGAGCACCGCGATCTTGGCGTCCGGCTTGTTCTTCAGGATGTACTTCGCATAGATGATGGACTCGCTCTGGTAATTCGGCTGCCAGCCCATCGTCCAGGGAAACTCCTTCGGGTCGTTCCACTTGGTGGCGCCGGTGGCGACGAACAGTTGCGGCACCTTCTTCTGGTTCATGTATTTCTGGATCGCCGAGTTCGGTGGCGTGCCGAGCGAATTGAAGATCATCAGCACCTCGTCGCTCTCGACCAGCTTGCGCGCCTGTTCGACGGTCTTCGGCGGCGTGTAGGCGTCGTCGTAACTGATGAACGTGATCTTGCGGCCGTTGATGCCGCCCTCGGCGTTGATCTTGCGGAAATAGGCCTCCTCGGTCTTGCCGATCACGCCATAGGCGGACGCCGCTCCGCTATAGGGCATGATGTTGCCGATCTTGATCTCGGTGTCGCTGGCGCCGGTGTCGTATTTCTTCTGGGCAAGCGCTGCGCTGCCGGATGCGGAGACGAGCGCGAACGCAACGGCAAAAGCCGCCAGATGTCGTATTGCAGACATGCGGTTTCTCTCCCTGATAGCAGATGATGTGTCGCGGCCCCCTGTTTCGAGGGCTCGTTGTTGTCAGTGAAAACTATCATCTTACCGGGGGCGCCTCAACGAAAAGCCCCCGTGGCGTGACCGCAGGGGCTGCATCTTTAGTCGACAATATCGGGAGCTGATGGTCTTGCCGCGCGATCCGCAGAGATTGCGGTGCGCCCAACAAACGCTGTTGAGTTGAGTGCGGCGGTCAGTTGCTCAGATTGCTCGAAATGATGTCGCCGAACAACTCCCACTTCTCGCCCTTGAACCGCATCAAGCGCAGTTGCTTGATCGGCGCGAAGTCGGTGGCCGAGGTGTTGATGCTGATGCCGGGCAGCAAGGTGTCGGGGACATAATCCTTCAGGCTCGCGGCCTGCTTCATGACGTTGGCGCGGGTCAGATCGTCCCCGCACATCTCCAGCACCTTCACCATGGTCTGTGCGGCGGCGTATCCGTAAGAGGTGGCGCCATCGAGCTTGTTGGCCTCGGGATAATCCTTCTTGAGGAAGGCGAGGAATTTCTCCATGCCGGGATCCTTGTCCCACTGCGGATCGGCGCCGTCCTTGAGATAGGACGCCGACAGGATACCCTGCGAATTCTCGAAGCCGGCCGGCTGCATCACGCCGCCGACCGAGGCCGAGACGTTGGCGACGATCTGCAATGGCGTCCAGGCGATCTCGGCCGCCTTCTTGATCGCCTGTGCCGCGAATTTCGGTGACGTGATGCTGATGAAGGTGTCGGCGCCGGCGGCCTTCAGCTTGACGATGTGATTGTCGATCGTGGGTTCGGAAGTCTCATAGGCTTCCTCGGCGACGATCATCGAAGCCTTGTCGCCGAAGGCGTCCTTCAGGCCCTTGAGGTAGTCCTTGCCGAAATCGTCATTCTGATAGAGCACGGCAACCTTGGCGTCCGGCTTGTGCTTCATGATGTATTTTGCGTAGACCCGCGCCTCGTCCTGGTAGGACGGCTGCCAGCCCATGGTCCATGGATAGTTCTTGGGGTCGTTCCACTTGGAGGCGCCGGAGGCGATGAACAGCTGCGGCACCTGCTTCTCGTTCATGTACTTGCGGATCGCCGCATTGCCTGCGGTGCCGACCGAGCCGAACACCAGCAGCACCTCGTCGTCCTCGACCAGCTTGCGGGCTTGCTCCACGGTCTTGGCCGGCGAGTAGCTGTCGTCATAGGAGATGAACGTGATCTTGCGGCCGCGGATGCCGCCGGCCGCGTTAATCATCTTGAAGTAGGCGGCTTCGGTCCGGCCGATCACCCCATAGGCCGAGGCGGGGCCGCTATAGGGCACGGTGTTGCCGATCTTGATTTCGGTGTCGCTGGCCCCGGTATCGTATGTCTTCTGCGCCAGCGCGACATTGCAGCTGGTCAGGATCAGAGCGAATGCGGACAACAGCGCCGTCAGGGACGGACGTGCGGCAGTCATGTTTCCCCACCTCGGGTTCTTTGTTGGGTCGTATTCAATACGAACGGCGCGGGGCGTCAACAAAAAGCCCCCGCGAGGGTTATCGCGGAGGCCCGTTGTTTATTTCCGCAGTGCAACGTTCATTCGGAAGGAATGTCGCCGGAAATGATGTCACCGAACAGTTCCCACTTCTGCCCCTTGAAGCGCTGCATCTGCAGCTGGGCGATCGGGGCGAAGTCGGTGGCTGAGGTGTTGATCTTGACGCCGGGCAGCAGGGTGTCGGGCGTAAAGTCCTTCAGGCTTGCCGCCTGCTTCATGACGTTGGCGCGGGTCAGATCGTCGCCGCACATTGCCAGCACCTTGGCGAGCGTCTGCGCGGCACCGTAGCCGTAGACGACGCCGTTGTCGGTCTTGTCGACGCCCGGCATGTACTTGTCGAGGAACGCGTTCCACTTCTTCATGCCGGGATCGTTGGCCCATTGCGGGTCGGAGCCGTCCTTGGCATAGGCGGCCGAGAGCACGCCCTGGGCATTGTCGAAGCCGGCGGGCTGCATCACGCTGCCGACCGAGATCGACACGTTGGTGATGATCTGCAGCGGCTTCCAGCCGAGCTCCGCGGTCTTCTTGATGGTCTGGGCGCCGAACTTCGGCGTGGTGTAGATCAAGAGTACGTCAGGATTGGCGGCCTTGATCTTGACGATATGCCCGTCGATCGACGGCTCGGAGACCTCATAGCTCTCCTCCATGATGATGCTGGAGGCCGCCTTGGCGCCGAAGCCGTCCTTGGTGCCCTTGAGGTAGTCTTTGCCGAAGTCGTCGTTCTGATAGAGGATCGCGACCTTGGCGTCGGGCTTCTCCTTCATCAGCCATTTGGCATAGATCTGCGCTTCGCTCTGGTAGCTGGGCTGCCAGCCGATGGTCCACGGGAAGTTCTTCGGGTCGTTCCACTTGGTCGCGCCGGTGGCGACGAACAGCTGCGGAATCTTCTTTGAATTGAGGTACTTCTGGATCGCGGTGTTCGAAGGCGTGCCGAGCGGATTGAACACGACGAGCACCTCGTCACTCTCGACCAGCTTGCGTACTTGCTCGACCGCCTTGGGCGGCGAATAGGCGTCGTCATAGCTGACGAAGTTGACCTTGCGGCCGTTGATGCCGCCCTGGTCGTTGATCATCTTGAAGTAGGCTTCTTCGGTCTTGCCGATCACGCCGTAGGCGGAGGCCGGTCCCGAATACGGCATGATGTTGCCGACCTTGATCTCGGTATCGCTCGCGCCGGTGTCGTATTTCTTCTGGGCGAATGCGGCAGTGGAGGTCGCGGCAACAGCGACGATCGCCGCGGACATCGCGGCGATCCGAACGGTAGAAAGCATATTGTCTCCTGGTTTGCTTCTATATTGCTCTTAGTTCTTCTTGAGCTTCGCGGCCAGTTGCTGGGCAACGATCGCAACCTGCCTGGCGCCGTGCGGCACGAGGAAGATGACGAGGAACAGCAGCACGCCGAACACCGCGCCCGAAAGGCCCTTTGAAATGCCTTCCGCGATGTTGGGCACGAAGATGATGAAGGCGGAACCGACAATCGAGCCGGGCAGCCAGCCGACGCCGCCGACCACCATGCCGAGGAACAGCGAGATCGCGAGCTGGATGGTGTAGCCGTCGGGCGCCACGAACTGCACCGCGATGGCGCCGAGACCGCCGGCAACGCCGGTGATGCCGGCCGAGACGCCGAACGCCAGCGTCTTGTACAGCGCAACGTCGACGCCCATCGCGGAGGCCGCGATCTCATTGTCGCGGATCGCCATGAAGGCGCGGCCGGAACGCGAGCGCAGCAGGTTCACCGAGGCGAGGTAGATCGCGATGGTGACGACCAGCGTGAAGTAGTAGAGCCACATGTCCTGCGACAGCGGCAGCCCGAACGGCGCGTCCGGCTTGGTCACCACGAGGCCCTGCACGCCGCCGGTCCAGTGCTCGAAATAGCCGAGCTTGAGCAACTGCGGCATCGCGGTGGCGAGCGCGAAGGTCGCCAGCGCCAGATAGACGCCGCTGAGCCGCAGCGCCGGCTGGCCGAACAGGAAGCCGAAGCCGAAGCAGACGATGCCGGCGATCGGCAGAGTGAGGGCATAGTTCATGCCCGCATGCTCCATCAGGATCGCCGAGGTATAGGCGCCGACGGCGTAGAACGCGCTCTGGCCGAGCGAGAACTGGCCGCTTCCGCCGGTCAGGATGTTGAGCGCCAGCACCGCCAAGCCGTAGATCAGAAGCATCGTCATCTGGAAGATGATGAAGTTCTTCACGAACAGCGGGATCAGGACCAGCGCGGCGAGCACCACGAGCGAGGTGCCATAACCGAGCGTCATGGCGCGCTTCGGCACGGCCTCGACGGCGGGGGCCTCTGTGACGACTTCTTCAACGGCGCTCATGATCAAACTCGCTTCACGATGGCGCGGCCGAACAGGCCCGCCGGTTTCACGACCAGGACGACGATGATCAGCGCAAGCGCGATCGGAAGTTTCAGCTCATTGCCGACGCCGGGGATGTAGGTGCCGACCAGATTCTCGAAGATGCCGACCAGGAAGCCGCCCATCACGGCGCCGAACGGCGAGCTGAGGCCGCCGAGCACGGCCGCGGCAAATCCGTAGATCAGCACGCCGAGCATCATGTTCGGCTCGAGGAATACGACCGGGGCGATCATCATGCCGGCGATCGAGCCGATCGCCGATGCCATGCCCCAGCCGAGCGCGATCATCCACGAGGTGTTGATGCCGACCAGGCGGGCCGATTCCGGCAGCGAGGCGGCGGCGCGCATCGCAAGACCGACCCGGGTGAAGCGGAAGAAGAAGAACAGCAACAGCAGCATCAACAGCGTGATGCCGATCATGCCGGCCTGGTGGGTCGAGATCAGCTGGCTGCCGAGGAACGGCGAGGAGCCGAACGGCGTCGGATACTGCTTGATGGTGAAGTCCCAGATCAGGCCGGCGACCGAGTTGATGATCGCATAGAGCGCGATGAAGCCGGCGACGTTGGTCAGGATCGGGGCCTTGGCGAGCGGCTTGAACAGCAGCCGCTCGATGATGATGCCGGCGGCAAACGAGAAGGCGACGGTGAGCACGAAAGCGCCCCAATACGGCACGCCCCATTGCATCAGCTGCCAGGACACGAAGGTCGAGAACATCGCCATTTCGCCCTGGGCGAAATTCAGATGGTCGATGGCCTGGTAGATCATCACCACCGCGAGCGCCATGCAGGCGTAGATCGCGCCGGTGGCGATGCCGGCCAGGACCTGGTTGGCAAAAAGCTCCATTGTGCCAGCTCCCTCAGTAGCCGAGATAGGATTTGCGGACGTCTTCGTTGTTCGCGATGTCCTTGGCATTGCCCGACATCACGATCCGTCCGGTTTCGATCACATAGGCCTGGTCGGCGAGCTCGAGCGCGAGCTGTGCGTTCTGCTCGACCACCAGGATGGTCACCTTTTCCTCGCGATTGATCTTGCCGAGGATGCGGAACAGGTCGCGCACGATCAGCGGCGCGAGGCCGAATGACGGTTCGTCGAGCAGCATCAGGCGCGGCCGCAGCATCAGCGCGCGCGCCACCGCGAGCATCTGCTGCTCGCCGCCGGACAGCGTGCCGGCCTGCTGGGTGTAGCGCTGCTTCAGCACCGGGAAGTGGTCGTACATCCGCTCGATGTCGGAGCCGATCGCCTTGGTGTCGGAGCGGCTGATGGCGCCGAGTTGCAGGTTTTCCTCGACCGTCATGTTGGTGAAGGTGCCGCGGCCCTGCGGCACATGGGCGATGCCGAGCCGGACCACGTTCTCGGTCGAGCGCGTGCCGATCGGCTTGCCCTCGAACTCGATCGCGCCGGTCGAGCGCACCATGTTGCAGATCGCCCGCAGCGTGGTGGTCTTGCCGGCGCCGTTGGCGCCGAGCAGGGTGGTCAGCGAGCCCTCGTTGAGGGAAAAGCTGAGGCCGTGCAGGGCCTGGACCTGGCCGTAATAGGCGCGCAGGTCCTTGACGTTGAGCATCGCGGTCATTGGTCCTTGCTCCCCAGATAGGCCTTGATGACATCAGGGTCGGCCTGGACCTGGGCCGGCGTGCCTTCGGCCAGCTTGCGGCCGAAATTGAGCGCGACGACGTGGTCGGCGATCGACATCACGAGACCCATGTGATGCTCGACCAGCAGCACCGTAATTTTACGGTCGTCGCGGATTTTGCGGATCAGATCGCCGAGCACATAGACTTCCTCGTGATTGAGGCCGCCGGCCGGCTCGTCGAGCAGCAGGATCTTCGGATCCGCCGCCAAGGCGCGCGCCAGCTCGACGCGCTTCTGGGTGCCGAACGGAAGTCCCGAAACCACGGTGTGGGCGACGTCCTCGAGGTCGAGATAGCCGAGGATGTCGTGCACCTTCTTGTTCATGTCGTTCTCGCCGCGGCGGACCCAGGCGAGCCGCAGCGAGTCGCTGACGATGTCGCTCGAGGTGCGGGCATGCGCGCCGACGCGGACATTGTCGATCACGGACAGGTTGGGAAACAGCGCGACGTTCTGGAAGGTGCGGCCGATGCCGATCTCGGCGATCCGGTGCGGCGGCCGCGACAGGATGCTCTTGCCTTCCATCAGGATGTCGCCGGATGACGGCTGGTACAGCCGCGACAGGCAGTTGAACAGCGTGGTCTTGCCGGCGCCGTTCGGCCCGATCAGGCCGAGGATCTGCCCATGGCGCATGTCGAACGACACGCCGTTGAGTGCGATGATGCCGCCGAACACGACGCTGACGTCGCGAACCGCGAGCAAGGGATCATTCCCCTGCGCGAGCTGTGCCTGCGTCATCTCGTCTCGCCCGCCGTCGTCGAGCGGTGCGAGCTATCCTGCGATGTGCTTCGCCGGACGTGATGGAGGCTATCTGATCCCCTCGGCCAAACGTGCAACTTTCCCTCCTACTCTAGACTTTTTGCGTTCTTCTTTTTTGGATTGCGGCGCCATTCCACCGAGCGCCTGCTCGATGTTCCTTACCATCGCGACAAGACGAGGTCCAATGTCGTTGAGCAATCTATCTTCCGTGAAACGGAATGCCGGCGCGCCGCAATTGAAGGCGTAAGGACCGGTTCCGTCATTCAATCTCAACGCGACGCCGACCGCGGCGACGTCGTTCTGCCAGTCGCCGGCCGACATGGCGAAGCCGTGCTTCGCCACCGTCTCGCCGGAACGTTCGATGCCGTCACGCATCTTGGCCCAGCGGCTGCCATAGTGATCCCGCAGCTCGCGTAATAAAGCCGCACGCTCTTCGGGTGGCAATGCCCAAATATAGGCACGGCCCATCGCGGTGGTTGCGATCGGCACCCGCGAGCCGACGTCGAGTTGCACGCCGAGCGCCAGTCCGTTCCGGCTCTGGCCGAAATAGATCATGCTGTGACGATCGCGGCCGCCAACCGCGACGGCGCCGCCGGTCGCGCGCATCACTTCTTCTCGATACGGCTCGGACAAATGCCGAACGCCGAGATTGGCGAGCGCGGCATAGCCCAGCGCCATCGCCGACGGCGCGAGCTGATACTTCTCGAATTTCGGTACCGGTGTAAGGTATCCCAGCTTGGTCAGCGTGTAGGTCAGCCGGGAAATGGTCGGCTTCGGTAACTTGGTGCGGGCTGCAATCTCCTGATTGCCGAGCAGCCCGTCATTGGGCTGAAATGCGCGCAGGACGTCCAGTCCGCGGGAAAGCGCGACGACGAAATTGCGATCGGTCGCTGCTTTCTTGCTGGCGCGCTTCATCCCTATCCTTGTCCTGCCCTTGTCATGCTCGTTGACAAGGCTCGTGCTTCAAAATAACCCTCCGTGTCAAGATGTGGAATTAAATTTCGCAGTGCGAAATTGGTCTAATCGTAGCGGCTCGACGCAAGTCGTGCAGCTACTCAACACAAGTTCAAGAACAAGCATCCAGGGAGACTCCCGGTGAGTGAAGTCGTCAAGCTCGAACGTCATGACAACATTGCCGTCGTCACGGTTAACAGTCCGCCCGTAAACGCGCTGAGCGCCGCGGTGCGCGGCGGCATCTTCGAGTGCATCAAGGCCGCGATCGACGATGCGCAGGTCCAGGGCATCGTGCTGACCTGCGCCGGCCGCACCTTCATCGCCGGCGCCGACATCACCGAATTCGGCAAGCCGCCGAAGCCGCCCGGGCTCGCCGAGGTGCTGAGCCTGATGGAGAGCTCGCCGAAGCCGATCGTTGCCGCAATCCACGGCACCGCGCTCGGCGGCGGCCTCGAGGTCGCGCTGGCCTGCCACTATCGCGTCGCCACCAAGGACGCCAAGCTCGGCCTGCCCGAGGTGAAGCTCGGCCTGCTGCCGGGCGCCGGCGGTACTCAGCGCCTGCCGCGCGCGGTCGGTCCCGAGCTCGCCGTCAAGATGATCGTCGGAGGCGATCCGATCGGCGCCGAACTCGCGCTGAAGGCCGGCCTGATCGAGGAGATCGTGGAAGGTCCGGCGTCGGGCGGCGAGGCATTTGCGCGCAAGGTGGTCGCCGAGAAGCGTCCGCTGCGCAAGCTGCGCGATGACGACTCAAAGCTCGCCGCGGCCAAGGCCGACCGTTCGATCTTCACCAATGCAGTCGCCGCGCTGACCAAGAAGTCGCGCGGCCTCGAAGCGCCGTTCGCCGCGGCCGATGCCGTCGGCGCCGCGATCGACCTGCCGTTCGAGGAGGGCCTGAAGAAGGAGCGCGAGGGCTTCCTCAAGCTGATGAACGGCGACCAGTCCAAGGCGCAGCGCTACGCCTTCTTCGCCGAGCGCGAGGCCGCCAAGATCTCCGGCATTCCTGAGGGCACCAAGGGCCGCAACGTCGCGCGCGTCGCCATCCTCGGCGCCGGCACCATGGGCGGCGGCATCGCGATGTCGTTCGCCAATGCCGGCATCCCGGTCACGCTGATAGAGACCGGTGAGGAGCAGCTCAAGCGCGGCATGGGCATCATGCAGAAGAACTACGAGGCGACCGCCGCGCGCGGCGGCATCCCGGCGGACGCGCCCGCCAAGCGGATGGCGCTGATCAACGGCGTCGTCGGCATCGAGAACGTCGGTGACGCCGATCTGGTGATCGAGGCGGTGTTCGAGACCATGGCGGTCAAGAAGGAGGTGTTCGGCAAGCTCGACCAATACGCCAAGCCGGGCGCGGTGCTGGCCTCCAACACGTCCTATCTCAACATCGACGAGATCGCGAAGGCGACCAACCGTCCGCAGGACGTGCTCGGCATGCACTTCTTCTCGCCGGCCAACGTCATGAAGCTGTGCGAGATCGTGCGCGCCGACAAGACCGCGCCCGACGCGCTGGTGACCGCGGTGTCGGTCGCCCGCAAAATTGCAAAAGTGCCGGCCGTGGTCGGTGTCTGCGACGGCTTCGTCGGCAACCGCATGCTGGCGCAGCGCGGCAAGCAGTCCGAGAAGCTGTTGTTCGAAGGCGCGCTGCCGCAGCAGGTCGACGCCGTCGTCACCAAGTTCGGCATGCCGATGGGCCCGTTCGCGATGGGCGACCTCGCCGGCCTCGATATCGGCTGGCGCTCGCGCAAGGACCGCGGCATCAAGTCGGAGATCGCGGACGCGCTGTGCGAAGCCGGCCGCTTCGGCCAGAAGACCGGCAAGGGCTACTACAAGTACGAACCGGGCTCGCGCGCGGCGCTGCCCGATCCGGAGGTCGAGAAGCTGATCGACGAGACGCTCGCGCGCCTCGGCCGCAAGAAGCGCGTCGTCACCGACGACGAGATCCTCGAGCGCATGATGTACCCGATGATCAACGAGGGCGCCAAGATCCTCGCCGAGGGCATCGCGGCGCGGCCGTCGGACATCGACGTGGTCTGGCTCTATGGCTATGGCTGGCCGATCTATCGCGGCGGCCCGATGTACTGGGCCGATACTGTCGGCCTCAAGCATATCGCCGATCGCCTGGCCTTCTACGCCAAGGAGACCAACGATCCCTCGCTCGAGCCGGCGCCGCTGCTGAAGAAGCTCGCCGATGAGGGCAAGACCTTCGCCTCGCTCGCCGCGCCGTCGAAGGCGGCGTGATTGGCTGAAGGCCTAACCACATGTCGTTCCGGGGCATCGCGAAAGCGATGAACCCGGAACCCATTGCGCCCCGGCACGAGCGGCCTGATGGATTCCGGGCCTGGCCCTTCGGGCCATCCCGGAATGACGACTTCATAGAGTCCCTGCGAAGGCATCCATGACCTATCCCGGCGAACGATATTATCCCACGGGCGTGCGGTGGAGCGACGAGATCACGCGCGGTACGCTGCCGGACCTGCTCTCGACCGCGGCCGCCGAATATGGCGCGCGCCCGGTGCTCGAATTCCGCGACCGGCAGATCAGCTACAGCGAGCTCGAAGCCCTGGTGGAGACCGCGGCCGCCGCCTTCATGCGCGCCGGCTACGGCAAGGGCACCTCGGTCGCGCTGTTCCTCGGCAACTCGCCGGATCATCCGATCAATTTCTTCGGCGCGCTGAAGGCCGGCGCCCGCGTCGTGCATCTGTCGCCGCTCGACGGCGAGATCGCGCTGTCGCACAAGCTCTCGGATTCCGGCGCGCGCGTGCTGGTCACCAGCAACCTCTCGGCGCTGCTGCCCACCGCGCTGAAGTTCCTCGCCAAGGGTCTGCTCGATCGTCTGATCGTCTGCGAGGACGACAATTGGGGCAGGGCCGGCACGCCGCAAACCGCGCTGCCCGACAATCCCGCCGTGATCACGCATCGCCAGTTCATCGATGGCGCAGTTAAGCCGTCGCAATGGCCCGCGGTCGACGTCGAGGACGTCGCGCTGCTGCAATATACCGGCGGCACCACGGGTCTGCCGAAGGGCGCCATGCTCAGCCACGGCAATCTCACCGCGGCAGTGTCGATCTACGATGTCTGGGGCAGGCCCGCGCGGCTCGAACGCAATGCGATCGAGCGCGTGATCTGCGTGCTGCCGCTGTTTCATATCTATGCGTTGACCGTGGTGCTGCTGTCGGCGATCCGGCGCGGCCACCTGATCTCGCTGCACCAGCGCTTCGACGTCGAGGCCGTGATGCGCGACATCGAGGTCAAGCGCGCGACGGTGTTTCCCGGCGTGCCGACGATGTGGATCGCGATCGCCTCGCTGCCCGATCTCGACAAGCGCGATCTCTCCTCGCTGGTCGTCGCCGGCTCCGGCGGCGCGCCGCTGCCGGTCGAGGTCGCAAAGGTCTTCGAGCGCCGCGTCGGCATGAAGCTGAAGAGCGGCTGGGGCATGACCGAGACCTGCTCGCCCGGTACCGGTCATCCCAAGGACGGCCCGGAGAAGCCGGGCTCGATCGGGCTGATGCTGCCCGGCATCGAGATGGACGTGGTGTCGCTGGAGGATCCTACCAGGGTGATGCCGGTCGGCGAGGTCGGCGAGATCCGCATCCGCGGCCCGAACGTCACCAAGGGCTACTGGAACAGGCCGGCGGAGACCGCGGAAGCCTTCGTCGGCGACCGCTTCCTCACCGGCGACATCGGCTACATGGACGCCGACGGCTATTTCTATCTGGTCGACCGCAAGAAGGACATGATCATCTCCGGCGGCTTCAACGTCTATCCGCAGATGATCGAGCAGGCGATCTACACCCATCCCGCCGTGCAGGAGGTGATCGTGATCGGGATTCCCGACGATTACCGCGGCGAGGCGGCAAAGGCCTTCATCAAGCTGCGCGACGGCGAGAAGCCGTTCTCGATCGACGAGCTGCGCGCGTTCCTCGCCGGCAAGGTCGGCAAGCACGAACTGCCGGCGGCGGTCGAGTTCGTCGCCGAACTGCCGCGCACCCCGGTCGGCAAGCTGTCGCGTCACGAATTGCGCCAGCAGCAGCCCGGGACATCTCAATCACGCCACCCACAGGCCGCATCAGGATCTCGCTCATGACATGTGCAGTCATTGTCTCCGCCGTCATTCCGGGGCATTCGCGGCACGCGAATGAACCCGGAATCTCGCGCCACAACTTCTAGATTCCGGGTTCGCGACTGCGTCGCGCCCCGGAATGACGTCTTGTATTTCGTTCAAAGGAGGATCCGATGGATCTCGCTTTCACCAAGGAAGAGATAGCGTTTCGCGAGGAGGTGCGGGAGTTCTTCAAGAACAACGTGCCGCCGGAGACAAGGCGCAAGCTGCAGGAGGGCCGCCATCTGTCGAAGGACGAGATGGTCACCTGGTGGCGCATCCTCAACAAGAAGGGCTGGGGCGTCACCCACTGGCCGAAGGAATATGGCGGCACCGGCTGGAGCAGCGTGCAGCACTACATCTTCAACGAGGAGCTGCAGTCCTATCCGGCGCCGCAGCCGCTCGCCTTCGGCGTCAGCATGGTCGGCCCGGTGATCTACACGTTCGGCAATGAGGAACAGAAGAAGAAGTATCTGCCGCGCATCGCCAATGTCGACGACTGGTGGTGCCAGGGCTTCTCGGAGCCGGGTTCGGGTTCGGACCTCGCCTCGCTGAAGACCAAGGCCGAGCGCCGTGGCGACAAGTGGATCATCAACGGCCAGAAGACCTGGACCACGCTCGCGCAGTACGCCGACATGATTTTCTGCCTCTGCCGCACCGATCCGGCCGCGAAGAAGCAGATGGGCATCTCCTTCATCGTGTTCAGCATGAAGTCGAAGGGCGTCACGGTGCGCCCGATCCAGACCATCGACGGCGGCCACGAGGTCAACGAGGTGTTCTTCGACGACGTCGAGGTACCCTACGAGAATCTGATCGGCGAGGAGAACAAGGGCTGGGATTACGCCAAATTCCTGCTCGGCAACGAACGCACCGGGATCGCCCGGGTCGGCGTGTCGAAGGAGCGGCTGCGCCGCATCCGCGCGCTGGCCTCCAAGGTCGAGTCGGGCGGCCGTCCGGTGATCGAGGACCCGACGTTCCGCGAGAAGCTCACGGCCTGCGAGATCGAGCTGAAGGCGCTCGAGCTGACCCAGCTCCGCGTCGTCGCCGACGAGGGCAAGCACGGCAAGGGCAAGCCCAACCCGGCGTCCTCGGTGCTCAAGATCAAGGGCTCGGAGATCCAGCAGACCACCACCGAGCTTTTGATGGAGATCATCGGTCCGTTCGCCGCGCCCTATGACGAGCACGGCGATGCCGGCTCGAACGAGAGCATGGATTGGACCGCGCAGATCGCGCCGAGCTACTTCAACAACCGCAAGGTCTCGATCTACGGCGGCTCCAACGAGATCCAGCGCAACATCATCAGCAAGGCGGTGCTGGGGTTGTAAGCCACACATTCAGCTGTCGTCCCCCGCGCAGGCGGGGGACCCAGTACGCCGAGGCGGTCGGAATTCCCAATGAGCGACGCGGCGTACTGGATCCCCGCCTTCGCGGGGATGACGAGTGGAGATCAGGGCCCGACGCCCGCTTGATTTTGGAGAGATGGTAAAATGGATTTTGATCTGTCCGAGGAGCAGCGGCTTCTCAAGGAAAGCATCGACGGGCTTCTCACCGATGCCTACGACTTCGATGCGCGCAAGAAGTACATGAAGGAGAAGGGCGGCTGGAGCAAAGCGCTCTGGGGCAAGCTCGCCGAGCAGGGCCTGCTCGGTCTGCCCTTCGCCGAGGCCGATGGCGGCTTCGGTGCCGGCGCGGTCGAGACCATGATCGTGATGGAAGCGCTCGGCAAGGCGCTGGTGGTCGAGCCTTATCTCGCCACCGTCGTGGTCGCCGGCGGTTTCCTGCGCCATGGCGGCTCGGCCGAGCAGAAGGCCAAGTACATCCCGGGTATCATCGACGGCAGCAAGACCTTCGGCTTTGCCCAACTCGAGAAGAACTCCCGTTACGACCTGTTCGACGTCGTGACCACGGCCAAGAAGAAGGGCAGTGGCTGGGTCATC
Organism: Bradyrhizobium sp. USDA 4454; assembly: GCF_054822705.1. Taxonomy (NCBI): domain Bacteria; kingdom Pseudomonadati; phylum Pseudomonadota; class Alphaproteobacteria; order Hyphomicrobiales; family Nitrobacteraceae; genus Bradyrhizobium; species Bradyrhizobium sp. USDA 4454. The sequence goes on from NZ_JBTRCN010000001.1 coordinate 684,446, forward strand.
GACGGCGAGAAGTTTGTCGTGCTCAACGGCGAGAATGCCGACACCTTGATCGTCACCGCGCGCACCAAGGGCGGCCAGCGCGACAAGACCGGCATCGGTGTGTTCCTGGTCCCGGCGGATGCCAAGGGCGTCACCAAAAAGGGATATCCGACCCAGGACGGCCTGCACGCGGCCGACATCACCTTCACCAATGTCGAGGTCGGTGCGGATGCTGCGATCGGCGATCCCGAAAACGGCCTGCCGCTAATCGAGCGCGTCGCGGACGAAGCCCGCATTGCGCTGTGCGCGGAAGCGGTCGGCGCGATGGACGAGTCGCTGAAGGAGACCGTCGAGTACATCAAGACCCGCAAGCAGTTCGGGGTTCCGATCGGCTCGTTCCAGAGCCTGCAGCACCGCGCCGCCGACATGTTCGTGGCGCTGGAGCAGGCCCGCAGCATGTCGATGTTCGCGACCATGGCGTCGGACTTCGACGATGCAAAGGAGCGTTCGTCCGCGGTCGCGGCCGCCAAGGTGCAGGTCGGCAAGTCCCTGAAGTTCGTCGGCCAGCAGTCGATCCAGCTTCACGGCGGCATCGGCATGACCATGGAGGCCAAGATCGGCCACTACTTCAAGCGGCTGACCATGATCGAGAACACGCTCGGCGACACCGACTATCATCTGCGTCGTGTCAGCGAGGGTGGCGGCCTGCTGGCTTAGTCCTCAACTGTCATTCCGGGGCAGCCCGAAGGGCTGAGCCCGGAATCCATTCCACCATCAATGATGCGGCCCAATGGATTCCGGGTTCTCGCTTCGCGAGCCCCGGAATGACGGAGCCGGGGAGCCAACAACAATGAAAAACACCCCGTTCGATCTCACCGGCCAGGTCGCGGTCATCACCGGCTCGAGCCGCGGCATCGGCCGCGCGTCGGCGGAGCTCTTGGCAAAGCTCGGCGCCAAGGTCGTGATCTCCTCGCGCAAGGCGGATGCCTGCGAAGAGGTCGCCGACGGCATCAAGAAGGCCGGCGGTGACGCGCTCGTCATTCCCTGCAACATCGCACGCCGCCCCGAGGTCGAGGCGCTGGTCTCGGGCACCATCAAGCACTACGGCAAGATCGACATCCTGGTCTGCAACGCCGCGGTGAACCCCTATTACGGCCCGCTGCTCGACATCACGGACGAGGCCTTCGACAAGATCATGGGCTCCAACGTCAAGAGCAACATCTGGCTCTCCGCACTGGCGATCCCGCAGATGGCCGAACGCGGCAAGGGCTCGGTCGTGATCATCTCCTCGATCGGCGGCTTGCGCGGCTCGACCGTGATCGGCGCATACGGCATCTCCAAGGCGGCCGACTTTGCGCTGTGCCGCAGCCTCGCCGGCGAATGGGGGCCGAAGGGCGTGCGGGTCAATTGCGTGGCGCCGGGCCTCGTGAAAACCGATTTCGCCCGCGCGCTGTGGGAGGATCCGGATAATCTGAAGCGCCGCACCGCGTCGACGCCGCTCCGCCGCATCGGCGAGCCCGACGAGATCGCCGGCGCGGTCGCCTATCTCGCCTCCGATGCCTCGACCTTCATGACCGGCCAGACCATCGTGGTCGACGGCGGTGTGACGACGGCGGCGACTTAGAGCACGATGAACTTTGATGAATCGCTTTGACCGCGCGCTCTCTTTACCTCTCCCCATTGGGGAGAGGTCGATTTGCGCAGCAAATCGGGTGAGGGGCCGCGGCTCCAACGAGGGACCTTAATCCCTCACCCGGCGCTACGCGCCGACCTCTCCCAAGGGAGAGGTGAACCTCCGCTGCCGATCCAAGTTCAGACCTGCTCCAGCGCTCGCTCGAAATCCTCGATCAAATCGTCGGGATGCTCGAGCCCGGCGGAGAAGCGGATGAAGCCTTCGCTGATGCCGAGCTCGGCGCGGGCCTCCGGCGCCAGGCGCTGATGCGTCGTGGTTGCGGGATGCGTGACCAGGCTCTTGGCATCGCCGAGATTGTTGGAGATGCGCGAGATCTTCAGCGCGTTGAGGCAGCGGAACGCGCCGGCCTTGCCGTCCTTGACTTCGAAGCCGACCAGCGTCGAGCCGGCGCCCATCTGCTTCTTCACCGTTTCGGCCTGCGGATGATCGGGGCGGCCAGGATAGACCAGCCGGGTGACCTTCGGATGTTTCGCCAGCGCCTCGGCGATCTTGGCCGCGTTCTCGGTCTGGGCGCGGACGCGGACGCCGAGCGTCTCCAGCCCCTTCAGCAGCACCCAGGCGTTGAACGGCGACAGCGACGGGCCGGTCTGGCGCATGAAATTATGGATATGCTCGGCGATGAAGGCTTCCGACGACAGGATGATGCCGCCGAGACATCGGCCCTGGCCGTCGATATGCTTGGTCGCCGAATAGACCACGACATCGGCGCCGAGTGACAGCGGGCTCTGCCAGATCGGCGTCGCGAACACGTTGTCGACGATCAGCCGGGCGCCGCCGCTGTGCGCGATCTTGGCGATCGCGCCGATATCGAGCACGTCGAGCGTCGGATTGGTCGGGCTCTCCAGGAAGAAGGTCTTGGTGTTCGGCCGCAACGCGCGCTGCCATTGGTCGAGATCGAGGCCGTCGACCAAGGTCGTCTCGATGCCGTAGCGCGGCAACAGGTCCTGCACGACGTAGAGGCAGGAGCCGAACAGCGCCTTCGAGGCCACCACGTGATCGCCGGCCTTTAGCGGCGCGAGGATCGCGGTGGTCACCGCGGCCATGCCGGTCGCGGTCGAGCGCGCGGCTTCCGCGCCCTCGAGCTCGATCATGCGGCGCTCGAACATCGCAATGGTCGGGTTGGAATAGCGCGAATAGATGAAGCCGGGGTCCTGGCCCTTGAAGCGCGCCTCGCATTGCTCGGCGCTGTCGTAGACGTAGCCCTGGGTGAGAAACAGCCCTTCCGACGTCTCCCCGAACTGCGAGCGCAGCGTGCCGCCATGGACCAGGCGGGTTTCGGGACGGAAGCGGGCGGTATCCTTCGATTCAGACATGTGACCTCCGGAGTGGCCATTTCCCTTTCGAAAATGGCCACAAAAAAACCGGCCTGGAGCAACCTCCACAAGCCGGGATCACACTGTCCCCGGCCTGTTTAGCGACTTATTTAACGTGGCTGCAAGCCGGCCGGCTCAAATCACCACGGGATAAGTGGAGCTGATATTCCCTCGCGCCCTTTCCGTCAAGACGGTCATCGGATAACCCGTAAAAGCCCATATTTTGGGGCTTGGTGGCCGCCTGGAGTAGGGTTGGGCCATCCCGAGGGACCGTGCCGTGTCGTTCACGCTGGAAGATGAATCCAACGGAATCCTGCCTGACCGCATGATCGCGGAGATGGCGGAGGCTGGCCTCATTCTGCCCGCCTACGACTTTGTCGAAAGCCAGATCCAGCCGGCGAGCCTCGACCTGCGGCTTGGCGATATCGCCTATCGGGTCCGTGCCAGCTTCCTGCCGGGGCCCGATGCCACCGTCGCCGAGCGGATCGACCAGCTCAAGCTGCACGAGATCGATCTGTCCGACGGCGCGGTGCTGGAGACCAATTGCGTCTACATCGTGCCGCTGCTGGAGAGCCTGGCGCTGCCGCCGGAGATCGTGGCTGCGGCCAACCCGAAGAGCTCGACCGGACGGCTCGACGTCTTCACCCGCGTGATCGCCGACGGCACCCGCCGTTTCGACATGATCGGCGCCGGCTATCACGGCCCGCTCTATGCGGAGATCTCACCGAAGACCTTTCCGGTGCTGCTGCGCGAGGGCTCGCGGCTCAGCCAGGTCCGCTTCCGGATCGGCGAGGCGACCTTGACCGCCGACGAGCTCGACGCGCTGCATGCCAGTGAGCGGCTGGTCGATGCCGACAACGCCGATCTCACCCATGGCGTCGCGCTGTCGGTCGATCTCTCCGGCGAGAGCTCGGGCGGCTTCGTCGGCTACCGCGCCAAGCGTCACACCGGCGTGGTCGATGTCGATCGCCGCGGCGGCTATGCGGTCGACGAGTTCTGGGAGCCGATCAAGGCGCGGCCCGACGGCAGCCTGATCCTCGATCCCGGCGAGTTCTACATCCTGGCGTCGAAAGAGGCGGTGCAGGTGCCGCCGGACTACGCCGCGGAGATGGTGCCGTTCGATCCTTTGGTCGGTGAATTCCGCGTCCACTATGCCGGCTTCTTCGATCCCGGCTTCGGCTATGCCGGCGCCGGCGGCAAGGGCGCGCGCGCCGTGCTGGAAGTGCGCTCGCGCGAGGTGCCGTTCATCCTCGAGCACGGCCAGATCGTCGGCCGTCTCGTCTATGAGCGCATGCTGGAGCGTCCCGACGCGCTCTACGGCCAGCGCATCGGCTCGAACTATCAGGCGCAGGGCCTGAAGCTCTCCAAGCATTTCCGCGTGTAGCGATATTCTCTCGCCGTCATCCTGAGGCGCGAGCCTCTTCGGCGAGCCTCGAAGGATGAATCGGCCACGAGCCGGGCTGTGCATCCTTCGAGGCTCGCAGAGCTCGCACCTCAGGATGACGGGACCAATAGTCCTTGCCCCCGGATTGCGCTTCGCTGTATCCGGGCTACGATCATGCGCGCGAGGCCTGATCTCGCCAACAAGAATGCGGGAGCGAACATGACCGGAGAGCAACCGGCGCAATGGCGGAAGTGGCGCAGCGTCGCCGATCTCTATCACGCCTTCTTCACCGGGTTGATCCTCACCGTGGTCACGCGGCGCGGCACGGCCGACGCCGCCGAGTTCGTCTTCCGCGTATTTCGCCGCCAGCAGCAGGAACGCTTCCTGCCCGGCTTGAAGAAGCTCGGCCTCGACGGTCTGCCGCCGGCGGTCGCGGCCGCGCAGTATCACTATCTCTCCAACTGGATCGGCGGCGTGCATGTCGAATACATGCACGAGACCGACCGCAAGGCCTGGATCCGCTATCCGCCGCCGCGCTGGATCTGGAAGGGCACGGCGATCTGCGGCGTGCCTGGCGAGGTCTCGCGCGCGATGCTGCGCGGCTGGCACGCCAACAACGGGGTCGCGCTCGGCAACTTGCGGCTCGGCTTCGTCTGCACCAAGCAGAGCGTCGACGGCCAGGACGGGCTCGAAGGCTATTACTGCGAATACGATCACCCGCTCGAGCTCGATCAGCGCCTGGTGTTCGCGCGCCACCTCGAAGCGCCGCTGTTCGATGCCAAAACCGCGCCGGCGCTGCCGGTCGAAAGCTGGCCGCGTCAGCGGCTGGAGAAGGCCTATCGCAACTACGCGATGGAATATGTGAAGACGGCCGCGCCCGTTATGGTGCAGGTGTTCGGGCCTGAGGATGCCAGCTATCTGCTGCATCTCACCGGCAAACTGATTGGCATGCAGTATTTTGACGAGGTCGCGCAGGCGCTCGGTGGCAGCCGTGGCCGTGCCACGGAATTTGCCGCATTCCTGCGCGCGCTGTTCGAGTCGCAGGATGATGTCGCAGTCATCAGCGCGTCCGAGGGCCAGTTCGAGATCCGCCAGCAGGGCTGGAAGCTGATGGCTGACGTCGCCGACTATCACCCGGCCTGCGCCAGCGTGCTGACCGGGCTGTTCGAAGGGCTTGCCGCCGGCTGCGGACGGCATATTCCGGTGCATCTGAAGCCGAACAGCGCTGCCGGCGCGCCATTCGTCTGGTCGATCGGCTAGCGCCAAGGTTCATCTGGGTTCATCCGGGTTCACCTGCAATCGCGCAGGCCCCCCTTGCGTCCCGCGCACGTGGAATCCGCCGCTGCCATGGTAGGGAAACACCATGGCGCGGCTCCCAGACTGCGCGCGTGGGAGTGGAAATGTCCGATCTCGGCCTCGCCGAAATACCTGTCGACGAACAAGAACGGCCGCTGCCGCCGCCGGTGAGCAAGCCGGCGCGCAACGCGCTGCTCGACGGGCCGATCCTGCGCACGCTGCTGTGGCTGGCCTGGCCGAACGTGATCGCGCTCTCGGCCGGCACTTGCGTGGTGATCGCGGAAACCTCCTATATCGGCCGGCTCGGCGTCGAGTCGCTAGCGGCGATGGCGCTGCTGTTTCCCTGCGTGATCCTGACCATGACGATGTCGGGCGGCGCGATGGGCGGCGGTGTTGCCTCCGCGATTGCGCGCGCGCTCGGCGCCGGCGAGATCGAGCGCGCCTCGACGCTCGCCATGCATGCGCTGCTGATCGGCCTGATCTTTGGTCTCACGTTCATGCTCGGCATGCTGATCTTCGGTCCGCGTCTGCTCGAACTGCTCGGCGGTCGCGGCAATGTGCTGGCGCAGGCGATCGCCTATTCGCAGATCTTCTTCGGCGGCGCGACCCTGCCCTGGCTGATGAACACGATGGCCGGCATCCTGCGCGGCACCGGCAACATGAAGCTGCCGTCGACCATGATCCTATCATCGGCGGTGTGGCAGATCATCCTCGGCGGCACGCTCGGGCTCGGCCTCGGCCCGGTGCCGCAATTCGGCATGCGCGGCGTCGCGGCGGGTTCGCTGATCGCCTATTCGATCAGCATCAGCGTGATGGGCTGGTATCTGTTCTCGGGCCGCGCTCGCGTGAAGCCGAAGTTCAGGGGGCTGCGCGTGCAATGGGCGATGTTCATCGACATCCTCAGGGTCGGTGCCGTCTCCTGCTTCTCGCCGCTGCAATCGGTCCTGACGATCTCGATCTTCACCCACATGCTGGCGCAGTTCGGCACCGCGGTGCTCGCCGGCTACGGGATCGGCGCGCGGCTCGAATTCATGTTGACCTCGGTCGCGTTCGCGGTCGGCATCGCCTCGGTGCCGATGATCGGCATGGCGGTCGGCGCGGAGCGCGTCGCGCGGGCCCGGCGCATCGCCTGGACCGCCGGCACAATATCGTTCCTGTTGGTCGGTGTGGTCGGCAGCTTCATCGCCGTCTTCCCCGATCTCTGGGTCAACCTGTTCACCAACGATCCGCATGTGCGGGCGACCAGCCATCAATATCTCTCGACCGCCGCGCCGATGTACGCCTTCATCGGGCTTGCGATGTCGATGTATTTCTCCTCGCAAGGCGCGGCGAAGGTGCTGGGACCGGTGCTGGCGCAGACCGCGCGGCTGATCTTCATCGGCACCGGCGGCTGGTGGCTGTCGGCCCATGAGGCGAGCGCGCAAAACTTCTTCGCCCTCGCCGCCGCCTCGATGGGGGTGCTCGGCGTGCTCTCATGCCTCAGCGTGATCCTGACGCGCTGGGGCAAATCAACGCCGGTCGCAGCAGTGCAGCCGGCCCTGTCTTGAGCTATTGGACTCGTCATCCGGTCCTTCCCCGTCATCCTGAGGAGCGCGCCCTTGCGCGCGTCTCGAAGGATCGACGGCCCCCGTGAGCGGCGTGCACTCGTGGATACAGCCGGGCCGTCGACCCTTCGAGACGCCGCTTCGCGGCTCCTCAGGGTGACGGTGATGGATGTGTCACGCAGCGTTCTTTTCCTTCGCCGATTTGGCCTGCGCCGCCTGCATCGCCGCTGCGCCGAGGTCCATCTGCGCGTCCATGTAGGGCGCGATCTCGTGCGGCAGCACGTCGGCGATCCACACCACCCGGCAACGCGCGTCGCCATCGGCGAACACCTGCACCGAGGCGGAATGCTGCTTCAGCCGTTCGCTGCTGATCGCATAGACCAGCCGCCGTCGCTTGTCGTCGCAATCGACCAGTGTCTCGCGCGCCACGGTGCCGTTGCTGAAGGTGACGGTGCGGACGTCGCCGTCGAGCTGGGTGTCGGTCACGAAGCCCGGCACAAGCCGCGTATGCAGCGCGCCGAAATCGCGCAGTGCGTCCCAGACGTGATCGGCCGGTGCGTCGATCGGGATGTCCTTGTGAATTGAGGCCATGGGATTGGGTCCTTTCATCAACTGATCTTAGGTCGACACCGCTTCGACATTGTTGCCGTCGGGGTCGAGCAGAAACGCCGCGTAGTAGGTGGGGCTGTAATCCTTGCGATGGCCCGCCGCGCCGTTGTCCTTGCCGCCGGCCTTCAGGCCTGCGGTATGGAATGTCTTGATCGCGTCGTGGCTCGGGGCGCGGAACGCGATGTGGGCGCCGCCCTGCGCCTTGCCCTTGTGCAGATGCAGCCAGAGCGCGGGCTCGCCTTTTGGGCCGAAACCGGCGCCGCTGTCGTCGCGCGAGCACAGCACGAAGCCAAGCGGCGCCAGCACCGCGGTGTAGAAGCGCACGCTGGCGTCGAGGTCACTGACGCGTAATCCGATGTGGTCGTACATGATGGGGTCTCCAGTCGTTGGGCGCGCCGACGGACGCGCGGACCGGAGCAACCCTAGCTATTGCAGCGCAAGACGTTCTTGGAGAATCTTGCGGTCGCCGCGGGAGGCCTGGCGGAACTTCAGCGGCGAGGCGCCGGCGGCGCGGTGGAAGCTGCGCACGAAATTGGAGAGATCGCCGAAGCCGACGTCATAGGCGATGTCGGTGATCGGACTGTCGTCGTCGGCCAGCCGCCGTGCCGCATGCCGCAGCCGCGAGCGCACGAGATATTGATGCGGGGTGACGCCGAGCACCGCGGAGAACAGCCGCAGGAAGTGGAACGTGCTGAGGCCCGCCTGTTCCGCGGCATCGTCGAGGTCGATTTGATGCTGCGAATTGGCGTCGATCCACAGCGCGGTTTCAACCGCGCGGCGGCGGTCGCGCAGGCCGGCGACGAGGGGCTTTGCCTTGCGCTCCGACACCAGCTCGACCAGCCGGCTGGCAAGCAGGTGACCGACCTCATCGAGGCCGACGTCGCTGTTGCCAGCTGCCGCCGTCTGGGCGAGCTCGCCGATCACCATCAATTCCGGCAGCGGCGGCACCGCGCCGACCTGCCAGACTGACGTCTGATTGCCGATGGTCTCGACCAGCTCCGGGTCCAGGAAAAAGGACAGGCATTCGTCGCCGACCACATGGTCGTGGGTGCAGGTGTATTCGTCGCCGGGATGGCCGACCAGGATCGAGCCGGCCACCAGCTCATGGAAGCGGCCGCGGCAATGGCAGCCGAAGCTGCCGCTGCGCACATAGGACACGGAGTGGCAGGCGAACTGCTCGGCGAACGGCTTATCGCCGGGCTCCGCCGTGCAGCGAAACTCGTTCACCGTGATGCGCTCGCGCTGCAACGGCGTGGACCGGTTCATACCCCAGGATTTAGGCCTGCGGCCGGGGCCGCGCAACCGGCAGCAGCACGTCGAACAGGGTCTTGCTGGCGGTCAATTGGGCGCCCTCGATCGAAAGCAGGCGCCGCTTGGAGATGCTGCCGCCGTTCGGCGAGATGCGGTCGGCATAGTGGCCCGCCTCGAGCACGCGATGGCAGGGCACGATGATCATGAACGGATTGCGGCCGAGCGCCTGCGCCACCGAATAGACCGCGCCGGAAGCGCGCAGGGCCCTCGCCACCTCGTCATAGGTCCGGGTCTCGCCGCGGGGAATGCCGCGGACAATCTGATAGACGCGCTGATCGAAGGCCGGAATGCTGCCCATGTCGAGCGCAACGCCCGACAGGTCGCGATCGCCGCTGCGCATGATCGCGGCGATGCCCTCGATTGCGACCTCGACCTCCTCGGGCGGCCGCATCTCGCGTGCATCGGGATAAAGCTTGAACAGCCGCCTGCGGGTTTCGATCTCGCGCCGCTCGGGAAGCTGCACGCCGGCGATGCCGGCTTCGCCCCATGCGATGCCGCATCGGCCGATTGCCGTGTCGAAAATGGTGTACCCACGCCCCGCCATGACGCCACCAACCCCCAGGCGCGATCATAGCATCGGTGGCCGCAGGCGCATCCGGAATCTTCACGTTTAGTTAAGCATGTCGCGGCCGGCGCTGTGTGACCTCGACAACGTCCGGTCACGCATCCTCCGGTCACGCATCTTAAAGGCTTTGCCCGCTATCTGGTCGCCAGCATGCTGCTCCCCGATACGATCGGCCGAACGATGACGAGCACCAGCGCCGAAGCCGCGCCGGGCAGCGCGGGCATGGCCCGGCGTGCGCGCGGGCGCTTTCTCCCGCTGTTCGCGTTGCTGTCGCTGGCGCTGCTGATCCGTCTTGCGGCCGCGGTCTGGCCCAACGTGATGTATCCCGACGAGATCTTCCAGTATCTCGAGCCGGCGTGGCGCATGCTCGGCCATGACGGCATCCTGACCTGGGAATGGCGCGAAGGCATCCGCGGCTGGTTCCTGCCGACGTTGCTGGCCGGGCCGGTTGCGCTTGGTGATGCGGTTGCGCCCGGCGGCGCCGGTGCCTTCCTGGTGCCGCGCCTGCTCGCGGCATGTGCGTCGGTGTCGATCGTGGTCAGCGCCTGGTTCTTTGGCGCACGGGTCTCGCGAACCCATGCCGTCGTCGCGGCCTTTGCCGCCGCGGTCTGGTTCGAGTTGGTCCTGCTCGCGCCGCACACGCTGGGCGAGCCGCTGGCGACGGCGCTGATCGTGCCGGCGGCGCTGCTGGTAACCAATCATCCGTCGCAGCGGCGTCTTGCGATCGGCGGTGCCTTGCTCGCTTTCGCCTTTGTCTGCCGCTTCCAATATGCGCCGGCCATTGCGGTGCTCGCCCTCGGCGCCTGCTGGATGCGCTGGCGCAACCTCGTTCCGCTGGTCGCCGGTGGCCTCGCCGCGCTGGTGCTCACCGCCGCAATCGATCTTGCGCATGGCGCCGTGCCGTTCGTCTGGCTGATCGGCAATATCAAGGAAAACCTCGTGCAGGATCGCGCCACCGAGTTCGGCGTGACCCCGCCCGCGGCGTATCTCGTCAACTTCCTGATCGTATGGTCGGCGGCGATCGTATTGCCGCTCGCTGCGATCTGGCGCGGCTGGCGGCATGCGCCGCTGCTGCTGGCTGTCGCGCTCGCCAACCTCGTCTTCCACAGCGTGATCGCGCACAAGGAATACCGCTTCGTCTTCCTCTCGGTGGTGCTCTTCATCATCGTCGCCGCGCTCGGCTCGGCCGACTGGGTGCGATGGCTGCGCACGAAGGACAGATGGCGCCGCCTTGCGTTGCCGGTCGTCATGGCTGGCTGGGCGCTGCTCTCGGTGGCGCTGGCCGGCGCCAGCGAAGGCATGCGCGAATACTGGACGCGTGGCGTCGGCGCCGCGCAGCTAGCGACGGAACTGCGCAACGATCCGCAGATGTGCGGCCTTGCGCTTTACAACGTCCGTTTCCAGCTGTTGCCTGGCCGCGAGCGTTTGGTCGGCCCGGTGCCGCTCTATGTGCTTGCGCCCGCCGATCCGCTTGCCGAGCTGGTGCTGCCGCTGCTGCTGCAGACCACCAAGCCGGCTTTCAACCGCATCCTTGCACGCCCCGAGGCGGCCGGCGATCTGCCGGCGGATTTTTCCCGGCAAAGCTGTGCCCATGTCGGCATCGCCGATGCCTGCATCTACGCGCGCAGCGGGACCTGCGATGCAACGGCCGCCACACCCTTTGTCATCAATGACGCGCTCGTGAGGATGGGGCACTAAAGCATGATCCGGAAAAGTGTGTAGCGGTTTTCCGAAAAGATCATGCGCAAACAATGCACTAAAGCGCGATAACGATTCAATCTGATCTCACCGCGCTTTAGCGGCGGCGATCGGCGTCAATGCACGCTTGATCCGTTGCCGCCGCCCGGGCTATGGTCCGGCAGGTCGCACCCGATTGGGTCGACCTCAAGCAATTGAGATTGCGGGCGTAGTTCAATGGTAGAACGGCAGCTTCCCAAGCTGCATACGAGGGTTCGATTCCCTTCGCCCGCTCCAGCCCTTGGGCGGTCGTAGTCTGTGGGCAATCGCAGGAGAGCCGACGTGAAGTTGCTTGGAGCGCTGCTGCTTGCGCTGAGCGCGCTTTGGATGACAAGGCCAGCCTCTGCACAAATGTATGATCCGCGCTACCCGGTCTGCAGGCATGTCTATGGTGCGTTGATCGGCGACCGAATGGACTGCGACTTCGCGTCGCTGAATCAGTGCCAGGCCGGCGCTGCGGGGCTTCCGGCGACCTGCCTGATCAACCCCTTTTACGCGCCAGCCGATGCACCGAGATCGGCGCGCCGCGACAGGCGGGAACGATGACGATTTCCGCTCGTTTTCGCGGGCGTCCATTTGAGATCGACCCATGGAATGGTGGTTCTACGCGCTCATTGCGATCGTTGTGATCGGATGCGTATTTGTCCTTCGCGCCCGTCGCGGCAGCTCTTCGAACGAGGACGAGGAACTGAACCGGCGACTTGATGAGCGCGTCGATCGCCTTCGCCACGATCTCGCCGAGCGTGATCGCGATCGCGATTCCTGACGTGGGCATATCGGCGGTCAGGCCTGCCGCGATCGCCCGGGATATTACGGCGATCTGTTCACGTAACGTGCCCGCCTAACGAACCGTACTCAACCTGTTCTTCTCACAAGGCGCAGTTATGTTTCCGTAGTTCTCCGCGTTTGAGAACGGAGTTCCGCCGGAACGATCTCGCGGGTTCCGGCATTGGCGCTGTAGAACCGGCCAGCCTCCGGTAGAGAATGGTCGGTTCAAGCCCGCGGCCGGTCGTCCGCCTTCAACCACACCCCTAGAAGGACGGCCGCCGCGGGTCCCGATCGCGCAAACTCACCGCCATCCCATCGCGGGCGCGACGTGAGCGAGAATGCTCTCGATCACATGCGCGTTGTAGGCGACGCCGAGCTGATTGGGGACGGTCAGCAGCAGCGTGTCGGCCTCGGCGATCGCCTCGTCGGTCTTGAGCTGCTCGATCAGCTTCTCCGGCTCGGCGGCATAGCCGCGGCCGAAGATCGCGCGCGTGCGCTCGTCGATGAAGCCGATCTGATCTTCCTCCTGGCCGTTGCCGAAATAGGCGCGGTCGCGATCGTCGACCAGCGCAAAGATGCTGCGGCTCACCGAGACCCGCGGCTCGCGGCTGTGACCGGCCTCCCTCCAGGCGGCGCGGTAGGCGCGGATTTGCGCGGCCTGCTGGATGTGGAAGGCCTCTCCGGTCTCGTCGCTCTTCAGCGTCGAGCTCTGCAGGTTCATGCCGAGCTTCGCGGCCCAGACCGCGGTGGCGTTCGAGCCGGCGCCCCACCAGATGCGCTCGCGCAGGCCTTCCGAGAGCGGTTCGAGCCGCAGCAGGCCGGGAGGGTTGGGAAACATCGGCCGCGGATTCGGCTTTGCAAATCCCTCACCGCGCAGCAGCTCGAGGAAGATCTCGGCATGACGCCGGCCCATGTCGGCGTCGGTCTGGCCCTCGCCCGGCTGATAGCCGAAATAGCGCCAGCCATCGATCACCTGCTCCGGCGAGCCGCGGCTGATGCCGAGTTGCAGGCGTCCCTGAGCGATCAGGTCGGCCGCGCCGGCGTCCTCGATCATGTACATCGGATTTTCATAGCGCATGTCGATGACGGCGGTGCCGATCTCGATCCGGCTGGTCTTCGCGCCGACCGCCGCCAGCAGCGGGAACGGCGAGGCCAGCTGGCGGGCGAAATGATGGACGCGAAAATACGCGCCGTCCGCGCCGAGCTCTTCGGCGGCGACCGCAAGATCGATGGATTGCAGGAGCACATCCGCGGCCGAGCGGGCCTGGGATTGCGGCGAGGGCGTCCAGTGCCCGAACGAGAGGAATCCGATTTTCTTCATGTCGGCAATGTAGGCATATCAGGCGCGAATTGCGATCGGTGGCGGACCTCGGGATGACCGAAAGTCGCCCATGGATGACGGAAAGTGTTTACCGGCCGGGAAATTATTCTGCGGCAAATGTTGCGGGTTGCGCATTTCGCGCGGCTGCGCAACTGCGCATGCGTGCAGGTCTTGCCGCCTGCGCCACGGCGTGACTTGCGATCTCGGAACGCGCCGCCTAGCTTTCTGCCACCATTTTTCCCGCCACCACGTTTTCCGCAGGTCCCGATGCCGCAGCCGCTTCTGTTTCAGCCGATCACGCTTCGTGGCGTGACCTCCCGAAACCGCATCCTGATTTCACCGATGTGCCAGTATTCGGCGACCGACGGTCTCGCCAATGATTGGCATCTTGTTCATCTCGGCAAGTTTGCCCAGGGCGGCGCCGGGCTCGTGATGGTCGAGGCTGCGGCGGTGGTCGCCGAGGGCCGCATCACCCATGGCGATGTCGGCATCTGGAACGACGAGCAGATCGCGCCGCTTGAGCGCATCGCAGCCTTCTTGAAGGACAATGGCGCGGTGCCCGCGATCCAGCTCGCGCATGCCGGACGCAAGGCCAGCATGCAGCGCCCCTGGTACGGCAATGCCGCCCTCGATGATGCCGATCACGTCCGCGGCGATCTGCCATGGCGAACGGTGGCGCCGAGCGCGATCCCGATGGAGCAAGGCTGGCTGATGCCGCACGCGCTCGATGTCGAGGAGCTCGCGGCGTTGCGCGAGCAATGGCGGCGCGCCACGCTGCGTGCGGTGGAGGCCGGCTTCGAATTCGTCGAGGTGCATTGTGCGCACGGCTATCTGCTGCACCAATTCCTCTCGCCCTTGTCGAACCACCGGAGCGACGCCTATGGCGGCGACCGCACCGGGCGGATGCGCTATCCGCTCGAAATCATCGAGACCGTGCGCGCCGCCTGGCCCGCGGAGCGGCCGCTGTCGGTGCGGATCTCCTCGGTCGATGGCGTCGACGGCGGCCTGACGCTCGAGGACCAGATCGCATTCGCGCGCGAAGCCAAGGCGCGCGGCGCCGATTTGATCGATTGCTCGTCAGGCGGCCTGCTCGGCTCGGCGACCGCGGCGCGGATTCCGCGCGGTTACGGCTTTCAGGTGCCCTATGCGGACGAAATCCGCCGCGCCGCCGAGGTTGCCACCATTGCGGTCGGCCTCATCCTGCATCCGCAGCAGGCCGAAGATATTCTGGCGGACGGCCAGGCCGATCTGGTCGCGATCGGCCGCGAGGCGCTGTTCGATCCGAGCTGGCCGCTGCATGCCGAGCTTGCGCTTGGCGTCGGAAGCGGCGAGGTGTTCGCATCCTGGCCGAAGCAGTATGGTTGGTGGCTGGAGCGGCGCGAGCCGGGCCTGCGCAGGCTCGAAGGTCCGCCGTTGCCGTTCCGCAGCGTTTAATCAGAACAGCTGACAAGAAACCTGGGAGGTCGTCCTATGACAACAATCGCAAAGCGTCCCTATCGCGGCGTCTTCCCGGTCGCGCCGACCATCTTCGATGCCGACGGCAACCTCGATCTCGACGGACAGCGCCGCTGCATCGATTTCATGATCGATGCCGGCTCGCACGGCATCTGTATCCTCGCCAACTTCTCCGAGCAGTTCGTGCTGACCGATGCCGAGCGCGAGACCGTGATGCACGCGGTGCTCGAGCACGTCGCGGGCCGCATTCCCGTCATCGTTACCACGACGCACTTCTCGTCGGCGGTGTGCGCCGCGCGCAGCCGCCAGGCGGAGGCCGCCGGTGCTGCGATGGTGATGATCATGCCGCCCTATCACGGTGCGACCTTCCGCGTCGGCGAGCCGGCGATCTATGAATTCTATCGCGTAGTCTCGGATGCGATCGGCATTCCGATCATGATCCAGGACGCGCCGGTCGCCGGCACGCCGCTGTCGGTCGATTTCCTGGCACGGATGGCAAAGGAGCTCGCCAATGTCAGGTATTTCAAGATCGAGGTGCCGATGGCGGCGAACAAGCTGCGCGGCTTGATCGAAAAGGGCGGCAGCGTCATCGAGGGGCCGTGGGACGGCGAGGAGGCGATCACGCTGATGGCCGATCTCGATGCCGGCGCCACCGGCGCGATGACCGGCGGCGGGTATCCCGACGGCATCCGCCAGATCATGGATCCGTTCCTCGCCGGCCGCCGCGACGAGGCCATGCAGGCCTATGCGCGCTGGCTGCCGCTGATCAATTACGAGAACCGGCAGTGCGGGCTGCAAGCCTGCAAGGTGCTGATGCGCGAGGGCGGCGTCATCAAATCGGACGCGGTGCGCCACCCGTTGCAGCCGCTGCATCCGGCGACGCGCGTCGGCCTGATCGAGATCGCGCGCACGCTCGATCCGGTCGTGCTGCGCTGGGGGCGGTAGGAGCGTCTAGAGCGGAATGATTGGTTGAAGCACACGGCGGTTTCGGTTCACCTCTCCCCGACGGGGAGAGGTCGGATTGCGAAGCAATCCGGGTGAGGGCTCTTGCTCTCTCGATCGACCGCAACCCCTCACCCGATTTGCTACGCAAATCGACCTCTCCCAAGGGAGAGGTGAGCTTCCGACGCCGATCCAGCTTAACCTAGTCTCAGCGTGCCCTACGCGTCCCATGTCACCGGCAAATCCAGCAGGCCGCGGAACGCCCAGCCGCCGATCCGCGGCGGCTTGTCCGCGATCAGGCGCAGATTCCTGAGCCTTTCGAAGATCGCGGGCAGCGCGACGTCGGCGACCATGGCGCGCGAGGCCCAGGCGCCGGCGCAGAAATGCGGACCGGCGCCGAACGCGATGCTCTTGCTGGCGTCGCGGCGCACGTCGAATGCGTCGGGCCGGTCGAAATGCTTCTCGTCGCGGTTCGCCGAGCCGAACATCAGGAACACGCGTTCGTTGGTCTCGAAGGCGACGTCCCGGATCGTCCAGGGCTTTGCGATCCGCCGCGGCGACATGCCGATCGGCGAGATCCAGCGGGCATATTCCTCGAACACCTGCAGCCACGGGATCGCGCCGCTCAACGCCAGCGCCAGCTGGTCCGGATGGGTCAACAGCGCCCACACCGTGCCGGCGATCGCGTCGCGCGGCTCGTTCTGACCGCCCGAGATCGCGAGCTTGATGTTGGCGCGCACGCTCTCCATCGGCATATCGGTCTGCAGCAGCACGCCGAGCAGGCTGAGGTCGGGCGTCCTGCGCAGGACCGGCACCATGTCGTCGATCGCGGCGTCGATGCCCGAGGTCGCCGCGTGGCAGCGCGCCTCGATCGCGGGATCGCCGACGTAATTGGCAATGCCGTCGATCATGCCCTGCGACCACGAGTTCATGTCCTGAAAGCGCATGTTGGTGAGGCCGGTGATCGATTTCAGGCATTCGGCCGAGAACGGCAGCGCGAAGGCTTGCACGAAATCGACCGCGCCATCCGGCGTCAATTCGTCGAGGATGCGCCTCGCATGTCCGGCGAATTGCGCGGTCCAGTGCGACCGCACCGTCTTCGGCGAGATCGCCGGGAAGATCGCCTTGCGTTCGGTCATGTGCGCATCGCCGTCCTTGCGCATCATGTTGTGGCCCATCAATTTGTTCATCAGCCCTTCGGGCTGGTGCGACGAGAACACGTCGATCTGCTTTTCCGACACGAAGATGTCGTCGCGGTTGCACAGCAGCGTGCTGCCGAGCTGCGGCACGAAAGCGATCGGCGCCTCCTTGCGCATGCGCGCCAGTGCCGGATAGGGATCCTGCCAGAACGCTGTGACGTCGATGTCGATATGGGGCGCGGTGCTCACGGCGCGATCTCGGGTTGGCCTCAGGTTTCGGACCAAGCATAGGCGCCCTGTCGCCGCCGGTCTGTCCCTACCGCTTGGGACAGGCCACCGCTCAGAGCTGCCTCAATTCAGCTGGCGTCCCGACGCCATCAGGCGCAGGGCGATCGCGAACAGCTCGTTCTGCGAGGAGATGCCGAGCTTGTCATAGGCGCGCTTGCGGTAGGTGAGGGCGGAGTGCAGCCCGATGCCGAGCTCGGCTGCGATGGCTTCCGAGCTGAGGCCGGTGAGGATGCGCAGGCAGACCTCCTTCTCGCGCCCGGTCAACCGGGCGAGCGGCTCGGTGGTCGCAAACAGGGTCTTCAGCCGCGCGATCGGATCCACCTCCGGCGCTGGGTCGCGCTGGAAATGCCGCGCAACGGCTGCGGTCAACGCGGGCGCGACCGCGGCGAGGCGCGCGATCTGCTCGCGGCTGAAGCGGCCCTGCGCGGTGATCTGGTAGAAATTGACGTAGAAGCAGATGTCGCCGGTCCAGATCGCGGCGGCGAACTTGTCGACGATGTCGGAATCGTCAAAGAAGATCTTGCGGTAGCCGTCGCTGTACATCCGGCGGGCGAAATTCGGCAGCACGATCGGCGCGGCCTGCGACTGGCCCTCGAACACCGCGTCGCGGTTCGGGTCGGCCTGATGGAAATGTTCGGAATAGGCGATCCCCAGATCGCGCCCGGTCGGGATGTTGCCGACGTCGAGCAGGCACGCGGCCGACCGCGGGCCGGTGAACGAGAACACCATGCAGTGACCGACGCCGGCGACGCGGCGCAGCGAGCCGATCAGCGCCTGCGCAAAGCTGTCGTGGCCGATCGCCAGCAGCGCCGGCGTGATGTCGCTGACGACAGAAGTCTTGAAGGCGAAATCGGCCTTCATGGTGTCCTCCCTGTGTTTCGGGAAGACTAGCAGCGACATCACTGGGGTGGAAGCGGGGGCGTCCCATCTCCTCGTCATTCCGGGGCTCGCGCAGCGAGAGCCCGGAATCCATCGGACCGCAAGCGCTGCGGCTGAATGGATTCCGGGCTCGACGCCGCGCGTCGCCCTCAGGTGCGCAATTGCGCACCGGGGAATGACGGCCATGTGGAAATCGCCTCAGGCGCTCGGCACTTGGTCAAGGAAGCCGGTGATGCTCCTGATCCGGCCGTCCTTCAGCATGGCAAAGTCGGTGCCCTTGATCGGGCTGTCGACGCCGTCGGGGCCAAGCCCCCAGGAGAAGCGGACGTGGTCGCCAAAGCCGTTCGGCTCGCCGATCAGCTTGAACGAGAAGTCCGGAAACTTCTGCTGCACGCCCGCGATCAGCGCGTCGACGCCTTCATGGCCGTCGCCGCTCATCAGCGGATCGACATAGCGCGCATCGGCGGTCCAGTTCTCGCTCAGCATCTCGCGGCGCCGGCTCGGCGTGCGCTCGTTCCAGAGCTCGATGTAGCGGCGGGCAATGGTGGCGTGGTCGGTCATGCTGCTCTCCTTCTGATGCGCCGGACTGTGCGGCTGTTCGGACTATCGAAGGTTCGCGTGCGCCGATCGATTACCTCAGAGGTCATCGCGCGCGTGACGGTGGCGCGAGCTACGGCTTTATATTGGCTCGGGATCGCCGTGCGCATGCACGTTGAGCGGCTCGCAGGCATGGTCCGGCAGCAGCCGGCAGGTCGCGCCGGGGTCGCGAGATCGTGACGTCCCGGCGTGGCTGCTGCTCCAGCCGGTTTGGCGTAGACTGGTCCGGACTGAATTTGTCGCTTCTTGATCAGGGTCAAGGTTTTGACCGCGTTGGCCAGACTATCCCGCAACGATCGATCGGTGAATGACCTTGCCCGAAAAGGTGGACCCATCGGAACGAAGTGCGAGCACCAGTTGGGCGCAGGACGCTTGGCTGTGGCCGTTCGAAGCCGCGCGATTGGCGCTGGACATCTACTCGCATTGGTACCCCAAGCCTGCGTCCGTGCCGACGGATTTGCCGGGCGAAGCGGCCGCGTTGCCCTGGACGACGGCTCACACGGTCGCGCTTGAACTGGCCTCGATGCGCCTACTGGATTTCTCGAGCGCGGCGGAAGGCCGGCCGCTGCTGGTCTGTGCGCCCTATGCGCTGCACCGTGCGAAGATAGCGGATCTTGCGCCCGGCCACAGCCTGATGGAGACGTTACAGAAGGCGGGTATTGCGCGCCTCTATCTCACCGACTGGCGGTCGGCGGGCCCGGAGATGCGATTTTTCTCCATCGATACTTTCTTGTCCGATCTCAACGTGGCCGTCGACACGATCGGGCCGCCGGTCGACCTTGCCGGTCTCTGCCAGGGCGGCTGGCTGTCATTGCTCTATGCGGCGCGCTTTCCCGGCAAGGTGCGACGGCTCGTGCTCGCCGGCAGCCCGCTCGACGTTTCGGTGCCGTCGGAGCTCTCCAGGATGGTCGCCTCGGTTCCACAGCAAGGTTTCGAGGCGCTGGTCCGTCAGGGGGATGGGATCGTCAGCGGCAAGCACATGCTGCAGGCCTGGAGCGTCCCTTTCACCATTCGTGACGTGGAAGCGGCGCTGCAGCGGCAGCTCGACGACAAGTCGGAGGATGCGCGGACGCTGCTCGATCGCTTCATGCGCTGGAACGACGAGACGCTTGATCTGCCGGGCACCTACTACCTCGAAGTGACCGACTGGATCTTTCGCCAGAACCGGATCGCGGCCGGAGACTTCGTCGCGCTTGGTTGCAGGATCGATCTTGCTGCGGTGAAGCAGCCCGTCTTCCTGCTCGCCGCGGAGAACGACGTCGTCGTTCCGCCCGACCAGGCGCTTGCGACGTTGCGACTGCTCGGGACCCCGCCGGCTTGGCTGCAGTGTGACACCGAGCCGTGTGGTCACCTCGGTCTGTTCGTGGGGTGCAAGGCCTTGGCCGGTTCGTGGCACCGGATTGCCCGCTGGCTTCAGTCCGATCTTGGTGAGGCCGCGGAACGATTGCGGATCAGCGCGTGAGCGGAACACGCGAATGCCCGAACTGCGTCTTGCAATCCGGGGCATCGAGATTCGTCGCGGTGACGGATGTCGTGCTTACTTCGCTGCGACCACCATGATCTCGACATTGTACTGCGGCGCCGCGAGCTTGGCTTCGACGGTGGCGCGGGCCGGGGTGTTACCCTCCGAGACCCACGAGTCCCACACCGCGTTCATCTCCGGGAATGTCTTCATGTCGGTGATGTAGATCGTCGCGCTGAGCAGCTTCGACTTGTCGGTGCCGGCTTTGGCGAGATGGCCGTCGATGATCGACAGGATGTCCTTGGTCTGGTCGGTCACGCTACCGCCCGCGGCCTTGCCGGCGACGACGCCGGCGAGATAGACGGTATTGCCGTGCACGACGGCCTGGCTCATGCGCGGGCCGGTTTCGAAACGTTGAATGCTCATTTGGGTCTCCACTTGAATGGCGGAAACTCTCTAGCCTGCCAGCGCGCCCGCCGCCACTGCACAATTTGCAGCACCGTTCACGGAATCGCTCGAAATTGCTCCGAGATCGCCTCGGCGCAATCAGGCCTGTGGTTCCAATCCGTTCGCCCAGCGTGCGAACAGCGCGACCCGTTCGGCCGGCCAGGCGCCGTCACATGGCATGGTCCCGGCTTTCAGGCGAGCGAGGATCTGCCGGCAGTGCCTGGCGACATCCTCTTCCTTCCAGAGGTCGAACGCGAACAGCATCGCGTTGCGATCCATCGGCCGGAATAGCGGCCGGATGTGCTGTTCGAACTGCACGGCCTCGCCGGGACCGGGCAGCGCGACGGCGGGATCATTCGCGACCGCCGCATCGCTCGCGGCAGCCGACGGCCGCGCGGCCGGCGTTGCGTTGCAGACCCACCACCAGCGCGGCACCGGCATGTTCGGCGGTGTCGCGCCGGAGCCGGAATTCTCCAGCGCGATCCGCGATCCCCATTCGATATAGGCGACGAAGGCGGCGCGGAATTCCGGATCGGACGGGAGGCCGGCATCGTCGGCGCTCTGCATCATGTAGGTGGCCCACAGTGCGCGCTGCTCCGGCCTGATCTGCTTGCCGATGTGCTGCGAAACCATCCGCCGATAGCCGCCATAGCGTTCGGTGTAGAATTTCGGCCCACCGAACACCTCGCTGAGCCAGGCCGCGACCCGCTCGGGATGGTCCGGCGACATCTCGGCGAACAGCGGGGAGAGCAGCGGGTCCTCGGGCACATAGCGGCTGTAGAAGATGCGCGTCATGTCGAGCAGCGCCGGATAGCCGCCCGCCCATTCGAACAATGTCGGCTCGCGCAAGGGATCGGGAACGGGGTCACGAAACGCAACGTTCCAGTGCATGCCGCTGCAGAACGGCTTGTTCAGTGACGCGCCGCAGCGGCACAGGCTGACATGTTCCTGTGACGCGCCCGCGTTCTGCGCGACCGGCGTGCCATCCGCGTCGACCAGCTCGACATGGCCGGTGACGCGATAGGGCCCGTCTTTCGACACTTCGATCTGCGGCGGCCGGTTGGTATCGGACAGGTTGGCGTCGCGCACGGGGCCAATGCCGATGCCGAGCGCGCCCGACGGGCATCGGCGCACCGCGTTGATGAGGTCGTCGAGGCGCGCACCGCTCGGTGCGACGAACGGCTCTTCGCCGAGATGAAACACGGCGTTGAGCCGGTCGGTGCAGAAGCCGGAATGCGCGCAGGTGCCGCGGTTGTCGAATACGAACGCTTGCTGCCCCGCATAGATGTCGAGCTTGTCGGGCACACGCCGCGGATCCCTGGAGTCAGTGAAGCCGCGCGCAACGTGGCTGTCGTCGCAGAACGGCTTTGTCTGCGATTGCCCGCAGCGGCAGAGCCGCACCGGCGCCTCGGCTGCGACAGGTACGCCGAGATGATCGACAATGGCAATGTCGGGCTCGGGTTCATACGGCCCGTTGCGCCTGATGGTGATGCGCTTGCGCCGAGGTTGCCTGTCGCTCGACCCTTGGACGGAACTGTCGTCTGTCATGCCTTGCAATGATCCCTGAACTCGCCCAACCCGCGCGAAGCGTGCTTAGATGGATCGATGGCGGCGCTCAACGAACCAGATGGAAAGTGCCGCGGGAGAGAGTTGCGATGATCCGCAAGACCAAGCGCAAATATGGTTGCCCGGTCGAGTTCTCGATCGATCAGCTCAGCGGCAAATGGAAGACCGTGATCCTGAGCCGGCTGAAGGTCCGGCCGATGCGCTATGGCGAACTGCGCCACGACATCCCGCAGCTCAGCGATAAGGTGTTGACCGAGCGGCTGCGCGATCTCTGCAATTCGGGCTTCGTCAAGCAGGAGCGCGGCGGCGGCTCCTCGCGCTATTGCCTCACCAAGCGCGGCGAAATGCTGAAGCCGATGCTGCAGGCACTTTACGATTGGGGGCAGGCGAATGCCGATACGTTCGGCGTCCGCTTCGCGAGTGCGGAGGCGGATTAGGGCGAGCGCGCAATTTCGGAATATTAGAAGTGTGCCCCTGAGTTGCCCGACGTGTCAAGTCCCTTGATCGAGCGCGGCCACCGCCGGCTCCTTTGCATGGGGTTGTTCCTCGATATTTGACCGCGCGCCCTGCGGCAGTTCCATAACTTTCGCACGGAACCATTCCGAAGCGTGGATTTCTGGCCGGAACCATCGGCGAGGGAAGCTCGTTGTCGCGGGATGTGTTGGGGGCAATCAACACAAGGAATGCTCATGCGCATCCGCATCTCTACGGCATCCATCATCGTTGCCGCGCTCTCGCTTGGAACACCTGCTTGGGCGCAAGTGCAGGGAACGCAACCGAACACGCCGTCGCAAGCCCAGTCTGAGCAACCCGCCACGATCAAGACCATACAGGTCGTGGACGTCAAGGAACTGAAGCCCGAAGTCCGCTCACGGGTCGAGGCTGTCATCGCAAAGGCAAGCGAAGAAGACCTGAAGAGCCTGCGGGGTTCCATCGACGCGTCCACGGAGGCGACATCCGCGCTGAAGGCGAAGGGACTGAGCTCGGCACAGGTTGTCGCTGTCAATCTCAGCAACGGCATTCTCACGCTCTTCACCAAGCTGGCGTGAGCGCAAGAAAGCTCAGAGATAGCTGAGGAAATTGGGACTCAATGACAAGAGCCCGCCGGTTCGAGCCCGGCGGGCTCTTCCATATCCGTTTCGCCGTCACTTCCGTGGCGAGCGGCATGCTCTATCCCACCGCCTTCGCCGCCGCGCGCCCGGCATTGCGGCCGGAGAACAGGCAGCCGCCGAGGAATGTTCCCTCCAGCGAGCGATAGCCGTGCACGCCGCCGCCGCCGAAGCCCGCGGCTTCGCCAGCCGCGTAAAGTCCGCGGATGATCTCGTGCTCGTTGCCGAATACGCGCGAATCCAGGTCGGTCTCGAAGCCGCCGAGCGTCTTGCGGGTGAGGATGTTGAGCTTCACCGCGATCAGCGGGCCGTGCTCGGGATCGAGAATGCGGTGCGGCTTTGCGGTCCGGATCAGCCGGTCGCCGATATAGCGCCGCGCATTATGCAGGTTCATCACCTGCGCATCCTTCACATAGGGATTGGTGATCTCGCGGTCGCGCGCCTCGATCTGCGCCTTGATGGCGTCGAGCTGCAATAGGTCATTGCCGGCGAGCTTGTTCATGGCACCGACGAGGTCGGCGAGATTGTCGCGCACGATGAAGTCGGCGCCATGCTGCTTGAAGGCTTCGACCGGCGCCGGCGCGCCCTTGTTGGTGGCGCGCTTGATCGTCATGCGCCAGCTTTTTCCTGTCAGGTCGGGGTTCTGCTCCGAGCCTGACAGCGCGAACTCCTTCTTGATGATGCTCTGGGTCAGGATGAACCACGAATAATCGTAGCCGGTGCCCATGATGTAATGCAGTTGCCCGAGCGTGTCGGAGCCCGGGAACAGCGGCGCCGGCAGCCGTTTGCCTGACGCGTCGAACCACATAGATGATGGCCCCGGCAGAATCCGGATGCCGTGACGCGGCCAGATCGGGTTCCAGTTCTGGATGCCCTCGACATAGTGCCACATGCGGTCGCGGTTGATCAGCCGGGCACCGGCTTGCTCGGTGATCCCGATCATGCGGCCGTCGACATGTTCGGGCACGCCGGAGATCATGAACTTCGGCGGCGCGCCGAGCCGCTTCGGCCAGTTCTGCCGCACCAGATCATGATTGCCGCCGATGCCGCCGGAGGCGACGATCACGGCCTGCGCGCGCAAGCTGAAATCACCGACGACGTTGCGCGCGGAACTCTTGCCGCGCTCGACCGAGGTCGGCTCCAGGATCGCGCCGCTGACGCCGTCGACCGCGCCGTTGGTGACGCTCAGCGCATCGACGCGATGGCGGAACTTGAACACCAGGCGCCCGCTGTTGGCGGCCTCGCGCGCGCGGCGCTCGAATGGTTCGACGATGCCGGGGCCGGTGCCCCAGGTGACGTGGAAGCGCGGCACCGAATTGCCGTGGCCCATCGCGTCGTAACCGCCGCGCTCGGCCCAGCCGACCACCGGGAAGATGCGATGACCCATCGCGCGCAGCCAGTCGCGTTTCTCGCCGGCCGCGAACGCGACATAGGCTTCGGCCCATTTGCGTGGCCAATGATCCTCCTCGCGATCGAAACCGGCGGTGCCCATCCAGTCCTGCAACGCAAGGTCGGCGGAATCTTTGATGCCGAGCCGGCGCTGTTCCGGCGAATCGACCAGGAACAACCCGCCAAACGACCAGAACGCCTGGCCGCCGACGCTCTGTTCCCCTTCCTGGTCGAGCACGATGACGCGCTTGCCCGCATCGGCGATCTCGGTCGCGGCGACCAGACCGGCAAGCCCGGCGCCGATCACGATCACATCCGCATCGTCAGCCATGTTTGATTCCCCCGTCCCGCCATTAATCAAGACCGCGTCGTTGTGCGCGGTCAACGCCAAATGGACCTTGCCTGTGGCGGCGAGGCACCAGATGGTTGCGGCAAGCTGTTCCAGTTTGGGACCTTTTCCACGCGCCACTGCAGCGTGCGCGCAACACCCAATTTGAATTTGTTTTGACCGGCATCGCGCGTCTGGACAAAAATCCGCGGCCGCAACACGCTCACGATTGTCGTGCATCACAGACCAAACAGATTCGGTTTCGACTGGGGCTGGCCAAAATGAAGTTGCTGACGGGGTTGCTCGCTGCGGTTCTCCTGCTGGCGGGAATGGGGGCGTCTCAAGCAGTGGTCAGGATCGCCGACGATCGCGGCGGCAAGATCGGCGTCTATGTCGACAGATATCAGGACCTGCGCAGCTCGGGTGAGACCGTGATCATCGACGGGCTGTGCGCCTCGGCCTGCACCATCGTGCTCGGCAAGGTTCCTCATGACCGGATCTGCGTGACCTCGCACGCCAGCCTCGGCTTCCATGCCGCCTGGGATTACGGCGACGACGGCCGTCCGGTGCCCAATCCCGAAGCCACCCATATGCTGTACCTGATGTACCCGCCGGCGGTGCGCAAATGGATCACCGGCCGCGGCGGCCTGACCCGGCGCATGATCTTCCTGCAAGGCAAGCAACTGCAGGCGCTGTACAAGCCGTGTTACCTCAACGCCCAGGCCTCGGCGAAGGGCGAGCATTGAGTCGTGGCCGGAAACCCCGGCATGACGGGATAAGCCCTGGAAATCGCCTCGCACTCATTTGACGGCCTGCGACCGCCATTGCGCTTGCTGCCTGCCGGAACCCGGCTTATCTCAACCGCATGGTTCAGCCGATCTCCACCCGATCCGAGCTCGTTGCGGCTCCGCAGGGCCGGGTGGCGTCTGCGATCCTGTGGGGCGCTGCCGGCATCGGCGGATTGGCCTTGCTTGCCGCCGCCGCGCTCTGGTTCCACTACGGGACCGCGGTGTTTTTCGAAATGATCACGGCCGGCATCGCCGCCTGCTTCTGACAAGGACGCTCTCGCATCATGCCCCGGACCACGCGCCCATTGGTGATCTTTGCTGCCTTCGCGGGCAGTCTGGCGGTCGGCCTGTTCCTTATGTTGTGGGCGGTCGGCGGCCTGCGCACCGTCGCCGCGCCGGCTGCGATCGGCGGCCCGTTCCAGCTCACCGACCAGGCCGGCCAGACCGTCACCGACAAGAATCTCCAGGGCAAGCCGACGCTGATCTTCTTCGGCTTCACCCATTGCCCGGACATCTGCCCGACCTCGCTGTTCGAGATCTCCGAGGTGCTGAAGGCGATGGGCAAGGACGCCGACCGCGTGAACGCCTATTTCGTCTCGGTCGATCCGGAGCGCGACACCGCCGCGGCGATGAAGGATTACCTGTCGAGCTTCGATCCGCACCTCAAGGGCCTGACCGGCGATCCGGCCGCGATCGCCAAGGTTCTGTCGAGCTACCGTGTCTACGCCAAGAAGGTGCCGCTTAGGGATGGCGACTACACGATGGACCACACCGCGCTGATCTATCTGATGGACCGCGACGGCCATTTCGTCGCGCCGTTCAATCTGAAGCGGACGCCGGAAGAGGCGGCGGCCGATCTCAAACGCTATCTCTGACCGCTTTTCCCGGTTCGGAATTAACCCATTCGGCGCTCGCTTCACGCGCCGGATGGTCTATAAGCCGTCCAATTTCCTGATATTGCCGGTTATGCCCAATCTGTCTGCCCAGCCATCTGCCGTCCGCTCGCGCCAGTCCCGCCTGGCCGCGGGGATGCTGGCGGCCGTGGTGTTGGCTATGGCCGGGCCTGCGGCCGGGCAGACGCCTCCGGCACAGGCCCCGGCGGCGAAGAACGCTCCCGCCCCGTCCACCAAGGCGGCCCCTGCACCAACGGCACCCGCGACGCCCCCGGCGGCTGCCGCTCCGTCGCCGCCAACCCAGCCACCCAAAGCCACCGAGGCTGCGCCGCAGGCGGTACCGGGCTTCTGGGATCCGCGGCGCCGTCCGGACCGTCCGGACCTGTCGCGCCTCACCGTGATCCGTTTCCTGACCGAGACCGACTATCCGCCGTTCAACTTCACCGGGCCGGACGGCAATCCGGCCGGCTTCAACGTCGACCTGGCGCGGTCGCTGTGCGACGAGATCAAGGTCACCTGCACCATCCAGATGCGCCGCTTCGAGACCCTGATCGATGCGCTCGCCACCAACCGCGGCGATGCCATCATCGCCTCGATGGCGGTGACGCCGCAGCTGCGCGCCAAGGTCGATTTCACCGATCCCTATTACCGCGCGCCGGCCCGCTTCGTGTCGCGCCGCGACAATGTGATGCCGGAAATCCGTCCCGAATATCTCGAGGGCAAGAAGGTCGGCGTGATCGCCGGCACCTCGCACGAGGCCTATCTCAAGGCGATGTTCACCGACGCCGAGATCCATTCCTATCCGGATAACGATGCGCTGCGTGCGGCACTGCGCCGCGGCGAGGTCGACTTCATCTTTGGCGATGCGATCTCGCTCGCGTTCTGGATCAACGGCACCGATTCCGCCGAATGCTGCGCGTTCTCCGGCGGCCCCTTCGTCGAAAGCCGCTATTTCGGCGAGGGCGTCGGCATCGCCGTGCGCAAGGGCAACGATCTGCTTCGGCAGTCGTTGAACTGGGCGCTGTTCCGGATCTGGGAAAAAGGCCGCTTCACCGACCTGTGGCTGCGCTATTTCTCGATCAGCCCGTTTTGACGCGCGAATGTCTTCACCTCGCCCCGCTTGCGGGGAGAGGTCGGAATTCAAGCGAAGCTTGAATTCCGGGTGAGGGGGACTCACCGCGATTCCGGCTCTTGCCGTCGATGCGGATCGAGCCCCTCACCCCAACCCCCTCCCCGCAAGGGCGGGGCGAGGGAGCGGGCGCCGCCACCGTCGTTTTGCATTTTGCCGCGAAAGCGTTAGTTTTCGCGGCCTTTTTGGAGAGAGCCTGAGGAATGTCCGTGATTGATCTTGCTGCCAGCCCGAGCGACCTGCGGGCGCTCGCCGAACAATCCAACGCCTGGCCGTTCGAGCAGGCGAAAGCGATTGTGGCGCGGCTGAAGAAAAATCCCAAGGACGAGGTGCTGTTCGAGACCGGCTACGGCCCCTCCGGCCTGCCGCATATCGGCACCTTCGGCGAGGTCGCGCGCACCACGATGGTGCGCCACGCCTTCCGTGTGCTGACCGAAGACAAGATCAAGACCCGCCTGCTCGCTTTCTCCGACGACATGGACGGCCTGCGCAAGGTGCCGGACAACGTGCCGAACAAGGAGCTGCTGGAGCAGCATCTCGGCAAGCCCCTGACCAAGGTGCCCGATCCGTTTGGTACCCATCCGAGCTTCGGCCAGCACAACAATGCGCGGCTGCGCGCCTTCCTCGACCAGTTCGGCTTCGACTACGAGTTCGCGAGCTCGACCGAGTATTACACCTCCGGCCGGTTCGATGCCGCGCTGCTGCGCATGCTGGAGCGGATCGAGAAGGTGATGGCGATCATGCTGCCGTCGCTGCGCGAGGAGCGCGCGGCGAGCTACTCGCCGTTCCTGCCGATCTGTCCGCGCACCGGCCTCGTGCTCTACGTGCCGGTGACGGCGCATGACGCCAAGGCCGGCACGATCTCCTACGAAGATCCCGAGACCAGGGAGAGCGTCACCGTTCCCGTCACCGGCGGCCGCTGCAAGCTGCAATGGAAGCCGGACTGGGCGATGCGCTGGTATGCGCTCGGCGTCGACTATGAAATGGCCGGCAAGGACCTGATCGATTCGGTCAAGCTGTCGGGCAAGATCTGCGCGGCGCTCGGCGGCACGCCGCCGGAAGGCTTCAACTACGAACTGTTCCTCGACGAGAAGGGCCAGAAGATCTCGAAGTCGAAGGGCAACGGCCTGACCATCGACGAATGGCTGCGCTACGCCTCGCCGGAATCGCTGTCGCTGTTCATGTATCGCGAGCCCAAGGCGGCGAAGCGGCTCTATTTCGACGTCATCCCGCGCAATGTCGACGACTACCAGCAATTCCTCGACGGCTTCACGCGGCAGGAGGCGCGGCAGCAGCTGCAAAATCCGGTCTGGCACATCCATTCCGGCAAGCCGCCGCAGGCCGACATGCCCGTCACCTTCCAGCTGTTGCTGACGCTGGTGTCGTCGTCGAACGCGGAGAATGCCGAGACGCTGTGGGGCTTCATCGGCCGCTACCGGTCGGGCGTGACGCCGCAGACCCATCCGAAGCTCGATGCGATGGTCGGCTACGCGATCAACTACTATCGCGACTTCGTGGCGCCGACCAAGCAGTTCCGCGAGCCGACCGATGGCGAACGCGCCGCGCTGCAGGACCTGCGCGATGCGCTCGCCAACATGCCGGCCGATGCGACCGCGGAAGACATCCAGAACGTGGTCTACGAGATCGGCCGCCGCGAGCCGTTCCTCGACATGGTCAAGAAGGGCAAGGACGGCCGCCCCGGCGTCTCGCTCGACTGGTTCAACATGCTCTACCAGGTGCTGCTGGGCCAGGAGAAGGGCCCGCGCTTCGGCTCCTTCGTCGCGGTCTACGGCGTGCAGAACGCGGTCAATATGATCGACGGTGCGCTGGCGCGGTCGTCGTAATTTGAAGGATGTGTAGCCCGGATGAAGCGAAGTGAAATCCGGGGGATCGTCGTCAGCGGCCTCGGTGCCCCGGATTGCGCGGAGCCTGTCATCGGGCGCGCGTTCGCGCGACCCGTTGGCTCCATCCGGGCTACGAGCGCACACTGCGGCGTAGCGCCGCAAAACCAGATGGCAGTCCTGCCGCAATTTCAGCGGGGCTGGCGTCGGATTGCGCTAAACTCGCCTCCGTAAAATCAGCAGCGGCCTCCGCCAAGGGGCCGGCACAGATGGGAGCATGCGCATGCAGTTCAGGGTTTCGCCGACATCGCTGCAGGACAGTTCGAGCGCCGAGGAATGGCAGGCGCGGGTCGATCTCGCGGCAGCGCATCGGCTCGCTTACATCCACGGCTTTTCAGAAGGCATCTTCAACCATCTCACCTTCGTGGTTCCCGGCCGCACCGATCGCTACTACCAGATCCCGTTCGGCATGCACTGGTCGGAGGTGACCGCGTCATCGTTCATGGAGGTCGGCATCGACGATGCCGACGTCAAGCGCGGTGAGGGTGAGGTCGAGCGCTCCTGCTATTGCATCCATGCGCCGATCCACAAGGCGCTGCCGCAGGCCAAGGCGGTGTTCCACACCCATATGCCGTATGCGAGTGCGCTGACCCGGCTCGAGGATCCGCGCATCAAGGAGATCGGCCAGACCGAGGTCGGGCTGTCGGAGGCGATCGCCTATGACGATCTCTACACGGGACCTGCACTTGATCCCGAGGAAGGCGCGCGGCTCGCCAAGGTGATCGGCGACAAGACCATCCTGTTCATGGCCAATCACGGCATCTCGACCGTCGGCGAGACCGTCGCCGACGCCTATGACCGGCTCTATTACATCGAGCGCGCCGCGCAGGTGCAGATCTACGCGATGTGGACCCAGCAGCCGCTGAAGCAGTTGCCGCAGCATGTGGTGGAGAAGACCAAGCGCGATTTCCGCGACGACCATCTCTACAACGGCCCATCCCCGGCGCAGCGGCATTTCGATGCGCTGAAGCGGATGCTGGACCGCAAGGAGCCGGACTACGCGACGTAATGGGCTTGGATGGCGCTCTAACCTCCGCCGTCGTTCCGGCGAAAGCCGGGACCCATTACCACAGGGGTCGCGTTGTTGAAGCGCGCCGCGGCCCCAGCGTGGTGTAGCAATAATCTTCGGTGGCTATGGGTCCCGGCTTTCGCCGGGACGACAGTGGTGATGTGGTGATCGATGTGCCCAGCTACTGGCTCGCCCACACCACGCGCGCGATCCACGCGACTTCCTCGGCATCGAGCATGCGGTCGGGATGCTCCGGATTGAGCGAGGCGAGTTCCAGCACCTTGCCGGTGCGGCGCTTCAGTTCCTTCACCATCACCTCGCCGCCGGTGGTGCGCACCACGACGCGATCGCCGCGGCGGATCGCGGTCGCGGGCGACACCACGATGATGTCGCCTTCGCGATAGGCCGGCTTCATCGAGTCGCCCTCGATCTCGAGCGCATAGGCGTGCTCGTCTGACGTCCCCGGCAGCGCCACTTCATCCCAGCCCTTGCCGGCGGGAAACCCGCTGTCGTCGAAATAGCCACCGGCACCGGCCTGGGCGAAGCCGATCAGCGGCACCGACTGGCCGCCGCGCGCGCCGTCGCCGAGCAGCTGCACGAAGGTCTCCATGCTGGCATTGCTCGCGGCCAGCGCCTTGGAGAGCGATTCGGTCGACGGCCAGCGCTCGCGCCCGTCACCGGTGACGCGCTTGGACTTGTTGAAGGTGGTGGGATCGAGGCCGGACTGCTTGGCAAGGCCGGAGGGCGACAGGCCGGCGCGTTCGGCAAGCCGGTCGAGCGCGGCCCAGACCTGTGCGTGGGTCAGCGGTCGCGCGGCTTTGGGCTGTTTGGCCATCGAGGACATCCCGGATGGTAGGAATTATTGCCTGAAACTTCGATTTTCGCAAATCTGCCGGCGGATGTGTCCCGCCACCGCTTGAGTTGGGCGCCCGCCGCCGATACGGTCCCTCGCTCGCCAGATGGCGATTGGGGCCTTTCCCCGCAAATCCGGATAAAACCCCAAGAGACTCAAGGACAAAAGGGAAGGCCGGGCCGTGCCTATGATCTACAAAATCACCCCCGCTTCGGCCTGGCGCGAGGCCGAACGGCAGGGCGTGTACCGGGGCAGTGCGGACGACAAACGCGACGGCTTCATCCATTTTTCGACCGCCGCCCAGGTGGCCGAGACCGCGCGCAAGCACTATCACGGGCAAACCGGCCTGTTCCTGGTCGCGGTCGATGCCGACGCGCTTGGCGACGCCCTGCGCTGGGAGCGGTCGCGCAATGACGAATTGTTCCCGCATCTCTATGGCGAACTCGACCTCGGCGCGGTCACCGAGATCCTCGATCTGCGCGCGCGCTCCGATGGCGGCCACGACGTTCCGGAGCTCAAGCCGTGATCCGTGCCTTCGATGCCTTCTCGTTGCCGCTGCTGCGCTGGTTCGATGCCGAAGATGCCCACCGCATGGCGATCCAGGGCCTGAAGCTGCTGCCGCCGTTCCGGCAGCGGGCGGATGACCCCAAGCTCGCGGTGCGCGCCTTCGGGTTGAACTTTCCGAACCCGATCGGCATGGCGGCGGGCTTCGACAAGAGCGCCGAAGTGCCCGACGCGCTGCTGCGGCTCGGCTTCGGCTTTGTCGAGATCGGCTCGGTGACGCCGAAGCCGCAAGGCGGCAATCCGCGGCCGCGGCTGTTTCGCCTCGAGCGCGACGAGGCCGTGATCAACCGCATGGGCTTCAACAATGACGGTGCGGACGCCGTGCTGCGCCGGCTCGCCACGCGCGGTGGCGCCGCAGGGATCGTCGGGGTCAATGTTGGGGCCAACAAGGATTCGACGGACCGCGTCGCCGACTATGTGAAGCTGATCGAGACCTTTGCTCCGGTCGCGAGCTATTTCACGGTGAATGTCTCCTCGCCCAACACGCCGGGCCTGCGCAATTTGCAGCAATCGGCGGCGCTCGACGATCTGCTGGCGCGGGTGATCGACACCCGCGAGCGCGTGCGCAAGAACGCCGGCGATTCGCCGGTGTTGCTGAAGATCGCGCCTGACCTGAGCCTCGCCGAGCTCGACGATGTCGTGCACATCGCGCGCTCGCGGCGCGTCGACGGCATGATCGTCGCCAACACCACGCTGGCGCGTCCCTCGACCTTGCGCGAGGAGAGCCGCGCCAAGGAGCAGGGCGGCCTGTCGGGCCGTCCACTGTTCCGGCTGTCGACGCGGATGGTGGCTGAAACCTATGTCCGCGTCGAAGGCGCGTTTCCATTGGTCGGCGTCGGTGGCATCGATTCTGGCGGCGCCGCGCTGACGAAAATCCGCGCCGGGGCCAGCCTGATCCAGCTGTATTCCTCGCTGGTCTACAAGGGCATCGGCCTGATCGACGACATCAAGCGCGATCTGTCCTCGACCCTGCTGCGGACCGGGCGCGACTCGCTGTCGGAAATTGTCGGCGCCGATGCGGCGACGATCACGGCCGAGGATTGGCCGGTGAGGTAGGTGTCGTTACCTCGCCCCGCCTGCGGGGAGAGGCCGGATCGCATCGTTAGATGCGATCCGGGTGAGGGGGAGCCTCCGCGTGTTCGGCTCCCATCTCATTCGCGGAAATAGCCCCTCACCCCAATCCACTTCCCGCAAGAGCGGGACGCGAGGGAGCAGAGGGTCGCTTCGTTCACTTGAACGTCTTCCGCAACATCGCCGGATAGCGCAGGCCTTGCAGGCCGCCGCGCGCGACATAGAAGCCGAGCAGCGCGATCCACAGTCCGGTGTTGCCGTAGCCGCTGAGCACCCACCAGGTGGCGAGGAAGATCACGAGCGAGGCCAGCATCAGATTGCGCATCTCGCGCGCCCAGGTCGCGCCGACATAGATGCCGTCTAAGCCGAACGCGAACACGCCGGGCAGCGGTGCCAGGATCACGAACGGCAGGAAGTCGCGCGCATAGTGGCGCACGTCGTCGCTGGTCGTCATCAACTTGATCAGCGCCGGCCCGAACAGCGCGAACAGCACCGAGACGACCAGCGCAAAGCCGGTGCCCCACAGCAGCACCAGCCGGGTCGAATCGGCGAAGCCACGGGAATCGCGCGCGCCGAAGGCGCGGCCGCACAGCTGCTGGGCGGCATTGGCGAGGCCGTCGAGGAAGAAGGCGCTCACCAAGAGGAAATTGTTCAGCACCGAATTCGCCGCCAGCGTGACGTCGCCCTCGCGGGCGCCCTTGGCGGTGAAGAACAGGAACACGACGATCAGCGCCGCGGTGCGGATCATGATGTCGCGGTTGACGGCCAGCATCCGCATCAGCTTGGCGCGATCGAACAGCGTGGCCGCGGGTACCGCGAAGCCGCCTTGCGAGATCCGCCACGCCAAGATGATGCCGACAACGAAGCCGGTGGTCTCGGCGAGCACGGCGGCGATCGCGGCGCCTGCGATGCCGGCGCCGTAAGTTTGCACCAGCAGTACGGTTGCGATCATGTTGATGATGTTGATCACGATCTGCAGCGCCAGCGCCAGATTGGCGCGGGCCTGGCCGACCAGCCAACCCAGGATGACGTAGTTGGCGAGCGCCAGCGGCGCCGACCAGATCCGGATCATGAAATAGGATTTTGCGGCGCGCGTGACGCCCTCGCTGCCGCCCATTAGCTGGAAGGTGACTGCGGCGAGCGGCAACTGGAGCGCGATCAGCGCAGCGCCGATCAGGCCGGCGACGATGAAGCCGCGCACCAGGATCGCAGCATATTCCTGCGGCTCGCCGGCGCCCTGCGCCTGTGCGGTGAAGGCCAGCGTGCTCATGCGCAGGAAGGCGAACAGCCAGAACAGGCAGTCGAAGATCACCGAGGCCATCGCCACGCCGCCGAGCAGCGCGGCGTCGTCGAGGCGGCCGATCGCGGTGGTCGAGACGATGCCGATCAATGGTGTGGTGAGGTTCGCGACCATCGCGGGACCGGCGATGGCGAACACCTGGCGGGTCGTGATCTTTGGGTGGGCGGGTGCGTGCATGGCTACAATTGTGAGCAGTGTACACTTCTATCGCGTGATCCGCTGCGCGGCCATGCTGGAAATGTTCTCAGAGCAATGCGGTGGCGATGGGGCTGGGCGGCCTATCATGCAATTGCGTGGTCAGAATATCACGACCATGCCGTCGCTCGCCGCTGTGTACGGCAGGCCGTCGATGCGGCCGAGCATGTCGTCGCTCATATGGGTCAGCACCACGCGTTTCGCGTTGATGGCCGGAAGATGCGCTTCCAGCGTTGTCAGGCTGAGATGATTCTTGACCATCTTGTCGTAGGTATAGGCCTCAGCGATGAAGATGTCGGCGTCTTGCGCCGCCGGGACCAGCGTGTCGGTCCACTCGGTATCGGCGCTGTAGCTGACGACGCGGCCTTCCGTCTCGATGCGATAGGCCAGAAATGGTCCGCCGGATTCGCCGTGCACCACCGGGTAAGGCGTCACGGTCACCTCGCCGAAGCTGCGCCGCTCCTGTGGGGCGAGCGTGACGACCGACAGATCGAAGCGCTGTTTGGTCCTGGAGGAGTGTTCGAACATCACCTCCATTACTTGGGGCAGTTTGGTTTCGATGCCTTCGGGACCTGCGATCACCAGCGGCCTTGTGCGGCGGGAGAATTGCGCGTCGAGCAGGAAGAACGGCAGGCCGGCAAAATGGTCGCCATGGAAATGCGTGATCAGGATCAGGTCGATCGCGTTGCGGTCGATCTCGAGCCGCTTCAATGCGGGAAGCGACGAGGCGCCGCAATCGATGAGGAAATTGGCGCGCTCGCCCCTGATGTGGAAGCAGGTGTTGAAGCGGCCGCCGGAGCCGAACGCATCGCCGCAGCCGACAAATTGCAATTGCATCGGCTGCGAACCCTCCTTTGATCAGCGGCCGCGCGGCGCGCCGAACAGCCGCGACAGCAGCCAGATCGGGATCACGATCACGGCGCCGAGCAGGAAGTAGCGCCAGGCCCAGTTGATCGCGTCGAAGCCAAGATCCCAGAGGCTCTGGAACAGCCTGTGGATGCTGTAGAGAATGTTCCAGGGATCGAGCCCGATCGCGGCGAGCACGACGCCGACCAGGATCGAGAGCAGGATCAGCCGGAACGCCACCGACAGCGGCGAGCCGCCGAGAAAGCGGTACAGGCCGTCGCTCTGGCCGCCGGCCGGCAAGTCCCGGATGTTGTCTGGCATCGTTGTCTCCAATAGCGTTTTCGAGCGAAGTGGGTACCGGTTCGCGTGAAGAAAACGCGTCAAAACAAAACCTAGAACTCGGTTCTGATTCCATCAGAACCGAGTTCTGGCGGAATCGCCCGCATTATAGGTCACGGCGGTGCACATGGGAAACCCGCGGGGCGCGATCAATGGCCGCCATGCGGCTTGCGGGTTTAACTTCCTGTCATGGAGATTAACATCCGTTCAAGTGTCTCCAGCCGGTCGGCCTCGCGCGGCGGTTTGTCCCAGCGCAGCCGGCTGATGCGGGGAAACCGCATCGCGACGCCGGATTTATGACGCGGCGAGCGCTGCAAGCCCTCGAAGGCGACCTCCAGCACCAGCCCCTGATCCGGCTCGTGCACGACATGTCGCACCGGGCCGAATTTCTCGGTGGTATTGCGGCGGACGAAGCGGTCGATCTGCAACAGCTCCTCGTCGGTGAAACCGAAATAGGCCTTGCCGACCGGCACCAGCTCGTCGCCGGCCTCACCACGGGTCCAGACCCCGAACGTGTAGTCGGAATAATAGGACGAGCGCTTGCCGTGGCCGCGCTGGGCATACATCAGCACCGCATCGATGATGTGAGGATCGCGCTTCCATTTCCACCACGGGCCCTTCGGCCGTCCCGGCAGATAGGGCGCATCGCGCCGCTTCAGCATCACGCCTTCGACCGCGTCGGCATCGTCGCCGGCGCCTGCGCTCTTGGGATCGGCACGGGCCGCGGCCAGCTCTTCCCAGCTCGCGAACGGGACGGTCGGCGACAGGTCGATGCGCGGATCGCTGAGCTTGGCGACGAAGGCTTCGAGATGCGCGCGGCGTTCGGTGAAGGGCAGCTCGCGCAGATCGTTCTCGTCGTCGCCGAGCAAATCGTAGGCGCGCAGGTGGATCGGGAATTCCTTGATCAGTTTCGGCGAGACGACCTTGCGGTTCAATCGCTGCTGCAAGACGTTGAAGGTCTGTACGCGGCCGTCGCGCAGCACCAGCAATTCGCCGTCGATCGCGCCGGGCAGATGCAGCGACGGCACGAGGTCGGGGAAGCTGCCGGTGATATCCTCGCCGGTGCGCGAATAGAGCCGGGCCTGGATGTGGCCGCGCGCGTCGCGGCCGGCGACAGCCTGCACGCGGATGCCGTCCCATTTCCACTCCGCGCTGAAATCGGCAGCGTCGAGATTGGCAAAGTCCGCATCCTCGATCGCGTGCGCCAGCATCACCGGGCGGAATGGCGCAGGATCCCGGTTGACCGGCTTGTCGCCGCGGCCTTCGAGCCAGGCGAACAGGTCGAGATAGGGCGGCGACAGGCCCGGCCACATCAGCTCGATCTCGTGTGCGTCCTTGTCGCCCAGCGCCGCTGCCGCCGTCTTCGCGAGCCGCGCCGAGATCCCGATCCGCATCGCGCCGGTGACGAGCTTCAACAGCGCCCAGCGTCCGGTCTCGTCGAGCTCGTCCAGCCAGCGCGCCAACTGCGCCGGCAGCTCGGCCTTGCCAAGCGTGCGCAGCGTGGTGACGACGTCGGTCAGCGTCGGGGGCGGCGGGTTGTTGTGCGTGCGGGGAGTTTCGCTGCGATCTCGCCCGCGGTACCCCTCTCCCTCACCCTCCCCCGCAAGGGGGGAGGGAACCCGTCCACCGGTGCGTCCCTTACTCGCGTCAGTCAACTCAACATCGCTGTGAGGTGACCACGCCGGTTGGGCTCCCTCCCCCCTTGCGGGGGAGGGTTGGGGAGAGGGGTGGCCCGGGAAAGATTCGTTGTGATCTGCACCAGTCGCCTTCGGCCACATCAGCGCGACGGTCTCGGAGAGATCGCCGACATAGTCATAGGCGTAACCGAACAGCACCGGGTCGGCGCGCTCGGTGATCAGATCGCGGATCAAGCCGGGCTTGGCGTGCTTGAATGACAGCGCGCCGGTCAGTGCCGCCAGCGCATAGCCGCGGTCGGGGTCCTCGGTCTCGCGGAAATAGCTAACCAGCAGCTTGATCTTGTTGTTGCGGCCGGGCTCGTAGGCGAGGCGGTCGAGCAATTCGGCAAAGCGGTTCATGTGTCCGCCTCGCCATCGGACTGAACCTCGCCGGTGATCGCGGCGGTCTCGCCCTCGTCTTCGTCGCCATAGCCGACCAGATCGAGCGGCCGCGCGGCAAGGCCCTTGCTCCTGCACCAATGCACCAGCGCGTCTTCCTGGCCGTGGGTAACCCAGATCTCGCCGGCACCGGTGGCGGCGATCGTCGCCGTCAGCCCATCCCAATCGGCATGATCCGAGATCACCAGCGGCAGCTCGATGCCTCCCTGCCTTGCCCGCGCGCGCACGCGCATCCAGCCCGAGGCGAAGGCGGTGACCGGATCTGGGAAGCGCCGGGTCCAGACATCCGATGTCGCGCTCGGCGGCGCCAGCGTGATGGTGCCGGCAAGCTCGGCCTTCTTCACACCGCGCACCGGCCGGAGCTCGCCGAGTGGAATGCCGCGCTCCTGATAGTAATAGGTGATCTTCTCCATCGCGCCGTGCAGGTAGATCGGCGCGTCGTAACCGGCCTCGCGCAGCAGCGCGATCACGCGCTGCGCCTTGCCGAGCGAGTAAGCGCCGACCAGATGCGCGCGCTCCGGAAACAGCTTTGCGGACGCCAGCAGCTTGTTCACTTCGGCGGCGGCATCGCCATGGCGGAACACCGGCAATCCAAACGTCGCCTCCGTGATGAAGACGTCGCAGGGCACCAGCTCGAACGGGGCGCAGGTCGGGTCGCGCGCATCCTTGTAGTCGCCGGAGGAAACGATGCGCCTGTCCTTGCAGGTGACCGAGATCTGCGCGGAGCCGAGCACATGACCGGCGGGATGAAACGTCACCGTGACGTCGCCGAGCCTGATCTCCTCGCCATAAGTCACAGCCTGCGTCGATCCGGCGAAATTCTCGCCGTAGCGCAGCCGCATCATGTCGAGGGTTTCCTGGGTCGCGAGCACGGCGCCGTGGCCGGGGCGCGCATGGTCGGAATGACCATGCGTGATCAGGGCCCGCTCGACCGGCCTGACAGGATCGATATGGAAGCCGCCGGGCTTGCAGCAAAGCCCGGCCGGGACGGGCATCAGGATGTCTTGCGGGCGCATGCCGCACATATAGGCATTGATTCCGCGATATCTAATCGTGATGCGCGGGCTTGACTGGCGCATCCATCTCCGGAAAAAGTCCGTGCTTTGATGGATGGCCATTCGGCCAGGATTCCCAAAACAAGATTGGTTCCTAAGAGAGAATGGCTCCCCGCCTGTTTCTATCCTCCGGCGATCTCGTTGCCGACCGCCGCTACGAGTTCGCGCGCGACCTGCAATTGAAGGGCGACCTGCCGGCTGCCGCCGAGCTGCTCGAGCAGGCGATCGAGCTGGTGCCGCAATTTACCTCGGCCTGGTACATGCTGGCCAAGATCCGCCTCGAGCTCGGGCAGCGCGAGGCCGCGATCGCAGCCTTCCGCGCCGCGCGCGACGCCGATCCCGAGGACCGTCATGGCGCCGGCCTGCATCTGATGCAGCTCGGCGTCGAGGCCGTCGGTGCGATGCCGCCGGGCTATGTGCAGACGCTGTTCGATCAATATGCGCCGCGCTTCGAGGCCGCGCTGGTCGGCGATCTCGGCTATCGCGGCCCGGCGTTGCTGTTCAAGGCGGTGCTGTCGGTGCGCGCGGGCGCCAAGAAGCCGGCCTTCTTCAAGCGCGCGATCGATCTCGGCTGCGGCACCGGATTGGCGGCCGGCGCATTCGCTGGGCATGTCGACCGCTTCATCGGCATCGACCTGTCGCCGCGCATGATCGACAGAGCGCGCGCCACCGCCCTCTATGCCGAGCTCGAGGCTGGCGACATGCTGCAGGGCATTTCGACCAAACCCGATGCCAGCGCCGAACTGATCCTCGCCGCCGATGCGATGGTCTATGTCGCCGATCTCGCGCCTGTTCTCGCCGAGGCCGCGCGCGTGCTGGTGCCAGGCGGCGTGCTGGCCTTTACGACGGAGACCCATGACGGCGAGGGCGTCATCCTCGGCGATGGGCTGCGCTACGCGCACAGCGAGGCCTATGTGCGCGCGACCGTTGCGGCCGCCGGCCTGACGCTGGCCCTGCTCGACGATCTCTCGGCGCGCAATGAGGACAACATTCCCGCGCCCGGCCTTGTCGCGGTGGCCGTCAAGGCGTGATGCCCTCCAGGGGAGGATAAGAAAGCGGTCCGATACATCTCACCCTCAAACTTGAGTCTACACGCTGCGGATTTGCCGTGACGCGGCATTGCGCCGCAAAGCCGTGACTTCGCACTTGCCCGGCGCTGAGCGGAGTGCGAGAGCTTTCGTTTCAGGGAGAGACGCAATGAAAAAACATACTCGGCGCGAGTTCGGCGCCACCGCATTGTCTGTCATCGCAGCATCCGTGCTGCCGGCGCCGTTCGTTTGGGCCGCGGACAAGAAGTACGATCCGGGTGCGAGCGATACCGAGATCAAGCTCGGCCAGACCGTGCCACACTCCGGCCCGGGCTCGCTCTATGGCGTGCTCGGCCGCGTCGGCGAAGCCTATTTCCAGATGCTGAACGACAAGGGCGGCATCAACGGCCGCAAGGTGAAGTTCCTCACCATGGACGATGCCTACAGCGCGCCGAAATGCGTCGAGGCGACGCGCCGGCTGGTCGAGCAGGAGGAGGTACTGGCGCTCTACGGCTCGCTCGGCACCGCGCCGCAGACCGCCGTGCACAAATATCTCAATTCCAAGGGCGTTCCCCAGCTGCTGCTGAACACCGGCGCCTCGAAGTGGAACGATCCGAAGAACTTCAAATGGACCATGGCGGGCCTGCCGCTGTATCCGACAGAAGCGCGCATCCTGGCCAAGCACGTCGTCAGCGTGAAGCCGAGCGCCAGGATCGGCATCCTCTACCAGAACGATGATTTCGGACGCGACTTCCTGGGGCCGTTCAAGAAGGTGCTGGCCGACGCCGGCGGCAAGGCACAGGTGATCATGGAGCAGACCTACGATCTCACCGATCCGACGGTCGATTCCCAGCTCATCAATCTCTCGAAGTCGGGCGCCGACGTGTTTTACAACATCACGACAGGCAAGGCGACGTCGCAGTCGATCCGCAAGGTGGCCGAGCTCGGCTGGAAGCCGCTGCAGCTATTGTCGGCAGGCTCGACCGGCCGCTCGATCCTGAGCGCCGCGGGCCTCGAGAACGCCAAGGACATCGTCGCGATCCGCTACAACAAGGAAGTCGGCGTGCCGCGCTATGAGAAGGATCCGGACGTGATGGCGTTCGAGGAGCTGCGCAAGAAATATCTGCCGAACATCGATCCCGACAACACCATCGCCTTCGCCGGTTACGGCCAGGCGGCGACGATAGGCGAAATCCTGCGCCGCTGCGGCGACGATCTGACCCGCGCCAACGTGCTGAAGAACGCCACCACGCTGGCCGGTTTCCACTCGCCCTATTTCCTCGACGGCATCAAGTACAGCTATACGCCCGATGACTACACGCCGATGAAGACGCTGTACGTCTCGATCTTCAACGGCAAGGACTGGGACCTCTCCGGCGAGCCGATGACGGAGTAGGGCGGGCGCCACTCTTGTCCGTCGTTACTGGGTAGTCATTCCGGGGCGATGCGAAGCATCGAACCCGGAATCTCGAGATTCCGGTCTGGTGCTTGCGCACCATCCCGGAATGACGGCGGGCGGGCGGCTCTGCCAGCGAGCAGCAGCGCAGGCCGCTCGCCCCTGCCACCTGCCGCCATTTCCGTCTGCCCTCGACGAAACCGCCTGAACCGCCTACCTCTTGGAGCGTGTCGACGCTCGATCTCTTTTCCGTCCCGCCGTCGGAAACGGCCGATCTCTTGCCGCGCCGGTTTCGCGACTGGTTCGCCTCACGCGGCTGGTCGCCGCGCGAGCACCAACTCGCGCTGCTGGCCAAAGCGCGCGAGGAGCGTTCCGCGCTGCTGATCGCGCCCACAGGTGCGGGCAAGACGCTGGCGGGGTTCTTGCCGACGCTGGTGGAGTTGAGCGGGGACGGCGGAGAGAGAGACGGAAAGCTCGTGACACGCACTCGATCGCCACCTCCCCCCTTGCGGGGGAGGTCGACGCCCTCTGACGCGCAATTGCGCGTCGGGGAGCGGCGGGAGAGGGGTACGCCGCTTGCTCCGAACGATACGTCCTACCCCTCTCCCCAACCTCGAGAGCGAGCTTTGCTCGCCTCGAACCCCGCAAGGGGGGAGGGAGCCTTGGCAGCTAGCGCTGCGGAACCAAGAAGGAATCTCGTTTCCACCGGCCGCAGCGTTCGCCGCTCCAGCGGGCTGCACACGCTTTACATCTCGCCGCTGAAGGCGCTCGCGGTCGATATCGCGCGTAACCTGGAGACGCCGGTTGCGGAGATGAGCTTGCCGATCCGGATCGAGACCCGCACCGGCGACACGCCGGTGTCGCGGCGGCAGCGGCAGCGGCGCTATCCGCCGGACATCCTGCTCACCACACCGGAGCAGCTGGCGCTCCTGCTCGCTTCCGACGATGCGCCGTTTTTGTTCTCGTCGCTGAAGCGCATTGTGCTCGACGAGCTGCATGCGCTGGTCACCTCCAAGCGCGGTGATCTGCTCTCGCTCGGTCTCGCACGGCTTTGGACCATCGCGCCGCAGGCGCGCGCCATCGGCCTCTCGGCAACAGTCGCCGAACCCGAACAGCTCGCGCGCTTCCTGGTGCCGCAGCCGGGCGGCGAGAACGCTTCCGCCGACGTCGTCACCGCCGGCGGCGCCGCACCGCCGGTGGTGGAGATGCTCGACACGCGGGAGCGGCTGCCGTGGTCCGGCCACGGCGCGCGCCACGCGCTGCCCGAGGTCTATGAGCTGATCAAGCGCAACAAGACCACGCTGGTGTTCGTCAATACCCGCAGCCAGGCCGAGATGCTGTTCCAGGATCTCTGGCGGATGAACGACGACGGGCTCGCGATCGCGCTGCATCACGGCTCGCTCGACGTCGCGCAGCGCCGCAAGGTCGAGGACGCGATGGCCGCGGGAAAACTGCGCGGCGTGGTCTGCACCTCCTCGCTCGACCTCGGCGTCGACTGGGGTGATGTCGACCTCGTCATCAATATCGGCGCGCCCAAGGGATCGTCGCGGCTGATGCAGCGGATCGGTCGCGCCAACCACCGCTTCGACGAGGCCTCGCGCGCCGTGCTGGTGCCGGCCAACCGCTTCGAGGTGCTGGAATGCGCTGTCGCGATCGATGCCATCGCCGAAAATGCGCAGGACACGCCGCCGCTGCGCACCGGCGCGCTCGACGTGCTGGCCCAGCACGTGCTCGGTTGCGCCTGCGGCAAGCCGTTCCTCTCGGACGAACTCTATGATGAGGTGAGGACTGCGGCGCCTTATGCAGCGCTGTCGCGCACCGATTTCGACGATGTCGTCGATTTCGTCGCGACCGGCGGCTACGCGCTGAAGACCTATGAGCGTTTTGCGCGCATCAAGCAGGACAAGCAGGGCCGCTGGCGTGTCACCAATCCCAAGGTGCGGCAGAGCTACCGCCTCAACGTCGGCACCATCGTCGAGGAGACCATGCTGAAGGTGCGGCTGGTGCGCTCGCGTGCCGGCGGCCAAGGGAAAAGCGGCGGATCGACCGGGGCGATCGCCCGCGGCGGCCGCATGCTCGGCGAGATCGAGGAGGTGTTCATCGAGGGTCTCGTACCCGGTGACACCTTCGTGTTCGGCGGTGAGGTGGTGCGCTACGAGGCCCTGGTTGAAGACCAGGTCTATGTCTCCCGCGCCAATGACAAGGATGCGAAAGTGCCGTCCTATATGGGCGGCAAGTTCCCGCTGTCGACGTATCTCGCCGAGCGTGTCCGCAAATTGCTCGACAACAGCCGGGCCTGGGACGCGCTGCCGGACCAGGTCCACGACTGGCTGTCATTGCAGCGAAAATTCTCCCGGGTGCCGGCGGTGCATGAGCTGCTGGTCGAAACCTTCCCGCGCGGCGGCAGCCATTACCTGGTCTGCTATCCGTTCGAGGGCCGCCTCGCACACCAGACGCTCGGCATGCTCCTGACGCGCCGGCTGGAGCGCGCCCGCGCCCGTCCGCTCGGCTTCGTCGCCAATGAATATGCGCTCGCGGTCTGGGGCGTCGGCGATCTTTCCTTCATGATCCGGCACGGCAAACTCGATCTCAACGCGCTGTTCGATCCCGATATGCTCGGCGACGACCTCGAAGCATGGCTCGCGGAATCCGCGCTGATGAAGCGCACCTTCCGAAACTGCGCCATCATCTCGGGCCTGATCGCGCGTCGCTTCACCGACGAGGAGAAGTCGCGCCGACAGGTGCTGTTCTCGACCGAT
This sequence comes from Bradyrhizobium sp. USDA 4454, assembly GCF_054822705.1. Classification (NCBI taxonomy): domain Bacteria; kingdom Pseudomonadati; phylum Pseudomonadota; class Alphaproteobacteria; order Hyphomicrobiales; family Nitrobacteraceae; genus Bradyrhizobium; species Bradyrhizobium sp. USDA 4454. The sequence continues at coordinate 728,768 of NZ_JBTRCN010000001.1, forward strand.
TTGATCTACGACGTGCTGCGCAAGCACCAGGCCGACCACGTGCTGCTGCGCGCCGCGCGTGGCGATGCCGCCACGGGATTGCTCGATCTCCGCCGCCTCGGCGACATGCTGTCGCGCATCCACGGCCGAATCACCCACAAGGATCTCGACCACGTTTCTCCGCTTGCCGTCCCCGCGCTGCTGGAAATCGGCCGCGAGTCAGTTTATGGCGAAGCATCCGACGAGCTTCTGGCCGAGGCGGCCGAGGAACTCGTGCGGGAGGCGACGACGTAACGTTGATATTCTGGGGGACGGACGTGACGGCAAGCGCGCTAGCTTTGCGAGACGGTGACGATATGCGCGTTGCGAGGGTCACGGTGGCGGATATCGACTTCGTGGCGGATTGCTCCGGCGCGCTGTTCTGGGAAGCGCAGAGCCTGCTCGTGGTCTCCGACCTGCATCTGGAAAAAGGTTCGAGCTTCGCTGCCCGCGGCGTGCTGCTGCCGCCCTACGATACGGTCGCGACGCTGAGCCGGCTTGCCGCTGTGATCGCGCGGCACGATCCGCGGCAGGTGATCGCGCTCGGCGACAGCTTTCATGATCGCGATGCGCATGCGCGCCTGTCGGAGCCGGATCGCGCGGTGCTCGCGGCACTCCAGATGCGGCGGAACTGGATCTGGATCGCGGGCAATCACGATCCGGCGTTGCCGTCCAGTCTCGGCGGCGTGGTCGCAACCGAGGTCGCGATCGGTCCGATCGTGTTCCGCCATGAGCCGACCGGTGCGAGCGGCGAGATCGCCGGCCATCTGCACCCCAAGGCGCGGGTGCCGACCCGCGGCCGCTCGATCGAGCGGCGGTGTTTTGCGAGCGACGGCGAGCGTGCGGTGATGCCGGCGTTTGGCGCCTACACCGGCGGCCTGAGCATCCGCGACGCGGCATTCGCGCGGATCTTCGGATCGTCCGGCTTCGTCGCCCATGTGCTCGGCGACAACCGCGTGCATGCTTTCGTGGCGTCGCGGTGTTATTGACACTCTGCGTCATTCCGGGGCGTGCGAAGCACGAACCCGGAATCCATCCGTCCCCGGATGATGCGGCAAGATGGATTCCGGGTTCTCGCTTCGCGAGCCCCGGAATGACGAAGAGGTATTCCTATGCCGCCTTCGCCTGCACGGTCTCGCAATACTCCGCGAGCCGATCCGCCAGCCGCAAGGTCGCGGGGCGGGCTTCGGGGGCGGCGACGAGGGCGACCTCGGTTCGCTCGATCGGCGCAAAGCCGTCCTTCGCCGTCAGCACGCGGTGCTCGGCCTGGATCGACATTTCTGACAGAATGCTGAGGCCGAGGCCCGCGGCGACCGCGGCCTGGATGCCGGCGAGGCTGGATGACGTATAGGCCATGTGCCAGTTGCGCCCCGCGCTCTCCAGCGCATGGATGGCGTGGGCGCGATAGAGGCAGCCCGAGCCGAAGCCGATCAATGGCACCGAGCCGGTCGTCGTGTCGCGCGGATGGCTCTTGCTCGTCACCCAATGCACGCGTTCCGGCCACACCGCGATGCCACCTCTCTCGCTGGCCGCGCGCTTGATCAGCGCGAGGTCGAGATCGCCGCGCTCAAGATCGCGGTACAAATACAGGCTCTGGCCGGAGCGCACGTCGAGCCGCAAATTCGGATGGCTGCGCGAGAAGGTCGCGAGCAATCGGGTCAACCGGTAGGCTGCAAAATCCTCGGTGATGCCGATCCGGATCGCGCCTTCGCTGCCGGGGCGCGACACCACATCACGCGCCTCCTCGGCAAGCGCCAGCAGCCGCCGCGCATAGGTCAGCAGCTGATCGCCGGCCTCTGTCGGGGTGACATCCTTGCCGCTGCGGATCAACAGCGGCTGGCCGACATCCTCCTCCAGGCGCTTGATCTGCTGGCTGACCGTCGATTGCGTGCGGTGAACGCGCTCGCCGGCGCGGGTGAAGCCGCCGGCATCGACCACCGAGACGAAACTGCGCAACAGCTCCAGGTCGAGCATCGCGGCCACCATTCATAAATCCACTGGATGTCAGTCTATCATTTAATTTCCAAATAGCAAGGCGGTGGCCTAGATCATGGGCCAAGGAGAAATTCCATGTCCGCCGCATCCTCAATTGCCGCCCCACGCGCCCGCTTCAACACCCTGCCGCTCTTGATCGCGCTGTTCTGCCTGCTCTGGAGCTACGCCTTCGTCGCCGGCAAGATCGGCGTCACCGATTGTCCGCCGCTGATCCTGCTCGCCGCGCGGTTCTCGCTCGCCGGCGTCCTGATCCTCGCGATCTCCTGGCTGCGCAGCGACAAATGGGATCTCAGCTGGCGCGACGCGGCGGTGTTCGCCGTGATCGGCGTCGCCAACAACGCGCTCTATCTCGGTCTCGGCTACACCGGCCTGAAGACCGTCTCGGCCGGGCTCGGCGCGCTGATCGTCTCGGCCAACCCGGTGTTCACCGCGATGCTGGCGGCACTGTTCCTCGGCGAGAGCATGACCTTGCGCAAGGTGGTCGGCCTCGTGCTCGGCATCGTCGGCGTCGCCTTCATCGTCTGGCATCGCTTGAAGGTCGGCACCGACAGCCCACACGGCATCCTGTTCACATTGGCCTCGCTCGCCTCGATCGTCGCCGGCACCATGCTGTTCAAGCTGCTGGCGCCGAAGGGCAGCCTGTGGATCGGCAATGGCATCCAGAACATCGCCGGCGGCCTCGCGGTGATGCCGTTCGCCTTCACGCTGTCCAGCGTCAGCGACATCGTGCCGAGCATGCGGCTCGCCGGCGCCTTCGCCTTCCTCGTGCTCGGCGGCTCGATCCTCGCTTATCTGCTCTGGTTCCATCTCCTGAAAGTGTGCGGCGCGACCGCCGCAAGCGCCTATCACTTCCTGATGCCGCCGCTCGGCATGCTGTTCGCCTACCTCGTGCTCGGCGAGCATGTCGAATTCCGCGACCTGCTCGGGATCGTTCCGGTCGCGCTCGGCATCTATCTGGTGACCCGCCCCGCCGCGGCTGTCGCCAGCGCCTCCTTCAAGCCGGGGTCGGCACGGCCATAGAGGCCCGGGTTGCGTCACAGGAACCAGGCGGTATCCGGCTCGTTGTCAGACGCTGGAACTGGACATGACGCGGCAAGGGACGATCTCGCACCACGACCAAGATGACGATGCGCCGGCGGCAAAGCCTCGGCGCCAACCGTTCAGCTTCAGCCGTATCATCAAGGCGCTCGGCCCCGGCCTGATCACCGGGGCCTCCGACGACGATCCCTCGGGCATCGGCACCTACAGCCAGGCCGGCGCGCAGCTCGGCTACGGCATCGGCTGGACCATGCTGCTGACCTTCCCGCTGATGAGCGCGATCCAGGAGATTTCGGCGCGGGTCGGCCGCGTCACCGGGCACGGCATTGCGGGCAATGTCTGCAGGCACTATCCCGGCTGGCTCCTCGCTGTCGTGGTGACGCTGCTGTTCATCGCCAACACCGTCAACATCGCCGCCGACCTGTCGGCGATGGCCGACGCGACCAGGCTGCTGATCGGAGGTCCTGCGATCGTCTATGTCGTGCTGTTCGGCGTGACCTCGGTGGCAGCACAAATCTTCATGAATTACCGACGCTACGTCGCTGTGCTGAAATGGCTGACGCTCAGCCTGTTCGCCTATGTCGCGGCGCTCGCCTTTGCCAAGGTGTCGTGGACAGAGGTGCTGGCAGGCGTGCTCCTGCCGCGCGTCACTTGGAGCGCGGACTATTTCACGACCATCGTCGCGATCCTCGGCACCACGATCTCGCCCTATCTGTTTTTCTGGCAGGCTTCGCAGGAGGCCGAGGAGCAGCGGGTCGATCCCAACAAGCATCCGCTGATCAAGCGGCACTACGGCGCGCAGCGCGAATTCTCGCGCATCCGCGCCGACACCATCACGGGCATGGCATTTTCCAACCTGATCGCGCTGTCGATCATCGTCACTGCCGCGGCCACGCTGCATGCGGCCGGCAAGACCGACATCCAGACCTCGGCGCAGGCCGCCGAGGCGTTGCGCCCGATCGCAGGACCGTTTGCCGAAATGATCTTCGCGCTCGGCATCGTCGGCACCGGCCTGCTGGCGATCCCGGTGCTTGCGGGTGCCACGGCCTACGCCGTCAGCGAGGGACGTCGATGGCCGGTCGGACTGGCGCGCAAGCCGAAGGAGGCGATCGCATTCTATTCGGTGCTGGCGCTGTCGGGCGGCATCGGCATCGCGCTCAACTTCACGCCGATCGATCCGATCTCGGCGCTGTACTGGAGCGCGGTCGTCAACGGCGTGCTCGCAGTGCCGGTAATGGTGCTGCTGATGTTCATGTCCCGCCACAAGGAGGTGATGGGCCGCTTCGTGATCGGCGCGTGGCTCTACTGGCTGGGCTGGCTCTCGACCGGCGCGATGGCGCTCAGCGTGATCGCGATGGTGATCGGATTCCTTCTCTAATCTTGCCTGCAGGATGCGTGGAGCGCGGCGATACCCATCGGTTTCGTGGCGACGATGTTGGGTATAGCCTCCGCTCCACCCAACCTACAAGCTCTTGCGGTCAGAACAGCGAGCTATCGATCTTGGTGGTCGATTTGACCTTTCGCAGGATGATGGTGGTGCGATAGCTCGCGATATCGCTGTCCGGATGCATCAGGCGGTCGAGGATGAAGGATTGATAGCGCGCGAGGTCGGACGACACGACGCGGAGCGAATAATCCCAATCGCCGGCGATCATGCAGCATTCGACGACCTCCGGAAGGCCGGTCACCTTCTTCTCGAAGCGTTCGAAGGAGTCCCGGTTCTGTTGCTTGAGGCGGACTTCGACGATCACGTCGAACCCCAGTCCAAGGCGTGCGGGGTCCACCAGCGCCACATAGGAGTCGATGACGCCGGCCTCCTCCAGCGTCCGGACCCGCCTCAGGCATGGGGCGGACGAGAGGCCGATCCGGTCGGCCAGCTCGAGATTGGTGATCCGTCCCTCGACCTGCAGCACATCGAGGATTTTCCGGTCCAGCTCGTCGATCGCGATCGTGGTTCCCATTTCTTTCGCACTTTCCGCCTTTTGCGCAATTTATTGCAGAAGATCGGATGAAATGCATTTCAAATCGCAATGTCATTGCCCCGATGAAGGCATAAGATGCCCTGCAAAGTCCACGACCGCGGTGACGGGCAGGGAGTTGGCATGAGCGGAAATGACGACAAAGTCTTTTGGGATCGTGCGCGGCGTCACCTCATTCGCTATGGCGGGACGTTCGCGCCCGTCATCATCGAGCGCGCCTCCGGGTCCTTCGTCTATGATGCCGACGGCCGCGCCATCCTGGATTTCACGTCGGGCCAGATGAGCGCCGTGCTCGGTCACGGCCATCCGGAGATCGTCCGGACCATCAGCGCGCATGCCGAGCAGCTCGACCATCTGTTCAGCGGCATGCTGACGCGCCCGGTGGTCGCGCTGGCCGAGAAGCTCGCGGACCTGCTGCCGCCGGGGCTTGATCGCGTCATGCTGCTGAGCACGGGCGCTGAGTCGAACGAGGCGGCCATCAAGATGGCCAAGCTCTTCGCCGGCGGTTTCGAGACCGTCGCGTTCGCGCAGTCCTGGCACGGCATGACATCGGGCGCGGCGGGGGCGACCTACTCGGCCGGCCGCAAGGGCTATGGTCCTGCGCCGGTCGGCTCGCTCGCGATCCCGGTGCCCAATCCCTATCGCCCGCGCTTCGGCCAGGCGGCCGACTGGCGCGCTGAACTCGCCTACGCGTTCGATCTGGTCGATCGCCAATCGACCGGCTCGCTCGCCTGCATGATCGCCGAGCCGATCCTGAGTTCCGGCGGGCTGATCGATCTGCCCGAGGGCTACCTTGCTGCGCTGAAGGAGCTGTGCCGCGCGCGCGGCATGCTGCTGATTATCGATGAGGCGCAGACGGGGCTTGGCAGAACCGGCGCCATGTTCGCGTTCGAGCGCGATGGTGTCGTGCCGGATATCCTGACCCTGTCGAAGACGCTCGGCGCCGGCCTGCCTCTGGCCGCGGTCATCACGTCAGCCGGGGTCGAGGAGCGCTGTCACGAACGCGGCTTCCTGTTCTACACCACCCATGTGTCGGACCCGATGCCGGCCGCCGTCGGGCTGAAGGTCATCGAGATCATCCTGCGCGACCGATTGGTCGCGCGCGCCGGGATCGCGGGCGCGCGGCTGAGGAACGGGCTGCTCGCGCTTCAGAACCGGTTCGAATGCATCGGCGACGTCCGCGGCAGGGGACTGATGCAGGGCATCGAGATCGTGCGCGACCGCTTCAGCAAAGAACCTGACGAAGCGCTCGGGACGCGTGTGTCGCAGCGCTGCATGGAGCTCGGACTGACCACCAACATCGTGCAGTTGCCCGGCATGGGCAGCGTATTCCGCATCGCCCCGCCGCTGACGATCAGCGATGACGAGATCGATCTCGGCCTCTCGATCCTGAGCGACGCGTTCGAAAGCGCGTTGCGTGGATCGTAGGATGGGTGGAGCGCAGCGATACCCATCATGCCACCAGGCTCCGGATGTTGGGTATCGCTTCGCTCGACCTGCGCTTCTAATCTTTAGTCTTTCCTGAACACGATCGAGGCCATCCAGCCGGTCATCAGCGCCATGAACGCGGTGACGAGGCCGTAGACCAGGCCGTTCTGCCGCGCAGTGGTGGCGACGAACTGCTCGAAGCCGATCTTGACGATTTCGAACGCGCTCTCGGTCTTGGTCACCAGCGCGCCGTCGGAGAACAGCTTGATCTCGACGTTGTAGGTGCCGATCGGCACCTCGGCCGGCAGCGGAATGCCGGTGCGGAACAGGGTCGGCGTCAGGAACGTCACCGCCGAGGTCGCCTCGCTGTACAGCCCGTGCTCGGAGCGCAGCCGGACGAAAGCGCTGCGGAACGGGTCGTTCGGCACCACGTCAGCGTAATCAGGCCCGACTCGCTGCATCAGCAACACGTTGTTGAGCCCGATCTGCTGCCGCCGCTGCACCTCCGGCGATGCGATCTGGTCGAACGGGCGATTGGAGAACAGCGCGAGATAGCCGGGGACTTGCAGGAACTGCCGCGAGTCGGTGTTGATCCAGATCCCGAATCTGCGCTCCTTGCGCCTAGTCACCATGTTGGCGCGCGGGCCCGACACGGTGACGACGAGATCGTAATTGCTGCGATTGGGCGGCGTCTTGTCGTCCTTCTCGACCGAACCGAACAGCACGAGCTCGCCGCCGGAATAGTTCGGCGTCACCGTGACGCGGTGGTTGGAGACCGACACGATCAGCCGCTCGGCATGAGCGGGCGCCGCCGCCACGGTGGCGATGATGAGGCCGATGATCGCAAGCGGCGCGCAGAGCCTCATGGCGGGGCTCCGCCGGTTTCGCGGATGCTGTAGAGATCCTGCGGCCGGATCACCAGCTCGACGGCAAAGCGGATGCCGACCGCAAGCACCAGGAGGCCGAGCAGCAGGCGCAGGTGCTCGCCGCGGATCTTCTGGCCGGCGCGGGCGCCGAACTGCGCGCCGGTGACGCCGCCGATCATCAGGATCAGCGCCAGCACGGCGTCGACCAGATGGTTGGTCACGGCGTGCAGCAGGGTGGCGAACACCATGGTGACGAGGGTGAGCACCATCGAGGTGCCGATCACGGTCGAGGTCGGCACCCGCAGCACGTAGATCATCAGCGGCACCAGGATGAAGCCGCCGCCGATGCCCATGACCGCGCCGATGAAGCCGATCGCAAGCCCGACCACGACCACCGGAATGACCGAGAGGTAGATCTTGGAGCGCTTGAAGCGCAGCTTCAACGGCAGGCCGTGGATCCAGCGATGGCTGCCCGGCTTGCGCAGCGCGACCGGGCGACCGCCGCGGGCGCGCAGCATCGCGCGCAGCCCTTCCCAGAACATCAGCCCGCCGACCGTGGTCAGCAGGATGACGTAGGATAGCGCGATCATCAGGTCGAGCTGGCCGAGTGAGCGCAGGAAGGTGAAAGTCCAGACCCCGAGCGCGGTGCCGATCGTGCCGCCGACCAGCAGCACCGTGGCCAGCAGCGGGTCGATCGCGCGCCGGCGCCAATACGAGATCGCGCCGGAGAACGAGGAGGCCGCGATATGGCTGGCGACGGAAGCCACCGCGACCGCGGGCGCGATGCCGACGAAGATCAAAAGCGGCGTCATCAGGAAGCCGCCGCCGATCCCGAACATGCCGGAGACGAAGCCAACTGCCGCGCCCATCGCCAGGATGAGGAAGACATTAACCGGAATGTCGGCGATCGGGAGGTAGAGCTGCACGCGCGTCGCTTCTTGTCGGGTCGCCGCATGCTGGGGCGCAAGGCCGCATCACGGCGTGATGTCGTTCGGGTCGGGCATTTCTCCGGCTGAACGAATCCGGTCGGCGCGCAAGACGCAGGCGAACGCGGGTCGATTGCCGCGTTCTTGCATAACCGATATCGGCGGGAGGAGGGACTAAAGATTCCGTCGCGGACGGCATTTTTCGCCGCAGGCTGCCGTTCTCCTGCGCACGTGGTTGATAATTTAGATTAATGCCGCGGCGTTGGCTCAGGGCCGGTCGACCGGCTTGGTGATCAGGTTGAGGGCGAGCGCTTCCTTCGGGCTCAGCCAGCGGATATCCGAGGTCTGCGACATCGCCTCGACGATGGCAGACGAGACGCCCATCTTGGTCATGTAGCCCAGCACCATGCCCTGGATGCGCTGCGCCTCGGCGAGCGGATCGCTGACCGGCGCGCTGGTCGTGAAGCGATGCACGCCGAGCCGCGAGCCCGCGATGCCATAGCGGGTCACACCGCCGGCATAGACCAGAACGCAGGCGCTGGCGCAGGCGGCGGGGCGGAGCTTGCCTGCGACGTCTGATGTGGCCACCGCGGTGACGAGCCCGTGTGAGCGGATCACCTCGCCCATGATGGCGGCCTGGTTGAGCGCGCCGCCCTGCGACGACAGCAGCACGACATCGCCTGGTGCGAGCCGCGCCTCGCTGAGCCGGTCGCGGAGCCAGCTCGCGCTGGCCGAGCCGATCTTGCCGCTGATCGCCAGCGCGCGCCGGCCGCGGCCCGATCCGTCGATATCGACATCGGGAATCGCGGCCGAGGTCATGCTCGCCGCGACATAGGTCTCGCGCCAGAAGTCCCAGGCGCCCGGCTGCGACAGGTCGCGATAGGCCTGGATGGCGATACTCGACAGCAGCAGCACGAAGATGATGATGGACAGGAACGAGAACCGGAAGCTGCCGCGCGGCGATGCCACGTTCCCTTGCGGTGGCGGAGTGCTGGGACGCGCCGCAAACGGCGACGGGGTCTGGCGCCGCGGGGCGACGCGGGGACCGGTCGGCGACGAACGGTGACCCGTTCCATCCTCCTGACGATCGTCGACAGACAAGCCTGACCCTCCGGAACGCGTGCGCAATCGGCGCGGGACTGCGCGCCTGTCTACACGGCGGAAGGGCGGACGGACAAGACAGCGGCGCCGTCAAGGCGCCGCAACTCTTGTTGTCCTAAAGCATGATCCGGAAAAGTGCGAAGCGGTTTTCCGAAGAGATCATGCTCGAACAAAGGGCTAAAGCGCGATAACTAAATCTTATCGCGCTTTAGTGGGCGGGAGCGGCCAGCGCCGCGGTTCGCTTCGACAGTTGCTTGACCGGCTTCGCCGCCGCGGGCTGTGCGGCGGCGCCGTCCCAGCCACCGGCCGGGGCCGGCACGTTGACCGCATCGCTCGGTTGCGGCTCGGGGGTAAAGGTCTGGATCGCAAGCTTCGCGGCGGCCAGCGACTGCGGGTCGAGCCGCTTGGCGATATCGTCGCGCTTGTGGCCGGCGTCGGCGTCGCCCTGCGCGGCGGCGAGGCTGAACCATTTGAAGGACTCGGCGAGGTTTTGTTCGACGCCGATGCCGCGCGCATAGAGGATGCCGAGATTGACCTGGCTGTCGGCGACGCCGCGATCGGCCGCCTTGCGGAACCACTGCGCGGCGCTCTTGTAGTCCGCTCCCTTGCCGCCGCCATCGGCGTCGAGCACGGCCAGGTTATGCATCGCCTTGGCGTTGCCGCGCTCGGCCGCCTGCACGTAAAAGCGCCGCGCCACGTCGAAGTCGCGCTTCACGCTGAGGCCCTTCTCGTAGAACGTACCGAGCCGGAACATCGCCGGCACCACGCCGGCCTGCGCCGCGCGGCCATACCATTTGGCGGCTTCGTCGACATTGGCGGGAACACCCTTGCCCTCGGCAAAGCGGACGCCGACCTCATAGGCCGCGGCCGCATCGCCCTTGATCGCGGCGGTGCGCAGCGCCGGGCCGCCGATCGCGTCGGGCAGCTTCTCGCCGGCCGGAATCTGGATCGTGGCGAGTTTGCCGCCGAGCGGCGGCGCGGTCGGAATCGTGCCGGTGATGTCGCTGCTGGCGGCGACCGGTGGCGCCGCGGGCTCAGGCGCTGCCGCGGGTGCTGGCGCCTGAGGGATCGTCACCTGCGCGCTGTCGAGCGTGTTCGGCGCCGCCGTGTTGTTGGACTGGCGGCCGAGCGGGGTCGGCGAAGTCATGGACGGCCCGGGCGTGCCGGACGGCATAGCCGGAGCGGGGGCGGGCGCGATCGAGTTCTCGGCAGGCGGTTGCACGGACGGTGCGGCCGGCTCGCTGTGCTCGATCGCCGGTGCCTGTGGTGCGGAGCTGGTATCGAGCAGGTTCATCGCCATCTTGGCGGTCGAGAGCAGGATCACGACCACGCTTGCGCCGACCAGCAGCGAGCGGATCTTGGAGGTGATGGTCGAAGGCTGTGCTTCCGGCGCGCCAGCCGCCGAAGCGCCGGCCTTGGCGGCAGCAGCTTTCGCGGCCTTGTCGGCCTTGTCCTTGGCCTTGGCCGCGGCCTTGTTCGCTGCGCGCGCCGCCTTCTCGTTGACAGGTTGCGCGGCGGCGGCCTGCGCGGCGCGGCGCGCCGCAGCGATGAAGCTCGAGGTCGAGACCGGCTCTTTCTTGCCGGCGGGAAGATCAGAGATCGCGCGCTCGGAATCCGCAATCCGCTCCGACGGCGACGACGCGCGGCCCGAGGGGCGCGTGCCTGGCTCGAGCGGATGATCCGGCGGCAGTTCCGGCGCGATCGCGGCGCGTGCGGACGCCGCATGCGGTTCGAGGATCTCGCTGATCGCGCGCGGCGGCAGCGGCGGGGGGGCGGTCTCGACCGGCTGCGCGGCATGGAATTCGCGCGGCGCGGACATGAAATGCTCCTGCGCCAGCGCAGGATTGGGCAGTTCGGGCCGGTACGATTCTGGCTGGTACGATTCGGGTCTGGGCTGCGGCGTCGCCGCGCGGGGCGTCTCCGTCCGCGGCGCTTCGATCCGCGGTTCGGCATAGGCAGGGGCGGGCGGCGCCGGCGGCGCGGTGCGCACCGTGCGCAGATCGTTCTCGATCATCGCCAGCCGATCGACGACATGGCCGAGCGTGTTGTGAACGGTCTCCAGCGAATCCTGGGTGCGGCGATCGGTCTCCGACTGGCTGAAGCGGATGTCGGACAGCTCGCGCTTCACCAGATCGACGATGCCCGTGTCCATCATCGGCTGCGGTGAGGAGGTGCTGACGTTGCTGCGGGCGGCGTCGGCGAGCGAGGCGATGTGGGCGTGCTGCGCCTCGAGGTGCCGCATGATATCATGCAGCCCCTCCTCGACCCGTCCGAGATTGCCGGAGCGCTGGTCGGCGGATTCGAGCCGTTCGAGTAGATAGGAGACGCGCTGCTCGAGATGGGTGAAGGCGGATGAGCTGTCGTTGCCGACCTGCAAGCGGTCGATCCGCTCCGACAGGGTGCGCATCGCGCTTTCGATCGCGTCGGTATTGTCGTGGCCCACCGGCCGCTCGCGGCTTTCCAGCGACGAGGCCAGCGCGGCAATGCGCTGCTCGATCCCGGCGAAAGCATCGTCGCGCGACTCGGCGCGCGACATTTGCGACAGCTGGTCGACCTTGGTCGACAGCGCGTGCACGTCCCCGGAGAGCTGCAGCAGCGCGTCGTTGGAGGCGACATTGGAGACGATGGCGCGCAGCGCCGCGATCGCGCTCTCGAGCTGATGCACCGTCGACGGATCGTCATTGGCGCGCAGGATCATGTCGAGCTTGGCGCCGAGATTACGGATCGCCTCGTCGTAGCCGGTGAGCTGCTCGGCGGGCGTCAGGGTGCGCAGCGACTCGCGGATTTCCGACAGCGCGCGTTCGATGCCGGCGATTGCCTGGCCCTGGCCGTTGCGGCCGTCCTGGCGGAGCTCGTCGATCCGGTGATGCAGCGAGCGGATCTCGTTCTCGATCGATTCGATCGCCCGGCGTGGCATCGCCTCGGTGATGGCCTGGCGGATTTCCGCAAGCTCGCCGCGGAACGCCGCGATCGACTGCTCGACATGGTCGGGCCGCTGCAGCGCCTCGATCTGGCTCGTGATCTTGAGCAGATGACGCTCGAGCGAGGAGAAGTCCGGGCCGGTGGGTGCAGCCGGCGCCGCATGGGCGGCCATCGGCGACGCCGGTTGCTGCAACGGCGGCGCATTGCGCGGCGGCATCTGCCTTGATGGCGGGCCGTCGAGTTCGTTCTGGCGCGCGGCGATTTCCGCGATCGCGGAATCGAACGAGGCCGGGCTCAGCGGCGGCGAGGGGCGGTAGACCTGGGCTGCGGCGCGCTCGACCGCTTCGGCCTGGCGCAGCCTCTCCTCGAGCTGCCGCTCGGTGATCTGCGGCTCGCGCTGCATCTGCGGTTCACGCATCGGCTGCGGCTCGCGCGCCGGCTGCGGGCCGCGAGATCTGCGACAGCCGCGCATCAAGGCGCGAAATCGCGTCGTTCAGCTGCCGTGCGACGGCGGGCTGGCCGCGCGGCACCTCGGCGCGCACCGCTTCGGCGCGCGTCAGCGGCTTTGCAATCTGTTCGATCTGGCGGGTGATCGCGTCGAGCCGCTGATGGATATCGGCGACCTCGCGGCTTTCCCGGCTCGGCATCGGCTGCCGCTGCTCCATGCGCCAATCCGGTGGGCTCGGCTCGCCGACGGTGGAATTGAGCCAGTCGTTCAGCGACATCCCGGCACGGCGCGCAGCCGCCTCGGCCCTGTCGCGGACGGAGGGATCGATGCCGTCAACACTCCACGATACGCGCGAATTCATGATTCCGTCCGGTCCCGACTCCGGCGCCATACTCTGCGCCCGCAGCCTCCCCGCGCATTCCCGTTAAGAGACAATCGAATTCTGCGCTGGTCGTCTGCTTCAACTGCCGACTTTTTCCCGTCACGGTAAATAACGGGTTAAGGAATACGGCCGACGGGCCTTAAAGTTAGGGAATTGCGGAACCTGTTGCGCCGGATCAGGACAGGGCTATCGTTTTTCAGGCAAAGCGGAACCACCGCGTCCAACGTCAGCGGTACCGCGATTGTTTCTAGCCGTTGCCTTCGCGCTTGCCGTCGTCGAGCGGCAGCACATTGCCGCGGCCGGACATCGCCGACAGTGCGTCGAGCGCCTCTTCGCACCATTCCACCACCATGCGCTCATGGCGCATCCCGAGGCGCAGGCTGAGCATCTTGCCGACATCGGCCGGCGGCGCAGTGCCGTCGGGGAAGCGCTTGTTGAGCAGGCGCTCGTAGCGCTCATAGCGGTCGCGGTGATGTTCCAGCCGCGCCATCAGGTCGGTGCGCAGCGGCTCGATGTCGACGCAGTCGAGCGCATAGAGCCGGACCAGCAGATCGTCCTTGATCGAGGGCGGAACGCTCGGCCGCGCCGCCCAGTGCTTCAGCGCCGCGCGTCCCTCGGCCGTCAGCGTGTAGACTAGCTTGTTGGGCTTGCCGGATTGCACCACCTCGCGGCCCTGGACATGGCCCTTGTCGCGCAGCCGGGAGAGCTCGCGGTAGATCTGCTGATGGTCGGCCTTCCAGAAGAAGCCGATCGAGGCGTCGAACGTCTTGGCGAGCTCATAGCCCGTCATCGGACGTTCCGTCAGGCAGGCGAGGATTGCGTCACCGAGTGCCAACGCCCACCTCCATCTCAGTTCCCAAAACGGCCATTCCCGAGTTCGCTTGACTTTATGCGTTACTGTGCATATGCGTCAATATGCATATGGTGATCGGCGTGCCGCCTTGTCGGGTGCTGCCGACGTTCAGGCTTTCAACCCCGCCGCAGGAGACGTCCGAATGAGCAAGCCGGGCCTCGACAAGTGGTACGCCTACATGAAGTCCCACGACACGTCAGCTTTGTGGGATCTGCTGCATCCCGACGCGGTGTTCGAAAGTCCGGTCGTGCACACGCCGCAGCGTGGCCGCGACATCACCTTCAAATATCTCACCAGCGCCGCCAAAGTACTCGGCGGCCCGACCTTCAGATATCTCGGCGAGTGGCAGAGCGACGCCGGCGCGGTGCTCGAGTTCGAGAACGAGATCGATGGCATCAAGCTCAATGGCGTCGACATCATCACATTCGACGGGGACGGCCGGATCACGCATTTCAAGGTGATGGTGCGTCCGCTCAAGGCGATCAACCTGCTGCATCGGATGATGGGCGAAGAGTTGATGAAGCAGAGCGGCGCAACGTCGCAATCGTAAAGCATGATCCGGAAAAGCGCGAAGCGGTTTCCGAAAAGATCATGCTCAAACAAAGGGCTAAAGCGCGATGACGATTAAACCCAATCTCATCGCGCTTTAGTCGCGCTAGCACCTGCCGCGGACCTTCCGAACCGGATAAGGTCCGCTGCAACAAACCAAGGACAAGCTGCAGAGCGTCGGCCGCAGATGCGGCGACGAGCCAGCCGGGAGATCAGCATGCCAACCTACAAAGCCCCCGTCGAAGACGTCAGCTTCCTGCTCAACGACGTTTTCCAGATCGATCGCTACGGCAATCTTCCCGGCTTCACCGATGCGTCGGCCGATGTGCGTGAGGCGATCCTCGGCGAGGCCGCCAAGCTCAGCGAAGAGGTGTTGCAGCCGCTCAATCGCGTCGGCGATCTCGAGGGCTGCAAGCGCAATGACGATGGCAGCGTCACCACGCCGAAGGGCTTCAAGGACGCTTTCAAGCAGGTCGCCGAAGGCGGCTGGCTCGGCCTGTCGGCGCCGGCGGAATTCGGCGGCCAGGGCCTGCCGGTGACGCTGTCGCAGGTTGTCAACGAATTCCAGATCTCCGCCAACATGGCGTTCGCGATGTATGGCGGGCTGACCATGGGCGCGACCGCGGCGCTCCTGGTGCACGGCTCCCCCGAGCAGAAGAAGACCTATGTGCCGAGGATGGTCGCCGGCGAGTGGACCGGCACCATGAACCTGACCGAGCCGCATTGCGGCACCGATCTTGGCCTGCTCCGCACCAAGGCGGTGCGCCAGTCGGACGGCAGCTTCAAGATCACGGGCACCAAGATCTTCATCTCCGCCGGCGAGCACGACCTTGCCGACAACATCATCCACCTCGTGCTGGCGCGCATCGAAGGCGCACCGGCCGGCATCAAGGGCGTCTCGCTATTCGTGGTGCCGAAGGTGCTGGTCAATGCCGACGGCTCGCTCGGTGCGCGCAACGGCGTCAGCTGCGGCTCGATCGAGCACAAGATGGGCATCCACGGCAATTCCACCTGTGTGATGAACTACGACAACGCCACCGGCTGGCTGATCGGCGAAGAGAACAAGGGCATGCAGGGCATGTTCGTGATGATGAACGAGGCCCGCCTCGGCGTCGCCGTGCAGGGCCTGGCGCAATCCGAAGTCGCCTACCAAAACGCGGTTGCCTATGCGCGCGAGCGCCTGCAGGGCCGCTCGCTGACCGGTGCGAAGGCGCCCGAGAAGCCGGCCGATCCGATCATCGTGCATCCCGACGTGCGCCGCACGCTGCTCACCATCCGCGCCTTCAACGAGGCGGCGCGCGCCATGGTGGTGTGGACCGCGCTGAAGAGCGACGTCGCGCACCGCTCCAACGATCCCAAGGATCGTCAGGCGGCGGACGATCACATGGGCCTGATGACGCCGGTGCTGAAGGGCGTGCTGACCGATACCGGGTTCGCCAACACGGTCTCGGCACAGCAGATGTTCGGCGGCCACGGTTATATCGCCGAGCACGGCATGGAGCAGTTCGTGCGCGATGCCCGCATCGCGATGATCTATGAAGGCGCCAACGGCATCCAGGCGCTCGACCTGGTCGGCCGCAAGCTGCCGCGCGACGGCGGCCGCGCGATAATGGCGTTCTTCGGCGAGGTCACGGCCTTCGCCAAGGAGCATGGCGCCGACGAGGCGATGAAACCGTTCATCATCCCGCTCTCGACCGCGCTCGGCCATCTGCAGCAGGCCACCGGCTGGCTGATGCAGAATGCACTGACCAAGCCCGACAATGCCGGCGCCGCCGCGACCGACTACATGAAATTGTTCGGTCTGGTCGCGCTGGGCTACATGTGGGCGAAGATGGCCAAGGTGGCGCAGGACAAGGCCGCCGCCGGCGCCACGCCCTACCTCACCACCAAGCTCGTGACCGGCCGCTTCTTCATGGAGAGGCTGCTGCCCGAAACCGCCGTGCATCTGGCGCGAATCCAGAACGGCAGCGCCACCACGATGGAACTGGCCGCGGAAGCGTTCTGAAGCGTTTTCCAGCGAAGTGGACACCGGTTCGCATGAAGAAAACGCGTCAAACAAGAAAGCCTTGAAAATTGCCGCCGCATTGCTGCGGCGGCGCTTCCTTCCGTATATATTGTGATCCTCATATAAAGGAGGGCGTCATGCCTGAGGCATACATCTACGATCACGTTCGTACCCCGCGCGGCCGCGGCAAGGCCGATGGCGCCCTGCACGAGGTCACCGCGCTGGCGCTCGCCACGGTGCCGCTGAAATCGCTCAAGGAGCGCAACAACCTGCCCGAGGACTCCGTCGACGACGTCGTACTCGGCGTGGTCGATCCGATCGGCGAGGCCGGAAGCGACATCGCCCGCTTCGCCGCGCTGAACGCCGGCCTCGGCCAGAAGGTGCCGGGCGTGCAGATCAGTCGCTTCTGTGCCTCCGGCCTCGACGCCGTGAACTTCGTCGCGGCCCAGATCATGAGCGGCCAGCATGAGCTCGTGATCGGCGGCGGCGCGGAATCGATGAGCCGGGTCGGCATCGGCGCCTCTGGCGGCGCCTGGCCGATGGATCCCTCGATGGCGGTGCCGGCCTATTTCATGCCGCAGGGCATCTCGGCCGATCTGATCGCGACCAAATACGGTTTTTCGCGCGATGATGTCGACGCCTATGCGGTGCAGAGCCAGCAGCGCGCGGCGAAGTCCTGGGACGAGGGCCGCTTCAACAAGTCGGTGGTGCCGGTCAAGGACGTCAACGGCCTGACTATCCTCGCCAAGGACGAGCACATGCGCCCGACCACGACGATGCAGTCGCTGGCGCAGCTGCAGCCGTCCTTCGCGGCGATGGCGGCGATGGCCGGCTTCGATGCGGTGGCGATCCAGTCGCATCCCGAGGTCGAGAAGGTCAATTACGTGCATCACGCCGGCAACTCCTCCGGCATCGTCGACGGCGCCGGCGCGGTGCTGCTCGGCAGCAAGGAGGCGGGCGCCAGGCACGGGCTGAAGCCGCGGGCGAAGATCCGCGCCTTCGCCAATATCGGTTCGGAGCCCGCGATGATGCTGACCGGCCCGGTCGACGTCACCGAAAAACTGTTCGCGCGCTCCGGCATGAAGAAGTCGGACATCGACCTGTTCGAGCTCAACGAGGCGTTCGCCTCGGTGGTGCTGCGCTACATCCAGGCGTTCGACATCGACAATTCCAAGATCAACGTCAATGGCGGCGCGATTGCGCTCGGCCATCCGCTCGGGGCGACCGGCGCGATGATCCTCGGCACCGTGCTCGACGAGCTCGAGCGCACCAACAAGGAAACCGCGCTGGTGACGCTGTGCATCGGCGGCGGCATGGGCACCGCCACCATCATTGAGCGGGTGTAACTGCCGTAGGGTGGGTTGGCCGAAGGCGTAACCCACCATGCCACGGCGCGAAAGGTGGTGGGTTACGCTTCGCTAACCCACCCTACGAGATCGAGACACAACCGCCGCGCCTGAGATCGGTTGCCGGCAGCGAGGGAGCAACAGATGGCTTACAAGAATTTCAAGTTCGAGATCGACGCCGACGGCATTGCGCTGGTCACCTGGGATATCCCCGGTCGTTCGATGAACGTGTTCGACGAGGTCTCCACGCAGGAGATCGGCGAGATTATCAAGCAGACGACCGGCGATCCCACGATCAGGGGCGTCGTCATCACCTCGGCGAAGGAGGCGTTTTGCGCCGGCGCCGACCTCTCGATGCTCGAGGGCATGAACCGCAGCTATGCGCAGCTCTTCGAGGAGAAGGGCGAGGAAGCTGCGAACCAGATGCTGTTCGAGCAGAGCCGCCAGATGTCGTTGTCGTTCCGCGCGATCGAGACCTCGGGCAAGCCATGGGCCGCCGCGATCAACGGCCTCGCGCTTGGCGGCGGCTTCGAGATCACCCTGGCCTGCCACTACCGCATCGCGGCCGACAACCCGAAGACCCGGCTCGGCCTGCCCGAGATCAAGGTCGGCCTGTTCCCCGGCGCCGGCGGCACCCAGCGCGTGCCGCGTCTCGTGCAGCCGACGGATGCGATGCAGCTCCTGCTCAAGGGCGAGGCGGTCAATCTCACGCGTGCGAAGGCGCTCAACCTGATCCACGCCGTGGTGCCCGCGGCCGATCTGATCAAGGCCGCCAAGGACTGGATCAAGGGCGGCGGCAAGGCGGTCGCGCCGTGGGACGAGAAGGGCTTCAAGCTGCCCGGCGGCCTGGTGTTCTCGAAGGCCGGCATGCAGATGTTCCCGGCCGGCAACGCGATCTATCGCCGCGAGACTTACGACAATTATCCGGCCGCGCGCGCCATCATGAGCTGCGTCTATGAAGGCCTGCAGCTGCCGATCGACGCTGCGCTTCGCGTCGAGTCGCGCTACTTCACCAAGGTGCTGCGCTCGAAGGAGGCGGCGGCGATGATCCGCTCGCTGTTCCTGTCGATGCAGGAGCTGAACAAGGGCGCGCGCCGCCCGGCCAACGTGCCGCCGACCAAGGTCAGGAAGCTCGCCGTGATCGGCGCCGGCTTCATGGGCGCCAGCGTCGGTTATGTCTCGGCGCAGGCCGGCATCGACGTCGTGCTGGTCGATCGCGACCAGGAAAGCGCCGACAAGGGCAAGGGCCACGCCAAGACCGTGGTCGACGGCCTGATCGCCAAGGGCCGGATGAAGCAGGAGGCCGCCGACGCCATCCTGGCGCGTATCTCGGCCACGGCAGACTACAACGTGATCTCGGACTGCGACCTCGTCATCGAGGCGGTGTTCGAGGATCGCAAGGTCAAGGCCGACACCTACGCCAAGGCGCAGCCGCTGTTGAAGCCGGACGCGATCTTCGCCTCCAACACCTCGACCCTGCCGATCAATTCGCTGGCCGAAGAGTTCAAGGACCAGGGCAAGTTCATCGGCATCCACTTCTTCTCGCCGGTCGAGAAGATGATGCTGGTCGAGATCATCCTGGGCAAGAACACCGGCGACGTCGCGCTGGCGACCGCGCTCGACTATGTGCGCGCGATCGGCAAGACGCCCATTGTGGTGAACGATAGCCGGGGCTTCTTCGCCAACCGCTGCGTGATGCGCTACATCTCCGAGGGCAACGAGATGCTGCTTGAAGGCGTGCCGCCGGCGATGATCGAGAACACCGCCAAGATGGCCGGCATGCCGGTGGGGCCGCTGTCGCTGCAGGACGAAGTCGCGCTCGATCTCGGGCTGAAGATCACCAAGGCGACCGAGGCCGATCTCGGCCCCAACGCGATCGACCAGGCGCAGAAGAAGCTGATGGTCGAGATGGTCGAGAAGCAGGGCCGCTTCGGCCGAAAGAACGGCAAGGGCTTTTACGACTATCCCGAGAAGGGCAAGGGCCAGAAGAGCCTGTGGCCGGGGCTCGCCAACCTGCAGCCCAAGCAGCTCGATCCCGACACGCTCAGCGTGGAGGAATTGAAGCAGCGCTTCCTGGTGGTGCAGGCGGTGGAAGCCGCGCGCACCGTCGAGGATCACGTCATCACTGACGTGCGCGAGGCGGATGTCGGCTCGATCCTCGGCTTCGGCTTCGCGCCGTTCACCGGCGGCGCGCTATCCTATATCGACTTCATGGGCACCAAGAATTTCGTCGCGCTGTGCCACGCTTTCGAGAAGAAGTACGGCTCGCGCTTCACGCCGCCGAAGCTGCTCGAGGAGATGGCGGCCAAGGGCGAGACCTTCTACGGCCGCTTCCCGCCGAAGAAGCAGGCGGCGTAAGCGCCGTCCCGCTCCGGGACATAGGATAGGATCAAGCCGGTCACCGATCCGACTTGATCCTGTAGCGTGACGGTCACGGCGGTCAAAGTCCCGCCACGCTTGCTCCCAACTGGCACCATGCTGCTGGCATCACTCTTGCTGGTCGATCGAAGACGATCAGCAAGACGACGACCGGGCTGGGGTGTCCTGCAATGCGTTCCGTTCTCAAGGACAGTGCCGCTGAGGCCGCGGGCAAGCGCTCCTTCTCGCTCTCGCCGCCGTCACGGCTTGTTCCGCTGCGATTGCGGCGCAAGGGCCCGTCGTGGATCGGCCTGGTCCTATTCGTTCTGGCCGTGGACCTTGTGCTCGCGGCGGCGGCCTGGAATGCCGTCGATTTCTTCCGCAATTGAGCCGTCATTGTCCGGCGACAGCAAGGCGCCGGCGAGATAGGCGATCTGGTTGACGGCGAGGCAGGCGACGACGATCGGGGCGCCAGTGGCAAAGGCATAGCCGTCGGATTGGAGCACGATGGCCGCGAGCACCGCGATCAGCGGCGATACCAGCATCAATGTCCAAACCCGAAAGTAAAAACTGGTGGCCAGCCCAACGAGCGTGCTGGTCAATAAAAGCGTCAGGGCGATCGTCACATTTTCAGACCAGTTGGAGCGGAGGGCGCGCCGCAGGTCATAGTCGGTCAGTTGGATCGCACGAACAAGGACAGCTACGCTCTCAGCCGGAAGTGCACCGACTTAGCCTTGACTCGTAGAATGCGGATTAAGTTTGATTGTTCCGGCGCGCAGCGAAAGTTTGCACCGCACATCACTCCCTGAAGGCGCGGTGCACCGGCCGGCCAGCGGCTTCATCAGATACGACAGGGCCGGATATTTTCCGGCCCTTCATGTCTGGTGAGGTCGGCTCGAAAACTCAGGCCGCCTTCAGCAGGCCTTCCTTCTTCAGCGCTTCCTGCACCTTCGGGCGCGCCGCGATGCGAGCCTTGTAGGCCGTCACATTCGGCAGGCCGGAGAAGTCGAAGCCGAGCCGGTCCTGCGCCCACATCATCATGGTGAAGAGGTAGCCGTCGGCGACCGTGAACTGGTTGCCCATCAAATATTCGCGCCCGGCGAGCTGGCTCTCGACATATTTGAACTTGCCCATGGCGCGGTCCTTGAAGAACGCCTTGGCGTCGTCTGACAGCACAGGCGAGAACATCGGGCCGAGGTTCTTGTGCAACTCGGTCGTGATGTAGTTCAGCCATTCGAGCAGCTTGTAGCGCTCGTTGGAATCCCGCGCCGGCGCCAGCTTCCGGTCGGCGACCCGGTCCGCGATCATCTGGATGATGATCGGCCCTTCGGTGACCAGTTCGCCGGTGTCCAGCGCCAGCGCCGGCACCTGGCCCTTGGGGTTCACTTGCAGGAAATCGTCACCGTTTTCGAGCTTCTTGGCGCGCAGATCGACCTTGACCAGGTCGTAGGGCAGGCCAGCCTCGAGCAGGGCGATGTGGGGGGAGAGGGAGCATGCACCAGGGGAGTAATAAAGCTTCATGGGGGTATTCCTTCCCTTGTTCTTGGCGTCCGGAGAGGGATTGCCTACATGCGCCTGCATGAAATAGTCAAGATTGATGCAGATGCATTCAGTGCGGTACACTGGGTTCCGGGACCTTATGGGCTAGACGATGAAACGCAAGCTATCGAGCGAGGCGACGGCCGCCTGGATCCGGCTGATGCGGGTGCCGAGCCGCGTGCTCGATTGTGTCGAGCAGGATTTGAAGAAGGCCGGCTTTCCGCCGCTCGCCTGGTATGACGCCCTGCTCGAGCTGTCGCGCGCGCCGTCCGGCGAGCTGCGCCCGGTCGAGCTCGAGCGGCAGATGCTGATCCCGCAATATTCGACCTCGCGGCTGATCGACAAGCTGGTCGACGAGGGGCTTGCCGCCCGGCGCGAATGCAAGATCGACAAGCGCGGCCAGTTCGTCGAGATCACCGAGGCCGGCCGCGAGCTGCAGAAGAAGATGTGGAACGCCTATTCCGCCGCGATCGACAAGCATGTCGGCTCGAAACTGTCCGATGCCGATGCGGCGCGGCTGTGTGGTCTGCTCGACCGCCTCGGCTGCTCCTGCGGCGACGCCAAAGACGACGTCAAGAGCGATACCAAGGCAGCGTCCGCACGAGACGGCGCGCCTGCCCGATGATAGTCCTGATCCCATCATCCGCGGCCGTTGTGGCCCGTGGATGCCCCTGCCACCGCGCGACTTCGATCGAAGCGCCCTTGAGTTGGATTTTCTATGGCGCGTGACCAGATCGACATGACGCCGCTGCAGTCGCGCGACGAACTCGTGGCGTGGATTGAAGCCGGCGTGAAGCCCGAGTCCGAATTCCGGATCGGCACCGAGCACGAGAAGACCCCGTTCACCCTCGAGGGTCACCAACCCGTGCCCTATGAAGGCGCCAAGGGCATCGGCGCATTGCTCGAGGGCATGAAGCTCCTGCTCGGCTGGGAGCCGATCATCGAGCGCGGCAACATCATCGGGCTCTACGACGTCACCGGCGGCGGGGCGATCTCGCTCGAACCGGGCGGACAGTTCGAATTGTCGGGCGCGCCAGTCGAGACCGTGCATCAGACCCAATCGGAATTGATGGCGCATCTGGCGCAGGTGCGCGAGATCGCAACTCCGCTCGGGATCGGCTTCCTCGGTCTCGGCATGACGCCGTCCTGGTCGCGGGCGCAGATCCCCGTGATGCCGAAGGGGCGTTACAAGATCATGCGAAACTACATGCCGAAGGTCGGCAAATACGGCCTCGACATGATGTTGCGGACCTGCACGGTGCAGACCAATCTCGACTTCTCCTCCGAAGCCGACATGGTGAAGAAGCTGCGGGTATCGCTGGCGTTGCAGCCGATCGCGACGGCGCTGTTCGCCAACTCGCCGTTCACGGAAGGCAAGCCGAATGGCTTCCTGTCGTTCCGCTCCGAGATCTGGCGCGACACCGACAATGCGCGCTCGGGCATGATCCCGTTCGCCTTCGAGGACGGCATGGGCTTTGAGCGCTATGTCGACTACGCGCTCGACGTGCCGATGTATTTCGTCAAGCGCGGCGAGGAATATATCGATGTCGCGGGCTCCTCGTTCCGCGATTTCTTCGCCGGGAAGAATGCCGCCTTCCCCGGCGAGCGGCCGACCTTGTCGGACTGGGCCAATCATCTCTCGACGATCTTCCCCGAGGTGCGGCTGAAGCGTTACCTCGAGATGCGCGGCGCCGACGGCGTGCCGTGGGGCCGGCTGCCGGCGCTGCCGGCGTTCTGGGTCGGGCTGCTCTACGACAACGACTGCCTCGATGCCGCCTGGGACATCGTCCGCCACTGGACCACGCCGGAGCGGCAGGCGCTGCGCGACGACGTGCCGCGTTTCGGCTTCAAGGCGCGGATCAAGGACCGCTATCTGTTCGAGATCGCCAAGGAGTGCCTGGTCCTGTCGCATGCCGGATTACGGCGACGCGGCCGGATCGACCATCTTGGACGCGACGAGAGCCGCTTCCTCGAACCGCTCGAGCGCATCATCGAAACCGGCCGTTCGCCAGCGGAGGAGATGCTGGAGAAGTTCAACGGCCCCTGGAAAGGCTCGGTGGAACCGGCCTATCAGGAGTACGCCTTCTAATTCCCACCCGGCCGGATCGAGGCCTGACATGCGGTCCGACGGCGGGGGTGTCGCACCCGCCGTTCATCAGCCGTACAGGTTCATGGCGTTCAAATGACGCCCCGTGGAATGCGCGGGGCTGCGCAAATTTGAAAGCAATCTCATGGGGATAGGCCGCCTCTTTAGGGCGTGTGTGGTGATGTTCGCGGTGTTCGCGGCCGCGGTCGTCGCGCGCCCAGCATTGGCGCAGACCAATTTCGACCGTCCCGGCGGCGACTATCTGAACGCGCCGGTCTCGACCGGCGATCCGGCCGATTGTGCGCTGACCTGCGAGCGCGACCGCCGCTGCCGGGCCTGGAGCTTCAACTATCCGACCGACACCAATAATGGCGCTGTGTGCTGGCTGAAGAACACCGTGCCGTCGCGGGTGCAGGACGTCTGCTGCGTCTCCGGGGTGCGCGGCGCCGGCGTGGTCGAACCGCGCAACGGCGCCATCGAGACCTCGATCGACCGGCTCGGCGGCGACTACAAGAACTTCGAACTGAAGAGCAGCGACGGCGACGAGGCTTGCCAGGCCGCCTGCACCGCCGACAACAAGTGCCGCGCCTGGACCTACGCCCGGCCCGGCTATGCCGGCCGCGACGCGCATTGCTTCCTGAAGAAAGAGATCAAGCCGCCGCGGCGCAAGGCGGGGTTCACCTCGGGCGTGGTGCGCTGACGCGCAACGCGCGTCATTCCGGGGCGATGCGCAGCATCGAACCCGGAATCTCGAGATTCCGGGTCTGGTGCTGGCGCACCATCCCGGAATGACATTGACGGCAAGCTCACTCCGCCTCGAGCACCGTGATCTCAGGCCACAGCGCCTTCCAGCGCGTAGCCTTCGCCGCGTAGTTCGCCGGCGAAAAATTCGCGGTCCGGTTCGGCCGCACGATCATGCTGGCGATATCGGCAAAACCTTTCGGCGCATAGACGTCGTAGCCATCAGCGCTGCGGCGGATGCCGACCTGCACGTTCGCGCTGAGGAAGCGATCGATACCGTCGGTCGAACGCGACAGCGCGGGGTAGGGCACGCCGTGCTTGCCGGGATACCAGAGATGGACGCGGGCCTGGTTGCGGACCTCGATCGCGACGCCGAGGTGGCCGAGCCGCGCCGTGAGGTCGCGGATCACCGCGTCCTCGGCTTCCCACGACGTATCCGGATCGAAATAAAAGACGTCGTAGTCGTTGACGCCGTGGCCGAGCGGCCGCTTCGTCAGCACATTCCACACGCTCTGCACCAGGCAGCCGGCCACCAGCCAGGCATCGGGCAGATCGAGACGATGCAGTTCGTCGGTGATCGCTGGATTGACCGGGTTGCGCAGCGCCGCGGCGAGAAATTGGTCGGAGGTCATCGAGATGCCGTAGGATGGCTGGAGCGGAGCGATACCCATGATTCTGATTGTGCATGAGATCACAAAGCGATGGGTATCGCTTCGCTCCACCCATCCTTCGGGTCTACGCGGTCGTCGCGTCGTGATCCCCGACCGCCTTGTTCGATGCCAGCTACGCCAGCAAAGAATGTAGCCCGGATGAGCGAAGCGATATCCGGGACAGTCTCGGCACAAGCCCTGGACGTCGCTGCGCTCATCCGGGCTACGGGTCCGTCTACTGCACCGAGGTGAAGAAGCGCGCCAGGCGGAAGCCGGACAGCCAGGTCCAGACCGGCTGGCTGCGGATGCCCATGTCCCAGGAGCCGACCACGGCATCGGCGCGGCCGATCAGATTGTCGATCGGCAGCAGGCCGACGCCGCCATCGCGCACCGGCACGCGGCTGTCGGCGGAATTGTCCCGGTTGTCGCCGAGCACGAACAGTTTGCCGGGCGGCACCGTCACCTCGGCGGTGTTGTCGAGCCGGCCGTTGTCGCGGATCTTGAAGATCGCGTGGCTGACGCCGTTCGGCAGCGTCTCGATGTAACGGTAGGCGTCCTCGCCGCCGCCGCGATCATCCTCGGCAAAGCCGGTGCCATCGGGCTTCAGCGCCGCCGGATGATCGTTGATGAAGAGCTGGCCCTGCCGCATCTGGATGCGGTCGCCGGGCAGCCCGACCACGCGCTTGACCCAGGCCTGCGAGCGGTCGCCCGGCCAGCGGAACACAACGACGTCGCCGCGCTTCGGCGTTTCGCCAAACAGCCGGCCGGTCTCCGGCAGCGTGATCTGGATCGGCAGCGACGCCGCGCCGTAGCCGTAGGGGAATTTCGAGGCGACCAGCGCATCGCCGATCAAAAGCGTCGGCTCCATCGAGCCCGACGGCACGTAGAACGGCTCGGCAATCGCGCCCTTGGCGAGGAACACAACGGCCACGATCGCGGCCAGTTGCACGGCCTGCCCGCGCCAGCTGGTTTGCTTGGTTGCCACGACTTCGTTTCCGCTGCTCACTAGCCCGTTCCTCCGACCGTAATCCGTTCCATCCTGAGCGTCGGCTGGCCGACGCCGACCGGCACGCCCTGGCCGTTCTTGCCGCAGGTGCCGATTCCCGTATCGAGCGCAAGATCGTTGCCGATCATGGTGATCCTGTGGAGATCGGTCGGTCCATTGCCGATCAGCATGGCGCCCTTCAGCGGCGCGCCGAGCTTGCCGTTCTCGATCTTGTAGGCCTCGGTGCACTGGAACACGTATTTGCCCGAGGTGATGTCGACCTGGCCGCCGCCGAAATTGGCGGCATACATGCCGTTCTTCACCGAGGCGATGATCTCGGCCGGATCGCGGTCGCCCGACAGCATGTAGGTGTTGGTCATGCGCGGCATCGGTACATGGGCATAGCTCTGCCGCCTGCCGTTGCCGGTCGGCTTCATGCCCATCAGCCGGGCGTTCTGGCGGTCCTGCATATAGCCGACCAGGACGCCGTCCTCGATCAGCACGGTGCGGTTGGTCGGCGTGCCCTCGTCGTCGATCGAGAGCGAGCCGCGGCGCGAGGCCATGGTGCCGTCGTCGACCACGGTGACGCCCTTGGCCGCGACCTGCTGGCCCATCAGGCCGGCGAAGGCCGAAGTCTGCTTGCGGTTGAAATCGCCTTCGAGCCCATGGCCGACCGCTTCATGCAGCATCACGCCGGGCCAGCCGGCGCCGAGCACGACATCCATCTCGCCGGCGGGCGCGGGCACCGATTCGAGGTTGACCAGCGCCTCGCGCAACGCGCCGTCGGCGGCGTCGCGCCAGGCCTTGGTCTCGATGAAGCGGGCATAGCCCTCGCGGCCGCCATAGCCTTTGCTGCCGCTCTCCTGGCGGTCGCCCTGGCCGGCGACCACGGAGATGTTGACGCGCACCAGCGGGCGGATGTCGCGATAGCTTTCGCCGTCGGGCCGCAGGATCTCCACCACCTGCCAGGTCGCGGTGAGGCTGGCCGAGACCTGCCGCACCCGCGGATCCTTGTCGCGGACATAGGCGTCGATCTCGCCGAGCAGTTTGACTTTTGCCTCGAAGGCCGGGCCGTCGAGCGGGTTCTCGTCGCCATAGAGCTTGATGTTGGTGTGCGCCGGCGCCGCGGCGAACGTCCCGGCATAACCGCCGCGCACGGCGGCAACAGCGTCGGCTGCGCGGATCAGCGCCGGGATCGAGACGTCGGAGGAATGCGCATAGCCGACCGCGTCGTCCTTGACGGCGCGGAGGCCAAAACCCTGCGAGGTGTCGTAGGTGGCCTGCTTCAGCCTTCCATTGTCGAACACCAGCGCCTCGGTCTGCCCGAACTCCAGGAACAGCTCGCCGTCGTCGGCACCCTCAAGTCCACGGGCCACCTCGCGGCGGACGGTGTCGCGGTCCAGATTGGCGCGGTCGAGCAGGGAGGTCGTGGCGGGATTGGTCATGGTCACTCCGACGCAGTGCGATTCCGTGGGCGTTCCGTGTCATCCTTGCCTGAAGCGCAGCTGATTGCCAGTGGGGAACCCGGACGCAGGGATTTCGGGCCGATTGAAGCAGAGATGAGCGGAAAACTCATCTTACAACCCGGAAACCTGCGCCGGCCCCCGGTTCAGGCCCGGACGGCAACTGTTCGAGATAGTGTTTGGGGTGGCAAACCGGGAGGGCCTGCGACTGTGACGACGATCACGGCAGCCCCGGGCCATGCTCACCTTGTCGTCATCACCGTGAACGCCGCGCCGCCTTCCGCGCAGGGTCCTCCGGCTCGCCTTGATCGTTCGATGCCGCCGGCTGCGCGGTGCTCCCGGTCGAGGTCGGAAAGCCATGCTCTTGCGCCCACCGGTAGAGCTCGTCGAACACCGGCCTCAGCGCCCTGGCGGACGGCGTCATCTCGTATTCCACCCGCGGTGGCACCTCGGGATAGACGGTGCGCTTGACCAGGCCGTTGGCTTCGAGGTCGCGGAGCTGGGTGGTCAACATGTGTTGGGTCACGCCCGGGATCGACTGCCGCAGCTCGCCAAAGCGGCGTTTGCGGTCGACCAATTGCCAGAGGATGTCGCCCTTCCATTTGCCGGCCAGCACCGACAGCGCGCGATGAAATTGCGCCGACAGGTCGCCATTGCACGGCCCGGACGCCGCCGGAGGTTCGGCAGGCTCAATAGTCAGTTTTTTCATACTACCTCACAAAAAGCATCCTACTTGTTCTTTTCATCTTACTCCCGAATTTAGTGCACCGGAAGGCGCGGGCCTGCTGCCGAGGGGCGGTGGGCTGCGCGGTCGACTTGAACAAGTGGGGAGTCATCCATGTCAGTTGCTGTTGCCGCGGCGCCATCGCGCTGGAAATCCGTCAGCCTCTGGGTCGTCAGGGGATTGCTCGCCTTGGCCTTTGCTGCCGCGGGCGCCGCCAAGTTCTACGGCGTGCCGATGCTGGTCGAGGAATTCGAGCATATCGGGCTCGGCCAGTGGTTCCGCTATTTCACCGGATCGCTGGAGCTCATCGGCGCCATCCTGATCCTGCTGCCCCCGGTCGCAGCATTCGGCGGCGTGCTGCTGAGCTGCGTCATGGTCGGTGCTACGCTGACGCATCTGTTCGTGATCGGCGGCTCGCCGGTGCCGGCGCTGGTGCTGCTGACCTTGAGCGCAATCGTCGCCTACGCCAAGCGCAGCCAGTTCGCCCTGCTCGCGAGCGCGCCGTGAGGTGGCCGCGATGCGCATCTCCCGCCGTATCCTGACGCTGACCGCGGGGCTGGTGCTTGCCTTCGCGGTCCCGTTTGCGGTGACCTTGCTGCTCACCGGTTCGGTTGCGGCGGTTTCCAAGCCTGAACTCAAAAAGCCCGAGCCGCGGGTGCATCATGTGGTGCTGCCGATCAACTCGGACGACCCCACCGTGATGCGGGCGCTGATCTCGACCGCGCTCAACCTCCCGAAATATTATCGGGAGCACAACGAGCCGTTCGAGATCGAGGTCGTCGCCTACAATGCCGGCGTTCACATGCTGCGCGTCGATACCTCGCCGGTGAAGGACATGTTGCGGGTGGTGCGGGGGCTGACGCCCGACATCCGCTTCGTGGTCTGCGAAGCCACCAAGCTCGGCATGGAGCGCGCCGAGGGGCATCCGCTGGTGCTGCTCGACAATGTCGACCTGGTGCCCAACGGGCCCGGTCACATCATCGAATTGCAGGAAGCCGGCTGGTCCTACATCCGCTCGTGAGCGATGCGGATAGCGCAAGGGGAGAACCCGTCATGACTTGTGCTCGCGTGCCCACGCGCCGCGCCGTCGTCGCCGGCCTGATCGGCACCGGCGCCTCGCTCGCGATGCCTGCAACACGGACGCGCGCAGCGTCGGGACCGCCGCAATTCGGCACCGTCAGGCACCAGTTCACGCTCGTGCAAGGCGCCCGCCCGGTGCCGCCGGTTGCGATTCCCGCGCTCGCCGGTGGCGCGCTCGATCTCACCGCGTTCAAGGGAAAGCTGGTGCTGGTGAACTTCTGGGCCACCTGGTGCGCGGCGTGCCGGACCGAGCTGCCGATGCTGGATCGCCTCGCCGCGAGCGGCCGCACCGATCTTGTGGTGGTCTCGATCAGCACTGATCGCAACCGCGCGCTGGTGCCGCCCTACGTCAAGCAGCTCAAGCTCCGCCGCCTTGCGATCGGCTACGATCCCGGCGGACTGGTGTCGCGCGTCGACGCCGCCGAAGTCGACACGCCGTTCGCGCTCTACGGCATGCCGATCTCATTCCTGATCGGCATCACCGGGCAGGTCGAGGGTTACATGATGGGGGAGGCGGACTGGCTGTCCGTGGAGGCAAGCGGGCTGTTCGACTATTATGCGGGCGTCCGCTGAGATTGGCGTGGCCCGGATGGAGCCAACGGGTCGCACGAATGCGCGCCCGTTGACAGGCTCCGCGCAATCCGGGATTGCTCGATCCGCGATTAGAGCGGCCCCGGATTGCGCTGCCCTCCATCCGGGCTACGTGCCTTTGCGTCCTGAGACGCAGCGAAGTGAGCCGCCTAGGGCAATTTGTCATATCCTTCACCGAGCCCGTTCAGGCTCAGCGGAAAGCCGATCCCCTCTTCCGGGGTCTCGAAGATGATGAATGTCGCCGTCTTCGCGTTCTTGAGCTGGCCGAGCAGCTTGTCGTCCATCACGACCTCGGCGACGCAGCCATTGGGCAGGCATCTGACAAAACCGGCGCGGCCGACGTCCTGATTGTCGAGCTTGAGGCCGAGGCCGGAGGGCAGGAGCACGCCGAGCGGGGCGACGACGCGCATCAGGCGGCTCTTCTGGTCGGCCGTCTTCAGCACGATCACGGTCAGGCCGGCATTGGAGCGGTCTTCGGCGACCACGCTCTGGATCAGCGCGCATTGCTCGGCTTGGGCGCCTGGCGGGGTGTCGCAGCGGATCTGCCAGTCGCCGTGGACCGAGCGCACCGCGCCCTGGGCGTTCGCCGCCTGGGTCAGGCCGAAACTGAGGGCCAGAACCAGCAGCCCGCCGAGCCAGCCGGCCTTTCGTCCAGCCTGAATGTTTGAAGCGCCCATCCGGGTCGATCCTTTGAGATGTTTGGTCAGTCCGGCCATTCCGGCCACCGGTCGCACGCGCAAGTCGACTGATACCGCAATAGGGCGCCTTGAAGGCGATCTTGAAGCCATTCCCGCGCCGGATTGCGGCAACCCGCAGCGAATCAGGTTCTTAAAGAACACCCGCCTGTGGGTACATCCGGCAATCTCCCTGTCAAGCAGGGTGGACAATTGGTCCAAGGGCTTTCGCTTGATTTTGCGGGAAAAATCGCAACCGGCAGGTTCATCGCAGGCGCATGGCTTTCGGCCCCACTACTGCATTGCGAGCGCCTGAGAATTATGGTTTGAGAGGCTGGATTTCGACGCGTTCTAGCGATCTGGCTCCCGTACCCACCTTGACTCAGAGACGGGTATGTCCGGAAGGCCGTTTGTCAGGGCGGATCGTGCTGCATTTTCGGCCACATGCCGGGGGTGCTTTGGGGAACAATGCAAGGGAGCGCGAGCGGCATGAAGATGTCGATTGGCCGGTTGGGCAGGCAATTGCTGGGGTTGACGGTAGCGGGTGTGGCGTCGGTCGCCGCGGGATCGGCGTTCGCCGAAATGGGGCAGCCGGCCCCCTGGGAGCACACGCTGCAGGAGGGCGCGACCCCGGTGATGGAAAACATCATCTGGTTTCACAATTTCCTGCTGGTGCTGATCACCCTGATCACGCTGTTCGTGCTGGCGCTTCTCGTCATCGTGGTGGTGAAGTTCAACGCCAAGGCCAACCCGGTCCCCTCCAAGACCACCCACAACACGCTGATCGAAGTGGCCTGGACGCTGATCCCGGTCCTGATCCTGGTCGGCATCGCGGTGCCGTCGTTCCGCCTGCTGTTCCTTGAGCTCGACGTGCCGAAGCCGGACCTCACCGTGAAGGTCACCGGCAAGCAGTGGTACTGGTCCTACGCTTACCCGGATAACGGCAAGTTCGAGTTCGATTCGCTGTTGGACAAGGACAAGCAGCCCCGCCTGCTCGGCGTCGACAACGAGATGGTGGTTCCGGTCAACAAGGTGGTGCGGATCCAGACCACCGGCGCCGACGTGATCCACTCGTTCGCGGTGCCGGCGTTCGGCGTCAAGATCGACTCGATCCCCGGCCGCCTCAACGAGAGCTGGTTCAAGGCGACCAAGACCGGCGTGTTCTACGGCCAGTGCTCGGAACTGTGCGGCAAGGACCACGCCTTCATGCCGATCGCGGTCAGGGTCGTCAGCGATCAGGAATTCGCGACCTGGGTTGAAGGGGCGAAGAAGAAGTTTGCGACCAACCCGGCGAATTCCTACGCCTCGGCTGGTCAGGCGGCGCAGTAGGCCCGAACGGCTTACGGCACGTATGGAATAAGGGCGACGGGACCGCAAGGTCCGAGAGGGACTGCAAGGCAGGATTTTGAACATGGCGACAGGCGCAGCGACACACGACGATCACGCCCAAAATCACGGACATGACGATCACGCCCACCATCCGACCGGATGGCGGCGTTATCTCTACTCCACGAACCACAAGGACATCGGTACGATGTACCTGGTCTTTGCGGTGATCGCGGGCATCATCGGCGCGGCGATGTCGATCGCGATCCGTGCCGAGTTGATGTACCCGGGCGTCCAGATATTCCACGAGACGCACACCTATAACGTGTTCGTGACCTCGCACGGTCTGATCATGATCTTCTTCATGGTCATGCCGGCGATGATCGGCGGGTTCGGCAACTGGATGGTGCCGCTGATGATCGGCGCGCCGGACATGGCGTTCCCGCGCATGAACAACATCTCGTTCTGGCTGCTGCCGGCCTCGTTCGCGCTGCTCCTGATGTCCACCTTCGTCGAGGGCGAGCCGGGCGCCAACGGCGTCGGTGCGGGCTGGACCATATACGCGCCGCTGTCGACCTCGGGCCATCCCGGCCCGGCGGTCGACTTCGCGATCCTGTCGCTGCATCTCGCGGGTGCCTCGTCGATCCTCGGCGCCATCAACTTCATCACCACGATCTTCAACATGCGCGCGCCGGGCATGACCCTGCACAAGATGCCGCTGTTCGTGTGGTCGATCCTGGTCACCGTATTCCTGCTGCTCCTGTCGCTGCCGGTGCTCGCCGGTGCGATCACCATGCTGCTGACCGACCGCAATTTCGGCACCACCTTCTTTGCGGCTGACGGCGGCGGCGACCCGGTGCTATTCCAGCATCTGTTCTGGTTCTTCGGTCACCCCGAAGTGTACATCCTGATCCTGCCCGCCTTCGGCATGATCAGCCAGATCGTCTCCACCTTCTCGCGCAAGCCTGTGTTCGGCTATCTCGGCATGGCCTACGCGATGGTCGCGATCGGCGGCATCGGCTTCGTGGTGTGGGCGCACCACATGTACACCGTCGGCATGTCGTCGGCGACGCAGGCCTATTTCGTCGCCGCCACGATGGTGATCGCGGTGCCGACCGGCGTGAAGATCTTCTCCTGGATCGCCACGATGTGGGGCGGTTCGATCGAGTTCAAGGCGCCGATGATCTGGGCGATCGGCTTCATCTTCCTGTTCACCGTCGGCGGCGTCACCGGCGTCGTGCTGGCCAACGCCGGTGTCGACCGCGTGCTGCAGGACACCTATTACGTGGTGGCGCATTTCCACTACGTGCTGTCGCTCGGCGCCGTGTTCGGCATCTTCGCCGGCTGGTACTATTGGTTCCCGAAGATGTTCGGCTACATGTACTCGGAGAAGATCGCCAAGGCGCACTTCTGGTTCACCTTCGTCGGCGTCAACCTGGTGTTCTTCCCGCAGCACTTCCTCGGCCTGTCGGGCATGCCGCGCCGCTATGTCGACTATCCGGACGCGTTCGCCGGCTGGAACCTGATCTCCTCCTGGGGCTCCTACATCTCCGGCGTCGGCGTCCTGATCTTCATCTACGGCGTGATCGATGCCTTCGTCCGCAAGGAACAGGCCGCGAACAATCCGTGGGGCGCGGGTGCGACCACCCTGGAGTGGACGCTGACCTCACCGCCGCCGTTCCACCAGTTCGAAGTGCTGCCCCGCGTGCAGTAAGTCCCAGACAACGCGGCGCACCTCAAGCGTGCGTCGCGCCCTTTGAGAGAAGTGAGACCTGATCTTGTCGGTTGTCGATCACAACGCCATCGAGCTGCCCCGGATCTCCGAGGCCGAAGTGGGCGACTACATCGCGCTGCTGAAGCCGCGCGTGATGTCGCTGGTGATCTTCACCGCATTGGTCGGGCTGATGATCGCCCCGGTGCATGTGCATCCGGTGCTGGCGTTCACCTCGATCCTGTGCATCGCGGTCGGCGCCGGTGCCTCCGGTGCGCTCAACATGGCCTATGAGGGCGACGTCGACGCGCTGATGTCACGCACCGCCAACCGGCCGATCCCGCGCGGCCGGATCACGCCGACCGAGGCGGCGGCCTTCGGCATCACGCTCGCCTTCTTCTCGGTGATGACGCTCGGCATCCTGGTCAATTGGGTGGCTGGCGCGCTGCTGGCCTTCACGATCTTCTTCTATGCCGTGATCTACACGATGTGGCTGAAGCGCTGGACCGCGCAGAACATCGTGATCGGCGGCGCCGCCGGCGCGCTGCCGCCGGTGGTGGCGTGGGCCGCCGCGACCGGCTCGCTCTCGGTCGAGCCGATCCTGCTGTTCCTGATCATCTTCTTCTGGACCCCGCCGCACTTCTGGGCGCTGGCGCTGTTCCGCAGCGATGACTATGCGCGCGCCGGCATCCCGATGCTGCCGGTGGTCGCCGGTCCGGATGCGACCCGGCTGCAGATCCTGCTCTACACCATCGTGCTGGTCGCGATTGCTTTTGTGCCGTGGCCGCTCGGCTATTTCGACGCGATCTATGGCGTCACCTCGCTGGTGCTTGGCGCCGGCATGCTGTGGCTCGCCATCGCGGTCTATCGCCGCCGCGAGGGTGTTGCAGCCAGCCGCGCTACGCGCCGGCTGTTCGCCTTCTCGATCCTTTATCTGTTTGCGCTGTTCGCCGTCCTCCTCGCGGAGGTCGTGGTCCGCGCGATCCTGCCCGTCTTCATCGGGTAGAGGACGCCGGGGGGCCAGATGGGGGTGCACGGGATAGCAATGGACGACAAGAACGAACCAGAAGGCATCGTCCTCACCGAGGCGCAGCTCAAGAGCCGCCGCCAGCGCTCGATCGCCATTGCGCTCGCGCTTGGCGTCATGGTCGTGCTGTTCTTTGCCGTCACCCTCGTCAAGGGGCCAGCCGTGCTGGTGCGGCCGCTGTGAGCGAGATGGCGAACCAGGGACCGCTGCAAGGCGAGGGCGCCAAGGTCACGCGCCGCATGCTGACGCGCGACGCGCTGGTTGCCTCAATCTGCGGCTTCGTCGTGGTGCTGATGGTCGGCGCGTCCTACGCCGCGGTGCCGTTCTACAACTGGTTCTGCCGCACCACCGGCTTCAACGGCACCACCCAGGTGGCGACCTCGGCGCCTTCGGATGCGCCGCTCGAGCGTACCATCGCAGTCAGCTTCGATTCCAACGTCGCGCCGGGCCTGCCCTGGAAGTTCGAGGCCGAGCAGACCACGATCGACGTCAAGATCGGCCAGGTCGTCACGGTCTATTACACCGTGACCAACCAGTCGGCGCGCACCACCATCGGCCAGGCCGCCTATAACGTCGCGCCGCTGACGGTCGGCGCCTATTTCCAGAAGATCAACTGCTTCTGCTTCACTGAACAGACCATGGCCCCGGGCGAGAAGCGCGAGATGGCCGTGGTGTTCTATGTCGATCCGGCGCTGGCCAAGGACAGCGAGAACGACACGCTGAAGACGATCACTTTGTCCTACACCTTCTTCCCCGTGCGCGACGCCACGCCGAAGCCCGTGGCGGCCGGCGAGGCGGAGCAGCGCAAGGGCGGCTAGAGCATGATCCGGAAAAGTGGGGACCGGTTTTCCGAGAAGATCATGCTGATGAGATTGGAATTTTAAGATTAAGACGTGCCTTGCGGCACGCGAATGGAGAGACGGCAATGGCTGAGGCGCAAGTCAAGCATCACGACTATCATCTCGTCGACCCGAGCCCGTGGCCCGTGGTCGGCTCGATCTCGGCCTTCATCATGGCGTTCGGCGCGATCGGCTGGATGCATCACATGTACTCCGCCGCGCCGATCGTGTTCGGTATCGGCACCATCGGCGTGCTCTACACCATGGCGAGCTGGTGGAGCGACGTGATCAAGGAAGCCCAGTACAAGGGCGACCACACCCGCGTGGTGCAGATCAGCCACCGCTACGGCATGATTCTGTTCATTGCCTCCGAGGTGATGTTCTTCGTCGCCTGGTTCTGGGCCTTCTTCAACTCGGCGCTGTTCCCGGCCGATGCGGTGCATGCCACGCGCGATGCGGTGTTCGGCTGCGGGCCCGGCACGGCGATGGGCGCCTGCTCGGTGCCCGGCACCTGGCCGCCGAAGGGCATCGAGACCTTCGATCCCTGGCATTTGCCGCTGCTCAACACGCTGCTGCTCTTGACCTCGGGCACCACCGTCACCTGGGCGCACCATGCACTGCTCGAGAACGATCGCCAGGGCCTCAAGCAGGGCCTGATCCTGACCGTGATCCTCGGCGCCTGCTTCACCTGTGTGCAGGCCTATGAGTACGCCCATGCGACGTTCTCGTTCGGTGGCAATGTCTATGGCGCGACCTTCTTCATGGCGACCGGGTTCCACGGCTTCCACGTGCTGGTCGGCACCATTTTCCTGCTGGTCTGCCTGATCCGCGCCTATGCCGGCCACTTCACGCCGAAGCAGCACCTCGGCTTCGAATTCGCCGCCTGGTACTGGCACTTCGTCGACGTGGTCTGGCTGTTCCTGTTCATCTGCATCTACGTCTGGGGCCACGGCGCCGAGTCGATGGCCCACGGCGCCCACTAACTTCTCTGACGTGCTAAGAGGGGGCGGCCTGGTGGCCGCCCCTTTGCTTTTGAAGAGAACCAATGACCGATACCCCGCCCACCGTGACCGAGAGCGCGCTCCGCGGCATCGCCTGCCGCTGCCCGCGCTGCGGCAAAGGCAAGCTCTATTCCGGCTTCCTGACGCTGGCGCCGCGCTGCCAGGCCTGCGGCCTCGACTACGCCTTCATCGATGCCGGCGACGGACCGGCGGTCTTCATCATCATGCTGGCCGGCGCCATCGTGGTCGCGGCCGCGTTGATCGTGGAAGTGAAGTACCAGCCGCCGTTCTGGTTGCATGCCGCGCTGTGGCTGCCGTTGATCGTGGTGACAACGATCCTGCCGCTGCGTTCGATGAAGGCGCTGCTGATCGCGCTGCAATTCCACCACAAGGCCGCGGAAGGCCAGTTGATCGAGCGCGACCCGAAATGAACGAGACCACGAACAAAGCGTTGTCCGGCGAAGTGGGCGCCGGTTCGCGCCAGGAAAACGCGTCAAAAAGTTCACCTCGGCCGAGCGCGGCCGGCTTCGGTATTTTCACGCTGATCCTGATCGTAGTATTTGTTGCCCTCGGCGTCTGGCAATTGCAGCGTCGGGTCGAGAAGCACGCGTTGATCGCAGCACTCGACGCGCGGCTGGCCGCGCCGACCGAGGCGTTGCCGCCGCCCTCGGCATGGCCCACGCTGACCTCAGCCAAGGATGAATTCCGTCGCGTCACGCTGACCGCGACCTATGCGAAGCTGCCCGACGCGATGGTGTTCAGCTCCGGCTCCGCGGTGCGCGACGATGTCAGTGGCCCCGGCACCTGGGCATTCCTGCCGGCGAAGCTCGCCAGCGGTGAGACCGTCGTGGTCAACACCGGCTTCGTCCAGAACACGATGCAGGACCGTGCCTTCGAGGATCGCGTCACCGGGCGCCTCGTTGGCGGCGCGCCGGTCGAACTCACGGGCTATCTCCGATTTCCCGAACCGCCGGGCCGGCTGACGCCGAAGGAAGATGCGGCGAAGCGGCTGTGGTTCGTGCGCGATCATCGCGCGATGGCGCAGGCGCTCGGCTGGGGCCAAGATGGCGCTCAAGTCGCGCCGTTCTATATCGATCTCGAGGCGCCGGTGCCGGACAGCGGCACGCCGAAGCCGGGACCGCTCAAGGTGCGGCTCAAGGACGACCATATGCAATACGCCATCACCTGGTTCGCGCTGGCCGCCGCAGTCACGGTCGCCTTCGGCCTGTGGTGGCGCGGCCAGCGCCGCCGGGCGGGTTAAGACGAGCGTGTCACGAAGCCGCCTCGGGCTCGTGCGGCGCGGCCTCTCGCGCACCTGCGCGCAGCTTGCCTAACGACCGGCTGATCCTGTCGAGATAGATGTAGACGACCGGCGTCGTGAACAGCGTCATCAGCTGCGAGACGATCAGCCCGCCGACGATCGCGAAGCCGAGCGGTTGGCGCAATTCCGAGCCGGTGCCGGTGCCGATCATCAGCGGCACGCCGCCGAGCATCGCGCACATCGTCGTCATCAGAATCGGGCGGAACCGGGCCCGGCAGGCCTGATAGATCGATTGTTCGGCGGAGAGATGCTGGTGCCGCTCGGCCTGGAGCGCGAAATCGATCAGCATGATGCCGTTCTTCTGCACGATCCCGATCAGCAGGATGATGCCGATAAGCCCGATCACGTCGAGCCCGAAGCCGAACGCCCACAGCGCGAGCAGCGCGCCGAGTCCGGCGGACGGCAGGGTCGAGAGGATCGTGACCGGATGGATCGTGCTCTCATAGAGCATGCCGAGGATCAGATAGACGGCGACCACCGCGGCGAGGATCAGGATCGGCGTCGACGCCAGCGCGGCCTGGAACGCCTGCGCGTTACCCTGGAAGCTGGTGACCACCGTCGACGGCACGTGCAGGTCGGCGGTCGCCTTCTGCACGGCTGCGACCGCGGTTCCCACCGCCGTGCCTGGCGCCAGATTGAAGCTCAGCGTCACCGATGGAAATTGGCTTTGATGATTCACGGCGAGCGGCGCGGTGCCGTAGTCGATGCTCGCGATCTGGCTCAAGGGCACCATCGTCCCCGCGGACGAGCGGATGTAGATGCGGTTCAGCGCGTAGGGGCCGAGTTGGAACGACGGATCGACCTCCAGGATCACGTAATAGGTATTGAGCGTCGTGAACAGCTGGGCGACATGCCGCTGGCCGAATGAATCATAGAGCGTGTTGTCGATCGCGGCCGGATCGATGCCGAGGCGGGAGGCCGCGTCGCGGTCGATCTGCAGCTTGAGCTGACGCGCGGCGTTGGCCTGGTCGGTGGCGACGTCGGCCAGCTCCGGCAACGTCTTCAGCTTCTGATACAGCTTGCCGGCCCACAGATTGAGCTCGTCCTGGTTCACGTCGGTGAGGGTGAACTGGTACTGCGTCTTGGACAGACGGCTGGCGAGATTGATGTCCTGCGTCGCCTGCATGAACACCGACATGCCCTTGATCTTCTGCAGCGCGGTATCGAGCTGCCGGATCACCTGATCGGCGGACGCATCGCGCTCGGCGCGCGGCTTCAACAGCACGAACAGGCGGCCATTGTTCTCGGTCACGGTCGGGCCGCCCGGTCCGATATAGCCGGTTGCATTGGCGACGGCAGGATTCCTGGCGATAACGTCGATCACGCTCCGCTGCAGCGTCGCCATCTGCGCCGGCGAGATGTCAGCCGAGGCCTCGGTGATGCCGGTGATCATGCCGGTGTCCTGCTGCGGGAAGAAGCCCTTGGGAATGCCCACGAACAGCAGGCCGGTCACCGCGACGCTTGCCAGCATGATCGACAGCGTCGTCGCCCTGTAGCGCAGCGCGGCGGCCAGCACGGCTTCATAGGCGGTCTGGATCGCAACGAAGCCACGCTCCAGCGTGCGCGAGGTGATTCCGGCCTCGGTGCCCTGGTGCGGCGATAGCAGATAGGCGCACATCATCGGCGTCAGCGTCACCGAGACGATCACCGACACGACGATGGAAACGCAGACCGTAACGGCGAATTCCTGGAACATGCGGCCGATCACCCCGCCCATCAGCAGCAGCGGGATGAACACCGCGATCAGCGAGACCGAGATCGAGATGATGGTGAAGCCGATCTCGCCGGCGCCCTTCAGCGCGGCCTGCATCGGAGAGAGGCCTTCCTCGATATGCCGCGAGATGTTCTCGATCATCACGATGGCGTCGTCGACGACGAAGCCGACCGCGATCGACAGGCCCATCAGCGACAGATTGTCGAGGCTGTAGTTGAGCAGATACATCACGCCGAAGGTGCCGATCAGCGAGATCGGGACCGACACCGCAGGGATGATGGTCGCCCACAGATTGCGCAGGAACAGGAAGATCACGCCGACCACCAGCGCGATGGTCAGCACCAGGGTGAACTGAACGTCGGCGACGCTGGCCCGGATGGTCTGCGTGCGGTCGGAAGCGATCTGAACCTTGATGTCGGACGGCAGGCTCGACACCAGCTGCGGCAGCAGCTTCTTGATGCCATCGACTGTGCTGATCACGTTGGCGCCGGGCTGGCGCTGGATCGCGAGGATGACCGCCGGCTTGTCATTGTACCAGCCGTGCAGCGTAACGTCCTCGGCCGCCACGATGGCATGCCCGATATCGCGCAGCCGGACCGGCGCGCCGTTGCGATAGGCGATGATCAGATCGTCATACTTGCTCGCGACCAGCACCTGGTCGTTGGTGGCGAGCGTATAGGCCTGCTGGCTGCCGTAGAGCACGCCCTTGGGCTGGTTCACGGTGATGTTGCCCAGCGTGGTGCGCAGCTGCTCGAGGTCGAGCCCCGCGGCGGCGAGCTTGGCCGGATTGACCTGCACCCTGATCGACGGCTTCTGCATGCCGCCGATGGTGACGAGCGAGACGCCCGGCACTTGCGACAATTTCTGCGCCAGGATGCTGTCGGCATAGTCGTCGACCTTGGTCAGCGGCTCGGTGTCCGACATCAACGCGATCAGCAACACCGGGACGTCGGCCGGATTGACCTTATGGAAGGTCGGCGGCGACGGCATGGTCTTGGGCAATTGCCCCGATGCCGCATCGATCGCCGTCTGCACGTCCTGCGCGGCGGCATCGACACTGCGGTTCAGCGCGAATTGCAGCGTGATCTGGGTGTTGCCGAGCCCGCTGCTCGAGCTCATGCCGGTCAGACCCGCGATCTGGCCGAACTGCCGCTCCAGCGGGGTTGCGACCGAGGAGGCCATGGTCTGTGGGTCGGCGCCGGGCAATTGCGCCGTGACCTGGATGGTCGGGGTATCCACCGTCGGCAGCGCCGAGACCGGCAGCCTCACGAAAGCGATCATGCCGACCAGCACGATGGCGATAGCGAGAAAGGCGGTGGCGACGGGCTTGCGGATGAATCCTGCGGAGACGTTCATGGCAGCATCCCTGCGCTTGCGGTGGTTGCGTCCTGGACCTGGTCTTTCTTGTCGTCGGGCACGATCTCGACCGTGGTCCCCGGATTGAGCCGGTACTGGCCCGCGGTGACGACGGTCTCGTTGGCGGTGAGGCCCTGCTCGATCAGGATCTGCCCGTCGCGCGATTGACCGGTCGTGACATTGCGGATGTTGACGACGTTGTTCGGGCCGACAACATAGGCGAAGCTGCCGTCCGGCCCCTGGCGCACTGCCGTCAGCGGCACGGTGAGTGCGTTGTGGCGAATCGCGATCGTCAGATGGACGTTGACGAAGGTGCCGGGCCACAGCGTGTTGCCGGCATTTGGAAACGACGCCTTCAACTGCACGGTGCCGGTCGAGCTGTCGACCTGGTTGTTGATCAGCATCAGGCTGCCGTGGTCGAGCTTGTGCTTGTTTTGGGCGTCATAGACCTCGACCGAGGCGTCGCCGGATGCCAGCGCCTGCTGCACGCCGGGGATATCGCCGGACGGCAGCGTGAAAATCACCGCGATCGGCTGCAGCTGGGTGAGCACGACGAGCCCGTTGCTGTCGGTCGGGTGCACGATGTTGCCGGGATCGATGCGGCGGATGCCGGTGACGCCGTCGAACGGCGCCGTGATGGTTGCGAAGCTCAGTTGGGTCTGCGCCGCTT
The DNA here is from genome assembly GCF_054822705.1 of Bradyrhizobium sp. USDA 4454. NCBI lineage: Bacteria > Pseudomonadati > Pseudomonadota > Alphaproteobacteria > Hyphomicrobiales > Nitrobacteraceae > Bradyrhizobium > Bradyrhizobium sp. USDA 4454. The sequence goes on from NZ_JBTRCN010000001.1 coordinate 770,480, forward strand.
CCAGCGCCGCCTTGTCGAGTGCGACGGTGCCTTCGCCCTGCGAGACCTGCGAATCCTGTGTATCAAGCAATTGCTGGGTGGCGAAACCGCGATTGGCGAGCGGCTGGGTTCGCGCCAGATTGGTCCTGGCGTTCTTCAGGCTCGCCTCGTCGCGCGCCAGCGCGGCCTCGGCCTGGTCGACCTGGGCCTCGTAGACCCGCGGGTCGATCCTGGCCAGCACATCACCGCGCTTCACCTGCTTGCCCTCGACGAAATCGACGCTGTCGAGCGTGCCCTGCACCTGGGTGCGGATGGTGGCCGTGTTGAGCGGCGTCACCGTGCCGAGGCCCTCGAGCACGATCGGTACATCATGCTGCAGGACTTTTGCCGCCGTTACCGGGACGGCGGACGGGACGGTTTGCGGCTCGGTCGTTTGCCTCGCGCCGTCTGGCCGATATGCGGCATAGGCGCCGGCGCCGATTACGGCGGCGGCCGCCAGGCCCGCGCATGCGATCTTGAAAGTCTTCGATGTCATGGGTCACCAGCTCCTTCGGTTGTCCGGCGTCCGATCGTTGCAACCAGCTCCAGGACAAAGGTTTCAGTTGCGCTCGCAGCGGCCGCTTCAGCTCTGCGGCCGGCAGTCAGGTCGAGATTGATGATGCGCGCGTCGAGATCGGCGGCGCGCAGTGCGTCGATCAGGCTATCTTGCGGCTCGTCGTCGTGATGAATGACAAGCCGGATTGCGGTCACGGTCGGCACCACGGGAAACGGCAGCGCGTCGGAGGAGACGTCGATGGCGACAATGCCGCCGCAGGGCAATTCGCCGCGCAGCGCCAATTCGAGCGTGCGCCGCGCGACTGCTCCTTCGCCGAGAAGGATTAGCTGCCGCGGGGCCATGCCGGTACGATCGAGCGCGTCCGCGACGCCGCTCAGGATGTCGGCATAGCTGGTCTCGCCAAGCGCGATCGGCAGCCATGTCGCGAGCGGCGTGAGCTGCTGCCAGCGTGCGAAGGTTTCCGGCATGGCGATCTCGGCGGCATCGGGGGCGGCCAGGACGCCGACCAGCACACCCGCCGTGGCGGGGAGGGGCGGGACCGCGATGATGCTGTGCGGGCTCTTGGGCATGCCCGGAAGCTGGGACCGCGCCAGATATTATTCAAATGAATTGTCTTTATCCGTCAATTCATATCGTGCATGATGTAGGGCATGCGGATGCGCAATCTCGACCTCAATCTGCTGCTGGTGTTCGACGCCGTCATGCGCGAGCGCAGCGTGGTGCGCGCGTCCGACGCGCTCGCCATCAGCCAGCCCGCCGTGAGCCACGCGCTGAACCGGTTGCGTCATGCGCTGAAGGACCAGCTGTTCGTCCGCACGCCGGCCGGCATGCTGCCGACGCCGCGCGCCGAAGCGCTGGCGCTGCCGGTCCGCAAGGCGCTGAGCGATTTGCAACTCGCCGTCGAGGGCGAGCGGTTCGACCCGGCGCAGGCGGAGCGGCGCTTCAGTATTGCCGTCAACAATTACGCCGCGGTGGTCGTGGCCGGCGCGATCATCGCGGCGGTGCGCGCGCAAGCGCCCAAGGTGCGGCTGATGCTGGTGCCGAGCGGCACGCTCAATCTCGCCGACCGGCTCGACCGCGGTGAACTCGATCTTGCGATCTCGGCGCGCGCCCTGGACGGCGAGCGCTTTGCATCCCGCCGGTTGATCGAGGATCGCTTCGTCGCGGTGCTCCGCGCCGGTCATCCGGCGTTGCGCAAGAAGCTGACCGGCGAGACGCTGGTCGAGCTGCCGCACCTTGCGATCACCTCCAGCGGCGAGGATCTGGATTTCATCGATGCGTGGCTGCGAGCCCGCAAGGCCGAGCGCACCATCGCCTCCGATGTGCCGTATCTGTCCGCCGGCGCCGTCCTGGTGCAATCGAATATGGTCGCGATCCTCGGCCGCAAGCTCGCGCTCGAATTCCGCCGCGCCTATCCGATCGAGATGCGGGACCTGCCGCTCGACGCATCGAAGCTGCAGAGCGTGATGAGCTGGCACCGCCGCTTCGACGATCTGCCCGCACACCGCTGGCTGAGGGACACGATCATTGCCGCCACGAGCGGCATTTAGCCTCTGTCGAGACGATCCAAAGCGATACGCCCGCGCCGATCCCGGCGCGGGCGTCGTGCAGCTGACCTCCGCTGTTCGTCAATGGCCGACAGGAGCGGGGCCACCCAGCTTGACCTTGCGCAAGGTTAGCGCCAGCGGGATTGCCGACAGCGCGATCAGCATCAGTACCCAGAACGCATCCATGTAGGACAGGAACGAGGCCTGGATCTGCACCTGCTGGCCGATCCACTGGATCGCCTGTTGATGCGCCTGCGCCAGCGCATTGCCCTGGGCGACGAAGTAGTCGGTGACCTGCTGTAGCGTGTCCTGGTATTGCGGGCTCGACGGCATCACCTGCTCGACCAGCCGGCTCTGGTGGAATTGCTCGCGGTGCGTCAGCACGTTTGAGACGAGCGAGACGCCGATCGAACCGCCGGTATTGCGTGCCGCGTTGATCAGGGCGGAGGCTTGGTCGGTCTTTCCGGCGGGAATGCCGTCATAGGACGCCGTCATGATCGGAATGAAGATCAGCGGCAGGCCGATGCCGATCAGCATGCGCGAGCGCGCCATGAACCAGAAGCCGAGATCGCCATACACGTTGGTCATGCTGTACATCGAGGCCGCGATCACCAGCGCGCCGGCGATGATCAGGTATTTCGGCTGCACCCTTGCGGCGAGCCGGCCGACCACGAACATCATCAGCATGGTGACCACGCCGCCGGGCGACAGCACGAGGCCGGCCCAGGTTGCGGTGTAGCCGAAATCCTGCTGCACCAGCTGCGGCAGGAACTGGGTGGTCGCGAGCAGGATGGCGCCGGTCGCCAGCATCACCAGGAAACTTGCGCCGAACTGGCGGGTCGCGACCATCCGCAAATCGATCATCGGATTGCGGCGGGTCATCTCCCACGGGATCATCAGCACGAAAGCGGTGGCGCAGATCGCCGCCGAGATGACGATGAAGGACGATCCGAACCAGTCGTCCTCCAGGCCGCGGTCGAGCGTCACCTCGAGCGCGCCGAGGAAGGTCGCCACCAGCGCGAAGCCGATGACATCGAATGAGTTGTCCTGCTTCTGGTCCTTGTTCTGTTCACGGGCCTTCGCCGGCTCCCGCAGCACCGCGGCGATCGCAATCGTCGCGAACAGGCCGACCGGCGCGTTGATCAGAAAACACCAGTGCCAGGACAGATTGTCGGAGAGCCAGCCGCCGAGCGTCGGGCCAACCACCGGCGCCACCACCACGGCGATGCCGAACACCGCAAACGCCTGTCCGCGCTTGGCCGGCGGGAACGCATCCGCCAGGATCGATTGCGCCACCGGCACCATGCCGCCACCGCCGAGACCTTGCAGGATGCGAAACAGCAGCAACGCGTTCAGATTGGGCGCGAAGCCGCACAGGATCGAGCTGACGGTGAAGATGCCGAGGCAGATCAGGAAGAACGTCTTCCGCCCCAGCATCTTGGCGAGAAAGCTGGAGGCGGTCAGGATGATGGCGTTGGACACCAGATAGGAGGTGACCACCCAGGAGGCTTCATCCTGGCTCACGCCCATGCCGCCGGCGATATAGGGTAGCGCGACGTTGGCGATGGTGGTGTCGAGCACCTCCATGAAGCTCGCGAGAGCGACCACGATGGCGATCAGCCAGGGATTGACCGTGACGTTCGGAACAGGGAGGCTCTTGGCCTCGATTGCTGCTGCACTCATGACATTCTCCCGGAATCAGAGCTTGCCAAGCCGCTCGAGCAGCGACGGTGATGAATTGATCCGCACCGTCGGCACCACGGACATGCCCGGGCCGAGTGCGACTTCGGTCGGCGGATTGTCCATCACGATCTTGACCGGCACGCGCTGCACGATCTTGACGTAATTGCCGGTGGCGTTCTGCGCCGGCAGCAGCGAGAACGCGGTGCCGGAGCCGGGCTGCACGCTCTCGACATGACCCTGGATGGTGCGGCCCGGATAGGCGTCGATCTTCAGCGTCACCGTCTCGCCCGGACGCATCTTGTCGAGCTGGATCTCCTTGAAGTTCGCGGTGACCCAGGTCTGGTCGGGCACGAACATCGTCAGATTTGTGCCGGCCTGCGCGAACTGGCCGACGGCCGCCGACAAATTGACGACGCGGCCCGGCTGCGCCGCGGTCACCGTGGTGTAGGACAGATTGAGCTTGGCCTGGTCGCGCTGCGCCTCGGCCTGGGCGAGGTTGGCGACCGCGCTCTTGCGCTGCGCCTTCAGCGATTCCACCTGGCGCTGCGCGAGGTTCAGCGTCGCCTGCGCGCTCAGGAGCGACGCCTGCTGCTGATGCAGTTGCGAGGTGTACTGCTCGGAATTCTGCACCGTGCCGTAGCCGGTCTGCTCCAGGTGCTGATAGCGCGTCGCCTGCTGCTGGGCGAAGGTCAGCGCCGCCTGCGCTTGATCGACCTGGGCCTGGTTGGCCGCGATCTGCGCCTGCTGCACGTCGAGCTGCGCATCGACATTCTCGATGCTGGCCTGCGCGGCGGCGACCTGCGCCTCGGCCTGCGCCAGCGCCACGCGATAGTCGCGATCGTCGAGCCGGGCGATCACGTCGCCCGCCGCGACATGCTGGTTATCGGTGACCGGAACCGCGGTGATGTAGCCGGAGACCTTCGGCGCCAGCGCGGACTGCCGCGCCGCGATGAAGGCGTCGTCGGTGGATTCGAAATGCTCGGCGTAGTCCATGTAGAGATAGCCGCCGCCGAGCGCGGCAGCGAGCAGCACGGCGCCGATTGCGGAGACGACCGGACGGCGGCGCAGGAAGCCGCGCTTCTTCGGCGCGGCCTCCGGCGGGATCGTTGCCGGCGGGGCGGGCTCCTTCGCCACCGGCCGCTCCTGCGCGGGAGCCCGCGCGTTGAACTTTGGGCTGACGGGCTCGTGGGAGGGCGCGCCCTCGATACCTTGGTGCCCCTGTTGGTCGCGCTCCAACACTGTGTCTACGAACATGATGGCTGCTCCTGCAGTTGAGCGAGGTCTGCACGGCCTTCGCAAAAGGGAACGATACCGTTCCGTTCTGTGCGGCATTTAGTCCCGCGGCCGTGCGCCGTCAATAGAAACGGAACCGTGCCGTTCTATTTACAACTAGATGTGATTGGCCTATATTGCCTGATGTTGCCGGCCGAACCGGCTCATGGAACCCGGGTCAAGGCGATGACGACCAGCACCCTGAAGATGCCGCGGGCGCCCAACACCAAGGTGGCGGCGAGGAAGATGAGGCCGGTCGAGGTCCGTGCCGGGCGGCCGCCGAAGGAGCTCGCCGGCGAGGTCGATGCGCGTATCCTCGATGCGGCGCGCAAGGTCTTCCTGCAACGCGGCTTCGAAGGCGCCAGCATCGACGAGATCGCGGACGTCGCGCGCTCCGGCAAGCGCACGATCTATGCGCGCTTCCAGGACAAGCGGGCGCTGTTCACCGAGGTGGTGACGCGGGACATCCTGTCACGTATCGCGGAGTTCAAGGCGGATGCGCCGCTCGGCGTGACGGTGGAGGAGCGCCTCACCAGCGTCGCCTCGACCCTGCTGCATTGGGGGCTCGACGCGGACCGGATCGGCCTGATGCGGCTCGCCATTGCCGAGGCACATCGCTTTCCCGATCTCGCCGCCACCGTCAACCGCAGGGCGCGCGCGCTCGCCACCGAGCTCGGCATCCATCTGCTGCGCGACCTGACGCAATCCGACGAGCTCGGCAAACTGCCGGCCTTCGCGCCGGAGCAACTGCCGACCACGGCGCGCCTGTTCCTCGACATGATCGCGGTGCCGATGCTGCTCAGGGCGCTGTTCGAGGTCGACCTGAAGGCGCTTGATCCCGAGATCGACGAGCATGTCGCACGCGGCGTCGCGTTCTTCGTTGCTGGATGTAGAAGCGGTTTCCCGGTAGAAACCAATTGATCCGAGCATTGACGCGAGACGACTTCGGTCAGCGGGTTGCCAGCGCAGATCGTTGCAGCTCCGCTACAGCGCTTGGAAAAGAATCCAACTCGAATGAGGCCTGCTGTCGCAGGCCTCCCGTCCGTGGCACAACCTTAAGTCAGGCGGTTTCGCCGGGTGCAATGGAATGGGAATGCGTGGTTTTGCAATTGTCGGGGCCGGCCTGATTTCATTTTTGGGGTTTGCAAGCGCGGCATCCGCCGCCGACCTGTTGGAGCGCAGCTGGAGCAAGGCTCCGCCTTTGGTGGCTCCGGCGTTCAACTGGTCCGGATTCTACGCCGGCGTCAATGTGGGCGGCGGCTGGTATGATGGTGGTGGCATCACCACCAGCAGCAATGTCATTTCAATCTTGGGCCCCGGCAACGTTGTTCGTGTCCCTGCTTCGGACAGCAACCAAGCGGGCGTAACCGCTGGCGGATCGCTCGGATACAATTATCAGATCGACAAGGTCGTCCTCGGGGTGGAAGCCGATTTCAACTATGTCGACCTGAAATCGACCAGGAATGGCAGCGCCACCGCTGCCTTCGCCGGTGGTGTGACGAGAAGCTTCAATCTTCAAAACACCAGCAAGGTCGACTGGTTCGGTACCGGGCGGGGTCGCATCGGCTTTATGCCGGCCGAGCGCCTGCTGATCTATGCGACAGGCGGTCTCGCCTATGGCGAGGTAAAGACCAACATCGCCAATTCGTCAGCGTTTTCCAATGGCCTGTTGCGGCTTTGGCTTGGCGACAACTCCGACGTCCGCGTCGGCTGGACCGCCGGCGGTGGCACCGAATATGCCTTCACCAACAACTGGACGCTGCGCGGCGAATATCTCTACGTCGATCTCGGCGCAAGCGGCACCACGGCGACATTCCAGGGCATCGATCCGGTGCAGAGTCAAATCCGGTACAACGCCAGCCGCCAGAGCAGGTTCAGCGTCGCCCGCGCCGCGTTGAGCTACAAGTTCTGACGCAGGCTGGAGCGAAGCGCCGGGATCGTTCAGCCCGGTGCGCGCTCCACGGCGTGCCGCAGCCAGACCATGCCGCCTTCCAGCGTCTCGCAATGCGTCAGCCGCAGCGATTGCCCGGCGCCGGGCCGGTCGCCCTCGGGGCCGTGATAGTCGACGATGCATTGCGATCCCGCGACGCCGTCGACCGCCGGATGGATCAACGTGCTGAATTCGTCGATCAGCCCATGCTTGAGGAACGCGCCATTGATGCCGCCGCCGCCTTCGAGCAGCAACGTCTTGGCGCCGAACAGCGCGGCACATTGCGCCATCGCGCCCGGCAGGTCGTCGCCCTTCGGGCCGGCAAAGATGTAGGACGCGCCGTCCTCGCGCAGCTCGGCGAGATGGGCGTCGGAAACCTGCTCGCCGAGCACCGCGACCGCGTGATCGCCGCCGACATTGTCCTTGCCGAAATGCACCCGGCCCGACGGATCGATGCCGATGGCAAGCTTGCGGCTGGCGCGGTTGCCGAGATGCGGCTCGCGCGGCAGCTTCGGCGGGTTGGCGATGTGCCGCTCGGTTCCCTTGGCCATCTCGTTCATGGTGACGCGGCCGATGATCCAGCCATCGGCATCGAAGCCGTCATGGATCCGCTCGTAATGCGAGCGCAGCACGTCGGCCGGGATACCAGCAGCGGCCTTGGTGAAGCGGCTGGGATGAAGCCGGCCGTCGATCGACGTGCCCATGTGGCAGATGATGTGGGGTCGCATGAGTGCTCTTGTTGCGATGTATGCCGACGGGGCGCGGCGGTTTGGGTCATCTCATTTAGGTCGCCGCGGTCGAACGCTCAACGTCAGTTTCGGTGCGATGCTTCAACTCTGGTTGTGCGGGCCTCCTTCAAAGTGAGGTGAGCACACGCATCAGGCTCCCTGCCCCGTTGCGGGGACCTTGCGGGGAAGGGTGGGGAGAGGGGTAAGCCCCGGACGATAGTGTTGATACGTGCATTGACGTTGCAATCTTGCACGTGTCGTCGACGACGATGCTGAGAGAGTGCGCCGCGTGGTACCCCTCTCCCTAACCCTCCCCCGCAAGGGTAGGGGAATCGCATATGGCGCTAGCGGGGTGTTGCCAAGCGATTGGAACTGGATTCTTTGGGTGTCTCTCGATTCCCGAGGGAGCCCTGAATGCGCAAGCTCAAGCGCCTGTTTCGACCGCTCAAGGACCCGCGCGCTAGCAACACCCGACATGATCTGGTGGAGATCCTCGTCATCGCCTTGGCGGCGACGCTGGCTGGCGCCAAGACCTGCACCGAGTTCGAGTTCTTTGGCCAAGGCCGCGAGGAGCTGTTGCGGCGCTTCCTGAAGCTCGAGCACGGCATCCCGAGCCACGATACGTTCAGCAATGTCTTCCGTGCTCTGGACCCGAAGGGGCTTGAAGCGGTTTTGCGCAAGTTCAGCAAGAGCTTCGGCGTCAAAGGGGTGGTCAGCATTGACGGCAAGGCGCTGCGCGGAGCCTACACACGAGGTCGGCAGGCCACGCCGCTGCATATGGTCAATGTCTGGGCCGCAGGCACTCGCATGGCGCTGGCTCAGAGAAAGGCTCCCGACCGCAACGAGGTTGCCGGGGCTCTCGAAGTCCTCGCCCTGCTCGATCTGGATGGGGCTCTTGTCACCGCCGATGCCTTGCATTGCCGGCCCGACACCGCGCAGGCCATCCGCGACCGAAAGGGGCACTACGTGTTGGCCATCAAGAGCAATCGTGGCCGGCTGTTCAAGGCCGCCAAGACGCTGGTCGACACAGCCCGAAAGCCCGCGCGAGCGAGTCAACGAAGAGCCACCGCCCACGGCCGCGTCGAGCGCCGACAGGCCCTCGTCGCGCCGGCGCCTCGGTTGGCGAAACAATACGGCTTCCCCGCCATCGCCGCAGTCGGTCGCATCGACAGTTGGCGCGCCAACTCTGGCAAGGCTGTCAAACACACGGTCCGATACTTCCTGGCATCGCGCCTGCTGTCGGCCAAAAAGCTGCTCGAGGCCGTGCGCGCTCATTGGAGCATCGAGAACAACCTGCACTGGGTCCTCGACGTTCTGTTCGACGAGGATGCCTGCCGCAGCCGCAAGGATCACGCTGCGGAAAATCTTGCTCTTATCCGCAAGCTGGCCATCAATGCTCTGCAGGCGACACCCGGCCCCGCGCGCATCAGCCACAAAATGCTCCAAGCCAGGTGGAACAACGACTTCCTTCTCTCGACCCTCGGCCATATGCGATAGCCCTACCCGCAAGGGGGGAGGGAAGCCTGCCGCTGGTGGCTCCATCACCGTGCATTCTGTTGGGAGCAGACTCTACGTGTCAGTCCGGCGCCTAATCGAACCAGCCGCGCCGCTTGAACCAGAGTATCGGCAGGATGCCGCTGGCGATGATCGCGGCGCAGGCCAGCGGATAGCCGTAGGTCCAGCCCAATTCCGGCATCACCTTGAAATTCATGCCCCAGACCCCGACCAGGATGGTCGGGGGAACGCCGACCACGGAGACGATGGTCAGGATCTTGAACAGGTCGTTCTGCTGGATGTTGATGAAGCCGAGCACGGCGTCCAGCAACAGCTGGATCTTGTCCGACAGCCTGGTCTCGTAGTCACCCAGCGACGCCACATCCTTGGAGACCGCCTCGAGCCGCCGCTTCGATGCCGCGGTGATCCATTCATTGCCGACATCGTCGGCGAAACTCGCGATCCGGCCGACCCCGAGCAGCACGTCGCGCGCCTTGGCCAGGCGATCAGCCAGCTCGCCGATATTCTCCAGCGCCTCGCGTAGCCGGCGGCTGGAGCGCACCGGCCGCTTGGTCCGCACCAGTCCGCCCTTGAACACGGCGCGCGACAGTCGGTCGGTCTTCGCGCCAAGCTGCTCCAGCACGTCGGCGCCGCGATCGATCATGGCCTCGAGCAGCGCGGTGAACACGCACATGCCGTTCTGCAGGCTTTTGTCGGTGTCGATCCGCTTCATCACCTCGTCGAAGGTGGCGAGCGGCGCAAAGCGCACCGTGACGAGCACCTTGGGGCCGATCACGAAGCCGATATTGGTGATCTCAGCCTCGTTGTTCTGGTCGAGCCGCACCGCCGGCGAGCTCAGATAGAGCCGGTCACGATCGGTCACGAGGCGGCTGGACGCCTCGATCTGGCCCAATGATTCCTCGGTGGGGACGCGAATGTCGAGCATGCGCTCAACGAACTGCTTTTCATCCGCGGTGGGATCGAGCAGATCGATCCAGATGATGTCGGACGGCAATTCGGCGTCGATGCCCTGCCAATCAGAGCTCGCCGACCTGTACAATTTCAGCACTTACCGGCTCCATGCATAGGACTTGCGGCCACGACAATAGCGAGGGCCGCAAGCCGGTTCCACGCATGAGGCCGGTGAGCCGGCCTGCCTTCAGCTCCTGGTGCTCGCCGTCTTGTCGAGCGCGGCGCGCAGGCCCTTGGCGAGCTTGACGGCATCGTCATTGGCCCAGAAATGCATGAAGAACAGGCGCGGCTGTTCATCCAGCATGTGGCTGTGCAGCGCGGTGACTTCGATGCCGTGGGTTCGCAGCGCTGTGATCACCGGGTTCACCTCGTCGTTGGTCAGCACGAAGTCGCCGGTGATCGCCGCCTTGCCGGCGCCGGTCGGCTGGAAGTTGATGGCGATCGCAACGCCCATCGGGCCGACCGGCGCCAACGGCACGCCTCCTTCGGTGACCGGATCGCGCCGGGCCACGTTGAACTGATAGACGCCACCATTGGCCTGGCCCTTGGCGCCGATGATCTGGTCGAGCTGCGCGGTGTCGAGATCGATGGCCGGTGGCGGTGTTGTCGGCGCTGCGGTCGTGAGCGGCGTCTTGCTTTCGGCGAGCGCATCCCGGATCGCGCCGGCGATCTTCACCGGATCGCCGTGGCCGGCGACGTGCATGTAGAAGGTGGCCGGGCTCGCGCCGAGCAGATGATTGTGCACGGCTGTGATCTGCAGGCCGTTACCGATCATCTTCAGCATTACGGGATTGATCTCGGATTCGAGCAGCACCAAATCACCCATCGCCATGATGCCGTCATGCATGGGCTTGAACGCGACCCATCCGCCGAGCGCCAGCGCCGGCTTGATGGTGACGCCGTTGAGCGTCACTGTGAGGTCGGTCCGCGGAAAGCCGTAGCGATGCACGTCGCCCGAGACGGCCGGCTTTCTGCCCAAGGTGTCATCGACCTTCTGCCAGTCGATGCTTTGGGCATGCGCCGAGGAGACGAACGGCTCGGTGAATATCTGCCAGTCGATCTTTTGCGCGCTTCCGCTGGAGGCAAAGACGCAGGCGCTGACGCCGATCAGCGCCGAGATTGTGTTTCGCATTGGATTTCTCCCTTGAACCCGCATTTGATGCTTCAGGCTGCCGCTCTATTCCTTCGAGAGCCCGACGATGGTTCGGAATCCCGCGATGGTCTGCACCGAGATCTCGACGGGATCGCCGAAGCGGACGGCATTGAAGATCAAGCCGTCCTGAACCTTGAACGCTTCGGTCTTGTCCGCAGACAAGCGTATCAGCAGCGTGTCGTTCCGTTCGTCGACGCGATCGACGATGCCCCGCAGCGTCTCGCTTGCGGACGGAAGGATCATCGCCGCCTCCAATGCGACAGCCGCTTGCTGCCGCTCACGGTCGTCGGCTGGTGCCGCAAGCGCTGCGCCCGTCCAGAGGACGGCCAGGCACAGGACCGCAGTTGTTGTCCTCATGATTTCACTCCATTGCTTGGGGCTTGATGTGTGCCGTGCGGAGCAGGGGTTTAGTGCTGCTCTTTGACCTGGCCGCTGCTGTCGATCACCAGCCTCACCGGCTTGCCGTTCTTCATCGCTTTCGCCGTCATGCCTTCGGCCGTCGATTTGACGTCGCTGACATTGGCGTAGCCGGCGGCTTCGAGTTTCGCGACCAGCTCGTCCTGGGTCAGGGCGCGTGCGGGCATGGCCGTGCCTGCGATCGCGAGCGCAAGGATCAGGTGAGTGAGCTTCTGCTTCCGCATGTCTGTTCTCCTGGTTGTGTTGTGCTGCCCCAGGTTCTTGCGACGCGCGCCGCTCGGCTCAGATGATGCCTGCCAGCCGCAGCAGCACGCCCGTGATGCAGGACGCGGCAAGGACGCTGAGCATCCCCACGTTGAAGCGGAAGATCGCGATCGCTGCCGCCACCGACAGCGCAAGCGCCGGCCAGTCGATGCTCGCCGGCACCGGCGCGTCGAACGACAGGCCGAACTCCTGCACCGGGACGGTTTGCTGAAACAGCGTATGCAGCGCGAACCAGATCGACAGATTGAGGATCACGCCGACCACGGCGGCGGTGATCGCCGAAAGCGCGCCCGCCAGCACCTTGTTGCCGCGCAGCGCCTCGATGTAGGGCGCGCCGACGAAGATCCACAGGAAGCAGGGCGTGAACGTCACCCAGGTCGCCAGTAGCCCGCCAAGCGTGCCAGCCAGCATCGGCGACAACCCGCTTGCCTCGCGGAAGGCCGCCATGAAGCCGACGAACTGGACCACCATGATGAGCGGGCCGGGCGTGGTCTCGGCCATGCCGAGGCCATCAAGCATCTCGCGCGGGCTGACCCAGTGGTAATACTCCGCGGCCTGCTGCGCGACGTAAGCGAGCACAGCATAGGCCCCGCCGAACGTCACCATCGCCATCTTGCTGAAGAAGATCGCGATCTGCGCGAACGTGTCGCCCGGTCCCAGCGCGATCAGCAAAGCGAACACCGGAACCAGCCAGAGCGCGAGCCAGATGGCGCCTACCCGCAGCGTGCGCGATGCGTTGGGACGGACGTGATCCGGCATCGCTTCGCCGAGCATGCTGTCGATCAGGGCGGAGTCCTTGCCGCCATGTTCGATGGCCGCGAATTCAGACCGGCCCAGGCGCGCGCCGATTAGCCCGGTGAGGGCCGCGGCGCCGATGATCAGCGGAAACGGCACGGCGAAGAAAAAGATCGCGACAAAGGCGATCGCCGCGAGCGCGATCATCACCCGGTTGCGCAGCGCGCGTTTGCCGACCCGCACCACCGCCTGGATGACGATGGCAAGCACGGCGGCCTTCAGGCCGAAGAACAGCGCCTCGACAAACCCGACATTGCCATAGGCCGCGTAGATATAGCTGAGGCCCATGATGGCGAAGATGCCGGGCAGGATGAACAGCCCGCCGGCCACGATGCCGCCGAGCGTCCGGTGCAGCAGCCAGCCGATATAGGTTGCCAACTGCTGCGCCTCGGGCCCCGGCAGCAGCATGCAGTAGTTGAGGGCGTGCAGGAAGCGCCCCTCCGATATCCAGTTCTTCTCCTCGACCAGGATGCGATGCATCACCGCGATCTGGCCGGCCGGTCCGCCAAAGCTCAGGATGGCGACGCGCATCCAGACCAGCAGCGCCTCGTTGAACGAGATGCCGTGCGCGTGCTCTTGTCCGCGCGCTTTTGGTGTCGTTGCGACGTCCGTCATGGCTTCACCTTGCTGGTCGGCCAGTTGTGCGTCTCCCTGGTCGCGTCGCGGCACCAGCGATAGAACGCGTCGTAGAGCAGCATGCCGGCGCTCAACTGTTCGAGGTCGTCGTCGAACATGCGCGACAGGCCGAGCGAGGCCGCGAGCAGCCCGGGCGCCTCCGGCGAGAGGTCGAGCCGCGCGGTGTCCGCCGCCCGCACCATCGTCGCAAGCCGCTCCAGCGCCGGCGTCGACAGGCCGAACTCCTCGACCATCACGTCAAAGGTGCAGAGCTCGCCGCGATGGCTCCAGAACACGTTCTCGATGTCGAACGGCGTGGCCTCGAAGCGTTCGGCGACAGCCTCGACTTCAGCCGATGTGACGAACAGGAACACGGCCGCCGGATCGACAAAGCGGCGGATCAGCCATGGACAGGCGATGCGATCGATCTTCGGCCGCGATCGCGTCACCCAGACGGTGCGGCCGCGTTCGTCGCGTTTCGGAATCCTGTCGGCGGGAATGGTCGGGAGTTCCGCCTGGCGCCAGCCGAGATGGCCGCCCTCGAGAATCTCGGCCGCAATGTTGCTGCAGCGGAGCCAGGCAGCGGTGCCTTCGGCAAGCTTCTGCCCCTTCTGGCAGACGACGACAACGGATTGGCCGCCGAGGCCGGACGCCCAATCCTGGACGTCGAGATGGGAGCGCCGGATGGCGCCGGGGATCAGGCGCGGATCGGCGGCGAAATCCTCATCGAGGCGAACATCGACGAGCACCGGCGCCTTGGCGGTGCCGATGAGACGAGACAATTTTTCGGATGAGATTGATGTGTAAGAGGACATGCTGCGCCCTTGGTGAACAGGACGCGATTCTTGGGCATGTCGCCTCGCGGGGAGATCGCACATCCCCGTGCCATCAATAGAAGACCAATGCCCGTTGCTGTCAACCAGCTCTGCCGGATCGGCGGATCACCAAGATTTCACCGTTTGCGACAGGAACATGTCGGCGCTCAAATATCCGCTGCTGCATCACGGATGCCGCCGCGTCGGTCGACAACAGTGTTGACCAATATAGGGTACCCCCCTATATTACCTCGATGTCGCACACGATCAAGCACAAGTCCAAGCTCGTCGGCCGGGTTCGCCGCATCAAGGGTCAGCTCGAGGCTGTCGAGCGGGCGCTGGAGTCCGAGATCGGCTGTGCCGACGTGCTGATGCTGGTGGCCTCGGTGCGCGGCGCCATCAACGGCCTCACTGCGGAATTGCTCGAGGATCACATCCGCCATCACGTGGTGGACCCTGCCCTGGAAAAGGATCCCGAGAAGGCGCAGGGCGCTGCCGACCTGATCGACGTGGTTCGTACCTATTTGAAGTGACGCCCAGCCTGAAGTGAAGCAAATGGCCGATCTGTCCCAGCTGCTGCAGCAGAGCAGCGCGCATGCCTGGCTGTTCATCCCCAGCGCGATCCTGCTCGGTGCGCTGCACGGGCTCGAGCCCGGCCACTCCAAGACGATGATGGCGGCCTTCATCATGGCGATCCGCGGCACGGTGGTGCAGGCGGTGCTGCTCGGCCTGTCTGCCACGATCTCGCACACCGCGATCGTCTGGCTCATCGCGCTGGCGGGGCTGCATTTCGGCCAGCAATGGTCCGGCGAACGCAGCGAAGCCTGGCTGCAACTGGTCTCGGCCGCGATCATCATCGCGATCGCAGTCTGGATGGCTTGGCGCACCTGGCGCGGGCAGACGGCCGAACACCATGATCACGATCAACACCACCATCACGACGAAACCCGCCAATTGACCCTGGCCGGACAGTCGCTGTCGCTCGAGGTCTTCGAGGACGGCGTACCGCCGCGCTGGCGGCTGCGCAGCGAGGTCGGGGCGCTGCCTGCGGCCGGCGAGGTCAGTGTCATGACGATCCGTCCCGACGGCAGCGCGCAGCACTTCCGTTTCGCTGAGCAGGGCGGCTATCTCGAAAGCATCGATGAGATTCCGGAGCCGCATGCCTTCAAGGCACGCATCTCGGTGCGGGCGGAGACGGCGGAAGTCCTGTTCAAGGAGCATGACCATGCGCACATGGACCTCGGAGAGGACAGAGACGATGCGCATGCCCTCGCGCATGCCGCCGACATCCGCAAGCGCTTTGCCGGACGCACCGTCACGACGTGGCAGATCATCCTGTTCGGCCTGACCGGCGGGCTCATTCCCTGTCCGGCGGCGATCACCGTGTTGCTGCTGTGCCTTCAACTGAAGCAGTTCAGCCTCGGCTTCGTGCTGGTGCTCTGCTTCGGCATCGGGCTTGCGCTCACCATGGTCTCCGTCGGGGTCGCGGCCGCGCTCAGTCTCCATCATGTCGAGCGTCATTGGGGTGGCTTCAGCCGCTTCGCACGGCGCGCACCGTACGTGTCGGCCGTGCTGATCGTGCTGGTTGGCCTCTACACGGGATGGCTCGGCTTGCACGGCATCACGGCGTGATCCCGGATCATGGTATGATCCCGGACCATGATGTGATCCCACATCGATCTTGAAACCGGCGCGAAGTGGTCTAGAGTCGTCCTTGAGGGGACCAGGCAGACTCCCCGTGAGACTTCGGTCCAAGCTCTGCGCGACATCAACCGTCGTGGAGCTTTGATATGGACACCGAACAACAGACATCTCCTCGTTCCAGAATCGCCATCCTGTGGCGTGGCGATGCCGCGGCGCGCCGCGAGGCGACGCCGCAGAACAGCCGCTTCGTTCACGTCTTCGATGCACTTGCCGCCTCCGGCATCGAGGCTGTTCCCGTCGTTTATGACGAGACCTTCGCCGACATCGTTCGCGATCAATTGCTGACCATGGACGGCGTCCTCGTCTGGATCGATCCGATCCATCAGGGCAAGACGCGCGCGGCGCTCGATCCGCTGCTGCGCGAGGTCGCGGCGAAAGGTCCGTGGGTCAGCGCACATCCCGATGTCATCCTCAAGATGGGCGTCAAGGACGTGCTCTATCGCACGCGTCATCTGGGCTGGGGTGCCGATACGCATCGCTATGCCAGCGTGGACGCCTTCCGTGCCGAATTCCCGTCGCGGCTTCGCGCAAGCGGGCCGCGCGTGCTCAAGCAGAACCGCGGCAATGGCGGGCAGGGCGTCTGGAAGGTGGAGGCCTCGCCGGACGCGGACGCGACCGTTCGCGTGCTGCACGCGCTGCGCGGCAGCCAGCCCGAGGAATTGCCGCTGGAGGCGTTCATGGGGCGCTGCGATCAGTATTTCGGCTGGGGCGGCTGCATCATCGACCAGCCGTTCCAGCCGCGCCTGCCCGAAGGCATGATCCGCTGCTATGTCAGCGGTTCAAAGGTCGCGGGCTTCGGGCATCAATTGATCAAGGCGCTGATCCCGCCGCCTCCGGAAGGCCCCGATTCACCGCAAGCCCAGCCCGGGCCGCGCATCATGCACGGTCCTGATGCCGCGCAATTTCAGGCATTGCGGCGCTTGATGGAGGACGAATGGATTCCGCAATTGATGCAGGTGCTGACGATCGATGAAGCATCGCTGCCGGTGATCTGGGATGCGGATTTCCTCTACGGCCCGCGCGATGCTGTTGGAGCCGACACGTATGTGCTCTGCGAGATCAACGCGAGCTCGTGCTTCGCAATCCCCGACGAGGCGCCGGCCGCGATCGCGCGGACGGTGCGGGAGCGGATGGTTTGGGGCTTGCAGACCGATGCAGGCCGTTGATGCCGAGGGTATGGCAATGCGGAATCTCACGCTGCGTGAGGTGAGCACGGTGATCAGGCACCCTCTCCCCTTGCGGGAGAGGGTGGGGAGAGGGGTGGCCCCGGGCGAGATGATCGATGGGTGGCACGCGCAATTCGTCACCTGTCGCTGAGACGAACACGGAGAGTTCACGTCGTGTGGTACCCCTCTCCCTAACCCTCTCCCGCAAGGGGAGAGGGAACCCTGCCGCCGATGCGTCCCTCACGCGCGCGTGCCGACCGCGCAACACATTCGCTGTCGTCCCACGACGCGGGCCGCGGAGTATGCGTCCCTGCTTGGTAGGGAAGACAGCGCGCCTACTTCACCCGCATCGCCTCCGGCGAATCGGGTTGCGCCGACGGATGCGCTTTCGCGAACTCCGGCAGCGCCATCGCGGCATCGTGGATGCGCTTCACGGTCGGCCAGGGCGACAGGCTGATCTGCTGGTTGATCGCCGCGGTGACATGGCCGACCAGGCAGATGTCGGCGACAGTCGGCACATCGCCGTGGCAGAACCGGCCGGTCGCCTTGTGGCCGGCGAGGTGGCCTTCGAGCGCCGCCAGCGTCTCGACCGTCCAGTGCCGTCGCCAGGCAGATTGCTGGCTGTCGCGCAGGTCGAGCTCGCGGTCGAGATAGCGGCGCACCCGCGGCGTCAGCAGCGGATGGCCCTCGCAGGCGACGATCAGCGCGAGCCCGCGTACGCGGGCGCGGCCGAGCGGATCGGGCGGCAGCAGCGGTGGGGTCGGAAAAGTCTCGTCGAGATAGTCGATGATCGCGAGCGACTGGAACAGCACCGTGCCGTCGTCGGTCACCAGCGCCGGCAGCGCCATCTGCGGATTGATCTTGCGATAGGCGTCAGCGCGATGCGCGTCGGCATCGATGTCGACGAACACGACCTCGGCCGGCACGCCCTTGAGGTTGAGCGCAATCCGCACCCGAAAGCTCGCCAGCGATCGCCAGAATGAGAAGAACTGCATGGGGAATTTCTCTCTGCCCTCAACGACGCCGCCCGTAGCCCGGATGAAGCGCAAGCGAAATCCGGGACCGGTCGTCGTTCTGTCGCAGTCTATCTCGGATTGCGCTTCGCTGCATCCGGGCTACGCCATCGGAGATGCCTAGCCCGCGCCGACCTTCTTCTTGCGCCAGGCCAGATGCACCGCACAGGTGCAGCCCTGCGGATGCGAGGCCAACTCGGCGTCGTTGGCGGGCATCGCGGCGGGCGCGATCGGCTGGCTCTTGGCGCCGTCCTGCGAGGGGATGTAGTTCAGGACCGGCGCCAGCCAGCGCTCGACCTCGGCGACCGTCATCGCCTTGCGCGCGGCATAGTCCTCGACCTGGTCGCGCTCGATCTTGCCGACGCCGAAATAGAAGCTCTCAGGATGCGAGAAATAAAGGCCCGAGACCGACGAGCCCGGCCACATCGCAAAGCTCTCGGTCAGCTTGACGCCCGCGGTATTCTCCGCGTCGAGCAGCGCGAACAGCGTCCGCTTCTCGGTGTGGTCGGGTTGCGCCGGATAGCCGGGCGCCGGGCGGATGCCGTCATATTTCTCGAGGATCAATTCGTCCGCCGAGAACGTCTCGTCCGGCGCATAGCCCCAGAACTCCTTGCGCACGCGCTGGTGCATGCGCTCGGCAAAGGCCTCGGCCAAACGGTCGGCCAGCGCCTTGCACAGGATCGAGGAGTAGTCGTCATTGGCGTTCTTGAAGCGGTCGGCGACCGCATCCTCGCCGATCCCGGCGGTGACGACGAAGCCGCCGACATAATCAGGCACGCCCGTTTCCTTCGGCGCGATGAAGTCGGACAGCGCGGCGTTGAAGCGGCCCTCGCGCTTTTCGAGCTGCTGGCGCAGCGTGTGGAAGGTCGCGATCTTTTGCTTTCGCGTCTCGTCGGCATAGACCTCGATGTCATCGCCGACGGCGTTCGCCGGCCAGAAGCCGATGGTGGCGCGGGCGGTGAACCACTTCTCTGCGATGATCTTGTCGAGCATCTTGCGGGCGTCGGCATAGAGCGAGCGGGCGACCTCGCCGACCTTGGGATCGTCGAGGATCGCCGGGAAGCGGCCGGTCAGCTCCCAGGTCTGGAAGAATGGCGTCCAGTCGATGTAGTCCGCGAGCTCGGCGAGATCGTAGGCGTCAAAACTCTTCAGCCCGAAGAAGGCCGGCTTCTTCGGCGGCACCGCGGCAAAGTCGATCGCGACCCTGTTGGCGCGCGCTTCAGCGAGCTTCAGCCGCTTCTTGTCGGCCTGGGCGCGGAAATGCGCCGTCGAGATCTTGGCGTATTCGGCGCGCACCTCGGCGGCATAGGCCTGCTTCTTCTCGGCCGACAGCAGCGAGGAGGCGACGCCGACGGCACGGCTCGCGTCATTGACATGCACCACCGGCCCACCCGGATAGTTCGGGTCGATCTTCACGGCCGTATGCACGCGGCTCGTCGTCGCGCCGCCGATCAGGAGCGGCACGTTCATGCCCTGCCGTTCCAGCTCGCCGGCGAGAAAGCTCATCTCGTCGAGCGAGGGCGTGATCAGGCCGGACAGGCCGATGATGTCGGCGCCCTCGGCCTTGGCGGTCTCGATGATCTTGTTGGCGGGCACCATGACGCCGAGGTCGATGACCTCGAAATTGTTGCACTGGAGCACGATGCCGACGATGTTCTTGCCGATGTCGTGGACGTCGCCCTTGACCGTCGCGAGCACGATCTTGCCCGCGGCGTTGCGGCCGCCGGTGATGCCATTGGCGAGGTTCCGCGCCTTCTCTTCCTCCATGAACGGCATCAGGTAGGCCACCGCCTGCTTCATCACGCGCGCCGACTTCACGACCTGCGGCAGGAACATCTTGCCGTCGCCGAACAGGTCGCCGACCACGTTCATGCCGGCCATCAGCGGCCCCTCGATGACGTCGAGCGGGCGGGACGCGTTCTGGCGGGCGGCTTCGGTGTCCTGCTCGATGAATTCGGTGATGCCGTGCACCAGCGCATGGGACAGCCGCTTCTCGACCGGCCATTCGCGCCAGGCGAGATCTTGCTCCTTGGTCTGCTTCTCCTTGCCGCGGAATTTCTCCGCCAGCGCCAGCAGCCGTTCCGACGCACCGGGATCGCGGTTGAGGATCACGTCCTCGCAGGTCTGGCGCAGCTCGGGATCGATGTCATCATAGACGATCATCTGTCCGGCATTGACGATGCCCATATCCATGCCGGCATGGATCGCGTGGTACAGGAACACCGAGTGCATCGCCTCGCGCACCGGCTCGTTGCCGCGAAACGAGAACGACAGGTTGGAGACGCCGCCGGAGATGTGGGCGCCGGGCAGGTTCTGGCGTATCCAGCGCGTCGCCTCGATGAAGTCGACGCCGTAATTGTTGTGCTCCTCGAGGCCGGTCGCGATCGCAAAGATGTTCGGATCGAAGATGATGTCCTCGGGCGGGAGGTCGAGCTTATTGACCAGGATGTCGTAGGCGCGCTTGCTGATCTCGGTCTTGCGCTTGAACGTGTCGGCCTGGCCGGTCTCGTCGAACGCCATCACCACCACCGCGGCACCGTGGCGCTTGGCCACCGTCGCCTCGTGGATGAACTTCGCCTCGCCTTCCTTCAGCGAGATCGAGTTTACGATCGGCTTGCCCTGGATGCACTTCAGGCCGGCCTCGATGACATGGAATTTCGAGGAATCGACCATCACGGGCACGCGCGCGATGTCTGGCTCGGCGGCGACGAGGTTGAGGAACGTCACCATCGCGTTCTCGGAGTCCAGGAGACCCTCGTCCATGTTGACGTCGATGACCTGCGCGCCGTTCTCGACCTGGTCGCGCGCCACCTGAAGCGCGGCGGTGTAGTCGCCCGCGGTGATCAGCTTGCGGAAGCGCGCCGAGCCGGTGACGTTGGTGCGCTCGCCGACGTTCACGAACGGGATAGCATCGGTCAGCGTGAACGGCTCGAGGCCTGAAAGTCTGAGCCGCGGTTCGATCTCGGGCACCACGCGCGGCTTGTGTGGGGCGACCGCCCTGGCGATCGCTGCGATATGGTCGGGCGTGGTGCCGCAGCAGCCGCCGACGATGTTGACGAGGCCGGCGGCGGCGAACTCGCCGATCAGCCGCGCCATGTAGTCGGGGGTCTCGTCATACTGGCCGAACTCGTTGGGCAGGCCGGCGTTCGGATAGGCACACACCAGCGTGTCGGCGACGCGGCCGATATCGGCGATGTGGGCGCGCAGATCCTCTGCGCCGAGCGCGCAGTTGAAGCCGATCGTGATCGGCCTGGCGTGCCGCACCGAATGCCAGAACGCCTCCGGCAGTTGCCCGGAGAGCAGGCGGCCGGACTTATCGGTGATGGTGCCGGAGATCATCACCGGCACGTCGATGCCGCGCGCCTCCATGATCTCGGAGATCGCGTACAGCGCAGCCTTGGCATTCAGCGTGTCGAAGATGGTCTCGACCAGCAGCAGATCGGCGCCGCCATCGAGCAGGCCCTTGGCCTGTTCGCCATAGGCCTTGCGCAGATCGTCGAAGGTGACGGCGCGATAGCCGGGGTTGGAGACGTCGGGCGAGATCGAGGCGGTGCGGTTGGTCGGGCCGAGCGCGCCGGCGACGAAGCGCGGCTTGCCGTCCTCGGCGCTCACCCGCTCCGCTGCGGTGCGGGCGAGCCGGGCGCCTTGCAGGTTCAGCTCATAGGCGAGGTCCGACATGTCGTAGTCGGCCTGCGCAATCGAGGTCGAGGAGAAGGTGTTGGTCGCGACGATGTCGGCGCCGGCGCGCAGATAAGCGGCGTGGATGTCGGTGATCGCCTCGGGCTGGGTCAGGATCAGGAGATCATTGTTGCCCTTGATGTCGCGGTGGAAGTCCGCAAAGCGTGCGCCGCGGAAGGCGGCCTCGTCGAACTGCAAACCCTGGATCATCGTGCCCATGGCGCCGTCGAGCACCAGGATGCGCTCGCGGGCAGCCGCGAGCAAGGCGGTACGCTTCGCAGAAACGGGAATGGTCATGGATCAGGCAGCTTTCTGGGCACCGTTCGGCCGGATGCCGAGCAGGTGGCTGATCGCGAACACGAGGTCCGCGCGGTTCATGGTGTAGAAGTGGAAGGTGTCGACGCCATGCTTGAACAGCTTCTGCACCTGGCCGGCGGCAACGGTGGCCGCGACCAGCTTGCGGGTCTCGGCGTCGTTGTCGAGGCCTTCGAACTTCTCGGCGAGCCAGTCCGGCACGCTGGTGCCGGCGCGGGTGACGAAATTGCGCGCCTGCTTGAAATTGTGCATCGGCATGATGCCCGGCACGATCGGAATCTCGATGCCGCGCGCCCGCACCCTGTCGACGTAGCGATGGTAGAGGTCGTTGTCGAAGAACACCTGGGTGATCGCGCGCGTCGCACCGGCGTCGACCTTGGCCTTCAGCGTGTCGATGTCGGCGTCGAAATCGGCCGCTTCCGGATGCTTCTCCGGATAGGCGGACACCGAGATCTCGATGTCGGCGTGGCGGCGCTTGATCCCGGCGACGAGCTCGGCCGAGCTCTGGTAGCCGTCGGGATGGGTGAAGTAGGGCGTGCCGATGCCGCCGGGCGGATCGCCGCGCAGCGCCACGACGTGGCGGACGCCGACCTCATGGTAGCGGTCGACGATCTCGTCGATCTCGCCGCGCGAGGCGCTGACGCAGGTCAGATGTGCGGCCGGCAGCAGATCGGTCTCGCGCAGGATGCGGCTGATGGTGGAATGGGTGCGCTCGCGGGTCGAGCCGCCGGCGCCGTAGGTGACCGAGACGAAGTTCGGCGTCAGCGGCGCCAGCCGATTGATGGTCTCCCACAGATTGCGCTCCATCTCCTCGGTCTTCGGCGGGAAGAACTCGAAGGAGATTTTCGGCGCCTTTGGGGCGCGCTGGCCGTTTGGCACGGAGGAAATGGTCTCGGTCATGATACGCAAGGGCTCCGCAACTGGAGGGCAGACGTTCGGCCTCGATATGGATGTCTAAGATAGGCGAAACCGGTGGGCCGAAACAGCCCATCGGATATGGGAAATTGCCCATTGTTGGCAGAGAAACGAGAAAAATCGGCTGCGGGGCACGTGTGGTGGGCGACAAGCTGTCAGCCAAATCTGGTGATTAATGCCTTGATATTGGTAGATTAAATCATATTTCGGTGATATGAACATCGCCAGAATGGCGTGTGGGCCGTGGAGTATGTCAATGAATCATCCCAATATCTGCTGCAGCCTGTTCCAGCCCTCGGGTGCGGGACTGGTCTGCGCGGCCGGGGACTTTGTCGCCTCCTGACCTCCCACTAGGTTGTCGCCCATGATCCCGCTGTCCGTCCTCGACCTCTCCGTTGTCACCACCGGCACCAAGCCCGCCGCGGCGCTCCGCAACAGCATCGATCTGGCGCGCCATGTTGATGGTCTCGGCTACACGCGCTATTGGCTCGCCGAGCACCACAACCTCGCCTCGGTGGCGAGCCCGGCGCCCGATTTGATGATCGGGCAGATCGCTGCGGTGACGCAGCATATCCGCGTCGGCTCCGGCGGCGTGATGCTGCCCAACCATGCGCCGCTCGTCGTCGCCGAGCGCTTCAAGATGCTGGAGGCGCTGTTTCCCGGCCGCATCGACCTCGGTCTCGGCCGCGCGCCCGGCACCGACGGCGCCACCGCCTACGCGCTGCGGAGCCGGCTCGATCGCCGCGAGGGCGACGATTTCCTCGAACGATTGCACGAGCTGACCCTGTGGGAGACGCGCGATTTCCCGGCCGGCCATCCCTACAACAATGTGGTGGCAATGCCGGATGATTCGCCGCTGCCGCCGATTTGGCTGCTCGGCTCGAGCGACTATTCCGCCGAACTCGCAGCCCAGGTCGGGATGGGGTTTGCATTCGCGCACCATTTTGCCACGCACGATGCGATCGCGGCGATGACCAATTACCGCGCGCATTTCAAGCCGTCGGGCTGGCGTGCGACGCCGCAATCGATCCTCGCGGTCGCTGTCGTCACGGCGGAGACCGACGCGGAGGCCGAGCGGCTTGCGCTGTCGATGGATCTCAACCGGCTGCGCCGCGACCGCGGCCAGTATCTGCCGCTGCCGAGCGTCGAGGAGGCGGAGGCCTATCCATACACCGACGCCGAGCGCGCCTCGATCGCACGCAATCGCGCCCGGCTGTTCGTCGGCAGCGCGGCAACCGTGATGGCGAAGCTGGAGCCTCTGATCGCGGCGACCCAGGCGGACGAGCTGATGGTGATCACCGCGGTGTATGACCACGCGGCGCGGAAGCGGTCCTACAGCCTGCTTGCCGAGGCGTTCGGGTTGCGGAAGAAGGCTGCCGCATGAGGCCGTCCGGGATGGTCCGCAGGACCAGACCCGGAATCTCGAGATTCCGGGTTCGATGCTACGCATCGCCCCGGAATGACTGCGTCAGTCCTGCGTCTCGCTGAACGTCGCGCGGAACGGGTGGCCGGGATAGACGCCGACGACGCGGAATTCGCGGGAGAAGAATTTCAGTTCCTCCAGCGCAAAGGCAAGCCCACGATCATCCGGATGACCGTCGACATCGGCATAGAATTGCGTCGCGAAGAAATTGCCGTCGACCATGTAGCTTTCGAGCTTGGTCATGTTGACGCCGTTGGTGGCAAAGCCGCCTAGCGCCTTGTACAGCGCGGCCGGCAGATTGCGCACCCGAAACACAAAGCTGGTGACCAGCGGCCCCGAGCCCTGCGCAGCCCATTTTTCCTCGCGGGCCAGCACCACGAAGCGGGTGGTGTTGTGGGCCTCGTCCTCGATGTCCTCGGCGAGAATCTCGAGGCCATAGATACTGGCGGCGAGGCGCGAGGCGATCGCGGCCACGCTGCGGTCGCCGCGCTGGGCGATATCGCGGGCGCTGCCGGCGGTGTCGCCGGCGACAATCGGCTTGATGCCGAGCTTGCGGATGATGCGCCTGCACTGGCCGAGCGCGTGGACGTGGCTCTCCACGCTCTTGATGTCGGCGAGCTTGGTGCCCTTGATCGCCATCAATTGGTGGCGGACCGGCAAGAACCATTCGCCGACGATGAACAGGCCCGAGGCGGGCAACAGATGATGGATGTCGGCAACGCGGCCGGCGACCGAATTCTCGATCGGGATCATGCCGAGATCGGCCTCGCCCGAGGAGATCGCGGCCAGCGCGTCCTCGAAGGTCGGGCAGGGCATCGGCTCGGCGTCGGGATAGGCCTCGACGATCGCGATATGGGAGTTGGCGCCAGGCTCGCCCTGGAACGCGATTTTCAGCTTCTTGGTCATGCGGGGCCTTTTAGAGCATGATCCGGAAAAGTGGAAACCGGTTTTCCCTCGCGACAAACGCGAAGCGTTTGCGCGGAGATCATGCTCAACAAAGAGATGCCGGTCAGGCTTTGGAAAGTATCCGCCGGGCGGTTTCGAGATCGGCCGGGGTGTCGACGCCGCGCGGGACGGTGTCGACGATGGTGACGTCGATCCGCATCCCGGCCTCCAGCGCGCGCAGCTGCTCGAGCTTCTCCTGCAGCTCCAGCGGCGAGGGCGGCAGCTTGACGAACCGCTCCAGCGCGGCGCGGCGATAGGCATAGAGGCCGATATGGTGGTAACGCGGCCCGTCGCCGTGGGGCGCGGTGGCGCGGGTGAAATACAGCGCGCGCAACCGGTTGGCGCCGATCGGGGAGCCGACCGCCTTGACCACGCTGGGCGCCCGGTCCTCTTCCTCGGTATGAATCTGCGAGGCCAGTGTCGAGATATCCACGCCGGGATCGTCGAGCGCCGGCATGACGCTGCGGATGGTCTCCGGCGTGATGGTCGGGAAATCGCCCTGCAGATTGACCACGATCTCGGCGCGGCCGCCCGGGTCGAGGGTCATCATCGCTTCATGGATCCGGTCCGAGCCGGAGGGATGGTCGGCGCGGGTCATCACCACCTGGCCGCCCGCCGCCCGCACCGCGGTTGCGATCTCCGCCGTGTCGGTTGCGACCGCGACCCGGCCGATTCCGGCCGCCTCCGCCCGCCGCAGCACATGGACGATCATCGGCTGGCCTGCGATATCGAGCAGCGGTTTTCCGGGCAGTCGGGTGGCGGCCATGCGGGCCGGAATCAGCACCAAGGTACGGGGATCGGTCATTCGGTTCGGGGCCCGTCCGGCTAGCGGAAAATGCCGGGGAGGAGGTTGAATTCGGCGCGTTTATACGGGTTGCCAGAGCGCGGGCAAACCGATATCTCAACCCTGCTTGGGGCGGTGCGATAAGGCCGATTCCCAGGTCTCTCCCCGCGGCCGTATTCCCGGCCTGAAGTCGACATTCAAGGCCCGGAGCCTGACCGAAATGGACTCCTTCGAACTCAACAAAATCCTCGGTGCGGTTCTTGGCACCTGCATCGTCGTCCTGGTGATGAGCTTTACCGCCGGATCGGTGTTTTCGGCCAAGCAGCCTGAGAAGCCGGGTTTTGAGATCGCGGTGAAGGAAGAGACCCATGGCGGTGGCGGCGAGGCCGCAGCCGCGCAGTCCGAGCCGATCGAGAAGCTGCTGCAGACCGCCTCCGCCGAGAAGGGCGCCGCGGCCGCCAAGAAGTGCCAGGCCTGCCATACCTTCGAGAAGGGCGGCCCCAACCGCGTCGGTCCGAACCTGTTCGGCGTCGTCGGCGAGAAGAAGGGCGAGGGCCGCGGCTTCAATTTCTCGGCCGCGATGAAGGGTAAGGGCGGCGAGTGGACCTTCGACGACCTCAACAAGTTCCTGACCAACCCGAAGGGCTTCATCCCGGGCACCGCGATGGGCTTCGCCGGCGTTCCCAAGGACAGCGAGCGCGCCGACATCATCGCCTATCTGAATTCGAACTCGGAGCATCCGGCTCCGCTCCCGACCGCCTCGAAGTAGCGATTTGTCCTGCGATCATATGCAGATGACGGCCAGGCAATGCCTGGCCGTTTTCGTATGCGGAACGCTCACCCACGATCAGGGTTTGCAGGACTGCGATCGAGACGTTTCGCCGCACCGGATCGGTTCCGGCCTGGCCATCATTAGGAAAAAGCAACGTAAATGGTCGAACCGTTGCCGTATATTGAGGTCCATCTAGGCGGGGTCAGCAACAGGAATTCCGAATTTGGCAATCACCCGACGACACCTCCTTCAAGGCAGCGCACTGGCGGCGATGGCTCCGGCGCTCGGATTGAACTCTGGCGTGTCAGCGATCACGCCGGCACTCGCCGACGACGGCCCGAACGGACTGAAATGGCGGCACGGGTTGTCGCTCTTTGGCAACGTCAAATACCCGGCTGACTTCAAGCGATTTGACTACGTCAATCCCGATGCACCGAAGGGTGGCCTTGTCCGGCAGATCGCGATCGGCACTTTCGATAATTTCAACATCGTCGTCTCGGGCGTGAAAGGCTCCGTCGCAGGCAGTGTCGCCCTCATCTATGAATCGCTCACGGCGCCCTCGCTCGACGAGGTCTCGACGGAATACGGCTCGCTGGCGGAGGCGGCAAGCCATCCCGACGACTTCTCCTATGTCGTTTACCGTCTGCGCCCTCAAGCAAAGTGGCACGATGGAGCACCGGTCACCCCGGAAGACGTGATCTTCTCGCTCAACGCCTTCAAAACGCATCACCCGATGTTTTCCGCCTATTACAGCCATGTGGTGAGAGCGGAGAAGCGTGGCGATCGCGAAGTGAAGTTCGTGTTCGACATGCCGGGCAACCGCGAATTGCCGCAAATCGTAGGGCAACTGACGATTTTGCCCAAGCACTGGTGGGAAGGCACTGATGGTCAAGGCCATCAGCGCGATATCTCCGCGACAACGCTGGAGCCGCCGCTCGGGTCGGGGCCGTATCGGATCAAGGAGTTCGTCGCAGGACGAACCGTGACGCTGGAGCGTGTCAAGGACTATTGGGCGCGCGACCTCGCGATCAATGTCGGACGAAACAACTTCGATGAGCTTCGCTACGAGTACTTCAGGGACCCGACGGTTGCGATCGAGGCGTTCAAGGGCGATCAGATCGATTGGCGGCTGGAGAACAGCGCGAAGGCATGGGCGACTGCCTATAATTTTCCGGCCGTCACCGAGAAGCGTGTGGTGCTGGAAGAGTTTCCGAACCGCAGTTCGGGCATCATGCAGGCCTTCGTCCCCAATCTGCGCCGGCCCAAATTTGGCGATGCGCGTGTTCGCCGCGCGCTGAACTACGCGTTCGACTTCGAGGAGGTCAACAAGCTGCTGTTTTTCGGCCAATACAAGCGCATCGTCAGCTACTTTGATGGCGCTGACGAGTTGATGGCCACCGGGCTGCCGCAAGGCAAGGAACTTGCGATCCTTGAATCTGTGCGTGATCAGGTTCCAGCCGAAGTATTCACATCGGTCTATAGCAACCCGGTCGGCGGCAATCCCGACGCGGTGCGCGAGAATCTTCGCGAAGCATCACGCCTGCTCAAGGAGGCAGGCTACGAAATACGAGACCGCAAGCTCGTGGATTCCAAGAGCGGAGAGCCGTTCTCCATAGAACTGTTGAGCGAGGATCCGAATTTCGAAAGGATCATGCTGGCATATAAGCCAGCACTCGAGCGGCTTGGGTTTTCGATCACCGTGCGCACGATTGATCCAATCCAATACGAGAATCGGCTTCGCAGTTGGGATTTCGACATCGTGGTCGCGTCTTGGGGGGAATCTCTGTCACCCGGGAACGAGCAGCGGGAATACTGGGGATCGAAGGCCGCAGACAACGCCGGATCGCGCAATATCGCCGGCATCAAGAGCCCGGTGATCGACAAGCTGATCGAACGGGTGATTTTTGCGACGGATCGCGAGGATCTCGTCGCAGCGACAAAAGCGCTCGACCGGGTGCTATTGTGGAACCATTACGTTGTCCCGCAGTGGAATTATCCGAAAGTGCGCACAGCGCGCTGGGATCGCTTCGGCCGTCCGGCAGAGTTGCCCAAATACGGCCAATCGGGATTCCCCGCGATCTGGTGGTACGACGCTGACAAGGCGGCGAAGCTCAAGCGTTCATAGATCGAAGGATTCGCGCATGGGGTTGTTCACCCGTCGGCACGCACTCGGCCTCGGCATCGGTGCGTTGAGTGCTGCAGGCTTGCGTGCTGCGCCGGCAGCGGCCGACAACGGAACCGAGATGCACGGCATGTCGGTGTTCGGCGACCTGAAATACCCGGCGGATTTCCGGCAGTTCGACTATGTCAACCCGAAGGCCCCGAAGGGTGGCGCGTTCTCGACCATCCCTTCCACCCGTGCCTACAACCAGTCCTTCTTTACGTTCAGTTCCTTCAATGCCTACATCCTCAAGGGCGAAGGCGCAAAGGGCATGGAGATGACCTTCGATTCGCTGATGGCGCGCGCGGCCGACGAGCCCGACGCGATGTACGGCCTGGCGGCAAAATCGGTCTCGATTTCACCCGACAAGCTCGCCTACCGGTTCACGATACGGCCCGAGGCGCGTTTTCACGACGGATCGAAGCTGACTGCACAGGATGTCGCCTTCTCGCTCAACACGCTGAAGGAAAAGGGTCATCCGTTGATCATAGTTCAGCTGCGTGATTTCGTGAAGGCCGAGGCGCCGGACGATAGCACTGTGATCGTGACCTTCGCGCCCAACCGCGCGCGTGATGTGCCGCTTTACGTTGCAGGCCTGCCGATCTTCTCGAAGGCGTTTTATGCGACCCGGCCATTCGATGAGTCCACGCTCGAAGTGCCGCTCGGCTCAGGGCCTTACAAAATCGGCAAGTTCGAGGTCAACCGTTACGTCGAGTATGATCGTGTTAAGGATTGGTGGGCCGCTGATCTCCCGGTCAACCGCGGCAATTACAATTTCGACACCGTGCGCTACGAATTCTACCGCGATCGCGATGTCGCGTTCGAAGGCTTCACGGGCAAGAGTTATCTCTTTCGCGAAGAATTCACGGCCCGCGTCTGGGCGACGCGGTATGATTTCCCCGGCATCAAGGACGGACGGGTCAAGCGCGAAACGTTGCCGGACGAGACGCCGTCCGGTGGCCAGGGCTGGTTCATCAACACCCGTCTCGACAAGTTCAAAGACCCGCGTGTCCGAGAGGCGTTGATCTATGCCTTCGACTTCGAATGGACCAACAAGACCATCATGTATGACGCCTACGCGCGGAGCGTCTCGCCGTTCCAGAACTCGGACATGGTGGCGAACGGACTGCCTTCGCCGGAGGAATTGAAGCTGCTCGAACCGTTCCGCGGTCAGGTGCCGGACGAGGTATTCGGCGAGCCCTTCGTGCCGCCGGTGTCCGACGGATCGGGACAGGACCGCGCGCTCCTGCGCAAGGCGACGCAACTGCTCAACGAAGCGGGATGCGTGGTCAAGGATGGCAAGCGGTGGTTGCCCAACGGTGAGCCGCTTACGATCGAGTTCCTGCTCGATGAGCCGACGTTCCAGCCGCATCACGCCAGCTTCATCAAGAATCTCAAGCCGCTTGGCATCGATGCCAATATCCGGCAGATCGACGCCGTGCAGTATCGCGCGCGCGTCGAGGCTTTCGATTTCGAGGTGACGACCGAGCGTATATCGATGTCGGCGACGCCGGGTGACAGTCTGCGGCCTTATTTCTCGTCCCAGGCTGCGGCCACCAAGGGCTCCTACAATCTGGCGGGCGTTGCGAATCCGGCCATCGACGCGTTGATCGAAAAAGCTATCGCTGCCGACACGCGGGCAGAGTTGACCTTCGCCTGCCGTGCGCTCGATCGCGTCTTCCGCGCCGGCCGCTACTGGGTGCCGCAATGGTATTCCAACCGGCATCGGGTCGCCTATTGGGATCAGTTCGGGCATCCAGAGAAGCCGGCGAAATACACCCAGGGCGTCGGTGCGCCGGAGAACTGGTGGTACGATGCGGCCAAGGCCGCGAAGCTCGAGCAGGCGAAATAGCCGATGAGCGCCTATATCGCCCGACGTATCCTCCTGATGCTGCCGACGCTGCTCGGCATCCTGTTCGTCTCCTTCGTGGTCGTGCAGTTTGCTCCCGGCGGTCCGGTCGAGCGTGTGATCGCGCAGATCAACGGCGCCGACACCGGCGGCACCTCGCGGGTGTCGGGCGGCGGCGGCGATTTCGGCGCGCAGCGCGGCCAGGGCGGCGCAGCGGGCGGTGCGATCAATTCGAAATATCGCGGCGCACAGGGGCTCGACCCCGACTTCATCAAGAAGCTCGAGGTGCAGTTCGGCTTCGACAAGCCGGCGCCGGAGCGGTTCGCGCTGATGGTCTGGAATTTCGCGCGCTTCGACTTCGGCCAAAGCTATTTCCGCAGCGTCAGCGTGATCCAGCTGATTAAGGAAAAGCTGCCGGTCTCGATGTCGCTCGGCATCTGGATGACGCTGCTCACCTATTTGATCTCGATTCCGCTCGGCATCCGCAAGGCGGTCAAGGATGGCTCGCGGTTCGACACCTGGACGTCCGCGGTGATCATCATCGGCTTCGCGATCCCCGGCTTCCTGTTTGCGATCCTCCTGATCGTGCTGTTCGCCGGCGGCTCGTTCCTCAATATCTTTCCGCTGCGCGGCCTAACTTCAGACGGCTGGGCGCAATTCCCCTGGTACTGGAAGATCATCGATTATTTCTGGCATCTGACGCTGCCGCTGGTATCGATGGCGCTCGGCGCCTTCGCCACCATGACGCTGCTGACCAAGAACTCGTTCCTCGACGAGATCCGCAAGCAATATGTGATGACCGCGCGCGCCAAGGGCTGCAGCGAGCGCCAGGTGCTGTACGGCCACATCTTCCGCAACGCTATGCTGATCGTGATCGCGGGCTTCCCGGGCGCGTTCATCCACGCGTTCTTCTCGGGCTCGCTCTTGATCGAGACCATCTTCTCGCTCGACGGGCTCGGCCTGCTCGGCTTCGAGAGCGTCTTGAACCGCGATTATCCGGTGGTGTTCGGAACGCTGTTCATCTTCTCGCTGGTCGGACTGGTGGTCAATCTGCTGTCCGACCTCGCCTATATGTGGATCGATCCGCGGATCGACTTTGAAGCGCGGGAGGTGTGATGACGCTGCTCGCGCCCCAGCCGGTCGAGACCTCGACGCAATCGCCCCTCGGCGAAGCGGTGCCCGCCACGCACCACGGTTTTTCGCCGTCGCCGCTGAACAAGCGGCGCTGGCAGAACTTCAAGGCGAACCGGCGCGGCTACTGGTCGTTCTGGATTTTCCTCGCCTTGTTCGTGGCCTCGCTGTTTGCCAATTTCATTGCCAACGACAAGCCGCTGGTGATCAAGTATGACGGCAAGCTCTACTGGCCGGTGGTGTTCACCTATGCCGAGACCACCTTCGGCGGCGACTTCGAGACCGCCGCCGATTATCGCGATCCCTATTTGCAGAAGCAGATCGCCGCCAAG
The DNA here is from genome assembly GCF_054822705.1 of Bradyrhizobium sp. USDA 4454. Classification (NCBI taxonomy): domain Bacteria; kingdom Pseudomonadati; phylum Pseudomonadota; class Alphaproteobacteria; order Hyphomicrobiales; family Nitrobacteraceae; genus Bradyrhizobium; species Bradyrhizobium sp. USDA 4454. Next base: position 802,888 of record NZ_JBTRCN010000001.1, read on the forward strand.
GGCGGCCGCATGATCTGGCCGCCGATCCGCTACTCCTACGACAGCCGCAACCTCGACCCGCCGACGGCGGTGCCGTCGAAGCCGACCTGGCTTCTGACCGAAGAGCAGTGCAAGGACGTGGTGAAGCGGAAGGGACTGACCGGCTGCCGCGACCTCGAATACAACTGGCTCGGCACCGACGATCAGGGCCGCGACGTGGTCGCGCGGCTGATCTACGGCTTCCGCATCTCGGTGCTGTTCGGCCTGACGCTGACCATCCTGTCCTCGATCATCGGCATCGCAGCCGGCGGCGTGCAGGGCTATTTCGGCGGCTGGACCGACCTGATCTTCCAGCGGCTGATCGAGATCTGGACCGCGATTCCCTCGCTCTATCTGCTCCTGATCATCTCGGCGGTGTTGCCGCCCGGCTTCTTCATCCTGCTCGGCATCCTCTTGCTGTTCTCCTGGGTCTCGCTGGTCGGTCTCGTCCGCGCCGAATTCCTGCGCGGCCGCAACTTCGAGTACATCCAGGCCGCGCGCGCGCTCGGCGTCTCCAACGGCGTGATCATGTTCCGCCATCTCTTGCCCAACGCGATGGTCGCGACCATGACGTTCCTGCCCTTCATCGTCTCGTCCTCGGTGATGACGCTGACGGCGCTGGACTTCCTTGGCTTTGGCCTGCCGCCCGGCTCGCCCTCGCTCGGTGAACTGCTGTCGCAGGGCAAGGCCAATGTGCAGGCGCCGTGGCTCGGTCTCACCGGATTCTTCTCGGTCGCGATCATGCTGTCGCTGCTGATCTTCATCGGCGAAGCCGCGCGCGACGCCTTCGATCCGCGCAAGACGTTCTCGAAGGGCTGACGGATGGACGCGATCAACCAGCCTCTGCTCGATGTCCGCGACCTCTCGGTCGCCTTCGGCCGCTCGCTCGCGGTCGACGGCATCTCGTTCTCGATCAAGCGCGGCGAGTGCGTCGCGTTGGTCGGCGAATCCGGCTCGGGAAAATCCGTCAGCGCGCTGTCGGTGCTGAAGCTGTTGCCCTATCCGACGGCATCGCATCCGTCAGGCGCGATCCGCTTCCGCGGCCGCGATCTCCTGACCGCCTCCGACCAGGAGATGCGCGAGGTCCGCGGCAATGACATCTCGATCATCTTCCAGGAGCCGATGACCTCGCTCAATCCGCTCCAGACCATCGAGACCCAGATCGGCGAGATACTGTCGCTGCACAGGGGCGTCAGTGGCGCGGCGGCGCGGGCGCGGACGCTGGAACTGCTCGGCCAGGTCGGCATCCCCGAGCCGGAGACCCGGCTGAAGAGCTATCCGCACCAATTGTCCGGCGGCCAGCGCCAGCGTGTGATGATCGCGATGGCGCTTGCCAACGAGCCGGACCTCTTGATCGCGGACGAGCCGACCACGGCGCTCGACGTCACCGTGCAGGCGCAGATTCTGGCCTTGCTGGCCGAGATCCGCGCGCGGCTCGGCATGAGCCTGCTGTTCATCACCCACGATCTCGGCATCGTGCGCCGCATCGCTGACACGGTCTGCGTGATGAACAACGGCAAGATCGTCGAGCAGGGCCTGGTCGAGCAGGTCTTCACCGCCCCGCAGCATGCCTATACCAAGGCACTGCTGGCCGCCGAGCCGAAGCCCGATCCGGCGCCGCCGCAGCCGGGCGCGCCGGTCGTGATGTCGGCGGACAATCTCAAGGTCTGGTTTCCGATCAAGCGCGGGCTGCTGCGTTCGACCGTCGGCCACATCAAGGCGGTCGATGGCGTCAGCCTCGCGGTGCGCAAGGGCGAGACGCTCGGCGTGGTCGGCGAATCCGGCTCGGGCAAGACCACGCTTGGGCTCGCGCTGCTCCGGCTGATCTCCTCCGACGGCCCGATCGTGTTCCTCGGCAGCGACATCCAGGGCCTGCGCTTCAAGCAGATGCGGCCGTTCCGCCGCGACATGCAGATCGTGTTCCAGGACCCGTTCGGCTCGCTCAGCCCGCGCATGTCGGTCGCCGACATCATCGCCGAGGGGCTTGAGGTGCACCAGAAGCAGCTGTCGCGCGCCGAGCGTGAGGCGCGGGTGATCAAGGCCATGAAGGATGTCGGCCTCGATCCGGACTGGCGCTTCCGCTACCCGCACGAATTCTCCGGCGGCCAGCGCCAACGCATCTCGATCGCGCGCGCGGTGGTGCTGGAGCCGAATTTCGTCGTGCTGGACGAGCCGACCTCGGCGCTCGACATGCTGCTGCAGGCCCAGATGGTCGATTTGCTGCGCGACCTGCAGCGCAAACGCGATCTCACCTACATGTTCATCTCGCACGATCTACGCGTGGTCGCCTCGCTCGCGAGCCATCTGATCGTGATGAAATCCGGCAAGGTCGAGGAGGAGGGGCCGGCCTCCGAGCTGTTCAAGAACCCGAAGAGCGACTACACCCGCGCGCTGTTCGCCGCCGCGTTCCGCATCGAAGCGGCCGGCGATGGGTCGGTGGCGACGTAGCAACCTCTCGTCATTCCGGGGCGCGCGAAGCGCGAGCCCGGAATCCATTCATCCACCGAGCGGGCGGCCCAATGGATTCCGGGCCCGGCGCTCCGCGCCGCCCCGGAATGACGGGGCTAGAGCCGCTTGATCGCCACGACATCGCTGCCGGCAGCCTTGATCCTTGCGATCGCGGCCTGCGTGTTCTCGACCACCGTCGCCATGTGATGCGCGTTGGCGTGCACGATCGTCGTCGCATCGCGCGCGATGGCGACATGACCCTTCCAGAAGATCAGGTCGCCGCGCTGCAGGTGTTTCGCTTCCGCTGACGTCAATTCGCGGCCGAGTCCGTCCTGCTGCATGTCGCTGTCGCGCGGGCAGCCGGTGCCGGCGGCGGTCAGCGCGATCTGCACCAGGCCGGAGCAGTCGATGCCAAGGCTCGACTTGCCGCCCCAGAGATAGGGCGTGCCGACGAATTGGTCGGCGACCGCGACGAAATCCGCTGCCATCGCGTCGAGCGGCGCGAGATGCTGGCGCGGCAGGTGCCAGCCCCCGCGGGTCAGCGCGAAAACCCCGTCCTCGCGGAGGATCGTAAGCTTGCTCCCCATCGCCAGCGCCTCGACCGGCGGCAGCTTGATCGACGGTCCCGGAAACGCCAGCGTGCGCAGCGCGGTCACCTTGTGCGTCGGTGTCGCGCCGGGCTTGGTCAGGGCCGCGTCGGGAATCCAGCCGACATAGCCGTCATCGGCCAATTGGCCCCAGGCCCAGCCTTCGCCGTTGCGATCGTAGATCGTGACGCGCTCGCCGCGCAGTGCCTGCGTCATCTGTTCGGCATCGGCCGCGGGCGCCCGGCGCAGCGGCGCGATGGCATCACGAACCTCGAACAGCGTGCCGTCGACGAAGCGCGCCGCCTTGATCTTGCCCTCGAGATATTTCGCGGCGAGGTCGGCGCGGGCCGGCGTCAGTCTGGCGTCATGCATAGCGCTGGCTCAGCAATTTGTAGATCGCGCGCGCCGCCTGGCACTCGCCGCCTTCGGGGCGGCCCGGCTTTGCCGACGGCGTCCAGCCATAGATGTCGACATGAAGCCAGCTCCGCGCGCGCTCGACAAAGCGCTGCAGGAACAGCGCGCAGGTGATCGAGCCCGCGAAACCGCCCGACGGCGCGTTGGTGATATCGGCGGTCTTGGAATCGAGCCAGGCATCGTAGGCCGGCCACAGCGGCAGCCGCCACAGCGGATCGTTCTCGCTTGTCGCGTGAGCGGCGACGTCGGCGGCGAGCGCCTCGTCATTGGTGTAGAACGGCGGCAGGTCCGGGCCCAGCGCCACCCGCGCCGCACCGGTCAGCGTGCCCAAATCGACCAGCAGATCCGGCGTCTCCTCGTCGGCCAGCGCCAGCGCGTCGGCGAGCACCAGCCGTCCCTCGGCGTCGGTATTGCCGATCTCCACCGTGATGCCCTTGCGCGACCTGAAGATGTCGAGCGGGCGAAACGCATTGCCGGCAACCGCGTTCTCGACCGCCGGGATCAGCACCCGCAGCCGCAGCTTCAGCCTGGCGTCCATCGCCATCTGCGCCAGCGCCAGCACGTTGGCGGCGCCACCCATGTCCTTCTTCATCAGCAGCATGCCGCTCGACGGCTTGAGGTCGAGCCCGCCGGTGTCGAAGCAGACGCCCTTGCCGACCAGCGTCACCTTCGGATGGGCCGGATCGCCCCAGCAGAGCTCGATCAGCCGCGGCGCGCGCGTCGAGGCCATGCCGACGGCGTGGATCAGCGGAAAATTCTGCGCGAGCTCGTCGCCCTCGATGCAATTGAAGGCGGCGCCGAACCGGCTGGCGAGATCGCGCGCCACCTCGGCGAGCTCGGCCGGGCCCATGTCGTTGGACGGCGTGTTGATGAGGTCGCGCGCCAGCGCCGCGGCATCCGCCATCCGCGCGATCTCGGCGGCGTCGATACCGTCGGGCGGCACCAGGCGGACCTCGGGGGCGTTATTCTTGCGATAGCGGCCGAAGCGATAGCAGCCCAGCGCGAAGGCGAGCGCGGAGAGCCGCGTGTCATGCGGCGCGTTGGCGAAGCGGTAGACGCCGGGCGGCAGCAGGCCGGGCAGCGCGCCGGGCCGGAACGGATCGCGCGCCTTGTGGTCGGCGTCCTCGAGGCCGAACAGCACCTGCGCGATGCCGCCATCTGGCGCCGGCAGAACGAGGAGTTTGCCGGGCTTGGCCTCGAAGCGGTTCGCCTCGGCGAACTGGCGCGCCGGTGCCGGCAGCTCGTTGCGGACCGCATCCCAAGTCGCCTTGGTGACGAAGGTGATCGGCGTGACGGCGGTCGTAGGGGCGGTCTCGAACACGGATGGCATGCGGCTCTCGGCTGTTCTGGCGTCGTGGCTGGTGACTACACGCCTTTCATGGCGGATGGTAGCGCGGCCGTGGTCACAAGGCCTTGCAGAATCGGAACCGGCGCGCCGGTCGCGCGTGCCGCCAGTTAACCAGACGTTAGGGTTAACAGTCTATTGCTGGCACGCTCGGTTGCAGCCATTCGCCCGATTTCGTGAGTCACAGTGCCATGCGTCGACAGTCCCATTTGACCCGGCATCTCGCTTCCGCGGCCTTCGTGGCGGTCCTCGCCGCAGGGCTTGGCGGCTGCCAGACCATGTCCGACGTGACGGGATCGATCGCGTCCCGCTCGGACCCCACACCCGCCACGCCCGATGATCCGCGCCGCGCCGCCGAGGTCTATGGCGAGCGCTATCGCAAAAATCCCAAGGATGCCGAGGCCGCAATCGCTTATGGCCAGGCGCTGCGCATGACCGGACAGCGCTCGCAGGCCTGCGCCGTGCTGGAGCAGGCGACCATCGCCAGCCCCGGCAACAAGGCGCTGCTCGCGGCCTATGGCCGGGCGCTGGCCGACAACGGCAATTCGCAGGCCGCGTTCGACGTGCTGAGCCGCGCGCACAGCCCGGACAATCCGGACTGGCGGATCCTGTCGGTGCAGGGAACCACGCTCGACAAGTTGAACCGGCACGAGGAAGCGCGGCGCTATTACGCCAGCGCGCTGCGGCTGGCCCCGGACGAGCCGTCGGTGCTGTCCAATCTCGGCCTGTCCTACATGCTGACCAAGGAATTGCCGAAGGCGGAAGAGACGCTGCGCCAGGCCTATGCCAGCGCCCGCGCCGACACGAGGATCCGGCAGAACCTCGCGCTCGTCGTCGGCCTGCAGGGCCGCTTCGCGGAGGCCGAGACGATCGTCAAGGCCGACCTGCCGGCAGACGAGGCGGCGGCCAACGTCGCCTATCTCCGCGACATGCTGAACCGCAAGGATGGGCCGAAGACCGCATCGCGCGCCGCGCCTGTCGTCGCCAAGGACGATTAAGCCAACACGGCAACTTCCAAACCTCCCCTTGAAATGGGGGGTCGCTTTGCTCGTGAGAGCAAAGTGGGTGGGGATCATCTCTCGCGGATATGGTATCGCCTACGGCTGACCCCCATCCCGACCTTCCCCCTTGCAGGGGGAAGGAGAAGGCGGCCGGCGCAACCGCGCAAACTCAGTGCATCGTGGCGATCTTGATGTAGGACGGCCCGAGGATCACGATGAACAGGCAGGGCAGGAAGAACAGGATCATCGGCACCGTCAGCTTGGGCGGCAGTGCCGCCGCCTTCTTCTCGGCCTCGTTCATGCGCATGTCGCGGTTTTCCTGCGCCATCACCCGCAGGCTCTGGCCGAGCGGCGTGCCGTAGCGTTCGGATTGCTGCAAGGCCATGCACACCGACTTCACGCCCTCGAGCCCGGTACGCCGCGCCAGGTTCTCATAGGCGGTCTTGCGGTCCTGCAAATAGGACAGTTCCGCGGTGGTCAGCGCGAACTCCTCCGACAGCGCGATCGACTGTCCGGCGATCTCGTTGGCCACCTTGCGGAACGCGACCTCGACCGACATGCCCGATTCGATGCAGATCAGCAGCAAATCCAGCGAATCAGGAAAGGCGCGCTTGATCTGGAGCTGGCGCTTGGAGATCGCATTCTTCAGGAACAGCATCGGCGCTTGCAGGCCGGCATAGGCCGCGGCGACGCAAATGCCGATCTTGATCGTGAGCGACCAGCCGGCGCCCGCGATGAAGAACGTATAGATGATGGCGCCGAGCAGCAGCACGATCGGCGTCACCGCACGGGCGAACAGGAAGGTGACGTAGGGAGCGTGGCCGCGATAGCCCGCCATCACGAGCTTCTCGAGCGCTGCTTCCTGGGCCAGCCATTTGGTGAGGTTGAGATCGTCCACCACCCTGGAGACCACCTGCTTCGGCGTCTGCCGCAGCGCCACCTTCTCGGTCTTGGAGAGACGGTCGCGCTCGCGCTGCCGGAGCCGCTCGCGTTCGCTGGCCACCGCCTTCATGCGCTTGTTGAGATCGCCGCCGGCGAGCAGCGGCATCACCATCGTGTAGACCGTGGCGCTTGCCGCGAAGAAGGCAAGCAGCATGGTCATGAACCTGACGTCGTGGAGCTTGGCAACCAGAATATCAATCATGCTGCACCGTCAGAAATCGAAGTTGATCATCTTCTTCATCACCAGGACGCCGCACGTCATCCAAAGCGCGCAGGCGACCAGCATCAGCTGGCCCATCGAGTTGGTCCAGAGCAGGGCGATGTAGTCCGGCGTGGTCAGGAACACGAGGATCATCACGATCGGCGGCAGCGAGCCGATGATGCCGGCCGAGGCCTTCGCTTCCATCGACATCGCCTGGATCTTCTCGGCCATCTTCTTGCGGTCGCGCAGCACCCGCGACAGATTGCCGAGCGCTTCCGACAGGTTGCCGCCGGACTTCTGCTGGATCGCGATCACGATGCCGAAGAAGTTCGCCTCTGGCAGCGGCATGCGTTCGTAGAGCCGGGCGCAGGCGTCGCCGAGCGGCATGCCGATCGCCTGGGTCTCGATGATCGCGAGAAATTCGCTGCGCAGCGGCTCCGGCGCGTCGTTGACTACAGCCTTGAGCGATTCGAACAGCGGCAGACCGGCCTTGATGCCGCGCACGATGACGTCGACGGCATCGGGCAGCGCTTTCAGGAAGGCCTTCTCCCGCCGCTTCTTCAGGAAGCCGAGCAACCAGCGCGGCAGGCCGAGACCCATCGCAAAGCCGATGCCGGCCGCGCCGAGCAGGCCGCCGCCGATCATGAACGCGACGCCGAACCCGAACAGGCCGAGGGCGCCGGAGATCATCCAGAATTTCTGCTCGGACCATTCCAGCCCGGCCTGCGAGATGCGCATGCCGAGCGGGACTTTCTTGTCCTTCTGCCGGCGCGCCTCGAGCTCCTTCAACGATCCTTCGACCTGCTCGCGGCGCGAGCGTTGCGTGCGGTCGGCCGTCCGGGTCGTCGAGGGCTCGCTGCGCGCCACCGATGCGCGGCGCGACTCGGCCTTCTTCTCTCCCGAGAGGTAGGGATACAGGAAGACCCAGGCGAGGCCACCCACGGTGGTGGCGGCGAGGAAGGCGAGGGCAAGGATTTGCATCTGCATCCGGCGTCTCCCTAGACCGGCGCGGGTGCGTCGGAGGCGTCCAGCGCCGCCGCCAGCCGCTTCTCTTCATTGTAGTAGCGGGCACGCTCCCAGAAACGCGGCCGGCCGATGCCGGTCGAGCGGTGCTTGCCGATGATCTTGCCGTTGGCGTCTTCCCCGATCACGTCGTAGAGGAAGATATCCTGGGTGATGATGGTGTCGCCTTCCATGCCCATCACCTCGGTGATGTGGGTGATGCGGCGCGAACCGTCGCGCAGGCGCGCGGCCTGCACGATGATGTCGACCGAGGCGCAGATCATCTCGCGAATGGTCCGCGACGGCAGCGAGAATCCGCCCATGGTGATCATGGATTCGCAGCGCGACAGCGCTTCGCGCGGATTGTTGGCGTGCAGCGTGCCCATCGAGCCGTCATGGCCGGTGTTCATCGCCTGCAACAGGTCGAACGCCTCGGGTCCACGGACTTCGCCGACGATGATCCGCTCTGGGCGCATACGCAGGCAGTTGCGCACCAGTTCGCGCATCGTCACCTGGCCTTCGCCCTCGATGTTCGGCGGCCGGGTTTCCAGCCGCACCACATGCGGCTGCTGCAGCTGAAGTTCGGCGGCGTCTTCGCAGGTGATGATGCGTTCGTCGTGCTCGATATAGTTGGTCAGGCAGTTCAGCAGCGTGGTCTTGCCCGAGCCGGTACCGCCGGAGATGATCACGTTGCAGCGGACCCGGCCGATGATCTGCAGGATGGTCGCCCCTTCCGGCGTGATGGCGCCGAACTTGACGAGCTGCTCCAGCGTCAGCTTGTCCTTCTTGAATTTGCGGATGGTGAGCGCGGGGCCGTCGATCGCCAGCGGCGGAACGATGGCGTTGACGCGCGAGCCGTCGGCGAGGCGGGCGTCGCAGATCGGCGAGGATTCGTCGACGCGCCGGCCGACCTGGCTGACGATGCGCTGGCAGATGTTGAGCAGTTGCTGGTTGTCGCGAAAGCGGATTCCGGTCCGCTGGATCTTGCCGGCGACTTCGATGAACACAGTGCCCGCGCCGTTGACCATGATGTCGGCGATGTCGTCGCGCGACAGCAGGGGCTCGAGCGGGCCGTAGCCCAGCACGTCGTTGCAGATGTCGTCGAGCAGCTCTTCCTGCTCGGCGATCGACATCACGATGTTCTTGATCGCGATGATCTCGTTGACGATGTCGCGGATTTCCTCGCGCGCCGATTCGCTGTCCAGCTTGGCAAGCTGGGCCAGGTCGATCGCCTCGATCAGGGCGCCGAAGATCGTCGCCTTGACCTGGTAGTAGTTGTCCGAGCGGCGGGTCTCGACGGCGGGAGCGGGCGGCGGCTTGCTCGGCGCCAGCGGCGGCGATGAGATCGTCGGTGCCGCGGACTCGCGCGGCATGGTCGACGGGCCGGCAGGCTCCGGCGTCTGAAAAGCGGGCTTGGGTGCCCGCATGTCCCCATCGTTTCCGCTACGCTTACCAAACACGACGTCTTGACTCCATGCGGACCACTATTTGGACCGCAGCTTTTCGAGCAGGGGCGACAGGAAGGACCCCCTCGGCTTCTTGGTCTCGCCGCGGCCTGTCAGCCGCTGCGCCATCTGCAGGAACAGCTCCACCGCGCGGTGATTGGCGGAAATCTCCGCGATCATCTGGCCGTTATTGGGCGGCCGAGCCGAAGATCTGCGGATCGAACGGGATGGCCGCGATCGGCTGGCTTTCGATCGCCTTGGCGAACTCGCCGGCCGCGATCTCCGGCCGCTTCGGCACGCCGACCTGGTTCAGGCAATACAGCGGCGCGCGGTCGTTCGGCCGCGACGCCTTCAACAGGTCGAACATGTTCTTGGCGTTGCGCAGATTGGCGAGGTCGGGCGCCGCCACGATCAGGATGTCGTCGGCCGCGATCAGCGCGCGCTTGGTCCAGCCGGACCATTGATGCGGCACGTCGAGCACGATGCAGGGCATCGTGGTGCGCAGCGTATCGAAGATCGCATCGAACGCCTCGGCGCCGAAATCATAGACCTTGTCGAGCGTCGCCGGTGCCGCCAGCAGGCTCAGATGGTCGGTGCATTTCGACAGCAGGCGGTCGACGAAGGCGGTATCGACGCGGTCCGGCGAGAACACGGCATCCGCGATGCCCTGCGCCGGGTCCTGGTTGTAGTTGAGCCCGGCGGTGCCGAACGCGAGGTCGAGGTCGGCGACCACGGAATCCAGCGCCAGATCGCGGGCGATCGCCCAGGCGACGTTATGCGCGATCGTCGAAGCGCCGACGCCGCCCTTCGCGCCGACCACGGCGACGATGCGGCCGACCGCCTTGGCTTCCGGCGCCGAGAACAGGTTGCAAACCGCGCGCACCACGTCGATCGCATGCGCCGGCGCGATCACGTAGTCGCTGACGCCGCGGCGCACCAGCTCGCGATACAGCGTGACGTCGTTGACCCGGCCGATCACCACCACCCGGGTGCCGGCGTCGCACACCGTGGCAAGCTGATCGAGGCCGGCCAGCACGTCGCTGCGGCCCTCGGTCTCGAGGATGATGACGTTGGGTGTCGGCGCGGAGCGATAGGCCTCGATGGCGGCGGCCATGCCGCCCATCTGGATCTTGAGGTGGGCCTTGGCCAGCCGGCGATCCTCGCCGGCCGACTGGACCGCGGCGGCGGTCTCGACCGTTTCGCAGAACGCCTGCACGGAAACCCGCGGCGCCGGAGCAATATGGTCGTCCACGGCCTGCGGCGGGACGTCCGTCTGCTCTTCGGAGTTTTGCTGCGCGTAGGTTATCATTTTCCGGTGTCGCTTAGCTTGGCCCTGTCGGACTCGGGATAATTCGTGGCGGTGGCGGTGCCCTTGCGATATTTGTCGAAGGCGATACTGCGACGCGCCGTGTAGGCAGGGGTCTCCGCGCGCGGCTGCACGAGGTCAGTCGGGTCCTCGACCATGGCCGCGAGGTTGCGCTGATTGGCGCAGCCGAAATTGTAATACTGCTTGTTCTGGGTGTAGGACCCGTTGTGGATCGACGGTCCGAGATCTTCCGGCCAGAGACCGCACGGTCCGGCGACCGCCTTCATCTTCGGATAGTTGACGCGGATCGCGGGCATCTGGCGCGGATCCTCGGGACGATATTTGCGGACCACGATCCCGCGCGGCGGCACGCCGGCGGCGGCGAAGGTCGCCTGGATTTCGCGCAGCGATTCCTGGGCGGCGCGTGCGTTCGGCGTGTCGGCGGGAACGTCGATGGTGACGGCGCCGGTGCCTTCGCGCATCCAGTCCTGCGCCATCCCCATCACCTCGGCGCGCTGCTCGGCGGTCAGGCCGCCGCGGCTGCGCCCGACAAAGACCACGATCGAGCGATCGCCTTCGGTGACCGCGATCGGATGACGCTCGCGATAGTCGGCCGGCGAGTTCACCATCGCAAGGCTGTTGTCGGCGGCGTGCTGGCAGGCGCCGAGCGTCATGGCAAGGCCGACCAGCGCGGCAGCCAGGCCGATGCTGCGCTTGTGTTTGGCGGGTGTCCTGGATGTGGTCTGTGTCATCGTCCGCTCAGTCGGTAATGAAGCCGTAGGTGCCGCGGTAATTCCGCGCCGGCTCGGTGGTGCGGCCGGGCACGCCGTAGATGCGATTGAGGCTGCCCAGCAGGTCGGCCTGCGGATCGGCGGCGTTGGCGAAGCCGTCATCCGGACGCGACAGGTCCTTCTGCGCCACCGCGCGGACGACATAGGGCGTCACCAGCACCATCAGTTCGGTCTGGTTGTTGACGAAGTCGCGGCTGCGGAACAGCGTGCCGAGCACCGGCAGCGACGCCAGCCCGGGCAGACCGTTGATCGCCTGCTTGGTCTGGTCCTGGATCAGCCCGGCCATCGCCATCGAGCCGCCCGAGGGAATTTCCAGCGTGGTTTCGGCGCGGCGGGTCTTGATCGAGGGGATCGTCGTTCCATTGGCGCCGCCGGTCAGCGAGTTCTCGGTCGAGACTTCCGACACTTCGGTCATCACGCGCAGGCTGATCCGTCCCTCGGTCAGCACCACCGGCGTGAAGTTGAGCGAGATGCCGAATTTCTTGAAGCTGACGGTCTGAACGCACTGTCCGATCGCGCCTGACGTCGTGGTCTGACAGGTCACGCCGGTCGGAATCGGGAATTCGCCGCCCGAGATGAAGGTCGCCGATTCGCCCGAGATCGCGGTCAGGTTCGGTTCGGCGAGCGTCCGCACGACCCCGGCGCTCTCCATGGCGCGGATCGTCGCCGATACCGACGATCCGAACGACGTGGTGATCGCGTTGCCGGGCACCAGCGGAGCATTGTTTGCCGTGAACGGGTTGGCGTTGTTGAACTTCACCACGGTGGTGCCGTAATTGAGGTTCGCCGTGAGGTCGATGCCGAGCTGCTTGATCAGGCTGCGCGAGACTTCGGCAACGGTGACTTTCAGCATCACCTGGTCGCGGCCGCGAACCGCGATGGAGTTCACGACCTTGTCGGCGCTGCCGACCAGCCGCGTCGCGATGTCGGCGGCCTGCTGCGCCTCGATCGGGCTCGCCGCGCTTCCGGTCAGCACGACGCCCTCGCCGACGCCCTCGATCTGGATATCGGCATTCGGCAGCGCCGCCCGCAGCGCCGCGCGCACGCCGTTGAGGTCGCGCTTGACCGCGATGTCATAGGCCGCGATCTGCTGCCCGGCTGCGTCGAAGAACACGATGTTGGTCTGGCCGACCGCCGCGCCGATGATGTAGGCGCGTTGCGCCGAGCGGACCACGGCGTTGGCGATCTTGGGATCGGCGACCAGCACGTCCTTGATGTCCCTCGGCAAGTCGATCACGATCGATTTGCCGACGCCGAGTGCGAGGAAGCGGGCATTCATCTGGCCGCCATCGGCCGACGCGGCAGGGGCAGGCGCGGCGCGGTAGTCGCTTGCGATCACCGGCGTCAGCGCCGGGTTGAGCGTAAACGCCGTGATGGCCGAGAACGACAAAGCGCGGACCATGAAGGCCCGCATTGTCCGTTGAGTTGCCCCGCCCATCATCACGTGTATCCTCATGGTCACTTCTGCATCGTTGCCTGGTTGGCAACGCCAAAGCGGATGACGTTGATCGTCTCGCCGCGCCTACGGGTGTCGTCGGTCTTGGTCTCTGGCGCGTTGTTGTCGGCGATGCTGCGCAGCGCCAGCGACAGGACGCCGCTCTGGCGCGCGCGCGCCAGCGTCTCGGTCTGTTCGGGCTTCAGCTCCAGCGTCACCGTCTTGCCGATCAGTGCGTTGGTGCCGTCCTTCTCCTTCGGCGCCTGGTCGATCGCGAGCACGCGAACGTTGGTCAGGATGACCTCGGAGTTGACGATGTCGGCGCCGTTGCGGTCCGGATTCTTGTCCCGCTTGGAGAGCAGGACGTCGACCCGGTCGTTCGGCAGGATGAAGCCGCCGGCGCCGGTCTCGGGCGAGATTTCGGTCGATACCGCCCGCATGCCGGAGGGCAGGATCGCGGCCATGAAGCCGCTGCCGTCGGCCTTGACCAGCTTCTGTTCACGAATCGGTTCACCCTGGATGAACGGGGCGCGTGCGATCGAGCCGGTGACGTCCTTGATGGCGTCGGCGTTGCTGTCCTTGCGCATGAAGCTGGCGCTGGCGGTCGCCGCCGGCCAGGTCTGCCACTGCACATCTTCGGGCTTCACCGCCTGGCCGAGGCCGATGTCGGTGCGCGCGACCAGGATGTCGACGGTCGGCAACTGCGCGACCGGCGGAGGAGCCACCGGCTTGTCCTCGCCTCCGCTTGCCAAATAGAGCGCCGCAATGCCGGCGCAGCCTGCAATTGCCAAGACCAGAATGCGGGCCCTATCCATTACGCTTCACTTTCCACATGACGCCGCGACGCTGCCGCCGCCGTGATGGGAGTTGACCAGCTATTCGTCAAAGCATGGTTAATGAGGCGTATCTAAATCGCCTTAACGGGCCGTTACCGCCCGCCTTTTCAGCCCATTGCGAAGTGCGCGAGATCGATCGTCTTGATCCAATCCGTCTCGGGATAGATCAGGAGGGCGCCGAGGGCGAGGGCGATGCCGTAGGGGATTCCGGTCTGCTTGTCGTGCAGGCGGCTCAGCCAGGCCTGGGACGCGAGCGGATAGGGCAGCGGCCATTGCCGCAGTTGCAGCAGCAGCACGGTCAGCGCCCCGCCGAACAGCGACGCGAACACCAGATAGGGGAGCAGATGCTCGAACCCGAACCACAGGCCGGCCGCCGCCGCGACCTTGGCGTCGCCGCCTCCGACCCAGCCCATCGCGAACATGCCGAACGCCACCACCAGCACCAGCGCGCCGGCGCCGGCATGGGTGAGGATCTCGTGGACGCCCATCCCGGTCAGCGGCGCCAGCACGAAGAAGCCGGCCACCAGCGCCAGCGAGATCCGGTTCGGGATCGTCATGGTCAACAGATCGCTCGCCGCCGCGAAGGCCATCAGGGCCGGAAACAGCATCAAGCGGGCGATGTCGAGGATCATGGATTCATGCCGTCAAGCTGGAGCTGCGGTCGAGACCCGACGCTAGCGGCCAATGGTGAACAATCGGGAAAGGATCGCCGGCGTCTGCAACAACGGCGGCCGATTGCCCCGACAAATAGCAAAGGTCCCGGGGTTGCCGGGACCTTTGATGCGAATTCGTCGGAACCGGCTTACTTCAGCGAACCCGAGATCGAGTTGAAGGTACCCGAGAGCTTCGAGCCGACGCCGTTGACTGCGGCGATGATCGCGATGGCGATGCCGGTGGCAATCAGGCCGTACTCGATGGCGGTCGCGCCGGACTCGTCCTTCACGAAGCGCGAAACGAGGTTCTTCATAAAATCACTCCTGTGTACACGTGGCTGGTCGAACTAGGTTTGGTCTCGCCGGCGTTCTCAGCACCGTGACCATGGCGGCACCCTACGGTTGGACGATTTCGGTGCAGTTAATTTGATTGCATAAACTCCAGGGGAACCCGCAGTTGTTGCGCACAGTAAATTTCGGATTAAGCGGCCCGCTAAAATTGCGCATTGTTGCCGGATCGACAGCTGCCGGCATCTATTCACGGCTCCTTAAGCGCACAGCTATAGTCATGAGGCTTCCGTGAAATGAGGCTGCCAATGTCCACCCTTCCGATCGAAGTCATCGAGATGCTCGGCCAGACGATGATGCGGGTGGTGCCGATCACGATCGCGCTGGCACTGTTCTTCACGGTGCTCACTCATTACTGGGCCTGCAATCCCGGCAAGCCGTGGTGGCAGAAGCGCGAGCTCGTCACGGACATCTGCTACTGGTTCTTCGTGCCGGTGTTCGCCCGCGTGCTGCGCATCGGTCTGCTGGTGGTCGGCGCGGCCGCGGTCTTCAACGTGCACGGCGCCGACGAGCTGATCGCGTTCTATGAGAACGGGCACGGCCCGCTGGCGCAGCTGCCGCTCTGGCTGCAATCGATCATCTTCCTGGTCGCTTCCGACTTCATGCTGTACTGGCTGCACCGGATGTTTCACGGCGGCGCGTTCTGGAAGTATCACGCCATTCATCACTCCTCCGAGGATCTCGAATGGATCTCGGCGGCGCGCTTCCATCCCGTCAATCTGCTGATTGGCACGATCACGGTCGACGTCATCCTGCTGATGGCCGGCATCTCGCCGAACATCATGCTGTGGGTCGGCCCGTTCACCACATTCCACTCGGCATTCGTGCACGCCAATCTGAACTGGACGCTCGGCCCGTTCAAATATGTGATCGCGACGCCGGTGTTTCACCGCTGGCACCACACCGCGCTGGAAGAAGGCGGCGACACTAATTTCGCCGGCACGTTTCCGCTCTGGGATATTCTGTTCGGAACGTTCCGGATGCCCGAAGGCAAGCTGCCGGACGATTACGGCGTCGACGCCGAGCAGGGCGTGCCGGCGGAAATCGGCGGACAGCTGGCCTATCCGTTCCGGCACTGACGTCATCAACCGGTCTGTGTCCGCATGAACGCTGAGACCGCAGCCATCCCGCAGGCCAGGACCTCCGTATTCGCCGAGGTCCCGGCCTGGTTCTGGATGGCGTGCGGCGTCTATGCGCTGCTGCTGATCGTCGGCGACCGGCTGCTCGCCGATTCCGACACCTACTGGCAGATTGCCGTCGGCCGCTGGATCCTCGACCGCCACGCGCTGCCGTCGGTCGACATCTATTCTTTCACCAAGGCGGGCGAGCCATGGGTGTCGTCGTCCTGGCTGGCGCAGGTGCTGTTCGCGAAAGCTTACGAGCTTGCCGGCTGGACCGGGCCCGCGGCGCTGGCCGCGGCCTGCGGCGCCGCCACCTTTGCGCTGCTCACCGCCATCCTCAGCCGCGCCTTGCCGGCGATCCATGCGAGCCTGATCGCGCTCGTCGCGCTGGTGCTGACATGCGGGCATCTGCTCGCCCGTCCGCATGTACTGGTGCTGCCGATCATGCTGGTCTGGGCGAACGGCCTGATGGTTGCCAGCGAACGCCGCGCGGCGCCCTCGTTCTGGCTGCTGCCGCTGATCGCGCTCTGGGCCAATCTGCATGGCGGCTTCCTGTTCGGGCTGGTGCTGGCCGGTGCCTTCGCGCTCGACGCGCTGTGGAATGCCGCGCCGGCGCAACGGTTGCCGCTGGCGCTGCGCTGGGCGGCATTCGGCGCCGGCGCGCTGGCCGCGTGCTGCGTCACGCCCTATGGCTGGGGTTCGATCCTGGCCTCGCTGAAGATCCTGAACCTCGGTGAGCTGCTGCAGCTCATCGCGGAGTGGATGCCGGCGAATTTCAGCCAGGTCGATGCGTTCGAGCTGTCGATCCTCGGCCTGATCGGTGCCGCGCTCTATTGCGGGGTGAAGCTGCCGCTGCCGCGGATCGCCCTGGTGCTGGGCCTGCTGCACATGGCGCTGTCCCATGTCCGAAATCTCGAGCTGTTCGCTCTGCTGCTGCCGCTGGCTGCGCTGACGCCGGTGGCAACCCAATTCGGCCTGCGCGGCGCGAGCGCCGTCCGGCTGAAGGCCGTGCCGGCGGCGATGCTGATTGCTGCGCTGTGCTTCGCGACCGCGATCGTTGCGGCGCGCCAGACCATATCGCCGCCGCCGATCCATTCGCCCGCTGCCGCGGTCGACGCGCTGAAGGCGCATAACGCGCGGCGCGTGCTCCACGATCTGCAGTTCGGCGGCTATCTAATCTCGCGCCAGGTGCCGGTGTTCGTCGACGGCCGGGCCGAGCTCTACGGCGAAAAGTTCGAGATCGATTACTACCGTGCGCTCCAGCTCAAGGACGTCGGCGGCTTGCTCGATCTGCTCGAGGCCTACGACATCGATGCGGTGATGCTCGACCCGGCGACGCCGGCCTCCAAATTCCTCGATCACATCGACGGTTGGCGGCGCCTCTACGCCGACGATCGCGTCGTGATCCATGTGCGTCCGGCCGGCTAGGCCGTGGCTGTCCCGGCGGGATCGGTTTTTCTCCGGGGATTACGAGGCCGCTGACTGATCGCGGAAGTCGCGACATCCGCGCAATTCGGCGGTCGATTTTTCCTCTTCTTAAATGAATTGCCGTCAGATTTGGCAGCGTCGGGCGCCGGTCCGCTGCGTATCGTTTTTGCCGGCTCGTTCACGTCCCGGGGTAGAGTATGTCGTTTCAGTCCCAACGTATTCGCGCCGTCACGCGCATTGGATTCATCTCGCTGGCCGCGGCCGTGCTGCTGTGGCCCGCATTCGCCACCGCCGCGCCCGATCCGGACCGCATCGCGGTCAATGTCGATCAGGCCAAGCTCGTCAAGCTGCCCGGCGGCATTGCCACCATCGTGGTCGGCAACCCCCTGATTGCCGACGTCACCCTGCAGAATGGCGGCGTTGTCGTGGTGACCGGCAAGGGCTACGGCGCGACCAACTTCATCGCGCTCGACCGCACCGGCCAGGTGCTGGTGGATCGCCAAATCCAGGTCGAAGGTCCGACCGACCAGCTCGTGACCGTCTATCGCGGGGTCGATCGGGAAACCTACAGCTGCATGCCGGTCTGTCAGCGCCGCATCACCCTCGGCGACGGCGAGACCTACTTCAAGTCGACCATGGACCAGGCCGGTTCACTCAGCAGCCAGGCATCCGGCTCCGGCGCGGGTGGCAAGCCGCAGAACTGACGCCTGCCGGCGCCGGCGCTTCCACAAGCCGGGGCCGCCGATCGCCGTTGTCACCGTCATGGTTAAGAAAAGCCTAACGGATCGGGTCGCTCTGTCTCGATCCGGCGAAATACTTCGACAATGAGTCTCGGATAGTGAGTTCGGGTAGCGAGTTTTGGGTAGTTGTTGCCGCCATGTTGATCCGGGGTCGTTGATGCCGCTGCCCGCTCATTCATTCATGAGCCTGCTCCTTCGCTTTCGCCGCAATCGCCGTGGTGCGACCGTGGTCGAATTCGCGCTGGTCGCGCCGCTGTTTTTCGGGCTGTTGTTTGCGATCATCGAAGTGGCGATGATCTTCCTTGCCAGCCAGGTGCTCGAGACGGTGACGCAGGATTCCTCGCGCTACATCATGACCGGCCAGGCCCAGGGCGCCAACTACACGCAGCAGCAGTTCAAGGATTACGTCTGCGGCAAGGTCAGCGCGTTGTTCGACTGCACCAACGGCGTCTATGTCGACGTACGCAGCTATCCGTCTGCGACAGGCTTCAGCAGCGTCAACATCACGCCGATAACCGATCCGACGCAAGTGAAATGGTGTCCCGGCAAGGACGGCGACGTGGTGGTGGTCCGGCTGTTTTATCAATGGCCGCTGTTCGTCACCAAGCTCGGTTTCAACGTCGCCAACCTTCCCAACGGCAAGCGGCTCCTGACTGCGACCGCGACGTTCAAGAACGAGCCGTCCGGGACCGCTGGGGCGACATGCTCATGAGCAAGATCGTGAAATTCCTGCCCGCAGCATGGTTGCGGTCGGCCGCCGCCCTCGCCAGTGACTGCCGGGGTCTCGCCGCCGTCGAGTTCGCTTTCATCTTGCCGCTGATGCTGGTGATGTTCTTCGGCACCGTCGAATTCTCATCCGGTGTCGCGGTCGATCGCAAGGTTACGCTGATGGCGCGCGCCGCGTCGGATCTGACCTCGCAGGCGACGCAGGTGGTGGATGCCGACCTGCAGAATTTCTTCAGTGCCAGCGTCGGCATCATGACGCCCTACGATGCGTCGCCGACCAAAGTCACGTTGTCGGAAATCTATGTCGACAATTCGAAGATCGCGCATATCCAGTGGAGCAAGGCGGGAACGATCGCCTCCGGCGCCACCCAGGCCACGCTGACGGCCTCGAGCCGCAGCCAGGGTGACATCGTGACGAGCCTCGTGCCCTCGGCGCTGCTGGTCGCGGGCACCTATCTGATCTTCAGCGAGGTCAGCTACAAATACGTCCCAACCATCGGCTATGTGATGGCCAAGAGCGGCATCAATCTCAGCGACGTCGCCTTTACCCGGCCGCGGCAGTCTGTCTGCGTGTTCTACGCCCCGACCGCCGCCACGATGCCGACGACCTGCTCGACTTACTAGAGCGCTCTCAAGCGAAGTGGTTACCGCTTCGGGTGAAGACACGCTTCAAAACAAGAATCGAGAGCCCGTTCCGATTCTATCGGAACGAAAGGGCTTCCAGGCTGCGGCGGCAGAGCGGCGATTCCGACGAAGGCATGATCCAGACAAAAAGGGCCGCACCCGAAGGTGCGGCCCTTGATGCGTTAACGACAATTTCCCGGAGCATCGTGCTCCCGGAAAATCGGCTTATCCGGCGGCGCGCAGATTGTCGGCCGAGGATTTGCCGGAACGGCGGTCAGCAACGATCTCGTAGGAGATCTTCTGGCCTTCACGCAGAGTGCCAAGGCCGGCGCGCTCGACTGCACTGATGTGCACGAACACGTCGTTCCCGCCTTCATCCGGCTGGATGAAGCCGTAGCCCTTGGTCGCGTTAAACCACTTCACGGTTCCCATGCTCACGTGGGTAGTCCCTTCTCAGATATACAAGTTCAAGACCCGCTGATCGGCGGGGTGGTGAGATCGAATTTTTGGAAGGGTCGTCAGCGTCTGAACCGGCTGTACCGGTATTGGCTAATGTCGTCCGGCCGAAAATCGATGGGTAGGATATTATTCGATAGAAGGGTTCAAAACAATCCTGACGTGCGCGATTTTTTGGCCGGCGGGGCCGCCGGCCATTGCTGCTCAGGACATCGGCACGTCATGCCCGCAGCGGTTGCAAAGTCCGCTATCGGCGGCGGAACTGGCCGCCGCGCTGGGCTCCGCCCCGCGGCGGGCCGCCGGGCGCACCGCTCGGACGCTCGTCCTTGTGGCGGAAGATCAGGCGGCCCTTTTCGAGATCGTAGGGCGACATTTCGATCGTCACGCGGTCGCCGGCCAGCGTCTTGATGCGGTTTTTCTTCATCTTGCCGGCGGTGTAGGCGACGATCTCGTGTCCGGCATCGAGTTGCACCCGATAACGGGCGTCGGGGAGGATTTCGGTCACCAGTCCTTCGAACTGGATCAGCTCTTCCTTAGCCATATGGTTCTCCAGATCGAGCGACGGCTAGTGCTTCGGTCGGCTGTTGCGGTTGGGTTGCGGATTCGGCCGGCTCTCGCGATGCAAGAAGGCGACGCCCTGGATGCCTTCGCTGTTGCCGGCCTGCGACGGACGCGGCGACTCGCCTCGGTTCGTCTGCGGCGCGCCATTATTACCACCCCGACGGCGGCGGCGGCGAGGGCCTTTTGCGCCCGTAGCAGCCTCATTCCCACGAACATTGTGGGCGCGCGGCGCAGAACGGCCGCCGCGGTGCGGATGGGTGGCCTGGGCGGGCGCCGCTGCCTCGCGGCCGCCGGTGGAACTGCCTTGGGAGCTACCTTGGGTGCGGCGGTCTTCGCGCGGCACGGCAATCCGGATCAGCCGCTCGATATCGCGCAAATAGCCCATTTCCTCGGCGCCGGCGACCAGCGAGATCGCGACCCCGTCGGCGCCGGCACGCGCGGTGCGGCCGATGCGGTGGACATAGGTTTCCGGAACATTGGGCAGGTCGAAGTTCACGACATGGCTGACGCCGTCGACGTCGATACCACGGGCAGCGATATCGGTCGCCACCAGCGTGCGGATCTCGCCGGAGCGGAACGCCGCCAGCGTGCGCTCGCGGTGGTTCTGCGACTTGTTGCCGTGGATCGCATTGGCCTCGATGCCGGCCTTGGCGAGGCTCTTCACCACCTTGTCGGCGCCGTGCTTGGTCCGGGTGAACACGAGGGCGCGGTTGACCGGTTCCTGTTTCAGAAGCTGGGCCAGAACCGCCGGCTTGGCCGCGAAATCGACCTGGATCGCACGCTGGGCGATGCGTTCCACGGTCGAGGACACCGGCGTCACCGCCACCCGGGCGGGATCGCGCAGCATCGCCTCGGCGAGCTCGGCGATGTCCTTCGGCATGGTGGCCGAGAAGAACAGCGTCTGGCGCCGGATCGGCAGCTTGGCGACGATTTTGCGGATGTCGTTGATGAAGCCCATGTCGAGCATGCGGTCGGCTTCATCGAGCACCAGGAACTCGACCTGGTTGAGCTTCAACCCGTTGCTCTGCACGAGGTCGAGCAGGCGCCCCGGGGTGGCGACCAGCACTTCGACGCCCTGCATCAGGGAACGGACCTGGCGGCCCATCGGCACGCCGCCGATGGCGAGCGCCGCCGACAGCCGGATGTGGCGGCCATAGGTGTTGAAACTGTCGAGGATCTGCCCGGACAGTTCGCGGGTCGGCGAGAGCACCAGCACCCGGCAGCTCTTGGGCTGCGGGCGGACGCGGTTCTCGAGCAGCCGGTGCAGGATCGGCAGCGCGAAAGACGCGGTCTTGCCGGTTCCGGTCTGGGCGATGCCGACGACGTCGCGGCCGGCAAGCGCGAGCGGGATGGTCTGGGCCTGGATAGGGGTCGGCGTGAGATAGTTTTCTTCTCGAAGCGCGCGGGCGATGGGATCGGCGAGGCCGAAATCCTGAAAGGAGGTCAAAAGGTGGTTCTTTCCATAAAAGCCGTCATCGTCCCAGCCAAGACCGGCTGGAATCGTATGAAGGCATTCGGGGACACCCGCGTGTCTGGGGCGTCAAGCTGGGTTAGCTGAAAGGCGAGCCAGAAGCCGCTTGGGGCAGCTTGAACACGCAGCTCGCGAAGGCACCGCGATGTCGCGGGCATGGCAAGGATATGGACCAGGAACTGGGCGGTTTCAAGATGATATCGCTCGGATTGCCGCGCAGTCTTCGCCAAACCAGCGCGCAAACTGTCACAAATCTGTGCCGGAAATTTAGCCAACGCAGCGATTCTGCCCACAAAATGATCTGACTGCTGTTTTGGCAGTCAAGTTTTCAGCCCAATGTTTGTGCAATCCCTCTCCGTATTTGCCCGGAACTAGCGAAATTATCTAACCGGTTCATCAACTTACGGTGCCCCGCCACCGTGGCACAGTTCTTGCGATTCGGTTAACCGCAGGCGGCCAAGCGGCCGTTTCGCAAGCGTTCACGCCTGCGTCAGGGAGACGACATTTCATGCTTACTCAGCTTACTCACAAAATAACGACGATGACTCGCCGCCGCGGGCTCGCGGCGACGGCCGGCCTGATTTTGGGCCTGGCTGCGTCCTCGCCGTTCGCGCCCGCACAAGCGGCCGACGACACCATCAAGGTTGGCGTTCTCCATTCGCTCTCCGGCACCATGGCCATCAGCGAAACCACGCTGAAGGACACCATCCTTTTCCTGATCGACGAGCAGAACAAGAAGGGCGGCGTGCTTGGCAAGAAGCTCGAGGCCGTCGTGGTCGATCCCGCATCGAACTGGCCGCTGTTCGCGGAGAAGGCGCGCGAGCTGATCACCAAGGACAAGGTTGCGGTCGTGTTCGGCTGCTGGACCTCGGTGTCGCGCAAGTCCGTGCTCCCGGTGTTCAAGGAGCTGAACAACATCCTGTTCTATCCGGTGCAATATGAGGGCGAGGAGTCCGAACGCAACGTGTTCTACACCGGTGCGGCGCCGAACCAGCAGGCGATTCCCGCCGTCGATTATCTGATGAAGGACGAGAAGGTGAAGCGCTGGGTGCTGGCCGGTACCGACTACGTCTATCCGCGCACCACCAACAAGATCCTGGAAGCCTATCTGAAGTCGAAGGGCGTTGCCCAGGAAGACATCATGATCAACTACACGCCGTTCGGTCATTCCGACTGGCAGACCATCGTCGCCGACATCAAGAAGTTCGGCTCGGCCGGCAAGAAGACCGCCGTGGTCTCCACCATCAATGGCGACGCCAACGTCCCGTTCTACAAGGAGCTCGGCAACCAGGGCATCAAGGCGACCGACATTCCGGTGGTCGCGTTCTCGGTTGGCGAAGAAGAGCTCGCGGGTATCGACACCAAGCCGCTGCTCGGCCATCTCGCCGCCTGGAACTACTTCGAGTCGATCAAGACGCCCGAGAACGAGAAGTTCATCAAGGCGTGGCAGGCCTACACCAAGAATCCGAAGCGCGTGACCAACGATCCGATGGAAGCGCACGTGATCGGTTTCGACAT
The DNA here is from genome assembly GCF_054822705.1 of Bradyrhizobium sp. USDA 4454. Lineage (NCBI taxonomy): Bacteria > Pseudomonadati > Pseudomonadota > Alphaproteobacteria > Hyphomicrobiales > Nitrobacteraceae > Bradyrhizobium > Bradyrhizobium sp. USDA 4454. The sequence continues at coordinate 826,306 of NZ_JBTRCN010000001.1, forward strand.
GTGGGTCAAGGCGGTCGAGAAGGTGAAGTCGACCGATCCGGACAAGGTGATTGACGCGCTGCCCGGCATCGAAGCCAAGAACCTGACCGGCGGCACCTCGAAGATGCTGCCGAACCACCACATCACCAAGCCGGTGTTCATCGGCGAGATCAAGGCCAACGGCCAGTTCGACGTGGTGTGGAAGACCCCGGGCCTGGTGGCCGGCGACGCCTGGTCGAAGGAGCTCGAAGGCTCCAAGGACCTGATCGGCGATTGGGTCGGCAAGAAGTGCGGCAATTACAACACCAAGACCAACAAGTGCGGCGGCCAGGGCTCCTGAGCTGAAAGGCTCTTAAGCTCCTGACCTGATCAACGACACAACACAACCATCCAAGAACCTGGAGAAGGCGGCATGCTCGCCGCCTTCTCCTCACAGTCCTGCCGGGGTCCTGACGTGGTCGCCAATTGTATTGATCGTTTTCGTGCGCTGTTGCTCTCGATCCTGCTGTTGAGCTGCCTTGCCGTGCCGGCGCTGGCCGGGCCGTTCGAGGATTCAGTCGCCAAATTCGCCAATGACGAGTTCTCCGACACCGAGGCCGCGGTCGGCGAGATCGCCGCATCGGGCAATGCGCTGGCGTCGCCCATCATCAGCGCGCTGCAGGACGGCCGGCTGTCGGCCGATCCGGACAGCAAGAAGGTCTTCATCACCCAGGCCGATGGCAAGATCGTTGACGCCACCACGGGTGCCGCGGTCGACAAGCTGCCCGACAACGCGGCCGCCGTCCGGCTCAACAACCGCCTGCGCCGCACCGTCGAGGCCGCGCTCGGCGGCCTGACGCTGCTGTCGCCGGATCCGGCCAAGCGGCTCGCGGCGGCGCAATCGGTGTTCAAGAGCCACGAAGAGAACCTGCTGCCGACGGTGGAGAGCGCGCTCGCCAAGGAGAGCGTCAAGCCGATCAAGCAGGCCTTCGCCGAGGCCCGCGCCGCCATCATCCTGTTCAAGTCGGATGCGTCCGACAGCGACAAGCTCGACGCCGTCGCCGTGGTCAAGGCGCGCGGCGACCAGGAGGCGCTGGCGCTGCTCACCGGTCTCGGCGATCAGCCGCCGCTGGTTGCCAAGGCCGCCGCCAGCGCGGTGTCCGCGATCCAGAGCAATCTTGCGATGTGGTCGATGGTGCAGAACGCCTGGTACGGCCTGTCGCTCGGCTCGGTGCTGCTGCTCGCCGCGATTGGCCTGGCCATCACCTTCGGCGTGATGGGCGTCATCAACATGGCGCATGGCGAGATGGTGATGCTCGGCGCCTACACCACCTTCGTGGTGCAGGAGGTGATTCGGACTCGGTATCCCGCGCTGTTCGACTATTCGCTGCTGATCGCGGTGCCGCTCGCCTTCCTGGTCGCCGGCTTCATCGGCGTGCTGATCGAGCGCACCATCATCCGTTTCCTCTACGGCCGTCCGCTGGAGACGCTGCTTGCGACCTGGGGCCTGTCGCTGGTGCTTCAGCAGGCGGTGCGCACCGCGTTCGGCCCGACCAACCGCGAGGTCGGCAATCCCTCCTGGATGAGCGGCGCCTTCGAGCTCGGCCAGATCACCATCACCTATAACCGGCTCTGGATCCTCTGCTTCACGCTCGCGGTGTTCGCCATCCTGCTCGCGATGCTGCGCTACACCGCGCTCGGCCTCGAGATGCGCGCGGTGACGCAGAACCGCCGCATGGCGGCCTCGATGGGGATCGCCACCTCGCGGGTCGATGCGCTGACCTTCGGGCTCGGCTCGGGGATTGCCGGCATTGCCGGCGTGGCGCTGTCGCAGATCGACAATGTCAGCCCGAATCTCGGCCAGAGCTACATCATCGACTCATTCATGGTCGTGGTGTTCGGCGGCGTCGGCAATCTCTGGGGCACGCTGGTCGGCGCCTTCACGCTCGGCATCGCCAACAAGTTCCTCGAGCCGGTGGCCGGCGCGGTGCTCGGCAAGATCGCGATCCTGGTTTTGATCATCCTGTTCATCCAGAAACGGCCGCGCGGCCTGTTCGCGCTCAAGGGCCGGGCGGTGGAAGCATGACGCCGCACATCCTCACCCGCTCGCTCGACCGCGCCGCGACGGCGTTCGTCCTGCTCGTCGCGGCGGTCGGCGTGCTGATCCCGCTGTCGAACCTGCTGCTGCCGCAGGGTTCGATGTTCCAGGTGCCGACCTATCTGGTGGCGCTATGGGGCAAGTATGTCTGCTACGCCATCCTCGCGCTCTCGATCGATCTGATCTGGGGCTATTGCGGAATTCTTTCGCTTGGTCATGGAGCATTCTTCGCGCTCGGCGGCTACGCGATGGGCATGTATCTGATGCGGCAGATCGGCAGCCGCGGTGTCTACGGAAACCCGATCCTGCCCGACTTCATGGTGTTCCTGAACTGGGACAAGCTGCCCTGGTACTGGTACGGCTTCGACAAGTTCGCCTTTGCGGCGCTGATGGTGCTCTTGGTGCCGGGCCTGCTCGCCTTCTGCTTCGGCTGGCTCGCCTTCCGCTCGCGTGTCACCGGCGTCTACCTGTCGATCATCACGCAGGCCATGACCTATGCGCTGCTGCTGGCGTTCTTCCGCAACGATTTCGGCTTCGGCGGCAATAACGGCCTGACCGATTTCAAGGACATCCTCGGCTTCAACGTGCAGGCCGAAGGCACCCGTGCCGCGCTGTTCCTGCTGAGCTGCCTGGCGCTGATCATCGCGTTCCTGATCTGCCGCGCGATTGTAAGCTCGAAGCTCGGCAAGGTGCTGATCGCGGTGCGCGACGCTGAAAGCCGCACCCGCTTCCTCGGCTACCGCGTCGAATCCTACAAGCTGTTCGTGTTCACGCTGTCGGCCTGCATGGCCGGTGTCGCCGGCGCGCTCTATGTGCCGCAGGTCGGCATCATCAATCCCAGCGAGTTCGCGCCCGGCAATTCGATCGAGGCGGTGATCTGGGTCGCGGTCGGCGGCCGCGGCACGCTGATCGGTGCCGCGCTCGGCGCCGTCGTCGTCAACTACGCCAAGACGTTCTTCACCTCGGGGCCGCTCGCGCCGTACTGGCTGTTCATGCTGGGCGCGCTGTTCATCCTGGTCACACTGCTGCTGCCGAAGGGCATCGTCGGCACCTTCAACAGCTGGCGCGACACGCGGCGCAGCGCAGGAATCGCCGCCGACGAGGCGAGTGCCGCGCGCGAAGACGGCGTCGGCGCGCCGAACCCGGCGGAGTAGACCGATGAACGTCATGGATACCCGCGCCACCTCGGCCATGCTCTATCTCGACGGCGTGCATGTCTCGTTCGACGGCTTCCACGCCATCAACAATCTGTCGCTGACGCTCGCGCCCGGCGAGATGCGCGCCATCATCGGCCCGAACGGCGCCGGCAAGACCACGATGATGGACATCATCACCGGCAAGACCAAGCCGGACGAGGGCACCGTGCTGTTCGACGGCACCGTCGATCTGACCCGGCTCGACGAGACCCGCATCGCCGAACTCGGCATCGGCCGCAAATTCCAGAAGCCGACGGTGTTCGAGAGCCAGACCGTGCAGGACAATCTGCTGCTGGCGCTCAATGTCGATCATTCCGTGCGCGGCACGCTGTTCTGGCGCGGCAGCAAGGCCGAGGCCGAGCGGATCGACAAGGTGCTCGAGACCATCCGCCTGACCGATGCGCGCAACCGCCTCGCCGGCAGCCTGTCGCACGGCCAGAAGCAGTGGCTCGAGATCGGCATGCTGCTGGCGCAGGACCCGAAGGTCCTGCTGGTCGACGAGCCGGTCGCCGGGATGACCGATGTCGAGACCCATCTGACCGCGGAGCTGCTGAAACAGATCAACAAGAACCACACCATCATGGTGGTCGAGCACGACATGACCTTCGTGCGCGAGCTCGGCGTCAAGGTGACCTGCCTGCACGAGGGTTCGGTGCTCGCCGAGGGGTCGATCGACCAGGTGTCGTCGAACGAGCGGGTGGTCGAAGTGTATCTGGGGCGCTAGCGATGCTGAAGGTCGACAACATCAACCTCTACTACGGCGCGGCGCAGGCGCTGCGCGGCGTGTCGCTGGCCGCCGAGCCGGGCAAGGTCACCTGCGTGCTCGGCCGCAACGGGGTCGGCAAGACCTCGCTGCTGCGCGCCATGGTCGGCCAGTATCCGATCGCCTCCGGCGCGATCAATTTCGACGGCAAGGACATCACCGCGCTGAAGCCCTACGAGCGGGCGCGCTGCGGCATCGGCTTCGTGCCGCAGGGCCGCGAGATCTTCCCGCTGCTGACGGTGGAAGAGAATCTGAAGACCGGATTCGGCCCGCTGAAGCGCGAGGACCGCAACATCCCCGATGACGTGTTCTCGCTGTTTCCGGTGCTGCAGACCATGCTGGGCCGCCGCGGCGGCGACCTCTCCGGCGGCCAGCAGCAGCAGCTTGCGATCGGCCGCGCGCTGGTGATGCGGCCAAAGCTCCTGCTGCTCGACGAGCCGACCGAGGGTATCCAGCCCTCGATCATCAAGGATATCGGCCGCGCCATCTCCTATCTGCGCAACCTCGGCAACATCGCCATCGTGCTGGTCGAACAATATCTCGACTTTGCCTGCGAACTCGGCGACAGTTTTGCCGTGATGGACCGGGGTGCGGTGAAATTTGCCTGCGACCGCGCAAGCCTCGATCCTTCCGAGATCAGCCGCCAGATGGCGCTGTGAACAGGATGTGACGCCGCCCTTCGTGGCGCGCGAAGGGAGCGTCGGGGAAATGCGGAGCGGGATCGCAGGCGCGGCAGCGGCGACGTTTGCGGCAAACCGCGCCCAGGGCGCGGTGCGGTTCGCGGTGCACCGCAAGGACGGCGCGACCCGTCGCGGCGACCTGCATGAGTCGGGTTCGCTGCGCGTCCGCTTCCCATCACCGGAGGACGAGGGCCTCTCGGCCATGTTCGTCAACACCGCCGGCGGCATTGCCGGTGGGGACCGCTTTGAGATTGGCATCGAAGCCGGCGAGGGCGCCCGTCTGACGCTGACCACGGCTGCGGCCGAAAAGGTCTATCGCGCGCCCGGCGCCGCTGCCCGGCTCGGCATCACGCTCAGCGTTGCGGACGGTGCGCATCTCTCCTGGCTGCCGCAGGAGACCATCCTGTTCGACCGCGCGCGCATCCACCGTACCTTCGACATCGACCTTGCCGAGGGCGCCTCGTTGCTGCTCTGCGAGATCGTGGTGTTCGGCCGCGCTGCGATGGGCGAGACCATGCGCCATGGCGAGTTCGTCGACCGCTGGCGGATGCGGCGCGGCGGCCGGCTGGTGTTCGCCGAGACCATCAGGCTCGACGGCGAGATCGGCGAGAAGCTGGCACGACCCGCGATTGCCAATGGCGGTTGTGCGATCGGCACGGCGCTGATCGTGCCCGGCGACGAGGCGCTGGTCGAGCGCATCCGCCATGCGTCGGAAAGCTCTGGCGGTGAGGTCGGCATCTCCGCCTGGAATGGCTTTGCAATGGCGCGCTTCTGTGCCCAAGATGCGGCCCGGCTGCGCGCCGACATGATGGCGGTGCTCGGCCGCGCCTCCATCGTCCCGCTGCCAAGACTCTGGCTTAACTAAAGGCCTGTGGCTCAACTAATCCTTTCAGAACGATCAGAGTGCTCGCATGAATTTGTCTCCCCGCGAAAAGGACAAGCTCCTGGTTTCGATGGCCGCCATGGTGGCGCGCCGCCGGCTCGAGCGCGGCGTCAAGCTGAACCATCCCGAGGCGATCGCGCTGATCACCGATTTCATCGTCGAGGGCGCGCGTGACGGCCGCACCGTCGCCGATCTGATGCAGGCCGGCGCCAAGGTCCTGACCCGCGATCAGGTGATGACCGGCATTCCCGAGATGATCCACGACATCCAGGTCGAGGCGACATTCCCCGACGGCACCAAGCTCGTCACCGTGCACGAGCCGATCCGCTAGCCACGAACCGTCATTCTGAGGCGGCCGCAGGCCGAACCCGGAATCCAGAGATTGTAGATCGAGATTCCGCGTGCATGCTTCGCGTGCCTTGGAATGACAGGAGAGACAGATGATCCCCGGCGAACTCTTCATCAAGGACGGCGAGATCGAGCTCAATGCCGGCCGCAAGACCGTGACGCTGTCGGTCGCCAATACCGGTGATCGCCCGATCCAGGTCGGCTCACACTACCATTTCTTCGAGACCAACCCGGCGCTGAAGTTCGACCGCAAGAAGGCCCGCGGCATGCGCCTCGACATCGCCGCCGGCACCGCCGTCCGCTTCGAGCCCGGCCAGACCCGCGACATCCAGCTCGTCGCCCTCGCCGGCAAGCGCGTAATCCACGGCTTCCGCGCCGAGGTGAAGGGGAAGCTGTAATCTCGATTTGACGCGATGGGGTTGCCGGTAATGATCGACGGTAAGGTGGGCACTCGGGTCGGGCTCCCTCCCCCCTTGCGGGGGAGGGTTGGGGAGAGGGGTAAGCCCCGGGCTCCGTCGGTGGATAGTGCGCTCGGGAGAGGGCTATGCCGCATACTCAGGTGAGCGACATCCAGCGCGATCGCGCCAAGCAGCTCCGCCGCGCGATGACGCGCGCGGAGACGTTGCTGTGGCGTCATCTGAAGGCTGATCGTCTCGCCGGTCTCAACTTTCGCCGGCAGGCGCCGATCGGGAATTACATCGCCGATTTCGTCGCCCATGCCTGCAAGCTCGTGGTCGAAGTCGACGGCGAGAGTCACGATTTCGAGGAGCGTATTCGACACGACGAGCGGCGGGATGCATGGCTCAGGTCGCGCGGTTACCGCGTTCTCCGTTTCACCAACGATGATGTGCTGAAGAATCTTGAGGGAGTCGTTCTCAGCATCGCGGAAGCGGCTGAGCAAGCGGCACCCCTCTCCCTAACCCTCCCCCGCAAGGGGGCAGGGAACCCTTCCGCCGGTGCGTCCCTTACATCTGATGTCGATGGAGGGGAGAAGTCGTGATGCTGTGTGGCGGAGCTTTCAGGCCAAGTGAGGTGAGCACACTTGTCGGGCTCCCTCCCCCCTTGCGGGGGAGGGTTGGGGAGAGGGGTAAGCCCCGGGCTCCGGTCGAAGAGATGGTGCAGTCTCTTTCAATCGATTCTGCGTGGGTTGCCGCCGTGTCACGTCCTGCAGCGGAGCAAGCGGCACCCCTCTCCCTAACCCTCTCCCGCAAGGGGAGAGGGAACCTGTCTGCCGGTGCCTCCCTTACATCGGATGCCGATGGCGAGGTGCAGTCGTGATGCAAGCTGCAGCAGTCGCGAGGCGACGTGAGGTGAGCATGCTGCTCAAGCTCCCTCCCCCCTTGCGGGGGAGGGTTGGGGAGAGGGGTAAGCCGCGAACGCTGGCAGTAGTGATTTCGCGATTCGTTACCAATTGCCATAGGCACGAAGGGACGTCGTAACCGATGCTTCCCGCAGTCCGCATGATCTCCGAAGCCGCCGATCTCGCCGCGCGTCGTCACAACGGGATGGCGCGCAAGGGGCGGGGCAGCGAGCCCTATATCAACCATCTCGCCGAGGTCGCGAACCTGCTTGCGATCGCGACCGACGGTGCGGATGTCGAACTCGTTGCGGCCGGCTGGCTGCACGATACGATGGAGGACACCGACACCACACGCGAAGAGCTCTCGGCGAGGTTCTCTGATCGCGTGGCCTCCCTCGTCAACGAGTGCACCGACGACATGAGCCTGCCAAAGGCCGAGCGGCGACGGCTGCAAGTCGTCGACGCGCCGAAGAAGTCGGCCGACGCCAAGCTGATCAAGATTGCCGACAAGATCAGTAATATTGGCGCGCGTATTCACTCCGATCCGACGACGGAGGAGCGCGACGACCTGGTCGACTACACCGATTGGGCCGAGCAAGTGGTCGCGGGCTGTCGTGGCGGCAATTCCTGGCTTGATACAAAGTTCGACGACGTGGTGAGAAGGGCGAGGCGCTCGCTGTGACCATCGGTCAACAATTCAAACGCAAACGGGGCTGATATGTCTGTGAAAATCAAGCGTTCCGTCTATGCCGACATGTTCGGGCCGACCACCGGCGACAAGGTGCGGCTCGCCGACACCGATCTGATCATCGAGGTCGAGAAGGATCTCACCACCTATGGCGAGGAGGTGAAGTTCGGCGGCGGCAAGGTGATCCGCGACGGCATGGGGCAGTCGCAGGTGACCAACGCGCAGGGCGCGGCCGACACCGTCATTACCAATGCGCTGATCGTCGATCACTGGGGCATCGTCAAGGCCGACGTCGCGATCAAGGAGGGCATGATCGCCGCGATCGGCAAGGCCGGAAATCCGGACATCCAGCCCAACGTCACCATCATCATCGGTCCCGGCACCGACGTGATCGCGGGCGAGGGCAAGATCCTCACCGCAGGGGGATTCGACAGCCACATCCATTTCATCTGCCCGCAGCAGATCGAGCACGCGTTGATGGCGGGCGTCACCTCGATGCTGGGCGGCGGCACCGGTCCATCGCACGGCACCTTCGCCACCACCTGCACGCCCGGCCCGTGGCACATGGGGCGAATGATCCAGTCGTTCGACGCTTTCCCGGTCAATCTCGGCATTTCGGGCAAGGGCAATGCCTCGCGCCCGGCGGCGCTGGTCGAGATGATCAAGGCCGGCGCCTGCGCGCTGAAGCTGCACGAGGACTGGGGCACCACGCCGTCGGCGATCGACACCTGTCTGTCGGTGGCCGACGATTACGATGTCCAGGTGATGCTGCATTCGGACACGCTGAACGAATCCGGCTTCGTCGAGGACACCGTGAAGGCATTCAAGGGCCGCACCATCCATGCCTTCCACACCGAGGGCGCCGGCGGCGGGCATGCGCCTGACATCATCAAGATCGCCGGCCTGAAGAACGTGCTGCCGTCCTCGACCAACCCGACGCGGCCGTTCACCCGCAACACCATCGACGAGCATCTGGACATGCTGATGGTGTGCCATCACCTCGATCCGTCGATCGCGGAAGACCTGGCCTTCGCCGAAAGCCGGATCCGCAAGGAGACCATCGCTGCCGAAGACATCCTGCACGACCTCGGCGCGCTCTCGATGATGTCGTCGGACTCGCAGGCGATGGGCCGGCTCGGCGAAGTCATCATCCGCACCTGGCAGACCGCGGACAAGATGAAGAAGCAGCGCGGTGCGCTGCCGCAGGACAAGGGCAGCGACAACGACAATTTCCGCGTCAAGCGCTACATCGCCAAGTACACCATCAACCCCGCGATCGCGCACGGCGTGTCGAAGCTGATCGGTTCGGTCGAGAAGGGCAAGATGGCCGACCTCGTGCTGTGGTCGCCGGCGTTCTTCGGCGTCAAGCCGGACTGCATCATCAAGGGCGGCTCGATCGTGGCCGCGCCGATGGGCGATCCCAATGCCTCGATCCCGACGCCGCAGCCGGTGCATTACCAGCCGATGTTCGCCGCCTTCGGCAAGTCGCTGACGGCATCCTCGGTGGTATTCACCTCGAAGGCCGCGATCACCGGCGGCCTCGCCCGCAAGCTCGGCATCAGCAAGAAGCTCTACGCGGTGCAGAACACCCGCGGAAAAATCTCCAAGAAGAGCATGATCCACAACGACGCGACGCCCAAGATCGAGGTCGATCCGGAGACCTATGAGGTACGCGCAGACGGCGAGCTCCTGACCTGCGCGCCGGCCGAGGTGCTACCCATGGCACAGCGCTATTTTATGTTCTAGAACTACTCCCGCCATCTAAAGCCAAAAGAGAAACCGGGAGGAATTTCCGTGATTTACGTCGTTGCTACGCTGACCATCAAGCCTGAGACCCGAGCCGAATTCATCGCTGCGGCGACGGCCTGCATCAAGGAAACCCGCAAGGAGCCCGGCAACATCGCCTACGATCTGCATGAGAGCGTCACCGATCACAGCAAGATGGTGTTCGTCGAGCAGTGGGAAAATGCCGACGTGCTGGTGCCGCATCGTACCGCCGAGCACATGAAGACCTTCGGCCGGGTCGCGGTGAAGTGCATGGCGGCGCCGCCGAAGATCGAGGTGATCACGCCCGAGAAGGTCGACGTCCGCTAGAGCATGATCCGGAAAAGTGTGAAGCGGTTTTCCGAAAGGATCATGCGCAAAAAAGAAAAGGCCTCAAGCGCGATCGTCGCGCTTGAGAAAAGAGCAAGAACGGAAGAATCATCATGATCTACGTCATCGCCACCACGCCGATGAAGCCGGAGAGCAGGGACGACTTCATCAAGGGACACAAGGCCTGTATCGTCGAGACCCACAAGGAGAAGGGCTGCCTCTCCTATGAAGGCCATGTCAGCGTCAACGATCCCAATCTGTATGTTGTGGTCGAGCGCTGGGAAACCCGCGACGACCTCACCGCGCACAGCAAGGCGCCGCATATGAAGGTGTGGCGCGAATATTCCGCCGACATGAAGACCGGGCCGACGGTGATCGAGATCATCAGCGACGGCAAGGTTCAGAAGCTCTGAGGCAGCGATGATCCGCGCAACCAAGGTCCTGGGACAACATCGCTTCAAGGAAGCGGCCGCCGACACAGTCGTGCTCGATTTCGACGACCGGCACCGGCGGCGGATGGCGATGACCGGAACGCGCGGTCTCGAATTCCTGCTCGATCTCGAGAACGCCACGGCGTTGCGCGGCGGCGATGCGCTGGTGCTGGAGGACGGCCGCCTCGTCGAGGTGGTCGCAGCCCCCGAGCCGCTCGTGGAAATCCGCGGCAGCGACCCGCATCATCTGATCCGGGTCGCCTGGCATCTCGGCAATCGCCATCTGCCGACGCAGATCATGCCGAAGGGCCTGCGCATCCGCAGGGATCACGTGATCGAGGCGATGGTGAAGGGGTTGGGGGCCCGCGTCATCGAGATCGAAGCCCCGTTCGATCCCGAGGGCGGCGCCTATGCCGAGAATGCGCATGCCGAGGCGTACGCGCACGCTCATGCCGGCCACGATCACGCCCACAGCCATGCGCACGATCATGGTCACCACCACGATCATGGACATCACCACAGTGATGGGCATCACCACGATCACCACCATCACCATGATGAGCATTGCGAGCATGCCCATCATCACCACGACCACTCCCATGCTCATGACCACAAATGAGCCTGATCCCGCCGCGATGCGCGGCGGGATGGCGGACGACGAGGCGGCCGCGCTGTACCGGCTGATGACGTGGCTGTCGCCGTCCTTTCCGGTCGGCGCGTTCGCCTATTCCAGCGGGATCGAATGGGCGGTCGAGGCCGGCGACATCACCGATGCCGCATCGCTGCGCGGCTGGCTCTCCGCGATGCTGAGCGATGGCAGCGGCTTTTGCGACGCCGTGTTCCTCGCGCAGAGTTTTCGCGCGGCGTCGGAGCCCGATCCTGCCGCCCTGAGGGTGGTCGCCGAGCTTGCCGCCGCCTTCGTGCCGTCGCGCGAGCGCCAACTCGAGACCACGACGCAGGGCCGCGCCTTCATCGAGATCGCCCGCGCCGCCTGGAATTCACCCGGGCTCGACGTCATGGTTGCAGCCTGCGACGGCGTGATTGTCTATCCCATCGCGGTCGGCATCGTCAGCGCCGCGCACGGCATTCGCCTGGCGCCGTCGCTGCATGCCTTCCTGCACGCCGTGCTCTCCAACTGGATTTCCGCCGGCAGCCGGCTGATCCCGCTCGGGCAGACCGACAGCCAGCGCGTGCTGGCCGATCTCGAGCCGATCGTTGCCGCGACCGCAGCGCGGGCCGACATGGCGACGCTCGACGATCTCGGCAGCGCGACCTTCCGCGCCGACCTCGCCAGCCTGCGTCACGAGACGCAGTATACGAGGCTGTTCCGGTCATGATGGTTCACCGTCGTCCCGGCGAAGGCCGGGACCCATAACCACCGGCCTTCGTGGTTATGCAAGTCTGCGGCCCCAGCTTCGCGCAACAACTCAATTCGGTGGTAATGGGTCCCGGCCTGCGCCGGGACGACGATAACGGAGAGAGCACATCACATGCCCACTTCTCACGGCCCGCTGCGGGTCGGCGTCGGCGGTCCGGTCGGCTCCGGCAAGACCGCGCTGATGGACCTGCTCTGCAAGTCGATGCGCGAGCGCTACGACATCGCGGCGATCACCAATGACATCTACACCAAATGGGATGCCGAGTTTCTGGTGCGCTCCGGCTCGCTGACGCCGGACCGCATCGCCGGCGTCGAGACCGGCGGCTGCCCGCACACCGCGATCCGCGAGGACGCTTCGATGAACCTCGCCGCGGTCGCCGACATGCGGGCCAAATTCCCCGATCTCGACCTGGTCCTGATCGAGTCCGGCGGCGACAATCTGGCCGCGACCTTCTCGCCGGAATTGGCGGATTTGACGATCTACGTCATCGACGTCGCCGCCGGCGACAAGATCCCCTCCAAGGGCGGCCCCGGCATCACGCGGTCCGACCTGCTGGTGATCAACAAGATCGACCTCGCGCCCCATGTCGGTGCGTCGCTCGAGAAGATGGACACCGACGCCAAGAGGATGCGCGGCGAGCGGCCCTTCGTGATGACCAATCTGAAGACAAGCGACGGCCTCGACCGCATCATCAGCTTCATCGAGACCAAGGGCGGCCTTCGGTCACAGGCGGCGGGCAAGGCGGGGTAGCCGTTAATCATTGTGGCGGGGCTCCGCTCTCTCCCCGTCACCCTGAGGTGCGAGCGGAGCGAGCCTCGAAGGGTGCACCGCCACCACCAGCCGGGCCGTTCATCCTTCGAGACGCGCTGCGCGCTCCTCAGGATGACGGTGACGCACTTGGCTGGATGCCGGGCCGCCGCAAAAAAGCTGCGCAATCGCCGGAACAATTTCCAACTTTGACGATTAGGAACCTTTGGCGCCGCCAAAGACCGCCGGGTGGCGTCGTCGTTAATGCTGCCGACCGGCTTCTGTTGCGTACCGATGATCGCTATTCCATATTCCTCTGCGGCTGGCGTTCTTCGCATCCTGAATTGTCACCGCCCCCGCAGAAGCCAGATGCCTTCAGTCCCCTTTCGCCACCCCCTGATTGCCGAGTAAGCGTGTGGTTCGACTGGGCTTCATCGTTGCCTTGATTGCGCTGATCGGAGTCCTGCTCTCCGGTCTTGCGGCCTATCGGGTGCACGACCAGGAGCTCGCGATCGATGGCATCGCGCTGGCGCGGGCGATCGACGTCCATGCGAGCCTGGTGCAGGACCGCCTGACCGAGCGCGAGCTGCTGGCGCGGGTCGCCTCGGGCCTGTTCCGGACGCCGTCGATGGTCAAGGCCAACATGCTGCAGCCGCTGCGCTCGGCGATCTACGCCTTCAAGACCGACTTCGTCGTCGCCGCCTGGATCGCGCGGCTCAAGCCGAACGAGCTGACGGCGGCCGAGGCGGAGCTGAAGGCCGCCGGCTTCACCAATCCCACGATCCGCGATTTCGACGACCAGGCGCTCGACCTCAAGGCGCTCGACAAGCCGATCAACGTGCTGATGGACGTCGAGCCGCGCAACCCGGAGACCCTGAGCATCCCGGGTCGCGCCTTCGACCGTCACTCGGTGGTCGGCCCGATGCTGGCGAAAGCGATGGCGAACGCCAAGCCGGTGGCCTCGGACCCGGTGCCGCTGCTGCGGCAGAACGGCCCGGTCGGCGTCGTGCTCGCCGCGCCGGTGTTCCAGGAAGGCGCCTCCGAGCCGGCCGGCTTCATCACGTTTTCATACGAGCTGTCGTCGCTGATGCTGACCAACGACGATACATCGCTGTTCGCGGTGGCGTTGAAGGATCCGCGCGATTCCAACGACGAGTTCACCGCCAACGAGCAGGGCATCGTCACCTCGCGCGCGGTGCGCCAGGACGGACCGACGCCATCGATGGTCCGCACGGTCACCTTCGGCGGCCGCGACTGGTCGCTCGACTACTACGCCAAGAGCAATGCCACGGTGCGGGCGCAGCAGACCGCGACCATCGTCGCGGCGATCGGCCTCGCACTGACCGGCATCGTCTGCGGCCTGTTCGGCTATGTCGCCTACAACAATCTGCGCCTCAGCCGCGAGATCGAGGTCCGGATCGGCTTCGAGCGCCGGCTGACCGCCGTGATCGACGAGCTCAATCACCGGGTCAAGAACATCCTCGCCGTGATCCAGTCGATCGTGACCCGCACGCTGCGGCACGGCGCCGACATCGACGTCGCGCGCGAGCTCCTGATCGGGCGCATCCATGCGATGTCGAACGTCGTCACGCTGCTCAGCGAGAGCCAGTGGCAGGGCGTCAAGCTGAAGGGCCTGTTCGAAGCGCGCGCGATCCCGCATGCCGAGCGGATCGCGGTGAACGGTCCTGACATCACCGTCAGCGCCCGCGCCGCGCAATCGCTGTCGCTTTTGTTCTTCGAGCTCGCCTCGCATTCCGACGAGGGCCTGTCGCTGGTCGGCAAGCATCCGCATATCGTCGCCAATTGGGAGGTGCTCGGCGAGGATGCGGAGGCGACCTTCCATTTTCGTTGGGAGGAGTTCAACACCAGCCAGGCGACACGGCGGGCCGACAGCGACTTCGGCCTGATCCTGCTCGATCGCGTCGCGCCGGAAGCGCTCGGCGGCACCGCGAAGCGCTACTTCACCGACGTTTCCTATGTCTACGAGCTGACCGCGCCGATGGACACCGTCGTCGACATGACCGAGCGTGATCGTACCGAGCAGTTCTCCGCGCCGCTGCGTCCGGTGAAGAAATAGCCGTACGCGGCCGCCTGAGGTTGTGCGGCTCGATCGCTGCGCGGATTGAGCGTAATCACGCTGATGGGAATACGCCGGGAACTGCGCCCGCCTCCGTAATCGCCGGCAACGCACCGTTAAAACTTCGTTGAACATGCTTCGGCATATACCGAGCAGGATACCGTCTGAGGACGCCGATGAGGCTTTGGGTCAGCCTGACCTTGCTCGCTGCAGTACTGCCGGTCGGGCTGTCGCTTGCCCTGACCCCGGCGACGGAGCCGCGTGACCCGGCGACAATTCGCGCCAGCTATCGCCGGCCGGACGTCGTTCCCTTCCCGAGCAGCAATCCCTATTCGGAGGCGAAATCCGCGCTTGGGCAGATGTTGTTCTTCGATCCGCTGCTGTCGCGGTCAAAGACGCACGCCTGCGCGAGCTGCCACAAGCCGAGCCTGTCCTGGGCCGACGGCCTGCCGCGCGCCATCGGCGAGGATCCGAAGGGGCTGCCGATCCGTTCGCCGACCCTGATCGACGTGGCCTTCTTCGAGCCGCTGGGCTGGGACGGCAAGTTCAGGGATCTCGAATCCGTTGCGTTCGGGCCGATCCTGAGCCCGATGAACCTGAACATGACCGAGCCGGAATTGATCGCGCGGCTGTCGGCGATATCAGGCTATGTCGATGCGTTTGCCCGCGCGTTCGGCGACGGCGCGATCACGCGGCCGAGGATCGAACAGTCGCTTGCGACCTTCGAGCGCTCCATCATTGCGGGCGAGGCGCCGTTCGACCGCTGGATCAAGGGTGATGAAAGCGCGATCAGCGCATCAGCCAAGCAGGGCTTCGAGCTGTTCAACGGCAAGGGACGTTGTTCGTCCTGCCACAGCGGCCCATCCTTCTCCGACGGATCCTTCCAGGATATCGGCACCGCCAAGGGCCACGACATCGGCCGCGGCCGCTACTTTCCGACCTCGGCGAAGCTGAAATATGCGTTCAAGACCCCGACATTGCGCGACGTCGCGCGCCGGGCGCCCTACATGCACGACGGATCGGTCGCGACGCTGGAAGATGTCATCGAGCTCTACAACAGAGGCGGGATCGAACGGCCGAGCCGATCGCCCGACATCAAGCCGCTGTCGCTGACGGCGGACGAGAAGAAGGATTTGATCGCCTTCCTGCAAACTCTGACCGCCACGGACCCGCCGGTGGCGGGGATCCCGAAATTGCCGCGCTGAGCGCGGCCGAGCGGTAAGCGATCCAAGCGTTACAAGGCCGGCGAAGAGGGCTCCTCAGGCGAGATGCGGCAGAGCGGCGCCCAGGAGGCCAAGCCCGACGATGAGGAACGCGCCCGCGCAGGTCTCGAGGGTTTCCGTCCGCGACAGGGACGATTTCGTCACATAGGCGAGGGCGGACCCCACCCCGATACTGACGACACTCAGCACTCCGAACATCTAACCGGCCTCCGATCCGATTTGTCCGGGTTTCACTACGACAGTTGGATTGAGCCCCCGTGCCGGAATTAGCTAAAATTCGATGGAACCGGCTGAAAAGCGCCGCACTGAGGGGCAGGCTGGGGGCGGACCGCCGTGATTAACCACAATGCAACCAGCGGATGTCTTGGGCAGGCGCAAACTGTAAAATTTGATATAAGTTAAACAAGTCCTTAAGCGTGCAAGTCCTTAAGCGTGTCTGTGTGTGTGGGCGGTTGGTTCAATGTTTAATGGGCGGGAGCATGCTGCCGGCTCGGCTGTACGCTCCTTTTTCGCCACGTGCCTTGCAGCGGTTTTGTTTTGCGTCGTAGCCGCGCGCAGTGCCGAGGCACATGTCAAATGGTTTTGTGCTTACGATGTCGCCGGCCAGCCCCGCGGACTCGAGAACGTCCTTTGCCTCGATTTTGAACTGCTGCTCGGCATCGCGGTGTTCTGGCTGTTCGCAGGCTGCATGATCGAGCCGACGTCGCTCGGGGATGCGACGATCCGGGCGCTGGACCGCATCACCGAGCCGCTGCGGCTGCGCACCGAGCTGATGATGCGCGCGGTGGTCGCGTTCTTCTTCATCTCGATCTGGGCCGTGGGCGGGATCCTGCTGACGCCCGAGTTGAAGACGACGTCACCCTATGTGGGCGCATTGCAGCTTGCGATCGCCGCCGGGATGCTGTCGCGGCGCACGCTGCCGCTGTCGGCCGTCGGCATGGCGATCCTGTTCGGGATCGGCGTCCGCGGCTACGGCGTTTTCCATCTCGCCGACTACCCGATTTTTCTGGGTGTTGCCGCCTATTTGGCGCTGATCGGACTGAGCAAGGATCTGTTTGGAATCCGGCCGATCGACGTGATGCGCTACGCCGCGGCGGTGACTTTGATGTGGGCCTCGATCGAGAAATGGGCTTATCCGGAATGGAGCTTCCCGCTGCTGATCGAGCACGCCCCGATGACGCTGGGCTTCGACAATGAGTTCTATATGCGCGCCGCGGGCATGGTGGAGTTCACGCTCGCCTTTGCCCTGATCTGGACGCCGCTGATCCGGCGCTGCGCTGCCGCCGTGCTGACGGGGATGTTCATCAGCGCGTGTTTCGAGTTCGGCAAGATCGACACGATCGGACACTCGGCGATCATCGTCGTGCTGGTTGCGATTGCCGCCGACAACAAGGTGCTGCCGCGCGATCGCCGCGCGCCGTGGCTTGGTCCGGTCGCGCTCTGTGCCGCGCTGTCGCTGACGCTGTTCGTCTATTATTTCGGCCACGCCGCGCTGTTCAGGACCACGATCCTGTAGATCGTCGCGGCGTCAGGCGGTTATTTGGCGACGTGGACGGCGAGCTTCATCTTCGGATGAATGCCGCACAGCACGGTGTAGTCGCCGGGCACCGTGAAGGTGACGTCGAACTTGCTGCCCGGCTGCTGGTCGCCGGAGTCGAAACTGAAGGTGTCGGTGCTCAAATAAGCGTGATGCAGCAGTTCGCCGTCATCGTTAATGAACCGTAAAACCTCGCCGCGCTTGATCGAGATCTCGGCGGGCTTGAATTCACGATCCTTCTGCGAAATGACCTGGGGAGCCGCCCCCAAAGCGGCTCCGGCAAGCGCTCCCGTGATGATCGCGACCACCATCGGCACGCTGCCGACCTGGCCGAGGCGCAGGGCGCGCGACAAGCCTGACTGCATGAGACCCCCGCTTGGAACTCCAATACCGGCTACTCTAGGGTGCAATTGGTGCGTCCCGGATTACCTGTAAGACCGATTATCGCCAGCTGATCTTAACGATTTCAGCATGAGTTGCAGTCACTACTAAAGCAATTTTGAGCAGACAGTCATTTTTCCGCAGCGCTGCGCGTTTCTGCGTAGCTTGAGTATCGAGCACACGGCGAAACGCGGGCATGGATAGCCTATCGGGCAACCTCAAAGTGAAGAGCGGTGCGGCCTTCCGGTTCGCCACCGGCCGGCTCTCGCGTCTTGCCCTGACGACGGGGTCGATCCGGACCCAGATCCTGATTTTTTGCCTCGCGATGAGCGCCGTTGCGGTCGCGCTCGGCGGATACTCCATCCTCGGGATCCGTCACGCCGGCGATCTGGTGGCGAAGACATTCGACGAATCCCTGATGTCGATCAATTACGCCCGCGCCGCCGGCGCAGACTTCGCCTCGATGCGGGTCGCCTCGTCGCAGCGCCTGTTGACCACGGATCCGGAGATCCGTGCCAGTCTGGACAGCCAGATTGAAACGCTCGCCAAGACCCTCTCCGAGGATTTGACGATCGCAGCCGACCGCTCGCAGTCCGCGCGGGCCGCGCAAGCCGCCGCCAAGGTGCAGGAGGCTGCCGACGCCTGGATGGCGCTGCATCGCCGGGCGGTCGGGCCGTCGGTCGACGGACAGCCGGCGGCTGATCCGCAGGGACCGGCTGCGACGGTCGGCGACGTCGATCGCTACTCCAAGATCGTCAGCCAGCAGGTCGAACTCCTGGTCAACTATACGGCCGGCGACGGCTTTCTCTTCCGGCAAAAGGCGCTCTCGACGATCAAGCGGGACCTGCAGCTCAATGTCGCCGGGCTGACCGTCGCGCTGTTCCTGTCGGCGCTGTTCTCATGGCTGCTGGCGCGCCGGATCATCGGCCCCGTCGCCATCGCCTCCAGGGCCGCGCGCAGCATCGCCGGCGGCGACCTCGATGCGACGGTCCCCAAGGGCGGCACCGACGAATTGGGCACGCTGCTGACCGCCATGGAAACCATGCGCGACAACATCAGGCGGATGGTCGATCAGGAAGTCTCGCAACGCCGCTCGGCGCAGGCGCGGTTGTCGGATGCGCTCGAGACGTCGCGCGAAGGCGTCGTGCTGCTCGATGCCGATGGCCAGATCGCGCTGGCCAATTCGCGCGCCAGCGAGTTCATCCGCCTCTCGCCCCAGCTGCTGCAGTCGGTCGACGCGCCGCGGCTGGCGCCGGCCGACGGCGAGATCGACGGCTTCGCGAGCGAAGCCCGGCTGTCGGACGGACGCTGGCTGCGCGTCAGCCGCAGCGAGACCCAGGAGGGCGGCGTCGTCCTGGTCTACAGCGATATCTCCGCGCTGAAGCAGCAGAAGGCGGAGCTGCATGAGACCAATCTGCGGCTCGATGCCGCGCTCACGCACATGTCGCAGGGCCTGTGCCTCTACAACAGCGAAGCGCGGCTGCAGGTCGCCAACCGCCGGTTCTGCGAAATCTTCGATATTTCGCCGGAGCTCGTCGTTCCCGGAATGACCATGGACGACGTGCTCGAGCTGAGCGTCGCCGCCGGCAATCACGGCGAGCGGACCGTCGCAGACCTGCTCGCCGAGCGCGATCGATCGATGGCCCAGCACGACGGCAACTATCTGCAGCATCTCAGCGACGGGCGGATCATCGCCATCGCGCAACGGCCGACGACCGATGGCGGCTGGCTCGTCACCTGCGAGGACGTCACCGAACAGCAGCGCGCCGAGTCGCAAATCGCGTTCATGGCCCGGCACGATGCGTTGACCAAGCTGCCGAACCGGACCCTGCTGGCCGAACGGATTGAGCTCGCGGTCGCTCAGGTCGGCCGCGGACTTGGCTTTGCGGTGTTCTGCCTCGACCTCGACAATTTCAAGCAGGTCAACGATACGCTCGGGCATCCGGTCGGCGACGAGCTGCTGTGCGCGGTCGCGGACCGGCTCAACGCTTGCGTCCGTGAGGTCGACACCGTCGCGCGTCTGGGCGGCGACGAGTTCGCGGTGATCCAGTGCGGCGTCCAGAGCGGTGACGAGGCCGAACGCCTCGCCCGCCGCGTCGTGGAATGCGTCGGCGCGCCGTACGAGCTGAACGGGCATCGCGTCGTGGTCGGATGCAGCGTCGGCATCTCGATGTCGCCCGGCGACGGTGCCACCGGCGAGAAGCTATTGAAGAATGCCGACGTCGCCCTGTACCGCGCCAAGATGGAAGGGCGGGGCACCTGGCGTTTCTTCGAGCCTGCGATGGACGCCAGCCTGCAACGGCGCCGCGCGATCGAGCTCGACCTTCGCGAGGCGATGGTCAAGGACGAGTTCTCGTTGTTCTACCAGCCGCTCTACGATCTCCATCTCGACCGCATCTGCGGCTTCGAGGCGCTGCTGCGCTGGCATCATCCCAAGCGTGGGCTGGTGCCGCCGGACCAGTTCATCCCGATCGCGGAAGAGATCGGCCTGATCGGCCCGCTCGGCGAATGGGTGCTCAACCGCGCCTGCGAGCAGGCTGTCACCTGGCCCAGCGAGATGAAGCTCGCGGTCAACGTCTCCGCGGTCCAGTTTCGCGATCCCGCCTTCATCGACGTCGTCGTCAACGCGCTCGCGGCGTCGAAACTGTCGGCGCGCCGGCTGGAGCTCGAAATCACCGAATCCGTCTTCCTCGCGAACAGCAACGAGACGATGACGACGCTGCACAAGCTGAAGGCGCAGGGGCTGCGCATCGCGCTCGACGATTTCGGTACCGGCTATTCCTCGCTGAGCTATCTGCGCAGTTTCCCGTTCGACAAGCTCAAGATCGACAAGTCCTTCGTGCGCGACGCGACCGCGACGCATGGGTCGAAATCGATCGTCCGCGCCGTCATCAGCCTCGGCAGAAGCCTTGGCATGACCACGATCGCCGAGGGCATCGAGACCGTCGAGCAGCTCGATCACATGCGGGCCGAGGGCTGCAACGAGGCGCAGGGCTTCCTGTTCAGTCATCCGGTCCCGGTGACCGAAATCGCGGCCAAGATCCTCGAATTGAGAAACGGCTTCAAGCCGGCCGCGGCCAGGAAGGCGATGGCGGGCTGAAGCGCCCGGCAATCGCGTCAACGTGGTCCGTTCCCAATCAAAAAGGCGGCCCGATCGGGGCCGCCTTTTCTTTGATTGATCGCGGGTCTCGCTTACCCGCCATTGCCGCCGATCACGGCGCGCACGGTGTTGTCCGGGCCGAAATCCTCGGCACTGTCGACATAGAGCAGCGCGGAGAGCTTGGACCGCGCACGGTTGACGCGGCTCTTGATGGTGCCGACCGCGCAACCGCAGATCGCCGCGGCATCCTCGTAGGAGAAGCCGGAGGCGCCGACCAGGATCAACGCTTCGCGCTGGTCCTGCGGCAGCTTTTCGAGCGCAGCGCGGAATTCCTCGAACTCCAGATGCGCGGCCTGCGACGGTTGGCTCTTCAGCGTCTTGGCATAATTGCCCTCGGCGTCCTCCACCTCGCGCCGCCGCTTCCGGTAGTCGGAGCGAAACAGGTTGCGCAGGATGGTGAACAGCCACGCGGGCAGGTTCGAGCCAGGCTGGAACGAGTCGATATTGGCGATCGCACGCAGTAGGGTCTCCTGGACGAGGTCGTCGGCGCGGTCACCATTGCCGGATAGCGAGATCGCGAAGGCACGCAAGCTCGGCACCGACGCCAGGATGTCGTCGCGGAGTTCATTCGTGAGAGGCATTAGTCCCCTCCATTGTTCTTGTCGGTATCGCCCCCGGCCACGGCCGCAGCGGCGGCCTCGGGGCCGTCGAGTTTGCGGATCAGCTCCGCAAAGCGGTCGGGGACCCCCTGCCGCACCACGTCATCGTACATGGCGCGCAGCTGGTGGCCGATTCTCGACTGAATCTCGGCGTTGAGACCGCCCTGCTTCTTTACTTCCTTCATGATCTGATCCACGCTTCCCCGGGAGTTAAGTCTCTGATTTCCAAGAAGTTTCCTCGAAATAGAGCTGGCCGCGTTGCCTCGTCGGTCACGAGCTAATGCGAAGTTGCGGATAAAGTTCCGGAAGGCTGGAACTATTTCGTGGAACTTTTCCGGCCTTCGCGCGTAATCGGCCAGGCAGGGGAGACGGGGCCGCCCCGGAATTGGGTTCTGTCGTCCCCAGACAACGGGTTTCAGGCCGGTGGCCTCACGAAGAAGGATGGAGTGGGAATGTCCCGATCGCAGATCGTTGCCGAGCACCTTCCGCTGTTGCGCCGCTACGCGCGCGCGCTGACCGGAAACCAGGCGTCGGGGGACGCCTATGTCGGGGCCATGCTCGAGGCCTTGTTGCAGGATGGATCATTGCTGGACCAGACGCATGGCCCGCGCGCCGGTCTGTTTCGGCTGTTCACCCCAGATCTGGAATTCGGTCTCGGTGAACAACAACGACAATGAAGACGTGGCGACGCTGTCGCTGCCGCCGGAGCGCCGGCTCTCCAACATCACGCCGCTGCCGCGGCAGGCCTTCCTGCTGCTGTCGCTGGAAGGCTTTTCGGAGGAGGAGGTCGGCTACATCCTCGGCACCGATATCGCCGAGACGCGCAAGCTGACCGACGCCGCCGGCCGCGAGATGGCCGCCGAGATCGCCACCGACGTCCTGATCATCGAGGACGAGACCTTTATCGCGATGGATCTCGAGAGCCTGGTGAAGAATCTCGGCCACAACGTGATCGGCGTCGCGCGCACGCATTCCGATGCGGTGGCGCTCGCCAAGAACAAGAAGCCCGGCCTGATCCTCGCCGACATCCAGCTCGCCGACGGCTCGTCGGGCCTCGATGCCGTGAACGAGCTGCTGCGGACCTTCGAGGTGCCGGTGGTGTTCATCACCGCCTATCCGGAGCGCTTCCTGACCGGCGAGCGGCCGGAGCCGGCGTTCCTGATCTCGAAACCGTTCCAGCCGGCGATGGTGTCGGCGGTAGCGAGCCAGGCGCTGTTCTTCCAGCGCAATTCGCGCAACCGCGCGCCGCGTGCGGCCTCGGCATGAGCTGAGTTTACGCAAGAGGCAAAATGCGGCCGGCGTACCGAAAGGTACGCCGGTTTTTTGTTTTAGGTGGTTCAACCGGGGCGGGTGCGTCCTGCTGTTGCGGAACGGAGATCATCGACACGAGTTTGCTCCTTATTGTTTTGGGCGTGGCGGAGTCATTGTGTCGATATTGCAAACCCCGATTGCTGCTCGTGATGAATTCACCGAGCGCCTCTTCATCGGCCGCAGCGAGCTTGCGGGACTCATCAAGAATCTGGATTGGTCAAGCACTCCCCTAGGACCGCCCGAGGCGTGGCCGGACAGCCTGAAGACCGCCGTGCGCATCATGCTCACATCGCAGCAGCCGATCTGGATCGGCTGGGGTGACGATCTGACGTTTCTCTACAACGATCCCTACAAGTCGATCATCGGCGGCAAGCATCCATGGGCGCTTGGACAGCCGACGCGCGTCGTCTGGCGCGAAATTTGGGATGACATCGCTCCGCTTTTAAGCAAGCCCATGGGAGGGAGTGAAGGCACTTATGTCGAGGCCCAACTGCTGATCATGGAGCGTAACGGGTTTCCGGAAGAAACCTACTACACGTTCTCCTACAGCCCGATCCCGGATGCCGATGGCTTGCCCGCGGGAATCTTCTGCGCCAACACCGACGATACGCAGCGCGTCATCAGCGAGCGGCAGCTCTCGCTGTTGCGCGAGCTTGCCAGCCGCGCGGCCGCGGCGCGAAGCGTCGATGATGCGTGTGAGCGCAGCGCCGCGGCGCTTGCGACCGATGCCCGGGATCTGCCCTTTGCGATGATCTATCTGAACGATCCGCAGGAGCAGGTGGCGCGGCTGGCGGCGACCAGCGGCATCGATCGGCATCATATCGGGGGTGAAGACGCAGCTCGCGCTGGACGGCAGCGAGGCGTGGCCGGTCGCCGAGGCTCAGACGGGCCGCGGCGGCGTGCTGGTGCGGAACCTGAAAGATCTGTTCGGTCTCGATTTTCCATCCGGCGGCTGGCGCAAGGCGCCGGAGCAGGCCGTCATCCTCCCGGTGCTTGCCGCCGGTGATGCGGTCGCGGGCTTTCTGATCGCCGGCCTCAATCCATTCCGCCTTTACGACGAACGCTACACGAGCTTTCTCGGGCTGGTATCGGCGCAGATTGCCGCCGCCATCAACAATGCCCAGGCCTACGAGGAGGAGCGCCGCCGCGCTGAGGCGCTGGCCGAGATCGATCGCGCCAAGACGACCTTCTTCTCCAATGTCAGCCACGAATTCCGCACGCCGCTGACCTTGATGCTGAGCCCACTCGAGGAACTGATATCCAAGGCGGACAAGCATCTACCGCAAGAGCAGCGTTCGCTGCTTGACATCGCACACCGCAACGGTCAGCGCCTGCTGAAGCTCGTCAACACGCTGCTGGATTTCGCGCGCATCGAGGCGGGTCGGATTACCGCCACATACGAGGCCGTCGACCTTGTTGCGCTGACGTCGGACCTCGCCTCGAGCTTTCGTTCGACTGTCGAAAAGGCCGGTTTGGGTCTCGTGATCGAGACCGAATCACTGCCGGAACCCGTCTATGTCGACCGCGACATGTGGGAGAAGATCGTCCTCAACCTGCTCTCGAACGCGTTCAAGTTCACATTCGATGGAAAGATTACGGTCTCCATCAAGGCCTCGCCGGACGGTGCTGCGGCCGAGATCGTCGTGGGTGACACGGGGACCGGCATTCCAGCGTCAGCGCTGCCGCACATATTCGATCGGTTTCAGCGCGTCGAGAGCGCGCGCGGCCGCTCTTTCGAGGGCAGCGGCATCGGTCTTGCGCTGGTGCGGGAGCTGGTGAAGCAGCATGGCGGCCAGATAAGGGTGGAAAGCGAGATTGACCGCGGCACCTCGTTCACCATCACCCTCCCGTTCGGAACGGATCATCTTCCCGCCGATCAGATCAACACGACGGCGCCGGCCGAGCGCAGCAGCGTCCGTGCCCAGGCCTATCTCGACGAGGCGCTCGGATGGCTGGACGGCAGCGGCACCGACGACCGGCCTGATCCGTCCTCGCCCGAGGATCTTGGGTTGGCCGCGCCTACCGCCTCCGGACGCCGCCAGCGCATTTTGCTTGCCGACGACAATGCCGACATGCGCGAATATGTCCGCCGCTTGCTGGCGCCGCTCTACGACGTCGAAGCGGTCGAAGATGGAAAGGCCGCGCTGGACGCGGCATGGCGGCGGCGCCCCGATCTCGTGCTGAGCGATATCATGATGCCGCGGCTCGATGGCATCAGCCTGCTCAATGCGCTTCGCTCCGACGAGGATTTGAAGGGGCTTCCGGTCATATTCCTGTCGGCGCGCGCCGGTGAAGAGGCGAGGGTCGAGGGCCTGCAGGTCGGCGCTGACGATTATCTCGTCAAGCCGTTCAGCGCGCGCGAGCTGCTGGCGCGCGTGGCAGCCAACCTTGAACTGTCTGCCACGCGATCGGAACGTGCCTTGCTGCTGGAGGAGGAAGCTCACGTTCTCGAGCTGCTGAACAAGGTCGGCAGCGCGGTGGCGGGCGAGCTGAATCTAGATCGCGCCGTTCAGATCGTTACCGACGCCGCGACCGAATTGACTGGTGCAGCGTTCGGTTCGTTTTTCTACAACGTGATCAACGATAAGGGTGAGAGCTATATGCTCTACACTCTTTCTGGCGTTCCACGCGAAGCGTTTTCGCGATTCCCGATGCCGCGCAACACGGCGGTGTTCGCGCCGACCTTCAACGGCGATGCGATCGTGCGATCCGACGACATCCTGAACGATCCGCGCTACGGCAAGAACGATCCGCATTACGGGATGCCGAAGGGGCATCTGCCGGTGCGGAGCTATCTTGCCGCACCCGTGGTGTCGCGTTCCGGCGAGGTGCTGGGTGGCCTGTTCTTCGGTCACCCTGAGCCGGGTGTCTTCGGCGATCGTGCAGAGCGGCTGATCGCCGGTATCGCCGCGCAGGCGGCGACCGCGATCGATACCGCGCGGCTGTTCCAGGCCGCCGAGCGCGAGGTCGCCGAGCGCCGCCGCGCCGAAGCCGCATTGCAGGCCCTCAACACGACGCTGGAGCAGCGCGTCGCGGAAGAGGTGCAGGAGCGAACCAAGGCCGAAGAGCAGTTGCGGCAGATCCAGAAGATGGAGGCCGTTGGCCAGCTGACCGGCGGCATCGCGCACGACTTCAACAACATGTTGGCGGTGATCATCGCCGGCCTCAATCTGATCCAGCGCAAGCTTGCGAAGGGCGAAAGCGATGTCGAACGCTTCGTGGAGGCCGCCATCGATGGCGCACAGCGCGCCGCGGGCCTCACCCAACGCTTGCTTGCCTTCTCGCGTCAGCAGCCGCTCGCGCCGGTCACGCTTGACAGCAACAAGATGATATCAGGCATGGCCGAGTTGCTGGCGCGCACGCTCGGTGAGACCATCGGTCTCGAAACCGTGCTGGCCGCGGGCCTGTGGCGGGTTCGCGCCGATGCCGGCCAGCTCGAAAGCGCCATCCTCAATCTCTGCGTCAACGCCCGCGATGCGATGCCGGGTGGCGGCAAGCTCACGCTCGAAACCGCCAACAGCTATGTCGACGAGGTCGCGGCGAAAGCATATTCGATTCCGCCCGGCCAGTACGTCATGATCGCTGTGGCGGACAACGGCGGCGGCATGACCGATGGGGTCATTGCCAAGGCGTTCGATCCCTTTTTCACCACCAAGGGGGTCGGCAAGGGGACTGGACTCGGCCTCAGCCAAGTCTATGGCTTCGTGCGCCAGTCGGGCGGCCATGTGAAGATCTATTCGGAGATCGGGGTCGGTACGACCGTCAAGATCTATCTGCCGCGGTACCGTGGTGAAGCTGGCCCAGACCTTGTCAGGCGTGCGCCGATCACCTCGTATCGCGGTCAGAAGAACGAGGTGATTCTGGTGGTCGAGGATGAGGATCGTGTGCGTGGCCTTTCCGTCGAGGCACTCCGGGATCTCGGCTACTCCGTGGTTAGTGCTGCCAATCCCCACGAAGCCCTGCAACTCCTCGACGGCGGACTTTCGGTAGCGTTGCTGTTTACCGACGTGGTCATGCCCAGCATGTCGGGCCACGATCTCGCAGTCCGAGCGCGCGAGCGCATCCCGGGCCTCAAAGTGCTCTACACCACCGGCTACACCCGCAACGCCATCGTCCACAACGGCATCCTTGATCCCGGCACCAATCTGCTGCCAAAACCGTTTTCGATCGACGAATTGGCGACCAAGGTCCGCGAGGTCCTGGACGGAATCTAGCAGTTGAGCCGGCGCTTGCTCGAAACTACTTCGGTGTGACGCGGACCGGCAGCGTGCTGAGCGCGCGCAGGCCCGAGCTGTCGCGGAAGGCCGTCGGGCCTGCAATGTCGAATCGCTTCACGCGGCTCGCGAGCGCTGCGATCACGGCCTCCGCCTCCAGCCGCGCCACCATCTGTCCGACGCAGCCATGGATGCCGACGCCGAAGCCCACGTGCCCGGACAGCCGCCGCGTGATGTCGAACTGGTCGGGATGCTCCCAGCGCGTCTCGTCGCGGTTGGCGGAGGCGAGCAGCAACAGCACCTTCTCGTGCTTGCCGATCTTCACACCGGCGATCTCGGTGTCGTGCGGCGTGGTGCGGAACACGAACGGCGCCGGTGAATCGAAGCGTAGCGTCTCGTCGATCGCTGCGCGCGCCAGCGACGGATCGGCGGCCAGCAATGCCCACTGCCCGGGATGGCGCGCCAGCGTGTAAAGCGCCATGCCGATCGCGCTGATCGTGGTGTCGAGCCCGGCCGAGAGCAGCGAGCGCACCAGAAGCGGCGCTTCCTCCGCGCTGATCTCGCCGGCATCAGCCGCGTCATAGACTTGCGCGCCGAAGCTGCCCGGGCGCAGCGCCTCCCGCTGACAGCGCGCCGCGACCCATGGCAGCACGCGTGGGGCCTCTTTCATCAACTCACGGAAGTAATCGTTTTCCGGCCCGAAGCCGGCGAACACCATGGCGCCATAGGTCAGGAAATTCTCGCGTCCCTCCTGGTCGATGCCGAGCGCGTCGGGAAACACGCTGACCGGAAACACCTCAGCGATGTCCTTGATGGCGTCGAACGAGCCGCGCTCGACCAGCCCGTCGATCAGCCGCACAGCGGTCGCCTTGAAGTCCTCGGCAAGCTTGCGCATCGCGCCGGGCGACAGCACCCGCGCCAGCACCGCGCGGGTCCTTGTGTGCAGCGGTGGATCGGCTTCCAGGATGATGCTCGGCGGCCGCCACGGCTTTTCCTTGAAATGGTTGGCAAGCCCGGCGCCGCCGGCGTTACTGAAATTGATGGGGTCGCCGAAGATCGTCTTGACCTCGGCAAAGCGCGGCACTGCCCAGATGTCGTACTTCGTCAGGTTCACGACCGGCGCCGCGGCGCGGAGCTCTGCATACGTGCCGTAGGGGTCAGCCCGCGTCACCGGGCTGAACGGATCGAAATCGCTGCGGACAACGTCGCGGGCAAGCGGGCTCACAAGCGCGCTCATTGCATCCTCCCGTCTTGTGATCAGTTAATTGACCATAGTCAATTAATTTGCTTATGGCAAGAGGCGCCTCGTTTCAATTCCATCGGAACGGAAAAGGCTCTAAAGCGCGGCAAGATTCGAGTGAATCGCTTGGCGCGGTCTCGTTCACATCTCCCCGTTGGGGAGAGGTCGGATTGCGAAGCAATCCGGGTGAGGGCCCTTGCTCTCTCGATGGGTCGTAACCCCTCACCCGATTTGCTGCGCAGATCGACCTCTCCCAAGGGAGAGGTGAAGTTTCGACGCCGTTCCAGCTCAACCCAATCGCATCATGCTCTAGGAGACGGCGATGTCGATCGAGGAGCGATCCAGCAAGGGCGGCGGGCGGCGCTTTCAGCGCAGGGCGCGCCAGGAGGCCGACAAGGAGGCGCTGAAGGCGCTGATCCTCGAGACCGCGCGCAAGGAGTTCGCCGCCGGCACGCTCGAGACCGTGTCGATCCAGAAGATCGCCGACGCGATCGGCTACTCCAAGGGCACCGTCCTCAAATATTATCCGACCAAGCTGCTGCTGCTGCTCGCGGTGAAGCAACAGAACCTTGAGGCGGTTGCCGAACGGCTCGACCACGTCCGCGCGCAGACGGCCGACAGCGATCTGCGGCTGCGGCGGGTGATGGAGACCTATCTCGATTACTGGGCCGACAATCCCGATCACTTCCGTTCGCTGTTCTCGATGTCCGGTACGGTCGAGGACCGCCGGTTTCCCGACGGCGTCTATTTCGGCGAGACCGAGATCGCGCGCCGCAGCTACGAACTGTTCGTGATCTCGGTGCGGGAGTATCTCGCCGCGCATGGTGCCGAGCCGGCGCCGGGCCTGCCGCAGCGGCTGGCGACCGCACTGCTGGCGGCGATTCACGGCGTGGTCGCGCTGACGCTCGGCACGCCGACCATGAAGCTGCCCGACATGCGCGGCACCGGCCGCCTGCTGATCACAAGCCTGGTCGATGCCTGGACCGGCAAGCTTGCCGCCGCACGGAAAAGCGAGGGCTGGCCGAAGATCACGGCGGGCACCTTTGCCTGACAGGGTGAGTCGCGGTTCGAGACGCTGCGCCGCCTGCCGCCGACATCGGCGTCGACGGGCACGCTGCTGGTGCCGGTGATCGGCCGGTGTCGACTGCGATCATCCTCGGCGAACCCTTAGGGGTCCGCGAGATCGGTGCCATGGTGCTGACGCTCGGCGGCGTGACGCTGGCGCTGCAGCGGGCCCGAGCTGCGGCCAAAGGAACGGTCGTTCGCGCGCCGCGTTCTCCCCGAAAGGGAGCTTGGCCATGCGTAAGGCGATCGCGCGGCTCGACGCGGAGCAGAGGGCGCAACTGCTTTATCTCGCGGATCTCGGTACGGCGATGTTCACGTCGGCGCTCGTGGTCTGCACCCTGAAGGCGGTCGTGGACCTCCTCATCTTTGGCTGAAAACCCTCGCCAGGGTCAACGCGCCATCAATCCTTTCGCGGCGCATCGCCTTGGATATCGACCTGGATGTGCCCGTCGGGCCCCCGATCGAACACCCCGTAGTCACTGGATTTTACGCCAGCTACCCCATCGATGCCGCTGCTAGCCAGACCGAGCTTCAATAGCTCGCGGACCGCCGCAGCGCGTGTCGGCATGCGGTATTTGAAGCGGAAATCGTCGAGGGCAGCTAATTCCTCGGGCGACAGCATCACTTGCAATCGCTCGGCCCGCAGCTCGTTCATCGGAAAATACCCAGACTTAGCTGAATGAGTAATTTGCTAAACCGACCAACTTGCCTTGGGTTCCATCGCTTGAGACAAAAACAGCGTATGAGTAAATTTATCAAGTAAAATCAGTAACTTAATAAAAAAATAAATGGAACGGTGACGCGCCTGTTTCGTTAGCTCGCCGGAGAGGTGCCATGACCAACGACGTCAAGCTACCCCGCAAACTATCCGACGAACCGAAAGCGCCTGAACCACGGCGCCCGAGCCATGCGCGCGTCATCGATCAACTGGACCGCTGGGCCAACAGTCCCGGTCTACAACCTCCGAAGGTGGACAATGGAGAGAACGATTCGAAAGCGGAAACGGTCTGAGCCACATACGTTCGAGCAGCGGCTCGAGGAGCACCGCGTGCGGCTCGAGACCCAGCTCGCGCAGCTTCCGCGCGGCGCCGCGCGCGAACAGATTATTGCGCGTATCGAACAGCTGAAGGCAGCCGTCGAGCTCAACACGATGTTGTCGACGACCACATGAGCCAACACCGGAGCGGCGCGGCGTCCACTTGCTCCCGCCGCTCCGCTCGCCTGCCATCCTCGCGTTGAGGGGATGGAGTCTCCCGATAATCGCCGCAAGGCGCATGCTCCTACTGGGCGCGACAGCGTCGGTAGGAGCATGCGTCACAGCCGATCCGCAGCGCGTGCCCCACTTCCTGGTTCACCTCGTGGCGCTGGTCGGTGGCCTTCTGCTGGTGCGGGCGTCGCGGCTTGATGGTCAGCTACCTGCTCCCCTTTCCGTCATCCTTGTATGGGGAGTGATGTGTCAAGAGGGCGTTGTTTGTTGGGGGTGGTCTTGGGCGCTGAAGTGAGGCGGGGTCAAGGCTTGCCGGAGGCCACCGCCGGAGGCGGCGCGTTAGCGGCCTTGAGCGCGCCGAGTTCAGCGCCATAATGGCGCCCGCACAACGCGCGTGATGACGGGTTCGACGTGAGGCGAGGCCTGGGCCGTGAACGACAATGCGGCAACACCGCATCACCTTGTATCCGGTCGGGCACGTGGCCCGGTACCCTGATCTTTCATGCACGGGTGAAGGCAGAGCCCAGCAAGGACGGGACCCCTCTGAGAGAGCGGGTTGTTTGCTCCCCTGGATGACGACGGTCACGCGTCTGTCCTGGCTCACGTCGGCCCTCATTGCGCGTGGCCGTTCACACGGTCGGATGCAGCACGGCGCCGGTGGGGATCACGCCGGTCGTGAGATAGCGCCACAGCGCCACCATCAGCTTGCGCGCCAGGGCGACAATGGCAATGCGCCGGACGCGTCCCTTGAGATTGCGCACCCGCTCGCGGAACCAGCACGTCAGCGCGCTATCCGGCTGATGGACCGTCCAGAGCCACGCCAGCTCGATGGCGAGCTCGCGGGCCCGCCGGTTGCCGGCTTTGCTGATCCCCTGCTCCCGGCTTCGCTCGCCGCTGTCGTAGGGCGTGCCGGTGAGGCCGAAGTAGCTGCCGACCTGACGGCGGTTGTCGAAGTCGCGATAGAACACCTCGTTGACCAGCTCCTGGCCGCCGACCGGGCCGACGCCTTTGAGGTCGATGAGCTGCATGATCCTCTCTTCCGGCGAGCCAGGTTGCGCGGCGCAGCTCGGCGCGGCTTTTGGCCTCGAGCTCGGCGACCTGCCGGACCACCAGCCGCAGCCGCTCGTGCTCGCGCGCAATCTCCTCCTTCAGCCGCACGGCAAGCAGGTGACCGTCACCAGTGCGCAGCTTGCAAAGGCTTTCGATGAACGAGCGATCCAGTGGATTGACATCGCGGATGCCCTGTCCGTGCAGGAGTGCCTTGATGCGGTTGAGGTGAGCCGTGCGCTCCTTGATCAGATGCTCGCGTTCGCGGCTGCGGCGCTTGCGATCCTCATCCTCAACTGTCGGCACGTGCACCACGCTGCACGCCCGCGGCTCGCCGCGCAGATAGGCGAGGAAGGTCCGCATCAGCTTCTCCAGATCAATCCGGTCGGTCTTGGCGCGCCGTGCGCGACGGCTCACCTCGATGCTGGAGGGATCGA
This sequence comes from Bradyrhizobium sp. USDA 4454, assembly GCF_054822705.1. Taxonomy (NCBI): domain Bacteria; kingdom Pseudomonadati; phylum Pseudomonadota; class Alphaproteobacteria; order Hyphomicrobiales; family Nitrobacteraceae; genus Bradyrhizobium; species Bradyrhizobium sp. USDA 4454. Next base: position 858,369 of record NZ_JBTRCN010000001.1, read on the forward strand.
TCTCATGATTGATGACGCCCTGCTGCGTCAGCCAGCGATGCAGCCAATGGCCATCGAGGCCCGCTTCGTAGCACGACATGATGCGGACCGGCCGGCCGCTTGAGGCAGCCTTCTTGCGCATCGCGGCAAGCCGGGCCGCCATGGCCACCAGATCACCGCCGCCCATCGTGTAGCGGCTCAGTTTCTGGGAACCCGGCAGCAACACACCGAGCTTCCATTTCGCCTTGCTCAGTTCAAAAGCCAGGTAAACCGTGGCATGCTCCGCTGTGGCGGGTGCGTCAATGCGATCGAGCTTGATCATCTTGGTCCTCCGAGGCTGGGTGGTTTGCAATCCAATCCTAACCTCTCTTGACCACCCGCCGCCCCATAGGATCTGAGGAGCCCGCACTTGCGGGCGTCTCGAAGGATGCACGGCCACCAGCCGGGCCGTCGATCCTTCGAGGGCCGCTGAAGAAGCGGCCGCCTCAGGATGACGGGTCGAATAGACGGATGGATTTCCGTGTCTCGCGACACGCGAGAGCAAGATGCGACTAAGCGCCGCCGCGAAGGCGAGGCGTGATTTCTGAATATTAGAAGTATGCCCCTGAGTTGCCCGACGTGTCGAGTCGCTTGGTTCGGACGCCGGCCGCCGCCGGCTCCTTTGCATGGGGTTGTTTTGCGAGATTTTGGATTCGCCCCCTGCGACGGTCCGGCTAGTCGGTGGAACGGCGGCCGGTGCGCGGATTGAGCGGTGCGGTCGGCGGCCGCCGCAGCGCCTCGGGAAGGAATGCTTCCCCGCTCCGGGGCGAGGCGTCGGCACGGACATCGGCGGCCCATTGCGCCCGTTCGTGCGGCGTCTGGTTGTCGTCGAACGTCCGCTTCACGTCGACCCCGTCGACCGGGTCATTGACGCCGTTACGGCTGGCGGGATGGTCGACGCCGCTGTGGATGTCACTGGAGTTCCCCATGGTAGCCTCCGCGTCTGGTTGCCACAGGCCAACGTGGGCCGCGCGCGCGCCGTTCCAAAAAGTGAAGGGCCACGGGTATCGTTTGCCGCCGGAATCCTTGGCGCGCGCGGGACCAGCCGGTAGGATGGAACCTGGATGGCGGTCAGGGACCAAGGAAAGACCGGGGAATGAAGCATGTCGACGTCGCGGTGATTGCTGCCACGCTGTGGCTGCTGGCGTCGATGGTGCTGGACATCCTGACGCCGAAGTCGATCACCGCGCTGATGATCGCTGCCGCGCTTGCCCCGCCGTTCCTGATCGGGATCGGCATCCATTTCGCACGCGAATATCTCAAGGCGAAGCGGCGCAGCTACCCGCCGCCGCAGTTGGACCAACGCTTCAAGAACTAGCAGCGGGACTCGCCGGGGCAGGGCCGCGTCAGGACCGCGACATGGAGCGGGAGGCCGCGGAGCGGTAGCGCGCGCCGCGGCGCACCGGCTTGAGGGAGGTGTCATGGATGCGGAACTGCCGAAGGCGCAAGCCAGCCGCCCGGCGACGGGCTGGGAGGACGCGGTCGCGCTGACCGGCTTCATCCTGGTCGCGGTCGGGCAAGCGTCGAACCAGGTGCTGGCGCGCGGCCTTGCCGGCTCGGTGCCGCCGTTCTCGCTGGCTTTCTTCCGCTGGAGCATCATCGCCATCGGCCTGGCACCGTTTGCGATCGTGGCGATCCGCGACGGCAAGATCCCGCTGGCGCAGAGTTTCTGGCCGATCCTCGCCGCCGGCTTCCTTGGCATGTTCCTGTGCGGCGGCCCCGTCTACATCGCGGGCATCACCACCACCGCGATCCATATCGCGCTGATCTTCGCGCTGTCGCCGATCATGGTGCTGCTGATCTCGGCGGCGCTCGGCATCGAGCATATCGGTCCGCTGCAATGGCTCGGCACCGCGCTGGCGCTGGCCGGCGCGCTGCTGATCGTCTCCGGCGGCCATCTGGACACGCTGACGCAGTCAAGCGCGGCCTGGGGCGATCTTTTGGTGGTGGGCGCGATGCTCGGCTGGTCCGGCTACACGCTGGTGCAATCGCGCGTCGCGCCGCGCGCCTCGCTGCTGGCGCGGGTCAGCCTGTTCTCGGCGGCCGGCGCGCTGTGCTCGCTGCCGCCGGCGCTGCAGGAGATGTGGGCTGCGCCGGCGGCGGTGCTCAACGCCAGGGCATTCGAGGCCTATGTCTTCGCCGGCCTGGTGCCCGGTCTCGCCGCTTATGCCGGCTTCGCCTGGCTCGGCGCACGGTTCGGCTCGGTGCGGACGTCGCTGGTGCTCTATGTCGCGCCGATCGCGAGCGCCCTGCTGTCCTGGCTGATCCTCGGCGAGCCGCCGAAGCTGATCCATCTGATCGGCGGCCTTTTGATCCTCGGCGGCGTCTGGGCCAGCCTGCGCAAATAGCCCGGCAAACTTACCCGCTGCCGCAAGCCTCAATCCCGATGCAACCTCTTGCCGGCTCGTGCGTTGAATCCATCGGCGATTCAATACTTTATCGGAGTGGCGTATGAATTTGACTCCCCAGCAGCGCAAGGACCGTGATGCGCAGCGTCAGCAAGACGCGTCGCAGGCGATGAAGGAGCATCGCGCCAACGAGAAGGCGTTCTACGACAATTTCCAGCGCCTCAAGGCCGAGCGGCAGGCGCGCGAAGCAGCAGAGTCCCGGAAGGCCGCTGCGAAATAAGCGCCGGGAGCCAGAGCCCGCGAGGTAACAGTCGTTCGATACCAGGACGCCCCGACAAGCGACGATGCCTGAAGCGGTCCTCTCGGCAGCGAGCGGACTGCTCTTTCGCGCGATTTCCCCCATGCGACAGCTAAGCCCGGCTGACGCATCGCGCGCGGCGGCCCTCGAAAAGCACCGCCAAAAAAGAGCAGGGCGCGACCGGCATCACCACGGTCGCGCCCTACGTCGCCGGTCAATGGGGCAGGGGGAATAACCGGCTCCTTGCATGACTCGCATCCCCCCGGACTCGTTCCGTGCGGGTGAAAATAATTTCGTACACGGTTAAGTGATGGCCGGACGCGAGAACCCTGCAGGTTTCGTTCGCGTTGTGTCCGGGATCGCCAACGGGAATTTCCATGGGGCGAGGGACATTCACCATGTCAAATAAGCAAAAGGCAATTTTCGCTGCGTTGGCGGTCGGCTTGACGCTTGGCGCGGTGCAACTGGCGTCCGGCCACGATCTCATTGGCGGCCAGCAGGTTACGACCGCATTGGCGCCCGAGCTCGCCGTCAACCGTGCCGCCAAGACCGATCGTGCCGTGGCTCCGGCGACCGGCCTGCCGAGCCGGACCGTGGCGCTGAAGGTCGATCGGCTGCCCGACACGTCGGTCCTGGTCCGCGTCCCCGTGGCGCGGGAAGAGGCCCGCAATCATCCCCCAGCGCCCGCCCGAGCCCGCCCCGGCGATACCCGCAAGGTGGCCTGCGAGCCCGTGGTCAGCGTGCTGACCGAAGTGGCCAAGCTGCTGCAGCCCGGCCGCTGCGTGACCTGAGAACACCAATTATCTCACCGTCATTCCGGGGCGCGCCGCTTGGCGCGAGCCCGGAATCCATTTCACCGCGAGATATGCGGCCCGATGGATTCCGGGCTCTCGCTTCGCGAGCCCCGGAATGACGGTGGAGGACGTTATTCCTGCTCTTCCGCCTCGCCGCCCGCAGCGCCGCGACTTGCCATCAGGCCGAGCGCGAGGCCGCCGATCGCCAGGATCGGGATCAGGCGCTTCACACCGATGGCCCGGACGATTTGCAGGCCGGTGGCCACCACGACAGGATCGGAAAACGCATTGGCCGCGGCGGCCTTGGCGGCTTTCTCGGCGCGCCGGCGCATCTCGCGCTTGCGCACCGTGTAGACGCCGGCGGCGATCAATGTAACGACCAGGAACAGTGCTGCGCCGGACAGGCACGCTTCCACCGGTCCGTAGTGCTGCAACACGTAGACGAAGGCGGCTGCGCACAGGAAGGCGATGGTGATGAACAGCGCGATCGCAGCCGCCGCGGCAAGCGACGTCAGCCGCAGCGCGCTGCCGGTGGACTCCTTGACGTCATCGATCAGCCGCTGAAGCATCGACCAGCCTCGCCTTGAACCTCGCCCTGAAAAGCGCATCAACGAACGAGGCGGCAGCGCGCCAGCGCTGCCATCTGGTCCAGAACGGTGGTTTGCGCATGATCGCCACCATGTCTCAGGGATGGTTGGTTGCCTAGCGCCGCCAGGTAAGGCCGATCAAGAAGCCGAGGCCGACCGCGAGGCCGACGGTCGCCAGCGGCCGCTGCGTGATCACGTCCTCCAGCGTCTCCTCGATCGAAGACGCCGCGTCCTGCGCCGCGCCCATCATCGCGCTGCCGCGCTCCGACACGTCGTCGAGCGCATCTTCCGCATTGGCGCGCGCTTCCTTGTAGCGGCGGCGGGCCTGCTTGCCGGCGTTGTTGGCGAACGAGTTCAGCGCGTCGGTGATCTGCTCGGTCAGGGCTGCAATGTCGTTCTTCACGGCGGTGACATCCTTTTCCAGGCGTTCGTAGGTCGCTTTGTCGGTCATGTTCTTGATCCCAAATACGCTGTCCGTGCTCGACATCGGAGGCTCCCGCATCATTGGCGTGTTGCGGGAAAAACGCTTCGCATCTCGCAAAGTTCCAGGTGCGAAACTGTGGTTACCCTTCAGGCAGCTGCGGCGAATTGACCGGCATCAAATGCTCTTTCACGATCAATCCGACGATCAGGAGCGGCGACGACAGGAAAGCGCCCATCGGCCCCCACAGCCAGGTCCAGAATGCGAGCGCGAGGAAGACGGCGAGCGCATTCAGCGACAGCCTGCGGCCGACGATCGTCGGCGTCACGAAATGTCCTTCCATGAAGGTCACGACGGCAAAACAGACCGCCGCGATCAATCCCGCGCCGATCGTCGGCGAGGAGATGATGCCGACCACCACCAGCACGAGGAACATCGCGACCGGGCCGATGATCGGAATGAAGTTCAGCGTCGCTGCGAGTGCGCCGAGCCCCGCCGGATTGGGCATGCCGGTCACCGCGCAGATCGCGCCGGTGATGATGCCGACGCCAACATTGATCATGGTCACCATCAGCAGGTAGTTGCCGAGATGGACCTCGACCTCGTTGAGGATCCGCAGTGTGCGCAGCCGTGCCTCGCGTTCGCGGAAAGTCATCACCAGCGCGCGGCGCAGATCCTTCCAGCTCGCGACGAACAGGATCAGGGTGGCGATGAACAGCAGGAATTCGGCGAATGTCGGCGACAGGAATTCCAGCGTCGGCTGCACCCATTCGAATTTCGGCATCTGGAAGCTGGCGAGCGTATCGGATCCGCCGACCATGCTCTGCAATTCCTGCCACAGCGCGAGCGGCCGGTCGAACACGTGCAGCTTCTGCCTCAGGATCGCGCCGAGCTCGGGCAGCCGCGAACTCCACTCCATCACGGGAGAGGCGATCAGTCCGATCATGAAAGCGACGGCGCTGCCGGCCGCGATCACAAGCAGTACCGCACCGAGCGCGCGCGGAATCCGGTAACGCTCGAGCAGGCTCGCCGCCGGCGACAGCATGGTGCCGACGATGAAAGCCATGGTGATCGGGAGGAAAAAAGCGCGCGCCAGATAGAGCACGCCGACGATGACAATGACCAGCAGCGCGACCAGCGCAAAGGCGACGACCTCGGCACGGCTGACGACCGGTGGCAACTCGGCGTTGCTGTCGGGGAGGGGCGTGCCTTCGGGCGCATGGCCAACCAGAATTTCACCCGGAAAGGCGCGCACCCGATTCCTCCCGCATCCTCCCGCACGAGGACAAATGAATTTCGTATCAAATTGCGCGTGACAACGGCGTTGTCCCAGCAAAGGTTCCATCGCGGTTTCGTGAGACGCAGCGGGTTGACAATCGCGACTTCATGACGATTCGCGGCGGAACTCTCTGGCGGCCATGCGCGTTGACCTGGCATCGCATCACCACGATGCGCATCCCGTCCAGGGGCAGCACATGACACATCCGTCTCTCTCCAGCCGCCGGCTTGCGTCGCGCGTTGCGCGCACCCATGCTCGCACTCTTGCTTTCGCCAGCGTCCTGTTCGTGACGCCGTTCATTGTCACCACCTCGGCTAACGCCCAAGTCAGTTCTCAAGTCAGCTCTCAAGTCAGTTCTTCTGCGCTCGGCTATGCCTCGACGCAGCCGGGCGCTTTCCCGTCCGACGAGGTGATGACCAATCCCTCGACCGAAGTCGGCGAGGACGGCGCGCTGCCGCAGCGGTTGCGCCGCACCACCGTGGCGCTCAATACGTCGGAGGCGCCCGGCACCGTCATTATCGATACCGGCAACACCGCGCTCTATTACGTGCTCGGCGGCGGCCGGGCGATCCGCTACGGCGTCGGCGTCGGCCGCGAGGGCTTCACCTGGGCCGGCACCCAGACGATCAGCCGCAAGGCCGAGTGGCCGGACTGGCATCCGCCGGCCGAGATGATCAAGCGCCAGCCCTATCTGCCGCGCTTCATGGCCGGCGGCCCGGGCAACCCGCTCGGCGCGCGCGCGATGTATCTCGGCTCCAGCGAGTATCGCATCCACGGCACCAACGATCCCACGACGATCGGCAAGTTCGTCTCGTCGGGCTGCATCCGCCTGACCAATGAGGACGTTTCCGACCTGTTCAGCCGGGTCGATGTCGGCACCAAGGTCGTGGTGCTGCCGAAGAACGCGCCGCACCTTGCGGCACGCGAGCTCGGCCCGGCCGCGACGCAGGTCTCGGTTCGCCGGGCGCCGGTGCAGCCGCGTCCCGCTGTCATGACGCTTCCGTCCGGCCGTCAGGCGATGAACATTCCGACCGCTTCCTCGTTGTACTGACATTCGGCGTTGAACCGAGGGTCGGTGATGGCAAGGCAGCATGTAACGCGGTGGGCGTTTGGGACGGCGGCGTTGCTCGGCCTGTCCCTGGCGTCCGCGGCGCAAGCCCAGGATTTCTTTTCGCAACTGTTCGGCGGCCTCATGCAGGGCCGCCCGCCGGTGATCCGGATGCCGTTCGATGACGGCCCCGCACCGATGATGCCGCGGGCCGAGCGTCGCGCGCGTTATGACGGCGGTCAGGCCTATTGCGTGCGGACCTGCGACGGCCGCTACTTCCCGCTGGCTGCGACCGGCAGCCAGAGCAAGGCGGAAAGCTGCAACAGCTTCTGCCCGGCGGCCGCAACCGAAGTGGTCTATGGCGGCAATATCGACAACGCCGCGACGGAGGACGGCAAGCCGTATTCCGAGCTGCCGAACGCATACCGCTATCGCGACGCGATCGTCGCGGGCTGCACCTGCAACGGCAAGGACCCGGTCGGGCTCGCCGCGGTGCAGATCGAAAATGATCCGACCTTGCGCAAGGGCGACATCGTCGCCGGCAAGGATGGGCTGATGTCGGTCAGCCGCCAGGACCGGCGTGGCGCTTCGCTCAACTTCACGCCGGCGCCTGAGCGCATCCGCGCCAAATATGGCCAGCCGCCAGTGGTGGCGCGCGAGTAGCGTCGATCATCTGATGCCGCCGATATCGGTTCCTGGTCGGAACCGACCTCGCGCCTGCACGTTGGCAAAGGGCGAATAGCGCATTCATCGATGCCTTCAGGGGGCCCCGCATGCTGGTCGGCGTACTTGTCACCTTCCTTGTCATTATTCTCGTTCTTTATCTCATCAACATGCTGCCGCTCGATGGCCGCGCCAAGCAGATCGCGCGCGTCGTCGTCATCATCATCGGCATCGTCTCGCTGCTGAAATATCTCGCGGTGTTCTAGCGCAAGATGATTCACTTCGATCAAGCAACGGACTCCGCTTCACCTTGCCCCGCTTGCGGGGAGAGGCGTAGGCCGCCTTCGGCGGCCGTTCTCAAGAACGCCGAAGCAGAGCTTCGGCTATGACGCATCGTTAGATGCGTTCCGGTGAGGGGAAGTCTCCGCAAACTAAGCTATCACCGAATATGCGGATACGGCCCCTCACCCCAACCCTCCCCCCGTAAGAACGGGGCGAGGGAGCGCAGCGCCGTCGCCGCTCGAGCTCAGCTCACCGCGCACTAATGCAGCAGCGCATCGCCAACAAAAAAGCCCCGGCTCATCGCCGGGGCTTTTGCTTGTCGTTGCGCTCGCTTGCGGATCAGCCGGCGGCCTTGGCCTCGCGACGGCGCGCGGTGAGGATGTATTCGGTGTAGCCGTTCGGCTGGGTGCGGCCCTCGAAGATCAGGTCGCAGGCCGCCTTGAAGGCGACGCCATCGAACGACGGTGCCATCGGCTTGTAGAGGGGATCGCCGGCGTTCTGCTTGTCGACCACGACGGCCATGCGCTTCAGCGATTCCATCACCTGATCTTTGGTGATGACACCCTGATGCAGCCAGTTCGCCAGATGCTGGCTCGAGATGCGCAGCGTGGCGCGGTCTTCCATCAGTCCGACATCGTGGATATCAGGCACCTTGGAGCAGCCGACGCCCTGGTCGATCCAGCGCACGACGTAGCCGAGGATGCCCTGGCAGTTGTTGTCGATCTCCTGCTTGACGTCGTCGGGCGCCCAGTTCGACTGCGACACCGGAATGGTGAGGATGTCGGAGAGTTTTGCGCGCGGCCCGCCCTTGGCGAGCTCCTGCTGGCGCGCGATCACGTTGACCTGGTGATAGTGCAGCGCGTGCAGCGTCGCCGCGGTCGGCGACGGCACCCAGGCCGTGGTGGCGCCGGCCTGTGGATGGCCGATCTTCTGGGCGAGCATGTCGGCCATCTTGTCGGGCGCGGCCCACATGCCCTTGCCGATCTGGGCATGGCCGGGCAGGCCATCGATCAGGCCGTTGTCGACGTTCCAGTCCTCATAGGCCTTGATCCACGGCTGTGCCTTCATGTCGTTCTTGCGGATCATCGGACCCGCTTCCATCGAGGTGTGGATCTCGTCACCGGTGCGGTCGAGGAAGCCGGTATTGATGAACATGATGCGCTTGGAGGCGCGCTGGATGCAGGCCTTGAGGTTGACCGTGGTGCGGCGCTCCTCATCCATGATGCCGACCTTCAGCGTGTTCTCCGGCAGAGAGAGCATCTTCTCGACCTCCGCGAACAGGTCGCAGGTCAGCGTCACCTCGTCGGGGCCGTGCATCTTCGGCTTGACGATATAGGCCGAGCCTGTGCGGCTGTTCCTGACCTTGGAATTGCCCTTGAGGTCGTGGATCGCGAGCAGGCCGGCGACCGCGGCATCGAGAATGCCTTCCGGGATTTCCTCGCCCTTGGCGTCGAGCACGGCGTCGGTGAACATGTGGTGGCCGACATTGCGCATCAACAGCAGGCTGCGGCCGTGCAGCCTCAGCTCGCTGCCGTCTGGCTTCTTGTAGACGCGGTCGGCATTGAGCGAGCGCGTCAGCGTCTTGCCGCCCTTTTCGAAATCGGCCGACAGCGTGCCGTTCATCAGACCGAGCGTGTTGCGATAGACCAGCACCTTGTCTTCGGCGTCGACTGCGGCGACCGAATCTTCCATGTCGAGAATGGTGGAGACCGCCGATTCCAGGATCATGTCGGCAACGCCGGCCGGGTCGTCCTTGCCGATGACGTTGCTGCGGTCGATCTTGACCTCGACATGCATGCCGTTGTTGACGAGCAGGATCGCGGTCGGCTGGGCGGCGTCGCCCAGGTAGCCGGCGAACTGGGCGCCGTTCTTCAGCGCGGTCGAATTGCCGCTCTTCAGCTTGACCGAGAGCTGGCCCGCGATCACGGCGTAGGAGGTCACGTCGGTGTGGCTTCCGGTCGCGAGCGGCACGGCCGCATCGAGGAACGCCTTGGCCTTCGCGATCACCTTGTCGCCGCGGGCCTTGTTGTAACCCTTTCCGCTCTCGCTCGGATCATGCGGAATCGCGTCGGTGCCGTAGAAGGCGTCGTACAGCGAACCCCAGCGCGCATTGGCGGCGTTCAGCGCATAGCGGGCGTTGGTCAGCGGCACCACCAGCTGTGGACCGCAGATCTTGCCGATTTCCTCGTCGACATTGGCGGTCTCGACCTTGTGGGTCGCGGGCTCCGGCAGTAGATAGCCGATGTCCTTGAGGAACGTGGTGTAGGCGTTGATGTCGAACGCCTTGCCCTTGTTGGCGCGATGCCAGTCGTCGATCTTGGCTTGCAAGGTGTCGCGGACCGCGAGCAACTCGCGGTTCTTCGGGCCGAGCTTCTGGAGGATGGCGGCCAGTCCTGCCCAGAACGCGTCGGGCGCGATCCCGGTTTTCGGCGTCGCCTCCTTGGCGATGAAATCGAACAGGACAGGGGCGATCTTCAATCCATGGGCATCGACACGAGTCATGATGGGCTTTCTCAAAGAAATGGGGCGTTTAGGCGCTGCTTTCGAAAGAAATCAGCAAAAAACGCGCCAAAGGGCCGCGTTCACGGCCCTTTTAGCCTTAAAGCCACGGCTCTGAGAAGGCCCCTGCCTGTTACCTTCACGCGGGGAGGTCAGGGCAGCCTGGTCCGCACCTTGGCGGCGATCAGCAACACGGCGAGCAGCAGGGGGATTGCGCCTGCCACGAACACCGCCGGCGCGCCCATCAGGTCAAGGACCAGCCCGCCGCCGGCCGCACCTGTGGTGATGCCGAGGAAAATCGAGGCCACGGTCATTCCGGTCCCGCTTTCGGTCTCGTCGGGCACCATGCGGGTGATCCAGGTCGTCGTCGCCACCGGCACGCCGCTGAAGGCGAAGCCCCAGAGCGCGACCAGCACCAGAGCGGGCACGACGTCCTCGCCGTAAGCGGCGAGCAACAGGCCGATCAGGCTGATGGCGAGCGGCATCGCGATCAGCGTGAGCTTGAGTTTGCGCTCAGCCAGCAGGCCACTCACGAAGGAGCCGAGGTAGTTGGCGACGCCGAAGGCAAGCAACGTCGCGGCGACACCAGCGGCGCTCAGCCCGGTCACGATTTCGAGGAAAGGACGGATGTAGCCGAAATAGGCGAAATGTCCGGTGAAGACCAGGGTTGCCGCCAGGATGCCGGCGCCGATCCCCGGCCGTGACAGGATTTCGATCAAGGTGCCGAGCCCGGCTTCTCCCCTTGGAGCCAGACGCGGCAAGACCAATGCCTGCACGACGAACACTATTGCGGCAAATGCCGTCGCCAGCAGGAACACGGCACGCCAGCTCATCACCTCGCCGAGATAGCTGCCAAGCGGCACGGCGATGATCATGGCGGCGGGGACGCCGCTCATCACGATCGATAGGGCGCGTGGGACCAGCGGCGTCGGCACCAGTCGGATCGTCGTCGCAGCCGCCATCGCCCAAAAGCCGCCGAGGGCAAGCCCGAGCACGATCCGCGCGGTGAGCAGGAAGGTGATGTTCGGCGCCAGGGCCACCAGCAGGTTGGAGATCGCCAGAAGAACAGCGAAACTGAGCAGCACCGGCTTTCGATTGAAGTTGCGTGTCAGTGTCGGCGTGAACAGCGCGCCCACCAGGCCGGCCAGCGAGGTCGTCGTCACCGCCTGACCGGCCAGCCCTGGGCTCACGCCGAGATCCCTCGCCATCGGCGTCAGCAATCCGGACGGCAGGAACTCCGCCGTCAGCAGCGCGGTGACGCCCAGCATCATGGCGGCGACCGCGCCCCAGGCGGGTGCTTGCGATGGGAGCGTCTCAAGCGCGACGTCGCGCGGCACCGGCGCGACCACATCGGTGTGCGCCAGAGCTGGGTCCAGTTCTTGATCCATCGACCAAAACTTCCATTTTATGCTGCGTTGCCGCAGACATAGGCTGGAGGTTTTGGACAATCTATGCCATAAACGCTCCAATGTTTGATCGATCGTCCAAATCGCGTGTCACCGATACGACTGACGCCGCCATCGACCTGGTCAGCGAATTGCTGCTCGGCATGAGGCTTGAGGGCGTCTACTACCGCCGGATCCAGACCAGGGCGCCCTTCGGTCTGCGCTTTGAGACGCCCTATGGACGCGCACAATTCCACTTCGTCGCCCATGGCACGGCGCTGCTGCGCTACGCCGATGCGACGCTGCTGCCGCTTGGATGCGGTGATGCGATTTTCCTGCCGCGCGGCGGCGCGCATGATCTCGTCTCGGCCGCGGACGAGCCGAGTTGCGACGTCGAGCGTTTCAAGACCGAGACGCTGTGCGGCAATGTCGATGTGACGTCGGCCTGTCCTGAAGGATGCCCGCAAGACGAGTCGGTTCTGGTCTTCAGCGCCTGCATGAATTTCGACCTCGGCGGCATGCGCCCGCTCATCGCCCTGATGCCGGAGGTGATGCGGGCCGACACGTTGCTTGTCCGCCAGCCGGAAATCGAACCGATGCTGAAGGCGATGGAGCGGGAGACCTGCACGCCGCGGGCCGGCTCCGTCGGTGTCACCGCGCGGCTCGCCGATGTTCTCGCCGCATCGATCGTGCGAGGCTGGGTCGAATGCGGCGGCGACAACGCCGTCGGCTGGTTCGAGGCGTTGCGTGATCCGCGTCTCGGCCGCGCCCTTGGTGCGCTGCATCGGGCGCCCGGCCGCAACTGGACGGTGGCCGAACTGGCGGCGGAGGCAGGCTGCTCACGCTCGCTGTTCGCCGAGCGCTTCCAGTCGATGACCGGGCAATCGCCGCTGCGCTATCTTGCCGAGCTGCGCATGCGCCTTGCGACACAATGGATCGAGCATGAACGCCAGCCGATCGACATGATCGCGCAACGCCTGGGCTATGCGTCACAGGCGGCGTTCAGCCGCGCGTTCAAGCGCATCACCGGGCGATCGCCGGGGATGGTGCGACACGCGGTCGGAAGCCAACGCGCGGCGGAATAGGTATCAACCGGACCGTTCTCGACACCGCTGTCATGCCCCGCTTCAAGCGGGGCATCCAGTACGCCGCGGCCCATCGGTTCAGTAATTGCTCTCTCTGGAATACTGGATCGCCCGGTCGGAGCCGGGCGATGACAGGTGAGCGAGATCAGATATTCGCCGCGAGGTCGGTCAGCTCGTCGAACAGGATGCCGGTCGTGGCCAGCATCCGCTCGATCTCGTCGATGGCGTCACTGACCGAGCGGTTCGAGGTGTCGATGGTCAGTTCGTTGCCGGTCGGCGGCTGATAGTCATTGGTGATGCCGGTAAAGGACGGCAATCCGCCGGACCGGGCCTTGGCGTAATGGCCCTTGGGATCGCGGGTCTCGCAGACCTCGGCAGGCGTCGCGACATAGACTTCGCGGAACGCGCTGTCGGCGATGCGCCGCGCAACCGCGCGGTCAGCGGCCGACGGCGACACCGCGGCGACGATCGCGATGTGACCGTTGCGTGCCAGATGGGTCGCGACCTCGGCGAGGCGGCGGATATTTTCAGCGCGATCCTGTGGCGAGAAGCCGAGATCGCTGTTCAGCCCGGCGCGGACAGTGTCGCCATCGAGCAGGATCGGCGAGCCGCCATTGCCGAACAGGCGGCGTTCCAGCGCACGCGCCAGGGTCGACTTGCCCGAACCGGGCAGGCCGGTCAGCCAGACCACCGCACCGTTGTGGTGGTAGCGCGCCGAGCGTTCATCCGGTCGCAGCGCGGATTCTACCGGTACGATATCGACCGGCACCGCGGGCCGGCCGGCGTCGACCGACAGCACGAGGCCGCCGCCGGCGATGCGGCCGTTGACCTCGATCACGAGGCGGCCGGTGCGCGGATTGTCGGTGTAGGGATCGGTCGCGACCGGCTGCGCCAGCGAGATGTCGATCTCGCCGACATGGTTGCGTGCGATCGCGGTGTTCTCTTCGTTGGACAGCGCGCCGGGATCGACCGCCTTCTCGATCGCGACCACGGTGGCGCGGCTTTCCTTGGTGCCGAGCCGGATCAGGATCTGTTCGCCCTCAGTCAGCGGCTTGTCGTGCAGCCAGAAGATCCGCGCGCGGATGCGGCGGGTGTCGCGCGGGCTCTGCCCGGCATGTCCGATGATGTCGCCGCGCTCGAGGAATAATTCGCGGTCGAGCGTGATGCCGACAGAGCGCCCGGCGCCCTGCGGGCCGTGCAGCGGCGTCACCGGCCAGCTCTCGACGGTCTTGATCCTGGCGATCTTGCCGGCCGGCGTGATGACGATCTCGTCGCCGGCCTTCAGGCTGCCGGACTCGATGCGTCCCGCGACGATGCGGCGATCGTCGAACTTGTAGATCGCCTGCACCGGCAGCCGCAGCGGCAGCTCCGCCAGCGGCCGTGCCGGCTCCAGCGCATCGAGCGCCTCGATCACGGTCGGTCCCTTGTACCATCCGATCCGCGGCGTGTGCTCGGCGACGCCGTCACCGTCGCGCGCCGAGATCGGGACCACCGCGGTCGGTGTCACGCCGAGACCGACCAGATGCGCCGAAATTTCCTCGCTGATTTCGTTGAAGCGGTCGGCGCTGAAATCGACCCGGTCCATCTTGTTGACGACAACCGCGACCTGCTTCACGCCGAGCAGATGCAGGAGATAGCCGTGGCGGCGCGTCTGCGAGCGGACGCCTTCGAGCGCATCGATGATCAGCACCGCGCCGTCGGCCTGCGAGGCGCCGGTGATCATGTTGCGCAAAAACTCCGCGTGGCCGGGCGCGTCGATCAGCACGACGTCGCGCGAGCGGGTGCGGAAACGAATCTGGGTGGTGTCGATGGTGATGCCCTGGTCGCGCTCGGTCTGCAGCGCGTCGAGCAGGAACGACCATTCGAAAGGCATGCCGCGCCGCGCGCTGACCGCCTTCAGCATCTCCAGCTTGCCGTCCGGCAGGCTGCCGGTCTCATGCAGCAGGCGTCCCACCAAAGTGGACTTGCCGTGATCGACATGGCCGACGATGACGATACGCACCTGGGGACGGGTGGTGCCGTTTGGGGTCGCCGAGATCGCGGCGGTGGGAAGGATCATGTTCATCAGAGCACTCACGGCAAACTTGAATCAGAGATAGCCGGCGACACGTAGCCGCTCGAACGCATCCTCGGTTTCGTGATCGAGCGCGCGGCCGGCGCGCTCAGGAATCCTGGTGTTCTCGAGTTCAGCCAGGATTTCATCGATGCTCGATGCGGTCGACGCCACCGGGTTGGTGATGTCCTGATCCCCCAGCGAGCGATAGCGCTTGCCGTCCCTGGCGAGGTAGAGCGGGATGATCGGAATGCCTTCGCGCTTGGTGTAGGCCCAGATGTCGGCCTCGGTCCAATGCAGGATCGGATGGATGCGCAAGTGCGCGCCCGGCGGCGGCGAGGCGTTGAAGTGATCCCAGAACTCCGGCGGCTGGTCGCGGACGTCCCATTCGCCTTCGAGGCCGCGCGGCGAGAACACGCGCTCCTTGGCGCGGGTCGCCTCTTCGTCGCGGCGGATGCCGGCGATCAATCCGTCAAAGCCATACTTGTTGAGCGCGAGCTTCAGGCCCTCAGTCTTGCGCGCGGCGGAACGCGCGGCCGGCGGCAGGGTCGGGTCGACGCTGTCGATCGGCGGGCAGGGCTCGACACGCAGGTCGAGGTCCCATTCCTTTCCAAAGCGGTCGCGGAACTCGTACATCTCCGGAAACTTCTTGCCGGTGTCGACATGCATCGCGGGGAACGGGACACGGCCGAAAAACGCCTTGCGCGCCAGCCAGATCATCACGTTGGAATCCTTGCCGAGCGACCATAGCAGCGCCAGCTTCTTCAGCCGGGCGAACGCCTCGCGCAGGATGTAGATGCTCTGGGCCTCGAGCTCGTCGAGATGATCCATGGTCGGGGGGGCCTGATCGGTCAAAATTCCCGGCACGGAAGGTGCTTGACCAAGAGCTGCGGAGCGCGTTCCGGCAGCGGCGGATTCGTTGTCGAGAAGATGCATCTCTTGGCCTTGGCCTGTGGAGTTGAAAATTCTAAAGTTGCGCCGCAATAGAGAAGAAATAATTTTCTCTTTATCGGGCTTGATCGAGAGATAAATAGAAAATAATTTCAGTCAACCCCCAAATTGGGGAAGCGAGTGTCTGATGCGATATCTGCCGGTGTTTCTGGATCTGCAAAGCGGCAAGGTGCTGCTCGTTGGAGCGGGCGAGTTGGTGCGCGCCAAGTTGCGGCTGCTCGCGGCTGTCGGCGCGGCCGTGCGCTGGTACGCGACCGACGGCGATCATGAGCTTGCGGGCATCTCGGCCGAGGACGCCGCGCGCATCGAGCGCGCCGCGGGCGATCCGCTGACGGCAGATCTTTCCGATGTCATCGCCGTGCTCTGCGCCGGTGCCGGTGACATCGGTGTTGCGGTGTCGGTGCGTGCCAAGGCGATTGGCCTGCCGGTCAACGTCATGGACGACCTGGTGCATTCCACCTTTATCATGCCGGCGATCGTCGATCGCGGCGATGTCGTGGTCGCGGTTGGCACCGGCGGCACGTCGCCGGTGGTGGCGCGCCGCATCCGCGAGAAGATCGAGGCGGTGCTGCCGGCGCGGATTGGCGATCTCGCCGGCTTCATCGGCCGCTTCCGCAAAGCGATGCATGCGCGCATCGAGGAGTTTCCGCTGCGCCGCCGTTTCTGGGAACGCATTATCGACGGCCCGATCGGCGCGCTGGTGCTGGCCGGCCGCGACGGCGAGGCCGAGCAGGCGCTGAACGCAATTTCCGACCCCGCCGCTTTCGCCGGCGCCGATACGGAAGGCAAGGCCGTCGGTCATGTGACGCTGGTTGGGGCCGGCCCCGGCGATCCGGACCTGCTCACGGTGAAGGCGCTGCGCGCGCTGCAGGACGCCGACGTGGTGTTCTATGACGAATTGGTGTCACCTGAAATTCTCGACCGCATCCGCCGCGATGCCGCGCGCGTCCCGGTCGGCCGTCGCGTCGGCAAGCCCGGCATCGGCCAGGATGCCATCAACCGCCTGATGATCGAGGCCGCGCAGTCGGGCCAGCGCGCGGTGCGGCTGAAAGGCGGCGATCCCTTTATCTTCGGCCGCGGCGGCGAGGAGATCGAGGCGCTGCGCGACGCCGGCGTCGCTTACTCCATTATTCCCGGCATCTCCGCCGGTCTCGGCGCGGCCGCGCAGTTCGAGGTGCCGCTGACCTTCCGGCACGAGGCGCTGCGCGTCACCTTCCTGACCGCGCACAAGGCGCGCGATGCCGAAGTCGTCGACTGGTCGGTGCTGACCGACAAGAAGATGACCGTCGTGGTCTATATGGGCATGACCGCGGCGCCCGCAATCCGCGAGGGCATGCTGGCCGCGGGCCGCTCGCCGGAGACGCCGGTCGGCGTGTTCGCGCGCGTAACGCGGCCGGACGCCAAGGCTGCGGTCGGCACGCTGGCGCGGCTGCCTGAACTGGTCAAACAGGTCGATGGCGGTCCCGCCGTCCTCATCATCGGCGACGTGGTCGCGCATTCCGCGCCGTGGAGCCGATCCAACGTCACCCAACTGTTCTCCAACCAGATGTTCTCCGAACTGCTGAAAGCTGCCGAATGACCTCTCCGCTCGAACAGAAGAAAATCAGGATCACGGGCCCCTCGGTGGTGACCGCCAACCGCACCTGGGATGGCGCCGTCGTATACCGAACCGCCAAGCAAGGCTGGTCCACCGAACTCGCCGATTCCGCCATCGTCAGCACCTCCGACGATGCCCGCGCATTGCTGGCCGAAGCCACCGCCGACGACGTCGGTGCGGTCGGCGCCTATATCGCGCCGGTCGAACTCAAGGATGGCGGCAAGGTCAAGCCCGGCAACCTCCGCGAACAGATCCGCGCCAAGGGCGTCACCATCGATCTCCAGGTCCCCGCGTAAGGCGCGCCGGCGTAAGGCTCATCGAACATGTATGCTTATGACGAACTCGACCGCACGCTGATCAACGAGCGTGTTTCGGAATTCCGCGACCAGGTGAAGCGCCGCCTCTCCGGCGAGCTCACCGAGGACGAATTCAAGATCCTGCGCTTGCAGAACGGCGTGTATTTGCAGCTGCACGCCTACATGTTCCGCGTTGCGATCCCCTACGGCACGCTGTCGTCGAAGCAGCTGCGGCGACTCGCCCATGTCGCGCGCCGCTACGACCGCGGCTATGGCCACTTCACCACGCGGCAGAACATCCAGTTCAACTGGATCAAGCTCGCCGAGCTGCCGGACGCGCTGGCCGACCTCGCCGAAGTCGGCATCCATGCGATGCAGACCTCGGGCAACAACATGCGCAACGTCACGTCGGACCAGTGGGCCGGCGTCGCGCCCGGCGAGATCGAGGATCCGCGGATCTGGTCGGAGTTGATCCGCCAGCACACCACGCTGCATCCGGAATTCTCGTTCCTGCCGCGCAAGTTCAAGATCGCGATCACGGCGTCCGAACATGACCGCGCCGCGATCAAGATCCACGACATCGGCCTGCGCCTGCACAAGAATGCCGACGGCGAGACCGGCTTCGAGGTGCTGGTCGGCGGCGGCCTCGGCCGCACGCCGTTCATCGCCAAGACCATCAAGCCGTTCGTCTCGGGCCGCGATATCCTCAGCTACATCGAGGCGATCCTGCGGGTCTACAACCAGTACGGCCGCCGCGACAACATCTACAAGGCGCGCATCAAGATACTGGTGCACGAGCTCGGCATCGAGAAGTTCGCCAAGGAGGTCGACGAGGAGTGGAAGGCGATGGGCGATGTCGGGCTGACGCTCGATCATGCTGCCATCGAGGAGGTTCGCTCGCGCTTCTCCTACCCGGCTTACGAAAAGCTGCCGCACATGCCGGACGAGCTGAAGCAGGCCGCGCATGATCCGCTGTTCGAGCGCTGGCGCAAGAACTCGGTCGCCCCGCACAAGGTGCAGGGCTATTCGATCGTGACGCTGTCGCTGAAGCCGGTCGGTGGCCCGCCCGGCGATGCCACCGCCGAGCAGATGGATGCGGTCGCCGACCTCGCCGACAAATATTCGTTCGGCGAGATCCGCGTCGGCCACGAGCAGAATCTGGCGCTGCCGCATGTCGCCAAGCGCGACCTGCCGGCCTTGTTCAAGGCGCTCGACCGGCTCGGGCTTGCGACGCCGAACGTCAACCTGGTCACCGACATCATCGCCTGCCCGGGGCTGGACTACTGCTCGCTGGCCAATGCGCGCTCGATCCCGATCGCGCAGGAGCTGACGCGCCGGTTTGCCAACCACGACACCGCCGACCTGATCGGTCGGCTGCACATCAACATCTCCGGCTGCATCAATGCCTGCGGCCATCACCATGTCGGGCACATCGGCATTCTCGGCGTCGAGAAGAACGGCGAGGAGTTCTACCAGATCACGATCGGCGGCCGCGCCGACGAGAACGCGCAGCTGGGCACCTTGATCGGCCCGGCCGTTCCCTATGCGGAAGTCGCCGACGTGATCGAAGACATTGTCGAAGCCTATCTCGCGCTGCGCGACCGTCCCGAGGAATTGTTCGTCGATACGGTGAAGCGTCTGGGTGTCGAGCCTATCAGGGAGCGGGTCTATGCCACTCGTTAAGCAGGGAAGAATCACGACCGACCTGTTCGTCCACGTCGCCGACGGCGCCGAGCTGCCGGGCGACGGCGCGGTGCTGGTCTCGGCCGAACGCTTTCTCGCCGATCCGGAGGCGCTGCTGCGCCGGGCCGGCAAGGTCGGCGTGATCTGGCCGAACAATCGGGGCCTCGACGAGCTGGTGCCGCATCTCGATCGTCTGGCCTCAGTCGCGCTGGTGTTCCCGACCTTCCGCGACGGCCGCGCCTACAGCCAGGCGCGCCTGCTGCGCGAGCGCCATGGTTATGACGGCGAGCTGCGCGCCACCGGGCAGGTCCTGCGCGACCAGTTCGTGTTCATGACGCGCGCCGGCTTCGACGCCTTCGAGGTGAAGAAGGATGCCGATGCCGATGCGTTCGCCGCGACCATGAAGCGCTATTCGGTGTTCTACCAGCCGACCGGCGACGGCCGCGTCACCGCGCTGAACCGCCGCATGCAGCTGCGTCACTCGGAGAGCGCTGGCCAGTGAGCACGCTCGCACCAGAGCTCGCGCCTGCGCAGGCAAGCGGATTGCCGTCCGCCGATGCGCTCGATCGCGCGCTGCGCACCGCATCGCCCGTCGAGGTGATCGCGGCGGCGCTGAAGACGGTCGGCCGCGAGCGGCTGGCGCTGGTGTCGTCGTTCGGCACAGAATCCGCCGCGCTGCTCAAGGTGATGGCGGATGTCGATCCGGCGATTCCGGTGGTCTTCCTCGACACCGGCTGGCTGTTCGAGGAGACGCTGGCTTACCGCGACACGCTGATCAAGACGCTCGGCCTCACCGATGTGCGCTCGATCAAGCCCGACGAGCAGGCGCTGGCCCGCCAGGATCCGGACCGCGAGCTGTGGTTCAGCGATCCCGACGCCTGCTGCCGCATCCGCAAGGTCGAGCCGTTGGCGCGCGCGCTCAAGCCGTTCGCCGGCTGGATCAACGGCCGCAAGCGCTTCCAGGGCGGTGCCCGCGCCGATATTCCCGTGGTCGAGGACGACGGCGTCAGGCTGAAATTCAATCCGTTCGCCAACGTCTCCCGCGAGGAGATCGAGGCGATCTACACGCTCGGCAAGCTCCCGCCGCATCCACTTGTCGCATCGGGATATCAGTCGGTCGGGTGTATGCCTTGCTCGAGCCGGGCTGTTGCCGGCGAGGACGCACGCGACGGCCGCTGGCGTGGCCGGGCGAAGACCGAATGCGGTATCCACACGACGAAGATGTCGTAGGGCATGATCCGGACCCGAAGGGCCGCGTTAGCGCAAAGTGCGTAGCGGCTTCCGAATAGATCATGCTCAAGAAAGACCCGAACGACAAAGCCTTCGCGGTGCGGCGCCTTCGTAGAAGAAGCGCGCTGCGCCGCCGAAAACAAAGAAAACCGGTTTCGTTGACTTAAAGCCGCTTCGCCGTGAGTTATGTCTGACGTGTTCCCTGACATTCTCAGGTTGAATGGAGAGCGAAATGATCCGTCGTATGCTGCCGCTGGTTGCGGGACTGTTGTGGGCGAGCTCGGCCTTCGCGGCCGACTATTCGCTGCTCAACGTGTCCTACGATCCGACGCGCGAGCTCTATGTCGATTTCAACAAGGCGTTCGCCGCGGCCTATCAGAAGGACACCGGCAAGAGCGTCGAGATCAAGCAGTCGCATGGCGGCTCGGGCTCGCAGGCGCGCTCGGTGATCGACGGATTGCAGGCCGATGTCGTTACGCTGGCGCTCGCCTACGACATCGATGCGGTCGCGGGCAAGGGGCTGCTTCCGGCCGACTGGCAGAAGCGGCTGCCGCTCAACGCCTCGCCCTACACCTCGACCATCGTGTTCCTGGTGCGCAAGGGCAATCCCAAGGGCATCAAGGATTGGGACGATCTGATCAAGCCCGGCGTCGCCGTCATCACGCCGAACCCGAAGACATCGGGCGGCGCCCGCTGGAACTATCTTGCCGCCTGGGGCTATGCGCAGAAGAAGTTCGGCTCGGCCGACAAGGCGAAGAAATTCGTCGCCGACCTCTACCAGAACGTCCCGGTGCTCGACACCGGCGCGCGCGGCTCGACCGTGACCTTCGTCGAGCGCGGCGTCGGCGACGTGCTGCTGGCATGGGAGAACGAGGCCTTCCTGGCGCTGCGCGAATTCGGCGCGGACAAGTTCGAGATCGTGGCGCCGCCGCAGTCGATCCTCGCCGAGCCGCCGGTTGCCGTGGTCGATAGCGTCGCCGACAAGAAGGGCACGCGCGCGGTCGCCGAAGCCTATCTGAAGTACTGGTATACCAAGGAAGGCCAGGAGATCGCCGCGCGCAACTCCTACCGGCCGCGCGATCCCGAGATCGCCAGGGAGTACGAAAAATCCTTCGCCAAGGTTGAACTTTTCACCATCGACGACGTTTTCGGTGGTTGGACCAAGGCGCAGAAGGAGCACTTCGCCGAGGGCGGCATCTTCGATCAGATCTACAAGAACTGATCGAACCATAGCCTGGTTCAACAGGGGGATATGTGAGCACAGCGGTTGCACGGCGCAGTACCCTACCGGGGTTCGGTCTCACCATGGGGCTCACCCTGACTTGGCTCTCCGTCATCATCCTGATTCCGCTGGGCGCGCTGTTCCTCAAGACGTTCGAGCTCAGCCTCGATCAGTTTTGGGCCATCATCACCAGCCGCCGCACCCTGAACGCCCTGAAGATTTCGTTTGGGCTTTCGTTTGCGGCCGCCTGCGTCAATCTGGTGATGGGCACCATCATCGTCTGGGCGCTGGTGCGCTATCGCTTTCCCGGCCGGCGGCTATTCGATGCCATTGTCGATATTCCGTTTGCGTTGCCGACGGCCGTCGCCGGCGTCGCGCTGACACAGCTGTTTGCGCAAAAGGGCTGGCTGGGCGCACCGCTCGCCGAGCTCGGCATCAAGGTCGCGTTCACGCCGATCGGCATCTTCATTGCGATGATCTTCATCGGCATTCCCTTCGTGGTGCGCACGGTGCAGCCGGTGCTGATCGATCTCGATCCCGAGATCGAGGAGGCGGCGGCGAGCCTCGGGGCCAACCGCTGGCACACGGTGTTCCGCGTGATCCTGCCAAGCCTGATCCCGGCGCTGCTTACCGGATTCGCGCTGGCCTTCGCCCGCGCCATCGGTGAATACGGCTCGGTGATCTTCATCGCCGGCAATCTGCCGAACGTCTCCGAGATCGCGCCGCTGTTGATCGTGATCCGGCTGTCCGAATTCCGCTACGCCGATGCCACCGCGATCGCGATCGTGATGCTGGTGGCCTCGTTCCTGATCATCTTCCTGATCAACCGGCTGCAGCGCTGGGCGCAGGCCCGCATTCCCGTGCATTGAGGGCGCAAGGATGTCGATGCAAACCGGATTGGTGACCTCGACGCCGCAGCTGCGGACCTACGCGCCCGCGACCGATGTCAGCGTCGCGGCGCCGGCGCCGCGGCTGGAGATCGCGCGCACCGAACCGGTCGCGGCGCGGCGCAATCCGCGCACCGAGCCGGGCCCGATCCGCTTGATCATCATTGCGCTCGCGATCAGCTTCCTCAGCATCTTCGTCGTGCTGCCGCTGGTCGTCGTGTTCGCCTCAGCCTTCTCGAAAGGCATTGTCGCCTATTTCGCGGCGCTGGCGGAGCCCGAGGCGCTTGCCGCGATCAGGCTGACGCTGCTGGTTGCAGCGATCTCGGTCACGCTCAATCTCGTGTTCGGCGTGATCGCGGCCTGGGCGATCTCGAAATTCGAGTTCACCGGCAAGACCTTCCTGATCACGCTGATCGACCTGCCGTTCTCGGTCTCGCCCGTGATCTCGGGCCTGGTCTATGTGCTGCTATTCGGCGCGCAGGGTTATTTCGGGCCGTGGTTGCAGGCCCACAACGTCCACATCCTGTTCGCGGTGCCCGGCATCGCGCTGGCGACGATCTTCGTCACCTTCCCGTTCGTGGCGCGCGCCCTGATCCCGCTGATGCAGGAGCAGGGCACCCAGGAAGAGGAAGCCGCGATCTCGCTCGGCGCTTCCGGCTTGCAGACCTTCTTCCGCGTCACGCTGCCCAACATCAAATGGGGCCTGCTCTACGGCGTCCTGCTCTGCAATGCGCGCGCGATGGGCGAATTCGGCGCAGTGTCGGTGGTGTCAGGCCACATCCGCGGCGAGACCAACACGATGCCGCTCTTGGTCGAGATTCTCTACAACGAATATCAGTTCGTCGCGTCGTTCGCGATCGCGTCGCTGCTCGCGATGCTGGCGCTGATCACGCTGGTGGCGAAAACCATTCTCGAGCGGCGGCTCGATGAGGCAGAGGTGCCCGATGGCGATTGAAGTCAAGAATATCGTAAAGCGGTTCGGCAACTTCGCCGCGCTCGACAATGTCGATCTCAAGGTCGCCGATGGCGAGCTGTTGGCGCTGCTCGGTCCGTCCGGCTCCGGCAAGACCACGCTGCTGCGGATCATCGCAGGTCTCGACTGGCCCGACTCCGGCGAGGTCGCCATCGACGGCGAGAACGCGCTGTCGCGCGGCGCCAGCGAGCGCCAGGTCGGCTTCGTGTTCCAGCACTACGCGCTATTCCGCCACATGACGGTGTTCGAGAACGTCGCGTTCGGCCTGCGCGTGCAGCCGCGCGCGATCCGCAAGGACGAGGCGACGATCCGCGCCCGCGTCAAGAATTTGCTCGACCTGGTGCAGCTCGACTGGCTCGCCAACCGTTATCCCAGCCAATTGTCCGGCGGCCAGCGTCAGCGCATCGCGCTGGCGCGCGCGCTCGCGATCGAGCCGCGCATCCTGCTGCTCGACGAGCCGTTCGGCGCGCTCGATGCCAAGGTGCGCAAGGAGCTGCGGCAATGGCTGCGCTCGCTGCACAATGAGATCCACGTCACCTCGATTTTCGTCACCCACGACCAGGAGGAGGCGCTCGAAGTCGCCAACCGCGTCGTTGTGATGGACAAGGGCAAGATCGAGCAGATCGGGTCGCCTGGCGATGTCTACGACAATCCGGCGACCGCCTTCGTGCATGGCTTCATCGGGGAATCCATCGTACTGCCGGTCGATGTGGCCGGTGATGCGGTACGGCTCGACGGCCGTCCGCTGAACATTCCGGCGCTGGGCGCCGCCCCCGGCGCGGCCAAGCTGTTCGTCCGCCGCCACGACATGGCGGTCGGCCCGGCCGGAACCGGCGCCCTGGAGGGCGCCATCCGCCATGTCCGGTCATTCGGCCCGATCCAGCGCGCCGAGGTGACGCTGTCGGGCAGCGAGGGCAAGACGGTGATCGAGATCGACGCTCCCCGCGACCGCGAGCTCCAGGCCGGCGAAATCGTCTCGCTGCAACCCCGCCGCTACCGGATTTTTGCGGCGCAGGGGTAGGGCCAGACACCCATAGCCCGGATGCAGCGCAGCGAAATCCAGGAACTTCGTTCCGCGGATCGGCCGTTCCCGGATTGCGCTTCGCTCCATCCGGGCTACAGGTCCCGGGGAAATCGATGGCCATTGCTGGCCAGAAGTTGGCCCCTGTTCACCATTCAGCCACGGTTGGTATGCAACAACGGCGGGCCAACCTTGGGGGTCTTCAATAGTGAAACGGACGACGGTCGCCCTGTTCGGGCTTCTGGTGCTTGCCGGCTGCGGCACGGACACCAAAATCCCGGAAGAACCGGCCATGTATCTCAACATGGCGCAGCCCGGCGCCGTGCTGGACAGCCAGGCGGCCGCGATCATGTTTTCGCAATACCGCCAGAACAACGGCCTTGGCACCGTCGTGGTGGATCCGGACCTGACCAAGCTCGCCGAGCAGCAATCGCAGGCGATGGCGGCCCGCAACAAGATGGACCATGACGTCAAGGCCCCGCTCGGCAAGCGGCTGGAGGCGGGCGGCTACCCCGCAACCGTCGCGGTCGAGAACATCTCGGCCGGCTATCACACGCTGGCGGAAGCGTTTTCGGGCTGGCGCGATTCACCGCCGCACAAGGCCAATATGCTCAAAAGCGGTGTCACAAAAATGGGCATCGCGGCCGTCTATGCTCCCAACACCAAATACAAGGTGTTCTGGACGCTCATTTTGGCGGCAACCTGATTTCGATAAATTCCGCGTGATCTAACCTCTGATTGACGCCGCGACGAACAGCCGCCACGGTGCGGCTGACGTCATTTCTGACCGAACGGTTACGAATGGATACTTCGGATTCCGCGCCGGCCTCGACGCCCGCGCAAGCGCAGCGTGTGCTGGTTCTTCAGGGCGGCGGTGCGCTCGGCTCCTATCAGGCCGGCGCCTTCCAGGCGCTCTGTCACGCCGGCTTCGAGCCGGAATGGATCGCCGGGATCTCGATCGGTGCCATCAACGCCGCGATCATCGCCGGCAACGAGCCGGACAAGCGGGTGCCGAAGCTCAAGGAATTCTGGGAGATGGTGTCGGCGCCGGTGCCGTGGAATCCGGTCTCGAAGCATGAGCGCGCCCGTTCGCTGTTCAACGAGACCTCTGCCGCCATCATCGCGACCTTCGGCGTGCCCGGCTTCTTCACGCCGCGGATTCCGCCGGCGCCGCTGTGGCCCCCCGGCAGTTCGCAATCGCTGAGCTACTACGACACCACGCCGTTGAAGAAGACGCTTGAGCGGCTCGTTGACTTCGACCGCATCAACGATCTGAAGACGCGCTTGTCGGTCGGTGCGGTCGGCGTCACCTCCGGCAATTTCTGCTATTTCGACAATTATGAGTTCAAGAAACGCGGCAAGAAGATCGGCCCCGAGCACATCATGGCCTCGGGCGCGTTGCCGCCGGGCTTTCCCGCCGTGGTGATCGATGGCGAGCATTACTGGGACGGAGGCATCGCTTCCAACACCCCGCTCGACTTCGTGCTCGATGAGGAGACCAGCCGCGATCTGCTGATCTTCCAGGTCGATTTGTTCAGCGCCCGCGGGCCGCTGCCGGAGACGTTGCTGGAGGCCGCCGAGCGCGAGAAGGACATCCGCTATTCCAGCCGGACGCGGATGAACACCGACAAGAACAGGCAGATCCACAACGCCCGCATGGCGGTGCGCGACCTGATCAGCAAGCTGCCGGATTACCTGAAGAACGATCCATCGGTCGAATTGCTGCGCAAGGCCTCCAAGGAGAACACCGTCACGGTGGTTCACCTGATCTACAAGAGCAAGAACTACGAGAGTTCGTCGAAGGACTACGACTTCTCCCATGTTGCGATGGTCGAGCACTGGGGCGCGGGCGTCCGCGACGTGCATTTGTCGATGCGTCACAAAGAATGGCTAGAACGGCCACAGTCCGGGGAAACCATGGTGACTTACGACCTCACGGGGGACGAACCCAAGCCCCCTGAATCGAGCCCCCCGCAAGCAAATAGGAGCGACCGATAATGGGTACGTTGACAGGCAAGACCGCGGTTGTGACTGGCTCGACCAGCGGCATCGGATTGGCTTACGCGCGCGCCTTTGCCGGCGCCGGCGCCAACATCGTTCTCAACGGCATGGGCGTGCCGGCCGACATCGAGAAGGAACGCTCCGGCATCGAGACCGACTTCAAGGTCAAGGCGGCCTATTCGCCGGCCGACATGACCAAGCCGGCTGAGATCGCCGACATGATCGCGCTCGGCGAGAAGACCTTCGGCTCGGTCGACATCCTGGTCAACAATGCCGGCATCCAGTTCGTGTCGCCGATCGAGGAATTCCCGCCGGAGAAATGGGAAGCGATCATCGCGATCAATCTGTCGTCGGCATTCTACGGCATCCGCGCCGCGGTGCCCGGCATGAAGAAGCGTGGCTGGGGCCGCATCATCAACACGGCTTCGGCGCACTCGCTGGTCGCCTCGCCGTTCAAGTCGGCCTATGTCTCGGCCAAGCACGGCATCGCCGGCCTCACCAAGACCGCAGCCCTCGAGCTCGCGCAGTTCAAGATCACCTGCAACTGCATTTCGCCGGGCTATGTCTGGACGCCGCTGGTCGAGCACCAGATTCCGGAGACCATGAAGGCGCGCAACATGACCAAGGAGCAGGTCATCAAGGACGTGCTGCTCGCGGCACAGCCGACCAAGGAGTTCGTGACCTCGGAGCAGGTCGCAGCGCTCGCGCTGTTCCTGTGCAGCGACGATGCCGCGCAGATCACCGGCGCCAATCTCTCGATCGACGGCGGCTGGACCGCGGAGTAATTTTTCCGGCGGGATTTGTCTGCCTAAGAACAAGCCGGCCCTGATGGAATCAGGGCCGGCATTTGCTTGAGGCGACAAGCCGGGCGGCCTGGAATCTCCGACAGGAAAAGCCGCTCGACGGCGGCGTGGATGACTCTATCAGGACGTTTTTACGATTGCGCCGAAGCGCGCAACCACTTGCGACCGACCGAGATCATTGGCGTCTCGAAATATCGCCAGGACGCCAGCGACAAAAGGCAGATAACGATCAGAGCTCCAAACCTTAGCGGCTCCTGGACCCACAAAGGCGGAAGCGGCGGTTGGAGGTGGATATACACGTCATAGAACACCAGCGCATGAATCAGGTAGATCGAGTAAGACGCATTTCCGAGCGCAACCAGAACTTCACCGAAGACGGTCCTTGGCTTGAAGTTCGCCAATCCGATCAGCAGGCAGAACATCGGTATTGGATAGAAAGCGCGCGGGAGAAGCCATAGCAACACGATGCCGGCGACGAGCGGAGCAATGACGCCGAGTTGCCCTGCGCGCCGGTGCAGAAGAAATGCGATAATTCCCGCGACGAAATACGGGTAGAAGCTGAAATACTGATGTAGGTACCAGGGCAAGGACAGCGCGTGGTCTGCCAGTGCACACAGGCTCAAGAGCGCGACAAGCGCATAGGCGCCCAGCCTCGGCGCGATGAGGGCGGCCACGAGATAGAAGGCGATCTCATGCTGTAGGCTCCAACCTACGTCATAGAACGGATTGCCTTCGGTCGGCAGCAACGTCAGCGAATAGACGAACGCGCCTATCGTCTGATTTGGATCCCTGCCGAGGTATCTGGTCAGGTACAAATAGACGATCGATGTCGCGATCCACAGTGGCCAAATTCTGAAAAACCGCTGCGTGACAAAGTTTGCGATCGCAAAACGCGGCGATGTCACGACGATGCAGATGACGAAGCCGCTTATCGTGAAGAACAAATGGACCCCGAGTTCGCCGTAGTCGCGGAGCAGGGGAATCGGATGAGCGGTATCCGGTGGAAACGGCAAGGTCACGTGCCAGGAATGGAAGTAAGCCACGCTGAGCGCAGCGAGCGCCCTGCCGACCTGCAATCCTTCCAGCTTTTGGTCCATTTACCCGTTCATAATATCACAAGACGGCAACCTAGCAGCGCGGTCGCGCTCGGACAATGCTGCTGATGGCAGCATCGCCAGGGTTATCGCCGCTGATGCCGAGGCGCGGTGGACATGGTCGACAACATCGCGGATTCGCTGCGCGCGTCCGGCCGAATGCTACGGCGCCGAGCGCCGTTTCCCGAATGCCAGTACGTGCAGCCCGAGGCGCGAGCGTACCACGTAGAACAAGAGGATGGTCTCGAAAATCAGCGACAGCGAGGTCGAGGCGGCCGCGCCCATGCCGCCGTAGCGCGGCACCAGCGCCATGCAGAGCCCGACATTCATGAAGAACGAGACCGCATAGGCGGTTGCGCAGATGCTCTGATGGCCGAGCATGTTCAATAGCCGCTCCACCGGGCCGATCGCCGAGCGCACCACAAGGCCGATCGCGGCGACGAACATGATGCCGTAGCCGTCGACGAATTTCGGACCGAACAGCCACAGCAGCGGCTTGCCGAATACGAGCAGGGCGATGGTGGCGAGCAACGACGGCCAGAACGTCCAGCTGATGGCGTGCGCGACATAGGCCGACAGCCGGTCCTTGTCGCCGAGCGCGTTATACTCGGCGAAGCGGTGCGCGGTCGTCGCCGACATCGCGTAGTGCACGAACGACACCAGCGCCAGCGTCTTCACCACGGCGAAATAGATGCCGACTTCCTCGGACGAGCGGAACTGCTGCAGCATCAACACGTCGGTGTAGCCGAGCAACAGATAGAAGCTCTCGACCAGCATGATCGGCAGCGAGATCGCAAACCAGCCCCTGACATCGTAGGTCTTCGCACCCATCCCGTGATGGGCGGCGAGCCGGCGGTTCAGTACGATCATCTGGCCGATCGCCGCGATGTAGACCGCGGCGGCGCTTGCGATCATCGCGGCGGTGGCGCCGAGATTGAGGCCGAGCACCAGCGCGCCGGCGGTCAGCGCGATGATCAGTCCCTGCCGCACGATGAACTGCGGCATCAGGCCGAGCTGCATCCAGTCATGCGCGCGCGAGATGCCGTCCTGGGTGTTGGCGACCACGAAAGGCGGCAAGGTCAGGCAGCCGATATAGAGCGGCACGATTGCGTTGGGATCGATCCAGGGCGAGGCGACATGGATCACGCCGGCGAGCAGTAGCGCGACCGTGCTGGAGGCGGCAAGCACCACCCAGCGTCCGCCGGAAAGGAAGCCGCGCAATGCGGCGAGGTCGCCGCGCGCGCGATATTCCGGGATGATCTTCTGCGCGGACGGCGCGATGCCGAAATCCATCGTGCTGCCGAGCAGCAGCACCCAGGTCCAGACATAGACATAGATGCCGTAGTCCGAGCCGCTCATCCAGCGCGCCAGCAGGATCTGCGCGAGATAGGCGATGGCGGCGCTGACGACGCGGATGACGAAGATCATGCCGGCCAGGCGCTTGGTGACCGACGCCTCCTTGGTGCCGCCGAGCAGTCGCGCGATGAGGCCGCGCAAGCGTGCGACCGGGCCTGATGACGCAGAGGTTGCGGATTGTGTCTCCATCACGGCCAAGGCGGAAAATTCCCAAAGCGCCGCAAGGCGGCAATGGGCTCCGATCTATCAACGAAACGTTAAGATTGGGTTGGGTGAGGGTGTTCCCGTCGTCCTGGCGAAAGCCAGGACCGATAACCGCAAATGTCCGTTTGGGAGCACGCTGTGGCCCCAGCCTGCCTCAAACAGCCGCTGCGGAGTATGGGTCCTGGTCTTCGCCAGGACGACGATCGGAGAGACGGGCGTCAGTTCAAATTGATATTGAATTCGTAGCTCTTATCGCCGCCGACCAGCGTCAGCTTGAGCGCGGCGCCGTCTGCCGTGGCGCCGGGCGGCAGACCGTCGAGCTCGAAGGAGAAGCGCTTCACGCCCGGCGGCGCGTGCTCGACGAGCTTGGGCACCGGCAGCGCCCAGTCGGGCGTCGGTCCCTCGACGAACAGGCTGAGGTCCTTTGCCTCGGACGCGGTGACATCGACCAGCACGTTGTTGCCGTCGCGCTTGACGTTGCGGATCGTGAACGGGGCAGGGTCGCCGATATTGGCGGGCTTCGGCACCGCGTTGAGCGCTTCCGACAGCGCCGCGTCCTCGGTCGATGCGACGCTGGCGAACGCCAACTCCGCCTTCGCTTCCACCGGCACGCACAGCTTCTCGCATACCGCGTAGCTGATGTCGGCGCGCAGCACCAGCGGCTTGTCCGGGTTCTTCGCGACGATGCGCAGCGGCAGCACCACCTGATGCTTGTAGCCGAGCGAGGTGCCGCCGGCGCCGTCGTCGAACTGGCGCGGGGCCGGCCACATCACCGTCACCGCATCGACATTGTCGGACTTGGAGAAATCGAACCGCGGCGGCACGCCGGAATCGCCGGGCGTCCGCCAATAGGTTTTCCAGCCGTCCTGCAACTGGAAGGCTATGCCGCCGAGCAGCACCGCGCCGCTGCGCGATCCCGCAAGCAGCCGCACCGCGGAATGGGTGTCCTGCTGCCACGGGGAGGCGTCGTCGGCGCGAACCCCCGTTGCGGCAAAGGCGACGGAAAATAAGGCGACAACGCCAAATGCGGCCCGCAGGGGAACTGTGACGATCATGAGACGTCTTTACCTGCAACTTTCGGTGCAAACCATTGAATTGCTTGTGATGCATCGCCGCACTGCGATCGATGGTTGATTGACAGAACCGCCACCCAATATCAGGATGCCAAATCAGCAGGAAAGGCCTCTGCGGATGCGCCCTGAAGGCAAAACAGGCAAGACAACAGGCAGGCCTCGCAAGACCGCCGCGGGCCCAAACCCGGGCGTCCGTCCCGATGCCGGCGACGATGGCTATCTCGATGGCCAGATGCTGATCGCCATGCCTGTGATGAACGACCCGCGGTTCGAGCGCTCGGTGATCTACATGTGCGCCCATTCATCCGAGGGCGCGATGGGCATCATCGTCAACCGCCCGGCCGGCAGCATCGATTTCCCCGGCCTTCTGGTGCAGCTCGACATCATCCAGAAGTCGGACCAGATCACGCTGCCCGAGAATGCCGAGATGATGAAGGTCATGAAGGGCGGCCCGGTCGACACCGGCCGCGGCTTCGTGCTGCATTCCAGCGACTTCTACATCCAGGATGCGACGCTCAACATCGACGATGGCATCTCGCTCACCGCGACCGTCGATATCCTGAAGGCGATCGCCAGGGGCGCCGGCCCCAAGCACGCCATCCTCGCTCTCGGTTATGCCGGCTGGGCGCCGGGCCAGCTCGAGAACGAGATCCAGCACAATGGCTGGCTGCATTGCGACGCCGATCCGGAGCTGATCTTCGGCACCGATGTCGACGAGAAATACGCCCGCGCCTTGCGCAAGATCGGCATCGAGGCCGGCATGCTGTCGAACGACGCCGGGCACGCGTAGGCTCCGCTGAAGTAGCGACGGTCTCAACACATCCACGGTGTCGTCCCGGCCGGGACCCATAACCACAGGGCGTCGTTGTGGCGCCGTGCTGGGGCCACAGCATCGTCCAATCATGAGCTGCTGGGTAATGGGTCCCGGCTTTCGCCGGGACGACGCATGTAATTTGCAGCTTACTCCGCCGCTTCCTGCGCCACCGTCGGCTGGGTGCCCGCCACCGTGGCGCGTCGCATGTCGCGGGGTTGCGACTGGTCGTAGCGGCGGACGCGGTGCACGGTCTGGCGGTTGTCCCACATCACGAGGTCATGCACCGTCCATTCGTGGACGTAGACGAACTCCGGCTGCGTGGCGTGCTCGGTGAGGTCGCGCAGCAACAGCCGCGCCTCCGGCATGCTCATGCCGCGGATCGCGCCGGCATGCGACGATAGATACAGCGACTTGCGGCCGTGCACCGGATGGGTGCGCACCAGGCGCTGCAGGACCGGCTTGAACATCTCTTTCTCTTCGTCGGTGTAGTCCAGGAAGCCGAGCGAGCCACGCGAATACATCAGCGAGTGCTCGCAGATCATGTCCTCGATCTCGGCCTTGGTCTCGTCGTCGAGCGCATCATAGGCCGCGCGCATGTCGGCGAATTCGGTGTTGCCGCCCTTCGGGTTCACCACCCGCGCCGACAGCAGCGAGAATTTCGCCGGGATCGGCCGGAACGAGCTGTCGGAATGCCACAGGCAGTTGCCGAGGTTGAAGAGATGGGTGCGGTGATCCTTCGGCAGCGGCTTGCCGTCCTTGCCGAGATTTCCGACATCGTTGAGCCCGGAGGAGAGGCGGTAGTCCTCCTTCTTGGTCACGGTGCCGCCGCGCGAGGTCTCGCGCTCGCCGAAATTCAGCGCGAACGCCATCTGCTGCTCGTCCGTGATGTCCTGGCCGTGGAAGACGAGCACGGCGTATTTGTCCATGCCGGCCTCGATGTCGCGGGCTTCCTGCTTCGTCAGCGGCTTGCGCAGATCGACGCCGGAGACCTCGCCGACGAAATGCTTGTGAAGCTGCCGGATCAGGACCGTCATGGCGCATATCTCCCCGTGCTCGTGCGGGCGGTTGTCCCGCTTCGTTTGAGCAGAAGGCTACTCCCGAGGCGCGCGCTGTCAACGCTTCGGGGAGAGACGCGGGTCAGGCATTCCGCGCCATCAACCCACCGTCGACCGGAATCACTGCGCCGGTCAGGAACGATGCTGCGGGCAGGCACAGGCTCAACGTCATATGCGCGACCTCCTCCGGATCGCCGTAACGCGCCAGCGCGGTGCGGCGCTTGGCGTAGATCGTCTTATGCTCCTCGGAGATGCGGTCGGTGATGGCGGTGCGGATCGGACCCGGGCAGATGCAGTTCACCGTGATGCCTTCGCGTCCCAGTTCCACCGCGAGCGAGCGGGTCAGGCTGGTGACGCCGCCCTTGGCCGCGGAGTAGGGGCTGTGCAGGCCTGTTGCACCGAGAGCCTCGGTCGAGGCGATGTTGACGATGCGCGGCGAGCGCGACTTGCGCAGGTAGGGCAGTGCGGCGCGGATGATGCGCGGATGCGCCGTCAGCATGACAGCGATGCCCTTGGCCCAGGCGTCCTCGTATCCGGGATCGTCGATCGGCACCCGCACCGAGATGCCGGCATTGTTGACGATGATGTCGAGCCCGCCAAAATGCGCGGCGACATCGTTGACGACCTTGGTGATCGCATCGCGATCGCTGACGTCGAGCGTCCAGGCTTTCGCCGCGCCGCCGCTTGCCGAAATCTCCTTCGCCACCGCCTGCGTGCCCTCTTCGGTGAGGTCGGTGACCGCGACATTGGCGCCTTCATCGGCGAACACGCGCGCGGTGGCGCGGCCCATGCCGCTGGCGGCACCGGTGACGAGAACGGTGAGGCCCTTCACCGAACGGCTGAGCTGCTTGTATTCGGACATCACGGACCTCCCGTTTGATTTTCTTGCGTGCTGTGAGACCGGCAACGCTGGCACCGATCTGGAGAGACGTCAAACCGGCGATCTCTTGTCGGCGTGCGCGCAGCGCGTTAACGCAAGTTTCCCGGTTGGCTTTTCGCAAAGGATCATGCTCAATCAAGACAACAACGGAGAGGAACGCGCGATGAACGAGCTCGATTTCGGCGGCAAGCAGATACTGGTGGTCGGCGGCTCCAGCGGCATCGGCAACGGCATCGCACAGGCGTTCCGCGCCAAGGGCGCGCGCGTCAGTGTGTACGGCACCCGCGCCAAGGCGAGCGATTATTCCGCGGAGGAAGGCTCGCATCTCGATGGCCTTGCCTATGCGCAGCTCGATGTCTCTGATCCGCAGGCGGTCGCAAGCCTCACGCCATCGTTCGATCGGCTCGATGTGCTGGTGCTGGCGCAGGGCGCGGTGATTTACCGCCGCGGGGAATTCGAGATGGAAGGCTTCCGCAAGGTGCTCGAGGTCAATCTGATGAGCCTGATGGCCTGCGCCACCAAATTCCACCCGATGCTGAGCGCAAGCAAGGGCTCGCTGATCATCGTGAGCTCGACCGCGGCGTATCACTCCACCATGGGCAATCCGGCCTACAACGCCTCGAAGACCGGCGCCGTCGGGCTGACGCGCACGCTCGGCGAGGCCTGGGCCGAGAACGGCGTCCGCGTCAACGGCATCGCGCCCGGCCTCGTCGACACCAAGATGACCAAGGCGACGACGGCGAATCCCAAACGCCTCGAAGGCGCGCTCGAGCGCATTCCGCTGAAGCGGCTCGGCACGCCCGCCGACATGGCCGGCGCCGCCTTGTTTCTGGCCTCGCCGCTCGCCGCCTACATCGTCGGCCAGACCATCGTCGTCGACGGCGGGCTGATCCTGTAACCATAGGAACCGGCGCGCGCTTGCCCGGTTAGCTCCTGACAATTCAGGGAGCGTCACGATGGACAAGGATCGGATTTTCGGAACGGCGAAGGAGTTCGCGGGCAAGGCCGAAGGCGCAGTCGGCGACGCGGCCGGCGATAAGCAGACGCAGGCTTCGGGCAAAGCGCGCGAGGCGGCCGGCGCAGTGCAGGACCTCTACGGCCAGGCCAAGGACGCCGCACGCGACGCCGCCGACAGCGCGGTCAACTACGCCAAGGATACCTTCAAGGATGCCTATGAGCATCCCGGCGAGGCCGTTCGCAGCGGACAGAAGGCGGTGGCGCAGACGGTGCAGGACAATCCGCTGGGATCGCTCTTGATCGCCGGCGGCATCGGTTTTGCGCTCGCGCTGCTGATGACGCGCCAGCCTCGACGCCCGCCGCCGTCACGCTGGCGCTATTACGGTTGAAGCCTCGCGATAGATCCGTAGGGCGAGTTAGCGATAGCGTAACCCGCCGTCTCACCGCGCACTCTATACCGGCGGGTTACGGCTTCGCCTAACGATCTATCATGATCTGAACGCGCGTTACGCGCCGTCTACTGCCAGGGATTCCACGGCCCCGCGGCGCGCTGTCCGACGCCACGCGGTGGCCGCGGTGGCGGGGCGACCAGCGGGCGCTGCTGCGGTGCGCCGAACCCGAAGAAATCGCGCAGCCAGGGCTGCGCCTGCGGCTGTTGCGGCTGTTGCTGCGTCTGGGCCGGGCGGAACACGCGCCTGGCCGGCTTCGGCGCGGTGATGATCGAGCCGTCGGGCGCGATCGCCGTGGTCGAGGGCGGCGGATTTGCCGGCCCACCCGCTGGCGCGGTTGGCGTCACCGCGGCAACCGGCACGTCGCCCTTGGCCTGCTCGCGGCCGATCTCGCGGCGCGGCCAGGCGAAATCATCGGCGCGGCCGGCCGGCGGCGCCAACGCCTCGCCCTTCACCAGCGTCCGCGCGGCGAGCGCATCGACGGCGGCGGGCCGCGAGCCCGGTCCGCCGAGCAATTGATCGGTGCCGACGGTCGAGGCGACCAGCGGCAGCACCGGGCCTGCCAGCGGCCGCGGCGCCGGCTTGCCGGGCTCGGCGCTGGTATCGGGCGTTGCCGGCTCGCTCGGCAGCGCGATCGGGCCGGAGCGCACCGCAAGCAGGCGGGTTACTTCGCGCTCGACATAATGCGCGAGCTTGCGCGCACCGGCCTTGGTGAAGAACACGCCGTCATCGGTGCGCAGCTTGCGCGGCTGGCCCTCGAAGTCCGGGCCCTTCGGCATGAAGCGGCCGGCCTCGTCGACAAAGCCGTCCCAGACGTCGACATAGGTGATGCCGGCCTTGCCGGCGCCGTCGCGATAGAGCGCGTCGAGGAACAGCATGTCCGACGTGCCCTTCTGGCCGCGGATCGCAGGCAGGCCGACCCACAGCACCGGCACGCCCTTGCTCTTCAGCACGTTGATCAGCTCCTCGATCTTCTTGCCGTAAAGCTCGACCCAGCGGTCCTCGCGGAAATCATAGACGCCACCGGGCGAGCGCGCGGTCTTTTCCGGCGCGGCCTGCGCATCATTGTCGGCGTCGTCGGGCGGCAGCTCGGGATCGACCGGCTTGGCTTCGGTCTTGGCTTCGGTCTTGGCATCGTTCTTCGCATCGGTCTTGGCGGCGGCATCGGGCTTGTCGCCCGGCTTTGCGTCCGGCTTGCCGCGCGCGTCCTTCTTCTCGTCTTTCTTGTCGGCCTTCTTCTCCACCACCGGTTCGCGGATCGCCGCACGATCATTGAGGCCGAGCATCACGACGATGGCGTCCGGGTTCTCGGTGGCGAGAATGCCCTTGGCGGCCGCCGCCCAATCCGCCGGGTCGCCCTTCGGCTGATAGCGGATCAGGCCGGACACCGTCTTTGCCTTGCGGATCACGCCCATGTCGGGTTGGTCGGAATAGGCATCCTCGAGGCCATAGGCGAGCCAATCGGCCATTGCGTCGCCGATCACGAGCACATTGCGCTCGGCGGCGGCCTCGCGCTTGGCCGGCGCCGGTGCGCGCGAGAAATCCTCGCGTGGCCGCTGCTGCTGGGGCTGCGACTGCGGGTGCTGCTGCTGGAACGGCGCGAAGAAATCGCCGCCGAACCAGCCGCCTCCACCGCCACCGCCACTTCGTGGCGGCGGCGCGCGGCGCTGGGGGGCGTCACCGAAGCCGGGGAAACCGAAGAACTGCGCCGAGGCGGGCTCGGCAATGCCGATCAACAGCGCAAGCGCCACCGTTAGCGCGACCAGCGGGCCGGCTTCGGTGAATAGGCGCAGGAAGGACTTCGGCTCTCGCATCGGGGCGTCGCAATGATCTGGAAGTACGTGAGCATATTAGCGGAATCGGGCCGCAAGCGGGCAGCTTTTCCACCATAAATCGGGTGCCTCCAGCCGCCATCAAGGCGGGCGGCAACTATCGGATTTCACGTTACTTTTGGGACGAGGGGGCCTGAACGTCATTCCGGGGCGATGCGTAGCATCGAACCCGGAATCTCGAGATTCCGGGTTCTCGCTTCGCGAGCCCCGGAATGACGTTCACATTGCTTAACTGCCTCGCCTTACCGTCCCCTGAGCCGGTCCAGCACCTCTGACGTGGCAAAGCCGTCGGCGGGTGCGCCGATCGAGACCTGGAAGCCGCGCAGCGCCTCGCGGGTCTGGCCGCCGAACTGGCCGTCGGGCGTGCCCTTGTAGAAGCCGCGCTGGGCCAGCAGCTGCTGCAGTTCCAGCCGCTCGGCGCGCGACAGCACCCGTTCCTGGCGCGGCCAGGGCTGCACGAAGGGCTGGCCGCCGCGCAGCCGATCGGCGAAATGGCCGATCGCGAGCGCATAGGCCTCGGCCGGGTTGTATTTCATGATGACGCGGAAGTTCTGCAGCATCAGGAAGCCCGGCCCCTCGGCGCCCGCCGGCGCCAGCAGATAGGCCTTGTCGGACGGCCGCGGGAACGGCTGGTTGTTGGGCCGCTTGACGCCGAGCTGTTCCCAT
The DNA here is from genome assembly GCF_054822705.1 of Bradyrhizobium sp. USDA 4454. NCBI lineage: Bacteria > Pseudomonadati > Pseudomonadota > Alphaproteobacteria > Hyphomicrobiales > Nitrobacteraceae > Bradyrhizobium > Bradyrhizobium sp. USDA 4454. The sequence continues at coordinate 896,173 of NZ_JBTRCN010000001.1, forward strand.
TGCGACAGCGGCATCACCTTGGCGCGGTCGGCCAGCATGTAGTTCAGGCCTCGCGGCAGCACGACCTCGTAGCCCCAGCTCGCGCCGGTCTGCCAGCCATCCTTCTTCAGATTGTTGGCGGTGGACGCGATCAGGTCGCTCGGATTGTCGACCACGTCGCGGCGGCCATCGCCGTCGCCGTCGACCGCGTAGCGCTTGAAGGCGGTCGGCATGAACTGGGTCGGGCCGAACGCGCCGGCCCAGGAGCCGCGCAGCTGTTCGGGCTTGAGATCGCCGCGGTTGAGGATCTCCAGCGCCGACAGGAACTCGTCCTTGAAATAGGCCTGGCGGCGGCCGATGCAGGCGAGCGTCGCGGTCGACTGCAGCACGCTGCGATCGCCCATCTGCGTCGAGTAGTTCGACTCGATACCCCAGATCGCCGCGATGATAGTGCGATCGACGCCATAGGCCTTCTCGGTTGCGTCGAACTGCGGCTTGTACTTCGCGAGGATCTCGCGGCCCTTCGCCAGCCGCGCGTCGCTGACCAGAATGTCGAGATAGTCCCAGATCGCCTTGGTGAATTCCGGCTGCGAGTCCAGCAGGTCCATGATGCGCAGGTCGGGTTGCAGCCCTACGGTGAAGCGCTGGAAATTATCCTGGGTGATGTTGCGCCGCGCGGCATCCGGCCACATCGCTGCGACGCAGTTCGGGAAGTCGGACGCGGCCTGGCGGATCGCGGCGGATGTCATCAGCGGATGGCCGGAGGCGCCGTCTTCGCCGCTCCAGGGTGGTGCGGCGCCATCCTGTCCGGTCGCAGCCTGCGGCGGGGTCGCGTTCGGCCCGGAAAAGATACTGTCGATCAGGTTGGTCAGGCCGTTACCGGCCGATTGCGCCTGGGCCCCGCCGGCCAGCAGCAGGGCCAGCGCGATCAGGCTCGCGCTGCAAAGCCTGGTTCTTGATGTTCCCATCGAGCGCATTTGTCGTATGCCTGTCAAAAACGTGCTGTTCCAGAAGGACCCGTCACGGTTTCCAATAGCTTAACAAAGGGCAGCATTTAGGGCGTGGCGAAATCACGCGACGGTTTTCGCCGGGACAAATTGTCCCCGTCGTCACTCCGCTTTCGACTGCGCCCTGAGACCGGCCAGAACAGCTTCGGCGTTCTCGAAACAATCGCCGCCCGGCGGCGTAGCCTCGATCCGGGCGATCACGGCCTCAAGGCCGGCCCGGGTTTCGGACAATCGGCGCTGCAGGGCAGCGACCTCGATCACCTTGGTCTTCAGCGCGGCCACCAGCCTGTCCTTGCTCCAATCTCCCTTGCCGTGCGGCGGCAGCAGGTTCCGGATCTCGTCGAGCGAAAATCCCGCCTGTTGGGCCATCACGATGATCTCCAGAACCTGCCTGGTTCCGCGCGAATACTGCCGATAGCCGTTCAAGCCGCGGTCGATCGACCCGATCAGCCCCTCTCGCTCATAGAAGCGGATGCGCGACGGCGACAGACCGGATTCCCGAGCCAGTTCCCCGATCTTCACGGCGGCGCTCCTGCTTGACCTTCAAGTTTACTTTAAGGTTAGGGTGCGCGCAGATCAACTAGGAACTCGATAAGGAACCTGGCTCATGTCGCCGTTCGATTGCCTCACTCTGCCCAACGGAACCAGCATTCCCAACCGCATCGCCAAGGCGGCGATGGAGGAGAACATGGCCGACGCTGACCATCTCCCCTCGGCCGAGCTGCTGCGCCTCTATCAGGCTTGGGCCGACGGCGGCGCCGGTCTCATCATCACCGGCAACGTCATGATCGATCGCCGTGCCATGACCGGTCCGGGTGGCGTCGTGCTGGAGGACGGTACCGAGCTTGAAGCGTTTCGAAACTGGGCGCGGATTGGCCGGGCCAGAGGCGCGCAAATCTGGATGCAGCTCAATCATCCGGGCCGCCAGATGATGAAGAATCTCGGTCAGCAGACCCTGGCGCCATCCGCTGTGCCGCTCGATCTTGGCAAGCATTCGAATCTGTTCGGGATGCCCAAGGCGATGACCGAGCAGGACATCGACGAGGTGATTGCGCGCTTCGCCAGCGCGGCGCGGCTCGCCGAGCGGACGGGCTTCTCCGGCGTCCAGATCCACGCGGCACATGGCTATCTGCTCAGCCAGTTCCTGTCGCCCCTGACCAACCGGCGCACTGACCGTTGGGGCGGCTCGCTGCAAAACCGGGCGCGTCTGTTGATCGAAACCGTCAAGGCGGTGCGTGCGGCGGTGTCGCCGGGTTTCTCGATCGCGATCAAACTGAATTCGGCCGATTTCCAGCGCGGCGGCTTCGATGCGGCTGATGCGAAGACCGTCGTCGAGAAGCTGAATGAATTGCCCGTCGATCTGGTCGAATTGTCGGGCGGCAGCTACGAGGCGCCGGCGATGCAGGGCGAGGCACGCGACGGTCGCACTCTGGCGCGCGAGGCCTATTTCCTGGACTTCGCGCGCGACATCGCCGCGGTCGCACGGATGCCGGTCATGGTCACCGGGGGCATTCGCCGCATCGGCGTCGTGCAACAGGTGCTCGACAGTGGCGTCGCCATCGCCGGCATCGCCACCGCGCTGGCCATCAGGCCGGATTTGCCGAATGCCTGGCGCAGGGCTGAGGATCTGCGGCCAGAAGTCGCGCCGATCCGTTGGAAGAGCAAGCCGATGGCGTCGCTTGCCGCGATGGCCGTCGTGAAATTCCAGCTCCGGCAGTTGAGCAGGAGGCGCACCGCCAATACGAACGTTTCGCCGCTGAAGGCGTTAGTTCTCGCCCAGCTGCGGACGGCGGTGCTGACCCGCAAGTATCGCCGCTGGATCGCGTCATCTGCTGGCGCGACCGCCGCATCCGGCGGCGCGTCGGCGCCGTCGCGCGCGAATTCGCGGGCCGTCGGGATGCCGCGGTAGTCTGAACGCTCGGGTCGACGACGCCTGGGTGGAAGAAGGCGGGTTGGTGCGCATCACACATCCGCCTTTGTTCTCGGCTGCAAAACGGTTACCAAGAAGAGATTAAATCTCGCGCGTTCCCACCCGTTGCAAGGCTTCCGATAGTCCCATGAAGATCCGCAAAGCCGTATTTCCCGTCGCCGGTCTCGGTACCCGTGTGCTGCCCGCCACCAAGGCGATGCCGAAGGAGATGTTGACGATCGTCGACAAGCCCCTGATCCAGTATGTGGTCGATGAGGCGAGGGAAGCCGGCATCGAGCACTTCGTGTTCGTCACCGGCCGCAACAAGGGCGTCATCGAGGATCATTTCGACCGCATGTTCGAGCTCGACACCACGCTGGCGCAGCGCGGCAAGAAGACCGAACAGGAAATCCTGGCGCAGAACCAGCCCGAAGCCGGCGCGATGAGCTTCACCCGGCAGCAATCGCCGCTCGGGCTCGGCCACGCGGTGTGGTGCGCGCGCGACATCGTCGGCAACGAGCCGTTCGCGGTGGTGCTGCCCGACGAGCTGGTGCTGAACACGCCGGGCTGTCTGAAGCAGATGATCGACGCCGGCCACAAGCTTGGCGGCAAGTCGAACCTGATCGCGGTCGAGGCGGTGCCCGACGAGCTCACCCATCAATACGGCATCTGCAGCGTGGGGAAACGCACCGGCAACATCTTCGAGGTCGACCGCATGGTCGAGAAGCCGCCGCAGGGCACCGCGCCGTCGAATCTGTCGATCACCGGCCGCTACATCCTGCAGCCGGAGATCTTCGACATCCTCGCCACCCAGCCGCGCGGCGCCGGCGGCGAGATCCAGCTCACCGACGCGATGATCGGTCTCGCCAAGACACAGAAGTTCTACGGCGTCGAGTTCGAGGGCGAGCGCCACGATTGCGGCTCCAAGCCCGGCTTCCTCCGCGCCAACATCGCCTTCGGCCTCAAGCGCCCCGAGCTGCGCGACGGCCTGATCGCGGAGATGAAGAAGTATCTGGAGAGGTAGGGGCGTCGGCCGTGTCATGCGCGCCGGAACGGCAGCCTCGTAGGGCGGATTAGCGCAGCGTAATCCGCCGTTATCTGCCGCCGCAGCGCGCGGCGGATTACGCCTTCGGCTAATCCGCCCTACGAACTGCGCCGCAAATTCGTCCCGGCGCAGGCCGGGACCCATAACCACGAATAGTTATTGGTGAGCGACGCTGGAACGGCGAGTCCCGTTCACAACGTCCGCCGCGGCGTATGGGTCCCGGCCTGCCAGGCCGTGTAAAAACCATGCTGTGATGCTGGATTTTGGAGGGTGAGACTGATTCGGGGGCATGATGGCAGACGTTGTTGGCCAGTCGCGTTAGGTGACGCTCTATCCCGAGACGTTGGACGATGTGATCGCGGCGGACAGCGCGGTGCGGGTGATTGACGGCTTTGTGGACAGCCTGGATCTTGCCGAACTGGGTTTCTCGCACGTTGAGGCGGAGGCGACAGGACGGCCGCCTTACGATCCGCGCGATCTGTTGAAGCTTTATATCTACGGGTACCTGAACCAGATGCGTTCGAGCCGGCGGCTTGAGCGTGAGGCGCAGCGCAATGTTGAGGTGTTTTGGCTGATCAATCGGCTGACACCGGTGTTCAAGACCATCGCGGACTTCCGCAAGGATCATCCGGAAGCCATAGTCGGGGTCTGCCGGGCCTTTATAAAGTTCTGCCGCGGGCAATCGGTGTTTGGAGGCGAAGTCCTGGCGATCGATGGAAGCAAGATTGCTGCGGCTGCCAGCCGCAAGCAGGTGATCACCAAGAAGAAGCTTGCGGAACGGGACGCGGCGATCGAGCGCAAGATCGCCGAGTACCTGACGGCCATGGATGAGGCCGATGCCGAGGAGACGCCGCTTGAGCCAACCAAGGCCGACGTGGCGGCAGCCCTTGCTGCGTTGAAGGCTCAGCGGGCGGCGTTGCAGCAGCAGGCCAAGCAGCTGGTTCAAGAAGGCCTCAAGCAGAAGGTGTTGGGCGAGCCTGAGGCCAAGCTGATGCGCACGCCGCGCGGCCATCAGGTGGCCTACAATGCGCAAATCGCGGTCGATGCCCAGCACGCCCTGATCGTCGCGTTCGATCTGACCAACGAGGGCAACGATCTGCAGCAGCTGCATCCGATGGCCCGGCAGGGCAAGGCGGCCGTCGGCGCCGATCAGGTCAGCGTCGTTGCCGATACCGGCTACGCCAACGGCGCCCACGGCAAGCAATGTGAGCAGGACGGCATCACCGCGATCGTGCCCCACGCCGAACGGGTCAATCCGAAGGGCAAGCAATACTTCAGCCGCGATCAATTCAGCTACGACCGGGAGAACGACAGCTGGAACTGCCCGGCCGGCGAGATCCTCCACCTCTTCAAGACCTCCCGCACCAAACAGAAGAAGGAATATCGGACGCAAGCCTGCCCGTCCTGCCCGCTGAAGTCGCAATGCACCAAAGCGGCGCGGCGGATCATCGTGCGCGGCTTCCATGACGACGACCGCGAGGCCATGCACCAGCGTGCCATGGCCGATCCGAGCTGGATGAAGCTCCGCCGGCAGGTCGCCGAACATCCGTTCGGGACCGTCAAATGGCTGATGGGTATCCCGCGCTTCCTTCTCCGCGGATTGCGGAAGGCCAAAGCCGAACTGGCACTCAGCATCACCGGCTACAACATCAAAAGAATGATCGCCATCAAGGGCGTACCCGCTCTGCTCCAAGCGCTCCGGCCCCATCCAGCTTGAGGCCGACACCTCGTCCCTCAACTTCAAGCAACACGCCGACTTCCTACACGGCCTGCTGCGCCGGGACGACAGCTGCAAGCGTGGCGCGACGGTGCGTCAAAAACGAACGGCATCCTCAACCAAGCCAAGATCACCCAACCTTCCGTCGTCCCGCGGCGTTTCGCGTCCTTCACTTGATCCCCCTTCGGCGCGCGCAGCTCGCGGGCGGCGAGTGAGACGACTTCGGCGATCTGCTGGAGCTGTGCGGCGAGCGGGGAGCTCTTGCGCCAGACCATGCCGATGGTGCGCGAGGGCTGCGGGTGCTTGAAGCGCGAGACCGTGACCGGCGCCGAGCGCGTCTCCACCGTCACCGCCATCTCCGGGATCAGGGTGACGCCGATGCCGGCGCCGACCATCTGCACCAGCGTCGACAGCGAGCTCGCGTCCAGCACCTCGCGCGGCGGCGAGGACTGCATGTTGCAGAACGACAGCGCCTGGTCGCGGAAGCAATGGCCCTCCTCGAGCAGCAGCAACCGCATCTCGCGCAGCATCTCGGCGCTCGGCACCGGCGTCTTGGCATCCTCGCCCGGCCGCACCAGCAGGAAATTCTCCGAGAACAGCGCGACCTCGGTCAGCGACGGCTCCGATACCGGCAGCGCCACGATCGCGGTGTCGAGCCGGCCTTCGGCGACCTCCTTGATCAGCTTCGGCGTCAGTGTCTCGCGGACATGGATGTCGAGCTCGGGATGCAGCCGCGCCAGCGTCTCGATCACCTTCGGCAGCAGATAGGGCGCGATCGTCGGGATCATGCCGACCCGCAGGCGTCCGGCGAGCTTGTCGCGCGAGGCGCGGGCGAAATCGCCGAGCTCGTCGACCGAGCGCAGGATGTCGCGAACGCGGCGCAGCAGCTCCTCGCCGAACGCCGTCAGCGTCACCTGCCGCGCGCTGCGCTCGATCAGCACGCCGCCGACCGCCTGTTCCATCTCGCGGATCTGCATCGACAGCGCCGGCTGCGACACCGCGCAGGCGTCCGCGGCGCGGCCGAAATGGCCGTGCTGCGCCAGCGCATCGAAATACCTGAGTTGCCGGAGTGTGACATTTATCATCAGATTATCTTATCGTCGTGATCATTAAAGTCAATTTCACCTGATGGATTGGGGCGCGTAGAATCCGTCTTGGAAGAGCTCCAGCACATTCCAGAATCCATCACCTCGGAGAAGAAACATGGACGCAAAAACCGACGAAGGCGCGGGCAAATGCCCGTTCGGCGCAAGCCCCCGCGCACGCACGAATCGTGACTGGTGGCCGCAAGGACTCGACATTCAGGTGCTGCATCGGAATTCGGATCTGTCCGATCCGATGGGAAAGGCCTTCGACTACGCCAAGGAATTCAAGACCCTCGATCTCAACTCGGTCATCAAGGACCTGACGGCCTTGATGACCGAGTCGCAGGAATGGTGGCCGGCCGACTACGGTCACTACGGTGGCCTGATGATCCGCATGGCCTGGCACTCGGCGGGTACCTACCGCATCACCGACGGCCGCGGCGGCGCCGGTGCCGGTCAACAGCGTTTTGCGCCGCTCAACAGCTGGCCCGACAATGCCAGCCTCGATAAGGCGCGCCGGCTGCTCTGGCCGATCAAGCAGAAGTACGGCAAGAAGATCTCCTGGGCCGACCTGATGATCCTTGCCGGCAACGTCGCGCTGGAATCGATGGGCTTCAAGACCTTCGGTTTCGCCGGCGGCCGCGCCGACGTATGGGAGCCGGAAGAGCTGTATTGGGGCCCGGAAGGCACCTGGCTCGGCGACGAGCGCTACAGCGGCGAGCGTCAGCTCTCCGAGCCGCTTGGCGCGGTTCAGATGGGCCTGATCTACGTCAATCCGGAAGGTCCGAACGGCAAGCCGGATCCGGTCGCGGCCGCGAAGGATATTCGCGAGACGTTCTTCCGCATGGCGATGAACGATGAGGAGACCGTCGCGCTGATCGCCGGCGGTCACACCTTCGGCAAGACCCATGGCGCGGGCGATCCGTCGCTGGTCGGTCCGGAGCCGGAAGCTGGCGCGCTCGAGGACCAAGGCCTCGGCTGGAAGAGCAGCCATGCCAGCGGCGTGGGCGCTGATGCGATCACCTCCGGCCTCGAGGTGGTCTGGACCCAGACGCCGACCAAGTGGAGCAACTACTTCTTCGAGAACCTGTTCAAGTATGAATGGGAGCTGACGAAGAGCCCGGGTGGCGCCCAGCAGTGGGAAGCCAAGGGAGCTGACGCGATCATCCCGGATCCGTTCGATCCGTCGAAAAAGCGCAAGCCGACGATGCTGACCACGGACCTCTCGCTGCGCTTCGATCCCGCCTATGAGAAGATCTCGCGCCGCTTCCTGGAGCATCCCGATCAGTTCGCGGACGCCTTCGCCCGCGCCTGGTTCAAGCTCACCCACCGCGACATGGGTCCGATCGTGCGCTACCTCGGCCCGCTGGTGCCCAAGGAGACGCTGATCTGGCAAGACCCGATCCCGGCGCTCGATCATGAAGTGATCGGCGACAAGGATATCGAGGCGCTCAAGGCGAAGATCCTCGCCTCGGGTCTGTCGGTGTCCGAACTGGTGTCGACCGCCTGGGCCTCGGCCTCCACGTTCCGCGGCTCCGACAAGCGCGGCGGCGCCAACGGTGCGCGCATCCGTCTTGCTCCTCAGAAGGACTGGGAGGTCAACGAGCCGGCGCAGCTCAAGACGGTGCTGGGCAAGCTCGAAGCCATCCAGAAGGAGTTCAGCACCGGCGGCAAGAAGGTCTCGCTGGCCGACCTGATCGTGCTCGGCGGTGCGGCCGCGATCGAGAAGGCGGCCAAGGACGGCGGCATCAGCGTGAAGGTTCCGTTCACGCCCGGCCGCATGGACGCGTCGCAGGATCAGACCGACGTCCAATCCTTCGCTCCGTTGGAGCCGCGGGCTGATGGTTTCCGCAACTATGTCAGCGGCAAGCATCAGTTCATGATGCCGGAAGAAGCGTTGGTGGATCGTGCGCAGCTGCTGAAGCTGACGGGGCCGGAAATGACCGTCCTCGTCGGTGGCCTGCGCGTGCTCGGCGCCAATGCCGGGAAGTCCAAGCACGGCGTCTTCACCGGCAAGCCCGGGACGCTGACCAACGACTTCTTCCTCAACCTGCTCGATATGTCCACTGAGTGGAGCCATGTCGGCCAGGGCGTCTATGAAGGCCGCGACCGCAAGACCAAGGCGGTGAAGTGGACTGGTACCCGCGTCGATCTGATCTTCGGTTCGCACTCGCAGTTGCGGGCATTCGCCGAGGTCTACGGCCAGTCCGACTCGAAGGAACAGTTCGTGAAGGACTTCGTCGCGGCCTGGGCCAAGGTGATGAACGCCGATCGCTTCGACCTCGTGAAGTAAGCGGCCGGCAACGGCAATCAGGGACAGGGCGGCGCTTCGGCGCCGCCCTGTTTCATTTCAGGGACGTCGTATTTAAGACGAAAGGCTTTCCGCAGCCTTGCTCAGTCGTGCAGCCTCATGTCCCGGATCATCGCCTCGAACTCCGCCCGCGTCGGAATGACCGGTGGCGATTGCGGCGCGCTGCTCGTCGCGATCGGAGCATCGCACTGCGAGGCCCCACGCGATGGCTCGAAGATTGCCGTCAGGCTCGCCCAGCACACCAGGAGCGCCACGATCCAGTCCAGTACATTAGGTGCCGTCATGGCAGCACCAGCATCAGCATTTCCATGTGTCGATGGTGCAGCCGGCGCGCGGCTCGCGCAATTCGGAAGCTACGAAACGTAACTTCGGCAAAACCGAGAGCCGCGCCTGTTCGAGGCGAATGCCAGATACCGTCATTGCGAGGAGCGTCAGCGACGAAGCAATCCATTTCTCCGCTTGCGGCACAATGGATTGCTTCGCTTCGCTCGCAATGACGGCGGATGAAATTGCGCGCGCCAACCCCAAATCGTGGAGTTGCTGCTACAGCGGCTATCCGGTCCGCGCCCGGCGCCCCTCGATCGGATAGGCGGGATCGTTGAAGCCCGGCGTCGAGGGATGGCCGGTGACGACAAGGCGATCGATCAGGGCTTCGTCCTCGGCAGTGAAGCGGTAGTCGAGCGCGCGGATGTAGTCGTCCCATTGCGCTTCGGTACGCGGGCCCGCGATCACGGCGCTGACGAACGAGGAGTTCAGCACCCAGGATACCGCGAACTGCCCGGCGGTGATACCGCGGCTCTCGGCATGGCGCTTGATCTCCTGGGCGAGCTGCAATGATTCCGGCCGCCACTCGGTCTGCATCATGCGCTTGTCGTTGCGCCCTGCACGGGTGTCCGCCGGCGGCGCGGCATCGGGCGCGTATTTGCCGGTCAAGACGCCGCGCGCCAGCGGGCTATAGGGCACGATGCCGAGGCCGTAATAGGCGCAGGCCGGGAAATGCTCGACCTCGGGCATCCGGTTCATCGCATTGTAATAGGGCTGGCTGGCGACCGGGCGGTCGATGCCGAGCCGGTCGCAGATGTTGCAGATCTCGGCGACGCGCCAGGCGCGGTAGTTGGAGACGCCGAAATAGCGCACCTTGCCGGCGCGGATCAAATCGCCGATCGCGCGCACGGTCTCGTCGAGCGGCGTCGCGTGGTCCTCCTTGTGCAGGTAGTAGACGTCGATGTAGTCGGTGCCGAGCCGCTTCAGGCTTTCGTCGGCGGCCTGCAACACCCAGCGCCGCGACAGCCCGCCATGGTTCGGATCATCGCCGATCGGGTTGGCGAGCTTGGTCGCGAGCACCCAGTTGGAGCGGCTGTTGGCGATCGCGCGGCCGACGACCTCCTCGGACTTGCCGCCATTATAGGCGTCGGCGCTGTCGATGAAGTTGATGCCGGACTCACGCGCCTTGGCCACGATCCGCGACGAAGTCGCCTCATCGGTCGGTCCGCCGAACATCATGGTGCCGAGGCAGATCGGCGAAACCTTCAGGCCGCTGCGGCCGAGCTGGCGATATTGCATCGATCGTTCCTCCGGACGTCATTCCGGGATGGTCCGAAGGACCAGACCCGGAATCTCGAGATTCCGGGTTCGATGCTGGCGCATCGCCCCGGAATGACAGGATCAACTCTCGTTCTTCAGGATCTTGAACACGCCGTTGGCCATCGCGATGCAGCGCTTCTCGACGGTCACCTCGGCGCTGATGAAGATCAGGCTGCGGGTCGAGCGCACCACGCGGGGCCGCGTCGTCAGGATCTCGCCGATCTTGCCGGCCTCGACGAAATGGGTGTCGAGCTGCACCGTCGCAAGCGTCGGCCTGCCCGAGACGAAGCGCGCGGCCATGCCGCAGGCGCGGTCGGCAAACGTCATGATCACGCCGCCCTGCACCAGGCCGCGGCGATTATGGTGCTTGTCCTCGGTGATCAGCGCGAGCTCGAGCGCGCCGTCCTTCAACCGTTCCCACAACGGGCCGATCAGGGTCAGGAATCCCGTGGTTTCGGCGATCTTCCAGCCGTCGGATTTGAGGTGGTCCGCGGCCTTGGCCGTCATGAGGAGGGATCCCTTGCTTGCAGATGACTGATCGCAGGAGGCATGTCGTTCGGCTCATTTCATCAAACGCTGATGTGTTGTAGTCAAGCTCAATGGCCCGCACATTTGACGATGCCACCCGGCGGAATATCGCAGAGCTCTGTGCCGCATTTACGCGTCAGGCCGCGGCCGATGCGGCGCCGACGCTGAAACGCGCGGCGGTCGCGATCGCGCTGACCGAAGGCGATGATGGCCATGGTACGGCGTTCCTGCTGACCCGCCGCAGTGCGCGCCTGCGGGCGCACAGCGCGCAATGGGCGCTGCCGGGCGGACGTTGCGATGCCGGCGAGACGCAGACTGAAGCCGCGCTGCGCGAATTGCACGAAGAGCTCGGGCTCAAGCTGTCCGAACGCGATGTGCTCGGCCTGCTCGACGACTATCCGACCCGCTCCGGCTATCTGATCACGCCGGTCGTGGTGTGGGCCGGTGCGCATGCCGCGATCACGCCGAATCCGGACGAGGTCGCCACCGTGCACCGCATCGGCCTCGATGCGATCGAACTTCAGGAGGCGTTCAGCTTCGTCACGATTCCCGAGAGCGCGCGGCGCGTGATCCGCTTCCGCCTCGGCGGCCAGCAAATCCATGCGCCGACCGCCGCGCTGATCTATCAGTTCCGCGAGGTGCTGGCCGGGCGCAGCACGCGCGTCGCCGATCTCGAGCAACCGGTGTTCGCATGGAAGTGACCGCCATCACCCGTCGGCACGGCGTTGCGCGGGGAACACCGCATTGTGGCGAAAGTTCTGGAGCTGATCGCGGCATCCGGCCGCTTCGATCCGGACAATTCCGGGCTGACTTCGCGGCCGCGCTTGCTACAACGAGGCCATGCGCCCGCAATTGATTCGCCCTTGGCTTGGACTCGTCGCGCTCGCGCTCACTGCGGGCGCGCCGTCTGTCTTGGCTGGTGTCTTGGCCGGCGAGGCCGATGCATTGCCGCCGTCCGTCGCCAATGCGATGGCGCAGGCATCGCCGCAGGCGATCATGGAGTATCGCCGCAAGCTGCAGGAATACGAGGAGGCGCGTGCCGCCTTCGAGCAGGACGCCGGCGCCTATTGGAACGCAATCGCCGACAAGCGGCGCGTCCGCAATGCCAAGCGTCGCGACCGCGTGCAGATTACCCTCGACGATTACGTGCTGCAGCAGCCGCCGGTCTATGAGGGGCCGAAGCGGCCGGTCAATCCGGCGCCCGAAGAGGAGGGCGGCAAGCCGCCGCGGCCGCCGAAAACGATTCCGGTGGTCTCCGATCTGGTCAGTGCGGCCGCCGAACAATTCCAGTTCACGCCGCAGCGGCCGACCAGCGAGGTCGAGTTCAAGCGCGCCTATGCCCGCTACGCGCGCGCGGCGGGGCTGACGCCGGAGCAGGCGGTGCGGGTCTATTCGTTCGAGACCGGCGGCACCGGCAATTACGACGTGCAGGCAGGCATCGAGCATGGCGGCAGGCGTGCCATCTCCACCGCGATGGGCTACAACCAGCTGCTCACCACCAACACCGTCGAGCTGCTGGCCGAGCAGGGCCATGAATTCGTGCGGGACCTGACCGAGCGGGTGGCGCGGACGCAGGGGCCGGCGCGCAAGGCCATGGAGCACAAGCTCGCGGTGCTGAAGAAGATGGTGGCGTTCGCGCGCACCGTGCCCGACGACTGGTCGGCACATCAACGCCTCGCCGATACGCCGCAAGGCTGGGCCTGTCATGCCATGGTGCTCGATATCGATGTCGGCCCGATGCTGCAGACCCACAAGCTGCTCACCTCGGTGATCTTTGCGCGCAACAAGGGCTACGGCCGGCCGCTGACCGCAGCCGAGCTCGAGATGATGAACCTGACCGGCGACGGCACCGGGCTCGATATGGTGACCATGCCGCAGGCGATGCGCGAACAGGTGCCGACCGCGAACTTCTTCCAGCGCTCGGGCTATGAGCGCAACCCGGTCGCGATCCGCCACAACACCGTGGCCAGGCTGCTTGCCGTCACCAACGAGCGGATGGACTTCAACAGCAACAAGCCCGGCGCCAAGGAATTGGCCGCGGCATTCTGAGGTCTGCTGGAAGTCTCAGTTCGAGCCGAACATGAACTTGCCGTCGCCCTCGAGATAGGGCCCGGAGCGCATGTAGAGCTGGCCGTTGTGGCCGATGAAGAACAGCGTCCCCTTCGGCACCTTCTTGGCGCCCTTCAGCAAGGTGCCGGCATTGCTGGTCCCCATCTTGTAGGCCCAGGTCTTGCCGTCCTTGTCATAGGCATAGCCCATGTCGGTCTTCAGCTCCCAGGGCGCAGCCTCCTGCGCCAATGTGCATGTCGTCATCGCGGCAAACGCCGCAGCTGCAAAAAAGGTCTTGGTCAAAAAATGCGTCATGATCCACCTCCGGCCGAAAAAACGGCGTCGTCCCCACGTCCTTGAACAAATCACGAACGCCATTCACGCGTCAATACGACAATCGACGTGGCTGCTTACGCAGATCATCGAGTTTGTGATTTCCCGTATCAAGCTTGGCGACTATTTTCGCGTTACCGTTTACAAACGCTTCGATTGCCAGAAACGCTACCTAGGGATGATCAGGATGAACCACGTCATGAAGATCGGTATCGGTGTCGCTCTGTCGTTCATGACGCTGGCGTCAGTCGCGCAGGCGGACGAGTTCAAGCTCTCCAACAACCAGCGGATCTCCTGCAGCCGCGGTCTCTCCGCGGGCAAGCTCAACACCTCGACCTGCAAGTCCTACGCCTATCTGTTCAACGCCAAGACCTCGGAATATTTCCGTTGTCAGGTCTCGCTGGCGCTGACGCGGGACAACAAGGAGGTCATCAACGTCCAGGCCGACGGCGGCTGCACCAAGAAGCCGCGCATCTTCGAGACCGACGGCAATTACACCTTCGACGCCACCGAGACCGAGCCGCCGAACACCAACTCGTTCTTCGGTCCGGGCGGCTATGCGATCTGGGCGAGCGACGCCAACACCCAGAAGATTCGCGGCTGCATCACGATCTCGTCCGGCCTCGGCTCCGATATCTCGAAATGCCTCGACATGACGTTTCAGTGAGGGCGGCGCGGCCCTCGTGAATGCGGGCGCGTCCGGCGTGGTAGTGCCGTCGAACCGGCATGGGTCAGGAGGCCGGCTCTTTCTCCGAGAAGTGCATGCGTGAGCGGGCGAACTTCTTGACGCCCATCGGTTTGCCGAACAGGTAGCCCTGGACCTGATCGAATTCCATCTCATGGGCGGTGAGGAAGTCCGCGCGGGTCTCGACGCCCTGGGCGACGACCTGCGCGCCGCAGTCATGGGCGAGTTCGACGACACGCCGGCACACCGTCTGCTTCAGGCGCTGATCGGCGCAGCCGGTGACGTATTGATGATCGACCTTGAGCTGGACGAATGGAAAATTCGGCAGTCCCAGCAAGGACGGCCAGTTGGCGCCGACATTGTCGATCGAGATGCCGATATTGTGCAGCCGCACGCGCCTCGCGACATCGATCGCGAGATCCAGATTGTCGACCACTTCGGTGCTGTCGATCTCGATCAGCAGGCCGGCGAAGGCCGCATGGTCCGGAATCCGGTAGCAGAGCTCGCGCACTGCGTCATCGTCGGCGAGAAACGAGATCGGCAGGTTGATCGAGAGATTGACCGGCCCGATCTGCTCGAGCAGATAGCGCCAGTCCTCGATCGCGCGCGCGATCACGAACTCGGACAGCGCGTGAAAATGCGGATCGCTTTCGTCGGGGATGAAGTAGGCCGGCGGCACGACGCCCCATGCCGGATGGCGCATCCGGATCAGCGCCTCGGCACCGCTCGGGACCAGCGTCCGGAGATGGATTTTCTGCTGATACCACAGCTCGAGCCAGCCGGCCTTCAGTGCTTCGGGGACGTCGACGGCCGGGCTCGGCGCGGGCTCGAGCGGCAGCAATGACGCAAGACTGTCGCGAAGGGTTCCGGCGCTGAACGGTGTGGACAGCGCCGGCAGCATGGCGATGCCGTACTCATCGCCGATCTGCCGGACCGCCTTGACGATGATCGAGTCCGGTTGGCCGATGACGAGGACCTTGCCGCCATAGTCCTTTCTCACCAAAGTCTCGAGAATTTTACTGACTTCGATGCCGTCCACGGACACCCCGAGCACCAGAAGATCGGGCCGTTCCGCGTCCAGCACGGTGTCGAGTTCCAGTGCCTGGCTGCATTCACTGGTGATGAAGCCGAGGTCGTCCAGTGCCTCCGCGAGGAAGGTCCGAAGGTGTTTTTTGCTGTCCGCTATGCATGCGCGTGGGGTCAGCTTGCGATGTCCGAACCAGCCGGCCCGGGTGCGTTCGATATGACTGATGTGGTTCATGCCCCGCCTTATCCGTAATTACCCCGGCCTGACTCGTACATCCAAGAGCCGCGGCAATCATGGAAATTTCTGGTTCATACATTGATTGGCTCGCTAACCTTAAAGGATTCAATTCGACTCAAATGATGCCGGAATCGCTGCGCCTTGCCGCGGTTACACCTGCAACAAATGCGTCATCTGGCGTTCATGCGCGCGATCGCAACCGACTCTGCGCGTCGCCGGAAACATTGCGCGCGTGTGTCATCGCGAGACGGTGTTAATGACTATGTTATCGCGCCGATGCAGGCGTGGAATTGCGCCATTGTCGGACATCGGATCGCATCGCACGCAGCGAATCGCGATCATCTGTTCTGCGATGCCAATGAAGTCGTGCGTGTCGTCGTTGTTGCGGTTCGCAACGTCTCCGGCATTAGCGCGCAGTAGCCGATCAGCCCGACGCCAGCGACGGCTGCAAGGAACAGGAATGCAGCGCTGTAACCGGCATGGACGATAATGAATCCGGCGACGGCCGTGCTGAGCGCGCCGCCGAGACCGGTTCCGGTGGCGATCGCGCCCTGGCTGATGTTGAAATGCCCGGTACCGTGCGTGAGATCGGCAACCACGAGCGGAAACAGCGCGCCGAAGATTCCGGCGCCGACGCCGTCGAGCAATTGCACCGACACGAGCCAATACGGGTTATCCGGCAACGGATAAAGCGCGCCGCGAACCGCCGGCACCGCGAGCGCTGTCGCAAAGATCGGCTTGCGGCCCCAGACATCGGCCTTGCGTCCGACCAGCATCGCAACCGGCACCATTACGACCTGCGCCGCGATGATGCAGACCGACATCAGCGATGTGCCGAGGTTGCGATTGACCAAAGCGAGCTTCTGTCCGACCAGCGGCAGCATCGCCGCATTGGCGAAATGAAAGATCACGGTCGAGACCGCGAAGATCAGCAGCGGCCTGCAGGTCAGCAGCATGCGAAAGCCGGACGGGCGGTCATGCGCCGCGCCGGGCTCCTCCGCGACGTCGTCGAGCCCACGCGCAACCTGGTGATCGATGGCGGCGGACGGGATCGACAGCGTCGCGGCGATGCTGGCAAGCGCCATTGCGGCGAGCAGCCAGAACACCACGACGGGACCGAACCAGTAGGCGGTGCCGCCGGCGATCGCGGCGGCCACCGCGTTGCCGGCATGATTGAAGGCTTCGTTGCGGCCGGTCCGTACCGCGAATGCCGTGGGTCCGACGATACCGAGCGTCACTGCGGCGATCGCCGGCGCGAACACCGATGCGCTCGCGGCCGCGAGTGCCTGGGTCGCGGCGACCAGCGCGAAGCGGTCGAGCAGCGGCAGCAGCAGGGACGCGGCGGTCACGGCGATGGCGGCCGCGATCATCAGCCCCCGCTTGGCGCGGCTGCGGTCGATCAGGGCGCCGGCCGGCGTCTGGGCGACGATCCCGGCGATCGCCGCGATCGACATCACCGAGCCGATCGAGCCCTCGTCCCACTTGCGTTCGGTCGGCAGGTAGATCGCAAGATAAGGGCCGAGCCCGTCCCGCACGTCGGCGAGGAAGAAGTTCAGCGCATCCAGCGCGCGCTCGACGGTCGTCGTCCGGGACGGCTGCAAGTGATACCTCGCGGCCGGATCGCGCATCTCAACCCGCTCGCAGGGGACGAGTTCCCGCGCAGGTAAAGTGATGCTGCCATCGGGATTTTCGGCCGCGCATGCGTCATTTGGATGGGTTGACCCGGTGGAGGCAGGCGGCCAATTTCCGGCCCGGCTTAGGGGAGAATAATGCTCATGAATTCTAGGTTGATGGCTGCCGCGGTCGTGGCAGCCAGTGTTTTGTCCGCGCCTGTCGCACAGGCCGAGCAGTTCATTAACGTGCTCACCGGCGGCACCTCGGGCGTCTACTATCCGCTCGGCGTCGCGATCGGAAAGATCTACGGCGACAAGATCGCCGGCACCAAGACCCAGGTGCAGGCGACCAAGGCCTCGGTCGAAAACCTGGTGCTGCTGCAGCAGGGCCGCGGCGAGATCGCCTTCACGCTCGGCGATTCGCTGAAGGCGGCCTGGGAAGGCGACGCCGAGGCCGGCTTCAAGGCCAAGCTCGACAAGCTGCGCACCATCGGCGCGATCTATCCGAACTACATCCAGATCGTCGCGACCGCCGAAAGCGGCATCAAGACGCTGGCCGACCTCAAGGGCAAGAGCCTGTCGGTCGGCGCGCCGAAATCCGGCACCGAGCTCAACTCGCGCGCGATCCTCGCCGCCGCCGGAATGAGCTACAAGGATCTCGGCAAGGTCGAGTATCTGCCGTTCGCCGAATCGGTCGACCTGATGAAGAACCGCCAGCTCGGCGCCACGCTGCAATCAGCCGGCCTCGGCGTTGCCTCGCTGAAGGACCTCTCGACCTCGAGCGAGATCACCGTGGTCGCCGTGCCGAAGGAGACGGTTGACAAGATCGGCCCGCCCTTCGTCTCCGTGATCATTCCGGCCAATACCTATACTGGTCAGGGAAAGGACGTGCCGACCGCCGCGGTCGTGAACTACCTCGTCACCTCGAGCGCGGTGTCGGACGATCTCGCCTATCAGATGACCAAGCTGGTCTATGAATCGCTGCCGGAGCTCTCCAACGCCCACGCCGCGGGCAAGGAGATCAAGCTCGAGGCCGCCGCGACCGGCAGTCCGGTGCCGCTGCATCCCGGCGCGATCCGCTATTACAAGGAAAAGGGACTGATCAAGTAAGGCGATACAAACCGGCCTCCATCGTCATCGCGAAGACCCAACGGCTCGCAATGACGGTGGTCCGGACGAAGGCCAGGTGGCTATAAGCGCCCTTGGGCACGGCGGGGGACCTATTCAATGCAGCAGCAGATTGCGGGCGAGCAGCCCATCAAGGTTGAATTCGACAATTTCGAGCATGGCTTTCCGGAAGGTTTCGGCCCGGGGGGTTGGGGACGTCTGGCGTACGCCATCGGGCTCGCCTTTGCGGTGTTCCAGCTCTACGTCGCGGCCTTCAACTATCTGCCGAGCCAGGTGGTGCGCGGCGTCCATGTCGGCTTCCTGATCCTCCTGACCTTCGGCCTGATCGGCAATTTCACCGCCAAGACCGAGTTCAGCCGGGCGGTGAGCTGGATCGTCGGCGCGGCGGGCTTCCTCTGCGGGCTCTATCAGTGGATCTTCTATGCCGATTTGATCGCCCGCGACGGTGATCCGACCAGCATGGATCTTGCAGTCGGCACGCTGCTTGCGATCCTGATCTTCGAGGGCACGCGGCGGCTGATGGGGACGGCGCTGCCGCTGATGTGCGGCGCCTGTCTGCTCTACTGGTTCTTCGGGCAGTATCTGCCGTCGCCGTTCAACCATCGCGGCTATGACTTCGACCAGATCGTCACCCATCTCTCGTTCGGCACCGAGGGCTTCTACGGCGTGCCGATCTATGTCTCGGCGACCTACATCTTCCTGTTCATCCTGTTCGGTTCGTTCCTGGAGCGCGCCGGCATGATCCAGCTGTTCACCGACGTCTCGCTCGGCCTGTTCGGCCGCACCCGCGGCGGCCCGGCCAAGGTCGCGGTGTTCGCCTCGGGCATGATGGGCACGATCTCCGGCTCCGGCGTCGCCAATGTCGTGACCGTCGGCCAGTTCACGATTCCCCTGATGATCAAGTTCGGCTATCGCCGCGCCTTCGCCGCCGGCGTCGAGGCCACCGCCTCGATGGGCGGCCAGATCATGCCGCCGGTGATGGGCGCGGTCGCCTTCATCATGGCCGAGACGCTGGGCGTGCCCTATTCGGAGATCGTCAAGGCCGCGGTGATCCCGGCGATCCTCTACTTCGCCTCGGCGTTCTGGATGGTGCATCTGGAAGCCGGCAAGCACGGCCTCGTCGGTATGAAGCGCTCGGAGATCCCGAGCGCCTGGAAGGCGCTTGTGGCACGCTGGTACCTGGTGTTGCCGCTCGCGGCGCTGGTCTACATGCTGTTCGAAGGCTTCACGCCGCTCTATGCCGGCAGCATGGGACTGGTGCTGACGGTCGCGCTGATCCTCGGCGCCAGCATCACGCTCGGCTTCTCCAACACCGTCGTGCGCTATATCTTCTGGATCGGGCTCGCGCTGGTGGTTGCCGCAGTCTCGCGCCAGGGGCTCGAGATCGTGCCGGTGGCCAGCGTGGTCGCCGGCCTGATCGTGATCGCGGCGATCACGCGCGGCGGCCGCGCCACGCTCCGGGCCTGCCGTGACTCGCTTGCCGACAGCGCCAAGTCGGCGCTGACCGTCGGCATGGCCTGCGCCATCGTCGGCACCATCATCGGCATGATGACACAGACTGGCGTCGGCACCATCTTCGGCAGCTGGATCATCGGTCTCGGCGCCAAGAGCCTGTTCCTGGCGCTGATCATGACCATGCTGCTGTCGATCCTGCTCGGCACCGGCATTCCGACGATCCCGACCTACATCATCACCGCGGCGCTCGCCGCGCCTGCGCTCGCCAAGCTCGGCGTGCCATTGATCGCAAGCCACATGTTTGCGTTCTACTACGGCATCATGGCCGACCTCTCGCCGCCGGTGGCGCTCGCCGCACTCGCGGCGGCGCCGATCGCCAAGGAGAACCCGGACAAGATCGGCTGGGAGGCGATGCGGATCGCGCTGGCCGGCTACGTCATCCCCTTCATCTTCGTCTATTCGCCGGCGCTGATGTTGCAGGCTGGCGATCCGATGGCCGCCCAGCTCGGCTTCTACGGCGCGGTAGCGCTGGCGACCTTCAAGGCGCTGGTAGCGATCGGCCTGTTCGGCATCGTCGCGATCGGTTTCCTGTTCACGCGGCTAAGCTTGATCGAGATCGTGGCTGCGTTCGGCGCCGCGCTCTGCCTGCTCGGCGATTTCCGCTTCTCGGACACTGCGGGCTTCACGCTCGCGGCAGCGGTCGTGCTGTGGCAATGGCGGCAGCGTCCGCGCGATGCAGTGGCGGCGGCTTGAGCCTCTGCCTTGCATCCGCCGGTGTCGTGAAGATGCTGTCGATCGCGGCCTTCACGCTCGCCTGGACCCATTCGATCGAGAAGACCGCCTGGCAGGAAGACTGGTTGGTCACGCCGGCCGGGCTGACGCTGCACGAGGCGCGCATCAAAGGCACCGGCGCCGGCATGGAGCCGCCGGCGGAGGCGCGCCTCGTCGATGGCTGGTTAGAATGGTCGCCGCAGCCGGTGCCGAGGCCGGAGGTCGTGCTCGGCAATTCCGGCGCCGCCGGCGAATGGCACCTGTGCCATGCGGGACGCTGCCAGACGCTATCGGAGATTTTCGGACATCCGATCGGTGCTAATGTCACGACGATGAGTATGTGTCGCGATCCGTAGCCCGGATGAAGCCAACGGGTCGCGCGAATGCGCGCCCGATGACAAGCTCCGCGTAATCCGGGGGCGCCGTTCCCGGATTGCGCTTCGCTCCATCCGGGCTACAAGAACAACAACAAACGGGAGAAAAATCGATGGATCGGCTCAAGGGCAAGGTTGCGATGGTGGTCGGCGCGGGCTCGATCGGACCCGGCTGGGGCAATGGCAAGGCGACCGCCGTTACCTTCGCGCGCGAGGGCGCCAGCGTGTTCTGCGTCGATCGCAATGGCGCTGCAGCCGAGGAGACGGTCAAGATCATCACCGAGGAGGGCGGCAAGGCGACGGCCTTCACCGCCGACGTCTCACGCGCCGCCGAGGTCGAGGCGATGGTCGCGGCCTGCCTCAAGGCCTATGGCCGCATCGACGTGCTCGACAACAATGTCGGCATCGCCGAGGTCGGCAGTGTGGTGGAGGTGGCGGAAGCCGAGTGGGACCGCGTCTTCGCGGTCAACCTTAAGAGCGCCTATCTCTCGATGAAGCACGTCATTCCGGTCATGATCAAGCAGGGCGGCGGCTCGATCATCAACATCTCCTCGATCGCCTCGATCCGCCATGTCGGCATTTCCTATGTCAGCTACAATGCCAGCAAGGCGGCGATGAACCAGATGACGCGCTCGACCGCGGTCGAGTTCGCCTCGAGGCATGTGCGCGTCAATGCGATCCTGCCCGGGCTGATGAAGACGCCGATGGTCGCGCATTCGGCGGGGCTGGCGCAGAGCTACGCCAAGGGTGACGTCGAAGCGATGTGGCGGGCGCGCGACGCGCAGGTGCCGATGGGGCACATGGGCGACGCCTGGGATGTCGCCAATGCCGCGCTGTTCCTCGCCTCGGACGAATCGAAATATGTCACCGGCATCGAGCTCGTGGTCGACGGCGGCATCACCTGCAAATCTGGTGCATGAAGTCCGGCGCCTGAGCGCGCGTGAACGAGGCTAGGCCTCGACGCTGAGTTCGGCGCGGTCGAGCTCTTCCTCGACCAGATGGAACGCGTCGTCACCGATGGTCTCGGTGCCGCGCAGCTTGAGCAGCGCCTGGCGTGCGGCCGCGATGGCCCGGCGGCGCAGCGGATCGGCCGGCAACTCGCGCGAGAATAGGCCGCCGTCCGGGTCGCTCTCGGCGCGCAGCAGCACGGCGCGGTATTCGAGTCGCAGGATCTCGGCCTCTTCCGACGGATCCCCGTCGATCTCGTTGAGCGCGGCGCGAAACACCACGCCGCGGGCAAGGGCCGCCTCGCGTCCGACCGGATCGTCATCCTCGAAATTCAACGCCAGGATCAGCGGCCGCAAGGTCAGGCCCTGGATCACCAGCGAGCCGAGCACCACGGCAAATGCCGTGAGCAGGATCAGGTCGCGATACGGAAACCATTCGGGCAGCGCAAACGCGGCGGCCAGCGTGACGATGCCGCGCATACCGCACCACGACACGATGAAGCCGCGCTTTAGGGTCGGCACCGCGTCCATCACATGGGCGGGCAGCCAATGGCGCGCCTTCAGCGTGCGCAGCAGCGCGCCGTAGGGCATCACCCAGAGGATGCGGGCGAGGATCACGACGGCGAGGATCGCGGCGGCAAAGCTGCAATATTTCCACCGTACCTCGGCGTCGAGATCGGACCAGATCGGGCGCAGTTGCAGGCCGATCAGCATGAAGGCCAGCACGTTGAGCACGAACACGACGGTTTCCCACACGGCATAGGACGACACGCGCAGCCGCGCCGAGGTGCGGGCCGGCGCAGTGCGGGCGATGGTGATCGCATAGGCGATGATGGTGAGGATGCCGGACAGCCCGAGATGCTCGGCCGTGATCCACACCATGAAGGTGCCGCCGAACTGCGTGATGATCGCGCTCGGCGCCTCGGTGATGCGGCGGGTGATCATCATCCAGACCTGCGCGAACAAATAACCGGCGGCGAGGCTGCCGACCAGCGCGATCGCGATCGACGGCACGAACTCGCGGATCTTCATGTGCTCGGCGGCGACCAGGCCGACCGCGACGCGATAGATCAACAGCGAGGTAGCATCGTTGAGCAGGCTTTCGCCCTCGAGGATCTTCTGGATCCGGTAGGGCAGGCTGACCTGGCGCAGGATCGCGGTGGCCGCGGCCGCGTCCGGCGGCGCCACGATGGCGCCGAGCGCGATTGCGACCGGCCAGGGCATGTCCGGCCGCAGCCAATGCGCGACCACGGCGACCGCTGCCGTCGTGACGCCGACCGCGACCACCACCAGCGTCGAGACCGGCAGCCAGTTGTTGCGGAGATCGCGCAGCGAGGTGTCGAACGCGGCATCAAGCAGCACCGGCGCCACGAACAGCGCCAGCGCCAGCTCCGGTTCCAGCGCCCAGGTCGGCGCCCACGGCAGCAATGTGAGCAGCACGCCGCCGATCGCCAGGAAGGTCGGGTAGGGCACCTTGATCCGCCGCGCCAGCGCCGACAGCGCCACCGCTGCGAGCAACAGGCCGATGATCCATTCGAACGTGAGCAAGGCGAACCCCCAAGGTGCGGCGCGCGACCTGCAGCCGATCGTCGCAATTGACGTATAATCCAGCGTGTGGTTTGGCGGCAATTGCTGCCGGACATCAGAGGCCGGCGGTTCAGGCGCGGGATGTCTTGTCGGTGATGGGAATACGACGCAACTCTCCAAGTCTGGCTATCGCGCTGATCTGCGCATGCCTGTTGGCATCAGGCGCTGCGCGCGCGACCGGCAGCGAACCCGGCAAGGATGTGCCGGCAGATGCCGGCCCGTGCAATGCCGTAGCCGCGGCAGCCGATGACGACAAGATCATCGAGGCCTGCGGCGCGCTGATCGACAATGAGAAGGCGACGAAGCCCGATCGCATCAAGGCCCTTGTGGCGCGCGCCGGCGCCTATGACCACAAGCAGATGATCGATCGCGCCATTGCCGACTACGACACCGTGCTCAAGCTCGATCCGTCGCTCGCCGATGCCCACAATACGCGCGGCGAGCTGTGGCGCCGCAAGGGCGACCGGCCGAAGGCGATCATGGATTTCGGCGCCGCCGTCAAGCTCAACCCCGATCATGCCGCCGCCAAGGCCAATTACAAATCGCTGTCGCTGGAGCTGGAGCGGATCGGAGCCATGATGGCGGTGGCCGGCAAGCCGAGCTTCGACTGCCGCAGGGCACGCCGGCCGGTGGAGAAGGTGATCTGCGCCGATCCCGCGCTCGCCGATCTCGATCGCGAGATCGGCGCGTCGACCTTCCGCGCGGTGCGCGAGGCAAAGGATTCCCGCCAGGCGCGCGAGCTGCAGCGCGATCAGGATCAGTTCATCGCCCGCCGCAATGCCGAATTCGGCAAGCCGGGCTACGACCTGCAAAAGGCGATGCGCGAGCGGCTGCAGCGGATCAACGGCGTCGACGGGTATTAGATTCTTGCTTTGGCGCGTTTTCTTCACGCGAACCGGGGTACCCACTTCGCTCGAAAACGCTATCGGTCGACCCGGCCGAAGGTCGCGGTCATTTCGGCTTGAAACGGCGCCACTTCCCGTGACAATGGTCGGCAAATGACGCGCGACCGCGCGAGGGAGAGACGCGATGACCATCCAGCAGAGCCGGTATCATGAGGTGTATGCCCGCTCGCTTCGGGACCCCGAGGGGTTTTGGGCCGAGGCAGCGCGTGAGATCGATTGGATCGAGCCGGCGAAGAAGATCTTTGATCCCGCGATCGGCGGCTATGGTCGCTGGTTCACCGGCGCCGTGGTCAACACTTGCTACAACGCGCTGGACCGCCATGTTGCGGGCGGCCGTGCCGACCAGGTTGCGCTGATCCACGATTCCCCGCTCACCAATTCGATCACCAAATTCACCTATTCAGAGCTCTTGAAGGAGGTGCAGACGCTCGCCGCCGTGATGCAGGAGTTCGGCGTCACCAGGGGCGATCGCGTCATCCTCTATATGCCGATGGTGCCGGAGGCCGTGGTCGCGATGCTCGCCTGTGCGCGGATCGGCGCGGTGCACAGCGTGGTGTTCGGCGGCTTCGCGGCCAAGGAGCTCGCGTCCCGGATCGACGACGCCAGGCCGAAGCTGATCTTCTCGGCGAGCTGCGGCATCGAGCCCGGCCGCATCGTGCAGTACAAGCCGCTGCTCGACGAGGCGATCCGGCTTGCCGGCAGCAAGCCCGAGACCTGCATCATCCTGCAACGGCCGCAACAGGCGTGCGAGCTCACCGCGGGCCGCGATCATGACTGGGCGACGCTGCGCCGCGCCGCGCTCGATGCCGGCAAGGCGGCGCCCTGCGTGCCGGTCGCCGCGACCGATCCGCTCTACATCCTCTACACCTCGGGCACGACCGGCATCCCGAAGGGTGTGGTGCGCGACAATGGCGGACATCTCGTCGCGCTGAAATGGTCGATGGAAAATCTCTACGGCGTCAAGCCCGGCGAGATCTGGTGGTGCGGCTCCGACATCGGCTGGGTGGTCGGCCACTCCTACATCGTCTACGGCCCGCTGATCCACGGCGCGACCACGATCATGTATGAGGGCAAGCCGGTCGGCACGCCCGATGCCGGCGCATTCTGGCGCGTGATCTCGGAGCACAAGGCGGTCGCCTTCTTCACCGCGCCGACCGCGTTCCGCGCGATCAAGAAGGAAGACCCGGAAGGCAGGCTGCTGAGGAGCTACGATCTCTCGCGCTTCCGCACGCTGTTCCTCGCCGGCGAGCGCGCCGATCCGCCGACGGTGGAGTGGGCCGAGCAGCAGCTCAAGGTGCCGGTGATCGATCACTGGTGGCAGACCGAGACCGGCTGGTGCATCGCCGGCAATCCGGTTGGGCTGGGCATGCTGCCGGTCAAGCACGGCTCGCCGACGGTGCCGATGCCGGGCTATCAGGTCGATATCGTCGACGAGGCGGCAAAGCCGGTCCCTGCCGGCACCATGGGCTCGATCGTCATCAAGCTGCCGATGCCGCCTGCCTGCCTGCCGACGCTGTGGCAGCAGGACGATCGCTTCCGCGACGCCTACCTCTCGGAATTCCCCGGCTACTACAAGACCTCGGACGCCGGCTACAAGGATGCGGACGGCTATGTCTGGGTGATGGGCCGCACCGACGACATCATCAATGTCGCCGGTCACCGGCTCTCCACCGGCGGCATGGAGGAGATCCTGGCCTCGCATCCCGACGTCGCCGAATGCGCCGTGCTCGGCGTCAAGGATGCGATCAAGGGCGAGGTGCCCTGCGGCTTCCTGGTGCTGAAGGCCGGCGTGACCAAGGCGCCGGATCAGGTCGAGAAGGAGGTCGTGGCGCTGGTGCGCGAGAAGCTCGGCCCGGTCGCCGCCTTCAAGCTCGCGATCACGGTGGCGCGGCTGCCGAAGACCCGCTCCGGCAAGATCCTGCGCGGCACCATCAAGAAGATCGCCGACGGCGAGCCCTGGACCATGCCCGCGACCATCGAGGACCCGAAGGTGCTCGACGAGATCGGCGAGGCGCTGAAGGGCAAGGCATAGCACGTCGTTGGTGGTGTGCATTGCAGGCTTCCGGATAGACCACCCGTGCGGCCACCCCTCTCCCTAACCCTCCCCCGCAAGGGGGGAGGGAACCCCTTCGCCGATGCGTCCCTCACTCAGGATGAGTTGAGCGGCGTGCATTTGAGGCTGCATCACGTGAGGTGACCACGCTGGTCGGGCTCCCTCCCCCCTTGCGGGGTAGGGTTGGGGAGAGGGGTGGCCCCGGGCACGCTCGATGATGAGCGCGCCATCGCCCAACCGGGACGCCCACGCCGGATACGCATCCGGAAGCAAAACGGCCTTGATTTTGATGGATTGCCGGGTCATCCCGGCCGTCGACACCTCATTTGCCACGAGATACGGACCCACGGATGCGATCGATTTCCGCACGCGCGCCCCTCGCATTGCTGCTCGCCTTGCCGCTCTTGGCCGGCTGCCTCGAGCGCGGCCGGTCGCCGATCGCGGAGAGCATGGGCGACGACGACCAGTACTGCCAGGCCGGCGGCAAGGTGGCGGTCGGCTCGGCCGAATATGTCGCCTGCCGCAGGGATCGCGACGTCCAGCGCCAGAACGCCGAAGTCCGCTCCGATCGCCGGCAGCGCGACCTCGGCGAATACATGATGAACCATCCCGACGTGCACTAGGTGCCGAGCCGAATTCGCTTAAGCTGTCGGCTCGCCGCCGCGCGATCGTGAGCGGCCCTTTTGGATGAGACCAGGTCCTGTGCTTGTGGAAGGCCAGCTCGCGTTGCAACGTGACAGGATCGGGGAGCTCGACGGGCTGCGCGCGATCGCGTTGCTGATCGTCGTTATCTGGCACTATTTCGGCACGCCGGACGGGCCGCAAGGCTGGCCGTGGAAGCTGCTGCATGTCGGCCGCTTCGGCGTCGACCTGTTCTTCATCCTGTCCGGCTATCTCATCACGGATATCCTGCTGCGGCACCGCACCGCCGAGCGCTATTACTCGGCCTTCTACGGCCGGCGGGCGTTCCGCATCTGGCCGCTGTATTACCTGATGTGCGCCGGCGCGCTGATCGGCTGGCTTTTTTCGCTCAGCCCCGATCTGTTCGACACCAGGGGCGTGCCGGGCTGGCTCTATCTGTTCGGCTTGCAGAATTTCGGCATGGCCAGGGCCCAGACCGATGGCGCCTACTTTCTGGCCGTCACCTGGTCGCTTGCGATCGAGGAGCAGTTCTACCTGCTGTTTCCGCTGCTGGTCCGCAACATCCCGCCCGAGCGGTTGTTCGCGATCCTGCTGGTGCCGATCCTGATCTGCCCGATCGGGCGGCTGATCGATAGCGCGCTGCCGGACGCCTACGGCTGGTACGTGCTGCCGCAGTTCAGGATCGATTCGCTGGCGATCGGCGCGCTGATCGCGTGGTGGCGCCTCTACCGCAAGCCGGATGCCGAAATCTCCGGGCTTGTTGTCCGCATCCTCAAATGGTCGACCATGGCGCTGCCGCTGCTGTGGCTGTTCGGGTGGAAGCGCTGGTCGGTGGCGTTCTCGCACACCCAGGTCGAGATCTTCTTCGGGGCTTTGCTGTTCGTCGTGCTGGAACATCGCGGCTCGCCAAAGCTCGCGCTGCTGCGCAGCTCGGTCGCGAACTTCTTCGCCAGGACGTCCTACGCGGCGTATCTCATCCACCCCGTCGTCGTGTATCTGCTGTTCGCCGTGCTGCATCAGCCGCGAACGATCGCGAGCCTCGCCGGCATCTCGCTGACTTTCGTCGCGCTCGCGCTGACGTTCGGGCTATGTGCACTGACCTACCGGTATTTCGAGCGTCCGCTGCTCGACTTCGCGCACCGGCGCTTCTCGTTCGGCTAACCAAACAAAAACGCGGCGAGTGGCCCCACCGCGTTTGGTATTCCGCTCGTCGCGTTGCGCGATCCGCGCTTACTGTTCGTCGTCGTTGGGCTTCTTGCCGCCGATCGTCTTCAACTTGGCGAACACGGCGTCGACGTTGAGATCGTCGTGCCGCTCGATCGGCTGATCGTCCAGTTCGTCCTTGCGCGTGGTCTCGGAGGCCGGCAGCAGCGTGGCGCCGCCGTAGACGGTCGTGGTCGGCTTCTCCTTGGCGGCGCGCTGCACCTCAAAATCGAGCTCGATCTGCGAGCACAGGCCGAGCGTCACCGGGTCCATCGGGGTCAGGGTCGAGGCGTTCCAGTGGGTGCGGTCGCGCACGCTCGCAATCGTGGTCTTGGTGGTGCCGACCAGCCGCATGATCTGGGCGTCCTTCAACTCGGGGTGGTTGCGCACCAGCCAGAGGATCGCGCTCGGCCGCTCATGGCGGCGCGACACCGGGGTGTAGCGCGGGCCCTTCTTCTTGGCGGCGGTGGGCAGCACCACCTTGCTCTGCTGGAGCCTGAGCCGGTAGTTCTGGTCGCGCTCGCCGCGCTCGATCTCCTCGCGGGTCAGCTGGCCGTTCGAAATCGGGTCCATGCCCTTGATGCCCTGGGCGGCGTCGCCGTCGGCAATGGCGCGGACCTCGAGCGGGTGCATTTTGGTAAAATCGGCCACCTGATCGAAGGTCAGGGCGGTATTGTCGACCAACCACACGGCAGTCGCCTTCGGCATCAGCGGTGCGTTGCTCATGGCAAATCTCCTTTGTGCTTCGCCCACCTCTGTCGAGGCGAAGCTGGTAGTCATCGGCGATGACGGGAATTATAGGGCCTATATAAGCCCTCAGGGGGGAATGGCGCAATGGGCCAGCAAAATCGCCTTGACAGCGCCCGAAAGCAGTCCCAAGTCCTTACTCTAACTGGCCGTTGCCCGCCCGCCCGGCGAGGGGTGATTCGGTCCCGAAATTGCCCCCAAAGACAGCCCCGAGACCAGCTCGATGTCAGCGAAAAAACCCGATCTTAAAATCGTGCTTTGTTCCCCCCGCGGCTTTTGCGCCGGGGTGGTCCGCGCCATCGACACGGTCGAACGGGCCCTCACCATTTATGGTGCCCCGGTCTATGTCCGGCACGAGATCGTCCATAACAAGTATGTGGTGGACAGCCTGAAGACCAAGGGCGCCATTTTCGTCGAGGAATTGTCCGAAATCCCCGACGAAACCAACGCCCCGGTGGTGTTTTCGGCCCATGGCGTTCCGAAATCGGTTCCGGCCGAGGCCAAATCCCGCAATTTCTTCTCTCTGGACGCGACCTGCCCGCTGGTGACCAAGGTCCACCGCGAGGCGGCGATCCATTTCAAGCGCGGCCGCGAGATCCTCTTGATCGGGCATTCCCATCACCCCGAAGTGGTCGGCACGCTGGGCCAGCTGCCCGAGGGCGCCGTGACCCTGATCGAGACCGCCGAGGATGCCAAAACCTTCGTGCCGAAGGACCCCGACAACCTCGCCTTTGTCACCCAGACCACGCTGTCGATCGACGACACCGCGGAGATCGTGGCGCTGCTCAAGGAGCGCTTCCCGAACGTCAACGGCCCGCACAAGGAAGACATCTGCTACGCCACCACCAACCGCCAGCTTGCGGTGAAGAAGGTGGCGCCGGTGGTCGATGCCCTGATCGTGGTCGGCGCGCCGAACTCGTCGAACTCGCAGCGCCTGCGCGAGGTCGCCGAGCGCGAGGGCTGCCCGATTGCGATCCTTGCCCAACGCGCTAGCGACATCGACTGGGATCGCTTCGAAGGCATCACGAGCCTCGGCATCACCGCGGGCGCTTCTGCCCCGGAGGTGATCGTCGAGGAGATCATGGGCGCCTTCGCCGAGCGTTATGAACTGCACGTGGAGACGGTCTCGGCCGCGGAAGAGAACGAGTTCTTCCCGCTGCCGCGTTCGCTGCGGCCCGACGCTGCCGCGGCGGAATAGACCATATGGCGGTCTACACCGACGTTGCCGCCGAAGACCTCGCGGAATTCCTCAAAAGCTACGACATCGGCGAATTGCTCTCCTACAAGGGCATCGCCGAGGGCGTCGAGAATTCGAACTTCCTGCTGCACACCAGCCAGGGCGCCTACATCCTCACGCTCTATGAGAAGCGCGTGGCGGAGGACGACCTGCCATACTTCCTGTCGCTGATGGCGCATCTCGCCGCGCGCGGCGTGTCGTGCCCGCAGCCGGCGCGCAACCGCCAGGGCGAGGTGACGAGCCGGCTCGCCGGCCGGCCGGCGGCGATCATCAACTTCCTCGAGGGCGTGTGGCCGCGCAAGCCGAACGTGGCGCATTGCTCCGGCGTCGGCGAGGCGCTGGCGAAGATGCATCTCGCCGGTGCCGACTTTCCGCTGGTTCGCACCAATCCGCTGTCGGTGTCCGGCTGGCGGCCGCTGTTCGCGCTCGCCGCCGCGCGGGCCGACAGCGTGCAGGCCGGGCTGCACGACTTCATCGCGCGTGAGCTCGATCATCTCGAGGCCTCGTGGCCGACCGATCTGCCGGTCGGCGTGATCCATGCCGATTTGTTTCCCGACAACGTGTTCTTCCTCGGCGACAGGCTGTCGGGCCTGATCGACTTCCCGTTCGCCTGCAACGACATCCTGGCCTACGACGTCGCGATCTGCCTCAACGCCTGGTGCTTCGAGCCGGATCATTCCTTCAACGTCACCAAGGCGCGCGCGCTGCTCAAGGCCTATGGCCGCGAGCGGCCGCTGTCGGCGCCGGAAGAGGCGGCGCTGCCGCTGCTCGCGCGGGGTGCGGCGATGCGCTTCCTGCTGACGCGGCTGGTCGATTTCCTCAACGTGCCCGAAGGCGCGCTGGTGCAGCCGAAGGACCCGCTGGAATATGTCCGCAAGCTGCGCTTCCAGCAGAATGTCGCGAGCCTGAACGATTACGGCATCACGCCGGCGGGATGCGCGGCGTGAGCGACAAGCCGCATGTGACTGTCTTCACCGATGGTGCCTGCTCCGGAAATCCCGGACCGGGCGGCTGGGGCGCGATCCTCCGGTTCGGCGACGTCGAGAAGGAATTGAAGGGCGGCGAGCCACACACCACCAACAACCGCATGGAGCTGATGGCGGCGATCTCGGCGCTGGAAGCCCTGAAGAAGCCCTGCGTGGTCGACCTCACCACCGACAGCCAGTATGTCCGCCAGGGCATCACCGGCTGGATCCACGGCTGGAAGCGCAATGGCTGGCGCACCGCCGACAAGAAGCCGGTCAAGAATGTCGAGCTGTGGCAGCGCCTCGACGCCGCGCTGAAGCCGCATGAGGTGCGCTGGCACTGGATCAAGGGCCATGCCGGCCACGCCGAAAACGAACGCGCCGACGAGCTGGCGCGCGAGGGCGTGGCGATGGCGCGGTTGAAGAGCTTGACGCAGTGAAGTGGAAGATGGCCAAACACCGCCATCTTCGAACTAGAGCCTACGCGGTTCCGATTGAATCGGAACGGGACTCTAGATTCTTGTTTTGACGCGTTTTCTTCACGCGAACCGGTATCCACTTCGCTCGAAAACGCTCTAGCCCAACATGGTCACCAATCTCATCAGCTCGGACTGGCGATGGACGCCCGTCTTGGAGAATACGGATTTCAAATGGTTGCGCGCCGTTGCCGGGGCAATTCCCAATTCCCCTGCAGCGGCTTGAATAGACAGGCCCCCGGTTAGCAACGCCGTCAACCTCGCCTCGGCTGGTGTCAGATCGAAAGCTCGCGCAACGAGCTTCGCATCCGGCAATGGGGGTGGCGACAGGTTGGAGAAGACCAGCATCGCGCGCGCGCCCAAAAACACACTGCTTGCAGCGCCATCGACCGGCAGCACCCGGATCAAAGCGGGAGGCTTTGCGGCTCGGCGGACCACGATCGGTTCTGCGGGCAGCGCAACGCCGTCGGGGGACGACCGGATCAAATCGACAAGGCGGTGATATTTGGCCATCGCATCCCTGTCGCGGAGAGCAAGCCGCCTGTTCCGCACCAGGATGTCCTGATCGAAGCCGGCATCGGCCGCCGCGTTGCAGCTCAACACAAGACCTTGCCGATTCAGGACCAGCGCAGGCCGCTGAACCTTCTCCAGCACGTTGGTCATCGAGGAGAGCGCAACGCGGCCGACTGCCGTCGCCAGTGTCGCGGTCTCCGTCAGCCTTGGCGCAAGACGGGCGAGCGCGCGCTTGTCCGCCTCGTCAAAGGACCCTTCGCTTTCGGTTCGCTGAAGTGTGAGCGCCCAGGCGGCGGAGTCGGCCCAAAAGCCGATGCCGGCAAACCATTTGAAGCCGAATGGAAACAGGACTTCATTGTACATCGGATCAGCCCGGATCTGCTCGGGCGTCAGCAGGTCATGATCCGTGACGACCTCTCCGGCCATCATGCGCGGAAATCCGATCGCACGCGGATCTTTTTCCTGCCAATTGTTTGCAAAGTAGAACCGGGTGCCTTCGTCGATCGATTCCGTTCGCGGCACGTCCGGTGTCCGAACGTCGCTTTGCAGCAGCAGGGCAGCCGATGCGCCAACCGCCGTGCAGATGCTTTCCATCAGCACGGGCCACAGCAAGGGATCCACAACGGCATCGCCGAGGCGGCTCATGATCTGGGTCAACCGATCGTGGTCTATGGCTTTCCGACTCAATGGGAGCGTCGTTGAAATTGCGGCAGGAAACATCAAGAAATACAGACGGATGGGGAGCCGCAATATCGGGACCGTCGCGGATGTGCGGAATTGTCGCACCCAGATGGGTCAGGATCGAATCCCGGCCAGCATGATATGCGGATCGCGTCGTTGTTTTTCCTACGCAAGTATCTGACTAAATTGAGGATTTGTTCGGTCCGGCAGTCCGGGTCGAAGGCGATTATGATTGGGGGATTTTGGGGATGGGATCTTTTCAGGGGACCGCGGGTGACGACACGGTTACCGGCACAGCCAACGGCGCGAATACCAACGATACACTTCAGGGGCTCGCCGGAAACGACACCCTGGTCGGCGGAGACGGCGCGGACGCCCTCGACGGCGGTACCGGCATCGACTTCGCGTCCTACGCGGACGCGCCGGCCGGCGTGGTGGCAAATCTGGCCAATCCCGGCCTCAATACCGGCTACGCGCAGGGCGATACCTATACCTCGATCGAAGGCCTGATCGGAAGCAACGGCAACGACACGCTGACCGGCGACGGCAGCAACAATTTGCTGCGCGGCGGACTGGGCGCGGACGTCCTCGACGGCGGCGCCGGCAGCGACACCGCGGACTATTTTGCCGCTTCGGCGGCACTGCTGGCCAGCCTCGCAAATCCCGCCAGCAATACCGGCGAGGCCGCCGGCGACACCTATACGTCAATCGAGAACCTCCGCGGCTCGGCCTTCAACGATACGCTGATCGGCGACGGCAACAGCAACACGCTGCGCGGCGGCCTTGGGGCGGATTCTCTCGACGGCGGCGCGGGATTCGATTTCGTCTCCTATGCGGATTCGACGACGGCCATCACCGCAAGCCTGGCCAATCCGGCATCCAACACGGGCGAGGCGGCCGGTGATACCTACGTCTCGATCGAAGCGATCCGCGGCAGCGACTTCAACGACTCGTTGACCGGCGATGGCAACATCAATTTCCTGCAGGGCGGTCTCGGCGCCGACACGCTGGACGGCGGCGCCGGTTTTGACTTTGCGGACTATTTCAACGCAACCACCGCGATCGTGGCGAATCTCTCGGATGCGTCGGCCAATACCGGAGAGGCGGCCGGCGACGTCTATATCGGCATCGAGGCGCTCAGAGGCGGCGCATTCAACGATCTCCTGGTCGGCGACAACAACAACAATTATCTGCGCGGCGGCCTGGGCGCGGATACGCTGAACGGCGGCGGCGGCATCGATACCGCCGATTACAACAATGCCAGCGCGGGCATCGTCGTCAATCTCCGCAACACATCACTGAATACAGGCGAGGCCGCCGGCGACGTGTACGTTTCGATCGAGGGCATCCAGGGAAGCAATTTCAACGATACACTGATCGGATACGCGACCGCAGACACGATATTCATCGGCGGGCTTGGCGCCGACTCGATGGTTGGTGGCAGCAGCAACCTCGACACAGCCTCGTATTTGAATGCGACGTCCGGCGTCACAGCAAGTCTCGCCAATTCGGCAGTGAACACCGGCGAGGCAGCCGGAGATTCCTATAGCGGCATCGAAGTGCTGGTTGGCAGTGCCTTCGCGGATCACCTGATCGGCGATGCCGGCAACAATCCGCTCGAAGGGCGCGGCGGAGCGGATACGCTCGATGGCGGCGCCGGCTTTGACACTGCTTCCTATCGACAGGCAACGGCGGGTGTGGTCGCCAATCTTGCCGACAGTTCGCAGAATGCCGGCGATGCCGCCGGCGACGTCTATAGTTCCATCGAAGCGCTGTTCGGGTCGAATTTCAACGACACGCTTGTCGGCGATGCAGGCGACAACATCCTGACCGGCTATGTCGGCGCCGATGCGTTGAACGGCGGAGCTGGCAACGACATCGCTTCCTATTTCCTGGCCAGCTCCGGCGTGGTGGCCAGCCTTGCAAATCCGGCCGCCAACGCCGGCGAGGCAGCTGGTGATAGCTACACCTCCATCGAGGGACTCGAAGGCAGCGATTTCGGCGACACGCTGACAGGCGACGGCGGGAGCAATGTCCTCAGGGGACGGCTCGGTAATGACTCGCTGGACGGTGGGGCCGGCACCGATACGGCGTGGTTCTTCGGGAACAGAAGCGCGTACACGATCACCCGAACCAGTCCCACGAGCTCGGTCCTCGTCGCGGGCGAGGGATTGGACACGCTGACCAATATCGAACTGCTGCATTTTGCCGACGTGACTTTAAACGTTGCGGATCTGCCGATCGCCAATACCGGGACGGCTGGCGGGGATAATCTTTACGGCGGCGTCGGCAACGACTCGCTCGTCGGCCTCGGCGGCAATGATGTCCTGGTCGGCTTTGCCGGCGACGATGTCGGCTATGGCGGCGACGGCAACGACTATTTCTATGCCGGTGCAGGAAACGATATTCTGGTGGGTGATGCCGGTCTTGACGTTCTGCTCGGCGAAGCCGGCAACGACAGCCTCTATGGCGGGTCCGGCACCAACTACCTGTTCGGCGGCGACGGCAATGACGTCGTGGCCGGCAACGGCGGGACTGGAGCGAACGATATCAACGTGATGTTCGGCGAGGCCGGGGCCGACGTCCTCTATGGTGGGGCCGGCTCCAACAACTTCTACGGCGGTGCCGGGGTCGATACCATGTTCGGCGGCAGCGGTCTCAACATCTTCATCTCGTCGGGCGAGAGCGACGGCAACGTCATCTACGGCGGTAGCGGCAAGAACTACGTCTACGGATCCAACGGTGGCGATACCGTCAGCGGCGGCAGCGACGTTGACGTGTTCCTGATGGGCTCCGGCGCCGACTACATCACGGGCGGCGGCGGAGTGGATTATGCCTGGGGTGGTGGCGGCTCCGATACGTTCACGATCAGCGACAGCACGTCGGAAATCATGGTGGTTCAAGACTTCAACACCGGCGGCGTCAACGACAGCGTGAATTTCGCCGGCACGTCGCTGCATTCATTCGCGGATGTTCAGGCGGCCGAGTTCTACGCACCCGGCATCAACACCACCATCATCACCGACGCCGCAGGCAATGCGGTCTGGCTGATAGGTCTCGCGCCGGGACAGCTCGACGCCAGCATGTTCAAGTTCAGTTAGGACTTGCTCGACCCATTTGTGAAGTGTTCGCGTGCGACTCGACCCTCCCGAGACCACGCCACGCGAGCCCTGCTGACGAGGCTATTGAATGAGACGGCACCCGAGCGGAGGCAGGGTGCCGTTCGAGCCCAGGCGCTTAGCCAAATTTGAACATGCTGGCGTCGAGCTGTCCCGGCGCGATCCCGATCAGCCATACCGCACTGCCCGCGGCGTCGGTGACGATGGTGGTGTTGATGCCGGGTGCGTAGAACTCGGCCGCCTGAACATCCGCGAATGAATGCAGCGACGTGCCGGCGAAATTCACGATGTCGTTGACGCCGCCGGTGTTGAAGTCCTGGACGACCATGACCTCCGGCTCGCCGTCATTGATATTGAACGTATCGGAGCCGCCGCCGCCCCAGGCGTAGTCGACGCCGCCACCGCCCGCAATATTGTCGTTGCCGGACCCCATCAGGAAAACGTCGACGGCTGCGCCGCCGGTAACGGTGTCGCCGCCGTTCGACCCATAAACATAGTTCTGGCCTGAGCCGCCATAGATGAAATTGCCGTCGGTCTCGCCCGACGAAATGAAGATGTTGAGACCGGAACCGCCAACCATCGTGTCGATGCCGGCACCGCCGTAGAAGTAGTTGGTGCCGATGCCGCCGTAGAG
Organism: Bradyrhizobium sp. USDA 4454; assembly: GCF_054822705.1. Taxonomy (NCBI): domain Bacteria; kingdom Pseudomonadati; phylum Pseudomonadota; class Alphaproteobacteria; order Hyphomicrobiales; family Nitrobacteraceae; genus Bradyrhizobium; species Bradyrhizobium sp. USDA 4454. The sequence continues at coordinate 932,719 of NZ_JBTRCN010000001.1, forward strand.
AGCGTCTGCGCCATTGCCGCCGTACATGACGTTGACGTCGGAAGCGGTCGCTCCACCGTTTCCAAGCAATACGTCGTCTCCGGCGTCACCGAACAAATAGTTGAATCCGGTGCCGCCGTAGACGAAGTCGTTGCCGTCTCCGCCCAGCAGCACGTCAAGTCCATCGCCCCCGACCAGCGTGTCACTGCCACCATAGGCATAGACGTAATCATTGCCGCTTCCGCCATAGTCCACGTCATCGCCGAGGGTTCCAACGAGGACGTCATCGCCCGCCGCGCCGAACAGTAATTGGCCGGCGACCAGATCGAAGCCGCCATCGCTGAACGGTCCGGCGGAATAGACCACCGATGTGGTGGTAAACGTCCCTGGATGGATCGACGAATCCGCAAACAGTTCGGCCGGTGTAATCGACGACGTGAAGGTGAAGCCACCGAGCGACTGGCCGGGCTGAAGTGCGGTGGAGGCGGAGTCTGCGACCCACCGGACGCTGTAGCCGTTGGTGGGCGGGGCACCGTCGGTGATGCTTGCGGTCCATCCCGACGGAGCGCCGAAGGTTGGAATCTCGGTCAGGTAGCCCTGGCCGGGTAACCAGGCGAACCAGAACGTGCCGATCGGGGTGGTGCCATTGTCGATCAAGGTGAGCGTGTATTCGTAACTCGTTGGAGAAAGCTGCTGCACGAGTGATACGAACGCGGATGCATTCTCAGCCATGGCGGCTCTCCCTGATCGGTGCGGCCGAAGACAAATTGTTGCAATTTAATGGACTTGAACCGAAGCCGGCGCAGCATCAATACGCTGCGTGTTGACCAAACACCGGCGCGCCGGAGAAATTCCCGCAAGTTCGGGGGGAGTGGGGAGAAAAGCCAAACCAGGGAAGCCTGGGTGAAGGTGGGGCAGGCGTACGAAGCCCGCCATCTCGGCGCGGCACGAAACCGATCGGCTTCGCTGCGGCCATCGCCACGCCAAAACTGTCATCGCCCGCGAAAGCGGGCGATCCAGTATCCAGAGACAGCGGTGATGCAACCGAGAGGCCGCGGCGTGCTGGATCGCCCGGTTGAACCGGGCGATGACAGTGGCCATTGAGGCGGCTATCTCAGCTCGTCATTGCGAGCGAAGCGAAGCAATCCATATTTGTGCTTGTTGAGGCATGGATTGCTTCGTCACTGTGCTCCTCGCAATGACAGGTCAGACTCAGAGCTGTCCGAGCAGCGTGTCGCCGCCGGAGACCTCGACCTTGCCCGGAGCGGGCTCCTTGTTGAGCTTCTTCACCACGCCGTCCTCGACCAGCATCGAGTAGCGGTGCGAGCGGATGCCGAGGCCGTTGCCGGAGGCGTCGAGCTCCATGCCGATCGCCTTGGTGAAGTCGGCATTGCCGTCGGCGAGGAAGATCGCCTCGTCGCGCTGGTCGGTGTCGCGCTTCCAGGCGTTCATCACGAAGGCGTCGTTGACCGAGACGATCGCGATGGTGTCGACGCCCTTGTTCTTCATGGCGTAGGCGTTGAGGAAGATGCTCGGCAGGTGCATCTTGTGGCAGGTGCCGGTGTAGGCGCCGGGCACCGCGAACAGGGCGACCTTCTTGCCCTTGAAAATGTCGTCAGTGGTTTTGACCTGCGGCCCCTCGGCGGTCATCACCCGAAACTTGGTTTCCGGCAGCTTGTCGCCAACATTGATCGTCATCGTCATTCTCCCTCGGTGAAGCGGAATTGTCTTAAACCCGGCTGCGGAATGGTACAATACGGGCTCGACGGGGAACGGCAATGCCGGATACCGTCACCGTTCCGTCATCAGCGCATGATCCGGAAAAGTGCGAAGCGGTTTTCCGAAAAGATCATGCTTAAACAAGAATCTAAAGCGCGATCACGTTCCAGCCCGATCTGATTGCGCTTCAGCCGGAAAACCCGCCGGCATCGAGGAAAGCCTGCTCCTCGGCGGTCATTTTCCGGCCCAGGAGGGCATTGCGGTGCGGGAAGCGCCCGAACCGGCGGATAATGTCGGCGTGGTCCTCGGCATATTTCAGATTGTCGGGATGGCAGTCATACTGCCGGAACAGCGCCACGCAGCGCTCTTGGTCGGCGAGGTCTTCCGAATGCTCGAACGGCAGATAGAGGAATTCGCGCAGCACCGGGTCGGTCCGCGCATCGACGCCGCGGTCGATGGCGCGCCTTGCCACGTCGCGCGCCAGCGCATCGCTTGAAAAGGTCCTGGCGTCGCCGCGAAACAGGTTGCGCGGAAACTGGTCGAGCACGATGGTCAGCGCCAGCGCGCCCTGGTCGCTCGCCTCCCATGACGACAATCCGCCGGCGGCCGCTTTCTGCCAGGTGGCGAGGAAGCGGCTGCGGATGTCGGCGTCGAAGGCGTCGTCGCGCCTGTACCAGCGGTCGCGGCCGGCCTCTCGCCAGAACGCGATGATTTCGGCAGGCGTCGCGATGCGGGCGTCAGTCATTCCGTCCAACGCCCGCCTGTTGGTTGGCTCTTGTTTGAGCATGATCTTATTCGGAAAACCGCTTCGCACTTTCCCGGATCATGCTCTAGGCCGCAGCCTTCTTCTCGTCACGCAATTCGCGACGCAGGATCTTGCCGACATTGGTCTTCGGCAAATCGGTCCTGAACTCGATCTGCTTCGGCACCTTGTAGGCGGTGAGCTGGGTGGCGCTGAACTTGATGATGTCCTCCGCCGTGACGTTCGGGTCCTTCTTGACCACGAACGCCTTGACCGCCTCGCCGGACTTGGCATCGGGCACGCCGATCACGGCACATTCCAGCACGGCCGGATGGCTCGCGATCACTTCCTCGATCTCGTTCGGATAGACGTTGAAGCCGGAGACCAGGATCATGTCCTTCTTGCGGTCGACGATCTTGGTGTAGCCCTTCTCGTCCATCACGCCGATGTCGCCGGTGCGAAAATAGCCGTCCGCGGTCATCACGCGCGCGGTCTCGTCGGGCCTGTTCCAGTAGCCTGACATCACCTGCGGGCCCTTGGCGCAGATCTCGCCGGCCTGGCCGATCGGCAGCTCGTTGCCGTCGTCGTCGCGGATCGAGATCCAGGTCGACGGGACCGGAAGGCCGATCGTCCCGGAGAACTCCTCGATCGTGGCGGGATTGCACGTCAGGGTCGGCGACGTCTCCGACAGGCCATAGCCTTCCGACAATGAGACGCCCGTGACCTTCAACCATTTTTCGGCGACCGACCTCTGCGTTGCCATGCCGCCGCCATTGGCGATCTTCAGTTTGGAGAAGTCGAGCTTGTCGAATCCGGGCGTGTTCAACAGGCCATTGTAGAGGGTGTTGACCGCCGGGAAGAAGCTGACCTGGTACTTCGACAGTTCCTTGACGAAGCCCGCCATGTCGCGCGGATTCGGAATCAGCAGATTGGTGCCGCCGGCCCGCATGCCGAGCAGATAGCACGCGGTGAGCGCGAAGACGTGATAGAGCGGCAGCGCGCAGACGATGACCATCTGCTCGACGATCGGCGGCTTCGCCAGCGCCGGCTGCAACCAGGCGTCGTTCTGCAGCACGTTGGCCAGGATGTTGCGGTGGCGCAGGGTCGCGCCCTTGGAGACGCCGGTGGTGCCGCCGGTATATTGCAGGAAGGCGACGTCATCGAGCGTCAGCACAGGCTTGTTGAGCCTGGCGGCGCGGCCGGCCGACAGCGCTTCGTTGAAGCCGACGGCGCCCGGGATCGACCAGGCCGGCACCATCTTCTTCACCCGGCGCACCACCAGGTTGACGATCACGCCCTTGAAGCCGAGCAGGTCGCCCATGCTGCCGACGATGACGTGCTTCACCGCGGTGTTGGCCAGCACCTTCTGCACCGTGGTGGCGAAGTTCTCCAGCACGATGATCGCCTCGGCGCCGGAATCCTTCAGCTGGTGCTCGAGCTCGCGCGGGGTGTAGAGCGGATTGACGTTGACCACGGCATAGCCGGCGCGCAGCACGGCTGCGGTCGCGACCGGATATTGCAGCACGTTCGGCATCATCAGCGCGACCCGCGCGCCCTTCTGCAGGCCCTTGCTTTGCAGATAGGCGCCGAGGGCCGTCGACATCTCGTCCAGCTCGCGATAGGTGATCGCCTTGTCCATGCAGATGAACGCCTTGCGATCGGCGAACTTCTTGAAGCTCTCTTCCAGCAGTTCGACCAGCGACGAATATTGCGTGACGTCGATATCGGCGGGCACGCCGGCCGGATAATGCTTGAGCCAGATGCGCTCCATGATGGTCTTTCCCCTCTCTTATAAACTTGGCTGATATCCCGGATTGTTTCCGGGTTTCTCGACCCTTGGTCGTATTATTCTTGGCCGCGGTATTTCGGGCAGTATTGAGCGATGCCGCGGCCGATGGCAAGCCGCTGCGCGCTATCGACGCATTGCGAGATCGGAGGGGGTGACGCGCTGTTAGCCGGCCGGTTTGGCGTCGGCTTTCGGCTTGTCGGCAGCTTTCGGCTTCGCAGCAGGCTTTGCCGCCGCCGGCTTGCCGGCAGGCTTTGCGGCGGCCGGCTTGTTCGCAGCCGGCTTCGCAGCTGCGGCATCGGGCTTGGCATCGGGCTTGGCGTTGGCGTGGCGCACGGGCTTGGCCGCCGGCTTGCTGTCGGATTTGGCCGCGCTCTTGGCCTCGCCCTTCGCGTCATCGGCCGCATCGGGCTTCTTGCCCGCGACGCGGCTGTGCTTGCCCTTGCCGCGCTTGACCGCCGGCTGCGCCTTCTCGGTGTCGGCCTCGACCGCGGCGATCAACGCAGCACCGGTCTTGGTCGGCCCCGTATAAACCACGACCGGTTCGGAGGCCGCCGCCGGCTGCGCCAGCAGGTCGGCCGGTTTTGCCGGCATCGCGGCCTGCAGGCCGGAGGCGAAGAAGCTCACGCCGCCGTCGCCATTGGTGCTCGCGCCTGCGGCGCTGGCAATGGTGTCTTCGCCGTCCTCGTCGCTGGCGGGCCGCTTGTGCTTGGGGCCGCACATCTCCTCGCGCAGGTTCGGCGGCGTGGAATCGATCGGCACCAGATTGTCGACGGTGCCGAGCGAGGGCCGCAGCCACGCCAGCCCGTTATTGGCAAAGCCGCGATCCAGAAGCTGCGCGGCGCGGATCGCGCGCATGCGGCCCGAGGAGGCGCCGAGCACCACGGCGATCAGCCGCCTGCCGTCGCGCGTCGCCGAGGCCACCAGATTGTAGCCGGAGGCGCAGATGAAGCCGGTCTTGAAGCCGTCGGCGCCGGGATAGCGGCCGATCAGCTTGTTGAAGTTCTGGGTAATGCGGCGGCCGAACCGGATCGAGGGGATGTGGACGAAATACTCGTATTCCGGCAGGTCGCGGATGATGGCGCGGGCGAGGATCGCCATGTCGCGCGCCGAGGTGATCTGGCCGTCGGCGGGCAGGCCGTTCGGGTTGACGTAGCTGGTTTGCGTCATGCCGAGCTTTTGCGCGGTCTGGTTCATCATCCCGGCAAAGCCGTCGATCGAACCGCCGATGCCTTCGGCCAGCACCACGGCCATGTCGTTCGCCGACTTCACCAGCATCATCTTCAGCGCGTTGTCGACGGTGACCTGGGTGCCCGGCCGCAGGCCCATCTTCGAGGGCGATTGCGATGCGGCGTTCGGTGACACCGTGAGCAGCGTGTCGAGCGAGACGCGGCCGTCCTTGACCGCCTTCAGCGTCACATAGGCGGTCATCAACTTGCTGAGCGAAGCCGGATACCACGGCATCGTCGCGTTGTCGGCCTGCAGCACCTTTCCACTATCGGCCTCGATCACGAGAAGTGCCTCGGCTTGCGCCATTTGCGGCGTTGCGACGGCGAGCATCGCGACGGCCAGAATCCATTTCAATGACGGGCGAGGAAAATGCACGAATCCGGTTCCGGTCCTTTGAGACCCGCCTTCAAAAAGGAGGTCTTGCGATTGCGACGTACGGGTTTCAAGCGTGTCCGGCGCCGCGTTGCGGCGACGCAAACCCTATACCGGCTTGCCAGCAGAGAACAGAGGCCGGCGCATTATATCGTGGACGAAATCGGCTGAATTTCGGCAGCCGTCTCAATTGGAAACGGAAGATTTATGGTGTCTCGATGCTGGCACGCGCCTGCTCCTGAACCATGAACTGGGCCCGTGCGAGATCGGCAAAACGGCCGCCTTTTGCCACCAGTTCATCAAAAGTTCCGCTTTCGATCACCCGTCCCTGCTCGAACAGCAGGATGCGGGTGGCGTGGCGGATGGTCGAGAGGCGGTGCGCGATCACAAAGGTGGTGCGGCCCTTCATCACTTCGTCGAGAGCAGCGTTCACCTTGGCCTCGGTGACGGCGTCGAGCGCGCTGGTCGCCTCGTCGAGGATCAGGATCGGCGGATCCTTCAACAGCGCACGCGCGATCGACAGCCGCTGACGTTCGCCGCCTGAGAGCATGCGGCCGCGCTCGCCGGCATGGGTCTCGAACTTCTTGTCGCTGCGCTCGATGAAATCCAGCGCCTGCGCGCGCGCCGCGGCGGTACGCAGCTCCTCATCGGTCGCATCGGGCTTGCCGACGCGAAGGTTCTCGGCAAGCGAACGGTTGAACAGCAGCGCCTCCTGGAACACGACGCCGATGTTCCGCCGCAGCGCCGTCAGCTTCATCGCGCGGATGTCCATCCCGTCGATCTTGATGATGCCGGATTGCGGGTCGAATGCGCGATGCAGCAGCGCGATCGCGGTGGACTTGCCGGCGCCGGTCGAGCCGACCAGCGCGATGGTCTGGCCCGGCAACGCGGTGAAGGAGAGGTCCTCGACCGCCGGCCGCTTGCCGTCATAGGAGAACGAGACGTCGTTGAACTCGACGAGGCCCGACAGCCGTCCGGGATCGATCGCGCCGGGCCGGTCGCGCACCGCCGGCACCGCGTCGAGCACGTCGAAGAACTCCTGCAGCCGCGGCGCTTCCATGAAGACGTTGTTGATGAAGCTCACCACCTGTTCGAGCTTCTGGATCAGCATGGTGGCGAACGAGACGAACATCACGATCTCGCCGACCGTGGTGAGGCCTTCATTGTGGAGCGCGATGCCGACCGTGAAGATCGCCAGCACCGTGATGGTGGTCGAGGCGCGCGTGATCACGGTGACCAGCGCCCACCAGGACAGCACCGGCATCTGCACCGCGAGCAGATTGTCGGCGACATAGCGCAATCCCTGCACCTCGGAATCGATCCGCACGAAGCTCTGCACCAGCGCGACATTGCCGAGCGCGTCGGAGGCGCGCGCCGACAGGTCGCTGTAATAGGCCTCGACCTCGCTCTGCATGCCGTAGGTCTTGCGCACCACCAGCGTGGTCAGCACGGTGAACACGACGCACAGCACGAACAGCAGGATCGCGAGCCGCCAGTTGATGTAGAGCGCGAGCGGCAGCAGCACGATCAGCGACATGATCGCGGCGAAATGCTCGCGGAAGAAGCCGAGCCAGAGCCGCCACAGCGCATCGGTGCCGTTCAGCATCACCTTCATCAGCCGTCCGGAATGGGTGCCGGAGTGGAAGGTCAGCGGTAGCTGCAGGATGTGCTCGAAATAATCCGTCAGCACCGCTTGGCGCTGGCGGTGCGCCAGCCGGTCGGCCTGCAGTGCCACGATCGCGCTGCAGCCGATCGTGAACAGGCCGAACGCCGCCCAGGCCACCAGCAGCGGCCAAGCCGAGGAGGTCGCGAACAGCCCGGTGACCGGCCGGCCCGACAGCAAGTCGACGATCTTGCCGAACAGAACCGGCTCGGCGAATTGCGCGCCGGCGAGCAGCATGTTGGCGGCAGCGAGGATCCAGCCGAGCCGCGCCTCCTTGCCGAGCAGTTCGAGGACGCGGGTATAGAGACGAAGCATGGACATGCCGGCGGGACTCGTAAGCGGTGGACGCCCGATCAGGCGGGATTCAATCTAATCAGGGTTCGCGATACAGGGCCAGCGGGGACAGCGCGTCATGCTCGGGGTGATGGTCTGAGAAATTGTAGCGAGCAGCCTCCCCACGCCGTCGTCCTGGCGGAAAGCCAGGACCCATAACACCGAGTTCGATTGAGAATGCGATAGTGGCCCCGGCGTCGCACAGCAGCAAGCGGTTGGGGCAATGGGTCCTGGCTTTCGCCAGGACGACGCTCAATACATTCACACTCTCTCGGGGTGACGGCAATTGTGGCGTGCGGCACGGTGCCGTTCGTCAGTGATGCATTCGCGTGCTCTCAATTCACCAACCGGCTATCGATCGGCGGCAGGAATTGGTCGTCGAAGATGTCGGCGGCGTGCGGCCGCGTCTCGAATTTGAAGTCCTCCGCGAGCTGGTCGACCGAGCGCTCGAAGCGCCCCGGCTCGATGCCGCCGAGGCCGTTGCGCTTCACCTCAGCGGTCAGGATGTTGTCGCGGAGGATGGCGGTGAGGCGCTCGAGCTCCAGATCGCGCGAGCCGCCGTCCATCCGGCTCACCACCTCGCCCGCGGCACGGGCAGGGTCCTTGACGGCGACGTTGGTGCCGCCGATCACTGCGCGCACGAACCCCTTCACCGCCTCCGGCTTCGCCGCCGCAAGCCGCGGGCTCACGATCACGGCGAAGCCATAGGCCACGCAGCCGTAGTCGGCGAAGCGCAGCACCGCGAGATCGTCGGCCGGCACGCCGCGATCCCGCAAATTGATCGCGGAGAGATAGGAGAAGCCGGTCACGGCATCGACCTGGCCCGCTGAGAGCATCGGCTCGCGCACCGCGGCGCTGATCGTGTTCTGCTTGACGCTCGCAAGCTTGATGCCGTTCTGCCTGGCGACCGCGGGCCACAGCCGGATCGAGAGGTCGCCCTCGGCGACGCCGAGGCTCTTGCCCTCCATGTCGGTCAGCGTGTTGATGCCGCGGCTCTTGCGGGCAATGATCGCGTAGGGCGCCTGGTTGAACAGCACGAACACCGCCTTGACGGGCGCGGCACCCGGCTTGTCGCGAAAGCGGATCAGCGCGTTGATGTCGACGAGGGCGAAATCGCTCGCGCCGTCGACGACGCGCGCGATGGCATCTGCCGAGCTGGTCGCGACATTGGTGCCGACGTTGAGGCCCTCGGCGCCGAACAGGCCGCCGATCGACGCCATCACGAAGGGTGCGGCGACAGCATCGAGCGGACGGTCGAGCGTGAACTGGATCGAGAGTGGCTGCGGCGGATCGCCGGCGTATAGCGGCGTCAAGGCCGGCCACACGCCGCCCGAAAGGCCGATCATGCCGGCCAGCATCCAGCGCAGAACAGTGGTCCGACTTACCTGCATCATGCCATCCGCGAGGCGAGACAAAGTGCCGCGCCGGCTGCGCGTCTGTTTCACGACATCGAATGCGCCAACGAACGCTGCAGTTCAAGCGTCAATTTCAGGCGCTATTCGCAGGCATCTTGCCCTGGGCAAGGTGAACGGCCGATGACTGGTTTCGACTTCACTTTAGGCTCGTTCAGCTTGCATTCGGTTTGGGGAACCTAATCTGGAGGTGGTGGTTAGCTCAGCAAGGCCCGTCGGGCCGGCTTCCACTAAGGATGACTGCCATGTTTGCGCGAGAAGGTGTTTTTTCGTCCATTGGCCGCGCAGCCACATTGGCAACGGTTGCCGCGGTAGCGTTGACGGCCGTTGAGCCGACGATGGCGTTCGCAGGCTCGGCTCCGGCGGGCAAGACGGCCACGGTGACGACGTCAGAAGGCACGAGCGGTGCGACCGACATCAGCGCGCGCCGTCGTTACTATCGCGGTGGCGGTGGTGGTGCGGCTGCTGCGGCCATGTTCGCCGGGATCGTCGGCACGGGTTTGGCGATCGCCGCGGCCCAGAGCCGCCGCGACTATTACGACTCCTACGGCTACTACGGTGGCCCGGGCTACTACGGCGGTCCCGCCTATTACGGTGGCGGCCCGGTCTATTACGGCGGTGGACCGTATTATGGTTATCACGGCTATTACGGGCGCCGCTCGACGCTACCCTATACGCCGTACTAACGCAGGCTGTTCTCGGAACTGTCACAAATCATCGATCCACCGGCTGCAAGGCCGGTGGATTTTTCAATTGTGCCGTTAACACGCTGGCGACGCGTTTCGATTAGGCTCGAACGATGGGTGATTCGATCGAGCGGCTTTACCAGGCGGTGATCGCGGCCAAGGATCTTGATCCGGCCACGTCGCGCACGGCACGGCTGTTCCGGCGCGGCCCGGCCAAGATGGCCAAGAAGCTCGCCGAGGAAGCGGTCGAGGTCGTGATCGACGCCATCAGTGGCAAGCGTGACGCCGTGGTCCGCGAGAGCGCGGACCTGCTCTACAATCTCACGGTGCTCTGGGCCTCCGCCGGCGTGAAGCCGGAGGATGTCTGGCGCGAGATGGAGCGGCGCGAGCGGCTGCTCGGGATCGCCGAGAAGCTACCGAAGTCGCCGGTCAAGGTCTCCAAGAGCCTGTCCAAGGCCGCGCCGGTCCCGGCGGCGCGGCGTCGAATTGTCGCGCTGGAGAACCGGCTGCGCAAACGGCAGCCGTAAATCAACCAAATTCGGCCCAATCCCGGCATGGACAAATCGGCTCCATGATGGTTCATCGCGCCCATGTTGAAACGGATTTACGACTGGTGCGTCGACGCGGCAGACAAGCCCTACGCACTGTGGATTCTCGCGGCCGTCGCCTTCGCCGAGAGCTCCTTCTTCCCGATCCCCCCCGACATCATGCTGCTGCCGATGTCGCTGGCGCGGCCGAAGCAGGCCTGGTGGTTTGCGGCGGTCTGCACCGTGGCGTCGGTCGCCGGCGGCGTGCTCGGCTACGCCATCGGCGCGCTGCTCTACGACTCGCTCGGGCAGTGGCTGATGCATCTCTACGGCCTCACCGACAAGGTCGACGCGTTCCGTGCCTCCTATGCGGAGTGGGGCGCCATCATCATCCTGCTGAAGGGGCTGACGCCGATCCCCTACAAGCTGGTGACGATCACCTCGGGCTTTGCCGGCTACAACATCTGGCTGTTCATCCTGTGCTCGATCATCGCGCGCGGCGGACGCTTCTTCTTCGTCGCGGTGCTGCTCAACCGCTATGGCGATGTCATCCGCGCCGAGCTCGAGAAGCGGCTCGGCCTGTGGGTCGCGATCGGCGCGATCGTGCTGGTGCTGGGCTTTGTTGTCGCATTCAAGCTGATCTGACCCAAGCTGATCTGACCAAAGTCTAGTCAGCAGCGTCTTTGCCCGCGGACGGCTTCGGACTACGCTCGCTGCGATGGCCGATGGAATCGACGACCGGTGAATCCCGCAAGACTCAATCCCGCCAAGGCGCGCGTTGCGATGGCGGGCCTTGCGCTGTCGATGGCGCTGCCTGCGATCGACGGAGGCTGGGCGCAATCCGCGCCGCCCGCGCTCGGCGTGCAGTCGCCGTCGCCGCAGCCCGCTGAATCCCAGCCGCAACAGATGGAGCTGCCGGCCGCGCCGGTCGAGCGCGAGAACCCAGGGCTGATCAACGAAATCGGCAAGCTGTTGGAGAAGTCGAAGTCGGCGCTGCCGCCGCTGAAGAGCCCCGGCGAGACCCTCAACGACCTCACGAATATCGCGCGCCCCTCGACGGTGGTGACCGGCCGCGCGGCCTGCTTGGTGGCCTCGAACGGCGCGCCGGATTGCAAGATCGGCGCCGACCGGCTGTGCCAGAGCAAGGGCTTCAAGGAGGGCAGGGGCCTCGATACCGACGCGTCAGAGAAATGCTCGCCGCTGGTCTATCTGCCCGGCCACAAGCGCGGCCCGAACGACTGCAAGACGGAAAATTTCGTGACGCGGGCGGTCTGCCAATGAGGCAGGCAATCCCACGTCTGGGATGCCAGACGCCTGCGAAAATGCCGCGCCCGGATGAAGTTTTGTCACCCATTTCGCAGCGCCATAACGCAATACTTGACACTGGAAAGATTCTTGTTGGTATGACGGTCAGCATTCGAGACCAACGACCAACCCTGAGGATCCGCCGCCAATGTCCATCCCTGCTCTGTTCAAGGGCCGCCTGTCTCTTCCCGTGATCGGGGCACCGCTGTTCATCATCTCGGTGCCCGACCTCGTCATCGCCCAGTGCAAGGCCGGCGTGGTGGGCTCGTTTCCGGCGCTGAATGCGCGGCCGCCGGAACTGCTCGACGAATGGCTGTACCGGATCAAGGAAGAGCTCGCCGCCCATGACAAGGCGCATCCGGAGCGGCCGTCGGCGCCGTTCGCGGTCAACCAGATCGTGCACAAGTCGAACAACCGGCTCGATCACGACATGGCGCTTTGCGAGAAGCACAAGGTGCCGATGATCATCTCCTCGCTCGGCGCGCGCGAGGAGATCAACCAGGCCGTCCACGGCTGGGGCGGCATCGTTTTCCACGACGTGATCAACCAGAAGTTCGCCCACAAGGCGATCGAGAAGGGCGCCGACGGCCTGATCCTGGTCGCGGCCGGCGCCGGTGGTCATGCCGGCACGCTATCGCCGTTCCCATTCGTGTCGGAGACGCGGCAGTGGTTCGACGGGCCGATTGCGCTGTCGGGCACCATTGCCAACGGCCGCGCCATCCGCGCCGCGCGCATCATCGGCGCCGACTTCGCCTATATCGGCTCAGCCTTCATCGCGACCAGGGAGGCAAACGCGGTCGAGGGCTACAAGGACATGATTACCAATTCGTCCGCCGAGGACATCGTCTATTCCAATTTGTTCACCGGCGTGCACGGCAATTATTTGAAGCCGTCGATCGTCGCGGCGGGTATGGATCCGGAAAACCTGCCGACGTCAGACCCCTCGAAGATGAGCTTCGGCACCGATGCCTCCGGCGAGCGCGCCAAGCCGAAGGCGTGGAAGGAAATCTGGGGCTCCGGCCAGGGCGTCGGCAGCATCTCCAAGGTGTTGCCCGCGGCCGAGCTGATCGGCCGCTTCAAGAAGGAATACGACGAAGCGGTCGATCCGGCGCTTGCTTGATGGAGCCGATCTTCCGCGTTGACGGCGACCGCGTCGTCACCAGTCCCGATGCCGCAGGTCCGTGGGATCCGCGGATGCAGCACGGCTCCGCGCCGGCGGCGCTGGTGGTGTGGGCGGCCGAAGCCATCCCGACAGCGGCGCCGATGCGGATCGCGCGGGTCACCATCGACCTGATGCGTCCGGTGCCGGTGGCGCCGCTGACGGTGCAGAGCGAGATCCTGCGCGACGGCCGCAAGATCCAGCTCTGCGGCGTCAGGTTGCTCGCCGACGGCGTCCTCGTGGTCTCGGCCACTGTGCTCAAGATCAAGCGTCAGGCGGCCGAGTTGCCGCCTGATATCGCAGCCCTTCCGGTCGATCTGCCGGGGCCGGACCAAAGCATGGCCGAGCCGGGCAATCTCGCCAACAGTCCGTTCGTGAAATGCATCTCGATGCGCGCCGCGCGCGGCCGCTTCGGCGTGATGGGCCCGGGCGCGATCTGGTTCCGCGTCAACCAGCCGCTGATCGCAGGTGCCGCCGTGTCGCAGGCGATGCGCGCGGTGGTCGCCTCGGATTTTTCCAACGGCACCTCGCCGGCGCTCGATTTCAACCAATGGACCTTCATCAACGCCGATCTCACCGTGAGCCTGGCCCGCGAGCCGGTCGGCGACTGGATCCTGCTCGACGGCGAATCCTGGATCGGGCCTGACGGCGCCGGGCTTGCGATGTCGCGGCTCGCCGATGTCAGCGGCTATTTCGGCCGGGCGGTCCAGAGCCTCGTCATCGAGCGGCGCTGACCTGCGCTTCTCCAACCTCCCCTTGAAAAGGGGAGGTCGCTTTGCTCGCGAGAGCAAAGCGGGTGGGGATCTGTTCTCTCCACTTGCCGCGGAGCCTGTGGCTGACCCCATTCCCGACCTTCCCCCTTTCAGGGGGAAGGAGAAAACCGGCCACGCCTCCTGTGCATGGGGTTGTTTCACCGTTTTCGGTGCCGGGCCGCGCCAAGCGACTGGCCCTGCGACAAAAATAACCTCGCTGCGCTGGAACGGTTGGCCGCACCAGCGAGTTTCGCTCCCGTTAGGGGGCCCCATGACGCGTATCGATCCCGCCGCCGGCACCGTGGCATTGGCCGCCCGGCGGCTTCGTGCTGGGCCGGCCGGTCTCGTTGCCCGGCCGCCGCAGGGGTGGACGCGGTGAAGCCCGGCCCGTCCTCGGAACGCGCGGTCATCCTCGCCGCGAGCGAGCGGGACGCCGTCAAGACCGCCCATCTGATCAAGGAAGCCGGCTACTACGCAAATATCTGCGGCGATCTCGCCGAGCTCGAGCGCCAGGTCGCAAGCGGCGCGGGCCTTGCCATCATTGCCGATGAGGCGATCCGGACCGCCGACCTTGCCGGCCTGACGCGCTGGCTCAATGCGCAGCCGTCATGGTCGGATTTCCCGATCGTGCTGATGAGCGAGGCCGGGCCTCCCGAGCGGAATCCGGAAGCGGCGCGGCTCGGCCGCGCGCTCGGCAACGTCACCTTCATCGAGCGTCCGTTTCACCCGACCACGCTGGTGAGCCTGGTTGCCTCCGCAGTGCGCGGCCGTCGCCGCCAGTACCAGACCCGCCAGATCCTCGAGGACCTGACCGAGAGCGAAGATTTGTTGCAGACCGCGCTCAACGCCGGCCATCTCGGCGCGCTCGAGGTCCATCTGCCCGATTTCGAGCTCGAGGCGTCGCCGACCTGCAAGGCCTTCTTCGGGCGCCGGCCCGGCGATCCCTTCACCTATCAGGATCTGCTGGATTCGGTGCATCCCGACGACCGCGCCCGCCGGTCCGAAACCGTCGATCAGACGCTGCGCACCGGCGCGGACTACCGGATCGAATATCGCAACATCTGGCCTGACGGCACCCAGCACTGGGTCGATGTCCGCGCCCGTGCGGTGCGCCGGCCCGACGGCAGCATCCGCTCGCTGGTCGGGGTCTGCTCCGACATCACCGCGCGCAAGACCGCGGAGATCGAGCGCGAGGCGCTGCTGGCGCAGCTCGCCGCCGAGCGCACCGCGCTTGCCGAGCTCACCGCGACGCTGGAGCAGCGGGTCGAGCAGCGCACCGCCGACCTGATGAAGGAGGTCGCCGCGCGCGAGCGGGCGCAGGAGCAGCTCCGCCATGCCCAGAAGATGGAGGCGATCGGCCAGCTCACCGGCGGCGTCGCGCACGACTTCAACAATCTGTTGATGGCGGTGATGGGCAATCTCGATCTGCTGCGCAAGCGGATGCCGGAGGATCCGCGGCTGCGCCGGCTGGTCGACGGTGCGTTGCAGGGCGCCGAGCGCGGGGCTTCGCTGACGCAGCGACTGCTGGCGTTCGCGCGGCAGCAGGATCTGCGCGCGGTGCCGGTCGATCTCGGCACGCTGGTGCGCGACATGAGCAACCTCTTGGAGCGTTCGCTCGGACCGCGCATCGCGCTGCGGCTCGACATTCCCGAGGGGCTGCCGCCGGCCTGCGTCGATACCAACCAGCTCGAGCTGGCGGTCCTCAACCTGGCGATCAATGCGCGCGACGCGATGCCGGATGGTGGTGTGATCGAGATCCGCCTCGCGGCCTCGCAAGTCAAGAACGATCCGGTGCTGCGGCCGGGCAATTACCTGAAACTGTCGGTCGTCGACAGCGGCAGCGGCATGTCGCCGGAGGTGTTGAAGCGGGCGATCGAGCCGTTCTTCTCGTCAAAGCCGGTAGGCAAGGGCACCGGGCTCGGCCTCTCGATGGTGCATGGGCTCGCGGTGCAGCTCGGCGGCGCGCTGCAGCTGTCGAGCGCGGTCGGCAAGGGCACCACGGCTGCGCTGGTACTGCCGGTCGCGACAACGGCACCGGCGGTCGAGAGCGCGGCGCTCGCGCCGCAGACGCTCAAGCGCTCGGCGGTGATCCTGCTGGTCGATGACGATGCGTTGATCGCGATGTCGACCATGGAGATGCTGGAGGACCTCGGTCATCGCGTGATCGGCGTCCATTCCGGACCGCAGGCGCTCGACATCCTCAGGACCGATCAGGAGATCGACCTCATGATGACCGATCACGTGATGCCCGGCATGACCGGCGTCGAGCTCGCCGCGGCCGCGCGCAAGCTGCGACCAAACCTCCTCGTGCTGCTCGCCACCGGCTATGCCGAATTGCCCGACGGCATCCAGCTCGACCTGCCGCGGCTGGCAAAACCCTATCATCAGGATCAGCTGCGCGAGCGGCTCGATCAGTTGCTGGGGCAGGAGGCGAAGCAGCACGCCGCTGCGGCGGATGCCGACAGTCTTGCCGCGCCTTCCACTCTTTCCCCGTCACCCTGAGGAGCCGCGAAGCGGCGTCTCGAAGGGTGACGGCCCGGCTTCCGCCGCAGTGGAGACGCACGCTGAAAGATCGGGGCCGTGCATCCTTCGAGGCGCGCAAGAGCGCGCACCTCAGGATGACGGTGATAGGCTTGGAGCTGTGCGCGCAGCCGCGCCTTCACCCCACCATGCGATCGCGGCCGGACCAGAAGCGGGCCTTCAGCACCTTCTTGTCGACCTTGCCGACGCCGGTCAACGGCAGCTCCCTGACGAACTGGATCTGCTTCGGCGCGTGCGCCGATCCCTTCCTTGCCTTGACGAGGCCGATCAGCTCGTCGGCGTTGGGCACCGCGCCCTCGCGCGTCACCACGACGGCGGTGACGGCCTCGCCCCATTTGTCGTCGGGCACGCCGACCACGGCGACCATCGCCACATCGGCGTGCTGCGACAGCACATCCTCGACCTCGCGCGGGAAGATGTTGAAGCCGCCGGAGACGATCATGTCCTTCTTGCGGTCGAGGATGAACATGTAGCCGCGCTCGTCCTTGCGCGCGATGTCGCCGGTGTGCAGCCAGCCGCTCTTCAGCGTCTCCGCCGTGATGTCGGGCCGCTTCCAGTATTCGGCCATCACGTGGGTGGCGCGGACGCAGATCTCGCCGGCCTCGCCGGTTGCAACCTCCTGGTCGTCCTGATCGAGGATCTTGACCTGGCAGGCGGCGATCGGGAAACCGCAGGACAGGAACAGTTCCGGCGTCTTCGGATCATGGTCGGCCTTGCGCAGCACCGAGACCGGATAGCACTCGGTCTGGCCGTAGAGCTGCGAGAACACCGGGCCGATCCGCTCGATGCCCTCGACCAGCCGGCTCGGCGACATCGCGGACGCGCCGTAGAGCAAGAGCTCGAGCGAGGAGAGGTCGGTTTTCGCCAGCGCGGGATGATCCAGCATCACATAGATCATGGTCGGCACGAACAGCGTGAAGTTGATCTTCTCGCGTTCGATGGTCTTGAATACCGCCTCCGGATCGAATCCCTTCAGCATGTGCACGGTGCCGCCGCGCATCAGCGTCGGCAGCACTTTTGTACCCGCGACATGGCTGATCGGGGCCACCGTGAGGTAGCGCGGCGTCGCGGGGATCTCGAAGTCCGCGAGGATGGCTGCGGCGAAGCCGCCATATTCGCGGTGAGTGCGCAGCGCGCCCTTGGATTTGCCGGTCGTGCCGCCGGTGTAGTTCAAGGTCGAGATGTCGTCCTCGCGGGCGAAGTTCTTCGCGGTCGCGCTGCCGGCATCCTCGACCACGCGCAACAGGTCGGCGCCGTAATCCGCCGGGCCAAGCGTGAACACGGTCTTCAGGCCCTGCGCTTTCGCCGCGAGCTCGCCGCCGCGGTCGCGGAACGTGACGCCGTCGACGATCAGCATCTCGGCTTCGGAGTCCTCGATCTGGAATAGCTGGTCGTCGAGCGAGCCGAGCGGATGCAGCCAGGTGATCGCGAGCCGCGACAATTGCGCGGCGACGCCGGCGCACCAGCTGTCGGCGCGGTTGGCGGTGAGCATCGCGACGCGGGTGCCCGGCGCAAAGCCGAGCCGCATGAACACGCTCTGCATCCGTCCGATCAGGTCGGTCGCGCCCTGATAGCTGAGCGAGCCGCCCGGCCATGCGAAGGCGGTGCGTGACGGATAGCGCGCCAGCGCCCGCAGGGTCTGCTCGCACACCGCCGGAAATGCATGGAGCGGATTGCTCATGTCGTGGTCTCCTCCCGCTTTGTCTTTGGCCTCTCGCGTGCCAATGTTGGCGGCAACGCTAACACAATGATGCAGGGATGAAACAACTTGCCCGCTGATCCTCTCGCGCGTTTTCGCGATCGCCTTCGGTTGCCGCTGATTGCGGCGCCGATGTTTCTGGTCTCCGGTGTCGAACTGGTGGTCGCCGCCTGCCGCAACGGCGTGATCGGTTCGTTTCCGACGGTGAATTGCCGTGAGACGGAACAGCTCGATGCATGGCTCGGTGACATCGAGGGCCGCTTGCAGGCGCATGAAGACGCGAGCGGCCAGGCCGCGGCGCCGATCTGCCCGAACCTGATCGTGCATCGCTCCAACGCGCGGCTGCAGCAGGATCTCGTCGTGCTGCTGCAGCACAGGCCCGAGCTTGTGATCACCTCGGTCGGCTCACCGGCGCCGGTGCTTGGCCCCCTGCACGACGCCGGCGCGCTGGTGTTTGCCGACGTTGCCTCGATCCGCCATGCCGAACGCGCGGTGGCTGCCGGCGTCGACGGGCTGGTGCTGCTGACTGCGGGTGCCGGCGGGCAGACCGGCTGGCTCAATCCGTTCGTGTTCGTCCGCGCGGTGCGCGGCTTCTTCGACGGCCCGATCGTGCTCGCCGGCGGCATCAGCGACGGCCACGCGCTGCGCGCCGCGGAGGCGCTCGGCTGCGAGCTGGCCTATATGGGCACCAAGTTCATCGCGACGCGCGAGAGCATGGCGGATGCGAGGTACAAGCAGATGCTGGTCGAGGCGACCGCCGACGACATCCTGCTGACGACGGCGTTCACCGGCTTGCAGACCAACATGCTGCGGCCCTCGATCGAGGCCGCCGGCCTTGATCCCGACGACCTGCCGACGCGCGGCGCGATCGATATCGGCAAGGACATCGACATCGGCGCCCGCGAAAGCCGGCCGAAACGCTGGCGCGACATCTGGAGCGGCGGTCACTCCACCTCGGGAGTGACCGGGGTGCTCGGCGTCGACGAGCTCGTGGCGCAGACCATCGCGGAATACGAGGCGGCGAGCGCGCGGGTGCGGCTGGCCTGATCATTCAAGTCCCGCCTGTTCGCTTAACCCGGCATTAACCATGCCAGTCCCAACTATGCGTCACGGGATGGTCCGCCGCCACGGCCGGCCGCCCGGCAGTTGTGGGAATGCGACATGGCTCTTCAGGCGCTCTCCAAGACCCCGGCCTCGCTCGACGAACTCCGGACCCGGGTGTTTTACGCCCTGCAACGGCATCCGCTGTGCCGTCAGGTTGAATTCGACATCGTCAGCACGCCGCGCACCCGCCGCACCAACTGGACCGTCAGCATGCATTCGGTCCAGCCCGGCGCGCTCTGGACGGCGCACGAGATCGTCGCCGACATCCAGGAAGCCTACGAGCTTGATGCCGCGGCCTGATTGTTCGGGCCGTTTCGGGACGATTTCACCTATTTGGCGCCGTCACGGCACGCTAACGCCGCATTTCGCGCGCAGTTTGAGGCGATACCGGCCGGCAATGGAGTAATTTTTGACCAGAGCCATCACCCTCGTCGCCCTGACCTGCTTCCTGCTCGCCGGCGCCGCGATCACAGCCATTTTGGGCCGTGACAGTCTTCCGGCGGCGCAGGCCGACTTCGGTCCGGTTGCCAACCGTGCCAGCAAGCAGGACAAGCTTGCGGTTACGACGCTTGCCGCGGCCTCCTTTGACGTACCCGCCAAGCCGGCCGAGCCCCCCGCCAATCCGTCGCCGCTTTTGCTGCGGGCGCAAGCGGCGATACCGGGCGCGACCGATACGGTTCGCCAGGCTTACGCGTCGGCCGAGCCCGCCGATATCGGCCTGCCAAAGCTCAATGATGGCGTCGATGCGGCTCAGCCCAAGCTCGCCGAGCCCGCACCGGTCGCACCCGCAGCGCCGCCGAAACCCAAGGCCGCCGCCAAGCCGGCGCCGCAAAAGACTTATGCCCTGCTCAGCGATGCCCAGATCGCCGGCATCAAGGACCGGCTCAAGCTATCGTCGTCGCAGGAATATTACTGGCCGGCGGTCGAGACCGCGCTGCGTGCCGTCGCGCGCAAGATCCACGCCAAGCGCCAAGGCGATCCGGCTTCGGGCACCATGCCGATCGATCCAGATTCCGAGGAAGTCCAGCAGCTCAAGTCGGCTGCGATGCCGCTGCTGTTCCAGCTGCGCGAGGACCAGAAGAACGAGGTCCGCTCGCTGGCGCGCCTGATCGGCCTCGAGCGCGTCGCCGCGATGATCTGAGCGCAAGGGCGAGCGAGGGTCGGTCGAGCCGAACCTGCGTTCCGCTATCCCGAGCGCGCCTCCAGCGGCCGCAGCTTCTCCACCTTGTTCTGGGTTTCGACCAGCAGCTGCTTCATGAAATCCTTGTTGCGCTTCAGCCAGGGCTCCAGCGTCTGCCTGACATCGCCGGGCGACTTCTTCTCGATGGCCTGCGCAAGCCGGGTCTGAAACGTCCCCCAATCCTTGAACATCTCCTTCAAGAGCGCATCGTCGGAGATGTTGATCGCCGACTTGATGTCGCCGACCGTTTCGAGCTCGCGCATGTTGCCCTGCCGCAGGATCGAATCCAGGTTCTCCAGGCATTCGTGGTAGCGCGCGAGCAGGTCGTCCCATCGCTTGGCGGTGACGTCATCGTCGAGGTCCTCGACGGCGTTGTACAGCGGCTCGAGGAACGACCATCGGAAGCGCCGCGCCAGCCGCAGCAGGATCGACAGGAAGACGATGTCCTTCGGCATGTTCTGCGCAACCATCAGCCTTGGATCCTCGCTGAATGGCGGCATCGGCACGAAGATGATGACGAC
Organism: Bradyrhizobium sp. USDA 4454; assembly: GCF_054822705.1. NCBI lineage: Bacteria > Pseudomonadati > Pseudomonadota > Alphaproteobacteria > Hyphomicrobiales > Nitrobacteraceae > Bradyrhizobium > Bradyrhizobium sp. USDA 4454. The sequence goes on from NZ_JBTRCN010000001.1 coordinate 953,429, forward strand.
CGAGAACGGCGTGCTGTCGAGATATTCGAGCCGGGCGATCACCGGCTGGTACAGCTTCAGATCGCGAAAGATCGGGCTCAGGACCTGCTCGCGGCTGCGCCGGCTGGCAATATCCACGTCGGCGAACGAGTTCGCGACATAGCTCGTCAGTTCGTCGAGCCAGGCGCCGCTGTCGTAGCGGTTTTGCGCGCTGAGCAGATCCTCCCAGTCGAGATCGGCCGTATCGGGACCGGACAGCAGCGTGGTGGTGGCGGCGTCCGCCTCGAGTTTCGCATCCTTCAGGAAGCCGCGCGCGCGGTCCGCAGGCGGCAATGTCCGCAGCGTCTCGGCCTTCTGCCGGAACGACAGCTCGTCGCTGAACACGATGCGCAGCCGCAGGCGGAACAGCTCTTCGGGGCGGGTGATCTGCATGAACTGCGCGTGCAGATCCTTCGCCGCCTCGTTGAAGTCGCGGGCGTGGTTGGCATTGAGCCGCGGCCTGAGCGGGGCGACGCCGAAGGTCGGCCTCACGAACAAATCTTCGAGAAAACGCCGGACGTCATCCTCGCCGATGCCGTAGAACTCGTTTTCCGCCAGCATCGGGAACGACGGCGATGCGTCGACCGAGAACCACAACACCTTCGAGGTGAGCTTCAGCGCGCGTTTGTAGCCGTCGAACTGCGAAATCTCGGACGCACACCAGGTCCAATTGTGCTCGGCATTGGTGTGGATGAAGATCAAGCAATCGGCCTTTGCCGTGTTGTCGATCATCCACTGACGCCATTCCGAGCCGCCCGGGATTTCCTCGCAGACGAAACATTCCACCGGACGCTGGCCGTCCAGGCTGCTGAGATATTCGAGCCGCGCCTTCAACAGGCGCGCGAGAAATCTGTCTTCGGCGCGATGGCTGATAAAGACCGAGAAATCGTTTGGCATGGCAAAATCCGATCTGCATGAAATTGGTGCGACGGCTGGCCGGGTCTCGTTGCGCGTCTCGCTGCGGATCGAATGATAGCGCGCTCTTGAAATTTGCGGTCGTCCGGCGAGAAAAAGAAAAGTCTCCTGCCAGTGAACTACCTCACTATACCCTAGGATGTATGGGGTGCATGATGTTTGCCGCGAGGAGCCGCGCGCTCGAAAATTGCCGTGCTCCGGCGTCGAATGGATAAAATTGTCGACAAGTCGGTGTATCGATCTGGGGCGTTGCTCATGTCATGACTTGATGCCGTCGCGCTCGGAAGCGCGTCCAATCGAGTCTTTGGCCGCGATCGGCCGGTCGCGTCGACATCAGCAAATCTCAATGTTCTGCGGGGGCAATCATGCCGAAGACCAGGCAGCAGCATCTCGATCGCGAGGCCGGACCGAAGCGGATCCTGGCGCTCGACGGCGGCGGCATTCGCGGCATCCTGACGCTCGAATATCTGGCCGCGATCGAGGCGATGTTGCGCGACCGCTACAACAAGCCCGACCTGCTGTTGTGCGATTATTTCGATCTGATCGGCGGCACCTCGACCGGATCGATCATCGCGGCCGGGCTCGCCTGCGGCATGACCGTGGACGCCTTGAAGACACTCTATCGCGGCATCGGCACCGACATCTTCCAGGAATCGTTCTGGCGGCGGGGGTTGCTGGCGCCGAAATTCGACTCCGACGCCTTGCAGCGCGCGCTCGATGCGCAGCTCGGCGCCGATACCGTGCTCGGCGGCGACCGCGTCCGCACCGGCCTGATGATCATGACCAAGCGGCTCGATACCGGCAGTCCCTGGCCGCTGCATAACAATCCGGACGCAGTCTTTGCGAAGCAGGACGGCGCATTGCGGCTGACGCAGGTCGTTCGTGCCTCGACCGCGGCGCCGACCTATTTCAAACCCGAGGAGATCACGATCTCGGCGCGCGACGGTCACACGGTCAATGGCGCCTTCGTCGACGGCGGCGTCAGCCCGTTCAACGATCCGGCGCTGCAACTTTTGATGCTCGCGGCGCTCCATGGCCACGGCTTTCGCTGGCATACCGGCAAGGACAGGCTGCTGTTGATCTCGGCCGGTACGGGCGAATTCCGCTCCACCTATTCGGCCGAGCAGATCGTCCGCATGCCGGCGGCGGAGCAGGGCGTGCGATCGCTGCAGTCGCTGATGGACGATTGCAGCCGGCACAATCACGGCATGCTGCAATGGCTGACCGATTGCCTGACGCCGTGGCCGATCGATCGCGCGGTGACCGATATGATTGCCGACAGCCAGCGCGGGCCGCAGCTCGCGACCTATGCGCGCTACAACGTGCTGCTGGAGACCACCTGGCTGAACGAGATGCTCGGCATCGCGTGGACGCCGGGCGCGCTGGCGAAGATCGCGGCGATGGACGACCCGACGAACATGGACGAGCTCGCCGGGATCGGCAAGGGCGCTGCGAAGCAGCAGGTCAAGCCGGAACATTTCCCGCAGGCCTTCGATCTCACGTGATGCGGCGCGGCGTCACGACACGCCGATCCCGCCTTTCGACAAGGATTTCGCCTTCAGCTAAGTTCGGCACCTGGACACAATGATCCAGTCATGAGTCGAGGTGTCGCGATGGCTACGGAACAAGACGCCAAGTCGCCGAACACGGTGGTTCTCTTCAGCGGTCACATGATCGATGCGCCGGATCGAAAAACGCCACGCTTTCCACCTGACAAGGCGCCCAAGGCCGCCGCTGCGATCGCCACCGCGCTGGAGCGGATCGGGGTCCGCGAAGGCGATCTTGCAATCTGCGGCGGCGCTTGCGGCGGGGACCTGTTGTTTGCGGAAGCCGCGCTCGCGCGGCGCATGCGGCTTGAAATCTACATTCCGTTTGACGAGCCGACCTTCCTCGCCGGCTCGGTGGATTTCGCCGGAGGCGATTGGCGCGCGCGGTATTTCGCCGCCAAATCGCAGGCGACGCTCCACGTCATGCCCGACGAGCTCGGGCCGTTGCCGCCCGGCGAGAACGCCTACGAGCGGGACAATCAATGGATGCTGGAGCGCGCCGCGCGCTTCGGCGGCGAGAGAATGGCCTTCATCTGCCTGTGGAACGGCGAGGGCGGCGACGGTCCGGGCGGTGCGAAGCACCTGATGGAAGAGGCCGGCCGCAAGACGACGTGGATCTACTGGCTCGATACGAGAAAATTATGGGACTGAGGGAATTGCAACATGCCGTCGTGTTTTATGATCATGCCCTATGGCCGAAGGGCGACGCAGAATGAAACGGGGCTTGGACCCGCGGATATTGATTTCAACGCACTTTGGGATCGCGGCTATGTTCCCGTCATCAGGGATCTGGGTTATGAGCCGGTACGCGCCGACCAGGACACCAGCGGACTGATCATCAGCGAAATGCTGGAACGGCTCTACTTCGCCGATCTCGTGCTGGCCGACATGACCATTCCGAACGGAAATGTCTATTACGAAGTCGGCATTCGCCATGCCGCGCAGAAGACAGGCTGTGTCCTGCTTGCGGCGGACTGGTCCAAGCAATTGTTCGATGTCGCGCAGATGCGGACTGTCCGCTACCCGCTGCCCGAAGGCGACATCAATCCCGCCACTGCCGCCGCGTTCCAGGCCAAAATCAAGGGGGAGATCGAATTTCGCCGTAACGGAATCTCGCCGATGCACCAATCGATCCCGGGCTATCCCACTGCCGTCGATCCTCGCAAGGCTGTCACGACGCGAGACCAGCTTGCCGAGCAGGCCGCGTTCCAGACCAAGATACGCGCGGTGCGTGCTGCACCCGCGGTCGAGCGCATGAAACGGGTCCAGGCGTTGATCGCCGCCGATGGAAATCCGCCCGCGACCTATGCGAAGGCGCTCGCCCTGCTGCTGCTGCTGCGTGACTGCGTCGATACTACCGCCGACTGGAACGTCGTGCTGGGCTACATCAAGAGCCTTCCCGACCGTTTCGCGGACGAGCCCGAAGTGAAGGAAAACCGCGCGTTCGCTGCGGCTCAGGTCGGTAACGAGATCGAGGCCATTGCCGAGATCCAAACGCTGATCGACTTCGCGGGACCGACGCCGGAACGCCTTGGCCTGATGGGTGGTCGCTACAAGCGGCTTGCCAAGGCGGCAAGGGCAAGCGCCGCCGAGAGGAGGCAGGCGCTCGCAAAGGCAATCGAATGCTACGCGCAGGGAATGGAGCTCGATCTCAACGCCTATTATTGCTCCAGCAATCTGCCGCGTCTCTATCGCGCGCGGGAGGCTGCTGGAGACGAGGAGCGTGCGCAGACGGCTCTCCGGTTGACGATCGCCGCTTGCGAACGTGCCAAGCGGCTGCAAGTCGCCGACGAATGGCTGCGTCCGACGCTGCTTACCGCGGCCTTCGATCTCGGTGAGCCCGACAAAGCCGGGCAACTGGCCGATGACGAGCTGAACGAAGGCCCGGCGGCATGGAAACTCGATACCATTCGCGCCGATCTTGAAACCACCGTTGCGCAGGTGACGGACGCCGCAAAGCGGGCGCAGCTGTCTGCCATCATCGACAGGATCAAGGCATGCTGATCGCAGTGCGGCCCGCATCCATCTCAGCCCAGCCGCATCGACAGCTCGACGTCCTCGGCGAACGGCACCGAAATGTAGCCGCTTGCCGGCAAGCGCACCCGCGCCAGATAGTCGGGACTGTCGTCGGCATTGTCGGCGACCACGAAGGCGCCGGACTTCAGCCGGCCCTGCACCAGATCGAGGATATCGGAATACAGCGCCTTGGCGCCGTCGAGTAGCACGAGGTCGATCGTATCCGGCAGATCGCTGCGCAGCGTCGTGAGCGCATCGCCCTCGCGGATCTCGACCAGGTCGTCGAGCCCGCCGGCGACGAGGTTGTCGCGGGCGCGCTTGACCTTGGACGGTTCGAACTCGCTGGTGATCAGGCGCCCGCCGCCATTGTCGCGCAGCGCGGCGGCGAGGTGCAGTGTCGAGATGCCGAACGAGGTGCCGAACTCGATGATGGTCCGCGCCCGCGCGCCACGCGCCAGCATGTAGAGCAGCGCACCGGTCTGGCGCGAGACCGCGAGCGGTACATTGTTGAGGCGGCCGTACAGCGCGCGGTAGTCGGTCTTGCTGCGCATCAGGCGCTCCTGTTCCTCATCGGAAAGGTCGGCCACCGCGAGCTGGGTGTCTTCCACTGCTGCGGAAGCCTGCGCGAACAGGCGGTCGAGCAGGCCAGCGAGCTCAGGTGAAGCGAGAATGGTCATGTGGTCTCCGGTCTGTCAGCGGCGCGTCCTTGCGCCTCGCCTGAAATACGAATAATTATTCGCATTCGCTAATCGCATTCCCCAAGGTGCCCATACGACGTCCATGACCAAACGGCGAAGCTCTTCAGTTTCCTCGCGAAAACAGCCGCAACAGGCCCGCTCGACGGAACTCGTCGCGGCGATTCTCGAGGCGGCTGTTCAGGTTTTGACGAAGGAGGGCGCGCAGCGTTTCACCACGGCGCGGGTGGCCGAGAAGGCGGGCGTCAGCGTCGGCTCGCTGTACCAGTATTTTCCGAACAAGGCGTCGATCCTGTTCCGGCTGCAGAGCGACGAGTGGCGGCAGACCACCGGCCTGCTGCGGGAGATTCTCGAAGATGGCGGGCAGCCGCCATTGCTGCGGCTGCGCGCGCTGGTGCACGCGTTCATCCGTTCCGAATGCGAGGAGGCCGCAGTGCGCGGCGCGCTGAGCGACGCCGCACCGCTCTATCGTGACGCGCCGGAGGCGCGCGAGGCGCGGGCATCTGGCGCGCGCACCGTCGAGATCTTCATGCGCGAGGCCTTGCCGAAGGCATCCGGCGCGGTCCGCGCCATGGCCGGTGATCTGATCTCGACGACGCTGAGCGCGGTCGGCAAGGATTTTTCGGAGAGCCCGCGAAGTCGGGCCGAGATCGAGAGTTATGCCGACGCCATGGCCGACATGTTCTGCGCCTATCTGAGAAGCCTCGGAAAGCGCTGACGCTCAGAGATAGCGCTTGGCGACCAGGAGAAATCCGAGAACGCCGCTGGTCACGGCGAACATGGTCATGCCGTTGCACAAGCTGACATAGGCGGCCGACCGATAGGCACTCTTGTAAGAAGCAGTCTCGCAAGAAGCTTTCTTGGAAACAGCCGCGACTTTGTTCGGTTTTCGGGGCAAGTGCGTGCATCCCTTGAAAAAGCGCCGCCACCTGGTCAACACAGGTGACGGCGCCCGTCTGAGGGCTTCAGGGCGAAACCCCGCCGCAGCGTAGGCGGCGATGATGAACGGTTCGTATACCGCTCGGCATCGCGAGTTCGGATGTCAGCGCTGAAGCAAAGTTCCGCCAGAGCGCGATGAGGTCGTCATCGCGCTTTGGGGATTTATTTGAGCATGATCTGTTCGGAAAACCGCTTCGCACTTTTCCGGATCATGCCCTAGAACGAAGCGTAAGCGTTGCGGAACGCGATGGCGCCGGCGAGCGAGCGCGGCCGCGTGCGCACGGCGTGTCCGTCGTTGCCGCTGGTGACGATCCACTGGCCGTTCTCGTGACCCACGATCTTGCCGACATGGTGACGCCAGACGACGATTGCACCGACCGAGGGGCCGCCGGCATTGCTGCCGTAGCGCGCCCAGGATCGCGCCAGATTGTATTGCGGACCCGGATCGCTGCCGACCTGCGTGCGCATGAACCAGCCGCACCAGGCCGCCGGGCGACCCGCGTGTGCGTGCGCATGGTGCCGATGGTGATGGTGACGGCCGCGGGCTTCGGCAGCAGATGAAGCAAAGGCCAGGAGCACGGCGACCGCCGCAAGAGTTTTACGCATTACAAAGTCCTCTTGTTGTTGGCAGACCATCCTGATTGTGGGAGGGGCGCAGCGATGATCTGCGATTGGGTTGCGAAGCGACCGCACCGGGTCGAGCGACGCAAAACAGAGGCGGGGACATGGCCCGCTTGGGCCTTTAAGAAACCGCCTATGGCCAAAATATGACGGTCATACTTGTCTGACGGCCGAGATATTGCCGAAAATGTCAGGCGCGGCGAGCGCGAGCGCTCGGCGCAATTGCTCCGAGAGCAAGATCACAGATGCCGCTTCACCCGGAATTCGGTTATCGGAACCGGAGCGCTGCAGATGAAGCGCAGCTTCGCGCATTTCGCTTCAGAGGAGGCCAGCTCGCCGGCAGGAAATCGTGAACTTGAGCAACGTTTGAACGAACTTGAAATCGAGCTGCTGATTTCGGCGACCGCCGGCGGCGGGTATGCGCCGGTCGTGGTCCATCGCGACAGCGTCTATGTCAGCGGTCAGCTGGCGCGTAACGGCGAATAGGTGCATGGCGTCGGCCAGATGGCCGTGACGTCACGTTGGAAGAAGCCAGGCGCGGCGCACGGCTGACGCTGATCTTGGCCGCGATCAGACGTGCTGTCGGGCAAGGACGCCGCCGACATCCACGCCTATCTCAGCTCGCGGCAGGGGCGGCGGGACGAGAAGGACATTCCGCCGGTCCTGAGCCAGTGAGGATGAGGATTCCAACAGTCGGGCGGGTCACCGGAGTCGAGAAGCGTCTTTGGTGGAGGGACACCGTCGTTGTAGGCGTGCCCGCGCAGCTCCGTGCCTCAATAAGGCGAGGACTGGATTTGACACGCCGCGCTTCCGGCCCGGCGCGTTCAGCACCGGGCTCTCGTAAGCGCAGTGGTCTCGGCTCACCAGTAGGGCGAGGCTCGATAGTAGTCGTAGACGCGCCGATCGTTGTCGCGAGTCCAGCTCCAGTCATTGTCGTTGGTGTAACGTGGTGCTTTGTCCAACTGGTCCTTGGTGATGTTGGTCCGGTATCCGCCGAGATTGGTGTCATAGGTCAGGCTTGACCACGGCGTCGGATAGTGATCATCGCCCATGCCGAGGAAGCCGCCATAGCTCAGAACCGCATAGGCGACCTTGCCCGATACCTTGTCGATCATGACGCGCTCGACGCTGCCAATCTTCTGCTGGTCGGCTCCATATACGGCGGTGCCTTCGACCTTGTCGCTGGCGATAAGATTCCCTGTCTCTCGTTCTGCCATAACTCTCTCCTGGGGTGCATGGTCAGAACGTCAAACGCGGGCCCGATAAGCCCGTTCCTAATATTGAGAAGCGCCGCGGCAGATTATGGCCGCCACGCATCCAGCACCTCGCGGGCTTCCGCCAGCTCGATCTGGACATCGAAGCGCTGGGCGTAGAGGTGGAGAGAGGCGTCATGCGCCGCATCGGACGAGGAGCACAGGCCGTCTTTCACCACGATGACGCGGTAGCCAAAGTCAACGGCATCGAGCACCGATGCGAGCACGCAGACATCGGTCTCGGAGCCGGTCACGAGCAGCGTATCGACATGCTTCTCCTGCAAGTAAGTCCGCAGCGCCCCCGTTGCGAAGGCCGAATAGACCGGCTTGTCGATGCAATGTGCGGGTGGCGCGAAGCCCTCAAGTTCGGGCACCAGGCGCAACAGATTGAGATCCATTGTGCTGCGCGTCACCTTCGGCCATTTCTCATAGTAGGCGCGCCACATGCCAGCTGCATCCTTGGGCTCGACCGGCGGAATAAAGCGCGTGAAGATGGTGCGTTCGGGTGCGCGGGCCACGAGCTCCCGAATGACCGGTACAACGCGCGGCATCCATGGCGTGGGCCATGGACCGCCCGCGGCAAACAGGCGCTGCATGTCGATGCACACATGCACGGTGCGGTCGCCGGGTGAGGCTTTAAGCTGCCCCATGGCCGGCTCCCCGATGCCAGAGCGGAAAACCGTACCATGCCGTCAGGAGGGCAACGAACGCGGACGTGCCGATCGCGATGGCACGACCTGCGTTCTCGCTGACGATGTAAAGCACGACCGTGATGTCGGCGGCGATCCCGACCGCAAGGGGAAGCACGGCTGCAATCACGAGCGCGGAACCGATCCGGAAGAATTGCGGATCATCCTCGCCATGATAGGCGAGGCGATGCAGCGACGCGGGGGTCATCAGGAGAAGGACCGAAAACGCCACAGCCAGAAGCCCCGCCGCGTGGACGGCCTGCATCCAGCCGGGCAAGGCCTGAAAGGACCTTGTCAGCGCCGCCACGAACTGAAAGCCGAGCAGCGCCTGTCCGCCTGGAATGATGACGCGGGCTTCGGTCAGGAGTTGTTCGATCTTGGTCTTGAGCGGCGTGCCGCTCTCCGGGGGCAGCAGTTTGGCCTTGTGCCGCAAGACCATCCCGAGGCCAAAGAGCAAGCCGAGCCCGATTGCGGCCAGCCCCGCTCCCATGGCTGCGCCAAGTTCCGGCCCGACCAGAAAATCGAAAATAACGAAGACGGATGCGCCAAGGCCGAGCGTCAGTGGCAGGAGGCTCCAGCCGGTAAGGCTTGTCGTGACGTGCAATGCCCGGTGCCGGCTTTGGCCACTACAGGCGATGCGGTGATACATGGAGGGCGCAATCAGGAGACAAATGCTGCCGCAGAGCAGCACCAGCGCCGCGCATTGAAGCGTATGCCCGGCTGGCGACGCATCCCGGAAAAGCTCCTGAAATGCGCCTTGAAAGGCGAAGCCGAACAGAACCTGTGCGCCCAGGATAAGGAGGCGGGACTCATCCAGGGCGGTCTTGAGCTTGGCGTCGAGTTCTTTCGTCATCGCGATGCGATGAACCTTTTGCGGCCCCTGCCGGTTCCAATATCAATTTGGGTGCTGTCCTGGACGCGCGCAAAGGGCAATCGGTACAGTCTTGGTCTAGGTGGGTAATTCGGTCCCCGGGCTTGTGACCAGTTTCTCGATTGCGATAGCGCTCTCCGCTTCGCGCGCCTTCCGCAGCATGCGTTCGCGCTCCGCCCCGGCGGTATCATCGCGGCTCGAACTCGTGCCGCTTCTGCCCGCCGACCTAGCCTGAACGTCAGCGAGGTCGTTTTGCTTAACCCGGTTACGTTTCTTTCCCACGGCCTTCCTCATTCCACTTGCTGGCCCGAAACTAAATGGACGATGCGTCCATGAAAGCTGGGCGCCGGGAAGAATCGGCAATTTATTTTAGACAAGATTCACACGTGTTATTTTCTCGAACCGCGTATTCCGCGAATCATCCGGGGACTGGGCAGGGCTATTTCATTAAGATCAATTTACGGCCCAGAAGGGCCGCCTATTATCGGCAACCGGCGGTTCGGCGTGAGCATGGGAATAAGAACGGCCCCGGCGATTGCTCGTTGCCGGGGCCGTTTCTTTTGGATGACCGAACGGACTGTTCGATGCCCGATATGTGCGATTTGCTGCACAGCTCGGACGACCTACTTTGAAACGCGCTTGATCGCCTTGGCCGCATGGCCTGGCCCATGCCAGCCCAAAAAAGTCAGATCCTTGCTCTCGAGCGCGTTGGTGGCGCGGAAGAACGCTTCGAGCTCCTCGCAGGCGCGCGAGGGAAGATGGCGGATATCCCTTAGATCTGTTTCGAGTGGGGAGCGGTCCGGCACGGCGAAGACGCGATCGTTGCGCTCCTTTTTACCCTTGCTCTTCTGCTCGATCTCCAGCACCCCGACCGGCCTGCATTTGAGAACAACGCCGGGATACGTCTGGGCGTCGTGAATGACCAGCACATCGAGAGGGTCGCCGTCTTCCGCCTTGGTGGACGGGATGAAGCCCCAGTCGTACGGATAGCTGAGTCCTGTCATCAGGGGCTTTGCCAAAGTGAAGGTCCCCAGCTTGGGGTCGAACTCGAGCTTGCATGTACTCCCGCGGGGAGTCTCGATGACGGCGAAGACGTGCTTATCGTCCGCCCAGGTCGGGAGCTTAGCGAGATTCGTCATAGTTGTTCGCCTACGAGCATATGCGCCTGCGAGCCGCCCCCGGGGCGGCTTTTTCTCCATAACCGCTTGATCCTCTGCTGCGGTTGGTCAAACCAAACGGCGGTGCCAATTTATCGTTCCTGCATGCGATTTCGCCGCCGTCACGAACTTTGCAACCGAGGACGATGGCCGCAAGGAGGGCTCCAATAGATTGGCGAACGCTGGCGCAGATCGCGTTCCCTGTGGCGTCCCTCATCGCCTTCCTGCGCGAGGCGCCGAACGACATGCCGTCGTTCTCCGCCGACGTGCTGTTGGACAGGGGCATCGCCGACATCCACGCCTATCTCAGCTCGCTGCGGGCGCGGCGCAAAGGACACTCTGCCGATCCTGAACCAGTGAGGGGTGTTTAGGGGCGCCAGTCCGTCTTCGCTCTCGCTTCGCTCAAGCTTTGCCGGACACGCTTCCTTGCGGTCTGGGCGTGGCTGCGCCACGCGAAGCCCGCAAGGGCGAAGCGTGGTGCCCCTGGCCGATAATTGCTTAGAGCCGTAACTATTTGAAATCAAAAACACTTTTATCGTCGATTGCTGCCGATACCAGCACAAATACCAGCAGGATGCGGACGGCATTAGCTCGCAAAAAAACAGCAAGCGATCTGCGCCGGTACGGTCCGTGCTCAACAATCGCTCGAACCGGGCTCAAACTCGAAACCTTTGCAGGAGGTAGGCGAGCGTTTACTCAGCGGCTTTCAGTCTTTCGAAGTGGAATAATCGAAATCGGGAGTTTGACTCCCACTCTCTCCGCCGCACTGCCTCTCCACTGTATCCGGCTGTTCGCGATGGCAACAAACCAATGAATCGCGCGACCGCAGCTGTTGCAGCTAAACGCGCCGGATCGGTGTTCACAGCCAAGTGTTCTCAGCTATTCTCGACGTGGAAAGATTGTATCGGGGTTTGCCAAGGAAGGGTGCGGCAAGGCGTTGCTTGATGCGCGATTGCAAAATCGATGGCGCGGTAAAAGAGCTTCGGCCGCCAGAGGGACTGGGCGGACGAAGCAGTAGTCCTCAGTCGAGGGAGGGAGAATCGCTGGGCCGCGCTGACTTCAAGAGAGAAGAGGCCGCCGCTGCGCGGTCATTCAAAGACGAGGACTGAGCGAGCGAAACGCGCTCGCATACGCAACGCGCACAGGCGGCAGGATAGCCGCAATCATTTCGGGAGCGGCACCCATCCGGCTCGCTGGCGAACCAGCGAGCGGACGGGATATCATCAAGCGGCCCCAGCTGCGCGGCCTTGTCAGGCAGCCTTGCTCAGGCGGCCTTGGCCTTCGCCACGTGGGTCGCGATCGCATCCATCAGCGCCGGCGACAGGCAGTCATAGGGCTCGAGGCCGATTTCCTTCAGCCGGGACCGAATGCCGGCCATCTGCTCAGGCTTGACGCCGGATTCAATCTCCGAGGAGACGAAGGCGGCGAATTGCGGTGCCTGCGAGCCTTGCTCCTGGAACAGTTCCGGATGGACGAAATCGAGGCCGTAGAACGGATGGTTCTTGTTCTCGATGCGGCCGTACATATGGGTACCGCAGGCCTTGCAGGCGTGACGCTGGATCACCGCGGAGGCGTCGACGATCTGGAGCTTGTCGCCGTTCTCGAGCACGGTGACGTTCTGACGTGGCACCACCGCCACGACCGAGAAGTTTGCGCCCTGCGGCTTCCAGCACTTGGTGCAGCCGCAGGCGTGGTTGTGCGCCACGTCGCCCTTGATGCCGACCTTGACCTGATGATCCCTGCATTTGGAGGCGAGCGTGCCGCCGGCAAAATGGCCGGTACCTTGTTTGAGACCGTTGTCGATCGAGGGATGCAGTGAAGTCATGGGTCGATCCTCCTTGGGTGTGACGCTTGCGAGCTAGAACACAACGACTGAACGAATCGATTTACCCTCATGCATCAGGTCGAAGCCCTTGTTGATGTCTTCGAGCTTGAGGGTGTGGGTGATCATCGGATCGATCTGGATCTTTCCGTTCATGTACCAGTCGACGATCTTCGGCACGTCGGTGCGGCCGCGGGCGCCGCCGAAGGCAGTGCCGCGCCAGTTGCGGCCGGTGACGAGCTGGAACGGACGGGTGGCGATCTCCTTGCCGGCTTCGGCGACGCCGATGATGATCGAGGTGCCCCAGCCGCGATGGCAGGCTTCCAGCGCCTGGCGCATCACCGTGGTGTTGCCAGTGCAGTCGAAGGTGTAGTCGGCGCCGCCGTCGGTCAGGGTCACCAGATGCGGGACGATGTCTCCGGTGATCTTCTTGGGATTGACGAAGTCGGTCATGCCGAACCGGCGGCCCCATTCCTCCTTGGAGTCGTTGACGTCGACGCCGATGATCTTGTCGGCACCGGCCATCTTGGCGCCCTGGATGACGTTAAGACCGATACCGCCGAGGCCGAACACGACGACGTTGGAACCCGGATCGACCTTTGCGGTGTTGACCACGGCGCCGACACCGGTGGTGACGCCGCAGCCGATGTAGCAGCTCTTGTCGAACGGGGCGTCCTCGCGGATCTTCGCCACTGCGATCTCCGGCAACACCGTGAAGTTGGAGAAGGTCGAGCAGCCCATATAGTGATAGATCGGTTTGCCCTTGTAGGAGAAGCGGCTGGTGCCGTCAGGCATCACGCCCTTGCCCTGCGTCGCGCGGATCGCGGTGCAGAGATTGGTCTTCTGGCTCAGGCAGCTTTTGCACTGACGGCATTCCGGCGTATAGAGCGGAATGACGTGATCGCCCGGCTTCACCGAAGTGACGCCTGCGCCGATCTCGCGGACGATGCCGGCGCCCTCATGACCGAGGATCGACGGGAAGATGCCTTCGCTGTCAAAACCGTCGAGCGTGTAGGCGTCGGTGTGGCAGATGCCCGTCGCCTTGATCTCGACTAGGACTTCGCCGGCCTTCGGCCCTTCCAGATCGACTTCGACGATTTCGAGCGGCTTTTTGGCTTCGAAGGCGACGGCGGCACGTGTTTTCATCGGTAACTCCTCAAATTCTCGCAGGGCGCCAAGACTTGAGTCTCAGCCGGGCCCCAAACGTTCGCTTCTTGCCCATGCACGACTCTTCATTCTTGGTATAGGCGTCGTTCTTGTCCTCATATTTGCCCGGGCGGGCACGGCCTGTGCCTTCAACGCGTGGGTAATGCCACGATTGCTTCCACCTCAAACAAGGCCGCATCGGCGGCCAGCCGGGAAACCTCAACGGTCGTGCTCGCAGGAGGTGCGGCGGTGTTGACAAAGGAGTCGCGTACCTCGCGCAAGATCGGCAATTGTGCCCGAATGTCGGTCAAATAGTGATTGACCTTGATAACGTCCGCAAAAGTTGCGCCAACAGAGTCCAGAGCTGATTTCAAGTTGTTGTATGCCTGCGTGGATTGAGCTCTGAAATCACCCGGTTCGCCGGCGAACTTTCCATCAGGCGTAAGCCCTAATTGGCCCGCTATGACGACGAGCCGATGTGGTCCAGAAACCTCGACCAAGTGCGTATAGCCAAGGCCCTTTGCAATAGTTGGGGGATTGGAGAATGTATTCTCCGCGTGTGCAAATGGAGCAGTGGCCGCCGCGAATACAAGCAGTGTTGCGAAATTCAAAGCTAGATGCTTTGCTCTTTTGAACATTGTGGACTTCCTTTCTGCTGAGTGTTCGAGCAGCGATGATTCTTGCGATCGGTCTCGCAATTCAGGGCATCCTTGAACATTCGTATGACCTAGCGCGTCGCGACATGCTCGCGTGGTCCGTTTCCCGCTTGAGATGCCGCGTCGGTCGCCGCCACCGCATCGGAAAAATCAGAACTGCCGCTCTGGCAGTCTCAGCACGATGCCGTCGAGCGCGGACGTAACGTGGATCTGGCAGGACAATCGGCTGTTGGGCAGCCGTTCGGTCGCGGTGCCATCCAGCAGCGCGTCCTCCTCGTCGCCCATGTCAGGTAGGCGCGTGAGCCAGCTCGGGTCGACATAGACGTGGCAGGTCGCGCACATCGCGTTGCCGCCGCATTCGGCCAAAATGCCGTCGAGGCCGTGGCGGGTCGCAGCCTGCATGGCGCTTTCGCCGTAGCTGGCTTCGACGCGCTCGGACTTACCGTCGGGATGGATGAAGATGATGGCGGTCATAAAATTCCTCGTCAAGCAGGGGTGATGGTGACAGGCAGGCTATCGAGCCCACGCAGCGTGTTGTTGAAGCGTCGTTTCGGCTCGCCCGATATTTCTATCCTGGCGATCCGCTGCGCGAGCGCGGTCAGCATCACCTCGCCTTCGAGCCGGGCGACGAGCTGGCCGACGCACATGTGGATGCCGGAGCCGAAGCCGACATGGCCGGAGGTGCGGCGGGTGATGTCGTAGCTGTCAGGCTTGTCCCAACGCCGCGGATCGCGGTTAGCGGCTCCGAGGAACATCAGGACCTTTTCGCCTTCGCATATGCGCTTGCCGGATATTTCGACTTCACGCGTTGTAGTCCGGAAGAAGGTCTGAACCGGGCTTTCGAAGCGGACCGCCTCCTCGAACGCACTGCGCGACAGCGCCGGATCCTGGCGCAGCAGCTCAAACTGTTCGGGAAACCGCGCGAGGCAATAGACTGCAGCCCCGATTCCGTTGACAGTGGTATCGATGCCGGCCGAGAGCAGCGCTCGCGCGAGGAGCGGCGCCTCCGCTTCGGAAATATCACCGCTGTCGACTCGGGCGTGGATACAGCCGCCGAACCCGTCCGGCGCCAGGTTTTCGCGCTGGCATTGCTCATGCACATAGGCCTGATGCGGCGCCGAGCGTTCGAGCGCGGTTTGACGTAGTTCATTCGGCGGGCCGAATGCATTGAACCCCACCACCGCATAGGGCAGCAGATGTTCGCGACCCTCTTTTTTTAGA
Source organism: Bradyrhizobium sp. USDA 4454 (assembly GCF_054822705.1). NCBI lineage: Bacteria > Pseudomonadati > Pseudomonadota > Alphaproteobacteria > Hyphomicrobiales > Nitrobacteraceae > Bradyrhizobium > Bradyrhizobium sp. USDA 4454. Next base: position 968,995 of record NZ_JBTRCN010000001.1, read on the forward strand.
CCCATTGCATCAGGAAAGACCGACATCGGAAAGGCTTCCGCCAAGTCGGAGATCGCATCAAAAGTTTTCAGCGCAATCAATTCGTCGACTTTTGCGACGGCCGCGGCCGTGAAGCGTTCGCGCAACCGCTTCACAACACTTGCCGATAGCACCTGATTCAGAACCGCGCGCGTTCTTGTATGCGCCGGTGGATCGGCTTCAAGGATAATGCTCTGCGGACGCCACGGCTTCTCCTTGGCGAAATCGCTAAGGCCCACGCCGCGGCTTGAACAAAAAGTGAGCGGATCGTTCAGCACGGTGCGCACTTCGTCATAGCGCGCCACCGCATAGACGTTCCACTTGTCGAGATACACGACTGGTCCGGCCTCCCGTAACTGCTCATGGGCCGGATAGGGATCGGAAAAAAACTCGTTGGAAAACGGATCGACGTCCAGATGCGGGATATCCGTGTCGGCCGATGGAGCCGAATCTGTCGCATTCATTTTGATCTCCCGAAGTGCGTTGCAGGGCCGACGCCGAGGTCTCGCCGAAATGATGAATACTTGTCGTCAAGTTCCACGGATGTGCTCTCGAAGTTGGTTGCCGTTGTAAGGGTGCCCCCCTGTCGAGGGGGTACATTACAAAAAATACTTTTTGAAATAAAGAGGTAATATATGTAACGTGACGTCTGAAAGGGCGCCCGATCGGCTGAGCAAGTCACGTGATCGTCGGGATGCGAAAGAATCCCCCTCGGATAGATAATCCGAGTTGGCGAGTAGGGGCAGCGAGATGAAAAAGATCACCCAGACCGCGTCACATTGGGGCGTGTTCAACGTAGAAGCGGACCGCGGTGAAATCCTGCGAACGATCCCGTTGTCGAAGGATGCTCGCCCGGCCAGCTATGTGGGCTCATTGCCTGAAACCGTTCAGCATGAACTGAGGATCGATCGGCCCCACGTCCGCGAAAGTTATCTTCGACGTCGTGAGAAAGCACCGCGCAACCGTGGTGGCGAAGCGTTCGTTCCGGTGTCATGGGAAGTCGCGCTTGATCTAATCGAAAATGAGCTTCGCCGCGTCAAGGACCACTATGGTAATGAGGCGATCTACGGGGGGTCCTATGGCTGGGCCAGCGCTGGCCGCTTTCACCATTCCCCCAGCGTTTTGAAACGCTTCCTTGGGCTGTTTGGCGGGTACGTCGATAAGGCCGGGAATCACAGTTTCGGTGCGGCGCGGCATATTATGCCGTATGTTATCGGTGACGGCGATATTCCTTCCCAGGCGGTCCCCTGGTCCGAGATGATCGAGCATACCAGACTCGTCGTCATGTTCGGCGGAAGTGCTCTTAAGAACACCCAGATCGATTCGGGCGGCACGGTGGTGCACGATGTGGAAGCCCGCTTTGCTCAAGCCAAGGCTCGTAACATTCGCTTTGTCAACGTCAGTCCGTCCCGAGACGATGCTGCCGCCTCGCTCGGAGCCGAGTGGTTGCCCATTCGGCCGAACACAGACACTGCCTTTATGCTCGGCCTGGCTCATACGCTGGTCGCTGAGGGTCTCCACGACCGCGACTTTCTCGCGCGCTATTGCGTCGGGTTTGAGCGTTTCGAAAGCTATTTGCTAGGTCGGACGGACGGTGTGCGTAAGGATGCTTCGTGGGCCGCAGCGCTTACGGGGATTTCCGCCTCGGTCATCGCTGAGCTCGCCCGCCGTATGGCGGAGACGCGCACATTGATCAATACGAGCTGGTCGGTGCAGAGAGCTGATCATGGCGAGCAGCCGGTGTGGATGACCGTTACTTTGGCTGCAATCCTCGGTCAGATTGGGCTTCAAGGAGGCGGGTTCAGCCTGGGTTTGGGCGCGACCAGCAGCATTGGAATGTCTTGTCTTCCGGACATCCCGCGGCCGACTCTTCCGCTCGGGCCTAATCCCATCCGCGCTCACGTGCCTGTTGGGCGTGTCGCACATATGCTGCTCAATCCTGGCGCCGAGCTGCAGTACAACGGCAAGGTCCTGAAACTCCCCGACATCAAGCTGATTTATTCGGTGGGCGGCAACCCGTTTCATCACAATGCCAACCTCAATCGCTTTCTGGAGGCCTGGCAGCGGCCGGAGACGATCATCGTCCATGAGCCGTGGTGGACGCCGCCAGCGCGGTTTGCCGACATTGTGTTGCCGGCCACGACGACGATGGAGCGGAACGATATCCTGGCCTCGGAGCGAAACAGTTTCTATATCGCCATGCATAAGGTGATCGAGCCGGTCGGCCAGAGCCGAAACGATTTCGACGTTTTTGCAGAGTTGTCGGCTCGCTTGGGCTTCCATGATTCTTACACGTGCGGCCGGAACGAGATGGGCTGGCTCCGCCACATGTATGAGGGCGCCCGGAAAATCGCGCAAGAACGGGGCTATTCACCCCCTCCGTTCGATACATTTTGGTCCGATGGATCTTATGAATTTCCATCGCTCGAACGGGATGAGACATTCCTGGGGGCATTCCGCTCGGATCCCGAAATGAACCGGCTTGCTACCCAGTCTGGCAAAATCGAGATCACCTCCGCGCTCATCGATAGTTTCAACTATGAAGATTGCCCGGCTCATGCGACCTGGATTGAGCCAGCGGAGTGGCTCGGAAGTGACAAGGCCGGTCGATATCCGATCCATCTTCTTTCTCATCAGCCGACCGCACGCTTGCACAGCCAGTTGGATATGTCTTCGGTAAGCCAAGCCTCTAAGCTCAACGGCCGCGAGCCCATCAGCCTGAGCCATGAGGACGCAAAGGACCGCGATCTGGCCGAGGGCGATCTAGTGCGAGTTTATAATGATCGGGGTGCGTTCATAGCCGCGGTGAAGATCGTGGAGAGTCTCCGACCAGGGGTCGCTCAGATGGCGACCGGCGCTTGGTACGATCCCTCTGAACCTGGGAAGGTCGGCTCCCTCGAAAAACACGGCAATCCAAATGTTGTGACGGACGACAGGGGGACGTCGCAGTTGGCACAGGGCTCCGTTGCGCAGACCGTGCTCGTGGAAATCGAGAAATGTCTGGTTGCCCCTGCGGTGACGGCATTTGATCAGCCGCGGATCACCGAACTCGCGCTGCGTGATTTCCAGATCGGAAGCTCCAAAACACATAGGTAGTGATCCAATTGACGAAACTGGAGCTCGGCTCTCACTGATACATCTGCGGTGAATGACATTGAACTTAAGCGCTCATCTGCCATTTGCGGCTGGTCTCCTGGTCACTGTCCGTTCTCTGGAGTTTTTGCGGGCCTGCTAGGCATTGGCGTTGTCGATTTCCTGAATGGCGGTTCGCCGTCGCGTGCGCGTCCGATGGTCGACCAAGCCCATCATTTCCTGCGGCGAAAGCAGTAGCGCATTGGAGAACGCTCGGATGGAATGTTGCGAAATAGAGGTATGACGTCAAAGTTTGCGCACGCGAGGCGCGGAACCATCGCTACCGGACATCCATTGGCGATGGCCGGCGGGGCGAACGTACTCGGGGCGGGTGGAGCTGCGACGGTGCGGAACGACGATGGATGGTGTGTCGCTGCTGACCGTCATCGCGATGCGAGTGGGCTTATGGTCTAGTTGGAAGGAGCGAGCGATGTGGGTCTCGGAGAGAAACCCCACCATTCCCGCTTATGGCACAGTTGCGGAAAGAATCCGCGCCATTCGAAGCCGACTGTCGCCATCGGAGCTTGCGGTCGCGAGCGTGATTATCGATCGTTATCCGACAGGCGGATTGGTTCCAATTGCGCAGCTTGCTGCTGATGCCGGCGTGAGCGGCCCAACGGTGCTTCGCCTCGTTTGCAAGCTTGGTTTCGAGGGATATGGCGAGTTTCACGCCGCGCTTCGTGCCGAGATCCAGGAGAGAATTTTCTCACCCGTTGATGTTTATCCCGCGGCGAGCTGTGGCGGGGGCGACCAAGAAATTACAGCGGAGGCCCAAGCTGCGTACTATGAGTGTCTCCAGGCGACACTGTCGCAGCTCAGCGAGAGCGAGCTGAAATCGGCCGTATCGGCGTTGTCGGACGCCGAGCGGTCCGTCTACGTGTTGGGAGGCAGGGTCAGTGGGATTCTGGCTTCACATCTCTGCACCCATTTGTCGCTTTTGCGGCCGCGCGTAGCCCATATTGGTTCGAACGGGTTCGTGCGAAGCTGCGGCATTGCCGACTTGGGGCCGACGAGCGTTGTCGTTGTTTTCGATTATCGGCACTATCAGGAGAGGACAGTCAACTGGGGGGCTGAGGCAGCGAGGCGCAAGGCCCATGTCGTCCTATTCACGGACCATTATTTATCTCCGCTTGCTCAGCATGCGACGTCTCTACTCACGTGCAGCACCAAGGGCCTTGATCCGTTCGATTCTCTCGTCGGTGCCTTAGCTCTGACCGAAATGGTTGTCGCAGAGGTTGCTCGCGCAATGGGTGCTCCGGCGAAGAAGCGCTTGACCGATCTGCGTGCCTTTCAACAGGACAATGAAAGCCGTCTCGGAGCTTGATCCGGTCCGGGGCGGATAAATGGCCTCTGACGGTCCACTGCCGGGTCTGTGGAGAGACCGTTGCCACTCGACGAGGCAACTAGGTATGAAAATTACCTCTTGCAAGAAAAATGTACAATTTATAACATGAAATTGCTGGAGGCTCGAAAATCCGGCCTCGTGAGAGTTTGGCTCGCGCTAGAGAGAATTGCCTTGACCGATCTTGCTTCAAGTGACCTCGACGCAATCTATCCCAAGCCGAATCCGCGCGTGCTCGCAAAGGCGTGGTCATCGCTGGACAAGCACGCCCAGAGATTCATTGGCATGTCCCCCTTCTGCGTGATCGCTACGACGGGCGCGGACGGAAGTGCTGATGCATCGCCGAGGGGTGGCAATCCAGGATTCGCTCATGTCGAGGGGCCCAACCTGCTGCTGATGCCGGACCGCGCAGGCAACAACCGCCTCGACAGCTTCAGAAACATCGTCGAAGGGAGCGGTTTTGTGCACCTGCTCTTCTTCGTACCGGGGATCGATGAAGTGCTGCGGATCAACGGCAAGGGTGCCGTCACCACTGACCCGGTGCTCCTGAAGCGGATGATTGAGTTTGGCAAGGAGCCGCGCGCGGTTCTCCGAATAGAGGTCAGGGAAACCTACTTCCACTGCGGCAAGGCCGCGATGCGTTCGAAGCTCTGGTCGGACGAGGCTCGCGTCAAGCGGTCTAGCTTCCCGAGCATCGGTGAGATCAATCATGACCGGACTTCGCTCGGCGAACCCGAAAGCCAGGCTGTCGTTGAAGCGATCTACAAAGAGCAATTGTAATGGTTAGTTCAAGCTCGGATCAGAATTACGAATTCATCGTCGTCGGTGGCGGCACGTCGGGTTGCGTCATTGCCGGGCGGTTAGCTCAGGCGGGGCGTTCGGTCTTGCTAATTGAGGGCGGTCGTGATGACGACACCTCGTTCATCCACATGCCGGGCGGCTTCGTCCGCTTGTTTACGGGTGATCGGGTGGTGGCCTATCAAACCACGCCGCAGAAGAATGCCGGCTCTCGGACCTTCTTTGTCCCGCAAGCCAACACGTTGGGGGGCGGAAGTTCGGTCAACGCCATGATCTATATCCGCGGCTCGGCTGAAGATTATAACGAATGGCGAGAGCTCGGGTGCGATGGCTGGGGCTGGGATGACGTCTTGCCGTTTTTCAAGAAGTCGGAATGCAACGACACGCTTTCCGAGCCCTATCACGGCATCGACGGCCCCATAAAAGTCAGCAACCCCTGGTACGGGATCTCGACCAATCTCGCCTTCATCAAGGCTGGGCAGGAGATAGGGCTCCCTTTCAATCACGATTTCAACGGTCAACGACAAGAGGGCATCGGCTTCTACCAATCGACTTGCTGCAAGGGCCGCCGTAGCAGCTCAGCCGTAGGTTATTTGTCCCCGCGAAGACTTCATCCAAAACTGACCGTGCGGACCAATTGCAAAGTGCTTAAGCTCATCACGGAGGGGACGCGGGTAACTGGCGTCGTCTATCGTGGCAGAGACGGTGTCAGGAATGAAGTGCGCGCTGCGAGAGAGGTCATATTGGCAGCGGGAGCCATGGCCTCGCCGAAGATCCTGCAATTGTCAGGAATTGGACCTGCATCGCTGCTGAAGGACAAGGGTATCGAAGTCGTTCACGATGCGCGCGAGGTTGGGGAGAATTATCAAAACCACGTCGAGGTGCCCCTACATTGCCGGCTGAAGGAACCGATCAGCCTGTTTGGCCAGGACAAGGGCTTTGCTGCGCTAAAGCACGGTCTGCAGTACACGCTGTTTCGAAGTGGTCTGTTGGCCTCCAGTATCGCTGAGGCCGGCGCGTTCATCGATACCCAGAAGACGGGCAGACCGGACGTTCAGCTCTATCTGATCCCCTCTTTGTTTGGTTCGCCGGAATGGCCCGCGCCTCCGGGCCATGGCGTTTCGATTTGCGTGCAACTGCTGCGGCCAAAATCGCGCGGCTCCGTCCGAGTGAGCAGTGCGGCGCCGGATGACCCCGTGGTTTTTGATGCGGGCGCATTGGCGCATCAAGACGATGTCGACACCATTGTCCGCGGCATCGAGGTCGCGAGACAGATCATCAAGGCGCCGTCTTTGGCGCGAATCGCCAGCGGAGAGATCTATTCCTCGCCCGATGGCGAAGAAGATGCGCGGAATCCGGAAGGGTTCGTGCGGAAGTATACCCGTTCGGTCAGTCACGTTGCAGGTACCTGTCGCATGGGGTCGGACGCGCGAGCCGTCGTCGATGTGCAGCTTCGCGTCAATGGACTGTCCGGACTAAGGGTCGCTGACGCGTCCGTCATACCGAAATTGGTAAGCGGCAACACCAACGCAGCTGCGACGCTGATCGGCGAACGGTGTGCGGATTTCGTCCTTCGAGGTCTCAACTAATTGCTGCTGGACCGTGAGCTCGCGCGTCGCGGTGAGAATTGATGGCAGAAGCGGGACGGCGCACATCGCCGGTGCATGATGACGGGGTTAATCATTTCGCGTGTCGCGGTGGTAACAGAATTCGTATTGGCGGTTGCCTCGGCAACCTCAACTGTCGATGCGGTTCATGTGTATTCGCTACACCAGCCGCAATCGCCGCTTTGGTGCTGAGCAACGATGGGCCGCAATCCATGACTGTTTTTGCCAACTTGTGTTTACAGGACTTGGCGTGCTGACCGTTACCAATCAGATCAAGGCGGCGCGGGCGCTGCTGGGATGGGATCAATTCGAACTATGTAAACGGGCTGGAGTGTCTATATCGACTATCAGGCGTCTTGAAGCCTCCGAAGGCTTCATTGAAGCTCACTATGGCACTGTCGTGAAGGTTTGCGATGCGCTGAAATGTGCGGGCATCCACTTCATCGATGGTCCGAATTATGGAGTTCAGCTCACCAAAGGGGACGATTCGCTTTGACTGGTCGACCGCTTCTGCACCGTGCGACTGGAAGGCGCGACCGGAAGGCTTTTCTGGCGGGCATGTGGGAATGGAGCGGCTGCTATCTCCGCTATCGTCCTCGTTCGCGATCCGGACCGTGGCGGTGGGGAGATCCCCGAGCAGAGGTCGCGATCTCGCTGCCATTCCTTGTATGGCGCTGCTTGCGCATCGACGTTGCGCGGACCGGTACGCCATGGAGAAGCGCGCCGCTCGCCTACACGTATGCCGGCGTAGGTCAGGACATCGCGGTCGCTCTCGAGAAGCTGAAATAACTGGCGGTGCCTCAGCCCGCACATCGAGGAAGCCGTGAGGAGAGCCTGGATCGGAGGAAGAGACTGAGGAGGCCGACCGCGACCCGTCGCATCACGTCGAGCAACACGAGGCAGCAACAATTCTCTCGTGGTCTGTGCGGTGAGAAATGAAGTGGCACAGTACTAACGCAGTGAAATCGAAGTAATTCTGCGAGGAATAAAATATATCAATCCAGATATTATTCTGATCATAAGTGATATTACTGTCGTATTATTATAACTACCTGCAAAAATGCGATGCGAAGACCTCAACTCATCTTGAGGTACGTGATCTCGCGGACGATGATCCCTCCATCGAACGAGGCCGCTCCTTGGCCGTTCGTTTTCAACCTCGGGGGACTTTGATGCTGGACTTCATTCGGACAATAGCGGTCACGACTTGCCTGGTGGCCCTAACGGCTGGGACAACTAAATTCGCTGCCGCGGCTGATCAAGATAAGCCGCCGCCAACCAAAGCGTTGAAGGTGCCTTCGAAGCCTGCCGATCTGCCGTTCTTCTTCATCATCGACGATCGGGTAACATATTCCTGGATGCCAAAAGGTGTTGATCCGGGCATGTACAGCATTCGCCCGGACGGCTCGATCAACGGCACGACGCCGAAGAGCGTCTATTCGTTCACCCACTTCGATGCATGGCAGTACGGCACCAACTTCCTAACCATTTCGATGCTCAAGTCGGGTCACAACGATCCCGCCAGCCCCTGTGTAGCGCCTGGGGTTACAATTACCGGAGGCGTGGCAGATTGTGCGGGTGCCACGGAATTCTTCGGTCTGCTGCGCAGCACCTTTGGCTTCAATGAAATCTTCAACACCAAGGCCTTCAGTATCGGACCCTTGCGCAATGTTTCGTTGGAAGTTGGGGCCTTCGGGGAAACGACCAACACCTTTCTAGCTCCGAACAGTCGCCAGTTTGTCGCTGGTTTGCAGTTCGCGTTCGATCTTCCTTACAAAGGCTTCTTCAATGTAGCGCCGTTGGCATACAAGGAATACAATCACATCGCCTTCACTCAATGCGGTCTTGCTCCAGGCGTTCCCGGCGTGACCTGCCAGGGCGACGGCAATGTGGAATTCAAAACCACATGGGCAATCGAGACGAACTGGTACATGGACTTGGGTTTCCTTCCCGAGAACATGCAGTTTTTCTCTATCAGTGGCCGCGCCGCCTGGATTGGACCGAAAGGCGACGCGAATGGTCTGCCGGCGCTCTCCGGTATCGGGCGTTTCAGCACTGCGACCAAAACCGAGTTTAACAGCGAGCCAATCCGCCTGACGTTCGACGCCGGCAAGGCCTTCATGGGTCCGAAGAATGCTCACGCTGTTGATCTCTGGGTGGCCTACCGCTATTGGCAAAACGTGCACGGTCTTGACCGTAACGCAGCGCCCGGCGTCTGCACGGTCGCCGCGTCCGGTCAGAGCACTAAGAGCTGCACGGAATCGACAGTCTATTCGGGCGTTACAATAAAGTTCTGATCCTCGCTCCCATTGGCCATAAGCAACCTCCATGGCCGCACTGAGCGGGACGGCTTTCCTCGGGGCAGCCCTCCCGCTCTTTTTCCTCATCTACGACGGACTCGCTACTGATCTTCCTGAAATTCGAGCGTCGCTCGAGCACGTCTGGCGGGTTTCCGGGCACTATCGAAGTTAGATGCAAGACGAGACAGAAACTGGAACAACAATCTCAACTGCTCGCGCGTCAGCATCCCAGGCAGAACTTCCCAAGCGTCATTCTCCAGCCACGGCTTGGAATGTTTGAGCGCGGTAGGCCCAGGACAGTGGCCGGTCGATGTCACGGCTTGAATACCCGTTGTCGCTTCCGGCAGCTCGCGGACATCGACCAACGGGATTGCCACCGCATGGGGCGTTGACGCGGAGATGGTCCGGATCAGCCGCCGGAGCGTTTCTGTAGAGTGCCTTCCTGGCGCATATCGGCAAAGTAAAAAGCAGGTTTCTCATAAAGCTGGCCGCATGGCACGATTCGGCAGAAGGCATCACGAATTTGCAGGATGTCGCCTTCCTGGTGATGCAAATTTAGTCGTTGGCGTATTCCGCAATCGGAGCATCAAATGAAGCTGCCCCCTCTTTTAGACGTTCATCCGGCTCGTGATACAGACTATTCAATCTGGCCGCTCGCTTACTGTCAGTCGCACATGCCGTACGATTTCTTTGGGGGCGCGGGTCTTTACAGTAACAAAGGTATCGTCACGGTTCCGATGATCTACACGCTGCTCGTCGGTGGCGAAGTCGGCGGCAAACAGCATGTCGCTCTTGTAGACTGCGGCTTCCAGAAGGGCGACTGGCTGAAGCGCTATTCCTTCTCGGGCTGGGAGGATCCTAAAGACGTTCTGGGTAAAGTGGGCTTCTCACCTGAGGACGTGGAAGCAATTTTGGTCACGCACATGCATTTCGATCATATAGGCAATTTTCGCGCTTTCCCAAATGCGAAGCTCTACATCCAGCTCGACGAATATCTCGGGTGGTCGGAAGCAGTATGTAGTGCCCACCAGAACATGCACTCCGACGAAGAGAGAGCCTGGATACTTTCGTCGTTTGACCCGGAAGACTTAGTGCATGCCGCGGAGGGGTTGGCGAAGGGGCGGCTCTGCTTTGTACGCGGAGAAGAAGAGATTCTGCCGGGCATCACCGCTCATCTCGCTAAAGATTCGCACACGTTCGGCACTCAATTCTTCATGGTCCGGACGCATAATGGGCCATTCGCGGTCGCTGGAGACACCGTTTACTGGTACTCGAACGTCGAGAAGATGTGGCCGCCTGGGTACAATCAGGGAAACGCATTCAACCAAATCAAAACATTTCTGCAAATGCGCGACGTTTTGAAAAACGAGACGAAGCGCATCATTCCCGGTCACGATCCAGTTCTGTGGGAGCGTCATCTAACTTGGGTCACGGCTAGCGGGAATCAGGTCGCTGAGGTCAATCTGCGCGACGGGGATAAGTCCCGCAAGCCCTATGGCATAAAGGCGTTCTCGCCGGAATCGTCCTAATTGACGAAGCGGGCACCGGCGTTTGGTGATGCTTCGATGCGTCACGAAGCAGAAGCCGTTGCCGGATGATTTTTGGAGGAATTTCCAAATGATCCTAGCGGCGCTTACGTGAAGGGCGGCTGGCCGGAGGATCGGCGTTCGATCCGGTTCGCAGCGGTGAGAGGTCACGCGTCCGGGCGCCAAGGTGAAAGCGGTCAACAACCGAAACGCAAACACAGAGGACGACAGCAATGCTGGACACAAACAATCAAATCCCCCAATCGAATTATGATCCCTATCACGACGGTGCGTTGCCAAATCCGTTCCCGGGCTATGACATGCTGCGCGACATGGGCGCAGCCGTCTGGCTGACGAAATACGAGATGTATGCCTTGACGCGCTATTCGTCGGTCAAACAAGCGCTCAGCGATGACACAAACTTCGTGTCTGGACGAGGCGTAATGATGAACGAGCAGCTGAACAATCTTTTGGTTGGCAACACGCTTTGCAGCGATGGCGACATGCACACCCGCCTTCGCAAAGTCACTGCTGCTCCCATGACTCCGGGTGCCCTCAAAAGTCTTCAGGACGAGATCCGCATGGAGAGCGAAGGGTTGGTCGACCGGCTGCTGGGCGATCGGGGCGGGCGGTTCGACGCGGTCAAGGATCTCGCTCAGTATTTGCCGCTGAAAATCGTCTCGAACGCGGTTGGCCTTGCCGAAGAGGGCCGCGAACGAATGCTGGAATGGTCGGAGGCCGCCTTCAATTGCTTCGGTCCGGAGAACGAACGCATGTTGCGGTCGCTTCCGGTGCTGGGTGAGATGGTGGAGTACGCGAACAACCAGGCGGTGCGTGGCAAGCTTCGCAAGGGGAGTTGGGCTGATGCCATTCTCGATGCGGCTGATAGTGGTGCCGTTCCGAAAGAGGCAGTCTCCGTTCTCATGGGCGATTATCTCGTGCCCAGTCTGGACACCACCATCTCTGGCATTGTCTCGGCTGTCTGGCACTTCGCCCGTTCGCCTGATCAATGGGACAAGCTGCGCAACGATAATGCGTTGCTGCGCAACGCGGTAAACGAAGTGTTGCGGCTCGAAGCTCCGTTGCAGGGCTTTGGCCGGTATGTTGCCAATGATGTTCAGATGGATGGGGTCACCATTCCCAAAGATAGCCGCGTGATCTGTTTCTATGGTGCGGCGAATCGGGATCCGCGCCAATTCGAGAACCCGGACCGCTTCGACATTGCCCGGAACAATGCAAACATGCATCTCTCCTTTGGGTTCGGTACACATCAATGCTTGGGCATGAACCTTGCGCGTCTGGAAATCGTTTCGCTCTTCACGGCCTTGCTGAGCCGGGTACGGCGCTTCCACGTCCGCAATGAAAAGCGGCTGGTGCACAACCTCGTGCGCAATTACGAAGTGCTCGAAGTCGAGGTTGAGTTCGACTGACAGAGCGAGTCAAAACCAGCAGACCGACGCGATCGGTTTTAGATCGAGGGTATCGTCATGGCGAAACTTACCTTTGTCAACGCATTGGGAAAGGCAACGACCGTTGATGCAACAGCGGGCGAGACATTGATGCGTATTGCATTGGATAACGGCGTCACTGGAATTGAGGCCGAATGCAGCGGCTCGATGAATTGCGGGACTTGCCACATTTATGTCGCACCGCAATTTCTTGACTGGTGTCCGCCGCGCAGCGAGACCGAAGAGGAGTTGCTGGCCATCGCTGCCTCGGAGTTGCGCAACAATTCTCGCCTATCCTGCCAAATCGTCATGCGGCCGGAGATGGATGGGATGGTCGTGCACCTACCTGAAAGTCAGTTTTGATGAGCGAGCACGTGTTAGTGGTCGGTACCGGCCAAGCAGGCTTCCAGCTTGCCGCAAGCCTGCGACAAAAGGGTTTTGCAGGTGAAATTACGCTGGTAGGCGATGAAGCCTCCCCTCCCTATCAGCGTCCGCCTCTTTCCAAGGCCTATCTAAAAGAGGGCTGCGAAGAGAGGCTGCACCTTCGCAATCTGCCTTTCTATTCTGAGAATCGAATCTCTCTCTTGTGTGGACGACGCGTCACGGCACTTAATCGTCGAGCAAAACGGATAACACTGGATGACGGGCAGTATCTCGATTGGGATCGCCTGGTTTTGGCCACCGGTACTCGGATTGCCTCACCGCCAATCGCAGGGGTGAATCTGCCGGGCGTTCATGGCTTGCGTTCGATTGACGATGCGCGGCGCCTGCGTGATGAAATGGCCACAATGCGGCGGGCAGTTGTGATTGGAGGAGGCTTCATCGGGTTGGAGTTTGCCGCCGTCGCGCGGGAGGCAGGTATCGAAGTCAGTATTATCGAGAGCGCCGGACGATTGATGGCACGGGCGATCTCTCCCCAGATGTCGACAATCGTGCAAGCGATTCATAGCGAGCAGGGGGTATCGATATTCCTGAACAGCTTCGCTGCATCTGTGGAGGCGCAGGCTGATGGCCGGGTGCGCGGGGTGTCACTGAGCGACGGACGTTTCCTGCCGGCCGACGGCGTAATCTTGGCGACCGGGGTTGTCCCGAACACCGAGCTTGCTGAAGCGGCTGAATTGAGGGTTCATAACGGTATCGTAACAGACTGCTATCTGACGACCGAGGACCCAATGATTCACGCCGTGGGAGATTGTGCGGCCTTTCCTGATCCGTTCGGTCTGTCGCTTATTCGTCTAGAATCAGTACAGGCAGCGGTCGATCACGGACGGTGTGTTGCGGATGTAATCATGGGTCGCCCTTCTCCTTACGCGGCGCTACCGTGGTTCTGGAGCGATCAGGGCAGGTACAAACTACAAATCGCGGGCTTGGCCGCACCCGACGACGCGGCACGTTTGACACAGACGGAGAACGGCGGGCAGGTCGTAGTTCGGTCTCGGAATGGGCTAGTCACGGCAGTCGAGACTCTGAATGCTCCCGGCGTGCATATGTCTGCACGCAAACTTCTTGCAGCCGGCCCTTCGCGAGATATCGCCCTCAGCGTCTGAGCGGCTGCTCACTCTGAAATTGGATGCGGCGAGCAGCATGGCTGCGCAAGCGGCGTGTCGCTGACCGAGCACGACCGCTCGAAGGTCTATGCAACCAAATCGTGGGAGGCCTTCCGATAGCTGCCAGGAGTAACGCCTGCAACCCGCCGGAAAACATGAGTCAGGTGCTCTTGGTGTGCAAATCCGCAGTCAAGCGCAATTTCTGCTATTGAACCAGTTGTGTGTCGCAGAAGACGCTTAGCGCGCTCAACCCGTTGGAGCACGATGAACTGATGAGGAGATTTGCCCGTAGCATTCTTGAACTGGCGAGAAAAATGGGAGGCGCTATGACCGATCAGATCACTTAAGTCTTGCAAGCGTATATTGCTGTCCAGATTCTCGTCGATGTGGTTCCGAATTGTTTCCAACTGCGAGCTGGTCAACCCTCTATCGCACTCTGATTCCTGGACTGCTCCAGCATTTATCCAGACGAGGCGAGTTGCAATCGCCATTGCTAGCTGATCTGCATAGGAAACTGATCGATCAGAACGCTTAGCCGCTACTCGCCAAGCTTCCATTATCAGCTGCTCCAGCAACTCATCTTTCATCGTGAACAATGGCCGGTAGCTTAGTTCGCCAGAGACATACCCTAGATTTTCGGCGGCCTTTCGCATTACGGCTGAGCTCAGATACAAGTGGACCGTTTCCAACTGATCCCGCAATGTAATGCTAAACTGCCGCCCAGCGGGCCAGAAGCCTATGCCGCCGGGAGACACGACTTTGCTCCTGGGATTGTCATCAATCTTTCCGTCTATGCGCACCGGACCAGTAAGATGCAAGACGATGAGATGATGATCTAGAGGGTGAAGGTCGGCGTGAAATGGCGCTTCACTCTGATGTGAAACAAACAGGGATGACCAGCCGCAGTTTTCGCTGGAAAACCGCACTTGGCAAGTCGGCAAGGTCAACAGACCGTGCGTATCGGCGAGCGTAAAAGTCCTAAAGACGCGCATCTCCAGCCGATCTCGATATAGCCCCATAAAGGTAAGCCGGGTCACTGCGCGCCGTCAATTGGGTTAAACTACGAGGCGCACCGTGACGCTTCAGTATGTTAGAAAAAATAGAATCGTGTGTTCTCCAGGTCAGGTCAGGTCAGGTCAGCTAAGTTGCCCGATCCTGCTTAGCTCCGCCCGCGGCAATGACGTGCATAAGCTCCGGTGAAACGCAAGCAGCCGCACTTGGCCCAGGAGAATGGAGACACTAGGTCTTCGCGTGAAGCGCGATGATCAACGAGCACAGGGCCCAAAAAACGTGGTACTCGCAACCGCCGAGATTCCAGCTCCATTTGCCGCTGGAAACCTTCAGGACGGCAGCTGCGGCGGTCAGCATGAAAATTGCGGATATCCACCCGGCAAACGTCATGAATATTCCAAACGTCATGCAAACGGTAACTGTTACCTCAACAACAAGCGAAAAGTAGACAAACAAAGCGACTGGACGGAACCCGGCGGCTTTGAAAAAGCCGAACACACTGTCTCGTGCGGTGAATTTGGCGAGGCTATGAGGGATGTAGGCAAGTCCACAAATGAGACCGAGTTGGCGGATCGGATCGGCAAGATCTAGATTCATTCGACTCCCCTAGAAGTGGCGCGAAGTGCAGCATGGCGTCGCTCCTTCGCAAGGTCATTCGGTTCAAAGCACAAAGGCGCGCTAACGTACCGTTGGTGGCCTTAGTGCATGGATTCTAATGAAGTGAGCACGCCCTGACCGCTGAACGGGCTTGCCGAGTTGCACAGCGACCGAAACAGCTGGCGAGCACGGCCGAAAGCCAGCGCTCGCCCGCTGCACGTTCTCATCTCAATCTGCTTTTGCAGCCAAAGCTTCCATCTCGACCACCCACTTGGGGTTGGCCAAGCCGGACACAACGACCCAGGTGGACGTCGGCAGATAGCCAGCAGGCAGATATTTCTTCCGGTGAATGGCCAGGAATTTGAGACCAGCGGGGTCTGTAGAGTAGACGTTCAAGTGCACAATGTTCTCAGGTCCCATCCCCGCGGCACTTAGAGTGGCCAGGGTGTTCTGCCAAACTTGGTCGTGCTGTTCTTCAAAGCTTTCGGGCAGGCTGCCGTCCGGGCGAATGCCAGCCTGTCCCGCAATCGAGAGCCATCGCGCATTGGCGGGAATTTCAATGCTATGACTATACGCGCCCACAGGAGGAGCTATTGTGCCGGGATTCGTGCTCTTGAACATGGACTTCTCCGCTTTTGATTGTCTCGGTGTTTCAGCCAGCGGCCCCCTGCTGATCAGGGCGCCTTATGGACTGTCACTACGTAGCTGTAGGGACGATCGCCATCCTGCGCTTTTCTGCTCAGGCCTGTAGGAATTGACCACGCCCCCGACCTCGCCAGTTCTGCTTAGACGAAGCGCCAATCGAACAGATCGCCTTTGCGGCTGACATGACCAGCTGAGCTTCCAGCAAAATGAGCGGTGAACACCGTTGCGCGCTCCTCAGCAGCGTGCTCCAAGAGCCAGCGTCGTGACGCTCGCGACTGGACCGGCTCTTCGCAGAAGACGCTGTTCCAATCTGGCCGAAACACCTGCAATGGCTGATGCATGATATCGCCGCCGAACAGTCCGCGCCGACCCTGGTCGGCGAATTCGACTGCAACGTGGCCAGGACTGTGGCCCGGCGTTGCATGCAGGATGAGGCCATTGCCCAGTGGGCCATCGCCGTCGATGATGTCTGCCTGACCGCTTGCCACGACGGGCAAAACGCTATCCTCATACACGCCGGCATGCGCGCCGCTTCGGCCCGCCGGTCCTGACCAGTGGTCATGCTCCGCCTTGGAGAATACATATCTTGCGTTAGGAAATGTTGGTACCCAGCGGCCGTCGCGCAGCATTGTGTTCCACCCGCAATGGTCGACGTGCAGGTGGGTACAGCAGACGCAATCGACTTGCTCAGGCGTAACGCCAGCCTCGGCCAGCCGTTCGATGAACGGCAGATTCTGCTGATGAAACTGCGGCACGAGAGGCCGATTCTTATGATTGCCGCCGCAGCTATCAATCAAGATCACGTGCTTGGGAGTCTTCAAAACCCAGGTATGAACGCTGTTGATGAAGCGGCTTTGCGTCTCATCGAAGCAGGTGGGAATCATCAACTCGCGATGTTGCTCCAGCAGCGTACGGTCCCACTGCGGATACAGCTCTTCGGGAGCGAAGCTTAGTCCGCATTGTTCCGTCACACGTACTACTGACGTTTCGCCGAAATGATGAATACTCATCGTCAGGTGTCCTGGGGTACTCGCTCTGCAGTTTGAGCGCGTCGGTACATGTTCGATCGTTGAGCGCCTTTATATTATAAAAAACACCTATTGCAAGCACATCGTAATATTTATAACGTATCAGAAGCTCGTGCCGTAAGGGCAGGCGAGGACGTCCCTCCACCTCAATTGGTGAGTAAGAGGAGCAGGATGAAAGGGCCGCGTAGGCGGCCTCGTACCCGGGCGTTTCAAGCCGGAAACAGCCTGTGATGCTAATCGAGCTCTTCTTCTTCCAACAGAAGTGTAGGTGCTCTGCCTGCCTACGCCCGTCGTCACGATATCGGCGCGGGCGGCCGCTTGATACATTGGGGATACAACATGCGTGATTTCATGACGCCTGGCCGCTCGGTGGCGGTGGGGGAAAGAGGTATGGCAGCAACTTCGCATCCGAGAGCGACGCTGGCTGCGATCGACATGCTGAAATCCGGTGGTAACGCCGTCGATGCTGCCGTCGCGGCGGTCGCCCTGCAGGGCGTCGTCGAACCGCAGATGACCGGAATCGGCGGCGATTGCTTCGTGATCTATTCGCCCAAAGCAGGCGATCCAATTGCGCTGAATGGCTCAGGTCGCACACCTCAATTCACCGATATCGGCAAATATGCGAACGCCTCGCGGCGGGACATTCCGCAAACGTCGCCTGAAGCAGTGACCGTGCCAGGCGCGGTCGACGCTTGGTGCCGGCTCGTGGCCAATTACGGCAGCAGGTCGCTGGAGGAAATCTTTCAGCCGGCAATTGCTGCTGCCGAACAGGGCTTCTGTGTCACGCCGCGCGTTGCGCACGACTGGCACAAATTCCGCGCGCGGATCGAGATTGACTCAAATGCGGCAGCCCAGTTCCTACCGGATGGTGTGGCGCCCATGGTTGGCGACATTCGCGCGCAACCGGCGCTGGGAAGCACCTTACGCAATATTGCAAGACTTGGGCGAGAAGGGTTCTACGCTGGTGAAGCTGCCGAAGAAATGGTCGGGATCCTCCGCGCGTTGGGCGGCGCCCACACAATGGATGATTTCGCAGCCCAGACGACGGACGATGTCCGTCCGATTTCGGCCCCGTACCACGATCACGAGGTCGTTGAATGTCCTCCCAACGGGCAAGGGCTTGCCGCGCTTATGATCCTGCGCACATTAGCAGGCTTCGACGTGGGCACGTTGTCTCAGACTGACCGCATCCATCTGCTCGCGGAAGCGACGAAGGCAGCTTACCGCGCTCGCGACGCCTACTTCTGCGATCCGGCGACCAGCATGATCGATCCGGCCGCGTTCCTCGCTGACAGCTATATCGAACGTATTCGCGCCCGGATCGACATGGACCGCGCCTCCGAAAAGGAAACCTGGGACGATATTGAGCACCGCGATACTGTCTACGTGACCGTGGTCGATCGCGACCTCAATGTCGTGTCACTGATTAATTCGCTGTTTACGCCGTTTGGTAGCGGCATCTATGCACCCAAGTCAGGCGTCTTGTTGCACAATCGCGGTTGGGGTTTCCGCCCTACGCCCGGGCATCCCAACTCCCTCGGGCAGCGCAAGCGCCCGATGCACACAATCATCCCGGGCCTCCTGCGTCGGAACGGCAAAACCGTGATGTCGTTCGGCGTAATGGGCGGCAACTACCAGGCCGCCGGTCATGCCAATTTGCTTTCGAACATCTTTGATATGAAGATGGACATCCAAGCTGCGGCCGAAGCGCCGCGCTCATTTGCCTTCGACGGCGTATTGGAGGTCGAGACGACAATTTCATCAGCGATCCAGGATGAACTGCGCAAGCGCGGCCACCACGTACGCTACCCGGTGGAGCCGATCGGCGGTTGCCAGGCAATCCAGATCGATCATGCGCGCGGCATTCTTCTCGGCGCCTCCGACCACCGCAAGGATGGCCTGGCTCTGGGCTATTGAGGAGCGGCCGTGGAGTGAGGTTGCGCGCAACACGGCCGGCACGACCAATCGAGAGGCGCTGCCGGGGGGAGCTTGCCAGATGTCAGGCCGGCGCGAGGTTGAGCGTAACCGGTGTTCCACTCCGACATTGTCAATTACCCGTTCACACGAACGATGAGGTCGGGAAGGATTTTACAACATGAGCTCCACGCAAAAGGCAGAAGCACAGTCGATCCTGGTCGTTGGTGCCGGAGAACTCGGTATGCCGGTACTGCGCCACCTGGCGCTTAAAGCCAGGGATCGTCATGGAACAACGATCAGCGTTCTTCTGCGGGCTGCGACCGTTGAGTCGACTGACCCAGGCAAACAGCTTGATGTCTTCGAGATACGCGAACTGGGGATCGAGATCGTCACTGGCGACATCCTTGCCTCGACAATAAGTGAGCTGGCAGCGATCTTCGCACGTTTTGATACGGTGATCGGCTGTGCTGGCTTCTCGGCTGGTCGAAACACGCCAATGAAACTCGCGAAAGCTGCGCTTGAAGCCAACCTCAAGCGATATTTCCCGTGGCAGTTTGGCGTCGACTTCGACGTCATCGGTCGTGGCAGCCCTCAGGACCTGTTCGATGCCCAGATCGACGTGCGCGAACTTCTGCGTGCGCAAGACAAAACCGACTGGGTGGTGATCTCTACGGGAATGTTCACGAGCTTCTTGTTCGAACCGATCTTCGGGGTCGTCGATCTCGAAAAGAACGTGGTCAACGCGCTGGGGAGCCTAGATACGGAAGTTACGCTGACAACTCCCGACGATATCGGTGCCTTGACCGCCGAGGTGGTCTTCGCTCAGCCGATGATCCGCAACGAGATCATCTATCTTGCTGGCGACACGGTGACCTACGGTGAGGTTGCCGACAAGCTTCAGACCGTGCTTGGGCGTCCGTTTACGAAAGCAGAATGGACAGTTCGTCAGCTCAAGTCGGAACTTGCACAGGACCCTGATAACCACATCAAGAAATATCGGGCGGTCTTTGCCGAGGGTAAGGGCGTGGCATGGCCAAAGCGCGACAGCTTCAATGTGCAAAATGGCATAAATGTCAAGAACGCCGAAGAATGGATCAGAGAAAACCTTCACTCTTAAGAGCGCAAGCGCTAAGACGACCAGAGCAGTCTGCGAAAGCGAAGCCTGCTCACCTTGCAAGTCTTAAGTCAGAGCGGGAGTTGCTTAGGGTCAAGCAGCGCCAAGGTGATCCAGTGCGCCGTGATGGCAGGCTTGATCATACCGTCAACCTCCACCAAGCTGTCCCAAGCTGTTTGGACCGACACCGCGCGCTCTGTTAGTCCAATTAAGCGGAACCTGCCCCGAATCCGAGCTCCGGACTTGACCGCGCTCAGGAAGCGTACGCGCTCAAACCCATAGTTGACACCCATTTGTGTTCCCTCGACTCCGGGCATCGCATCGAAGGCGAGCCTCGATAGCAATGATAGCGTGAGGAAACCGTGCGCGATCGTGCCCCCAAACGGCGTCTCCTTCTCGGCTCGTCGGCTATCAGTGTGAATAAACTGGTGATCGCGGGTGGCATCAGCGAACATGTCGATCATGGACTGATCGACTGTCTGCCAATCGGATAGGAACTCTGGTCCGTTTAGAAGTTGCCTATATAGGGCCAAGGGAATTAGCGTGCCGCGCATGGCCTCTAGATCGGGGGCTTCCTCGAGTTCTGTCACCTTCAACTCCAGATCGTGCGCCTGTCACCGCTTCGTATCACGGAAATCCAGCGGCGGCAGGTCGATCTGCGGCACTTCGATCTTGACCTTGTCGAGATCGACGTTGAGCGGCTTGTCGAGCAGGCCCGTGACCACGGACGGGAAGATGATCACCAGCAGCACCATGATCATCTGCAGGCCGATCCAGGGCATCGCGCCCCAATAGATGTCGGAGCTCTTCACTTCCTTCGGCGCGACGCCGCGCAGGTAGAACAGCGCGAAGCCGAACGGCGGATGCAGGAACGAGGTCTGCATGTTCACGCACAGCATCACGCCGAACCAGATCAGCGCCGCGTCCGGTCCGACCACGGGGGCGAGGATCTTCTGCGCGATCGGCGCGATCATCGGCAGGATGATGAAGGCGATCTCGAAGAAGTCGAGGAAGAACGCCAGGAAGAAGATGAAGAGGTTGATGAAGATCAGGAAGCCCCAGACGCCGCCGGGCAGCGAGGTCAGGAGATGCTCGAGCCAGACGCCGCCGGACACGCCGAGGAACACCACCGAGAAGCAGGTCGAGCCGATCAGGATGAAGGTGACCATGCAGGTGATGCGCATGGTGGTCTCGTAGCCCTGCTTGATCAGGTCGCGCAGGTCGGGGATCTTGACGGCCTCGAGGCAGATCCAGACCACCGCGAGATAGGTGACCGCGAACGCGAGCCTGAAAATCAGGTTCTCACTGTAGAGCATCGCGATGATGGTGCCGATGCCGCCGGCGATCACGCCGATGATCAGCACCTTGCGCCCGGTCGCGCTGAAGTCCTTGTGGTGGATGGCGGCGAGCACGATGGCGCCGACCGCACCCATGGCGCCGGCTTCGGTCGGGGTCGCAAGGCCCATCATCATGGTGCCGAGCACGACGAAGATCAGCACCGCGGACGGGATGATGCCCATCAGGCACTTCTTCCACAGCGCCCAGCCGGTCAGCGTACGGGCCTCCTTCGGCACCGCGGGCACGTGGCCCGGCTTGATCAGGCCGAGGATGAAGGTGTAGCCGGCGAACAGCATGATCTGGAACACCGAGGGGCCCCAGGCGCCGAGATACATGTCGCCGACCGACTTGCCGAGCTGGTCGGCAAGCACGATCAGCACCAGCGAGGGCGGCACCAGCTGCGTGATGGTGCCGGAGGCCGCCAGCACGCCGGTGATGTAGCGCATGTTGTAGCCGTAGCGGATCATCACCGGCATCGAGATCAGCGCCATGGCGATGACTTGCGCGGCGACCGTGCCGGTGATCGCGCCGAGGATGAAGCCGACGATGATGACGGAATAGCCGAGGCCGCCGCGCACCGGGCCGAACAGCTGGCCCATCGAATCCAGCATGTCCTCGGCGAGCCCGCATCGCTCCAATACCGAGCCCATGAAGGTGAAGAACGGGATCGCGAGCAGCAGCTCGTTGGAGAGCACGCTGCCGAACACGCGGCCGGGGATCGCCTGGAGGAAGTTGAGGTCGAAGAAGCCGAGATGGATGGCGAGGAAGCCGAACGAGAGGCCGACCGCGGCAAGCGTGAACGCGACGGGGAAGCCGATCAGCATCGCCAGAACCAGGCCGCCGAACATCAGCGGCGGCATCATTTCCAGCGTGATCATTGGGTCGGCCTCTCGTACTTGGCGTCGATCGTCACATAGCCCTGGAGAGCCGCGATACGCTTGATGACTTCGGAAACACCCTGGAGCGCCAGCAGGACGAAGCCGGCGGGAATCACGAACTTGATCGGCCAGCGGATCAGGCCGCCGGCATTGCCGGACATCTCGCCGACATCATAGGCCTGCATGAAGAACGGCCAGGACAGATAGGCGAGCAGGAGGCAGGACGGGATCAGGAAGAACAGCGTGCCGATCATGTCGAGCCAGAGCTGGCCGCGCTCGGACAGCATCAGATAGAGGATCTCGACGCGGACATGCTCGTTGCGCTTGAACGTGTAGGACGCGCCGAACATCACCAGGATCGCGAACATGTACCATTGCAGCTCCAGCCAGCCGTTCGACGAGTAGCTGAAGGCGTAGCGGATCATGGCGTTGGCCGCGCTCACCAGACAGGCGAGGAGCACGAGCAGGTTACAGACGTATCCGATCCTCTCGTTGAGCAGGTCGATCGCTCTACTCAGTGGCAGCAAGCCGCGCATCCGACTCTCCAGGGCGACGCCGAAGCGCGACGATTATCCAGGCGGGTATTGTCTTGCAGCCGCGGGCATAGGCTCGCGGCTGCAAGACTCCGAGCAAGCGCATCGCATTCACACCGCGGTGCGGCTATTCGCGATCGATTGTCAATTTTGGAAGTGACGCGCCATGAAGTTGTCGTAGCCGATCTCGGCCACCTGGAACCACGCATAGCCGTTATTGGAAAAGGTCGTCACGGAGTCGTAGAGCTTTTTGAAATTGGGGTTCGTAGCGGCAATCTCGCTGTGCAGTTCCTTCGTTGCTTTGAATGCAGCTTCCATGATTGGCTGCGAAAATGCGTGCAATTTTGCGCCGTTTGCAAGCAACTTCCGAAGCGCCAATGAATTTGCTTGGTCATAGCGTGCCATCATCCACGTGTTGGCGAGATGACCCGCTTGCTCCAGCACGTTCTGATAGTGCTTCGGCAGCGCATTCCACCTGTCGAGATTGATCATCACGAGCGCCATGGTGCCGCCCTCCCACCATCCCGGATAATAGTAGTGAGGAGCCACCTTGTAGAAGCCAAGCTTTTCGTCGTCATATGGCCCTACCCACTCGGCGGCATCGATCGTGCCTTTCTCCAGTGCAGGATAGATATCGCCGGCGGCCAGCTGCTGCGGGACGACCCCGATCCTCTGAAGGACTTTTCCGGCAAAGCCCGCGATGCGCATTTTCAATCCGCGAAGGTCTTCCACGGTATTGATCTCTTTTCGAAACCAGCCACCCATTTGACAGCCGGTGTTGCCGGCGAGAAGGGAGGTAACGTTGTAGCTCTTAAAGAATTCGTTCAGGAGCTCCTTCCCGCCACCAACCACGTACCAGGATTGGTTGATGCGTGCGTTGGGGCCGAACGGTATCGAGGAGCCAAAGGTGAAGGTCGGATCTTTGCCATGATAGAAATACGGTGCGGTGTGACCCATCTCGACCGTTCCATTCTGCACCGCGTCGAGCACCTGCAGACCTGGAACGATCTCGCCGGCTGCAAAAGTCTGGACCTGAAATTGACCGTCGGTTGCTTCCCCAACGGCCTTCGCGAAGAGCTCGCAGGCCCCGTGAACTGTGTCGAGCGATTTCGGCCAGCTCGTCGCGAGCCGCCATTTGATATCGGGCATCGAGGTGGCGATAGCTGGAGCTGTCAGCGTCGTTGCGCCCGCAACGCCCAAGCCGGTCGCCTTAATGAAATCCCGTCGCTTCATGCCTTTTGCTCCCCCCACATTTTCCCTCAACTATGCCAAGTCCTTGCTGATGCGCTGCTTTCAGCGCGACACTGCACCACGCCGCCGTAGGAGCCAGTAAAGGTCAGGCGAGTCGTCGAGCAGCGTTAGCAAGTTGAACCATGTAAAGGTTATAAATGATACGCAGCGGAATCAACATGTAATTTACGTAATGCGGCGATTGCTTGGCTGCGTCGCCTGTATGTACTGGCTATCGCCAGCAGGACTGGAATCGCGAAATCGGGCGGTGCGTAACGATAAGGCTCGACCTGCCAGTTATGGCGGCATAAGGGCGCTTCTTTCGCCATAAGGGTCGTGATACCAGTACATCGATCTCAATTCTGGATGCAGGCTGTTTAGTGACTGTCCCCGTTCCCTCCCATGGCACCGTCGCAGAGAGAATCCGCGTCGTTCGCAACCATCTCGCGCCGTCCGAACTCGCTGTGGCCAGCGCGATTATTGAAGGGTATCCAACAAGCGGGTTGGTGCCGATAGCTCAGATTGCTGCTGAGGCTCACGTGAGCGGCCCGACGGTTCTTCGTCTGGTCAATAAGCTTGGCTTCGACGGGTACGCCGAGTTTCACGCTGCGCTCCGGGCCGAAATTCAAGAGCGAATTTTCTCTCCGGTCGATGCCTATCCATCCTCCAAGCGCGGGGGCAACGGCTCGACCGCCGCGGCAAAGGCCCTTGCTGCCTACCAAGAATGTATTCGGTCAACGTTTACTCACCTCGATGCTGCCGAGTTAAAGTCGGCTGTATTTGCTTTGTCGGATCCCAAGCGACCGATTTACTTGATGGGAGGTCGGGTAAGTTCTGTTTTGGCTTCGCACGTTGCAACTTACCTGTCGCAGTTGCGCCGAAACGTCACTCAGATTGCTTCCGACGGTTTCGGTCGAAGCTCTAGCATGCTTGATTTAGATCCGAAAAGCGTGGTCGTTCTTTTCGACTACCGGCACTATCAAGAGAGCACCGTAAGTTGGGGCATCGAGGCAACGAAGCGCAAGGCTCACCTCATTCTTTTCACCGATCAGTATCTGTCGCCTCTTGCTCAGCATGCGACGTCTCTGCTGACTTGCAGCACTAAGGGTCTCGACCCCTTCGACTCACTTGTGGGTGCCTTTGCTCTGACCGAGCTGGTTATCGCGGAGGTTGCGCGGTCGATGGGTGCTCCAGCGAGAAAACGCCTGGCTGATCTGCTTGCGTTACAGCAACGCGATGAACAACAAGCGTCTCGCGGCATGACACCGCTTCAGAAGGGCCAACAGGAACGATGAGCTGCGGTCCTGAGCAAGCGGCGCGTGACCTTCCCATCATTGGCGCCGGTTCCTTGTGACATAGGTCCCGTGTTGATGCATGCGAGCGATAGACGTTTCGGTCATCTGCACGGCAGCATCGTGAGCGCTGGCTAGTGCGCTCATGAGCTCGCCCATACGCCGCGGACATCCGGCCGCGACGCGAATGGGCCAGCCCTGGGCTACCCAGTTTCGGTCCTGGTGCGCGCACCATCGGTGGTCTTTCCCAAAATGGCGGCGCTGGTCTGGCACATCCACTTGATCCCAGTGTCGTTGGCAAAGCGTCCGTGGCTGTGCACCTTGACTTCCATTGGCGGCAGCTCAAACGGCAGATCAAGCAACCGAAAATCTCTGGCACGATGCAATTCCAGAGCGAGCATCTGTGGGAAAATCGCAGCTAGATCTGAACGGCGTACGATCTCCGGCGCGGCGGTGAAATGACCGCGGACGGCAATCTGTGGCCGAGCTGCTTCGTCCGCGAGCCATTGCTCGGCCAGCTGGTAAACCGTAGACGTCGTTCGCGCGAAGAAGAAGCGAAGTTTCGAAAAATCCGCGCGGGTCAGTCGGGACTTCGCGATCGGATGTTTGGCCCGCACCAGGCAAATATACCGATCCCTGAGAATGTCGATGCTCATGAGATCCTTGTCGGACACGGTGACAGCACCGATCGCCAAGTCGATCTCACCCGAACGCATCGAATTCACCACGCTGTCGTGAACCAGTGGAACGATCTGGATGCGGATAAAGGGCGAGATGCGCGACAGCTCGGTGATCAGCCGAGGCAAGAGGTAGGCCTCGGCTATATCGGACATCGCCACCCTGAAGGTTCGTTCGGTCACGCGTGGATCGAACACGATACCGCTTTGCAGGGTTCGATTGAGTAGCTCGAAGGCCTGATCCAGAGGCTCGTGCAGACGGACGGCAGCATCCGTCGGAAGCATGCGGTTCGCCACTCTCACGAACAGCGGATCGTCAAACCGGTCCCTCAACCGTCGCAGTGCGTGACTGATGGCCGGTTGGGTGAGGCCGAGACGTTCTCCCGCCGCCGTGAGGCTACGAAGATCCCAGATGGCGAAGAAGACGCGCAAAAGGTTCAGGTCGAGATATTCATTAATGCGGTTCATGCAACAAATTCTAACTATGAATTTGACGCAGCTCAATCCGCGGATGATCGTCAGTCTCAGGAATCTTGATTGATCGACATCCAAGCCGCATGGGCTGCAGGCTCATCGGACCACAGTTTCTGAGCGCTAGAGGCCCGTCTTCAGGGGAGGATCCGAACGATGAAAATGATGCCAATGGACACTAAGGCGGCGGAATTCGACTACAAGGGCGCGGCTCGCGCCATCTTGCCGAGACTTGCTGCGACCGCTGACAACAGCGAAAAAATGCGTCGTCTCGACGATGATGCCGCTGCGGCTCTCCGGGAATCCGGTTTGACGCGCGTTCTCACGCCCAAGCGGTTTGGCGGGTTTGAACTCTCGCCCGGTGCGCATATCTGGGCTTGCGCCGAGCTCGGTCAGGTTTGTTCGTCGGCTAGCTGGGTTTTGATGGTATGCGTAGCCCACGACTATATTGTCGGTCGGTTTCCCGAACAGTGTCAGAAAGAGGTCTACGAAGGCGACGCCGATAACCTGCTGGCCGGGTGCTTGCAGCCGCAGGGCACGGTGGAGCGCGTGCCTGGAGGGTGGCGGCTCAAGGGGCGCTGGCAATTCGGCAGCGGCTGCGATCATTCGCCCTGGTTCATTCTGGGCGCGAAGGTGATCGATCCGAAGGCCGACGATTATCAGGTCCAGCACGTCGTTGTTCCCCGTGCCGAGGTGGAAATCGACGACACCTGGCACACGCTGGGTATGCGCGGCACCGGTTCGAAGGATCTTGTGGTGCGTGATGCCTTCATCCCCGAACACTGCGCCATGCCGACCTTTCCGACGTTCCTCGGATTGAGCCCGCACGCACAAAGCCCAACGTTTCGCCTTCCGGTCTATGCCGGGTTGGCATCCATGATGACCGGATCGGTGCTCGGCATAGCCGAAAGAGGATTCAAGGCGTTCGTCGAGAAGACCATGGTCCGCAAAAGCGCCTATGGGGTGGCGAAAGCCGAAAGCATCTCGATGCAGCGTCGTATTGCGGAGTCAGGAGCGGAGCTGGCGCAAGCGAGACGTTTGTTGGAGAATATCTGCACGCGGTTTGATGCCGCGATGGTGGCGGACGAGCCCCCGATGTCCGACCGCGACCGAATTCAGTTTCGTTGGGATGCCGCCTACGTCGCGGAGCTCAGCCGGCGGGCTATCGATCGCATCTATGCCTCTGCCGGAGCGCATGGACTTTATGAAGGCGATCCCGTTCTTCGGGCGTACCGTGACGTGGTCACGGCATGTCATCATGCGGTGGTGGATTTTGACCTCGTGTCTGAAATGCAGGGACGCGCAATCCTGCTTGGCAGTCTCGGCGAAAATCCTCGTGCCGCCCCATTCGCATGAAACGGCCAGAAGGCAAACGCAGCGACAATGTGATGACAAGAGAAGCAGCAATTTCTGCGGACACCTTCAGACAGAGCATGCGACTCCTTGCCGGTGGGGTTTGCATCGCAGCCACCTCCCTCAATGGGGAACGGCTCGGACTCACCGTGACGGCAGTCTGCTCGCTAACTGCTGACCCACCCACCCTGGTCGTTTGCATCAATCGCGCCGCCGGAGCTCACGAGGCTATGCGGACAACCAAACGGGTAAGCGTAAATTTTCTCGCAGCCGGTCACGTGCGGCTTGCCGAGCTATTCTCGTCGGCCAGCACGAAGGGGGCTCACAGATTCGAGTCAGCACATTGGGGCAACCTGCCAAGCGGTGGCCCGGCCTTGATCGATGCACTTGCCGTGCTCGACTGCGAGATCGTCAACGAGTTCTCGGTCGGTCAGCACTCAGTGTTCTTTTGTGAGGTGAAGTCGGCGATCCATGAGTCCGAGAATCGCCCGCTCGTGCATTTCAATCGAGAGTTCTGCGGATTGTTGCCTATTCAGGCGCACTGTTGAGGCGCTTGCGATGCCATGACACGGCGAAAATCGTGTGATGGAGAGACTTGCTCAGTCATATTGATATGCAGTTAGACGTCAGGACGGGGGACCTCTGTGGTCGATCTCACCCCAAGCGATCTCGAAACCATCTATCTGGAGCCGAGTCCTCGCGTTATCGCGAAATCGCGAGCGTCAATCGAGCTGACCCAGAGACACGTTGATGACCGAGAGTGCATCACATTTGACATAATGAATATTTCATATTGATGTCGATACGTAATTATTGTAAGTATCTTCAAAGCAGACTTTCGCAGTCAATTTTTGCAAGTTCGAGCAGGAAAGCGCAGGACAGTGGTGGTCTGCCCTCTCTTAGATCAGTGCGTCGGGAAGAAGCCGAATCTCTTATTCGAGCCAGGCCTATTCATTTGGGGCTGGAACGACGACAAGACTGAGGCTTCGCGGTCGCGGTGTTCGTGCTGCCGAGCGGGCGGCGCGTCCGCGATCCCAGGGGGAATTAGATTGTGATGATCGACGGGAGTGGAGGTTTTGTCGCCAAAAGCGTCGCCGCCCTTGCCGCCCGAAATCTGTCGGTACACTTCGATGGATTGTGGGCGCTTGAGAATGTCGTTCTGTCGGTGCAGCAAGGGGAAATTGTTGGCCTGATTGGGCCGAACGGCGCCGGCAAGACTACGCTCATAAACGCGCTCACGGGATTCCAGTTGCCGTCCGCGGGAAGTGTCCACTTGGGAGATACGGACATTACCCGCTGGCCTCCACACCGAATCCGGCTGGCTGGAGTAGCACGCACCTTTCAGAGCGGTCGCCTTTTTCGTGAATTGCCGGTGCGCGAAAACGTGGAAGCGACGGCAGCAAGTTTCGGGCTGAGCCGCAAGCGAGCGCACGACCATGCGATGAGCATACTCGAATGGATCGGGCTTGGTGACAAGTCCGACGCTTACGCGGACACGTTGCCTTACACGGACGAACGGCGTCTCAGTATTGCCAGAGCACTGATAATGAATCCCGCCTTTGTGCTGCTGGACGAACCGGCGGCCGGAATGTCCGATCAGGAATGCGACAATCTGATGGAGCTCATCGCGCAAATTCCCATACGATTTGGCACCGGGGTCTTGTTGATCGAACACAACATGCGGGTGGTGATGGGCACATGTTCTCGCGTCCATGTGCTCGACGGAGGGCGAACGATCGCCCAAGGAACGCCGAATGAAGTACAGGCCAACCCTGAGGTCATAACCGCCTATCTAGGTACAAAGAAACGCAAGGGACCGAAATGACCGAGCCTTTGCTCCAGATCGACGACGTTCACGTGCATTACGGAAGACTGGCGGCGGTGCGCGGCGTGTCGATGAGGGTCGATCCTGGCGAGATAGTTTGTGTAGTTGGGCCTAACGGTGCGGGTAAATCGACGACGTTACTCGCCACTGTGGGGGTGCTGTCGGCGACTCGTGGCGCGATCAGTATCGGCGGTGTTCCAATCCTCGGAATGGCGCCGGAGAAAGTCGCTCGACTCGGCATTTCAATGGTACCGGAGGGGCGCCACATTTTCGGTACGCTCACTGTGGAGGAAAACCTCCGGATCGGTACCTATCGACGTCCCGATCAGCGGAATGTTGAGCGCGAGTTGAAGCGTATTCTTGACGAATTTCCAGTTCTCGCGGAACGCCGTGGCACCAACGCGGCACTGCTTTCGGGCGGCGAGCAGCAACAATTGGCAATAGGGCGGGCGCTTTTGACTGGCGCCAAGATCCTGCTGGTTGATGAGCCGTCGTTAGGGCTTGCCCCGATGATGATTGAGCGAGTTTACGACATTCTGACCGGTTTGCGCGACACCCGCGGCATTACCCTGCTGATCGTCGAGGAAAGCGCTGAACGAGCGCTCGACGTCGCCGACCGCATCTATGTGATGCGGCGGGGATTGGTGGAGCTTGCGGGGACAAGCACTGAACTCGAGGACGGGGTGCGACTGCAGCAGGCGTATTTCGGGTTCGGGGACGAAGCAGAGGGTATTCGGTGATGATAGCGGCGCTGCAAATTTTAGTGGATGCCATTAGCCTCGGTAGTTTGTACGCGCTGGCGACGCTTGGCGTCGGGCTTGTATTTGGCGTCTTGCGTCTCGCCAATTTTGCCTACGGTGATTTTATTACCGTCGCAAGCTATGCACTTATCGTTCCTACTGCGGGATCCACGGTAGAAATTGTCATCGGCCATTGGCCATGGCCGTTTCTTGTGATTGCCGTGGTGGGCGTGGTCGTTATTCTCTCGCTGACGTCAGAGTATTTCGTATTCCGGCCGCTTAGAACCGCGAAGCCCGCTGTATTGATGATTGGTTCTTTCGCTCTTGGATACGTCATCCAGAACATAATTATTGTTGTATATGACGGGCGGCCCAAAGCGGTCGGTCTTTGGCCTGACCTTGGAGAAGCGATTGTGCTCAGTGGGTTGCGAATGCCTAGGCTAGAACTCCTGACCATCGCTGTCACACTGCTGCTTCTTGGGGCTCTCGTTCTCTTTCTTAAGGCTTCGCCATTTGGCGTACAAATGCGCGCGGCTTCGGAAGATTTCCGGATGGCGCGAATGCTTGGAGTTCGCGCCAATACTGTAATTAGTACGTCGTTAGTCATCAGCGGATTTCTTGCTGGCGTGGTGTCTCTATTGTTCTTGGCGCAGGTTGGGGTCATGAGCTTCAACATGGGTGTTCCCCTCATGCTCTTCGCATTCGTTGCCACTGTGATTGGGGGCATGGGCAGCCTTACAGGGGCGGTGATCGGCGGATATATCGTGGGCTTCGCGAGCATCTTGCTGCAGACGCTGTTGCCCGAGAATCTACGAACATTCCGCGACGCATTCGTTTTCGCGGTCGTCATCGTCATCCTCGTCGTGCGGCCACAAGGATTGTTGGTTTCCCGCGCCGCAAGGGAGCGCGTCTGATGATGGCCCGCCGCTTTTCCATTGCCGAAAATTTGGCGCGCAATGCCTCGCCTATCGTTCTGTGTGGCGCGATAGCCCTGATTGTGCTCGGCACTGCATTGACAAACAACGCGGCACTAGACCGCACCGTAGTTGAGGCCTTGGTACGCATTGTGTACGTCGTGGGGCTGTACATTTTCGTCGGCAATTCAGGCGTGATATCGTTTGGCCATACTGCATTCATGGCAATCGGCGCTTATGCCACTGCATGGCAGGACTGCTGCAGTGCGACCAAACCACTCTTGATGCCGGCTCTGCCGAAGTTTTTGCTTGAGGCCACCGTTCCTCCACCGCTTGCCACGATCTTATCCGGCGTGGTTGCGTCGATTTTTGCTGCCGTCGTTGGCCTAGCAATCGTTCGCCTTTCAGGAATCGGCGCATCGATCGCGACCTTCGCGGTCCTGGCGATCGTCAACGTTACATTTTCTAATTGGGATTCGATGACAGCAGGCACCAGCACATTAGTCGGCATTCCGAATTACACAGACCATTGGTTTGCTTTGTTGTGGGTGGTTATAGCCATCTTCGCCGCTCATTTTTATCAGACTTCCCGCTTCGGGCTGTCATTGCGCGTTTCGCGCGAGGATGAAGTGGCGGCGAAGGCCTCAGGAGTCAGCATCTTCAGCCAGCGTCTCATCGCGTTTGTAATCAGCGCTTTCTTTGTCGGCGTTTCGGGTGCTCTTTACGCTCACTTTCTCGGCACCATCTCGGTCGATGCCTTTTATATCGACATCAGTCTCCTGACGCTCGCAATGTTGGTCGTCGGTGGCATGAACAGCCTTACAGGAGCGGTGGTTGGCGTGGGAGCAATCTCGCTGCTGATCGAAGTGCTTCGCCAATCCGAGCACGGATTTGCTTTGGGTTCACTCACTGTCTCCGCCCCCCGTGGAACGCAGGAAATCGGTCTCGGTGTGGCAATGTTAGTCATGCTCATTTTTCGCCGGAACGGCATTGCCGGCAACCAAGAGATAGGCGGGCGACTGTCGCGGTTCCTCGCACCACAGCTGAAGCGGATCAGTAAGTTCACTGAGAATTACTAAGGAGCAGAAGATGAGGAAGAGATTTATCGGAACTTGCATAGTCGCGGCCGTCGGAGCAATCGCATTGTCCGGCATCGTGCTCGCCGAGGAAAAGCCAATTGTGATCGGCTTCGCAATTGCTCAGAGCGGCTGGTTTGCCGTCAATAACGAGGGTGGCATCAAATCTGCCGATTTGGCGATCGATGAACTGAATGCCGCAGGTGGAATTTTAGGACGAAAGATAAAGACGATCTATGCCGACACCAAGTCCGACAGGGCCCAAGGTGCGAAGGCCGCTTTGGAAGTTTTGGAAAAAGGCGCAGACGTAATTTTCGTTGACCTTGACTACGACATGGGCGCTCCTGCAGCGCTTGAAGCAAGCAAGGCCGGTAAAATATCGTTTTCGATTGGCGCAGAGGACGTGAAAATGGGTGTGCAGGGCGTGGGGCCGCTCGCTTTCACCAGCGGGCCGGCCGCACAGCTTGAAGGTGCAGCCATGGCGGAGTGGGGTTACGAAAAGAAAGGTTTTAAGACCGCATATATTCTCACGGACACCCTCATCGAATACAATAAGTCCGTTTGCTACGGGTACGAATTCGCTGCTAAAACCTTAGCCGGAGCCAAGATCGTCGGTCGTGACACCTTCAAGAACGGCGATCCGTCCATCGTTTCCCAAGTTACACGCATTAAGAACCTGGATCCAGCGCCGGACGTCATTACGCTTTGCACCTTTACCCCAGGTGGTGGAGCAGCTGTTCGCCAGATCCGGGCGGCCGGCATTAAGACCCCGATCTTTGCGAGTATCGCCATGGACGGAAATCACTGGCTGGATGCGGTTCCTGGCCTCAACGATTTCTATTATCCGGTTCATGGCTCGATCTATGGCGATGACCAACGCGCAGCCGTCAACGACCTAGTGAAAAGGTACAAGGCGAAATATAACGCCGAGCCCCCCTTCTCGCACGCGTTCCTAGGGTACGTCGCCATCAATCTTTACGCCAAAGCGGTGGAGCAAGCGAAGAGCACGGATACGAAGAAGGTTGTGGCGGCGCTCGAGTCGCCTGACGGCATCCCGACGATTTTTGGGCCTTACTCGTTTTCGCGCGACCTGCACATTCAAAACAAGTTCTCGTTTCCAATCATGTCGGTCAAGGATGGAAAACACGTAGTTATCGATAGCTGGACGACCAAGACGCCATTCGCCACAAATGAGCTTCTCCGTAAAGCAGAATAGCGTGCTTCGGGCAGCGGCTGCCAGCGGCGCATTGCGCCGCTGGTCGAAGAGATGGGGAGTCGTGCTTCCGATCACGAATCCGGAGCGCTAGCTCTTTTCCCTGCATTGACCGACAGGCTTGTGATTTCCAAGCTACCTCCCAACTTGCCTGGATCTCCAACCGGAAGCCCAGGCCTTTCTCGAATCAAATCTGAGCCGCCAGCCCGCTCGCGGATCATTCTGGTTAAATCCTGCCTGATCTCAGGCGCAGTATCGGCGCTGCAGCGTTGTCTCGCGTAGGGCGAGCCAACACGGCTGATCTGCCAGATGCTTGCAAAAACTTCTCGATAAGAAGTCGCTCGCGTCACCTCATCCTTTCGGCTGACGACCAAGAGCCTTTGAGTTTTTACCTTCCTTAAGTATCGTTGCCGCAGTCTCCCGCATCCATTTAATCCCCATGTCGCTCGCAAACCGCGCATGGCTATGCACTTTGACTTCAATCGGAGGTAAGTCGAATGGCAATTCGAGGAGGCGAAAATCTTTCGCACGATCGAGGTGAAGAGCCATATTCTCGGGAAAGATCGCCGCCAAGTCGGTGTTTCTTACGATATCCGGCGCGGCCATGAAGTGTCCACGAACTGCAATCCGAGGGCGAGCTTCGTCAATGAGCCATTGCTCGACCATCTGGTGAATGGGAGCGGTCATTCGCGCATAAAAAAACTGAAGATTAGAAAAGTTCGATCGAGTGAGTTTTGACCGGGCGATCGGGTGGTTCGCTCGCACCATGCAGACAATCCTGTCGTTGAATACCTCATTGCTGACGCAGTCTTCGTCGGGATCCTTGATGTGCCCGATCGAAAGGTCAACATCGCCAGAGCGCATCGCGGCGACGCCGTTCTCCGGCTGAAGTGGGACGGCATTAACTCTCGCCAAGGGTGCGATGTATCTGAGCCGTGCCATCAGCCGGGGCAGGGCGTAGATTTCGGCCATGTCGGACATCGCGATTCGGAAGGTCCGCTGCGTGACCATTGGATCGAACGCAACACGTTCCTGAAGGACGCGGTTGATGATCGTGAGCGCCTGATCAAGTGGCTCATGCAAGCGAACGGCCGTTTCGGTGGGAAGCATGCGGTTTGCGGCGCGCACAAATAGCGGGTCGTTGAAGCGATCACGTAAGCGCCGCAGGGCATGGCTTATTGCCGGTTGAGTCAGGCCGAGTCGCTCGCCTGCTGCGGTAAGACTCCGAAGGTCCCAGATAGCGAAGAACACGCGCAGGAGATTAAGATCGAGAGGTGAATTAGTCTCATTCATAGTGTGAATTCTAACAATGAATTTGACTTAGATCAATCCTTGTCAAAGATGATTGGCATGAGCGATTGGCCAAGCCGAAGAGCGCACTCCATTCGGGAGCGCAGCTCCGGCAAATCTGCTCACACTCGCGGTGTCGTCTACGCGTGGTCTTCAGTTCAGATCAACGAGGCGGTTGCACGTCATATTGAGCAGGCGTTTCCATGAGCACGACAGCGGGATTTATCGAAGCCCATAGTCTCTGGAATCACGAACAACGGTCTGCAGCCAAGGACGTCCTCGAAGTCGTCGCAAAGAACGGAATCCGTTGTATTCGCGTTTCGGTCTCAGACCCGCAGGGCAAGCTCCGTAGCAAGACGGTGATGCCGAGCTTCTTCCAGAAGGTGCTGAAAAGCGGCATCGAGTTTACGAACGCGCAGTACAGTTTCGATTCAGCCGAAGCGATGGCCTACAACCCGTTCGCGGAAGGTGGCGAATTCGGCATACCCGGGATGGGTGGCTTCGCTAATGTCGTCCTCGTTCCAGACCCCCTCACATTTCGGCAACTGCCCTGGTGTCCGGGGACAGGCTGGATCTTGGGTGATCTGTATTTCCGAGACGGCCGTCCTATCCCATTCGATGCGCGCCACCAACTGAAGTCCGCGCTTGCCGATCTCGAACGCGAGAGCTTCACCTTCATGGCCGGGTTGGAGATAGAGTTTTACGTCGCCAAAGTCGTGGATTCCAAGCTGATGCCTGAAGACATGGGCTGGTTCGGTGCGCCGCCGACGCCGCCTATTGTCGAGGCTGCATCGCGTGGCTTTTCCTACCAAGTCGAAGACAACCTTGATCGCATGGATGATTTCGTCTGTACGCTTGTGGGCCATTGTGAGGCGCTACAGTTGCCTTTACGCACGGTCGAAAACGAGATGGGACCGGGGCAACTGGAGTTTACCTTCGACGTGCTGCCTGGATTGCAGGCCGCGGACACGATGTCACTCTTCCGCTCGATGGTGAAGCAGGTTGCATACCGCAAAGGCTTGCATGCGACCTTCATGGCCTTGCCTGGCCTGCCAAACTATGTACCTAGCGGTTGGCATCTTCATCAAAGCCTCAGAACCTCAGACGGAAGAAATGCTTTTGCGACGGATGCGGGCGCGAACGACGTTCTGTCCGAGACCGGTCGCCATTTCGTCGGCGGAATCCTCGAGCACGCGGCTGCGGCATCTGTATTCACAACTCCCACCGTGAATGGCTATCGCCGTCGGAAGGCGAATTCCTTGGCGCCAGATCGCGCAACTTGGGGACATAACAGTCGTGCAACGATGATACGAGTGTTGGGTTGCGCCGGAGAAGCATCTGCTCACATCGAGAACCGTGTCGGCGAACCTGGAGCCAATGCCCACCTCTATATTACCTCTCAGGTGCTCAGCGGACTAGACGGCATACGACGTGGCCTAGAGCCAGGGACGCCCGAGACGAGCCCATATTCAGCAACGCATCGGCCGCTTCTCCCTGCAAACCTGATGGAGGCGTTGGAGGCACTCAACAAAGCGTCGTTCTTCCGCCGGCAGCTGGGTGAGGCATTCGTGGACTGGTTAGTCGGGATGAAGCAGTCGGAAGTGAACCGTTTCCTTGCTTCAGAGCCGGACTGGCAGCGAAGCCCGGATAAGGTGACGGGTTGGGAACATAGAGAGTATTTTACCCGGTACTGACCGTATGATGCCGCCCGAAGTGTGGCAGAGCAGGGCGTATCGAGCAAGCCGCTGAAGCGCACTAGTTGCCGGAGGCTGGCGGGCTTCGGAACGGCTCTTCTTTCCCGCGCGGACGAGGTGATCGAGTAGAGGCCCTGTTTGCTAAAATGCTGCAGTATATGGGTTGCTTGTTGATTCGTCCGCGATCCTAGGGAAGGTTCGCATCTCGTCGCCGCTGCTGGGCGAACGGATATCGGGCGGCCGCTCAACAAGCCCAGCTCAAGGACGCGTCACGTTCAGCCCTGCCGCCGCAGAAATCCCGTGATCGTGACCTCCTCCCAGATGCCGGACGCGGCAAACGGATCGGCGCGGTTGAAGACCTCGACTTCAGCTCGGCCCGGGGCCTCGATCAGGAAAAGGCTTCCGATCATGGTGGCGCCGTCGTCGGCGACCAGCGGTCCCGACATCACGATCTTGACTCCGAAGCGTGAGGTGTCGCCGAGGAAGGCCTTGTGGGCATCGTAATTAGCAAGCCGCGTCGGCAGTGCGCCGGCGCGGTCGACGGCGTGGATGGCAAACAACATGATGTCTCCAGTCTTCTTGGGGACGGCTGTTTCAGCAGCTGTCCCGGTGTTTGATCAGGACAAGCCGCCATTGCTTCGCGCCGAGCTTGCTGGCCTCTTCGAAGGTCGGACAGGTGCGCTGCTCGAGCGGCGTGTCGAACAATAGGCCCTCACTCGCGCACAGCTTGACGATCTCAGCGACCTCCTGCGTCGTCTCGGGGAAGACGACGATGTCGGGCGGCAAATTGCGATAGTGCGACTCGCTCAGCCCATGCTGATCGAGCACGCCCGCGCGCAAGGCTCGCGCGCGGGCCGATCGTGCCGGTGAGGCGATCGGCCAATATGCTCGTGCTGACCCGCGGTCCGATCCTTGCTTCCGATCTGCCCCGATCGCGGACTCTTGCCGGTCCGCTACGCTGTCGTTCGGCTTAAGCGGCTCTTGCGCTGCTCGCAACCTGCTTCAGGCCGAAATCATAGTTGAGATGAAAATAGTCGCTGTCCACCACCCGACCATCCGGCGCACGGCCGGCGGGATGACGAACGAATTCGCGGATCAGGGTGTCCTTGACGCCGAACACCACGTCGCTGTCCAGATATTTGTCGCCGGCAACGAACACATGCGTCACCAGCTGCTCGAAGCCCGGCGCCGAGATCATGAAATGCACATGCGCCGGGCGCCAGGGATGTCGGCCTTGCGCCTCCAGCATCTCGCCGACCGGGCCATCGTGCGGGATCGGATAGGCCGCCGGCTTGATCGACCAGAAATGAAAGCGGCCGTTGGCGTCCGTGCGGAAGCGTGCGCGCATCGCGAGGTCGCCTATCTCGTCGATCTGCTGCACGTCGTAATAGCCGTCGTTGTCGGAATGCCAGACGTCGACCACGGCGCCCGCGAGTGGCTTGCCATCGACGGTCGAGACCGAGCCGGTGACCAGCATCGGATCGCCTTCCATGGTCTCCGAGATGTCGTCGCCATTCTGTTTCTCCGGCGCGGCCTGAACGAAGAACGGGCCGAGCACCGTGGTCTCGGTCACGCCTTCCGGCACCGGATGGTTGATCGCGTCGACCAGCATGGAGACGCCGAGGGTATCCGACAGCAGGATGAAC
Organism: Bradyrhizobium sp. USDA 4454; assembly: GCF_054822705.1. NCBI lineage: Bacteria > Pseudomonadati > Pseudomonadota > Alphaproteobacteria > Hyphomicrobiales > Nitrobacteraceae > Bradyrhizobium > Bradyrhizobium sp. USDA 4454. Next base: position 1,007,195 of record NZ_JBTRCN010000001.1, read on the forward strand.
TCCTGCCGCTTATCGTCGCACATGTGCCCGGTCCGGGTCAGAAAGTCGATGCCGTACTCCCATTCCTTCTGCGTCGGCCTGATCTCCCGCACGAAGGCGTGGAGGTGACGCACCAGGGCTTCGCTGACCTGCTTGATGCGCGGCTCGGCGGCGCCAGCGATGCGTTCGAGCACGGCGTCGGTGATGTTGGTCTCGCTGAAATTACGCACATTCGCCTCCGTCGATCAGAGTTTGGGCTCGCCAAGTCCGGACAACCGTTCCAGATGCTTGACGGTCGCGATGAAGTCAGTCTCGCTATCGCCTTGCGCGACCAGCGCGCCATAGGTCTCGCGAAATTGGCCGCGAGCTGTCGGATCATGCATGCTGATAGCGTTGGCGGATTTGATAAGCGTGCACCGCATCGCCTCACGCCGTCGCTTTGGCGGCGCCGGGCGGCTCGCCGGCCCAGGCGCGTGCGATCAGATCGCGGATGGCATTGCGCTCGAGCGGGCGCGGATTCCAATAGGCGTTGGTGACGGCGAGATCGGCGGCCGTGTCGATGCCGCTTTCGGGCATGCCGACATCGCGTAGCGCCAGCTTCGCGCCCAGCCGCTTAGCGAGTTCGTAGAGCCCCGGCGATGCATCGGCCCCACCGATCGCGCGGGAGATCCGCGCCATCGCGTCGGGCGCGGCCGGCGCGTTGTAGGCCAGTGCATGCGGCAGCACGATGGTGTGGGTCTCGGCGTGCGGCAGGTCGAAGGTTCCGCCGAGTGCATGGCAGAGCTTGTGATGCAGCGCCATGCCGACGGTGCCGAGGCAGACACCGCACAGCCAGGCGCCATAGAGCGCTTCGGTGCGGGCCTCGCGGTCGTCGCTTTTCGCAGCGATTGCCGGCAGGGCGCGCGCCAGCGCGCGGATACCTTCTTCCGCCATCAGCGATGTCACAGGATTGGTGTCGCGGGCATAGAGCGCCTCGACGGCATGGGCGATCGCGTTGATGCCCGAAGTCGTCGCCAGGCTCGCCGGCAGCGTCAGGGTGAGGTCGACATCGTAGATCACGGTCTCCGGCAGGATCGCCGCGTCGCGCACCGTGGTCTTCAGGCCGTTCTCGGTCTGGCCGACGATCGGCGTCATTTCCGAGCCGGCATACGTGGTTGGGATGCAGAGCTGGTTCACGCCGGTACGCAAGGCCAGCGCCTTGCCGAGGCCGGTGGTCGAGCCGCCGCCGAGCGAGACGACACAGTCGGCCTCGCACGCCTTCATCGCCGCGAGCGCGCGCTCGGTGACCTCGACCGGTGTGTGCATGGTGGCGCCAGGAAAGATGCCGGCATAGAGCGGGCCGAGGGCCGCACCTAGATTCTTGCCCTGCGCCTCCTGCTGCAGCGTGGTCAGCACCAGCGCGCGCTTGCCGCCGAGGCGCTCCACTTCAGCCTTTGCCGCGGCCAACGTTCCGCTGCCAAACACGACGCGGGAGGGCGGGTTTTCAAAGGTGAACGAACCGATCATGCGCCGGTCTCTATGATGGGATAATCGACCTGGAAGCGCCCGATCCGCAAGTCGCCGAGCGCTTCGCGGACGCGTAAATGTTCGGGGTGATTGGCATAGGCGCTGAGCGCCGCTTGGCCGGTGAATTCAGAGAAGAGCACCACGTCGCAGGCGTAGTCGACGGCGCTGACATCCATGCCCACTTCGATGTGGGTGAGGCCGTCGATCCGGCCCTTGAGGCCCTCGAACAGGGTCTTGACCTTCATCCGGGCGGCGGAGCGCTCCTCGGGGGTCTCCCCTCGCAGGCGCCACATCACGATGTGCCTGATCGGCCTCGGCATTTCCCCGTTCCTCGCCTGCTATCCTGCTTCCTTCCGGCCATTTTGGCTTGCAGAAGACGGAAATAAAGCCCAATAATTGCAAGTCTCTTTTCCAGTTTTAGAAAAAATGGACCGCCTGCTCCAACTGGAGGTGTTCGCCAAGACGGCCGAACTCGGCAGCCTGTCAAAGGCCGCCGAGGCCTTGCGCATGTCGAACGCGGCCGCGAGCCGCCATCTCAGCGCGCTCGAGGAGCGCCTCGCTGTTCGCCTGATCGAGCGCAACACGCGCCGGCTGTGGCTGACGGAAGCGGGACAGGAGCTGCTGGAGCGCTCGAGCCGGGTCTTGAGCGAATTGGCGGAAGCCGAGGACGTCGTCAGCGATCGCGCACTGTCGCCGCAGGGCACGCTGCGCGTCACGAGCTCGCTGTCCTTTGCGGTGATCTATCTCGCGCCGATGCTGACGGCCTTCCGCGCGCGCTACCCGAAGCTCAATCTGCAGATCACCACCGCCAACCGCTATCCCGACTTCATCGAGGCCGGCGTCGACGTGGCGATCCGCACGCGCGAGCAGGAGCCGGATTCGAACATCATCGTCCGCCGCATCGGCCAGATGCGCCGCGTGCTCGCCGCTTCGCCGTCATATCTCGCAAGCTACGGCGCGCCGGAACAGCCGGCCGAGCTCGCGCGCCACAACATGCTCGTCTACAATCTCGCCAACGATCCGTATTCCCTGCGCTTGCGCAAAGGCCATGGTGCGCAGACTGTTCGCATCACGCCGACACTCGACAGCAATGACGGTCAGGTCATCCGCGGCGCGGCGCTGGCCGGCCTCGGCATCCTCATTCAGCCGCTCTACATCGTTCAGAGCGACATCGCAGCCGGCCGCCTTATCCCTCTCCTGATCGACTGGGAACTGCCTCTGCTCAGCATGAACATCGCCTATCAGAACCGCGTCGGGCTGCCTGCCAAGATCAGGGTGTTTTCTGACTTTCTGGTCAGCCACATCCGTAAGCATTCGGAGTCGGGGATCTGGATCGAGGCGCAGTAAGGACCCGGTTCGCAACCTTTCGCATCCGAATCGCGAGCAACTTCACGGGCGTCGGGACCGCGTGCCTCCGCCGTCATCCGCGCGCAGGCAAAGCTCCGGACCGCGCAGTGTTCCGATCAGCCCAATGCTGCATCAGCTCCGTGCGCGAGTCGAAAAGCGCCGGGCGGTCCGTCGCTCATGTCGAATTTCGGTCGCGCGGCGGCAATCGAGATTAGTTAGATCTGCTGTGGGTTGGCACCCACGGCGCCATCATTCTTGCGGGCCATCTGCTCGATTCCGTCGTTCGGAATAACGAAATTCGTCGCGGCGCGTTTGGCTTGGCGATACCGGCAAAAATGCCAGCAGAGTAGACCGCTGCAGTGGCCTTATGCTTGGATTTTCAATCCGTCGCGGACAGTCTTCCGGGAAATCCGGAATCGAACTAGCGCCTTATATTATTGTTATTACTACAGTTTTTTCCATGGTGCCCCTGGCCGATAATTGCCTAGAACCATAACCATTTGAATTTGAAACCACTTTTGTCGTCGATTGCTGTCGATACCAGCACAAATACCAGCAGGTGGTATTCGCCGACAAAAATAGAACAGCAGGCTTCCGGCAGCGGGGACGCCTATGCCGTTCCGGACTCCACAATTTGCCCCGACCGGAATCGAACCCGGCTCAGACTCGAAATCTTTGGAGGAGGCAGGCGAGCGCTTCCTCAGCAGCTTTCAGTCTCCTTGGAAGTGGAACGATTGAAAAATCGTGAGTTTGACTCCAACTCTCTCCGCCAGGCTACGCTACGGCTCGCCAACGATCTCGGCTTTACCGAGGTGACCATCGCGGCGCTCCGGGGCATGCGAAGGGCTCTGTGACGAGCAAGTACATCCACACGCTTGATACCGCGTTCATCATGGCTGCGGACACCATCTCGGGCTACATTCAAGGCCTCCTTGATGGCATCGAGTTCAAGCAGACTGCCTACGCCTTGGATGGTTCGCGAAAGGCCGCCTTGGCCCGCTTCCTAAAGCGAGCTTCGAGTGGCGACCAACAGCTGATCGAGCAGGAGTGCCAATTGGCGGCTTAGGGTCTATACCAATCTTGGCGGGCTGGCCTTAGTAGCAGCGAAAAACTCCGAAACGCGACCAGGTGCAAAAAGCAGCCACAGGACTGACGCGCCGGCATCGTTCGAATTTGTCGAACGATAAGTCCGAAGATCGGCTACTTCCCTAAACGGCTGCTGAACTCCGAAGATGGGTCATACGGCCATGCGGTCTTGGTTCAAAGGATTCGGGGGATGCAATGACACTAGAGCTTCAGCGGCACGTGCGGAAGGATGATGAGAGCCCCTTTTACATTGATGAACTCATCAAGTGTCGTCGGGCGAAACGTGGGTTTACAGACAAATCCGTTCCAACCGAAGTCGTTAAGGATATCCTCTCGATCGCTAGGTTCGCCCCTAGCTCGAGCAACACTCAACCGTGGAAATGCTACGTATTGACCGGAAAGGCTCGCGAGCGAGTTGTTGCGGCCGCGGTGAAGAATTTCAATGACAACCATGACAAACTGTCTCCGGAATATCCATTCTTTCCGGAGCCCCTTCACGAGCCGCATTTGTCGGTCTTCACCAAGTTTCGTGGTCAACTAGGAGACGCGCAGGGTGTAGAAAGAAGCGATAAGGAAAGCCGCCGCCGCGATGTGGCTAGACAGTTTATGTTCTTTGGCGCACCTGTCGGTCTTATTTTCACGATGGACCGGAAACTGGTCCCCGCAAGCTTCATCTGCTACGGCGCCTTCCTGCAGACAGTAATGTTGGCGGCTCAGGGCCGAGGACTTGATACGCTTCCTCAACAGATTTGGTCGCTGCAATATCAAGTGCTGCGCAAGGAGCTCGGCATTCCTGAAAGCGACATGGTCGTATGCGGCATGTGCATTGGCCACGCAGACAACGGCCTTCCCGAGAACAACATGGCGCTTGATAAATTCGGGCCGGAGAAATTCGCAACATTCCTCGACGTCTAGACTGCCCTGGACTGGGTACGGATTATCTTGAAGGCGTCGTCCCTTCGATAAGCGGTACCCAGCCATCGGTCGATCGCACGCTGTTCAACCATCTGAGAATTCCGGGATATCGCTCCATCTGGTATCCGCCCTCCGCAGCCAGGGACACGTAGGCGAATACTGCAGTGTCGGCGATCGTGTAGCCATTACCCACTAGCCAGTCACGACTTCCAATCCAGTTCTCGAGTTTTTGTAAAGCGCTGTATCCGTCCTTTTGCCGGTAGACGATTTCGCCTGCCATCTGGGATGCTTGGCCGCGAAGATTGTAAACGCGTGGGAATGCGATGGCCTTTTGAAGATCGGCCTGTTCGAAGAACAGCCAGCTCAGCACCTCCGTGCGCGCAAGCCGGTCGCCAGGGAGAAAACGCGTTCCTTCTGCCAGGTGCATCAATATGGCGCCGGACTCCACGATAGGGCGACCGTCCTCCAGTACTAATGTCGGGACTCGCGAGAACCGGCTAATTCTTTCGAAATCGGGTTGTTGAGTATCGCCTCGGACCAAGTCCAGAGTAATTCTCTCGTACTCAAGGTTCAGCTGCGAAAGCAGAATCCGGACCTTCCAGCAGTTTCCAGATAGCAGACTATCGTAAAGACGAAACATGGCTTACTCCGACGGGCTTCTGGTTCGAGACAGAATACGAGCCAGTGGTGCCGAGAGACAAGCAAGGGATGTGCCTGTTGAGGTCAGAACGGCGGGTGTCTACAATAGCTTAGATAGGATCTGCACATCTAAAAGTGTGAGTCGTATCTTTGTCAGCCTGAGGTACACATCAATCTGCTTGCGTCATGCTTGATCTCAAGGATGTCTTCTATTTTGTCCAGGTCGTTGACAGAGGGGGCTTTACCTCTGCGAGTAGATCGTTGGGTTTGCCGAAATCCACCTTGAGTCATCGGATAAGAGAACTCGAAGGCGCTTTGGGCGTAACGTTGCTCAACAGAACATCGCGCCGTTTCGGTATGACCGAAGTAGGAACGCAGTTCTATCATTACGCTCAGACATTGCTGCAGACGGCCGAGGTCGCGGAGGAGGCGGTGCGCCAGAGGGCAACCGAACCTAGCGGCGTCATCAGAATGACGACGGCCGTCGAAATCGCCCAGTTCGCATTGAAGGACCTGATACCGGTATTTCTTAAGAAGTATCCGAAAGTGCAGATTGTGGAGATCACCACGGATACCCTCGTCGATATCGTCGCTGACGGCTTCGACTTGGCTTTGCGCGGCCATACCTCGCCGTTGCAGAATTCATCCCTGGTGCAGCGGGCCATCGCGCGCGCGCCGTGGTACTTATTCGCCGGACCCGGATACTTGGACGCTAAGGGTGCTCCAGCGACTCCTGAGGAAATCGCGCAACACGATACAATCTCGATCGCAAGGATGGGTTCGACGAACTTGGTGCTGACTGGACCGAACGGCCGCAGGTGCATCGTGCAGACGGCGCCTCGCTTTCAGAGCAACAATCTCGTTGCGCTGAAGGAATCAGCATGTGCCAACCTGGGCATTGCCGCATTGCCAGGATACATTTGCCGAGACGAAATTGCGGTGGGAAAGCTAAAGCAGATATTGCCGCGCTGGATTGCGGCCGATGCGCGGGTCTCGGCCCTTATCCCATATAAGCGGGGCCTTCTTCCTGCGGTCAGGGCCTTGGTCGATTTCTTGGCGTCGGAGATACCGCGCGTGACCGCATTCGAGCCTGCGCCGGCGGAAGACGTGCACGCCAAAGCGTCGAGCAAGCGGTCGACCTGAGGATTTTCCGCTCCGTCCAACAAATTGAACGCTACGTCCTTCGCTGAGTATCTTCATATCCCTCAGTAGCGCTGCCATCCTTCGCGATGGGTAGAGACGCCGCTTCAGCGGCCTGTGATCGCGAGGGTTTAAGATGAACAACATGACTATCGGCGGCGTCAACAACCAGGTATTCGTGGCCGCAAATCTCGGCAGGATTGAGCACTTCTATTCAACGCTTCTAGGCCTGCCAGTCGTGAAGCGGACCGTCCATCATTTGGACCCGCGATTGCCAGTCATTACTTTTGGATTTCAGGCATTCAAGGGCGAGCCGAAGCGCGGTCACACGATCAGCTACATCGAGTGGAATCCGATTTTCTACATGATGCCGCAAACTGGATTCGTGGATCCAAAAACGGTCATCGCTGGCGTTACGTCGCCGCGGGTTGGAGACCCAAAGGGGCGTTGGGGGGCCGGTACGAACCATCATCTGGCTCTTCACGTTCCCACAAGAAACGGCCTCTTGAAATGGAAGCGGAGACTCACCGACCAGGGTATCCATGTTACGGGGCCCTACAACCGTAACTACTTTTATGCGATCTACCTCCGCGACCCCGATGGCGCGATCATCGAAATCGCGACCACCGAACCCGGGTTCGGGCACGATGAAGCGGTTCTCGGGTCTGGGTTCCGGTCTCAGCCGAAGGAGAACCTTATTGGCGGTCGCGACGAGGTGCTAACGGCAGCCGAAACTTGGCCCCGTGCCGTCCCGTCGATCACGGACGATTTTGCGCTGCGCGGTTTCCACCACATTACGTCGATCTCGTCGAACGCCGAGCGGACAGAAAAGTTCTTCGTCGAAACGGTCGGACTTCGATTGATCAAAAAGACCGACTATTTGGATGAGCGCGGAGGTACGCACTATTACTACGCGTGCGACGATGATCTCTCGCCTGGCTCGGTCTTGACCTTCTTTGGGCTGCCTGGGTATTCCGCCGGACATTTGGGCACAGGATTATCGCATCACTTTTCCTTGGAAGTGGAGAACGACGCGGCCCTTACGCATGAGCACCAACGCCTAAAACGAGCCGACGTGAAAGTGTCGGACGTTTATGACTGCCTCTACAGCAAGCTATTCTACTTCCGGGATCCGGATGGGCACATTTGCGCCCTTTCCACGCCAACTCAACTGACGATCGATGAACCTGCTGAAGAGCTCGGGACAAAGCTTTGCTTGGCGCCGGATTTGGAAGATCGCCGCATTGAGATAGAGCGCAATATGGCGTTGCGCCCAGCTCCTGTGCCGCTTCCTCAGAATTGAAGGAGTGGCAGCGTGCTGAAGGCAGCCCCTTCTCGCTCCGAACGTGTAATCAGCGGGGGGGTCCTGCGGTGCTTACCGCAGGAAACCCTGCGGTGGGGGTTGGGGATCGTCGATGCTGCCCTTCGGGAACTGGCTGACGACGGCCTGGAGCGGCCGATGATTTTTACGGTTGAGCCGCTGCTGCGCTCAACCGATCGGGTCATTCTTCCGCATCTTCACGACGTCTCTGGAATTATCTCCGATTTTCCGCCTCATGCGCCCGATACAGCGATCGAAGGTGCGCTTGATCGGTGCATCCTGGCGGGCGCCCGCTCAATCATCGCCTATGGAGGCGGCTCGGTTTTGGATGCCGCTAAGGCCGTTTCGCATTTTCATTCGCTTCGTCAGGGGCGCCATCTTCCGATAGTCGCTCTGCCGACCACTCTCTCCGGATCCGAATTCTCTCACTATTTCGGTGTCACCGAAACGTCAGGGGCGCGGCCATTCAAGAGAAGCTACGCCGAGCGCGAAACAGTTCCGAAGATTGTGCTGATGGATCCCAGCTTGCTCATCAACACACCCCGGGCGTTGCTCTTGTCGTCTGCCGTCAAGGGGCTGGATCATGCCATCGAAGGCATGCGACTAGTCGACGTCGACCACCCACACGCGATCATGGCCGCGGCAGGCGCAGGCAGGTGTTTTGGCGTATTGGAGCAGTGGCCAACCGATCTGGAAACCGGCGAGGCCGTTCAACGAGGAGCGGTTCATCTCGACGCTTTGCTTCAGCTGCAGCTGGCCGCGTGGCAATGCTATTTCTATCCGGCATCCGTCGTCTACGGGCTCAGTCATCGAATCGGACATATCTTGGGTGGGACGTTTGGATTTCCGCATAGCGTCACGTCATGCATAACGCTTGGGCCCGTCATCCGAAATTGTGAAGCGCGGTATGGCAATAAGCTTCGGGTGTTCAATTCGCCAGGAGAACCTAATCCAGGGCCGGCACTCGCCACCAGAATAGAGAGTCTTGTGGCGCACCTCGGGCTACCGAATCGGCTGCGATCATTTGATATGGGGTTATCGGCGCTTCCGGAGATCACTGATCTCCTGCGAGCGAATTATCAGAGCGAAGTCGCCGATCTTGGAGAAGACGCTGATCGAAAACTTGAAGCCCTGTTACGAAGCCTGTGGTGAGCCAGGATGACGTCGCCATCCGTGGCCGAGATGCTAGTTGAGCTTCAGTCGGGCGCAACAACATCGCGTCAACTTGTGCAGGTAGCACTTGAAAAGGCCAAACGTTGCGCAGCTGAGTTGAATGCCTTTGCGGCGATCGATGAAAGCGTGTTGGCTGTCGCAACCGAGAGCGACTGGCGATACGCAGCAGGTTCGGCAAGAGCTCTTGAGGGTATTCCGATTGTCGTCAAGGATATCATCGATAGCGCTGGTATTGAGACCCGGTACGGATCGGCCGCCTACATCGGTAACGTGCCGAGAGCCGACGCCCGAGTGGTGCGTGATCTGCGGAATGCCGGTGCAATCATCCTTGGAAAGACGACCACACACGAATTTGCCTGGGGCGTGACCACATCGAGCGAGGCTTTTGGCAATACGCTCAATCCGAGCGATTCAGCACGAATTCCAGGAGGATCGAGCGGTGGTTCGGCCGCAGCAGTTGCTTACGGAGTGGTTCCGGCCGCTATCGGCACGGATACCGGAGGCTCGGTTCGAATCCCGGCCGCCCTTTGCGGGGTAGTTGGACTAAAACCGACGTACGGCGTTCTCTCACCCGATGGAGTATTTCCACTCGCTCCAACGCTCGACCATGTGGGACTCATTTGCCAAACGGCTGAGGATCTTATCGTCCTGGCCGGTGCTCTGGGGATGAACGTAACGCCAGATGATTCCTGCCGCAACGCCAACATGAAGCGAATGATTGGCGTGCTTAAGGTGCCAAGCGATGTTCCAGTCGACGCGGCCATTTCGAGCGACCTTTCGACAGTCGTTGAAAGGTTGCGTCATGATCACAACCTCATGGAGGTCGAGACGCGCCTAGATGAGGCCTACTCGATCTTTGCCAACCTGGTGCTGGCCGAGGGAGGTATGGTACATTTTTCGCACAGTTCCTCAGAGCTAATTCGCCAAAGCTACGGTAGAGAGACGGTTGCCAGGCTCGAGCGGGCGCGCATGCTTAGCATCGACGATTTTGCAAGAGCTCAGGAGGCAAGGCGGCGGTTCTCGTCGAAGATTGCATCCCTTTTTGAGCAAATCGAGCTTCTGATTTTGCCTACGTGCCCCTGTACTGCACCCCTGATCGGAGCGGACGATGTTCGGATTGGAGCGTGGAGCGGTGACATCCGTAAAGCGCTCATGACCTACACGGCGCCATTCAACCTCGTTGGATATCCTGCCGTGACTCTGCCCTTGCCGCGAAGGGCCGGTGCCTTGCCGGCTGGCCTGCAGATCGTGGGCCGTAGAGGAAGGGATCGCGATGTCATTAATGCCGCGGTGCAGTTCCAGAGGCTGGTCACCGAGCTCAACTGCAACAATGCAACTAGTTAGATCCGGCTGACCGCTGGCCGACAATCGATGTCTCTGCGTAACCAACAAGCGATTGCCCAATTACTTGGGTCGAACGCAGAGGCCGGGCTTAGGCTCTCCGATAAATTCAACGCCAGCGCCTTCGAGCGCCCGGCGGATCTTTTTGACCGTCTCGAACTGGGCGTTGATAGCACCCGTCATTCTCTCAATCCGGCGAATGGTTGCAATTCCGACGCCGGCTGCAACGGCCAATTGAAACTGCTGCCACCCCACAAGACAACGCGCGGCCTTGATTTGGCGTGCCCAAATGAGCATTCACTCACTCCGTGCCTGCTATCGGTTCTGTGCAAGAACCAAGGAGCCATTGCAGGAACGCCGATCCGCTCGGCCTGAAGGGAAGCGGCCGTCAGGACTGCCTCCCCTAAACTCAGGCGGTCGCGAAAGGTTACTCCTTGGCTTTGCCCACGGGGCAGCCCGCTGGAGGATCACCGATGAACGTCCGCGCAGAAAAGAGTTCCGGGAATGGAATCTCTTCGAGAGTCGGCGTCAGCCACTCAATTCCGGAGACGCCGAAGTAGGCCTTGCGAGATCCCAGGGTGCGTCGGGTCAGCATCAGGTGGCGATACTTCCAGGTCGTGAACTCCTCGGCAATATCGGCAAGTGTCTCACCCAAGTTCTTGATCTCGGGTCGCTCATCGTACCCAATTTGCCAAGCGCGCTCGACCTCGGGGCTAGGCTTGTACGGCTGAGCGAAATCACGCTCAAACTGAGCTCGAGGGATGGGAAGCTTTTCACGATGCAGGAATGCCAACACGTCGTCGTAGACGCTCGGAGCGTTAAGGGCCTCATTCAGTTGCTGCCATCTGCGCGGCTGCGGCTTAAAGTGCTCCAAATGTTCCGCTTGTTTGATTCCGAACAGATAGACCATGTGGCGGTAGGTCCAACCCTGGAGAGCAGTGTCGCGGCCTAATGTCGCTCCAGCCGCGCCCAGCATCGGAAGCAGATCGGACGGGGTCAGCCACGATAGAGAACGCCACGTGGCATTGAGTGGTTCATGTGCATCGACCACTCGGCGCAGCGCTTGCTGGGCCTTCGCAAGGTCATTCTGTCTCAGGCTGCTTTGAGCGGCCTGAAGTTCTCGGACAATGAGAGCCCAATAGAGCTCCATTACCTGACAGTTGACGATGAACGAGTACTCTCCTGGATAATCGCTCACCGTCCTTTGCAGCGTGTGCAGAATCTCCGTCTGCAGCCACATACTATACGGTGTCTGTTCAAATCTATCTTTCTCGGTGATCTGGGCGTTCATTGCGTTGGTGCTCCCATGTTACAAGAACTTCCTGCCTGGTTCGGAATCGAAACGCCGCCGGGCGATGGCTTGCCTGACGAACTTGATCCGCAAACATCGCGACTCGCGGTGGCCTCCGGTTGATTGATTTGCCGCTGCCGACACGCTGTTGAATTGCTCAATATTCCAATCAATGTTCGTGGTGTTTTGTGCTCGTTGAAAAGACACCTGCAGCCGAACACATCGTCTATATTGTTGAACGGAGCTGCGCTTTCTATCCGGTCCAGCAACGGTGCGAGACTCTGACTGGTCCCGTCCTATGCAGCTGCCGCCGAGAGTTCGGCATCGAACCGGCTCGCAAAATCACCAAGGGTTGTCTCGCCTTGATCGATTGCGAGAGTCTTGACGGCAAGAACAATGTTGACGTCGGTGATGCCGACGAATCCGAGAATTTGTTTGAGATAAGAGCTTGCCACGTTGGCTGACGCGAATGGAGCTCCGGGAGAGAAATCGCCGCCAGTCGTAAGGATCACGGTGGCTTGCTTGCCCTTCAGCATGCCTTCGTAGGTGGTTGAGACTGTAACACCGACACGCACGATCTGATCAATGTACGCTTTGAGGAGGGCGGGAATCGAAAAATTGTACATTGGTGTGCCGATGACGATGTGGTCAGCGGACTTGAGTTCTTCGATGAGGATATCGGAGGTCGTCAGGGCAGCAGCAACTTCGGGCGAATGCGTCTCGGGTGGGGTGAAAGCGGCGCCAATCCACGGAAGGTCAACGAACTGTAGATTCGAGCGCGTAAGGTCGCGTGTGAGAACGGAAGCATTGGGATGGAGGCGGGTCCATTTCTCGACAAATTGCGCGGTCAACGTGCGGGAAGTCGAATGCTCGAAGCGTGGGCTGGCTTCAATCACCAAGAGGCGGGTCATTCTTTTGCTCCAGAGTTGGTACTAAGTCAGCCGCTCCAAGAGGATTCATTTCGCAGCTGACGACCGTCTGGACGTAAATGCAGCACAGGCTCAGCGGGAAGCTGCGCGATCTCGGACGCATCGTTCCACAGATTGGAACGATCACCGCGATGATCCCCCCTCCTTATTTGGGAGAAAACATCGTCCGACACGTTGAACGCATGGTTCGAAGAAAGACGGCTTCAGGTCGGGCAGTCCGCAGCTAGTTTGGGTGGGTAAGTGCGTGGACAAGGCTCGAACATCCAGGGAACGCGATGACCACTGATTTCGAAACGTCGACCAGTATTTTGGCCGAGCAAGCGAGGAACGCTGCAATCGGGAATCCTGAGCGGAGGGCCATCGTTTCCAGTGGTAGCGTACGTCCGAAGCCGAGAGACCGACAGGAACCGAGCCCACGGCTCGAGCTGTTTCACTTCACCATGTCGATCTGCTCTCAGAAGATTCGCGGGGCGCTATTCCAGATTGGCGTTCCATTTGCCAGCAGCGAACTGGTCATCATGCCTCCGTTCAGCGAAAACTATTCGGCCGAATACGTGAAGCTTCGCATGGCGTCTGCTATTGCGCGCAGCCGGCCGTTTGTGAACGGCTATTCCGGAAGTTCAAGCGTTGAGAACGAGGGCTTCGACCCGTTGGCGGTACCCACGCTCGTCGATCATGAAAAGGGAACAGTCGTTGCGGATTCGCGGCTGATTGCGGCCTATCTCGACATCTTGAGTGGAGGGGCGTTGGTGCCGCTGCAGTGGCAAAACAGGGTTTGGAGTGAAATAGCAATTGTCGACGCAATACCACATGCTGGCTTGTTCTATGGCGCGAATCCCGATGGCGACGATCGGCCTGAAGAGATCCGTGCGGGAATGCGGGGTGCTCATAACAAGAAGATCGAACTGGTGCGCAAGCGTTTAGAGGGCCTGCCGGCGGACTCCCTTCTTCGCGAGGCTTACAGGCAGAAGATCATAAAGGAAGAAGCGGGGCGTCAATTCATATCGCAGTCGGCCAATATGCGGAGGATTATCGAGGCAACGCACAGCACTATCGTGCAACTGGATCGAAGATTGGAAAGCAAAAACGAGTGGTTGATGCCCGATGGATTTACCCTAGCCGATATCTTCTGGGGTGTAAGTCTCTTCCGGCTTCTCTTTCTTGGTTACAATTGGATGTGGAAGGACTGCCCGAGGGTGTCCGAATACGCTGAACAGCTTTTTGCCTCGCCGGCGATGCAAAATGGCGTAATAAATTGGCCTGGTCATCCGCCCGGCGAGCGCATCGAGCGCTTCAAGAAGCATTAGAATTTGGGCTTGTCTTTGGCGATCCCGCGATCGCTCACGAACTGATTAGAGAGACCAAGTGGGTGTGTCCATACTCGAAGATGTTTCGTAAGGGTTACGAGAACACGGTTTGGTTGACGTAGAGACGTTGGACGACGGCTCCCCAAATTCGTCATGCTTCCTATCCCGCGTCGTCATAGCCATTTCGTGTTTGGGGTCATACAGTCCGGTATCACGTCCCTCGTCGCTGCCGGTATTGCGAGCATTCCATCGCTGGCGACGGGCCATTTCCTTTGGAATTGGTTCTCATCATGGCTGATTTCGTGGGCTGCGATGTCGCCTGTGGTCTTTCTGGCCGCACCAGCGATAAAACTCTTGTCTCTCGGTCTTACCAGAGATGAACCCGCGAGCTGATCACGCCAGGAGGACGGTATGGGACTATTGGTTGAAGGTGAATGGCGTGACACCTGGTATAACACCGACGCGACCGGCGGCTTCTTTGTCCGCAAGGACGCAGTTTTCCGCAACTGGATTACGGCCGACGGAAGCCCTGGTCCGAGCGGTGTTGGCGGGTTCAGGGCTGAAGTGGGTCGATATCACCTTTATGTCAGTCTTGCTTGTCCCTGGGCCCATCGAACTCTGATCATGCGAGTGCTCAAGGGCCTCGAAGACAAGATATCCGTATCCATTGTGCATTGGCTGATGGCCGAGCGCGGCTGGAGTTTCGCGAACGGTCCGGGAGTGATACCCGACCATGTTAACGGCGCGGAATATCTGCATCAGATCTACACGATGGCCAACAGCCACTATACTGGTCGGGCAACTGTGCCAGTGCTGTGGGACAAGCAACAGGGCGCTATCGTTAGCAACGAATCGTCCGAAATCGTTCGCATGATGAATTTCGCGTTCGATCACCTCGGTGCGAGATCGGGCGACTTCTATCCTAGCGAGATTCGAGACGAGATCGATGCCGTGAATGCCCGGGTCTATGACACGCTCAACAATGGTGTCTACAAGGCCGGATTTGCTACTACACAAGCTGCCTACGATGATGCCGTCGTTCCGCTGTTCGAGACACTAGATTGGCTCGAAGAGCGTCTGGCGGATAACCGCTTCCTTTTCGACGATCGTTTGACCGAGGCGGACATCCGGCTCTTCACAACGCTGATCAGGTTTGATGCCGTCTATTTCGGCCATTTCAAGTGCAACATTCGATCTGTTGCCGACTATTCAAACCTCTCCGCGTACGTCCGTGACGTTTATCAATGGCCAGGAATCGCATCGACCGTGAACTTTGAGCACATCAAGCGTCACTACTATCAGAGCCATCGCTCCATCAATCCCACGGGTATCGTCCCTGCGGGCCCTCTGCGTGATTTTAGCGCGGCGCATGGGCGCGAACGGCTCTCGGCAGATAAATAGCAATTTTCGCCTTGGACCCGGTACCCGCACGCCGGGACGCAACGCGCGCCGACAGGCGTTTGGTAATTTCCTACGCCCGTTAGCACGCAAGGATCCGTTCACGTAAAGCCCGCTGCGCTCGGGGAGGAGCACGAAGCGGGCACCAACAAGTCGTTCTCAAGTCCGCGTGTCGAATTGATTTGCGCGGCCAAGTGACGCTGCCTGGTTGGTTGCATAGGCAGAGGCCGCGGTCGAAGCCGGCGAATATCTTGCAAAGACCTCCGCCAGTTCCTCCGCGGCATCTGTGAGCTCCTTCATGACAGCGGCGCTGTCTGTCGTTTGACCAGCGGAGGAGTGTCGCACCTCGAACGAAATCCCGTTCGGAAGATCCACGTGGATATTATCCAACCCGGCGACGTCTGATGCCTCATCGCCGCCTGAACTTGCGCTTGGCTTATCCGTGGTGGATGCCTGATGTCCGGGGATATCCTGGCTCGCCAATCTCTGTACGAAATCCTCGATCGTCTTGAGGGTTTCGCTATCGAGTCCTGTTCCGCCGAAGCTGTAGACTCCGACGGACATGCCGTTTCGTAGATTGACCTTAATCGCGTCGTAAGGCGCATCGGCGCTCATGCCGAGCGCGAGCTTCGAACCGTCGCCTTTTGAACCGGCTGTCGAAACAGAATTGGTTTGGCGGACCGAAGAAGGCCAGCTCACGGCGTTTCCGCCGGCTATGCTTCCGATGCCCACGCTTAGACTCCACTGTCATTTCAAATATTCGGGCTGCCAGCAATAGATATGCCAATTTCGATGACTTGCGTTCTCAACGACTTATCGTACGTCTCGGACTTCACGCGCTGCCCAGCGGCAAATGCTATCCGGCAAAAGCTGCCACTCTGGACGCGCGCTCTTGTCGGTATCGATGCCGCGCGCGCAGCAGGATCAGATAAAACGTGCCTGTTTTAGGAAAGGTCGCTTCACCACTGTACTGCGTAGAACGCGCATGTCGCTCGCGATGGTCAGGAAAACACGTCACGAAAAGGGTGCTGCTGGGGCGATCGCCATCACGAGTGTCGGTTTGACGATGCGTGGGATGCGCCGCAATAAGGTAATCAGGATCAGGTCTCGCTGTTCGACGAGCCACGCACTTCTCGCCGCCAGGCTCCCGGGCTGACGCCAACTATGGTCGAAAAAACCTTGGTAAAGTGGCTCTGATTGGCAAACCCGGCCGATTTTGCCACCTCGGACAGCGGCAGATCGCGGACGGTCATCAGCTGCTGCGCCGTCTTCACTCGCTGGCGAAGCAGCCATCGATGCGGCGGCAGACCAGTGGAGATTCGGAACGCCCGCGAGAAATGATCGACGGAAAGATCAAACTCGGCTGCGATCTGCCGTAGAGGAGTCTTTCCGGCGAGATCGGCCTCGAGCCTATCGCAAGCACGGTCTAACTGCCACGGAGCAAGGCCGCCGCGGATCGGCTTGGCGCTACGCCGAAGGCCACCGTAGGTTTGAGCGACGTGCGCAGTAAGTGCGTGCAACATGTGGTCGACGAAAAGCTGGTTGGTCTCGTCCGCTCGACGCAAAGCTTCCAAGAGCGACGCACCGAGGTTACGGACGACCGTGTCGTCGTGGCCTATACCAGGCTCATAGGCGAGCTCGCCAATGCGCGGTGCGCCGGCCTGCCTCGCAATGTCGTCAAGGGCTGAGCGCGGAAGATAGAAAAAGAGGGAGTGAAATGGCTTGTCGATGACATAGCGCGGATCGCGCTTCAGATCGTAGAGATAGGTCGAGCCGCCGTGGACATTCGTCTTGATGACACATCGGCCCCGCTCCCAGCACTCGCAGTCCGGATAATCACGAAATTTGAGGCTGACGAGGTAAGCGTCCTCGGCAGGCAGCGAACCGGAAAGGCTCGGCACCGGGTCGTCGTTTCGGGTTTCGGTCACCGCCAGCTCGGCGCTGCGCAGCGTACGCGCAATCAGCGAAGGTGCATTCTTCGCCTGTAGGGGTCGTCCGAGCCTCGATCCGTAGACGCCGGCCTGTGCCATTTAAGTTGATCCGGAAGGTTAGACCGCAGGCGCTGATCGCCCTGCGAATTTTGCGGTGCATTATCGGAAATAGGCAAGCGGCTGTCCACGGCCACCCGGCGATGCGCAACTTTTCGTGAGGGCAATCGTCGCGAAAGTCGCAACGGATTCGGAAGCAATTTCAATGCGGTCGATCCAATCAACTGCCGCCAGGAACTGGGGGTGGAATCCGGAGCGCGGGTCGCCATTATTCGCAAGCACACGTGATTCCGTGACTCGCGGTCGCATGGTCCTCGTTTGGCACGGAATGAGGCAAGACATGACGGCTTTGGGAAAGACGCGGGCGCCCTGCAAGCCCTAGAAACACGCCGTAGAAGCCAAGTGACCGTGACGGTCGTGTCATGACATGGACCTTACGGGCATCTGCGAAGAAGCAGCGAAAGACCGCGGGGCAGAAGCGATCAGGAGGCCACGCAAATGCTCAGGGCAACCGTATCCACGGGCTCGCAGCCTTCATCGCACGTAACGCGCTTACCTATGACTCTCAATACCAACACTGCAGACCGCCCACTTGTTTTGATCGTGGACGACGACGAGGAGATCCGGTCGGCGCTTCGGGAGCTTTTGCTGTCGGTCGGCATCGACGCGTGCTGCTTTGGCTCGACGCAGGAATTGTTGCGTGCCGATCTTCCGGAGCGGCCCGGCTGCCTGATTCTCGATGTTCGCATGCCCGGAGCAAGCGGGCTGGATCTGCAACAGCGTCTGGCATTGAACGGCAACACGAGGCCGATCATTTTCCTCACAGGTCATGGCGATATCGCCATGACCGTCCAGGCAATGAAGGCGGGAGCCGTCGACTTCCTGACGAAGCCAGTCAGAGACCAGACGCTCCTCGACGCCGTCGCGGCGGCGATCGAGAAGGATGTCTCGCAAAGAGCCGCAGCCAGACGCATCACGCAACACGCCGCCCGCTTCGCAACGCTGACACCGCGCGAACGTGAAGTCCTGGGTGAGGTAGCAAGGGGCCGCCTCAACAAGCAGATCGCCTTTGATCTCGGCATCAGCGAGATCACTGTGAAGCTGCATCGCGGCAACGCGACGAGAAAGTTGCAAGCAACGTCCGTCGGAGACTTGATCCGGATTTGGGAAGCACTTCCTGCGGAACTTCGCGGGAGGTAGCCCATCCTACACCAAGGAATAGGTACAACCCGATCAGCAATGGGCAGATGGTCGTCGGGCCATGCCAGCGAGAGTCATCTGTTTGTCCAAAACGCCCCTAGTTGCCATCGTAGATGACGACCAAGCTGTACGAGAGGCTCTTTGCGATCTCCTCCTGGTCCTGGACGTTGCGTGTCGCTCCTTTGATCGGGCGGAGGCGTTCATGGCCGAATTTGTGCCGGGCCGCTTCGATTGCCTGATCACCGATGTGAGCATGCCCGGCCGGAGCGGGCTCGAACTACAGGAGCGATTACGAGAGCTGGGCTCGTCAATGCCGGTCATTTTCATCACCGCGGACACAAGCCCGGCGACAGAGGCGCGCGCGCTGAGGGGCGGTGCCTATGCCTGCCTGACGAAGCCGGTCAATGATGAGGTGCTGTTTCATCTCCTGCAGAACGCAATGAACTGCGCAGGCCGCTCGCGACGCCACGAGCGACGGGATCCACCATCAGATGACTAATCTCGTCCGACAGGTATCGCAAGGCAGCCAGCCGAATCTCGTTGCCTCTGCTCCCGGCACGGAACTGGCCGACCTTGTGTCCGAAAGCATCATCGTCAGCAACCTGCACGGTGTCATCCAGTACTGGAATGCCGCATCGGAAGTCCTGTACGGCTGGCCTTCCATGGCGATGGTCGGTCGACACGTGGCAGAGATCGGCTCGCTCGGCCACTCCGGTATCGACCACATCGACATACTGCTCCGCGAAGGTCGATGGGAAGGCATCGTCTTTCGGCGTAGCCTGACCGGAGTCGAGGTTGCGGTCGCCGTGCGGCAAGTGGTGCGGCGAGACGCAACCGGTGCCGTCCTTGACATCGTTGAGTTTGGCCAAAATGCGGGACCGCTCACCGAAGGAGCATACCTGCGCATGGATGCCGAGTTGCAGGGATCTCTGGCCGCTGCTTGGGAGCTCGATGCCTCGCCGGCCCGACCCCTGCTTGATGCAATCGCGGAGCACAGGCGCCGCGGAGCCGCTATCGATCTTGATCAGCATCCCGACTGGGTCAACGCACTGCTTACCGCAACTCGAATTCTGGCCGCCAATGATCGCGCGGTGCGCATGTTCGGGGCACATGCAGGGCACGAGCAGATGATCGGTCAGTCGATCGGTACGTTCTGGCCGGCTGAAAGCCGCTCAATCCTGGCCGGACTAATCGAAAACGTTGCCATGGACCGCTCGCGCCTCGAGACCCGCAGAATGGTCCTGAGCGGCGCTATACGCAACCCCATCATCCGGGCCTGGCATTCTGCCGAGCCGAAGCCGCCGGGCACCGTGCTCGTGACGATCAACGCCGCGATTGATGATGACCGCACGTCCTGGGAGCTGCAGGCGAGCGAGGATCGGTATCGCAAGCTCATTCAGTACCTGCCGACGGCTCTCTGGCAAGTCGATTCACGACGCGCGGGCGAGGTCTTCGACGAACTGAAGGCCAAGGGCATCCGCGATATTGCCTCCTATTTGAGCCGAAATCCCGACCTAGTCGAGCATGCCAAGGACGTCGTTCGCGTGACCGACGTCAATCGCGATGCGGTCTCGCTGTTTCGAGCCCATACTCTCGCCGACTTGATCAAGCCCGTTCGATACCTGTTTGGTGCCGCCCCGGGGCTCGCTGAGCGGGTCATGGTCGCTCACTTTGAAGGCCGACGCAATCTCATAGAAGAGACCAGGATCCGTGCATTCGACGGTTCGCTCATCGATGTCCTGTTCACGGTCACATATCCTGTGCCCCCCGAGCAACTCGACAACACCTTAATCACAATCCAGGACATCAGTGAGCGCTTGAACGCAGAGCGGCAACTTCGGAAGCTTCAAGCCGATTTCGCGCATGCGGGCCGCATCGCGACTCTCGGAGAGTTGGCAACTTCGATCGCGCATGAAATCAACCAGCCGCTTGCGGCCATCGTGACCAATGGCGAGACAAGTTTGAGGTGGCTGGCGCGCACTGATCAAAACATCGAAAAGGTTACCCAGCTCACGTCTCGAATCGTGACGAACGCGCGGCGCGCGAGTGAGATCATCAATCGCATCCGGGGTATGGCGGCGAAGCATGAGCCGGAGAAGCGCCTCATGGATCTCAATGAGGTCGCAAGAGAAGCGCTGTTATTCATTCGCCACGACATTGATTCAAAATCAATTGCCTTGTCTACGACCTTCGCATCCGGGCTTCCCCAGGTGCTGGGCGACCGCATTCAGCTGCAACAGGTGATCATCAATCTGCTCGTCAACAGCGTCCAGGCCATTGTGCAGTCCGGTCAACCAATTCGCCGGATTGACGTCCAAACTTCGGTCGGCGAAGACGGCTCGGTCGGCCTTTCCATCTTCGACAATGGGCCTGGCATCGCCGACGCAAACCTCACGCGCATCTTCGACAGCTTCTTCAGCACCAAGGATGCCGGAATTGGCATCGGCCTCGCGATCTGCCATTCGATCATCAGTGCCCACGGCGGCAGCATTTGGGGCGCGAATCGCTCGAATGGCGGCGCACATTTTCGTTTCACGCTTCCCGTGCCGGTGGCTGCCGGTCCCGATTCAAACGTTGTCGAGCCATTCGCCAACTACGCCAATCTCCACAATGAGCGGCTGCTTTAACAGGGAATTGCGCCCGTGACGGGGAGCATCTATTCCGAGGTATAGGTCGATCTATCCGCTGAACCAGCGCGACCAGACCCGCTGCACGATACCCTCATACAGCGCTCGCCACCATGATCGCAGCACAAGGGAAGCGGCGCATCCGCAGAGGCGCGGAATGAACGCCCTTCCCCAATGCGAGCGGGAGTTCATGAGCAGGCCCATCTTGCGCGCCCCCCTGGATAACGCGCCCGGCGTGACGCAGACGCATAGGAGTGACCCGCCGATCGGCGAGCGGCGCCCCGCCAATGAAGAGATGGCACGGGTGCTCAGGACCAAGCCCTTTCGCGTCGCTTTGGAACCGTCCAGCGGCACGATCGCATACTGGAAGCACGAGCCTGTACACGACATCGTCAAGCCGATGCTCGATCACGTCATCATGACCTATCCGACCGGCGTGCAACGGCTCGAGCGGCGTACCGGAAGATCAGTTGCAATCGGAACGGCACGTCCCGGCGTCATAACGCTCATTCCGGCTGGTTCGACCTCTCGGTGGGACATTCACCGGCCGATGCATGTCCTTCAACTCTACCTTCCGCACGCAACACTCTCGCGCGCTGCCGGCGAAGCCGACGTGGCCGCGCCCGGCGACCTTCTGGAGCGGACAGTGCACCCCGATCCCGTTACATCCAGGTTGCTGATGAGTGCGGTGGATGCTCTGGAAGGGCACGCGGCGCTGGATGCGTTGTTCAGGCAGCAATTGATGGACCTGCTGGCGACGCGCCTCTTGGCAGCACATGCCGGCTCGTCGATCACGGTCCGGCCAACTCTGGGTGGTCTCTCGCCGAATGTCCTGCGCCGCGCTATCGAGCGCTTGCGCTCCGATAGCGACGCGGACGTTTCTCTCGGAGCGCTCGCTTCGGAGGCCGGCCTTTCGCGTTTCCATTTTTGTCGTGCCTTCAAGGAGAGCACAGGCCTCTCGCCCCATGCCTGGCTGCGCCAGCGACGGCTCGAGCAGGCCATGGAGATGCTGCGCGACACCGACGCATCGGTCGTCGCGGTCGCGGAAGCTCTCGGGTACGGCTCTCAGACCGCGTTCGCCGCGGCATTCAAACGTTTGACCGGCGAAACACCGACCGATTGGCGGCGCAGCATGCGTTAGCCGCAATCGCGCTGGAATCGGCGCAATCGCTCTTGGGCAGTAGTCCCCGAGATCACCTAGACAACCCGTAAAGAAATCTGACGACACGGAGACGAACAGATGATTTCCAAAAAACTCTTCAGCGGCCTCACGTCGCGTCGAAACTTGCTGGCGAGCACGCTCATCTACGCGACATCGCTGACCGTTCGCCCGTCTTCGGCGATTGGCAAGGAAAGGGACCATTCGACGTCGCCCGCACAAGGAAGCGATCCCATGACCTCAGTCACGACCAAGGACGGCGTACAGATATTCTACAGGGACTGGGGGGCGAGGTCCGCCCAGCCGATCGTCTTTCATCACGGTTGGCCGCTCAGTGCCGACGACTGGGACGCGCAGATGCTTTTCTTCGTCGGAAAAGGCTATCGCGTCATCGCTCATGACCGACGAGGTCATGGCCGCTCGAGTCAAGTGAGCGAGGGCCATGACATGGACCACTATGCAGCCGACGTTGCGACTGTCGTCGAGCATCTCGATCTTCGCAATGCCATTCACGTTGGTCATTCCACGGGCGGAGGCGAAGCCGCGCGCTACGTCGCTCGCCACGGCAGGAACCGGGTGGCCAAACTGGTCCTGATCGGGGCCGTGCCTCCCTTGATGTTGAAGACTGAAGCCAATCCGGCGGGCGTGCCCATTGAGGTGCTTGACGGATTGCGCAAACAGCTCGCAGCGAACAGGGCACAGTTCTATCTCGAATTCGCGAGTGGCCCGTTCTATGGCTACAATCGCCCAGGTGCGCAGGCGTCCCAGGCGGTGATCTGGAATTGGTGGCGCCAAGCAATGATGGGCAGCGCCAAGGCGCAGTACGATGGCATCAAGGCCTTCTCGGAAACCGACTTTACCGAAGATCTGAAGAACATCGACGTGCCCACGCTCGTCCTGCATGGCGGCGACGATCAGATCGTGCCCGTTGACGATTCCGCAATCTTGTCGGCGAAGCTTCTGAAACGAAGCACTCTGAAAATCTACGACCTGCTACCGCACGGTCTGTGCACGACGCATCCCGACATCATCAACGCCGATTTGCTCAAATTCGTGAGCGCGTAGCTCGGCGCCTTCATCGAAGAGAGTCAAACCCAAGGAGTAATCAAATGCGACTCGTGATCATCGGCGCCGGATTCGCCGGCATGTATGCCGCTCTCTCTGCGGCCCGGCTGCGCGACATCCAGGGCGTTTCGCCCGAGGCGTTCGAAATTGCGTTGGTTTCACCGGAGCCGACGCTGGTGGTTCGACCGCGGCTCTATGAGCCGAAACCGGAGACCCTGACAGCTTCGCTCCGGGATGTGCTGAAGGCCGTTGACGTTACCTATGTGAAAGGCAGCGCCGAGTCGATCGATGCCAAGTCCCAGGTGGTAGACATCGTTGCGGCCAAGGGTGCGAAGCAGAGACTCGCCTATGACCGATTGATTGTCGCCACTGGCAGCCGGCTGTTCCGTCCCAGCATCCCCGGACTCGCTGAACACGGCTTTAGCGTCGACCAGCTCGACGACGCGATCGCCCTCGACCGGCATTTGCGTCACTTGGTGGGGTGGCCGGTATCACAGATGCGCGACACGGTTGTCGTGGCCGGTGGCGGATTTACCGGCATCGAAGTCGCGACCGAGATGCCCGGGCGGCTTCGTGAGATCCTTGGCAAGGATGCCAATCCACGTGTCATCATCGTCGAGCGAAACAGTGCGATCGCCCCCGACATGGGCGAAGGTCCTCGCCCTATCATCGAAGCCGCGCTCCGCAAGTTGGGGGTCGAGACCCGGCTTGGCGTTGGCGTTACCTCGCTCGACAAGTCCGGCGTCACGCTTTCCAGCGGCGAGCATATTGATAGCGGGACCGTGATCTGGGCGGCCGGCATGCGTGCCGCTCCGCTAACCGCGCAGATTCCCGCTGAGCGCGACAACTTTGGGCGCCTGCTCGTCGATCCCGACTTGCGCGTGCTGTCGGTGCCTGGGGTCTTTGCGACCGGCGATGCGGCGAGAGCGGCATGTGACGAGGTTGGCAACTACGCGTTGATGTCGTGCCAACACGCCACGCGGATGGGCGCCTTCGCCGGCAACAATGCGGCCGCCGAGCTGCTCAGCGTCCCTACCAAACCGTACCGCCAGAAGGCTTACGTCACTTGTCTTGACTTAGGAGAAGCCGGTGCGCTGTTCACGCGCGGCTGGGAGCGCAAGGTCGAGATGGTTGGCGACGAAGCCAAGAAGACCAAGAAGGAGATCAATACCGTCTGGATCTATCCGCCGCGGGCCGAGCGTGCCGCTGCTCTTGCGTCCGCTGATCCGGAGCGTGTCACTGATCTCTGAACGCCTCACGAGCATTGACCGCGCTTTCCGCGCGGGAAGCACGACCCGCGCCCAGGATCGAGGGCCGAACTTCTCGAAGATGGATCGGATGATCCGCAATACTCAACAGGAGACAACCATGAGCTTAGACACTGCCGCACGCTCCGTTAGATCGAAGCCCGACGAATTGGTACCATCGCGCTACGCGCTGAAAATCGGCGACATCGATGTTATGGTGATCAGCGACGGCGTGCTGCCGCTGCCGTCCAAGATGCTGGCGCACAACGCCGACCCGGCCGTCCGCGCCGCCTGGCTGGACGACATGTTCCTGCCGCCGGACGCGTTCGACTGGGCACTGAACGTGGTCGTGGTGCGCAGCGGCGCGCAGACCATTTTGATCGACGCGGGTCTCGGACTGGACCCGGATCTGCACCTGCCGCGGGCTGGGCAGTTGGTCAAGCGACTGGAAGGCGCCGGCATCGATCTGGCATCCGTGACCGACGTGGTGCTGACCCACATGCACATGGACCATGTCGGCGGCTTGCTGGTCGAGGGCGTGAAGGACCGGCTGCGTCCGGACCTGCGGATTCACGTGGCGGCCGCGGAGGTCAAATTCTGGGAGGCGCCCGATTTCTCCCGCGTCTCCATGCCGCCGGGATTCCCGGACGCGCTTCGGGCCACCGCCAAGCGGTTCGCGAACGAGTACCACAACCAGCTGCGGACGTTCGACGATGAGCACGAAGTTGCGCCGGGCGTCGTAGTCCGCCGCACCGGTGGCCACACTCCCGGACACAGCGTGGTTCGCGTGGCATCCGGCGGCGACCGGCTGACATTCGCCGGCGACCTCGTCTTCACCGTCGGATTCGAGCACCCGGATTGGCACAATGGCTTCGAGCACGATCCCGAGGAAGCCGCTCGCGTCCGGATCGAACTTTTGCGCGAACTGGCGGCGAACCGCGAACTGCTGGTGGCCACGCACATGCCGTTCCCGTCGGTCGGTCATGTCGCGGTCGCAGGCGACGCGTTTCGTTGGGTGCCGGCCTTCTGGGACTACTGACCGTGCGTTGAGTCAAATCCGAGCAAGGGTGGGTGCTCAAAGAGTTCACGCCCTAGCTCAATACTTCGCGACCACTGGGCCGCCGAGCATCGTCAGCCATACATCGTCGCGATTGAGCTTGTATCCAACTATCATCGAAAGGAATTGTTGTGTTGAAAGGCAGGGTGGCCGTCGTCACCGGATCGACCAGCGGCATTGGGCTCGGCATTGCCAGGGAGCTTGCCAGGCTCCGCGCTGACATCGTGTTGAACGGCTTGGGCGATGCCGACGAGATCGAGGCGATCCGCAGCGGGATCGAACGCGAGTATGGCGTGCGTGCCGTTTACGATGGCGCCGATATGTCGAAGGAGGATGCAGTTCGCGGATTGATCCATGCGACGGCCGAAAAATTCGGCCGGCTCGACATCCTCGTGAACAATGCCGGCATCCAGTTCACTGCGCCGGTAGACGAGTTTCCAGCCGCCAAGTGGAACGCAATCCTGGCGATCAATCTGTCGGCCGCGTTCCACGGTATTGCCGCCGCGGTGCCTCAGATGAGAAAGCAGTGCTGGGGACGGATCGTCAACATTGCCTCCACACATGGTCTCGTCGCTTCAACACACAAGGCCGCCTACGTCGCGGCCAAGCACGGGCTGATCGGTTTGACCAAAGTGGTCGGCTTGGAGGCGGCTGGGAGCGGGGTGACGTGCAATGCGGTCTGTCCGGGGTGGGTGCGAACGTCCCTGGTCGACAAACAGATCGACGACATCGCCGCGCAAACAGGTATGAGCCGGGCGGAAGCCGCCAGCAAACTCCTGGCTGAGAAGCAACCGTCCCTCGAATTCGTTTCTCCGGCGCAGCTTGGCGGCACCGTCGCCTTCCTGTGTTCGTCCGCAGCGGACCAGATCACCGGAACGGCGATCGCGGTCGATGGCGGCTGGACCGCCCAGTAACCGCAGAGGAGCGCGATCAACATGCATAGCGAAGAAAAAGTCATCGTCCTGACCGGCGGCACTTCAGGTATCGGACGAGCGGCGGCGATCCGCCTTGCCAACCAGGGCGACAAGGTGCTCGTGACCGGCCGCCGGGCGGGTCCTCTGGACGACACGATTGCCGAGCATCCGAACATCGCGGGTATCGTTGCGGATGCGGCCTCGACCGATGATGCCAGGCGCACAATTGCCAAGGCGATGGATCTCTGGGGCAGAATAGACGCCCTGGTCAACAACGCCGGCGCTGGCGCAATCCTTCCATTGGCCGATACCACGGCCGATCGGATCATGGATATCTTCTCGGTTAATGTGCTCGGTCCTAGCCTGCTTGCCTCCGCTGCCCTCCCGCACCTGAAGGCAAGGCGCGGCACCATCATCAACGTGTCGAGCACCTTTGGTCACCGGCCCGCGGCCGGACTGTCTCATTATGCAGCGAGCAAGGCGGCGCTCGAGCACCTGACCCGTTGTTGGGCGCTGGAGCTTGCGCCATTCGGCATACGGGTGAACGCCGTCGCCGCTGGGCCAACGGAATCCGGCGCCCTCACCGGCATGATGGGGCTGACGCAGGAACAGGCTGCCGCAGTCAAGGAACAGGAGCGTGCGCGCATCCCGCTCGGGCGGCGCGGCGTTCCGGACGATGTCGCAGAATGGATTGTCCGGCTTTCCGGCTCAGCCTCGGAATGGATCACCGGCCAGGTGGTTGCCATCGATGGCGGCCTGGGATTGGCCTAGTCGCGATCGGGGTTTGAGCGCCGAACCCGGAAGTGATGATCAACACATGGATGCCGACCTGAGGAACAGGGTCGAGGAGCTCGAACAACGACTGCAGAGCGGAGTAGCCGAGAATGCCCGCCTGCAGGGCGAACTCGCGATCGCGTTAGAGCGGCAGACCGTCACGGCAGGAATCCTCAATGTTATCGCCAGTTCACCAACTGACGTGCAGCCGGTATTCGACGTCATCTCCGAAAGCGCGAGGCGGTTGCTTGCCGGCCAAACGGCGCTCGTGACACGTGTCGTCGGCGACATGCTTCATCTAGCGGCATGCACGGCAGGAAGCGTGGCCGGCGATGAGGAGATCCGAATCTCATTTCCTGCGCCGCTCACGTCCTCCGGGATCCACAGCCGGGTCGCACTCACGTCGACGATTGCATTTCGCTCCGATATCGAGACCGAACCGGGTGTCCATCCGGCGATCAAGAGCATGGCACGCGCGAGAGGATATCGAAGCATCGTGGTCGTGCCCATGCTCCGAAAAGGCGTGGCGATCGGTACGATCGGCGTTTCGCGCGTCGAACCCGGAACCTTCACTGACAGCCAGATCAACCTTCTCAAGACATTCGCCGATCAGGCCGTGATCGCGATCGAGAACGCGCGGTTGTTCGAAGAAGTAGAGGCTCGTACGAAGGAGCTTGCCGGATCCCTCGACGATCTACGCGCGGCCCAGGACCGCCTGGTGCAGACCGAAAAGCTCATTTCGCTCGGTCAACTTACTGCCGGCATTGCGCACGAGATCAAGAACCCGCTCAACTTCGTCAACAATTTCGCCGCACTCTCGGTCGAACTGACCGGCGAATTGAACGAGGTTCTCGCTCCGGTCATGCTCCCGGACGACATCCGCAGCGAAGTCGATGAACTGAGCGGGCTGCTAACGGACAATCTTCAGAAGATCGTGCAGCACGGCAAACGCGCCGACTCCATCGTCAAGAACATGCTCCTGCATTCGCGTGGTGGCGGCGGCGAGCACCGGCCTGCCGACGTCAATGCGCTGGTCGAAGAGAGCCTCAATCTTGCCTATCATGGCGCGCGCACCGAGAGACCACAGTTCAACGTCACCCTCAGGCGCGAGTTCGATCCGAACACCGGGATCGCCGACGTCTTCCCGCAGGAGATCACGCGGGTGCTGCTGAACGTCATCTCCAATGGCTTCTATGCCGTCGCCAAGCGCTGTGACGACGGTGATCCCGGATTTGAACCCGCGCTCTACGTCGTCACGCATGATCGCGGCGATTACGTCGAAATCCGCGTCCGCGACAATGGCGTCGGTATTCCGCCCAAGGTGAAGGAGAAGATGTTCAATCCGTTCTTCACGACCAAGCCGCCGGGCGAGGGAACGGGCCTCGGACTGTCCATGAGCCACGACATCATCGTGAAGCAACATGGCGGCAGGATCGATGTCGAGACCGAGCCCGGCGAATTCACCGAGTTCACCATCCTGCTGCCGCGCAACATCGGTCTTTCTCACAGCATCGGGGGTTGACTATGACTGTACTGGTCCTTGTCGTGGATGACGAACCCGATCTGGAGGTCCTGTTTCGCCAGCAATTTCGACGCGAGCTTCGCGCCCGGCGCTTTGCGATGGACTTTGCCGGTTCGGCAGCGCAGGCCCTGAACCGCATCTCCGATACCGGCGAGCAAACGCTGATCCTCATCCTCTCCGACATCAACATGCCCGGGATGAGCGGGCTGGAGATGCTGCCGGAGCTTCGCGCTCGGCGGCCCGACGTTCCGGTGATCATGATCACGGCGTACGGCGATGCCGAAACGCGCAGGACGGCCCTTGAGCGGGGCGCGCAGGCCCTGTTGACCAAGCCGATCGACTTCGGCGTGGTCCGCCAGGCGATCCAGGCGAGACTGGAACAGGCCGCCGCATGACCTCCACCGTTCTTGTCGTCGATGACGAGCCGGATCTGGAGGCGCTCGTACTCCGGAGGTTTCGCCGGCAGATTCGCGAACGGCAGATAAGCTTCGTGTTCGCGCGTGACGGTCTTGAGGCGCTGCAATCGATTGAGCGGCATCCGAACGTCGATCTCGTGGTCTTGGACATCAACATGCCGCGCATGGACGGCCTTTCGTTGTTGGCGAAACTGCAGGAGCGAGAGGACAAGAAGTTGGCCATTGTCGTCTCGGCCTACGGCGATATGAGCAACATACGGACTGCAATGAATCGCGGCGCGTTCGACTTCCTGACCAAGCCCATCGATTTCGCCGACCTGGAATCCACGATCCAGAAGACCATCCGTCACATCGAGGTCTTGCGCGAAGCACGCCGCCGACAGGCGGAGGCGGAGCGGGCTCATGCGTCGCTGTCGAGATATTTCTCGCCTGAGCTCGCTAAGCGCCTTGCTGCGGTGGATGGCGACGATGAAATGCAGGTCCACTGGCGCGACATTGCAGTGATTTTCACCGATATTACGGGGTTCACCTCACTCGTCGAGACGGCCGATTCGAATGTGCTGACTGATCTGCTCAACGAATACGTCGGTGGACTGACGGATGTCGTCTTCGCCTATGAGGGAACGGTGGCGAAGGTGATCGGTGACGCCATTCAGGTCTTGTTCAATGCACCCGGCGACCAGATCGATTACCCCACTCGCGCGATCGCCTGCGCGCAGGCGCTCGATCGATGGGCCGAAACATTTCGGGAGCGCTGGAAACAGAGGGGCGTTGACTTCGGTGTCACGCGGATAGGCGTCCACGCCGGGCCTGCGCTGGTCGGCAATTTCGGCGGCGGCCGTTACTTTGACTACACGGCCTACGGGGACACTGTTAACACTGCCGCCAGACTGGAGGCGGCCAACAAGACATTGGGCACGCGAATCTGCGTCAGCGACGCGATCGCGTGTAAGGCACAGGAGTTCAGGGGGCGGCCGATCGGAGATCTTGTCCTGCGCGGACGAAGCGAGGCGCTACGCGCCTACGAGCCCTTGTCAGCTGCGGAGAGTTATGGGCCGGCCGCGACGCAGTACGCGACCGCCTTTAACAAATTGGAGGCGAATGACACCGACGTGGTGCCAGCCTTCGCGGCACTGGTCGGTCTCAACGCCGACGACCCGCTGGCGAATTTTCATCTGAAGAGGCTCCTCAACGGGTCCAAGGGTGTTCGAATGCACGTGGGGTGATTGATCACACCTCCAGGGCGTGGACTCATTGATGCGTAGCTTCACCTGAGCGTAGAGCCTTTCCGTCGGTCGCAACCGACCGCCATTGCTGAGTCCCAACTATGTTAAACGAAGATCATGTGATGCCGCTTGTTCTGACCAATATCCTCGGAATCGCCGGTATCGTCGTTTGGCATGTTCAGGGGAGCAACCGTCCGACAGGCCGACTGATCGCCCAGATTCTGTTCTTTGTCGGCACGAGCCTCGTGCTCTATCAAGGCGGCATCTCTCCGCACCGCGTCGATGGCGCTCACTTGCGGGGTTTCGGCGCGTTGCTCTCCATATCGGCCAGGATCCTGTGGTGGACCCATCTCGCATGGGCCATTATTGGCCTGGTCCACATCTATATGTTGCTCAATCGCCGGCCACGGGAAGCGCATCTGATCCAGGACATGGCCGTCGGTGTCATCTATCTCGGTGTCGCGCTGTCGATCATTGGCTTTGTGTTTGGTGTCCCGGTCGGCACGCTGGTCGCGACCTCGGGCGTTGTCGCGATCATTTTCGGCCTCGCGCTGCAAAATACCCTCGGCGATGTCTTCTCAGGGATCGCGCTGACGCTGGGGAGGGCCTATGCCATAGGCGACTGGATCCAGTTGAAGGACGGCACGGAAGGTCGCGTCGTTGAGACCAATTGGCGCTCCACCAATCTGCTCACCGGAGGGTACAATGTCGTCGTTGTGCCGAACAGCATCCTGGCAAGACAGGGTGTCACCAATCTCAGCCGCCCCGACGAGACGCACCAGATCACGTTGACCGTACGCATTGCCACCACGACGCCAAACTTCGTCGAGCAAGTTATGCGGTCCGTGCTGGAAGGCTGCACGCGGATCGTCCAGGACCCGTCGCCGATTGTCGCCCTGAATTCGATTGACGCAGCCGCGATTGAAGTCGAGTTGTTGTTCCGTGTGGAGAGTCCCGCCGGGTGGACGGCGGCCCGCAACGAAGTCATCAACCTCCTTTACAGCCAATGCAAAGCAAACGGTCTTGCGTTGGCCGCGCCGGCCGAAAGCCTTGTCTTCGGCCCGGCCACGATCAGCGGCGAGCATTCTGCCGGGGCAATCGAGACGCATTCATCCCGCGCGGAATAAGACCCACGCGAAGGTATCCTTCCAGAGCGCGTAGGTGTTTCCTTCGAAAGGATTTGCACGAGATCGGACTGCGTGACGCTGCGCGGTTTCTCGCGCCAAGCTTCGCTAGCAACCGTCATGGGATCGTGGGATCAGTGCGTCTCTAAGGATCTCATGGACTTGGAGCATCCGCGAGCCACTGATGGACCATCTCAAACCGGGGGAAGGAGAGATTGCTTACTCGCACGAGGAGCGCGGACGATCTCTTGGTCACGGTGTATGTACGCGCGGCGGTTTACTCAGGTGGCCAAGCGCAACGCGTTGCAAAAGCGCTGCGAAATCGATCCGCTCTCCGGCACGTCATGCACGAGCGTTCGACGACTATCACCTGAGCTTGCCGCGGATTGAATTGGACAAGCTCAACCAGCCTGATGTTAGGAGACTCAAGCCTGCGCGCCTACCTTGTCGGCATCGACTTCTTGGGATCGAAACAGTTCCGATCAACCCAATGTGGCATCAGCTTCGTGCGCGAGTCGAAAAGCGCCGGCGGTCCGTCGCTCATGTCGAATTTCGGTCGCGCGGCGGCAGTCGAGATGAGTGAGATCTGCTGTGGGTTGGCACCCACGGCGCCATCATTCTTACGGGCCATCTGCTCGATTCCGTCGTTCGGAATAGCGAAATTCGCCGCGGCGCGTTTGGCTTGGCGATACCAGCAAAAATACCAGCAGATTGGACCGCTGCAGTGGGCTTATGTTTGGATTTTCAATCCGTCGCGACAGTTTTCCGGGGAAATCCGGAATCGAACCAGCGGCTTAAGTTATTGTTATCATTAAGATTTTTTCCGTGGTGCCCTGGCCGATAATTGCCTAGAGCCATAACCATTTGGATTTGAAAACAGTTTTGTCGTCGATTGCTGCCGATACCAGCACAAATACCAGCAGGATGACGCGCGGTATTTGCCGATAGAAACCCCGGCAGCAGGCATGCCCCAATGCCCTTCCGGTTTCGACAATCGCCCCGACCCGAATCGAACCCGGCTCGGACTCGAAATCCCGGCGAGCCTCTTGTCATGCGTACCCCATCCAGTGTGCCCACAATCCCGAGCGAGACACTTACCTCTTGGTGGACGACTTCGGGGGGCGATTCGGTTGCGCTTGGCGCGAGACTGACCGCGTGACGCTGATCCGCGAGCTGCTGGATGGGCCAATGACGTCGAATATCTTGAGCGACGGCGCACGGAGAATGTCGGCACATACGTCTTCCCGGGCAGGGCGAGGACAATGCATTCGGCAGCTTGCCGGAGAAGCCGTAGCCGTGCATCGACGGGATCACCAGATGGAAGGCGTCGTCAGCGCCGTCTCTAACATCATGATCGCTGAGGACATTGCAGGAGCAGATGATCATTGCAATTGCGCCTTCTGGCATCCGGGATCGTGGGAGCGCCCAGGTTGCGGGATGCGGCGTCTGCGTCAGGGCAGTTTGGCTCATGGAATAACGCGATGACGACGCGAAGCGTTTTGCATGTTTCGTCGTCGTCATCACTTGACCTCGCCAACGTTGACGAGAGCCGATCAGTGATACCCCGCTTCGGCCTTGACCTTTCCGCGGAACACCCAATACGACCAGCTCGAATAGGTCAGGATGACGGGTAGCAGGAATAGCGTTCCGACCAGCAGGAATGCCTGGGTGCGCGGCGAGGAGGCTGCCTCCCACAGCGTCAGTTGGTAGGGCACGATCATCGGATAGAGGCTGACGGCCATGCCGATGTAAGTCAGGACGAAGAGCCCGATCGCACTGAAGAATGGCGCGGCCTCAGCCTTGCTGTTGAGGGATCGCCAAGTCCAGAGCGCAACCACGCCTGACAGCACCGGCACCGGCAGGAACAGCACGAAATTGGGCAAGCTGAACCAGCGCGCCGCCACCGCGGGGCTCATGATCGGTGTCCAGACGCTCACGATGGCGATCGCAGACACGGCACCGATGAGGCAGACGCGGCCGTAACGACGTGCCGCGGCCTGGACGTCACCCTCGGTCTTCAGGATCAGCCAGCCGGCGCCGAGAAGGCCGTAGCCGAACATCAGAGCGACGCCGGTCAGAACGGAGAAGGGCGTGAGAAACGCAAAGGACGTTCCCGCGAATTGCCCGTTTTGAACCGGAAAACCCTGGACGAATGCACCAAGCACGACGCCTTGCGCGAAGGTGGCGATCGCGGATCCGTAGCAGAATGCGCGGTCCCAGACCGTCTTGTTCTCGGCGTCGCGAACGCGAAATTCGAACGCAACGCCGCGAAACACCAGTCCAAGCAGCATGACCAGGATCGGGAAATACACGGCCGGTATGATGACCGCGAAGGCCTTGGGAAACGCGGCGAGGAGGCCAAGGCCGCCAAGCACCAACCAGGTCTCGTTGCCATCCCAGATGGGGGCAATCGAGTTCATGATGGTGTTGCGGGAGTGCTTGTCGCCCGCCAGGCCATAGAGCATCCCGACGCCGAGATCGAAGCCGTCCAGCAGCACGTAGAAGAACACGGCCGCGGCCAGGATCACTGTCCAGATCGGGACCAAATCGAGGATCTGGGTCATTACACTTCTCCTTTGACGACGTTGATGGCGGGGGTGAGGACCGGCGCGGAGGCAATGCCAGCCTCGACGGCCGAAGCCGTTTCACTGAACTCGACCGGCCCCTTGCGAATGAGCCGGGCAATCAGCATGACGCCGCAGGGATAGATCAGCAGGTAGACCGCCATGTAGGTCAGCAACGACAGCGTCACGTCGGAGCTTGTCAGGGACGGCGACACCGAGGCTGCCGTGCGCAAGAGCCCATAGACCGTCCAGGGCTGCCGGCCGACCTCGGTCACGAACCATCCGGCCACGACCGCGATGAAGCCGAGCGGAAGCGCGCACTGACATGCCAGCAGGTACAGCCGCGTGTCGTAGAGCTGCCCGCGCCACCGCAACCAGCCGCCCAGCAGCACGAGCCCCAGCATCAACCCTGCGCATCCAACCATCGCGCGGAAGGCGAAGAAGGGGATCGCCACCGGCGGCCGCTGATCGGCGGGGAAGTCCTTCAGACCCTTCACCTCGCCATGGAGTTCGTGAGTCAGGATCAGGCTTCCGAGGAATGGAATTTCGATCGCGAACTTGTTCTGCTCGGCCTTGTCATCGGGGATCGCAAAGACCGTCAGCGGCACGCCCTTGCCGGTCTCCCAGCGAGATTCGATGGCCGCCAGCTTTGCAGGCTGATATTTGCGGGTGTTGAGGCCGTGCATATCGCCGATCAGCATCTGCATCGGCACCAGCAAGGTCAGCGCCCACAGCGCCATCGAGAACATGATGCGCGCTTCGCGAACCGAGCGGTTGCGCCTCAGCAGGTATGCGCCGACACCGAGGACGACGAAGCCGGTGGTGGTGAAGAATGCGAATGCGGTATGCGCCAGCCGATAAGGAAATGACGGATTGAAGATCACCTTGATCCAGTCTGTCGGAATGAACTGACCATTGACGATCTCGTAGCCGGCTGGCGTCTGCATCCAGCTGTTGGCGGACAAAATCCAGAACGTGGAAAACAACGTCCCGATTGCCACCATAAGGGCCGCGAAGAAGTGCGCCCATGGCGGCACCAGCTTGCGGCCGAACAAGAGGACGCCGAGGAAGCCGGCTTCCAGGAAGAAAGCAGTCAAGCCCTCATATGCAAATAGCGGCGACAGGACGTCGCCGACGGCGGCCGCATAACGGCTCCAATTGGTGCCGAACTGGAACGGCATGACGAGCCCGCTCACAACGCCCATGCCGAATGCGATGGCGAAGATCTTGGTCCAGAATGTCGAGATGCGGGCATATTCTTCGCGTCCGGTCGCGAAACTCAAGCCCTCGACGACTGCGATGAAGGACGCGCATCCCACGGTGAACGCCGGCAGCAGGATGTGCCAGGCGACGACCCAGGCGAACTGGATGCGTGATAACAGGACTGGATCGAAGTGCATCGCTGAACCTCTTTTGTTTCGGTAATGTAGAGAGAGCAGCCGAGGGGCTCTCTAAAGCCGTCTGCAGCATGCAGGCCCGCTCAAAATAGCTGGCGAGGTTCAGATGCATGAGTAAACGCTGCCAAATTCCGGCAAAATCTTCAAAAGCAGCGGAGCAACTATGCTGAGCACATGCTCAACTGTGATCGAGCGTATGCAATTCGGCCCGGCGTTGCTCGCTGAAGTCCTCAGATTTGATTGCTCGTAAGCGGCCTATCCTCGCCTGAGCTGTTCGAGCCAGCTCGCAAAGCGTGGGTGCCGGGTAAATCTTCCCTCTAGGGCAGCTAACTCTTGACGAAAAAACGGAAGAGAAAGAGTCCTTTCAATATCGGGCTCTCTTATCTTCCAGATCGCCGACGGAAGAAAGCCATGCACTTTAAGCTCATAAAGCTCGTAGATTGAGTAGATGATTTCGTGTGCTGCTCGACGCTCATCGGGCGTCATGTCCAGGTTGCAAGGTGCGTCTCTTTCAACGAAGGCAGCTATCGGGAGGGTGCGCCTCAGGTTGGAGATCCGGTCGGAATACTTGAGGAAAATGTCGGCTCCTACACGCCTGTTGTTGGTGTGAAGCGCGGCGTAGATGGCAATACTGCTAACTATGATCGTGCCAAGCGTCATAAATCTCAAAATGTGATCGAGCACCTGCTTTGTCCATCAACTCGGGGATCCTAATCATCGACCGCAAGCGTAGCGCCGCTTACGATGTCGGCTGGTGGCCCTCACGCGAGTTCCGCGCGGGAGCAACGTCCCTCGGCGGCTCCGGGATCAATCGCGAGCTGCGCTGGCCAGTGAAATACGACCAGAGCCACTGGTGCTGCACGCGCCAACGGTTCTGCAACTGCGGCAGGGCGAGGACGTGAACGAACGCCCACACCAGCCACGTCAGGGCCCCGCTCGTGCGCAGCCAGCCGCGCTCCAGCACGGCGTAATTCTTGCCGACGACCGCCATACTGCCCTTGTCGAAATAGCTGAACGGACGCTTGACCTTCCCTCCCTTCAGCTCCTCGGCAATCAGCCGCCCGATATAGTGTCCTTCCTGGATCGCCGCCTGCGCTACGCCTGGCACCGGCTGTCCGTTTTTTTTCATGACCGCCGCCGCATCGCCGGCGACGAAGACGCCGGGCGCCTCCACGACCTTGAGGAAGGGATCAACGAGCGCACGCCCTGCGCGGTCGGTCTTGGTGCCGAGCATCGTTGGGATCGGCGATGCCGCAACCCCTGCGGTCCAGAGCACCGTGGCGCTGGGGATCCGGCTTCCGCCGGCGACCACGCCCTGCGCGTCGACGGTCTCGACTTTCACTTCGGTCAAGATCTTTACGCCGAGCTTTTCGAGCCGTCGGGTTGCCCTGCGGGACAGCGACTCGGCAAAGGTCGACAGAACCCGCTTGCCTGCGTCAAGCAGAATGATGTTCGCCTGTGCCGGATCGATGTAGCGGAAGTTGCCGCGCAACGTGACCTTCACCATTTGCGCGAGGGATGCTGCGAGTTCCACACCGGTTGGGCCTGCGCCGACCAGCACGAACGTCATCTGACGCGCGCGTTCGGCCTCGTCCTCAGTCGTTGCGGCCAGTTCAAACGCGCCGAGGATTTTGGCTCGGATCGTCTCGGCGTCACTGAGGTTCTTGAGGCCCGGCGCATATTGAGCGAACTCGTCGTGCCCGAAGTAGATCGGACGCATGCCGGTCGCGACCACCAGGTAGTCGTAGGCGATCTTGAGAGCGCCCGCGCCGGGCGAAGACGCCTCGATCGTGCGGGTGGCGACATCGATGCCGGTGACCTCCGCGAGGAGCACGCTGAGGTTTTTCTGCTTCACTTCGAGCTGACGGATCGGCGCGGCGATCTCCGCGGGCGAGAGGACCGCCGTCGCCACCTGGTAGAGCAGCGGCTGAAAGATATGATGATTGCGGCGGTCGATCAGGATGACATCGACATCGGCGCGCCGGAGCGCACGCGCGGCTGCGATCCCTGCAAAGCCGCCGCCAACGATGACGACGCGCTTGCGCTCACGGCGGTGCGGCTCGGCAACGGCGGTCGCCTTTTCAGCCCGGGTCTCAGCTAACATCGTACTCACAAGTTCACCTCGTTCGTGCTCTTTGTCATTGAGAGAGTCTGCAACTTACGTCCGCGACGGTCTTTCAACGCTCCGTGTATTCAGTTCCGCTACCGCATCCTGGCGCACCAGGAGCCGGCCTTTTGCAAAGTGAGAGCTTGACCTGTGCTGTAACTGGAATGTGCGCATCCGGCTTCAGCGCGATCAGAAACACAACAAAGCACAGGGCTGCCATGAGGACCGCAACCACGCTCAAGACGTCTTTCATGGGAGCCCCATGCATTTACAGGTCGCTGGACCTCTATCGTCTCAACGCTCCAGCCATTCGGGTTTGCTCGAGCCGCGCGGCACGAGCACCGTCCTGAATGCTGGGGGTGTCCGCGACAGGATCGCCTCGGTTATTCCCTGATACGTGCCGAGCGGCGTCTCCGCCGTGAACAAATCGGGAGCGACGTCAGCATGCTCGTCGGAGGACCCGGCGGTCGCTCGTGCATAGTCCTTGTCGAAAATGCCGAGCGAATACAGCCACAGTAGCGTCCGGGTCAGCGAAACGGTGACCCGATAGCTGCCGCCCTCGACCGCGCGTCGGCGCAGCGCCGACAGAATGCCGACCGTGCCAAGCCAGCCCACCACGTTGTCGCAAATCGGGATGATAGGAGGCGACTTGGGATTTGTGGGGGTACCCTCGATGCAGAACAGCCCCGATACGGCGCCGCCGATCTCGTCGAACCCGACACGGTTCTTCCAGGGGCCTCTGTCGCCATGGAGAACGACACGCGCATGGATCAAGCCTGGCTTCTTCGCGCAGAGCTCTTCGGCGTCGAGGCCATTGCGCTCCAGATAGCCCGGACGCTTGTTGGCGAAGAAGACATCGGCATCCTTCAGCAGTCGATCGAATTGTACCCGGTCCTCTTTCGAATTGTTCAGGATCGTCGAGCGCATCCCGACTTGCACATCCCAGGCAAAGGCTTCGATCTCAGTGTCGTCAGGCCGCCAAATGTTGAGTACATCGGCGCCGTGTTGAGCGAGGTCTCTGCCGATACCGGCTCCGGCGATCACATGCCCCATTCCGATTGCGCGAATGCCGTCCAGCGGGCTCTTGCCATCCTTCTTGAAAGGGATCGGATCGCTGTCACCGATCTTCTCAACCGAAATCAGCGACATCCTGGAGAGCACTTCGGCGTACTGAATCTCTCTCCGGAATTCATCGAAGGTGCGCACCATCACGATAGGCAGGCCGGCCTCGGCCGCCGCGTTCTCCAGGTCCAGGGCACGCCACTGCAGAATGGCGTTCCGCACGGAGTCGGTGCTCGAACTGCATTTGAGGAGATTAAGTGCGCGGGCGGCGAGCCTTGGGTAGATGTTCAGGGGTATGACGTGCCGCCCATCGCGGGTTTCGCGAAACATGGGGATATCGATGAAGGGGTTTAGAGGCTCAAAGAAGGCCGGCGGACGTCCATTGATGGTTTCCCATTTCAGATCGAAGAAACCGGCGAAGCGCCGGAGCGCCTTGCGCACATCGACGGCGATATCCTGCCCCTCACCGGTCCGGTCGCGCCACAATGCCGCGACGGCGGTGGACCTGGCAGCCAGACCAATCGCCGCCATCGTGCCAAACCGAAATGGGGTAGGAATGATGGGATCGCGACCGTAGAAGGTGAATTTGCCGCCGCTATCCGCTGTCGACATTCCGACGTCCTTCAGGACGTCGTTGACTGCGCCGTGAAAGTCAAAATCCGACCTGGTCTCCGGATTGGCGAGCTTCGATACAATCGTCTCGGTGAGCAGATCGGGTTTGAGCTCTTCCGCTGCCTGAATGGTCGTCTCGATGTTCATCGTGTGTATTCCTGCGTTTGGGGAAGATTGCTGCCTGCGGCCGATCGCTACTTGGCCGCGGATTCGTGCGGAGCGGCCGTCTCCGACCGCTTGCGCAATTCGACCAGGCCGAGCAGAACATCGTCACGCTCTTGCTCCAGCGTCTCGATCGTGCGCGAGCCGACCTCGGCATGGACGCTGTCGATGAGCTTCTTTTGCAATTCCGGAGTCAGCACCGGCGCACCGAGCGTCTTCCACCAAGCTGTCGTCGGGCCGGCGAATTGATGAAAGAAGTGCTCGATACCGCCGGGCCCGCCACCGAGATGGTTGAGCATCATGTTGCCCATGACGCCCCAGCGAAGGCCGGGTCCCCAGGAGAGGGCGGTGTCAACGTCGGAGGCGCTCACGATCCCCTCGGCAACGAGATAATAAACCTCACGTGCCAACGCGGCCTGCAAGCGGTTTGCGACATGCCCCGGCATTTCCTTGTTGAGGCGCACCGGGCGCTGCCCGATCGATGCATAGAACTCCGTCGCGCGCCGGATCGTCTCCTCGGAAGTCTTGGTTCCCCCGACAATCTCGACCAGCGGGATCAGATGCGGCGGATTAAACGGGTGGCCGATGACGCAGCGCTCGGGATGTGCCGCGGCACCTTTCTGGATCTCGCTCATGGTGAGCCCCGACGAACTCGATGCGATGATCACGTCGGCTGGCAGCAGCTCGTCGAGCTGACCATAGAGCTTCTGCTTGAACTCGATCCGCTCCGGGCCGTTTTCTTGAACAAGGTCCGCGTTGGCGACAGCCTGGGCGAGGTCGGCCGTGAACTTGAGATTCGATTGCGATGCCCCGGGCGACAGGCCCAATCGCGTAAGAGCTGGCCAGGCCGCCTCCACGAACTTGCGGAGCGAGGTCTCTGCGGTTGGTGCAGGGTCGGTTGCGACAACCTGCAATCCCTTCGCGAGGAACAGCGAGGCCCAGCTCGCACCGATCACGCCGGTGCCGATGATGGCAATGCGGCAAACGGATTTGGTGTTCGACATGATTTGATTCTCCTGCTCGGTTTTCAAACCTCGGCGTAGGCGATGCCGGTGAGATTGCCTTGGGCGTAGAGGAAGTTGCGCTCGTTCTTGCCGTCGAGGTCGGCGGAATAAACCGAGCCGGCGAAGTCGGTGACGAACATCCGGTTGCCGGGCACGTCGAGGGCGATGCCGATGCCCTCCATCAAATGCGTAACCACGATCTCCGGCGCTGCCTTTGTGTCGACCGGTGCACGATTGACGGTGTTGCCGCGCGGTGGATCGCCACGATCGGTCCAGTAGAGGACACGGTTCGCCACATCGAGCTCAAGGTCGATCGGCTCCGGCAGACGATCGAACAGCACCTCGATGTCGGAACGGTTCGTCGGGGTCTCGCCCTTCGGGATCTCGATGTTGGCGCGTAAGATGCGGCCCTGCTCGCCATTGTCGGGGCCCTTCTGCGTCCAGTAGAATTTCTTGAACTTCGGATCGATGGTGATCCCGACGCACCACCGGTTCTGATCGCGCGCATCCTCGTCGCCGTGGCCGGTTTGGACCAGCGTTTCGACCTGCGAGCCATCGAGATTGGCGCGCATCACGCGCATGCCCTCGCGGTCGCACCAGTAGAGTTTGCCGTTCTCCTTATCGAGGTGGATCTGCTTCGGCGTGTGGGTGCCGCCCTGCGGGACGATGATCTTGCGATTCCCGCCGTCGAGGTCGGCGCGCTCGATCGAGCCGTCGTTGAGAGGGGGAACGCCCATGTTGGTCCAATAGATGTGACCTGCCTGCGCATCCACGACGATGCCGTCGGGGTAGCAGCCATCGGTAACGATGACCTTGCGGTCGGAACCATCGGGATTCATCGAGTGAATGCGATCGCCGCTCAGTTCGAGTACGAACAGTCGGCCGGAGCGGGTGGGGCCCGATAAGTTCTTCGATTTGGCTGCCTCGATTGTCGTCATGGCTCGTCCTTCTGTGCGGAGCATCGAAATGCTTTGCCTACTTGTTGTGGGTAGCCGTTCTTCCGGAGCGCTCGTGATGGACTAAACGGGGTGCATAGGCGTAGGCATTGCGATTGATTGCCGTGATGCCGGTCTCCCTGTTCGATGGGTTCAGGAGGCACCATCCGCCGATGCCGGAACGCGTTGCCTGGCATTGCTCCATCGAGCTGAAGCCGCAGTCTTTGGTGAAATCACCGTCCAGGCTGCAAAACTCGCCGGCGCGCGCTGCAGACGAGGCGAACATTGCGCCGAGCGCAATTGCCACGGCCAAGGTAACGGCGGGAATGGTCGTTGTTCTCAGGGCGACTGCGGTCATCTGGATCTCTTTCGTTGCATGCGTTTGGCACTATTTGATCCGGATGTGCTGTGAGCGCGAGTGAAGCGCAGCAAATCGCGCCAAATTGTTGCGAGGGAGTCTGCTCGTGAATCGATCGGCTCGATCTATGGCTCTCTCTTCCCTCTCCAGACAGCACAACGCGCGGCATCGGGTGATGCCGCGCGTTGCAGAAATCGTAGACTCTTACTTTTTGTCCGGCAGAGCGTACGCGATCAGCGAGTCGCCGCCCGGCGTCATCATGAAGTGATGGCCGCCCGCCATGATGACAACGTACTCCTTGCCATCCTGCTCGTAGACGATCGGCGCTGCCTGGCCGCCGGCGGGGAGCACGTCGCTCCAGACGATCTCACCGGTCTTGATGTCGATCGCCTTGATCAGATCGTCGGTTGCTGCCGAGATGAAGATCAGACCACCTGCCGTCACGACCGATCCGCCATTGTTCGGCGTGCCGATCTCGAGCGGAATGAAGGTCGGCATTCCGAACGGACCATTGCGGCGAGCCGAACCGAACGGGCGA
This sequence comes from Bradyrhizobium sp. USDA 4454, assembly GCF_054822705.1. Taxonomy (NCBI): domain Bacteria; kingdom Pseudomonadati; phylum Pseudomonadota; class Alphaproteobacteria; order Hyphomicrobiales; family Nitrobacteraceae; genus Bradyrhizobium; species Bradyrhizobium sp. USDA 4454. Next base: position 1,049,625 of record NZ_JBTRCN010000001.1, read on the forward strand.
TCCCACAGCGTCTTGCCGGTGGCGAGATCGATCGCACGGATGCCACCGTAAGGAGGCCGCGTGCAGAGCACGCCAGTCGGCATCTGCCAGCCCGCATTGACGAGGATGCCATAGGGCGTGCCCGTCTGCGCGCCGGCGCCTTCAGCGCTCGAGGCGCTTCCGGCCGCACGCGGATCGCCGGCGGGGAACAGTCCCATCGCGTCCGCGTCCTTGCGAGTGACAAGCTTGTCGTAGTTGGGCATGTCGTTGTAGTTCGCGATGATCACCCCGCGCTGCGGATCGACGGCGACGCTGCCCCAGTCCGACCCGCCGTTGTAGCCGGGATATTCCAGGTTGTGACGGTCGATCTCCGGCGGAGTGAACGGGCCCTCATAGCGAGCACGCTTGAAGTTGATCCGGCAGATCATCTGGTCGATCGGCGAGATGCCCCACATGTCGTGCTCGACCAGATCAGGCTTACGCAGCGTGTGGTAACGCGAGAACGGCTGCGTTGGAGAGCGCTGGTCGGGCTCGGCGCCGCCCTGCGGGACGGCAACTTCGTCGACCTGGTGCAGCGGCTTGCCGGTGGCGCGGTCGAGCACGAACATGTCGCCTTGCTTGGTCGGCAGCAGCACTGCTGGCACCTTGCCGCCGGCGGTGGGGAATTCGACCAGGGTCGGCTGGGAGCCGAGGTCGTAGTCCCACACGTCGTTATGCACGGTCTGGTACACCCAGCGCGGCTTGCCCGTCTCCACATCGAGCGCGACCAGTGCGGAGCTGTACTTCTTCTCCTCATCCGAGCGCAGCGAGGTGTAGTAGTCGCCCGCCGAATTACCCATCGGGAGGTAGACGAGTCCGAGCTTCTCGTCGCCGACGGCGGTCGTCCACATGTTCGGCGTGCCCAACGAGTAGGGCTTGCCGTCCGGCGGCAGCTTCGTCACCTCCGGCTGGTTGATGTCCCAGGCAAAGCGCAATTCACCCGTGACAGCATCGTAGCCGCGGATGACGCCCGATGCTGCCCAGCGGCGTTGACCATCGAGCACCTGATGCCCGGTGACGACGACCCCGTGCACGATGACAGGGACGCCAGTGATGGCCGCTGTACCCGGAACGACGGGCGTGATGGCGCCATTGGCGCTATCCTTCTGCGCAAGTCCGACCTTGAGATCGGCGGCGCCGTTCTTGCCAAAATCCTGGCACGGCTGGCCCGTCTTGGCGTCCACAGCGATCAGGCGCATGTCGAGAGTTCCCTCGATGATGCGTGCCGCGCAGGCCTCGCCGGCTGCGGCCTTGGGGTTCTCATAGTATGCCACACCGCGGCAGGCCGCCGTGTAGGGCACCCAGGACGCCGGAACCTCGGGATCGTACATCCACTCCTTCTGGCCGGTCGCCGCATTCAGCTTGAACAATTTGTTCATCGGCGTGCAGCCGTAGATCGCATTGCCGATCTTGAGCGGCGTCAATTCCGATCCGTATTTCTTCGGAATGTCGCCCGTGTGGAAGGTCCATACGCGCTTGAGGTCCTTGGCATTCGCGGGCGTGATCTGCGCAAGGTCCGAAAAGCGCTGTGCGCTCTGACCGCCGCCATAGGCGTTCCACTCACCCTTCTTGGGCGCATAGGCGGAATCCGCGAAGGGGGCGTTTGCGTGCGCCTCAGGAAGCTGGTTCGGTGCCGCCTGCTGATTGAAGATCGGGATAAGAACGGCGAGTGCAGCAGCGAAGCCGCCGGCGCCGATCAATCCCCACTTCCGGGCCTGTCGACCAATGGTCCGGTCGAGCAGGGGAGCAACCAGGATTGCGAGGATGAGAAGGACAAAGGGACCAACGAGCCGCGGGATCAACTCCCAGCCCGACAAGCCCACTTCCCAGAACGTCCAAACGGCTGTGAAGGCGACCGCGCCGATGTAGGCGTAGACGCCCGCGATCTTGCCCTTGATCATGAGCAGGCCCGCAGCGATCAGCATCGCGCCGGCCACAACGTAGTAGAGGCTGCCCCCGAGCGAGGCGAGGTAAGCACCGCCGCCCGCGAGAATGCAACCGAGCAGGGCGATCACGCCGCCCAGCAGCGCAGGCGTCCACGCGAGGTATCTTTGCAACTCAGAGGTCCGGTCTCGTGGTGGTGCGGCCGGGCCTGTATGGACTGTCGAAGACATGTGGTTCTCCTTTTTCCAGTGTTTCGGGACTCCGCCGAGTCGCCGAGGCGACCCGGCGTTGATGCGCCGTGAGAGCTCGGCGATTGATCGCCGGTGCTAACTGAGCTCGGCGCGGGCGTAGGAGTTGATTTCGAGGCCGACCGCGATCTCGGCGACGCGCGGGCTGGTCCACTTCTTTGCGGGGGCCACCCGCTCCGATGCAGGAAGTTGCTTCGTCAGTGACGGGTTGAGGCCAAGGGTGGTGGTCATGCGGATCTCCATTGTTTCGCAATGCGTGATTTGACGCGCATGTGTCGCCGTCGCGAGTAAAGCCTGCCAAATCGCGGCAAATTGCTGCTAAGGAGCCAGCGGATTCGACGTATTTGGATCAGGTGGCATCAAGTGACGGCTGGCATTTCTCAGCCGATCGGGTACGATTTTCGCGGGGCCAGAGACCGGCCGCGCGCATGGTGTAAAGCTCGATTGGCCGAACGCCGGAGGCTCACATGGTGCCGCATTCGCTGAATGTCGCGTATTCGGACGGTGACGCTCAGGTTTTGTGGAGGGACAGCGAACGCGTCTTTCACCGCGGTTGGCGAATGGATGAAGACGGCAAGCGCCACGGCGTGTTGTTCGTCGCTCCCGCCACCGAGCATCCGTCCCGCTCTTGCCTCGATCGTCTCACGCACGAATACGAACTAAGAGATGAACTCGAGGCCGCGTGGGCAGTGCGTCCGCTGGAGCTCGTGCGCGAGGCCAATCGAATTAAGCTGGTGCTCGACGATGCGAGCGGCGAGCCGCTCGAGACGTTGCTCGGCGTGCCCATGAATGTAGGGCGCTTCTTGCGCTTCGGCATCGCCATCTCATCGGCTCTGGGCAAGCTTCACCAACGTGGGCTCGTCCATAAAGACATCAAGCCGGCCAACATCCTGTTCAACGAGGCGACTGGCCAGGTGCGGCTGACCGGGTTCGGCATCGCCTCGCGCTTCGCACGCGAACGTCAATCGCCTCATCCTCCCGAGACGATCGCCGGCACGCTCGCTTACATGGCGCCCGAACAGACCGGTCGAATGAATCGGTCGATCGATTCCCGCAGTGACCTCTATGCGCTTGGCGTCACCTTCTACCAAATGCTCACCGGTGGACTTCCGTTTGCCGCTGCGGAGCCGATGGACTGGGTGCATTGCCATCTCGCCAAGCTACCGGTGCCGCCTGCTGAGCGGCTGAAAGAGATTCCGGTCGCTGTCTCAGCCATCGTCATGAAGCTGCTCGCGAAGCGGGCGGAAGATCGCTATCAAACGACGGCCGGCCTGGAAAGCGACCTTCGCAACTGCCAGACCGAGTGGGCAGCGCAGCGCCAGATCGATGATTTTCCCCTCGGCGAGCACGACACGTCCGACCGCCTCCTGATTCCAGAGAAACTCTACGGGCGGCGACGCGAGGTCGACATTTTGCTCGCTGCCTTCGATCGGGTCGTCAACGGCGGCGCTCCCGAACTGGTCCTGGTCTCGGGCTATTCCGGCATTGGTAAATCCTCTGTGGTCAACGAGTTGCAGCCCGTGCTGGTGCCGCCGCGCGGCCTGTTCGCTTCCGGCAAGTTCGATCAGTACAAACGGGACATTCCCTACGCGACGTTGATCCAGGCCCTTCAGAGCCTGACCCGGCCGCTGCTGGGCAAGAGTGAAGAGGACCTTGCGCCTTGGCGCGATGCATTAAGGGAGACGCTGGGACCGAACGCGGGACTGATGCTGGATCTCGTTCCTGAACTGAAGCTCCTCATCGGAGAGCCCCCGCCGGTGCCCGAGCTTCCGCCGCAGGACACGCAACGGCGCTTCCAGCGTGTGCTTCGGCAGTTTATAGGCGTTTTCGCTCGGCCGGAACATCCCCTGGCGCTCTTCCTCGATGACTTGCAGTGGCTCGACGCGGCAACGCTCGACTTGCTCGAACACCTGGTGACCCGGTCCGACCTCCACAATCTTCTCCTTATCGGCGCCTACCGCGATAATGAAGTCACTGCGGCGCATCCGCTGATGCGCAAGCTGGAGGAGATCCGGAAAGCCGGAGCACCCGTTCAACAGATCGTGCTTGCGCCGCTCGCACGTGACGATCTGGCAGAGCTGATCGTCGATTGTTTTCGCCGCGGAGCGGAAGATGCCGCAGCATTGGCGGAATTGATCCATCACAAGACGGCAGGCAATCCATTTTTTGCCATTCAATTCATCTCTTCGCTTGTCGACGAGGATCTGCTGACATTCAACTATGACGAGCGCGCGTGGTCCTGGGACATCAACAGCATCCGCGCGAAGGGCCACACTGACAATGTGGTCGACCTAATGGTTGACAAATTGGCGCGGCTTCCCGTCGAAACGCAGCAAGCGTTGCAGCTGCTGGCGTGCATCGGCAACACCGCGGAGTTCGATCTCCTCGGCATGGTTTCCCGGCTGTCGCAAGAAGAGATGCATGAGCGGCTATGGGAATCGGTCCGTGCCGGGCTCGTTTTCCGTACCGAACGGTCCTACCGCTTTCTTCATGACCGGGTCCAGGAGGCTGTCTACTCGCTCATTCCCGTGGATCTACGCCCCGAGATGCATCTGCGGATCGGCTGGCTGCTCGCGGCAGACACATCTAAGCGAGCGGAGGCGATTTTCGAGATCGTCAATCAGCTCGACCGCGGCGCCGCACTGATCGTTTCGCGAGACGAGCGTGAGCAACTCGCCGAGCTTAACCTGCGCGCAGGGCAGCGCGCCAGGTCGTCCACCGCCTATGCCTCGGCGCTCAAATATAGCACCGCGGGCGTGGCGCTGCTGACGAACGACTGCTGGGAGCGCCAGCACGAGCTCATTCTCGCACTGGAGCTGCTCCGAGCGGAATGCGAATTTCTGACCGGCGAGTTGAACGCAGCGAATGAGCGTCTCGCCGTGCTTGCAACGCGTGCCGCCAACTCCGTCGAACGTGCGACCGTCGCGTGCTTACGCATGGACGTGCATACGATGTTCGGCAGGAACAGCGACGCGGTCGCCGTGGCTCTGGAGTATTTCCGCCAGCTGGGCATCGAATGGTCGGCACATCCAACGAAAGAGGAGACCCTGCGCGAGTATGACCTGATGTGGTCGCAGCTCGGCGAGCGCTCGATCGAGGATCTGATCAAACTGCCGCTGGTGAGCGATCCTTCATCCCGCGCTACCTTCGATGTTTTGGTAAGGCTAGGGGCCCCCGCGCGATTCACGGATATAAATCTCTATTCATTGGCGGCCTGCCGCGGCGTCAATCTAAGTATCGAGCATGGGAACTGCGACGCTTCTTGCGTCGCCTATATTCGAGTTGGCATGCTCGCCGGCCCTTCGTTTGGCGATTACGAGGCGGGGTATCGCTTAGCCCAGCTTGGCTATGAACTGTGCGAAGGTTACGAATTAACGCGCTTCCAGGCCACGACCTATCAGATCTTCGGCCTGGTCGCACCCTGGACGAAACATGTGAAGTCCGGACGCGATCTGCTGCGTCGCGCGGTGACGTCGGCCGATCAAATCGGCGATCTCACTATCGGGGCATACAGCCGGAGCCAGTTGGTCAGCCACATGCTGGCGGCTGGAGATCCGCTCATTGAGGTGCAGCGAGCGGTCGAGGGTGGTCACGCGTTTATGCAGAGGACGCGGATGGGATGGGGGATTGATGTTATCGCTTCCCAGCTTGCGCTGGTCAAAATGTTACGCGGGTTGACGCGAGCATTCGGTTCAATGGACTGCGACGAATTCGACGAAGATCAAGTAGCGCAGCGGTTATTCAGCAATCCGAATCTTGCGCTTGCCACGTGCTGGTATTGTATTCAGAAGCTGCAGGCGAGTTTTTTTGCGGGAGACTACGCCGCGGCCGTTGACGCACTGTCCAGGGTACAACCGCTGGTGTGGACCGCCACTTCGTACTGGGAAGGCGCGGAATATCAGTTCTACGCGGCGCTCTCCCGCGCCGCATTTTGCGACACCGCTCCTGCCGAGGAGCGGCAGCCGCATCTCGATGCACTGACTGCTCATCACCGGCAGCTCCGCGCATGGGAGGCGAATTGCCCGGAAAATTTCGAGAACCGCGCCGCGCTGGTGGGCGCCGAGATTGCCAGGATCGAAGACCGCACGCTCGATGCCGAGCAATTGTATGAACAGGCTATCCGCTCGGCGCGAACCAATGGATTTGTCCACAATGAGGCGATCGCCTATGAACTGGCCGGGCGCTTTTACTTGGCGCGCGGCTTCGAGGAAGTCGCGCATCTGTACCTGGGAAACGCGCGGCGGAGTTATCTGCGATGGGGTGCCGACGGAAAGGTGCGGCAACTCGATCAGCTCCATCCGCGGCTGAGGCAGGACGGACGCGCGCCGGGGCCAGCGGGCACGATCGAAGCGCCGGTCGAACATCTCGATCTCGCGACAATGATTGAAGCCTCGCAGGCACTCTCCGGCGAGATGGTTCTCGAAAAGCTTATCGACAGGCTGTTGCGAGCGGCCATCGGGCACGCCGGCGCCGAGCGAGGTCTCTTGATCGTTCCGCAAGGAGATGTGCTGCAGATAGAAGCGGAAGCAATCGCTGGTGGAGACAATGTAATCGTGCGTCTGCGGGACGGATCCTACAGCACAGCCGCGTTACCGGAGTCGTTGGTGCGTTATGGAACGCGCACCCATGAGACTGTGATTCTCGACGATGCGTCATCTCAGAATGAATTTTCTGCCGATCGCTATATTCTTCAGAGTCGCGTCCGTTCTATTCTCTGCTTGCCGCTGATCAATCAGGGAAAGCTCACAGCGATACTCTACCTTGAGAACAGTCTAACGCCGAACGTTTTCACGCCAAACCGTGTTGCTCTATTGAAGGTACTGGCGTCGCAGGCGGCAATCTCGCTCGAAAACGCGCGGCTCTACCATGATCTTGCGAATCGCGAACAGAAGATTCGGAGTCTTGTCGACTCCAACATCATCGGGATAATCATTGTTGACCGTGAACGTCGAATTCTTGAAGCCAATGACGCATTTCTACGTATGCTGGGATATGATCGTGTAGACTTGGCCTTGGGCAGAGCGAGCTTGACCGAGCTGACCCCGCCGGAATGGCGCGAAGTCGATAAACGTCGCTGGGCAGAATTGATCTCGACCGGGCTCGCTCAGCCCTTCGAGAAAGAATATTTCCGGAAAGATGGCAGCCGCGTTCCCGTGCTTGTTGGTGCTGCCACGATGCTCAAGGAAGGAGGCAACGAGGGCGTTGCGTTCGTGCTCGATCTGACCGAGCGCAAGCGGGCGGAGGAGGCGCTGCGACGCAGCGAAGCCTATTTGGCTGAAGCCCAACGCTTGAGTCATACCAGCAGCTGGGCCTTGGACGTGCGCCGTCGTGAGTTCGTGTATTTATCGTCCGAAGTATACCGCCTTTTCGGGTTCGATCCGAAGAAGGACATAGGATCACCCCAGCCCTTCTATGATCGCATTCTTCCCGACGACAGAGAGCGGGTCATCGAAATGGCGCAGCAGGCGGTTCAAGAGAAAGCAGGCCGCGAGGTCGATTTTCGCATTGCACTTCCGGACGGATCGATCAAGTACGTACATTCCGTGGGGCATCCCTTGCTCGGAACGGACGGCGAGGTAGTCGAAGTGGTTAGTACGCATGTCGATGTTACCGAGCAGCACCTCGCAAACGAGGCGCTGCAAAAGGCCTTCGACGAAATCAAGAAGTCAGAAGATCGCCTTCGACTGGTCGTCGACACAATTCCAGCATTGGTCTGGCGCGCCAGCCCGGACGGGATTCCCGATTTCCTCAATCAACCGGCCCTCGACTACACCGGCCTCAAATTGGACCAGGCCGAAACCGGCTGGCCTCGCGCCTTTCATCCGGAAGACAAGAAGGGCATGTTGCAGAAATGGACTGCAATACGGGAATCTGGCATGCCCGGCGAGCTTGAAGCCCGACTTCGCCGCTTCGATGGTGAATATCGCCGGTTTTTGTTCCGCGGCGTGCCGCTGAGGGATGAGTTGGGTAACATTGTCAAATGGTACGGGTCGTCTACTGACATCGAGGATCGGACACAAGCGCTGGCGCGGTTGCAGCAGATGCAGTCGGATCTCGCGCACATGAACCGCGTGAGCGTGATGGGAGAACTGGCGGCTTCGCTCTCTCACGAGATCGCACAACCGATCGCCAGCGCTCGCAACAACGCTCGGGCGGCCCAGAATTTCCTGAAGATGCAGCCGCCGGACCTGGGCGAGGTCCAGGAAGCCCTCTCCTGTGTGGTTGCGGATGCGGATCGATCCGCGGAGATCATCGATCGCATCCGAGAGCAAATCAAGAAAGCCCCGCCGCGAAAGGAGCGGTTCGATCTCAACGCCGCGATTAGGGAGGTGATCACATTGGGGCAAAGCGTGACTGTCAGGAATGGCGTTTCGGTCCAGGCTCGGCTTGCGGAGGGATTGGCTCCGGTTCTGGGGGATCGAATTCAGCTGCAACAAGTCATGCTGAATCTGATTCTGAATGCGGCTGAAGCAATGAGCTCAGTTGAAGCGGGAGCAAGAGAGCTGTTGATCAGCACCGAGCAGGACCGAGCAGGCGCCCTTGTGGGCGTACGCGATTCCGGGCCTGGCATTGATCCGGCGCATCTCGATCGGGTCTTCGATGCCTTCTATACCACCAAATCCAGTGGAACGGGCATGGGGTTGTCGATCTGCCGGTCCATCATCCACGCGCACGGAGGCAAGTTGTGGGTCGAAGCTAACGAGCCTCGCGGCGCTGTATTTCAGTTCATCTTGCCCGATGCCGAAGGAGAGCTCACGGCTTCTCTTCAGGCGAGCCGGCGAGTGTGAGAGCTTCGCGAACGCATCGTGTGAGATGCTCTTCGTCCAACGGCTTGCGCAGGTAGCACATGGCGCCATCTTCTAGCGCGCGAGCCCGGTCAACGTCATTGGGAAACGCCGTCACGAGGATAGTCGGAATCGCGCGTCCCATATCGATGAGCCGGCGGCGGAGCTCGAGCCCGGTCATGGCAGGCATATGGATGTCGGCGATCAGGCAAGCTGTTTCGGCAAGGCGAGGGGAGGCGAGAAATTCGGCTGCCGACGAGAAAACGTCGACTGTATGGCCTAGCGATCTCATGAGCCTGCACATGGACTCACGAAAGAATCGATCATCATCGACGACCGAAACCAATACCTTTTTCATCATTCCGCCTTTGGCCATTCGCGGGACCCATCCTGCGGGCAGCCTAACATTGCCGCAACCCCGCGTGGGATTGCTTGACTTGCGTCAAGAATGACACCAATGCGACGCTGGCGCCCCATAAACTTTGGCTTATCTCGACAACCAATTGCCAAGCCCGGCAGTCGTAGCTTCTCATGGAAATTGCCCCTGAACGGACTTGGTCGCCGGGGTCATGCGCGCCGATCTCAGGTCATGGCGGAGCCTTATAAGCCTTCGTATCGCCGTCCTGCTCCCCTTGGAGGGCCCATATCGACTCGCGGTCAATTGAGGCGTCGGTGACGATCCTCCTAATGTGCATACGTCCGGAATGCGCAGGGGCCAAGAGGAGAGAACAATGTCTTACCGCATGGAAACTCACGGGTCTCGCAGGGTCACACGATGCGCCGTCTGTGATGGCAAGTTCGGTCTCGTCCGACATTATTCGTGGCGAACCCAGCTTTGCTCCCGGAACTGTGTCGATCGCCTCAAGAGCCGTCGCCAAAGTGACGGAAACTGGATGGGCTGGCTCCGAGTCACCTCCGACCAGTCGCTCGAAAGCCGTGTGAGGGCCTCATGACGCTCCAGATCTCAGCCCGAGGCAGGCAGTATTTGAAAACGGCGGAGACTTTGCTTCGCACCGCCAAAACCATGACTGATCGAGCGGTTGCGGGTCAGCTCAAGGCGCTTGCCGACGACTATGAGCGGCGAGCCGCGAAGGCTTCGCGCGATGATGCAGACAAAGCGTCGGCTCGATTGGCCAATGATGTTGCACGCGCGTGGAGCGCATGAGTTGATGGGTCAGTGTTGCTCATCAGCTATCGGACGAACCGTAGATGGCCGGGCAGGCCGACCAGCGTTGGGCGAGGCCAGCTGCGTCGGTCCTGCGTAAACTTTGGTGTATGCCCCGCGCGCATCCTCTGGAAAAATGGGACTGTTCAGGCTCCGGGATTAGGACTAGAAATGCGCAATCTGGTCGCGGTCCAAGATGAAGGCGAAAGTCTCGCGGCCTCCCGAGCAGCAGCGATGCGTGGCGCAGATTCCACCGTATTGGTCATCGACGACGATCCGGACCTCCGCGCGTCGGTCGGGCGGCTGTTGCGATCGCTCGGCATCGACGTTCAGCTATTTGCCTCCATTCCCGACTTCCTGAAGTCCAATCGACCGGATGGGCCCACCTGTCTGGTGCTCGACATCAGAATGCCGGGCCAAAGCGGCCTCGATCTTCAGCGAGAGCTCGCTGCGTCAAATCGGGATATCCCGATCATCTTCGTTACGGGGCACGGCGACATACCGATGTCCGTGCAGGCCATGAAACGGGGGGCCATCGAGTTCCTGACCAAGCCGTACCGCGACCAGGATCTCCTCGATGCCATTCAACTCGGGCTTTCTCGCGATCGTGAACGGCGTGAAAGTGAGAAGGATCTGGTTGCCTTGAGGGAGCGTTTCGCTTCATTGAGTCCCAGGGAACGCGAAATCGTGATTCAAGTCGCGCGAGGCCGCCTGAGCAAACAGATCGCCCACGATATCGGCATCGCCGAAGCCACCGTGAAGGTGCATCGGAGCAGGGCGATGCAGAAGATGCAGGCCGGTTCTCTTCCCGAGCTCGGCCGGATGGCCGACAAGCTCAAGCTGGTGCCCGACACGACGCAGCGCGCTTGAGTGGTCACTTTGCTGCGTGCCATTCGCACGCGCGGATCCGCAGTCGCTTATCTCCAGGCAACCAACAGAAAAGGCCGACGGGCGTTACGCCGCCGACCTCTTCTTGCAACTGCCGGCTCGTGGGTCCGGTTCCGCTGCGATTCCGGCGTGGGTGCCGGAGCAATAAAGAGCGGCCCACTATGCATTGGTGATCCGCATCGGATGGATCGTTACAGCAGAGCGATGCCCCGCACCATTGCACGCGGGTATGGCGCGACTGTACCGAGGGCAGTTCGCGCTAGTGATCTAGACACAGCCAGTTATACGTTGGTTTATCGATCACGAAGTGCCATGCAGGGCGCGTGCTAAGCCTCGGGTTTTCGCGTGTCTTGATCGTGCCACAGCACTCGTCATCGATGGCCTGCTCCCTCGCGCAGCCTGTAAATCTAGGTTTAGCTAATGCAACCAAATCTGTCATTGCGCGCGACCAGCGTGGAATAGCTCGCGGCTCTCCAAATCATCAGATTGCGGGCCACTGGCACCTTTGCGGGGATTAGCCCTGCAAAAGCACGCGAGGTCACGATGCGATCGATTTCAGCTTTCGGCCGCCTGGAGCAATTTCATCCTGAACCGAGGCTCGACGCCGGGCACACGGTTCAGGGACCGGTTCCGAACAGACCATTCGTCCCGCAGCGAGTCGGATCGGCCGGAGTCACCTCAGCGGACGTTTCTTTCGGACCGTTCCGGCTGCATCCGACCCAGCTTCTTCTCCTGGAAGGCGATAAGCCCGTCTGCCTCGGAAGTCGCGCCCTGGAGATCCTGATCGCCTTGCTCGAGCGCCGCGGTGAACTGGTCAGCAAGCAGGACTTGATGGCGCGGGTCTGGCCCAATGTCTTTGTCGAGCCAGCGAACCTCACGGTCCATATGTCCGCGCTGCGTCGTGCGCTGCGTGATGGCCGCGATGGGCACCGGTTCATCGTCAACATTCCCGGACGTGGCTACTGCTTCGTCGGCAGGGTCGACGTGCTGGAACACGAGAGCTGAGCGCGACTGGTGAAGCATTGTAGAGATCAAACCGTGGTCGCGACGACAACAGAACAGCCGCTCACCATAGCGAAGATACCTGTCGGCTCTTGGAGCTTCGCCATCCGTGTTTGGCTGGCCTCGATCCTGGCGCTGTTCGTGAGCTTTTGGCTACAGCTTGAATCGCCGACGACGGCCGCCCTTACGGTTGCCATTCTCGCCGAACCAACCCGCGGTCAGGCGTTGGACAAGGCGGGTTGGCGTCTGCTCGCCACTGTCGTGGGCGTGACAGCGTCAATCGCAATCACCGGTCTCTTCTCGCAGGCGAGGGATCTGATCCTCGCTGCGTTTGCGGTCTGGCTTGGTGTCTGCGTCTTCGCGGCAAAGCTCCTGGATGGCTATCGGGCTTATGCGGCGGTGCTGTCCGGCTATACAGTCGCATTTATTGCGACACAGCAGCTCGACAACCCGCAGCACGTCTTCGAATCCGGTATGGCGCGTGGCGCCGCGATCGCGATCGGCGTTCTCTCGATCGCAGTGGTGAATACATTCACGTTTGCGCCCGATCGCCGGTCGCATCTGGTCACCCAGCTCGCGGCGATCCATCGCCGCGTTCGCCACTATGCCAGCGCTGCGCTCCGTGGCGAACCAGGCGACTCGACGACATTCCTGATGCTGCTGCGGGAGATTGTGGCGCTGCGGCCGGAAATCGCGAGCGTAGCTCCGGAGTCGAGCGGCGGGTCGATAGGGAGTGCGGCTGCCCGCAGCACCGCGGTCTCGCTCATCGCCGAATTGCAGGCTGCTCGGAGCCTGAGCAGCGGTCGTGCCCGCGGCGGTGACGCTGAAACCGAAATCCTGGCACGGAGTGAGGTACTTCTACGGGACGAACAAGTCTCACAAGACCTGCTCGCCTTGGGTTCGGTGACGTGGCCGCGGCGATTGTGGCGCGCACCCCTGTATCGCTCCTATCGAATTGCAGCCGAGAGCGCCGTCCGCGCCGCTCTATGGCTCGCCATCACCTCGGCGTTCTACGTGTGGGCCGCGTGGCCTGCCGCGAGCGTTTCGCTGTCGTTCGTGGCACTGATGGTCGGATTGGGGGCCACAACTCCGAAACCACGCGGGTTCACGGCGATCGTGCTTGTTGCTGCGCCCATCGCAATTGTGCTGACCGGCATACTCGAGTTCTTCATCCTCAATGGCGCCGATGACTTTCCTCTGCTGGCCATCTGTCTTGCCCCCTTTGTGATCGGCCCGGCGCTCCTCATCGCCTCCGGCAATCTTCTATGGTCCTCACTCGGTCGCACCATTCTACCCTTCACCATGCTCCTCCTGGCGCCGAGTAATCCGCAGACCTACAATCCGCAAGCCTTCCTCTTTACGTCCGTGTTTATTGTCGCGGCGGCCGCGTTGCTGCTTGCAACGCAAATACTGATTCCTCCCTTATCCGATGACAAACGAAAGATGCAGCTTCTGGCGGAAGCCCGCAGCGAGCTGCATGAGCCGTCTTTCAAAAATGGGGAAGCGCCGGAAGAGGTAATGTTCCGGGATGCCTCACGGCTTGGGCAGTTTCTTTCCGCCGGCGGCGCAGAGGACAGTGAGGCGCTCGCCGAAATGGTCTCTTGTTTCGACCAATTAGCAATAATCCCGTGCGGTGGTTCGAAGCGGAATGGGCGTCGCGACCAAAATCTCAATTTATCAGAGGTAACCTGATGGCACAGACCTTTGCAGAGCTGGTAATCGGAGGCGTCCTGTTCGCTCCGTTTGTAATTTACCTCGCGGTAGCTCTGATCATGATCCTCGCGCTTCGGCCCCTCCTGCATGCCGTCGGCTTTGCGAAGATGTTCAGCCACGCTGCGGTCGCCGAGATGAGCCTGTTTGTGACGGTTCTCGGCCTGTTGATTCTGTTGGTCTAGAGGAGGGCGCCATGGATGCGGTCGTTCATGATGTGACTGTTCGTGAGATACCGGCAAATGCCGCTTTGCCGAGTGCAGCCGAGGAATCGGTTCGTCGAGTGAGCCTGGTCGACCAACCGGCGCTGAGGGTGTCGGACGGTCACACCGATGATGAGCCGACCGCACCGGCTCCAGTGAAATCGACGCCGCCACTCCGAAACGATGGCGCGCGAGCCGGGCGGCTGCGCAAGCTGGCAACCGTCGGAATCGCCGCCACTGCGGTGCTGGCTGCGCTCGTGTCCTGGGACCAGTATAACGCCGGACCGTGGACGCGCGATGGGCGGCTGCGCGTGCAGGTGGCGAGTGTTGCGCCGGAGATCTCCGGGAGAATCAAGCAGCTGCGAGTCGTCGACAACCAATTTGTTCATAAGGGTGACGTTCTGTACGTCGTCGACTCCTTTGATTTCGAGGTGGCGCTGCGCACGAACAAGGCGGCCCTCCAGCAGAAGACGGCGGATCTGAGCGTGAAGGCATTGCAGTCCGAGCGGCGGAGCCGCCTGTCTGATTTGGCTGCGTCCACCGAGCAGAAGCAGGTCTATGAGGGAAACGCGCTCCAGGCAAAGGCGGCTGTCGAATCGGCCGAGCAGCAGGTTGCGCAGGCGGAGATCAACCTGCAGCGTACCGAAGTGCGCAGTCCGGTGAATGGGATCGTCACCAATCTCCTGCTCCGGGAGGGTGACTACGCTCATCTTGGTGTCGCAAACGTCTCCATCATCGACACGGACAGCTATTGGGTCGACGGCTATTTCGAGGAAACCAAGCTGGCGCGGCTGTGCGTGGGTGACCGTGCCGAGGCCAAGCTGATGGGCTATTCGGCGCCGATTACAGGCCATATCGCAACGGTGACGCGTGGGGTCAGCGTCTCCAACGCAGCCGCTGCCACGCAGGGCTTGCCCAATGTCGATCCGGTCTACACCTGGGTACGCCTGGCACAGCGGGTACCGGTCCGGATCGCAATTGATCACGTCCCGACCGGCGTGCCGCTGGTGTCGGGTCTGACAGCAACCGTGACGATTCGGGACGGCACGGATGGCGAAGGCGCAACGCTCTTGCAAAGAGCCCGCGCCAAACTCGAAACGAGCTTTTTCGGATTGATCGGTAGAGCCTCGGCCCGGCCGGGCTGCATTCCAAACCCGGCGTGAGTCTACACGACAACTTCAACGCGGTCAGCGTGTTCGCTAGCGCGCAGGCTGACTGCGTCAACTCGTGTCACCTCGAACGAAGGTAGGCCGTTGCATCCATACAGCGTCGCTCGGTAAGCCAAGGTTCAGTTGATGCAACCACAGCCGTACCTGGAACGACCCGCGTGCAATGGAAGATCGCCTAAGGAACTGTAACTCTCCTCGTAACAATTCCCCTTGCGGAGTTCGGTCATGAGGAGATTAGCCGTTCTCATCGCTTCCGCCGCGATCATCGCATCTGCGGCCCCCTCGCTTGCGGCTGACTGTACCTCGAGCAAGGACGTCGATGCCTTTTGCAAGCGCCGGCCGACCGTGCAGAGCCAGCCGGCCAATCCCGAAGAGAAAGACAAGAGCTGTCGGACCTACGCCGCTTCATTCTACGAGTCGGTGATGTTGCGGCAAATGGCAGCCAACCGCGTCGATGGCGCGCGGGTCCTGGCCGCGCTCGATTCCGTGATCAACGCTTTCAACGACCTGTTGGCGACGAAGTGCGGCAGCTGAGCCTCAATATTCGTGGCCAATGGCAACTCAGGAGGTGCGCAGATGATCCTGTTTCCGCTCATGGCCACCTGGATGTGGTTCCAAATATTCGTGGCCTCGCCGCTGTCTACCTCGCGCTGCCTCTTTGAGGACACGAGCGACGCTTGCCTCTCGCTACTCCCCATTCGATCCAAAGGAGACTGAACGTGACCCAGGTCTACTTCCATTGCTCGAACACGAAGAAGGTGTTCGTCGATCGTCGCGGCGCCTTGGTGGATGATCTCGCTGAGGCGTGCGATCATGCGACCCGCATCGTGCGATCCTTGATCGACGAGCGCAGCCTCGAGGATTGGCGTGACTGGGCCTTGCATGTCAGCGACGAGCAGGGCGGTGAACTGTTTGTTGTTCCCTTCACTTTCGTGCTCGGCAAGTCGCATTGAGGTCGCTATGGCAGTTCATTCACTTACGCAAAATGCGCTGTACTGCTCCTTCTGCGGCAAGAGCCAGCACGAGGTCCGCAAGGTCATCGCAGGGCCGACGGCGTTCATCTGCGACGAATGCGTCGAACTCTGCGTGGACATGATCCGCGAGGAGAACAGGTCCTCGCCGGTAGAGTCGCCTGACGGCGTTCCGACCCCGAAGGATATCTGCAAGGTCCTCGACGACTATGTGATCGGTCAGAGCCACGCGAAGAAGGTCCTCTCGGTCGCTGTCCACAATCACTACAAGCGGCTCAACCACCAGACCAAGCACAACGACGTCGAACTCGCGAAATCGAACATCCTGCTGATCGGGCCGACAGGTGCGGGCAAGACGCTGCTCGCGCAGACGCTCGCCCGCATCCTCGACGTGCCCTTCACGATGGCGGATGCCACCACGCTGACCGAGGCGGGCTATGTCGGCGAGGACGTCGAGAGCATTATCCTGAAGCTGTTGCAGGCCGCCGACTACGACGTTGAGCGTGCCCAGCGCGGCATCGTCTATATCGACGAAATCGACAAGATCAGCCGTAAGTCCGAGAATCCGTCGATCACTCGCGACGTATCAGGCGAGGGCGTGCAGCAGGCGCTCCTCAAGATCATCGAAGGCACGGTCGCTTCAGTTCCGCCGAAGGGCGGCCGCAAGCATCCGGAGCAGGAGCTTCTGCAGGTCGACACCACCAACATCTTGTTCATCTGCGGCGGCGCCTTCGCAGGTCTGGAAAAGATCATCTCGGCGCGCGGCCGGTCGACCTCGATCGGCTTCGGAGCCCAGGTACTCGCACCGGAAGACCGCCGCAGCGGTGAGATCTTCCGCCATGTGGAACCAGAGGACCTCTCGAAGTACGGGCTGATCCCCGAATTCGTCGGCCGCCTGCCGGTGGTCGCTACGCTCGAGGACCTGGACGAGACCTCGCTGAAGAAGATCCTCACCGATCCGAAGAACGCGCTGGTGAAACAATACCAGCGCCTGTTCAAGATGGAGAACATCGAACTGACCTTCGCAGACGAGGCACTTGGCGCGGTTGCGCGCAAAGCGATCGAACGCAGGACCGGCGCGCGCGGCCTGCGCTCGATCCTCGAAAGCATCCTGCTCGAGACCATGTTCGATCTGCCGGGCCTCGAAGGCGTCGAGCAAGTCGTGATCTCGCGCGAAGTGGCGGAGGGGACCGCGCATCCGCTCTACATCTACGCCGATCGGCCCGATCGTGCGGTGGCAGGCGGCGCGCAATTCAGAAGAGGTTGAAGATGGAAGAATTCTTTCGATTTATCCAAGCGTCTGGGCGCGAACGAAGCCGCCTGATTCATGAACCTTGCGTGATTAGCGACAGCGTCATCCCGTCGGCTCCCGTCAGCAAGCAGGACAAGAAGCCGCCGATGGGTCAAGCAATCAGCAACATCAATGCCGGAGTTGTCTCGTGATCAAGATCATTGCGGTGCTTTGCAGCCTGTCTTCTCCGGCGAATTGCCACGAGCAGATCGTCACCACGTCGGATTTCGCCAACGTCTCGGTGCAGTCATGCTTGATGGGCGCGCCGCAGCTTGCCGACTGGATGACGCAGCATCCGGCCGAGCGTCTCGCGGCATGGCGCTGCGTGATCGGCAAACAGGACGGCAGGGGAGCTTAAAGTAGAAATTGGGTCGCCAGCCGGTTCGGTGGTTCAGATCGAGCTGGATCTTAGTCCAGATTTCCGCAAGTCCTTTGTTGGTGGCTGACCCTAAGCGGGCGGCTGGAATTCCCCGAAAACTGAATCAACAGGCTTCCCGATCACCGCGCACCAGGTTGCGTGATGAACGCGGGGCATGTTGAGGAGGCTCCCTCCGTCCCCGCGCTGACGCTGGGTGGCATGCCTGCCTCGGCCAGTCAGATCCAGGTCTTGACGGTGCACAAGCAGCTTCTCGGCAGCAAGCCGCAAAGCTGACGGCTTATGTGTAACCAAGGAGCCAACGCGCGACCGTGATTCAATCTGATCCCATCGCGCTTTAGCTCCTACTGGATCGGCCACGCAAGCTGAGGATTGGAGAAGCTGTGGAATTCGATTTCGAAAGGATGGGCGCGCCCGAGCGCTACAAATTGCTGCTGGCGACAGTTTTGCCGCGGCCGATCGCATGGGTGACCACGGTGATGCTGCCGGGGCCATCAACGCCGCGCCGTTCTCATTCTTCAATGTCTTCGGCAGCGACCCCGCGACCGTCGGTATTGGCATTGGCAGCAAGGGACCGGCTGAGCCAAAGGACACGCGCGCCAATATTCGCAGCAACGAGCAGTTCGTCGTCAATCTGGTGCCGTTCGCACTGGCCGAGCAGATGCGCGTCACGTCAATTGCCTTTCCAAGAGGCGTCGAGGAGCTGAAAGAGGCGGAACTGTCGCGGGCCCCCTCGATACGGGTCGGCGTTCCCCGTATCGCGGATGCGCCGGTCTCGATGGAGTGCACCTTCATGCAGGAAATCGCGCTCGGCAGCTTCAGCCTGGTGCTCGGCAGGATCCTGATGGTGCATGTCAAGGACGAGGCTGTGACCAACGCGGCGCGCCAGCACGTCGATGCCGAAAAGCTTGACCTGATCGGTCGCATGGAAGGCGGCTGGTATACGCGCACGCGCGATCGTTTCGAAATTCGTTCTTGAAGATTGGAAAGGAAAGCCACGAACGAGTTACTCACGAAAGTTCTCAACGCCCACGGCGGTCTGGAACGCTGGCGTAGCTACAACAAGGTTGAGGCTACGATTGTCAGTGGCGGCGGCTTCTTTGCCTTGAAAGGCGTCCTGCAGGACGCGAATCCGCGCCGCATGACTGTATGGCTGCACGAGGAGCGATCGTCCGTCACGCCTTATGGCGCGGCCGATCAGCGCACGATGTTCACCCCGGACCGCATCGCCATCGAGAAGCTCGACGGAACGGCCGTTGCCGAGCGGCGCATGCCCAGGGATTCATTTGCCGGGCACCAGATGCACACGCCCTGGGATCCCCTGCACCGCGCCTATTTCAACGGCAAAGCACTGTGGACCTATCTCGCGACGCCCTTTGCCTTTGCGATGGATGGCTTCCGTGTCGAGGAGACTGCGCCATGGCAGGAGGGCAAGGAGACGTGGCGGGTGTTGCGTGTCTATTTTCCCGGCTCGATCGAGACGCATTGCCAGATTCAGGATTTCTTCTTCGACGAGCAACTTGAGCTTCGCCGCCACGACTACAGTGTCAATATCGCCGGCGGCTTTCCTGCCGCGCAACTGATGCTGGAATACACCGAGGCCAACGGCATGCGCTTGCCGAGCAAGCGGCGTGCCTACACGCGCGGCCCCGACCGACGTCCAATACTGGATATGCTGATGGTAGCGATCGACATCAGCGAGGTTACGTTCTCGTAGACAATCTCAGTCGGCCTCGTTCCGACATTCGGACTACAACACGCGCATTTGTTCGTTCGTTACTACCCGAGGGCTTCAAAGCCGCGGTCAAGGACCCCACATCGCACAAGGAATGATAAATATAATGCAATAGGAGCCTGCCATGGGCGAGGTTGTTCGTTTTGTCTCAAAATCCGAGCGCGAGCGCATTCGGCTCATTCGTGAAGCCCGCGCGATGTATGACAGCGTCTTTCCGCCGGCTGCTCCCCTCGATGAGCAGAACGACAAGGCGCCAATGGTTCATGCGACCACCGGTGGGGAGCTCCTGTCGTGATCAAGATCATTGCGGTGCTCTGCAGTCTGTCCTCACCGGCAAATCGCTACGATCGGACCGTTACCACCTCGGATTTCGCCGCCGTATCGGTGCAGTCGTGTCTGATGGGCGCACCGCAGCTGGCCGAATGGATGAGACAACACCCGGCCGAGCGCCTTGCAGGGTGGCGCTGCGAAGTTGGCAAACGGGAGGGAAGGGGAGTGTGAGGTAGTAAACAGTTCGCCCGCAAACTCGTCTCTTTACATCGCGCTGGATCTGAGTGCGGGCTTCTGCGAAGCGATCCGCTCGATCAGCCGTTGCTGGTTTCCGCCGGCCCGTTGCGACAAGCACATTTTCCACGATTTGCCGAGATTAGGACTGCTTTACTCGCATCGACGTTCCATGTCGGATACCAGTTACTTCGCGAAGACAGACAGCTTCGCAACTGCTCGGCGCCGGACCTCCCCCGTCCCTTCGCCGGCTTGCAGCGGCCGGTCCTTCTCCTCCCGGGGACCGGCCGCCCCTTTTACCGTCTGATGGCGGCAACGCCTGATCGGATGCACGGTGGCTCTCTGGATCGCCCGGTCTGATCGTTGAGCGCAAACTGGCTGGAGATTGGCTGTATGACGTACGATCATTTCTTTTCCACCGCGCTTGCTCGTCTGCACGCCGAACGGCGCTACCGCGTGTTTGCCGACCTCGAGCGCATCGCAGGACGTTTCCCGCACGCGATATGGCATTCGCCGGACGGCCCGCGTCCGGTCGTGATCTGGTGCTCGAACGATTACCTTGGCATGGGCCAACATCCGAAGGTGATCGGTGCCATGGTCGAAACCGCGACCCGAATGGGTGCCGGCGCGGGCGGCACCCGGAACATCTCCGGCACGAATCATCCACTGGTAGAGCTGGAGCGGGAGCTCGCCAGCTTGCACGACAAGGAGGCCGCGCTGGTCTTCACCTCGGGCTACGTCTCCAACGAGACCGGCATCCCGACCATCGCGAAACTGCTGCCGAACAGTGTGATCCTGTCGGACGCCTGGAACCACAATTCGATGATCGAGGGCGCGCGCCGCGCCGGCGTGGAGAAGAAGATCTGGCGCCACAACGACGTCGGCCACCTCGAAGAACTGCTGGCGGCCGAGGCACCCGAGCGACCGAAGCTGATCGTATTCGAGGGGCTTTACTCGATGGACGGGGACGTAGCGCCGGTGAACCGAATCTGCGATCTAGCCGAGCGCTACGGCGCCATGACCTATATCGATGAGGTCCATTCTGCCGGCATGTATGGCCCGGCCGGCGGCGGCATCGCGGCGCGGGAAGGGGCCCTGCACCGCATTGACGTCGTCGAGGGCACGCTGGCGAAGGCCTTCGGCTGCCTCGGCGGCTACATCGCGGCGAATGCCGACGTCATCGATGCGGTGCGCTCCTACGCGCCGGGATTCATTTTCACCACCGCGCTGCCGCCGGCGGTCTGCGCCGCCGCTACGGCGGCAATCCGCCATCTTAAAGCTTCGCAATGGGAGCGCAACCGCCATCAGGATCGCGCCGCGCGGGTCAAGTCCGTGCTCAACGCCGCTGGCCTGCCGGTCATGCCCAGTGAAACGCACATTGTGCCATTGATGGTGGGTAATCCGGAGAGATGCAAGGAGGCGAGCGATCTCCTGCTCGCCGAGCACAAGATCTATGTTCAGCCGATCAACTATCCGACCGTCCCGCGCGGGACCGAACGGCTGCGCATCACGCCGACGCCCTGTCACGATGATAAGCTGATTGACGAGCTGGCTGAAGCGCTGGTCGATGTGTGGGGCAGAATCGGGTTGCCTCTGCGACGCCACGCGCTTGCGGCGGAGTGATCAGTTCCCCTTGCATCGGGCATGCGTCGCACTGAGGTCGGAAGTGAGTGACCAAGACATCTGGAGCGCACAATGAAAAATCTTCTCGCATGTACGATTGCCGCAAGTTGCCTGATGACCCTTGTATCGGCCGCACAAGCCCACTCGGCGTATGACGGGTCTTGGGACCTTCTCTTCGTGACACAGCGAGGCGCGTGCGATCCGACCTACAATTTCTCCGTCAACGTCACCGACGGTATCGTCACGCATCCCAACCTCGTGAAGTTCAGGGGCTATGTGGCGCGCTCGGGCGCCGTCCGCGCTTCGGTGACCGTTCCGGACAAATATGCGTCCGGCTCAGGTCGGCTCTCGGGCAACTCCGGTCGCGGGACGTGGAGCGGCTTTTCGGGAAACGCGCGTTGCTCAGGGTACTGGACCGCTCGGCGGACCTGATAAATTGTCTCCCGCTTGCTTACTCGCCCGAAGCAGACAGAGGCGGAGTCTAGGCTCGCGGGCCCACATCTCGCTGCAGAATAAGAACAATTGGCACAGAACGTGTGACCTTTGCCTTCGGAGGGCGGCGGTCAGGAGCGCAGGCGACCTCTTGGTCACGGCGTATGTACGCGCGACGGTTTATCTCAGGTGGCCAAGCGCAACGCGTTGCAAATGCGCTGCGAAATCGATTCGCTTTCCGGCACGTCATGCACATGCGTTCGACGACTATCACCTGAGCTCGCCGCGGGTTGAACTGGACAAGCTCAACCAGCCTGATGTTAGGAGACTCAAGCCTGCGCGCCTACCTTGTCGGCATCGACTTCTTGGGATCGAAACAGTTCCGATCAGCCCAATGCTGCATCAGCTTCGTGGGCGAGTCGAAAAGCGCCGGCGGTCCGTCGCTCATGTCGAATTCGGTCGCGCGGCGGCAGTCGAGATTAGTCAGATCTGCTGTGGGTTGGCACCCACGGCGCCATCATTCTTGTGGGCCATTTGCTCGATTCCGTCGTTCGGAATAGCGAAATTCGCCGCGGCGCGTTTGGCTTGGCGATACCAGCAAAAATACCAGCAAAGTGGACCGCTGCAGTGAGCTTATGCTTGGATTTTCAATCCGTCGCGACAGTTTTCCGGGGGAAATCCGGAATCGAACTAGCGCAGTAAGTTATTGTTATTACTGCGCTTTTTTCCGTGGTGCCCCTGGCCGACAATCACCTAATGCCATAACGTATTGAATTGAAAGAAGATTTTTTCTCGTATTGCTGCCGATACCAGCACAAATACCAACAGGATCACGCGTGGTTAGCCGATAAAAATAAAATGGCAGGCTTCCGGCAGCGGGCACGCCTGTGCCGTTGCGGACCCCGCAATTTGCCCTGACCGGAATCGAACCCGGCTCTGACCCGAACCCCCGAAGGGATCGATCGCGCGCGGCGAGGCGCGACGGCCACCACTTAATCGCAGATCCGTCCGAAGGCGGAGCGCACTCTCGCTGAATTGCTTCGAAAAGCCTTGGCCACTCGCCGCTTATGGGGTTCATTACTCCGGGCGGACCAGTCTATCGTTGAGAAAATCCATGAAGAAAAAATTCGATCCTGCACCCATCGACAAGCTCGCGGTCGATCCCAAGAAGGCGATCGAAGCGGACATGACGCAAACCAAGCTCGAGGAAGGTCTCGAAGAAACGTTTCCGGCTTCCGATCCCGTGAGCGAGACTCAACCGAAACCCTCAAAATACTAGTCATCCTGCGACGTCGTCCACGGCAATCATTGATTGGCGCCGAGATACGACGGGAGTCACTCGAGTCGCACGGGTCAGTCGGACAGGTCGGCGAGAAACTGCCGCGGCGGTACGAAGAACGTTGCTCCAGAGACGGGTGTTGAGTAGTCGAGGATGCGATCGTGAAGCGGAGGCGGATCTCCGATAAACATCCGCTCAAGCATTTTCTCGATAACCCACAAATGCCGCGAGTAGCCGATGAAGTAGGTCCCGTACTCTCCTCGCCCGGGCACCGCGAACGGCATGTTGTCACGCAGAATATCATGCTCGCCCTCTTCATCAGTGATCGTGCAGAGTGTTTTGTGAGACTTCTGCCCTTCACTCGCGTCCGCCAGCTCGACATTGTCGAACTTGGTCCGGCCGATGATGGCCTCTTGCGTTTCGGCGGCCTGAGTCCGCCAGGCAACCAGATTGTGGAGGTATTTCTGGACAACTACATAGCTGCCGCCGGCATGGTCCGGATCTTCGTCCCCAACGAGAGTCGCGGCGGGGAGATCGAGACCATCGGGGTTCGCCGTGCCATCCACGAACTCCAGCAAGTCCCGGCCGTCGAAATACCGGAAGCCCGCGACATCGTCCACGGCGGTGACTGCGTCGCCGAAGGCCTCCAGCAGGATCTTCTCGAACTCGATGATAAGATCGGTCGAAGCGGCGCGGATATGGTAAAGCAGATCTCCCGGCGTTGATACCGCGGTATGCTTGGCTCCCTTGATCTCCCTGAACGCGGTGAGCTCCATGGGTTCCGCTTTGCCGGTGAGAGTCAGCCAGACGCGATGCCCGATTCCCACGTTGGCGGTGAACGTCTCACCGTTGGCACGTCCCCGGATATCCTTGATGAGATCGGCGGTCGAACCGACGACCGCACGAACCGTCTCAAGAGCCTGACCGCCGGGATTGATTGCCAGTACGAGAAAGGCCGCCGACGCGGTCATTGGCGCATCGATGTACTGGGGCTCGGAGTCAATCGCGCGATGCCGCGCCTCCGGGGTCTGCATTGCGTTGGACACTGTGATTGCGCCTCCCTCGTCGAACCAGGATCGTCTCTTCAGGTCTGTTGCATGGCAACGTGTTGGCGCGGCATCTGTCCAGGCATTGTCGCCAGATCCGTTGCTTGCTCTAATCTGGCGGAACATCTCATGTCGTGCAATCGTGCACTGACTCACCCAGTGTGATCGGGCAGTGTGTTCCGGGCGAAGTCGATAGACAAATTGTCCGCAACGACACAGACAAATTGTCCGGCGTCGGTCTACGCCGCGTTCCAGGTCGCTGGCACTGCGGCGGGTTAGAAATGGCACATCTATTGCTCGAAGCGCTTGCGATCACGTCGTGAAGTTGACCGTTTCGCTATGGCAAATATTCGAATAGTCGCTGCGGAGCCGGGTGCGATCGAGCTGGCGATCTGCGCGCGTTGGCGTGTCAATGCATTCTCAATGCCTCGTACTTCCTTCGAGCAAGAGTTGAGGTCATTGCAACAGTTTTCTGCCGATCAGAGCCTCGGCGTGCTGCTTGTCGCGAAAGAAGATGGCGCACCAATCGGCGCTTGCCTCTTGGTCGAGTCCGAGTTCGAGCCGAACCACGATGTCGCGCCATGGCTCACAGGTCTGTTCGTTATCCCCGAGCATCGCAACGAAGGAGCGGGATCCATCCTGGTGCGAGCGATCGAGGATCAGGCGCGGCAGCGCGGATTTTCCCGGTTAAACCTGTATACATCAGAGGCAGCCGGATTCTATGCGCGGCTCGGATGGTCGATCGCCGATCGCACCTGCTGGAGGGGCGTTGATGCAACGCTCATGGTTCGCGATCTGTGAAGTGATGTCATGAAGTCGTTCTAGACCCGGCCGTCACGCCAGCTTCCCTGGGCGCCTTGGAGTGGCCTCCGGTCCAACTTGTCCGTCGCGTGAGACAAAATGTCTGCCCTAAGGGCGGTGATCGCCCTCTAATTCATTGAATTTGCGTCGTCTTGGGATTTGGCGTGCTCCTTGCTCTGGGAGCACCCGAGTCAATGATCGTATGGCCGATCGGTCCGGGTTGATCCGGAGCGACCGTCGTTTAAGGACCGTTAGATGGCGCTCGCTCGAGATCCCGATGGTCAGTATGAGGTTCACCGTCATGGAATCTATTTCGTGATGTACAATGACAGTGCCGAGGTTACGTGCATGATTGGGCGCAGAGCCCTCAATGTGATGCGCGTGCGGTTTCATCCCACCCTGAGCGCCGAGGAATTCTTCCTCATGCGTCGATCGCGCATCGAACGCGCCGCCAGCGACAAGTTTGAAAATCGTCAGTCCAGCGTCACGCGCGTGGTATCGCTCGATCGGTTCGACGTGGATTTCTGAACCCAACTCAGCTTCATAAATAATGTTGCAACCCGATACAGCGGCCGCTTTCACGGCTCCGTCACAGGGAAATCCTCCCGGATCCGAAGCATCGATGTCGGCAAAATGTCTGCGCTGGCCTGTCCGCGGCAGCGAAGCTCGGCCCGGCGCAGCCTTGCAATACGGGCGTAGGAATCGACCTGGAGTGTCGGAGAGGTGGCAATGATCGTGCGTTCCAAGCCCGGCTTCTGGGACGTCGCATTTGCGGTCAATGGATCGATCTTGCCGCGGATCGCGCCGCATCTGGTGGCGATAGCGCTGATCAGCGTGTTGGCGATCTTTGCCGCCATGGAGCATCCGGGCATTTTCGCGCGCATCAGTGCGGTTCCGTTCACGCTGATCGGCATCGCGCTATCGGTCTTCATGAGCTTCCGAAACAGCACATGTTACGCCCGCTGGTGGGAGGGGCGCGAGCTCTGGGGCAAGCTAATCATCGCCTGCCGCTCGTTCGCACGTCAGATCTCCTCCCTCGAAGACGACGACCGGCGCGTCCTGCTCCGCGGCCTGTGCGGCTTCTGCTCCGGACTAACAGCGCGCCTGCGCGGTGAGGACGAAGTGGCGGCGATCAAACCATGGAGCCAAATCGACGCCACTTCAGTCGGCCCCAACCCGACCAATGCCGTACTTATCCAGATCGGGCTGCACTGCTTGATGCTGATGAAGCGGGATCGGATCGAACCGATCCACTACGCAGTCCTGGAGGGACAGCTCACCGCTCTTTCCGACGTGCAGGGCGGATGCGAGCGCATCGCGTCCACTCCGGTGCCATTCGCCTATTCGCTGCTGCTGCATCGAACCGCGCTGATCTTCTGTGTGACGTTGCCGTTCGCGCTCGCCGGATCGCTCGATTGGTGGACGCTGCTGCCCGTTCTGCTCGTCGCCTACACCTTCTTCGGCCTCGATGCGCTTGGCCATCAGCTTGAGTCTCCGTTTGGGTTGGAGCCAAATGCCCTTCCGCTTGACGCAATGAGGCGAGCCATCGAGCGCGAGATGCTCGCTCTGCTCGGGGAACGTGATTTGCCGGCTCCGATCGAGCCGCGTCAGAATGTGCTGATGTAAACCACCGAGAGGGACGGGCCCTTAACCACGCTAACGGTTCAGTGCGGAGTCGCAGCGGGTCGCCAGGAAAGATCGTTGGACCAAACGTAGATGGCGATAGCTGCCAGGCACAAGGCGATGCCAACCCAGAAAATGGGTGAATGATGGATTGGTCGCCGGTCTCTCGGATCGCGCTTCATTTGATCTCCTCATAGGCGCGAAATAATCAACGAAGCATCCTTGCGCATGAACGCGGTGCCTCAACGTTGGTGAACGTAAGCGAAAGCCGTGGTGGAGTCATTCGTCATCGCATTCTCCATGCCGTCCATTGCGCCAAGCAGGCGTCGTCGAACGTCTTCCGGCGTCGATGGCCCGTCGATGCGGCAATCGTCGAGGCCGCCGGCTCCAGGCGTCGCGCCACGGAGGTGGAGTCGCGGCCGGTAGCGCGTGTGCTGCAATCCGTCACGGCGGACAACTTGGCCAAATCTGTCGTGACAAATTGTCCATTGCCGGTAGGCGATATCTCCTAACTCATTGATATGACGATGCGCTCAGACTGGCACGCCTGTTGCTAACCTCTCCTCGATGCACGTTTCACGGTTAGGCAAAAGAAGGAGATGAAAATGAACTGGGATCGCATCGAGGGAAACTGGAAGGCCGCCAAGGGCGCACTCAAGGCAACATGGGGCAAGCTGACCGACAACGACATTGACATCATCAATGGTGACAGGGAGCGGCTGGAGGGCAAGCTGCAAGATCTCTACGGCATCGACAAGAACCAGGTCCGCAAGGAGGGCGACAAGTGGGCGCGGGAAGCAAATTGGGATTGATCCCGATTGAGTGACCCTGGCGGACCGACGGCTGCATGCGAAGCAGCGTCGATGCTCGATCTACATTCACCGAGCTTGCCCGCAATCGGACGCGGAACGTTATCACAGCGGGTAGCAAGGCTGCGCGACGCTCGGGTCGGCGAAGTCCGGCCTCAAGACTCCCTTGAATTGTCTCGCGTTGCGCCCGGCGAGAGTGCCAAGCCAAGACAGGATACACGAGGAGATACTATGTCCAAGGATCACGACGAAGCGTCACACGGATCGCAAGACGCACGGCGTCACAAGATCGATCATCAAACGCGCAACGAGTGGCTGCACAGAGACGCCGGTCTCCAGGATGCGTGGCGCGCATCCGGCATGACGCGCGATGACTTCATCCGGCACAACGAAGGCCTGATCGACAAGGTGATCGTCGCTAGCCTCGACCAGGATCGATAAAGCGGCCGGCAACGCGGCCCAGCGTGTTGCGGGTGATCTCATTCAGGTCATCCCGCCGAAGACCCTACTGAAGACCTGACAATTGCGGAGTTGATTGATGTTGGACGGCAAGCCGCGCTTCAAGACGTATCATCATCCCGCCGGTGGTTGGGGTGCCGCCGCAGCGACCGCAAAGATTCTTCTCGAGCAGAGTGTGGTGACGAAGGGATCGCGCGCGCTTCTGGCAATGAATCAGCCCGGCGGTTTCAAGTGCTCGAGCTGTGCGTTTCCCGACGCGGAATGCAAGAAGACGCTCGATTTCTGCGAGAACGGTGCCAAGGCGTTGGCATTTGAGGCAACGAAGTTTCGAGTCACGCGAGAGTTCTTTGAGCGGCACACCGTGTCCGAGCTCATGGAGAGGTCGGACTACTGGCTCGAGATGCAAGGACGTTTGACGGAGCCGATGCGCTATGACTCATCGTCGGATCGCTACGTGCCGTGCAGCTGGGACGACGCGTTCGCGTTGATCGGCAGGCATCTGCGATCTCTCGACAGTCCCCACGAAGCGGAATTCTATACGTCCGGCCGCACACCCAACGAAGCGGCGTTCCTCTACTCGATCTTCGTCCGAGAGTTCGGAACCAACAATTTCCCCGATTGCTCGAACATGTGCCACGAGCCGACCAGCCGGGGCCTGCCGCCCTCGATCGGTGTCGGAAAGGGCACCGTTATCCTCGACGATTTTGAGCACGCCGAAGCGATTTTCGTCATCGGGCAGAACACCGGAACGAACTCGCCGCGGATGATGAGCAATCTGGTCGAAGCGAGCAAGCGCGGGGTTCCGATCGTCGCCGTTAATCCGATGCCCGAGCGTGCGTTGGTGCGCTTCGCCGATCCGCAGGATGTCATCCAGATGGCAACCTTCGGTTCGACCAGGATTGCCAGCGAATTCGTTCACGTCCGCATCGGAGGTGACCTGGCCTTTCTCAAAGGCGTCATGAAGGTCATGTTCGAACGGGAGGAAGCCGGCGAGAAGATCGTCGACTGGGAATTCATCCGCGAGCATACCGTCGGCCTCGATGCAGTTCGGAGCGACGCGCTGGCGCAGACATGGCCGGACCTGGAGCGGGCGTCCGGGTTAGAGGAAGCGCAAATCCGCAGGTGTGCCGAAATCTATATTCGATCGCGGGCGACAATCATTTGCTACGGGATGGGCATTACGCAGCATCAGGAGGGGTCGCGGCTGGTGCAGCAGCTGGTCAACCTGCTCCTGCTCAAAGGCAACTTCGGCAAGCCGGGCGCCGGAATATCACCCATTCGCGGTCATTCCAATGTGCAGGGGGATCGCACCGTCGGGATCGACGAGCAGCCGAGCCAGGATTATCTCGATCGCGTTCACGATGTCTTCGGGTTCGAACCTCCGCGCGAGCATGGTCATCATACCATTGAGTCCGTCGCCGCGATGCAGGCGGGCACCGCGAAGGTCTTCATCGGCCTCGGCGGCAATTTCGTCCGCGCCGTACCTGATACCGAACGATCATACGCAGCGATGCGAAAGCTTGCGCTGACGGTCGCCATCACCACCAAGCTGAATCGCGGACATCTGGTTCACGGTCGCGATGCCCTGATGCTGCCTGTTATCGCACGCTCGGAGATCATCCGAACGGCAGCCGGCGAGCAATTCCTGACGATCGAGGACTCGATGTCGAACGTCACCGCGTCTCGCGGCGTGCTGTCGCCGGCGAGCCCGCATCTGCTTCCGGAGGTGGAAATCGTCTGCCGGATCGCGCAAGCGACGTTGCCGGACAGCAAGGTCGACTGGAAGAGCTACAGCAAGGATTACGGCCTGATCCGCGACAAGATCGCGGAAGTCTATCCGGAGATCTACAGCGATTTCTCCGAGCGGATCGAAAGCCCGAGAGGATTTCATCTCGAAGTGCCGCCACGCGAACGGGTGTGGCCGACCCCGAACGGCAAGGCGAACTTTCTGCTTCTGCCGGGTCTGGAAGTGAACGCATCCGTTTCGGATCCCGGGATGCTGCGACTGGCAACCATTCGCTCGCACGATCAATTCAACACCACGATCTACAGCAACAACGACCGTTACCGCGGTGTCTACAACGACCGTATGGTTCTCTTCATGAATGCCGAGGATCGTGCGGCGCGCGGGCTCGAACACGGCTCCAGCATTGCGCTCGAGACGATCAGCGATGACGGCATCCAAAGGCGCGTCAGCGGATTGAAGGTGTTGGATTATCCGATGCCGCCCGGATCGGTTGCGGGATATTACCCCGAGCTCAATCCGCTGCTGCCTCTCGATTACTACGACAAGATTAGCGGGACGCCCGCAGCCAAGTCCATTCCGGTACGGGTTGTTGCCGCTTAGTCGGCCGGATGCCGGTGACGAAGTGCCGGGACTGATATCCTGAGGCAAGGAGGGGACATTGCTGGACAATCTCGATGCGGTGATTCTGGCGCGTGCTCAGTTTGCGTTCACCGTTTCGTTCCATTTCATATTTCCGTCGTTCTCGATCGGGCTTGCGAGCTACCTGATGGTGCTCGAGGCGTTGTGGCTGAAGACGGGACAAGGCGTCTATGCCAACCTGTTCCGCTACTGGCTGAAGATCTTCGCCGTCGTGTTCGGGATGGGCGTCGTGTCGGGAGTGGTGCTCTCATATCAGTTCGGTACGAATTGGTCGGTATTCTCCACGCGCGCCGGTCCGATCATCGGGCCGCTGATGGCCTATGAGGTGATGACGGCCTTCTTTCTGGAGGCCGGCTTCCTCGGCGTCATGCTGTTCGGCATGAGCAAGGTCGGCAAAGGCCTGCATTTCTTTGCAACGTGCATGGTTGCGCTCGGTACACTGATCTCGGCAACCTGGATCATCGCCGTGAACAGCTGGATGCAGACGCCGGCGGGATTTGCGATCAATGCGAAGGACCAGTTCGTTCCTGCCGGATCCTGGATCCCGATCATCTTCACCGCGAGCTTTCCGTATCGCCTCGTCCACACCGTGATCGCGGCCTATCTGACGACGGCGTTCGTGGTCGGCGGTGTGGGCGCCTGGCATTTGCTGTGGGACCGCACCAATCCCGGCGCGCGCAAGATGTTTTCGATGGCGATGTGGATGGCTGCGATCGTGACCCCGATCCAAATCCTCGCGGGTGATGCCCATGGGCTCAACACGTTGGAACACCAGCCCGCCAAGGTTCTCGCCATGGAGGGGCATTACGAACCCAGTCCTGACGGCGCGTCGCTTATCCTCTTTGGTTTCCCCAGCAACGAGGCGGCGCAGGTCCGATACAAGCTCGAGGTGCCGCGCCTCGGATCGCTGATCCTTAAACACGATCCGGACGCACCTCTGCCGGGGCTCAGCGACTTCCCTAGGGATCAATGGCCGCCGGTGCCGATCGTGTTCTGGTCGTTCCGGATCATGGTCGGCCTTGGATTTGCGATGCTCGCTGTCGGTCTCTGGAGCCTGCTCGCGCGCTTCCGGGGAATGCTCTACGACTGGGCCTGGTTGCATCGCGCCTGTGTCGCGCTCGGACCGGCCGGCTTCGTCGCGGTGGTCGCTGGATGGGTGACGACGGAGGTCGGTCGGCAGCCCTTCACGGTCTACGGGCTGTTGCGAACGGCGGAATCGCATTCGCCGCTGGCTGCGCCGGCTGTGGCGGCCTCCCTTGTTGCTTTCGTGCTGGTGTACTTCGCAGCCTTCGGCGCGGCACCTATTATCTCCTGCGCTTGATGGCAAAGCCGCCCGCACCGGGCGAGAAGGAGCCGCCCAAGGTGCCGCAGCGTGCTGCAGGCATTACGCCGGCGGGGAGTGTCGGCGTGCCTTTGACCGCGGCGGAGTGAGGCCATGTACAGCATCGACCTTACCACCTTCTGGGCTGCCATTATCGGCTTTGCGGTGATGGCCTACGTCGTCATGGACGGGTTCGACCTCGGCATCGGGATTCTGTTCCCGACCTTCGCGGTCGGCGACGAGCGCGACCAGGCGATGAATTCGATCGCGCCGGTCTGGGACGGCAATGAG
Organism: Bradyrhizobium sp. USDA 4454; assembly: GCF_054822705.1. Classification (NCBI taxonomy): domain Bacteria; kingdom Pseudomonadati; phylum Pseudomonadota; class Alphaproteobacteria; order Hyphomicrobiales; family Nitrobacteraceae; genus Bradyrhizobium; species Bradyrhizobium sp. USDA 4454. The sequence goes on from NZ_JBTRCN010000001.1 coordinate 1,081,644, forward strand.
ACGTGGCTGGTGATGGGCGGCGGCGGTCTGCTGGCGGCGTTTCCGCTGGCCTATGCCATCATCCTTCCGGCCACCTATCCGTTGATGATTGCCATGCTGCTCGGGCTTGTCTTCCGTGGCGTCGCCTTTGAGTTCCGCTGGCGCGATCCAGGGCATCGTCCGTTGTGGGATGTTGCCTTCTGGTTAGGTTCCCTGATTGCGGCTTTCGCGCAAGGCGTGACGCTTGGGGCAATCCTGCAAGGCATTCATGTCGTCAATGATGCCTATGCCGGTGGCTGGCTCGACTGGCTCAGCCCATTCAGCATCCTGACCGGCGTCGCGGTTGTGATCGGTTATGCGCTACTCGGCGCGACGTGGCTGATCTGGAAGACGGAGGGGACGAGCCAACGTCACACGCGCCGTGCCGCGTTCTGGCTCGGCGCCGGTACGCTGCTGGCGTTGGCGGCCGTCAGCGCAGTGACGCCGTTTCTCGACTATGACTATTGGCGGCGATGGTTCGCGATGCCCGGTGTCTTGTTGACGGCTCAGGTGCCGCTGTTGGTGCTGATCTGCGCGGCAACCTTCTTCTGGAGTCTGAAGCGTGAGCTCGAGCGGCTGCCGTTCCTCATGGCGCTGGCCCTCTTCCTGCTGAGCTTCATCGGGCTCGGCATCAGCATTTATCCTTACGCTGTTCCTCGCGCGGTTACGATCTGGGATGCCGCGGCACCGGTCGAAAGCCAATTGTTCATGCTGGTGGGCGCCTGCGTGATCATTCCGCTCATCCTCGCCTACACGGGTTGGGCCTACTGGGTGTTTCGTGGCAAAGCCGGCACCGCAGGATATCACTGATGCAGGCGCGGCTTCCGCTATGGCAACGGCTCGCGTGGCTGGTCGCGATCTGGATCGCAAGCGTTGTGGCGGGTGGCTTCGTCTCAGGCGTGATCAGGCTGTGGTTACGTTAGTTCAGTTCCGCCCAGCCTGGTCATCTGACCGCCTCGCTTGTTGCAGCGCCGCAAGTTCAGGCGGACAGCACCGCCGTCTCTGGCATGTTCCCGCATGACGCATGCTCCGTATAGCGAACTCGACACGCTCTGGACAATCTTGCTTTCGTTCTGGCAGCGAAGCGTCCTGGACCTGACTGTCGGACACTTCATCGTTTCGATCGTCATTCTCGCGATCGCGGTGCTGATCCGGCGGTTCTTTAGCCGCTTTATCGTCTCTCGCATCCACTCCTGGTCGTCGAGCAAAGTGGGGCTCAACCGCACTATCGTCGAGGCGCTGGCCCCGCCGATTCAGTTTATTCCGATCGTTCTGGCCGTATTCATTATCGGCGAATTCGTGCTGACCAATCAGAGGCTCAAGGATGGCCTTCTCCAGATCGATCGCTCGTTGACCGCATTCACGATCTTCTGGGCGTTGTTCGAGGTAATCGGGCCGCTGTGCGCGGTTCTCGATGGCCGGACGCCGATATTCAGTCAAGCCATGATCGGCTGGACGGTCAGGGTCGGACGCGCCATCATCGTGGCGCTCGGCGCGACCGCCGTCCTGGAGGTCTGGGGCATTCACGTCGGGCCTGTACTGGCGAGCTTCGGGCTGGTAGGCGTTGCGGTGGCGTTGGGCGCCCAGAATCTGTTCAAGAACCTGATCTCCGGGATTTTCATCATTGGCGAGCAGCGCTTTCGCAACGGCGATTGGATACTCGCCGAGAACATCGTCGAGGGCACGGTCGAGACCATTGGTCTGCGAACAACGAAAGTTCGCCGGTTCGATCAGGCGCCCGTATTCGTCCCGAATTCGTATCTGGCGGACAATGCCGTCACCAACTTCTCTCAGATGAGGTTCCGCCGTATTTCCTGGATCATCGGCCTCGATTACGGCACGACCATCGATCAGCTCCGCGTCGTCCGTGATGGAATTGAGGGTTACATCCTCGGCAGTCAGGATTTTGTGCATCCTCCTGAAGCCGTCGCGTTCGTACGCGTCGACAAGTTCAATGACTCGTCGATCGATCTCATGGTCTACTGCTTTACCCACACCACGGTCTGGGGAGATTGGCTGAAGATTAAGGAGGAGTTGGCGTATGCGATCAAGACGATCGTGACAAAGGCCGGCTCTGATTTCGCCTTCCCAAGCCAGTCGCTCTACGTGGAGACGGTCCCAACAGGGATCGAGCTGTTTCCTCACAATGCCGCGCCGAGCAATGATCCGACGAACGGGATGCAGCTCGCGAGCAAGATCGTTCCGAAGGGGGCGTGACATGAATCGGTCATTTTGTCCCGGCGATTCCGGACAAAATGACCGTTCGGCGATGTCGATTGTCATAACAGATTGAAATCACGGCGTTTGCCGTCTGGCACGTCGATTGCGTTGTCGTCGGTTGCAAGAATGTCGTCGTCTGCATCGTAGGGCACAGCCCGTGTGCAGCGAGCCACCAACAACTCAACCTCTGGGTAATTCATTCATGACGCAGACAACCGGAATGTCGGAACCGAGGCGAGCGTTCACGGGATTGATGACCGAAGCGCGAGGGAAGTGGGGTTGGTTCGTCGCCTTGGGCATTCTCTTCGTTGTGCTGGGCTTCGGAGCTCTCAGCAACCTGCTGTTGGCGACCATCGCGACGATCTTCTATATCGGCGTCTTGATGATCGTCGCGGGCGCCTTCCAGATCGTCCATGCGTTCAGGGTCAAGAACTGGCGCGGGTTCTTTCTTTGGGGGCTGGGAGGCTTTTTTTATGCTGCGGCCGGTGCGACAATCGTTCTGGATCCTGCAATCGCTTCGCTGGTTCTGACTCTCATATTGGCCATTTTCACGATCGCGTCCGGCCTTATGCGCCTGCTGCTTAGCTTTAGAGCAAGGGGAGATGGTGGCTGGGGCTGGCTATTTGCCTCCGGATTGCTCACCGCGATCGCCGGATTGGCATTTCTCCTAGGGTGGCCACTCAACAGTCTCTGGTTGCTTGGTCTGTTGTTGTCGGTCGACCTGGTTTTCCAGGGCTGCACGCTGATTGGCTTGGGCCTGCAACTTCGCGATACGCGGTAGTGGCCGGTTCGGGCGCGCGAAAGGCGGCGATCTTTCGACTGCCCCTCAAACGACATATCGACGGCGAGATAGGAGAGCTGCCATGACAATCAACGGCCCGCCGAAGAATCCCTATCACACCAGACAGATTCACCCACGTCCCTCTCAGGAAGGGACTCAGGCGGGAGAAGATGCACAGAAGGTAACGCCTGAGGATCCTGCGGCGCAAGCAGCCTCCGGATCGCCAGACGCTGCAAGCGCCGGGCCGGGCGCAGCAGAAGACGCACATGATGCGATTGCGCGGCTCGTGGCGGAAAATGTCGATCTGAAGGATCGCCTGCTTCGGGCGCTCGCGGACGCCGAGAATGTACGCCGGCGGGCCGAGCGCGAGTTGAGCGACATGCGGCAATACGCCGTGACCAGGTTCTCGGGCGATATGGTCAACGTCGCGGACAATCTAGAACGTGCGATGTCCAGTCTTCCTGCGGAGCTGCGCGGCAATGCTGGCCCCTTCAAGACGTTTGTCGAGGGTGTGGAGCTGACCGAAAAGGACCTGCTGCGATCATTGGAGGCGCACGGCGTCAAGAAGCTTGATCCGACCGGAAGCCGATTTGACCCTCACTTTCACGAAGCCATGTTCCAGGTGCAAGATCCGTCCGTGCCGAGCGGCACGGTCACGACCGTCGTGCAGCCTGGTTACGCGATCGGGTCACGTTCGTTGCGGCCTGCGAAAGTTGGCGTGGCGAGCTGAGATGTCTGCTCGTGTCCAAGACGATCCGATGATTTTGGTGAAGCCAGCTTGGATCGACTACCCGCGCTTGGGAAACGTCACAGTTACTAAACCATCCTCGAAGTACGCGCTTATCTCATGAGCGTCGACCCAACGAGGTAGCAGCATCGAGCTCAAGACTCTGATTGTCCGCTCGGCGCCGCGGCCGTCGTTGATTTGCCTCTCAGCGATAATGGTGAGTACACCATGCTCAACGGACACATCGATGTCGTTTGCCGTTAGACCATGCAGCTCTGCAACGATTTGCAGTTCATCATCTGTTTCGTTCACGTCAACATTGAGCATTACGAACCATCCTGGTCCAACAGGCGACGGTAGAGATCGTCGACGTGATGGACTGGCAGCAATCCGCGTGCCACACGCGTGGCAAGTCGCACCAACAGCTTAAGGTGTCGGTCAGTTCGACCGCGGACACTTTGTCAAAATCGATGGGACAGATTGTCTGAGGTGGTTCCGGTGCGTTCGCCATCGCAGCCGTGCGCCGCGGTTTCAGTTCGTCGCAAGCCTGCCGAGGCGGCGGGCGTGAAGCCTTGGTATGGCTTGCGACAGGTGAATGAGCCCGTCATGATCAGACATTGGAGCTGAGGCGCGAATTCTCCCCACGCAAAAACTGTGCGAGGACATGCTATGAGTGCCAGCAAGTCGTCTTCCGGCAAGTCATCTTCCAATCCCGCTGCTGGCGATCTGTGGCCGGCTCTGTCCGGCCAGGCTTTCGAGCAGACCGGGTATCTTCTCCACATGGTGTTGCAAGCGGTTGGCAAGCTCAAGCTGGCCGGACCGTTCCAGGCGCAATGGGCCGAGGTTCCGCTGTGGCTCGGTGCGAGAGGTCTGACCACCGGCCCGATCCCTTACGCCGGCGGCGTCTACGAGGTCCGCGCCGACTTTATCTCGCACGAGCTGCAATGGTTCACGAGTTCGGGCGGATCGGGACAATTGCCGCTCGGCCCGACGTCGGTCGCAACGCTGGTCGACACGTTGCTCGACCGGCTTCGCCATGCGGGGATCGATGCGTCCATCACGCTCATGCCGCAGGAAGTGTCCAACCCGATCCCGTTCGACCAGGATAACCAAAAGCGCCCATACGACCGCGACATGGTCAACGCCTGGTGGCGCATTCTCCTCAGCACGCAACGTGTCATGCAGATCTTTCAGGGGCGGTTCACGGGCAAGACGCAACCCATCGGCCTGATGTGGGGGACGTTCGACATTCGCGTGCCGTTCTATAACGGCAAGCCCGCATCACCGGCGCCGAACGCTGATTTTATCCGGCGCAATGCGATGAATGCGGAGTTGATGGAGATGGGATGGTGGTCGGGTGATCCCTCCTATCCCAGACCCGCATTCTACTCCTTCACCTACCCGCAGCCGCAAGGCATCGAAAACGCGAAGATCGGTCCAGGCGCCGCGCGATGGCACGCCGGCCAAGGCGAGTTTCTCCTCGACTACGACGACCTGCGCCAGTCGGGTAATCCTGACGGCGATCTACTTGCCTTCCTGGAATCCACTTACGTCGCCGGCGCGACCGCAGCGGGTTGGGATTCCGCGCTACTGGGTAGCGGACGTCCGGAGTAATCTTCCGGCGCGTCGCGCTGACCTGGCCGGATCCGCGAAGGACAGCTGGTCCGACTACAATGGACAAGCCTTCCGCGGTCATCGGCAATGGCCAGGCAGGCCGACGTATCACATGCGCTTAAACCAATAGACAGTTTGTCCGACGCGCTCCGGACAAAATGTCCGACGTCTCACGAGCTCGCGGCGTAAGCCGTTGAAATCACGTGAGGCGCGATGTGGCACATGTGTTGCTCAACGGGAGTGGCGCAGGGCGCAAGCCGCACATAGTCGATCAACGAAAAAGTCAGAGGAGCGCGACGTGGCAAAAGTGATCGGAATCGACCTCGGGACGACCAATTCATGCGTCGCGGTCATGGATGGCAAGAACACGCGCATCATCGAGAACGCCGAGGGCGCGCGCACGACACCATCCGTGGTGGCGTTCACGTCCGATGGCGAGCGTCTCGTCGGGCAGCCGGCCCGGCGGCAGGCGGTGACCAATCCGACCAACACCATCTTCGCGGTGAAGCGCCTGATCGGCCGCCGCTACGATGATCCGACGGTCGAGAAGGACAAGACACTTGTTCCTTACAAGATCATCAAGGCGTCCAACGGCGACGCCTGGGTCGAGGCTGAAGGCAAGCCGTATTCGCCTTCGCAGATCTCCGCCTTCATCCTGCAGAAGATGAAGGAGACGGCCGAGGCCAATCTCGGCGAGAAGATCACGCAGGCCGTCATCACCGTTCCCGCCTATTTCAACGACGCGCAGCGTCAGGCCACCAAGGACGCCGGCAAGATCGCCGGCCTCGAGGTCCTGCGCATTATCAACGAACCCACCGCGGCGGCGCTCGCCTACGGCCTCGACAAGAAGAAACAGGCCAAGATCGCCGTCTACGATCTCGGCGGCGGCACCTTCGACATCTCCGTTCTCGATATCGGCGATGGGGTGTTTGAGGTGAAGGCGACCAACGGCGACACCTTCCTGGGCGGCGAAGATTTCGACATGCGGTTGGTCAATTACCTGGCCGACGAGTTTCAGAAGCAGCAAGGGATTGATCTGCGCAACGACAAGCTCGCGCTTCAGCGCCTCAAGGAGGCGGCTGAAAAGGCCAAGATCGAGCTTTCCACGGTCACGCAGACCGAAGTCAACCTGCCGTTCATCACGGCGGATGCCTCCGGCCCGAAGCATCTTCAGGTCAAGATCACGCGCGCGAAGTTCGAGTCCCTGGTCGAGGACCTCGTTCAGCGGACGATCGAGCCGTGCCTCAATGCTCTCAAGGACGCCGGGCTCACGGCCAAGGACATTGACGAAGTCGTACTGGTCGGCGGCCAGACCCGCATGCCGAAGATCCAGGAGGTCGTGCAAAAGATCTTCGGCAAGGAGCCGCACAAGGGCGTCAATCCTGACGAGGTCGTCGCGGTCGGTGCGGCAATCCAGGCCGGCGTTCTGCAGGGGGACGTCAAGGACGTGCTGCTGCTCGACGTGACGCCGCTGTCGCTCGGCCTCGAGACGCTGGGGGGCGTGTTCACCCGGCTGATCGAGCGCAACACGACGGTTCCGGCGAAGAAGAGCCAGGTCTTCTCCACCGCCGAGGACAACCAGAGCGCGGTGACGATTCGCGTCTTCCAGGGCGAGCGCGAGATGGCCTCCGACAACAAGTTCCTCGGCCAGTTCGATCTCGTCGGCATTGCTCCGGCGCCGCGCGGCGTGCCGCAGATCGAGGTGACGTTCGACATCGATGCCAACGGCATCGTCAACGTGTCGGCCAAGGACAAGGGCACCGGCAAGGAACAGAATATCCAGATTCAGGCATCGGGCGGCCTGTCGGAGAGCGACATCGAAAAGATGGTCAAGGATGCCGAGGCGCATGCTGCCGAGGACAAGAAGCGGAAGGAAGCGGTCGAGGCGAAGAACGCCGCCGAGGCACTGCTCCATGCAACCGAGAAGACCGTCGCCGAGCATGGCTCGAAGCTCGCGCCACCGGACCGCAGCGCGATCGAAAGCGCGATGTCCGATCTTCGCGAAGCGTTGAAGGGCGACGATGCCGCGACGATCAATACCAAGGTGAACGCCTTGCAGCAGCACACGATGAAGCTCGCGGAGGCCCTGCAGAGTGCCGCGCGAGCGGCTCCCGGTGCTGCGCCGGGTTCGGGCGGAGACAATGTCGTCGACGCCGAATTCACCGAAATCGACGACGACAAGAAGAATTCGAAATAACGCGCTTCTGTCAGCGCGGGCGCGAGCCCGCGGCGACCAATCGCGCTTTTACACCGCTGTCGGGACGAAACGCCGGCTCTCAAGTGCTGGACTGCAATCCCGGTTGCGTCTTTGTACTCAAACTTCAGCAGATGTCTTGAAGGCATTCCGCCTTCATTTTGTAGGAGCTTTCTTATGCGACGACGTTTGACGGTCCTCACTGCCTTTGCCGGAGCAATGCTGGCCGCCCTGGTATCAACCGCGCAAGCCCAGCAGCCCGTGCAAAAGGTGCAAGTCGGCGTGCTTGAGTGCAAGGGTGGCCCAAGCATCGGCTTTATCGTCGGCGCGGTCACCAATCTGGCGTGTGTCTTGCGCATCAACGGACTGCCTGAAGATTATTATATCGCGACGATCCAGAAGGTCGGTCTCGACATCGGCATTACCGAGAGCACTGCGCTTGCCTGGTCGGTGTTCGCACCCATTGCCCAGCCCGGCCGCGGTGATATCGCCGGGACTTATGTCGGCGTCGACGCGATGGCCGCGGCGGTCGTCGGCGTGGGCGGCAATGTGCTGCTGGGTGGCTCGAACAACAGCATCGCGCTGCAACCCCTCAGCGTGCAGGCGGAAACCGGCCTGATCGTCGCTGCAGGATTGGAGAGCATGACGCTGCAGCCGGGTCGCTAGGAACGCTCTGAAGCAACACCGTTCGCCGGTGCGAACGGTGTCGTGCATCACGCGAATGGTCACGATTTCTCGCCAAGGCTCCCACATGTTGAAGCGACTGTTGACGACGACATCTCCCGCGGTTTTCGCTGTCTTGCTGCTCGGAAGTGCTTGCGTCATGCCGACGGTTGCGTTGTCCCAGGAAGCAGCTTGCTCTCAGGTCACGGCTGTGGAAACGCCGCCGCCGCCATTGCCTCGTTACGAACAGCCTCCCGTGCCTGCGCCGGGATATCTCTGGTCTCCGGGATATTGGTCGTGGGATGAGGATGCCGGTGACTACTATTGGGTGCCGGGAACCTGGGTGCAGCCGCCGCGACCGGGCCTGTTGTGGACCCCAGGCTACTGGGGCTGGCTTGCGGGAGCCTACATTTTCCACCCGGGTTATTGGGGTGAGCGCGTCGGCTTTTACGGCGGCGTCAACTATGGCTTCGGCTATTCGGGCATTGGCTACGAAGGCGGCCGCTGGGATCGTGGCCAATTCTTCTACAACAGCACGGTCAACAATATACGGAATGTGACGATCAGAAACGTCTATCAGAAAGCCGTCGTTGTCAATGAAACGGTGAACAACGTCAGCTACAATGGCGGACGAGGCGGCGTCGAGGCTCGTCCGACCGCTGCGGACAGAACCATAGCCAAGGAACAACATTTCGCGCCTACGCCGGTGCAACGTAAGCACGTCGAGGTCGCGAGCCACGACAGCCGTTTGTTCAACAGGGCAAATGGCGGCGCCCCGCCCGTGGTGGCCACGCCACGTCCAGCAGTGCTGAACGGGCGAGACATTGTTCGGCCCCGCCCGCCCGCCGAGGCGATGCCGTCGAACACGGACAAGCCTCGACCTGAGGATCTGAAGGGCGCGCGTCCCGAGGATCCCGCGCGGCAGCGTCTCGAAGACTCTCGGCGTCCAGCGCAGCCGCCCGCGCCGGAGCGCAAGTCACCAGCGGATGAAGCCGGAAAAGCTGCGCCTCGCGAATCTGAGCGTGAACGAACGCCGCAGCCTGAGGCGGCCCCGAGAGCTCTTCCTCCGGAAGAGCGAAGGCGCGAGGACATCCGCGTGCCGGAGGCAAGGCCGGAGTCTGCGCCGAGGCCGGAGCCTCGCCCCCAACCCATGGCTCGTCCGGCAGCCAGGCCGGAAATCGAGGCCAGACCTGCTGCCCCAGCCGTGAGGCCTGAACCGCAGCGGGAGGAGATGGGGGCGCCTCCACGCCGTGGGCCCGCGGGAGAGGAGCGTTCCGGTGAAAGGCCCGAGGAGCGGCGGCCCGAGCAGCGCTGAGCGTGACGCGCGCGGTTCTTGTCAGGCCAGCGACGACTGGAACATCGTTGAAGAAAAAGCGTGCAGAGGTTGGAAGGCGATGACAGCGAGTCTCGGAGGCAATGGACAACTCGACGACGGCAAGCCGCGGTTGACGGAAGACGACATCGTGCGGGCTCAGCTGGGTCCGCGCGGTGTCCCCGGCGCGCCGGATCCCGCACGAATGACGCCTCAACAACTGAAGAACTACCCCAAATATGTGGAGCCCGGCCATGTCGAATAATCTGGATTTGCAGCTTGGTCGTCGGCTGCCAGTAACAGGCGCGGTCTCCGCCGTGTCGAAGCATGATCGTGGTCGGGAGCGGTGAGTGGCCAAGAACCCGTACGACGTGTTGGGGGTGTCCTCCTCAGCTTCGGCCGCCGAGATACAGAAGGCCTATCGCAAGCTTGCGAAGAAGCTGCATCCCGACCTCAACCCCGGCGACAAGGCCGCGGAGGAGAAGTTCAAGGAAGCAGCCGGCGCCTATGACCTGCTCGGCGATGCCGACAAGCGCAAGCGCTTCGATAATGGTGAGATCGACGCGACCGGAGCTGAACGGCCGCAGCATCACTTCTATCGCGACTACGCCGATGCCGAAGACCCGCATGCCTACACCAGCGGGGCCGGGTTTGCCGACTTCATGGATTCGGAGGGTGCGTTCGCCGATCTGCTGAGGCGTGGACAGCGCGCACGCGCAAATCGACGCGGCGAAGATCTGCACTATCGCCTGCCTATCGAGTTCGTCGAATCGATCAGCGGTGCAACCAAGCGAATCACGCTGCCCGACGGCGGGACGCTGGAAGTGAAAATCCCTCCAGGGCTGGTGGACGGGCAGGTCCTGCGCCTGAAGGGCAAGGGAGCGTCCGGCGCCGGCAAGGGCGGACCAGGCGATGCCCTCATCGAAGTCGAAGTCACGCCGGATCGGCGCTTCACGCGTGACGGCGACAACATTCTGCTCGAATTACCGATCTCGTTGACCGAGGCGGTTCTGGGCGGTCAAATCCGGGTGCCGACGCCGACCGGCGATGTGACCATGGCGGTGCCGAAGGGATCGAATACCGGCACGACACTGCGCCTCCGAGGCAAGGGCGCGCCGCGCCGAGGGGGCAGTGCCGGCGACGAACTGGTGAAGCTGACGATCGTCCTGCCGAAGTCGCCGGATCCGGAATTGGAAGCGTTCGTCGAGAACTGGGCCAAGGGGAAGGAATTCGATCCGCGCGAAGGCACCTTGTAATGACCCTGAACAAACAGGAATTTCTGATCTCTTCGGGACTGCGGGTGCAGACGCTCGAATTCTGGCTGGAGCAACGATGGCTGATTCCGACCGAGGCGACTTCAGGTACACAGTTCTCTGATGCGGATGTCGCTCGCGCGCACCTGATCCGCGATCTCAAGAGCGACCTGGGCGTCAACGACGAGGGGATCGACGTCATCCTCCATCTCATCGATCAACTGCATGGTGTCCGGCATGCCTTCGCGTTGGTGCGCGCCGTGCTGGACGACGATTCACGGAAGGTCTGACGGAACGCGTTACTACGGTCGATTGGGGGGAGTTGACCCCGATACCGACCGAAGAAAAGTAACCCGCGCGAGCGTTAACGTGGGCGCGTCGTCGCCTTGGAGAACAACCCAGAGATGGGCGGGAACAGGATGCCAACGTCAGGACGTTTTCTCTATCGCGGATCGACGATCGCGGACGACGGCGTCAATCGCCGGCTTGTGCCTGCTGCGATGTTCGCGATCCGGCCCGGGGCGGAATGACTTATGGCCTGGCGCGGCTTGTGGTAGGCATATCGTTTTGCCTTCGCTTTTTCATTGCGCTGGAGAAGGCCATCGCGCTGCGTTGAGATGGTGCTCGTCAAGAGCGGAGTCGGGAGAGATATCGATGTCTGAGGAAGCCCCGCGTGACGTTGCCGAACCGGTGGTCGACCCGGAATTCGGGCCTTGGCTCGCGCAAGCCTCGATCTTGATCGTTGACGACGAGCCGGGGATGCGCAATTTCCTCGTTAAGCTCCTGCGCCCGCGCTGCAGGCTGATCGAGGAGTCGGCGGACGCCAAGGACGCGTCGCGGAAGCTCGACGGGCAGCATTTCGACGTCGTGATCCTCGACAACGTCATGCCCGGAAAGAGCGGCCTCGACTGGCTTGCTGAGCAGCGAGCGATCGGGTTCTTCACCGATGTCATCCTGATGACCGCCTATGCCGATCTGGATACGGCAATTGGCGCACTGCGCATCGGCGTCATAGATTTTGTCATCAAGCCATTTCGATCCAATCAATTGCTGAATGCCGTTGCACGTTGCCTCGATCGGGCACGACTGCAGCGGGAGAATTTCGTGCTGCGCCATGAGCTGAAGTCGTCCTCACAGCAGCTGTACCTGCGAAACAAGCTTATTGGAGCGTCCGCAGCAGTTCAAAAGGCGCGCGAAACTATCGCTCGGGTGGCGCCTTTGCCGACGCCGGTTCTGTTTACCGGCGAGTCCGGAACAGGCAAGGAGGTTGCCGCTCGATCGCTCCATTCGCTGTCCAACCGAGCGGACAAGCTGTTCGTGCCGGTCAACTGCGGGGCAATCCCCTCGGAAATGATCGAAAGCGAACTGTTCGGCCATGTGAAGGGCGCGTTCACGGGCGCAGGGAAGGCCCGAGAGGGGCTGTTCATGTTCGCGCAAGGAGGCACTCTTTTCCTGGACGAGATCGGCGAGCTGCCATACCAGCTGCAAAGCAAGCTGTTGCGTGTGCTTGAGGATCGTCGGGTGCGTCCCGTCGGCTCGGAGCGCGAGGTGCCGATCGACGCCCGCTATGTCTTCGCGACCAACGCCGATCTGCAGAAGCGGGTTGCCGCAGGCACCTTTCGGGCGGATCTCTATTTTCGTATCAACATCATGCAGATCGAACTTCCGTCCCTTCGGGACCGCGATCAGGATGTGCTCGAGCTTGCCGAGATCTTTATGCGCGAGATTTCCGAACAGCTTGGCATGCCGCGCGTTCCAATCGACGCCGGGATGCGGACGTTCCTTTTGCAGTACGATTGGCCAGGCAACATACGGGAGCTGCGCAATCTGATCGAGCGGACGGTGATCCTCGGTGAATTCCGGGAGGACTATCTCAAGTCACGCGGCGAAAGATCGACAAGCGATATCACGCTCGCCGATGTGGAGCGGCGGCATATCCTTTTTGTGCTTCGTGAGTCGGGGGGCGACCGTGAGGAGGCGGCACGCCGTCTCGGGATTTCGCGCAAAACGATCGACCGCAAATGCGCAAGCTGGCAACTCTGATAGCGAGCTTTTCCCCGAAGGCCTCCGTGCGGTATCGCCTGCTGGCGATGGCGCTGCTGCCGATGCTCGTCATTCTTCCGCTGCTTCTTGCAATCAGCATTTACCGCTGGAACGTGAGGTTCGACGCGGTACTGACATCCAAGGTCCATGACGATCTGACGATCGCCAGACAGTATCTCGGACGAATTTTCGAGAACACCGAGGATTATCTGGTATCGTCGGTGAGCTCCGCGCGCTTTCAGTCGATCGTTCAAACCCCGGGCTATGGGCGTGGCGCCCTGAGCGACTATCTCAAGGACATCGCACAGGCTCGCGGCTTCGACTTTCTCTACATTATCGCCGACGATGGCGCAGTGATCGCGAGCGAGTATCTGATGGCGGCCGCGCCAAGATGGAATTGGCCCGTCATCAGCTCGGCGCTTGAGGGGCGGACACGAACCGCGATTGATGTGTTTCAATCCATCGAGCTCGCGGCGATCTCCGCCGACCTTCCGAAGCGCGCTCAGATCGACATCGTGGCGACACCCGGAAGCGCGCCGACCACGCGGACGCAAGAGAGCCGAGGGCTGGTATTGCAGTCGGCGACGCCGGTTTCGCTGCCGAATGGACGAAAGGCCGCGTTGGTCGGTGGCATGCTGCTCAATCAGAACCTCGCGTTCGTCGATGCGATCAACGATCTCATCTATTTCGGGGCGGGTTTGCCGGAGGGCAGTCGCGGGACCGTGACACTGTTCCTCGATGACGTACGTATCAGTACCAATGTGAGGATGTTCGAGGGGCAGCGGGCAATTGGCACGCGTGTCTCTGCGGAAGTTCGAGATACGGTTCTCGATCGCGGCCAGACCTGGCTCGATGGCGCATTCGTCGTCAACGACTGGTACATTTCCGCCTATGAGCCGATCCGTGACAGCTATAATCGTCGCGTCGGAATGCTCTACGCCGGCTATCTTCGGCAACCGTTCACCGCAGCAAAGCGCGGGACGGTTCTGGAAATCGCCCTGGCGTTTGTCGTTGCGGTTGCGCTGACTGTCCCGCTGTTCTTGACATGGGCGGCAAGCATCTTCCGGCCGCTTGAGCGGATGACGACGACGATTTCAAAGGTCGAAAGCGGTGAATTGGGCGCGCGAACCGGACCCGTCGATGGACGCGACGAGATCGAGCAGGTTGCGGTTCATCTGGATCGGCTGCTCGATCAGATCCACGAGCGCGACGCCCAGCTGCGACAATGGAACCAGGAACTCAATCAGCGCGTCGAGGAACGCACAAACAAGCTCGTGCATGCGAACCAGCAGCTCGAAGCAACCACCAAGCAGCTGATCATGTCGGAAAAGCTCGCTGCGATTGGTGAAATCACCGCGGGCGTCGCCCATGAGATCAACAATCCCATTGCGGTGATGCAGGGCAACCTGGAGATCATCAGGGACATGATGGGCACCAGGGCCGACGAAGCAAAAACCGAGTTTCGGCTTATCGACGAGCAGATGCACCGCGTCAGTGAAATCGTGACGAGGCTCCTGCAATTCGCCAAGCCGCAGGAATATGCCGGCTTTACCGATCAATACGATCCCGCGGTCGTCGTCACCGACACGCTGCCGCTCGTTCAACATCTGCTGAACAAGACGACGATCAGCGTCGAAACGGACTATCACGCCTCACGCCTGATCTCGATGAATCGCACCGAGTTGCAGCAGGTGCTGGTCAATCTCCTCGTCAACGCAATTCACGCGACATCGGGAGGCGGGCGTTTGACAATCCGAACCTTCGATCGGAATGAGGGCAGGCGCCGCGGCGTCGTGATCGATGTGACGGACACCGGTGGCGGTATGACGCCGGACGTGATGCAGCGGATCTTCGATCCATTCTTCACGACCAAGAGGCGGGAGGGAACCGGCTTGGGGCTGTCGATCAGCCAGATGCTCGTCACGCGCCAAGGTGGTAAGATCTCCGTCGAGAGCGAACCCGGCAAGGGTACGACCTTTACGGTCTGGCTGCCTGCGGAGGGCTGACGGCGACCGAAGGGCTGGTGACATTTCGTCCCGCTGCAAAGACAAATTGTCCGCCGGCTCTTGATTGCAGTCATTAAGCGATTGATATCGCGTGATGCCTCGCTTGGCACGGCTGTTGCTGGAATCGCCGAGGGCGGTCGGAACTTCAACCGCGTGCAACAACGAGTCTGAGGTCAAGGAGACGCAGCAATGCCACGTCATCATGGGAAGATGCCTCCCGTTCCGCCGGCCAACCGCAGCCCGAAGGGCACCGGCGGTGACCCCGAAGTCAAGCAGGATACGTCGTCGAAGAAGCGCGAAGACAATTACGCGGAACAAGGCGATACCGCAAACATTCGCGAGAACACCACCAATGAAGGCTATTTCCAGGGGCGCCGTACAAAATGATGTCCGGCAGCAGCGTCTCTCAATCGGTGTGAAGAGAGGATCTCAGAAATGACCGTTGTATCTACCCCGCAACTTTCGAAGGATATGCAGGCCAAAGCGCACCTGCTCGTTAATCAGGTCGGTCTCATGCCCCAGGCGCTGGATCGGCCATTGGAAGCGGATGATCTGCTCTTCTACATCAGTGAGACGACGGTGCCGATGGCTGCGTTCTTGAAAAGCCACGGACTGTTCATGGACGACGAAGGGCTGCACTTCGATTTCTCGCAGTTCGATCCCATCCGCGAAGTCGCCGTCAAGGTCGTTACCGAGCATGACGCCGGGAATCTGGACGGCGTGTGGAAGCAATTCGATCTCTCGACTGACGAGGACGCCGACTACAATGGCGAGTACATCCTGCTTGCCCTTGCCGCCCTCGCGGTCATGTATGATCAGGCGAACTAGGCTGGCCGGGCGGCGCGCTGCACGAGCAGCGGGTGAGATCGCGACCGAGGAGATGCGTGATGACGCTGATTGAACTGGCTGACGCGCTGGACAAGGTTGACGAGGAAGCGTTTGCCTCGATGCTGTTGGAATATGAGCTCAATCACGATGACGAGCCCAAGGTCGTGAAGACGATGATCGTCGAGGCGCTGCGTTTTGCGGATGCGCACGGATTTCGCGTGGCCCGACCGCCGCTCGACGAGGCCGACTAGTCGCGCCGCCTTGCCGATCCAGCGAGGCAACCGGCCATGGCCGGCACGGGTGAATTCATCGACACGGCCCCATCGAGGCACGCCCGCTCCATGTGCGCCGGGAGCGTAGACGGTCTCGCGGGTGCTCGCCGATCGTTCTCATTCGATTTCGACCCATATCGAACGCTCCTTTCGACAAGCGAGCTTTGATCCTCTGGCTGGTGAGCAGTGCTCCCAAGCGAGACGCAGGACATTTTGTCCGGCTTGCTTTCGACAAGTTGTCCGAAAGCACCTCGCTCCCGCGCAGCAACTGCTTGATATCGTAGAACATCCGATCTGGCACATGAGTTGCTCAGCATCTTGGAGCAGCAGCGCGGTCGCGCGGCAATCACTATCCGTTACGCACTGTCAGCTTTCCGGCCCGGACATCAGCAAGCAAGGATCACGTCGGCACCGCTGTTCAACCCTGAGAGGACCCCATGGCGTTCCATCCGTTACACGACCGCATTCTGCTCCGAAGGATCGAGGCCGAAGAGAAAACGGCCGGCGGCATCATCATCCCCGATACCGCCAAGGAGAAGCCGCAGGAGGGCGAGGTCGTCGCTGTTGGTCCGGGCGGTCGCGATGAGAGCGGCAAGCTTGTTCCGTTGGACGTCAAGCCGGGTGATCGCGTGCTTTTCGGCAAATGGTCGGGGACCGAGGTGATCCTCGACGGAAAAGAACTCCTGATCATGAAGGAATCCGACGTGATGGGCATCGTCGATGCGCCCGTGAAAGGAAAGAAGGGCCCCTAGTCCCAAGCAGCCGCTTTTGAACAAGCATTCAAGAATGATCCGGGAGACGATTCGTGGCAGCCAAAGACGTAATCTTCGATACCGAAGCCCGCGAGAAGATGATGCGGGGCGTCGATGTCCTCGCCGACGCGGTGAAGGTGACCTTGGGGCCGAGGGGCCGCAACGTCATTATCGAAAAGTCCTTTGGTGCCCCCCGCATCACCAAGGACGGCGTAACCGTCGCCAAGAGTATCGAGCTCGAAGACAGGTTCGAGAACATGGGCGCGCAGATGCTCGGCGAGGTCGCCGCCAAGACCGGCCAGATCGCTGGCGACGGCACCACGACGGCAACGGTCCTCGCGCAGGCGATCCTCCGGGAGGGCGCCAAGTCGGTCGCTTCGGGCATGAACCCGATGGATCTGAAGCGTGGCATCGACAAATCCATCGAAGCTGTGATTAACGAGCTGTGGAAGAACACCCGGAAAGTCGCCAAGAACGACGAGATCGCCCAGGTCGGGACCATCTCCGCAAATGGCGACAGCGAGATCGGCCAATACCTGGCTGAAGCCATGCAGAAGGTCGGCAACGAGGGCGTCATCACCGTCGAAGAGGCCAAGACCGCCGAGACGGAATTGGAAATCGTCGAAGGGATGCAGTTCGATCGGGGCTATCTCTCGCCATACTTCGTCACCAATCCCGACCGCATGCTGGTCGAGCTCGACGATCCCTACATTCTTCTCTTCGAAAAGAAGCTGTCGAATCTTCAGGCCATGCTTCCCGTGCTGGAAGCGGTCGTTCAGTCAGGCAACCCGCTTCTCATCATTGCGGAGGATGTCGAGGGCGAGGCGCTCGCTACGCTCGTCGTCAACAGGCTCCGTGGCGGCCTCAAGGTTGCGGCGGTCAAGGCGCCGGGATTCGGTGACAGGCGCAAGGCCATGCTTGAGGATATCGCCATTCTGACCGGCGGTCGCCTGATCTCGGACGATCTCGGCATGAAGCTCGAGAACGTCGAGCTCAGCATGCTTGGCCGTGCCAAGCACGTCCGCATCGAGAAGGAGACCACGACGATTGTCGATGGCGCCGGCAAGAAGGCCGACATTCAGAGCCGGATCACGCAGCTCAAGCGGCAGATCGAGGACACGACGTCGGATTATGATCGCGAAAAGCTGCAAGAGCGATTGGCGAAGCTGGCGGGCGGTGTCGCCGTCATTCGCGTTGGCGGCGCGACCGAGGTGGAGGTCAAGGAAAAGAAGGATCGCGTCGATGACGCGCTGCATGCCACGCGCGCCGCGGTCGAGGAAGGGATCCTGCCAGGCGGCGGGGTCGCTCTCCTGAAATCGTCCAGGGCGCTCGACGGGTTGAAGCTTGCCAACGCCGACCAGCAGCACGGCGTTCAGATCGTACGCAAGGCGCTCGAAGCGCCTGTTCGACAGATCGCCGACAATGCCGGCGAGGAGGGGTCCGTCATCGTCGGCAAGCTGCGCGAAGCGGGAGACTTCAGCTACGGATGGAACGCCCAGACCAATCAATACGGCGACCTTTACAATGAGGGCGTGATCGACCCCATGAAGGTCGTGCGAACGGCATTGGAGAATGCTGCATCGGTCGCCGGCCTGATGGTGACAACTGAAGCGATGGTGGCCGAGAGGCCCAAGGAGCCGGCCGCCGGCGTGTGACGGCGGCATCTGAACCACGAGATCCGCGGCGGCGCGCGTTTGTCGCAAACACCGCCGTCGCGGATGTTCTCTCCAGAGGAGATGTCCATGTCTTTCACGCTTCCCGATCTGCCCTACGCCCATGACGCGCTCGCCCCCTACATGTCGAGGGAAACGCTGGAATATCACCACGACAAGCATCACGCCGCGTACGTGAATGCGCTCAATAACCTCATCAAAGGTACCGAATGGGAAGGAATGAGCCTGGAGGACGTCGTGATCGGCTCCTTCGGGCACAACGCTCCCCTCTTCAACAATGCGAGCCAGGACCTGAACCACACCTACTTCTGGAAATGGATGAAGCCGCACGCCCGGGGTACGTTGCCGGGGGCTCTTGAAAAGAAGATCAAGGCGGACTTCGGCTCGATCGAGAAGATGAAGGAAGAGTTCATCGCCGCCGGCGTCGGACAGTTCGGCTCGGGCTGGTGCTGGCTAGCGGTCAAGGATGGCAAGATCGTCGTCATGAAGACACCCAATGGCGAGAACCCGCTCGTCCATGGTGCAAAGCCCATACTGGGCTGTGACGTGTGGGAGCACTCCTACTACATCGACTATCGCAACCGAAGGCCCGACTACATCAAGGCGTTTCTCGACTACCTTGTGAACTGGGACCATGTCGATGATCTCTTCAGGCACGCGGCGTGACCCATGAAGGTGATACCGAACGGCGCAACCGGACGCTTCGCGCTTGTCGTGAAGCCCGAACATTTGGCCAACCGCGTCAAGGACAGCATCCTGCCGCCGGTGCTGGCGACGCCGGTCATGATCATGGCGATGGAGAATGCCGCGTTGAACGCCGTTCGTGACTATCTCGAGCCGGGTGAAAGCGTGGTCGGCACCATGGTCAACGTGCAGCATCTGGCCGCGACCGTCGTCGGGCAGACGGTGACGGCGACGGCCGAAGTCACAGGAGTCCAGGGTCGCCAGATCGCATTTGCCGTCAGCGCGTCCGATGAAATCGAGCAAATCGGCAAGGGGACCCACGAGCGGATGGTCGTCGAGGTCGCCAGGCTGCAACAGCGCCTCGATGCAAAGATCGCGCGATCAGCGGCCGCTCGAGCAGCGCCGCGCTGAGGCAGGGAGCAACCGTCATGTCCGATCGCGCCGTCGTCGTCCATCCCACCGAGACCAAATGCCGAAGAGGTGAGGCCGAAGCTGCCGGGAATGCAGCCCACCTGCACCGATACAAGCCGGATCGCAACTCCGTTCCTGACCATTTGACGACAGACCGCGGGTTTGAAGGGTAGCTCCATGAATGCTGAAAAATACACCGATCGCGCGAGGGGCTTTATCCAGTCGGCGCAGTCGCTGGCAACAAGAGAGGGTAACCAACAGTTCACGCCGCTTCACGTGCTCAAGGTGCTACTCGACGACAATGAAGGGCTGGCCGCCGGTCTGATCGATCGGGCGGGCGGAAACTCGCGGGCGATCCTGCACGCGACGGAAGCGGCTCTGGCGAAATTGCCGAAGGTGTCCGGCTCGGGTGCGGGACAAGTTTATATGGCGCCCGACACCGCGCGCCTGTTTACCGCTGCCGAGGAGCTGGCCGAAAAGGCCGGCGACAGCTTCGTCACCGTCGAACGGCTGCTGCAGGCCTTGTCGACGGACAAGAACAGCGAGGCGGCGAAGATCCTGGCGCAGGGCGGCGTCAATGCCCGGGCGCTCGGTGCCGCGATCGACCTGCTCCGCAAGGGCCGTACCGCGGACAGCGCGTCGGCCGAGAATGCATATGACGCGCTGAAGAAGTACGCCCGCGACCTGACGCAGGCCGCGCGGGAAGGCAAGCTCGACCCGGTGATCGGCCGCGACGAGGAGATCCGCCGCACCATCCAGGTCCTGTCACGCCGGACCAAGAACAATCCCGTCCTGATCGGCGAGCCGGGCGTCGGCAAGACCGCCATCGTCGAAGGGCTTGCTTCGCGGATCGTCAACGGCGACGTTCCCGAGAGCTTGCAGGACAAGAAGCTGCTCGCGCTCGATATGGGCGCGCTGATCGCGGGCGCCAAGTACCGCGGCGAGTTCGAGGAGCGACTGAAGGCCGTGCTTTCCGAAGTGACGTCGGCAGACGGCGGAATCATCCTCTTCATCGACGAGATGCACACCCTCATCGGTGCGGGCAAGACCGACGGCGCGATGGATGCGTCCAATCTCCTCAAGCCGGCGCTGGCGCGCGGCGAGTTGCACTGTGTCGGGGCGACCACGCTCGACGAGTACCGCAAGCATGTCGAGAAGGATGCCGCGCTTGCCCGCCGTTTCCAGCCGGTCTTCGTGTCGCAGCCCACGGTGGAGGACACGATATCGATCCTGCGCGGCCTCAAGGACAAGTATGAACAGCATCATGGCGTGCGGATCTCGGACGCCGCGCTGGTCGCCGCCGCAACGCTGTCCAACCGCTACATCACCGATCGGTTTCTTCCCGACAAGGCCATCGATCTTGTCGACGAGGCGGCGGCACGGCTCAAGATGCAGGTCGACTCCAAGCCGGAGGAGCTGGATTCGCTTGACCGCGAAATCGTGCGTCGCAAGATCGAGCAGGAGGCGCTCAAGAAGGAAAGCGATGCCGGGTCGAAGAGCCGTCTGAAGACGCTCGACGGCGAGTTGGTCGATCTCGAGAAGCGCTCCGCCGACATGACGACGAAATGGCAGGCCGAGAAGAGCAAGCTCTCGGACGCCCAGAAGATGAAGGCGCAGCTCGAGCAGCTGCGCACGGAGTTGGCGAACGCGCAACGCAAGGGCGAATACCAGCGGGCAGGCGAGCTGTCTTACAGCGCGATTCCCGAGCTCGAAAAGAAGCTGGCCACCGTCGAGGCCAGCGAGAGCAGTTCAATCAGCGAGACGGTCACGGCGGACAACATAGCTCAGGTGGTTTCACGCTGGACCGGCGTTCCAGTCGACAAGATGCTGGAGGGCGAACGGGAAAAACTGCTCCAAATGGAGGAGATGATCGCCAAGCGCGTGGTCGGGCAGACACAGGCCGTCCGCGCCGTGTCGACGGCGGTGCGGCGGGCACGCGCGGGACTGCAGGACCCGAACCGGCCGATGGGCTCGTTCATGTTCCTCGGTCCCACCGGTGTTGGCAAAACGGAACTAGCGAAAGCGCTCGCGGAGTTCCTGTTCGACGATGAGCACGCAATCCTGCGCATCGACATGTCGGAGTTCATGGAGAAGCACTCGGTCGCGCGGCTCATCGGCGCGCCCCCGGGTTATGTCGGCTACGACGAGGGCGGCGTCCTCACGGAAGCGGTGCGGCGGCGGCCCTATCAGGTCGTGCTGTTCGACGAGATCGAGAAGGCCCATCCGGACGTCTTCAACGTGCTGTTGCAGGTCCTCGATGACGGCCGCCTAACCGACGGCCAGGGCCGTACGGTCGATTTCCGCAACACCCTCATCATCATGACCTCGAACCTGGGCGCGGAATACCTCGTCAATCAGGGCGAAGGCGAAAAGACCAGCGTCGTTCGCGAGAAGGTCATGGAGATGGTCCGCGCGCATTTCCGGCCGGAATTCCTCAACCGCGTCGACGCGATCATCCTGTTCCAGCGGTTGCAGAAGAAGGACATGGGCCGGATCGTCGATATCCAGTTTGCGCGGCTCCGCAAGCTCCTCGACGAACGCAAGATCGCGTTGTCGCTCGATGCCAAGGCCCAGAACTGGCTGGCTGCGAAAGGCTGGGATCCGGCCTATGGCGCCAGGCCGCTGAAGAGAGTCATCCAGCGGTATGTGCAGGATCCGCTGGCTGAGATGTTGCTGGCCGGCGACGTCCGCGATGGCTCCACGGTGCAGATCTCCGCCGGGAAAGACGGTTTGACGTTCAACGGGAAGGCCGTGAAGCCGCCGGATGATGACGAGGCGATCTAAGCGTCAGGCGTGGGAGTAACATGGAACGAGCAGGTGAAACCAATGAAGCATCAGATCAAAGAGGGCATGGAGGTCGTCGGGTTTGACGGCGTGCAGATCGGCGTCGTCGACGGCATCGAGGGTGACCGGATCAAGCTGAAGAAGAGCGACAGCGGCGGCGGTCATCACAAGCGGCATCACCATTATATCGGCATGGATTTCGTGGATAGCGTCACGGATCACCACCGGGTGCGGCTTTGCTCCGATGCCGACATCGTCGAACTCTTTGAGGAGGAAAAGTCCGGACGCCCCGTAAAATAGCAATCGGTACGGACAGTCCGCAAGCCACGCAGTTGGTAGGCGGATGATAGCTCACACAAGCTCGCAATGGACCCCAAGGGAGAGGTACAGCCATGAACAAGATCAACGGCGGAATGGAAATCATCGGCGCGGACGGCGTGCATGTCGGCACGGTCGATCGGGTCGAAGGCGATCGCATCAGGCTGAAGAAGAGCGACAGTTTCGGGCATCACAAAGGTCATCAGCACTATATCGAATTGGGCTTCGTCGCAGGCGTCGAGGGCGACAAGGTGCGCTTGTCCGCCAACGCAGACATTGCGCTGACCCTGGAGGAAGAACCGTCAGGACGGCCTGTCGATCTCGGCTAGCGCTATCGATGTAATCTGGCTCGTGCCACATCGCTGTTGGCTGATGCCGATGTGACGCGGGCTTCGTGCACGGCGTGGACAATTTGTCCTCGCGGATCCGGACAGATTGTCGGAGCCGACCAGTCCGGCCACCATAACCTATTGAAATGGAGCCGCCTCGAAGCTGGCACGGCGGTTGCTCAGAAGGTTCGGTAACCCGTCAGAAAACAGAGAGCCAGACGCAATGGACGAGTATGACCTCTACATCAATGTGAAGAAGCCCGCGATCGGACTCTATGTGCGGAAGGGAGCTCAACTTCCGGACCTCGCCGACAAGGCGGACTGGGTCTTTGATGGGACCGCCGCCCAAGATCTCCTGCCGCCCGGCGTGATTGAAGGCGTCAAAGCCGATGGCTATGCCTTTCGGGACATGGATTGACAAGGCCTCCGTCCGACGATTGGAGAGCAGGCGACCTGTCGATGGCAACGGTTCTGTGTGTCCTCTATCCAAATCTCGTTGCAGGCCATCCGACGAGCTACACGCGGTCGGAAATCCCGATCATCGCCGACCACGCGGACGGATGTGGCCAGTGCCATCTCCGCGGGCGCCGCTCGGCTTTCGAGCATCAAGTCCTATCAGCTGACTTGAGCAAGCCGCTGCTCGGCAAATCATCGTTGTCACAAGCGAAGACAATCGAGCAAGAGCAGGTATTGGAAGATTGCCAGGGAGTTATGCGTGCCATCTGTCGTCCCGCAGCCAATCGTCGCGAAACTGACGCGAGCTGCCATATTTCTCGTCATCAGGATCAACCCCGGACGGGACAACGAAATTGTGGTGCGTAGTCTATGTGCCGATCTGTCTGCGCTACTGCGAGCCGTTGGATTTCGCGATCTCGAAGCGCGGTTGTCATGTGTGATGGGCCTCGGCTCCGATGCCTGGGATCGACTGTTTGGCGCTCCGCGGCCCAGGGATCTCCACCCCTTCAAGGAAATCCATGGGGTGCATCACGCGGTCTCCACGCCAGGCGACATCCTTTTTCATATTCGGTCGGTCCGCATGGACCTATGTTTCGAGCTCGCCTCCCAGATCATGTCCCGACTGGACGCGGCCGTCGCGACGATCGACGAGGTTCATGGATTCAAATACTTTGATGATCGCGACTTGCTCGGGTTTGTCGACGGAACCGAGAACCCGGTCGATCAGGATGCGGTCAACGCGACGACGATCGGGCAAGAGGATCCAGCATTCGCTGGCGGAAGCTACGTCATCACCCAGAAGTATTTGCACGATCTGAAGCGATGGAACGCCATATCCATCTCGGAGCAGGAGAATATCATCGGTCGCCACAAGCTGTCCGACATCGAGCAGCAGGACTCGGCTAAAGCGCCCTACGCCCATAATGTCCTGACGACAATCGTCGAAGATGGCGAGCAGCTTGAGATCGTGCGCGACAACATGCCTTTCGGTGAAATCGGCAAGGGTGAGTTTGGCACCTATTTCATAGGCTACGCTCGCTCGCCGCACCGGATCGAGCAGATGCTCGAGAACATGTTTGTCGGTCGACCGCCTGGCAACTACGATCGGCTGCTGGATTTCAGCCGCGCCGCTACGGGCTCGCTGTTCTTCGTGCCGTCAGCGACGTTTCTCGACGATGTTTCGCCGGAAGACATCGGCATCACGCCGTCCAGCGAGGAGGCGCCGGTCGAGGCGGAGCGGCGTGAGGCAGATTCGTCAGATGTCGCTCGTAAACATCCGCCCGTCAGCGACGGGTCGCTTGGAATTGGCTCCTTAAACAAGAAGGCGAACCATGAATAATCTCCACCGGCAACTCGCTCCAATATCCGACGCTGCATGGGCTCAAATCGAGGAGGAAGCCTCCCGTACCCTGAAACGACACCTTGCCGGCCGGCGTGTTGTCGACGTGCCCGAAGCCAAGGGGAGTGGCTTTTCGGGGGTAGGCACTGGCCATGTCAAGCAACTCCAGGCTCCCGGTGAGGGCATCACGGCACACCAGCGCGAGGTGAAGGCGCTCGTCGAATTGCGCGTCCCATTCCAGCTCTCCCGCCAACAGATTGATGACGTTGAGCGCGGAGCCCTGGACGCCGATTGGACGCCGGTCAAGGACGCTGCCCGCAAAATTGCATTTGCGGAGGACCGGGCAATTTTCGATGGATATGCGGCTGCCGGGATCGAGGGCATTCGCCAGGCCAGCAGCAATGCGGGGCTTATTCTTCCTACAAATGCAGGAGCCTATCCAAGTGCAGTCGCACAAGCGGTCAGTGAACTCAGGCTTGCCGGATGCAATGGGCCGTATGCCCTTGTCCTTGGGGCGGACGCGTACACGGCGGCCAGCGGCGGAAGCGATGAAGGATACCCCGTCTTTCACCACGTCGAACGGGTCGTTGACGGCGGCGTCTTCTGGGCGCCCGCTATCAACGGCGCTTTTGTTCTGACGACGCGAGGAGGCGATTTCGCGCTGGATATCGGCCAAGACCTCTCGATCGGTTATCTCAACCACACCGACACAACCGTCGAGCTCTATTTCCAGGAGACGTTCACTTTCCGGGTGCTGACTACCGAGGCCTCGGTGGTGCTCGCTCCAGCCGAGAAGCAATAGCGAGCCTAGCTACTGTCCCAGGTAACGGGCAGCTCTGCGAACGTCACCCGGTGGGGGCATTCCAGAGGCTCCGACCGATCATCCGTGATCGATGGAAGCGACCGGCATCGTCGTCGGGAAAGTCCAGCGGCCGTCCTGTTGCCGGGCTGCTTACGCGAAGAGAAACGGCCGAGTCGGAAAACACCGCCAAGTGCCTGAAATGCTGGCGCACCCGACACGATTCGAACGTGTGACCTTTGCCTTCGGAGGGGCAAATCCACCGGTTCGATGGGTAGGACGTCGCTCCGATGCGAAGTCCCAAAAGTCCCACTGTGCGCAAGTTAAGGGGATGGGCGCGTGCGGCTATGGCCGCATCGGGCTCTTGTCAACCGAGCCGCATAGCGTCTCGGCCATTCGGCTTCGATCCCTCGCGCAAGTAAGAGAGTATAATGAGTCGCTCGCCGGAGGCACTCGCCCGCGGGCCCCGCCGGCATTGCATGCCGGCGTCGCTATCGCTGTCCCGCGCTCGGGTGCCTTGTTAACCGGTCTCGCGACTGCAGTCGCCTCGGTGCCCGCGGTCATTGCATGCCCGCGTCGCTATCACTGCCCTCTCGCCGGCTGCCTCTTTTGGTTTCTCTCACTTTTGCGTTGTCTTCACGTCCGCAGGGTCGCCCATCTTTCTCATTGTTAGATCTAAGGGGCGCTGCCCCTCGCGCGCGCCAGGGTAAAGCGCCGGCTCGCCGCCGCCGACCCGGGCGGTCTCCCCGGTCTTCCGCGCTGTTTTCACGCTGCCGACTTTGGACGACATGGCGCACACGCTTGTGCAGACCCGCTTCTTGCGAAGCGGCCCTGTTCGGGCGGGCGAAACCCCTCCGCCCGGGTCGCCCTGGCACTTGCTACCCCCGATCTCGCCGACGGGCAGGGGCGCAGGCGCGGAGTGCGCCCTGCACCCATGGAAGCAAAAGGAAGAATGATCATGTCGGCCAAAACGTTTGAAATACCTGATGGAACAGAGGTTCGCATTCCGCTCGGCAAGCTCAAGAAGTCGCCGAAGAACGCGCGCAAGAAGCCGCACAGCGAGGCGGCGATCGAGGCCTTGGCGGCGAGCATCGCGGTCAAAGGCATCCTGCAGAATCTGGTCGTCGAGCCGGAGCTGGACGGAGAGGGAGCGGCGACCGGGTTCTATTTGGTGACCATCGGCGAAGGCAGGCGGCTGGCCCAGCTGCTGCGGGTCAAGCGCAAGGAGATCAAGAAGTCTGAGCCGATCCGCTGCATTGTCGACACCGCGAACGACCCCCACGAGATCAGCCTGGACGAGAACGTCACCCGGGAAAGCATGCATCCCGCCGACCAGTTCGAGGCGTTCAGGAAGCTCGCGGACGAGCGTGGTTTTGGCGCGGAGGAGATCGCCGCACGGTTCGGTGTCACGCCCAATGTGGTGCGGCAACGGCTCCGGTTGGGCGCCGTTTCCCCGAAATTGATCCAGCTCTATCGCGACGGCGATCTCGCACTTGAGCAGGTGATGGCCTTTGCCATTACCGATGATCAGGCACGGCAGGAGGCTGTTTACGAGCGTCTTTCCTATGACCGCGATGCCCCTACCATCCGTCGTCTGCTCACTGAAACACATGTCGCCGCCACCGATCGCCGTGCACGTTTTGTCGGGCTCGAGGCCTATACGGAAGCGGGCGGAACGATCTTGCGCGACCTCTTCACCGACGATCGCGGCGGCTATCTGGAGGACGTCTCGCTGCTCGATCTCTTCGTGACGGCAAGGCTCGGCCGCGAGGCGGATAGCTTGCGGGCGGCCGAGGGATGGCGGTGGACGGAAGCCCATCTCGACTTCCCGCACGCCAACGGCATGCGCCGCGTCTACCCGCATCCGGTCGAGCTTTCGGCCGAAGATCAGGCCTCGCTTCAGGCGGTCCAGAGCGAGTTCGACCGGCTGACCGAGCAGCATCAGACGGCCGACGAACTGCCCGACGAGGTGGACGCGCGGTTCGGTGAACTGGAGGCCGAGATCGACCGGCTGGAGGCAAAACGGCAGGGCTACGATCCCGATGACATCGGGCGCAGCGGCGCCTTTGTGATCCTTAGTCATGACGGCACCGTCCGGATCGAACGGGGCTTCATCCGCCCTGAGGACGAGAAACCCCATGCTGAGACCGGGCAGGACAGCGAAGCGCAGGCATCGGAAGAGGAGGGCGGCGGAGGCGATCCAGCCGAGCGCGACGGTGAGGGGGAAGACGGTGAAAATGACGAGGAGGAGGAGGCTCAGCGTCTCTCTGACACGCTGGTCCGCGACCTCGCTGCGCACCGCACCTTAGGGCTGCGGCTCAATCTGAGTGAGCAGCCTGACGTTGCCATCGTGGCGGTGACGCATGCGCTCGCCGCGCAAATCTTCTATTTCGGAGCCAATGCGCATGTGGTCGGTATCCAGCCGGTGAAGACGGATTTGTCCGTGCATGCGGTCGGAATCGAGGACACTCCGGCCGGCAAGGCGTGGTCGGATCGCCATGCCAATTGGGCGAGGCAGATGCCCAAGGACGTCGCCGGGCTATGGGAATTCGTGGCCGATCTCGACCACGACAGCCGCATGGCGTTGTTCGCGCATTGTGTCGCCTTGACCGTCAATGCGGTCAAACTGCCGTTTGACCGGAGGCCGCGCGCCATGGCGGCAGCCGACCGTTTGGCCGAGGCCGCGGGCCTCGACATGACCTCCTATTGGTGTCCAACCGTGCGCAGTTATCTCGGCCGCGTCACCAAGGCGGGCATTCTGGAAGCGGTCAGAGAAGGCGTCAGCGAAGAGGCGGCAGAGCGCCTGTCGTCGCTGAAAAAGGCCGACATGGCGCAAGCTGCCGAACAGCTGTTGGCGGCAACCGGTTGGCTGCCGATGTTGCTGCGGACGGCCGCGCCGCAGGGCCAAACCGATCCGCAAAGCGAGGTGCAGGGCAGCGAACTTCGCTCGCAGGCTGCGGAGTAAGATGCGCGCTGGGGCCGCATGGCGGCTCCGGCAGGCTCCAAAATTTTCGGCCGCGCACCTGACGGCGCGCGGCCGGTTCAATCAATGCACAGCGGCGACTGCGCACGCTGGACCCTCCCAAATCCGGGCCACGATCCGTCCGAGTCACGCTGTTTGCAGCGGCCGATGCGGCTGTGCCGCGCCTTCTTTTTGCGGGGACGAGGCAATCGGGCCGGAAGCTTTGGTCGTGCCCAGAACCTCGTGCGAGAGCGCAAAGCGGGCGGATAGTCCTGGCCGCGACGTCGGTTCCTTACGAACAATGCGGTTCGTTCGCGTTCGTTTGCCCGGTGCTTCGTTCCTTCCATTGATGCGCAGACGCCGGCTTTTCCTCGAACGATCCCGCCGCTTTCCGATGCCGCGGTGAACGCCGGCAGCCATGGTCATCGCCATCAGTCCGGGCACGGGCTCGCGTCCAACGCATCCTCGATTGGGCTGATCAGGCCCGAGGGACGGCAACAGCCTCGATCGCCTTCCCGCAACGGCTCACGCCTGCCTTTTTCCCCTGCCGCCAGGTGGCGGCATTCCTCCCGGGAAGACAAAAAAGCAGGCTTTCGCTGTCCTCCGCTGGCGCTGCGGGCCTTGCGGCTGCGGGCCGATCGCTCCCCAGGCAAGGGATCGCCATCGAGGCTGCGATGGACGCGGCCCGAGCAAAACAGACGGAGATTATCATGGCGACCATCGGCACTTTCACCGCATCAGAGAACGGCTACACCGGCTCGATCAAGACGCTGACGCTCAACATCAAGGCCAAGCTCGTCGCATCCGAAAAGGACAACGACAAGGCTCCCGACTACCGGATCTTCGCGGGGGCGACCGAGTTCGGCGCCGCCTGGAAGAAGACCGTCCGCGACAGCGAGCGCGAATACCTCTCGGTCAAGCTCGACGATCCGAGCTTCCCCACCCCGATCTACGCCTCGCTGGTCAAGGTCGAAGGCGACGAGGGTTTCAGCCTGATCTGGTCGCGCCGCAGCGCCGACTAACCTGACGGATCAGCGGCCCCGCCTCTTCGGAGGCGGGGCTTTTTTTGCGTTTCCTGCACCGCTTGGGGAGAGAGCGGAAGGGCATTTTTGCGTTCAGAAGCGAGGCTCCTCCGCTGCTCAAAATGCGATTGATCGGATCGCTTTTCGGGCGGTGGTTTGGCCTGAGCGAACGAGATTTCGCATCGGATCTGGCTTTGATTTTTGATCTTCAGCGTGCGATTTCATCGGCTCTAACGAGCACTAGTGACGCGCTTTCGGAGCTCGAATTGCTTGCCATTTGTCGCGCGAAAGGCCTCGATTTCATGTTGCCGAGATTGAATGCGGATGGATCGACCTGGCAATTTGATCAAAAGTCAGAGCAACCAAATCTGAGGACAGAGCAGGGTAGGTAGGGTAGGGCGTAGGGCAAGATAAAAGCACTAGCACCAAAGGGCGGCCAAGTGGTTGTCTGCACATCCAGGATTTGTCGCTAGCGGTGGGTGGGGCGTCGCTACAAAATCGCCACACGCTTCGTCTCAATGATGAATAACGTCTGTATCGGGGAGGGGTAAGTTCTAAGCCTCGCGAAACACATCGGAGCGATCAGTGAAATCTGGCCGAGAAATTTCGCGCTGCTCGCAGGCGTCGCCGCCGGTTCAAAAGCAGGCCATGGTTTCTCGTCGAACATTATGGCCGCAAACCGAAGTGCTCGCCCGTCCCCGAACCGTCCGTTTGACCGAGAGAAGTCGCACGGCGTGTCTCTTGCGCGTTGATGCGCAGGATGAATCTCCCGAGCCTTCGAAGACATGGGGGCGCATGCATCGCGGAAGGGCCAAGACTGAGGCTCAGGCTAAGGTCCAATCGCGGGCATGTCGCCGGTACAGAGACTGCCCTGCGGCTCACCGAGGTGGAACGTTCGTAAATTGTGGTTGCGCCTTGGCCAAAGGAGCACCACCGTCGTTTATCCAAACCGAGGGTCTTTGCAGTTGTTTGAAGGAGAGAACTCGGCCGGCTCCCGTTCCTTGCCCCAGAGCTTGCCGCCCGCGCGTCGTGGGTTACCCTTGAAGTGAGCATTGCGTTCGCAAAAGTATCGGTCGATAGCCGCTTTAGCCTCATCAATCGATCCATAGTTGCTGTTGTGAATGATGGCCCGAGCCATGCCGCTGAAGACCGACTCGATCACATTGAGGAACTGCGCGCGGGCCGGAAGCGGTGCCGTGTCAATCTGTGGGCCGTTGCTCCCAATACTGACGTTATGGGCATCGATACCCGACCATGCGGCACCGCAGCCTAGCGTCCTGGATTCTTGCGCGGGAAGCTCGGTGGCCTTCCTGTCACTGATACGGGCTTTGGTCGGCCAGCGGTCGACTTCTTCCATAACGTCTCATACGCGAGCCCCATCTTTGTTTCTTACACTGCCGGAACCTGAATATGCTCGCGTGCCGTCCTGGTGCGATCCCAATCACCTAGACGGCGCTCCCGGCGACATCGGTGATGATCGTGGAGTTGACTTATCGAACTCAGCTGCTTGGACAGCTAACGAATTCAGCGATGTACCCGCGAAGTTAACGACGTCGTTCGCGCCTTGGTTAAAGTCATTGATGAAATGATCTCTCGACTAGCAGCGCTGATATTGTAGGTATCCGCGCCACTGCAGCCATAATCAACCCTGCCGCCGCCGATGATCTGGTCGGCCCGCTGCCCATCAAGAACAGGACGCCGCTGCCTCCCACTGTATTACCGCGGTTGAGCGATGTTCAGCCGCAGAAACGGTATTGATTGGCGTGGAAGGCGCTTCGGCTTGCGCAATAGCTTGGCTCTTTTCAGTGCCGCACCGGTGTTTACGGAACCGAATTGGTCGGACGGTGTTTCTGTAGGTTACGTCCTAACCCGCGGGGTCAGGGATAGGATCGGCATGGACACCTCAAACCGCTTCGAAGCCTCACCGACCAGCGACGACCGTTACCGTCTTCTCGTCGAAGCAATCACTGACTACGCGATCTACATGCTGGATCGCGAGGGCCGCGTGACCAGTTGGAACCCGGGCGCCAGGCGCTTCAAGGGGTATGATGCGGATGAGATCATCGGTCGACATTTCTCGACCTTTTACACAGATGCTGAACGGTCGCAGAACGTCCCTGCCCAGGCGCTGGCAGAGGCTGAGCGTACCGGTCGTTTCGAGCGCGAAGGCTGGCGCGTTCGCAAGGACGGCTCGCAGTTCTGGGCGCATGTTGTCATCGACGCGATCCGCTCGCCTGAGGGAGAGCTTGTCGGCTTCGCCAAAATCACCCGCGACTTGACCGAGCGAAAGGCTGCCGAGACAAAGCTGCGCGAAAGCGAAGAACAGTTTCGATTGCTTGTCCAAAGTGTTACCGACTACGCCATCTTCATGCTGGATACCAGCGGCCACGTGGCGAGTTGGAACGCGGGCGCGCAGCACATCAAAGGGTATGCCCCTGAAGAGATCATCGGTCGGCACTTTTCCGACTTCTACACGGAAGCCGACCGTGTTGCTGGGCTGCCGCTTATAGGCCTGGAGACAGCAGCCCGAGACGGGCGCTGGGAGCACGAAGGTCAACGAGTCCGAAAGGATGGCACTGTATTCTGGGCGCACGTCGTGATCGACGCGATCCGGGACGACACGGGCGAGCTCCTTGGCTTCGCCAAGGTGACGCGGGATATCACCGAACGCCGCGAGGCGGAAGCGGCACTGCGGGCCGCGCAAGCGAGCATGATCCGTTCGCAGAAGCTGGAGGCAATCGGGCAACTCACCGGCGGCGTTGCTCATGACTTTAATAACTTGCTTCAGGTCATCAGTGGAAACCTACAACTGCTGAGCAAGGATATCGCCGGCAATGCTAGGGCTGAGACGCGGGTCCAAAGCGCCCTCGCGGGTGTCGCCCGTGGTTCGAAACTGGCCTCTCAATTGCTAGCTTTCGCGAGGCGACAGCCATTGGAGCCAAGAGTCGTGAACGCCGGCCGTCTCATCCAGAACATGGACGAGATGCTTCGTCGCGCCATTGGTGGGGAAATCGAAGTCGAGACGGTGGTCGCGGGTGGACTGTGGAACAGCCTCGTCGATCCAGATCAACTGGAAAATGCGATTTTGAACCTCGCGATCAACGCTCGCGACGCCATGAATGGCGAAGGCCGGCTCACGATCGAGGCAAGCAATGCCTTCCTCGACGACGAATATGTCCGGCAGCATGACGAATTGTCCGCGGGGCAATACGTGATGATTGCGGTAACCGATACCGGCGTCGGCATTCCGCCGGATATTCTGGAACGTGTCTATGAACCATTCTTCACAACCAAGACGGAGGACAAGGGCACGGGCCTCGGCCTCGCTATGGTTTACGGCTTCCTCAAGCAGTCCGGCGGACACGTCAAAATCTACAGCGAGGTCGGTGCCGGGACTACGGTCAAACTATACTTCCCGCGAGCGGTAGCGCGCGAAGACACTCTAGTCGGGGCTCCGGCTGGTGAGGTTCGAGGCGGAGAGGAAACCGTCCTCGTGGTTGAAGATGACGATGAGGTGCGCGAGGTTGCGGTCTCGATGCTCACCGAGCTCGGCTACCGCGTGGTTAAGGCGCGAGATGCGGCAAGCGCACTCGTCGTCATCGATAGCGGCATTCCGATAGACTTGGTATTCACCGATGTCATGATGCCCGGCAGCGTGCGTAGCCCAGACTTGGCGCGAAAGGCCAAGGATCGATTGCCCAATGTCGCCGTACTATTCACATCCGGGTACACGCAGAACGCAATCGTGCACGGCGGACGGCTCGATCCCGGGGTGGAGCTCCTGGCCAAGCCTTACACGCGCGAGGCACTCGCGCGGAAAATCAGACACGTATTGGCGAATCAAGCTCTAAGGCGCGTGGCTCAAGGGTCACAACACTCGGCCAACGCAAAGACTATCAAGGATGCGACCGTGTTGCTCGTCGAAGACGACCCGCTCATCCGCCTAACGACGAAGGAGATGCTGAGCGACCTCGGATGCGAGGTAGAAGAGGCCAGCACGGCACAGGAGGCCCTGAAGATCCTTGATGCGCAACCTGTGGACATTTTACTCACGGACGTCGGCCTTCCTGGAGTCTCGGGGCTGCAGCTCGCAAGGGACGTCGAGGCGCGTCGGCCCGATCTACGCTTGGTTCTCGCAACAGGTGACAGCGGAGTAAAAGCTGAAGCCGCACGACTGGGCGCGCTATTAATCGTGAAGCCTTACACCCCAGAGTCCCTCCGGCAGGGGCTAGAAAATGCGATGAAGAAACGTCGCTGACTAGTTGGACTTGCTTGATGGCTGACCGCCCAATGTAAATAAGTGGATAGCAGATATCTGTCCGCGGGGAGCAATAAGGCGGCGTCGCGTGAGCACCAGCTACAGTGGGAGCCCATCCCTAAAGGCGGTGATTCACTGAGTGAAAGCCGGCCGACACCATGACGTGCGGACCGGCATCCCGACTGCCTTGATTTTTAAGGACGCCGAGATCGCGGCAGACGCGCCCGCAAAATTATAGCGTTTGTTGGAATTCTTGATTGTCTACCCACAGCCTCACTGCAACGAGCGCGAGGGTACCGCTAGATTGAGTTTGGGCGCGCGACTGTCTATGAACCTCTGACTACTCAGGAAGAGCGTTGCGACAAACAATAGAGCAAATGAAGCCGTGGTGATCTGCGAAGACATATGATGACCTCTATGCAGTCCCGATGGCCGCGAGCATCAAGCACATATAACCCGCCGTGATAGCCAGACCGGATATTCGCGCTTCCTTGCGGCCATCCATCTCAGCTCCGTTGGTTGTCCCCGAATGAACCCGGTGAGCGACGCGCGGTTCCAATCAAATCGGGAACAAGTGGCAATTTTGGCTGTGAGTTCAAAGAGGCTTAACGGCCTCATGCTTTTTAAGACGACCCAATGAAGTTGAAGACCGCCGCTCCAGTCATTACTGCGTTCGCTGCGCCGTGATTTGCTACTGAAGCATTCCATGTTGTTCAGGACGCCAAGAACAAAAATGTAGCATCACCTCCTTTGAATCGGGCTCGGGCAGAATCTCGCGCCTTGCGTCAACCACCGGCGACCGACGCTAACCCTAATGTTGCGGATGATTGCGACCGTCGGCTATCGATCGCTCACGATCAGGACCAGACTCCAAGCCATCAATAAGGCCCGGCATCTGGATGTAGGTGACGACGAGCGCCACGTCCTCAGGGCCTTACGTCCAAGCCGGATCGCTCCGGAACAACGACCGCATCCATTCGGATCAGGTATTCGTCCTCACCGATCGAGAACCAACTCTTGGCCAGGTTTGGCAATGCCGCCATTCCAGCCGTTATCTCGCCAGAAAGTCCCGAATCGGTAATAACTTATGCTGATAGCCCACCAGGCGCTGTCCCTGCCGTCCGCCGCCTCGCGGCATTTGTCGTCAATGTTTAGCCAGTCGCACTCGGACCCTCAGGCATAAGGAGCTGCAAGTATTCAAAAGCGGCCTCTTTTGAGGTAAAATGTCCGAACGCAGCCATCTCTCGTCTTTAACTGCGGCCGTCGTAGAGAGAGGCGATGGCGCGAGCGAGGGCGGATGTTGGACGATCGTTTGGATGAGCCTAGTCGGGTCGCGCTTGCCGCGTTGGTTGACGCCATCCCACAACTTGCGTGGATCGCAGACGCCTCCGGCGACAGGTATTGGTACAATCGTCGCTGGTACGAGTACACGGGCACTGATTTCGAACAGATGCGCGGCTGGGGTTGGCAGAAGGTTCATCACCCCGACCATGTGGATCGCGTCGTCGCGAAGATGAAAGCGTCATTCGCAACCGGAACGCCGTGGGAAGACACATTTCCATTGCGGGGTAGGGATGGCACCTATCGATGGTTTCTTGTGCAAGCGCTCCCGTTTCGTGATGCTGCGGGCCAGATAGTTCGTTGGTACGGAACGAACACGGATATTACCGAGCGCAGAGAGATCGAAAGCGCGCTTCGTGATAGCGAAGAGCAGCTGAGATTACTTGCCTCGATAGTCCACTCAAGCGACGACATCATCGTAAGCAAAACTTTGGATGGCATCATCTCGAGCTGGAATGAGGGTGCCGAACGCGTGTTCGGTTACTTGGCGGCGGAGGCAATCGGACAGCCCATTACAATCGTCATTCCCAAAACCCGCCATGCTGAGGAACGGGAAATACTGTCGAAGGTACGGCGCGGAGAACGCATCGAACATTTCGAGACAATTCGTCAGCGTAAAGACGGTACTCAGATTGTGGTCTCTTTGACTATTTCTCCAATCAAGAACAAAGCGGGCGTTATCATCGGCGCTTCTAAGATCGCTCGCGATATTACCGAGCAGAAACGAATACAGGAGCGAATTTCCGTGCTTGCACGGGAGGCCGAACACCGAAGCAAGAATGTGCTCGCCAATGTGAGCGCTATGGTCAATCTGTCGCAGGCCGATTCTGTCGATGAGCTAAAACGGTCGGTGCAGGGACGCATCCAGGCTCTCGCGAACGTTCATTCGCTTTTCGCAGCGAGTCGCTGGACCGGAGCGGAACTGACGCTGATCCTCAAGCAGGAGATGGCCCCCTATTCATTTGGCGCGAATGATCGCGTTCGCACGAACGGACCGCAAGTATTGCTTGAACCGGACCTGGCGCAAGCGATTGCCATTGTCGTCCACGAATTGGTGACGAACGCTTCTAAATACGGCGCTCTATCCACAAGCCACGGCTGTATTGACGTGACGTGGTCCGATTCCGACCGGAAGTTGCAGCTTGTCTGGGCTGAGAGCAATGGTCCGAAAGTGGAGGCGCCGAGGCATACAGGCTTTGGCAGCAAAATCATTCATGTAATGGCTGTCGAGCGAAAGGGAGCCGTGACTTTTGATTGGCGTCCCGAGGGTATGGTATGCCGGATTAGTTTTCCGCTTTGATCGTATGTCGGCGACGACCTGCTCCTCAAGGTACGCTCACGGATCCTTGGAGCTCAATGTGAAGCGCAGCGGCGCGCGTTCTGCGATCACCTAGCCGGTAAAGCTGAGCAGGCGCTGGAGTGTCAAGGCGCAGGAATATCCCAATCAGGCAAACGCTGCCTCGCGTCCAGGGGGAGCATGATTGCACGTCTGCTGCTCGTTTGGCGTGGAGCGTTCTTCGGTGATGACGGCAAAGCTCGACAGTTGCGCGGGTCCAAAAGCCGTCGATATAGCAACGTCCGCAGCATCGCGGCCTCGCGCAATCACAATACGACCGATGCGCGGATGATTGTGTCGAGCATCGAAGGTGTACCATCGGCCGTCAAGATAGGCTTCAAACCAAGCACTGAAGTCCATTGGGGCAGGATCTTTTGGCACACCAATGTCGCCGAGATAACCTGTGCAATAACGAGCGGGAATGTTCAGGCATCGACAAAGTGTGATGGCTAGATGAGCAAAATCCCGGCATACGCCTCGTTGTTCGTCATGTCCCTCGGCGGCTGTTCGGTCGCAGCGCGCATGGTGATAGCCGAACTCGAGCCGGTTATGGACATAGTCGCAGACGGCCTGTACTCGTTGCCAGCCGCCGATGATGGTGCCGAACTTAGACCAAGCAAAATCGCTGAGCTTTTGCATATCGCAGTAGCGGCTACCGAGCAGGTAGATTAACGCGTCGTCCGGCACTTGATCAATCTCGACCTGCCGGGCATCAGGGGCGATCTCATCCGGTCGGCCGCTATCCGAAATGATGAAGCGATTGTGTATCTCAATTAGGCCGGCTGGCGCGGTCAAGCGCGTGCATATATTGCCGAACGAATCGCGATAATCGCGATGCGCGACATCGGGAGAAAAGCTGACTTTATGTTGGGTCAACAAGTCGGCGTGCCGCGACGGATGAACGGTAAGCATGAGGACCATGGGCACGTCTTGAAGGCAGTGGAAGGCTATATCGTAACCGGCTTCGATTTCCATGGTCTTGCCTCGTTGCGTTGGTGTGCAATAAGTTGGATCAACGCAGCGGGTTCCAAATCCAATGTGCTGAAAAGACAGGCAAACATCCCGCCGCGCGGAGGGGACAGAGAACCAGCTTTCCGTGAAGCTCTTATTCTGTTTCCATAACATCGGATGTGCCGAGCTCGCGTTCTATCAGGCTGCCATGCCGCCGCTGGCGTCGCCGGCGCGCGCAGACACCTCGCGAAGAACGGCGTGCGGCCGAGAGTTGGACATTGCATCTTCAGAGATGCGATCAGCAGTACCTGGCCTTTGATCAATAGCGCAAACGTGCCTAAGTGACCAACGCAGCGCAGGTAATCATGTCAGCTTTTGGCCCCGTTGCGGGACATCGGGCGAGCTTCGACCGATATCGCTTTCTGAAAAGACGACGGGCGGTGAGCCTCTGGTTGACAACGGCCCGGTAGACAACTGTTGGTCTAAATCTATAGGATGGCTTTGCGTAGATACTTATT
The DNA here is from genome assembly GCF_054822705.1 of Bradyrhizobium sp. USDA 4454. Lineage (NCBI taxonomy): Bacteria > Pseudomonadati > Pseudomonadota > Alphaproteobacteria > Hyphomicrobiales > Nitrobacteraceae > Bradyrhizobium > Bradyrhizobium sp. USDA 4454. Next base: position 1,119,508 of record NZ_JBTRCN010000001.1, read on the forward strand.
TCTAGATCCTGAGCCGGGTCGATCGCCTCCAATGTTTATTCGGAAAACCGAAGGGTAACTGCATGAACGCGATTAATCGACGGATTTTTCCCGCTGTTAGCCTCGCTATATCGATTTGTTTTGCGGCTACCGAACCATCGCGCGCGCAATCCATATCAGCTGCGGAAGCGCAGCAGATTGCCACCGATGCCTATGTCTACGGCTATTCGCTGATCACGACTGAAGTAACCCGCGTGCAGATGAGCAACGTGCCCAAAGTCGAGGGGTTCACAAGTCCCACCGGTGAGTTCGTCAACGTTCCTCGCTATCCGCCTGCGGACTATCGTGGCGTTTCCGCGCCCAATGCCGATACGCTGTATTCCGTTGCCTGGCTCGACCTTACCGAGCCGCAGGTATTCAGCCACCCGGATATGGGCGATCGCTTCTATCTTTTTGAAATCACCGATCTGTGGATGTCGGATTCCGAGCACTCGCCGAGCAAGCGAACGGCCAGCGGCAAGGCCGCCAACTATCTCTTCACCGGCCCGGGTTGGAAGGGCGACGTTCCGGCGGATATGAAGCATTTCCCGATGGCGACGCGTAACATGGTCATTCTCGGTCGTACCTATGCGGACGGCACCGAGGGTGACTACAAGGCCGTCAACGCGCTGCAGGCTCAATACAAGATCACGCCGCTTTCGTCGTGGGGCAAACCATACACGCCGGTCGCGCCTCCGGTGAATCCTAATCCCGGCTTCAGCATGACCGACAAGCCGCAGACGGTCATTCTCGCCATGGGAACGGAGGGTTACTTTAGTTTGATGGCCAAGCTCATGGCTTCTACGGCACCTGCCGCCGCGGCAGATGCACCGATGCTCGCAAGCATGGCGAAGATCGGCATCGTGCCCGGCAAGCCGTTCGAGATGAGCAAGCTCGATCCGGCAGTACAGGAAGCGTTGAAAGACATCCCAAATATCGCTCTAAAAAAAATCGAGGCTAACAAGGAAAACCTCGGTGGGATCGTCGACGGCTGGTCGGTCACGAAGGGTCTCGGCACTTACGGTCCCTCTGATTACATGAAGCGCGCAGTTGTGGCGGCCTTCGGTTGGCCCGCAAATCAGGAGCGTGATGCGGTCTATCCGAATACCGAGAAGGACTCGACAGGACAGAAGCTGAGCGGTGCAAACAAATACACATTGACGTTTGCAAAGGATGCGACACCACCCGTCAATGGCTTCTGGTCGTTCACCATGTACATGATTGACCAGGGCTGGTGGTTCGTTCCCAATCCGCTGAACAGATTCACCGTGAGCATGCGCGACAATCCAAAGTTCGATCCGGACGGCTCGCTGACCCTCTACTTCCAGAACGAGTCGCCGGGTGCTGAAAAGGAGTTGAACTGGTTGCCGGCGCCCAAGGGCGATTTTGTCCTGATGCTGCGAATGTACTGGCCCAAGGACACTGCCCCTTCGATCATCGACGGAAGCTGGAAAGTGCCGCAGGTGATCAAGGTTGACTGAATAGAACAGCTGAACTCCGCCGACGCGAGACCACAGCGTCGGCGGAAGCATTTTTAGTGCCCGGAGCTTTGCGAGCACTGTAGGCGTCGCTGCGGATGTCAGTTTTTGGGCCATTTCCGGACGTTCACACCGAAGGGGGGCGACGGTCATCTCTGATGGAGTTCACTCATCGCCCGCTCCTTAACATTCTGACGCGTGTTCAGGGTCGGCTGGCGATCCCAGTAGGCGTCCACGAAATTCCCGAAGCACAGTCTGATCGAAACGGTTCATGGAGCGGATTTGCGAATCTCGCCCCTACGATCGACCAGTAACGCGATAGACTCGTGCGCTCCCCTCGACACCGCGCAGCGGCGCCTCGAATCCCTCGACGTGCCGGGCCGTCAACAGCTCACGAACGCCGGGCGCTGTGAAGAGTGCCTCCGACAGACAGATTTCGCCGGCATCCGCGAATGATTGCACTCGCGCCGCTATGTTCACGGTCTGGCCGAAGTAGTCGAGATTGTCGTTGAGGGTCACGGCAATGGACGGCCCGCAGTGTGCGCCCATCTTGAGAATGATCGCTGGCTGGCCGTGCTCGCGGTTGAAGCTGCCGATTTCCTGCAACATGTGGAGCGCCGCCGCCACCGCGTCGACCGGCCGGGAGAACGCCGCCATTACGGCGTCACCGATGGTCTTCACGATTGCACCGGCATGCTTGTGGGCAACTGCATCGAGCAGGGCGAAGTGTTCCCGCACCAGCGCGTAGGCATTAAGATCCCCGAGATGCTCATAGAGCGCGGTCGAGCCTTTCAAGTCGGTGAACAGGAGGGTGACCTGCCGGATGCCGAGGCCTTCCTCCTCGTCCACACGCTCGGAGCGGAAGAGCTTGCGGAAGGTCTGCCGCGTTAACAGCATGCCGCCGGACACGTAGGGGTCGAACTCGAGCGTCGGTTTCTCTGGCATGGTCACTATCTCTGGCGGCCAGTTGATCAGAAGTAGCGAGCCGCGCTTGGGGCCGGTGTTGCTGACCTCGAAGACCGCAGGCCCCAACGGCAGGGCCGAAAGAGCGGACGTGAAACGCTGCCCATCGTAGGTGACGCGTACAATCGTCGGCGTGTTGGGCGCCGACCCGGCAGCCGCAGATGAATCCACGACCGGTAGCATGAAGCCAGCCTGCGTCTGGACGTTGACGCCCGAGAGAGCGCCGGGTCCAATCTCGGCATACTGCGTCGTCGTCACGCTGGGTGGCAGATATGTCATGCCGCGCACGAGGGTACGCAGGACATCAACAAATCGGGTTTGTCCGCCCGGCAGCCGCCCACTGTCGGCGAATTTCAACTTCCAGTGCAGGTCTTCAATCGACAGGTTGTCAACGTCATGCAACGCGAGGCGCCGGACTTGCGGCGAGACGGAGAAAGAAGCCTCGATAAAGTCGTCAAGGTCCGTCTGACCGTCGATATCGCACAGGCCGCAGACGAAATGGCTTCGGAGCGCGCGGAGCTTGCCGAAGCTTTCCAACACCAGGCCGGAGTGGGGGCACAAAATGTCCCAATGCAGGTCGACCAACCCGGCGCGAGCGGCGTGGAGGAACAGATCGATCGACTCAGGCTCGGCCACGCCGCGATCACGCGCAAAGGCCAGGGGATTGGCGCGGTAGACACTGACCTCGTCGCCGCTGCGGATCAGCGTTTCGAATTTGGAGATGACGCGCGGGCTCCAGGCACGGGCCTGCTCGATCTGGGTCATCCTGGCTTCAAGAAGCCGTTCGTCAATGGATGTCATCGCCAGCTCTCGACGGTAACAATCTGTCAACTTCGTCGACCGTTCAGGCTATCAGCCGCCGGGCCAGCTTACAATCATAACACAGTGGCAACAGTTGCTGCTGACCATCCGGCCATGTCGTATGGGTCAAAAGCGCCCTTTGAGCACGCCGGAGCGCTTCCGGTTTACTCTGGCTTCGGGCATGTCGCTGCGATGCGCCAACGGAAGCGATGGGCCAAGTGCCGACCTCCAAGACCCCGGGGTGAGCCCAGCACACCTCTGTCAGGCTCGGCCCCAGAGCAGGCTCGAGCCTGGCGAGCCATGCACCGCCGCTGCCGTTGGTGTAGAATACCCGCTCAAAGGGCACCGCCATGGTCACTTCTCAGCAGGGTCGCATTGATCGCCGACTAGCCGCCATCCTGGCCGCCGATATCGCCGGTTATAGCCGGTTCATGAGTGCCGACGAACTCGGCACAGCGAGGGCACTCCGCGAACATCGCGAGGCAATCGATCCAATCATGGCGAGCCATGGCGGTCGCATCTTCAAGACAATGGGCGACGGCCTCCTCGTGGAGTTTCCTTCCATTGTGGCCGCAGTCGAGTGCGCCTTGGCGGTCCAGAACCTCATGGCGGGACGGAACGTCGATGTTCCGGAGGATCGGCGAATGTTGTTCCGGATCGGTATCAATCTTGGCGACGTGCTAATTGAGGGTGACGATATCCTCGGGGATGGCGTCAATATCGCCGCCCGCCTCGAAGGCATTGCCGAGCCGGGCAGCATCTACATCTCCGACGCCGCGTATCAGCAGGTGCGCGACAAGCTTGATGTGATTTTCGAAGATAGAGGCGAGCACCAGCTCAAGAATATAGCGCGTCCGGCGAAAGTGTACCGAGTGAAGGGCGCAGGTGCGGCAGCGAGCCCACTGCCGACATTGTCGCTTCCGCAGAAGCCCTCCATCGCTGTGCTTCCATTCCAGAATATGAGTGGCGATCCGGCGCAGGACTATTTTTCCGATGGGATTGCAGAGGACATCATCACCGAGCTTTCGCGGTTCCGATCGTTGTTCGTGGTCGCGCGCAATTCGTCGTTCTCGCTGCGTGGCAAGACGGATGTTAATGAAGTTGGCCGCCGGCTCGGTATCCGATACTTGGTTGAAGGCAGCGTTCGCAAGGCCGATAAACGGGTGCGGGTCACAGTCCAACTCCTTGATGCGGCAAGTGGCAATCACCTGTGGGGCGAGCGCTACGACCGCAAGCTTGAGGACATCTTCGTAGTCCAGGATGAGATCACCCGAGCCGTTGTCTCGACCCTGCCAGGCAGGCTGGAGAACGCCGACCGCGACCTCGCCAAGCGCAAGCAGACTTCGAACATCACCGCATACGATCTGGTCTTGCTTGGTAACGAACGATGGCGGCGTCTGACGCGGAAAGACCTGGCCGACGCGCTGGATTATTTCCGCAGCGCAGTGGCCCTTGACTCCCATTATGCGCGCGCCCACGCGAACGTGGCCTGGACGCATGTCTGCAACGTGTTCCTCGAGGCCGCGGACGCGTCATCGCTGGACGAGGCGCTGCGACATGTGGAGATAGCCCTCGACATCGACGACAGTGATGCCTGGTCTCACGGTGTCTTCGGGCAATTGCTATTCCTGCTCAAGAGGGACGACGAGGCCGAAATCCACTTCAAGCGCGCGCTTGAATTCAATCCCAACGACGCAGACGTCGCCGCCGTCTTCGGCAATGTTCTCGTCTACTGGGGAAGGTGGCGAGAGGCGCTCACATGGATCGAGACAGCTAAACGTCTCAACCCGCTGCCGCCTAATATCTACCATTGGTACCACGCGCTTGCCCTCTATTCGGCACGCGAATACGAGCAAGCCATCAGAGCGCTTCGAGAGATTCGGACCCTCGACCGCTGGTCGCATTGCCTGCTGGCCGCCTGCTATGGGCAGATCGACAGGCTCGACGAAGCCCGGACTGAATTAGACGCGTTTATCGGGGAACGGGAGCGCGAATTGAGGGAGCGAGGCGAAGCGCTACCGCTGAGCCGTCTCGACCTTGTGCTGTCGCGGACGGACAGATACCGAGATCCTTTGGATCGCGAGCACTTTCTTGTGGGTTTGAGGAAGGCGGGCCTGACGGGTTGATGCGTTCCTCCTAGTGGATTGCATCCTCACGCGCTGAGCCGCAAAGTTCGCCAAGTCAGAAGAGACAGACTGGGCTGGGGGAGGTGATCAGCGTGATCGCTGGTAACGATGAAATGACCGAGTTAGCGGCACGCGAGGTCCCCTATGGATCACAAAGCGACATCCCCGGGGTAGGGGGCACGTGTCGGCTTTGCCCTCGGAAGCGGACATCACCGGCTTTATGAGTGGTCGCTCTTACAGGACTGAAAGCGCATTCCTTTAGGGGCAGCAACTGTCCGGGCTGGCGGATTCGGGCTAATTTGCATGGCCCAAGTGATACCGAGAGCCCTGGAGATTCGGATGTTCTCCCTACCGAGGGCACCCCAGCCGCAGCAGAAGAGCAATTCTTTTTCTAGATTCTCTCCCTCCACCGAGAAGTGTTCGGGAAAGCTCCTAGATCGGCGGGAGCACTCTTCCTCCAACCGGCCGAACCCAAGGGAGCAGCGTGTCAACCTGTCAACCGTGTCAACCCAGAATCTGAGATCTGCGGCTAGTGATATTTCGGGGCGCGCTTGCACCGTATACCTGCGGTTGCGCAGCGCCCACCCATTTGTTCAAAAGCAAGTTTGCATTTGAAGGAAGCCTGATGCCTGTCGCTATATCGCCTTCCTAAAATCGTCTCATGTGGAGGTTTTGATGAAGCAGGTTGGTATGACGCGTGGTTGCGCATTCTTGCCCAAAGAACACACACTCGCGGCGCGTACGCTTCTCTACTGGACTGACCTACGTGACGAAACCATCATTCTAAGTCAGTTCTTTGAGATGTATCCGACCGGCGCACGACAAGAGATGCCGGGTCCGGCCACGGTCTGGGCAAACGGTCTGTCTGGCACGCCAATGATTGTGGCACGCGAGCCTGCACACGAACGAAAAGTGGACGCATCTGGTGCGGTTTCTGGTGCGGTGGTCGTTCTGCGAGCAACGAGAGCCAAGTAAGATATTGATCCCATTGGTGGGCCCGGCAGGACTCGAACCTGCAACCAGACCGTTATGAGCGGTCGGGCTGACGTCGCTTGACAAAATCTTCGCGCATCAATCTTCTCCCGTTCTTACGCGAGGCAGTTTATCACGCCTGCACCGCTCACGCCTTATTGAACGGTTTCATCACATGCGCTGAAGCTTGCCAGAGCTTGATGTGCATGTGGCGTAACTCGATTGAAATTGCGACAGCTCAGCTCGTGAATTTTCGGAGCTGTTGAACTGCCTTCACTATTGGGTTTTGCTAATCCGATCTGTCTCCCGCGTGCTGCAATCAAGCGACTGCTCTCGTGACAAGGAGAGACTATGACGGATGATCTATTGGAAGAGGATGGGCGGAGCTCGCCCAGAAACCCGCTTTCTCCTACGAGCGATCGCGACGTGAAAGTGGTCCCGTTTCGGGAGCGACTCAGCTGCACGGTGGACGAGGCCTGCACGGTAACGGGCTTGGGACGCACGAAGCTTTATGAGTTGATTGGATCGGGCCAACTTGCCACAACAACGATTGGGCGTCGGCGCTTGGTGATAGTGCGATCGCTTCTTGAACTTGTGGGCACAACTATTTCGGCGTGACCAAGCCTTAATCAGCCTGATAGGCGCGCGCTCAGCGCTGCGCGCCTCCCTTGATCGGAATGACCCTCTTGGGATTGAGCCAGTGGTCAATCCGATCGGCCCAATGCTGCATCAGCTTTGTGCGCGAGCCGATCAGCGCGAGCGGTCCGTGCTTCTTGTAGAGACCTTCGACGGTAGAGCTATCGAGATGCGCGAGCTGCAGCTCGACGACATCACCGTCCCACGCTTTGGCGTCCTTGATCTCTTCGTGGTGAGACAAGGTCGAGAAGGTGGTCCGAAATCCGTGGGCACAATGTTCAGTCTTGGTGTCAATGCCAAGCAGCCGTAAGCGCTTGTTGAGCGTATTGTTCGACAGAGGCGTGTCCCTGGAGCAGGAGAACGCGTACCGGCGATGACCCGTTAGCTTCTGAACGCTCCTAAGAATCGCAAGTGCCTGGCGTGACAGAGGCACGACGTGGTCCCAGCCAGTCTTCATCTTGGCGGCTGGAACAGTCCAGCGTTCGGTGTCCCAATCGACCTCGGTCCACTCCATTTCATTGACCATCCCGGGGCGAGGAACGGTCAGCGCGTCGAAGCGTAAGGCAAGGCCAACAACGTCACTAAACCTCGCTCTCGTCCACGGTGCGCTGATGAGCTTGAAAACGCGCGTCACGTCGCGTGGTTCGGTGACGCCAGGACGCGGCGTCGAAATGTTCGCAATCATCTGTCCATTCAGGTTACGGAATGGATTGTAGCCGTCTCCTTCGACATCGGCATAGTCGCAGATTTGCTCACCGATGCTGCGCACGCGGTCGCGGGTTTCCAGCTTCCCGTCGGCTTCATATGAACGCATGAAAGCGAGCACGTCCGGACGCTTAATGTCCTGCCTGCACAGCTTGCCGAAGCGGCCCTTGACGTAGCCGACGCGAAGCTCAAGCACCTCGATGGTCTTGGGATCGCGCACCGCTACGACCCTGCCGCGTTTGACTTTCTCCACTTTCTTCTTCGCGAGCCACTCGTCCGCCCATTGCCCGAAAGACCGGGCGGCCGCCTGCCTGTGCTTGTCCAGCTGCTTCTCGGTGCTCGGATCTTTTCCTTCCTTAAGCTGCTCTTTGGCCTTGTCGCGCTCGCGCCGCGCGTCAGCAAGAGAGAACGAGCCATCACTGCCATTGCCGTAAGGGCCAATGGAGTAGGTTTTCTGACGGCCGTGGAATCGGTAGCCCATCCGCCAGAGTTTGGAAGCAGCGTGCCCGGGCCTACTCACGTCGGGCGTGACGAATAGATAGAGGCCGCCGCCGGTCACGTCGGAAATCTTGGCCGGGCTCCACGCGCCGCCGCCGAATTTCGGTCGGGCGGCGCGGCAGTCGACGTCGCTCCTGATCTGCTTGGGGTTTGAGTACGCGCCGTCGTTCTTGCGAGCCATCTGCTCAATTCCATAGTTCGGAATAGCGGAAGTCACCGTGAACGTCTGTTCTCCCGATACCAACAAAAATACCAACAAATCGCGCGGCTGGGGTTGGATGAGAACAAACGGTGACGAACACCGATTTATGCAGAAGTGCCGATTTTTCAAGGGCTTGGAGTGCTGTGCGGACGGCTGCGGACGCTCGCGAACGGGCCCGAACGACCTAGTTGGTGCCCCTGGCCGGAATCGAACCAGCACTCCTTGCGGAACTCGATTTTGAGTCGAGCGCGTCTACCAGTTCCGCCACAGGGGCATTCGCGATGGTCCAGGCCGGGATAAGGCCGGGGTCGCGAAGCGCGGCGGACTATAGCGGGCGGCCCGTCACGGTCAACCCGCGTGGATGTGATTGTCCCGCGCCTCGACAGCGGTAATTTCGCGCGATACGACCCGGATTGAGCATGGAGGACGGCCATGACCTTCCGGAACGATGCTCGCAGGAGGATCGACGTGACGATTGCCACTGCCCATCCGTCGCATGCTTCTGCCGCCGGCAATCCGGCGCTGACCTCGGCCCTGGCGATTGCCGTGATCGCGGCCGCGACGCTGGCCGGCGCCTGGTTCTTCCAGCTCGTGCTGGAGATCATGCCCTGTCCGCTCTGCCTCGAGCAGCGCTATGCCTACTATCTCGCGGTCCCGCTCGGTGCCGTGGTGGCGCTGGCGGCCGCCCGCGGCACGCCGCGCCCGCTGCTGCTCGCGGGCCTCGCGATCCTCGGCCTCGCCGCGCTCGCCAATGCCGGACTCGGCACCTATCACGCCGGCGTCGAATGGGGATTCTGGCCGGGACCGACCGATTGCACCGGCCCGATGGTGGATTTCGGCAAGGCCGGCTCGCTGCTGGACCAGCTCGACAAGGTCAAGGTGGTCCGCTGCGACGAGGTGCAGTTTCGCTTCCTCGGCATTTCGCTCGCCGGCTACAACGTGCTGATCTCGCTATTGATGGCCGCAATCGCCGGCTGGGGCGTGATGCGGGCCGCGAAGGCGTGAATTCGACACCCACGCTTGCGCGTTATCAGTCATGCTGAGGAGCGCGGTAGCGCGTCTCGAAGCATGCACGGCCACCAGCCGGGCCGTTCATCCTTCGAGACCCGCGTTCCGCGCTCCTCCAGCGACAAAGGCGAAGCCTTTGCGCGGGGATGACGGTTGGTAGACTCAATCGTCGACGTCGTCCTGCGGCCGGCCGAACAGATGGATGATGCCCGGCGTCGAGATGGTGACGAACAGGAAGCGCGACAGATGATGCGCGCCGACGAAGATCGGGTCGATGTGCAATGTCAGCGCCAGCGCCAGCATGGCGTCCATCGCGCCGGGCGCGAAGGCGACCACGACATCGGCAAGCCGCACATGGGTGGTGAAGCCGATCACCGCGACGAATACTGCGGAGATTATGATCGCGATCGCGAACGAGCCGAGCCCGGCATTGACGTGGCTCAGCAGGGTCGAGGTCTTCATCCGCGCGAAGCGGGTGCCGATAATGGCGCCGATGCCGACCAGCGCGATGTTGCGGAGCCAGGGCGGCAGGCCGCCATCGATCAGGCCCGAGCCGTGCAGCAGGCTGGAGGCGAGCATCGCGCCGAACATCCAGCTGGCGGGGAATTTGATCCAGCGCAGCAGCAGCGACACGCCGATCGAGAGCGCGATCAGGGCCGTGAGCCCGAACGGCGAGGCGACCGTGGTCGGCAGTGGCGGCGGCGCGGCATGCGTCACGCCGGTCAGTGCCAGCACCATTGGCAGCGCCGCGGTCAGGATGATGACGCGCATCGTCTGCACCACGGCGATCGCCGCGACGTCGGCGCCCTTCTCCGCGGCCAGGATCGTGATCTGCGACAGCGCGCCGGGGCTGCCGGCGAGGAAGGCCGAGGTCTGGTCCCAGCCATGGACGCGCTGCAGATAGAGGCTCGATCCGAAGGTCGAGCAGAACGTCGCCAGCGCCAACAGGCCGATGGTCAGCGGATAGGAGCTCATATGCTGCAGCAATTGCTGCGACATCAGCGAGCCCAGCGAGACGCCGAGCAGCAGCAGCACCGACTGCGTCAGCACCGGCGGCACCGCGAGCGGCCGGCCAGCCAGTGCGGCGATCGCGACCGCCACCATCGCGCCCGAGATCAGGCCGCCCGGCAACTCCGCCCATAAAAACAGCAAGCCGCCGCCGGCGCCGATGACGAGAGTCTCGAGCCCGTTCAGAACTTTGCTGCGGTCGGGAATGGCTGACGCCATCGAAGCGCGGATCAGGGTCACGCCGCCTTATGGCAAATTCGCAACCGCGCGACAAATGCATCTCGCGATTGCAGCATTGCGCCGGAAAACGCGGGCGACTCGTGCGGCGCACAGATTTTCACCCTCCCCGATGGGGAGGGTGACGAACGTCGAGATCTATCTGCGTATTACTTGGTCGGTGCGGGCGCGGCGGCGGCGCCGCCTGCCGCGTTCTTCTTGCACTCGGAACGGAATTTCTTGCGCTCCTTGCCGTGCAGGCCCTTGGCATCGGCTTCCTTCGAGCATTCCAGCGACTCGGCGGTGCGCGGCTTGGCTTCCTTGGGCGCCTTGGCCGCAGTGGCCGCGGGAGCGGCGTCCTTGGCGGCGGGCGCGGCAGTTTGCGCGAAGACTCCGCCCATCAATAGCAGGGAGGCAAGGGCAGTTGCGGTCGCGAGCGTGGAAATCGTCTTCATGGGGCACCTCGTGAGGAAAGGAGCCGAAACGTCGCGCGGCGATGCTGAACCGTGGATGAACATGCCGAGGTGCTGCCACCACAATATTTTAGCGCCCAGGCGCGCCCGCACGTTGTCGCAAGTTGGGGTTGCGCTAGGATAATGGTCTTATGCCAATGCTCCCCAAGGGAAGCCTCCAAAGGGAAACCGACGGGAAACCAGGGATGATGGGAGACGTGGGATGACTATTCAGACCAGATTGTTGTGCGTGATTGCGGTGTCGGGCTTTGCAGCCTTTGCGGTGAGCGCGCCGGCGCAGGCCCTGACCGCGCAGGAATGCAGCGCCAAGTACCAGGCGGCCAAGTCGGCCGGCGCCCTCGGCGGCCAGAAGTGGAATGATTTCCGCAAAGCCCAGTGCGGCGCCGACGCGACCCCGGCTGCGGCCCCCGCCGCTGCTCCGCCGCCCGCCGCCGCCGCGCCGGCTCCGGCCGCGCCGAAGGAAGCCAAGCAGGCGCCGGCTGCCGCGCCCACGACGCCGGCTGCCCCGTCAGGACCCGCCGTGTTTCCGAACGCGGTCGATCCCAAATACGCCAAGGAGACCGAAGGCAAGCAGCGCATGCACAGCTGCCTCGACCAGTACAACGCCAACAAGACCACGGGCGGCAATGGCGGCATGAAGTGGATCCAGAAGGGCGGCGGCTATTACAGCGAATGCAACAAGAAGCTGAAGGGCGCCTGAGCCCGGCCGGAGCTGACACCAGCGGCCGGCGCAAGCCGGCCGCTTTTGGTCGACGCCGCTACTACCGGCTTTCCGCCAGCAGCTTGTCCGCCGATTGCGCCAGCAGTTGCGCCCGCTTGCGTGCGCCGCGCTGTGGGAACAGGAGGCTCTGCCCGAAGATGAAGCAGTAGAACAGGAAGGCCTGCGCATCGGCCTCTTCGCTCGACAGTCCGGCGGCGCGGTAGAGCTGGCCGACCTGCTTCAGCCGCGCGGCATCGACGCTCGCGGCGGCCGCGGCGGCGGCCTCGTCGGTGCGTGCCCATTGCCGGATCGCGAGCTCGACCGCCATCGCCTCGGTGTTCATGCGCTCCGAATAGAGCGTGATGATCGCCTTCAGCCGCTCGCGTGCGCTGGCGCCGTCGAGCGCAGTCTGCTTCTCGATCGCTGCGATGCGGCCGTCGCGCCAGCGCGTCAGCATGGCCTCGAGCAGCGCGGCGCGATCCCTGAAGCGGCGGTAGAAGCCGCCCTTGGTGACGCCGAGATTCTTCGCCAGCACCTCGACCCGCACGCCGTCGATGCCGCTATGCGCGAGTTCGGCAAAGCCGGCCGCGACCCAGGCATCGCCCTTGCTTTCAGTCATGTCATCTCCGCGGATCCTCATGCGCGATAGGACCGTCATCGCGAGCGAGTCTCTAATTTGTTGTTTGAGCATGATCTTTTCGGAAAACCGCTCCGCACTTTTCCCGATCATGCTTTGATACGGTACCGTATTGCTAGCCTGCTTCGTCCTTGATACGCTACCGTATCAAAAATCGAAGGAGGAGTACCATGGAGGGCGAGGCGACCTATCGCGGCACGGTCTATCCCTGGCACTGCGACCACATCGGCCACATGAACGTCATGTGGTACGTCGGCAAGTTCGATGAGGCGAGCTGGAACATGTTCGCACGGCTTGGCCTGACGCCGAGCTATCTGCGCGAGTCCTGCCGCGGCATGGCCGCGGTGCAGCAGAACATCTCCTACAAGCGTGAACTGCTCGCCGGCGACCTCGTCGAGGTCAAGAGCCGGCTGGTCGAGTTCCGTGACAAGTCGATCCGCATCCTGCACGAGATGCGCAATGCCGAAGCCGGCGAGATCGCCGCGACCTGCGAGATCACGGCCGTGCATATCGACCGCGCCGCGCGCAAGGCAGCGCCGTTCGCGCCGGCGATCCGCTACGCCGCGATGCCGCATCTCGTGCCGTCCGAACCGGTGAGCGCGTGACCACGATGCCTCGCTTCGAGCCGAAGAATCCCGATTTTCGCGCAGTCGCGGCCGATACGTTCGCGCGCCAGCGTGCGATGCAGACGCTCGGCATCTCGATCGCGCGGATGGAGCCCGGCGAGGTCGATCTCGCGATGCCCTATGCGGCGGAGTTTTGCCAGCAGAACGGCTTCGTGCATGCCGGCATCATCACCGCGGGTCTCGACAATGCCTGCGGGATCGCGGCCTTCACGCTGATGCCCGAGAGCTCCGACGTCCTCACCGTGGAGTTCAAGACCAATCTGCTGGCGCCGGCCCGCGGCGAGCGGTTCGTGTTCCGCGGCGTCGTGATCAAGCCCGGCCGCACGCTGACCGTCTGCGACGGCCGCGCCTATGCGGTGACGGACGGCATCGAGACGCTGGTCGCGACCATGAGCGGGACGCTGATGGCGCTGCAGCGACGGGAGCAGAGAGACACGACTCAGACTCCATCACCGTCACCCTGAGGAGCCGCGAAGCGGCGTCTCGAAGGGTCGACGGCCACACACTCTCGGCAGACGGAGATGCAACGCGCGGATGTACCGGGGGCCGTGCATCCTTCGAGGCTTGCTCAGCGGCGCAATTGCGCCGCAAGGCTCGCACCTCCAGCGACAATGGCGAAGCCTTTGCGCGGGGATGACGGGTCTTGCCGTTCGATCGAGCGCGATGACGCGAGTGTGCATGCAGACGCATTGACAACCCATCGTCCCGGCGACCTGATAGCTGGATGCTTCGCGCGAGCGCCCTGCCATGATCGCCAGCCTCAGTCTGATCCTGCTCTGCCAGCTCGTCGGCGAGGTTGCGGTGCGGGCGCTCGCGGTGCCGGTGCCGGGCCCGGTGATCGGGCTGGTTCTGCTGCTGTTGCTGCTGTTGGCGCGCGACCGGTATCCGGCGCTCGCGCGCGGGCCGCTCGGCAATGACGGCGTCGAGAGCGCCAGCCGCGGCATGCTCGCCAATCTGTCGCTGCTGTTCATCCCGGCCGGCGTCGGCGTGGTGCAGAAACTCGATCTGCTCGCCGAGCACGGCACGGCGATTCTGGCGATCCTCGCGGTATCGGTCATCGTCACGCTGCTGGCGACGGTTGCGACCTTCGTCGCGGCGAGCAGCCTGTTCTCGCGCGACGAGGAGGCTCCGTGAGCGACAACCCGTTCTCGCTCTGGGTCTACCTCTCGCAGTCGCCGTTGCTCTGGCTGACGGTGACGCTGTTGACCTATGCCGTGACCGATGCGGTATCGCTGAAGACGCGGCGGCATCCGCTCGCCAATCCGGTGCTGCATTCGCTGTGGATCATCGGCGCCTTCCTGCTGCTGACGCACACCTCCTACACCACCTATTTCGCCGGTGCGCAGTTCGTGCACTTCCTGCTCGGGCCGGCGACGGTGGCGCTCGCGGTGCCGCTCTACGAGAACCGCAAGCGGGTCGCGGCCGCGGTGCTGCCGATGCTGGTCGCGCTCGCAGTCGGCTCGCTGACGGCGATCGTCTCGGTGGTGCTGCTGGCGCGGGCGTTCGGCCTGCCGCGCGACATCATCCTGTCGCTGGCGCCGAAATCGGTCACCGCCGGCGTCGCGATGGGCATCAGCGAATCCCTGCATGCCGATCCCTCGCTGACGGCGGTCTCGGTGATCCTCACCGGCATCATGGGGGCGATCATCGTCACGCCGCTGATGAACTTCAGCGGGATCACCGACTATCGCGGCCGCGGCTTTGCCGCCGGGATCGCCGCGCACGGCATCGGCACGGCGCGCGCCTTCCAGGTCGACGAGGTCGCCGGCGTCTTTGCCGGCATCGCGATGAGCCTGAATGCGCTGGTCACCTCGCTGCTGGTGCCGCTGGCGGTGACATATCTGCTGCGCTGAGCATGAGCCGGAAAAGTGGCATCCGGCTTTCCGAAAGGATCATGCTCAAATAGAGAGACGCCGTTACATGGCAGTTTTGTGCTATTGCTATGGCAAAGAATAGCAAATCCTTCTAGGGTGCGGCCGCAAACGCGAGTCTGTTCCCCTTGGTCTTCTCTGCAACTCAAAGCGTGCTTGGGCTGGCGTCGGGCATGCTGGTCGGCTTTTCGCTGGGCCTGGTCGGCGGCGGCGGGTCGATCCTGGCCGTGCCGCTGATGGTCTATGTGGTCGGCGTGCCCGAGCCGCATGTCGCGATCGGTACCTCGGCGATCGCGGTCGCCGCCAATGCCGCGATCAATCTCTCCAACCATGCCCGTGGCGGCACCGTGATCTGGTCCTGTGCGCTGGTGTTCGCGCTGGCGGGGATGCTGGGGGCGTTCGGCGGCTCGATCCTCGGCAAGATGCTGGAGGGCCAGAAGCTGCTCGCCTTGTTCTCGATCGTGATGCTGGTCATCGCGGGCCTGATGCTGAAGACCCGCGCGCGGCTCGGGCTGACCGACGTCAAGGTCTCGATGTCCAACATGCCCGCGATCATCGGCCTTGGCCTTGCGACCGGAACCATGTCGGGTTTCTTCGGCATCGGCGGCGGCTTTTTGATCGTGCCGGCGTTGATGCTGGCGACCGGGATGCCGATCATGAACGCGGTCAGTTCCTCGCTGGTGGCCGTCACCGCCTTCGGCATGACCACGGCCCTGAGCTATGCGTGGTCCGGGCTGGTGTCGTGGGGCCTGGCGGGGCTATTCGTCGCCGGTGGCATCGCGGGCGGCCTGTTGGGCACACGCAGTGCCCGGCACTTGTCGGAACGCCGCGGCGCCCTGAATATTATCTTTGCGACTGTGATTATCGTGGTGGCGATCTATATGCTGCTGCGTAACATCAACGTGTCCTGAACGTAGAAGGGCCAAGAGCCCTTCCGAAAGCCAGCCATGAACCACCCGATGACATCGCCCTTGATCAAGGCCGGAACCACCCGCCGCGCCGCGCTCGGCCTGTTTGGTGCCGGCATCGCGCTCTTGGCCGCGGGCGGCGCGCGTGCCGAGGACGACAACGTCCTGACCGAGGATCAGGTGCTGCGCGATCCGGATATTCCTGTGATCGGCAACGCCAAGGGCGACATCACCATCGTCGAGTGGTTCGACTACAACTGCCCGTATTGCCGCAAGCTCGCCCCGGAGCTGCGTCAGGTGGTGCAGGACGACGGCAAGGTTCGCGTGGTGCTGAAGGATTGGCCGATCCTCGGGCCCGTCTCGAAGGTCGCGGCGCGGATGGCGCTGGCGGCGAAGTACCAGGACAAGTTCGAGGCCGCGCATGAGGCGATGATCTCGGTCAATTCGCGCATCACCGAGCCGCGCATCGCCGAGCTGCTTTCGGGCGCCGGCCTCGACATGGACCGGCTGAAGATGGATCTCAACACCAACGCCAAGGCGATCGACGCGATCCTGTCGCGCAACAACGAGCAGGCGATGGCGTTCGGCTTCAACGGCACGCCGTCATTCATCGTCGGCAAGTATCGAGTGCCTGGTGTGCTCAGCATGGATCAGTTCGAGCAGGCGATCGCCGACGCCCGCAAGGCCAATATGGGCCGCAAGATCGAGCAGAACTAAGCCCCTTCGCGTGGACTCACGCGGAGCCCTTGCGCTTGGCATAGGCGCGCCGCGCACGCTCGCGATTGCCGCAGACTTCGCTCGAGCACCATCTGCGGGTTCGGTTCGGGCTCTCGTCGACAAAGAACCAGCCGCAGCCATCGGCCTCGCAGCACCCGATGCGGCCGGCGTCGTCGGACGCCAGCAGGGCCGTCAGCGACCACAGCACCGGCCATAACGGCTCCGTCACGTCGGTCCCTGCCAGCGCGTGGCGATAGCCGCGATCCTGCCGCACCAGGTCGGGTTGCCGGGGCGTCGCTGCAAGCAACCGATTGACGAGACCAAGGTTCGCGCCGCGGCCGCCGCGCAGCGCGTCCGAGATGCTCCAGATGTCGCGGCGCAAATCATACGCCGTCTGCATCGCGCTAGCGGCCTCGCGGCTCGCCGCACGCGCTTTCAGCTTTTTGGTCGCGGCAAGCGGCAAGGTCCCGCGGCGTTCGCTCCAGGATAGCAGCGCCGCATAATCCGGGATCAGCTCCTGCGGATCGTTGGAGGTGCGCCAGTCCAGCGTGTTGGCGAAGTCGAGGCAGACCCGTCCTCCAAAAAACTGCGTCGCTGCCCGCGCGGGGTCTCTTGACATCACGGCCTCCCACCCAGTCTAATATAATGGTCATGACCATTACAAGTGCCCAGCCACCCCGATCCGTCCCGACGATGACGTCAGCTGGATTCCGGCGTGGCCTGGTCGCGGCGCTGCCTTTCCTGCTCAGCAACGGCGCCGCCGGCCTCGTGATGGGACTGACCTACAAGGCGCTTGGGCTGGGAGCTGCGCATGCAATCCTGTTCAGCCTGCTGGTCTACTCCGCCACGGCGCAGGCGATCACGCTCAGCATGTGGGCCAGTCCGCTGCCGATCGTCGCCATGGTGGTCGCCTGCATCGCCACGAATTCACGATACTTACTGATGGGCGCCCATCTGCGCCAGCTGTTTGGCGGATTGGCACCCCGGAAGATGCTGCCCAGCCTGTTTCTGCTCGCGGATGCGTCGTGGCTGATGACGAGCTCGGACGCGGACCGCAACGGGCCCGACGCGGGCTATCTGTTGGGATCAAGCATCCCGATGGCGGTCGGCTGGGTTGGCGGCACTGCGCTCGCCTATGCCGCGCCGCTCGCGGCGAACGGACCGCTCAGGCTTGCCGCCGCGTTGCTGCCGACGATGTTCATCGCGACCCTTATTCCGAGCCAATGGAAGAACGCGCGATCGCCCTGGCCGTGGCTGACCTCGGCCGTCGTAGCGCTGCTCGTTGCCCGCTTCGTGGATCCCAGCTGGTCGATGCTGATCGGAGGCGGCTGCGGCACGCTGGTGAGCATGATGGAGCCGAGCGATGCATGACTTGCAGGTCCTCGGCGTCATCTGCATCCTCGGCGTCACCTGCTATGCCATGCGCGCCGGCGGATACGTCCTCGCCGCATCTATGCGCGAGGACGGCATCGCCGCGCGGTTTCTCCGGCTCGCGCCCGGCAATCTGTTCATCGCATTCATTGTCGGCGGCTGCCTGTCGGGCGGGCCGGCAGGCTTGGTCGGGACCGTGGTCGCGCTGGTGACGATGGCGATCACGGCGCGGGAATGGGCCGCATTGGGAGCCGGGTTTGGCGCTGCGCTAGCGGCGTCCACGATCGGATGGTGACGGCAGCGATTACTTCGACGCGATCTTGTCCCACTGCTCGCGGGTACGCGTCTTCAGCAGATTCCAGTCATGGGCCGCGACGTCCCAATTGACGATGGTGCGGGTGTCTTGCGCGACCTCGCCATTGGCCACACTCGATGTCCGCATCGAATCGGCCACATAGACGCCGCAAACCAGCAGCAGCGCGCCCAAGATCATGCCGAAAAACGTCCGCATCGCTCAATCCCTCCGGTGTCGGCGGAATAACGTTGGAGGGTTCGCTGTGGTTCCGGCGATCGATCAACTGCGCGCGAACACACGCATGACATAATCGATGAACACGCGTACCCGCGGCGAGAGCTGGCGGTTGCGCGGGTAGAGCAGGGAGACCGGCACCGACGGCGGCGGGCATTGCTGCAGCACCGGGATCAGCGTGCCGTTGGCGAGATCGGCTTCGGCATGGAAGCGCGGCACCTGTACGAGGCCGAGACCGAGTTTGGCGCTCGCCAGATAGCTCTCGGGGCCGGTCACCGACATCGGCGAGGGTAGCGGAAATTGCTTGAGCGCGCCGTCGATCACGAACTCCATCGGCCGCAACCGGCCCGTCGTCAGCGAGCGGATGCCGATCATGCGATGACCGTCGAGTGCGAGCGGATCGGTCGGCGTACCGAAGCGCGCAAGATAATCCGGCGTGGCGCAGGTCAGCCGCTCCAACATCGTCACCTGCCGCGCGATCATGTCGCTGTCCGGCAATTGGCCGAAGCGCAGCACACAGTCGACGCCTTCGCGAATCAGGTCGACCCAGCGATCGCTCTCGCTCATGTTGATCTCGATGTCGGGATACTCAGCGAGAAAGCCCGGCAGGTTCGGCAGCAGGAAGTGCCGCGCCAAGGTGCCCTGCACCTCGAGCCGCAGCAGGCCCTTCGGCCGCGCGCCGCCGAACGCGCCCTCGGCGTCTTCGAGGTCTGCGATCAGCGACAGGCAGCGCCGGTAATGCGCCTCGCCGTCGAGCGTCGGGCGCACCGTGCGCGTGGTGCGTTCGAGCAGCCGCACGCCGAGCCGCGCTTCCAGGCCCTTCACCGCGTCCGTCACCGTCGATCGCGGCAGAGCGAGATCGTCGGCGGCCAGCGAAAAGCTGCGCCGCTCCACCACCCGGACGAACACGCGCATCGCGTCGAAACGGTCCATTCCATTATCCGAAAATAACGAATAGTGATGCCGGATAATGCATGATTATCCGGATAATGCCAAAGGGTAGTGTCCTCCCATCGAACGCGGCTGAGCCGCACAACCCGATGGAGACTGGAAATGACCAACCAAACCAACAAGGTAGCCCTGGTGACGGGCGCTTCGCGCGGGATCGGCGCGGCGGTTGCCGAACGCCTCGCCAGGGACGGCTTCATCGTCGTCATCAACTACTCCGGCGATGCCAAGGCCGCCCAGGGGGTGGCCGACAGGATCGAAGCCGCCGGCGGCCGGGCGCTGACCGCGAAGGCCGACGTCAGCGACGCCAACGCGGTGCGCGGCCTGTTCGACGCGGCGGAAGCGGCGTTCGGCGGCGTCGACGTGCTGGTCAACAATGCCGGCATCATGAAGCTCGGCAGGATCGTCGACAGCGATGACGCGGCGTTCGACCAGCAGGTCGCGATCAACCTGAAGGGCAGCTTCAACACCATGCGCGAGGCGGCCCGCCGGCTGCGCAATGGCGGCCGCATCGTCAACCTCTCGACCAGCGTCGTCGGGACGAAGCTCGAGACCTACGGCATCTATGTCGCGACCAAGGCGGCGGTGGAATCGTTGACGGCGATCCTGTCCAAGGAATTGCGCGGCCGCGGCATCACCGTGAATGCCGTCGCGCCCGGCCCAACCGCGACCGACCTGTTCCTCAACGGCAAGTCGGACGAGCTGATCGAGCGCTTCGCCAAGATGGTGCCACTGGAGCGGCTCGGCACGCCCGACGACGTCGCCAATGCCGTGTCGTTCCTCGCCGGTCCCGATGGCTCCTGGATCAACGGCCAGACCCTGCGCGCCAATGGCGGCCTGGTCTGACGTCTTCGCCTTCAATCCAACGCGCGTTCAACCCGATTTCACAAGGATATGTGTCATGAAACAGGTCATCGTCATCACCGGCGCCTCGAGCGGCTTCGGCCGCCTCACCGCCATTGCGCTCGCGCGGGCCGGCCACACCGTCTACGCCTCGATGCGCCACACCTCCGGCCGCAACGCCGCCGCGGTCGCCGACATCGAGGAGTTCGCCCGCGACAACAAGGTCGATCTGCGCGCGCTCGAGCTCGATGTCGGCTCGCAGGCATCTGTCGATCAGGCGATTGCGCAGATCATCACTGAGGAAGGCCGCCTCGACGTCGTGATGCACAATGCCGGCCATATGGTGTTCGGGCCGGCGGAAGCCTTCACGCCCGAGCAGCTCGCCGAGCTCTACGATGTCAATGTGCTCTCGACCCAGCGCGTCAATCGCGCAGCGTTGCCGCAACTGCGCAAGCAGGGCAGGGGGCTGGTGATCTGGGTGTCGAGCAGCTCTTCGGCTGGCGGCACGCCGCCCTATCTCGCGCCGTATTTCGCGGCGAAGGCCGGCATGGATGCGATGGCGGTGATCTATGCTCGCGAACTCGCGCGCTGGGGCATCGAGACCTCGATCATCGTGCCCGGCGCCTTCACCGGCGGCACCAACCATTTCGCGCATTCCGGCCGTCCGGCCGATGAAGCGCGGGTCGCCGAATATGAGGCCGGTCCCTATGCCGGCTTCGGCGAGGAGATCATGAAGGCGTTCGCCGCGATCGTGCCGGAGGATGCCGATGCGTCGCTGGTTGCGGATGCGATCGTTGAGGTGGTCGACACGCCGTTCGGCAAGCGGCCGTTCCGTGTCCACATCGATCCGACCCAGGACGGTGCCGAGGTTGCCTTCGGCGTGATCGACCGCGTCCGCAACGAGATGCTGCACCGGGTCGGGTTCTCCGACCTACTCAAGCCGCGGGTGAATGAGTGGCCCGGCGCTTTCCCCATGTCATTGCGAGCGAAGCGAAGCAATCCATCGTCCCGCAAGTGGTGGCATGGATTGCTTCGTCGCTTCGCTCCTCGCAATGACGGGGAGATAGTCCCTCAAGTACCGTTCGCTCACCCACCATTCAGCCACTGCATGATCTCCGCATTGATCTCGCGCGGATAGGTGTGGCTGAGGTCGTCGATCTCGCGATAGGTCACCTTGGCGCCGGCGGCCGACAGCAAGCCCTGGGTCTGTCGCGCGGTCTGCACCGGGAACATCCAGTCAAGCTTGCCGTGGGTGATGAAGATCGGCAGGCCGCGCAGCCTGTCAGCATCAGCCATCTCGGCCATCAGCGGATGGAAGGTCGCCGCGACCGGCGCCAGATGCGTGAAGCGCGAGGCGCCGTCGAGCCCGCTGACATAGCTGAACGTGCCGCCGTCGCTCATCCCGGTCAGCAGCATGCGCGTTTCGTCGATGTTCCAGCGTTCGCGTACCTGGTCGAGGATGCGGTTGAGGTTCGGCGTGTCGCTGTCGTCGCCCATCAGCGCCCAGGTCTGGCCGGTTGCGGTCGGTGCCACCAGGATGGCGCCGCGGCTGCGCGCGTCGCGCAGCCAGCTCCACAGGAAGCCGCGGCCATTGCCGCTGCCGCCGTGCAGCGCCATCACCAGCGGCCAGTCCCGGTCGGCCGTGTAATATTCCGGCACGTACATCGAGAAGCCGCCGCGGCTGCCGGGCTCGTTGCGCTCGTGGAAGATGCCGGTGTCGGCGTTGGGCTTGGCGGCGAGCTTCGCCAGCAGCCCGGCATCCTCGCGCAAATCGGGCGTCATGAAGAAGCCGCTGACCGGCGGCAATTCGGTCAGCGGATAGAGCGCCTCCTGCGCGCGCGGCAGATAGCGCAGCGCGCGGAACACGCTGACGAGGTCGCCTTCGCCGTTCTGCACCGCGCGCAGCCCCGCATAGCCGGCGAGCGCCGGTTCGATCGCAGCTTCCAGCGCCGCCTTGATGTGCGCGAATTTCTCCGGCCAATCGGCCAGCCGCGGCCGCACCGCCTGCAAGGCTTGCTCCGGCGCGCCCGCGATCTGCATCACGCGATCGAAGTCCGGCGGGTTGAGGTTGCGCGCGACAAAGGCCAGCGATTCCAGCGTCTGCAACAGCGGCGGCAGCACGGCCACGATGTCGTCGACCACGGCCTCGCTCATCGCCACTGCCTCTTCTTTTTTGCTCAGTGCAGCCGCGGTGCCTTCAGCAGCTTCATGCGATCGATCGAGGTCAGCGTGACGTCGAAGGTGACGCCCTCGTGGTAGACGGTCAGCGGCACGTCGACGCCGGCCGAACCGAGTGACCAGAGCTTGCGGTAGAAGCCGGTCTGGCTCGTCACCTTGTCGCCGTCGACCGCGAGGATCACGTCGCCGGTCTTCAGCTCGGCGCGCGCCGCCGGTCCCTTGCTCGCGACGCCGACCACCACGAGGCGGTTGTCGATCTCGGTCGTGTACATGCCGAGCCACGGCCGTGCCGGCCGGTCGACGCGGCCGAACCTGCACAGGTCGCCGAGCACCGGGCGCAGCAGATCGATCGGCACGATCATGTTAACGTGTTCGGAGCGGCTCGAGCGCTCGCGTTCGAGCTGCAGCGAGCCGATGCCGATCAGCTCGCCGTCCTTGTTGATCAGTCCGGTGCCGCCCCAGTTCGGGTGTGCCGGGTAGGTGAAGATCGCCTCGTCGAGCAGGTATTCCCAGTAGCCGGCGAATTCCTGCTTGGCCGCGATCTGGCTTGCGACCGAGCGGGTGCGGCCGCCGGCGCCGCCGAGCACGACGTTGTCGCCGACCTGCGTCGCAGCCGACGAACCGATCGGCAGCGGATCGATGTCGAGTCGTCCCAGCGCCTGCACCAGGCCGAAGCCGGATTCGAAATCGAAGCCGAGCGCATGGCCCTCGACCGCGCGGCCGTCGCCGAGATGCAGCCACACCGTGGCGGCTTCGGTGATCAGATAGCCGATCGTCAGCACCAGCCCGCGGTCGATCACCACGCCGTTGCCGGTACGCTCGGTGCCGAGCGTCTCGGCACTGAACGCGTCAGGTGGAATGATCGAATGCAGCCCGACCACACTCATCAGTGCACGATCGAGGTCATAGCGATAGTCCTCGGGGCGAGGCTGAAAGGCCGCTGGCACTTTCCATTCGGTCGTGGACGGCATTGGGGATCTCCTGGCGTGCAGCGTGCTGGAACCTCATGGTAGTCCGAGGTTCTGCCGGCAGGGAAGATGGAATGATATACCCTGCGCGGCGGCCTGCACAGCTCATCTGGCGTGCAGACCTGCCCGTCGCAAGATCAAACGAACCTGTTCGCTTTTTGCTTTTTGTTGGGCATGATCTCCGCGCAAACCCGTTCCGGGTTTGTCGCGCGGGAAAACCGCTTCGCACTTTTCCGGATCATGCCTTCGCGCGCGCCGGCATGATGCGGAAGGCGCGGTTGTCCTTGATCCAGGCGGCGCGCTCGTCGCGCAGCATGGTACGGCGGACCTTGCCGGAATCATCGCGCGGCGCGGTGGCGACGCGCTCGAAACTTTCCGGATGCTTGTAGCGGCTGAGCCGGTCTTTCAGGAAATCGCCCATGCCGTCGGCGATCGCGTGCGCATCGGCAGTCTCGGCGAGTTCGAGGATCGCATGCACGCGCTGGCCGAATTCCGGATCGGGCAATCCGACCACGACGCAGGAACGCACCTCGGGATGCTCGCTGACCGCGGCCTCGACCTCGGCCGGATAGATGTTGGCGCCGCCGCGCAGCACCATGTCGGCGAGGCGGTCGCCGAGATAGAGGTAGCCCTCCTCGTCGAGCCGGCCGATGTCGCCGAGCGATTCCCACCCGTCCGGCCGCCGCTTCGGCGTGGCGCCGAGATAGTGATAGGTGGTGCCGGCGCCGTCATTGGGCAGGAAATAGATCTCGCCGGTCTCGCCGGGCTTAACGTCGTTGCCATCCTCGCCGATGATGCGCAGCTTCGCGGTGTCGCCGATCTTGCCGACCGAGCCCTTGTGCGCCATCCATTCGACGCCCGAGATCACACAGGCGCCCTGCCGCTCGGTGCCGCCATAGAGCTCCCAGACCCGTTCTGGGCCAAGCCATTCGATCCATTTCTCCTTCAGCCAGGGCGGCATCGGAGCAGCCATGTGAAACACGATCTGCAGGCTGGAGACGTCGTAGCGGTTGCGCACCTCTTCAGGCAGCGCCCAGATCCGGTGCATCATGGTCGGCACGAAATTGACCCATTGCACGCGCTCGCGCTCGATCAGCCGCAGCGTCTCCTCGGCGTCGAACTTCACCATGCCGGTCAGCTTTCCGCCGCCGAACAGCGCGGAGTGCGCCAGGATGAACGGTGCGTTGTGATACAGCGGGCCCGGGTTGAGCAGCGAGGCCTGATGCGGGATCCCGAGCATCAGCGGCGTCGTGGTCTCGATCACGGCGGGGTTGTGATCGAGGATCACCTTCGGCCGGCCGGTCGAGCCGCCGCTGGTCATCGCCTTCCAGTAGCGCGCGACCGGCGCATCGAGCGGCTCCTCGGAAAATCCATCCGGCACGAAATTCACCGGCAGCGAGTTCGGCGCATTCCAGTCGGCCTCGCCGCCGACCACCAATGACGGCTTGAGAATCTCGAGCACCGCGGCGGCTTCGCCGCGCGGCAGCCGCCACGACAGCGAGGTCGGCGTCGCGCCGCATTTCCACACCGCGAAAGTCGTCTCGAAGAATGCGTTGCTGTTGGGCAACCCGATCGCGACGAAGTCGCCGGGCTTGACGCCTTTGGCGGCGAAGGCGCGCGCCCGCGCATTGGCGCGGTGCTCGAGCTGATGCCAGGTCAGCGTCTCCGTGCCATGACTGATCGCGATCGCATCAGCGGGCTTGCGTTCGGCATACCAGCGCGGCACGTCGGCGAGGGGGAGAAGCATGGGTCGTTTCCGTCGGAAAAGGCGGCTTGAAGCGCTCTTGTTGCAGGGATGTGGCGGGGGCCACGGCCGCCACTTCACCAATTAAGCGGTCGCCATGTCAAGCCGATGGCTGTTCGCGCAGCCGGTATCCCGCTGATGGAATTGTGGAATCCCCGTTTGCTAAAAGCCCCGTCAAGATTCCGGTAAAGTTCAAGCGATCGCGCTAAGCCGGACTTTACGGGGGGACGGCATTGTGGCCGGTGCGGTTCTGTGCCGGCGCGTCGATCGGCGCGCGCGGACTCCAGTTTTCAATGACCAATGTCTTCAAGGACGATGACGATGGCGAGCAATGGAGCACGGATCAAGGTCAGTCGCGAGCCGCGGCGCCAGCTCAACAACCGTGCGGCGTGGATCACGGTCGATGATGGCGTGACAGAGAACGAATGCGCCGTGGTGGATATTTCGCCGGGCGGCGCCAAGATCACCACCGAGGTCGCGTTCGACGTCAAGGACCGCCTTGCGCTGACGCTGCTTGCCGATCATGCCAAGCGCTACCCCTGCGAGGTGGTCTGGCGTCGCGGCAACACCTACGG
Source organism: Bradyrhizobium sp. USDA 4454 (assembly GCF_054822705.1). Taxonomy (NCBI): domain Bacteria; kingdom Pseudomonadati; phylum Pseudomonadota; class Alphaproteobacteria; order Hyphomicrobiales; family Nitrobacteraceae; genus Bradyrhizobium; species Bradyrhizobium sp. USDA 4454. The sequence goes on from NZ_JBTRCN010000001.1 coordinate 1,145,227, forward strand.
GCTCAAATTCGTGATGACGGAAGCCGAGCCGGATGAACCGGCCGCGGAGCCGGCCGGCGCGATCTAACGCGGCGCATCTATCGAACAATGTTGAACTGAGTGCTCGGCCTGGCGCATCGCCGGACGCATCAGTGTGCCTTCAACGGCGTATGCGAGCAGGCGGCGTCTGAGCGTCGCCCGCGTTGTTGCTGTTGCCGGCATTGCCGGTCGTGGAGCCCGGAAGCGCCGGCGCCGCACTGAAATTGCCGCCGGATGACGGTGCATAGCGCTGGCCGCTCTGGGTCGGAAGCGCGCTGCCGCCGATGCCGCCCGACGGAGCGGCGCGGTCGCCGGGCTGCGGCGGCAGCGGGGAGCCGCCGACGCCTTGGGCGAGAAGCTGGGCCGGCGCGAGGGTGAGGCCGGCGGCGACGATGATGATGGCGAATGTGGTCTTGAGCATGATCTGTTCCGGGATGGCGCGGCAGCCGCGGCGGAAGATGTGACGTCCGTCAAACCCGCGCGATGATATCACGGATAACGTCGGACGTGTTGGTCCCGTTGCAAGGGCCGTCGCTCAACCGTGAAGCACATCTGCGTGTGTCGGACCTCGGCGAATATCAGCCGCGATAGCGCAGCGCATCGACCAGAAGGGCGAAGGCCGGAGCGGATTGGCGGCGGCTTGGATAATACAGGTGATAGCCGGGAAACGGCGCGCACCAGTCGTCGAGCACCTCGATCAATTGGCCCTTGCCGAGCTGCGTGCGCACCTGATCCTCGGCGACATAGGCAAGTCCCAGTCCGGCCAGCGCCGCCTTGATCCGCAAGGTCGTGCTGTTGAACACCAATTGTCCGTCGACGCGGACCTTGAGCGGGCGGCCGCGCCGCTCGAACTCCCAGGCATAGATGCCGCCATGGGTCGGCAGGCGGATGTTGATGCAGGCATGCTGGGTCAGGTCCTGCGGCCGCCTCGGGCTCGCGCCGCTTGAAGTAGGAGGGGGCACCGACCACGACCATGCGGAAATCCGGCCCGATCCGCACCGCGATCATGTCCTTGGCGAGCTGTTCGCCGAGCGTCGCCGCGCTCGAGGTGCAGGGCGCGCGCTATCCGGAGCAATTGCTCGGATTGGTCGGGCGTTAGGGAAAAGCTCGCTAGAACGTTTTCGACCGAAGTGGATACCGGATCGCGTGAAGAAAACGCATCTCTCGTACGTGCGTCACGCGTGAGGAGGGCACGCTGTTTAGGCTCCCTCCCCCCTTGCGGTCCCCTTGCGGGGGAGGGCTGGGGAGAGGGGTGGCTCCGGGCGAGATGATCGACGAAAAGCACAACCCGTGCAATCCCACTCCGTTGTCGTCGTGACGAATGCGGAGAGCGCCGTGTGGCACCCCTCTCCCTAACCCTCTCCCGCAAGGGGAGAGGGAACCCTCACGCCGGTGGCTCCCTCACGCGCGCGTGCCGCTGGGTTGCTCGACCGCATGCGCGGGTGATGACACCGCAAATTCTTCTCGTCATTCCGGGGCGACGGGAAGCGTCGAGCCCGGAATCCATTTCTCCCCAAGCGATGCGGCCTGATGGATTCCGGGTTCTCGCTTCGCGAGCCCCGGAATACCGCTGGGTGAGCAGCGGGCCCGACGGATGGTTTATCGCAGCGGCCTCATCTCTCCGTCAGCTTCAGCTCGATGCGGCGGTTGCGTTTGTAGGCGTCTTCGGTTTGCGCGGTGTCGAGCGGCTGGAATTCGGCGAAACCGGCGGCGACCAGGCGCTGCGCCGGCACGCCGCGCGAGATCAGGTATTGCACCACCGAGATCGCGCGCGCCGAGGACAATTCCCAGTTCGACTTGAACAGCGGGCTGTTGGTGATCGGCCGCACGTCGGTGTGGCCGTCGACGCGCAGCACCCAGGCGATCTCGGCCGGGATCTGCTTGTCGAGGTCGATCAGCGCGTTCGCCACGGTATCGAGCTCGGTCTTGCCCTCCGGCAGCAAGGTTGCCTGCCCGGTGTCGAAGAACACTTCCGACTGGAACACGAAGCGGTCGCCGACGATGCGGATATCGGGGCGGTTGCCGAGGATCGCGCGCAGCCGCCCGAAGAACTCCGAGCGGTATTTCGACAGTTCCTGCACCCGCTGCGCCAGCGCGACGTTGAGGCGCTGGCCGAGATCGGCGATCCGGTTCTGCGATTCCTTGTCGCGCTTCTCGGAGGCGTCGAGCGCCTCCTCGAGCGCGGCGAGCTGGCGGCGCAGCGCGCTGATCTGCTGGTTCAGCACCTCGATCTGCGCCAGCGCGCGCGACGACACGCTCTTCTCGGACTCCAGCGCCTTGTTGAGCTCGGCGGCGCGGCCCTGTGCGTCGTTGCCGGAATTGGCGAGCCCCTCATACAGCCCCTTCATGCGGTCGCGCTCGCTCTCGGCGGAGGCAAGGCCAGCGCGCAGCTGCGACACCTGGTCATCGAGCGTCAGCTTTGACAACTTCTCCAGCGACAGCAGCTCATTGAGCTGGGCGATCTTGGCGGTGAGCTGCTCCAGCGCCTTGTCCTTGCCGGTAACCTCCTGCGACAGGAAGAACTGCACGACCAGGAACACCGAGAGCAGGAACACGATCGACAGCACCAGCGTCGACAGCGCGTCGACAAAGCCGGGCCAGTAGTTGAAGCCGGATTCGCTGCGGCGCGAGCGGGCGAGAGCCATCTGGTTTCCCTTTAGTTCCAGTCAGTGCGGCGCATGGCAGACGGCCTCGATGTTGTGGCCGTCGGGGTCCAGCACGAAAGCACCGTAGTAGTTTGCATGATAGTGCGGCCGAATTCCGGGCCGCCCATTGTCCCTGCCGCCGGCCTTGATCGCGTCCTCGTAGAAGCGATCGACGGTGGCGCGATCGTTTGCCGTGAAGGCGATGTGGGCGCCGGTCTGCGGCGTGCTGCGCCGGCCGATCCAGAAGAAGGCCTTCGGATGCACGCCATAGCCGGCGAACGCGTCACCCTCCGCATACAGGCGGCTGATGCCAAGGGAGCGCAAAGCCGCATCATAGAAGGCCTTGGACCGCTCGATATCGCCGATGCCGATGGTCACGTGGTCCAGCACATCGGCCTCCGTGGCTCAGCTCTTCTCGGGCTGACGGGCGAGGCGTTCGAGCAGCCGCTTGATCTCGCGGTTCTGCTCGCCCTGGCCGTCGGCCCATTCGCGGATCATCTGCTGCTCGGTGCGCATATGCGCGACCAGTCCCTGGATCGCCTCGGCCAGATTGGCCATCGCCGCCGTGGTGTTGCGGCCGCCCGCGCCGCCGCCGCCTTCCTCGAGCGTGGCGCGCAGCCGGTCGATCGCGCCCTGCATCTCGGCGCCGCCAGCGCCGGCCTCGTCGCCGGAAATGCCGCGCACGGTGGTGGCGAGCCAGTCCTCGAGGTCGGTGTAGAAGCGGTTCTGGGCCTGGCTCGATTGCAGATCGAGGAAGCCGAGGATCAGCGAGCCGGCGAGGCCGAACAGCGAGGACGAGAACGAGATGCCCATGCCGCCGAGCGGGGCGGCGAGGCCCTCCTTCAGCGTGTCGAACAGCGCACCGGAATCGCCGCCGACCTTGAGCCCGTCGATCACCTTGCCGACCGAGCCGACCGTCTCGATCAGGCCCCAGAAGGTGCCGAGCAGGCCGAGAAACACCAGAAGGCCGGTCATGTAACGCGAGATGTCGCGGGCCTCATCCAGCCGGGTTGCGATCGAATCCAAGAGATGCCGCATGGTCTGCTGCGTGATCGACATCCGCCCGCTGCGTTCGCCGCCGAGAATGGCCGCCATGGGGGCGAGCAGCGTCGGGCGGCGGTCGATCGCAAGGCCGGGATCGGCGATGCGGAAATTATTGACCCAGGCGACCTCGGGATAGAGCCGGATCACCTGGCGGAACGCCAGGATGATGCCGATCAGGAGCACCGCGCCGATCAGGGCGTTCAGCCCGGGATTGGCGAAGAAGGCGGTGACGATCTGCTTGTACAGCACGACCCCGACCAGGCCGCAGAGCACCAGGAACACCAGCATCCGCACCAGGAAGATCCTGGGCGAGGACAGCTTGCTCAGTTCGATCTCCATGTCGGAGCGGGAAGGGGGCATTGCCGGGTCATCCGTTCGCGAAGGCCGCATCTGCCAGCAATATGGCACAGCGGCGCAGTGAGGAAAGCCGAATCCAAAGGCTGTCGGCAGAACCTCGGGTTGATACGGAGCGGACTGTTGCCGCTTTGCGCAGCTTTCCGGGGCGCCGGCGCATCGGCGTGTGCAGAAGGTGCCAATCCCGCGTGCAGATCGCGAGACGAACGCGGGGTGCTTCGACGGGGGTGCACCACGATCGGGGGCGCGATCGCGATTTCGCGCGCCGCGCATGACGCGTTGGTAACCTGCGACATTCCTGCACAAGCGAAGGCCGCGTTCCCGCTCCCGCAGTCCTTAACGCATTCCCACAGCCTCCGATGGAACCCGCTCACAATCCAGTGAGTCGGCAAAACATGCCGCAAAATCAGAACGATAGGTTTGTGTGACATTGAGCCGCCCGACAAACGCATTGCGTCGCAGCAAGCAGGATTTATTTTTGGCGGCAGAAGCGGTGCCGCTGTGGCGCCGCCGTTTGTTTATTCCCAGCCAACCACAGGGGCGATCATCTCAATGTCTGGACTTCGCGCGCAATCGGCATGCATTGCTCTGATGCTGGCCGTGACGGCGCCACTGCTTGCAGGCTGCGACGAGCCGACCACCGCAACCGCCGCCGCACAAGCACCCGAGCCGGACGTCAGTGTCGTCACCGTGAAGCCGCAGGCCCGCGCGATGGTGCGCGAGCTGCCGGGCCGTATCGCGCCGACCCGCGTCTCCGAGGTGCGCCCGCGCGTCTCCGGCATCGTGGTCAACCGCATGTTCCATCAGGGCAGCGAGGTGAAGGTCGGCGACCCCCTGTACCAGATCGATCCGCGGCCGTTCGAGGTCGAATTGCAGTCGACCGAGGCGGCGCTGGCGCGCGCCAAGGCCGTGCTCGAGCAGACTGCGCTGCAGGCCCGCCGCATCGCGACCCTGACCAACCAGCGTGCGACCTCGGAAGCCGAGAACGAGAGGGCGATCGCCAATTTGAAGCAGGCCGAAGCCGACGTGCAGGGCCGCGAGGCTGACGTCGCGCGTGCGAAGCTCAATCTGGATTACGCCACCATCCGTGCGCCGATCGACGGCACCATCGGCGCTGCCGTGATCAGCGAGGGCGCGCTGGTCGTGCAGAACGACCCCACCAGCCTTGCCACCATCCAGCAGCTCGATCCGATCTATGCCGACTTCCAGCAGTCGGTGACAGAGATGAACCAGCTCCGCCGCGCCTTCGAGAGCGGCGATCTCGACCGCATCGCGCCCGACGCGATGAAGGTTCGCCTCGTGCTCGACGACGGCTCGATCTATCCGCTGCCGGGCAAGCTGTTGTTCTCCGACGCCAAGGTCGACGCCTACACCGGGCAGGTGACCCTGCGCGGCGAGTTCCCGAACCCGCATCGTATCCTGCTGCCGGGCATGTATGTCCGCGTGCAGATCGAGCAGGGCATCGACTCGGACGCAATCGCGGTGCCGCAGCAGGCGATCCAGCGCAATGGCGGCGGCGGCAGCGAGGTGTTCGTCGTCAAGGACGACAATCTCGTCGCGGTGCAGCCGGTGCGCACCGGTTCGCTGCAGGGCGGCACCTGGTTCGTGACCGAGGGCCTGAAGGCCGGCGACAAGGTCGTGGTCGAGGGCTTCCAGAAATTCGCCGCCGGCGACAAGGTCCGGCCGCTGGCCTGGCGTGAGGTCGATGCCGCTGCGGCAGCGACGGATTCTCCGCAGACCGCGCACGCGGTGCGGTGATCCGACATGCCTAGCTTCTTCATCGACAGGCCGATCTTCGCCTGGGTCGTGGCGCTGTTCATCTGTCTGGTCGGCGCGATCTCGATTCCGCTGCTTGCGGTGGCGCAGTATCCGATCATCGCGCCGCCCTCGATCTCGATCTCGACGAGCTATCCCGGCGCGTCGCCGGAGAACCTCTACAACAGCGTGACGCGGCTGATCGAGGAGGAGCTCAACGGTGCCGCCAACATCCTGAACTTCGAATCGACCTCCGACTCGCTCGGCCAGGTCGAGATCATCGCCAACTTCAAGCCGGGCACCGACACCAGCCAGGCTTCGGTCGAGGTGCAGAACCGCCTCAAGCGCGTCGAGGCGCGGCTGCCGCGTGCCGTGATCCAGCAGGGCATCCTGGTCGAGGAAGCCTCCTCCGCCGTGCTGCAGATCATCACGCTGAATTCGACCGACGGCTCGCTGGATGAAGTGGGCCTCGGCGACTTCATGATCCGCAACGTGCTGGGCGAGGTGCGCCGCATCCCCGGCGTCGGCCGCGCCACGCTGTATTCGACCGAGCGCAGCTTGCGCGTCTGGATCGATCCGGCCAAGCTGGTCGGCTACGGCCTGTCGGCCGACGACGTCAACAAGGCGATCGCGGCGCAGAACGCCCAGGTCGCCTCCGGCAGCATCGGCGCCGAGCCGAGCACCGACACGCAGAAGATTTCGGCGCAGGTGCTGGTCAAGGGCCAGCTCTCCTCGCCGGACGAATTCGGCGCGATCATCCTGCGCGCCAATCCCGACGGCTCGACGGTCCGGCTGCGCGACGTCGCGCGGATCGAGGTCGGCGGCCTCAGCTATCAGTTCAACACCCGCGTGAACGGCAGGCCGACGGCCGGCCTCTCGGTGCTGCTGTCGCCGAAGGGCAATGCGCTGGCGACCGCGAGCGCGGTGGAAGACAAGATGCAGGAGCTGTCGCGCTTCTTCCCGGCCAACATCTCCTACGAAATCCCCTACAACATCACGCCCGTGGTGAAGGCCTCGATCGAGAAGGTCCTGATGACGCTGGTCGAGGCGGTGGTGCTGGTGTTCGTCGTGATGTTCCTGTTTCTGCAGAACATCCGCTACACCATCATTCCGACCATCGTGGTTCCGGTCGCGCTGCTCGGCACCTGCGCCACGCTGATGGCGGTGGGCTATTCGATCAACATGCTGACCATGTTCGGCATGGTGCTGGCGGTCGGCATCCTGGTCGACGACGCCATCGTCGTGGTTGAGAACGTCGAGCGCATCATGGCCGAGGAAGGCCTGCCACCGAAGGAAGCCACCCGCAAGGCGATGTCGCAGATCACCGGCGCCATCATCGGCATCACGCTGGTGCTGATGGCGGTGTTCGTGCCGATGGCGTTCTTCCCGGGCTCGGTCGGCATCATCTATCGGCAGTTCTCGGTCACCATGGTGGCGGCGATCGCGTTCTCGGCGCTGCTCGCGCTGTCGCTGACGCCGGCGCTCTGCGCGACTTTGCTCAAGCCGGTCGAGAAGGGCCACGGCCATGCCCGCAAGGGCGTGTTCGGCTGGTTCAACCGCGTGCTCGACACCAGCCGCGCCGGCTACACCCGCACGGTGCAGGGCTCGCTGAAGCGCACCGGCCGGCTGATGCTGATCTATCTCGTGCTGTTTGCGGGCGTCGCCTACGGCTTCGTGCGGCTGCCCGGCGGCTTCCTGCCGGTCGACGACCAGGGCTTCATCACGACCGACGTGCAGACGCCGTCGGAATCGTCCTACGCGCGCACCGAGGCTGCGGTCGAGCAGGTCGAGAAATACCTGAAGGACCGTGCCGGCATCGAGAACGTGACGTTCCTCACCGGCTTCAGCTTCCTCGGCCAGGGCATGAACACCGCGCAGGCCTTCATCACGCTGAAGGACTGGTCGGAGCGCGGGTCGAAGGATTCCGCGGCGGCGATCGTTGCCGACATCAACCGCGACCTGTCGTCGATCCGCGACGCCAGGATCTCGGCGCTGCAGCCGCCGCCGATCGACAATCTCGGCAACTCCTCGGGCTTCTCGTTCCGCCTGCAGGATCGCGGCCAGAAGGGCTATGCGGCGCTGATCGCCGCAAGCGACCGCCTGGTCGCGGAAGCCAATGCCAGTCCTGTGCTGCAGAAGGTCTATGTCGAGGGCCTGCCGCCGGCGCCGCAGGTCAATCTGATGATCGACCGCGAGAAGGCGGGTGCGTTCGGCCTCACCTTCGAGGACATCAACAACACGATCTCGACCAATCTCGGCTCGAACTACATCAACGACTTCCCGAACCGCGGGCGGATGCAGCGCGTCGTCGTGCAGGCCGACAAGGCCAGCCGGATGAAGCCGGACGACATCCTCAATTACAACGTCAAGAACAGCCGCGGCCAGCTGGTGCCGTTCTCAGCCTTCGCCAGCATCGAATGGACCAAGGGGCCGACGCAGATCGCGGGCTTCAACTACTATCCGGCGGTGCGCATCTCCGGCGAGGCGAAGCCCGGCTTCACCTCGGGCGATGCGATCGCCGAGATGGAGCGGCTCGCCGACAAGCTGCCGCGCGGCTTCGGCTATGAGTGGACCGGCCAGTCGTTGCAGGAGAAGCTGTCGGGTTCGCAGGCGCCGTTCCTGCTCGCCCTGTCGGTGCTGGTGGTGTTCCTGCTGCTTGCCGCACTCTACGAGAGCTGGACCATTCCGCTCGCGGTGCTGCTCACCGTGCCGCTCGGCATTCTCGGCGCCGTGGTGGCGGCGACGCTGCGCGGCCTGCCGAACGACGTCTATTTCACCGTCGGCCTGATCACCATCATCGGCCTCGCCGCCAAGGACGCGATCCTGATCATCGAGTTCGCCAAGGATCTGCGGGCGCAGGGTAAGCCGCTGGTCGAGGCGACCATCGAGGCGTGCAGTCTCCGCTTCCGCCCGATCCTGATGACCGGTCTCGCCTTCGTCTGCGGCGTGCTGCCGATGGCGATCGCGGCCGGCGCCGGCGGCGCCAGCCAGCAGGCGCTCGGCACCTCTGTCATGGGCGGCATGATCGCCGTGGTGATCCTCGCGCTGCTCCTGGTGCCGGTGTTCTTCGTCAGCGTGCAGCGCGTGCTGGCCGGTGACCGGGAGAAGGCGCCGGAGAACGCCGAAGTCTACGGCCCGCCTGCGCCGGCAAGGGGAGGCCACTGATGTCCGTCGGCGACGCCTCCGGCTTGCTTTCGCGAGGCAGTCAATCCAGATTGCAGCTCTGGATTGAACGGGGGGCGTGCAGGCAACCCGAGGATTGAGAGCATGTGATGCGGCCGAGCGATATTGCGATCTCGAACTATCGCTCGATCCGACGGCTCTCGATGCCCATTCAACCGCTCTCCGTCTTTGTCGGCGAGAACGGCGTCGGCAAATCCAATCTCTACAAGTCGCTGTCGCTGCTGCGCGACGCGGCGACCGGCCGGATCACCCGCACGATCGCCGACGAGGGTGGGTTGAACTCGGTGTGCTGGTCCGGCGTCCGCCGGCGGGGCGAGGATGCGCGGCTGCGGCTGGCGGTCAGATTCGAGCACGTCAATTACGCAATCGAGCTCGGACATCCCGGCCCGGTCGAGGCGGCGTTTCCCGGCGAACCGATGATCAAGTCCGAACGCATCGAGGCGATCCACGGCAAGCGCAAGGTGCTGATGATGGAACGGACCAATTCGCACGTCAGCGTCCGCGGCGAGAGCGGGGCCTGGAGCGAGCACAAGAATGCGGTGCTGCCGTCGGAAACCGCGCTCGCCGATTTCATCGACGGCCAGACCTGTCCCGAAGTCGGACTGATCAGGAACGCGTTGCAGAGCTGGCGCTTCTATCACGACTTCCGCACCGATCCGGCGTCGCCGATCCGCAAGCCCTGTCTTGCGATCACGACGCCGTCGCTGAGCGCCGATGGCAGCGATCTGGCCGCCGCCTTGGCAACGCTCAGCGCGATCCGGCAGGATGCGGTCGACTTGCAGGATGCGATCGAGGATGCATTTCCGGGTGCCGAGCTCCGGGCATGGGACGACAACGGGCGGTGCGAATTCGAGCTGCGGCAGGCGGACATGCCGCGCGCGTTCAGGGCGCACGAACTATCCGACGGCACGCTGAAATATATCTGCCTGCTCGCGGTGTTCATGGGCTATCGGCTGCCGCCGTTCATCGCGCTGAACGAGCCCGAGACCAGCCTGCATCCGTCGCTGCTCGCGCCGTTGGCCCGGCTGATCGCCAAGGCGTCGCGCCGCGCCGACATCTGGATCGTCACCCATTCGGAACAGCTGATGGAGGCGCTGCGCAGCGCGAGCTCGGTGCCGCTGCGCCGAGTGATCAAGGCAAAGGGCGCCACCGCCATCGAGGGCCTGACCCTCAGCGGCGAGTTTCGTGACGGACAAGACGACGAGGACGACGACGATGACGACGATTGAACGTCGTCGTCGCATTACTGCCCGAGCGGCTTGAGGATCTTGATCAGCTCGCCGTGCACGAACTCGTTGCCGCAGACCACGTGGCCGGTCTGCAGCGGGTCGTCATTGCCCTGGATGCCGGAGATCGTGCCGCCGGCTTCGCGGACCATCAACAGGCCGGCCGCGATGTCCCATGGCTGCAAATTGCGCTCCCAATAGCCGTCGAAGCGGCCGGCGGCGACGAAGGCGAGGTCGAGCGAGGCGGCGCCGAAGCGGCGGAAGCCCGCCACCTTGGTCTGCAGCGCGGCCATCTCCTGCTGCGCCAGCTGGTGATTGCCGCGGCCGATATGCGGCAGGCCGCAGGCCACCACGCATTCGTTGAGCTGGCGGCGGCCGGCGACACGCAGCCGCTGGTCGTTGAGGAACGCGCCCTTGCCGCGCTCGGCGATGTAGAGCTCGTCATTGGCGGGATTGTAGATCACGCCGGCGATCACGGTGTCTTCGCGCAGCAGCCCGATCGAGATCGCGAATTGCGGGATGCCGTGCAGGAAGTTGGTGGTGCCGTCGAGCGGATCGACGATCCAGGTGTGGGTCTTGTCCGGGCCTTCGCGCTTGCCGCCTTCCTCGCCGAGGAACCCGTAGCCGGGGCGGGCCTTTTCGAGGTCGGTGTAGAGCATCTCCTCGGCGCGCTTGTCGGCCAGCGACACGAAGTTCGCCGGACCCTTCAGCGACACCTGAAGGTGTTCGATCTCGCCGAGGTCGCGCTTTAGGCTGCGTCCGGCGCGGCGCGCGGCCTTGACCATGACATTGATGAGGGCGGAGTAGAGCATGAGGATGATTTCTTATGCGATTGTGCTGGCTGCGGGTTCAAATCCAATCCCGTCATCCTGAGGTGCGAGCGCAGCGAGCCTCGAAGGGTGCACGGCCCCGGACCGGGCCGTTCATCCTTCGAGACGCGCTACGCGCTCCTCAGGATGACGGGTCAAGAGGGGACGGCAGGGCCGCACCGGATTTCCGGACTGGGTGCCCTCTGGACGTGGCGCCGTCAAGGCGTCATTTGACGTTGTTTCCGATCCATTTTCGCGCGGCTGCCTCGCCCTTGGCGCGGTCTTCCGGGGTCATATCCGCGAGGATGTCGTCGAGATCGGGGTCGCCCTTGCCGGCGGTCTTGGCGACGGTGTGCCATTTCAGGGCCTCGACCTTGTCCACCGGGGCGCCGGCGCCGGTCGCCAGCACATGGGCGAGGCGGTTCTGCGCGATCGCGCTGTTCTGCCGGGCCGCCTTGCGCAGCAGCGCGATCGCCGCCGGCACGTTCCGCGGCGTGCCGGCGCCGTTGTAGAGCGCGATGGCGTATTCGACCTCGGCATCGACATTGTCGGCCAGCGAGGCCGCCTGCAGCAGCCGCGCCGCCTTTTCGAGGTCCTTCGGCACGCCGGTGCCTTCCTTGTAGAAGGTCGCCAGCGCGTATTGCGCCTCAGGGCTGCCGGCGTCGGCGGCCATGCGCAGCAGCTCGGCCGAGCGCTTGAGGTCCTGCGGCAGGGTCTGGCCGTCGAGATAGAGCAGCGCGAGGTTATAGGCCGCCTTGGGCTCGCCGAGCTTGGCCGCCGACGCCAATAGCTTGACCGCGCCATCCTTGTCGACGGTGCCGCCGCGGCCGGCGATCTTCATCATGGCGAGCGCGAACATCGCCTCGCGGTCACCGGCGTCGGAGGCGCGCTTGTACCAGTCGTCGGCCTTGGCGTAGTCGCGCTTGACGCCGAGCCCGTTGGCATAGAGCTCGCCCAGCATCGTCATGGCCTTGGGATCGTTGTTGTTCTGCGCGCGCATCGTCGCGAGGTCGAACGCGGTCTTGTACATGCCGCGCTGATAGGCGCCGTAGACGGTGTCGACGTTGGGATCGTCCGGCATCGGGGTTGCTGACGGCGTCGGGGTGGGCGTCGCGGATGCGCCGGGCTTTGGCGTCGCGGACGCGGCAGGCTTCGGCGCCGGCTGCTTGGCGACCGGCGAATGCACCTTCGGCTTCTCTTTCGACGCCTCCTTCTTCGCGGGCGGCGGCGTCTGGGCTGGCGGCGTGATCGAGAGCTGCGCCATCGCGCCGCTCGCCAGCATCGTGCAGCCGAGCGCAACAGCTATCGGATGCAGGCATTTCATTCCGCCGTCATCCCTCGGCCTTTCCCTCGGCCTTGGCTTTGCCGAACGCGCCGGCATGGGCCTGCGCAATCGCCGCTGCGATCTCGACCAGCGCAGCCTTGGCGCCACGCGGATCGGCCCAGATGACATCTCCGACCAGCACGAAATCGGCGCCGGCCGCCGCGAACGCCTCGGCTTCCTCGCGCGAGGCCGCAAAGCCGACACAGGGCGGCTCGAACAATTCATCCCACCATTCCAGCCGCTCGGCGATCGCCTCACGCGACGGCCGCTGTCCCTTGGCGTCGGGTTCGCCGAACAGCACATAGTCGGCGCCGGCCTCGCCCGCGGCCATGGAATCGTGGCGCGTCACGAGCCCGCCGACGCCTGTGATGCGGTCCGGCTTCAGCGCGGGCGCGGCCTCTTCCATCGCGGCAAGGCCGGTCAGATGCGCGCCATCGGCGCCGGCGCGGGCCACGATGTCGGGATGGCCGTCGATCAACAGCGCGGCACCGGCGTTCTGGATCGCGGGCGCGAGCGCCTTCACGGTCGAGATCATGCTGCGCGGGTCGCTCTCGCGCAGCCGCACCAGCACGGCCGCGACATCGGCCGCGGCGAGCAACTCGGTGAGCTCGGCCGCGAGCCGCGACGGCTCGTCGACCGGCGGCGTTGCCAGATAGAGGCGCGGCGCCGGGCGCGGCGGAACGGGCTTGCTGGCCAATTATGCCGCCTGCTTTTCGAGGCCGGCTTCCCAATTGCCGGTGCTCGCCAGCCCGTTCATCCGGGCGCGATGCGAGAAGGCGCGCTGGCCGGCCGGGACGTTGTCGGGCTTGCCGGACCACGCCTTTTGCGGCGCGGCCTGCAAGGCCCGGCCATAGGAGAAGGTCAGCCGCCAGGGCAGATGGCCGATCTTATTCATGGCGTCGAGATGCGCGGTCGCTTCCTCGTCGCTCTGTCCGCCGGAGAGGAAGGCGATGCCGGGCACCGCGGCCGGCACGCAGCTCTTGAGCAGGCGGATGGTCTTCTCGGCGACTTCCTGCACCGAGGCCTGCTTCGGGCATTTCTTGCCCGAGATCGCCATGTTCGGCTTCAGGATCATGCCTTCGAGCGCGACGCGCTGCACCCGCAATTCCTGGAAGGTGCGGTTCAGCACGCGCTGCGTCACCTCATAGCAGCGGTCGATGTCGTGATCGCCGTCCATCAGCACCTCGGGCTCGACGATCGGGACGATCTGCGCGGCCTGGCACAGCGCGGCGTAGCGCGCCAGCGCGTGGGCGTTGACGCGGATCGCGGTCTGGGTCGGGATACGCGGCCCGATATCGATCACCGCGCGCCATTTCGCAAAGCGCGCACCGCGCTCGTAATATTTCTTCAACCGCTCGGCGAGCCTGTCGAGCCCGACGGTGACGAGTTCGCCGGGGCAGTTCGGCAGCGGCTGGGTGCCTTCGTCGACCTTGATGCCGGGGATGCTGCCTGCCTGCTCGATCAGCTTGATCAGCGGCGTGCCGTCCTTGGCATTCTGCCAGATGGTTTCGTCGTACAGGATGACGCCGGAGATGTACTTGCTCATCGCCTCCTGCGAGCGGAACAGCATCTCGCGATAGTCGCGGCGATTGTCCTCGGTCGAATCGACCTTGATGGCGTCGAACCGCTTCTTGATGGTGCCGGAGGATTCGTCGGCGGCAAGGATGCCCTTGCCCGGGGTGACCATGGCGAGGGCGATTTTGTTGAGGTCAGCGAGGTTCATGAAAGCGTCCTCCAGAGCGCATTGCCTTTGCAAACCAAAATAGGCGGTTCTCGGGCAAATGCCTAGAAAACGTTCGTCGCGGCCGGCGTTTGAACGTTCCACCTCTCCCATTGGGAGAGGTCGCACCGAAGGCGCGGGTGAGGGGATGTGCTCTATCGAGGACCTGAACCCCTCACCCGGATCGCTGGCGCGATCCGACCTCTCCCCGATGGGGAGAGGTGATCGCAGTCCTCGGCGAGAAGAGCGCTTACGCCACCTTCGGGTCGAGCTGCCCCGCGGCGTAGCGCTTGGCCATCTCGGCCGTGGTCAGCACCTTCTTGATCTTGCTGGCCTGGCCCGCGGTGTTGAACTCCTGCAGGCGCTGCTTGCACAGCTTGGTCATCGCGTCCATCGCGGGCTTCAGGTATTTGCGCGGATCGAACTCTTCCGGATTGTCCTTCAGAACTTTCCGGATCTGGCCGGTCATCGCCATCCGGTTATCGGTGTCGATGTTGATCTTGCGCACGCCGTTCTTGATGCCGCGCTGGATCTCGGCGACCGGCACGCCCCAGGTCGGCTTCATCTTGCCGCCATTGGCGTTGATGATCTCCTGCAGCTCCTGCGGCACCGACGAGGAGCCGTGCATGACGAGATGCGTGTTCGGCAGCTTGCGATGGATTTCCTCGATCACGTTCATGGCGAGGATGTCGCCGTCCGGCTTGCGGGTGAACTTGTAGGCGCCGTGCGAGGTGCCCATCGCGATCGCCAGCGCGTCGACCTTGGTCTCCTTGACGAACTTCACGGCTTCGTCCGGATTGGTCAGCAGCTGGTCATGCGACAGCTTGCCCTCGGCGCCGTGGCCGTCTTCCTTGTCGCCCATGCCGGTCTCGAGCGAGCCGAGCACGCCGAGCTCGCCTTCCACCGAGATGCCGCCGAGATGGGCCATGCCGGTCACGGTCTTGGTGACACCGACATTGTAGTCCCAGTCGCCGGGGGTCTTGCCGTCGGCCTTCAGCGAACCGTCCATCATGACCGAGGTGAAGCCGGCCTGGATCGCGGTCATGCAGGTGGCGGGCTCGTTGCCGTGGTCGAGATGCACGCAGACCGGGATCTGCGGGTAGATCTCGGTGACGGCGTCCATCATGTGCTTGAGCATGACGTCGTTGGCGTAGGACCGCGCACCGCGCGAAGCCTGGATGATGACCGGCGCGTCGACCTCGGAGGCCGCCGCCATGATCGACAGCGCCTGCTCCATGTTGTTGATATTGAAGGCAGGTACGCCGTAGTCGTGCTCGGCCGCGTGGTCGAGCAGTTGCCGCAACGTGATGCGAGCCATTCGATTTCTCCCTCTAAAGCACGTTCGGATTTGAACTCATTCAACCGTTTTTCAAAACTTCGACGCCCGGCAGCGGCTTGCCTTCCATCCATTCAAGAAACGCGCCGCCCGCGGTCGAGACGTAGGAAAAATCGCCGGCCACGCCCGCCTGGTTCAGCGCCGCGACGGTGTCGCCGCCGCCGGCGACCGAGATCAGCTTCTTCGCCTTGGTGCGCTCGGCGGCATGCTTGGCCGATACCACGGTGCCGCGGTCGAACGGCGTCAGCTCGAAGGCGCCGAGCGGCCCGTTCCAGACCAGCGTCGCCGCATCGTCGATCGCGGCATGGATGCGCGCGATCGATTGCGGGCCGACGTCGAGGATCATGCCGTCGGCCGGGATCGCGTCGAGGCCATAGGCGTGCGACGGCGCGTTGGCGGCAAACTGGCTGGCGACGACGGCGTCGACGGGAAGGATGATTGCGCAATTGGCGGCGTTGGCCTTTTCCATGATCCGCAGCGCGGTCGCCGCGAGGTCCTTCTCGGCGAGCGACTTGCCCACGGCGACGCCTTGCGCGTGCAGGAAGGTGTTGGCCATGCCGCCGCCGATCACCAGCGCGTCGACCTTGTTCACGAGGTTTTCCAGCAGGTCGATCTTGGTCGAAACCTTGGCGCCGCCGATGATCGCGATCACCGGCTTGGTCGGGGCTTCCAGCGCCTTGCCCAGCGCGTCGAGCTCGGCCTGCATGGTGCGACCGGCATAGGCCGGCAGCTTGTGGCCGAGGCCCTCGGTCGAGGCATGGGCGCGATGCGCGGCGGAGAAGGCGTCGTTGACCCAGATGTCGCCGAGCTTGGCCAGCTCCGCGACGAAGCCGGCGTCGTTCTTCTCCTCTTCCTTGTGGAAGCGGGTGTTTTCCAGACAGAGGATGTCGCCGTCCTTGAGGGCTGCAACCGCATTGGCCGCCGCCTCGCCGATGCAATCCTCGG
Source organism: Bradyrhizobium sp. USDA 4454 (assembly GCF_054822705.1). Lineage (NCBI taxonomy): Bacteria > Pseudomonadati > Pseudomonadota > Alphaproteobacteria > Hyphomicrobiales > Nitrobacteraceae > Bradyrhizobium > Bradyrhizobium sp. USDA 4454. Next base: position 1,161,586 of record NZ_JBTRCN010000001.1, read on the forward strand.
CGAAGCCGACCGGGCGCTTGATCACCTTCGACAGCGCCTCGGCGACCGGCTTCAGCGACTCCTTGGGATCGCGGCCCTTGGGGCGGCCGAAATGGGCGAGCAGGATCACCTTGCCGCCCTTGTCGGAGATCTCGGTGATGGTCGGGGCAACGCGCTCGAGCCGGGTGGCGTCGGTGACGCGGCCGCCTTCCATGGGGACGTTGAGGTCGACGCGCAGCAGCACGCGCTTGCCCTTCACGTTGACGTCGTCGAGGGTACGGAACGATTTTGTCATGGGGTCAACTCGAATTCTGAGCGGTCATTCCGGGGCAACGCGGAGCATCGAACCCTCAGGTGCGCAATTGCGCACCGAGAATCTCGAGATTCCGGGTCTGGTCCTTCGGACCATCCCGGAATGACGGAGGAGCAAAACAATGATGCCCGGCTTTGGGCCGGGCATCGCGAACAGTCGAGCTTAGATCAGCTTGCCGATCGCGACGGCGGTGTCCGCCATGCGGTTCGAGAAGCCCCACTCATTGTCGTACCAGGCCATCACGCGCACCAGCGTGCCGTTCTGCACCTTGGTCTGGTCCATGTGGAAGGTGGCCGAGTGTGGATCGTGGTTGAAGTCGATCGAGACGTTCGGCGCATTGGTGTAGCCGAGGATGCCCTTGAGCTGCTGCTCGGCGGCGCGCTTCATCGCCTCGTTGATCTCCTTGGCGTCGGTGGCGCGCTTGGCGACGATCTTGAGGTCGATCACCGACACGTTCGGGGTCGGCACGCGGACCGAGACGCCGTCGAGCTTGCCCTTCAGTTCCGGCAGCACCAGGCCGATCGCCTTGGCGGCGCCGGTCGAGGTCGGGATCATCGACATCGCCGCAGCGCGGCCGCGATAGAGGTCCTTGTGCAGGGTGTCGAGCGTCGGCTGGTCGCCGGTATAGGCGTGGATCGTGGTCATGAAGCCGGTTTCGATGCCGACGGTGTCGTTCAGGACCTTGGCGACCGGCGCGAGGCAGTTGGTGGTGCAGGAGCCGTTGGAGACGACGAGCTGATCCTTGTTCAGCGTGTCGTGATTGACGCCGTAGACGATGGTGGCGTCGGCGCCGTCGGCGGGCGCCGAGACCAGCACGCGCTTGGCGCCGGCGGCGAGATGCGCCGAGGCCTTGTCCTTGGCGGTGAAGATGCCGGTGCATTCCAGCGCGACATCGACGCCCAGCGCCTTCCACGGCAGCTTGGAGGGATCGCGTTCGGCCGAAACCTTGATCTTGTTGTCGCCGAGGCTGATCGAGTCGCCGTCGACGGTCACGGTGCCCGGAAAGCGGCCGTGCACGGAATCGAAGCGCAGCAGATGTGCGTTGGTCTCGACCGGGCCGAGGTCGTTGATGCCGACCACTTCGATGTCCTTGCGGCCGGACTCGGCGATGGCGCGCAACACATTGCGGCCGATACGCCCAAACCCGTTGATCGCGACGCGGATTGCCATGCTCGTCTCCTCTAAAGCTGTTGTCAGCCCCGCGGGAGGGCTCCCACGAGGTTCTTACGGCGGAACGCCCGGTTCGGCCGGGCGCGTACGGAAAAGATGGAGCTTTGGTAATCCTTTTTTACGACAAGCTCAACCGTGGCCCGCGGGCGTCAGGCCGGCGTCAGACGCGCTTGGTGGCAGCGTTAACGACGGCTTCAGCAGTAATGCCGAAATGCGGGAAAAGGTCCTTCGCCGGGGCGCTGGCACCGAAACCGTGCATGCCGATGAAATCGCCATCATGGCCGATCACGGCATCCCAGCCCCAGCGCACCGCGGCCTCAATCGCGATCTTGACCGGGGCCTTGCCGATAATGGCGTTTTGCCGCTCGGCAGGCTGCGCCAGCAGCAATTCCAGCGACGGCACCGAGACCACCCGCGTCGCGATGCCGCGTCCGGCGAGCTGCTTCTGCGCCTCGACCGCAATCTGGACCTCGGAACCGGAGGCGAACAATGACACTTTTGCGTCACCCTGGGCCGCGACCAGCTCGTAGGCGCCGTGGCTGCACGGGTTGTCGTTCGGCGCTGACGTGCGGAGCTGCGGCAGGTTCTGGCGGGTCAGCGCCAGCACCGTCGGCCCGTCGACGCGATTGAGCGCCAGTTCCCAGCACTCGGCGGTCTCGACCGCATCGCAGGGACGGAACACGCGCATGTTGGGCATTGCGCGCAGCGCGGAGAGGTGCTCGACCGGCTGGTGGGTCGGGCCGTCCTCGCCGAGGCCGATCGAGTCGTGGGTCATGACATAGACGACGCCGGTGCCCATCAGCGCCGACAGCCGCATCGCGCCGCGCGCATAGTCGGTGAACACCAGGAAGGTGGCGCCGTTCGGCGCAAAGCCGCCATGCAGGAAGATGCCGTTGAGGCACGCCGCCATGCCGTGTTCGCGGATGCCGTAATGAATGAAGCGGCCCTTCGGCGTCTTGGCGCCGAACGCCGTCGCCGACTTCGCCTTGTTGTTGTTGGAGCCGGTGAGGTCGGCGGAGCCGGCCACGAATTCCATCGGCATCGCGGCCGCGATCACCTCGATCGCGGCTTCCGACGATTTGCGGGTGGCGACGTTGAGCGGATTTTCCAACAGGCCCTTCTTGAAGGCGCGCAGTCCCTTGGCGAGCGATTGCGGCCGCTCGTGACGGATGCGACGTTCGAACTCGGCGCGCTTGCGGTTGCCGAGCTGCGCGAACTGCTCGTCCCACGCCTTGTGCGCGGCGGCGCCGCGGGCGCCTGCCTCGCGCCAGGCCTTCAACACGTCGTCGGGCACCGAGAACGGCTCGAGCGAGATGCCGAGTTTTTCCTTGGCGGCCTTGAGCTCGTCGGCGCCGAGCGCCTCGCCATGGGCCTTCGCCGTGCCGGCCTTGTGCGGCGCGCCGTATCCGATCGTGGTTTTGCAGGCGATCATCGACGGCTTGTTGGACTTCTGCGCGCGGGTGATCGCAGCGGCAATCGCCTGCGGGTCATGGCCGTCGATCAGCTCGGCAGCCCAGCCGGCGGACTTGAAGCGCTTCACCTGATCGACCGAGTCGGAGATCGAGGTCGGGCCGTCGATCGAGATGCCGTTGTCGTCGTACAGCACGATCATCTTGTTGAGACGCCAGTGGCCGGCGAGCGCGATCGCTTCCTGCGAGATGCCTTCCATCAGGTCGCCGTCGGAGGCCAGCACATAGGTGTGGTGGTTGACGATCTTCTTGCCGAACTCGGCGGCCAGCATCTTCTCGGCGAGCGCCATGCCGACCGCGGTCGCAATCCCCTGGCCGAGCGGACCGGTGGTGGTCTCAACTCCGCTGGTCTCGAAATTCTCGGGATGCCCCGGCGTCAGCGATCCGAGCTGACGGAAACGCTTGATCTGGTCGAGCGTCATGTCCTTGTTGCCGGTCAGGTACAGCAACGCATAGAGCAGCATCGATCCATGGCCGGCCGACAGCACGAAGCGGTCGCGATCGGGCCACGCCGTGTCGGCGGCATCGAATTTCAGGAATTTCGTGAACAGGACGGTCGCGATGTCGGCGGCGCCCATCGGCAGGCCGGGATGGCCGGAATTCGCCTTCTCGACGGCGTCCATGGCAAGGCCACGGATCGCATTGGCCATACGGGTGTGATCGACCTGCGTCATGTTGAAAAGTCCGCTTGGAATGAGGAGCTGATTGCGGGACGCATCGGGGCGGGCAGCCGCGATACGTGCGTGGATGGCCTTACGGGTTGGTGGGTGGATTAGCACCTCAATTCCGCAAGTCCAAGGCGATGAAACGCCCCCAAACGGGGAAAAGTTGCTCGAAATGGCCCTATTTCATTGAACGGTGCATAGTTTCGCGCCGCCGTTGCGCTTGGCTCGCTCGCCACGTAAATTTCGTCCCGTAAACGCTTGCCGAACCGCCAGTTTTGCCGTGCGGCAGCCATCTCTAACGGCCTACCTGAGGGGTCCACGCCGCGTGTCATGAGTGATCGTCTCGCCAACGGGTCTGGCAATACCGAGGCACCGTCTGCCGATATCGATGCTGCGACAAAGCGGCTGATGGCAGCACTTGATGCGCTGGAAAGTTCGGTGGAGCGGCGGCGCGAGGCCGACCGCGACGAGAACGAATTGGCGAGCCGGATCCAGGCGCTCGGCGCCGATCGCTCACGGCTTGCCGACGAGCTCGATGGATCGCTGGTCAAGACGCGCAAGCTCGAGCGCGTCAATCGCGACATCGCGGAAAAGCTCGACGCGGCGATCGGCAGCATTCGCGCCGTGCTCGACGGCGGAGAGGGTCGATGAGCCACATCAACGTCACCATTAATGGCCGGCAATACCGGATGGCCTGCGAGGAGGGCCAGGAGGTGCGGCTGTTGAAGCTCGCGGAAAATCTGCAGCAGCGCGTCGAATCGCTGCGCGGCAAGTTCGGCGAGATCGGCGATGCCAGGCTCACGGTGATGGCGGCGCTCACCGCCTGCGACGAATTGGTCGATGCCAGCGCGCGCATCCGCAGCCTCGAGGAAGAGGTCGAGCAGTTGCGCAATGCCCGCACCGCCGCCACCGACCGCGCCCGCGCCACCCAGACCGCGGTCTCCAACGCGCTCAACGCCGCGGCCGAGCGGATCGAGCGCACCACGCAGGTGCTCAACCGCACCATCGGCGGCGGCATCGCGATCGGGTGATTTGGCTTCACCCTCCCCTGGAGGTAGGGCAATCGCATATGCAAAGTTCGGTGTCGTCCCGGCGTAGGCCGGGACCCATAACCAAAGGGCCTTGTTGTTGAACAAGGTTGTGGCCCCAGCTCGCTTTTATCACTACGCCCTGTGGTTATGGGTCCCGGATCTGCGCTCCGCTTCGCTGCGCTTGTCCGGGACGACGAAGTTCTTTTGCCATATGCGATTGCCCGGCCCTCCAGCGGGTGATCGATCCCGCGGGGTGAGGTCAGTCACACGATTTCTGAATTATAGAATAATGCCGCTGATTTGCCCGACGTGTCAAGCTGCCATGTCGGATGCCGGCACGCTGCCGGCTCCTTTGCATGGGGTTGTTTTCGATATTTTGGCAGGGCGCCGCTCCGGGGGAGGGTGAGCAAGATCATACGAGCGTGGACTGCGTCTTCCTTACCGCTGGCGGATTGCGGCAACGATGGCTAGATTAACCCTCGCGAAGCTGCGTCGTGCGTCAGGAGCCATATATCCCCGGGGCCTTATCGATCCTTTAGGGAACTGTCCCTGGCCGGGTCCGTGGACCCGGACATATGGTGCCCACCTACTTTCGTAGGGAACTCCGGGATCGAGCGCTCCAACGGCCTCTGCGGCTTCGCACTATTTTTGTTTTGCTGTTGCCTGGTCGTCGCGCGGCGGCGGTTCGATTGTGGTGCAGCGCTGTCCCCTGCGAAGCAGGGCGTCCAGTGCGCCGCGGCGTGGCCCTTTGAATGCTTGCGTCTCTGAATGATGGATCGTCCGTTGTCGCGGACGACGACAGCGGAAGATGGATCATGCACGCATCTCCATCGAAGGCCGAGCTTCGGGCGCTTGCCCTCGCCAAGCGCGACGCGCTGAGCGACGAGCAGCGCGCGACCGCGGCCGAGGCACTGGCCAAGCGTGGCGCCCCGTTCGAGATCGCGCAGGGCATGATCATCTCGGGCTATGCCCCGATCCGCAGCGAGCTCGATCCGGCGCCGCTGATGAAGAAGCTGGCCGCCAAGGGCGCGCGGCTCGCGCTGCCCTGCATCAATGCGCGCGGCCAGTCGCTGACCTTCCGCAGCTGGTCGCCGCATGACCGCCTGATGCTGGGGCCGCTCGGCATTCCCGAGCCGTCGCCGGCCGCGGCCGAGGTGCATCCCGACGTGATGCTGGTGCCGCTTGCCGCATTCGACAAGCTCGGCCACCGCATCGGCTATGGCGCCGGCTATTACGACTATACCTTTGCGCATCTGCGCAAGGCCAAGCATGTGATCGGGGTCGGGATTGCCTTTGCTGCACAGGAAACCAAGGCCATTCCGGCGCTGTCGCACGACGTCCCGCTCGATTATGTGCTAACGGAGCGCAAGACGTTCGATTTCCGGAGTAGCTAGCCTTGCGTATCCTTTTCGTTGGTGACGTCGTCGGCAGGACCGGCCGCACCGCCATCTCGGACCACCTGCCCGGCATGATCAGGGACTGGTCGCTCGATCTCGTCGTCGTCAATGGCGAGAATTCCGCCGGCGGCTTCGGCATCACCGAGGCGATCTATCAGGAGCTGCTCGATGCCGGAGCCGACGCGATCACGCTCGGCAATCACGCCTGGAATCAGAAGGAGGCGCTGGTCTTCATCGAGCGCGCGCCGCGCCTGATTCGCCCGTTGAATTTCCCGCGCCATTCGCCCGGCCGCGGCGCCACGCTGGTCGACACCAAGAACGGCAAGCGCGCGCTGGTTCTCAACGCGATCGGCCGCGTGTTCATGGAGCCGTCGTCGAACGATCCGTTCAGCGCGATCGATCGCGAGCTCGAGGCGTGCCCGCTGCGCGAGGGCGCTGACGCCATCGTGGTCGATTTCCACGCCGAGGCGACCAGCGAGAAGCAGGGCATAGGCTTCTTCTGCGACGGCCGCGTCAGCCTCGTGGTCGGGACCCACACCCATGTGCCGACATCGGATCATCAGGTGCTGCCGGGCGGCACCGCCTATATGAGCGATGCCGGCATGACCGGCGATTATGATTCGGTGATCGGCATGCAGAAGGAGGAGCCGCTGCAGCGCTTCCTCACTGGCATTCCCTCCGGCCGTTTCGAGCCGGCCGGCGGCGTCGCGACGTTGAGCGGCGTCGCGGTCGAGACCGACGATGCGACCGGCCTTGCGCTCAAGGTCGCGCCGGTCCGCGCCGGCGGACGGCTCGAGCCCGCGGTGCCGGGGTTTTGGATTTGATGCTTGTAGCCCGGATGCAGCCAACGGGTCGCGCGAACGCGCGCCCGATGACAGGCTCCGCGAAATCCGGGGTTCTGACCGGTTGCGCGACTGTTCCCGGATTACGCTTCGCTGTATCCGGGCTACTGATCTACGATTGCCGAAAGCCCATCCGGAATGCGCCCCAGTGGCGGCCGTTCACGACGATCGGCGATGACACATCCTTCATCAGCACGAAATTGCCGCCGCCCATGTCGCGGCGGTAGGTCTGCAGCAGGAACGGCTTGGTATTCGCCGCGACCTTGCTCACCGCGCGGTCGTTGAACAGCCGGCGATTGCGGCAATTGGCGTTGTTCCACACCGGGTCCGGCCCCTGCGGCAGCCGGTAGTTCGGATTGTGGGTCGGCAGGTAGCCGCTGCGCGCCCAGGCGACGCAGAACACGATGCGCGGATCGATCTTCTGGATCGGGTCCTGGATCGCGGGCAGCACGCGGTCGGTGAAGGCGACATAGTCGGTCAGATACTGCTTCGGGTTGGTGCCGGCGATCTCGCGGTATTTCTCGTCCATCAATTGCGCGAGCGTGATCTCGCCGCGTGCGATTGCAGTCTCGAACAGCTCGGAGATCTGCTTCGCGGTGTCGATCACGACGCGGATCAGCGGCGTATCTGTGGTCTCGACGCCGCTGTCGGCGATGGTCACGATCAGGCTCTCGGACAGCTCGAGCAGCTTCGCGACGCGGCTGTCGGCGTGCTTGAGGTCGCGCGAAGAGAGGTCGACGCCCTTGGCGAGCTCGTTGAGCTCGGTGATCACGCTGTCGCAATGGCCGAGATTGGAGGTCGCGGCGCGCGCCACGTTGCCGATCTCGGCGCCGACCGATGAGAAACCTTCCTGCATGCGGCTGATGATGCCCGAGATCTGCCGGGCGCCTTCGCCGGCGCTTTTGGCGCGCAGCGAGGCATCGCTGCTCTCGCCGATCAGGCTGCCGATCTGGCCGTCGAGATCGCGCACGGTGTCGGAGATCTGATGCGTCGCCTGGCGGGTCGCCTCGGCGAGGTTCTTCACTTCGCTCGCGACCACCGCAAAACCGCGGCCTGCATTGCCGGCGCGCGCCGCCTCGATGGTGGCGTTGAGCGCGAGCAGGTTGGTCTGCTTGGCGATCGCCTCGATCGAGCCGGAGACCTTGGCGACTTGGCTCAGCGCGGAGCCGACAGCGGCAAGCCGCGCCTCGATGCGTCCGACCGCGGCGACGAGCTCGGCGATGTGGCTGACCGCGGTCTCGACCACGTCGCGCGACTCGGCGATCTGGCCGACCGCCGCGGAGGCGGTCGACTGCACTGCCTGCGAGGCGTTGGCGATGTCGTGATTGGCCGAGACCATGATCTCGGCGGTCTCCTGCAAGTGGTGGAACCGCTCCGACTGGTTGCTGACGCGGTTCGCGACCTCCTGGACGTTGCCGGCGATGTCGGCCAGCTCGACCCCGAGGCCGCCGATGCGGTCGGCGAGCTGGTCGACCAGCCGTTCGGCCAGCGTCTGGTTCGATGATGTATCCAGCACTGCAAGCTGCGCAGCCGACATGTCAGCACATCCTCCCGTCACGGCGGCCCGTCAAGCCGCCGCAGCATTCCCCAATCCGATCCAGAGCGTGATTCGCTAAGGCCGTCTTGCCTGAGCGTGCACTCAAAGCTTGTAGGCGGTGCGGAACCCGCCCCAGTGCCGGCCGCGGACCCGGATCGGCACGTCGATCTCCCGCATCATCACGGTGGTGCCGTTGCCCATGTCGCGCGCGTAGCTCTGCACCAGATAGGCGCGCTGATTTCGCGCGGCGGCGAGGCCGGCCGGATCGTTGAAGATGCGGCGATTGCGGCAATTGGCGGTGTTGTAGGCGACGTCGCCCGGCCGCTGGGGATGCGAATAGATCTTGTTGTGGACCGGCAAATAGCCGTTGCGGTCGACGGTTGCGCAGAATGCCAGCCGTTTGTCCCTGGCAAGGAACGCCTCGAGCAGCGCGGGCAGCGCGCGATCCGCCCAGTCCAGCATTTTGGTGCGGTACTGCACCGGATTGGTGCCGGCGATCTCGACATAGTCGGTGTCGAACATATCGGCGAGCGTGATCGCGCCGCTGACGAGCCCGTTCTCGAAGATCTTGCTCAGCGCGTGGCCGGCTTCCATCGCCCGGGTGACCAGTTCGGCGTTCTCCTCGTGGATCGCCCACATCCGGTCTTCGATCTTTTCGCGCAGCGCTGATGTCGCGGCCTCGAAGCGCGCTTGTGCGCCCGCCTTGGCGCGGTCGGCGATCCTGATCCGGCATGCGCCGATGTCCTGCAAGGTCGCGCTCAGGGTCTCGTGCGCCGGCAGCGTCCCGGCATCGGGCCCGCCGATCAGGATGCCGTCCATCGCGAGCTCGTAGACCGGCGCGGTGATGACGCCGCGCGCGGTGGTGATCTCGATCGTGAGGCTGCAAGGCAGCCGCTCGTCCTTGCGCGGATCGCCGCGCTCGTCCTGGCGCAGCAGCACCGCGCAGCGCGCCTTGAGCTTTTGCGCGAAGGCGGTCACCGCCTTCCCGGCCTTGGCGACATCGTCGCCATGCGCGGCGGCTTCGCGGGTGGCGCTGTCGATCTCGCCGGCGCTGGTGCCAACCGAGACGATGAAGTTCGAGGCGGAGGCGGCGTTCTGGCCCATCTCGCCGGTGATCTGGTTCTGCTCGGCGACCGCGCCGTTGACGTTGTCGAACACCGGGCGGATCTTGTCGATCGCCTCCGAGATGCGGTGCACGGCATCCGCCGATCCGGTGGCGTCCTTCTGCAACGCCTCGATCTTGCGGGTGATCTCCTCGGTCGCGCTCTGGGTCTGCACCGCGAGCGCCTTGACCTCGGTGGCGACCACCGCAAAACCCTTGCCGGCGGCGCCGGCGCGTGCCGCTTCGATGGTCGAGTTCAGCGCCAGCAGCGTGGTCTGCCGGGCGATCTGCGCGATCAGGTTGACCACGTTGCCGATGGCGGCCGAGGATTCGCGCAAGCGATCGACATTGGCGGTGGCCTCGCGCGCCGCGGCCGCGGCGTCGTCGGCGAGTTGGCTCGCGCTGCGGACCTGTTGGCCGATGCCCTCGGCGGAATGGGTGAAACGGTCGGCGGCCTCCGAGAAGGTCGTCGCGGTGCTCTGCGCATCGCTGCTGTGGCCGGTCAGCGCATCGGTGCGGGCACGGATGGCGGCAAGCTTGGCTGCCGTCGCCTCGGCGCCGTCGGCCACCGAGCCCGCGGCGCGCTCGAGCTGGCGGATCATCGCGCCCAGCTCGAGTTCCAGCAGTTCCAGGATCTCCTTCGAGGAATCCGCGGACGAATCCCTGGACGAATCCTGGGCCGAATCAGTTTCGGTCGGAACCTGCGGCGCGACGGCCGGCGCGACCGGCTCCGGCACTTGCTTGCGAAACAAACCGAACGCCATGGGAGCTCTTTTGCGGGCTTATGGAAAGTTGCGGCGGGACGGGCGCGATCCTCGCATCCGGGCATGAAGTCATGGTTAACAAGTGCCTCATGTTCCGGCTTGCGGTAGTATTCCTCCGCCGGACGGCCCCCAGCCGATCTTTGATTTTGACCGCCAGGGGCCTATAAGGCCGCGTTTTCCATCCCCGTTCAGACCCTAAGCTCCGAAGAGACGTCGCATGGCCGGCCATTCCCAATTCAAGAACATCATGCACCGCAAGGGCCGGCAGGATGCCCAGAAGTCGAAGCTTTTCGGCAAGCTGGCCCGCGAAATCACCGTCGCGGCCAAGCTCGGCACCCCGGACCCGGCGATGAACCCGCGGCTGCGCGCCGCCGTGGTGGCGGCCCGCGCCGAGAACATGCCCAAGGACAATATCGACCGCGCCATCAAGAAGGCGGCCGGCAATGAGGGCGAGAATTATGACGAGATCCGCTACGAGGGCTATGGCCCCGGCGGCGTCGCCGTGATCGTCGAGGCGCTGACGGACAACCGCAACCGCGCCGCCTCCGACATCCGCTCCTTCTTCACCAAATCGGGCGGCAATCTCGGCGAAACCGGCTCGGTCGCCTTCATGTTCGACCGCACTGGCATCATCGAATACGACGCCAAGATCGCCTCCGACGACGCCATGCTGGATGCCGCGATCGAAGCCGGCGCCGACGACGTCGTCTCCAGCGAGGCCGGCCACGAGGTCTACGCCTCGCCGGACACCTTCCGCGACGTCGCAAAAGCGCTGGAGGCGAAGTTCGGCGAGCCGCGCAAGGCGGCGCTGACCTGGAAGCCGCAGAACACCGTCGCGGTCGACGACGAGACCGGCGAAAAGCTGTTGAAGCTGATGGACCTGCTCAACGAGCACGACGACGTCCAGAACGTCTACGCCAATTTCGAGGTGTCCGACGCGCTGATCGCGAAGATGGGCGGCTGATCCACTTGCTCCGCTGTCATCGACCGGGCGATCCAGTATTCCAGAGGCCGTAGTGCTTGAGCCGATAAGCCGCGGCGTACTGGATCCCCCGCTTTCGCGGGGGATGACGCGCAAAGGCGGGATGATGATCAGGGGCCGACCGCGACCGCGGCAGGGGATGAGGCTCCGTTTGTGTTTCGTTCTCGCAGGCCAGGCGGTATCACTACCGCATGACATCGCAGCCGATTCGCTCTCCCGTCCGCATCATCGGTATCGATCCGGGTCTCCGCCGCACCGGCTGGGGCGTGATCGAGACCGAAGGCAACCGTCTGGTCTATATCGGCTGCGGCTCGGTCGAGCCGCCGGACGGTCTGCCGCTGGCGAGCCGGCTGCTCGCGATCCATGAGGGGCTCGCCGCCGTGCTCGGCGACTTCAGGCCGGCCGAGGCCGCGGTCGAGCAGACCTTCGTCAACAAGGACGGTGTGGCCACGCTGAAGCTCGGCCAGGCCCGCGGCGTCGCCATGCTGGCGCCCGCAATGTTCGGTATCTCGGTCGCCGAATACGCGCCGAACCAGGTCAAGAAGACCGTGGTCGGCGCCGGCCATGCCGAGAAGAACCAGATCCAGGTGATGCTGAAGATCCTGCTGCCGAAAGCCGAGCCGCCATCCGCCGATGCCGCCGACGCACTCGCGATCGCGATCACCCACGCCCATCACCGCCAGAGCGCCGTGCTGCGGCTCAGGGTGGCGAACCTATGATGGGGTCTTCCGACGTACGGCCAGGTGAGGGGAGCACACCGGTTGGGCTCCCTCCCCCCTTGCGGGGGAGGGCTGGGGAGAGGGGTAAGCCACGGGCTCGGACCAACGATGTGCGACCACGATGTATCAACAAACTTCGCGAGCCAATTGAGCGCGGTGCGAACGTTGTTCGCGCGAAGCGTTGGACAATCGAGCAAGCGGCACCCCTCTCCCTAACCCTCCCCCGCAAGGGGGGAGGGAACCCGTCCGCTGGTGCCTCCCTTACTGAGTCCGGGTGGCTCGCATGATCGGCAAGCTGAAGGGCCTGATCGATTCCTACGGCGAGGATTATGTGATCCTCGACGTCGGCGGCGTCGGCTATCAGGTGCATTGCGCCGGCCGCACGCTGCAGGCGCTGCCACAGCCAGGGGGCGCCGCGGTGCTGTCGATCGAGACCTATGTCCGCGAAGACGCGATCAAGCTATTCGGTTTCCGCTCGGATCACGAGCGCGAATGGTTTCGCCTGCTGCAGACCGTGCAGGGCGTCGGCGCCAAGGTCGCGCTTGCGGTGCTCGGCACGCTGCCGCCGACCGATCTCGCCAACGCCATCGCGCTGCGCGACAAGGCGGCGGTGGCGCGCACGCCGGGCGTCGGGCCGAAGGTCGCCGAGCGCATCGTCAGCGAATTGAAGGACAAGGCCCCGGGCTTTGCCGATGTCGATCCCGCGGTGGTGCAGCTCTCGGGCGCGATCGACAACAACCGCGCGCCGCGCCCGGTGACGGATGCGATCTCCGCGCTGGTCAATCTCGGCTACGGCCAGCCGCAGGCCGCCGCCGCAATCGCCGCCGCCTCGCGCAGTGCCGGCGAGAAGGCCGAGACCGCGCAGCTGATCCGGCTGGGGCTTAAGGAATTGTCGAAGTGAACCCGCCCTCGCGCATGGTCTCGCCCGAACGCCGCTCCGACGATGTCGGCGACACCGCGCTGCGGCCGCAGTCGCTGACCGAGTTCGTCGGCCAGGCCCAGGCGCGCAAGAATCTCTCGATCTTCATCGAGGCCGCGAAGAAGCGCGGCGAGGCGCTCGATCACGTGCTGTTCGTCGGTCCCCCCGGCCTCGGCAAGACCACGCTGGCGCAGATCGTCGCGCGCGAGCTCGGCGTCGGCTTCCGCGCCACCTCGGGCCCGGTCATCGCGAAGGCCGGCGACCTAGCGGCGCTGCTCACCAATCTGGAAGAGCGCGACGTATTGTTCATCGACGAGATTCATCGCCTGAGTCCTGCGGTCGAGGAAGTGCTCTATCCGGCGATGGAGGATTTCCAGCTCGATCTGATCATCGGCGAAGGTCCCGCGGCGCGCTCGGTCAAGATCGAGCTGTCGAAATTCACCCTGGTCGGCGCGACGACGCGCGCAGGCCTGCTCACCAATCCCTTGCGCGACCGCTTCGGCATTCCGATCCGGCTCAATTTCTACACCGTGGAGGAGCTGGAGAAGATCGTCACCCGCGGCGCCCGCGTGCTCAACATCGGCATGAGTCCCGACGGCGCCAACGAGATCGCGCGCCGCGCCCGTGGCACGCCGCGCATCGCCGGTCGCCTGCTGCGCAGGGTGCGCGATTTTGCATCCGCGGCCGACGCCGATTCCGTCGATCGCGGCATCGCCGATCGCGCGCTGAGTGCGCTCGAGGTCGACAGCGCCGGGCTCGATGCGATGGACCGGCGCTATCTCTCCACCATCGCGCTGAACTATGGCGGCGGTCCGGTCGGTGTCGAGACCATGGCGGCGGCGCTGTCGGAGCCGCGCGATGCGATCGAGGACATCATCGAGCCCTATCTGATCCAGTGCGGCTATCTACAACGCACCCCGCGCGGACGGCTGCTGACCTCGCACGCCTTCCGCCATCTCGGCCTCGCTGAGCCGAACCGCGATCCCGGGCAGTTCGGCCTGTTCGGCGGCAATGGCGACGAGGACTGAGCTTCTGCTCTCGAAGACGTGAAGAATCGTGTTGGTGCAGCGCATTTGCGCTGCCGGTAACCTTGCGCGCTAACCATTACTGCATCTCTGCAGGCCGTCTGCACAAACGGGGCCAAATTTCGCTCCAATCAAGGGCCTATGCTTCGAGCGTTTTCAAGCGAAGTGGAGACCGGTTCGCGAGAAGAAAACGCGACCAAAGAAGGGATAAGAGCATGATCCGATCGGATCATGCTCTCGGCATCACCGATCGAACGTCCATGATTTCACGTCGTCATTTGCTTCGCGGCTTCGGCGGTTTGACCGCCGCCACCGCCTCGACCGCGGCCTATGGCCTGAGCGAGCCGGTCGTTCGCCTCACGCTGACGCGCTACGACCTATCGCCGCGGCAATGGCCGGCGGACTTTCCGCTGAGGATCGCAGCGCTCGCCGACATTCATGCCTGCGATCCCTGGATGCCGCTCGATCGCGTCGCCGAGATCGTCGAGCGCACCAACGCGCTCAACCCCGACATCATCGTGCTGCTCGGCGACTATGTCGCCGGGCTGCGCCACGTCACGCGTTTCATCCCGGCGTCGGAATGGGCCGCGGTGCTCAAGGGCCTGAAGGCGCCGCTCGGCGTGCATGCGGTGCTCGGCAATCACGATTATTGGGACGACAGGACGGTGCAGCGGCAAGGGCAGGGCACCCCCGTCGCACGCCGTGCGCTGGAGCGCGCGGGCATCCCGGTCTACGAGAATGACACGGTGCGGCTCGTCAAGGACGGCCGTCCGTTCTGGCTCGCCGGCCTCGGCGACCAACTCGCCTTCATGGCGGCGCGGCGCTATCGCGAGATCCGGCGGATCGGCGTCGACGATCTCAACGGAACGCTCGCAAAAGTCACCGACGATGCGCCGGTGATCCTGCTCGCGCATGAGCCCGACGTTGCGCTCCGCGTGCCCTCGCGCGTCGCGCTGCAACTCTCCGGCCACACCCATGGCGGCCAGATCCGGCTGCTCGGCTGGTCGCCGGCGGTGCCGGTCAAGCACGGCATGCGGCTCGCCTACGGCCACATCAAGCTGAAATGCGACGTTGTCGTCTCCGGCGGTCTCGGCTGCAGCATTATGCCGTTCCGCCTCGGCGTGCCGCCCGAGATCGTGCAGGTGACGCTGGGTGCAAAAGCGCCGGTGGTGTCCTGACCGCGCTTGCGTGATCGCGCAATTTGCGCAACACGATAGTCGTTTCCGAGGCATGATCCGGAAAGTGCGCAGCGGCTTTCCGGAGAGATCATGCTCAAACGACCTCAATCGAGGGGCCGCAATTGACCTTCCCCCATATCGACGGCGCGATCCGCGACGGCCGCCACCATATGCAGGTCCGCGTCTATTACGAAGACACCGATTTTTCCGGCATTGTCTACCACGCCAACTACCTGCGCTTCATGGAGCGCGGCCGCACCAATCATCTCCGCCTGATGGGCGCCGAGCAGAACGCGCTGTTCGAGGAAGCCGAGGCCGAGACCGGCGGCTTTGCCTTTGTCGTGCGTTCGATGACGCTCGATTTCCTCAAGCCTGCGCGGATGGACGACATGCTCGACGTGGTAACCTGGCCGATCGCGGTGAAGGGCGCCTCCATCATGCTGGCGCAGGAGGTCAGGCGCGGCGATGACGTGCTTGTGAAGGCGCAGGTGCGCGTCGCCTTCGTCAGCGGCGGCCGCGCGCAGCCGATCCCGAAGTCCATCCGTATGCTGATGAAGGCTGATCTGGCCTAACTATCGGGCGATAGGAAACAGCCCATCGACTCTTGATCCCGCGGCGGTAGATTTGCGCGACAACCAACCGAGGGATCGCCAATGTCACGTCCGCCGCTGCCGCCGTTCACCCGCGAGACCGCCGCGCAGAAGGCGCGCATGGCGGAAGATGCCTGGAATTCGCGCGACCCGGTTCGGGTTGCCGGCGCCTATACCGAGGACAGCCGCTGGCGCAATCGTTCCGAGGTGTTTCAAGGCCGCGAGGCGATTGTCGCTTTCCTGACTCGCAAATGGGAGAAGGAGCAGGACTACCGCCTGATCAAGGATCTCTGGGCGTTCGACGGCAACCGCATCGCGGTGCGCTTCCAGTACGAATGGCACGATGCCGCCGGCAACTGGTTTCGCTCCTACGGCAACGAGCAGTGGGAGTTCGACGAGCACGGCCTGATGCGCCGCCGCGAAGCCTCGATCAACGACATCGCGATCGCGGAGAAGGATCGCCGCTTCCACTGGCCCGCGCCGGGCCCGCGTCCGGCCGATGTGCCGGGGTTGGCGCAGGAGCCGTTCTGACGGTGTGTTGCACCTCGCCCCGCTTGCGGGGAGAAGTCGGATCGCATCGCAAGATGCGATCCGGGTGAGGGGGAGTCTCCGCGAGTTCAACTGACGGCGATCTTGTGGAGACTCCCCCTCATTCCGACCTTCTCCCCGGACGCGGGGAGAAGATCACGCCGCCGCCTTGTGCCGGGCGATCTCGGCCTTGTAGAGCTCGAACTCTTCCGCGACCGCCTTCGCGATCGAGGGCCGCGCGCGCAGCCGCTCGTAATAGGCCTTCAGCGTCGGCCATTTTGCGAGCTCGATCGGCGGTGTCGCCATGGTCCAGTTGATGACGGTGACGAGATAGGCGTCGGCGACGCTGAAATGATCGAGCAGATACTCGCGCCCGTTGAGATGATTTTCGACATAGTCGAGCCGCGAAACGTATTTCTCCAGCGCATAGGTCTTGGCCTCCGCCGGCGCCTTCTTGTCGAGCAGCGGCAGGAACAGGCCTTTGTGCAGCTCGGTGCCGATGAAGCACAGCCATTGATGCAGCTTCGAACGCTCGGCGTTCGACGTGGTGCCGAGGCCGGCCCGCGGGAATTGGTCGGCGACATATTGCAGGATCGCCGCGTTCTCGGTCAGCACCACGCCATCGTCGGTGCGCAGCGTCGGCACCAGGCCGAGCGGGTTGATCGTGTTGAAGTCGGAGCCGTCGTTGCGCACCTGCTTGGTCTTCGGATCAACCTCGAGATAATTGGCCGGCTGGCCGGCTTCATAGAGCGCGACGCGGGTCGCCATCGAGCAGGCGAGCGGCGAGAAATAAAGGTCCATGTGTGCCTCCTTGGGGCGTCTGGCACGGGTGTCCCGGCCATTGTTGATTTTTGTACTGTCCTGGATAATATTATCGGGGTCAAGGAATTTAGTGCGAAATGGTACAAAAAATTAAGCAGCCGCCATCTGCTGCCAAAATCGAGGCGCCGGTCGCACCGAAGCGCCGCGGGCGGCCGCGCGCCTATGAGCCCGATGTCGCGCTCGGCAAGGCGCTCGATCTGTTCCGGCGAGACGGCTTTGCCGCGACCTCGCTCGATGATCTCAGCGCCGCGACCGGCATGAACCGGCCGAGCCTCTATGGCGCGTTCGGCGACAAGCGCGAGCTCTACATCAAGAGCTACCAGCGCTATCGGGACGATGCGCGCGCCGCGATGGCCGACATCTTCCGCGCCGAGGCGCCGCTGCGCGAGCGGTTGGAGCGCATCTATCGCATCGCGCTTGATATCTATCTCTCCGGCGAATCCGGCCCGCGCGGCTGCTTCACGGTGATGACGGCGGCGTCCGAAGCGGTGTCGGATCCGGATATCCGCGCCATGGTGCTGGAGGGCCTGACCGAGCTCGACAAGGCGTTCGGCATCTGCTTCCGCCATGCCAGGGAGCGCGGCGAGCTGCCTGACGGCGCCGATCCGGCGTCGCTGGCGCATCTTGCCTCCGCGACCATCCACACCATCGCGATCCGCGCCCGCGCCCGCGTGCCGCGCAAGGAGCTCGAGGCGATCGTGCAGGGCGCCATCGACGTGATGTGCGGGCCGAAATAGCCGCCGCGAATTTTCTCCGCAGCAAATGTCGGGCGCTGGTTTTCCCCGCCGTCCTCCGTCAGGTCTCCTCGCACACGGAAGCGGAACTTCATGGGAAAAGTCAGGACTTCACTCTTCATGGTATCGATCGACGGATTTGGCGCGGCGCCGCGCCAGAGTCTGGAAAATCCATTCGGCGAAGGCGGTCTCGTGCTGCCCGCCGCCTGGTTCTTCGAGACGCGAACATTCGCCAGATGACCGGACAGGACGGCGGCACCACCGGGCTCGATGACGAGATCGCCCGCAAGTCGATGCAGAACATCGGCGCCTGGATCATGGGCCGCAACATGTTCGGTCCGATCCGTGGGCCGTGGCCGGATCATTCGTGGAAGGGCTGGTGGGGCGACGTGCCGCCATATCACACGCCGGTCTTCGTGCTGACGCATCACGCGCGGCCCGATCTTCCGATGGCGGGCGACACCACGTTTCATTTCGTCACCGACGGCATGCTCGCTGCGCTGGAGCGGGCGCGCGCCGTTGCCGGCGACAAGGACATCCGGGTCGGTGGCGGCGTGTCGGTGGTGCGGCAATTCCTAGAGGCGCGTTTGCTCGACGAGCTGCAATTGGTGCTGCCGCCGGTCGTGCTCGGCGCCGGCGAGAGCTTGTTCGCGGGGCTCGACCTGCCCGCGCTCGGCTATGGCGTCGTCTCGCATGTCGCGAGCCCGAACGCCACCCACGTCAGCTTCGCGCGCAAGAATTGAACGACGGTCGTAGTTAGCTTCGTAGCCCGGATGGAGCCAACGGGTCGCGCGAATGCGCGCCCGATGACAGGCCTCCGCGCAATCCGGGAGCAGTCTGTCCTACGAAGGACCCCGGATTTCGCTTCGCTGCACCCGGGCTACGCGATTGCCCCTAATATCCCCGCTTGCGATCGACCACGTTTTCCAGCTCGCCGCCCTGCTCGAAGCGCGCGATCTGCTGCGCGACGTATTTCGAGATCTCGTCGGCGTCGGTGTCGGCGGCGTTGTGCGGGGTCAGCACCACCTTCGGGTGGCTCCAGAACGGGCTCGCCTCGGGCAGCGGCTCGGTCTCGAACACATCGAGCGAGGCGGCGCCCAGCGTGCCGTCGTCGAGCGCGCGCAGGATGTCTTGCTCGTTCTGCAAGCCGCCGCGGCCGGCATTGATGATCACGGGCGCGCCGAGCGGGCTGTTGCGGTTCAGTTTGGCGAACGCGTCGCGGTTCAGCACGTGGCGGGTATCCGGTGTCAGCGGCAGCAGGCAGACCAGGATGTTGGTCGCGCGCAGGAACGCGTCGAGCCCGTCGGTGCCGTGGTAGCAACTGATCCCGTCGATCCGCTTCTCGCTGCGGCTCCAGCCGACAACCCGGAAGCCGAGCGCGCGCAGCGCCTGCGCCGAGGCTGCGCCCAGCGTGCCGAGCCCCATCACGCCGACGGTGATCGCGTTCGCCGCCCATTGATAATTCGGCGCCCAGTACTTCTTCCGCTGCGACTCGCGCAGGTACAGCTCCTGGCGGTGATGCATCAGCACATGCAGCACGACATATTCGGTCATGCGGTCGGTGAGATCGGAGACCGAGACCCGCACCAGCGGCACGTTGGGCAGCGAGCGGTCGGCCATCAGCGCGTCGACGCCGGCGCCGAGATTGAAGATCACGCGCAGGTTCCTGAACGCCGCGAGCTCGCCCGGCTTCGGCTTCCACACCGCGGCGTAATGCACCTCCGCGGGATCGAGCGCGCCGTCCGGCAGCAGCACCACCGCCCGGTCGGCGCAGACGGTGTCGAACCGCGCCTTCCAGCGCGCCGGCGACCAGTTTTCCGAGCCGCCATTGATCAGCAGCGCGAGTGCGCCCTTACCCATTCAGATACCTCCAATACCAATGTGACTTATGTCACAGAGCGGGCGCGGCCCACTCCCTAGTCTCCTGCCATCAACAGGGGAGAACTTCCATGCGCAAACTGATCCTGAGCTCGGCTCTCGTCCTCGCAGCCGTGGCCACCGCCCACGCCGGCCAGAGCCGCGGTCTGGTGCTCGCAAACGCCGATGCGCCCGCTCAGGCGCAACCGGCCGTTGCTCCGGCTCAGGCCGAGACCCAGCAGGCGCAGCCGGCGGAGGCTCCACGGCAGCAGGAGTCTCGGCCGGTGCAGAAGAGCCATGTCCATCGCCGGGAGAGCGATGAAGCCAAGGCGCGCCGCATCGCCGCGCGCTACGGCGTCTACTGGTAACGGCACCATGATCGTTGCGGTGATGGTGTGATGCGTCATCGCCGCATCCAATGTCCCGGCGCGCGATCGACATCCAACGCCGGCATCAGGAACCCAAATTTCTTTCGCGCCGCCTGTCGGCAGCGGGCATAATCGTTCGTTCTTGCAATGAACGGAGATGCCTTTTCGATGCTGTACGCCATCCTCTGCTATCATGACGAAGATATGGTCGGTTCCTGGAGCAAGGAGCACGACGCCTCGGTCATGCAGAAATTGTCCGTCGTGCAGGACAAGCTCGCCAAGCAGGGCAAGCTCGGCCCGGTGGCGCGGCTGCTACCGACCACCGCGGCGACCACGCTGCGCAAGGAAAACCCGCCGGTGGTGCTGGACGGCCCGTTCGCCGAGACCAAGGAGCAGCTGCTCGGCTTCTACCTGGTCGAGGGCAAGAACCTCGACGAGGTGCTCGACATCGCGCGCGACCTCGGCGAGGCCAATCCCGGCGGCACCTATGAGATCCGCCCGGTCGGCTACTTCAATCAGGGAGGTACCAAAGCGTGAGCGTGACCGACACCGCCTGGATCGACGCCGCGCTGACGTCGGCGCGTCCCCAGGCGGTTGGCGCACTGCTGCGCTACTTCCGCAATCTCGATACCGCCGAGGAGGCGTTCCAGAACGCCTGCCTGCGGGCGCTGAAGAGCTGGCCGCAGAACGGCCCGCCGCGCGATCCCGCGGCGTGGCTGATCATGGTCGGCCGCAATGTCGCGATCGACGACATCAGGCGCGGCAAGAAGCAGGAAGCGCTGCCCGACGACGACCGGGTGATCTCCGATCTCGACGACGCCGAGGACGAGATCGCCGAGCGGCTCGACGGCTCGCATTACCGCGACGACATCCTGCGGCTCTTGTTCATTTGCTGTCACAAGGACCTGCCGGCGACGCAGCAGATCGCGCTGGCGCTGCGCATCGTCTCGGGTCTCACGGTGAAGCAGATCGCGCGCGCCTTCCTGGTCTCGGAAGCCGCGATGGAGCAGCGCATCACCCGCGCCAAGGCCCGCGTCGCCGATGCCAACGTGCCGTTCGAGACGCCGGGCGCGGTCGAGCGCAGCGAGCGGCTCGCCTCGGTCGCAGCGATGATCTATTTGATCTTCAACGAGGGCTATTCGGCGAGCGGCGACACCGCCGAGATCCGCGCGCCGCTGTGCGAGGAGGCGATCCGGCTGGCCCGCCTGCTGCTGCGGCTGTTCCAGAGCGAGCCGGAGATCATGGGGCTGACGGCGCTATTGTTGTTGCAGCACGCCCGTGCCGAGGCGCGCTTCGACGCCGATGGCCAGGTGATCCTGCTCGACGACCAGGACCGCACGCTCTGGAATCAGAAGCTGATCGCCGAGGGCCTCGCGCTGATCGACAAGGCGATGCGCCATCGCCGCAGCGGACCCTATCAGGTGCAGGCCGCGATCGCGGCCCTGCACGCCCGCGCGGAAAAGCCCGAGGATACCGACTGGACCCAGATCGACCTGCTCTACGGCGCGCTCGAGATCATGCAGCCGTCGCCGGTGATCACGCTCAACCGCGCGGTTGCGGTCTCCAAGGTGAAGGGGCCGGAAGCGGCGCTCGAGATGATCGAGCCGCTGGCGCCGCGGCTTGCGAATTACTTCCATTATTTCGGGGTGCGCGGCGCCTTCCTGATGCAGCTCGGCCGCAACGAGGAAGCCCACGTCGCCTTCGATCGCGCCATCGCACTCGCCAACACCACGGCCGAGGCCGCCCACATCCGCATGCATATCGACCGCCTGATGCGCGACAGCCAGCCGCGCAATGCGAAGGCGAGGTAGCGCTTGGTTGGTGTGCACTCGTCCGGGTGCAAGTTGAGAAACTTCCCGTGTGACACCCCACTCCCTAACCCTCCCCCGCAAGGGGGGAGGGAACCCCTCCGCCGGTGATTCCCTTACGTAAGGCAAGAATGTCGCGGGCCGATTGTGTGAGGTGAGCACGATGGTCGGGCTGCCTCCCCCCTTGCGGGGTAGGGGAATCGCATATGGCGCTAGCGGGGTGTTGCCAAGCGATTGGAACTGGATTCTTTGGGTGTCTCTCGATTCCCGAGGGAGCCCTGAATGCGCAAGCTCGAGCGCCTGTTTCGACCGCTCAAGGACCCGCGCGCTAGCAACACCCGACATGATCTGGTGGAGATCCTCGTCATCGCCTTGGCGGCGACGCTGGCTGGCGCCAAGACCTGCACCGAGTTCGAGTTCTTTGGCCAAGGCCGCGAGGAGCTGTTGCGGCGCTTCCTGAAGCTCGAGCACGGCATCCCGAGCCACGATACGTTCAGCAATGTCTTCCGTGCTCTGGACCCGAAGGGGCTTGAAGCGGTTTTGCGCAAGTTCAGCAAGAGCTTCGGCGTCAAAGGGGTGGTCAGCATTGACGGCAAGGCGCTGCGCGGAGCCTACACACGAGGTCGGCAGGCCACGCCGCTGCATATGGTCAATGTCTGGGCCGCAGGCACTCGCATGGCGCTGGCTCAGAGAAAGGCTCCCAACCGCAACGAGGTTGCCGGGGCTCTCGAAGTCCTCGCCCTGCTCGATCTGGATGGGGCTCTTGTCACCGCCGATGCCTTGCATTGCCGGCCTGACACCGCGCAGGCCATCCGCGACCGAAAGGGGCACTACGTGTTGGCCATCAAGAGCAATCGTGGCCGGCTGTTCAAGGCCGCCAAGACGCTGGTCGACACAGCCCGAAAGCCCGCGCGAGCGAGTCAACGAAGAGCCACCGCCCACGGCCGCGTCGAGCGCCGACAGGCCCTCGTCGCGCCGGCGCCTCGGTTGGCGAAACAATACGGCTTCCCCGCCATCGCCGCAGTCGGTCGCATCGACAGTTGGCGCGCCAACTCTGGCAAGGCTGTCAAACACACGGTCCGATACTTCCTGGCATCGCGCCTGCTGTCGGCCAAAAAGCTGCTCGAGGCCGTGCGCGCTCATTGGAGCATCGAGAACAACCTGCACTGGGTCCTCGACGTTCTGTTCGACGAGGATGCCTGCCGCAGCCGCAAGGATCACGCTGCGGAAAATCTTGCTCTTATCCGCAAGCTGGCTATCAATGCTCTGCAGGCAACACCCGGCCCCGCGCGCATCAGCCACAAAATGCTCCAAGCCAGGTGGAACAACGACTTCCTTCTCTCGACCCTCGGCCATATGCGATAGCCCTACCTTGCGGGGGAGGGCTGGGGAGAGGGGTATAAGCCCCGGGCGAATCCGTCAATGTATGCGTTGCTCTCGCGGCTCGCTTTCCAAAAATTCTTCCCGCGCCCTGTCGGCCCCGCAATCCCCCGTTCGTCATGAAGGCAGAGAGCATCACCAAGGGTCACGGAGCCTGTCATGCCGACGATCGTCGACACCGAAATCTCGAAGCCCGCCCGCATCACCGGCCGTGTCATGAGCGGCGTGGTCATCCTGTTCCTGCTGTTCGACGGCGCGCTCAAGCTGCTGCCGTTGCCGGTCGTCACCGAGACCATGGACAAGATGGGCTGGGGCGCGAGCGATACGCTGGCGCGCAGCCTCGGCATCATCACCATCTTCTGCACGCTGTTGTACTCGGTGCCGCCGACTTCGATCCTCGGCGCCATCCTGTTCACCGGCTATCTCGGCGGCGCGATCGCTTCCCATGTGCGGATCGGCAGCCCGCTGTTCACCCACACGCTGTTCGGGCTTTATCTCGGCCTGATGCTGTGGGGCGGGCTCTATCTGCGCGACGGCAATCTGCGCGCGCTGCTGCCGTTCCGCCGCTAAGTTTTCTCAAGTCATTCCGGAGACCATCATGTTCGAGACCATCGCCATTATCGCCGTCATCCTCGCGGCCGCGATCGCCGTCATTCTCGTCCTCGCGGCGACCAAGCCGAGCACCTTGCGGGTGACGCGAGCGATCAGCATCAACGCCCCGGCCGAGCGGATTTTTCCGTTGATCGACGATTTCCGGCAGTGGACGGTCTGGTCGCCCTACGAGAACCGCGACCCGGCGATGAAGCGCATCTATAGCGGCGCCGGACGCGGGCAGGGCGCGGCCTATGCCTGGGACGGCAACAAGAATGTCGGGGCCGGCCGCATGGAGATCCTGCAATCCGCCGCGCCGTCGAAGATCGTCATCAAGCTCGACTTCATCAAGCCGTTCGAGGGCCACAACACCGCCGAGTTCACAATGCTGCCGCAGGGCGATGCGACGAGCGTCACATGGACCATGTATGGTCCGGCCGTCTTCATGTCGAAGGTGATGCAGGTGTTCATGAACCTGGATCACATGATCGGCAGGGATTTCGAGACGGGTCTCGCCAATCTGAAGAAGCTGACTGAAAAATAGTTATCACAGGGAGTATGTCATGCAGGTCAACCCCTATCTCTCCTACGATGGCAATTGCGGCGCCGCGCTGAAATTCTACGAGAAGGTGCTTGGCGCGCGGATCGAGGAAACCTTCCCCTATGGCGAGGGCAATGCGGAGATGCAGACGCCGCCCGGCTGGCAGGACAAGATCATGCATGCCCGCCTCACGATCGATGGGGAGATCATCATGGCTTCCGACGCGCCGCCCGGCCACTTCCAGAAGCCGCAGGGCTTTCACGTCGCGTTGCAGGTCGAGGATCCCACGGAGGCCGAACGCCGCTTCAAGGCGCTGTCGGAAGGCGGCACCGTCACCATGCCGTTCGGCAAGACCTTCTTCTCCAACGGCTTCGGCATGTGCTTCGACCAGTTCGGCATCCCCTGGATGGTGAACTGCCCGCAGCAGATGTAGGGCGACCTTCGTCCGTCGCGCACTCCACCACCGTTACCGTGAGGAGCGCGCATTGCGCGCGTCTCGAAGGGTCGACGGCCACAATTCGGGCCGTGCATCCTTCGAGACGCTGCTGCGCGGCTCCTCAGGATGACGGGTCCGGGATCGATGACGAGTCCGGGATCGCAGCTAGAACCGTAGCCCGGATGGAGCGCAGCGAAATCCGGGGGCGTCCGATCCGGCATGGCAGAACCGGATTGCGCTTCGCTCCATCCGCGCTACGACTGCCCGGCGCAGATGTAGGTCGCGGATCAAAGTCAGAATCGTAGGGCGGGTTAGGCGAAGCCGTGACCCGCCGCCGGTCACGCGGACCAAAGACGGTGGGTGACGCTTCGCTAACCCACCCTACGAGACCCACATAGCCTACCTGCACCGCGGATAGATTGCCGTGAGGTCGCGGCCGCGCAGCAGCAGCAGGTGTGAGGTCAGGCCGCCGCGGCGCACGATCCAGCCGCGCACCGGCGGAGGGTAAGCGGCCAGCACCGCCTCGGACGCTTCCGGCTCGGCATAGGTCCGGCCGCGCTGGTCGATCGAGCGCGCGGCGTGGAAGCCGAGCACGGCGCGCCGCGTCACGCAGATGCGGTTGCTTGGCACCATCGAAAGCACCAGCGTGCAGGCCGAGAGGCATGGCCCGTCGATCACCACGCGCTCGCCGGACTCGCGCACCTTGTCGAACAGGTCGATGAACGGGCCGACTTGCCCGCCGGGGCTCGCGAGGATACGAACATCGGCTTGTGCGGAGGAGATACTGGCGAACAGCGCCGCCAATCCCAAGATCGTCGAGATCGTCCAGATCGCCCCGATGCGCATGCGGCCGTTCCTTCCGTTGCCGGCTCCAGTTAGGCTAACGCATGCGGCGAGAGTTTGTCAGCCTTTGCTGGAGACGCCGGCCTCGGCAAAGGTCGCCATGCCCCCGTGACAGGCGAGCGCGGCGCGCAGCAGCAGGATCGCAATTCCGGCGCCGGAGGCTTCGCCGAGCCGCATCTCGAGATCGAGCAGGGGCGCGAGCCCAAGCTCGCGCAGCAATTCGCGGTGGCCGAGTTCGGCCGACACATGCCCGGCGCGGCAATGCGCGAGACCGCCGGGCGCAAGCCGCGCCAGCGGCAGCACCGCCGATGTCGCCACGAAGCCGTCGAGCAGCACCGGGATGGACCTTGCGCGCGCCGCCAGCACGGCACCGGCGATCGCCGCAAGCTCGCGCCCGCCGAGCGCGACCGCGACCGCGAGCGGATCATCGAGCAGGTTACGATGCATCTTGAGCGCGGTATCGATCGTGGTGCGCTTGCGCAGCAGGCCGGCATCGTCGACGCCGGTGCCGCGGCCGGCCCAGCGCGCGCCGCGCCCGCCCATCAACGCCGCGCACAGCGTTGCAGCGACCGTGGTGTTGGCGATGCCCATCTCGCCGACCACCAGCAGGTCGCATTGCTCCGGCACCGTGCGCCAGCCGGTGTCGAACGCGACGAGGAAATCGGCGCCGTCCATCGCGGGCGCCATCGTGAAATCGCGGGTCGGGCGCTTGAGCTCGAGCGGCTCGACGCGCAGCTCGGCGCCGGCGAGCTTTGCGATCTGGTTGATCGCAGCGCCCCCCGCGGCGAAGTTCGCGACCATCTGCGCGGTGACTTCGGCGGGAAAGGCGGAAACGCCGCGCTCGGCGATGCCGTGATTGCCGGCGAACACCGCAATCGTGACCTTGTCGAGCAGGGGGATCTCGCGCTGCTGCCAGCGCGCCAGCCAGATCGCAACCTCTTCCAGCCGGCCGAGGCTGCCCGGCGGCTTGGTCAGGTTCTGCTGGCGAACCGTAGCGGCCGCGGCACTGGCCTCGTCGCCCCGGGGCAGGTCGCGACAAAAGCTGCGGATGTCGTCTAGAGTACTGAACTGCATGCGATTCCCTCGTCGAGCGGGCCGCAAGCTAAAGCACCATCCGGAAAAGTGTGAAGCGGTTTTCCGAACGGATCGTGCTCAAACAAGAAGCTCAAGCGCGGTGAGATTCAGCCCGATCTCAGCGCGCTTTAGCTCAATTCCAGGACCGCGACCATGCGTGAATTGCTCGACGATCTCAGGACCGCGATCGCCTTTCTGACCCGGCTGCCGATGCCGCATCCGGACGGCGCGCGGCCGGAGAGCTTTGCGCGGGCGCAGCGGCTGTTTCCGCTGGTCGGGGCCGGCATTGGCGCTGCGATCGGCCTGGTCTGCCTGCTGCTGCGGACGATCGGCGTGCCGGACCTTGCCGCGGCGGCGCTCGCGCTCGGCGGCGGCGCGCTGCTGACCGGGGCATTGCATGAGGATGGGCTCGCCGATGTCGCCGACGGGTTCGGCGGCGGCCGCGATGTCGCGGCCAAGCTTGCGATCATGCGCGACAGCCGGCTCGGCACCTATGGCGCGCTGGCGCTGCTTGTGAGCTTTGCCACCAAGCTCGCGGCGCTGGCGGCACTCCCCGGTGGCATGGTGGTGCAGGGCCTGATCGCGGCGCATGCGCTCGGCCGCGGCGTGCTGCCATGGATCGCGATCAGCCTGCCCTATGCGCGCGCGGATGGGCTTGCAGCCAATGCCGGCCGGCCTGACGGCATGATTGCCGTGGTCGCAGCAGGTCTCGCGCTCGTGATCGCTATCGTAGCGCTGCCGTTCAGCAGTGCGCTGTTGGCAGCGATCATGGCCGGTGCGAGCGCGCTGATCATGGCGCTGGTGGCAAAGCGGCAGATCGGTGGGCAAACGGGCGATGTGCTTGGCGGCGCCGAGCAGGTCGCAGAGACTGCGATCCTGGTGCTGCTCGCGGCGCGATTTGGGTAAGCCGTGATGGATCGTGAAACCCGCTTCTGGCTGATCCGCCACGCGCCGGTCGACGGACCGCGCGGCGTGATCCATCCGCCGGATGCGCCGGCGGACCTCGGCGATGCTGCGGCATTCGCCGCGTTGCAGGCGCGGCTGCCGAGCGGCGCGCTTGCAGTTTGCAGCCCGGCGCGCCGCACGCGTGAGACCGCAGCAACGCTCGGCCTCGCGGCAACTGAGGACGACGCCTTCCGCGAACAGGATTTCGGCGACTGGACCGACCGTCGCCACAGCGAGATCGAGGCCGAGCTCGGCGCGGCCTATCGCGCGTTCTGGAATGCGCCGGGGACCAACCGGCCGCCGCGCGGCGAAAGCTTTGCCGACCAGATCGCGCGGGCGCGGGCAGGGCTGGCGCGCCTGCCTGCGGGCGACGTGGTGCTGGTGGTGCACTCCGGCACCATCCGCGCGGTGCTCGCGATCGCGCTCGAGCTCGCACCGGAGCTCGCGCTGCGCTTCGTCATCGACCCGCTGTCGCTGACGCGGATCGATCGGTTGGCGAATGCTTGGCGCGTGGTTGCCGTGAATGGGCGATAGAGTTTTCCGCCTATTTCAACCGTCATCCTGAGGAGCGCGTAGCGCGTCTCGAAGGATGAATCGGCCACCAGCCGGGCCGTCGACTCTTCGAGGGCCGCTGAAGAAGCGGCCACCTCAGGGTGACGGTGTTGGAACGAATGCGCTGCTAGGGCAACCCATTGCGCCGCTGGCCGCGCAGGGTCGGCAGGCCGATGCCGGCGGCGTCGAAGCCGCCGTCGACGGCGAGGATCTGCCCGGTGATGTAGCTTGCACGATCCGAGCACAGGAAGAAGATCGCTTCCGCTAATTCCTCCTCGAGCCCGTAGCGGTTGAGCGGGATCGCGTCGTGATAGTCGGCGCGGATCTCCGGCGTGTGCACGGCTTTCGCCATCGCGGTCTCGACCGGGCCCGGTGCCACGCCGTTGACGCGGATGCCGAGCGAGGCGAGCTCGACCGCGAGCTGCTTGGTGAGATGCGCAAGCCCCGCCTTGCTGGTGCCGTAGGCCGAGCGCAGCGTCGAGGCGCGCACCGCCGAGATCGAGGTGATGTTGACGATCGCGCCGCCATGCTCGCGCATCAGGGGCGCGGCCGCCTTGGTGCAAAGGAACGGGCCGTTGAGGTTGACCGCCATGATGCGGCTCCAGTCGGCGTCCGAAGTTTCCAGCACCGGCGCGAACACCGCTGTGCCGGCGTTGTTGACCAGCGCATCGAGCCGGCCGAAGCGGTTTGCGATCGCAGCGACCGCGGCTGCCACGCCGGCGGCATCCGATACGTCACAGGTCAGCGCCAACGTGTCGTCGGGCTGCTTCAAGGCCGCGACGGCGGCGTGCAGCAATTCAGCCTCGATGTCGAGCAGCGCGACGCGCCAGCCGTCGGCGAGAAAGCGTTTCGCCGCGGCCAGCCCGATGCCGCGCGCGGCGCCGGTCACGAGGACGACTTTTTGTTCGGAGGCAGTCATCGGGCAGTCCATCGGTTCGGGCAGCAAGCTCCGACCGTCTGCGACCTTTATGTGGAGCTGTCAACAACCAGTGGCATGCCGTTCCTCCGTCATCCTGAGAGCCTGACTGAAAAATGGGTGAGTGATCTCAGTGGGTGTGATTCCATCGGATTTGCAAAGATTCGAGGGAGAGCACGATGCCCTGGACCAAGATCACTCGGGAGCAATATCGGCGGGACGATCTGCGTTATGCAAGCGATATGACCGATGCGGAGTGGGCGGTGATCAGACGCCTGTTGCCGCGAGCGAACCGGCGCGGCCGGCCGCGTAAGACGGAGCTGCGTCGTGTGATCGAAGCGATCCTCTATATCGTTTCGACCGGCTGCCAGTGGCGGGCGTTGCCGCAGGAGTTCCCGCCCTATTCGACGGTGCAGGGCTATTTTTATAGATGGCGGGATACAGGCCGGTGGCAGAGGATTGTCAGCGTGCTTGTCCGACGGGCGCGAAAAAAGCTTGGACGGACACCGAAGCCGACGGCAGCCGTGATCGACAGTCAAAGTGCGCCAACCACGCAAGCTGGCGGACCGCGCGGCTACGATGCAGGCAAGCGCATCTACGGCCGCAAGCGGCATATCGTGACGGATACCAATGGCCTCCTCCTTGGGGTTCATGTTCATCCGGCCAACGTTCAGGACTGCCATGGCGCCGTACCGCTGCTGAAGAACGTGCGGATGAACTTCCCCCGGCTGCGCCACGTCTTTGCCGACCGGATCTACCGCGGAAATCAACTCCTCGACGCGCTCTCAGACTGCGGTCCATGGACTATCGAGATCGTCGAGCGGCCTCACGGCGTCAAAGGCTTGCAGCTTCTGCCGAGGCGGTGGGTGGTTGAACGCACATTCGCTTGGTTCGGCAGATGCCGCCGTCTCGCCAAGGACTTCGAGGCGACGGTGGCAACCGAAGCTGCCTGGCTGCTGATTGCACACATCAGGCTCCTGACCCGCAGAATCGCGGCTGCAGCTAAGGTTGGGTGATTTATGAGTCAGACTCTGAGGAGCGCGTAGCGAGTTTCGAAGGATGCACGGCCCGTCCGGGGCCGATTCATCCTTCGAGGCTCGCTCCGCTCGCATGTGGGTGATCCAGTATTCCAGAGATCGCGGCTTGAGCCGATAAGCCGCAGCGTACGGGGCCGCCCGGTCAAGCCGTGCGACGACAACAGCGGATGAGGACAAGGTTTCACCCTCTCACACCCGCGGCTTGTCCACGATATCGAGATGGATGCCGCCGCAGCCGTCGCAGCGCATCGTCCAGTACTCGGCAGCACGGCCCGGGATGACCCGCAACAGGGAGAGCTGGGCGGCGCATTCCGGACAATCGGTGCGGACCTGTGCCGGCCAGACCGGATCCGGCTCGCATTGCGGAACGGCGGCAATCACGACGTTGCCGGTCACGCCGACACTTTGGCTTCCGGCAATGTCATGCCAGACCGTTGTGGGAACCGGTCGATAGTTCGCTTCGCGTCGTTGATCGCCGCATCCGGATCGGACCACGCAAAGCCGATGTCGAGCGTCGGAAACGGCATGCCATCGATGACGACCGGCCTTTGATCGACCCGTTGAATCCTGGCGTGCCATTGCCCCTTCCCCACCTCAAACGACGTGATCTCAAAACCGCTGTAGATCATGGCGACCTCGGGATGCCCTTTCTCATAGGAAGCACGGGCGCACCGTGCCCTCTGTGAACCAGATCACAAATCGCGCGGTTTATTTCCGAGCAAAGCAACTTTGGGCTGGAGCGCGACAAGATACTCGAAAGCGTAGCGGCCGGGGTGCGCTCCCTCTCCCGCTTACGGGGGAGGGCTGGGTGGGAGTATCACCGCGAGTCACGATGTGGAAAGAGCCCCCACCCGTATCGCATCTTCGATGCGATACGACCTCCCCCGCAAGCGGGGAGAGGTACAGCGGTCTGCCGCACGATCGATTCAACTTGACTCAGCTGCGTCCCCTAGCCGCGGGCTGCAATGTGATCGGCGAGCACGGCCGCGTCGTCACCGACGCCTGAGAGGAACGAGGAGCTCATCTTCGACAGCCATTGCAGGCCGAGAAAATAGAGGCCCGGCACGTCGGAGACGCCGTGGCGGTGCCGTGGTGCGCCGTCGGCATCCAGCACCGGTATGTTGATCCAGTCGAGGTCGAGGCCATAGCCGGTGGCCCAGATCACGGAGTTGATCCGCTCGGCGTGGAGGTCGAGCGTCGCAAGCGGCGCAGACAGGCACGATGGGTCGGGCAAGCGCATGCGTGCCTGGGGATCGTCGGGAAAATCGAGGCCGCGGGCCACGACGAAGTCGTCGACGATGCCGAGGAACGTCGCGTAGTAGGCGTCGCCATCGGCGATATTGGTGGCGAGATCGGGCGCGATCTCGAGCGCGCCGTCGCGCGCCGCAAGGATGCGGCCGAGCAGCGTCACGCCATCGGCGGCGAAGCGGCGGAAATCGATGGTGTGGCCGCCATGAGCGCCCGAGATCACCCGCAGCAGGCGCGTCGGGCCGCGTTGCTCGACCGGCGTCTGGTCGATGCCCATCGCGGCCAGCCACCCGAACAGGTCGCGCCCGCGATAGCGGCGCGGCAGCCGGTTGTGACGGCCGACCGAGAGGAAGACGCGGCGGCCGGCGCGCATCAGCTCGTCGGTGATCTGTGCGCCCGAGGCGCCAGCGCCGACCACCAGCACCGCACCATCGGGCAATTGCGCGGGATTTTTGTAAGCGCTGGCATGGACCTGAAACAGGCCGGGGTGATCGCGCAGCAGCGCCGGCCGCAGCGGCCGCTGATAGGGGCCGGTGGCGACCACGACGTTGCGAGCATGGATGCTGCCGCCGGCCATTTCGGCAACGAAGCCGGCGCCGTCGCGGCGTAGCCTCGTGACCTCGGCACCGCAGCGAAGCGGCGGCGCGACGAAGGCGGCATAGGCTTCGATGAAGGCGATGATGGCCGCGGTGTCCGAGAAGCGGTCGGGATCGCCGTGCGGAAACGCAAACTCCGGCAGCCGCACCGACCAGTTCGGAAACTGGAACATCAATCCGTCCCAGCGCTCGCTGCGCCAGCGCTCGGCGATCCGCCGCCGCTCCAGCACCAGATGGCCGATCCCGCGCTGCTTCAGCCGATGGCTCATCGTGAGGCCGGCCTGGCCACCGCCGATCACCAGCGTGTCGATGGTCTCGTCAGGCACTGCGCGCTCCCTTGCGGCGAGCGGCGGGTTCGGCGGCGGCGCGGATGATCCAGCGCCGGAACGCGGCGAAGTCGCGCTGCTCGGCGTGAAAGCCGCGATAGACCAGATACCAGCGCATCCCCTTCGGCACGCTGAGCGCAAACGGCGCCACCAGCCGGCCGGCGGCGAGATCGTCA
Organism: Bradyrhizobium sp. USDA 4454; assembly: GCF_054822705.1. NCBI lineage: Bacteria > Pseudomonadati > Pseudomonadota > Alphaproteobacteria > Hyphomicrobiales > Nitrobacteraceae > Bradyrhizobium > Bradyrhizobium sp. USDA 4454. The sequence goes on from NZ_JBTRCN010000001.1 coordinate 1,194,046, forward strand.
TCGATATAGGGCCGGATGCCCATCGCGATGCCGAGCCCGTCGCTGGCCGCCTGCAGCGCCTGGCCGTAGAACTGGAATTCCGACCCGCGCGCGGTCAGCCGCGGCACGCCCGCGGCCTTCAGCCAGGATGGCCAGTCGTCGGGCGAATGCGCGACGCGGATCAGGCTCGGCCCCTTGAGATCGGCGGGGCGCTTCAAGGTGCCGGCGAGCCGCGCTGTGCAGACCGGCATCAGGTCGGCGGCGAACAGCGGCTCGGCGACCAGGCCCGGCCACTCGCCGTCGCCGAGCTGGATGCCGCAGCTCCAGTCGTCGGCGAACGGCACCGCCATGCCGCCGGTCGTGATCCGCACCTCGATATCGGGCTCGGCTTTGCGGAACTCGGCGAGATGCGGGATCATCCATTTCATCGCGAATGTCGGCCCGACGCCGACGGTCAGCACCCGCGCGCTGGCCGACGCTGTGACCTGCGCGGTGAGGCTCGCCAGCGCATCGAAGATCGGCGTCAGCCCGCTCTGATAGGCGCGTCCAGCCTGTGTGGTGACGAGGCGGTTGGCCTTGCGCTCGAACAGCGCGACGCCGAGCCGCTCTTCCAACAGATGCACCATCCGGCTGATCGCGGCGGCCGAGACGTTGAGCTCGCTGCCTGCGGCCGCGAAGCTGCCGGTTCGCGCCGCGGCCTCGAATGCCTTGATGCCGTTGAGAAAGAGCAGCCGCCGCATGAACCCTCAGGAAAACTGATGCAAGGGCAAGATAACTCAGTTTGCGGGAAGAGGCCAAGCGGCGCAGAAATATGCAGCGGTGGCCCGTGTCTAATCCGAGTGCGATTTCACCTCGCCCCGCTTGCGGGGAGAGGTCGGCGCGAAGCGCCGGGTGAGGGGGGAGTCTCCGCGAGTCCCACTGCACCTCCCTTGCGGAGACTCCCCCTCATCCCGACCTTCTCCCCGCAAGCGGGGAGAAGGGGAAGTCGGAGCGGAATGATCGGAGAGGACCACATGACCGAAACGTCAGACGCCCTGGTGCTTGATCTCGTCGAATGGGTCGCGCGCGAGCCGCGGCCCTATGCCGAAGTGCTCGAGGTCTGGCGCACCTCATGCCCGCGGCTGACGATCTGGGAAGACGCGGTCGACCGCGGCTATGTCGCGCGCCGTCCCTCGGTCGAGGGCATGCGGGTGATGGTGACCGAAAGCGGCGAGACGTTTTTGCGCGCGCATGGGCGGATGCATTGAGGCCGCGGAGGCGGTGCATTCGTCACCTCTCCCCATCGGGGAGAGGTCGGCGCGAAGCGCCGGGTGAGGGAGGCACGTCCCACGAGAGACCGTAACCCCTCACCCGGACCGCATCTTGCGATGCGATCCGACCTCTCCCACAAGGGGAGAGGTGGACCGATCGAGCGGCCGATCCTTACCGTCAGTGCTCGAGTCTCGGCCGGATGATCTCGACCAGGCGGTCGGCCGAGGTGCCCGGCGGGAAGAAGCCGAGATAATTGCCGTCGCGGTCCATCAGGTAGATGTAGGCGGTGTGATCGACGGTGTAGTCGCCGGCGCCCTCGAGCGGCACTCGGGCGTAATAGACCTTGTAGGCATCGGCGATCGTGCGGATCGCTTCACGGCTGCCGGTCAACCCGATCAGCCGTGGATGAAACATCGGCACATAGTCGGCGAGATGCGCAGTGGTGTCGCGCTCCGGATCGACCGTGATGAAGATCGGCTGCACCTGATCGCCGTCGGGGCCGAGCTTGTCGAGCGCGAGCCCGATCGCCTGCAGATCGGTCGGGCAGACGTCGGGGCAAGTGGTGAAGCCGAAATAGACCAGCATCAGTTTGCCGCGGAAATCCTTGTCGGTGTGCACGTGGCCGGCCTGATCGGTCAGCGTGAAAGGGCCGCCGACCGGCTCCCTGTTCCACATCAATATGTCCATGATCTCGGCGGCCGAGCGCGCCGATTGCGTCGGCGTGTCGCCGGCCAGCGCCGCCGCCAGCGTCAGCCACAGGCCGGCGCCGGCGCATGCGATAGCGCGCAGCATCGGCGCGATCATATGCCGAAGGAGAGCCGGCTGCCGGTTGTCGTGACCAGCACCTTGTCGCCCATCTGCGCGGTCGCCTCCTGCACGAAGTTGAGGCCAGAGCAATGCATCGGGATCAGCACGTCGGGATCGAGCTTCTTGATCTCGGCCACCACCTCGGTGAGATAGTCCTTCGGCGCCGGGCCGAGATGGAAGCCGCCGACGATCGCATGCACCTTCTGGATGCCTGAGACCTCCTGTGCCTGCTTCACCGAATTGACGATGCCGACATGGCCGCAGGACGAGATCACGACCAGGCCGAAATCCCGCACGTTGAAGCAGGTCGCATGCTCGTGGATGTGCTCGTCGGGCACGATCTTGCCGTCCAGCTCGGCCGGCAGATAGTGGCTGGAATTGCAGCCGAGCCCGTCCTTGATGCCGAACTCGACCCAGGTCTGCGGCAGCACGCGCTCGATGCTGCGGCGGGTGATCTTGCCGGTGGTGAAGGCGTGGCCTGCGATCACCGTCGGTGTCTCGCACAGCACCGTGGTGACGCGCTGCGCGGCGAGCTGGCGGCGGTCCAGCGTACCGAAATCGGTGAACTGGCCCTTGGTCGGGGTCGCGTTGACGCGGTGGCAGAAATTGTCCTCGCCGCCAGCATAGAGCTTGACGTCGGCCGGCAGTTTGTCGCGGAACCTGTCGAGGAAGCCGTTGAGGCCGCCGAAATGATCGTAGTGTCCGTGGCTCACGATCAGCGCGTCGAGCTTCGACGGATCGACGCCGACGAGCTCCATGTTGTTGAGCAGCACGTCGGGCGTATAGCCATAATCCAGCATCAGGCTGCGCTGCTGGCCAGCGGCCTCCGATTCCAGCCACAGCGACAGGCCCCATTCGTTGTGCAGCGATTTGCGGAAGTCGGCGCCGCGCGCCGCCGGCGCGATCGAGACGCCGTGCGCCTGCTTTGGCCGCAGGAACAGGTCGAAGCTGGAATCGACCAGCACGCGGATCGAGAGCTTGTCGACCGTCGGCACCTCGATCGGTGCCGCGCTCGCGATCTCGACGCAGGAGAATGCGCCCGCGGCCGCAGCGCCGGCGATCGCCGCGGTACCTTTCAGGAAATCACGTCGTGCCAAATCTCTCGTCATGAGAATCCCCCATGTTCTGAAATTTCTTAAGCAAGAAGCATGCGGAGCCTAGGTGCAATCGGGGCGGGGCTCAATCGGGCGCTTGCGTTGTTTGCAGATCACATTCGCGCGCGGTGCAATGCGCGCGCCATTGACTTGGCTGCGGTTATGCGCCCAAGTCAATGCAATCGCATCTTTCTCGCGCATCGGTCTCGCCGATGCGCCGGCATCATTGACATGCAGGATCACGCCCATGATCGATCTCCACTACTGGTCCACGCCGAACGGTCACAAGATCACGATATTCCTCGAGGAGACCGGGCTCGAATACAAGATTTTCCCGGTGAACATCGGCAAGGGCGATCAGTTCAAGCCGGACTTCCTGAAGGTCGCGCCGAACAACCGCATCCCGGCGATCGTCGATCATGCGCCGAAGGGCGGCGGCAAGCCGATCTCCCTGTTCGAGTCCGGCGCGATCCTGCTCTATCTCGCCGAGAAGACCGGACAATTCCTGCCTGCGGATCTCTACGGCCGCTATGACGCGATCCAGTGGACGTTCTGGCAGATGGGCGGGCTCGGGCCGATGGCCGGGCAGAACCATCACTTCCGCAACTACGCGGTCGAGAAGCTGCCTTACGCGATCGACCGCTATGTCAACGAGACCAACCGGCTCTACGGCGTGCTCAACAAGCGGCTGGCCGACCGCGAATTCATCGCCGGCGACTATTCGATCGCCGACATGGCGAGCTATCCCTGGGTCGTGCCCTACAAGAACCAGGGCCAGAACATCGATGACTTCCCGCATCTGAAGCGCTGGCTGGAGACCATCGGCAAGCGCCCGGCGACCGAGCGCGCCTATGCCAAGGCGAAGGAGGTCAACCCGAATTTCGGCCAGCCCGCGATTCGCACCGAGGAAGAGCGCAAGCTGCTGTTCGGGCAGACCGCGGCCGTGGTGCGGTAGCCTGTTGCGGGGAGTGTAGGGTGGGCAAAGCGACAGCGTGCCCACCATCCTTGCACGGCTCGTGACGGTGGGCACGTCGCTACGCTCCTTTGCCCACCGTACGGATTCGCGGCTGCGGAACCAGCGCCTTACGCCCCAACATATTTCGCCGGCCGCCGCTCCTTCCAGGCCGCAAGCCCCTCGGCGAGATCGCGGCTCGGCACCAGTGCGGCAAACTGTTCGCTCTCGACCAGGAGGCCCTCGGCGATCGGCATGTTGAGCCCGCGGGTCACCGCGGTGATGGTGCCGGCGACGGAGCCGGGCGAGTGCCTGGTGATGCGGCCGGCGAGTTCGCGCGCGGCCGCCAGCAACTGATCGTGCGGCACGATCTGGTTGACCAGGCCGATCTCGCGCGCATGCTCGGGCGGGAACGGATCGCCCGCCAGCAGTAATTCCAGGCCACGCTTGCGTCCAGCCAGCCGCGGCAGCCGTTGCGTGCCGCCGAAGGTCGGCGGCATGCCGAGCTTGATCTCGGGCTTTGCAAACAGCGCGCGGTCGCTGGCGATGGCGAGATGCACGGCTTCGGTGATCTCGCAGCCGCCGCCGAAAGCGATCCCGTTGACCGCGGCGATCACGGGCTTCTTGAACGCCTCGAGCCGCGCGGTCATGGCTTGTCCGCGGCGGACGAAGTCGCGCACCGCGACGGCGGCGCCCTGCTTGACGCTCTCGGAGAATTCCTTGATGTCGGCGCCCGCCGAGAACGCCCGCTCGCCGGCGCCGGTCAGGATCACGGCGCGCACCGCGGCATCGCCCTCGATGCGGTCGAGCGCCGCCACCAGCGCGTCGATCAGCGCGTAGTTCAGCGCGTTGAGTTGCTCGGGACGATTCAGGGTGATCAGGGCGATCCCGTCTTGGGTGTCGAGCAGGATGGGGGCGGGCATGATGCAGTCTCCAGCATTGGCGTATCGCGGGGCCGAATGTAGGGCAGGCTGCAATTTGTGTATATTCACTGGTTAGTATACATACGAAGCATGCCCAGACCCTCCGAACCCACCCGCGCGCGCATCGTCCAGGCGGCGAATTCGCTGTTCTACAGTGAAGGCATCCGCCGCGTCAGCGTCGACGAGGTCGCCGCCAAGGCCGGCCTTACCAAGCGCACGCTGTATTATCACTTCAAGAGCAAGGACGATCTGGTCGCCGCCTATCTCGCCGCGCGCGACCAGCCAAATCTGACGCTGTTCCGGAAGTGGTTCGCGGAGGCCGAGGGCGGCGTGCCGGCAAAGGTCGAGGCGATCTTTGGGAATCTGGCGCGCTCGGCGCGGCATCCGAAGTGGAAGGGCTGCGGCTTCCTGCGCACCTCGGCTGAACTCGCCAACATGCCCGGCCATCCCGCGATCAAAATCGGCGCCGCGCACAAGAAGAAGTTCGAGGACTGGCTGCGCGCGACCTTCGCCGAGCAGGGAATCGCCGATCCGCTGACACTGGCGCGGCAGATCCTGCTGCTGCTGGACGGCTCATTCGCCGTCGTGCTGCTGCATCGCGACGCCAGCTACATGGAAACCGCGGGCGAAGCCGCGCGCTCGCTGATCGAGACGGCGCTGAAGAGGGGGCGAAAATAGGGGTCGGGCGCGAGTTGCATTCGGGCAACATCGTCCGGAAAGATGGATCGTTAACCGTCTTTTGCCATTGCGCGACCACGCCCTGAGCGGATGATCGCATCGTCACATGCTTGCAATCTGGCTCCCGAGGAGCCCGTGGAGGCTGGGATGATGAACTTGCGGCGGGTGCGGGCGGCGACGTTGGGCGGGACGGTCGTTCTGTCGGGCTGCATTGTCTCGTGGTTTGCGGCGTTCGGTTCGGCCGGTATCGAGAAGATCGGCGCGTCAGTCACCGATGCGTCCGTCACCGTTGCATCGGTTGATGAATCCCGCGCACCCGCTGTCGTCGCCGATGGCGTATCGGTGACATCGCTGGCGACGGCCACGTCGAACGCCGCCGAGGGCCCTCGTGCTCCGACCATGAGTGAACAGGAAGTGGTGGCGACTGCCCCTGCCGCGCCGACCGTGCGCGAGACGGAACCTGTCGTCGAGGCCGCATTGACCGATCCGGCGCTGCCGCCGGACATTCAGCCGCTGCAGGCGCCGGCAGCGCACACGCCGGATCCGCAGCCTCGCGTGGTCAAGCCCGCGGTGGACTCCGTCGAAATCCTCGACGAGTGCTGGGACATCAATGTCTGCATCGATCGCTACCTCTGGGCGCTCTATCAAAGGACGCCCAAGGAAGACACCATCAAGGTGCCTGAGCAGAGGCAGGTGACGATCAAGAGAAAAAAGAAAATGGTGACGGTCACCAGAACCTTCACCAGGCTTGTCGATGAGGATTTCGCCTGGAAGGACACCAAGGCGGCCGAAAGGGTCGGCATGCCGATGATGGACTACGTCATCGGAGGCGTTGATCGGAGCTTCAAGCTGAAGCTCTTTCGTGCGCTTCTGGCGGCGGAACAGGCCGGACTGTCGCCCGGCATCACCAGCGCCTTCCGCGATGACTATCGCCAGTCGATTGCAAGCGGGCTCAAGGCGGCCAGCAATAAGTCGTATCACGGCGGCAGCTTCCGTGGCGGCTACGGCCATGGGCTCGCGGCCGACATCGTCAGCATCGACGGTGCGACGCGCGACGGCCGTTGGAAATCGTCCGAAAGGCTCTGGAAATGGATCGACGCGCACGGCAAGGAGTTTGGCGTCGCGCGCCCCTATCTCGATTTTGACCCGCCTCATCTGGCGCCGATCGATGGCAAGGAATATGCCGCTCACCGCGGTGGCGACAAAACGCGGCAGGCGGCGCGGGACGCGAAGACGCGCAGCCGCCACGCATCGCACGCCGATCGCGCCGCGGTGAAACGCGCAAAGACCGCGAAGTCATCCAAGGTGCGAACGACCTGAGCGGCATCGCGATGCTTCCTATGGTGGGTTAGCCCACCGGTCTGCGCAAAAAGCGCGGTCCGATGGCGGCTTCGGCGCGCCCGAAAAGACGACACAGAATCCGGACTGAAGTACGTCGGCCTTGAGCCCGGTCTGTGTAAAGGCGACGATCGGGCCCCCGTCCGCCCTTGGTCCGGTCCACTCCCGGTAGCGACTTCCGGTGAACCGATCTGCGGTATCGAAAGGCCGCAGAAGACGGTCTTGGGCGGCATGAACACCGCCCAACACGATTATGGATCTTACTTTGCCATTGCCGTCCTCGCGGCCTCGATTTTCGCCTTCACCGCATCTAGGTTGAAGCTCGCGCCCTTCTGCATCGGCGGAAACTCGATTGCGGTCATGGCCAGCTTCTCGACCTCCTGTTGAACGAACACGAAGCGCCAGAACTCATATTTGAACCAGTCGAAGTATTGTTGGGCGCCGTCTTTGGTCCCGCTCTCGGGCCAGCCCGTTCGCTCGAACGGATCAAGGCGGAGGTTGATCAGGTAGGGGACGTCAACCTTGGTTTTTGCACCTAGCCAGCCAGCGGGCTGGTCGATGAAGCGATACTTGTAGTCGTCGATGCGCACGGCTCCCAGCTCGCTCTCGCCGAAGTACCAGATTTCGTGTCGGTTGGACGGCCCCTTGCCGGTGATCATGTCCATCTGATTGTAGCCATCCAGATGGCACTTGTAGGTGCGATCACCGATCTGCTTGCCCTTCTTCAGTTCCTCGACAATGTTCGGGTTGCCGGCAGCCGCCAGCAAGGTCGGGAACCAGTCCAGACCGGAGATGATGCCGTTCTCGACCTTTCCCGCCGGCACCTTGCCCGGCCAGCGGATCATCGCCGGCACGCGGAAGCCGCCCTCCATGACCGTACCCTTGCTCTGCGCGAAAGGCGTCTGTCCGCCGTCCGGCCAAGTGAAGACCTCGGTGCCGTTATCGGTGGTGAAGATGACAATGGTGTTGTCATCAACGCCCATGTCCTTGAGTTTTTTCATGACGAGGCCGACATCGTCGTCGAGTTGCGCCATGCCGGCTTCATGAATCGACCAGCCGTTCTTGGAGTTGCGCATCGCCTCGTATTTCGGCGACAAATGCGTGACGATATGCATCCGGGTCGGGTTGAGCCACAGGAAGAAGGGCTTGTTATCGGCCTTGGCCCGTTCGATGAACGACAAGGCGAAGTCGCGGATTTCATCATCCACCGTTTCCATCCGCTTGGGATAGAGCGTTCCGGCGTCTTCAATCCTCTGCTTGCCGACCTTGCCCCAGCGGGGATCCACGGTGGCATCGTCCACATCGGTCGCCCACGAATGGATCATGTTGCGCGGGCCGACCTTGTTCAACAGCTCCTGCGGATAGGCGGGGTGAGCCGGATCTTCCATCGCGTCGAGGTGATACAAATAGCCGAAGAACTCGTCGAAGCCGTGAACGGTCGGCAGAAACTCGTTCTTGTCGCCAAGGTGGTTCTTGCCGAATTGGCCTGTGGCATAGCCCATGCCCTTTAGCGCGGTGGCAATCGTCACGGCCTCCGCAGGCAAGCCTGTGGGCGCGCCGGCCTGGCCGACCGTTGTCATGCCGGTGCGGATCGGCAGCTCGCCGGTGATGAAGTTGGCGCGGCCTGCGGTGCAACTCGCCTCGGCGTAGTAATCGGTAAACAACATGCCTTCTGCGGCGATCTTGTCGAGGTTCGGCGTTCGGCCGGCCATCATGCCACGATGGTAAGCACCGATATTCCAGATGCCGATATCGTCCCCCATGATGACGACGATGTTGGGCCGCTGACCGGTCGCTGCCTGCTGCGCCTGGGCCAGTGCCTTTTCGACCGATGCGGCGGCGCCTAACGCGGATGCCGCCGCCAGACTTGTCGTCGCGAGCAAAACATTTCGGCGGCTCAGATCGCGCGAGGCGTTATCCTTGTCGTCGCTCATCACTTGCTCCCTTCCTAATGATGCATCGAAAGCCAACATGGCTCGTGGACGTATCCACCGCTTCCGCATGGCGCGCAGCCGGGCGATAACGACGGCAGTAGTTCGGCGCGCAGAGATGCGAGCCGCCCTTGAGGACCTTGCGGGGAATCTTGATCTTGGGCAGAGACGGATCGTGGCTGTCTTGCTCTCGCCCGCCGCGTGGATTGTCCGGAATGCAGCACGCCTTGGCGGCATCGGGCTCGTGCTTGGTAGACCACCAGTCCGTGGTCCACTCCCAGACGTTACCGATCATGTCATGCAGGCCGTAGCCATTCGGCGGGAACGCCATCACCGGCGAGGTGCGCGCGCGACCATCGCCGCTAAGATTCTGGTATGGAAAAACACCTTGCCAGGTGTTCGCCATTGGCCTGCCGCCGGGCATCAGCTCGTCGCCCCAGGCGAACTCGGCGCCGTCGAGGCCGCCGCGCGCGGCCAACTCCCATTCGGCTTCGGTCGGCAAGTCCTTGCCGGCCCATGTCGCGTAGGCCTCCGCGTCGCGATAGGCAATGTGGACCACGGGATGATCGTCGAGGCCGCTGATCGAACTACGGGGACCATATGGGCCGCGCCAGTTGGCACCAAACTTGAAATTCCACCACTGCGACCAGTCGCGCAAATCGATCGGACGCTTCGGTGCTGTGAAAACCAGCGAGCCTGCCTTGAGCATGTGCGGCAGCGCGCCCGGATAATCCTTGGCTTCTGGCCGAATCTCCGCTGAAGTCACATAGCCTGTTGCGTTGACGAACTTGCGGAATTCGCGATTGGTGACCGGTGTCCGGTCCATCCAGAAGCCGCTCACCGAGACGCGATGGACCGGCGCCTCTTCGGCATAGTGCCTGTCGGAGCCCATGCGGAACGTGCCGCCCGGTATCCAGACCATACCGCCCTCACTGGGTCCATCCGACGAAGGTCCGCCTGCCGCAATACCAACGTCGTGCATGGACTACTCGCTGAACGAGTTTCGAGGTTACGAGCGAACATCTGAAGCGGCGGTACGTTCGCAGCGGCACAACCCCCATTATTGATCTAGATCAAGCGAGCAAGTCGCCTCTTCCCTGCGAGAGCCCTGACGGTTATGCAAAAAGTGCCAAGGTTGTGGCGTCATGGATACAGCGTTTCAATAAACCTCCGGCTGAACTCAAGCATGCTGATTTCGCGTGGACGAACGGCAGCGTCGGCCTATTATTTTCCGAGTGTCTAACCCGCCGGAGCAATGGCGGGATCGCGACAGTCGGGGGATCGGCGATGCGGTGCTTTGGACCGGATTTGGGACGCAGATTTTTTTCGCAGCGGCATTTGAGAGTTGGGGCGCTTGCTGCTCTGCTGGTGCTGTCCGCCCAAGTGGCTCATGCCGACGAAAATGGAATCAGCTTTTGGCTGCCCGGATTTTTTGGCAGCCTCGCGGCGGTGCCTCAGCAGGCGCCGGGCTGGTCGGTGACAACGGTTTATTATCACACCTCTGTTTCCGCCGGCGGCGACGTGGCGCGGTCGCGCGAAATCACGCTTGGTCGTTTTCCCGCGAACCTGACCGCCACCGTGAACGCGAACGTCAATGCGAACGTGAATCTTGGCCTGGTGGCCGGGACTTATACCTTTGCAACACCGGTGCTGGGAGGTCAGGCTTCTGCGAGCCTGCTGGCGACCTACGGCTCCAACTCCACGTCGCTGGCGGGATCGCTCGCTGGGACATTGACGGGACCGGGCGGCGCCACGTTTCCCTTCTCCCGGTTCGACAGCATCGACAGCTCGCTCATTGCATTCGGCGACCTGATCCCGCAGTTCGCGCTGCGCTGGAATGCCGGTGTCAACAATTACATGACCTACGTTACCGCCGACCTCCCAGCCGGCGCCTACCAGTCGAGCCGCCTGTCGAATTTGGGCATTGGGCACTGGGCGGTCGACGCGGGCGGCGGCTACACCTATTTCGATCCAAAGACCGGACATGAGTTTTCGTCGGTGCTGGGATTCACCTACAACTTCGTCAATCCTGACACTCAATATCAAAGCGGCGTCGACATGCATCTCGACTGGGGCGCATCGCAGTTCCTGACCAAGCAGTGGCAGGTCGGCCTCGTCGGCTACCTCTATCAGCAACTCGGCTGCGACAGCGGCTCCGGCGATCGCGTCGGCTGCTTCCGGTCGCGTGTGGCCGGCGTCGGCCCGCAGGTCGGCTACATTTTCCCGGTCGGAGACATGCAGGGATATCTGAACCTGAAGGGCTACGGCGAATTCGCCAATGAAAATCGGCCGGCAGGCTGGAACGTCTGGCTGACGTTCAATCTTCAGCCCGCGGCGCCAACGCCGCCGACATCCACAAGGCCCAGATTCACCAAATAGCGGCGCCGGTGACGCTGACGCTGGCGCTCAGTGCTGAAGGCTGAATCTGTCGCGGCGGTAGCGACGCGAGCGTGCGAATGACAGCTAAAGCGCGCCGCGCTCCTGCAGCAACGCCAGCACGGCGTTGAGGTCGGGCAGCACGGCGGCGCATTTCGCGCGGGTCTCCTCGGTCGGCGGCGCCATGTCCGGCACCATCAGCGTGATCGCGCCGGCCCCGTGGGCGGCAGCGACGCCGTGGTTGGAGTCTTCCACCGCGACGCAGGCCATGGGCGTCACGCCGAGCTGCGCGGCGGCCTTGAGATAGAGCGCCGGATCCGGCTTGCCGTGGGTCACGTCGTCGAGCGTCAGCAGCGTCTCGAAGCGGTCGCGGATACCGGCGAGCGTGAGATGACGCTCGGCCGTGCGGCGGGATGACGAGGTTACGATTGCGGTCTGGCGGTCGGCGAGGCCGTCGAGCAGCTCGATCGTTCCGGGCTTGAGCGGCAGGCCGGCGTCGAACATGCGATCGCGGGTGACGGTGAAGACGCGGTTGACCTCGGCGAGCGGAAACGCCGCGCCATAGCGGCCAAGCAGCATCGCTTCGCAGACGGGGCCGGGAAGGCCGACCATCGAATGGCACAGCGCGACGACGCCGTCAGTGTAGCCGCACGCGTTTAGCGCCGCGACCAGGCTGTCGAAGTAAACCTTTTCGGTGTCGAGCAGCGTGCCGTCCATGTCGAGCAGGATGGCGTCGACGGTCCAGGGTGCGTTCACGTGCCGCTCACGTCAGCTTGCTGTTCCGCGAGCTTGCGCAGGCATGACGGGCAGAGGCAGTCGCTGCCATCGGTCGGCATCGGTAAACGAAAGCTCTCGTCGGAACACCAGCACGGTCCTCCGAGCTGGCAGGAAAATTCGCTGCCGCATGCCGTGCAGGCCAGCCGGCGCGGCGAGATTTGTTCGGAAACGTCGTCTGACGAGAGGTCCATTCTAACCGCGATTTAATGCGCGAATTAATCTCGGGTTCATCCTGGTCCGCGCTATCATGCCCTGCAACAGATATAGCCGGAATAGGCCGCCAAAGGAAATTCTGATGGCACGTGATTCGCAAGCCGCGCTGACCGCCCTCAACCGGTTTGGATTTGGCGCCCGCGGCGGGGCGGCCGGCGACTTCATCAATGCAGCCTCCGATCCGCGCGGCTTCGTGCTGGCGGAACTGGCGCGTCCGAACGGCGCGCTGCTCGAAGTGCCGGGCCTGCTTTCGACGCCGGAGCTCGGCCGGCAGGTGTTCGACTATCAGTTCGAGATGCAGCAGGCGCGCAATGCCGCGAAGGTTGCGCAGCAGGGCGCGAGCGAGACAGCGCCGCAAGGGTCCGACGCAACGCCGCCGCAGCGGCGCAATCTGTCGCTGTCCACGGCGGCCAAGGAGATCGCCGGCAAGGATCCGCAGGCGGTCGACAACGCCAACGCGGCGATGACTCCATCCGCGACGATGCAGCCTCCGACGATGCAGACGGTGGTCAATCCACCCAAGCCGCCGGCGGAGCCGCCCAACATCATCCAGAAGACGTTCCGAGCGGAGGCGCTGGCACGGCTGCAGCGCGGCGTGGTCGCCGATTGCGGCTTCGTCGAGCGGCTGGTGGTGTTCTGGTCCAACCATTTCTGCATCTCCGCCAACAAGGGCGCGCTGGCGCGGATGTGGGCCGGCTCGTTCGAGCGCGAGGCGATCCGCCCGCACGTGCTCGGTCGTTTCGCGGACATGCTGAAGACCGTCGAGCAGCATCCGGCGATGCTGTTCTTCCTCGACAACCAGCAATCGCTCGGGCCGGAGTCGCGCGCCGGCATCAACCGCCATCGCGGCCTGAACGAGAACCTCGCGCGCGAGATCATGGAGCTGCATACGCTCGGCGTCGGCGGCGGCTACAGCCAGGACGATGTGACCTCGCTGGCGCGCGTCATCACCGGCTGGACCTTTGCCGGCCGCCAGGGCCAGCTCGGCACGCCCGGCAGTTTCGTGTTCAACGCCAATGCGCATCAGCCCGGTCCGCAGCAGGTGCTGGGCAAGACCTATGCGCAGGCCGGCGTGGCGCAGGGCGAGGCGGTGCTGTCCGACATCGCGCGGCATCCCTCGACCGCAAAATTCATCGCGATCAAATTCGCCCGCCATTTCGTCGCCGACGATCCGCCGCCGGCGCTGGTGGCGAAGCTGCAGGACACATTCACCAAAACCGACGGCGGTCTCAGGGCGCTGGCCACGACGCTGGTCCAGTCCAACGAGGCCTGGCAGGCGCCGCTGACCAAGATGCGCTCGCCTTACGAATTCCTCGTCGCCTCCGGCCGCCTGCTGGCGCGCAATCCCGAGGACCCTGGGCGCTATCTCAATGGACTCAATGTACTCGGTCAGCCGCTGTGGTCGCCGGCCGGACCCAACGGCTTTCCGGATACCAGCGCGGCCTGGGCCGCTCCTGAGGGCCTCAAGCTCAGGCTCGACATCTCGGCGCAGGTCGCCTCTCAGTTTGCGGACAAGTTCGATCCGCGCGAACTGCTCGAGCTGGTTGCCGCTGACGCCGCGTCGGCGGAGACGCGGCGCACCATCGAGCGCGCGGAATCGCGGCAACAGGCGCTGGCGCTGCTGCTGATGTCGCCGGAATTCCAGAGGAGATGACGATGGATTGCTCCGAGAGCCTGATGATGCGGGCCACGTCGCGCCGCGCGTTGCTGCTCGGCGGCGCCTCGTTTGCCGCCTGGGCTTACTTGCCGAAATTCGCCCGCGCGGCCGATGGCCGCGATCCGCGCTTCGTCACCATCATCCTGCGCGGCGCGCTCGACGGCCTCGCCACCGTGGCGCCGGTCGGAGATCCCGATTATGCCGGGCTGCACGGCGCGATCGCGCTGCGTCCCGATGGGCCGAATGCTGCGGTGATGCTCGATCCGTTCTTCGGCCTGCATCCGGCGATGCCTGAGTTTGCAAAGATGTATGGCGCCAAGCAGGCCGCGGTGGTGCATGCGGTGGCGACCTCGTATCGCGATCGCTCGCACTTTGATGGCCAGGATGTGCTGGAGAGTGGCTTCCCCGGTCCCGGCCGGGTGCAGTCCGGCTGGCTCAATCGCGCGCTCGAAGCGCTGCCGAAGGGCGAGCGGGTGACGAGCGCGCTTGCGGTCGGCCCGACCACACCTTTGGTGTTGCGTGGCACCGCGCCGACCGTCGGCTGGGCGCCGACCGCGCTGCCGCAGGCCGCCGATGACACCGCGATGCGGCTGCTCGATCTCTATCAGCACCGCGATCCGGCGCTGGCGACTGCATTGACGCAGGGCTTGCAGCTCGAGAAGCAGGCGCAGGGCGACGAGATGAAGCCGAAGCCTGGTGGCGGTGGCGTGGCGGCGATGCGGCTGGTGGCGCGTGGCGCCGCCAAGCTGATGGCGTCCGATGACGGCCCGCGGATCGGCGCGCTGGCCTTCGACGGCTGGGATACTCACGCCAATGAAGGCGGGCCGGTCGGCCGGCTCGCGCAATTGCTCGGCGGCCTCGACGGTGCGCTGGCGGAATTCCAGAACGGCCTCGGCGCGCGCTGGCGCGACACCGTGATCGTGGTCACCACCGAGTTCGGCCGCACTGCGCGCATCAACGGCACCGAGGGCACCGACCACGGCACCGGCACCATCGCGCTGCTCGCCGGCGGCGCGGTGAACGGCGGCCGAATGATCACCGACTGGCCGGGGCTGAAGCCCGCCAATCTCTACCAGTCCCGCGACCTCGCCCCGACCACCGACCTCCGCGCCGTGATCAAGGGCCTGCTGCACGATCAGTTCGGCCTCGGCGAGCGCGTGCTGGCCGATGCGGTGTTTCCGGATAGCGCCCCGGTGAAGCCGATGAAGGGGCTGGTGGCTTAGATCTCGCTCTACCGTCATTCCGGGGCGCGACGAAGTCGCGAGCCCGGAATCCATCGGGCCACGGCGCACACGGTGAAATGGATTCCGGGCCTGCGCCTTCGGCGCATCCCGGAATGACGAGGTATGTGGGGCAGGCAAGGATGCTGCGCACTATCATAAGAACGAGAGCCCGCAAGGTGCCGTCCTTCCGCCGACCGCGCAGGGCAATGTCACAAACGCAATGTCACGAAAGCAGTGCGGCAAAAAAAGCGGTCCCGGTCAGACGCGGCGACTGACGGGGACCGCTCGGGGCGCGAGATCTGAGACGGGGGGCCTGATCTTACGCAGGGCGAAGCCTAGCCGGGCTTTGTAACGTGCCGGTGACAGCTTTGTTCGATCCACAGGCCAAGCATGCGCGCTCAGAGAATCTTGCGATAGATCACGAAGCCGGGTCTGTCCGCGACCTTGTCATAAAGCTGCATTGCGGTGCGGTTGGTCTCGTGCGTCTGCCAGTAGACGCGCGGTGATCCCGCGAGCCTGGCCTGCGCGTAGACGCCATTGATCAAGGCGCGGCCGACGCCCTTGCCGCGCGCGGCCTCGCTGGTGAAGAGATCCTGCAGGTAGCAGATCGGCGCGATCGCGGTGGTCGAGCGATGAAACAGATAGTGCGTCAGACCAAGCAGCGTGCCGCCGGCGTCGGCGACCAGCGCATGCACCGGCTCATAGGCATCGAAGAAGCGCTGCCACGTCATCGCGGTGATCTCGGGCGCGAGCGCGGTCGGTCCGGACCGCTCATAGAAAGCGTTGTAGCCGTCCCAGAGCGGAAGCCACTGGGCGTAATCGTCTGATGTGACGAAGCGGATGGTGACGTCGTCGGACATGGGTTGGATGATCCCGCATTGCACGATGCGTTGCGCATCGCCTGCCGCGTTTTATCGCCGCCGTTGTACGGGATCAATTGCGGACGAGGTCGCGCCTCACTTGGCAGCGCGCAGCAAGCGCGCCGGATGCCGCTCGCGCCCGGCGCGCTGCGCGCGATATTCGTCGGCCTTTGCCGGATCGTCGGTGTGCCGCACCAGGTCGGTCACCGGCGTATAGCTCAGCATGCGGCCGCCGTCGGGCAGCGCGGTGCAGCTGAAGCGCAGCACCTGCCCGTCGGCGAGATTGAGGTTGATCGGCGTGGAATCGCCTGAACGCATCATCGCGATGCGCTCGGCGATGAATGCGCTGAGCTCGTCTTCCGGCAGCTCATAGGCGCCGGTATCGCGGCCATGATACATCAGCGCGACGAAGGGCGGCTTGCTCTCGGCCTGCGCATCCGACAACGCGAAATAATCGCGGAAGGCGCGGTTGATGAACTCGGCGCGGGTATCGGCGTCGAGCAGCACGATGCCGATGTCGACCTGGTCGAGCGCGGCGGCGAGCCGCTCTGACGTAGCGTGATGCTGCCGGTCGGCGGCAAAGGCGTCGATCCATTTCTGCCGCAGCATGCCGGTGATCACAGCGGTGCCGGCAGCAGTGATCGCGAGCAGCAGCATCCGCACGACGTCGGCGGTGTCATAACCGGGCAGCGCGCGATGATCGAGGAAGAACAGCGCCGAGCCGGCCACCGCGATCGCGGCGGAGATCAGCCCGGAGGTGATGCCGCTGATCGAGCTCGCCAGCGCCACGATGCAGACGAACAGCGGTGCGGGATTGGGGACGGTGACGATCAGGCGATCGATCAGCAAGGCGCCAAGCGCCGTGATCGCCGTCAGGGCCGGGCCTGAAATTGCACGCCAGTCGAACCGCATGCGCGTTCTCGCTATCTGCCGAACAAACGATAAAGCGTTAGTTTGACGACAGGGCCGCAACGGCGCCGGCATTTCGGTCCCGAGCGTTAAGCGGGTCTTGCGCGGGCTGAACGAGCTTTCGCTGCTTTCAAATCAAATGATATGGAGATCACCATGGAACCCGGTTCCGGGCCTGCGGGTTACCGCCGGCTTTGCTTGCAAGAGGACATCGATGCCCGCCATTTCGCCTTCGCTGCAGCCGATCCTGATGCTGTTCGCCTCGAACGTCTTCATGACCTTCGCCTGGTACGGCCATCTCAAGTTCAAGGATCATTCGCTTCCCCTGGTCATCATGGTGAGCTGGGGCATCGCCTTCTTCGAATACTGGCTGGCGGTGCCGGCCAATCGCTGGGGCAGCGCGTTCTACTCGGCGGCGCAGCTCAAGACCATGCAGGAGGTGATCACGCTGGTCGTGTTCGCCGGCTTCTCGGTGCTGTACCTGAAGGAGCCGCTGGGCTGGAATCACGCGCTCGGCTTTGCCTTCATCGCGGCCGGCGCGTTCTTCATCTTCCACAAATGGAGCTAGTGCCGGCGAAATTATTAGATTGCTCCGGTTTGGCCACTGACCCGATTCACCTCTCCCCGGCGGAGAGAGGTCGATTTGCGCAGCAAATCGGGTGAGGGCCGCAGTTCTAACGAGAGACCGGAATCCCTCACCCGGCGCGGAGCCTGTGCTCGGACGGCGCGAAGCGCCGATCCGGGTGCGCCGACCTCTCCCACAAAGGAGAGGTGAACCTCCGCTGCCGCTCCAGTTCAAACCTAATCTCACCGCGCTTTAGCGCGGAAGCGCTTCAATGATGCGGAGCCTGCCTGGCGGCGGGGGTCGTCACCTGCGCGGGGTGGCCGCGGTCTTCGCCCTGCGTGCCGGTCACGATCAGGAGCGATGCCGCCAGCAGGATCGCCGCTGACAGCGTCACGGTCACAAGTCCGACGGGGGTCTTCATCATGTCGCGCCGCTGTCTCTCCCGCGCCTTGCCGCGGATCAGGTGCCAACTGGAATTGTCTGATTACGCCGGGATCGCCGTTGCCATGCTCAGGCCGCTCGACAGCACCGTCACGGCGACGATCAGCCACAGCGTCAGCGCGCCGAGCGCGAGCGACGCGGCGATCGCGTTGGTCAGCCGGGACGATGCCACCGGGGCAGGGCGGCCGTGGAAGCCTGCCGTGCCGGACCACCGTGTCATGGGTCTAAATCCCTCAGGCCGCGAGCGAATCACTCGCGACATCCGAGCGAATCTGCCGATGGTCACCGGCAACATTGCGGCGGCGGGGCCCCTTGAAAATGGCCGAAATACGGCAAAACGGGTGGTTTTGCCCGCTGTTTAGGCAGTTTCCCCGTTCTCCCCGCTCTCCACCCCCGGTTGTTCAGAGGCCTGCCACAAGGCGGGCCTGCGGCGCGGCATCGGGCTGCCAATCCATCGAGACGAAGCCGGGGGTCTGCTCGACCCGTTTCAGCCAGGCGCGGATCGAGGGGAATGTCGTCAGGTCGAAGTCGCAGCGGTCGGCGACATGGGTGTAGCCGTAGAGGGCGATGTCGGCGACGGTGAACTGCTCGGCGGCGAAATAGGTGTGCCCCTTGAGGTGATTTTCCATCACTTGAAGCGCCGCGTAGCCGCGCTCCATCCAGTCCTCCAGCGCGTGGGTCTGCAGGTCGCGCCCGCCCTTGACCAGCGACAGCCAGAAATAGGCGGCACCGATATTCGGCTCCAGCGCATGCTGCTCGAAGAACATCCATTGCAGCGCCTCGGCGCGCTCGATCCGCGACTCTGGCGCCAGCGGCGTGCCGATCGCGACGTACCAGAGGATGGCGTTGGACTCGGCGAGATAGCGGCCGTCGGCGACCTCGAGCAGCGGCACCTGGCCGCTCGGATTCTTGGCCAGGAAGTCCGGGGTGCGGCTCTCGCCGCGCAGGATGTCGATCTCGATTGCCTGGTACGGCGTGTTCAGCACGGCAAGCGCCAGCCGGACCTTGTAGCTGTTGCCGGAGCGCTGCATCGAATAGAGCTTGTACATTGCGTCGGTGTTCACTCGGATCAGGGAGACGGTACGCTCGAAATTGCGCGGCCTGTCACACCGCAACGCCGCTAAACAATGATGCGGACAGGGGTGTGTCGCAAGCCCTGGAGAGTGGAAAAAGTCGAAACCTCTACCGCACTGCACGCGTGCAGAACGATTCCATCAACACGGCCGAACACAGGAGATCACGGCTGCGCGACGCTGTGCACGGTGCCGGTCGATGCCGCGTTCGATCGCTCGGCGTATGCGTTGTGGTCCACAGACGTTAACGCCCGCGGTGGCGTCCGGAAGCTGCAACGGATGGTGCGCAGCCGGTGTGGCCAGGACGCACCGCGGGACAGATTGTCCTCGGAGCAATTCACGCCGATGCACGCCGCCGCAGGTCTTGCCGGATATGAGCCTTTGGGCTCCGGAACTTGCGGAAAATTGCGCGTGTCGCGAGCCATGCGTGAAAGTTTTCGTGCTTTACCGCCAAGCTTCTTGCGGTGCAGCGGCGACCGGCCTAGGGTGCCGCGATCCCATTCAAATCAAGTCGTGGCCCAACCGCTCACGACGTTTGCCAGGAGATGATAATGGCCTTCCTGTCCGCTGCGCTCGACCGTGTGAAGCCGTCCGCAACGATCGCGGTCACGGACAAAGCACGCGCGCTGAAAGCCGCGGGCCGCAACGTCATCGGCCTCGGCGCCGGCGAGCCTGACTTCGATACGCCCGCCAACATTAAGCTGGCTGCGATCCACGCCATCGAGGCCGGCAAGACCAAGTACACCGATGTCGGCGGCATTCCGGAGCTCAAGGAAGCCATCATCAACAAGTTCTCGCGCGAGAACGGCCTGAGCTACAAGCCGAACCAGATCATCGTCGGCACCGGCGGCAAGCAGGTGCTGTACAATGCGCTGATGGCGACCATCAATCCGGGCGACGAGGTGATCATCCCGGCGCCGTACTGGGTCAGCTATCCCGAGATGGTGGCGCTCGCCGGCGGCGAGTCGGTGCCGGTGGTGTGCCCGGCCTCGACCGGCTTCAAGCTGCGTCCGCAGGATCTCGAGAAGGCGATCACGCCGAAGACCAAGTGGGTGATCCTGTGCTCGCCGTCGAACCCGACCGGCTCGGCCTACACCAGGAGCGAGCTCAAGGCGCTGACCGACGTGCTGGTCAGGCATCCGCATGTCTGGGTGATGACCGACGACATGTACGAGCACCTCGTCTATGACGACTTCGTCTTCACGACAGCGGCGCAGGTCGAGCCGAGCCTGTACGATCGCACGCTGACCGTGAACGGCGTGTCGAAGGCCTACTGCATGACTGGCTGGCGCATCGGCTATGCCGGTGGCCCGGCGCAGCTGATCAAGGCGATGGCGACGATCCAGTCGCAGTCGACCTCGAACCCGTCGTCGATCGCGCAATGGGCGTCGGTCGAGGCGCTGAACGGTCCGCAGGACTTCATCGCCGCGAACAACAAGGTGTTCAAGGAGCGCCGCGACCTCGTGGTGGCGATGCTCAACCAGGCGAGCGGCATCGAATGCCCGCGGCCGGAAGGCGCGTTCTACGTCTATCCGTCTTGCGCCGGCACGATCGGCAAGACCGCGCCGACCGGCAAGGTGATCGACAATGACGAGGCGTTCGTCACCGAGCTGCTCGAGAGCGAAGGCGTCGCCGTGGTGCAGGGATCGGCGTTCGGTCTCGGGCCGGCGTTCCGCATCTCCTACGCCACCAAGACCTCGGATCTCGAGGATGCCTGCAAGCGCATCCAGCGCTTCTGCGGCAATCTGCGCTGATCGTTTTCGATCTAGAAAAAGCGCTCCCGCACCACATGCGGGAGCGTTTTTATTTGTGGGGCTCAATCGCCCGCCGGTAAAATCGCAGAGTCAAATCACGAGCAGCTCACTTCACGCGCGTGTGTGCGAACATCGATGCCACACGCGGGAAGTTTTTACGGCCTCTTTGCGAGCTGCCTTGTTTTGGACATGAGCCTTGCCTTGTGTCCGCCGCTCAAATTCCAGTTCAGTTCACCTTGCGGAGACAGATAATGCGACTTTCGACTCTCACCCTTGCAGCGCTTGCGTTGCTGGCGCCGTTCGCCACCGCCAACGCGGCACCTCAGCAGGTTCAGGCCGGGGTTCTGCAATGCCAGGGCGGCGAGAATGTCGGCTTCGTCGTCGGCTCTGTTGCCCGCCTCGAGTGCGTGTTCCAGAGCGGCGGCCGCCGTCCCGAGCCCTATGCTGCGACCGTGAAGCGCATCGGCGTCGATCTCGGCGTCACCGCGACCACCCAGCTCGCCTGGGCCGTCAGCGCGCCGACCACGCAGCTTCCGCGCGGCGCGCTCGCCGGCAGCTACGGCGGTGTCGGCCTCAACGCCTCGGTCGGTCTCGGCGCCGGCGGTAACTTCCTGTTCGGCGGTCCGAACAACGCCTATGCGCTGCAGCCGATCAGCGTGCAGGGTCAGACCGGACTCAACGTTGCGGCCGGCATCGCCGGGATCGATCTCGAGCCGGTGACCTACGGTCCGCGCCGTCATCATCGTCACCACCGTCACCATCACCACCGCTAAGCCGGTCGGTGTTCGAACAGAGAGGCCCGCGAAAGCGGGCCTCTTTTTTGTTGTCGGTGGTTTGCTGTTTGTTGCTCGACCAGACCGGCAGGCTTGGAGGAAACATAGCAGTGCCGCAACATCTCCCAACAATCGGTGGCCGAACACCGCAAATTCTGCCTGACCATGCGATGTTATGGCATAGGATGCGAACGGCGCCGCAGACACGGCGCCGTTCTGTTCTCTGCTCGCGTCATGCCTCTCAGCCGGAGACTCCCCAACATGCGTCGCTTCACTCTCCTCGCCGGTGCTGCCATTGCCACGCTGACCGCAATCGTTGGCGTTAACGCCCAACAGCCGAGCCAGCGCGTTCAGGTCGGCGTCCTGGAATGCCGCGGTGGCGCGAGCATCGGCTTCATCGTCGGTTCCGTGACCAATCTCGGCTGCGTGCTGCGCGCCAACGGCATGCCTGAGGACCGCTACATCGCGACCATCCGCAAGGTCGGCGTCGATCTTGGCATCACGCAGGAGTCGGCATTGACCTGGGGCGTCTACGCGCCGGTGGAGCGGCTCGGACCGGGTGCGCTCTCCGGCAATTACGCCGGCGCGCAAGGCAGTGCGACGCTCGGTATCGGTGTCGGCGGCAACGTGCTGGTCGGTGGCTCCGACAACACCATCGCCCTGCAGCCCCTCAGCGTGCAGGGCCAGGTCGGCGTCAACGTCGCCGCGGGCCTCGAAAGTCTGGAGCTGCGCCCGGGTCGCTAAGGGCGGCACCAGGCTTAAGAGCATGATCCGGAAAAGTGGAAACCGGCTTTCCGAAAAGATCATGCTCAAACAAAGAGATGAGATCATGATGCGATTCCGTGGAAACGCATCATGATCTAGCCAACCGCGCGTGGCCTTACGCCGCGCCACGCGCGCCGCACCGCAGCGACGTTTTCCCGCTTGCCAAAAGTCAAACGCAGGCAGAGCATGAACGGTCGCCGACCCAATCATGGGCCGAGCTCCAAAACGAGGAGGCGGCAATGGGACAAGACGTCAGAAGTCCCCGAGGTCCACGGTGCATCGCGCTGGTGGGCCCTTTCCAAAGCGGTAAAACCACACTTCTGGAAGCGATCCTGGCGCGCACCGGCGCCATCAAGTCATGCGGCAGTGTCGATGCCGGAACCTCCGTCGGCGATGCCAGCCCCGAGGCGCGTCAACACAAGATGGGCGTAGGCCTGACCGCCGCCACCACCAGCTTTATGGGGGACATTTACACCTTTATTGATTGCCCCGGCTCGATCGAATTCGCGCACGACATGCGTGCCGCGTTGCCGGCGGTCGATGCCGCGGTCGTGGTCTGCGAGGCTGACGAGAAGAAGCTGCCGCAGCTGCAGATCATCCTGCGCGAGCTCGAGGAGCTCGGGATTCCGCGTTTCCTGTTTCTGAACAAGATCGATCGCGCCAACAAGCGCGTCCGCGAGACGCTTGCGACGCTGCAGCCGGCCTCGCGCGTGCCGCTGGTGCTGCGCCAGATCCCGATCTGGAACGGCGATCTGATCGAGGGCTTCGTCGATCTCGCGCTGGAGCGCGCCTTCGTCTATCGCGAGCACAAGCCGTCGGAGGTGATGGAGCTGGAGGGCGGCAATCTCGACCGCGAGAAGGAAGCCCGCTTCTCGATGCTGGAGAAGCTCGCCGATCATGACGACGCGCTGATGGAGCAGTTGCTGGAGGACATCCAGCCGCCGCGCGATGCCGTGTTCGACGACCTCGCGCGCGAACTGCGCGACGGGCTGATCTGTCCGGTGCTGCTCGGTGCTGCGAGCCGCGAGAACGGCGTGCTTCGCCTGATGAAGGCGCTGCGCCACGAGGCGCCCGGCGTCGCCGAGACCGCCAGCCGGCTCGGCGTCAAGGATCAGAAGGACGCGCTGGCCTATGTGTTCAAGACCGTGCATTTGCAGCACGGCGGCAAGCTGTCGCTGGTGCGTCTGCTGACGGGCCGGCTCGACGACGGCGCAACGCTGCAATCCTCATCCGGCGAGAGCGGGCGCGTCTCCGGCATCCTCGCGGTCTCCGGCGCGCATGACAGCAAGCGGCCGTCGGCGGAAGCCGGCGACACGGTTGCGCTCGGCAAGCTCGACGCGATCAAGACAGGCGATACGGTCTCGAGCGGCAAGACGGCGCCGGCCTCGCTGGTCAAGGTCGAGCCGGCGGCGCCGGTGCTGTCGATCTCGATCGCCGCGATCGACCGCAAGGACGACGTCAAGCTCGGCCAGGCGCTGCTGCGGCTGAACGAGGAGGATCCCTCGCTGACCATGATCCAGAACCCGCGCACCCACGACACAGTGCTGTGGGGGCAGGGCGAGATGCATCTGCGCGTCGCCCAGGAGCGGCTGAAGGACCGCTACGGCGTCAACGTCAAATCGCATCCGCCGGCGATCGGCTACCAGGAGACCATCCGCAAAGCCATCACCCAGCGCGGCCGGCACAAGAAGCAATCGGGCGGCCACGGCCAGTTCGGCGACGTCGTGCTCGACATCAAGCCGAGGCCGCGCGGAAGCGGCTTTGAATTCCACGAGAAGGTGGTCGGCGGCGCGGTGCCGCGCAATTATATCGGTGCCGTGGAGGAGGGCGTCATCGACGCGCTGGCGCGGGGACCGCTCGGCTTCCCGGTGATCGACGTCGACGTCACCCTGACCGACGGCTCCTATCACAGCGTCGACTCCTCCGATCTCGCGTTCCGCACCGCGGCGCGGATCGGCGTCAGCGAAGGGCTGCCGCAGTGCCAGCCGGTGCTGCTGGAGCCGATCCACATGGTCGAGATCGTCTGTCCGACCGATGCGACCGCCAAGATCAACGCGATCCTGTCGGCGCGCCGCGGCCAGATCCTCGGCTTCGACACCCGCGAGGGCTGGAACGGCTGGGACTGCGTGCGCGCCACGATGCCGGAATCCGAGATCGGCGACCTCATCGTCGAGCTGCGCTCGGCCACCGCCGGCGCCGGCACCTTCACCCGCCAGTTCGACCGCATGGCCGAGGTGACGGGCCGTGCCGCCGACCAGATCATCGCCGCGCATCGCGACGCGGCGTAAATTGTTCCGTCATTCCGGAGCGCTCGCGTCAGCGAGCGAATCCGGAATCTCGAGATTCCCCGATACGCAATTGCGCATCTGAGGTTCGATGCTGTCGCATCGCCCCGGAATGACGGGGGAGGGTGCTTCTCTTCCTTCTCTCCCAAGCCGATCGCTTTCATGAACATTGTCGCTCTGAACAAAGGCAGCGATTTCCGCCCCCATGCTTGAATCCCGCCGCAACCTGGCGCTGGCCTGCGCGCTCAGCGCGCTGGCCGGCTATGTCGACGGCATCGGCTATCTGCATCTCGGCGGGCTGTTCGTGTCCTTCATGAGCGGCAACTCGACGCGGCTCGGCGTGACCTTGGCCGAGGGCCACTGGCAGCACGCGCTGGAGGCGCTGGAGCTGATCGTGCTGTTCGTCGCGGGGGCTGCGGCCGGGAGCCTGGTCGTGCTCAGCCGCATCGCGCATCGGCAGCCCCTGATCCTGTTCGCCGAGGGGCTGCTACTCACGGCAGCGGCCTTGGCCTATGCCTACGGCCTGCCGAACGCCGCGGTCGCGGCCATCGTGCTGGCGATGGGGCTTGAGAACGCGGTGTTCCAGCTCGAAGGCGGGGCCGGGCTCGGCCTGACCTATGTCACCGGAGCGTTGATCAAGGCCGGTCAGCTCATCGCAGCCGCGTTGACCGGCGGCGCGGGCTGGGCGTGGCTGCCGAACGTCCTGCTCTGGGCGGCGCTGGTCGCGGGCGCGCTCGCCGGCGCATTGGCCTACCGCTGGATCAATCTCGGTGCGATCTGGTTTGCCGCGGGCACGGCGTTCGCCCTCAGCGCGCTGGTTGCCGCAACCGCGAAGCGGACGGATTGACAGCGCGCCTGGCTTGGCCGATGTCACGATCATGACCTCCGCAACCAAGACCCGCGCCGCGTGCCTGATCGGCTGGCCGGCGGCGCATTCCCGCTCGCCGCTGATCCATCATTACTGGCTGCGCACGCTCGGCCTCGAGGGTGGTTATGTGATCGAGGCGGTACCGCCGGAGGATTTCAAGGATTTCCTGTTCCGCTTGTCGCTGCGCGGCTTCGTCGGCGCCAATGTAACCATTCCGCACAAGGAGCAGGCGCTGGCGCTGACGGCGCCGGACGCACGCGCCCGCGCGATCGGCGCCGCCAACACGCTGTGGTTTGCCGACGGCGAGTTGCGCTCGACCAACACCGATGTCGAAGGCTTCATCAACAATCTCGATGCCTGTGCGCCCGGCTGGGACAAGACGGAGGACGCGCTGGTGTTAGGGGCCGGCGGCGCGTCGCGCGCGGTGGTGTTCGGCCTGATCGAGCGCGGCATCGCGCGCGTCCATCTGGTCAACCGCAGCATCGACCGCGCCCGCGCGCTGGCAGAACTATATGGTGCGCGTGTTCATCCCGCGACCTGGGACAAGGTCGGCGAGCTGCTGCCGCGCGCGGGCCTGCTCGTCAACACGACGTCGCTCGGCATGCACGGCCAGCCCGCGCTCGAGATCGAAGTCGGCCTGCTCCCGCCGGGCGCGGTTGTTTCTGATATTGTCTATGTGCCGCTGGTGACGCCGCTGCTGGCCGCGGCGCAGGCACGCGGCCTCAAGACCGCCGATGGGCTTGGCATGCTGCTGCACCAGGCGGTGCGCGGTTTCGAATTGTGGTTCGGGCAGCGCCCGCAGGTCACGCCGGAATTGCGCGCGCTCGTGGAAGCCGATCTCACAAAGACTTGAGGCCTGGAATAGCGTCTCCGGGGCGGGGTCTCGTGTTAGGCCCTCGCGTTCCCTCCCGGAGATCAACCATGCCTGCCCGCCGTTCCCATCTCGTTCGTCCGTTCATTGCGCTTGCGATGGTGACGGCATCCACGCTCTACGCGCTCGCGCAGCAGCCGCCGACACCGACGCGGGTGCGCGGAACCGTCGAAGGCGTCGACGGCGATACGCTGGCGGTGAAGTCGCGCAGCGGCGAGGACGTCAAGCTGCATATGACGGGCAATATGGTGGTGCTCGGCCTCACCAAGATCGCGCTGTCCGACATCAAGGTCGGTTCCTTCATCGGCACCACCACGGTGCCCGGCCCCGACGGCACGCCGAAGGCGGTCGAGGTGCATGTCTTCCCCGAAAACATGCGCGGCACCGGCGAAGGCTCGCGTCCCTATGATCTGAAACCGAACAGCAGCATGACCAACGCGACCGTCGCGCAATCCGTGGTCGGCAATGACGGTCATACATTGCAGGTCAAGTACAAGGACGGCGAGAAGACGGTCCAGGTCCCGCCTGATACGCCTGTCGTGACCTATGTTCCCGGCGACAAGGCCGACCTGAAGGCCGGCGCCAAGATCATCGCCTTCATGAAGAAATTGCCCGACGGCTCGCTGGAAACCGATCGCGTCAGCGTCGGCCGCGACGGGCTTACGCCGCCGATGTGATGCGCAGCGTCATCCCGGGGCGATGCAAAGCATCGAACCCGGGATCTCGAGATTCCCCGATGCGCAATTGCGCATCTGTGGTCTGGTCCTTCGGACCATCCCGGAATGACGATCTGAACGGGCTACGGCAGAACCCTCAAACGCATCACCTGTCCGTTACCGCAGTAACGGCCTCTCATCCGGCGCGTATTTGTCGTGTGAGCCGTCGCTCCCGCGCGGAGTTGTGGCTTGCACGGAATACCACCAACTCCCCGGTGTTCCCTGAGTAGCCAGCCAAACCCATGAGGGACACCATGCCGAAATCGCCGCTCTTCGCCGCATTCCTTGTCGTTGCCTTTGCCTCGGCTGCCTCCGCGCAGCAGCCACCGACGGTGCGCATTCGCGGCACCATCGAGGCCGTCGACGGCGCGATGCTGTCGATCAAGTCGCGCGACGGTGCCGACATGAAGGTTCGGACGACGGATAACGTCGCGGTCTTCGGTGTTGCCAAGACCGATCTGTCGGAGATCAAGCCCGGTTCCTATATCGGCGTCACCGCGATGCCCGAGCCCGACGGAACGCAGAAGGCGGTCGCGGTTCACATTTTCCCGGAGAACCAGCGCGGCGCTGCCGAAGGCTTCCGCCCATGGGACCTGCGCGCCAACTCGACCATGACCAACGCCACCGTCGCCGAGACCGTGAAGGGCACCGACGGCCAGAACATCACGGTGAAATACAAGGACGGTGAGAAGAAGGTCGTGGTGCCGCCGGGTACACCGGTGGTGACGTTCGTCTCCGGCGAAAAGTCGGAGCTGAAGCCGGGCGCCAAGATCATCATCTTCGGCGCGGTGCAGAAGGACGACGGCACGCTGGAAGCCAACCGCGTCAATGTCGGCCGCGACGGAATTGCGCCGCCGATGTGAGGCGGAGGCAGCCTCGCTGTCGTCCCTGCGAAAGCAACGCGAAAGCAGGGACCCATAACCACAGGGTTGAGTCGTTGAAGCACGCTGTGGCCACAGCGTTGCGAAGCGATCACCATCGGTGGTTATGGGTCCCGGGTCGCGCGGAGCCTGTCATCGGGCGGCGCTTTGCGCCGACCCGTTGGCTTGCCCAGGACGACGAAGATTAGGTAGCCGTCAGCTTAAACCGCCAGCACCTTGTCGTCGATCTCGGCGATGGTGTTGACGCCGCACAGCCCCATCGTGGTGGTCAGCTCCTTGCCGAGGATGTCGAGTGCCTTGGCGACGCCGGCCTGGCCGCCGGCGCCGAGGCCGTAGGCATAGGCGCGGCCGATCATGCAGGATTTGGCGCCGAGCGCGAGCGCGCGCATGACGTCCATGCCGGTGCGGATGCCGCCATCGAACATGATCTCGAGCTTGGAGCCGACCTCGTCGACGATCTCCGGCAGCACCTCGATCGAGGACGGCGCACCGTCGAGCTGGCGGCCGCCATGGTTGGAGACCACGATCGCCTGCGCGCCGGTCTTGGCAGCGAGCTCGGCGTCCTCGACGTCAAGAATCCCTTTCAGGATCAGCTTGCCCGGCCAGATGCTGCGGATCCAGTCGATGTCCTTCCAGTTCAGCGTGGTGTCGAATTGCGACGCGGTCCATTCCGACAGCTTGACGATGTCGTCCATGCCTTTGACGTGGCCGGCGATGTTGCCGAAGGTGCGGCGCTTGCCTTGCAGCACGCCTGACACCCAGGCCGGCTTGGTCGCGAAATCGATCAGCTTCGACAGCGACCATTCCGGCGGCACAGTCATGCCGTTCTTGATGTCCTGGTGGCGCTGGCCGATCACCTGCAAATCGACCGTCAGCACCAGCGCCGAACATTTCGCCGCGATCGCGCGCTCGATCAGCGACTTGATGAAGCCGCGGTCCTTCATGACGTAGAGCTGAAACCAGAACGGCTTGTCGACGGCGGCCGCGATGTCCTCGATCGAGCAGATCGACATCGTGCTCTGGGTGAAGGGAATGCCGGCCGCCTGCGCGGCGCGGCAGGCGTAGATCTCGCCGTCGCCATGCTGCATGCCGAGCAGGCCGACCGGCGCCAGGATCAGCGGCATCGCCGAGGGCTCACCGAGGATGGTGGTCGCGAGGCTGCGCTTGGAGACGTCGACCAGGATGCGCTGGCGAAACTTGATCTGCTGCAGGTCCTCCGAGTTGGCGCGCAGCGTGTCCTCGGTGTAGGAGCCGCGATCCGCATAGTCGAAAAACGCCTTCGGCACCCGGCGCTTATGCAACTGGCGCAGGTCTTCGATGCAGGTAATGTGCTTCATGGACGTTCCCGGCCTTCTTCTATGCCGCAGGTTCGACGAGTCAGTCTTGCGGGTGTTCGGTCTTGCCGTCATCTAGCATGGTTGGGTGGCCCGCCAAATCGAAGACGGATGGGAGAGTGCGATGACGCAATCAGGCTCCAAGCCGAAAGCAGACGACGCCGAGAAGCGCCGGCTCGACGAGGCCCTGGAAGAGGGGCTCGAGGAGACGTTTCCCGGTTCCGACCCCGTCAATGTCACCCAGCCGGCCCCCACCAAGGGCGACCGGTACGTCAAACGCGACGGCAAAGGATAGTGGACAGCGCTTCTTGCCGGGGATTGCCGGAGGAGAAAAAATGTTATATTTTCAGCACCTTAAGGTCCAAAGAGGCAGTTCGTCCGCGGTAATGATTCATCATATTTTTTGAAGTCATTTTAGCGTCTGGCAGTCTATAAGGCCGATGCACGCTACACTGGTAGGCGTTCAGGACTCTCTCGCCGGGTGGTTCGAGAGGTCCACCTTGGGGGTTACATGAGCCGCAAATATTTCGGGACCGATGGAATTCGGGGCCGCGCCAATGGGCTGATCACGCCGGAGCTCGCGCTCAAGGTGGGGCAGGCCGCAGGGTTGGTGTTTCAGCGTGGCGATCATCGCCATCGCGTCGTGATCGGCAAGGACACGCGGCTGTCCGGCTACATGATCGAATACGCCATGGTCGCGGGTTTCACCTCGGTCGGCATGGACGTGCTGCTGGTCGGCCCGATGCCGACCCCTGCGATCGCGATGCTGACCAAGTCGATGCGCGCCGATCTCGGCGTCATGATCTCGGCGTCGCATAATCTGTTCGAGGACAACGGCATCAAGCTGTTCGGCCCGCAGGGCTTCAAGCTCTCCGACGACGTCGAGAAGCAGATCGAGCAGCTGCTCGACGAATCGCTCGACCGCCGCCTGGCGCAGAGCGCGAGCCTCGGCCGCGCCCGCCGCATCGACGGCGTCCATGACCGCTACATCGAATTCGCCAAGCGCACGCTGCCGCGCGACCTTTCGCTCGACGGCCTGCGCGTCGTGGTCGATTGCGCCAATGGCGCGGCCTACAAGGTGGTGCCGGAAGCGCTGTGGGAGCTCGGTGCCGACGTGGTGCCGATCGGGGTCGAACCCGACGGCTTCAACATCAACAAGGAATGCGGCTCCACCTCGCCGGAAGCGCTGTCGCGCAAGGTGCGCGAGATGCGCGCCGATATCGGCATCGCGCTCGATGGCGACGCCGATCGCGTCATCCTGGTCGACGAGCGCGGCCACATCGTCGATGGCGACCAGCTGCTCGCGGTGATTGCGCAGAGCTGGAAGGAAGAGGGCCGCCTCGCCAAGCCCGGCATCGTCACGACCGTGATGTCCAATCTCGGGCTGGAGCGCTTCCTGCAAGGCCTCGGGGTTTCGATGGTCCGCACCCCGGTCGGCGACCGCTATGTGCTCGAGCAGATGCTGAGCGGCGGCTACAATCTCGGCGGCGAGCCGTCGGGCCACATCATCATGTCGGACTATTCGACCACCGGCGACGGCTTCGTCGCGGCGCTGCAGGTGCTGGCCGTGGTGCAGAAGCTGCGCCGCCCGGTGTCGGAGATCTGCCGGCGCTTTGATCCATTGCCTCAAATTCTGAAGAACGTGCGCTATCGCAGCGGCAAGCCGCTCGACGACGCCGAGGTCAAGTCCGCGATCACCGACGGCGAGAACCGCCTCAACGGCCATGGCCGGCTGCTGATCCGTCCCTCCGGCACCGAGCCGGTGATCCGCGTGATGGGCGAGGGTGACGACCGCATCCTGGTGGAAGAGATCGTCGACAACATCGTCAGCGCCCTCGGCCACGCCGCGGCGGCTTGAGGCCGTCCGGCCGCATCAGCTACTGATCCGTCATCCTGAGGAGCGCGCCCTTGCGCGCGTATCGAAGGATGCACGGCCCGGCCGGTGGCCGATTCATCCTTCGAGACGCGGCCAAGTGGCCGCTCCTCAGGATGACGGCGAGGCCGCACCGTTATGCGGAGCCCGCAGCGCATCGCTGCTATCGACTAACGCAACTGGTCCGGCTCACCTCCGCGTCGTACGACGCGGAGGTATTTTTGCGAAACTGTCCGGGAATGCTGCAGTGAACAAACCCGTCGTGAGCGAACAGGCACTGGGGGAACCGGTGGAGGTCGCCGAGCTGACCTCTGCGCCGGCCGCGAAAGTGGCGGCCGCCGGGCCGGCCTATGTCGTGCTTGCCGGCATCAGCTTCTCGCACTTTCTCAACGACACGATGCAGTCGCTGATCGCCTCGGTCTATCCGATCCTGAAGGACAATTACGCGCTCGACTTCGCGCAGATCGGCATGATCACGCTGGCATTTCAGTTCACTGCGTCGCTGCTGCAGCCGCTGGTCGGGCATTTCACCGACAAGAAGGCGCAGCCGTTCTCGCTGTCGATCGGCATGGGCTTCACCTTCTTCGGGCTGTTGCTGCTCAGCGTCGCCCATGGTTACGGGATCATCCTGGTCGCGGCGTCGCTGGTCGGTCTGGGCTCCGCGGTGTTCCACCCGGAATCCTCGCGCATCGCGCGGCTGGCGTCCGGCGGACGTTACGGCTTCGCGCAATCGGTGTTCCAGCTCGGCGGCAGCTTCGGCACCTCGATGGGGCCGGTGCTCGCCGCATTGATCGTGGTGCCGTTCGGCCAACCCTCGATCGCCTGGTTCTCCTCGATCGCGTTCCTCGCCATCGTGATCCTGTGGCGCATCGGCGTCTGGTACAAGCCGCAGATCGCAGGCAAGAAGGCGGCGACGAACGCGCGGCATCCGGACCATCCGGATCAGCGGCGCGTGATGATCGCGCTCATCGTGCTGGTCGCGCTGCTGTTCTCCAAACAGCTCTACGTCTCGAGCCTGTCGAGCTACTACATCTTCTATCTCATCGACCGGTTCGGCGTCTCGACCCAGGCCGCGCAGCTTTATCTCTTCATCTTCCTTGCCGCCAACGCCGCGGGCGCGTTCATTGGCGGGCCGCTCGGCGACCGCTTCGGCCGCAAATACGTGATCTGGTTCTCGATCCTCGGCGCGCTGCCGTTCACGCTGGCGCTGCCCTATGCCGGCCTGTTCGCCAGCGCCGTACTCACGGTGGTGATCGGCCTGATCATCTCGTCGGCGACATCGGCGATCATCGTGTTTGCGCAGGAACTGATGCCGCATCGCTTCGGCATGATCTCCGGCGTGTTCTTCGGCGTAGCATTCGGGATCGGTGGCCTCGGCGCTGCCGTGCTCGGCAAGCTCGCCGACCACACCTCGATCGCCTTCGTCTATCAGCTGTGCGCATTCCTGCCGGCGATCGGCCTGCTCGCGGTGTTCCTGCCGAAGATGCCGAAGGCGGCTCGCTGAGCTTCCCGGCGGCGAGGGCGCGTCCACTTCGCCGGCATTAAGCATTCGCTAACGAACCCGGCTTGCGTGCGCCGCAAACGGCGTGCACGCGTCAACGCTTCATTAGCACTTGTGGCGAAATCGCCATTTTTCACCGGCATGCGCGCCCATTTATGGACCCATAAGCAACAGTCGCAGAAACAGGTGAGAGAAAATCAACCTTAAAAATTAGGGTTAAGTGCCGCTTAAACATTTGCTGCCATCGTCCGCCCGTGAGTTTCAGACGTGGGGCTTTCGTGTCGCCTCACTTGGCCCAAAAGGACGAAGCCAATGCGTAGCGTAAAGATCCTGATTGCCGCAGGCGCGGCATCTCTGCTGTCCTCGGCGTCGGCGTTCGCCGCCGACATGCCCATCATGCCGCCGCCCCCGATGGCGTATGCCCCCCCGCCGGTCCAGGATTTCGGCGGCTGGTATCTGCGCGGCGATATCGGCATGACCAACACCAAGGCCAGGCTGCACGTCAACGGCTACGACACGCTGCCGGCCGGCACCGCGTTCAACCAGTACGGCCACGGTTTCGACAGCGGCATGCTGTTCGGCCTCGGCGTCGGCTATCAGTTCAACAGCTGGTTCCGCGCCGACATCACCGGTGAGTATCGCTCGAAGGTGAGCTTCAACGGCACCGACTTCTTCACGTTCCCCGGGCCGAGCTCGCTCGGCGATACCTATCACGGCGGCGTTCAGAGCTGGGTCGGCCTCGCGAACATCTATGCCGATCTCGGCACCTGGGGCTGCTTGACCCCGTTCATCGGCGCCGGTGTCGGTGCCGCTGTGCTCAAGACCTCGGCGTTCTCCGATGTCGCCACCTTCCCGAGCGGTTCCGGCCTGACCAGTTCCTACATCGCCGATGGTGCGACCAAGACCAACTTCGCCTGGGCGCTGCATGCGGGTGTCGCCTACAAGGTCACCAACAACTTCACGGTTGAACTGGCCTATCGCTACCTCGACATGGGCACCGTCGGGCAGGGCCAGGGGCACTTCTTCGACAACACGCCGACCGGACCCTCGAGCTTCCAGTACCGCGACCTGACCTCGCAGGATGTCAAGCTCGGCGTACGCTTCGCTCTGCCCTGCTGCGACGTGCTGCCCCCGCCGCCGCCGCCCCCGCTGATCCGCAAGGGCTGATCAGGGTTAATTTCGGCCCTTCGCGGTTAACGATTGCAACGGCGCGGGATCATCCCGCGCCGTTTTGCTTTGCACCTCGCATCGCGAAGTCGTGCAACTTGCGTGCTCGAAATCCGCCGGCGACAACGATTGGTTAAGGTTAACAGGCGATGATCAACGCGCATTCGGTGAGTGGATTGGAGCGTTGCGATGCGTAGGTTCTTGCTGGCGGCGATGATGTTCGGGGCGGTGACCGGCGCGCATGCGGCCGACATGCCCGATTTCCTTCGCGGCAGTATTTCCGCCCAACCGGCGCCCGCGAGAAGCTGGGAAGGCTGGTACGCCGGCGGCCAGGTCGGCTACTCGGCCGCCGACATGAACTTCGGCAACAGCATCGTGTCGCTGACCAACTTCATCTTCCGCAACAGCGTGCTTGCGCAGCCGACGTCGGCATGGACGCTGTTGAACAAGAACACCGCGCAAGGCACCAATTTCGGCGCCTTCGTCGGCCGCAACTGGCAGTGGGAAGATGTCGTGTTCGGCGTCGAGGCCAACTACAATTACATGAACAGGATCTCGAGCTCGTCGAAAGGGTCGATGGCGCTCGCGATCGTGAGCCCGCCGGGCTCGGCCGCGCCGCCCAATCACACCTACACCTACAACACGTCGCTGGATGGCGCTGCCGCGGCGACGATCAAGGACGTGATCACGTTCCGCGGCCGCGCGGGCTGGGCGTTCGACGGCTTCCTGCCTTACATGTTCGGCGGCCTTGCGGTGGGGCGCATGGACGTGTCGCGTTCGGTGTCCACCAATGTAGTGCTGCGTGACGACGTGACCGCGACGACCACCGATGCATTCGGAAACCAGACGACATCGATTGTATCGACGTCATTCACCCAGGTTCCGTCGCTGACGCAGACCGCCAGCGAGCATAAGTCCAACGCCTTCGTGGCAGGCTGGACCGCCGGTCTCGGTTTCGAATACTGCCTGTGGGGCGGCCTGTTCATGCGCGGCGAATGGGAATACGTGAAGTTCTCGCCGATCAAGGACACCAGCATCTCGCTCAACAGCGTGCGTGCCGGTCTCGGCTACAAGTTCTGAGGCAAAGCCGCGCAGCTTGACAGCGTATGGCGCGGCTGGTCCGATATCGCTCCGCAAGCGGAGCAACCTCACATGAAGATCTACGGCGACGCCAATTCAGGCAATTGCCTGAAGGTGAAATGGGTGTGCGACAGGCTGGCGCTGCCATACACATGGGTCGAGATCGACACCATGGAGGGCGGCAGCCGGACCGCGGAATTCCTCAAGCTGAACGGCTGGGGCCAGGTGCCGACGGTGGAGCTGGATGACGGCCGCACGCTGGCGCAGTCCAACGCCATCATCCGCTATCTCGCGCGCGACAGCGATCTGATTCCCGGCGATCCCTATCGCGCGGCGCAGATGGATGCCTGGATGTTCTGGGAGCAGAACAGCCACGAGCCCTATGTCGCGGTGTGCCGCTTTCAGGCCGTCTATCTCGGCAAGCCTGTCTCGGAGATCGATCCGAACCTCATCAAGCGCGGCTATGTAGCGCTCGACCATCTGGAGCGGCATCTTGCCGGCGCGCAATTCCTGGTCGGGGACCAGTTCTCACTCGCCGACGTGTCGCTGCTTGCCTATACGCGCATGGCTGAGGACGGCGGCCTTACGCTCGAAGCCTATCCCATGATCCGCCGCTGGATCGCGGCTGCCGAGCATGTGCTCGCGCTGCCGCCGGTCCGCTGACCGCAGGTGAATGTTGCCATGATCGAATCCTCGTCCATCACGATCCGCCCTGCGCACCGCGCGGACGTCGCCGCCATCGTCGGCATGCTGGCGGACGATCCGCTCGGCAGTGCGCGCGAGCGGATCGAGGATCCGCTGCCGCAAGGCTATTACGACGCGTTCGCGCGGGTCGAGCGCGATGCCAATCTGCAGCTCGTCGTCGCCGTCGACGGGGAGGGCGCCGTCGTCGGCTGCCTGCAACTCGCGGTGCTGCCGGGCATCAGCTCGCAGGGATCTTCGCGCGGTTTGCTCGAGGATGTCCGTGTCGCAAAGCATTGCCGCAGCCGCGGCATCGGCGAGAAACTGGTGCAGTGGGCGGTCGCGGAGGCGCGTGCGCGAGGCTGCATGCTCGTCGAACTGTTGACGCATCACACCCGCGTCGATGCGCAGCGCTTCTATGAGCGGCTTGGATTTGCGCGCAGCCATGTCGGCATGACGCTCCGCTTTTGACATGGGCGCGCGAAGTGTGCCGCACACAAGGCAATGCCTGCGGTAGCCGCCGCTCGGCGATCCGGTTAACAGCCGGTAAACTAAGCCGGCCTCCGTGATTTTACGGGGCGGAACGAGTCCGGTATGTCGGACGTCTCCCACGTGGCGGCGGGCAACTGGGGATTGGAATGTCGGAATATTCGATCGTGCGGGTCGGCAACGAGTACGTCGTGCAGGCCGGCGATAAGCGCATTTTGAGAATATCGAGCCGGCGCAGGGCGGTTAAGATCATGACTCTGGCGGCGGATTTGCTCGATCGGGACACGGTGCAGCAAGCCGGAGACACCCCATCAATCAGCCGTGATCGCGCGATTGTTCCGGACAAGTCCGAACTTCCTTGACGTTTCGGCACCTTTCCAATATCCCCGGCCGCGGGAAACCTCTCCCCACCGAGAGGCAGCTATCTGGAAGGGTAGATTATGACTGCAGCGAAGCCCGCTTCGCGGCCCGACGTGCCGCATTTTTCCTCCGGCCCCTGCGCCAAGCGCCCCGGCTGGAACCCCAACAATCTCAAGGACGCCGCCCTCGGCCGCTCGCACCGCGCGAAGGTAGGCAAGGCCAAGCTCAAGCTCGCGATCGAACTGACGCGCGAGGTGCTTGAGGTGCCTGCCGACTACAAGATCGGCATCGTGCCGGCGTCAGACACCGGCGCGGTCGAGATGGCGCTGTGGTCGCTGCTCGGTGCGCGGCCCGTCACCACGCTCGCTTGGGAATCGTTCGGCGAAGGCTGGGTCAGCGACATCGTCAAGGAATTGAAGCTGAAGGACGTCACCAAGCTGAACGCAGCATACGGTGAAATCCCCGATCTCGCCAAGGTCGATCCCAAGTCCGACGTCGTCTTCACCTGGAACGGCACCACCTCGGGCGTGCGCGTGCCGAACGCCGACTGGATCAGCGCGGACCGCGAAGGCCTGACGATCTGCGACGCGACCTCGGCCGCCTTCGCGCAGCCGCTCGATTTCGCCAAGCTCGATGTCGTCACCTTCTCCTGGCAGAAGGCGCTCGGCGGCGAGGCTGCGCACGGCATGCTGATCCTGTCGCCGCGCGCGGTGGAACGGCTCGAGACCTACAAGCCGGCCTGGCCGCTGCCCAAGATCTTCCGCCTCACCAAGGGCGGCAAGCTCAACCAGGGCATCTTCGAAGGCGAGACCATCAACACGCCGTCGATGCTGTGCGTCGAGGACTATCTCGATGCGCTGAACTGGGCAAAGTCGATCGGCGGCCTGAAGGCCCTGATCGCGCGCGCCGACGCCAACACCAAGGCGATCGCCGACTGGAAGGCGAAGACGCCCTGGATCGACTTCCTCGCCAAGGATGCCGCGATCCGCTCCAATACCTCGGTGTGCCTGAAGTTCACCGATCCCGCGATCACCTCGCTTCCATCAGACGCGCAGGCCGACTTCTGCAAGAAGCTGGTCGCGCTGGTGGAGAAGGAGAATGCCGGCTTCGACTTCGCGTATTACCGCGATGCGCCGGCGGGCTTGCGGATCTGGTGCGGCGCCACCGTCGAGGCGAAGGACGTCGAGCTGCTCACGCAGTGGATCGACTGGGCCTTTGCCGAGACCAAGGCCGCGCTACCCAAGGCGGCCTGAGTTTTCTCTTGTCACCTGTCCCCCTTTCTTACGGGGAGAGGTCGGATTGCGCAGCAATCCGGGTGAGGGGCCCTTTCTGCTTTTTCCTCGCCTGTGGCTGCCCCTCACCCCAACCCTCTCCCCGTAAATGCGGGGAGCGGGAGACGTTATCAGAGACTTCACCATCTTGGTCCGAGAGACCCGCCCGCTGCAGGGCAGAGGAACAGTCACATGACAAAGCCCAAAGTTCTGATTTCCGACGCGCTGTCTCCCGCCGCCGTGCAGATCTTCAAGGATCGCGGCGTCGAGGTCGACTTCCAGCCCAACCTTGGCAAGGACAAGGACAAGCTCGCCGAGATCATCGGCAATTATGATGGCCTTGCGATCCGCTCGGCCACCAAGGCCAACGCCAAGATCATCGAGAAGGCGACCAGGCTCAAGGTGATCGGCCGCGCCGGCATCGGCGTCGACAATGTCGAGATCCCGGCCGCGACCGCCAAGGGCATCATCGTGATGAACACCCCGTTCGGCAATTCGATCACGACCGCCGAGCACGCCATCACCCTGATGCTGGCGCTGGCGCGCGAGATCCCGCAGGCCGACGCCTCGACCCAGGCCGGCAAGTGGGAGAAGAACCGCTTCATGGGCGTCGAGATCACCGCCAAGACGCTTGGGGTGATCGGCTGCGGCAATATCGGCTCGATCGTCGCCGACCGCGCGCTCGGCCTGCGCATGAAGGTGATCGCGTTCGATCCGTTCCTATCGCCGGAGCGCGCCAAGGACATCGGCGTCGAGAAGGTCGAATTCGACGACCTGCTGAAGCGCGCCGATTTCATCACGCTGCACACGCCGCTGACCGAGAAGACCCGCAACGTCATTGACGCGGCCGCGATCGCCAAAATGAAGAAGGGCGTGCGTATCATCAACTGCGCCCGCGGCGGCTTGGTCGACGAGCAGGCGCTGGTCGACGCGCTGAATTCCAAGCATGTCGCCGGCGCCGCCTTCGACGTGTTCTCCGAGGAGCCGGCGACGTCGAACGTGCTGTTCGGCCATCCCAACGTGATCTGCACCCCGCATCTCGGTGCCTCCACCACGGAAGCGCAGGAGAACGTCGCGCTGCAGGTCGCCGAGCAGATGTCGGACTATCTGTTGTCGGGCGCGATCTCCAACGCGGTCAACTTCCCGTCGATCACGGCGGAAGAGGCGCCGAAGCTGAAGCCGTTCATCGAGCTCGCCGAGAAGCTCGGCTCGTTCGCCGGCCAGTTGACCGAGAGCGGCATCCTCAAGACCACGATCACCTATGAGGGCCATGTCGCCGAGATGAAGATCAAGGCGATCACCTCGGCGGTGCTGTCCGGCCTGCTGCGGCCGATGCTCGGCGAGGTCAACGTGGTCTCGGCGCCGGTCGTCGCCAAGGAGCGCGGCATGGTAGTGGACGAGGTCGTTCGCGCCGCGCAGAGCGACTATGAAAGCCTGATCACGGTCACCGTCACCACCGAGCGCCAGGAACGCTCGGTGTCCGGCACCGTCTATGCCGACGGCAAGCCGCGCCTCGTCGACATCAAGGGCATCCGGGTCGACGCCGAGTTCGGCAAGTCGATGATCTACGTCACCAACGAGGACAAGCCGGGCTTCATCGGCGCGTTCGCGAGCCTCCTGGGTGATGCGAAAATCAATATCGCGACCTTCCATCTCGGCCGCGTCAAGCAGGGCGGCGACGCCATTGCGCTGGTCGAGGTCGACGGTGCGGTGCCGGCGGAGCTGCTCAACAAGGTGCAGGCGCTGCCGCAGGTGAAGCAGGCCAAGGCGCTGACGTTTTAACCTGGCTCGGGCGACGCCGGGCCAGGTCCGGCGTCGGCGGACCATCTGCATGGACGTTTGCTTGCGCCAAGATGGTTTCGCCCTTCCATCGGGGTGGGTGAGCAAGCCCGACGGTATCGATTCAGCGACGAAGCTACGCGCGCTCCACCAGATCACCCAAAGTATTTTCGGACGATGTCCTTATTCACCTTGCAGATATAGGTGTATTTCGGATTGACCACCTGCGTGCAGCGCGCTTCCGCGATCTGACCGAGCAACATGTAGCCTTCGGCTGCGGGTATCTTCCATTCGTCTTCAAGCCAGTAAACCATTTCTTCGAATGCAAGCCGCATGGCGTCTTCGAGCGGACGCGCACAGCCGAGCGTGCAGATGTGGGTTGGCGTTTCGATCCGGGGATGGTTCAGGCGCGCTGGAGCCTTTTCGAGTGACACTTTGACGGTGAGGGTGGCTGCGATCTCGATGGCACCCATGCCGTTGCATTCCCCGTCCCCCTGGATTGCGTGGCAGTCGCCGAGGAACAGATGCGCACCGTCGGCATGGACCCGGAGCATGACGGTGTTGCCGGTGGTGATTTCCTGAACATCAAGGTTTCCACCGTGCGTGCCGTTGTCCACGGTGAGAACCGCGCCATGAAGCGGTGCGACTCCGATCACGCCTATCATCGGTTTAACCGGAAGTTTCAGATGCTCGTTCCAGTGCACAAGGCCATCCTTGACCTCAACAACACGCGTCTGAATGCCGAATTCCTTGCGGCGCACCCAGTCCGGAAACATACCGATGCCGGGCCACAGCGCGGTAAATCCAAGCCCCCGAACGTCCATGTTGACGATCTCGACCTTCAGCATGTCGCCGGCCTTGGCGCCGCGAACCTCGATGGGCCCCGTCGCCCCATTGACGAACGGCATAGTGATGTCGGCTTCGATCAGCTGCTGCCCGAGATGACGGATCGTCCCGTCGTTTGCATTGAGCGCGCATTCGACGACGAACGTTTCGCCGGGAGAGACGCTGGCAATGAAACGGTCCAAGCCCGACAGGGCATACTTGATATTGCCTTCTTTCGCGACGCGCTGCGACATCTCCACGTTCCTTTTCTTGCTGTCGCCGAAATAGAGGGGTCTATTGAACCTTGCGCCAGGGCATGAGCAACCGTTCAAGGCGGCCGACCACGAACGTCAGCAGCAATGCCAGGCCGATCGTTGCAATCAGCGCTGCAAACACCTTGGGAATGATGTAGAGCGAGCCGGCCTTGAAGATTGCGTGTCCCAGGCCTTCTGACGACGACATGAATTCGCCGACGATCGCACCGATCAGCGCAAATCCGACGGTGAGCTTCAATCCTGCAAAAATATCGGTGAGCGATGCGGGCACCACCAACTTGCGGAATATCTGGAACTTGGAGGCTCCCAGCGTCCGCATCAGGTTGATCTGGTCGGCGTCAACACCCGTCGCGCCCTTGTAGGACGTCACGAGCGCCACGATCACGACCGACAACGTCGACATCGCGACTTTCGAGATCAGTCCTGTGCCGAACCAAATTATGATGATCGGCGCAAGCGCGATGATGGGAATCGATCCCAAGGCGATGATGAAAGGTTCGACTACGCGCGATACGAAACGCGAATACCAGAGCAAAAGCCCAATCAGCGTTCCGAAGAAATTACCGATCACGAAGCCGAGCAGGGTTTCGAAGCCGGTGACGTAGATATCGCGCCACAGCGAGCCGTCGCGCGCCGACTGGCCCAGAAAACCGAAGATCGCCGAGGGCGACCCGAACATGAAGGCTGCCTGCTTGTCCTGCCCTGTTGCGCGCTCCCACAACGCAAGCAGCGCGGCCAGGAGCGCGACCTGAGTGAGCAGGACGAGTCCGGCTACCCGCCAACGCTTCCAGCGCTGCGCAGGCGAGGGTGGTGATCCTTGCACGATGCTCCCAAAATCGTCCTGTGCATTCGTGGTCATTGGAATACGACGTCGAGATCGGCCCATATCTGCCGAACGTAGGCGCTGAAGTGCCGGCTTTCGCGAGCGGCGATCATGTCAGTTCGTTCGCCGTCCAGATCTATGTCGTACGTCGCCTTGACGGTTGTCGGCCTCTTCGACAGCACGATGACCCGGTCCGCCAGAGAGACGGCCTCCTCGATATCGTGGGTAATCAACAACAAGGAGCGCCCGCGCTCGCGAACCAGCTTTGCCGTGTCACTTTCGATCAGCAGCTTGTTCTGAAAGTCCAACGCGGCAAACGGCTCGTCGAGAAGCAGCACCTCCGGATCATTCACCAATGTGCGGGCGAGTGCCACCCGTTGGCGCATGCCGCCTGACAATGTCGACGGATAGTGATCAGAGAAGCCGTGCAATCCGAGTTGGTCCAGCATCGCGCGGCTGCGGTCATGCGCTTCGCTCGCCGCAATGCCGCGGATTTCCAGTCCCAGCTTGACGTTGCTCAATGCAGTGCGCCAGGGAAACAGCAGATCCTTCTGCAGCATGTAGCCTACGTTCTGCGGCTGGCCGGCGATCTCCTGGCCGTACCAGCGGATACGCCCGGAGTCCGCCGGTATCAGTCCGCACAGCGTATTGAGCAGTGTCGTTTTTCCGCATCCCGATGGGCCAACGACGCTGACGATCTCGCCCCTCTTCAGCGTCAGGCTAAGATTGCCGATCACCGGGACAAATCGCCCCGCAACATCGTAACCTTTGGCGACGCCTTCGACGGTCAGCGGCACCAGGGACGCTGCGGATGCTCCGGTGCCGCCGTGACCGGTGGTGATCGTAACCGTCATTTCAGACTGGCGACGGCCTTGTCGGCAAAGGAGTTGTCGATGATCTGGTCGAACGGGATCGTGCCCTTGGCGTTGCCGAGGTAGACCTGCATCTCCATCAGATTCTTCCATTGATCCGGCTTGGTCACCACGGACTGTGCCGGGATCAGATACTGCAATTCGGCATCGATCGCCTTGTCGACAACCTCGCCTGGCAGATCCGGAAATTCCTTGCGGGCGACTTCCTTTGCGAAGGCGGGGTCTGCGTAGGTCTTGCGCGAGGCTTCCTCGAACGATGTCACCAGAGCTTGAACCATCGCGGGGTCTTTCTGGATCGTCGATGGAAGAACCATGATTCCCGTATTGCAGAACGGGCCGATGTAGGTGGAGAAGTCGAACACCACCTTTGCTCCTTGGGCCTCGGCCGCGGCCACACTGGGCTGATAAGCGATAGCGATGTCTGCCTGACCGGCAAGCATGGCCGCGATCTCGGTTCCAGGATTCACAGGGACGATGGTCGCATCCACGCCAACCTTGAGGCCGGCCTTTTCCAACAAGCGCTTCGCGACGCTGTAGTTCGTATTCGGCTCCGGCGAGGTTACGATCTTCAGGCCCTTGAAGTCCTTTGGATCGGTGATGGGCTTCAATGTCTTTGAGACGCCGAAATAGTGCGCGCGCTGAACGACCGTGCCGACGACGACGCCCGGGCCACCGTTCTCGCGGGAGATCTGCGCCATCGTCGCATCGCCGATGGCAAAATCCGCCGATCCGCCAAGCACCGCCGCGAAGGTCTGTGTGTCGCCTCCCGCGGCGCTGACTTTCATGTCGAGACCGTTCTTCTCGAAGATTTTGGCATGCATGCCGACGTAAAGGTTGATGTAACCGAGGTTGTGAACCGCTTCGCTGAAACGAACTTCCTTCAAGCCAGCCGCCGCGGCCGTCCTGATCGCCGTCGGTCCGCCGAGCGCGAAACCACAAGCAAGACCAGCGGAAGCTGTCAGGATGTTGCGGCGGCTGATGCCGGTCTTGACGTCGGAAAAATCGCGGACGAGGCCAGTCATGATCTCAACTCCCTGCAGGACCGTTGGCGTTGGCGGCGAGGGTAATCGGTCGTTCGGATTTGCGACAAGAAGAAAGAGCAGACAGCTGCTGCCGGGTTTTGTGCAAGATTTGGATTTGCGTCAGCGGTGTGCCAGCTCTTGCCGGGAGTCTGCTCCCGGATCGAAAAATTGCGCTCGATGCAGGGGCAGCTTGATCAAATCCCCACCACGGGGCAGCGCATTATGTCACTTTTGCCAGAATGGCTGCCCGAATTGTTATCGTCGAGATCAGCGATTGACGCGGATCGATGCGAAACGGCCCGTCACAGCGCCTCCGCACTTTTCCGCGGCGATGCTGATCGCACGACGGCCCCGGTCGTCGAGGTCCTTCGGCGTGCTTGTTTGCGGCGTGCTGCCGCTTGCGATTTCGCCGGCCGGCGTCGCCTTCAGGCATGCCGATAGATTGTCTATGACGTTTCGCAGCCTGACATTCTCGACGGCAAGTCCGCGCATGTCGAGCACGGCTGGGTGGTTTAGACCGCCATACCGTCGCTTCCATCGGTAGAATGTTCGAAGCGAGATGCCGGATGTCGTGCAAATCTCGGCCACCGAGACGCCGGTATTCGCCTCGTATAGGAGATGCCGGATCTCATTTTCGGTGAATTGAGACCGCCTCATCAGAGTCTCCTTTTGTCGTGCGGCTGCCCCGGAAAGGTGGCGCATGGCGTCCGCGCATACCCTACCACGGACCAGCCATGCTCAAAGGGGCCCAAACCTGCGGCTGTTTTTGACAGCCAGTCCTGCCTAGCATGATGGCCGACATTTCCCGAAGGTAACTG
Organism: Bradyrhizobium sp. USDA 4454; assembly: GCF_054822705.1. NCBI lineage: Bacteria > Pseudomonadati > Pseudomonadota > Alphaproteobacteria > Hyphomicrobiales > Nitrobacteraceae > Bradyrhizobium > Bradyrhizobium sp. USDA 4454. The sequence goes on from NZ_JBTRCN010000001.1 coordinate 1,238,176, forward strand.
CTTTGGAGGAGCGATGCCGCGCCGCCATGAAATTCCCGCCACCCCTGAGAACATGGTATGGGGGTACCTGGACAGTGCCAGTCAGCCGATCCTTGCCGTGGAGTCCGGTGACTCGGTCACGCTGCATAGTTTCCCGGCGGGTGGGAAAGAAACCTTGCCGGACGATTTCGGTCGGGTCCCCGCCGACTATCTCCATGCGCTGAATACGCTGTCGCCGGGACCCGGGCCGCATTTCATCACCGGGCCGATCTACGTGAAGGGTGCCCAGGTCGGCGACACGCTTCAGGTCGACATTCTCGACGTGAAGGTCAGACAGGACTGGGGATTTGTTTCGATCCTGCCTCTGCTCGGCACGCTGCCGGACGAATTCACCGACTACGAAACCATTCATCCGACCATCGACCGCGATGGGAATTTTTGTAAGATGCCCTGGGGCAGCAAGATCGAACTCAGTCCGTTTTTCGGAATCCTGGCAACCGCGCCACCGCCGGCGTGGGGCCGGTGCGGATCTCCGGTCCCGCGCGCGTTCGGCGGCAACATGGACAACAAGGAGCTCCGTGCGGGCACCACGCTGTATCTGCCGGTATTCAATGAGGGCGCTCTGTTTTTTGCCGGCGATGGGCACGCCGTTCAGGGTGATGGCGAAGTCTGCATCACGGCCCTGGAGACCGGAGTCACAGGTATGGTCCGCCTGACCGTGCGGAAGGACATGCGGGTCAAATGGCCGTTTGCAGAAAATGCAACCCATCTCATCTCGATCGGACTGGACGAAGACCTGGACGACGCCGCCAAACAAGCCGTCCGCGAGATGGTCAACCACATCTGCGCGCGCACGAATCTCACGCGCAACGAGGCCTATATGCTGTGTTCTCTCGCCGGCAATCTGCGCGTGACGCAATTGGTCGACGGCAAACAAGGGAATTCACATGATGCTTGCGAAATCGGCCCTGTGAGAAGCACCTCGGAATTCCAGGCACGATTGTAGGCTTCATCCGCGCCGCCACGTGATCCTGCTTCGTCGGTCGCTTCGGGCCGCTTCCGTTCCGCAGAGCGGTATTTTGATGGCGCTTATTTCTGTTGCCTTGACGCCCCATGTGTACGAAGACAGCATCCAAGCTGAAATCATCCACTCAGAGGGAGAAAACAATGCGTGAAGCCGTCATCGTTTCCTACGCGCGCACCGGCCTGGCGAAGTCCGGCCGCGGCGGATTCAACATCACCCCGCCGATGTCGCTCGCCGCGCACGCCATCAAGCACGCGGTCGACCGCGCCGGCGTCGACAAGGAGTATGTCGAGGACTGCTATCTCGGCAATTGCGCGCATGGCGCGCCGAACATTGGCCGCCAGGCGGCGCTGCTCGCCGGCCTGCCGAAGTCGACCGCCGGCGTCTCGGTGAACCGCTTCTGCTCGTCGGGTCTGCAGACCATTGCGATGGCCGCCAACTCGATTCGTTCCGATGGCTCCGATTGCATCGTCGCCGGCGGCGTCGAGAGCATCTCGATTCCCGGCGGCGGCACGCCGAAGGAGTCGATCGACCCGGACCTGCTCAAGACCGCGCCGGACATTTTCATGGCGATGATCGACACCGCCGACATCGTCGCCGAGCGCTACAAGCTCAGCCGCGAATACCAGGATGAGTATTCGCTGGAGTCGCAGCGCCGCATGGCGGCCGCGCAGCAGGCCAACAAGTTCAAGGACGAGATCGTCCCGATGAAGACCAAGATGAAGGTGGTCGACAAGGCGACCAAGGCCGAGTCGATCGTCGACTATGTGGTCGATCGCGACGAGTGCAATCGTCCCGAGACCACGCTGGAGGGCCTCGCCAAGCTTGAGCCGGTCAAGGGCCCGGGCAAGTTCGTCACCGCCGGCAATGCCAGCCAGCTCTCCGACGGCGCCGCCGCCGTGGTGCTGATGGAAGCCAAGGATGCCGAGAAGCGCGGCCTTAACCCGCTCGGCCGCTTCGTGGCCTGGGCCTCGGCTGGCTGCGAGCCCGACGAGATGGGCATCGGGCCGGTGTTCGCCGTGCCGAAGCTGCTGAAGCGCCATGGCCTCAAGGTCGACGACATCGACCTCTGGGAGCTCAACGAGGCCTTCGCCAGCCAGTGCCTCTATTCGCGCGACCAGCTCGGCATCGATCCCGAGAAGTACAACGTCAATGGCGGCTCGATTGCGATCGGTCATCCCTTCGGCATGACCGGTGCCCGGCTCACCGGCCACCTGCTACAGGAAGGCCGTCGCCGCAAGGCCAAGTGGGGCGTCGTGACCATGTGCATCGGCGGCGGCCAGGGCGGCGCCGGCCTGTTCGAGATCTACAGCTAAGCGCGATCGATATTGATCGTGTAAGAGGAGCGGCCCGGCGACAACGCCGGGCCGCTTTTCATTTGAGGCCAGTCATGACGCCGGTACATCCGCCGCGGGTTCGCCGAATTCGAGCGCGGCGACCAGTTCGAGCTTGTGCCTGAGATCAGCCGCCTGCCCGGCGCCGAACGCCGTCTCGAAGCGGTCCTGCGCCTCAAGCCAGGCGGCGTGCGACTCCTCAAGCCTGGCTTCGCCGCGCTTGGTCAGCCGTACCAGCCGGCTGCGGCGGTCATTCTTGTCGACGGCGATGGTCAACAGGCCGTCGCGCGCGAGCGGCTTGAGGTTGTGATTGAGCGCGGTGCGGTCGAGCACCAAAGCTGCGGCAAGCTCTCCCATCGTCGGAGCTCCCGTTCGTCTGACATGGACCAGGATGGCGCGCTGGGTGCCGCGCAGCCCCGACGTTGCGAGGACCTGATCGTAGAGCTGCGACACCCGCCGGGTCGCCTTGCGCAACGCGGTCAGATTGCACCTTGTGGCTTCCGTCTTCGCCATTGGCTGCCTCCAAACTGGGCTTGACAGATACATGCATATACACCTAATGGCAATAGATGCATATGCACGTAGCTGGAGGGTGTGATGTCGGAGGTCGAGGCGGAGACCATCGGGCTGGCGGCCGGACCCGAAGCGCGGCCGCGGCCCCGCGCGGCGACCGCAACCCCGCGGCAGGTTTTGGCAATTGTCTCGGTCGGGATCTGCCTGGCAAATCTCGACCTGTTCATTGTCAATGTCGGGCTGCCGAACATCGCGCAGGAATTTCGCGGCGCCTCGTTGGAGGATTTGTCCTGGATCCTGAATGCCTATGCGATCGTCTATGCGGCATTGCTGGTGTTCTTCGGCCGGCTCGCCGAACGCCACAGTCGCAATCTGAGCTTCCTGCTCGGTGTGGCGCTGTTCACGGCCGCGTCGGCGGCGTGCGCGCTGGCATCCAGCGTCGAGCTCCTGGTCGTCGCCCGCATCGCACAGGCCGCCGGTGCGGCATTGATGACGCCGACCTCGATCGGCCTGCTGCTGGCCTCGTTCCCGCCCGAGCAGCGCGCCGGCGCGGTGCGCACCTGGACCGCGATCGGCGGCCTTGCCGCAGCGCTCGGGCCGCTCGCTGGCGGCGTGCTGGTCACCGTCGACTGGCGTTGGATCTTCATCGTCAATGTCCCGATCGGCGTCGTTGCGCTGATCATCGGCTGGCTCAAACTGCCCGACGTGCCCGGCCACGACGTGCCGCGGCCGAGCTGGTGGGCGGCGCTGCTGGTGACCTGCGGCATCGGCGCGCTGACATTCGCCATCGTGAAGACGGATGACTGGGGCTGGAGCTCGCGCGGCGTCGTGCTCGGCTTCGTCGTCGCAGGCCTCTCGCTCGCCGCCTTCGCATGGCACTGCCTGCGATCGCAGAATCCCTTCGTCAACCCGGCGCTGTTCGCAGTCAGGCCGTTTACTGGGGCGACGCTGGTCATGGCGCCTTACTCGGCGGCTTTCGGCGCGATGCTGCTGTCGGTAGCGCTCTGGGAGCAAACCGTGTGGGGGTGGTCGGCGCTGAAGACCGGTCTTGCGATCGCGCCGGGTCCGCTGCTTGTCCCGTTCACCTCGCTGCTGTTTGCCGGTCGGCTGATCGCGCGATTTGGTGCGGCCGCCGTGGTGTCCGCCGGCATCACGTCATTCGCGGGTGGGCTTGCGATCTGGGCAACGCTGCTTGGGGCGGAGCCCAACGTGCCTGCTTTTGTGCTCGGTATGATGCTCACGGGTATCGGCGTCGGGCTGACCTTTCCGACCCTGATGGGCGTCGGCGCCGGTTCGCTGCCGCCGTCGTCGTTCGCCACCGGTTCCGGCGTGATCAACATGATCCGGCAGGCGGCGCTGGCGATCGGCGTCGCGATCTTCATCGCGATCCTGGCTACGCCCGCCACGATGACTGAGCGGATCGCGGCGTTTCATCGCGGTTGGTGGATCATGATCGCGATCACGGTTGCCGGTTTCGTGCCGAATGTTCTGTTCATCCGGCGCCGGACAGGTCGCTGACGCCCGAAAGACATCGCCGCGCCATCCGGCGGCCGCGGTGGTGCCATGGTCGTGCCGCAGCGAAACCTCATTCGAACCAGTCCCTTCCTCGCTGCGTCTCACCACGAGAAACGGCGCGCCTTCGAGTCCGGCGCGCCGTTCATCTCGCGCGCGATGCGGCGCTTTTCCGGAGGGATGTCATGTCAAGGATTACGAATTATCTTGTCACCACCGGCCTGGTGCTGGCGGGGGCGCTGGTTGCCGGGCCGCTGCATGCGGCCAATCTCGATGCGGCCTCGCAGGTCGACGCCGTCACCGTCTATCCCGATGGCGCCAGCGTCAGCCGCGTCATCACGCTGGATCTGCCCGCTGGCGACAACACGCTCATCGCGAAGGATTTCCCGATCGGGCTCGACCCGTCCTCGCTGCGGGTCGAGGGTGAGGGCGGAGCGAAGCTCACGATCGGGGCCATCGACGCGCGGCCACCACGCCCGGTGGAGCCGGCCAACCTGCCCGAGATCGACAAGCGGATCGAGGCGCTGCGCGACCAGCGCGAGGATTTGCAGGGGATGATCACGTCGGCCGAGGCGCGGCGCAAATTCGCCGAGCGTTTCGCCGAGGCCGCGCCGGTCGGGATCGGCGAGAAGGGCGAGGCGCGCCCGGTGAGCGAATGGCGTGCCGCGTTCTCTGCGGTCGGGGACGAGGTCGCAACCGCCGACAACGCGATCCGCGACGCTACGCGCAAGCAGCGCGACATCGATCGCGAGATCGCGCGCCTGGAGGCCGATCGCGCCGCCAAGCCGCCGAGCAAGCTCGAAGTCCGTATCGAGTTGGCATCAGCGGCGGCGACGAAGGCCACGCTGCGCGTGACCTATGCGGTGCGCAACGCCCGCTGGATGCCGATCTATGACGCTCGTCTCGATACCGGCGCCAAGGACCGCAAGCCCGCGATCGAGCTGGTGCGGCGCGCCGAGATCACCCAGTCGACCGGGGAGGACTGGTCGAACGTGGCACTTGTCGTCTCCACTGTACGCGTCGCCCGCGGCGGCAATGCGCCCGATCTCAATTCGCTGATCGTGCGATATCCGCAGCTGCCGCGGCCGCTGGCGGCCGGCCGAGCGTTTGACAGCGTGCAACAGCCCTCGGCGCTGATGCCCGCACCGGCGACGCCTTCGATGGAGCAGCATCTGTTCAAGAAGGCCGAGGAGCAGGAAGCTGCGGCCGAGGTCGGGGCCTTCCAGGCCAGCTTCAGGATTCCGGGCCGGGTCAGCGTCGCCGCCAATGAGGGCGCAAAGAGCCTGCGCATCTCGACGGCGACGATTACGCCCGATCTCGCGGTGCGTGCGGTACCTGTGCTGGATCCGACCGCATTCCTGGAGGCGAGCTTCGTGCAGGCCGACGACGCGCCGCTGCTGCCGGGGCTGGTCGCGATCTATCGCGACGGCATCTTTGTCGGCCGCAGCCGGATGGCGACCGCCGCCAAGGACGAGACCGTGCGGCTCGGCTTCGGCGCCGACGACAAGGTCAAGATCGAGCGCACGGTGGTGAAACGCAACGAGGGCTCGGCCGGCCTGATCGTCACCACATCGAAGACCGACGAGCGCGCGTTCAAGACCACGGTGCGCAACGGCCACGACTTCCCGATCAAGGTCGCGATCCAGGATCAGCTCCCGGTCAGCGAGAACGACGATATCGTGGTCGAGATGTTGCCGTCGTCGACGGCTGCGACGACCACCAATCTGCGCGATAAGCGCGGCGTGCTGGAATGGGCGTTCGAGGCCAAGGCCGGTGAGGTCCGCGATATCAACTTCGCCTGGCGGATGCGCTGGCCCAAGGACAAGGGCGTGGTGATGGTGCCGGCGGGCTGAGGCCGCGCTGGTAGCCGATGACATCGCTACCGATCTCAGGCATCACTTTGCCAAGTGCAAAAAGCCCGAGATCGGGCGTCGGGCGGAATGACGCGGTCGACGCCGGCTAGAAGCCGGCGTTCTCCTCCAGCCATTGCTGATTGTCCCAATGCGCGCGGCGGCCGAGGACATGGTCGCGGGCATCATCCATGAAGCGCACCTTGCTGGCGAGTGCGCCGAAGAAAGCCGCAAGCGCCACGATCCACGGCCATAGATGCATCAGCAGCGAGCCGGGGATCTGGTTGGCAAATCCCGCCTGCAGCGCGCCCGTTGCGAAATAGGCCAGTACGGCCCATGCAAGGGCCAGGATTGTCGCCACGACCTGATAGGTGTTCTGATGAAGCCGCACCAACCATCGCATCAGGCACAGATAGGCAAAGTAGACGATCACGCCGAGTATCAACGCAGTGCATGGCGGCGGCAGGCCCCAGCTCTGGTCCCAGGCCAGGTACGCAATGAAGCCCGCGGCGATCAGCGCCTCAACATAGGTTAGCGTGGATTTCTCGCTCATGCTTTGCCCCGAAGCGATTCAGTATAGGCGGAGGCTATCATCGTCTAGCGCGTTGCTAGAAGGGTAATTGTAGAACAACCGTTGGGAATGGGCGAAGCCAGACGGCGCATGCGCATGCTCGCAGGTGCGATACGACGTTTTGTGACGACCGGAGCGCAAAGCGAGGCGTCGTAGCTCTATCACCGTCACCCTGAGGAGGCCGCAAAGCGGCCGTCTCGAAGGGCGACGGCCGAGCTGTCTCTGCCCCGCGCATGGGGCCGTCCATCCTTCGAGACGCCGCTTCGCGGCTCCTCCAGGACAAAGGCGAAGCCTTTGCGCGGGGATGACGGGACTAGCCATCCACAAATTCACTGTCATGCTCCGCCCAGTACGCCGCGGCTTATCTATTGAACTCGAACGCCTCTGGAATACTGGGTCGCCCGGTTGAACCGGGCGACAACACCGTTATTTGTGGCGAGAACTGCATTACTTCGCCTTCAGGAAGTCGCCGACTTCCAGCAGCACGAACTCGTCGTCATCGGCCTTGTTCGGATCGCGGCTCGAGGAGAACGGCAGGTTGTTGTCGTTGCCGACGATGATGTGGGTGTCGTCGACCCGGTCGACGTTCTCGATGGTGAAGAACGGGAAGGTGTAGACGCTGTCATTCAGCGGCTTGCGCGCCTTCTTGTTCGGATCGCGGATCTTCAAGAGGTCGACATAGGCGATCTTGCGCACCGGCTTGCCGACATTGGCGTCGGACAGCTCGATCTTGTAGACGCGCTTGAACCTGGCGAGGTCGGGGAAACAGGTCTCGCCGCGCCGGCCCTGCGGGCAGGCCTTGTCGGCGGTGCCTTCGCCATTGTCGCGCTCGATCACCAGCCCCTGGGCCGGATCGATCATGTTGAAGTCGCCGATCGCATTGCCGTTCTGCTCGAATACATAGTGCCAATAGCGTCCAGTGAACTTCTCCGCCGCGACGTCGAATTCGAGGATGCGCGAGGCTTCCTTGCCGTCGACCTTCTCCCAGTCCTTCTTGTCGGCGTCCCACAGCGGTCCTTCGAGCAGGCCGTAGAGGAATTTGCCGTCCTTCGAGGAGGCAAAGCCTTCGTAGCCCTTGGAGCGGCGCAGATTGACGTTGTTGTAGGTGGCGCCGGGCGCGCCGGGCGACTGCACCGCCCAGTGATCGGGCGAGCGCACCGGCTTGCCGTCGGCGAGCGTCTCGAACACCGCGAGGATCTTGCCGGTCTTGTCGGCCTTCAGGATGTAGGGCCCGAACTCGTCGCCGATCCAGAACGTGTCGTTGATGATCTGAAAGCCCTCGGTGTCGAAGTCGGCGCCGGTCAAGTAGCGCTTGGCGGTGTCCTCATGCACGATGCGGAACGGCACCTTCCTGTCGGGATCGTGCAGGAACACGGTCTCCTGCCGCTCGATCGTGCCGCCGGCCCAATCCATCTTGTAGCGGTTGAGGTACAGCATCGAGTCCGCCGAGTTGTAGCGCGAGCCCATGCCGTTGTCGGTAATCACCCAGAACGAGCCGTCGGGCATCGCCTTGATGCCGGAGTGGCCCTGCAACGGCTGGCCCTTGAACGGCAGCGACACGCCGGTCGGCCGCTCGTAGGACTTGCCCATCACGGTGCCGATGGCGTCGACGCGCTTGCCGGTGGTGTATTTGCCCGAGGTCTTCAGATCATCAGGCGCATCGGCCGGCGCGTCGATGAAGCTCTCCGCCGGCGTTACCACATGTCCCGCCAGCGTTGCCGGGAATTCACCCTCGCTCTGCGCGAACGCCGAGGTGGCGAGCAGGAGCGAGGTGACGGAGCAGAGCAGGGACAAGCGCATGGTTGATCTCCCAAAGGATAAACGATGCGGTGTTCTCCGAGCCGCCTGTTACAGCCGGCTGACAGTTTTGTGAATGGTCGCAAAATGTCGCAGGATAGATCGTGCTATCGACGAGTTCAGCTGGCAGGATGCGAAGGCATCCGCTGCGTAGAGGAGAAGGCTTTGATGTTCATCGCAATGAACCGGTTTCAGGTCATCAAGGGCAAGGAAGAGGCGTTCGAGACGGTTTGGAACACGCGCGATTCCTATCTCGACGATGTCCCGGGCTTCATCGAGTTTCACCTGGTGAAGGGACCCGAGGCCGAGGACCACACGCTCTATGCAACTCATACCGTGTGGGCCAGCAAGTCGGCGTTCGAGGACTGGACTAGGTCGGATGCGTTCCGCCGCGCCCATGCGCGCGCCGGTAACGAGACCGGCGGCAGCCTTTATCTCGGACACCCAAAATTCGAAGGATTCCAGGTGCTGATCACTGAGCGGGCGAGGACCGCTGCGGTGTAACGTCGATCATCACCGGAATCCCGCTACTCCTTCACAGCCCCCGTCAGTGACGACACGTAGTAGTCGACGAATAGCGAATAGAACAGTGCGACCGGCAGCGAGCCGAGCAGCGAGCCCGCCATCAGCGCGCCCCATTGGTAGACGTCGCCGGTGACGAGCTCGGTCAGGATCGCGACCGGCACCGTCTTGTTGGCGCCGCTCTGGATGAAGGCGAGCGCGTAGATGAACTCGTTCCAGGACAGCGTGAAGGAGAAGATGCCGGCCGAGATCAGGCCGGGCACCGCGAGCGGCAGCGTGATCCGCCACAGGATCTGCAGCCGCGTCGCGCCGTCGACCAGCGCGCATTCCTCGAGCTCGTAGGGGATCGACTTGAAATAGCCGATCAACAGCCAGGTGCAGAACGGCACCAGGAAGGTCGGATAGACCAGGATCAGCGCGAGCGGCGAGTCGAACAGGCCGAACTGCACGATCACGGTGGCGAGCGGGATGAACAGGATCGACGGCGGCACCAGATAGGCAAGATAGATGCCGAGCCCGACATAGGGGCTGCCGCGGAAGCGCAGCCGCTCGATCGCGTAGGCGGCGAGCGTGGAAGCAAACAGCGACAGGAAGGTCGAGCCGATCGCCACCAGCATCGTGGTCTTCAGCCAGCGCGGATACGAGGTGTCGAACAACAGATGCTTGACATGCGCGAGCGTCGGCGAGGTGATCCAGAACGGATTGTGCTCCTTGTAGTTCAGGAGCTCGGCGTTCGGTTTGAACGAGGTGATCGCCATCCAATAGAACGGGAACAGCAGGATCAGGATGAAGCAGGCGAGCGGCAGATAGATCATCACCACGCGCCGGGCGCGGGAATCCCACGCCATCGTGTCGGGCGTGGCGCTGGCGGCGTTGGAGGATTGGGCTGCGACGTCAGTCATTGGCTTCTCCCTGCTGCCATTTGCGGCGGGCGAGGCCGAAGTAGCTGAACAATGTCGCGAACACCAGGAACGGGATCATCGAGACCGCGATCGCGGCACCTTCGCCGAGCTCGCCGCCGGCGATGCCGCGCTGGAACGCCAGCGTCGCGAGCAGGTGGGTCGAGTTGACCGGACCGCCGCGGGTGATGGCGTAGACCAGCTGGAAATCGGTGAAGGTGAAGATGATCGAGAACGTCATCACGATCGCGAGAATCGGCATCATCATCGGGAAGGTGATGTAGCGGAAGCGCTGCCAGGAGGTGGCGCCGTCGAGCATCGCCGCCTCGTAGAGCGAGGGCGAGATGGTTTGCAGGCCGGCCAGCAGCGAGATCGCGACGAACGGGATGCCGCGCCAGATATTGGCCGCGATCAGCGAGAACCGCGCCGGCCAGGGCGAGCCGAGGAAGTCGACATTGCTGTCACGCCAATGCAGCACGTCGACCAGCAGATAGGAGATGATCGAGAACTGCGGATCGTAGATCCACCAGAACGCCAGCGCCGACAGCACCGTCGGCACGATCCACGGCAGCAGCACGATCGCCCGGATCAGGCTCTTGAGCGGGAAATGGTTGTTGAGCAGCAGCGCCAGCCAGAAGCCGAGCGCGAACTTCCCGAAGGTCGCGACCGCAGTATAGAAGATCGAGTAGAACACCGCGTTCCACCACAGCGGATCCTTGAGCAGATACTGGAAGTTCTCCAGCCCGATATAGATGCCGCGCTGTCCGATCGTGGTATCGGTGAAGGCGAGCCAGATGCCAAGGCCCAGCGGATAGGTGAGGAACACCAAGAGCAGGCCGACCGCGGGCGCCAGGCACATCACGATCAGGAACGGCTTGTAGTCGAACAGGCGCGTGAGCCAGCCCGGCTGGTGCAGTGCTTGTCCTCGTGAGGGCAGTGTCGTGACAGACATCAGATCCTAGTCCCGGTCTGATTTTTTCAAAGGTCATTCCGGGATGGTGCGTCAGCACCAGACCCGGAATCTCGAGATTCCGGGTTCGATGCTGCGCATCGCCCCGGAATGACAGCGGCTTTGGACCGCCGTTACCGGCCCTGCCGCCGGAAGTACCGCTTGGCGCGCTGTTCGGCTTCCGCTGCGGCGGCCTCCGGCGTTGCCGCATCGGTCGCGACCGAGGCGCACATCTGCACCAGCACGTAGTCGGCATTGACGGCGCCGGTCGCGGTCGAGATCGGCCCCTTGTAGCCGTTGTAGTAGGGGCTCTTCATGGTGTCCTTGAAGATCGCGACCTTGGGATCGCCCGACCACACCGCAGCGTCGGCGTAAGCGGCGAGCGGCTGCGACCAGTAGCCGGAGTTGGCGTTGAGCCATGGTTCGTACTGCTCGTGCTCCAGCATGAACTGCAGGAACGCTTTCGCCGCATTGGGATACGGGCTGTGCTTGAACGCCATCGCGTTCAGCGTCAGGCCCGACATCGGCGCGACAGGTGCCAGCCCCTTGATCAGAAACTGATGCTCGGTGTCGTCAGCGATCGCCTTGGTCGCGGGATCGTTCTTCAGCGAGAAATACAACGAGACGCCGTTGGCGGTCAGGCCGATTTCCTGCGACGAGTAGGCGCGGTTGTTGGAGACGTCGTTCCAGGACGGCGTGCCGGCGATGAAGGTCGGATACAGCTCCTTCAGATATTTCAGCGCGGCGATCGTCTCCTTGCTGTTGATGATGATATTGCCTTCCTCGTCCAGCAGCGCGGCGTTGTGCGACCACAGCAGCCAGTTGGCGAAGCCGTTGCCGTCGCCGACGGCATTGCCGAGCGCAAATCCCGCCGGCTTGCCGGCCGCCTTCAGCTTCTTGCAGAGCTCGAGGAAGCCGGCGTGGTCCTCCGGCACCCTGTCGAAGCCGGCCGCATTGACCAGCGACTTGCGGTAGACCAGCGGGCCGCCCGAGGCGCCGAACGGCAGGCCGACCCAGCTCTTCGACTTCGAGCGCATGCCGTAGCGTTTTGCCAGCATGAGCCAGCCGCCGTAGCGCTTGTCGAGATAATCGGCGACGTCGGTCAGCTCGATCAGCTTGTCGATATAGATGTGCGGCGCATCGCCGAAGCCGATGATGATGTCGGGGCCGGCACCGGAGTTCGAGGTCACGGCGGTCTGCTGGTTGATGTCCTCCCAGCCGACGAAATCGACCTTGACCTCGACGCCGGTCTTGTCGGTGAAGCGCTTGGCGTTGGCGCGGAACACGTCCTCGTCGGCCTGCACGAAGCGCACCGGCCGCAGCATGCGCAGGCTCGCGCCCTTTTCGATCGGCAGCGATGGCGCCGCCACGTCGGCAGCCTTGACCTTCGACGCCTCCTGCGCCGCAGCGCCGGTGACGGCCAGTGCCGCTGCAGATGCCCCCAGCGCCAGCGCGTCGCGACGCGTGATCTCGTACTTCATGTCGTTCGCACTCCCTTTTTTCTTGTTCCTTCCCGGCGTTTGGCCGCCGGTGAAGGGTCTTGTGGTCTCGGTGCGCCCGCCGCGCGAAGGGCCCGCATGAGACGGGTCCTCGCGCGAAGAGCGTCGTCCCGCCTTAGCTGTTCGGACCGCGATCCATGCTGACGGGCTGCCAGCGGCGCAGCGCGGTGTTTTGCAGCACCGACGGGTTGACGCAGCTTACCGGCCACATGCCTTGCAGCACTAGTGACAATTCGTAGCCCACCCGGCGCTTGCGCGCCTCGTCAAAACGTGCCGATGCCGAGGCGACGTGGGCGGTCAAGGTAACATTGTCCATCCCGAGCAACGGATTGTTGTGCGACGGCGGCTCCTTTTCCAGCACGTCGAGCGCGGCATGGGCGATCCAGCCCTCCTGCAGCGCCTTGATCAGCGATTCCTCGTCGACGGTGGCGCCGCGGCCGGTGTTGATGAAGACGGCCGATTTTTTCATCTGGCGAAAATGCTTCTCGGTCAGCATGTGATGTACTTCGGGCCGCGCCGGGGCGTGCATCGAGACGAAATCCGACTGCGACAGCACTTCCGACAAGGTCGAGGGGATCACGCCGTGGTCGTACATCAGCGTTTCCTGGATGAAGGGATCATAGGCCATCATCCGCAGGCCGAACGGCGCGGCGCGCTTCGCCACCGCACGAGCGACCCGGCCGAACGAGATGAAGCCGAGCGTCTGGCCCATCAGCCGCGGAATCTTCAACAGCGCCGGGCGGCCCTCGGACCAGCGGCCGCTGCGCACCATCCTGTCCTGCTCGATCAGGCGGCGGAAGCCTGACAGCAGCAGCATCATGGCGTGGTCGGCGACTTCCTCAATGAAGGTGTCGGGGATGTTGGTGACGGGGATGCCTCGGGCGGTCGCGGCCTTGACGTCGACCGAGTCGACGCCGACGCTGCCGAGCGTGATCACCTTGCAGTTCTCCAGCGCATCGATCACAGCCTTGGTGATCGGCATGCCCTTGGCGTAGATCGCGTCCGCGGTGCGGGCGGCTGTGATGAAATCGGCCTCGTTGGCCGGCGCCTCGATGATCTCGGCGCCGATCGGATCGAGTGCCTCGCGCTCGTAATCATAGCCGCCGCCGGCAACCGTGAAGCTCGCGCCCTTCGGCGTCACCACCCTGAATTTCGACATTGTCTGCTCCCGATGTGAGGTCTTCTGTTCTTGCTTCTTGGTCTTGATGCTTGGTCTTCTTGATTCTTGTCTTCTTGGTCTTGCAGCGCGGCTTGTCGCGCCGCCTTCCCATACTTCTACGCGAGCTCTGCTGTTCTCTCCACAATTGCCGGTTGGTCCGCGGCCCGATTCTCCGGGCTTCTACGGGGAACCTGCGTAACCATCGAGTAAAGGGTCTCACATTACGGTGAATGGAATCAATCCGCCAATCGCGTCGCGTTCCCCGCCTCTTCTGGAGATCCCCGTGAAGCTGTCAAATCTGAAGATCACTCCCAAGCTCGGCATTCTGGTGGGCGTGGCGCTCCTTGGCCTCTGCACGGCCGGCATCCTGGCAATCAATCTGATGCAGCGTGAGATGACGAATGCGCGCATCGACCAGGCCAAGGCCATGGTCGAGATGGCCAAGAACATGGCGGCGAGCCTCAAGAAGGATGTCGACGCCGGAAAGATGACCAAGGAAGCGGCACTCGCCGAGTTAAGCAAGCGCGGCAACGCGATGACCTACGACAACGGCTCGGGCTATCTGTTCGGCACCGACTACAACGGCATCACGGTGCTGGCGCCCGATCCGAAACAGGTCGGCACCAACCGCATGGACGTCGTGACCAACGGCCGCAAGCTGTCGCAGGAACTGATGGACGGCGTGAAGGCCAAGGGCGATATCCTGCTGTTCTATGAATATGTGAAGCCCGGCCAGGAGACGCCGATCCGCAAGCTCGGCTACGCCGTCGCGGTCCCCGGTTTCGACATGTATCTCGGCACCGGCGCCTATCTCGACGATATCGACGCCAAGATGCGGCCGATCGCCTGGCTGCTGGGCCTTGCGATCATCGGCATCGGCATCATCTCGAGTTCGATCGCCTGGCTGATCGGGCGCAGCATTTCCCGGCCGCTGAACCTGCTCGGTGCCCGCATGCGCGACATCGCGGACGGCAAGCTTGATGGCGACATTCCCGGCGTCGGCCGTGGCGACGAGGTCGGCGGGATGGCGGCAACCGTCCAGGTCTTCAAGGACAATGCGATCCGTATCCGCGGCCTCGAGCAGGCCGAGGCCGAGACCCAGGCGCGCGCCGCGTCCGAGCGCCGCAGCGCGATGCAGAATCTTGCGAGCGATTTCGAGCGCAGCGTGAACGGCATCGTCCGGACGGTGGCCTCCGCCGCTGCCGGCATGCAGACCACGGCACAGTCGATGACCGCGACCGCCAGCGACGCCAGCGCGCGGGCCGCGACGGTGGGCGCAGCGTCCGACTCGGCCTCCAACAATGTCGGCACCGTTGCCGCGGCGGCGGAAGAGCTCTCCAGCTCGGTTGCGGAGATCTCCCGCCAAGTGGCGCGCTCCAGCGAGGTCGCGAGCCAGGCGGTGGCCGACGCCGAGCGCACCAATGCGACCGTGCAGGCGCTCTCCACCGGCGCCGAGAAGATCGGCGAGGTGGTCAAGCTGATCCATTCGATCGCCGCCCAGACCAACCTGCTCGCGCTCAACGCCACCATCGAGGCGGCGCGCGCCGGCGAATCCGGCCGCGGATTCGCGGTGGTGGCTTCCGAGGTGAAGGCGCTGGCCAACCAGACCGCGAAGGCGACCGAGGAAATCTCGGCGCAGGTCGCCGCGATGCAGGCTTCCACCGGCGAGGCGGTGACCTCGATCGGCGGCATCACCGCGACGATCGCACAGATGAGCGAGATCACGGCCTCGATCTCGACCGCGATCGACCAGCAGGGCGACGCGACGCGCGAGATCGCGCGCAACATTCAGCAGGTCGCGGCCGGCTCCAGCGAGATCTCCGCCCATATCGGCGGCGTCACGTCGGCGGCCGCCGCCACCGGCACCGCGGCCGGCGACGTGCTGTCGAACGCGCGCGAGCTCGACACCCAGTCCGGCATGCTGCGCAACGCGGTCGACGAGTTCCTGCAGAAGGTGCGGGCGGCGTAACGGATCGTATGTGCGCAGGGTGGGTTATGCCTTCGGCGAGCCTACCCTGCGATTTTCTGCTCCGTCATCCTGAGAGCCTGACTGAAAAATGGGTGAGTGATCTCAGTGGGTGTGATTCCATCGGATTTGCAAAGATTCGAGGGAGAGCACGATGCCCTGGACCAAGATCACTCGGGAGCAATATCGGCGGGACGATCTGCGTTATGCAAGCGATATGACCGATGCGGAGTGGGCGGTGATCAGACGCCTGTTGCCGCGAGCGAACCGGCGCGGCCGGCCGCGTAAGACGGAGCTGCGTCGTGTGATCGAAGCGATCCTCTATATCGTTTCGACCGGCTGCCAGTGGCGGGCGTTGCCGCAGGAGTTCCCGCCCTATTCGACGGTGCAGGGCTATTTTTATAGATGGCGGGATACAGGCCGGTGGCAGAGGATTGTCAGCGTGCTTGTCCGACGGGCGCGAAAAAAGCTTGGACGGACACCGAAGCCGACGGCAGCCGTGATCGACAGTCAAAGTGCGCCAACCACGCAAGCTGGCGGACCGCGCGGCTACGATGCAGGCAAGCGCATCTACGGCCGCAAGCGGCATATCGTGACGGATACCAATGGCCTCCTCCTTGGGGTTCATGTTCATCCGGCCAACGTTCAGGACTGCCATGGCGCCGTACCGCTGCTGAAGAACGTGCGGATGAACTTCCCCCGGCTGCGCCACGTCTTTGCCGACCGGATCTACCGCGGAAATCAACTCCTCGACGCGCTCTCAGACTGCGGTCCATGGACTATCGAGATCGTCGAGCGGCCTCACGGCGTCAAAGGCTTCCAGCTTCTGCCGAGGCGGTGGGTGGTTGAACGCACATTCGCTTGGTTCGGCAGATGCCGCCGTCTCGCCAAGGACTTCGAGGCGACGGTGGCAACCGAAGCTGCCTGGCTGCTGATTGCACACATCAGGCTCCTGACCCGCAGAATCGCGGCTGCAGCTAAGGTTGGGTGATTTATGAGTCAGACTCTGAGGAGCCGCGAAGCGGCGTCTCGAAGGATGCACGGCCCGGCTGGTGGCCGTCGATCCTTCGAGACGCCGCTACGCGCTCCTCAGGATGACGGAGTTGGCAGGCTTGCAAGCCGAGCAGAGTGGACGGGTGCCGTTCCTCCGTAGCCGACGCAGTCACTGCTTGTCGACCCCCGGCGTCGGCGATCAGCTTTTCCCACAATACGAGCTGCTCGGGGCGCGCTGCCAAAAACAGCGAAAACAACCCCATGCAAAGGAGCCGGTGACGGCCGGCTACGACCGGCCGACTTGACACGTCGGGCAAATCAGTATCATAATTCTAATATTCCGAAATATTGGCTGCGGAGGGCGTTACGATCCCTCCGGGAACACCTGCGCGATGTGAAACGCCTTGGTGGTGATGAGCCACCTGCCGTCGATCCGGTGAAACACCAGATGGTCGATGAAGCCGGTCTGGCCGGCCCTGACCCGCACCTTGGCGATGGCCAGATCGGGCGCGGTCTGGTCGATGCTGATGATCGCCTCCTCGCGCGGCGATTGCATCGACGCCGGCGAGGGACGGCTGCGGATGAAGTCGCGGAATTCCGCGGCCGAGCGCACGGTGTGCTTGCCGTCCCGGATGCCGTGCACGATGGATGCATCGGCGAACACGTCGCGGAACCGGCTGTCGTCGACGTCATACATCAGGTCGAAATATCCATCGATCGCGGCCGCGATGGCCTGGATGTCGCTCATTGCAAGATCTCCTCGGGCGAGATGTGGCGGTGGCCGCATCTGCGCCGACAGTGGCCGATATGGTGGCGGAGTGCTACGACTGGGCGGTCATCTCTTGGATGACTGAGAGGCATCGGCATGGACGAAGTTGACGGTCGGCTGGTTGGCGGCCTGGTGGTGCTCGCGGCGCTGGCGGATGCGCGCAGCTTCGGCCGCGCCGCCGAACGGCTCGGCATGACGCAATCCGGGGTGAGCAAGGCGATCGCCAAGCTCGAGGCGCGCCTCGATGCCAGGCTGGTTCACCGCACGAGCCGCGCCGTCGAGCTCACCGAGGAGGGACGCGCGCTGGTCGAGCGGGTGGCCGCGCATCTCGCCGGGATCGGCGAGGCGGCGGCGGAAACCTCGAAATCGCGCGATGCGGTGCGCGGCAGGCTGCGGGTCAATGTCGACCCGCTGTTCCCCCGCATGGTGCTGTCGCCGAAGCTGAGCGAGTTCCTGCTGCAGAATCCGGGCATGGAGCTGCGGATCGAGACCCGCGACCGGATCGCGGACCTGGTCAGCGACGGTTTCGATCTGGCGGTGCGTTTCGGCGAGCCGGCGCCGTCGGCGCTGATTGCGCGGCGCGTGCTCGATGCGCGCGTGCTCACCGTGGCCTCGCCGATCTATCTCGAGCGACACGGCCGGCCGCGCGATCCGCGGGAGCTGGCGAGCCGCGACCATCAGTGCATCCATGCCATCGACGCGGCGACCGGGCGTCCGTTCGATTGGGAGTTCAGGCGCGGCGCCGAGGTCGTGCCGGTCGCAGTCAACGGGCGGCTCACCGTGACCGATTCAGGAACCAAGCTCGGCGCTTGCCTCGCCGGCTTCGGCATCGCCCAGGTCATCGATATCGGGCTCGACGATCATCTGAAGAGCGGCGCGCTGATCGAGCTGTTTCCGGACTGGCCCGACGAGCGGTTTCCGCTCTACGTCTATTACGCGTCGCGCAGCCACGTGCCGGCCAAGGTGCGGCGGTTTATCGACTTCATCACGGAAACGCTAGCGGCAAGGCCTCATTCGCCACGCAAATCCGCCGGCCTGCGCAAGGTAGGTTAGAGCGGGATGAGTTTTGGTTGTATCGGCTCAGCGCGGCCTCGGTTCACCTCTCCCCGCCGGGGAGAGGTCGGATTGCGGCTGGCGATGCGAAGCATCGTCCAGAGCAAGCCGGGTGAGGGCTCTTGCTCCCTCGATAGACCGTGATCCCTCACCCGATTTGCTGCGCAAATCGACCTCTCCCAAGGGAGACGTGAACTTTCGACGTCGCTCCAGCTCAACCTGATCTCATCAGCCATATCCTCGGCGCCAGCTAGCCCTTTGCCGATCCTTGCCGCGAGGCGATGATGACGCCGGCGAGCACCAGCGCGTAGCCGATCAGGTGGAACGGGGCCAGCGTCTCGCCGAGCAGCAGGATCGCCATCGCCGAGCCGAACACCGGCACCAGATGGAAGAACGGCGCGGCGCGGTTCGGGCCGATCAGCGCAACGCCGCGGTTGAAGAACAGATAGGCCAGCGTCGACGGGAAGATCAGCACGTAGCCCAGCGTGGCAAAGGTCAGAATGTCGAGCTTCAGCGTCACGCCATTGGCGAATTCCCAGACGGCCACCGGCAGCAGCATCAGCGCGCCGCAGCAGGTGGTGAACGAGATCAGCGAGAGCTGATGGATCTTCGGCCGTCGCGGGATCAGCGCCGAATAGAGCCCGAACGACACCAGCGAGGCGCCGAACATGATGTCGCCGCGGTTGAAAGAGATGCGGGCGAGCGCCGCGAAGTCGCCGCGCAGGATGATGGTCAGCACGCCGGCCAGCGAGATCGCGATGCCGGCCAGCTGCGCCGGCGTCAGCCGCACGCCAAACAGGATCAGCGACCACAGCGCCACGAACAGCGGTCCCGCCGACTGGATCAACAGCGCGTTCAGCGCCTCGGTGTACTGCATCGCCCAGTAGGAGATCGCGTTGTTGAAGGCGAACCCGACCGCGGACAACAGCAGCATCAGCGGCAGCGCCCCGCGCAGCTTCGGCCAGTCCTGCTTCAGATGCGGCCAGGCGAACGGCAACAGGATCAGGAACACGCCGAACCAGCGGATCGTGGTCAGCGTGACCGGCGGCACATGGCTGCCGACATGCCGCGCCAGCACGATGTTGGCGGCCCAGAACAGCGACGTCAGGCTGAGCAGCAGATAGGGCTGGCTGTTGAGCCAGTGCAGCGGGGAGCGATGCGGGGTGGTTGCGGGTGCGGGCAAGGCAGTCATTATTCGGTGGATGTTGTGCCCGAATCTGCTGCGGCGACAAGACGAAAGTGCGGATTGGAGCCATGCGTGGCCGAACTCGACAGCACTCGCGGCAGCAAGAGAACTGGATTCCGTCATCCTGAGGAGCGCGTAGCGCGTCTCGAAGGATGCACGGCCCGGCTGGTGGCCGTCGACCCTTCGAGACGGCCGCGATGCGGCCTCCTCAGGGTGACGGTGACGCGGCTTGCGAGATGAGCCTACTTCTGCGGCCCCGACAGCGAGATGTCGCGCTCGGCGCGAAATACGTTGCTGTACAGATTGGCGATCCATTGCCGTCCGCTGGAGGTGATGTTGAGGTGGCGGATCGCCTTCTGCACATGCGGCGCGACGCTGTCCCAGTAGAAGCGCGGATAGCGGTCGACGAGATCGGCCGGCGAATCGTAGCCGAGCTGGCGGTTCAGTCCGGCCTCCTCGAATTCGAGGTACAGCGCGTTGGCCTTGCGGATGTAATGGGGATCGCCGAGCTGGCCGATCAAATCGGCGGCCCGCAGCAGGGTCGCCTCTTCGCCGAAATCCTCATCGTCGTCAGGAGCGGTGAGCGGAAAGCGGGTGCCCTCGATGGCGCGCGCGATGCGCTCCTTGTCGAGTAGAGCGACGCCCTTGAGCCGCTCCATCACAAAGATCTTGGAGCGGTCGACGTGACAGGACATCAGTCCTGCATCCGACGAGCCGCGCGGCAGGATCACCTTGCGGCCATCGGCATCGACCAAATAGCCGTTCTGGTCGTCGGCATCGAACAGCCCGCGCACATAGCCGATGTCATGGGTGAGGCAGGCGATGATGACATGCGCATAATCCTCGGCGCTCATATGCGAATGCAGCGCGCGGCCGCGCAGGATGTCGTGGCCGGCCAGCGTCACCAGCATGGTGTGCTCGACATTGTGATAGAGCGCATCGCTGTTGCCGATGCATTCGAGCGCGATCCGCGCGATCGAGGGCACCATCTCCACCAGCTCGGTCTGCGACGAGCCGAACCGGCGCTGCATGTATTCGCCGAGGAATTTGCCGAGCGCGTCGGCCGCAAGTTCGGGAAGGGTCATCACGGCATTGACCTCCGAGATCAGGTGGTGAGCTTACGGCCTGCCGGCATTTCAGGGTAGTCCCGCGATGTGACATAATGTTTGCTGCCGGGCAGATACGACCTTCGGGCGGAGCGGGTGATGGGCGTCGATCTCTTGAACGTCAAAGGCTTGAGCGAGCTGGACCGGGAGGCTCCGGTCGTGATGGTCAACCTGATGCGGTTTCGCGTACGGTCGCTCGATGGCGACGGTTCCGGCTGGGACGCCTATCTGCGCTACAGCGCGCTCACCGTGCCGATGATCAAGGCGCGCGGCGGCACGCTGCTGTGGACCGGCAATGCCGAGACGGTCGCGCTCGGCAAGCCGGCCGGCCAGCGCTGGGACTATCTCGCTTTGGTCTTCTATCCAAGCGTCGCCGCCTTCATCGACATGATGACCTCGGCCGACTACGAGAACCGCTGCGACCCGCATCGCCGCAATGGCTGCGAAGAACACGTCATCATCGCGACCCGCGAGGCCTACAGCAAGTTCAAGGTGGGCGCGTAGAGACGCGCCTCCTCTTGACTGCCCCCGCGTCTGCAAACCCATCTCCGTCATCCTGAGGAGGCCGCAACGCGGCCGTCTCGAAGGGTCGACGGCCCCACTGTGGCCGATTCATCCTTCGAGACGCCGCTTCGCCGCTCCTCAGGATGACGGGTTTGAGAGCGTGAGCGGCGCCAACGCTGCTTGGCAGGCCGCCTGCACCAGGCGGCAGACCTCGTCCTTCGATCGCCCGGCGCTGAGCGAAGCGAAGGTCGGGTAACTCGTCAGCGCGAAGATCAGGTCGACGGCGTCCTTGCGGGCCTGCGGCGAGGCGCCTTTGTCCGCGATGCGCTCGATCAGTGCGGTGACGCCGCGGCGGCGGCGCTCGTTGCGCTCGCGGATCGCCTCGGCGAATTCGGGATCGGTCGCCATCGCGTCGTGCAGGCGTCCGACCGCGGAATCCCGGCTCCAGAAGCCGCAGAAGATCTCGACCATGCGGTCGAGCGCGGCCCGCGGATCGGCCATCGTCATGGCATCGGCCAGCTGATGCAGCCCGCCGTGACGCGCGATCTCATCGAACACCGCTTCCAGCAGCCCGCGCCGCGAGCCGAACTGGTTATAGACGGTCAGCCGGGTCACGCCGGCCGCCTTCGCCACCGTATCCAGCGAGAAGCGCGCGATGCTCTCGCCTTCGCGCAACCTGCGCGAGGCCGCCTCGATCACGCGCTCGCGCGTCTCGGCGGCGGCGGCGCTGCGCGCCGGGCTCACATAGCTGCGCGGCGGCATCGGCTTGCCTTGCTTTCGTCAGATTGACTATACATTATGTATATCTAATTTCCAATGCGCATTTGGAGCGAGATCATGCAGACCGTCCTCATCATAGCGCTGTCCCTTCACGTCCTGTCATCGGTGTTTTGGGCCGGCTCCAGCTTCACGTTGGCGCGCACCGGCGCCCTTGGCGGCGAAAAGCTGCTGTTTCCGCAGATCGGCGCGGCCACGGTTGCGATCGTCACCGGCGCCACGCTGTGGCGCCTGGTTCACGAAGGCTCGTTCGCGCTGTCGGAACGGATCCTGGCCGGCGGCGCGATCGCGGCACTTGCCGCGATCGCCGTGCAGATCATCGTCGGCGGCGGCGCCGTCCGGCAGTTGCGCAGCGATGCGGGTGATACCTCAGCCGCACGCTCGCGATTGGCGATCGCGCAGCGCATCGCGGCCGGGCTGCTGGCGATCGCCGCGCTCTGCATGGGCGCGGCGCGTTATGCGTGAACCTGGAGCGCGATGAGATTGGGCTAAATCGGCC
This sequence comes from Bradyrhizobium sp. USDA 4454, assembly GCF_054822705.1. NCBI lineage: Bacteria > Pseudomonadati > Pseudomonadota > Alphaproteobacteria > Hyphomicrobiales > Nitrobacteraceae > Bradyrhizobium > Bradyrhizobium sp. USDA 4454. The sequence goes on from NZ_JBTRCN010000001.1 coordinate 1,260,637, forward strand.
TGGCGCGGTTTCGGTTCACCTCTCCCCGTTGGGGAGAGGTCGGATTGCGCCTGGCGATGCGAAGCATCGTCCAGTGCAATCCGGGTGAGGGTTCTTGCTCTCTCGATGGGCCGTAACCTCTCACCGATTTGCTGCGCAAATCGACCTCTCCCAAGGGAGAGGTGGAGTTTCGACGCCGCTCCAGCTCGACCCAATCTCATGCTCTAGAACTTCCGCACCAGGTCCGGGGTGATCTCTTTCAGGCTGCGGATGCCGAGCAGCGCGAGGTCGCGGTCGATCTCGGCATGCAAGAGCGAGATCGCGCGCGACACGCCGGCCTCGCCCGCGGTTACGGCGGCGTAGAGGAACGGGCGGCCGACCCAGACGAAGTCCGCGCCGAGTGCCAGCGCCTTGATCACGTCGGTGCCGCGGCGGATGCCGCCGTCGACCATCACGGTCATGTCGCCCTTCTGCGCGGCGATCTCCGGCAGCGTGCGCAGTGCGGAGACGGTGTAGTCGAGCTGCCGGCCGCCATGGTTGGAGACCATCACGCCGTCGCAGCCATGCTCGCGCGCCAGCCGCGCGTCTGCCGGCGAGATCAGCCCCTTGACCACGAGCTTGCCGCGCCAGCGCTTGCGGATCAGCGCGACATGCTTCCAGGCCAGCTGGTCGCGGCTGCCGATGTTGCGCATCAAATTCTTCGACAGCACCGGCGGGCCTTGCTTGGCGTCCATGTTCTCGAAATGCGGCATGCCGTGGTTGAACACGGTGCGCGCCCAGGTGTTGAGCAGCCAGTCCGGATGGGTGATGGTGTCCCAGAACACCCGCGGCGTGATTTCGAGCGGCACCTGGAAGCCGTTGCGGATGTTGTTCTCGCGGTTGGGCGGGACCGGCACGTCGGCGGTGACGACGAAAGTGTCGTAGCCGGCGGCCGCGACCCGATCGACCAGCGGCTCGATCCGCTCGGGGAGGCCGGCGAGATAGGCCTGGTACCAGGCCTGCGGGTTTGCGGCACGGACGTCCTCAAGCCGGATCAGCGAGGAGGCCGAGAGGATCATCGGGATATTGGCGGCAGCGGCGGCGCGCGCCAGCACAATGTCGCCGCGATAGGCGCACAGCGCGGAGGAGCCCATCGGCGGAATCCCGAACGGCGAGGCGTAGCTCTTGCCGAACAGCGTCGTGGTCTGGTCGCGGCCGGAGACGTCGTTGAGCACCCGCGGCACGAAGCCGTATTCGTCGAACGCCCTGCGATTGTCTGACCGCGCCGTGTCGGTCTCGGCGCCGCCGGAAATGTAGCCGTAGAGGAATTTCGGCAGCAGCCGCCGCGCCTGCGGCTCGAAATCGTCGAGCGTGAGATAGCGCCGCAAATGCCGGGGCACGGCGGGCGGGGCGCGATTGACGGTTGCGGGAGGCGGGGAAAGGGCTGCGGTCCGGTCGTGCACGTCTAGCGTTTTCCGTTGTTCTTGGTTCTTGACGCAGGCAGTCTAGAGCACGAACCGGACAAGTGCGAAGCGGTTTTGCCTCGCGGCAAGCGCGGAACGCGTTGCGCGGAGATCATGGTTCAACACAGGGCTGAAGCGCGCTGACGTGCCCTAGCGTCTGGCGGGCCCGGCAATTTTAGCGTTGAACGCGTTGACGGATTGGCTGACGTCGCTGAGCGTCTTGCGCGTCTCGGCGATCATGGCGCCGGATTTCTTGTCGAAACTCTGGATCAGCTCGCGCAGCGAGATCACGGTCGGCAACAGCTCGCCGCCATATTTGTCGCTGCCGAAGCTCTTCAGGAACTTGTCGGCCGAGGTCATCTTGGCGTCGACCGCGCTGATGCCGTCGTCGGCGGCGTCGATGAAGCCGGCGATCAGCTCGCCATTGCCCGACAGCGAGTTGGTGAAGGTCTCGAGGCCGAGCAGCGAGTCCTTGATGTCGGCCTCGTTCTCGGTGATGACGCGGTCGACATTGCGCAGCGCGACCCGCAGCTTCTCCTGGATCCCCATGGTGCCATCGGCGTCGGCGGTCAGCTCCGGAATGCCGTCGGCGCCGAGCGCCGGCGGTGGAGCCTCGTCGGTGCCGCCGGTGAAGGAGATCGAGGCGATCCCGGTGAGGCCCTGGAATTCGAGGCCGGCCTGGGTGTCCTTCTTGATCGGAGCGTTGCCCTCGATTCGCGTCATCGCCACCACGCGGTGCCGGTCGAGCCGGATCGAAACCACCTCGCCGATCCGCACGCCTGCGAAGTTGACGCTGGCGCCGCGGCGCAGGCCCGACGCCGAGCCCTCGAACACGACGCGGAACGGCACCATCCGCTTGATGCCGGCATAGCGCTGATAGCCGAGCCAGCCACCGAGCGAGCCGGCGACAAGGGCCAGCGTCAGGGTGCCGATCACGAGATTGCTGGCGCGCGCCATGCGTAAAACCTGTCCGCGAAGAAGGCCTCAAGACATAGCGGATTTGCCGCCGATAGTCACCGCGCCCGTGCTTGCCTCTCCCCGCGTGCGGGGAGAGGCCGGAACGCATGCAGCGCAGCGGAATGCGTTTCGGGTGAGGGGGAGTCTCCGCGCATTCATCTCTTGCCGTCTCTGCGGAGCGAGCCCCTCACCCCAACCCTCTCCCCGTAAGAACGGGGCGAGGGAGCGGAAGCTACGCGCTCTGCTTCCGCGAGGCCGCGAACACGCCGGCCAGGACCAGCGCGAAGCCGATGAAATGGAAGGCTTGCGGATTCTCGCCGATGAATACGATCGACATGACCGTGCCGAACACCGGAACCATGTGGAAGAACGGCGCGGCGCGGTTGGCGCCGATCAGCTGCACACCGCGGTTGAAGCAGAGATAGGCCAACGTCGAGGGGAACACCGCGACATAGAACAGCGACAGCAGGTTATTGATTGTGAGCTGCATCACCGGCCGCGCGTCGAGTTCCCAGACGAAGAACGGGATCAGGACCAGCGCGCCGCAACCGAAGGTGAAGGCGGCGACCGACAGGCTGTGGATGTTGGGCCGTTTCAAGGTCAGCACCGAATACAACGCGAAGATCACCAGCGCGACGATGAAGATCAAATCGCCCTTGTTGAACTCGATCTTCGACAGCGTCGTGAGATCGCCATGCAGCAGAATCACCAGCACGCCGGCGAGCGACAGCAGCACGCCGAACAGCTGCGCCAGCGTCAGCCGCGCGCCGAGCAGGATCAACGACCACAGCGCGACCAGGAGCGGCAGCGCGGATTGGAACAGCAGCGTGTTGAGCGCCTGGGTGTGCTCGAGCGCCCAGTATTGCAACGTGTTGAAGGCGCTGATGCCGGTGACCGACAGCAGCATCATGATGCCGAGATTCCTGCGGATCGTGGGCCAGTCGCGCACCAGGTGTTTCCAGGCGAACGGCAGGATGATCAGGAACGCCGCCGTCCAGCGCAGGAACGACAGCGTCACCGGCGGGATGTGGCCGGCGGCGAGCCGGCCGACGATCGCATTGCCGGCCCAGCACATCGCGGTGATGCAGAGCAGCAGATACGGCTGGTTGGCGATCCAGGAGCCGGAGGCAGGCGTTGCGGTGGAATCGGAGGCAGACATTCGATGAGGCCCGGGTTCACGACGCCGCGGCCCGCCCGGCTGATGGCGCCGGGCCGGAATGGATCTCCCCGGCCCCTGTCACAGACACCGATTCCGCCATTCCATCAATGGAGATGGACGCATCGCGACCATGCGAGAACGCCCCTTAAGGAGAGCCTGCCGGCGTTTTGCCCGCTCCCTACCCAGACTTCGGCGACGTGGTCTGGCGCTTGACGATCTGCTCGGCGAGCTCGATCAGGATCCGCCTGGTGTCGGGGTCCTGCACCTCGCGGAACACCCGCAGCATGCGCAGTTCGAGCAGGGATTGCAGCGATTCCGCTGCCTGGCCGCCGTGGCTCTGCGCGGTCGCGGCGGGCCGGCGATTGAGCATGTCGGCGGCGATCCCGAGCATCTCGGCGACGGTCGCCAGACGTCCGGTATCGACTTTCACCGCGCCGTCGACGCCGTTCTTTTGCAGCGAGGCGCCCGCGCACAGGATCGCGGCGAGATCTGCCTGCGACAGACCGATCGCGCGCCAACGCGCCTGCACCAGTTGATCGATCTGGTCGTCCTGCGATGTGCTCATGGTGCGCTCAGGTGATCTCCAGCTATGTCCGTGGGCGGCGATTCCCAGAGATAGATTGGTAGCAAATGGAACTGCGGTTCGTCGTGACGGGACTTCTACGGATTACCGGGATCGACGACTGGCCTCGCCGCGACCGGCGGCATACAGCTCGATCCGCGCCTCCACGTCGGCCGGGCTGTCGCGCGGGGCGGGCGGTGTCGTCCGCGCCCATGGTCTGAGACGCGCGCCTTCGCGTCATCCGGCTTTCGCCTTATCGGCCTGGGCTTATTACCAAGACCGGGCCCGAATGCAACCTTTGAGGGATACTTGAAAAGAACCCAATCCTGATGTGTGACCTTGCCACATAGCGCGGCGCCGCTCACAGGTCGATGATCCCGAGCGCGATACTCTTTGCCACCCCATGCGTCTTGTTGGAGGCCTCGAGCTTGCGCAGCGCCTGTTTGATGAAGCCTTCCACCGTCTCCGGCGAGATGCCGAGGATCTGCGCGGTGTCGGCCACGGTCTTGCCGCGCGCGGCCCAGGCGATCACTTCCTTTTCGCGTCCGGTGAGCTTGATGGTCTCGGCCGCGTCGGCCGGCTTCAGGATGGTCGGCGCGTTGCGCTGGTCGCGGTTGACGATGTCCATCGCCCGCTGCACCCAGTAGATCATCAAGAGATGCAGCTCGTGACGATGGCAGATGAACAGCTTGTCGAACTCGCGCTGCTCGTCTTCCCAGAAGAACACCGTCGAGCTCGAATGCACGGCGCCGAGCCGGTCGCGATAGTGGAACGGCACCACGAAGCCGTCCTTGAATCCGAATTCGCGGGCGGCATCCATCGTCTTGGCCTCGGGCGCGCGCTTGTGCCCGCTTCGCTCCGGCAGCTTCAGGCTGCTCCAGCTGAACGGCGTGTTGGTGCGTCGCGACCGCGCCAGCGCCGGATCGGCGTGGACGAACTCATTTTGCACATACGCGCGCTTCCAGGCGTCGGGAAATGTGCCGACATGGTAGGGCAGATCGAGATCAGGCCGGCCGGCATCGACAAAGGCGAAGCCCGAGAAGCCGTAATTCTGGACAATACGGTGCAGGGACGAGCTGAGCTCGTCGATGGTGTCTGACGCCTCGATGGTCGAAATCGCGTCTACCAGGCCCATTGCCGAAAACCCCCGGTTTCCGGGGGTATCACAGTTGAGCCCTTTTGTCCCAGATGTTCCCGCATTTGGAGGAAGGGACAAATGCTTTATTCATTGAACGGTTTTCACGCACTCATTACCAGGGAAGAACTTGATCCAGCCCATGTTGAGGCGATGATGCGGCTGCGCAAGCGGCTGTTCGTCGACCATTGCGGCTGGCTTTTGACCACGACCGGGGATCTCGAACGCGATCAGTTCGACTGCTGGTATACGGAGCACTGCCTGCTGTTCTCCGGGGTCGAGCTCGTCGGCGGCTTCCGGGCGATCCGAACCGATTATCCCTATCTCACCAGGTCGGTGTTCCCGCAGCTTGCGGTGCTGCGCTTTCCGAGCAGCCGCGAGGTGTGGGAGATCAGCCGTTTCGGCGTGCTGTCGAACGTCGCGCGGCCGCAGGCGGCACGGGTCAATTACGCGCTGATGTTCCGCTTCGCCGAGCTGCGCGGAGCGAAGGCGCTGGTGGCGCTGGCCGACCTTTCCTACGAGCGTTTCCTCACCCGCATGGACATCCGCACCCGCCGCTACGGCCCGCCGCAGGTGATCGGCAGCGATCGCAGGGGCCGCCCGCTGACGGCGCTCGCCGGAGAAATCCCGCTTGGTCCCGCCGACAATCCCGGCCTGACCCAATTCCTCGACCTTGGACGGCAATTGGAGATCCACGATGCCACACATGTTCTCGGACGTTCGAGCGTTCCAGCGTGATCCGCTGCGCCTGTTGCTGACGCGCGGCAACGAGGCCGCGCTCGGGCTGGTGCCGTTGCGGCTCGGTCCTGCGCCTGTCTTTCTGGTGAACGATCCCGGCCTGCTGCGCCCGATCCTCAAGGCGCCGGAGACCGACATCGGCAAGGGCAAGCTGATCAAGAAGCTGACGCCGGTGCTCGGCCGCAGCTCGCTGATGCTGAGCGGCGAGGAGCACAAGCGGCGGCGGGCCGTGCTGCAGAAGCATATGGCCAAGGGCAGCGTCGAGAAATTCCTGCCGCACATATGCGCCGAGATCCGCGCGGTCGGCGCCAGCCTGGCGCGGCTCGGCTCGTTCGATCCGCACCATGTCACCGCGATGCTGGCGCTGCGCACGATCTGCGTCGCGATCTTCGGCTCCCAGGTGATGTCGTCGGGTGACGAGGAGGCCCTGGTCCAGGCGGTCGGCACCATCGAGGACGATCTGGCGGAGGAGATGTTCCGCGCCTTGCCGTTCGGTCCGCTGGCCTGGTACCGGCGTCGCCAGAACCGGGTCTGCGCCAAGCTCGCGATGTCGACGGTGGTGCAGCGGCTGCGGCGCAAGGCGGGCTCGAGCAGCGCGCTGCGCGATCTCGAGGCGCTCGGCCTGACCGATCGCGATCTCGAGGACGAGATCCTGACCTTGCTGCTGGCCGGCCATCACACCACGGGCTCGACGGCGGCGTGGATGTTCTACCAGATGGCCGCCAATCCCGCTTTGATGGACGAGATCGCCGACGAGGCGGCGGAATGCCTTGGCGACGACGGCGAGCTGCGGCTCGACGCGGTGAAGCACGCCAATCTGAGCGCGACGCTGGTCAAGGAGGTCTGCCGGCTCTATCCCAGCGCCTGGTGGTTCTCGCGCGAGGTGATGCAGCCGGTGACGATCGGCGGATGCGACCTCAAGGTCGGCACCTCGCTGTTGATCTGCCCCTGGCAATTGCAGCGCGATCCCAGGCATTTCGAGGAGCCGGACCGCTTCCTGATGACGCGGCGCTACAACACCGACGCCTTCATCCCGTTCGGCGCCGGCCCGCGCGCCTGCGCCGGCATGGGCGTTGCGATGCTCGAGCTGCAATTGCTCGCGCTCGAGATCGCCGCCGCCTATCGCTTCACCGCCGTCACGCCGAATCCGGCGCCGTGGCCGAAAGCCTCGGTGACGCTGATTCCGCCGCCGATGAAGATCGACATCGAAGTTCGCGAGGTGCCGTCGCGCGTCCCGCATCTCGGTGAGGAAGCGGAGCATCTGCCTTACGTTCCACCGGTCGCCGCGGCATCCATCAGCACACTACAATCGGTATCCCCATGACAACTCAGATTACGACGGCCAGCATCGGGCAAAGGGCCATGGATCAAGTGCAAGTGCGCAGTCTGCGCGACGTCATCGCGGTCTTGGTCGAGCAACGCAGCATCGTGACGGCGGCCGGCGCAGGCTTTGCCGCACATCTGCTCGACCTCGCGATCATGCAGCTCAGGCTCAACGTCAACGATATTTCGGCAGAGGAATTGACCGGCCTGTCCGACTTCGTCGGCGCGGAGTTTTTCCGCGACAAATCCTCGCACTGATCGCGATCATCGGACCTCGGGTCAGTCCTGCGTCGCCACCAGCGCCTTCATCGAGGCGCCGGCGGCGAGCGCGGCGTCGTTCGGATCGATCTCGATCTGCAGGCCGCGCTGGCCGCTATTGACGAATACGGTGACGTGGGTGAGCGCGTGTCTTCAGCATCCGGCTCGGCTCGACGCCGAGCGCCTCGGCCGCCTGCAGGCCGATGCTCGCGGCGCTGGAATCGTAGACATAGGTGTGGAGCTTGAAGGCAATGCCCAGCTTGCGCAGTGCCATCGTCGCTGGTGTCGAATTGGGCATGGACCCTGAACTGGATCCGGCCCATGTCGAGGCGAATGATGCGCCTGCGCAAGCGGCTGTTCGATTGCCGAAACTGAATTTCTTTGCCTGCTGGCTTTTCCCGGCGAGGGATTGCCTGGCGCAATTGCGGCTTTGGCCCGCGATATTCCGGGTCATAACGAAAGCTGATCAGCCCTGATCCATAAAGACGATTTCCATGTTCGCGAGCCGGTCATGATGATGTCTCTCAGCACCAGAGAGATTTGGCATGGCCAGGGGGCACCTCAAGTGGGCTGATCGAAGCGAGACCGGCAGCGATCGCAGGGGCCGCCCGCTGACGGCGCTCGCCGGAGAAATCCCCCTTGGTCCCGCCGACAATCCCGGTCTGACCAAATTCCTCGACCTTGGGGGCAACTGGAGATCCACGACGCCACACATGTTCTCGGACGTTCGAGCGTTCCAACGTGATCCGCTGCGCCTGTTGCTGACGCGCGGCAACGAGGCCGAGCTCGGGCTGGTGCCGCTGCGGCTCGGTCCCGCACCGGTGTTCCTGGTGAACGATCACCGGTCGCCGCGGCGTCCATCAGCACACTACAATCGGTATCCCCATGACAACACAGATAACGACGGCCAGCATCGGGCAAAGGGCCATGGATCAAGTGCAAGTGCGCAGTCTGCGCGACGTCATCGCGGTCTTGGTCGAGCAACGCAGCATCGTGATGGCGGCCGGCGCAGGCTTTGCCGCACATCTGCTCGACCTCGCGATCATGCAGCTCAGGCTCAACGTCAATGACATTTCGGCAGAGGAATTGACCGGCCTGTCCGACTTCGTCGGCGCGGAGTTTTTCCGCGACAAGTCCTCACACTGATCGCGATCATCGGACTTCGGGTCAGTCCTGCGTCGCCACCAGCGCCTTCATCGAGGCGCCGGCGGCAAGTGCTGCGTCGTTCGGATCGATCTCGATCTGCAGGCCGCGCTGGCCGCCATTGACGAACACGGTGACGTGGGTGAGCGCGGTCTCGTCGATCGCGGTCGGCACCTTCTTTTTCTGGCCGAACGGGCTGATGCCGCCGACATGGTAGCCGGTCAGCCGCTCGGCATCGGCCGGGCGCATCATCCTGGCCGACTTGCCGCCAAGCGCCGCGGCAAGCTTCTTCATGCTGACCTCGCAGTCGGACGGCACCACGGCGCAGACCGGCTTGCCGTCGACCTCCGCCATCAGCGTCTTCAGCATCCGGTTCGGCTCGACGCCGAGCGCCTCGGCCGCCTGCAGGCCGATGCTCGCGGCGCTGGAATCGTAGACATAGGTGTGGAGCTTGAAGGCAATGCCCAGCTTGCGCAGTGCCATCGTCGCTGGTGTCGAATTGGGCATGGACCCTGCCGGTTGATCAGGCTGGATGATCGCCGCAATGGGCCCGGCGATCAATCGGCCCTAGGGTCAGCCTCGGGCCCCGCCAACATTAAATTGCCGCCAGCCCGGTTCCGTCAGGCGCGGCGTGGAATTTTCAGGGGATATCAAAGGGTTGTAGCTCGCCTAAAAGGCGTAAACGACCCCCTTCTTGCTTGCGCAGCCGAGCCGCTTCCGTTATCCGGTAGGCGCCTTGCGTGTGCGCGGCCGGGCGCCGCGATTTGGGCTGGGCATATCAATGCATGATCCTGTGGGCGGACGCGTTTTCGCCGCGATCATGGTCTCTGAAACAGCTGAAGGGAACATCTTCGCAATGGCCAATGTTGTCGTCGTCGGCGCCCAGTGGGGTGACGAGGGGAAGGGCAAGATCGTCGACTGGCTGTCGGAGCAGGCCGACATCGTCGTGCGCTTCCAGGGCGGCCACAATGCCGGCCATACGCTCGTGATCAATGGCGAGACCTACAAGCTGGCGCTGCTGCCCTCCGGCGTGCTGCGCCCGAACAAGCTCGCGGTGATCGGCAATGGCGTGGTGTTCGATCCGCAGGCCTTCCTCGACGAGGTCGCCAAGCTGAAGGGACAGGGGGTTGCGGTCGGACCGGACAATCTGCGCATCGCCGAGAACGTCACGCTGATCCTGCCGCTGCATCGCGAGCTGGATTCCTTGCGTGAATCCTCCAACGCCATCACCTCGATCGGCACCACCCGCCGCGGCATCGGCCCGGCCTATGAGGACAAGGTCGGCCGCCGCGCCATCCGCCTGATGGACCTCGCCGACCTCGACACCCTGCCGCACAAGATCGAACGCCTGCTGGCGCACCACAATGCGCTGCGCCGCGGCCTCAATCTGGAGGAGATCGACGGCAAGGGCATCCTGAACGAGCTGACGGCGCTGGCACCGAAGCTTCTGCCCTATGCCGAGACGGTGTGGCGGCTCCTGGACCTCGAGCGCCGCGCCGGCAAGCGCATCCTGTTCGAGGGCGCGCAGGGCGCGCTGCTCGACGTCGACCACGGCACCTATCCCTATGTGACGTCGTCCAATACCGTGGCGGGGCAGGCCGCGACCGGCACCGGCCTCGGCCCGGGCGCGGTCGGCTATGTGCTCGGCATCTGCAAGGCCTACACCACCCGCGTCGGCCAGGGGCCGTTCCCGACCGAGCTGCACGACGAGATTGGCGAGGAAATCGGCCGCCGCGGCAAGGAGTTCGGCGTCAACACCGGGCGCAAGCGCCGGGTCGGCTGGTTCGACGCCATGCTGGTGCGGCAGACCGTCCGCACCTGCGGAATTGCCGGGCTGGCGCTGACCAAGCTCGACATTCTCGACGGCTTCGACAGTATCAAGGTCTGCATCGGCTACAAGCTCGACGGCAAGGAAATCGACCATCTGCCGGCGGGCGAGGGCGCGCAGGCCCGGGTCGAGCCGATCTATGAGATCATCGAGGGCTGGAAGCAGCCGACCGCCAATGCGCGGTCCTGGGCGGACCTGCCGGCCCAGGCCATCAAATATGTGCGCCGGGTCGAGGAACTGGTTGGGTGTCCGATCGCCCTGCTGTCCACCAGCCCGGAGCGTGAAGATACTATTCTGGTACAGAATCCGTTCGAGGCTTAACGGGATATTACCTATATCCCTCCAATTGTGTGGAAATGGCTGACTACTACCCGCTGATCGCCCGCGCCATCGCCGGATTGGACCCCAACGCCCCCGGCGAAGCCCGCCGTGCGCTGTATGCGCGGGCGCGAACGGCGTTGATTCAGCAGCTCCGCGGCGTGCAGCCGCCGCTCTCCGAATCCGAGATCACCCGGGAACGGCTGTCGCTGGAGGAGGCGGTTCGCAAGGTCGAGTCAGAGGCCGCGCAGCGCTCCCGCGACGCCTCGCGCCCGGGCGGCGGTGCCGCTGCCCGCAGCAGCCGCGCCAACGCAAGACCGCCGGAGGCAGGTGCAAGACCGCCGGAGGCAAATACACGGCCGCCCGAGGCCAATGCCGCCGACGCCGCGCGTCCGCGGCCGCCGGCCGAGCCCCGTCCGCCGCGCAATCTGCGCCCCGATGCACCGCAGCCGACCCCGCCGCGGCCGCAAAACCCGCCTGCTCCCGAGACGCAGGCGCCGCAGGCCCGTCCGCCGGGTCCGCCGCGCCGCGGTCCGGAAGGCGCGCCGCCGCCGGTGCCGCCGGCCGCACCGGGCGTTCGCGGTTTCCGCGACATCACCGCCGACGCCGACGATCTCGGCCGTGCCGCGGCACAGGCCAGCCGCAACGCGCGCAAGACCTACGCCAACGTGCCGTCGCCCTCGCCGGAATTCGACCGGCTCGAGCCGAGCCTGGAAAACCGCGGCGGCGATCCCGAGGCGCCGTATTCCTACGACGAGTCGATCGAAGAGGCCGAGCGCTACGCGCCGCAGGGCGCGCCGCCGCAGCGCTCGCGGGTCGGCAATGGCGAGCGCGAGCCGAAGCGGCCGCGCGTCGGGTCGATGTTCCCGTTCAAGACCGCGATCGTGATCGGCATTTTGCTGATTCTGGTCGGCACCGGCATCCTGATGCGGCAGCAGCTCACCACTCTGGCCAGCAGCCTGTTCACATCCTCCGCCCCGGTCGAGGCGCCGAAGGATGCCTCGACGGCGCCCGCGAGCAAGAAGATCACCGACCGCGTCGGCCAGCCGTCGTCATCGGGCGAGCCGGTCGCGCCGGTGGCGCAACGCGTCGTGCTCTATGACGAGGACCCGTCGGATCCGAAGGGCAAGCAATATGTCGGGTCGGTGGTCTGGCGCACCGAACAGGTCAAGGGATCGGGCAACCAGAAGCCAGACATTGCCGTGCGCGCCGACATCGACATCCCCGACCGCAAGTTCAAGATGACGATGTCGTTCCGCCGCAACACCGATTCATCGCTGCCGGCGAGCCATACCGCAGAACTGACCTTCATCCTGCCGCAGGACTTCGCCAATGGCGGCGTCGGCAACGTGCCGGGCATCCTGATGAAGTCCAACGAGCAGGCGCGCGGCACGCCGCTGGCCGGCCTCGCGGTCAAGGTTACCGACGGCTTCTTCCTGGTCGGCCTCTCCAACGTCGACGCGGACCGCTCGCGCAATCTGCAGCTCCTGAAGGAGCGCTCCTGGTTCGACGTGCCGCTGGTCTACACCAACCAGCGCCGCGCCATCATCGCGATCGAAAAGGGCGCCCCCGGCGAGCGGGCGTTCAACGACGCGTTCGCGGCGTGGGGTGAGTAGCGAGCGTTACGCTCACCTCGATGCGTCACGGTGTCATCGCCCGGCCTCGTCCGGCGATTCCGTATCGCAGCGACATCGGCGGCGGGTTGTTGCAGCGCATCGACGCGCTTACCGAACATTTGCCGGGCGCTTTCTATTTTCCCTAGAACCATCGCGTGACTGCGTTACACTTAGCCGACGTCGGGCAAGGGCACGCCATGAAACGCTATCTGATCTTCGCAGCCATCGGGCCGTTCATCGGCGGCTTCCTGCTGTTGCTGATGACCACCTATCAATCCGGCTACTGGACCGAGACCAATGGCGGCGAGGTGGCGAAGCTGCTCGTCGTGTTCGTGAAGTCGCTGCAATACAATTATCTGTTCGGCATCGTGCCGTCGCTGATGTTCGCTGCCGTCGACGACATCCTGATGCATGTGCGGCGGATCGCGCCGACGCTGCGAATGCTGATCGTAGGTCTCGTGGCGTTCGTCGGCGCGGCGCTGACCTACGCCTCGCACGGCTCCGAAAGCGGCGCGGTGCAGTTCATCCTGTACGGGCTGGTCGGGTCCATCCCGAGCATGATCTCGTCCTGGCTGGCGCACAAATATGCCGAAGAGCTGCATGCGCCGGCGCAGCCGGTGTCCCAGCATTAGGGCAGGTAATGCCAGCCCTATTAGTGCATTAGGCTTCGGCCGCAAGCCGGGTCCGTCCACCTTCATGTAACTGTCATATGCGCGTCATGTAAACGTAGTCCCAATGTCACATGGCCGCTTTTGTCCTCCCGCGGCTATGAGGGCATTTACATGAGCGATTTGGCATTACCTGGTTCGATCGAACCCGCGCGGCGTGGCGGGCCCGATCTCGAGAAGGGCTTTCATCCGCTCACCGGCATCCTCTATCTCGGCATCATCGGCGCCGCGCTGCTGTTCGTGGCCTACAGCATCTACGCCGATGTCGGGGCGACCGGCGCAGGTAAGACCTCCTATCTCGCCTTCCTGCTGCTGTTCGTTGCGCTGTTGATCTCGCTCGGCTTCGAGTTCGTCAACGGCTTCCATGACACCGCCAACGCTGTCGCAACCGTGATCTACACGCGCTCGATGCCGGCCCACATCGCCGTGGTCTGGTCGGGCTTGTTCAATTTGATTGGCGTGCTGCTCTCGAGCGGCGCCGTTGCGTTCGGCATCGTCTCGCTGCTGCCGGTCGAATTGATCCTCCAGGTCGGCAGCAGCGCCGGCTTCGCGATGGTGTTCGCGCTGCTGATCGCCGCGATCGTCTGGAACGTCGGCACCTGGTATTTCGGACTGCCCGCCTCGAGTTCGCACACCCTGATCGGATCAATCATGGGCGTCGGCATCGCGAACGCCTTGATGCACGGCAGGGAAGGGACGTCAGGCGTGGATTGGTCGCAGGCGGTCAACACCGGCAAGGCGCTGCTGCTGTCGCCGCTGTTCGGGTTCATGCTGGCCGCGATCCTGCTCTATGGCCTGAAGACCGCACTGATGCGCGCGACGCCGGCGCTGTTCGGCGAGCCGAAGGGCGATCAGCCGCCGCCCTGGTGGATCCGCGGCATCCTGATCCTGACCTGCACTTTGGTCAGTTTCTTTCACGGATCGAACGACGGCCAAAAGGGCATGGGCCTCATCATGCTGATCCTGATCGGCGTGGTGCCGACCGCCTACGCGCTCAACCGCGCGATGCCTGCGAGCCAGATCGAGGCGTTCACCGCGAACTCGGCGGCGGCGAGCAAGGTCATCGAAGACAAGGGCGCCGATCGCAAGGTCGCGGGCAATCCGCGTCCGGCGGTGACAAACTACATCGCGCTCCGGCAGCTCACCGACGATACCTATCCCTCGCTTGCCGTTCTGGTCGGCGAGATCCGCGACCAGGTCGTGCAGTACGGGTCGCTGGCGAAATTCCCGGCCGACACCGTCGGCAACACGCGCAACGACATGTATCTGGTCTCGGAGGCGTTGCGCCTCTTGATGAAGAGCAGCGACCATGGGCTGAGCAATGCCGATCTCGCGACGCTCAATCGCTACAAGGGCTCGCTGGATGCCGCCACCAAATTCATTCCGTCCTGGGTGAAGATCGCGGTCGCCATCGCGCTCGGCCTCGGCACCATGGTGGGCTGGAAACGGATTGTCGTGACGGTCGGTGAGAAGATCGGCAAGACCCATCTGACCTACGCGCAGGGTGCTTGCGCCGAGATCACGGCGGCCGCGACCATCGCCGCGGCGGACGGATATGGCCTGCCGGTGTCGACCACGCATGTGCTGTCGTCAGGCATCGCAGGCACCATGACCGCGAACGGCTCCGGCCTGCAATGGTCGACCGTGCGCAACATCGCGATGGCCTGGGTGCTGACCTTGCCGATGGCGATGCTGATCTCGGGCACGCTCTATCTTGTTTTCGCCCATGTATTCTAGCCGGAGCCGCAGACAACAGGGACGCCTGCGTCCCGGTTCGGGAAAGGGGATTTCGAGTGGCAGACGCAAGCTTCAGCCTTCTGACGGGCAACGATATCGAAACGCGGCTGGTGCGGGCCGGCGGCGTGATTTTTCGCGAGGGCGAGCAGGCCAACGAGCTGTTCGTGATCAAGAGCGGCTATGTGCGCATCCAGGTCGGCAACAAGACCATGGCGGACTTGGCGCCCGACACGATCTTCGGCGAAATGGCGTTGATCGACAACGAGCCGAGGAGCGCGAGCGCCACCGCGCTCACCGATGTCGAGCTGGTCCCGGTCTCGGAGAAGCAGTTTCTCTTCCTCGTCAGCCAGACGCCGCATTTCGCCTTGAAGGTGATGAGAACGCTGGCGCAGCGGCTCAGGACCATGAACAAGGGTGTGTATTAAGGCGCGATGAGATTGGGTTGGCGCGGAGCGGCAGTGGAGGTTCACCTCTCCCCTCCTTTGGGAGAGGTCGGCGCGTAGCGCCGGGTGAGGGATTACGGTCTCTCATTAGGACTCTGGACCCTCACCCGGGTTGCACTGGACGATGCTTCGCATCGCCAGGCGCAATCCGACCTCTCCCCAATGGGGAGAGGTCGACCGTATCCGTGGCCAAACCGATTCAACTTAACTTCATCGCGCTCCAGGCGAACGCGAAGGTAACGGACCTTGAAGGTGACACAGTGGTAATGTGACGCAACTTGAACCGCTTGCGTGCGTTACCATGTGATGGCCATGCCCGAGGACGACATCTTCACGCCCAACGCCAAGCGATCGCGGCCGCCGTTCGGCGGGGCGGAGGCGCGCGGCAAGGTGATCGACCAGGACGGGCGCGAGCTCGCCGATGGCCCGCTGCATCCGCAGTTCGATGGGTTTCATCAAGGCTTTCAGTTCGACTTCCGCAACTCCAGCGCCAATCCGTTCGGCAATCTGACCCGCGAGGAGCGGCTCAAGCGGCTTGAGATGATCGCAAGGCTGCTCGACATCGCCTTCGTGGTGCCGGGAACCAATGTCCGCTACGGCATCGACGGACTGATCGGCCTGATCCCGGTGGTCGGCGACATCATCACGACCGCGATCTCGCTGTGGCTGGTGCGCGAGGCCCGTCTGCTCGGCGCGCCCTGGCACATCACCGCGCGGATGCTCGCCAATGTCGCGGTCGACGGCGTGATCGGCATGGTGCCGGTGGCGGGTGATGCGTTCGACGTCATGTTCCGCGCCAATATCCGCAATGTGCGGATGCTGCGGCGCTGGCTCGACAAGCAGCCGAGATTCTAGTTCGAGACGACAGTCCTTCGATCGAACGGACTCTGCTTCACCTCGCCCCGCGTGCGGGAGAGGCGTAGGCCGCCTTTGGTGGCCGTTCTCGAGAACGCCGAAGCAAAGCTTCGGCTATGCCGCATCGTTGGATGCGTTCCGGGTGAGGGGGTCTCCGCAAACGCAGCTGTCACCGTATGCGCGGTGACAGCCCCTCACCCCAGCCCTCTCCCCGTAAGAACGGGGCGAGGGAGCGCAGCTCCAAAACAAAAGCCCCCGGATCGGTCCGAGGGCTTTTCGTTAGGCGACGAGCAGAAATCTTAGGCGGCGTCGGCGTCGGTCTGGCTGGCGGCCGGGCGCGGACGGCGCGGCAGCGGGAAGGCTTCGCTCTCATAGAGCGAGCGGATGCCGTTCTGATCGAAACGGGCTTCCTCGACCTGCAGATAGGCGCCGTTCAGCGAATCCGCCGGCAGCTGCTCCATCGCGAACTGCACGGCCTCGGCAGCGGTGCCGAAACGGCGGTAGGCGAAGCCCGCCCGCTTCTTCTTGCGGATCGCGGCAGGGAACAGTTCGGCAGACGTGTTGTAGTTGAACGGACGCAGGGGACGCATGGTCGACGACCTCTTGTGTTCTTGGCAGTTGGCGTGGCGTAAGGGATTTGGGGACGGCGGCCATACTTGGCGACGCGCCGTACATGTCATTTCGATCCCTAATATAGGCCTCTTTGACAAAAATGCGACCCCAGAAGCGCCCTTGACAGGGCACATGCTGAATCCGCGCATAGCACGGGCTCCAATCAAATAAGGCATTATGTTTCAATATCTTACGGCGCTCATATCTTGTCGAGCCAGGCCAGGATCGCGACCACGATCAAAATCACCCCGAAAAGCCCCATTCCGGAGTGGCCGAGACCATAGCCATAGCCGCGGATCCGGCCGCTATAGCCGCCAAGCAGGATAATCAGCAGAAGGATGATGAGGATCAGTCCAAGCGACATGGCGCCCTCCTCAGAACAGGCGGGCAGCCGCACGGCGAGACGCCTACGGCCCCGCGATTCCGGATCAAAGCACATTCCGGCCCGCGAGTCGTTAAAGCCTCCGGCCGACCCTTAAGGATGTAGTTGCGCCGCCCGCCGAAACAAAGCCCGCGGGACCGGTTGTGGTCGCGCGCGGGGCTTTGATCGCTGCCGTTACTTCGTCTCGTTGAGCTTCAGCGCCGCCGAGTTGATGCAGTAGCGCAGGCCGGTCGGGCCGGGGCCGTCGTTGAAGACGTGGCCGAGATGGCCGTCGCATTTCGAGCACAGCACCTCGGTGCGGATCATGCCGTGGCTCATGTCGCGCTCCTCGTCGACATGGCTCTCGACCGCGGGCTTGGAGAAGCTCGGCCAGCCGCAGCCGGAATCGAACTTCTGGTCGGATTCGAACAGCGTCTGCCCGCAGCCGGCGCAGACATAGGTGCCCTTGCGCGGATCATGCTCGTATTCGCCGGTGAAGGGCCGCTCGGTCGCTTTCTCGCGCAGCACGGCGTACTGCATCGGCGTCAATTCCTTGCGCCACTCGGCCTCGCTCTTGCGGACCTTGCCGTCGGTTTTGGTATCGGACATTCAACCTCCTTTGCGAGATGCTCAGTTGGTGACCTTGCTGCTGCCCACCAGCGTCGGCTTCTCGATGTAGTTCTCCGCGAAGATCTTCTTCAGGTTCTCGACCTTCGGGATGTCGTTATACGCAATATAGGGCTGGTTCGGGTGCAGCGTCAGATAGTCCTGGTGGTAGCCCTCCGCCGGATAGAACGCCTCCAGCGCACCGACCTTGGTGACGATCGGCTTCTTGTAGACCTTGGCGGCGTTGAGCTGCGCGATATAGGCGTCCGCGACCTTCTTCTGCTCGTCGCTGGTGGTGAAGATCGCCGAGCGATATTGCGTGCCGGAATCCGGGCCCTGGCGGTTCAGCTGGGTCGGGTCGTGCACGACCGAGAAGAAGATCTGCAGGATCTTGCCGTAAGAGATCTTCTGCGGGTCGTATTTGATCTCGACGGACTCGGCGTGGCCGGTGGTGCCGGTCGAGACCTTCTCGTAGTCGGCGTTCGCCTTGCTGCCGCCGGAGTAGCCGGACACCGCGCTGACGACACCGGCGGTGTGCTGGAACACGCCCTGCACGCCCCAGAAGCAACCGCCGGCGAGCACCGCGGTCTTGATGCCGGTTTCCGGCGCGCTCACGGCAGGCGGCGGGATGATCACGGCGTCCTCGGCAGCAAGCGTGGGCGCGACGGCAAACGCCGCAACGGCCAGCGCGCCGATCGCGGCGGCGCACAGCGAGACGCGGCTGAGGGAGCTTTTGGACATGGGTTCCTCGTGGGATCGCAATGGGGGCCAGTCTAGAGCGGGAGCCGGCATTGGCAAATCGGCCGGGCTGCTCCGACGCTTCAAAATACGGGCGAGGGCACGTTTTGTTACGGCGCCGGCCACACGGTTTCGTGAGGGAAATAGTGGTGGTTCAGGGGGTAGGTGACGTGCTCCCGTCATCCTGAGGAGGCCGCAAAGCGGCCGTCTCGAAGGATCGACGGCCACCAGCCGGGCCGCGCATCCTTTCGAGACGCCGCTCCGCGGCTCCTCAGGATGACGGGTCTATAAAGTGCGTCGCACTTTCATACCACCACGCTGAGCCGCTTCGCCGCGCGCGTGATGCCCGTATAGAGCCACCGCGCGCGCGAATCCTGGAACGCGAAGCTCTCGTCGAACAGCACGACGTCGTCCCATTGCGAGCCCTGCGACTTGTGCACGGTCAGCACATAGCCGTAGTCGAACTCGTCATAGGGCTTGCGCTGCTCCCACGGCACGCCCTCGACGCCGCCGTCGAAGCATTCGCCGCGCACCGAGACCTTGGTGACCTTGTGGCCGAAATCCTCGTCCGGCATCACGCGCATGGTGATGATCTTGGATTTCGACTGCGCGCGCGCCTTGACCCGCCACAGCCCGCCGTTGAACAGGCCCTTCTTGCGGTTGTTGCGCAGGCAGACCAGCTTGTCGCCGGCAACCGGCAAGGGATCCTCCAGGTTCAGCCGCTGCCGCACCCGCATGTTGTAGGCGCGGCGGGTGTTGTTGCGGCCGACCAGCACCTGGTCGGCGCTCATCACGCGATCCGGGTCGAGCTCCTTGCGCGACACCACCTCGCTCTCGCCGTGGCGGCCGATCTCGAGCTCGCGGCCCTCGCGGATATCCATCGACATCCGCACGATCGGATCGTCCTGCGCCTGGCGGTGCACCTCGGTCAGCATCGCATCCGGCTCGGCATCGGTGAAGAAGCCGCCGCCCTGGATCGGCGGCAGCTGTGCGGGATCGCCGAGCACCAGCAGCGGGCAGTCGAACGACATCAGGTCGCGGCCGAGCTCGGCGTCGACCATCGAGCATTCGTCGATCACGATCAGCTTGGCCTTCGACGCCGGCGCATCGTCCCAGAGCTCGAAGCTCGGCTGCTCGACACCGGACTCGCGGGCGCGGTAGATCAGCGAGTGGATCGTCGAGGCGCCGTCGCAGCCCTTGTTGCGCATCACGAGCGCTGCCTTGCCGGTGAAGGCCGCGAACTTCACCTCGCCGTCGACGCCTTCGGCGATGTGCTGGGCGAGCGTGGTCTTGCCGGTTCCGGCATAGCCGAACAGGCGAAACACCGGCGGCGTGCCGTTCCGGCCGGGCTTGGCTTTCAGCCAATCGGCGACGGCTTTCAGCGCGGAATCCTGGTGCGGCGTAAAAGTGGTCATGAGCTTTCGGAGGGATGAGCGCGCGATCAATAACGCCGCGACTCAGGCCAGCACAAGCTAACCATTCGTGCATCCCAATCAAGCGTGCTTCCGCTGCGCGGAATTGGGGTTTCGTCCCCAAGGCTAGACTTGATCCGGGGTGGCACTAGACTGACCGAAAACAACAAACGGTCGGGGACGGACCTTGGGAGTGACGCCATGAAATTCGGCATCTTCTACGAGCTGCAACTGCCACGCCCCTGGAACGATGGCGACGAGCTCAGGCTCTACCAGAACGCGCTGACCCAATTGGAGACCGCCGACCGGCTGGCTTACGATTACGCCTGGGTCGTCGAGCATCATTTCCTCGAGGAATATTCGCATTCGCCGGCGCCGGAATCCTTCCTCGCCGCCGCGAGCCAGCGCACCAAGAACATCCGGCTCGGGCACGGCATCTTCCAGCTCACGACAAATCATCCTGCGCGCGTTGCCGAGCGGATCGCGGTGCTCGACCTGCTTTCCAACGGCCGCTGCGAGTTCGGCATGGGCGAGAGCGCCTCGATCACCGAGCTGACCCCGTTCGGCCGCGACATGGAGACCAAGCGCGAGGTGTTCGAGGAGGCTGTCGCAGCGATCTTCCCGATGTTCACCAAGGTCGGCACCGAGCATCACGGCAAATATTTCGACATCCCCTTGCGCAATGTGGTGCCGAAGCCGGTGCAGAAGCCGCACCCGCCGCTCTGGATGGCGTGCTCGCAATTGCCGACCATCGAACGCGCCGGGCAGAACGGCTTCGGCGCGCTCGGCTTCCAGTTCGTCAGCGCCGAGGCGGCGCATGCCTGGGTGCACGCCTATTACAACGCGATCACCAAGCGGCTGAAGAAGCTCGCCGATTACGAGATCAATCCGAACATGGCGCTGGTCTCGTTCTTCATGTGCGCGAAGACGGACGAAGAAGCGCGCCGGCGTGCCGACGGCGCGACCTTCTTCCAGTTCGCGCTGCGCTATTACGGTCAGGCGCAGAACCGGCAGCGGCCGGCGCCCGGCACCGTCAACATGTGGGACGAGTACAACAAGTGGAAGCGCGACAATCCGGAGGCGCAGGAGGCGGCGCTGCGCGGCGGCCTGATCGGCTCGCCGGAGACGATCGCCAAGAAGCTGCGCCGCTTCCGCGCCTCGCATATCGACCAGGTGATCCTGCTCAACCAGGCCGGCAAGAACACGCATGAGCACATCTGCGAGTCGCTCGAGCTGTTCGGCAAGGAAGTGATGCCGGAGTTCCAGCACGATCCCGAGCACGATGCCTGGAAGAAAGGCGTGCTCGACGGCTCGATCCAGCTCGAGGAGATCGACACCCAGGCATTCACCGACCGCTACGGTAAACTCGCTGTCAATGTCGGGTCGAAAGTCGCCGCGGCAGGCTGATCTATTTTTGTGCAGCGTCCTCGCGATCTCGTGAGGAAAATAATTCGCTACACCCGATCCGCGCTTTAAAAGAAACCGCACGCGCGATGCCCGCACCGAAGTGCAGGCATCGCTATTTTTGTGCGGTGCTCGACAGCTTCATTCGCGCGCCCCATCATCCCGACATCGCATGATCGTGCAGCGCGACAGCGCGCTTGATCGTCAGGAGAGTCTTGGAATGAAGCGTCGTGAGTTCCTTCAACTGTCGTTGGTCACAGCCGCCGCTGCTGCGCTGGCACGGGGCGCGCAGGCACAGGCCGACGCGAAGGAAATTCGTATCGGCTACCAGAAGAACGGCGTGCTGGTCATCACGCGGCAGCGCGAAGCCTTGGAAAAACATTTCAAGCCGCAGGGCATCAGCGTGAAATGGGTCGAGTTCTCCTCGGGTCCGCCGATGATGGAAGCGATGAATGTCGGCAGCGTCGATTACGGTGCGGTCGGCGATTCCCCGCCGATTTTCGCGCAGGCCGCCGGTGCGGCCATCGTCTATGCCGCAGCGCAGCCGATCGTCAACGGCTCGGGCATCCTGGTGCCGCAAAATTCGGCAATTAAGGACATCGCCGGTCTCAAGGGCAAGCGTGTCGGCTTCACAAAGGGATCGAGCGCCCATAACGTCGTGATCCAGACGCTGGAGAAGGCGGGGCTGACCTATGACGACATCACCCCGGTCTATCTGACGCCCCCGGATGCCGGGCCGGCCTTTGCCAATGGCGGCATCGATGCCTGGGCGATCTGGGATCCGTATTTCGCGATCGCCGAGACCAAGCAGAACGGCCGCATTCTGGTCAATACCCGCGACATCACCAAGACCAATTCGTTTTACATCGCCAATCGCGACTTCGCGAACAAGCACGGTGCCCTGTTGCAGCAGATCGTCGACGTCACCACGTCGACGGCGGCATGGGCAGGGGCACATCCCGACGAGGTCGCGCAGTCGCTTGCCGCCGTCACCGGCGTGCCGCTCGATATCCAGGCCATCGCGGCGCGGCGGGCGGGCTTCTCGGTCGGGCCGGTGACCGATGACATCATCGCGACCCAGCAGGGTGTCGCCGACCGCTTCTTCAAGCTCGGCCTGATCCCGAAGCAGATCGCGATCCGCGACATCGTCTGGCGCAATACCCAGACCTGATCGCGCGCCTTGCTCAATTGCTTGCTCAGTTCCTTGGTCAATTCAATGCAAAGGATATTCCCATGACGCGTTTGTTTCGACGCTGGGTCGCCCGCGCGGTGCTGTCGGTCAGCATCGTGGCCGCGAGCGTGGGCGCCTCCTATGGCCAGGACAAAGTGGTCCGCATCGGCTTCCAGAAATACGGCAAGCTGGTGCTGCTCAAGAGCAAGGGCTCGCTCGAGCAGAAGTTGAAGTCGGTCGGCTACGCGGTGGTCTGGACCGAATTTCCGTCCGGGCCGCCGCTGCTCGAGGCGCTCAATGTCGGCGCGATCGATTTCGGCAACACCGGCGAGGCGCCGCCGATCTTCGCGCAGGCCGCCGGCGCGCCGCTGCAGTATGTCGCCTACGAGCCGCCGGCGCCGAAAGGCGAGGCGATCCTGGTGCCGAAGGACAGCCCGATCAAGTCGGTCACCGACCTCAGGGGCAAGAAGGTCGCGCTGAACAAGGGCTCCAATGTCCACTATCTGCTGGTAAAGGCGCTGGAGAAGGCCGGCGTCAAATATTCCGAGATCGAGCCGGTGTTCCTGGCGCCGGCTGACGCGCGCGCGGCGTTCGAGCGCGGCGCGGTCGATGCCTGGGTGATCTGGGATCCGTTCCAGGCCGCGGCAGAGGCTGCGACCGGCGCGCGCACCCTCGCCGACGGCACCGGCGTCGTCGCCAACTATCAGTTCTATTTCGCCTCGAAGAAGTTCCTGCAGAGCGATGCGAAGATCGTCGAGCTGGTGCTGGCGCAGCTCAGCGAGGTCGATGACTGGGCCAAGGGCGACATCCACGCCGTCGCCGAGCAGCTCGCGCCGAGCATCGGCCTGTCGGTGCCAGTGGTCGAGGTCGCGCTGAAGCGGCAGGCCTACGGCATCAAGCCGGTCACCGATGGCGTGATCGCGGATCAGCAGCAGGTCGCCGACACGTTCTTCGCGCTCGGCCTGATCCCGAAACAAATCAAGATTTCCGACGTCGCATGGAGGCCGGGCACGTGAGCACCGCAACCAACGCCAACATCCTCTGGTTTCTGCCGACCCACGGCGACAGCCGCTATCTCGGCACGTCGATCGGCGGCCGCGAGGTGAACTTCAACTATCTGCGCCAGATCGCGCAGGCCGCCGACCAGCTCGGCTATTACGGCGTGCTGCTGCCGACCGGCCGCAGCTGCGAGGACTCCTGGGTGGTGGCCTCGGCCGTCGCGCCCTGGACCGAGCGCCTGCGCTATCTCGTGGCGGTGCGGCCCGGCCTGCAATCGCCGAGCGTCGCCGCGCGCATGACCGCGACCCTCGACCGGCTGTCGAGCGGGCGCCTCTTGATCAATGTCGTCACCGGCGGCGATCCGGTCGAGAACAAGGGCGACGGCATCTTCCTCGATCATGACGAGCGCTACGCGGTGACCCGCGAGTTCCTCAACGTCTACGGCGATCTGCTCGCCGGCAAGACGGTCAATGTCGAGGGCAGGCACATCAGGATCGAGGACGGCCGCCTGCTGTTCAATCCGGTGCAATCGCCGCGCCCGCCGCTGTATTTCGGCGGCTCGTCGGACGCCGGCATCGATGTCGCGGTCGACACCGTCGACAAGTACCTGACCTGGGGCGAGCCGCCGGCTCAGGTCGCCGAGAAGATCGCCAAGGTCAAGGCCGTGGCCGCGCAGCGCGGCCGCAAGCTGTCGTTCGGCATCCGCCTGCATGTGATCGTGCGCGAGACCAATGCCGAGGCCTGGAAGGCGGCCGACGAGCTGATCCAGTACGTCACCGACGACACCGTCGCCGCCGCGCAGAAGATCTTTTCGCGGATGGACTCGGTCGGCCAGCAGCGCATGGCGCAGCTGCATGGTGGCCGGCGCGACCAGCTCGAGATCAGCCCGAACCTGTGGGCCGGCGTCGGTCTGGTGCGCGGCGGCGCCGGCACCGCGCTGGTCG
Organism: Bradyrhizobium sp. USDA 4454; assembly: GCF_054822705.1. Taxonomy (NCBI): domain Bacteria; kingdom Pseudomonadati; phylum Pseudomonadota; class Alphaproteobacteria; order Hyphomicrobiales; family Nitrobacteraceae; genus Bradyrhizobium; species Bradyrhizobium sp. USDA 4454. The sequence goes on from NZ_JBTRCN010000001.1 coordinate 1,285,045, forward strand.
GCGATCCCGAGACCGTCGCGGCACGCATCAAGGAGTATCAGGACATCGGCGTCGATACCTTCATCATGTCGGGCTACCCGCATCTCGAGGAAGCCTATCGCTTCGCCGAGCTGGTGTTCCCGCTGCTGTCGCTCGGGCACGGCAACAATGTGACGCCGATTCGGGTCAACACCGGACCGTTCGGCGAGACCATCGGCAATGAATATCGGCCGCAGAAACAGGCATCGCAATCATGAGCTTGATCGATTCACTCCCGCGCGTCGGCGCGCCCAAATTGCCCAAGGTCGACGGCCTGATCCCGTGGATCGTGCCACTGGCGATCGTGCTGATCTGGCAGCTCGCCTGCGTCACCGGCTACGTGCCGTCGCGGGTGCTGCCGGCGCCGACTGATGTCGCACTCGCCGGCTGGAAGCTGTTGCTCTCAGGTGAACTGATCCGCAACATCTGGGTCAGCTTCTGGCGCGCCTCGATCGGCTTTGTGATCGGCGGCGGCATCGGCTTCGCGTTCGGCCTGGCCAACGGGTTGTCGCAGCTGTCGGCCAAGCTCACCGACACTACGCTGCAGATGGTGCGCAACATCCCGCATCTGGCGCTGATCCCGCTGGTCATCCTGTGGTTCGGCATCGACGAATCGGCAAAGCTCTTTCTCGTCGCGCTCGGCGTGTTCTTCCCGATCTATCTCAACACGCTGCACGGCATTCGCACCGTCGATCCGCAGCTGATCGAGATGGGCCGCATCTACGGCATGACCGACGGCGAGCTGTTCCGCCGGGTGATCTTCCCGGGCGCGCTGCCCTCGATCTTCGTCGGCCTGCGCTTTGCGCTCGGCATCATGTGGCTGACCTTGATCGTCGCCGAGACCATCGCGGCCTCGTCGGGCCTCGGCTACATGGCGATGCAGGCGCGCGAGTTCATGCTGATCGACGTCGTCGTGCTCTCGATCCTGATCTACGCCTTGCTCGGCAAACTCGCCGACAGCGCCTCGCGGGCGCTGGAGCGGCTGACCCTGTCGTGGCACCCAGCTTTCCAGAAGAAGTGAGAATGAGCATGCACGAAGCGCTTCGTTTCCAGCCCGTTGACGCTGAGCCGGTCGACCACGCCGACATCGTCGTGAAGCCGCGGCATTTGCGGCGCGTGGCGGAAGGCGCGGCCCGCGGCCTGTCGCTGACCATTCGCGGCTTGCGCAAGTCGTTCGGCGACAATGAGGTGCTGCGGGGCATCGACCTGCATATCCCGTCCGGCCAGTTCGTCGCGATCGTCGGCCGCAGCGGCTGCGGCAAGAGCACGCTACTGCGCCTGGTCGCCGGGCTCGACGCGCCGACGGCGGGAAGCATTGCCTTTGGCGAGGAGCCGCGGGCGCAGGACGTCCGCGTCATGTTCCAGGAGCCGCGCCTGCTGCCCTGGGCGCGGGTGCTGTCCAATGTCGAGGTCGGGCTGGGGCGCGAGCGCGCGTCGGCCGACGCGCAGGCGCGCGCCGAGCGTGCGCTGGTCGAGGTCGGCCTCGGCGACAAGCGCGGGCAGTGGCCGTCGGTGCTGTCAGGCGGCCAGAAGCAGCGCGTGGCGCTGGCGCGGGCGCTGGTCAGCCAGCCGCGCGTGCTGGCGTTCGACGAGCCGCTTGGCGCACTCGACGCGCTGACGCGGATCTCGATGCAGCAATTGCTGGAGCGGGTCTGGCGCGACCAGGGCTTCACCGCGATCCTGGTGACCCATGACGTTGCCGAGGCGGTTGCGCTCGCCGACCGCGTGCTGGTCATCGAGGATGGCCGCATCGCGCAGGACGTCACGATCGACCTGCCGCGGCCGCGCCGGCGCGGCTCGGCCGAACTCGCTGCGCTGGAAGGCGAGATTTTGAAGCATCTGCTCGAAGGCAGCGAAGATACTCTGTGAGGTCGCCATGAATTCCCTCGTCCGCAATGTTTCGATCGAGCCTGCGGTGGCGGCCGCCGACTTCCGGGGCGCGATGCGCCATCTCACCGGCGGCGTCAGCGTCATCACGGCCGGGCGGGGCAAGGAGATCTCGGGAATGACGGTGACCTCGGTGTCGTCGCTGTCGGTCGAGCCGCCGTCCTTGATCGTCAGCATCAACCGAGCGGCTTCGTCATATCAGCTGATCGCGCGCCATGGCGCGTTCGGCGTCAACATCCTGACCGCGGACCAGCTCGAGATCGCCGAGCGCTTCACCGGCAAGGGCGGCCTGAAGGGCGCGGAGCGGTTCACCGGCGCCGAATGGACCACGCGCGCATCGGGCGTGCCGCTGCTGGTCGGGGCGCTGGCCGCGATCGACTGCGAGGTCGAGGAGATCATCGAGCGGCACTCGCACGCGATCGTCATCGGCCGCGTGCTCGACGTGATCGCGTCGCAACGCACCGCCGCGCTGGCCTATTGGCACGGCGAATACGTCGCGATCGACCATGATGAAGACGCTGCCAGGCTGGCCGAGGTCAGCCTGCCGTCGCGTCACGTCCATGCCAGAGGCGTGCGCTAGCCCGCGTTGCGTGTTCGGATCGGCCTTTAGAAGACTGCGCTCAGTGACGCCGGGCTGTCGATGATCACAGTGCTGCCGCGAACGCCACCCCATACGGCCTGGATGGTCTGAGCCGCATTACCCAGCGGAATGCCGACGACGAGCGTGGTCGGGATGCGGCCAAAGCTCGACGGGGTTTCGTTATAGGTGAAGCTCGCGACGACTGGCGAGACCTTGCCATTGATGGTGACGCCGAACATGCCGCCCGGGATATCGGTGCCGGTGGCATAGGGATTCGGAACGTTGAGCGTGACGATTGCGGTGGTGCCGACACCCTCCGGGATCGCCAGGCTGAGGCCTTGTATCGGCGTGAAAGTGCCGGAGTTGGTGGACAGGGTGCCGCTGGTCTGCGCGTAAAGGGCCATATCACTCTCCAGTTGTCGAAATATAAAAGCGCAATAGGAGATTGAATAGGGCAACTGTTCCCAAGATTCAAGGGAGGAACGGCCAAGGCGCTTGGCGCGCATGTTGGCCGTGGCGTTTTCTTGATCACCACATTAAAAGCGCGCGAGATTTCGGAGACGTGACGGTTCGATGAAGCGCCTGGGAACCTGGCTGTTCTATCTCGTCGGCGCAATCGCCGTCGCGTATCTTGCGCTCTATGCCTATGTGATGTTCACCGGCCGCGACATCACGCCGGGCGATCCGATCCGGATCTTTCGCAAGCCCGACGCGCCCAGCTATTCGTGAGGTGGGGCAGGCGGCGGGATCGCGCCGCCGCCTGTTTTCTCTCAGCCGGCGTTCGCCACGCGCTGATAGTCGGGCGCGCCGTTGCCGGCCGGGGTGATCGGGATGCCGCCGTCGGCATATTCGTTCAGCTTGTTGCGCAGCGTGCGGATCGAGATGCCGAGGATGTTGGCGGCATGGGTGCGGTTGCCGAGGCAGTGCTTCAGCGTTTCCAGGATCAGGTCACGCTCGACATCGGCGACGGTGCGGCCGACCAGCGCGCGGGTGACCTGCTCGGCGGCCAGCGTTGCATGCGCCACCGCGGGTGCGGTCTTGGCGAGGTCGAGGCGGTCGCCGTCGGGGGTGAGGATCGCGTCGGGACCGATCTCGTCGCCCTGCGCCATCAGGACCGAGCGATGGATGGTGTTCTCGAGCTCCCGGACGTTGCCCTGCCAGCGGTTCGCGGTCAGCACGCGGCGGGCATCAGTCGAGATCGGGCGGACCGGAAGGCCGTTGGCCTCGGCATATTTCTTGGCGAAATGCTGCGCCAGCTCGAGGATGTCGGCCGGGCGGTCGCGCAGCGGCGGAATCTTCAGATTGACGACGTTGAGGCGGAACAGCAGGTCCTCGCGGAAGGTACCTTCGCGCACTGCCTCCGACAGATTGCGGTTCGAGGTCGCGATGATGCGGATGTCGACCGGAACCGGCTTGGTGCCGCCGACGCGGTCGATCACCCGCTCCTGGATCGCGCGCAGCAGCTTGGATTGGAGCCGCACGTCCATTTCGGAGATTTCATCGAGCAGCAGTGTGCCGCCGGTGGCTTCCTCGAACTTGCCGATCCGGCGCGCCACGGCGCCGGTGAAGGCGCCTTTCTCATGGCCGAACAGTTCGGATTCCAAGAGGTGCTCCGGGATCGCGGCGCAATTGATCGAGATGAACGGTCGCTTGGCGCGGGCCGAGCGGGAATGGACATAGCGCGCCAGCACTTCCTTGCCGGTGCCGGACTCGCCGGTGATCATCACCGAGGCGTCGGAGCTTGCGATCTGCTGCGCCAGCTTGATCACCCGGCCCATCGCCTCGTCGCGCCAGATCAGGTCGCGGGCGTCGTTGGCGACCGCGGCGAGCACCGCTGCGATCAGCTCGGGATCGGGCGGCAGCGGGATGTATTCCTTGGCGCCGGCATGGATCGCGGCGACCGCGGCGCGGGCGTCGTTGGAGATGCCGCAGGCGACGATCGGAACATGGATGTGCTCGGCCTCGAGCCGCATCACGAGGTCGCGGATGTCGAGGCCGACATCGACCAGCAGGAGGTCGGCGCCCTTGCCGCCGCGCAGGACGTTCATCGCCTGTTCGGCGGCTTCGGCGTGGGTCACCGAGGCGCCGTTGTCCATCGCGATCTTGGTCGCGGTCGTGAGCTGGCCCTTCAGGGTGCCAACGATGAGAAGCCGCATGATGATCTCCTGTTGGTCTGGTCGCGCAGGTTCCGCGCGCTACCGTTGCATTCGTTTAAGAGCGTTCTGCCTTGATGATTTCGGTCATGGTCACGCCGAGCTTGTCTTCCACCAGCACCACCTCGCCACGCGCCACCAGGCGGTTGTTGACGTAGATGTCGATCGCCTCGCCGACCCGGCGGTCGAGTTCGAGCACGGTGCCCGGTCCGAGCTTCAGCAGGTCGCCGACGTCCATCTTGGAGCGGCCGAGCACCGCCGAGACCTGCACTGGCACGTCGAACACGGCCTCGAGGTCGGCCGCGATGCGCGCGGCATTTTCATCCTCGTTGTAGCCGATGTCGTCGATATTAGGCGCGTCGGCGGCGTTGAGGTCGGGAAGCGGGACTTGGGTGTCGGTGTCGCTCATGGTTCAGCCCTCAATGCCCTTCAGCCGGTCTGGCCGCGGGACGCCAGATAGCGCCCGACGAGTTCGTTGATCTTGCCTTCGATCGCAGCGCGCTCCAGCACCACGCCGCCATCGGCCCATTCGATCCGGCAGTCGCCGGTCGCGATCGTCGGCTCGGCCAGGATCACCAGCCGGCCCTGGAAGCCGGAATGCGCCGCCAACTGCTCGATGTTGTGATGCGCCGCCTCGTAGAGCGCGTCGTTGATGCGGACCACGAGATGCGGGGTCGCCACCAGATGCGAGAAGCAGTCGGAGACCAGCGCGGTGATCTCGCCGAGCGGCTCGCGCGCCACCAGCTCATTGCAGAGCTTGCGGGCGACCGCGACCGCGACATCGACCGCCTCGGTCTCCATCCGGGTCTCGATGCCGGCAAAGCGCGCCGCGATGCCCTTGATCGCGGCGCCGATCGCCTCCAGCGCCTGCGCCATGCGGCGGTCGCTCTCGACCTTGGCCTCGCGCAGCGCGGCCTCGTAGCCGGCGCGATAGGCGCGGGCCTCGGCGTCGGCGACCTTCTGGGCGACCTCGGCCGGGGTCGGCGCGCGCTCGCGGGCGCGGTCGGGGGCGGAGAAGTCGGTGTCGAACAGGAATTTTGCGGGTGCGGCCATCAGTACACCAGCTCGTCGTCGGCGCGGTTCTTGGTCAGGGTGATCTCGCCGCGGGCGGCGAGGTCCTTGGCGAGGTTGACCAGCAGGGCCTGCGCCTCGTCGACGTCGCGCAGTCTGACCGGACCCATCGCGGCCATGTCGTCCATCAGCATCTTGCCGGCGCGCGAGGACATGTTGCCGAGGAAGAAGCTGCGCACCTCCTCATTGGCGCTCTTCAGCGCGACGCCGAGCTTGTCCTTGTCGATGTTGCGCATCAGCGTCTGGGCCGAGGCGGAATCGAGCTTGATCAGATCGTCGAAGGTGAACATCAGCGCCTTGATGCGCTCGGCGGATTCGCGGTTCTCTTCTTCCAGCGAGGTGATGAAGCGGGTCTCGGTCTGGCGGTCGAAATTGTTGAAGATCTCGGCCATCACCTCATGGGCGTCGCGGCGGCGGGTCTGCGACAGGTTCGACATGAACTCGGTGCGCAGCGTCTGCTCGACGCGCTCGATGACTTCCTTCTGCACCGCCTCCATCCGCAGCATGCGGCCGACCACGTCGAGCGCGATGTCCTCGGGCAGGATCGCGAGCACGCGGGCGGCGTGCTCCGGCTTCAGCTTCGACAGCACCACGGCGATGGTCTGCGGGTACTCGTTCTTGAGGTAGTTGGCGAGCACCTCTTCCTGCACGTTGGAGAGCTTCTCCCACATGTTGCGGCCGGCGGGACCGCGGATCTCGTCCATGATGCCGGAGACGCGCTCGGCCGGCAGGTACTGCTGCAGCAGCCGCTCGGTGGCGTCGAAATTGCCCATCAGCGCGCCCGACGCCGACATCCGCGAGACGAATTCCAGCATCAGATCCTCGACCACGTCGGCCTCGACGGTGCCGAGCGTCGACATGTGGACCGACAGCTCGCGGACCTCCTCGTCGTCGAGCATCGACCAGATCTTGCCGCCATACTGCTCGCCGAGCGCGAGCATCAGGATCGCGGCGCGCTTCGGGCCGGGCAGCGGCTTGCCCTTGGGCCGGGCGCTCTGCCGGTTCGCCAGCGTCGAGAGCACGGTGGCGATGTCGTTGGCGTTGGTGGTCTGGGGTACGGCGGCCATGTCAGTTCTCTACCGGCTCGCTCAGCCATTGACGGACGATGGAGACGGTTTCGTTCGGATTGCGCTCGGCGAGCTCGCCGACCCGGTGCACGGCCTGGGCGTGGACCTGGCCCTGGATCTGGGCGACGTCGATCAATTGCGCCGCGCCGCTGCCGGCTGGGATCAGCGCCTGGCCGGTCGCGCCGGCGCTCTCGGCACGGGCTTCGGCGACGGCCGGCAGGCCGCTGCCTGCCAGCGACGGAATGGCGTCGGCCGCGACGATGCGCTTGACCAGCGGACGGACCACCATGAACAGCACGACGAGGCCGAGCATCATCATGACGCCGAGCTCAATGACGTACATCACGTCATCCTTGGTGAATTGCAGGATGCCGAGCAGGCCGGTCGGTTCAGCGATCGGCTGGGCAGTCGGCGGCTCGGCGAAGCGCAGGTTGACGACCTCGACCTGGTCGCCGCGCTTCTGGTCGAAGCCGATCGCGGAGCGGACCAGCGCGGCGATGCGGTCGAGCTGCTCCTTGCTGCGGTCCTGGTAGACCATCTCGCCTTTTTCGTTCTTGGAATAGGCGCCGTCGACCAAGACCGCGACCGAGATGCGGTTGACGCGGCCGGCCTCGGTCACCTCGGTCTTGGTGGTGCGGGAAATCTCGTAATTGTTGGTTTCCTCGCTCTTCTTGCTCTGGTCGCGGGCGCGGGCGGCGTTGTCCTGGTTCTGGTTGCCCGGCAGCTCGTTGGCGACGGTGACCTGGCCGGAATTGTCGGCGGTGAGGCTCGATTCCTCACGGGTCTGGGTCGAGCGCAGCACCCGACCCTCGGGGTCGAACTTGTCCGAAGTCTGGGTGATCTTGTTGTAGTCGAAGTCGGCGGAGAGCTGGACGCGGGCGCGCCCAGTGCCGACCACCGAGGAGACGATGTCCTCGACCTGCTTGCGCATCCGCTTCTCGAAGGCGGCGCGGCGCTCGTCGCCGACCGCGGCGTCGGCGTCGGACTGGGCGCCGTCGGCCAAGAGCTGGCCGGCCTCGTCGACGATCGAGACCCGCTGCGGCTTCAGCCCGTTGACCGCGGAGGCGACGACGTGGCGGATGGCGCGGATCTGCTGCGGCTCGAGCGCACCGCGCACCCTGAGCACGATCGAGGCCGACGGCTCCGGCGTCTCGCGCGAGAACAAGGGCTTTTCCGGCAGCACGAGGTGGACGCGCGCGGCCTGCACCCGATCGATGGCACGGATGGTGCGGGCGAGCTCACCCTCCAGCGCGCGCAGATGATTGATGTTCTGGACGAAGCTCGTGGTGCCCAGGGCATCCGATTTGTCGAAGATCTCGTAGCCGACGCCGCCGCCCTTGGGCATGCCGCCCTCGGCGAGCTTCATCCGCAGCCGCGTCACCTTGTCCTTCGGCACCATGATCGCGGCGCCGTCATTGCGCAGCTCGAACGGGATCGCCTGGCGCTCCAGCTCCTTGATGATTGCAGAGGAATCCTCGGTCGACAGGTCGGTGAAGAGGGTGGTCATCTGGGGCGTGGTGACGCGCATGATGACGAACGCGAAGAAACCGATCAGGGCCGCGGTGACCGCAACCATCGCCGCGAGGCGGGCCGCACCAAGACCTCTCAGGAAAGCAACCAGACTTTGCACCAACGGCCCCCAGGGATTCGGCCCACGCGGGTCCGACTGGGCAAATATTGCCTAGGGTATGGTTTCCATATGGTTAACGAAGGTTAAGAACCGCGGCAAAAACGCGGACATGAAAAAAACCGGCTTCGCAAAGCGAGGCCGGTTTTCTTCAAATGCACCTTTTCAGGCGAAACTTACTGCCGGTACTGCTGGATACGTGTGGTGCGCAGCCCGGCCAGACCATGCTGGTCGATCGAGAACTGCCAGGAAAGGAATTCATCGACGGTCAAGGTGTAGCGGCTGCAGGCCTCCTCAAGGGAGAGCAGGCCGCCGCGGACCGCAGCGACAACTTCGGCCTTGCGGCGGATGACCCACCGTTTGGTACCGGGGGCCGGCAAATCCGCAATCGTTAACGGGCTGCCGTCAGGCCCGATGACGTATTTCACCCTCGGGCGATGGGGTTCTGTCATGGCGTACTCACAAACTCTCAACCACTGAACTCGCAAGAGGTAAGCTACGCCTCCCGGTTTAAAATTTGCCTAAGCCCAAGCGTTCAATACGAATCTCGTTGGAATGGCCGGGAACAGGGGCCGGGGAGGGGTTGGATTGGCCGCCGGGCGCCCCGCGCGCGCTGCTGATTTTCAGGGGTTTCGTCGAGCGGCGGAGCAAGCGGCACCCCTCTCCCTACCCCTCGCCCGCAAGGGGGGAGGGAACCCATCCGCCAGCGCATCCCTGACATTTCTCGCGCACCATAAGTGGGCGCCATGTGAGGTGAGCACGCTGGGCAGGCTCCCTCCCCCCTTGCGGGCCTTGCGGGGGAGGGCTGGGGAGAGGGGTGGCCCCGGGCGCGATGACCGATTTGAGACTTGCTCTCGCAATCTCGGCTGCACACCACGCGACACGCCGAAAGTCGTGTCCGCATCCCGTTCACCGATCCTTGATCGCCCCATCGGCACCGCGCGTAACCATGCGCCTTTTCCTGCGTAGGAGAGATTGTCAGCTCACCGCCGGTGGGCCAATCCCTACGATCCGAGCCCTTGTCATGATGATGAACAGACGCACTTTCTCGACCGCCTTGCTCGCTGGAGCTGCGGCCTCATTGGTGTCCTCGCGCGGCATGGCCGCAACCACGCCGCCGGTGAAGGCGCGCAACGTCGTTTTGGTGCATGGCCTGTTCGCCGACGGCTCATGTTGGTCCGAAGTCATTCCGCGCCTGCAGGCGGCCGGACTCAATGTGACGTCGGTGCAAAATCCCCTGACCACGCTGCCGGAAGCGGTCGCCTCGGCGCAGCGCGTGCTCGATCGCCAGGATGGTCCGACCGTCCTCGTCGGCCACTCCTTCTCCGGCATGATCGTCACCGAGGCCGGCGTGCATCCGAATGTGTCGGCGCTGGTCTATGTCGCGGCGCGCGCGCCCGATGCGGATGAGGATTACACTGCGCTGGCAAAAACCTATCCGACGCCACCGGCGAGCGCCGGCATCGTGTTCGATGGCGACGAGGGCCGCTTAAGCGAAGCGGCTTTCCTGCGTGATTTCGCCGGCGACCTGCCGGAAGCGAAGGCAAAGGTGCTCTATGCCGTGCAGCAGCCGTTCCACAAGCAGCTGCTCACCGGCAAGACCAGCCACGCGGCCTGGCGCAGCAAGCCGAGCTACTACGCTGTCTCGACCGAAGACCGCACCATCAATCCGGATCTCGAACGCTTCATGGCGAAGCGGATGGGCGCCACCACGATCGAGGTGAAAGCGAGCCATCTCGCGCTGATCTCGCAGCCCGAGCCGATCGCGCGGTTGATCCTCGCCGCCGCCGGACAGGTGGAGTGAGTGGCGCCTCCTCCGCGCGTAGCTAACGCAACGGCCCCGGAAACGTCGAGACGTTTTCGGGGCCGTTCTGCATGCGTCCAGAGGATGTGCGCACCGTGTCCGCCGCGATTCAAGCTTTCAAGGGCAGTATGTCGATGGAACGATGACGGCTCTCGGCCGTGGATCAAGCGCGGTCCTGCGCGTGCGATCCTCAACCTTGGGGCTTGTATCAGCGGTGGCCATTTCTCGATCGATCTCGCCCACCGCGGACTTGTGTTTCGTGCCGAGCGCGTTCAGGAGCGTCGCGCCGACGATCATCACCATGATCCCACCGAGACTGAGCGCGATCTGCATCGAAACCCGGTTCGAGATGTCGAGCATATCCAGCTGGCTGACCAGCGCGAGCAGGACGCCGAGGCAATAGATCGGCAGCGAATTCTCGCCACAGCACCGCGCGCCGCGCAGCACAGGCGTCGATAGCCCTCGCCAGCCCGCGGGAACGAGCCGTAGCGCCACGATCGCAAGAGCCAGGAAATGCAGCAGCCGCAATGGGCTCAGATTCGACTTGTCCAACGGAAGCACGCGATCCGTCCAGGTCTGCGGCAGCAGCGGGATGTCATGGCCGAGCGCAACAATCAGGCCGAGCACCAGATAGAGAACGGAAACCACGAGCGCGGAGCGCGACGTCAGCCATTTTCGGATCTTGTCGACCTCGATGACGTACCATGCACCGAGCACGACCAGCAGCTGCCAGGCCAGCGGATTGAAGAACCAGACGCCGTTGGGCCAGGCGGGAAGTCTCCAGCCGAACACCTGCACCAGTGCATAAAGCGACAACGAAAGGCCGAGCGTCACATTTGGTGCGCGCAGCAGCAGCCACAACAGCGGCGCGAACAGCACGTGGCAGATCACAAACACGGGCAACACGTCGGTGTTGACAGGGCGGTATTGCAGGATCGCGGCGTGCGCAAATGCCTCGCCCGGATGTTCGAACAGAACCCGCGTATTGCTGTTGTCAGCAAGATCGTCGCTGCCCGCAAGGTGGATGAGGATGGCGCAGGCGAGCGTAAGCAGGAGGAAGGCGGCATAGATATCCCATCCCCGCCGCAGCGAGCGGCCGATCATGCCTCGCCAGCCGTCCCGCTGCCGCGTCCTGCCGTAGGCCAGCGCGCAAGTCACGCCCGAGATGAACATGAATATCTCGGCGGCATCGCAGAAGCCGTAGCTGCGCAATGTCAGCCAGCTTCCGACGTTGTTTGGAACGTGGTCGAGAAAGATCCACCATAATGCGATGCCGCGGCAGACGTCGATGCGCGGGTCGCGACCGGTCGATCTGAACTCCGGCGGAGTCTCGCCGATCAATCGCTTCGAGGTGTGGGTTCGATCATGCATCTGTCGATCTATCGGGCGTGCGCACGGCCTCGAGCGGGCATCGGTCCATGGGACGTTCCCAGGTGCTCCGAAGCGTGCGCGTGCCGGACGAGCCTCCGGCGTAACCAATGGGATGGTGCGCTCCAGCTACCCGAGGGTTGGCGGCGCTTCCGCCGGCCAGCCACAATCACGGGGCCCGGAAGAATCGCCGTCTTGCGGCGGTGCCTGCAAGACTTCGCCGACGATCGGTATCAAAAGCTGCTTTCGCATTTCGGCGAGGCGGGCACGACAGTACTCATGATAAAGCATGTCGAATATGGTGGACATGATCGAACGCCTTCTTGATCACTAAGGTTGAATTACCACGTGACAGATTTCGACCATTTCAACCGGCGGCCAAAGCCAACAGTGCCGCAGGCATTTATGTCCGACGAAGTCTGCTAGCGATTTGGCTGAGCAGCGAAATAAAATCGGTATCGCCATCTTCCAAAGTAGCCTGCTCGCGGCTCCGTAAGCCGGATCAATTGCGAACACGGACGTAAGGCCGATTTGCACTTGCACACCGCATGGGATTTCCGATGAATCCGATGGCGGCAATTACAGATAGTGCCATCGCGGCCGGCTCCTCCTGAGGGAGAAAATGGAAGCCGCGGCTTTCGCGATCAGTATAAACGTAATATTCTGATCGATGAGTGAACCAGTTCACATCAGCAACGATCACAAGCAGTTGAGACTAGCAGATCGATAGCATCGCTTCTTGGACATGCGCGCACGGATCGAGGGCAGGCCGGTGCGTGAATTGCAAATGCAGACGCATTTATTCTGGTGTGCACGCAACGGTGCATTCCGATTTTCAGTGAAGGCTGGAGGTCCCGATGCCTACGGACGCAGCCGATGTTGTATCTTATCGATTTTCGACGCGCGCTCTTCCAGAGCGGATTCGTATTCCCGCATGGCGCGAGCACTTTGGTCGATGCGTCGTGCATGCCGATATCGAGCCTCTGTCGCGTATTCCGCTCCAGGCCGATGCCTGCCTCCAAGCAGTGCACGGCTTGCGCATGCTGGCGCTGAAGGGCACGTCGATGTGCTTCAGGCGGTTGCAGGCGAACCTCGCCGACGGCGATGATTCCGTCGGCGTGATCTTCTGCTCTCCCGGCAGCAGTCAGATGTCGCAACGTGGCCGCGACGTCGAACTCCGCACGGGCGATGCGATCGCAATTCTGCATTCGGAGCCAGCCAGCGTGACCTATGTCGATGGATTGCAATTCGGCCTGGCCGTTCCGCGCGAGGCGCTCGAGCAACGGCTAACCAACGTCGAAAGCCTGGTGATGCGGCCGATCGGACACCGCACAGAGGCGTTTTGGTTGTTGACGGCCTACCTGAAGTCGGCACTCAAGGCGCGAGCGCTGACTGCCCCCAGGCTTCGTCATACGGTCGTGACCCACATCCACGATCTCGTCGCGCTCGCACTCGACGAGGGCCCTGCTTTGGGAGAGAGCAGCACGAGCGCCGTGGTGGCTGCACGGCACGACGCGGCACTCGACTACATAGCCGTCCACTTCCAGGAGCCCGGGCTCAGCGTTCAAGCAGTCGCACGGTGCCAGGGCATCTCGCCTCGCTATCTGCAGCGCCTGATGGCGTCATCCGGAACATCGTTCACCGAACGCTTGAATGAATTGCGTCTGCAGCGGGCGCACGCGTTGCTGACCGAGACTGAGGCGGGGGGCCGGCGAATTTCTGATATCGCGCTGGAGGTCGGCTTCTCCGATGTTTCGTACTTCAATCGCTTGTTCCGAACTCGTTTCGGCGATTCTCCACGCGGCGTCAGGCTCGCGCGAAAGGCGGCTCACTGAGCCGGCGGCCCTGATCGATAGATGGAAGAGACTGTGCGGGCCGGTCAGCCTGCGGCTGCCTGTCGCGCAGCTGTTGCCCGCTCGTCCCGATGCGCACAGCGCCAGCAGGCGCGATCAGCTCGAGCTCGTCGCGCCGCGCACCACGCGCTTGATCTTGTCGGTGGTGTAGGTCTGGCCGCCGATCGAGAGCAGCGGCGGGGAGGCGGTGAGGTCGACGGAGTCGACCATGCCCTGGATCTCGGTCGAGATCGCGAGGTCGTTGCCCTTGGAATCCTTGCCGGTGGCGGTCAGCGTGTAGGTGCCAGGCGGCCATTGCGTGCCGTCATTGCCCTTGCCGTCCCAGACGAAGCTGGCGTTGCCCTGCTTCAGGTTGAAATTGCCGGAATAGGCGGTCTGGCCGGTCGAACTCGTGATCGTGATGGTGGCGCTGGTGGCCTGCGGGGACACCAGATTCCAGGTCGCGGATTTGTCGAGCTGCGTCTTGCTGCCGTCGACCGCGACCGTGTTGCCGACATAGACCAGTGCCTGGGTCGACTGCGCGCTCTTCTCGATCGCGATCAGTTGCTTCAACTGATCGTTGGATTTCAGCTGCTGTTCGACGCCGGCGAACTGCACGAGCTGCTGGGTGAACTGGTTGGTGTCGAGCGGGTCGAGCGGGTTCTGGTTCTGCAGCTGCGTGGTCAACAGCGTCAGGAAGGTTTGGAAATTATCGGCGATGCCCTGCGACGACGTGGTCAGGCCGCTGCCGCTGCTGCTGCCTCCGGTGCTCGTCCCGTTGCTGGTGCCCGGTGCCGAGACGACGGGCGTCGGCATGGTTGCATCGACTGCCATGGTGAACTCCTTACACTCTGATATCGACGCCGCCGAGGGCGCCGGTTGCGCGGCCGTAGGAGCGGCCAGCCGCCGCGGCAGGAACGCTGTCCTCCTCGGCGACGATCAAATGGTGGGCGTTCGGATTCGACTGACCATTGTTGTGCTGGCCCGCCTGCGACTGATCGCGCAGGCTGAACTGCAATCCGCCGTTGCCGGTCGACAGGCCGGCATTGTCGAGCGCGCGTTGCAGCTGGTTGGCGTCCTGGCGCAGCATCGACAGCGTCTCCGGGCGTTCGACGGTGAGATGCGAGGTAACCTGGCCGTTGCGATCGACATCGATGCGGACATCGATGCGGCCGAGCTCGGCGGGGTCGAGCCGGATCTCGAAGCGGCTCTTGCCGCTCTTGGCGGAGGCGGCGATCTGCATCGCCAGCCCGGCGAGCGGCACGGCGGCGTTTTGCGCGGCGCTGGTCACGGTCAAGGGCGCGGTCGCAGACGGTGTCGTCTGGCTGCTCGCCAGTTGCGCCTGGAACGTATTTGCGGCCGGCGCGCTCGGATCTGCTGTCGTGACCTGGGCCTGCGCCGCCGTGTGGCCGCCGACCGCAGGCGTCGGCGTGGCGCCGTCGCTGCCGCTCGTATCGGCCTTGATGGCATCGGCGGCACCGTCCGCGGCGGCCTTGGCCCTGCCGGAGACCGCAGCCGGCTGCGCGACCGCGGGGACGATTGTCGTCGGGTCGGTCGGCGCGGTGGTGATGCTGCTCGGGGCCGGGCCATCCGGGTCGGCGGGCGCTGCGGAGGTTGCGTCGTTGGCGGCGATCTGCGCCTTGGCCTGTGTCGGTGTTTTCGCGGCCGGCGTTCCGGCGGCAACGGCGGCGGCGAGTGTCGCATCGCCAGTCGCGGTTGCTGCGCCGGAAACCGTTGCCGCATCGGGAGTGACCAGCTGCGCCTCGGTCTTGACGCCGGCCGCCTTGGTGACCTTGTCGGCATTCGCTGTGGTGGTCGCCGCGGTTGCGGTGTCTGCGCCGGCCGGCACGCCGGTGCCGGTCACGGCACCGGTGCCGGCGATCGCGGAGCTTGCTGCGATGGCCGCCGCTGCAATCGCAAGCGGTGCGGTGGGCTGGTCCGATGGCGTGGTGGGCGTTGTTGCAGGGGCAGTCGCCGCCGCGGCGACCGGAGCAATCAAGGTGGCGGCCGTTGCCGCACCGGCTGGGTCCTGCGTCGGGGTCGCTTGTGTCGTGGTGGACTTGTCGCCAGGAGATGGCGCATCGGTGCTCGAGTTCGAGTCGTCCGATTTCGATTTCGACTTGGTCTTGCGCGGCGTGCCGGTGTCGCTGTCATCGGCGACGGTCTTGTCGTCGCGTGACGTCCCGTCGGGGGCCGTGCTGGCGTCGCGGGAGCCGGTGTCGGTCGCCGAGGACGAATCGTCGGAACGGCGCGCCGGCGCCGGCGCCGGCGGCGAGTCGTAGCGGCTGCTGTCGCTCGCGGACGCTGTGCTGCTGTCGACCAGCGCGGCAAAGCCGTCGTTCCCCGCCTGCGGGGCGGGATCGGGCCGCGCCGACCGCGTCGTGGCCTGAAAAGACCGGCTTGCCAATGCTTCCGACGTCACGCTGACCACTGCCAACCCTCGCAAATGAGACTTCCGGCGTTATGTCAGCAAGGAGCGGGCCAACCCTCGGGTGCAATAAACAATGAGCTATTTCAGTTAGTTACGAGCGTCACCGTGACTTGAAACGGGTTCCCGACGGGTCTCGTTTTTGCCCGGCGGCAAGATTTGCCGTCCACACGCCGCAAGCTACGGTTTTCGCCGGATTGCCTCACCGGAATACGGCCTATATTAAGAGTGGCCCCCGGCGCGTCCCGAACCGACCGACCCGGTCTTGGACGCGTTCCAAGGCTCTCTGGACAAAGGCTTTTTCCAATTTCGTCGCGGAGCGGATAACCTCGCCGCGACAGTGACCAATGACCGCTTAGAGATGCTCAACAGTCTGGATCTTGAAGGCCGCCCTGAAGACACACGGATCGTCGTCGCGATGTCCGGCGGCGTCGACTCGTCGGTGACGGCTGCGCTGTTGAAGTCGCAGGGCTATGACGTGGTCGGGATCACGCTGCAGCTCTACGACCACGGCGCTGCGACCCATCGCAAGGGCGCCTGCTGCGCCGGCCGCGACATCCATGATGCGCGCAATGTGGCCGAGCGGATCGGCATCCCGCATTACGTGCTCGACTATGAAAGCCGCTTCAAGCAGTCGGTGATCGACAATTTCGCCGACAGCTACGCGCTCGGCGAGACGCCGGTGCCGTGCATCGAGTGCAACCGCTCGGTCAAGTTTCGCGATCTGCTGGCGACCGCGCGCGAGCTCGGCGCCCAGGCGCTCGCCACCGGCCACTATGTCGCCTCGCGCCGGCTGGCCGACGGATCGCGCTCACTGGTCTGCGCGGCGGATGCCGATCGCGACCAGAGCTATTTCCTGTTCGCCACCACGCGCGAGCAGCTCGACTTCCTGCGCTTCCCGCTCGGCGACATGACCAAGCCGCAGACCCGCGAGCTGGCGCGGCGCTTCGAGCTCGAGGTCGCCGACAAGCAGGACAGCCAGGACATCTGCTTCGTGCCGACCGGCCGCTACACCGACATCATCGGACGGCTGAAGCCGAATGCGATCGCGCCGGGCGACATCGTCGATCTCGCCGGCAATGTCGTCGGCCAGCACCAGGGCATCGTTCATTTCACCGTCGGCCAGCGCAAGGGCCTCGGCATCGCATCCGGCCACCCGCTCTATGTGGTCAAGCTCGACGCGGCGACGCGCCGCGTCGTGGTCGGACCGCGCGAGGCGCTGCGGATGGATCGCATCGCGCTGCGCGACGTCAACTGGATCGGCGACGGCGCGCTGGATCGCGTGACCGGCGAGGGCATCGAGATCTATGTCCGCGTGCGCTCGACGCGCGCGCCGCAGCCGGCGTGGTTGCGCGCCGTCGACAGTGGTTATGAGGTCGAGCTCGTCGCCGGCGAGGAGGGCGTGTCGCCCGGCCAGGCTTGCGTGTTCTACGATGCGCCATCCGGGCAGGCGCGCGTGCTCGGCGGCGGCTTCATCAGGAGTGCGAGCGCGAGCCGCTTGGCGCGGGCTGTGACGCAGGATGCGATGACGCCGCTCGTGGAAGCGGTTCGGGGCTAGAACAGACAGTTTCGGGGCAGGGGATGGCGGGGGACATCGACCGCGAGGGGGTCGAAAAAGCGTATGGCCGCTGGGCACCGATCTACGATCTCGTGTTCGGCAAGGTGTTCGATCAGGGCCGTCAGTCGACGATCGCGGAAGCCGACCGGATCGGCGGACGTGTGCTCGATGTCGGCGTCGGCACTGGTTTGTCGCTGTCCGATTACTCGCGCAACACGAAACTCTACGGCGTCGATATTTCCGAGCCGATGTTGCGGCGGGCGCTCAAGCGCGTGCGCGCGCTGGGCCTCAGTAATGTCGAAACGCTGGCGGTGATGGACGCCAAGAACCTCGCATTCCCGGATTCGTTCTTCGACGCGGTGGTCGCGCAATATGTCATCACCGCGGTGCCGGATCCCGAAGCGACGCTCGACGATTTCATCCGCGTGCTGAAGCCGGGCGGCGAGTTGATCCTGGTCAATCACATCGGCGCCGAGAGCGGCCCGCGCCGCATCTTCGAGCTCGCCTTCGCGCCGCTGGCGCGGCGGCTCGGCTGGCGTCCGGAATTTCCGTGGGAGCGGCTGACCGATTGGGCCGCCAAGCATGGCGGCGTCAGCCTCGCGGAACGCCGGCCGATGCCGCCGATGGGGCATTTCTCGCTGATTCGTTTCCGCAAATCGTGATGCTTGCTGCGACTCGACCGGGAACATCGGCGCGCCGTCGCCGTTTTCTTGTCATGAAGATCAACCGAACACTGGCTTTGTCCTGCGTGCTGATGCTGGCACCGGTTGTTGCCGTGGCGCAGGCGCCGCCGACGCCCGCGACACCGCCGGCACAGACCGCGCCGCCGGCGTTGGCGCGCGCCGCTGCCAATTGCGCGCCGCAGCCCTCGCATCCTGGCGTGCCGGTTCCGGAGGGAACCACCACCGGGCAAGCCAAGGAGCCGCTGGGCGACAAGCTCGCCAAATCGGACGGGGTGCTGTGCCCGCCGGCCGGCGTCGATCCGGAAATGCGTGCGCCGACCCCGCAGGGTGGCAACACGCCGGTGATTCCACCGCCCGGCAGCCCCGGCGGCGACCCATCGGTCAGGCCAAAATAGCTTCTGTCTGCAATAAGTTGCTGCCTCGTCCGGGTTTGCTTGACAGGCGCGCGCGCCACTCTTTATATGCCGGCGCGTTCGCAAGGCGCGGCTCCGCGCCGCCATTCGCGAGCCCATGGCGGGGTAGCTCAGCTGGTTAGAGCACGGGAATCATAATCCTGGGGTCGGGGGTTCGAGTCCCTCCCCCGCTACCATCTTTCCCCACACCCCTTTGACGTGGTTTGGATAGGCCTTTTCCCCGAGCAGGGCATTTAGCCGGCCAGCTATTTCCACGGCTACACCACCTGGGCGCCCCGGATCGCGGAACACAGTGACCGTCTCGACCAGGTCTCTGATGGCTTCTGCAGCCTCTCCGTCGCCCGCACTGACACCTTTTCCCAGTGCTTCCTCAAGTCGACCGAGTTGTTCCTCATATCGTTTGAGGATGGCCGGATGCAGCGCAACTTCCTTCAGGGCAGGTGGCTCGCTCTGCAACTCCTCAGATATCCGCTGTCGTTCGGCATCTAAGGCAGTCGATCGCGGTCCGAGAACGGATGGATCGCCATGTCCTTTCGCGATCGCATCCACCAGCCGTTCGATTTCCCGGTTTAATTGCCCAAGCTGCTGCTCGAGGCGCTGCCGTTTTGCACTTGATGCAGCTGCGAGGCGTTTCCGCTCCTCTAGATAAATGCGTACGTACTCCGATATAACCTTGGGCGCGCGCAATTCGGCTTTTAGGCCGCTAAGGACTGCGCTCTCGACGGTGTCTAAATAAAAAGTCTTGGCGTCAGGACAGGTGCCGCTCTCCGTCGCCGCCGAGCAGCGAATGCGAACGCGCCCCGATTTGTCCCGCCCATTGGTTGCCATGCCTGAGCCGCATGAGCCGCAGCGGAGTAAGCCAGATAGCATCCGACGGGGCCGACGTTGATGGCTGGGGTGGCCGTGGCTGCGCTCCCCTTTGCGTTGCTGAGCAGCTGTGAATAACTCTGGACTGACAATTGCAAGATGCGGCACTTCAGCAACCTGCCAGTCACTCCTCGGATTCGGTCGTGACAGGCGGTTTCCCGAGTCGGGATCTTTCACCATCCTGACCTTGTTCCAGACGAGGCGCCCCACATAAAGCTGGTTCTGCAGGATTCCGGCGCCACGCTCAAAGTTGCCATTAATAGTTGAAGCATTCCATGCGCGCCCTCGCGGAGGTGATATCCTTTCTTTGTTGAGATCGTGCGCGATCTCGCGAGGCGTTCGACCGTCCGCATATTCCTGAAAGATACGCCGGATCACTTGTGCCTCGGACTCAACGACGACCCGTTCGCCGCTTTTTCCGGCGACCGCGGCATATCCGTATGTCAGGCCACCTCCAGCCAAACCTTGCTTGACCCGCCCTGCTTGGCCACGGCGCACCTTGTGAGCGTTGTCTTCACGATAGAGTTGTCCGACCAAGCCGCGAAGGCCGACCAGTACGGTATTGACGGCACCTTCGTGAACCGCCCGGATCTCGATTCCGAGAAAAGACAGCCGCTTATAGATGCCTGCGAGATCTTCCATGTCGCGGGAAAGACGATCGAGCGCTTCGACGATTAGTACGTCAAAGGATCTCTCCCGCGCTTGGTCCAACATCCGCAGAAGGCCTTCGCGTCCCATGACGGAGCCACCCGAGCGGGCCCGATCCTCATAGGTGCTAATAACGGTTAAGCCTTCCCGCTCGGCATAGCTTTGACAAAGCGAAAGCTGGTCTTCAATCGAACGCTCATTCTGAAGATCGGTTGAGAATCGAGCATAGATCGTCGCTCTCTTCCTTGTCGTCTCTTCGATTGGCGAGCTCTCTTTCATGATCTTCCCTCGCGGCCAGACGAGCAAGTACGCGCGCAAGCCGTAAGATTGCCTTGTCTGGATTCGTCTGCAAGGACAATTTGCGAGGCGCTTCACGCACGATCGAACCTCTAGGTGATCGAGCAATTAAACGAGGTGCACGCACCTGCGCTGGCGCCACTCCACAAAATATCGGCATCGGTGATCATCCAGAGCATCATGCTTGGGTGGTGCCCAAGCGGAATGGCCGCTATGAGCTCGTCGTGTAATTGGATGCCGTAGCGAAGAAAAAGATAGAGTTCAGAAGGTGTTTCAGACAATCGTGCCGGCCTGACGTCTGACGAGGCTGCCGAGCCACTTGAACGAGGTCCAAGTTTCCGGGCAGCGCCGCGCCGGCACTCGCCACCAGCAAAACCCGGTAGCAGCCCAAGGCTAGAGCTCGTTGGCGAGCGTCAGACTGCACAATTCGAGACCCCTGATCGCGCAGTAGATGAATACGCTTGTTATCCCGGGCCAAAGTTCAATAGACCCAAAGGATCGCGGTCCGCGTGCTTGAAAAATTAGCCGCTTCTTTGAGTTGCCGGTTCCATGAGGTTGGCCTCGATCAGTCGATTGCATCTGTGCCGCGTCGGCTTCGTACGAAGCGTACAGTGCAGCCACATGGAAAATGATTTTCGCAACCCTGCGAACCGAGCTACCATTGTTGAACCGTCGTGCTGAGCTCAAGACCGTATCGACTCAACCGGCGCCAGGAGGTCGACCGCGCTTTCGTGGCTTGGCAGGTCGGGGAAGCAGTGCTCCCTGCCAGTCCAGGCGCTTGCGAGGTGAGAACTTGTCTTCCAGGTCCCGGATTGCGGGATGGGCAGGATAGGTCTCGACTGCCCTGGCGATGGTCTCCCGTGCTTCGTTGAGGTGGCGCGCCTGCCTGTAACGTTCGGCGAGTGCGAGGCACATCGCTCCCTCGAGGAGCTTCGGCGCCTGCAGACCGGAAGGCGTGGACCGCTCGGAAAAATAGCGATCGAGCGTTTCGCGGTGAACGTCGATCGACCACGCGTCGAGACTGCCGAAGATCGTCCCGGCGACCAGCGCATCGCTGGACGGGCGGCCGATCTCCGAGGAGTGCCTTTCCAGGAGTGCATCGAGAGTCGGGGATCGATCGTTCTTTGTAAGGAAAGCCGCGAACAATGCGTAAAGCGTGAGCAATGTCGTACGATGTGATTTCCTGCCCGATCGGACCAAGCGCTCAATATCGACGAAAATCGGCCGCAGATCCGTGATCATCGAGTTCGGCGTGTTTGCCAGCACCGGGACGATCTCCTCGAGGTGCCCCTCCAGACGTTGGCGTCCGTGTTCCGCACGGCGTAGCGGCGCTGCCACCCACATCTGCGGCGCCAGCGACACGGTCACCACTCCAGCCTGCTCGCGCGTATAGTCGTGTGGTTCGTGCTCTATTTTGGTGCCAGAGCTGATAAAGGCCCTGATCACGTGGTGCGTCAGGCGTATCAGTCCGTCAAAACTCAATGCGGCCCGGCGATCGACCTCGGTGACTTCCCGACCGGCATGGACAAGCGTGATTGCGTCGGGCAGTTTGCGAACGTTGTGGACATAGCGCGAACGCAAGGCATATGCCTGCCGGAGCGCTCCATCGAGCTCGTGCCGACCGATAGCGCCGCCGAGGTTCAGGTCAGGCGCGCGGAAATAGTCGCGATCGATGTGACGCAGAACGAATGCACGGTAGCGCGTGCCGAGCGAGGCATGCTCGGCTGAAAGGATCGCCTGCCGGACGGCTTCGCCGGTTCGCTTTGTCGCGTGCGCCAGGGCAGCGTCGACGGGCTTGCGTTTGCGTTCGTCGACGTCATGCCAGGTGGTGCAATAGCCATCGAAATCCTGTGCAAGCGACTCCAATGCTGAAACGAAAAGCGTATAGGCTAATGCGAGATCGTCTCGCATCCGGTGTAATGCTGTCACAAAGGTACGGATTGCACCCATCGCCGCCAGGAATGTCTTTCGATCGAGCGCGATCAACTGATCGACCAGCTCGACGAAGGCGACAATTTCCCGCTCCTGCAATGCAATGCGCTCGTCGAAATACCGCAGCACAAACTTTCTTGGAGGATCATAAGAAGCAAGGCCGGGCCCACTCGACGTCAGTCGATCAACGACAGCCGGATCCGCGGAAACGATTGCCCGCAGCCCAAACGATGCCAGTGCTGAAAAATCGGCGAGAAACGGTGCGATGGTATGGGAGATCAGCACGCCAGGACCGGTCTCGGCCGCCTCGATCCTTTCCTCTATTTCGTAGACGACAGCACGATTGCCGCGCATTCCATCGGTTGTGCGCAGGACGCCGGCGGCAGTTGCGACATCGTAGCCATAGCAAAGCTCGAGGTTGGAATAGAGAACACCGCGCAGATGGTTCGTTCGACCCACACCGCGGGTGTAGAGCTTTCCACTATTGATCTGCAGCATCGCGCGTTTAGCTCCACCCAGGCGACGTCGTCGCGTGCGAACGACGACGCCGACACGCCTGATTGCGCAGCGTTCCGAACGCCTCTGTTGCGGGTCGATCATCGGATGGGCCGCGCTCTGGGCGGTCGAGACGATCGATCGCCGCGTTCGTCTGTGCCGGGATCGACGGCAAAATATCGATCTCACGAACGAGACCGTCGATCGTGACTGCAGCTTGATTGGCGGCCTCATCGCAGAGCGGCCACAAGATTCGCCCCTTGCAATTGGAGCCGATGAAGATCTCCTGCCTCGCTACAGTCGGCCTTTTCGTAAGCGTCCAGCTGGGAATCCCCACACTTCCGGGAGCGTCGCGAAATGGCGCATCGAAACCGACCAGGGCAGCTATGGGGCGATCGCTACTCGCCGTCGTGATCGACGCCCGCTGCCGGGACAGGTATCGCGCTTCTCTCTTCCATGCAGCGCGAATTGATTTTTCGCTTTGGCTGTCCCGGGGACTATGCAAGCGCGTCTTCCAAATGAGCCAGAATATCCGTCTATCCTAGGCGTCCGCGGAGTTGCTCGCAACGGGGCGGCGAAGTACTCCCCACCTTCGTCCGTTCAGTACAATTTGTGTCTCGGGAAGTGCAGTGCGTCACGGAAGTCTCCGAGCAATGAATAGAGTGCATTGTTACCGGGATGCCAATGACGCGCGTCGGTACTTGCGGAAAGTGATTTTCCGCGGTGATTGGCTGCGGAGGCATCGAGCCAGCTGGCGATCTTTTTCATTGTTATCAGAATAGTTCGCGTCCGAATCGGAACGCTTGTCGGTGTGTTGTGCCGCTTATCGGCGAACTTCGCGTCACGCTCGCATCTTTTCTGCAAAGGTGGCCGATGATCGGCCTATCGCGGGCATGATGTTGCCGTTGCCGGAGAGTGCTCGTAGTTCATGTCGATCAGAACGCATAGTGCGACTTCAGATTTTTGAAATCAATCTGACCTATGGAGCCGGTCAACATCGGCCGAACGGACCAGGTCAACAACTTCCGTCTAGCCAATACCGACCAACGCCCGTCGGCGCCGTGTTCACCGACACGACCGCGGGGCACGAACTCTTTCAAGGGGTAACATGAGAGAAGTTGCGACGAGGAACGGCGGGTCATCGAGGCGTTTTCGCATCGGGTTGCGCAGCCAAATGGCGCTGCTCGGGATGTCCGGGGTCCTTGTTACCGGCGTGATCTGCGCCGGCGCCCTGACTTACGCGCGTCTTGTTCAGAGCGAATCAAACGACAACAACAAATTCAAGGATCATGTCGCATCCCTGTCACAGAGCTTCCTGGAGTCGCGACAAATCGCAAACGACTTCCTCCGCAAACCAAGTGATATCTTGATCAAGAACCATGCCGAGAATTACGAACGGCAGCTTTCTGACATCGATTACGTTGAAACGTTTGCAGCGACGTTGCCCGATAACGATCCGCTCAAGCAGGTCACGTCCCTGCGCTCCGTGATCGGTCTCTACGCAACGCGCTTTCATAATGTTGTCTCCGCCCAACGCAATCTCGGCTTCAATGAAAATGAGGGGTTTCAGGGCAAGCTGCGCGGTGCCGTTCACGACGTCGAGCAGCGGCTGAAAGAGCTAAACCAGCCACGCCTCACCACCTTGATGTTACTGATGCGCCGGCACGAGAAGGATTTCATCTTGCGCGGCGAGGATAAATATGGCGATCAACTGGTCGATCAGGAGGCGGTATTCGAGACCGCGCTTGCTCAAGCCAACCTGCCAGAGGAGGCGAAATCCCAGATCCTCGACCTGGTCCACGCATACAAATCGGGTTTCGTTGCGTTCATGGTTACACAGCAAGCGCTGAATGACCAGGTGGAGGATCTCGGACATATCTACGACCGTGTCCGTCCGGCGCTCGTGAAGATCATGGACGCGGCCGGGGCCCGTTCGCAGGTTGCTGAAGTCCATGCTGAAGAGATCCGGCAGACCCTCATCTGGGTAATTGGACTTTCAACGGTTCTTGTAGGGCTCACCGCAGTGTTGTTCGGCCAGCGCATCGCCAAAACAGTGGCTTCGATGACAGCGGCCATGCGCCAGCTCGGCGAGGGGCGGTTCGACGTCGTTTTGCCAGGACTCGGCCGAAAGGACGAGCTCGGCGAGATGGCCGAAGCGGTCGAAATGTTCAAGCTGAAAGCCCGCCAGAAGGCGCGGGCCGAGGTCGATGCGAGCGCCGAGCTGGATCGTGTCGCTGCCGAACGGCGTAAGGCCGATATCGCGCGGCTCGCCGGTGAGTTCGAAAGCGCGGTGGGTCAGATTATCGGCGCCGTCTCATCCGCATCATCAGAGCTCGAAGCGTCCGCGCGCAGCCTTACCGGCGCGGCCGATCGCGGCAAGCAACTCTCCGTCGAGGTCGCATCTTCATCGGGAGAGACTTCCGCCAACGTTCAGCACCTCGCTGACGCTACCGGCGAAATGGCAGGAACCATCGCCACCATCGGCCGGCAGGTCGACCAGGTGGCCAGTATGTCGCACGAAGCGGTTCGTATGGCGCAACTGAGCGACCAGCGAATATCCGGTCTGGCGGTCGCGGCGGAGCGGATAGGCGGCGTCGTTCAGCTGATCGCCGCGATCGCACGGCAGACAAATCTGCTCGCGCTGAACGCCACCATCGAGGCTGCACGCGCCGGAGGCTTCGGCAAGGGATTCGCGATCGTTGCGCAGGAAGTGAAATCTCTCGCGACGCAGACCGCCCATGCCACCGCTGAGATCAGCGAACACATCGGCGGAATACAGGCTGCGACACGTGATTCGGTCGGGACTATTGCCGAAATTGGCGGCCTCATCGGACGCATCTCGGAGATTGCGGGGAACGTGGTGGAGGCCATCGGAAAGCAGGAGACGACCAGCCAAAGCATCGCACTCAACGTGCAGGAAGCCGCAGCCAGGACGACGCAGGTGGCGACAAGCGCCGGTGAGGTCACTAAGGGCGCAAAGCTGACCGGGGAGGCTTCGGCGGGAGTGCTAAGGTCTGCCGAACTGCTTTCTGAGGAAGGTACTCGGCTGAAGCGCGAGCTGGACGACTTCCTCGCTAGAATCCAGGCGGCGTAGGTTGGGGGAGGGGTAGACCGAAAAGCATCCAGATCAGCATGCGAATTGCAGACAGGCGCTACTTGGTCGTCAACAATGGCCGTTGTGACTGGCGGCTTCTCGCCGACTCAGGCTAAGCAGTTCGTGCGCAAATCCAATATGAGACGAAACAAGATGGTTGCTGCCGCCCGCAAGATGCCGACTTCAGGCTTCGCGATCGAAGTCGATGGCCTGTTAAAAGCTGAGTTTGCAACGAAAGAGGGCGCCAGGGCCGGCGGAGAAGAACTGAAGAGACGCTTTCCCAAGCTTCGGGTCAGGATCTATGACGCGCAGACGCATGCGCGTGAGGAAATCTAGAGCCTCAGATTCAAGCCCGGGTCACTTCTTCCGCTTGGCGCGTGCGGCCGATGCCGCAACGGGCTCTCCTGAACCGAGCCGCGCAGCGTCTCGGCTATGCGGGTTCATCCCTCGCGCAAGGACTCATGAAGCTCCTCCGCGGGGGCACTCTGGAAAGGGGCCCGCCGTCATGGCGTATGCCGGCGTGGCTATCACTGCCCGTTGCCGGGTACCGCTATTGGATCTTCTTAAGTTCGGCTTTGCGCTGAAAGAGCGGGAGTCGGATGTCGCATGGGCTCTTCAGATAGAGCAGATCGAACGCTACGAGGATGATGCTCTTCGATTTGCCCTTGAGCTCGTTCTGCAGGACCGAGAAGTCGGTCGTGCCGTCGGCCGCCGGTAGCTGTTGGCTTTACGCTGAAAAGGCACAGGAAGAACTCAACGTTGCAGCCGATTCAAATTGGCACAGTTCGAATCGTTCCAGAACCTGCGAATCCCTGTCGCGGTGCTTTCAATGTCACAACAGGAGGCACCGATGGCTGCAGCGAAGAAGAGCAACACGGCGCGCGGACGAAGCAGGACCGGCCGCGGGTGGCAGGCGGGCAGGACTACGAAGTGCAGTACGAGGCGAAGAAGACCGGAAAGTCGGCGCCGGCGGTCAAGAAGGCCGTCAAAAAGGTCGGCGACGCGCGCAAGCGGATGGAGAAACAGTAGGCCGCTGAGTCAGAGACGAATTGGCGTAGATGCTAAGTGCCGGTCATCCTCGTTGGGGGCATTCTGGACAGGTGTCTCCAATCGAGTCCAGAGACGCCTATTGGCGGGTTTCGACGGGCGATATTGAAGGCCCGCTCTCGTGCATGCGGACTGGCGCGGTCCTGCATCCAAGCGTGCTCCTCGCACTCGCGGATGGGCCCGCTTCCCGGAGCACGTGGATCTCCCATCCGCGCAGCGTCCGTATTGTCGGCCTTCGTTCAGTAGTCATCAGCATTGAAGTAGGCTCCGAATACGACGAATCCTGTGGTCCGCCATCTGTTCCGGCTCCTCGCACAAGGCTGGATTCCCAGTAAGCAGAGGACAAGGTTTCCCCGTTTCTGAGATCCCTGTGAAAGATGCCGGGCGGTTCTTGTAGGATGGCCTGCATCACGTTCGCTTAGGTCTTTGCGCGTGCAGGCAGAGCCGCACCGCGCTCTCGTGTTGGGGGGGGGACGGCCCCTGACTTGCAGTCAAAAGTGACCGAGTTCGCGCTTGTCGTGCCAGGGACCAAGCGATCCGCATTCAGCTTCAGAAATCTATCGTGTACCTTGATGCCGAATCCGCCGCGTCCCTTGCGGTCGGGAAAGGTCTCGGCCGCATGCGCCATCCAACTCAGCGAGATGTCGGAGAGGCGGGTTTCATTTTCGGGATAACTACCGTCGACATCGAAGTGGTTTCCTGCGAACCACATTCCACAACCAATCCGGTTGTTTGAAATCCCTGCAAGGCCGCCCCGCACATTCAGCGCGAGAGCGGGCCTTTGTCTGGCACTTGCTGCGCCATTGTCGGCATTGAGACTCAATGCCAGAAACCTGACATACGCGCGCTACGAAGTGCCTGCTGAGCCTGCGAACTCACCTCGGCACGCGATTTGCTCTGTTCACGGCATCATCACCGATCGCGGTGCGATGATCTTCGGGACGGACACGGCGCGCGTCGCCGCTCGCGTTTGGTCCATTCCGACGGTTTGCTGTGGCATGACTTGGCGCTCGGTAGTGGACCGAGAAATGCAGGGAAGGGTTGGATGCGATCTAGAGTTCTTCTTTTGGGAGCCAGCGAAACCGCCACCGGAAAAGTGCGACTGCACCGCAGGCTATATTGGCGGGCAAGTTGATGGCGGGTACCTCGAGCCTCCTTCACCAATCCTTACGGTCAG
This sequence comes from Bradyrhizobium sp. USDA 4454, assembly GCF_054822705.1. Taxonomy (NCBI): domain Bacteria; kingdom Pseudomonadati; phylum Pseudomonadota; class Alphaproteobacteria; order Hyphomicrobiales; family Nitrobacteraceae; genus Bradyrhizobium; species Bradyrhizobium sp. USDA 4454. Next base: position 1,313,091 of record NZ_JBTRCN010000001.1, read on the forward strand.
CCCATCTTGGCGATGCCGACAGGTTCGATGTCATGCGTCGGAGCAACCCGCACCTGCCGTTCGGCTAGGGCTCCCTTCTGCCTGAGCGTGCGCTGGGACGACTGGAATTGCGATGAGCCTTCTTCGCGCCACTCGTGCGGATGGGGGATCTGGTGCGGACCAACGTCGCGGAGGCTATCGTCTACCTACCGTCTTCGCTGCCTGCGGCTCCTATCGGTCACCTTCCGCCCGTTCATCGCTTAGAGAGTGATGTGCCACCATGTCCGAACAATCCTTGCCGACGCTGCCGATGTGGCGCGTCGATCACATCGAGCCTTCGCCGGAGATGTTGGCGCTACGCGCGAACGGTCCGATCCACCGCGTACGCTTCCCGTCCGGACACGAAGGCTGGTGGGTGACAGGCTATGACGAGGCCAAGGCGGTGCTGTCCGACGCGGCATTCCGGCCCGCGGGAATGCCGCCGGCGGCATTCACCCCGGATTCGGTGATTCTCGGTTCGCCGGGCTGGCTGGTGTCGCACGAGGGGGGCGAGCATGCCCGGTTACGCACGATCGTGGCACCGGCCTTCAGCAACCGCCGGGTGAAGCTGCTCGCGCAGCAGGTCGAAGCGATCGCCGCGCAGTTGTTTGAGAAACTAGCGGCCCAGCCTCAGCCCGCCGACCTGAGGCGCCACCTCTCCTTTCCGCTTCCGGCCATGGTCATCAGCGCGCTGATGGGCGTGCCCTATGAGGATCACGCCTTTTTCGCCCGGCTGTCCGACGAGGTGATGACGCACCAGCATGAAAGCGGCCCGCGCAGTGCGTCGCGCCGGGCCTGGGAAGAGCTGCGCGCCTACATGCGCGGCAAGATGCGCGACAAGCACCAGACTGCGGGTGACAACCTGCTGACGGATCTGCTCGCGGCGGTCGACCAGGGCAAGGCGACCGAGGAAGAGGCGGTCGGCCTTGCGGCGGGCATGCTGGTGGCGGGGCACGAGAGCACCGTCGCGCAGATCGAATTCGGCCTGCTGGCCATGTTCCGCCATCCGCAACAGCGCGAACGCCTGGTCGGCGATCCGTCCCTGGTGGACAAGGCGGTGGAGGAAATCCTGCGCATGTACCCGCCGGGCGCGGGCTGGGACGGCATCATGCGCTATCCGAGGACCGACGTGACCATCGCGGGCGTGGATATTCCCGCGGAGAGCAAAGTGTTGGTCGGCCTGCCGGCGACGTCGTTCGATTCGGGCCATTTCGATGACCCGGAAATCTTCGATATCGAACGCCAGGAAGAGCCGCACCTGGCGTTCTCCTACGGGCCGCACTCTTGCATCGGCGGGGCGCTGGCCAGGCTGGAACTCAAGGCGGTGTTTGGTTCGATCTTCCAGCGCTTTCCCGCGCTGCGTCTGGCCGTGGCGCCTGAAGAACTGAAGTTGCGCAAGGAGATCATTACTGGCGGCTTCGAGGAATTCCCGGTGCTCTGGTGATGCACGGACGCCAACGCTGATCGCGATCTCTCCGCAATTTGCCGGCGCGCCTGGGGCGCGCCGGTTAGATCAAGCCCCCGACAGGTAATCAGGATGCACGTGCTAGAAACCAGGGCAGCATACCGGGACGCCTTCGCCGAACTGGCGTCGCCGGCGTGCATCCACGACCCGTATCCGTTCATGCGGTGGTTGCGCGAGCACGATCCGGTGCATCGCGCGGCGTCGGGCCTCTTTCTGTTGAGCCGCCACGCCGACATTTACTGGGCGCTCAAGGCCACGGGCGATGCGTTTCGGGGACCGGCGCCAGGCGAACTGGCGCGCTATTTCCCGCATGCGGCGACAAGCCTGTCGCTCAATCTGCTGGCGTCCACGCTAGCGATGAAGAACCCACCGGCGCATACGCGTCTGCGCCGGCTGATCTCGCGCGATTTCACCATGCGCCAGATCGACGACTTGCGGCCGAGCATCGCGCGCATCGTCGCCGCGCGCCTGGACGGCATGGCGCCCGCACTGGAGCGCGGGGAGGCCGTGGACCTGCATCGGGAATTCGCGCTGGCCTTGCCCATGCTGGTCTTCGCCGAACTGTTTGGCATGCCCCAGGACGACATGTTCGGGCTCGCCGCCGGCATCGGCGCCATTCTGGAAGGCCTGAGCCCGCACGCCAGCGATTCCCAGCTCGCCGCGGCGGACGCGGCCAGTTCCAGAGTGAAGGCCTATTTCGGCGGCCTCATACAATGCAAGCGCACCGATCCCCGCCACGACATCGTGTCGATGCTCGTCGGCGCACACGACGATGATGCCGACACGCTGTCGGATGCGGAGTTGATCAGCATGTTGTGGGGCATGCTGCTCGGCGGCTTCGCCACCACTGCTGCCACCATCGACCATGCGGTCCTGGCGATGTTGGCGTATCCCCAACAGAGGCACTGGCTGCAGGGAGACACCGTGGGGGTGAAGGCGTTCGTCGAAGAAGTTCTGCGCTGCGACGCGCCCGCGATGTTCAGCTCCATTCCGCGTATCGCTCAGCGCGACATCGAACTGGGCGGCGTGATGATCCCGAAGAACACGGACGTGCGCGTGCTGATCGCGTCCGGCAATCGCGACCCGGACGCCTTCGCCGATCCCGATCGCTTCGATCCGGCGCGGTTCTACGGCACCAGTCCAGGTATGTCGACCGACGGGCAGATCATGCTGAGCTTCGGCCACGGCATTCACTTCTGCCTCGGTGCGCAACTGGCCCGGGTGCAGTTGGCCGAGAGCCTGCCGCGGATCCAGGCCCGTTTCCCCACGCTGGCATTGGCCGGGCAGCCGACCCGGGAGCCCTCCGCGTTCCTTCGGACGTTCCGCGCGCTGCCGGTGCGGCTGCATGCGCAGCGGAGCTGAGATGCGCGTCGTGGTCGACCAGGATCTGTGCGGAACCAGCGGGCAGTGCGTGCTGACGCTGCCGGGCACCTTTCGTCAGCGCGAATCGGACGGCGTGGCCGAAGTATGCGTGGCGACGGTCCCGCACGCGCTGCACGCCGCCTTGAGGCTGGCGGCGAGCCAGTGCCCAGTCGCCGCCATTCGGGTCATCGAAAGCGACGCTGGCGATGACGAGCGCGGCAGCGCCGACCCTGTGCCTTCTACACTGGAGGCCGAGCGGCATGCCGCAAGAGACCAACGCCACCCAGGAGGGCACGATGGGACGATTTGAAGACAAGGTGGCCGTGGTGACCGGTGCCGGCGCCGGTATCGGCAAGGCATGCGCCCTCGCTATCGCGCGCGAGGGAGGCAGGGTAATGGTCGCCGACATTGATGGCTCGGCGGCCATCGCCTGCACCGCGCAAATTGCATCCGAGGCGGACCGCGCGCTGGCCTCGGCCACAGACATCGCCGATGCGCAGGCGGTGGCTGCGCTGTTCGAAACGGCGGAGCGGCACTTCGGTGGGGTCGACCTGCTGGTGAACAACGCGAGCGCCATGCATCTGACTCCGCGCGACCGAGCGATCCTCGACCTCGACCTGGCGGTCTGGGATCAGACAATGGCGACCAATCTGCGCGGCACGTTGCTCTGCTGCCGGCAGGCCATCCCACGGATGATCGCCCGCGGTGGTGGCGCGATCGTCAACATGTCGTCGTGCCAGGGGCTCAGCGGTGACACCGCGCAGACGTCCTACGCCGCGTCGAAGGCGGCGATGAACATGCTGTCCGCCTCGCTTGCAACCCAGTACGGTCATGCGCAGATCCGCTGCAACGCGGTTGCGCCGGGTCTCATCATGACCGATCGTCTCCTCGCCAAGCTGGACGAGTGCACGCAATGGCATCTGCGCCGGCACCAGCTCCTGCCGCGCGTCGGCCGCCCCGAAGACGTGGCCGCGCTGGTGGCGTTCCTGCTCTCCGACGATGCTGCGTTCATTACTGGCCAGGTCGTGTGCATCGACGGCGGCATGCTGGCGCATGTGCCGACGTACGCCGATGGTGGCAACAGCCGCGCCGCGCGGCCTTCCGGCAAGACCGCCGAAGCGGACGCGTCGCGGGGCTGCTGATGGACATGTTGCTCAACCCGCTGAACCGTCGGCATCGGCTGCGGCACGACATCCCGGTCGTGCCGGGCGCTTTCCCCTTGGTCGGACATCTTCCCGCCGTCGTCTGCGACCTGCCGCGCCTGCTGCGGCGCGCGGAACGGACGCTGGGCAGCCACTTCTGGCTGGATTTCGGCCCTGCCGGACATCTGATGACCAGTCTGGATCCGGACGCTCTCGCACTGCTCCGGCACAAGGACGTGTCCTCGGCGCTGATCGAAGACATCGCGCCCGAATTGTTTGGCGGAACGTTGGTTGCCCAGGACGGCATCGCGCACCGGCAGGCGCGCGACGCGATCCAGGTGGCGCTTCTGCCCAAGGGACTGACCCAGGCCGGCATCGGCGAGCTGTTCGCGCCCGTCATCCGGGCGCGCGTGCAGAGGTGGCGCGACCGCGGCGACGTAACCATCCTGCGCGAAACCGGCGATCTGATGCTCAAGCTCATCTTCAGTCTCATGGGAATCCCCGCGCAGGACCTGGCGGGATGGCATCGCAAATACCGGCAACTGCTGCAGCTGATCGTCGCGCCCCCGGTCGACCTGCCCGGACTGCCATTGCGGCGCGGCCGCGCCGCCCGCGACTGGATCGATGCGCGGTTGCGCGAGTTCGTCCGCGCCGCGCGTGAACATGCCTCGCGCACCGGGTTGATCAACGACATGGTGAGCGCCTTTGATCGCAGCAACGATGCGCTTTCCGATGACGTCCTGGTCGCCAATATCCGCTTGCTGCTGCTTGGCGGGCACGACACCACCGCCTCGACGATGGCCTGGATGGTGATCGAGCTGGCGCGGCAGCCTGGGCTGTGGGACGCCCTGGTCGAGGAGGCGCAACGCGTGGGTGCGGTGCCGACCCGGCACGCGGACCTGGCGCAGTGTCCGGTTGCCGAGGCGCTGTTCCGCGAGACGCTGCGCGTACATCCGGCGACGCCGCTCCTGGTGCGTCGCGCAGTGCGTGAATTGCGAGTCGGCCAACGGCGCATTCCCGCGGGCACCGATCTGTGCGTCCCGCTGCTGCATTTCTCGACCTCGGCGCTGCTGCACGAGGCGCCTGATCAGTTTCGGCTGGCGCGGTGGCTGCAACGCACCGAGCCGATCCGGCCGATGGACATGCTGCAGTTCGGTACCGGTCCGCACGTCTGCATGGGCTACCACCTGGCATGGCTGGAACTGGTGCAGTTCTGCATCGCCTTGGCGCTGACCATGCACGAGGCCGGGGTGCGGCCGCGGTTGCTGAGCGACGCCGAAAAAGGCCGGCGCTATTACCCGACCGCACATCCGTCCATGACTATGCGCATCGGATTCTCATGAGCTGGCATCGCAAGCGCATGTGGCGAGGCAGCGGCGCCGGCGCCGCGCGGCAACGCTGCACTCGGCGCGCCCACGGTGCGACGCCGACAACACCTCGGTGGCCCGCTTGTCGGAGACAAGGACATGAACAACATGCAGACCGGTTCCACGCCACAGGACGACAGAACTGGTGATTCCGCGCTCGGCGGATTGGGCGCGCCGGCGCGCGGCGCATCCGGCGGGCTGCTGCCCGAGATCTGGATGCAGGACGGTGCAAAGCGGGTCGAACAGGTGCTGGCGCGCCTTCTCTTTGTCGAACGTGACGGCGAGACCGAGCTGATGGCCGCGATGCGCTACGCCACCTTGCATGGCGGGAAGCGCACCCGTGCCTTGCTCTGCCTGGCTGCCGGCGCATTGTCCGACACGCCGGCGCACATGCTCGAGGGCGTCGGCGCTGCCATCGAGATGATGCACGCTTGCACCCTGGTGCACGACGATCTGCCGGCGATGGACGACGACGTGCTTCGCCGCGGCCTTCCGACCGTGCACGTCAAGTTCGGTGAAGCTACTGCGATCCTGGTCGGCGATGCGTTGCAGGCGCACGCCTTTCTGACCCTGACGAGCCTGGATGCGCCGGGCGACCACCGTATCGCGCTCGTGCGCGAACTGGCGCAGGCGGTGTCCGCCGAGGGTGCCGCAGGCGGGCAGGCCATCGATCTGTCGCTGGTTGGAAAGCACGTGGAGCTGGACAGGATCGTGGCGATGTACCGGATGAAGAGCGGAGCGCTAGTGCGCGCGTCCGTTCGCATGGGCGCGCTATGTGCCATCGCGGAGGATGCCGCGCACGCTCGGCTGTACTGTGCGCTCGATCGCTACGGCGCCTGTTTCGGCCTGGCGTTGCAGGTGATCGACGACATTCTCGACGTGACAGCGAATACCGCGACGCTGGGCAAGACCCCCGGCAAGGATGCGGCGGCGCAGAAGCCGACCTGCGCGTCGATCATGGGACTGCAGGCAGCGCGCCAGTTCGCGCTGGATTTGTTGCGCGATGCCGGGGAGGCCATCGCGCCGCTGGGGCCGGGTACAGAACGCTTGGCGCAAATCCTGCAGCAGGCCAACGCGTATCTGTTCAAGCACGCGCCATGCGCATGAGCGTGCCCGTCCGCTTGGAGATGCCCGTGTGCCGCTGCGATTGGCTGGCGGCAGCGGTGCAAGCTGCACTATGTGCGAAGTCTCCGGCACCGATCGCAGCGGTTGCCCCGCACGGCCGCGGCGCGCGCGGCGCACTGCGCGCAAGCCTATTCGGCGGGCCGGCGCCAGCATCGGGGCGCCCGCGCCGGAGCAGGGCGGCCGTCCGGCACTGCCTATACGACGGCCCGCGGCGACATGCGCGACGTCTGCCCATCCGTTTGCAGAAGGGGCATCCCGCGTGAACGCGCTGTCCGAACAGATCCTTTCCGAATTGCGTCGTCTGCTAGGCGAGATGAGCGATGGCGGCAGCGTCGGTCCGTCCGTCTACGACACGGCGCGAGCTCTGCGGTTTCACGGCAAAGTCACCGGTCGGCAGGACGCATACGCGTGGGTCATCGCGCAGCAACAGGCCGATGGCGGATGGGGAAGCGCGGACTTCCCGCTGTTCCGCTATGCGCCTACGTGGGCGGCATTACTGGCATTCCAGCGCGCCTGCCCTCTTTCCGGCGCTGCCGACGCAGTCCAGGCTGCAAGCCGGTTCCTCCAGCGCCAGCCCGATCCCTATGCGCATGCAGTCCCGGAAGACGCGCCGATCGGCGCGGAACTCATTCTGCCACAGCTTTGCGGCGAGGCGGCATCCTTGCTGGGCGGCGTGACGTTTCCGCGCCACCCAGCGCTGTTGCCGTTGCGGCAAGCGTGCCTGGTCAAGCTGGCGGCGATCGCGACGTTGCCGAGCGGCCATCCGCTGCTGCACTCCTGGGAAGCCTGGGGGACGTCGCCGACCACTGCACGCCCGGATGAGGACGGCAGCGTTGGCATCAGTCCGGCGGCCACCGCCGCGTGGCGCGCGCATGCCATGACACAGGGGAACACGCCGCAGGTCGCGCGCGCCGACGAGTATTTGCAGACGGCATCGCGGGCAACGCGCAGCGGCATCGAAGGTGTCGTTCCCAATGTCTGGCCGATCAATGTGTTCGAGCCATGCTGGTCGCTGTACACCCTGCATCTGGCCGGGCTGTTCGCGCATCCCGCGCTCGCCGAGGCGGTGCGCGTGATCGTCGCGCAGCTCGACGCGCGTCTGAGCGGGCGCGGTCTGGGCCCGGCCTTGCACTTCGCGGCCGATGCGGACGACACCGCCGTTGCGTTATGCGTCCTGCACCTTGCTGGCCGTGACCCGCCGGTCGACGCGTTACGCCATTTCGAAATTGGCGATCTGTTCGCCACCTTCCCAGGCGAGCGAAATGCTTCGGTGTCGACCAACATCCATGCCCTGCATGCCTTGCGACTATTGGGAAAGCCCGCCGCCGGCACCAGCGCCTACGTTGAGGCCAATCGCAACCCGCATGGTCTATGGGACAACGAAAAATGGCACGTTTCGTGGCTGTATCCCACCGCGCATGCGATCGCTGCGCTGGCGCAAGGCAAGCCCCAGTGGCGCGACGAGCGCGCGCTGGCGGGGCTGATACAGGCGCAGCGCGACGACGGCGGCTGGGGCGCCGGTCGCGCGTCCACATTCGAGGAAACCGCCTATGCGTTGTTTGCGTTGCGCGTGATGGACGGCAGCGAAGAGCCGACAGGGCGCTGGCGCATCGCGCAGGCGGTCGCGGGTGCGCTGGAGTGGATGCTCGCCCGCCATGCGGCGCATGCACTGCCGCAAACGCCGCTGTGGATCGGCAAGGAACTGTATTGCCCCACCCGGGTCGTGCGCGTGGCCGAACTCGCCGGGTTGTGGCTGTCGCTTCATTGGGGGCGGCGCGTCCAGGCCGAGAAAGCAGGAGCGGCGCCATGATCCAGCCCCAACGCGCGCTGCAGCAGGTGCTGGAGTGGGGGCGTTCCCTGACCGGGTTCGCCGACGAGCATGCCATGGAAGCGGTCAGGGGCGGCCAGTACATCCTGCAGTGCATCCACCCGAGCCTACGCGACACCAGCGCCCGCACCGGCCGCGATCCGCAGGACGAAACGCTGATCGTGGCGTTCTATCGCGAATTGGCGCTGCTGTTCTGGCTCGACGATTGCAACGACCTTGGCCTGATCGCGCCGGAACAACTCGCCGCGGTGGAGAAGGCGCTGGGGCAGGGCGAGCCGTGCGCGCTCCCCGGATTCGAGGGCTGCTCTGTGCTGCGCGCTTCGCTGGCGGCACTTGCCTACGATCGTCGCGACTATGCTCAGCTTCTCGACGATACCCGGCGCTACTGCGCTGCGCTGCGCGCCGGACAGGCGCGGCCGGCAGAGGCAGAACGCTGGTCTTACGCCGAGTACCTGCACAACGGCATCGATTCGATCGCCTATGTGAACGTGTTCTGTTGCTTGTCGCTGCTGTGGGGGCTGGACATGGCGACCTTGCGCGCGCGTCCGGCGTTTCGTCAGGTCCTGCGACTCATCTCCGCGATAGGGCGCCTACAGAACGATCTGCACGGACGGGACAAGGACACGTCGGCCGGCGAGGCCGACAACGCCGCGATCCTGCTGCTGCAGCGCTATCCGGCTATGCCTGTGATGGAGTTTCTTAACGACGAGCTGGCCGGCCATACGCGCATGCTGCACGGGGTGATAGCGGAAGAACGCTTTCCCGCGCCGTGGGGCGCGTTGATCGAGGTCATGGTGGCCATCCGCGCTCAGTACTACCAGACCTCGACCAGCCGCTACCGCAGCGACGCTGTGGGGGGAGGCCATCGTGCGCCGGCCTGAACGCGCGGGATGCGAGGGCGTGCGCGCACTGCCGTCGGTCCGATTCGTCGCCCGATGCAACCGATGGAGCGATCATGAGCGACACCGCCCTGAGCTCGGCGCAAGGCCGATTATCCAGACGTCATGCTGGATCAGTAAACGGCCGGCTACGGTCGTAAGAACTGCGAGCGATTGATCTAGCACGATGCGGTGGTCGCGCTGTTCAACAAAGTGGTGGAGATCACCAATGCCCCGGGATGGTTGTCGGGCGAACATTTCAGTGTGAATGGCACGTTGATCTAGGCCTGGGCCGGGCAGAGCAGTTTCAAGGATGACGGCAATGACGAGGGCGGCAGCGACTTCCGCGGACAATCGCGCAGCAGCATGCACGTGCCCACGAGCGATCCGGGTGCGCGGCCGTATCCGCAAAGGCAGCACAGCGCTGCGCTACATCGGACGCGTGCTCCGCTCACTTTTGAGCAATTCGATGGCGGCACAATGGCGCGAGCCGCAAGCGGTCGCTAGAGCCTCCGCCGCAGCTCACAACTGGGTTGGTTTCAGATTTTCTTGACAGCACGTGAGTCGCTGGAAGGGGACGAGGCGGGTTGCTATGATGGGTTAGCACATCCGATTAGAATCGATCGTCAGTTCGTCGGTATACACCGCCACCGCACCTCATCGATCTCTCTCGCCAAGGAAACGGCGCAGGTGATCGCCTACATGCGGGAAGGGGACCTTGCGGGCGGATCGTCTGTCCCCACCCAAGATCATCACCGGTTTCCGCTGTATACAATCGCCCGAGGATGTCATGCCCTTGGCGGCATTCAGAGAGTTGGTGACGGCAGGAAGGCCTTCCATCTGAGCTAAACGTTGGGCGAGGGTGGTTGTCGCGCCTCGCGTCGAGAATGATCGTCTAATCGGCCTCGACCATTCCTGCGGCCGCTTTGGCAATCACTCTTTTCTTGCGGGTACGTACGGCAGTGCGCACTTGGTAGGGAGCCCCTCCGTTGTCCTCCGCAACCGGAACGACTCCGCCGCAGACCCGGCGGAGTTCTCCACTTTCTTCCATCTCCATGAGATCGCGGCGTATCGTTTCACGCGATACTCCAAAATCTTCCGTCAGCCGATCAACGCTTGGCGTGCCGAACGTTGTCAACATCGACTGAATGTGACGCCGCCGTTCCTCTTGCCACATAGATGCTCCCAGCTTTTAAACTGTTCCATCATCGGCTTCGGGCACGCGATACGACAATAGGCCCGATGCGTCCAACCGACATGATGCTGGCGCCCATCTTTCCACGCAACTGCCCGACTCAGCCGCGCTTCCATCGTTTCTATAGCAACGGCAGAACTTCGGCGTGGAGTTCTGCCGTGCTTGCAGCGATGACCCGCTTGCCGGAGGTGATCGTGAGCGGCTTTCCCTCCCAGTCGGTGACAATGCCGCCGGCTTCTTCGATCACCGGCACCAGCGCCATGAAATCGTAAGGCTCCATCCGCGTCTCGATGACGAGGTCGATGTGTCCCGATGCAAGCAATCCATAATTGTAGCAGTCACCGCCGAAGCGACACATCCGGGCAGCTTGGCTGATGCCCAGGATTTGATCGCGTTCTGAGTCTGCAAAATAGAGGGGCGACGTGGTGTAGAAGTTCGCGTCGGCGAGGCGCCGGCAGTCGCGAACTTGGCATTTTGTGCGAATGCCGCTCGAGTTGACAAACCAGCTACCCAGGCCGGTTGCGCCCGTCCAGCGTTCCCGCAATGCGGGCATCTCGACGACCCCAATCTGTGAACGCCCTTGGATAGCGAGCGCGACCAGCGTTCCCCAAAGCGGAGACCCGGAAATGAAGCTGCGCGTGCCATCTATGGGATCAACCACCCACGTAGGCGAATCGAGATCACCCTGGATTCCGTATTCTTCACCGAAAATCGAATGCTCTGGAAATCGAGCGGAAATCGCCTTTCTGATGGCTTCCTCGACACGCCGATCTGCCTCCGTAACGGGGCTCTCGTCATCCTTCGTGTTGATGTCTATCGGCCGTCGAAACCATTCGGTGGCGTGAGTACCTGCGCTTCCAGCGACCTCGAATGCGAAGTCGACCAAATCAGACATCGAGTCTGCACCATCCATGCTGACAACCTCCTGAGCATTAGAGATCCAGCTTAAGGCACAAAAACACATATGGCCATATCGCTTTTGATGCCGTGGCTTCCGTTGTCACGCAGAAACCCAAAAACATAAAAGGCAATCCCGATTATTGGTCGCATCTCTAGCCGGACGGCCACTCCGGCCTACCATCCGGTAATTGATATTGGCTTCGACAGAGAATCCGTTTGGCTGCGCCGGGCAATTATGAGTCGCTGGGACAATTTGCCGACACCTCCGGGGAGGCACGCAAAACCGCACAATGGTCCGCGATATTGAGCACCTCTTCTCTTCGCGCATGCATGTTCGCCGTCCGAATGGAGCAGCAAGGCTCGGAGCTCGACGCATTACCAGCGCGCTATATGCGTTGCCCGGTGTTTAGCGGCGCGTTCAATCAGAAGAATCGACGGCTACGGGTCTATGCTGCTGCCCAAGCTCTCGCCATCATCAATCGTCCACTCGACGAAGAACCCATCCTTACCGAGGTCGGTCCAGACGAGCCTGATCCGGATGATTTTTCAGCCGCTCCGAAGCGGCCGCGATCGCGCTACATTCGTGCCCTAGATCTTAATGGTTCGGCCCTGCATGACGCGGGCGGCGCAAAAAAAAATCAGCCGAGAGCGTGCAATCGGACGCGGCAGTGGCGACGCCAGAGACGTCGGCGGGTCCGCAGCATATCCGAAATGCGCCTGCTGCGGCGAGACAAGAGATCCGTCTCCAAATCCACCGCGATTGAGGCCAATCGGTACGCTCCCCCGACCATCCACGTGACCTCTTCGTCCCCGATCGGACGATCGTACCGATCGGCGATCCGAGCGTTAGCAATGAACGTGCCGGTCTCGGCATCGATACAGGTGACGGTGCCCGGGGCCGCCGGATCTTCCGGTTCTGAGACGATCACGTGGCACTCCCGATAAGGCAGTTTCCGCCTGCAAATGCTTGAATGGGCCGAGGACACGTCGCACTTCCATTTTGGCGCCGGCCAGGCACGGCGCCTGCGGCAAAGTTTCTTCGTGCGCGGGAAAAGCTCTCGCGTGTGCTTCGAATGTTGGCCGGCGGCGGTGAACGAGTGCCGCGAACGATCGCTACAATTTGAAACGTTCAGGCGAAGGGCGACGCCGGTTCATTTCATCGGAAAGAATCCGTTGCCTTCGAGACCTCGGCTTTGGCTATTTCCCAAGGACTCGTTGAGGAAGACACGAACGAGCATCCCGTCAGGATCGTCGGCGGGCACGGCGTCGATATGAGCACTGGGGATGGAGGGCTTATGGCGTTGGTGAGGCAGGGATGCATCCCCTGGGCTGAAGAGTGCGATTGTAGAGGTGGTAGAGAAGCGTCAAGGCCACGGCAGAATTGGACGCGCTTCCGCGGCCAGACGCGCAATCGACGAACGGGCTCGTCAGGTGCGACCTCGGGCTCAGCGAACGAGGATTACAAGTCTGTTGAGCGGAAGTCTGACCTCAGGAAGTACGGCGGGTCGTCCCGTTGTCAGACTGCGAGCGTTCGTTACCGACGCAGTACCGAAGCGCCAAATGGTACGGTGAAGCAGACGTTGCGCTTCTGGTGATCGAAAACGACGCTTTCGATCTCGTTGGACGCCAGGATACGCTCGGACCGGCCTACCAGCCGGATCATGCCCTAGCGCGGCGGAGACCTGACTGAATTGGACGCCGATCGGGATCGAGGCCAAAGTGCCAGATACTCGATGATCAACTGATCGTCGGCATTATGAACATGCTGTTCGACGGCATCATCGCATCATCATCATGTTGGTGATGATCATCGACATACCCGATCATCGGCATCGTCAAGTGTCTGCGGTGACCAGCAGCAGGACCAGCAGCAGAGTTGGATCACCCCCCATCCGATACCGGCGCGACTAGCCGCCTGCTGGCCGGGCCAAATTCGGCGCCCATTCTTCGAATTGCACCCTGTCAATCTTGCACTTTGCTGGATTTGGTCGCAGCAGCCGCAAATCAGTTGTTCTTATGGTCCGAAATCGGGTCGCTCTTACCTGTCTCATAGAATGCTTTTTCAAAGCTACGCTTTTCACAGGATCGATGAGCTAATTTCGTCGGGATCGGCGAGAGCAATTGATTTTGTGTAGTCAAGAAGAATGACGCGATGAAAGAAACGGTTGATCATCGCCTATTGGCAGCAATTGATCGGTTAGCAAAATCTTCCAGAGAGGTAGCCAAATCTTTCTCGACAATGCTGAGCAAGCAGGACATTGCAAATGAACACCTGCGCAAACTTGTAACCGCTGCGGAAATGTACGGGTTCGACGAATTCATCCGTGAGACCAACTATGGTGTTAATAGGATATCGTATTCGGGGCAACAGGCCGCTTGTGTACTGACGACGGGTGCGTAGTGCCTAAAGTTGGGCCGCAGAATGCGTGGTCGGTGCGGCAATCGTCACATTGGCCTTCAGTCTTGTATGGATTGAATTTGGCAATCAACAATTTCACTCATTGATATTACTGGTCGCCATAAGGCCGGTGCAGGGAGCGGCAGCGGCATGTTTTTACGCTCGTCGATGGCCATTGTGTCGTCTGTGGGAAAGCCCTCAAGTAGAAACGTGTTGGAACGCTCTGCTTACCAGATTACTGGCTATTCCGTGGAGACGTTCATTTTAATCTTGGCGCGAGCGGACATATTGCCGGCGCGATCAATCCTGCATCCAGGAACAGGAGAAGCTATTGGCTGTCGGCCAATCGAAGCGATGAGCCGTAGACCTGGCTCGCCCATGCGGAGGAGAAGCCGGAGAGCTGGTGGAACAACTGGATGGGGTGGCGTAAGTTCTGGACGGAGGAGCGTTGGCTGCACGCTCCCAACTTGGGAGTAACCTCTACCCTCCGGGCGAGGCGGCGCCCGGCAGATACGTGAAGGCCAAAGCCAGCTAATCATATCGATGGTGGCTCAAGAACTAATGCGGAACCGGCCGATGGGCTAAGGGGGAATGATCGCAGTCGGCATGATCACGATCGCCCGCGTGGTGGGCAATATGATCGGCGCTGATCATGCCACATGTCGGGATGACATGCCGGTGCCACCGAGCAGCAGCATCTGCATGTCGAGCGGGCTGAGAGGGGACCGCAGCGGACTAGGGAGCCTGATCGACATGTCGACGAAGCTGCTGTCGTTCGGTGGGCGCACGCAAGTCCGCTGCTTGCCGTCAAGTTTGGCCGCTTAGCCAAAGGCATTCGGCGAGGCGGCGGCGGGCCATTGATCCAGGGCGTTCGCTGGTTTGCAGCAGCACAGAAAGGGCCGGTGCGATCATGCGATGGGGGTCCTGTGGCGCGCAGGAGCCACATCGGGATGTGTTCGCGCGCACGGCAGATTTGCCAACCGCCGTGCCGTAGGAGACGCAGTTCGACCAGCCCGGATCACCGGCTGTTGTGCCACGTCGACCAGCAGGTTTCATAAGGCAGATTTCCTGGAGGCATTACCCTCGGCTATCTCAAGCTTATAAATCGGCGAAAAAATCGGGAAATTCGGCCGTCGTCTCAGTGACAAGTCCCTCTTAAAACGAAATCGAGCCGCCGCTCCAAAGAGAGCAAATTGAGTCGTTCGAAATGTCTCTCACATGTTATTATTGTTGTGTTTGTTGACGAAATTGGTGGGCCCGGCAGGACTCGAACCTGCAACCAAACCGTTATGAGCGGTTGGCTCTAACCATTGAGCTACAGGCCCCGCTACAAAGGGACGGCGGCGCGGCATGCTGGCATCGTTATAGCTTGTCTGCCGCTCCCGCAAGGTTCGGTCATGCTTTAGCGCCCGCGCTTCGGACTTCTCCGCAGACGTTCCTTTCACGTTCTGTAGCTCGAAGCGTGAATTCGGTCCGAAGACCTCTTTGGTGCAGTTATCATGTCCTTATGAAGGCGCGCGACGTGCGTAGAATCAGCAGGCCGCGCCCGCGCGGAGTCAAAAGATCGGTTTTCCAACCCGGCGAGCTTTTCACTGGTGTTGAGGGGGGCGATGAGGCTTCAGCGTTCCGCTTTGACAAAACCTTGGTATAGGTTTGATAGCCCATCCTATATTACCCACTCACCTTTGTAGAGTTGAGCATCCGTCAAATCGTTTCTACTTTCGACACCGAAGCGGATCATTCGAACGAGCGATCGAAGCGAAGCCTTGAGCTGGCTTGAATCCTTGCTGGAGGTCGTTGCGTTCCATCAGGTCTGAGCATGAAACTGCATGGAAACAGGTGAGCCCAATTCCACGTCTTGAGGCGGCCCGCAGGCTGCTTAGACGCAAAAAAGACATGGATGTTTAACTTGGGAAGTGCTCCCGCAATTCGAGGTCGCGGTCAGTGATGAGAAGGGTAGGTCCGATCTTCATCCCAGCAACCACGATGTAACAAGCGCAGGACTGAGCTCCCTGCTTGGGAGCGTGTGCCTTTGGATCGGGCGTTTCCAGTTCCCAAATTTTACGCGCATTAGCCGCGGGCAGCATGACCTGCTCGCGATTTGCGTTACCTTGAATGCGAGGCGAGATGGCATTTACCGAACTTTTCATCAAACGCCCGGTGTTGTCTGTCGTCCTCAGCCTCCTGATCCTGCTGATCGGACTTCGCGCGGCTACCGTTCTGCCGATCCGGCAGTATCCCAAGCTGTCCAATACGGTCGTCAATATCACGACTTCCTATCCTGGCGCCTCCGCCGACATGATCCAGGGGTTCATCACCGCTCCACTGGAGCAGGCCGTCGCTTCCGCCGAGGGCGTCGACTACATCACTTCCTCATCAGTACTCGGTGCGTCGACGATCCAAGTCTACGTAAAGCTGAATTTCGATCCCAACGAGGCGCTCACCGAGGTGCTTTCTAAGGTCAACTCAATCAAATATTTAATCCCGAAGGAATCAAACGATCCAGTCGTCACCAAGGCAACGGGTCAGGCCACCGCTGTCATGTATATCGCTTTCTCCAGCGAGGAACTGACGGCCAGCGCGATTTCCGACTATCTCTCGCGTGTTGTGCAACCGGTTATGTCAACCGTTGACGGCGTCGCCTCGGCAGACATCCTGGGCGGCCAAAGTTTTGCGATGCGGCTATGGCTCGATACGGCGAAAATGGCAGGGCGCGGCGTCTCGCCGGCTGATGTTTCGGCTGCAATCGCCGCTAATAACTTCCAGGCGGCGGCCGGCCAGACCAAGGGATATTTCACTATCTCCGACGTCACGGCAAATACCGACCTACGGAGTGTGGATGACTTCAAGCGCATGACCGTTAAAGCCAATGATGGTGGCTTTGTGCGCATTGAAGACATCGCAACAGTTGAGCTTGCCGCACAGACGACAGACGTTAGTGCCGTCATGAACGGCGAGCACGCGGTCGTCATCGGCGTGCAGGCGGGTCCACAAGGCAATCCGCTGAACATAGTACGAGGTGTTCGCGCGCTTTTTCCAGAAATGGAGCGTAACCTGCCGCCATCGCTCAAGATGAAAGTGGCCTACGATTCAACGAAATTCATCCAATCGTCGATCGATGAAGTCGAGAAGACCCTCATCGAGGCCATCGCGATCGTGGTGGTGGTCATCTTCCTGTTCCTGGCCTCGCTGCGATCGGTCATCATTCCCGTCGTCACCATTCCGCTGTCGCTCGTTGGCGTCTGCAGCTTGATGCTGGCGCTGGGGTTCTCATTCAACCTCCTGACCCTCCTTGCGATGGTGCTCGCGATAGGTCTTGTGGTCGACGACGCGATCGTTGTGGTGGAGAACGTCCATCGTCATCTAGAGGAAGGGGCGCCGCCCCTGCAGGCCGCCACGAGGGGAGCGCGCGAGATCGTGGTCCCCGTTGTCTCCATGACGATTACGTTGGCGGCCGTATACGCACCCATCGGCTTTCTCAGTGGCCTCACCGGTGCGCTGTTCCGCGAGTTCGCGTTCACGCTGGCCGGGGCGGTGATCGTGTCTGGCGTGATCGCTTTGACGCTGTCGCCGATGATGTGCTCGGTCTTTCTAAAGAGCGCCGAGGAGGGGCGGTTTGCAAGGTTCGCGAAACGCGTGTTCGCTGCCATGACACGCTGGTACGGCCGCAAGCTTGATCGCTCGCTCGACTATCGCCCAATTACCTGGCTGTTTGCGCTGACCATGCTGGGCCTTGTCGGCTTTTTCTATGCGCATACCTCTAAGGAACTTGCACCCGAAGAGGATCAAGGTATCGTATTCGCACTCACGAAGGCACCGAAATATGCCAATATCGACTATCTCGACTATTACGGTGCCAAGCTCGAAAAGGCATTCCGAAAGTTTTCCGAGACCGATTTGAGCTTCGTGCTCAACGGTAGTGGCGGCTCCCAATCAGGTATGGCCGGAATGTTGCTGAAGCCATGGGACGAGCGCAAACGATCATCGATCGTGCTTAGGTCCCTTGTTCAAGCCGAGCTGTCGAAAATCGAAGGCATTAACGCATTTGCTTTTAGCTTACCGGCGCTTCCAGGCGGATCGGACGGCCTGCCCGTTCAGATGGTGATCAATTCAACGCTTGGCTTCCAATCCGTCTATGAGCAGATGTCGAAACTGAAGGACGCCGCGCGCAAGAGCGGTCTGTTCATGGTTAGCGACTCTGACCTCGAGTTCAACCAGCCCATCGTGCGGATCAAGGTCGATCGGTCCAAGGCCAACGATCTTGGCATCACCATGCGGAATATCGGCGACGCGCTGGCCACCCTACTTGGCGGAAACTACATCAATCGCTTCAACCTGCAGGGCCGCTCCTACCAGGTGATCCCGCAGGTGCCGCGCGAGAAACGCATGGCCCCGGAAGCGATTGGGAACTATTATGTAAAGACTGCGACGGGCTCGATGGTTCCGCTATCTACCGTCGTCTCGGTGGAGACTGCGACTGATCCGAACGCGCTCACCCACTATAACCAGCTCAACTGCGCGACCTTTCAGGCCGTGCCGATGCCTGGGGTCACGATCGGTCAAGCCGTCGACTTCCTGGAAGCAGAGGCAAAGAAGCTGCCGGCGGGCTTCAGCCACGACTTCCTTGCCGATGCGCGGCAATATGTGCACGAGGGCGACCAACTTGCCATCACCTTCGCATTTGCACTGGTCGTCATATTCTTGGTGCTTGCGGCGCAGTTCGAAAGTCTGCGCGATCCCCTCATTATTATGATCAGTGTACCCATGGCAATTGTCGGCGCCTTGATACCACTATTCTTTGGCTGGGCGACGATGAACATCTACACTCAGGTCGGGCTGCTGACGCTGGTTGGTTTAATTTCCAAGCACGGGATCCTGATGGTTGAGTTCGCCAACGAGCTGCAGCTCAAGGAGAGACTAGACCGTCGCTCGGCGATAGAGATGGCGGCTCGCGTCCGACTTCGTCCAATCTTGATGACGACGGCGGCGATGGTCACTGGCGTGGTACCTTTGTTGGCGGCAACAGGAGCTGGCGCCGCGAGCCGCTTCTCAATTGGGCTGGTGCTCGTCGCAGGCATGTCTATCGGCACGCTGTTCACGCTCTTCGTCCTGCCGGCAGTCTATGTCGCGATCGCGTCCGATCACCGTGCCGATGCGAGTGTCGGTCAGGCGAAGAAGGGCCCCATGTTCGACCTCACCAGCGCTGCCGAGGCCCAGCCGGCCGAGCAATGACGCCAGGATCAGGCCGGATCGACCGATTGGGGCTCTACGATAGGTACGCTTCTTGCACAACGTGGTGATCTGATGCGCCCTGAAACTCGCGACGGGACCGAAGGATGATCGCTCGCGTGGTGCTCTTGTCGACCTATCGTTAACCCGCGGCAAAGGACTACCTCATAGAAGGGAGAGAAGATCATCTCGAGCTATCGGCGTGGTGAACGGCGGAGCCTTAGGAGAGGCGTAACGCTCCGTTTCATCGAGATCTTTGCGCCATTGCTGCCGAGGTTGGTGTGTATCGGGCGCTTGAAGAACACATCAGCAATCCGATGCTGCTTCGCGACGATGAATTGCCGCACATTCACCGCAGCCGAACGCCGGCTCACCGCAAGGCGCGGAGTGAATTAATGTGTTCTCGAGCAAAAGCAGCTTTTGCATCGTCGCAAATTGCGATGATAGAAAATTTACTTTCTCTCATCCGATCGCGTTTGAATTGCTAGCTGAAATAGACGAACTCCAGTCTGATCCGCCTCAAGTGCTGCCGATAAGGGAAATTCTGTGGGGTCGGAGAACTGGTTGTCCGCACTTATACGGATGCCGACGCAGTTGAGGTTTCGATACGAAACCCGTTGGTGGAGCAATCAGAGGCCCATGCTGAGTGATGTAGTTGGGTAGAGGGAAGTACAGCGCCACTTTCTGTTGCACAACTGCAGCCCATAACAGGGAGCAAATGTTGAAGCTCCGCACTTGACTACGGTCATCGCCATTATCAAGACGGCCGCATTTCGTAAGCGAGTGGTCAGAATCTTTCGCAATCTTGAAGACCAATGTTTATGTCTGATTCCCTGGCGGGATTGGGCGCCCTCCGGGGTGAGAAAGTTAAGGAAATGCCTGGGTTTGATGCTTCTATCTGGTTCCTGGCCGCAACGACGTGTTTTGCGGCTTTCGTAAACGGAGCCATCGGCTACGGTTTTTCGTCGCTCACTGTGCCGCTTGCGCTGGTTTTCTACACCAATCGCATTCTCAATCCTGCCATTGTCATCGTCGAAGCCTTCGTCAACGTTTACGTGCTCGTCATCAATCTGAAGGGCGTACCGGCGGTTTGGAGGCGCGTGTTTCCTATCTTGGTTGGACTGTTGCCGGGCATTGCGGTTGGCGGTTATGCATTGGCTTCACTGCAGCCCGGCTGGATCAAATTAGCCACCTTCACGATCATTCTACCTTTGATCCTGCTGCAAGCAGCCGGTTGGCGCCGCCCTATCGAGGCAAGCTGGCTGATCGGTCTGCCATTCGGATCGATGCTGGGCATCCTCTATTCGGTGACGACTATCTCCGGCCCGCCCTTGGCGATGCTGTTTAACAATCAGGGCCTGGTTAAAAACGAATTTCGCGCCGGCCTTGCCCTGGTACGCGTGGCGGAATCGAGCGTGACCGCGTTCGTCTATCACAAGCTCGGTCTGTTCATTTCCGAAAGCGGCGCTCTTCTCCATGTCTTGGTACCCAGCGTTGTATTCGGCATCCCACTGGGATCCTACGTCATTCGCCGACTTGATCCGGAGATATTTCGACGCATCTGCATGAGCTTTGATGCTTGGATCGTGGGCTTCGGTTTGTCACGGGCTCTGATCGAGCTCAATCTAATGCAGAGCGCATGGGCGTATAGCGTGATGGCCGCGACGATATTAATCGATCTTTGGTTACTATACTCGTTCCTTACCAGCGCCGTTCGAGCTGGTCAGAGCGGCGACCTCGGCAAGTCGCGGGTATAAGCACTTGAACAATACCAGCGGGCGCCTTGATGTCGAGGGCACCTGTCCTGGACCCGGCCAAGCGATCGCAGAGCTAATTGAATTGATGTCGTCGCGGCACCGCGCGGCCCCTTTCGGTGTCGACGAGAACGACATGGACATCCAGCTGATTGCTCCAAAGACAACCCAGCCCACGGGCCAGATATCCATTATCAAAGGAAAGCCCAGAACGTTTGGAACTGATGTTCTCGCCGTTCGACCCGAAATGGTGGTGATCTTCGTCAGTGCACACTAAGACCGGATCACCTGAAATACGAAGACATTTGGCACGGCGTAGGAAATCACCAGCCTGAAGTTGGGAATAAATGGGATCTCGCAAGTGTTGGACCGGCATTGACGGCTTGCGCGCGACCGCCGTCCCATCGGTCATCACCTTTCACTACGGCTCAATCGTCCCCCGCCGCTTTATCGGCAGAGATGTCGTTTTCGTCATCAGCGGGGACTTAATTACGTCCCGGCTCGTCCGCGAGATCCCCGCGCGCACGTTCAGCCTGCTCAGCTTCTAGCATCGTCGCATTCGGCGCAATCTGTCCTAGATAACGAGATGGAAGTTCGCTGAGCTCATTGGGCTGACGGAAGCGCTTGCGGAGAAGCCAGACGCAAAGCCCGAGGCCTCGCGCACACCGCACGAATGAAGGGGCCTTGGCCTCCGCGACAGTGCCGAATAAAGCTAGGTGTTGATCTGGAAAGCCCGCGCTAGTGACGCTCGTTGTATTGATCTTGCAACGCAGTGTCGTTGCTTATGATGAGAGCTTTCGGATTGGCTAAAAGTTATGTCATAAAAACTGACGACCGTGTTCGAGGTGAACCAGTGCATGGAAGGGCGCGTTGGGCTTTGTATGTTTTCCGACAGGGATTCCTTGAGCTTTGCACTCCCGACCGCCGGTACCAGCAAAGACGATTGTCACTTTAGGGCTTGTCCCAGAAAGATTGCGCGACGCGCCCGACGGTGCTCGACAATCACGCTCCTTAGGCGTTCTCGCGCCAGGACCTGGGCCCCCGTTTTACGACGGCATAGCATTTGCAGAGCTGAGGATTATCAACTTGAGGCCGCCATCATCGAGCTTCACCGGATGAGGGGAGCCGCGCTCGCGAGCCGTCCTCTCAGGAGTGCCTGTGATACCATTTGCCAACTGGTCTGCGGGCCTGCTCGGGACGCGGCTCGCATTTTTTGTGGCCGGCTTCGGCCTCGCGGCCTGGGCGCCCTTGGTGCCGCTCGCGAAGGAGCGGCTCGAGGTGGATAACCGCGTGCTTGGTCTTCTGCTACTCTGTCTCGGAGCGGGGTCCGTCATCGCTATGCTTTTGACCAGTGTGTCGAATGCGCGCTACGGCAGCAAGCCCATCATTATCGCGAGTGGGCTTGGCATCGCGCTCATCCTGCCGTGGCTTGCAGTTGCCGGCACACCTCTCAGCCTCGGTGCCATGCTGTTTGCTTTCGGTGTTTCACTTGGTTCGATCGATGTAGCCATGAATATTCATGCGATCGAATTGGAGCACGCCGCTGGACGTCCATTGATGTCCGGCTTCCACGCCCAGTACAGCATTGGCGAATTCACCGGCTCTGCCGCGGTGACCACGGTTCTTTCGTTGCAGTGTGGCCCGCTTATCTCGACGTTAGTCTGTTCGGCCTTAATGATGGTCGCGGTTATATCAGCTTGGCCGCGGTTGCTCGCAATGGGTTCGAGACGGCAGGAACCGTTGTTTGTCTTGCCCAATCGCAGTGTTTTGCTAGTAGCCGTACTCGCGGCTATCACCTTTCTCGTCGAAGGTGCAATGCTTGATTGGAGCGCTTTGCTTCTCGTTGGGCAAGGCCTGCTCGCAGAGGCCCACGGCGGCCTTGGTTGTATGCTCTTCTCAATTGCGATGGCCGCAGGCCGTCTCAGCGGAGATACCATGGTAGCTCGACTCGGCGACCGTACCATGTTGATGCTCGGGACCGTGCCAATCTTGATCGGCTTCCTGGCCGTGGTGGCCGCGCCGATTGCGTTGATTGCCATGGCGGGGTTCGTGCTCATTGGATTGGGTGTTTCAAATGTTGTACCCGTACTGTGTCGACGCGCCGGCAAGCAGAAAGTGATGCCCGTAGGCGTTGCGATTGCGGTCATCACCACAGCAGGGTATGCTGGTATATTGGTCGGTCCCGCCAGCATCGGGCTCGTCGCACACATGGTCGGCTTGCCGTTGGCGTTCGCGATTTTAGGTGTGCTCATGTGCATCGCGACGCTGTCGGCGCGGATGGTGATGGCAGAGTCTCTCTAAGCGTCGGCCCAGAGGGAATAGCGCCGCGCGTCGAGCTAATGGCCGGTCGCAAGGCGGCGTTCGTGCCGTGCGTCGATAGCTCGCAACTTGATCGGCGTAGAACAGCACGTCGATCATGCCTCGTCCCTGCAAGTCGGCTGGCTGAGCCGTGGCTTTGGCACAACAGGGCACTCGGTGCTGGGCGTCCTACCGAGCGTCGTTCTTAACGAACTGGGTTGGCTGCGCGGCGAGTTGATTATCTGCGTGAGCGGCTAGCGCGGCTATGTTGGGACATTTACCGCCCAGTAATTCTTGGATCGGCCCTGCGCCCGCTTGTCGGGACATTCGGTTACTCTGGCCGTCCATCTGCTGTCGGCGAGATACGCCCGATACGCCAACTGAATGCCCTCCTGCAGCGAGGTCTGGGCGTGCCAGCCGAGCCTGCCCAGTCGGCTGACGTCGAGCAACTTGCGCGGCGTGCCGTCTGGGCGCGAGGTGTCGAAGCTGATCTCGCCGCGAAAGCCGATGGCGGCTGCGACCATGAGTGCGAAGTCTGCGATGGTGATGTCCTCGCCGGTGCCGATGTTGACCAGTTCCGGCGAGGAGTAGGTCTTCATCAGATGGATGCAGGCGTCGGCGAGATCGTCGACATAGAGGAATTCGCGGCGCGGCGTGCCGGTGCCCCACACCACGACATTGCCGGCGCCGGAGACCTTGGCCTCGTGAAAGCGGCGGATCAGCGCGGCGACGACGTGGCTGTATTCGGGGTGATAATTATCGCCGGGACCATAAAGATTGGTCGGCATCACGCTGATAAAGTCCGAGCCATACTGGCTGCGATAGGCCTCGGCCATCTTGATGCCGGCGATTTTGGCGATGGCATAGGGCTCGTTGGTTGGCTCCAGCGAGCCGGTCAACATCGAATCCTCACGCAGCGGTTGCGGCGCCAGGCGCGGATAGATGCAGGACGAGCCGAAGAACATCAGCTTCTCGCAGCCATTGGCGTGCGCCGCCTGGATCACGTTGTTCGAAATCGCCAGATTGTTGTACAGGAATTCGGCCCGCAGCGTGTTGTTGGCGACGATGCCGCCGACCTTGGCGGCAGCGAGGAACACCGCCTGCGGCCGCTTGGCGGCAAACCAGGCATTGACCGCGGCCTGGTCGCGCAGGTCGACCTCGCTGCGCGCCACCGTCAGGAGATCAGACTGTTCGCGCGCCAGCCGTCGCATCAGCGCCGAGCCGACCATGCCACGATGGCCGGCGACGAAAACCGTCTTGCCCTTCAGTTCAAACGCCGTGCTTGCCATTGGCCGCATCCTGCCTGGCCTCGACGAGATCGCCGGCGACCATTTCCTTCACCAGTTGCGCGAACGGCGTCTTCGGCGCCCAGCCGAGCTTGGCGCGCGCCTTGCTGGCGTCGCCGATCAGGAGGTCGACCTCGGTCGGACGGAAGTAGGTCGGATCGATCTGCACCAGGGTCTGGCCCGACGCCTTGTCGACGCCGATCTCCTCGACACCCTTGCCGCGCCATTCGATGCTGCGGCCGACCTCGGCAAATGCCAGCTCGACGAATTCGCGCACCGAGCGCGTCTCGCCGGTCGCCAGCACGAAGTCGCCGGGCTCGTCCGCCTGCAGGATCCTGTGCATGCCCTCGACATAGTCGCGGGCATGGCCCCAGTCGCGCTTGGCATCGAGATTGCCGAGATAGAGCTTGTTCTCCAGGCCGGCCTCAATGCGGGCGACGGCGCGGGTGATCTTGCGCGTCACGAAGGTCTCGCCGCGGATCGGGCTCTCATGGTTGAACAGGATGCCGTTGCTGGCGAACATGCCATAGGCCTCACGGTAGTTCACCGTGATCCAGTAGCCGTAGAGCTTGGCGACGCCATAGGGCGAGCGCGGATAGAACGGCGTGGTCTCCTTCTGCGGCACCTCCTGCACCAGCCCGTACAGCTCCGAGGTCGAGGCCTGGTAGAACCGGGTCTCCTTTTCCATGCCGAGGATGCGGATCGCCTCCAGCAGGCGCAGCACGCCGATCGCGTCCGCGTTGGCGGTGTATTCCGGGCTCTCGAAACTGACCTGGACGTGGCTCTGTGCGGCCAGATTGTAGATCTCGGTCGGCCGGATCTGCTGCATCAGCCGGATCAGATTGGTCGAATCGGTCATGTCGCCGTAGTGCATCAGGAACGGCACGTTGCCGGCATGCAGGTCCTGGTAGAGATGGTCGACACGCGCGGTGTTGAACGAGGACGACCGGCGCTTGATCCCATGCACGGTGTAGCCGAGCCCGAGCAGATATTCGGCGAGATACGCGCCGTCCTGCCCGGTCACGCCGGTGATCAGCGCAACGCGCCGCTTTGAGTCCTGAGCTGCCATGGTCTCTCTTAGCTGCGCTGGAAAGAAAGCTTCCCATCGAATTGTCCTTTGCGGGCTTCTCGAGAAATCCGCCGGCGCACTTCACTCGCAATCAGAGGAAGCCAATCGTTAGATCTAGTCATACACATCGTGCAGAAATGCACACTATATACATTGATTTATATCGTCTGGAGGGCGAATACCCATCGAGCTTCAAAATGAAAACTAACGAACCATCATAGAGGCGAGCCCCGTTATGTGCATACGTCAATGAGCGAGGCCGAAAGTCCGTGTTCTCTATCTTTCATTGGGTGCGTGCAGTCGCTCGGTGTGGCCTCGGCCCAAGAGGGTGACTTGCTGAAGCGGCGGTAGTCGATGTATTCGTCTGAACTCTGGCACGTAAGCCAGAGTACGGCGAATCCTGCGCATCGAGAACATTAGCCCTACAAAAATGCCCCGATCCTTCTTCTGAACGGAACCCATAGTCTGGGCGGGGAGGATCATCGACAATGATCATCGCTCTTCGATGGTCGACGAGAGCACGAAATGTGAGAATGCAGCAAACGTTGGTATAGTTCTTCGAACAAGTTCGATATCGAAAGCTTACGTTCGTACAATGGAGCTTCGGTGGCAATCACTTAGTCTCATCCTGACCAACATAGCTGGAAACCGTCAGAGGCTGATGAGCCTGTTACACCAGCGCGACAAACCCTCGGTTGCGTGAATACGAGAGCAGGAAGTTGTAAGGTGACGCCACACGACTTACACGACGTATCCTTGCGGCAGCCTCGTGCGGCAATGACGCCATCGTCGCTATCCAGCGAAAGTCAGTTTTTGTCAGAAACGAATTTCATGACCAGAGTTCCTTTCGGGGACGTCAGGCTCTTTGAACTTGGGCGGCATTAATCGATATGTGTGGGATTGTCGGCATCCTGGGGCGTGGTCCTGTCGTCGGGCAGTTGGTCGCTTCGCTCAAGCGATTGGAATATCGTGGCTATGACTCCGCAGGCCTTGCGACGCTCGAAGGGCTACGTATCGAGCTCCGGCGTGCTGAAGGTAAGCTGAGAAACCTTGAAGAGCGGCTGCGCTATTGTCCGCCCGAGGGTCGCACCGGTATCGGTCATACCCGCTGGGCGACTCATGGAAAACCGACCGAGAGCAATGCTCATCCGCATGCGACGGACAATGTCGCCGTCGTTCATAACGGAATCATTGAAAACTTCCGCGAGTTGCGAGCCGAGCTGGAGCGGGATGGGGCCAACTTCCACTCAGAGACGGACACCGAGGTGGTGGCGCATCTCGTCGAATCTTATCTCAGGAATGGCTACTCGCCGCAGGATGCAGTACAAGCCTCGCTGCCGCGGCTGCGCGGAGCCTTCGCGCTTGCATTCCTCTTCAAGGCCCACGACGACCTTATGATCGGTGCGCGCAGGGGATCGCCCCTCGCGATTGGACATGGCAACGGCGAAGTATACCTAGGATCAGACGCGATCGCGCTCGCGCCCTTGACCGACACCATTACCTATCTTGAAGACGGCGACTGGGCCGTGCTTACCCGCGCGATCTGCGTGATCTATAGCGCAGACGGCGCCGTGGTGCAGCGGGAGACATCAAAGCCCGGCGTATCGTCACTCCTTGTGGATAAAGAGAACTATCGCCATTTCATGGCCAAGGAAATTCACGAGCAGCCGAGAGTAGCCTGCAAAACACTGACGCATTATCTTGATACCGCAGGCGAGCGCGTAGCTCTGCCGCTCGCATTGCCGTTCGATTTTAACTCCATTCAGCGTATCTCAATTACTGCGTGCGGGACGGCAAATTATGCCGGTCACATCGCCAAATACTGGTTCGAGCGGTTGGCTCGCTTGCCTGTCGAGGTCGACGTAGCATCCGAGTTCCGCTACAGGGAGGCGCCTTTGCGCGAGGGCGATCTCGCGATCGTCATCTCGCAGTCCGGCGAAACCGCTGACACGCTAGCTGCGTTGCGATACGCCAAAAGCCAGGGCCTGCACACGATCTCTGTGGTTAACGTCCCTACGTCGACGATTGCGCGCGAGAGCGAATCCGTGCTGCCGACGCTGGCCGGGCCAGAAATCGGCGTCGCTTCTACGAAGGCATTCATCTGCCAGTTGATGGTATTGGCGGTGCTTGCCGTCGCAGCAGGAAAAGAGCGCGGTAAGCTGTCAGAGATCCATGAATCGAAGTTCGTGCGCGAGCTCATTGAAGTGCCGCGGTTGATTGCTGCGGCGCTGTTGATCGAGCCGCAGATCGAAAAGCTCGCGGGTGATATCGCCAACTCGAGGGACGTGCTCTATCTCGGCCGTGGCACGTCCGCCCCCCTGGCGTTGGAAGGCGCACTCAAGTTGAAGGAAATTTCCTATATCCACTCAGAAGGGTATGCCGCCGGCGAGCTCAAACACGGACCGATCGCCTTGATCGATGAGGCCGTGCCTGTGGTGATGATTGCGCCTTACGACGAGCTCTTCGAGAAGACCGTATCGAATATGCAAGAAGTTGCAGCTCGCGGCGGCAAGATCATCCTGATCACCGATGCGAGGGGCGCTTTGGAAGCAACGCTGAACACACTCATGACCATTGTACTGCCGGAGATGGTCGCAAACTTTACGCCGATGGTCTATGCCATTCCGCTTCAGCTCTTGGCTTACCACGCCGCCCTCGTAAGAGGCGCGGATGTGGATCAGCCACGTAATCTCGCCAAATCGGTGACTGTCGAATGAAGCCGCAGAGCCTCCCGCCAAGGTATCGGGCTGTTGGATTTGGGTTCCGTTCCGTTGGTTGTGGATGACGGAGCAGGACAAGTCCTTGATCCAGTTGAATCCGAAGTTGCTCGTAGTTTCTGCTGGTTGCTCGCTCAGGCAATGCTGTCGCCGCCGCTCCGGGGCTCCGCCGATCGGTCAGACGGTGAGTCTCGATGGAGAACGATTCCTGGCATCAACGGGCCGATCATAGACCGATCAGTTGGACGAGCAGATTGGTTCTTACTTGGATCGTAACCCTAACTAACGCGATGGGAGCGAGGCCCGCCTGCCCACAGGGCGAAATCAGCCTGAAGCCGATTCAGAACGGATGCTCCGCATTCTCGCAAAGCCAACGAGCAGACCAGCGAAAGAGCTCTGGGCTGCTTCGTCGCGGCTGGGTCATTGGCAAGGCGTAGGCGCGGCAACTTACTTTTTAAAATGCCAGCATGCGCGCCATCTCGGCCAACTTGTATATACACCTTCGACCGGGGGCTAGGATTAACGGCCCAGTTTTTCCGCTGAATCCAGCGTAGCAGCGGCCCATTCGATCCGACTTGGGTTTCACACGCCCTGCGCACCCCTCCCACCTGCCACGCGTCATCAAAGGATTGTCCGAAACCTGACATTCCCGCGCAGCATATTGAAGACCTCGAATCAGGTGCGGGCGGCTGGTCGCGACGAAAGGAGCGGTGTTCCGGCTGTATCTGCGGCCAGCGAGTATGTGGGCCATTATCTGCCCTGGGGACAGCCGATCGGTTCGTGTACCAGGATCGCCCCAGCGCTGCGGCGATGGGGGATTTACCTCGACTGGCTAATCCGGTTGGTGGACCAGCGATCGCGACGGACGCTTATCGCAGAGCCGCGGATCGGATCGACCAGAAGAACACTCCTCATTCTCGGCATGGGAATTGCTGGCCCGCTCCTCGAACGAGCCGCTGCCAGCACATGTTTGGTAGTGCGACGCCGCAGGAGAACCCTCTCCATTTCTATCACTGCAACACTCGCTTCGGGAATAGGACTGTGCAGCTGCAAACCTCAGTGCCGCAACTCCAGCAACGCAATCACGGTGCGTCGGCTTGCCCGGCTAGGCGTCCTTCCGTCCCACCAGGGAGGATTGAAATGAGTGAGCGGGATGTGGCCGAAATCGATCTTCACAACCTCCACGTCTTGGATCCACTGATTGGGAAATGTCAGCAGTTGGTAAGGGAAGTGGCAATTCCCTACCAATGGGAGGTGCTGAACGATCGCGATCCAGAGGCAGTCCCGAGCCACGCGGTGGAGAACTTCCGCATCGCCGCCGGAGATGCAAGAGGCGAGTTCCATGGAACGGTTTTTCAGGACAGTGACGTCGCAAAATGGCTGGAGGCGGTTGCTTGGTCGCTATGCCAGGCACCCAATCCAGAGCTGGAGAAGGCTGCCGACGAGCTGATTGAATTGATTGCAACCGCCCAATGTGGCGATGGCTATCTTAACACCTATTTCACATTGAACGCGCCTCGGGAGCGCTGGAGCAACCTAGCAGAGTGCCACGAGCTTTACTGCGCCGGCCATTTGATTGAAGCGGGTGTCGCTTTCTTTCAGGCGACGGGCAAACGGCGATTGCTCGAGGTTGGTTGCAGACTTGCTGACCACGTCGATAGAGTCTTCGGCCCGGAGCGCGATCAGCTACATGGCTACGATGGCCACCCGGAAATTGAACTTGCGTTAGTGCGTCTTTACGAAGTGACGCATGAGCAGCGATATCTCGCGCTAGCCAATTTTTTCGTGGAGCAACGGGGCTCGGAGCCCCATTTTTACGACATTGAGTACGAGAAGCGCCGGCGATCCTGTGCGACCAAATCAGGCGGCCCGCCATGGATGTTGAGAAACAAAGCATATAGCCAAGCGCATTTGCCGCTTTCGCAGCAGCGGACTGCCACCGGCCATGCGGTTCGCTTTGTATACCTCATGACCGGGGTAGCTCATCTTGCCCGGCTGCGTCAGAACGATCAGCAACGTCAGATTTGCCTACGGCTGTGGCAAAACATGGTGCAGCGCCAGATCTATATCACCGGCGCCATCGGCTCGCAGAGCGCGGGCGAAGCGTTTAGCTGCGATTACGATCTGCCGAACGATACAACGTATGCGGAGAGTTGCGCGTCCATTGGCCTAATGATGTTTGCGCGTCGGATGTTGGAGATGGAGCTGGATGGTCACTATGCCGACGTGATGGAGCGCGCGCTCTACAATACCGTTCTCGGCAGTATCGCATTCGACGGTCGTCATTATTTCTATGTTAATCCGCTCGAAATGCATCCCAAAACGCTGAGGTCCAATGGCATTTATAATCATGTCTCGCCGGTGCGAAGGCACTGGTTTGGCTGTGCGTGCTGTCCACCGAACATCGCACGGCTTTTCGCATCGATTGGTCATTATATCTATACACCCCGCGCCGATGCGCTCTATGTAAATCTCTACGTAGGCAATAGGGTGGAAATACCGGTCGGCGGGACTAAGCTGCGATTGCTCATGAGCGGCAACTATCCCTGGAAAGACGAAGTGGAGATCGCCGTCGAATCCGCGCTGCCAATTTCCCACACACTCGCTCTGCGCCTACCACAATGGTGCAGCGCGCCGGAGGCGAGTCTGAATGGAGAGCGTATCAATTGCGAGCCCCGAAGTGGCTATTTGCACATTCACCGGACATGGAGACAGGGAGATCGCGTCAAACTATTGCTGCCGATGCAAGTACGTCGCGTTTACGGCCATCCGCAAGTTCGTAATTTGGCTGGCAAGGTGGCCATAGAGCGTGGCCCGCTAGTTTATTGCCTTGAGGAAGTCGACAACGGGACCGAGTTACACAACGTTTGGCTTCATGCAGGCAGCCGTTTTTCCCTTGTCGACGGAACTGGTCTCTTCAACGGCAAGATTTTGCTGCAGGCGGACGGAGGGCGACTTCAACACACGCAATCCGAAGAAGCGCCACTGTATCATTACGACAGGGTGCCTGGACAGCTAGAACCGAAGCGGTTGACATTCATCCCCTGGTTCAGCTGGGCTAACCGCGGTGAAGGCGAAATGCGGATTTGGATAAATGAGCGCGGATGCTGACAAGGAGCCTGCTGCCATGAGTCGCAATTAGCTAGGCGATATCGCCGGTCAAAGCCAAGACATCGCCAATCTAGCTAAGTCGGCCCGTCCTCGAGCTCCACTGAACTATCGAAACGAAGAACAGGATATGAGGCGGTGCGACGAGCCGTTGGAACGCGAACGAGCCGCTTGCAATCAGCAGGCCAGAGGCATCCTCAGACTTGCTCTCGGCCTCATCAAGCCGGCTAAATGCCGACTGCTTGAGCGTGCCGCCGTGAGTGTTTGAAGCAAGCACGGTGACAAACCAGAGTGAAGTACGATTAGAGGGATCCACGTCAGGTTTTCGTAAGCCAGGCTGCCTATCAGACCCACACGGCCTAACAGGCCTCGACCAAGTGCAGAAATCTAGTCGTCCGTGAAGAATGCGGATGACCTGACAGATGAGCAGAATTGGTCTTGATGTGTATTCGATGTTGCAGGAAAGCGGGGTGTTGGACCTCGCTTTCTTGCGTTTAGGGATTTTGCTTTCGGGCGATTCGTGATCCCCTGACGGCGTCGTCGACATTGGGGAATGCGATGAGCAAGCCGCGGGATGATCGCCAGAAGGACCTGTTGCTTCCGGCGCTCGATCAGATCATCGACATGGTCATCCGCTGGTGCGATTGGAAGCGCTGATCGACCGGAACATCCTGAATGAGCGCTTCAGTTCGGTGTGCCAAGCAGGGTCGGGACAGCCGGGCTTGCCGAGGCGGCTAGTGGCGAGCCTGTTCATTGTGAAGCACATGCACAAGCTGTCAGATGAGGTGCTGTGCGCTCGCTGGATCGAGAACCCCTGTTACCAATACTTCCGCGACGAATTGAGCTTCTGCCAACGGAGCGGCGCGACATTTGCGCCGAAGCAAATCCGGCTCATCCCTATGGCCCTCGACTTTCCGGCCACGTTCTCGTCCAAGACGCGATGTCAGCTTACGGACAGCTAAGCTGACGCGGCGTCAGCTTGCGGACAGCTAAGCTCGGTATCAAGCAGGGCAGGTCGAGGGACCTGAACAAGATGCAACATCGATAGGAGTATGGTCGTCATGTACAACAATCGAATTAACAACTGGTCGGATGTTCCATCCGATGATGTGTATCATCACTCAGGCAGTCACGGCAATGCCGACGACTTTTCCGACGCGTTCGCTAGAATGCGATTGCACGATTCCGGTGCCAGCTCATCGTCGCAGCCGAATTATTATCTCAGCTCAAGCCCTCCTGTCATTGAAATCGACCAAGCCAGATTCCGGCGAGAGGTGAGGAACTTTCATGGCGACGAAATCAATCATATCGCCAACAATCCGCAGGAGTACTCGGAATATGTATCCGAAAGAGCCAGGCGCACGGCGGATGTCGCTTACAATTTCGGGATCCGAAGGGATTCTGACGCCGCCCGATATTACAGCTACCAACTAGGAAACAGGAGCGTCGGTCTCCAAAGAACGGAAGCGGGATTTTCTATGGAGAGTGAGTTCTACAGCCAACAGTGGCGAGAACAGTTCCCCGGACGCACTGACGTCACCTCGATCGTGGATTTTCAGGTTGCTCATCCGCTCGTCGGCAACGCTGGCGATATTCTGCTCGAGCACCAGCTACGGCAAGACGGCGACCGGCCGCTGGTGAACTGGCGTCCTGCTAATGACGAAGCGAGAACTCGTGCAGAACAAATGGGCTTCGTTGAAGTGGATCAAAATGACATGGTGCTCGATCCCAGCCAGTCCAGCCAATGGCGATACAGGGATGGTAGATGGCAGCGTGCAACCAATTCTTCGAGGTATCTCTCCAAAGTGGAGAGCGATACCGAATCGTCTTCAGAGTCCGACTCGGACGGAGACTTTATGTGACGTAAGATCCGCACCTCGATGAAAGGAGGTGCAGGAGCGCAGATAAACCAACACCTGCGGCTTACGATCGAGCCCAGGACTGAACGAAGCCGAATCCAATTCGGCTCAATGCGTGAGGTGCACCGTAGCTCACCGTACCGCGGCGGTTACGAGAGTTGGTTGGCTATGAATAGCGCAGCAGAAAACCCCGGCTTGCAGCCGGGGTTTTCGACTGCCGCCAGGCGGCACGAGCGGATCGCCTATGGCAGGCGCGAGCGTCATCGTGTCCGCTTCCGGCCAGTTAACGCGTCGACCGTGAAGAGCGGCTAAGCGACTGAGGTGAGATTGCATTATTCGTTGTGGCCTGTTTTGGGATTGCATAGTTTTAATGTTCGGGCATCGGAACCCTGCAAATTCATTTTCAGGATTCGGTCGAATGGCCAATCGTGATTCCGTACACGCATCGGAGCTGGCGATGCACCAAAGAAGCCCAAAGCAACGGGATCGAGCGATCTGTTCCGGGCCAGGCTGGGCCAGATCATCAACATGAAGCATGAGCTGGTTCAGCTCGCCGGCAGGGTTGATTGGGACTGGATCGACGGCGAGATCGCGCCGCTCTATAGCGAGAACGGTCGACCGGGGACGGCGACCGCTTCATGATCGGGCTGCTGCTGCTCAAGCACATTTACGGCCTGTCCGATGAGGGGGGGCGAGCGCTGGGTCCACGACCCATATTTCCAGTACTTCACCGGCGAAGAGTTCTTTCAGCATGCGTTCCCGCACGAGCGCTCGGACCTGAGCCACTGGCGCAAGCGGCTCGGCGACAAGCCGGAGCTGCTGTTGGCCGAGAGCCCGCGGGTGGTGCACGAGGCCGGCGCGTTGCCCGGTCAGGACTTCAAGCGGGTCACGGTCGATACCACCGTACAGCCGAAGGCCATCACCTTCCCGACCGATGCCAAGCTGCTGCACGCGGCGGTCAAGGGGCTCAACCGCCTAGCGAGGAAGCACGGGGTCAAGCTGCGGCAGTCCTATCTTCGCATTGCCAAGATCGCGGCCATGATGGCGGGACGCTACGCTCACGCCAAGCAATTCAAGCGGCATCAGCGGCACTTGCGCATCTTGCGCAGCCGGTTGGGCCGGATCATCCGTGATATCCGCCGCAAGATCGAAGGCCTGGCCGTACTCGAGAATGCCTTCGCCCTCTCGCTCAGCTGAGCCTCCCAGATCCGCGCCGCTGCTTAATTTGCGTCCGGCTAATCCGGAAGCAAGGGCCCGTGCGGCAAAGATGGGGGCTCGTCAAGATTGATGAAGACAACATGGTTCTCGACCCAGAAAAGTCGGCCAATTGGATAAGGAACCGCAATGGTGAATGGCAGCGGAAAGGCACCACTGGCCGTACCTCGCAAAAGCTGACGACAGTGATGGTAGCGATGACGAGAACGCAGTAAGCTCATCAACGCACGACTACGAGGGCGATTTCATGTGACGAGAGGATCTTACATAAGATCGTCATCTAGACTAGCTAGCGTCGCTCTTCGCGAAATCTTCAGTAACTAAGCGGCCTATTGCGGCCCGCCGCCTTGAGCGAGATACCGCTTAGAGTACAGCTGCGTCGCCCAGCTTCGCTCCTACTGAGCAGCCGATCCGGTGCGCCATCCAATAGATGGAGTTGCTCGCATCCGGTGATAGGCTACGTCAGATCAGAACAAGATGCGCCAGGCCGCCGCTGGCGGCCGGGCATTTCCCTTGAGTATCTGGACGGCTTGGCTGCGGAGGTCTTGTACACCATCTAACATGTGCAGGGGTTGGGGAGCGTCGAGGGAGGCTGCTCTAAGGGTGGTCTGAAGAAAGCACGGAGCGATGGCAGGCAGGGAAAAATGCGGCGACTGGCGCTGTGTCGGAAGCAGCTCGCGCAGAACTTTCGCGCTTGAGCTTTGTCGAACACCCTCTGCGCAATGTTCCCCGAAGTGCCAAAAAGAAGGGACGAGCGGAGCCTAGAAGTGCCAAATACTCCGACCCTTGGTGGCAACGTCGTTCTGAGCGGCCTGATGCCTGGGCAGCTCACGGGCCACGAAGGCAATGCGACATCGACTGGCGCTGGGCCACCTGATTTCGCACAGGCCGCTTCAATAAGATCGTACCGAGCTCGCGACCGGATCTCGACATTCGGGCTGAAATGACTCGCTGCCGGCTGATCGTTTCAAGTGCATCCTCCGTTGCGGTTTTCCTTCAGTGCGGCATCGAGGTGCTCGATCAGTGCATGTCCGGCGAAGGGCTTGGCCAAAAAGCCAACCGCTCCTGCGCTCAGAGCTGAGGCGCGCACGCGGTCGTTCGGGAAGGCAGTAATGAAAATAAACGGCACCCCGTAACCGCGAGTCCGCACTTCCGCCAGCAGATCCAAGCCGCTCATAACCGGCATCTGCACGTCCGTAATTACGCAGGAGGTCTCCTTCAACCGCGGCGATCTCAAAAAGTCCTCCGCCGATGTAAACGTTTGAACGATGTAGCCGCGCGATTTCAATAGGTTCTCCGTCGCCGCACGGACGGATGCGTCGTCGTCTACGACAGAAATCAAAGGCGTGGACAAGACGATCCCTCCTGGCGCGGGACTAACGGCTGCCGAGGCATTAGCCACCCTGGATGAAAAGTGGGCTCGAGGGACGAAATTGTAAAATCATACTTAGGTTTGTTCAGGACGATTGGCGCCGATCCCCAGAGTCTCAGCCATTCTGATCAGATCGGCCAGCGAGCGGGCACGCATCTTTCTCATTACGTGTCCCCGGTAGATCTTGACCGTAATCTCGGCGAGCCCAAGCTCAGCGGCTACCTGCTTGTTCATCAGGCCGGAAGCGACCAGCTTCATGACCGCCTGTTCGCGCGGGCTTAGGGTCGCAAACAGGGACTGCAGGTTTGCGACGGTTTGCTGGGCCTCCCGTCTTTTGCGGTCGCGCTCGGTCGCGGCGATCACCGCGTCAAGCAATTCCTGATCGCGAAACGGTTTGGTAAGAAAATCGACCGCGCCTCCTTTCATCGCCCTGACGCTCATGGGAATGTCGCCATGGCCGGTAATGAAAATGATCGGAATATGTATGTTCAACTTCGCCAGCTCGGTTTGGAACTCGAGGCCGCTCAAGCCTGGGAGCCGGACATCAAGAACCAGACAGCTAACAACATCCGGAAGTGCGTTCTGCAGCATTTCGCGGGCCGATCCAAATGCAACGACGTCCAATCCTACCGATTGAAAAAGGTTGGTGAGCGACCGACGCATGGAGATGTCATCTTCGACGACGAAGACCATGGCCTTTGTCGAAGCCTCGAGATTGCTTGGCGAGTCAAAGCGTCGCGTCATGAGACGATCTCCTCATGCAACGGCAGGGCAAACTGGAATGTCACGCCCGGCTCCTGCTTGCGCACCACTGACAGCCGTCCTCCGTGAGCCTCAACGATCGACCGGCAGATCGAAAGACCCATTCCAAGGCCGCTGGATTTCGTGGTGAAGAAAGGCTCTAGCACGCGGTCCGCATCATTCTCGGCGATCCCGACGCCCCAGTCTGTCACGGCCACCTGCACATGCCCCATATCGTCCATCGACGACTGAATCAGCAACTCACGCTTTCGATCCCTAACTGCGTCCATGGCTTCGATCCCGTTCATCACCAGATTGATGATCACTTGCTGCAGCTGAATGCGGTCACCCAGAATCGTAGGCAGCGCTGCCATCAGCTCGGTTCTTAACGCCACCTGGTGGCTCACAAGCTCTCGGGTCACCAGCGCAATGACGTCTCTAACGACCTCATTGATATCGAGCGGCACCATCTCGATCTCGCCTTTCTTCGCAAGAGCGCGCACGCGACGGATCACTTCGCTTGCCCGTATTGCGTCTTCGATGATCCACTCAACCGAAGAGCGCGCCGCCGATAGATCAGGAGTTTCGCGGCCCATCCAGCCAAGGCACGCGTCGGCGTTGCTGATGATTGCGGCGAGTGGCTGGTTAATTTCATGGGCAATAGAGGTTGTCAGCTCTCCTAACGTTGTTACACGTGTCACATGCGCAAGTTCCGCATGTGCCTTTCGCAACTGTTGTTCGGCTTGAGTTGCGCGAATAATGGCGGTGATGTCGGTGCTGACGCCGCGGTAACCAAGGAACTTGCCGTTCGTATCAAAAAAGGGCTTGCCACTCGTCCGAACGTAGATCGGAGATCCGGCCCGGTTAACAGTACGGTAGATGAGATCCCGGAACGGCAGATGCGCCTCCAGTGTGGCCCGGTGCTGCTGCCACTTCTCAGGTTCCTCTTCGACATCGCACGCAATGTCCCAGCGGAGCAGGCCCATCAATCCTGTCGCTAAGATTCCCGCAGCGCTGGTGTGCTCGGACAAGCGCGTAACCTGGTGATCCGGCCCCGTCTCCCAGAGCCAATCGGAAGCCGTCTCGGCGTAATCGCGAAAGCGCTGCTCGCTTTCGCGCAGCGCAGCCAGTGTGTTTTCTAGGCGCTCTCTGGCGGCGTATTGCTCGGTCACATCCATATGCGTTCCGATCAGTTCGCTCACGCAACCATCGTTGCCGAGTACGATGTGCGCAACGGAGTGTATGCGCCTTATCCCGCCGTCTTTTAGAAGGATTCGAAAATCATACTCGAAGCGATCTTCCTTGAGCTCGATAGCCTGGCGCTGCACCTCCTGGAGCCCGGAGAGATCGTCTGGATGGATGCGCGAGCGAATGGTCTCTATTGATACAGTCTCTTGCGGATCAAACTCAAACAGACGATCGACCTCGGCGGAGCGATACACAAAATCGAGCCCATGAACGTCCCAGGACCAACTGCCCGTGTGACTGAGATGCTGGGCTTCGGCGAGGTAGGCTTCACTGCGGCGCAGCTTCTGCTCTGCTTGTCGCTCCGCGGTAACATCCGTCGCTGCTCCGACAAATTCAATATCACCGCTGGCGGTTCTCGTGGCTCGTGCCCGCGCATGGATGTGTTTCACGGAGCCGTCCGGCAGCAGCAGCCGGTATTCATGTTCGAAATCCTTCGGATCTCGCATCGCCCGATCAATGACCTCTTGAACCGAAGCCCTATCATCTGGATGGGTGCGCTCGACGACGAGGTGCGGCGACGGAACGGTCTGCGGGTCCAACTCAAATATTCGAAACGTCTCCTTTGACCAGAAGACCTCGCCGGTGACGACGTTCCAGCCGAAGCTGCCCGTATTGCTCAGCTCCTGCGCCTGGGCCAAATGTGCTTCGCTCCGCTGCAGGGCAAACTCGGTCCGCTTCCGTTCCGTGATATCTTCGCAGGATATCAGAACAATGGGCCGATCATCAGCCCACAGCATGGCTTTGGCATTTTCACGTACCCACAGTACCGAGCCATCGTTCCTGACCTTCCGAGCCTCCCAGGTTCGCGATTGACCGATATCTTCAAGGCAGGCGCGAATGCATTCGCGAGCTAACTCGCGATCCTCCTCCAGAAAGACTCCCAGGATGGAATGGCCGATCAGTTCGGAACGCGCATAGCCGAGCTGTGCCGCGCCGAACGTATTGGTATTGAGGACGGTACCGGCTTCGTCGACCATGACGTACATGGCTGGATTGTGTTCAAAGATTGCTTGCCAGCGTTTCTCGCGGTCCTCCAGATCGGCCGCGCTGATCCGGAGCTTGGCTGCGGCCTCACGCGCGGCTTGGCTTTCTTGGCGGACCTTTCCGATCAGGTGCGTTCCGATGATAGAGACAATGAAGAACGCAACGACCACCGGAAGATCTTGTGGATCATCGATCCGCAGACTGAACGCTGGCGGCGCAAAGTAGTAAGCGAGAGCTGCGATGGCCACGACACAAAGCGCGGATGACGCGATGAGGCTGCCCATCAACGAAAACAGCAATACGACTAACAAATAGGCGAACGCCGTCGCAGCGAACGGCGCGTGAAGGTACAGGCAAGCCAGCGTCACTACGGCTAACGTTACGCTGCCGAAGGTAAACTGAGGTGCTGAAACTTTCAAACTGCTGATCTGGCTAGGCATTTTGATATCGTCCGGCCTTTTCTCCGGCGGGAGAGCTATAACATTTTAGGCAAAAATGAGGCAATCCTTTCCGTGCCGACAGACGCTCGTGCGCGGTTCCGAGATTGATTGCCTAGTGTTGAACTCAGCACGCGCCGAAGGAAGACGCATTACAAACGAACGTATAGTTGTCCTAAACCTTTCAATATTGCGCGCTGACCTCTGTACAATCGAGGCTGGGTTGTCGGCTTTCCTCCGCCGCCGGTGACCTCGGGGCAGGCATTCGAGGCTGCGGCCGAGGACCGCCGCCGCGACCCAGTGGCACCCACGACGAGGACAAGGACTTCAGTTCAGCCAGGACGTCGCGGCCGAAAAAGCAGCCCCCTTGTCGAACCCGGAAAGGGCAGGTGCAAGCTGCAGGACCACGCATCTCGCGATCGATCATGCGGAACGCAGCGTAATGTGATGTGCCGAGATAGCAAGGCGAACTTATGCAACTGCTATCTATGCATCGCGGCCAAGTCCGCCAGGCTCGGTGCCGACGAGCCGTCGGCCGGAATCCAGAGCGGGTATATGAGGGCCGAGCCGACACTTGCTTCTGCGAGCCGCCTCGTCTCAGTCAAGGTGCCAATCTAGTCCACGCTGATCACATCCATCGGATCTGATACGTACCGTAGTACTGAGTTGCACGCGGAAGATGCTACCGCCTCGTCGGCCGGGCGAGGCAAGTGTGTTGACCACGCACATGGGCATTTGTGGGCAGGCCAACACCTTGGTCCGTCACGCTGGATACGTTCCTTCGCAGTCTTCCCGCCTGGCTCGGCAATGTTGCACAGGCGCTCGGCTGGCCAGAAGCCAGACCTCGAAAGATTACGCTTGAAAATGACTTTCTAAAACTGCAGCTCCTTATCGCGTGCGGTCACCCCTCCCCGGCGACTGCCGGGGGCGTGACGGGGAGCAAGAGCTGCGTTCTGGGATGTCGTGGGAGAAAGCTCCGATTCGCAGATCAGGTACGGTGCCGACTTGAACTACGAAGAACCATAAATGTGGTTGCGCTTGGATTCGACGCGTCTTGCACTGACTGCGATCAACATCCGGGGCCTACCGCCCTGTGTCGACAGTGGTGGGCCGGTCAAGCCGAGCGTGCAACGTCGCGTGCTCTAGCTCGCCTTCCCACCAGGATACGAACACGGCTGCAATGCCATTGCCAGTGATGTTGGTAAGGGCGCGTACCTCGCTCATGAACTTGTCGATCGAGAACACGATTGCCATACCCGGTACCAGCGCTGGGTTGACGACCGACAATGTTGCGGCGAGCGTGATGAAGCCCGCGCCGGTGACGCCGCTTGCCCCCTTGGAGGTCAGCATTGCCACGAGCAAGATCGTGAGCTGTTGGCCAAAGGTGAGATCGACTCCGAGCGCTTGGGCAATGAACAATGTGGCAAGCGTCATATAAATGTTGGTGCCATCGAGGTTGAAGGAGTACCCAGTTGGGACCACCAGGCCGACCACGGGCTTGGAGCAGCCCAGCCGCTCAAGCTTCTCCATCAATTGCGGCAGCGCGCTTTCCGAGGACGAAGTGCCGAGCACGATCAAAAGCTCGTCCTTGATATAGACAATGAACTTGAAAATCGAAAAGCCGACGATGCGTGCGATAACGCCGAGCACCACCACCACAAAAAGCGCAGCCGTCACGTAAAATAGCGCGATCAGACCGATCAGATTGCCGAGCGCTGCCGGCCCGAACTTGCCAATCGTGAAGGCCATGGCGCCGAAGGCCCCGATCGGGGCCGCTTTCATGATGATGCCGATTACGCCGAACACCGCGTGCGCGACGTCATCAATCATGCCGCGCAGCCGCTCACCGCGTTCTCCTAGCGCCATCAGAGAAAAACCGAACAGGATCGCGAACAGGAGTACCTGCAAAACATCACCGCGAGCGAACGCGCCGACCACGGTATCGGGAATGATGTTGAGGACGAAATCGACGCTCTTAGACGCTTCCGCTTGCTTGACGTAATTGGCGACCGCTGCCGCGTCCGGCTTGAGTGCAAGGCCACGACCGATTTGGATCAGATTACCCATAATAAGGCCCAATAGCAGCGCAAAGCTGGAGACGATCTCGAAATAGACCAACGCCTTGACGCCCACGCGACCGACTTTCTTTGCATCCTGAATGTGCGCGATGCCGGATGAGACGGTGCAGAAGATGATCGGTGCGATCACCATCTTGATGAGTTTGATGAACCCGTCACCGAGCGCCTTGACCCAATCGTTGGTCGCAACAGATGGCCACAGCCAACCGACTAATGCACCAACCACTATGGCGATTAACACCTGGACATAGAGAATCTTATACCAAGTCTGCGACGCGCGCGCGGGTGCCGCGGTTGCCATGGTGGTCATGACGCTTCCTTCCCAAATATACTCGAATGCAAGCGGCCGCGTCGTTGAGAGGCGACAGCATCATGCGAGGCTCGTTGTTTTAGCCGTGTCCGATTGAAGACGATCCGAGGGGCGGCGGGTCATCCCAAAGGCAGGCGTTCAGTTACGTTATCTTTTTTTGCTAAGCAAGATATGCACCAGATGTCGATCTGCGGCGAATCACGCGTCTGCGGATAAACCGTCTCTCGCCGTTGGCTCAGTCCAGGTGCTCGGACCGCGGTTGCAAGCTCGAACATGACGTTGCAGCACAATGGGTACCTTTTTGCCGGCTGTGGTAGCGCGGGCTCGCCTCGACCTAGAACCTTGGTGCGATCGGTATGCGCGCCTGATGAGATCGATGCAACACTGCGTGAGATTGGTAAAATCGATAGTTTCGATCGTAGGTATTCATACGATGGAAGCCTGGCGCATCGAAGATCTAGAACCCGATTGCCTCCAAATTCTGTGATGGAGGTGCTACATTCTCGCTAGCGGCAAAGCATGTCCGTTAGCGAGGCATTTGTCTCCAGGTGAAGTGACCGCACAGTTCAGCAGAAGGCGGGCATCTGGGAGCCCGCAGAGGTCGTCCAAGAAGAAGGAATCTTATGGCCCTTGAAGTCCTGCCGTGTGTTGCCGAGTTCAGCGGCAACGTGGCCCCTCAAGACGGGGCTACCGTCGTCGCTGCTCGACGCGCGGTTGGCCAGAAATGGGAATACCGCACATGCTCTATAGCTCCCGCATGTGGGCGCGCACTACAGAGGCGAATCGTGGTTTGATGAGAATCCCCGAGTACAGCGCATGCGGCGCGGGGCAAGAGGCAGGGGCGCGCTGATTCCGTCGTTTTTTTATCGGATTGTCCAAGCATGCACGATGCTTGAGCAACGCGCCTTCACGCTATCCATGCACCCCGGGGGGCTGCCACTATCGCAAATCGCGCAGATGCGCGTCTCGGCAATTTGGTGCGCCGCGAGTGTGGCGTTTGCACCATCGACATCGTCAAGACCGACGCTGATCTTGACCACCGTGACGTCTTCTTCGACGAGCCGCAGAAACGCGGAACGAAAAGATATTCGCGCCCGGGGCATTATCACGGTCGACCTACGGCACCTCCCGGACGCTCTGTAGGTTCGCTGCAAACCGTTCTTGGCGGCAGGTCCCGGTCCCAGCGCAACTAGCTGCATGTCGCAAGGATGTGCGCCCGCTGATTATGGTGCGCACATGATTGCCGGATGGAGGCATCTCTGTTGATGGTCGTTTCCGGCACCGTCAAGCAAAGGCATTATCGTAAATGGAAATGGGGCGGGTTGTGCTCGCGCTCAGCCGCGCCCGCGTTCGAGCGAACTTTAAGCGGCCGGGGCAACTTTCGAAACAGAATCCACTTAAGGATTGCGTCGATTGATCATCAATCGCCGTAAGATCCAATAGCAACCCTGAGGGCGTCAAACTCTGCCAATCATTGTGCCGTCGCTGTCTCCTCGGGAACAAAGTTGCCGGAAACCTGACAGAGCGCAGGATCAACTCCACCGCGAACTCGTCGTCCGTGCGTATTTTTTCACGCTGAGCCTAGGATGCACCACATTGCGCAAGCGGCACAGGGATTGCTGGACGATGAGCGAGGAGCTGCCGCCGACGGTCGAGGCGGCCCCGTAACAGGAGTTTCCTATGAAGCTTGCGCCGCTGCTCTTGGTTGCGAGAACGATGCACGTCAATGTGGTGGCCGCCACGAAGTTCCGCATGACTAAGAGGCGCTGTGGGCCCCATGCCTCGGCGCGCCGGACCCGCAGGCGATCACTGCCCCGAGACGGCGGCCGTCGCTCGTTGGGGAGTTGACGGCGATGGATGCGTTTTCGGCAGAGATTTGGCAATCCGTTGCGCTTACGGTCGAGCTCGCCAGCGTGACGACCATGATCCTCCTGGTGATTGGTGCGCCGCTCGCGTGGTGGCTAGCGCGTTCAAAGACTGCTCTGCGCGAGGCCGTGGCAGCGATCATCACGCTGCTGCTGGTGCTGCCGCCGACGGCACTCGGTTTCTGCGTCCTCGTGCTGCTCGGCCCTAGCGGGCCGGGCGGGCTTCTCGCTTCTTTCTGGGGCGAGCGCTCGCTCGCCTTTACCTTCGCAGGAATCGTAGTCGGATCGGTGCTCTCGGCGTTGCCTTTGGTGGTGCAGCCAATCCGCAACGCCTTTGTTGCGATGGGCGACCCTCCGCTGGAAGCTGCGGCGCGGGTTTCTCCATTGTATGCCTTCATTACAATCGGTTTGCCGCTGGCGCGATTGGAGTTTGTCAAAGCCGCTGTGATTGGTTTCGCTCATACGATCGGCACATTTGGCGTCGTGATGATGATCGGCGGCAATATTCCCGGGCGCACTAAGGTGTTGTCAGCCTACGTCATAGACTACGTCCAAGCATCACGCTGGCGCGAGGCGAGTGTGGTTGCGGGCGGTATGGTGATGTTCGCTTTTGCGGTCATCTTCACTTTAGCTCTCCTCG
Source organism: Bradyrhizobium sp. USDA 4454 (assembly GCF_054822705.1). Classification (NCBI taxonomy): domain Bacteria; kingdom Pseudomonadati; phylum Pseudomonadota; class Alphaproteobacteria; order Hyphomicrobiales; family Nitrobacteraceae; genus Bradyrhizobium; species Bradyrhizobium sp. USDA 4454. The sequence goes on from NZ_JBTRCN010000001.1 coordinate 1,356,979, forward strand.
ACAGACGCTGTGCCAGGAGAAGCACATGAGCGCAGGCACGCCAAGCCGAATCGAGGGGCTTTCCGCTTGCCAAACCAGACTTGCCAGAGCTGGAGCAGCCCAAGCCAGCTCCGTCTAATGGCGAGGATAGAATGAACAAGCTTGTCATGGCCGCAGCGGTTGCTGGAATCAGTTTTAATTCAGTGCATCCAGCGCCTCTGCCCGAGGTCATGGCCGATGATGTCGGAGTTTCTCGGCAGCGCCTTGCCAAGCTGGACGAGTTCTTCGATCGTGAGATCGAAAACAAACGCGTGCCGGGCGCGGTGGTTGCAATCGCCCGAGACGGCAAGCTGATCCACTACAAGGCGTACGGCCAACTTGATCCTGCAAAAGGATCGTCGATGCGGCTCGATGCGATGTTCGCGCTCGCATCTATGACCAAGCCGATGGTGGCCGTTGCTGGCCTCACCCTCATGGAGCAAGGTCGCCTGCCTCTGCGGGGCAGGCTTACGGACTATTACCCGGAATTCGCAAACATGAAGGTGGCGGTGCCACGGCCTGACGGTTCGTTAGAATATTTAGCGCAGAGTTCTCCGATCTACATCCACGATCTCTATCGACACACATCAGGTCTCACCTATGGCGCGCCTCCAGATAGCCCAGACCAAGTGGCGCGCCTCTACCCGGAATTTGCAGCCCCGCCGGTAAAGGGCGACAAGCAGGCTTTCATCCATGCCATTACCAAGTTGCCGCTAGCACGCCAACCGGGGACGGAATTCGAATACGGCTTCTCAACCGACGTGCTCGGAGCTGTCGTGGAACAGGTCAGCGGACAACGATTGGGTGACTATCTTGCCAACAACCTGTGGAAGCCGATCGGCATGCAGGATGCCACCTTCCATTTGTCCATATCGCAACGCGAGCGCCTCGCGCATCCGTTTCCAGACGACCCACTGACGGGAAAGCCACAAGAGATCGAGCTCCTCGAGAGTCCGACAAAGTTTGACTGCGGAGGAGCCTGCGCGTTTGCGACAGTCGGTGACTACGTGCGCTTCGGACAAATGTTGCTCAACGGTGGGGAGCTCGATGGGCAGCGCATTCTCGGCCCGAAGACGGTGCGCCACATGATCTCCAACCACCTCGGGCCGGAGATCAGGAATAAGGTCTCCAATGTGGAGGCACATCGTGCCGGCTTCGGCTTTGGACTCGGAGTGGCTGTACGCATAAGAGAGGGTCTCTCAGCGGTTCCGGGCAATCCAGGTGAGTTCACTTGGACCGGCGCTTACGGAACACAATTCTTCTGCGACCCAAAGGAACGTCTGGTCGTGGTGGTCGGAACGGCCGCGCGCGGAGAAATCCGGAAGTACTATCGCGAACAAGTCCAGTACATCGTCTATGCCGCAATAATTCTATAGTTCGCCCGGCGTTGAAAGAGCCCGACGACAGTTTGGGGTGGTTGGAAACCGGTGAGCTGGACACCAATGACTGAACGTCAGCGCCGGCTCCCGCTATCCTCGGCCGGGTTGCGCCGGTGCTAGGACGAACGCGACGCCTCCGCATCGCGAAGCGATTCTTGAGGCGAGTGCGGTGTCGTGATGCGCTAAGAGGACCGCGGCTTGCCATTGATTGGCTCGCGCGGTGCGCTCCTAGACTCAAGAACATTCAGCCCTTCGCACCCGATCCCGTGGTGATGCCGTGCGCAGCCACATTGCAAGACAGACAGATCGGATCGATCCGCCTTGCAAATTAAAGCATGTGCGCTGCACGGCTCGGTATCGCCTTCTGTTCGGCGCTGGGCTGCCACTTTGGCGTGTTTCCGCAGTCGGACAAGGACGCGATTGACCCCCCAATTGGTCCGCAGAGAGCAAGTCTGATTGAGACGGACGGCTGGCGCGGTGCTCGTCACCTGCTCCACTCCTTTTAATTAGGGCATGCGCGCGCGTGTTCCGACGCAAAGCGAGTATGACGTGGTCGCCAGGATTGGCAAATCATTGTGCTGCTCTGTTCAAGTTCTCACATCGACGTTCAAAGCCCGACATCACTGGCATGACAGGCCCTCGACGGCGCGCGCCTGGGGCTTGCTGGTTCGCCCGCCGATAGGGCAAGAGTCGAAAGGCTGGTTTGGCACCCGGTCAAGCGTTGCGCTCCGATGGCCTGTTTCTTGCTGCTGCGTCAGCAGTTGGTTAGTGCCGACGATGACTCACATGGAAGGGTTCATGGGCGGGGCAACGGAGACGCTTTACAGCGTGATCAGACGTCAGGGCATCACGCGTCGTAGTTTCCACAAATTCTGCAGCTTGACGGCCGCAAGCTTGGGACTTGGTCCGCTTGCCGCAAGCACTATTGCCGACGCCCTGGAGACCAAGCCGCGCGTACCCGTGATCTGGCTGCATGGGCTCGAGTGCACCTGCTGCTCGGAAAGCTTTATCCGCTCGGCCCATCCGCTGATCAAAGACACGCTGCTGTCGATGATTTCGCTCGACTATGACGATACGATCATGGCGGCGGCAGGAGAGCAGGCTGAAGCCATCCTGGAGGAAGCCCGCGCCAAGTATAAAGGCAGGTATTTGCTTGCGGTCGAAGGTAATCCGCCGCTGAAGCAGGAGGGTATGTTCTGCATTGATGGCGGCAAGCCATTCGTTGAAAAGCTCAGGTCGATGGCTGAAGAGTCGATGGCGATCATCGCTTGGGGCACGTGTGCGTCCTGGGGATGCGTCCAGGCGGCCAAGCCCAATCCGACTGGCGCTGCGCCGATCGATCAGGTGATCAAGAACAAGCCGATCATCAAGGTGCCCGGGTGTCCGCCTATCGCAGAGGTCATGAGCGGCTTGGTGACTTTCATCACCACGTTCGGAAAGCTTCCGGAGCTCGATCGCCAAGGGCGCCCCAAGATGTTTTATTCCGAGCGCATTCACGACAAATGCTATCGACGTTCCCATTTCGATGCCGGCCAATTTGTCGAAGAGTGGGACGATGAGTGCGCACGCAAGGGCTATTGCCTCTACAAGATGGGCTGCAAGGGACCAACCACCTACAATGCCTGTTCGGCCCTTCGGTGGAACGGCGGTGTTTCATTTCCGATTCAATCCGGCCACGGCTGCCTGAGTTGCTCCGAAGACGGCTTTTGGGACAAGGGTTCATTTTACGACCGACTCACGACTATCAAGCAGTTCGGTATTGAGAAGAACGCCGATCAGATTGGTATGGCTGTTGCCGGGGTGGTTGGGCTGACCGTCGCCGCCCATGCGGCGGTCACCGCCGTGAAGCGGTTGACGAAAACGCCGGATCGCAGCGCGCCACCCAAGTAAACGAAATTGAGAAGAGGGTGACGGTGGCCGGACAGATACCAAATGGGTTCGATCTCGATCGCTCCGGCAAGCGAATTGTCATCGATCCGCTCACGCGCATCGAAGGCCACCTGCGTGTCGAAGCCAATGTCGATTCCGACAACGTGATCCGCAATGCGGTTTCGAGCGGGACGATGTGGCGTGGCATCGAAGTCATCCTGCGCGGGCGCGATCCACGCGACGCCTGGGCGTTTACTGAGCGGATTTGCGGTGTCTGCACCGGAACCCATGCGCTGACCTCCGTGCGTGCGGTTGAGAATGCGTTAGGAATCACGATTCCGGACAACGCCAATTCGATCCGAAACATCATGCAGCTGTGCTTGCTCGTGCATGATCATCTCGTGCATTTTTACCATCTTCACGCGCTCGATTGGGTCGACGTGGTATCCGCGCTCAAGGCCGCCCCCAAGTCGACCTCTGCGCTGGCGCAGTCCATCTCGCCGTGGCCATTGTCGTCCCCTGGCTATTTCAAGGATTTGCAGATCAGGCTGACTAAATTCTTTGGATCAGGGCAACTAGGTCCCTTCAAGAACGGCTATTGGGGGCATCCGGCCTACAAGTTGCCAGCGGAGGCAAACCTGATGGCCCTGGCACATTATCTGGAAGCGCTCGACTTCCAGAAAGAGATCGTCAAAATCCAGGCCGTCTATGGTGGCAAGAACCCCCATCCGAACTGGCTGGTCGGCGGCGTGCCCTGCGCGATCAACATCGACGGAACTGGTGCGGTGGGTGCGATCAACATGGAGCGCCTCAATCTCGTATCCTCGATCATCGACCGTTCGATCGAGTTTGTCGAGCAGGTCTATCTGCCCGACGTCGCAATGATCGGCTCGTTCTATAGGGATTGGCTCCATGGCGGCGGACTTTCAAGCAACAGCGTAATGTCCTATGGCGACATCCTCGAAAACGCAAACGACTGTTCTGCGAATAATCTCAAGCTGCCGCGCGGCGTGATCCTTGATGGCAACCTCACGGAGATATTGCCGATCGACCATAGTGATCCCGAGCAGATCCAGGAGTTCGTCACGCATTCGTGGTATAAATACCCGCACGATTGCTGTGGACTGCATCCATGGGATGGCATCACCGAACCGAGCTTCGAGCTCGGGCCAAAAGTCAAGGGCAGTAAGACTGATATTAAGGAACTCGACGAAGGCGGCAAGTATTCGTGGATCAAAGCGCCGCGCTGGCGCGGCCGCGCCGTCGAGGTCGGGCCTTTGGCGCGATACATCATCGGCTATGCGCAGGGCAAAGCCGAATTCAAGGAGCCGGCCGACAAACTGCTGAAGGGACTGAATCTTCCCCTGACCGCGATGTTCTCGACGCTTGGCCGTACCGCGGCGCGGGCACTCGAATGTCAATGGGCGGCGCATCAGCTGCGTTATTTCCAGGATAAGTTGGTCGCTCACATTAAGGCAGGCAATACGGCAACCGCCAATGTCACAAGATGGAAGCCGGAAAGCTGGCCCACGGAGGCCATAGGCTACGGTTTCGCTGAGGCGCCGCGCGGCGCGCTTGGACACTGGATCAAGATCAAGGACACAAAGATCGACAACTATCAATGTGTCGTGCCGACGACATGGAATGGATCTCCTCGCGATCCCAAGGGTAATATTGGCGCCTTTGAAGCCTCGCTGATCGGCACCCCGTTGGCAGATCCGCTGCGTCCCCTGGAGATCTTGCGTACGATCCATTCCTTTGATCCGTGCCTGGCGTGCTCGACCCATGTGATGAGTCCTGACGGCCAAGAAATGGCTTCAGTCAATGTTCGTTAGGGACATCCGAAACGAGGCTCGGCAGCCCCCGGCTGTCGATGCAGCATCGACCGAGCGCGGCATCGGCGATCGCGGCGCCTATGTTTATGACGCGCCTGTGCGACTGTGGCACTGGGTCAATGCGGCGGCCATTCTGATACTGGCCTTAACCGGCTATCTGATCGGAACGGGCACTCCGGCGATGTCGGGACAGGCAAGTGGCAATTTCCTGTTCGGCTATATCCGATTTGCGCATTTCTCTGCAGGATATATCCTCAGCATCGGCTTTGCTCTCCGCATTTACTCGGCCCTGATCGGAAATCGACATGCCATGCAGATCTTTTGTGTTCCGCTCTGGCGCGGGCGCTTTTGGCGCGAGGTACGCCACGAGATTCGCTGGTACGCGTTCCTTGCAGTTGAGGCCGATAGACGCGTTGGGCACAACCCCCTGGCTCAGCTCGCGATGTTCCTTATGTTTACGCAAACGATCACGTTCATGATCGTCACAGGCTTTGCACTTTATGGGCAGGACGCCGGTAGCGACAGTTGGCAGGACTGGCTGTTCGGCTGGGTGTTTTCAATCTGGCCGAATAGCCAGGACGTCCATACCTGGCATCATCTCGGCCTGTGGGTGATCGTGGTCTTTGTGCTCGTTCACATCTACGCGGTGATCCGGGAGGACATCATGTCGCGCCGGAGCATCTCCTCCATGATTTCGGGTGAGCGCGAGTTTCGCCATTGAATGGCAAGCGGTTACTAATGCCGGAGGACAAGCAACGGATCCTTGTGCTTGGCATCGGCAATATCCTGTGGGCCGATGAGGGGTTCGGCGTGCGGGCGGTAGAGGAATTCCATCGCCGCTATGTAGTCGCTGACAACGTCACCATCCTCGACGGCGGCACGCAGGGGCTCTACCTCGTGAGTTATCTTGAGCAGGCTGATTGCCTGATCGTGTTCGATGCCATCGACCTTGCACTTCCACCCGGACAGTTGAAGCTCATGCGGGACGCCGAGGTGCCAAAATTTGCCGGCGCCAAGAAGATAAGCTTACATCAGACCGGATTTCAGGAGGTCTTGAGCGCGGCCGATCTGCTTGGTCGCTGCCCGCGAAACCTCGCTCTCATCGGATGTCAGGCGCTGGACCTGGAGCATTGGGGCGGCCCGCTGACGGTTCCAGTGCGCTTGCAGATTGCGCCGGCGATCGAACTGGCTTGCAAACTCCTGGCGCAGTGGGGTTCGCCGGCCACACTGCGAACGGCGCCGCTGCCTGCATCAGAACGGCTGTTGGCGAACAATATCGACCATGCAAGTTATGAGATGGGAGCGGAGCCGATCCAGCGGCCCGCGATTGATCATGTGCCTTGGCTTACCAATGACGATTGTTGAGACGGACGACATCACGGCACTTTGTGAGTATCGCAACGAACAGCGGCGTGTCTCGGTCATGCTGCTCTACTGCGCCCCGGTCGGCGCCAGGGTGCTCGTTCATATCGACACCGCCGTGCGACTCCTGGATGAGGATGAAGCAAGACTGATCTCGGAAGCCCTCGACGGGCTTGATGCCAGCCGTAACGGCCAGGACTGCGACCCCTTCTTTGCGGATCTGGTCGGTCGTGAGCCGCAATTGCCCAAGCACCTACGTTAGCGGTTCTGCTGCGAATGTTGCGGTGAGTACGCATGCCCGCAAATCGATCAATCGCGCGCACGTTCCGCATGGAAAAGTCAAATGCTTCGGGCGATGATTCCAGTCTCCTCACAGCGCGACGATGATTGGCACGCGCCTTGCTACATCTCACCTCGCAAACCAAGGACTACCTGAAAGGAGTCTGATGAAGTTCCAGCCGGCTCGGTATGATGTCGGACCCTGTCCGTCTGAGGTGGAGAGCATCAGCGCGCATGCACGCCTGGTCATGCACGCTTCCCCGAGCGCGCCCGAGGTGCTGCTGAAGGTCGATGCCGTATATTCGCTCCGGGCCGTCCATGTCGCATTATCCCTTCCTGAATTGATCAAGGCTCTTCGGCGCTGTGTGCGCGGCGCAGTGCCTGCGCATGCGTTGGCTGGAAAGCTGGTCGGACGGCTCGGCCCGCGTCGTCGATCGACGCTAATTTGGTGCCATCGGCACGACACGCTTGGCCTGATCGGCAGACGTCTGGTCCGCTTGGTCAAGATCGACCGCATCGTCGCACCGATCGTTTGGCTGTACGGTGGTAGCGTTTGTGCCGGCAATGCCTCCCGATAGATCCAACCGGACATCGCATCATGAAGGCAGCGGTCCGCGCCGTATCCGAGGATGCCGAGCAGGTGGTGGGCAAGTCTGCCACGGGCACGGAAAGTTTCGATTTATTCCATAGCGGGCCGGCAACTATGGAGGCGGTAGCCAAGCGCGCGCGGCGCGACGGCGACGAGCTTGCAAGGAACTATCCGAATGTCATTGTGCTGTTGTCGAATGTCGCCGCTGCCGCTCGCGGTCATCGGCAGAGCACTCGGACGGAACTGTACGGGCTCGCCAATCTCAGCGAGCTCGAGCGCAAGCTGATTGGCGAAGTGCTCGGCGAGGGCGAGGTCACCGGCGTAGTTGGGCTGCCAGATGGCTCTTTTGCACAGCTCCGGGAAGCGGTCCTTGCGGGGATCTGGCGCGTGCGTATCGGGGCCGAACCGGCGCACGAATATGTTGAGGTTGGGGCAATCCCGCGGATTGTGCAGTGCGCCGCAACTGAGTTGACGTCTGCCGACTTTCTGATCGGCGCGGCACCGGACGGCGCCATGAACGTGGTCGCGGTGCTTGCGGAAATACGCGAGAGGGCGCGTGTCTGGCGGTCGGGCATGCGGGCCCATGTTATCAACCTGACGTTGCTGCCGATGAGTGCTGTGGATATGGTGTTCCTGCAGCAAACTTTGGGCAATGGTCCGGTCCAGCTCATCTTCCGCGGTTACGGCACATGCCGCGTGCAGGCGACCAGGGTGAGAAACGTCTGGTCGGTGCAGTACTTCAATTCTTTGGACGACGTCATCCTTGATACAGTCGAGGTCGGAGCCGTGCCGATCGTTGCCTTGGCTGCTGACGAGGATTTCGAGGACTCTGCCGAGCGCCTGGAGGAAATTATGGAGGCGTACTTCACATGAAGAACTCAAGAATGCTCGCGATCCGGTGGGACCTCGCAGTCTGCGCGCGGTCGCCTGCTGCCGACATGTTTTGCGCGAGCTAATGACGTAGCGGTGCATATGAGCTTCGCGGCCCGCAACAAAATCGATGTTTCGGTCTGGCTTGCTGCCGACGTAATCGCCGCGGTCGAGATCATGCCCCGAGTTCGGCCACCGCTGGCGCGGCTGTTCGCCGGCAAACCGGCCTCGTTACTGCTCAAACAGATCCCGCGGCTCTTCGCATTGTGTGCCGTTGCGCAGCAAATCGCGCTTCTGTCTGCGATCGAGACGGCGCGCGGCGAAGTGATCGGCCCCACGACAAGGCAGCATCGTGTTGCGCTGGTCGTTGCCGAGCGCATCGCGGAATTGCTGCGGGGTCTCTTTGTCGGACATCTTGCCCGGGACACCGCCAGTGCTGCGGCTATTCGTTCTGTCATGCAGGGAATGTCAGCACTTATCGGTAGCGGACAACCGGCCTGCGGTCCCGCTCGATGCGAAGCGACGGCAAGAATTGTGGCTGGGCTGGCCGCGATCGGCATGCCGAACGGAGATGGCGCGCCCAGGCCCTGCAGCCCATTGGCAATTCGCATAGCCGCGCTGGACGAGATCGACCTGAAATCGACCCGGATCGCGCACTCGTTCCTGTCCGTTGCCGACGACCGCAACATCATTGAACGGCTGCTCGGCGATGACCCGACATTTTGTCATTGTCCCGACCTTGGGGGGCGTGCGCCCGAGACGGGTCCATGGGCACGCCAGATGACGCGTGATCGGCTCTGGCTGGGCCGGTCGGGTGCGGTCGAGCGGCTGAAGGCCAGAATTGCAGAAATCGTTCGTCTATGTGACTGGCTCAAGGCCGGTGCTCATATCGACTCAGCAGAGCCTGGGATTATCAAAAGCTACAGGTTGGGTCCGGGATGCGCCGCGACCGCGGTCGAATGCGCCAGGGGCAGGCTCTATCATGCGGTTGAGCTTGATCCTCAGGGCCGGATAGACCGCTTCGAATTTCTTGCTCCGACGGAATGGAATTTCCATAGGGCCGGACCGCTAGTCCGGAACCTGCAGGGCGCGGCTCTGACGGCAAGACGGCATCGGAAAGCGGTTCGTGCGGTGATTGAATCGCTTGATCCCTGTGGCGGATTCACACTCAGGTTTCGCAGGGTTGTCGATGCATGAAATGGCGATTTGTCTGGGCATCATCCAAATCGTCGAGGAGGAGATGCGTCAGCGATCGTTGTCGCGGGTGCGGAGCATCTGTCTGGAAATCGGGGCGCTGAGTCATGTCGCGCCTGATGCGATCAGGTTCTGCTTTGCTGTCGTTGCGACGCGAACGATTGCCGAGGGGGTAGCTCTTGAGATCCTCGAACTTCCGGGCATCGCCTGGTGCATGAGCTGTTCTAACAGTGTCGAAATTGCTCGCCGCGGTGACCCCTGTCCTTGCTGCGGCAGCTATCAGCTGCAAGTAACCGGCGGCGAGCAGATGCGAGTGAAAGAACTGGAGATCGATTGATGTGTACCATTTGCGGTTGCAGCCAAGCGACGTCTTCAATCGAACTTGCCAGAGCGCGTGATCCGGAGAGCCGAGGCCGTTGCTATCCTCATGGGCAGGACGACGGTGAGGGCCATGACGCACATTTTCAAAGCGACGAGAGAGTGCAGCATTCATCCCATGCCCGCCACAGTCATGGTCACGAACATTATCAGAGTGATGGTCGGCAGGCGCTTCTGAGCTGCGGCGCGGGCCCAGCTGGATTGAAGGTCATGGGTATAACCCGGGGCGAACACATCATTCAGGTCGAGCGTGACATCCTTGGCAAGAATAATGCGATCGCGACCGACAACCGGACGCTGTTTGCGGCCGATGAGCTACTGGTATTTAATCTTATGTCGAGTCCCGGTGCGGGCAAAACCTCGCTGCTCGTCCGCGCCGTATCCGAGCTCAAGCTCCGCTATCCGATCGCAGTCATCGGGGGCGATCAGCAGACCTCAAATGATGCCGAACGCATTCGAGCGGTCGGCGTGCCAGCTATCCAAGTCAATACGGGTAAGGGATGCCATCTCGATGCTGCAATGATTGGTGAGGCTTATCGCCGCTTGCCCCGGCTCAGGCGCGGTTTTCTCTTCATCGAGAACGTCGGTAACCTGGTTTGTCCGGCGGCATTCGATCTTGGCGAGGCCTGCAAGATCGTTGTGTTGTCGATGACCGAAGGTGAAGACAAGCCGCTGAAATATCCTGATATGTTCGCGGCTTCTTCACTCATGGTGATCAACAAGATCGATCTGGCTTCACTGCTTGAGTGCGATCTGGACAAGACCATTGGATATGCAAGACGCGCGAATCCGAAGATCGAAGTAGTTACGGTTTCGGCCCGTACCGGCGAGGGTTTTGGCGCGCTCTACGCTTGGATCGATAGACAGGTGGCCCAGCAAAGGCAGGCCGCAAAGGACGCCAGGCGATGAGCGCCGCAACCATTTGCGACCGAACACGGCTGCGCGTGCGCGTGAGCGGAGCGGTGCAAGGGGTCGGCTTTCGTCCTTACGTCTATGGCCTCGCTACGCGGTACGGATTGGCGGGATTTGTCGCCAACGGCCCGGAGGGCGTCACAATCGAAGTCGAAGGCGGCCGTGCGCCGGAATTTGTTGCCATGTTGCCGCTCGAGGCGCCTCCGCTGGCACGCATCGACCACATCTGCGTTCAGGAGATAGCGACGCTCGCGTCAGAAGACTTTTCGATCGGCGCGAGCGAAGGCGGTAAATCGTCAACGTACATCACCGCCGACGCCGCGACCTGCGGGGAATGCCTCAGTGAGCTGTTCGATCCGGAGAATCGCCATTACCTTTACCCTTTCATTAGCTGCTCCCATTGTGGTCCACGATACACTATTGCCGGACGGCTCCCATACGATCGCCACAACACGGTGATGAAGGCGTTTAGGCCGTGCACCGCCTGCACGGCCGAATATGCGGATCCGGCGAGCCGCAGGTTTCATGCGGAGGCGATCGCGTGTCCAGAATGCGGCCCTCGGCTTAGCCACGGGATCAACGCCATTGTCACTGCAATCGCAGGCGGTCAAATTGTAGCCATAAAGGGTCTCGGCGGTTACCAGCTCCTCTGCGATGCCCGTAATCCGGACGCTGTGCAGCGCCTGCGCAGCAGAAAGCAGCGCCGTCAGAAGCCGTTTGCAGTTATGCTCGGTTCCAAGGAGTGCGTCAGCGAAATCGCGGAAGCGAACGCTCTCGAGCTCGCGTTGCTCGACTCCGCAGCGCGCCCCATTGTGCTTCTCATTTCGCGCAAATGTCTGTCGCCCGCCATAGCGCCAGGCTTGTCCCGCATTGGCGTCATGTTGCCTGTAGCTCCGCTGCATCATCTGATCTTTCATGCGCTTCGCTCGCCAAGAGCCTGGATTGTGGAACCAAGCCCTGCCATCGTCGTCACCAGTGCCAATCCTTGCGGCGAACCGCTCCTGATCGACAACGCGCAGGCGCTGCGTCGACTCGAGGCGATCGCCGACCTTGTCGTGACCCATGATCGGGATATTTTGACGCGTGCTGACGACTCCGTGGTCGCGGTGGTGGCTGGCCGCTCCCAATTCATCCGTCGCGCGCGTGGCTATGTTCCCGAACCGATCCGGCTTGCGCAGTCAGTGCCGCCCGTGCTCGCTGTCGGCGGCGCGCTGAAATCGACTGTCACCATCACGCGAGACAACCAAGCGTTCGTCTCCCAACATATTGGCGACCTCGATACGCCCGAAGGCATCCGCGTGTTCGAGGGGACGATCCAACACCTCACATCGATTCTTGACGTAGAGCCCGTCGTCATCGCTCACGATCTACATCCCGACATGGCATCCACCCGCTTCGCGCAAGCATCCGGCCGCGCGCTGATTGCAGTCCAGCACCACCACGCACACGCTGCCGCCGTGATCGCTGAACATGGTCATACGGGACCGGCGCTTGCTCTGGTGCTCGACGGCCATGGCTTTGGCTCGGATGGCGGTAACTGGGGTGGCGAGCTATTGTTGTGCGAAGGCGCGATGTGCCGACGCATCGGGCATCTCGCGCCGCTGCAAATGCCTGGTGGTGATCGCGCCGCCCGCGAGCCGTGGCGCATGGGGAGCGCGGTACTACACTGGCTCGGGCGGGGCAACGAAATTGCGCCGCGCTTTGCAGCGCAACGGCAAGCTGGATGTATGTCGGCCTTGCTCGATCAGTCGGGCGGGGCCACGACGACCAGCGCGGGCCGGTTATTCGACGCGGTGGCGGCGCTGCTGGGGATTGTGAGTCGGCAGAGCTATGAAGGTGAAGCCGCGATCAAGCTCGAGGCATTAGTGCGGCGGACTGCAATTCTAGAAGCCGGGTGGACGATCGATGGTGGCGTGCTGTCGCTTCGTCCGCTATTTGCGCAGTTGATTGCGAACGACATTGACGCCGCAGGCGGAGCCGGGCTGTTTCATGGCACCTTCGCCGCTGCCTGCGTTGACTGGGTCATGCACTTCGCGCGGACAACCGGCGTCAATACCGTCGTTCTGAGCGGAGGCTGCTTTCAGAACGCGGTACTGATGGATGAAATCTGGCGCGGGTGTTGCGCTGCCGGCCTGACCCCGCTGGTGCCACAGCGGGTGCCGCCTAATGATGGTGGTTTGAGCCCTGGCCAAGCCTGGATTGCCGCTTTGCAGATTGCTGGACAGTCGTCCGCCCGCGAAGGGAGAGCCTGATATGTGTCTTTCGGTTCCGGCAAAGATCGTAAAACTTCTTCCCGATCACATGGCCGTCGTGTGCATCGATGGTGTTAGCCTGGTGATATCGATTGCTCTTATCGACGAGCTCGACGTCGATGATCACGTCCTTGTCCATGTTGGGTATGCGCTGGCCAAGATCGATCCGATAGAAGCCAAGCGCACCCTGGAACTCCTGCAGGAGCTAGGCAGTACAGGGCAGGAACTCCGGCCATGAAATATGCCGACGAATTTCGCGACAAGACCCTCGCGCAGGGGCTCGCCGGTGCGATTAGCGCGGAAGTCGATCCGCAAAAAGCCTATCGGTTCATGGAATTTTGCGGTGGACACACGCATGCGATATCACGCTATGGGCTTGAGGATCTGCTGCCCGCAAATGTGCGCATGATCCACGGGCCCGGTTGTCCGGTCTGCGTTCTACCCGCCAGCCGCATCGATATGGCGCTTCGTCTCGTCGAGCGGCCGGAGGTCACCCTTTGCGTCTACGGCGACCTGATACGGGCGCCTGGCTCGCAAGGACAGTCCCTGTTACGAGCCAAGGCGCTTGGCGCAGACATCCGGATGGTCTACTCGACGCTCGACGTCATCCGGATCTCCGAACAGGCGCCGAGCCGCGAGGTCGTGTTCTTTGCCATCGGATTTGAGACCACGACACCCCCGACGGCCGTGATGATCCGGATAGCCGAAAAGAAGCGGCTGAAGAGCCTTAGCGTGTTCTGCAACCACGTGCTCACACCCTCTGCGATGCAGAGCATTCTCGAGAACCCGAAGATCCGCAATATTGGCGGGGTCGCAATCGACGGTTTCGTCGGGCCTGCACATGTGAGCACAATCATCGGGACGCAGCCTTACGAGCTCCTGGCGGAGCAATTCGGCAAGCCGATCGTGATCGCCGGATTTGAACCGCTCGACGTGATGCAGGCGATCCTGATGCTGGTGCGGCAGGTGAACGAAGACCGCTACGACGTGGAGAACCAATACAGCCGAGCAGTGAGGCGTGAAGGCAATCGGCGCGCCAAAGACGAGATCTCGCAGGTATTCGAAGCGCGTGAGCAGTTCGAATGGCGCGGGCTCGGTTTCGTACGAAATAGTGGACTGAAGCTAAAGCGGATCTACGCTGGGTTCGACGCGGAGGCGCGTTTTGCGATGCACGAACTGCGTGTCGCCGACAATCCGGCGTGCGAGTGCTGCGCCATCCTACGCGGCGCAAAGCAGCCGGTCGACTGTAAGCTGTTTGGAACCCTCTGCACGCCGGAAACTCCCATAGGATCCTGCATGGTCTCATCGGAAGGTGCTTGTGCGGCATATTGGACATATGGCCGGGTTCGCGATGCTCAAGTGAGGAGAACGTCATGAGCCTACAGGGCTATCAACGCAAGCTCGATCTCGAGAACGGACACGTTGATCTTTCCCATGGCGCCGGGGGGCGAGCCATGGCACAGCTGATCTCCAGCCTTTTTCACCGATCCTTCGGCAATGAATGGCTTGCCCGCTGCAATGATCAGTCGGCCTTTGACGTTGAGACGGGTAAAATGGTGATGACGACCGATGGTTATGTGGTTTCGCCGCTGTTCTTTCCCGGCGGCAATATCGGCTCACTCGCGGTGCACGGGACAATTAACGACGTCGCGATGTCCGGCGCGCGCCCCCTCTATCTATCGGCCAGCTTCATTATCGAGGAGGGATTCCCGCTGTCTGATCTGAAGACGATTGCGGATTCGATGGGCGCGGCAGCGCGCGGGGCGGACGTTTACATTATTGCGGGGGACACTAAGGTTGTCGAGCGCGGCAAGGCCGATGGTCTGTTTATCTCCACGACCGGGATCGGCGCTCTGGCCCATGGGTTCGATCTCTCCGCCGATAAGGCCATGGTCGGGGACCGCGTGCTGGTGTCTGGCAGTCTTGGCGACCATGGCGTGGCAATCATGTCAAAACGCCAGAACCTCGCCTTTCAAACCGAGACCGTGTCGGATTCCGCCGCGCTGCATAACCTAGTCGCGGTCATGATTGCGGCTGGCGGCGCCGGCATCCGGATGATGCGCGACCCCACGCGCGGCGGTCTTGCGGCAACCCTCAACGAGATTGCGCATCAATCGGGCCTTGGTTTCCGTCTACAGGAAGCAGCCATTCCGGTGAAGCCAGCGGTTGCGGCAACCTGCGAACTCCTTGGGCTGGATCCGATCCATGTCGCTAATGAGGGCAAGCTCGTTGCGATCGTCGCGCCCGATTTGGCCGATGCAGTGCTTGCAGCCATGAAGGCGCATCCGCTCGGATACGATGCTGCTGATATTGGCGAGACGGTAGCTGACGATCACAAATTTGTGCAGATAGCGACCAGTTTCGGCGGCGGACGGATCGTCGACTGGTTGTCAGGCGAACAGTTGCCTCGGATTTGTTGAACAATCCACGCCCAATGCGACGAGCATGAAGGCGCCAAGCGTCGGCACCGCCGTTCTGGGAACCAGATTGATGATCAATAATGATCATTTGGCCATCAGCGGTGGCAAACAGTCCAGTCTCTCTCTGGGCAAATCCTGCCTCACTGGCAAACTACAATATTCGCTCTTTAGCAAGGTCGGCAAGACTGGGGTCGTTGTTAGCTTTTCCACGAGCCGAGAGCCCGATCAAGAGACATCGCATCGCGGAGTACGACGGTTAAGCTTAGCGAGCACGGTCGCTCAACCCACTCGGCATCGGCTTGTTCGAAAACCTGCGCGGCCGCTCAAAGATCGCTGAATTCCTGCGCCATTTGGGCTGGCGCGTCGCAATATCGCTGCGCTCTTTCAATTAGAAAGGCGCACTAGGCAGGGAGTTTGCAAATGAAGGTCGGAGTTCCCAAGGAAATCAAGGCACACGAATATCGAGTGGGCCTGACCCCTGGAGCTGTCCGCGAATACGCGGCAGCAGGACACCGCGTAATGATCGAGACCAATGCCGGCGCTGGTATTGGCGCAACCGATGACGATTATCGCAGCGCCGGCGCAGCGATTCTGGATTCTGCAATTGAGGTATTCGCATCGAGCGAAATGATCGTAAAGGTCAAGGAGCCTCAGCCGTCTGAATGGAGCCAGCTGCGGGAGGGCCAGATCCTGTTCACATATCTGCATCTGGCGCCGGATCCGGAGCAGGCCAAGGGGCTTCTAAAATCGGGTTGCACCGCGATCGCCTATGAGACCGTGACTGATGGGAATGGTGGCCTTCCGCTGCTGGCTCCGATGAGCGAGGTCGCAGGTAGGCTCGCGGTCGAAGCGGCGGGTAGCGCCCTAAAACGCAGTGCAGGCGGACGAGGGCTGTTGATCGGGGGCGTGCCCGGTGTTCAGCCTGCCCGCATCGTGGTGATCGGTGGTGGCGTCGTTGGTACGCACGCGGCACGGATGGCGGTCGGTCTGGGTGCAGAGGTGAGCATCATCGACCGCTCGATACCTCGGTTGCGCGAATTGGATGAGCTGTTCGAAGGGCGCGTTCGAACCAGGTTTTCGACCATCGAAGCTGTGGAAGAAGAGGTATTTGCGGCCGATGTTGTGATTGGTGCCGTGCTCGTTCCGGGTGCGAGTGCGCCGAAGTTGATCCGCCGGAGCATGCTGAGCTCGATGCGTAAGAGGGCCGTGCTCGTGGATGTCGCTATCGATCAGGGCGGCTGTTTTGAGACTTCGCACCCAACCACTCATGCCGACCCAACCTATGAAGTGGATGGCATCATTCATTATTGCGTGGCCAATATGCCTGGCGCCGTGCCGCTGACCTCGAGCCAAGCACTAAATAACGCCACGCTGCCGTTTGGCTTGGCTCTGGCCAATAAAGGTTTTTCCGCCGTGCTGGAAAATCCGCATTTGCGTGCAGGCCTCAACGTCCATCGAGGCCGGCTGACTTACAAGGCGGTGGCCGACAGTCTCGGGCTCCCGTTCTCACCGATCGAGCAGGCCGCAGCCTGATCCCAGAGGCCCCTACGGGCGTTTCCTCCCTGACTTGGGCCACCCTCCGGGGTGGCTTTTTTTCGGCTCTGTCAATCTGTTGGGATCCGTTGAGATTTATTTGCGACGCCGATCCCTGCCGTAATCTGCGAGATTTGAACATTTACGCGCGCCGGCTCGGCCAGGGGGCTTCAATCACCGGATCGACTTTGTCGCGCCATCGCGACGATTTTTCCGGTTGCGATATGGAGAGGTTGGTTGAGCCGATCACGACGTCGCCCGATTGACATCGTGGCGCCTTCGCTGCCGCTGTCCGGGTGAGCAGAGCCATCACCAGAGGGCGATCTGCGAGCCCCACCGAGGCGGTGGCACGGCTAGAATCGATACTTCAAAAAGCGCTCCGCCGCCATGTCAGGTCGAGCCGAGCTGCGTCTTATTGGCGAACCCCTTCACATGGTCGCTGGCTATCGCGAAATCTCGACAATGCGCTAGCTACGAGATCAAGCAGCTGCGATGCCGATTGTAGGGTTTACGACACCTGGTCGCCGCGGCTGCTTGCGCTATCGAAAGTAGCCGAGACAAATCAAGCACAAGACTCCTTGGCATAAGACTTGAAAGCAAGGCGTCGTCCCGCACCTTTGCTTATGGATTCGGAGTGATGGCCTACAAAATAATCGCGTCACAATGCACGGTCTGCGGTGCGTGTGAGTACGAATGCCCTAATGCCGCGATCAGCTTGAAGAACGACATATATGTGATTAATCCGAGCCAGTGCACTCAATGTGAAGGGCATTTTGATGCGCCGCAGTGCGCCGTCGTTTGTCCGGTGCCCGATACCTGTGTGCCGGCATAGATCGAGTAGCCGACGGGTGGCCCCGGCGCAAAACATGATCGAAATCCTATCGAGGGCGGCTACCTTTTTGGTCGGTTTCCTAGTTTTTCACACCCTGGCTTCGAGTCGGCCGTGACTTGGGCAATCTGCTCGGAGGAGAGGCGGCGCAATCATCGCCGTCGGAGATCGTCCATGCGCGAATGGAGTGGGCAATGGTAGCCGTACAAGAGACGGTCGAGCGCGTCCGGCGCATCGACGTCGACCAGTATCGATATGGGTTTGAGACGCTAATCGAGTCCGACAAGGCCCCGAAGGGGCTGTCGGAAGACACCGTCCGCTTCATCTCCGCAAAGAAGAATGAGCCGGCCTGGATGCTGGAATGGCGCCTGGAGGCATATCGCCGCTGGCTGACCATGACCGAGCCGACCTGGGCGCGCGTCGAATATCCGAAGATCGACTACCAGGACATCTATTACTACGCGGCGCCGAAGCCGAAGAAGACGCTGTCCTCGATCGACGAGATCGATCCGGAAATCCTCAAGACCTACGAGAAGCTCGGCATTCCGCTGCGCGAGGTCGCGATCCTGGAGGGCGTCGAGCCGCCGCCCGGCGGCGAGCAGACGCCGAACCGCAAGATCGCGGTCGACGCCGTGTTCGATTCGGTCTCGGTTGCGACCACCTTCCAAAAGGAGCTGAAGGCCGCCGGCGTGATCTTCATGCCGATCTCCGAGGCGATCCGAGAGCATCCCGAGCTGGTGCAGAAATATCTCGGCACCGTAGTGCCGACCTCTGACAACTATTTTGCGACGCTGAACTCCGCGGTGTTCTCCGATGGCTCGTTCGTCTACGTGCCCCCGGGCGTACGCTGCCCGATGGAGCTGTCGACCTATTTCCGCATCAACGAGCGCAACACCGGCCAGTTCGAGCGCACGCTGATCATCGCCGACAAGGGCTCCTACGTCTCCTATCTCGAAGGCTGCACTGCGCCGCAGCGCGACGAGAACCAGCTGCATGCCGCCGTGGTCGAGCTCGTCGCGCTCGACGACGCCGAGATCAAGTATTCGACGGTGCAGAACTGGTATCCCGGCAATTCCGAGGGCAAGGGCGGCATCTACAATTTCGTCACCAAGCGCGGCGACTGCCGCGGCAAGAATACCAAGATCTCCTGGACCCAGGTCGAGACCGGGTCGGCGATCACCTGGAAGTATCCGAGCTGCATCCTGCGCGGCGACAATTCGAGCGGCGAGTTCTACTCGATCGCGATCTCGAACGGCTTCCAGCAGGTCGATAGCGGCACCAAGATGATCCACCTCGGCAAGAACACG
Source organism: Bradyrhizobium sp. USDA 4454 (assembly GCF_054822705.1). Lineage (NCBI taxonomy): Bacteria > Pseudomonadati > Pseudomonadota > Alphaproteobacteria > Hyphomicrobiales > Nitrobacteraceae > Bradyrhizobium > Bradyrhizobium sp. USDA 4454. The sequence goes on from NZ_JBTRCN010000001.1 coordinate 1,376,005, forward strand.
TCGAGCCGGATCATCTCCAAGGGCATCGCCGCCGGCAAGTCGCAGAACACCTATCGCGGCCTGGTCAGCGCCCATCGCAAGGCGACCGGCGCGCGCAACTACACCGCCTGCGACTCGCTCCTGATCGGCGACAAATGCGGCGCGCACACCGTGCCGTATGTCGAGGCCAAGAATTCCTCGGCGACGTTCGAGCATGAGGCGACGACCTCGAAGATTTCCGAGGACGTGCTATTCTACTGCTTGCAAAGAGGCTTGAGCGAGCAACAGAGCATCGGCCTTTTCGTCAGCGGTTTCGCGAAAGATGTCCTGCAGAAACTTCCGATGGAGTTCGCAGTGGAGGCGCAGAAGCTGATCTCGATTTCTCTCGAGGGATCTGTCGGATAACCAAACGTCCCGCGAGCCCTTGAATGCGGCTCGCCGTATTTTGAGGGAACAGATCAAAAATGACGCTGCTCGAAATCCAAGACCTGCATGTTGATGTCGACAGTCGCGAAATAATCCGTGGCCTCGATCTCATGGTCAATGCGGGCGAAGTGCACGCGATCATGGGGCCGAACGGCTCCGGCAAATCGACGCTGTCGCACGTCATCGCCGGCAAGCCGGGCTATGAAGTGACCGGCGGCCAGATCCTGTTCAGGGGCGCGGACCTCCTGACGATGGAGCCAAATGAGCGCGCCGCCAAGGGCGTGTTTCTGGCGTTCCAGTACCCGGTCGAGATTCCCGGCGTCACTACCATGAACTTCCTGCGCACGGCGCTTAACGCTCAGCGCAATGCATGCGGCCGAAGGGAATTCTCCACGCCCGAATTTCTGAAAAGGGTCCGTGAGGTGGCCGAGTCACTCAACATTACCCGGGACATGCTCAAGCGCGGCGTCAATGTCGGGTTCTCGGGTGGCGAGAAGAAGCGCAACGAGGTCCTGCAGATGGCGTTGTTCGAGCCGAGTCTATGCATCCTGGACGAGATCGATTCCGGGCTGGATATCGACGCCCTGCGTATTGTCGCGAGCGGCATCAACGGCCTGCGATCGCCGGAAAGAGCGATGATCGTGATCACCCACTATCAGCGGCTCCTTCATTACATCGTGCCCGATTATGTGCACGTGATGTCGAAAGGCCGCGTCGTGAAGAGCGGCGGCAAGGAACTCGCGCTGGAACTCGAGGCCTGTGGCTACGCCCAGTTCGAAACCGCGGCCTGACGGCTCAAGGGATTTCCCCATGAAGCAAGTATTGGCTAAGGCCGATGCCGGGTGCGCAACGAGCAATTTTCTCGCAGCTGCGCTCGGACGGCTGCCTGGCGCGGGCCTTGTTCCCCATATCCGTGCGAGGGCATTCGAAGCGTATGAGCGCGCCGGCCTGCCGCATCGGCGCATGGAGGCCTGGAGATACACGGATCTGCGCGCCCTGATCGGCGAGGTATTGCCACTCGCTCCGCGACCGGATGCGGCGGCGTTGGCGCGCGCAAAGGGGGCGGCCAGACGAGTGGCTGTCGATCAGGCGGTCAAATTGGTCTTGGTGGACGGCATATTCTCGCCCGAGCTATCGGATCTCGGCGAGCTGCAAAATGAGCTTCATGTGCAGTCACTGCGAGAGCTGTTGGAGAATTCGGCCACTGGCGCAATGGCCGGTCTGGTGCTTTCGACGACGGACGATGCGGTGATCTCGCTCAATGCGGCAATGGCCTCAGATGGTCTGGTGATTTCGATTGGCGAAGGCAACACGATTGGACGCCCTATTCAAATCGTTCAGGTCGCAACGGGATCGTCGGTGTCCGCTTTTACACGCTCATATCTGCAGCTGGATAAAGGGGCGCATGCTACCGTGGTGCAAAGTTTCATCTCGGCCGAAGGCGCGAGCGGCTATCAGGCCAACGATGTCTTAATCGCCCTGGCTGGGGACGAGGCGAGCCTTTCGCATATCCGCGTCGCGGCTGACGCCGCTGATGCGGTGAACATCTCGTCGGCTATCATCGCGGTCGGCACGAAAGCTAAGCTCGATCTCTTCAGCATGACGTGCAGCGGCTCCATCAATCGCTATCAGGGATTCGTGACGCTGGGTGGCGAGGGATCCAAGCTCTCTGCGAACGGGGTTAATCTGATCAAAGATAAAATGCACGCCGACACAACAATCGTGGTCGACCACGCCGTGCCGCATTGCACCAGTCGGCAGAAATTCCGCGCGGTCGTTGATGATCGCGGCCGCTCGGTGTTTCAGGGCAGAATCGTCGTTCGTCCCGTCGCCCAGAAGACCGACGCCAGCCTGTCGACGCGAGCGCTGCTCTTAACCGACCAGGCCGAGGCGGACAATAAGCCGGAACTTGAAATCTCGGCCGACGACGTGACCTGCGGCCACGGAGCGACCTCAGGAGCGTTGGATGGCAATCTCGTATTCTATCTGCGCGCGCGGGGGCTGTCCGAGAAGGATGCGCAGATGTTGCTCATTAAAGCGTTCATTGGAGAGTCGATTGAGGAGATCTCCGCCGATAACCTGCGCGATTTTGTGACCGCGCAGGCTGAACACTGGCTGCAGGAACGGCAATGAGCGAACATCCCGCGGTCAGCAATGGTCATTACGAGGTCGACCGTTTGCGTAATGACTTTCCGGCACTGGCCATGACCGTGTACGGCAAGCCGCTTGTCTACCTCGATAACGCTGCGTCCGCGCAAAAGCCAAATGCGGTGCTTGACCGCATGACGCAGGTGTACTCCAGCGAATATGCCAACGTTCATCGTGGCTTGCACTATCTCGCCAATGCAGCGACCGAGGCGTATGAGGGGGCCCGTACCAAGGTAGCGCGGTTTGTGAACGCGCATTTGAACGAAGAGATCGTCTTTACCCGCAGCGCCACCGAGGCGATCAATCTTGTCGCACTGACTTTCGGTCGAGAGCGCATCAGCACGGGTGATGAGATCGTTCTGTCAATTTTGGAGCACCACTCCAACATTGTGCCATGGCATTTTCTTAGGGAGCGGCTCGGTGCAGTGATCAAATGGGCACCAGTAGATGATGACGGTAACTTCTTGCTCGATGAATTTGAACGACTGCTGACCTCCCGCACCAAGATGGTTGCAATCACACAGATGTCGAACGTGCTCGGCACGGTTTTGCCGGTAAAAGACCTGATCAGAGTCGCACATGCTCGTGGTATCCCAGTGTTGGTCGACGGCTCGCAGGGATGCGTCCATCTGAGCGTTGACGTTTGCGACATTGATTGCGATTTCTACGTCATGACCGGCCACAAACTCTATGGTCCGACCGGAATCGGCGTGCTTTACGGAAAATCTGAGCATCTGGCATCGATGACGCCCTTCAATGGTGGCGGCGAGATGATCCGCGAGGTCTCACGTTCCGGCGTCATTTATGGTGATCCGCCGCACCGGTTCGAAGCGGGTACGCCCCCGATCGTCGAAGCGATCGGGTTGGGCGCGGCCGTGGATTACATCAATTCAATAGGCAAGGCGCAGATCCGCAAGCACGAGAGCGCACTGCTCGCTTACACGCGGGAGAAGCTCGGTGACATCAACCGCGTGCGCATGATCGGGGCGCCGGCCGAGAAGGGGCCGATCATCTCGTTCGATGTGAAAGGTGCGCATGCGCACGATATTGCCACCGTCGTTGATCGCGCCGGTGTAGCGGTGCGGGCGGGCGCGCACTGCGCGATGCCGCTACTCAAGCGCTTCGGCTCACTGGCAACATGCCGTGCGTCCCTTGGACTTTACAACACCCGTGAAGAAATTGATGTGCTCGTGCGCGCGCTTATCAAGGCACGCCAGCTACTCGCATGATCGGCGAGCGAGTTGCGCTGAGGTGAGAGGGAGCCTGCATTGAGCTGCGAAGTTGAATGACGTCGTGCTCCTGAGCGATCATCATTATCGCAGAAGGTGAACATCTGAGGTCTCGGCAAGCAAAGTTCGATTGGCAAAGACTGTTCGGCCAAGGCACCTTGCAGCCGTTTCTTCTTTGCGTCCGCGTTCGTCGATCCGCGGGGGCCGTAGTTCTAACGGCAGGTCGCGCCATAGCGCACCAGATGCAGGACCCAAAAGATGCGATTGAGCACGACGACGGTCATTTATGCGCTGAACGTCGCGCGGCTTGTTCGGCAGCAGCGGTTTGATGGCGCCCATTCGTAATCGCTGTTCGTAGTGCATGATTTTGAGCCTCCGGTTTCGGAGCTTGAATCATGTTCCGGGCCGCGCCATCAACCGGCAACCCGAGCCGCTAACACTCTGAAATACGCCGGCTTTCGGCGGCATAGCGGACTTGGCCCTGCTTACTAGTGGCTCGATCCGGTCGTCCATGACCGAAATGGACATGACGTAAGATCGGCCTTCGAGAGGCTAGTCGCGCTGTCGTGAAAGTAATCGGAGCTTCGAGCAAGGGCGACCCGCATTCACGTCAGGCCTTTTCGAAAACTCGCATGGCGATCTGGTCGATGCGCGATCCATGATCGCTTATGGCCCTGAACGCCCTGCGTCGTTCCGCGCCTAGAGAAAGGCGGATTGTTGCCTCCACGAGGGGCAAAGAACTGTGCGAACAACCTGTCTAGCTCGCCACAAGCTCACTCTTGCGTCTGTCCGACCGCGGTGAAAGGAGAGAAGGTGCTCCGCAACTGAGACGTTTCGCAGATTTAAAGGAAACCTATGGAAATCCACGGCACAGCAGCCACTATGACCGTGCCGAGGAGTAGGGCCAGCATGTACGCCAGGATCGGACCCATGCCTTCGTCGGGATGAATCCGACTGATGGCGCACGCCGCATAGTAGCCGACGCCGAATGGCGGCGCGAAAAGTCCAATCCCCATCGCCAAAACGACGACCATGGCATACTGGACCTCATGCACCCCCACCTGGCGGGCAATGGGGAAAAGCAGCGGCCCGAAGAGCACGATGGCAGGGATGCCTTCGAGCACGCTTCCCAGGACGACGAACGCAAGGATCGTGACGATCAGAAATATCGGCGCACCACCCGGCAAGGAGGTCATGAAGTTCGCAAGTGATGCCGAGAAGCCCGATTGGGTCAAAGCCCAGGCCATCCCGGTCGCCGCACCAATGATGAAGAGGATCGCGCCGGAAAGAGCCGCGGTCTCAACCAAGATCGGATAGAGGCGACGCCAGTCGAACCGCCGATAGATAAAAAGCCCCGCCAATACGGAATAGACGATGCCTATCGTCGAGACCTCGGTGGCCGTTGCGACCCCCTCGACCACTGCAGCGCGGATCACAAATGGAAGGGCAATGGCGGGAATTGCGATCAGAAAGGAACGGCCGATTTCACGCCTGGTCGCCCGCTGAACGTGCGACAAATCCTCTCCACGGTACCGCCACCACACCACCGCGCACAGTCCGACCGCCAGCACGACCGCCGGCAATAACCCGCCGGTGAACAGGGCCGCGATCGACACGCCCGTCACCGATCCGATTGTGATCAACACCAATGATGGAGGGATCGTCTCGGTCTGAGCGCCTGTCGCCGCCAGGAGTGCGACGAGGTCACCACGCTTCGCGCCGCGTTTGGTCATTTCGGGGAAGAGCACAGGCGCTATTGCTGCCATATCGGCCGCCTTGGACCCCGAAATACCCGAGACCAGATACATCGCACCGACTAGCACATATTGCAGGCCGCCCCGAACGTGGCCGAGCAGGCTGGCCAGGAAACCGACCATGGCGCGGGCCATGCCGGTCATTTCGATCAACAAGCCCAGGAACACGAACATCGGTACCGCAAGCAGGATGAGATGGCTCATGCCTTCGTCCATGCGACCGATAACGACCACGTCGGGGGTGCTGGTCGCCGACATTATGTAGCCGATGGTGGCCAGGCCGAACGCGAAGGCGATCGGCACCGCTGCGAAAACCATGGCGCCAACGATAAACACGAAGAAGATCAGTAGATTCAGATTGCCGAGCGGTTTAAGGATTGGTGCAAGCAGCGCGAGAACTCCGATCAGCGTTCCCACCGCAGCGATTGCAGCCGCGAGATGTTTCACATTGGCGGTGGCTGCCAGCTTCAGAGCGGCAACGACCAGCATCAAGCCGATGCCGACCGGCAGGGCGGCGGCGCGCCAAGTGTTGACTATTCCCAGAGCCGGAGTTGTGACGAAGACTTCGTCGGCCGCAAACTCGTAGGCGGGGCTAACCACCAGAAGCATAAACGCCAACGAGGCAGCCGTCGCAAAAACGTCAAGGAACAACCTGGCTTCCGGGCGAAGCATGCCAACGATAGCCGTCATCCGCATATGCTCGGCCCGCTGGAAGGCAACGACCGATCCCAGCATCGCCAGCCACAGAAACAGGATGCCGGCGAGTTCGTCCGACCAGACAATCGGGGTATGGAGCACGTAGCGAGAGACGATGCCGACGGAAAGGACTATCACCTCTGCAACGACCAGCAGTGCGGCAGGAATGGCGACGACGGGCTTCAGTGCCCTGTTCAGGTTCACAACAGCCTTGCGCCATCCGGAGGCAGGCTCAGGAAGTGCAAGTGTCGCCCCGTCCATGTGCGCATGTTCCATGGCTCACCCCAACTTGCCCGCGGCTTTTTCAAGTTGAACCCAGGCCTCTGTGCCGAATTTGGATTTCCAGTCGGCATAGAAGCTCGTCTTTGCCAGCGCCTGCCGGAAGGCGGATCGGTCGACGTCGAGGAATTGCATCCCCTTGGCGGTCAAATCGGTGCGGAGGGACTCACTGAGCTTTGCGATGTCGGCTCGTTCGTCGTCGGCCGAACGATCGAGTTCGCGCGTCACGATCTCTTGCACGTCCTGCGGAAGCTTCTGGAACGCGCGCTTGTTGCCGAGGATCCAGTAATTGTCCCAGACGTGCCCCGTCAGGCTGCAGGTCTTCTGCACCTCATACAGGCGCGCCGTTGCTATGATCGGAAGGGGATTTTCCTGACCGTCCACGACCTTGGTCTGGAGCGCGGAATAGACCTCGTTGAAGTTGATCGGCGCTGGTCCGGCCCCGAGCGCAAGAAACAGCGACGTCAGATTGGGTGCGGCAGGTACCCTGAGCTTGAAGCCCTTGAGGTCATCCGGTGTCTTGATTTCACGGCCCGACGACGTGATGTGGCGGAAGCCGTTGTCCCAAGGCTTGGACACCGCCATGATGGGCGTCTTGGCGATCTGCGCACGGATGTAAGCGCCGAGTTCACCGTCCATGGCCTTCCAGACGGCATCGTAGTTGGGGAAGAGGAAGCCGAGATTCACGACGCCAGCGGCGGGTACAAGGGTAGCGAGGATCAGAGAGGAGAGGTTGAAAAACTCGACGCTACCGTTGCGGACCTGCGTCAGCAGATCCGTATCCGAGCCAAGCTGGTTGGCGGGAAAGAGATTGATTTCCAGGCGCCCGCCAGTCGCTTCTTTGATGCGATCGGCGGCCTCCTTGGCCCGAGCATTCACCGGATGCGCGGGGTCCTGCCCGGTCGCGAGCTTGTAAGTGAACTCTGCGGCGGCGGCCGGACGGCTGAGGACGGTGCACAACGGGACGGCCGCGCCGGCAAGGAGCAAATGGCGGCGGGTGATGGCAGTCAATTTTCGTTGGGGCATTGCTTCCTCCTTGTTGAGTATCTGTATGTTGATCGGCAGCGGCACGCTTCTGCAGCTCCGGCCGGTTCTCGGGCGCCGGCCGTCAGGCAGCGGCCATCGTTCTCCGCGGCGGCGCCGCGTAGGCGATTGTTCCCTCAGTCGAAGTTGACGAATCGAGGCTGCGCGTTTAGCGCAGCCACCCCTTGATCTGCCTTGCAACTTCGGCAGTCGAAATGCCGTAGCGATCGTGCAGCGTGGGAAGCGCCCCAGCGGCAAGGAACTCATCGGGCAACGCGATCTGGCGGAAGGCTGGATGGACGCCGGAGCGCATCAACAGCGCTGCAATCGCCTCTCCGAGCCCGCCGATGATGGTATGGTTCTCGGCGACCACGACGAGACGGCCGGGTTTCGCTGCTTCGTGCAGTATGGCTCCGTGGTCGAGCGGCTTGATTGTCGGTACATGCAGCACGGCTACGTCCACGTTATCACCGGCGAGCCTCTTTGCGGCTTCCAGCGCTCGCATGGTCATGATTCCAGAGGAGATGATCAGGACATCCCGACCGCCCCGAATCAAGGATGCCTTCCCGAGCCTGAATTGATAATTGTACTCGTCCAGGACGAGGGGCACCTGACCACGCAAGAGCCGCATATATACGGGCCCGTGATGCGCTGCGATGGCCGGAACGATCTGCTCGATCTCATGAGCGTCGCAGGGATCGATCACGGTCATGTTCGGCATTGCGCGGAACAACGCGAGATCTTCCGCCGCCTGGTGGCTTGGGCCGTAGCCGGAAGTGAGACCTGGCAAGGCGCAGACGATCTTTACGTTGCGGTCCTCCTCTGCAATCGTCTGGTGGATGAAATCGTAGGCGCGCCGCGAGGCGAACACCGCATAAGTCGTAGCAAAGGGCATGAATCCTTCAGCCGCCATTCCCGAAGCCGCACCGTAGAGGAGCTGCTCTGCCATACCCATTTGATAGTAGCGGTCTGGAAACTGCTTTGCGAAAATGTGCAGGTCCGTGTACTTGCCCAGATCGGCGGTGAGGCCAACGACCTCTGGGCGGCTCCTGGCCAATTCGACAAGTGCGTGACCAAACGGCGCTGGTTTCGTCTTTTGTCCCTCGGCGGCGATCGACGCGATCATCGCGGAGGTGGTGAGCCGCGGTTTTCCGGGCGTAGCTGAGGTAACCGACTTCATGACCCGTCTCCCACATCAAGTTCTGCCAGCGCCAATTTCCATTCGTGCGCTTCGACCCGAATGAAGTGATTCTTTTCTCGCTGTTCGAGGAACGAAACTCCCTTGCCCATGAGAGTGTCGGCGATGATGATCCTCGGTTGCGGCTCGGGGTGCGAAATCGTTGCGTCGAACGCTGCCACGACGGCGTCCAGGTCATTGCCGTCGGCTCGACGTACGAACCAGCCGAAGGCCTCGAGCTTGTCGACCAACGGCTCGAACCCCATCATCTGTTTCGAAGGGCCGTCGGCCTGCTGGTTGTTGACGTCAATTATCGCGATCAAATTGTCGAGCTTGTGGTGTGCAGCCGACATCATTGCTTCCCACTTTGAACCCTCGTCGAGTTCTCCGTCCGAGAACAGCGTGAAGACGTGGCTCTTGGAGCCCTTGCGCTTCAACCCGAGGCCCATGCCGACCGCGATGCTCAGTCCGAGCCCCAGGGACCCGCCGGACATTTCCATACCGGGCGTGTAGGACGCCATGCCTGACATCGGCAGGCGGCTTTCGTCGAAGCCATACGTCTCGAGTTCGACTTCCGGGATAATGCCGGCCTCGATCAATGCGGCATAAAGGGCGATCGCGTAGTGACCATTGGAAAGGAGGAAACGATCGCGATCTTCCCAGGTGGGCTCCTCGGGCCGGTAGCGCATCGCGTGAAAATATGCGACCGCCAACACGTCGGAAATATCGAGCGCCTGCGCGATATAGCCTTGGCCTTGAACTTCGCCCATGCGCAGGGCGTTGCGGCGAATGTTGCGCGCACGTTGCGAAAGGCTAGGCGCGTTAACAAGTGAACTCGTGGACATCTCTCTCTCCATCGCTGCTCTTAGTGAATGAGCATCCCGCCGTTGACGTCGATCACGGAGCCGGTGACGTATGCCGAGAGGTCCGATGCAAGAAAGGTGTAGATGCCGGCAACGTCCTTGGCCTCCCCGAGCCGTCCGAGCGGAATGCCTTCCAGGATTTTCGCCTTCATCTCGTCGTCGAGCTTGCCGGATGTGATGTCGGTTCCTATCAATCCCGGCGTGACGCAGTTGACGCGGATACCATCGGCGCCAAATTCCCGAGCCATCGCCTTGGCAAGCCCAAGGACGCCCGCCTTCGCCGCCGAGTAGTGCGGACCACCGAAAATGCCGCCGCCGCGCTGGGCCGATACCGACGACATGCATGCAATCGATCCCGATTTTTGCTTCCGCATATGCGGGATCACTGCTTGGGACAGGAACAGAATGCCTTTCAGGTTGACGTCCTGGATCCGGTCCCAGTCGGCCGGCGTGATGTCGAGGAATTTGACCGGCTGTGTGATGCCGGCATTGTTGATCAAGATATCGATTTGGCCGAAAGCATCAGCGACAGCTTCGACCGCCCTCTGACACGAAGCCTGGTCGGCGACGTCGCAAGCAATACCGATATGAGCGTCCCCGATGCCCTGCGCGGCGGCTTGCGCAGCGGTCCCATCGATGTCGAGGATGGCGACCCGCGCGCCCTCTTCGGCAAATCGCCTGGCGGTTGCAAGGCCGATCCCGCGAGGCGAGGCCGCCCCTGTGATGATCGCCGTTTTGCCGCGAAGCAGCATTCGAATCCTCCCTGTCCCTGTCGTTTTGGACGCCGCGGTAGGCAGCCGGTCCTCTTGGCCCATTGCTAGAGCCGATGGGCCGGCCGGGACAAACGCGCAGTTGTCTTGGATGTGTGAATCTGGTTCACTTATGGGTATGCTGCTGTCGAGCATCCCGATCTCCGCCATCCGGGCCTTCGAAGCGGCTGCGCGCACTGGCTCCTTCAGCGACGCGGCCGACGAGTTGCATTTGACGCCGAGCGCCGTCAGCCACGCGATCCGCAAGCTGGAAAGCACCATGAGCACCGTTCTGTTCGAGCGGAGTGCTCGTTCCGTCCGTCTAACGCCCGCTGGCGAGAACCTGATGCGCCACGCCGGTGCGGCCTTCGACAATTTGCGGCGCGGGATCGAAGAAGTCGCAGGCCGCGGGCCGCAGCTCCTGAGGGTGCATTGTGCGCCAAGTTTCGCAGCGCAATGGCTGGCCCCGCGCCTGACCAAATTTCTCGCGGCCGAACCGAAACTGGAGGTTCGGCTCGCCGCCAATACGGAGTACGCCCGCTTCACGAACGACGATTTCGATCTGGACATCGTCTACGGTTTACCTCGCGGTGAGGGGCTCGAAGTGATCTCGCTTGGTGAGGAAACTGTCACCCCTCTATGTGCTCCTCAGATCGCGAAGAGAATCCGCCAGCCAAAGGATTTGTTGAGCCAAGTTCTCATTCGCTCGGATGTGAAGCAGATTCAATGGTATCAATGGTTCGCCGCGAACGGGCTCGAACCTCCGGCAATCCATGGGATGCGATTCGACCGCAGCTTCCTCGCAATAGCCATGGCTTGCGGCGGGGTTGGCGTGACGTTGGAATCAACTCGCTTGGCTGAAAGTGAGATAGCATCGGGGCGTCTGATAGCGCCCCTGGCTGGCCGCTCCACCGACATCCGCTACGTTGGTCATCATCTAGTGTTCCCGCGCGCTGGCCGTCAGCGCCGCGCTTTGCAGACCTTCGTGGAATGGATCAGGTCTGAGATTGCGCCAAATTTATAGAGGAGCGTGAGCTGGAGCTGACGTCCGCTCTGACCCTTTGCGCTATTTCGTCGCGCTGCGGAATTTGGTCGCTATCGGGCCATAGCGGATTCTGGCAAGCCCTCCGCTCGCCAGATTTATGGGTTCACATCTGGAACGAAAACACGCGCTGATAATTGGCGGGCGGCCATTTCGACCATAACGCGCCCTTGTTCCATTCCGAACAGGTCAAACCAAGAAGTCTGCGAGCAAAGCGCGATGTCGCGTTCGCAACAACGGCGTTGCACCCGCGCGAGACGCGCTAACTGCCGTTAATCGTTACGGGTTTTGTGTTCGCGAGGCGCTGGCATGCTGGTTGCAAAAAGTCCTGGTCAGAAGCCGCTCTTGCAACAGCTAACCTTGAGGACATCAGATGAGTCTCGCCACGACCCAGAGTATCGCAGATATCAGGGCTCGCAACAAACAGCTGATCGAGGAGGTACTGAAAGTCTATCCGGAGAAAACCGCGAAAAGACGCGCCAAGCACCTCAACGTTCACCAGGCCGGCAAGTCCGACTGCGGGGTGAAGTCCAACATCAAATCCATACCCGGCGTGATGACGATCCGAGGCTGCGCCTATGCGGGATCCAAGGGCGTGGTTTGGGGACCGATCAAGGACATGGTCCACATCAGCCACGGTCCTGTTGGCTGTGGTCAATATTCGTGGGGATCGCGGCGCAACTACTACGTTGGCACGACGGGGATCGATAGCTTCGTGACCCTGCAATTCACCTCCGACTTCCAGGAAAAGGACATCGTATTCGGTGGTGACAAGAAACTGGTCAAAGTTCTTGACGAAATCCAGGAGCTGTTTCCCCTCAACAACGGCATCACCATCCAATCGGAATGCCCGATCGGGCTGATCGGTGACGATATCGAGGCTGTCTCAAGAGCGAAATCCAAGGAGTATGGAGGTAAGACCATCGTGCCGGTCCGCTGCGAGGGTTTTCGTGGCGTGTCGCAGTCACTAGGTCACCACATTGCCAACGACGCGGTGCGTGACTGGATCTTCGACAAGCTCGCGCCCGACGGCGCACCAAAGTTCGAGCCCACGCCTTACGATGTTGCGATCATCGGCGACTACAATATCGGCGGCGATGCTTGGTCATCGCGAATTCTGCTGGAGGAAATGGGTCTGCGGGTGATTGCCCAGTGGTCCGGGGACGGTTCACTCGCTGAGCTCGAGGCTACTCCGAAAGCCAAGCTTAACCTTCTGCATTGCTACCGTTCCATGAACTACATCTCCCGCCACATGGAAGAGAAATTTGGTATCCCCTGGTGCGAATACAACTTCTTTGGACCTTCAAAGATCGCAGAATCGCTGCGAAAGATAGCCGCTTATTTCGACGACAAGATCAAGGAAGGGGCTGAGCGGGTGATTGAAAAGTACCAGCCGCTGGTGAACGCGGTGGTTGCGAAGTATCGCCCGCGCCTGGAGGGTCGAACGGTCATGCTGTATGTCGGCGGCCTTCGCCCGCGTCATGTGATTGGCGCTTACGAAGACCTCGGGATGGAAGTCGTGGGCACCGGATACGAGTTTGGCCACAACGACGATTATCAGCGCACGGCCCAGAACTACGTAAAGGACAGCACGCTGATCTATGACGACGTCAATGGCTACGAGTTCGAGCGCTTCGTCGAAAAGCTGCAGCCTGACCTCATCGGCTCGGGCATCAAGGAAAAATATGTGTTCCAGAAGATGGGGGTGCCGTTCCGGCAGATGCATTCCTGGGACTATTCGGGTCCGTATCACGGCTATGACGGCTTTGCGATCTTCGCGCGCGACATGGACATGGCCGTCAACTCGCCTGTTTGGAAAAAGACGAAGGCGCCCTGGAAGGAAACGCCGAGGGCCAAGCTCTTGGCTGCAGAATAGGGCAGCAAGTCACGCTCTCAGCCGAGAGTAGGCGATCAATTTCGATAGCAAAAGGATCTGAATAATGGCGCAAAGTGCCGAGCACGTGCTCGACCATCTCGAACTGTTCCGCGGTCCAGAATACCAGCAGATGCTGGACAAGAAGAAGATGTTCGAGGATCCCCGCGAGCCCGCAGAAGTCGAGCGTATCAAGGAATGGACGAAAACACCGGAGTACCGCGAGAAGAATTTTGCGCGGGAGGCGCTAACGATAAACCCGGCCAAGGCATGCCAGCCGCTTGGCGCCGTATTCGCCTCCGTCGGCTTTGAAGGCACGCTGCCCTTCGTCCACGGCTCGCAAGGCTGCGTGGCCTATTATCGCAGCCATCTGTCGCGACACTTCAAGGAGCCGAGCTCCTGCGTCTCTTCGTCCATGACGGAGGACGCTGCTGTATTCGGTGGCCTGAACAACATGATCGACGGGCTCGCCAACAGCTACAACATGTACAAACCTAAGATGATTGCGGTCTCCACGACCTGCATGGCTGAGGTGATTGGCGATGACCTGAACGCCTTCATCAAGACGTCCAAGGAGAAGGGCTCGGTTCCGGCGGAGTTCGACGTGCCATTCGCTCACACGCCGGCCTTTGTCGGCAGCCACGTCACCGGCTACGACAACGCGCTCAAGGGCATCTTGGAGCATTTTTGGGACGGCAAAGCTGGAACAGCGCCGAAGCTGGAGCGCAGGCCGAACCAGGCCATCAACATCATCGGAGGGTTCGATGGCTATACCGTCGGAAACCTTCGTGAGATCAAGCGCATTCTGGAGTTGATGGGAATCAAGCACACCATACTCGCCGACAACTCCGAAGTCTTCGACACCCCGACAGATGGCGAGTTCCGGATGTATGACGGTGGCACCTCGCTGGAAGATGCAGCCAACGCCGTTCACGCCAAGGCGACAATCTCCATGCAGGAATGGTGTACGGAGAAGACGCTGCCATTCGTGGCCGAGCATGGACAGGATGTCGTATCCTTCAACTACCCGATTGGCATATCCGCAACGGATGACTTGCTGGTGGCGTTATCACGGATCGCAGGCAAAGACATTCCGGAACAACTCGCACGAGAGCGTGGCCGCTTGGTCGATGCCATCGCTGATTCGAGTGCGCATATCCATGGCAAGAAGTTCGCGATCTATGGCGATCCGGATCTTTGCTATGGGGTAGCTGCCTTTCTGCTCGAACTAGGCGCCGAGCCAACCCATGTGCTTTCCACCAACGGCAACAAGGCATGGCAGACAAAAATGGCCGCGCTGCTTGCAAGCTCGCCGTTTGGTCAGGGCTGCCAAGTCTACCCTGGCCGGGATCTCTGGCACATGCGTTCGCTCCTGTTTACCGAGCCGGTCGATTTTCTGATTGGCAACACGTACGGAAAGTACCTTGAGCGCGATACTGGAACGCCACTGATCCGAATTGGTTTTCCAGTCTTTGATCGGCATCACCATCACCGCTCGCCCGTTTGGGGTTATCAGGGCGGCCTGAATGTACTGGTCAAGATCCTCGACAAGATCTTCGACGAAATCGACAAGAAGACCAACCTTCTTGGCAAAACCGACTACAGCTTCGACATCATTCGTTGATGACGAATGGTGCACGTGCCATCGCCGGGCCCGGCGATGGCACAAACGCATTAAACTTTTCAATTAGCTTCCGCCGAGAGGAAAACGGATGAGTTCGCTGGCGGCTAGGGTCCAGAATATTTTCGACGAGCCGGGCTGCGCCAAGAATGGCAGTAAGTCGGAGGCTGAACGCAGGAAGGGCTGTACCAAGCAACTGCAGCCGGGCAGTGCTGCAGGGGGTTGTGCCTTCGACGGTGCCAAGATCGCGCTGCAGCCGTTTACCGATGTCGCCCACCTAGTGCACGGTCCGATTGCGTGTGAAGGCAACTCCTGGGACAATCGCGGCTCGGCGTCTTCTGGCTTGAACCTGTGGCGGACCGCATTCACAACCGATCTGACCGAAACCGATATCGTATTCGGAGGCGAGCAGCGGCTGTGCAGAGCAATTAAAGAAATCATCGATAAGTGGGACCCTCCCGCGATCTTCGTCTATCAGACTTGCATCCCGGCAATGATCGGCGACGATATCGATGCGGTCTGCAAGGCGGCGTCTCAAAGGTTCGGTAAGCCAGTGATCCCGATCAATTCCCCCGGGTTCGTTGGCTCCAAGAACCTGGGTAACAAGCTCGCCGGCGAGGCCCTGCTCGAACACGTCATCGGAACGCAGGAGCCGGACTACACAACGCCGTACGACATCAACCTGATCGGAGAATACAATCTCTCAGGAGAACTCTGGCAAGTCAAACCGTTGCTGGACGAGCTCGGAATCCGGATTCTCTCCTGCATCTCTGGCGACGGAAAGTATCGCGAGGTCGCTTCTTCTCATCGCGCGCGGGCGGCGATGTTGGTGTGCTCAAAATCTATGATCAACGTCGCACGCAGGATGAAGGAGCGCTATGGGATCCCATTCTTCGAGGGGGCGTTCTACGGTATTCAGGATTCGAGTGATTCGCTTCGCCAGATTGCCCGCTTGTTGGTCGAGCGCGGAGCCCCCAAAGAGTTACTCGGGCGCACTGATGCGGTGATCGCGCGCGAGGAAGCGCGCGCCTGGGCTGCCATCGAACCGTACAAGCCACGATTCAAAAGTAAAAAGGTCTTGTTGATTACCGGCGGCGTCAAGTCATGGTCCGTCGTTGCGGCACTGCAGGAAGCCGGCCTCGAATTGGTCGGAACCAGTGTGAAGAAATCGACCAAGGAGGACAAAGAACGCATCAAGGAGCTGATGGGGCAGGATGCCCACATGATCGAGGACATGACGCCGCGCGAAATGTACAGAATGTTGAAGGAGGCGGAAGCGGACATCATGCTGTCGGGCGGCAAATCGCAGTTTGTCGCACTGAAGGCGGCGATGCCCTGGATCGATATCAACCAGGAGCGCTGTCATGCCTATCTGGGCTATGTTGGAATGGTCAAACTGGTGCAGGAGATCGATAAGTCGCTCTCTAATCCGATGTGGGAGCAGCTGCGTCGACCAGCGCCATGGCAGGTCTTGGCGAAGGCGATGGTGCAGATGCGACGGCCGCTGGCCGAGATCGCTTGCGATCCTGCGCTCGGCGAAACGGCGCGCCGAGCCAAGGAGATCTGCTCCTGCAACAAGGTCGATCTCGGAACAATCGAGGATGCAATCACCGCGCATGGCTTGATCAGCGTGGAAGCTGTCAGAGAGCACACCAATGCGGTCGGCGGCTGCTGCAACAGACGCATCGAAAGAATCTTGGCGGCCTCACCATTTGCCCTGCCACAGGCCGCACAATAGGGACCTGGTATGGCCCTCGTCAAAGCGTCTACTAAATCTTGTGCGGTCAATCCGCTGAAGATGAGCCAGCCGATCGGTGGCGCCTTCGCTTTTATGGGATTGCGTGGGGCTATGCCGCTTCTGCATGGCTCGCAAGGCTGTACATCCTTCGGGCTCACGCTCTTCGTGCGCCATTTCAAGGAGGCAGTGCCGCTGCAAACCACCGCTATGAGCGAGGTCGCAACCGTGCTCGGTGGCTACGAGAATCTCGAGCAGGCGATAGTCAATATCTACAGCCGAGCCAAGCCAAAGATCGTCGGCATCTGCTCGACCGGAGTCACAGAGACCAATGGCGACGATGTCGATGCCTACCTCAAGCTGATCCGCGACAAGCACCCGCAACTTGCGGAATTGCCGCTGGTCTATGTCTCGACACCCGATTTCAAGGGAGCGTTCCAGGACGGCTGGGAGAAGGCTGTGGTGCGCATTGTGGAGGCGCTGGTCGAGGGGCCGGGCGTGAGTGGACTGCGCGACCCGTCCAAGGTGAATGTTCTTCCAGGATGCCACCTCACCCCCGGTGATCTAGACGAACTCCGGGCCATCTTGGAGGATTTCGGGTTGCGGCCGTCCTTTTTGCCTGATCTGGCAGGCTCGCTTGATGGGCATATCCCCGATGAGTTTATGCCGACAACCACAGGCGGCATAGACATCGACGAAATTGCGAGCATGGGGCGCGCTCAATGGACGATCGCAATTGGAGCACAGATGCGACGCGCGGCGGAGGTCCTGCAGGCCAAGGCCGGCGTGCCATTTCGCCTGTTCGAACGGCTTTGCGGTCTCGATCCAAACGACGAATTTATCACCTTTTTGAGCGAGATCAGCGGCCGGCCCGTACCGGTGAAGTATCGGCGGCAGCGTGGCCAACTCACCGACGCAATGCTGGACGCGCACTTCCATATTGGTGGTCGCAGAGTTGCGATTGCCGCCGAGCCAGACCTCCTGTTCGACCTGTCCAGTATGCTGCACGACATGGGCGCACAGGTGATCGCAGCAGTGACAACCACGCAGTCGGCCGTTATTGAGCGAGTCAAGACCGAGGAGGTCCTCCTTGGCGACCTCGATGACCTCGAAGAGCTCGCCAGAACCAAGCAATGCGACTTGCTGATCACGCATTCGCATGGCAGGCAAGCGGCGGCTCGGCTGAAAATCCCGTTCTATCGTGCGGGCTTTCCGATGTTCGATCGGCTTGGTGCAGGACACCAGCTATCCGTCGGCTACCGTGGTACGCGCGATATGATCTTCGATATCGCCAATCTCGTGATTGCTGACCGCGAGGAGAACCATCAGCCAACGCCCGATAGCTGGCGGGCTCCGGCCGCACTACCGCGACGAGCCGGCCACAGCTCGCCTGGCACAGCTGAGAGGTCGATTGCATGAAGGTCGCCTTCGCTACGCAAGATCTCAGACGGGTCGATGCCCATTTTGGATGGGCAAAGAACATCGCAATCTATGATGTCACGCCGGGCGGGCACGTCTTTCTTAAAGCAATTGAGTTTGAGGGCGATCTCAAGGAAGACGGCAACGACGATAAGTTGGCGCCGAAGATCGAGGCAATCAAGGAATGCGCAATTCTGTACGTCGCCGCCATCGGCGGTGCTGGTGCCGCGCGGGTGGTAGCCAACAAGATCCATCCCATCAAGGTGAGCAAGCCGGAAAGCATCCTAGTGCTGCTTGAAAAGCTTCAGGACGTACTGAAGGGAACGCCACCTCCCTGGCTGCGCAAGGCCATGGCCAAGGACCAGCGCCGCGCGTTTGAATTCGACGAATGAGGTGAGATGACCGAAGAAATAATGCGACAGAGTAGCGGCATCGACACACCGTTCCTCATGGAGTTGATCAAGATTTGGCGTGCTCAGGATGCCAACGGCGCCTGGACGAAGAAGAGCGATCTCGACCTGCTCGAACCCTATATCTTGGATAAGGAGAAGCGGCGCTCACTACCGATTGTCGGCGATCCCGATCCCGACACGCTGTGGCGGCTTGAATTATTCTTCGACGCGGTCGCGCTCTCGATCGAGAGGGTCACCGGCGTGATGATCCAGCCCATTATGAAGCTGCATCATGAAGGCTTCGGCCGCGTGGTATTGATCGCAGGCCGCCTGATCGCCGTGAACAAGCAGCTACGCGATGTGCATCGTTTCGGCTTCGCTAATCTCGTAAAGCTGGCAGAGGAAGGCGACAAATATGTCAACGACGGAGTCGAGATGGTTCGCAGATTTCCGGACGTGGCGAACTATTGAGGGCGCTCATGAGCGATCGTGATGCATTGAAAGCAGAACTGAAGAAGCTGTCAGGCAAAGCGCTGCAAGCCAAAATGGATTTGCACGACCTGTCGGAAGAATTACCTGCCAACTGGGGCTCGATCATGACGGTGGCGCAGAAGGCGTACGATGCTTATGCCGAACTCGAGCGCAAGAGTCATGATTTGAAGGCGCTGGAAAATAACCAGAGGGGCTGAATTATGTCATTTGCAGCGCGCGATGGCCGCGAGTGGATACCGGAATACTTGATATCGATCGATGACAAGAAGTGCATCGGTTGTGGCCGTTGTTTCAAAGTGTGCGGTCGAGATGTCATGACTTTGAAAGGAATCAGCGAAGAGGGTGAGCTTGTCGATCTAGACGATGACGCGGACGATGAGATCGAAAAGAAGATCATGGTTCTGAACGATGAGGGCGCCTGCATCGGTTGCGGCGCCTGCGCCAGGGTGTGCCCGGCCAATTGCCAGATCCACGCCTCAGCCGGAGCTGAAGTCGCCTGAGCGGAGGCCGCTTCGTCCGGCAGCAGAGAGAAGATACATGCACTCAATGCGCCACGTGGGCCAGGGGGAGGTGACGCGCACGTGATCAGGTGAGCTCGCGTGCCGATCAGGCGGCGTGCTCGAATGTCCGAGACCAAGATCAATTCCAAAATAGTTGACCGGCTGTTTTCGTGCTGGTCGAGCGCAGCAATGTGGAGCGCCAAGTCTTGATTGTCCGTCCGCGACAAGGGGCGCGTGGTTCGCCTATTGGGCGGGCCCTACGGTTGCCGAGTCGCTGCCCTTCTTCCGGGGAGGCGGCTTGCCGGCCCCGGAGTGGGCCGGTGCTGCGGTCAGGTTGTGGTCAGCTAGATTCTGTATCCTCATCGGCGGAGCTTGCGCGGCACGAGCTCGATTGCGTGCAATTCGCCGATAGGAGAGCGATCTGATGTATGGCAGAACCGTTGGCTCATCCAGCCAGTCCACAAGCGCTTATCAGGCCGATGATTCGAACGAGGCGGGAGATAGCCCCCGTTTCGCGGAAACAGTTGGCCGCATGGAACGAGGTGGGTCGTCGTCGGGGGCAGCGGCGTCATACTCTCTGAATTCCGATCCTCCCATTATCAAAATCCACGAACAAGACGAATTCATGGATCTCGTGGAGAGATACTTGCGTCGCGATATCATGGACATCGCCGACAAACCACAAGAGTACTCTCAGTTTGTCTCGAGGAAAGCTGAGTGGGCTGCAACTGTCGCTGGAGCCTATGCCAACACTTACCATGACCCGAATAGCCCCACGCGGTTCTTCAGCTATCAGCTGGGTAACGAAAGTGTCGGCCTGCTAGCAGTGGGTGGCCCGGTCCGGATCAAGGGAGATCGGTTTCGAGAACAGTTCGGGCGTAACGATATCACGTCCGTAGTAGATCTACGCGTTACTCACCCGCTTGTCGAAAACGCAGGCGATATCCTGCTCGAGCATCAATTGCGATTGGACGGTGATCATCCACTGGTCTTGTCACGTCCTGCCCGACCGGGGATGGAGCCCCGTCTCGCTGAAATGGGTTTTGTTCACGTGGCCCAGAATCACTGGGTGCTCGACCCTCACCAGCATCCCGACGTGTGGACAAAGAACGAGAACGACGAGTGGCAGCGAGTAGGCAAGCCTACAAAGTATCTTTCCAAGGTCGAAGAGGCCCGCAGCGGTAGTCAAGAGAGCGTTGAGACGGACTCATCTGACGATGATCCTTCGTTTTACTTGGAGCGCGAACTTCGACGAATGGCTGTTGAAGACGATTCGGAATGATCGGAGCGTGGCGGGACTGATCGGTTTTTCGCCATTGCTGACGCACGAGCGGAAGTCGTAGCCTTGAAGGGAGCGCGCGCCACGTCGCGCTCCCTTATGCTTGCCAAATACCAGTTCGTGAGTTGGTTGGTGGAGCGGGGCCGGCCTTGTGTCATGCGTGCCGGAGGGCCTGCGGCGCCGAGCCAGCAGGACCTTGGTGCCAGTTTGGGTGAGGACCTGCTTTAATCCGGCTTTTGAGCGGCAATCTGAGGAAAATGCGAGAACCGATTGCGCTCACGATGTCAGTACTTTCGTTGAACCTGGTATCACTCAACGAGTTGCGTAGTTGGCGGTCGTGAAGATCGTTTTGCGACGACTAACACGAGGTGTGCCATCGGGTGCGACCAAACGGGCGTTCCAGCGTACGATCGAGCGTCTTGTCGGGCTCTCCAGCGCATGGGCGAAATTATCGCTGCAATAGAACATCAGTTTCATAGAGACGCCCGGGCGCGCCAATGCGCGTACGCTGGGAGGCGGAATGGACCGCTACAACAGGAGCAATGAGTTGCGTACGCGCTTGCGGTTCTGCTAGCCGGACAAGTTGTACGGCACCACTAAAGCTGCGCGAACGCCGAGCAGCGCTCCGACGGTTCTTGCAGCTCGAGGCACAGCAACAGTGCAGAGCCCTTGCGGTAGACGAGCAGTAAATACAGCCAGATGCTATTTGCGCGATTTGTGGCTTTAACGATATTCCGAGCCACAAGGCCATGGGATTCCACCTTTTGGTCCTCGATCATGACAGCAATCGCCGGCCGTGGTCCATCGTTGTGGTACGCTGGGGCAAGAAGGTGCTTGGCTATGTCAATAGATGCCCGCACAATAGCGTTGCTTTAGACTGGGAACGGAACGAGTTCCTCGACCGATACGGCGTTCGGCTGATGTGCGGCAAGCACTGATCCACTTCGAGCTCGCAACCGGGCTGTGCGTCGGTGGTTCGTGTAAGGACAGAACGCTCACGCCGATCGCCTCGACAGTTCTGTAGGGTGATAATCTGCGTCATCGGCGTGCGTCTTGTCGAAGACGATGCGTCCCGGAACGAATGACGTCCGCGCTCAGACCGGCCGGTTCTCGTTGCGGTTTTTTACTGGCTCCATCCTTTTTAGCCCGTCTTCGTATGAAATCTCGTCGTAGGACAGATCGAGTTTCTTTGCCGCCTCGAGGAGGTAGTCAAGCTTACCGCCTGCATCAAGCTTCTTGAGGTCGTCCTTGTTGAGCCCGACCAGGTCCATCATTTCCTTCCAAACGGTGGACTCATCGCACGGCAGGACGTGGAAGGTAATGCCACCGAGCTTCGTCTGGTATTTCGCCAGCAAATCTATGTTGTTACAGAACAAGAAATAACTGCCCTGTGGGCTTAAGGCACCATCAAGCACGGCCGCGACGTCAGCAAGATAGGCGAAGGAGTGCAGGTAGCCGGCCAGCACCGGAATAGTGCCTTCTCCGTCCTGCGCGACCGTCAGAACCTGTTCGATCGAATAATCCGGCGGCCGCTTCTCGTCCGCGACTTGAGTCTGAAATTTTAGTGCGATGTCGCCGCGAAAGCCAAACCGCCCCGGCTTGGTCGTCCCACCCTTGAGTACAGCATTGAGCAGGCGGCCCTCCTTTTCAAGTCGACCGAGTGCGGTGTTCTCGATTGCAGTCATTAAATTCGTCCTCGATTTGAGCTTTCCACCGGCGCGCTGGCCGATGCCAGCCGCGATGCAAAATGCTTGCCGCCGCCTCTGTAACGATCCAGCCGTGCCGCGAAATAAAACGCGTATGCGAGAGGCGATCGTCCCAGGCAGCGTTGTCATGAACTCGACACCGGTGCTGAAGCCAACAGATACGATCAAAAAAAATACGCGGGATCAAGCTTGTGCACGGTGGCACATGACTTGCCATTGTCAGGCAGACTAAGCTCTTGAGAGGTAGACCATGATCAACCTGACAGATAGCGCGGTGAGTGCAATCAGAGGCGCGATGGCATCATCGATGCACCCGACCGGCGGCCTGCGCATTATGGTCGAAGCAGGCGGCTGCAATGGGTTCAAATACAATATGGGCTTGGCCGAGGCGCCGACGCTCGGTGACACCGTGATCGAATGCGGCGGTCTGAAGGTATTTGTCGACAGCAAGAGCCATGAGCATCTGATCGGCACGACCATTGATTTCGTCTTGGCGCCGGATCGCTCCGGTTTCACCTTTCAAAACCCGAACGCTACCGTGAGCTGCTCCTGCGGAAAATCGTTCAGCTGACGAAGAGGAACATCGCTGCATGTTGGCGGAACCGGAACAATTATGGCAATCCTCGATCGCTGCAAGAGAGCGTTGCATTCGCGACGCAATCGGACAGATGCAAAGTGCATCTGCATGGCGATCGTAGCAACTGTCGGCTCATCGGGACCAATAACCACAGCACCATCGGCAGTCTGTATGGCGCATCCGCGTTCCGTAAGCGTCCTAGACTGACGGTGGACCGCATTCGGACGAGGCTGGTCGAAAAAATCGGCGAATGCGTTCGTCTCGTCCCGGTTGCGGCTGTCGGCGAGATACTGGATTAAGCGGAATTCAAGTGCCAATTTACCTCGACAATAATGCAACGACGCGGACCGATCCATCTGTTGTGCAAGCCATGTTGCCGTTCTTTACCGAGCAATTTGGCAACGCCTCATCCACGCATGCCTTTGGCGGCGAGGTTGCAGTCGCCTTGAAGCAGGCTCGGCGTAGCTTACGGGGGTTGCTAGGCTGCGCTTACGATCATGAGATCGTTTTCACCTCGGGAGGGACCGAGGCCAACAATGCCGCGATTCTCTCCGCACTTGAGACCGAGGAAAGTCGCGACGAAATCGTTACCACCTCGGTCGAGCACTCTGCCGTTCTTGCGCTAACCGAGCAATTGGCGACAAGAGGAGTCAAGACGCACGTCGTACCGGTAGATTCCCGCGGCCGGCTTGATATCGAGGCGTTTCGCAGCGCACTTGGGCCACGGACAGCGATTGTCTCCGTTATGTGGGCCAACAACGAGACCGGTACGATATTTCCCGTCGAGTTTCTTGCAGGGTTGACCCATGAGGCAGGCGCGTTATTTCACACCGATGCGGTCCAGGTCGTCGGCAAGACGCGCGTAGACCTCAAGGACAGCGCGATCGACATGCTGTCGCTATCCGCACACAAACTGCATGGGCCCAAAGGCATCGGCGCGCTATATTTGCGCAAGGGGACAAAGTTCCGGCCACTCATCTGGGGCGGATCACAGGAACGGCGGCGCCGCGGCGGAACGGAGAATATTCCCGCAATCGTTGGACTTGGAAAGGCTGCAGAGCTTGCGGCGGAACGGCTCGAACCGGAGCGCGTGCGCATTGCCGCGTTGCGCGACCGTCTGGAGCAGGGAATACTACACATTGGCGAGTGCATTCCGCTCGGCGATATCAGCAACCGTTTAGCGAACACGACCAATATTGCCTTCGACCATCTCGAAGGCGAAGCAATCGCCCACCATCTCAATCGGGCCGGCATTGCCGTGTCGCTCGGATCAGCCTGCAATGCGGGCTCAATGGAGCCATCGCATGTCTTGCAGGCCATGCAGGTGCCGGCGTGGAGCATGCGCGGTGCGGTGCGCTTCTCGCTATCGCGAGAAACCTCATTCGCGGAGGTCGACGAGGTCGTGTACGCCGTGTCTGACATCGTGGCTCGCCTGCGCGCCACTTCGCGGGAGTCGGCCCGCTTGGCCAGCCATAGCACTCAGTCAAGGAGTTGAATGTGAAAATCATGATCCCGCCGGTCTCCAGAGGCAGGCCTGTCGATCTACGTACCAAAGAAAGATCTCGAAGAGCCGATCGTCGAGTCCGAATTTGAGACGCTCTGGGGCGGGTGGATCAAAATAGCCAATGGCTGGGTACTCGATTTGCCCAAAATGGCGAGCGATACAAAATTGCCAATCACAATCGACGCCAAAAAACGAGGCGCGGACGGAGAGGGTCCGTGAAGGGGCCTCGGCGGATCGACTTTGTCGATGCAGCCGATGCCAAGACCATTCTCGTCGACATCGCTGCCGGGTTAAGGGCTGCGCGCGTGGTGCCCTATCTCGGTCCTGGCGTCACCGGACTGTCCGGATCCGATGTGCCGGCCACGCCCGAGGCGCTGGCCGACTTCTTCGCCAGCAAGATTGCGCTGCCTCGTCGGACCAAAGGCAATGCGTGGGCGTCGGCGCGGCATATCGAGGTCAGCAAACATCGCTTTACGCTGACGACTTTGATGGTGCAGGCCTTCGCTCGATCAGCGGAGCCGACGCCGTTACATCATCATTTCGCGTCCCTGTCGCCGCCCGTCATCGTCGATGCATGGTACGATGGGGCGATGCGCGCCGCGCTGGGCAAGCGCGAGGGATGGGGTGAAGTGCAGGGTATTACCCGTGCCGGCATTGGCGAGGATCGTTGGTATCGCTTCTATGATTCCTCTGGCCAAGAGATCGACAGTGCCGTGGCCGGGCAGCTGGGCGACGGTGCTCTATAAGCCGCATGGCAGCGTGCACCCGGCCAACAACTTCCTGATCTCCGATGCTGACTATGTCGAGGCCTTGACCGAGATCGACATTCAGACGCCAATTCCGGACATCATCAAGGAAAGGCGGAGCGGACGGACCTTTCTCTTCATCGGCTGTCGCTTTAACGACCAGCTGTTGCGCAGCTATGCGCGGCAGATTATCAAGCGCTCGGGTGGCGCCCACTATGCGATCGTCGATCCGGATACGCTGTCGCGCAACGAGTTCCGCTTTCTGCTCGAACAAGGTCTGGCGCCGCTTGCGATTCGGCTCCCTTGCGCGGTTGAGATACTGCTCACGCGTTAGATGTGTGAAGCTCGATAGCCCAACTGGTATCGCCAGTTGTGAGATGGCGCGATGCACGAAACGCCCGCTCAGATGAAGCCGGGTGTTGCGCGCGCTTTGGCACCATAATTGATGCGCCAGCCCGCAGAGTTCTGAGTGAGGATGAGGACGTATCTGTCGCATTCTTAACAAGCGTATTATTGGCGCTCTTACATGTCTCAACGTCGGTCGGGCCGCCTAACGCTATGACTGCTGGCCAAATGTCGTCTTCTGCGCCGTGGCATGTGAGTTGCTACGCCTCGTCTTGAGGCTCGCTCACGGATGGTCCTGGGAAGCCAATGTGCCTGCGGGGAAGAAAGAGAATGAATGCGGTCGTGGGGAGCGGCGGATACGCCAAAGCTGCGCTGGATAACGGCACGATGATGCAGTCTGCCGCCGAGCATAAGGGCTGTCGCACCGCAGCCAAGACAGCCCAGGCAGGCTGCGGGTCACAGACAAGCCAAGGCGATCTGCCGAGCGAAATCTGGGAAAAGGTGAAGAACCATCCCTGCTACAGCGAAGAAGCGCATCATCATTACGCCCGCATGCATGTGGCGGTCGCGCCAGCCTGTAACATCCAGTGCAACTACTGCAATCGCAAATATGACTGCGCCAATGAATCTCGCCCGGGCGTGGTGAGCGAAAAGCTCACCCCCGAGCAGGCGGTGAGAAAAGTGCTCGTGGTCGCGACCACCATTCCACAGATGACCGTGCTCGGCATCGCTGGTCCCGGCGATGCTCTCGCCAATCCAGAAAAGACGTTCAAGACATTCGAACTGGTCGCCAAGGCGGCGCCCGACATCAAGCTATGTCTGTCGACCAATGGACTGGCTCTGCCGGACCATGTTGACACGATCGTCAGGTCCAAAATCGACCACGTCACCATCACTATCAACACGATCGATCCCGAAATCGGCGCCAAGATCTATCCTTGGATCTTCTTCAACCATAAACGCTACATCGGCATCGAAGCGGCGAGGATACTCACCGACCGTCAGCTGCAAGGGCTGCAGATGCTTAGCGAACGGGGTATCCTGTGCAAGGTCAACTCGGTGATGATCCCCCACATTAACGATCAGCATCTCGTCGAAGTCAACAAGGCGGTGAAGGCGCGCGGTGCCTTCCTGCACAATATCATGCCGCTGATCTCCGCGCCTGAGCACGGCACAGTGTTTGGCCTAAACGGTCAACGCGGGCCGACGGCGCAGGAATTGAAGACGCTGCAGGATGCTTGTGAAGGGAAGATGAACATCATGCGCCATTGTCGCCAGTGCCGCGCTGATGCTGTCGGATTGATCGGAGAGGATCGCAGCGCAGAGTTTAGTACCGATCAGATCATGAAAATGGACGTCAAATATGACCTTGCTACGCGCAAGTCTTATCAAGACAGGGTAGAGGACGAGCGGGCCGCCAGCGTCGTGGCCCACCAACAAGAGCTTACACAGTTCGCCGCCGAGACGAGCGCGATCACGGTTCTGGTGGCGGTCGCAACCAAGGGCTCGGGACTCATCAACGAGCACTTTGGGCATGCAAAGGAATTCCAAGTATACGAACTTTCTACATCCGGCGCCAAATTCATCGGTCACCGTCGCGTCGACGTCTACTGCCAGGACAGTTATGGCGAGGAGGACAGGCTTTCGACCATCATTCGTGGCATCCATGACTGCCATGCGGTGTTCGTGGCCAAGATCGGCGGCTGCCCAAAAAGCAACCTGATCAAGGCCGGGATCGAGCCGGTTGATCAATACGCGCATGAGTTCATCGAGAAGTCGACGATCGCCTGGTTCAGGTCCTATCTCGACAAGGTGAAGAGCGGTGATGTCCAGCATGAGAGGCGGGGCGACGCCGCGATCCGCCAGGGAGCTCTCATCTCTGCGGCGTAAGGGGGGGTATATGCCATTCAAGATCATCGCCTCTCAATGTACCAGTTGCTCAGCTTGCGAACCCTTATGCCCAAACGTGGCCATCTCGGAAAAGGGAGGAAGCTTTGTCATCGAAGCGACGAAATGCACCGAATGCGTTGGCCATTTCGACGAGCCGCAATGCGCCGCGGCCTGTCCGGTCGACGATACCTGCGTAATTGACAACTCCTTGCCCCGCTATCAGGCGCCAGCCTAGAACGCGAGCTTCCATGAACGGCATGCCAAGAGCTGGGGCTGAAAGCGTTGCAAACGTCGTGCGGCGCTTTGTCAACACCGCAGGTCTCGACCTTCGCACATTTCTTCGCGAAGGCGACTGCTGCGGATGTCCTCGCGATCGTGCTTTTGCTCGCTGGCAGCGGAGCGTCGGCTGGCATTTCATCTGGCGCTGCGCGCCAAAAACGCCTCTCAACTCCGAGCGTAGGCTTCTAGGCGGCGCGGCTATCGTTGAAGTGACTGACAAGGCCACGCCGATCCGTGCATGCCCGGCGGGATCAGCCTTACCGACCCGCAACATCGCGAAATGGGCCGGGCGAGCGAAGCTGCCGATGACCTTCGAGGCAGCAGCCAAGTCGCTATCTGCCGGTCAGGGAGCGCTGATCGCGCGTACTTTGTTCGGCGAAGTCCCGGGCCAAGACCGGTGGACGGTTTACGTGACTGATGCTGCTCTTGATCACGCCGATATCATCATGCCACGGTTGCATCCCTCCAGGTTGAAGGACTTCACCGGCCTCCCGATATGGGCCGGCAATCTGCAAGAAGGGACGAGGCCGCCACCAAGCTGTTCGAACTCGAACCGACTGACACGATCGGTACCGAATCGTTCGCGGACGTCCTTGAGCGGAGCAGCCAATCCGATGATCGACCACATTGGCAACGCCGCCCCGGAGCATCACTGCAATTACCGTGCCTGCGCCCGTCCATCCCGCAAGAAGGGCTGCTACTGCCGCCGTCCGGCTATTTGCGCAAATGATCGTGCCGGCAACGTCTCCAGCAGTTCTCCCAGCAGAATCCCGCGCTCATCAACGGCGGCGCTTGGCGCGCAGACGTCGAGGTCCGAGCGATCGTGTCCACGCAGGCTAATGCCGTTGTCTTGTTGTCGATGCCTGACGGCTATAGAAGCCTCGTCGTCCAAGCCGGAAGATCGTTTCATACCGGGAAATGATGCCGATGCTGACCGACAAGGAGCTGGCGACACTCTCGTGCGCCACTTCGCCGCGCAGCTCCGCAATCAGTCGGTCTGTGCCAAGGACGTCCAGTTCCGCCACATCGTGCCGCGTCGCGCTGCCGTTGCTGGCCTACTTGGCGTAGCTACGGGCAGATACGCTAGAGCGCGGCTAGATATCGCAGAGCGGCTGTCACGAACGGCCCTACAGCGACATCCTGGTCAGCACGTCGACACGAACTGGCGAACCGCATTGCGGTGGACGAATTGGCTGAGTGCGGCGAGGGATGACCATAATCGTGAAAGATGTCTCCTGGTCGGGCTGGGCGGCACCCCCGGCATGTGTGCCAGCGAGCGATGCATGAGGAGCGCTACATGAGCGGTATTGTTCGCGACAGCGACGTCGTCGAGCTCGACGAGCCGCCTGTCTTCAGTTTTAGCCAAAAGGTACGAGCCAATCGCACCATCCGGAATGATGGCACCTTTCGTGGCAAGGAGATTGGCGACATCTTGGTCAAGAAGGGTGAGATCGGTTACGTCATCTCGATCGGCACATTCCTGCAGCAGTTCTACATCTACGGTGTCGAGTTTCTGGAAAGCGGCTACCGCGTTGGCATGAAGCGCAAGGAACTCGAGCCAGTGGATGGCATCGAGGAGGTCGATGATCTGCCATTGCCGGAAGACGCCGTGTCATGAGTGAACCCGGCTTTCCAAAATATCGGCGAGGCCAGCGGGTTAAGACCGCAGTCGATATCATCAACGACGGCTCTTTTCCCAATGCGAAGCCTGACGGCGTCTTGCTCGGCGCCGGAGTGGTTGGAGAGATCATCAGGGTTGCCATCCATACCGAGGCGAACGTGCCGATCTATACTGTCGATTTTGGAGAGCGGCTGCTCATCGGCTGTCTTGAAGAAGAAATCACAGTTCTTTGAGGGGAGGCTTTTGCGATGAATGCCGGGCTGATGAGGAAGGTCAAGACCGGGCTGGTGGCGCACCCCAACGAGCTTGATCGCAGGCGGATCGAGCGCAGCTTGAGCTCCCGCACGCGCTATCTCTACGTCTCGCCGAAGGTGACGCCGGTGAAGGGCGGCTACCTCGTCGAGAGCCCCTGTTGCTCGCGCAATATTGACAAGGACGGCGCTCTAATCGACGTCGCGCTGATTCTCTATGATGGCGTGAGCGGAATCTGGAAGGTGTTTTGCAAGAACCACGCCCAAGGGATCTGGGAATTTTACAGCCTATATCACCGCCTGACTTCAGCGATCGACGAATTGAACGCGGATCCGGAGCATCTGTTCTGGCAATGAGGGCGGCTTTTGAGGGGTCTCAGAGGAGCCACGATGACGCTCACTACGCAGGAATTGATTGAAATCGAGCAGCTGCTTGCGGCCGACGGGGCCGAGGAGGAGCCGTTTGTCGAGCTGCGGCGCCGGTTTCCGCAGCTTGCTTGTGTGCGCTGCGATGCGTCGGATATGACGGATCAGCCATTCCGGCAGTTTGTGCGTTTCGATCTCCATCTGTTCGATGGATCGGATCACTGCGTGCAGCTTACGGCCGATCCGGCGCGGGCGACTGGCATCATATTGGCCAAAAGAGACGCTGCGCAGTGAGCGGTACTGAGCTCGCAGGGCATCCGTGCGGTGGCGCGCACAATCTGGAGAATAATGTATCCTTCATCCCACTGTCGGACCCGGATATTACCGTCGCTGAGCTCTCTGCAGTGGAAGCCCTGCTGTGTTCGTCGCAGATCTCCAGTGGACGGATCACTGAGGCGTTCGAGCAGGGTTTCGCGGCTTATCTGGGCCGCAAACATGCCGTTGCGGTCTCGAGTGGTACTATTGGGCTCCTGCTTGCACTGAAGGCGCTCGGGATCGGAGCAGGGCACGAGGTCATCGCCTCGCCCTACGCCTTTCGCGAAACAGCGCATGCCATCAGTCTTGCAGGCGCACGGGTGGTATTTGCCGACGTCGACTATTGGTCGGGAACATTGGTTCCCGCGAAGGTCGAGGAGAGGATTACGGCCAGCACGCGGGCGATTGTCGCCGCCAATCCGAACGGTCATCCTGCGCCATGGGCAGAACTACGGACGGTCGCACAGCGCCACCGGCTGCTGCTTTTGGAGGATTCCACCGAGGCGATCGGATCGAGTTACAAGGGGGAGCTCGTCGGCCGATTTGGCGACCTGGCCGTGTTCGACTTTGCCCAGCCGGTTGCCCTAAGCTGCGGTGAAGGCGCAATGGTGGTGACGGATGACATCGATATTGCGGTTCGGTTGCGCCGCCATCGCGCCCACCGCCTGGACGAGCGATTCTCAGTTGTCGTCGCGAGCACAGCACCTTACCAGGCTGGCATGAGCGATCTCACGGCTGCCTTGGGGCTGGCGCAGCTGAAGCGTCTCGATGAAATCCTGGAGCGGCGTCGGCTCATCGAGCAGCTCTATAACGTACATATCCAGTCATTTGAGGGCATCAAGCCGCCTTATGTCGGTCCCGATGTGACGGATGTGAACTGGATGCTTTATCTCGTTCAATTGGGTACACGCTTCACGCGATCCGGTCGCGATGCCATTGTCGATGATCTGCGCGCCGCCCAGGTTCAATCCGCTGCCTACAGCCAACCGTTGCATTTGCAACGCCACTATTATGACCTCGGTTATCGCCGTGGCGATTTCCCGGTTACGGAAAAGGTCGCCGATCGCGCTTTAGCGCTGCCATTTCACACCCATCTCGCGAACAAGCAGATCGCGTTTATCGTGGACACCATGAAAGATGCCTCGATCAACGTGGGCGCAGGTGCGGCGATCTACTGAGATGATCGTTATGCACCACATGAAAGGAGGACTGATTGAGCGCAATCGGAGCTTTGGGCGCGCGCGAGATGAGAAATCAACCGAGCGCATGTCATGCGATGCTCCGCGGGCAGATAGCGATCCGTGTAAATGCGGAGTACGCCGCATGCCGCTGCATCCTGTACTGTTCGGGATGCTGTGGAAGAAATGCTCCAGCCTCGCGCTCGCAGAAAACATGCTCGATCGTCGCAAAGTGCCGTGCCCACGCCGTGGCTTAAGGCCTACGCGCCAAGATGCTCGAATCTGAGCACGCCGTCCTCGGTTTCGGCTGGGCTGTCTCGAGTTAGTCAAACAGAGTTTACTATGAACGTACAAGAAGTCATCATTCACGTCCGCTTCGCTCCGAACGGAAGAGTGGTCCAGATCAGCGAGCGCCCGGCAAAGCTCACGCCGAACCAATGGTTTGAAGTCCTCAATGCCCGCGCTAGCTCGGCATATCGGCCGCTCGCTCGTGGCCGTGGCATTTTCCGACTGAGCCGCACTACGATCGAAGCCTTCAAGCAGGAGTCCGCGAGGCCGGGATGATCAAGCGATGATCGGGAACCCAATGCGCGATCAGATCGAGGTTTTTGCCATCTGTCCGGCCGATGCCATCGAGCGGAGTGGCGCCAGGGGCTTTAGCCTGTCGCGTATCGATGACAGCGGCGAGAGCCGGCTGTTTTCCATTATTGTGGTGCGCACCTTCGGCAACGACTATCTTGGGTATGTCAACCGTTGTCCGCATGACGGCGTCTGGCTCAACATCGGCTCCGGCGAGTTTTTCTCGGCAGACCGCTCCTTTCTCCGATGCGGCCGGCACGGTGCAAGGTTCGAGATCGAAACCGGAGTGTGCATCGAAGGTCCTTGCAAAGGACAAGCGCTTGAGCCGGTTGCGCTCGCCGTGATCGAAGGTGACGTTTGCCTATGCGGCGTCAAGCTGCTGGAGCAGGATCGGGCTTCCGAGTGCTTCGAGGACAGCGAAGAAACAATGGATATCACGATCCATCCCGATTAGCGGTGGATCATTTGGCTGTTGTTCAAGTTGTCTGAGGGATTTTATCACAGGACGAAATCGTCGCTCCTGAGCGCTGGTGCAGATGGGTATTACGCTTTCTTAGCTTGTCAGAGCAAACGGCAATCCAGCGCATTGCTGCCAGACGCCCGGCGAGCTCCGCCGCAACAACAAAAGGCTGCTCTTACGTCAACTCGCCAAATGGACCTGATAGGCGGGACATGGTTTTTGCTGCCGGCCGATAGAATAGTTCAAGAAAATGTCCTCGGCGGCTGGAAGTCCGCCGAGGACACCGTCTGGGCTGCGAGAATGGGGAGACCCAGACTGACAGGATCGTTTGGGAGGAACAATGACGATCCTGTGTCCGAAGCTGTTGGCCGTCCGCCATGGCTGGCTTATTGCCTGGGCTGCAAGTGCGATGCCAAACGCCTTAATGCGACCTCTCAATGTATAGTGCTCGGCTCCTCAGTGGGCGCCGCCGGTTTACGGACGCATGTATGAATCAACACGTGTTCGCTGTTCGACATTAAGGCGGCAAGTGCGCCTTGACGGTATCGTGCACGGCTGTGGGCGCGATCCGGGACCGCTGTGTTGCCGCGGCCGATCAAGTCCATGCAAGCCTGAACAATGACCTTGAACGCAGATCCGATCACTCCTGACTGGTCTTTCGCGACAGGCGCTATCTTGTTGAGGTAAAGAAATCCGGCAACGCTGGAGCGCATCATGCAGTGTTGGGCGACCGGATACGGTAGCTCGCGCCGATGATGCAGCTAGCCGATCACGCCAAGGCTGAGCAGGGCGTCGGATTTCACGAGCCGATCGCTCACCGCTGGAAAAGCGGCATAGGGCTGTCGAAGCTTGTTACGACGTGATCATGAAACAGCCGAAACGGTCGATCGCAACTGCCGCATATCCGCGCGCGAACGCCGAGAAAGAATGGAGAGCGTCAAACGCGAAGCCAACGATTGTTCTGTCCAAAACAGAAGAAGAAACGACATTGTCGGAACTCCAGAGCCTCAACGATGAGGAGCGCCTTGGTAGAACAAGAGATCGTCGTAAAACGCGAGGATTGTGCATCTGGTGTGGAACTTGCTTGGAGCAACCGGGCCATTGAGCAATGAAGGAGCGAAGAGATTGCGATGATAGGAGAAGACGTTGAAGCGAATCAGGAAGGTTGTGCCGGACGTGAGTCGTCATCTGCCGCTGATCGTCAGCGATTAAATTTAGTGTCGCGTTAGCTCATTTCGCCTGCGTTCCCAGGACGCGCGTCGAAATCCGTAACATCAATCGATCGATGCGGCGTTCAACAGCAAGAGACACTGTGAGGGCGATGCGAGCCCGGGGCCATGTCTCTTTCGGATCGCTCGCACCGATCACAGGATAAGCACATGGATTCAGAAACCGAATTCGAGCTCCCCCAAATTTATAGGCATCACGTCTTTGCCTGCAACACGCAGCGTCCACCTACCCATCCGCACGGCAGTTGCGGCGCCTCTGGCGCGCAAGCATTGTGGGATCGAATGGGCAAGGCGATCGAAGCGCAAGGCCTTAGTGATATCGGTTTCACGATGGCTGGCTGCCTCGGCTATTGTAACTCCGGTCCCTTGATGGTCATATATCCTGACGGGATCTGGTACCGCGCGACTACGCCGGAGGACGTTGACGAAATCCTGGAATCCCATCTCAAGCAGGGCAAACGAGTCGACCGCCTCGTAATGGTGCTAAAGCGCAGCTAGACGCCTTGCTTCACGCCGCTTGGCCGGGCAATCGAGCATGGACAGCTTCTCCGTCGATGAGCTGTCCCCTCGGCGCGTCGGTCTGCTCAGGATGACCGGGCGGCCTTCAGGCGTCAGGGCGTGCGAGCAGCTCGTCATGGAGCTTATCGTGAAGGCGCGTCTTTGAGACGTTCGGTGAAATGGGGCCCAGATTAGAGCGCTGCTCGTGCCCGGGGCCTGAACCTTGAGCGTCAACTCGCTTGTCAGACGGTCATTGTCACGGCGCAACGCACCGCCTTGAAAATTTTTGGCCCCGATCGGCAACTGGCGCAGTCGCAACGCCTGACAAAGCAAGAACGTTTTCTTTGATAGCTGTCGGATCTGTACGCGACACGGGGTAAGCCAAGGTGCGGATGGCGCTCACTTTCTTCGCGAGACGACGCGTCTTTGACACGCCATCTCGCTCGCGGACGCACTGCGGTGCGGTTGAAGGACGCGCTCGACGGCTCGCCGCGTCCGGATTGATCAACCTGGTCTTCTTCTCTGGATTCTGTCCTGACGTTAGAACTTGTAAGCGATGCCGCCGCTGATGAGCCATGGGTCGATATTGGCACGCCCGTAGACGGGAATCGCATTGTTTACGGTCGCAGAATAGTCCGGTCGCAGCCACAGTTTCTTCACGTCGAAGTTGAGGCCCCAATGACGGTCAAGCATGTAATCGAAGCCGAATTGGACTGCCGCGCCGAATTGGTTGCTGATGCGCAGATCGGTCACGCTAAGGCCGGCGAACGATGTATTGGCCGCCGAGTGATTGAAGAATGCGGTGTAGTTGATGCCTGCGCCGATATAAGGCTTAAGTGGGCCGAAATCGGTAAAGTGATATTGCAGGGTCAGCGTCGGCGGCAATAGCCAGGCTTTGCCGATATCGAGTCCAGTAAGCGCGCCAGTGCCGCTGATCTGATGGCGGGTCACACCGAGAATGAGTTCGGCCGCGATGTTCTTTGTGAAGAAATAGGTGATGTCGAGCTCCGGTATGGCTTGATCGCTGATCGACAGCCCAGAGTTGGGAGAAGACAGCGAGGGCACCCCGTCGACGTGGACTGAACTGCCTGAGGTATCCGGCAGAACGCCGAGCACCCGCAGGCGGATCATCCATGGATTGAACGGTTCGATCGGGGGCGCTTTGTAGTAAACCGGCGCCGGACCGAGATCCGCAGCCTGTGCCGAGATGCTGGCCAACGAGATCGCGAGCGTGAGGAGCGACGTCGTCGTCAGGATTGTATTTTTTCTCATCGAATTCTCCATTCCAATAGTCGCGCGATAAGGCGCGCGAGAACTCTGTCACACGGGACGAGCGGCGGAGGATTTGATGCGGATCAAAAAGGTGCCTGGCTCGTCGCAATTATACGGCTGAGTTGCATAAGAAACACGGCCGTCGAAGCGTCGTTGTCTTTGCTCAGATCGCTTGTTCGATTCATAGCCTGTGCTGAGTTCAGTCTCTTCAGAAAATTGTTTGTTGGCCAGAGTCGCTGGTCCAACCAGTCCCGCTCGGCCATCTACGATCAAGGTAGCGATGCAGCAACTCCTCGCATTGGGGGCGCACACCCAAGGCGCAATATGGATAGATCCGTGTTACGGAGCAACCATGCCGGCCTTCTCGGCGAGGGCAAAATCGGCGCTCGCGAAGCAAGCCGGAAGCAGGAAATGTGGTTCTTCGCATGGTGCGTCACATCAAAGCGTTCTTTCCCAGCCTCACATTTGCGGACAGCGCGTCTCGTTTGCGTCACGCGCACATCCCTCGAGATCAGCTGGGGTCTTGCGGTCAAGCAGCGACAGCACGAGCTCATGATCGAATCCAGCGCATCGTGATCCATCGACGTCGATCAGAGGTCTGCGTATCAGGAGCGGATCACCTAACATCAACGCTAGTGCGCGTGGGGCGTCGATCATGTCGGGATTGACTTCGCCTGATTTGATACGGGAAGCGGCTTGGTTGAACCAGCAGGCGACCGGCGTATTGCCGAAGAAGCGGCGCAATTCGTCCGAAGTCCACGGCTCCGTCAAAATATCTTTGGCTATAATGTTGTGACCGGCGGCGTTGAACGCTTGAATCTGACGCGCATTGGTCGCGCAGCCGGGCTTTTGATAAAAGATGACTGTCGCCATGTCATACCCATGTCGCATGGCCGAGCTGAATTGCCATGTGGCTGCTACGTTCTACGCCCATTCGATGGTCTTACCGATCATCTTCAATGTCGGTTGGCTAAGCGCTGCTGGTATCTGCTGTCCGGTTAGTCTGGATCGCAACCGACATTGTCGCACTGCTCAAGTCCCAGAGAGCCGGTTCACGAGAGGAATAGCAAGTTCCATTCCAAGTCCCCTTCCATGGCTGAAGAATTGGATAGCCCATGCAAACGGGCTTCTCGCGCCAGCCGTTGCCGCTCTTGTTCGCTTTCTGACAGCCGCGCTGACCGATAGTTCCAAAACAGCTGGGCGCACTCACGGCCACCTCGCTTTTCAAATGTAATCAAAGACTTGGGGAGCGCTTATGAGCGTTGGCACGGCGGTTGCTAATATCGGGCAGCAACACTGAGTGAGGGCTGAGTGCACGCCGACGCGTAAGACGAGCGATGTGCTCCTTCCCTTGAACCCGTGTGCCCCGTTTCTGAGAGAGAAACAAGGTCGCGCATCAGAAGCGCGCAACGTTTGGAAAATCGGTTGATGGAGAGCAACATGTCTTCACTAAGGCAAATCGCGTTCTACGGAAAAGGTGGCATCGGCAAGTCGACTACTTCCCAGAACACGTTGGCGGCGCTGGCCGAGATGGGTCAGAAAATCCTGATTGTCGGGTGCGATCCTAAGGCGGACTCGACTCGCTTGATCCTGCACGCCAAGGCGCAGGACACGATTCTGAGCTTGGCGGCGAGCGCCGGCAGCGTGGAGGATCTTGAACTAGAGGACGTGATGAAGGTCGGCTACAAGGATATCCGCTGCGTGGAGTCCGGTGGTCCTGAGCCGGGCGTCGGCTGCGCCGGTCGTGGCGTCATCACTTCAATTAACTTCCTCGAGGAGAACGGCGCCTACGAGAACATTGACTACGTATCCTATGACGTGCTCGGCGACGTTGTTTGCGGTGGCTTTGCGATGCCAATCCGTGAAAATAAGGCGCAGGAGATCTACATCGTGATGTCCGGTGAAATGATGGCCATGTATGCCGCCAACAACATTTCCAAGGGTATCCTGAAATACGCCAACTCGGGCGGTGTGCGGCTGGGTGGCCTGGTCTGCAATGAACGACAGACGGACAAGGAGCTGGAACTGGCGGAGGCACTGGCCAAGAAGCTAGGCACGCAGCTGATCTACTTCGTGCCGCGCGACAACGTGGTGCAGCATGCCGAACTCCGCCGCATGACAGTGCTTGAGTATGCGCCGGACTCGAAACAGGCCGATCACTATCGCAATCTCGCTACCAAGGTTCACAACAATGGCGGGAAGGGCATCATTCCGACTCCGATCTCCATGGACGAGCTCGAGGACATGCTGATGGAGCATGGCATTATGAAGCCGGTCGACGAAACCATCATCGGCAAAACTGCTGCCGAACTTGCGGCCTCGTAAGGGTCGTGAGTCGCGGCCTTGTCAAGGCCCGCGACGGATGCCGGCCTCCCCCCAACCCCCATCCGGGGAGGCCGGCATTCTGATCAGCGCCGCCGGCCGGGACCAGGATGCGGCGTGTAAACCTGGCCGCTATGGAGACCCATAAGATCATGTCCGAAGCGCACTTCCTTCCGTTCATGGTTGCTCGTGAGCCTGATGCGAGCAATCGCAGCGGAATTGGTGTCTACCGCCTCCTCACCGGCGTGCCTCCTGCGGATGCCGACATTGCCAGTGACAGTCATTTTGACCGCCACGCTTTGGCATCTATTCTGGCGGCTGCCACAATGGATGGTGGCGCTCTTCCGGAGAAGGCTGGCCTATCGGGCGATGAACTCGCGGCTTTGCTCGCACGGTACTTTTCCTCACTTGAGATCGGACTCCCCGATGAGCTCCTGAGGTACACATGCCACGAGAACGAAGAAATCGCAATGGTGCGCGATCTTCTGCTAAAGCACCGCTCGACGGAAGGAGATCTCGGCCGCTGGCTGGCTGCCATGATCGCACGACGAGCCGTCGAACCAGACCATCTATGGGAAGATCTCGGATTGCGCAATCGTGGCGAGCTCTCTCGGTTGCTCAGCCGTCATTACGCGCCGCTCGCCGCGCGCAATGTCAACAATATGCGTTGGAAGCGTTTCTTCTATCGCATGCTTTGCGAGGATGAAGGCCTCGCAATGTGTACGACACCAGTGTGCACGCAATGTAACGACTTCAACCTGTGTTTCGGCGAAGAAAGCGGTGAGAGCCGGATGGCGGAGCGCCGGCGCGACCTTCTGTTGCTGGCGGACCGCCAGGAGGTCGCCGCTGACTGGCCCATCTGACTTGCCACAAATGTTCTCGTACGTTGCGGCACGAGAGCGCTCCCAGATCTGGCGAACTCCGGCAGGTTGGTTGTGCGGCCAAACGCCGTATCGATGCCAGCAACTGACCATGGATCCAAGGCAGCCGGCTAGAATTGCTCCGTGATCAAGCGCCACATCTCGGCGCGCTGCAATCGAGTTAGCTTTCGAGCGAGACTTGGGACCAGACTTGCGAATAGCGAAGTGTCCATTTCATGAGCCCGTCGCCTTTCGATAATTCGTTGGGCGACGAAGGTTAAGGACGGAGCGGAGATTGTCAATCGGTTGCCGGGGATAGCGCAGTGGCATGCGGGTTGCTGAAGGAGACGTGGTCAAAAGATGAGGAGCCAGCCTGCGTGATCGCCTCTACCAACGAACCCTCATGGCCCGATCAAGAACGCGCAAAGCCGACCGTGCTTAACGATACCACGCTAAGGGACGGGGAGCAGGCGCCCGGTGTTGCGTTCACCACAAAGGAAAAGCTGTCGATCGCGCAGGCGCTTGCGCGGGCCGGGGTCACGGAGATCGAGGCGGGAACGCCCGCGATGGGCAGCGAGGAAATCACAGCAATCCGCGCCATTGTCGAAGCAGACCTTCCGCTGACTACGATAGGCTGGTGCCGGATGAGGGAAGCGGACGTCGACGCGGCGATTAAAGCCCAGGTGTCCATGATCAACATGTCGATCCCGACTTCCGATGTGCAGATCGCGGCCAAGCTTGGCGGTCATCGCGGCCTGGCACTGGAACAGGTGAGGCGACTGGTCGGCTATGCTCGTCAGAAGGGGCTTCAGATCTCTGTTGGCGGCGAGGACGCTTCGCGCGCTAACGTCGAGTTTCTGATCCGGCTGATTGCAGTCGCAAAGGCCGCGGGCGCGCGTCGCTTTCGGATTGCAGATACGCTCAGTGTGCTCGATCCCGACGCAACCTACGCGCTCGTCAGGAAACTGCGTGTGACGACCGATTTGGAACTCGAATTTCACGGTCACGACGATCTCGGACTCGCAACCGCCAATACACTCTCCGCCATCAAAGCTGGCGCGAGCCACGCTTCGGTGACCGTCATCGGGCTAGGCGAGCGGGCCGGAAACGCGCCGCTTGAGGAAGTCGCGGTCGCACTCAAGCAGCTCTACGGGCGCGAGACCGGCATCATACTTCCGGAGCTCGAGAACGTCGCCGCACTGGTGGCAGCCGCGGCCGCGCGTGCCATTCCTCTGAATAAGGCCATCGTTGGAGAGCACGTATTTACGCACGAATCCGGTATTCATGTCGATGGCCTTTTGAAAGATCAGCGTACCTATCAGTCGCTTGATCCGGCTTTGCTTGGCCGCCGCAACCGCTTTGTGATCGGCAAGCATTCCGGACTTGCGGCGATTACGGCATTGCTCGATGAACTCAAGCTCGCCGCCAGCGCCGATCAAGCAAGACAGATCCTGTCGCGAGTTCGCAAGCATGCGATCGACCACAAGCTGCCGGTCGAGCG
This sequence comes from Bradyrhizobium sp. USDA 4454, assembly GCF_054822705.1. Lineage (NCBI taxonomy): Bacteria > Pseudomonadati > Pseudomonadota > Alphaproteobacteria > Hyphomicrobiales > Nitrobacteraceae > Bradyrhizobium > Bradyrhizobium sp. USDA 4454. Next base: position 1,416,180 of record NZ_JBTRCN010000001.1, read on the forward strand.
CCAAACGGTGGCGGCAATTTGGCGTGACGTGTGCGGATGTCCAGTTACCCAAGGCGGGTGAAGAGCCGTGCTCAGCATCGTTTACGCCGACTATTCGAGAGACCAAGGGCGTCGCGAGGAAGCTATCCGATACCACTGATTGGCGCGAAAATGCCCCACTTCCGCATGCCAGCTCGCCGGTTGCAAATCTGCGCTCCAGTTGTTGCGGGCTATTCCAGCATTCATGCTGTGATCTGCAACCCAGAAGCGAGCCGTCCGCGGACTGCCAAGCGACGTCTTCTCTGGAGGCTGCCGTTCCGCGCGGCCACCGGTCGGACGAGCGTCAGCACCGATTGCGGTTTGGCCCTTCATGCCCCTTCCTCATCCGGGCTGACGTCGCCGCCCGCCGAACCTGCGGATCTCGATCGCGAATTTGCCGTTCCAGGGCGGGCGTTGGCGATGCGCATCCTGCTGTGCGAGGTAGAACAGCGGCAATATCATCAGGCGCTAAGCGTATTTTGCTTTGCGTCCGAGAGCTGATCCAGAGGAGACTTTTCGTTGATCAACTCATTCCCGGCAGCCTCTATCCTGGACCGGTTAAGCACCGCCGCATCGGCAGAGGAGTTCTTTTCGTTGCTTGGCGTCGATTATGATCCCAGGATTGTAAATGTCGCGCGCCTTCACATCCTAAAGCGCATGGGACAATATTTCGCCAAAGAGCAATTTTCTGGTGCCACAGAGCCTGAAATCACAGCTCGGTGCAAAGCGATGCTGGAGCAGGCTTATGCTGATTTCGTGGCATCGCCGCCGATTGATCAGCGAGTCTTCAAGGTCTTGAAGGATGCGGTTGCAGACCCTGGCAAACCGACAGGCTTTGTTCCGTTGAGCGAGCTGAAGTGACCTCGCGCTCCACCGCATGTGGTGTTCTCTAACGATTGCCGTACTTTCTGAAGCTCCTTCATCCAGATTATCTCTCCGCCAGCCACGACCCGAGCGGCGCTGTCGCATTCCCGACCCAGCTCCGGACTGGTCGTGTCCAAAGCCCTGAGCAAGCATTTAAGTTTCTGTCAAATCAATGCTTCCACACGACTTTCAATGGTTTTTGCAAGTGGTACGACACTTGCTGTTGTCGTGCCTATCGCGTCATCGATGTTGACAGATGGCGGTCGACTGAGATGAAGGGAAGAACTATGACGCTGCTTCTACCGTCCACTGAGCGATGCGGCATGATCTCGCGGCTCACGCTCGCGCCAGGTCCGTCCGATATGGCCTTTGATGCGAACGCAGCCAACGCGGACCGTGAGAGGGCGTCAATGGCTAAGTCGTCCGTTGCGAAACAGCTGGAGAGGGCATGTACATAGTCGTCAGCGTCGAGCAGGTCCGCGGATGCGCGCAAAGGAGCATTCGTTGCAACGCGGATGGCAACATGCGTCCGGCGGGGGCGCCAAGCTCGGCCAAGGCAAGGTGCCGGCGCTGGAGCCTGGCCACGCAGTGGATGGCAGCTGCGCTGCTCGGATCGCGTTGGTGCTCGCAGCCGGTGCAGAGTGTCGGGCCGAAAGTGAGGCGCCGATATTGCAGAGTAAGCGGACTCAGCAACTCTTGCGGGCACAGACGCCGCAGAGGCGTCGTCGGCACCATGGCGCTTGTCGAAGCGAGCGCGAGAGAGGCTACCGTTGAGGACATTTCTGGCTCTGGCCCGCCCGGAGCGTCTACGTCGATGACGAGACTTATTGCCTGGTCGGTTTGCACCAAGCAGGCCGGGCAGCCGAGCGGCCGGCTACTTGCTGATCAGAACTGATCATCAGCCAACCGAATCTAGACACAAACCTGTGGCGCGGGCGCGCGTATTCTTGAGGGGACTTTAAAGCATGAGCAATGTCACGAAAACGGCTATGCCTGCGGCGGCCGGCCGCGCAGCAGCCAAGAGGGAACTGCCGGAGCACTTTAAGGCCTACAAGCATGTCTGGGTTTTCGTCGAGCTGGAGCGCGGCCAGGTTCATCCGGTCTCCTGGGAGCTCATGGGAGCGGGGCGCAGGCTTGCCGACAAGCTGAAGGTGAATCTCGCCGCGGTCGTCATCGGCCCGGAGGGGCAGTCCACCCGTAACGCAGCACTTGAATCCTTTTGCTATGGGGCCGACCTGACCTATCTCGTGAGCGACAACGTTCTGACGGATTACCGCAACGAATCTTATACCAAGGCGCTCACCGAACTCGTCAATACCTACAAGCCCGAGATCCTGCTGTTGGGCGCGACCACGCTGGGACGCGATCTCGCGGGTTCGGTGGCGACCACTTTGTCGACGGGGCTCACTGCCGACTGCACCGCGCTCGATGTCGATGCCGATGGTTCTCTTGCCGCGACCCGTCCGACCTTTGGCGGTTCGCTGCTCTGCACGATCTATACCCTGAACTATCGTCCGCAGATGGCAACCGTGCGCCCGCGGGTCATGCCGATGCCTGAGCGCGTCGCACGTGATGCTGCCCGTATCATCGTCCATCCGCTCGGCCTCGTCGAAGACGATATTGTCACGAAAGTTCTGTCGTTCCTCCCAGATCGTGATTCCGAGACATCAAATCTGGCCTATGCCGACGTCGTGGTTGCGGGAGGCTTGGGACTGGGATCGCCTGAGAACTTCCGGCTGGTGCGCGAGCTTGCAACTCTTCTTGGCGCTGAATATGGCTGCTCGCGTCCTCTGGTGCAGAAGGGGTGGGTTACATCTGACCGGCAGATCGGTCAGACCGGCAAGACGATTCGGCCAAAGCTCTATATTGCGGCCGGGATTTCCGGCGCGATCCAGCACCGGGTAGGTGTCGAGGGGGCGGATCTAATCGTCGCCATCAATACTGACAAACGTGCTCCGATCTTCGACTTCGCCCATGTTGCGATCGTCACTGATGCCATGCAATTGCTGCCGGCGCTGACGGCGGCATTTCGCGCTCGGCTCTTGCCGAATTCGCGCGCCCGGATCGCGGTTTAAAGGAGATGATGATGATTGAAGAGAGGTTCGATGCCATCGTGGTAGGGGCGGGTATGGCTGGTAACGCGGCGGCGCTGTCCATGGCCAGGCAAGGCATGAAGGTGCTGCAGCTCGAGCGCGGCGAATATCCTGGATCGAAAAATGTGCAGGGCGCAATCCTGTACGCGGACATGATGGAAAAGCTAATCCCCGAGTTTCGCGAAGAGGCGCCGCTCGAACGTCATCTGGTTGAACAACGGTTCTGGATGATGGACGACCGCTCGCATGTCGGGATGCATTACCGCTCGGACGATTTCAACGAGGAGCGGCCGAACCGTTACACGATCATACGCGCGCAGTTTGACAAATGGTTCTCGTCAAAGGTGCGCGAAGCCGGCGTGACCGTCCTCTGCGAGACGACCGTGACGGAGCTCGTACGGGACGAGCGGGAAAGGATTGTCGGCGTTCGTACAGACCGCCGCGACGGCGAAATACGTGCCGATGTCGTCGTGCTCGCTGAAGGGGTCAATGGTCTGCTTGGGACGCGCGCGGGCCTGCGCGCTCGGCCAACACCCGATAATGTTGCGCTCGCCGTCAAGGAAATGCACTTCTTGCCCCGCGAGACCATCGAAGCGCGTTTCAATCTAAAGGGCGATGAAGGCGTCGTGATCGAGGCGGCGGGCACCATTTCCCGCGGTATGACCGGAATGGGTTTCATCTATGCCAACAAAGAGTGTATTTCGCTGGGCATCGGTTGTCTCGTCGCCGATTTCCAGCGCACCGGCCAGACGCCCTACGGCTTGCTCGATCAATTCAAAAGGCACCCCTCTGTGTTGCCTCTGCTAGCTGGTTCCGAAGTCAAGGAATATTCGGCGCATCTCATCCCTGAAGGAGGCTACAAATCGATCCCGCAGCTCTACGGGGAAGGCTGGGTGGTCGTTGGCGATGCGGCGCAACTCAACAATGCCGTTCATCGCGAGGGCTCCAATCTCGCGATGACCTCAGGTCGCATAGCGGCCGAAGCGGTCGGCCTGGTGAAATCGCGCGGCGAGCCGATGACAGCGACAAACCTGTCGCTCTACAAGAAGATGTTGGATGAGTCCTTCGTCATCAAGGACCTCAAGAAGTACAAGGATTTGCCGCCGCTGATGCATACTCACTCACAAAACTTCTTTCTCACCTATCCGCAGCTCATCTCTAAGGCAATGCAAAACTTTGTGCGGGTCGATGGTACGCCAAAGGTTGAGAAGGAGAATGCGACCTTGAAATCGTTTGTCAATGCGCGCTCATGGATGGGGCTGTTCGGCGATGCATATCGCTTTGCGCGAGCCTGGCGCTAATAATCAATACTGGGAGTTCCAAGTATGGAAGGACAAAGCATGGATGCCGAACCATCGGTGCGCGTGGAAGACAAGCTGTATTACAACCGCTACCTTGTCGACGTTGGTCGTCCTCACGTAAAGGTTCGCGCACACACGTCCCCATCGCCGCAGCTAATTGCGCTTTTGAAAGCGTGCCCCGCGCGATGCTATGAGCTGAACGATGAGGGGCGGGTGGAGGTGACTGTCGACGGCTGTGTCGAGTGCGGGACCTGCCGGGTGATCGCCGAGCCCACCGGCGATATCCAGTGGAGTTATCCGCGCGGCGGGTATGGGGTGCTGTTCAAGTTTGGCTGAGGGTAAGGTGAGGATGGAACGAAGCCGTGACGCGAACCGCCCCTAAGCGTCGGAATATTAGGCATCTTTCGCACGTTCCGCCTCTGGCACGGTACGCAATTTGAGCTAGGCATGTATCAAGGTAGCGGGACCGGTGTGGCGATACGGAACGGCGCCACATCCTGTCGATCGGATGGCAGAGGAGGCATCAGCCCGTTGCCTGGTTAGGGTTCGGGCGAACGGCTTCAATAGCAATCGCCACTGACTGGACGATAGCAGCAGAGCGCACGGCAGTGAGGATCACTTCGGAGCTGACGCCCGCAGCTCGGAGCGTCTTCTCGTGGGCATCGATACAAGCACCGCATCCGTTTATTGCGGAGACAGCAAGTGACCATAGCTCGAAATCAGACTTATCAACACCCGGACTGCCAATCACGTTCATGCGCAGCCGTGGCGGCATTGTCTTGTATTCCGGATTAGAGGCGAGGTGAACGAAGCGGTAGTAGACATTGTTCATCGCCATCACTGCGGCCGCAGATTTCGCTGCGGCGATCGCCACAGGCGTCATCTCCGCGACCGCGGCGGATTCCATTGCGGCAATTACGTCTGCATTGCGGGTCGCAATCGCGCTCGCCAGCAACAGCCCGTATTGCCGCTGCGGCGAGAGTGTCTCATCGGCCATCAAGGACGTCAGATTGAGTCTGACGTCCTTGGCGAAATCGGGGATCTTTTCGCTCAACTGTTCAATCGACGACATGCTGCCTCAAGCGACCTTCAGGACTTCGCCGCCGATTTCGCGGTTGCAGGGACAGAGCTCGTCGGTTTGGAGGGCGTCCAGCACGCGCAGTGTGTCCTTGGGGCTGCGCCCAACGTTGAGATTGGTCGCATAGACGTGCTGGATCCTGTTGGCGGGGTCAACAATATAGGTGTAACGATACGCGACCCCTTCAGGGGAACGCACACCAAGGCCATCGACCAGGGTCCCCTTTGTGTCGGCAAACTGCCAAATTGGTAAATTTTGCAAATCGACATGTGAGCGTCGCCACGCAAGCTTGCAGAACTCGTTGTCAGTCGAGCCCCCCAGGACTACTGCATCGCGGTCGACGAATTCCTTGGAAAGCCGAGCAAACTCGGCGATTTCGGTCGGGCAGACGAAGGTAAAGTCCTTGGGATAGAAGAAGATGATCTTCCATTTTTCTGGGAAGCTGGCTTCGGTCAACGTCTCGAATGCACTCTGCCCATCTTCTTCCTGCGCCTGAAAGCCAGGCTTCACGCCTGTGACCTCGAACGGCGGCAATTGACTTCCTATTCCAAGCATACGGTCCTCACACGTTTGTTTTCCGGACATGGTGACCACGCTGGTGAAGCAAACGACATGCCATCAGTTCTCAAGAGCCGACTGTCCTGGTTGTGCCGCGCAGCGGCTTGGCTGCAGGGTTCGCCTTGCGCGTTAAGGCCGCTCGAAACGGCAGGTTGATCACCACGCTGCGAGGATTTGCAGCATCTGAAGCAGGAATGAAACCTAACCAGGCTCGCTGCGGTGGCAATGAAGGTTTGAAATCTACGTAGCGTCAGGTTGGACGGCAGTCAGACCTCAGTCTCACCAATCTCGTCATTGATCGGCAGGCACTGCAAACCCGGCTGAGGGGCTGATATCGGCCTCGACTGAGTACCGCCAAGTTGATTGAACTGCGACTTCTCGCCGGTCGAACGTCAACAATCAGAGCCTTGCATCAAAGCAATCATGGCGCCTCGCAACGAGGGGCGGAGCCCGGAGCTAAGGCAGTTTTCAGAGACGGCGAAGGAGCCCGACGGGCGATTTCGGAGCCGACGTATCCGGTGGTCGTACAGTGGTCATCAAGCGCTCCGGTAACACAGTGCCTAAATTGTCGCAGCTGGGAATGAAAGCCCAGCTGCGCGCTAGGCACGTGGAGATATCGCGCCACCATCGCTGAACGATTTGGCGCGATCGCAAATAGCAACTTGCCAATATTAGCCGGGAGAGTTCGCCAAGCGGCAAGACATCTAACTAGAACGGCTGTCAGAAGTGGTACGTCACGGGCGACTGGGTCGACGAATTCGGCGCGGGGGCGGCCGCCAGTTGTTTGCGCCGGCAAAATGCTCTTCTCGATGAGATCAGCCAGGTCGCGAAGCGCTCGGAAAGCGATAGCTGCGGTCTTCGCAAGTCCATTTGTGTCGAGCTTATAGACAACGCTGCGCTGCCGACTTGCTCGGAAATCGAGATCTCTTGCCCTGACGTAATGTCCCCTGCGGCCAAGCCGGGTACCGTGAGCGCCCGTCAAGTGTCGTCGGATGATGCCGCCGACGCGTACGGCTTGCCGCGCGAGATCATGGGCCAAATCGCGCTGTAGCACATCTACATCGTCTGACGCGTCGAAGACGGCCGCAATATGCTTCGGATTTATCTCATCAAGATCGTCGCTCATCGTCGTACTCCGATTGCTGTTCGTTTCCCGTATCGGCGCTTATCTGTCGAATACCTACTGCTGATGTGGAAGGCCCTACGAGCAACCGCTCGGGAACTGCGACCGGCACAGCGCGCGCGACCTCGGCGAATACGTCAATGCCATTGCCGAGCTGTAGTGCATCAAAGGAGCGACGCGGGATGCGGGCGAGAAGCGGTACGCCCGAACGGCCAGTTTCGAGAGCCAGGACCAAGGTGACCTCAGCGTCGTCGAACGGCAGAGAGGCTTTGATGCGTGCCGGAAAGACATTGAGGATAGAGCTGGCGCGCGGCGGCTCGCACGCGATGCTGACATCGCCGGCTGCGACGCGCAGCCGCAGCTGTGCGCCCGGCCTAAGCGGCGCTCCAGGAACCAACAGGCGCGCACCTTTGAGGCGAAGGATGATCAACCCATAGCGCCCGTCATAGCCGCCGACCACGGTATCCAGGCAGACTGCCGCATCGCCGCGCGCGGCAAGAGCCGAGCCGATCTGAACGACATTGAGTGGCCCGGCCGCAGTCACAACGCCATTTTTCATCATGACGAGATGATCGGCAAAGCGCTCTATGTCAGCCATGTCATGGCTGACATAGATCATGGGTAATGGGAGCTCTTCCCGCATGCGCTCGAGAAACGGCAAGATCTCGCATTTAGCGGAGCGGTTGAGCAAAATGAGCGGGTCGTCAAGCAAAAGTAGCCGAGGTTGTGCTAGCAGCGCGCTGCCCAGGGCAACGCGCTGTCGCTCGGCGTCAGAAAGATGTGATGGCGAACGCTCGAGCAGCGGGGTAAGGGCGAGCAATTCGACCACGCCATCAAAATCGATCAGTGTCGGTTTCGATTTCGACGCGTTGAACACAAGGGTGCGCTTGACGGACAAATGAGAAAAGAGAATTGGTCGTTGGAATACATAAGCGACGGGACGCAGATGAGGCGGCCGAAACGTCGTCTGATCTTGCCAAATCTCACCATCGATTGCGCAAAATCCACCCGGCAGACGCTGCACGCCGGCGATGCACCGTGCGAGCGCGGTTTTGCCGCAGCCAGGCGGGCCGAAAATAGCCGTGACGCCTTTCGCGGGTACGCTAAATTGGGCCGCTAGCGGGACGTTTGCGAGAGAGCCGTTGAAGGCGAGTTCGATATAGCCAGGTCTTGCTACTCTCACGTGCCCGCGCCTGTGATGCATCTTTCTACCAAGATCACGAGCAGAATCGTCGCGATCACCATGCCTCCGAGAATCCAGTCTGTTCCGCTCCAGCCCGGTGTCTCCGCCCCCAAAAGGCCATAACGCATGGCTGCGGCTCTACAGATTGATGGTGTTAGGATAAGCGGCTTGTTGAGCATCTCCGAGCTATCGATGATCGTGGCAATCGGACGCTGCCCTGCGCGCTTGCCGATCACACAGGGAGAGCCCAATTCCAGCATCGTGGAGCGCTCAGCCGGCTTGGCCGGACCAAGAGTATTCATTGCAAGCTGAAATAGCGCCGCTTGTGTCGTTGAGCGGGAAGGCTGTCGGCTCGCGCCGGAGCTCAAGATTGGCTCTGCGGCCGAAATCCGCTCCAATGACGCCACAGTATTGGTAGCAGATGTGAAAGCTGCGCCGGTGGCCCTAATGGTGGCTTCTGCGTTCCCCGGTGCAAGCAGCATCAAAGTCAGATCGATCAAGATCAATCGGATAAGCCTCATTCTGGACCCCGGGTCCGTTGCGACCGCTTTCTTCGCGGAAGCTCGTTGAACCCTGCCCAGCAATTCGCGTGCCGTTTCATGGAATATGGTGCGCGGCTCGCGCGACAAAGGGGGTTCGCATCGCTCTCTGCCCGACGCCTTAGATGGTCGCTCATGCTTATGGTGGCTTTTTGGACGCTCGCGTCGTCAACCGCACACGGAGGGCGATGAGATGAAAGCTGCGCGAGATGCTATCGTCGCTGCGCTGGAGATGGTTCGTTGGGGAACATGCGATCGTCAAGCAGCTCGTCAGCAATGCATAAGACAATACGATCCAGTTTGTCAGATCGTACCGATCTGCCCGAGGAGAGAAGGTTGAGTCATTGGCAAACTGAGGAACGTGACTGGCTATCTAGAAGATTTCGTGTAATCGCCTAGACGGGCATCTCACGGATACGAGTCATCGCTGGCATGAGCATTCAGATCCAGCCCAATTCGTGGCCTGCGATCGTCCAAATAACCCGATGGCGAGGCGTCACGCGCGAACTCATGATCGATCTCCTGGTCACATCGGAACACAGGTGGATTCGGTCGCGAATGATCAACGGTGTCCCTGCGTGGAGCATTCTCTCATCAGAGCAACCCACCACAACACCATCGCTCCATTGCGCATCTCGCATCTGCCCAGCATAAAGATGTCGAGAGCACAAAGTTGCGTTCTCGGAGCAGACGGATTCGACTGGCAGGGTCGCTGCCATGATGCCGGCAGAGGTTCGATCTTTGGCAGCCCATCGATTGCACAGCACGGAAAGTCAAAGAGCTGTCGACCAAATGATGTACGTCCAATCAGCGGCACCTAGCGTCCGGTTGCAATTGTTGTCGAGGCCGAGGCGCGCGATCTGCTGACGGAGATGATCGCATAGCTGACTGGCCGCAATAATCACGGCAGCTGTGGCGAAGCCAAGGTATTACAGGCGGCCGAGCAGCGATCGGACATTGATCAGGTCGCCGCGGTTGGCGCAAGCCTGTCATTTCGTGGATGAAATGGCGATCTGGAGCTCTTGTAATCTTGCGATGCTGGTCCGGCCGGAATCCGCTGCCGCGCACGTCCTGGCCGACGAGATTGACGGTCGGTCGCTGGTTCAGTCCGATTATGAGCGAGCGCTGACGATCCGCGATCGCTATGGCCAACTCACCGTCAGTGCACCCGAGGTGTCTACGAAAGGGTAGCGGCTTAGACGTTTGGCTGACAGCTCTAGCTCGACCTCACGCGATTGGGACTTCGTCGCGGCCTGAGTCACCGCGCTGTATTCTCGCTAATCAAAGTGAGTTTCGCGATCTTGACGGCCTATTTGTCTAAAGAGGGCCGTGGGGTGACGTTGGTGCGTGTGGGTAGTATCGGATAATCGATCTTCGGCAATTGCCCAGTAAGCGAATTTAGAAAGGCGACAATTTCGTCAGTTTCTTTGTCACTCAGCTTTATTCCGAGTTGAACCTCACTCATTACGTCAACCGCTTGTTTAAGGCTCCAAACCTGACCGGAATGGAAGTAGGGAGGCCGCAATGCGACGTTGCGCAATGGCGCGGAGCGGAAAACATACTCATCGCTAGGATTCTTAGTGACGGAAAAACGTCCCTTATCATCTCTCGGAAGCACGTTTGCGTCGGGCCGTTCAATCACGCCGAACGGGAAGTAATCCTGTCCACCGACGTTGATTCCGTTGTGGCAGGAGGAGCAGCCCTTTTCGATGAATAGCTTCAGCCCGACTTTCTGCTTGTCACTGAGAGCATATCGATCGCCCTCAAGGTACTGATCGAAGGGGGCGGTGGGTGTGATTAAGGTCGCCTCGAAAGCCTCGATAGCCTTGGCAGAATTTTCGAAGGTAACGGGCGCCGCATCGTTGGGGAACGCCTTACTGAACATAACGACATATTCCGTCATTGAATTTAACGTGCTGAGCACGCGATCGGGCGTCGCATTCATCTCGACGCCGGCCTGGATAGGGCCCGCGGCCTGCGCCTTGAGGTCTGCCGCGCGCCCGTCCCAGAACTGTGCCACGTTGAAGACCGCGTTGTAGACAGTTGGCGCGCGACGTGAACCCTGCTGCCAGCGATGACCGATCGAAGTCGGACCGGCATCTACCCCGCCCATCCCAACGTTATGACACGTGTTGCAGCTAATGACCCCGCTCGCCGAAAGCCTCGGATCGAAGAACAGGGACTTGCCAAGGGTAACCTTTTCGTGGGTGATCGGGTTGTCCTTCACCGCCGGAACCATTGAAGGGATCGGCTTGAAAAGCCGCCTGGCGGCGCTCATTAGATCATCATTGGCATCCGCCGCTGACGAAACCAGAATGGCAATGGCCACGGCAAATAGCTTGCCTACCATATAGAGCTCGCCTGCCGCTGGTTTCCTCATAGTCAGCCTCGTCCGTCGTAGATCATGCAATCGCAAGCATAGGGCGGTGCGGGCGCTTCAGTTCGTCCACAGAAAAATCCGCAGCAATCAACGACGAATGATGTCTTCCGCTTGCGGCTAGGCTCACCCAAGCCCAGCTCACGCGCTGAGTAGCAACTGCCGTGCCAGGGGGGCTCGAAGACCGCCGAGCTGGCGTCGAGCAATTGCAAACTACTAATAGGCAACAGGCGGCTTTAGCCTACGGAATCCGCCGTCGGTCAGAGCCGCGGCCCTCACAATCCGGGGCAAGCTATTCGAACCCACCGGTCCAAAGCCTTGTGCATCTCGGAACACTGTCGTGCCAAACTCTTGTCTGTAGGCTCTGAGATCGTTGGCGCGGGCGGCGAACAAGCGAGCAGCATTGGCGACAACTTCTCGCCGATCATCCCAGCGCGCCTTCAACCCGACTAGGCCGAGCGATCATCGACCAACACGGGCGACGTTTCATACGCCGGGGGCAGTCAGAAAACGGCAGCTGGCGCGAGTTCGTCGGCAATGCGGATGTGCCCGGCTCAGAGCGTATCCACACTTGCTGGACTCAAAATGCTTGAATCGATCGTAGCGTCAGGTTGTAGGCATTGCGAAGCAGAACTTTCGCATCAGGGAACGGCACATTGGGAGCTAGCATCGCGAATGTCGCAAACGCCGGAACGTGTTGCGCGCGCTGCAAAGCGCAGCCGGCCTCTGCTCGTGTCTCGGTCTTCGCATTGAACGTGTTGCGCGCGGCGAGATGATGATTCCGGAGACCGCGATGATTGCGGCCGCCCCGCGACGGCCGCTGCCGCGCTGTCGCCTAGCTCCCGGTAAACAGATGATGTTCGTTGAGCAAAGAACCATAGTGAACGATACGCGGCTTAAGAGGGGTCTGGTGAATCAAAAACGACGAACTGGGTGGACTTACAATGCGCGCCGCTGGGCAGCCGCCCTTGCTGTGATCGCGATCGGGGCCGTGTGGTGTACAGGACACGCTCGCGCGCGAGATCAGCGGGCCGAGGAGGTCCTCACGTCGTGCAGACCAGACGTAATGCGCTTCTGTGAGCGCTTCACAGGACGTAGGGATGTAGACGCAGCCATGTTTTGTCTTAGGGACAATTTCAAAAGCTTGGGCGTCGAATGTCGCCGCGCGATGCCAACCGCCGCGGATAGAAGCGGCGGACGAAAGCGACGTCTCAATAGGGTTCCGATCGTCCTCCATCGAGAGTGATCCGTCCGGGCAAAAGTCACCGAAATTGACGCACAGTGACTGTTCCAGGCTGATTAGCGCTGGACTTGCCCTGTCTGCTGTTTCGAAGTTCTATTGGGCTGGAATCGTCACCCAGTCGAGCCGGACGCATCCACCATCGGAAAATGAACGTCGCGAACCGATTGACCTCGTTCGGCGATCGACCGGCCCACTGTGCGTGTTACGAGGTCATGGTTCGCCTTGAGGTTCGATGTGCTACTGCGGCGGTTGCGCGCTATCTGCGCTGCAGCCCCTTCGGCGGACAAGGCAACCGTGAAGTTGCCATCGGCTGCCTGCAAATGATCCGACGGACGAATCTGCTTCAACGTCGGAGATCGTTAGGCTGCACATCGTTCGGGAGCCGGTATTGTCCATCAATCTATGGCGTTGTTGTCGGCAGCCTAGCATTTCCCGCCGGTGACTAAATCAATTATAACTGGCAAAAGATCGCGAATGCTCGCGTTGGGGCAGTCATTCGATCGCGGTCTTCCAGATATTCTCACATTGGGATTTGGGGGGGCTCGAGGGAATCGAGAAGACCGCCGAGGTAACCCCCAATTGAGTTCGCGAAGGAACGGCTCGATGCCATTGCGGCGTTTTCGATGGACGCTTCAGAGGAGCCGCTTGGCCGGGTTGTAGGTGCTCGTGGTTGAATTCACATTAGGGTTCAAAACCAAAGGAAACGTCGTCGACAAGAGCCGCTCAAAGGCAGACAGCTGTTCAAGCAGGCGCTTCTCAACACCCTCGCGTTCCGCGCCAGATAGATCGGTCTTAAGTAGCCGCCGGCGGCGCCAGATCTCGTTCCGCAGCCACCTGACCTCACTTAATCTATCATCGATCGAAGTCATTGCAGATGTAGTTCACTTTGGCATTCGAGCTTAAGTACGCGAATCTTCATGAGTAGCGGTGGCTCCGCATTCACGCCGAATAATTCCGGCTGAGGACTTGTGACTGTCCACCCCATTTCTGCGCAGATGTGGCGAGCGGGTCGAGTTGTGCAAGGCCCCTACTAATCGTTATCACCGTACACCGCGCGCCTGACGAGAAATCGCGGCAGATTCGCGAGTTTTCTCCGCGCCTTGATGGCGTATCTCGCATGATTCCTGCGCTCTGCAGTTTCCTGCTCATCAGATACGAAAGATGGAGAGATGTTAAATCACGTCCGGCATTAGGAAGCTTGAGCATGAACTGGCAAACTTGGGCGCATCTCGCCGTGCTCTATGGCACCAAAACTTACAAGCGTCCGGCGGCTTTGTTGATTGCCAGGCTGGGCGCGGCTAAACTGTAGACCAGTAGCGCGAGACGGAATGAAGCGGCCACATTCTCTGGCCGTTCGAGCGGTATAAAGAGTGGCGCCTTCATTGCACTGGCCTCCTCTCTAATGGTTGGGCAATCCTGCGTTGCCACCGGGCATTGGCTATCGTCGTTCCCAATGGATATATTTATGAGTAAGGCGCCTCCACCCACGGCATGAGAAATGGTAGGGCGAAATGTTTTCCTCTATGGATGGGCCTGACCGCGGTTCCGGCGCTCGCGAATCGATCAAACAAAGCGCATGAGCCGAGGGTGGGATCTCAGCTATCGACGTAAATGTCGGCTGGACGCGGTGTCTCGCTAAAGAAGCCCTCCACCGGGAATCATTGCGATCGACATCCGCCGTATACAATGCGCCACGGATCCAGGAGGCCGATTTATAGCTTGAATCTAACGTTGCGACAGGTTGTAGACTTGCGCCGATGCGCCAAGACAAAGCTCGGGATAGGGCAGGCGTCGACGGCTCATTGGCAAATCGGGATCGAGGGAAGACGGCTTGCTGATTGCCATCTTGTTGCTTGTAGGCGATAGCCAGGAAGGGCAGTTGCCCCATCGCCACGGGAACGCTGGGCGGGCAGTTGGCAAGTGCTGGCAAGGGAGGCGCCATATGGCTGGACCGATGGAATCATGCGGGCAGCTAGTCGCGCAAGCAAGGCGCCCTGAATGAAGAGTCCGGCGCCCACAGGCAGATGCTCCAAGACCGTAGATGATAAATATCTAGCCAGAGGCGATGACGCACATAGCCGAAGGGCGCTGCGATGAAAGTTCGGAAGGTCCTATGTCCGTTCAAACTAATCTCACGACGGCGCTAAACGAAATCGATCGTGCTAGCGGCATTGTTGAATTCTCAACTGCAGTGGTCACGCGCGACAAGCAACTGTGCAAGGCGGACTTGCCTGTGTTTCTGCAACAAGCTGCCGTTGAGTTTCAATCCAGATTTCTGCCGAGTTTCGAGGAAAGCATCCGTGCAGAGAAATCGTGGGGCTATGCCACGACATGCAATGCCGTGAGCCGAAGGGCTGGAGGTCAGGCGGGGCGGGATACTTGCGAGAGAATAGCTTCTCGCGTGTCGCAGCTGGACCATGCTCTGATGAGAAAGATCGGTATCAGAGCGCTTTCCGTATTTGTGGCATCATTCGGCAGGCACGCCAGGAGAGTGGAATGTCGCCATGGGGCGGTCCGAATAGCCAAATTTTGTTGCGAGGAAAGCAGATCGCTTCAAGAATTGAACAATCTCAGCCTGGCAGGGCTGATAAACGGCTTCAGCAAGTGGCCGGAAGGGAGTGACTTTCGACAAGCCGCGGTTGCAATCGCGGGAGAGGTCATCCGCCGAGCAGGGCGCCCCCATCAGCTCTCTGAATTTAGACAGCAAGGCTTGGTGAGCCTGGTAAACGGATTTAGCAAATGGCCAGGAGAGGCGGTCTCGCGCCAAGCCGCGGCCGCGCTTGCACTGGAAATCTTGCGGCGTCCCCGCCGGCTCGCCGATTTCCCTCAGCAGGGGTTGGCCATCCTTGTAAACGGTTTTAGCAAGTGGCCTGAGGAGTTGCCCTGTGGTCAAGTCGCCGTCGCGGTTGCAACCGAAGTGCTTGGACGTGCGACGCGGTTCCACGAGTTTAGCGAGCAGGATCTGACGAATTTGGTGAATGGCTTCAGTAAATGGCCAGAGGAGAATGCATCTCGTCAAGCAACAGTCGCGATCGCAAGTGAGCTCTTGCGCCGTACCGTCCAGCTTCCGCATTATACCCAGCAAGGATTGGCGAACCTGGTGAATGGGTTTTGCAAATGGCCTGACGATGCGACTTGCCGTAAGGCTGCGGTCGCGATCGCCGGTGAAGTATCTTGCCGTGCTGCCCAGCTTCCCGATCTGACTCAGCAGGGTCTGTCAAACCTCGTGAACGGTTTTAGTAAGTGGCCGGAAGAGGCCGCGTCTCGCCGAGCCGCGGTCGCACTCGCTTGCGAGGTCCTGCGCCGCGCCGCTCTGCTCTGCGAGTTCTCACAGCAGGGACTTGCGAACCTAGTGAGCGGCTTCACTAACTGGCCGGATGAGCTGCCGTGTGGTCAAGTGACCGTCGTGCTAGCAGACGAGGTCCTTCGCCGCGCCGATCGGAAGACGGGGCTCTCGGATTTCACTACCCAGGATCTCAGGGGCCTGCTGATCGGCTTCAACAGATCGCCACCAGAAAGTGCCGCTCGCCAGGCCACGATTACGATCGTCAATGAGGTCCTTGGGCGGGGTATTAGGCTCTTTAATTTTACCAAGCTAGAAGCGGAGAATTTGCTGAGTGGCTTTAGCAAGTGGCCGCAACACGCCGCCGGGCAAGGGAGGGTGACTGAGATCATCAGGGAGCTGCAACTCGCGTCTGAGACGGCGTAGGCCCGTGAGAGGAGAGGCGACGTTAGCGGATGAGGCGTTCGAAGAAAGAAAGCGCCAGCTAGCGGTGTTCAATACTCATGGGGCGATGTCATGACACGATAACCCGGAACAATGAAAGGTGTCATAGCTCTATCGGCGACGCCCATATTGTACCGAATTGAGCGACTAATCAGAAGGACGTAGATTTGTGAATCAGGCTGAAAACGATGTCGTCGAGCATATGCTCTCATCATTGACGATCAGTTTGTTTCAGAATCGTATCGCGCCATCCGACGAACAGGTGATGTATCATTTCGGGCTGGCCTGCGAGAGAGCGGGGTTGATCGCGACGGAAGAGGTCGCAGTACGGATATTGAAGCGCGTGTCGCGCGAGATCAACCAAGCGCAGTCGGTGCTTGAGTTCGTTGGTCGCGGTGAGGGTTGGCTACACTGAGTGCAACGTAAGGAAATTCGATCCCGACCGTGATGTGCGGTGTCTGTTCGACCCGGAAGGGATCCGCGAGCGGAATTACTATTCGCCTTCCGCAAGCCGCGAAAGCGCCAGTCGAGCTTGAGGGGCATGGCCGCGCTCATTAGTAGCTGGAGACTGATCATTCAGGTCGGCTTTGCTGATGGGGTGCGCGCCTTGGCTTCGGTGAGCGGCTAGCGCGTTGCGCGCAACAATCAGTTAGCTTTCGGCTCGGCGATCAAAACCAACGTTTCGCAGAAAGGGTGACGTAGCTCGCCGGTCCAGGAACGGCAACGTCGTCGTTCCCTCAGCATCACGCAGCCGGCGTGCGCCGCTCGGACACCAATTTTGCCGAGCAGGAAACTTGATCCCCTCGGACTTTTTGCGGAGCGCTGCGCCTAAGCGTCGAGAGACACCGAAGGAACGTTGGGCGCCGCATTGATCATCGCTTCGAGGACGTCAGCCTGTCGACAGCTATATCTCGTAGGCTGAATGTCCCTAATCGCTGGCAAGGACGGCCCGATGTGCTCAGGCATGGCAGGAGAGGGAGATGGATTCCAGTATTAACCCAATCCGCGCGCAAGGCCCGTTGAGAGTGGTCCTCGGTCGCCATCGGGCGCAGAGTAATCGCACCAAGCAGTGGCCACCGCTTCGTGATGTGCGTCAGCCGATGAAGGGCATCCATAGCGGGACTCTACTGGCTTCATGATATGCCGCCCCCGGTGCATTCACTTCCTTTAGCTCCGAAGAGACGATATTTATGAATGCAGAACAACTTGGCGCTGGGACTCCTTCCGGAGCTTCCGATTGGGAAAGCTCCGAACCTGGGTCTCCGGTCTCATTGCAATGGGACGAAGCATTGACAGATACGCAGGCGTCTGCGGACTTGCCGGATCAGGTCTTGACGGATTGGTCTGCCGAAGACAGGCACGGGCAGCATGAAGATCGGCAGCAGGCGCTAAGTGGAATGAGGGCCTGGAGGGACGCGGGCGATCTCAATGAGCCACTGGATTTGTCGTCCCTGTCCCTGACCACCTTGGTGGCCCTGATCCCGGCTGGCTTGCGCCGCCTGAATGTCGACAACAATGAGCTGAACAGCCTTCCCGAAGGTCTTCCGGCCAGTCTGCGGCGCCTCTATGCGAACAACAATCGGCTGACCGGCCTGCCCGCGCTTCCGCGCGGTCTGCGGCGGCTCTATGCCATTAGCAACGGGCTGTCCAGCCTGCCCGAAGCGCTGCCGCCTGGATTGCGGCGCCTGAATGTCGACAACAATCGGTTATCCAGCCTGCCCGATTGCCTTCCACCGACGCTTCAAGAGTTGGACGTCGCGGGCAATCGGCTGACTCGTCTGCCCGAGCTTCCAGCCGGGCTCGAGCGTCTGAATGTCGATTATAACCAGCTGACCGATCTGCCCGAGCCTCTTCCGCCCGGGCTTGAATGGCTTAGTGCCGGCCATAATCGGCTGACCAGTCTGCCCGAGACGTTTCCGGCCGGACTGCTATGGCTTGCCGCCAGCAACAACCAGCTAACCAACGTGCCCGCGACTGTGCTGACACAGCTCAGCCGGGACGCGAGTGTTGATCTGGAGAACAATCCCCTGTCCGACGCGGTGCAAGCCGGCCTGGCGACCGCCATGCATGCCGGAGACTATGCCGGCCCGCAGGTTTTCTTCTCGACCACCGCAGCCGCGGTGCAAGTTGAGCCGCGGTCGCTGCAGGAGGTTGTCGCGCACTGGCTCGAGGCCGAATCGGCAGCAATAACCGCTTGGCAGGCCTTCGCCGAAGAGCCGGGTGCCTCAGATTATGCACGCTTTCTCGACAGGCTCCGCGGCACCGTGAACTATGGTAGCGACGCGTTCCGACACGCGGTCGCCGAAGATCTGCGGCAGGCAGCCATCAGGCCGAATCTGCGCGAGCAGTATTTCGAGCTGGCCTCCGGAGCGAGCGCGAGCTGCGAAGATCGCATCACTTTGACCTGGAACGGCATGCAGAGCGCACGCCTGAACGCGGATGTCGAGGACGGCGCCTATGACGGACGCCTTGGCGAACTGCTCCAGCACGGCCGCGTTATGTTTCGCTTGGAGGCGTTGGACCGAATTGCGCGAGAGACCGTCAACTCGCTTCGTCGTGCCGATCCGGACGCTGACGTCGATGAGATCGAGGTCTACCTTGCCTACCAAACCCAACTGCGTGATGCGCTGGAGCTGCGGCACATCGCTCCTGACATGCGCTTCATGAGCGTCTCTCACGTTACTGGGGATGATGTCGCGGGGGCCGAGACGGCAGTGCGGGACCAGGAATCGACGGAATTTCCGCAGTTCCTGGCGACCCGATGGCAGCCATGGGAAAGTGTGCTAAGGCGCATCGCGCCCGAAGACTATGCCGAGATGCAGGAACGGCTCGTCGAGGCGATGGGTGAGCCGTTTCAAGCCCGCTTGGATCGGCGGCTGGCGGAGGATGGTCTGACAGGAGATGCCGATGCCGAGCGGGTGCTCGGCGCCCAGATACGCAACGAGATCGCCCGCGAGATCAAAGGCACGGTCATGGACCGGGTGCTCGGGAAGCTCGGCTTCGAGCTATGAGCTCCTCCGCTGGAAAGATCATCGATACGTCTCGGCCGTCCGCAAAGGCCAAGAGGGCAGTTGCCGGTCGCGCGATTGGGTGCTGATGAGCTCAAGGAACAGTTCAGGCGGGGATTCGCACAGTGCATTTTATATTATGGGCAAAGCCGCTGGCGTCGGTCAAACGACTGCTCATAAGCTGGACAAATAGACGGCGAGTAGTCTCAGCCTCACGTTGCCTTTGTGCAACGCAGGCTCTCGATGTTCGTTCCACGCGATCGATAGGAGCTTCGCAGCATCAAACTCGATTCTAGATCACGGAACATCGTGTAGTTCCGTCGTATCCACTGGTGCAGCTCGGTGGACCAGTCCTTTTCGTCCCGCAGATATCCGGTGAAGGAAAAGCCAAGTCGGTCTACATATCTCTTGAGAAACAGCGGCAGCGCGGAAATCTGGAGCACCCGCTCGCCATCCATGACTTCAGGTAATCCGCCGCGCAGCGCAAATTCATTGTGGATGGTAACCAGCGATGCGGGCGGGATCCGCCGCCGCAGCATGTCATAACCGCGAAAGGAAATGCGGTCAGCGCCTGCGATGAAGAGAATGATAGGAGCAACATAGCGGCGCGCCGTCTCCTTTATGAAGCCGATTTCCTCGCACATCTTGAAGAATTCGTCGAAGGCATGGAAGCCGAGATCGATCACCTTGGGTATCCGATCGTGAACGATGAGCGGGTCCATCAGCTGCATCTTGCCGTAAGTGTCCGTCACATTGGCGGTCTCGGTGATCTTAGGGAGATAATCGAGCAGTGAGGGCTCTTTTAGATTGACATCGAATGACAGGGCGGTTCCGTCTTTGAGCAGCAAGAACTCGCTCAGGACGCGAGCGATGAGGGTTTTTCCGACCTGCGGGCTAGGAGAGCAGATGATGTAGATCGGGGTCGCTAACATAGCCAGCAGATCAATCTCGTTCGTATGTGGGCCTGCTCTTGGCCCGCAAGAATATGCGACTACTTCTCGCCACTTCGAGTAGTGGACTTGGCGCCGGCCAATTCCGTCAAGTTGATGCGATCAAATTCGCTCCAGACATTTGCCAACCAGTGCCGGACATAACCGCGCAGCACGAAAGAGTTGTTCGCGGGCTCATCGTTGCGGCCCTTGTTTGCCACGAAATCTACGAACGGGACGGATGCGACTTCAACCTGCTCATAGGCCATCTCGTTAAGCTTCGGGATGGTCAACTCGGTCGCCTGTTTGATGCGGTGAAAATAGGAATTGTAGGTCGACTGGTCCCACTGGAAGAACTGAGTGTCATTGATGAAGTTCTTAACCAGATAGTACTTCGCGCCGCCCATGAAGGCAGCGGTCTCCGCGATCTCGTCGAGCGAAGCGATAGACGATCCTAGGATGTGGAATACGGCAAAGGTAATCTGGCCGGACCGCGCCGAATCCAGAAATCCGATGTCGCGCAAGGAGGCCAGTGCTGTGGACAGCAATCCGGCGCGAGCGTCGATGACGGTGACGGATAGCCCGGAGTTCAGGGTATCGAAAATCTTCATCTGATCAGCGGTCGTCGTCATGTCGACGATCTCGGTGATGCCGGGATAGAAGCGCTTCAGCGTCCCTCGCGGAGACTCCGTATCGAAGGCGCGTGTTTGCACGTTGTTGACGCTGAAGTAGTCCAGCAGCGTTCGTGATACGGTCGTCTTGCCGACTCCTCCCTTGTCCGCGCCCACCACAATCACAACTGGCTTCACCATCAAAGTCTCCTGAGACACTCGCTATTGCCGCGCGCGAAGTGCGCAACGGCGTGTCTCTGCTTTGGGTGAGAACATGGCAGAAAGAAGGGTAATTGAATTTTCGATGCGCGAGCTCCTCAGGTTGATGAACGTTTTCAACATCAAGCAAGTTGCGTCGTTTGATTGAGACGCCAGCGCACGCCGATAGCAGCAAGTAATCGCTTCCGCTCGTGATCTACGTCAGGTTTGTGAGTAGCCGAAAGGTCGGCGACCAAAGGATCAACCGTGGCTTGGTGGTCGTTGCGATAACGATAGGTTCTATCTACCGATTGTTGGATTGGCATAAAGGGCGTGAATCTTACGCTGCGTCAGCTTTCAACCTCGATGTAAACAGGATTGAGGTGGTGCTACATTGACCTTGAGAAAAAGTTGCGGATCTAGCTCGTTCGACATGGGTTGGCCCGATCCAATGTCTCCAGACGCGTGATGACGTTTTCACTAGAACGCGGCTTGTCAGTTTCAAAAATGGGTGGGTACGAACTCGCTCTCTCCCTCGTAGGATGGCGTCGGGATGTGCGAGCGCTTGAATCCACGACGGCGCAAATCGCAATCCTGCATCTGTTCGCGTCGAAGCAGGATTATCTTGTCGCGGACAAGTTAGGCAGGGAATCCGGGCACCGGTCCGACAACATCGGGCGCAATGTCAACCGCATCTATCTAGCTAAGGCGGACTTGCAAAAGATCGGGCGTCGAATTGCGGCTTCCCGACGCGGTCGTCGAAACCGCTCGAACGCAAATGAAGAGCTGGGCCAGCTGGCAGGATGGAAAGTTAGGCGAAGGGCGGCGATGTGGCGCGACTCAAGCTTCGATAGGATCCCTGTCAACATTCCATGCTACACCGTGAATGGCCTGCTGATATTTCTCATAGTCACGAGGCGAGAGCCGGCGAGCAGCTCTTTGGAGTACACTGCGCCGAAGTAGTCGAGGACGAAGGTTCCGGAATAGCGTAGACTTTCGGTTGCGCGGATTAGGTTATCGAGAATTGAGGCCGCTTGGCCAATGCGGTCGCGGTGGCGCGCACGGATAACGTTCACGGCGTTCATCGAGTGAACCGCCTCATCGGCAATCACTTCCCTCAGCCAGTGATGAAACGTGGTGTTGCCAAGGGCGTCATAGAAGGGCTTCTCTGCCGCATAGGCACGGCAGGTGCACATCTCATCAAATGCAATCATAACCATCAGGGAGAATTCGTCCTTCAGGTGTTCACCGATTGGACCAAAATCGTGCGACCGAGCGTCTAATCTCTCCCGAAGATCCTTTTCGGATCCATTAGCGACGAGTTCAATGACGCGGATGAAGCCATCGGTGTGGCGCTCCTCGTCGATCGCCCAGGCGCTGAAGAATGCCGCAGCTTCATCGCTAACGATGAGTTGTCGGTCGGCTAACTCTTGTTTTAAGTGCCGGGCGTCATACTCCGTGTACAGGTCAGGCCACAATTTATCCCAACGCGCACGTATAGCCGACGGCTCAGCGTTGAACATCGCTGGCGTAAGAGAATTGAATAGTTCTTTTGGACTCCAGTTCCGCCGAACCGGCGTGATCATCTGAGTGCCCCTAATCGCGGTGCGAGCGCTCCAGCGTGCCATTGTTAACCGAGCGCTTGTAAGGCAGTCTGCTGCAAACAACACGTGCTGTCCCCCATCTGTTTTGGCGAGTTGATTCTAGGTCGGAGACGTCAGCCTTGACGGAAGCGTCACCCGAGAGGGGCAGCAACTGCTGGGGGCCAGGGCCGCAAATCGAAAGCCCGACTCTCGTTTGGAGGCGAAAGATGGTGCACCTGACGCTGAGAGTGCTGCCTCGGCGGGCTGTCATGCTGATGGGCTTAATGTCTCCAGATCCAGCGACGCCGCTGGTTCGGGCTACGGATCGGTCAGTCTGGACCGCGTTGAATTAGCCCCGTAGTGTGGCATGGGACCGAGGTTCGGACTGGCACCAAGAGACGTCGATGTACGTCGGCGTCGATTCCAAACCTTGGCCTCGTCGCGGGGGTTGATAACGTTGGCCTCCCCATGCGACGTCAAATTGGAAGCCAACCAGTAACAAAGGTCGCTTGATTGTTGTGCAAGCCGAGACGTGCCCTCGCTCCTGTTCTTCATCTATACTCTTACCTGGCTGAAGATGTATGCGGAGCAAACGCGGAGCGGCGGCGCCCTCGGCCGGCAATGCCGAAGCGCGTTTGATGGAGGATCATCTCCTGGGAAAGGTTCATCGGCTGTCAGGCCGGCAAGAATCTGCCAACCATTCACGCCTTTCGCCCTTGCCGCTAACGGATCGAAAACTGTTATGCAGCAAGTTCTCGCCTGGGACAGCAGGGGAAATATCCGCACATGATTGGACTTGCCGTTATGGAAAACGTGCGCCGCTATCGCGCGATAGCGTCTCTGTGCCGGCAGGCCGCCGCATTTCGGCCAATACAAGGCGGCTCATTGCTGGCGCAAGCTATAGAGTGGGAGGAACGCGCGGTTGCGGAGCTCGAGAGATATTTTAATTGTTCGCCTGCATGTCTTCGTTGAAGGGGCCGGACGTTCCAAAGATCCGCTACCCAAGAATAGGTAAACTCAAGATCCAGAATGTTGGCCAGGTGACCTGGTTACGAAGTCGTGTGAAAGATCGGCTGCCTACCGGCGTCCAACTGAGGGTAGAGGCCTGCTCCGTCCAAGCGAGCGCGTGTCGGGCTCACGCCATTTAGCCAAGAGACAGCGCTCGGCTCTCCCGATTATACACGATAAAGTTGCGCTCCTCGCGACAACATCGTTCGAAACCAAATGCGCCTTGTAGTCTCTGCACGCGATTATTATCTGGCTGTCTGTCGGCCAGCCGACTGACATGGATAGGCTTTTTACGGTTGTCGGCTGTGAGATCTCGATCTGGCTAATGCGTGCTGGTCGCCTGGTTGCAACTCCTGATTGGAGTTTCGGATGCCCGTCTTGCTTTCAAGTGCGGCCGACAACTCGAGATTGCTGCGCAGCATCGTATTTGTGGGCTCTATCGCGAGGCCTCGACGATATAGCACTTGCGCCTCCTCGTGGCGCCCTTGTTGATCGAGTACTACGCCTTTGGCATTCAATGCGCGCAGGTCGCCGGGTGTTGCCAATAGTACCGCATTGAGCACCTGAAGTGCCTCATCTGCGGAGTTGCGCGCCAACAAGGCCCGTGCAAGGGAAATTGCCGCATTGATGTTGTCCGGTTGTTGGTCCAACGTAGCGCGTAGACTCTGCTCATCAGCATCAACGAGAGCGCGCGAGATGCGCTCGCGCATGGCGGGGTCAAACTCTTTGGCGCTTGCTAAGTCTGACGTGGACCGCTGCTGGCGCGAAAGATCGGACGGGCTCGCGCAACCGGTGAGCATCACAATAGTGAGCATCGCAGGCAGAGCCGACCATGGGGCTGGACTAACGAAGCACAAGCGTAGCCGACGTTTGGTTCCATTTGAATTCATAGCCTGCTCACGATGATCTGCCGTGCAGTCTCAACTCGCAGCGCTCAGGAGACCACCCGGGGAAGGGCTCTTGTCCTTGGCGGCTGCCAGCTTCACGGATCCGATCGGTTGGACCGTGAAATCCGCGGCGAGGTCTTGATAGGAAAGGACAGGTAGGTCGATTCCGTTACGGGTGAGAAAGCCGCGAACGAAACGCCGGATATCCATCGAACCTAGAATAACTGGCTGGTTCTGGCTGCGCGCGATGCTTGAATGGATCTGGCGAAATTGGGAGAGCAGCATTTCGCTTTGCCGGTCCTCCAAAACGAGGTATGGGCCGACGGCGGTCTCGCGCACGGCACCCCGCACGATGTCCTCAGTCTCACGCTCGACGATAAAGGCAGCCACAACGCGATGTGCGTTGGCATAGCGGTGACAGATCTGCCGCTTCAGAACAGAGCGCACATATTCGGTGAGCAGTACAGCGTTTTGCTCCCGTTCGCTCCATTCCGCAAGCGCCTCCAGAACCAAGCGGGTGTTGCGGATCGGGATGCCCTCGTCCAGCAAACGGCGCAGGACATCCGCGATCCGAGGGATCGGTGTCGTGCGCAGCACCTCCTTCACAAGATCGGCATATTCCTGCTCCATCCTGCCGAGCAGCTGGCGCGTTTCCTGAATGCCAACCAGGCGCTGTGCATAGCGCATCAACGTAGACCGGACGCGCAAGGCGATGATTTCGCTCGGTCCGTGATGCCCTATGCCGGCCGCTTCGAGAGCAGCCGCATGGCCCTGTTCGATCCAGATCCGATTCGTGTCTGGATCCTGCCAGAAGGGGATGCCGCTCAATTCGATGTTCGCTACGTCGTCATCAAGCAGGAGCTTTGTCGGGTCAATAGCGCCCTCTTCTACGGGCACGCCCTCGACGGCCACACTGAATTGCGATCGGGCAAGGTGGTTTGCGCTTTGGGCGGGAATGCGTGGAATTGTGATGCCCAGATCAGCTGAGACCAGTGCCGAAACCCGTGCGACGCACCGCTCGAGTTCCCCCACGTCCATTGCCTTCATCAGGTTCGGCGCTAGCAATAGGGTAATCGGAAGTGCTTCGGCAGGCAGGGTTTGCTTCTGAGCCTGCGTGGAAGCGGGAGCCGAACCGGAGGGACTGACGCCGGCCTTGGGAGCGGTCTTGTTCTCTGGCTCGCCAACCTTGACAAAGCTGGCGGCGGAAAAGAGCGCGGCCAGTATGACAAAGGGGGGCAAAGGGAAGCCAGGAACGAGGCCCATCACAAGCAGGACGCAGGCGGCCAGCCGGAGCGCTTGTGTGCTGGCCGTAAGCTGGTTGACGATATCGGCGCCTAGATTAAGTCTGGAAGGACCGTTGACACGAGTGACAATGGTTGCGGCCGTAATTGACAGAAGCAGGGCCGGGATCTGCGAAATGAGCGCATCACCGATCGTCAGGATGGTGTATTGATGCATCGCTTCTTCAAGGGACATGCCCCGGGAGAGCGATCCGATCGTGATACCACCTAGCATATTGATACAGATGACTATGAGTCCGGCGATGGCATCGCCCTTCACGAATTTCATGGCGCCGTCCATCGCGCCGTGAAGCTGGCTTTCCCGCTCCAGCACGCCGCGTCGGCTGCGGGCTTCGTGCTGGTCGATATGGCCGTTGCGCAGCTCAGCGTCGATCGCCATCTGCTTGCCCGGCAGCGCATCAAGCGTGAAGCGCGCCGACACCTCTGCCACTCGTTCGGCGCCCTTGGCCAGAACCATGAATTGCACCATGGTTACGATCAGGAATATGACAATGCCGACGGCGATGTTGCCAGATATGACGAAATCGCCGAACGTATGGATGATGCTGCCGGCGTCGCCCTCGGCCAGGATCAGCCGCGTTGTTGCAACGGTAAGAGCGAGACGAAAAACAGTGGAGATCAGGATCACGCCCGGCAGGGACGAAAAGTCGAGCGGCGTGTTGAGATACAGGGCGACCATCAGCAACAGTATGGCAAAGCCAAGATTGAAGCCGATCAGCATATCGATCACGACGATCGGGATCGGCATGATCATCATTCCGATCGCCAGAAGAAGCATCAGCGCGACCATCAAATCCGGGTGGGCGGGCGCGCGCGTGATGAGATTTCGTAGAACGTTGGCCATGAGAAGCCTTATTGTTGTTTGGCTGGAGCTGTGTTACCGCGCAATGAAACATAGCGCTTGAAGACGGCCTGCGCTTCGGTCATGCGGCCGGCGTGACGCAGGGCGTGGCTGCGCATCAGCATCAAGGGCAGAGACGAAGACGGTTCGCCATCCAGTTTGTCAAGCCGATCCAATACCGACAGTGCTTCGTCACCGCGACGCTCCGAGATGAGAGCATAGGCCAGAATCCGCAGCAGGCCGATGTCTCGAGAGTGTTCGTGAGCAACAAGCCGCAACAGAGCCAGGCTCTTTGCGCTCTGCCCGCACGAAAGATAGATATAAGAAAGCACGCAGAGCAAATCTCGCTCCGGCCCAGAGACCAGTTCGAGAGCATCGGCGTCGGAAACGTCTGGCGGCTGCGTAGATGTGACGTGTTGCAGTTTGTCTGGCTCGGCCATCGCTAGCCTTTGATCAAGCCGTTGTGGCTCTGCCGGAGCAAGATTAACCGCTGCAGCTCCAGCTGCAGAAGGGCGGCTCCTTCGCGTGCTACCAAGTCCTCTGGCGCGGCAGATAGCGTATTGGCTAAACGCTCCAAAAGAGGGCCGTGTTGCTCGGGACGCAGAACGTGCGAATGACGTAGCCGCGGCGTCACGAAAGAGAGCAGGCTATGCGCGAGATTAGGCCCCTTAAGCCAAGCGAGTTCCGAGCCTGGCTCGACCTGACCTGGTTGGGCGCGGGCCTCGTCGAGATTGACGCGCGAAATCGCATTGATCGAACCGAGCTCGAGCGCGCTGTCGATCGTGCCCTCAACCAAGCGATCGGGCGCGTCGTTATGCTGGGAAATTGCGCCGTGACTCCTGTCATCATTGCCGCGCGTCTGATCGATCCCGATGGACTTGGCTCGAGAATTGACCGGCGTGATAGTAGATGCATGATGATCAACGTTTGGTCCCTCAAAAGATGGGCCAGGCTCGACAGAATTCGGGGGCAGCCTAGTCATGGCACTTTGCTTCCTTACCTGCAGCCTGAAACACTAATAAGACAGAGCGGAAAGACGGCCATTCCGGCTCAGCAGAACACGCCCTTCCTCAATTCCGTTGACGGTCCATCCATTGCTCAACAGTGCGCCAACAAAATACTTTTGGCCAGCAACGACAATGTAAGGATCGCTACCGCGCCACACAGCCTGGATCCCGATCGCGGAAGGTGTCTTCTCATCCTTGATGGCGACTGCATTGACGAGCGTATAAGCGCCGTTGCTAGTGCGATCAAACCGTTGTTGGATGTCTTGCCAAGCGGCGAGTGCAGCGGGCGTAACGCTGCCGTCGGCCGTGACAACCCCGGCCCCAGAACCGACCTTGATGCCGACAAGGCCCGCTCTGTCGACTTCTTCCTGCAGCAGCCCGGCAGCTGCATCGGTGGCCGGAGCATCAGGAGCGCTGAGCGCCAGCTTGGGTGCAATGTCCGCGGCAGGAGGCGAGGAACTTGGCACCGCAGCGGTGTCGGTCTGGACAAAACTGGTCGTTAATACGCCAACCGCGGCAAAGCCGATAACAACCAAGGCAAGTCCGATGAGCGATACACGCCGGCGATCGATAGAGCCGGCTTTTTCGAGACCCTCGATAGACCAACGGATCGACATCTGGCCGGCATGCAGGACGACGGGAAGAGGGACAACGACGGGCTCGTTAGGCAAAATATTGTCGTGCCCGTCGACACGGACGTCGCTCGCCAGGGCCTCAATCTCGATGGAATTGGAATGCGGGGTAACACGAAGATGGTGCGGTTCGAGGCCTTGCTCGACAAAGATTAAATCAGCATCGAGGCTGCTGCCGATCAGACACGATCCGACCCCCAATTCACTTGTTAACCCAGAATAGCACCCCAGCAGCACTTCGAAACGCCAGCGATGTGGCTCATTCACGGTCGCTCTCCTGAACAGCGAACGGAACCGTACGGCAAAACCGTACGGCCCGTTGCGACTTCACGGACTAAGCAGCCCGAGAAAGTGTGCGACGTACGTCGCCCACCTCATCCCTTACTGCACCCGCTCATCGGCTGCTTTCTTGACGGTCGAGAGCTCGGTCGAGACGACGCGGAGTTCCACATCCCGCTCAGCAGCCTTGGTGCTGGTGAGAGTCAGAGCGGCGATTTGCCGTTGGAATGCCGCCTCTCCAGCAACTTCAGCGGCGGTGGAAGCGGTTGCAGCAGCAGCGGTGCCCGCTGCACCAACACCCTTAGTCATATTAGTTCTCCTGTTTGCTTGAATTTCGCCGCAACGTGCGGCTCCTATTTTCCTTACGCCGCAACATGCGACGTCAGGAATCCTCTTCTGTTTCGGCCATGACGTCGTCGAAATGACTCATTGCACTATTTGCAAGCTGCAGAGCAGCAGCTCCGAGAGCGGCGCTAAATGCTTGCTGCATCGCGGCTTCGTGCGAGGTTCCGCCTGGCGTGGATGCGCCGCCGTTTACGGGAATGTTCGCATCTGGCGATCGACCATGATCATCGCGCTCGTCAGGTTTGTGAGATCCTTGTTTGCCGCTGCTTTTGCCGCCAGCCGCATGAAGGTCGGCATCAACGTGCCCAGTGGCGCTGGAGCTTGTAACGCGCATCGGGTTCTCCTATGTCAATTCAATCGTGCCAATGGAGGCAGTCTCCACCCACCAATGTGCAAACGTTAGCTTTCGAGAAGCTGACGAGTTCTAGAAAATGCCATGGGCCGATGCTGGATATGCGAAAGCTGTAGATCAGATGGTATGTACCAGGACAAACGTTCGTTTATGGAGCTCGACCGGTCGAATCGCTGCTCATCAAGTCGAAAGCTTCAGCAGGCGGATGTTAACGCGTTTAATACATCGCTTTTGAAGTCGACGCGCTGCAATCCAGGGCTGACGTCACTTTCGATGCCGCGGGGTCTTCGACAATTTGCTTGCGGCCGGGCGCAGCGGGACGGAGCTTGACTTGGTTTGGAGCGGGCGGAAAGCGAAATTGACGGCGATTCAGCGGTCAAGGACGATCCCTCGGTCGTGGGGGCTCATGAAGGATTCATCAATGGGGGACCCACCTCCATGCAGCGCGAACAGCAGCGTGCCGCTCGAGAAGGGTCCTTCGCCCTGGCGCTCTGCGATCAGCATGCTCCTGATCCTTGCACAGGCCGGCAGGTTCCGCGGCTCTGACCGGTTATGTCGCGCGATTTTGATGCATTGAGCTTCGTGCCGAGCTGCGTATGCAGCCGTTTGACCTTCGCAGCGGCAGACTGGATTTGAGGTCGGCCTCGCGCGATCGATCGCGGCCCACATAAATTGTGAGCACTGAAGAGCGAGCAAGGTCCTCGGATCCGGCGGCGCTATCGAGGATGGTAGAGCTTGCGCGGCGGACTACTCGGCAGGGAGGCCCGACCGCGCGTTAGCCGCACAAGCTCGACCGGCGTTTTCAGCCTGATCTTGACAGATAGTGTGATCCGACTAGGCGTTAACGCCTGCAGTTTGCATGCGTTCGGACTCGATGCGAGCCTTCAAGTTGTTCAGGTAGTCCTCCGCGTAGGACTGGGCTACCGAAACCGGGAGGTTGACCCCCGCCGTTGCCGCTTCTTGAATTGCCTGCTTCACCAAGCCTTCTCGCATTGCCAATTTGACCTCAGGGCCGCCGATGCAGCCTACCGCCTGTGCCGCAAGGCTCAGGCCAGCCTCTTCGAGCGCTTGCTTTATGTTGCCACCGCTGATCGCCGTATGAAGAAGATTTGCAGCTTGCGATTCGGCTTCGAGCACCATTGACGCCAAATCGGCCAATTCACCCAAGCCTGGAATGAAGCTAAGTACACCGACTGCTGTCGCAGCCCAGTCGAGTACCTTAGAGCCAACCTTGAGCACGTCATTGATTGCGTGCATGAAGGCGCCACCGTTCTTTTTGGGAGACTTGACGTCGGGTTGGTCTGCCACGCCCATCGTCATGTCCGCGACCGCGTCCTTATCGGCGGCCGTTCGGGCGGCATGCGTCTTCACATGTTGAACGGTGCGGTTCGCACCGGACATGTTGCTGAAGAACTGGTTGAAGTCGCTCTTGCTGATATTGCCCGAATCGACCGTATGGCCGCCGCCGAAATCGAAGAACTTGTGGTGGGTTTTGTAGCCCGTAATCGCGTTGTTCATCAACCCGAACAGCACAGGATCGGACAGCAGCTGGGCTGCCGCCTTTCGCACCTCGGGCGCGAGGCTCTTGTCGTCGGCCATGCTCGCCAGCTTTTCGCGCGTCAGGTCGCCCTTCCCGAAAAAGGCGCTTTGGTTCTTGCTGATCGTGTCGAGCGTATCGAGCTCGGCTTTTGTGAGATTCACCGATGATGAAGCAACCTGCAGGAAGTCCTCTTTGTGGACCTTGTCTATCGAGCCGCCATACAACTGCTTCCATTCGTTCGGATGGTCGAGGAAGTATTGAGCGGCCGCGATAACCTGCGGCGGGCATTTGCCCGTCTTGGCTTCGCCGTCGACGATCTGCTTGAAATCCGAGAGGCTCAGGTTCTTGGGCAGGTTGTCGGAATAGCGATAGAGCTCGCGCAATGCATCGGTCAGCATCATAACCGATGGCTCGCCATTGCCGCTGCCGTCGGAGGGGATGTAGTTTTGCGTATAGTTCTTTGCCCGCTGCTCCTGGAACTCAGCGACTTGCGGGTGGTGATCGGAGAAGCCGGAGAGATCACCCGCCTTGATCTTGCCGCCGCAGTGGCCGTCGCCTTGCGAGCCTATCGCGTAGAAGAGCTCGGGATCTCGCTGCAGTGCCTCGATCGCCGCCTTTAGATCCGGCGGTGTGGAGGGATCGTTGGCCAAATCTCCCAGAGAGTTCCAATCCAGCGGGCATTTGTCCTTGTGTCGGATCAGCACCGACACAATCTGCAGCTCGGCCTCAGTCGGGGTGCCGCTGTTCCACGTAATTCTGGAGCTTTGTACGGGGGCTTCTGCAATCTTTGGGGCGTTCGCAGCGGAGGAGGAATCCTCAGAGGACGGCTCGGGGGTCTCCTGACATGCGTCCAGTGCGGCCTTAATCTCCGGCGGGATGATGTTCCGCACCTCTTGCGTGAGTTCCTCCGTCAGTTGCTTGGCCGAGTCCTCGGTCGCCGGACCTTGCGGTGGGGAATGCTCGTCAGTCGCGTCCTTCAACGACAAACTGACCAGCACCGCCTCGAAGCTTGAAAAGTCACGCGCCGGCGAGGGCCCGGAAGCTAGCCCCGACAAAGCCAAATTCGAGCTGGTGGTTAGCGGCAGATTGTTGACTGACATCATACGTCCTCTGATTTGAGATCGCACCACAAGCTGGCTATGTGGCGCAGCCTGAGATCGCGGCGAACAACGAGCAAGAGATGTCGATAGGCTTCAATGGCTCCTACCGCTTGCTTTCGATTGCACAGCGCTCCCAGCGCTCAGTTTGGCTACAATCTATCGGCATATCGCCGTCTAGATATTCACGCCGTATGGTAGGAGCGATTAGCTTTCGAGAAGCTGACGGCGCTCAAAGGATTTCACAATGAGTTGAGAAATGACGTCGCTCTAGGCGGCGACGGTCCTCAGTTCGGCATCGGCTTGCTTCGGTGCTCGGTCGCCTCTGCGACAGCCAGGCCAACGAGTCTGCCGATCTTCGCAGGAGTCGCGTGCGCCGGTTCATGCAACACATCGCGGGTTCCGCAACATCTCTCGGCAACTCACCAGCGCTCAGCCAGCTCGCGCCTGCGTGTCAAACGAGTTATTGGCGTCTGCCCGATCGGGGCGATGCAGCATGACCGGATCAGATTGCTGGGGTGGCCGCACGAATCAATCCATCGCCCATAAAGTTGAGCGGTGCATGGTACTCTGACGCCTCGAATCTCAGATGCACTCTGCATCTGTCAATCTTATTGTGCTTGGTCACGTGGCGGGTGTTCGCCCGAACCTGCGGGCCTAAAAGCGGCTTCCAGCGACGGTTCGAGACGAATGAACCCTTCTGCTCGCCATTGCGCCGTGTGAGGCACACCCAGGATGGTGAACGTTGTAGTCCGGACATTTCTGCTCGGCATGACGTCACGGCCTCTCAGCATCTCGATCTGAGCAGGTGAAGCTGTTTGGCCGATAAAGACCCAGTTTTCCCTGGCGAGATATCCGTTCGCCATGACGAAATCGCCAAGTTCCGGCGGCGCGACGCGTGCGGGCAGCGCGGGCCGCCCTTCAGACCGTCCGGCGTGAGGCGACCCCGCGTGCATGAGTCCAGGCTCAAGATCTTGCCAAACCGGGTCGTTGCCGAAATCGGAGGAGCCCGCGCGATCTTGAGCGGCCGCCTGTTGGGAATTGGACTGCTCGCCGCCGGTCAATGATGGCCCGACGTGCGACGGTCGGCCTCCAAGCTCCTGCCAAATCAGGTCCTGACTGTATCCAGGCATTTCATGCAATGCCATCAGTTCACGCTCAAACTCACTTCGATCGGCGGGCGATGAGAGCGGGCGGGGCGGTGGGCTCCTGTCTGCTCCGCCTAGCGCATTGAAGTCCATCCTGTTCCTCCTTTTGTACAACAAAGCGGCTCTCAACCGATGCGGCGAAGTTCATGACGGACTTCGTAGAGCTTTTCAAAAGCTCGCATGAAACGCTAAGGCTGCAAAGCAGGTCACGGATACTGCTTGCCCTTTTCGGCTCGAGCATCCGTGGTGCAGGCCCGGCCCTTTATTGCCTGTCTTGCGGCATCGCCGCTGGACAGCCGCCCTCTCGTCATGACAGCTGCAGCTTTCGAAAAGCTGACAGAGAGCATAGGTAGAAATTACATCTCTTCCCAACCCATCTGTTATTATCCGTTCATTTCTTACCAGTATCGGGTGCGTGATCCACGCCGTCTTGATGTGAAAGCTCGGGTGAAGGAGCGTCGTTGGGGCGTCCTTCGCGAACGACCACGCTGGAAGATCCGCGAAACAGCATCAAGACCGACTCATGCGGTGGCTTTTCGGCTCCGTTCGGGTTTCGTCTCGCCTGTGCCTCCGTCACCAGTCCTTTGAGTGTTTGCTCCACAAGCGCGATAAAGCGAGGCGGACCGGACGTGAAGACGAGGCCATCTCCCGGCACGGCTCTCACGATGTAGCGCTCGTCCGAGATGTTAAGTGCGTCGAGCGCCGCCTTGAACGCGTCAAAGCTGATCGGATTCAGTATCAGAAGGCGACTTTGCGCCTCATGCGCGTCAGATACGTAGAGCACCAGCCCATCGTAGTACCATTGAAGATTGTAGAGACTGATCAACCGTTCGAGAAACTCCCGCGGTGGGAGGTCCGGCATTCGCCCGCGAATTCGTCCCTTCACCCCGGTGCTGATATTGACTCTGATATTGAGGTTGTTACCGAACTCCTGCAGCGCGGTCGCGAGGTCCTGATCCAGCACTGTGTAACTATACGGCGTCGACGGCAGCGCCAGCGGGGCGCCGAGCGCCTTGATGGCGCCCAAGCACATGAAAACAGCAAGACAGAGAACTTTCTTCAAGATATGCAACCTTGTAGACGGGATGAGCATTCCGCGATTTTCTTCTAATTGAGACCAAGCACCGGAATTCGTCCCAAAATTTGGAGGCCGACGCTTCGCCCGAAATTGGAAGCCAACCGTGATTATTAGATGACAGATGCTCGTCAGCTTTTGGTCAGTTTGGGTCTCTAGGGTGCCAGCCCATTCATGAGAGCGAATGGCTAATCTCACCGCGGGACAGAAATGATTTCTCCCATGTTGCTTGGAATTGCGTCGGTCTCCGCCAACCCCGTCGAGTGTGCCTCCAGCGGCTGTTCGCTGGCGCACGCTCAGTTTCACGAGAGTCTCGCGCAGGCCGCCTTGAAACAGGGGGGCGACTCTTCTGCGACCGAGCGCGCGCCAGTTTCATCAGTGCCGGAGGTGCAGCGCGCCGTCACGCCGGCGAGCCCGCTTGGCGATCACGTCCTTCAGGGCATTTCTGCTATCCACCAGGGCAAACCATTTCCTGGAGATGCAGTTTCGCCGACGCTCGTCGGCGGCCTTGATCCTGCGAAGAGTTTCCAGCTTGGTCCGGCCGCGCAACCGCTCCTGCGGCCGCAGCAAGTCGAGGTGCATCCGGCAGGCAAGCCGGAAGGTGCGGATCATTTCGATTCGGCGCTGACGAATTTGCGCGATGTTTACAACGGCGTCGTCCAAGTTTCGCTCATCTCCAAGGGTACGGGTGCCGTCAGTTCATCTCTGAATAAACTTCTATCAGCAGGCTGAGCGGGCCGTTGGCTGTCTTGACGAAAGGTGAGATCGGTAACGGTCGGCCCGCGAGCAAGCGGCTTCATGCTCTTGTTCTGCTGCTACTTTTACCGACCCTCACCGGTTGCAAAACGGATCTGTATACCAAAGTGCAGGAGCGTGACGCCAACGAGATGCTTGGGCTGCTGCTGAGCAGGGGCGTGGATGCCATCCGGGTCGTCGGTAAGGATGGGACGAGCACCATTCAGGTCGAAGAAAAGCAGCTCGCCTATTCCATCGAGTTGCTAAATGACCAGGGCTTGCCGCGCCAGCCTTTCAAGAGCCTTGGTGAGGTGTTCAAGGGGTCGGGGCTCGTTGCCTCTCCGGTCGAGGAGCGGGCCCGCTACGTCTATGCCCTAAGTGAAGAATTGTCGCGTACGATCAACGATATTGATGGGGTTCTCTCCGCCCGTGTTCATGTCGTCCTACCGAAGAATGATCTGCTGCGGCAGGATGCAACCCCGTCCTCGGCGTCGGTTTTCATTCGGCACGCCTCCAGCGCGAAGCTCTCAGCCTTGCTGCCGCAAATCAAGATGCTCGTCGCCAATAGCATCGAAGGTCTATCATACGACAAAGTGGCGGTCGTGTTCGTGCCCGTCGAGCGGACTCAGCATGAGGTCTCGGTTACGCCAGCGGCAGCGTCAAACGAGTCAACCAGGTTCGTCGCGGCTCCCATTGCGATCGGCGCAGGCGGTGCGCTCGCCGTATTGGGCGTCGTATCTTGCCTGCTGCTGAGCGCACGCGGGGGGCAACTTCGCCAATCCTGGCGTAAGCTGATAAATCTCGGCAGTGGTGCCAGCAAGCCAGCGGTCCAGTCCGCTGGCAAGAAGCTCTCCTCCGATGCGAAATAGGCCGGCATTCAGGTTCGTATCGATGGTATCCCCCGACCAAAATCATTCACTCAACGCGCATTCCGATCGCCTGCGCGAGCTTGCCGCCTTGATCCATCCCAGCCGTTTGGCCGGCCATCTTGATGGGCTCCTGTCGGAGGCCACGGTGCTGCAGTTGCAGAAGACTCCGAGGTTGCAGCAAAGACTGGCCGAATTGCTGCTAAGTGAGCTGGCCTCGAACGGAACTGACTGGGGCAGGGACGTTCTGCTCGGGCATGATCCGCGTCGGGCGGCCTTGCTCGCTGGCAGTATCTGGCATGCCCGTTCGGTGCTGAAGCTTGTGTCAAAGCGTGATGTGGCGATTCTGATCGAAAATATTGGTGCGGAAGCGCACGCTTTCGCAATCCGACACTTATCTGCTGCAGTCGCGACCACATCGATTGTCGATCCGTATAAACTGTCGAGCCAGATTGAACATGACGGATATGCGAGTCTTGGTGCCTGGCTCAAGGACGCATCGGAGCTTGACCGTTTGCGCGTCCTTTTCCGCTTACGTGTTGGGACCGCCGCCGAATCCCCAGCAGCCGAACACCACAGCGCAGCGGGTCGTTTGCTGTCTTTGGTGGTAGCCCACTTGGCCAACGAGGCGCCAGCGGCATGACGGCCAATGAGATGGCCCAGCCAGATAGCCCGCGGATACGGCCGGTCGGTCCACTCATACCAGCCGCGGAACTCGGCATCTGGTACGATGCGGTGCAGACGCGTGCGCTAGCCGACCGATATCTACAGCAAGTTCGCAGCTGGGCAAGCAAAGCCTATCAGCAGGAGCGGGAGCGCGGCCACAGCGAGGGTCTTAGGTCAGGATCGGACCAAATGGCGCAGCTGATCGCCCGAGCTGCTTCCGATGTGGCCCGGCGAAAAGCCGTTCTGCAGCAGGAGTTGCCACAGCTCGTCCTTGAGATATTGACCGACCTGTTGGGCTCCTTTGATCCCGGCGAGATGCTGGTAAGAACCGTTCGTCACGCCGTCGAGCAAAGATATGGCAGCGCGGAAGTATGCCTTCACGTGTCTCCTGTGAACGCTGATGCACTAAGACATGAATTCGAGGCGTTCGACGGGACGAATGGTCGGCCGAAAGTCAGAATTGATCCGGACCCGGCTATGGGACCTGACCAGTGCGTTCTGTGGAGCGAGTTCGGCAATGTGGATTTAGGACTTGCCGCACAACTCCGCAAATTGCGTCTCAGCCTTGATCCGTCCTCTCAGGAAGGCGAATCGTGACGATGCAACGATCAGGCCCTGGTCAAGCGGCCAGAGAAGGAGATTTGCGTGCGGCGCTGGCATCTGTAAGGTCCGCAGCAAAGGATGTCGATACGCGTGCTGTGCGGGGACGGATCACGCGAGCGATCGGCACGTTACTTCATGCCGTATTACCAGGGGCCCGTGTCGGAGAACTTTGCCTGTTGCAGGATCACGCATCCGGATGGGCGCTTGAGGCCGAAGTCATCGGTTTGCTGCCGGATGGGGTTCTGCTGACGCCTATCGGCGACATGGTAGGCCTGTCACACCGCGCGGAAGTGGTCCCGACCGGGCGCATGCAGGAAGTGTCGGTCGGGCCCGGCCTGCTCGGTCGCGTGATCGACAGCTTCGGCCGTCCACTCGACGGCAAGGGGCCCATAAAGACGGTCCACACTCGTCCGCTCCGCGGCAGGGCAACCAACCCGATGAAACGGCGTAGCATCGAGCAGCCATTTCCTCTCGGCGTTCGCGTGTTGGATGGGCTTCTGACGTGTGGCGAAGGTCAGCGGATCGGAATCTATGGAGATGCTGGGTGCGGTAAGTCGACGCTGATGTCGCAAATTGTAAAAGGGGCGGCCGCTGATGTCACCGTAGTTGCACTCATAGGAGAGCGCGGCCGCGAGGTGCGTGAATTCATTGAACGTCATATTGGAGATGCCATTGCGCGCACGATCGTTGTCGTTGAGACATCCGATCGATCCGCAATGGAGCGGGCGCAGTGCGCTCATATGGCGACCGCACTCGCGGAGTATTTTCGGGATCAAGGACTGCAGGTCGTGCTAATGATGGATTCGCTGACGCGCTTTAGCCGCGCGATGCGCGAAATCGGCCTCGCCGCGGGAGAACCTCCGACCCGACGCGGCTTTCCTCCTTCCGTTTTTGCGCTGCTGCCTGGTCTTTTGGAACGTGCCGGTATGGGAGAGCGGGGCTCCATCACGGCATTCTATACAGTGCTTGTCGAAGGTGACGGCACGGGCGATCCGATTGCCGAAGAGTCGCGCGGCATTCTTGATGGTCATATCATTCTTTCGCGCGCGCTGGCTTCGCGCGAGCATTTTCCCGCCATCGATGTGCTGTCGAGCCGAAGTCGTGTCATGGATGCGGTCGCCTCCGCGCCACATCGCAAGGCGGCCTCCGTCTTCCGCGATCTGCTCTCGCGCTACAATGAAGCTGAGTTTCTGATCAAGGTCGGTGAATACAAGCCCGGCAGCGACCCACTGACTGATCGGGCAATCGATTCAATCGAGGAACTGCGCGCATTCTTGCGCCAGGGACAGGACGAGCCGTCCAGCTTTGAGGAGACCGTTTCATGGATGTCGCGTCTCACGGCCTGAATCCCGTGCAAGCGTCGAAATTGCGACTGGTGAAAGACATGAGGGAGCGAAGCGCGCTTCGTGAATTGTCGAACATGGAAGCCAAGCGCCGAATTGCAGCCGACGCGCTGCAGCTGGCGTCTGGGGGGCTTGAAGCCGCGCAGAAGCATCGCGCCAAGGTCGAAGCTGAACTTTATCGGGAACTGGCGGCGCTCGGCATAACGTCCGTGACCGAACTCGATCGACGGTGTCAACTCGTCACTGGGCGACTGGCAGCAGAGATCGAATCGGCGCGTCAGGCGCTTGAGCGGGCACGCATCGCGCATGAGGAGGCACAGCGGGCGGTGAGTGAGGCGCGGGCAGTATGGGCCGGGCGTTCGGCGGCGAGCCAGAAATGGCAAGAGATTGAGGGCAATGTCCAGCGCTCGAGCGCCGTCCGCTCGGAGTCTGCGGCCGAAGTCGACGCCGACGATGAGGTTTTGCTCCGATATCAGGGTGGTTCGCGCAGCCAGACGATCGGCGGGGCGTTCTAATGGCTTGTTCTGTTATGACGTCACGAACTGCGCCTGTGCAACCTGTCGGTAAGCGCCGTGGCTGAACCCGCACTATTTCAGCCAGCGGTGAAGCTGGCGCATGAAGTGGTCTCGTGGGCCAACGAGATTGCCGCACGGCGTACCATCTTCCAGAGCCGCCATGGCGACAAGCCACTATCCATCCGTGTGAGCCGTCTTGTCTGGCAGGCAGAGCCATATGACATGTCGATGCTCGACTGCGTATTTGGCGCCGGCGGCGAGACAGCTGTTTTGTCCTTACCTCGTCTTCTCGTCGAGACACTGATTTCAACGGTCCAGCAGGGCCTTACGTTACCTTCCGACCCAACCCGCTCGCTCGTTCTCGAGCTCGCACTGGAACCCTGGATCGCTGGACTAGAGAACGTGCTCGCATCGAATGTGCAGTTGATCCGCATCGAAGACGCAACGGCCAAAGACCCCTATCTGGAGCTCGATGTTGCCATCGGAGCGCTGGCGGGAAAGGCCCGCCTGTTATTGTTCGCACCGCTTGATGGTCGGATTCCTTCTGCGTTTCGCTTGTTAGGCGAATTGATCGGCCAATTACCGCGAGAGCAAGGCAAGATTTCGTCGGAATTGCCGGTCGTGATTACGACAGAGATCGGCTCGCTGCGGGCGCCTGTCAGGCTACTTCGCCAAGCACAGCCGGGCGACGCACTGCTGCCCGACGTCATTCCCTTTGCCCATAGCCAGCTGATCCTCACGGCGGACAAGTTGTGGGCGCCGGCGCAGGCCGTGGACGACAGACTTGTCCTTCGCGGACCATTCCGCCTGCAGCCCCATCCTCTAAGGTATGTAGATATGACGATACGCCCCCAAACGGAACAAGCAATCCCGCCCTCGGAAGCCGACATCGACAGTGTTGAGATCACGCTTGTGTTCGAATGCGGCCGCTGGCCTATCCCGCTGGGTACGTTGAGAAGCATCAACGAGGGACACGTGTTCGAACTTGGGCGGTCCCTGGACGGTGCGGTCGATATTGTAGCCAACGGTCAATTGATCGGCCGGGGCGATATCGTGCGCATTGGTGAGGCGCTTGGGATCCGGTTGCGTAGCAGGTTGGCAGTCAATGGTTGACATTCAACCGAGCATCCTTGCGCTTCTTGCGGCGACGGTCGGCCTTGGCCTACTGGCGTTCGCAGTCGTCACAACGACCGCCTTCATAAAGGTTTCTGTCGTTCTGTTCCTGGTTCGCAACGCGCTCGGGACTCAGTCCATACCACCGAATATCGTTCTGTATGGCGCTGCATTGATTCTTACCGTGTTCATAGGCGCTCCAGTGTTCGAGCAGACCTACAGCCGCGTGACCGATCCGCAACTTCGCTACCAGACCGCCGACGACTGGTTGACCGCCGCCAAGGAGGGCAGCGAGCCGCTGCGCGCCCACCTCAAAAAGTTCACTACTGAGGAGCAGCGCACGTTCTTCCTGTCATCGACGGAACATATCTGGTCGGACGAGATGCGCAGCAACGCAACAGCCGATGATTTTGCAATTCTCGTGCCGTCCTTTTTGATCTCGGAACTTAAGCGTGCATTTGAGATCGGCTTCCTTCTCTATCTTCCATTCATCACGATTGACCTGATCGTGACGACAATTCTGATGGCCATGGGCATGTCAATGGTGTCACCAACAATGATATCCGTTCCTTTCAAGCTCTTTCTGTTCGTCACAATCGACGGCTGGTCGCGGCTCATGCACGGACTGGTGTTAAGCTACGCAACCCCCGGAGGTTGAGATGGACGAAGCCAGCATCCTCACCCACCTGAGCCGATCACTTGTCCTATTCATGATCTGGGTTCTTCCCCCGCTCCTGGCAGCCCTCGTGGCCGGACTGGGTATCGGCATCGTGCAGGCAGCAACCCAGCTCCAGGATCAAACCTTGCCACTGACAGTGAAGCTCCTCGTCGTCGTCGCGGTGCTCGTTCTGTTCGCCCCGGTGCTGAGCGCGCCACTGATCGAGCAAGCACAGCACATCTTCACCGAGTTCCCGGCGCTCACAGCGAGGTATTAGTGCGGGGAACGCAAGGCGGACCAAGCCTGCAGCTATGGCGTCGCGCTTGTCTGTCCTCATTCTGAACCATGGAAGAGACGAGTTTCGTCAGCTTACCGAAAGCTCGCCTCATTATCATGGGACAGATAGATATCCGGAGTGTCCTGTTCAGCTCGATCGGCCTTCGGAGGAGGAATGACCTCATC
Source organism: Bradyrhizobium sp. USDA 4454 (assembly GCF_054822705.1). Lineage (NCBI taxonomy): Bacteria > Pseudomonadati > Pseudomonadota > Alphaproteobacteria > Hyphomicrobiales > Nitrobacteraceae > Bradyrhizobium > Bradyrhizobium sp. USDA 4454. Next base: position 1,457,086 of record NZ_JBTRCN010000001.1, read on the forward strand.
TGAAATTGTCATCCACTCAATTCGAGTCTGGCTCCACGATGAAATGACCTGCTGTGAGGCCTGGCCCTCGATGCATAACCTGGCGAGTTGTTAACTAGGTGGATAGGCGAACCGATTTGATCTCAAGTGGGCGCAGGGTTTTGACGATCTGATGGATCAAGCCGCGATGAAGTGCCGGCCGAGACCGATCGCCGCGAACTGTTGAATGATGCAAGCTCCGAAGCTCCAGGTCACCAGAAACCGCCCTGCGGCCGGTGACAGCCAAAGGAGCTTGGCTTGCTGGCCTGGTAGCGGCGCTATTCGGCGGGTCCTATCATTGAGATGGTCATACCTTATTGGTGGACAGCCGTGGCTGCGGAGAGCTGAAGCGCAAGTGACGTGACCCTAGCGTTAGGTATGTCGATCTGCAGCCGCTAGGACACGAGGTAGATGACCAGCAGAGTTGACGACTCGCATAATGGCGAGGCGCCCGGGCGATTAGATTGGCTTGAAGCGAGCGGTGAGCTGAGCTCAAATGGATGCGTTGTCACCCACCGAGACGCAAAGTCTGGTTCAGACTGCCGTCGAATTCGTCGTCGCGGCTGGACTTAGCGCGGCCCGTGCGCTTGGCATTATGCTGGTTCATCCGGTATTCACGCGGCCGCACATTGGCGGGATGATCCGCGCAAGCGCGACGGTTGTAATTGGATTGCCTTGCTTGATGCAAATCAAGAGCGGCTTGCAGGCGCTGGATCCCGGCACCCGTATAATTGCGGTCGCGCTCCTCGGTGTGAAGGAGATATTTATCGGCCTATTGTTCGGCTTTCTGCTCAGCATACCACTTTGGAGCATCCAAGCCGTTGGTGACATCATTGATACCCAGCGCGGCATCTCCAGTCAGGTAGACGATCCGGCGACACGCAGCCAAACCTCCGCAATGGGGCTCTTTCTCGGAACTGCGGCGGTTACGATCTTCGTCGTATCGGGAGGCCTGCAGACAATGGTCAGATGCCTTTACGGGAGTTATCTGATCTGGCCCGTGTATCGGCTGCTACCGCCCCTGACCCAGCAGGGGGCAATGGAATTTATCAAGCTTCTCGACCATATCATGCATGCGACGCTCGTGGTCGCCGGGCCTGTGCTGGCTCTGCTGCTTCTGATTGACGTATCCCTCATGCTGCTTGGGCGCTTTGCGCCGCAAATCAAGCTGAACGATCTCTCTCCGACCATCAAGAATGCCGCCTTTGGCATCATCATGGTGAGCTACACCGTCTTCCTGATCGAATATATGGGAGCCGAGATCGTTCAGTTCGACGGTGTACTGGATTGGCTCGAGAAGTTCTTGAAATGAATGACACGAGTGAGGAGAAAAAGCTTCCACCGAGCCACAAGAAGCTGAGGGACGCGCGTAAGAAAGGGCAGAGTCCGCGTAGCGCCGACTTTGTGACCGCGGCAAGCCTTTGCGCTGGTTTCGGCTGCCTGTGCTTCAGGGCAGGCCCGATCGAAGACGGATGGCGCGAAGCAGTGCGGCTCATCGACAAGCTGCAGGGCCAGCCATTCAACGGTGCGGTCCGGCAGGCATTGGTCGGATTGATGGACCTTGCAATGGCAGCCGTAGCCCCAATCCTGGGTGCGGCGTTGGTTGCGGCCATCTTGGCCGGCGTCTTGGCCAACGGCGGGCTGACGATTTCCGTCGAGCCGCTGAAACCTAGCTTTGAGAAATTGGATCCGGTCAAAGGGCTGAAGCGGATTGTGTCCCAGCGCTCGCTTGTGGAGCTTGGAAAGTCCCTCGTCAAAGTATTGGTTCTTGGTGCCACGTTCGTCTTCACTGTGCTCTCAGGTTGGAGGGCATTGGTCTATTTGCCCGTGTGCGATTTAAGCTGCCTTGGTTTTGTCTTTAACGAGCTGAAAGTGCTGATAGCGATTGCTGCCGTCGCCTTTCTGATTGGTGGGCTCGCCGATCTGCTCATTCAGCGTTGGTTATTCCTGCGCGACATGCGCATGACGCAGAGCGAGGCCAAGCGCGAGTCCAAGGAACAGGATGGTAATCCGCACATCAAGGGTGAACACCGCAGGCTCCGTCGCGAATCGGCGAACGAGTCTCCGCTCGGCATCCATCAGGCAACATTGATATTGACTGGACCGGCGACGGTGATTGGGCTGCGCTACGTGCGGGGCGAGACAGGCGTCCCGGTCCTGGTGTGCCGCGGTGAAGGCGAGGTGGCGCTACAGTTACTTGGGCAGGCGCGGGCCCAGCGTCTGAGCATTGTCGAGGATCACGTATTGGCGCGTCAGCTGATCAGTAAAGGTGCGATGGGCAAGGCCGTTCCCATGGTTTGTTTTGAGAGGGTCGCAAAGGCGGTGTTTGCCGCCGGCCTTGTGTAGCGTCGACGCGCTCGGACCTTCGGTCGAAACCCCTATTGTCGCATAACTTGGCAAAAGCTCCGCGAACCAAAAACAACGGCCGAGCACAGACCGGAGTCCACGAGCTCGTCGGCCGATCGCAAAAACTGATATGGAAACCGGAGTGCCCAGCGTCATTGGTCCTGGCCGGATATTATTGGGTTTCGGGCGCACCCTTGTTTTGGGCTCCATCCTCCAAATTGCTGCGATTGCCGGTCGCCGCGGGCCCACGCGCTGTGATGGGAAGCACTGCACGATCACCGCTGGTCGGCATGACGGCGCTATTGCCTAGCAGGTCGCCGGGATCATTGACCATGACTGCGAGGTTATTGCGGACTGAGCAGCCAAGCGTTGGATCGAACGAATTGTCGCTTAGAGAAGGGCCGGTGACAGCGAACGGCGGACAGGCGGCCGGATGTGCTTCGTAGGTAATTGCCTCGATCCGGACCCCGAAATGTGCGGGTAGGTCGACGGGAGAGGCGGACAGGCGGATATTGTAGGGGGCAATGCCCATCGCGCGCGCCTCATGGGCAACTTGCGCTACGAGCCGCGGTGAGCCGGCTACGTCGAGTTGGAGTGCATCGCGCCGCCCGCGGCTAGCATTCGCAATGAAATCCCGCAGGCCGTATCTCTCGTTGCGACGAAGATTTTGAAGCAGCAGGACACTGGTCTTCCGCTCCACCCTGACCGTTTGTCCGGCCGGTCCGGAATAAATCGCAGTACTGTTTGCACATCCGCCAAGGGCAGCCGCAACTGCGATCAAAAGACATAGGTGTCGTCGCAAGGTCATTGGCAGTCCTCATTCAATGATAAAGCCGGCACCGACGGTTGCACCCGATCTGGCCGTGGCCGGCGCCGCCTCACGGCCCTTCGATGAACCAGCCAGCGTATTCGTCAGGGTGCGCCCTACGTCCGAAGGTGGCCCGATGCGATCAGTTGGAGCGCTCATCTTGCCCGGGCCAGATCCCGGCCGGACGATGTAGGGAGTGACAATGATGACCAGTTCGGTCTCCTGCTTCTGAAATGAAGAGGAGCGAAACAGCACACCAAGGATCGGAACATCTCCTAACCAAGGAAAAGTGCCGATGTCGGTACTGAAATTGCGCCTGATGAGCCCCCCAATGGCGAAGCTTTGGCCGCTGGCGAGCTCGACAACAGTACTGGCACGACGCGTGGAGAGACCGGGCACCGATATTCCGTTGACGCTGACTTCGCCTTCTTTCGACAGCTCGCTGACTTCAGGCTTCACATGGATATTGATCTGATTATTGCTGAGAACGGTCGGGACGAACTCCAGGCTGATTCCGAATTGTCGGAATTGGACCGAGACTTGCCGGTTGTCCTGCATCACCGGAATTGGAAATTCGCCACCGGCCAGAAAACTTGCGGATTCCCCAGACATGGCGGTCAGGTTCGGTTCAGCCAGGATCGAGGCGAGGTGTTCGCTGGCGAGCGCATCGAGAACAGCGCTCAGGTTGGTATTGCCAGCGCTGTACCCGATGCCGATCGTGCCGCCGCCGCGGGCGGGCGCGGAACCGCCACTTTTTCCGGTGACAAGGAAAGCGCCGTTCGGACCGGAAGCCGTGAAATTGATATTGAGGTCCTTGACGGCGCTGCGGGAGACTTCTGCCACCCGCACACTCAGATTCACCTGCAGCGAACCTGCCACCTGAATCTTGTTGACGACCAGCGCACCCGGACCGAGAAACTGCTCGGTCACCTTCCTGGCCGTCTCGACGATATCGGCGTTGGGAGCCGTACCACCAAGGATTGCGCCGCGTGGGGTATAGCTGACCTGGATCGGATAATCGCCGATCTCAGCCTTCAGCGTGGCACGCAGGTCCTCGATCGGTTGGGTGACAACGACGCGCAGCTCGGCGAGAGCCTCGCCGTTCTCGTTCAAGGCGAACAGGCTGGTTCGTCCGGATTTTTTGCCGAATACGAATATCGTGCTGCTCGATGGCGCCTGGTAATCGGCGATCGCCGGGTCGGCAACAAAAATGCTCGCTGCCGGCGCGTTCAGATGAACCGTCTTGCCCTGCGAGGAGGTGAGGTTGAGCGTGCCGGTGGTGCTGCCAGGCGCCGCACGTGCAGGCTCTCCTTTGCCGTCCCGTTTTGTCTCGGCTGCGCCAGCAAGTGGAAACAGCAGAGCAAGCCCGCACAGGACGTAGCACAAGCGGGGCAGGGCGGCAGAGCGTTGCGAGATGATGACCATCGGCGGCAGACTGGCGCCGGCAGCATTCTTGACGACCTTCAAGGGATTGTTGCTTTCAAGTTGGATTGCTAGGCAGCCGATGCTGCGCCAACGAGTTCAAGGGTGTAGCCAACGCCGCGCGCAGTCTTGATCCTGAGCGTCGCACCGGCCTGGTTCAAATGCGCGCGTAAGCGATAGATCCCGACTTCCAGCGCATTGGTCGAGACCTCGTCGTCAAACGCATACAAGCTATCTTCCAGCGATGTGCGCGGCACGGTGCGGCCGGCGCGGTTGAGCAGATGCTCGAGAATGCACACTTCGCGCCGCGCAATTCTCAGTATCCGACCGCCAACAGAGACTTGCCTTGCGATCGGGTCGAAATGCAGGTTGCCGAATGTTACCACCGGCGCTGTCATTTGCGTCGACCGCCGCAGAATAGCTCGCATGCGGGCGATAAGTTCGTCGATAGACACGGGCTTGGGCAGGAAATCATCTGCACCCGCATTGAAAGTTGCAATTCGGCGGCTGAGATCATTGAGACTACTCATCATCATCGCCGGCATTGATCGTCCCTCGCGCCGCAACTGCTTCAGCCAGTCAAGTCCGTCTCCGTCGGGCAAGACAGATTCAAGCAGGACCATGTGGTAGTTCGCGCATTCCAGCGCGGCCGACGCCTCATCCAGTGTGCGCGTCACATCAACGGCGAAGCCGCAATCCAAGAGCGCTTCCTTCACGGCGCGACCAAAGTCGGCATGATGATCAACCAGGAGAATTCGCATTCATTGCCTCTCGTCCATCCTCGGCAGGACTTGAGCGTGTCACGGTTGACCATAAGGCTCGGTGGATCCGAGAGGCGGCCGCTTTGAGGTGAATTCGAAAAGTCGGAAATACCAAGGTTGAGCATAAGCACGGGCGATCAATGTCTGGCAGTCTATCGTCATCGCATAGGCGGCCTGGCGCGCATTGCGTCCGCCGGAGACAGCGTTCAAAAGACTCTGTATGTCGGCAAGAGCTCTGCGATTTCCAACAAGGTTGAAAGCCTTGGCAGCGCGCTGATGCGTTTGTAGGCCGAGGCCGCCTGTAGGAGCGATTGGGCCAAGCCGCACGAGCGAAACGAAATCGCAGGCTAGACCGGCTGAATTGGCCGAACAGACTAGCGAAGCTGACATTTGGAAACTCTCCCAATTCGTCTTAATTCGCGGTCAGTCCCTGCTAGGCGTTGAGCCCGTACTGTCGTCAAGCCACGACAATGCAAGTTTTCCCGCGCATTCAAGACGGTTCATGCGCTCTGCATCTGGCCAAGTGCTGGATAAGGCCGCGATGCATGACAAAAGATCAGTACGTCTATCGGCCTGATAGGCATCCTCTCGCTGGCCGGTGATTACCACGCGAGGTGCCAAGCATCCCGAAGTTCGAACGCGCCGAAGTCCTCCCACGTCGCCGCGGAGCGAATGCTGCGGACGAAGAGCGAATCGAATCCGGTGTTGTCATCGCGCATCGCCAGAGGTGCTTACGCCGGCACCGTGTCGTCCTACGGGATGGATGGCGAATGAATGATTTCATCTCTAGCTCGGCGTGTGACTGGCATGAGCAAGATTGCGACTGCTCCCGTTCCTCTTGCCGGCCGGATCCTGCTCTGGCTACGCGTGGGGCGCTTCGTCCTCTGCTATGCGCAGAGGCGACGCACGATGTCCGCTCTGAATAGAAGTCAGTCCGCTCTGAATAGAAGTCATCGAGCAGCGTAACGAGGCGGAGCCACCGAGCATCGAGTTTTTGAGACGTTCGCATTTCTTGCTACCTGTCGGGAAGAGTTCACGCGAGCGGATCCTGTCGCGAAACTGTCGGAAATCCTACAATCTGACGCTAGGTAAGATTCAAGTGCCTTCGACTGCTTGTCGCGGTGCCATCAAACTCGAAAGCCTTGAGAGACAACGGGCGACACAGTCTGGACTAGATCATCAACCTTCGCATAGCGGTCTGTCTCGCGCTGTCCAGGTCGTGATTATTTCGCCGTCCGATCACGCTTAGGGCCAGAGCCATGGATGTGCACGAAGAGCCAGTCGTTTGCGACGCGTTAAGCAAAGCCATGGCTTCACAATCGGACGATCGACGTACCCGCCTCATGCGTGGCAATATTGCGGGAAGACCGGGGCGGGTATGCGTTCACGTGACGGGCATGGGCTACCAGTCGAGATGCGGACGAGCGATCGTGCGAATCAATCTGATCATCAAGGAACTGGACAGAGAATCGATTGCCAGACGTCATTTTGAATGCTGCCTCCATAGATCGCGGTCGACTATGAGGCGCTTAGGTGTCACCGGCAAAATCGATTGTTTTGATGGAACACATCCAGGTGACGGATCGGCCTGATGCAACAATTTCGCTTGCCGCAGACGAATGAATAGCTGAAGCCATCGCGGCCGAAGCGCTGATCGCGCGGTCAATGTAAGGTCGAGCTGGCTAAAACGGGCGATGCTTGGTGTTCAGCACCTTACTTCACCACGCTTCCGGCCACGTGTGATGACCACTAATAAATTGAGGCCGTGCGGTGCGATGTCATAACGCAGCCAGGATACCAGGATGCCCGAACGCCAGCTCCGCCGGCCGTCCAGGTGTGACTTTCCCTCTCGGAGTTCTCAACCGCCCGTAGCGCATTGCGTAGGGTCTGCCGTGTTCAATTGGCGATGTTGATCAGACATCGGCCGCGCCACGCCCTATGCTAAAACCGTTACGCGTAAGATGTGCCGTGCTCCAGATCTACTTTGAGGTTGTCTTGGTACATGAGCCCAACGAACCATGCTAAATGGCGCGGCCAGATTATCTATTCATTACTCCCGTGTTTATAGGGATTTGCTTCGCTGGCGGTTCGATAGCTCTCCAAATTGCCGCCAAGGAAGAGACGCTCAGTCTCTCGGGTTGGAGTTCTGCCGAGTGAACACATCAAATCGACGTCCCCGTCGATGTGGTAGGAATCGTCGGCATTCATTCCAAGCCCGATGCTGCTCAGCACGTCGTCGGGCGTCCAGACCGCCGACTTCGGCACCGTGTAGGTGTGCAGCGCGTCCGCATTGTTGGCGATCGCTCTCGCCCAAGTATCGCGCGAAACGGCGAGTTTTTCCGGATCCTCGACCAACGATACGAAGGCAGATGCGGTTGTCTTGCCGCGCATATGCCAGCCAGCTTGGCGGGCCCGGTCGAGAGGGTAGCGCTCTAGCGGGTATCCAACGGAAGTGTGATCCCGAGCCGTGTTACGGACATGCGATATTGCGCTTGTGTTTTCTTCGGCGCGCGGCTTGCAATCGCTGTCCTGATTCTGAAAGCGCCGCAGTGTGACGTATGACGAGCCCGCCACGTCCTCGAATACGCGGTCCCGATCGACGGGAGGTGCGGTCGCCGGTGACCAACGCGCCGATTGCCGCTCGGCAAGGTTGATCTCGTTCCTGAGTGCTTCAAGGGTGGCACCCGTCAGTGTTGCGGCAAGTTGGGCGCGGGCGCTGACAAATGATGCGGCTGGATAGTAACTAGCGTTCGGAGCCTCGCTCGGCGCAGACGAGGACAAGCCGGTTGTGGAGTCTGGAACTGACGAGACTGAATCCGACTTTGGGAAGACCGAATCTTGGTCATCTAGGTCCAGGCCATCGAGCTGCTGCTCAAAGCTTGCTTGATCCTCGCAATGCCTGTCGCGGCTCGGCTGCTGCAACACGTCGTGAGCCTCGAATGTAGTGTCTGCGGCGATCCGGGGATCAACGTTCATTTCAGTCTCCATTCGCGCGCCGGCTATTGGCGTAGACTATTGCAGGCGCAGCTTTCGAGAAGCTGACGGACCAGGAAGAAAGCCATGAGTGGCCGGATCGATTTGGTCAGTAAGGCGATCGTCAGCCAGAAGGAAGGCGCGCAATACTAGGCATCAGAAGTCGGCGCTGTCTGGTGCCCTCTGTCATTGCTGTTGCGAATAGGCCGAGATCAGGTTCCTTGACTGAGCTTGTTCGGACCGCCGCACGAGGTTCGCTCTACCATCACATTGCGGGCATGCCCTCTTGGGGCCGCAGTCCGTGCCCGGCTATCATATGCACGAGTTGGCGGATGCGACGGGGCCGACGTGTTCGTTTCAAGGCGTTTTGCTTACAAAGATGCAAGAATGGCATCCTTTCGGTCGTCGGATCAGCATTAATGGGCGAGCGCGACCGGTTGTCATTTTGTGGTTTCCAAGCGACCGACGCTCGATCAAATCGTTGTAGTCGATTTCGCACGGGGGCGAGCCACTTTAGCAAACCTGACCTACGAGGTTGTGACGTCGGAATAGCCGTCACAACCACTTGCGCCTAGTTGCGGCAGGCTGTCTTTGTGGCAGGCGCGCAGATGTCTTGAATCCGCCAATCGACTTAGGAGCACGACGTCTCGCAACTGCGATCTGTGATGCTTATCGAGGGAGAAGAGCGTATGAAGTGTGCCGGCAAAGGACAGGCGATCGTGTTGTGCTTGCTTTCGATCATAGGCGTGAGCACGATGGCGAGAGCCGAGGAGGTCTCACCGAAATACACCGAGGTGCTCAACGCCCTGCAGACCGGCAAGAATGTGAAGCTCGTACTGGACATGAGCCGCTGTACCTCCGCGGAGGGTGCCAAAGCTGCGTCGGCAACTCAGGCTGGTCTGGTCATCAACGCCTTCAGGGTCACCCCCCAAAACGGCATTAGCTTCGCCAATGCCCACCAAACGGTGGACAGCTCCGGACATGCCGTGACCGAGTACATCCGCCATAGCCTCAGCCGCGAAGGCAGGCTCACCGTGCGGGCCTCGAAGCTTGTCGTCGGGACCACCGAACTCGTGAACCAGGGCGAATTCATCTGCGAACTGCCGGATGGCGCTAAGTTCATCTGGTAAACGAACAGAACAGCGCAGGGGGGCGCGCTTCGAAACCTTGATCCGTTAACCGTGCAAACACCTTCGCACGTCATGACGGATGGTTTCGATCGTGAGAGATGGCCAGATTGTTTCTGGCCGTCTTTTCCTGAGCACATCGAGTGGACGAAATTGCTGTCTCAAGGTACCGTAGGCCATCGATCCTCATTGAACCTCACCTATCGGAAGATCGGCGGTTCCGGCTATCCTCATATTGTTCGCGGACAGGCCTCTCATTTGAACATTCCAGGCGGGTCTTTCCAAATTACGTCCGCAGCTGGCCCGCGATCCTGTGAGGATTGAACCCGATCAAGCTGATGGCCCGCGATAATGACGCTTACTCCTCGGCCGCCCGACAATGTGCTCGTATCATGCATGCCGCGTCTTTTTGGTCCTTTCATCTGAGAGTTTCGTGCTCCCAAACGTGGTCACAGTGATTGAACCATCCCGCTTAAGATCGTGCCGCGACTACCGCGGTGCGTTTGTACACCTTAAGCTCTCGTTTGAACGCAATTCTTGATTTTTCAGTTTTCCATTTGGGGTAACGATTCAGCGCAGACTTCCACTCTGAATCGTCACACGCCAAGCCCACTGAGACCGGGGGCGCACGCAGGGACGACGTTGCGGAGGGGGTCACTCAGCCCTTACAAGCGCAGCGCGGAAGGCTGGGAGACGGCCGCGGCGAGCGCAACGGTCCTCTTGGGCGCCGGGGGCGGAGCCCCTCGCGAGGGGCAAATCGAAGGCCGGGGTGGGAGGCTCGGCGCGCGTCGAGCCAAGTCGGCGAAGCCGACGCGCCAACTCGATAAATTGCTTATTCGACTAAGGTAAGCCCAAGGCGGCGCCGATCGATCTCGTCAAGAGTTGAAAGCCACATCTCCTTTTTTTGCGATGGAAGAAAGTAAAGAACTGATCTTCCTCGGAAAGGAACGATCTGTTTGTTAGAGTCGATCTCCGCACGCGATACGCTCGTTAAGTTGTCCAAAATTCGACTAATGAATATTGTCCTAATTGGGTCTCAGCGCATCTCTCGCGTATGTACGTGCCGGCGACGTTAAAATGCCGTCGTTGTCGGAAGATTGTGAAGACGCCCGAGACAGAAAGCACAATCACCAACGGCCAGGCTGCTATTGAGATGATTGTAACGCAGGTTGTGTGTCTAGGAGTGAGAGCAACCAGCTTGGAGCAGGAATCTTGTACGAACTGGACTGACTAAACTAACCATGGGGCAGCCCAGCGCTGTTGCCGGCGAGCCGATTTAAAGCGCCAATGGGCTTTTTGATCCACCAGTGGCTTCGCTCGCGTGGTTGCGGAGACCGCAGCATCAAGATGAGCCGCTGCGGACAAGCTCTCCTGCTAGGATCGACACCTTAGTATGTCGGGAAACAGACAAACCCAACACAAACGTCATCGAAACTGTCGACTATTGCTTGGCACGAAGAATGCACATCCTTAGCCATGCCTAGGGGCGTTCCGGGCATGGCTACCACCGCAATTTGCGGCCATGGCTGGCCACTGTAGTTAGTGACCAGTGACATTAGGCAGACGGCGTCTGCCGATACCGGCGGGCGTCTTGTCGCGTCACCGCTAGCTTTAAACGGCGTGAATAGCGAGTTTGTAATGGGCTTAGAGCAGAATGAGCGGGACGCGCTGGAGAGGACGGGGAAGACCTCGGAAGATGAATGCAGAGAACAACTTCGCGGCCCGGCTCCTTGACGCCGGACGCCTAGCAGCAATCGCACGTATACGTGGCCTAAAGGCAGATGTTTCATACTACGTCGGCGAGGCGCTCAAGGAGCTTTGGCGGACCAGATCACCGGAAGAAGCAAAAGCGATCGCAGAGCGTTGGGTCTTATGGGACGCAAAGGGCAAGCCTTGGCCGCGCATGCCCCCACTGGAAAACGTCGTCCCGTTCAAACGGACCGGCGCGGCCGGGATGCCGAGGACGCCCTTGCAAGCAATCCGCGAATGGTTCGAAAAACAAGATGAGGACGTGCGATGTGAAATCGCCGGCATGGCGGCGCTTTTGATTTTCGAAGGTGACCACCTTCTCGACTTGAGCAGCAAGGAATGGTGCGACCATTTGCGCCGATGGCTCAGTGAGACGGGATTACCAAACCATAAGGTCATCGGCCGTGCTCTGACGTTTCGCACCTGTTTCGAGTATTTCTCGGAGAGCAGGTTCACCGAAGCGGCGTGGATGCGATCCAAAGAGACCGCCGTGAAAATCCTTGCAGATGCTGGCCTTGACCCAACCTCCGAAGCTGCGAGTCTCGCACCTATTGCCCAAAAAGTGCTGGAGACCTTGCCCGCGCGAAAATGCCGCTGGATCGAAGTAGGCAAGTCCTGGAGCAAACTCGTCGATACCAGACTGGCACCCCGGGCCATCAGGGTTTGGAGCGCCTCGCATATGGAATAAGAAGGCAGCGCCTGAATGTGTGCTCGGCGCGGCGCCCCAATATAGCAAGCTGACGGAGTCGTCATCCGTCTCGAAAAAATGAGCCAACACCTGCGGGACAAACGACAGAATACAAACCAGACCGCCCACAGCGAAGAGAAGAAGCGCTGCGCAGAATGCGACGTTGTAACCAAGTGGCAAGCTGGCCTGGCTCGTTAGCAGGTTCATCGTACCGATGATCCAAGTCGAGGAGAACGTAAGAAGGGCGGCATTCTTGGTTTCGGCGAACTTGACGAAATCGATGGTTCGGACAAGTCGCATGGAGAGAGTCTTCTCAAAGGCTCTTCTTAATCGTCCTTCATGAGCTTTCGCCTACCGCGTGGACGGCGTCCATCTCTATGCCGACATTCTCAATATGAAGGACGTGTTGGCCGTCACCGACGTTGAAGGCGAAGATGTCCAGCGGCGTCTTTGAAGGTCTTCTCCGCGCTCGCGGATACAGTTTGCCGAGCTCTCTTCTGATGCGCTTGCGGTCTTAAGTTCTCTAAAAGCAAACGCTTCGATGTGATTTCGCGGCCTGAGTAGCCGTACAAGGTGCCAACGAGCACCTCACTCAGTCAAATTGCGGCCGATGAAATAGAAGAATGCGGCCTCCGGGTAAGCTTTCGGCCGTGTAGGGCTGACCGTGGATCAAAAAACAGGTCATGGGGACGCCCTGGCTCGGCAGAAGACCCAGGTCTTGGAGCATGTCGATCACGAAAGGCGAAGCCTCTCGGGGGCCGTCCCTCCAGTCTGGGCCGAACAACTCTCCGAGTTCAGGCATTTGCGGGGCCGGCTGATGGCTCCATGCCGAAGCCGCAGACGGCAGTGGAAGGTTTGGCTCCAGTGTCGAAGGGGCGTCCTTTCGTAATTCGAGCGTGGCGGGTGGATTCAACCCGGATACAGGGCCGCTATAGATATGCGGGGGAGCCGTCGGCGTCACAAGCGCAGCTTCACCCCGCAAAACGAACCCAGGGTGGTGGATAAGTTGAACGTCGTTGGGCCCTCTCGGTCCCAATACGGCCGTGTAGCGTTCACCGGCAATCTCATAGTTCATCACCGGATTTTCCGCATCAGGCAAGAAGTCCCAATTACCCAACTGAGAAAGCATCATGTCGGGTGCCGGCTGGGTGCAATGGGAAAAGTCCTTCGGCACGGCGAATGAAACATCAAACGTGTCGCCGACGGCGAGAGAGCGCAGATGAATAAGCTGAATATCATTGTGTCCTCCGGGTCCTAACACGGCAGTATAGGGCTCGCCGTGAATGTCGTAGGTCTTCACCGGCTGCGTCGCGTCCGGCAACAGTCCCCAATGGCCCAGTTTGGAGCGCATCATATCCGGCGCGGGCTGGTTGCCGTGGGAGAAGTCATCTGGAACGACCAAAGAAGCATCAAAGCTTTCGCTGGCTGGGAATGGCGTTGTGGCCGGGGCGGCACCGCCTTGGTCCATCGTCCGTGCGAGGTATTCTTCAGAGGCAAGGTTCCGCAGTCGCGAGTTCGGCTGCGAGGTTGCAGCATCGAGAAACTCTTCTCGGCCGGCACTTTCAATGGGCAGGTTGGCAGTTGACTCCAGTTCCCGCAAAAACTCCGGCACAATAAGATCGTCCGCGACCAGGAAGCCCTCCAGATCCGCGGCTTCGAAAAGCTGTTTCTGGGCTATGCTTTGCACGGGCGAAGGGACGACCAGATTCACCCGCGACGCCGGTTCCGGTGCATCGAAGGCCATCCCCGGCAGCAAATCATCTCGATCGATGCCATGGAAAAGCGCCCCTTGGTCGGCGCTTTGCAGGTTCGAATGGGAGGCTGCGCTCATCGTTCGCCAAAGCGCCGATTGATCGTAGGGTGCGGCTGCCATCAGGCTCTCGCGATCCGTAGCATCGAAAAGCTCTTCCTGAGCAAAACTCTGTACGGACGAGAAAGCGGGGGCGCGCATTCCCTGCCAAAGTAACGGTGCATCGAAGCAGGAGACCGCAAGCTCTCCGCTCCGCGCCGCGTTGTCGAAAAGCAGATCCTGCGCGACACTTTGTGGGGGAGAATGAGCGGCCAAATCCATTTCACGCCAAACCTCCGGAGCATTGAGATTGCCAGCCAGCAATACGCCCTGATCCGCAGCATTCTCCAAAAGCTGGTTCTCGACAGTCAGCATGGACGAACGCACGGCCGGCTGAGTTGGCGGATGCGAGCCACCTCCTTGTCCTTCTAAATTGTCCTGCCTGACGCCCGCGCGATAGTCGCGGAGTCTGTTCAAAGCGTAGCGGAGTTTCGTGTCTTTCGGGAACAAAGTATCGGCGTGACCGCGCAACTTGTCGGCACTGAGCCTGGCAATGGACAGGGGGCGGAGAGCTGACGCCAACTTCCGAAGACTGCTTGCGTAATTTCCGGCCGTTTTCGCGTCGATCCCTCGACCGAAGCCTGCCTCGGCGGCCTTCCTAATGAGGCGTTCGTCTTCGTCCGATGGACGGTAATGTGTCGCGGTGATCCGAGCGGCGGCGCCAGGCTTGCGGTAGCGGCTGACCATCGACAATGCTGGGGCGATAACCTTATCGTTTGGCAATAGCTTCTTGGCGCAATCGAGCAACGTATCATCATCGAGGGCTGCCATGGATTTGCCATCCTCCTTCAGAGCCTCAGCCAACTTGCGAAGGCGGCGATCGTAAATGCTGATGGTTGTCGGCCCGGGCAGTGGTCCTCGCTCGAGGGCCACACCAGACGCTGCCTGGATCAGGCGATCGTCTTCCTCACTAACATCGTAAAGCTGCCTGTGATCATATATAGGCCCCAGCTGTTGCACGTCTGCGAGCTGCTGCTCAAAGTGGACTTGCTGCGGTTGCGGTTGTTCCACGGTTGTCTCAGACGCAGCGGGACGATTACCGGCAGGGTTGATATTGTCAAATTGGTTCATGGTCGCGTCTCCGCTTGCATCGGTCTCGGCGCCTCGGTACTAGCGGTGGCTGACCAAAACCTGACGTGGCCCCCAAGCACGACAGAGAATGATAGCGAACAAGGGCGGCACCCAAGGCGATGGTGTGTGTTCGCGTCGCGAAAAGGAGAGCGCAGGATGACAAATCCTTCAACTGAGGTTCGAACTGAAATGCGATGCGAGGACCTCGATCCAACGCTCAGCTCGCGATCGCGAGGATCCCAGGCCTGTCATCGTGATGATCGGTCTGCCATTGGCCGAGTTCGCGATTGATGAGAGGAGAGCGTATCGCTCCTTCAGCCGGATAATCCCTCCCCCCATGAGAACGGTCGTCGGCCAATACTGTTTGCGCTATGAGCGTCCTATTGAGCGGAAGATCAGCGTACAATGTCGCAGTTGATTCTGCGGCAGAATCTCACGATGCGCAGGTGATGACCTTCCGGGGAACGAGTTGTCGGATGCCCACATCGCACGGTTTGTGGGAGCTGACGGCACCGGCGCCGCCGTGTGCGGGTTTTCTTGGGACGATCCGCAAGTCGATGTCGTTGTGATCGATCGTGGATGAAATATTCTGTAGCTATTCACCTGGCTGAATTGCAAGCGCAACGTTGGTCGAGTCAAGGCGGGCATGTGGGGCAGGCCCGTTACGCTCTCTTGTACTCTCGAAACTTCCATTGGAGAGCGGTGTTGAATTGCTGAACACGGCAAGGGCTTTTGGATCAATCGAGAGGCACGAGATCAACCGCGAGGCCGAATCGTTCGTCATCCTGCCGGAAAAGCATCTACCACCTCCAGTCGCACCAGTTGAACATAGGCGATCCTCGGGGCTCTCTTACGGGCGGGCCCCGGCTCGTGCATTTCGCCGAAGCGCGCTCTGATCCGCCTTCTGGCACGAGTCCAGCTGGTGCGGCGAGCTTCCATTGGTATCGCCATTCCTCACAGCGCGCGGGCAGGGGCCCTACAGCATTCCGGCTCCGGTTTGGCAAATTCACACGTCCTGCAAAGTAGAAAGCCATCCGTACCGTTCATGCGGTCGGCGATTTCGCTAAAGATCCGGCCTTCGAACAGATCTTCGTACTCGTCGCGCAAAAGATTCCCAATGACATGACGCCGCTCAAAATCCATGCAGCACAAGGTAACATCGCCGTTTGGAAGAAGGACATTCCGATGTTGCTGTTTCCCATTGCATGTCAAAGTGCCGGCGATCGGCTGCCGCGGGGTGATCATTTTCGGATCTATATGTCCTCGCCTGCTACTCAGCGGCCGCAAGCGTTGCAGCTTTTTGGCGGGGATTACATCGGCTAGATCAGGATGGATTTTACCCAGGATCACAAATTGAATCGAGGGAATGTTTGCCTCAATCAGTCGGCGCATGACATTGATGTAGTTTTTTCCGACGAGGCGGCTGTTCATATAAGTGCCATCGTCGGGAACGTGCACGACGAAAGTCTTGAATCGGAGCATTTGCAGACGTCGAACGTCAGTCCTGTTCATTCCAACAAGGGTCGTGAAGATCCGGACGTCGTGGCCGCGTGCGTAAGCATGCTCAACCATCGTGCTGCAATGCGGATGCAACCAGGGTTCCGAATATCCGGAAAAACTAATGCCAGTAGCTGTCGGTACGCGTGAGAGACATTGCTTGAAATCCTGAACACCCAGATGCTTGGCTTGGGATACGGGCCTTTGGCGATCTGCAAACTTGTCCTGGGAGCAATAAGAACATCTGACGATGCAGCCGGTGGTCGTGGTTATCTCCAATACCCGATGGCCGGGCTCAACCACACGCAACTCTTGTAAGACCCTAGGGTATGCCGTCATGTATCTGGTCCTTTCAGGTGCCGGAGCAGGCAATTGCCGCAGATCGAGCGCAGCTAACGCAGCGTCGCGTCTTGCCTGAAACGATCGCAACCGGAGTTTGGACGTTGGGCCAGATGCCTTGAATGAAGCCCGTGCCTTGCCACGCTGGTTTCGACAACAGGCTACAGGAGGACCCGTACGGCGCTCCTCTCTCTGGGTGTCGATTGCCGCCTACCACCATGTCTGCGCCTAGCATCCTCCTTTCCTCCAGAAACACGTCAGCTCGACAGCTCTTAATGTTGTCGAGGAGAGCCGCAAATCGGGCTCCGGGAGGTGCTCGATCCTGAGGACCACATCATCTCCGTGTCGCCGGACCGCGCAGTCAATCGCCGACATGAGACCGCCCAGAGGCGACATACGTTGTTCCGATCGGGTCCGAAATGCCAAGCTTGTTTGCCAAACAGTCGTGGCTTGCGCCGAATCCTGCAACATGACGTCGGGTACGATTCAAGCGCGTCGGGCGTGATCCAGCACGGCCCTGGAGGCTTTCGCGCGTTGCGAAGAGTGCTCTGGGTCGCGATGAGAGGCGCGAACGATCCGGAAATCCTGATGGACGCGGCCGAGTAGGACCAACCTGACTTCTTTGGGCACCGAACAGTAGGCGAAGCCTTTATCGGCAGATCGCGAGAATGGGCCAGACAATTGGTCCGCTACAAACATGCACCGGGCACGTGCCGAATTGATCAGAAGGGCGGCGACCTAGATGCGCCGCGACCAAATCGATCTGCTATGCGCGCCGAACAGCAGCTGTACTGGCTAGAAAGATATTGACCAGGCGATCTCGGTGGGACGGACCTGCTCCTTCATTGTGAGACAAGGCTTGCGCCGACGGTAAATTCACGAAGGGAGCCGGTTTCGTCGCGCTTACAGCGGCTTAGCCGCTGCGAGCTCGATGAGCTTTCGTGTTCTTCAGGGCCCTCAGCCGTTCGAGCAGCGAGATCGCGCGGGGAGCGTCGTACGTCGAGGAGCTGACTGCGTCGGCTACGTCCATGATAGCTTTCCAGCGCCTTAGACACGATTTCATCTGGATCGTTGACGCTGATAGCTTCGAAGATCTTGAGCTGAAGATCCGCTCATACTCATCGGAACGGAAAAAACGGTCTCAGAGCCTTTGGTAGGATCTACGTTCCAGATCAGCATAGACTGATGAATGGTCGGCCGGATTTCTGGATTGATTTGCCTGAACAGCCACAGGTGGACGTGTATGGATATCGGAACATACCGGTGCTCGGCGCCGGCCGCTCCATTCATTGACTTCGCGGTGTCCTCTTCTGAAGCTTGATGTACCCCAAACGAGACTTGACGAATCTCGGCATGTGACGCCTAGATGTAGATCTGTCATGGTTCTTCCATCCTTTATCTTGTAGGACAGGAAGCTAAGAGGGAACCCGGTGCGCCGAACGGCTACTCCGGGGCTGCCCCCGCAACTGTAGGCGGTGAGCGGTTGTCATCATGGGCCACTGGCGCAGAAACGCGCCGGGAAGGTCGACAGCCGCAGCGACCCGCAAGCCAGGAGACCTGCCGCGACAGAACAAACGTCCTCGGGCGGGGTGCCCCGGTGGAGCGCTTGCACTGAGGGACGTTTGTCTCCCTGCAAGTCGTCCGCGGCCCCGGCTCCAAACATCGCGGGGTTGCCGATGTCGCCGTCTTTTGATTTCGATCAACAGGGTCACCTCGTTACACCATCCAGTGTGCGGGCAGCGCACGCACAGGCAGAGCTTGCCCCGCTTCAGCGGTCTGTTGCGCAGCCTCCATCGCTGGCCCCGCTGCCGCGTCCCCTCGCGCCAGCTCCAAAGCCGTCTGACCTTGCCCTTGATCGATCGCGCGACAGCCTCCTGACATCGTTCGGCAAGCTGACATTGACCGACCGTTATCTGCTCGCGGGCGAAGGCGTCCAGGACATGTTTGCGCGGGTATCGTGCGCGTTTGCGGACGATGTTGCACATGCTCAGCGTCTATATGATGCAATGTCCCGACTGTGGTTCATGCCGGCGACGCCGGTGCTCTCGAATGGCGGCAGCTCGCGTGGTCTACCCATTTCATGCTTCCTCAATTCGGTCTCGGATTCGCTCGAAGGTATTGTCGGCGTCTGGAACGAGAACGTCTGGCTTGCCTCCAACGGCGGCGGCATCGGTACCTACTGGGGGAATGTTCGCTCGATCGGCGAGAAGGTGAAGGGCGGTGTCACCTCGGGCATCATCCCGTTTATCCACGTCATGGACGGCCTGACGCTGGCGATCAGTCAAGGCTCGTTGCGGCGGGGCTCGGCGGCAGTCTATCTCGATGTCCAACATCCCGAGATAGAGGAGTTCCTTGAGATCCGGAAGGCGTCCGGCGACTTCAATCGTAAGAGCCTCAACCTGCATCACGGCATCAACGTTACTGACGAATTTATGCATGCCGTGCGAGCCGGGACAGCGTTCGCGCTTCGCAGTCCAAAGACCAGCGAAATGGTTCGCGAGATCGACGCTCGCCAGCTGTGGCAACGTATCCTTGAGAACCGGCTGCAGACCGGCGAGCCTTATCTCTTGTTCATCGACACCGTGAACCGCGCCCTTCCCAAGCACCAGCGCGACCTCGGCCTCAAGGTCTCAACCTCCAATTTGTGCAGCGAAATTACCCTGCCGACCGGCATCGATCATCGCGACGAGGAGCGCACCGCGGT
The DNA here is from genome assembly GCF_054822705.1 of Bradyrhizobium sp. USDA 4454. Classification (NCBI taxonomy): domain Bacteria; kingdom Pseudomonadati; phylum Pseudomonadota; class Alphaproteobacteria; order Hyphomicrobiales; family Nitrobacteraceae; genus Bradyrhizobium; species Bradyrhizobium sp. USDA 4454. Next base: position 1,476,438 of record NZ_JBTRCN010000001.1, read on the forward strand.
GTGCTGTCTCTCATCGCTCAATCTCGAGACATGGGACCGGTGGAGCGAGGAGCCGGGCTTCATCGAAGACATCATGCGTTTCCTTGACAACGTGCTCACCCACTTCATCACGGTGGCGCCGGAGGGCATGAGACGTGCCCGCTATGCTGCCCTACGCGAGCGCTCCGTCGGCCTAGGTGTCATGGGCTTCCACTCGTTCCTTCAGGCCAAGGGCATTCCGATGGAGAGCGTCCTGGCCAAGTCGTTCAATCTGAACATGTTCCGGAAAATCCGGCGTGATGCCGACGCGGCGTCGGTGACGCTCGCTCGCGAGCGCGGCCCTTGCCCGGATGCGCTGGAACGCGGCGTGATGGCGCGATTCAGCCATAAGATCGCAATTGCGCCGACCGCCTCGATCAGCATTATCTGCGGCGGCACGAGCGCTTGCATCGAGCCAGTCCCGGCCAACATTTACACCCATAAGACATTGTCTGGCGCCATCTCGGTGCGCAATCCGCATCTCGCCAGGGTACTCACGGCCAAGGGCGCCAACACCCCGGCGATATGGCAGTCGATCATAGCGCACGAGGGATCGGTCGCTCATCTCGACATCCTCTCGGAGCACGAGAAAGCGATCTTTCGCACCGCTTTCGAGATTGATCAGCGCTGGATCATCGAGCTCGCCGCCGACCGCGCGCCGTTCATCTGCCAGAGCCAATCGATCAACCTCTATCTGGCGGCCGACGTCGATAAGTGGGATCTCCATATGCTGCATTGGACGGCATGGGAGCGCGGATTGAAAAGCCTCTATTACTGCCGTTCGAAGTCGATCTCGCGCGCAGCGTTCGCCGGCAAAATCAGCGGCCGTGACGAGGCGGAACGACCGCAGCCGCAGCGCACCGACTATGAGGAGTGCCTTGCATGTCAGTGATTGACCTCTCGGCTGTCGATCCGCGCACGTTGATCGGCAAGGGACGGGTCGGCCTCCTGGACTCGACCGGAAGCTATGACGTTGATCGCTATGGCTGGGCTTACGAGTTCTGGAAACGTCAGCAGCAGACCCATTGGATGGGCGAGGAGGTTCCGCTCGGCTCCGACCTCAAGGATTGGGCGTCGGATCGTGTCACTGCCAACGAGCGCGCGCTGCTCACCCAGATATTCCGCTTCTTCACTCAATCGGACATCGAGGTCGGTGACAATTATCTCAAGCGCTACATTCCGATTTTCCAGCCGCTCACTGTGCAGATGATGATGGCTGCCTTCACCAATATGGAGACCGTCCATATTGACGCCTATGCGTTGTTGCTCAAGACGCTTGGCATGCCCAAGGCCGAGTTTGAGGCATTCCGCGGCTATGCGCAGATGCGCGCCAAGGCTGACTACATGCACCAATTCGGCGTCCATACTGTGGCCGACGTCGCTCGCACGCTGGCCATGTTCGGCGCCTTTACTGAAGGCATGGCTTTGTTCGCGAGCTTTGCCATGCTGCTTAACTTTCCGCGGCACAACAAGATGAACGGCATGGGACAAATCGTGAGCTGGTCAGTGCGCGACGAGAGTCTCCACTGCGAGGGCATCATCAAGCTATTTCACGAATGGCACCGCGAAACTGGCGCGGTGACGCGCTCCGTTAGCGACGACATCATCGACGTCGCCAGGACCATGGTGAAGCTGGAGGAAAACTTCGTTGATCTCGCCTTTGGTCTCGGCGAGATCGATGGCATGCGCCCTGAGCAGATCCATGCCTATGTCCGCTATGTCGCCGATTGGCGGCTGACCCAGCTCGGGATTGCCCCGGTCTTCGATTTTTTTGAGGCTGGTCAGAGCGGGTTTACCCAGCTCAAGCCGCATCCATTGCCCTGGCTGGTCGAGATCCTCAATGGGGTCGAGCACGCCAACTTCTTCGAGCAGCGCGCTACGGAGTACTCCAAGGCAGCAAGCCGCGGCAGCTGGGACGGCGAAGAGGGAGTATGGGCTACTTTCGGCCGTATCTAGCACGAACGCAACAACGCTTTTGCTCTTCGATTCTGGTGCACCTAGGACTTTTCGCGAAAGTCCGCTGGAGACCGCGCAGGAAGGCCACATCGCGTGACATCGATCTGGTCCGCTCGAAATGATTATCGCGGACCCGTGACAGCAAAGCCGCTGGATCTGGCGCCACTCACCATCAGTCGCTCAGGTCCTTATGCTTGTGGAGGATCGGCCGTTCTGGCGTCGACAGAGCAGGCAGTCGATAGTGAACCTGCGCACTCGGTCGGTGCTCAAACGCGTATGTGTTGCGAGTTTGACAAGCTTAGCCTCGCGGCATGCGGGTGGCGGAGCTGCGTTCTGAGCTTGCGCCCCTTTACAGCGCAGCCCTGGCGCCGAACCATGGGATGATGGCTCTCGGCCAGCCACAAGCAGATCGATATGGAAAGTCAATGCGGTTCTGACTGCCGGAAATGGTAGGAGGGGCCGGCTCGCGCTTTGAGATACTCTGTTGGAGCGAGGACATGCTCGCAATCAACACAAGAGGACGGTCGTGGAGAGCGACTATGCGGACCCGTATGCTCTCGAATGAACAAAATCTGCGGAGACCATCATGAAAGCCAGATCGGCACGTAGAGCCGATGAGGCGTCGAGTATCCCGCTGAGCAAGCTGGATGTTAGCGAAGCCAAGCGCTTTCAGGATGATAGCATATGGGGGTACTTCGAGCGGCTGCGAAGGGAGGATCCCGTTCACTACTGCCAAGATAGCTGCTATGGCCCCTATTGGTCCGTCACGAAGTACCGCGATATTGTCGCGGTGGATACAAACCATAAGGCATTCTCGTCAGAACACGGTGTCACGATCGTCGATGTGCCTGACGAGCATTGGACCCCGAGCTTCATTAAGATGGGTCCTCCAAAACACGCCGGGCAGCGCAATACCGTAAGTCCGATAGTTGCACCGGATAACCTGGCGAAGTTTGAAAGTCTGATCCGCTCGCGGGTCAGGGTGATTCTGGACGGGCTGCCGCGCAATGATCCGTTCAATTGGGTGAATATGGTCTCGATCGAGCTGACGACGCAGATGCTTGCCACGCTCTTCGACTTTCCCTTCGAAGACCGACGGCTCCTGACCTATTGGTCAGATGTAGCTGTCACACCTCCGAGAGCCGGCCATGCCATCGACAGCTGGGAAAAGCGAAGGACAATCCTGTCCGGATGTCTTGAGTATTTCACGCGACTTTGGAACGAGCGCATTAATGCCGAGCCGCGGCTGGACCTGATTTCTTTGATGGCACATTCGCCCGACACGCGCCATATGAAGCCGGATGAGTTTCTCGGCAATCTGATCCTGCTGATCGTCGGAGGCAATGACACCACCCGCAACTCGATGACCGGCGGCGTCTTATTCATGAATCAGTACCCCGGCGAGCTGCGAAAACTGCGCGATAACCCTGCGCTCGTGTCGAGCGCCGTGTCGGAGATTATTCGATACCAGACACCGATCGCCCATATGCGCCGCACCGCCGCGGCAGATTGCATTCTGGGTGGCAAGCAGATCAGCAAGGGCGACAAGGTCGTTATGTGGTATATCTCTGGCAACCGAGATGAAGAAGTTATCGAGAATGGCGACAGCTTTGTGATCGACCGCAAGAATGTGCGGCAGCATCTATCGTTCGGATTTGGTATCCATCGGTGCGTTGGTCGGCACCTTGCGCAATTGCAGTTGAATATCCTCTGGGACGAAATATTGCGTGCAGGGCTAGACGTAAGCGTTGTCGGCGAACCCGAGCGAATCGCATCTAATTTCGTGCGCGGCTATTCCTCACTTCCAGTGCGGATTGCAGCCTAGTCCCTGATCGCGTCGGCGGCCGGCGGCACGCGGTGCGGTTGGGCTCGTCTTGAACCGCATTCGTTGACGCCGCTAGCGAAAGCGGCTTGATCGGCGCCAAACAATCGCTGCATGTCGCGAGCCGGTCGGCAATCAGGCAGGCGTTGACGAGCCCGCGTAAGGAGCGACAGTTGAGCCGGCCCGGCGCCCTGCAGGCGCCGGATAAGCGAAAAAGGCAACGCCAACGGTGCCCCCCAAATGCCCTATCTCCGGGCCTCCTGGATAGCTGCAACGGTAAAGGCCGATGAGCTTGATATTGAAGATTGTAGCGGTGGCAGCGATTTTCGTTGGAGAAGCGATTTCGATCATCGCCGAGTTGATTGCCTCAAGGCGGTTTGGAAAAGCCGGCGGGGATGTGACAATGCTCTTGCCGATGTTTCTGCTGATATCTTTCGGTGGCATCCTTCTCGTTTTCGGATACGCGCTGGGCTACATGCATCTGAAGAATATTTGGATCATTGTCGCAATATCGGTGGGAGCTATTCTGGTGGTGGAGCCGATACTCACTCTTCTCCTCTTTAGAGACGTTCCGACAACCGGTTCGCTGATCGGGCTGATGCTCGGTGCGCTTGGTACGCTCGCTGCCATATGTCTATGAGGGTATTCTGATTGAGCCTGGATGGGTGCTGGCTTCGGCGAGATGTAGTTTGAAAGGGACCTGCGCAACGTCGGTTCTGCTCGCTTCGCACGGGGGCTAATGTTGTTGCTGATCGGCTTTCAACGTTTCATCACGGTCGGTGCGTTGCCGTTGGCTTCGTAAACTCTTCTCGAAGTCTCCTTGCCGGATAGTGAGACGCGTGCGGGGTCGTAGATCTTGATCGATCTACGCTCGCCAATTTCTGCCTGACCACAGTCGTTGCCTGGTGTTCTCCAGCATTTGGATCCAGTTCGTGTGAACTCACCACTGCTCTGGAGGCAGGATGATCACGGATCGCCTCGCGGCCTGTACTGTCGCATTCGGAAAAGCAGATCACGACCAGGACAGGTCAGTCCGCGGTCATGTGCTTCAGCTGATTATTCGGCAACCTACGCGGTCATCCCCGCACTTCAGCAACATAGGAGGTGCGACGGGAAATGAAGCCACAGGCCACATAATTTTTTGCGCATCCCTGGAGAACGCTCTTGGTCAGCTACTCGTCAGCCAAGCGGTCTATCCAGACAGGCTGCACATCGTCGACTTAATCGGAGATAAAGCATGACGGGCATTGGCCGATCCGGGAAATCGCACGTTGGGGCGGCAGCAGCCGACAGCACCGTGGAACTCGGCGTCGTCCCTGGAGAACGCAGTCGATCCTTCGACGCCGTCGTGGAGCGGATGCGCTCCGGGCCTCAGGAGCGAGCCGTGCCACTCGCGCACCAGCCACCAGATTCAGATGTGGTGGTGCCAACGCGGGACGAGATCAGAGCAGCAAGGCGAAGATTGGAGAGCCTGCTTGAGGAGCTGGAAACTTGTCGTCGAGCGGCCATGCGCGCCCGGGACTTGCCCGAGGCGCAAGAGCTGATGGACCAAGTCGTCAGGGCAGGCTCAGCAGCTCTGGACTACTACGCCGATCTGCCCCCAAATTTGGCGCGTCGCATTCTGCCCGACGATCGGGCCCGCCTTCTCCGCGATGACGTGCTTGACGCAGCCACCCAATGTAACACCGTGGCCAGGCAGATTGTTGACCAACTGGAGACGAAGAGAAAAGAAGCGTTGAGATGCCTCGAGAGGTTGAAAGGCATCGCTACGCCCCACCAGCTGAGCCGCTCGGTTGCAAGCGTGGCGGAACATTATGCGGCCCACATGGAGTGGTGGGGAAAGAAGACACTGCGCTTGGAGCGGATGCAATCCGTCTGCGCAGCTACTGCGGACTTGCCAAGCGCTACGCCCGCGATGCGCGAGGCCGAAGAGGCCGCACTAAGACTGCATACCGGCCATGCGCTCAATACGAAGTGCATGTATCTGCAAACCCGGATAGCTCTCGCGAAGCTCTTGATTGACTCGCAAGTGAGCACGTTGGAACCAGACGCGCACCAAGCCCTCATGGGCGAGAACGGGCGGGTGCGTCTGCTCGGGACCTTCATCGAAGATGTTTTTCCAGCATTCGTCTCGACCGGCCATGCCGTTATGTACAGCAACGGGGCATCGCTCGACGCCGAACATCGCGCCGTTCTGGAAGGCGTCATGGAGCGGCTTTCGGAATTCGCTTCAGGAGTGAGTTCCATGGTTGCCACGCTGAGGGAAGCCGGATCAGGAGCTGACCTTCCGTTGCAGTTGCTGGACCAGATCGTGGAAGGTGCGTGGCTTACGGCGAACGAAGTCATGCGGTTGCTGGCAGTGCAGCCAAAGTTGGCAGCCACAATTGAACCGCCGGCTTGGGCTGCGTTGCCGGAAAATACCGCCATGGTGGGCGAAAGCAGCAGAGCGCGCAGAAAGGGCAAAGGAAGGCGCGCAGCGGCCGCAGGCGAGGGGAGTTCGACGGCCCGCCCACCCGAGCCGCAACTCGCCAGGCCCGATGCGGCCACGACCCCGACCGGCAAGGTTATCGTGCTCTCGGACCTCGGTACCAAAAAACTCGTGACCGCGGAGGAGGCACGCGCGAGCGCCTCAACCTCTGCTACCGAGCACCTCCGGATGTGGCAGGCTCCGCCCTCAAGGGAAGCGCTGGCGGGATTACTTAAGCGACTGGATGAACTGCTGCAATTCAGCGTTCCGGCTCAACAAAGTGCCGTCTCGCAAGCGCGCCAGATGAAGCCCGAGGACGCCGACCACGTCTTGGATCTCGTCAGTAAGCGCTTGCAGACGCAGGATGCCGAGACTGAGGCCTGTATAGCCGCTATAGCCGCGCTGGAGGAGCCTCGCCTGAGCCTGCTCACGCCGGCGCAAGTGCCCGAAGTGCACAAGAAAATATCTCGGCTTAAGGCGATGCAGTCCGAGGTGCAGGGGCAGGCAAAATCATTGAACGTGCGAAAGGCGGCAATCACGAGCGATTGCATGAAGACCTATGCGTTTCCGTCGCAAAGGTACCTTGAACAATTGCGGGCGGCGGGGGAATTGGCGCCAGTCGATCCACCGCGCGCCTTGCAGGGAGAGCCAGGGAAGCTGTTCGAGGTCAAGCTGCAGCCCAAGGCGCTGAGCAGTGGTGCGAGGCCAAGCCCGATGTGGGTGCACATCCATACCGAGCGGCCGGTACATGCCTGGCAATTGCCAATGCTGGGGGACCGTGACTTCGCCGCTTGCCACGTGAAGTCCGATGAACAGCGCGGCTATAATCGGCACTGGCAGAACGCTCGAGCCGCCGAGGGGCGCAACCACGTCGTGATCCACCGCGGCAAGCTCACACCTGCGTTTTGCAAGTCCTTGTTGAGCACCGCAGCCGGCGGCCAGGCGTTGTACCACCTTCCCGACGCTGGGCACGTGTCAGCGCAGATAGGGCGACTGGGAATCTAGTGAGCTTCTTGTCTTGCGGCAGCATGCCGTTCGATGGCAGCTTTCATGCCTCCAATTCGGCTCGGCGGATTACCTGAGCCGCACCGGGCCTCCTCAGGCTCCATCTCCCAAAGGATGGAGCTCGGAGGAAGAGAACACGCACCAAATCCACGAGACGCTCGTCGGCCGGAGAGCCGGATCATTTCCAATCACGGGCAAGTAAGCTCTCTATGAGGCCATTGGTGATGCCGAAGATCGGCGCGTGGGCACGAAGCCAGCCGCTGAGCGCGGCAGCCGGAGAAACATGTGCGTGATCCCGAAGACGATACGGCCGGATGTCGTCGCGCTCGTCGCGAAACGCCTGCATGTGCGCCGCCAACTGACAAGTAAACCTCCAGAGGGATTGCTTCGGATGGTTGGCATGCCAAAAGAAAACTATGCGCTCTGGTTTGACGAATCGACTTCGCAATGCACAATGAGCCCGCCTATCCGTTTGCTTCTCTTGGATAAGGCGACGAGAGCCCCAGCATCCCGGCCTCCAGGCCCCCCAGAAGATGCTGGGGCTTTTCGTTCTTCCGAGTGTCCCGGCCGCTGAGGGCGGAGCTGCTTCTCTGCAAACACTGATCTTGTGACGGCCACGACCCCGTCGGCGTGGCGGCAAGCTCGTTGTGCTCTGCTGGCATTGGTGTCAGACCGAGCGGGAGCTCTGGCGATTATAATGGATCATATTGGTCCGTCGGCGAGCGAAATACCTCGCTTCCCTCCGACGACATGTGCGACGAATTTGAAGATGATACAGATCTCGGCGGACACTTTGATGGTCGACGTCCGCTACCCGGCCAGCAGGCGCTGGCCACTCCGATCAGGCATTATAGATGCCGCAACCCTGCTTCCGATTTTTCCAAGCAGCGCAACAAGAGATGTCGCGCTTTCTCGCACCCTTTTAGCCTCATCCTCTCGTCTGTGACTTTCTGTATGGATTCAATTCGCTAGCGGTCCGATAGTCATCCAGATTCCCGCCCAGAAACAGTACCTCGCGCTCCTCGGTTGGGGTATCGCTCACCCATGCAAGATTGGGTTCATCATTCTCGGTCCCGTCCTCAAGGATGCTGACGATCTCTTCGGCCGTCCAGGTGGTGACCCGTGGTACCGTATAGGTGTGCAACTCGTTCGCGCTTTCCGCAATTGCTTTGGCGCCATACTCGTTGTCATCGTCCGGCGACAGGAGCAGTTGTGAGGCCTCCTCGGACAGTGATACAAAAGGCGAAGAATAGGTGTCCCCTCTCATGTGCGCTGCCGCTGCGCGACCCAGATCAAGTTGTTGGCCTCCCCAAATATTCCAGGGGGCGACGTCGTAACGCAAAGCCGCCATGGAACGCAAATGGTCCATCGCGCTTTGACGGTCCAGTACGCGTGGCTTGCAATGGCTGGCGTGATTCTGAAAGCGCTGCAGCTCAGCGTACGACGATGCCACCACCTCGTCGTAGACGCGGCCACGATCGATGCCGCCGGCTGATGGCCCAGTTGCTTGCGACCATCGTGCCGATTTTTGCGCAGCGAGTTCGATTTCTCTTCTCAGTTCCGCAACGGTTGCGCAGGTGAGCGTCGCGGCAAGCTGAGCGCGCGTCCTGATAAAGGATGCAGCTGCGCACCGTTCGTCCCCCTGAATAGCCTGCGCTCTCAAATTGCCTTCCGTGTCAGTCCGGGACGATCCGGCCCCGGGCGCATCTGATGTTTGGAGGCTCGGCTGAGGCTCTCCAAGCCGCTGCTCAAAGTCTGCTTGCCCGGTTTCTTCTGGTTGCTGCTCGACGCAATTCTTAAAAGCCGCAGACGGGTCAATATTATCAAACGGGTGCATTCCATTTTCCCTTTGGTAGCCTTGTCGATATCAATCGGACAAGTTGATCCGATTTGAGCGAGCCGCGAGGGTCGGAAACCGAGACATGCACAAACGGCTATAAAATGGAGCGGATCTGGTTCTCGACGGGGCGGTATGTTGAGGGGATCCCGCTCCTTCTTCTGTTCCAGATTTTGAGCCCATCAAGCCCAGCCTTGTCCGGATATAGACGGTCTCATTGCTAGAGGGTTTAGCTGTCGAACAGCTGACGAGTTTCATCGCTTGAAGAAAGTAAAGCACTTGCGACTGTGCTGGCCGTCCATTGTTCATCGCAGAGCTGATTTTGGCGAGATGGCGCCATCGTCGCTAAATCCGGCAGTGCGAAAGTCTGGCAGACGCAGCCCGGCGGAGGCGCAACGATCCTGAGCTTGAGTTGCGTAAGGAAGGCTGCCGAGCCAGGCTTGCATCGATAGTGAATCGATGCCCGAAAGTGCCGCTCGAGACGCTGGCTCTGGTCGGAATAGCCGATCTTGTCACAGCCATCGGGCTCGTGACCGGTTGGCGTTGCGTGGAAGCGACAAGCCCAAGCGCAGATGGCGTCTCGCCTCCGAGCGCGGCTTCATGTCCCTGCTGCTCGACCTCGAGGAGGTCCGTGCGCTGGTCCGCGGGCCCGATCACGGCGGCCTGAGCGGACTCCAGATCAAGGACAAGCTGTCCACCACGGCCGAGGTCGCCGCCGCCCTCATCAAGCTCGGGAACCTCAAATCGATCACCGTGGTCACCCCGATCAACCGCTGTCCGACCGTGGTCGTGCCTGCCCACGAGGTGGAGCGCTTCGCCCGGGAGTACGTCTCCCTGTTCGCGCTCGCCAAGCAGCGAGGACGGCATTTTTTGGCGGCCAAGAAAGAGCTCCTGCACGCCGGCGTGGAGCCCGTGTTCGATCCGAAGAAGATCGGGGCGACGTTCTACCGCAAGTCAGATTTAGAACGGCCTTGATGTCGAATCTATCAGGGAACGCACTTCAACTCCGGAATCGCGTCCGCGATTTCTTTGACCCGCTGAAGACATGTCGCTGCAAGCTCGCGCCATTTGTCCTCGATAGCGAGTTCATCGAGCTGCTGTCGCAGGAAGTCTTCCGAGATGGCCGACAGTCTCTCCAAAATTCCATGCTTCAGGTGAGAAACGTGGCGGAGGTTTTCGTGTAGTTCTTCCGAAAATAACGAGTCGACCACTGCGATGTCGAAAACATCGCGAATTTTGAGCATTGCCCCGCGATAATACAGCTTCTTGATCGCAATCTCGACTGGGTGCTCGACCTTTACCGTATGCGAAGTACCGGGCCGGATGTCACCATGTCTATGGTTTTCGCCTCGACCGGGAGGTCTGTAATCGAGCCGGAAACAATGAAGTCGATTTCACCCTCAGGATAGATCAGTTTCAGATAGTGGCTTGTTTCGTCATAGGCATCACACGACCAGATATCCTCACCACCGAGACGCGGCGACAATAACGTGAGGAACTGCGGATCGTCGATGAAAGCATCGACGTCTTTGCTGAGGCGGTGCGCGCTATGAATCATCAGAGCGGTACCGCCTCCAAGCACCCAATCAGGAACAGGCTGTCCGTTGGTTCGAAAGCGCCCTAAACCGGTAATTGCTCTATCGAGCAACAGTCGCCAGTGGGACAAGATCGCTCTCCAAATCCAGATTTTGCTCGCCCGTTTTGGTCTTCATGACCACGTACGCTTCGGCAAGCTTGGACTTGGAGATACCGTGACCGGCAGCAAAACTCAAAATCAAGTGCGGCGAAACGTCGGTGAAGAACGTCGCGACGTGGACTGGCCACTCGCCAAGCTCCGCCCGCGCAATGCAGTGCTGGAGCGTTGCCGCGCTGATATCCCGCTTGAACGGTGCGTTGACCGTGGCCAAAACAAGCTTGTCGACGGCCGAGATGTCCCCCGCCGTACTAGTCTTGTGCTCCTCGGTTGCTACGTCAGCCATCGACAAAATATAGACTTTCCTCTCGATTAGTCGACCATTGGAGGCCAAGTAGGTTAAAATTTCGCGGTTTTTGGCCCTTTTTGGCCCCTTACATGGTTGGGCAGGTTCCGCAAACTCGCCGGTGCCGACGCCTTTTTTCACCGGATAGGACTGACCCGCCGGCTGTCCGGTTGGGAGGCTAATTCATTCTCCGCCGTCCGCACTGAAACAACAGCCTCGTTCAGCCGATTTGCTGCGTCGACGTGCTCCGGCTGGGCATCTGAGAAAATCTCGGAGGTTACGGACACCACGATGCCATCCCCCATGGGCTCGACATTCATGCCCTCCGGAGGATCGAAATCACGTCGGCCTTTCACGTACGACATCCAGCCGCCGGCGGGCAGGTAAGGTCTAGATCCATCGGCCCCTCATGGGGCCATTTGTTGCTCATCACATCGAGCCAGGATGGCTCGATTTCTGCATTTCTGCAATGGTAGCGGAAGCAACACCCTGATGACCTCTGCTGAAATTAGCGAACCTTCGACTGGAGCGTCCGTCAAAACGAGTTCGAAGCGGTTGGAGGCCACGAGCTTGCCGTCATACGCACCGATTTTGAGGCTGAAACTCGCCGACGTCTCCACGGACGCCGTTCCAGGCGCTCGCATGGAAACCGCGCTCCGGCCACGGCTCTGGCGGGACTGTGCCCCTGAACTGGGCGCCGTCTTTGAGAATGGCTTCGAGTTCGCTCGCCTCCGGCGGCATGGGGCAAAACGCTACCTGAGACGGCCGGTTTGAGGATCTCTTGAGCCAGCGTTTGAGTCCTGGATGAACGTTGGACAGAGCCAGCAGCAATCTCGCAAGATGAGTTGCAGCCTGCAGCGCGGTTTCCGGCCGCTGACGCCATTGACTTCGAATCTGGAAGGAGTGCCTGTCCATCGTCATCTTCTAAAGGGGTGGATCGTACATTGTCCTCGCATACGGGCTGGCCCGAACTTCCGGGCATAGTATTCGCTCGCGAGCTTTTCCGCAAAATGCCACTCCAATTTGCGGGCCGCGAGGGCAGTTTCGGCCTGCCTCTCCGTCCACTCAAGGATGCTGGTCCAGCCTTGGTACCAGCTTTGAACCGCATCGGCGCTGGCAACGAAGAATTGCGCGTAGCCAGGCCTTTTGGCCTCAAGCATGGTACCGTCGCTTTGCCGACATCCGTCGAACTTGACGTTGTTCAGCACCACGGCCGAACCCGGATCAAGGCCGGTAATCTGCTTCTGGTACGCAGCCGCTCGGGCCGACATCGATTCACCGACGGGCGTTGACGGCGGGCAATTGCTCTCATCTTCCCGTTCGTCGACTTCGGATGCCACTGCTTCGCCGGCCTTGGTTTGCGCCAGACGCGTCAAACGCGATCAGCGGCAATTCCAACGCCTGCAGCACGGAAAGGGTGGGTATGCAGCGGTGGGTGCGCTTTCACGATACGCGGCCGTATCAATGGCCGCTCGGGGGGCCGACAATTCTGTGGTGGCTGAGCTTGTCTCCAGGTCCTGAATGATCGACGCGCTTTGGGCCGATCATCCACAACTCCCACCGTATCGCCCTCGAAGGTGACAGCATGCGAAGGAAAAAAGCCGCGCGCCCCTTGACCGACGTCGAAAACAGCGAAACGAATACCAACTGACTTCAACAACCAGGCAACCAAAAGCCAGCGTCGCCACGCTGTCCGCGATTTAGCGAAACTGCTGTCCGTCAGTTAGCGAAACCGCTGTCCCGTTTTTGCGAAATACGCACTCAACACCAAACGATCCATCGCACCCAAGACTGCCTCCCAAAAAGACGCCTTGAATCTGATTTGCCCTTAAAAGGGAATCCTTAGAGTCCACACGACCTAGGGGATCTGCTTTTCCCGGATCGGTCGTTCAATCCTCGCGATCGTGAATCTTGGCCTCAACGATTTCATTCGGTTGATGAGGTCGTAGGGACTAACTTGCCCGGTGCTGCACCAGACTTGGCACCACAGCGGCGAAAGCCTTGCGGTGTGGCCTGCAGCGCAGCCATAAGAAAAAGGAACTAGTAGAGCGATCTCCGCAATCGGTCGTATCGGCGGTGAAGAAATCGCTTATACACTCATCCGGAAAGTGACGCAGGGGCCGTCGGGAAACCCGTGCAGTCCCAACCAATGCAACGCACCGTGTGCCAGGATCAATGCTTCGATTGCTTCGACAGATGTATCGATAGCTTCGATGGCTGGGCGAGAGCTCGAGCATAAACGGCTCCGCTGACTCCGATTGACTTAAGGCGAGGCCCTGCCGAGATATCCGAACGTATCCATTCCGTAGATAGACCCAATCAAGAAAATCAATTTTACCACTTGCGGTGAGGTCATATAGACGTGGCGGACGGCTGGGGCCAACCTAGGGAAGCAACTCTAGAATGAAAAAATTCGTGATTGTGACTGCGAGCGCCCTCGCGCTTGGAACGGCGGCGGTGCCGACCTTTGTTGCTGAGGTTGCCGCCCAACCGGTCGCCACCAAGGTGCAGGTAGCCGATACGTCATATCCTCAATGCGCGGATGACCCGTTGGATGGTATCTGCGACTTATTCTTCTGTTTGACCGATCCCTCGTGCGTGCGGCACTAACGACGGAAGACAACCAAGCATAGAACGAGGATAGAGGCGCCGGCCGCTAGCTGGACAGCGGTCGCGTCCTCCTCCTCCGGCTACAGCCGACTTCCTGTTCTTGCCGGTGAATCCTGTTCTTGCCGGTGAATGATGCTAGCGCTACAGACCTCAATCGCCTTGGCTCCCATTGGTCGTTCCTGCTGGTGGATCGCCGCGTTCGGCTCGTTGCCTATCACTATGACTCAGTTCTAGGATATAATGATACGCAGCAGGATCGCTGAACGAGTCGGAGCCAACCTGCAAGACGCGCCCATAAGCCAGCAGAGGAATGAGTATGACTGCGGCGTCTTCGTGGTTGATGGCACGCGGGCACTGGTCAGTCGATTAGCGGCAGGTCCGCAGCCAGACCTGAACCTTAGGAACCTCGTCGTCGATCGGCGGGCACTGCAAAAGCCGTCTGAGAAACTGAACGCGGTCTGGGACTCGCAGGCGACTCGGCGCGTCCCATATGAGGCTTCGCCTGGTCGAGCTGGCTGAATCTGCTCTTGATGACGCGGCCAGCCGGTCTGTGAGGAGCACTGCGGACAGGAAAAGCAGTGCGCTGGATCGCGGCGCGCGTGCGAGCATCCCGACAACTCCGAAATCGGTCCGCCAAAGGCAAAGAGGCAGGCGGACGAGGCAGGCGGACGTCGCTACTCGGTGTTCCCGATTGAGCACCCCGGATGCCATACTTTCCAATATAGCCGCGAACTTCAGAACGCCCGAATACATTTATCTCGCCGTAAGCCTCAAAGGCTCACCTGCCGGTAAAGATCAAGACTTACCGAGCACATGTGTGCGTCCGGCTATGTTCAAAGGCCAAGCCAACTGCGATTTGATCAAAGCCGTTGCGTTCCGGTCTCTGAAGCTGTTCAAGTTTCGCCACAGGAGCTTTGGGATCGCGCGGATAAGGACAGGGTGCTTAACAACGATCAGGCAGCGCGCGCTGCTGAGCTCCGCTTTGTCACCAAGGCCGGGACGAGATTAAAACGCGGGTAAAATCGTTGAGTTCAGACCTCCTGCCTAATGTTGCCTCGGCGCGCTTCGAGGTGAGTCCATAGCGCTCCGTCGAGTTGTCAATCGCCAAACAAAAATCGCAAAATTCGCAGCTGGCGTTCAGCCGCCCCGCCACAAAAATGATCTCTCATGTGAGAAGGCAGACGACAACCTACCAGCATTGGTGAGTTGATGACCGTGCTGGATCTATTGATTTGAAGCCAAGCAATGGTACACAGGAAAGTCCTGCGAGCCCTCATCGAGCATCTTCATGTGAGCTCGCATGGAATCATCGTGCGAACAGGGTTATGTCGGCTCTTTCAACCTAAGCAAGGCCCATTTCTCTATCCGCTAGATATGTCGAACGGCAGCACGTTATCACCGGTTTCCGAAATTTTGCATGCGTACTGGCGCTCCGATCGGTGGTTGCTTCTCGTCGTTGTCGCAGTGGTGCTGATCTCAAGCGCGACCAGCGTCGCAGCGCCCTATGTATTTTCGTGTCTCATTGACCGTCTCCCGCGCGAGGAAGACATGTCGGTGCTTGCATGGGGGTTCGCAGGCTATGCGGTCCTACTTGTGGTAGCCTCCGCATTGCAGCGCATGCTGCAGTATCTGTCCTTCATGACAGCCGAGAACCTGGGCTTCATCGCTGCAACGGGCTTCTTTGATCGCATCTTGAGGAAAACCGCGGCCTTTTTTCTTGAGCACAATCCGGTAGAGATACAGAATGCGGCCGCGCGCGGGCGCAGCGCCCTGACGGCGCTGGTCCAGCTTGGGATCGTCGTCTTCATCCTTGCTGCAACACAACTTCTACTTACGTTCGCTACTCTCGGCGCGCTCCTCAATATCCAGATCGCTGCAATCGTCGTCGTCTATGGGGCAGTCCTGATAACATTGACGTGGAGTTCGACCCGTCGGGCGTACGTGTTCCTGGAGCGAGCCAGAGAAGCCGGACAGGACAATGCGCGTTTCGTTGGCAACGTCATGAGCTCCATGGACACCCTGCGCTATTTCGGCAGTCATTCCTGGATGAGCCAGCGCTTTACGATAACGGCGCGGGAGGTGCGTGATAACTGGCGCGCCTATGTGTTGCAACGCGTTGCCTACATCGCCGTGCTCGGCCCAGCCGTCGCGCTACAATTTGCGGTCACGTTTTTCCTTCTCATACCTGAATACCGGGTCGGGGCGGTCACCATCGGGGATATGGTGCTATTCAACACGCTTCTACTCCAGCTCAATATGCCATTCGAGATGGTTGCTCGTGCCATCTCCGATGTGGCGCGGTCGCGAGCCGACCTCATCCCTCTGGCTAGACTATGGGCCGCACCCGAAGAGCGGCGACCATCTCACGCTCAAGATTTCACGCCCTCCGCTGGCCAGCTCTCTTTCGAGGGCATTGGTTACGCCTACGACAACGGTCGTGGGGTTACGAACGTCTCGTTTGTGGCTGGGCGGGGTGGGATCACCT
Organism: Bradyrhizobium sp. USDA 4454; assembly: GCF_054822705.1. NCBI lineage: Bacteria > Pseudomonadati > Pseudomonadota > Alphaproteobacteria > Hyphomicrobiales > Nitrobacteraceae > Bradyrhizobium > Bradyrhizobium sp. USDA 4454. Next base: position 1,492,617 of record NZ_JBTRCN010000001.1, read on the forward strand.
TCCTTGTCGGTGAATCGGGATCGGGAAAATCGACAATCTTTAGGCTCGTCTTGAAATCGATTGAACCGGACCGCGGTCGTATTCTGGTAGATGGACCGATATAGCGGGCATCGAACGCGCGGATTGGTATGCCGCAGTTGCTGTCGTGCCGCAGGACGTGATGTTGCTCAACGAGTCGCTAGCCGACAACATCCTGCTAGGACGGCCCCGCAACGAGGTGCGCCTTCGCGCCGCGTCGGAAAAAGCCGCTATTCTCCCCTTGATCGAGGCCTTGCCTGAAGGATTTGACACAACCGTTGGAGAACGTGGTTTGAAGCTTTCCGGCGGGGAGCGCCAGCGTATTGCTATTGCCCGCGCACTTTATGGCGAGCCGGCGATCCTTCTTCTTGACGAGGCCAGCTCCGCGCTCGACGAAGAAACCGAGCAGGACATTATGAACCATATCCGTACGCTAGCCAAAGATGTGACCGTGCTGGCGATCACTCACCGCAAGGGCGTCGTTTCTACAAGCGACGTCGTGGTCGACCTGACCGACTGCGGCTTGTCAGTGACATAGGCGAGGGGAATGATCGGCCCGGCGCGTTGATGCCGCACAGAAGGTGCATGGCCGGACGAGATGCCTTCGCCGTTCAAGGAACTACCCACGTCATAGAGAGCATCCTCGGCATCTATGATGGAATCGGAGCCCTGTGCTCCGGTAGACATGAAGTATTCCAGGGTGCCGATTGCCAATCTGCGACGCCAGTCGGCAGGGGCGGGCGTAGGTTGGCGATCGGCCGGCTTGCGGTCGGAACAGGCTCCTTTCATCCTGAATTCAGGCTGCACCAGACGGAATTCTGCGCATATGTGCCGCGATTGATGAGCTCGTCGACAAGGTAGACATCGCCCCACTACCCATTCTTGCGTCCGGACGGCAACATCGGCCACAATGCCTTCGCGGGCATTGGCGAGATGGACATGGTCCTGCGCCGTCACCTGGATCGCAGGCGCCGCCCTTGCGCGCATGCGCTTGACCACGAGGGTGGGTATGCAACCCAGGAAAACGGCGGACGCGATCTTTTCTGGAGAGCAGGCGGTACTTGGGGGCGTGTCGAGCGCGTGCCGACGGCGTTTTTCGATCCCGGCAAGCAGCCGCCTTACTCATGGCGTCCGCTTTGCCGATCGCAGGTGTTGTTCAACCATCTATCCTTGAACTGCAGACGGGGCGATGTCGGCCTCACACCGACACGGATTTTCTAACGAAGCTCTGGCAAAACGGGATCGAGTTCTTCCTGCTCAAGCGTCTTGGCTCCATCTTCTGCCAGGTACGCTGCCAGCCGCGCGATACCGGACTCTGGTGAGCATCTGGCGGGTGCAGATTTTTTGGACGGCATTGTCCCGAGCGCTCGGCAATTTCGACGCTCATCAGGTGGGGTCGGATCGGTCGGCCGATGGCGCGCTCAATGGTGTGGAAGATCCAGGTCCCGTCGGGATCGATGTCCGACCAATGAAAGATTGGCGTCTGTTCGGATACCGATCCTGCGATCATCCGCAGCGCCTGCTGGGTGGCGAGCGAAGGGTAACCGCCGACGTACATCGTCGTTCCCAGTCGACGGGGGTCGGCCTCGGCAATGTGCCGGTTGAAGCTTGCGAAGTTTTCGATCGTAAGAATGTACGCCGGCGGCTCTCGAAAACGGACGCGATCTGCTTCCTTGGGAGTGATTCCGAGATAATGTGGAGAAATCCTGGAGAGGTCGGCTCCCTCGAGGTCGATTTTTCCTGCGAGCAGCAGCGGTGGCGCGAAGCGTTCCAGTCCGATTGCCCGCAGTGCCTCGCGGGGCCGCGCGCCGGGCGGAAACTCCAGGATGCCGCTCAGGAGCCGCACGACCGCACCCTCAATGCGTTCGAGCGTCTTGCTGTGACCCACCGTCCGTCGCGAGAAGGTCTTGTAGTCGACGTCGAGATGCTTGTCGTCCAGAATGGCCTGGGCGAGAACGAAGGCGTCGCGCAGCATCTCGACGTCGGACGAAGCGAATCCGTGCCACGTCTTCCCCCGTCCCCAGACCTCGGCGATTTGGGAAGCGCTGTTCTTCAGAGAGTCGCGCAGCGCCGATCCGGCGGCAAGCATTGCCGCAGCGTCCTGCGCAATCCGCGACGCGGGGGTACGGTCGAGATATCGGTATAGGATCTCCGCCGAGGCCAGCCGCACGTGTGCGACCTGATCGTCGGCCGCCGCCATTCGACCGTCCTCGACGTCGGCGGCCATGCTGGAAGCGGTGTACTCCTCGGCGAGGACTTGCATGGTGTCCGGCGTATAGGAGATCCGCCGTGCGAGATCGACGATGGCATCGCGGAAGCGGTACGGATGGTTGACGGTGAGGATGGACTCGAAATCCTTCAGCAGGAGCTGGTCGACGAACTCCTCGAAGAAGGCTTCCAGCCGGGTAGCCACCGTCTTCGATTCCATGACGGTCCGTCGGATCCGCTTCAGGTCGGCCAGAATGGCCCGCAAGCTCTTGGTAAACTGGTCGGCCTGGTGGGCCGTCCGAGACGAGAGAGATCACCTGCGATGCGGCGAAATCCCTGTCCGAGCTCGAGTTTCCTGTAGCGACCCCAAAAATCATGCTTCCCAAGCGCACCGTTTGGGAGAAAGCAACGGCCGTCCACGTTCTTTGCGCTCAGGGTATCGCGGGCGATCGTGTGTCGCGCCATTGGTACGATCTCGTGAAGCTCGATGATAAGGGATTTGCGCAAGCTGCCTTCGATGACAAAGTGCTGGCGCAGGAAGTCGCCGATTGGAAGAGCAAGTTCTTCCGGGAGAAAGATCGCAACGGCAATGTCATCGACTATCACGCCGCGATATCCGGCAAGCTTCAGTTAGTTCCTGACGAAAAGATGCGTAAGGACCTTGAGGCCGATCATCAAAAGACGATCGACGCTGGATTACTTCTCGGCGAACCTGAGCCGTTTGAGCAGCTCATGAAGCGCTGTGAAGCTCTGCAGCGGCGCGCAAATAGTAAGTAAGGCCGGTTGCTGGAACGGACGCTTCGAAAGATTTCCGACGTATAGAAGCTGTGCTGAGGATTGCCGAAGATGAGCCCTAGCACGCGCTGCTGCACGTTGGAAAAATAGCGCATTCGCCACGCTATAGCGGGCTTTGCTTGTTTACAGCGCTGTTAATTTTGAGCGGTGCCGTCTCCGGCATCATGAGCATGGCAAGGAGCCCAGCCACGCTAGCGACAAGCATGTACCAGGCGGGCGCCAGCGCGCTCCCGGTAAGATAGATCAGCAAGGTGACGACTGGTTGAGCTGTGCCTCCGAAGATCGCTATCGCAAAAGCGTAGATGATCGCGAAGGCGCCACCACGAATGTTCTTGGGCAAACCTTCGGCCATGCTCACATAGAAGGCGCTATACGGAATCGTTCCGATAAGTGTGAGCGCGCCGAGACCCCCGAGAAGTGCGAGGGCACTGCGGCTCTCTGAGATCCAGAAGAACACCGGATAGGTCATCAACAACGCAGCGATCTGCGGCCATATCATGATGTGCCGGCGGCCCGCGCGGTCTGCGAGCCAGCCGCCCAGCAGCGCGGCAGCAATTCCTACCGTATTGCTAACGAGCGTGGTGCCAAAGGCGAGAGGCGCGGAAACTTGTAGGGTATTCAGTGCATAGGTGGTCATATATCCCGTGACGTAGGTGATGATCGTGCAACTGGCCAGGACGACGAATCCCAAGCTGATGATACGGCGAGTGGCAGGCAATCTTCTGACAGGCTGAACGCCCGTAGCCGGCGCTTGGGGCCGGTGCAACGTTTCGGGCAAGCCGCTCCGCAGCCAAAATCCGAACGGCAGCGTAGCGGCGCCGAGCAAGAGCGCGATCCGCCATCCGTACGCGTTGAGTGCCTCGCTTGTCATGGTCAGGGAGAGTATTTCTCCAACAAGCGCCCCGGCCGTTGCAGCGATCTGTTGGCTGGCAGGCTGAAACGAGACAGCAAGACCGCGCCCCTCGGCCGGCGCTGCTTCCAGCAAATAGGCAGTTGTCGGACCAACCTCACCGCCGAGCGCGAAGCCTTGCACCAAACGCGCGACAATGACCAGGAGCGGAGCAGCAGCTCCTATTGTCCCGTATGAGGGGGTAAGCGCTAACACAAGGATCGCGGCGCTCATTAGGACAAAGCTGGCGGTCATCGCGGGCCGGCGCCCGGCCCGATCCGAATACGAGCCGAGCACGATGGCCCCGATCGGCCTGGTCACAAAACCCGCGCCGAAGGTTGCGAGTGACAGCATGAGGCTGGCGAACGGATCGCTTGCCGGGAAAAACGCTTGTCCGATCTGGATCGCGAAAAAGCTATAGGTCCCAAAGTCGTAGAATTCGAGAATATTCCCGATCGTTGCACCTAACACGGCGCGGCGGGTCAAGCGTTCGTCTGCGGCATTGAGGACTGGGTCCGGCTTCTCCTGAGTAAATTGCTTGACCATCCTCGATCCGTCTGAGGCCCGATCGCCGTCCCGAGCATTTTAAGCAGCCGGGTCGCGCGCGTTGCATTCGACCTGCTCTACGCGTCGTCTAGCATGAAGTGACGGGCCTCGCGTCCCGAGTGTTTTATGCCTGACGCATGCCAGGACGAAGCTCACGACGATAGTGCAATAAGAATGCCCGCCTGTTGCGGCGCCATTCAAACGCTGAACTGATCGGCAACAGCAAAGATGAACAAAGGAATGCGCTGCAACTGCCCGGGAGGACATCGTTTTGCTCGTGTGCATGGCGAGTGTGCGCCAACATTGGTGGGTGTTCCAACACGAAGCGCCTGCTTTCGCGCAGACGGGCAGTCGCGCGTGGATGCTGCGTTCAGCTGGTTGCGCGCGGGTGGACGCATCAGGCTATTTGGCCCGTCTTTTGCTCCGCTCGTTGTTAGTTGCGCGCAAGCCGCCTGCTTTGTCGGGATTGGTCCGCTGCACAAAGGGGGGTCTTTGCGCGATCAAATGACGATAGGGGCGCATATTTGGCGGTACCATGAGAACGATCGACATCGCCTGGCACCGAGGCTTCGGGCGATCATTTCGATCAGGCGCAAACCGCTCGGCGGATCGCAATGGCAAGCGTGAAGTGCCCCAGTTTGAGCTTGAGGAAGTTGAAATCAAAGCCACCAGCAATGAGGGGCATGCTTGTGAGTTGACTTGACTTCATCAAGGCTGACTTCCCCAGAGAACTAGCCTTCCTTTCGAATTGAAGTTCTACCGTCAGACTCGGGCTACGAAGGCGGCAAGGCCGATGTCCGATCAATGACGGCTGCGCTTCGCTAACGCATCTGCGTGCACGCGCGCTCCAAGTTGGACGGCGAAGCACGCCGGCAATCAAGACATCGAACAGAATCTGTAGTATGAAGACGAAGACAATTACGACTATCGTGCTTGCGGCTAGTGCCTTGCTGGATTCGCCCAGTAGAGCGGTTGAAACCTACGACGTCATGGACCCGAATGGCATGCCCTTCATGCGGGCGCGGATATTTGGTCCCGGCGATGGCGCTTACGCGGAAGGTGATACGCGTTCAACGCGGAGCTTGCCACAATCAGAAATAGATCATTCACTGGCGGCGATTCGGTATTGGGCGGAAATCATCAAGGTTGTTCCGGGGCAATTGCCGGCCATTGTCAACATCGGTGGGGATAGCGAGCGCAACGCATCTGCCTATAGTGATACGTCCCCTAGTGGCGTCACCAAGGTTCAGGCGGCACTCACGGGGCAGGAGCCGGGCGAGCTGCAATACGGCGCACACGGCATGGTTACAATCGGCCAGATGGGGTTTTCGTCCGAAGCATACATTCCTTCGCAATTGCCAAGGACTCCAGAGATTGGTCTTACACCCGTTGTGATCCACGAGCTCGGCCATGGGCACGGTATGCTCAGCACTATCAGCTATGAACGATATCCCGACGGGGCGCTATCAGCGCATTTCCCTGAAAAGTTAAACGCCTGGACGGAGCATTTGCACGACGACAACGGCAAACAAGCCAAGCCTGGACAGACGATCTATTGCTCGCTGTGCGTGAACCTGCCAGCTAAGGACGTTTTCGACCTGCGCCGCGATCGGGGCTATTTCGTCGGGAAGCAAGTGAGCGAAGTGCTGGCCGGTGCCATGCCAGGTATTCCGGTGCGAGTGATGACTGAGGACGGCCGGCTGGATGCACCCTTCGCTGGGCATAGCGAGCTTAAGAACGGCACGATGAGCCATCAGAGATACCAGAACTACACCGTCCTGATGGAGGCGGAGATCGCCGCGTTGCAGGATCTGGGCTACAGCATCGACCGGCGCAAGCTCTTCGGATACTCCATCTACGGCAATGGTCAGAATCTGGTCAACGACAATCCCTTCTTCGCTCGCAGTGCTGAGGGTACCGCCTATCTGCCAAATACATACAATACAGCTACGCTCGGACTGGGACTGCACGTCTATGGCAGCGGCAACACAGTGGTCCAGCGCGCCGACTTGCTTTCGAAAGGAGCAGGCGGTGCCGGCATCCGCGTCGACGGCGAAAACAATCACATCACGGTCCCGTCCGGAACCCGCGTGTACGCCGACGGCGCGTATGGGAGCGGTGTCATGTTCGCCTATGGCAGGGATCACACACTGACTCAGCGCGGGGACGTGCAGGCTCTCGGCGAGCATGGCATCGCGGCAAGTTTCGACTTTGGCAACAATGTGTTGGGCAATGACGATGAATATCGTGGTTCGTATATTCGCACGATTGGCACCAAATCGGCCCCGATGCTGAGCGAAATCGACGGTCCGCTCGTCAGCAAGTTCGATCTGACCGGTCGCCTGGCTGGCAGTCATGCGGCGATGTACATGTCGAACAATGGTTACGTCGGGGAGATCAATGTGATGCGTGGCGCAATGCTGTCAGGGGACATCCTGTCTGACTACAACCAGGTCGACGAGAACGGTGCTCCGCGTCTGACCAAATTTACGTTCGGTTTGACGCCTGACGCGAGCGGTCAATCAACGCAGCAGCCTGACGCAAGCTTTGCAGCCCGCTATGACGGTAATATCGTTGGACGCAATAATCTTTCGCTGCAGTTCGTCGGTGGTGCCACGACATTGACTGGCAATCACGAGGTGTACGACGCAAGTGTCGCGCAAGGCGCAACGCTATCAGGTAACGGCAGTTATCTCCTCAATGAAAATGGTCGCTTCACCAACAGCGGTGCTGTCGCGCCCCTCATCGGCGGCCTTGACAACAGCATCAAGGTGAATGGCGACTACCTGCAAACCGCAACCGGTCGCTTGCAGGTCGCCGTAAACGATGCTGGCGCGTTCAGCCGCCTAATCGTGAACGGCAATGCAACGCTCGACGGTACGCTCACGATCACCCCACAGCGTGGCTGGTATGGCAGCGGCTTTAACGTCTCCTCCGATCAGTGGCTGAATGCAACAAATCTCACAGGCTCGTTCGCGAACGTGACGACAGTCCTGCAATCGCCAACGTTGGTGGCGAGTGCAACGGCTCAAGGCGACAACACCTACGCCTTGACACTCTCCCGCCCATCCGATGCCTATTCGCGTTATGGGACCGACGCCAACAGCCGCCAGGTGGGCACGGCGCTCGATCGAGTAGCTGGCAACGCAGCTACAGGGCTGCACCCACTCGTCGCGGCGCTCGACTTTTCCGCGCCGGACGGCACGACGGTGACATCTGGGCTGCGTCAACTTTCTCCGTCGATCTATGCGTCGGAGCAGAGCAGACGTGTCAATGACAGCTACTATGCGCGTTCGGCAGTCTACAATCGTCTCGAGCAGGCGTTTGGCGGCGCGCCGACCTCGGCGATGGCGGTGATGGGTTATGGTCCTGAGCAGAACAGGTCGCGCGGCAATTCTGCCTCTGCCACCGGCCTGGTCGGCCCGGCTTCGTCTGACCTGTCCTCTTATGTGCAGGGGTATGCAGCGTGGGCTTCTGCCTTTGGCGGATGGACGACCCAATCGGGCGATAGCAATGGTGCGAGCGCCAGATCCACCATCAGCGGCCTCATGACCGGTATCGACACGCCGGTATTTGATGACTGGCGCGTCGGTGTCTTTGCGGGCTATAGCCGTTCCACTTTCAAGGTTGGCGCTGCCTCCTCGTCAGGCCGCAGCGACAATTACACGTTCGGGACCTATGCCGGCACCGAGTGGGCCGTGCCCGAAGGGGCCATCGCCTTCCGCTCAGGCCTTGCCTATACATGGCACGATCTTGAGATGAGCCGCAACGTTCGGTTCCCGGGCTTCAACGACAACTTGATCTCGGATTATGAGGGAGGCACGTTCCAGATCTTTGGAGAACTGGGTTATAAAATCGATCTCGGCAAGTCTTCCGTCATCGAGCCCTATGCCAATCTCGCCCATGTTCGTGCGGCGACGGACAGCTTTAGCGAGAGGGGATTGAACGGAGCGGCGCTTAGTGTTCGCGCTGACACGATGGATACGACGCTCTCCACGCTCGGCGTCTACGCGACCACCCGTTTTCAACTTGGCCAAATCGCCACGACGGCGCGAGCCGATATTGGCTGGCGTCATGCCATAGGTGACCTCATTCCGTTGTCGAGAGCCAGCTTTGCTGCTGGATCCAACCCTTTTGCAGCTTCAGGCCTGTCCGTTGGAAAGGACGTGGCACTCGTCGAATCCGGTCTGGACTTCCAGCTTTCGAGCAACAGCACCCTTGGCGTCGCCTACCAGGGTCAGTTCGGTTCAGGCATCACCCAGAACGGGCTAAATGCCACCTTCAACGTGAAGTTCTGATAATGGGGATGCGTGGCTCCGGCGCCGCTGTGCAGTGAACCATGTTGATTTCCGTCCACATCTCGTCGGCAAAAACTTGGCCGGCAATCGCGCTCACCTGAATGCCGCCGCCGGCGCCTCACAGCGGTCTTGCCGCCGCCATCAGCCGAAGACATGCGACGACGTCGCGGCGCCGCGCCCGCCTGAGGTGGCGCGAAGTAAGATCATTTGCCGCCGAAAAGCCTAGGGGGATCGGGGGTCTAAACTCGAACTTTGCCGGCTAATGCAACGTCTGCTGTCGATGATGCCGCTGCATATGCTCGTTCAATTCGGCGTTCAAACAGTTTAGAATGTGCTCCAACTGCTCATTGGCGAGCAAGAGGACCTTGAGGGCGCTGCACAGATCGCCATTATACGCAGCGACGACCTCGTCTATGCGCCAGGCCAGCCGCGCGCCCGTGTATTTCGACTTCGGGGACAGCGCGCCTGCCGATCCACTGCGTTTCGACGCACCCACGCTGTGGCGGCTAAATCCCAGCGACGGGAGCAGCAATACCGCTTATTTGTCGCCCGTCGCCAAATCCTACTTAATCGGCGTTGCCCAGCAAGGAGTCTCTTTCGAGGAACCGTTCACCAAAGAACTTCACGCCTTTGTCGAGCGGTTGCGCAAGCAGGAGGCTCTTCGACATCGAGCCGCGCCGGGCTTCAACCGATACATGGCTCCTACGCGCGGCCGCCGTCGTCTATAGAATCGGAGTCTCCCCAAGGCGCTTCTCGTACGCGAGACGCCATCCCGCAGTTAGCGGCAATTCGCTGCAACGGGTTAGACAACCTCGACGTTGTCCATTCCGTCCGAGAATGTGCGGCCACGCCTCTTTTGACGCAGCAATCATGCCAACGATCTCATCATCAAGCATCCCGACGCCGAAATCCTGGGACGAATTCGAGGACATCGTTCTCGCGGCCGCCAAGCTCCGCTGGAATGCAACGGATTTCTTCCGCAACGGCCGGCAGGGACAAAAGCAGGATGGCGTTGACGTTTGGGGCCACGACGATGGTCGCAACATCGGAATCCAATGCAAAAATGCAATCGCCGGCATCACCTTAAGCGTCATCAAGAAGGAAATGACCAATGCCGGAGCGTTTTTCGCCACCGCTCGATCGGCTCTATATCGCAACTACGGCGAAACGGGACGAAGCTTTGCAAAAGGCGGTCCGTGAGCTCTTAAAGAAACGCGGCGCCAAACGCCTCCTGAGGGCAGGTCTGCGCCGGGCCCGCAATAGCCGCCGGAAAAAGATGGGCTTCGCCTGAATTCCCTAAACTTGCGCCGCATTGTTTGACTGGATAAGCGGCGTGAACACGTTCTTCAGCGCCGTATGGTCAAACACATCGTTCGCCTTGGCCTTTGAACCTGGGAATGACGGCGAATCCGAAACTTCGGTCTCCTCCTCAAGCTTCGTTATGCGATCCTTCACTCTCTCAATGGCGCGCGATACCGCTTGCGAGCTCAGCCCCACGCGCTCTCCGAGCTTATTGATCGTATCGATATGCTCCAGCAGCGTTGACTCTGAATCCATTTCTTCGACGACCGTCCCGACATTCTCGATTTCATACCGGATCGCGTCATCGACCGCCCGAAAAAGCTGGTCGGTCAGATGACGTCTCCAGTCATCGACCGCGTCCGATATTTTCTCCAGCTCTTCGGAGGTCAGGTTCGTTTCGAGCATGGAAACGGCGGCCTCTTCGAGGTGGTCTGCCATTTCATCGGCGCGTGCAGCTCCTCGAAGTAATCGCCATCCCTCAGTTTCGCTATCAATTCGATCGCCTCTTCTCCGTCGCGCCATGAATCGAGGCCGCTGACAGGTGATTGGGACAATTCAAACGCGGCGTCGGAAAACCGCGCGTCGTTCGTTTCCGCCCACCATCTGATCAGTAACTTGATGCGATCCGTGTTCGAAAGCCCCTTCGCATAGCGCTGCGAGATATGCTCTCTCGTAACGATCATCCATGTCGGCAATTTGGGAAACTCCTGCGCGACATCGGCAAAACCGAGAGCAAGCTTGGTGAGCGCGTCACCCGCCAAATGCATCTTGACACCAAATCGCCAGACGGCGTCAGCCCAGTCTGTTTGGCGGGCGCTCCGCGCAATCTCCAAAAGCAACGGCTCATCACTTAGATAGCCCGTCAGATAGTCGCGCAAGGAAGGATTGACGAAACCGACCTGAGATCCCCTGATCGAGACGAAGTCACCCTCAAGGGTTCGCAGGGATTCCTCGAAATCCTTGGGGCCATGGCGGTCGCCATATTTGGCGCAAAGGCGCGGATGAAGGCTCTCGTAAGCATCCCGAAGATCGTCAACTGTCATGCCGTATTCGGACCCGAAAAACAGCGCGATCAGAAGATGCTGGCGCGTCTTGGAGATATGCGTGCGAAACGCGATGTCCCACAACTGACCGGGATGATCGAGCGCGTTGATGAATGCCGCGGGATAGACGTCTGGCGCACCATCGCCAATACGGCTTACATCCGTCATCCATTCGATGATGCGCGGATTGAAGTTCTTGTGATCGACAATCGCCGCAAGTTCTCCGCTTGTGATCAGCGCCGCGATATGGTCCGAAGGTGTCCCCGCGACGAGCAAATGGTTGTAGAGAATGAGGGCCTTGATGCGGCGGGTGTAAATACCAACGTCGAGAACATACCTGCTGATATCCAGCCGCCGATCTGCCAGATATTCAGAAATCTGGCGCGCTTCTTCGAAAATATATGCTCTCGTGGTGAGGATGAACCGCGCGTTTGGCGAATTTCGGACGCGTTTAATGAACCTCGCCAGCTCTGAATCCTTGTGGGCCAGCGCGTGGCGGTCGAGAAGGACCTTCCCGAGAAAATCGTCGAATAGAAAGATCTGTTTGGTTTGGTCCTCAATCGCGGCCAGCCCGTCTTCTAGGCTGCGGATGGAGATCAGCTCCCATCCCTCCCCGCTATACGCGTAGCAGAGCATTTCAGCCAGGGTCGTTTTCCCGACACCCGGCGGCCCGGAAATAATGACGACATGGTTCGATTCGAGTGTTTCACGCGCGCCGTCGAAGCTAGGATTAGGCGCATAAACCCGCACCTTCGCTTCGATCTCCTTTTTAGTCATCCTGTTGAAGGCATGCGCCGCCGACCGAACGATGCGATCGAGGACCGCCGCGTCGGACAGCCAGAGCTTGATATGGGATTTCACGATATCCGGGTATTTCCTCAGCAACCCGTTCAAGTCGCCCGGTCCGAATATGTCGGCTTCGCTCTTGAGCGCCGGCCCGATAAGCCCGGCGAGTTCCGACTTGTTGAGCGGTGGAAGCGGACAGGAGGTGGCCAGGACTCACGGCCCGGATTGAGCTTGGCAATCGATGCGCTCTCTCGTTTTATCTGCGCCTTGAGCGAGGCGTACGAAGAGCGTGCATAATGCTTGGCGTGGCCGACGTGCCTTTGGCGTGGCGGCCGTCGAGTCCGCCGTCGGGCCCCGGCGCAAAGGCCTCGAACCGCATTCCGAATTCCCGGCCGATGAGATCGCGAACTAGGTCCTCAAAATCGACGGGTGACAAGTTTCCGAAGTCATAGGCCATGCTAAAGCTCGGTATAGAGCGGTATCGATGCGGCATGGGCGTCGATGATACTGACGACTTTCTTCTCAAGCGGCAGGTTTTTCTTTTCAGTCGCCCAGATCGCCTTGAAGCGCTCAACCGTCTCTGCGGCCGTATCGAGCACCAGCTTCTCGCGCAGCCTCGCTTTGGCTGCCAGATGTTTCAGCTCGTCTTTTGAAAACTCGCTCATCTTTTTCGTGCGCGAATATTTAAGCGCCATGGTGTCATCCGGAATGTACGGTATCGTCGACAGCAAGTCGTATGCGGGCGATAGAGTCGGTGTCTTCCCATCGGTGTAAACGAGGGACCAGTTCTTGAGGTGCATGTCGGCGTTGCCGATCAGGGTGCTGAACACGAGCCTGCGGATAAACTCCGCGATATCGGCGTCGCCGGTCTCAATGCCCAGCACGCCAGCTATGCGGCGGTAGGTGGCGTGTTCGTATTTGCCTTCCGGATAGATGCTGAACACCTGCGCGAAGTCTTCGATGTGGACGGGCCCCTTCTCGCCGCGGTCAAACCGCCTGATGGCCATTGCCTGTCCTTTTAACTCACCGATGCCTTCCGGCAGTCCGTCGATGGCCTCAAGGTCCAGCAGCTCAAGGTCGGGGACATCCATGCCCATCGCTTTCGCGAGGGTCATCATGGAGTATTCGTTCTCCGGAATGCCCGGATACTGTTGCGACGGCAGTTTCACGATCCATGAACCGCCCACGCCTTCGACCGGAATGACGAGGCCGCCCCCCTTCTTTCCGTTCTGCAGCGCCGAGAACTTGAGTTGAACGCCAGCGAGAGAAAAGCGCAGCATGTTTCTCCGCTCTTCTGGCGTCGTTTCTGCTTCGACCTGCGGCGGCAGCTCCTCGCCGTCGGCCGGGCGAACGGACACGGCGCCGGGCAAGTCCTGACCGAGCATCCACAAGAGAAAAAACTCGCTGTGCTCTTTCACGCCTGCTCGTTCGGCGAGGTACTTCCGGAGCGGGCCTTCCGGCAGCAGGTTCGAGAAGAACGACGGAACAACCTGACCGACGGGTTTGAAGTCGGTGATGAGCCCGCCATATTGGTCCTTGAAGGACAGGCTCAGGGTCGGCCGATTGGCGTCGTCAATATAAGCCTGATCGAATGCGAAGAGGTTGCGATTGCCCTGCACATGCGTGATTGTGCCGACGGCGCGACCTCCTAGCTGAACGTTCAAGACGGATACATCAGGCATCGTCGTCCTCATCGTCTACGGCATAGGCTGGCCTTGGCGCTTCCGAGGGGTTGTGCACCAGGTGATTGCGAACGTCGCGCAGCTTTCTGGAAATGTTGGCAACGGTGTCTTTCGATTGCGGGCTTGCTTGATAGCGCTTTAGCTTGTTGATTGCATCAACCACAATCTTGAGATCATTCTGGCGAAGCGGGGCGTGCTTGAAAAATCGCAAAGTTTCGACAATGCGGTCGAGGTCGGCCGAGCTGCCGTACAGGTTCTTCAATTTGATGACGAGGCGTTCGCCTCGCTCGATTTCGCGCAGCGCGGCCTCGCCTTGCTCGGGAGAAAAGCGATCCTCGGCCGGCTGACGGATGATGCCCTCCACGGCTGGCAGAAATTTCTTGGGCACAAGCACGACTTCAAGGTCGAGCGCGCGCGCGATCCGGAGAAAGCTCGACAATCCTGGTTCGAGGCGGCCTGTCTCCATTTGAGAGATGTGCGCTTGCGACAGGCCTGTGCGATCCGCCAGGGCGCGCTGGCTCATGCCGGTTTTGGTGCGCCGGCTTCGGATTTCGTGGACCAGTTCCTCAGACTCGTAAGACATGATACAATATCCTGATCGAGTCCCAGCTTTGATAAGTATAGTATATCGCTAGGCTCTTGCCAATGCCTTGATAAGTATCCTTATCAAATATGGAACTCGATAAGTAAACTATATCGGTACGAGGAAGGAAATGAGTAGGACCCAGGAAAAGGACCGGCGGGCCGAACGCCGCAAGCCATTCGCTCTGGCGCTCATGGACGACCATCTGACCGCTATCGGTCAAGTCGCTCTGCGCGGCGGCATGCTGGACAACCTGATCGAGCTGACTGCCGAGCAGTTGATTCAGCGGCAACCGCCGGTGATCCGGAAGGAGCTGAGCAAGTTTTCAACCGTCAGAAAAATCGAACTGATCAAGGAAGCGCTCACGCTGGACATGCCTGAGTGCTCGCATGCGATAGCGGAGTTCTTCAGCGAGATCGGCACCGCTCGCTCGGAAAGAAACGAGATCGTCCACCGCACCTGGCGGACGACCGATACGGACGAAGTCAAAGCCCTGGTCAGGGTCAAGGACAACGAACCGGAGGAGCTCGTAAGGACGCGTCACGGCGGAGAGCATGATTGCCCTCGCCAATCGCCTGCTCGACCTTGCCATCGAACTTGGCGATTGGAAGATGACAGCGAATAACGCCAACCTGCGCCGCTCGGCCAAAGCCCTAGGCATGCCGACGCCCGTCTGGCCACTGAACCCGCCGCGCAAATCAGCCAAGGACACCGCGCGCCGTTCAACCACCGATTGACCACCGTTACGGCGTGAACGAACGAAGAAGGCTGTCAGGCTACGTCACGAAAAAAGCCAATGATCTCCGGGACGCTCGAACAGGCAGGGCCATTCATAACGATCTGGTCAACGGCTGATGGCGCCACATAGTCGAATGCGTCAATGCGCTCAAGCAGCTATTTGCTGAGGGTTCTCGCGCACCGTGGACTGTTCATCGATGGCCTTGCTTAGAAATCTGGCTAGAGCAACCTTTCGCGAGTCGCGGTCCAAGGCGTAAGCAGTTTGCTTGAAAGTGACTCCGCCTAACAGGCCTTGGATGTAGCCTGAGATCGTGTCAGCCGCCATGATGAGGGCGGTGTCGAGTGTGTGTATATACTTGCTGGTAACCGACCCCTTCGCATGACCAACCAGTGCGGCGATCGTCACTTCGGTGAACCCGAGATCATTAGCGATGCTCGCGAAGCTGTGGCGCAAGACATGCGGCGTGACATCCGAAAGAGACGACTTTCGGAAAAGCTGCTCCCAATGATTGGGGAAGCTGCCAAAGGCGTTGTCGGCTCGATATCCTGGAAAGACATAGGATCCGAGCTTCTGCGATCTTTTCGCCTCCAGGAACTCCACCACCGGAAGCCCGACCGGCCGAACAGGCTGAGACCAAACGGCGTAAGCGTTGAATAGGTAGCTGCGATGCAGCAGGCTATACTTCCTCAGTCTGTAGACATCGCCGAGCTAGCTTGAGGTGGCCGGGCTTACGTCCCGATGCTCTACATCTGCCTGACGCAGGCTGGGCGAAGCACACGACGATGAGTGCAACAAATGCCTGCCTCTTGCGCCCCATTCAAAACTTGAACCGATCACGGCGATCGCCAGCAAAGATGAACAGGGCGCGCTGCAATTATCGGGCGGGGCAGTCGTTTTGCTCCTGTGCAATGGCGAGTTTGCGACAACATTGGCGGGGGACGCACAGGCATCGCCCGTTTTCACGCAGAAGGGCCGCCGCGCGGCGTTGCTGAGTTCATCTGTTTGCGCACGGCGAAGGCATCAGGCGATTTGGCCCGGCTTTTGCTCCGCTGCTTGTTAGTTGCGTGCAGTCAGTCGCCTGCTTTGTCGGGATTGGCGCTGCAGAATGCAGGGTCTGTCTGCGATCAAAAGACAATAGGAGCTTGCATTGTTAACGGGGCCCATGAAAACGCTCGACATCGGCCACGGCCGCGAAGCATCGGGCGGTCATCTTCGCTCAGGGGAGCCGCGGCTCGGCGGATCGCAAATGGCAAGCGTGAAGTGCCAGAGCTTGAGCTTGAGCTTGAGGAAGTTGAAATCAAAGTCACCAGCAATGAGGGACATACTTGTGAGTTGACTTGACTTCATCAAGGCTGACTTCCCTGCAGAGAACTAGCCGTCCTTTTGAATTGAAGTTCTACCGCCAGACTCGGGCTACGAAGGCGCAAGGCCGATGTCCGATCAATGACGGCTGCGCTACGCTGGCGGCATCTGCGTGCGCGCGCGCTCCAAGTTGGAAGGCGAAGCACGCCGGCAATCAAGACCTCGAACAGAATCTGTAAATGAAGACGAAGACAATTACGACCGTCGTGCTTGCGGCTAGTGCCTTGCTGGCTTCTCCCAGTAGAGCGGTTGAAACTTACGACGTTAGGGATCCGAACGGCGTGTCCTTCATCCGAGCACGAATATTCGCTCCCGGAGATGGCCCTTTCTGTTGTGGCGGAGGTGGCGAGCCGGCGTATTCAGTCCGGAATCTGCCGCAATGGGAAAAGGACCATTCGCTCGCAGCGATCCGCTATTGGGCCGAAATCATAAGGGTCAAACCCGGGCAGTCGCCGGCCGTCGTCAACATCGGCGGAATTCAGGGCAACACGGCATGGGCCTCAGTCCAGACGTCGCCTGACGGCGAGAACAAGGTGCAGGCGGCAGTCACCGGTCAGAATCCGGGCGAGTTGAACCATGGCGCACATGGTATGATCGCGATCGGCGAAATGGGATTTTCATCCGAAGCATACATTCCTTCGCAATTGCCAATGACGCCGAAGATCGGCCTGGCACCTGTTATGATTCATGAGTTTGCTCATCAGCTGGGAATGGCCGGTACCATTGGCGGCTATGATGGTTGGCCCGCCGAGCCGATATCACCGTACTTCCCTAAAGCGATAAATGCCTGGACTAACCATTTGTATGACGACAACGGCAAACAAGCCAGGCCCGGGCAGGTGATCTATTGCTCCACCTGCCTGAATCCTGCGGCTGATGACGTCTTTGACCTGCGCCGTGATCGTGGCTACTTCGCCGGAAAGCATGTGAGCGAAGTGCTGGCCGGTGCCATGCCAGGTATTCCGGTTCGAGTGAAGGGTGAGTACGGTGGGCTGGATGTCCCCTTTGTCTCGCACAGCGAACTGAAGAACAGTTTGATGAGCCATCAGGGATACCGGAACTACACCGCCCTGATGGAGGCGGAGATCGCCGCCTTCCAGGACATCGGCCAAAGCATTGATCGGCGTAATCTATTTGGTTACTCCATCTATGGCGCTGGTCGCGATCTGATAAACGACAATCCGTTCTTCGCCCGGAATGCTGACGGTACCGCCTATCTGCCAAATACATACAATACAGCTACGCTCGGACTGGGACTGCACGTCTATGGCAGCGGCAACACTGTGGTCCAGCGCGCCGACCTGCTTTCGAAAGGAGCAGGGGGCGCCGGCATCCGCGTCGACGGCGAAAACAATCACATCATGGTCCCGCCCGGAACCCGCGTGTACGCCGACGGCGCCTATGGGCGCGGGGTCATGTTCGCCTATGGCAAGGATCACACACTGACTCAGCGTGGCGATGTGCAGGCTCTCGGTGAGCATGGCATCGCGGCAAGTTTCGATTTTGGTAACAATGCGATGGGCAATGACTATGAATATCGTGGTTCGTATATTCGCACGATTGCCACCAAACCGGCCCCGATGCTGAGCGAAATCGCAGGTCCGCTCGTCAGCAAGTTCGATCTGACCGGTCGCCTGGCTGGCAGTCATGCGGCGATGTACATGTCGAACAATGGTTACGTCGGCGAGATCAATGTGATGCGTGGCGCAATGTTGTCAGGGGACATCCTGTCTGATTACAACCAGCTTGACGAGAACGGTGCTCCGCGTCTGACCAAATTAACATTCGGGTTGACGCCTGACGCAAACGGTCACTCGACGGAACAGCCGGATGCAAGCTTTGCAACCCGGTATGAAGGGAGCATCGTTGGACGCAACAACTTGTCACTGCAGTTGTCCGGCGGCGTCGTTTCGTTTACCGGCAATCACGAGGTGTACGACGCAACGGTTGCGCAAGGCGCAACCCTATCAGGTAACGGCAGTTATCTGCTCAATGCTAATGGTCGCTTCACCAACAGCGGTGCTGTCGCGCCCCTCATCGGCGGCCTTGACAACAGCATCAAGGTGAATGGCGACTATCTGCAAACCTCGACCGGTCGCTTGCAGGTCGCCGTAAACGATGCTGGCGCGTTCAGCCATCTCGTGGTGAATGGCAATGCAACGCTCGACGGCACGCTCACGATCAGCCCGCAGCGTGGCTGGTATGGTAGCGGCTTTAACGTCTCCTCAAATCAATGGCTGAATGCAACAAATCTTACGGGCTCGTTCGCGAACGTGACGACAGCCCTGCAATCGCCAACCTTGCTGGCGAGTGCCACGGCTCAAGGCGACAACACCTACGCCTTGACACTCTCCCGCCCATCCGATGCCTATTCGCGTTATGGGACCGACGCCAACAGCCGCCAGGTGGGCACGGCGCTCGATCGAGTAGCTGGCAACGCAGCTACAGGGCTGCACCCACTCGTCGCGGCGCTCGACTTTTCCGCGCCGGACGGCACGGCGGTGACATCTGGGCTGCGTCAACTTTCTCCGTCGATCTATGCGTCGGAGCAGAGCAGACGTGTCAATGACAGCTACTATGCGCGTTCGGCAATCTACAACCGTCTCGAACAAGCGTTTGGCGGCGCGCCAACCTCAGCGATGGCGGTGATGGGTTATGGTCCTGAGCCGAGGCGAGACGGCAGTTCTGCCTCTGCCACCGGCTTGGTCGGCCCGGCTTCTTCTGACCTGTCCTCTTATGACCTGCGGGGGTATGCAGCGTGGGCTTCTGCCTTTGGCGGATGGACGACCCAATCGGGCGATAGCAATGGTGCAAGCACCAGATCCACCATCAGCGGCCTCATGACCGGGATCGACACGCCGGTATTTGATGACTGGCGCGTCGGTGTCCTTGCGGGCTATAGCCGTTCCACTTTCAAGGTCGGCGCTGCTTCCTCGTCAGGCCGCAGCGACAATTACACGTTCGGGATCTATGCCGGCACCGAGTGGACCGTGCCGGAAGGGGCCATCGCCTTCCGCTCAGGACTTGCCTATACATGGCACGATCTTGAGATGAGCCGCAACGTTCGGTTCCCGGGCTTCAACGACAACTTGATCTCGGATTACGATGCAGGCACGTTCCAGATCTTTGGAGAACTGGGTTACAAAATCCATCTCGGCAAGTCTTCCGTCATCGAGCCCTATGCCAGTCTCGCCCATGTTCGCGCGGCGACGGATAGCTTTAGCGAGAGGGGATTGAACGGAGCGGCGCTTAACGTTCACGCTGGCACGATGGATACGACGCTCTCCACGCTCGGCGTCTACGCGACCACCCGTTTTCAACTTGGCCAGATAGCCACGACGGCGCGAGCCGATATTGGCTGGCGTCATGCCGTAGGCGACCTCATTCCGCTGTCGACCGCGAGCTTTGTTGCTGGTTCCAGCGCTTTTGCAGCTTCAGGCCTTTCCATTGGCAAAGACGTGGCACTCGTCGAATCCGGTCTGGATTTCCAGCTTTCGAGCAACAGCACCCTTGGCATCGCCTACCAGGGTCAGTTCGGTTCAGGCATCACCCAGAACGGACTAAATGCCACCTTCAACGTGAAGTTCTGATACGCACGCAATGCATTTCACCCGCGTGCTGCACAGCAATGAGATCACGTTATTTCGATCCAGATTTCCTCGACAAGAGGCTGGCGCTTATGATCGAGGCTAGCCTGCCTGAACGCCGATGCTGACGGATGTCGGAGCGAACTCTCTCTGGGGCAAGCAGCATTTGCATCAACGCTGACGATCTTCCGGCATCGTCTTGAGCCTCAAGCGTGGGGTGGGATCGAGCGGCCGGCCGACTTCGGGCAGGCGCAAACAGGCGTCGGCGGGCAAAGTCTCCCGTAAAGCCGGTGAAGTGGAGCGCTCGCATGATCACCGAGCGGGAGCCGGAGGTCCCAGCTGAATTCCAAAGGAACATTGGGGCGGAAGGACCGAGCGCCTGAGGGAAGGAAAACCTCGACGCAACGGGTCGCGAACGGCGCGACAAGTCAGGCTTCGGGACAGACAGCGCTGGACAAAGCCAGACGCGAACGCGCGCAACGGGTTCGGCCTTCCTGGCGAGGCCGAGGCTCTGGAGGAACGCTTGCGCGCTGCGGACGAGCTCTGGAAAAGCAGCGGCAGTGGCTGGAGCCCCTTTGCGGCGTGCCCCGGGAATAGGCCGGCGGGACCATACGAACCTCGTCCAATACGGCGTTGAGATAACCTCGTCTCCAGGCGGCTTAAACCTCGAAGGTCAACCATTGGGCCGTGACTTTGAAGTGACTCTTTTCCGACTGTACACGCGAAGTGAGGTGTCACTCAACGCGGTCAGCCGCTTCAGTGGTCTTTGGGGGTGGCTATGCATCGTGCTTCCGAGCCGGTTTGGCCCTGCGATACTGCGCGAAAACGCTGTTGGCTCATCGAGCAGCTCGCACGTTAAATCGCTTACATTAAGTGTCGGAAGAGGCTGAGTGGAGGGAACGAAGCGCGATGTGAGGTGGTCAGACATAATTGATTGTGCCGCGCATCTGCGGCGTGCCGCTTCGTCGCCTCTGCCGTAGAACGTTGGTGTGGTTCTTGCTGTGCATAAGCCGCTCAGTCGAAATGTTCGGTTATGGCGCTGACGATACGAATTCTTGATACAAAACAACGGCTAGCTTTGATG
The DNA here is from genome assembly GCF_054822705.1 of Bradyrhizobium sp. USDA 4454. Taxonomy (NCBI): domain Bacteria; kingdom Pseudomonadati; phylum Pseudomonadota; class Alphaproteobacteria; order Hyphomicrobiales; family Nitrobacteraceae; genus Bradyrhizobium; species Bradyrhizobium sp. USDA 4454. The sequence continues at coordinate 1,513,539 of NZ_JBTRCN010000001.1, forward strand.
TCGAATGTGCGATTCAGTAGATTGCAATGGTGTTCTTTTGGAGCCGCAATCCTGCTCTGTTCGCCGCGACCCGCGCTCTCTGCCGACGTACCTCGCTCGCCGGAAACAGAGATTGCAAACAAGTTCGTTATGACGTTCCCCTTGAACGATTTTCGGCTTGTTGATTGGAACGACGTTTGTGCCGACCCCGCCAAGTTCATTGGGCGGCCTATCGAGCTTCGAAGGATGAGATGTGTCTACGGCATGGACGGCTTCCGCTGCGGTGCCTTTCCACGCAAGGTTACAGCCTCTGCAAAAACACTCACGGTTTTTGCAAGGTCTGTCATTCCGGGAGCCGAACGGGCAGTCTTGAAAAACAACTGCGCGACGCTTCAGGCGATGCTGGAGTCGGTCGCCTGCCGAAGGAAAATCCGGATCATTCCAGCTCAGTTTAGCGAATGGTTTGGCGGCGTGGTTGCGAAAAGTGTGGAGCTGAAGGCCGATAAGATACAAATACTACCCGGGTCGCGACCGAAGCGTTATGCCGGCCGGCTCAGCGCGAGGCGGTGGTGGAAACCGAAGTCAAGGCGCTAGTCTGGTAACGGGCGCAGACAGTAGCCACGTTCGGAAGGCTTCACGTTCATGGAATGGTCTCCACAGCGTCTTTGGACAAGCCGCGGCCTGGGTTTAACGGAAAAAGACGCGCGGGTGTCTGGAGGAGCCACCGGCCCAATTCTACGCCAAGCTTGGCTTGCTGGAGACGCGTGAGGATAGACGGCCAAGCCGATGAGCCTCTCAGCAGCTCGCATGCCAAACTTCACTGTGCAGAAATAAAGATAAAAAGCGCGGAGCCTCCTGTTAAGCCAAGGCAGCTCTTACCCGAGCGCTCGGTGACTGGCGCGACTCCTGTCGAACAGCGTAAGGCGGCGTAGTGACGTTGCTGCAGGGCATCGAAGACTTCTTTGAGCAGTGCGGCGAGCACAATCCTTTTCACTCCCGGCAAGGATACGATGATCTCCTCGTCAATGCTGCTTCCTTTGCCTCGGCTCGGCCTTTTCGGTCGGAATGAGGGGGAGCGCGCCAAGTGGTGCATTCAGAGCTCCACATCAACGCCTCGCCGATGCCAATACAGTGCGGTGGCTGCAATGGTGGACCTGTCGCTCACGGGCGCTCGGCAATTGACCGCCGATTTTGCTGCAGAACCACGTCGGCGCCACCAGCCTGCCAACGTGACCAAGGCGCAAAACTCTAGTTCTGGGTGGTCCCATCTTCGGTCTCGCTGCACAGCCAGTTGGCGTACCTAACCGCCGCTGGATGAAACTTCAGTGGCCGGTCACTTGGTGAAGCAAGCATTCGTTTCTCGCTGAAAGCAAGCATGTCCCGAGTCATCCCGGGTGCAAATTCGGAATCAATGTCTCCGGACTGCAAACTCAATCCAACGCGGCCTGTTGCCTTCCGAGCCCTGGATGCGGCGCTAGCTCTTTAGCCCACGATAAGTCGCACCTTGGATCGAAGGACAAGTAATCGCAAGTCAGTTCTTCACCGGGTTGTACGTCACGCGCTGTGAAAATTCGGCAATGATCCTCTTGATATGTGTTTGGCTGACTGCTGTGATTCATGAAACGGGCATTGTCAGCATTGTACTCTACAACACCATCATCAACATCGCGGTCTTTTGGATAGGCATGCTTGTCAAGTAAAGCTTGAAATGTTGGAGGTAAGGCTTCGTACTGTTGAGGCGTCACGGCAATGTCGACGATTGGATTATGAATCCAAACTAATGTGCCTTTAGGTAAAAAAGTAGCAGAGAAAAGTCCGATGCCGCCGAAGTGGTCTGGCTTCAAAATTGTTTCAACAATCAACACCGAATATCTCCAGAAGTGACTTACGCCGAGGAAGCTAACTGACCTAAGTCCCGCAAATCTCCTGCAAGTATTGGTAGGGTTGTTTAATCGCACCTCCGCCACAATTCCGATTTTTCTTCGAACTCTGGTTTGTCTTCGCTGCTGCTGTCTGATCGGGATCTCAGCGAACTGAGCGAGCGTCGGTGGCATAGTTGGGAGGATCTATGCACCGCTTTCAGAGATTGCAGCGACTATCCTAAAAAAATAGGGAGGGCATTGTTGGCCGGGGAGGCGCAGGATGCTGATGTCAAGAACTATAACCAGGACACTTCGGTTGATGGCAACGTCGGCGCAGCACTGGCTCAGCTGCGGAAGTCGTCGGTCTAAAGCGATGGCGATCGCGCCCGGTATCCCGACATTGCTGATCCCGAAGATACGGCACTGATAGACTCGAGGCGGATCGACGACGCCGCAGCACGGCGTTGGCCAGAGGAGCTGCGGAAGGCCACGACCAGGATGTGCATTTGGGCTGATGGACCACCAGACTCGTCGTCATCAGTTTGCGCCAGTTCAGTCGACCGGGGTTTTGATGGGAGGCAGGAAGCAGCCACTTTACTCCGAGGATGCTTCCTTTATTTCGGGGGGTGAGGAGGGCTTTACGAAGGGCAATGCCGCCAAACGTTCCGTCAAGAACACCGTAGGTTTTTCTTCACAGCTTTGACGGCCGGCTCTTCGATAACAAGATGCTACGGCCATTCGGCTGAACGAGGAAGAACTGGGCTATGATGCGCGCAAGTTCATCGGGACGGGTAGCGCTCATCTACACCGCCCACAAATGTGGCCAAGCTCGCAAGAGTGGCTAGAGCGAGCTATCGTCCATTAACAAGCCCGATACCAGAGCTATTTGGACGGGCTCCTAGCGTCGGGAGCGTCCGTCGTCTCCATTCGTGGGGTGATGGATGAGCCGAACGTCATTGGGCCCTCCCGGGCCCAAGACGGCGGTGTAGCGCTCGCCACGAATGTCGTACTGTTTTTCCGGCTGCGCCGCGTCCGGCAAGAGGCCCCAGCGGTCGAGCTTCGAGATCATCGTGCCCGGGGCGGGTTGGGTGCCGTGCGAAAAGCCCTCGGGAACGGCCCATGATGCAGCATAAATCTCGCGGACCGCGGGGGCCGTCGTCTCAGCCCGGGAGGACGCCGGAGCGGCTTTTTCCGTCGACCGTCCACGCTGCGCTTGCGAGGCCCGATTCGCCGGCTGCGCACTGGGGTGCGGAACGTCTTCCGGTCGAAAGCCGGGACGCATGGCAGCGCCTAGCGGATTGAGTGGGCTGCTTCGCCTCATCGTCGCCGCGGGCACGAACAGCGCGGTGTATCGGTCAGTGTGAACCACGAAACTGTTGGGTTGGCTGTCCTGGCTCGGCGGGATGCTGCTACCGTCAAGCGCAGCCGACGCGTGCTGGTCGCCCTGCCGGAAGTTGAAGGGACGAACGACCGCTCCTAAATCCCGGGGCTGCTGATGGCGCGCGGTTGGCTCGACAGACGATGATGGGCCGGCGTCTCCCGCCATCGCCCACAGCTGATCCTGATCGTAACCTTCCTCAGGAAGGACCAATGGCGAACCGACCGCTGGCCCGAAAGGCGACGGTGCGCCGGTGCTTTCCATCAGCACACGAGCCATTGAATTGCCCGGCTCGCTCAGCTGGCGCTCAATAGCATCCAGTTCCGCATGGCTTAGCGTCCTCTGCCTCTTCGCAGGACTCAACTGCCCGCTGAAATCCTCGCCCATGAGGGCCGCGTGACTTGAAAGAGAGGCGATCCCCGTCCGTTCATTCGCAGCCAGCTGGTAACCGTCGCTCCAGTTGAAGTGACGTACGGCTTCTCCGGGTTCCGGTGCCTGGTGATCGCGCGCGGTTGGCATCAGAGACGATGCCAGCATGGCTTCGTCCATCATCCCCCGCAGCGGATCCCGACCGTGATGTTCCGCAGTCAGCTGCCTCGGCCAACTTAAAGCTTCTCGCGGCGGGCTGTGCTGAGCGACGGCGCCCCCGAGGCGTCTGGCAACGGCCTCTTCGGGATGAGGATCTTGGGCCCTATGGTGCACAAGTTCCAACGCCTCGGTGAGTCTACGGTCTTCGTCGAACAAACGAGGATAGTAGTGATCTGGAGAAACAGGAACCCCTGCGACGGCACGGGTATCAAGCTGCGACACTTCATCCAAGTACGGCTCAAACTCCGTTTGCTGCTGCTGCTGCGGCGGCTGTGGCTCCGCGGCATTGTGAGCAGCGCGATCTTGGTTGAATGGGTTGATGCTGTTAAATGGGTCCATGTCACCTCCCGTTTGAGCCGGTCGCAATCCCGAGCAGATAGTGTCGCTCTCTGTACTCGCTCTATTAGGTTCAGCTGTCGACAAGCTGACGCACTTAGAGACTTAAGAGAGAGCCAGATTGGCTAGCCCCTGCCACACTCACCAGAGGGACGCGCCAAGGATTCCGGATTGCATTTTTCGGAAAGCACCGGCTGGGCCGAGTCGGAACTGGCAAGAGCAAATACCATTTTGAGTAGTATCATGGGACCTACTTTCGTCTTTAAATAGATGTGTGTCCTGAGCGGGGATGTGCTCTGACGATGCCGTCCGGACGGTGCCCTGAGGCAGACCTCTTCGTTGAAGTGTACTCTGGCCGCTAAGGAAAATCGGATCCAGCAATCTTGGCACGTCCGCGGTGCGGACAGTGCAGGAATTTCTGCATGCGACTGATGTGAAGGTGGACGTGATGTGCGACATGTTGCGTGTCCCCAGGAGCGGACTTGAATTATTGCACTCGCAAGGCGTCATCCATCGAACGGGCGAGTACCTGAAAATCGAGCAAAAGCGCTTTCCGGTCTTCAAGGCCAGCAGGGCACTGCATGAGCGACTAAACTGTGACGAAGATTTGAAGTTGATCAAATCGCCGTCTGAGGTCACCTAGAAGGGGACATCCATCGGTTCAGGAGCGATGCTACAACTGCAAGCGGTCTCGCGGACGCTGTTGGGTACCGTTGAGCAGACCTGACCAGCGGCAGCATCTCGGCGCGCGAGCACTCGACGGCACCAAGCGAACAGTTTGGCGAAGCCGATCAGGACTGGGCAACCCACTGCAATTGGTTGCCCGGCCGCTCGAAGTGGACGGGCTTTGCGTGTGCTGCTTACGTGTCGGCCCATTTCAGCAGCGTCAGTTCGGCTGAGAAGCCTGGCCCGAAGGCGCCTAAGATACCGTATGATCCTGGCGCTTGCTTCTCATGCGCCAGCACGTGTTCCAGCACGAATAGCACAGTTGCGCTCGACATATTTCCGTGAAGTCGAAGTGTCTCATAGCTGGAAAAAAAGCTGTCAGAGGATCTGCCGAGGCCTCGCTCACAAACTTCCAATACTTTTCTCCCGCCAGGATGAAAGATAAAGCTCCTTACTTGGCCAGGAAGGACGCCAGCCTCCGCGAGCAACGAGCTCATTGCACGTGGCATCAATTCGCTAATCATTGACGGAATGCGTTCGGAGACCACGACTTGAAATCCGGAGTCGCCAAAATGCCACCCCATTAGAGAAGTCGAGTCCGGGTGAAGCAAACTCGTACTTCTCACGATATCCAGCTTGCCGATACCACTTTCAGCTGGCCCGATGAGTAACGCCGCAGCGCCATCTCCAAAGAGGCTTGAGGCGACAACGTTCTTTGGCGTGAGATCATTCGGTTGGAATGTAAGGGAAGTCAGCTCCACGGCAACGAGGAGAATACGTTCGTTGGTTGCTCGGCAAAGGGCTCCTGCTAAACTAACTCCCGATGCTCCCCCAGCGCATCCGAGGCCAAAAATCGGCGTCCGCCCCACGTCTGGTCGCAACCCGGCTTTGAAGATCAGGTCCACGTCGAGACTAGGGGTCGCTATCCCTGTCGTCGAGACGAACAAAACTCGATCGACTTGTTCGGGCTTAACCCCAGCCCGGTTGAGACAGAGCACGGTCGCTTTGCAGGCGAGCTCCTTCGCCCAATCCAAATATATCTGGTTGGTCTCACTTATGCGATGCTCATCGAGGAGCCATTCGGGCGTAACACAAAAGAACCGCTGATCGACTAGCGCATGATCGAATACGCTAAGGTATCTCTTCAGCTTCTCCATTCTGGATACGAAGTGGTGACCCGCCAAAGCCTTGAGGTCGCTCTGAGAGAACCGAAATGGTGGCAAAGCCGTCCCAACAGCCAAAATTCTGGACATCAGTGCCTCTTGTCGCTCGACATGGAATCAGACCAAATAAGGACGCCCGCGACATCCTGCCGTTAGTGCACGTGGACCTAGCCGACGTTAATGTTCTGCCCAACGCGGGCAGTTCCTACGGAGCCGCTCGTCGGAAAGCCTGCGCTTCCGGTTGTACAAAGGCCAACGATCGGAGGGCCCATGGCGGCCAGTCGTACTCAGCGCTGACGGCCAAGTGGGTAGAACAGAAGACTTTATCTCTACGTCTGCTGCACAGCCCTGCTGTCCGTCGCTGCCCTTGAGGGTCGGCAGCGTAGTCGCAAGTTCGCACGTCTGATATTTGTTGCTGACGACCGCAGTAGCGCCTTTAGTAGCTCCTTTTGCGTACAGGAAGACGTCATTCCAGGCGTCACCGAGTTGCCTTTCATCGCGATTCCAAACATCGACTTGGCGATCTGCCAGCGGGAGCCGATTTCGCCGCCGAGCGGACTTCCTGTTGCGCCAAAACACGTGAGGCAGGAGGTGGCGCACGGACCACATCTGCGGCGTTGACGAATTCCCAGCATCGACGGCGATCGGAGCGATTGAGACCGACATCAGAACCGCTTCGCTCGCAGAGCCCCGTGACCAGACCGGCGACAGCTGCAACTAGCAAAACGATGGCCATCGCGCCCAGAACTAGCCATTTCATTGTTCGCGACCCAATCCGAGGTCAACGTTTTTGAGAGGTTAACAGATGCAGATGCATGCCATGTGGCCGTCTTCTTGATCAATTGGTAAGGTTGGTAGGTGATTGGAAATAATGTGTCCGCCTCTGAGAATGAATGGCTCGTCTTCTCCTGCGCGGACTCAAATGAGTTCGTCGCGGCAAGCCGTGTTGCCAGGCGTCGGATATACTGACGGGATTTCGCGTAGCTGACATGTCGGACGAAATCGGCTCGGGCGTCGCAAAATATTTTGGCGATGCCCGCCACGAGCCGGGAGCCTGTCAGGACCAGTTATCCGCAACGCCGCGCGGGACAGACCTAGTGCAGGCCGCAAGCGATCACAGTAGAGGCTTCCCATCCGTGTGAGGCGGATCCACGGGACAGTGATTGTTGTTCTTATTGGAGCTTAATTGATTGAGTTCGGCTCTTTAAAGGCCGACATTGCAGTTTGGCCGGCTTGACGTGTCATGGTTGCGAGGTGATCCACTCGTCTAGTTCCGAGCGTCACTGCGAAGCTGCCGATAACCGTCATCTGCTATCCACTTTGCCCGAGCGAGATGACTGTCAAAAGCGCGACGCGCCCGATGCCAGTCGTGGGCAGGGTCAACGTGAAGAACAACGCGCGCTACCTCGCGCCAGTCTGCACCCTCAGCTTCAGCGTCGAGCAGCCGCCAGTATGTAGCCAAATGTTCCTCGTCATAGACGGTCAGGCTCGCACCCGATGGTGCAATGTCATCGACGGTCAAATCGAGCAGCGGTTCCTGCACTGAAAGGTCTCCCGGGCAGCTTTAGGGGCAACGAAGGGGATCGTCGCGAGTTTGGTGCGTAGTCGCGGTATCTTCCGATTGTGGAATAGTTTTGGTGATGCCTGAGGCACATCAGGTAATGCGATTTGCGCAACATCTGTAACGCTTCACCGTTGCACTCCTATTGTCACTGCGCTGAAGGGCCGGCTTGGCATGCCATCGATCATGAGCTTGGGTACAAGTGATGATTCTCAAAGCTGGAGACATCAACGAAAAGTGGAGTGAAACTCGCAGGCAAGGGATGGCGCCGTGTCGACGCCAACCCGGCAGAAATGTTCGTCGCAACATTGCCGAGAACGTCATACGGTCAATTTGGACTCAAGTTGGGCGATCGCAAAGCCAACGCGATACTTGCGGGCAGTGCCGAGAGGTTCGCGAGCGCGTGAGCTATCAAATTTGCGCCCGGGAGATCGGCGCGATTGTTTTGCTATCATGGCTCTCAATCCTGGTCTGAACTCTGGTGATGCAAAGGGTCGGCCGCGAGTCTGTCGCGGCTGGCGCGCGAATCTGCGCGCAGGCTGTTTCAGTAATGGGAACGAGATGCGACCTCTCTGAAGAGCGAGCGGATCTCCGTGGTCAGGGCGGCCGTCGTCGCATCGCGAGCAGTCAGGGCTGCAGAGCGCTCCGCTGCTTTGATCCGTTCAGGCGCGGCAACTCGCCGTGCGGGATAGATCGCTGGATTTGCGGTGGTGCATTGGATCGTGATTGCACCAATTCAAGTGAGTTGACGTCTAACGCAACGTACGAAACACGCTGTTCGCCGCGAGCCATGGCGCGTAGAACTGCAACACGATTGAGGAATTTACCTGTTGAGCGCATGCGATTTTGTCAGCTTCGTACAGAGTGACGAGCATATGAAAGCGCTTGGAATTGAAAGCGCCACCATTTAGTAGTCTGGCCCCAACCTCCTTGTAGGCCGACCGATGCTGATCTGTGATGTTACGTGTCGATGCGGTGTCGCATACGAACGCGCGGAATCGGAGCGGTACAAGTGCCTGTCGCTTGCCGACAACTATCGATGCGACTGCTGCGGGTCGCAGTTGGAAAGGCACGAACCGGAATTTCTTATCGCGTATCGGCGAGCCTTTACTCCATCCGCCCATTCCCTCTGCCAGAGCAAGACGAGCTCAACCTAGCCTGCTTTAGAGGACAAGCGCGAAGGCCGAGCTACGCGACCATTCAGAGATGAGAGAAGAGCGCATTAACCCGCTGCGCAATGCCAATTTCCAATGCGATCGGTGTGACCGTGGGGTACTCAACTATATCCTGATTGGGACAAGTAGGTGTAGCGTCGTTCACAGCGACGAAAAAACGATCCCTTCCGCCAATACAGCAATGTTGTTAAGCTGACGAGTTTCAGACTTGCGATCAGGCCGACTGAATATTTCTGCGCAGTTACGAAATTACTTGCTAGCCAATTGTAATAGCTAAAACCATCCCCCGTACCTCAGTCTCATCTCGTCAGCTCGACCGGCCGCCGATTGTCCAGCCTTATCGGGCAAGCCGATGTCGGTTCGTAGCCATGGCCGTGCGGGATACTGCTCGAACCTGCGCGGCCTTGGGAAGGTACACCAACGGGCATCGCAAATGGGTTGCCGAGTGTCCGGTCCCTTGGGTTCCCGGCGTGAGAGCGAGGACGAAATCACATCGGAGCTATTTTTCTCCAATGGGAGCCGGTTCGATCCGCGCCGCTGATCGCCACAGGAATACTCCGATGGCGAACGACGATCTCCTACCAATTCTGGCGAAATGGCAGAGTCTGCGATGAAGCAGGGCTAGGAGCGCAGCCAAAACGAAAGCTGAACGGTCAGCCCTGGCTGATGATGCTATTGTGGCCGGCGCGAGCGGCCGCCCAAACCCGCATCGCCGTGCCAAGCAGGGCGGCCTCGCTCCAGGGACCAGGCCGCTCCAACAGCTTACCCGCCAGGCGATCGGAAGGGTGGAGAGTTGGCTAGGCATGCGGCCGGACGATAATGTGTGCCGATGCCGAGCCCTCAGGTGCAATAGGACATATGCATGCGCCAGCATGGGGCCGACTCCTCAGCTCATTCGAGCACGAGTATGTGGCCATCTCCGTCGCCCGAATGAACATCAATTCGCCGACAAAGATCCGACTTATCCAGGGCGCGGCAGCAAGGTCCACCGTTGTGCTCGCCTAGGACAGGCTTTAATTTACGAGAGTATCGATGCGCGAGATACTGCCGAAGCTATTCTTGACGATTTGCCGGTCAGCTGGCCTCGAACACGCCTACCAGCCAGACGGCCGCGCTGGACAAGATTGAAGCCGAGATTGGAGTGGCCAACCGCCGAGCAGGAGTCATTGCTCCCGTTGGTTGCATCAGGCCATCAGCGTCTGGCGTCGCCAGCTCTCGACGGCCTTGTCGAGAGCAGCCGTTGCCTTCGCATCTGCCCAGCGGTCCCAGAATTCGATCGTGCCGCTGAGCGGTTCGTTGCGCGGCTTGGCAATGCGGATCCGCGTCGGCAACAAAATTGCATCACCCACGACAAGAGCCTCGCCGGTATCCAGAACTGGAAGCAGGTCGCCAAACCCGCCCAGACTGTCGGGCAGCAGGCGGCGGACCACGGTTTGATCGTCACCATTGGTGAGCCGCATGGCGATCAGATTGTTGCACTGGCTGACGACTGTGCGGTTCACCTCCGCCGGCCGCTGGCTGATGACGACCAATCCGACGCCATATTTGCGGCCTTCCTTGGCAATACGCTCAAATATCGCGATCGCATTCTCAGCAGCTCCGGAGCTCGCATCCTGGGGGATGTAGAGATGCGCCTCGTCGCAAAAGAGGGCCACGGGATGACGGGCGCCCTGTGCGCTCCACTGCTGCACGTGAAAGACCATGCGCCCGACCATCCCGACGATGAGCGGCAGAATGTCCGATGGCACTTCTGAGAAGTCTACGACCTTTACACCGCCATGGCCGTCCTTGGCCGCGCTGCTGCCCAGTAGCAGAGTCACGACTTCCTCCAGCCAGCCATAGCTATCCGCAACGCCTGCAGACGGGAAAAGAAACCCAAGCCGACGATCGGTGCGCTTGCCCTCAAAGCGCTGGATTAAGCGGCTGGGCTTGCCATGAAAGTCACCCTGCTTCTCGGTCCGCACTCCCGGCACCATTTCGGTATTCAGCCGGTTGAGCTCCGCAAGGACATTGTCAAGCGCGAATGGGACGGGGCTGTCGATCGTGAAGTTGGCGAGCACATCCTTGTGTCCCTCAGCCGTCAAAAATGCGGTCTTCGCATCGACGATGGCTCGCGACATCAGCATGGCTTGGTTCGGCGCGTTCTGGTCGGTGCGATCAACGAACATCGAAATGAGTGCTTCGTAGCTCATAAGCCAATAAGGCAGATGGAGTACACCGTCCGATAAGCCTTTGCCGGCCTCGATATCAGCTGGGCCGGCGACACGAAGATGCACGAAGCCGTTGCCGGCCATAGATCGGTACTCGCCATGCATATCGAATACGATGGCGTTTGCGCTCGTAAGCTCGGCCACTTGTTCAAGAAGACGGGCAGTTGTCCATGATTTGCCGGAGCCGGTGCTACCGACGACAAGGGCGTGACGCTGAAACAACCTATTGCCGTTGACATAGGCTTCAGCGTTAGGATCAAGCGTGTAGCAACCAAGCGACAGACGCTGGGATCCGGCGGTCACCTCGGAAATAACGCCCATAAATCGGGTGAGCCGTTCCCCCTCGAGCGCAAAGCAGCATGCATCGATTTCTGGAACGGTTTCAAGGGTGCGCCGGAATACGTTGGAGCGGAGCCCGTCTTTATCGATCAGCGTTCCAATCAAGGCAATGCGGACCAGGTTTACTTCGGGGAGGGGCTCCTCCGCGCGCTCCAGGTCAGCCACTTTCGCCTGCTCGAGCGCCGTGCGTGTAATCTTGTGGATGACGCCGATCAGCTTGTGACCGGCCAAACTGCTTTGCAGTGCCACCAGCCGATTAACTTGGAGCGCGCGGAGCGAATCAATATCGTCGACCCGGACGATCACGGTTGCAGTATCGACCGATTGAACGCGCCCGAGCGCCTCTTGATCAGTAAAGTTCAGGATGCTCACGGGCCGATTCCTATCATGTGATCCAGAAAACAATCGAGACGCCACAGGGGCGTATCGATATCGAAGCCAGTCGGGAAGTGGTGCATGTACGCACGTGAGCCGGCGGGACCGTTTTCGATGGCCAGATAGCGCCGACACCGTCCGCTGCCCAGGAAAGCCTTTGCGCTCGCAGTCAATTCCTTTGTCACGACGACCAATGGCACGGAATCACGGTCGCAGCGTTCAATCAGCTTGGTTTGGACGTGCTCGTCATTGAAGCCGTAGCCGACACAGAAACAGGACCGGGCACTATCTAGCGCTTTATCGCTACAGCCGAGGATCGTGCGGAACGGTTCACCATGGGTTAATCGGTATTTGTCAATACCGGGCGTGATCATGAGTGGCGCATGATTCGCTGGGATCGCAAGTGCGCTTCTCACGCCAACAATCTGGTTGGCTGCGTCCTGGAACCAATCGAGCGATCCATGGACCTTCCAAACCGCCACTGTGCGTGATTGCCGCCCGTCGACCGTCACGCGCGTGTTCGCAGCTCGTGCCCGACTTTGCAGGTAGCCATAGTTGAAACCGGTGAACGTACTGACTTCAGCCGCGTCCCAACCGGTCGTAGTTGGGTGTCACAACGTGAATAGTGGTATGTGTACTGTCGAACAGGTGCCGATAGAGCCTGGAGAGCGGAAGAGCGTGCCGATTGGCCAGTACCAATGCGAGGACAGCCAGATCGGAGGGCAGCAGAAAGTCTCGGGCGAGGCCCGCAACGAACAACGTTTGACGATCGGTCGGGCGCACAGCCTGGAGTGCGCTTTCAAGATCGCGGCCAGCTTTCATCTCGCCAAGAAACGAGGACCATTCAGCATTCTCTTCAACCGTCCAGTCGGCTGGACGCGAGGCCTCGGACAAATGCGCCGCCAAGGCACCCATGCCAGGCACACCATGGGCTGCTGAGGCTCCGCTTCCAAGTATGATGACCGGCGTCAAGCTCAGCGCGTGTTGCGCAAATTCCTGCGCGATATCTAACTCGCTCTTCGCCGCCATGCCCGCTCGCAATCACACGAATGAAGTCGCGTTGAGCATAAGCGAGCCTTTTCGCACGCGCAGAGCTTGCTTGGTGTAGTTGAATGGCTCGGGTTTGACTCGAGGGTACCACATCGGGCGATGCAAGGTGCTTTTCACGAGTTGCTAGCTCGCCTGGTCTTCTTTCAGAGTGCGGACTGAAGAGGCGGCATAGGCGGCCGAAACGAGCTTGTAGCAACAGCATGCCTTTTCTTCGAGCGCTTTGGGTTCATCAACCTGCAAGACGCCGCGCATCTTGCGAATCAGCCCTTGCTCCTCAAAACGGGTCAACGTTTCCGTGACCCCTGCGCGGCGCAGTCCAAGTACCGAAGAAAGGTAATCGTGGGTGACTGGCAGCACGCGAGCGTCAACAGCCTCGCTGGCGAGGCAAAGCCAGCTAGCGAGGCGTTGCTCACGATGGTGCCGGACCCCGCATAAGCCTGTCTGAACGCACTGAAATGTCAGCGCTTGGATGTAGTCAAACAAACGGTCTTTGATCTCCGGATGCGCCTTCATGATGCGGCGCAAATCCTCGACGCGAATTCTGTGCGCGGTTCCAGGGAACACGACGACGGATTGATGAGTTGAAAGATGTCCTCCCCACAAGAATGAAGTGCCGACCACGCCCCGGTAACCTATGACTGCGGTTTCGAGCATACTGCCCGCGGCAACAACTCTCAGCGAGACGAGGCCGCTCTCTATAAAGTAGACGTGCTCGACCGGCCTTCGTGGTTCTTGCAGAACCATGCGTTCTTTCAAGACGACCGGCTCGAGACACTCGCCAATTGCTGCAAGCTGTTGCATACAAAGACGGCCCAGGATGACGTTCTTCACAAAGGGCCGCTTCGCAGAACGCACCGGAAGGGAAAGCTGAGGCTCGGGTCGCGTGCCCGGCGGCTGCTTGAGAACTCTATCTTCAGAGCACTCAAGCACTTCCAGGACAGCGGGCGCGCGGTCGGTCATGGTCCCTCTCCTGGCAATAGGCATTTGCTTGCCTGCGCCTGACCGTAACGAGAACGTGATTGCGACTATAGCAGCATCTCCGTCTTGAATTGATGCGACGATGACCCATCGGCGCCCAATTCCCGCGTTGGGAGGCCTATCTTCGATTGATTTCGACGAGTGCGTTTGCGCCGGCTCCTACTCAACTGCGCCGGCTTCTTGATTTGGCCACCTTTTCGCTGGCGACAGGTTGGGTCCACAACATTGCCGCATCATCGGTCGGCCACCAGAGCCGTATCTCGAGAAGCCTGATTGAGATCCTAAGAAAGAAGGAGAGCGGTACGGTAGATCAAACGCTCAATAGCGCGCTAATTCGTGCAGCCGCATGGGAGCGATCAATCATCTGGGGGAAGCTCAACCGGGACAGCGAATCCGACCTTGACGCGATCCAATATGACCATGCTCTTGAAACCCTTGATATCGCGATTTTCGTAGAAGAAACGGCGCGTGAACTCCTCGTACTCCTCCATGGATCGGGCGGTAATGTACAAGACGAAGTCAGCGTCGCCCGTGACATAAAAGCCATTGACGACGTCGGTCGATGATTTGATGGCCTTTTTGAATCTATCGATGATATCGGCGCTTTCCCGCTCCAACGTCACCAGTGCAAGCACTTGAATAGGTCGCCCAACGGCTCTCGGGGATACAACCGATACATCGGCCTGGATGATACCTTCCGAGCGGAGTCTCTTTAATCGTCGTTGGCAGGCAGTCGGGGAAAGCCCGGCCATCTCGCCGATCACATCTGAAGTCAGACGGTTATTCTTTTGCACGATCTCAAGGATGCGTGCATCTATCCGGTCGTATTGCATGACCATCTCCAGCCTGAGATGAATTTCACCGCGAGATGATCACTCAGCGCAGGAAATCCTCCGGTGGAAAATACGAGGAAATCTCCCGAGACAAAGCCCAAAGTTTGACGGTGCTGTCCCATAGCAACTTCCGACCAAGGATGAGGGCGGTTGCGTTCGGGATCGGCCGCTCGACAGTGAGCTGATCGCCGGTCTATCGGGGTGCGAGGCTTTCGTTTTCTGCAAAGATACGAACCAAAGCGAAGTCAGAGCGCAACCAAGCGCGCCGCATGGGTGCAATTGGATCAAAGAGCGTGCGCGGATCGCCATGCGCGACCGCGCACCTAATCAACGAAGTTAGATGCAATCATCGCCAAAAGCGTGCGGGAGCATGTGACGGTAGGATCAGTCGAGTTGTCGCTTGGCGCAGGTCCGAATCTGGGGGAGCTCAGGTTTGTAAGCCGGCCCCTTGAACAGGTGGTTGCGATTTTGGGCGCACAACGCGCCGCGGACGGACCACATCGGCGAATTGATGGCCGGCTATATCGTATCGTCGAGACGCTTCAGGCCGTGCGGACGCGCGGCAATCAAGATCTGGGGCATAGGCCAGTGAGTATACCACAGATGCCGGCGTCATCCAGCTGAATGGTCCGTAGCTCCTGGCTTCCCCATTGCGTTGCGGACCATCGGGTCTCGACACGTCAGCAATGCCTTCGCTTGCATCGGACCGAAGGGGTGAAACCAAGATCGTCTTGCCTCCAAACATCCGACATTCGTCAGGTTCTTCCACGACCTCGCCTTCGACGCTGGATTGATAGTGCAGTCTGGCTTGGCGCGACTGGTCAGCTTCCCGAAAGCTGGACCTGCCATCCTGGCGTCGTGGGGATATCTCGCGGGGCTGATCTGCGACTGAATCAAACGCAAACATCGTCAAACGGAGTTTTGAGATGGTTCGATATGATGCGCTCTACATGGCAGCCTTGGCCTACAGCAATACAACAGGCGCTACCCAGCAAGATGAAACCAAAAACCAGCATGTCTTTAGCCAACAGTTGGACCGGATAGCGCCAGAGCTGAATGAACAAGCCAGTGCAGGCCCCGCCCATTCTATTGCCTCGGACGAGGTGGCAGATGTGATCAACCAGCGACCTGATTTGAAGCTTGTCGTCATTTCGAACCGCGTTGCGCCCTTCGACCCCAGTGAACCCCAAACCGGCGGCCTTGCCGCCGCCCTCGAACCGGTCGTGCAACGGTCCGGCGCGGTCTGGGTCGGCTCTTCGGAAAACCGCGGCGATGGGACCGAGGTGCCCCTGCCACTGGTCGAGACTGGGGCGGGATTCGTCGCTAGGCTCGATCTGCCGGCCGCTGACCATGCTGGCTATTATCGTGGTTTTTCGAACTCGACGCTGTGGCCGGCACTGCACTCCCTGCCGGACCGGATGTCGGTCTCGGAAGACGATTATGAAAACGATTACCAAAGCTATCAAAGGACCAACAGTTATATTGCGGGTGCCGTCTTCGACGTACGGGATCGGGACGCATTCTGGGTGCATGATTATCATTTGCTCCCGCTCTGAGCCCGACTGCATGAACTCGGCATCGACCGGCCGACCGGCTTCTTCCTTCACACGCCGTGGCCGGCGCCCGATATGGTCGATAGCGTACCCAATCATCGCGAACTGGTGAAGGCGACGCTGAAGTATGACCTGATCGGATTCCAGACGAACCAGGATCTGAATAACTACTCGGCGTACCTCCGGACCCATTTCGGATTGGAAACCAAGGATGGCGTGGTCACCACGGAACGCGGTGAGACGCGACTGAAAAAGTTCCCAATCGGGATCGATCCCAAGCAGTTCGCAGACTATCTCGCTGCAGATCTCTCTCCTGCAGAGCAAGAAAAAGTCTCGTCATTGTTGCAAAACTTCGAGGGATCCAAGTTTGCGATCGGCGTGGACCGGCTCGATTACACCAAGGGCATCGACAAACGGGTCGAAGGGCTCAATCAGCTTTTAAGGACGGAACCCGGCAGCATGTCGCTGTTGCAGATCGCACCGTTCTCACGCGCCGATGTCGATCAGTATCAGAAGTATAAAGAAGAGGTCGAGAGCGCGATCAACCGCGTCAATGCCGAGCATGGCACAGACAGGTGGAGCCCGATCCATTACAAGAACGATTCGTTCAGCCAGGCCGCACTCGCGCGGCTTTACCGCGCCGCGCATGTCGGCCTCGTGACCCCGTTGCGCGACGGCATGAATCTCGTGGCGAAAGAATATGTTGCGGCACAAGACCCGAAGGATCCCGGCGTTCTGGTCCTATCCAAGTTCGCGGGCGCAGCTGAAGACTTCAACGAGAACGAGGCACTTTTGGTGGATCCGAACAACCCTGAAGAGATCGCAGCCGCGATCTCGAAGGCGATCCGCATGCCGCTTGAGGAGCGTGTCACCCGGTGGCGCTCGATGATGGACAAGATTGAATCCTATACCATCCACGACTGGTCGGCGGACTATGTTCGAGAGCTAGATAAGAGCCGTGTCACTGTCCCAGCTGATCAGTTCCATCGTCTCGGTCTCGGCTGGACCAACGAAGCTCAAATGCCGCTGTACCAGAATTATGCCACGGCTTTGACCGCTTTCAACCAGGTCGCCCCCGCTGATACCGCCTTGAAGGAGGCTGCCTATGCAGATGTTGAGTCAAGCTTTGAGGCGCTAGCGGCTCCACTGATGCGTACGCAGGACAGACTCTGGGTCCTGCCGACACCGGACAGCATCGCCTAGTTCTGGTCGCCTAACAGTCCGGTGCCGGGGAGAACTGACGGAGCGAACAGCACACGGCGGATTGCGCTTCTGCGGCAGGCGAGAGGCACAATACAGGTCTGGCAGCTGGCGCGGTTCTTTCGATCCGCGCTGGCCCACATGATGAGCGGAATGTCGCACCAGATCCTTACAGTCACGAATTGGAGGTCACCATGCGCACTGCCATCAGCTTGATCGCGATCTGGCTGCTGATCAACGCGCTGTTCTATGTCATGCTGACGCGCGGCGACAGGTCTGCCCGATGATCCGGATCAGAAGAGCGGACCTCATAATTGGAGTAAACGTTCCGACGGCGTGTCGGGAGCGTCCCTCTGTTCCGGCTTTTGGCCGCTGAAGATCCATAGTACTGGTGCTGTCTGAGACTCATGTCGTGCCGACATTGCCCTGTCTGCTTGGCAACCAATGTCGGCAAGCGAACATGATCGTGGAGCCCTGAGCGGCTGAAACTTGCTGCGCTTTGGTCGGCATGCAGCTTGCAGTGAACGGTTCGCGAGATAGCGCGAGCCGAACCATGTCATGCGTTGCGTACTTTCTGCAGCTTCTGCTTGACGCGTCAAGCCCGCGTGGCCGCACGACCTCAGCCGGAGCAAGTCCATGAACACATCAGTCCTCTCTGCAGCGCTGCTTTCGATTGCCTGCGTCGCCTCCGCTGCAATTTCACAGGAGCGAAAGACTGCAGCTGTCACTGAGGATCCATTCCTCTGGCTCGAGGAGATCGAAGGCCATGGCGCATTGGCTTGGGCCCGCGCCGAGAACGAGAAGACACTCGGCGTGCTCCAATCAGATCCTCGCTATCAGCGCTTCTACGAACAGGCGCTCTCAATCTTACAGGCCAAGGATCGAATTCCATACGTCTCCTTTGGACGTCACGGGTTGGAGAATTTTTGGAAAGACGAGGACCATGTGCGTGGCATCTGGCGGCGCACCACGCTTGAAAGCTATCGTCGCCACGATCCCCGGTGGGAAACCATTCTTGACGTGGACGCCTTGGCGGTTGCCGAGAACAAGAACTGGATCTTTCAAGGCGGCAGCTGCCTTCCGCCTGAAGAGCGCCTCTGCCTGGTCAGCCTTTCAGACGGCGGCAAGGACGCCGCGTCCATACGCGAGTTCGACAGCGAGGCAAAGCGCTTCGTTGCGAACGGCTTTTATCTTCCGGAGGGCAAGCAGAGCGTCAGCTGGGTCGACCGTGACACGCTCCTTGTTGCACGGGACTGGGGCGAAGGCTCCTTGACGCAGGCCGGCTACCCCTTTGTGGTGAAAGAGCTCAAGCGCGGTCAACCGCTCAGCGAGGCGCGCGAGGTCTTTCGCGGCAAGCCCAACGATGTTCGGGCGGTGCCCTTGGTGCTTCGAGACAATGAAGGTCATGTTCATGCGACCGGAGTCATCCGAGCGATCGGGTTTTTCGAGCATGAGTACGTGCTCTTCCGCCTGAATGGGCTCGTCAAACTCAATCTGCCGAAGAAGGCGGAGATCGCAGGCCTCGTGAGCCATCGCCTGCTTGTGAAACTTGACGAGGAGTGGACGCCGTCGGGGGATGTCAGCTTCAGTGCCGGCTCGCTGATCTCGTATGACCTGACCGAATGGAAGGCCGATCCGCTGCGCGCCAAAGCCTCGCTTGTCTTCAAGCCTGGGCCTCGTCAGGCCTTGAGCGGGCTAAGCTTCACAAAGAACCTCTTGATCTTGACGATCCTGGATAACGTTCAAAGCAAGGCGTTCGTGTATAAGTACGATCAGGGAGCTTGGTCGGCTACACCAATCCCGCTGCCGGAACATACCAGTGTCGGCGTAACAGCCGCCTCCGACGAAGCGGACCAGGCCATGTTCGCCGTCTCAAGTTATCTCAGACCAACGTCGGTCTGGTATTTTGATGCCAAAACGCAAAAACTCGAGGAATTGAAGACGACACCTATTGCCTTCGATGCCTCCAAGCATGTCGTAGAACAGTTCGAAGCGACTTCGCGTGATGGCACGTCAATTCCGTATTCTCTGGTGCGACCAAAAAACGCGAGATTTGACAGCGCCATTCCGACACTTCTTTATGGCTATGGCGGGTTCCAGGCTTCGCTCCTGCCCTCTTATCTGGGCCCTGTAGGGCGCCTCTGGCTCGAACAGGGCAATGCCTATGTCGTTGCAAATCTGCGCGGGGGCGGCGAGTTTGGCCCGCAATGGCATCAAGCAGCCCAGCGGGCGGCGAAGCAGACGACGTGGGATGATTTCATCGCCGTTGCCGAGGACCTGATCCGCCGCAAGATCACAAGTCCGCGCCGACTCGGCGTCATTGGCGGCAGCCAGGGCGGGCTACTCGTTGGCACCGCAATCACCCAACGTCCCGAGCTCTTCAACGCGGCGATCATTCAGGTGCCGCTGTTTGACATGCTTCGATACACCAAATTAGGCGCCGGTGCCTCCTGGATCGGCGAATACGGCGATCCAGATTTTCCCGAGCAGCGCGCGTGGATCGAAGGCTACTCGCCCTATCAGAAACTGGTGCTGGGCAAGCCATACCCCGCGCCTTTAATTCTGACCTCCACCAAGGACGATCGTGTGCATCCCGCGCATGGTCGCAAGGCTGCAGCAAAGCTCGCCGCCCTTGGCCAGCCTTACTTCTATTACGAGAACATCGATGGGGGGCACAGCGCGGCGGCCAATCTCATCGAAACGGCGCGTCGATTAGCCCTTGAATACACCTATGCATCGAGGCGGCTTCTGTTCTGAATAAACCGGCGGACGGGTCAATCGAACCAGGCTCCAGACTATTCATGATGCCTGGGCATCACATCCGTCAGCTGAATCATTGAGGCGAGCTGCGAGGCGATAGAGAACCAGTCAATCGACGGACCAGATGCTGCAGAGCCTAACGGGAACTAGACGAATTCGGCAACGCCAGAGTGCTCGAACACGAGCCCGCAATGTCCATTTCGTCATGCAATTCAGCTGGCAAGGCGCCTCCTCATGAAGGATCGACCTGTTGCTGAGCCAGATCGGTCATGAGTTGGCGTTCTAAATCTCAAGCCCGGTTCTGGCTATGCTTGAGAGATCGCGCAGCGATGAACCCTGCACCGCATATGGAATCTAACTGTGCCTCTGGAGCACCGGATCTGAAGGGGTATGTGCCTGGATCAACGACTGCTCGGCCGGCTGACAGGGAGCCAGGTCGTCGAGTTCGCCGTGACAGGGCCAATACCTAGGAGGTCTCGTTCGTGGCCAGTTCCGGCGGTGAACGAAGGCGTCGTCGATGCCTGAGAAAATCGGCCTGCAGTGCAGGGCTCCACAACAGCTGTCCCAGTGGGAGGCAGGAAACAAAGATGCGCAAGCTACCGATCCTGAAAAGCCTCCATCTGTTTGAGGCAGTCAGCGAGTTTCCAAGTTTCTCACGGGCGGCCGAGCGGCTAAATATGACCACCGGTGCGGTAAGCTACCAGATGCGCCTGCTTGAGGATTGGTTCGGCAGGAAATTATTCGTGCGCCATAGTTCGGGCGTGCGTCTGACATCCGACGGCGAGCAGCTCAAGCGAAGCTGCGCGAGCGCGTTCACCATGCTCGAGAAGGGATGCTACGAGCTACGAAGGCGCCATGCGGGACCCTCCGTCGTGGTCGGGGGCTCGACCATTTTTTTGTCGCACGGCCTATTGCCCCATATCGGTCGATTCCGCAAACTCTATCCGGACATCGACCTAGTCTTTGAAACCGAAGCCGATCTTGACGCGCTCTCTGTTGGTGCGTTGGACATATTGTTTGTCGCCGGCCCACTGAAGCGGCCGTGTTCCGTCCGCGAGGTGCACGCTTCAAATGAGATGATTGGCCCGGTCTGTGCGCCAGCTGCGCTCGAGGCCATCAAAAGCCCGCAAGATATTCTGTCGATCTCTCTGTTGCACGAGGCCGACAGGCTGGACGCCTGGAGCGAATGGGCCAGCGCAGCTGCAATATGCTTGCGGGAATCGCGCAAGGTCGTCTTCGATACATTTTCCTTGACGATGGAGGCAGCAAAAAGTGGGCTGGGAGCCGCAATATCCTCGCAGATTTTGGTCAGAAGTAACCTTGAGAAAGGAGAGCTGGTGGCGCCATTGGGCTTTGTGCCGGTCAATCGGTCAATCTACATGTTTGCCAATGGACAGGCCCGCAATAGCGCGGCCGTCAAACAGTTTGAGCGCTGGGCGTTGTCAGAAATATTGACGCCAGATTATCAGCCATCGCCTTTCGAGGCCCCAACCCGGCAGATCAAGCAAGCCGCTCGATTGAAGCGTCCCGATCGGTTCGTGCTGGCATCAAGTCGTTCATGACCACCATGACTTACAAGGTGCCGACTGTTCGAGGGTAGGGCGCCGGAAATCCGTGGCGCGCGGCCAGAAGATCAAGGATTGCAAACACATCGTCGACATAGGCGAGCCCGTTAGCGTACTTCGCATTCTCAGATAAAGGGCCTTTCTTTTCCAAAATCAGAACCGGCGCGGACTGATGACCCTGCCCAAGCTTCTCGATGAGTGCGGTTCGTGGCCTCGCCCAGGAAATCCGACGAACGTCGAGCCTCGCACCGCGACTTGGAAATGCGGACAGCAACCCGTCCAACAGCAAGCATTGCCAGCAATAGAATTGTCGTCCCGGCAAGGCCGGATCCGCAAAAGGGTGTTCTAAAAGGAACAGCTGATCCCATGGCATGGTGTGGATCCCTGATCTAGCGATCGGCGGGACGAGAAGCTTGAGTATTCCTTGCACTGACCACCGCGAAGGTCGCAACTGCGAAGGCCACAAATGCGCTCGCCGCGCATAGGAGAAGGATTGTTCCGAGAGGCCAATCACCTAGAAGCGACAAGGCAATGCCATTTCCCGCGACGCCGCTATAGGTGCAACATTGAAATAGGCCGGAGAGGCGACCGGCGCGGTCCGGAGCCATTGAAGACACCATGTGCGCGTGAGCGGCAGCGGCAAATATCTGGCCGAAACCAAGCATTGCGCTGCTGGACGCGATCACCACGGGCAGGCCCGCATCGAGTGACATCAGCGCAAGGCATGTCGCAAGCAGGACTGCGGCGCCAGCGATGGTTGGCAAAGCGCCGAATAGCTCGTAAATCCGCTTGACGGCGAGCGCGCCCAGCAAGGCAAAAACACCGTTCGTCATGACGATCGTCAGTAGAACGCTTTTGTCGAGAACGCCGTCAGCTGTTGCATGTATCGCAGGATAGACGTTGATGATGCCGGCGCCTAGGTTGAGCAGAAAGACAGCCAAGAATGCGGGATAGAGGGGCGCCAAGTCCAGGACGGTTCCGGAAGGCCGGGCCTCAAGCACGGCTGGCGTCCTTCTGAACTGCTGCTTGATGCCAAGGAGCACGACCAAGGACAGCATGATCGCCGATATGTTGAAGGCCAAGACGCCAGGCAAGTGCAATTGGTCGGTCAGCATGGCGCCTGCAAACATTCCCAAAAGATAGGTCAGCCAGTCGATATTGGCGATATTGCGCAGCACCGCGATCATGCCGTCTTCCGATGTAATGCGACGAAAGAAAGCAATCTCTGCAGACAAATAGACCGGCTGGACCAGGCTCAGGACGGCCATTGCGGCATAGCTAAGAAACGAATCGGCTCCGTCGCTGCTGAAGATGGCGAGCAGCGCGCAAATACGTACAGCATTGACGATCATCATGGCTGAGATCGGATCGCCCCTGTCGACCAACGGCGACAGGACGAGGCTGCCAAGCATGATCGGCGCAAAAGTGACCGCAATGCCAAGACCCGCGGCGCTCATGCCGGACCGCAGAAGGCCGATCAGGATGCCGATACGGAACGCCCAGCCGCCGATCTGGATGATCAAATGCGAGAGATAGATGAACTGCCTTGTGCTCGCCCCGCTCATTGTTGACCTAGCTCATCGAGAATCATCGGATCGCTTGACGCGGATGGACAGGTGCAGGGCGCTGGCTTCGGGATGCGACATCGGTGCGATGAGCCCACAAGCCCATCTATGAACGCTCTGGCAATAGGACGGTATGGCAAAAGGCATCCTATTTACGTATCTACGTCCCTGTACTTCGTCCCTGTACTTCCCTTTGGCGTTCGGTCACTCACGACAAGGCCGGTCAAGGCGCTTTCCTTGCCGGACAGCCTCTGTTGGCGCGCCTGCCGCGACAGTATCCGCTAGACCCAATTGAAGCCCTGAGGCGCCGCTATCATTTCCTGAGCGATCCTGTCTCACGCTGCTCGAATGGCAAGAGTGCCATGAGCCAAGCTCATTTAGGCTTGGCGGAAGATGCAGAAGCCCGGTCCCGCCGCGAGGCAAGGTCGGCCTGCAGGCTTTTCTCGATGTGCTCGCGGGTGAGGAGGTAGTCTGGATCTCCCCCGATCTCGACAGCGACCGTCGCATGATTCAATGAAATATCCGGCCGACCCTCGTTAAAGTATTCGATGGCGAGATTGTTGTGGGTGAGCGCATGCCGGGGGTTGAGTTCAAGGGCTCGAACATAGTGCGCGATGCTCTCGCTCGCCTTGCCAAGCTCGGAGTAGGCAAGCCCGATATTGCTCTGTAGGTCGGGGTTTTTGGGATTGATCTCGGCCGCCGCCAGATAGGACTCCAGAGCAGCCTTCGGCCTGTCCTGCCGCATCAAGATGTTGCCCTTCTCGAAGTGACCCCGCCATTCGTTTGGCTTGATGACAAGTGTCCTGTCAAGATCGGCGAGTGCGCCAGCGGCATCTCCCATTCTGCTGCGAAGTGCGGCCCTGTTCAGGTGGGCCTCATAATAGGGTGGGCAAAGTTCAATGGCGCGCGCATAGGCCTCCAGAGCCTCGGCTTCCCGTCCAGCGACCTTCGAAAGCAGGTTCCCCAGGTCGTTGTGATACTCTCCATAGTAGGGATCATAGGCAATGGCCTCACGCAGCTGCTTCTCAGCTCGAGATAGTTCGTCGATGAGTTCATAGACCTGACTGGTGTTGTAGACCAGAATCGATTGGTGAAGCTTGAAGCGCTCGTCGCCATACGCCTTGAGCATCTTGCCAAGGCCTTCGGCGCAAAGGGCGAGGGCTTCGTCGTACTTCTGCTGTTTGGCCTTGATGTAGGCATAGGCGTTCTCTGCAAACACCTTGATATAGTCGTACTTGTCGTGCCCCCTGAAATCCCGTTCGATGGTTTCCAGGTTCCGTAACGCATACTCTTCGGCCAGCGTGAGGTTGACCGGCTGCTGATAGCGTCCATATGTCATGGATTGGGCGTAGAGAACGGTTGGCGTGTATCGGCTCTTTGGGAACGTTTTGTAGAATTCATCCAGATAGGGCACCGACACCCGCCCGCAGCCGAGTGAGTACAGCACAAAAGCCGCGTTGATGAAGGCGGCATTGACGCTGGCATCCCCGGAGCCGTAGGTGCGAAGCGCAGGGTCGGCGAAAATCTCTCCGAAATAGCCAAACCAGAGATCATACAGGCCAATGCTCTGGAGGATCTGGCTTGGTTCTGCAAGCAGCTCCAGGCGCTTGTACTTGTCCCGTACCGACAGCGCATGAAGCATCACGAGAGGTGCCTTGCCCGCCAGATAACGCTCCAGGCGCGCGTGGTGCAACTGCTCGTGCAGATGATCAGCGGTCGCCGGCTCAAAGGTCGCATAGTTTCGCTGCGCGATCAGATCGGGCGTGGTGCAATCGGATTCAATGTAAGATTTGAGAAGGCTATGCCGTTCCCCGGTGTTGAGGCTGGCCAGATAGAGATCCACGGTCGCGGTCGGGTCGAGATAGCCGACGACTGGTAGTCCTGCCGCTGCGCATTTGCTCAAGGCCTCCGCTATCAACGGATTGCCGCCACTTGCCTCATAGATCTGCCGTCGTTTCTCGGCAGGTAGGTCTTGATCAAGGATCGAGCCTAGCTCTTGCGAGCTATATCTGCCGAAATGAACCTCGTTGGCGTCCGGGAAATAGAGGCGCTGTTCATAATCGATCAGAACGAACCGAAACAGTCGCGCATCGTCGTCCAGCCTGACGAGCAGCTTGATCAGGTTCTTGGCCGAGCCGGACAGGGCCGCCGCCCGATCGATGACGATGATGTGGCGCTCGTTGAGCTGTCGGGCGCAGTTGATCAGGAATTCGGCTAGTCCGACCAGGAGCTTGTTTTGATATTCATGATGATAGAACCGTGTACGCTCCTCCTTGCTCGAGGTATTGGTCAGATCCTTCGGCACGGTAAACGCGTCGCTGTTTAGGAGGGGAAATAGCCGCTTCAAGGATTGTTGTGCCGCCTCAACCAGTTTGGGCCTATTTTCCGTGGCCCACCTTAGTTCGGCGTCAATGAGCGCTTGCAGCCCAGCAAGATAGCCGCCGGTCCGCCAGTCGCCGTCAGCGATCGAGAAATTAGAATTGGAGCTCGCGAGTGCCGATTTGATCGTTGGCACTGGTGCCATGCCCGCTTCCGCCTTCAAAATCGTGATCGCACTGAGCTCGACGGATGCCGATATGGCTGAAACCACGCGCTGCTGGATCAGATCAACCATTTTACTCTCCCGAACTGTCGCAAAAGAGGGTGGTCGAAACGACCACCCTCCGATGCCGCGATGCTCTCATCAGGTAGATGCATCCAAGGCATCCGTCGCACCAACTTAGAGCGTACCTGTGTACGGAGTGGTGGTGCGGATCGTGGTCTTGATCTCAGCGATCTTCTTTTTCATCACGTGTTCCTTTCCTTCTCTGGCACGCCAGGCCCAAGCGAAAGCGCGGCCAGCCGTGCCGGACAAGGATAGTGAATTTCTGCACCAATCCGCAGCGAGATTCCTTGGCCGTCGCTGTCAAAAAAATTGAACACCGCAGTTCGAATTGACTGGCCCGAGCCGGCGCAATGTTTGCGCCCTTCCTTTTGCGATGCGTTCAGGTATCGCGATCTCGCTCTCGGCTGCGTTGAGCCGGCTGGTGGCGGGGCGCAAGGACGAACCTCGTTGCAAGAGTGTCACGAGGATAGGCACCTTGTGCAGCTCCGCTGCTGCACGCGAATCTCCTGTTGGCTGGCTGATGATAGCTCGCGGTTTTCCCACATAGGACGCGAACTGGTGCATGTATCCGTTGTGAGGCTGCCGGTGACGACAGCGTGTTGCTTTGACCTTGGACTTCATCGGATACCTTGCGCCCCAAGCTCCCTTCGCAGAGGAGCAAATTGGCTGGCGCCGGCGCCAACCCATTCGAGAAGGCTACCGGTGAGACAATGGCGCGGTTCAAGTATGACAGGTGAGGGGACGTAGCTTGGGCCGGAACCGGTCGGAATATGGACCTAGAATCTGAGCCGCCCTACCAGAAGTCAGAGTTTCAGCGCTGACCGGGTACCCACTAAAAGCTGCACGGGCGCTCTTATCACCGATTTGAGCTTCCGGAAGAGTTTGGCTGATCGCATGGCAGGTTCGGGCGATGCGATCAGTCTTCCTGCCTTTAGCGGTGTGTTCAGCCGCCAGCCTTTGGTGCCATCGATCGCCAGGATTTGTACCCACCTCGCAAATGACGAGCGACATCGATGGTTAAGCAGATACCCGCGCTGACCGGTATCCGGTTTGTCGCGGCGGCAGCGGTCGCATTGTCTCACGGCGGCAGCGTGTTCTTGCAGGGGCCGAGCCTCGGACTCGATATCAGCGTCGGGACACTCGGCCTGCTCGGAATGTCGGTCTTCTTCACACTGAGTGGCTTTGTCATTCAATATAACTATGGCAGCTCGATTGTGAGCAGCCCGCGGAAAGCGATCCCGGACTTTCTCGTGGCGCGCATCGCGCGAATCTATCCTCTGTTTGTTGTTCTCTTTCTCGTCGAATTGCTGACCGGACCGTTTGTCTGGCCGTGGCTCCTCGGAACCGATGCGCCGGCCGAAGGATTCTCAACGCATCTTGTCCCGTTTCAACTCGGGATGGTTCAAACCTGGTTTTTCGCAAATATCGCCGGTGTAGCACCCGTCTGGCAGTACGAGGAGGTCGGCATCGTCTCCTGGTCGGTGAGCACCGAATGGTTCTTCTATCTCGTTTTTCCGCTCGTTTGCCCTCTGCTTGCGCGGATCAGAACTGTGCCCGCCGCGGTTGTTTGCGCCGTCGGAGCCGTTGCAATCGAGCTTGGCATCGACCTTGCGATCCTCATGTTGCAGGGTCGCATCAACCTGTTTGCGCTTCATGCCTATGGCACCGAGGCGGCTCTGCCGAACTGGAAGAACACGCTGATCCTCTGGATCGTCTACTTTTCGCCGTTTTGCAGGGTGTGGGAATTCGTTCTCGGCTGTTGCCTGGCACGGCTCCATGAAGTCTCGTCGGCGCAGGACTTCAGGCCGTCTCGCGCTCTGCTGGACATCGCGGCAATTGTTGGCCTCAGTGCGATTGGCTGGGTGTTCTGGTTTACCGCCCATAAGCCGCCATTTGAGGCTTCCATGAGCCTGTTCGATATTACACGCAACAATATCGCTCTCGCGGCACCGGTTGCGCTCATCCTTGTTGCGGCGGCCCAGCCCGGCAGCACTGCAGGACGGCTGTTGTCGGCAAGGTGGCTTGTCTTTCTGGGCGAGGCCAGCTTTGCCCTTTATCTTATACACATCATCATCTTCCGGCGTTTTCCGGTGGTGCGTTGGGAAACAGCGAGCGAACTGCTTGGACATCTCGGTGCGTTCGCTCTTGCTTTCGCCTTGGCGGCCTGCGCCGCGATCCTGTTGCATTTCGGCTTCGAGGTACCGGCCCGCAGGCGAATTCGCGGCGCCTATCAGGCGGCCTCGACGGGACAGCGCAGGCTCCTGGTGCGATTGGGAACTGTCGGCTTTGCCGCACTTGTTGGTGCGGCGGCCGCGTATGCACTGCGGGGGGCGGCCGGCAATGCCATCACGCAATCGGGTATTTCGGTTGTTTCCGGCACGTATGGGGGCAATTGCCGCTGGATGTCAGCGCGCGGCAACACCACAGATGTGCTTGCAGAAGCGTGTAATGGTAAGAGCGAGTGTACGTTTCGGACGGAGCCGGCACGGATTGCCGATCCTGCGCCGGGTTGCGCAAAGGAGTTTGCGGTCGCCTGGTTCTGCAAGGGGGATCGCAGCATTCATTCCAGCTCGGCTCCGGATCCGCACGATACGTCCTTGGCTCTGCAACTTTCCTGTAAGAAGGTGGCGCGCGATGATTGAGCTGCAGGCTGAACGGCCATCCGAATCCCACTCCCCTGAAGATCTCCGACGTCAGGGTGTCGCTACGGCCGCTGCACAACAGAGTCAGCATCTCAGTTATCGGGCAAGAAAGTTGCGGACGTGACTGCCGCGGCCGACGAGCGTCGTTTTGCCGCCCATCTTGATGGCTGCGAGACTCTTCGCTAGATCACGAAAGTTCACTGATGGAGATGCCGCCGTGGCAATGGGTATTGTGAAGTGGTTCAATTCCAGCAAAGGTTATGGCTTTATTCGGCCGGAGGACGGAAGTGCCGATGTCTTCGTGCACATCAGTGCCGTGGAAAAGGCGGGTTACACCACCCTCGAAGAGGGGGCTCGGGTCAGTTACGAGCTCAAGGCCGGGCGCTCGGGCAAGACGTCAGCTGAGGATCTTCGGGTTGGCTAATTGAAGTGCACCTCCCCGCTGCCTCCTGCAGCCTCTGATCTCGCACCTGTCCGGCGATGCCTTGTATATGGTGCGCCGGACGGTCCTTTACGATCGCTTCCGACTGAGGCGTTGCCGCGCGCCCCATGGCACTCTTCAATCAAGGCATCGCTCGCCGATGGCACGGCAAGTTCCGGATTTTGCGCTTGGTGCAGTGCGGACCTGACACGATAACCCCGGTGCCATGAAGGGTCGGAACCGTACGCTCTTGCCCAGCGGGCAGGAGGTGTACGCCGCCCATGTCCCACCGCATCTTGCTGCACGCGATCGCTCACGGCTCAAAGCTTTGCTGTCGCTTCTGAAGGAAACTTACCGAGGCGAGTTCGTCCGTTATGGACGATACGGAGCCTGCGGCGCTGACATCCGTTCCCGCGCGAGGACCGTTCGCCCATGAGCCGGTGAGCGATTTCAGCACGCGGCGCGCCGGATTAGCCAAAATAGTTGAGGTTAACGGCGCCATGTTGTTGACGATGCAGCCTAAGCCTTGATCCATTGCGGGGAACTGCACCACACAGCCCATCGGAGACACGGCAAGTGTCCTTCCAGCTGACCGTCCTGAAAGTGCTGGCCGGTCAGTCCACCGGGCGGGCTTCCGTTGCCGAAGTCCGACGGGCCGTGGAGATCCTGATGAACAGCGGCCGCGACTGGACCGATCGCATGAAGCGGTTGGCCGAACATGCGCCGGATCTGAATATCTTTTCGGCGAAGTTTGTCATTCGTGACGCTCTCGGCTGGGAAATCACGCAGGAGGGCCGGCAATTCCTCTCTGCGCTCGAAAAAGCGGTCGCCGATCAAAGAGATCGGCCCCAATCAGCCATCGATCCCCCGTCCAACGAAGTTCATACGCATGCGTTGGATGCCGCTAAGCCGAATGGTGCTTCCTGCGACCGCCGTCGCTGGCCGCGGCGGCGCCGCAGGAAGGCCCGGTCCGATCGGCGTACAGCATGAAGTGGCTTGACGCCAACCGTCAGCCGTCTGCTCGCAAGATGGCTGCGGTATTCGATCCGTTGGACGGAGGAGATGCAACAAACAAGTTTGATGCTGCGTAACATGCGTCGTATGCAACCAGGCCATTGACGGGCGTCATCCCGCGCTTCGTGTCGTTGAGCCAGGCTCCGCCCCGCTGATAACGGCAATAGCGGCCGCACCATCGCCGAACAGGCTGTTCAATACACGGACGCGACGGCTTTGAGCGTCAGTTCGATCGAATGCTTATCAAGATGATAAAGCACGAGCTTGTAGTGCAGTCGTGGCTTTGGCGCTCTCAACGCTCGCAGAATGCGCCGCTGCGGGGCAGAAATCCTCGGCAAGGTGATAGAAACCCAGCGGGCCATAGCGACCGAGTTCGTCGGTCATATGGTTGAGTAGCGCGCACGTTGTCGATGCAATGAGAGATGCGAGCCGGAACGCGCGGGGGCCTTTCTTGCGATGGTCACGGAACCTCCATGTGAGAGTGTCATTCATGACCAAGTGGTAGGATTGAGCACGCTACGTTGCGCTGGTCGGGCCGGTGTATAGGCGCGCCAACCAACGATCGACGACCGTCAGCGGGAGGCCCAATCTCACTGACGCGTGCGAGGTCGGCGAAACGAGGAAGCCTTTGCCTATAAACGTGTTGAGTACTGTTCTGGCTTGCCGCTCTTGATAGCCGGTGAGCTCGGGAGCTTTGCCAGGGCAAACTCGCCTGCAAGCAAGGCTTCGCGGAGGAGAGCCCAACTCCCTTTCGGCAGGCGGTCGGCCCTTGTTTCTTCCTCGCACCAGATTTCGATGCGTCGCTGAAGTCAGTGGGCTCGAACAGCGATTCCATGGATGCTACCTGGTCAACGCAGCTCGACAGAAAGAACGTGCAGAAATCCACCAGGCCAGCTTGGGTGAGATTGCCTCGACCATCGAGATCGCCACGGCGCGGCTCGTCGGCGGCTTGCAGGCCCGTCTTGTACTTGTCGACAGCCCGAGCAAGGCCGCGTGAAATTGGCCAGAGGCTTGAACCAATGCCTAACTCCTTAGGCATGCGAGACGAGGCGCGTAACGCGACCGTTGCCATCGGCGAACGGGTGAATCCACAAAAGACGATGATGCGGCGCCGCCACACCGATGATGCGTTGTATTTTGGAAGGCTTGCCGTTTCCGTAGGCCTTCGCAAAGCGTGCCAGGAAGGGGACCAGATCTTCTGGGGCTGGTGGAATGTGGCGCCCGACCTGTACGTGGAGCTGCCGCAGCTCGCCCGGAATGACCTTCACTTCCTTGCCGGACTCGGGGTCTGACACGAGAAGGAGGTTTTCCGGCAGTTGCTGGCAGAACTCCTTGTGCACCCAGCAGATGAACTCGGCGGAGGTAGAAGGCTGTACGTGGCCATTACAATCTCTGCCGCGTACATGAGGCGCTGCGCACCGCGGCAGCGGTTGCGCTTGGCGTGGCGGATCGGGTTTGGAGTATCGGGGGATTTGATCGATGCCGTGCTGCCCGTTGGAGTCAGACCGTCCAGTGCGGGCGAGCCGGAATTTTCGGGTAATCGTCGGTGGAAAACTCGGATAGAACAAGCGTGCCAGAGATCACGCTCTTCCGTGCAAGTACGTCCAAAAGGGGCCGCAATGGCCCCTTTCCACATTAGGCAGTCTGGTGTAACAACTTGAATTTATTGAAGAAATTTCTCGTTAATTAAATTTTCGTTGTTGTATTGGAACGTGTTGCGTCTGTACTGCGTTCGTGATTACATTGCGCATACAAAGACGTGTACAAACATTCGATGTTCGTACCGCGCACCTGGAGAGGTGAAACATGGCAAAGACAGCAACAATCAACGCTCGGATTGAACCCGTCGTTAAGTCGAAGGCAGAAAAGGTATTCGCTGCCATCGGGATTAGTGCGTCCGATGCCATCGGCCTTTTCTATCGACAGGTCGCGTTTCGCAAGGGGCTTCCTTTCGACGTATGCATCCCCAATGCGACCACCCTTGCAGCTCTTCATGAGGCTGAATCTGGGGGTGGAGAGGTCGTTAATGGGTCCACAGAGGACATCTTTAACGACATTCTATACGAAGAATGATACTCGGAGAGGATGAAGCCTCTCCGAGTCACAACCCAATATAAAAAAGATCTCAAGCGAGTTAAGAGCCGTAATTATCGGATGTCGAAGCTTGTCAGCATCGTTGACAAGCTTCGCAACGACAAGCCCCTGTCTCCGATTGACGATGACCATCCTTTAAAGGGACCTTGGGATGGCTATCGCGGCTGTCACGTACAGGGCGACTGGTGTTTGATTTATCAAAATAATACTGATGAGCTGGTTCTGGTTCGTACCGGAACACATTCCGATATTTTCGGAGAGTGAAGCGCGCACTGTCCCCAAAGAAACGGCCCCAGCGATGGCTCACGACGCTGAGGCCAAGTTGCGCTTTGCGTCCTAATGCTGTCGGCAGACCGCATGAGGAATTCAGACAACCCGGAGCGCGCGGCTCCCGTTCACTATGGTCAAAAGAAACGGCCCCAGCACCCTTGGAGGTGATGCTGAGGCCGTTCCTCATTCCAGCCTTCCGATCCGCCGATGCAATACTTGGGCGGCTCTCTGGGCACTAGTAAAATGATCTTAATGAAACCGCCCTACCCAGTCGGGCCATGATCGAATCAAAGCGTGAGCCAGTCAATTAACTTGTGTGAATCAAAGGTAAACAAAACGTCCGAATGCTTAATGGTGGGAGTTGTCCTAATTCCCGGTCGCGAGTGTCCTAACGACGACAGCACCAACTTGCATTCTCGCCTTCGCCGTCCACCACGAAAACTCCATGAGGGCGGATGGTTTTCTGTTTGTTTTTCATGTTTTTGTCATCCCGTTGGTTTTCCGGCCACGTCCGTCGCGGCTGGTCGGGAATTTCAGAGGCCGGCAGATACGAGCGGGCGCGCAACAGAGGGGCCGGCCGAGGGGCCCAAGGGGAGACGGCTGGATGCCTTGCGCGGCCGCGTGCAGGACTACCTCACGACAAGAACGACCGTGTGGCGTGTGGCAGGCAACGTGGGACATGTAAAGGAGCGAAAGAAGCCCAACCGCGCTGCGCCAGCGGTCGATCGGTGGCCAGTCTTATGGCCTTCGAGCTTGCCGGCAGGCTGAACACCCCCGTACTCGTCGAAGTGTGCGACCCATTGGGTAACGGCCTTGGCGCTGACGCCAAGCCGCCTTCTCCTGAACCTCGATGTCCTCGAGCGCGGAAGGCACCGACGGGCGAACATGCTCGACGCTGGCCTTGTCATAGATTGGGAACGCGCTCTTGCTCCACTCGGAGATCGGCTCGACGCCCACCGACCTTAACCAGCGACCGACTTCATGCGCGACCTTGAAGGGCGAGTGCTCGAGCATCTCCGGAAGGAAGATGTACCTTCGAGTAGTGATTGCCACATCGGAGCGCTTGTAGATCGTGCTGCGGCCCTCACGTTTGCGGCAGAACCCCGCCCGAACAACTTTCCGGACCGAACTTTCGGCAATGTTGAGCATCTCTGCCGCCTGGCTTCTGGTCAACCAGGTACTCTGCGCCGCAGGGCGCTTGGCCTGCTCCAGCCGAACAAGGGTCGCGAAATCTTCGATGTCAACCGGCGCGACCCACTTCCGCCATTCGTTTCCATCATCCCGAAGGAGCTCGACCCTGATGTCTCCGGACAAGATCGGCTCGATGCATGGCAAGCTCCCCAAGAAAGTAGATCAGTTCAATGACAATCCTTCGGCTGCCTCGAGCGCTGGGGAGACTACGTGCCAAGTCAAGGCCCCGGTCGGGCGCGAGTGCGTGAACGCCGACGCAACGTACGCGGCGGTCGGACCGAATGGTACTTTCCGGCGCGAAGTATTCGGAGGGAAAAGACCCAACAATCTCGGGAAGCTCTTTGCCGTCGAAAACTCCGCCGTCAAATGGCGCAATCACTACGCCCAGCCGATCATTTCATGGCTGCGGGAAATCGTTCGGCCTCAACCCACCCGACCATCTGTTCGTATCCCCGATCTATTCGCGGGATGACTTCATTCGAGAGCTTTCATTAGACCCGGGAAGCGCGTGTGGAATGCCCGCGTAACGACCGCTCCCAAAGTATGCGACGTCAGAAGAAAATGGTGTCGCAATGATCCTCGATCGGATCATGGCTTCGCGGTACAATTCAGAATATTTTCGCCGAACACAGGAGCGGCCCCTCGGCCTGATCGCTCAAGATGCCGCCGACCTCCGCCCTCTCGTTGTTGATCGCGAAGCATTGATTCCGGCACCTGAGCGCTCGAAGCTCGCCCACATCCACCTCCTATGCACGGGCTGTGGAATAGGCCACGAGGAATACGGCTTGTTCGAGGAAGTCCTGGAAGCGCAATGGACGCGTCGTGAAGAACTGCTCCAGGATTGCACCAAGACGAGCGATGAGTTCCGCGGGCTTGCAGAAATTGGTGCGCGGACCGTCCAAGCAAGAGGGAGATCTCCAGCACGCCAGTGATAGAGCGCAGGAAATTGACCAATGGATAACTGCCGGTTATCTTGCGACGAACGACAACCTGAAGTTCTCAGACTGAAGAGCCGTATCACCGAAGCGTTGGCCCCCGAAGGCTCAAGCTCTGTTCGATAGGACGCTTTGGTCGAAGATGCGCAGAAGATCGGTTACTTTTCAAGCGAGCATGTCGGTGCCCTGAAATGCCGAGCTTGCCATGCCGTTGCTGGCGATCAAAGTAATGCGGATGCATTGATTGAGGCGGCACGTGAGGTGATCCACGCGATTGACGCACGATGGCCGGCGCGCTCGAAGGAAGTCAGTAGTCATTTGCATGATCTTTGGTTCATCGAACTCACCCATCTCGACGCCACCAAGGGGAAACGCGCCGGTACGCTGAGGTCCTACGGAAGCAAGTCGGCGTCGATGTTATCCGACAAAATGCAGAAACGTTCCGCGCTCCGTTGCGACGAGCAAAATTGCTCTACTGGCTTTGGCACGCAACAGGCCGATCTAGAGAGTCGATATTGCAACACGCGCAGCGATTTGCAGCCGAACGTCCGACTGTAAAGAAGCTTTGTGTGTTCGATGTAACTGCATTCAGGATCATGCTGCGCAGTGCAATTCGAACTGGCTAAGCTAGCTCGGCCATCGAGAGCGGCGATGCCGGACGAAAAAGGGACGAACGCTTAGCTATCAGGCCTTAGGCTAACGCGAGCGGACGGAGGTTTGGGACAGGAAAGGACAGCAAAAAGGACGTCCCTTTTGGGCGGCGCATCGGCGTGGTCGGTGGGCCGGCTGGAAGTTCTTGAAGGACGATCGGGGCGCCGCGTCCGTTCGGAAGCCGAGAGAGCTCGGCTCGTCATAGACGATGTCGGCCTGGGGCTCGCCCTTGTCGTCGAACACGCGGATGGAGCCGAACATCCCGCAGAGTTGTAACACTTTTGGTCCTACCAGGGCCTTTCCCCGAGCGGGTGACGCGACCCCGGCCTGCTCCGATCAGCGCGCCGCATTTCTGCGCTGGGGCCGGAAGTTATGGACGGGATCGTATCGGGCAATGTCGCGCCGACCATTCGCTACATGCGCGGGTGATCATCTCGCCATTCCTGGAGCGCCTCTGCGGGCTCGTCATCAAGTAGTCGCCGATGCTCCCGTGGAGAGAACTGCTCAGGCTCCCAAGTAAACTCTTCCGGATCGATGGAGACCGACAGATCAGGATGATTGTCTCCTAGCCCGTGAAGCTCGTCATGCAACTGCTTTTCCAGTCGCTGGAGTTCCTCCGAAGCGACGGAGCCTGCCGACGGCATGGCTTCATCCTCCAGATGATCGAGTACTCGCCGAAGCTCTTCCCGAGGGAGCTGCTCTGAACAGGATGCGGTTTGCTCCTGCATAAAAGCCGATGGGGCGAGGTGATCATCTCGCCATTCCTGAAGCTCCTCTGCTGGCTCGTCATCAAACGGTCGCAGCAGCTCCTCTGGAAAGAACAGTTCGCGATCCAAAGTAAGGTCTTCCGGATCGATGGGAAACGACAGAGCAGGATGATTATCTCCTAATCCTTGAAACTCGGCATGGAACTGCTTTTCCAGTCGCTCCTCTGAAAAGTCGGAGACTGCCGACGGCATGGCTTGATTACCCGAATGATCCAGCACTCGCCGGCGCTCCCCCTGAGGGAGTTGCTCTGAATGGAAGGCGGCTTGCTCCTGAACGAAAGCCGAGGCGGCGGGTTGACCGTGCTGTTCCTCCCGAAGCCCCTTTAGCGGAGTACTCGCTTCGTGCCACGCGCTATGCTGCGCAGCGGCGTCGTCTGTGCGACGCGGTACGATCTGCACGGCGCTTTCGGGATTGAGGTCCACGTTCTGGTGGGAAGCCTTAAGCTTAGCTCTCGCGCGGCCAGGTTGCGTGGGCGCGACCACTCCCGTTGTCCGAAAGGTGTGGAAATATTCCAAAGCTTTGAGGAGATTGGCATCAGTCCCTCCAGGGTACTTGAACAGGGCCTCATCGTCGCTCAGCGACTTGCGGTCCAGCCGAGCAACAATGCTCGGCCTGCTGTTTTCGAACAGCCAACGGCTCAAGCCAACAAGGCCGTTTCCAAGCTGCCTTGCCGATTTGGAGGTCATGCCGCCCTGGATAAGGCCCTGCTCAAGCCCCAAGACGGCGGCAGCATCCTCGGAATAAAAAGGCCGCTTGTCCGACTGCCCCCGGATTATGACGCCTGTTGAGGCAACCTGCGGTGCTGCGCTACTTCCTTCTGAAGCGACGTTTGCACTTGGTTGTCGGTATGCCACAACCTCTTCCAGATCGTTCGGCGTCCTCAGTCTCTTCGCTGCTCTCGAAGGAGCGGCGTCAGAATTGGGGGCATAACAGTCACGAAGGACTCCTACCGCTGACCTCATATGCGCGTCTTTCGGAAAATAAGTATTTGCGTATTCGAGCAGGGACTTGTGGTCCGCTAAATCGGTCGTTTGGCCGCGACTGCGGAAATCATTCGCCAGTTGATGAAGCGCCCGAGTATAACGTTTAACCGTTTCAGGTTTTGGGCTTTTCCGAGCCGCATATCGAGCAATCACGCTATCGATAAGATTTCGGTCCTTTGTAGACAGATTGGGATAGTCGGGGTTAAGGCCATGATACGCATAAAGGACGCTTAGCCCTCTCTTCACATATTCGTCTTTCGGGAAGTAAGTATTTGCGTGATCGAGCAGGGACTTATGGTCCGCTAGATCGAATGTTTGGCCGCGAGCGCGGACATCATTCGCCAGTCGACGAAGTGCCGTAGAATTATATGTAGCCGTTGCAGGTTGTACGTTTTTCTGAGACGCATATTGAGTAATCATTCTATCGATAAGGCTCCGGTCTTCCCGAGACAGACAGGGATAGTTGGAGTCAATGTCATGGTACGCACCAAGGACGCTCAGTCCCGCCTTAATATTTGAGTCGTTCGGAAAATAAGTATTTGCGTATTTGAGCAGAGACTCGTGGTCCGCTAGATCGGTCGTTTGGCCGCGCGCGCGGAGATTATTCACCAGTCGATGAAGTACCTGCGTATAGTGTCTAACCGTTCCAGGTGTTGGCTTTTTCTGAGCCGCATATTGAGTAATCACGCTCTCGATAAGGCTCTGGTCTTCTGTGGACAGATTGGGATAGGCGGGGTGCCTGCTGGCGACGGGAGAGGCTTGGCTTGCCTCGGCCAAGTGCTGCTCAAATTGCACGGCCTCGTCCGTCTGCGGCGCTTTGGGGACCGCGTGCTGCACTTGCGACGAAGCTGGCACATTAAATGCCTTAAAGTCTTGCACGTCCACGTTAGCCTCACGTTCAAGCTCACCTGAGCAGGTCTTCTACTCGGGCTGGCTTTCGAGAACCTGACATGGTCATGGGCACGTAAGGGGCGAACCGGCCAATATCGGAACCGACATCGCTTGGGATCAGCATCTCCTCCGTGAATAGTGTCCTGTAACCGCAAATAGAGGCTTTAATTCTACATGGTTTTCGCGGTCTCATGGAGATGGCGATGATGATAGGCAGACTGAAGGCAGAGCTTGTGTTGTCGGATCAGGAGCGTTCGCAGCTTCAAGCGTTTGCGCGTATTCACTTAATAGCAGCACTAAGCCCTGCGCAGATTCTCAATGTCCAAGTGCCTGACCCGCCCATCTCCAACTTCGGGGTCTTGAGCAATCCGCAGCGGATCGGTGGGGGCAGCCATTGCAAGATCGACGCTTGAGCATTTCTGTGGCGGGGGTAGCCCTTGCGTTGCCCGCCCATCTTCTTGATTAGCGCGCTACAGAACTGTTCCAACGTGTCAAGGTCGTCTGCGCGGCTGCCGCTGACGGTCTCGGCGAACAATCCTTGCAAAATGGCTCGGACATGTGCGGGCTCATAAGTTGCTGCAATCTCAGTCATCTGCTCGAGCACGACTGGCGGAACAGCATCCACGGTAGGTAGCAATTTCTCGATATTGACCCGATGATCTTGCCGCCACTCACGCCACATACTGTCGTCGTACGCAATCGAGAAGGTCTCGGGCGGCAGAGCGTCGACGTTCATCTGATCGAGTTCAATCGCGGCGGACCACTGTTTGAGAAAGCTTTCGACATCTCCTGACGTCAGCTGCTCGGTCAACATTACTCGCTCTCCTACTCTAATCTCTGCTCATCGGTGCGGAAGCACGCATCCGTCTAAACCGCCCGCCAGCATTGGCGCAGTTTCATCGGCAAGGCTCAAGAGCTTAGACGCCGGAGGATGAAGACGCGTATCGAGTGCGAAGGCTTCCTGAATGTGCTGCTGGTACGCGCCTGTCGCCTTGGTCGGGTCGAAGATTAGGTTCCAGCTGTAGTGGGACACCGCGCTCGGAATGGCGACGAATTGGTGCTTGTCCAGCAGCGCATCGCCGAACGCCCGCTGTCCTGCGCTCGGAATTCCGGGCCGCGGCTGCCGGCGACTTCAGCGCCCGAACGACGACGGGGCGAGAAGGGACTGCGGATTGTCCTCCGCCTCCCAATAGGACTTCGGCGCCGGCATTCCGTTCCGCCATTCGATCTCGACGGCGGGATCGTACTCCTCCAGCCGCGCATTCACACCAGGCTCGACGAAAGCGCACGTCTTCGCCCATTCGACGATGGCGGCTTCGGGCGAAGACACGACGATTCGCGACGTCAGGTTCTGAGCACGATCGAGCGCGCGTACAATCGCAGAAGGATCGTTCCGGCCCGTGAAGGCGCGTAGACCGCCGATGTAATCGTCCCGGAATACAGTGGGCACGACGACATGCGCCTGGCCGCCGCGCGCGAGCTCAGCAGACATGTGGATGCGGGAAATGCGTCCGTTGCCGTCGTTGAAGGGATGCACCTCCGCGAGCAGGCAGTGCACGAAGATGCCGCGCGCGAAAGGCTCGCGCAGGCCCTGCAGCAGTTCGAAGCCGTGGCGGAGCGTGCCGATGACCTTGTCGGGCGCCACGAACATCGTGTTTCCCGCCATGTTCGCTTCCGTCTTGAAGATCCCCGGCTTGACGTCCGGGCGCTCTCCCATGAGGAGCCCATGTCGCGCGCGCAAGGTGCGCTCGAAGTCCGCGAAATCGTCGGGGAGGCGGATCAGCGACTTCTCGTCGACAAGAAGCTGATAGGTCGAGATGACGTCATGGCTGTCGGCGGCGCGCGCCTTGGGAATCTTGCCCTCGTAGACGATCTGCCGTGCTTCGTCCGGTGGAAATCGGGTGCCCTCGATGTAGTTGGAGAAGTAGGCTTCGATGAATGCCGTGCTCTGCCGCTCGGCCTCCTGCTTCGGCTGCGGCCGGTGCTGGAACGCGACCGTTCCGAGATGAGAGAAGAGCGCATTGAGGCGGTCGGCGCAGGCTTCGTCGATGCCCGCGATGCGAAGCTTGGCCGTCTGCGTCGTCAGGCGCGCCTTGCGCGTCCCGAGCAGGGCGCCCATCATCTTGTCAAGCGCGGCGAACTCCTTGGCTGCGCCGAGCGGCTCCTGCAGCGCCCGGGCTCGGTCACGTATCGCGTTGAAGTTCTCCACACCGCCGGAGTCCAGATGCCGGACGAGAAGCCGTTCGATCTCGTCCTTCCGAAGCGTGCGCTGGACCCCGCCGCGTAGCCTGGAAGCTCCGAGGTTCTCAAGAAGCATCCGCTCCGTCGACGCCACATAGAAATCGTCCGTGATGAACTTGGAGTCGCCGGGCAGCGCCGAGGGCCCCTGGTTGATCCTGATTTCGATGCCCGGAAGGCTGACGGCGTTGCGGGAGTAGGGGCCCGTGAGGAAGATGTAGGCCGGTCCGCCTTGCACTCCCTCTGGTGTCCATGGGCGCATGGTGCCGACGGTGCGGCCAGACACCACGGCGCCGGGGTACATCCGCGCCACGATCTGCCAGAGATTTCGGAGGACGACCTTTTCGATCGGCTCGGACATGTTCGTCGTGTAGACGCCCCGGACGATCTGGCGCGCCTGCCCGGTCTCCGCGAGGCGGCGGATATCCCGGTCTTCCGTCTGGTCGACATTGCCGATCATCCGAATCTCGCCGAACGCCGCCATTGGTATGATCCCTATGCCGATTGCGTCCCATAAGACGCTCCTACGATCTGCTTCTGCCGCTTTAGTCTCATAAGGAGCCAAAATCCGCCGATTAAATCGCATAACAGAGCCCTGAGTTGAAGTCCAGTCTTATGCGACGTAATCGGCAGAAAGTGGGGATTTATGAGACTAAATCGGCAGATTTGGTTTGAGCCAGCGTCGTTATGCGACGGAATCGGCGCCGCGGCGGCGGGCGCATCCCAGCCTGGTTTCGAACTGATGTACCAACACTGGCCTCGACCAGGATCCGGCAAGGGCGACTTGGGCGTTCCAGAGCCGATCGTCTCTCCCCGGAACTTGCGATATATGCGTGATTTTGCAGTAGCTTATGGAGAGGTGCGCCAAGTTTGCAACAACTTGCTCTGGACTGAGTCCTGCCGCCAAGGCCCACGTCTGCCGACCGTCGTCGGGCGGCATCATCGGGCTCAACACCCGCCTCGACACCGACGGCTCGCCGTCGGACCGGCTCGTCATAAATGGAGGTACGGCGACCGGTCACCGGGCCGGATCTTTCTCGGTGGTGCGCTTGTACTGATCCTCGCGGCTGACCGCCAATCTCTGGGCGCCGGCGCGACAAGTCCGGCGGCTCGTCGAGGAGCTGAGAGCCTGGCATCATGGGTATGCCACCGCATCGATCTGAACGCTCTGGCCTCACAACCTCGCTCCCCGGCGCCGGCCTTCCGCCGCAAAATAGTGGGTCTGTGCTCAGCGCATTGCGGGCTGATCCCCTAGGTGGTTGTTCATGCCTCCCACACCAAGTTGGTGGGCGCTAACAAAAAGCGCCTCGGACGGGCTGGGCCAAAGATTTCGTCACTTATCAGCCGTTTGCCCCGCCTCCCACGTGGCTGGAGAACCGAGGCGCGGTATTTGGAAACCTCTTGTGGCTATAGCATAAAGTAATATATTATGAGGCAAGGAGGTGCGTATGGCCACAAGTTATACTGTCGGCAAACACTACGAGAGCTTCATCAAGGATCTCGTCGACAGCGGTCGCTATGCAACCGCGAGCGAAGTGATGCGGGAGGGACTGCGCCTTGTTGAAGAACGCGAGGAGCGTCGCAAGGTGAAGCTTGAAGCATTGCGTGCTGCCATACAGGAAGGCCTTGAAAGCGGTCCGGCCGAACCGTTCGAGCCCGGCGAACTGGTCGAACAAATTAAGGCCCGAGGACGTGAACGGCTGAAAGCCGGGAAGCATGGCGGGTAATCTCACAAGGCGGCCCCAGGCCGAGACCGACCTGGACGAGATTGGCTCTTCATCGCATCAGACAATATCGCTGCTGCAGACCGCTTGCTCGATCGTATCGGCAACGTCCTTCAGATGCTTGCCGAGAATCCACTGGCGGGCCGACAGCGGCCCGAGTTGAGTATGAGCATTCGGAGCTTTCCGGTCGGCAACTACATTCTATTCTACGAAGCGTTTCCCAACGGCGTTGAGATCGTGCGAGTGCTGCACGGTGCTCGCGATGTCACGCCGGAGGATCTCGACTGAGAACTTGCTTTGTCAGCCGTTGCACAATCGCATCTACGATTATGAGGCGCAGGTTGATGTTGCACAGCCGCTACGTGTAGTACTCGTCCCAATTTCAAGGGATCGACCCACTCTGTTCCGTTGAGCTGAATGAAGGTGCCTTTAATATCGAGATGGCTAGCCGACAGGAGACCTGCCTTGGCCGGCGGAGCATCTCCATTGCGGGGCAGTAGCCCTCTCGAAGGCGCGGCGTCGAACGCTTCTTCCGCTGGCCACCCATAGGGGGAATGCATGACAGGGGCGCCTGAACCCATCGGCTGGCGGCTTCGCCCGCACCATCACCGCCTGGCTGCGGCCGAACGTCTGACATGAGTTCCGCGGCGACCCGCTGACGCAGTTTTCCTCCGACACCGGATTCCTTCCGTTCAACTCTAGTCTCGGCGGCAGCTGGGGCGAGCTCAACGCCGGCGTCAGCGGCCACTCAACCGCTTCACCACGCTGTTCGCCAACGCCTTCTACCAGCAGCGCTTCGAAGGCAAGACCTACGCCGATGACGGCAAGCTTGGCATTCCCGTCACTTGGCAAGTCCCGGGTCTGTGTCGGACCATCCTCAGTGACGCCAAAAGAGTCAGGTAGCGTTGTGTCGACAGGGCGAGCGTCTGGCTCATGTCGCCAAAGTCAGAATGCGCTTTGCGATATCGGACACCGGGCTTGCGCCTACGTGGCGACCGCTGAACGTAGGGATGGCAGTTCCAGGACGAATTGCGTCTGGATCATAAGACGAGCGAAAAGGCGGGCTCGCTTCCATTTTCCAGGAGATCCTCTTACTGGCGCCAGAACATCGCTTCGCGGCAGGCCGAACTATGGCGGGTTCAACTCGGCAAAGGCTGGGCCCCGAACGCGCCAACACTCCGGCGGCTAACAGCTTGCGTCGTCTGTCCGAGCGCAAGCGAGAAGCAGCCCGCCGCGATATCGCACTGCCAATTTCCCAGCTCGAACCAGCGGGCTCAAAGGGCAGGCGAGCTGTCTGATGCCGAAACCTTGTCCGGCGAACACCTGATTGTCAGCTTCAGACCCAATGTCGGGAAGCTGACCTGGCGATGCGGTACGACGCGTCAGATACTGCTGTCTTCCGGACGGCATGCTGCTTGCACCGTCGAGGTGCGGGCGGGGCGACATAGTGCGTGCACGCTCAAAACATCAATTTCGCGACCGTCGGCCGGTCGCAAGATTCTGCGGGCTCGCCCTGCGTGCGTCCATCCGAGGAGATGAAAGTGAAAAAGTCCGTTCCGCGCGCTGGGTTGCTCTCGATCATATGTCTGACAGTCGCGCTGCTCCACGGGCAGTCTGGCGCGACGCCGGCGGACGATCCGTTCCTCTGGCTCGAGGAGTCCGAGGGGCCGCGCGCATTGGCCTGGGCCCAGGCCGAGAACGAAAAGACGCTCGGCTCGCTGCAGTCGGATCCTCGCTATGATCGCCTTTATCGGGATGCCCTAACCATCCTCCAGGAAAAACACCGGATTCCGTACGTTTCGCTGGGAGGACGAGGTCTCGAAAATTTCTGGCAGGACGAGAGCCATCTGCGTGGCATCTGGCGGCGCACCACCCTTGAGAGCTATCGCAGTGAGGATCCGCGATGGGAGACCATCCTGGACGTCGATGCGCTCGCTGCCGCTGAGAACAAGAACTGGGTCTACAAGGGGCGCAGCTGCTTTGGGCGCCGCTGCCTCGTCAAACTTTCCGATGGTGGCAAGGACGCCGTGTCCATACGCGAGTTCGATCGTGACGCCAAAAGCTTTGTTGCAGGTGGATTTGAGCTGCCAGAAGGCAAGCAGAGCGTCAGCTGGCTCGATCGTGACACCGTCCTTGTTGCACGTGATTGGGGCGAGGGGACCACGACCGAGGCCGGCTACGCTTTCGTATTGAAAGAACTCAAGCGCGCTCAGCCGCTCGACCAGGCGCGCGAAGTCTTTCGTGGCCAGCGCACCGACTTCGAAATTGTGCCATTGGTGCTTGGTGAAGGGCGGATCCATGTGACCGGCGTCGCCCGTCGGATCAACGGCTTCGAGCGCCAGTATGTGCTGTTCGGGCCTGCGGGGACGATCGAGCTCGATCTGCCGAAGAAGTCGGAGATCGTCGGCATCGTGAGTGGCCGCCTGCTTGTGAAACTGGACGAAGACTGGATGCGTAGCGGCGAGACCAGCTTCAAGGCTGGCTCAATGATCTCGTATGACTTGGCCGAATGGAAGCAGGATCCGCTGCGGGCCAAACCATCTGTCGTTTTCCGGCCCAATTGCCGGCAGGCACTCCGTGGATTTGGCAGCAGCAGGAATTTCCTCGTGCTGACGATTTTAGACAATGTTCAAAGCAAGGCATTCGTCTACAGGTACGATCAGGGCAGATGGCATGCCAAGCCGATCCCGCTGCCGGAGAATGCGAGCGTCAGCCTATCAGCCGTCTCCCAGCAAGCGGACGAGATGATGTTTAGCGTCTCTGACTACCTCACGCCAACGTCGCTTTGGTACTTTGATGCCAAAACCAAACGGCTCGAGCTTTTGAAGACAGCACCTGCGGCGTTCGACGCATCGAAGCATGTCGTCGAGCAGTTCAAGGCGACTTCGCGAGATGGTACGCGGATTCCGTACTTCCTGGTGCGACCCAGGAGCGCAAGATTCGACGGGTCAACCCCGACGCTGCTCTATGGTTATGGTGGTTTTCAGGTTCCGCTTCTCCCCTCCTACGCAGGAACTGTGGGTCGGCTATGGCTCGAACAGGGGAATGCATATGTTGTTGCCAACCTGCGCGGAGGCGGCGAGTTCGGTCCACCATGGCACCAGGCTGGCCAGGGGGCAACAAAGCAAAAGACATGGGATGATTTCATCGCGGTCGCCGAGGATCTGATCCGCCGGA
Organism: Bradyrhizobium sp. USDA 4454; assembly: GCF_054822705.1. Lineage (NCBI taxonomy): Bacteria > Pseudomonadati > Pseudomonadota > Alphaproteobacteria > Hyphomicrobiales > Nitrobacteraceae > Bradyrhizobium > Bradyrhizobium sp. USDA 4454. The sequence continues at coordinate 1,558,279 of NZ_JBTRCN010000001.1, forward strand.
AAGTCACAAGTCCGCGCCGGCTCGGCGTGATCGGCGGCAGTCAAGGGGGCCTGCTGGTCGGGGCCGCAATGACCCAGCGCCCAGACCTCTTCAACGCGGCGATCATAGAGGTGCCGCTGTTCGACATGCTTCGATTCACCCACTTGGGCGCCGGCGCGTCCTGGACTGCCGAATATGGCGACCCGGCCATTCCCGAAAAACGAGAGTGGATCGAGGGCTACTCGCCCTATCAAAAGCTGGTACCGGGCAAGCACTACCCGGAGCCTTTCATTTTTACCTCCACCAAAGACGACCGCGTCCATCCTGCGCATGGCCGCAAGGCCGCCGCGAAGCTTGCTGCGCTTGGCCAACCTTATTTTTACTTTGAGGACCCCGATGGGGGGCACAGCGCCGCAGCCAATCTCATCGAACATGTGCGAAATTTGGCTCTGGAATACACATACGCATCCAGGCGGCTTTCCCCCGAGCCAGCAGGAGCCGCGCCCTAAGTATAGGTAGACGGCACTGTGGTCGTAAGCCTCAGCTCTTCATGCTGGTGAACGAGCTGACGTCAGCAAAGTCGAGACTGGCGATCAGCTTCTTGTAAACTGCATCATAGACCTCTAGAGCCGGCACCGCGAGGCGGAGCAGACTATCGGTTCCGCCGGTTAAGCGAGTGGCTTCGAGGATCTCCGGAATATCTGCAATGACCCGCCGGAAATCCTCCAGCCAGCCATCGAGTTGCGCGACGGCGCACACCTATGAACACACTTATCACTACGTTGGCTTTGCGTCAGTCGACCAGGGCGACGCGCCGATCAGACTGCTGTCCTCCACCGTGCTTGATGCACCGCGCGACAGGCGGACAGCGAAAGGCTCGCTCGATCCGGCAAGCGTCGTCAGGAGGGTGTTGCGTCGAGCTGCAACTTGTCCAGAATCGTTCCGACGACGGCATTGCCCTTTCAGTCGGCTTCGCAGCTCGGATGAGAAGAGTTTTGCCATCGATTTGCATTTTCCAGAGAGATTGCGCCAAACAACTTCGAGATTTATCGCCGAAGGCGCGGTACGCCGGTGTCGCCTTCGCATCAAGTGGAGATCCTAAAGTGCAGCGAACCATTGGGCTGATCGGAGGGATGAGCTGGGAAAGCACGGCCATCTATTACAAGGAAATCAATGAAATCGTCCGTCAGCGCCGCGGCGGTCTCGCCTCGGCAGACATCTTGCTTCGCTCTGTTGACTTCGGCGATATCGTCGCCCTTCAGAAGGCGGGAGAATGGAGGCAAGCCGCTGCTTATCTGGCGAGGATCGCCCGGCAGTTAGTCGATGCAGGCGCCAGCTGCATCCTGATCTGCACCAATACGATGCATGTGATTGCCGACATCGTTGCTGCCGAGCTGAGTGTACCGCTCATCCACATCGTCGATGTGACCGCTGCGGCTCTGCTCGCCGCGTGCGTCAAGCGGCCACTCTTGCTCGGGACACGCTATACGATGGAGCAGCCGTTCTATTGTGATCGCCTGCGGCAGCGGTTCGGCCTGTCGCCGGTCATACCGGCGGAGGACGAGCGGAGGCTGATCCACGATGTCATTTTCGAGGAGCTGTGCTGCGGCACGGTTTCCGATCACTCGCGCCAGGAAGTTCTCGACATCATTGCGCGAGGTCGCGCCCGGGGAGCCGACGCGCTCATCCTTGGCTGCACTGAGATTGGTCTTCTCATCGGTCCCGAACATACACAATTGCCAGTGTTCGATTCGGCAAGGCTGCATGCCAGGGCGGCAGCTGATTTTGCAGAGGGCAGCGGTGGGCTCATGCCGCCTCCCTAAGCGCGCAGCGACGATCGCATCGCCGATCGACGTCTGATCTCGTCCGCGATGAAGCCACCTGGCCTTTGCAGCGGTCTCAACGCGCTGTATCTGGCCGTCTCGGGCAGCGCGCAGCGCATCAAGAACAATTGTTCGCTTGATCTTAGCAGTTTGTCAGATTGGCTTCACTGCCCTGCTGATTTCCGCTCGCTAGCCAGCTGAGACAGTCACCAATTCATCTCTTATCTGCATGCGACCATGGCATGACGTTTGCTGAGTTAGCTGAGGTCGCGGTGCTGTATTCGCGCCGCGAGCAACAGCGAAGGAAGGAAACAACTTGCCAAATCTGCGACCGGAAACGCTTTGTCTGGCCGGCAACATCACCAGCAGCATTCTCGACCCTTCCAACGCAGGCAGCCGCACCACGAAGAATGGGGAACATCAAGGTGGTAGGTGCACCCCTTCGGCTCAGCTGGGGGATACGCTCACGCCGATATTTTTGTCCAGACGCCGGCGAGGGCTCGGTAGGCCTTTAGGGTGTCGCCGTTATTTCGGCAGTGTGCGGAAGTCCCGCTTGCCGGTCAGTACAACAACCTCCAGCTGGCGCAACAATGAATTTAACATGTATCCGGCAATCGAACGCCATGTTTGTGCGTAGCCTGCACGATGTTGAAGCGACCGACCACTTCGTAGATTGGGGCAATGGTACGAGCCACCGCCTTCTGACGGAGAAGGACGGCATGGGTTTTAGCGTCTGCCACACTGTGGTCCGCGCTAACACCGTTTCGCTTCTGCAATACCGGAACCATCTCGAAGCCTGTTACTGCATCGCCGGAGAGGGCGAGGTCGAGGACATGGACGGCAATGTCTTCTCCATTCGTAAGGGCGACATGTATGTGCTTGACAAGCATGACAAGCATCTTCTGCGCGGAGGGAAGGACAAGGATCTGATCCTCGTCAGCATCTTCAACCCGCCCCTTAACGGAACCGAGCGCCACAAGCTCAACGACCCGGCAGGCTCGACATATTGAGCAAGGCGAAGATCGACTGCATGACGCAACCTTTGCAAACTTTGTTACATGGCGTGAGGGCCGATGCGGGGCAGCCGGTCGGTCGCATCAACATTTTGTCGACCGACGAACGCAAATATCTACTGGAGGAGTTGAATCGGACGGCAGCGCCTTATCCGTCGGGGCTGTGCATCCATGAGCTGTTCGAGGCGCAGGTGCAGAAGGCGCCGCAGGCGCTCGCAGTGGTCCATGAGAAGGAGAGATTGAGCTATAGCGAACTCAATGCGCGGGCCAACCGGCTAGCGCATCATCTGATCGAACACGGGGTCAAGCCGGACCAGCCGGTAGCGATCTGCCTTAAACGAAGCGTGGCGATGGTGGTTGGTGTCTTGGCGATCCTGAAGGCGGGCGGCGCTTATCTGCCGCTGGATCCAGCCTATCCACAGGCGCGGCTGCGGCAGATTGTCGGCGATGCAAAGCCGCAGCTGCTGCTGTGCGATTCCGCTGGCCGAACCACACTGGGCGGCGAGGCGCTCGCCAATGTCAGCGTGGTCGATCTGGATACTGGCAGCTGGGCCTGGTGCGAACGCCCTCCTTCGGACCCCGACCTGCGCACGCTTGGTCTCACATCGCGCCATCTCGCCTATGTGATCTACACGTCAGGATCCAGGGGAAGCCCCAAGGGCGTCGAAATGTCCCACGGCTCGCTTGTGAATTCGCTTGCCGGGATTGGCACGTCAAAACTGCGTACACTTCAGTTCGCGACCCTGAACTTCGATGTGTCCTGCCAGGAATTGTTCATTTGTTGGAAGGATGGCGGAGTACTTGTGCTCCTGCGGGAAGAAACCCGGAGACGCTTCTCCGTCTTGCTGGAGTTTATTGAGCGGGAGGCGATCGAGCGGCTTTTCCTCCCATTCGTGGCATTGAATCATCTTGCACAAGTCTGGAGCACGCAGCGCGTGCAGCTGCCCTCTTTAAGAGAGCTTTATACAGCCGGCGAACGATTGCACGCCACTCCGCTGCTCAAGGCGTTCTTCGAAGCACACCCGAACGCGAGATTGATCAATCAATATGGGTCCACAGAAATCAGCGTCGTTTCCGAGCACCGCCTTGCAGCTGATCCGTCATGTTGGCCCGAGATGCCTCACATTGGGCGTCCAATCGCCAACACGCTTGTGTACCTGCTGGACGGTCATGGCGCGCCCGTGCCGTTTGGCGCGGTGGGCGAGCTTTACATCGGCGGGGCGGGAGTGGCGCGCGGGTATTTGAACCGCCCTGAACTGACAGCCGAGCGGTTCATCGCCAGTCCCTTTGTCGAGGGCGATCGGCTGTACCGGACCGGTGACCTCGGGCGTTATCTGCCGGACGGCAATATTGAGTTTTTGGGCCGCAACGACGACCAGGTGAAGATCCGCGGCTACCGCATCGAGCCGGGCGAGATCGTAGCAAAGCTGTGCGAGCACGCCTTTGTGCGCGAGGCGGTGGTGGTGGCGCGCCAGAGCCGCGCCGGCGACAAGCATCTGATCGCCTATGTGGTCTGCACGCCGGAGACCGGCGTCCCGGAGACTGGGGTGGACGAGGGCGATGCAGGCGGGCTTGCGGGCGCCTTGCGCGCACACTTGAGTAGCCGGCTGCCGGACTACATGGTGCCGGCGGCGTTCGTGCCGATTGCGGCGCTGCCGCTGACGCCAAACGGCAAGCTCGATCGGAACGCGCTGCCGGCGCCGGCGGATGAAGCCTATGCGCTGGCGGCCTATGAGGCGCCGCAGGGCGCGGTCGAGACCGCGCTGGCGCAGATCTGGGCCGAGCTTCTCGGTGTCGAGCGCATCGGGCGCCACGACCACTTCTTCGAACTGGGCGGCCACTCGCTCCTGGCCGTGCAGGTGTCGAGCCGGCTGTCACAGGCTATCGGGGTCGAACTGCCGCTGTCGACGCTGTTCGCAAGCCCGGTGCTGACTGACCTGGCGGCAAGCATCGTCGAGCTGTTGAGCCGCTCCGGTCCGCAACAGCTACCGTCGATTGCGGTCGTGTCGCGGCATGAGCCGCTGGTGCTGTCGTTTGCGCAGCAGCGGCTCTGGTTTTTGGCGCAGCTGAACGAAGGCAGCACCAATTATCACATTCCGCTGGCCCTGCGATTGCGCGGGGTGCTTGACCGCCGCGCCTGGCAGCGCAGCCTCGACCGTCTGTTTGCGCGTCATGAGGCGCTGCGCAGTGTCTTTGTCGCGAGGCAAGGCAAGCCCCGCGTTGAGGTTCTGCCGCCGGATGCGGGATTGCCGATAGTCGACCACGATCTTCGGCACAGAGCTGATGCGGAAGCGGCACTTTTGGATCTGTGCCAAGAAGAGGCGCGTACGCCGTTCGATCTTGCGCGCGGTCCGCTGATCCGCGGGCATCTGGTGCGGATGTCGGATGATGAACACGCCTTCCTGCTGACCCAGCATCACATCGTCTCGGACGGCTGGTCGATGGGCGTGCTGCTGCGTGAACTCAGCCAGCTTTACCGGGCATTCGCGGCCGGGCATGACGATCCCTTGCCGGCGTTGGCGATCCAATATCCGGATTACGCCGCCTGGCAACGCCAATGGCTGTCGGGGGAACGGCTGCAGAAGCAGGCGCAGTATTGGCGCCGGGCCCTGGCAGGCACGACCCGTCTTGTCTTGCCGACCGACCGTGCGCGGCCGGCCCAGCAGTCGTTTGCCGCGGCCACGGTCCCGATCGTCATCGATGCGGATCTGACGCGGGCGCTGAAGCGGCTGAGCCGGCAGCATGGCACGACGTTGTTCATGACGGTGCTGGCAGCCTGGGCGGCGGTGCTGTCGCGTCTGTCGGGGCAGGACGATCTTGTGATCGGTGTGCCGAGCGCCAATCGGGGGCATCGCGAGATCGAAGGGTTGATCGGCTTCTTCGTCAACACCCTGGCGCTTCGGTTGGACCTGTCGGGCGAGCCGAGCGTGTCGGAGCTTCTGGAGCGGACGCGGCGCACGGTGCTGGCTGCGCAGGAACATCAGGACCTGCCGTTCGAGCAGGTGGTGGAGATCGTGCAGCCGCCCCGGGCTCTTGATCACACGCCGTTGTTGCAGGTCATGCTGGCCTGGGAGAACCATGCGGTCGGGTCATTGGACCTGCCGGGGCTGAGGATCGAAGCTGTCTCCGAGGCGATCGACCAGATCAAGTTCGATCTGGAACTGAGCCTTGGCGAGCATGGCGGAGAGATCGCCGGAACACTTGGTTATGTCACGGCGCTGTTCGATCGCGCGACGATCGAGCGGCAGCGTCGGTATCTGCTGTTGCTGTTGCGGGCGATGGCTGCCGATGCAGGCCAGGTGGTCGGCCGCATCGACATCCTGCCGGCCGAGGAGCGCAGCTATCTGCTGGAGAATTTGAACCGGACGGCGGCGCCTTACCCTGCAGAGCGGTGCATCCATGAGCTGTTCGAGGCACAGGTGCACAAGGCGCCGGAGGCGGTGGCGCTGATCTGCGAGGATGAGCGGCTGAGCTATGGTGAGCTCAACGCGCGGGCCAACCGCCTGGCGCATCATTTGATCACCCTCGGGGTCAAGCCGGACCAGCCGGTGGCGATCTGCCTGGAACGAAGTCTAAAGATGGTGGTCGGGCTTTTGGCGATCCTCAAGGCGGGCGGTGCCTATCTGCCGCTGGACCCGGCCTATCCCAGCGAACGGCTGCGGCAGGTGGTCGACGATGCCGCGCCGCTGCTGCTGCTTTGCGATGCCGCCGGACGCGCAGCACTCGGCCGCGAGGTGCTGGATGCCGTGACGGTGATCGATCTGGCGACGGCCACACCGGCCTGGGCCGACCGGCCGGATTCGGACCCTGACCCGCGCGCGCTTGGCCTCACATCCAGTCATCTCGCCTATGTGATCTACACCTCAGGCTCAACCGGAACGCCCAAAGGAGCGCAGAATGAGCATCGGGCCATTATCAATCGCCTGATCTGGATGCAAAAAGCCTACGCACTCCATGCGACGGACGTTGTCTTGCAGAAGACCTCATTTGGCTTCGATGTCTCGGCCTGGGAATTCTTCTGGACGTTGCTTGAAGGGGCGAGCCTGGTGCTGGCGCTTCCTGGTGCGCATAAAGACCCTGATGCGCTTGTCAACTTGATAGTCAGCCAACGCATCACCACAGCACATTTTGTACCATCCATGCTGATCAGCTTCATGGACGCGAAGGGTGTTGATCGCTGCACATCGCTGAAGCGTCTCATCTGTAGTGGTGAGGCGCTTTCTGCCGCTCTTGTGCAGAAGGTTCGTCGCGTATTGCCTTGGACTGGTCTCCAGAATCTGTACGGTCCCACGGAAGCTGCTATCGACGTGACGGCCTGGACTTGTCCAGCTGATTTTGATGGATCGGTGGTTCCGATCGGCCGCCCGATCGCCAACACGCGGGTCTACCTGCTGGACGGTCATCGCGCGCCCGTGCCGTTTGGCGCGGTGGGCGAGCTTTACATCGGGGGGGCGGGAGTGGCGCGCGGGTATTTGAACCGCCCTGAACTGACAGCCGAGCGGTTCATCGCCAGTCCCTTTGTCGAGGGCGATCGGCTGTACCGGACCGGTGACCTCGGGCGTTATCTGCCGGACGGCAATATTGAGTTTTTGGGCCGCAACGACGACCAGGTGAAGATCCGCGGCTACCGCATCGAGCCGGGCGAGATCGTAGCAAAGCTGTGCGAGCACGCCCTTGTGCGCGAGGCGGTGGTGGTGGCGCGCCAGAGCCGCGCCGGCGACAAGCATCTGATCGCCTATGTGGTCTGCACGCCGGAGGCTGCCGACGAGGGCGATGCAGGCGGGCTTGCGGGCGCCTTGCGCGCGCACTTGAGTAGCCGGCTGCCGGACTACATGGTGCCGGCTGCGTTCGTGCCGATCGCGGCGCTGCCGCTGACGCCGAACGGCAAGCTCGATCGGAACGCGCTGCCGGCGCCGGCGGATGAAGCCTATGCGCTGGCGGCCTATGAGGCGCCGCAGGGCGCGGTCGAGACCGCGCTGGCGCAGATCTGGGCCGAGCTTCTCGGTGTCGAGCGCATCGGGCGCCACGACCACTTCTTCGAACTGGGCGGCCACTCGCTCCTGGCCGTGCAGGTCTTGGAGCGGCTGCGGCGGCTGTCGCTCGGGGTCGACGTACGCACCTTGTTCGCCAAGCCCGTGCTGGCCGATCTGGCCGCCAGCCTTGGCAGCCATCACGAGGTGGCAGCCCCCGTCAACCTGATCACCGAGCAAAGCATCGCCATTACGCCGCAGATGCTGCCGATGATTGAGCTGACACAGGGCGAGATCGATCGGATCGTCGCCACAGTGCCCGGCGGCGTCAGCAACATCCAAGACATCTATGGCCTGTCGCCGCTGCAAGACGGCATCCTGTTCCATCATCTGCTAGCCAGTCGGGGTGATCCCTACTTGATGGTGTCGCAGGTGGCGTTTGCCGAGCGCGGCCTGTTGGAGCGTTATCTTGGTGCGGTTCAACAGGTGGTGGATCGGCACGACATCCTGCGCACGGCCTTTGTTTGGGAAGGGCTGTCGAGGCCGGTCCAGGTCGTCTGGCGCCGCGCGCCGCTACATGTGAGCGAGGTCGAACTGGACGGCTGCGAAAGCGCCGATTCCGATGAGCTCCGGCGTCGGTTTGATCCGCGCCGGCAGCGCATCGAAATTTGCCAGGCGCCCTTGTTGCGGTTTGTGATCGCGCGCGAGCCGGGCAGCAGGCGCTGGCTGCTCCTGCAGCTGCAGCACCATTTGATCGGCGATCACACGACGCTAGAGGTCATGGACGCCGAGGTGCGCGCCGTGCTGGAGGGGCGCACGCATGAGTTGTCAGAGCCGCAGCCGTTCCGCAATCTGGTCGTGCAAACGCGGCTAGGCCTGAGTGCGGAAGCGCACGAAGAATTCTTCCGAAAGATGCTGGCCGACGTCGACGAACCGACCATGCCGTTCGGGCTAAGCGAGGTCTACGGCGACGGCAGCGGGCTCAGTGAGGCGCATCGGATGCTGCCGCAGGCGCTCAACGCGCGGCTGCGCGAACAGGCGCAGCGGCTCGGGGTGAGCTTGGCCAGCCTGTGCCATTTGGCCTGGGGGCAGGTGGTGGCGCGCAGCAGCGGCCGAGAGCAGGTGGTGTTCGGCACGGTCCTGTTCGGCCGGATGCATGCGGGTGTGGGCGCCGATCGTACAATGGGCCTGTTCATCAACACCCTGCCTGTGCGGCTTGCCCTGGACGAGACGGGGGTTGCGGCGAGCGTGCGCAGCACCCACGCGCAACTTTCCGAGCTGCTGGCGCACGAGCATGCTTCGCTGGCGCTGGCGCAACGCTGCAGCGGCGTTGCGGCGCCGGCGCCGCTGTTCAGTGCGCTGTTGAACTACCGTCACAACAGGCCGGCGGCCAGGTCCGGCTTCGGAGCGGATGATCTGCTGTTGGGCGTGGAATGGCTCGGCGGCGAGGAGCGCACCAACTATCCCGTAAACTTGTCGGTCGAGGATTATGGCGAAGCGCTCGGCCTGACGGCGCAGGTGGCGGAGCCTGTCTCTGCGGATCGGGTCTGCGGCTACATGCAGCGGGCGCTCGAGCAACTGGCGGAGGCGTTGGAGCATTTCCCTAACATGCCGGTGCGCGAGCTCGACATCCTGCCGGCCGAGGAGCGCAGCTATCTGCTGGAGGATTTGAACCGGACGGCGGTAGCTTATCCGTCGGAACGGTGCATCCATGAGCTATTCGAGGCACAGGTGCAAAAAGCGCCGGAGGCGGTGGCGCTGGTCTGCGAAGATGAGCGGCTGAGCTATGGTGAGCTCAACGCGCGGGCCAACCGCCTGGCGCATCATTTGATCACCCTCGGGGTCAAGCCGGACCAGCCGGTGGCGATCTGCCTGGAACGAAGTCTAAAGATGGTGGTCGGGCTTTTGGCGATCCTCAAGGCGGGCGGTGCCTATCTGCCGCTGGACCCGGCCTATCCCAGCGAACGGCTGCGGCAGGTGGTCGACGATGCCGCGCCGCGGTTGCTGCTTTGCGATGCCGCCGGACGCGCAGCACTCGGCCGCGAGGTGCTGGATGCCGTGACGGTGATCGATCTGGCGACGGCCACACCGGCCTGGGGCGACCGGCCGGATTCGGACCCTGACCCGCGCGCGCTTGGCCTCACATCCAGTCATCTCGCCTATGTGATCTACACCTCAGGCTCCACGGGGACCCCAAAGGGGGTCATGATCCAGCATCGGGGGCTGGTCAATCTGCTGTTGGCTCAGGTCGGCCTTTTTCGTGCTTCTTCCAAGAGCCGAGTCGTGCAGTTCGCCTCCATCGGATTTGATGCAAGCGCTTGGGAGCTTGTTATGGCGTTTGGCTCTGGAGCCGCATTGCACTTGCCTGCGGACGAGATCCGCCAAGCGAGTAACAAGCTATCGGATTATCTCCGAAGCGAAGCTATCACCCATGCGACGTTACCCCCCGCGTTGCTACCGGCAAGCAAGAATCTGGGATGTTTGGCTTCGCAAGTTCTCATTCTTGCTGGCGAGCTGCCGAAGGCCGAACTCATCCGAAGTCTTGCCCCGGCATCAATTGTCAACGCTTATGGCCCGACCGAGACAACAGTTTGCGCGACGGTCTGGAATTGCCCGGCTGATTTTGACGGGGCCGTGGTTCCGATCGGCCGCCCGATCGCCAACACGCGGGTCTACCTGCTGGACGGTCATGGCGCGCCCGTGCCATTCGGCGCGGTGGGCGAGCTTTACATCGGCGGGGCGGGAGTGGCGCGCGGGTATTTGAACCGCCCTGAACTGACAGCCGAGCGGTTCATCGCCAGTCCCTTTGTCGAGGGCGATCGGCTGTACCGGACCGGCGACCTCGGGCGTTATCTGCCGGACGGCAATATTGAGTTTTTGGGCCGCAACGACGACCAGGTGAAGATCCGCGGCTACCGCATCGAGCCGGGCGAGATCGTAGCAAAGCTTTGCGAGCACGCCCTTGTGCGCGAGGCGGTGGTGGTGGCGCGCCAGAGCCGCGCCGGCGACAAGCATCTGATCGCCTATGTGGTCTGCACGCCGGAGGCTGCCGACGAGGGCGATGCAGGCGGGCTTGCGGGCGCCTTGCGCGCGCACTTGAGTAGCCGGCTGCCGGACTACATGGTGCCGGCTGCGTTCGTGCCGATCGCGGCGCTGCCGCTGACGCCGAACGGCAAGCTCGATCGGAACGCGCTGCCGGCGCCGGCGGATGAAGCCTATGCGCTGGCGGCCTATGAGGCGCCGCAGGGCGCGGTCGAGACCGCGCTGGCGCGGATCTGGGCCGAGCTTCTCGGTGTCGAGCGCATCGGGCGCCACGACCACTTCTTCGAACTGGGCGGCCACTCGCTCCTGGCCGTGCAGATGCTCAGCCGAGCATTAGAACTTGGGCTGAGCTTTGGCGCTGCCGATCTCTTCCGAACCCCTGTTCTGAAGGAGTTTGCATCAAAGATTCATGTGGAGCCACAGCCCAGTAGCCGAGGCGTGCTTTCCGTTCGATCGACCGGATCGCAGCCACCGCTCTTCTTTGTCCCCTCAGGTTTTGGGGATTATTCCTATGTCTTCGGTTTGGTGGCGGAAATGGATGTAGATTGCCCGGTCTACGCTCTGCCATGGCCGCCCTTCAATGACGTTTGCTCACCCACTCTTGAGGCGATGGCCGCAGAGGTGATCCGTGCGATTAAAGAGATCCAGCCACGAGGCCCATACCGCTTTGCTGGATACTCATCAGGTGCAATTCTGGCCTATGCAATTGCCGCGCAATTCCTGAGCTTCGACGAAGTTGTATCATTCATGGCGTTCATCGATGTTGGTTTACCTGCAGATTTTTCAAACGCATCACATATCAATTTGGCTCTAGAATTCGTTTTTGAGCGTTGCAGAATCTCGCGCGATGAATACGGCGAGGCTTTCGAAGGATGCACGGAGCAATGTTCCATTTCTGAGTTGCTCGAAAAGGCGCAGCAGATAGGAGCGTTACCTCCAGACCACGATCTCCACAGCGATGTTTCGACGTATCAAAGGGCCGCAACATTTCACCGGGCGCTACAATCGTACCGAGTGCCGTCGCTCCCGATCGAGATACATCAGTTTTATGCCAGTGAGCCTCTTGTCAGCCCTGGGGTACCATCTAACGAACAACTGCATCGCAAGGCAAACTCGCCAAAGAAGGGTTGGGACTTGGTTTTGGATGCTGCGGCCATTCATGCGGTGCCGATGCCAGGTAACCACACGACAATGGTGAGCAATCCAGAAAACCGGCAAGTTCTGGCTCGGGCCATCTCAAGAGCGCTAAGCGGAACTCCTAAATAGACAAGGATTTTCTCTCGAAAAGTTTAGGTTTCGAAGGTCAGTCTCAAGCCCCAAAATACCCTCAGATTGGCAAGCGGCTCGGTTGTCTAGACTTCGGTCTCGCTGCAAAACCACCGAGACTCTAACTGTCCCCGGATCAAATTCAGGCGCAGATCAGAAGCGGTCCGTATGTGGGCGGCCGCCGCCCGCTCTGGTCAACCTTCAAATGTTCGAAAAGCTACCGGGACCAAGTAATGGAGATTGTCACAATTGATCAACGGAACATCATGGTCGGTATCCGTCCGATAGAACCCCGCGACGAATCCACACTGTACGCTTCCGAGGCGATGTCCATGGGACGCGCCGTTGCCAAAGTCCGCCGCGCAAGCGGTGCCGCAAGAGTAGCTGCCCGAACACTTCTTGGGCAATTGGGATTCCCACAAATGGCGATTCCGAAGACGCGCTTTGGTGTTCCGCTCTGGCCAGCCGGCGTGGTCGGATCTTTGGCGCACCACGATAGAGTCGCAGCCGCAGCTATTGCACGAACGAAAAGGATTGCAGCTCTCGGCGTCGACATTGAGCCGAATGAACCTCTGCCGGAAAACCTGATCGAATTGATTGCGACGCCCAATGAGCGGCGAATGTACGATCTACACACGCTCGAGCGGCGGGATCTCTTCGTTTTGAAAGAGGCGGTGTATAAGGCGTGCTTTCCAATGGATCGCCGGTTTCTAGAGTTCCAGGACGTGGAAATTGATATCTTTGCGCGAACAGGACACGTGTCCAAGGCAAATCGCACGTTTTCACTCGAGTTACTTATTTCCAAGAATGTAATCGGGGTGGCGTATTCGCGGCCGAATGAAGTGGACGCGCCGCTCAAAAATGAGCGGCCAGCACCCTAAAGCAATCGATACCTAGCTCCTTCTCGCGTTCCTTTCCGGTGCAGGGAAAGCCGTGCGGCTGTGCAGCGCAAGGTAACGCAGGCGACTAGCACTGGCTCCAGCGTGTCTAGCCCTTCGCTCCGGCTTGTCTCGTAAGTGGTGCTGGCCGTTCGGCAAAGTGTATCGCGCCCACGATGTCCATTCTTGAGCGAGCTTTCGATCGCTGTATCGCCGCTCGTGGCGTGCGCAGCCGTGCGCTCTCACAGAGTGTTTGGCCCACAGGTCATCCCGCATCGCGGATCAGAATGGCTTAATTTCCACGGTCTGGGACCGGACATCATCCGCCTTGTTCTCCATCTTTTCGAGGAATTTGAGAGCCCGTTGGTATTCGATCTCGCACCACGCAAGCTCGAGTGGTTCCATCAGTATCTCTATCCACATTTCGGCAAACGCTGCCATTCCGAGGAAAAATAGAATACGCGACCTCCTGATCAGCTATCAGTCGACGAAGCCGGCGAAGACGATGAGTTGTCGCTGTAGCCAGCCGCATATGCAGCTAAGAGGATCGTGACCAGCGGCTCAATCGAACCTTGGTAAAAATTGGGCACCTCAAGGGGAGCACCTGACGATACGAAAGTTTATGGCGGACGTTCGCCTGGCTCGCACATTTGGTCCAACGGCTGGCCGAGCAGCAAAATAATCCGACGGCTTCGTAGAGGGCGTTCGCGTAGTGAGATTGCGGCGGCATGCCCGCTACCTTGGCTTCAAGACGAGGTCGTTAGGAGCGGGGGTCAGTAAGTCAAGCGCAACGATAGGTCTGAAATTCGGCCAAGTTGTCCATCAGTTGCCCGAGAATCCCTTATTTTGTTGGCTTTCTTGAATTCGAAAGAGGGCCGAGGTGTCCATCAGCGACGTAGTTTTTTCTGGTTCGGCGAGGCGCGCCTGATTGTTCCGGCTCAACGTCTTGACTGCACTGCAGGAGCTGTCCTCGTGCATGTCAGGCCGACTTGTCCTCACGGCTGCCCTCAAGTTTATCTCGCAAGGCCGTGATCACGCGATGGACAATCCGTATATCCTTGACCGACAGCCCTTCTGAGAGATCGTTGATCCAGGGAGCCTGCAATTCCATCGCGGCTTCGAAGGCGCGCTGTCCATTCTCAGTGAGCACGACGAGCTGCGCCCGTCGGTGATGCGGGTTGATCTCAAAAGATACGAGGCCCTCTCTATGCAGATCATTGATAATCCGCTGCACGTTTTGACGATTGCCGCCGAGGTCGCGAGCGAGCCAAGCGACCGGTTGGGGCCGTTCGGCGGATACAATGGCGCCAAGCACCTGCCAGCGTGCGCTTGTTAGGCCAAGCGGGGCGACCAGACGGTCGCCGGCCGTCAGAAGTAGGCTGTCGAGCCTAAACAGATCGAGAACAAGGTCGGTCAGGGCGTCACCCTCGGGGGTTCGCTTGGCTCTTTTCATTTGTCACCATTGTTTTATATTGACATCATGACGTCAATTTGTTATGTAGCCATAATACCAATTAGGCATCAAAGTTCAAATAGCCACGGAGGCACTCATGTCGATGCTACGCCCGCTCGACCCTTCCTTCCCGATCGATCGCCAGATCGCTGTTGAGGCAAATTCTGTCGTCCTGGTGAATCCATTCACTCTCGACAAAGCCGATGAGGCGGCTTTTCTCAAGACCTGGCAAGACGACGCAGCGTTCATGAAGCGACAGCCGGGCTTCATTTCCACTCAGCTGCACAGGGCTCTCGGCGACCGCTCGACCTATCTGAACTACGCCGTCTGGGAATCCACCGCACACTTCCGCGCGGCCTTCACCCATCCTGACTTTCTAGCAAAAATCGCCAGCTATCCGGCCTCGGCGATAGCTTCCCCTCATCTGTTCCAGAAAATTGCCGTGCCCGGCATCTGCGTTGCCTAGCCCTGCTGCATTTAGGAAGGCAAGTTACTCATGATCAAGTTGATCCATCCTGTCGCTGGCGCCTTGGCTAATCTGCGCTCTTCCTTGCGTCCAAGACTCAGGCGGCAGAATTCGATGCCACGTTCTATGCTGTGCAGGCGATCGAGCTCGTCGCCGGCGCAACAAACATTACGTTCCTTGCTCTCAACATGCGGGACGGCCTCAAAATGAAGGGATGGCTACGCCGCAGACCCGCTTGAACCAGAACCGCGCGGACAACTGATGTGACGCCCGGTTTTGTCGTGGCTTTATGAGTACGCGCCCTTAAATATTATAGCTCTCCAGCCGGAGAACAGGCCGGATGGTATCAGAACGCGTAGCCAAATCAGCAGCAGAACGTTCGGCCCTTCAGTTTACCTTCGGCAGCATAACGCTGGCCGTGGTAACACTAGCCTGCTTGTACCTTCACGCGCATTTCGCCACGGCGGCGTTCGCGTATTTGTTAGTGATCTTGCTGTTTTCGCTGATGGGCAGCTTCATCGCGTCGTCGGCGCATTGCATCGTAATCATCGCTGCTCTCGCTTACTACTTTGCGCCGCCGGCATTTAGCCTACGAATCGATGACCCCCAAGATCTGCCAGTGATTGTTGCATTCTTTATTGCCTCGATTTTGGGAGCGCACCTGATCGGTAAACTCCGCCAGGAAAGAGAGGCTGCGCGTGTGATTGCGGCCAAGCTTCAGCGGAGTGCGGCCGATTTGCAGGATCGCGAAAAGCAGTGGCGTGCCATCTTCGAGCACAATCCGGCCATGTACTTCATGATCGATGAAGCCGGCACTGTTCTCAACGTCAACACATTCGGCGCGGCACAACTCGGCTATGCTCGTGCTGAACTGATCGGTCAATCCGTGCTGGAGGTATTTCTCGAGGAGGATCGCGCGTTCGTTCGGGAATGCGTTCGGACGTGCCTGGAGGATCTCGGACAAACGCGCACTTGGAACGTCCAGAAGGTCAGGAAGGACGGCTCGGTCTTGTGGGTACGTGAAAGCGCCAAAGCCATGCGCTGGGCGGATGAGCAGCCCATTGTCCTTATCGCTTGCGAAGACATCACGGAGCGAAGGCGGACCGAACTTGCCTTGCAGCGGAGCGAAGCACATTTGGCCCACGCGCAGGAGTTGAGTCACACAGGCAGCTTCAGCTGGAACCCCACCACGGGCGAGGCCTTCTGGTCAAAGGAGACATTTCGGATTTTCCAATTAGATCCGCAGACGCCGCCGGGGCCGCAACTTGTCATTGAGCGCACTCATCCAGATGATAGGGCATCGGTTCAAGAAATTATCGAGCGCGCGATGCAAGACCCGAGCGATTTCGATCACGAATACCGGCTTCTGCTACCAGACGGCTCGGTAAAGCACATCCATGCGCAGGCACGAGCGAAGAGAACGGCCTCTGGTGAGATCGAGTTTGTCGGAGCAGCTACGGATATTACGGCGGCCAGGCGAGCAGAACAACAGCTGCGCCGCAGCGAGGCCTATCTTGTCGAAGCCCAGCATCTCAGTCACACGGGCAGCTGGTCTTGGGATGTCTACGGTCTAGATTTCGTGTATCGCTCCGCCGAGGTCGATCGTCTGTTCGGCTTTCGCCCACAAGAGCCGGTATCAATCGACACGATTCGATCGCGCATCCATCCGGATGACTTGCCGCGGCTGGAGGAGGTGCAGCGCCAGGCGATTGAACAAAAAGAGGGGCGGTTCGAATGTGATTTTCGTATCCTTCTACCAGATGGCGGGATACGACGCATGCACTCCGTTGCGCATGTGGTGGTCGGCAGCGATGGTAACGTCAGCGAGCTGATCGGAACCCATATGGATGTCACCGAGCAACACGCAGCTAGGGAGCGCCTGGAAAACACACTTGCCGCGCTGCGTGAAAGCGAACAGCGCTTTCGCGACTACGCAGAAACAGCTTCCGACTGGCTCTGGGAGACTGGCCCGGATCATCAGGTCACTCGCTTATCCGAGCACACCAGCGCTGCGGGAATTTTGGCGACAGGATTGATCGGCCTGCTTGGCTGGGACATTGCGTGCGACCTTGAGGAGGAGCCCGAAAAGTGGCGGCAGCATCGGGCGACGTTGGAGGCCCATCTTCCGTTTCGGGATCTCATCTACCGCACCGTGAATCGGACAGGTTCTCCGATCTACGTCCGCACGAGTGGCAAGCCTTTTTTCGATGGAAAGGGGAACTTTCTCGGCTACCGTGGCGTCAGCACTGACATCACCGCGACCATTCGCGCCGATCAAGCCGAACAAGAGCTACGAAAGGCACAAGCGGAGCTTGCGCATGTAACGCGTGTAACGACCTTAGGAGAGCTGACAACTTCCATCGCCCATGAAATAAGCCAGCCACTCGCCGCGATTATCACCAACGCCGATGCGTGCCTCGGTTGGATGGGGCGGGAAGCTCCTAATCTTTCCGCTGCGCGCTCTTCGGTGGAGTGGATCATCGAAGACGCAACCCGGGCAAACGAGGTGATCCGTCGTATTCGCGCGCTCGCGAAGAAAGGCGACATTGAGATGGTGCCGCTCGACATCAATGGCGTCGTTAAGGAGGTCATTTCGCTGGTAACGCGCGAGCTGGTGAGCCACCGAGTGACGTTACGAACCGAGTTAACTGCAGGGCTGCCTCCGATCCTTGGCGATCGGATTCAGCTACAACAGGTGATCATCAATCTGGTGATGAACGGAATCGAAGCCATGGAGGCAGTTACCGACCGGACGTGCGAACTGCTGATTCAATCATCAAGGGACGATGTGGGGCACATCCAACTTGCCGTGACCGATTGCGGCGTCGGCATCGCCGAGAACGACGCGGACCGCGTCTTGGATCCTTTCTTCACCACCAAGTCGACCGGCCTTGGAATGGGTCTTTCGATCTGCCGGTCGATTGTGGAAGCTCACGGAGGACGGCTGTCAATGGTCCGCAAAAGTGGACCGGGCGCGACTTTCCAGGTTGCCCTACCGCTGCATAAGGGGGCCGTCTCCTGACAGGACGATTTGACTCGCGGCGCACGTCGACGAGTTAGCGGTGGCAGAAAGCTGACCGGGTCGCCGTGGGCGACGCAGTCAATGAGGATGTCGGCGAGACGCTCCAAACGCTTATCCACTTCGTCGGCGCCGATGTGCCGTACCCGGATATCGTCCGTCATCTGTCGGAGAGCCCGAGCCGATCGAGCCCGGCTAGGTCGGACCGTGAGTTCATTGCCAACGCCACGGCACTAGCGAGTTTCACAGAGTGACATGCTCTTGAAAGCAAAAGGTGGTCACGTACCGCATCGCCCAACCCAACCGAAGCTGGTAAACGACTATGGAGAACTACTCCGCCAAGCTGCAATGCTCAGCTGCCCGCTCGAGGCACCTGGACCGGATGCGCTCCGCATCACGACCCAAATTTATCGCGGAGCTCCACAGCACGAAACAAATTCAGCGCGGAGATGAGAGATTTGTCGTGCGGGAATAGCCTCCGAGCAGACTTGACCCGCGCGTCATGGTCCAATCCTGATATCGTCTGGCCCTCTAAAACAAGCGCCTCGGAGAATTTACGAAGAGCAGGGCGATACGGGTCAAGGGCGGTCTCGCTGCGCCGATTGGCACGCGTCATCATTTCAATGAAACTCTCGTCGTTTCCTGGAGGGCCTTGGTGGAAATCGCACGGCGAGCGTCGGGCTCGCAGCAATCGCGAAGATTGCTCAACGGCGCCTTCATCCTTCGGCTATTAGAATTCGTTGACGTGAGCGATAGGATTGCTGATTGCGCAGATCAAACGCTCGACGTCGAAAGCGGAGAACATGCCCACAATCGGCCAAGTTCGGTAGTATGCAGGCTTAGTGTGCGCTTTTTAATGCGTCCGAGCCGCCGCATTATTCGTCGCGTCATCAATTCGGCGCCGGTCTTCTTCGGACTGATGAGGGCATGTACCGCTGCTGGCCGGGAGCATCGTCGCCAAGGACCGTTCAAACGGCTGGTGCCTCGCCAACCCTCTTGCTGTTCTTCCGAGGTGGCATGCTGCACCTGCGACCAAACTGTTACGTTGGATGGGTCACAATTGTGCGGGTCCACGTAGCCTCACGTCCAAGATCACCTGAGCAGACACCCTACCAGAGCAAGCTTTCGAAAAGCTGACGAAGCCGCAGAGCAGCTGCCCGCGATCGGGCGGGGCGAGATAGGCGCCAATCTAATCCGTCACGCCTACGTCATTGGACCTCGGCATGGCGTCGAGCCGAGCGCGCCGAAGTGACTTTGGATCATCGATATTCTGAAGGTGAGCCGTGTGACGCCCTTGAATGGTCTACAGTGACTGCCTTCCGGGCGGCGAGAAGGCGAGTGGATAACGCGCCGAAGTGGTGGTCGGAGGCGGTCAGCAGACGGCAACTGCACGTGTCCATTCAACTTGAACAATCGCTCGTCCTGGAGCGATTAAACGAGACTGCCTGATCCAGGGAAGGTCGCATCGATCAAGGCTCGAGGCCGTGTTCCCGGAGAAACTCATGCATCAGCTCGCCTTTGATCTCGTGAGCGATTTCGCTGAGGATCTGGGCCCCGACAACCCGCTGGGCATCGACATCATCCGTCAGGCCATGCTCCGCGAGTCGCTCGTTCAAGCGCGCCGGAAACTCATTTTCGATCGCATCCGCAATCCGGTCCCGCGCCGCGGCATGATTATCGGGGGCGATCCGCCTGACCGCCGTATCCCAGGGCTCCCAGCGCGTGGCCAGAAAATCCGCAAAACCCGTCGCTTCCTGTTGCCGCACCGACGTCTCAGCTCTGGCAACGTCGTCCGCCGTGACCTCGGCGAGATTCAAGAAGCGCATATCGGGGGCGATGTGGTGCAGTTCAAGCCGATCCCGTAGCTGGGTCTGATAGGCAAGATAGACCTCGATCTCGTCGATATCGGCCTCAGGGTCGGCACGACGCAGCGAGCTGACCGTCTCCCGTGCGACGTCGTCAAGCGCCCCCAAACGAAACATGACACGGCCGTGTTGGAGCAATTGGTCGAGCCGATTGTCATAGAGTCCATCCTTGACATCAGCGTTTACGCGTGCGGTCTGCATGCCGTTCCAGGTCAAAGTGATGCGGTCCTCGCAGGATGCAGTCGCTCCATTGGCCAGCTCGAAATACTGCTCGCGCAGCTTAGGCCTCATCGCGGCCTGTAGCAGATTCTCGGCCACTTGGTCGCGGAACGCCCGATGACCATAGTTCACAGTGCCCGCGAGTCTTTCGAGAAACAGTGCGAAGTCCTGCGCACCCTGCTCTTCGGCGAAGCCTTGCCACGCGTCCACTGCGCCGGGCTCGTCCACAAGCCAATCCGCGACAACCTCGTGGAGGGATCGCGGCTGATGTTCCACCGGTTGTAGGGGCATCGACAGCAAGACCTGCGGGCCGGCATAATCCGCACCACGCGTGGCTGACGCCAAATCGGCCAACACCGGGGCCGGTATTGGATTCGACCGCAGGTCGATGCTGGACGCGCTGCCGAGCTGCGTCAGCACGGTCGCGGGCAGGCCGGTTAGCTGGTTATTGCTGGCGCCGAGCATTTCAAGGCTGACCGGGAGCGTCTCGGGCAGATTAGTCAGCTGATTTTCGCTGACGTCCAGGTATCCAAGTCGAGCCGGAATCTCGGGCAAGCTTGTCAGCTGGTTGTCGCTTGCGTCCAGGTAGCGCAGTCTGGCTGGAAGATCGGGCAGGCTCGTGAGCTGATTTTCGCTGACGTCCAGGCGCCGGAGCCTGGCTGGAAGCTCGGGCAGACTGGTCAACTGGTTATTGCCGGCGGAGAACTCCTCGATCGTGGCGGGAAGGGCGGGTAGATCGGTCAGCTGATTGCCATCGACCATCAAGCTGCGGAGCCTGGATGGCAGCTCTGCCGGCAGGCTCGTCAGATCGTTGGCCATGAGGTGGAGGTTCCGTAGCCTGCTCGGAAGAGCCGGAAGGCTAGTCAGCCGGTTGTCAGAGGCGTAGAGGTCCCGGAGTCCGCCCGGAAGCTGGGTCGGCAGGCTGCTCAACTGGTTACCGATGACAATGACGGTTCGGAGCCTGGGCGGGAGTGAGGCTGGCAAGGTGGTCAGGGACAATGACGACAAATTCAGCTCGTCTCTGACATTACCCTCGTCCCGCCATGCCCTCGTCCGGTTGACCCCCTCTTGCCGATTCTCGTCTTCGCCCTGCCCCTCTTCTGCTGCCCAGCTCGCTAGGGCGCTCTCCTGCGACGAGACGCGGTCGGCAGCGGCCGCTCCCGTGACCCACCGCGTCAGGGCTGACGCCCACTGGGGCAGGCATGAGGAGGACCGTCCGGCGGCCGCAGACGCTGGCTCGGTGCTTTCGAATTCGGAAGGTATGCCAGCGCCAGGCTGAGCTCGTTCGGTGTTCATTGAACTCCATGACATGTTTGGAGGCAACCGATGAGGCTGTACTATCGGCTGGATCAAGGCATTCGCATGCTAGGAAGCTCAGCTGTCGATAAGCTGACGATCGTCAGGTCTCCGCCCATGAGCGGTTCAAAGCTACTCTTCGTTCGTGGTGAGAATTCTGCGCTGTCGCGCAGCTGCTCAAATATTTCAATTCCAATTCGCAGCATCGGCTCGAGACTGCTGCTCAGGCCGGACCATTCCGGACGAAATATTCAGAGCAGGCCACCTTGAATCGTTTTGCTGGTTGGAAACTGACTGGTCCGGCGTACAGCCCGGTCTCCTCACGAGGCTGGCCGGCGCTTGCCAACTGCTGCTCGAACGCCGAGCCTGCCTCATGATCTTCCGCGGCCGACCATTGCACCTGCATCAAAGCTACCGGACCGGATGGGAAAGGATTGTCCAGGCTCTTCTCACTCCGCGGACGGTGGCAGCACAGCTACGCCGGCAAGCTTGCGAGAAGCTGCCTTCCGCCCAGCTCCTTGCATATGGTGTCCGTGGGGCCGGTGATGTGATCGCCGCTCCAGCACAGTAGATCGTGCAATGTGCGGCCCGGGTGTCCTGAATGTCGCGGGGCCAGCAGCGCATCGCCTTCGCCGTGGATGAATTTTGGTCGAGCGCGACCGCCTGCTGATAGCTGCACTATCCCGTTCAAAGGGAAGGACCGTCGAGCAAAGCGTTCAGCTCGCAGGCGGAATATAGTCAATCAACGCGCGTTCATCCCTCAGCCGACGCCTTTGCTCCGGCTGCTATTGGCAAGCAGGAACGCAAAGATCTTGTCTAATGGTGGTGTCCGGCATCGGCTTCAATCGATCACCTCAAGCCAAAGCCCCTGCTGCATGTTAGTCCAAGAAGCGAATCGAGTAAGCCACATAGAAAGCGCTAGCCAATATGAAGTGGCCTGTTTTTTGCAACAGAAACGGTGGTGACATCGCGTACGCAAATTTCGTCGGACGCTATGCTGCTCGAAGATTCGCAGAGCGACGACGCTGACGCTTGAAACGAGGAACCGCCTCAATGAGGAAAAAGCGAAATCATGCGAGGCAAACAACGTCACTGCAGGACCGCCTGGCCATATTTGCAAGAGGCCTTGCTGAAATGGCGGCGACCATGCCTGCGGGCGCGGAGCGAGATAATCTGCTGAGGCGAGCCCGCACCGCGGAAATTGCAGCAGATATTGACGATTGGGTCTCCTCGGCTGGGCTTCAGCCGCCGACGCCATAGGGCTGGAGCTCCAGGGCCCGCGTATCCCGCCGGGGTTCTTCTACGTTCAGGAACAAGGGTGCCGAAGATTCGGATCCCGAAGACTGGCCATTGGAATAGGCTAGGAGCCGGCCGCCTGTGTGTTCCGAAGAGAATGAGGAACCGCCCTCCACAGACTGGGGAGCCTGTCATTCACGCGCATCTTCTGCTTGCGCGATAGCGTCGGCTCATGGCGGGCCCACCACCGCTCGAGCTGAAGCCTGGCTCATGGCTGCTACGGGAGTTCTGTTCGCCAAAACGCGCAAACGTATCACAAGCATGGCCGCGTAAACGGCCTTGCCGATGGACAAGCCGATCCAGATACCGATGGCACCGAGGCCAGTTTTCAAGCCGAGCACGTAGCTGACCGAAAGGCCGATCAGCCAGTAAGCGATGCCTGCGAGGACCAGCGGCACACGCGTGTCCCTTAAGCCGCGCAGGCCGCCAGCGGCAATGCTCTGAAGTGCATCAGTAATGAAGAAGCTCGCTCCGACAAGGATGAGAGCTGCAGCCAGCTTGATCGTGGCGTCCGCGTTGCTGGCCGTCTGGTCGACGAACAGCTCGGCGATTTCAAAGCGCGTGCCGACCACCGCAATCGTAGCGACCGCCGCGATCAGGACTCCAAGCAGCATGGCGGCAAAACCAGCTTGTCTGATACCTGCTAGATCGTTGCGGCCGAGTGCGTGTCCGATGCGCACGCTCACCGCCATTCCGATGCAAAACGGGATCATGAACAGGGCGGCCGCAACCTGGAATGCGATCTGATGGGCGGCAACCGCGGTGGTGCTAATCACACCCATCAGGAGTGCGGTCGCAGAAAAGAGACCCGATTCCATGAAAATAGCGACCGAAATCGGAGTGCCGACCACGAGGAGCTCCCGCATCAATGGCCAATCCAACCGCCAAAAATATCGCAGCACCTGGTAGTCGCGAAAAGGATGGCAGTATGTAACGAACCAAATACCGGCCAGAAAGGTCCCACTGTTGACCAGACTGGTCGCAAGGCCGGCCCCGAACAAGTCAAGTTGCGGCAAGCCGAATTTGCCGGTGATCAACAGATAGGCCAGCACTGCGTTGGTCGGAATGGCGGCGAGCGTGATCCACAAGGCTGGCGCCGGGCGATCGACGGCTGCCATGAAACTGCGGATCGCCAAAAACCACAGCGCGGGCAAGATGCCCCAGGCGAGCCCGAGCAGATATTGCTGAGCTAAGCGCGCGATAGCTGGCTCCTGGCCAAGCGCAAGCACGATTTGCTCGCCTTGCACTGGCAAAACCATGATCGGCGCCCATAGAACGAGTGCAATCCATAGCCCCATGCGCAGCGAGCTCCGTACCAGAGCTATGTTTGCCGCGCCACGTGCTTGCGCCGCGAGTGGTCCCACTGCCGAGATCACGCCAGCTGCGAAGGTCAGGCCAACCGATAAGATCATGCCGGCAAGCGCGGCTGCCGCGAGGGCCTCGGTGCCGATGTGGCCGATCCAGGCCAGATCCGTCGCCATCATCGCGATCTGCGCAAGTTGCGTGAGTGCGATCGGGGTCGCGAGTGTCGCGGTTGCGGCGAGTTCGCCACTGAGACGATGGCGCGTTACCCATTTGACCAACTGGCAACGGCAGGATGATCGGTGCGTGTCGTCCCCAGTCTTTCTCATTGAATGACACCGCTCTGGATTCCGCGCTTCAGCTGATTGCCCTGCTGACACGGCATTTGCGCTGCAATGACGGTCGGGTCATCGGCACTGTCATTGCTGATAGCATGTTCTCAATTGATGACGCTCCGCTCAAAAATGGTGAGAGCGTTTGGCCTCCAAGGAAAGCAGTCGTTGTTATGAGCGTTGTGCTCGCGACTTCGGCTGTTGCGTTTCAGACGCTGACTGGCTCAAGCGCGACAACAGGACGTTTGCAGCGACTTAATGCTGCGAGAGGCGCATCATTCTTCAATGAAAAACTCTCAAGAACCATTGGCATGTCGATTGCTTGAAAGGTGTGAGAAGATTTACGCGGCCATGATGTTTTTCAGTAATCCCATACGGGTTTCCAAATGAAGATTGCCGGATCCGTTCGACTTCAGGGGTGTCACCAGGCGCGCTCCACGACATCGCAGGCGTGAGCGTCGATCACCGGCAAGATGCCGAGCTGTTTCCTTTGAAGCTGAACAAGCGAGGCATCGGAGCTTGCGCCGTCAGATGATTGATGAGCTGATGCAGGACGATTGGGATCCTGAGCAACTATTCAGGCGACGGGACGAGCTCAAGGTCAAGATACTTTGTGCCCAATCGGTTATGGCCGAATGTAAGGCAGAATTGGCGGAGCTCGAGCGGAGACTTGAGGCTCGAGCGGTCTCGCCGCCGATCGATGCACGACAGCGCAACTCTGCAGTCAATAGTTCAATACGCAACACGCCACCGCGCGAATCCCGAAGCGTCAATGATCCTGTTGATCAGAATGCTACTGTGGCGTTTTCGAGCCGATCATGGGACCGTTGAAAGCTGACGCCGCGGACGTTAACACAGAGAGGTATTGTCATGGAGCTGGTAAAGATATCGAGACGCATCGTGTTGCAAACCGGAGGGTGAACTGGATAACGGGGCGGCTCTGCCGCTAGGCTCGGGCGTTTTGGATGCGTTGCGCTGTCGGGATTGCAGAACGGTATCGTAGCATTTTGACGAGTCAAAAGCTTTCCACCCGGACTCACGCCGAGTGATCGTCTTGTTCGTCTTCAGGTCGTTGAGCTTGCTGATAGACGTATCCGGAGCGGGCGTTCAATGATCAAGGTGGTGCGCGGCCGTGGGGCAGGGCTTGCGATGTTCCGGGCGGTGCTGACCGGCAACGTCGACCATGCCTCGTCCGGCATCGCATGAATCATGACGAGAACTCACTGATCATGGGGCCGCAAGCGATTACAATTCGACCCGGAAGAGAGCGGTTAGCGGCAGTCACCTAAATTCGTGAGACGCCAGGAAGAGGGGCCCGCGACGAATGCGATCCGGTGTCGGCCGTAGCCTCGTCAGCTTTTCGACAGCTTGCCCGATTAGGGTAGGTATAGCTTTGCGGGCGCTTCAAGAAACAGCGCGGTGGTTCACCGGCAGTCAGGACCAGGGGCGTCGGGCAGGGCCAGCGGGATCAGCCACGCATGCCGCCAGGAGAGCTTCGGCGATTGCTTGACGATGAGCCGGCATCTCGAGCCGCGGATCAACCGCCTCGCCACTTGCCGAGCGGCTATTAGGCCACACACGAGGCATCGCCGCAGATGCTCTGGCGCCTGTTAAACTGCGGCGCGGCACGACACGTCTAGTCGGTATCGAGCGTGCGACTTGGCTTCAG
Source organism: Bradyrhizobium sp. USDA 4454 (assembly GCF_054822705.1). Classification (NCBI taxonomy): domain Bacteria; kingdom Pseudomonadati; phylum Pseudomonadota; class Alphaproteobacteria; order Hyphomicrobiales; family Nitrobacteraceae; genus Bradyrhizobium; species Bradyrhizobium sp. USDA 4454. The sequence continues at coordinate 1,584,167 of NZ_JBTRCN010000001.1, forward strand.
TCGGCTTTGCTTCGATAACCCTGGCTCAACTGGATAGCTTTCGCGCACAGTGCTCTTTCAGCGAGCGATGAAGATGCGTTTGTGGCCCAGAGAGTGTTCCTGTCGGGCTCTCATCGCTGAAATAAAGACATCGACAGCGGATTACTGGCTGACCTGTAAGCCTTGCTACAACGCGCGGGCATGACGAGCGTGCAAGCTTCTTTCTTCGCTATGAACTGGAAATTGTGTGCGCCCTTGCAGGGCCGTTCATCGCCCCTTGCAGCAATGCTGCTGCGAGCTCGTAAAAGTCTATGCGTGCTCTGCGTCTTATAAATGTCATCATGCGCGGCGAGTGAGGCGAGCCGCGACGGATCAGTTCCGTGTACGTGAGACAATTACGCCGCATCGATCAACGCGGCGGAGAGACGAGGTCGATGACACAGCCCTTTCGAGCATGCAGCCTGTTATCCATCATTGCTTGCGTCATTCTCTGTCCGGCCGCCAACGCACAAGATCGTCGCATCGTTACCGAACCCATTGCACCTCAGACGGTCTGCGACCGGCCCGTGCCGTCCGGCAAGCAAGATACGGTCACCTTGCAAGATGCCATCAACCAATGCCCGTCGGGGGCCGCCGTTTATTTAGGACGAGGCGAGTTCCGGTCGGGTCCTCTCGAGATGAAATCGGGGGTGACGTTATGGATCGGGCGAGGCGCCAAGCTCATCGCCATCCCCGAACCGGCTGCTTACGACAAGGGCCGTGGACAGTGTGGTCGCATCTCGGGCAAGGGCGATGGTTGCCGGCCGTTCATCAGCTTTTCCAAAACCCGTGGCGGCGGTATCTACGGAGACGGCATCATCGATGGTCAGGGCGGTGCAACCATGGTCGGCGGCGCCGAAAGCTGGTGGCAGCTGGCCCGCCGCGCCCAAGCCGAGCGCGGCAACCAAAACGCCCCGCGTTTGATCCAGATCGATCATGCGCAAGACATCACGTTCGCGGGTGTCACCTTGCGCAATGCGCCCAATTTTCACATCGCGATGAACCGGGTCGAGGGGGCCACGTTTTGGGGCCTCACGATCGATGCACCGGCGGACGCCCGCAATACCGACGGCATCGACCCTGGCGCGAGCCAGGATGTGACCATTACCCGCAGCTTCATCCGAACGGGAGACGACAACGTCGCAATCAAAGCCGGCGATAATGGCCCGAGCAGCCATATCTCCATCACCGACAATTATTTCGGCTGGGGGCACGGCATGTCGATCGGTAGCGAGGTGAATTCCGGGGCCAGCGACATAGTGGTGCGTAATCTGACGCTGGATGGAACGACGTCTGGTCTGCGCATCAAGAGCGATGTCAGTCGAGGCGGTCTGGTCGAGCGCGTGACTTATGAAAACATCTGCCTGAGGGGCAACCGGTGGCCGCTGGCGTTCGATACGAAATACGATCCACGTGCACAGGGCTCGAGGATTCCGATCTATCGGCAGATTGTTCTGCGCCATGTGCGTGGCGACAATGGCGTGCTGATGATGCGTGGCGCAGACGAGCGGCATGCTCTTGACGTAACACTCGAGGATGTCCGATTTGCCAGTTCCGCGAGTTGGCAGCTCGAACATGCAAAGGTGACAGCCGATCATTCTGACGTATCGCCGCCGCTGCCGGGACAAACGACAGAGCCGCCGTCGCGCGGATCGGACGCTTGTTCCAGCGCATTCCGAGACACCGACCGGTAAACACTACGACGCCGGCGCGGAACGTCGAACGGAGAGGCCGCATCGATGGGCTTGGATTGCCGATATTGGCGGAATAAAGCCTCATGGCTCGCGCCCCGCTGCGACTGATTAGCAAGGGCGGACATTGCGAAAGTTGCGCTCAGGATCCTCGGGGTTATCTCGCGGCCGCCCGTTACATCGACTGCACAGAACGCGCCGCAAACGCGACCAAGGGGAGGTCAAATGAGAATGATTTTGATGTCCGCCGCGCTTCTGGCTGGATGTTTCTGTCTCCCGGCAGTATACGCCGAGGCATTATTGGTGTCGCATGCCGCAAATGCAGACTATCACTCCCTGCAGGAAGCCATCGACGCGTTGCCGGCGCAAGGCGGGGATGTTCGGATTGCGCCGGGGACCTATCGCGAGAAGGTCAACACCTCAAAATCCGGTATTCATATCGTGGGGACTGGCGGCAAACCGGAGGATACGGTCATTGTGTATGGCGACGGCGCGATCAATGCGGGAGGAACCGCGCGTTCGGCAACACTGAATGCCACTGGCGATGACTTCCGGCTCGAAAATCTGACGATCCAGAACGACTACGCCCTCAATCCAGCCAATCCCCCCTCGCAAGCAGTAGCGCTGTCAGTTACCGGAGACCGGGACGTCATTACGCGCGTGCGCCTGCTAGGCGCCCAGGACACGCTGTTTGCTGGCAAGGGACCGAACGGCCGAATGTCACGACAATACTTCTCGAAGTGCTACATCGAGGGGCATGTCGATTTTATATTCGGCAACGCCAAGGCCTGGTTTCGGCAATGTGAGTTGCACGGCATCGCCAATCAAGCGGTCATCTATACCGCTCAGAGCAAGGCAGCGCGGGATGAGGACAGTGGCTATGTTTTTGATCATTGCAGGCTAACTGCCGACCCTGTTGCGGGCTATATCGCACTTGGCCGCCCTTGGCGCCCCTACGCCACAGTGGTCTTCCTGTCAGCGAAGATAGATGCCCCCGTGATCGCGGAAGGGTGGCGCGAATGGACGCCCGGTAAGACCTTCACGTTGAAGACAAGCTATTATGCTGAATACAGATCATTCGGCGTCGGGGCCAACCCCTCAGGCCGCGAGCCTCACTCCCATCAATTGACAGATGGCGAAGCTGCGAGATGGTCGCTGAGCGTGTTCTTCGCAGGTGCCACAGATTGGTTGCCAACCAGCCATCACGATGGAACACAGAGCAGCGGTCAGGGTGAAGGGCTTCGACGGCGATTCTCGGATGAATGACGGGAGGAGAGCCCAGTTGTCATGGAGAGTCTTGTATAGAAACCCAACTGGCGCCCGAGTCAAAGCGATAGAAGGGGCCACCCCGACGATCTCACCGGTTCGCGGTGCGCCCACATGCGTCCGCGCCAGCTCGCAGATCATCTTTTCCTTTTGGCGGCTCAGTGTCGGCAAGCGCTGCGGACCGTCACGTCAGCGCCGTCGTCATAGCTCGGCACTGGCTGATTTGCTTGTTCAGCTCCTTGCGCAGATCTGCGGACAACGAAGTGAGCTGATGCTTCGCGGCTATCTTCGCTCGGCCGGTGATGTTCGGGACCCGCGTAGCTCAGCCAGTAGCGGTCGGCTCGATCAGCCGATACTGCGGGGCAACTACGGTGGAGTCCGACGTTCATCCATCCTGGATCGGGAGCCTACAAACAGCGCCTATCTTGATTTCGGCAATTCGCTCTATCCATTGCCGCCCTCGCCGCCGAGGACATCCGCATCATCGCGAGATCGGCCCTCGTCGCTTAAGTGAAACACCGATGGATGAGTCGAGCAACGCCGGTTCTTAGATCGGCGTTCCGCAGCACTCGCTGCGCATCACGCGAATGCTCTCGGCGACCGACCGCCGCACCAGAGGGAAACTGCAACAGGATTTAGCAGCTTCCTGCAGCAAAAGCCGATTTACAGTTTAAGGCCGTGATCATTGAGCACCTTGTCTCTGAGAGCGCCCTTGATCTCACGGGCGATTTCCCTACGAACTGCGGCGCCCAACTCTCGCTTGGCATCCTCGACAAGGTCAGCTTCGACCCCGATCAAACCTTTGTCGGTGAGCTGTTGCTGCAGCCGCCTGGCGAACTCCGGCCCCATTGCAGCAATGAGCTCGTCGTGCGCCATGGCATGGTCTTTGGGGGCGATATGACTCACAACGTCGTCCCAAGGTTGCCAGTCCACCGCCAAATAGTCGGCGAATTCCGTCGCCTCCCTCTCCCGCACGGATGCCTCTGCGCTATCAACGTCAGCGTCGGTGACGCCGGAGACTTCAAAGAAGCGCATGTTCGGCGCGACGTGTTGCAATCCCAGTCGCTCGCGGAGCTTATTTTGATAAGCAAGAGAGACCTCAATCGCGTCGATGTCTTCGACGTTGTTGCCCGAGCCTAGCGAGTGAACCTTCTCGCGCGCAATTCTCTCCAGCGCGTCCAGGCGAAACATGACCCGCCCCAGATCGATGAGATCGGGAAGCCGGGCCTTGTTGTTATAGGCGCCGTTTTCGACGTCCGCGATGAGCCGTGCGGTCTGCATGCCGTTCCAAGTCAAAGTTCGGCGATCCTCGCAGCTCTGGTTGGCGTCCAGGGCCAGTTGGAAGTAGCGCTTGCATAATTGCGGGTCGTTCGCCGCCTGCCGCAGATCATCGGCGACCGACTGGCGGAATTCTTCATTACCTGAATTCACGGAGTCGAACAGTTTGCCAAGGAAGAGCGTGTATTCCCGGGCGCCGGGCTCTTCAGCAAGGCTCTGCCAAGCTGCCAGCACCTCTCGATCAGCCTCCTGTGGATTGGCGCGGAGCCAGTCTGCGACCTTCTCGATGAGAGGATCGGCCGCCTCATCGTCCGTTCCGGACGATTCACTCTCGTCATCGCGCCAAAGGTGGACGGTCGGACCGACATAGTCACCGGCGCTAAGTATCGTACCCAGATTCGCTAACACCTGCTCGGGCAACGGATTTTCAGTCAGACCTATCCTGCCATCAGCGCGAAACTGCGTCAGCAGGTCCTCGGGCAAACTCGTCAACTGGTTTTGGCTGGCATCGAGCAACTCAATTGAAGCAGGAAGGGCCTCCGGCAAACGCGTGAGTTGGTTTTCGCTGACGTCGAGAAACTGGAGCGTGGCAGGAAGGACCGCCGGCAGATTCGTCAACTGATTGTGGTTAGCGTTGAGAAACCGGAGCGAAGCAGGTAGGACCGCGGGCAGATCCTGCAACTGATTGTGGCTGAGGTCGAGAAACTCCAGCGCAGCGGGTAGGACCTCAGGCAAGCTCCTCAGCCGGTTGGAGCTCGCATCGAGGCCTCTGAGTTCGGTTGGAAGCGAAGGCAAACTGGCCAGTTGATTGGCACTGACGTTTAGACGTCGGAGCGAAGCAGGCAGGTTATCGGGCAGAGTGGTCAGCCGGTTGAAGGGCAGATCAAGCATAACGATGGCGCTCGGAAGTCTAGGCAGGCTTGTAAGCGACAGCGATGCGAGATTCAGTGTAACGGCCTCACCGAGAGCATTCACTCGGCGCACCGCTTCTTCCCGATCCTCGAGCGGGCCTACCTCCGGTTCGGCAGCCCAACTCTCGAGCACCTCGTCTTCGTCGTTCTCTGCATGGACTGAGTGCCCGGAGTTTGCGGCGTAGCCGGTCACGACTGCGTTCCACTGCGCCGCCGCCCCGTTTTGCCCGCCCTCTTGTCCGGAAGATGCAGAAGGGACGCCTCCGCCGCGCTGAATCTGTCCTGCCTCAAAAGGATCCAACTCACCCTCCTTATGAAACTGAGTAGCCTCAGCCCATGGTGACCTGCTCTTGTACCTAAGACACTTAGCTTTCGATAAGCTGACAGACTATCACCGTAGGGTGGCAACGATGGTATCCAAGCCGAATGACTGTCGGTGCGACGACGCTGGAGTGACTCGATCTCCGCCGAGGGCAGTTATCTCCAACCTGCACGTGCTTCGGTCATCCCCGTGGCAAACGAGCGATCCGAGGTTCTGCAGCGACATTCGTCAGCTGCTCGACAGGTAGGGCTGTTAACGGCGGAACGCTGCCCTGGGAGCGGGTGCTACCGGACTTATCCGGTCAACGAAGTGGTGGCAAAACTCGCAGCAGTGTCGATCCATTTGCCGCGCTTGGACTCGTGTGAACCCGTACCCACTCGGACCCGGTACCGTAGAGCACTTGTAGCGGTTATCGAGAGACATTCGCGCTGTGCAACCGCCTGCTTCGCGGGGGGCATTCTTGTTTCTGATGATGGAGAAATTGATGGACGCGGGACGGGCACAGTGGAACGCAGGTTCTTCTTCCTCAGCGCCTTCCGAAGAGGCGGACCAGGAAAGCTACCTCGGCGGTTTCAACCGCGCCGTGGCGAATTTGGTCGAAAGCTTGACGGGCTATCGGACCCCGGCTTCCGCGCGCGCGCAGGTCATCGACAACTGGGTTGCCGAAGTGGGGCAGGGCCAGGCCGAGAATCGGCGGCAGGGGCGCACACGAATCAGGAATACGGAGAACACAGGCTCGCACTCGCTGGATTTGTCCTCGCTTTCGCTGACCGTTTTGCCCGCCGCCCTGTCGCCAAGATTGCTGGAACTGCGCGCCAGGCACAACGAGCTAAGCAGCCTGCCCGCCATGCTCCCACCCGGTCTCCGGCGTCTTTTCATCAGCCATAACCGCTTGACCAGTTTGCCGGACGATCTTCCGGCGACCCTCTCTGAGCTGGAGGTCGCCGACAATAGATTGACCAGTCTGCCGGCCAACCTTCCGGCCACCCTCGAGATCCTGAACGCGAACGACAACCGGCTAGCCAGCCTGCCGGACGCTCTCCCGAGTGGGCTTACCTCGCTTGCGGTTGGCGGCAATCAGTTGACCGATCTGCCCGAGTCGCTCCCGTCGCGGCTCGTTGAACTCAATGTCAGCAGCAATCTATTGGCCAGCCTTCCCGACCCACTTCCGAGCACGCTCCAATCGCTCAACGCCAGTGGTAACCGGCTGACCAGCCTGCCTGAAGGTCTGCTAGATGCTCTCGTGCCGATGAATAGCCTCAACTACCCGCATCTGCAGAGCCCCGAGTTCGGGGATAACCCGCTGCCGGACGACATTCTCGCTGATCTGGCGGCGGCCGAGGCGCCACCACCGCAACTTGCGCAGCAATCCCTGCATGAGGCTGCGGCACACTGGCTCGCAGACGACCCGGCCACGCTGGCCGAATGGCAGAACTTTGCCGATGAGCCTGGCGCCCAGGACTACGCACAGTTCCTGGAAAGGCTACGTGGCACTGTGAACTACGGCAATGACGCGTTTCGGCAGGCCGTGGCCAATGATCTGCGGCAGGCGGCTGCCAATGCGGATTTGCGCGAGCAGTTCTTTGCACAGGCTTCCGAGGCTAACACCAGCTGCGAGGATCGTGTTACGTTGCACTGGAACGGTATGCAGACGGCGCGCATCAACGCTGAGGTCAAGGATGGGCTATATGACAACCGGCTTGGCGAACTGATCCAGTGCGGTCGTCTCGCGTTTCGCCTGGAGGCGCTGGACGAGATCGCGCGCGACAGGGTCAACTTGCTCGCTAGCGTCACCCCGAACGTAGACGACGTCGAGGTCTACTTGGCCTATCAACATCGGCTGCGCGAGCCGCTCGAGCTCAGTCACATCGCTCCTGACATGCGCTTCTTGGCGGTCGCTGACGTAAGCGAGGATGATGCGACGGAGGCGCTGGATCTGGTCCGGAGGCGCGAAGCAAGCGAGTTCATCGACTATATGGCAAGCCGCTGGCAACCCTGGGACACGGTGCTGGAGCGCATCGCTCCGGACGAACATGCCGCGATGCAAGACGGGGTGCTCGAAGCCATGGGCGAGGAGTTTCAAAGCCGCCTCGGCCAGCGACTGGCCGAGCATGGTCTGCTGGGCGACGCCGATGCCGAGCGGGTGCTCGGAGCGCAAGTCCGAAACGAGATCGCTGGCGAGATCAAACGCAAGGTCATGGACCGTGTGCTGGCAGAGCATGGCCTCGAACTATGACGCTCCCGAACCGCTGCAGAGATGTTTATCATTGCTCTGCGGCGGCACGTAAAGATCGATCGTGAAGCCTCGTCCATCGCTGCCAACGTGCTTTTGCACCTTGGAAAGTGCGCTGCCGTCGGTCTGAGCTTTTCGTTTTTGCCGAGCGACGAAATCCCGCGCGCGAGGCGAGGGAGGGCGTAGGGCCGAAAGCCGCTATGGGACGAGAGCTCCATCGGTCGAAAAGCTGTTGAGAGACCAAGGCGCACAGCGGTGAAATCATCAGTTCCGGAGGCGCTGCCCAGCCAACGGGCTCAGGTTGACGAGGCAGCTAACTGTTCGGCAGGTCTATTTGACTTCGGGCGCCTCCCGCCTGCTCCATCTTGGCAAGCAAGTTGTGCAGTTCAAGCATGCACCGCGTCGGCAGCTTACGATGGACAAGCCGTCCTGCAGGTGAGATCGTGCGCGCGCTCCAGTAGGGCAGTCTCGAGATTGCACAGGAAGCCTTGCGGTTCTCAGTCAAAACAGCGTCAAGGAAAAGACATTGTCCGTCATCAATGAGCGCCTGCAATAGGACAAGCTCAGCGCCAAAGTTGATGACACAGACGACCAGATACTCGTCACGTATTTATCTGTCGGAGACGGGTAGAGGCTAGGTGAATCCCGCCGTGATGTTTGAATTCGGCGCACGATCGACAGGCGATCCATTGTTATATCCGTCGACCAATTCGCTGCCGGCGAAGAGGTTCGGCAAAACCGGAGCGACCCCGTCCTGTCGTCGGCGGGTGATGCGAAGGCGCTGTTGCGTGCAGCAATATCCTGATCTCGTCAGCTTTTGGAAAGCTTGCAGCTTCAACAATCAGAGAATCTGACCCTTGCTGAACCAACTGCTGCCTGGCCGTAATCCAGGAAGTGCGGATTGCTGCAGGGCCTATGCAAACATGAGGAGAGCAGGATGGATCCGGTTGACCCATTCTTCGATTCAGGAGCCTGGATGCGCGAATACGCCGCCCTTCAGGGGCGGACTGGGCAGCGAGCGGGTAGCCCAAGCGAGCAGGCTGACTTTGAAGGGCGGCTGCAGGACTTGAACCTCGATCCGAATGATCATAGGAATTCAACTTCGCCTGATCGGTCTCCCGCAGCAGGTGGTCGAGCCGTGCGGAGGGACGATTTTGGCGGTTCGATGCGGGCGCCGCCGCGTTCCAGTTCTAGGGAGAGCGCGCTAGGCGGCACGCGCCGGAGCGTAGACATTCCGAGCTTTCAGCTTCCCGCTTCGGCGCAACCGCAGTCTAGTTTGCGAGATGATCTGTTCAGCAGCGCACGCTACAGCTTTCCGGAGGCTGGGTCTGCCGCGTCGGCCAAGAGTGGAAAAAGCCGCGGAATATGGTCACGCTTCAAGTCGGGACTTGGCAAGGCCCTTGGCGGGAGCAGCGCAAAGTCGTCGCGCGACGCGGGGCAATCTAACGTTATTTCGACGAACCTACGAATTGATCACGCCAGGCAGCCAGGCCGGACGCGTGGGGTCTCCCGGGCCGATGAGGAGCTCATCGAGGATTTCCGAAACAAGGCGGCGGGTAATCTCAGCGACGGTACGATCAAGAACGCGGCAGCCGATTTACGCCATTTGAGCGCGCGCCTGAGCGACGCCGGCAGGCCCTCGATTGCCGATCGAATTCGCCGCGAACTGGAGAATGCGCAGCTGGAAAATCCCGATGTGGAAAACCAGCAGCTGGAAGCTGAGCTCGATGAGGATGTCGACACCTACGCAAAGGACCGCGGCAGGCGCATCAAAGCGGCCCTGAAGAAGCTTCGTGAAGTCGGTGCCGGAAACACGCTGGCAGCCGATGTCCGCCGGCTGGCCCCTCGTGCTGAGGACGCAAGCTTCATCCGCATGTGGGCGGCGGCCGAAAAGGCAACCGGCAGGATCGATCCCAAGACGATCGATAGGCAAACTCGCCGCATGTTCAGGCTAAGTGAGTGGCTGCAGACGCACGACAGACCGCCGATCGCCGGCCGACTTTCTACCCCTGGTCTTGTCCAAGACGTCGAGGAATACAAGCAAGAAACCAAGGACGGCAAGATCAACGCTGATCTGGCCAGGCTTGGCCTCTACCAGCAAATCCTCGAGGCGAACAGGGCATTGGGATTGCCGCCTCCTGAGTACGCAGGTCAGCCTTCTGAGGTGGCTGCTCCACGGGCCCACTCGCCACAGGAATTTCCTGCAACGCCTGCCACGCCGAGCGCGGGGGCTTGGCAGTGGCTTGGAGAGCAAATGCACGGGCCCGGTTCATCGACGCCGGCGCCGCACAGCGGTTGGCAGGCCAGCTCATCTCAACCGCTTCCCGCAACGCCTGCGACGCCGAGCGCTGGAGCCTGGGATTGGCTTGGTGAGCAGATCCATGGGCCCGCCTCACCAATGCCTGCGCCGCACTGGGCCGCGCAGGCTCATCCGCCATTCGAGCTTCCAGCCACTCCGGCCACCCCAAGCCAGGGAGCTTGGGCCTGGCTTGGGCAGCAGATGCAAGAACCTGCATCGCCGTCGTCCGTGAGGCCTCGATCGTCCAACATCTACGGCGGTCTCGAATCCTTCGTTGATCTGGATCCACCCACACCGCAAGACTTGCGCGACGATGCGCGCTCTGCGCCAGCACCTGAATTAGCGGCCGCTTCGTCGTTCGCGGGCCCACCCGGGGCCAGTTCGGAGCTGCGGGACATCGGAGCGATCGTTGGGGGGGATTGGCACCACGGTTCCCAGGCGGCCTCAGAGGTGTTGATCGATGTGCTGGGCAACATCAATCTGCTGCCAAACCAGTTCGGGCCAAGTCAATTTGCGATTAATGGGGAGCGCTATTCGGCGACATTTGGACCGGGCGGTCGCAGGGATATTCGCCTGATCCATCACCCGCGCATTGGCGGGATGAACGAAGCCGGGCCATCCCGGCCGCTACACCGCCCAGCGCCAATCGTAAGCGCAAGACGACCAGGGGAAGGTGTGGTTGATCTTGGCCATCTGATCCGGGGCGGCTGGGAGCACAGAGAGCGGTTCCTGCCGCCTTACCTCGTCCGCGTTCTGGAAGGCGAGCGCATCATGCCCGCGCCGGGGCGGCCGAGCTATTTCGAGATCCGAGGAATGCCTTATAGGGGCGAGTTGGTGGAAAACGAAGGACGCCAGCGCGTCCGCATCTATCCCGAACCTCGGTGAAGAAACGGTTGGCTGCAATTCCAAATGCTCGTCAGGCAGCGCGCGCGAGGCATTCCATCACGCGGACGCTTCATCGATGCAGATTGCAGAGGTGGCGTGCGTACACGCCTGATTTCAACGGCGATGTTGGCTCTGTTAGCTTCCCAAGCGGCCACCTCGCAGCTCGTCGGTACATCGTCTTCTCCGACGTCAGAGCGCCGGATCGGTCCATCTACTTTTGCGGAGCTCTGATTAGAGGAGTTGATTTTGCGGCTCGTTTTAACTGCTGCTTAAACCCTATTGACCCGCAGGCATGTTGCCGCATTGTTGTGTCTCCGGCTTTCCGGGAGTCAGGCCACCCGGTCGAGCCGCTTCTTCGCGCGCCGCAAGGTCGAGCCGGGCGTCCTGGCGGGTCTTGTCGCAAGGCGGCGATGTGCCTTGCACGAAAGCGACGTCCCGCCCTTCCTAATTCTCCTCTGGTTATTCATCATCAAGTCAGTCGCCGAATCTCCTCTGGAGAAAACTGCTCGAGCTCGAAGGTAAATTCGTCGGGATCAATGGAGACAGGAGGAGAGAGGTGATCATCCCGTAGTCCGTGAAGCGCGTCGTGCAGGTCCTTTTCCAGTTGCCGCAGCTCCCCTGGAGAAACGGAAACTGGCGAGTCGCTGGGTTGATCATCGAGATGATCCAGTACTCGCCGAAGATCTGCCTGAGGGAGCTGCTCTAAATCGGATGCGACTTGCTCTTGGCTGAAAGCCGAGGTGGCGAGTTGATCATCTCGCCCCCCGGTAAGCTCCTGTGCGTCTTCATCCTCGAGCAGTCGCCGAAACTCCGCTGGAGAGAACTGGTCTGGATCAATGATAAACTCTACTTGATCAAAGGAAAACGAGGGGGCCGGGGGATCCTCCGATTGCCGCTGAAGCTCGTTGCCCAATTCCTTTTCCAGTTGCTGAAGCTCCTCGGAAGGCAGGGAAGCTGTCAAGGGAATAGCTTCGTCATCAAGATCGTCCCACAAGCGCCGAAGCTGCTCCTGAGGAAGCTGCTCTGGCTCGACCGCGACCGCCCCTTCGAGGAGAGCCGACGGGACAGCTTGATTGTCGTGTCCCTCCTGATGCTCCGCTTGCCGATTAGCTTCGTACGACGTGCGGTGCTGCGCAGCGGCGATGTCGATGCGTGTCGGTTCTGTCAGTAAGGCGCCTTCGGGATTGATGAGCGCCGGGTTCTGAACGGAAGGATTGAGCTTAGCGCGCGTACGCGCCGGACGCACGATGGGCGCGACGGTTCCCGTCGACCGAAAGGTCCGCAGATGCTCTAATGCTCTAGCGAGTCTATCGCTATTAGAGGCACCGCTGAACTCGCGCATGTCACTGCCATCGTTCAGCGATTTGCCGTCTAACCGAGCAACAATGCTTGGTTTGTTATTTGCGAAGAGCCAACGACTATAGCCAATAAGAAAACCTGCATGCTGCTTCGCCGTAACGGCAGCCGTCCCGCCCTCAAAAAGCGCCTCCTCAAGCCTGAAGATATCGGCAGCATCCTCGGGATAAAGAGGCCGTCTGTCCCACTGTCCCCGGATTATGACGCCCGTTGAAGCGACCGGCATTGCTCCGCCACTTCCTGTCGAAGCGGCGCTTGCGTTCGGTTTCCTATATACCTGAACTTCTTCCAGATCGTTCAGCGTCCTCTTTCTTTTCGATGCTCTCGACTGAACTGTGTCAGGTTCATGATTGATGGGGACATCCTCGCTTGCCAGGAGATTGCTTCTGGCACGTGGATCCATCGCTTCGTCCGGGGATTGCTGGCCATCGCTAGATGTGTCTTTCGCCGAGGGGAGCGCGCGCGGTCGCCCGCGAGAAACCGAATGACCGGAATCATGAGACGCACGAAGCACGCTTACGCCTGTCTTCATGAGGGCGTCTTTCGGAAAGTAAGTATCTAGGTGAATAACCAGGGACTGGTGGTCCCTTAGGTCAGTCGTTTGGCCACGGCGGCGGAGATCATTCGCCAGTCGAAAAAGTGCGTGAGTATAAAGCTTGACCGTGTTCGGTTGTAGGCCCTTCTGAGCCCTATATTGAGCAATCGCCCTGTCGATAAGGTCGCGGTCTTCGGCAGCTAGATGGGGATAGGAGCTACCAGGGCCGACGGACGCAGGTTCGGACTGCCTTGTCTCAGCCAAGTGCTGCTCAAAGCCTTCTTGTCCGGTTTGGCTCGTTTGCAGCTCTTGCGAGTCGTCGTGCTGCACCTGCGGCCAAGCTGGCACGTTAGACGGGTCAAAATCTTGCGGATCCATGCTAACCTCTCGTCCAGGATCACCTGAACAGGTCTGCCTAGTCGGGCAAGCTTTCGAGAACCTGACGTGGTTAAGGTTCCGTACTTGAGGTTATCGGCGTTGGCCAATCCCGCAAATGACGGCGTTCGGTATCAGCCTCTTCTCGACGATCCGTCGACCGTCCCTACAGACCTAACGTCCTCCATTTGCAATCACTTACAGGTGGCATCCCTTTACATCGGATGTCACCGGCTTATCAAACTCAGATGCAGGACCGATCTTGCAAGCAGAGCGCAGAGTTCCGCACCCGAAGGCGACAGCAAAGGGGGCGGCTTGCCATAATCAGAAGAAAACCAGCGTAGACACCAGCAGATTGAGGGCATGCTGGGTGTGAAGCGTATGTGTGACGCTTGTCGGGTTGTGGATATATGACAGTCCGGCGCTTGCATAGATGCCCGGGGCAAGATGGGCGGTATATGTGCCCGTGATCGCCAGGGTATCGCGATGTGCAAGCTGGCCTTTAGCCAGGGCAGCATCCACGGCGAATTTGCTCCAAGTCGTGTTGCTGGCGACAAGAGCAATCAGATCCTTGGGGCGGCTTTCAAACGGCCCTTTCGTATAGAGACGAAGCTCGTAATACTGGCTGATCCTGTTGAGGTCCGGCGGAGCTCCCATGACAGAGAATCCGCCATAGAGTCCGCGAGACGGCGAGCCAGTGGCATCAGTTTGCCAGAATTGCCGGTCCGCAGCGATGTAACGGAAATTGTTGCCGCTCACTCGCTGTTGATCCGGGTCTGCCAAATTCTTGTAGCGGCTGGTGTTGAAACCAGCGCCGGCCCGCAGCCATGTGTCGGGTGCTCCAGGAGCGGCCTTGCTCCTGTAGCCGATTTCATCGATGAGAAGCGTGCCCGCATTGGCCGTGCTCCAGTTCAAGCCGGCGGGATTCTCCCTTATCTCGGCATAGGGACCATCCGGACTGATTGAGCGCTGAAGTGAGAACTTGTTGTAGAAGCGATCATCAAAATTGTACTTCAGGTTGACCGCCGGCGTGGGCGCAGCATTGGTGCTCACCCCTGCCTGGATTAAGGCGAACATGTTTGATCCGGTCATCCCTCCGAACAATGTGCCGGCAAACTCATTTTGGTTTCTCAGGTAACCAAGTTTGAGTTCGAGTTTCCTGTCGAGCAAAGTCTGGTAGTAGGCGAGCGTGTTGAGTCCCGCTCTGTCAGGCCCTGGGCGATCCCACGTCCAGTATTGCTGCTCGCCTCCGACAACGATCTGGCCATCGGGAATGCCAAATCGGCTGAGATCGTAAGTGACGATCAAGAAGTTCGCCGAAGCGAAGGTCGGGTTCTGGCCCATGTAAAGCTGGTTTGCGATTGGGCTTCTCGCTGCATTCGGCAGCTGATTATCTACAAGCATGTTGTGTGTCCAGCCGATGTAGCCAATACCGACATCTGCCAGCGCAGACCGAACGCCGCCATTCTCCTGATCAATCGTATCTGCAGGGCCAGGTATGGCGAGCCACAACCCCTTTTCACGCAGATTGTCGTACCTGGCGAAGGGATCGATGGGCTTTTCCGTTCGCGTCTGAGCAAATCTAACAACACTGCTGCGCTTTTCGCCAGACGCATCGGCGCGTGCCGCAGACCATGGGCGCCGAGGCTGGATTGCTTGACGCATCATCCCGGTCCGCAACATTGTCGCCCAAACGGAAGCTTGTCTAATTTCGCTGGCTTGATCTACAGTATCGTTCCCGGGATCGAGCTCGTCCTCGGTTTGTGCCCGCGCGGAGTTGCCGGACAGCAGGCAAGCTGCCAGCGAAACTGCGAGAGCCCGTCTAAATTGTTTGCCGATTGGCCGAAACGTGAAAGCAGTTGCCAAGGCGGCGGAAGATGTTCGAAGCGACGTCGCCGCAAGAATCCAATCACGCATAGTGTACTTCAGGTCCGTATCAGTCAGTCATGATTGGGACGAACTGTCGCCTGAAATGGCCGAGAGTGGCATCCCAACATCTTCGCCGCCGAGAAGGCAGCAGATGATCCGCTCTGCAATTAACTTGCGCATCAGGCCGGATGGCCGAAAGAGAGCAGCGCGCTGATGCGGCGGGGAGGTTTATGACGAGTGCCGTTACTTCTCGCTGTCATTTTATAAACACAGCCTCGCTTCTTGCAGTGGAGCAGAGTGGGCCGGCGTTGGCGGGGCCATTGCTGGATGACCCCTTTACTGATGACTTGGCAGGCGCCAGAAAGCAAATCCCGTGAGGCACGAGCCACGGGTTCATGGAGTTTTGTGATGCTGTTGGACCAGACAATCGACAGGAGGGACCAGCCGGCTCTGGAATGCGTGCGCTCGAAGATCGCACTACGCCCATCCTGGTCATCCCAGGTGAATGGACGAAACAGCCTTCGGGCCTCTTTGGTGGAGGCGGGCGAGCAGCTCGCTCGGTAAGGACCGCTGGGACGGCCGAATCTGTCTTGCATTGTGGGTCCTTCCGGTGCGCGGCTTTCGTTGGTCTCGCTTGGCATGTGCCCGCGATCTCATTCAACCTGCTGACATTGGTAGTTGATCGAGCGCAATGGTTGCCCTCCCTATGAGCAATTGAGGCTCAGCTGTCGCTTAAGCGGCGCGTCTTGAGTGAAGCTGCCGGCAGTCGGGACTTTTGGGGCGCGTGAATACCGCAAGCGCTCGGATCGGCGAAACAGACCGGTCGAAAGAAGAACGCTGAACGAGGAGCGATGGCGATGATCGACGATGCGGTCGGCTCGGATTTGCGACCGCTGTTGCGACAACCGTCACGATGCATTCTCCGGGTTTTGATGCTTCTCCTTGTTGTCGTCAGCTTTAGTGCTGTTGGCGCCTGGCTTTGGGCCGGCCTCGGGGAGCTTGTCGGGACGGAAACCCACGAAGTCGATCCAATCGTGAGGTCGTCATTGGATGACAGAGCTGCCCTGTCCGAGATAAAGTGGGCACAGCTGAAGGCTAGCGATGAGATCGCAGAACTGAACCGCAGGATCCATGCCGCGCGGGAGGACCTCAAGGGGATATTAGATCAGATCAGCGTGCTGACTTCGCGGATCGAGTCGCTGCAGAATTCAACGCATGTCGCTTCCACGCCTTCCATTTCTGCCCCACCGTCCGCCCAGGCTGCTTCGAGATGGGCCAAGAAGCGGCGCGGTCAGTCCACACCACAAGGACCTGTTTCCGTTGGAGGCGCGCCAGTGATCGCAGCACCCATGGCAAGCGCACCTTGACGTTTCGATCGGCTACAGGCGTGACCAGCCTCCCAACCGGTCCCACTGTTTGGGCCAAGTTTCGCGATGCCGTTTATCGCCCTAGGATCTAAAGGCTTCGACGGGGGCCTTTTGAAGGTATTCGTGCCAGGTGGCGGAGCGCGTTCCACGTACCAGGTCGTGAACGACATATCCGCGGAACGCGTCTGTAATCAGATCGTTGCCAATTCAGGCACGATCTGGAGGGAGGGGCATCACGCAGCCGATGCCCCTTCGACATCTGCACAAGATGAGGCCGACGTACTACTGACGGCCGCGGCACGACCCCGCAATTTGCGTCTCTCGTCAACTCGGCGTGCCGTGTCAGTAAGCCGTAGCAGGAGCAGAAGCGCCACGATAGATCGATTCCACAGGGGTGGAATATCGTATTCGCCGGTTGATCCGTGCGGACAAGGGAGTTCGGCGACTTCAGGTTGCGGGGTCAATTATAGCATTGAATGCTCCGCCTCATAACGACCATTTCGCCTGGCTGCCACAGACGCTTCGTCGATTGCTCCTTTGCGATGCGCGTTGATATTACAGATCTGCTCGCATGTGTCACTTCTCAATAGGGCGTGCGGTCGAGATGAGCGTCGAACGCGGCAGCAACAGCGCGAATGACAAATCGGTGCTCTGGTTTGACTCGGATGAACCCTTGCTTGATGTCAACTATCCCGTCTTTGGCAAGCATTCTCAGGCGGTCAACTGAATCGAGAAATGGCATCGGAGCAAAGCCGTGGGCGGAGCAGATTGCCGGCACGTCGGCCTGCAAGTCGCACATCAGCCGCTCGATGATTGCGGCCCGAAGGCGATCTTCGGCGGTGAGGCAGTGGCCCTTTGAGGTTGCCAGATGGCCAGCACTAATCAGTCTGCTATAGGAATTGGTTGCCGTCTCGTTCTGCACGTAGCCATCGTGTAGACGGCCGATGGCTGACGGACCAAAGCCGATCACTGTGTTACACGTATCGGCCGAATAGCCCAGCGAGTTGCGGCGAAGCCGGCCGGTTCTCTGCGTGTGCGCGAGTTCGTCGTCCGGGAGAGCAAAATGGTCGAGCCCGATTTGGCGGTATCCGGCGGAGACCAGCGTATCTGCCATGGCTGCAGCTTGCTCGGCGCGCGCAACATTGTCAGGGAGCATCGCTTCGTCGATTTGGCGCTGGCGTTTCATGTACGAGGGAACATGGGCATAACCAAACACCGCAAGGCGGTCGGGCCGCATGGTCAAGGCCGTCCGCGCTGAGTTCACGCAGGATTGCACGGTCTGATGCGGCAATCCGAAGAGCAGGTCGAAATTGATGCGGCTTATTCCATGCTGGCGAAGGCGTTCGACGGCCAAAGCGACCTGCGCTTCGCTTTGGACACGGTTGACCGCCCTTTGAACCACGGGGTCGAAGCTTTGCACGCCGATGCTCGCGCGGCTGACGGCCGCTACTCCCAAGGTTTCCGCCATCTCGGCCGTGAACGCGCGGGGGTCGATCTCGACGGCGAGCGCGGTCGATTTGCTGAACGCGAAACAGCGGCGCAGGAGCTCCATCAGAGCCAAGAAATCTGGCGGTGGGATGATAGTCGGTGTGCCGCCGCCGAAATGCAGGTCGCTCACTGGAAGACCGTGAGCCGTTTGCTCTGTGACCAGACGAATTTCCTCGCGTACCGTCAGCAGGTAATTGCGAACCGGCCGCTCGCTGTGAGCGAGGCTTGTCGGGAAGCCGCAATACCAGCAGATCGAACGGCAGAACGGAACGTGAAGGTAGAGCGATGCGGATTCGCCAGGCGGCAGCTGCTGCAACCACGCCTCATAGGTCGTGGCGCCGACCGCAGCAGAGAAATCCGGTACGGTCGGGTAGATGGTGTACCAGGGCAGGCGAGCATCGCAATATTTGTTTAGGAGTGAGGTCTGCACGCTTACCGTTCCGCGCTGATACGGTATGAGGCTGATGCGTATCCTCTGCTGTGTCTTTGCGCTACGTCAAAAGGCGTTGCTCTGATCCCGAAGCTGGAGACCCTTCTTCGATGTACGAGCTGGGAGCGGTGAGGAAGTCAGGTGCTAGCCATCATTTGCACCCCGGCGAAAGAACAAATGTCTCACATAAGCTCGGCCGCGCGGGCTCGATACGCCCAACCATTATGCGCAGGAACAATCAATATCGGAGCGCACATTGCGCGTGCATTCTCAGACGCGGGGCTTTTGCGGCAAAGACAGGATCCAAGGTGTTGCCGGCGGCGAACCAGCCGGCCTCAGCCTTTCAGACTTGGTTTCGGTGGAAAGGCTGATGTGGATGCCCAGATGTTCGATCGAGTCAGAAAATCACGCTAAGTCCGATTGGTAGTCCGCGCCACTAAATCTGCACAATCTTTGTCAGTCACGCCTTTTCAAACCTGCGCAGACGGGGTTTGAGCCGGTTCGCAATGCTTTCAGCGACGTGGGCGCGAAACGCTTTGGCACGCCATGGAGTGTTCCGGGTTGCGTCCGAGCTGCCTTGGGTTGTGCAGGATGAAATGGCATACGCGAACGGGGATAGGGATAGTATTTGCGCGGCGCCGCGAGATGCAGCGAGTAGAATGCTCTCCGAGCTGGGATTGTCAGTCAGGCAGTGTCGGTCGATGAAACTCAGGGTACGAGATGGTACAACGTGACGCAACGTGAGTTTCAATAGCCGTCGAACCGGCTAAGAAACATTTTTGCACTTCCGCCTCAAAAGTATAGATGAGCCTCAATTCCGCCACGCCGCTTGTCTCATTGCGCCAAGCATCGTCACGGATGTACTGATGATGTTGGGGCCGCCCCGGCGCACTTCCAACCCCGGCAGGTGCGTCGGGGCGCTTTGATTCGGCCGCGCTATTGTGAGCGCTACGAGTTCACCAATTCCCAACCAGGCCCCAGGATGGGCCGGAATCGCAAAGCGCGGGCGTTGTCAGCTTCTGTGCTGGCCGGTACGTCCAAGTCAGACGATACGCGTGTGTTCTGCTTCGAGGCCACAGGTCGTTCGTTTTGGAATCGTGCCGGCTATTGTCCTGGCCCCCGTTAGTGCACGATGACCGCAACGACAGCCGGAGCAAAGGCAGTTCGAACCGCATCTAGGTGCGAACCAACTGCACGCCGGCAATGAGGAGAACCGCTACAAGGATGAACCTAATGGCTGTTTGGCTCAACCATTTCAGGCCGATAACCGTTCCTGCGATGGCTCCTCCCAGTGCGGCAATTGCGTAAATGGCCGAATCCGAACACGGAAACTGGCCGGTGAAAAGAACTCCGACGAAGCCCACCGTTGAATTGGCTAGGATAAACGGAGGCGACAGCAGGGCGACTTGTCTGGCTGACGCCCAGTTCAGTGTCACGAGCGCGGTCGCCAGGAATACTCCGCCGCCCACGCCGGTCAGACCCGAAACCAACCCGATGACCGATCCAATGCTGACGCTTCCCCAGAGCGGAGCTTCGAAAACACGATGGGCAATGCGGCCGCGCCGCACGATCATCACAGCGCTCGCCAAAAGGAGGACAAGACCGGTCAACGTCCTGTAAACGTGCTCCCCGAGCACCAGCAAGCTACCGGCAAGTGCCGCTGGCATTGATGACAATAGAAGCGGCCGGAGCGCTATCCAGTCGATGGCTTTGTTGCGGTTTAAGAACCACGTGGAATAACTCGCGACAACAATGTTGAGGCCAAGCGCCGTCGGGCGCATCTCTGTGGCAGGCAAGCTAGAAAACGCCATAAGCGCTAGGAACGCGGTTCCACCCGCTTGGCCAACCATTGCATAGAGCAGGGAGATAACCGCGAAGAACAGGGAAAGCATACTTCACCAACCTGCGAGAAGTTCTTCGCTTGCCTTGCACTGACTGCATGCAGTCCCAATTGTCTTTCCGCGAGGGAAGAAGTCCAAGCGAGCGCTTAATCGGATGCCGCGCGTCCGGACGCCGCATTTGGCAGCGGCCAAGGTTCCTAGAGCATTGCCAGTTGTCGATCGGCTTCTTCAATTGCCAGCATTGGTACTTGACCAGGATGCGAAAGTAGTACGCGAGCAGCTCGGCTGTTTGAAAGGCGCTTGGGACCCGCCGCGCCGAGCGGCACTCTTTCCAGGCCGTGGGAGCCTTGCGCAAGTGGCGCTGTCGCGTTTCCTCCAGATGTCGCCAATGCTCCAAGCGCTCGTGCGCCGAAACCGGGCTCTTGCCTTGAATTCCTGGTATCGAGGATTGATTTTTGTGAGGCCGCCAGTTGGTACGACACTTGCTGATCCGCGCCTAGGTCCTCTCCCTTTTGGAGATGCGCATGCAAGGTGTCCTCCGCGGCCGGCAGGTTTCGTTTCTGCGCGTATCTCCCGTCGCTCGCCTGGCGCGCGGATCATCTGTGCCTTCAATTCAGGTGCGCTGGACCTCTTCAACGCGCCTGATCAGGCGCCGGGCCGTCATATCACGCGGTCACCTGCTGGCGCGGCTCTTCCGTGTTGCTCGCAGACCGCGTTCCCGACGCCGTCGAAAGACGGAGGACGGAATTCGCGACAGCAATTCGCAAGATGGGGAAGAAACAGTCACCCTCCTGTCCGCAGAAAGCAGAAGGCCGATGTCGGAACTGCGTAGGTCGAGTTCGGCACCGCCAAGTTGGCCAACGTGCTCCGTTTCGCTTGAACCGCAAAGTTCAACGTTCAGGATATCATCGTGCTCGACCGTGAGGCAAAGCCAGGTGTCTTTCGGGCAGCACGGTCGCTCCTTACCGTTCAATCTGAGTAGGGCAGATATCGTCTTTCATAGCTGGTTGGCATCGCCAGCTGGATTATCACGAGCGATCGGGGCTGCTGCAGCCGACACAGACCGTCAGACGAACGCAATGCGGTGATCGCCTGCTTGGCCAGCGCGTCATCGGCGAGCGGGATCGCGGCGTTTGACAGGACGATTATCGCGCCGTAGCTGGCGGAAGGCGAAAAACTCGGGATGGCGTCTGACGCAGCGCGCGCTCTGAACTTCTCGAAGAGCAACTAAGAGTTCAGCTCATGGAACGAAATTTGGCTCCGCCTGAAACAAACGTAATCGAACGCAGCGATGGCGAACCGGATCGGCGTGCAGATGCGCCCATCGTGGATCTCTTTAGCTTCACCGAATGCGCAAACCAGACGCACTCGCTGAGAGCGTTGTTTGATCTTCTTGTAAACCGTGCCACCGAGGAAGGATTCAGTGAAGTTGCTTACGGAGCCCTCAACTTCGTCGAGCCGCTGCGGTTGGCTGAGTATCCACCGCCGACTGTCGCTGTGAATTGGCCGCCGGCCTGGTGCGATCGATACTTCAAACACAAGTACCACACCATCGACCCGGTGGTCCGGCGGACGCCGATGCATGCGCGTCCGTTTCTGTGGGACCAACTCGCTGACCACTATCAGCTACAACCGGACGAGAGACGCGTATTAGATGAGGCCAGAGAGGCCGGCCTAAAGCATGGCATGAGCGTGCCCCTTTTTGGCCCATTGGGCCAAGTATCTGTGGTGTCCTTTGCGTCTCCGTCCGACGATGCTGATCCTCAGGATCGCATCGGTCATCTCAACGCCCTGGCTTCGCTCTTTCACAGCGCCTATGGCGAGATTGCTCGACCCTCTAATAGCGGCTGTGGGAAAAAAATTGCGTTATCGCAACGGGAGATCAGCTGTATGCGGTGGGTGGCGGAGGGGAAATCGTCCTGGGAAATCGGCAGGATCCTAGGAATTAGCGATAATACCGTCAATTTTCATATCAAGAATGCGATGCGAAAGCTGGGTGCGACCAGCAGGATCCAGGCGACCGCTATCGCCATTCGCCTCAATATTCTTTGAGATTGGCTAAGCCGTTACGCCAAGCTCTGGCTGGCTCATGCCGTTTGTCAAGCAGTGCTTGGTTGAGACAGGCGAGGGCAAGCCGAACGTCGCGTGAGGTTCTGGAGTTCGTCGGCGCATGTCAAGCCGACTGGGTCGTTGACCACGGACGGTGGCTGCGGTCGGCTCCGCCAGCGAATGATCCAAGCTTCGACGAGCTCGAGCGAGTGCAGCCGGCTGGGTTGCGAGGGGGGAGCGTTTCGGAAAAAGAACCCCGACCATTGGTCGGGGTTCTCGATTGATTAACAAGGCGCGCGCGGTGTTCGCTATTTTGCAAACGCCGGGCCGAACTTGTAGTTGAGCCGTGCCGTGACAAGATCGATGTCCTGGTGAGCGCGATCGAAGCCAACGGCCGTGGGGAAGCTTACGGCACTGCCCTGCATGAACAAGTGATTATACTCGAGGCCAGCCGACCAGTTCGAAGTCAGGCTGACTTCGGCGCCAGCGCCGAGCGCACTACCCCAGCGCACATCGTTGTTCCTGCCAAGCTCGGTGCCAGCAGCCACTGAGTTGACGTGATAGGTGTTGCTGGTCACCGCCGCACCGCCCTTGGCGTAAAGCAGCACGGCATTGAATGCGTAGCCGATGTGGCCGGTGAGCAATCCAAATGCATCTGTCTTGGTGCCAATGGTGTCCGCTGGGAAGGCGGTGCTGACATTAGAGCCACCGAAATTGGCCCAGTTGCCCTGACCTTCGATGCCATACACCGTTCTGAAAATCTGCCAGCGATAGCCGATCTGGCCGCCGACGGTGCCGCCGGTCGAATTGTGGCAGCCCTCGGGAGTGACGCCGTTGAAATCCCAGCAATTGTGACTCGATCCCCAGCCTCCATTGAGACCGATATAGTAGCCGTTCCAGTCGTTGATCGGAGCTACGACCGGAAATGGTGGTGCCTTGATGTTGACAGGCTGCCCGACGAGGTCAGCGCCGAATGCGGGAGCTGCAGCGCAGACCGCGATGCTTGCGGTCAGAATCAGAAAATTCTTCATTCCAGTGTCATTCCTTTGATGTCCCCCGGCGCCGTGCGTCTTAACAACATGATTGCGAATTGCTGTAACTGAGGCACAACATTTCTCCGCAAGAAATGGGTCGAAACGCACGGTGCGTCAGGTTGTGAGGCGCCTGACTTGCGACGCGTGGACGAAATGCAACGACATTAATAGGGGTGCCTCGTTGCGCCTCTACCTGAAGGCGGTGCGATCGTGATGGCACTATGCGACGCAATGCTGTGAGCATTTGCTGAAGCAGCGCTACAGACTCTCGGCGATACGTCCGATTACGCTTGGTTCTGCGGAGTTCGTCATAAACCTCAAAGATGAAAGTGTCCCTGTTTGGAGCGGGACTTGAATTTTTCTGGGGTAGGAAGTCGTTAATCGACTTAAGGTTGTGGCAACGTCGGAAAGGACCATCAGAGGCATTGATCGATCTGAATCCGGACGTCCTGGAAGTCCGAGCGCTAATGGCGAGCTGCAACTGCTCTTGCCGCGACAGGAGAGCCAATCGACGGTGCGCCCCCAAGATCGTTTGCCGCAAAATGTTGGCCACCGCACTGGATGATGCTCGCATCGAAATTGCTCAGACGCGTGCCAAGCTGCCAGATCGGGTGCGCATTGTGTCTCGTCGAGGCATAGCGTGCCTGTTCGCCTTACTGGCGTGCGGGCCCACGAGAGCTGCACAAGCAGGCTCCCTGATGCAGTCGTCGGTTTAGGAGAAGATCAGCAGAGAAAACTCAGCTCGACCGCGACCTGGCCCTTCGGGAGTTGACGACACCGTCCCGTTTCTGTCGATGACAAGGGTGCCGGCGAGCTAGAGGAACGAACCTCCTACTGTTTGCTCGGCGACGCCAGCTCCGCTCGTAAATTGCGTATCGCTTCGTTTGCCAGATGCAGGGTATTCCGTTCGCCGGTCCTGATCGAACACTCCAGTAATGCTCGCAAGCGGCGGTGAAGGAACGCCTTGAGATGATGCGCCAGAACTGGATCCTTCTCGACAAAGCTCCACGCTTTGTCAAATGCGACGCTTACGATAGCTTCTGGCGCTTGCATCTGGTCGGATATGACCTGATCCATCTCAAAACTCCTCGACTCCTGGCACAAGTTAAACGCTGTGTTCGCGTCGTACCGACGAGCTGCGGCCTGTCTTGAACCGGCAAAGAAGTCGAAGCCACAGCCAAAATGTGGTCGATCTGCTCGCCACGCTACAGCGAACTTTATAATGGCGCTTGTTGAAGTCCGGATGACCGAATGTCGAAGCGCCGCGCAAGTCGAACGATTCTTAGTTGCCTGAACAGACCCTGCGTTGACATTTGCTTCTTTGCGCCGCGCATCTTGTTGCCTGGCGTTCGTCCGTCACCGTACCCACACTCCCAGGAATACCAGTCGCACTAAGGCCGTCCTACAGAGCAGGCCGTTCGCGACCTTTCGGACTTCAACACTAAGAAGTGTTTTGGGGGGATGTCGCATGCGCTCGTTATGTCGCGTCCAACCGTGTGGCTCATTCTCGACAATCGTTCGTCTGCTTCCCGACATGCGTCAACGAGCTGGTCGCATCACGCCCCACGTTTGCGATACGGGATGGTGGCACCAAAGAAACGAGACGAGAGATCGCGGCAAATGCGTTGATCTGGCTGGGGCTCGTTCTGGCAACGAAATATCAGGTGGCGCGCGACGTTAGAACAAGGCGGCCGCGATCAGGGGGCAGCTTTTCTGTCAAGACACGAATATCGGAAGGCGGGGGCAACCATGCGGCACGAATATGCCGGATCGTGCTTCTCCCCATCTGCCTTGGAGTAAACTGCGGGCGTGTAACATGCCATGATCAAGCGTTTGAGACACACTCCAAAGGAAATCGGATGAGATGTCTCGCTCATTGGAGCGAAATGATCGGCACGTGGAAGTGGCTCACTTACGTAGCGGTGAGCCGGGGTCTCGAGCGCCCTTATCCGTGGGTAGGATAGCACAGCCACCGTCAGCCCAGCGATGAAGTTCTCACTGAGCGGCCGTCAATCTGAGAAGAGCAAAACGGCTCTCAGCCTGCCGCACGTGCAAGAATCAATCTGGCAATCCGCGTCTGGTTGGCCGGAGTGCGCAGTGCAGGCGGTAAGGCGGCCACTGCCTGATCGAGAAGGCGCCCCAGGATTTGAAGCTCTTCTGGATTGTAGACGCCATGGTCCCGTCTCATTCGCGCTGCTCGCCCGCCGCCAGGATGGCCACCTGTGCTCGTATCGCCGAGCCGGCCGAGCTCCAGTTCCGCTGATATCATTTCATTCGTGAGTGCGTTGAGCAGCTGGATTGCCTCGAGTTCGTTGCTTCCCTCGCGTACGAGAGTTGCCACGATATCGAGCTGTAGGTCGATGCGATCCTCAAGGTCCTGAATGCGTGAATTCGAAGGGTCAAGTTCCACAGTGTTGCTCCAGACTAATTAAGCGAGATTGGCGTGTAGCTTTTGTGTGCATTTCGGGTTGCGAGCCAGCCGGTGCGGTGCGTGACCGAATTGCCGTAGCGCAAGGTAACTCGCGTATGTGCAACCGAAGAATAGGGACAGGCAGGCACCGCAGAAACACCGAAAGGAGCTATGGACGTTATAGAGCGCTGCGCGTTGCGTGGCAGAACGCCCGTCCTTGGTTGAGCTATCGAGCCGGCGCCCCCCAAGCTCGGGGACCTCGCAGGGACGCCAGTGGCATAGGCGGAGGCCACCAAACAGCATGGAGCAGATGGGCCGCGTGAGACCCTCGCGGTCAAAGGGCGTAAGTGGGCGGCTAGTGCTGCCGCACAGCCATTCGCGTCGCCGGAATCGAGGTCGATAGGCGCCGCTGACACCAGGACGTCTTTGTCGTGTCCGAGGAGATCAGATAGCTGAGGTTGCACCGCATGGGAATCGCAACATTGCGGAAGTAACGGGCCTGTCCACCTCGTCAGGTCGACAAGCCTTGCCGAGGCCGGCGTAAGAGGCAGTTCGGCTGCCCGGCTTCTATGTGACGTACGCATTCAATTTGGCCAATGCGCGTGCGAAGCACCTAATCTTCCGGGCCGCCCTCAGGATCACGAAATTGCTGTCGGCGATTTCGAATGAAAGCCATAGGTTTCGGCGGGCCATCCGGCCGAAGCTAGGCCGCTGGTGGCACTGTCTCAAAGGTTGATGGATCTCGTTGGTTTTGCGAAAGGCGTGAGCCGACCTACGACTTGGCTGAAAGCAAAGGGTATCCATGGTCACACGAGCTTCGTCAAAGGTGCTTGCCGGAAACGGGTGAGCGACTATGGTGCATTTGGCTGAAATCCGTAAAATCGAAAGTTTTGATGGGATGCATCCAGTCCGCGGATAACGCGCGCGATTTCCTCGACGTGCTCTGGACGACGCATAAGATGATCCCGCATGCGGATTGAGCGACTTTGTCATGCCAACACTGTTCAAGCTGATCATGTCGCTACCGACGACATCGACGTGCGACCGGAAAAGTGATGCTTGAGGTCTCCCGTCGAGCAAGAAAGAACGCCTTGATCGTACGCTAATCGGCGGGTACGGCATGCCAAGAAGCGGCGGGGCATCCCGAAGTAGCGAGTTGAACAAGTCAGCCAAAGCTATCGATGATTTCGGCTTTGATCGTGCTCGCGGTGTATAGCGAAATGTCGAGCGGAAGGTTCCCGAATGCAAGCTGGCAGAGTAGGTAGTTGGTGCCTGCCTCTTCCATTTGGTTAAGAAGCCGCAGTCGGGCGGAAGCAGGCGTTCCGACGACGCACAATTGGCTCTCCAGCGCTGCATCGAACGACAGCGGCAGGGTTGGCGGTGTCGGAGTGGCATTCAACTCGTAAAGGAACTTAAAGCTGTTCAGCCACTGTCCATAAGCGGTCTCGGCAGCCGCATGAGCGTCTCTGTCAGATCTCGCAATCACGATCATACGAGCCAACCCAAGGAATGGCTCTCGATCGTCCGCGATAATACGGCGCGCTCGACTGCAACGAAAAGCATTCGTAATGCTTCGGACAGCAGAGGCGGGACCGACACACGCCAGATTTGCACCATTTGCCGCGGCCCATTCCGCCGATTCGGTCCGATTGCTGGCGATCCAGGTAGGTGGACAAGGGCGCTGATGAGGCCTCAAAGTTAACGGTACACGGTTCAGCTCAAAATGGCTTCCTCGGTAGGATAACGTATCGCCCGTCAGCGCAACATTTAAGATTTCGCTGGCCTCCAAATAGCGGCTTGGCGCCGCGTCTGCGTTGATTCCGAAATAACCCCATTCGATCGGCTGGGAGCCGCGACCGATACCGAGTTCGAGCCGACCGCCGCTCAATTGATCAAGCATGCAGATCTCTTCGAACGCGCGCAATGGGTGGTAGAGGTTGAGCAACAGAACAAGGGGACCAAAGCGAAGTCTTTGGGTGCGCTGCGCAAGACTTGCTAGAAACAGGTTCGGCGACGGCCCTCTGCCATGAGGGGTGCAGTGGTGCTCCGCCAGGTGATAGGCGTAAAAGCCCAGAGAATCGCACGCCTCCGCCAACTTGAGACGATCTTCATACTGTCGCGCGATATCGCGGCCGTCGTCGTCCATGTGGTCAAAGATCGCGCATGTCAGTCTTAAGGGAAGGCCGCTTCTCACTCGATCATCTCCGGTTCTGGAATAGGCGACTGGTTGCTTTGTGCCTTCGGCCTCAAAGACGTGGCGTACATAACTCGGCCGATCTGGCAATTCCGTGGGAGCTAACGCTCTGGGCTTGCAGCGTCGGCGTGAGAAACCTGTATATTGGTAGCGACTACTTAGATAAGAGTTCGCGAAGTGCATCCACGCCGAGCATGTGCTCGACCAGAAGCTTCTTTAGCTTCGCGTTCTCCTCTTCGAGGGCGTTCAACCGCTTGGCGGCTGAAACGTCCATGCCACCGAACTTGTCCTTCCAGTCGTAGATCGCCGCTTCAGAGATCTTGTGTTTATGAGCTAGATCAGCCGGTTTCGCACCAGCCCCATACTCATTCAGTATCGCGATAATTTGCTCCTCTGTGAATCTCGGTCGTTTCATCTATCCGTTCCGCTTTGCATAGCGCTTGCAGTTCAAATTGCAGGCAATATGCAATGTGACATCATCTGTCGTCGGCGCCCTTACGAAGCGTTGGTTCAAAGCACGCAGTAGATATTCCGAGTATCCCCATGTCGGATGGAGCGTTCCATCCTTCATGCCAAATGGATCGGCGGCTGTGCCTGAAACCAGAGCAACGTCGAAGAGTGCGCAGGCCGATCGAAGTCATTTGATGGCAATCCCAATGTTGCGACCCTGCCCGTTTGTCGAGGCGCCAATGCCCAACTTGCCGATTGCCGGTCAACTTGGAAATTGTTGTTGGCAGGGAAACAGCGATTGGAACCCAATCGCCTTGCGCGCGATGTGAGGTCGCCGGAACTTGCGAAGTACAGTTGCATTTGTCAGCAAGCGTGGTCGAAAGACATTGCCGCGATAGTTTGGTTATCATAGGTGCCGTCGCATGAGCGGCAACGGCCGGACCTGCGTAGCATTGCCAATCAGACTGTTGCGGATGTTTGGCAGTGAAGCGTCGCAAGAACTGGCCTTTGTCGGGATGCTATTTGTCTAACATCGGACGTAGCTCCTCCTCTACGTCGACGTCTGGTAATTCTGCAAGCGCTGCAGCGAGGGCGATAAGCGCTCCGAAAGCCGCGAGCACAAGAGAGCTCGCGAGTATAACGGCAGCAAGGTCATGATGTCGTTTCATCATCTGTGTGGTGGCTGTGTTGAGAGAAGGGCTGTGGTCGCGTAGATCAATTTTGGTGCAGCGCTTCAACACGCCCGTCGAGCCAGCGGTAAACCACAAAGCCCGGACCTGCATTGTCTCCCTTGGTATCGAACCGGACCGGACCAACGACAGTTTCGATCGGCCGTGAACGGAGTTCGGTTGCGACCCGCGCAGCATTGAGCGAACCGGCCCGCTTCACCGCCTCTGCCCACGCCTGCACTGCGGCATAGGCGTAAAGTGTGTAGCCTTCGGACGACAGTCCGGAAGCCTTGAGTTTGGCCACGGCGTCGGCCGCATTGGCATTCGTTGCCACGTCGGGCATGAAGGTAAATAGCGTACCATTTCCCGCGCTGCTGGTGATGCCCCAGAATTCGGGCGTCATCAACGGATCGTTGGCCATGACGGTAAGGCCGGCCTCTGCCTCTGATGCCTGACGGATGATCAGCCCAATCTCGGTGTGATAACCTCCGATATAGGCGAGGCGTATCCCGTCCTTCTTCAATCTAGAGATCAGCGCCGTATAATCCTTTTCACCGGCGATATAGCTCTGCCGAGTGAGGCGTTTGCCGAATCTCTGAAGCTGTGCCTCAACCGCATCGGCGATACCCTTGCCGGCGGTGCTCTTGTCGTCGAGTACTGCGATCTTGTCGTTATGGTAGTTTCGGTGAATGTATTCAGCCGCAACGGCGCCCTGCTGGTCGTCGCGGCCGCAGATCCGAAATACGGTCGGGATGCCGCGCTCCGTTAGCTGAGGATTTGTCGAACCAGGTGACAATTGGATGATACCTGCTTCGGCATAGACGTCGGAGGCTGGGATAGACGAAGACGAGCAAAAATGGCCGACGACCAGACGCACCTGAGCCATTGTGAGCTTATTTGCAACCGCGACCGCTTGCTTTGGGTCGCAGGCGTCATCAGCGACACTCAGTAGCACCTTGGTGTTGGGAAGGAGGCCCGAAGCGTTCAATGCCTCGACAGCCGCAGTGGCGCCGTTGCGCATCTGCGCGCCGAACGCCGCGCTGCTTCCACTCATTGGGCCGGCCACGGCAATATGAACGTCCGAAGCCCACGCAGTGGAGGCGAGGGCACAGAAAAAGAAGGCTACGCCTGCAGCTGGAATGTAACGCCTTTTCAACACTGTAGAACTCCTAGTGCTCGCCTCGATCTAAGCCCAACTGTCTACGACCAGAACGGGCCCGCAGATTGAAGGATCGCCAAGCGAAGCATGCGTCAGCTCGGGCGGCGACCGTGGCGGAGCCTACAATTTGACGTTACGTGCGGTTCAAGGCCCCTTGAACGGGAGCTTCGCGCAATACATCGAGAAAGCAGCAGATTGCCGAGAGCCTCGCAGAAAATCTGACCGGTGATTGGGAAAGCTGCCGCCGGGCATCAAAGCCCACGGATCACGCCCAACCGCCATGACGATCGAGCCGGCCAAGCGGACCGGTCAGGTCGTCCGAGCCGCGGCCTTTTGATCTCAGTATGGCTGGTCCTCCAGGCCACTGAGGGCAAGGTCGAGATATTGCATGAGGCAGGGATCCCAACCGGCCAAACTGCGTGGGGCACTTAGGCGTGCGAGAACCTTCAGGATCGTCGAAACCCGAGAATCCGCTCCAGCGATTTCGCCGATCAGGAGCCGCGCGGCAATCGCGACGGCTTTCGCGCGCTCGCCGCAAGGATGTTCGCCTCTATCCATACAATCGCGGAGGTCGTCCCGAATTTGTCGCCATCGCTCCTCGCGTTCTGCAGCCAACTTGCATGTGCATCGGGATGTTTGATTCCGTGTCTCAACCCGCGACATGGCGTCCAAGGTGGCAGGTAGCTCATCCACGCTGACCTGAACGTCACTGTCGGTCGTCATGTTGCGCAATCGATCTCGCAACAGCGTTGCGCGAGCAACTTGAAGCTCTATACGCTCCAAATGCTTGCGCAATAGATCGATCAGCGAAGTCGTTCCCTCCATAGCTTTACGGATCTCGTGAAGGGAGAAGCCAAGCTCACGTAGCGCTCGGATCTGGTGAACCCGCTGGACGCTTTCGCGGTCGTACATACGATGGCCGCCGTCCGTGCGCTCTGAAGCGGCTAACAGGCCGGTGTGTTCATAATGATGCAGCGTGCGTACCGTCACTCCGGTCGCTTCCGCAAGTTCGCCAATGCGCCATCGACGCCGTCTTAGTGTAGCTTTGCTCATGTTGTTCAATTTCAAAGCCTACAACCTGACGTCACGTTGGATTCAAGCCATTTCAAAGCTCTAGCTGGATCGTCTTCCATTCCAGCGCAGGAGTGGTGACTATCCTTAGAACGGCGCGCGATCAACCCTGAGGGGAAAGAGTGATCAACAGGTTCGTTAAGCATGCCAGCTGGGTATTGCCGGCCGCTGTACGCTCCAGGATAAGTTTGGCGATCGCCGTTCGATTGTCCGGAGTTCGCATTGATGGCGGCAGCGCGAAGACTGTCCTGTCAAAAAGGCTTCCTAAGAAAGAAAGCTCTTCGGGATCGAATACTCCGCTGTGTTGCTCCAACGTAGGGCTCCTTGTTCGTCATTGTGTCGGCATAGCGCACCTCGTCAAGACGTTTGGCCGAGGTGGGGCCAAAAGAAGTCAGCCCCGCGGCGCAGAGACACGAAGATGCGATACGCTCTAGGGTGATGCGACAGAGCAACACGCGGGTGCGATGCCTAGCCTGGCCGACTGCTAGTCCGACATCAAATGCACAATCAATCAGCACTGCGTTGGCTGCTCGTGGAGCTGGATCTCCGACGATGCCGAGCCGGCGCTCATTGCGAGCGCCGCAACCGATTCGCCGTGTTGATGCGATTAGCCGCCGAGTCGAACCTGGCCTCTTAAGAGCGGTTCAGCCGCAGGTCGGGCTTACAATGCGCCGGCGTAGCTTGGCGCGTGCACGTGGCGACCGCTGTGTCTCTCAAGTCTGGGCTAATGATTCGGGCTACCGCTTCTTCACCTCGACACCGTGTCCGGTGCGGGAAAGAGGCAGGCTTGCGACGTTCGCCAACTATGAGGAGCGTTAACGAGAGACAACGAGTTCGAGCGAGGAGATCCCAAATTGCACGCGTTCAGACACGATCGGTGCCGGGTTCGTTCATCGGCAACGTCCCTACGCTAACGGCGAGACCGATCGTGCGAAGCCGCCGGCCTCATTTGCTTGCTCCGAATCGCTAATCTTGCGCGCCTCTTCATGCGCAGTTGCTAAGCTAGCGGCCTCCTGCAGCAATATCTCTCTCAGCCAAATGCATTCTGGATCGCTGTTACTCAGGACTGGCCATTGGACTGCCTCGGTGAAGGTGGGGAATGGCTGCGGAAGCGTGGCAATCCGAAGTGGCGCGGTTCTTTGAAAATGCTTCGCGAGCCTTAGTGGAATGGTCCCTATGCGTCCTGTGCCCGCCAGCAGGGGTGGGATCATGCTGAAGCTCTGCACAAGAATATCGATGCGCCGATTGAGGCCGAGATCGAGTAACAAGGAATCCTCGACGAAGGTTGTGCCTCCGAGCTTGACCGCCACGTGGCCCATCGACATATACCGGTCAAATGTCAGCCGCCTCAGTAGGTGACTATTTGTATGGCAGCCTATGCAAACGAGGCTCTCCTCGAACAAGGCCGCTCTGGGATGCGTACCGGACATGAATTGTTCCGGCAGGATGACAAAATCGACCTCGCCGCGCCGAAGTAGCTCATCGTGTTCACCGGTGAGCGTCACCAACTCGAATCTGACATTGGGGGCTTCTCGCGCGACGCGCTCCACCACGTGACGGAAGAATACGACGGTTATGAAATCTGACAGGCAGATCCTGAACCGCCGCTTCGATCGGCCGGGGTCGAAGGCCTCCCGCGCAATAATCGAGTGCTGAATGTGCATCAGCGCCTCACGAACCGGAGCGGCGAGTGCCTCTGCACGTGGGGTCAGGACAAGTGTCCGTCCTCTCATTGCAAATAACTCGTCACTAAAATAGGAGCGAAGTCGGGCGACGGCTGCACTCATAGCGGGCTGGCTAAGGTTGATCTTACGTGCAGCTGCAGTCAGGCTGCGCTCGGTCATGAGAGCATCGAGCGCGACGAGAAGATTTAGATCCAGTCCTTTGAAGCGCATATCTTCTTGCCCGGCGCAAACGTGCTTGCATTGTACAAACGACCGGCCGCGGCTACGTCTGAGGCAGTCTCACCGGCTCGTCCGAATCAATTTCGTTCCATCCTGCGATCGCGAGAGGAGGATCGCGGAATTGTCGCAACGATGGACATTTCGGCCGTTGGCGGACATCAGAGGCCGGACTCCATTACAAGCCCGAAGCTAATAGGCTCACCTGCGTGCCTCGTAACAAGACCCGGTCGTTAACTGCTGGCACCAGTCCAAGTGTTCCGCCAAAGCCTTGAGTTCGGCCATGCGCCCGGTCGACCGCCGCTTAACGCAGCGTCAGCCAAGGCGGACAGCCTACAACCTCACGCAGCGTGGGATTCAAGCGAATAATTTGACGTGCCGGACATTTGCGCACCAACAAGGGTTATGTACCAGCCTAATGCTGGACGTCCGTCGAGCAGTATCGCGCGTATCCCAACCTCAACCAGAACATTATTAGGCGCACGACCTGCCAAGTCCGGTTAGCGAACCGTCATCTATTATTAGATGCTTGCAACATCGCGCGTCGATAAACGGAAAGCGTCGGCAGAGATTCGATGGCTGCGCCGTACTCGAGGCACGGCCGGAATCGCCTACGCTAAACTTAACATCGCCTGCGAGTAGATGTCTCGAGATGCCCAGATGCGAGGTTGGACGCCTCTTCCAACAATATCCGCCGCATCCAAACACTCGCCGGGTCGGTGTTGTGAAATGCAGGCCATTGCACTGCTTCGGTGAATGCGGGCAGCGGCAAAGGTGGTTCGACAATCCGCACGGGCATCCGCTTTTCGAAGTGCCTTGCGAGTCGCAAAGGCATCGTGCCGATACGGCAGGTGTCCAATATTATGGGCGGAATAAGGCTAAAGCCTTGCACAACCACCTCGATCCGTCTCTTTAAGCCGTGTTCAAGCAAAAACCATTCTTCCAGGTTGGGTCTCAGCGCCCGTCCGAATTTGGCCGTAACGTGACCCATCGAAAGGTATTTGTCGAATGTCAGTTGGCGTGACAGCTGCTTGTTCGAGCGGCATCCCACGCATACGAGAGTCTCGTCGAACAGCATCGCCTTGGGATGAGCGCTCGACATAAACAACTCCGGCAGAATGAGAAAGTCGACCTCGCCCCGACGGAGCAACTCGTCTGGCTCATCCGAAAAGGGCAGCAATTCAAAGCGCACAGCCGGGGCTTCCTGCGCGATACGGTCCATAATTCGTCGAAAAAAGACGATTGTCATGAAATCGGAGAGAATGACCCTAAAGCGACGGCTAGACTGAGTAGGGTCGAACGAATCTCGTGAAATGATCGAAATTTGAATGTGCAAGAGGGCCTCGCGAACCGGACCTGCGAGCGCTTCCGCGCCCGGTGTCGGGACGAGCTCTCGACCGCGCATCGTGAAAAGTTCATCACCGAAGTAGGTGCGCAGCCGCGCGATTGCCGCGCTCATCGCGGGCTGGCTCAGGTTAATTTTACGCGCCGCTGCTGTGAGGTTGCGCTCGGTCATCAGAGCATCGAGCGCAACGAGTAGGTTTAGATCAAGTCCCTTGAATCGCATCGTTTGAGTCTATCCACCGTCTGGATGCTTTCTATCGAAACAATCGATTTTACCAAACTGTGGGATGTTGGATAGCAAACATCAGTTTGGAAAATGGACTGAACACCAAAATGGCTGTTGGTCGTTCGCGGGCTCTGGACCACCTCTTGAACGCGAGCGGCTGCTGTCGGCTTCTTGGGCAGCTATTCAAGGCGAAGGCGTATGAGGCGTCGTCTTGACCGGCGCAGCTCGCGCATTCGTTGTAACGCGAGGCGCTCGGTAAACCTTCGTATGTGCATTCCAACCCTTTCCATATTGGCGGTTTACCCGCGTACACTTGAGGGCTGGATCAGCATCGCCGTAGTGTCACGACAGAGAGGCAGGCGCAATTTGCCGATGCCAAGTACTTCTGGCGACAGTCCATTCGCTCGACTGTCATTTGCATTCGGGGCGTGTCGAAGATGCACGAGAAAAACCAAGTCGATCAGGTGTCATTGGTACGCTCCCTCAACAAGGTGGTCCGCATCGATGGCCCGGTCACGAGCGGCAAAGCGCCGATGATTCCCGCAGACGAGGCAGACGGGCGCCCTGGTGCAGATAACGTCTGCACGATCAAATCGCCCCGTCCGTACGCCTCCGGCGCATTCGCTCGGAATGACGAGCCTCAACGGGGCAATCAGCCGATCGCACACAGAGGGGCGACCCCAAGCTTTCTGCTGCGGCCGGCCGCTCGAAGGAGAGCCGGCATCCAACACAACGCGACGGAGCAGTTCTCGATCGATCTGCGTCCGGTGAGCGAGGTTGCATGACTGACCCCGCTCTTGAAATGCCTCGCGTAGGAAAGCCCGCCATGAACATTGTCGCATCTCGGACCGCGGAAGCGCCTTCTGCGCGCACTCAAGTTCATTGGAGCGTTCGCTGGGAAAACGAACTGCGGCTCACCGAGCACGCCGAGCTCGCCGAATTTTTTCGCAAGAGTTACGGGCCGACCGGTGCTTTCAATGCGCAGCCATTTGAAGGTAACAGAAGTTGGGCCGGCGCCAGGCCTGAGGTCCGCGTGATTGGTCGGGATGCCCACGGTGTGGCTGCTCACGTCGGACTTCTGCGCCGCTTCATCAAGATTGGTGCAGTCGATCTACTCGTGGCCGAACTGGGATTGTATGCGGTGCGCCCGGATCTCGAGGGACTGGGGATTAGCCATGCGCTGCGGGTGATGTATCCGATCTTGCACGAACTTAGAGTCCCGTTCGGCTTCGGGACGGTCCGGCCCGCACTTGAGAAGCATCTTACCCGACTGGTGCAAAGACAGGGCCTCGCGACGCTGATGTCGGGCCTTCGCGTCCGCTCAACGCATCCGGATGTCTATCCCAATTTGTCGCCGATCCGCATCGAAGAGGTGATCGTGGTGGTGTTCCCGGTTCAGAGCGGGATGAGCGAGTGGCCCGCCGGCGCAATGATCGATCGCAACGGGCCCGAGCTGTGAAAGACCTTGTCCCTGTGTCTGCCGTTCCTTGCGACTACGCTGATGTGAGCGGAAGCTTCCCTGTCTATTTGACGTTTGACGATGGGCCAAATCCATTCTGCACGCCAGAGGTTCTCGATGTGTTGACGCAACATCGGGTGCCAGCGACGTTCTTTGTGATCGGTACCTACGCGGCCGAGCAGCCCGAACTCATTCGACGGATGGTCGCGCAAGGCCATGAGGTCGCGAACCACACGATGACACATCCGGATCTGTCCAGATGTGGGTCGGCGGAGGTTCGCGATGAGGTGCTAATGGCCAGCGAGGCGATTCGTTCGGCGTGTCCGCAGGCCGCGCCCAGGCACATGCGGGCGCCGTACGGCAAATGGACCGAAGAGGTGCTCGCTACGTCGGCTCAGGCTGGCCTTACGGCTGTGCACTGGTCGGTCGATCCGAGAGATTGGTCCCAGCCCGGGGTGAACAGAATTGTGACTTCGGTGCTCGGAGCCGTTCGGCCAGGTTCAATTGTTCTCCTGCACGACGGATATCCTCCTGATGAGGACGGGCCTTGGGCTGATGCGACCCGGCGAGATCAGACGGTTAGAGCGCTCTCTTACCTGGTCCCAGCACTACAACACCGCGGTTTCGTGATCCGCCCGCTCCCTCAGCTTCACTGAACAACAACCGGCACCCTATGGACCTGCTCGCTACAACCAGCGCCGTCGCGGTTTCTTCTTACGCGCTGCTCTCGACCATCTACAAAAGTACGCAGGCGTTGTATGCGCGGCGGGGGAATGCCCCATTGCGGAACGATCTGGGACAATCCGAGCTGGCTCTGCCAAGCGTAGATATTATCGTGCCTTGCTTCAACGAGAAGCCGGACACGCTCGCCCAGTGTTTGGAGTCGCTCGCCAGGCAAGACTACGAAGGAGAGCTGCGGGTCTATGTGGTCGACGATGGCTCGGCAAATCGCGATGTTGTGGGGCCTGTACATAAGATCTATGCCAACGATCCGCGCTTCAGCGTCATCTTGCTTGCCAGGAATGTCGGCAAGCGAAAAGCGCAGATCGCCGCAATACGCGGCTCGTCTGGTGACTTGGTGCTTAACGTCGATTCGGACACGATACTGGCCGCTGACGTGGTCACTAAGCTTGCGACGAAGATGCGGGACCCCGACATTGGTGCCGCGATGGGCCAGTTGGTGGCGAGCAATCGCAACGACACATGGCTGACCAGTCTGATCGACATGGAATACTGGTTGGCATGCAACGAAGAGCGCGCGGCGCAAGCTCGCTTCGGTGCGGTCATGTGCTGCTGCGGCCCATGTGCGATGTATCGTCGATCTGCTCTTGCCCTGCTGCTTGATCAGTACGAAACGCAATTCTTTCGCGGCAAGCCGAGTGATTTCGGCGAAGATCGCCATTTGACGATCCTCATGCTCAAGGCGGGGTTTCGAACCGAGTATGTTCCGGACGCGATCGCGGCAACACTTGTCCCGGAGACCATGGGGCCATACCTGCGTCAGCAGCTGCGCTGGGCGCGCAGCACGTTTCGCGACACGTTTCTCGCATTGCGTCTGCTGCCGGAACTCGATGGCTACCTCACACTGGACGTTGTCGGGCAGAATCTTGGCCCACTGCTACTCGCCCTTTCAGCACTTGCTGCGCTTGCCGAGCTTGCAGTCGGCGGATCTGTACCCTGGTGGACGGGCTTGACAATCGCGGCGATGACAATGGTCCGGTGCAGTGTAGCTGCACTTCGGGCGGGGGAATTGCGATTTCTCGGATTCTCGCTCCACACACCGATAAACATTTTTCTTTTACTGCCACTCAAAGCGTATGCCCTTTGTACATTGAGCAACAGCGATTGGCTGTCGCGCACGATCGTCAGCGCGCCAACTGAAGGAGATGAGCAGGCGGTCTTGCCGGTGCCAAACAGTGCATCAGGTCCTGTGGCTACAGGGGGCGCGTCTAGCACAATTCCGAAGCCGTCGGTTCCTCACCGTTCATCGCGCTTGGCGGTGCCGGAGAGCATTTGCGGTCGGAAACGATCGGGCGCGTTATAAGTGGATGGATCGGCGCATGACTGTGTACAAGAACCATCAATTGCTGGAACGCGAACTCGCTGTGGATGATCCATGGCATCTCGACGGCAGTGCGTTCGAGCAGGAGCGGTATGCGCAAATGCTCCGGATGTCGTCCTCCAATGGCAGTGTCGAGCATGCCCTCGAAGTTGGATGCGCAGCAGGGGTATTCACGGAAATGCTTGCACTGCGTTGCCGACGCCTAACGGTGGTCGATGTCATGCCGCAAGCGATCGAACGAGCGCGCCGGCGGACCGGGCATCGGTCACACATAAATTGGATAACCTGCAATATTCAGCAGTTGTCGACCACAGAGAAGTTCGACCTGATCGTCGTCGCCGAGGTTCTCTACTATCTCAATGACGTTTCCGAGATGCACACGGCGGTCCGCAACCTGGTGAGCATGCTTGCCCCAGACGGCGCTCTGGTGTTCGGGTCCGCGCGTGATGCCACCTGTCGACATTGGGGCCATGCGGCTGGTGCCGAGACGGTGATCTCTCTCTTCAAGGAGAGCTTGTCGGAGGTGGAGCGTGTGCACTGCCAAACCTCGTCGGTTAACGAAGACTGCTTGCTCGTCCTGTTCCGGAAGTCGAGGCAGTCGTTAAAACACTCAATTGTCAGTCATTAGGGGGTCGTATGCGCATCTGCGGCATCAAATTAACACATGACGGCGCAATTGCTCTCGTCGAGGACGGGCGTCTCGTCTTTTGCACCGAGCAGGAAAAGCGCGGCAACAGCCCACGCTATCAATCCATCGACAACCTCGATGAGGTCGTAGGTGCGTTGGCCGAGCATGGTCTTGATCCGCGCGACATTGATCAGTTCGTCATCGATGGCTGGGATGGAGAGATCGAGTCGCGGTTCCAGGTCCTTAGTGGGGCGGTGCCGATCACGCTGAAAGGAGGACCATATGTCGAGCGTCATGCTGAGGGCCTTCTTGATTCCGTCGAAGGCTTTGGCCTGATCCTCGGCGACAAGGTCTTTCCCTATAAAAGTTACCCCCACGTCACGGGCCACGTTGCGTCGGCCTATAGCACCAGCCCCTTCGCCAGCATCGGAAAACCCGCGTTCTGTCTGGTTTGGGACGGCTCCATCTTTCCCCGGCTTTACTATGTCGAACCTCGCGGCGCGCGGCTCGTGAGAACCCTGTGTCCCATGATTGGTCAGGCCTACGCTGCCGCCGGCCTTCACTTCGGGCCTTACAGGCAGCCGAACCGCACCAGCTGGGATTTGGGCATCGCCGGCAAGCTGATGGCGTATATCGCGCTCGGCTCTGTCGACGAAAACGTTGTCGCAATCTTCCAAGAACTCTACGAGAAGCGCTTCGCCGCCGACACGGAGCAGGCTCGTCGCTACCGCGCGGAGATCCACAACCCGGAAGCATTACTTGCGGCGACGCACGAATTTTTCGAGGCAAGCGCATTGCGCCTTACAGGCAAACGAGCCGAGGACATCCTTGCCTCGTTCCATATGTTTCTGGAACGTCTTCTGGTTCGGGAAATCGCGATGGTTCTGTTGCAGCACTCCTCCCTTCCGGGCGCGCGAAATCTATGTGTGGCAGGTGGGTGCGGTCTCAACATCAAGTGGAATAGTGCGCTTCGTGCTGCGGGCCTGTTCGATGAGGTGTGGGTACCACCTTTCCCGAATGACAGCGGCTCGGCAATAGGTGTGGCTTGCGCGGCGATGGCGGCGCGAAATGGGTTTGGACCGTTGGAATGGTCCGTTTACAGCGGTCCGGCTCTGCAGGCCACCGAGGGGTTGTCGGAATGGGAGGCCGAGCCGTGCAGTCTGCGTGAGCTTGCCGCCATTCTCGCCGACAACAAGCCGGTGGTGTTCCTGTCCGGGCGCGCCGAGCTGGGTCCGCGAGCGTTGGGCGGCAGAAGTATTCTGGCGGCTCCCACCTCACCGGCGATGAAGGATCATCTCAACGACATTAAGTGTCGTGAGCACTTCCGACCGGTGGCGCCGATCTGCTTGGAGGATCGCGCGCCAGAGATATTCAACCCAGGTACGCCGGACCCCTACATGCTGTTCGATCATCAGACCAGGGCGCAATGGTGCGACAAAATCCCCGCTGTCATCCATCTGGACGGCTCGGCGCGGCTGCAGACAATCTCCCGCAGCTCTTCGCACAAAGTTGCTGAGCTTCTCATCGAATTCGAGCGCCTTACGGGGCTTCCGTTGCTCTGCAACACCAGCGCGAACCTGAACGGGCGTGGATTCTTTCCGGACGCCGCTGCGGCCTGTCAATGGGGGCGCGTGGAGCATGTGTGGTGTGATGGCCAGCTCTGGACCAAGCCGGCCGTAAGGAAGCAGCCGCCGGCAAAACGGCTCCAGTCGGCCTAAGATGAGCAGCTCCGCGGTTGCGATCGACCTCGCCGGCGTCAGAAAGTCATTTGGCGGCAGAATTATCGTCGATGACCTGTCGTTCTCTGTTGCCCGCGGGGAGTGCTTTGGTTTACTCGGGCCAAATGGAGCCGGCAAGAGCACGATCGCCCGTATGCTCCTCGGCATGATCTCGCCGGACGCGGGCGAGATAATGGTACTCAATGAACCTGTACCGGCGCGAGCTCGTGTCGCACGCATGCGGGTCGGTGTCGTACCACAGTTCGACAACCTTGAGCTTGAGTTTACCGTACGTGAGAATCTGCTGGTGTTCGGTCGCTATTTCGGCATGAGCGCCCGCAAGATCGAAGCCATCGTACCATCGCTGCTCGAGTTCGCGCGGCTCGAAACCAAGGCGGACGCACGGGTCTCAGAACTGTCGGGTGGCATGAAGCGGCGATTGACCTTGGCACGCGCGCTAATAAATGATCCGCATCTGCTCGTAATGGACGAGCCGACGACTGGCCTGGATCCGCACGCACGCCACCTGATCTGGGAGCGCCTGCGAGTTCTGCTGGCGCGTGGCAAGACGATCCTGATGACAACCCACTTCATGGAAGAAGCCGAGCGCCTATGCGACCGCTTGTGTGTGCTTGAGAGTGGACGCAAGATCGCCGAAGGAAAACCGGATGCGTTGATCGACCAGCATATTGGTTGCAACGTAATTGAGGTTTATGGCGGAGATCCACATGAGCTGTGCAACCTAGTAAGGCCCTACGCACGTCACGTCGAGGTGAGTGGAGAGACACTCTTTTGCTATGCGCCATATCCGGAACAGGTCCGTGTGCAACTGCGGGGGCGAGCGGGTCTACGCATTCTGCAGCGACCGCCAAATCTCGAGGACGTATTTTTGCGCCTGACCGGACGCGAGATGGAGAAGTGAGCGATGGCCGAAAGTTATGCGACGATGATGCCAGCCAACGCTTACAACTGGACGGCGGTATGGCGGCGGAACTTCCTGGCGTGGAGGAAGGTCGCTCTTGCCGCTATTCTCGGCAATCTCGCAGATCCCATAACTAATCTGTTCGGCCTTGGCTTTGGCCTTGGACTGATTGTGGGGCGCGTTGAGGGGACTTCGTACATCGCATTTTTAGCGGCGGGCATGGTCGCGACCAGCGCTATGACTTCCGCTACCTTCGAAACAATGTATGCGGCTTTCGCGCGCATGGATGCAAAGCGCACTTGGGAGGCCATTCTATCGACACAGCTTACGCTTGGCGATATCGTTCTCGGTGAGTTGGCGTGGGCGGCCAGTAAGTCCGTTCTGGCCGGAACAACAATCGGGATCGTCGCTGCCGCGCTTGGTTATGCATCCTGGCTTTCGATCCTTTGCGCTATTCCAACCGTCGCTCTTACCGGCATTGTGTTCGCAAGCCTGGCCATGGTCGTCATATCTCTTGCTCCGACCTACGACTATTTCGTCTTTTACCAGACCCTCTTCCTCACACCGATGGTGTTCTTATGTGGCGTCGTCTTCCCGACCAGCCAACTGCCCGGCTCAGTGCAGAATTTGGCTGGCTTATTGCCGCTGGCGCATTCGGTCGACCTTATTCGTCCAGTGATGCTTGAGCACGACGCCGGCGGCATTGCACTGCACATCGGGGCGCTTTGTCTGTACGCCGTCTTGCCCTTCTTCGTATCGACAGCGCTGTTTCGGCGCCGCTTGCTGCGTTGACATGTAGTGCGGCACCAGGAAAAAATCGATTGAAGCAGTGTCACGTGATCGCCTCAGACGCGCTAGGCCGCGCCCGACAGCTCTCGTCACCAGATCGGGTGCGAACGAGTGCTGGCGCCACCAGGTATAAACCCTGCTATGAAATTCTACCGAAGGACATCGCCAGCGCTTCGATCGCCGAGCATGGCCTCGGACAGGACAAAACGTTTAGCGTCCCTTAGGACGTCTCTGGCCCAACCCGAAGCCCGGAATGAGGTAGTGCAGATGCTTGGCAGCTCGAGGAGCGATCGGTTCATTGTCTCGCGACGACGTACCGGATTCGGCGACTGCCTGTGGTCGCTGGCGGCAGCTTGGCGTTTTGCACAGCGGACCGAGCGGACCCTGGTGATCGATTGGCGTGGATCCTGTTATCTCCACCAACCGTTCATCAATGCCTTCCCCGTGTTCTTCGAACCAATTCAAGACATTGCGGGTGTGCGGGTGATTTGCGACGACCAGATCAATCAGTGCTCGTTTCCGGGACCATTTTTCCCGGCTTGGTGGAACAAGCCATCGATCGACTGCGTCTATCGGCCGGACGAGCAGATTTTCCGGGAACGTGACGAGCTCGATCAATTGTTTCAAAGTCAGCAGGATAGTGAAGCCAATACAGTTGTATGTGACGCTTGCCTGATGTGGCGCTGCGATCAAGGAGCAGAACGAGAAATTTTTCGGACCATCAAACCACGATCTGAGATTCAGGCCAGGATTGATGCGATCTACCGCGAGCAGTTTGAGCCATACAGCAT
Organism: Bradyrhizobium sp. USDA 4454; assembly: GCF_054822705.1. Lineage (NCBI taxonomy): Bacteria > Pseudomonadati > Pseudomonadota > Alphaproteobacteria > Hyphomicrobiales > Nitrobacteraceae > Bradyrhizobium > Bradyrhizobium sp. USDA 4454. The sequence goes on from NZ_JBTRCN010000001.1 coordinate 1,627,206, forward strand.
GATCGGCGTGCATGTTCGACATGGCAACGGCGAGGACATTATGGGGCATACCCCTTATTGGACCGATCCGGAGCGGGCCCTGCGACAGGTCTGCAATGCCGTCGAAATGGCCAAAGCGTTGCCGCACGCAAAACCTGCGAGAGTGTTCCTTTGCACGGACAGTGCGGTCGTCCTCGAAGAGATCTCGGCGATATTTCCTGATGTCTTCACGGTTCCCAAGAGTTTCCAGGCGCCTCAAGCCGGACCATTGCACAGTGGCGCGCTCGGAGCCGCGGGCGGCTTTTCCGCTCTTATCGAAATGTATCTTCTTGCGAGGTGCGACACTGCAATTCGTTTTCCCCCGACGAGCGCATTCACGCGCTATGCCCGCCTGTTTGCGCCACGCGTGGTAGAATTCGACCTGAACGATCCGGGCCGGCTAATCTTGATTGAAGAAGCGTCCCAAGAGCTTGTGACGCTATGAAAGTCGTGGCTCGCCTGATTGATCTACTGGTCGCTCTTTGTATCGAGAAGTACTATCACTTTTTCTCCGCGCGCAGAATTGTTGCCAAAGTAGCTCCTGGCGGCGAGGTTCCATTAAAGGACACCAGCCGCGAACAGCCAAATAGGGACCGCGGCACTCGAACACGGTGAAGAGCGGCTCCGTCGCGCTCAAGAAAGTGCAACCGTTCTTCGTCATCGCTTCGCGCGAGCCTCGTCAATCTCATTGATCCTGACGTCGGACAATGGCCACCCCATATTCCCGCCGCCATCGCTACTCGGGACAGTCGACGCAGTCGGCGCTAGCCTACCAAGGGAGGCCCCCGGCTCTGCCGGGGAGGGAGCAGAAGTGTGACATTTCAGGCAGTCGTCCATCGACGAAGCTCGCGCCTCGTGAGCCACCACGCGCACGAGAAGGAGTTTCGCGATGGATGATTACGAGAGTCTAAGCCACAGCAAATGGGAGTGCAAATATCACGTGGTCTTCATTCCCAAGTGTCGCAGGAAGACGCTGTACGGCGAGTTGAGGCTGCATCTCGGGGAGGTGTTCCGCAGATTGGCCATGCAGAAAGAGTGCAAGGTCGAAGAGGGGCATTTGATGCCCGATCATGTTCACATGATGATTTCGATCCCACCCAAATATGCGGTGTCGCAAGTGATCGGGTACATCAAGGGCAAGAGCGCTATCCACCTGGCGCGGGTCAATGGAGAGAGGAAGCGCAATCTCGTAGGGCAGCACTTGGATACGTCGTCTCGACCGTCGGTCGAAACGAAGTGGTGATCAGGGAATACATCCGCAAGCAGGAGGCCGAGGATGTGGCTTCCGGCAAAAGCATGTTCAAATTCGCCTGCGGCACGTTGGAGGCTCTCTCAGGAAGGATCGTCAAAGCGTACCCGCGGGGTGAGGCGATCAGTGTACGTTCGGTCCGGCCGCTGCGATCAAAGGCTGGTAATCCAATGCAACTACTCCGTTGAATCCCGCGCTAGTCAGATTTACGTCAGGTGCAGGGCATATCTTCGGCACCCCTAGAAATATCGTACAAAGCTGACTCGCGCGTCAGTTTTGTGGCGAGTGACGTCCTGTCGACGCGGCCAAGGAGCTCCGCGCTGAAACAAAAGTCGTTGAGGCCGGCACTGAGGGCCTCTATGCCACCGCCGCAATCGCGCATTCTAGCTCGCATGGGAGATTGATTTTGACGAGAGCCGACTGGAGAGCGAACGAAGCCCGCGGATCAGACATGGACTGGTCCGGTCCTGAAGCAGATCTTGGCGGCGGAAACGATCGCTCGAAGTTCAGTTCTATCTTGCAGGGTTTGAGCTCTGAAAATCAAGACCTGGCTGCGGGCTCGGCTGGAAGGCCGACTTCGGCCAGCGATGCCCAACGCCGTACGTCAACCGAACCTTCCGTGAATACGCATGTCGACGAGCCAGCTTTGCGGTATTTGGCGCATCGCGGCGCGCCAAATTGGGAAGAAAGTTCGTCGCGTTCCGGTGCCGAGAGCCGCTGTGCCGATCAGTCCAGGAGTTCACGAGGTGCCTCTTCCTCGTACAGGCAATCTGTATCGGACCTCGAGGCAGGGCCAAAACGGCGGCGCCTGGATTTTGTCGCCCCGCAGGGCGCGCAAGCTGCGATTTCACAACAGCAATGTAACGCCGCTCTGGACGCCATTTATTTCGCTCGCGACATTGTCGAATTTTCACGTGCAGTGGTGGAAAATGACAAGCGGCTGCAGCGGGAGGACGAGAAGATCCGTGCGGTCTTTGTGCAAAAGGCTGCCGCCCAGTTCAGGAGCCAATTTGTCACCCACTTCGAGGATGATATCCGCCGCGGGGAATCCTGGGGCTACGCCACGGCATGCAACGTTGTGAGCCGCGAGGCCGGCGGTCAGGAAGGCCTCGAAGCTTGCAAAGCGGTGGCATCTCGGGTGTCGCAGCTTTCCAATTCGTTACTGCGCGAACTTAAGCCCGCTGCTCTCTCGCTGTTCGCGGCAGCATTCGGTCGGCATCAGCAGTCGAAGACATGCCGCAATGGAGTCATCAGAATTGCCGAGTTTTGTCGTGATGAACCCAAGGTACTTGGCGCGACGAATAGCCAAAATATCTCGCTGCTGGTGAACGGTTTCAGCAAGTGGACGCGCGAGGCGGAAACTCGTGAAGGCACGGAAGCTATTGCCCGCGTGGTCCGTCGTGCCGGCCACAGCTGCGAGCTCTCTGATTTTGATCAGAAACATTTGGGGATGCTTGTGAACGGGTTCAGCAAATGGCCGGACGCGCGCCTCTGTCGCGAGGGCAGTTTTGCGATCGCGTCTGAGGTCGTTCACCGCGCCGTCCGCGGTGAGTTCGGACTATCCGATTTTGCCACGGAGATACTGGCGAATCTTGTGAACGGCTTGAGCAAGTGGCCGGACGGAACGGAGTCGGGCGAGGCGACTTTGGCGATCGCGAGTGAGGTCCTTCGCCGGGACCGCCATGCCCGGCTCTCTAAATTCACTCACCAGAATCTGGCTAACCTGGTGAACGGCTTCTGCAAGTGGCGGGACGAGCCGAAGTGTCGCGATGCCACGTTTGCGATCGCACGTGAGGTCATTCGCCGCGCCGAGCTCTTCCATTTCAACTCGCAGGAACTGGCGAATCTGGTCAACGGGTTCGCCAAATGGCCGGACGGGCAGGACTCGCGCGGCGCCACGCTTGCGATCGGGGGTGAGGTCCTTCGCCGCGGCGCCCGGCATTCTGACAACCAGCACCTGGCGATGCTTGTGAACGGCTTCAGTAAATGGCCGGACGCGCGGGATTGTCGTGACGCTACGCTTGCGATCGTGCGCGAGGTCGTTAGTCGGGGTACCCAGTTCTCTGATTTTACTCCGCAGGAGCTGGCGAACCTGGTGAACGGTTTCAGCAAGTGGCCTGACGCGCCGGACTGTGACGACGCCACGCTTGCGATCGCGGGTGAGGTCGTTCGCCGCGACGCGCGCAGTGAGTTCGGACTCTCTGATTTCGACCGTCAGGACCTTGCGATGCTGGTGAACGGCTTCAGCAAATTGCCGGACGCGCAGGACTCCCGCGACGCGACGCTTGCGATCGCGCGTAAGGTCCTTCGTCACGCCAGACTCTCAGAGTTTACGCACCAAAGCCTGTCGAACCTGGTGAACGGCTTCAGCAAATGGCCCGACGCGCGGGACTGTCGCGAGGTCACGTTTGCGATCGCGCGTGAGGTCCTTCGCGCCGAACTCTCTGATTTGGCCCCCCAGGGATTGGCAAACCTGTTGAACGGCTTCAGCAAATGGCCAGAGAGTGAGGATTGTCGCAAAGCCACGATAGTAATCGCCGGGGAAACCCGTCAACGTCAGCGCTCTAAGTTCTCTCCGCAGGACGTGGTGCACCTTCTGAACGGCTTCAGCAAGTGGCCTGACGCGATGTGCTGTCAGTCCATCATGGACATCGCGCGCGAATTGGGGGCTGGAGCACAGCGATTTGGTGTGTTCACCACGCCTGAGCTGGCTATGCTCGCCAACGCTCTGTCCCGAACGATCAGGAGGGCGGAGGAGAGTGGGGAGATTACGGATGCCGCTCTGCCGAAGGATCGGTTGCACAAGCTCGCCCACTACCTGCAGTATGATGATCGCCTCTTGAAGGCTGAGGTTCTGAACATCACGAACATTTTCAAGGCTCTGGGTAAGGCTGGCCTATTCGATGATCTCGGTTTGCTCGCGCCGACAGGCTTGAGTCGGCTCTCTGAATTGCGTTCAGCTCCTGGTTTTGCCGCCGAGAACAACCTTGAAACCATGGGTAATCTGAGTGCTGCTCTGCTGCCGCTCGCGCGCAGCCCAGAGAAGCCACTGCGCTGGCACCGCAGGCAGGCCCTCAACGTGCTTAACGATCTTCAGCCCTTGCTCGAGCAAAAGATCAAGGCGCATCTGAACGCGGGCGGTGCGGAGCGGAGCCGTGGGCCCATTGCGAGCCGCCGCCCCGCTTTATCGATCTATCAGACGCTCAAGGCTCGTGCGGTGCTGGAGAGATTGTTCAGGTCACCCTATGTCGAGGGCGACAGGTCCGATTTACGGATCAGGCAGAAAGAGCTGCAGTGCGGCACGAGAGAGATCCTGGCTGGCGCTCGCGACCTGATTCAAGACGATCTGTCCAGCATGAGCTGGAATCTGATTGCGCAGATCGAGGCGGACAGTCCAGTGGATGCGCTGGACTTATTCATGGAGCAGGATGCGGCGGCGATCCAGGCGCAACGTCCTCCGTCGGTGTTCGACGTGCACCAGGTATTGCGAGCCATGGACCACGCCCCGAGGTCTCCGCAAGGTGAGGCGGGACTGATGCAGTTGCCGGTCGTGGACATGCATGGGCGGCCGTTGGCCACGGAGCCGGAGACGCGGTACTCGATTTTCCATCGCCTGACTTCGGGGGCCCTGCCCGTCGTCGCGGTACAATTGCCGGCACCCCCGAGCGCCTTCATGCTGGCGCGTACGGTAAATGTAAACGGTATTCCATACCGGATGGACCTGTTCGGCGGCAGCAAGTTAAAGCCGCCACGATTAACTGTGTCTCAAATTGCGACCCGCGCCCCAGACGAGCAAGCAAAGCTTTCGGGGGGAAAGCTGCTGGCGATTCCCTATGCCGAAACCGCGCCGGGTACAGCATTCGAGCAGCTGTCGCGCGCGTGGGCCCCTTTCAAAGAGGCCTATTATTATACTCAGCGCAGAGGCTTTGCGGCGCCGCCGGCGATCAAAGGTCTATCACCCCACGACTCCGCGCTGGAAGGCGCCTTCAAACTGGTGTTGCTGCCGGACCGCCCTGCCAACGAGGAGCATCCCTTCCAGCTCAGGGGGGCGGCCGGACCCATTGCATTGCGACCGCACGACGGCTGCGGCTTCATTCGGGCCTCGCTGGCCAAGCTTATGCCAGCTGTTTGCCGCGCCGGCGAGCAGGAAGGTCCTGACCGCGTGCAGGCCTTTGCCGAGGGAAGGAGAGCATCCTTGCCAGCGTCGGCCTTGCAACATTATCCGCGCAGCGAGCAAGTAGCGGATGAGGCCCGGCGGAAGGCGATGAGCTGGCTTGAGAGTCGGGTAAAGCAAGAGATGACGTCGGAGGAGCTGTTTCGCGTCGTAACAGCCGCGAATATCAATGGTCCGGGCGCCGTCGCCGTCCCATCCGCTGATGGCTGTCTGCATGTGCCGAGGCTCAAGAGCGAAACATTGACCGGTGGTGGCGTGCTGATCGGGCGATCGCCCTACGACAAGCCCAACCTCCGCCCGTTCGCCCCCGATCGCGTCAGGTCAGCTGCGGACGGGGACCCGACTGCGGCGTTTCTCGATCAGTGCGTGACCATACAATACAGCTTCAACGTCGCCCAGAAGTCGGGGGAGGAGCTGGCAGTCGATGATCCGACTTTCTTTGCCAAGGGGCTTCTGATCGTGGTGCCGGATGAAATGTGGCCAGCCGACTTCGCCGACCGTGGCTTGGTGATGTCCGCCGAGGACGTCAAGTGCCATTCGAGCTGGATCAAGGGCAAGGACCGCGTAACGGCGGACAGCTCGCTCGATTGCATCGGAATCCTGCAGGCCACTGAGATCTTCGCTCCGGGGTCCCTGGTTGCCATCCCGCCTGATGAACAGAAGAAACTCGACGGCGACTTCGATGGCGATACGGCCATTATCATTGGCGACCGGCCGCAGCTTTACGACCATGTCAGTCAATTCGACCAAGAGGAGCAAGCTCGCGGCCTGCGCTCGCTCAAGCCGCCAAAATCCCATACCCCGGCGATTGAGGACGGTCGCTATAATTTCGGTCGCGCCAGCCAGATTCTCGCCGCCACGCGGAACGTTCTGGAAACCTATACCGGCCTGCAGCGAGGCTTTCTGGCTCAATCAGATGAAGCCCGGCAGTGGTTTGCCGAACGTGCCATATTCGGCACGTACGAAGGCATTGACCGAGAGCTCAAGCGAGACATTCGCGGCCTGCTGGAGCAGGAACAGGTTAGTGCTCACGACGTCCGGGACAAGCTCGAGAAGGCGCGGCACGACATTGAGCTGGCACACCATCCCGTCGCGCTCGAGGCGGCCGAGTTGCTTCTCACCGAACTCGAGGCGTGGGCGGCTGGTCTCGACGAGCAAGTTCCGCCTCAACTCCTGCCCGAAACAGCCGCCACTGCGAGTGAGAGACAGCTCGCAATGAGCCAAGAGCTTTGCGAGCTGTTTCCGCCGCTAGCCGAGACCTATCCGGCAACGACTCACCCACGGGACCGCGTCCAGCTTCTGGTCGATCGTTACCCTACGCGCATCGAGCCCCGACCGGATGGTTACATGCCGGACGACCTCGTGCAAAGTGCAAAAAATTTGCTGAGCATCGGCACCAAGGTCGGAACTGACGCCTACAAATCCGACACTGGCGTTTACACCTTTATGATCAAGAGCAGGCACCTTCAGCGCCTGCTTCAACAGACACCCGGGTTAAAATCGGCTCCATACACCAAGAGCTTGGCGGCTACCCTCAACCACGGTCGTTTCGATGTCGATGCGGCCTTGGAGGATCTTAATGACAATCCGACGCTCGCGGCGTCGGTCATGCAAGCCTCGATCAAGCTTGCTGCCGAGCGGGGGATTCTGCGCGAACCCTCGGCTCCAACGCTTGCTGCCGAAGATGTCGCCACCACAATCACGTTGACTCGCGAGGCGGCGGCACAGCGCGCCCAAATGGAGGCGTCCCGCGCTCAAGCCGAAGAGAAGGACATCACGCGGACGGCAATGTCGGTTGCCGAAGCCCTTAAGGGGGCCGGCATCGAGGTGAAGATGCCCCATTTGGCTAAGCGTCTTAGATCGCCAAGCTCAATGACAGACGAGCTCACCGGAATCCAGGCCAGCTCTGAGGCCGGCGTCCAGCTTTTCAACAACGCTGTACGGCACGTCTTCGAATTCTCTGACAGGGATTTTACACCTGCCTTCAAGAAAGCCATTCTAGCGTTCGAGGAGAGCGGGTATAGCGAGGTCAGCACGACTAACTGGTTCAGGACGCGATCGCGGACCTTCGCTGGCATCAAGACAGTGCTCGCCACGCTTGGCGGTTACCGTTTTGAGCTCGAGTTTCACACGGCAGACAGCTACAAGGCCAAGCTCGACAATCATGACACGTACAAGGAGCTGCAGAAGCTCAGACGGCTGCAGCGAGGGAGCGAGGAGCCCCCGGATGAGTCTATAGCCGAGCAACTCCTGGAGCGCGTGCGACGGGCGTGCAACAAGGTTGTCATCCCCGAGGGGGCCACAGAGATCCCCCATTGGGAAGCCGAAGCCGGCAACAGCGTTGGCGCTAGCCATGCTCGTGTGTCGAACGTGGCCCGGCCGACACGCGCAGCGCGGTCGCCTCGCGCAACAGAGATTGTTGGCGCGCTCGACAACCGCCCGATCGTGCTCGTTGGTATGATGGGGGCCGGGAAATCCGGTGTGGGACGTGCACTCGCAAAGCAGCTGGGGCTGACGTTCGTCGACTCCGATAAAGAGATCGAGGCGAAGGCTGGCAAGTCCATAACCAAGATTTTCGCGGAGGACGGCGAGGCGCATTTCAGGGATCTCGAGGCGAATGAGATCAGCCGGCTGCTCGATCGGGGGCCGCTGGTGCTCGCAACCGGTGGTGGAGCCTTCATGACCGAAGAAGTCCGGCGTCGTGTCGGCGAGAAAGCGGTCTCGATCTGGCTTAATACCAACGAGGACGTGATCAGGCGCAACCTGCGACACGACACCAACCGTCCGAAAATACAAACCGCAGACCGGGACGAGATGATCACAGACCTGATGGAGCAGCGCAATCCTGTGTATAAGCTCGCCAATCTCACGATTGCCCCACAGGCCCGGCGGGAACTCAAGAGCGCCGATGCTTGTCTTAGCGAACTGCACGGCTATCTCTGCGCCGGTGGCGGGCTAGACGCTGGGCAATCTGGCTCGGTTAAGGAGGAGTCCGCTGCCTCAAGCGCCCCGAGGGCGCGAGCTTCGATTGCGCAGGAGCAGATGCCATGACCCACGTCACTATCGACTGCTACGGCTCCCTGGCCAGACATCCATCGCAGTGCTGGATCTGTGCTCGATTTTCCGTCCACACCGCACGATTTGTGGTGTCAAACATTTCAAATCGGGGCTTTGTACCGGAAGCCCTGGCCGATGCCGGCTTCGTGGACGGCGCCGCGGATTTGCCAGGTGACGATATCGCGGCCGATTACGCTCTGCTGCACGAGCAGTTGCGGAGGCATGATCAGTATCTTGCGGCGCAGACGCGGCTCGTCGGGCCCACGCAAAGTCATCTGCTCGCAGCGCGAATGACCTTCAGGAAACCTCAACGGGGATTGTCCACGACCAGAATGGCAACGACGCAGCAAGCGTTTGTTTCTGTCATTGAACGACAACGGTCTAGTGTGTTTAGTCCCGGCATTTGCTGGAGCGGATTGAATTTGAATCGTTCTGGCTGGGAAGTCCAGCATTTGCAGATGTATTCATAGGGTTTGAGGCCCTTCAGGGTATTCAGCCGCCGCGCGTAGTTGTAGGCTGTGATGAAGTCGGCAAGGTGAGCTCCCAGTTGATCGTGTCGATCGCAATGGTAGCGTTGGACGGTCGCGCTTCCTTGATGGTGCGGTTCATGCGCTCGACCTGGCCATTGGCCCAGGGATGCTTGATCTTGGTCTGCCGATGTTCGATCCCGTTCTCTTCGCATGCATATCGAACATATGCGTCACGTACCTTGCCGTTGGGCCGTCCGCATAGCGCGGGGGGAAGATGAACTAAATCCCATTGGCGGTGAGCACCGTGTGGATCCTGTGGGGGAAAGCCACGATCAGACTTCGAGGAAGGCCGAGGGCTGAGGTCATTCCGGTCTTCTGAGGTCATTCCGGTCTTCTTAACCAGTTGCACGAAGGCGAACTTACTGGTGCGATCGATTGCGACGTAGAGGTAGAGCTTGCCTTCGGCGGTCTGGAGCTCAGTGATTCGATGTGGAAATAGCCGATCGGATAAGTCTTGACCTTTTTCTTCGAAGGCTTGCCACCTTCAACCTCCGGCAATCGGCTGATGCCGTGGCGCTGGAGACAGCGATGCAGGGATGACTGCGTCAGATGCCGGGATGGTCGGCTGCAGGGCATAGAGGCAATCGTCGAGGGGCAGCGGCGTATGCCGCCGGAAAGCGATGATGATCGCCTCCTCCTCGATGCAAAGGACTGTCGACTTGGCTTCCTTCGGGCCCTGTCGAACGATCGGCGACGGTCTCGCGCTGCTTCCACTTCGCGGCAGTCTTGTTGATCCCGTAGCGCCTGGCGAGTGCTCTCAGGCTCCCTTGACTATTTTGTATTGCTCGACGGACAGCCTCCGCCGTGGTGACGCAGCCGTATAAAACCCGTCCCATAGCGCATCCTTCGAATCGTGCGACAAGAATGCACCATCAAAGCCTGGGACTAAACACCCCTAGTACGCCGCGGAAGCGAGGGAAAAGTGCTGACCTGCGCTAACCAAAGCGGACGCCGTACAGTTCGAGATTCAAGGCCTTCAGACCGACCACGACCTCGTCACAGCGCTTGCGCGTAAGTGGAACAATTGGAAGCAGGCATCGGCGACATCACTGTGACCGGCGTTTCCGGCGAGCCCGAAGTCCGTTGGCATCCCGATCGCGTTCCGTCGCTCGCCGGCCGTCGCCGCTGATCTGGACGTGACGGCGTCGCGAAGGAGGGCACAATGGCGACCCGATGAGCGTTGCTCTCGCCAATAACATCATCAGCAATGTTCTCAAGCGGCACCTGTCGGAACCGCTCCCGGCTTGGATGGGGGCGCAGCTTGAAAACCATTTGTTCATCACCTCGCTCACATTTACCGAAATTCGTCGCGCCTTGCTGGGGCCGACCATCGTTTAGACCCTGAGGCCCCAAATTTAATTCGCGGGCCGCATTGTACCGTTCGGCTAAAAAAATGGGCTTCATCCGGGCGAGACCGTCGACGGAACGCAGACGCTGCAAGCGAAGGAGGTCTCGGGCCAAGACCCACTCAGTCGGTTCGTCTTTGGTGGTTCGCTGCACGGATCTTCTGGAGGTGTTCTAAAGTAGCCAGGATGCGTGCTTGTTCACAGACAGCCCAAAGGAGGGGCATTGGCGGTGAGCGACAGGTCAGAGTCACGCTCAGGAAAATCGGACGTGCGATGATGATTGCGTCAGCTTTGGATCGCTCGAGGTACGGCGACGGACCTGGCTCCGTGGACCGATCGTTGCGCTGCGCAAAACTCCGCCCGCGGTGGGCGCCTTCGATTGTGCGTTCAGGATTCTGCGTACGCCTCGGGACCTGTCTTGCTCGCGACACAGATGAGGGCGGACTCCTGACATTTCGTCGGTGACGCGCCACTATTGTCGCAAAGACAACCCGACGTCTCGCGAGCCCAGACTGTTCCAGGTGCGCGACACCAGGCCGCAAAGCCGGAGCCGCGTTGCCTCGGTCATGGTGGCCCAATTCCTGCTTGGAGTGCGCGAGCACGCAACAGGAGAGGAGGTGGGCGTGGGTCTCGATCTGCCAAATGACGATCTGATCCCAGCCGCACCATCGGCGATGCACTCGACTTGTCCTTTTCATGTCGATAAAGCTGGCGTGCATCGAGGAGAACGGAAGGCGATGCTGCTAACCGGAGCGTCGCGCGGAATTGGTCACGCTACCGCCAAGCTGTTTTCAGAAGCTGGCTGGCGTATCATTTCTTGTGCGCGCCGGCCGTTTGACGGCGAGCGCTGCCCGTGGGAATCAGGGAATGAGGATCATGTCCAGATCGACCTAAGCGACCATCGAATGCTGCCGCGCGCGGTGAGCGAAGTGAAGAAACGCCTAAGCGGCGGAGTTTTGCATGCGCTGGTGAATAATGCCGGGATTTCGCCCAAAACACCTAATGGGGACCGGCTAACGTCCTTGACGACATCCACCGAGACATGGATGAGGGTCTTCCACCTCAATCTCGTGGCTCCGATCCTGCTGGCGCAGGGCTTATTTGACGAGCTGAGAGCTGGGTCAGGATCGATCGTCAATGTGACTTCGATAGCCGGATCGAAGGTGCATCCGTTTGCTGGAAGTGCCTATGCGACATCGAAGGCGGCGCTTGCAAGTCTCACACGCGAAATGGCGCATGATTATGCGCCGCACGGCATTCGTGTAAATGCGATCGCTCCCGGCGAAATCGGGACAGACATGTTGTCGCCCGACACCGAAGCGCGTCTTGTGCCAACCATCCCGCTGCGCAGAGTGGGAACGCCCGACGAGGTGGCCAAGGTCATCTTCTTCCTGTGCTCAGATGCTGCGAGCTACGTCACGGGAGCCGAGCTGCCGATCAACGGTGGGCAACATCTGTGATCGGCCTCGCCTGACAACGCAGCTGACGTGAGCTGCAGCAGTGGAACGTGCGTTCTACGCTGGCGTCGGTCACCCATTCCGCAAAACAAAACGCACTGAAAGTTTATCGTCGTGCCACGAAAAGCTGTTACGCTTCTATGTCATCTCGTCACCGCTTGGCGCTAGATCGAGAATGACATGCAGAACGAAGCTCGCAAACCAGAAGAAAACGCCAGGGAGGATGATCAAAACATCGGAGACCGTCCCATGCTGCATATCGCTTCCGCACGCGAAAGACCTGCCTCACAAGTGGAGCCGGAACGTGAGCTCTCCGTCGAGCCGCTGCGCGAGAGCGCACTGACCGGCATTTTCGAAATATCGAAGATACTGAACGCTCCTTGCCGGCTTGAAGTCACATTGGCCAACGTTCTCGATCTTCTGCAATCGTTTGTGCAGATGCGACACGGTATCGTCTCACTGTTCGACGATGACGGGATGCCAGACATGACCGTGGGCGCCGGTTGGAGCGAAGGCAGCGACGAACGCTACCGGATGCGCTTGCCCCGAAAGGCGATCGATCAAATCATCGCGGCGGACCGGCCTCTTGTCGCCGAAAATGTGGCAGCCGATCCGGCATTCAGCGCCGCCGATCTCGAGGTGCTGGGCGTCTCGGATGGTACACCCGTATCGTTCATCGGAGTTCCAATTCGCATCGATCCCAAAGTCGTGGGTACGTTGACAGTTGACCGTATCCGGGACGACAGGTCGAGTCTGCGGCTCGATCACGATACACAGCTACTCGCCATGATCGCTAACTTGGTGGGACAGACAGTGAAGCTGCATCGCTTGTTCGCTTCCGATCGCGAACGGCTGATGGTGGAGAAGGATCGGCTACAAAAGCAATTGGTTGAGCTTAGGCAACCTGCGCGGGATCGTAAGAAGGTCCACGTCCACGGCATCATTGGCGACAGCCCGGCGCTCCGTGGGCTTCTCGAGAAGATCGCGATTGTAGCGAAGTCGAATAGCACAGTCCTACTGCGCGGTGAATCCGGGACCGGAAAGGAGCTGGTAGCCAAAGCCATTCACGAGTCGTCATCTCGCGCCAAGCGGCCCTTCGTCAAATTGAATTGCGCGGCGCTCCCTGAGACAGTCCTGGAGTCCGAATTGTTCGGCCATGAAAAGGGTGCCTTCACCGGGGCGTTCAGCTCGCGCAAGGGGCGCTTCGAGCTTGCTGACAAAGGGACACTATTTCTTGACGAGATCGGCGAGATCTCGGCGCCGTTCCAGGCAAAATTGCTGCGAGTTCTGCAAGAGCAGGAGTTCGAGCGCGTCGGCAGCAACCAGACCATCAAGGTCGATGTTCGTGTCATAGCAGCGACCAACAGGAATTTGGAAGAGGCCGTGGCAAAAAGCGAGTTTCGTGCTGACCTATACTATCGGATCAGCGTCGTTCCCTTGCTCCTGCCACCGCTGCGCGAACGGCGCAGTGATATTCCGCTGTTGGCCAGAGAGTTTCTCAGGAACTTCAACAATGAGAACGGGCGTACGCTGACCTTGGAGGCGAGCGCGATTGATGTGCTGATGAGCTGCGGATTTCCCGGAAATGTCCGGGAGCTCGAGAACTGCATTCAGCGCACGGCGACGCTGTCAGCTGGGCCGGCGATCGTGAGAAACGATTTCGCTTGTTGTCACGGGCAATGTCTTTCCGCGATGCTGTGGAAAAGCACCTCGGAGCAGATGATCATGCCACCGGTCCCGAGCACGTCGATGCTGCCTAAGTCGATCGCCCCGCTATCGGAAGCGGCCGCGCCGGCTCCCCCAGGCGGCAGCGAGTTGGCCTCGCTGGCTGCTCCGCCCGGTACAGTCCTCGTAAGCGGCGCGAAGATCGCCGATCGCGAGCGAGTCATCGCGGCCATGGAAAAATCTGGATGGGTGCAGGCAAAAGCAGCGCGCTTGCTGGGGCTAACGCCGCGCCAGATTGGTTACGCGTTGAGGAAATACGGAATCGAAATTAAGCGATTTTGAGCGCAAGGATCTTGGCGTCACTTTACCTGACGCTGCCTGTCGGCGTCAGGGCGCTGTCGCGGCCTCGACGTATGTCGATATTCGTCCCTCGCAAAACCGGGCCTGGTCGCTCGAGCGCCTCGGTCCAGGCCGTTGTAATAGCGAGCAAAGTCCAAGGAGAGTCGCGATGGTACGAGACTTGCTGGCCTCTTCGAAGCTGTCGCAACTTTTGGAGCAACTCCGTGCACAATGTCGTCTGTATCAAACAGGTTCCTGACTCTGCGCAGATCCGCGTGCACCCCGTTACTAATACAATCATGCGTCAAGGTGTACCGACCATCATCAACCCATATGACCTCTTTGCGCTTGAGGCCGCGCTGGAACTGCGCGATCGGTTCGGCGGCGAAATAACCGTGTTGACAATGGGCCCGCCGTCGGCGGAAGACTCTTTGAGGAAGGCGCTGACTTATGGCGCCGATCGCGCCGTACTGCTCACCGATCGATGCTTTGCGGGCTCCGACACCCTTGCCACGACGTATGCACTGGCAACAGCTATCCGGAAGATTGGTAAGGAATATGGCCCGGTAAACCTCATCTTCACGGGCAAGCAGACCATCGACGGCGATACCGCGCAGGTTGGGCCCGGCATCGCAAAACGGCTGGGCGTGCTGCAGCTTACCTACGTCGTCAAGGTCAGATCCCTGGATCTTGCCGCACATACAATCGAAGCAGAACGACGTTCCGAAGGTGGTATCCAGGTGCTGCACACGAGACTTCCCTGTCTCGTCACTATGCTGGAGGCGACAAACCAGATTCGGCGCGGCGCGATGGCGGATGCCTTACGTGCCGCACGGGCGCCGATCGTGAAATGGAGCGCCCACGACGCTGGCGTTGAGGACATCTCCAAATGCGGTCTCAAGGGCTCGCCGACTGTCGTCAAGCGAGTGTTCGCGCCATCTGCACGTGCTGAGAAGGCGGCTTTGGTGGAGGCCACAGAGCAACCAGCGCAGGCGCTGATAGACGCCATTTTCAAGCATCAACCCAAGCTCGAAGCCGATCTTGCGGCATCAGCCCGTGATGCTTGATCTGGATAGAAGCTCAGTTAGACCATAATACAAGGCCAGCTTCGACGTGCAGTGGCGACGAGGCGAAACTCGTCTGCATCAGCAAGCATCATGCTAGGGCGATGTCGTTTGCACGCCCAAGCTGCTATCCTTTGGTTCAGGGTGTGAAGGGTCCGCGGTTCTCGACGGTTTGGCGATACCCCGATAGATCGTCAGTGCCGCGATGATGCCGAGCGCGGCTGAAAACATCAGCCAATACCCCGGTGAGGCCTTGTCGTTGGTCCGCTCAATGAGCCAGGTCGAGGCAAATGGCGTAAAGGTCCCAAACAGGGCGGCCGCGAGTGCGAAGGCCAAAGAAAAGCAAGTTGTACGCACATGCCCGGGCACGATCTCAACGAGCGCGCCCAACATAGTTCCGCTGTAGGCGCCAAAATAGAACGAGAACATCATCGCGACCGCCAACATCTTCCCGAAGGTGGGAGCGCTTACCAGCCAGTTCAAAGCCGGATACGCGGTCATTAATGCAAGACCGGCAATGGCGAGCAGAACTGGCTTTCGGCCGATACGGTCGGAAATGGCGCCGCCAATCGGATTCCAGAAGAAATTGGTCATGGCGACCAGGAGCGTAACAAGGAGAGCGTCCTGAGCGGACAGCTTCAAGACTGTTTTGCCGAAAGTGGGCGTGTAAACGGTGACGAAATAGAAGGTCGTTGTGCTCAGGATCGCCATCATCATTCCGAGAACGACCACGCGCCAGCTGACCAGCGCCGAGGCAAAGATCTCGCGGGCTTTCGGGTGCTTCTTCATCGCCAGAAATTCCGGCGTTTCCTCCAGTGTTCGACGAAGAAGGAAGATAAGCGGGATGATAAGGCAACCGAGAAAGAACGGAATGCGCCACCCCCAGGAGGCAACGGTTTCGGCCGGCATCGACTCATTCAGCAGGTAGCCCACGCTCGCTGCGACAAAGATCGCGACCTGCTGGCTGGACGATTGAAAGGATGTATAGAAGCCGCGATTGCCTGGGGTTGCGATCTCCGCCAGGTAGACTGAAACGCCACCAACCTCAACGCCGGCGGAAAAACCCTGCAGCAGCCGTCCGGCCAAAACGATAATCGGGGCAGCAATGCCAATGGTCGCGTAACTAGGACAGAAGGCGATGATGACGGTGCCGATCGCCATGATTGATAGCGTGATGATCAGGCCTTGTCGACGGCCGATCTGGTCGATATAGGCGCCGAGGACGATTGCGCCTACTGGACGCATTAAGGCTCCTAGCCAGAACACGCCGAAGGTGTTGAGCAACGAGGCTGTCTCACTTTCGGATGGGAAGAAGGCTCGTCCGATAGCGCTGGCGTAAAAACCAAACAGGAAAAAGTCGAATTGCTCGAGGAAATTGCCGCTCGTTGCACGCAGGATCGCATTGACGCGCGATTTAACCGTCCCGGGCTGAATAAGTTTTTGTGACATGCGAGTTTCCTTCCCGTCAAGAATGGCCGGTTCGGAAAACCTCACGCCAGCCCAATTGCGTCAGGCCGTGACTTTGTCGTTGGCGACATTACCGGCCGCGCGGAAGGCGCCAGATCTTTTCGGCGTATTTTCGGCGATAATTAGATTAGTGCAGATATTTCAGTGCCAGTTCGCGGAGCACCAGCAGATCTCAACGACAATTGCCGCAAGCTAACTTCATTCAAACCGAAATTGTGAATTCAGAAGGTGATTCGTATGCCGACTCACGTCAGCTATGACGCCGGTTGGGGCGATCTCGGCGGTCAGGGACGCATGCCCTTTGCGGGCAGAGGCTGACACTTATTCGCTGCTTGATCTCTGACAGCCATGCGAACCGTGTCAGACTCAAGACACCTGCCTTGACGAGCCCGTATGCACGTTTTCGCAAGCTATTCCGAAACTTATGGCGTGAGAGCAGATCTTGGCACGACGATTGCTGAAAACGTGCGAGACAACAGGAGCGGACGAGTGCAGGCGGAACGGGTAAGAACCAGCGGCGGTGTTTTCTCAGATGCTCGTGGCGGCGAGTTGCCGATATCTCGTGCAGATCGCGGCTGAAACGCTCAAGAGCGCGGTAGGTGCGCCTCCTCGGGCAGCGCCGTTCCAAGCGCGTAGCCAGCCAGAAATAGCGATGAGCAGATACCGCGAGGATTCGATGCATCTTACGACCGACGTCAAGCGAGGCACGATCGCGCAAACAGACTCCAAAA
Organism: Bradyrhizobium sp. USDA 4454; assembly: GCF_054822705.1. Classification (NCBI taxonomy): domain Bacteria; kingdom Pseudomonadati; phylum Pseudomonadota; class Alphaproteobacteria; order Hyphomicrobiales; family Nitrobacteraceae; genus Bradyrhizobium; species Bradyrhizobium sp. USDA 4454. The sequence goes on from NZ_JBTRCN010000001.1 coordinate 1,644,303, forward strand.
TCCCGATGCGTTTGCGCGGGGCCAATGACGCCATGAGATTCTGCGCGTGATGCCTGGAGGTGCCAACCATGCGTGGAATTGGACTGATCCGGATCGCAATCTGACAGGGACCTCGCCGCATCAATCAATGGGCGTGCTCCAGGTGTGAAAAGGATGGGCTCAAGACGCCCGGCTAAGGGGAGCCGCGAGGATGCAAAGAGCAGAATTCGCCTGGAAGGCGACGGCGGTCATCTGCGCCATCGAGCCATCGAGCTCTTCTGTCTCGGCTGGCCAATAGTTGGTCACGACGAGAATTCGTTTCTTCAGGGTGGGTTTGTTCTCTCCTCATGGCTATCGTCCAAATGACGTCTTCTGACGCTTCTCGATTTCCGCCGCATCAGCCTTCGCAGATACTTTGCGCGCATTTGACTGCGCGCGCGCGAGCTCTGTTTGGCACACATCCCTTTGCTGAGGAGCTGTCCGAGGAGCAGTTTGCTAACCTGGTGCCTGAATATCTCGCGATGTCGCAGGCGTTTCCCTATCTGCAGGCAGGATCGCAAAAGGATCTCATATTCGATGCAATGCATCATAACCGCGATCTTTCCAGGGATATTGAGCTGACCAGCGTCGTCGCAAATTTCATTTGCTGGGATGAGACGGGCGGCTATGGCCGAATTCTTCAGGGTGGCAAGGCGGCACTACCCGACATTCTGCTGACCGAAAAGTTTCACTCGAACCTGCTTAGAACGGATGCATCGCGATTGCTCGGCAGAGCAATACGTCCCAACTATAGTGCCACGACGAACCGCTACCTGCATTCTCTCTATGACGGATTGTCAGCAAAAGACCCCCTGGTCCGTTGCGCCTACATGGTCGCCTTTGAGCTGCACGCTGCGGAGATGATCCAGGCGCTGTGGACCACCATCGTCAAAACCTTTGATGCGAGGCCCGACGATCTTGAGTACTTCCGCAGCCACGTCGGTGGAGAAGATCCAGCCGAAAGGTATCATGGAGAAATGACAAGCCGCCTCATGGGCGAACTCGTCTCCGCTGATCGCAATGGTCGTTTTCTGGACGAGTTCGATCGGGCCTATCGACTGAACTTAGGGTGGTGCCAGGATCTGCTCCGAATTGTCTCACTTGAGCAAAATGACCGAGCTGAAATCCAACACCGGGGCCATTGTCACTGTGGCTCTGTCAAATTCCTCGTGCGGGCGCCGCGGCAGCTATTTGCAGTTCGATGCAATTGCTCGATCTGCAGGATGCATGGATTTATGCATTTGCTGGTACCTGGCGATAGGCTCAAGATTGAATGCGGCGAAGAGTTCCTCACCACTTACCAGTTCAATAAGAACATCGCCCGGCACACGTTTTGTCGGGTTTGCGGCGTCAAGCCATTCTATCGCCCGCGGTCGAATCCTTCCGGATTCAGCGTCAATGTTCGATGCCTGGATAGAAGAACGATCGACGGCATCACAATAGACGAGTTCGATGGCGAGCATTGGGAACAAGCATTTCGCTCGAAGCGACCAGGATCCTGGCTCTGCATTGAAGAACAAACCCCGGAGTGAACCCAATGGCGCGTTCAGCAAATGACAAAAAAGGCCTACTTTCAGAAGAGGCCCTGACGAAATTCCGCGTAGAGCTGCTGGTGAAGGGTACGATCGTGATCGGCCCCCAGACGTTATTTACGCTGGATGAATTGGCAAGCATCAATCAGCTGCAGGCTGAGATTCCCGAAGAAGAGGTACGATTGGGAGATGCTGGCGACTCGCACAACGTCTTTGTCAAACGCGTGAGGGTGGACCCGCCCGGCCGCAGTCCCAGCAACGTGGATGGCGCAGCGGCGGGGCAAATCATCGATCTACTTGAAAGGAAGGACCGCGGCTTCGCCTTAAAACGGATCCTGGGAGCATCGTCGGATTATGTGATTCGCAGATGCCAGTTGCATCGTATGCCGCCTGGTTCGTTTGTTGGCATCCATTTGGATGCTGAGAGCGATCCCGACTTTGAATACTCCGTAATTGTGCAGCTCGCGCAAGATTTTGAGGGGGGAGAATTCGTCGTATATCCGAGCGCGTATGAGCAGCAGGTATTTCGACCTCCACTTGGTGCGGTGCTGATCACAACATGTAGGCTGCGCCATGAGGTGAAGCCCGTATCTGCCGGGGAGCGCCGGTCGCTGGTCTATTTCTGTTCGAAGCGCAGCGGCACAAACCGGCGCGTCTTCGAAAGCGCTAACAGCGGCCATAAAGCAAATTAGCTCAAAAACTTGCTAATAGGTTGAGTGGCGCAAGTGCTCTCAGAAGTGAGACCGGCAGATTGCACCCATCTTGCAGAAGATCTGTCTTGCGAGATGGTTTGTCGCTGCGGCGCGCGCTGTCAGGGTGGCTCCGGTGAGGCCGTCGGCGAGAGCCATTCGGAAAGGAATGACGTGGTGACCCGTCAGGATCCCCGAACCAAGCTCGCGCGCACGAAGGACTTCGGTTCCAGATTCTACCGAGGCGAGGTGCGCCCAACGTTGGTCAAAGCGGGAACCGGGTGTTTCAGTGAATACGTTTTTGCTGGGTCCTTTGTTTTGGAGGACCTGTGCGGCGATGCCTTCGTTTGAGCCCATCGTCAGCTGATCGCTTGCTGAAATGAACGAAGGCGGTAGACGGTGAATTCGGTGACCGAATTTGCTCTGGCCTAAGGCAGTCGTCGCAAACGCCTCCGCGACAGGCTGCTCCTCGCCCAGGCTGCCAGCAGGCGGCACGGATGGCTCAGCAGCAGAACGGTCATGATTGTGGAGTCTTCGTGATGGACTCGACGCGAGCGCTGGTCGGACGATGGGCGCAAGGAGAGCGGCCGGACCGCGAGCCGCTGCACCTCGATCGTCTCATCGCCGATCGACCGGCACTTCGGGATCGCCTCGGGACTGATCGCGCCTTACGCTGACGGATTCCTTCCGCCCGCAGGTTCTCGCCCGGATCAGGCTGTCGGCTGAAACAGCGCAGCGGCACCGATATCCGCATCAGGCGAGGCGGACGCGGGTCCGGGTTACCTCCCAGGTACCGTCCTCCAGCACGCCGTCGGAAGCAGGGGTAAGTTCGAATGAGTGGAGTAGCAGGATACATGTGGTTACCATGACCCCAATCAAACCAATGTGAGTAGCCGTCGTTTCAGATCGCTGGCGGCTGGCCGGTCATACGCAATCACGAGGCACTCCACCGTGCCAGCCTCCTGGTCACTGGCGAGCGGGATCACGCCCTGCTTGCGTGCGCCATCGAATAGAAAACCCTCCCTGGCGAAACGTTCATGTGCAGCCTGGAGCGAACTCGATCGAACATTCCTCACGGATGAAATAACGTAGGAGCCTGAGTAGTCGAAGCCCAGGAGCCGGATGGCAATGCTGTGTAATACCGAGCCGCCACCCCAGCGGCCGTTTGCCTCGTTGAAGAGCAGCCGCCCGTCGTTTGCGAAAATGGCGTCGATATTAATCGGTCCGCGATATCCTAGATTGCGGACAAGGGATAGGAATCGGTAGGCATGCGCCTGCGCAGTCAACCATTGCTCATTCCCTAGATCGCTTGGAAGCTCAAGTCCGGTCCAGATCAGAGCCCGTTCAGATCGATCGGTGCTGCGGCGTAGTCGAATATTTCCACTGTTGATGAAAGTGATTGAGCCATCATCCTCGATTTCATACTCGAGATAGAAGAGAGACTTGGCAAGGTGATATGATTCCACAACCAGCGTGTTGCACGACGCTGTGGCCATCTCGGCCCAAAGTGCGTCAGGATCAAACGACGGCCATAGAATCCGTCGTGTATCTCTTGCCCCAGGCAGTGGACCGCTTTCGTTACTGGCCAGGATGATATTTCCGACGCCGCCGGCCCCATTGTCCAGCTTCACGATGACCCTGCCGGTCTCGTGCCGGAGCAAATCGACCGCCCGGAATAGTTCGCTCGGGTTCGTCGTGACGATTCCATTTGGCATCGGAAGCGCGACACTTGTCGCTAATTGACGGAAATGGCTCTTGCGGTTCAGCAGGTCAGGTCCTCGCTGCAGAGCGAAATTGTCCCCGGTTTGCGGAATGCCCAGCATCGCCGCCAATCGCGCAACGCCTTCGCTGGAGTAGCAGGGATACATGCTCCACGAAGATGTTTGACGAATATGGCTGTTGAGTCCCTCAACGATGCTGCCGGACAGCAGGGCGCGATCATTCAGGACCGGCGCTTCGTGGCCAAATTCAGGTACAAGCAATGAAACGCTTGAGGCGTCGAAGTTGAGTGTCTCGCCGATATAGGAGAGCAGATCCGCCGGAATGGTAAGCGGCGAGACGATCAGATCGCCCTCGTTGGCAAACCACGTCGAACGGTAAGCCGAGTTGGCGGCGAGCGAGAGTTGAGCTGCTGTCAGATCGGAGCCCGACATTTGGGGCGTACCGGCATTCATGATTATGATCCGCGGCATCGGTCACCTTTGCGTATTCGGTTAGTCAGAGCGCGTTGGCCAAAACGGATGAAGTGGCTGCCCGTGACCTGGCAATGCGGCCGATAAGATCATTTCGTGGCATCACGGCATCATCGGCAGGGTTGCTGGAAAGCACGGCTGGTCTTCATCCGCCGAACTCAACTGCCGCCTCGCTTGCCACTTGATTGCCTGCCGGCTTCCTTCAGCACAAAATGCTGAACCTTTCCCATGCGTGAAAATGACCTCGCTTGGGACCTTGAAACGGGCGAGCCGCGATCGGACAAGCGCCATCAGCGCCTCTGCTTCGATCCGGGCGCCCAGTCGGCAAGCGGCCCGCCCTATCCGGCGATTGAGGCTCGCGTGGCTTGGAGTCTGCCCTTCGAGACGGATTGCGAATTCATCAGGAGCATGCGCTGCGCTGCGGTTAACTAATGTGCAGAGGTCCAACTAAATCTCCGTATGATCCAGCTCCGCGCAATTGGACAGACCTCGTAACGCGCTCGCGAGGCCGCCATCACACGGTTCGGCGCCCATTGCACAAGCGACAATCACACCCTTCGGTAGGACAACGCAGCTATTGATGGTTGTTATGGTTGCGATCAACGGATATTGCCTGGCTAATCGCTGCCGATTGATTGCTCATTCTGTTTGGCTCAGCAGTGGTGGTGTGCATCTGCCCGTAGTGGTAAGCGCACCATGACGACTGTTTCTTGCCTGGTCTTTGACAGACAGGCTCGCCGCACATATAGGCAGCTCTAGTATCTCCATCCTTGAAGCCGATGATGGCCCGGCATTGGCCTTCAGTATGGTCGATCAACAGGACCTTGTTGACGCCGTCAGGCTCTTTCAACTTGCTGCTCCAGGATACCAGGCAATCTCTTCGGTGCCGTTCTTGTCACGCCGAGTGACACTTGCAGCGGGGGCCCGCTGAAATCCTCTGGACGCTAACGGCCGGTCGCACATCTCCGCGACAAGAATGCACGGGCAGGCCGGCTTGAGCGGAGCGAAGAGCCGGCTCGGACGACTGATTGTGGGAGTGTGTCCTGCCAGAAGAGGGGTTCGCGTTGAATATCGGGAAGAGGCCGCGCCCTGCAGGGGCGCTGCATCGAACTCTGCATTGATCTCTTCTCACGTCACCTTCTCGTTGTTGGGCTGACTTGCGCAAGCTACAATGTTGCGATCCTGCAATGCCCGACCATTTGCAACCAGCCGCGAGGCTTAAGGCTGCGCTCAAGGCGTCCTGCGCTACTGTTTCGATCGACAGGCCGCAAGGGATCAAGATCATGACCAACCAGGGTGCGGGATTGTTCTGACCAGCTGAGACATTCGGCAATCTTCCAGCCCGGCGGCGGATGAAGATGCGTGCCAACCGAAATATCGTACAACTTAACGTTACGTCCGGTTCAAGTGCTTTCTAACAACCTGCGTGAACATCCTAAAGGGGTATGTCGGACAGACCCCCAGGGACGGGTGGAGAGCTTGCAGCGCGCGATCTGCGTTGGAAAGTTGCCCACTCATGAGAACGGTTCTGCTGCTGATCGGGGCCGTTGGTCGGAGAGGCTCGCACGTCCAGGGATCGAGTGCTCGCAGCTGACGCCGATTCCGCGACAACTTCCTCTTGGGTTCGCTCACCTCCCATTGCGTGGATTATCGCAGTGTCTGATAGAGGCGATACAGAAGCCGCGCGCGAGGATCGATCGATGATATATAGAGTTGCTCGTAATGCGTGTGCGCGCCCTTGCCGTCTACGCCGAGGCCATCGAGGGTTGCGGTATGCGGTGCGGTGAAATTAGCGTCGGAGCCGCCGCCGCTGAACGCGTCGAGCAGATCAAAACCGATCTCAGCGGCAAGTTTCCTGGCGTGTTCGTAGAGCGCAGCGCCGGCCCTGCTCTTCTCATAGGGAGGACGGTTCAAGCCGCCCAATACTTTCAAGCGAACGCCATCCGTGCGTGACGTCATTCGGAGGATTCTCGGCACCAACTCGTCGGCATGAGCCATGGTCGGCACGCGCAGATCGACTTCCGCGTGAGCCTGTTCGGCGATTACATTTGGCTTGGTGCCGCCGCGGACGACGCCAACGTTGACGGTGATGCCACGCGAAAGATCGTTCATTGCCTCGAGCGTCTGGATCACATTGGCTAGTTCCCGGACTGCGCTACGGCCGTCCTCGGGACGTGTACCGGCATGCGCCGATGCGCCCTCGATGAGCACATCGAAGCGACCAACGCCCTTGCGCCCGGTGATGATCTTGCCGCCGTCGCGCGCTGGTTCGGTAACCAGCACATATTTCGCCTTGCGGCCCTCCGCCTCGATCAGCGCCCGCGAGGTCGGGCTGCCGATCTCCTCATCGGACACGTAGAGGTGGGTGATGCCGAGCGGTGGGCGTGCGTCGTCGGCGCAGATCTGCCGAAATGCATGATAGGCCAGATAAGCACCGCCCTTCATGTCGTAGGTACCCGGACCGAACGCGCTGTCACCGTTGATTTTGAACGGTAATCGTCTTAGGGATCCCATCGGATGAACGTGTCGAGATGGCTCAAAACCAGAATGCCCGGCACGCCTTGTCCCCAGGATGAGCGTGTGAGCAGGTGGTCGCCGCAACCCTCACGTCCCGCAATGCGTTCGATGGTCGCCGGTAGGTCGCGATAGCCTGCCGCTACGACGTCAGCCAACTTGTTGAGTTGATCCGGCCGCTCCGTCGGCGACTCGATTTCGACCCATCGGCGGATGCCATCGAGGATCGCGGAGGTTTCAAACGGGTGACTGGACATGGTTGTCTGACGCCCCTCGAATCTGGACTTTCATCACTCGCGCAAGACCCACTTGCTCGTATCCGGATCGAGCACGGAGCTCTCAGCTTGGCTGGCTATTGTGACGCAGTGCGCCTACCACCACGATCTTGCCGCGACACTGATGCTACGCGCCTACCGAGGAGAACTGAGCTACCAAAGCTGGTAGTTTACGTCGGGACCATGAGAGTCCAGCGTGCGATAGGAAAGCTGTAGCTGATCGCGAGAAATCCGCGCTTTTCAACGTGGGGTGAGCCCGTAAGAACCAAAACATCCACCAGGTTCCCCGGATGATTGTTCGAAAACTATCGCTGCAGTACTGGTCGTTCGCTCAACGTATTCCATGCTAACGACATTCTGCGCAGATCTCGGCAAGCGGTAAGATTCGAAGCGCGCGGCCGAAATTGAACAATGTACAGCCCTGGCCTGTCCGCGCCGTTTTGTCCAATAAAGATCCCTATGTGTGCCAACGATATTGTCGTCATACCGAACGCATTCGAGCGCGCAAAATGCTTTGTACAATAACGGCAGATCAATCATGCCTTGAGTCCAGGAACTTGGGTCCAGGAAGCGGTGCCGAAGCGATGAACGCGTATCCCTCACTCCTGGCCGCCGAAACGCAGAGTAAGTCCCTCTCATCCCTGCGAACTGCACCTAACAAGTATCGTCGATACAACTAAGAGGGGCGAATACCGACGAGCAAGCACGACGAGTGTGATGCAGATGGAGGCACGGAGTTCGCTATCAGTCGACCTCGTCCGCCAGCCGCTCCGGTCGTGACCATGGCGGCAACGCTTGCCAGACTTCGCATTGCCGGACGGAGATCTGGGCTGAATAGACGGCAGGTTTCTCAAACCTCGGGATAACTAGGGCTTCATAATCAGCTTTTGACCGGGGTGCCGCCCTGGTTAGCACGCTCAATACACTCGCAAGAGAGCACGTTTCTTTGCATCTAGAAGATGCACATCGAGCGTCGCGTGCAGCGAACCCCGCAGCTCGGGCGGAATCGAGGCATCTGTATCGATCAATTCACGAAACTTTCGAATGATGTGTTCTATCATTGCGATGGATCCGAGCGCTTCTAGCTTCTGCGATGACATCATCTGATTATCTCCTTTGGAACGCAGCGCACGCCGCGGGTCTCTCTCTCGGCACAGGCCCGGAGCAGCCTCTCGGTTATGAACAGGAACGGCTCTCGAACCCGCGTGCTTAACGCGGATTGCCTTGATCGGCGCGCGGCAGGCGGCACATGCTCATCGAGAGCTCCAAGGTGTCGACGCCCATTCGCAGCTGCAATTGCTCAGCGCTTGTCACGATCCGCCTCCGCCGGAATCTCCTTCGAACCCGGAGCTGTTGGAAACCGCAATCAGGCGTTTCAGTCGAACGGCTGCGCGGCCACCGTCAAGCGCATGTTGTGCAAGTGCGATGCCCTCCTGCAACGTCTGGACGCGGCCAGCCACGATCAGTGTCGCCGCCGCGTTTAAAAGTGCGGCGTCGCGAAGCGGACCTGGAATGCCATTGAGTACGTCTTGCAGGGCGACGGCATTGGCTTTCGCTTCGCCGCTCTTCAGCATCTCCTTGTCGCAGCGGGCAAGACCGGCTTGTTCCGGCGTTACTTCAAAGGTGCGCACTGTGCCGGCCTCGAGCGCGGCAACAAAGGTCGGTCCGGCGAGGGTAACTTCGCCTACCCCGTCAGAGCTATGAACCACCCATGCCGATTTGGCGCCGAGGTTTTTTAACACGTAAGCCAAAGGCTGGACCCATTCCCGGGCAAATACACCAACGATCTGCCGCTTGACCCTGGTCGGATTGGACAGGGGCCCGATGAGGTTAAGGATGGTATGGGTTCCAAGTGCGGTCCGGATCTGGCGGATGCGCTGCATCGCTGGATAATGGGCCGACGCAAATGAGAAGCCGATCCCGGCTTCGTTGACACAGCGCGCAACGGCCTCAGGCTTGAGGTCAACGTTGACACCGAGATGCGCCAATAGGCCTGCCGAGCCAGGACTTGTGGATGCGTCGCTGTTGGCATGTCTGGCGACAGGAACGTCGGCTCCGGCAACGATAAATGAGGCGCACGTCATCACGGCGGCCGAATACGCAACGGTATCGCTCGTGCTAACCATATTAATGTGATCGCATGCGATCTCGATCCGCGGCATTCTCTCGCGTACCGCGGAGACGGCGCCGGTGACCTCTTCGATCGTTTCACCCCTGACTCGCAAACCCATCAGCAAGCCGCCGATCTGCGACGGAGTCGCATGACCCGACAACAGACCGTCGAATGCTGACGCAGCTTCCGCACGGGTCAGAGTGGCGCCGCTAGCAACTTTACCGATAATTGATTTCAGCGCTTCCATCGACTTTACACGTTCATTGTCGGTATCCGGAGCGTTTCGCTTCAATGGAGGCGTTTGTTGAAGAGACATCGCACTGCCTGCCTTGATGAAGCCGTCTTGCCCATCGACGCACGCCCGAACGTCGACGTTTGAGTGATCGGGTCGTTCGGGCGCCGGCATTTTGTCAAGGCTACAACCTGACGCTACGTGAGGGTCAAGCTCTCCATGTCGTGGAGTCCGTCAAGAGATCGCTGGCCGACTAGAGCAGTGCCGTCGCTGCTAGCAAAGATGGCGAAACGCAAACCGGCGATTCTCACGGTTCTGGCGAACTCCGCATTTTGGAAAGTAGCCCATAGCCGGGAGTGGCGCGCCGGCGCGCGCCTGGTGGGCGGCCGCGATGATCTGCCCAGTATCGAGATAACTTGTAATCGGCATTCTGCCGCCGACCCGAATGGCCAGGTCGGCCATGGAAACGGCGGGTGTTCTCGCATCTTTTCGTGGTAGGCGATTGCAGAACGGAGTGCAAGCTTACGTAACGGTTTGACGATGCGGGCGGCTATCTCGCTCCTGTTGGCGATCAGTACGGTATCGAAGGGCAATAGTCGTATGTGCCTATCCAGATAAGCATCAAGGGATCAAACCTTCGTGAGTGGCCGGGCTCCTTGTCGCTTGCCAACGTTTCGTGACCGTCCTGCGTGCGAGGTGAGCTATCTCGAAGCATGAGAGCGGGCGAACGTGCCCCTGATTCTCTACTTCGAGTTGCCGCTGTTCTTGTCTGTATCTCGAGAGGAGATCACGTAACGGCATTGCTGGCTGACGCTGTTGTGCTTGGATCTGAGGCAGGCAAGGATAGCGACATGGCTCGGTATGTGATTTCTGCAAAGGCGGAACACGTCCTCCATACACGCCTGTCTCTCCTCGGGAGTCGGGGCTTGATCTCGCGCGTTTACCTGCCGCGGGATTACGGCAGTCACTGCGGCGGCTATCGGGATGGCGCGGCAGGAATTGAGGAGCGAAGCCAAACCGGTCAGTTGGTCTTGAGTCATGTCATTCCTTCAGCTTGGTAGGTCTGCGATGTCCTGAGCGAAGCGCAAATCGTCTGTCCGTCGGCCAATTGACGTATAGCGCCAGGTGCAATGCTCCCGAGTTCCGTTTCGCCTACTTTGGTATGCCTCGATGTCCTGAGGTATTCGGCGTGGCACGTCTTTCGGTGTTTGAGCGCAGCCCCACCTCACGGCCGATAGTTACCGTCACGCCAGCGCAATACGGGATCGAACAAGACCTGCGGCCTGGTGCCGGACTTATCGAGGCAGAGAGAGGGGCCAAAAGCCAGGTGCGCTAGCTGATGACGTAGTTGATCCTGCGTAACGAACCCTGATGGGACGTCAGCAGGTCATGTTTAATGTAGTCGGCCTGCGCTCCATATTAACATGGAGACGGCGATCGGGATGAGAGCGCCTTCTGTAGATATACTCGAAGGGCCCCGATTGCTTCCGCTGTTAGTCGAGAGAGCCTCGGATAACCTGCGAACAGGCACGTATCTGCAGAAGCGTATGATCCCGAGCGACCCTCGCCAGCTGAGTTCAGATGTTTGACACATTCGCTATTCTCTTTTGCCTGCAGCAAGCGTCTGGATTGTCGAAGGCGGTCCAGCTGTCCAGGATCGTACAATCTGACGCTGCGTACGATTCAAGCCCTCTCCTTCAATCAAGTCGACCGAGTATCCTCTGCGCTCGCGTGTGGCACTTTGATGGCCGCGGCTCTTACGTGATTATACGGAGCGCCGGTGTCGCATTTCCTTGATGTCTCAATTGCATGCTCACGGCATGAATCCGAAAAGTAAACTCTATCAGCCCGACCATTGGCGAAGCCGTGCGGAAGCAACGCGAAAAAAGGCGGAAGGACTTGCTTACGGTAAACTAAGAGACAGGCTTCTTAACGTTGCGATCGAGTACGATAAGCTGGCTCGGCGTGCCCAAGAGTGGCAGACGCGTAGAAGGGAAGACGAAACATGGCCAGAGCGAGAGCTGTAGGGCTTTGCTGGGCTTCGAGAAGCCGCGCCTCAGCTGGACGGCCGCAGCGCCAATTGCAGAGCAAATGTCACTCGGCAATCGGCGCATCAAAGCAGGTTGCGCTGGATTTGGCTTTGGTCACGATGGGCCTTTTGGCTTCGAGGCACATTGAGTGGCCTCCGAAGCTGGTTCGGGATGGTATGCCGGTTGCGTGTTCTTGCCTCAGCTGCGAATTCATATCCCGCTAGCCAAGCCGGGCCCAAGGCTGGCCCGTGAAAGGCGTGTCCGCTTCCCACTGACGCCGGCATATTGCTGCCCTGAATCGGACCGCCGAGGTCGGGAGGTGCGTGGGCGCGCCACCCGACGCAGCTTTCCTTGTGATTTTTGGTTCCGTTAGCGTCTTCGGCTTATAAGACCGCTGCGACAATCCAGAAAATGCTGGCCCAGAGCAGCGCACCGAGGAGGAGCGCGGCCAGCGGCCATAGATTCCATCGCCGTTGCGCCTGCAAACAACGGCAATCGGCACCGCAATGCCTGGCAGTCGAGTCCTTTGGTGCGCGCCAGTGAGTCATTGACCACGTGCCGCACTGGTCCGCGGGGAACGGCTGGTTTCCGGATGCATCGTATAGTTCATAAGTTCGCAGTCCTCCTTCATGGCTCGGGTTGTCAGATTCTTGTTAGCAGCGCATCCGGGTGAGGGCGTTCTCATGCAATGGGCGGTGAGAGAAGGTGCTACCAAAGCTGAGGAGCGCTGGGCAGCGCATCGCTAAGAACTAAACAAATAGCCAGATGAGTGATCGCCTGGATTCAGCCTGGACTCAACTGCAGCAATCAGCATGCCACGAGCGGACAGATGCCGGCGCAGCCTAGATACGAAGGAAGCTGCACGAGCTCGCTGCCCTTGGTCGGAGTTGCGACCTTGGTGTCCGGAAGGCGACATCGGCATCAAAAGAAGGCAAGAGCTCGCTAGCGACATTCGACAAAATAGCGGGTGGGAGTTGCATTGTAGGGACGCGGCAAAGGGGCAGCGGGTGGCAGCGCGATTGCAGTCCCTCAAGATAGACTAATCAGCTTCTCTGACCATTAGCTTACGAGATCTCATCAACCCATGGATGAGATCAGTATGGGAACACGGTATACTTAATCGTCGCGGCCTGACGCGCCCCGTTTCGATTTTGCTCCGAACGAATCAATTACGGTCACATAGATGACGCATTGGCACTGTTTCAGAGCCGGCGAGCAGAAAACAGCGAATGATCGCAGGACAATTGGTGAGGCAGCATATCGCCCTTGCGAAGCATTGAACGAGGATAGGCGAAATATGCTGTGGTATTGCGAGTGATAATAGAATGTAGATGTCAGGCCATTTCGGCGTGCATACCAAGCATGGTCGTCGATCCGCCGGCGATGACGTGGTGGCCCTCGGCGCCTCCGTCAAGCGCATCTCCGCGAAACCTCGACGCGGCGCACGCAGCGCAACATTGTGCGTCAATCGCGAAGGCTCAAAGCCCCATCGTATGCTGATGCGCGCGTTGTTCGACAGTGTACGCTGCAGTCAATGAGCAAAGCGCTCTACATGGGCCTCGTGCGGTGATCGAGAGGTCGGCTCCCATAGCCGCCGAGCTTCACAGAGCGGCAATTCTCAACCTACGCGCCGGGTCATTATCGAGTGGTTTTGCACGGTTTGCATTCGGGCAAAAAAGGCCCTGCAAGGACTGGCAAGCGTCCTGGGCAGGGCGTCAGCGTCCAAAAAGACAGGAGAACAAGTGATGGACATCTGCGGCTTTCTCAGCAGGTGGTTCGCTGAAGAATGGTATTGGAGCGCCGTCCCAAAGAGGACGGAACATGCGCCAAGTTGTGAGTTGCAAAACAACAACGTCATATACATCGACTTCAAGGCGGTCCACGAGGCAAAGGAGGAAACGTGCGGACGCAAGTAACAGAGAGGCTGGAGGCCGGTCGCGTACAATATGGCCAGTTTGCCAGCCTTCCAGGATCAGGTCCTTGCGGCATGTTCGTTGTACAGGGACCTTGCGGCTGTGAACTGACGATCAGCGGATTGATTCGTCCTGCCTGGGAGCATGTCGCTGTCTCGACGCCGCGACGTTGTCCGAATTGGGAAGAGATGTGCTTCGTCAAAGACCTGTTCTGGGATGAAGAGGAATGCGTGATGCAGCTGCATCCCCCACATTCGCAATATGTAAATAACAGTCGCTATTGCCTGCATCTTTGGAGGCCAACTCATCGGGACATCCCAATGCCCCCGCCGGGCTTTGTCGGCGTCGTTGGGCTCGGCCCATCGGAGGCGGCAATGTGGGTTGCCCGCATGAGTGCGACCGCATTATGAGATAGCTTAAAGTTGTCTGCGTGGCCGATCAAAAACAGTGGTTCGGCGCTGTTGTCAGCCCACATCGCAACAGAAGGTGTCGGCTGTATGCCGGCACACTAAGCCCAAGCGATGAATATCACTTCCACGCAGCATTCGTGCCGACCTGCCAGATCACCACGGTTTGGCCGCTCGCCGATGACCTTCCTCTGCGACCGCTTCGCTTCATCGGGTGCCTCTTCGCCGCCGGCGCTGCGATTGAGGACGTCGAAGACTTGGCCTTGGTACCTCTGGCGCACGGCGCTCTCGCGACGTTGCGGGTTAAGGAACGAGGTCACCTTCGCCTGCGGTCGTGGACGAACCTATGGCGACGATCTTGATCGCGCCGGTGCCGGCCAAGCGCTCCGATAGAGCTAACTTCCGGTGCTGCAAAGCCGCGAGTTTTACGGGAATGGCAATCGTGGAGGGCGCTTCGGCCATGCGAGGGCCTGGAGGGCAGGTACGACAAGGGATTAGGGATGCAAAATAAGTTGCGAAACCCTTCGAATGATACCACCGCTAGGGAGACAAATCCGGCCCGCCATCGAGCCAAACTGCGGTCTACCAAGACGCTCGTGGGAAATTCGCCGCTCGAACCGAAGTGTCCGAAGCGTACCAAGCGAGTCGATGCTGAGGCCTACTACGTCGACCCGCTCGTTACGTATTTGTCTCTTCAGGACGTGGACGCCCAAGCAGCGTCAAGTATGACATCCACGCAGCTTAGATGACAGCCTCGCTCGCGCGCCAGTCGCGGATTGTGCAGGTACTGCATAGACGAAAGCCAGCCGATGCCGATCATGCCAATCGGGATCTAGCCAATGTCACGTTATCCTTAAAGACGCACCGTCATTGCAGAACGTCCTGTTCAGCTATTTGTTCGTGGACTCAATGGCAGCGACGTTGATGGGCCAAAATCTTTACGGCTCGACAGGCAGGTGCCTCGAGTCTCGACGACAAGGATTCCTTCTCCATGCGCAGTGCGGGGGACATTCAGAATGTGGTCCGAGCGTGACGGGATGCCCGGCGGCATCGACAGCTTTTACGTCATTAAGCAACTTCGCTAGATACTGGATCGGCCACGGGTCGGGATCTAACCGGACGGCAATTGCTCGATGCTGAAGTAGCCCGTCGGGAGCACGAGGAGAGGGGGGGCTCCGATCGATGGCCGAGCGTGCCGCTCTGGGCAGCGTGCGGAAGTGGAACAGACCGCGAGGCAAAGCTGTAGGAACAAATGGAAGCCGCTTCGCGGCGGCCCGGGAGTACCAACGGTGAGCTTTAGCCGCGCGGTGGGCCTTGAAGAATTTTTGCGGCGCGCAATAACATTAGTGAATCCGGGAACGAGCGGTGCCGGCTATTCTTGTTTTCCACTGAATTGGGGGGCACTCTCCGATGTTCGACGCCCAGACCACCGCGCTGCTGCGCGCAGTTCTCGACGATGTCTGCCAAACCGTGTCGCGCTACGAAACCGGCACCCGGACGCATGTTGCCGCAAAGATACTCGAAGCGGCAAGGCAGGGCCAAACGACGCCCGATAGCTTGATACGGGTCGGCCGCAAGGCGCTCAGTGACGCCCCCACGATGTGGCGGTGAGGCGCTCCTCGGATTACTGAGACTCGAGAAGTCGCGCTGCGGGGCCGAGTCGTCCGCGCACGATTTATATTGCAACCGCTGCGCGATGGCCTCGTTGCACTTGCCCTTTACACGCCTTGCAGAAGGGCTAGGGAGCAGGGACATGAACGACAACGCGCCTTCAGCGCGGACCGATCTGCAGGCGCTCAGGTTGATGCGGGCTTTTCTCCGAATACGTGATCAACAGAGCCGCACAGAGCTCATCAAACAAGCCGAAGGCCTTGCGGCGGAGGCTTCGTCCCCCGAGGCGGTGCTGCTTCAAATGCGAACCCACCGGCTGAGTTCGCTCTGTAGCCGGGCCGGGAGGTGGGGCAAGCTCCGGCCAGAAAAGCGAGCCCAGTACGGCGCCCTGCAACATCACTGAAAGCCCGATTTCGATCTCGGGCGGTCAAGAGCTGAGCAGTGGTCAGCGAGTCCGGATGTACAATGCCGACGGCACCTGCCGGCCGGATATCGTATCATCCGAACAGCAGCAGCTTGCCAACCAGTACTGCGGCATGCGGCACGCGTTCCGCGACACGATTATCGTTGAGAACAACTATCAAATCCGGATCCGGACACGGTACGAGAGCTACATCGGCGAGTACGCCCTGCATTGTCACATACTTGGCCACGAGGACGCCGGCATGATGATGGTCAACATCGCAATCGTACCCGACCTTAATGCAGCAGGCGGTGGGTTGGAATGCCGGGCATGCATCACGCCAAGCCAGCATGCGCGACGCGGTAACGCGTCGCGCATGGGGAGGACTGAGCGACCATCCATCCCCATCCAGCCCCCATCTCCTCGAGGGATTTGTCGCCTCGACAAGTCCCACGAGGGTCGGGGGAAGCCATAGCCTAGCGAGATATGTCCGGGATAGCTCCTTGAGGCTTCACGGTTGAGCCAGTTGCCGAGCGACTTGTAGCTCCGCCTGTTCGTACCGATAGGGCGGAATTTCAAGCCCTTCGGCCGGCGCCTCGAGCGCTTGCGATTGTGCTGACCACTCCTTATCCTTGAAGTTGTCGACCAGGGCGCCGGCATTTTGACCGGGATTGGGTACGCGGAAAAGGTGGCATCCAAGAAACGCCATGCGGCGGCTTCTCCAACCCTTTCTTGCTCGTCAGCTCGTCGTCAGCTTGCCGCAATACGATTCGCAGGCAGAGCTCGCCTAGCCCCACTCGGCCCAGGCAAGCAACGCTAGAGGCAGGGGAACGCCATGTTCAATCCGGTAATTGGCCAAGCCACGCGCGCCGATCAAGCTGATGAACTGAGTCAGTCGGCGGACAACGGCAACTTCGAACAAGTGCTTAGGGATCTCGCGCAGGAAGAGTGCCTGCCCCCCGAAGAGCTGTCGGATAAAATGGGGCTCTGCTGCAGCAGGCCGCACACCTCGGATGCAAACATTCACACCCCGGTCTCATCGGACCTCACCACCTCCTCTCTGTCTTCCGGTTCAAGTTCTGCCTCTCCGGCGGAGGCGAGCCAGCCTTTGTTTCGATACAGAACTGCCGAATTATCTGGCGCCAATGACAATGGCATCTGCGTAGGCTTGGCAGCTGAGTGGCTCCTCAATCTCGCCAGTAGTCCACCGTCTCGAATGAGCGCGCTGGTACCGGGCGCTGAAAATCATGCCTCGGCGGCAGTGCGGCAGCAACGGTATGAAGATCTCAGGGCGTTATTGCGAAGTGACGGGGCTGTGGATTCCAGAAACCTTCAGGCAAAAGCCGCAATGTTGCGGGAGGCGGGATTAGAGCCTGCGAACGCTCAGACTCGATATAAGTTTGGAACGTCCTCACAAATTGCCGAGATAGCGAATGAAGTCACCGATGATCCATCAGTCTATCTGATCAGCCTGCGTTTTAACCCGCGTGGCGCGCATACAATTGCGACCTCGACATCGAATGGAATGACGACTCTGTTCGATCCAAATTATGGAGAATTTACCGTTCGGTCAAACCAGACGAGCGAGCTATTCAAAAGCCTCGGCGACCGATACAGGAACCCGCCGAACAGGCTTCAAATATCCCGGGTTGTCACGCAACGAATGACGTGAGCAGCATATTAGGGCTCTGGAGGCCGGTCCGACGTCCTCGCGCGGATTGTTTTGTCTGACAGTGGCCATGGAGATTGGAAGCCGCATTGGTTTGAGGTGCCAACTCCGAAGCCATCGAAGATCGCATTTGCTGCACGTCCGGTCGTGCCCTGAAGGTATCGCAGCTTGGCGCCGAGATTCACGCCGGTTGCGCATGAGCTGCGGTACGTTAGCGAGATTGCCTCGCTTGCTTGAAGAGATCGACAACTCACGCGCGACAGAGGCGCCTGCCTCAAACTTAGGGGTTGAGGCGCCCTACACAAGGATTGTGCGGCGCGGGAGGGCGCAATAACGGTATCCGTTGGATGGTCTCAGTTGAATTAGGGCGAGCACTCGAGTCCTTGAGGCGCAAGATTGAAGCCGTCTCACCAAAACAGGGTTAAGCTTCTGGTGTTGGCTTCAATGGCCTTGTCGACCAGCGGAGGTCGGCATGTTCGCCGGCCAGTCTCAGCGACGCGCGGAGACGACCTGCTCCGAAGCGCAATCGGCTGGTCGGTAAGGTCCGTGTTTCGAAGCAAGCTATCGGATCTCGTCCAATGAGAGCGCATGCATGCCTGTCGCGCGGGCCTATTTGATCGCTGCGCGCTCGTCCGCGTGGGCGGCATCATCTCAAACTTTGCAATGGCCGGAATGGTGGCCCGGCGTAAGTCGTGAGCTCGCAGCTGCCTAGGCCGGGGACAGTTGCCCATCCCACAGGTCGCCGTTGCTCGTGAGGGAGTAATGGTAACGAGCCTGTGGCGGACTCTTGCCGACCCTGCCGAGCCGCCTGTCAGGTTCGTGACCAAATGTTGGTAGTCGACCTAAATGCAGGCCGCGGCATTGCAAAAATCAAATATTTTGAATTGGCGCGACGCTTGCTTCTTCACGACGTGATCTCGATTGGTCCAAGGACGATCGGTGAGATTGACTGAGCAGAGGTGGAGGGGGCCAGGGTGTGAGCTGAGGTGAACCGACCCGTGACGCGCCCAGCTAAGAAAGATTCTAGAGGTACTCAAGAGTGAGTGACACGCTTTGAACGCCCTGGCTCGAAATCCGCGGCCCGATGGGATCCGTAACCTGTCAAGCTGCGCGTGTATTCCCGTTGTCGTGGCGAATTATCTGGACGTCTATTCGGGTGTTTTCAGGATCTGTTCCTGGATGTCATTTGTGCAGATATGAGAGGAAGCCCAATCATCACGCCGCTAAGCGTAGCGAATACGAATCCCGCCGACGTATATATCTCGCCCGTCAACTTGACAGCTAATGGCAGGGCACATCTTGGCCACGCTGCCGGGCCATTTCTCAGAATGGACGTCGTGCAAAGGCACCTGAAGAGGGCAGGGCATCATGTTCGCTCCGGTCTGACGACCGACGGTTTCGAGAACCATGTTCTAGTTCGAGCAGCGCGCGAGAGCGTCGACCCGTCGGACTTGGCTCATGGCTTCCATGTCGGAATTGCTCATGATCTCGCCTCACTAGGGATCGTTTTCGACCATTTCGATGATCCAGCCCATGGCAAAAATCTTCAGCGGTTCTCCAATGTCAGCAACGCGCTCATGGATGCGTTATCTGCAGCAGGATCGCTGGAGTTTCGCGCAGCGCGGCTACCCGTCGATGATGCTGGCTCTGCTCTGACGCCAACGGAAGAGCGTTTCTGCATTGGAGGCTGGTTTGGTGCAACCTGCCCCATATGCGAAGCGTCCGCAGGGAGCTTCTTCTGCGAGCAGTGTGGACATCATTTCGAGCCAGATGAAGCACGGAATCCGGTGTCGAGGCGAGGACGGATTGTAGAATGGACAGATAACATTTCTGCCTTTCTCTCAATTGCGCGAAAAGACCAACTCGTCCGGGCCTGGGACGATGCGGCGATCGAACCTGCCTTTGTGGAGATAGGGAAGAGGTATATCGCACGCAAAGGGCAGCAAATGCGGTTGACCGTTCCTGGCCTGCATGGATTGTCCTGGAGTTCGCAGGAGTTCAACACACGTCAGATCCTGTTTAGCTACTCCTCGTTGCTCTATGCTCATTCACTCTATTGCGGGCATAAAGATGCCGAGACATCTGGCACGCCAAGTGCCTTTGCGCGCAACTCCAATACTTTCCTGATCGGCGCGACTGGCATCGACAATACAATTTCGATGCTCGTGGGAGTTACCGGATGCGCATTGGGCCAGGGAACATTTCGTCAGTTTGACCGAATCTTCTTTAATCATTTCCTTCGGTTGAACGGATCGAAGTTCTCCACCAGTCGCGGCCACGTGATTTGGGCGGGTGAAATAGCTCAAGTGCCGGATATATCAATCGATATTCTCAGAGTATGTCTGTCGGAAATCTGCCCCGAAGAAGCGGAAACCGATCTGATCCCAAAACAATTGATTGACCGCTATAATGCAATTCTCGACAAGAGCGCTGGGGTCATCAACCGTTGCACGGGCATCATCAGCGCGATGCCGGCCATCGCCGCGTGTCACGTAGACGATGCAATGATGATCACGCTGGACCGGCTGTACGACCAGCAGTGCTCCGCTCTCTCGCTAGATCATCTGCGCGTATCGCACGCGTCCAGATCGGTGACCGAATGGCTCGATTGTCTTGATTCCAATCCGAACCATCAGACCGCTTACACATGGCTGATGGGCTTCAGCGTACTGGGCTGGCCGCTGATGCCCAGGATAACGGAAGTTCTGTGGCACTGGCTCGGTCATGAAGGACATCCCCTCGCAGCCCGCGCGGCCAGGCCCTCATCCGAACGAAGCGGAAGCGTACCAAGAATCGATCGACGCAGCTTGACGGCCGCAGACATAGATCGGTTCCTTCCGGGAAGAGTTGCACAATGAGAGTCGCAGCGAGCATTGTCGCCGCCGAGAAGTTGCCCGATAAGGTGCCGCTCGAGGTCTCGATTCCATTTATGCTTGGTAGCATCAACGTGGCCGCGTCGTATGGGTCGAGCTTCTTTCTCGTGGATGCTCTGCGGTCGGCTCCACAGAGCGCATCCATAGCGGGAACAGTTATTTCGACCGGTACGGTCACGACAATACTGTGTTCGCTTGTAGCTGGCCGGATCGCCGATCTATTTGGCGTGATGCGAACGATCACCCTTGCTGCCGCGGTGATGGCAATTGCAATGATCTGTTTTGCAGCGGCGCCGGCTTTCATGTTCCTCGCTTATCTCGGCGGGCTCTCGCTGGGCATTGGATGGTCAATCTTTTATATGCTGGCGCCGCTTCAAATCCTGGAACGCGTGCGGCCTGCGGCTCGTGTCAAGTATCTCACCTTGCTTTCCGGATCCCAGATGCTGGGGATCGGACTAGCTGTTCCCCTGGCGCGCACCGTAGTGGAGATTTCCGGATCCTATATCGCAGCGTACTCTCTATTCGCGGCTGCATGTCTCGTTGGCGCGATGCTGCTGGAGTTGGCCGGCAGGGCACTGGCGCAGGCTCCTCATATCGAAATGGCGGCTGTTCGACTCACGTTAGAGGGCCTGCGAGTGGCCTTCAAGTCGAATACGCGTTATCCGATCGTCATGATCGGCATCGGCGCATGCGTGTTTTCCGGTCTGTCCACGTTCCAGACGCTTTACGCTTCATCGCGGGGGCAATCCGCCGATACATTCTTTATAGTCTTCACGGTGACGGCTGTTTTCTTGCGCTTCGCGGCGGCGCCCGTCATCGGAAAGGTCCGACTTGAGTGGGTCGCGGCGTTTCTCGTCGTGTGCACCATGGCGGGACTATTCTTGCTTTTGATCAATGAAACCAGTGCGGAGATCTACACCCTCGGTACAGCGATGTTCGCCCTTGGATACGGACTTAGCTATTCGACTCTGAACGGTATGGTTGTCTTCATTGCAGGTACAGACGGGACATCATTGGCGGTTGCTTCCCAGGTCTTCACACTTTCCTACTTCGTTGGTCTATTCGGATTTCCATATATCGCCGGGCAGATCGTGAGCGCCCACAGCTTCGATGATCTGCTGATCAGCATGATGATGCTTGTCGGTAGCAATGGCATCGTTCTCGCAATTCAAGTGTTTTCAACCAGCCGGGAACGTTAAATGGCTCGTCTTGCGGACAGTGTGATGTCGAAGCAGGGCGGCGGCCATCAGGTAACGGCAATCGGCGCAGGCCCGGCGAATCTCAGCCTGGCAGCGCTCGCGGCCCCGATTCCGGAAATTGCCTTACACATCCTGGAAAGATCGCAGGCGCCGAGTTGGCACCCAGGGTTGCTTCTAGATGGGGCTCTTATGCAAACCAGCCCCTTAAAAGACCTGGTAACACCAGCAGATCCGACCAGTGCATATAGCTTTCTCGCCTACCTGCACGAGAAAAGACGGCTTTATCAAGCCATTGTTCGAGGAATCGCTTCGATTGGCCGGAGCGAATTTGAAGATTATCTGAAATGGGCAGCAGAAAAGCTAGCGAACGTTCAATTCGGCGAACAGGTTATTGCAGTCGAACTACGCGGTGATGCGTTTAGGATCGCTACCAATCGCCGCAATTATCAGACCCGTACGACAGTGGTCGGCGTAGGCCGGGTGCCCTCTGTTCCTGACTGGAGCAGAAATGCACCGGAGAATCAGGTGTTTCACGCGAGTAGCTTTTCCCTGCGACGACGCGAGTTCCCCAACAAGCGTGTTGTTGTGGTAGGTGGCGGACAAAGCGGCGCAGAAATATTTCTTCATCTGCTAACCGGCGCATGCGGCGCGCTGGCAGCCTTGGTCTGGGTCACGTGCCGCGCAAGCATATTTGCCCTCGAAGATAGTCCCTTCGTCAATGAGTGGTTCTTTCCACAGTTTGGCACATGGTTCCTTGAGCAAAGCGACGCCGCCAGAAAACAAACCCTTGAACGGCAGGTTTTGGCGAGCGATGGCGTCAACCCATCGACACTACGCGCGATCTACAACGCACTTTACGAGCGCGAGGTTGGTCGAGGTTCGTATCCCGCTCAGGTTGAAATACGCGTCGACACCATGGCTGAGGAGCTGCGTGCCACATCTCCATTTCGCCTGGAGGTGCGTCAGCAGGCCACCGGCGTCCGCGCAGAATATGTCGCTGACATTATCGTGCTGGCCACGGGCTACCGTAGCGAGATCCCTCCCTTTCTTGAACCGATCGCAAACCGACTTTCGATTGTGAGTGCGCCTGGGGGCTCTCGGGAGATCGTGGTCGGCAAGGAGTTTCGGGCCCGGTTTGATGGCCCCGAAAGCTGCCGCTTATACGTCCAGAATGGCGCACGATTTCAACATGGCATCGCCGACACAAATCTGAGTTTGGTTCCTTGGCGCGCCTCGACGGTGCTCAATTCGATCATTGGTCGGGTAGCTTACGATTGCGGGCCTGCAACAGGAACTCTCAAGTGGCATGATGCGGTGCCTGAGAGCGCCCGCTGAGGATCGGCAATGGGCGGCGTGTTGCGATCCAGCTGCATGATTGGAGATACACCGTGAAGAATGCTCAGCTGATGACTTTAGGGGACGTCACGGTGTATAGCCCCGGCGTACTGGTACAGGGCGTCAAAGGGATAGATGATCCGGAGATCAGCGTTCCGGTTGAATTCATCGAATTCCGCCTCGATCCACTCGCGGTGTCGACGCCTCATTCCCATCCTTCCACCGAGATCTGGCGGATCACGAGCGGGCGCGGTCAGGTAGTGACCGACGATGGTGAGTTGGCCGTAAAGGCCGGCGATCTGGTGTTTCTGCGACCAA
Organism: Bradyrhizobium sp. USDA 4454; assembly: GCF_054822705.1. NCBI lineage: Bacteria > Pseudomonadati > Pseudomonadota > Alphaproteobacteria > Hyphomicrobiales > Nitrobacteraceae > Bradyrhizobium > Bradyrhizobium sp. USDA 4454. The sequence continues at coordinate 1,667,626 of NZ_JBTRCN010000001.1, forward strand.
ATCAGACCCATCACTTGCGGAATAGTGGCAGCGAAGTTCTGAGCGCCTTCTCCATCTCCTGGAAATAAACTCAATGACTGACAAGATCTATGACCTCGCAGTCATCGGGGCTGGCATTATGGGTCTCAGTGCTGCCTTCATTGCCGCGAGCGATGGCCCGGAAAGAAGAATAATCATTGTCGAACGAGATTTCGTTGGATCTGGTACTAGCGGGTTTGCGCCTGGGATCCAGATCAACATCTGTCGTAACCAGAAGGAAAGGAGCCTCATCGATTGTGGTTCGAAATTCTGGCGCGGGATCTATCCTGACGGACTATGGCCCAAGGGACGAGACTGTGATGTGTTTTGGTTGACGCGCAATCCCGGCGAACTCGCGCGACAGAGCAGCGTGGGCCACCCGACCCCATCGACACCCTCCGCTCTGGCCGAGAGGTTATTATCGCTGCCTCAGTTCTTCGTCCCCGGCGATGTGGCCGTCCTGTTGGACCGTGGTTCGTACTGTCAAGTCGATTCCATCGTTCAGGATCTGACTCAAAGGCTCAAGATTGAAGAGGTTTCAATAAGCGAACGTACATCGATTACGAGAATACGGCAGGGGCCGCGCAATATTCTTCTCCAAACCTCTGATAACAGCGGACTCGCGACGAAGCGGGCCATTCTTGCAATCGGGCCCTGGTTACCAGGGTCACCGTTGCGCCGACATCTAACAGACGAATCGGGATTGCGAGTTAAGAAGGTAGTCGCGCTCCATTTGGCCGCACGGCCAACGCCGAACTGTCCAATGATCGGGCTATTCGATGACTACGCATTCCTCATTCCCATGATCGAGCAGGGATACTGGTTGTTTAGCTTTACCTCGCAGGAATGGGATGTGAAGCCGGTGTCCGATGAACTGCGGCTCAGTTCGGATGATCTCGCGCGTGCTACCGCAATTCTGGCCAAGTGGTTTTCCGCCGAAGTGCCAGCAGTGGCGTCAGCACGTGTGTTCTGCGACTGCTATTCGGCGGATGGTGTTCCGTTCTCCCATCCTGCGAAAGATATCGCAGGTTTGCACGTTATCGGCGGTGGTTCGGGTAATGGATTTCGCTTTGGGCCAGCATGTGCGCAAGAGGCGGTGCGATCCCTATATTCTGCGGATAAACACGCCATTACAGCGATATGAGGGTGGCATATGCCGGATGTGATTGGTCTCAATTCCAATCTCTCTGATAATCTGTCAGATGCCGGTTATGCCAACACATCGCGATCAACCATGCTTGTTGACCTCGGCGCGATAGAATCTAACTACCGGAAATTTCGGATGCTGGCGCCCCAAAGCGCTTGCGGCGCAGTTCTCAAGGCAGACGCCTACGGCCTTGGCGCGCTGCGCATAGCGCCGGTTCTTGCCCGGCTCGGCTGCAGGCATTTCTTCGTCGCCGATGTGGAAGAAGGCGCGGTCTTGCGCAAGGTGCTGCCACTATCTGCGAAGATCTACCTGCTGCACGGAGCTATGCCTGGTTTGGAGGCGGCTATTGAGCGCCACGATTTGCTGCCGATCCTGAACAGCAGGGAACAGCTGGATGCATGGCTTAGGCATTGCCGCCTTCGCAACCGGTTGTTGCCCGCAGGTATCCATGTCGACACAGGCTTGTCTCGACTGGGGTTTCCCATCGATGAGCTGCAAAAAGCCGCCGAGAATGAAAAGGTGCTGTCGGATCTGCCTGTCGTGTTGTTCATGAGCCAACTCGCCTGCGCGGAGTGGCGCAACGAAATCAGTCGGCAACAATTGCATCAGTTCCGCAAACTCACCTATCTTTTTCCCAAAGCCATCCTTTCGCTCTCGAACTCAGCGGGGCTATTTGCGGGATGTGAATTTCATTTCGACCTCATACGGTCGGGTGGAGGAATTCTCGGCCTTTCCATATCCGGTGATCCCGACTTCAGGCCATCGCAAGTCGTCCGCCTGCGAACGCGAATCATTCAATGTCGCAGGGTCAAGGTCGGGGAAGCGATCGGATACCACAGGTCATACCCAGTGAAGAGACGGATGCGTGTCGCGACCGCCTCTATTGGCTATGCAGATGGGTTCCCGCGTAGTCTCGGCAATCGAGGTCATGTCTTCGTATGTGGTACTCGCGCGCCAATCGTCGGCTTCGTTTCGATGGATCTCATCAGCATCGATGTGACGGATCTGCCCGAGAGTTCGACTGCGCCGGGTACAATGGTTGACCTGATCTGCCCCGAGCAGACCGTCGCAGATGTGGCTTTAGCCGCGAACATGCTGAGCGATGAACTGACCACGGCGATCGGACGCCGATGTCGCAGACTTTATATTTCCGGCAAGCGGAATGAGATGAGGCTCCAGTGAACTCCTCTGCATTCCGGCCTCGCCAAGCGAATCGAGCGATCTATCTGGGCGACGAAGGCATGCGTCTCATGCGTCCGGGCTACTTCACCGCTCGGGTGCGCCAGTTCCATGAACGTGAGAGAGCCTACTATCTTGAACTCCTGCGTTCGACTACATACCGATTAATTATTGAGGTTGGTTGCAGTTGCTATCGCCTTATCGGTATCAAGAACGATGAGAGTGATTACCTTGGTATCGATATCAATCCACCTCGTGCACGAAGATTGAAGGAGGACAACGGAGCTGTTGTCCGCTGCGAGGCCAACAAATTTTTTAAAAGAAGGCGTCTGGTCGGTGAGATCATGCGGCGATATGACGGAAGAGTGCTTTGCATTCTGCCGTTCAATTTTCTTGGCACCATGGATCGTCCGATGGAATTTCTCACGCTAATGTGCCAGACGCCCTTTGATCTCGCGTTGTCGCTCTTTTCAACCAGCGAGACAGCGACCGCGGTGCGACTAGAATATTATGATCTTTGCGGGATAAACGTTCAGGCTGTGGTGCGGACAGATGACTACGTCCGATTAGATTGCTCAAACGGCTTCCAGGCGTTTGCGTTCGATCCATGTGTTCTGACGAGCCGAATATTGGCATTTGGATTCCGTTTGAATGAGGCAAAGTACTTTGAGGTCTGTAATTTCCTTCATTTCAGTAACGAGCGGGTGTGAAGCTTATTCGCGTCCGATTTACGAGACATGCAGAAGGGGCAGGAGGGGAGCGACGCTTCCTTCGTCGGAGGCATTAGCAGAAAAGATGAAATACAAGTCGATTTTGATCGTCGATTCAGTGAAGTAGTGAATGTTACGTAGGTGGAGCGCTTAGCAAGCGTATGCCGCTCAACGTCGTCTCAAATGCGGACGCAGAGCAAGCAAGGGTCCGGAGCGAAAAATGCTGCAGGAGCCACCCGATCGTTTTCAACGGAAACTCCCGCGCCGCGCGATCGTGGATCCGTCGTCCGGCGTGGCGGTGATGGAGCATCTCAAGGCTGACGCGATGCGCCATCAAGAACTGGCAGCTTTGGGTGGTCAGCGGCTTGTTATCGCTGACAAGGTCAGACCATGGTCGAGGTGAGACTTCGCGGATCCGCAATGCTTGTGTGGCAGATCGCCTTCGCTCCACCTCGTGGCTGGACGTTAGACATATTGTACCAATTTAAGGTAATCGTCTGTGAGAACAGGGGAACGGATGGAGCGAGCCGCGTCTTGAAGAAAATTGGCCAGCGTCTGGCTGGCACGAGTGCGGCGCTCGACACTTAGTCGTGTCGGCGCGCGAGAATGCACCGCGGCTAGTTCGGTACTGACCAAATCAGCCGCCGCTGTGGCACAGTCCGAAGCAGTGAAAGTGCCAGCAGTCATGACAGCTTGTGCTAATCCCAATGTGGTGAGCCAACCTGCATAGATTAGCACGGCACCGTCTGTCTCATTGAGGCCGCGGAGCTCGTCAACGGCGTCCGCATGGATTGACGCCGCACCCAGAGAGACAAAAAGATCGGCTATTTCGTCGCGCGTGGCTCTGGAAAGAAGACAGCGGCCAAGATGGGATAAAAGCGTCTCCGTCGGCCCTTCGAAGATGCGGAGAATACGGGCGTCACGATAGATTTTAGCTAACGGCGTTCCCTCGTCGTACCCTCGGCCACCCAACACTTGGACGCATTGATCGGCGACAAGACCGCACCATTCGGACGATAGTACCTTCGTCGCCGACGCAAGGTGGACATTGGGAGATCCTTGCCCAGAGACGAGTCGGCAGGATGCCGTAAGCATCGCTTTCACGACTTCGCGGCGAAGCACCATCTGCCCGAACAGCTGCTCTATATAGCTGTTCTCAATCATGCGCAGCTTACCTAGGCGACGATGATTTGCATATGAAGCAGCGACCTGGATCGCGCGCTCAAGGGCGCCAAGGCCCATCGCAGCCACACCTATTCGGCCGCGGTTCATGCTGGATGTCGCTGCGCCCCAACCGTCTTGGTCGCGAGAAAGCACGTAAGCACGTGGCACCTCGACATCTTGGAACTGGAGAGTGTTCTGTATAATTCCACGCAAACCGAGGGTGCGATGCTCGTGCGTGACTTTAAGGCCGGGAGCCTGCCTATCAACCAGTACACCAACGAGGCGACCTCTGGCATCATGACCGGAAGCTCGCGCAAAACAAACGATCCACCGGGCCCAGTCAGCGAGGCCAATCCAAATTTTACGGCCGCTGATGCGAACCTTATCTTCATGCATGAAAGCCGAGGCTTCTATGTGCCTCGGGGCAGAACCTGCTCCAGGCTCCGTCAAAGCGAAAGCGCAAAGATCGCCGCGTGTTGCACCCCGTATGACCTGCTCTTGGTTGGGGAGATGCGGTGCCGCTTCGATGCAGGGCAAAGCTAGAAAGTTATGAATGACGAGGGTAGAGGCAGCGGAGATATCGAAAGATGCAGTGGCAGAGATGAGCTCGATGGCCTTTTGCAAGGAAAGAGCCAATCCGCCGCGATCTGCCGGTATGGTGAGCCCGAACAGTCCATGCCTCGCCAGCATGCTATGTAGGGTCGGAGGGAATGCTCGACGGTCATCCGCGTCTGCGAAGTTTAACTGACTGAGGTCATCGATCAGACTGGAGTATAGGCTGGAAGCCCGAACTCCGGCTGAGCGTTCCGGTGCCTCCTCGAAAAGGGCGCAAACTTGAGAGGACATAGCCATGCCGCCAGAATGATTGCCTCTGCGCTGTATGCCAATTATCCCTGCGGCTGGCCCGAATACACATTGGTATAGCTCGCTGGCCAGAGCCCCCAGAATTTGTGCGGGGGACGCTATGCAACAGGACGCCCGGTCAGAACGCATCGCAGGTTCTGAGGAGCAGGTTCCGCATTAGAACGTGGCGCCTGGCGTTGACCGCTTCGCCGATGAGCGAACGACGTGCAGCAGGCTCGTGGCACGGCTCTCTCAGCAGAGTTCTGCGATGCCGACGAGCCTTGATCAGGCTTGCGGTCTGCCACGCGGCGAGCCGGACTGTCCTGCCGACGGGCACCGGTGATTCCCCACATCGAGCCTTACGAAGTCCGGCCGATCGATGTCGGAGCGATTTCGAACCGAGACGCTGCGCCGACTTCGCAACAGAGGGGGCCCAACGTTCAGAAGCGAGTCCGCGCCGCTTTGGTGCGGGGTGCAAGGTCTGCTACGATCGCTTCTCGTTGGAAAACGTCGCTGAGATTCACATTTGCTCATTGCCCAGTTTGGCCGCTCTTTATTTTCAAGCTGCCCGTCTCTTATCCCTGAGTCAGCCGAGATTGCGGCCCCAGTACAGGCCCTTGGCCCCCAGAGGTGCTGGGGCCGTCAGCGGACGTCAAAAGGTTGGTCGGCAAGCTGCTTGTGGACCCCGAAGCCTTCCTCTCGATCACTACGCTGTAGGTCATTGCCGGAGCATGCTGAGTAATTTGAAGACCGACGTGGAAACTGAACTTGAGGAAAACGCCGAGGCATCTTTCGATGTCCGCGTGCAGGAGTTTCCCGGCGACTTGGTTAGTTCACGCTCGGCGCCGCATTGCCGTGGAGGCGGCGGCATGATTGTCACCCTCTCGATGAGCAAAGCGGCTCATGTGGCTTTCTCGCGACTGTGTCGTCAAAGTCACCAAACCGCTTGAGCATCGGCCTATGTTCGTCGGGAGCGAGGATCCATGTACGATATCTACGTGAACGAACGGAACGACCTTCTCGTCGTTCCTCGGGGCGATTCCATTCCGCTCCATTTCAACAGGAACTGGCGGAAGAAACGCGTCGTACGGTCGGTGAGCGAGCAGATCCGCGAAGACATCCGGACGCACGGCTACCATCGGCGAAGTGTTACAGCTAGGCCGCGTATTCGGGGAGCTTGCGCGTCCTCTCAGCCACATGCTGAAAACGCTAGCTGACAAGGTCGCTTGATCTGGAAAAGAAGAGTTCATCCACATCTTAGGTGCAGGGGTTATGGGCTTCATTTGCGAACCTCGGCTCTGATGGACAGTCGAGGCTTTCGGTGCGCCTGGTCGGGCGTGGGATGAAGCCGTCGTATTCGACAAGACCTCCAGAAGGCCGGCGGCTTTACAGACGTCAAAGTCGTTGCGAGGTGGTTCGTTGTTCAGGCGAAGTCACGGGACGGCAAACCTGTCGGTATGAGCATTGGTCGGCATGGAATGATGTGTTTGATGCAATGAACGGGACGGAAAGCAGTGAGGGCACAGCAGGGGCTGGTTCAGGTCCTGCGTCGTCAGAAACCAAGCCAAGCAATTCAATAAATCAGAACGCGGGCGCGTTGCGCGAACTTTTCGCATGGAACTGGAAGGCGGCCCGCGAGCTCAGCGCACGGGAGGCTGCATGAGCCGGCGCCGCCATTCATCATCATCTTCATCATCGATGGCGGCAGCCGCGATTCCTCGACGAACTTGAGCCTTGGCTGCAGGCTCGCGCCGCGCAGCATCCCATCACCACGAGTATTTCCTGTGCTCGACGGTTATGTCGCCGCGATCGCGGCAGGGCCGGTGTCGATAAGTCCGCCCGACTGGAGCTGTCCGCTACTCGCCATCGACGCCGATCCGTTCAACCATGCCGGCAAGCCTGAGTTCGCTGCGATTTCGGCCGTCGCGCTGCGCCACAACGACCTTGGTAACGTTCTTTCCACCGCGCCACATCGGTTTGCGCCCACCATGCCCGCAAGCCGAATGGCGACGTTGATGCGCGGCCGTGGTGCCCGAGATTCTATGCCGCCATGCGGCTGAGACTATCGGCATGGGTCCCGCTGCTCGACACCCGCAATATAAACCGCGGCTTGCTCGTGCCCACCTGCTGCACTGCGTCGACGATCAGGGGCTTCCACTGCTTGGACCACCAAAGAAAGGCCGCGAAATCGAGGAATTCCTGCGCAACGCCCATACCGATGTCCCGGACCTCGTCGAGACCATGCGCCAGTACTGGATGCCGACCCGCTACGCTCGCGCGCGCACTTATCACGGCTGATTCGGGACCCCAATTTGGAAGCTTGAATCGCGGGCGACGGGCCGAGCATAATGCTTTTGCCATGTCAGGCCGACTTATCCTCACGGCTGCCCTCAAGTTTATCTCGCAAGGCCGTGATCACGCGATGGACGATCCGTATATCCTTGACCGACAGCCCGTCTGAAAGATCGTTGATCCAGGGAGCCTGCAATTCCATTGCGGCTTCGAAGGCGCGCTGTCCATTCTCAGTGAGCACGACGAGCTGCGCCCGTCGGTGATGTGGGTTGACCTCAAAAGATACGAGGCCCTCTCTATGCAGATCATTGATAATCCGCTGCACGTTTTGACGATTGCCGCCGAGGTCGCGAGCGAGCCAAGCGACCGGTTGGGGCCGTTCGGCGGATACAATGGCGCCAAGCACCTGCCAGCGTGCGCTTGTTAGGCCAAGCGGGGCGACCAGACGGTCGCCGGCCGTCAGAAGTAGGCTGTCGAGCCTAAACAGATCGAGAACAAGGTCGGTCAGGGCGTCACCCTCGGGGGTTCGCTTGGCTCTTTTCATTTGTCACCATTGTTTTATATTGACATCATGACGTCAAGTTGTTATGTAGCCATAGTACCAATTAGGCATCAAAGTTCAAATAGCCATTCAAATAGCCATGGAGGCACTCATGTCGCTGCTACGCCCGCTCGACCCTTCCTTCCCGATCGATCGCCAGATCGCTGTTGAGGCAAATTCTGTCGTCCTGGTGAATCCATTCACTCTCGACAAAGCCGATGAGGCGGCTTTTCTCAAGACCTGGCAAGACGACGCAGCGTTCATGAAGCGACAGCCGGGCTTCATTTCCACTCAGCTGCACAGGGCTCTCGGCGACAGCCCGACCTATCTGAACTACGCCGTCTGGGAATCCACCGCACACTTCCGCGCGGCCTTCACCCATCCTGACTTTCTAGCAAAGATCGCCAGCTATCCGGCCTCGGCGATAGCTTCCCCTCATCTGTTCCAGAAAGTTGCCGTGCCCGGCATCTGCGTTGCCTAGCTCTGCTGCTTTTAAGAAGGCAAGATACTCATGATCAAGTTGATCCATCCTGTCGCTGGCGCCTTGGCTATCGCAACGATCGGCACATTTTGGCTATCGACGGTACTCAGTGAGCTGTTCGCGTCCCATGCCGCAGTTGCAGCCGTTAAGAGCACCATACCGTGGGGTTTCTTGTTGCTGATTCCGGCGCTCGCTGCGACCGGTGGTACAGGTGTCGTCTTGGCAAAGGGCGCCGGGCCGGACTGATCGCGACCAAATTCAAGCGCATGCCATTCGTTGCAGGAAACGGCATCCTGATTCTTATTCCGTCTGCGCTCTTCCTTGCGTCCAGGGCTCAGGCGGCAGAGTTCGATGCCACGTTCTATGCTGTGCAGGCGATCGAGCTCGTCGCCGGCGCAACAAACATTATACTTCTTGCTCTCAACATGCGGGACGGCCTCAAAATGAAGGGATGGCTACGCCGCAAACCCGCTTGAACTGGAGCGGCGCGGACAACTGACGTGACGCCCGGTATTGTCGTAACTTTATGAGTACGCGCCCTAACCCCGCGGCTGGGTTCGCTCAGTCGAACGAGCGGCTACGAATTCGCTGCTGAACCATAAGGTCTGAATTATGAGTGAAACTTCTAACCGTCCGCCCGCGGTCTGCTTTCTGCTTGGACTTCCCCGATCGGGGACAACGCTCCTTGCGCATCTGCTCCAGCAACACCCAGAAATTGCGGCTCCGCCTGAACCCTGGTTGATGCTGGCGCTCGAGGCTTTTGGCAGGGTGGACCAAGGCCACCCGGCAGGACCCTCCTTGATTGAGGGCGCAAACTCCGAATTCCTAGCGCGTATCGATCGGACGATTGCCGATCGCGCTTTCGCCGACGCAGCATATGGTCAGTATCTGGCAGCAGCAGGCAAGCGGATCATCATAGACAAAACGCCACGCTATTGGGCAGCGCTTGAATTTCTTGAACGTGTCTATCCGCGAGCGCCACACATCCTTCTGGTGCGTAATCCCTATGCCATCGCGGCTTCACTGAAATCCACGTGGGGAATCCCGCTTCGGGCGGAAAGCTCCTATTCGCTCAGCGCGTCCAGTCTCGCCGATCTCGTGCTCCGCGTGCCAGATGGCTTGATATCTGCACTTTCAGATTTGGTTCTAGGTCTTCCCAGATTGGCTGCGCAGCGCACGCGCCCGCACACACAGCTGGTGCGATACGAACTGCTTGTGGCCCATCCGGACGAAGAGGTTCGGCGCCTGCTGACTGGACTCGGCTGTGATCCGGCGGCGAACGCATCGGCTGGCTTTGGACAAGTAGACTATCTTCGATCCAGCCGCTTCGGAGATCGAAAAATCCTGGAACGAAACGCGGTCGACCAAAGCTCGGTCGATGCATGGCAATCCCAACTAAGCATTGAAGAAATGCAAACCGTGACCGATCTGGTTGGCGCCGACCTCTTGACAGACCTCGGATATGAGGCGGAACTACTTCGTGCACAGCAAGCCGGGGTCGTTGATAGAGGACCTCAGCTCACTGAGCTCTATCGACAGGTATTCCAAATCTGGTGGGATTTGCGAGTTGGCAAGGGGGCATCGTCCGGGCCATCTCAATCTGGTGGGCAGGTCCACATTGCTCGAACGGTTGCACAGAACTTTCGCTCCGCGTCCGACTCCCCCGTGGTGCAGGCGGAAGATCCGTCGTCTGCCGAGCTTGAGGAGAATTTGCAGCTGGCCAATTCACCGACGACACAGTTGCAACAGGCACTGTTGGCGTCAGAAGCTGATCGAGCTGCAAGGCTAGATGCTATTCGAGCTCGCGATGCGGCTATCGAGATATTGCGAGGTCAGGTTGCGCGGCTTGAGCAGATCATCAATATAGCTTAGGCGATCTGCATGCTTGCGATCAAAACCTGCCGGCTGATTTAACCTTAGCCTATAAAGAGCTGATCTACGTATAGGTGTGAGGCTGATGCCACAGCATTGCGGCGGAATGCGACAGGTCTCAGGCTGTGTCGGTCTTCTGCCCAACGCGCACGATCGTCTGAATAGCCACGCGCAACGCCGGGCCCGTTCCGCCGCCAACATTGCTCCACTGGGCCGGAGTCGCAGGGCGGCGAAGAACCGAAATCCAGCATCCAAAGAACTTACATGCTGTCAAATCATCTGCGCCGTCTCGTATCAATCGATCGAAATCATGCGTGAGGTAGTTGCCGAGTTCAACAATCCGGTCATGCTTTACTGATCGGAAAAGACTCCAGCGTGCTGCTGCATATTGCGGTTCTGTCCGGCAAAATTGGCTTTTCCCTGCTTCACGTCGATACGACATGAAATTCAGCGAGATGATCAGTTTCCGGGACGCGACGGCCAAACGGCTCGGCCTCGAGCTGATCGTGCATGTCAACAAGGAGGGCATTGCGCGCGGAACCCGATCGACTCCGGATCGGCGCTTCATACCTAAGTTATGAACACCGATGCCTTGAAGCAGGCGCTCGAGCTTTACGGATTTGATGCCGCGTTTGGGGGCGAGCCCGGCGTGACAAAGAAACGAGCCGCGCCAAAGAACGGATACTCTCCTACCGTTCGACCGGACACATGGGATCCCCGCAACCAGCGGCCGGAGATCTGGAGTCTGTTCAATGCGCCGATCCGCCAAGGTGAAAGCATGTGGGTGTTCGCGATGTCAACCTGGACCGAGCTAGATGGAAATATACCATGCTCGAAAAGATACCGGTCGTCCCGCTCTACTTCGCAAAGCAACAGGCGCCGAGGATACGTCAGACGAGGCTTGATCGGGCCAACCGCTACTGGCATGGATGACCGACGCGGCTCTCGACGCCACCTGCCAATCCAACTCAAATGGTGTCTGGAGGTTCGCCCGAAGCTGAAAAGCCCTGGCTTTCTTGCCAGGGCTCCGCATGTGTGGGCGCTTTGAGGGGCGCAGTCAGAAATCCATACCGCCCATGCCGGCGCCGGGAGGAATTGCGGGACCCGCCGCGGCCTTCTTCGGCAGTTCGGCGACCATCGCTTCTGTGGTGATCAGCAGAGCTGCCACGGAGGACGCGTTCTGGACCGCGATGCGCACGACCTTTGTGGGGTCGATGATACCCTTGGTGACGAGATTGCTGTACTCGCCCGTCTGGGCATCGAAGCCGAAAGAATATTGATCGTTCTCGAGGACTTTGCCGACCACGATCGAGCCGTCTTCGCCAGCGTTGATCGCGATCTGGCGGGCCGGCCAGGACAGCGCCTTGCGCACGATCTCGACGCCGGTCTTCTGGTCGTCGTTCTTGGTGCGCAGGCCCTTGAGCTGCTCGGAGGCACGGAGCAGGGCGACGCCGCCGCCCGGTAGGACCCCTTCCTCGACAGCCGCACGGGTCGCATGCATCGCGTCATCAACGCGATCCTTGCGCTCCTTCACCTCGACTTCGGTCGAGCCGCCGACGCGGATCACCGCAACGCCGCCCGCGAGCTTGGCGAGACGCTCCTGCAGCTTCTCACGGTCGTAGTCCGAGGTGGTCTCCTCGATTTGCGCCTTGATCTGGGCAACGCGAGCATCGATGTCGGCCTTCTTGCCGGCGCCGTTGACGATCGTGGTGTTCTCCTTGTCGATCATCACCTTCTTGGCGCGACCGAGCATCTGCAGCGTGACGTTCTCGAGCTTGATGCCGAGGTCTTCCGAGATGGCCTGGCCGCCGGTCAGGATCGCGATGTCCTGCAGCATGGCCTTGCGGCGATCGCCGAAGCCCGGAGCCTTGACGGCCGCGACCTTCAGGCCGCCACGCAGGCGGTTGACGACGAGGGTGGCAAGCGCCTCGCCTTCGACGTCTTCAGCGACGATCACCAGCGGCTTGCCGGTCTGCACCACGGCCTCGAGCAGCGGCAGCAGCTCATTCAGCGAGGAGAGCTTCTTCTCGTTGATGAGGATGTAGGCGTCGTCCATCTCGACGCGCATCTTGTCGGCGTTGGTGACGAAGTAGGGCGAGATGTAGCCGCGGTCGAACTGCATGCCCTCGACGACGTCGAGCTCGGTCTCGAGCGACTTGGCTTCCTCGACCGTGATCACGCCCTCGTTGCCGACCTTCTTCATCGCGTCGGCGAGGAACTTGCCGATCTCGGCGTCGCCGTTGGCGGAGATGGTGCCCACCTGGGCGATCTCCTCGTTCGAGGTGACCTTCTTGGAGTTCTTCTGGAGGTCCTCGACGACGGCTTCGACCGCGAGGTCGATACCGCGCTTCAGGTCCATCGGGTTCATGCCGGCGGCGACCGACTTGGCGCCTTCGCGCACGATTGCGGCTGCAAGCACGGTCGCCGTGGTGGTGCCGTCGCCGGCCGCGTCAGCAGCCTTGGAGGCGACTTCGCGCACCATCTGGGCGCCCATGTTCTCAAACTTCTCCTCCAGCTCGACCTCCTTGGCGACGGCGACGCCGTCCTTGGTGATGCGCGGAGCGCCGAACGACTTCTCGAGCACCACGTTGCGGCCCTTCGGACCGAGCGTGACCTGTACCGCGTTGGCGAGGATGTCCACACCACGCAGCATGCGGTCGCGTGCGTCTACTCCGAATTTGACTTCTTTGGCTGTCATAAACAATTCCTTCGGTTATTCTCTCATCCTTCGGCGCGCCGGCAGGCGCCCGTCGGGGTGAGATGTGCGAGTAGCCGGGTCAAGCGGCCTTCTTTTTGGAAAACACATCGGTGAGAACGCCCATGATGTCGCTTTCCTTCATGATCAACAGCTCCTGGCTGTCGATCTTGACCTCGGTGCCCGACCACTTGCCGAACAGAACACGGTCGCCGACCTGGACGTCGATCGGAATAAGCTTGCCGGTCTCATCGCGGCCGCCCGGGCCAACGGCGATGACTTCCCCTTGCGAGGGCTTTTCCTTGGCTGTGTCGGGAATGATGATACCGCCGGCGGTCTTCTCTTCAGCGTCGATGCGCCTGACCACGACGCGGTCGTGAAGCGGACGGAAATTCATACGGACCTCCTGAGCGTTTGAACGAGCTGGCGTTTCGCCACATTGCAACAGTATCGCTGATAGCAAGAGCCAGGCCAACGATGAGGAGCGCCTCTTGCCTGCGGTTCTGCTGAATCGTGTGCCTGGACTGCGTGTGTCCTAGGTCGGAAGCAGACGTCATCATGTCTAGAGACAGCCAAGCTGTTGCGAAAATGACATTGCATTTCGTCAACACAACCACATTCCGCCTATACCGCCTTCGCGGTCTTTGGATGCACGCCGCGGGTACCGCGAAGTGAAGGGTAGCGGAACGTAGCGTGACCCGCGGTCGACGGTCCGAATTGGCGTAGCCTTCCGGACCCGAGCCGGTTCGTCGGGAGCGCCCGATCACGTGGGAGGCCGCGTGCCCATCGGAGTGGCCATGATCGATGCTCCTTTAGGAGTTCGTGCCGCAGCAATGCTGTTTTCTCCGAGCGCCGGTACGGGATCGGCGAACGTTGCGGTGAGTTCTGCGACCATCATTCAGCGGCGATCAGCGTGGGCTGGGACGCGCTCTCAGGATCGCCCGGTGTGATCGCGCTCCTTCGGGTCAAAAACAATAAAAGTGTGAGCCGAAGCATCGTGAGTGCGCGAATCTGCAACGCCGGCTGTCAGATGGCAGGGCGACATTGACTGGGCTGCAACTGCGGTCGAGGGTGATTGGTCATCGTTGCGCAGGAGCGGTAACTCTGTCCTCGACCGCTCCATCGAGAGCCGCGGACGGGTAACGCGACGGTACAACGATGTTTAGAGGAAGACGTTTAGTCTCGAGGGCGAAGGACCGCACACCGGCATGGCTATCAGCTTCTCCTGCACGTTTTCCGATTTACGTCCTTCCGGATAGCTCTGTCGCCCCCCGGGACAATCGCTGCGGCTCCCACCGCGACAGACTCCCCTTTGGTATCACCGTCCAGATGGCCTTGGATAAAGGGCGACGGGCATATGAATTATATACGTTGATATGCATTGTGCGGCGGCGTCTGGCGTGTGATTGCGGCTCCGAGCACAAATCTCAACTATTGGGGCAAGACCGGTGTCTTCTGTGGAAATACATCAGCACATTGTTTCCCTTCTTCAGAAGTCGGATCCGGTGATCCTGGATATCGGATGCAACGACGGAACCGACACGAAACAATTTCTCAACCTGTGCCCGCAAGCGCAGCTCTACTGCTTCGAGCCTGACCCCAGAGCGATCGCGCGCTTCAAGAAGAAGCTGGGCCCATCTCTCGACAAGGTGAAGTTGCTTGAAATTGCGATCAGCGATCGAAACGGGGTGATCGAATTCCATCCAAGCAATGCAGATGGTGATGCGAAGGAATGGGACCTTTCTGGCTCGATACGGCGCCCGAAAAATCATCTGACTGAGTATGATTGGGTTCGTTTCGATCGTCCCGTCCCGGTTCAAACGCGGCGGCTTGACGATTGGTGCAACGAAGCCGGGCTGAACAGGGTCGATTTCATCTGGATGGATGTCCAGGGAGCCGAAGCCGACGTCATCGCCGGCGGCATGCAGACCGTTAGCAACACGCGCTTCATCTACACGGAATACAGCGACCGCGAGCTCTACGAAGGGCAGCTGTCCCTTCAGGCCATTCTTGACCTGTTACCGTCGTTCGAAGTGGCGGCGCACTATCCGCGCGACGTGGAAGGCGATGTATTGCTCAAAAATACGCGCTTCTAACGGCTACTCGAATACGGCGCTCATTCGTAGCTGGAAGACTGATTTGCGCAGTTTATGCCGCTCAAAGCTGCACAGCCAGTGATCAATAGGGCGAACACACGTAGCGGTCGGACAGGCTTGCAAGCGTCATTTTGTTCGCGGCTGTTATTGCAGATCCAGCCGATGGCGGCCACGTCGAGGCTTTGGTGAGAGTGTGACAATCACCGGCTTAGCGAGCCGGCACGACCGGCGATTTTGCGGTCAGCCGCCCGAGCAGTTTCAGATGCTTGAACCAGGACTACCAGCCGGCGCTCCAAGCGTTTAAGCGTCTGAACGGCTGCTGTATGTTCTGGGCCTCTTGGAAGCTGGTGCACTCGTTCGAACAAATGCCAAAGCAACTGCATGAGTTCGCGTAGCTCCCTGAGTTGGTCCGATTTCATCACGCACTTAGCGCCACTATCTTGTTTCACGCCGTGAGTTGATGGTCACGCCTTCCCCTGACGTCTTCCTTGTTCGAATGAATCTGCATCTGCGGACAATTTGGTGATAGCAGGATTCATTTGGAGCTTCCTTTATCCATGCGAACATAACTGCAGCAGCCGATCATCCCGTAGGCCTCCTCGGCCGCTCTGGGGCGAATTAATCTCACGGCCGAGGCTTGGCAAGGACTGTGCCATCGGCAAGCTCAGGGAAAAAAGGTAGGTGAGATTGTTGTGCGCCTTTTGGCCAGTTCGAAAGTCACAGCAGCGGACGAGCGCGACTGATGGAATGAGCGTGCGCCGCCACTTCAGCGAGATAGTTATCGATCGCGGTTCGCGCGAGCGCGCTGCCAGGATGACGGAAGTGCACGTAAATTCCGTCCTGCCAGCGACTGATCCACAGGTATGTCTCGCAAGCATCAGAACTACGACTGATCATAAATCGTGTCCGCCACTGCGGCCACAGGTCTGACCCGGGCACAGTGCGATTGTCCATATAAGAGACCATGAAACGGTCGCGCAGCGCGGTGCCGAGCAGCTCCATCGCTTTTGGAAATGGCACCTGAGCGGTTTTCTTGGCTCGCTTGAGCTCGAGCCGCGCGCCGCGCAGGAGCTCCGGCAGCGTGCCAGCCAGGCGGAAACGCACCGGGCTCATCCCGACATACCATCCTACCGAGCGCATCGAAGGCAGGTCGTACCGCGTGTGAAAGGGGGCAACGGCAAGGAATTCTTGTTGGTCTGCCAGTGTCTTTCCGGCGAGCGCCAGACAGGCGAATAATCCCGTCGTCGCGTTTCCGCCCTGGGACCTGCAGCCGCGATCGAACTCAGATGCTTGTGCCGCGTCGAGCAGCCACATTCGCCCTGTGCGTTGTAAGGTGCCCTCCGGAGCGCCGAGTGGTAGCGGGAAATCCGGCAATTGACCGCCGTTTGCGGCGATCAGTTCGCGCCAGTGAGCGATAGCAGGATGATCATCGGTCAAATAGCCCAGTCGCTTTCGTTCGGATTCAGCGTGGTCCAGATAGCTGCTCACCGGCGCCAGCCCGGGCGCCCCTCCCAGGATTGCGGCTGTGTACAGCTCGCGAATTTCGTATGGCACTAAGGCGATGGAGTAGGCATCGCTGACGGAGTGGTCGCAGGCCAAGAGGAGGCTTGTCGATGTCGGCCGTGTGATCGTCACGAAGACATATGCCGGCCAGGACAGCGGCTTGGTCTCTGCGTCGAATAGCTCTTCCAGCAATTGAGCTATTTCATCGGGATCGGCGTAGTCACCGACCACGGTTTTTTGAAGCGCTGCCGCGCCTCGACCAATCGTCGCACGACGAATTGCCGGTCCATCCTTGACCAACCGGCTGCGTAGCGCCTCGTGCCGGTCGACCCAGCCAAGAATTGATTTGGTCAGCGCAGCGCTGTTGAACTCGCCCGGCAAGTCGAAGGCGGTGCCGAGCCAGCCGGGCCGGCTATCGTGCGCAAAGCGAAGATGGTCTTCCTGAACGTGGGACGGACGGCGCGGGTCGGGCCGCCAGCTGACCGGGTCGGGAACGCTGACCCGCCACACCATCAGCCTTCCAGCCTGCCGATCGGCATCGCAAAATTGCTTGATGTCCATGAAGGGCCGTCGCGATGGTTACAGGTGCAAGCTGCGCATGCGGCGCAGCGGCGAGCGCCAGATCCAGAGTATCGAGGCAGTGCCTAGCACACTGCTCGCCAGCAACATGGTGCGCAGCCCCGTTGCAGCGGCGGCCGCGCCGCCGACCAGTGCCCCCAATGAGCCCAGTCCCCACACGACGCAGCGGATGCTCGCATTGACCCGGCCTTGCAGGTGCTGCGGGACCAACCCATATCGAATTGGAACTTGCTGCACGTGGTAGAGTCCCTGGCCGATCCACAGAATGAATTGGGAGAGCGCCACACATGCCACTGCTGCCCACCAGGGCGCGGTGAGCAGGCCTCCAAGACTCATGCCTGCCGCGCTCACTGCCAAGCCGATCATTAATACGGGACCAAGCCCAATTGTCCGGCCCGCCCACGGTGAGCCCGCCGCGCCCACCACGCCGCCAAGAGCGCCGATACCGAGCACAATGCCGACGATCCGGCTGTCGAACTCGAGAGTCCTGATCAGATGCAGCAGAAAAGCCGCAGAATACGCATTGTGCCAAAAGATGAATGTGCCGGTGGCCAAGGTAACGGCCCTTAAAACTGGATTGCCGAACACGCTCGCCAACCCTTCTGTCATTTGGGCCAGCACGGTGCTCGAGGTGGCCGCTGAGCACGAGGCGGCACGCATCGGCACCAGCGAGAGCAACGCTGCGGCGAGCAGAAAGGAGACAGAGTCGGCCAGGATTGCGGTCGGAGCGGAGAACGCGTTGATGAGACAGCCGGCCAGGAACGGACCTGCGGCCATCGCGGTCGCCTGGCTGAACTCCAATGAACTCTGCGCCCGAACCAGCTGAGACCGGTCCAGGACTGCGGGTATGCACGCCAGATAAGTCACGTCGGCGATCACCGCGGCTACCCCAACCAGCACGGTTGTCACGTACAGCTGAACCATTCCCAGATGTCCAAGGCTGGCGCTTAACGGAATGGTGGCGAGCGTTACCGCCATCACCAAATTGGCGGTCAGAAGGATTCGTCGGTGCGGGAGACGGTCGACGATGACCCCGGCGAACAGGCTCACGAAAAGGCACGGTGCCCGAGCGCAGGCCAGCAAGAACCCCGCCTGCGCCGGTCCGGCATCCAGCAGGGTAATTGCAGTGAGCGGCAGCGCCAGCACGGTTACGTTGGAGCCCAGCAAGGAAATGGTCTGGCCGACGAGCAGCGCAAGGTAGCTGCTCGGCAGCCGGTGAGGCGCGCCAGATCGGTGCCGGCGACTCACGCGTCGCCAGACGGGGTTGAGGTGGACAGATAGCCCAGTCGCGCCAGTTCACTTCCGGCGATCTCCTCAAACTCCAAAATCTGAGCTGGCGTCAAATCCTGGCGATGGCGACCGATCCGCCCCCGATGCAGCGGCTTTCCCGCAGCCTCGGCTGCCGGGTGGTCGTGCGGTTGTTCGAACAACGCGTGTTCGTATTCAGCGTGACGCAGCACGGCCTCGTCCCAAGGCAAGCCGAGGTGATCCAAAATCGCCGCCAGAGTAGTGCGGGGACTGCTGACAAGGTCCTCATAACGTACCTCCAGGTAACGGCCAGGCGGCGCGATTCTGTGCGGCCGGGATACCACTTCTGCCCAGCCCTGGGCGGCATCGACAATTGTTCGGTACCCCCAGTCAGGAACTGTCCTCAGATGAGAGGCGGCAACGTCGCGGCCGTCCCGCACGATATGCACGAAATGTGCACGCGGCCACAGCCGGGCGAAGTCGTCGATCCGGGTGATCTTCCGCTGCAGTTTCAATCCCCAGCGTTGGGCTCCGCTGCGCGTCCGGCGCAACTCGCCGATCTCGTTAATGAGGTGGCATCGGTCGGCGAACGAAACAATGTCATTGCCGGTGACGACCATGACCTTGCCGACAAGTTCGCGCACGTCATCGAAGTCGAGACCGAAGCGGCGGCACTGCACCACAAAATGCGTCCCGTCATACCAGAACGGATCAATTGTGTTCTTGCTTGCGCCCATGAGCCGTGGATCGGCCGCAAGCAGATCGATGGCACCCAGAATGTGCGGCCCGAGATTGGGCGGTTCGAGGAAGTCGATCTCTGGCCCGGCGACCAGATCCAGATGCGAGTCGAGCACGATACTCAGCAGGGTGGTGCCCGACCGGTTGTCACCTCCGAGCAGCACCGGGGATGTGGAAAATGGATCCGGCTGCGACATGGCCTTGTTCTCTGTTCGACATGCGTGCTTGTCAGTGAACGGCGCGCATTGAACCAGCGCCGAACCGCTCCGGGGGTGGCAACGAAATGATCTCTGGCGAACCGTACTGCAGCTGCGACTGGATCCGGGTCGCGAGCCGGGTTCTCCATGCGGGACAGCGCCGCCGCAAGGGCCTCTCCAGCTGCTTCGATGGCGGCCTGCACATCGGTGTCGGACACTGCCGCCGATGGCATGAAACGCCCGCCATACTGCATCAGGAAGCCCTGACCCCACATTTCCTGGAAGAAGGCATGGCCGAGTTCCGCGTCAGCAAATACGACGTCGAACATGGTAGGCCAGGCAAACGCCCATGCCGCGGCCTGCTGTCTTGTGAAGACACCGTTGAGCCCTTTGATCAATTGCTCGCCGACCTCGCGCATCCGGGCTAGCGCGGTCCCGTCGCGCAGGGTGTGCAACGTGCTTAATGCGGCGGCGAATGGGGTGACTTCGCGCTGGTAAGTGTTTCCCATGTATGTCTTTTCGGCCGCGGCGAGTACGTCCGCACGACCCGCGACTGCCGACAGCGCCATTCCGTTCGCCAGTCCTTTGCTCAGTGTAATCAAATCGGGCGTTAGGCCGACCGCCATGTGGTACCCGCCAAGGGCGTAGCGGAATCCAGTCATCACCTCGTCAAGGATCAGCAGGGCGCCGTGCCGATGCACCAGCCTCTGCAGTTCCTGATGGTATTCAGGCGGGAAGAAGTTGACCTCGGGGGTGACGATCACCGCGGCGACGCGCTGGACACTTGCCAGTTCGTCGAGCAAGTCGAGGTTGTAGCGGAAGTCCACGCTGTCGCGGTCCCGATTGGGCAACCCCATCTCCGGTCGGTCCTGCAACTGCCAGTCATGCCAGCCGTGAAATCCGCTGGTCAGTACATGATTGAGGCCCGTGAACGCGCGGGCAAGGCGCACGGCTGCGGTGGTAGCGCAAGATCCGGTGCGGAAAAACATCGAGCGTTCCGCGACGGGGAAGATCTCCGCTAGCCGTTCGGCCAATTCGACCCGGTGCACGGACAGCGGTCCGGGCAGAATCCCCCCGGTACGGCGCATCTCAGCGGCTGCGTGAGCCACGACCGGCTCGTATCCGGCCCCGAGCGGCGCGGCACCGCTACAGGAAGTGAAATCGATGTATTGCTTTCCATTAATGTCCCATGCATGCGCGCCTGACGCGCGCGTCATCACCACCGGAAAACGCCTGTTGAGATCCCACTTCTGCGAGGCGGTGACGCGCAGGGCGCGTCGCAGTGCCGATCCATGCCCGTCGGTCGCGCTCACGGTGGCAGTAGGCGTGCTGATCGACAAAACCCGTCTCCGTTGCGCTCGCTACGTCAGCTGCGTGACTATTCTTCGAGCGATCCGCAGCGCGTTCGCCTGAATGGTGAAAGTCGGATTGACGCCCCCGGCATAGGGGAAGAAGCCGCCATCCGCGACATAGAGATTGTCGATGTCATGCACGCGGCCCCAACGGTCAACCACCGACTGTGTCGGATCGCTTCCTGCCCGACAGCCGCCATGTAGGTGGCCGCTGCCGAACTGATAATTGGAATCTTGATAATCGACTTGTTTTACCCCTGCCTCGGCCAGCAAGTTCGACGCATGTCGCGACAAGTAGCCTAGTCGGCGCTTGTCGAGGGGATGGGTCCGGTAATCGAGGATGATCTTGGGTAAACCTAGCCCGTCCCGGCTGGTGGCCAGCCTGACCGAATTGTTGCGCATGGGTTGATCAGCTGCCAAAAAATGCAGCCGTAGCCTTATCTCTCCGTCGGAATCTGTGCGTTCAGGCGGACTTGCTTCGTAGATCATTCCGCCGAGCCCCGAAGGCGCCTCGTCGTCCAGGTAGTGATCGGACACCGCGACAGTAGAGAAGGGGCGGCCCGAATGGGGCGTGATCGGCGGATTTAACGTGGTCCTACCGGACACGTAGCCGCTGATCTTAAACGAGATACCACGGCCTACCATGCCAGATGCGTTGCCGATTCCGTGGGGCGCTGCCGGCTGCGCCGAGCGTAGGAGCAGGGCAGCAGACTGCACTGCATTGCCCGCGAGTACCACGCAGCGGGCGCGGACCCGAGCGCGTTGTCGGTTGAGAGTGTCCACCCATTCCACCGAATCGGCTCGACTGACGTTGCCGAGATCGATGCGGACGGCCTTGCTGCCGAGCGCAATCGTCAGCGCGTCCGGCGGCAGGGCGATACCTGTGAACGGCGAGCGTGCATCGGCCCTTGCGCCGCTTGGGCACAAATGTTCGTTGCATGGTCCCTCGCAGCAACAGGCTGGCCGGCCACGATATGGGATCGAGTTGATTGCCAACGGAGTGGGGAACGGTAGCCGGCCCAGGCGTGCCCCGGCATCGCCAATCAACTGGCCCTGCACACTGTACCGGTGCGGTGGCAGGACGGGGGGATCGCTCGGCGGCTCGAGCGGGTCGGCTCCGGCTACGCGGGCCACTCCCACGCGCCGTTCCAGCTCATCATAGAATGGGCGTAGGTCCGTGTAGTCGATCGGCCAGCTCGGGTCGAGCGCGTCCCCGGCCACATGCGCTCGTGCGTCAAAATCGATGGCGCGACAGCGGAAGGCTATTCCGGCATATAAGGTCATTCCGCCGCCGAGCGCGCAGACGGTCCACGGACGCCCGAACGGCGTCAACGTTCCTGCCGCAGACTGCACCAGGGCGCTATCCATGTCTTTTTGGACGCTCGCCAGGGAGGCGCCGGGAGGAAGTGTTCGCCCCTCCTCGAGAAGGAGTACTCGCAATCCGCGTTGTGCGATCTCGTGAGCGACCGTCGAGCCGCTGGCGCCACTCCCGATTACACATACATCAACAATATCGGCCGTCATTATCCCATCTTCTGGCAACAAATATCGCCGATGCGCTATCGCGCCGTATTCATTAGAGAGAAGCTGCCATCGAACTAAGTCTCATCGCGAGCGTTGGACGCGCGGCTGATCCATGCGATCGCTCCGGATTATCCGGCTTGGCTTCGCTCGTCTGCCAAGGATCATCGCCGGAAGATCGTACAATATGACGCCACGTGCGATTCAAGCCCTTCGAGGCGGCGACCGCATAATATGAGCAAGCGGCTTTTTCGAAATGCGATTCTTGATAGACCTAAGAGCTCTCAAAGCAAGTCCACCCACATGTGCTCCCGATGCGGGTACCGAAACATATATTTTCGTGATCGAGAAGGTGCTCGCAAGTGCAGCTCCGCGAGGCCATATGGAAGTTTTTAAGGCCGCGCTCGCTGGAATGCGTCGATTGGTCGCCACTCTCGTATATCATCGTACGAATTGTACGCGGTTTGATCGCGAGAAACTCAGCCGGTCTGATGGACCCACCAGCAATTCAAATTCGTTCTCAAATCTCCGCAATCATCAGACGCCGGCTAAAACACCTCAAACAACGCCCTTCATAGGCGGCAAAAAAGGCCCGGCCATCATCGATGGCCGGGCGGAGTCAGTCTGGGGGAGCGAGGCTGCTAAGCATCGCGCCAGCTTCCGTCGACAGAGGGAGGGCTGCCGACGGTTATTTGCGGCAAAGAGTTCGCCGCAAATTCAAATTGCGAAGGATCATGTCGGGCAGATCTGGTGTCGAGTGTTCCTTCTTCGCGTCATCTCATGGATGATGGTTGCAACAGTGGAGCTGATCTCTGCTGCACACATACCGACCGCTTCAGCGTCTCATCACGGCAGCAACAGTAGGTCCGTTCGGACTCCCTTGTTAGCTACTCTGAGATGATACAATGTGCCGCCGCGTGCGATTCAAGCTCTTTGAGCTGACCCGCATACGATTCAAGCGGACGGCCTTTTACAATCAGCTAAGTGCTTCGAGAGGCAGACGTACGTGTTGCACTCGTTCTTTGATAGTCGCGCACTACGCGATCGAGACGCGCTGCGCGTCATGTTTTCCGTGCGATCTCATGCCTTTTGGCCTTTCCAGAAGCTGACGTGCTTTCTGATTGGCGGCCGAAAATCTTCAGCGCATCATTTGAGGGTCTTGTTGGCCAACCGAATGACACAGTCGGTGTCGACGATCTCAAATGCGGGATGATCATTTTACCAAGACTGGACAGGATTAGTCCGAGCATGATGGGCTCGGTGCCCGATCCGAGCATCTTTATCGGGAGTTGCGCGACGCGGCTCATTCGGCGGCACGTCACAGCGAACCGCCCAAGCCGTGCTGGCAACACGGAAATTACTCTCCCGTGACGGCGAGCTCCTCGGCGACTGACCGCGGCGGGGCGCTGGCCGGCGGGCAAATTGCCCTGGATTCCGCCCACAAGCAATGCATTCGCCTCAAAGCCAATTGCACCCCAGCGCTCGGTCTTGCCTGTCGTATGGTGAACGCCGTCTGCGATGTCTAGACACAGCTGCGCAGGCAGCAACGCCCGAAGCAGTTCAGCGCGTCAGATAGGAGGGACGGAATTCTGCAAGCAACTCGAGCCGATCTCGCTGAAGAAGATCAACAGCATGTCCGTTCCATTCAATGAGCTTCCTGCGCCTAAGCTCCTGGATTGTTCGATTCACGTGCACCGTCGAAAGGCCGCACGCGTCGGCGATGTCTTGCTGTGTGAACGGAACATGGAAGCGACCATTGTCCAGAAGACCGACGAGCTCAAGCCGCGCGGCGATCTCGCAGAGAAGATGAGCAAGTCGGGGCAGCGCTGCCCGGGAGCCAAGATTTTCGATCCATTCGCGATAGATCGCTGTATGAATCAACGTCTCCCGCCAAAACGCATGGGTGAGCGCAGCGGACTTCGCGAGGATATCCCTGAGGTAGGAGTGAGGTACAAAGGCAATGACGCTCATGCCGATGCTGCAGAGATCGCGATCCATTTCCGGGAAGTGAAGGGTGTGCAGGTCGGGGATGTCCCCAGGTACATAGAAGGACGTTATCTGAGTCCGATCCGAAGCCACTCTTTGGCGAGACAGAAAGCCGCCCATCACGACTGCACAGCTTACAGGCCGATCCCCCTGGCGTGCCAGGCACTCGCCCGCAGCAAACCGTTTGATGGTGTGAGGCATGCTTTCGAGCTCGGCTTGGTCTTGCTCGGACAAGCCTGTGACGCCCCGCAGGCGCGCAATGAGCATTTGGTGCGGCAAGCGTACCCCGTTTTATCGCCGGGGTACGCCGATATCGACACCTATCCCCACCAGCTATGGTCGAGGCCATTCTGCACGGTTCCCCTTGATGTTCAACATTTCTTCTACTCTCCTATTCGAGCTTTGCGCGATCCCTGGGGGAGACGCCGGACAGCGCACAAACGTACCGGACGATGACCTTATGGCTATCCCTGAAAGCTCGACGATAGACCACTTACTTCTGGACAAGGACGAAACATGGCGCGCGATCGCGTGGACCGCCGATCTGCGATACCCTCCAAACGAGCGTCAAGGTTACGAGCGTGCAGCCAACGTCGGCTCGACACTGAACGCCTTCCGCATCGTGCCCTGGCGGCACCCAAGAAAAGCAATTCCGGAGCCGGGACCCTCATCTGGCTGCGCAAGTATGCATCTAATTTGCGGTCAATCATGAGTGAGGGTGGACGCCGTCGAATGAGCGGCCGGATCTGAAGCCCCCGAAATACGATCGGCAGACCTTCTCAGCAGGGACGGCGATCGCCTCGTCAGCCTGGGATCGGTTTCGGGGGCGGTGCGCTCTGTCGTCAACGTGAGTGCAAATCGGGCTAGCAATAGAAATCCGAAGTCAGCATTCGTTCCGGCTCCAAGAGGACAAAGCTTGACGTCGTGGCGCGTCATGCCAGCGAGTTATCGATGTACGAAACGGACCGATCTGTGGCGTAGATAATACATTGATCGGCTCGTCGAGACAGTTGGATCGCTGCGTAAAGTGTTTGGTGGCGTAGAGGGCGATGTGCCCGTACAATTACGGGGCAATAGGGTGTGCTTGAATTGTCGTTCGCGGTTATTTGATCGAATAGAGGCTCCAATGAATCATGCGGTTAGAAGCCGCTATGAACTGTCGACAACGACAGATGAAGAGCGTGAGCTGGTGCGCTGCAGACAGGAGATAGCGCGTCTCAAACAGCTGGTCGTGCAGCTTTCTGAACTCGTCTTGCGCAATGTCACGCAAAACGCAGAGGGCCGAAAGTCGCAATCCGGCTGACGCGCTCGGCGGTATACCGATCCGCAGATGACGGACGTTAGACAATAGCCATTATGATCCGGCAGCGCGGCGTCCCCCCGGGGTAGGGGAGCGGCCCCGCCCTTGTTCTTCATGGGGCGGGGCCGCGTAAGTTCCGGTCGAACCGCTTCGTGGATCGATGGACATGAGTGCGGATCGCACAGAAAAATGCAGGTCTGCAGGTTCTCGATCAGCTGTTTCATCTTGTCGATGCGCTATGCAGGTCTAACAAGCCCATTGCCTCCAACCCGGTGGCGGTGTTGAACCCGGAGAGCGCGCCGTGCCTCGATCGGGTAAAGGTCGCCGATCGGCCTTTGCAGGCGGTGCTGGCTTTATGCCGAT
Source organism: Bradyrhizobium sp. USDA 4454 (assembly GCF_054822705.1). Lineage (NCBI taxonomy): Bacteria > Pseudomonadati > Pseudomonadota > Alphaproteobacteria > Hyphomicrobiales > Nitrobacteraceae > Bradyrhizobium > Bradyrhizobium sp. USDA 4454. The sequence goes on from NZ_JBTRCN010000001.1 coordinate 1,693,451, forward strand.
GGTGATTTACGGATACCAAGCTGCTCGACAGAGAGCTTTGATATCGGGATCGCTAACCGCCTTGCGCCGATCTCGATAACCTTCTTTGCGACGATTTCGGCGATAGGGCCGTCACGATCAACCAAGCAAAGCGCATGCAGTGTCCGTGCATAAGCCAAGCTCAGGCATTCAATTTCGTCCGGCCGTAGCTTACTGCCCTGGAGCAATCATCAATCGGCATCGATCATCGCTCCAGGAGACACGCCAGCTTTGATGCGTCGGCCTACGATGCGTGAAAACGCGCTCGGGTTGGTCTCGCTATAGCCGCCCTTGTCGTCTCACCTGTAATCGACATCGTCGATCTGCTTGATGCCACCCTTGGCATCGTACCAGCTTGCCGATCACCGTGTCAGGAGCCCGCTTTGACCACGTCCATCACTTTCCTCGGATCCGTGGTGCCGGCTTTGTTTCGGCCTGCGTCCAGGCCTGCACTGCAGCGTAGGTGTAGAGGGTGTACCCTTTGGAATCGATATTCCTGGCTTTGAACTTACTGACGATGGCGGCCGCCGCCGGCTTGTTACGCGGGTCTGGCCCGAAGGTGAAAAGCGTGCCCGCTCCAGCTGCGCCGGTGACCGAGGCAAATTCAACGTACTGCAGATCACTCCCGCCTTCCCAGTTGCTGGCACGAGGGCATCGCGATGCTCTCGGCGCTAGCCGAGCCGCGACTAGGTCAGAATCCTTGTCGGTCCTTAGAGTTCGTCGAACTCCGGATAGTTGATAGCAAGACCGGCCTTCACCAGGCGCCAAGGCAACCGGCGCCCGTTTCAAATGAAAGCAAAGACGAGCAGGCTTGAGCAGAGGAGTGCGAAGCTGGCTCCGGTCAGCGCGAGAAGACTACCGGAGACAAGGTCATGATTGCGCATGAATCACCCTCGATTGAACCTATAAGGAGGCACAGAAAAGCAGTTCGCCGAGGTGAATTCTTTGCGATTCTGGTTGCATTATTCCTGCTTTCGCTGCGTGATAGTGCATCTTTGCAGCGTTGTTGCGCCGTAACTCGTTGAAGCGCGGCGTAATAAGAACGGATGAGTTCGAAGCCTGGCAAAAGTGCATCAGTGCTCGAGTGACGCGGCCGGCGAGCCTGGCCTTGGTCATAAGACCGGATTCGCCGGCGGGCTGCTCGCACTTTGGACCAGCCGTACAGCCTGTTCGAAACTCGGCATTCTGGATATTCGAGCACATCCATTCGCAAAGGTTCCGGGCTTTGGCAAACCGGGTTACTTGGTCGGCCGAAGCGGCCGGCTACGTGCGTTTGCCGCGCTTGCCATCTCGGGCGGCATTTCCAACCTCGCGTGCTCGGGCGTGTCGTCCTTCCAGCGTACCGAGCCGAATGGCCTTTCCAGCATGCGGCGGACACGTACCGGTGCAGGACCGATGTGGAACTGAATGGCCTGCCGTTCCAGCGCTCGTTCCGATTGGGTCGGGCGGTTGCGCCAGCGCAAATAATCAAGCCAGGTCGGAAAGTGATAACGTTCGGTCCACAATTCGGGATCGGCGATGTCGCGCGCGATCGACCAGCCATAGGCGCCGTTGCGCTGGCGGGACAATTGCACGTCTTGCATGACGTTGTGAAATGCGCGGGCATTCTCTTGTGCAATCCGGTATTCGATCTCGACGACGAGCGGCCCGCTACGTCCAGTCAAGGCGAGCCGTACTTCGGGATCGGCGAGCAGCTCGGGCTCTTCGCCGCGCGCGCCGACACGGGGCATCGGTAGCCAACGGCCGATGAGTGGTGAGGCGAGCATCAGCGCGGCCGACACCAGTAGCGCAGTTTCAACGCCGGCCGCGTCCGTCAGATGGCCCCAACCCCAGCTGCCGACGGCAATTCCCCCTGAACTCGCCGCCTGATAGGCCGCGAGCGAGCGACCGGTCACCCAGCGTGGCGCCGACAGCTGAACTCCGATGTTGAACACCGCCCATGTCAGCATCCACACGGCTCCTGCCAGGACCAGCGCAGCCGCGGTCAATACCGGTTGGCGGCTCAGCGCCACGGCAGCCATCGCCGCCCCCATGGACAATGCACAGGCGCGAATCGCAGCTTCGCCGCTCATCTGCCTGCGGATCTCGGCAATGTTCAACGCGCCGACCACGGCCCCCGCGCCAAAAGCGCCAAGCATGATGCCGTAGGTCTGGGCGTCGCCATGCAATACATCCCGCACCACCAGAGGCATCAGCGCAGTAATCGCGCCGGCTCCAACGCCGGTTACAAGGGTGCGAAGCAATACGACCTTGATCGATGGCGAATTGCTGATGTAGCGCACGCCAGACACCATTGCGCGGCTCAATCTTTCAGGCGGCAGGCGTGAGGGAGCGCGGACGCGCTTCCAAAGGAACAACGCGGCCATCAGCGGGAGATAGAGCAGCGCGTTGAGCGCGAATGCGGCCACTGCGCCGGCGCTGGCTACCACTACGCCGCCGATCGCTGGGCCGACGCTCCGTGCGATATTGTAGCTGATGCCATTCAGCGCAATGGCCGCAGGTAGCTGCGCTTCCAACGGCACTTGTTCGCTTACGGATGATTGCCAGGCCGGTCCCATAAGCGCCATGCCGCTGCCGACCACGAAGCAGAGTACCAGCAAGACGTTCGGTGTGGCCAGTCCAAGCCAGGCGGCCACCGTAAGGCCAGTTGCGCCGGCGAGCGCGATGCCAAGCGAAACCAGTGCCACGATGCGGCGATCGTACATATCAGCGATTGCGCCCGCTGGTATTGAAATCAGCATCACTGGCAACAACAGCGCGGTCTGCACCAACGCCACCTTGTCAGCTGATGACGTCATCTGCGTCATCGCCCAGGCTGCACCTACGCCTTGTATCAAGCTGCCAACATTGGACAGAAGACTCGCAATCCATATGCGACGGAAGGTCGCGTGCCGCAGAGGCGCCGTGATACTTTCGGCGCTGCGCAACGGGACTTTGGTTGAATCGCTCATGTTGGATCGTGATGATCTATCATGATTTGATTCTGTCGCGGATCACAAGGATGTTCCCGACGTGATATCGCGGCGGAATAAGACGCATCAATCAGATGACGTTGTTCCGCTGATTGCCTGTCTTACGTTCCAGTCAGCGCTGTTCATTGGTGACGTTATGCTGCATCCGGCGCATCGCTTACATGGACACGTAGAACAGATGTTGCATCGCTCGCGCGCAAGACTTTGTACGCATCGTACAAATGGCGAATCGACGAGTGCGGAATCGCTTGTCGGTGGGTAGAGTGAACTGCGACCCTCTTTGCTAACAAGCCGAAGGCCCATGTCAGAGCCCTATCCATAGTTCACGGGCGTCGCAGCGCTTGATCGACTTTTGTTCTCTCGGGCGAGTGGTTGCAACCCAGAATAGGGTGGGCGGCCTCTCCCTGTCCCCCACGACCGAGACTGCGGCGAAGGATCTCTATCTAGAGCGAAATGGGATGCAACAGATCGAGCTATCCCGGCTAACACGCAGATTGTTCCCGTAGCCTGGTTCAAGGCGTCCCGCTGGCTATCTAGTCGCTCGCATAAGCGTCTCACACTTCCGGACGAGTTCCCACGCGAGCGAGCGTGACGCGGGATTCGGCAGACCGTTGTTGCGGGTCGTGCGGAGTTGCTCGTGGATGGCCGGTCTTCATGGAAACCCTGCCGGTGCTGAACTTCCGAGCAGGAGACGACCTGCGCTCTGAAGTGTTCCCTCGTTCAAGGCTGCGTGCTGGGCAACCACGAAACTGTCGCACATTGCGCGCGCGAGATTGCTCGTCGTATAGAGTGATTGCGTTCCTGCGAGACCGCTCGCGATCTTGCAGACTTCGGCGCTCTGTCGGGCGGCGTTGGTCGCGGCAAGCCGCATCAGGGTCGTCGTAGTCGACTGGACCGTATCCTGCAACGCTTCCTTCCATAGCTCCTCGGTGGCTTCATAGAAGAAGGAGCGTGCGCTACGCAGCATGGCTTCGGCTCTGGCGACCTCCAGCTGGATATAGCCGCGCTCTGCCATCACCGGCGCCCCAGTAATCGAGGCGCGGCTCCGGCCCACGGCAATCACCTCGTCTAGCGCGGCGCGCGCAATGCCGATGCCCACAATCGCATGCGCCTGCGCAGCGAAAGTCACCGAAGGATAACGATGGAGAGGCCCGTCGAAAGTCGGTGGGCCGCCGCGGATCAGTGTCCATTCCTCTGGTACAATAACATTGTCCACAACGATGTCATGGCTGCCGGTGCCTTGCAGGCCGATGACGTCCCAATTGGGACGGATCGTTACCTTGTCGGCCGGCATCACGGCTATGCGTGCAAGCCCACTTGTTGGATCATCGTCTAAAGTGATTCCAACGCCAATTAGCTCCGCGCCCGGTGATCCGCTGGCGAAAGGCCACACGCCGTTCACGACAAACCCGTCGGCACTTCGTTGAGCGGGCTGGAGCGGGAAAACTGCACCCGCGTACACCACGTCAGGTCCATTGGCATATACGCGGCAAAGCGTGTCTTCAGGGAGAGCAGAGAGGTAGCGAGCCCCGTCGCCGAAGCTGGCGACCCAACCGGCCGATCCGTCCGCTTCGGAAATGCGCTCGATCAGGCGACAAAAATCGGCAGGCGTTCTCTCGTCGCCGCCAAAACGTTTGGCGGCCAGAGCCCGGTAGACGCCAATGCGTTTGAATGCCTGAATAATGTCGTCTGGAACCTTCTGCGCGCGAGCGAACTCGTTTCGGCGCGCGCGGATATTGGCCAGCAGGGGCGACAGATCATCACTTGTTGCAGCCGAAACATCCGTTTCTGGTGCGATCATTCCTGGCGGAGCGTTCATGTTTGTCCTCGGCGTTAAGACGACCAAGCGGTGTAGCCGGTCATTGATGGAGATTGCGACCGCATAGGAGAGCTGGCCCTATTGAGTGAGGCCCGAGAAGATCGCCGATTGCCGCGGTTGATATCGATTGCGACCAGCCTGCAGGCTCCTTCCTCTCCAAACCGCTTGCCGAACGAGTTGGGGCAGAAACACAGTCTTGAGGGGCCGGAAAGCTAAGCAAGACGTGGCCATCGGCGCCATCGGCGCTGCCCTTGAGGTTGGATCGGTAAGCAAATAACGCGGCGGCGACATCCGTTCTCATCTGTTTTGATCATGTCTGCGAGAGTTGACGATAGAGTTTGCTTGTCATCTATTCTCAAACTGGGAGTTGCGAGGGCTCATGAATCTGTGGATCCGCTTATCGTCTCGCCAGCAATCGATGTGCCATCAAACGGGGCCTGCCAGCTGTGTTTCCGCGGAAGTAAATCGCATGGCACGAGCCGAGTCAGCGCGATGTGAGCGTCATCTGTGTTTGGTTCCAGCCATATCGTGTCATCAAGCGGACGGGGTGCTAGGTGAATGACCGACCTCGATCTCGACCTCGACCGCGCACGAGCCCGCCTTGGCCATTAGCCGTCACCGCGACTTGACGATATGGCGTATTGCTGCAAAGTCACCCAAGATACGGAGCAGAGTGCGGTACTTCTCTACTTCGTACCAAGGTTGACGCGGCTCGCCCGTGCCGCTTGCGCCGTTGCTAAGAGGCGAGGGCGGACGCACGCCGCGTGACAAACGCGAGGGACTGGCTGCAGACGCTGCCTTCGCTTTGCCAAGTCCTGCTCTATGTGCTGCGGTCCCAGCCCATGCAAGCATCTACAGAGAGCTTCCTGCGGCTTTTTGAAGACGTTCGGGCCTGCCAGCAAGCGATACGCTGTTCATATTCCGCCGTGTCGGACACAAGGCAGTCGCGCAGTCTCTTGGCTCAGTTCACTCTTCGAAGGCCGCTGGCGGCCTTTCTTCGACGAATTTTAACTGCCTCGTGTCAGTGAACAAACCATGTGACGAATCGTGAGACATCCGAGCCCCCGACCCGAACCGGTCAGAACGCTATCGTGGCATTGGCTGCACCGCGACGCTGCTCCGGTTGCCGTCATGCGCGCCACAAGATCATCAGGGCAGCGAGCTCTAGAATCGGCAATGGCATTGGAAACGGTTCGTGCGTGTCGAACAATTGTGATGCAATCAGATCACACTTACTGCCGTGTTGTGCGTTTGTCCGGTCCGTGCCGAGGTTGCGCGCGAATAGCAAGTGGTAATCTGCCAACATGACTATCCGCGAGTGAACGAGTGCGCAGCGCAAGGCTCGTCCTCTCATCGGGCCTCTCGGTAAAGCTCCTGGGTGCAAGGGATCAAAGGCGCTAGCTCGGTGATGTCAACGAATCAGCCGCGGCAGCAGCGCCGGAGTGGCGAACATGTGGAGACCAGGCCAGAAATGCCAGTTCCATTTGACTAATGCCGGCTGTGGCTCGACCTTGAGAGCGGTCGTTTGGCAACGTCCTTGAGACGTTCGAGCCCGCGCTGGTGGTCGTGATGGCCCAAATCGAAAGGCGCCTCAGCAACGCTCCCGTTCATCGCGTCTACCGACCCGACGGAAAGTATCGCGGTGGTTTGCCGCTCTGGCTAGCATGCCGTAGAACGTCCAGCGAATGTGTCGCGCTCCAGTGGCCCGAGCCAGATTGTTGGACAAAGACTTGACCGATTGCGCGGCCGCGTGGCCAGGATAGGCATTTGAGCGGACAAGTGTGACTTATAAAAGCCGAAACGACGACGGCCATCTTTGTGATCGAACCGTTCTGAGATCGGGACTGGCGCCTCCGATTGACAGGCTGCAGCTATGGGAAGGCGCAAAGGTCGCACGTTGCTCTGCTTGAGAGCAGACAGCTGCGCTTTAACAGGATCAAAGACTGCGCTGCATTCCCTCGTCTTCCCGTTCGATGACATAGGCTGGATCAAGCAATGAACTTAACTCACCCAAGCAAGCTTGACCGCTATGCCGCGGCCGTGGAAGCTATGAGAGAAGAGCGCCGGCGGCGCGGACTCAAGGCACGCGCAGGTGTTGATTTTGCTTCCAGCGATTATCTGGCACTGGCGGGCGCGCCGCGTATGAAGGAAGCTCTGTTCGCTGCGCTCAAGGCCGGAACGCCCATCGGCGCTGGCGGGTCGCGGCTCCTGCGCGGCAACTGCGAGGAACACGAGGCTCTCGAAGCGGAAGCGGCGCGCTTCTTCCGGGCGGAGACAGCACTGTTCTTCGGGAGCGGTTACATCGCAAACTTTGCTGTTCTGACAACGCTGCCGCAGCGAGGCGATCTGCTGGTTCTCGATTCGCTCGTGCACGCCAGCATTCATGAAGGCGCGCGCGCGGGCCGAGCCGAGTTCCGGATAGCAGCTCATAATGATCCTCAATCAGTTGAAGACACGATTGGCAATTGGCGCGCCAAAGGCGGCGTAGGGCGCGTCTGGATCTTGGTCGAGAGCCTCTACAGTATGGAGGGTGACTTCGCGCCGCTTGCAGATCTGGTTGAAATCGCTGAACGTCACGAGGCGATGCTGGTTGTGGACGAGGCCCATGCCACAGGCATTTACGGCGAAGAGGGGCGGGGGCTCACAGCGCGATACCAGGGACGCGAATGTATTCTGGTGATCCACAGCTGCGGGAAGGCTCTCGGCGCGGCCGGTGCTCTTGTCACTGCGTCCCGCGTATTGCGCGATTTCATGGTCAATCGGTGTCGTCCATTTATTTTCGCTACCGCGCCATCGCCCCTGATGGCAATCGCTGTTCGGCAGGCGCTTTTGATTGTACAGGAGGAGCCTGAGCGGCGGAGACGCCTGATCGATCTTGTCGATTTTGCACACCGTCAGCTCGCCATCTGCGGCCGCCCGACCCGTTCGAGCTCCCAGATCGTTCCTTACAGGGTCGTTGACAACGCCCGCACGATGCGGCTGGCCGCAGCACTGCAGGCGCGCGGTTTTGATGTCCGAGCAATACGACCGCCAGTGCCCCCGGACAGGGCAAGGTTGCGGATTTCGCTAACGCTTAATGTCGAGCAAGATGATGTGTCCGAGATGATCGATGCGTTGGTCGAAGAGACCTGGGGGAAGGTACGGTGAGGTCCCACAATCGTGATGCTGATCGGTATTCGGATCGGCCGACGATCGTCCAAGGAAAGCGCCTGGGCGCGCAAATCCTCCGCCGATCGGTGGTTACTGCGTCCTGCGCTGATTAGTTCCGCTTGATGCGGCGCAAATATAAACTCGACCTAAATTCGACGAGGCTGCTCATTGCGACACTGGCGGCCGCTTCGTTGGCTGACGAAGGAGAATACGCCCCATGTCGACGCGACTAGCACTTTTCGTATCATCAGTGGGCTGGACAGCCATCGTTGTCGCAATTTTCCTGTATGTGATCTTTAGTCCTGCTTGATGGCCAAGGTCGGACGATCCGCGTCGTATGGCTTCTCAACTTGTTCGATATTGAAGGCTTACTGAACATCCATCAGCATGCCGACCCGATCGGCGGCTCGACCCACGTCACAGTCAACAATCAGGTTCACGAATGTCGATGGAGCAGCGTCGCCGGAAGGCCCCTGTTAAGCACAATGCATCGGGCCGCGAAGACGGCCAAGCTCGACAGGTGACTATCATTTGATGATGGATGGAGAAAGCAACCCCGAAGGGATGGCAGGTGCCGATCACACTCGAATTCGAATAGGCCGGTTAGACAATAGTCTCGCCGGATATTGATGTTGTCCGAATACGGATCGAAGCTCCTGCCCGCGGGGAGGGATTGTAGGAAGGTTTAGGATCGCTCCCCAGCGCTTTGTCGATGTCGGCTTAAGGTCGATTTGATCGGTCGCTCGCTTCGACAGGCGACTTGAGCTCGAGCCCGGACCGAGACATCACCTTTCCTGCGGACCACGACCGCCGCGTCTGCCACTGCGCTCGTCTTCCCGAAACTCGTCAGCTTCTCGAAAGCCAAGCCTCATAGCATAGACCTTCTCTCGCGATGACCGAACCGGTGGCGGTAACGGCGGTGCCGATCTGCGAGGGATTAAAACAGAAGGAGAGCTGTATGGATTTCAATGAGATCAACCACGGCGGATCCCCAGGGTCTCCAGGAGAGTACGCCTGGACACAAGAAGATCATGATCTATTTAGTCGGATCATCAATGAAGCGGGGCCATCATCGTCCGCCGTGCCTGAGGAGACGGCATACGATGTCTCATTCGCCGTTCCCCACAAGTTTTCCCACGGCACCCAATCCGCTCCCGGGCAAATGGTCGAGAGACTGAACCACTTGGGTCTCCTGCCTGACGCCGACCAGCCGAGTATGACCTATGAGATCAAAGGGCATCGCTATACCGCTGCCCTGGACCCCTCTAGCGGCGTGCGTCTCATTCATAACCCTCCGGAGGACCAAAATATGGGAGCTGGGCCAGCGGGGCTACCAGATTTCGGAGCATTCATTTTCGAGACGTCGCGCAGAGGTTTCCCGCTTCCGGAGCAGTGGGCGACCCCAGCCCTAATCGAGAAGCTGCAGGAAACAGGCTTCATGCCTAGTCCAAACAACACAACAACCATTGCCCTCAATGGCCGAACTTACAATGCGGAATTGATGCAGGGAGGGTTCGTCAGGCTCAGGAGGGCTGGATGAAAGGCACCGAGATAGAACCAGCGGAGCTAGCCGCTACAGTCTTGTGGTCATTCGGTTCCAACTATCTCGGCTGTTCATAGCTCAGCAATGGACTGTCGCGTCCGCCAGCGGTTGGACCGCATCGGCCCCTGGCGGATCGCGAATTCAGCAAGTCGCCGAAGCGCCCGCGTGAACCGGTTTCGTGAAATCGCCGTCGGCATCGTCTTCGAACGCATACCATAAGCGCACAAAACAACTACGCGAAGGATAGCCTCTCCACGGGCGATGGCAGCGGGTGAATCCGGGTGGAGGTCTCAACGCTGCTGAAGACAACGATAATGAACAACATCGGCCGCGATATCGAGCGTCCGGATGCTGGCCCGGCGCGTTACCACATACGTACGAAGAATATGACCACGATCAGGAGGCCACGCCAACATTATCCCGAAGCTATGACAATCGTGACGCGGATCCACGTTCCGGTGCACTTGATGCAGCCCGACGGATCCGCGAATGTTGTGTCAGTCGATTGAGGGGACGAGGGCACACCGACTGGGCGATCGCGCGAAGGCATCAGCGTCAGCTCAATACGTCGACCCTGCCGGTTTCGAGCCGATATAGACCGCCGACGATCTTTAGTGTTTCCTGCTCGACAGCCAGGTTCAGGATCGGGCTGGTGGATTTGAGCTTATTGACGTTGTCGATCACATTCTGCCGGATCACATCGGCAGAGCTGTCACCTGGTTGGTGGCGCGCCCCTCTTACGGCAGGCGCGAGCGCGCTGACGATGGAGCGGATATGTCCCGGCGCCGGCTTGCCTTCGTCAAGCGAGTTGATCGTGGCGTCTATCGCGCCGCAGTGATCGTGACCGAGTACCAGGATCAACGGCGTGTTCAGTGCAGCAACCGCATACTCCAGGCTACCTAGCGTGTCATCGTTGACGAAGTTACCGGCGAGGCGGCATACGAATAAATCACCAAGTCCGCAGTCGAAGGCAAGCTCGGGCGCTACCCGCGAATCGGCGCAGCTCAGAACCGCCGCATATGGATTCTGACCATTGACTAAAAGTCGGCGCTCGCGTTCCAGATCGCGTCCTCGCGACACGCTCTGCATATAACGATCGTTACCCTCCATCAGCCGCTTCAGCGCAGCATCGGGCGAGAGCAGGTTATCCAGCTTCGGCGGTGCTGTCGCTTCGTTCGCGTCGACAATGTTGCCGGCAAACGGCACGACCAATGCCGAAACAGCGAACAGCAACAGCGAGCGGCGCGAAGGCGCGACGTCGGCCGGATAGGGAGTGCTCTGTGTATGGTTTGCATGCATGGTAGGACACCTATCGCGCGGCTCTATGCCACCCCATGGCTTCGGCCTCTTTTTCGCTGCAGAACCAGCGTTCAGCCGGCTTCTTCGTCATGTCGATTTGTCCGTAACTGATTTGCCCCGGAGAGTGATACGTGCGCTCGCCAGTACCGTCGACGGTGCCCTTTATCAGGCAGTCGGGCGAGGGTGGGTCAGATAGCAAAGCGGATCCGAGCAGGAGCTCCTGGGCCTTGTTCGGCACCGAGCTCGCGCCGACAATAATCGTGCTCTTGTTGCGGTGGCGCCAGTCCCAGGGGGTGATGAACGCCCCCGACCACAAGCCGGCAAAGGCATTGCTCGCCACCACCTCATTGACGACGTAAACATGGGTGGATGGATCGAATGACAGTGCCCAACCGGAGCTTACCATCCAGGCGTTCACGTCCTGGCCCTCGATAAAGCAACTGCCGAGAGACCTGCCGTACTTGTCTACTCCTGCGGTCTGACAATCCCATATTCGTCCATTCGAGTAGTTGATAAGGGCGTCACGAGCAGCTACCCCGCAGGCCCATTTCCGACCATGAGCATCCAGGCAAATCTGATCGGTCTCAGGGGCCTCGATACCCGAGAGCCGAATTCGCGTTTGCTCGATCTCTATCATGTTGGCGTCGAGGATTTGGGGAGCACCGCTCAGTTTCGCCGCGCAAACAGGAGACGCGATGATAGCGAGGAATGCTGCCATCATTACGCGGTACTTCATCCTGGTATCCCTTCGCTCTTGGTTCATCAGCTCACAAAATCCCAACGATCCGGTGTCGTCCAGCCGACTGCTTGACCGCATTGGTCCGTCATTTGGTCAGCATCGTTCGACGATGCATTTGTGCAAGCTTGCCTATATTTTCAGCCTACGACCTGACGCTGGGTAAGATTCAAGAGATTTCTTTTGGGGGCGCTCGAACGGAAGAAAGCACGGTTCGGCATAATGGCGAGCGTGCGGACTGACGGGGCCGGTTTTACGGACTTGCCGGTGCAAAGGCGTCCTCGCACCTATTGCGAGTGGGGGGTGGTTGTCATTTCAAAGCGATGAATCAATCCACAACACGTGTCGGCACTCAGGGCATTGCGGCAGTTAGCGCTGCAGGGCTTAGGCGACTCACCCTAATAATCATGTTTAACCGCCTCGCTGCACAATGGGATTGAAATGGTTATGGCCACCCCTGAACTGCCGGTCTCCTGTTACGCGCTTGAAGTCGACGGCCGAGTCAAGGCCGAATTCGCAACCAGAGACGGCGCCCGGGCTGGTGGAGCAGAACTAAAGAAGCGTTTTCCCACGCTTCAAATCAAGATCTATGACGCGCAGACGAATGCGCGCGAGGAAATTTAGATCAGGCTCAATTCGATCTTCGACCCTCGCAGCACGGCTGTGGAGCTCCTCGCCGGGGGCACTCGGGAAAGGGGCCCGCCGCCATCGAGGATGCCGGCGTCGCTATCACTGCCCCGTTCCCGGGGTCCCTCTTAATCCGGTCTCGTCGCTGCACTCGCTCCCGCGGGTGCTTGTTGGTCGCGCGATGCGCTGGCGCGCACGCCGGATCTGGCTTGGCGTCAGCATCGCCTCGCTTGGTCCGTGAAGGATGGCATGGCGCTCTGGCGAGAGCTCGCATGTGGCTTTTGTACCAGTTCCGCCGCGGCTACTCGTCTGAAGGGGCAAGAGCCATCCTGATGCCTGGCTTTCCCGATTGGGGCTTGCAGGCCGGAGCGAGGCCTGCCTCCTGCTGGCATAGCTGGGCGCATCAATTCTCCAGCGCATGGGCCTGCTGTCGCCCCGAGGCGCTCAGCGCTCAAGGAGTAACGCTGCCATCCCGATCATTTGTCGAGGCCTTTCGCACCCCCTTGAATGCGTTCCGTTCGTTTGGCTCTATGTGATGGAACCAGGAGCCGGGAGGAAAAGTCGCAATCCTCTTGGCAAGGAAAGATTGCGGCTCCCAATTGTGCCCCTCGCGCTTCTCGAAGGTGATGACCCCATTTTCGGTAAAGTAGCGGGGGCCTGGTATGTTGCAGTTCACCAGCAGCAGAACGCGCCACCGGTGCGCTTTCTCGGTCGGCTTGTCATTCGCCGCCGTAACGTAATCCACGACAACAGGTTCGATGATATGACAACGGCCGTGCCGGAGAAGATCTCCGAGCTTGCCCTGCGCGGTCGTCACAAAGTTGAAATTGGCCGGATTATGCAGAAAACCAAGGTTTGCGTCTTTTTCGCCGTCGGTGACTTCACTGGCGATGAGTGAAAGCGCCAGGGCGCGCCAGCCGAATTCGATGGGCTTTGCATAGGGAGACGCAACTTCAATCTTTCCGTCGGTCCCGACTTTCCAGGTAATAACGTAATGTTCGTCTGAACTGTTATCCTGATGTCTGGTCCAGGAAAGATAAACATACTCAGTGTGGTCGATGCCTTCGGCGATTCCCCAGTTTCGAGGGACGAAGTGCGCCACTTTCGAGACCTTGGAGACAATGTGCTCGATTGTCTCACCGTCTCGTGCTCGCCAGGTTGACTTGACGCGTTCGACGAGCGCGTTTTCGCCGGCTCGGGCACTGCTGGCCGCCGCAACCAGCCCAGCAAGGAAAATCAGCCATTGACAGAGACGATGCACGTGCCTTGCAGACATTCTCTTCATCACGGCCGAACCATCGGTTTTGATCTGCGCGTCAAAGCGGCAGCCTTCAATCTGTCCTCGATTGGAAGAAGTTAGCGGCAACGTGACGCGGGCGCCTGCGATGTCCCGCGCGAGCAGGCGCTATCCCCTCGATGTCACGCGCCGCTAACTTCAGTGGGCCAATCACAACCTCAATCTGCTGTGCTGGACCTGCCCAGGGGGAGAAGCCTGGGCATCCCGGAGCTTGCATCCTTCGTGCCAGGAAATAGCCGGCAAATCGCGCCAGATTCGTGCAATGTTTGTTGGCTTTCCGACGGCGCTCGTTTCAATGTTTCCATTCAGCCGATCCGCGCGGGCTTGTTCAGCTTTTGTGGAGCCGATCCTCGAGGCGCAAGCGAAGGCCGTTGCAGATTTACGAATGAGGAATCGGGAAGAATTTTTGAAAGGTCTTGAACCGTCCGGTCTGGTGTTGTCACCCGAACGCCTGCGATCTCTATCGGCTCGCAAATGATCATATGCCAAAGTCGGTCATCACTGCCGGGCGTACGGAATCGTTCGGAAGCTCATCGTCAGGCAGGCAGATGATATGGTGTGCGCGTTTTCTGCCTACGCGCACGATGGTGCAATCTAGTCAATCGTCCAGCTGCTTCGGCTCCGCATTCATGGTTGGATGAGCCGCTGTTTCCAGTGGAATCGGGCCGGCAAGCGAGAAACGATCAAGTATCGCGCTAACTTCCTCTCGAGTTGCTCAACATTCTCGAGAGCATCTGTTTGACGGATTGATTCATGAACGCTTTCACCAATCGCCCCAACAGGCCGATCGCAAAGATGGTGACAGCAAAGACGCCAACGGCGCTCCAAACAGCCATTTTCATTGCGGGGTTTCTCAGTGTTCGTTGAGGCGAATCGATATGCGTTCCTGCGCATTATCGGCATCACAGACCGCAAGTCGCCTACCAGGATTGGTTGGCACGCAGATCAACATGCGCGCCGGGCATGCTGACGGTTTGCGGCGTTTTGCCCCCGGCGGCCCTTCTCGACTGCCGAGAGACCGAATGCCAGCACGCTCGAAGCGCGCGACTTGCGCCTTCGACAATTCCTTTGAGACCTATATTGGAGAGAGCTTCCACTCGTGGTCCACTTTCGATGTCAAATAGCCATTTCAGTCACCGATGATGGCAGCATTGACGTGAGAGAGTCATCTGAGAGGTTGACGGAAGAGGTCTGTTGCAGATAATCGAAATCGTAGAGGTTCTCCGGTCCCGCTGGATCCGGAGCTAAGAGGGAAGCCGGTGAACAGGCCGGCGCTGCCCCCGCAACTGTAAGCGGCGAGCCGCTGTCCAACAAAGTCACTTAAGCCCGTGAGGCTTTGGGAAGGCCGGACAGTGGCGATGACCCGCGAGCCAGGAGACCTGCCTCGACCACATATACGTCCACGGGCGGGGTGTCCCGGTGGTACGCCAAGCAGCCGCTCTCGGGCGAGCGTGCTTGCGTCCGCCATGGCCTTTGCCCCCAACTACGGGGTTAGCGCTATGTCTCTTCTCTCCCTTCCGGTCGCCACGCTTGGAACGCCTCGGATCGGTCCAAGACGCGAGCTCAAACGCGCGCTTGAAAGTTACTGGGCCGGCGCAATCAGTGAACAGCAATTGCTCGAGGACGCATCTGGCCTGCGCGCTGCGAACTGGGCCCGCCAAAAATCCCTCGGTGTCACCGTCATTCCGTCCAACGACTTCTCTTTGTACGATCAGGTGCTCGACACCTCTGTCATGGTTGGGGCCATCCCGGAAGTCTACGCGTCGAAAATCGAGCCGGTTTCACTCAAGACGTACTTCGAGATGGCCCGCGGTTCACAGTGGGACCGCCAGAATGCGAGTTGCAGCCCCGGATCGGGCGGATATGGCGCGCCCGCACAGGAGATGACCAAGTGGTTCGACACCAACTACCACTACATGGTCCCTGAATTTCGTCGGGGACAGACGTTCCGCCTGTCCTCGCGAAAACCTATCGAGGAGTACGAGGAAGCCAAAGCCCTCGGATTTCAGACCCGCCCCGTCCTGATCGGGCCGGTCACATTCTTGAAGCTTGGCAAGAGTGCGGATCCTGCGTTCCAGCCACTGTCGCTCCTGGACGAGCTAATACCGGTCTATGTCGAGGTTCTGCAAGAGCTAGCCAAGCGGGGAGCAAACTGGGTTCAATGCGATGAGCCCTGCCTGGTCCTTGATCTGGAGGAGCGGGCGCGAAAATCTTTGCTGCACGTCTACGATCGGCTCGCCAAGGAAGTACCCGACGTCAAGATCATGGTCGCGAGCTATTTCGGCGATCTCGGCGATAATCTGGACACAGCTTTGAACATGACCGTTGCCGGACTGCACGTGGATTTGGTTCGCGCGCCGAACCTGTTGGACCGGATCATTGCTGCCCGGCGAAGCGACCTCATCATGTCTCTCGGCGTCATCGACGGACGAAATGTATGGCGGTCGAACCTGTCGACGCTCCGCCAGCAACTGGATCCCGCCATCGCGAAGCTAGGCAGGGATCGCGTCCAGATCGCTCCATCCTGCTCGCTGCTTCATGTGCCCGTCGACGTTGAACTCGAGACCGGACTTGCATCCGATCTCAAGAGCTGGCTTGCCTTTTCGGTACAGAAGATGCGTGAGCTCGCGATCCTGGCGCGGGCACTCGCGGGTGATCAGAATGTTGCTGAAAGTCTCGCTGAATCGGAGTCGGCCGTGACGTTCCGTCGGACTTCACCAAAGATCCGCGATGCGAATCTCGCGGTACGGATGCGAGCGATTGACCAGGCCATGCGCCGGCGCGCCAGCCCATTTGTCCGTCGGGCCGAGATCCAGCGCAAACGCTTTGGACTACCGGCCTTTCCCACCACGACGATTGGATCTTTCCCGCAAACCCCAGAGGTCCGTAACGCCCGCGCAGCACATGCGCAAGGCGCCATGAGCGACGAGCAATACGACAAGTTCCTCAAGGAGGAGACCGCGCGCGCTCTGCGTTGGCAGGAGGACATTGGGCTGGACGTCCTCGTGCATGGCGAGTTTGAGCGCAATGACATGGTGCAGTACTTCGGCGAGCAACTCGCCGGGTTCGCATTTACCAGGAATGGTTGGGTACAATCCTATGGCTCGCGCTGTGTCAGACCACCGATCCTGTTTGGCGATGTTTTGCGGCGAAAGCCGATCACCGTGGATTGGTGGCTCTACGCGCAATCACTCACCAGTAAGCCGGTGAAGGCGATGTTGACCGGACCAGTAACGATCCTGAATTGGTCATTTGTTCGCGATGATATTCCAAGAGGCGAGGTCTGCCGGCAGATCGCACTGGCGATCCGCGACGAAGTCCGTGATCTCGAGATAGCCGGTGCGGGCATGATCCAGATCGACGAAGCGGCCCTCCGCGAAGGATTGCCATTGCGCCGATCGGAGTGGGCGGCCTACCTTCAATGGGCCGTCGATAGCTTCCGGATATGCTCATCAGGCGTTGCAGATCAAACCCAGATTCATACGCACATGTGCTATTCGGAGTTTAATGACATCATCGACGCCATCGCTGCAATGGATGCGGATGTCATCTCGATCGAGACGTCGCGCTCGAAGATGGAGCTGCTCGACGCGTTCAGGAGCTACAAATATCCTAATCAAATCGGGCCGGGCGTTTACGACATCCATTCTCCCCGCATTCCCGAGGCAGGGGAAATGAAGGAGCTGATAACATTGGCTCGGCAGCGGTTGCAGGACTCGCAGCTTTGGGTAAATCCGGACTGTGGTCTGAAGACGCGCAAATGGGAAGAGGTTCGCCCGGCGCTGATCAATATGGTCGCCGCCGCCCGGCAACTGCGCGCAGCATCCGATCGGCCAGGTCCTTGATCCTGCGCTTGGCTCTCTCCTCCAGGACGCTGATCCGCTCATAGCGCGTTTGCGCTCTCGATCATCTCGACCGAGCTCGGACAAAAAAACGCCCGGCCGCGTTTAGCGGGCCGGGCGAAAGTTAAGTCTGAGGGGAGCGACGCTGACACATCGCCGACTTCCACCGGCGCAGGGAGGACAGCCGATGGTCCGATTGCCGGCGAGGACATTCGCCGTAAATCTGAACCAAAGTTAAAGCACGGCTCAGCGTGGCTCAATCATGCTGTGGTATGCGACCAACGTAGTTGAGTATTGGAAAACTAGACTAAGGTTTGTCCGCGATGAGCCGCGTTCACAACGGATTGCCGAGGCGAGCGAAGACCGCGGCTGGCGACGCCCGGCCCTCTTGGTGTCAACCGAGGCGAAGTGCAATTAACGGCGCCTTCCTGCCGCTAAAGCGGCGCTACCATGCGAGTAAGCGCGACAGCAAGCATTACTCAAGCAACCAATGCATGAGTGATTTGTTGTTGATTTGGCTGCGCAGGCAGTCTGTCCCGTTCCACTCTGGCGAAGGTTTGTAACTCTTTGGAATGGATGAACAGATCGACACTCGACCACGAAAGTGATGGACAACAGGATGCTCCACGATCACGAGATCGGTCCGAACCGCGGATAAGCCAACTCACTGGTGGCTGAAGTGCGGGCTGACCAGACTGGCACGCCCGCCGTTCACACGATTAGACAGCCGCGCTGTGCGTAGCTCCGCACCGAGCGAGGTGAGCGTCGAAGGCGGAGGCGACGCTCCGGACCAGAAACCGGGCGCCGCCGGCTACCGAAAGCCGGCCATTGTCGAACACGACGGCACCATCTGCGACAAGACTTTCAAGCCGGGAATGATCGACAACGGCCGAATCCGGATCCCTGCCGTGACGGCGAGACGTCTCGGAGAGATCGATTGTCATGTCGCACATAATTCGCTCGATGATCTCCGCCCGATAGCGATCATCATCAGTCAGTAGATAGCCCTTGGCCGTCGCGAGCCGATCCTCGGTGATGCGAGCGAGATAATCCTTGGTTGAGACAGCATTCGCGACGAACCCCTGCTGCAGCCGGCCGATGGCGCTGGCACCGAGGCCAATAAGCGCGCCTGCGCAATCGTCAGTATATCCCTGGAAATTGCGGCGCAACCTGCCTTGCTCCGCCGCCACAGCGAGATTGTCATGCGGTAGGGCGAAGTGATCGAGGCCTACGCGTACGTATCCAGCGTCAACCAATGTGTGAGCTACCATTTCGGATTGGCGATAGCGCTCGACGCTGTTAGGCAGAGTCGATTCGTCGATCTTGCGTTGATGCTTCTTGAAGGTCGGAACGTGCGCGTAACCAAAGGCCGAAAATCGGTCCGGATACAATTCGAGGCATTTGCCGACGGTATCCAGGCACGAATCGACCGTCTGCCCGGGCAGCCCATACAACAGGTCGAAATTGATCCGGCAAATACCGGCGTGGCGTAACCGCTCGACCGAAATTGCGGTCTGTTCGAAGCTCTGCGGGCGGTTGATGGCCTGTTGGACAACCGGGTCGAAGCTCTGCACGCCAAGGCTTGCCCGGTTGACCCCGCTATAGCCAAGGGCTTCGGCCATCGGATTGCTCAACATGCGGGGATCAATCTCCACGGCGATCTCAGCATCAGGCAGGACGGCGAACGAATAACGCAACGAGCCGACCAAATCGGCGAATGCTTCAGGTGTCAGGATCGTGGGCGTGCCGCCGCCGAAGTGGATATGAGAGATTGCCTGTCGTTGGCCAATGGCTTCTGCAACGAGGTAGGCTTCAGTGCGCAATCCAGCCGTATAGATCGCGATCGGATCGTCGCGTTTCGTGACAGATGTATGGCAGCCGCAGTACCAACACATGCTTCGGCAAAATGGCACGTGCACGTAGATAGAGGCGGACTGCTGGCCGTCGAGGGACTTGAGCCAAGCTTGATAGTCGAGCTCCCGAACTGATGCCGAGAAATGAGGGGCGCTCGGATAGCTGGTGTAGCGCGGTACTCGGTGCTGCCCGTAGGATTGTGCTAGGTCCGGTCGCATTGCGATGCCTCTCTCGCTCTCTGGGCGCCCGATTATCGGACGGGGGCATGGTAAGCTTTGCGCTGCCTCAAATATCGCGGTTACTGATGGGCTGGCCGGTAGGTCATGCCACCGGCGCATACCTCACGTTTTGAATTTGATGAAGCGGTCGCGCGGCAAGGATGAGCTTTCTTGGCAATGCACCTCCCATCATGGTCAAATCGAGCGAGAACGAGACGAAACGAAGCAGCAAACGGATATTAATTGACGTCCGACAGCTCTGCTGAGAAATGTCCGTTTCGCGCGATGCCAATGCTCATGGTCGAGCCTGTTACTGCCGATTATTTCGAATCAGACCGCGTTTAACGTCGGCCATGCCGCTTGCGCCGCCAGTTAAAGCAAACGATCGTCGGGCGGAGAAGCATATCGCCCGTGCTTATTCTGAAAGCCGGCGAGGCGATCTTCATTTGAGCCCTCATGAAATGATGTCCACTTCCTGCCGGATGCGGCAGCGATCAACGTGGTCCATCCCTCTCCGCATTGTGCCGCGGGTTGCCGGCCAACGCGCTCGAAAACGCAAGTGCGCTCCGTTCGGCCTCAGCTTCTTGTTCCAATTGTAGAATATGGGCTCTTAGCGCGTCGGAAGCCGCTTCAGCTGTCTCGCTGAATAGCGGATCACCATGATCGGTGAGGGCGGAAGCGACCTCGGCCCAATCCTGAGCCGATAAAGCCGCAACCGCGGCGGGGAAGAAGTCCCGTTCTTCCCACATCATGTGGTGCCGCTCGCGTACTATAAAGTCGCGTGCGATCTTGCCGACGTCTTGCCGAAGGACTTCACGATCTGCCAGGACACCATCAATGGCGCGAGCGAAGTGGTGCAAGCGGTCGATGACTTCCTGATGCTCATGCGCGAGATCGCCGAGCATTGCGGCCGCATCCGGATCGCACCTCTTGAGCTTGGAAAAGATCAAGTCTTCTTGAGGATGATGGTACACCTCGGGGTAAACCTCGAAATAGCTGATAATCGCGCGGATCACCTCATAGTCCGGACGATGTCCTTGCTCAAAAATCTCCAATTCGCGTTGAAGGGCGACCAAAAGGAGATCGATATTACGATGCTCTCGAAGCAAGCGACCGATGATCATTGCGGTGCTCCATGGAGGGAAATGTAAAATGGCGGCGATTTGTGCCCGGTTCCCCAAGCCGCCGTTGGGTGTCCTTCTGCGCTGTATTTTCCGGCACGGCTCGGCGCACAGAGGCGTGCGCCGCCCAGCCTGGAGCTAGCGCAAAATCACGTTAGCCGAAGTTCTGCGCAAAGCGGTTGGACAATGTGTCCTTGCGGAGCTCGACTCGGCGCGTGGTCGGCAGGGCGATCGCGCCATTCTGCTCAAGCTGAGTGAAAGTGCGCGACACCGTCTCAATGGTCAAGCCAAGGTAATCTGCAACATCCTGCCGTGACATGGGCAGATCGATGGCTGCGTTCTTCGTGGTGCGGCGAGATATGTCGAGCAAGAACGCGATGACCCGTTCTTCTGCGCTGCTGATCAGGAGCATCGAATGCGCCTGGAAACGGCGGAGCTCAAGCGCCATCGCGTCCCAGAGCTGCCTTGCAAGTTCCCTCTCGTGGCTGGCGCGAAAGATGACAGCGGTGCGCTTCACCATGAGCAGGTGCGTCTCGCAGATCGCCTCGGCCGAAGAGATATGGCTTTCTTCGGCCTCAAAGCCAAAGATGTCACCAGGCAAATAAAACGCGCCGATCTGACGACGTCCGTCCTCCAGAATCTTGTAGGTTCGCACAGCACCCGATACCACCTGATAAAGGTATTCGGCTGCTTCATCCTCTCCGTAAATCTCGCTATTGCGCGTGAACCGCATCGGTGTCGCAATCATACCAAGCGGTCCACGATTGTCAGATTTCCCACGCAAGACGTTGGGTGGATGGCGGCTGGTCTCAGTAAGGCTGGGGGCCCGGGCGTGCATGGCGGACTTTGCTTGCGAACGTCGATGACACGCAGATTGGCCGCTCCTGACAAACTGTGAAATCCAGATGTTTTACCTAAGTAGAAGCCACTAGGTATTTACGCGTAAGCCATGATTGAGTTCCGCTTGAACGACGCGCGACGTGGGTCCCCTGCTACTCGAACATGCTCAAATCAATTGGGCCAGCTTTGGATCAGAAGGCTGACCTGGCCGGCCGCCACGAAAACAATCAAAAGCGCACGGCCACACCCGTGGAGAGTTCCAAGCGCCGTCTCCACCGTCACTTTCAGCCCGCCGCAGGAAGTCTCTTGCAAATCATGACTCTGATCCTGGTCGGCGCTGGAGTGACCAGCCGGGATCATGAGGATCCATGTATGCTCGTCGACGTGGACGACGGCCCGGTCGTCACTTCATGTGGTCCGAGTTGGAAACTGAATCATAGAGCTAGGCTCGCGCGACATATTGACCTGGCTCAACAGTCCCCCTCTGCCGCGCTCCCGCAATCGCAGGAACCGAAGGACAATCGTGATCTAGCCTGATGTTGAGCTCGGGCATCGTCGGATGCGCCCGATCGCGACAGCATTTTGATGGCATCTTCGCGGATCCGCCGACGTGCCGCCCGTACCGTCTCACTGTGACATCAGGACCGGGATGTTGATCCCGCGGAGCATATGCCCGGCGGTACCGAGCAGCCTCTCCTGCAGTTGAGAGCAACCGTAGCCTCCCATAACCAGCAGGTCGAGGCTCTCGTCGGCCGCAAGCGACAGGAGGGCGCGCCGCGCTGCCCGGGATGCCGGAAGTGACACGATCCTCGCAGGAAGTCCTGATTTTGCAAGATACTCTCCCAGATGCGCAGTGGAACTCTCTGCCGGGACTTTGTCCGGGGCGGTGGTCGTGATGATGGTGAGGGTATTGGCTTTATACAAAAGTGGCGTTGCGTCGTGCAGAGCACGCGCCGCACGGCGGCTGCCGTCCCAACAAATCCCTACTCGTCTGATCGAGAAGGCGCCGTCGAAGGTTGGTGGCAGATACAGAACTGGCCCGCCAGCCTGGGAAAGGATCCCCCTAAGTATCAGATTGTCGCAACTATCGTAGCCGCCCTGAGGCTGGGTAACGATGGTCATGTCGTGGACTCGCGCACTCGCGCAGATGATCCGGCGCGCGTCGGTTGGAAGCGCGCTCAGCGCGCGACCCGTATAGGAAATGCCGGCATTCCGTGCCTGCAGGTCGAAGGCATGAAGTGCTGCTTCGGCCCGCTCCAACGCACGCGCCTGCTCAACGTCGAAAACAGAAGTAACCGCCGTTACGCCAATTGCAAGAAGCGGAATAATTGTTCTCTCGTAGCCGATGGCTACAACGTCAAGATGCGCGCCGGTACTCTGTGCAAAGGAAATCGACCCGTTGATAGCAGCCCGCACCGGGAGCTCCGTCGGAAGGTGGACCAGTATGTTCCCGAGCATTGTCGTTCTCCGAAGTCAAAGACCTGCTGCCTCGGAAGAATCCGAGCCCTCAAATGATCCGCGTCATATGCCGCCGCTGAATGTTCTTGAGCACGAACAAACTGGCAAGGAGCGCGCCTCATAATAGTCAGTCCACGGCCAGGAAATAGGACTCGCCTGTGTTGCACGATTTACGCCCTGCAAAGAATCCGCAGGCGATTTAAAGCTCCACCGTATCAGCAATGACCTTCTCCCGGCGCGATCTGCGCAGTTGAAGCGGACAGCTGGATGCTTGAATAGGACATTCCGTCGCTCGGCGATGTTGCTAGAGTCCGGCGGCGATAGCTATTCGCATCAGCTCAGACATGCTGCGAACATTGGTCTTGGCCATGACGTTCGCCCGGTAAACCTCGACCGTTCTCGGGCTGATACCAAGATCGTGGGCGATCACCTTGTTGATCTTACCGGCCAGTAGTCCCTGCAGGACATCACGCTCGCGCGGCGACAGCTCTGCCAGGCGGGCTTCGGCTTGCAGTTTCGCCGTATCGTCCGCTGGCTCGGTTGGCCTTGCTTCCAAGGCGCTATTGATTGCGCGCAATAGCACCTCGTCTTCGAAGGGCTTCTCGATGAAGTCGACCGCACCCGCTTTCATCGCTTCGACTGCCAGCGTCACGTCGCCATGGCCGGTAATAAGGATGACGGGGCAGTCGACGCGATCCGCCTTCAGTTTGCGGACCAGTTCCAGGCCGCTCATGCCCGGCATCCGGATGTCCGACACAATGCAATCAACCGGACCACTCGCGGCGTCACCGACAAAGCCGCTCGCCGTCTCATAGGTTGCCACGCAGAAGCCCTTAACATCAAGCAGAAACGCGAGCGAGTCCCGCATCGCGGCGTCATCGTCGATCACAAGAATGCGCCGCATGGTCATGCTTCCTCATTGGCCTCCGCAAATGGCAGGGTAAACTGAAACACCGTGCCGCCGCCCGGATTGGCTTCCACGACGATGTGGCCGCCATGGGACTCGATGATCGTGCGGCAGATTGATAGTCCCACACCCATGCCATGTTCTTTGGTCGTGATAAAGGGCTGGAACAGGCGATTGGCGACATCAGGGCTGATGCCAGAGCCCGTATCGGCGACGGCAAACCTGGCGAGGCCGTCGACTTTGGTAACTCCGACGGTCAATTCGCGACGCGGGCTGGAAGCCATCGCCTCGATCGCGTTTCGTATCAGGTTCAGCGCGACCTGCTGGATCTGGATCTTGTCCACGATTATCGATGGCAGATCGCGATCGCTGCGGATCGTCACCCGCACGCCTTGCTCGTTGGCGCCGAGCAAGGCCAGAGCGACCGCTTCTTCAAGCAAGGTGAGCGGATTCTCCATTGTTTGCTCCGTCTCGCCTTTGGCGACGAATTCCCGCAGACGCTTGATGATATCGCCGGCGCGCAGCGCTTGCTGGGTGGCATTTTCGATGGCGTCAGCAATACGATTGGCGTCCGGCTTGTCTGATGCCAGCAGCGTCTTGGCGCCGCGCATGTAGTTTGTGATTGCGGAGAGCGGTTGGTTGATCTCGTGGGCAATAGACGAGGCCATCTCTCCCATGGCGGTCAACCGCGAGACGTGCACGAGCTCAGATTGCAGTTCCTGCAATCGCCGTTCCTGCGCTCGCCGTTCGGTGAGGTCTCGGATGAAGCCGGTGAAGAATCGTTCCCCGCGCACTTTGGCCTCACCGACGGCAAGCTCCAACGGAAAGGTCGAGCCGTCGCTTCGCTCGCCGACCACAATGCGGCCGATGCCGATGATGCGCCGCTCTCCGGTAGCCAGATAGCGTTCAATGTAGCGGTCATGCTCGGCGCGGTGGGGTTGTGGCATCAACCTGGATACATTCCATCCGACCACTTCGTCCGGAGACCAACCGAATAAACGCACTGCCGCGGCGCTGAACGAGCGAATGATTCCCCTCTCGTCAATCACGATCATGGCTTCCGGCACGGTGTCCAGGATCGACTGCAGATGGGCTTGTCGGTACCGTGCCTGCTCTGATTCGCGCCGCAGCCGATCGCCCATGAAGCCGAGCAGGAGGCCAAGTACCGCGAGTCCGGCTATATCGATCATGTTTGCGGAATCGGAGATGAGGTTGTTCCCAAGACATGCTGCGCTGATGATGAGGCAGAGCAGCATGGCGAAGATGGCCGGTCCGCGGCCGCCAGCGAAAGCGGCAAAAACGATGACTGAAAGGTAGATGATCGTGAACGTGCGGTCCGGAAGATACGGATCCAGCGCCGCACGAAGCACGACGGCCAGCGCGGCGGCCGCCGCGGCTGTGCCATAGCGGTACCAAATGTGGTCGGACATGTTTCCGGGCAGACCCTCTCATTCGATCGAGTGTACGTAGTTTGTCTATATGAGGCGGTCGGATGCAGCCGCGTTTCGTTGCGCTACCTATTGTGCAGGGCGGCCGCCGCTATCTCGGCCAGATGCGCCAGTGCGTGGGCTGCACAGCGACGTGCTCTCCGGTCATGGCCTTGATCCAGCCGCCGAAGATCCGTCGGCAAGGAAAGACCAGCCGGTGAATGGCATTACCCTCGATCACCGCGATCTCCAGCTCCCGATCAAAGGGCGCCGTTTCAATTCGCTCCCAGGTCAAGTTGCCAATAGACCCTGGACGGTGTTCATCGCCGCCGACTGACAAAATCAGGTAACCTTCCGAATACTAGCGCCGAGATCACTCGGCCGCTGCGCCAACAAGATCAGCCTGATCTCGCCCAAGCGGCGCATGGTCTCGATCAGGCCAGTTATGGTCTGGATGCTTTGGGACGTCGCAACCGCCGATCGGAACGTGCTGGGACGTTATCCGATCGCCGACCGAAGTATGAGGGCTGCGGAGCAGTTCCTGGGATCCGGTCGAGTCGAACTGGACCCAATCAAGCCAGCGCCGGCTGTTATTGATTGCTGTTGGACAGCAGCTGGAATGGACTGCAGTTCCCGCAAGCGTGGCCGCGGCGGGACAATTGTCGCCGTGGTCTGTCATGTCGAACATCCTTTGTCGGTCGGACGTTTCCTCGTCCCACGAAGTCAGCGTGGGGCGTGGAGTCTTGATGCCGTCGAACGCGCTCTTGCGAGTCAGGCGGCGTGTCCGTGCGGGAACGGTATGACGCCCGAATTCGCTCGATGGCATTCAGATGGACCAGCTGCGCTCGGCCAGAGCATCGTGCCGATTCGCGGGTCGATGAAGTGGCCAGCATCACACGCGGCGCAGGCGACCGGGGGCACTTCGCTCGGGTGCGTCCGGCAGCAGTCCTTGAGTTCACTTGCCAGGATTTGGATACGAAAAGAAGATAGGGCGCCAAGACTTTCAATCTGCCACGTGTCTGAGCTTGACTGGAATGTCCTTTCTATCTCAAGCCGCCACCGTTGTATTGATGCAGGTCAAAAAGAAGCTGATGCACGTCTAGAACGGGACGAGGGCGAGTGGCAACTGCCAATGCGTTGCCGGTAACACGTAGCAAACCGGGTCATCAGGCGGGGCCGCGCAACGATCCACACAATACGCCAGCATATAGCGGGTTTGATGAAAATCAAAATCTAGGACGCGCAATGTGCGAATGTTCAGACTGCGCAGCGTACGGGCATTGCATTATGACAAGCGCGTGTCACTGAGCTGCGAGAGTCGAAGGAGATGGTAAGTTGATTGCTCGCCTTACATTGTCGTTGGTCTTGCCCGCGCTGATCGTAGCAATCGGGTATGGCGCGGAAGTCTTTAAGCTTGGGCTTATCGAAACCTTGGCTGCAGCCAGCCTCATCATCGGTTTTGCAGTTGCTGCGATAGGGTGGACCATCACGAGCGAGATGAAGCCGCTTCGCCTCATTTGCCCACGTGCGGGCAGTTCTAGCCGCCGCCGGTAGTCTTCGGCCGCCGGTGCCGGTCGGAAATACCTTTGCCCGCTGCCCCGCAATCAGGCGGAGCGGTCGGGAATGCCTTGCGAGACGACCAAGCACCGTGCAAGTTTCGCGGCGGCACAAGCATCCACATTGCCGGCGATTGAAGTTGGGATTGATCGATAATCGCCATCTGCCCCCAACCGTCTCATGAGAAGTTTCTGGATCAGCGCCTCAACCCTGCCGGCCCAACGCGCGGGAAGACGAGAGCTGTTGTTCCTGAGCCACCTCAACCAGATGTGATCCGCCAAACTGACGCTTGCTGATTGGGAGCTCCTTCGGACGAAAGAGCACTCACATCGCCTGCCCAAGCCTCGACCTTATCTCGATGGAGCGATAATCTTTTTGGGTTCTGCTTGAGACAAATCAAATACTCGCCTCGCGCAGGCTGGCAGAATGCAACATAAGCAAACGCACAGGAACAGGGTATCATGCCTTCATTTAACGTTCGGTTCATCAAGACCGTTTGTGACGATACCGGCCACGAGCATCGTGCCTGTCAGGCAGCGTTCCGGGTGGATGCGGCCTCGCTGAGTGCTGCTGCACAGCAGGCAGAGACCGATTTCTGCAAGCAAAAAGGTGTCCGCGATTGGACCATATTCGCCGATGCGATGGAGCTTCGAACCCCGCTTGCATTGCCCCCGGCATGGGGTGGCTGACCCGAGCTCGGCGAGGGAGGTCTACGAATTTTGATCGTAGAGACACTCCGCGAATCCAGGCACCAGACTCACACAACGTCTTCCCGAGCGTCGATCGAGACAATAGCTCGCGATGCTGCCGCCAATTGAGCAGGCGAGCCCTCTTGTCCACATCCTCCGGTTCGCCGATTTTCTCCCACAGACGAGCCTTATTTGATGGATGTCAAAAACAAGTCTGCCGGGGGCAGCTATGGCTGCTCTGAGGGGTATGACACATGGTTGGCCAATTTGGATATCTCGGTCGCCCTTGGGGGTTCAAGAATTTGCTCACCCGGTTGCGATCGAGGCTGTCCCGGACAGCAGAATTAGCCTATTTGAGCGCGCAGGACATCGACGCGATCGCTCGTGAACTCAATCTGTCGACGTCGGACTTTCGAGAGATGGCGCAAAGTCCAGGCTCTCCTGAACTCTTAAGCAAGCGCCTCGCACTTGCCGGCTTCTCCGAGAATGTGCTGGCCGCCCGCCATGGAGACGTGTTGCGCGATTTGCAGCGGGTATGCGGCCTGTGTCAGACCAAGATCCGCTGCGCTGCCGACCTCGAGCGGCGTGAGTCCGTAAATCCCCTCAAAGGCTGTCCCAACGAACATACTCTGCGCGCACTTGCGCGTGAGATCGGCAGCGCTCCGCAGCGTTTTGGCGATTGATCGCGCTCGATCATCCCGTCCCACCCCCAAATGTGATCTCCTGGCAATCCGCTTTCAAAGAGGCCAAGACATGCCAAGCCCACCCCTCACCGCGAAATCCATGACCATGGGTGAAGCAGGCCTGATGTCGGTATTCGCCGTTTCTGCCTATGTTTGCTTTTTTGCAGGAGCGATGGGGCACGATTCCGCATTTCGCTTCCACGCATTGCTGACGTCCGCCGCCAGTCTGGCCGCCGCAAGCGTTATCCTCAATCGCTACTATGAACGCCCGGCGCAATTGCCACCGGCGCAGATCAAGGGTCGACCGAATTACAATCTCGCTCCGATCAAATTCGCCTCAGTCATGGCGATGTTCTGGGGTATCGCAGGCTTTTCGGTCGGCGTTTTTATCGCCTCGCAACTTGCCTGGCCCGCACTGAATTTCGATCTGCCTTGGACGAGCTTCGGCCGACTCCGCCCGCTGCATACGTCGGCCGTGATCTTTGCGTTCGGCGGAAACGTGCTCATCGCGACCTCCTTCTACGTCGTCCAGAAGACCTGCCGCACGCGCCTCGCGGGCGATCTCGCGCCGTGGTTCGTGGTAGTTGGCTATAATTTCTTCATCCTGATCGCTGGCACCGGCTATCTGTTCGGTGCCACTCAGTCAAAGGAATACGCCGAACCCGAATGGTACGCCGATCTCTGGCTCACCATCGTCTGGGTCACTTATCTCATCGTGTTCCTGGCGACATTGGTGAAAAGGAAAGAGCCGCACATTTTCGTCGCCAACTGGTTCTATCTCGCTTTTATCGTCACAATCGCGGTGCTCCACCTCGGCAACAATCCAGCATTACCGGTCTCCGTGTTCGGCTCGAAATCCTACATCGCCTGGGGCGGTGTGCAGGACGCCATGTTTCAGTGGTGGTACGGCCACAACGCGGTCGGTTTCTTCCTGACCGCTGGCTTTCTGGCCATCATGTACTATTTCATTCCGAAAAGAGCCGAGCGCCCGGTCTATTCCTACCGCCTCTCGATCATCCACTTCTGGGCGCTGATCTTCCTCTACATCTGGGCCGGCCCTCACCATCTACATTACACCGCGCTGCCGGATTGGACGCAGACCCTGGGCATGACGTTCTCGATCATGCTGTGGATGCCCTCATGGGGCGGCATGATTAACGGCCTGATGACGCTCTCGGGTGCGTGGGACAAGCTGCGCACTGACCCGGTGCTCCGCATGCTCGTGGTCTCGGTGGCCTTTTATGGCATGTCGACGTTCGAGGGCCCCACCATGGCAATCAAGGTGGTCAACTCGCTCAGTCATTACACCGACTGGACCGTCGGCCACGTGCATTCCGGTGCGTTGGGCTGGGTCGGCTTTGTATCGTTCGGTGCGCTCTATTGCCTGGTTCCCTGGCTCTGGAAGCGCGAGCTCTACAGCCTCAAGCTCGTCAACTGGCACTTCTGGATCGCCTCGATCGGGATCGTGCTCTACATCTCGGCAATGTGGGTGTCTGGTGTCCTGCAAGGCCTGATGTGGCGCGCCTATACCCCGCTAGGTTTCCTCGAATACTCGTTCATCGAGTCGGTCGAGGCGATGCATCCCTTCTACATCATCCGCGCCGCGGGAGGCGCAATGTTCCTGATTGGTGCCCTGATCATGGCCGCCAATCTCTGGATGACCGTGAATGCAAGGCAAACCGATCAAATCCAGGACACTGGAGCGCTCCAAGTCGCGGAATAGGTCATCGCATGTCTCTTTGGAACCGACACAAGATCTTTGAGAAGAACTCGATCATCCTGATCGCAGGCATCCTTGCCGTGATCGCGATTGGGGGGCTGGTCGAGATCACGCCGCTGTTCTACCTCAAAAGTACGATCGAGGCCGTGGATGGCGTACGACCATATACCCCGCTTGAGCTTGCAGGTCGCAACATCTACATACGCGAAGGCTGCTATCTGTGCCACTCGCAGATGATCCGGCCATTGCGTGACGAGGTCGAGCGCTACGGACATTACTCGCTGGCCGCCGAGAGCATGTATGATCACCCGTTTCAATGGGGCTCGAAGCGTACCGGCCCGGACCTCGCGCGTGTCGGCGCGAAATATTCCGATGAATGGCACGTCACGCATCTGACCAATCCGCGGGCCATCGTCCCGCGCTCGGTCATGCCGGGGTACCCGACGCTGGCGCATACGGAGCTCGACCTGACCGACATGGCCGCACATCTGCGCACCAACCGGGCAGTCGGTGTCCCCTATACCGAAGATCAGATCAAGAACGCGGTCACTGACTTGAAGACCCAGCTTGATCCTGACAGCGCGGACCTCGCCTCGTTCCAGAAACGCTATCCGAAGGCAGCTGTGCGCAATTTCGACGGAAGGGTTGGCAATCCGACCGAACTCGATGCGCTCATCGCCTACCTGCAGATGCTCGGAACGCTGATCGATTTCAAGCTCTACGACGAAAAAGCCAATCTGCGCTGAAGGATCTTGTGATGAACGCCGTCATTTCCGTCGAGAATCTGGCGTCAAGCTTCGTCATGAGCCTCTGGACGCCGTTGTTTGTCGGCATCTTCATGGCCATTGTTGTTTATGCGCTGTGGCCCGGCAATAAGCGGCGTTTTGACTCTGCGGCGCGCATGCCGCTGTGCCGGGATTGACAGACCATGATTGACCGCAACGACTTCGATCGGATCTCCGGCCGCTCCACGACGGGACACGAATGGGATGGCATAAAGGAGCTCAACACGCCGCTGCCGCGCTGGTGGATCTCAACCTTCTACGCCACCATCCTTTGGGCGATCGGTTATTGGGTCGTCTATCCGGCCTGGCCGCTCCTGTCCAGCTACACGACCGGCGTATTTCAACATTCGACCCGCGCGAGTGTCGTCAACGATCTGGCCGGGCTCGAGAGGCTGCGGGGCGAGAAGATGGCGGTTCTCGGCAAAGCGTCTCTGACAGAGATCGAGACGGATCCGGCCCTGCTGGCGCTGGCCCGTGCCCGGGGCAAGACGGTGTTCGCAGACAATTGCGCGCCATGCCATGGCAGCGGCGGCGCCGGTGCCAAGGGTTATCCCAATCTCAACGACGATGACTGGTTGTGGGGCGGATCGCTCGATCAGATCCAGCGGACCATCCAGTTCGGCGCACGGTCCGGGCACGCCCAGGCCCATGAGGGGCAAATGCTGGCCTTCGGCCGCGACGGCATCCTCAGGAAAGATGAGATCGCCACAGTAGCGAATTACGTGCGATCGCTGTCCGGCCTGTCAACAGTCGCCAATTTCGATGCCGCGGCCGGCACAAGGATCTTTGCCGACAATTGTGCCGTCTGTCATGGCGAGAACGCCAAAGGCAACCATGATCTCGGCGCGCCGAATCTGACGGACCACATTTGGTTGTACGGCTCGGACGAGGAGACGCTGATCGAGACGATCAGCTATGGCCGTGGGGGCATCATGCCGGCCTGGAGCGGGCGGTTCGATTCCATCACGATCAAGGCACTTGCGGTCTATGTGCACTCGCTCGGTGGTGGACAATAGGTGAGATGAGCCGAGAAGCCACCGGCCCATCGACAAGGCTCTAAATCAGTCACCCGTGCCAGATGTAAGGTCGGCCATGAAGCTAGCCCTGAACAAGACTGGTGCGCGCGATAACCCGCCGATCGGCGAAGATGGGGCTCTCTATACAGCTCATAAGAAGGTCCAGCCGCAGAGCGTCTGCGGCACTTTCCGCACGATCAAATGGCGGCTGATGGTGGTGTGTCTGGGCATCTACTATTTACTGCCGTTCGTGCGTTGGCGTCGTGGCTTAGGCGTTCCTGACCAGGCGGTGTTGCTCGATTTCCCGAACCGGCGGTTCTACTTTTTCTTCATCGAGTTGTGGCCGCAGGAGCTTTATTACTTCACCGGGCTGCTCGTGCTTGCCGCGCTGGCACTATTCTTGATGAACGCCCTGGGCGGACGTATTTGGTGCGGCTATCTCTGCCCGCAAACGGCATGGACCGATCTGTTCTATGCGGTAGAGCGTTGGATCGAGGGCGACCGTCGCGACCGACTGAGGGCCGCCGCACGCCCGATGACAGTGGGGCGGGCGGCAAAGCGCGCGCTAAAACACGCGGTCTGGTTGATGATCGCCTGGTGGACGGGTGGTGCCTGGGTGCTCTACTTCGCGGACGCGCATACATTGGTGCGCGATCTGGCGACATTCCAGGCGCCCGCGATCGCCTATACCTGGATCGGCATCCTGACCGCTACGACGTACCTGTTGGCCGGCCACATGCGCGAACAGGTTTGCGTGTATATGTGTCCCTGGCCGCGCATCCAGGCCGCGCTCACCGACGAGTGGGCACTCAATGTCACCTACAAATACGATCGCGGCGAACAGCGCTGCTCGTTGAAGAAGTCATTCGATCTGCGCGCGCGGGGCGAAAAGATCGGAGACTGCATCGATTGCAATCAATGCGCGGCGGTCTGTCCGACCGGCGTTGATATTCGCAACGGCGCCCAGCTCGGCTGCATCCAGTGCGGGCTATGTATCGACGCCTGCGATGCCGTCATGAAGAAGATCGGGCGCGCAAGTCGCCTGATTGGTTATGACAACGACATCAATATCAGGCGCCGAATGGAAGGCAAGTCGGAGGTGTTCAAGCCGGTACGCCCGCGGACGATCGTATATGCGTCTTTGATCTCGGTCGTCTGTGCGATGATGCTCTATGGGGTGTTGTCCAGAACACTGCTCGACATCAACGTGCTGCACGATCGCAATCCGATAGCGGTCAGGCTCAGCGATGGTTCCATTCGCAACGGCTACACGGTACGCTTGCTTAACAAACTCGCGTTCGACCGGGTCATTGCGATCGACATCGATGGGCCGCCCCAAACGTCCGTCCACGTCGTCGGCGTAGATTCTGTGACCGTGGAACGACCGACGATCGTCCTGGCTCGCGATACCACGACAGAACTCCGCTTGTTGGTGACCGCGCCGGCCGACGACACGTCGGAACGGTCGATGCCGGTGACATTTCGGGTCACCGACATTGGCCTCGGTGAGGTCGCCACCGCAACGGACCACTTCGTCTTCCCCTAAGAATTACTGACGAGATCTTGCCAATGACCGCATCAACTCCAGCCGCAAGGCCCATCACCGGACGCTTTGTCCTGATCGCCATACTGGCTTTCTTCTCCGTCGTGATTGGCGCTAATTTGATCATGATGCGCTTTGCCATCACGACGCTGCCAGGAACTGAGGTTGACAGCGCCTACAGCGCGAGCCTCGCCTATCAGCGTGAGATCCTGGCGGCGCGGGACCAGAACGAGCGAAGCTGGCAGGTGCAGGTACATGTCCAACGGCAGTTCGATGGCCGGGCGGTGCTTGCGATCGAGGCGCGCGACCGCGCAGGCGCGCCTCTCGTAGGAATGAATTTCGAGGCCCGGCTCGAGCGACCGGTGGACCGCCGGGCCGATCGCGCGATCAACGTCGTGGAGCGCAGTGCTGGAACCTACCGGGGGGACGCCGCAGGGGTCGCTGTCGGACGGTGGGATCTCGTGATCGAAGGCGGCGCTGACGGCCGCCGCATGTTTTTGTCGAAAAATCGCATCGTCTTGGATTGAGGGCAGATGAGCATGCAGGAGGACGTTGACTTTTCGCACTATTTGAAGAGGACAGGCACCGGCTTCATCCAACTCGACCTCGCGGTAGAAGGGATCAATTGCGCGGGCTGCATGGGCAAGATCGAGCGCAATCTATCGAGCATTCCGGACGTGACCTCGGCGCGCGTGAATCTCACCGACAACCGACTGGCGCTGGAATGGAAAGCCGGTGCGCTCGATCCAGCGCTGTTCATCAAGCGGCTCGCTGAACTGGGCTATCGCGCATATCCCTTTCAACGGGACAATGCGGAGACACTGGAAGCGGAGCGGGCGCGGGACTTGCTGCGGCGGCTGGGCGTGGCTGTTTTTGCCGCGATGAACGTTATGATGCTCTCGATCCCGGTATGGTCCGGCAATGTCTCGGACATGCTGCCGGAGCAGCGCGACTTCTTTCACTGGCTCTCCGCGCTGATCGTGCTTCCCGCCGCGGCTTATTCGGCGCAGCCGTTCCTGTTCTCAGCCTTTACCGCGCTACGGGCGCGCGGGGCCAATATGGACGTGCCGATCAGCATCGGCATCGTGCTCGCGTTGGCGACTTCGCTGATCGAGACCATCGCTCATGCCGAGCATGCATATTTTGACGCGGCGATCATGTTGATCGCCTTCCTACTCGCAGGCCGCTATCTCGACCAGAACGTGAGGCGGCGCACCCGCGCCTTCGCCGGCAATCTTGCCGCGCTCAAGGCGGAGACCGCCGCGAAGTTCATAAGCCCGACGGAGATCAAAACCGTTCCGGCATCAACGATCAAACCGGGCGACGTCGTGCTGGTCCGCCCCGGCGAATGCTGTACCGTCGATGGCGACGTGATCGACGGCCGCTCCGAGGTTGATCAAAGCCTCATTACGGGTGAGACCTTACCCGCGCTAGTGGTGCCTGGCAGCGCAGTGTTCGCCGGTACATTGGTGCGATCGGGTACCTTGCGCGTTCGCGCGGTGGCGGCCTCGCAGGACACGCTGCTCGCCGAGATTTCTCGGCTACTTGATCATGCCCTGCAGGCTCGCTCGCGCTACCTACGCCTAGCCGAGCGTGCCTCGCGGCTCTATGCCCCGATCGTCCATGCAACTGCCTTTCTGACGATGCTCGGTTGGCTTGCCTCTGGCGCAACCTTCCATGATGCGATCGTCACGGCGATCGCGGTCTTGATCATCACGTGCCCTTGCGCGCTGGGTCTGGCTATACCAGCGGTGCAGACCGTGGCGTCCGGCGTGCTGTTCAGGTTCGGAGTGCTGCTTAACGCCGGGGATGCGATCGAGCGCATGGCCGAAGTGAACCGGGTGGTCTTCGACAAGACCGGAACGCTGACGTTGCCGGAGCTCGATGTCGCCAATCTCGCCAACATTCCGGACGATGTCGTCAAATTGGCGGGCCAGCTTGCATTATCGAGCCGCCATCCGGTCGCCACGGCCGTGGCGCGAGCTGCTGGCGCAAGCGAGCCGCTGGCCGATATCGAAGAGGAGCTGGGGCAGGGCGTTAGGGGTTACTATCAAGGGTCGGAGATCCGGCTCGGCCGCCCGTCCTTCTGCGGCGCTGACAGCCTCGCCGACGAGGCTCTTTGCCGAGATCCAGAGGCTTCTATCGTCGCCTTTAGACACGGCGACAGCAAGCACGTCTTCGCCGTCCGCCAACGCATGCGGCCAGACGCGCCCGAGGTCGTCGCGGGCCTCGCGAGCCTTGGGGTCGTGGTAGAGATCGTGTCGGGAGATCGCGAGCCAGCAGTTCGGCGCACGGCCGAGACGCTCGGCATTCAAAATTGGCGCGCCGGCGTCTCGCCGACGGATAAGGTCGCCAGGGTCGAAGGCCTGACGGACGAGGGATACAAGGTGCTGATGGTCGGCGATGGCTTGAACGACGCGCCCGCGCTCGCAACGGCTCATGCCTCGATGTCGCCTGTTACGGCCACTCATATGAGCCAGGCGGTCGCTGATGCGGTCTTCCTCGGTGAGCGTCTTCGGCCCGTGATGACGGCAGTTATGACCTCGCGCAAGGCGCTGCGGCTGATGCGGCAGAACCTTGGGCTCGCTGTCGTCTACAATGTCCTGGCAGTCCCGGTTGCGATCGCCGGCCTGGTGACGCCGCTGATTGCCGCCGCGGCGATGTCAGGTTCGTCCGTGCTGGTCATGCTCAATGCGCTGCGGGCGCGAAGGGGCGAGGCGGTCTGATGGAGGTTCTGCTCTATCTGGTTCCACTCGCTCTTGCACTGGGCTTCGTTGGCCTGCTCGGCTTTCTGTGGTCGCTGAACAGTGGTCAGTATGACGATCTCGATGGCGCGGCTTGGCGCGCTCTCGCGGATGACGAGCCCGTCGAGGCGCCGGTCCAAATAGTGCAGATGGGCCAGCGTAGTTGCGACGGTCCGCGCTGGGACGAGAGTGCTAGCTCGGCCGTTCCGGCGGTCCGCGGCGCAACTGAGAGACGCGCGGTCCAAGGACAGGCAGCGACAACTTGTTGATCAGGGCAATTCGTGGAGACGCGATGCGGGAAGATTTGGCGATACCGGCGAGGACGTGTGCGAACCAAGCCTTGGGTTGACCTTGTTAAGGCGACAGGTCGTGATCATCGTCAACATGATGGCGGCCCGGTTGGCGCCGCGCTGGCTGCCGGCGAAGGTCCAGTTCCACCTTCCAAAACGATGCCTCTCAATGCACGCTCAGCACAATTGTGGTCATGCAGATCCTGCCATCGTCGAGGAAGCGGGCGAAGTCGTCCCAGCGCGCTCTCCGTGAATAGCCGATGAGAGGGCGAATGCAGGAGGAGCGAATCGCGGAAGGCTCGTCGCGGATTTGCGAGAACGATCCGGATCAACTGTGGCTTGGCACCCATGCGTGCACCTGCGGCGCCGCCGTATGCTGCTTTGCAACCGGAGCGATGACGAGTCCTCGGCTCCCATGCCGGCGAAAGGCGTCATCGGCGGCAAGGAAGGTGGGTCCTGAAACCCATGAACCCCCGCGACGATCGAGAGCCGCGGGGCAGTTCCATTTTGCGGATGTGCGATGCAATGTTTCCCGCACGACGGCCTCGTCAGCTTCTGGAAAGCCTGTCCAGATAGGATCCGCTCAATGGATTTCTTTGACGTGAGGCTAGCGTGGACCCGTACAATTCCGATCCATCCAATGTAACAGCTTGGTCCCAGGTGCAGCACGCCGTCTTGGAAGAGCACCAGGGCGGCCATGCCCGGCAAGCGGGCTTTGAGCAGCACTTGGCCGAGGCGCGCCCGCCCGATCCGGGTCCTGTCTCTGGTGGCGGCCGCAACCACCATCCCCATCTCTCTGCAGAACATCGGAACATTATCGATAAGGCGATTGCCCAATATAAGAATCAGAAAAAACCAAACCCGAAGACGGTTAAGCGCTATACCCAGGCGCTTCGCCGACTTGGAAATCATCTTGGCGCCCATCGCCAAACGATTGTTCTGGGGGCCCACGAGTCCTTGGTCCGTCACGTCAAGACTTACTTCCCAAAGGACGAAGACATGAAGAAGGGGTTGAATATCCTTCGTTCGTATCATGATCCGACCTATGTAGCTTCTGGCGGACGGCCGCGCACGATCCCCTCAGCGGAAGACGCGCCCCTCTCAGAGCGGCTTAATGCCAGCGGCATGACTTCAGACAGCGCTGCGCGTCATGATCGTAGTCTTCGCAGATTTTCTAACGCGCTCAAGCTTGCGGGCTACTCGATATCCGGGCTGGACCAAGCTGCGCGCATTGAATTTGCTCGGAAGTTATTCCCAAAGGACGAGCATCTATTGTTCGCGTTAGGCAAGGTCGGCGATGCCGGGCACGTTTCCGGAGTGGGTGTGTCTCGGAAATCCCGCCGTCATGCTGTCCCGTCGCCCGCATTGCAACTTTATCCCGATGACGCCCGCATCATTGATAGCCTGGAAAAGGCAGAGCTGAACCTGCTCAAACCCGAGGATAGTAGCCGGAGAAAAGTTGTTCAAAATCTGGCCGGCAACCAACGAAGATTCGGTGCTTGGCTCCAGAGGAACGGGCGAGGGAGCATAGTGAGCCGGCTCACCGGCACCAGTGAGCAGCAAAAGTCGTTGAACGACGATCACACGGACTTTAAAAAAGCCAGTCGAAACGCTGACATGGGCTTCGATCGTCTCCGGAGCTACCTATGCCTCGTCGAGGCGAACGCTGCGCTGGGCGTCTCCCCTGAGCAGGCGGGTGGGGAGCCGCGGCGTGTCGAGTCGAGCTCAACGTGGTCGCCGCACCTGCCGCACGATTTTGAGCGGCCGACGCCGGAAGCGGTACCAGAGGGGTCGTCGGCGATCTACCGAGGTCTCGACTCTTTCGTTGACCTGCCGTACGCCTCGCAGGAAGTGAGAGACGATGCTCAGTCAGTGCCGGTGGGTGGGGCTGTCGCCCCAGCTCAGTCGGCAGACACCTTCCGCGGACTTCAGTCTTTCGTTGATCTGCCGTACACGCCACAGCAGATGCGCGACGATGCTCAGTCAGTGCCGGTGGGTAGGGCTGCCGCCCCAACTCGGTCGGCAGACACCTTCCGCGGAATTCAGTCTTTCGTTGATCTGCCGTACACGCCGCAGCAGATGCTTGATGATGCTCAGTCAGCGCCGGTGGGTGGGGCTGTCGCCAAACCGCCGCTCTTCACCAAACCATCGGAGGCGCCAGCTCAGTCGGCAGACACCTTCCGCAGTCTTCAGTCTTTCGTTGATCTGCCGTACACGCCACAGCAGATGCGCGACGATGCTCAGTCAGCGCCGGTGGATAGGTCTGCCGCCAGACCGCCGCTCTTCACCGGACCATCGGACGCGCCAGCTCAGCCGGCAGACACCTTCCGCGGTCTTCAGTCTTTCGTTGATCTGCCGTACACGCCGCAGCAGATGCTTGACGATGCTCAGTCAGCACCGGTGGGTGGGGCTGTCGCCAAACCGCTCTTCACCAAACCATGGGACGCGCTAGCTCAGTCGGCAGACACCTTCCGCGGTCTTCAGTCTTTCGTTGATCTGCCGAACACGCCGCAGCAGATGCGCGACGATGCTCAGTCAGCGCCGGTGGGTGGGGCTGTCGCCAAACCACTCTTCACCAAACCATCGGACACGCCAGCTCAATCGGCAGACACCTTCCGCGGTCTTCAGTCTTTCGTTGATCTGCCGTACACGCCGCAGCAGATGCGTGACGATGCTCAGTCAGCGGCGGTGGGTGGGGCTGCCGCCAAACCGCCGCTCTTCACCGGACCATCGGGCGCGCCAGCTCAGTCGGCAGACACCTTCCGCGGTCTTCAGTCTTTCGTTGATCTGCCGTACACGCCGCAGCAGATACTTGACGATGCTCAGTCAGCACCGGTGGGTGGGGCTGTCGCCAAACCGCTCTTCACCAAACCATGGGACGCGCTAGCTCAGTCGGCAGACACCTTCCGCAGTCTTCAGTCTTTCGTTGATCTGCCGAACACGCCGCAGCAGATGCGCGACGATGCTCAGTCAGCGCCGGTGCTCAGCCCTGCCGGTAAACCCGCGTTCTTCGTCGGGCGGTCGGGCGTACTTCAGGCGCTTGAGGTCATCGGACACCGAGTCGACCCGGATTGGCAGGACGGCCGCCAGCCGGTGCCGGATTTCTTACGCGATGTCCTGGATAACATCGGGGTCCTGCCGCCCCAGTCCAGCGGCCCAACCCAGGTCTCCGTCAATGGTGACACCGGCTCGATCCCATTGGGGCCGCGAGGACGCCGCGGTGCGCAGGTCATCCATCATCCTCGCCCGTCTCCCGTCCCGGGTGCTCAGATCGGCCCCTCGGCTACCGTTGCCTCTTCCGGCCAGCGCAGCGAAGCCGTCCTCGGCCCCACGCAGTGGCTGGGTGACGAGCATATCCAGCGGGACTATGAGCTCCTGGCGCAGGAGTTGCTGCAGAACAATCCGGATCTCGCCGCCCGGACGCGGTTCGTGGATCCCCTGATAGCCCAAATGTTGCGATCCCCCTCCAAGGAGATAGCCGAACGAGCATTAGGGTGGGTTCGTCACGATACCGCCGACTTCCTGTTTCTGCCGGTAAGCGATGCCAGCGATACGGATAGACATCAGCGCGGCAGTCACTGGTCGCTGCTGCTGGTTGACCGCCGCAATTGGGGAGGGCCGATCGCCTTTCACTATGACTCCACCCAGGGATACAATGACAGGCCCGCAGCGCTGCTCGCAGGACGGCTCGACGCTAACCTGCAACGGGCCCCGATAAGACAGCAGCAGAACGGCTATGACTGCGGCGTCTTTGTCGTGGACGGCACCCGGGAACTTGTAAGACGATTGGCAGCAAGACGGCCGGACCTGAACCTCAACCTCAACGATCTTGTCATCAGTCGACCGGCACTGCGGGACCGACTGGGCGCTGGTGTCGGCTTCAGCTGAACGGGGCGCGTGCCGGTAAAATGCGCTTCTCGCCGATCGAAAATCCGCAATCGGTGTGTTCGCAAAGCATCATCGTGTCTCGCGTGAGGAGCCGAGTACGCATACGAGGAGACCACCTGAGCGACGCATGAACGCGGGCACACGGCGACCTCCATGGATGGCATTCCGTGAAGGTCAGGCGACCTGCTGATCGGCGGGCTTGTCGGCTCGGCGCAGGAGCTTCCATTACCAGGGCAGCAATTCGCGATGATCAGCAACAAATGCTCGGCAGCACGTCCGGCTACCGAGACACCGCGAGATCGCATTGTCCAGCAAGCTTGAGCCGGCCTCGCGGCGAGGAAAAAGTCGATCGATAATACCGGTCAGCTTTGGATCGGTCCGGCTAAGCCATCTTATCGCGCCTTGGCCCAATAAGGCGGCCGCATTTTTCGCGGCGCAACAACACCGATCGCGGACTAACAGGCGTCGGCCTCATCTTTCTTTCGCCAAATATGCATGCATCACATCAAAAAGAAAATTGGAGGGATCGCGCCATCAAGGCTGAAGCGGTGGTCGCTTGTCTTCATGTCAGCCGAAGCCTCTCTATGAGAGATCATCGCGGGCGGTTAATCGCGGCGTTTGCCGTTCTCGGCTCGCGTCAAGAGAGGTGAAAGTGCCTCTTCATAAGAACACACTTGTTCCACCAACCTTGAGCCGAGACCGGACGACGGGTACGAAGAGGAGATTCGATCTGGTGTTCTCGCCAGCGCAAGGAGGCTCTGACAGTCTAGACAGTGCAGTGCGCCAAGCGTAGTAGGGCGATCGTGGTAGAGACGCTACGATGTCTCACGGTTATCGAGCGTTGAAGCCTCCACGCCTAATACAAATCACGAACATGCCCGATTCAGAGTTTGTTCAAGCTTACCATGCCCTGCTTGCTCACTTCCTTTCAGCAACATGTTAGTCTGCGGGCATAGCTTCGAATAACCAGGCGAAGCCTCTCAAGACGGCATCTGTACTAAGTTTACAATAATAGTCGAGGTGCCTTGTCTTCTGAAGACATATGATGGAGCGAGTTCCTATGATTGCCTCTTTTTTACGGTCGTCGCTCCGAAAAAACTATGTTACAAGCCGCTCCTCTCAAAAGGAGCATTCACTGTGAAAAAAGCAACCAAGAAACGCGTTAAGCGGCGCGAGTGGACCAAGGCAGATATCAAGGAGCTCAAAGTCCATTCGAAGGCTCGGACTCCCGTCATAAAAATTGCAAAAATGACCAAACGCAGCGTCGGAGCGTTGCGCCAGAAGGCGTTAAATCTCGGAATAGGACTCGGACATCAGCGCTAGCTTACTTGGCAGCGCCGGTAGCCGGCACAAAAGGGCGGCCCGCAGGCCGCCCTTTACGGCCGTTAAAATTGTTTTGCACGGGCTGCCAATTGCTGTGTGGAAAGAGCTTTTCACGCGCTTGCTCTGTCACTCTCGAGGAAAGGGCTCCAGTGCTTCGTGATCCTTGAGG
The DNA here is from genome assembly GCF_054822705.1 of Bradyrhizobium sp. USDA 4454. Classification (NCBI taxonomy): domain Bacteria; kingdom Pseudomonadati; phylum Pseudomonadota; class Alphaproteobacteria; order Hyphomicrobiales; family Nitrobacteraceae; genus Bradyrhizobium; species Bradyrhizobium sp. USDA 4454. Next base: position 1,734,986 of record NZ_JBTRCN010000001.1, read on the forward strand.
TTAAAGGAGCACGGCCGCGAAGGCCGCTTTGCTCTTTACGATCGACAGCGACAAGACAATCTTACGACCGGTCCTGCTTCGAATGTTTCCAGGCTGGAAATTGTTTCGATGGTCGCTCGTTCCCGTTAAGCGTTCGAAGCATGTAAGGGATCGCTGTTAAGGGCCTCGATTGTTCTCGGTGACGGCGAGAAGGGGCGCTCCAATTAGCAAACCGCATCGCTGCAAGTCTTGACACCCACGCCGCCGCAGTTGAAGCTCATGCCAGGCTAAAGCTTTGACGTAAGCGGTGGCCGCGGAGTTTGTTGGTGAACTTGAGCTGCCAAGCGATAAGGCGCGCTCAGCAGCAACTGAAAAAGCGCTCTGTTGGCTTGATAGACGGCGGCGGAGCGATTGCGAGCGAAACCCATCATCACCTGCGCGCCTTCGGCGGTGTGAAGGGACCATAACCACCTTCGACCGCGCTGCCTCACGAAATATTCGAAGGCCGGGAGAGTCGGATGGTTAGCCAGCTTCATTTCTGACGATTGCTCGTTTTGGTCTTCTGGAGGCCAGAGCGGGCCTTCTCCAAGCGATGCCTCACTGCGGCCAGCCCGGTAATGAACTCGCTTGATCCGTCAGGGCCGAATTCGTCAAAAGCCTGTACATCATGCGCTTCCTCTCGAGGCGTCAAGCTTGCGAGATGCTTGCTCGTCTTGGCGGTCAGCGACATCTCAACTACTCGCGCATCGGCTGTGGAGGGTTTGCGCCGCAGGAATCCCTTTTTCTCCAAGACTTTTGAGTGGGTCGTGACGAAAGAAGGATCGACGTGCATCAACCGTGACACCAGGTTGACGGACACACCTTTTTCTTTGCCCAGGTAGTCCACTGCCATCAGGATCATCCACTGTGGCCCAGTGATGCCAAGCATATTGGCGCGGAATTTGGCGAGTTCTTCGAGGCAGGCACTGATCGATCTGATCTCCCACATGAACGGCCGGAATATCTCCTGTTCGTCAGTGGCGATACGATAAGGCGCGGTTGCTGCATTAGGTAAATCCGGCGGCATCTGGGCCAAGGTTCCATCCTTCACAGACTTCCATTAGCGCGGATTAGAAATCGGGACAACGCCGCAAGAACAAGCAAGTCAGATAGTTGGTACACTTCGGACGGATGTGGGACTTGCGACGGGCAGGTGGGTAGACGCTCATTGTGTTGGCCGAGCAGCAGCGGGCAGTTGCGCCGAGATCGATATCGCGTGCTGAAGAGAATTGATCCGCCCTGCCATTTGAGATGTTCTCGTTCTTTGTCCCGCTCGCCAGCCTGTCCGCTCTATTTGTCGAACTTCTCCGTGTACGCCGAGCGTTAGCGAGGTGCATGTCGCATTTATGTTTTCAACGGCCCGGCAAGCGGCATCGCGTCGATCGCATTTAGTATAGTCCCATGCGCCGCGGTCGTTACCCGGTAAACTTCCGTATAGTTCATTCTATCCTTCCCATATGCACAGCAAACCTTCGTGCCGTTGCGCTGGTCCTTGACTTGGTCTCTACTGTCGAGCAATCGGAAGCGATCGCAGCTGTCAAGCGCTCGCGATCCCGCAATCGATTGAACTTAACGGCTTTCAAATCATGGGTGGCAGCCGTAGCAGTAACGCTTGGTATACGAGCGGCCGCCTCAACTGACCGGCTTTATTTCGCTCAATCGAACGCGGTTCGCTTTCCGAGTATGGGGCCTGAATCATGAGTTGTGCTGCTAGCGATTCGCCCGTGGTCTGCTTTCTCCTCGGACTTCCACGAGCCGGGACGACACTCCTGGCGCACCTGCTCCAGCAACATCCAGATATTGTAGCTCCGCCTGAACCCTGGTTGATGCTGGCGCTCGAGGCGTTTGGCAGGGTAGATCAGCGCCACCCAGCAGGATCTTTGCTGATTGAGGGCGCAACGTCCGAATTCCTGGGGCGCGTCGATCGGACGATTGCCAGTCGTGCTTTTGCCGATGCAGCATACGGTCAGTACGTGGCAGCAGCGGGCAAGCGGATCATCATAGACAAAACTCCACGCTATTGGACGGCGCTCGAATTCCTTGAATGTGTCTATCCAGAAGCGCCTCATATCCTTTTGATGCGCAATCCTTATGCCATTGCGGCTTCACTGAAATCCACGTGGGGCATCCCGCTTCGCGCCGAAAGCTCCTACTCGGTCAGCGCATCTAGTCTCGCCGATCTCATGCTCCGTCTGCCTGATGCCTTAATATCTTCTGTTGCCGATTTGGTTCTGGGCCTTCCGATGCTCGCGGCGCACCGCTCGCGCCCGCGCACACAGCTGGTACGATATGAGCTTCTCGTGACGCATCCAGACGAAGAGCTTCGGCGCCTGCTAAGTGGGCTCGACTGTGATCCCGCGGCGACCGCGGCGGCCAGCATGGGACAAGTGGATTATCTTCGATGCAGCAGCTTTGGGGATCGAAAAATCCTGGACCGAAATGCAGTCGATGAAAGCTCGGTCAAGGCATGGCAATCCCAACTAAGCGTCGAAGAAATGCAAACTGTGACCGATCTGGTCGGCACCGAGCTTTTACAGAAATCGGATATGAGGCGGAACTGCTGCATGCACAGCAAGCCGGAGTTGTGGATAGGGGGGCCCAGGTAACTGAACTCTACCGACAGATATTCCGAACCTGGTGGGATTTGCGAACTGGCAGGGCGAGAGCATTGTCCGAGCCATCTCAATCCGGGCAAGTCCACACTGCTCCGCAGCTTCCAGAGAACGTTCGTACCACGTGCGACATGTCCTTGGTGCAGGCGCAAGAGCTGTCCGCCGCCAGCGAAAATGTGCGGCTGGCCGATCCAATAAAAGCGCAGCTGCAGCAGGCACTGTTGGCGTCGGAAGCTGATCGAGCTGCAGGGCTGGATGCTATTCGGACTCGTGATGCGGCTATCGAGATCTTGCGAGCCGAGGTCGCCCGGCTTGAGCAGATCGTCAATATCGCTTAAGGTGATCTGGATGCTTGCGATCAAAACACGCTGGCTGATTTAGCCAGGATTCTCACCCCCAACGAGCTGATCTGCGCCAATAACGTGCGAGGGCCGGCGGCACTGCGGTGGAATGCGACATGCCCCAGGCGTGTCGGCTAGTCTGCTGCTAAATCGGTACTTGATCGCTTTGATAGCCACGCACCGGCGAGCTTGTTCCACACCAGACATTCCTCCTCTAGGCCGGCGCTGCAGAACCAGAGCTTGCATCGAAAAGAACATATATGCTGCCAAAACATCTGCGCCGTCTTGAAGCTGAATCGATCGAAATCATGCGTGAGGTGGCCGCCGAGTTCAAAAGGCCGGTCATGCTTTACTCGATCGGAAAAGACTCGAGCGTGCTGCTGCACGTTGCGATCAAGGCGTTCTACCCGGCAGAATTGCCTTTCCCCCTGCTTCACGTCGACACGACTTGGAAGTTCCGCGAGATGATCAGCTTCCGGGACGCGACGGCCAAGCGGCTCGGCGTCGAGCTGATCGTCCACGTGAATGAGGAGGGCATTGCGCGCGGGATCAATCCGATCGACTCCGGCTCGGCGCTTCATACCCAGGTGATGAAGACCGACGCCCTGAAGCAGGCGCTCGAGCTTTACGGATTTGATGCCGCGCTTGGCGGAGCCAGGCGTGACGAGGAAAAGAGCCGCGCCAAGGAACGGATACTGTCCTTCCGTTCGGCCGGACACGTATGGGACCCCCGCAACCAGCGGCCGGAGCTCTGGAGCCTGTTCAACACACGGATACGCCAGGGCGAAAGCATGCGCGTGTTTGCGATGTCAAATTGGACTGAGCTCGATGTATGGGAATATATCATGCTCGAAAAGATCCCTGTCGTCCCGCTCTACTTCGCAAAGCAGAGACCGACCGTGCGCCGAAATGGCGCGACGATCATGGTCGACGACGAGCGATTGCCGCTCAACTGCGATGAGAGGCCGCAAATGCGCATGATCCGCTTTCGCACGCTGGGATGTTATCCCTTGAGCGGCGCCATTGAATCCGATGCGACGACGATCGAAGACGTCGTCGCAGAAATGCAGACTGCCACGGTGTCGGAGCGTCAGGGACGTCTGATTGATACCGATGAAGCCGCTTCGATGGAAAAGAAGAAGCGGGAAGGTTACTTCTGATGACTTCCACAGCAATATCGAAACCTGTCCACCATCGTGCAGGGGACCAGCTGCGATTCATAACATGCGGCTCGGTGGACGATGGAAAATCGACGCTGATCGGGCGGTTGTTGCACGACAGCAAGATGATCTACCAAGATCAGCTTGTGGCAGTGAAACGCGACAGCATCAGGCACGGCTGCGCCGACATCGACTTCGCGCTGCTCGTCGACGGGCTCGAGGCTGAACGGGAGCAGGGCATCACGATCGACGTCGCCTATCGCTTCTTCACGACGCCGCGGCGCTCTTTCATGGTGGCTGACACTCCCGGTCACGAGCAGTACACCCGCAACATGGCAACAGGCGCCTCGAATGCGCAGCTCGCAATCATCCTGATCGATGCACGCAAGGGCGTGTTGGTTCAGACCCGCCGCCACTCCTTCATCTGTTCGCTGCTTGGCATTCGCCACGTTGTGCTGGCAGTGAACAAGATCGACCTTGTCGCATACAGCAAGGTTGCTTTCGATCGGATCGTCGCCAGCTATCTGGCCTTTGCCGCCGGCCTTGGCTTTAGCTCGATTGTTCCGATCCCGATCTCTGCCCGCCACGGCGACAACGTCGTTGACCGGTCCGCTCATACCAAGTGGTACCATGGTCCATGCCTGATGGAGCATTTGGAGAGCATCGATATCCAGGCCGACACTGCAAGCCAGGCTTTCCGCTTTCCGGTCCAATGGGTGAACCGGCCCGACCCGGATTTTCGCGGCTACGCCGGATCGGTGGCTTCCGGCAGGATCTCGGCAGGCGACGAGATCGTTGTCGCCGCATCCGGACGGACCACACGCATCAAGCGGATCGTGACCCATGATGGCGACCTTGTCGACGCCGAAGCCGGCGATGCCGTCACCATTACGTTGGAAGACGAGATCGATATCGGCCGTGGCGATCTTCTGTCGCGGCCAACCGAACGACCCAGCGTCGCCGATCAATTCACCGCTTATCTGATCTGGATGGACAACGAGCCGCTCGCTCCCGGACGAAATTACATCCTGCGGATTGGCTCGCAGACGGTCGCCGGCAGCATTACCGCAATCAGGCACCGGATCGATGTCAACACATGTGAGCACCTGGCGGCCGAGACGCTTTCTCTCAATGAGATCGCGTTCTGCAATGTTGAGACCACACTGCCCGCCGCATTCGATCCTTACGACGTCAACCGGAAAACCGGATCATTTATCGTCATTGATCGTTACACCAATCGTACGGTCGGCGCCGGCATGATTGCGTTTCCGCTGCGGCGGGCCACCAATGTTCCCTGGCAGGCGCTTTCGGTGGGCAGGAGTGAGCGCGCCGCGCTCAAGGATCAGAAGCCTTGCATCGTCTGGTTCACCGGTCTGTCTGGCGCGGGAAAGTCGAAGATCGCCAACATGGTTGATCAGAAGCTGCTCGCAATGTCGCGGCATGCCATGCTGCTAGATGGTGACAACCTCCGGAACGGATTGAACGCGGACCTAGGCTTCTCGAAGGCTGAGCGGGAGGAGAACATTCGGCGCGTTGGACACGTTGCCAAGTTGATGCTGGACAGCGGCTTGATCGTGATCTGCTCGTTCATCTCCCCCTACAGGTCCGAACGAGACATGGTTCGCAGCCTAATTGGCAAGGACGAGTTCATCGAAGTCTTTGTCGATACGCCAATCGAGGAATGCGCAAGGCGGGATCCAAAAGGTCTCTACTCAAAGGCTAAAGCCGGTGAGATCAAGAACTTCACAGGCATCGATGCGTCCTACGAAGCGCCGATAATGCCGGAAATTCATCTCAGGACGATGGAGCAGGCTCCAGAGCAAGCAGCGGAAGTTGTCGTCGACGCCGTGATGGCGCGCGCAATCCTCTGCGATGAGCGGCGATAAACCTGTCGCTTCGTGGTCGCGGATGCCGCTCTCCTGCCTATTGGCCTGCCGAAGGCGACTCGGGTTAAGTGGGAGCATCGATCAGAGTCGTCGATACTAAGGGATTAAGATGGCTGCATCCACTCGTCGATTGCCCGCTTCCGGTTATATGCTCGAAGTCGACGGTCAATTGAAACCCGAGTTCGCGACAAGAGACGGCGCCTGGGCAGGAGCGCAAGAGCTTAAGAAGCGCCGTCCCATGCTCCAGGTCAGAGTCTATGACGTCATGACGATGGACAGAGAGGAAGCCAGCTTTCCAGCCGCATGAGTGTTTCAACCGACCGTTATTTTCTGCATGAGCGGCTAGCGCCGCGGCGGGTTCTCGTGCAGCAGAGCCGCAGTGTCCTGGCGCCTCGATCCCGCCGCCATCCGGGATTGAGGGGCAAAGTACCTTTTTTCCTGAGCCACGGTGTCTCACGATCTCCGCCAACGAGTCGCGCGACGCCGGCTGACGGCGGGATAGAAGCCGCACGAAGCGGTCCAGCGGCAGCAGAGCGGCACGAAACCTGCACCGCGAGGGGGCACCAGCCATGAGAGGTAGGAAATGCCACTCAACTCCACTGCCGTTGCGACCAGCGCAATTGTCCACCTCGTGCTGCGAATGGTCATCATCGTCGTGCGCTGTATCCATCGGTTCGTCTTCAGTCTGACCGGACCGGCTCTGGCGTGCGCGGCGCTTATGCAACGAGGGACGTTCGTGACCAAACTCATCTAGATGCGCTACCGAAGCAAGATCATGTTCTCATATCTAAAGCTTGCCTTCGACGCGTCGGCGGCCTCGCGTAGTCGAATTATCTCGCTCTATGCCTTCTTGTTGGCCATCAATTGCTCGGCTTGGACCTGGGCCATCGTAGCGCTGTCCGACAGGCCGACGCTGCTGGCGACAGCCTTGCTGGCCTATGTGCTCGGCCTTCGGCACGCCGTCGATACCGATCATATCGCGACCATCGACAATGTCGTTCGCAAGCTGATGCAGGATGGCAGGCACCCTCTCACGGTCGGACTTTTCTTTGCCTTTGCCATTCCTTGTCGGTTGCAGTGGCGGTCGCCGCGATCGCAGCTGCGGCGCTCGCCCTGCAAAGCAGCTTCCAGGAGTTCCGGGCGGTTGGCAGCATCATCGGCACCGGTGCATCAGCCTTCTTCTTACTGACGATTGCCGCCATTAACCTTGTGATCCTGCGGGATGTCTGGCGGAGCTTTCAGCGTGCGCGGCGTGGCGAACGAATTGGAGAGCATGAGTTCGATCTGCTTCTGTCCGGTCGTGGCGTGCTGTCCCGGCTCTTGCGCCCACTGTTTCGCATGGTGACGGCGAGCTGGCAGATGTTCGCGATCGGTCTGTTGTTCGGCCTCGGATTCGATACCGCGACGGAAATCAGCCTTTTCACTGTCGCAGCCGGGCAAGCTTCGGGAGGGCTAGACTTCAGTACGGTGATGATATTTCCGGCTCTCTTCGCCGCCGGCATGATGCTCGTCGATACGACCGACAGCATCTTGATGGTCGGCGCGTATGGCGGGCTTTCTTCAATCCGATCCGCAAGATCTGGTACAATCTGACCATTACGGCGATCTCAGTCGTCGTGGCGCTGCTGATCGGCGGCATCGAGGCACTCGGCCTGCTCGCCAACAAATTGGCGCTTGAAGGCACCTTCTGGAGCGCAGTGGACGATCTCAACGGGAGCTTGGCCAATTTCGGCTATCTCGTGGTCGGCATCTTCCTGGCCAGTTGGGCGCTGTCATTTGCGATCTATCGCTGGCAAGGACTCGAAAAGCCGCTCAAGCCGGGGTGAACTCATACAACCAATCATCGCACGTCTTCGGCGTCATTAGCTCCGAGCGTCTGACATCGAACAATGTCGGGTTCAATACCACCAGCGCAAAAGCGACTTCGAAATAGCCGATCGCAGGCGTTCAAAACTGCGAATAGTTTACGCTCTGGCCAAGCGCGGTTAGTCCCGGCGCTCCACTGGTTAGCTGTATCCGCATCGCTTGCGGAGTGGCTTGGTTGTGCGACTAGAACCAGAAACCTCCGATATCGAGCTCGAAAGTCGCCAATGAAAGAGCGGCAACATCTCTGAGGAGATCAGTCATCGTCTGGCCTACCGCACATCTGGGCTAGTCGGCTTCTCCGCCTATCGATGTCGTAAAACGTTGGCATCGCTCTTGCTGGTGCACAACAAACTCAGTCGAATGTTTAAGAAGTCGCTCGAGGGGATCGTGCCGCGTCATCAACTGCTTCGTTTTCCGTCGAACGGCTATACATGTCCGGCAAGCGCCTCGATAAACGAAACGTCCGCATCTTCGACGCGTCGAGATATGATCGACGGCTCGCTAATCGTCGCCAGAGGTGACCGGACGTTGGTTCATCAACTCAGGTGTACTGACCAGCTCCTGCGACCGCGGATCGGCCTGCCTACCTCAAGACTGCGGATAGATAGCTATGATTGTTTTATCGACGGCGATCAACGCGGCACACGACCAATGTCGGAATGAGATAATCGAAGACGATCTCGCAGGCACACCGCGGTGGCGCCACCAGTCTTCACTGCAGCGTGCGCACTTTCTTGAAACTGATCGCACGAGGCGTTCGCCTTCGTCATCGAAATCAACGGCTGGGTGAACGCAGGTGCAGAATGAATCGGTGATCAGGCGGCGGGATCTGCTGGCGCTGATCGGCACCATCGCCGGCAGTTCGGCGATGTATCACGCAATGAAGAGCCTCGGCTTTGCATCCGAGTCCGCCTACAAGGGACCGCTCAGGCTCGCGGGCGATGTCAAGGGCGCTTCGGTGTTGGTTCTCGGCGCTGGTCTTGCCGGCATGACGGCGGCGCTGGAACTGCGCAAGGCCGGCTACAAGGTCCAGATCCTCGAATTCAACAGCCGTGCCGGCGGTCGCAACTGGTCGATCCGTGGCGGGGACAGTTTTACAGAGCTCGGCGGTTTCAAACAGGCCTGTGCGTTCGAGCAGGGGCTCTATCTCAATCCCGGCCCGTGGCGGATTCCCTGTCACCACGGGGCGCTGCTCGATTATTGCCGCCGGCTCAATGTGACGCTCGAACCCTTCATCCAGCTCAACCACAACGCCTTTCTGCACGCGACGCGCGCCTTCGACGGCAAGCCGCAACGCTTTCGCAGCATCAAGGCGGATTTCCAGGGCGGCGTGGCCGAGCTGCTGGCGAAGGTCAGCCAGCAGGGCAGGCTCGACGAGTTCGTCGGCAAGGAAGACCAGGAGATCCTGCTGCAGGCGCTGCGCGACTGGGGCGCGCTGGATCGCGACTACAAGTACAACGCCAACCTCGTCGCCGCCGAATTCCGCGGCTATGCCCACGATCCCGGCGGCGGCCTGATGGGAGATCCGCTGCCCAGCAACCCGATCTCGCTGCAGGAGCTGTTGCGGTCGCGGATGTGGCGCTATGTGCGCACCTACGCCCGCTACGACTTCCAGACCACCATGTTCCAGCCGGTCGGCGGCATGGACATGATCGGCAAGGCGTTCGCGCGCGAGGTTGGCGATCTCATCCGCTATAACGCCGAGGTCACGCAGATCCAGCAGAACGGCTCCGGCGTCACCGTGAGCTATGTCGACACCGCCAACGCGTCCGCCGTGCAGCAGGCGACCGCCGACTGGTGCATCTGTACCATTCCGCTGTCGATTCTGAGCCAGCTGCCGATCGATGTCGGCGGGCCGATGAAAAATGCGATCGATTCCTTGCCCTACCTAGCCTCCGTGAAGGTCGGGTTACAGTTCAAACGCCGCTTCTGGGAGGAGGACGACGCGATCTATGGCGGCATCAGCTACACTGACCTGCCGATCCAGCAGACCGCGTATCCGAACTATGGCTTCAACCGCGGCGGCCGCGGCATCCTGCTCGGTGCCTACATGTATGGCGGCGCCAATTCGTTCGAGTTCACCGCCATGACGCCGGCCGAGCGGGTCGCCAGCGCGGTCGAGTTCGGGGCCGCGATCCATCCGCAATACAAAAGCGAATTCGAGAACGGCGTCGCGGTGGCCTGGCATCGCGTGCCGTTCACGCTCGGCTGCGCCGGCCAGTGGACCGAGGCCGCCCGCGCGCAGCACTACCGCAATCTGTGCCAGATCGACGGCCGCATCGCGCTGGCGGGCGAGCACGCCTCGCAGTTGCCATGGCAGGAGGGCGCGATCCTGTCGGCGCTCGACGCCACTACCCGATTGCACGAACGCGTGGTGAAGACCTGATGCAGGAACAGGTGTCATCCCTGCGCTGGCGCTGCTGCCGGCAAACGCGACCGTTGGAGAGGACAGCGCTACCGGCAAGCGCACCTTTTTCCTCGGACTGTGGACCTTCAACCAGCGACCAAGCTGTCGACCTCCCTGCGGAGCTGGAGACGCGCTGGGTCGACGATGGTTACGACCGGCGTACGCCAGGAAGCCTTGCTTGCCAATGTGACGTCGATAGCGCCGTCTACTGGGAAGGCAACTGGGCTAAACACGATGAAGGTCAGGCGCGGTGTGCATTCAATTGAGTATGGCCCGATCCGAACGGATAACGGCCCGCCGCTGTCTTTTCAAACCGTTCTCTTAAGGCATGCGCGAAATCGATTTCGGGAGAAGTAAGCGGATGGGAAATCGTTACGTGCCATATATTGGGATGGTTGCGTTGGCTAGTCAGCAGTATCTGGCGATCGCGTTCATCTATTCGGCCATTCCCGTGATCCTTCGGGGCAACGGTGCCAGCTTGGAACTAGTCGGCCTATATGGCACCGCTTTCTTTGCATTCACCGTTAACTTCCTTTGGGCCCCGGTGGTGGATCGATGGAGCCTCAATCGTCTCGGGCTGAGACGTTCGTGGATACTGTTGACCCAAGTTGGCAGTACCATCGTGTTGGCAGCGATGGCATTCTTGAATCCAAAAACCGATTTTGTCTCGCTTTTTCTTGTTTCCCTGGTACTTGCGACCATTGCTGCCACGCAGCGGATCGCAACTTTGGGCTATATAGCTGAAGCTCTCGATTCCAGCGAACGGCCCCTCGGGGCCGCGCTGCTGGGTTGGGGCCGGGCCATCGGCCATGTGATCGGTGGCGCCGTCTGCCTCCAATTGATCGAGATGGTCGGATGGCGTCCAGCTTTGTTGGGTTTGGCGCTGCTGCTAGCCGTCTTCGCTGGTTGGGTGTTCGCTATTTCTGAACCGCTACAACGCCGCGACCGATGGAGCTCGATGCAACGCCCCTCGATCTCCGCGATCTTTCGCTACCATGGCCTGTGGACGACGGCCGCATTGATCGCGCCGGCGGTTATCGGGATCGCTGTGGCGTTCGCGACGGTTCAGTTGCGGCTTGTTGACCTCGGCTTCGCCGCAGCAGACATTGGATGGATCGGAGCGCTTTCGAACGTATTGACGTATACGCTGGTAGCGCCGTTGACCAGCGCAATCATCGGCCGAATGGCACCGCAGCGAGGCTTGATCTGGGGCTGCGCGGTGATGGCAATAAGTTTCGGTGTGCTTGCGACGATTGATCGCTACATCAGCGCTCGCCTGAGCGCCGTTGTGAGCGTCGGCATCGTGTTCGCGGCACTCGCTGTTCAGCATGTTACGTTCACGAATTGGTTTCTCGGGCTCGCCCGGCCGGGCAAGGCGGGGACAGATGTCACGTTTCTGACTTCGGTCATGTCGGCGTCAGCGTTGGTGGGCTTCGCAGCGAGTGGGTTTGCCGTGGCGAGGTTAGGTTATGCTGTCACGCTGATACTGCCGGGCCTTGGCTCTGCTCTCTCCGCCTTGCTCGGCCTGGCATTGCTCCGTCAATCTGATAAAGAAGGGCCGGCGAGGGTTAGTAGGCCGCTTTCTGCAGAGCAAGTTGTCGGCGCGAGGGACTTACGGAATGAACGACGGTGATGCACTGCTCACGCTGATTGGCCGTACCTATCGTTTTGAATCAGCTCATCGCCTTCCCCACCTCCCCGATGGCCACAAATGCAAGAACCTACACGGCCACAACTACCGTATGGAGGTGGTGATCCGCGGAGGGGTGGATGCGAGGGGCTTCGTGAAGGATTTTGCTGAGATGGATGCCGAACTGGAGCCGCTGCTGAAGCTCGTCGATCACCGACTGCTCAACGATGTCGATGGACTGGAGAACCCGACCGCCGAGATCATCGCCCGTTGGTTCTTTGATCGCATTCCCAATTGCGCGAGTGTGCGGATTTATGAGACCGCCGATTGTTGGGCGGAGGTTGCGGCTTATGGCGGCAATCTAAAAGGCACGCCGAGTTAGTCAGTGGCGGTGAAACGACAACGCAAGTGCACTATGATGCCGGGCAATATGGCCAGTGTTCGGCTGCGTCCGCGTATGCCTAGGCATGGAACGCGACAGATAGATATACACATCGGCCGTGCCGCTGATCCCCATCAGCCTGCCACGGTGGAAGGATTCCCGCGCCTATTCATCCGGCGCTCATCCGGTCGAGATGCAGTAGTCTAAGCTCGCTGCAGGCTTGTCTGGCATCGCGGCGGTCCACGCTACGTTGCTAGGATGGCGTAACACGGCGCCGACATCTTACTCGTAGATCAGCGAGCTAATTGGCATCCAACGGCTGGATAGTGCGATTGCCATTGAGCACGCAGATCTACTATGCGCTCAATGATGTCGCGTTGCCCTCGAACTATTCTCGAAGCAGCTGCTCTGCCCATCGTCGATCTCGAGCCACAGCCTCGCCTCGTGCGCAATGTCCACGCGCACGACCATCACCCTCTGGAGGCGCTTTGCTGAACCCTGACGCGCACTTCTTGGAAGTGTGTGGAATGAAACGAGTTTTGCGCCTTGGGCGAGTGGTGACGACTACTCGATCCGGTAGCTTTGTCGTTCAGCCGCATGAGCTAGTAGCTAGGGCCATTTTGACAGACACGCCTCGCGCAACAAGGGAGCGCCAGGGCAGGAGAAACGCGATGAACTTGACCGCTCCGGGTCTCACCTCTCTCGCACTGATCCTGTTCGCCTGCGGAGCAACGGAGAGCGCGCGGGCCAACGATCCTTCCCCCGCTCAGGTCACAATACCGGCCGGCCAGAAGGGTGATGGCGGTCAAACCCCGAGTATGTCGTCGCTAAGTGAGCAGCATCGCCTGCCGCCGGACTCCAGCACCAGGCACACGCTTGAGCTGCCCGGGCGGACGCTTTCTGTCATCACGACCGCTGGTTCCATTCGCCTGTTCGACGATAAGGGTGAGCCGCAGGCCGATATCGTCTATACCGCCTATCAGCTTGAAGGCACTAATCTCGGTACGCGCCCGGTTACATTCTTCTTCAATGGCGGACCAGGCTCATCTTCGGCATGGCTGCAGCTTGGCAATGCCGGACCGTGGCGGCTGCCGATCAATGCTGACGAGGTCACGCCATCGACATTTCCCGAGGTGAGGCCAAACGCGGAAACGTGGCTCGATTTCACTGATCTGGTGTTTCTCGATCCTGTAAGCACCGGCTATAGCCGTTTCGTGGCGGCCGGCGATGACGCGCGCAAGTGGCTCTATTCCGTCGAGGGCGACGTCAATGCGCTCGCGCTGGTGATACGTCGCTGGCTCGAAAAGCATGACCGGCTGTTGTCGCCGAAGTACATCGCGGGCGAAAGCTATGGCGGCATTCGCGGGCCAAAGGTCGTCGATCAGTTGCAGATGCGGCAGGGCATAGGCGTCAGGGGCCTTATCATGCTCTCGCCAGTGTTCGACTACAGCGCCGGCAGGGGCCCGTTGCACTATGTCGCCACGCTGCCCAGCTATGTCGCGACCCTGCGTGACGCCGAAGGTTCGATAAGCCGAACTGATCTCGCCGACGTGGAAGCCTATGCGCGCGGCGAGTTTCTGGTCGATCTCATCAAAGGCCAGGCCGACCAGGAAGCAACCACGCGTCTGGCCGACAAGGTCGCGGTGCTGACCGGCATCGACCAAGCGGTCAGCCGTCGGCTCGCCGGCCGTTTCGAAGTTGCCGAGTTCCGCCGTGAGTTCGACCGCAAGAATGGCAAGTTAATCGGCAGATTTGACGCCTCGGTGCGTGGCCTCGATCCATATCCGGAATCCAATTTCCAGCTTTCAGGCGATCCCTCAAGCGATACGCTGGTGGCGCCGTTGACCAGCGCCACTGTCGATCTCCTTACGCGCAAGCTTGGCTGGCGGCCGGAGGGCTCTTATGAACTTGCCAATCGCAAGGTCAGGGAGGCCTGGGATTTCGGCCGCAGCCCTCCGGAGTCAGTTTCGGAGCTGCGCAAGATCTTGGCGACGGACCGGAATATGAGATTGCTGGTCGCGCACGGCCTGTTTGACCTGGCCACGCCATATTTCGGATCACAGATCGTGCTCGATCAGCTGCCCCCATTTGCCTCCACACCGCGCGTCAAACTTGTCGTATTTCCGGGAGGCCACATGTTCTATTCACGAGACGCCTCGCGCCACGCTTTTCGAGCAGAAGTCGAAGCGCTGATGAAATGACGCCGACACAAGGCCTCGTCAGGAGCAAGCCGCTTTCGCACAAAAATAGTGTCGCTGATGCTACGGGATAGAGCACAAGGGGTCGGTCTTTTGCAATCAAGGCGTGGATTGTCGTTGTCTGGCCGCTAGACGACCGGGTGCCAAAAAAATGGTTGCGAACAAAACTAGGCTTGATCAGCCAAGGAGTAGCTGGTGGACAGCAATCTGCTCCGCGCTCTCACACTGGGCGGGCGTGCCGCGCTTCGTCGAAGATGGCCGGGTCGAACTCGACAATAGCGTCGCGGCGCGATCAGCCCGATCGAGTTCACGGAAGAGCGTATCGTTCGTAGATCTTGACGGCGACGCCAAACACCGCGCTGTCATTCCCTCCGTGGCCGAAACCTGTAAGCGCTGACTTATACTGACCGCTGACCTACATCGATGTTCTCACCGGGGCCGTCAATGATCACCCGAACTGCCTCTCGACAGTTTGTTGCCACGGCCCCAGGGAAACAGTTGAATCAGGCTTAAGCGGACCAATCAATCTCCTTGAGCCGCGTGGGTGAGCAACAAAACGTCTCATCGCGAATTGTTCTCAGGAGAGGCGCGCTTCTCGGAATCGGCTGAGGGAAGCGCTTCCTGAAGAGCCGAAGTAGTTTTGAGGCCGCGCCCTACAGCACACCCCCGTGAAGGATCGTGAGGGGCTGGCGCATGAGCAAGCTCGCCGCAAGTACCAGGCGAGCTTCGATTTATCCTTTCGGCCCCCAATCCGGCATGCATTCTAATGTCTCTCACTGGCTATGCGTTGATCTTCTCAGCGCGTATGCTGCCGAAACTCTCCACCTTTACAGCGGTTCGGAAAGAAGGCGCGGGTGTTTGGAGGAGCCACCCGCGCCAAGTCGCTTCGCCAGCTTGGCCGCCTTGGGGGGCGTGAAGATAGACAGCCAAGCCGATAAGGTTCGCAGCAATTGATGTGCCAAGTGGGTCACGGTGCAAGAGTGGCAAACAGGCAGTACTCGACAGAGCGCAGCGGCTAGGCAGACAAGACGGAAATCGTGCGGTCAGTTGCCGACAGGCCGCGCATGACTTGCGATCCAAACGTGCGGCTCGCAGGACGTTTAATCAACAAGCGTTTTGCTCCGCAACCCGCGTTCTAGACCATCATCGCTCTGTCAGAAAACCTGCCTTCGAGTCCGCGCAAGCTGCTTAATCGTCGCTATCCGGCCATGCGCTCATCGTCTCGTTCCAAAGTCTGCTTTCCGGACGCTCCATCGAACGCAAAAAGAACCCGTGTATCTGTTTGCCGATGTGGCAAAGCGCCGCGCACGCAACGCGGGCGGACAGGTCAGCTGACCTGTCCGTGGCCATCGAGCTCGGATGAATTCCAGCAGCGTCATTGAACTCCAGGCTACTACGGGTTCGTCCGAGAATCTCCGCACCCCGTCGTCTTGTCTCCCGAAGGTGGAGGCGTACGTCAGGAAAAATTCACACGGGAAAATTCCAGAGAGGGTTGAAACGCACCTAACGTCAAGTTGTACGATCTGAAAAATAGACGGCGAGGGTCGTCAGCGTACAAAAACCTCCAACTAGCGACAGTGTGCGAATGTCTCAAGTCCAAGGCTCACGCAGGAAGCGGCAATCATCAAAGGCGCCATGCCGGGATCTGGGCCGGCCGCCACCGTGCGACGCGCACCGCTGATCTGATTTCAATATTGCCGGAGTGGCACACGACGCACGTAAGCCGTCCGGTTGAACTGCCGATGCGCGGCGACAAGCCGGCACTCGCGCTCAAATCTTCGGTATGCGTATGGCCGGATCAGGGTGAGGCGGTCGCGCCAAATGGGGTTCGAGCAGCGGTCATAATGCGAACTGGCGCGAGATCTGAATGACATCGCGCCGGGCTCTAAGGCGTAGGGCTCCAAGCTGTTGAACGGCGCTCGTCGTCTCTTTCCTGGGGCGGTTTTGCTCCAGATGCATCGATGAATACAACTGAGGGGGAATAGTGTGACAAGACAGCGCTCTTTGCTGACGCCTGGTCCATTGTCGTTATCGCTGGACGTCAGGAGCCAAATGCAGCTCGACCTTGCATCGCGCGATTGCGAGTTCAAGGAAGTAACCGCACGCATGAGGCGCCTGATACTCAATTTTCTGGCAAATACCGCTGACTATTCGGTGGTCCCGATTCAGGGCGGCGGCTCTTTTGCGATGGAAGCTGCTCTGTCTACATTCTTGTCTTCAGCCCACAAGCCGCTCGTTTGCGTAAATGGCATCTATGGCGAGCGCATGTACAAAATGCTGCGGCTGTGGGGTGTCGAAGCGGTGACGCTTGCCAAGCGCGTGACTGACCCGTTGGACCCTCAGGAAATCGGCGAGCATCTGAACCGAAATCCCGGCATTACGCACCTGTGTTTCGTGCATTGCGAGACAACGACCGGCATCATCAATCCGTTGGATGCGATCGTGGAGGAGGCGAGACGCCGTGGCGTAAAGACGATCGTCGATGGGATGAGTTCTTTTGGCGGCATCGATATTGACCTGAGCAAGGGAGGCCCGGACGTCCTGGTCACGTCGAGCAACAAGTGCATAGAGGGGCCTCCGGGAGTAGCGTTTGTGATCGCCTCTCGCGAACTGTTGGAGAAAGCGGTTCAAGAGCCGAGGTCCTTTGTGCTCGACGTGAGAGATCAATGGCTCTCGCTGGAGCGCACAGGTGAATGGCGCTCGACACCTCCCACCCATATCGTTCAGGCAACGACCAGGGCACTGGAGATCTTGGAGGAAGAGGGCATTCCTGCCCGCCGCCACAGGTATGAGAAGGTCAGGGACGATCTCATCAAGGAGCTCGAGGGAGTGGTCTCCCCGCTGCTAGCCGCGAACGTGCAGTCACCGGTCTGCGTTGCGTTCGTTGCGCCGTCGGGGATGGCGGATCAGGCAGCATTTGATGGGCTGTATCGCCACCTGGCGAGCCACAACCTTTACATCTACTCCAAGCTGCACATTGCGACGCGGAGTTTCCGGGTTGGTTGCATCGGGGAAATTCAATCCAGTTGGGTTCAGCAGTTAGGTTGCGCGTTCCGGACATACTTCCGTCCGGGTCAGGGTGCGGCAGCGAGACCAATATCCGCCCAGGAGACATCCCAGGCGCTCGCCAAGGTGCCGCCTCGCGTGGCAGCGGGCGCGCAGGTGCCATGGTCCCCCGAGACTGCCGTTCTGCACGCGGGTTACCGCCGCGACCCGGTGACCAAAGCTGTGGCCGTGCCGATATATCAGAACACGGCGTATGAACTCGATGGCGATCTGAACCACATTGCGGACGTCTACAACGTAAAGGCTGATGGGTTCACCTATACAAGGATCATCAATCCGACGACCCGCGCGCTGGAAAGACGGTACGCGGCGGTCGATACGGGAAGGGACTCGCTCGCCGTCGCATCAGGGCAAGCGGCAACCTTCCTCGCCATCGTCAACCTGGCAAGCGGGCAGGTCGGCGATAATGTCGTCGCCTCGCCCTATCTGTACGGCAATACCTGGAACCTGCTCCATAACACGCTGAAACGTCTTGGCATCAGCGTCAGGACGGCGGACCCTCGAAGGCCTGAGACATTCGAGCGTGCCATCGATGATCGCACGATATGCCTGTTCGGAGAGGTGATTTCGAATCCCTGTCTGATTCCGCTGCCGGTCAAGCAGCTGGCGGAGATCGGTCGGAAGTACGGGGTTCCCCTGGTGGTGGATAATACCACGACGCCACTGGTATGCCGGCCGTCAGACCTCGGTGCTGCGATCACGACGTACTCCGCGACGAAATACATATGCGGTCATGGCACCACGTTGGGCGGGCTGATTGTCGACAATGGCAAGTTCAGCTACCGCGGAGCCTCCCGCTTTCCGTTGTTCAACGGTCCTGACGAGGCGCATGGCGGGATTATCTGGCGCAGTGCGCTGCAGGATGTCGACGATCTTGGAAAAAGCGAGTTTCTGCTGAAGGCTCGCATGACTTGGCTGCGCGATACGGGGGCTGCGATCGCTCCATTTGCGAGCTTCCAACTGATCCAAGGGCTTGAGACGCTGCCGCTTCGCATGAAGCAGCACTGCGCCAACGCCAGGGTCGTCGCAGACGCTCTCCAGAAGCATCCAAAGGTGCGCCGTGTCTTCTATCCGGGGCTCTTCGAAGGCGCCGACCGGGAAACCGTCGACCAGACGCTCAACCCGGCATACGGGCACGGCGCCATGGTCATGTTCGAGGTGGAGGACGAACTGGCCGGACGCAAGTTCATCCAGAATGTCGACTTGATGTATCACGTTTCGAATGTTGGGGATGCCCGCACACTGGTGACGCATCCCGTCTCCACGACACACACAACCGTTCCACGGGAGAAGCGCGAGGCCGCGGGCATATTTGGCGGCTCGATCCGGCTTTGCGTCGGCATCGAGGACGTCGACGACATTGTCCGTGATCTGCACAAGGCGCTCTCCGCAATCTGACAACCTAGAAAGTGATCAGGAAGGGATTCTCATGAATCAGCCAGAAGCTTGGAAACTGAGGTCGTCACGCTATGAGGCCGTTCCATTCAGCCGCGAGATCAACAGGCAGCTCTCCGAGCTGAGGCCCGATAACATAATGGGTGCTGCGTATATCTTGAAAGATTACGTCGTGATCGCGGCGTGCACGCTCGCGACCGTGTCGGTCTCATGGTGGTTGTATCCGCTCGCGGTTCTTCTGATCGGCGCCTACCAGCGCGGATTGACGACGATCGCGCATGATGCGGCTCACCGCACGCTCGCGAAGAACACCACCTGGAACTACGTTCTCGGCATTCTGTTCGCTGCTTATCCGTTGTTCCAGCGCCACTGGGCCTACCGGATCTCACACGTCTACTTGCATCATCCCTATCTCGGCGACCCGGACAAGGACCCTGATCTGAAGTTCTTCCTGGCCAATGGTGTTTACGACGTGCAGCCGCCTGAGCGGTACGCGTTCAACCTGATCTGGAAGCCGATATTTGGCGGTGCCACGCTGGCGTACCTGAAGTATCTCTGGACCAACCGGTTTTCGATCAGAGACGCCGAGGACGAGAGCCGCTCAGGCATACTTATCGACAAATATGGCTTCTATCTCTTCTGGATCTGCATCCTGGGCGGATCATATGCCCTGGGGCTGCTCCACATCGTGATCCTGTTCTGGATCGTGCCCTATCTCACCACGTTCCAGGTCCTTGGCTGGTTTGTCGAACTCGCCGAGCACTCACCGATGTGCGAGACCGAGACGCAGAACGTCTATCTGACCAGGAATCGCAAAGGAAATTTCCTGGAGCGGGCCATCCTGGGGCAAAACTTGGATGAATATCACCTCGAGCATCACCTCTCGCCCGGTATCCCGTTTTGGCTGTTGCACAAAGCCCAGAAAATCAGGATGCAGGATCCGGCTTACGCAAAGGTTGCCGCAAGCTGGGGAGGGCTCTTTGTCAAGGGGCCGCAAGGTCAGCCGAGCGTCATCACTCAGCTGAAGGAGCGAAACCGCCGTCTGTATGAGCAGTCTATGCGCGGTGCCAAAACGAGCGGACAACCCGCGTGACGTTGCAACGGCCAGACAAAGCCCGCGCCGTGGTCGGCATCACCTCGAACCGTCTGTTGGTTGATGGCGTGCATCGCGATTGGTTGCGGCGCAAGTACGTCAAGGCCCTGCTTCATCATGCGGGAGTGGCGTGCGTCATATTGCCGACGATCGACGCTGAAGATGCGTCGGTTGAGACCGGACCCGCGATCATGCGGGCTCTCGACGGGCTCATGTTGACAGGAGACGAATCCAACGTCGATCCTGCCGTTCTGAGGGCGCCTACGTCCCGTTCGAGGGCTGATCAGGAGGACATCGAGAATGGGATCCGTGATCGTCCCCGGGACAGGCTATCCGGGGTAGCGATCAGGAACGCCATTGCCCAGGGAATGCCGATCCTGGGCATTTGCCGCGGTCTGCAGGAGCTCAACGTCTATTTCGGCGGCACACTTCGCTCATCCCTTAGCGAGTGGAGTCTGGGAAGTGGCCAGATGCACGCCGAGAAGACAGACCGCCCGAGAGATCGCCAGTACGATGTCGCGCATAGTATCAGGGTATGTCCGGACGGTGCGCTCTTTCCGATCGCGCGCACCGTCGAAGCACAGGTCAACTCCCTTCACAACCAAGGCATAGAGGTGCTGGCCAGTGCGCTAAGACGGGAGGCGTGGGCGCCTGACGGTCTGGTCGAAGCGGTCTCGGTCGTGGGCGCGCCGACGCTGCAGATTGCGGTGCAATGGCACCCTGAATGGCACGCCTCAACCGATCTGCTGAGCAAGCGACTATTTACGGCGTTCGGAGAGGCGTGTCATGCGTACGCCGAACAAAGAAGCACGAGAGGTGGACAGTGACATTTCAAACCAAGCGCGGTCCGCCCAGATCGAAAGGGGAGTTCACCGGAACCGACGCGCCGACATGGTTCGGGGGGCGCGCTGCGCCGCGACAACCTCAAACGAACGGCGGGCGATCGACAAGCCGCTTCGCTCTGGGAGTCCTCTTTGTGGCGCTTTACGTCGTTCTGAGCGCGGCGGGCGAGGTGTATGCGGCATCGTATTTTCAACAGGCGGACCTGTTCGTCGCCCTGTTGGTGTCCTTTGCCGCGGTATGTCTGTCGTTCAATCTGCTCGCTGGTCACGGGACGGGCAAGGCGCGAGTGACGAAGCCAGCGCTGGTGGCTTTTGTGTCGCTCAATCTCGTGACCGCGATCAGCTGGATCGGATTGTTTGTCGGCCTGAAATACGCCGAACCTGCCATCGTCGTCGCGTTCATGGTGGCGCTAGGACCCGCCGCGACGGTGTGGTTGAATGCGCTGATCAGGCGGAAGGGTATCCCTCCAGCATCCGACATCGTCGTGAGCGCCACGATTGCGATGATTGGCGGCTACATGATCTGGATCTCGGTCAGCGGCAATGCGGGCGTGCAGTGGGGACCGCAATCGTCCTTCGGCATCGTCCTCGCAATCGTGGCCGGCCTATCGCTGGCGCTTACAAATATACTGGTCAAACTACTATTCGATTGCGGGTTTTCCGGCCGACAAGTGTTGGCGCATCGGTTCTATGGAACGATTCTCCTATTGCTGGGACTGGTCGACTATTCCTCCTTCGTGCTTGAGATCTCGCAGCATTGGCCTGCGATCGCAGCGATCGGGCTTTCCACGATCATTGTTCCGTTGCTTTTGATCCAGGAGGGCATCCGCCGCGTCGAGCCCTTCACCGTCAACATGGTGCTGTCCACCGCCCCTGTCATCACGTTCCTGTTCCAGTACTTCGATTCTCGTATCGTGCCTTCGCTCCACACGTTCATTGGAAATGTTCTCATCACGATTGTCGCTGTCGGCAACGTCTACTCGCAATATCGGAGGACCGCATGAACGAACGCAAATGTGTAATCGTCGACGCATATTCGACTGGAAGATTTCTACCTGAAGAGTTCAGGCGGTACGGAATTGGAACGGTGCACGTGATGTCGGCTGCACAGATCCCAGCCATCTTCCAGTCGCATTTCGACGCGGACCTGTATGATGAAGTCATTCGTCCCCGCGAATGCATGGCCCACGAGGAGATCGTTGAATTTCATCTTCAGGCGCTCCGCGGCAGGGAGCTGGAGTTCGTTATTGCGGGGTCCGAGACCGGAGTTGAGCTCGCCGATTCCATCTCAGAACGGCTGGGGTTGCCTTCGAATGGCACGGCTCTGTCAGCCGCCCGGCGTGACAAATCGCGGATGTCCGAAGCGTTGGCCGCAGCTGGCGTGCGATCGATCAGGCAGGTCGTGTCTGACAATGCTGTTGAGATCGCTAGCTGGAAACGTCGAGCGAACTTCGATGAGATCGTAATCAAGCCATTGAACAGCACAGGCACGGAGGACGTGTTCTTTTGCTCGGCTGATGCGGATGTCGAGCGCGCTCTGGCCGCCATCGTCGGAAAAACAAACCGGGTCGGAGCGTTCAATGAACTGGCGCTTGCACAGGAGAGAATAAAGGGTCAGCAGTATACCGTGAATGCCGTCTCGATCGATGGAGAAGCGTTCGTCACCGAGGCCTGGACCTATGAGACCGTTCCCGTCGAGGGCGCGTCATCGGTCTGCTCACGCGAGTGGTTGCTGGGAGCCAGGGAGCCAATCGTTCTGGAGCTGTCCGATTATCTTGTGCGTGCGTTGCAGGCGCTTCGGATCGTCAACGGACCTTCGCATGCAGAGATCATCGTCGATGATCGCGGACCAGTGTTGGTCGATTTCGGCGCGAGACTGCAAGGAACCATGTCGGCAAAAGCCCGCACCATGGCGTTGGGTGACAATCATATGTCGCTAACGGCCTGGCGGTACGCAAATCCCAAGGAATTTAGGGAGTGTATGAGGTTGCGTGGGGCCTACAAGCGACAGGCTCATGCACTGTGCGTCTCGTTGATTTCCGATATGAGCGGTGTCGTTGCCGGATACTCCGGATTAGCTGCAATCCGTAACCTCGCGAGCTTCGCGGATGCCATCGCATTGGTTCCAATAGGCCAAAAGCTGGTCCCGACCATCGACCTGGTGTCCACACCAGGCATCGTGTACCTCGTCAACAACGATTTGGTACAGCTTGAGGATGACTATCGCCAATTGCGTGCTCTGCGGATGAACCAGGTGTTCGATCTGATGGCGCAGGAAGGCGACGAATGAACGACATCCGTGTGCCTCGCGCGAACTCAGCCCGTGCGGCGATGATTGGCGTGAGCGACTTTGACGGCATCCTTCGAGGTAAGCACATCCTGGGTGAAGATCTCTCGGATGGAGACAAGATCGTCAAGTTCTCTGAGGCTGTGCTGGCGTGGGATTGTGCGGACCGGGTCATTCCCGCAGGATTCACCCAAAAGCCGCTCTCAGCATTTGGAGATGCCGATCTGCGTGTTCTGTCCGGCACCGGCCGCTTGGTGTCCTATCTCGGCGATCAGGATCTCTACCTAGCGGAGTTTATGGGCGCACATGAGGACATCTGCCCGCGAGGTATTCTGCGCAAAGTCCTGAAAAGGGCAGCTGATCACGGATACGGCTGCACGGCCGGGTTCGAGTTCGAGTTCATGCTGTTCAATGAGAGCGCCGATACAATTGAGGACAAGCCGTTCGGCCAATGGGCTCCGTTCACGCGAGGTCCTTTTGGTTACTCGATTGCGCGCTCTGTCGCGCACCAGGAGCTGTTCGGCGAGATCTTGACGCTTTGTGAGAAGGCCAGAATACCTCTCAGCGGCTTGCACTTCGAGACAGGGCCGGGCGTGATTGAAGCATCACTTCATCATTGTGATGCCCTGGAAGCTGCGGATCGAGCGATCATCTTCAAGGCAATGATGAAGGCCTGGGCGCAGACGAAAGGCATGATGGCGACATTCATGGCCAAGGTTTGTGAGGAGTGGCCCGGCCAGTCGGGCCATATTCACATCTCGATGTCCTCTGACGGTCAGAATGTGTTCTACGACAGTAACGCGTTTCGCAACCTCTCAAAGATCATGAGGCAATTTATCGGCGGACAACTGAACTACATGAATGAGTTCTGCGTCCTCGCCGCGCCGAATTTCAATAGCTACAAGAGACTGGTCCCCGGTTATTGGGCGCCGGTCTGCCCAAGCTGGGGAATTGACAACCGCTCCTGCGCGGTGCGGGCCATTCCGGGGGAGCCGTCTGCACATCGCCTTGAGTACAGGCTGGCTGGTGCAGACATGAACCCATATCTCGCTCTCGCATGCGCCATCGGCTCGGGCATGCTGGGCGTCGAGACAGATGCGGCCTTGCCGGCTTCGATCGTCGGTGATGCAAGCATGGAGATGTGTCCGCGCTCCGGAAGGCTGCCTCAAAGCCTGTCGGAGGCAACATATCGGTTTGCACAGTCGCCGGCGGCCAATGATGTGTTCGGAGAAAGGTTCGTCGAGGCCTTTTCCTGCTCCCGCCGCTGGGAGTGGGAGGCCGTTCAACATCGGGTCACCGACTTCGAACGCCGGCGGTACTTCGAGATCATCTAGCTGTTGATCAGGGCCATGGCGCCCGTCCGGGACAGCCGCGCAAGTGCACGCCTGGACCTTCCTTTTCGTCGCCGTCGTCTTGATGGCCGGCGACCATCACAATCTAGCTATCCGTATTGCTGCGCCTCAGATGATCCTCCGGCCGCAGGGCGCGACCGGAGGTTGACCCCAACAGGGCTTCGCGTCAGTGTCGCTTGCCGCTTATCGGCGTGCTGTTATTCGCAGGGTCGTCAACTGCCTCATTGTCGGATGCGTTGCCGTCCGCGGCATTCTTTGCGCCCTTGGTCGACTTCCTGCCCGCCTTTGCACCCGTGGTCCTGAGCTTGGGCGGAGAGTCCTCGTCATCGCTTATCCCGCTCTGTATGCTTGTTCCTTGCACGCCTTTGCGAGCCTTGGCGTCCGCAGCAAGGCTCTGCGCAATGACTGGGTACGCAAGGAAAGTTGCAAGGCCGCATGCGAGTACAGAGGTCTTCACCAATTTCATTCGTGTCTCCTGGATCGATTTGCTTGCGACGAACGATTTCGGCTCAACGCCGCGCCGTTCGCCTGCACCGCTTGCATCGCGTTAAGTGTATGAGCAGCGCGGCTTCATCTAAATCTCTCTTGTGTGGTCATCGTTTAGGAGATTTGGGGTAAATTCGCGAAGTTGTTGTCTTACCTGTGGCGATAGAACATCCGTATCGTCGAACCCTGCTCACGACTGAGTGGACGATCTACCATCTGCGCTGCTGAAGTCGCCGACGTCCCCGGCCGGGGAGATAGACGCGCGCGACTGGAGTCGTCTTAAGGCAGCCACCGCGTTTGCCGTCGAGCTTGTCAGCATCCTGTAAGCTAAGCTCGGCAGTCTATCTCACTCCGGAAGCCGGCTTTGGCGGTTCTCAACGGGAGATTAGATATGGGTTCTGTCGAGCGAGCGTTGTCTGCGCGCTATGCCAACAATCACCGAAAATGAAGAAATCTAGATGCCGGGTATGGAAGCTTTCCATCAGCCGATCCAACGGATTTCGCCAGCAAACAGTTGCGCCGGGAAGAGTCGGATCATCCAACGTGGTCGACAATTCGCTGGGCGGCATGTCGCAGGAGTTTCGCGCGGTGCTGGCCGGGATTGAACGTCGCCCGGTTTGCTTGAATCGCCCCTGCGAACTCGGCTTTCAGAATCAACAAAGCCGCCGGACCTCGTCTTCCGCCGAGCCTTCACGCCATCACCAGCGACTGGATCGCGCAACAACAGGACCAATGAATGACTCCGGCCATCTGGACTTCGGCCGTGTTGTTGTAGGTGCTGGGTTCATCGCCGTCTCCCTGCGGGAGCGGGCTGTCGGCTCACGCTGAAACCCCGGCTTGCGCCGGGTTTTCACCCTTCGGGCTTCCATCCCTGACGGGGCTGGGGCGACGCGGAAGGTCTTGGGCCTCGGCGGCCGATGAAAAGGGAGAGGCAGAGTGGAGTGGCCTTGGCCATGACGGGTTGAAGGTCGGAGGAGAGTCTTCCGGCGCCCGTCATGGAGATTGCTGCCATGAATACGCAGATTGTTGATGCCGGCCGCGTTGCGAGCGGCGGATACAGAGTGGATGTGAGCCGCGGCGAGCGCGTCGGTCGGGTGTCCTCGGAGTGGTTCTCACGCCCGGCGGATGAACGTTACCTGTCGCTCGATGAGCTAGCCCGCACGGTGCACGATCGCGCGAACCGCAGCCGGACGCGCGTGGTCGAAAGCGCGCTCATCCATGTCGACGCAAGCCGTGCCGACCCTGAGCGGCTGGCCTTGATGTTGCCCGGCTCCGACACGCCGGTTGCGCCGACGCATTGGAGCTTCGGTCAGCTTGCAAGCCAGGTTGGCGCTCCGGCCGCTTACCTGCGGCAGCTCCCTGCGTCACTCGCAGCCATCAACCTGCAATATGGCTTGAACGCCAATCGCGTCGAGCAGATCAAAACGCTCGAGACCGAGGACAGCCGTGTTGAGCTTCGCGCTGTCACCGGCCCCGACTATGGCCGGATCTACGACCACGAGCTGGTCGAGGCCGTACAGCGCATCGCCGGCAATGGCACAGGCGATACACGGTGGAAGGTGCCCGGTGTACTCGACTGGTCGAGCGGCATCTACAATCCCTCTGTCGACATTTCCAAAGCCACGACGACCCTTTATGCATCAGACAGGGACGTTTTCCTCTTTCTGGTCGATGACTTGAATCCGATCGAAGCGGGTCGTCTTCGCGACGGCTCGCCCGACCTCTATTTCCGAGGCTTCTATTGTTGGAACTCAGAAGTCGGCGCGAAGACGCTCGGCATGGCGAGCTTCTATCTTCGTGCGGTTTGCCAGAATCGCAATCTATGGGGCGTGGAAGATTTCGAGGAGATCACTATCCGCCATTCCAAATACGCAGCCTCACGCTTTGCTCACGAAGCAGCCCCGGCGTTGTCGAACTTCGCCAACTCTTCACCCATGCCTTTCGTCAACGGCATCAAGGCCGCTCGCGAGCGGATCGTGGCCCGCAGTGACGAGGATCGCAACGAGTTCTTGCGCCGCCGCGGCTTCTCCAAGGCAGAGACAGGCAAGGTGATAGACGCAGTGCTGGCGGAGGAGGGGCGCCCGCCTGAAAGCATCTTCGACTTCGTGCAGGGCATCACCGCCGTCGCGCGCGACAAGCCGCATCAAGATGTCCGCCTCGACATGGAGACCAAGGCCAAGAAGTTGCTCGACCGGGCGGCCTAATGTCAGCCAGGCCGGAGATCTAGGTCTCCGGCCTGGTACGTCTACCCTTTCCATTCACGGGTGATGGGCGCTGCTCTCTCGCCGTCATGTCCATCGCGGGCTGACAGGTCTTGGCGGTTTCGGATTCTTGCGCGATTGAGACCCGCGAATGGGACTGCGAAGACGACTGCGGAATATCTGGATCCTCGCGTCAACACGATCGGCTGACTCATACAATTGCCGCCACGAACCGCCTTCGTGCGTGCGTTCGGCTTCGCGTCCAGTCAAACGTATTGCCTCGGGGACAGTCAACATAACCGGCTCTGCCACCGCCGGCGGCCATTTCGAGCTTCATCTGATCCGGGATGTGAACGGCGCGACCTGGTTTGTTCCGATAGCGCGGCACACGCCAACGAACGCCATTTGTCGCCGAAAGCCAGAGCGAGAGCTGGACAGGCTTGTCCGCGAACGGGTTGGAGGCCGAGAGAGAGGCTCCGGCCGCCCGGTTCGGAGAAGCTGACATGGCAAGCGTCGTTTGGAAGCTCAAGCTGTCGCCGTCGCGCGACATCCTCTTAAGCAAGTTTGTCTTGAGCCGTTTCGTTGAGCGGGAGGGCGCGTGATGGTCTTTGATGTCTCAGAATTGGTACGCCGCCTCGCATGCGAGGCCGAGGGCGTATGCCGACACTATCTGTCCAATGGCAAGCGGGTGGGGCGGTACTGGGTGGTTGGCGATGTCCGCAACACGCCAGGACGCTCGTTGTTCGTGCGGCTCCATGAATCGACGAAGGGGCCCGCCGGAAAGTGGACCGATGCCGCCACCGGAGAACATGGGGACCTGCTCGACATCATCCGCGAAAGCATGGCTTTACGCGATTTTCGCGAGGTGGCCGAGGAGGCAAGACGCTTTCTAACGCTACCTCGTTGCGAGCAGCAACCCGCCCCGAAAGCCGACAGTCCAGCAGCGCGAGCCGGATCGCAGCAAGCCGCCCGTCGCCTGTTTGCAATGTCCAGGCCCATCGACGGTACGGTGGTTGAAGCTTATTTGCGGCGTCGCGGAATGGTCAGTATCCACCATGGCGGCAGCTTGCGCTTCCATCCGCATTGCTATTATCGACCGGACGAGCATTTGCCGATGGAAACCTGGCCAGCGATGATAGCCAGCGTCACCAATCTTGATGGGCGGATCTGCGGCGTGCATCGCACCTGGCTCGATCCGGACGGCTTTGATCGCATCCGGCTCGGCAAGGCTCCCATCGACACTCCACGGCGGGCCATGGGCGATCTGCTCGGTAACGCTGTTCGTTTCGGCCTGGTGGATGACGTGCTTGCTGCCGGTGAGGGCATCGAGACCATGCTGTCACTGCGCTGCGTCCTGCCGACTTTGCCGATGGCTGCTGCGCTTTCGGCCAATCATCTCTCAGCCATGTTGCTGCCGCCTGGCTTGCGTCGTCTCTATATCGCCCGTGACGCCGACGCCGCCGGAGACGCCGTACGGGCCATCCTTACCCGGCGCGCGGAGGACGCCGGCGTTGAAGCGATCTCGCTGTCGCCTCGGCTCGGCGACTTCAATGAAGATCTGCAAATCTTCGGCCTAGAGGCTCTCCGGGCAGCGTTGCGGCTTCAACTCGTTCCTGACGATGCCGGCCGCTTCCTGCGCTCCTCCACGATCGACGCCGGGTAGTCGCGGTAATTCGACCGATGGCGAAAGATCGGTCATAGCCGAGGCCAATTGGCGGAGCGGACGCGACCTTCGGCCTTCTAGTGGGCGATTGGACGGCAAGCGGCCCGGGCCGGCAATGGCTGCGTCCGGCTATTTTCCGCCGCGCGTAGGCAATGAGAAGGCATGATCGCGATTTGGCGAGCGCGCTTTGCATCGCGAAACAAAATAGCCGGTCTTCGCCATCCTCCGCTGCCGCTTCGGCCCTGCGCTACCGCCCACGCCCTGCGGGCCTGGGCGGACAAGCCGCTCCGGGTTCTGGCCCGTTCCGCCCGCCGTCTGAGTGATCGCCACGAAGGCTGCGATGGGCGCGGCCGCTCCGCCAAAGGATCTCTTGCGATGACCGACCACGACGACATCGAATCGACGCACGCCCCGTCTCCGACCGAGCACGTCCTCAGCGAATTGCAGCTGTTCGGCTATCGCCCCTTCGACGATCAGCCCGATCCAAGACCTCTCCCCGAGAGCCAGATGATCGCCGCTACCATCGTCGATATGTTCGACATCCTGGTTGCCGCGCTAAGCGATACACGGCTCGAACCGGATCTCAGCGAACTCCTCTGGTCAACCGTCAATCTGTTCCATCGGGCCGTCGATCGCATCGAACGCCAGCTCGACGACAATGAACAAGCGCAGCACAAGAGCCAGCGGGAGCAGAATGGGTCAGAGGTGCGATCGGTCGAGCTCGAGCGCCTCACGGCGGAGGGCATCACCTTGATCGAGCGCCGAAATTGCCTGGAGCTCTTCCGCGACCAGGCGATGCAGCAATTTGAGGTTCACGCCGGCTCGTCCTGGCGTCCGCGGTCGGGCTCGCTGGTGAGCCACCGCACGCTCACGGCAGCCATGATCGACTCGCGGGACTTCATCGCTGCCAAGCGCCGTTCCCAGACCGAGGTCATGTTGCCGGCAGGACCGAAGATCGCACTCACCGGCGGGCTCGACTTCAACGACCACCACCTCATCTGGGATCGCCTCGACAAGGTTCACGCCAAGCATCCCGACATGGTCCTGCTCCATGGCGGCTCACCCAAGGGGGCCGAAATGATCGCTTCCAAATGGGCGACGACCCGCAAGGTGCCCCAGATCGCGTTCAAGCCCGACTGGACGAAGCACGCCAAGGCGGCACCCTTCAAGCGCAATGACGCCATGCTCGAGCTCTTTCCGATCGGCGTCATGCATTTCCCGGGTTCGGGAATTCAGGACAACCTCGCCGACAAGGCGAGGCGTTTCGGCATCCCCGTCTGGAAATTCGGCGGCGCGTGAGCGCCGTCTTTTCGAACCATCGCGCGGAGCTGGACGCCTGGCACTCCGGCGCGTCCAGCCTTGTATCCGAAGTTGCGGCTTGTGATGGTGGTGGAAAACGCGATCGTCATCCATCCGGATGAAGCCGCCACCGTGCTCGCGCCTGGTCTTGTTGTTACCACATCATGCATTGGCTTGTTATGCCGGGCGGTCAGTGGCGGCCTGGCCCCTTCGTCGCACCTGGTGCTCACGCTTGCGCAGATCGGGCCGCTGACGCGCTTTGCGTTGGCGCGCGACATGGACGCAGGTGACTGTCCCTGCTTGCGAAGACCCGCCTGTTGGAGCCGGCTGAACTGGTGGAGCAACAGTCTCAACGATTTTCGTGGCCGCCATGCGCGAAGGATGATCCCTCGTCACCTTCCTCACCAAACAGGTTGCGCAGGATCGCCATATTGAGCCGGGGGGTAAGTGACTCGAGTGAGAGGTATCGCGGCCCTCTTCGGAACGCTTCGACCAGGCTGCGCCGATCTCGGCTCGGCCCACCTCGTCGCTTGGCACGTAGAGTCGTTCTCGATCGTTCTCTCATGACGACACCGCCCTTTGCGGCAGGTTGTTTCTCTTTGTTCGCCGAGCCGTTCCAGCTTCTTGTGCAGCCCAACCGAGATTTGCCAAGTCTCTTCTCCCGAGCTTGCGGTCCGTCCCGCGGACGCACGTGGCCTCTTGGATGGCTTGATCTGGCCGAAGACCGGCTTCGCCTCGATCGTCTGAGCCGCAACGCCGTTGATGCGACTTTCTTCCCCTGGGCTTCGCCCATTCCTCGCGAGGCAAGATAGTCGCCACAACGGCGTCCTCCGCTGCGCTCCGGCCCGCAAGGGGTGCGTCGCCGATCGTCCTCGGCCTTTAGATCGCCATCGAGGCCGCGGTGGTCGCGGGCTCGAAACACAACAGGAGAAGTGACATGGCTAACATCGGTACTTTCCGCAGGGCGCGCGTCTGATCGGGGTCTACGACAGCCAGGTCACTTTCGGCCAGTCACGCGTTCTACTCGTCTGGACCCGGCTGATCATGCCGAATGGACGTTCCATTGTTCTCGAGCGACAACCTGGCGCTGACGCTGCCGGATATGCAGGTCTCGAAGATCAGGTCGATAATCACTGGGGCGAGCTGTTCAAGGCTGCGGCACTATCGACGTTTCTGGCGGTCGGGACTGAACTGGGGGCCGGCTCGGACACCAACAGCAACGACAGCGCGATCATCCAGGCATTACGACACGGTGCCTCCGACTCCCTAAACCAAACCGGACAGCAGGTGGTTCGACGCAGTCTCAACATCCAGCCTACTTTGACCGTACGACCTGGTTTCCCGGTTCGTGTTCTTGTCAATCGTGACCTCATACTTACGCCGTATAGAGGGTGACAACATGCCTAAGCTCAAAATAGGAGAGCTTCCAGACGACAAGCCGGTCAAAGTGAGTGCGGAACTGCCGGCGGCCGTGCATCGCGATCTCATCGCATATGCAGAAGCCCTTACGCTTCAAGGTGGTCAAGTGGTCGAACCGACTAAGCTCATCGCTCCCATGTTGGCGCGCTTTATGGCCACGGATCGAGGATTTTCTAAATTGAAACGTGGCGGCAGCGTACCGGTAGCCGGCGAATGACAGTGATGCTCAAGGCTTCTCGAGCTGCCGGTCAAAGCTAACAGTACGCTGCCGGGTTTGGCCCGTGAGCTAAGATATCGTGTCGGAAAGCGTGTTCCTGCGTCTGCCCCGAATTAAGGCCGATTACCGGGCTTTCTCTATCTTCAGACGCAAGAGCGCCTGGCGTCGATGGGCATTTATTCGGTCACCTTCAGGCGCGGTACGCTACTCCGGCCATCGACGCTGATAGGCACGTCGCCCTCGATTGTCGCCCGACGTACGACGCGATGCCCGTCCCCGTAATCGTTGACGGCGTAATGCTGCGTTGCGCGGTTATCCCATATCGCGATATCGCCCTCTAACCAGTTCCAGCGCACAGTGTTTTCGGGCGCGGTGATATGAGACTGGAACAGATCGAAGAGCTTTTGTCCGTCGTATTTGGAGATCCCAACAAAGTGCTTCACCAAAGCACCGAGCACTAGCGTCCGCTCGCCTGTTTCGGGGTGGACGCGCACGACGGGATGCTCGGTCTCAAAAACCGTTCTGGTGAATACCTCGTCAAAGTGTTTCTTGTCGACCTCGCGGACACGCGCGATCCCGGCGTAATCGAAAACGTTGCTGTGAACGGCCCATAGCTCTTCGGCAAGCCGTTGTAGCGGCGGCGGCAGATCGAGATACGCGGAAGCTGTGTTCGACCACACGGTGTCGCCTCCGCAAGCTGGCATTACTACGGCCCGCAGGACTAAAATCTTGGGATAGGCATCGGCGAAGGTCCCATCCGCATGCCAAACATCGGCACGACCGCCGCCGCGAGTGGAGTCCAGTTCGAGGAGCGAGGCCGTCCCCCTGGCGGCGCCGAGCATCGGATGAGGCGTTAGCTTTCCAAGACGAGCAGCAAAGCGCTCCTGTTCAACGTCATTGAGATGTCGTTGGTTGCGGAAGAAGATCACCTTGTGCTCGAGCAGCAAGCTGTTGATCGCAGCGATCGTGCGGTCCGGTAGATCGCCCGATAGCTCGATATTTTTGACTTCGGCACCGATGCGCGCTGCGCGTTTCAGAACATCGGCGCCCGGAATGACGTCACCGATCAAAGTCGTTGTGCTCATGTTGTTTTTCCAAGCCCTTGAAGTTTCTGCTTCTCGGGGTGGATGATCTTCAGCCAGCAACGTGCCAGGCAAAAGAAGAACATGTAGCCCCTATGGCAACGAATTGCGCTAATTGGCGCGAGTTCTCGGACCAACCGATGATTCGACCGAGCGACAAAGAAGCTCGATCGTCGACCTCACCCACCGAATATGGGGCAAAGAGAGCGGCAGCCGACGGAAGACATTCGGTTATGTTATTGTAATCACTCAACTGTCCTCAAAAAGGCAATGCTTCCGTAAGATTGGTAATAATTCATGATGATCATAAATCATGTAGTCGGGCCCTGCCGCGCGTAAGCGCCCTTCGGAAACATATCCGCCCACGATTGATACGTTGATAAGGCCAAGATTGCGGGCAATCTCGGTCTCAACTGGCATATCGCCCACGATGACAGTTCTTTCTGAGGAAAGATCATTGGCCTGCATATACAAGCGCAGCCGTTCTTGCTTGCTCATGCTCCTAAACTGAGTTGCGCGGCTCTCAAATGCCAAAATGTCGGTGACGTGAGTCTTGATCCCAAGTCTTCGCAATTGTGTGCGAATTGGTCCAACAATGTGGTTGCTGACAATGACGGTTTGGATGGCTCGCTGATCAGCGGCGAGCAAAACATTTCGAGCCCCTTTGCGTAAGGCCGCGTTGCGCGCCAGGAACTCATAAGTGTCGTGAAAAATGGCGTTGTCGTTGCTCTGTACGACTTCGATTTCATCTTTCGACATGTCTAGGTTGCGGAAAAGAGCCGAAGGAGGAAGTTCGAACTTCTCTCGAAGCTTGTGCATATCCACAGCTGCGCGACCGAAGCGGGTCAAAATTGCATTGATGGTTTGCAGCACTGCGTTGGCATCATCGAGCAGCGTGCCATTCCAGTCGAAAATAATTGCGGATTTCATGCATGAACCTAAGGCAAATGTGATCGTGCGATCGAATGCGTTCGAGACTTAGATATTTACTCGTCTACATGTCTGGGGCGATCGTCGCGGTTCGAACAGAGTCGTCACGGGTGCAACGCGCGCCAGTGAGCTGAACAGGCGGACCGTTCTTCCGAGGCGAGAGGACGGGTGGAGAGCGTGAGCATTGCTGCTTCTGTAGCTCTATTTCTGGATTGATTTAGTTGAAGCAATGGCCATGCCAGCCAGCGTTGGCATGCAATAAGGCCGGAAGGGCTTTGGAAAGTCTCAACGCTTACTATGCGCGCTGCACTGGACCTGACACGACACTGCGTCTCTGTCAGAATACGGACAAGAGTCTACATGGTGAGGTAAGTTCGAGCTGACCGTTCCGTAAGTGAATTTTGCGAGTTAATTGATGGGTCAGGTTGATCTCTCCGAGATCGGTTCACTCTGGTGAGGCAAATTGGATTCTCAGACTCTCGGAATACTAAGTCGAAGCTCCGGGGTGTTGAACAACTTTCGACTGAGAGGCCGCCGCTGCAGCCAATCCTTAATGCCTCGACCGGCGTCACGGCAAGACTAATGCCGCTGGGGCCCGTGAGAGCTGCAGATGTAGGCTTTCTGTCGACCGGCCCTGTTGGCGCTAGTCATGCACATTGTCGCCTCAGCCCTGAACCAGGATAAGAGCTGCAACTTCCTGATCCCGTGGCAGTTTGCTCGCCGCCAAGCCGGTGGCGACACCAAGGCGGTCAGGAGCGGGACGGTTTTGACTCATCTTGCGCTTGCCTTCGACCCTGGTGATGGGGATGCGCACGCCGACGATCCCACTCAACTGGGCGGCGATGAAATCCGCGGGAGCATCGCTGACGGCCCAAGGCGTCGCTCGTGACGTCTCATGGATATTCGTCAGACGCGTCACGATTTCAAGAAGGCGATCGGGATCCTCGAAGAACTCGGTCGGCCCATAGGCGTGGACCGCGACATAATTCCATGTCGGTACCTCACGTTCAGATTGTCGTTTGCTGGGATACCAGGATGGCGTCACATAAGCCT
Organism: Bradyrhizobium sp. USDA 4454; assembly: GCF_054822705.1. NCBI lineage: Bacteria > Pseudomonadati > Pseudomonadota > Alphaproteobacteria > Hyphomicrobiales > Nitrobacteraceae > Bradyrhizobium > Bradyrhizobium sp. USDA 4454. The sequence continues at coordinate 1,769,871 of NZ_JBTRCN010000001.1, forward strand.
CTGCGCCAGCAAAGATCGCGAGAGCTTCTCCGATCGGGGGCGTGCGCCATTGCGGATTGCCCTTCGCTAGGTGGCCGTACAGCGCGCCGTGTTCGCCTTCGCTCTCATCGAGAAAGAGCGGAAGAGGCGTCGCAAGGGGGCCGTCTGACGTGGCCGTGATCAGGTTGGCCAATCGGGCGCACCGGATTGTCGCGCGAATGTTCTCCAGGTCGTCATCTCGAAAGTGGGGTGGTATGTACATGAACGTTCTCCGTTGGAGGTCGTCGAGATAAACCCAGGTCAGTATGCTAAAAAACTGCCAGTTTCAGTCGGCCCGTAGAGGTTCCACGTTGGATCGAGCCGCCTTGCTCGTGGCCCGGCCGGCTGATGATCGCACCCCTCACGCACTTCTGGGGCCGTGAAGAAGCTGAGCAAGGCAATTGTAATGGACCAGGCGGCAAGTCCGGGTGCACCGGTAGCTCGGTTTTATTCGTCGCTCTGAACGTCTGGCTTTCCTTGAACTGCTGCCCGTTGCCCGAGCCATATTCTCAACTTGGAATCTACAACAGCGGATTGCTGAGGGCAGAGAATACGGCGGTGCCTCACGGATATGATTGCGAGCCGGCGCGACGCGAGTACGCACTGAGAGGGGCCGCTGGACGCAAGAGCCGTTGGCTCGACCGCCGCTGGAGGATCTCGTCGCTTGGCAACAGCTTCGTCAATACCGATGAACACAACATCACCATCTTCCAGAACGGGGATGGTTTATGGGGCGGCAGGCTCACCGAAAAAGCCGCAGGACGCTTCGTTACGGCGAGACGGCGATATGAATCCGAAGCGAAGGCCAAACTGGCCGCGTTCGACGGGATGATCTTCCTGAAAGATAGACGTGGCTGGGCTGGATAGGGCTCCGCCTGTCGGTCTATGAAGTTTCGTCCGGTGGGTTTGTCGAATCGTTTTCCCCGCAATTCACCGATCCGATCCAAGAGTCGCTGGCCCGTCCCAACATATATTTTTCTACCAATATCCGCATGAACATAGCTGGTTCGCGAGAGCCACCGGGCGTAGGACGCCACACGATTCGAACTGTCTGTCCACAGGCGAACGACTATGGCATCCAACCCGGAATGGCGGGCTGCGGCTCGCCAATTGCGCAACATGTGGGAACACAAGGCTTGGCCCGACGAGCCGCTCGGCCCGGGTTGGGCCAACGCATTCTCGGATTGGATCGAGAAATTCGGTTTCCGGCGAGTCTCGGACGCGGTTCAGATGGCGTCGGCTCCCCCCGTCTGAGGACGGCGAGCGCTTGCCTCCGGACATTCGGGACATTCCGAGATACGCCGTGGTAGAGCGCGCCGAGGATCGGGAGCCCGGGAGCCCGGGATGAAGGGCTATTATCTCGTCCGCGGCAGGCACCATGCCGTCGATGATAACACTACGCTTGAGGACTGCTTTGCGGCGATGGGTGTAGACCGCACGGTCGTTCCGCATTGCCTTGGGGCATCCGATCGTCGACTTGCGTCCCAAAGGACAGCAGGTCTTCGTCCGGCAAGATCCAGAGTGCCGAGTTTGAGAGGCCTATCTGCAGAGAACGAGTGGCCGGGGCGCGCCGATCAGCAGGCTGGGTGGCTGGTGTTTTCCGAGTCGTTTTCCACCGGCTGATCCCCACCCAAGAAGGCGAGGCGGTGAGATCGCGCCAGCGAACGATCAGCTCGCGACACGCGCTATTCAATCCTCGTGGTCAGCGTCCTTTCTGCTAGATTTCTCGGCTGCTTCCTGCCTTCCTCACGATCTCCTTGCGAAGACGCTGTTTGGCGCACATGCGCCGATTCCTGACCGGCGCGCCGGGCGTCGGAGGCGCCGTGTCGGGCGGCCGGAATCTTCGGTTCGGGGTCGGCGCGAAGCCATCCTGGGAACCCGCATTCCAAGGATTGGAAATCGGAGCGGATGCGGAACCGGACCGCCGGCGGGCCCGCTCGCACCCGGTTTCCGGCTTCCTGTCGTCCATGGAATCGAATCCTTCGAACGCCGGGGGACGCCGGGCGGGCTCTCCCGTCGCATCGGCGTCAGTTCTCCTGTCGCGCGAAAACCCAGTTCGTCGCGCGTGACGCCTGCGCAACAGCACCGAAGACGCTGCTGGCAGGCTCGTAGGAGCAGCCTGGCCAAGGGGTCAGCCAAGCGCATTGATCGGCCTCGAAATTGCGGCGGCTGGGACGGGAGGCGGTTCCAGCCGTGCCGCAAGCGATGTGCCCTCGTTGTGCCCCGACTCCTCTGGGGTACACGCTAAGGGAATGAATCCAGTAAGTCATTGAAATCTCGGGATAAATGGTGGACGCACAAGGGATCGAACCTTGGACCTCTCCCGTGTGAAGGGAACGCTCTCCCGCTGAGCTATGCGTCCGGGATCTGACTGCCGACGGCCGATGCCGGCCGGTCGAAAAGTGGCGCTTCGTCAGAGCGTGCGATTTACGAAGTGCCGGGTAGGGGTGTCAAGCCAAACCCTGCGTCATCAGGCGCCTTGCTGGCGGGCGCGGGAGGCGTGAGATTGCAGCGCCCGGATGCGCTCGGCGAGTGTGCCGCCGCCCTCGGGCACGCCGTTGCCCGGTGCGGCGCCATTGGCGGCACCGTTGGCAGGCTTGGCGGCAGCCTTGGCCGGCACGGTCGGCTCCGCCGCCAGCATGGCCTCGATCGCCGAATTGGGACCCTCGAGCTGGATCGCGAGCGTGGCGACCTCGGCAGCGATGTCGTTGATGCGCTCGCGCAGCAGCGCGTTCTCCATCCGCTCGGTCGCCCAGGAGCTCTCGGCCTGCTGCTGGATCGCGTTGACGTCGCGCTGCAGCTTGCCGCGCTCGTCGCGGGCTATGCGCAGCTGCTCCTCGAGCGCGGCCTTCTCCTGGCGCAGCTTCTCGAGCACCGGGGATTTGCCGCCGCCTGCCGCTGCGAGCTCCTCGCGCAGCTCCTGCACCGTCCGCTCGGCGGCGGCGTTGGCCTGCTTGAGCTGGCTGTTTTCGAATTCACGCTCGGCGAGCAGCTTGCCCTGGGTCGCAAGCCGCGTCTCCAGATCGGTGACGCGGTTGCCAAGCATCTCGGCTTCCTTGACCTGGACGACCAACTGGCGATCGAGATCGGTGACGCGCTGGCTCAGGTTCTCGACCTTGCCGCGCGCGTCGGCGAGATCGCGGGCGACAGTCTCGGACTGGCTGCGCTCCTGGGCGAGGCGCGCCTCGGTCGCCGCGAACTCCCTGGCGGCGTCGCCGACGCGGTTCTTCAACTCCTCGACCTGGGTCCGCACCGCGACCAGCTCGACTTGGCGGCTGTCGGCGGTCATCGAGCGGTCGCTGAGCTCGGCGTTGATCTTGCCGAGCTCGCTCTGCTTGTCGGTCAGCGCCTGCTCGGCGGTGCGCAGCAGCTCGCTCTTGGCGCCGAATTCTTCCTCGGTGGCGCGAAGCTGCTCCTTCATCGCCTTCTCGCGCGCCTCCAGCGCGAAGATCGCGGCGTTCTTCTCGCCGAGCTCGATCTTCATGCGGTTGATCGCATCGGTCTTCTTGCCGAGTTCGGCGAGCTGGCTCGTGGTCTTGCTCTTGAGCTGCTCGACGCTCATCTCGAGCCGGCGGGCCGACATCGCGAACTCGGCGCGGAGCTGGTCCTTGTCGGCCTGGATCTCGGCCATCGACAGCGGGGTGGCCGCCTCCATGCGGCGCGTGGTCAGCCGCACCGCCCGGTTATGCACCAGCGGCACGATCATCAGGCCACACAGCATCGAGATCAGGAAACCGATCGCCGCGTACATGATCGGCTCGATCATGAAGGATCACTCCGAGAACAGAAGAAAGAATTTGTTAATCACAATGCCACGGCGGGCCGGCCAAAGGCCAGCCCGTTTGCCGCGTTAAGGTGAATCGCTAATGGTGCCGACGCGCCCGGCGCATCACAGGGCCGGGGCCTTGCGGCCTAGAACGGGTTCCAGGTCGCGCGCGGGGTGTATTTGAGATAGCCGACGCTGGCGCCGAGCCGCAGGCCGATGCCCGAGCGAATCGGGACCAGCACGATGTTGTTGGCAGTCAGCGCCGTCATGCCGAAGCCGCCGACGATGTAGGCCGAGCCGTCGATGCCGACGAAGCGCTGATAGATCGCCTGCGTCGAAGGCAGGTTGTAGACCAGGGTCATGGTGCGGGCACCGTCGCCGCCCCAATCGAAGCCGACCGAAGGACCCTGCCAGTAGACCCGGAGGTCGCCGGCGTTCTTGGTGTAAAGCGTGCCTTCGCCGTAGCGCAGGCCGGCCACGAACGCGCCGGAGCCTTCCTCGCCGAGCACATAGCCGTTGGGCAGGCCCCATTGGCTGACCGCGCGCTCGATCACCGAGGCGAGCCCGCGCGACACGTTGCCGAAGAACTTGTGTCCGGCACCGACCAGTTCATCTGGCCCGTAAGTATACGGGGTCGGTTCACGCTGCGGCGGCGGATATTGCGGCGGCGGCTGCTGCGCGGACGCCTCTACGCTCCAACACATCAGCGCGGCGAACGCGACCGCGGCAAGGCGTGATGCGAAAGTCATAAAGAACCCCTGCTATCGAAATCTGGGCGCTGCCCTTTAACCTGATGCCAACAGGCACGGCTCTAGGTTGCGCCCAGTGTCCCCTCGACTCGGATGTTATCGGTATCAACTATGACGGCACAACGGCAGGAAAGATATCGATCGTGCCGGGGCATGGCGTTTTTCGGCCTGTTGGCGGGCATTTTGGCGGCTATCGGGCCCAGTTTGCCGGTTCAGGCCACGACGACCGAACGCGTGGTGACGAACCGTTACTCTGGACTGGCGATCGAAGGATTCGATCCCGTTGCCTATTTCACCGACGCCACCGCCGCCTTGGGGCGGCCGGAATTCGAGGCCGCCGACAGCGGGGTGGTCTGGCGTTTCCGTAACGAGGGCAACCGCGCCTCGTTCGTGGCGCATCCGGAGATCTATGGCCCGCAGTTCGGCGGCTACGATCCGACCGATCTGGTGCGGGGCGTGACCTGCGCGGGCAATCCGCGCTTCTGGGCTGTCGTCGGGAACAGGCTTTATCTGTTCAACCGGGAACACGGCCGCGATGCCTTCACCGCCGATCCCGCGCGCTTCCTGAAGGAAGCCGTGGCGCGCTGGCCGGAGCTGGAAGAAAGCCTCGCGCAGTAGTCACGGCGCGGCGGCCGGATCGCCCCAGGCGATGAATTCCGGCACCAGAAAGTCTTCGCGGCCGAGCCCGAAATGCAAGGGGTGCCCGTGCGAATCGGTCACCTTGCCGCCGGCCGCCACGATCACCGCATGACCGGCCGCCACATCCCATTCCGACGTCGGCGACAGCCGCGGATAGATGTCGACCTCGCCCTCGGCGACACGGCCGAACTTGACGGCCGATCCCAGCACGGCGCGGACTGCGCCACCGCGTTGGTCGATGAAGGCTTCGGTGCGCGCGTCGCCATGCGAGCGGCTGACCGCAACCGTCCATGGCGCGCCGCGCGGCGGACAGCGACGAGTCTTGATCGGCACGGCCTGCGAAACCTTATTGCCCTTCAGGGTCAGCCGCTCGGCGCCCTTGCCAACGATGCCGCGCCAGATCAAGCCGAGTGCCGGCGCACCGACGATGCCGAGCAGCGGCACGCCATGCGTGACCAGCGCCACGTTGACGGTGAATTCATTGCGGCCGGCGACGAACTCCTTGGTGCCGTCGAGCGGATCGATCAGGAAGAAGCTGTCCTTGTAGGGCGGTGTCGCCAGATGGACGCGCTCTTCCGACAGTAGCGAGACGTGCGGTGTCAGCCGCGTCAGCCCCTCGACGATGATGTGGTCGGCGGCGAGATCGGCCTCGGTGACCGGCGAGCCGTCACTCTTGCCGGTGACGTTCATGGCGGAACGGTTGACCGCGAGAATTGCCTCGCCGGCCCGGATCACCAGTCCGGTGAGTGATTCGAGCAGCGTGGCGGCCTTGTCGCAGTCGACGGCCGATTGTGCCTTATTCATGAGCGGGTCTCATATCCTGTTGGTCTTCCCCTGAGATCATGATGCCAGTCCCGCCGCAAGCTGGCAGCATCCGTCTGCGCGGTGTATCAAGCCGACAGGCATGCGTGATTCGCACTCCTCGGTCGGCGTGCGGCTTTCCAGGAAACAATTGATGTCTGGCACTTCGTCTCCCGGTCCCGCTCCCGATGCACTCGAGCTCGCAGCGCTGCTGTGCTCGAAGGTCTGTCACGATCTCATCAGTCCGGTGGGCGCGATCGTCAATGGGCTTGAGGTCCTCGACGACAATCCGAAGCCCGAAGATCGCGACTTCGCGCTCGATCTGATCCGCAAGAGCGCCAAGACCGCGTCGGCCCGGTTGCAGTTCTGCCGGCTGGCGTTCGGCGCGGCCGGTTCCTCCGGCGCGCAGATCGATCTTGGCGACGCCCAGAACATGGCGAAGGGGCACATCGAGGACGGCAAGGTCACGCTGGTCTGGAATCTGCCGCGGCTGCTGCTGCCCAAGAACCGCGTCAAGCTGCTGCTGAACATGCTGGTGGTCGCGCAGCAGACCATCCCGCGCGGCGGCACGCTCACCGTCGATCCGGTCGGCGAGGGCGACGCGACGATGTTCCGGATCACATCCGCCGGGCTCAATGCCCGCGTGCCGCAGAACATCGTCGATATCCTCAGCGGGACGTCGACGAACACGGTCGATGCGCATGCGGTGCAGCCATACTACACGCGCCTGTTGGCAGAAGCCTGCGGGCTCAAGGTGACGCTCACGCTCGACGGCGACAAGGTCATTGTCGCCGCGGCCTGAACGCGGCCGCGCAAAGATCATTAATCAAAGGTTACGACCGGCCGCGCGTTTCAATCGTGCGGCCTTATCTCTTTGTTGATCCCGTTCTTTTCCAATTACTCAACCAAACTTAAACGCTTTGCGGAGAAGCTGACCTCGGTTCCGTCAGGCGCGTCGATGTCGCGCGCTGCCTGCGTTTTCGGCGTTTTTCGAAGGTTGGTTTCATGGACGATCTGTTGCGCGAGTTCCTGACGGAGAGCAGCGAGAGCCTGGATACGGTCGACAACCAGCTGGTGCAGTTCGAGCAGGATCCGAACAACGCGAAGATCCTGGATAATATTTTCCGCCTTGTGCACACCATCAAGGGGACCTGCGGCTTCCTCGGGCTGCCGCGGCTGGAAGCGCTGGCGCATGCCGGCGAGACGTTGATGGGCAAATTCCGCGACGGCATGCCGGTGAAGGCCGAAGCCGTGACGCTGATCCTGTCCTCGATCGACCGCATCAAGGAGATTTTGGCCGGGCTCGAGGCGACCGAAGCCGAGCCAGAGGGCAACGACCGCGACCTGATCGATCAGCTGGAAGCCATGGTCGAGCGCGGCATGGCCGCAATGTCAGGCTCGACGCAGTCGATGCCGGCTGCTGCCGAAGAGGACGTGCCGGTGGTCGAAGCGCCGTCCGTGCAGGCTGATATGACCCAAGCGATGACCGAGGGCACGCTGGTGGTGCAGACGCTGGAGCGTCCGTTGCGTCCGGGCGAGGTCTCGCTCGACGAGCTCGAGCGCGCCTTCCGCGAGACCGAGACCGAAGTCGGCGCACCTGCCCCGGCACCGGCCGCCAAGCCGGTGGCTGTTGCGCCCGCGGCCGAGCCGGCTGACGCCGCCAAGAAGCCGGCCCGCAAGGCCGCCGCCGAGACCGATGTCCAGGAAGGCGACAAGATCGCCAACCAGTCGATCCGGGTCAATGTCGACACCCTCGAACATCTGATGACCATGGTCTCCGAGCTGGTCTTGACCCGCAACCAGCTGCTGGAGATCTCCCGCCGCAACGAGGACACCGAGTTCAAGGTGCCGCTGCAGCGGCTCTCCAACGTCACCGCCGAGCTGCAGGAGGGCGTCATGAAGACGCGGATGCAGCCGATCGGCAATGCCTGGCAGAAGCTGCCGCGCATCGTCCGCGACCTCTCCGGCGAACTCGGCAAGCAGATCGAGCTGGAGATGCACGGCGCCGACACCGAGCTCGACCGCCAGGTGCTCGACCTGATCAAGGATCCGCTGACGCACATGGTGCGCAACTCCGCCGATCATGGCCTGGAGACCACCGCCGAGCGCCTCGCCGCCGGCAAGCCGGAGCAGGGCACCATTCGGCTCTCCGCCTATCACGAGGGCGGCCACATCATCATCTGCATCGCCGACAATGGCCGAGGCCTCAACACCGAGCGGATCAAGGCCAAGGCGCTCCAGAACGGCCTCGTCACCGAGGCTGAGCTCGAGAAGATGACGGAAGCCCAGATCCACAAGTTCATCTTCGCGCCGGGCTTCTCGACCGCCGCCCAAGTCACCTCGGTGTCCGGCCGCGGCGTCGGCATGGACGTGGTGCGCACCAATATCGACCAGATCGGCGGCACCATCGACATCAAGAGCGTGGCCGGCGAGGGCGCCAGTGTCACCATCAAGATCCCGCTGACCCTGGCGATCGTCTCCGCCCTGATCGTCGAAGCCGGCGGCGACCGCTTCGCGATCCCGCAATTGTCCGTGGTCGAGCTGGTGCGGGCCCGCGCCAACTCCGAGCACCGCATCGAGCGGATCAAGGACACCGCAGTCTTGCGCCTGCGCAACAAGCTGCTGCCGCTGATCCATCTGAAGAAGCTCTTGAAGATCGACGACGGCGCCAGCGCCAGCGATGCCGAGAACGGCTTCATCGTGGTGACGCAAGTCGGCAGCCAGACCTTTGGCATCGTGGTCGACGGCGTGTTCCACACCGAGGAGATCGTGGTCAAGCCGATGTCGACCAAACTGCGGCACATCGACATGTTCTCCGGCAACACCATTTTGGGCGATGGCGCCGTGATCATGATCATCGATCCCAACGGCATCGCCAAGGCCTTGGGCGCCTCCGGCTCCTCGGCCCATGACATGGCCGACGACAATGCCAATGCGCATGCCGCAAGCGGCGAGCAACTCACCTCGCTGTTGGTGTTCCGCGCCGGCTCCTCGCAGCCCAAGGCGGTGCCGCTCGGTCTCGTCACCCGGCTGGAGGAGATCGCAACCGACAAGATCGAGCTCAGTAACGGCCGCTACATGGTGCAGTACCGCGAGCAATTGATGCCGCTGGTGCAGATGGCGGGCGTCGAGGTGCAGAGCCAAGGCACCCAGCCGATCCTGGTGTTCGCCGACGACGGCCGCTCGATGGGGCTCGTGGTCGACGAGATCATCGACATCGTCGAGGAACGGCTCAACATCGAGGTCGCAGGCTCGCAGGACGGCATTCTGGGCTCGGCCGTGATCAAGGGCCAGGCCACCGAGGTGATCGATGTCGGCCACTTCCTGCCGATGGCGTTCGCCGACTGGTTCTCGCGCAAGGAGATGCGCCCGTCGGCGTCTGCACAGTCAGTGCTCTTGGTCGACGACAGTGCGTTCTTCCGCAACATGCTGGCGCCGGTCTTGAAAGCCGCCGGCTACAAGGTGCGGACCGCGCCGAACGCGCAGGAGGGCCTCGCCGCGCTGCGCTCGGGGCAGGCCTTCGACGTCGTGCTGACCGACATCGAGATGCCCGAGATGAACGGCTTCGAGTTCGCCGAGACCATCCGCAGCGACCACAATCTGAACCAGCTGCCGATCATCGCGCTGTCGGCGATGGTGTCGCCGGCGGCGATCGAGCGCGGCCGGCAGGCCGGCTTCCACGACTATGTCGCCAAGTTCGACCGTCCCGGGCTGATCGCGGCGCTGAAGGAGCAGACCGCCGAGATCCGGAAAGCGGCATGACGGGATCCAGGGAACCAGCATCGATGACCAGCAAGACTGAGACCAGTGAAGGCGCTGTCGCCGAATACGTCACCGCCGTGATCGGCGGCCAGCTGTTCGGGCTGCCGATCTCCCGGGTGCAGGACGTGTTCATGCCGGAGCGGCTGACGCGGGTGCCGCTGTCCTCCAGCGAGATCGCCGGCGTGCTCAATCTGCGCGGCCGCATCGTCACCGTGGTCGACATGCGCGCCCGGCTCGGGCTGCCGAGGGCCGATGACGATAAGCCGCCGATGGCGGTCGGGGTCGACCAGCGCGGCGAATCCTATGGCCTGTTGATCGACCAGATCGGCGAGGTGTTGCGGCTGCCCGACGACAGCCGCGAGGACAACCCGGTCAACCTCGATCCCCGCATGGCCAAGCTCGCCGGCGGCGTCCACCGCCTCGACGGCCAGCTCATGGTCGTCCTCGATGTCGATCGCGTGCTCGAACTGGTGCCCGACGCCAAAGCGGCGTGAGCAGAACTGAACAACTGAAACATCCCACCGGGGATGAGGAAGTAGAGGTCGCAGATGAGAACCTGTCTTGTAGTCGATGACTCAAGCGTCATTCGCAAGGTCGCCCGCCGCATCCTGGAAGGACTCGATTTCACGATCGTCGAGGCCGAGGACGGGGCCAAGGCGCTCGAAGCCTGCAAGCGCGCGATGCCCGAAGCCGTGCTGCTCGACTGGAACATGCCTGTCATGGACGGCTACGAGTTTCTCGGCAATCTCCGCCGCATGCCCGGTGGCGATCAGCCCAAGGTCGTATTCTGCACCACCGAGAATGACGTCGCGCATATCGCTCGTGCGCTGCATGCCGGTGCCAACGAATACATCATGAAGCCGTTCGATCGGGACATCGTCACCGCGAAGTTCCAGGAAGTCGGGCTCATTTAAGTTTCTGTTCGATCCGGCGGCAGAAGCCTTCGGCTCAACGGTTGTTGTGCGTCGTGTTGCGTCGCTGGTGAAGTCATGAGTGTTGCGTTGACAAGTTCTGCGGTCCCGGCATCGATCCGCACCGACAAGGTGCGGGTGATGGTGGTCGACGATTCCGTGGTGATCCGCGGGATGATCTCGCGCTGGATCGGCGCCGAGCCCGACATGGAGGTCGTGGCTTCGCTGCGCACCGGCCTCGACGCCGTCAACCAGCTCGAGCGCTTCAATCCCGATGTCGCGGTGCTCGACATCGAGATGCCCGATCTCGACGGCATCTCGGCGCTGCCGCAGCTGCTCGCGAAGAAGCGCGATCTCGTCATCATCATGGCCTCCACGCTGACCCGCCGCAACGCGGAGATCAGCCTGAAGGCGCTGTCGCTCGGCGCCTCCGATTACATTCCAAAGCCCGAGAGCACGCGCGAGCCCACCGCCGCGGAAACCTTCCGCCACGACCTGATCCAGAAGATCCGTCATCTCGGGGCCAGGGCGCGCCGTAGCACCGTGCACGCCACGGCAAGCCCGCCGCTCGCCCCCGGTCACGACAAATCGCGCATCGTGGCGCCCGCGCCTCCGCATGCCGCGCCGGCTCCGATCTCGCGCCGTGCGTTCGGCCTGCTGGCACCGAAGGTGTTGCTGATCGGCTCTTCGACCGGCGGCCCGCAGGCGCTGATGTCGCTGGTTGCGGAGATCGGTTCGGTGATCGACCGCGTCCCGGTGCTGATCACCCAGCACATGCCGCCGACCTTCACCACGATTCTCGCCGAGCATCTGGCGCGCGCTAGCAAGCGGCCGGCGCATGAGGCAATCGAGGGCGAGAGCATCAAGCCCGGCCGGATCTACCTGGCGCCGGGCGGACGCCACATGCGCATCGCGCGGCACGGCATCGATGCGGTGATCGCGCTCGACGACGGGCCGCCGGTCAATTTCTGCAAGCCCGCGGTCGATCCGATGTTCACCTCCGCGATCGATGTCTGGCAGGGCAGCATCATGTCGGTGATCCTGACCGGCATGGGCTCTGACGGCATGCGCGGCGGCAAGGACATCGTCGCCGCCGGCGGCAGCGTGATCGCCCAGGATGAAGCGACCAGCGTGGTCTGGGGCATGCCAGGTGCTGCGGTCAATGCCGGCATCTGCGCCGCGGTGCTGCCGCTCAATCAGATCGCACCGAAGCTTGTTCGCGTATTTGCGGGAGATCGTTCGTGACGCCGCTGGACTATGAGTATCTGCGTAGGCTGCTGAAAGAGCGTTCCGGCCTCGATCTGTCCGCCGGCAAGCAATATCTCGTCGAGAGCCGCCTGCTGCCCTTGGCGCGCAGGTCGAACCTCGCCGGTATCGCCGAGCTCGTGCAGCGGCTGAAGGGCGGCGCCGAGGCGCTGACGTCGGACGTGGTCGAGGCGATGACCACCAACGAGACCTTCTTCTTTCGCGACAAGATCCCGTTCGACCATCTGAAGGACGCCGTGCTGCCGGCGCTGGCGCAGGCCCGCGCCGCGCGCCGCAGCCTTCGCATCTGGTGCGCGGCGTCGTCGACCGGGCAGGAGCCCTATTCGATTGCGATGCTGCTGAAGGAAATGACCGCGCTGTTCGCCGGCTGGCGCATCGAGATCGTCGCCACCGACCTGTCGCAGGCGGTGCTGGAAAAGTCCAAGGCCGGCCTGTTCAGCCAGTTCGAGGTGCAGCGCGGCCTGCCGATCCAGCTACTGGTGAAGTATTTCGTGCAGCAGGGCGAGCTCTGGCAGCTCAACGCCGACATCCGCGGCATGGTGCAGCATCGCCAGCTCAATCTGCTTGGGGACATCTCGCATCTCGGCACCTTCGACGTGATCTTCTGCCGCAACGTGTTGATCTATTTCGATCAGCGCACCAAGGCCGCGATCTTCGGCAAGATCGCACGGATGCTCGAGCCCGACGGCGTGCTGGCGCTCGGTGCGGCGGAGTCGGTGGTCGGCATCACGACCCTGTTCAAGCCCTATCCCGAGCGGCGCGGGCTCTACCAGCCGAGCATCGTCCCGGTCGCGCGCGCCGGCGCCGCGGTTCATGCGCTGAAGGCGGTCGCGTCAGCGGCGCGGTGACCCGATTTTTCCGAGGATAGTTCCGCTCTCTCACCGTCACCCTGAGGAGCCGCGCAGCGGCGTCTCGAAGGGTCGACGGCCACCAGCCGGCCGTGCATCCTTCGAGACGCCGCTGCGCGGCTCCTCAGGATGACGGAGAAAGAGATGCGTTCATCCTCATCGTTCACGCGCTACAAAATCGCGTGCGGCAGGAAGCGGGAGGTGTTGCCGGTGATCGGGTTCTCGTCTTCGCGGATCGAGAGCCCGCACGGCGTGTGGTCGACCAGCCAGCTGCCGAGCACGGGATACTGGCCGGAAAAATTCGGCAGCGGCGCCAGCGCCTGGCGGATGAAGCCCTCGGCGCCGTAGGGGCCTTGCTCCGCCACCAGCGTGAGGCCGGCGCTGACCATTTCGACATTGGCGCCCTCGCGCGAATAGATCGGCTTGCGCACGAACGAGGTGCCGAGCTGCGCGGCCTGCGGGTCATCCTCGAAATAGGCCGGCAGCAAATTGGGGTGGTTTGGGAACATCTCCCACAACAGCGGCAGGATGCCCTTGTTGGACAGGATCGCCTTCCACGGCGGCTCGATCCATTGCGTCGGCGCGGAGCCGAGATTCTTGCCGAACGCGTCGTGAAACATCCACTCCCACGGATAGAGCTTGAATGCGAGCCTGATCGGGATCTCGTCGAGGTCGACGAATTGATTGTCGCTGCGCAGCCCGATCTCTTCGATGTCGAGCAGCGTGGTCTTCAGCCCGGCCTGCGCCGCGGTGTCCGCGAGATAGGCGAGCGTGCCGGCGTCCTCGGCGTTTCCAGTCAGCCCGGTGAGATGCAGCGGATGGTTGGCGCCGATCGTCTTCCAGGCCTCGATCAGCCGCTCGTGGATCGAGTTGAACTGGTCGGCGCGCTTCGGGATGATGTGGCGTTCGATCGCCTGCTCGAGCCAGGTCCATTGAAACACCGCGGCCTCGAAGATCGAGGTCGGTGTGTCGGCATTGTATTCGAGCAGCTTGGCCGGGCCGCTGCCGCTGAATTTGAGGTCGAGCCGGCCGTACAGGCTCGGGTCCTTGCGGCGCCAGCTCGCCGCGATCAGATCCCAGAACGCTTGCGGTATTTTCAGCCGGCGCAGAACTTGCTCGTCCTTGACCGCGCGTCCGGCGAGTTCGAGGCACATCGCATCGATCTCGCCGGTCGGCGCCTCGATATCGCGCTCGATCTCGTCGAGCGTGAAGGCGTAATAGGCGCGCTCGTCCCAGTAACGTTCGCCGTCGATGGTGTGGAAGGTGAAGCCGGCGTTCTCGGCGGTGGTCTGCCAATCGTCGCGTTCGGGGCATGCGATGCGTTGCATGATGGGGACCGTGATTGTTCGTCAACTTCGCATCAGCCGCCGCCGAAGCCGAACGCATGCGCGAACGAGCCGAAGCCGCCGCGGCTCACCGATGAGCTTGACGACGAGCTCGACGAGGATGACGAGCCGCTCGACGAGGAGCCGCCGCTGTAGAAGCTGCTGCGCGACGAGCTGCCGCCGCCGCCCGACCCGGATGATGAACTGCGCGGTGCGCAATCGGCGCCGGGTTGCGGCGGCACCGGCGCGGTGACCCCCGGTGCGGTCACGCCGGGCGGCGTCGGCTGGATGGGTTGGCAATTCGGCCGCGGCATCAGCGCATAGGCGCTGCCGCCGACCGCGAGCGTGCCCATGATCAGCAGCGCGACATGGTTGGAGCGCTTGGACGGCGGCTCCGGCCGCGGCGATACCGCCGGCACGGCCGGCCGCCGCTTGCCGAATTCCGGGTTGGGTTTGCGCGCCATGGCTCGGCTCGTGGCTCAGTAGATCATGCAGGCCGCGTTCAGCGCGCCCGCCGCCAGCGAGGACAGCCCAAGCCAGATCGCCGCCGCCACCTCGCCGGAGGCGATCCGCCCCGACAGGTTCGGCACCGGGATCTTCACGATGTAATAGACGATGATCTGCACGATCAGCGCGATGATGCTCCAGATCAGGCAGTCGATCACGTTGGCGGAATGGGCGATGGCGCTGACCACCGGCAGCACGAAGCCGAGCAGGCTCAAGCCCAGCGCAATCGCCGCCGCGGAATCATTGTCGCGGATCAGCTGGAATTCGTCATGCGGGGTGACGCGCGTGTAGACGAACAAATAGGCGACCACGGCAAGCAGCGCGGTGCAGAAATAGACCAGGAACGCCGGCAGGCCGGCGAGGGATTGCAGGATCATGTCGGGGCGGTCCGGGAGTTTGTCGGGATTCGCGCGACGGAGGATTGCACGTTCCCTTGGTCGGCGCATGCCGGCAGCGGGTTCAATTCAAACAAAAACCCCGCCATTTGCGGCGGGGTCGAGGAGGTTTGCTGCAGAAAGCGTCAGGCGGGAATGCGCTCGTCGGCCTCGTGCGGCTCGCGCAGCACGTAGCCGCGGCCCCACACGGTCTCGATGAAGTTGCGGCCCTCGGAGGCGTTGGCGAGCTTCTTGCGGAGCTTGCAGATGAAGACGTCGATGATCTTCAGCTCTGGCTCATCCATGCCGCCGTAGAGATGATTGAGGAACATTTCCTTGGTGAGCGTGGTGCCCTTGCGGAGCGAGAGCAGCTCCAGCATCTGGTATTCCTTGCCCGTGAGGTGCACGCGCTGGCCGCCGACTTCGACCGTCTTGGTGTCGAGGTTGACCACCAGATCGCCGGTCTGGATCACCGACTGGGCATGACCCTTGGAGCGGCGCACGATGGCGTGGATGCGGGCAACCAGCTCGTCCTTGTGGAACGGTTTGGTCATGTAGTCGTCGGCGCCGACGCCGAGACCCTTGACCTTGTCCTCGATGCCGGCGAGGCCGGAGAGGATCAGAATGGGAGTCTTGATCTTCGAGACCCGGAGCTGCTTGAGCACGTCGTAGCCGGACATGTCGGGCAGGTTGAGGTCGAGCAGGATGATGTCGTAGTCGTAAAGCTTGCCGAGATCGACGCCTTCTTCACCGAGGTCCGTCGTGTAGACGTTGAAACTCTCGGATTTGAGCATCAATTCGATCGACTGCGCGACGGCGCTATCATCTTCAATCAGCAAAACGCGCATGCCAGTCCCCTATCGTCGCCGCTCCGGGCGTCAGGTCGGCCGCACTTGCGGCACTCACAAAACGCCTTTGAACAACTGATTCGGATCCTGACGAGATATGGTTAACAAAAACTGATTCCTTCACGCAAGCTCTAACCGTGCAATTTTTGTCGAATCGCCCTAAGATATTGCGTAGAAGAAGCTTTTCCTAACCGTGCCCGTTCAGATTCCACATTAAGAGCCGGGCCTAACCGACTCTCGCGACTCGCCCTTCTTCTGATGAGCAAGCGACCTCAGTCACCAAAGACAGTGACGCAATGATTAATGATGCGGGTAAACACGAAGTTAAGCGGCTGGAGCAAAATCGCGGAAACTTAAGGTTTTCGCAATGAAGGCGCTTGCGGAGCAGATCGGCGACATCGACGGCGTCAATATATATGGCCGTGTGGTCGGTGTCCGCGGCCTGATGGTCGAGATCGCAGGCCCGATTCACGCGATGTCGGTCGGCGCCCGCATCGTGATCGATGTCGGCGCAGGCCGCTTCATTCCGGCCGAGGTGATCGGCTTCTCCGGCGAGAACGCGGTGGTGATGCCGTTCGGCGGGCTCGAGGGTGTCAGGCGCGGTTGCCGCGCCGTGATCGCCAATGCGGCGAGCCAGGTGCGGCCGTCGCCGGCCTGGCTCGGCCGCGTCGTCAATGCGATGGGCGAGCCGATCGACGGCAAGGGCCCGCTGCCGCAGGGCGCCTCGCCGATGTCCTACCGCAACTCGCCGCCGCCGGCGCATTCGCGCAAGCGGGTCGGTCCGCCGCTCGATCTCGGCGTCCGCGGCCTCAACACCTTTCTCACCTGCTGCCGCGGCCAGCGGCTCGGCATCTTCGCTGGAAGCGGCGTCGGCAAGTCGGTGCTGCTGTCGATGCTGGCACGCAACGTCGATGCCGCGATCTCGGTGATCGGGCTGATCGGCGAACGCGGCCGCGAGGTGCAGGAATTCCTCCAGGAGGATCTCGGCGAGGAGGGGCTGGCGCGCTCGGTCGTGGTGGTCGCCACCTCGGACGAGCCGGCGCTGATGCGGCGCCAGGCGGCGTATCTGACGCTCGCCATCGCGGAGTATTTCCGCGACGAGGATCAGGACGTGTTGTGCCTGATGGACTCGGTGACGCGGTTTGCGATGGCGCAGCGCGAGATCGGGCTCTCGGCCGGCGAGCCGCCGACCGCCAAGGGCTACACGCCGACCGTGTTCACCGAACTGCCGAAGCTCCTGGAGCGGGCGGGGCCGGGCACCGGCAATGGCACCATCACTGCGATCTTCACGGTGCTGGTCGACGGCGACGATCACAATGAGCCGATTGCGGACGCGGTGCGCGGCATCCTCGACGGCCATATCGTGATGCAGCGGGCGATCGCCGAACGCGGCCGCTATCCGGCGGTCAACATCCTCAAATCGGTCTCGCGCACCATGCCGAAGTCGGCCGATCCAAACTACCTGCCCTTCATCAATAAGGCGCGGCAGGTGATGGCGACTTACGCCGACATGGAGGAACTGATCCGGCTCGGCGCCTACCGGCCGGGTTCCAGCGCCGCGGTCGACGAGGCGATCCGGCTGCATGAGCCGCTCGAGGCCTATCTGCGCCAGGCCAAGGAGGAGGCGACCAGCCTCGGCGACGGCTACCGGCAACTCGCTCAAATCCTGTCGGGTTTGGAAACGGAACGCTAACTTTGTCAGGCCATCATCTCCGGACCATAGCTATGCCGGCGGGGCCCAGCGGGGAGCCGGCTCTGTCCCGCGTTCAGATTTGGGACTTCTGGGGAGTATGAGTCGATGAAGTCACGTGAAACGCTGATCCGCCTGAAGAAATTTCAGGTCGATGAAAAGCGCCGTCGGGTTACCCAGATCGAGGGCATGATCGCCGACTTCCAGCGCATGTCCGTCGAACTTGAGCGCGAGATCCAGACCGAGCAGGAGCGCGCCGGGATCAACGATCCCACGCACTTCGCCTATCCGACCTATGCCAAGGCCGCGATCCAGCGCCGGGAAAACCTGACCCGCTCGGCCGACGAACTGCGCGCCCAGCTCGACGACGCCAAGGCGCTTCTGTCGGAGGCGTTCGAGGAATTGAAGAAGGTCGAACTGCTCGACGAGCGCGACCAGGCGCGCGAACGCGCGGAGGAGAGCGCCCGCGAGCAAGCCGACATGGATTCGATTGGCCTGATGCGGGCCCGTCTCGGCGTCATCGCCTGAAGTCTCGCTCCCTCCGCTGACCAGATTTGCGAGCCCGGGCCGATCGCCCGGGCTTTTTGCTGGGCGCCGTCCACAAGCCGGCCGCCTCTCGGCCACTTGTCGGCCACTCGTCAGCCACTTGGCGGATGGTGGTGTCCCAAAATATGCTACCACCGGTCCGGACCATGATCGGCAGCACGGGTGGCAAGGCAGCGATGGGGGATGCAGGCTTGGGGGCAGGCTTGGGGGGCGCAAGATGCTGACGCCGGCTGAGCTGGTCTGGCTGATCGCCGCCGTCGCCAGGGGCGATGAGGCCGCCTTCGAGCGGCTGTACGCCGCGACCCGCGCGAAACTCTTCGGTGTCGTGCTCCGTATCTTGCGGCGACAGGACCTCGCCGAGGAGGTCATTCAGGAGGCTTACGTCAAGATCTGGAACAGCGCTGGGCAGTTCAATCCGGCGCTGGCTTCCCCGATCACGTGGATGACGTCGATCGCGCGCAATCGCGCCATCGACGTGGTGCGCAAGCGTGGCGAAACCTCGCTGGAGGAAGAGCCGACTGCGATGGAGGTTGCCGCCGAGCAGCCCGATCCCCTGGCGCGGCGTGAGATGACGGAAGAGTTGAAGCGATTGCTGGAGTGCGTCGGTCGTTTGGAGCCGGATCGTCAGAAGCTCGTGCTGCTCGCCTATTACAACGGCTGGAGCCGCGAGCAACTCGCCGTAAAGTTCGAGACACCGGTGAACACGGTGAAGACCTGGCTGCGCCGCAGCCTGATGGATATCCGGGAGTGTCTTGGACTCTGATTGATGGCCACTAGCGAAGACCATATCGCGCTCGCCGCAGAATATGCGCTCGGTACGCTCGATGCCGATGAGCGCACGCAGGTCGAGGCCATGATGGCCGTCGACAGCGAGTTCGCCGCGCTCGTGCAGGCCTGGGAGTTCAGGCTGGGGCCGCTGAACCAGATGGTCGGCCTGGTCGAGCCGCGTCCGGTGGTCTGGGAGAACATCAGGGCGGCGATCGGCCATGCCGGCGCGCCGCAGGCGCCGCTGGTGCTGCCCGAGATGCCGGCCGCGACGACCACGCCGCCGTCGCTCGCCGACGATCCCGAATTCGGCTCG
Source organism: Bradyrhizobium sp. USDA 4454 (assembly GCF_054822705.1). Lineage (NCBI taxonomy): Bacteria > Pseudomonadati > Pseudomonadota > Alphaproteobacteria > Hyphomicrobiales > Nitrobacteraceae > Bradyrhizobium > Bradyrhizobium sp. USDA 4454. Next base: position 1,789,002 of record NZ_JBTRCN010000001.1, read on the forward strand.
GCGTTCGATCCGGAGCCTGCTCAGTCATCAGAAATCCCGCAGCCGGCCGAGATCAGGCGGCCACCGGTCCAGCCACGTTTTGGCGTCAACGACGGCACCAACATGATCGCGCTGGCGAGCCGCGTGAGGCGCTGGCGCGGCATCGCGTCGGCGGCGACCGCGATCGCGGCAGCACTGCTCGTGACGCTCGGCCTGCAGATCTACAAGCCCGACGCCTTGCCCAATGCGATCCGGCCGAAGCCGCGGATCCAGACCGTGGAAGTGAAGACGCCGGCGCCGGCACTCACGCCGTCGGCACAATATGTCGCGCTGTTGCAGGGGCCGAATGGCGGGCCGGCCTTCATCATGACCATCGACGGCGCGACCAAGAACTTCACCGTCCGCAAGGTCGGCGCCACCTCCGAGCCCGGCAAGAGCTTTGAGCTCTGGCTGATCTCCGACAAGCTGCCGCAGCCGCGCTCGCTCGGCGTGATCGGCGCCGACGATTTCACCGCGCGGCCCGTCCTCTCGGGCTACGACCCCGACGTGGTCAATGGCGCGACCTACGCGGTAACGGTGGAGCAGGCCGGCGGTTCGCCGAACGGCCAGCCGACCTCGGCGCCGATCTTCACCGGCAAGCTGATCGAGACCGTGCCGGGCGCATCGAACACGCCGCGATAGACGTTGCCGCTCCCTCGCGCCGACCGGTTGGCTCGCAATGACGTGGAGCTGCGCGTTGCGCAGGAGTGAGTCTGATCGGCCACCCCGCACAAAAAGAAAACGCCCGTGGGGAGCGGGCGTTTTCGATAGTCAACTTGGGGGTAGTTGGGGGTCTTAAATATCCACGTGGCGACTTTGGGGGGCTGTAAAGAACACCACGTGAATTCGTGAATCTCTCCTGTTAGCGGACCAGCGACGTGCCCGAACTCGTGATCGCGACCGGCTTGCCGGCCTTCATGACACGTGCCGTCTGGGTGTAACCCTCGTCCGACGAATTGTGCGCCGAGATGCCGAAACCAGCGACCAGGATACCGGCGACCAACGCCACGACCACAATTTTCAGGTGTGTCGTACGATCAGCGCTGTAGATCGAGTGGTTCATGGAAGTCTCCTGCCGGCTTCCTACTCTCAGTAAATCTGTCGGTCTGGTCTGTTGCCCGGTTCAACGTCTCGTGCCTCGCTAACGTAGGATTTGCCGATTCCGTTCCCTAGAGGCCATCACAAGGCCGTGATGAGACGTGATCAGTCGCGATCGAAATGACCTTTTGGTAATCCCGCATCGTATTAAAGGTTCGTAATATCAGTATCTTGAACCGGCGCTGGAATGCTGCATCCCAGATGGGGCCGATCCGGGCTGTTCCACATAAATCAGTTGCCTGTGGCGAGAAAACACAGGCGAAAACGCAAATGATTTGCGGACTCTACACGCTGCCGACGGTCTTCAGCCGGGCCCGGGGATGGATCTCGGCCTGCGACAGCACGGTGGTCTGCGAGCGGAACCGTTCCACCAGTGAGCGAACGAACGGCCGGATTGCGGCCGACGTCACCAGCACCGGCGCCTCGCCCTCGCGTGCCGCCTGTTCGAAGGCATTGCGCACGGCGGTCATGAACTCCGACAGTTTCGACGGCTGCATCGCCAGGCTGCGGTCGTCACCCTGGCCCACGATCGATTCCGCGAACGCCTGCTCCCAACGCGCCGACAGCGCGATCAGCGGCAGATAGCCGTTCGGCGAGGTGTTCTGGGCGCAGATCTGCCGCGCCAGCCGGGCGCGGACGTGCTCGACCATGGTGGCTGGGTTGCGCGAGAACGCCAGCGCGTCGGCGATGCCCTCGAGGATGGTCGAGAGGTCGCGGATCGAGATCCGCTCGGCGAGCAGCAATTGCAGCACGCGCTGGATGCCCGACACCGTGACCTGGCTCGGCACGATGTCCTTGATCAGCTCGCCTTGTTCCTTCGGCAGGTCCTTCAGAAGCTTCTGCACCTCGCCATAGGACAACAGATCCGCCATGTTGGTCTTGAGCAGCTCGGTCAGATGGGTCGACAGCACGGTGGCGGCATCGACCACGGTGTAGCCCTTCAGCGCGGCTTCTTCCTTCAGGCCGGCATCGACCCAGGTCGCGGGCAGGCCGAAGGTCGGCTCCATGGTGTGGATGCCGGGCAGCTGCACCTGATTGCCGGCCGGGTCCATCACCATGAACTGGCTCGGCCAGATCTTGCCGGTGCCGGCGTCGACTTCCTTGATCTTGATGACATAGCTGTTGGCCTCGAGCTGGACGTTGTCGAGGATGCGCACCGCCGGCATCACAAAACCCATCTCGATCGCAAGCGAGCGGCGCAGCGCCTTGATCTGCTCGGTGAGGCGGTCGGTGCCGTCGGGACCGTTGACCAGCGGCAGCAGCGCGTAGCCGAGTTCGATCTTGAGGTCGTCGATCTTGAGCGCGGCGGCGATCGGCTCTTCCGCGGCGGCAGCGGCTGCCGCTGCGGCCGCAGCCGGTGCGGCCGCTGCCGCTGTTTCGGCGGCCTTCGCCGCCCGCTTCTGGTTGCGCGCGTTCCAGGCCAGCATCGCAGCGCCGGAGCCGAGCGCGAGGAACGGCAGCGTCGGAATGCCCGGCAGCAGCGCCAGCACCAGCATGACGCCGGCCGACATGCCGAGCGCCTGCGGATAACCGGAGAGCTGGCGCATCAGCGCCTTGTCGGCGGCGCCGGTAATGCCGGCCTTGGAGACCAGCAGGCCGGCGGCGGTCGAGACGATCAGCGCCGGCACCTGGGTGACGAGGCCGTCGCCGACCGTCAGCACGGTGTAGGTGCGGGCGGCTTCGCTGAAGGAGAGGCCCTGCTGGGCGACGCCGATGATGATGCCGCCGACGATGTTGATGCCGACGATCAAAAGGCCCGCGATGGCGTCGCCGCGGACGAATTTCGAGGCACCGTCCATCGCACCGAAGAAGCCGCTTTCGTCCTCCAGCGCCTTGCGGCGTTCCTTGGCGACCTTCTCGTCGATCAGACCGGCGGACAGATCGGCGTCGATCGCCATCTGCTTGCCGGGCATCGAGTCCAACTGAAAGCGCGCCGCGACTTCGGCGATGCGGCCCGAACCCTTGGTGATGACCACGAAGTTCACGATCACCAGGATCGCGAACACGATGATGCCGATCACGAAGTTGCCGCCCATCACGAAGTTGCCGAACGCCTCGATGACGTGGCCGGCGGCGGCCGTGCCCTCGTGGCCATGGCTCAGGATCAGCCGGGTCGAGGCCATGTTCAGCGACAGCCGCAGCATGGTCGAGATCAGCAGGATGGTCGGGAACGACGAGAATTCCAGCGGCGCCTGGATGAACAGCGAGGTCATCAGGATCAGGATCGAGACCGTGATCGAGACCGCGAGGAACAGGTCGAGCACGATCGAGGGCAGCGGCAGGATCAGCACCACCAGGATGGTGAGGACGCCGATCGCCAGCGCGATGTCGCCGCGCTTTAAGATGTCGCCGATCTCGCCGAGGCTCGGCAATCCGCTCTTGCCTGCCGTGCCCTGACCCGCCGTGACGTCGACCATGCTAGCCGCTCTCCCCCGCGACTGGCGGCTGCGGCCGCCAAGCGTCTGCGCGACGGCCGCAGGGCCGCCGTTCCGAAAGTGAGGCACCGCGCTGGCGTTCACGGGGATCTCCGCCCGTTAGACGCGTTCGACGACACTCGACTTCACTCGGCAATTCTTGCCGGGTGTATGGTTAGCAAAGGGTTAATAAGTGCCGTGGAAGGGCCACGCGGGACGTCGCAGGCGTTCGGGCAGGGGGATTGGCACAAGGATTCCTGGCCGGAAAGGGCGGGGCGGACCGTCCGGCTGTTCCGGGGGGCGGGATCGCGGCCCCTATCTCAGCACACCGAGCACGGCGCCCGACGCGGCGATGAGGCCGAGCGTGATCACGCTGGCGCGCCACAGCAATTGCCGCCGGGCGTCGCGCCGGTCGTGGAAGGCCAGCCAGTCGTGGACAAAACCCGCAGGGATATCGAACACCACCGTCGACTTGTTGCGGCGGTGCGTCTCATGCTCGCAATACATCGTCCGAACGACCGGCACACCAAGCCGCTCGAGCTCGCAATGCCACTCCCAGGCATGCTTGCCATTGGCCCAGCGATTTTCAAAAGGGATCACGTGTGATTCCATGACGAGCCTCCTGGCCCACCCTTGAACCTCGCGTGGCAATTCTAGCTCAATATCCGAACCGGCGCGAGATCGTCGATGGCCGTCTCGGGTCGATCTTCAATTGGCCGATTCCATCCATTTGCGCCAATGCGTCGGCTGGATGTCGAGATGCTTGCTGCCGGCATGGTCGACCCATTCGGCGCCATCCCGGTGGCAGGGGAACATCAGCGCATGCACCATGCCATCATAATCGAGGACACAGACTTCGAGCTCACGGTCCGATGGCGCCGACGCAACGGGTAACCACTCTGCTGACGACGAATGCATGACGATCCTCCAACGATATGCGCTTTGATCCTTATCGTGCGAGCTACGCGCCATCCGGCGGGATGATAGGTCCGGTGGCGAGCCGCCAGTGTGAACCGGCTCGCATTGTAGCAGTTTTCTCGTCAGAATGGATCGCGGTGCGATGGCCGATATTCCCAAACTCGCTGCGCGCGGCACGATTGAACTGGCCGGGCCCGCCGCCCGACCTAATGCAGATTGGACTTCGTTTCGGGGATGCTGGATGCGCCGCACCATTGCAGTGACTGACAGGCGCGGGCTGGTGCCGTGCAGCCTCGTCGCAGCCGTTTCTCTTTGCGTTGCGACAGCCGCGGCCGCAAAGCCACCCGGCGCCGAGGCGGTGATGATCCGCATGCTGGCTTGCGAGGGCGAGGGCGTCCGGATGGAGGTCTATTTGCCGCAATCGCTCGATCGCCATATGCGGGGCGGACAATCGGCAATCGGCTACTACACGCTCGATTTGACTGATGTGAACAAGGGCAAGCCGCTTGAGCCGGTACGCGTCACCCTGAGCGCGGACGAGAAGAGCGTGACCGTCGATCAGTACCTCCGGGGTCTGCCGCCGACCCGCATTCCGGTCGCGGGCGGCACCGTCGACTTCGACCAGCGGTTCGCCAAACACGTCAAGTGCGGCCCGTTCCAGTCGCAGGATCCGAATTTCGGCAATTGAACCGTCGCGCATGCCCGCAAGGCCGCCGCTGGCCCCCCTGCTGCTGCATGCCTAATCTCTCAGCAATGCCGCTTGACCGGGAGGCAATTGCCGACGAAATTGCGCGCGCCGTGGAAGGTTCTTCTAAATTTTCCCCCGTTACCGCTGCGTTCATTCCCGACTCGCGCCGGGCCTGGCTGCGCCTTGTCGTCGCCGTGGTGATCGGTTCGCTCGGCAGCGTCGGCATGTGGTCGGTGGTGGTGGCGCTGCCGGTGGTGCAAGCCGATTTCGGCGCGACCCGCGGAACGGCCTCGCTCGCCTTCACGATGGTGATGCTCGGCTTCGGCATCGGCCAGGTCGTGACCGGCAAGATCAGCGATCGCTACGGCATCGTCGCCGCGATCGGCGCCGGGATCGGCATCCTCGGCCTCGGCTATGTCGGTGCCGGCTACGCGCCGTCGGTCTGGGCCTTCATCCTGCTGCATTTCGCCATCGGCCTGTCGTCAGCCGCGACCTTCGGCCCCTTGATGGCTGAAGCCTCGCACTGGTTCGAGCGCTACCGCGGCCTCGCGGTCGCGATTGCCGCCAGCGGCAATTATGTCGGCGGCACGGTGTGGCCGCCGCTGGTCAATTTCGGCATCCAGAGCGTCGGATGGCGCACCACCCATATCGCGATCGGCATCTTCACCGTGGTCACGATGACGCTCGCGCTCATGGTGCTGCGTGTGTTGATGGGGGCGGCGACCCGGCGCAGCCATGCCAACGCGGCGCCGCCGCGGATCGACCTCCGCCTGTCCACCAATGCGCTGACCGCGATCCTGTCGCTGGCGTCGATCTCCTGCTGCGTGGCGATGGCGATGCCGCAGGTGCACATCGTCGCCTATTGCGGCGATCTCGGCTACGGCGTGGCGCGCGGCGCTGAGATGCTGTCGCTGATGCTCGGCTTCGGCATCATCAGCCGGATCGGCTCCGGCTTCCTCGCCGACCGGATCGGCGGCATCCGCACGCTCCTGATCGGCTCGATCGCGCAGGGCGCGGCTCTCTTGTTCTATCTGTTCTTCGACAGCCTGACCTCGCTCTACATCATCTCGGCGATGTTCGGCCTGTTCCAGGGCGGCATCGTGCCGAGCTACGCCATCATCGTGCGCGAGGCGATGCCGGCCTCGGAGGCCGCGACCCGGATCGGGATCGTGATCTTCGCCTCGGTGTTCGGCATGTCCTTCGGCGGCTGGATCTCGGGCGTGATCTTCGACGCCACCGGCTCCTATGCCGCAGCCTTCGCCAATGGCCTCGCCTGGAACCTGCTCAATGTCAGCATCATCCTGCTGCTCTTGATGCGGGCGCGGCAGCGGCTGGCGGTCGCTTGATCCACTACAGCATGATCCGGAAAAGTGGAAAACGCATCATGATCTAAAGGTCGACCGAGATCCTTGCGATCGCCTTTTCCAGGCGGTTCTTGATCGAATCCATCTTGCCGGTCAGTTGCAGCAGCTCGCGCAAATCGAGGTCGGCATAGACGAACTCGTTCAACTCCCTGCGCTGCGCGGACAGGTTCGCCATCTGTTTCTTGGCGTGCTCGGTCAGCGACAGGTTCACGACCCGGGCATCCTCGGTCGAACTCTTCCGGCGCAGCAGATTCTTCTTTTCGAGCAGTTTTGACTGCGTCACCACGAACGACTGATCGACGCGCAGCGCCCGCGACACCGCGCCGACGGGCAGGCCGACATTGCGGTCCTCGGCATTCGCCAGCACGGTCATGATCATCCATTGCGGACCGGTGATTCCGATCATCTTGGCCCAGATGCTGCGCAGTTCATCCAGCCGGATGCTGGTCGACACGATCTCCCAGGCCAATCGCTCGGCTGCGTCCTGTAGTTTGTCGGTCGATTTGCGCTCGCTCATGACGATCCTTAACAAAAATTCATCTTCACAGATATCGAGCGATTTTTGAAGCTGGCCTGACAAAAATGTTGGCTGGTGCGTTGCCTGAATGACACAGGGGGTGCGCAAACATAGAATGACTAACTAATATAAGTTGAATATGTGACTGCCCAATTGCATTGTTCCGCATCGTAGATGGGGGGCATCCACCATCTCACGCCTGCAGTGGCCGAGTTGACCACGAGCATCTTGAAAATGGCTGCGCGGCAGCGGTTTTCGGGAACGGGAACTTTTGTCGCTTTGCCAACAGTGCAAGGCATCACTTGGAGGATAGCATGAAGATCGTTAAGGGCCTTTTGTTGGGCTCGGTGGCAACTCTCGTCGCAAGCAGCGGCGCCATGGCGGCCGACCTTCCGGTCAAGGCCAAGGCAGTCGAGTACGTGAAGGTCTGCTCGCTCTATGGTCCGGGCTTCTACTTCATCCCCGGCACCGACACCTGCATCAAGCTGGGCGGCTATTTGCGCGCCGACGTTCTCGCGAACACGAACTCGGACGCCTCCGGCAACACGTCAGGCGCCGGTGGCGCACAGAATCGCTTCACCAACGGCTACACGTGGCGCTCGCGTGAAGATCTGAACGTCGACACCCGCACCGCGACCGAGTACGGCGTGGTTCGCACCTATGTCGACCTGACCTTCAGCTGGACGTCGGACACCTACGGTGGGCAAGGCAACGGCGCGACCGTTTACTCGCCAATCGGGACGGCGGCTGCTCCGAACAACGCGACCTCCGGCGGCGTTGCTGCCGGTACGCTTGGCGTCTACTACGCCTTCATCCAGTTCGCGGGCTTCACCATCGGTAAGGCGGTCTCGCAGTTCTCGACGCCGTGGACCAACTATCCGGGCAACAACTTCGACGGTCTCGTCGGCGGCGGCGGCACGGTCACGGGTGTCAACCAGTTCACCTACACCGCGCAGTTCGGCAACGGCGTGTCGCTGGCCCTGTCGGCGCAGGATCAGACCCAGTACTATCAGGCCGGCGTGCAGAATCTCGGCACGCTGGGTAGCGGTGCTCTCGGTGCCTATGGCGCAAGCGACTATGCCGGCACGATTTCTCCGGACCTCGTCGCGGCTCTCCGTGTCGACCAGGCCTGGGGTCTGTTCCAGGCGTCGTTCGCGGCGCATGACAACCACGCAGCATACTATGGCGGCACCGAGTTGACCGGTCATCCGGACGACAAGTGGGGCTGGGCTGCTCAGCTGGCGTTGTCGATCAAGAACATCCCGACCGGACCCGGCGATACCATCAACATCCAGGGCGTCTATACCGACGGTGCAACCCGTTACAACATCCAGGATCTGTCGATCTCCGGTGCTGTCACCTACTTCGGTGGGACCAACATTCCCGGCGCTTATCAGAGCATCGGCTTCGGCATGGCTCCGGACAGCGTGTTCGTCAGCGGCGGCCAGCAGCAGTTGATCCAGACCTGGGGCATGAGCGGTGCGTATATCCATAACTGGAGCCCCAACTGGAACACCAGCATCTATGGTGCTTACGCGGGCATTCACTACAACGATACGTCGAAGTCTGCGATCTGTGGACCAACCGGCAGCGGCGTTGGCGGTTCGTTCGGCGCCGTGTTCGGCACCGCGGGCCTGACCTCGTGTAACCCGGACTACAACATCGCGCAGATCGGCACGCAGACGCAGTGGACACCGGTCAAGAACCTGACCTTCTCGGCAGACCTGACCTACACCCATCTCGATCAGAAGTACGCCGGCACGATCACCTTCCCCGGCAGCGCCTCGATCGGCAAGCCGGCAGCGGTGTACGAGCTGAAGGATCAGGACACCTTGACCCTGCTGCTCCGCGCGCAGCGCAACTGGTAATATCCGGTTGATCCAAACTTGATCGCCAAGCAAAGCCTCGACGGGAAACTCTCGGGGCTTTGATTTTGAAAGCGGCTTTCGATTTGAAGGCGGCTTGCGATTTTGAAAGAAGAGTCTGTTGTATGATTTACTAACATTAGTATACAAACTAGACGTCGGTTGCTCTGCCGACCATGATGATGAGGAGACATTACACATCTTCATGAACTAACCTCCAGAACCTCCGGCAATGCCCTGCCGGAGGTTCTTCGTTTGAGCGACCCGATCGCCCGCTTCGGGAATGCGCAGCGATCCCACGGTGCAAAACTGTCGCTGCCGCGACGCACGTACTCGTGAAGCCCGGATCGAAAACTGCTCCGCATCGTGATGCGCGACACGCGAAAAATATTATATGACTATGTCATCTAATTGAGGTTGATCGGGAGTGTAGGCACGGTATGCCGAAGGCAGTTGCTAGATCAAACCACCATCGCAGACCTTCGGTGGGCCTTTCCGCGAAGACGACCGAGCTGCAATTGCAGCGCCTTACCTGTTGCCTGCATTCGCTGTCGTCGCGCCACCACCACCTGACCCAGGGTTATGCGGCGCGTGCCGGCATCGCCGGCATTTCAGTACACGATCCTGACCACGATCCGTTACCTCGAGACCAGGGGCGACGTCTTCCCGGTCACGGTCGCTGCCTATCTCCGGCTGACCAGCGCGGGTGTCACCAAGGCGATCCAGCACCTGAGCGAGCTTGGGCTGGTCGAGAAGGCCGGTGATCTGGCTGATCGGCGCCGGACCAAGCTGACCGTCACGCCCGCCGGCTGCGTCCTTCTCGACTCGCTCGGGCCGATGCAATCCGACGTCAATGACGTTTGGCTCGATTGCATGAACGATGAGGAGTTCTCGATCTTTCTTGATCTCGTCGAGCGATTCATCAAATCGAGCGATCGCGCGCTGGCGGTGCAAGGCTACCTCGTCAAGGACAACGACGCCGTCGCGTTCTAGCTGTCGGGTGCTGATCGAACGGCGCCATGCCGTCGCGCGTCGGTGCCGCTTGCGTGTCGGAGTCACAGTCGAGTGACCGGAGCCCTGCCAATTCTCGCGATCCCGTGAGCGTGCCTGCGCCGAGAGCAGTTCGCCACACGCGACAGGCGAACTGGACAACACAGGGGCGGTCTACTGAGCATCCGCTAGGCAAATGATTGCCGCAGCAACATTCGGCCCCTCAGGCATAAGCGCAATGCATTCCTGCGCCGCCATATCAACGATTGCTGGCGCCGAATTACTTCAATTAAATGAAGCCGTATTGGAATAATTTCTTGGGAGAGCTGGGTGACTGGCGTTTGCGATTTCGCCGCCAGCGTCGCGCGGCAGCCGAAGCAGCGAATCGTCGAAACGAATTGGCGGACTCGTATCGATCACGCGTACCGGCAGCAGAGCCGCGTGTGAACGAGTTGACGAAATATGCATGACCACCATGAGGCGCGGGGCGCTTCGTCAAGCGGCGTCGAGTTCGATGACAAGGGCTGGCCTGCCTGGCCGGATCGCGAGGATCTGTCGGCGGAATTCATCAAGCTGCTGGCCGCAGCACAGGAGGGCGGCTCGACGGTTTCCGAATGCTGGTTGACGTTGAGCAAGATCGACCTCGCTTCGGAGAACTCGTGGTCGACAGAGTGGATCAAGACCGCGGAGCTGAACGAGGCGAGAGCCGAACATTCGGCGCGAAGCGGCAACATGATAACCGCCCGTCGCAACTGGCTTCGCGCCACGACTTACTTTCATGCCGCCGCGAGGCCTCCCGGCTACTCCAACGATTTGTTGAAACGTGCCGTCGACGGCATGCGGCGAAGCGCGATCAAGTTCCTGGAGAACCGCGTTCCCGCCGGCCGGCTGCTCTCGATTCCCTGGACCGACGACCTGTCGCTTCAGGCCTGCTATCTGCCGTCGGCTGTTCGCGACGATGGACCCGTCATCGTCTGCATCGGCGAGCCGGGCTCCTACAAGGAAGAGCTGATCACCAAATACGCTGCGCACGCCAACGAGCGCGGCTTCGCGCTGCTCGCGGTGGATCTGCTGGGTACCCAGACGGCCTTGCCGCCGGAACGGCTCGAGGGCCACAAGTTCGAAGCCGCGATGAGCCGTGTGCTGGACTTTCTTTCCGAGATGCCGGGCGTCGATCGCACGCGGATCGCGATCGTGGCGGATGCCTGCAATTCCTCCCTCGTCGCACGTGCGGCGGCCAGCGATGCCCGGTTTGCCGCGGCGGTTTGCGACGCCGGAATGTGGGACCTGCACGAGAGAAGCTTCTTCCATCGGCAGGCCGGCGCCGACAGGCAGATGTGCTGGATCGAAGAAGCCAACGCGATTTCACGAGGCATCGACTGCCCGTTGCTCGTCACGGCCGGTGAAGCCGGCTGGCTGTTGCCGGGTGCTCTGGCCAAATTCGGCGACCAGCTCAGCAGCATCCATCGCGACGCCAGGTTGATCCTGTTCCGGCGTGGCGAAACCGCCGCCATGCAGGGACATATCGACAACCCGACATTGGCCAATGAGGTCATCTTCGACTGGCTCGAGGACAGGCTCGGCCTTCGAAAGGGCCTCGCGCAACGATCCGATCCCGCGATCACACCGCCTGGCCGGCCTTGAGCAGCGAGCAACCGGTGATCTTCAGGCTGCCGTCCGCCTGCCGCTCCAGCGTGTAAAGCGCCTCCCACGCCTCGCCATTGGCGTCGACGATGTGGACGCGCTGCGCGATCCGGTCGCCCGCGCTCTGCGCCTCGCCAAATTCGAAGCTCCGGTGCCGATAGACCGGCGCGTATTGGTTCTGCACCATCGACATGAAGATGTCGGCCTGCGGAAAGATCTGCCGGATCGCGGGCGCGGCGTAGGAATAGGCGCCGGCGGCGTCGTCGCGGCCGAACGCCTGCTCCTGGGCGCGGATCACGTCCTGCGCGGCACCGATGTCGTCGGCCACGGCAGACGAGACGAGGGCGAACAGAATGGCGGCAATGAGGGCGATCGCGCGCATGCAGGACTCCATCTCGGATACCGGCAGATACGCATCCTATCACAGGGCGGTTTCCGTCGGCTGAGATGATCCCAGGCGGCGCGCCGGCTACCTCCTCAGCGGATCGAGCCCTTGAAATTGTCGATGTCCGGCGAGGGGCGGGCGGGAAACAGCCGTGCGGTCGAGGAATTGTCGAGCCGGCGCCTGCATTTCGCCTCGTCGGCGCCGTCCTCGCTGCCGTCCTTGCCGGTGCGCTTCCTGGCGAAGGCGTCGTCCTGCCGGTTGACGATCAGCATGGCGTGGTCGCGCTCCAGCGTGTCGGGGTTCTTGCGCTGCTCGTCGGAGCGGAAGGCGCCGCCGACCATCTTGCCAGTCATCTCGTAGTCGCAGCCGGCCTTCCAGTCGCCCTGGTCCCACTTCCATCCCGCCGCCTTGACGGCGCCGTCCGTGTCGGCGGTGACCTTGATGATGGCGTTGTAGGCGAGCCAGATGCCGGCAAGCCCGCTGCGCTTGTCGTCAAAGCCCTCGAGCAGCGCCAGCCGTTCGCGCTGCAAGGCGTTGACGTGATCGCGCGCGTCGACGGTGAAGTGGACCTGCGATGAATGCTTGTTCCAGGCCGGGTGCAGGAATTCCGGATATTGCGCAGTCTGGCTCTTCACCCAGTTGCGCTGGTCGTCGATCAGCGCGCGCCGGGTCGCGTCGTCGAGCCGCGGCTGCAGCGCCTTCCAGGCGCGGTTCAGCCGCTGGTCGTTGTCGGCGAGATCAGGATCGGCGCAGATCTCCTCGTCGGTCGCGCTCTCCGGCCTGGTGCAGTCGAACGTCGGGGCGACGAAGGTGGTATCGGCCTTGTCGGATGCATTGTCCTTGCCGGCGGCGAAATAGCTGCCGGTGATCTGCCACATCGACGAGCAGTCGTTGAGCCCGTCGAAGTCCTCGTCATCGATGCTCCCGACGATCCGCAAGGTCTCGCCTTGGCGGCGCAGTTTTAATGACGGCGGCTTGGTGGGAGCTGCCGCCGTGTCCGTCTTCGCTTTGTCGGCGGATGCGTCCGCTTCGATCACCACGGGACCGGACAGCCAGCCAGTCTGCGACGGCTTCAACGCGGCGGTCAGCTTGCAGTTTCGCCGGCGGTCGCCGCCATAATCGCCGCGCAGATCGGCGGCGAGGCGATAGCCGCCACCATCGGCCGGCGTCAATGTGATGCTGCCGAAGGCGTTGACCCATGTGCCGGACAGGCCGGGCCGGCCGGATACGATTCCATTGAGGGCTGCCGCCCGGCGCCGCAACGCCTCGGCAAACGCCTGCTTCAGCTCGTCCTCGTTGGCGTCCGCCAGCACCTCTGCGGCATCGATGATCATCTCGTTGAACCAGGCCTGGTCGCGCTTCAGCAGCGGCCTGACGTTCGCCGGCAGCTTGCCGAGTGCGGCGTCGAACGCCTTGTCGATCTGCGCCACGAGTTTGTCGGTGCCGGCCTTCTTGCAGTCGGCGGTCTTGATCCGATCATCGCCGCTATTGCCGCACAGCCTGATCGCGGTCGGCGCGCTGCTCGAGGCGCGCAGATCATCGTCCATCGCCAGCGACGGGCCGGAGGCAAGGACCGCGATGGCCGCCACGGCGGCCGCAAGCCGTAAGGAGCAAGGCATCGTCGTCACCCGCGAGGCCGCGCCACGCGGCTCTTGCGCCTTGGGTCGCCGGGCGTGCGCGCCGGGTTCAAAATGTCGGCGGCGTGCAGGCCGAGATCACCTCGCACGGCTTGGCGCCGATGCAGCGGAAGCGGTGCGGGCGGCGGCTCTCGAAATAATAGGCGTCGCCGGCGTTGAGTACCCGCCGCTCGTCGTCGACCGTGACCTCGAGCCGGCCCGAGACCACGATGCCGCCTTCCTCGCCCTCATGCACCAGCGGCACCCGCCCGGTGTCGCTGCCGGGCTCGTAGCGCTCTTTCAGGATCTGCAACGCGCGTCCGAACAGGCTATCGCCGATCTGCAGGTAGGAAATCGGCTTCTTGCCGATCTCGGTCAGCTCGTCGGCGCGGTAGAACGCCTTGCGCGGCCGCTCCGGCTCGATCGCGAAGAATTCGGCGAGCCCCATCGGGATGCCGTCGAGGATCCGCTTCAGCGCGCCGACCGACGGGTTCATCTGGTTGGATTCGATCAGCGAAATCGTCGAATTGGTGACGCCGGAGCGCTTGGCGAGCTCGCGCTGCGACAGCTTGTGCCGCGCGCGGATGAATCGCAGCCGTCCGCCGATATCGACGCTCATGACAAGTCCCTGTTGCAGGTGTTGCGGATCGAACAAATATTCGCAGACCGCCTCAACAAGATCAATGGCTTGTGCTGCGGCAGAAAAGGACTTGTTGAGTGCAGGGAAGCGTGGTCCGACTATGGAAACCCATAATGGAGCGCCGCCGTGACCGTTCATCAGATTCCGAACACCATCAAGACCGACTCGTTCTGGATGCCCTTCACGGCCAACCGGCAGTTCAAGAAAGCGCCGCGGCTGTTCTCCTCAGCCAAGGGCATGTACTACACCTCGGTCGACGGCCGGCAGGTGATCGACGGCTCCGCCGGTCTGTGGTGCGTCAACGCCGGCCATGGCCGCCCGCAGATCGCGGCCGCGGTCGAGCGGCAGCTCTCGACGCTGGACTTCGCGCCCTCGTTCAACATGGGCCACCCGCTGGCGTTCGATTTCGCCGAGCGCCTCGCCGAGATCGCCCCGAAGGGGCTTGACCGGATCTTCTTCACCAATTCGGGCTCTGAGTCGGTCGATACCGCGCTGAAGATCGCGCTGGCCTATCACCGCGCCGCCGGCCAGCCGACCCGCACCCGTCTGATCGGCCGCGAGCGCGGCTATCACGGTGTCGGCTTCGGCGGCATGTCGGTCGGCGGCATGGTCGCCAACCGCCGCCAGTTCGCGACCCATCTGCCGGGCGTCGACCACATCCGCCATACCCATGACCTCGCCCGCAACGCCTTCGCCAAGGACCAGCCGGATCATGGCGCCGAGCTCGCCGACGATGTCGAGCGGATGGTCGCGCTGCATGGTGCCGACACCATCGCAGCCGTGATCGTCGAGCCGGTGCCGGGTTCGACCGCAGTGCTGCCGGCGCCGAAGGGCTATCTGCAGCGCTTGCGCGAGCTCTGCACCAAGCACGGCATCCTCTTGATCTTCGACGAGGTCATCACCGGCTTCGGCCGTCTCGGCACCCCGTTCGCCGCCAATTTCTACGGCGTGACGCCCGACATGATGACGACCGCCAAGGGCATCACCAACGGCACCGTGCCATGCGGCGCGGTGTTCGCCAGCCGCCAGGTCCATGACGGCCTGATGGTCGGCCCCGACAACGCCATGGAGCTGTTCCACGGCTACACCTATTCGGCGCATCCGGTGGCGTGCGCGGCGGGTCTCGCCACGCTCGACATCTACAAGGACGAGGGTCTGTTGACTCGCGGCGCTTCGATCGCCGAGTACTGGCGCGATGCGCTGCATTCGCTGAAGGGCGTGCCGAACGTCGTCGACATCCGCAACCAGGGCCTGATGGGCGCGGTCGAGCTCGCGCCGCGTGACGGCGTGGTCGGCGTGCGCGGCTACGACGTCATGGTCGATTGCTTCAACAGCGGCCTCTACTTCCGCATGAGCGGCGACTCGCTGGCGTTGTCGCCGCCTTTGATCGTCGAGAAGTCGCATATCGACGACATCGTCTCGATCCTCGGCGACTCGATCAAGCGCGTGGCCTGATAATTGCTAGCTGGATAGTCGCTAGCTCTACAAATTGCTGTCGCCGTTGCGAAGCAGAGTGGTTTCGCAGCGGCGATTGCGTTTTCGCTGCAGGATGTGAGGAAAAGTGAAGGTCCTTGTTCTCGGCAGTGGCGTGATCGGCGTCACTTCGGCCTATTATCTTGCGCGTGCCGGACACGAGGTGACGGTGATCGACCGTCAGCCGAAGCCCGCGCTGGAAACCTCCTTTGCCAATGCCGGCGAGGTGTCGCCGGGCTATTCGTCGCCCTGGGCCGGCCCCGGCGTGCCGGTCAAGGCGGTGAAGTGGCTGTTGATGAAGCACGGCCCGCTGGTGATCCGTCCCAAGCTCGATCCGGTGATGTGGCTGTGGCTTTTGAAGATGCTGCGCAACTGCACCACACCGCGCTATGCGGTGAACAAGAGCCGGATGATCCCGATCGCCGAATACAGCCGCGATTGCCTGCAGGCGCTGCGCAGCGAGATCGGCATCCGCTACGACGAGCGCGCGCAGGGCACGCTGCAGCTATTTCGTTATCAATCGCAGCTCGATGGCACCGGCGACGACATCGCGGTGCTGAAGCAATATGGCGTGCCGTTCGAGGTGCTCGACCGCGAGGGCTGCATCAAGGCGGAGCCGGCGCTCGCCGGCGTGAAGGAGAAGTTCGCCGGCGGGCTGCGGCTGCCGCATGACGAGACCGGCGACTGCCACATCTTCACGCAGGCCCTGGCGCTGGAAGCCGAGAAGCTCGGCGTGCGCTTCAACTTCAATGTCGGCATCGAGGGGCTGAACGCCGATGCGACCCGCATCACCGGCGTTGCGACCAGCGCCGGCGTGATGACCGCCGATGCCTATGTGCTGGCGCTCGGCAGCTACTCACCGCATCTGGTGCGGCCGCTCGGCATCTCGCTGCCGGTTTATCCGGTGAAGGGCTATTCGATCACAGTCCCGATCAAGGACGCGTCCGGCGCGCCGGAATCGACCGTGATGGACGAGAGCTACAAGGTCGCGATCACCCGGCTCGGCGATCGCATCCGTGTCGGCGGCACCGCCGAGATCTCAGGCTATTCGACCAAGCTCTATGCCGCGCGGCGCGCGACGCTGGACCACTCGCTCACCGATCTGTTCCCGCGCGGCGGCGATCTTGCCAAGGCCACCTTCTGGTGCGGCCTGCGCCCGATGACGCCGGACGGCCCGCCGGTGATCGGCGCGACGCGCTACGCCAATCTGCATCTCAACACCGGCCACGGCACGCTCGGCTGGACCATGGCCTGCGGCTCGGGCCGGGTGCTGGCCGACATGCTCTCCGGGAAGACGCCTGAGATCGACACCAAGGAGCTGTCGATCACCCGCTACAATCATCGTTTCGGGTGATGGCCTGATAAGGAGGCGCGAATGCCGCTGCAGCACGAGCTTGCCGATTACGAGATATCGGCCGATCCAGAGCGCCTGAACCTCGACGTCATTCACGCCTTTCTGGCGGAGCAGAGCTATTGGTCGCAGGGCATTCCGAAATCGACCGTGGCGCGCGCGATCGCAAATTCGCTGTGCTTCGGTGTCTATCACGGTACGGCGCAGGTCGGCTTTGCGCGTGTCGTCACCGACAAGGCCACCTTCGCATTGCTCGCCGACGTGTTCATCCTGGAAGCCCACCGCGGCAGGGGCCTGTCGAAGCGGCTGATGCGCTGCGTGGTCGAGCATGAAGAGCTGCAGGGCCTGCGGCGCTTCCTGCTGCTGACCTCGGACGCCCATGGATTGTACAGCCAGTTCGGCTTCGAGCCGATCGGCAGCCCGTCGCGCTTCATGGAGATTCTCCGGCCGGATATCTACCGCTTGTCGCAAGTGTAGCGCATGTAACCCGGATGAGCGCAGCGATGTCCGGGGTTCCTCGTCCCGGATGTCGCTTCGCTCATGCGGGTACGACAACCCGTCGAACGGTGTGATCTCACGGCTTAGGAACGCTCGCCTTGCGGGACACGTTGCTCCGGGTCCAACCAGGAAAGGACCCCAGATGAAGAAACTAGTAACGATTGGTTTGGCTGCGGCGATGACGCTGTCCACGTCGCTCGCGTTCGCTCAGGGCGGCGGCGCAGGTGGCGGTGGCGCCGGCGGCGGATCGGCGGGCGGGGCGGGTGCAGGCGCAGGAACGGGAAGTTCGGGCACGGGAACCGGTACCGGTGCCGGCGGCACCACCGGCATGGGCCAGGGTTCGGGAATGAGCAATCCGCCCGGCAGCACCACCGGCAACATGAACAATCCCGGCACCTCGACGCCGAACTATTCGAGCGATCCGAATAACAATCCCGCGACCGGGACCGGGACATCGAATCTGCCCGGCAACAACAGTGGAACGCGAACCAATCCGCGCTGATTGCGAACGGCCCCGCCTCGCGCGGGGCTTTTCGTTTGCCGCTTCCGCTGACGCAAGCGGGCGGCCGGCACCGCAAGTGTAGCCCGGATGAGCGCAGCGATATCTGGGGCATGTCGTGAGCGTCAACGGATTGCGGGTTATGCTTGGCGCGCTGGTTTTGGGCGGGCCTTCTTCGCTGGCCTTGTCGCCCTGTCCGCCGGCTGCACGCGCAGACCATCCACGAACACATCCAATAGCCTGAGCGCGGTGGTCTGCCAGCCCGGCTGGTCGTGCATGTAGCACATGCCGATCAGCGCGCGCAGCACGTCCTCGGCGCTGATGTCGTCGCGGATCGCGCCGGCCGCAACCGCGCGCGCGAGCAGGGTGCCGATCGCCTTGGTCAGGCGGTCGAACGAATAGGCGTGCAGTTCGGTCGAGCCGGCCGCGACCAGCGCGAGTGCCGAGACCATGCCCTTCTTGGTGGCGACGAACTCCACATTGGCGCGCAGCCAACGCCGCAGCGCCGCGACCGGCTCGGGCGCGTTCTGCAACTGCTCGGCCAGGTCGCCGAGCTGCTCGACCTCGCGGCGATAGACCGCCTCATACAGCGCCTCGCGGGTCGGGAAGTGGCGATACAGCGTGCCGATGCCGACGCCGGCATGGCGCGCCACCGCCTCCAGGCTCGCCTCGCTGCCGCCGGCCGAGAACACGGCCTTGGCCGCTTCCAGCACACGCTCGCGATTGCGCACCGCATCGGCGCGGGGCTTGCGTGCAATTTCTGGTGATCGAGCGGCCATCGCTTTTTCTTTTCACCCTCCCTTGTAAACGGAGGATGCCTCCGTATATGGCGACCAGCACCGGGCCTGACAAGGCGCGCCGATCCCTGGATCGGCGGCCACGGGTTCGCGTTGCCTCGATTCAACCCGACCATACACGGATCGGAGCGCCTTGCATGAATCTCCCACTCAGTCTCACCATCAACGGCGTCCGCCGGGAAATGGTCCTCGACGACCCTCGCGTCACGCTGCTCGACCTGCTGCGCGAGCGGCTCGACCTCACCGGAACCAAGAAGGGATGCGATCGCGGCCAGTGCGGCGCGTGCACCGTCCTGGTCGACGGCCGCCGCATCAATTCCTGCCTCGCGCTTGCCGTCAGCCATGACGGCGCCGAGATCACAACCATCGAAGGCGTCGCGCGCGGCGACCAGCTGCATCCGGTGCAGGCCGCCTTCATCGCCCATGACGGCTTCCAGTGCGGCTTCTGCACGCCGGGCCAGATCATGAGCGGCATCGGCCTGATCCAGGAAGGCCAGGCCGGCGACGATCCGGAGCGCGTGCGGGAATGCATGAGCGGCAATCTGTGCCGCTGCGGGGCCTATCAAGGAATCACCGAGGCCGTGCTCGAGGCGCAGGCCGACATCAACGCGACCAAGCAGAGGCGCTCCGCATGATGAACTTCGATTATGTCAGGCCGGCCAGCGTCGCGGACGCGATCGCGGCGGCATCCGAGAAGGGCGCGAGCTATCTCGCCTCCGGCACCAATCTGCTCGACCTGATGAAGGGCGGCGTCAGCCGGCCGAGCCTTCTCGTCGACGTCACGCGTCTGCCGGGGCTCGACCGCATCGAGCATCTGGCCGACGGCGGCTTGCGGATCGGCGCGCTGGTGCGTAACGCCGATCTCGCGCATCACGCCGAGTTCGCACGCAACTATCCGGCGGTCGCCGAGGCGCTGCTGTCGGGTGCTTCCGCCCAGCTGCGCAATGCCGCGACCGTCGGCGGCAACCTGATGCAGCGGACACGCTGCGCCTATTTCTACGACGCCGGCAGCGCCTGCAACCGGCGCTGGCCGGGCGCCGGCTGCGACGCGCTGAAGGGCGAGAACCGCCTGCACGCGGTGCTCGGCTGGAGCGAGGGCTGCATCGCAACCCATCCGTCGGATTTCTGCGTGCCGCTGGTGGCGCTCGATGCGATCGTCGAGATCGAGGGCAGGGGCGGCCGGCGCGAGCTGCCGCTCGAAGCATTGCACCGTCTGCCCGGCGATGCGCCGGAGCGCGAGACCGCGCTGGAGCGGGGCGATCTGATCGTCGCGCTGCGGCTGCCGGCCGATGCGAAAGGTTTCGCCGGGCATGCCCGCTACATCAAGGTCCGCGAGCGCACGTCCTACGCCTTCGCCGTGGTCTCGGCCGCAGCTAGCCTGCGCATCGAGGACGGCAAGATCCGCGAGGCGCGGCTGGCGCTCGGCGGCGTCGCCGCCAAACCGTGGCGGTCGCGCGACGCCGAGCAGGTGCTCGCAGGCGCTGCGCCCAATGCCGCGGTTTACCGCGAGGCGGCGCGCACCGCGCTGTCTGAGGCAAAACCGTCCGGCGACAACGCCTTCAAGATCGAGCTCGCGCAGCGCATCGTCGTGCGCGCCCTCACCCTTGCTGCCGCAGGCACGCCGGATCGCATTGCCGCGCTGCCGGGCTCTCCCTTCTCATCCGTTGCAGGAGCGTAACGCATGACGGTTGAACTCAATCTGACCCGCGACCCCGCCCATCTCCGCCATGGCTCGAATATCGGCCAGCCGCTGACCCGCAGCGAAGGCGTGCTGAAGGTGACCGGCAAGGCGCGGTATGCCGCCGACAATCATCCGCCCGGCATGGTCTATGCCGTGATCGCGACCAGCTGCATCGCGCGCGGCCGCGTCAAATCGCTTGACGTCGCCGCCGCCAAGCGCCATCCCGGCGTGATCGACGTGATGACGCCGGCGCACAAGCCGCCGCTCGCGGAAGACCCCGACGCCAAGGGCAATCCGTTCGCGTTCCGCATGGAGCTGCTGCAGAGCGACGAGGTGCGCTACGCCAACCAGGCGATCGCGGTGGTGATCGCCGAGACGCTGGAGGCCGCCACCGAAGGCGCCGCGCTGCTGTCGCCGCGCTACCAGGTCGAGATCGCACGCGTCGGCCTCGACGCCACCGAGGCCTATGCGCCGCCGGTGGTCGGGATCGGCAATCCCGCCGAAGTCCGCCATGGCGACATCGATGCGGGCTTCGCGGCGGCCTCGAAACGGATCGACGCGACCTACCGGACCCCTGCGCAATATCACAACGCGATGGAGCCGCACGCCATCGTCGCGGTGTGGGATGGCGACCGCCTGTTCCTGGATACGCCGAGCCAGGGCATGGCGATGGCGCAGATGCGGATCGCCGGGCTGTTCGGAATTCCGCCCGGCAACATCCACATCAACAGCCCGTTCCTCGGCGGCGGCTTCGGCTCAAAAGGTCTGGTTTCCGGGCCGCAGGTGCTCGGCATCATGGCGGCGAAGCTGGTCGGGCGTCCGGTCAAGCTGGTGCTGCGGCGAAGCCAGATGTATGGCCCGGTCGGCCATCGTTCGGCGACGAGGCAGCGCATCAGGATCGGCAGCGACGATGCAGGCCGGCTGACCGTGATCGATCATGAGGCGCGCATCACGACGTCGAGCTTCGACGATTTCTACGAACCCGCCGCCGACGCCTCGCACACGCTCTATGCCAGCCCCGCGATCCGCACCGCGCATGAAGCGGTGCGCGTCGACACCGGCACGCCGCTGTTCATGCGCGCGCCGGGCGAGGCCACCGGATCGATCGCGCTGGAAAGCGCGGTCGACGAGGCGGCGTTCGCCTGCGGCATCGATCCCCTGGAATTCCGGCTGAAGAACTATGCCGAGGTCGAGCCGACCACCGGCAAGCCGTTTTCCTCCAAAGCGCTGCGCCAGTGCTACGCCAAGGCGGCCGAACGTTTCGGCTGGGCGGGGCGTCCGCTGCAGCCAAGGCAGATGCGTGACGAGAACGGCTTTCTGGTCGGATGGGGCATGGGCACCGCGACATTCCCGGCGCTGATGTTCCAGGGCAATGCCCGGGCCGTGATCCGCGCCGACGGACGCGGCGTGATGGAGAGCGGCGCGCATGACATGGGGCAGGGCGCCTGGACCGCGCTCACGCAAATCTCGGCCGATGCGCTGGCGCTTGATCTCGAGCAGATCTCGTTCCTGTCGGGCACGTCGGACCTGCCGGATGCCGGCATCGCCGGCGGCTCCGCGCACACCGCAACGGTCGGTGCCGCGATCCACAATGCCGGTGCGGCGGTGATCGCAAAACTCGCCGAGCTTGCGACCTCGGACCAGCGCTCGCCGCTGTTCGGCGCTGGCAATGCCGGCGTGGTGGCGCGGGCCGGGCGGCTCCATCGCCGCGACGATGATGCGCGCAGCGAAAGCTACGCCGAGATCCTGGCGCGCGCCGGCGTTGCCGAGGTCGAGGCCTCCGGCACGGGTGCGGCCGATCCGGCGGCGCAATCGCAATATGCGATGCACGCGCATGGCGCTGTCTTTGCCGAGGTGAAGGTTGATCCGGAGCTCGGCCAGATCCGCGCCACGCGGCTGGTCGGCGCGTTCGCCGCAGGGCGCATCATCAATCCGTTGATGGTGCAGAGCCAGCTGCGCGGCGGCATGATCTGGGGCCTTTCCTTCGCGCTACACGAGGAGGCGGTGATGGACAAGCGGTCCGGCCGCATCCTGAATGCCAACCTTTCCGAGTATCATGTGCCCGTGAATGCCGACGTGCCGCCGATGGAGGTGATCACGGTCGACGAGCACGATCCCCATGTGAACCCGCTCGGCATCAAGGGCGTCGGCGAGATCGGCATCACCGGCAGCGCCGGCGCCGTTGCCAACGCCGTCTTCCACGCCACCGGCATCCGCGTGCGGAATTTCCCGATCAAGATCGAGGAAGTGGTGATGGGGCTGAGGTGATGCGGTCTGACGCGAGGGCTCGGCACAAACGATGTCGTCCCGGCGAAGGCCGGGAGGTGGATTCACACTCGAAATGCAACACTTGAGCAGCAAAGGTCTCCGCTGGGGTCCTGAAGTCAAGGCATTTGCGCGGGGTGTTGTTGTATGCGGCGATGAACTTGCTGAGGCGTCGGGTTGGGAGCTTGTCGAGATCGGTTTTGCGCGGGATGAAGCGTCGCATGCGACCGATGGCGTTCTCGATGCCACCTTTCTGCCAGGGGGCGTGCGGATCGCAGAAGAAGGTCTTCATCAAGAGGCTTTGCAAGGAAAGGTGAGATGCGAACTCGGTACCGTTGTCGAAGGTGACGGTCTGGCGCATCTGCTCTGGCAGCGCCTTGAACAGACGCACGAGATAGCTTGCGACACCGGAAGCGAGCTTGCTTGGGAGGCGGACGCCGAGCAGCAGGCGGGAGGTGCGCTCGTGCACGGCCAGGATCTGCTGACGGTATTTGGAGAACATCATCAGATCGGCCTCCCAATGGCCGGGAGTGTTGCGATCGGCGACCTCGACGGGCCGTTTATCCAAGGAAACACGGCCTTCGATGAAGCTTGCGGGACTTCCGCCCCGCTTGCCACGGCGGCCGCGCTTGCTCTTGGCGCGTGGCAGATAGTGCCGCCAGCTGCCGTCCGTGGTGCGTCTGATCTGGGCATAGATGAAGCGGTAGATGCTCTCGTAGGAGATCACCTTGCGTCCATGCTCGATGGCCAGCCGGCCGGCGACCTGTTCGGGCGACCAGCCACGGCGAAGGCCATCCAACACCGCGCGGCGCAGGACGGGCTCCCGTTCGAGGCGTCCGCCCGTCCAGCGCCGCGCTCGCATCCGTTGCTGGGCATAGTCGGCCTTGTAGCCGGCCTGAACGCCATGATTACGGTTCATCTCCCGAGAGATCGTTGATGGCGGGCGATCCAAAGCTGCAGCGATTTGCCGGATCGAGGCCCCATTGGCCGAAAGTCTGGCAATCTCGCATCGCTCGTCCAGTGACAGCTGCTTGTAAGTCCGGCCCATCGCAACACCTCCAGTCGGAAGTGTTGCACTTCGTTTGTGAACTCAGGGGACCCATAACCACGAATGTGAGTTG
Organism: Bradyrhizobium sp. USDA 4454; assembly: GCF_054822705.1. Classification (NCBI taxonomy): domain Bacteria; kingdom Pseudomonadati; phylum Pseudomonadota; class Alphaproteobacteria; order Hyphomicrobiales; family Nitrobacteraceae; genus Bradyrhizobium; species Bradyrhizobium sp. USDA 4454. The sequence goes on from NZ_JBTRCN010000001.1 coordinate 1,812,844, forward strand.
CTGCGCGACGCTGGGGCCGCAGCCTTCTTCACAACACAGCCCTGTGGTAATGGGTCCCGGCTTTCGCCGGGACGACGCAGGATAGCCTTCGTCGGGACGACGTGGGACGACGCGGGAGAGAGCGGGGCCTTACCCCGCCGCCGTCACGCAATTCACCCATAGCACCACGGCCTTGCCATCGCGCGTCGGATTGGAGAAGCGGTGCGGGCGGCGGCTGGCAAATCTAAAACTGTCGCCCTGCTTCAGCGTCCAGGTCTCGGTGTCCACCGTCAGCGTCATCTCGCCTTCGAGCACAAGGCCGGCTTCCTCGCCGTCATGGGTGTAGAACTCGTCGCCGGTGCTGCCGCCGGGGTCGAGATGCACCAGGAACAGGTTGAGCCGGCTCTCGCTGCCGGCGGGGCTCAGCAGCTGCTTTGAGATTCCGCTGCGCCACAGTTTCAGCTCGGCGCGCTGCACTTCGCGGGTCACGATGCCGCCGGCGCCGTCATCCCTGGGCGTCGCGCCGAACAGCGCGGCGATGCCGACGCCGAGTACGTCGGCCAATGTCGCCAGCACGCGCAGCGAGGGCGACGACAGGCCGCGCTCGATCTGGCTGATGAAGCCGATCGAGAGCTCAGTGCGCGCGGCAACCGTCTCCAGCGACATCGCCTTGTCGCGGCGCAGGTCGCGGATCCGGCGTCCGACCGCGAGATCCATCGCGGGCTCGGCCGGCTTCTTGGCCGACTTGTTGTTCAGTTTCCTCTCAGGTTTCTTCGCGGGTTTTTTGGCCGGCTTTCCGGCGACGCGGCGTGCCGTCGCAGGCTTCGCTGCCGCGCCCTTGCGCAATCTCCTGCTGCCGCTCACGTCAGTCCGCTTCCTTCATGTGCATGAAAATCGCTTGCATTGGCCGCGGTTTCGTGGCCACAATTTCATATTGGTGAAAATAGGCCGGAACGGCGTCGCCCGCAACCCAAAGCGCTGACACAGCGGGCGCAGCGGCACCGGGGCCGATCTTGGGAGGTGGTGCGATGTCCTTTCAGCGTTTCGTCCAGGCCGCGGTCGCGGCGCTTGCCCTTGCCGTGAGCGCGCCGTCGCCGGCGCAGCAGGTGCTCAAGGTCGGCTCGACGCCGACCGGCATCCCCTTCACCTTCCTCGACACCAAGACCAACTCGATCCAGGGCATCATGGTGGATCTCGCCACCGAGATCGGCAAGGACGCCGGCTTTACCGTGCAAATCGAGCCGATGCAGTTCTCGGCGCTGATCCCTTCGCTGACTGCGAACAAGATCGACATCATCGCGGCCGCGATGTTCGCCACCGCCGCGCGCAAGGAGGTGATCGACTTCTCCGAGCCGGTCTACACCTATGGCGAAGGCCTGGTGGTGCCGAAGTCCGACACCAAGGCCTATGCCTCGCAGGAGGATCTGAAGGGCACGGTGGTCGGCGCCCAGGTCGGCACTGCGTTTGTCGACGCGCTGAAGAAGACCGGGCTGTTCAGCGAGGTGAAGGTCTACGACACCATTCCCGACATCCTGCGCGATGTGAATGCCGGCCGCCTCAAGGCCGGTTTCGCCGACTATCCGATCCTCGCCTACAATCTGCAGCAGGGTAATTTCGCCGACGTGCGCCTCGTCGACGGCTACAAGCCGGTCACCGTCGGCACCGTCGCGATCGGCGTGCGCAAGAGCGACACGGAACTGCTCGCCAAGATCAACGCCTCGCTCGCCAAGCTGAAGGCGAACGGCACGATCGCCAAGATCTTAGAAAAGTGGGGCCAGAAGGCCAACGCATCGTGAGTATTCATGTCCCGAAGTGATCCGTCACCCTGAGGTGCGAGCGAAGCGAGCCTCGAAGGGTCGACGGCCACCAGCCGGGCCGTACATCCTTCGAGACGCGGCGAAGACGCCGCTCCTCAGGATGACGGAGGTAACGTTCGAATAGTGTCGGGACTGGATACGTTTGAGCCGATGCAAAAATTCTTCCATGACGCCGTCGAGTTCGTGCCGATCCTGCTGCAGGGTGTCTGGCTGACCATCGTCGTCACGATCGGCTCGCTGGTGCTGTCGACCGTGCTCGGGCTGCTGTGGGCCTTGATGCGGGTGTCCGGCATCGGCATCCTCACGGGCCTCAGCGCCGCGCTGATCAACGTCATCCGCGGCATCCCGATCATCGTGCTGCTGTTCTACATCTATTTCGTGATGCCCGATTTCGGCCTCGCGCTCTCGGCGTTGCAGGCCGCGATCATCGGGCTCGGCATCGCCTATTCGGCCTATCAGGCGGAGAATTTCCGCGCCGGCATCGAGGCGATCGACAAGGGCCAGATCGAGGCGGCGCAGACCATCGGGATGGGCTGGTGGCTCACCATGCGCCGCGTGGTGCTGCCGCAGGCGGTCAGGATCATCCTGCCGCCCTACGGCAACATCATGATCATGATGCTGAAGGATTCCTCGCAGGCCTCCACCATCACGGTCGCCGAGCTGGCGCTGCAGGGCAAGCTGATCGCCTCATCGACCTTCAAGAACACCAGCGTGTTCACGCTGGTGGCGCTGATGTACCTCACCATGAGCATTCCGCTCATCCTGCTGGTTCGGCACTTCGAGAACAAGGCGAACCGCAAATGATCGAGCTCAACGACGTCCACAAAAGCTTCGGCAAGGTCGAGGTGCTGAAGGGCATCACCGCCTCGGTCGGCAAGAGCGAGGTGGTCTGCATCATCGGCCCGTCCGGCTCCGGCAAGTCGACCATTCTGCGCTGCATCAACGGGCTCGAAAGCTACGACCGCGGCGAGATCAGCGTCGAGGGCGCGCGCGTCGACAGCAATGACCGCTCGATCGTCGCGATCCGCACCCAGGTCTCGATGGTGTTCCAGCGCTTCAACCTGTTTCCGCATCGCACCGCGCTCGAGAACGTCATCGAAGGGCCGCTCTATGTAAAGAAGGAGCCGCGCGAGCAGGCGATCGCGCGCGGCCGCGCGCTGCTCGCGCAAGTCGGGCTCGCCGACAAGGCCGAGGTGCATCCGCCAAAGCTCTCCGGCGGACAGCAGCAGCGCGTCGCGATCGCGCGGGCGTTGGCGATGCAGCCGAAGGCGATCCTGTTCGACGAGCCGACCTCCGCGCTCGATCCGGAGCTGGTCGGCGAGGTGCTGTCGGTGATGCGCAAGCTCGCCGATGACGGCATGACCATGGTCGTCGTCACCCACGAGATGGGCTTTGCCCGCGACGTCGCCGACCGCGTGCTGTTCATCGACGGCGGCGTCATCGTCGAGCAGGGCGCCGCCAAATCCGTCCTCAACCAACCGCAGCACCCGCGCACCCAGGATTTCCTGCGCCGCGTGCTGCATCCGCTGTGATCGGTTAGTGATGCTTGGTCAAAGCCGTTTCAGCATCGATGATCTACCTCTCCCCTTGTGGGAGAGGTGAAACCTGAGCTCTCGTTATGACCACGCCCACCCGCCTTCCTCTCCCACCGAGCCTTTACGCCGACACCGCGGTGGAGGCGACGCCGACACCACCGCTGGTGTCGGACAAGAGCGTGCCGGTCGCGATCATCGGCGGCGGCTTCACCGGCCTGTCGACCGCGCTGCATCTTGCCGAGCAGGGCGTGCTCGCCACGGTGCTGGAGGCGCAGGAGCCAGGCTGGGGCGCCTCCGGCAACAATGGCGGGCAGACCAATCCCGGGCTGAAGCACGACCCCGACCAGATCGAGCAGGATTTCGGCGCCGATCTCGGCCGCCGCATGATCGAGTTCTCCTACGGCACGACGAACTTCACGCATGACCTGATCCGCCGCTACCAGATCCCGTGCGAGGCGCGGCAGAACGGTACGCTGCGTGCCGCCTACAACGAGGCCAGTGCCGCGGCGATCGGGACCACGGCGCAGCAGTGCATCCGGCGCGGCATGCCGGTCAAGCTGCTCAACGCCGCCGAGCTGCGCGCGATGACCGGCAGCGACCGCTACCTCTGCGCCATGCTCGATGCCCGCGGCGGCGATCTGCATCCGCTGAGCTACGCCCGCGGCCTTGCGCGCGCCGCGATCGGGGCCGGCGTTGCCGTCCATGGCGAGACGCCGGCGCTGCGGCTCCGCCGTGACGGCGGCCGTTGGCGGATCGAGACCCCTCGCGCCATCGTGCATGCCGACAAGGTGCTGCTCGCGACCAACGGCTTTACCGACGACCTCTGGCCCGCGCTTCGCCGCAGCATCGTGCCGGTGTTCTCCTCGATCGCAGCCACGGCGCCACTGTCCGAGGAGGTCGCGCGTGCGATCATGCCGGGCCGCCCGGTGCTCTATGAGAGCGGGTACATCACGGTGTACTACCGCATCGACCAGCATAACCGGCTGTTGATGGGGGGCCGCGGTCCGATGCGCTGGATCAGCAAGCCGACCGACGTCGCCTATCTGATCCGCTATGCCGAGCGGCTGTGGCCGCAGCTCAAGGGCACGGCCTGGACTCACGGCTGGAACAGCCGCCTCGCCATCACCCCCGATCACTATCCGCATGTCCACGAGCCCGCGGAGAATCTGTTGATCTCGCTCGGTTGCAACGGCCGCGGCGTCGCGCTCTCGACCGCGATGGGCGCGCAACTCGCCCGCCGCCTGATCGGCGGGTCGAAGGCCGAGATCGACATGCCCGTGACCGGCATCAAGCCGATGCCGATGCACGCATTCTGGCGGGTCGGCGTCGCCGCCGCGGTGCTGACAGGGCGGGTGCGGGACAAGCTCGGGGTGTAGGCGATCGTCGGCGGAGCGATCGATCGGCGCGAATGATCGCGCAGCAGATGTCTCAGACCTCAGCCGTCTTCGGAAACAACGGCCGGAAGAACGACCGATCATAGCGCGTGAAGCAGCCGGTCTCCTTTGCGAAGGCGATCGCCTTCTGCACGTCCGGATCGGCGGCGGAATCCTTTCGATACTGCTCATAGGCCGCAAGGCTCGGAAAGCTGAACATCGCCAGCGCGACGTCGCTCGCGCCTTCGGACGGCAGGAAGTAGCCGTGATGGATGCCGCCAAACCGCGGCAGCAGGTCAAGCCACATCGCCGCGTAAGCTTCGAACTCGGCGAGTTTGCCCAGCCTGACCTCATAGCGCACGTAACAGGTAATCATTCCGCGGTGCTCCAGCGCATGTTGACCAGGATATTTCACTATCAAGGCCTCTCACTATAGCGCGGCGGCGGAGCTCTCACCACGCAGCGGTGTCTGATTCACAGGCCGCGCCACACGCTCGCCGTCGTCCCGGCCTGGTGCGCAATTGAGCACGGGGGCCGGGACCCATTACCCCGAATGCTCATTATTGCGCGAAGCTGTGGCCACAGCCTTCTTCAACGACAGAGCCCGGTGGTTGCGCACTAGGCCGGGACGACCGGATTGATACACCGTCCGCGTTGTCACCCCTCCGCCACCGCATCGCTCCAGGGATGAAACGGCTCGCTGGCGCCGCTGTTTGTTGTGCCATCGCGCAGCACGATGCTGGGGCAGGCGAACTTCTTTGGCTGGGTCTGGATGCGCGCCTCGGCATAGTCGAAGCGGCCGCGCAGCGTGTCACGCACAGTTTGCGGCAGCCGCACGTCGCCGATCACCACAGTGCCTTCGCTGGCGTCGATCCGCGGCTGATGGATCGCGGCATCGAGGTCCATGCCGAAATCCATCACGAAGGACAACAGCTGCGACACCGCGGGCAGGATGCGGCGGCCGCCCGATGCGCCGGCGGCAAGCCTGCGGCCATCGGCGGCTTCCGCCACCACGGGCGTGTAGTTGGTCAGGCAGCGCTTGCCGGGCGCCAGCGAGTTCGGTGCGCCCTGCGTCGGATCGAACCACATGATGCCGTTGTTCATGGTGAGCCCGGTGTTCGGCGTCACGAATCTGGAGCCGAAGGTCGACAGCAGCGTCTGCGTCACCGCGGCCATGTTGCCGTCGCGGTCGACCGCGGAGAAATGCGTGGTGCAGCTTGGGGCGATCGCCTCGGCCCCGAGCGCGCGGCGACCGTCGACATCGCCCATGTCCTTCAGCCGCTCGCGATAGGCGGCTTGCAGCGCTTCCGCATAGGCCGCATAGGCGGCCGCATCCGGCCCGCCCTGGGCCGGCGCGAGTGCCTTTTGCAACAGGCCGAGCGTGCGCGCCATGGTCGGACCCGCGGTCAGTTCCGGCGTCGCATAGACGGTGCCGCCGCGATAGGGGATTTTCAGCGGCTCGCGCAGATGGGCGCGGAACGACGCGAGATCGCGCACCGACAGCGCGCCGCCGGCGGCCTGGATGTCGTCGGCGATGCTGCGCGCCAGATCGCCCTGGTAGAAATCGCGCGGCCCCGCGGCGGCGAGCTGCGCCATCGTCGCCTTCAGCCTGTCCTGCGGCATGCGGACGCTCGACTTGATGCTCCACGGCGCGCTCGGCGGCAGGCCGTCCTGCAGATAGGCCGCGGCGCTCGCGGGATAGCGCCGCAGATCGGCGGCGGAACTGGCAATCATCGCGGTGGTCCACCAATCGACCAGCAGGCCCTCGCCGGCGAGCTTGACGCTCGGCGCCAGCAACTCCTTCCACGGCAGTTTGGCGTGGCGGCGATGCGCCTCCTCCATGCCGGCGACGACGCCGGGCACGGCAATCGAGCCGGGACCATGCAGATTGCGGTCGTCCTTGACCCGCGCCCAGGGGAACAGATCGGAGGCCGCACCGCCGGTCAGCGGATAATCCTCGATGCGCAGGCCCTCGGGCGCACGCATGCCGTAGTCGATCACCTCGACGCGGTTCTCCTTGGCGCGATACAGCACCATCGCCCCGCCGCCGCCGGCGCCGCTCATCCACGGCTCGAGCACGCCGAGCGCGAAGGTGGTTGCAATGACGGCGTCGACGCAATCGCCGCCCGCTGCCAATACCTCCGCGCCGACCTCGGCCGCCTTGCGCGACTGCGCCGCGACGATGCCGCCCTTGGCCTGGATGGCGGGTTTGCGGATCACTTGCGAGTTGGAGAACTGGTCGGACATGGCGTTGCTTTCGCTGTTCTTGTTGCGGGCGGGGCACGTTGGCGTAGCATGCCAAGCATGGCACATTAAGCGCAATCGAGCGGCACGATAAGCACAATAAGAAGCAATTCCAGGGAGAGGAAAATGAGCAGTGTGACCCGCGAACGGGACGGCAAGGTTGGCATTTTGACGCTGAACGATCCCGCCAGCCTGAACGCGATGACGCCGGAGCTGCTCGGCGATCTCGCAGCCGCCGTCGGCGAGATGAGCATCGATCCTGCCATCCGCGCGCTGGTGCTGACCGGGGCGGGACGCGGCTTCTGCTCGGGGCAGAACCTCAAGGCGTTCAACTCGCTCGGAGACAACATCTACACCGGCGTGATGAGGCATTACTGGCCGGCGATGCAGGCCTTGCGCGAATGCCGCATGCCGGTGGTGGTCGCGGTCAACGGTGTCGCGGCCGGCGGCGGCTTCAGCCTTGCGATGTCGGGCGACATCATCCTGTCGGCGCGCTCGGCGAGCTTCATCCAGGTGTTCAGCCGGATCGGCCTGGTGCCCGATCTCGGCTCGACCTGGCTGCTGCCGCGGCTGGTCGGCCGCCAGCGCGCGCTCGATTTGATGCTGCTCAACGAGCCGCTGTCGGCCGAGCGGGCCAAGGAGTGGGGCCTGGTGCGCGATGTCGTCGACGACGCAAAGCTGCTCGACGAAGCCAGGGCGCTCGCGCACCGCCTTGCCGACGGCCCGACCCGCGCGCTGGTCGCGACGCGACAATTGCTCGAGGAAAGCGAGCACACCAGCTATGCCGACCAGTTCCGCCGCGAGATCGAAGTGCAGCAGGTGATCCGCGAGACCGCCGACGCGAAGGAGGGCCGCCAGGCCTTCGTCGAGAAGCGCAAGGCGCAGTTCACGGGAAGGTAACCCTTGATCGCAGGTACGCTAGCCGATCGCAATTGCGACCTTGCCGAAATGCGCGCCGCTCGCCATGTGGGCGAACGCATCCTTGACCTGGTCGAAGGCGAACACCTTGTCGATCACGGGCTTGACGCCGTGCATGCCGATGCCGTCGCACAGCGCCTGCAGATCCTCGATCGATCCGACGGTGACGCCCTGCAGCCGCTGCTGCTGCATTACCATCAACGGCAGCCGCGAATCGGACGAGGCGGGACCGGCAAGCACGCCGATGAAGGCGATGGTGCCGCCGATCCGTGTGGCGCGGATCGACTCGTTCAGCGTGCCGACGCCACCGACCTCGACCACGAGATCGACGCCGCGCCCGGTCAGCTCCCGCGCCTTCTTGCCCCAGTCGGGCGTGGTCTTGTAGTTGAGCGTGACATCGGCGCCGAGTTGCTTGAGCCGCGCGATCTTGGCGTCGCTGGACGAGGTCGCGATGACGCGGGCGCCGCACATCCTGGCGAATTGCAGCGCGAACAGCGAGACGCCGCCGGTGCCCTGGGTCAGCACCGTCCGTCCCGGCTTGATGTCGCCGAGCTTGACCACCGCGCTCCACGCCGTGAGCCCGGCGCATGGCAGTGCCGCGGCCTCGATATCGCTGAGATGGTCCGGCGTGCGCACCAGCGCGTGCGCCGGGAACACGCGGTACTCGGTCAGCACGCCGTCAACGCTGCCGCCAAGTGCGGCGCGCATGCGCACCTCGCTCGGCTCGCCGCCGAGCCAGCTTTCGAAGAAGCTGCCGATCACGCGGTCGCCGGCCGCGAAATTCTTCACGCCGGTGCCGACCGCCTCGACCACGCCGGCGCCGTCGGAGACCGGCACCAGCGGAAATTTCTGGCGCGAGCCGTAGCCGCCCTTGACCGTGAGCAGGTCGCGATAGTTGAGCGTCGCCGCCTTCAGCCGCACCAGGACCTCGCCGGGGCCGGCCTGCGGAACCGGCTTGTCGACCAGCGCCAGCGCGTCGACGCCGCCGGGGCCTTGCAACTCGTAGCATTTCACGGGACGTCTCCTGCTGGATGTTCTCATCTTGGGCGACTTCACCGCCGCCGCGCATCCGCTCAGCATATGTCAGGCTTGCCGCGCGTGACCAGAGCGCGCGGCGTGGCCAACGGAATGGCGTCCATGCCTGAACGTGTTGGCGCCAGCGGAAAATACCGCCAATCTGTACCGACGGTGCAGCGACCGCGCGGAGGTGACCATGGCCGGCTTGCTTGAGACGACACCCAATCCGCTTGCCGCCCTCGGGCGCGGGATGGTTCGCGCCCTGCTTGCCGCCGCATTGATCTGTTGCGGTGCTGCGATGGCCGCAGACGACAGCCTCTATCGGGCGCAGACCGTGGTCACCGGCCAGGGCGAACCGAACCGGATCATCGGCTTCGGCGCATGTCTCGAGGACGTCCTGATCAAGGTCTCCGGTCAGCCGGCACTCGCAGGCGACCACAGGCTTGCCGCGTACAAATCGAAGGCCCGGGAGTTCGTCAGCAGCTTCGACTATCACGATCAGTATGCCGGCAAACCGCATCACGACGAGCAGGGCACCCGCGATCGGCCCTACGACCTGACGGTTGATTTCGACGGCAACAAGATCGACGGCATTCTCGCCAAGCTCGGCCTCAAGCCGTGGCGGTCGCAGCGCCCGGTGCTCGGCGTTTTTGTCGAGATGCAGCACGGTCCGAAGGACTACATCGTCACGTCGGACGGCGCGCAATCCGATTTGCAGCGCGACGCGCTGGCGGCCGCGGCCGTCAAGCGCGGCATGCGCGTCGTGCTGCCGCCCGCCGCGGCGTTGACGAGCGGCCGCCTCAGCGCAGGCGAACTCTTGAAGATGCCGCCGGCGAAACTGACAGCGATCGTCGCGCCGCAGGGCGGCGAGGCCATCCTGATCGGACGGCTGGTCTGGGACGACAACGATCTCGGATGGGCCACGCAATGGCAGATGGCCTGGCACGGCCGGGACTACAAATGGCAGTTCCGCGGCGTCACCTTCGACGAAGCATTCCGCCGCGGCATCGGCGGCGCCGCGCAGGTGTTGTCCGGCAACGGCGATCCGGGGCGGTCGAAATGAGCTCGCGCGAAAGTTCTAGCCGGCGTGGCCGAGCGTTTGCGACGGATATTCCCCGAACATCGCGCGGTAATATTGCGAGAACCGGCCGAGCTCGATGAAGCCCTGTTCGATCGCGACCTTGGAGACGGTGGTTTGCTCCGGCGTGCTTTCGCGCAGGATCGAGCGGACCGTGCACAGCCGCTTGTAGCGCAGGAACGTCACCGGGCCGACGCCGAACACCTCGTGGAAGGCGCGGTGCAGGCTGCGCCGCGACAGCCTAAGCTCGGTGCAGATTTCCGAGACATGGACCGGGCGGCTGCCGGCGGCGTGCAGATAGTCCTCGACATCGCGTACCAGCTTCATCGCCGACGGCAGGTAGCTCGATCCGTCCGGCGGCAGCGAGGTGACGACCGTTGCCGTCACACAATCGACGATCGCGCGCTTCCAGAACTCGGCCGACGTCTGCGACAATGCGTCCGGATAGCGCGCGAGATGCGCGATGATCCGTGGCAGCCTGTCCGCCCCGGCCATGCCGATCGTGGGGTCGGCGCGAAAGTGGTTCTTCGCGCTCCATGTCTCGGCGTCGGCAAGCCGCGGCTCGCCGCCGAACACGTCGGGCAGATCGGCCATGTCGAAGCGAATCGCCGCATAGGAAGAGGCCTTGTGAAAGACGCCGTCGTGCTCGACCAACGGAGGAATCACCAGCACGTCGGCCGGCTGCATGTCGAAGGCAAAATGCGTGACGCGGTCGGTGGCTTTCAGCAGCATTCCGATGATCAGCTTGGGATCGGTCGAGATGCGCTGGGTGCGGACCCCGACGTTGAATGCGCCGATACTGAGCGAGAAATCGCCGATCCCGACATGGGACAGCGTGCCGCGCAGCTTGCCGCGTTCAAGCTGCATGACCTCGACATGCGAGCCTTTCACGGCATCGTGGAGTCCCTCGAAGCCATGAAGCTCGCCGGTGTGAACCGTCAGGTGCTCGCCCATATCCACGCTCGCAATATAGCGCGATTGGCCGAATCATATCAAATGCCTGGAGCCTGCACAAAGTGTCCCCCGCGCCGGCTCACCTGGCCGCGGCGCCGGTGGCTACGCCGCCATCAGTTGCTCAAGTGCAACAGCCTGTTCGCGGGTCTGGAATGCGATGGCGGTGTGCGTGAAGCCCGACGAGGCCTGGGTCCGCGCGATGTGGTTGAGCACCTCGTTGCCCTTGACCACGTGAAGATCCATGCCGGGGCCGGCCGGGAAGATGCCGAGAACGACGTCGTAGGCATCGACGATGGCCTTCAGGGCGCCACCCTTGTCTTCCGAGGCATCGATGAAGATACGAACATCCGCGGCAATACTACGAAGTTCGTCAAAGTCGATCACTGGAAGTCTCCTATACGCAACGCACTGACCGATTCTTGCTACAACTTGCTTACTGAAACATAAATTACGCCCGGTTCCGTTGTTCACCGCAGTGTGACTCGTATTTCGATCCGCGCGATCGGCGTCTTTGCCGGCCTGCCGCCGTCAGGCGCCGCGCGGCGGCCTTCGCTTCGCGATCCGCTTGACCGGTGCGTGTGCCGGCACGGTCTCTCCGGGCTGGTCGGCCATGTGAGGAATGCGCTGCTCGATGTGATCGACGACACGGAAGAAGGCCTCCAGCGCCTTGGGGTCGAGGCCGGCCGTGAGGTTGCTGTGCCGGCGCAGGATTTCGTCGAGGCTGCGGTCGAGCAGCGCGACGCCCTCAGCCGTCAGCCGGATCTCGGTCCGGTTCCGGGCGCTGCCGCGAACCGGGGTCAGCTCGATCAGCCCCTTCTTCTTCAGCGACGTCGTCTCGCGGCTGACGACGGCCTTGTCGAGCTGCGCATTGGTCCAGATGTCGTAGGCGCTGGCGGGCTCATGCTCCCTGAGGAAGGACAGCACGCGCCATTCTGCGAGCGACACGCCATAGGCTTGCGGGAAGAACGCGTTGGCATTGGCGCGCAGCTTCGCAACCAGGCTCGACAGCACGGTCGGCACGTAGCGTTCGAAATCGATCACCAGTTCGGAGCGCGCGTCCTCTTGCGGGGCGCGGCGCGGGGCAGGGGCCTTGGTACGGCTTGTGGCAGTCCGGCTTTTCATTCTTTCACGAGCTGAGAGCGGGCGATCAAGACCAGGACCGCCGCGAGAAGGAGGACGCCTGTTACCACGAGGAATCCGGTGGTGAAACTGCCCGAGGCGTCCCTGGCGCGTCCGATCACGATCGGGATCGTCGCACCTCCGATGCTGCCGATGGTGCTGACCAGGCCGATCGCGCCCGGCGCGCTCTGCCGCGACATGTAGGATTGGGGGATGGTCCAGAATACGGCCTGCGTGCCATAGACGCCGACATTGGCGACCATGAACCCGATGATGATCCAGGTAGGCGAGGTCGAGTAGGCGGCGATGGCGAAGCCGGCGGCCGCGATCACGAAGGTCATCGCCGCATAATAGAAGCGCTCGCCGACATGATCGGAGTGCCGCGACAACGCGATCATGCCGATCAGCCCGGCGATCGGCGGGATCGCGGTGACGAAGCCGACCTGCGAATTCGGTAGGCCGAACGACTTGATGATCTGCGGCAGCCAGGGAAACAGCGACGCCAGCCCGCAGAACAGGCCGAAATTGCACAGGCCGAACAGCAGCACCATCGGCTTGGTGACCGTCCGCAGCACGCCCTCTGCATGCACCACGCCGGTCGCCTTGGCGTCACGTTCCAGCGCGCCGCTCAGCCAGTTGCGCTGTGCGGTCGACAGCCAGTTCGCCTGTTGCGGGCGGTCGGTCAGGTAGAAGATGCCGACGATCCCCAGGATGATCGGCGGCACGCCTTCGAGGATGAACAGCCATTTCCAGCCCGAGATCCCGAACAATCCGTTGAGCTCGAGGATCGCACCGGAGATCAGCGAAGCGAAGATGTAGGAGATCGGCACCGCATAGTTGAACATCGCGTTGTAGCGGGCGCGATAGCTGAACGGAAACCAGAGGCTCAGCAGCAGCATGACGCCGGGAAACAGGCCGGACTCGGCAAAGCCGAGGAAGCCGCGGAACATATAAAGGCTGAGCGGGCCCTGGGTGAACGCCATCAGCACCGTGGCGATGCCCCACAGGATCGCGATCCGGGTCAGCGTGATCCGTGCGCCGTATTTGGCGAGGATCAGATTGCTCGGGATCTCGAAGATCGAATAGGTGAAGTACATGATCCCGACCGCGATGCCGAACATCTCGGCATTGAGTCCGAGCTCCCTGTTCATCTGCAGCGCGGCAAAGGAGATGTTGCCGCGGTCGAGAATGGCGAGGAAGTACATCGCCATCACGAACCACATCAGGCGCAGCGCGACCTTGCGGATCGTGGTGCGTTCGATCTCCGCATCGGCGGTCGCGATCGCCGCCTTGTCCATCACGACTTCGGTCATTGCCGTTTCCCCCGATTTTTGTTTTTTGATTGTCGTTCTATGCCGGCAGGCAGATTTCCAGCCGGTCGCCTGCCACGCGGACCGGATAGGTCTGGATGTCGATCTCGACCGGGCTGGTCAGCGCCTCGCCGGTTCGGATGTCGAAGCGGCCCATATGCAGCGGGCATTCGATCTCGCAGCCGTCCAGCAGTCCGTCGGACAGCAGCGCCTCCGCATGGGTGCAGATGTTGCTGGTGGCGTAGTATTCATTGCCGACGCGATAGAGCGCAATGTGATGTTGGCCGATTTCGATGCCGTACGGCTCGCCTTCGCTCAGTGCGCTGAGTGCCGCAGCTTCGTGCCAGGTCCCCTGATCCGTCATGTCCCCTCTCAGATGCTGTAGAAATCGAGCACGGTCGGAATCCGGTCGTTGACCAGCGTAATGAGCTTGCGTGCGATCTTCCAGGTGTCGCCTTCACGCCGCAGCGTGTGCTGATAGCGCCCGTGGCGCAGGTGCTCCTTGGCGACGCGCTGGTCGTAGACGTGGACCGAGAACACGGAGTGGCAAACGATCTCGTCGGGCCCGGTCCCGGACGCTTCGAGGTTCGAGATCTGATGCACCGTGCGCGGCAGCGGCAGCGCCGTGATCGATTTGCGCGACTCGATGCGCGCGATCCGCTCTTCCAGCCCGCCCCGCGCATCGTGGTAGAGCAACGAGACCTGCGTATCGGGATCGCTGGTGGTGGTGTATTCGTCGAGCCATGCCGGCACCCAATAGACGGCATTCTCGCTGTACATGGCGACCCAATCGGCCCATTCGCCGGTGTCGAGCAGGCGGGCCTCGCGGTAGATGGTCGCGGCTGCGATCGCGTGGACGTCTGCTTGTTCGATTGCGCTGCCAGCCATCACGCCGTCTCCCCTGCGGCGCGCTGCAACAGCCTGCGCCACTCGCGATAGCCGGGATGGAAATTGGTCTCGCCGCCGAAGCTTGTGGGACCGAACGACCATTCGGATGGGGCTACGCCGAGCTCGCGCGTATGCACGCTGTCGCCGTGGCCGACGTCTGCGACGCCGCGCAGATAGCCCTGCGAGGGCGCGGCGGTCGTCGCCTCGTAGCCGGTCTGGCAGAATTCATACATGACGTTGTCGTCCGAGCTCGCGAGCCCGGACGCGTTGAAAAAGTCTTCGTAATTGCGAATGCGCAGCGTGCGCGCGGCGGCGCTTTCGCCGACCGGCGCAAGACAATGCGACACCATCTCGGTCTTGTCCGGCGCCAGCGGCCGCCAGGTGCGCACCTGCGCCGACAGGATGTCGATCACCTGGAGGTTCGGGAAGATCGTAAGGTTGCGCTGGCGCAGCATCCACTTGGCGCGGGTGCTGCCGACGCGCTGCCGCACGGCATCGAGCCGCGCCGGGTCCATGCCGAGCGGCCGGCCATAGAGCTGGGTGCGCTTGATCGACCAGTTGACGGCGTGGCCATAATCGAAGCTGAAGCTGCCTTGTCCTTCCTGCTCGCCCTCCGGCTCAACGGTGAAACCGGCGTCCGGACCGGCGCCGGCATTGCGCTTCTTCAGGATATCGACGTAGGAGCTGTGGGTGGTTGCGAAATGATAGTAGTCGAGACCATTCTCGAATTGCAGTTTCCAGTTTGCGTCGAACGTATAGGTGCTGGCGCCGGGCACGAATTCGACTTCACCGCTGTCGCTCTGATCGATGATGAGGTCGAGGAAGGCGCGGGTGTCGCCGAGAAACTCTTCCAGCGGCGGAACGTCGGCCGAAAGGCTCGCGAACAGAAAGCCGCGATAGGAGCCGAGCCGCGCGACCGGAAGAAGGTCGTGATTCTGGTTCGAGAAAGACGGCGGATACTGCCCGCTCGCTTCCTCCGTCACCGAGATGTTGCGGCCGCTCGAATCGTAGGCCCAGCCGTGATAGCGGCAGACATGGAATTTCTGCCGTCCCTGCTTGAACGGACAGACGATCGTGCCGCGATGCCGGCAGGTGTTGAGGAACGCGCCAACTTTGCCCTCTGCACTCCGCATCACCAGGATGGGATGCCGCCCGACATGGGTGGTCACGAAGTCATTGGGCCGGGCGACCTGGGATTCCAGGCCGATGAAATTCCACGTCGCCTCGAAAATATGGCGCAGCTCGGCGTCGAACACGTCGGGGTCGGTGAAGATCCGGCGATCGACCTGGAAGATGCGCTCGGCGGGGCGATCGTCGATCAGGCGGGAGATCTCCCGCAGCTTGGCCGCGTGGTTCTGCGAAGCAGCATTCATCACGTTCTCCCTTCGACCGACCGCGGGCCGCACCAGGCAGAACCCTAAGGTCGCCCGCTCAGCCATTGCAGTTCATTGCTCCCGTCGTTGCGCGACGGGAACAGCCGGCTTGATCGCCAATCTTGGAATGAGTCTATAGTTGTCATGACAACCATGGTCAAGATGGTTGGTTGACCGGAAGGCCGAAGCCCCGGGGAGCGTTCAGGCCTTGCGCGCCGGCGCGGTCAGGATGATGCCCTCATCGATCAGCGCGCGGCAGATGGTCTTCAGCACGGCAATCGCTTCACGCGTTGCCCGGCTCACTGGCCGTCCGCGCGGCAGCGCCAGCACGCGCTCGGCGCGCATCCACGGCAGCAGCGCCGCCGATAGCGTTCCGCCAGCCACTTCCTGGTGAATGCCGGAGAATGGCAGCAAGGCGTAGCCGAGGCCCGCGGCCACCATGCGTTTCATCGGAGTGCTGTTGTCGACCCGTACCGCGCACAGAATGGTGGATGGGAACGGGTTGCGGCTGAGCGGAGCAACGGCGGATGGCAGGGCGTCGAACTCCTTGCGGGTCAGCCGCCCGCGCTTGAGCAGCGGATCGCGCGATGGACCGATCAGGAACACCTGTTCGACCATCAGCAGTTCATAGTCGAGGTGATCGTTAGGCGACGGCGTCGTCACGATCGCCAAATCGAGCTCGCCCCGCAGCAGGCGTTCGGATGCGTTCTCCGTCAGGCCCTCGCTCAACTCGAGCCGCACGCGCGGAAACTGCTTCACGAATGTCTGGGCAAGCGGCGGATAGAGGATATCGCCGAGGCTCGGTGGCGCGCCGATCCGCACCGTACCGCTGGGCTCGCGATTTTCCGTGCGCACCTCGGCCTTGATGTCGTCGATGGTCCCAAGCAGCCAGCGTCCTCGCGCGAGCAGCACCTTGCCGGATTCCGTGACCGAGACGCCGCGCGCGCCGCGTTCGAGCAGGGCGCCGCCCAGTTCGTCTTCGAGTTCCTTAACGTGACGGCTGAGCGCCGACTGGGCGACATTCAGCGTGCTCGCCGCAGCAGCAAAGCCGCCACGCTCCGCAACGGCAACGAAATAGCGTATCTGCCGCAGGTCCATGGTCGCTCCATCTCAAATCGAGATGGATACCATATCAAACATGTTCTTGTGAGATACCAAAAAGAGAGCAGTGTCCCCTCAACGATCAAACCGAGGAGACGCGCGCATGGGCATCGCCACCGACGAGGCACGCCAGACATCCGTATTCATCGCCGGCGGCGGGCCGGTTGGGCTAGCGATGTCGCTGCTGCTCGATCGCTTCGGCATCGACTGCGTGGTGGTCGAGAAGAGCGCGACGACAACGGATCATCCCAAGTCGCGCGGCTGCTGGGTCCGCACCATGGAGATCTTCCGGCAGTGGGGCATCGAGCAGGCGATCCGCAGCCGCGGCCTGCAGGACAACTCCGACATGTTCGTCTTCCTCGACAGCATCGCGGGACAGGAGTTCGGCCGCACCCGACCCGAGCCCAATGTCGGTCACACGCCCGCATGGAAAAGTTTGGTTGCGCAGGATGCCGTCGAGGAGGAAATCCTGCGGGTGGTCGAGAAATCCCGGCACGCCACGGTCCTGTTCAACACGGCCTGTGAATCGTTCGAGGAGACCAACAGCGGCGTTCATGTCACGACGCGTTGCCAGAAGACCGGTGAGGTGACGCAGTGGACGGCGACCTATCTGATCGCCGCGGACGGTGCGGGCAGCCAGACCCGCCGCAACGCGGGTATCGACATGGTCGGACCGTCCACACTGGCGGTGATGTCGAACGAATATTGGCGTGCCGATCTGTCGCGGTTGCCGATCGCGCGCGAGGCGGCCGGCTTCATCATCGTCCCTGAAACACCCGATCTGCCGCGCGCCGCCATCCTGAACACCAACGGCCGGGATCGCTGGCTGACCGTGACGCAGATCGGCCTGACCAAGGACGATCGCGAGCGGCCGTGGACCGACCAGGAATTCGTTGAGATCGCGCGCGGCCATGCCGGCATTCCGGACCTCGACGTCACGCTGTTGAACCGCTCGATCTGGCGCGTCAGCATGCAGGTGGCCGAGACCTTTCGGAAGGGCCGGGTGTTTCTGGTCGGCGACTGCGCGCACCGCTTTCCGCCGACCGGCGGGTTCGGCCTGAACTCCGGCGTTCAGGACGCGCATAATCTCGCCTGGAAACTCACCTTCGTGCTCAAGGGCCTCGCGGATGAAAAGCTGCTCGACAGCTATTCCAGCGAACGCCGCCCGATCGCGCAGTCCAACGCCAATTTCAGCTACGGCAACCGGTTGCGCTTTGGGCTGACCGACGACGCCGTGCGATCGCGCGATCCGGATCGGATCAAGTTCTGGATCAACGATATGGACAATCATCTGCATAGCATCGGCCAGAACCTCGGACACAATTACGAGGAAGGCGCGGTGATCCCCGACGGCACCGTCGCGAAGGCGTTGAACTCCCGTTACTACACGCCAACCGACCGTCCCGGCGCGCGCTTTCCGCATATGTGGCTCGAGCCGTCGCGCAAGAAATCCACGCTCGACTGGTTCGACAAGGAGTTCACCGTCGTCACCGGGCCGCTCGGCGGCGAGTGGCTGGAGGCGGGGAAGCAGGTGTCGGAGAAGACCCGCTTGCCGCTGTCGCTGAAGCAGTTGCCGTCGGCCGATCCGGCAGACGGATTCCAATTGGGCATGCGCGGCGCGGTGCTGGTGCGCCCCGACGGCCATGTGGCGTGGCGGATGCCGTGGCTGCCGTCGGATCCGGCGAAGGAATTGGCCGGCGCGCTGTCAACGCTGCTGCACTAGCGGGGGCTCCGATGCAATCGTTCGAATCCAACGGCGTCGTCACGGCATATCAGAAGACGGGATGTGGCGAGCCGATCGTGCTGTTGCATGGCGGCGAAGCCGATCATTCAATGTTCGACGGCCTTGCGGCTGTATTGGCGGCTGATTTCACCGTGATCGCGTACGACCAGCGCGATTCCGGCGCCACCAGCAATCCGTCGTCATCCTACTCGCTGGCCGATCTGGCAGATGATGCTGCGGCCTTGATAACCGGGCTCGGCTACGATCGCACCCATGTCTTCGGGACCTCGCTGGGCGGGCAGATCGCGCAAGTATTGGCGGCCCGTCATCCGGGCAGGATCGACCGCCTGATCCTGAGCAGCACCTGGAAGGTCAACAGAAGCCCGCTGGACGTCAATGCGGATGTTTTCCGCACACTTGCTTCCTACCGCGCGGACACCGTCGCCAACGCACCCAGGATCGCGGAGTTCTTCTTCCCGCCGGATTACCTGCGCGCACGGCCCGAACTGATCGACATCTTCCGTGGCTCCAGCCGCGACGACGGCCAGAAGGCGCGACGCGGCGCGTTGCTCGCACAGCCCGTCGCCGCCGACCTGACCGCCTTCGATCGCCCGACGCTGCTGCTGGTGGGCGCTGACGACCGGCTGATCCCGAATGCGGAGACATTCGCGCTCGCCCGCGATCTTGCCGACGTCGAGACCCAGACCATTGCGGGCGTCGGCCATGTCGCGTCGATCCAGGCCCCCGATCGGGTGGCGGAGGCGGTGACGGAATTTCTGAATTCAAAAAAGAAGGCGGCTTGACAACAACAGGGGGAGACCATGCCTGAGCAGGCGAATGCGGTGCCGTTCGACGAAGCGCCGGTGACGACGCGCTACTGGCTATCGATCATCATCTTCGCCGTGACCGGCGTGGTCGATTTCTTCGATTTCTTTGTGGTCGGATTCCTGGTCTCGGTGCTGGCGCCGAAATGGCACCTGACGTTCGGGCAAACCTCGATCATGCTGATGAGCGCCGGCATCGGGGCGATGCTGGGGGCGTTCGTCGCGGGTGTCCTCGCGGATCGCTTCGGGCGCAAGCCACTGGCGATATCAGGCGTTCTGCTCTGCGGCCTGACCTCGGGCGCGATCGCGTTCATTCCCGAAGACGGCTGGGTTGCGTTTGCGATCCTGCGCTTCTTCGTCGGCTTCGGCCTTGCCGCGGGCGCCGCGGCGGCAGTCCCGGCCATCGTCGAGTTTGCGCCCACCCGCCACCGCACGCTGGTGACGAGCCTCGTGGTCGTTCCGGTTGCCTTTGGCGTGCTCTCGGCGTCGGTCACGGCGAGCTTCCTGCTGCCGCTGGTTGGCTGGCGCGGATTGGCGGCGGTCGGCTTCCTGCCGATCATCCTCGCCATTCTGACGGCGATCATCATGCCGGAATCGCCGCGCTGGCTGATCAGCAAGGGCCGTGTGCGCGAGGCGCAGGCCGGCATCCGAAAGCTCTATCGGATCGGCGGCGATGAGTTCGCCTTGCCCACGTTGCCGCCGGCGAACCCGGTGACGTTCGCCGATCTCTTTGCCGAGCAGCGCCGCTTCTGGCTGACGGTTCTGATCTGGTTCGGCGCTAGCACGGCGAATTACGGCGTCTTCCTGTGGGGGCCGACGATCGTGGCGCTGCTGCTTGGCGTTGCGCCCCAGGATGCGGCGAGGATGTTCATCTATGTCAGCCTTGCCGGCGTGCTCGGCCGGACCGGCTTCGCCTTCCTCGCGAACCGGATCGGCCGCAAGCCGTGTGGTCAGTTGATGGGCTATGGCACCGCAGTTTCGCTGGCGCTGGCAGCTTATTTCCACAACGACTTTGCGGGCTCGGTGCCGCTATTCCTGGTCTTCCTGATCATCGGTGCGTTGTTCTTCGACGGTGGATTCTCGAACATCGGACCCTATCCCGCGGAGATCTTTCCGGTCCAGCTGTCGGGACGCGCGGTCGGCCTTGCCCAGCTCTCGAACGGGGTCGGCAAGATCGTAGGCCCGCTGTGTCTCGCTTTGATCGCCGGTGCGGACAATCTCGTGCATCCGAGCGCAACCGCCGCGGCGGTGATGCCGGCGTTCTGCTTTCTTGCCGGCGCGGGTCTCCTGATCGGCCTTGCCTTCACGTTCCTCGGCGTCGAGCCGCACGGACGCCCGGTGGCGCTGTTCGGCGACAGCGCCGGCTCGGGCGCCACATCGAAGCCGCTGGCGGCGAAAACGGCAACTTGAGAAGACGGAAGGTTACACCATGGACAACGCACTCGATAGGATCGCGGCGGCGGCACCGTTCGACACCGCTAAACTCGATCGGCTGATGGATGAAGCGGGGCTCGATATCCTGATCGTCACCTCGCGTCACAATGTGCAGTATTTGCTCGGCGGATATCGTTTCTTCTTCTTCGACGTCATGGAGGCGATCGGCACCAGCCGTTATCTGCCGGTGTTCGTCTATCAGAAGGGACATCCGGAACATTCCGCCTATATCGGCAACCGCATGGAGAAATTCGAGCACGAGCTTGGACGTATATGGACGCCGATCGTCAAGACGGGCAGCTGGGGAACCATCGATGCGATCGGGCTTGCGATCGATCATGTGAGAAAACTGGGCGGCACAGCCAAACGCGTCGGCATCGAGGCAAGCTTCCTGCCGGCCGATGCCAGGGATCGTCTGTTCGCCGGGTTCAACAATGTCGAGTTCCGCGAGGCCCATTTCACCCTTGAGCGCCTTCGCGCCGTGAAATCTCCCGCCGAACTGGACCTCATCCGGGAAGCTTCCGAACGGGTCGTCGATGCGATGATGGCAACGTTCAAGGCCTGCGCCCCGGGGATGACCAAGAACGATGTCGTGGCTCGTCTGCGCCGTGAGGAGCAGGAGCGTGATCTCGTCTTCGAATATTGCCTGATTGCCGCAGGCAAGAGCCATAACCGCGCGCCGTCGAACCAGCGTCTCGAAGACGGCGACGTGATCTCGATCGATTCCGGCGGAAACTACCGCGGCTATATCGGCGATCTCAGCCGCATGGGCATCCTGGGTGAGCCTGACAGCGAGCTGAGTGAGTTGCTGCAGGAGGTCGAGGACATCCAGCAGGTGGCCCGGCGCGCGATCCGGCCGGGCGCCATGGGCGGCGACATCATTGCGGCGGGCGAGACCGCGGTCATAGCGTCGCCGCATCGCCCCGTGCTCGACTTCACCGCGCATGGCATCGGGCTTGTCAGTCACGAGGCGCCGCGGCTGACCGCGACCGGCCCGGTGCCTTACGCGCCGTATGACGCCGACCGGCCGCTCGAATGTGGAATGGTGATCTCGATCGAAACGGCGCTGCTGCATCCGGCGCGCGGCTACATCAAGCTCGAGGACACGCTGATCGTCACGGAATCGGGCTGGGAAGCGCCCGCGGATCATGGCAGGGGATGGAATTCGTCGCGTCTCACGGCGTGAAGCGCTCAACGCCGGAGCGGTCGCTCTGGCCGGTCACCGATTCAGCTGCCGCGGCGCAGTTCGGAATACTAGAAATATATCCCTGAGTTGCCCGACGTGTCAAGCTGCCTGGTCGAGGTCGGCCTCCGCCGGCTCCTTTGCATGGGGTTGTTCTTCGATATTTTGGTAGCGCCCCCCTGCGACGGCCCGGATGACTTCATATGCGCGCGGCCAGGCGGCTGATCCGGCGGTCTTTGCTTCACTCGATCCTCCGGTCATGCGAAGGTCCGATCTGGATGCAGCAGCCGGCTCCGTGCCGCCTGCTCGCCAGGTCGGCGCCGGCGATGGGCAGGTGCAACCGGTACGAATTGCCTCCCATCGACAGAAGCGACCCGATGACCGCCAATGCGCTCCGCGACTACGCCCAAAGCATCCTGACCGCCCGTGTCTACGACGTGGCGGTCGAGACGCCGCTCGATCCGATGCCGCGGCTCTCGGAGCGCCTGTCGCGTGCCGTGCTGCTGAAGCGGGAAGATTTTCAGCCGATCTTCTCGTTCAAGCTTCGCGGCGCCTACAACAAGATCGTCAGGCTGCCGGACGCGCAGCGCAAATTGGGCGTCATCTGCGCGTCGGCGGGCAATCATGCGCAGGGCGTGGCGCTGTCGGCGCGCAAGCTCGGTATTCCGGCGACCATCGTGATGCCGCGGACGACGCCCGCCATCAAGGTCGAAGCCGTGCGGCGCCTGGGCGGCGACGTGGTGCTGCACGGCGACACGTTCGACGACGCGCAAACCAAGGCCAGGGAGATCGAGGCCGCGCGGGGCCTGACCTTCGTGCATCCGTTCGACGATCCCGATGTGATTGCCGGCCAGGGAACCGTCGGGATGGAAATCCTGCGCCAGCATCCCGATCCGATCGAGGCGATCTTCGTGCCGATCGGCGGCGGCGGGCTGGCGGCCGGCGTGGCCGCGTTCGTCAAGTTCCTCAATCCTTCGATCAAGGTGGTCGGCGTGGAGCCGGCCGACGCGGCCTCGATGGCGGCGGCGCTCGCCAAGGGCAACGTTGTCGCGCTGGACCAGGTCGGGCTGTTCGCCGACGGTGTTGCCGTGCGCAAGGTCGGAGCCGAGACGTTCCGGCTCTGCCGCGACCTGCTTGACGAGGTCGTCACCGTGGACACCGACGCGATGTGCGCCGCCATCAAGGATATCTTCGACGACGTGCGATCGGTGGCCGAGCCCTCCGGCGCATTGGCGCTCGCTGGGCTGAAGGCCTATGCCGAGCGTGGCGCGTTGAGCGACGGCAGCCTGATTGCGGTCAACAGCGGCGCCAATCTGAATTTCGACCGGCTGCGCACCATTGCCGATCGCGCCGAGGTCGGCGAACATCGCGAGGCGCTGCTGGCCGTGACCGTGCCGGAGAAACCGGGCAGCTATCGGCACTTCATCCGCATCCTCGGCTCGCGGGCCATCACCGAGTTCAACTACCGCTTCGCCGAGACCACCGCGCCGGCGCAGCTCTTCGTCGGCATCGCGCTGAGCCGCGGCGAGGCCGAGAAGCGCGAAGTGATGGATCTGCTCCGGCGCGAGGGCTATCCGATCCTGGATCTGAGCGAGAACGAGATGGCCAAGGACCATGTGCGCTACATGGTCGGCGGCCGTGCCCCGCTGCTCAAGGACGAAGTGATCTACCGCTTCGAGTTTCCGGAGCGCCCCGGCGCGTTGCTTAAATTCCTCGAGAGCCTGGCGCCCGACTGGAACATCTCGCTATTCCACTACCGCAATCACGGCGCCGACTACGGACGGATCCTGGCGGGCATCGAGGTCAAGCCCGGGGAGCGCGCCCGGTTCGTTCAGGCGCTCGATGCACTCGGCTATCCCTACTGGAACGAGAGCGAGAACCCGGCCTATCGCCTGTTTCTCTCCGCCGAGCAGGGATAACTCGCAAAGAGGGGCCGGATCAGCGATCCGCGGTCAGTTGCTGCCGATAGCGCTCGGCGTCCCAGTTCAGCAACGCATCCTCGTTCTCTGCGGTCAGATATTGGACCCGCGCGGTCAGCGGCACGCGACAGGTGACCAGGGCGAGACAGCTCAGCATGGCTTCCGCGCCGTCGCTTGCATCCGCGCGGATCAGGCTGCCGATATCAGGGACGAGAAACGCAACCGGCGGCGGTAGCCCGTTCGCGGCGGTCCGTGCGATCATGGCGCCCAGGCTCTCGCGCTGCTCCAGAACCGGCAAGCCCGGACCAAGGAACACGACGTGGTCCGGATAGAGCGAGCCGCTGGTCGCGATCGCGCGGCTGTAGCGGTCGGTGGCAATGTCATGGCTGCGCGGATCGCGCGGCAGGCGATAGGTCGTGCCTGCGTAGATACTTCGAAGCGCGTCATGATCGGCAGCCGGTGCGCTGCGTTGCTCCAGTGCAAGGCGCGTCTCGATCTCGGCGACCAGTGCCTCCGCCGCGTCGCAGGTGTCCGCGCCGACCACCAGGCCGTGATTGCCGAGGATCAGGACGTCGACCGCGTCCTGCGCGATCGCCTCGCTGACCGCGCGGGCGAGCGGCAGCCCCGGGTGATGATAGTCGAGATAGCGCCAGGCCAGTCCGTCCAAACGCCGGGCGAATTCGTCGCGGGCGTCGGTGCGCACCGCCCATGCGATGGTGTTGATGGAATGGACATGCAGCACGATCCGGTGCGGCATCAGCGCATGCAACGAGGTCTCGATCGAGGCGCGCAGCGTGGTCCCGGCGTCAGGCACGAGCGGCACGCGCTCGTCGCCCTGCGTCAGCGCTGCGCGCGCCGCCGACAGCGCGACCGGCACGAAAATCTCCTTGTCCTCGGCGTCGGCGAGCCAGGTGCCCGAGGCCTTCACCCACAGCACGTCGCCATCCTTGACAGACGAATTGCCGCCGGCGCCTTGCACCAGCTCGATATTCCGGCCGACGCGTGCCGACATGCGACGCAGTTCGTTCAACGTCAGAGGCGGTTGCATCGGGCTGTTCTCACCAAATCAAATGCTCCATCGTCCAGTGCGGCATCCGCGCCGCGGTGCCGGCGGCGATCTTGATCGCCCGCGGCAGGTCGCGCGTCTGCGCAAGCGATGCGCGGTGCGCGCCGGAGCCGATCAGCAGGGTCAGCATGCCGGCGCTACGTCCGCCGGCGATATCGTGATCGAGGGAGTCGCCGACGACGAGGATCCGTTCCGGCGGGGGATGTCCCAACTGATCGCGCGCGGCGGCAAACATCGGCGGATACGGCTTGCCGACGAACAGCACGGTGCCGCCGAGCGATTGATAGAATGCGGCGAGTGCGCCCGGCGCGGGGATCAGTCCCGCGACGCCGAACATCACGAGGTCGGGATTGGCGCACAACATCGGCAGTCGCCGCGCGGCGGCCGCGGTGAATTGCGCACGCCAGCGATCCGCCTCGGCCGCATCATCGTCGAGCCCGCCGAGCAGGATGAAATCAGCCTCGTATACGGTGGAAGCGACCGTGAGGCCGGTGCCGTCGACGATCGAGCGGTCACCGTCGCGTGAGATCAGGAAGCAGGTGCGGCCGAGCTCGGCAAAGGGCGCCTGCTCGCGCGCACGCAAGCCGCGCCAGGTGACCTCGCCCGAGGACAGCACGCCGTCATAGGCCTCGGGCGGCAGGCCGAGTGCTGCGAGGCGCCGCTGGTTGCTGCCGGCGCGCTTGCCGGAATTGGACAGGATCAGGATATGCTTGCCGGCCTCGCGCAACTTCGCCACGCAGTCCAGCGCTGCGGGGAATACCGCCAGTCCCTCATGCAGCGTGCCCCACTGGTCGAGCAGCACGTGATCGAAGCGGTCGGCGATGGCGTGAAGGGCGGCGATCGCGGTCGCATCGGCCTTCATGGCGGACCTCCATGCAGCGCGAGCAGCGCGGCGCCGTAGCTTGCTTCGGTCTGCTCGGCGACCGAGACCGGGACACCGAGAACGCAATGCCTGATTTTGGTCCATGCATCGTTCTTCGCGCCGCCGCCGATCCCGATGACGCGGCGCAGATCCGGCGCGCCGAGCCGCGCCAGCTGCCGGTAGGCGAGGGCTTCCACCGCGGCGATGCCTTCGAGCAGGCCCTGGAAGAAGCGGCAATCTTCCGCCGGGCGCGGCGTGATCCGCGCGGCCAGCGCCGGATCGGCGATCGGGAAGCGCTCGCCGGGTTTGGGCAGCGGATAGTAGTCGAGCCCGGTCGGCTGGTCCGGCATCACCTGCGGCGTCAGCCGCTCCATCTCGTCTGCGGTGAAATGCATCAGCAGCGCGGCGCCGCCGGAGTTCGACGCGCCGCCGGCGAGCCAGCGCTCACCGAGCCGGTGCGAATAGACGCCCTGGTCGGCCGCGAAGATCGGCTGGGTCGCAAGCTGCTTCACCACCAGCGTGGTGCCGAGCGAGGTGACGGCATCGCCCGGCTGGTCGGCCCCGGTCGCGATGAAGGCGGCGACGCCGTCGGTGGTGCCGGCCGCGACCTGAGCTGTGGCGGGCAACCCGAGCGCGCGCGCGATCTGCGGATCCAGTTCGGAAAACGGCGTTCCCGGCTCCAGCACCTCGGGAAGCAGATCGTCACGCACGCCGAGCTGGTCGAGCCAGGGCGGCCAGGCGCGCGCGACCGGATCGTAGCCGAGCTTCAGTGCATTGTTCTCGTCGCTGATGCCGTGATGGTTGGCAAGCCGGCCGGCGATCCAATCCGCCTGGTGCACCGCGTGGCGCGCATCGCCGACGTAACCGTCATTCTGGAGATAGAGCAGTTTGGCGAGCGCGCTGCTCGCGCCATGCGCGCCGCTCTCGCGCGGGGCGACCACTGCGACGCGCGCGGCCTCATGCGTGGCGCGCGCGTCGTTGTACATCAGCCCCGGCGAACACGGGCGGCCGGCCGCGTCGACCAGCAATAGCGTGCCCGACGTGCCGTCGACGACGATGCGCGTGATGTCGCTGAGACCGACGGTCTCGCCGAGTTTGCGGATCGCAGTGACTGCGGCCTGCCACCACAGCTCCGGTGTCTGGTCGACAGCGTTGCCGTCGACGCGCGGCGCAGGCATCGCGACCGATGCGAAGCCGCGGATGCCGGCCTGCGGATCGATCGCACAGGCGCGCACGCCGCCGGTTCCGACATCGATGCCGAGATACAAACCTCCCATCCGACTTCACCGCTCTCTGGCGCCCGCGCGTCGATATTGGTTGCGCCGCAGCACGTTTGGGGGATTGACGCCCCGTTCGGCCTCTGCAATTTTTTGCAGGACGTGAAGAAATTTGCAAGCGGACTTTTCCGGACATGGCTCCTCCGCCCGACAGGCTGCCGGTGATCGACGGCGAGGCGTCGCTCGCGACGCGGGCGGCCTGGCTGTATTTCGCGGCGGGGTTGACGCAGTCGGAGGTCGCCGACCGCCTCAACATCCAGAGCACCAAGGCGCACCGCCTGATCGCCCGCGCCAGCCGCGAGGGCATGATCCGCGTGTTCGTCGAGGGACCGGTCGCCGAATGCGTCGCGCTGGAGAACGATCTCACGCAGCGTTTCGGCCTTGCGTTCTGCCGCGTCGCGCCCGATCTCGGCGAGAGCGATCTGCCGCTGAAGGCGCTGGCGCTGGAAGGCGCAAGCTTCCTGCGCCAGATCCTCGAGCGCGGCGACGACAAGGTGATCGGCGTCGGCCACGGTCGCACGCTCGCCGCCGTGGTCGAGCAGATGCCGCAGACGCCGGCGCGCGACGCGCAGTTCGTGTCGCTGCTCGGCGGACTGACGCGGAAGTTCGCCGCCAATCCGTTCGACGTGATTCATCGCCTTGCCGAGCGCACCGGCGCGGAAGCCTATCTGCTGCCGGTGCCGGTGTTCGCCAATTCGGTCGCCGATCGCGCCGTGCTGATGCAGCAATTCGGCATCGCCGACGTGTTCGCGCTGGCGCGCCGGGCCTCGCTGCTGTTCGTCGGCATCGGCCAGGTCAGCCGCGACGGCTTCCTGGTGTCGAGCGGCATGATCAAGCCGGACGAGGTCGTCGAGCTGAAGCGCGTCGGCGCCTGCGCCGATCTGCTCGGACATTTCTTCAGCGCCGACGGCGCGGTGCTCGACACCGACCTGTCGGCGCGCGCCACCTCGATGAGCATGGCCGATCTCAGGAAGCATCGCATCGTCGCCATCGCCGGCGGGCCGGCCAAGGTGACCGCGCTGCGCGGGGTGCTGCGCAGCGGCGTTCTGCACGGCCTCATCATCGACGAGGTGACCGCAAAGGCACTCGCAACGGACAAGCCGGAGACCACATCCGGCAAGACAAGAAGCAAGACCCGGAAGGACACATAAAACAAGCGTCAACAAGGAGAGGAAATACATGTTCGATCGCGAGAAGAATCTGTTCGACTCCTACGCTGCCAAACGCATCAGCCGCCGCGATCTCCTCGACGGCGCGGCCAAGCTCGGCATCGCGGGCATTGCCGCAAACGCCGCCTTCGCCTCATCGATGTCGAAGGCGATGGCCGCGGACTTCAACTGGAAGGCCCAGAGCGGCAAGACCGTCAAGCTGCTGCTCAACAAGCATCCTTATGTCGACGCGATGATCGGCGACATCGAGGCGTTCAAGGCGCTCACCGGCATGAACGTCAGCTACGACATCTTCCCGGAGGACGTCTATTTCGACAAGGTGACGGCGGCATTGTCGTCGAAGTCGGACCAGTACGACGCCTTCATGACCGGCGCCTACATGACCTGGACCTATGGTCCGGCGGGCTGGATCGAAGACCTCAACACCTACATCAAGGATCCCGCCAAGACCAACCCGGCCTTCGCCTGGGACGACGTGCTGCCGGGCCTTCGCGCCTCCACGGCGTGGGACGGCGTCGCCGGCTCCGAGCTCGGCTCGGGCAAGGCCAAGCAGTGGTGCATCCCGTGGGGCTATGAGCTCAACAACATCACCTACAACCGCAACATCTTCGACAAGGTCGGCGTCAAGCCGCCGAAGAATCTCGACGAGATGCTGGAGGTCGCGACCAAGATCACCAAGGACGCTGGCGGCCCCTACGGCGTCGGCGTGCGCGGCTCGCGTTCCTGGGCGACCATCCATCCCGGTTTCCTCTCGGCCTATTCGAACTTCGGCCAGAAGGACTTCGTGATGGAGGGCGGCAAGCTCAAGGCCGCGATGAACACCAAGGCCTCGAAGGAATTCCACGACAAGTGGGTCAAGATGATCCAGACCTCGGGCCCGAAGAACTGGTCGACCTATACCTGGTACCAGGTCGGCACCGACGTCGGCGCCGGCGCCTCCGGCATGATCTTCGATGCCGACATCCTCGGCTACTTCATGAACGGCGGCGACAACAAGGAGAAGGGCCATCTCGGCTATGCGCCGTTTGCCGCCAATCCGGCCGCCAAGGCGCCGACCCCGAACGTCTGGATCTGGTCGCTCGCTATGTCGACCTTCTCCAAGCAGAAGGACGCGGCGTGGTTGTTCATGCAGTGGGCGGCGTCGGTCGAGCACGACCTGTTCGGCGCGCGCAAAATGGATTTCGTCAATCCGGTGCGCGCATCGGTGTGGAAGGACAGTGAGTTCCGCGACCGCATCGCAAAATCCTATCCGGGCTATCTCGAGCAGCACGACATGTCGTCGCCTGGCGCCAAGATCTACTTCACGGCGCAGCCGCTGTTCTTCGACCTGACGACGGAATGGGCCGCCTCGCTGCAGAAGATGGTGGCGAAGGAGGTCAGCGTCGACGAGGGGCTCGACAAGCTCGCCGACAGCATCAACCGCCAGCTCAAGCAGGCCGGTCTCGGCTGACCGATCAAGCCCGCGGTGCATGATCCCCCGCACCGCGTCCATCCGCCGGCTCGGACCCTTGTCCCATCCGAGCCGGCGGCGTTTGCCAGCGGAACGCGATCTCTTATCATCATGAGCATGGTCCAAACCCTCCCGACGAACGCGCAGGTAGCGCCGGCCAAGCCAAGGCCGCGCGTGCGCCTGTTGCCCTATCTGCTCAGCCTGCCGGCACTGCTCGTCTGCGTGGCGATCCTGGTTCCGTTCGTGACCGCGGCGGTCTATTCACTGCAGCGCTACCGGCTGAACCTGCCTTATCTGCGCGGCTTCATCGGCGCCGGAAACTACATCGACTTCCTGTCCGATCCGGCGTTCTGGAATACGTTCCGGATCTCGATCACCTATACCGTGCTGACGGTCGTCCTCGAGCTGCTGCTCGGCCTCGGCATCGCGCTGCTGCTGCGCCGGCCGACCCGCTTCCACAATGCGGTGTCGATCATGCTGCTGCTGCCGCTGATGACCGCGCCGGCGATCGCCGCGCTGATGTGGAAGCTGATGACCAATCCGAGCTTCGGCATCCTGTCCTACATGGTCAGCCTGTTCGGCGTCACTGATTTCAAATGGGCCTCCGATCCGTCGACCGCGCTGTTCACGGTCGTGCTGGTCGACGTCTGGGTCTATACGCCCTTCATCATGATCCTGCTGCTGGCGGGCCTGCGCTCGCTGCCGCGGCAGCCGTTCGAGGCCGCGGCACTCGACGGCGTGCCGGCAAGCTTCGTGTTCTTCCGCATCACGCTGCCAATGCTTGCGCCCTACATCATCACGGCATCGCTGTTCCGGCTGCTCGATTCGATCCAGCAGTTCGACATCATCTACGCCATGACGCAGGGCGGGCCGGGCGACCGGCTGATGGTGTTCCAGGTGCAGGCCTATCTGGAGTTCTTCCAGTACACCAATGTCGGCAGGTCGGCGGCGCTGCTGATGATCCTCTGGCTGATCACCAACATCCTGTCGAACATCTTCATCAAGAACTGGCTGCGGTTGCGCGCGCGTGCGCACGGCCACGCGTGACGGGGAGAGGCGCGATGGAACACTCCAGCCTTGCCGGTCGCATCTTCCGCGGGATAGCGCTCACGCTGATCCTGATCTTCTTCATGTTCCCGATCGTCTGGATCTTCCTGATGTCGTTCCAGAACAACGATCAGATCTTGCGGATTCCGCCGCGGATCCTGTTCGAGCCGACGCTTGCGAATTATGAGGCGCTGATCTCCGGCCAGCTGCGCACCGCGGCCGGCAATCTGCAGATTTCCTTCATGCGCAATCTGTTCAACAGCGTCGTGCTGTCGAGCGCGGCGGTGCTGCTGGCGCTGCTGCTCGGCGTGCCCGCAGCCTACGCCTTTGCGCGCTTCAAATTCCGTCTCGGCGAGACCATCGCCTTCACGCTGCTGTCGTTCCGCTTCGCGCCGCCGCTGCTCGTGCTGCTGCCGCTGTCGCTGTACTACCAGGAGCTCGGCCTCAACGACACCTACTTCGGCATCGTCTGGGTCTATCAGCTGATCGCGCTGCCGCTGATCCTGTGGATCGTGCGCGGCTATTTCGAGGACATCAGCCCCGATATCGAGCATGCCTACCGGCTGGCCGGGCATTCCTGGCGCGAGGCCTTCACCAGGATCGCGGTGCCGCTGGCGGGACCGGGCATCGCTGCGGCAGGCTTGCTGTCGTTCATCTTCTGCTGGAACAATTTCGTCTTCGCCCTGATCCTGGCCTCCGCCGACAAGCAGCCGGTAACGGTCGGTGCGCTCGCCTTCGTCACCGCGTCCGGAATCCAGTACGGCCAGATCGCGGCGGCGATCGTGCTGTCGGTGACGCCGACGCTGTTGCTTGCGCTCTATGCGCAGCGCTACCTGGTCGAGGGTCTCTCGCTCGGCGCGGTGAAAGGCTGATCCGATGGCGCGTCTCGAAATCAATTCCGTGAGCAAGGCATTCGGTGCGACACGGCCGGCCGACGAATTGTCGCTGGCGGTCGAACCCGGCGAGATCGTCGCGGTGTTCGGACCCTCCGGCAGCGGCAAGACCGTGCTGTTGCGCATGATCGCGGGCATGTTCGAGCCTGACGACGGCGACATCCTGGTCGGCGGCCGTTCGGTCGTCGGCGCGCCGCCGGAGCGGCGCGGCATCGGCATGGCGTTCCAGAATTTTGCGTTGTTTCCGCACATGACCGCCCGCGACAATATCGCAAGCGGCCTGCGCGCCAGCGGCAGCGAGGTTGCGGGCCGCGTCGCCGCGATCAGCAAGCTGCTCAAGATCGAGCACGTGCTCGGCCACGCGCCGCGCGAACTGTCGAACGGGCAGAAGCAGCGCACCGCGCTGGCGCGTGCGCTGATCGGCAATCCGGACGTGCTGCTGCTGGATGATCCCTTGCGCAACGTCGACGCCAAGCTGCGCTACGAGATGCGGCTCGAGCTGCCGAACCTGCTGCGGCGCGGCACGGCCGCCGTGCTCTATGTCACCCAGGACTATCGCGAGGCGATGGCGATCGCCGACCGCATCGCAGTGTTGATCGACGGCCGGCTCGTCCAGGTCGCGACGCCTGACGATATCTATGCCCAGCCGGCCTCGGTCGCGATCGCGCGGCTGTTTGGCGATCCGACCATCAACCTCGCCGAGGTTTCGCCGGTCGCGGAGCACGGCATGCTGTCGGCGGACGTCGCCGGCGCCAGGATGCGGCTCGGTATCGCCGACGGCCTGGCGCCGCTCGGTGTATGCTGGCTTGGCGTCCGGCCGGAGGATCTTTCGGTGTCGTCCGCATCCAGCGACGGCGCCATCCCGGCGCGTATCCTCGCGATCACGCCGATGCACGAGAAGGCGGTGCTGCTGCTTCGTCTCGCCGACGGAACGGAATGGCTGGCGGCGCTGCCGCCGGATGCGCGGCAAGGCGCGGCCGACGATAGCGTGTTCGTCCGCTTCTCGCCTGAGGCTGCGATGCTGTTCGATCGCGCGACCGGGCTGCGGATCGGGCAAACGCACCGGCTCAAGGCGGCATAGGAGCGGATGGTCATGGACATGCTCGAGCTTCGAGGCATCGACAAGGTCTACCAGAGCCGCGGCAAGCCGCCGGTGCATGCGGTGCGCGCGCTCGACATGGCGGTCGAGAAGGGCGAGATCGTCGCGCTGTTGGGATCGTCGGGCTGCGGCAAGACCTCGACCTTGCGGATGATCGCGGGGTTCGAGGACGTTTCGGCCGGATCGATTGCGCTCGGCGGGCGGCGGATCCACGAGCTGCCGCCGGCGCGGCGCAAGGTCGCGATGGCGTTCGAGGGCTATTCGCTCTATCCGCCGCTGACGGTCCGCGAGAACATCGCCTTCGCGCTGAAATCAGCCCAGCTGTCGCGCAGCGAGGTCACGCGTCGTGTCGACGAGATCGCCCGTCTGGTCGAGATCGAGGACATCCTCGACAGCTATCCGCGCGCCATCTCCGGCGGCCAACAGCAGCGCGTGTCGCTGGCGCGGGCGTTGGTGCGCGACGCCGATCTCTATCTGCTCGACGAGCCGATGGGGCAGCTCGAACCGCAACTGCGCGCGGTGCTGCGCGGCCGGATCAAGAGCCTGCTCGCCGAGCGCGGCATGACCGCGATCTTTGTCACCCACGACCAGACCGAAGCCAGCGCGCTGGCCGACCGCATCGCGGTGATGGAAGGCGGCGTGCTGCAGCAGTTCGCCAGCGAGAAGGAGCTGAAAGGCAAGCCCGCCAACCTGTTCGTCGCGAGCTTCATCGGTGAGCCGCCGATGAATCTGCTCGACGCTGGCGTGGCGCGATCGGATGGCGGCTTCCGCCTGTCGGTCGCCGCCGACATGCACTTCGATATCAGCGGTGCGGGGCTCGACAGCGAGGCGGCGCAAGCGCTCGCCGGCACGCCGCGGGTACGGATCGGCATTCGTCCGCAGAAGATCGCAGTCGGGACTGGCAATGTCAGGGTCAAGGTCGTCTCCAACCAGTGGCTCGGCGATCAGTCGCACATCGCCGGCGATTGCGGCGGTCGCGTGCTGATCGCGGTCACGCCGGGCCGCGTCGCCGCGCGGCCGGGCGACATGATCCCGTTCGCGCTGGAGCCGCGTCACCTGCATATCTTCGGCAGCGACGAAACCTGCATCCGCCATGCGGAGGTGTCCTGACCATGGCCGCTTCCGCACGCCGCGACGTCATCATCGGCATCGATGCCGGCACCTCGCTGATCAAGGCGGTGGCGTTCACGCTGGCCGGCGAGCAGCTTGCCGATGTCTCGCGGTCGAATGCGTATAGCAGCGCGCCCGGCGGCCACGTCGAGCAGGACATGGCGCGGACCTGGAGCGATACGGTCGCGGTGATTGGCGCCCTTGCGAACGCCGTACCCGATCTATCCGCGCGGATCGCGGCGATCGCGGTGACCGGGCAGGGCGACGGCACCTGGCTGATCGATGACGACGGCCGGCCGGTTGCGCCGGCGCTGCTGTGGCTCGACTCGCGTGCCGGGCGGCTGGTCGAGCAGATCCGCGCCAGCGAGCGCAACGCCCCGCTCTACCGCCGCACCGGCTCCGGGCTCAATGCCTGCCAGCAGGGACCGCAGCTGGCTTGGCTGCAGGCGCACCTGCCGGAGACGATCGCAAGGGCGACAACGGCCTTCCATTGCAAGGACTGGCTCTATTTCCTGCTGACCGGTAAGCGTGCCACCGATCCGTCGGAGGCGACGTTCTCCTGCGGTGAATTCCGCAAGCGCGGCTTCGATGCGGAGACCGCACGGCTGATCGGCATCGCCGATCTGACGCATCTGTTCCCGCCGGTGGTCGATGGCGCGGTGACGACGCATCCACTCTCAGCCGCCGCGGCCATGGAGATCGGCCTGCCGGAAGGCGTGCCGGTCTGCCTCGGCTATGTCGACGTGATCTGCAACGCGCTCGGGGCCGGGCTCTACGATCCGTCACCGGAGGTCGGCTGCACCATCATCGGCTCGACCGGCATGCATATGCGGCTGGTGCCGAGCGCAGACGCGGTGACGCTGAACCGCGAGGCCACCGGCTATACCATGCCGTTTCCGGTGCCGGGTCACTATGCCCAGATGCAGTCCAACATGGCGGCGACGCTGAACATCGACTGGATGCTCGACCTCGCCTGCGACATGCTGGCGGCAGAAGGCGTGACGCGCACGCGCGCCGAGTTGATCCGCCGGCTCGACGATCAGGTGCTGCGGGCCAGGCCCGGCGAGGTGCTGTTCCATCCGTTCATCTCCGATGCCGGCGAGCGCGGCCCGTTCGTCGCGCACGAAGCCAGCGCGCAGTTTTTCGGCCTGCGCACGCGCCACCGCTATGGCGATCTGATGCGCGGCGTGATGGAGGGCCTGGCCTTCGCCGCGCGGGATTGCTACGCCGCGATGGGGTCGCTGCCGCGCGATCTCAGGATCACCGGCGGCGCGGCGAAGAGCCGTGCGCTCGGCGCCATTCTCGGGGCTGCGCTCGATTGCGACGTCCGCATCTGCAGCCGCGCCGAGGCCGGCGCCGCGGGTGCTGCGATGATCGCCGCGGTCGCGACCGACGCCTATCCCGACATGCGCGCCTGCGCCGAGCAGTGGGTTGCGCCGCATCTGAGTGCGCCGCAATCGCCTGACGCCGCGCTGGCGAAGCGCTACGCCAGCATCTTCCCGACATATCTCGATGCCAGGCTGGCATCGCGACCGGTCTGGAAACAACTCGCCGCGCTGCGCGCCGGAGGCGACCATGTCTAAGTCCATCGCCATCGTCGGCGACCGTTTCATGCTGCCCTCGGTGTTCGCCGAGCATATCCGCACCGCCTGCGGCAACGGCGTCGATATCCGTTCCCTGGAGCAGCCCTGGCCGGACGAGCCGATGGAGCACGGCTATGCCGGCTCGAAGCTCGACGGCCTGAAGGAGTTCATGGGGCAGCCGGACGAGATCATCGACTTCATCGGCGACGCCGAGCTGCTCGTCACCCATCTGGCGCCGATCTCGCGATCGATGCTGGAGCGGCTGCCGATGCTGAAGTTCATCGCGGTGTCGCGGGGCGGCCCGGTCAATATCGACATGCAGGCGGCGCGCGACCACGATGTGCTGGTCGTCAATACGCCCGGCCGCAATGCGAGCGCCGTGGCGGAGTTCACCATCGGCGCCATTCTCGCCGAGACCCGTTTGATCCGCAGCGGCCATGAGGCGCTGCGCGGCGGCGAATGGCGCGGCGATCTCTATCGCGCGGACCGCACCGGGCGCGAGCTCGGCGAGATGACGGTCGGCATTGTCGGCTATGGCGCGATCGGCAGCCGCGTGGTCAAGCTGCTGAAGGCGTTCGGCTGCAAGATTCTGGTCGCCGACCCCTATGTCCAGCTCAGCGCCCAGGACCGCAATGACGGCGTCGAGCATGTCGCACTCGGCGAATTGCTCGGCCGCGCCGACGTCGTCACGTTGCATGCGCGGGTGACGCCCGAGACCACGCATTTCATCGGACGCGACGCGTTGGCGCGGATCAAGCCGGGTGCGTACCTGATCAACACTGCGCGGGGGCCGCTGGTCGATTATGAGGCGCTGCACGATGCGCTGGCATCGGGTCATCTCGGCGGCGCCATGCTCGACACCTTCGCGGTCGAGCCGGTGCCGGCGGACTGGCCGTTGTTGCGGCTTCCCAACGTCACGCTGACGCCGCACATCGCCGGCGCCTCCGTGCGTACCGTCACCGTAGCCGCCGAGCAGGCGGCCGAAGAGGTTCGCCGTTACCTGGCCGGCGAACCGCCGCGCAATCCGTGCTGAAGAGGCGCAAGCCGTGCTGAAGAGAAAGGCAGTCCGTATGACCCGTGAGGAACGACAATTGCGCGAGGCGATCATTGCCAAGTGCCGATGGATGAACGCGTCGGGTCTGAACCAAGGGACATCAGGCAACATCTCCGCGCGCTACAAGGACCGGATGCTGATCACACCGTCGGCGACCCCCTACGATTCGATGAAGCCCGAGATGATCGCCTCGATGCCGCTCGAGGGCGAATATGGAGCCTGGGAGGGGCCGCTGCAGCCATCCACCGAATGGCGCTTCCATCTCGACATCACGCGCGCCCGGCCCGATGTCGGCGCCATCGTCCATACCCACTCGACCTATGCGACGGTGCTCGCGATCGCGCGCAAGCCGATCCCGGCCTGCCACTACATGATGGCGGCGTTCGGCGGCACCGAGATCCGCTGCGCCGGCTATGCGCGCTACGGCACCAAGGAATTGTCCGATCACGCGATCGCCGCGCTCGAAGGCCGCAACGGCTGCCTGCTTGCCAACCACGGCATGATCGCGCTCGGCGCCAATCTCGACAAGGCGATGTGGCTCGCGGTCGAGCTCGAGACCATTGCGAAGCAGTATTATCTCTCGCTCGCGCTGGACTCGCGCGTCATCCTGACCGACGAGGAGATCGCCGAGACCGCGAAGGGGTTCTCGACCTACGGCTTGCAGGCGCCGAAGCCGACCAAGGCTCGTGCGACGGCCAAGGCGGCGCCGCGCCGTGCCGAGAAACGGCGTAGCGGCAAGCGATGACGGGCACTGCGCCGGTCGCAGGCACGGATCACGGGCTGGTCGATGTTGCGGTCATCGGTGGCGGCATCAACGGTGCCGGCATCGCCCGCGATGCCGCCGGCCGCGGGTTGAAGGTGCTGCTCTGCGAGAAGGATGATTTCGCCGAAGGGACCTCGTCGCGTTCCGGCAAGCTGATCCATGGCGGCTTGCGCTATCTCGAATATTACGAGTTCCGTCTGGTGCGCGAGGCGCTGATCGAACGCGAGGTGCTGCTCGCTTCCGCGCCGCACATCATCTGGCCGATGCGCTTTGTGCTGCCGCACTCGCCGGAGCAGCGACCGGCTTGGCTGGTCCGCACCGGGCTGTTGCTCTACGACCATCTCGGTGGCCGCAAGCAGCTGCCGGCGAGCCGCAGCCTGGATCTGGCGCGCTCCCCCGAGGGCGCGCCGCTGCATCAGGAATTCCGGCGAGGCTTCGAATATTCGGACTGCTGGGTCGATGACAGCAGGCTGGTGATCCTCAACCTGATCGATGCGGCGCAGAACGGTGCCCGCATCCTGCCGCGGACGCGGGCGGTGCGCGCGCGCCGCGACGGCGAAACCTGGCTGCTCGAGATGCAGGGCGGCGACGGCAGCGCGCAGATCGTGCGGGCGCGTGCGCTGGTCAACGCCGCCGGGCCGTGGGTTCAGGATGTGATCCAGGGCGTGGCCGGGCTGAATTCGGCGCAGAGCGTGCGGCTGGTCAAGGGCAGCCACATCGTGGTGCCGAAATTCTGGAACGGGCCGCAGGCCTATCTGCTGCAGAACAGCGATCGCCGGGTGATCTTCGTCAATCCCTACGAAGATAATCTTGCGCTGATCGGCACGACAGACATTCCCTATCACGGCCGCGCCGAGGACGTCGCGATCGGCGCGGACGAGATCGACTATCTGCTGCAGGTGCTGCGCCGTTATTTCAAGACCCCGCCGCAGGCAAGCGAGATCGTGCACGCCTTCTCGGGCGTTCGGCCGCTCTACGACGACAATGCCGACAATCCGTCGGCCGTGACGCGCGACTATGTGTTCGAGGTTCATGGCGCCGACGGAGCGCCGCCGCTGCTCTCGATCTTCGGTGGCAAGATCACCACCTATCGCCGGCTGGCGGAGCAGGCGATGCAGCGCCTCGCGCCGTGGTTTCCCAAGCTGTCGTCAGCCTGGACCGCGATTCGGCCGCTGCCGGGCGGTGACATCGGCGGCAGCTTCGATGATTTCGAGAAGGGATTGGCGCGTGCCTATCCTGATCTGCCGCCAACGCTCGTCCGTCACTATGCCCGGCTCTATGGCACGCGCGCGCGCGAGCTACTGGGTTCGGCGCGCAGCTCTGCCGACCTCGGCCGTCATTTCGGCGGCGACTTCTATGAACGCGAAGCGGTGTATCTGCGCGAGAGGGAATGGGCGGAACGCCCCGCCGACTTCCTCGATCGGCGCACCAAGCACGGCTTGCATCTGACGCCGGCGCAGCGGCTCGCATTCGCAAGCTATCTCTAGGCGATCGTCAACTTCGCGCGCGGTGACGCGTCAGCCACGTGCTCCGGCGCGCTGAACGTTCAGTAAAATAATTTATTAAACAGAATTGCGGACGGCGCCTCGCTGTTCGCCCGTTGCTGCCCGAATGCGCCGCGCGTCGTGAGCGCTGATGCGAAAGAGTCCAAAATGCCTTTGCGGCACTGCAATCGGCTCGCGCTCTGTGCACATGTAGAGCACTTTTCGTCGAGTTCGCAAAACCGGCTTGACGGCCTCCGGAATTTAGTAATACGTTTAGTATTACAAAAACGATAAACATCGCGCATCGAGCAGATGTGTCGGGAGGAGCCCAGCCCAATCCGGACCCGAATGTCCGGAAGCGCTTTGTCTCGCTCTCCAGCATCGCTCATCAACTCGGTTTCGAAATCCTCGGCGTCGATCCGGCAGGGATGCGTCGAGCGGGTTAGGTGCTTCAACGATAGGGAGGAATGGATATGCGAACACTGGGATGGTTACGCAGTACGGCGGCATCCGTGGTTGTTGCGGCCGCGGCACTCGCCGGTCTCGGCAGCGGCGAAGCCGCAGCGCAAGGCAAGCAGCTCACGCTGTGCTGGGCGGCATGGGATCCGGCCAACGCGCTGGTCGAACTGGGCAAGGACTTCACCAAGCAATCCGGCATCGAGATGAAGTACGAGTTCGTCCCCTGGACGAGCTATGCCGACCGCTTCCTCAACGAGCTCAATTCCCACGGCAAGCTCTGCGATCTGATCATCGGCGACAGCCAGTGGATCGGCGGTGCCGCCGAGAACAAGTGGTACGTCAAGCTCAACGACTTCTTCGACAAGGAGAAGATCTCGATGGACGACTTCGTCCCGGCGACCGTCGTCGGCTACTCGCAGTGGCCGAAAAACACGCCGAACTACTGGGCGCTGCCGGCGATGGCCGATGCGGTGGGCTGGACCTACCGCAAGGACTGGTTCTCGCGGCCCGAGATCCAATCCGCGTTCAAGGCCAAGTACGGCCGCGACCTGGCGCCGCCGAAGACCTATGACGAACTGAAGCAGATCGCCGAGTTCTTCCAGGGCCGCGAGATCGACGGCAAGAAGGTCTATGGCGCCTACATCTTCACCGAGCGCGGCTCGGAAGGCATCACAATGGGCGTGACCAACGTGCTCTACAATTACGGCTTCGCCTACGACAATCCGAAGAAGCCGTACCAGATGCAGGGCATCGTCAACTCCGCCGACGCGGCCAAGGGGCTCGAGTTCTACAAGGAGCTCTACAAATGCTGCACCGCGCCGGGCATGACCAACGCCTACATGCAGGAAGGGCTTGATGCATTCAAGTCCGGCCAGGTCGCGATGCAGATGAACTGGTTCGCCTTCTTCCCCGGCCTCTACAAGGATCCGAATGTCGGCGGCGACAAGATCGGCTTCTTCGTCAATCCGGCCGGTCCGAAGGGGCATTTCACCCAGCTCGGCGGCCAGGGCATCTCGGTGGTGGCGACCTCCGACCGCAAGGACGACGCGCTCGCCTACATCAAGTGGTTCGCGCAGCCCGCCGTGCAGCAGAAATGGTGGCAGATCGGCGGCTACTCGGCCCTCAAGGCGGTGGTCGACGCGCCCGACTTCCCGAAGAGCGCGGCGTTCGCGCCGCAATTCCTGGAGTCGATGGGCATCGTCAAGGACTTCTGGGCGGAGCCGTCCTACGCGCAGCTGCTGCTCGACATGCAGAAGCGGGTGCATGACTACGTCGTCGCCGACAAGGGCACGTCGCAGCAGGCGCTCGATCTCCTGGTCAAGGACTGGACCAAGGTGTTCAAGGAGCAGGGCAAGGAAGTCGCCTCCTCGCAATAGCAGGCGCCAACACTCCACCTGAACTGGCTTCCCCGACTAGATCTCGGGGAAGCCGATCCAGCCAGCCGATGGACATGATGACGACGATCCTGCAACCCGATCATGCTACGATCCCGGGCGTGAGCAAGCCTGTTACATCCCGCACTGCCCGGCGCGGCCGCGGTCTGTCGGACCGGACCATTGCCTGGCTGTTCGTCGCGCCGACGATCGCGCTGTTGCTTGCGATCAATATTTTTCCGCTGATCTGGATGATCCGGCTGTCCTTCACCAACCTCAACCTCAGCATGTCCTATCTGCCGCTGCGGTTCGTCGGCCTCGACAATTTCAGCGACATCCTCAACGACGAGGACGTCTGGTTCCGCCTGCAGACCACGGCGCAGTTCGTGATCTCGTCGGTGGCGTTGCAGGTGGTCGTCGGCTTCGGCCTGGCGCTGTTGATCAACCGCCAGTTTCGCGGCCACAGCTTCTGGACCACGATCATTTTGCTGCCGATGATGCTGTCGCCGGCGGTGGTCGGCAATTTCTGGACGCTGCTGCTGCAGCCGCAGATCGGTCCGTTCAACCATCTGATCAGCCTGTTCACCGGCGTGCCGCCGAGCTCTTTCAGCATGACCGGGCAGGTGTCGCTTGCGCCATGGACCATCGTGCTGGTCGATACCTGGATGTGGGCGCCCTATGTCATGCTGATCTGTCTCGCAGGGCTGCGCTCGATCCCCGACTACATCTACGAGGCGGCGGAAGTCGATCGCGCCTCGGCATGGCGGCAGTTCTGGTCGATCACGCTGCCGATGACGGTGCCGTTCCTGATGCTCGCGGTGCTGTTCCGCGCCATCGAGAATTTCAAGATGTTCGACATGGTCAACCTGCTGACCTCGGGGGGGCCCGGCTCGACCACCGAGCTGGTCTCGATCTCGCTGAAGCGCGCGGCGTTCGAGAAGTGGCGCACCGGCTATTCCTCGGCGCTCGCCATCATCCTGTTCGTGACCGTGTTCGGTGCCGCCAACATCTACGTCAAGACGCTCAACAAGGTGAAGCAACGATGACCGCTGCCGCCGCCAAATCCACCGCGCATTCCATCGTCGAAGCCTCGCCGCGCGCCAAGGCGTTCGCCGGCGGCCTCGTCATCCTCTATGCCGTGATTACCATCCTGCCGCTGCTGTGGATCGTCGCCACCGCCTTCAAGTCGCAGAGCGACGCCATTGCCTATCCGCCCAAGGTGATCTTCGAGCCGACCCTCGAAGGCTATGTCAACCTGTTCACCGTGCGCACGCGCCAGACGCCGGACTTCATCGCCAAGCTGCCGCCGCCGCAGACCTGGTACGACAAGTTGGTGCGGCAGCGCGACATGGTGATCGCCGGGCCGTCGAAAGTCGTGCCGCGCTTTGTCAACTCGCTGATCATCGGCTTCGGCTCGACTTTTCTTGCGGTCTTCCTCGGCACGCTCGCGGCCTACGCATTCTCGCGCTTCCGCATACCGCTGGCGGACGATCTGCTGTTCTTCATCCTCTCGACGCGCATGATGCCGCCGGTCGCGGTGGCGATCCCGATCTATTTGATGTACCGGCAGCTCAATTTGACCGACACGCGGCTCGGCA
Source organism: Bradyrhizobium sp. USDA 4454 (assembly GCF_054822705.1). Taxonomy (NCBI): domain Bacteria; kingdom Pseudomonadati; phylum Pseudomonadota; class Alphaproteobacteria; order Hyphomicrobiales; family Nitrobacteraceae; genus Bradyrhizobium; species Bradyrhizobium sp. USDA 4454. Next base: position 1,854,920 of record NZ_JBTRCN010000001.1, read on the forward strand.
TGATCCTGCTCTACACCGCCGTGAACGTCTCGCTTGCGGTGTGGCTGCTCAAGGGCTTCATCGACGAGATCCCGCGCGAGTATGAGGAAGCAGCGCTGGTCGACGGCTACACGCGGCTGCAGGCGCTGCGCAAGGTGGTGCTGCCGCAGGCCGTTACCGGAATTGCTGCGACCGCGATCTTCTGCCTGATCTTCTCGTGGAACGAATATGCGTTCGCGGTGCTGCTGACCAGCGGCGAGGCGCAGACCATGCCGCCCTTCATCCCCTTCATCATCGGCGAGGGCGGGCAGGATTGGCCGGCGGTTGCCGCCGCGACCACGCTGTTCGTCGTTCCGATCGTCATGTTCACCGTACTGTTGCGCAAGCATCTGCTGCGCGGCATCACCTTCGGAGCGGTGCGCAAATGAGCGGCTCTGTGGTTGCCAAACGTAGCGTAGCGCGCTGGTTCCGGCGTGGGCCGTGGGAGGCCGTCGCGATGACCCTGATCGGAGGCGGCATCATCATGCTGGTGCAGCCGTGGTCGATCGACCTTTACAGCTACTCCTTCGTGACGATCCTCTCCGGCACGGTCGGCTTCGTCATAGTCAGTCATTTTCCGGAATAGGCCATGGCACAGATCCGCATCGAAAATCTGCGCAAGTCGTTCGATCAGTTCACCGCGGTGGAAGGCTCGACCTTCACGATCGACGACGGCACGTTCTTCGCGATGCTCGGGCCGTCCGGTTGCGGCAAGACCACCACGTTGCGCATGATCGCCGGCCTCGAATTGCCGACTGAAGGCAAGATCCTGCTCGACGGCGAGGACGTCACGTTCCACCGCGCTGCCGCCCGCGATATCGCCTTCGTGTTCCAGCTGTTCGCACTCTATCCGCACATGAATGTCGGGGAGAATATCGGCTTCCCGCTGAAGTGCCAGGGCATGGCGAGGCGCGAGATCCGCGAGCGGGTGCAGGAGACCGCGCGGATGTTGCGGATCGAGCATCTGCTGTCGAGCAAGACCTCGAAGCTGTCGGGCGGCGACCGGCAGCGCGTTGCGCTCGGGCGGGCCATGGTGCGGCGGCCGAAGGCATTCCTGATGGACGAGCCGCTCGGCGCGCTCGACGCCGAATTCCGCCATCTGATGTGCGGCGAATTGCGCGACCTGCACGATCGCATCAAGGCGACCACGGTCTACGTCACGCATGACCAACTCGAGGCGATGTCGATGGCCGACCAGATCGCCGTCATGAACAAGGGACGGGTCGAGCAGATCGGCACGCCGCAGGAGGTCTATGACCGACCCGCCAGCATGTTCGTTGCCGACTTTATCGGTTCGCCGCCGATGAACTTCCTGCGCTTCGAGGGCAGCCTGCGCTCCGGCGATCGCGCGGTCTCTTTGCACGACACGAGGCTTGCGGTGCCGGAGATCCGCGAGGATCGCGCCAGCGCGCCGCTGGCGCTCGGCATTCGTCCAGAGCATATCCGCTTCGCCGACGCCGGCGCTGTGCGCGGCGAGGTGTTTGGCGCGGAATATCTCGGCACCACCCAGATCGTGACCGTCGATACGGCCTATGGCCGGGTCGCGGCGCGGCTGCCGTCGAGTGCGTCGGTGCGGATCGGCGAGACCATCGGCCTCGAATTCAACGCAGCACGGCTGGCGCTGTTCGACATCGGCAGCGGCCTTGCGATCCGGACCGCGAGCAACGAGGGCCTGCGACATGGCTGACGTCACCCTGCGCAACGTCACCAAGCGCTTCGGCGCGGTCGAAGCGGTCCGCGACCTGTCGCTGACGGTGAACGATGGCGAGTTCCTGGTGCTGCTCGGGCCGAGCGGCGCCGGCAAGACCACGACGCTGCGGCTGATCACCGGACTGGAGAGCCCGGATACGGGCTCGGTCATGATCGACGGGCGCGACGTGACGCGGAATCCGCCGGGCTCACGCGACATCGCCTTCGTGTTCCAGCAATACTCGCTGTATCCGCATCTGACGGTCTACGACAATCTGGCGTTTCCGCTGCGCTCGCCGGCGCGGCGGGTGGCGGAGCCGATCATCCGCAAGCGCGTCGAGCAGACCGCCGAGCTGCTGCATATCGCAAGCAAGCTGAACAACCGCGCCACCCGGCTGTCCGGCGGCGAGATGCAGCGCGTCGCGATCGGCCGTGCCCTGGTCCGCGATCCCTCGATCTATCTGATGGACGAGCCGCTGTCCTCGCTGGACGCAAAGCTGCGCGCGGAGCTGCGGCTCGAGCTCAAACGGATCCAGATCGAGCTGGGCGCCACGATCCTTTACGTCACCCACGATCAGGTCGAGGCGATGACGATGGCCTCGCGCATCGGCGTGATCAAGGACGGCCAGTTGCTTCAACTCGGCACGCCACGGGAGATCTACGAGAGCCCGTCCAGCAGCTACGTCGCCTCGCGGCTCGGGACGCCGCAGATCAACTTCCTGCCGGCGCGCCTGCTCGCCGATGTCGCGATGCCGGCTGGAACCGAAACGGTCGGCATCCGTACCGAGCATCTTCGGCTCGCCGCGCGCAATGGCGGGCAGATGACCGGCCGCGTGCATCGGGTCGAGCACCTCGGCGAGCAAAATCATATTCACCTGGACTATAAGGGCGAGACGCTGGTGACGCTGGCCGATCCGCATCAGCCGCTGCAGGCCGGCCAGGATGTCGACTTGCATTTGGTGCATCCGTTGTGTTTCGACCGTGCCGGGCAGCGCATTGCCACGGCGGTTCATTAGAGGGGGCGAGAGGATCGAACAGATGTCGGTGCCAGCAGAGACATTCAAGTCGTTGGTCAAGGCGGCCGCGGAGCAGGTCATCGCCAGCGCGCCGGAGCTGACCAGCCTCGATCAGGCGATCGGCGACGGCGACCACGGGACCAACATGAAGCGCGGTTGCGAGGCCGTGCTCGGCAAGCTCGACGCCATCTCGGCACAGCCGCTCGACGAGGCCTTCAAGATGATCGGCAAGACCCTGGTGATGACGGTCGGTGGCGCCTCCGGGCCGCTCTATGGCAGCTTCTTCCTGGCTGCGGGCGAGGCGCTCTCGCATGACAAGCATCTGCCCGAGGATCTCGCCGATGTGTTCGGCAGCGCTGTGAACGCGGTGAGCGCGCGCGGCCGCTCGCAGGTTGGCGAGAAGACGATGCTGGATGTGCTGGTTCCCGTGCTCGAGACGTTGAAGACGGCGGCCGGCCAGCCGGATCTGATCGCGCGGGTGCGCAGCACCGCGATCGAGGCGGTCGAGCGGACCGCGCCGATGCAGGCCACCAAGGGACGCGCGTCGTTCCTTGGGGCACGCAGCGTCGGGCATGTCGATCCCGGCGCGCGGTCGAGCTGTGTGCTCGTGCAGGCGGTGTGCGCGGGCCTGGAGGCACGCGCATGACCGACACCGTGGGAATCGTGATCGTCTCGCATTCCAGCGACATCGCCAAGGGAACCGCGGACATGGTGCGGCAGATGGTCGGCAGCGAGGTCAAGGTGGCGTTCTGCGGCGGCAATCCGGACGGCGGATTGGGCACCAGCGTGCCGCTGATCATCGACGCCATCAATGCCGCCTGGTCACCCAAGGGCGTCGCGGTCCTCGTCGATCTCGGCGGTGCCGAAACCAACAGTGAAATGGCGGTCGAGATGCTGGAGCCTGCGCGACGCGATCTCGTTGTTGTCTGCAACGCGCCGATCGTCGAGGGCGCGGTGATGGCGGCGACTGAAGCGGCGGGCGGCAGCACGCTGGCCCAGGTCAAGGCCGTGGCCGAAGAACTCTCTGCCGACTGAAAATGTTGGCGATGCGATGATGGATGATGAGCATGCTTGATAAAGCGGACGGACAGAACTTCACCGGCAATGTGCGGCTGGTGCACGCGGTGGGCATGCATGCGCGCCCGGCGGTCAAGCTGACCAAGCTCGCCAAGAAATTCCAGGCCCAGATCTCGGTGCGAGTCGCGGGTGCGCCCGAATGGATCAATGCCAAGAGCGTGGCCAAGATCATGGCGATGCGCGCCGCGCACGGCAGCACGATCGAGTTCAAGGCGTCCGGCAGCGACGCCGAGGCCGCCGTCGCCGCGCTGGTCGATCTGGTCGCCAGCGATTTTCCGGATGGAGCGGGCTAGCATGCAGGGCGGCGTTGCAGGACTGGCTTACCGCGGCAGGACCGCCTCGATCGGCTTTGCCCATGGCCCGCTGGTCCGTGTCGACGCGGGCGCGGGGGGGGAGCGGGTCGCCGGCACGCTGGTCGAGGAGGCGCTCGCGCTGCGCAAGGCGATCGATCTCGCCAGCGGGCAGATTGCCGATCTTGCCGCCAGCGCCGGCGGCGAAGCCGCGCAAATCCTCGAATTCCAGGTCGCATTGCTCGAGGATGAGGATCTGATTGAGGCGATCTTCGCGTCGATCGGCGAGGGGCGCCCGGCCGACGTCGCATGGCGTTCGACGCTCGACGAGCAGATCGCGGAGTACAATGCGGCAGAGGATGAGTATCTGCAGGCTCGCTCGTCGGACCTTGCGGATTTGCGCGACCGTGTGGTCCACATCCTGCGCGGCGACGCGGGCGAGCCGCTGAAGATTCCGAGCGGCGGCGTGGTCTGTGCCGATGACCTGCCGCCGTCGCGCTTCCTGGAGATCGACTGGTCCGGCGGCGGCGGCCTGGCGCTGCTGCACGGCAGTCCGACCAGCCATGTCGCGATGCTGGCGCGCGCGCGCGGCATCCCGATGGTGGTGCAGCTCGGCGCCATTCCGCATGCCGGCACCACGGCGCTGCTCGACGGCGAGGGCGCAACGCTGGAGCTTGATCCCAGCGCCGAGCAGGTGCGCATCTTCGAGAAGCGGCGCGAGAGCCATCGCAAGAGCAGGGCATCGGCGCGCGCCATCCTGCGGCGGCCGACGGCCTCGTGGCGTGGCGAGCACATCAAGCTGCTGATCAATATCCAGCGCGTCGACGACCTCGATCACGCGGACGCGCAATATGCCGACGGCATCGGCCTGATGCGGACCGAATTCCTGCTCGCGGGTCGGAGCGAGCTGCCCGACGAGGAGACCCAATTGCAGGCCTATGATGCGGTGTTGCGCTGGGCCGGCCAGCGGCCTGTTACGGTCCGCACGTTCGATGCCGGCGGCGACAAGCCGGTGCCCGGTTTCACGCCGGACGGCGAGGCCAATCCGTTCCTCGGCGTGCGCGGCCTGCGGCTTTGCCTGGCCCGGCCGGAGATCTTTGCCGTCCAGCTTCGCGCGCTGGCCCGCGCCGCGGTGCGCGGCAATCTCAAGGTCATGTTCCCGATGGTGACGTCGGCCGACGAGCTCGAGGCAGGGCGGAAGCTGTTCGCCGACATCGTGCAGCGCTTGCAGGCGGACGGCATTGCCGCGATGCTTCCCGAGCTGGGAATCATGGTCGAAGTCCCGGCGGCGGCCCTTGCGATTACGAGCTTCAAGGCGTCCTTCTTCTCGATCGGCTCGAATGATCTCACGCAATATGTCCTGGCCTGCGATCGTTCCAACGGAGCTCTCGCCCCCCTGATGGATCCCCTGCATCCCGCAGTGCTCGAACTGATCGCGCGGACGGCGGAGCACGGCCGCCGCGCCGGCATCAGCGTCAGCCTGTGCGGCGACATGGCCGGCGACCCGCGCTGTCTCCCAGCGCTTTTGAACTGCGGGCTGCGCGAATTGTCGGTGAATGCGTCAGCCCTGGCGCAGATCAAGCAGACCATCGACCGGCTGAGCAGCGGAGGCAGTGTTGGCTGACACGGCGGCCGATGAAGCGCCCGAAGCCGGCGCCGTTGCGGTCTACAAGCGCATCTTCAAGGAAGTGCTGGAGAGCCGCCCGTCCGGCATGCGGCTGCGGCTCGCCCATGCGATGGGCAAGAACCGCAGCTTCGTCAGCCAGATCAGCAACCCGGCCTATCCGGTGCCGATCCCGGTGCAGCATCTCAACACGATCTTCGACGTCTGCCACTTCCCGCCGCAGGCGAAGACGGCTTTTTTGCGCGCCTATGCCCGCGCGCATCCGCGCCGTGTCGGCCGGTTGAGCGAGGGATCGCATGAGCGGACGCTGACGCTGCATCTGCCGGATCTCGGCAGCGCCAAGCGCAATGCCGAGCTCGACGCGCTGCTCCAGGAGTTCACGAGGCGCCTGATTGCCGTCATGCGGGAAAAATAGGCGAAAACGCCGAACGAGGCGGGGAGGACACCATGAAGAAGTTCATCAATGCAGTCGACAACGTTCTCGCAGAGAGCCTCGATGGCTTTGCGGCCGCGCATGCCGACCTGGTCACGCTGGGCGCCGAGCGCAAATTCGTCCGCCGCCGCGAGCTGAACCGCAAGAAGGTGGCGCTGGTCTCGGGCGGCGGCAGCGGACACGAGCCGCTGCATGCCGGCTTCGTCGGCCACGGCATGCTGGACGCCGCCTGTCCCGGCCAGGTGTTCACCTCGCCGACGCCGGACCAGATCATCGAGGCCGCGCAGGCGGTCGCGGGCGATGCCGGCGTGCTGTTCATCGTCAAGAACTATGCCGGCGATCGCATGAATTTCGAGATGGCGGCCGAGATCGCCGAGGGCCGAACCGCCACCATCGTCACCGACGACGATGTCGCGGTCGAGAAATCGACCTACAGTACCGGCCGCCGCGGCGTCGCCGGCACGCTGGTCGTCGAGAAGATCGTCGGCGCAGCCGCCGAGCAGGGCGCCGACCTTGCGACCTGCGTGGCGCTCGGCGAGCGCGTCAATGCGCGGACGCGGTCGATGGGCGTGGCGCTGACCAGCTGCACAGTGCCTGCCGCGGGCACGCCGACTTTCACGCTCGGCGCGGACGAGATGGAGATCGGCGTCGGCATCCACGGCGAGCCGGGCCGCCGCCGCGTCAAGCTCGCAGCCGCCGACGCCATCGCGTCGGAAATGACGACCGCCATCGCCGACGACCTCGCGGCACCCACGGGCTCCGAGGCCCTGCTGCTGGTCAACGGCTTCGGCGGCACGCCTATGATCGAGCTCTATCTGATGTACAACTCGGCGCGCCGCATGCTCGAGCAGCGCGGGCTGCGCATCGCGCGCTCGCTGGTCGGCAGCTACGTCACCTCGCTGGATATGGCCGGCTGCTCGCTCACCGTAAGCCTGCTCGATGCCGAGACGGCCGCATTGTGGGACGACCCGGTCCGCACGGCAGCGCTGAAATGGTGATCGCGGCTCTCGAATCCCCAACCGGACCGTGGCCGGCGGTGTGTTGAAGGCGTGTCAACGAAAGCGGCATCGCCGAAACGAATCGCACTTCGAAAACTTTACCAACGGGCGGTCTCCTGCATTATAAGATGCCTGGAGCCGGCCCGAGTGAGTCCAGGGCCCGGCGAACTCTGCTGAACAAGGCCCGTCGTGTGAGGAACCCGGAAGCAGTCGCCGCGATCGTGTCGGCCCTTCGAGAGGCGCACGGGGACAATGTTGCACGCACCTTCCTTGCCGAGGGCGTCAGCCTTGCTGCGCTGATGGACGCGGTGTTTTCGCTCCCGATCAAGAACAGCGAGGCGGTCAGGACGATCGCCAGAGCGCTTGAATCCGGTGATTTTGTCATCTCGCCCGATATCGGGCCGCTTTGGCACGTCAAATATGTCTACAGCCAGCCCGGCTCGATGACCGTCGTCGACATGGTGGTGCTGACGCCGGACAAGACGTTCGCCAGCACCGAGATCTCGTTGCGGCTGCGCGCCTGAACCCGGCCCCGGGACAAGCCAAGGTTATCGCCGATACCCTGCCTCCACAGGGGCGCACCGCCAAAACATGGAAAACAACCCCATGCAAAGGAGCCGGCGGTAGCCGGGTGTTCGATCGTGCGCCTGTCGTCACGGCAACTTGACATGTCAGGCAAATCAGCTGTATTATTCTATTATTCCGAAGTCGCGCCGGCGCGCCTTACCCCGCTCGATGAGACGTGGCCTACTGCGAAACTGGGGCGCTCCCGGACCAACGTCGAGCCGGTCTCGGGGGCGGCCCCTAATCCGTCGTCGCGCGTTCCCTGATCTCCGATGGCGTCGCGTTGTAGCGCCGGCGAAACGCCCTGTTGAAGTACGACAGGTCATTGAACCCGACATCGAAGGCGATCGTGCTGATCGCGCGGCGCGAATGGAGGGGGCTTCTCAAATGATGATAGGCCCGCGCCAAGCGCAGGCCGAGAACAAATTCGGAGTAGGTGGCGTCCTCGTTGTCGAACAGCTTGTGCAGATAGCGCACCGTCACGCGATTGCGCGTCGCGACCATCGTCGCGTTCAGCGTGCTATCATCGAGATTGGCCACGATGTCGGCCTTGATCGCGGCCAGCCGGACTGCGCCTACCGTTCTGTCCGCGGCAAACGCCTTGGCGTCGCCGCTCGCCCCGAGTGCCAGCGCGACGAGATCATAGAAATGGCTGATGATGAGGCGCCGCGAGCCTGGCGCTGCCAACCCCTCATCGTCGGCGACGACACCCAGATACTTTCTGACCAGCCTCAGCCCGCTTGTATCACGCGCTATGCGTTGCATCGTTGTATTTTCGAGCTTGGGAACAAGCGGCGCAATTGCAGACCGGGGCACGCGGATTCCAGCGATCTTGACGGATGACGGCGAGGTCATGGTCCAAGCGGCCTCCTCGTTCGTCATCAGCACGGCATCTCCGTCACTGAGCATCATCTCGCGGCCGCGCCGGCTTCCCACGGTCGTTCCCGTCAGGGTCATGCAGAGATAGAGGTGGTCACCTTCTTGCCGCACACCCTCGCGGCGGATGCTCCTATAGCCCGCCGTCAGGATGCGGAGCCCGGGCATCGTGCGGTTGACAAGATCAATCCGCGACACAGCGTTGCCGTAGCGGACAAATTTGGTCGGCAGCAAACCGCGCTCATGCAGCTCTTCGAGCGTTTTGCCCCGTGCTTCTTCCGGCAAAGCGCGGCTTGAGAACCGAACGACAGTGTAGTCTGGCGCCGAAATCATCATCAGCCATCCCGCTGCAAGGGCCGGTACAGACCGCTCACCAGTCTAGCAAACAGGGCACTTCTGTCCAAGCCGGTCTTCCCTTTAGTCCAAGATTGCTTGGCGATGACCGCTTAAGGCCATGGCAAGCGAATGTTCGACGCAACGGGCAGGCAGGGAGCATGCCAAAATCGATCGGCCGGCATGCAATCGTTGTCGGGGCCGGCATAGGCGGGCTCGCCGCCGCGAAAGCTTTGTCCTCGTCCTTCGAAACCATCACGGTGCTGGAACGTGACGCGCTGCCGTCCGTGCCGATCGCACGCAGTGGCACACCCCAGGCCCGGCAAATTCATGTTCTGCTCCGAGGCGGCCTCGACGCGCTGAGCGAGCTGTTGCCGGATTTCGAAACGGAGCTCGAGCGCGCCGGCGCCGTTCGCGTGCGGGTCGGCTCTCAATCCCTGCTCGAATTGCCAGGCTTCGATCCGTTTCCGCGGCGAGATCTCGGGTTCGACTATCTCAGCATGACGCGGCCACTCCTGGAATGCGTGGCGAGGCGCCTTGTCCAGCGAGAGAGCAACATCACGTTGAACCCGCATTGTCGCGTCACGGGATTTCTGGAGGCGCCCGGCAAGGACGCGGTGGCGGGCGTGCGCTACGAGCGTGGGACCGGGCAGAGCCATGAGCTTACGGCTGATCTGGTCGTCGACGCGTCGTCGCGTGGCGCGCTCACACTGGATTTTCTGGATAGAGTCTGCCTGCCGAGACCCAAAGAGACGGAAATCGGCATCGATCTGCGTTACGCAACGGCGATGTTCGAGATTCCGTCCGAGGCGCCGCCCGACTGGCGGGCGGTGCTGCATCGGCCTTCCGTCCGCAACTGCCGTGGCGGCTTACTTGTCCCGGTCGAGGACAATCGCTGGCACGTCAACCTGACGACCCTTCATGGCGAGTCGGTGCCTGGAAACGTCGCGGAGTTCATCGCTTTTGCGAGGACGATGCGAACGCAGACGATCCACGACGCGATTGCTCGCGCAAGGCCTGTCGGACCGATCTACCGGTTCGGCTTTCCCTCCAGCATCCGCCAGCATTTCGAGGCGCTTGAACGCTTTCCGGGCCGTCTGCTGCCGCTCGGCGATGTGATCTGCCGATTTAATCCGGCGTTCGGCCAGGGAATGAGTGTCGCCGCGCAGCAAGCCGGTGCGCTGAGACGGCTTATCGAGGCGCGAATGTCGAATGCCGATCCGCTCAGCGGAATCGCATGGCCTTTTTTCGAGGTCGTTCAGGACTTCCTCGCTGCACCTTGGGCGACGGCCGAGAGCGACTTCATCCACGAGGAGACACGCGGCCAGCGCCCGCAGGATTTCAAGGAGCGGCTGAACTTCAATTCCGGGCTGCTGCGGCTCGCTTCCGAGGATGCAACCGTGCATCAGACCATGAGTGAGGTGAGCCACCTCGTGAAGCCGTCCAGCGCCCTGCGCGCTCCCGAGATCGTCAGCCGGGTCGCGGCGCTGATGGCGGCCTCGATCTGATCCCGGACTGTTACTGCCAGGAGAATATCCGATGCTCCATCTCGCTAGAACATTAATGCCGGCTCTTGCAGGCTTATGCCTGCTCGTCGGCAGTGCGTCCGCGGAAAAGCAGTACGGCCCAGGGGTGAGCGACACCGAGATCAGGATCGGCAACATCATGCCGTACAGCGGTCCGGCCTCGGCCTACAGCATCATTGGCAAGACGATGAGCGCTTACTTCCGCATGATCAACGACAATGGCGGCATTAACGGCCGCAAGATCACCTTCATCTCCTATGATGACGGCTACAGTCCGCCCAAGACCATGGAGCAGGCACGAAGGTTGGTTGAGAGCGATGAAGTGTTTCTGATCTTTGCGCCGCTTGGCACCGCCACCAATGCCGCCATTCAGAAGTATATGAACACCATGCGCGTGCCGCAGCTCTTCGTCCTGAGCGGCGCCTCGCGCTGGGGCGACCCCGAGCATTTTCCATGGACGATTGGCTTGCAACCCAGCTACCGCGCTGAAGCGCGTGTCTATGCCGCGTATATTCTCGAGCAACATCCCAACGCTAAAATCGGCATCCTTTATCAGAACGACGATTTTGGGCGGGACTACATATCGGGCTTGAAGGATGTGTTGCGCGACAAATACGACGGGATGGTCATTGCCAGTACGCCGTATGAAACCACGACGCCAAGTGTTGACTCGCAGGTGGTCGCGATCAAGACCGCCAATCCCGATATCTTCCTCGACCTTGCAACTCCGAAATTTGCGGCTCAGGCGATCAAGAAGATCGCCGAGCTCGATTGGCACCCGGTCCATATCGTCACGAACATATCGGTCTCCGTCGGAGCCGTGCTGAAACCTGCCGGGCTCGATCATGCCAAAGGCATTCGCAGCGCTGGTTTTCAAATGGATGTCACGGATCCGCAATGGGATGGTCGCCCGGGCATGCAGCGCTTCCGCACCTTCATGGCAGGATACTATCCTGAAGCAAATCGTTCAGAGAGCGGTGCGATGATCGCCTTCATCGCATCGAACGCTTTGGTCGAGGTGCTCAAGCGCTGCGGCGATAACTTCACGCGCGACAACGTCATGAAGGTCGTCGCCAACCTCGATTTCGAGATCGATGGCTTGATTCCCGGCATTCGCGTGAAGACCAGCCAGACGGATTTCTATCCGATCGAGCAGGTCCAAATGATGCGCTTCACTGGCGAGCGGTGGGAGGCATTCGGCCCGATATTGGACGGCCACGCCGAGCGGGTTGCACCTTCTGCGAACTAGGGACCGGGGCAACTGGCCGTCTGCGCAGCAAACAGCACCAGCCTGCCCGGCGCTGAACCACGGCCATCAGCGGCAAAGCAGGCGGTTTCTGGTGCGGAGACTCGGCGGCGCTGCAAAATAGCACCGACTGACCCATTGATCTTTTGGTGGGCCCGGCAGGACTCGAACCTGCAACCAGACCGTTATGAGCGGCCGGCTCTAACCATTGAGCTACAGGCCCCGCCGCCTTGCGGGCCGCATGGCGCGGCCGGCAACGGTGCGGGCTCCGTTTACAGGCTGCGCCGGGTTTCGGCAATGGCGCCCCGGGGGACCGGACGGCTCCCTGCCCAACGTCCTCAATCCACCGAGACGCCGGCGAACTCCACGACCTTGCGCCATTTCTCGGTCTCGTCGGCGACCAGCTTGCCGAATTCGGCCGGGGTCATCGGCTTCGGGATGCCGCCGACCTCGGCGAGGCGCGCCACCAGCTTGGGGTCCTTCAGGGCCTCGCCGACCGCCTTGTTGAGGATATCGACGATCTCCGGCGGCGTGCCCTTTGGCGCCGAGATGCCGTAGAAGCCGACCGACTCGAAGCCCGGCACGGTCTCGGCGATCGCCGGCACGTCGGGCACGCCCGGCCAGCGCTGCGGCGAGGTGACGCCGAGCGCGCGCACGCTGCCGCCGCGCGACTGCTCCAGCGCCGACGGCAGATTGTCGAAGATCAGCTGCACCTTGTTGGAGATGATGTCCGGGAAGGCGATCGCCGAGCCGCGATACGGCACGTGCTGCATGTCGCATTTGGTCATCGCCTTGAACAATTCGGCCGACATGTGCACCGAGGTGCCGTTGCCGGATGAGGCGTAGGCGATCTTGCCCGGATTGGCCTTGCAATAGTCGATGAACTCCTGAACCGTCTTCACCGGCATCGCGTTCGAGACCACCAGCATGTTGGTAAGCTGCATAATGCTGGCGACCGGCGTGGTGTCGCGCAGGAAGTCGTAGGGCAGCTTCTTGTAGAGCGAGGTCGAGATCGCGTTGTTGGGCGCGACGAACAGCAGCGTGTAGCCGTCGGCCGGCGCGTTGATCGCGGCGGCGGCGGCGATGTTGCCGCCGGACCCGGCGCGGTTCTCGACCACGAATTGCTGGCCGAGATGATCGGACAGCCACTGGCTCATGATGCGGGCGACGATGTCGACCGGGCCGCCGGCGGCAAAGCCGATCAGCCAGCGTACCGGACGATTCGGATAGTCGGCAGCGGAGGAGGGGGCACCCGAGGCAAGGCAACACATCAAACCAAGCAACGCAGCACGCGCGAACCGGAACATCGTCTCTCCCGTCATTTTCTTGTGACCGTTGCCGTCATGGTTTCACAAAACGCCGGCTTTGCCTACGACGTTGCCCGTGCGACGATAGTCGGGCTCATAGGCAATGCTTGAGGCGCGGGAATGAAGTTCGCTGTGATGATTTGCGCCGGCGCGCTGCTGCTCGCGGGCGGCGCGGCGGCGCAGGAGGGGGGCAAGACCATTTCCGAGACCATTTCCAAGGAAAGTTCGAAGACCACGATCAGTTTCGCCACGGCGACGCCGGGTGGCGGCTTTCCGCTGTACGGCAACGCGCTCGCCGAGGTCATGAACGCGGCCGATCCGACGCTGTCGATCGAGCCGCGCAACACCAAGGGCTCCAACGAGAACATCCCGCTGCTCGAGGCCGGCAGCGTCGATATCGCAACGGTTGCGGGCGAGCCGGCCTATGAGGCCTTCAAGGGCATGGGCCGGCCGCCGGCGACGAAACTGAAGATCCTCACCGCGATGTATTCGGCCCCGGGCATGTTCGTGGTCCGCGCCGACAGCCCGTACCGCACGATCCAGGACCTGGTCGGCCAATCGGTCGCGTTCGGCGCCAGGGGCTCCGGCATCCCGATCCTGTCGCGCTACATCCTCGACGGCATCGGGCTGAAGCAGGACGAGGATTTCAAATCGATCTATCTCGACCGCGCCGGCGATGGTCCGGCGATGCTGGAAGATGGCCGCGTCGCCGCGCTGTGGGGCGCCGGGATCGGCTGGCCAAGCTTCACCAAGCTCGCCGAGAGTGCGACTGGGGCGCGGTTCATCGCGCCGACCGCGGACGAGATTGCGCGCGTCCGCGCCAAGCACACTTTCCTGAAGCCGCTGACCATTCCGGCCGGCAGCTATCCGAAGCAGACCGAAGCAATCGCGTCGATCGGCTCGTGGAGCTACGTCCTGATGCGCGACAGCCTGCCCGACGACGTCGCCTACCGGCTGGCCAAGACCCTGCATGGCGTCGAAGCGGAGTTCTGCAGGAAGCTCGCCCAGGCCTGCGAGACCACGGCAGCGAACACCGTCGCCGCCGCGCCCGACATCAACCTGATCCACCCTGGCGTGCTCAGATATTTCCGCGAGATCGGGGTGGGGAAGTGACCTCTGCATCGACGCGCCGTCGCGTCGATGCAGAGTCGTTCCGGGGCGCGCGGAGCGCGAACCTCAGGTGCGCAATTGCGCACCGGGGAATCTCGAGATTCCGGGTTCACGCTTGGCGTGTCCCGGAATGACTGCTGCGCAGTCACTTCTTCGCCATCGCGCAGGCCGGGTCCGGCGGGCCGAATGCGTCTTCGCCGGAGATCTTCGCCAGGATCTTGTAATAGTCCCACGGATATTTCGACTCGGCCGGGGTCTTGACCTGGACCAGCCAGAGGTCGTGCACCATCAGATTGTCCTCGCGCAGCTTGCCGTTGCGGGCGAAGAAATCCTCGACCGGCTTCTCGCGCATCTTGGCCGCGACCTTGAGCGGATCGTCGGTGCCGCTGTCCTTGATCGCGTTCAGATAGGCGGTCACCGAGGAGTAGACGCCGGCCTGCCACATCGTCGGCATCCGGTTCATCTTGGCGAAATAGCGCTTCGACCATTCCCTCGTCTTGTCGTCCATGTCCCAGTAGAACGAGGTGGTCAGCAGCAGGCCCTGCGCGGCCGACAGCCCGATCGAGTGGACGTCGGTGATCAGTGCCAGCAGCGCGGCCATCTGCTGCCCGCCGGCGAACACGCCGAACTCGGCGGCGGTCTTGATCTCGTTGGTGTTGTTCGGCGGTCCGCCGGCAATGCCGATGATCTTGGCCTTCGAGGCCTGCGCCTGCAGGATGAAGGATGACAGATCGGGCGTCGCAAACGGCGGCCGCACCGCGCCGAGCACCTTGCCGCCGTTCTTGGTCACGATCGCTGAGGCGTCCTTCTCCAGCGAATGGCCGAACGCATAGTCGTCGGTGATGAAGAACCAGCTGTCGCCGCCGCGCTTCACCACCTCCTGCGCGGTGCCGACCGCGAGCGCGCGGGTGTCGAACACCCACTGCATCGCGTAAGGCGAGCAGAACTTGCCGTGGAAATCGGTCGCGCCGGTCGAGTGCGTGATGAACAGCTTCTTCTTCTCGTTGGCGATGTTCTGCACCGCGAGCCCGACTGCCGAGACCGGCACGTCGACGATCAGGTCGACCTGATCGACGTCATACCAGCGCCGCGCGATGGTCGCGCCGATGTCGGGCTTGAGCTGGTGATCGCCGACGATCACCGTAACAGGCTTGCCGAGCACCTTGCCGCCGAAATCGTCGACCGCCATCTGCGCGGCGGTCACCGAGCCCTGTCCGGTCGGCGTCGAGGCCGGGCCGTTCATGTCGGTCAGCACGCCGATCTTGACGATGTCGTCGGATACTTGCGCGGATGCGGCCGAGGAGGCCAGCAGCGCGGCCGCGAGCGTCCCGAACATGGCTAGTTTGGTGGCAATCATTCTGTGTCCCTCCTGAATTGGCGCATTGGCCATTTATGGTTGTGCCGGGTCTCTGGAACCCGGTCATATTGGTTTCTTTTGCAACTACTTCAGGGGCCGCGTCAACGCGCCATCGGTCTAATGACGCAAGGGCGGACCGACGCGAGGCGGTTTCTTTCGGCGCCGATTCAGTCCATAGCGGGCCATGGTCACCGCCCAGCGCCTTCCCGCTTCGCTCACCCCGCTCGATGCGGCGCTGGCTGCCGTGCTGCGCGACCTCGTGCCGGTCGAGCCGGTCGAGCTGCCGCCGGCCGATGCCTTGCGCTGCATTGCCGCCGAGATGCCGGCCCTGCGCCCCTATCCGCCGCAGGATGTCGCGGTCAGCGATGGCTGGGCGATGCGCGCCGATGATCTGGTCGGCGCGTCGTCCTATGCGCCGCTGCCGCTGACCGCGCCCCCGGTCTGGGTCGAGGCCGGTGCTACGATGCCCGACGGCACCGACTGCGTGGTCGATGCCGATGCAGTCGATACCTCCGGTCCGCTTGCGCAGGTGCTCACTGAGGCGATCCCTGGGCAGGGCGTCCGGCGTGCCGGCAGCGACATCGCTTTCGGGCGTGCCGTGGTCGCAGCGGGAGAGCCGCTGTTGCCGCGCGGCCTGCTGCTCGCGCGTGCTGCCGGGCTGGAGCTGTTGCGCGTGCGCCGGCCTCGACTGCGCATCGTCAATATCTCGAACGGTGAGCTGGCTGCGCAATTGATCGCGGACACCGCGCGCCTCGCCGGCGCCGAAATCGTCTGCACCGAGGTGGCGCCGGATATGGCGGCGATTGCGGGCGCGCTCGAGACCGCCGGCTGCGATCTGATCATCACGATCGGCGGCACCGGCGTCGGTCGCAGCGATGCGGCGGTGAATGCGCTGGCAACGCGCGGGACACTGATCGCACATGGCATCGCCCTGCAGCCCGGGCGCACCATGGCGGTCGGCCGGATCGATGCGACGCCGGTCATCGCGTTGCCGGGCGCGCCGGATCAGGCCTTCGCGGCCTGGTGGGCGATCGCGCTTCCCCTGCTTGACCGCCTGTCGGGCCGGCAGCCGCGCAAGACGCTGGCGCTGCCGCTGGAACGCAAGATCGCCTCCGGCGTCGGTATGGCGGAGGTGGTGCTGCTGACGCGCCAGCAGGGCCACTGGGCCATGCTCGCGATCGCCGAGCTGTCCCTCGATGCCATCGCGCGCGCCGAAGCCCTGTTGATCGTGCCCGGCTCCACCGAAGGCTTCGCTGCGGGCTCGGTCGTCGATGCCTATCTGTTGCGGGAGTGAGTTCCCGATATGACCCAACCATTCACGCCGAAACCCAACCCATCCGTCGAGCAGGACCAGTTCCTGACCATCCTGTCGCGCGAGGAGGCGATCGCGCGCTTCGAGGCGGCGCTGTTCCCGCGGCAATTGCCGTCGGAGGTGCGGCTGCTCGCCGACGCGCTCGGCCGCGCGCTGGCGCAGGACGTGGTGGCGCCGATCGACGTGCCGCCGTTCGATCGCTCCAATGTCGACGGCTTTGCGGTGCGCTCGGCCGATCTGGCGCGTGCCGGCGAGGGCGCGCCGGTGCAGCTCACGCTGAACGGCGAGACCATTTCGTGCGGCACCGCGCCGGCCCTGCCGGTGCTGCGGGGCACTGCGACCGCGATTGCGACCGGCGGCCCGGTGCCGCGCGGAGCGGATGCGATCGTGATGGTCGAGCACACCCAGCCCGCCGGCAAGGATGCGATCGAGGTCCGGCGCGCGGCGTCGCCCGGGCAGTTCGTGTCCTATGCCGGCTTCGACATCGCGCGCGGCGAGGCGCTGCTGCGCGCGGGAACGATCGTCGGTTCGCGCGAGATCGGCATGCTCGCAGCCTGCGGCATCGCCGAAGTCGCCGTGGTGCGTCGTCCGCGCGTTGCGATCCTCTCGACCGGCGACGAGCTGGTGCAGCCGGGTGAAAGGCTGCGGCCGGCCGCGATCTACGACACCAACGGCGCGATCGTCACCGCGGCGATCGCCGAGAATGGCGGCGAAGCGTCGTTCCTCGGCGCGATCGCGGACAATGAGGCGATGCTCGAAGCCGCGATGCGCAAAGCGCTGGCGGACAGCGACATGGTGGTGCTGTCGGGCGGCACCTCGAAGGGCGCCGGCGACGTCTCGCACCGGATCATCGCGAAACTCGGCAAGCCCGGCATTATCGCGCATGGCGTGGCGCTGAAGCCGGGCAAGCCGCTGTGCCTTGCGGTCTGCGACGGCAAGCCGGTGATCATCCTGCCGGGCTTTCCGACCTCGGCGATGTTCACCTTCCACGACATGATCGTGCCGGTATTGCGGCGGATAGCCGGCCTGCCGCCGCGCTCCGATGCCAAGGTGGCGGCGAAGGTGCCGGTGCGCATTGCCTCCGAGCTCGGGCGCACCGAGTTCGTGATGGTGTCGCTGGTCGAAGGCGCCGACGGCCTGATCGCCTATCCGAGCGGCAAGGGTTCGGGCGCGATCACCTCGTTCGCGCAGGCCGACGGTTTCCTGAAGATCGAGGCGCTAGCCGACCAGCTGCCGGCCGGCAGCGAGGCCGAGGTGACGCTGTTCACGCCGCATGTGCGGGTGCCCGATCTCGTCATCGTCGGCAGCCATTGCATCGGGCTCGATCTCGTCACCGCACCGCTGGCACATGCCGGGCTTGTGGTGCGCTCGATCGCGGTCGGCAGTCTCGGCGGGCTTGCGGCCGCCAGGCGCGGCGAATGCGATCTCGCGCCGATCCATCTGTTCGACGACAAGACCGAGACCTACAACGCGCCGTATCTGGCCGATGGTCTCGAGCTGGTGCCGGGCTGGCGGCGCATGCAGGGCATCGTGTTCCGCAAGGACGACAAGCGCTTTGCCGGTTTGAGTGCGGAGGAGGCGGTGCGCACGGCGCTCGCCGATCCCGCCTGCATCATGGTCAACCGCAACCACGGCGCCGGTACCCGGATCCTGATCGATCGCCTGCTCGGTGGCAGCCGGCCCGACGGCTACTGGAATCAGCCGCGCTCGCACAATGCGGTTGCCGCCGCGGTGGCGCAGCATCGCGCCGACTGGGGCATGACGATTGCGCCGGTCGCCAACGCCTCCGGGCTCGGCTTCATTCCGCTCGCCGAAGAGCATTACGACTTCGCGCTGGTGACGGCGCGCAAGCGGCGATCCGCGGTGCAGGCGTTTCTCGACGCGCTGGCATCGGAGGAGAGGCGGGCTGCGTTGGCAGCGGCGGGGTTCAGGCCGGCGTAGTGGCGAATGGCACGAGATGCACCGGTGTCGTCCCGGCGCAGGCCGGGAGGTGGATTCACACTCGAAATGCAACACTTGAGCAGCAAAGGTCTCCGCTGGGGTCCTGAAGTCAAGGCATTTGCGCGGGGTGTTGTTGTATGCGGCGATGAACTTGCTGAGGCGTCGGGTTGGGAGCTTGTCGAGATCGGTTTTGCGCGGGATGAAGCGGCGCATGCGACCGATGGCGTTCTCGATGCCACCTTTCTGCCAGGGGGCGTGCGGATCGCAGAAGAAGGTCTTCATCAAGAGGCTTTGCAAGGAAAGGTGAGATGCGAACTCGGTACCGTTGTCGAAGGTGACGGTCTGGCGCATCTGCTCTGGCAGCGCCTTGAACAGACGCACGAGATAGCTTGCGACACCGGAAGCGAGCTTGCTTGGGAGGCGGACGCCGAGCAGCAGGCGGGAGGTGCGCTCGTGCACGGCCAGGATCTGCTGACGGTATTTGGAGAACATCATCAGATCGGCCTCCCAATGGCCGGGAGTGTTGCGATCGGCGACCTCGACGGGCCGTTTATCCAAGGAAACACGGCCTTCGATGAAGCTTGCGGGACTTCCGCCCCGCTTGCCACGGCGGCCGCGCTTGCTCTTGGCGCGTGGCAGATAGTGCCGCCAGCTGCCGTCCGTGGTGCGTCTGATCTGGGCATAGATGAAGCGGTAGATGCTCTCGTAGGAGATCACCTTGCGTCCATGCTCGATGGCCAGCCGGCCGGCGACCTGTTCGGGCGACCAGCCACGGCGAAGGCCATCCAACACCGCGCGGCGCAGGACGGGCTCCCGTTCGAGGCGTCCGCCCGTCCAGCGCCGCGCTCGCATCCGTTGCTGGGCATAGTCGGCCTTGTAGCCGGCCTGAACGCCATGATTACGGTTCATCTCCCGAGAGATCGTTGATGGCGGGCGATCCAAAGCTGCAGCGATTTGCCGGATCGAGGCCCCATTGGCCGAAAGTCTGGCAATCTCGCATCGCTCGTCCAGTGACAGCTGCTTGTAAGTCCGGCCCATCGCAACACCTCCAGTCGGAAGTGTTGCACTTCGTTTGTGAACTCAGGGGACCCATAACCACAGCATTCGGTGGTGAACGGGATTCGCAGCCCCAGCATCGCGCAACATGGAGATTTGGGGTAATGGGTCCCGGCCTTCGCCGGGACGGCGGTGAGTATGTGGCGCGCGAGTCAAACATCCGCATTCTCGCGGCCTGAGGCTTACCTGATCATTCGTGCAGCTTGCGGTCCAGGAAGCCGACATAGGAATTGTCGGGGTCGAGCTTGACGGCGAGGCGAAGTGCGGCGCGGGCGGCGGAGGCGTCGCCGTCAGCGGTCGCCTTGTGCTCATCCAGGATCGCATTGGCGACGGTGCGCGCGGTGTCGAGGCGGGCCTCGTCGATGCGCGTGCCGGCGAGATAGGCTTCCACCGGCTCGCGCAGGCGCTTCAATTCATCGACGCTGATCGGGCTCAGCGGATACCAGTTGTAATATTCGAGGCGCGGCCGGTCATCGGTCAGGGTCGGCACATCCCCGACAAAGGCTGCGAGCTTTGCATCGGCGGCGATGAATGTCGCCAGAAAATCCTCGGGCTCGCCCAGGCCGTTTGCCGTCAGGTCGTCGGCCACACCGGGCTTCGACATCCGCATCGCAAGCGTGCGCGGATCGATCGTCAAGGGTTCGTCGGAGGCGATGGCCACGCCTTCCATTCTGGACGGCAGCCAGAGCGAGACATGCTTGAACTGGCCCATCATGGCCTTGAGGATCATCTTCGGCAGGATGCCGCGGTTGAAATCCAGCGGAACCCATTGCGCGAGCACGGCGCCGGGACGCATTCGCTGCTTCGCCAGCGCATAGAATTCCTCGGTGTAGAGGTTGATGACGCCGGCGTCGTGCGGCGGCGGCGGCTCGAGGGTGATGACGTCGAAGCTCTCCTTGGTCCCGAGCAGGAAGTGGCGCCCATCCGCGACGATCTGATGGACCTTGGGGTTTTGATAGAACTGCTGGTTGATCGGCACGAAATGCGGCGCGACCTCGAACACCGTCGAGGCCAGATCGACCGCGTCGATGGATTGCAATTCCTGGTGGGTGCTGACAGCACCCACCGTGGTTCCGGTCCCGATGCAAATCACGACCGCGGTTTTAACCGGGCCCTGGTGCAGCAGGACGGGATAGTGGCCCATCGCGGCCATGTAGCGCCGGCCCTCCGGGCGGTTGTTGGCATAGCTCTTCGAATTCACCACCAGCTGCTGATAGGTGCCCGCCGCCTTCTCGCGATACTCGACCACCGCGAATGTCGCCTGCTTGGTTTCGCGCAATTCGAGCACATCGCCGCCCTCGATCGCGGTCAGCACCCGCTGCAGATAATGCGGGGTGAGCAGCAGCAGCGATGCGGCGATGATGCTGGCGGCGATCGCGCCCTGCCGCCACAGGGTGCGTTGTCTCAGAATATCCGGTTGCGACAGGGTCGTCGCGACAAACAGCAGGACGTTGAGGACAATCAGTGCGGTGAGCGCGCCCTGGCTGCCGAGATAGGGGATCAGGAGAAACCCCGCCGCCAGCGAGCCCAGCACGCCGCCAATCGTGTTCAAGGCGTAGAGCGTGCCGATCCTGCGGCCGAGCGCGTTCATCTGCATCACGGTCAGTTCGCTGGCCAGCGGAAAACTGATGCCGATCAGCGTGGTCGGCAGCAGCAGGGCGATGGCACAAATGAGGAAGAATGGAACGTCACCGCCCAGCAGCTCCTGCACCTGGACTGGCATGAAGCCCGAGACGATCGGAGACAGCGTTACGCCCACGGTGCGCGCCTTGCCGAGGATTGCGACGGTCAGCGTGGCCGCAACTGCGATCAAGAGCTGCGTGACGGCCAAGTATCGCAGCAACTGATCCTTGCGCGGGGCGAGCAGCCTGGCGCAGATCAGGGCGCCGATCACGAGCCCCAGCAGATAGACGCCGAGCATGCCTGAGAATGCGTAGACACTCGACGTGCTGACATTGGTCAGGAAGCGGAACCAGACCACTTCATAGGCGATCGAGACAAAACCGGAGCATGCGAAAATCGCGATCAGGATCGACGTCCTGTCGTGCGCCGGCGCGGCGGTTGGCACCGGCACGGTTGCCGTGACCGCAACGATCGGGCTTGCGCTGCGCGCGACCAGCAGGGCCACGCCGCCGACGCAGAGATACAGCGCCGCCGCAACCAGGCTTGATCCCGTGATGCCGCACAGGCCCATCAGGACAAAGCCGACGGTCAGGGTGCCAATGGCGGCGCCCAGGGTGTTGAAGCCGTAGAGCAGGCCGATGCGGTTGGCCAAATCGGTTTGCGTCCGGGTCAGGAATTTCACCAGGAAGGGCAGGGTCGCGCCCATCAACATGGTCGGCAGCGACAGGATGGCGAGCGACAGCGCGACCATCAGAGGCAACCGCAATGGCGACTCCAGATCCAGCATCGGCGACAGCCAGCCCACCCATGTCGACCAATGCGACAGCAATGCCGTCACTGCCAGGGAAACGATCGCGAGGGCGAGTTCGAGAAAGCCGTAGATCGTCAGGGGGCGGCTGACCGTGTCGGCGACCCGGCCGCCGAGGGCGCTGCCCAGGGAAAGACCGAAGAAGAAGCTTGCCACCGTGACGCTGACCGAGACGGTCGCGCTGCCCAGCACGAATTGCAGCTGCTTGAACCAGAGCACCTGAAGGATCAGGGATGCCGCGCCCGATGCCAAAAAGATCGCGGTGATCAGGACTCGGTTCCTGGCGCCTATGGCATCTCGTACAGCATCACGATTGAGCACTGGTCGGATCTCCCGTTCACCGGGAGAACAGGTAAGGCAGATGCTGTTAATATTGCCTTATGGGGCGGCGGTGGGAGCCGAATAACCCATTTATCTCGTTGGGATATCTGGGTTTGCTTGGGGTTCGGGCCCCGCGGGCACGGGATCATGGGCCGATGGCGATCCGGCTCAGTGCCGCATCGCCATTTCCACGAATTGCCGCACCGAGCTCGGAACTTCATCGTATTCGACGAAACGGCGCCGCAGCTCGTCGGCGATGTCGGTCGTGACGTCGCGCGACCATCCCTCGCTGGTATTGAAGGCCACGATGCGGACCGGATGGCTGTACTGGTCATCCAGCAGGCGGCGGATCAGCGTTTTCCGGTCGGAGCCTTCCTCTTCGGTTTCGCACCAGGCACGGCCAAGCCGGCCGAAATCGTTCAGCACCAGATAGGTGTCGTGGTCGACTTGATGCGGCACGATCGAAGGCGAGCGAGGCATGGATGATCCTCCAGCGCTTCATATTATCGTGTTCCGGCCGTCCCACGCATTGGAAACTTCGAGGTATATCCGCTGGATAGCAGGTTGGCCGGTGACGTGGGCGGAGGGCGACCGTTTTCTTGGAGCAAAGCGCTCCGTCGCTGATTATCCTTGGGTCACCGACATGAACCCGGTCGCGGGGCCGGTGGCTGAACGACTGATGGGGCTGCCACCCGTTCAGGGAGCGATGCGATGTCTAGAAGGCTTCGCTTTAGGAACACGACACTGGAAGAAGTGCTGGCGGCTGATGCGCAACGCCCGCGGAAGCGGGTGCGCGGCAAGCCCCCTAGAGAGGGCCAATCAGCAAGACCTGCCAGGCCGGGACGGCCGGTCGGTCAGCGGGCCGGTTGATTCCTGCAGGATAACGAGCCGCGGGATGAGCCCAATCGCGGCAGTCGGCGTTTTGTGCTGGCTTTACGCCCCCCAACGCCATCGCCCACCGGGTGGCGATGGCAGCGGCTTCCGATGGCTCGCGGTGTATCCGCTCGGCATGGTGTTCGGACTGTTCTTCCTGCCGCCCTGGCTGCTCGTCCCATCGGCAGGTTGCCGAGTTGCACGCCTTGGCGCCTGGTCGCGTTCGCTGTGTTTGTGGTCGCAACTGCTCCAGGAGTTTCCGCTGGCGCTCCACTAGGGGACCAGTCGCTCGTCACCCGCCGGCGCAGCTGGCATGACATGGCCTCAACGCTGATATAAGCAGCATTGGACGCTAAGTGCCTTCGGAGACGCGTATGAAAGTGATTGGCCTCGCGGGATGGAGCGGTGCCGGCAAGACCACCCTGCTGTCGCGGGTGATCCCCCATCTGCTCGGGCAGGGCTTGCGGGTTTCCGTGATCAAGCACGCCCATCACGAATTCGATGTCGACGTGCCCGGCAAGGATTCCTGGGTGCACCGGCAATCCGGCGCGACCGAGGTGCTGGTGTCCTCGACGCGGCGCTGGGCGCTGATGCACGAGCTGCGCGGCGCCGCCGAGCCGCGGCTGCCCGCATTGCTCGCCAAGATGGCGCCCGTCGATCTGGTCGTGGTTGAGGGATTCAAGCGCGAGCCGGTCAACAAGGTCGAGGTGTATCGCGCCGCCAATGGCAAGCCGCTGCTGTTTCCCGATGACCCGCGCGTGGTCGGGATCGCCAGCGACGTTGCCGTCAAGACCACGCTGCCGGTCGTGCATCTCGACGACATTGAGGACGTTGCCGAATTGATGCTGCGCGCCGCGATCCCGATCGACGACGTGCGCGCGTCGGCGCCCGCCGAAAGCTGAGCAGGTGGTGCGTTGACGATACATGACGGCTTCGCCATGGTCGGACCATGACAACGACCAAGCTCGATCTCACCGGCCTGAAATGCCCGCTGCCCGCGCTGAAGACACGCAAGGCGCTCAAGGGTGTGGCGGCCGGAGATTTCCTCGAAGTACACTGTACCGATCCGCTTTCGGTGATCGATATCCCGGCCCTGATCCAGGAGACCGGCGACAAGGTCGAGATCACCGAACGCAGCGATGTCCGGATCGTTTTCCTGATCGAGAAGATCAATGGAACGATAGATAAATCAAATGCTGCATCGCCGCGTACAGGCTAGATGCAGCTGAATATCTACCTTTTGCCTATCGACACCTATTTCCCCTTCTGCGCGAATTGATAATCTCCGCCGGGTCGTGCAGGTGAAGCTGCGCCCTGACGTAGGCATTTGGACGGACAAGAATCGGCCTGCGTCCTGATCGGGCAGCACGGCCAGGCATATCCGGTCGTATCGGGGGTTAGCATTTCCGAAAAAGCGCGTGGTTGGTCCCGGCGCATCGAGGGAATGTGCGGAGCAGCCGAGCCTACGGTTGCCGCAAGGGCTGAGACGGGATCGAAGACGCAGATGCGCCCGACGTAGCGGCGGCTGCAGGGGAGGTTGCAATGACGACGATGAGCAGCGCCGGACGCGTATCCGCGGCAGGCGCAGGATTTCTCGACAAGGAACACACGATCGCGACTGCCGGCTTCAACCGCTGGCTGGTGCCGCCGGCCGCGCTGTGCATCCATCTGTGCATCGGCATGGCCTACGGCTTCTCGGTATTCTGGCTGCCATTGTCGCGCGCGATCGGGCTGACCGCGCCGAAGGCGTGCCCCGATATTTCGCTGATCCAGGAACTGTTCACCACGACCTGCGACTGGAAGGTCGCGAGCCTGGGGTGGATGTATACGCTGTTCTTCGTGCTGCTCGGCGTCTCCGCCGCGATCTGGGGCGGCTGGCTCGAGAAGGTCGGTCCGCGCAAGGCCGGCTTCGTCGCGGCCCTGTGCTGGGCCGGCGGTCTCGTGATCGGCGCACTGGGCGTCTACACGCATCAGCTCTGGCTGATGTGGCTCGGCTCCGGCGTGATCGGCGGTGTCGGCCTCGGTCTCGGCTACATCTCGCCTGTGTCGACGCTGGTGAAATGGTTCCCGGATCGCCGCGGCATGGCAACCGGCATGGCGATCATGGGATTCGGCGGCGGCGCGATGATCGGCGCCCCGCTCGCCGACAAGCTGATGAACTATTTCAAGACCCCGACCTCGGTCGGCGTCTGGGAAACCTTCCTCGCGATGGGCGCGATCTACTTCGTGTTCATGATGATCGGAGCGTTCCGTTATCGCATTCCGCCGGCCGGCTGGCAGCCGGAGGGCTGGACACCGCCGGCGAAAGCCAACGCGATGATCTCGAGCAAGAACGTCCATCTCGACAATGCGCACAAGACGCCGCAGTTCTGGCTGATTTGGTGGGTGCTGTGCCTCAACGTGTCGGCGGGCATCGGCGTGATCGGCATGGCCTCGCCGATGTTGCAGGAGATCTTTGCGGGCAAGCTGATCGGGCTGCCCAATGTCGGCTTCAACCAGCTCGATGCCGGACAGAAGGCGCAGATCGCCGCGATCGCGGCCGGCTTTGCCGGATTGCTGTCGCTGTTCAACATCGGCGGCCGGTTCTTCTGGGCGTCGCTGTCGGACAAGATCGGCCGCAAGAACACCTACTACACGTTCTTCATTCTCGGCATCGTGCTCTACGCCTTGGCGCCGACCTTTGCCGCGATGGGATCGAAGCTCTTGTTCGTGCTCGGCTTCGGCGTCATCCTGTCGATGTATGGCGGCGGCTTCGCCACCGTGCCGGCTTATCTCGCCGACATGTTCGGTACCCAGTTCGTCGGCGCGATCCATGGCCGTCTGCTGACGGCATGGTCGACCGCCGGCATCATCGGTCCTGTGGTGGTGAACTACATCCGTGAATTCCAACTGGCCGCCGGCGTGCCGCGCGACCAGCTCTACAACACCACGATGTACATCCTGTGCGCCATGCTGGTCGCGGGCCTGATCTGCAATTACCTGATCAAGCCGGTCGATTCGAAGTGGCACATGAGCGACGCCGAGGTCGCCAAGCTGCAAGACGCGAGCGCCAGCGCCGCGGCGGCCGGCCCGCACGGCTCCTACGGCATCGGGTTTGGCGGGCTCGACGTCAAGGCGGCGCTGTTCTGGCTGTTCGTCGGCATTCCGCTGGCCTGGGGCGTCTACATGACGCTGCTCAACGCGGTCAAAATCCTCTGATCGCAGACCGGTCGCGCGCGGGACATCTTGCGTCCCGTGTGCGACTGCGCTGGCATGTTCAATTCAACGGATAATCAAAGGGAATTTTCAGCCATGTATCGTACCGCAAGCTGCGTTGTGGCCGCCTTGCTTCTCGCCGGCTCGCTGCACACCGCAGCGGCCCAGAGCACGACCGAGGCCAAGCCGTCGAAGGTCAAGATCACCATGCAGAAGCTGAAGGACATGAAGGCGAAGTGGAGCGCCAACAGGCCCAAGCTGAAGGCCTGCCGCAAAGAGGTGAAGCAGAAGGGCCTGACCGGCGACGATCGCTGGTTCTACATCGAAGATTGCATGGGCAAGAGCTGAGCGACATCGCTCTTGCATTCGCTGGAGAGAGCACGCCGTGCGGCGCCCCTCTCCCTAACCCTCCCCCGCAAGGGGGGAGGGAACCCGTCCGCCAGTGCCTCCCTTACACATTCGGTGCTCAGACCGTCCGAGACCTAGTTAGCTGGTGCTCGCAGTGCTCGGTGCATGACCTTGCAGCTATCCGAACACCGTCTGTGCCTTCTGCGCAGCGTAACGTGAGGTGAGCACATCGGTTGGGCTCCCTCCCCCCTTGCGGGGGAGGGTGGGGAGAGGGGTGAGCCCCGGGCGAGAGATCAACGCGGAGCATCATCCGCCGCCGCCACTCACTCCGCCGCCGCAGACGTGGCCTTGGCGGGCTCCAGCGCGGCGGCGATCGCCTCGTCGACCCGTTCGAGCCAGATGAACTCGAGCTTGGCGCGGGCGCCGGCCGGGATCTCGTCGTAGTCGCGCTTGTTGCGCGCCGGCAGCATCACCCGGGTCAGGCCGGCGGCCGCGGCGGCGACCACCTTCTCCTTGATGCCGCCGACCGGAAGCACCAGGCCGCGCAGCGAGATTTCGCCGGTCATCGCGGTGTCGCTGCGCACGGTGCGGTCGGTCAACAGCGAGGTGAGGGCGGTGAACATCGCAACGCCTGCGCTCGGGCCGTCCTTGGGCGTCGCGCCAGCGGGAACGTGGACGTGGATGTCGCTCTTCTCGAACACGACAGGATCGATGCCGAGCTGGGAGGCGCGGCTTTTCACCAGGGTCAGCGCGGCCTGCACGCTCTCGCGCATGACGTCGCCGAGTTGTCCGGTGATCATCAGCCCGCCCTTGCCCGGCGTCCGCGAGGCCTCGATGAACAGGATGTCGCCGCCGACCGGGGTCCAGGCCAGGCCTGTCGCGACGCCCGGGATGCTGGTGCGCTGCGCGATCTCGTTCTCGAAGCGTGGCTGGCCGAGCAGCGCCACGATATCCTTTGGCGCGATGGTGACGTGGCTGGTGCTGCCCTCGGCGATCTGCACTGCGACATTGCGCAGCACCTTGCCGATCTCGCGTTCCAGATTGCGGACGCCGGCCTCGCGGGTGTAGCTCTTGATGATCAGCCGCAGCGCATCCGGATCGATCTCGACCTGATCGGCCTTGATGCCGTTGGCCTCGAGCTGGCGGCGTACCAGATAGCGCTTGGCGATCTCGAGCTTCTCATCCTCGGTGTAGCCGGGAAGGCTGATCAGCTCCATGCGGTCGAGCAGCGGGCCCGGCACGCCGTCGAGCATGTTGGCGGTGGCGATGAACACGACGCGCGACAGGTCGAACGGCACGCCGAGGTAATTGTCGCGGAAGGTCGAGTTCTGCTCGGGGTCGAGCACCTCGAGCATCGCCGCCGACGGATCGCCCTGGACGCCGCGGCCCATCTTGTCGATCTCGTCCAGCATCATCACGCAATTGCGCGCGCCGGCCTTCTTGATCGCCTGGATGATGTTGCCGGGCAGCGCGCCGATATAGGTGCGGCGGTGGCCGCGGATCTCGGCCTCGTCATGCACGCCGCCGAGCGAGACGCGGACGAATGGCCGCGCCATCGCGCGCGCGATCGATTGGCCGAGCGAGGTCTTGCCGACGCCGGGGGGACCCAAGAAGCACAGGATCGGCGCCTTGCCGCCGGGCGCGAGCTTGCGCACCGCGAGATATTCGATGATGCGGCTCTTGATCTTCTCGAGGCCATAATGGTCATGGTCGAGGATCTTGCGCGCTTCGGAGATGTCGATCGGCTTCTCCTCCGGCAGGCTCCAGGGCAGATCGATCAGCCAGTCGAGATAGCTGCGGACCATGCCGGCTTCGGCCGCCGCTTCCGGCATCCGCTCGTAGCGGCGCAGTTCCTTCTGCGCCTGGCCCTCGGCCTCCGGCGGCATCTTGGCATCCGCGATCGCCTTGGTCAGCTCGGCGACCTCCGCGGCCTTGCCGTCGCCCTCGCCGAGCTGGCGCTGGATGGTCGCCATCTGCTCGCGCAAGATGGCCTCGCGCTGCCGCTCGTCGAACACCGCCTTGGTCTTCTGCCCGATCTCCTGGCTCAGCCGCAGCACCTCGATGCGCTCGGCGAGATGCCGCGAGACCTTGTCCATCCGCGCCACGAGATCGATGGTCTCGAGGATGTCCTGCTTCTCCGCCGGCTTGATGTCCATGTAAGAGGTCGCAAGGTCGGCCAGCGTTGCCGGCGACGTCGTGCCTTGCAGCGCGGCGATCAATTCGGGCGGCGTCTGCGGCAGCAATTGCGCGGCCTCCAGCGCCTGGCGCTGCAGATTGAGAAAGCGCGCCTCGATCTCGGGCGAGGTGGTGGTCGGCTCCGGGATCTGCAGCACGCGCGCCGCGAGGAACGGCGTGCCGGGCAGATAATCGAGCACGCGCATGCGCTGCACGCCCTGGCAGACCAGATGATGGCTGTCGTCGGCGCCGGTGATGTAGCGCACGATGTTGGCGACGGTGCCGACGCGGTAGAGCCCGTCTGGACCGGGATCGTTGGTCTCGGGATCGCGCTGCAGCAGGATGCCGATCGGCCGCTGCTCGCGCACCGCCTGTTGGGCGGCGGCAATCGAGGTCGCACGCGCGATCGTGATCGGGATGATGACATCCGGAAACAGCACGGTGTTGCGGACGGGGACGATGATCATCGCATCGCTCGGGATCGCCGCCGAGGTCGATGCCGGGCTTGATATATCTGATGCAGCCATGGCGAAATCCCTCAGCTCGATTTTCCGAGCCGCAGGCCGACGCAGCCATGCGCGGCAAAGCGGCTGATGGTGTAGCGGCCGGTCGGCAGCGCGATGCGGCGCTCGAAGCGGCCCTGCGGCAATTCAAGGCGCAGGATGCGGGCGTTGCGGAGCTCAGCGGGCAAGGTGCGGCGGCCGGAGATCACCAGCGTGCCGCCGTCGAGCGCGGCCTCGACCTCGTCGGGATCGACCCCCGGCAGCGCGACCAGGATCAGGATCTCCTGCTCGGTCTCGATCACGTCCATCGGCGGTTCCCAGCTCGGTTCGCTGCTGCCTGCGCGCGGGTGGATGTTCAGGAAACTCTGGTGCAACCGTTCCGCCCGGGCAAGCGCCTCGATCGCGTCTGTCAGCATCCAGTTGGTCTGATCTTTGGGCCGCATGGGGCGTCTCCACGTCGCATTGGGAGGCGAGGTTACCGGTCTTGCCGCCGACCGTAAACCGGCCCCTCGCGTTTCCGATCGAGGGGTAAAATTGTCCGTAATGTCGCGATTTGCGGCATGGCTGCGATGCGCCGTCACATTCTGCGCCGGATCAGATGGGTGCGATGTTCTGATCGCGGCCTACAGCCAGCCGGAACGCCTGAACCGCCAGAACAGCCCGCCGCATGCGAGCAGCATCAGGCCCATCACGACAAAATAGCTGTATTCCCATTGCAGCTCCGGGATGTACTTGAAATTCATGCCGTAGATGCCGGCAACCGCGGTCGGCACGGCAACGATCGCAAGCCACGAGGCGAGCTTCTTGGAGATCGCCGTTTCCTGCGCCTGACCGACCAGCAGACTTGCTTCGAACGCAAAGGCGAGCACCTCGCGCAGCGAGTCGATTCGTTCCTGGATGGTGCGGACGTGGTCGGTGACGTCGCGGAACAGCGGGCGCATGGTGGCGCGCACCATTGGTAGATCGTCGCGCTCCAGCCTGCGGCAGACCTCCACCAGTGGCCCGACCGCGTTGCGCAGGCGCAGCAGGTCCCGCCGCAACAGATAGAGCCGCTCGATCTGCGCCCGCGTCATCGCGCTCGCCAGCACCTCCGCCTCCATCGCCTCGACCTCTTCCTGGATGGTCTCGAGCACCGGGGAGTAATTGTCGACGATGAAATCGAGGATGGCATAGAGAATGTAGTCCTCGCCTCGGGCAAGCGCGCGCGGACAGCTCTCGCAGCGCTCGCGGACCGGCGTGTAGGACGTCGAGGCGCCGTGCCGGACCGAGACGATGTAGCCCTCGCCGACGAACAGATGCGTCTCGCCGAATGCGATGCTCTCTCCGTCGAGTTGAGCGGTGCGCGCCACGATGAACAGCGCATCGCCATATTGCTCGATCTTCGGCCGCTGATGCGCGTGATCGGCGTCCTCGATCGCGAGGTCGTGCAGCTGAAATTGGCGCTGCAGGCTGCTTAGCAGCGTCATGTCGGGCTCGTGCAGGCCGATCCACACCACGTGATCCGGCTTGGTGCGCCAGCTCGCGGCCTCATCGATTGGGATATTGGCGATGCGGCGTCCCTCGACATAGACGCCTGCCGCGATCACGCCATCAGGGGGGACCGGCCCGGCGGTTGCGGTAGTTGGCGATACGAGGTCCATGGTCGCTACCCTCGGTCATCGAACCCGCTTGATGCGATTGGTTGCCAAAAGGCTAGCACTGAATGCGCGCTGGTCAACACGGGCAGGGGCGTGGCGCTCCGGCCCGTGCCGGCCGGCACGACGCGGGGTGACCTTCTTTATGCGGCTCCTATGCCGCACCGCGGCGTGCCCTCTCGAATTCCTACGGCCTTCCCAGCATCTTTGGTGTGGCGCGGCGCTCGCGCGTCGCCACCAGGAAGGTGGGACATGACCCTGCTCCATGTACAGGATGTCCGGCGGCATGGTTCGGCCGGTGCGATGCCCGCGATGCTGCGGCGGAGCATCCGGCGGATTGGTCTCGCCTTCAGGACGCTTCACCGCGCCATCGCCGCGGCCAAGATCCATCGGCTGCGCAACGAGCTGCTGCTGCATCGCGGACATGAGGTGTGGGCGCGGACCCACCTTGATGTCGGCATGCCCGGTGGCGATGCCGAAAGATATCCGCGCCCGCCGGTCGTGCTCGGCGAGAGATGGGATTACTGAGATGGGCGCGGTGACATTCATCGCTGCCCTGCTGTGCCGTGTCGCGGACGGGCTGCTCAAATTCCTCGCCTGGATCGGCGAGGAGCCGATCGGCACCTATCGGCCCGAGGCGCACGACATGCGCGGCGCGGGACCAGCGTGGCGAGCCAAGCATCACGGACATTAGCAACTCCGATCACCTCGCCGGCTCGCCTCGTCGCGTCAAATGATCGAGCAGGTTCATCGGCAGCGGGAACACCACGGTCGAGGAGCGCTCGCCGGCGATGTCATGCAGTGCCGCGAAATAGCGCAGCTGCATCGCCTGCGGCTCCTGGGCCAGGATCCGGCCGGCCTCGACCAGCTTCTCGGCGGCCTGCTGCTCGCCCATCGCGTTGATCACCTTGGCTCGCCGCAGCCGTTCGGCTTCGGCCTGCTTGGCGATCGCCCGCACCATGGTTTCATTGAGATCGATATCCTTGATCTCGACCGCGGTGACCTTGATGCCCCAGACGTCGGTCTGCTTGTCGAGGGTCTCCTGGATATCCGCGTTGAGCCGGTCGCGTTCCGCGAGCATCTCGTCGAGCTCGTGCTTCCCGAGCACCGAGCGCAGCGTGGTCTGGGCCAGCTGGCTGGTTGCGGCCATGTAGTCGCTGACCTTGATGATGGCGCGCTCGGGATCGACGATGCGGAAGTAGAGCACGGCGTTGACCTTGACCGAGACGTTGTCGCGCGAAATCACGTCCTGCGGCGGCACCACCTGCACCACCACCCTGAGGTCGACCTTCACCAGCTGCTGCACCACCGGAATCAGGATGATCAGCCCCGGACCCTTCACCCCGGTGAAACGGCCGAGCGTGAAGATGACGCCGCGCTCGTATTCGCGCAGCACGCGCACCGCCTGGGTCAGGAAGATGATGATCAGCAACGCAATCGCCGCGTAGGTGAAATAATCAAGCATCATGCTTTACCTCCTTCGCCGGCGGATGCCGGCGCACGCCGCACCACCAGCGTCAAATCGACGATGTTGGCGACCTCGACCGTCTCGCCGGCCTTGAATGCCTCGGTGCCCCGCGCCTGCCAGCGCTCACCATTGGCGAAGACGTGGCCCGTGGTCTCGGACCAGTCGAGCACCTCGGCCGCTAGTCCGCGCATGGCCTGCGCGCCAAGCCGGATTGGGCCGTTACGCGCGCGGCGCAGCGCGCCGAGCACGACGAGGATGAGGCCTGTGAACATCGCCGCGACGATGCCGATCACCGACCATGACAACCGGTATCCGGGCGCCTCGACTCGGAACAGCATGGCGGCGCCCAGCACGAAGGCGACGATTCCGCCGAGGCCGATCACAACCGTTGGATTGAAGGCCTCGATCGCGAGCAGCGCGATGCCGACCAGCATCAAAGCGAAACCGGCATAGTTGATCGGCAGCATGTTCAGTGCGTAAAGGCCGAGCAGCAGGCAAATCGTGCCGACCACGCCGGGCGCCACGGCACCGGGCGACATGAATTCGAAGATCAGGCCGTAGATGCCGACCATCAGCAGGACGAATGCGATGTTGGGGTCGGTGATGACGGCAAGCACGCGCGCGAGCCAGGTCGGATCGATCGCTTCGATCACGGCATCCCTGGTCGCCAGAGCTTGTGTCTTGCCGCCGGCAAGCTCCACCGTGCGGCCATCGACCTGCCTGAGCAGGCCGGCCGTATCATGCGCGGTGAATTCGATGACATGGGCCTGCAACGCGGCGTTGGCGGAGAGGGTGGCGGCGTCGCGGACCGCCTTCTCGGCCCAGTCGGCATTGCGGCCGCGCAGTTCGGCGAGGCTGCGGATGAAGGCAACGGCATCGTTCGTCACCTTCGCCGTCATGGCGTCCTTGGTCTCCGACGCGCTGCCGCCGTCCTTCTCCTTGGTGCCCTTGTCCGGGGTGCTGCCCGGCAGGCCCGGCAGCGGGCCCCCGATCTGCACCGGCGTCGCGGCGCCGATATTGGTGCCCGGCGCCATGGCCGCGAGATGGGCCGCATAGAGGATATAGGTCCCGGCGCTCGCGGCATGGGCGCCGGAGGGCGCAACGTAGCCGACGACGGGAACGGACGAGGCCAGCACGTCGGCGATGACCTCGCGCATGCTGGTGCTGAGACCGCCCGGCGTGTTCAGGCGCAGGATGACGATCTCGGCGTGCCGCTCGGCCGCTTTGGCCAGCGCATCCTTCACGTAGCTGGCCGATGCCGGGCCGATCGCGCCGTCGATCGAAATGGTTAGGGCAAGGCGGTTACTGTCCGCGGCCGTGCCGGGACGGATGGAGAAAACCAGGGCGACCAGGACGGTCGCCATAACGAGAGCCGCCTTGAGGGTCTGCACGGCAAGCACTCCCTTGCCGTGGATATGGGGCGCCGCTCGGGAACCTCAATATGGCGCGGTTTCACGGGGCCGTGCGCTGATCCCATTGTGCATTGCGATGGCTTTCGCAAATCTCAGCGCGCTGCTCCGAGATACGCGTCGGCAAGCTCGGCCATCGCCTGCGCGACCGCGTCCCTTGCCGGTCCGCCGAGTTGAACGATCGGCAGCCGAGTCGCCGGCTGGATGAACCCCAGCAGAGCCAGTGCGAACTTCAACGCGGCAGGGTGGTCGCGCTCCAGCAGCGTTGCGAGCGGCACCAGCCGCTGGTGCAACTCCCGCGCCTGATACAACCGCCCCGCGCGGAAATGTCGGTGGATGGCCACGGACAGATCGGGCGCGACGTTTGCCACGGCCGAGATACAGCCATCACCGCCGGCCGCGAGCCAGGCGAGCGATGATGCGTCGTCGCCGGTCAACATGCGGAAGGTCGCCGGCAGACGCGAGCGCAGGCGCAGCATGCGGGCGACGTCACCGCTACCGTCGCGCAGTCCGATGAACCCCGGCACTGCGGCGAGCTCGAGCAGGATTTCATCCGGAAGCCCCTTGACCGTCCGCTGTGGAATGTCGTGCAGGATCACCGGCAGCGTGGTGGCCGCAGCGACGACGCGGAAATGCGCCGCCATGCCCTGCGGCATCGGCTTGTTGTAATAGGGCACCACCGACATGATGGCGTCGGCTCCGGCCTCCTCCGCCGCGCGGGTGAACGTGACGGCCCGATCGGTCGCGTTCGACCCGGCACCGGCAATGATGCGGACACGCTTGCGCGCGACGTTGGCGGCGATGCGAACCAGCTGCGCGCGCTCTGCTGGCTCCAGCGTCGAGCTTTCGCCCGCGGTCTCACCGACCAGCAGCGCCGAGGCGCCGGCTGCGATCTGGCGCTCGCACAGCCGGCCGAACGCCGCGGTGTCGATCTCGTCCCGGTGAGTGAAGGGCGTCGGAAGATCCGGGATGAAGCCCGACAGCCAATCGGCCGTGCCAGCTTGCGCAGTCATGGGAGTGGCTCAGGCCATGCGGCTTGCGGGAAGCCTTGCGGTCTCGCCGCTCATATCGAGCTCGATCTCACGCGACAGCTCGACGATCATTTCGCGGTGCTGGCCGTTCTCGAACAGCGCGTATTTGACGGCCTGGGCGCGGTTGACGAACAGGCCGCCATAGAGGCCGTTCTGCTGCTGGGCAACCCATTGGCCGCGATGGTTGCGGCCGATGAAGACGATGCTGGATGCTGCGCTACACGAGGGAGGTTCGACGAGTTTCACTGACGTGGTCCTTGAAGTTTAAGTCACGCGATCAATGTCGGTGTTGCCGGATATGAAATCGAGCACGAGCGGGCAGCGACGTCATAGGAGCGGCATAGGATTTTCGGGGATGGTTCAGAGACCCTGGATGAGGCCGCTGCCGAGCGCGCATGACCTGGACCGACAGCAGCTGCCGCGGCAGTTGTTTCGCGTTCACGATTGCGCCGCCATCAGCCGATATTGTCGACGAACAGCGGCTCGTGCAGCGCGCGGGTCTCGCAGCGGACGGTCGGCACGCTGGTGCGATTCTCCGGCGCCGAGATCCGCTGCGCTTCGACGAACGCGCAGAGGATCGCGAGCGCGAGATCGGCATGGCGGGTCTCGATCGACTGGTCGAGCCAATCGGGCAGCTCGCGCTCGCGCGACAACGCGCAGTGCCACTCGCCTTCGTCATAAACCAGGCGGCGGACCTGCCATTGCGGAAGTTCGAGATCGAGCAGCGCGATCGCGGCATCGGTCCAGGCGCCGGACTGGATCAGGCGCTCGACGCGCGAGGTCTTGGCGCTTTGCCCGGCCGAAGGAAAGCGCCGGCAGGTCTGGCTGATGATGTCGGTCATGAACTCGGCGGTGACAGCGTAAGCGTCGCGCAGCCGTTCGCCGAGCTCGGTCGAGGTGGAGTGGGATAGTGCTGACATGACGTCATCTCGTTTCGGGCGCGGCCCAAAGCATTGGCCGCAGGCCCAAAATGGCCGGGGCGCCATTTGAAAGCGAGACGAGGCGAGGCGCGGAGATATAGGGATTCCATAAAGACCCCAGCGTCGTCCCGGCCTTCGCCGGGACGACGATTACGGAGGCACTTATGCAATTCCTATAACGTCCTTATTCGCCACCTCTCGAAAACCTATGCCCCGGATGGCACCTCACGGCCATCCGGCGCGGAGCCCTTATACGGTCGTCCCGCGCCTCTCGGATGCATAGGAGTCTCACATGATGGACATTCTCATGGCTGCGCTCGCGATCGGCTTCTTCGCGGCCGGCATCGGCTATGCCTACGCCTGCGAACGGCTGTAGGGGAGGCGGCGATGGTCTTCGATTACTCGCTCGCCGGCCTCGTCTCGCTCGGCCTGCTGTTCTACCTCACCTACGCGCTGCTGCGGCCGGAACGCTTCTAGGCCCAGCGATGTCAGCGCTTTGCACAATTCTGTTGGCCGACGCGGTACTGACCGGGCTCTTGCTCGGCATATTCGCGTCGCTGCTGCGCTTCGCACCCATTCGAAAGGTTTGACGCGATGACCGTCATCGGCTGGATTCAAATTATTCTGTTCTGCGTGATCGTGATCGCGCTGGTCAAGCCGCTCGGCTGGTACATGACCCGTGTATTCAACGGCGAGCGTACCTTCCTCTCGCCCGTGCTGCGCCCCGTCGAGCGCGGCATCTACTGGGTCGGCGGCGTCGATGAGCGGCGCGAGCAGCACTGGCTGACCTACACGGTTGCCATGCTGCTGTTCCATGTCGGCGGCTTCGCCCTGATCTACGGGCTGATGCGGCTGCAGGCGGTGCTGCCGTTCAACCCGGCCGGACAGACCGCGGTGGCCGAAGATCTCTCCTTCAACACGGCGATCTCCTTTATCACCAACACCAACTGGCAGAACTACGGCGGCGAGAGCACGCTGTCCTATCTGGTCCAGATGCTGGGCCTGACCCACCAGAACTTCCTGTCGGCGGCGACCGGCATCGCGCTGGCGATGGCGCTGATCCGCGGCTTCACCCGTTCGTCGATGCGCACGGTGGGCAATTTCTGGGTCGATGTGACGCGCTGCACGCTCTATGTGCTGCTGCCGGTCTGCATCGTCTACACACTGTTCCTGGTCTGGCAGGGCATGCCGCAGACGCTCGGCGCCTATGTCGATGCCACCACCTTGGAGGGTGGCAAGCAGACCATCGCGCTCGGGCCGGTGGCCTCGCAGGTCGCGATCAAGATGCTCGGCACCAATGGCGGCGGCTTCTTCAACGCCAACGCCGCGCATCCGTTCGAGAATCCGACCGCGCTGTCGAACCTCGTGCAGATGGTCTCGATCTTCGCGCTCGGTGCTGCGATGACCAACGTGTTCGGCCGCATGGTCGGCAACGAGCGCCAGGGCTGGGCGATCCTTGCCGTGATGGGCGTGCTGTTCATCGCCGGCGTCACCATCACCTATTGGGCGGAAGCCAACGGCACCTCGGCGCTGCAGGCGCTGGATCTCACCGGCGGCAACATGGAGGGCAAGGAGGTCCGCTTCGGCATCGTCGCGTCCTCGCTGTTCGCCGTCGTCACCACAGCGGCGTCCTGCGGCGCGGTCAACGCCATGCATGACAGCTTCACTGCGCTCGGCGGCATGATCCCGCTGATCAACATGCAGCTCGGTGAGGTCATCATCGGCGGTGTCGGCGCTGGGTTCTACGGCATGCTGCTGTTCGTCGTGCTCGCGATCTTCGTCGCCGGCCTGATGGTCGGCCGCACCCCGGAATATGTCGGCAAGAAGATCGAGGCGCGCGAGGTCAAGATGGCGATGCTGGCGATCCTGGTGCTGCCGTTGATGTATCTCGGCTGGACCGCGGTCGGCGTGGTGCTGCCGTCGGCAGTGGCCTCAATGGCCAATGCCGGCCCGCACGGCTTCTCCGAGGTGCTCTATGCCTTCACCTCGGCGACCGGCAATAACGGCTCGGCCTTCTCCGGCCTCACCGGCAATACGCTGTTCTACAATCTGACGCTGGCGTCGGCGATGTTCGTCGGCCGCTTCTTCATGATCGTGCCGGCGATGGCGATCGCGGGTTCGCTGGTCGAGAAGAAGTCGATCCCGGCCTCGGCCGGCACCTTCCCGACCACCGGCGGCCTGTTCGTCGGCCTCGTCATCGGCGTGATCCTGATCATCGGCGGTCTCACCTTCTTCCCGGCGCTGGCGCTCGGGCCGATCGTCGAGCACCTCGCTGACAACGCCAACACCCTGTTCTGATCCGATTTGTCCGGAGTGACATCCATGGAAACCACAAGACTGCAGAAGCAGGTCACGGCGTCGACCATCCTCGACCCGAAGATCCTGGTGCCGGCGATCACATCGGCCTTCGTCAAGCTCGACCCGCGGCTGATGGCGAAGAACCCGGTGATGTTCGTCGTCGAGGTCGTGGCCGCGCTGACCACGGTCATCTTCGTGCGCGACCTCGTCACCGGCAGCGCCAACCTCGGCTTCACCTTCCAGATCATCCTCTGGCTCTGGTTCACGGTGCTGTTCGCCAACTTCGCCGAGGCCATCGCCGAAGGCCGCGGCAAGGCGCAGGCGGAGTCACTGAAGAAGACCCG
Organism: Bradyrhizobium sp. USDA 4454; assembly: GCF_054822705.1. Classification (NCBI taxonomy): domain Bacteria; kingdom Pseudomonadati; phylum Pseudomonadota; class Alphaproteobacteria; order Hyphomicrobiales; family Nitrobacteraceae; genus Bradyrhizobium; species Bradyrhizobium sp. USDA 4454. The sequence goes on from NZ_JBTRCN010000001.1 coordinate 1,893,643, forward strand.
CACCGAGAGCCAGGCCAAGCTTTTGACCGGCACCGACCGGACCTATCGCATGGTGCCCGGCACCTCGCTGAAGGTCGGCGACATCGTGCTGGTCGAGGCCGGCGACAACATTCCGTCCGACGGCGAGGTGATCGAAGGCGTTGCCTCGGTCAACGAGGCGGCGATAACAGGTGAATCCGCGCCTGTGATCCGCGAGTCCGGCGGCGATCGTTCGGCGGTGACCGGCGGCACCCAGGTGCTGTCGGACTGGATCCGCGTCCGCATCACCGCAGCCCAAGGCTCGACCTTCATCGACCGCATGATCAAGCTCGTCGAGGGCGCAGAGCGGCAGAAGACGCCGAACGAGATCGCGCTCAACATCCTGCTCGCCGGCCTCACCATCATCTTCGTGTTCGCGACCGTGACGATCCCGAGCTATGCGGCTTATGCCGGCGGCTCGATCTCGGTCGTGGTGCTGGTGGCGCTGTTCGTCACGCTGATCCCGACGACGATCGGCGCGCTGTTGTCGGCGATCGGCATCGCCGGCATGGACCGCCTGGTGCGCTTCAACGTGCTGGCGATGTCCGGCCGCGCGGTGGAGGCCGCCGGCGACGTCGACACGCTGCTGCTGGATAAGACCGGAACCATCACGCTCGGCAACCGCCAGGCGACAGCGTTTCGTCCGATCCGCGGCATCTCCGAGCAGGACCTCGCCGACGCGGCGCAACTTGCTTCGCTCGCTGACGAGACGCCGGAGGGTCGCTCGATCGTGGTGCTTGCCAAGGAGAAATACGGCATCCGCGGCCGCGAGATGCACGAGCTTCATGCGACCTTCGTTCCGTTCACCGCGCAGACCCGCATGAGCGGCATCGATGCCGGCGCAATGTCGGTCCGCAAGGGCGCGGTGGATGCCATCCTCGCCTATGTCGACGGCGGCGCGCCCCGCACGGTGGCCTCCGGCAACACCGTCCGGGCGGTCGCGGCGAACATGAGCCCCGAGGCGCGCGAGATCCAGGCGATCGCCGACGAGATCGCCAAGGCCGGCGGCACGCCGCTGGCGGTCGCCAAGGACGGCAAGCTGCTGGGCGTCGTGCACCTGAAGGACATCGTCAAGGGCGGCATCCGCGAGCGCTTCGCCGAATTGCGCCGGATGGGCATCCGCACCGTGATGATCACCGGCGACAACCCGATGACCGCGGCCGCGATCGCGGCCGAGGCCGGCGTCGACGACTTCCTGGCGCAGGCAACGCCTGAGGACAAGCTCAAGCTGATCCGCGATGAGCAGTCCAAGGGCAAGCTGGTCGCGATGTGCGGCGACGGCACTAACGACGCCCCGGCGCTGGCGCAGGCCGATGTCGGCGTCGCCATGAACACCGGCACGCAGGCCGCCCGCGAGGCCGGCAACATGGTCGACCTCGATTCCAACCCGACCAAGCTGATCGAGGTGGTCGAGATCGGCAAGCAGCTGCTGATGACCCGCGGCGCGCTGACCACTTTCTCGATCGCCAACGACGTCGCGAAATATTTCGCGATCATCCCGGCGATGTTCCTGGCGTTCTATCCGCAGCTCCAGGTGCTGAACGTGATGCACCTGGCGAGCCCACAGAGCGCGATCCTGTCGGCGATCATCTTCAACGCGCTGATCATTATCGCGCTGATCCCGCTGGCGCTGAAGGGCGTCAAGTATCGCGCCGTCGGTGCCGGTGCGCTGCTCAGCCGCAACCTGATGATCTATGGCCTAGGGGGCATCATCATCCCGTTCATCGGCATCAAGGCGATCGACCTCATCGTCGCCGCCTTGGGCCTGGCTTAACAAGGTTCGTCATTCCGGGATGGTCCGAAGGACCAGACCACAGATGCGCAATTGCGCATCGGGGAATCTCGAGATTCCGGGTTGGATGCTTCGCACCGCCCCGGAATGACGGTAACTACATATCGGAGACCTATCATGCTCACAGAAATCCGCCCCGCCATCCTCGTGCTGGTGCTGCTGACCGCGATCACCGGCCTTGCCTATCCGCTCGCCATGACGGCGGTCGCCGGCGTCATCTTTCCGAAGCAGGCGCAGGGCAGCCTGATCGAACGAAACGGCACGGTGATCGGCTCTGCCCTGATCGGGCAGGAGTTCAAGGAGGATAGATACTTCCACGGCCGGCCGTCGGCGACGGTCGCCCCCGATCCGAACGACTCGTCGAAGACCGTGCCGGCGCCCTACAACGCGGCGAATTCCGGCGGCTCCAATCTCGGCCCGACCAGCAAGGCGCTGAACGACCGGATCAAGGAGGATGTCGAGAAGCTGAAGGCGGAGAACCCGACTGCATCGGTGCCGGTCGACCTCGTCACCACCTCGGCCAGCGGGCTTGATCCCGACATCTCGCCGGAAGCTGCGCTGTTCCAGGTGCCGCGGGTCGCCAAGGCGCGCAGCATGTCGGAGGATGCGGTGCGCGAGCTAGTGACGCAGAACACGCAAGGCCGCCTTGCCGGCGTGATCGGTGAGCCCCACGTTAACGTTCTTGCGCTCAACCTGGCGCTCGATGCGGCAAAGGCGAAATAGGGGAGTAGGCCCGCTCTCGCAGGATGACTATATTGCGGTATGGCCAATCAGCGCGACCCCCATAAACGACCGTCGCCGGATGCGCTGCTGGAGGCGGCGCGCCGCGAGACCGATCGCTCGGGGCGGCTGAAGATCTTCATCGGCGCCGCCCCCGGCGTCGGCAAGACCTACGAGATGCTCTCGAGCGCCCACGCCCGCCTCAAGGCGGGCGTCGACGTCGTGGTCGGCGTGGTCGAAACGCACGGGCGGGCCGAGACCGAGTCGCTGCTCAGGGGTCTCGAAGTGATCCCGCGCAAGCGGTTGGCCTATCGCGACCAGAGCCTGGAGGAGATGGACCTCGACGCCGTGATCGCACGGCGGCCGCAGCTCGCGCTGGTCGACGAGCTCGCCCATACCAATGCGCCGGGCAGCCGGCACCCCAAGCGCTATCTCGACGTCGAGGAACTGCTGTCGCACGGCATCGACGTCTACACCGCGATCAACATCCAGCACATCGAGAGCCTCAACGATGTCGTCGCGCAGATCACGCATGTGCGGGTGCGCGAGACCGTGCCGGACTCGGTGATCGATCGCGCCGATGCGATCGAGCTGATCGACCTCACGCCCGACGACCTGATCCAGCGGCTGAAGGAGGGCAAGGTCTATGTGCCCAAGCAGGCCGAGCGGGCGCTGGAGCACTATTTCTCGCCCGGCAACCTCACCGCCCTGCGCGAGCTGGCGCTGCGCCGCACCGCTGAGCGGGTCGACGAGCAACTGCTCAACCACATGCAGGCCAACGCGATCCAGGGTCCCTGGGCCGCTGGCGAGCGCATCCTGGTCTGCCTGAGCGAGGACCCGCGCGCCGCCGGCCTGGTGCGCTACACCAAACGGCTCGCCGACCGGCTGCATGCGCAATGGACCGCGGTCAGCATCGAGACCCGGCGCAGCCTGCAACTAAGCGACGAGCAGCGCGACCGGCTGGCCGACACCATGCGGCTGGCGGAATCGCTCGGCGGCGAGGCGCTGACACTGCCCGGCGTCGGCCGCCGCATCGCCGACGACGTCATCAACTTTGCGCAGGCCAATAACGTCACCCAGATCATCATCGGAAAGTCGACGCGTTCGCGCTGGTTCGAGCTGACGCACGGCTCGGTCGTGCACGATCTGGTGCGCCGCGCCGGCAATATCAGCGTCAACGTGATCGCCGGCGACGAGCTGCCGGTCGGCAAGGCGGCGGTGCAGACCGCGCAGCGGCAGGATCCGTTCAATCCGCGGCCCTATCTGATGTCGCTGCTGCTGACGGCGATCGGGCTCGGCGCAGCCAAGCTGATCCAGCCGTTCTTCGGCATCGAGAATGTCGACCTCGTCTTCATCACCGCTGTAGTGGGCGCCGCGGTACGCTACGGGCTGTGGCCGTCGCTCTTGGCGAGTGTCGCCGCGTCCCTGTGCTACAATTTCTTCTTCCTGCCGCCGGTCTACACCTTCACGATCACCGACCCGACAAATGTCGCGGCGTTCTTCTTCTTCATGCTGATCGCGCTATTGGTCTCGAATGTCGCGGCGCGGGTGCGCACCCAGGCCGACACCGCGATCGGCCGCGTCCGCACCACCGAATTGCTCTACGCCTTCAGCCGCAAGCTCGCCGGCACCGCGACCTTGGACGACGTGCTGTGGGCGACCGCCTACCAGATCGCGCTGATGCTGAAGGTGCGCGTCGTGCTGCTGCTGCCGGAAGGCGGCACGCTGACCGTCAAGAGCGGCTATCCGCCGGAGGACCAGCTCGATCAGGCCGATCTCGCCGCCGCCAACTGGGCCTGGGGCAATGATCGCCCGGCCGGCCGCGGCTCGGACACGCTGCCAGGGGGAAAACGGCTGTTCCTGCCGATGCGCACCGGCCGCGGCCCGATCGGCGTGATCGGCATCGACGACGACCGCACCGGCCCGCTGTTGACGCCGGACCAGCGCCGGCTGCTCAACGCGCTGGTCGACCAGGGCGCGCTCGCGATCGAGCGCGTGCTGCTGGTCGAGGACATGGACCGCGTCAAGCGCACGGTGGAATCCGACCGTTTGCGCGGCGCGCTCCTGACCTCGATCTCCCACGACCTCAAGACGCCGCTGGCCTCGGTGCTCGGCTCGGCCTCGGCGCTGCGCGATCTCGGTGCGAATCTCAGTGATGCGCAGAAGCACGATCTGCTCGCCACCGTGATCGACGAGTCGGAGCGGCTCAACCGCTTCATCGCCAATCTCCTTGATATGACCAAGCTGGAATCCGGCGCGATCGTGCCCAACACCGCGCGGCATGATGTCGGCGAGATCGTCGGCAGCGCGCTGCGCCGTGCTGCCAAGATCCTGGTGCATCACCGTGTGTCGTTGGAGCTCGCCGCCGACCTGCCGATGCTGGCGCTAGATGCGGTGCTGTTCGAGCAGGTGCTGTTCAATCTGCTCGACAACGCCGCCAAATACGCCCCGTCGGACACCACGATCTCGATCCGCGGCGCGCGCGACCATGGTGCCGTGACGCTGCAGATCCTCGACGAGGGCGACGGCATTCCTGCCGCCGAGCTCGAAAGCGTGTTCGACAAGTTCTATCGCGCCGAGAAGGGCGACCATGTCCGCCCCGGCACCGGCCTTGGCCTTGCGATCTCGCGTGGCTTCGTCGAGGCGATGCGCGGCACGATCGCGGCGGCCAACCGCTCCGACCGCAGCGGCGCCGTCATCACCATCCGCCTGCCGATCCCCGCCGACACCAACGCGCTGGATACTGCTGCATGAATGCGACGCCGATCAAGGTCCTAGTCATCGACGACGAGCCACCGATCCGCAAGCTCTTGCGGATGGGGCTGAGCACGCAGGGCTACGATATCCTGGAAGCCTCCAACGGCAAGATCGCGCTGGAGTTGCTGGCCGAGGGGCCGGCGCTGATCATCCTCGATCTCGGACTGCCGGATATCCAGGGGCACGACCTGTTGCGCATGATCCGCGGCCGCAACGACAGCGTCCCGATCGTGGTGCTGTCGAGCCGCGGCGACGAGGCCGGCAAGGTGCAGGCGCTCGATCTCGGCGCCGACGACTATTTGACAAAACCGTTCGGCATGGACGAATTGCTGGCGCGGCTGCGCGCCGCGCTGCGCCACCAGTTGCAGGTGCAGGGCGAACGGCCAGTGTTCCGCTCCGGCGACCTTTCGGTCGATCTGGTGCGGCGGATCGTCAAGGTCGCTGACCGCGAGATCAAGCTGTCGCCGAAGGAATACGACCTGCTCCGGGTGCTGGTGCAGCATGCCGGCAAGGTGCTGACGCATCGCTTCCTGCTGAAGGAATTGTGGGACGAACTGACCGACGCGCAATATCTGCGCGTCTATGTCCGCCAGCTCCGCCAGAAGATCGAGACTGACCCCGAGCGCCCGCAATTCGTGCTGACCGAGACCGGCATCGGCTATCGGCTGCGCGCGGCAGATTAGCTTCGGAACTTTCGTCTCCACCGAGGCTTGTTTTCCGTTATCGGGAGAGAAGCCATGGCAAGAAAGTATTCGCGAAAGGCATCGCGCGATGTCGAGGGTGCGATGAAGAAGCGCAAGGCCGGCACGCTGCGCAGCGGCCGCTCCAAGAAGAAGGTGAAGAGCCGCAAGCAGGCGATCGCGATCGGTTTGTCCGAGGCGCGCGCCAAGGGCAAGAAGGTACCGAAGAAGGCGTCCAAGAAGAGTTCGAAGCGCAAGGCGTCGAAGAAGCGAAAGAGCTCGAAGAAGAAGTAGCGGATGAGTTGCATCCATCCGTCATTGCGAGGAGCGTAGCGACGAAGCAATCCATCCCTCCGCGTATGTGGGGAGATGGATTGCTTCGCTGCGATCGCAATGACGACTGCGCTCACCCCGCCTTACGCGACCGCGCACTCGACCGGTGCGCCTTCTTGGCGGTGCGGCGGTGCGAGGTCGGGCGCCGCGCGGAGGAGCCGGATCGCCGTGCGCCGCTCTTTCCGCTCTTCAAGCTCTGCTGCAACGCGTCCATCAGGTTGACCACGTTGCTCGGCTTCTCCTCGCGTTCCGCGGCCTTGATCGGCTTGCCGGCGGCCTTGCGGCGGACCAGCGCCTTCAGCGCGGTCTCGTATTCGTCCTTGAATTTCGACGGGTCGAAATGCGCGGCCTTGCTGTCGAGGATGTGGCTCGCAAGCTCGATCATGTCCTTGGTCACCTTCGGGCTCTTGATGTCGTCGAAATAATCGTCGGCGTCGCGCACCTCGTAGGGGTAGCGCAGGGTGGTGCCGAGCATGCCCTTATCGAGCGGCTCGATCGCGATCACGTGCTCGCGGTTGGTCAGCACGATGCGCGCCAGCGCGACCCGGTCCTGGTCCTTCATGGCGTCGCGGATCACCGCGAAGGCGTCGACGCCGACCTTGCCGTCGGGCCTGATGTAATAGGGGTGGTCGAGATAGCGCTTGTCGATCTCCGCCTCGGGCACGAAACTGTCGATATCGATGGTGTGATTGCTCTCGATCTCGACCGCCTCGAGCTCGTCCTTCTCGATCTCGACATATTTGCCCTTGCTTACCTCATAGCCGCGGCCCTTCTGGTCGCCCTCGACGATATCGCCGGTCTCGCTATCGACCATTTGCTGCTTCAGCCGGTTGCCTGTGTCCCGGTTGATCATGTGAAAGCGGGTCTTCTCGACCGTGGTCGAGGCCGGGTAGAGCGCCACCGGGCACGACACCAGCGAGAGTTTGAGCGTGCCCTTCCAATAGGCGCGAGGAGCGGCCATGATCGTCTCCAAACAACTTGAGTTTGGAACTTGAACGGATACCGTAGGTTTTGGTTCCTGATGGCCGCGCCGAGGCGGCGGCCGCCGTTTGTGCCGAGGCCTATACGTGTCGCTGAGAAACCTCACCACCTATCGCAAGAAGCGCGACTTCGAGAAGACCAGCGAGCCGTCGGGCGAGGTCAAGGTCGCGCCGGCGAAGCAACGGCGTTTTGTGATCCAGAAGCATGACGCGACGCGGCTGCATTATGATCTGAGGCTGGAGTTCGACGGCGTCTTCAAGTCCTGGGCGGTGACGCGCGGGCCCTCGCTCGATCCCCATGACAAGCGGCTCGCCGTCGAGGTCGAAGATCACCCGCTCGACTACGGCGATTTCGAAGGCACGATTCCCGAGGGCCAGTATGGCGGCGGCACCGTGCAGCTTTGGGATCGTGGCACTTGGGAATCCGACGATCCCGAGCGCGGTTTCAAGAAGGGCGACCTCAAGTTCACGCTGCATGGCGACAAGCTGCACGGCAGCTGGGTGCTGGTGCGGATGAGGAACGACCGCACCGGCGGCAAGCGCACCAACTGGCTCTTGATCAAGCACCGCGATGAGTATGCCGTTGATGGCAACGGCGAGGCGATCCTCGACGAGGACCGCTCGGTTGCCTCGGGGCGTTCGATGGAGCAGATCGCAGCCGGCAAGGGCCGGGCGCCGAAACCGTTCATGCTGGCGAAGGGCAACGGCAGGGCCAAGGCGGATGCGGTCTGGCAATCCAATCACGGCATGGCCGCTGACGCGCGCGCCAAAACCAAGGCGCCAGCGCCGAAAGCAAAGCTGAAGGAGCGAGCGAAGGCGAAATCGAAACAGGTGGCGGAGATGCCCGATTTCGTTTCGCCGCAGCTCTGCGCCGCGGTCGAGAGCCCGCCGAATGGCGCGGGCTGGTGCCACGAGATCAAGTTCGATGGCTACCGCGTCCAGCTCCGCGTCGAGGACGGCGAGGCCGTGCTGAAGACCCGCAAGGGGCTCGACTGGTCCGACAAGTTCGGTGCGATCGTGAAGGAGGCCGGCAAGCTGCCGGACGTCCTGATCGACGGCGAGATCGTCGCGCTCGACAAGGACGGCATTCCGCACTTCTCGACGCTGCAGGCGGCGCTCTCCGACGGCAAGACCGACCGGCTGATCTTCTACGCGTTCGATCTGCTGTTCGCCGGTCACGAGGATTTGCGCCCGCTGCCGCTCGCCGAGCGCAAGGCACGACTTAAGGAATTGCTGGCATCACGCAAGGGCAAGAACCTGCTGATCCGCTATGTCGAGCACTTCGAGCAGCGCGGCGACGCCGTGCTGGAGTCCGCGCGTGAGCTCAGGCTGGAAGGCATCGTTTCCAAGAAGCTCAACGGGACCTATCGCTCCGGCCGCTCCGATGACTGGACCAAGGCCAAGATCCGCGCCGGCCATGAGGTGGTGATCGGCGGCTGGAAGACCACCAACGGTAAATTCCGCTCGCTGATGGCCGGCGTCTATCGCGACGATCATCTGGCCTTTGTCGGCATCGTTGGCACCGGCTTTGGCCAGGACACCGTCCGCCGCATCATGCCGGCGCTGAAGGCCGCGGCATCGGACAAAAGCCCGTTCGGCGGCAAGGATGCGCCGAAGAAGACCCGCGACGTGCACTGGCTGAAGCCTGAGCTGGTCGCCGAGATCGAGTTTGCCGGATGGACCGACGCCGGCAATATCCGCCAGGCCGCGTTCAAGGGCTTGCGCCAGGACAAGCCGGCGCATGAGGTCGAGGCCGAACGGCCGGTCGTAACCGGAGTGGTGAAGCCGATGGCCAAAGGCGTGGCGAAGAAGGGGACTGCCGAGGTGATGGGTGTCACCATCTCCCATCCCGACAAGGCGCTCTGGCCCGACGCCGGCGACGGCGAGCCGGTGACGAAGCTCGACCTCGCAAACTATTTCGAGGCGGTCGGCGAATGGATGATCTCTTACCTCAAGGGCCGGCCATGCTCGATCGTGCGCGCCCCTGATGGCATCAAGGGCGAGACCTTCTTCCAGCGTCACGCGATGGCCGGCACGTCGAAACTGCTCAAGCTCGCCAAGGTGTCCGGCGACCGCAAACCGTATTTGCAGATCGACCAGATCGAGGGGCTGGCAGCGGTCGCGCAGCTCGGCGGCCTCGAGCTGCATCCCTGGAACTGTGCACCCGATGCCTATGACACGCCGGGCCGCCTGGTGTTTGATTTGGATCCTGCGCCCGACGTGGCGTTCACCGAGGTGATCGACGCGGCCAAGGACATGCGCAAGCGACTCACCGCGGTCGGTCTCGAAAGCTTCTGCAAGACCACCGGCGGCAAAGGTCTCCATGTCGTCACGCCGCTGACCGACGGCGCCAGGGACAAAGTGAGCTGGAAGGAGGCCAAGGCATTCGCGCAGGCCATCTGCCAGTGGATGGAGCAGGACGAGCCCGAGCGCTATCTGATCAACATGTCCAAGGCCAAGCGGAAGGGCAAGATCTTCCTCGACTATCTGCGCAATGACCGAATGTCGACCGCGGTCGCAGTGCTGTCGCCGCGGGCGCGGCCGGGCGCCACGGTGTCGATGCCGCTGGCCTGGAGCCAGCTGCGCGATAATCTCGATCCAAAGAAATTTACGGTACGGACCGTGCCGGCGCTACTCGCCAAGACCAAGGCCTGGGACGGCTATGAGGATGCGGCCTCGTCGATCAAGGCGGCGATGAAGAAGCTTGCGGGGCGGTAGCCGTTATTGGGCTGGCTCATGTCGTTAACTCGCCTCGTCATACCCCGCGAAAGCGGGGTATCCAGTACGCCGCGGCTTGTCGGTTCAATCGTCAATGCCTCTGAAATACCGGAACACCCGCGAAAGCTTTCGCGGGTGATGACATCTCCGGGTGATGACATCTCTATGTGAGTCGCTCCGTCGCGGGATGCTACAGCCGTCCCATCAGCAGCAGGATCAGCAGAATGACGATCACGAGGCCGAGACCACCGCCGCCATAATAGCCGGTGCCGTAAAACGGTCCGCCGCCGATGCCGCTAAAGCCACCGAGCAGTGCGATGACCAGAATGATAAGAATGATCGTTCCAATTGACATTGAGTCTCTCCTCAGCCCCGTGGGCTTATTGATCTCTGCCCTTCGGGGAGGGAAACAATTCGCAACTACGAAGGTTCCCCTTATGGCGGTACGATAAACCTGTGCGGTCTTCCCTTCGCGTTGGAACAGAACTACATCAACGGAATCTACTGAGGAGTGCACTGCGATGTCGGCTCCGCTGATCGTCTCGATCCCTCACAGCCTCGGCCGCGACGAGGCGATGCGCCGCTTGAAGACGGGCCTGTCGCGCGCGGCTGCGAACGTGCCTGTCATGAGCGTCGATGAGGAGCGCTGGGACAACAACCGCATGAGCTTTCGTGTCCGCGCATTGGGGCAGGTCGCGGCCGGACACGTCGATGTCGAGGATACTCATGTGCGCCTGGAGGTGACGCTGCCATGGCTGCTGCAACGCTTTGCCGAGGTGGCACAGGCTGCCATCCAGAAGAGCGGGCAGTTGCTGCTGACCAAGCGCTGACGCGCGGTGCTAGCTGTGCGCGCGTGCACGCCTTGCGGCGTGCTTCGTTCCTGCCGCAGCCTTGGCCTTCAACACCGCGACCGGCAGTTTGGCGAACAGCGTCGAAAGCTGGAGCTTGCCGTCCTCGCCCGGCAGCGCGTATCCGGTCACGTCGATCTCGCCTTCAAACGCCTCAGGACGCGGCCAGCTGCGTCCACCCTGCGTGAACGGCGCAAATGATTTCGTCACCGCGACGATAGCAGCCTCGCGGCCATGGCGCCGTACGAAGGCGATGACATGATCGCGATGCGGGCCGTTGACCGTCAACGGCTCGTAGCCGCCGCTGGTGAAGATTTCGGCCAGCTCGTTGCGCAGTCGCAAGAGATGCCGCGTCCATGCGAACTTCAGACGGCCGTCGCGCCAGCTCCGGGTCAGCGCATCCCAATCCGGTGCCTCGAGCGCTGCAAGCATGTCCGCGCGCGTGGCAAAGTCGACCGGACGGCGGTTGTCCGGATCGACCAGCGAAAGATCCCAGCTTTCGGTGCCCTGGTAGAAATCCGGCACGCCCGGCATGGTCGCCTTCAGCGTGATCTGGCTGAGCGAGTTCAGCGCGCCGATCAGAGCGGTGCGCCCGGCCAGCGTGTCCAGGGCATCGAGAAACTCGGCCGAGATGTTGCGATCGAGTATCCGCGCGATGAAGGACTTCACGCCGGCCTCGTAAGGCTCGTGCGGATTGAGCCAGCTGGTTTCCTGCTTGCCCTCGCGCGCCGCCTTCAGCGCATAGGCCTGGATGCGCGCGATCAGCGATGGGTCGTCTGGATCCCAGGCGCCGAGCAGGGTCTGGTACAGCATGTATTCGAACGTCGCCGACGGGGCGCGCATCTCGCCGTCCAGCACCAGATGCGGCGCGTTCAGCACCTTCCAGCGCGCCACCGCGCTGGTCCATTCGCCGGGAATTTCGGCAAGTGCCATGATCCGGGCGCGGGCGTCCTCGCCGCGCTTGGTGTCGTGGGTGGCGGTCGACGTCATACCGTGCGGCCAGTCGCGGGCGCGGGCCTGCATCATGGCGTGAAAGGTCTCGGGCGCGATCGCACTCGCCGCGGGATCGCCGCCGACCTCGTTGAGCGCGAGCAGGCGGTGATAGCGATAGAAGGTCGTGTCCTCCAGCGACTTCGCCATCATCGGCCCGGTGAATTGCTGCACTTTCAGCGCGAAGCGCCGGACCCGCGGAGCGCTGTGCGGGGGACGCCCGGGCTTCAGTAGATCCATGGTCAGGGCATCGCGCAGGAAGTCGAAGATGCCTTCATCGGCGGCAAACCAGTCGGCGCGGGCGCGCTCGATGGTCTCGCTGATCAGCGCCCGGTCGTGCGCGGTCGGCCCGGAGCCGGTCAGATAGGTGCGATAGACCGGGAAGTGCAGCACGTAGAGCTCGAGCGCCTGCCGCAAACTGTCGGCGGAGAAGTCACGGGTCGAATAGTGCCCGCTGGCGATGCGCGCGACGAGCCGCGCCAGCACGGTGAACTCGCTGGTCAGCAAGGTCTCCAGCACGCGGCGCTTGGCCGCGCGCAGCACTGGCGTCAGGCTCGGCGACTGGTTGCTGATCTGACGCCAGATCTCGTTGAGCGGATCGAGGCCGGCGCCGTCGACCAGCACCCGGCTGATCGTGTTCATCCATTCATATCCGGTCGTGCCATGGACGCCGGCAAACTTCGGCAGCTTCTCGTCCTCGCCGAGGATCTTCTCGATCACCATGTAGAACGGCCTGGCCTTGGCGCCCTGTGCGGAGCGGATCAGACGGCGCAGCCGCTGGAAATACTGCGCGGGATCGCGCAGGCCGTCGATATGGTCAAGCCGCAGGCCTTGCAGCCGATCCTCCGCGATCAGCCGCTTCACCAGGCTGTGACTCGCCTCGAAGGTGGCGGCGTCCTCGACGCGGAGGCCGGCCAGCGTGTTGACGTCGAAGAAGCGGCGATAGTTGATGTCGCTGGAGGCAAGCCGCCAGTGACCGAGCTTGTAGTGCTGACGCTCCAGGAGATGATGCAGCGCCAGCGTCTGGGTGGGGCGGTCTTCGCCGGCGCGATAGGCTTCGAGCCCGCGCGTGATGGTCTCGGCGGCGCCCTCGATCGCCCGGATCGCGGCCTTCAGCGCTGGCGCTTCCTTGCGGTTCGGGTGACGCAGCCCGCGATACCTGGCGGCGAGCTCGAGCAGCGCGCGCCCGGCCGCACTGTCTTCGGCGCCAGCCTCGCGGACGATGGTCCGCAGTACCTCGCCATAGCGCTCCGGCGCGATCGGCAGGCGGTGCTCGAAATACCAGGCTGAAAAACTGCCTTCGTCGGCATCGTAGCGTAACTCGATCTCGCCGCGCTCCAGCGCCTGGCCGTAGGACGAGCCGAGGATCGGCAGCAGCACGCCGCCGCGCGCGCGATAGGGCAACTGGTCCCAGTCGATGTCGAAGGAGACCGCGTGCGGCGACACCGGTCCCCATTCGAGCACGTCGAGCCACCACGGATTGTCGGCGAAATGCACGCCGACATGGTTCGGCACGAAATCCAGGATCAGGCCGAGGTCGTTCTTTTTCAGCGCGTCGCTGAGCCGCGCAAAGCCGTCCTCGCCGCCGAGCTCCGGATTGAACTTGGTGTGGTCGACGACGTCGTAGCCATGGGTCGACCCTTTGCGCGCCTTCATGAAGGGCGAGGCATAGACATGGCTGATGCCGAGCGCCTTCAGATACGGCGCCACGTGGGCTGCGGCATCGAAGTCGAAATCGGCGGTAAGTTGCAGTCGGTAGGTCGCGATCGGGATCGCCGGAGGCATTGTGCTATCCGATGTGCCAGCGCACCGCCCAGGCGGGGAGGTCGCCCGACAACGCGCCGCCCCAGATCGCAGTTCCCTTCGGCTCCGGCGCTTCGACGATGGCGCGATCCGATAGATTGGCGGTCAGCCGCAGCGTGCTGCCGTCGCCCATCTGCCAATGCCCCGTCAGAAGGTCACCCGCCATGATGGCATCGGCGAAGCGCGCCCCTTGCAGCCGCGGCGTGATCTCTTGCCGCCGCACGGCGAGCAGGTCACGCACCAGCGCAAGCCGCGCGCGGCCGGGATCGCGCTCGCGCGCGGTCCAGTCAAGCACCGCCGACCGCACCGTCTGCTCGGCAAGCGGATCGGGAATATCGTCGCCATATTTGGCATAGGCCCAGGCGAATTCCTTGCGCCGGCCGGCACGGACGGCGTTGGCGAGATCGCCCTTGAAATCGCAGAAGAACGGGAAGGGCGTCGTCGCGCCCCATTCCTCGCCCATAAACAGCATCGGCGTGTTGGGCGCGATCAGCGTGATCGCCAGCGCGGCCTCGATCGCCTGCGGCTTCGCGAGGCTCTCGAGCCGATCGCCGAGCGGCCGGTTGCCGATCTGGTCGTGGTTCTGCAGGAAGTTGATGAAGCAGGTCGGCGACAGCGCGCCGCTTGGCTCACCGCGCGCCTTGCCGCCCCAGAACTCGGAGATTTCGCCCTGATAGATGTAGCCGGACGACAGCGCGCGTGCGAGGTCCTCCTTCGGTGACCGGTAGTCACCATAGTAGCCTTGCTTTTCGCCGGTCAGCAGCACGTGCCAGGCGTGATGATAATCGTCGTTCCACTGGCCACGGAATCTGCCGTCCGGCGGGTCTTCGGCGGCGTCGAGCAGGCTCGCAATATTGTCGCCGTTCTCCAGCACGAGGTTGATCTGCCGGCCAGTCTCGGTGGCGAGCTGGCCTGCGGCTTTGCTGAAATCATGAAGGATGGAGATTTCGCCAGCCTCGACGATGGTGTTGACGGCATCGAAGCGGAGCCCGTCGAAGCGATAGTCGCGCAGCCAGCTCACGACGCTGCCGATCGCAAAGGCGCGCACCTCAGGTACGCGATAATCGATTGCGCTGCCCCAGGGCGTATGCGCGTCGCTGAAGAAGGAGGGCGCATAGCGGCCGAGGTAATTCCCCTCGGGCCCGAAATGGTTGTAGACCACGTCGAGCATCACCATCAGCCCGCGCAGATGCGCCTCGTCGATCAGGGTCTTGAGGTCTTCGGGTCGACCATAGGCGCTGTCGGGCGCGTACCACAGCACGCCGTCATAGCCCCAGTTGCGGCGGCCTGCGAAATCCGCCAGTGGCAGCAGTTCGAGCGCGGTGATGCCGGTTGCGACGAGATGATCGAGCTTGTCGATCATGGCGCGGTAGGTACCCTCCGGCGTGAAGGTGCCGACATGCGCCTCGAGCACGACGGCCTCGTGCCAGGGGCGTCCGCGCCAGTCGGTTGCGCGCCATTTGAAGGCGGTGTGATCGATCACTTCGCCCGGGCCGAACACGTCGTCCGGCTGGAAGGCGGAGGCGGGGTCGGGCACATCGACCTCGTCGTCGATGCGGAATTTGTAGCGCGTGCCGGCGCGGGCGCCCGGGATCTCGGCGACGTACCAGCCGGCGGCATCGCGCGTCAGTGCGTGAGGTTTGTCGAGCAGCAGGTCGACGCGCTTGGCAGCGGGTGCCCACAGCCGGAAGCGCGTGCCATCGGGTGTCAGCTCGGGGCCGAAATGCTGAGTGCTCATGGGGAGCCCGCAAATGCCAGCACCGAGCGCGGCGGTGCGATGGTATCGGCGCCGGATGCAAACTGCTCACCGGTCTGCTCGGTCTTGGTCGTGTTCAGAACCTGCTGCCAGCTGTTGTATTCGGCCATCCTCGGCATCCTGAACACGATCTCCTGCGGCGCGGCATTGAGCACGATAAAGATCGGCGCCTGTCCTTGTTCCATTGGGCCCAGCACATAGGCGAGGAACCGGCTCTCCGGGAATTTCCAGTCGGACTCCTTCATCTCCTCCGCCGCAGGCGTCAGCCACAGCACGCCATAGCTGCCGTCGGTGCGGCGGCCGTCGAGCCAGCTCTGGCAGCGGATCTGGCCGAAGCGCTGACGCAGCGCAGTGAGGTGGCCGATGAAATCGATCGCATCGTCGTCGGTGCAGAGATTGTCCCAGCCGATCCAGCCGGTCTCATTGTCCTGGCAATAGGCGTTGTTGTTGCCGTCTTGCGTATTGGCGACCTCGTCGCCGGCAAGGATCAGCGGCGTGCCCTGGGCGAGCAAGAGGCAGGCCAGCGCGTTCTTCCTGAGCTGGCGGCGCAGCGCGGTGATCGCGGGATCGTCGGTCGGGCCTTCATGGCCGCAATTGTTGCTGTGATTGTCGTTGGAGCCGTCGCGATTGTCCTCGCCATTGGCCTCGTTGTGCTTCTCGTTGTAGCTGAACAGGTCGGCGAGCGTGAAGCCGTCATGCACCGTGATGTGGTTGATGCTGGCGCGGGTCGCGCGGTTGTCGTGGTGGAACAGATCCGACGACGCCGTCATGCGGCCGGAGATGTCGCCGATCAGGCTGCCTTCGCCGCTCCAGTAGCGCCGCATCGCGCTGCGATAGCGGTCGTTCCACTCCGACCATTGCGACGGAAAGGCGCCGACCTGGTAGCCGCCGAGGCCGAGGTCCCAGGGCTCCGCGACCATCTTCACCGTTGCCAATACCGGGTCCTGGCGGATCGCGGCGAGGAAGGGATGGTTGCGATCGAACCCGTTCGGGCCGCGCGCCAGGGTGGTGGCGAGATCGAAGCGGAAGCCGTCGACATGGCAGACCTCGACCCAGTAGCGCAGCGAATCCATCACCATCTGCAGCACGCGTGGATGGGTGAGGTTGACCGAGCTGCCGCAGCCGGTGAAGTCGTCGTAGAAACGCGGGTTCTCGCGGTTCAGCCAGTAATAGGAGGCGTTGTCGATGCCGCGAAAGCACAGCGTAGGGCCCATATGGTTGCCTTCGGCGGTGTGGTTGTAGACGACGTCGAGCAGCACCTCGATGCCGGCATCGTGCAGCCGCGCCACTGTTGTACGGAACGAATCCAGCGCATTGTCCTGGGCGTAGCGCGCCTCGGGCGCGAAGAAGGCGATGGTGTTGTAGCCCCAGTAGTTCGAAAGCTTCTTCTCGACCAGGGTGCGGTCGTCGATCAGGCCGTGGATCGGCAACAACTCGATGGTGGTGACGCCGAGCCGCTTGAGGTGGTCGATCATCGCCGGCGACGACAGGCCGCCATAGGTGCCGCGCAGGTTCGGCGGCACATCCTCGCGCTTCTGGGTCAGGCCCTTGACGTGCGCCTCATAGATGATGGTGTCCTGCCAGGGAATCTGCGGCCGGATCTCGCGGCGGCCCCAGTTGAAGGTCTCGTCGACCACGACCGCCTTCGGCATGCCGCGCGCATTGTCGCGTCGGTCGAACGAGAGATCCTCGCGCGCGCTGCCGGTACGGTAGGCGAAATGCGCGTCGCTCCACACCAGCCGGCCCGCGAGCCGCTTGGCGTAGGGATCGAGCAGCAGCTTGTTGGCGTTGAAGCGGTGGCCGCGCTCCGGCGCGTAAGGTCCGTAGACGCGATAGCCGTAGAGCTGGCCCGGCGAGACGTCGTTGAGATAGCAATGCCAGACGTCCTCGGTGCGCTCCGGCATTACGATCCGTTCGAGCTCGCGGCGACCCTGGCCGTCGAACAGGCATAGCTCCACCTTCTCCGCATTGGCCGAGAACAGCGCGAAATTGGTGCCTCTGCCGTCCCAGCTTGCACCGAGCCGCGCGGACGTGCCTCCGGTCAGTCGCATCAATCAGCTTTCCGGTACGAGGAAGATCGCGGCCAGCGGCGGAATGGTGAGATTCAGCTCGGGCGTGGCGCCTTCCGAAGCCCGCATCTCGCCGATATTGCCGACATTGCTGCCGCCGTAGTGGGAGGAATCCGAGTTGAACACCTCGTGCCATTTGCCGGCGAACGGCACCCGGACGCGATAGTTGCGATAGACGTTGGGTGAGAAGTTCACGACCACCAGGCAGCGGGCGCGCGCATCATTGCCCTTGCGGATCCAGGCGAACACATTGTTGTTGGCGTCGTCGGTGATGACCCATTCGAAGCCGGCCGGGTCGCAGTCGAGCTCGTGCAGCGCCGGCAGCGCGCGGTAGAGCCGGTTGAGGTCGCGGACCAGGTTCTGGATGCCGCTGTGCCGCGGCTGTTGCAGCAGATGCCAATCGATCGAGTAGTCGTGATTCCACTCGCGCTCCTGGCCGAACTCGCAGCCCATGAACATCAGCTTCTTGCCGGGATGGCCGAACATGAAGCTGTAATAGACGCGTAAGTTGGCAAAGCGCTGCCAGTCGTCGCCGGGCATGCGGCCGAGAATCGAGCGCTTGCCGTGCACGACCTCGTCGTGAGACAGCGGCAGGATGAAGTTCTCCGAGAAGGCGTAGTGCAGCCCGAACAGGATGTCGCCGTGATGGTATTTGCGGTGAATCGGATCCTTGCCGATGTATTTCAGCGTGTCGTGCATCCAGCCCATGTTCCACTTGTAGCCGAAGCCGAGCCCGCCGTATTCGACCGGACGCGACACCTGCGGCCACGCGGTGGATTCTTCCGCCGCCGTCGTCGCCTGCGGGAAGTGCGCGAACAGCTCGGTGTTGAAGCGGCGCAGGAAATCGATCGCCTCGATGTTCTCCCGGCCGCCATATTTGTTGGGGATCCAGCCGCCGGCCGGGCGGCTGTAGTCGAGATAGAGCATCGACGCGACGGCGTCGACGCGCAAGCCATCGATGCCGTAGCGATCGAGCCAGAACAGCGCGTTCGACACCAGGAAGTTGGTGACCTCGGTGCGCCCGTAGTTGTAGATCAAGGTGCCCCAGTCGAGGTGACGGCCCTGCAGCGGATTGGCGTGCTCATAGAGCGCGGTGCCGTCGAAATTGCCGAGACCATGCGGATCGTCGGGGAAATGTCCGGGCACCCAGTCGAGCAGCACGGCAAGGCCGGCGCCGTGGCAAGCGTCGATCAAGGCGGCGAAATCATCGGGCGAGCCGAAGCGGCTGGTCGGCGCGAACAGGCCGGTCGGCTGGTAGCCCCAGGAGCCGTCGAACGGGTGTTCGGTGATCGGCAGGAATTCGATATGGGTGAAGCCCATGTCGCTGGCATAGGCCGGGAGCTGCTCGGCCATCTCGCGATAGGTCAGCCATTCATTGCGGCCCTTGCGCCGCCACGAGCCGAGATGGACCTCGTAGATCGACATCGGCGAGCTCAGCGCGTTGACGCGATCGGGCGCCGGGCGCGGATGCGGAATCTTGCGTTCGTCGATCACGATCGAGGCGGTCTTCGGGCGTACCTCGGCGGCGAACGCCAACGGATCGGACTTCAGCGGCAGATGCTGGCCGTTGCGTCCGATGATCTCGAACTTGTAGTGATCGCCGACGCGGGCGCGCGGAATGAACAGCTCCCAATAGCCGGGACCCCGCACGCGCATCGGATGGCGGCGGCCATCCCAGAAATTGAAATCGCCGACCACGCTGACCCGCCGCGCATTCGGCGCCAGCACCACGAAGCCGATGCCGTCGACGCCGTCGAGCGTCATCGGATGCGCGCCGAGCGTGTCATAGACGCGCTGATGGGTGCCTTCGCCGAGCAGATAGAGATCGAAATCGCTCAGGATCGGCGGAAAGCGGTAGGCGTCCTCCAGCTCGACGACCTTGTCGCCGAAGTGAGCGCGAAGCTGGTAGCGGGTCGAGCCGTTCGGCAGGGGGCCCGCGAACAGGCCGGCATCATGGATCTGGGCCAGCGGTGCCGTCTCGCCATGCTCGCCGATCGCCTCGACATTGGTGGCGTCAGGGAGGAAGGCGCGCACGACATTGCGATCCCCCTCGGCATGGAGGCCGAGATAGTGGAAGGGATCGGAGTGACGGCCCTCGATGATGGCATAGGCCTCGGCGGGCAGTTTGCTCATGCAACCTCATGCGGCTGTTGCGCCAGAATCCTCAGCAGGCCGGTTAGCGGCACCCGCAGCCAATCCGGCCGGTTGGCCAACTCATACTCGATCTCGTAGAAGGCTTTCTCAAGCAGGAAAAAGTTGAGCAGGCGGTCGGCCTCCTTGGCTCCGGCGGGCCACAGCCGCTGCCCGGCCATGGTCTCGCGATAGGCCGCCAGCAGGGCGTCCGCGGCCTGGTCGCGCCATTCGGCCAGAGCGAGGCTCAACCTGCCGCTCTCGTCGGGGAAAACCTTGAGCGCCCGTTCCAGCGCGGCGGTTGCCGCATAGTCGATCGAGCGGATCAGGCCGGCGAGGTCGCGCGCCGCCGGCGCCTTGCGCCGTCGCTCGGCGATGGTACGGCCCGGCCCGCCGTCGAAGTCGATGATGAAGACGTCGTCCTTGACCACCAGCAGCTGGCCGAGATGCAGGTCGCCGTGGTGACGGATGTTGAGCCCTTCGGTCTCGCGCGGCAGCAGCGCCTTGAGCCGCTCCGGCAGGGTGTCGTGCTGGGCCTGCAATTGATCGGCCAGCAGCCGGTCGGCCTCCTTCAGCGAGCTGCGGCGCTGCTTCAGCGTGTCGAACACGCGCTCGGCGCGGGCCATGATCTCGTCGGTCCAGCGCTGCAGATCCTCCGGCTTGGTCGGCTCGGGCGCAAAGTCGGGCAGGTCGCGATTGCTGGCGAGTGCGATGTGCAGCTCGGCGAGGCGCTTTCCCGCATGCGCCATGTGGCGCAGCCAGGTGGCCTGATCGCCGTTTTCCTCCGGATGCTCGCTCGCCGCCAGCAGGCGCTGCCGCTCGATGAGGCGGTCGAGATGCGAGGCCGCGACGGTCCAGAGATCGCCCTGGTTGACCACCATCGCATGCAGCACGGCGACGGCGCTGCGCTTGTCGCCTTCGACCAATTCGGAGGTGCCGAGCAAAGCCGGCGTATTCGGAAATGCGACCACTTCGGTGAGGAAGCGGCCCATCTCGATCTCCGGATTGATGCCGACCTCGAGCTTGCGGTAGATCTTGGTGACGTATTCATTGTCGACCAGCGCGGTCGAATGCGGCTGATCGTTCTCGAACACGCGAATCCGCTCCGGCTGCCGCACCGGCCGGTCGGAGAACCGGCTGGTCGGCCGGAATTCGAGCTTCAGACCCTGCTCGCCTTCGTCGACCGTGAGGCTTTCCCGCAAGTTTCGCAGGAACAGGCCGGTGAAGATCTGGTCGGTGGCGACGTCGAGCAGCGTGCCTTCGCGCGCGCCCTGGCGCACGGCGGCGAAGGCACGCGGATTGTAGCGCTCACGGTCGAAGCGCACCCACTCGATCTGCATCGGCAGCACGTAGCGGCTGGTGGTGCCGCGCTGGGTGGTCTCGAAGAAGATCAGCCAGGGCCGGTTGTCGCCGACGTCGCAGAACGGGATCGCCGACACCAGCGTCGGCTGGATCGCCTTGGCGGAATGCTCCGGATACCAGCGGGTGCGGGCGAGATGGCCGGGCAGCACGTCGTGCTCGAACACGCCGCGCTCCCGCGCCAGCGAGGTCCAGGTCGAATTGAGCGGCACCACCAGCGTCTCGAATTCCGGCACCGCGCGCGGCGTCACCGGCTCGGATTTGTCGCGCTCCTGCAACTCGAACCAGTAGAAGCCGTAAGGCGCGAGCGTGATCATGTAGGGCAGCTCGCCGATCGCCGGGAAGCGCGTGCGCCCGAGCATCTCGAGCGGGATGCGGTCCTTGAAGGCGGAGAGGTCGAGCTCGGTTGCCTGCGCCGAGCGCGACAGATTGGCGACACACAGGATCACTTCGCCCTGGTACTGCCTGACATAGGCCAGAACCGAGCGGTTCTCCGGGCGGATGAAGGTCATGGTGCCGCGCCCGAAGGCGAGCGTCGACTTGCGCACCGCGATCAGCCGCTTGGTCGCCGATAGCAGCGACGACAGGCTGCGCGACTGCGCCTCGACGTTGACCGACTCGTAGCCGTAGACCGGGTCCATGATCATCGGCGCGTAGAGCCGCGCCGGGTCGGCGCGCGAGAAGCCGCCGTTGCGGTCCGGCGACCATTGCATCGGCGTTCGCACGCCGTTGCGGTCGCCGAGATAGATGTTGTCGCCCATCCCGATTTCGTCGCCGTAATAGATGATCGGCGTGCCGGGGAACGACAGCAGCAGCGAATTCATCAGCTCGATCTTGCGCCGGTCGTTGTCCATCAGCGGTGCAAGACGGCGGCGGATGCCGACATTGATGCGGGCGCGCGGGTCGTTGGCGTAGGTCGACCACAGATAGTCGCGCTCGACGTCGGTGACCATTTCCAGCGTCAGCTCATCGTGATTGCGCAGGAACAGCGCCCACTGGCACGCCGACGGGATGTCCGGCGTCTGCCTGAGGATGTCGGTGATCGGAAAGCGGTCTTCCTGCGCGATCGCCATGTAGATGCGCGGCATCAGCGGAAAATGATAGGCCATGTGGCATTCGTCGCCATGGCCGAAATATTCCTGCACGTCCTCGGGCCATTGATTGGCCTCGGCCAGCAGGATCTTGCCCTTGGCATAGGCGTCGAGTTCCTGGCGCAGCCGCTTGATGATGGCATGGGTCTCCGGCAGGTTCTCGTTGTTGGTGCCGTCGCGCTCGCACAGATAGGGGATGGCGTCGAGCCGGAAGCCGTCGACGCCGGTGTCGAGCCAGCGCTTCATCACCTGCACGATGGCGCGTACCACGCGCGGATTGTCGAAGTTGAGGTCCGGCTGGTGCGAGAAGAAGCGGTGCCAGTAGAACTGGCCGGCTTCCGGATCCCAGGTCCAGTTCGACTTTTCCGTATCGGTGAAGATGATCCGCGTATCGAGGTATTTCTGGTCGGTGTCGCTCCAGACATACCAGCTGCGCGCGCTGGAATTCGGCGGGCTGCGGCGCGCGCGCTTGAACCAGGCGTGCTGGTCCGAGGTATGGTTGACCACGAGCTCGGTGATGACGCGCAGGCCGCGCTTCTTGGCTTCCTGGATGAAGCGCTTGAAGTCCTTCATCGTCCCGAAATCGGGATTGATGTCGCCATAGTCGGCGATGTCGTAGCCGTCGTCGCGGCCGGGCGAGGGGTAGAACGGCAACAGCCACAGCGCGGTGACGCCGAGCTCCTGCAAATAGCCGAGCTTCTCCGTCAGCCCCGCGAAGTCGCCGATGCCGTCATTGTTGCTGTCGGCGAACGCCTTGACGTGCAGCTGGTAGATGATCGCGTCCTTGTACCAGAGCTGGTCCGCGGTCTCGGTCGCGATCTTCACCTCGGTATTGACGGAGGAGAAAACGTTCATGACGGCTCCTTCAGGCGACGCAGCGCAGCAGCAACGCGGGATCGCGCGCAGGATCGAGACGCAGGCGGATGCCTCCCCATTCGAGCGCATGACGCTCGCCGGTGACAAGGTCTTCCAGTTCCGTGACGGGCCGACGGGCATCGCCAAGGCCGACCATGACGTCACCGAGCGGAAGCCAGACCTCACGCGGCTCGGCCGACAAGGCAATCGCGGCCGCGATCACATTGCCCTGATCGGCCGCCTCCTTGACGAAGCCGATCACGCCGCCGTCATCGACGTTGATAAAGCGCAGATTGGCGAATTGTTGCAGGGCCGGACTGCTGCGCCTGATCCGGTTGAGGGCTGCGATATAGGGCTTGATGTTCCCCGGCTCGTCCCAGTCGCGGACCCTGATCTCGTACTTCTCCGAGTTGAGATATTCCTCGCGGCCGGGGACCGGCGTGTGCTCGCGCAGCTCGAAGCCGCTGTAAATGCCGTAGCTGCTTGACAGCGTCGCGGCCAGCGCGACACGCGACTTGAACATCCAGGATTCGCCGCTTTGCAAATGGAAGGGCAGGATGTCCGGTGTGTTGACGAAGAAATTCGGCCGAAAGAAGTCACGCTCGGGATAGGAGATCAACTCGCCGAGATACTGTTCGAGCTCGACGCGCTGGGTGCGCCAGATGAAATAGCTATAGGATTGCGTGAAGCCGAGCTTGGCCAGGCCCTTCATCAATTTCGGCCGCGCGAAGGTTTCCGCAAGGAACAGCACATCCGCGTCGCGGTCCTGCACCTCGCGGATCAGCCACTCCCAGAATGCCAGCGGCTTGGTGTGCGGATTGTCGACCCGGAAAATCTTGACGCCCTGCTCGACCCAGAACAGCACCACGTCGCGCAGCGCGCGCCACAGCGCGGCGGCATCGTCGCAGCTGAAGTCGGGATTGACGATATCGTCCCAGCGCTGCGGCGGATGTTCGGCCGTGCGCATCGATCCGTCCGGTCGCCGCTTAAACCACTGTGGATGCTCGGTCAGCCAGGGATGATCGGGCGAGCATTGCACGGCGAAATCGAGCGCGACCTCGAGGCCATGCGACTGGCAGGCCGCAACGAAAGCGCGGAAGTCGTCGAGGGTGCCGAGTTCCGGATGCACGGCGTTATGGCCGCCCTCCGCCGCGCCGATCGCGTAGGGGCTGCCGGGATCGTTCGCTTGCGCGATCGCGGCATTATTGCGGCCCTTGCGGTGGGTCCGCCCGATCGGGTGGATCGGCGCCAGTAGCACGACATCAAAACCCATCGCGGCGATGTCGGGCAGCCGCGCGATGCAATCGTGGAACGTCGCATGCAGGCCCGGCGTCCTGCTCTGGCTGCGCGGAAACATCTGGTACCAGGCGCCGCTGCGCGCCCGCGGCCGGTCGGCGGTGAGGGGATAGAGCGGCGAGCGCATCAAATCGCGGCGGAACTGGCTGCCGGCCATCGCGTCGCGCAATTCCGGCGCCAGCAGCGCGCCCGGCTCGCCGGTCTGCAGATAGATTTCGCACTGCCTGATGATCACGGCGGCTGCGGCAGGTCCAGCGGCCTGCGCCTGGGTCAGCATCCCGGCGCCTTCGACCGCGTCCAGCGTGTGGTCGCCGCCGTCGCGCTGCTTCTGCTCGAAGCGATGCCGCCAGCTGGCGAAGTCGTCGGTCCAGGTCTCGATCGCGAAACTGTAGCGGCCGGGTCGGTCGGGCACGAAGACACCGCCCCAGCGGTCGTCGCTATGCTGCGACATCGGCGCGACCTGCCACGCGTTGTCGCCGTCGTGCCGCCACACCAATGCCGCTGAAATCACGTCATGTCCGTCACGGTAGATGTCGGCCCACACCTCGACAGGTTCGCCTATGATGCGCTTGACCGGAAAGCGGCCGCCATCGACCGACGGGTAGACATCGGTGATATGAAAAGTGCCATGGGCACTCTCGACAGGCCGGAGAGTTTTGTTCACGGTGATGCCGCCATTGAATAAGCAAATGACGTCCCGACGCCGGGAAGGAGGCGCGCCAGACCCATATAGAAAGCCGCTCGCCGGGCATTGGTTCCCGGTGGGAACGCTTGATAGGGTAGAGCGTTGAACATCAACTATCCCTTTCCCGCATCTATACAATTTAGCAACGATCCCAATACCGTTGCGAGCAGGCAGCGTGCCGAATGGACCTTTACGCCAAAGCCCAGACCCTGGGAATCCAGACCGAGTATATCGATGGTAGCGGTCACCGTCGTGTGACAACCCCGGAGGCGCTGGCCTCGATCCTGGCGGCGCTGCCGCCCCAGACGCCGCGGCGGATCGTCACCGATCCCGTGGTCGTCAGAGGGGGCCAGGCTGCGCAAACGCAGCTCGCCGATGCGGCGCGGCTTCCGGTGCAATGGAAAGTCACGAGCGGCGATGCGGTGCTCGCGCAAGGCGAGGCGCATGAGCGGAACGTGGCGTGGCCGTCCGGCCTGCCCGAGGGCGTGCACCGCTTGCTGCTGTCGGACGCATCGGGCAGCGAGCAGCTGCCGTTCCTGGTGGCGCCGGAGGGCGCGTTCGGCGGCACATTCGATCGCTGCTGGGTGATCGCGGTGCAGCTCTACGGCGTGCGCTCCGCGCGCAACTGGGGCATCGGCGACTTCACCGATCTGCAGTCGCTGCTCACATTCGCCCGGCAGCTCGGCGCCGACGGCATCGGGCTCAATCCGCTGCATGCGCTGTTCGACGATCGGCCTGGTGATTGCAGCCCGTATTCGCCAAACAGCCGACTGTTCCTCAACCCGCTTTATATCGACGTCGCGCAGATTCCCGAATTTCGGATCGATGCCGCGATGCAGGCCGCGCTGGCGCAGCTCCGTGGTCACGACCTGGTCGACTATGTCGGGGTTGCGGCGCTGAAATGGCCCGCGCTGCGCGCGGCCTTCGCTGCCTTCAAGGCCAATCCCGGTCCCGGCCGCCGGCAGGATTTCGAGGCTTTTCGCAACGAGCAGGGCGCACTGCTGTCGCGCTTCGCCTGCTTCGAGACGATGCGGCACAAGTTCAACAGGCCGTGGTGGGAGTGGCCGGATGAATGGCGGCACCCCAGCGACGTGGCTTGCGCCGAATTGCGGGGGGCGCGCGATTCAGCAGCCGAGGTCGAGTTCGTCGAATTCGTGCAATGGACCGCGGACCGCCAGCTCGGCGCCTGCCAGGCGCTGGCACACAAGCTCGGCATGCGGGTCGGGCTCTATCTCGACGTCGCCGTCGGCGTGCAGTCAGATGGTTTCGACGCCTGGAATGAGCAGACTGCGATCTCGCGCCATCTCGGCGTCGGCGCGCCGCCGGATCCGCTCAACACCGCGGGCCAGGATTGGGGGCTGGCCGGCTTCAACGCCGCGGGCCTCGAACAGCGCTCGTTCGAGCCGTTCCGGCAGATGCTGCGCGCCTCGATGCACCATGCTGGCGCGATCAGGCTCGACCACGCTTTCGGGCTGAAGCGGCTCTATCTGGTGCCGCGCGGCTTCGGGCCGGCCAATGGCGCCTATGTGCTGATGCCGTTCGAGGCGCTGCTGGCAGCGACCGCGCAGGAGAGTACAGCCAGCCGCTGCGTCGTGATCGGCGAGGATCTCGGCACCGTGCCGCCGGGATTCCGCGAGCAGATGAACGGCTGGGGGATCTGGTCCTATCTGGTGATGATGTTCGAGACCGACGACCAGGGCGCCTTCCGCAACGCCGACTATTATCTGCCGAACGCGCTGGTCACCTTCAACACCCACGACCTCTCGACCTATGCCGGCTGGCGCTCGTTCAGCGACCTCAAGACCAAGCGCGGGCTCGGGATTGATCCCGGCGAGACTGACCAGGGGCGCTGGAACGCGCTCGGCCAGCTCGACGACGTGCTGCACCGACACGACATCCACCATAACGATTTCTATTCGGTGGTGAGTTTCATGGCGCGGACGCGATCTCGGATGCTGGCGGTGTCGATGGAGGATCTGCTCGGCATTGTCGAGCAGCCCAACATCCCCGGCACCGTCTACGAGCATCCGAACTGGAAACGCCGGCTCCCGGTCCCGCTCGAGCAGCTCGCGTCGGCCATCGACATCGACGCGCTGAAGTGCGCAACCCGCGAGCGGTCACACGCAGGATAACGCGGAGCACGGCGCGTGGCTTCCCGGATCGAAGACTATGGACTGATCGGCGATTGCGAGACCGCCGCGCTGGTCGGCCGCGACGGCTCGATCGACTGGCTGTGCTGGCCGGCGTTCGATTCCGATGCCTGCTTCGCGGCGCTGCTCGGCACGTCGCGGAATGGCCGCTGGCTGCTGGCGCCGGCCGACGCGATCAAGCAGACCTCGCGCCGCTATCGAGATGACACGCTGATCCTGGAGACGCGGTTCGAGACCGCAAGCGGCGTGGTCGTGCTGATCGACTTCATGCCGCCGCGCGCCAGCGCCTCCGACGTGGTGCGCCTGGTGCGCGGGATCAGCGGCCGCGTCAGGATGCACATGGAACTGGTGATCCGCTTCGGCTTCGGCGTCGATGTCCCCTGGGTGAAGAAGAATCCGGACGGCGAGGGGCTGTTGGCGATCAGCGGGCAGGACATGACCGTGCTGCGCACGCCGGTCGAAACCACAGGCAAGGACCTGACCACGATCGCCGATTTCGAGGTCGGCGAGGGCGACACCGTGCCGTTCGTCCTGACCTACGGCGCGTCCTACCAGCCGCTGCCGGAGCCGATCGATCCCGAAGCGGCGCTGAAGGACACCGAGGATTACTGGAAGGAATGGTGCAGCCGTTCGACTTACGACGGCAGCTATCAGCGCGACCTCGTGATGCGTTCGCTGATCACGCTGAAGGCGCTGACCTTCAGGCCGACCGGCGGCATCGTCGCGGCACCGACCACGTCACTGCCGGAAAAGCTCGGCGGCGCGCGCAACTGGGACTACCGGTTCTGCTGGCTGCGCGACGCCACCTTCACGCTGCTGGCGCTGATGAATTCGGGCTACACCGAGGAAGCGGCGGCCTGGCACAACTGGCTGCTGCGGGCTGCGGCCGGCGCGCCGGCCAACATGCAGATCATGTACGGCATCCTGGGGCAGCGCCGCTTGCTGGAATGGGAGGCGGGATGGCTGCCCGGCTACGAGGGCGCGACGCCGGTCCGCGTCGGCAATGCCGCGCATGCGCAGCTTCAGCTCGACGTCTATGGCGAGCTGATCGACGCCTTTCACCAGTCCCGCATGGCCAAGCTCAAGCTCGACGAGGAGAACTGGTCGCTGGAATGCACCGTCGTCAATCATCTCGCCGATGTCTGGGACAAGCCGGATCACGGCATCTGGGAGCGGCGCGGCGTTCCCAGGCACTACGTGTTCTCCAAGGTGATGTGCTGGGTTGCCTTCGACCGCGCGATCAAGAGCGCGGAGCGGTTCGGCTTCAAGGCGCCGCTGGTGAAGTGGCGGGTGCTGCGCGAGGCCATCCATCGCGACGTCTGCCGACGCGGCTTCGATCCTGACCTCAACAGCTTCGTCGAGAGCTATGGCTCGAAGCTGCTCGATGCCAGCCTGCTGCTGTTGGCGTCGGTCGGCTTCCTGCCGCCCGACGATCCGCGCATCCGCGCCACGATCGCGGCGGTCGAGCGCCACATGATGCGCGACGGCTTCGTGCTGCGGCACGATCCGCGCGAGGTGTCGGATGAAAAACAGCCGATCGAGGGCGCGTTCCTGGCCTGCAGCCTGTGGCTCGCCGACGCCCATGTGCTGGCGGGAGATCTCGATAGGGCGCAGACCATGTTCGACCGCGTGGTGGCGGTCGCCAACGATCTCGGGCTGCTGGCGGAGGAGTTCGACTCCGGTGCCGGCCGCCAGACCGGCAACTTCCCGCAGGCGCTGACCCATATCGCGCTGATCAACACCGCGCACAATCTCAGCGCCGCCAGGGCCACTGCCGAGAAGCCCGCGGTGCAGCGCTCGAGCTGATGGTGGTGTGAAACCTCAAGAGATTACACTGAGCTGGAGCGGCGTCGACACCTCTCCCCAACTGGGAGAGGTGAACGCTCAACCCAATCCCATCGCGCTTTAGCGACCTGTCGTCAGCACGACGTCCATCGCGCGCGCAAAACCGTCGTGCTCGTTGGTCTCGGTGACATGCGTGGCGCGCGCCTTCACGTCATCGCTGGCATTGCCCATCGCAAACGAGACGCCGCTGCGCGCGAACATCGGCAGGTCGTTTTGCATGTCGCCGATCGTGGCGACGTTCTCGAGCGGAACGCCGAGGCGTTTCGCGATGCCTTCGACGAAGGTGCCCTTGTCGTGGCCGGGCGGGGTGACGTCGAGATAGTAGGTCTGAGAGCGCACCGCTGTCGCATCACGGCCGACCATCTGCTGCATGTCAGCCTCGCAGCGCTGCAGCAGCGCCGCGTCCGAGCTCGCGCCGACGATCTTGCAGGCCTGGTCGAGATAGGGCGTGAAATCGTCGACGATGGTCGGATCATGCTTGATGGTGCGCTGCTCGTGGGCGGTGTACTCGCCATCGGGATTGCGCGTCAGCCAGCGGTCGTTGGTGAACAGCCAGATGTCGACGCCGCGCTCGCGGAGCATATCGATGCAGCGCTTGGCCACGGCCGGAGGGATCACATGCTGCTCGAGCGGCTTCAATTGCGGATCGACGATCGACGAGCCGTTGAATGCGCCGATCGGCTGGGTGATCGCGAGCGGCGCGACCAGGAAGCCCATCCCGATGGTCGGCCGGCTGGAGACGATGGTGAAGCCGATGCCGGCCTCATGCAGCCTGCGCACCGCCATCCTGGCACCGTCGGTCAGGGTCTTGTCCTTGGTGAGCAGCGTGCCGTCGACATCGGATACGACAAGGGCGATGCGGGTCGCGATACGGGTCATGGGCGGTCCAGCTTCAGTTGATTGACGATGTCTTCGACAATGGTGTCGACCGAACGGTCGATCGCGACCGTGATCGGACGTTCGTCCGCCGTCGGCGGCTCCAGCGTCTTGAACTGGCTGGCGAGCAGGCCCGGCGGCATGAAATGGTCCTTGCGCGCGGCCAGCCTCGTCGCGATCAGCTCCTGCGTGCCGTCGAGGAAGACGATGCGGATATCGTCGCGGCCATGCACCAGGATGTCGCGATAGCTGCGCTTCAGCGCCGAGCAGGCGATCACGGCGCGCTCGCGGACGCCGCAGGTACGGTCGATCTCGGCGGCAATCGCGCGCAGCCAGGGCCAGCGGTCCTCGTCGGTGAGCGGCTGTCCGGAATGCATCTTCGCGACATTGCTCGGCGGATGGAAGCTGTCGCCGTCCTCGAAGCGCCAGCCGATCCGGATCGCGAGCCGGTCGGCGATGGTGCTCTTGCCCGAGCCGGATACGCCCATCACGACCAGGGCGCAGGGGTTTTGCCTGTCACCCAAGACAATCACCCAGCAAAATCATCCACGAAAATCCTCCGGCAGCGCAGCCTGATCGATCAGCCAGACGGTCTCGCCCAGCGATCGCGCGCGGTTTGCCGGCAGGTTCTCGCCTGCGAACAGGCGCGTCAAGATCGCGCGCTTGCTTTCGCCAGATACCTCGAACAGCATCTCGCGGCAGGAGGCAAGGGCGGGCAGGGTCAAGGAGATGCGCGGCACGAACGGCTCGACATTGGCCTTGGGCACCCCGACCACCCAGCGAAGGGTTTCCTCGACGGCTGGATAACCCGGAAACAGCGAGGCGGTGTGGCCGTCGGGCCCGATACCCATCAGCACCAGGTCGAACAGCGGCCGCGTCGGATCGAGCTGCTCGGCGCCGTAGAACGCCATCAGCTCGTTCTCGTACAGCGCCGCGCTGACGTCGGGATCCCTGAGATCGGCGGTATCGGTTGCGATCGGATGCACATTCGCCGCCAGCGCGCAGCGGTCGAGGAATGCCTGCCGCGCCATGCTCATATTGTGCAGCTTGTCCTTGCGCGGGACGAGGCGCTCGTCGCCGATGAACCAGTCGATGCGGTCCCACGGAATCCGCGCGCGATAGTCCGGCGTCGCCAGCAGCTGGTAGAGCGCCTTGGGGCTGGAGCCGCCGGTGAGGCAGATCGCGATCCGGCCTGGGTTCTCGTCGATCCGCGCGATCACCCGCTCGGCGGCCGCCTTCGCCAGGGCCGCCGGATCGGCGACCGTGATGATCCTGCGCTCGCCGCTCGCGGTCATCTCAGCCCAGCTTCCGCCAGCTGCGGCCGTCGCGGGTCAGCAGCGCGTTGGCCGCCTCCGGGCCTTCGGTGCCGGCCTTGTAGGGCTGCAGGCCGCGCCCGCCGGCGCTTTTCCAGGCGTCGAGGAAGGGCTGCACCGCCTGCCATCCGGCCTCCACGCTGTCGGCGCGCTGGAACAGCAGATTGTCGCCGATCATGCAGTCATAGATCAGCGTCTCGTAACCGGTCGACGGCTCGGCCTTGAAGTAGTCCTTGTAGCGGAACTTCATCTCGACGCCGTCGATGTTGATGGTCGGGCCCGGCACCTTGGTGTTGAACTGCAGCTCGATGCCTTCGGTCGGCTCGGTTGAGATGACCATGTAGTTCTGCGACAGGCGGTCGACAGCCGTATCGCGGAACATCGCGAAGGGCGCCTGCTTGAACTTGATGGCGATCTCGGTGCGCTTGGTGGCCAGCGCCTTGCCGGTGCGCAGATAGAACGGCACGCCGGCCCAGCGCCAATTGTCGATGGTCAGCTTCAGCGCGGCATAGGTCTCGGTCGAGCTGTCGGGCCTGACATCCGGTGTCTTCAGATAGTCCTCGATCTCGATGTCGCCGATTCGGCCGGCGCGATACTGGCCGCGCACCGAGTTGGACAACGCCTCCTGCTCGCT
Organism: Bradyrhizobium sp. USDA 4454; assembly: GCF_054822705.1. Classification (NCBI taxonomy): domain Bacteria; kingdom Pseudomonadati; phylum Pseudomonadota; class Alphaproteobacteria; order Hyphomicrobiales; family Nitrobacteraceae; genus Bradyrhizobium; species Bradyrhizobium sp. USDA 4454. Next base: position 1,925,341 of record NZ_JBTRCN010000001.1, read on the forward strand.
CTGGAGCTGGATCGCGCTCAGCACCTCGGCCTTTTCCGAGCGCACCGCATGGGCGTCGAACCGTGCCGGCGGCTCCATCGTCACCAGCGACAGCAACTGGAACAAATGGTTCGGCACCATGTCGCGCAGCGCGCCGGTGGCGTCATAGAAGCTGCCGCGATGACCGACGCCGAGCTTCTCGTCGACGGTGATCTGGACGTGGTCGATATGATTGCGATTCCAGATCGGCTCGAACATGCCGTTGGCGAAGCGCAGCACCAAAATGTTCTGCACGGTTTCCTTGCCGAGGTAATGGTCGATCCGGTAGATCTGGTGCTCGTCCATCAGCTTCAGCAGCGCGGCATTGAGCGCCCTGGCCGAAGGCAAATCGGTGCCGAACGGCTTTTCGATGATCAGCCGCCGCCAGGCGCCGTTCTCTTCCAGCATGCCGGTGCGCCCGAGCTGCTCACTGATCGGCAGGAAGGCGCTCGGCGGGGTCGCGAGATAGAACAGCCGATTGCCGCCGGTGCCGCGCGCTTGCTCGAGCTTGTCGAGCCTTTCGTTCATGGTATCGAAGGAGGGGGGATCGCTCGGATCGGCCTCGATCGCCGTGACGCATTCGAACAGGCGCGTGACGACCGCCTCGTCCACCGGACGGGTCGCGAACTTGCGTAGTCCCTGCAGCAGGCTGTCCTTCATCTGGTCGCTCGACATGCCCTTGCGGGCGATACCGACGACGCAGAATTTGTCGGGCAGCAGGTTGCCGGCGGCGAGATTGTAGAGTGCCGGGATGACCAGCCGGTGTGTCAGGTCACCGGTGGCGCCGAAGATGATGAAGGAACAAGGATCGGGTTTCTTCTGCACGTGACCTCTTCAAGCTTTCTTCGGCGGCTCCTTGTGGCCGCCGAAACCTGCGCGCATCGCCGAGAGGATCTTCTCGGCAAAGGTATGATCCTTGCGCGAGCGGAAGCGGGTGTAGAGCGCGGCCGTCAGCACCTCGGCCGGGACCGCCTCGTCGACCGCGGCATTGACGGTCCAGCGGCCTTCGCCGGAATCCTCGACAAAGCCGGAGTAATTGTCGAGGGTGAGGTTCTGCGCCAGCGCCGACGCCGTGAGGTCGAGCAGCCAGGACGGGATCACGCTGCCGCGCCGCCAGACTTCGGCGATGTCGGCGATGTCGAGATCGAAGCGGTGGTCCGGCGGCAGTGCGTCGATATTGGCATTCTTCAGGATGTCGAAGCCTTCGGCATAGGCCTGCATCAGGCCGTATTCGATGCCGTTGTGGATCATCTTGACGAAATGCCCGGCGCCAACTGGACCGGCGTGGATGTAGCCGTGTTCGATGCGCGGATCGCGGCCGTCGCGGCCCTGGGTGCGCGGGATGTCGCCGATGCCGGGCGCCAGCGTCTTGAAGATCGGGTCGAGCCGGTCGACGACGCCCTTCTCGCCGCCGATCATCATGCAATAGCCGCGCTCGATGCCCCAGATGCCGCCGCTGGTGCCGACATCGACGTAATGCAGCCCGCGCTCCCTGAGCGCCTTGCCGCGGCGGACGTCGTCCTGCCAGAAGGTGTTGCCGCCGTCGATGATGACGTCGCCGGGCTGCATCAGCTTCGCGAGCGCCTCGATGGTGGATTCGGTGATCTTGCCCGGCCGGCAGCATCACCCAGGCGGTGCGCGGCGCCTCCAGCTTGAGCACGAAATCCTCCAGCGACGAGGCGCCAGTGGCATTGTCGGCGACCAGAGCGGCGACCGCCTTGGGGTCCTTGTCGTAGACCACGGCGGTGTGGCCGTTGCTTATCAGGCGGCGGACGATGTTGCCGCCCATCCGCCCGAGGCCGATCATGCCGAGTTGCATCGTGGCCTCCGTCAGTTCAGTGCAGCCGAGATCGCGGCATCGAGCGCCGCGAGCCCGGAGGTGAGGTCACCCTTGAGGTGCACGCGCAGCGCCCGGCGGCCGCGCTCGGTGAGCACGTCGAAATCGCCGCGCGCCTGCGCCGCCTTGATCACGCCGAAGCTCGCCTTCTGGCCGGGCACCGCCAGGTCCTTTGTGTCGTCGGTCGTGACCTGGAGGAACACGCCGCTGTCGGGGCCTCCCTTGTAGGCCTGTCCGGTCGAGTGCAGGAAGCGCGGGCCGAATTCGGCGCAGGTCGCAAGATGTTTTGCATCGCGGACCTTCAGCCGCATCGCCTGCATGGCGTCGATGGTGTCACCATCGCGCTCGATATAGGCGAGCAGCGCGACGTAGTCGCCGCGGCCGGAGCGCGAGAGGTGGGCTTTGACCCAGGAATTGAGATCGCCATTGGCGCCGGCCTTACGCAGCTCCTCGGCGTTCTGCGCATCGGTGTAGAGCTCGACCCCGTCGGCCGACACCACCGGTTCTTCGGCCGGCAACGACCCGGCCTTCTCGAACGCCGCCGTCAGCTCGCGGGTCTTGATCTTGGCGGCCTCGACGTCGGGCTGGTTGAATGGGTTGATGCCGAGGATCGAGCCCGCCACCGCGGTCGCGATCTCGAAGCGGAAGAACTCCTGGCCGATATGGTCGATCGACTTCATCACGATCCGGACCACCGGATGGCCGGCGGCCTCGAGTGCGGCGAGCCTGGCCTCATGCGCGGCGTCGGTCTCGCCTTCGGTGCGAAGGTCGATGAAGAAGCGGTCGTTGCCATAGACACCGGGATCGCCGAGCGTCTCGCCCTCGATCGGGATCAGGCCCTTGCCGTCCTTGCCGGTCGATTCCGCGATCAGCTGCTCGGCCCAGGCGCCGAAATCGGCGACGTCGGGCGAGGCGAAGATCGTCACCTTGTCGCGGCCTTCCAGCCCTGCGATGCCCATCGCCAGCCCGAGCTGGACGCCCGGGTTTTCCTGCGGCGGTACGTCGGCGCCGCAGGAGCGCACCATCGCAAGGGTATGGCCGAGCAGGCTGCGGACGTCGATGCCCGCGGCGGCCGCCGGCACCAGGCCGAACGGCGACAGCACGGAATAGCGGCCACCGATCGCAGGGTCGCCGTAGAAGATGCGGGCAAAGCCCTGCTTGATCGCGACCTTCTGCAGCGACGAGCCCGGATCGGTCACCGCGATGAAGCGATGGCCGGCCTTGTCCTTGCCGATCGCTTTGGCCACCCGGTCGAAGAAATAGTCCTTCATCACGTTCGGCTCGGTGGTGCCGCCGGACTTGGAGGAGACGATGAACAGCGTCTTGGCGATGTCGACATATTCCTCCATCGCGCGTACCTGCGCCGGATCGGTGGAGTCGAGCACGTGCAGCCGCGGGAAGCCGGATCTGTGCGGGAAGGTCTGCGCCAAGACCTCCGGCCCGAGGCTCGAGCCGCCCATGCCGAGCACCACGGCGTCGGTGAAGTTCTGGCCCTTCACGCGCCTGGCGAAATCCTCGTAGTCGGCGACGTCGGCGGAGGCGGCGCTGGTCAGCCAGCCCAGCCATTTGTCCTCGTCGTCGCCGGTCCAGACCGACTTGTCCTTGTGCCAGAGCCGGCGGATCTTGGCCGAGGTACGCCATTCCTCGGTGCTGTTCTCGACCGCCTTCGCGATGGTGGCGCCGAGCGCCAGCTTCTGCTGGTCGATGCCGCCGCCGAGCGAGGTGGCGCGCTTGTAGGCCACTGCGCCGTACAGCTTGTCCGCAGCGTCGGCGAACAGCTTGACGCCGTCCTTGACCAGCTCCTCGGTGATCGCGTCGAGCGAGATGCCGGACTTCTCCAGCTCCTCCAGCACGTGGCGGGCGTCCGCGACGTTCTCCTCGAGGCTGTCGCGGACCTTGCCGTGATCGCGGAAGGCATCGAGGGTGGCCGGCGGCACGGTGTTGACGGTGTCGGGGCCGATCAGCTCCTCGACATAGAGCACGTCGCTGTAATCCTTGTTCTTGGTGCCGGTCGACGCCCACAGCAGCCGCTGCGGCTTGGCGCCCTTGGCGGTGAGCTTGTCCCAGCGCGGGCCCGAGAACAGGCGCTTGTAGTCCTGATAGGCGAGTTTTGCATTTGCGATCGCCACCTTGCCCTTGAGCGCGGCGAGGCGCTCCTTCTCGGAGGGATCGTTGGCCTTGGCGATCTTCTCGTCGAGCTGCTTGTCGACGGCGGAGTCGATGCGGCTGACGAAGAAGCTCGCGACGCTTGCGACATGGGAGGGATCGCCGCCCTTGGCGACGTATTTCTCCAGGCCCTTCAGATAGGCCTCCGCGACCTGGCGATAGACCTCCTGCGAGAACAAGAGCGTGATGTTGATGCTGATGCCTTCGCCGATCAGATATTCGATCGCCGGCAATCCTTCCGCCGTCGCCGGCACCTTGACCATCAGGTTCTTGCGGTGGACGTCCTTCCAGAGCCGCTCGGCCTCGGCGATCGTGCCCTTGGTGTCCATCGCCAGATAGGGCGACACTTCGAGGCTGACGAAGCCGTCGCCGCCATGGCTCTGGTCATAGACCGGGCGCAGCACGTCGGCGGCGTGTTGGATGTCCTCGACGGCGAGATGCTCGAACAGGTCGGCAACCGCGCGGTCGCCCTTCTTCAGCGCCTGGCCGATCGCCCCGTCATACTCGTCCGAGGTGCCGATCGCCTTCTCAAAGATCGAGGGGTTGGACGTCACGCCTTTGACGCCGTCGGTCTCGATCAGCCGCTTCAGGTCGCCCTTGGCCACGAAGCCGCGGGCGAGGAAGTCCAGCCAGACGGCCTGGCCGTGATTTTCGAGTGCTTTGACGGGGTTCATGGGTGCCTGTTCTCGTTCGATCGAGGGTCGATTTTTGGGTTCCCGGGCAGCTTTCGGGGGCGGAGGGGGATTGTCAACATGGCTGGGGGCCCGGGCGGACTATCAGCATTCCCAAGGGATAACACCATTCACAACAGTTCGATCCCCTCGGACGCGGTCCGAGCAGACCCTGAACTCAGCACATTTTTATGACGCGTCGCGGTGTGCGAGCGAACGTCATGGCCGCAGGTAGAGGTAGCCTTGGGATTGCAGCTCGGCGAGGCGGCGGACCACGCCGTCGCGCTCGGCGGCAACGAAGCCGGGGAGCAGGTCGCCAAGGCCGATGTTCTGCGATTTCATGGTGTTGCCGCAGGCGGCGAGCTCGATCCCGTCCTTCCTGAACCGCCCGATGCGCTTCGAAAGGTCGGGGCTGGCTCCGGACGCATGAAACGCCTTCAGCGCCTGGCCGTGCACCACCAGCGCGATCGTCACATTGCCGGGGCCGCCGGCGCCGTCGAGATGGTTCTGGATGTTGCCGATCACGAAACTGACCTTGTCGAGGTCGTTGAGGTGGTAGACCACCTTCAGCTTCTGCGGTGCTGCCTCGGTGGCGGCCTGCACCCGTGACGCCGCGAAGGCGGCACCGAGCGCCGAGAGCGTGCCCCACAGGATGCTGCGTCGGTGCATGGCGGTCCCTCGTGCAATTGTTGTTGACGGGCGAGCCTATCACTTGTGGCGGAGTGCTGCGAGTTCCTTGCGGTCAGTCACAAGTTCGGCGCATTCGCGCGAGTCCGCGCGATCGAGGCAAAAGACCTTGTCGTCGGCGCCGGCGAGCAGCTCCTCGCTCGCGTCATCGTCGGGCTTGTTGCGATTCCACATCCGGATGCTGGCGAGGCGTGCGATCGCGGATTTGTCGTCCTTCGACAACGCCACGCTGATGCCGCCGCCCTCGCAATCCACGCCGCATTCGAAGTGGATGTCCTGTCCGGATTCGGTCGCGAGCGCGTGGTTACAGTAGCCGCTGGAGTCGAAATTGCCGGAGCGGTGGCGGTAGCTGACACCAAGGCGGAACGAATAGTTGGTGGTCTTGTCCTCCGGTGCGTCTTCGGCCTCGACCAGAAGCTTCATCGCGCTGACCTTCTGCTTCGGATGCTGCGCGAGATGATTTGCATCGTATCGCCGCACGAAGCAGGCATAGGCTTTCCCGCCCGGCGGGCCGGCGAACATCCTGTTGTCGAAGGCGGCTGCCAAGCCCTTGTCGACCGCCTTGTCGACCTCCTCCTGCGCCTGGACGGCTGACGACACGCCGGCACAGGCGGCGGCTGCGAGTGCGACAACTAGGAACGTTCGCTGCATGATCGGCCTTGGGAATATGCCGCGCCTCCAAGGTGTCATCTCTACAGCGCGGCAATGGTGCCGCGCGGAACTGCGCGGGCTCGTTGCCTTAGTCGAGGCGAGAAGAAGGCGCGTTCAATGGCTTCTGAATGTTTGTTCATCCGAATCTGTGACGCGCGCATCTTGACGCCAAGGCTGGACGGTCACACGTTTTCAGGGAAGCCCAACGTTCATTTCGGACGGGGAAGTCGCCTCGGTCGGATGTCCGCTTCGGAAGCCTGTTCGGAGGCTTGGGCCCCGTTAAACCACGGATGTGGCGGAGGGGTTACAAACGTCAAAAACAGGGTACCAATGGGGGATATTGATGAACCATTAAGCTTCCTGCCTGTTGATAAGGCAGAGGCTGCACGCGCCGTGCATTGCCGAACTGAGTCCGTCGAGTGTCCAATAGACCCAGCGTGCCGACGCTGATTCGATCCTAGGACGCTCTTGTTACGACTCGTGTCAGTCGTGCGGCGATACATATCGTGGAGAGAGGGATCATGTACAACGATTCTTTGTTCAACGCCTTCGCAAGGTCGTTCGAAGCGCGAAGCCAGACCGACATGTCGATGGCCGAGTATTTGGAGTCGTGTCGAAGTGATCCGATGCGATACGCCAATGCGGCCGAGCGGTTACTAGCGGCTATCGGTGAGCCCCAGATGATCGACACGGCCAAGGACCCACGCCTTGGCCGTATCTTTTTGAACCGTACGATCAGGTCGTATCCGGCCTTCTCCGGCTTCTACGGCATGGAGGACACGATCGAGCGCCTGGTCGGCTTCTTCCGCCACGCCGCGCAGGGCCTCGAAGAGCGCAAGCAGATCCTCTATCTGCTCGGACCGGTCGGCGGCGGCAAGTCGTCGCTCGCCGAGCGCATCAAGGCGTTGATGGAAGTCCACCCGATCTACGTGCTGAAGGCGGGTGACGAGCTGTCGCCGGTGTTCGAGAGCCCGCTCGGGCTGTTCGATCCCGAGCAGCTCGGGCCGATGATCGAGGAGAAGTACGGCATTCCGCGCCGCCGGCTGAGCGGGCTGATGTCGCCCTGGGCCTACAAGCGGCTCGAGGCCTTCGGCGGCGACATCTCGCAATTCCGCGTCGCGCGCATCCAGCCGTCCCGTCTGCGCCAGATCGCGGTCGCCAAGACCGAGCCCGGTGACGAGAACAACCAGGACATCTCCTCGCTCGTCGGCAAGGTCGACATCCGCAAGCTCGAGACCTATGCCCAGAACGATCCCGACGCCTACAGCTATTCCGGCGGCCTCAACCGCGCCAACCAGGGCGTGCTCGAGTTCGTCGAGATGTTCAAGGCGCCGATCAAGATGCTGCACCCGCTGCTGACCGCGACGCAGGAGGGCAACTACATCGGCACCGAGAACATCGGCGCGATCCCGTTCACCGGCATCATCCTCGCGCACTCCAACGAAGCTGAGTGGCAGAGCTTCAAGACCAACAAGAACAACGAGGCCTTCATCGACCGTATCTGTGTCATCAAGGTCCCGTACTGCCTGCGGGTGACCGAGGAGCAGAAGATCTACGAGAAGCTGATCCAGGGCTCCGAGCTCGCCGCAGCACCCTGCGCGCCGGCCACGCTCGAGACGCTGGCCCGCTTCTCGGTGATGTCGCGCCTGCGCAAGCACGAGAACTCGACGCTGTTCGCCAAGATGCGGGTCTATGACGGCGAGAGCCTGAAGGAATCCGATCCGAAGGCGCGCAGCGTGCAGGAGTACAAGGACGCTGCCGGCGTCGACGAGGGCATGGACGGCGTCTCCACCCGTTTTGCCTTCAAGGTGCTGGCCTCGACCTTCAACCACGACACCACCGAGGTCGGCGCCGACGCGGTGCACCTGATGTATGTGCTGGAGATGGCGATCCGCCGCGAGCAGCTGCCTGACGAGACCGAGAAGCGCTATCTCGAATTCATCAAGGCCGACCTTGCGCCGCGCTATGCCGAGTTCATCGGCAACGAGATCCAGAAGGCCTATCTGGAATCCTATGCCGACTACGGCCAGAACCTGTTCGACCGCTATGTCGACTACGCCGACGCCTGGATCGAGGATCAGGACTTCAAGGATCCCGACACCGGCCAGCTGATGAACCGGGAACTCCTGAACCAGGAGCTGACCAAGATCGAGAAGCCGGCCGGCATCGCCAACCCGAAGGACTTCCGCAACGAGGTCGTCAAGTTCTCGCTGCGTTCGCGGGCGCATAATGGCGGCAAGAACCCGAGCTGGACCTCCTACGAAAAGGTTCGCGACGTGATCGAGAAGCGGATATTCTCGCAGGTTGAGGATCTGCTCCCGGTGATCTCGTTCGGTTCCAAGAAGGACGGCGAGACCGAGAAGAAGCATGGCGAGTTCGTCGAGCGGATGGTGGAGCGCGGCTATACCGAGCGCCAGGTCCGCCGGCTCGTCGAGTGGTACATGCGGGTGAAGCAGGCCGGCTGATGCACGATCCGGACAGCCGGTATCAACCGGCTTTCCGTTCCTTCCAAGCAAGAATGCGATGCGACTCTGATCGCATCCGGCGCGAGGCAGATGCAAAGTGGTCATGCACATCGTCGATCGGCGGTTGAATCCGGGTAGCAAGAGCCTGGAGAACCGGCAGCGCTTCCTGCGGCGCGCCAAGGCGCTGGTGCAGGGGGCCGTCAAGAAGTCGTCTCAGGATCGGGACATCAAGGATGTCCTGGAGGGCGGCGAGGTGACTATTCCGCTGGACGGGATGGATGAGCCGCGGTTCCGGCGCGAAGGCGGCACCCGTGACATGGTGCTGCCCGGCAACAAGAAGTTCGTCGAGGGCGACTGGTTGCAGCGCCCGAACCAGAGCGGCGCCAAGGGCTCTGGCGCGGGCGAGGGCGACAGCGAGGACGCCTTCCGCTTCGTGCTCAGCCGGGAGGAATTCGTCGACCTTTTCCTCGACGACCTCGAACTGCCCGACCTCGCCAAGCGCAAGCTCGCGGAAACCGAGAGCGAGGGCATCCAGCGCGCCGGTTACGCGACCTCGGGCTCGCCCGCCAACATCTCGATCAGCCGCACGGTGAGCCGCGCGCTGGCACGACGCGTGGCGCTGCGCCGACCGCGCAAGGACGAGATCGAGGCGCTCGAGGCGGAGCTTGCCGAGTGCGACGACGAGGCGCGCCGCCGCGAACTTCTGGCGCTGCTCGAAGCGTTGAAGGCCAAGGCCAAGCGGATCCCGTTCATCGATCCGATCGACATCCGCTACCGCCGCTTCGAGACGGTGCCGAAGCCGGTGGCGCAGGCCGTGATGTTCTGCCTGATGGACGTCTCCGGCTCGATGTCCGAGCACATGAAGGATCTGGCGAAGCGGTTCTACATGCTGCTCTACGTGTTCCTGAAGCGGCGCTACAAGCATGTCGAGATCGTGTTCATCCGGCACACCGACCGCGCCGAAGAGGTCGACGAGGATACGTTCTTCCACGGGCCGGCCTCCGGCGGCACGCTGGTGTCGAGCGCGCTGGTCGCGATGAACGACATCGTCCGCACCCGCTTCCGCCCCGCCGACTGGAACATTTACGCGGCGCAGGCGTCGGACGGCGACAACATGACCTCCGACAGCGGAATGACGGGGCATCTCCTGACCGACAAGATCCTGCCGGTCTGCCAGTTCTTCGCCTATCTCGAGGTCGGCGAGGCCGCCAACTACACCTTCGACATGCCGGATTCCTCGCTCTGGACGCTCTATGAGCGTCTGCGCAACGAAGGCGCGCCGCTGTCGATGCGCAAGGTGAGCGAGCGCGGCGAGATCTTCCCGGTGTTCCAGGATTTGTTCAAGCGCCGCACCACCAGTCAGGAAAGGGTTTAGTTGATGGGGTCTTCCGGCGAACGGTTGTTCGAGGGCGCCGACTGGGATTTCCAGACGCTGCAGCGGATTCACGATGCCTGCGAGAAGATCGCGCGCACCGAGCTGGGGCTCGACGTCTATCCGAACCAGATCGAGGTGATCACGGCCGAGCAGATGCTCGACGCCTACTCCTCGGTCGGCATGCCGCTGTTCTACAAGCACTGGTCGTTCGGCAAGCAGTTCGCCTTCCAGGAAGCGTCCTACCGCAAGGGCCTGATGGGCCTCGCCTATGAGATCGTGATCAATTCCTCGCCCTGCATCTCCTACCTGATGGAGGAGAACACCGCGACGATGCAGGCGCTGGTGATCGCGCATGCGGCGTTCGGGCACAATCACTTCTTCAAGAACAACTACCTGTTCAAGCAGTGGACCGATGCCGACGGCATCCTCGACTATCTCGAGTTCGCCAAGGGCTACATTGCGGCCTGCGAGGATCGCCATGGCCGCGAGACGGTGGAGCGGACGCTCGATGCCGCGCATGCGCTGATGTCGCATGGTGTCGACCGCTATCCCGGCAAGAAGATGCTCGACCTGCGTGCCGAGGAGAAACGCGCCGGCGAGCGGCGGCAGCACGAGGAAGCCGTGTTCAACGATCTGTGGCGCACGGTGCCGAACACCAAGGCCAAGAGCAAGGCTATCCTCACCGCCGAGCGGCGCCGCGCGCTGCTCGGTCTGCCGCAGGAGAACATCCTCTACTTCCTCGAGAAGACCGCGCCGCGCCTGCAGGGCTGGCAGCGCGAGCTCATCCGCATCGTGCGCCACATCGCGCAGTATTTCTATCCGCAGGGCCAGACCAAGGTGATGAACGAGGGCACCGCGACCTACGTCCACTACCGCATCATGAGCCGGCTGCATCAACAGGGCCAGATCACCGACGGCAATTTCCTTGAATTCCTGCAGTCGCACACCAATGTGGTGTTCCAGCCGGAGTTCGACGATCGCCGCTATTCCGGCTTCAACCCCTACGCGCTCGGCTTTGCCATGATGCAGGACATCGAGCGGATCGTGAAGACTCCGGAAGATGAGGACCGCGACTGGTTCCCCGATATTGCCGGCAAGGGTGACGTCGAGGGCGTCTTGCGCGAGATCTGGAGCAACTACCGCGACGAGAGCTTCATCAGCCAGTTCTTGAGCCCGGCGCTGATCCGGCGCTTCCGCATGTTCCATCTGCACGACGACCCCGCCGAAAGCCAGGGGATCAAGGTCGACGCGATCCATGACGAACGCGGTTACCGCCGGGTGCGCCGCGAGCTGGCGCGGCAATATGACGTCGGCTTCGTCGACGCCAATATCGAGGTCGTGGATGTCGATCTCGACGGCGATCGCCGCCTGTTGCTGCGTCACACCACCGTGAAGGGCGCGCAGCTCAACGAGACCGACGCGCGCCGCGTGCTGCAGCATCTCGCCGATCTCTGGACCTACGACGTTGCGCTGACCGAAGTCGACGGCACCGACAAGGTGCTGAAGGAATACGTCGTCAGCCCGCGCGCGGCGGCGGTCGCGGCTTGAGGCTGTCGCGTTCGCTGAGCTGAGCGCGGCGCAGACCGCCGCGCGGAATGCGCGTCTCGCTCCGCGAACCTCTCGACACATCTGCGAATTTTGAAGCTGCATCACGGTCCGCGGGAACGCGATTGCAGGCATGCGGACATGGCGCGGAAGCTTTCTTGGTGATTGCCTGCGCGGGCGCGATGGATAATGTGCGCCGCGTCAAGAAAACCAAGAAAAGGATACGCTCTTGTCAATTCGCTTCCGCCTGGCGGGCCTGCTCGCCGTCACCGCGCTCATGGCCTCGCCGATCCCGTCATCCATCGCAGCCGAAAGCGCAATCAAAATCGGAAACACCGCGCCTTACAGCGGACCGGCGTCGGCCTACGGCACCATCGCGCGCGCCGAAGCCGCGTATTTCCAGATGCTCAACGATCAGGGCGGCATCAACGGCCGCAAGATCGAGTTCGAGAGTCTCGATGATGCCTATTCGCCGTCGAAAACGGTCGAGCAGACCCGCAAGCTGGTCGAGCAGGACGAGGTGCTCGCGGTCTTCAGCGCGGTCGGCACCGCGCCCAATATCTCGGTGCAGAAATATCTCAACATCAAGCATGTGCCGCAGCTGTTCGTGTCGTCAGGCGCGACGCGCTGGAACGATCCGAAACAGTTCCCGTGGACGGTCGGCTTCAATCCGACCTACGAGCTCGAAGGCCGGCTCTACGCAAAGTACATCCTGAAGACTAAGCCGGATGCCAAGATCGCCGTCATCACGCCGAACGAGGACGCCGGCAAGGATTATCTCAGGGGCTTCAAGGACGGCCTCGGCGAGCATGTCGGCCAGATCGTCGCGGAGACCACCTATCTCACGACCGACCCGACCATCGATTCCCAGATGGTGACGATGCGCGAGTCCGGCGCGGACGTGTTCTTCGCCGAGGCGACGCCGAAATTCGCAGCGCAAGCGCTGCGCAAGGCGGCGAGCATGGGCTGGAAGCCGCTGACCATCCTGCCGACCGTCTCCAACTCGGTCTCCGCCGTGCTTGAACCTGCAGGGCTCGAGAACGTCATCGGTGTCGTGACCGGGCTCTATCTGAAAGACCCGACCGATCCACGCTGGGCCAACGATCCCGCGCAGAAGGAGTTTTCCGCCTGGATGCAGAAGTATCAGCCGAATGCGAGCGCGGGCGATCTCTTCAACGTGCAGGGCTACACGGTCGCGCAGGTCATGGCGGCGGTGCTGAAGAACTGCAACGGCGACTACAGCCGCGACAACATCATCAAGCAGGCGACCAACCTGAAAGCGCTCGAACTGCCGATGCTGTTGCCGGGCATCAAGGTGCAGACCGAGCCCGACAATGTGACGCCGATCCGCCAGATCCAGATGGCGCGGTTCGACGGCAAGTCCTGGGCGCTGTTCGGCGACGTGCTGAGCGACAAGTAGCGGTCTGAATGTAAGGTTCGTAGGGTGGGCAAAGCGTCAGCGTGCGCACCATCGCGAGCAAGGTGCGTAAAGGTGGGCACGTCGCTGCGCTCCTTTGCCTACCCTACGGCTGGACGACACGGAGTTTGCTGCGCGCTTACCGTAGGCTGGCGTTGATCTTGTCCAGCACGGCCGAGCCGGGGCAGAGTGCCTGTTCGTCCAGCGTGTTGAGCGGCGTCTCGACGGTGTCGAGATGGGTGTGCAGGTCTTCGGCGTCCAGATCGACGTAAAGCAAACCGGTGACGATCTGGCCCTTGGCCGCGTGCTTCTGCAGGAAGGTCATCGCGCCGAGCCGATCGTGCGGGTCGTAGTCGGCGTCGAGCTTGCGCAGCGCAAGCCGCGTGCCGTCGTGCTGCTCGACCACCTGCACGGTGCCGGGCGCATAGTCGACGCTGATCGGATCGCGGCCGACCAGCACGTCGAGCCGGTTCACCGCGTCATTGTGCTCGCGGACATAGTCAAAACTCTTGGTCGAGCCGGCGTGGTTGTTGAAGGCGATGCAGGGGCTGATCACGTCGATGAAGGACGCGCCCTTGTGGCGGATCGCAGCGGCAATCAACGGGACCAGTTGCGTCTTGTCGCCGGAGAAGCTGCGCGCCACGAAGGTGGCCCCCAACTGCAGCGCGATCGCGACCAGGTCGATCGCATTGTCGGTGTTGGTGACGCCCTTCTTGGACTTCGAGCCGCGGTCGGCGGTCGCCGAGAACTGGCCCTTGGTCAGGCCGTATACGCCATTGTTCTCGACGATGTAGGTCATGTTGACGGCGCGCCGGATCGAATGCGCGAACTGGCCGAAGCCGATCGAGGCTGAGTCGCCGTCGCCGGAAACGCCGAGATAGATCAGGTCGCGGTTGGCGAGGTTGGCGCCGGTCAAGACCGACGGCATCCGGCCATGCACCGAGTTGAAGCCGTGCGAATTGCCGAGGAAATAGTCCGGGGTCTTCGACGAGCAGCCGATGCCGGAAATCTTCGCCACCCGGTGCGGCTCGATCGAGAGTTCATAGCAGGCCTCGATGATCGAGGCAGTGATCGAATCGTGGCCGCAGCCGGCGCACAGGGTCGAAATCTTCCCCTCGTAGTCGCGATGGGTATAGCCCAGCTCGTTCTTCTTCAGGCCAGGATGATGAAACTTCGGCTTTGCAATGTAGGTCATGTCACGGCCTTGCGAAGAGGGGTCACCTTGAGGTGGTCCTGATGGTCGCCGATCGCGCCCGCGATGAAGCGCGCGGTGATCGGCGTGCCGTCATAGTGCAGGATCGGCACCAGCCTGACGGGGTCGATGCCGTTCTCGTTGACGATCAACTGGCGGAGTTGGCCGTCGCGGTTCTGCTCGACCACGTAGACGAAGTCGTGGTCGGCGATGAAGCTCGCGACGCTGGAGTGGAACGGGAAGGCGCGGATCCGCATGCGGTCGAGCTGATGGCCGCGCGCCTCCAAAATCCCGATCGCCTCGTCCATCGCAGGCGAGGTCGAGCCGAAATACAGCACGCCATACTTGGTCGGTCTCGCCGCATTGGCCTGCAGCGGCCGCGGCACCATGTCCTGCGCGGTCTCGAACTTGCGCACCAGGCGCTGCATGTTGTCGGCGTAGACGGCGCCTTCCTCGGAATAGCGTGCGTAGCGGTCGCGCGAGGTGCCGCGGGTGAAGTAGGAGCCCTTGGTCGGATGCGTGCCGGGATAGGTGCGATAGGGGATGCCGTCGCCATCGACGTCGAGATAGCGGCCGAAGTCGCGGCCTTCCTCGAGCATCTCCGCGGTCATCACCTTGCCGCGGTCGTATTGCTTGGCGTCGTCCCACTTCAACGGGCGGCACAGCCGGTGGTTCATGCCGATGTCGAGATCGAGCATCAGGAAGATCGTGGTCTGCAGCCGCTCGGCGAGATCGAACGCTGCGGCGGCGAACTCGAACGCCTCGGCGGGATCTTCCGGGAACAGCAGCACGTGCTTGGTGTCGCCGTGCGACGCATAGGCGCAGGCGATCACGTCGCATTGCTGGGTGCGCGTCGGCATGCCGGTCGACGGGCCGGCGCGCTGGATGTTCATGATCACGGCCGGGATCTCGGCGAAATAGGACAGGCCGATGAACTCGGTCATCAGCGAGATGCCCGGACCCGAGGTCGCGGTGAAGGCGCGCGCGCCGTTCCAGGAGGCGCCGATCACGATGCCGATCGAGGCGAGCTCGTCCTCGCCCTGCACGATGGCGTATTTCGCCTTGCCGGTTTCGGGATCGTGGCGGTACTTCTTGCAGTGGCTGGTGAAGGCCTCCGCGACCGACGACGACGGCGTGATCGGATACCAGGCGCACACGGTGGCGCCGCCATAGACCGCGCCGAGCGCGGCGGCGCTGTTGCCTTCGATGAAGATGCGGTCGCCGACCTTGTCGGACTTCTTCACCCGCAGTCCGAGCGGGCATTTCAGGTTCTGCAGCGCCCAGTCGCGGCCGAGATGCAGCGCGTGGACGTTGGAGGACAGCAGCTTCTCCTTGCCCTTATACTGCTCCCCGATCAGCTGTTCGACCAGCTTGGGATCGAGGTCGAGCAGTGCGCACAGCGCGCCGAGATAGATGATGTTCTTGAACAGCTGGCGCTGCCTGGGATCGGTGTAGGTCGAGTTGGTGATCGCGGTCAGCGGCACGCCGATGACGGTGATGTCCTCCCGGAATTTCGACGACGGCATCGGCTTGGTCGAATCGTAGAACAGGTAGCCGCCGGGCTCGATCGAGGCGACGTCCTTGTCCCAGGTCTGCGGGTTCATCGCGACCATCATGTCGACGCCGCCGCGGGCGCCGAGATGACCGTCCTCGGTGACGCGCACCTCATACCAGGTCGGCAGGCCCTGGATGTTGGACGGGAAGATGTTGCGCGGGCTGACCGGCACGCCGTGGCGCAGGATCGAGCGCGCGAACAGCTCGTTGGCGGAGGCCGAGCCCGAACCGTTGACGTTGGCGAAGCGGACGACGAAGTCGTTTACGCTGCTGATCGGGCTTTGGACTGGCATGTTGATCCCGCTTGAACCATATCGATGAGGTACTTCTGCATGTCCCAGGCGCCGGTCGGGCAGCGCTCGGCACACAGTCCGCAATGCAGGCAGACGTCTTCGTCCTTCACCATGACGCGGCCGGTCTTCAGGTCGCCGGAGACGTACAGCGCCTGGTCGTGATGCGGCGAGGGCGCTTTCAGGCGCTGCCGCAAATCATCCTCTTCACCGTTCTGGGTGAAGCTGATGCAGTCCATCGGACAGATGTCGACGCAGGCGTCGCATTCGATGCAGAGCGGCGCGGAGAATACCGTCTGCACGTCGCAATTCAGGCAGCGCTGCGCCTCGCCGAGCGCCAGCTTGAGGTCGTAACCGAGCTCGACCTCGGCGCGGATGTCCTTTAGCGCGACCACCTTGTCGCGATGCGGCACCTTGAAACGCTTGTCGGCGGAGATGTCGTTGTCGTAGCTCCACTCGTGGATGCCCATCTTCTGCGAGGAGACGTGCACCTCGGGTAGCGGGCGCTCGTTGATGTCCTCGCCGGACAGCATCTTGTGAATGGACAGCGCGGCGTCATGGCCGTGCGCCACCGCCCAGATGATGTTCTTCGGGCCGAACGCCGCGTCGCCGCCGAAGAACACCTTCGGATTGGTCGAGACGAACGTCTTGGGATCGACCTTCGGCATGTGCCACTTGTCGAATTCGATGCCGCAATCGGCTTCGATCCAGGGGAACGCATTCTCCTGACCGACCGCAACGAGCACATCGTCGCAGGGGATGGTCTCGTCCGGCTCGCCCGAGGGCACCAGATTGCGCCGGCCCTTGGCGTCGTACTCGGCACGGACCTTCTGGAAGGTGACGCCGATCAGCTTGCCGGCGACATGCTTGAACGCCACCGGCACCATGTAGTTGAGGATCGGGATGTCCTCATGGATGGCGTCTTCCTTCTCCCACGGAGAGGCCTTCATCTCCTCGAAGCCGGAGCGGACCACCACCTTGACGGCCTCGCCGCCGAGGCGGCGCGCGGTGCGGCAGCAATCCATCGCGGTGTTGCCGCCGCCGAGCACGATGACGCGACGGCCGATCTTGTCGACATGGCCGAACGACACGTTGGCCAGCCACTCGATGCCGATATGGATGTTGGCGGCGGCCTCCTTGCGGCCGGGAATGTCGAGCTCGCGGCCGCGCGGCGCGCCGCTGCCGACGAAGATCGCGTCGTAGTTCTCGGCGAGCAGCTGCTTCAGGCTGTCGACGCGCTGGCCGCCCTTGAACTCGACGCCGAGGTCGAGGATGTAGTCCGTCTCCTCGTCGATCACGCTGTCGGGCAGGCGGAATTTTGGAATCTGGCTGCGCATCATGCCGCCGGCCTTGGGATCGCCGTCGAACACGGTGCAGTGATAGCCGAGCGGGGCGAGGTCGCGCGCGACGGCGAGCGAGGCGGGGCCGCCGCCGATCAGCGCGACGCGCTTGCCGTTCTTTGGCGCAGGCTTCGGCAGGCGATGCTTGATGTCATCCTTGAAGTCGGCGGCGACGCGCTTCAGGCGGCAGATCGCGACCGGATTGTCCTCGACACGGCCGCGGCGGCACGCCGGTTCGCACGGACGGTCGCAGGTGCGCCCGAGAATTCCCGGGAACACGTTGGACTTCCAATTGATCATGTAGGCGTCGCTGTAACGCCCCTCAGCAATCAACCGGATGTACTCGGGAACGGGGGTGTGTGCGGGACAGGCCCATTGGCAATCGACTACTTTATGAAAGTAATCCGGCGCCGAGATATCAGTCGGTTTCATTCCTACCTTTGACCCGCGCGAAAATGCCTGACCGCGCGGCCTTATTGTTGACGACGAACACTCACGTGGCGTTGTTCTGGTTTTTGAATTGGATCATAGGGTTATCTTATTAGAGCCGTTCCAGAGAAGGCAAAGGCTAAATTGTCTGATCATCCGCTTTCGCGCGGCTGATGTGCGCTCAGCGTTAATCTCGATTGCGTTATGTGGCGGTGCAGCATGTTCGGCACCGCCAAAGCGCGGATCAAGCTGCGCTGTCAGCTCCGCGGCAGATCACTCTTCGCGATATCCCACAACAGCCTGTAGACGCCGCTGGTGACCACGAGCGGCTTCAGGGCCGCATTACCGGTGATGGCGGCCGAGGCAGCAGGCACCGCGCTGACGTCAGTGGCATCGATCAGCACGAACCAGTCGCCGGCGCCGGGATCGGCCTTGTCGGCATCCGGTGTCAGCGGCTTCGACAGCACGGGATCGTTTTCCAGAAGGTGCATTGAGATGATGCCGTCGCGCGCGGCGGGATCGAGGTGCTCCCGCAACGCCGAGCGGAGTTTATCGGCGCCATCGGCCGGCGGGCGCAGGCGGATGATGCCAAGCGCCGCGCCGCGGCCGACGCCGCGGCTGATCGTGATGCGCGCCACGCCGCGGATCATGTTCTGGAAGCGTGCGATGTTGGCCTTCGACCAGTCGGTCTGGTTGGCGAGCGCCGTGCGGTAGGCCGGGCTCTCGAGCACGTCGAACGTCGCGGTCGAATAGAGGCTCAGATATTTCGGCTTGCCGTCATGGGCGACATAGCGACGGGCTTCCAGGAATCCGTCGATCGCCACCCGTTCTTCGAGATGCTCGCGGTCGTACCAGCGGTTGAATTCAGCTTCGTGTAAGCTGTCGATATCCATCGAGGTCAGCAGCATGCCTTGTCCGGCGATTGGCATCGAGTGCTCCTTGTTGCCTGTTTTATCTGCACAATATCGCCTGATGGCGCGGGCCAGGGAAGCCGGTTCCCGTTTGCCCGAGACCGTGCAGACGAAGGGTTACCACAATTGCTGCAATCCTGTTCAGCGCCGGTTCACAGAGGTAGCATTTCCATTCGTTTCGCCAACTCTTGAGAAGAAAAGGGACGACCGCTATGGCGCGCATTCTGTGGGCACTGATCGTCGGTCTGCTGTCGCTCGCGTCACTTCCCGCCCATGCGGAGGATCAGGAGAAGCGCCTCGCGCTCGTGGTCGGCAACGGCGCCTATCAGGCCGGCGCGCTGCAAACCGCCGCGAATGATGCCGGGCTGATCGCGCAGACCTTGCAGGCCGCCGGCTTCGACGTCGTCGGGGCGCGCGATCTCGATGCCGAGACGCTGCGCAAATCGTTGCGCGATTTCATCCAGAAGGTGCAGGACGCCGGACCCAATGCGGTGGCCTTTGTCTACCTCTCCGGTTACGGCGTGCAGCTCACCGGCGAGAACTATTTCGTGCCTGTCGACGCCAGGATTGCCCGCGACACCGACGTGCCGGTCGAGGCGATTCGCATCTCCGATTACAGCCATCAGCTCTCGGCGCTGCCGATCAAGGCCGGCGTGATCGTGCTCGATGCGGCGCGCAGCAATCCCTTTGCCAAGGACGGCCAGCCGCTGGCCGGCGGCCTTGCGCTGGTCGATCCCGATCCGAAGCTGCTGATCGCCTTCAATTCGGCGCCCGGCACCGTCGCGCCTGACGGTGCACCGCCTTACGGGCCCTACGCGCAGGCGCTGGCGGAAATGATCCGCGCCGGCGGCCTCACTTTGCCCGAGGTGTTCGATCGCGTTCGCCTGCGCGTCAACGAGATGACCAAGGGCGCCGAGATCCCGTGGAACGCCCAGAAGGTCGACGCCCCCTTCATGTTCTTCGAGCGCAAGCCGGATGCCCCACCGCAGCAGGTCGATGCCGGACTGCGCAGCAAGCCGATCCGGGATTTCCCGGCGCAGGACGCCTATGCGGCGGCGCTCGAGCGCGACACGCTGCAAGGCTACGAGGAGTATCTGCAGGCCTATCCGACCGATCCCCTGGCCAAGCGGGTGCGCGCGATCGTCGCGGCGCGGCGCGAGGCCATTACGTGGCGGCGCACCTACACCGCCGATACGCCCGATGCGTACTGGTCGTATCTGCGGCGCTATCCGCGCGGGCCGCATGCCTATGACGCAAGGCGCCGGCTCTCCTATCTGTCGGCGGCACTGGAGCCGCCGCCGCAGTTCACGGTGCTCGACTACGACGTGCCGCCGCCGCCGCCCGACGAGATCGTCTATGTCGATCGTCCGGTGCTCTACTACAGCGATCCGGTGTTCGCCTTCGCGCCGCCGCCACCGCCGCCGGCGTTCTTCCTGCCACCGCCGCCGCCGGACTTCGTGGTGCTGCCGCCGCCGCCGCCGCCGATCGGCCTGTTCGTGCTGCCGACGCCGTTCTTCGTGGCGATGCCGGCCTATGTCGCCGCACCGGCCTATGTGGCGCCGCCGCAGAACAACATCGTGTTCAACAACATCCACAACACGACGGTGATCAACACTGTGATCAACAACCCGAACCCCACGCCGGCGCAGCTCCGTGCCGCCGGAGTCTCGGCGGCGATGGGCGGTGCACCGGTCACCGCGGCACCGCAACTGCCGGCGGCAGCGGCGCAGCGCGCCAACCTGGCACCGCCGGCCGGTCGGCAAGGCGTGACGCCGGCGCAGGGCGCGGCGATGGGAGCGCCTAGCGCTGCACCGAACGCACCCGCCGCGCCGAACGCAGCGGCCGCGCCGAACGCGATGGGCGCACCAACTGCGCATACGCTGCCGGGCGCGAAGAATGGACCGCCGCTGCCGCAGTCGGCGACCGCGCCGGCCAATCCCGCGCAGCAGCATGGCGCCGTGCAGCCGGGCGCAGCGCAACCCGGTACGACGCAACCTGCCGCAAAGCCGAACGCCGTGACACCACCGGGCAAGCCGGCGACAGCGATGGCGCCTGCCAATGCGCAACCGGCTCCCCCGGCCAAGCCCGGCACGGCCCCGGCAACCAACGCGCCGGCTTCGCCCGCGACCGCCGGCAAGCCCGGCAGGCAGCAACCGCTCCCGCATGCTGCGACGGCGCCGACCACAAACGTGAAGCCGGCGACGGTGCCGTCGCCGGCGAACCACGCGCCATCGACACGGCCGACGCCGGCGGCGCGTCCGGCGCCCGCGCATGCCGCGGTGTCGCCCCCGCCGGTCTCCCGGCCCGCGCCGCAGCGGGCTGCACCACCGCCGCGGCCGGCACCGCCGCCGCCCCGCGCCGCAGCCGTTGCGCCGCATCCGGCACCCGCACCGGCGCCGCGCGCCGCGCCACCACCGCCGCCACGGCCGGCGATGCAGGCGCAGCGCGCAGCACCGCCGCCAAGACCCGCGGCACCACCCGCCGCGCCGGCATGTCCTCCCGGCAAATGCAAACATTGAGGGCATGACAGCATGAGCCGAGCAGGTCAGCCTTCATGAGCATCACGGCCATACTCGGATTGCGGACAGTCGCGAAACTGGTGATCGGTACGATCGCGGGGCTGGTGGTTTTCTACCAGCCGGCGCGGTCGGCCGAACTCACGGCGCAGGACATCGCGCTGCTCGATCGTCTGACCTGGGGCGTCAACGCCTCGAGCGCGGCGCATCTGCGCGAGATCGGCACCGAACGCTGGCTGCAGGAGCAGTTGCATCCGGCCAACGCCGCATTGCCGGCTGCCGTGCATGCGCAGATCGAGGCGATGCCGGATGTGCATCGCTTCCCGTTCGACATCGCTGTTACGTTCGACCAGCAGGGAAAATCCGCCAACCAGGTCGCCGATCCGGAGCAGCGCAAGGCGGCGCAACAGGTCTATCAGCAGGCCATGAACGACCGCGCCCGGCAGGCCGCGCCGCGCACCATCCTGCGCGCGCTGTATGCGCCGGATCAGTTGCGCGAACGCCTGACCTGGTTCTGGTTCAACCACTTCAACGTCCACCAGTACAAGTCCAACATCCGCGTGCTGGTCGGCGACTACGAGGACCGCGCGATCCGCGCCAACGCGCTCGGCAAATTCCACACCCTGCTGTCGGCGACGCTGCATCATCCGGCGATGCTGCGTTATCTCGACAATGCCGATAACGCGGCCGGCCACCTCAACGAGAACTACGCCCGCGAGATCATGGAGCTGCACACCATGGGCGTCGGCTCCGGCGACACCCAGGCCGACTTCGAGGCGCTGGCGCGGATCCTCACCGGCGTCGGCATCGACTTCAAGTCGGAAGATCCCAAGCTGAAGCCGGAGCAGCAAGCCCTGCTGGTCCGCGAGGGTGCGTTCGAGTTCAACCCGGCGCGCCACGATTTCGGCGACAAGACCTTCCTCGGCCATCAGATCAAGGGCCGCGGCCTCGCCGAGGTCGACGAGGCCCTCGACATCCTCTGCCGTCATCCCGCGACCGCCATGCATATCGCAAAGCAGCTTGCGACCTATTGGGTGATGGGCGGCGGCATCAACGGCGGACGGATGGCCGGCGAGCAGGTCCAGGTCGCGCAGGCCACGCTGTTCCAGAACCGCGACTATCCGGTGCTGACCGACTACAGGGCGTTTTTCGCCGGCCTGATCCAGCACGTCTACGGCCTGCAGCAGGCGAGCCTCGAGCGCATCTTCACCGGCACCAAGCCGAAGGATCTGAACCTGGTTTGACGGGCGCTGCCAAAACAGCGAAAACAACCCCATGCAAAGGAGCCGCCGGTATTGCCATGCCGACGGTACTGAGATGTCGCCGGTATTGACATGCCGACTTGACACGTCGAGCAACTCAGCGTTATTTTTCCATTATTCCGAAATCAGGCTGATTGCCGGCACATGCGCGACCGCGTCGACATGCCAAAGCTCGCGCGGTCTCTAGGACAGCATCTCACCTATCTTTGCCGCCAGTTCTTCGATCTGAAAGGGCTTGCTTATCATCGCCATGTTCGTTCCGAGGAAACCGGCTCGAATGGCGGCGTTTGCGGCATAGCCGGTGACGAACAGGATCGGCACCTTCGGGTGATGCTTGCGAGCGACTTCAGCGAGTTGCCGGCCGTTCATGCCGGGCAGTCCAACATCGGAAATCATCATGTCTATCGGGCGGCCGCTTTCCAGCAGCTTGATTGCGGTGTCAGAATCAGGGGCTTCGATCGTTCCGTAACCCAGCTCCGAGAGCAGTTCGCCGATGAGAAGACGAACCGAAGGGTCGTCTTCGACAAGCAGAACGGGCTGACCGGCTCCCTGCGGAGACGCTTCATGATGAACGGTGGTCTCGACCGCGCTTTGATCCGCAGCCGGCAGGTAGATCTTCGCCGAGGTGCCCTGTCCCGGCGTCGAATGGATCCGGACCTGGCCGTTTGACTGCCGTGCAAACCCGTAGACCATCGATAGGCCGAGACCGGTGCCTTGCCCCACAGGCTTTGTCGTGAAGAAAGGATCAAAGACCTTTTCAATCAGGTCCGGCGTCATTCCGACACCGGTGTCCGAAACTGCCACGACCACGTAGCGGCCGGGCGAAATGCCTGGTCGAGACCTTGTATATGTCGCGTCGAGGTCAACTACGGACGTCTCGACGGTAAGCTTGCCTCCGTGAGGCATCGCGTCTCGCGCGTTGATGGCGAGGTTAAGGATGGCGTTCTCGAGTTGATTGGCATCCACGATGGCGGCGGGCACGTCCTCGTTGGTTTCGATGGCGATCGAGATGTTCTCGTCCACCGTGTGATGTAGCAGGTCCGAGAGCGACCGGACCAGAGCATTGATATCGGTCGGTTTGCTGTCGAGGGATTGCCGCCGCGAGAAGGCGAGAAGCCGTGATGTCAGGTTGGCAGCCCGGTGCGCCGACGTACTCGCCGCGTCCATGAAGCGATTCAAGTCGTCGAACCGATTGGATGCGATGCGCCGTTTCATCAAATCGATGGCGCCGATGACGCCCGTCAGCATGTTGTTGAAGTCGTGCGCAATGCCTCCGGTGAGCTGGCCGACAGCTTCCATCTTCTGAGCTTGGATCAGCGCGGATTCTGCCCGCGACCGCTCTGCCGTTTCCTTGCGGAGATCGGTCAAGGCCTTCTCGAGCTCCGCGGTACGTTCGGCTACCTGCAGTTCGAGCGTCTCGGCCGCCTTCGCCAATCTTTGCTGCGCGAGCTTTTGCTCGTTGATGTCGACCACGACGCTTATCGCCCCCATGATCGCGCCGTCTCTCAGGATTGGCATGCTGCTGATCCGAGTCCAGACCGGTCCCTCTGCCAAGCCCGTGTAGAGAAATTCGACCCCGGTCACATGTTCGCCCTGCAGCGCACGCGCGCTCGGGAAACGGTTTCGCGAGAGCGGAGAGCCGTCGATGTCCTGCGCAAGCCATTCATGTTCCGCCCCGGGGTCGAAAGCGGGGCTTTCGCCAGACTTGGAAAAACGTCTGAATGCCGGATTGGAGAGCAGACCAGTCCCGGTCTTGTCAAGAAACACGACCCCGACCGGAAGATTGTCGAGCAGCGTTGTCAATCTCGCCCGCTGCGTGTCCAGCTCCGCGAGCTGGTCGCGCATCAGAAATTGTCGCTGCCGCGCCCGCATCGCCGACCTGATCGTGCTCAGCAGGGATTCGCTGCTGAGTGGCCTCTCGACCAAGACCACATTCGTCGCGCTTGGCGGCAGTTTGCGGCGGACGGCTTCATTCGGACGCTCGCGTCCCGCTCGTCGGCCGAACAGTAGAATGAACGGAATGTCCGACCATGCCGGTTGTGCCGTCAAGGCGGATTGCAGCGCCGACGTGTCTGAGCCAAGCGCTTCCTCGGTCATCAGAATGACGCCCGCGTGCGCATCGACGAGTGGCGCGAGCTCGACGAAGCTCTCGCAGATCTTCGTATCGTACCCCTGGGACACCAGGAGTCCCGATACGCTCTCCGCATCGCGGCCGAAAGGGGCGATGATCAGGACGCGATGGCCCTCAGCTGCTGTCCTATGCACCTGAACCGCGATCTTCCATGAGAGGATTGGTTGTGCCGATGTATTCCGGTTTTCCGGTCAAGATGCCCCTGAACTCCGACAGAGGCTCGCCGACCCTCACGCCCTCGTCGTCGATGCGCATCTCGCGAATCGTATCTTCGTGCCTTCCGGACCTGTTTTTGACCACGGAGATGGCCTTCCGGATACGTCCTGCAGCCTCGAAAAACCGCAGAAGGATGACCGTGTCGGCCAGATACGAAACATCCAAACCATTCGTCTGCAGGTTTCCGAAGAAGCCGCTTTGGGGGTTGATCATCAGCGTCAGGACGCCGGACTGGCTGAGGTAGGACAGCAGTTCGTGAAGCTGCAGAATGAGTTGCTGCTCCTGCGGCATGGCGGCGACGTAGCCGCTGAGGCTGTCGATCATGAGGATCTTGATGGAGCGTTGTTGAACTTCCTTGATGACGTTGGCGGCAAACTCGCCCGGCGAAATCTCGGCAGGGTCGATCTGCCGAACGACAAGCTGCTCCTTATCGATGCACGCTCGAAGATTGAGGCCCATGGCTTCCGCGCGCGCCAGAAGGGTGTCGATGCGCTCGTCGAATTGATAGACCGTCACGTTCTCTCCTCTCGCGCAAGCGGCAGCGAGGTATTGCAGCCCGAGAGTGGTCTTTCCCGCGCCGGAGGGTCCGGTGATCAGAATTCCTGTGCCGCGCGCAGGGCCGCCATTCAGCAAGGCGTCAAGTTCCGCTATGCCGCTACGAACACGTTCGTTCGAGTATTCGATTTCATGCTCGGCCGCGACCAGTCGAGGAAAAATATCCAGGCCGCCACGCCGAATGACAAAGTCATGAAATCCGGCGATGAAATCCACGCCTCGAAGCTTTTGAACCTGAAGCCGCCGCCGTGCCGCGCCAAAGTCCAAGGTCAGCCGTGACAGGGTAATGACGCCATGGCAAAGGCTGTGTAAGTGATTGTCCGAATTGCCGCCTGATCCGGTGAAGTCGTCCACCAGCAGGACGGTCGTACTGAGACCGGAGAAAAATTGCTTCAGAACGAGAAGCTGCCGCCGATACCGGAGTGGATCCTGGGCGAGCAGCCGCATTTCGGAGAGACTGTCGAACACGACCCTGGACGGCTTGATCTTCTCGACCTGTGCCTTGATGAGCTTGATCGTTTCTCCAAGCTCGATCTCCCAGCTATGGAGTATCGACTGATCTCTGCCCGGGCCGAGGACTTCGTCCGCAGCGCTCAGTTCAAAAATATCGATTCCGCCGAGATTCCAACCATGGGAGGCCGCGACGATTTCGAGCTCTTCCTTGGTTTCCGACAACGTGATGTAGAGCACCCGCTCGTTCTTGGATTGACCGTCCTGGAGAAATTCGAGGGCGAGCGTTGTTTTGCCCGAACCGGGCGTTCCCTCGACAAGGTACAAGCGGTTGCGTGGCAAGCCGCCACGAAGGACATAGTCCAAACCGGCGTTGCCGGTCGAAATGCGATTGCGTGTGTGATCCATGGCGCGTTTGGTAAATGGCTCAGTATTTGTCGTTCTGCACGAGACGGCAGAGGCAAAAGGCTGTTGCCAGGTACGCCGCCCGCCGCCGATCGAAATGTTCACTAGTGAACACAACCGCCGCCTCTGAAGGGTAGGTCAGAGAAGACGATGCTGTTCAAAACCCATGCTCCTGTCCTTCATTGTTCCTGGAACAGAACGCGCGCGACGGCGATTGGCTCCCTCAGACAAGGAACTCTATTTCGGCCATTCGGTCGGACAACAGCGGAACATTTTCGTGGGGCCACCCATTCGGCAGGTGGGAGAGGGGCAACCGGAATGTGGGGCAGCACATGAAATCGCACGGCCCGATCTTGTCGATTGCGCCGCCTGGCTTGTCACAATCCTGATTGGACAGAGAAGGCCGCAAACGACCTTGCACTACAAACCCAACGGACCCGGACGAGCTCAGGTCGCCATCAAAGTCCAAGCAATGGGCTGTGCGGGCGATTCAGTGTATGAGTGCGCGCGTAGTCATTGTCTTGCCGCCAGGTCCGCGATCGCCTTCATCACGGCGTTGCGGATGCCGGGATCGTAGAGGATGTGGCCCGCGCCATCGATGATGCGGACTTCGCTGCCGGGCCAGCGCGCGGCGAGCGCGTGCGAGGTCGCGGGCGGGCACAGCAGATCATAGCGGCCTTGCACCAGGATGCCGGGAATGCCGGCGAGCTTGCCGGCTTCCTCCATCAGCTGGTTCGGCCGCATGAAGCAATTATTAGCGAAGTAGTGCGCCTCCATGAACGGCGTCGCGGGCAGGGCACCCGATGCCTTGAGGTCGAGCCGCGTCTGTTTCGGCGTGTGCTCCGACAGCACGCGCTCGGTGTCGTGCCAGGCGCGCGCGGCCGGCGCGTGCACGGCCGGATCGGCATCGAGAATGCGGCGATAATAGGCGGCAAGCGGCGCTGTGCGTTCGTCGGCGGGCAGGACGTTGAGGAAGTCTTCGGAGAGCGCGGGATAGAAGCGCGGCAGGGCGCGCAGGAAGACGTCCTCCAGCTCCTCGGCCGTGCCGAGGAACGTCGCGCGCAGCACCAGGCCGCTGACCCGCTCCGGATGAGCCTCTGCATAGGCCAGCGCCAGCGTCGCGCCCCAGGAGCCGCCGACCACCATCCAGCGCGCGAAGCCGAAGCGTTCACGGATCTTCTCCATGTCCGCGATCAGATGCGGTGTCGTGTTGTGGTCGCGGCTGCCCTTCGGCCGGCTGCGGCCACAGCCGCGCTGGTCGAACAGCACGGCGTGAAAGCGTTCCGGATCGAACAGCCGGCGATGGTCCGGCTGGCAGCCGCTGCCCGGGCCGCCATGCAGATAGACCGCGGGGATGCCGCCTTCGCGCCCGACGCTCTCGACATGCAGGCTGTGGCCACAGCCGACATCAAGCCATTCCGACGTCAGCGGCGCAAACGGATCGGCGCGCCTCGCAGCCTTGCCGGCGTCGGCGTCAGGCGCCATGGGGGTTGTCCTGAGATTTGTCCTGGTGTTCGTCCGCCTCCAGCGTGCCGCCGGCGAAGTTGCGATAGAGGAAACGGTTCTGCATGCCGGCGGATTCCCGCTCGGCCTGCTTGAAGATCTCCTCGTGCCGCGGCGATAGCGCGCAGGCCGGGTCGGTGTTGCCGGCATCGCCGGTCAGCGCAAAGGCTTGGCAGCGGCAGCCGCCGTAATCGACCTCGCGGAATTCGCAGGATTTGCACGGCTCCGGCATCCAGCCGGTGCCGCGATAGCGGTTGAAGGCCTCCGAGTTCTGCCAGATCCAGGCGATCGAATGGTTCGAGCGCACCGACTCGAAATCGAGCCCGGTGATGCTCTCGGCGGCGTGGCACGGCAGCACCTTGCCGGCCGGCGAAATGTTGAAGAACTGGCGGCCCCAGCCGCCCATGCATTTCTTCGGCCGCAGCGCGTAGTAGTCCGGCACGACGTAGTCGATCGCGAGCGTGCCCTTCAGGCGCGCCTGCGCTTCCTCGACGATCCGGCTGGTCTCCTCGATCTGCTCGACCGTCGGCATCAGTGCGGCGCGATTCTCCAGCGCCCAGCCGTAATACTGCACGTTGGCGACCTCGAGTCGGTCGGCGTCGAGATCGACCGCCATCTGGATGATGTCGGGCAGCTGATGCAGGTTCTGCCGGTGCATCACCGCGTTCACCGTGAGCGGCAGTTCCAGCTCGCGGGTCCATTTCGCGACCTCGAGCTTCTTCCTGTGTGCGTCCTTCAACCCTGCGACGCGATCGGCGACGTTGGGCTCGTTGCCCTGAAAACTGATCTGCACGTGGCTCAGGCCGGCATCGGCCAGCGCCGACAGCTTGTCCCTGGTCAGCAGCACCGCCGAGGTGATCAGGTTGGAATAGAGCCCGACATCGGATGCGTGCTGCACCAGCTCGACGATGTCCTTGCGCGCGGTCGGCTCGCCGCCGGAGAAATGGACCTGGAGCACGCCGAGCTCGGCGAGCTCGCTCAGCACCTTCTTCCATTCCTCGGTCGTGAGCTCGGTCGAGCCGCGGTCGAGCTCGACCGGGTTGGAGCAATACGGACATTGCAGCGGGCAGCGGTGGGTGACCTCGAGCAGCACCGCGAGCGGGATGCCGTAGGTCTCGGCCGCCGAGCGGGCGCCTTCCAGCACCGCAAGCCCGTCATGCGGGCCTTGCGGTGTTGTGTTGTTGTCGGCGAGCGTGTCACTCATGCTGTGCTCTCGCGCGCTTCGGTGAGAAAGCCCTTGTCGGCCAGGTCCTGCAACATGGCGATCACGTCGGTCGCGATCGCCTCGCGTGGCGCCGCATATTTTTCCGCAAGCTGGTCCACCATCTGGGCGACGCTGCGCACGCCGTCGCAGAGCTGCAGCACCTCGACTGCGATTTCATCCGGCGCCAGCACGCGCTCCGGCGCCAGGATCACCCAGACCTGCCGCGTCTCGTCGAATTTCAGCCTGGCGTGGCGCGGCAGTTTCGGCCGACTGGTCTCGCTGACGCTGATGTTGCGGCTGGCCATGATCTTTGTTTCCTAACTCGCCTTCGGCACGAAGGCGCCGGGCGGAATCTGGCCGTCGACATAGGCGTGATAGAGCGCGTCGAGCTGCACCCACAGCACGTTGGTCTTGAAGATCAGCGCGTTGCACACCGCCTCGCGTTCCGCCGGCGTCCTGGCATGCTGCTTGACGTAGTCCAGCGCAAAGCCGGCGTCGCGCGGCGCCTGGGTCAGGCGGCGGCTGAAATAGCTCATGATGTCGGGGTTGACGAAGTCGTAGTGCTTCAGCATCCCCGAGATGCGCTCCTCGTGCAGGTTCGGCGCGAACAATTCGGTGAGCGAGGAGGCGATCGCCTCCAGCGGCGTGCGATCGCGGCAGAAATGCACATAGGCCTCCACCGCGAAGCGCGTCGCCGGCAGGATGCCTTCGGTAGATTCCACATAGGCGGTGTCGAGGCCGAGGCCTTCGGTCAGCTTCAGCCAGCGCTCGATGCCGCCTTCATTGCCGAGGTCGCCGTCATGATCCTCGATGCGGTGGCGCCATTCGATCCGCGTGTTGCGGTCGCGAAAGCGCGAGATCACCATCGCGTCCTTCAGCGGGATCGTGCTCTGGTAGTAATAGCGGTTCAGCGCCCAGGCCTGGACCTGACCCTTGTTGAGCTTGCCGCCGTGCAGCAGGCGGTGGAACGGATGCAGGCTGTGATAGCGCGTCGCACCGATCGTGCGCAGCACGGATTCCATCTCCTCGGCACTATTGAGCGTGATGCCCTTGCCGATCGAGAGCGCGGTCATTCCGTTGGTGGGCACGACATTCACAGCACGATCTCCGTTCCGTCGGAGGGAATCTGCCAGCCCGCCTGTTCGGCCGCCTTGCGTTCGGCCGAGCTCCCAAGCAGCGCCGGGTTGGAGTTGTTGATATGCAAAAACACTTTTCGTCCGATGTCGAGCCCGGCGAGGCTCGCGATCGCACCCTGATCGCCCGACATCGCGATATGTCCCATGCCCTGGCCGGTCTTGTTGCCAAGGCCCGCCGCGATCAATTCGTCGTCGCGCCACACCGTACCGTCGAAGAACACCAGCGGCGCGCCCTTGAGCCGTGATTTCAAATCGTCGGTCACCCGGGCGCAGGCGGCCAGGAAGTAGAAATATTTGCCGCTGCGCTTGTCCGCAATACGCAGGCCGAGCGTATCGCCGACGCCGTCGGTGCCCGCGGGATGCGCCTTGCCCTCGAGATACCAGGCGCCCTTGCCGGGAACCTCGAACGGCAGCACCTCGAGCCCGGACCGCGATCCGTCGGGCAGGACCGGCTCGAAGGCCTGGTCGACCGCGATCGGCAAGCGGGCGACGTTCTTGTCGCTCAGCACGTTGAAGATGCTGTTGGAGCGCAGGATCGCCAGCACCCGCTCATGGGCGTAGATCGCAAACGGCGAGCCCTCGCGCATCGACAACAGCCCGGCGACCGCATCGATCTCGCCATTGGTGAGGATGACGCCGGCGATCGGGCTGTGGCGTAGGGCACCGGGCTTCGGATGCAGCTGCGGCGTCGCAATCAATTGCTGGCGCAGATCGGGGGAGGCGTTGACCAGGAACCAGTGCGCGCCGTCGCCGCTGACGGCGATCGAGGCTTGCGTGCTCTGCAATTCCGGATGATCGGCTCGCGCCGTCCTGCACACGGCACAGCCGCAGTTCCACTGCGGAACGCCGCCACCCGCCGCGGCACCCAGGATGACGACACGAAGCATGATCCGTCCCCTGGAGAGTTTTCTCGAACCCAGAAACGTTACGAGGTGGACCCCGGTTTTGAACACGCTCCCTTGTTCGGGAGCGCGTTACGCCCGGATGTCCACCTGCGCTAAAACGCTAAACGTGTATGGGGCGCTGCCGCTTACTTGCGGGTGGCGCACATATACATGTTGATTTCCATGCCGACCGACACTTCGACGATCTTCGGTGCTTTCCAGGCCATTTGGCTCTCCTTTGTTGCAACCGGACGAACGTTCCGCCCTGAGGAGTAAACTACTGCGGTTCAAAAAGTTCGCCACTTAAATTTTTCGCAAGGAGCCCTGCCAAGCGGCATGCTGCACTGCGGAAGGCACTTCCGGTCCACTCACAAATTTGTGCGCGCCGTTCCTGTCAAAACCCGGTGCCGTCAGACCTTTTTCCTGTTGTCCGCCACACGGTGAATGATGATGTTGGATTAAGAACACAGCGGCCAGCGGTCCTCCCAAGGTCCTGGTGACTAATCTCCGCTTCCCTGCGACGGGGAGCGACTAACCGAACCGAGTTCAGCCGATGCCACGCTATTTCTTCAATACCCGTATCGGCGACGAGCTGATCTCCGACCCCGACGGCGAGATCCTCCGCGACCCGGATCGTGCGTGGGAGATGGCGCGCGCGATGATTCGCGAACTGCTCAAGACCGAGGGCGCCGACGGTGCGCTGCTCAGCGCGGTCATCGAGGTGACCGACGACGAGGGCGAGATCGTGCTGGAGTTTCCCTTCACCGAGGCGATGCTGGATCGCCCGGACCGTTCGATGACGAGGCACTGACGCACGCTGACTCGGTCGCCGGCTACAACCATGCGTTGGCCGATGTCAGCGATGTTTCCGATTGCAATTGTCCGGACAAATTCGCAAGACTATGAACGGAAAGCCGAACCGCGCCGGTCGACATCAATGGCGCAACCAACAACGGCTTCCACCCAGGGGAGATCATCATGAAAAAACACTCGTTCGCACCGCGCAGCCTGCTGCTGGCGGGCGCCATGCTGGGGGCGTTTACGCTCTCTGCTGCGGCGCAACAGCCCGCGGCCGCGCCCGCCGCCGGTGCCGCACCGGCCGCCCAGCCGCTGCCGCCGGGCTCGCCCATGATCGGCCGTCCGGACAATGAGGCCGCCGCCAAGCTCGCGCCAGTGGCGCCGCCGCCGCTGCCGGCCGCGCCCGACAAGCTGCCGCTCGCCAAGCTCAAGGTGCCGGCCGGTTTCAGTGTCGAGGTCTACGCCGCCGGGATGGCCAATGCGCGTTCGCTGGCGCTCGGCGACAAGGGCACCGTGTTCGTCGGCAGCCGGCTCGTCGACAAGGTCTATGCGATCGTCAACAAGGACGGCAAGCGTTCGGTCAAGGTGATCGCCTCCGGCCTCTACCGCCCGAACGGCGTCGCGTTCAAGGACGGCACGCTCTACATCGCCGAGCTGTCGAAGGTCTCCAAGATCGACAAGATCGAGGACAATCTGGACAACCCGCCGAAGCCGACCGTCATCTACGACAAGCTGCCGAAGGATGAGGCGCATGGCTGGAAGTTCATCGCCATCGGCCCCGACAACAAGCTCTATGTCCCGGTCGGCCAGCCCGGCAACAACGTGCTGCACGATGCCGATCATGGCCAGATCCGCCGCATGAATCTCGACGGCTCCGGCGCCGAGGTCTACGCGCTCGGTGTCCGCAACACGGTCGGCTTCGACTGGAATCCCGAGACCAAGCAGATGTACTTCACCGACAACGGCCGCGACTGGCTGTCGGAGACCGTGCCGGAAGACGAGCTCAACCGCGTCACCAAGGCGGGCGAGGATTTCGGCGCGCCGTATTGCTGGCAGGGCAACATCATCGACCAGGAGCTCGGCTGGGGTAAGTCCTGCAAGGACTACACGCCGCCGGTCGGCCTGATGGGCCCGCATACCGCTTCGCTCGGCATGCGCTTCTACACCGGGAGCATGTTCCCGAAGGCCTATAAGAACGTGATCTTCGTCGCGCGCCACGGCTCCTGGAACAAGTCGCAGAAGCAGGGCGGCGACGTTGTCGTCGTCAGGCTGAACAAGGACGGCACCGTGAAGTCGGTCGAGCCGTTCCTGACCGGCTTCCTCGAGGACAACAAATATGTCGGCCGCCCGGTCGACGTGATGCTGCTGAAGGACGGCTCGCTCTTGGTCTCAGACGACTGGAACGGCGCGGTCTATCGCGTCAGCTACGGCAAGCCGAAGGTCGCAAATCAGTAACAACAACTACTCACGTCATTCCGGGGCGATGCGTAGCATCGAACCCTCAGGTGCGCAGTTGCGCACCGAGAATCTCGAGATTCCGGGTCTGGTGCTGCGCACCAGCCCGGAATGACTGAAGTGCCAGGAGCCGCAAATGCGCAAGATCACTGTTTCCACGCTCCTGTTTGTATTCGCCGCCTTCTCCGCCAATGCCGAGACCATCCAGGAGCGCGCTGCGGCGTGCTTTGCCTGCCATGGCGAGCACGGCACGTCGGAAACCGAGAACACGCCCTCGCTCGGCGGCCAGCAGGCGCCCTATGCGCTGATCCAGCTCTTCATGTTCCGCGAGAAGCTCAGGGTGTTCGACCCGATGAACGAGATGGCGAAGCCGATGACCGACGACGATCTGCGCGCCTTCTCCGACTTCATCGCCACCCTGCCGAAGCCTGTGCCGCCCGCCGATGCCGGCGATCCGGCGCGGATGGCGCGCGGCCAGGCGCTGGCGCAGCAGAACCGCTGCAACAGCTGCCACAACACCGATTTCTCTGGCAAGGACAACGTCCCCCGTATCGCCAACCAGCGCGAGGACTACCTCGCCAAGACGCTGGCCGAATACAAGGACAACAGCCGCCACGGCTACGACGCCACCATGGCCGATGTGATGCAGACGGTCAGCAAGGAGCAGATCGGCGACCTTGCCTATTACATCGCGCACGTCCGCTGAAACATCAGGCGGCGGGCCGCTGGCCTTGCTCATCGTGTGGGGCTAAAACGCCTCCGTCATACGGAGTGTCTCATGCAGGATATTTGGCGTCTGTCGGCGGCTGATCTCGCCTCCCTCATCAAATCGAAGAAGGTCTCGGCGAAGGAAGCCGCCGAGGCCGGGCTGGCGCGGCTCGACGCGGTCAATCCGAAGCTCAACGCGGTGGTCGATCACCGGCCGGACGACGTGCTGGCGCAGGCGGCCAAGGTCGATGCGGCAATTGCGCGCGGCGAGGCGTTGGGGCCGCTCGCCGGCGTGCCGATCACCATCAAGGTCAATGTCGACCAGGAGGGCTATGCCACCACCAACGGGCTGAAGGCGCAGCGTGACCTCATCGCCAAGGTCGACAACCCCGTGGTCGCCAATCTGCGCAAGGCCGGCGCGGTGCTGCTCGGCCGCACCAATTGTCCGGCGGTGTCCTATCGCTGGTTCACCACCAACCTCATTCACGGCGACACCAAGAACCCGCGCGATCCCGGCATCACCCCGGGCGGCTCGTCGGGCGGTGCGGGCTCCGCGGTCGCGGCCGGTATCGGCCATATCGCGCATGGCACCGATATCGCCGGCTCGATCCGCTATCCGGCCTATGCCTGCGGCGTGCACGGCCTGCGGCCGAGCCTTGGCCGTATCCCGGCCTTCAATTCCGCGTTGCCGGAGCGTCCGATCGGCCCGCAGATCAGCGCGGTGTCGGGCCCGCTGGCGCGCACCGTCAACGACCTGCGCATCTCGCTGGCTGCGATGTCGGCGCCGGATTATCGCGATCCCTGGTACGCGCCGGTGCCGCTCGAGGGCCCGCCGCGCGAGAAGCGGATTGCGATGTGCCTCAATCCGGACGGGCTCAACCCGGTGCCGCAAGTCGTCGCCGCCGTGGCCGATGCCGGCAAGCGCCTGCGCGAGGCCGGCTGGATCGTCGAGGAGATCGCCGACACGCCATCGCTGCGCGAGGCGGCCGAGATCCAGACCAGGCTCTGGCTCGGCGACGGCTTTGAGGCCCAGCTCGCCTTCGCCGAGCGCGAGGGCGATCCCGGCGCGCTGGCCTGCCTGCGTGGCGTCCGCGCCCGGGTGCATCCGTTCGACCTGTCGCAGGCGTTGACCCGCCGCGCCACGCTGACCCGCGAATGGTTCGCCTTCCTCGACAAATATCCGGTGCTGTTGATGCCGGTCTCCGGCGAGCTGCCGTTCCCCGATCATCTCGACCGCAAGGACGAGGCCTCGTTCGCGCGGGTGTGGCACGCGCAGCTGCCGCAGATCGCGATCCCGTTCATGGGGCTCCCGGGGCTCGTCGTCTCCACCGGCCTCGTCGGACGGATTCCGGTCGGCGTGCAGCTGGTCGCCGCCCGCTATCGCGAGGATCTCTGCCTTGCCGCGGGCGAGGCGGTCGAGGCCGGCGGCACGCCGTCCGCCGCCATTGATCCGGTGACCTAACGTGACGACGGTCTACGATTTCACCGCAAAATCGCTCGCCGGAGAGGACATGCCGCTGCGGCGATTCGAGGGGCAGGTGCTGCTGATCGTGAACACGGCGAGCGCCTGCGGATTCACGCCGCAATACAAGGGCCTCCAGGAGCTGCACGCCGGATTGTCGGCGCGCGGCTTTGCCGTGCTCGGCTTTCCCTGCAACCAGTTCGGCGCGCAGGAGCCGGGCGATGCGAAGCAGATCGCCACCTTCTGCGAGACCAATTACGCGGTGACGTTTCCGATGTTCGCCAAGATCGACGTCAATGGCCCGGGCGCGCATCCATTGTACGAACACCTGAAACGTGAGAAGTCGGGCCTGCTCGGGCCGGCGATCAAATGGAACTTCACCAAGTTCCTGGTCGATCGCGCCGGCAAGGTCGTCGCGCGGCATGCGCCGACCGCCCGGCCCGAAGGATTGAAGAAGGATATCGAGGCGCTGCTATGAGCGACGACAACACCCACGACCAATTCCCCGATCGCCTCTCGGTCGATCCGAACAGCCCGTACTACAACGCGGAGATCCTCGCGCGCGATGTCGGCATCCGCTTCAAGGGGGCCGAGAAGACCAATGTCGAGGAATACTGCATCAGCGAAGGCTGGGTGCGGGTCACCGCCGGCAATGCCAAGGACCGCTACGGCAATCCGCTGACCATCAAGGTGCACGGGCCGGTCGAGCCGTATTTTAGAGACAAGAAGTAACGACCGTCATTCCGGGATGGTCCGAAGGACCAGACCCGGAATCTCGAGATTCTTGGTGCGCAACTGCGCACCTGAGGGTTCGATGCTTCGCATCGCCCCGGAATGACTCCAAGAGAAAGCTCCAATGTCCGTCCGCATCGTCGACGTCCGCGAGGTGACAAAGCCGATCTCCTCGCCTATCCGCAACGCCTATATCGACTTCACCAGGATGACCTCGAGCCTGGTTGCCGTGGTCACCGACGTGGTGCGCGACGGCAGGCGCGTGGTCGGCTATGGCTTCAATTCCAACGGCCGTTACGGGCAGGGCGGTCTGATCCGCGAGCGCTTTGCGCCGCGCCTTCTGGAAGCCGATCCGGCATCGCTGCTCGATAGCTCCGGCGACAATCTCGATCCGGACAAGGTCTGGTCGACGTTGATGGCGAACGAGAAGCCGGGCGGCCACGGCGAGCGCTCGGTCGCGGTCGGCACCATCGACATGGCGGTTTGGGACGCGGTGGCGAAGATCGCGGGCAAGCCGCTGTTCCGATTGCTCGCCGAGCGCCAT
Source organism: Bradyrhizobium sp. USDA 4454 (assembly GCF_054822705.1). NCBI lineage: Bacteria > Pseudomonadati > Pseudomonadota > Alphaproteobacteria > Hyphomicrobiales > Nitrobacteraceae > Bradyrhizobium > Bradyrhizobium sp. USDA 4454. The sequence goes on from NZ_JBTRCN010000001.1 coordinate 1,961,850, forward strand.
GGCGTGAACGCCAATCCGCGCGTGTTCGTCTATGCGGCCGGCGGCTATTACTATCCGGGCAAGGACCTCGAGAGCTTGCGCAAGGAGATGCGCGGCTATCTCGATCGCGGCTACAATGTCGTGAAGATGAAGATCGGCGGCGCGCCGCTCGCCGAGGACCGCGCGCGCATCGAGGCGGTGCTGAAGGAGATCGGCAGCGCCGCGCAGCTTGCCGTCGACGCCAATGGCCGCTTCGATCTGGAGACCGCGATCGCCTACGCCAAGATGCTGCGGGAGTACCCGCTGTTCTGGTACGAGGAGGCCGGCGATCCGCTGGACTTTGCGTTGCAGGCCGCGCTCGCCGAGTTCTATCCCGGCCCGATGGCGACCGGCGAGAACCTGTTCAGCCATCAGGACGCGCGCAATCTGATCCGCTACGGCGGCATGCGGCCGGATCGCGACTGGCTGCAATTCGACTGCGCGCTGTCCTATGGGCTGTGCGAGTATCTGCGCACGCTCGCGGTGCTGAAGACCCACGGCTGGTCGCCGAGCCGCTGCATCCCGCATGGCGGCCACCAGATGTCGCTCAACATCGCGGCCGGCCTCGGCCTCGGCGGCAATGAAAGCTACCCCGACCTGTTCCAGCCCTATGGCGGCTTCCCGGACGGCGTGCGTGTCGAGGGTGGCCACATCGTGATGCCCGACCTGCCCGGCATCGGCTTCGAGGGCAAGTCGGATCTCTACAGGGAGATGAAGGCATTGGCCGCTTAGCCGGTGCGCCGCTTAGCCGGTGCCATCCGTGCCCACAAGCGGGCGCTCGTAGAAATATTTGAGCGATGCTCAATAAAATATTGAACATTGCTCACGATTGGGTATACTCATGCAGCAGAGGCGCTGCTGCCGGTCACCGGGGCAGGCGCCGGAACGGCCATGAGGATCGCCGCATGCCTTATTCAGCGAAGAGTCTCCGGAAAGCCGCCGATGCCGGGGTGATCAGCGCCGCTGATCTGGACCGGTTGCTCGCCTTCCTGGCAAGCCAGGAGGGGCAAAGCGCGGATCACGACGCAAGCCCGGCCGCCAAGTTCGATGCCGCCCACGTGCTCTGGTACGCCGGTGCGCTGATCGTGATCGGCGCCATGGGCCTGTTCTCGACCCTGGCGTTCACCCAGATGGGCGGCCGGGCGCTCACGGCCTGCGCGATCGCCTATGCGGTCGGCTTCACCGTGGCAGGGCACCACCTCTGGCACGACAAGAATTTGCGCGTTCCCGGCGGGCTGCTGATCGCGATCGCGGTCTCGATGGCGCCGCTTGCGGTCTATGGCATCCAGGACGAGCTCGGCTGGTGGGGCAAGTTCGGCAAGCCCGGAACCGTGCAGGATTTCTACGTCTGGGTGAAGGGCAGCTGGATCTTCATGGAGATCGCGACCGTCGCCGCCGGCATCGTTGCGCTGCGCTATTACCGCTTCGCCTTCATCGTCGCGATCATCTCGGTTGCGCTGTGGTTCATGTCGATGGATCTGGCGCCGTGGTTCAGCGGCACCGCCTATGCCGATTTCGAGATGCGGCGCCGGGTGTCGGTCTGGTTCGGTCTTGCCGTGCTCGCGGTGGCGTGGATCGTCGACTATCGCAGCCGCAACGGCGACTTTGCGTTCTGGCTGCACCTGTTCGGCCTGATGGCGTTCTGGGGCGGCATCAGCGCCTCCGAAGGCTCGACCGAGCTCAGCAAGGCGGTCTATTGCCTGCTCAATGTCGGTCTCGTTGTGATCGCGGTGATCCTGATGCGGCGTGCCTATGCGGTGTTCGGCGCATTCGGCATCTGCCTCTATCTCGGCCATCTCGCCGACGTCGTGTTCAAGGACTCGCTGTGGTTCCCGTTCTCGCTGTCGCTGATCGGAATTGCCGTGATCGGCGCGGGCCTGCTCTACCATCGCAACGAGCGCGCAATCACGGCCTGGATCGACGCGCATCTGCCGGCCGGGCTGCGGCCGCGGTCCGCGACTGCGTGATGCCGGCTGCTCATTAGGACTGATACAATCTGGAATTCCTACAAAGCTCGATAATAACGAGCTCGGCATGAAGTAGAACATCAATCCGAAGCCGAGGCGCCGAACACCGCCCCGTCATCCTGAGGAGCCGCGAAGGCGGCGTCTCGAAGGATCGACGGCCACCGGCCGGGCCGTACATCCTTCGAGACGCGCGAAGACGCGCTCCTCAGGATGACGGTGTTGGAACGCTCCCGGTCGTCGGTGCGGGAAGGGAGCGTCTTACCCCAGCCGCCTGTCCAGCAGCCGCCGGCCGTCGCCCTTCAACAGCTTCTTCACCGCGCTGGAGGCGATCACCTCGCCGTTGTTGGCGTAGGCCTCGTGGTTCTTCTCGATGTCGTCGAGGCGGTAGAGGTAGTTGACCATCACACCGGCGGATTCGCGCAGGCCCTTGGGCGAGAGATCGCCGAGCCAGTTGATCCGCTCCAACCGCGCGCCGTTGCCGAGATGGAAGCGGGCGACCGAATCGATCTGCCGGCCCTTCGGCGTGCGTGCCTTCAGGAAGTAGTAGGCGGCGAGCGGCTCGAGCACCGCGCGCAGCTGCGCGGTGAGCTCGGCGTTCTCGAACCAGTCCGGTTTGCCGAGGCTTTCCAGCAATTGGCGGTCCTCGTCGGTGAGCGGCACGTCATCGGCCTGCTTCACCCACTGCATGAAGCCCGGCACCGGCGACAGCGTCACGAAGTTGTCGAGCTTGGGCAATTCGCGGCGCAGCTCCTCGACCACCTGCTTGATCAGGAAGCTGCCGAACGAGATGCCGCCGAGGCCGCGCTGGGTGTTGGAGATCGAGTAGAACACCGCGGTGCGGGCCTTCTCGACCGGCACCGGCTCGCGCTCTTCGGCAAGCAGCGGGGCGATCGCGCCCGGAATGGCTTCGGTCAACGCGACCTCGACGAAGATCAGCGGCTCGTCGGCCAGCGCCGGATGGAAGAACGCGTAGCAGCGGCGGTCCACCGGATCGATGCGGCGGCGCAGATCGTCCCAATCGCGGATCTCGTGCACGGCCTCATAGCGGATGATCTTCTCCAGAATATTGGCCGGCGACGACCAGTCTATCCTGCGCAGCACGAGAAATCCCCTGTTGAACCAGGACGAGAGCAGATGCACCACGTCGCGATCGAGCGCGGCGAGGTCCTTGTTGCCCTTCATCAGTGAAAGCAAATCCGAGCGGATCGACACCAGATCGCCGGTGCCGCCCGGTGCGCGGTTGAGCCGGCGGATCAATTCCTGACGGCGCGGCTCGGAGGCGAAATGCAGGTCGCTGGCGTCGTCGCCATTGGCATTGGCGCGCCAGGCGTCGATCGCCTGTGCCAGCCGGGCGTGATCGGGTCCGAAATCGCGCGCCAGCGTCTGGAAGAATGACAGCCGGCCGGCGGCATCGAGATGGTGGTAGCGGTCGAGCACTTCGCGTGCCATCGCGGTGCCGGAAGCTTCGCCGCGGCCGGACAGCAGGGCCTCGCACAGTTCGAGCAGCTCGGACGCATCCTGCTTGTCATTGGCCGGGCTGGCGCGGCCGAGCAGGACGCGGCCGCGTTCGGAAATCGTCGAGAGCAGGTCGGAGAAGAAGGCGTTGGCCATTTGCGGGTCGCATCCAGCAGGTCGTATCCAGAAGCCGGACCTTACACGGGATTTAAGGTCGGGAGGACGGCAATCAAGCGCATGGATCGTACGGAAATATGTCGCAGCGCGACAGCGGTATGATTCGTCGTCGCAGCGCCTGGTGACAACCGTCACTCACGATTCCCCGCGAATGCGGTCGGCGTTTTGCCGGTGACCTGGCGGAACGCATGGGAAAATGCCGGCACGCTGGCATAACCGAGGTCGGAGGCGACCTGCTTGACCGAGACATTGGCGTTGGTCGACAGCCGCTCGATCGCCGCCGCGATGCGGGCGCGCTGGCACCAGCTCTTGAACGAGAGCTGGGTCTCCGCCGCGAACAGCCGCGACAGCGTCCGCGCCGAGGTGCCGACGGTGCGCGCCAGCGCATCGATCTCGTGCTCCCTCGTCGGATCGGCCAGCACGATGTCGGCGGCGCGGCGGCAGCGCGGTTCCTGCGGCAGCGGGATGAAGGTCGCGGAATCCTCGGCCTGGTGCAGCTCGAGCATCGCGAGCCTGATCAATAGCTCGGTGCGCTCGCGTCCGCAGGAAGTATCGAACAGCGCCAGGATCGCCTGGTGCAGCAGCGGCGACACCCGCACCACGAATTCATGGCCGAGACCGTCGCTGTGCCGCTCGCGCGCCAGCCAGGCCTGGTCGAAATACAGCGTCCGCATCTCGATGTCGGCGAGCACGTCGATTGCGTGCGGCAGCAGGGCAGGGACCCATACCGCGCGGTCCGGCGGCACCAGCCAGCGGCCCTTCGGCGTCGTCACCTGCATGGTGCCCGAGGCGGCATAGACCAGCTGCGCCTCGCGGTGCATGTGCGGATCGAGCCGGACGCCCTTCCGGTAGTTGCGCGCGACCATGTGGACGCCGTCGCCGGTGACGCGCCGGTCGTTGTGGAGGGCTCTTATTGGCGGTTCAGCGATAGTCATTGGCGACATCCCGTCAGGACAAGCACCTATAACCTATTTCCGAGCAATTGAAGAATCGCGTGAGAGACGTGTCCATGAATGGTCCAGGGAATAGCCAGAGCAACAGTCCGAGCCGGGTGATCAGCTTCGTCAACGCCGGCCATTTCATCGACCACTACGCGATGCTGATTTTCGCCGCCGCCGTCATCATCATGGGGCCGGCGCTCGGCATGGCCTATTCGGAACTGCTGCCCTACGCGACGCCGGGCTTCATCGCCTTCGGCGCCGGCTCGCTGATCACGGGCTGGCTCGGCGATCGCTGGAGCCGCCGCCACATGATGGTGATCTTCTTCGTCGGCATCGGCCTGTCGATGATCTCGGTCGGCTTCGTCTCGAGCCCGCTGCAGCTCGGCGCGGCGCTGCTTTCGATCGGCATCTTCGCGTCGATCTACCATCCGGTCGGCACCGCGATGATCGTGTCCTATGCCGAGAAGCTCGGCGCCGAGATGGGGATCAACGGCGTCTGGGGCAATCTCGGGGTTGCCTCGTCGGCGCTGGTCACCGGCGTGATCGGCCAGTATCTCGGCTGGCGGTGGGCCTTCATCGTGCCCGGCACGGTCACCGTGCTGATCGGCATCGCCTTTGCGATGACGGTGGTGCATGAGGATCGCAAGGGCTCCAGGCAGGCGGCAGCGCAAGTGCGCGTCGCCAAGGAGGACATGTGGCGGGTGGTGCTGTCGCTTTTGATCGTGGTGATCGCGATCTCGACCACGTTCAACGCGGTGACGGTGGCGCTGCCAAAGCTGTTCGCCGAACGGCTCGCCGACCTGACCAAGAGCCCGGCGCTGCTCGGGGTGATCGCGGCCGGGGTCTATGTGTTCGGCGCGATGACGCAGTACACCATCGGCAAGCTGCTCGACCGGCATTCGCTGAAGGCGGTGGCCCTGCCGCTGTCCTTCATGCTGGCACCGTTCCTCTATCTCGCCGCGAGCCTGTCCAACCTGCCGCTGATCGTGGTCTCGATCGGCATCGTGATGGGCGCGTTCGGCCAGGTCACGGTGAATGACGCGATGGTCGGCAAATACACCACCGAAGAATGGCGTTCGCGCGCCTATGCGGTGCGCTATTTCGTCGGCTTCACTGCGGCGGGCGCGTCCGTCGGCCTGGTGGCCTGGCTCTATGACCAGGGCGGCTTCTCGATGATGCTGCGCGCCTTCGCGGCGCTGTGCCTGCTGGCGATCGCCGCCGCGATCATCCTGCCGCGTGAGATCCGCTCCCCGGCCACCCAGGCGGGCTGACGCACGGCGTTTTGCCTCGCTGCTTGCCGTTGAGACCGTGCGTGCCGGCCGACCGGCGGGTGCGCTGCCCGTCTTTGGGCGGAAAAACCGTGAGCCTGGTCACGCTTCGCAAACTTGTTCGGACCTGAAGGTGTGGTAGATTTAACCGGGCCTCGGGGACGAAGGCGTCGGTTGCGCCTCTTTGCACACACGTCTGGAGCAGCCGGAGCGCCATGGGAGAAATTCGCGACTTCAAGTCAGGCCGGTCACAGCCCGACAATACGCAGCCCCCCGGCGAGACTCCCGGCAGTTCGATGCCGCGGCGCCTCGCTGCGATCGTTGCTGGCGATATCGCCGGCTACAGCCGGCTGATGCAGCTCGATGAAGAAGGCACGCATACGCGCGTCAAGCGGACCTTGCGCGATCTCGTCGAGCCCACCATTGCCGAGCATCACGGCAAGCTGGTCAAGACCACCGGGGACGGCTTCATCGCGATGTTCGACAGCCCGGTCGAGGCGGTCCGGTGCAGCATCGTGATCCAGCAGAACATGATCGGCCGCAACGCGGCGATCGCGCGGGATCACTGGATCGAGTACCGGATCGGCGTCAATCTCGGCGACGTCATCATCGAGCCCGACGATATCTATGGGGACGGCGTCAACGTGGCCTCGCGCCTGGAGGGGATTGCCGCTCCCGGTGAAGTCTTCATCTCGGGCGGCATCTACGAGCAGATCAAGCACAAGATGGTCTGCGGCTACGAATCGCTCGGCGACAGGAAGGTCAAGAACATCACCGATCCGGTCCGGGTGTATCGCGTGCTGCCGGACGCTGCCGCGTACCAACGGACACGCAGGCGCCGCGAGTCGATCCTGCTCACGCTGCTCGGATTGGCTATCGCGATCATCGCAGGTGGGCTGCTTTGGTACATGCTGGCGCAACCACGCGGCAAGCAGGCCGAATTGGCGCAGGCACCTCCGGCGCCGGCCGCATCGCCCGCCGTCCAGCCGCCGGCACCAAGCCCGGCTCCGGCGCCGGGCCAGGCTGCAAGTCCGGTCCCCAGTGCAGCGCCGGTGCAACAGGCGTCACCGGCCCCTTCGGCGAGCCCTGCCGTCTCGACGCCGGAGCCGGAGATGGTCTCGCTGCAAGGCGGCAGCTTCGCGATGGGCAGCAATGACGATCCTTCGGAGCGGCCGATCCGCCGGGTGACAGTCAAGCCGTTCGCCATGAGCAAATATCCGGTCACCGTGCGCGAATGGAATGCCTGCGCCGAGGCCAAGGCCTGCGGCTTCAAAGCGAGCGGCAAGGACGACGCTCCGGTCACCAATGTGAGCTGGAGCGATGCCAAGCAATATGTGGCCTGGCTCGCCGAGGCGACGAAGAAGGCTTACCGGCTTCCGAGCGAAGCCGAATGGGAATATGCGGCGCGCGGCGGCACCCAGTCGAAATACTGGTGGGGCGACCAGGTGCAATCGGGCTACGCCGGCTGCAAGGATTGCGGCGGCGACGCTGCCGCCGAACAGCCGGTCAAGGTCGGCAGCTTCAGGCCCAATCCGTTCGGCCTCTACGACATGGGCGGCGGGGTCGATCAATGGGTCGAGGATTGCTGGCACAGGAATTACCAGGGGGCTCCGGCCGACGGTGCGGTGTGGTCAGGCGGCGATTGCGCCTCCCATGTCATCCGCTCCGGTTCCTGGAAGAACGATGCGCGCTATGTGCGTCCGGCCAATCGCGACAACTACGACACCAATGTTCGCTATCCGACCCACGGTTTCCGGATCGCACTGTCGCCCTGAGCGATCGTCCGCAATCGCCTTCCATGGAGGGGCTATGAAAAGTGCAGGTCTGATCATGCTCACTGCGGCACTGACATTGCTTGCCGGTGCTGCCGACGCGCAAAACAAGCCGGCCGGCAAAGACACCAAGCTGTATTTCATCTGGCCGCGCGACGGCGTCAGACTTAAAAGTCCGTTCGTGTGCCGCTTCGGGCTGCGCAACATGGGCGTCACCCATGCCGGCGACGACTACCCGAACAGCGGCCATCACCATCTTCTGATCGACGTGGCCGAGCCGCTGAATCCGAACGAGCCGATCCCGTCGGACAAGTCGCATCAGCACTTCGGCGCGGGCCAGACCGAGACGCAGCTCGATCTCGCGCCCGGCAAGCACACGCTCCAGCTGGTGCTGGGTGATGCCAAGCATTATCCCTTCAACCCGCCGGTCGTCTCCGAAAAGATCACCATCCGGGTCAAATAGGCCGATACGGATAGCTCCGTTGCGAGACCGGCGCTTGCGCAAGGCGGCGTCGTGCGGTCTGGTGCGCGCCGGCCGGACAGCAAGACCGGCGTGGAGGAGGTCCGATGTTGTCTCGATTGCTGCGTCTGGCCGGCCTCGTGTTGGGAGTGATTGTGATGGCCGCATCCGCCAATGCCGACGCCTTGAAGGACCAGATCGCGCCGACCGGCAAGCTCCGGGTCGCGATCGCGATCAGCCCGGCGGGCGGTGCGTTCTGGTCGACCAAAACCGACAACGGCTATGCCGGCGTTCCCGTCGATCTCGGCCGCGAGATGGCGGCGCAGCTCGGCGTTCCCGTCGAATATGTCGTGCATCAGAACTCCGGCCAGATCACCGAAGCGGCGGCGAAGAACACCTGGGATGTCACCTTCCTGCCCAAGGATCCCGAGCGCGAAACCAGGATGACGTTCGGGCCGATCTACGAAGTCGCCGACGCCACCTACATCGTCAGGCCGGGCGCGAAGATCACCAATTTTGCGAGCCTCGACCAGGACGGCGTCAAGGTCGCGGCCGTCAACAACACCACGACGATGCGCGGCGCGATCGCCCATCTCAAGCACGCCAAGGTCACCGGCTATCAGACCTATGACGAGATCTTCCATCTGCTGGAGAACGGCGAGGTGGACGCCTTCGCGCTGTCGCGTGACCAGTTGGTGGCGATGGCCAAGAAGATTCCCGGCTCTTGCGTTCTCGACGAGACCTTCAAGCAGACCGTCACCGCGGTCGCCGTCCCGCTCGACCATCCGCTCGCCGCGGCGTTCGTCGCGAAGTTCATGACGGAAGCGATCGCCAACGGCACGCTGCGCAAGGCCTATGACGCTAACGGGCTGAAGGACACGCCGGTGCGCACCGAGGTAAAGTAGTGGTGCGTGTCTCGACCTATCTGACCTCTCTCACCGTCAACCTGAGAGGATGTGAAGCTTTGTCCTCATCCACTGTTGTCGTCGCCCGGCTCGACCGGCGACCCAGTACGCCGCGGCCTATCGGCTCAAGCATGTGCCGTCTCTGGAATACTGGATCACCCGCATGCGCGAGTGATGACAAGAGCAAGCTGAGTAAGCCAATTCCGTCACCCCTGAGCAGCGCGCTTGCGCGCGTCTCGAAGGGTCGACGGCCCGGCTAGTGGCCGTGCATCCTTCGAGACGGCCGCTGCGCGGGCTCCTCCAGCGACAAAGGCGAAGCCTTTGCGCGGGGGATGACGGTGAAGCAGTGAGTGTCCCAAAGTGCGCTAATGCGTCGCACCGCCCGCAATCGGATCGAGCCCGCTCTTGACCAGCGCGTCGCGCGCGTCTGACGAGGCGAGGAAGCTGATCAGCGCCTTGCCGGCCTCAGGCTCCTTCGAAGCGGTGGCGATGCCGGCGGAGAATATCGTGATCTTCTGCAACGGCTCCGGCAAGGCACCCACGATGTCGATGCCGGCGACCGGCTTCAGCTCGGAGATCTGCTGCAAGCCGATCTCGGCCTCGCCCTTGGCGACGATCTCGCCGACCGGGGTCGCCGGGATCATCCGCGCCTTGTCCTTCATCTGGTCGGCGATGCCGAGCTTTGCGAACATCTCGGTCGAAACATAGACGCCGCTGGCGCTGTCGGAATAGGCGACCGATTTCGCCGCCAGCAGCGCCTGCTTGACGCTGTCGGCCGAGCCGATGTCCGGCTTTGCCGCGCCTGACTTGACCGCGATGCCGATCGGCGACTTCACGAGGTCGACGCGGCTGTCGGCCACCACCTTGCCCTGCTTGATGAGATCACCGAGCGCATAGCCGACCATGATCAGCACGTCGGCCGGCTCGCCGCGCTCAAGCCGCACCGGAATGGCGTTGGCCGTGGTGCCCATCGACGGCCCGAAGGCGGTCACCACCTTGTGCCCGGTCTTGCGCTCGAACTCCGGCACCAGCGCCTTGTAGGCCGCCGTCAATCCGCCCGAGATCATGACATGGACTTCGGCGGCGCATGCCGACGTGAAGGCGAGGGCGCCGACAAAAGCGAGCGTGAGGGCACGGATGGCGGTCGAGGCGCGCATGGAGTTTCTCCCGGGACGATTCTTAGGGCGCGGGGGTCGTCGTGGCGGGGGAGACTAATGCGTGGGAAGAGGTGTGGCTAGGTGAGACGTCGTAGCCCGGATGGAGCGCAGCGTAATCCGGAACCGGCTGCTCCGCGGAAGTGCCTTCCCGGATTGCGCTGCGCTGCATCCGGGCTACGGGATCGCCTCACGAATTCACATGCACGAAATCGCGCAGCAGCGGGTAGATCTCGTTGTTCCAGCGCCTGCCGGAGAACACGCCGTAATGGCCGACGCCGGCCTGCATGTGGTGCACCTTGCGATAGGTACGCACGCCGGTGCAGAGGTCTTGCGCGGCGAGCGTCTGCCCGATCGAGCAGATGTCGTCCTTCTCGCCTTCCACGGTCATCAGGCCCATGCGCCGGATCGCCGCCGGGTTCACCGGGCGGCCGCGATGCATCAGCATGCCCTGCGGCAGCAGGTGCTCCTGAAACACGTCGCGTACCGTCTCGATGTAGAACTCCGCCGGCAGGTCCATCACGGCGAAATACTCGTCATAGAATGTCTTGATCACCTCGGCCTTGTCGGTCTCGCCCTTGGCGAGATGGTCGGCGAGGTCGATGTGCTGCTTGATGTGGCGCTCCAGATTCATCGACACGAACGCCGTGAGCTGCACGAAACCTGGATAGACCTGACGCAACGCGCCCTTGCACTGTACGGGGACGTAATTGATCAGATTGTCCTCGAACCACTTGATCGGCTTGCTCTTGGCGAACTCGTTGACCTTGGTCGGCTGGATCCGTGTGTCGATCGGCCCGGCCATCAGGGTCAGCGATGCCGGCCGCGCCGGATGGTTGTCCTCCGACATGATCGCGGCCGCCGCCAGCGCCGATACGGACGGCTGGCAGATCGCCACCATATGCGCGCGCGGGCCGAGCTGGGCGAGGAAGTCGATCAGATGGTCGGTATAGTCCTCGAGCCCGAAGCGGCCCTCGCTGCGCGGAATGTCGCGCGGATTGTGCCAGTCGGTGATGTAGACGTCGTGGTCCTGCAGCAGCGTCTTCACGGTGCCGCGCAGCAGGGTGGCAAAATGGCCGGACATCGGCGCCACCAGCAGCAGCCGCGGCTGCTCCGGTCCGTCCACCTTCTTGAAGTGCAGCAGCGAGCCGAACGGCGTCGCATAGGCGACCTCCTCGGTCACCTGGTACTCCCTGTTGCCGGAGGTCACGCTGCCGATGGCGTAGTCGGGGCGGGCATAGGTCAGGGTGGAGCGGGAGATCAGCTCGAGCGCGGCGGCGAGCCGGCCGAACGTCCGCTGCGAGGTGCCCCGCGGCACCAGATTGAGGTAGCGCAATGCCGCCGCGGCGCCGGTCCGCCACGGCGCGGTGAGGTCCATATGGTTCTGGTAGGCTTGGTACAGCATTGACATCATACGCATCCACCCGGTGGCCCGGTCTGCCAAGCAATATCGAGGCCAGAGGTGGGCCGGCTGCCCGGCAAATTGGCACGTCGCTTGCTGCAAAAACGAACGGCTCCCGGGGGGCGCGGCGGTTGGACCGCCGGCAGGGTCTGGGAGCCAGGCATGCGTTCAGGCGTGAGGACATTGAAATGGCGAAGGCGACGCTCACCATCAGCAGCAAGAATTACTCGTCCTGGTCGCTGCGCGGCTGGTTGCTGGCCAAATTCGCCGGGCTGGAGTTCGAGGAGGTGGTGACCGCGCCCGATGACCCCTCGGCGCGGGCCGAGCTGCTGCTGCTGTCGTCCTCGATCCTGGTGCCCTGCCTGCGCCACGAGGGCGCGACGGTCTGGGATACGCTGGCGATCGGCGAGTACCTCAACGAGATCATGCCGCATGCCGGGCTGCTGCCGGAGGACCGTATCCAGCGCGCGCATTGCCGCTCGATCTCGGGCGAAATCCATTCCGGCTTCACCACGCTGCGGTCCTCGCTGCCGGTCAATCTCAAGGGCCACTTCCCCGGCTTCAAGATCTGGTCGCGGGCGCAGGCCGACATCGAGCGCGTCTGCGCAATCTGGAGCGATTGCCTGGCGAAGTCAGGCGGGCCGTTCCTGTTCGGCGAACGCCGCACCATGGCGGACGCGATGTACGCGCCGGTCGTGACCCGCTTCATCACCTATGACGTCAAGCTCGATCCCGTCCTCGCGGCCTATGCCAAGACCATCATGGCGATGCCCGAGATGCAGGAATGGGTCGAGGCGGCGAAGGCGGAGCCGGCCGACGTCGAGGAGCTCGAGGTCGAATATTAGGCAGCCTGCCTTCGGCCTGCCCGCGTCGGCGGCTCAAGCTCGAGGCAAGCTTTGCTCAACGGACGTGCCGCCGGCGTCGGGCATTGCCGGCGCAGATCGGGCGCGCCCGAGGGCGTCCGAGCGCAAATATGTGCCTCACGCCAAAAGCTTCCGATGTGGCGACCGCGCGTGACGAGACCGATCGCCGCCGCTCAACCGGGCTGGCAAGGATTTCGCATAGCAACAATCGAGCTGTGACCGCGACGATGCGACGCTGCCGAAAATTTGGACGCTGAGCCGCGCCGCGATCTCGCGAAAACGAGAACCGTGGAGGCTTGAAATGAACCAGCACGCCGTCGTCAGCAAATTCTCCCACGTCAAACCCGGTGACACCGAGTTCAAGGGCGGAGGTCTGCGCGACTTCTTCCTGTATCGCGACCTTGGCATCGCCGATGCCACCGGCGGGCAGGTGATCTGCCACCTGGTCAAGGCCAATCCCGACATGCCGCCGGAAGAGGGCACCGGCTGGCACAAGCATCTGTGCGATTTTCAGATCGTCATCATGACCAAGGGCTGGGCCCGCTTCATGTACGAGGACAAGGAGACGCTGGTCGAGGCCGGCGATGTCATCCATCAGCGCCCCGGCATCACCCACTACCTGTTCGATTACTCGAAGGACATGGAATACCTCGAGATCGTCAGTCCCGCCGACTTCAAGACCGTGGATGTGCCGCCGGCGACCGAGACCGTGCCGCCGATCACGCCGTGGAAATGATCGCGAGCGATGATTGAGAGGAGGGGCCGCAAATGTCGTCCGCGGAGGAATTAACCTTTGTTGTCGGCCGCTGGCTGCGGCCGATCGTCATGCTTCTGTATGTGGTGCGCCGTCTTGGGCTGATGACCACATCTAGCCGTGAACAACGGAGTACGTCGCTCAATCAGTGATTCGGACGCGGTTCGTTCCATCCGCGTTCCGAATCTTAAAGCGCAGCGCGTGCGCGTCGCGTTTTGAAACAGCTTGCATGGTCCCGAAGGACCATGCGCAAGAGCGGCGCCTCACGGGCTCAGGCCAACGGTTGCTTCTCGCGCGGCTTCCGCCAGGCGATGACGTTGGCCTCCAGCGCGCCACCTGTCGTGTCATTGCGCCACTGGCCGTCGACGAAGCGGCAGGCGAACGGCAGCTGATACGTCCCGCTGTGATCCTCACAAAGCACTTCCACGCGTTGCTCCGGCGAAGGTTCGCCATTGCCATCGAATTGCGCCAGACGTTTTTCGCGCGTCGCCATGTGATCTGTCTCCACCAAGGGTTCGAACCAAACAAGTTCCGAAGGCCCCCCGTCCCCACGAGTAGTCCCCGTAATGGGTGAAGCACACCGCTCGAATGCGGTTTCAGTGTGGTATGTCTGCCTTGCTTTCAGCGCCGCGAGCACAAAACTGTGAATGGCGCATGTGATTGAGGATGTCGATGGCCACTCGTTCCACTCTTGTCCTGCTCACGTCGATTGCATTCTGCGTTGTCACAACCGCGCATGCACAGGACGTTCCCGGCATCGAGATCTGCACCGTCGAGAAAACCATGGAGCGGCGCACCAGCTGCCTGCAGAGCAACGTGGATTTTCTGCAGAAGACGATCGGCAAGCTCACGTCGGATCATCAGCAGAAGCTCGACGCCGCCAACCGGCAGATCGCGAGCTTGCAGAGCATGGTGGCAAATTTGCAAAAGCTCGCCACCGATCTGCAGGCGGCGCAGGCCAAGCTGGCCGAGGATCTGAAGAAGAAGGCCGACGCGCCGCCGGCAAAGGATGCGGCGCCTGCGGCGAAGGACGGGACGAAGTAGTCCACCGTCATTGCGAGCCACCTGGTCGGCGCGAAGCGCCGCCAGATGACAGGCTCCGCGAAGCAATCCATCCCACCGTGCATGCAGAACCACGGATTGCTTCGTCGCTTCGCTCCTCGCAATGACGGGGTTGGAGTGACGCTCGGTCACGCCACCCGATACGTCTCCATCACGTCGCGATCCGGCTCGTAGCCGAGCCCGGGGCCCTGGGGCACGGCGACATGGCCATTGGCGTCGACGGCGATGCGGTCGCCCCACAGGCAGGCGGGGCGCTTCATGAAGAACATTTCGATCAGGCCGGCATCGCGGATCGCCATCAGATGCAGCGTGGCGAGGAAGCCCGGCCCGAAATAGGGCGAGTGCGGAATCACCTGCACGCCGAACTCGTCGGCGAGCACGGCAACGCGCAGGAATTCGGTGACGCCGCCGACCTTGATCACCGACGGCTGCGCGTGACTGACCGCGCCCGCGGTCATCATCTGGCGGAATTGATGCACGGTGCAGGCGTTCTCGCCGGCCGCGATATCGAGCCGGCCCTCTCTGCGTACTTCGGCGAGCGTGGCGAAATCTTCCGGCGGCCAGACCGGCTCCTCGAGAAACAGCGGCGCGGCCTGCTTGCAGTCGCGCGCAAATTGAATTGCCGCCGGCCCATCCAGCGGGCAATTCATGTCGACCATCAGCGGCACGCCGGGGCCGATCGCCTCGCGCGCGGCTGATACCGCGGGCACGGTGGTCTCGTGCAGTTTGATCGCGGAGTAGCCGAGCTTGATCGCCTTCTTGCATTCGGCAGCGATATGCGCGGGATTGCCGATCCGCATCAGGCTTGCATAGGCCGGGATCGCGCTGCGCTTGGCGCCGCCGATCAATTGATGCAGCGGCACGCCCTTCACCTTGCCGGCGAGATCCCACAGTGCGATGTCGAGCGCCGAGATCGCAAACATCGTGATGCCGTAGCGGCCGAACAGATGCAGATTGCGCTGGATCTGCTCCATCGCGGCAGGGATCCTGGCCGCATCCGGTACCTCGAGGCCGCGTGCCTGCGGCGCGATCATCTCGGCGACCGCGGTGCAGCTCGTCCTCGGGCAGACATAGGCGAAGGCATCGCCCCACCCGGTCAGGCCGGCATCGGTCGACACCTCGACCAGCACCATGTCGAGCGCGGAGATCGCGGACGCACCCTGGCGGAAGCTCGCGGGGCCTGCGTCATAGGGAATGCGGATATGGTGGGCGCGGACGTCGGTGATTTTCATTGTTGTTGTCCTTCCGATCGCAGGATGTGCCTTTGAGTCGCGGTGGCCGGACAGCCTGTCCTAGTATGGCGCCGGGCTGATCGCCCGGTTCCGGCCATCGCAAATCTTGCTTGCGAAAAACCTGCGCGTGAATCGTGTCGAAGACGTGGATGCCCGGCGCGGTGCCGGGCATCATGAAGCCCAAAGTTGTGGCGGAAGACCCTTAAGAACTCTTCTCGCCGCTCATGACGGGACCGAACCGCTCCCAGCTCTCGCCCTTGAAGCGCATCATCTGCAATTGCTCGATCGGCGCATAGTCGTCCGGCCCGGTCTTGATCCTGGTGCCGGGCAGATAGATGCCGATCTCGAAATTGAGGCTGGCTGCCTGCTTCATCAGGTTCTCGCGGGTGAGGTTGTCGCCGCATTGCCGCAGCACCTGCTCGAGCCCCTTGGCGACGCCGTAGCCGAACACGGTCGCCGCATCGTCGAGATCGCCTTCGGGATACCATTTGGTCATGAAGGCGCGCCACTCGACCATGGCGGGATCGTTCTTCCACTCGGGGTCCTTGGGATCCTTGAGATACTGCGTCGACAGGATGCCCTGGCTCGCCTCGTAGCCGGCCGGCTTCATCACGCCGCCGATCGAGACCGAGACGTTGGTCAGGAACTGCACCGGATGCCAATCCAGCTCGGCGGCCTTCTTGATCGCCTGCGCCGCGAATTTCGGCGTTGCGATGTTGACGAAGATGTCGGGGTTGGCGCCCTTGATCTGCACGATCTGCGAATCCACCGTGGGCGACGAGGTCTCGTAGGAGGATTCGACGACGATCAGTTTCTTGGCGGCATCGCCCAGCCCCTCATGCAGGCCGATCAGATAGTCCTTGCCGAAATCGTCGTTCTGGTAGAGCACGCCGATGGTCTTGCCGGGATATTTGTCGAGGATGTATTTGGCATAGATGCGCGCCTCGACCTGGTAGCTCGGCTGCCAGCCCATCGTCCACGGAAAATTCTTCGCATCGTTCCATTTGGCAGCGCCGGTTGAGACGAACAGCTGCGGCACCTTCTTGGCATTCATGTATTTCTGGATCGCCGTGTTGCCCGGCGTGCCCAGCGGATTGAAGATCAACAGCACCTCGTCGCTCTCGACCAGCTTGCGCGCCTGCTCGACCATCTTCGGCGGCGAGTAGGCGTCATCATAGGAGATGAAGTTGACCTTGCGGCCGTTGATGCCGCCTTCGCTGTTGAGCTTGTTGAAATAGGCCGCTTCCGTCTTGCCGATCGTGGCGTAGGCGGATGCCGGGCCGGAGTAGGGCATGATGTTGCCGACCTTGATCTCGGTGTCGGTCGCGCCCGGATCGTATTTCTTCTGTGCGCTGGCGGCGGTTGCGACGGCGATCGTCAACAGCCCCGCAAGCGCCGCCGACTTGACGCGATTGGCATAGCTCAAGCGTTGGTGGTGCATCATTGTCCTCCCTGACATGCTGACCGCGGCTCGTGCAGTCTTGATTTTCGGCAGCTTGATGAGCCGTCGGATCGATGCAACTGCGAGTATGCACGATTGCAACATTGTTGCCAGCGACGGCTTTGGGCTAAAATTTCGCTGAGCGGAACCAGGGTTTCGCGGCTGCGCAGCAAGGACTGTCAAGCGCCGCAGGTCGCAACCATGCATGATGCCCGAGCTTTGCAGGAGAGCCGTCGTCCATGAATCCAGCCCAGAAGGCGCTCTGGTACATCGAAAGCCATCTCCGCAGGTCGCTGACGCTCGACGACATCGCGGCCGTTGCCGGCGTCTCGCGCTTCCATCTGGTGCGGGCGTTCGCGGAGGCGACCGGGTTCTCGGTGATGCGCTACGTGCGGGCGCGCCGTCTCAGCGAGGCCGCACGCGAGCTCGCGGCCGGTGCGCCCGACATCCTCACGCTGGCGCTGGATGCGGATTACGGCTCCCACGAAGCGTTCACCCGCGCGTTCCGCGATCATTTCGGCGTCACGCCCGAAGCCGTGCGCGCGACGACGTGCCTGACCAAGCTCAAGCTGCAGGAGCCGATCACCATGATCTCGACCGCTCTCGACCACATCGATCCGCCGCGCATCGTGACCGGCAAGGCGTTTCTCGTCGCCGGTGTCGGTGAGCGCTACAACCACGCTAATGACAGCACGGCCGGCATTCCGAACCAGTGGCATGGCTTCCACCAGCAATGCGCGTATATTCCGCGCCAAATCGGCAACGTCGCCTACGGCGTCTGCTGCAACGGCGATGACGCCGGCAATTTCGACTACATCGCCGGTGTCGAGGTCGCCGATTTCTCCGACCTGCCGCGGGAGTTCGCGCGCGTCCGGATCCCGGCGCACAAATACCTGGTGTTCACCCACAAGGACCACATCTCGACCATCCGCCGCACCGTCAACACGATCTGGAACAGGTGGCTGCCGCAATCCGGCATGAAGGTCGCGGACGCGCCGAACTTCGAGCGCTACGACGAGACCTTCGACAAGAACACCGGCAATGGCGGGCTGGAGATCTGGGTGCCGGTGGAGGAGTAGGGTTCTTACTCGCACCACAAATTCGGTGTCGTCCCGGCGAAGGCCCGGGACCCATTACCCCAAAAGTGCATTGTTGCACGACGCTGGGGCCACGATCCTGTTCACGATCAATTGCGGTGGTTATGGGTCCTGGCTTTCGCCAGGACGACATCGCCTATGGTGCAAGTCAGCGGCACCGCCTGGACGTCCTGGCGGATTTCGGCGATGCGCCGGCCGTAGCGTTGCTCGATCAGGTCGCCGATCATACAAGGATTATGTCCGGACATAAAAATACCGGCCGTAAACCCTAGGAGGTTTCCATGCGCGCCACCGTTCCGACCGCCACGACAGTCCTCGACTCGATCCTGTTTCGTGACGCCTTCGGCACGCCGGCCATGCGCGAGATCTTCTCGGACTATTCGCTGATCTCCCGCTACGCCGAGGTCGAGATCGCGCTCGCCAAGGCGGAGGCGCGCTGCGGCGTCATTCCGTCCGATGCGGCCAAGGCGATCGCAGAGCGGACCGACGTCGCGGCGCTGGATTTCGATCTGCTGCGCCAGGAGACCGACATCGTCGGCTATCCGATCCTGCCGCTGGTGCATCAGATGGCCAAGCAATGCGGCGAAGCCGGCCGCTATGTGCACTGGGGCGCGACCACGCAGGACATCATGGACAGCGCCGTGATCCTGCAGGTGCGCGACGGCCTTGAGATCATCGAGCAGGATATCTCGGAGCTGCGCAAAATCCTCGCAGATTTGTCGAAGCGGCATCGCGATACGCCGATGGCCGGCCGCACCCATCTGCAACAGGCGCTGCCGGTCACCTTCGGCTACAAATGCGCGATCTGGCTTGCGATGTTCGATCGCCATGCGGAGCGGCTCGCGCAGCTGAAGCCACGAGTGCTGGTCGGCCAGTTCGCCGGCGCCGCCGGCACGCTGGCGTCGCTGGGCAGCAAAGGTCTCGAGGTCCAGCAGGCGCTCTGCGAAGAGCTCGGCCTTGGTGTGCCCGTTTCCACCTGGCACGTGGCGCGCGACGGGCTCGCCGAAGTCGTGAACTTCTTTGCGCTGGTGACCGGCTCGCTCGGCAAGATCGCGCTCGACATCATGATCATGGCCTCGACCGAATTCGCCGAGCTCTATGAGCCGTTCGTGAAGGGCCGCGGCGCGTCCTCCACCATGCCGCAGAAACGCAATCCGATCTCGTCGGAGCTGATGCTGGCGGCCGCCAAGGGCGTGCGCCAGCATGCCGGCCTGATGCTCGACGCTACGATCCAGGATTTCGAGCGCGCGACCGGACCCTGGCACGCCGAATGGATGGCGATACCCGAGAGCTTCGTCCTGACCGCCGGCGCCATGCATCAGGCCAAGTTCGCGCTCGGCGGTCTGATCGTGGACGAGGCGCGGATGGCGACCAATCTCGACATCAGCCGCGGCCTGATCGTGGCGGAAGCCGTGATGATGGGTCTCGCGCCGCAACTTGGCCGCCAGGACGCGCATGACGTCGTCTACGACGCCTGCCGCCGCGCCAATGAGCAGCACGTCTCGCTTGCGGATGCGCTCGCGGCCGATCCGCGAATTTCCTCGCGCATCGACCGCGCGACGATCGAGCGTCTGACCTCGCCGCGGAACTATCTCGGTCTCGCACCCGAAATGGTCGATCTCGTGCTGGCGAGCGTGGCGCGCTGACCCGCGCCCCACCTCGCGGGCGCAGGACGACGCGGCTTGAGCGGGGGCGAGGGACGTCAGCTCAGAGTTGCCCGATCCCGTGCGACATACTTAGTGTAGTCCCTGCAAAAGCAGGGACCCATAACCACCAAGCGTGATTGTCGTGCGATGCTGGAACGACGAGTCGCGTTCACCACACCCGCTGTGGAGTATGGGTCCTGCTTTCGCAGGGACGACACAGTCGGTGTGGCGAGCTTAGTGCGAGCGCGCCAGGCAGAACGCGACGACCTGTTCCAGCGCCATCTTCATCGGCGATGACGGGAACAGCGCCAGCGCGTCGACCGCCATCGCGCCGTAGTGCTGGGCGCGGCTGATGGTGTCTTCCAGCGCGCGGTGCTTGGTCATCAGCCCGATCGCGTGGTCGAGATCGGCCGATCCGATCTCGCCGCGCTCCAATGCGCGGATCCAGAACTGGCGCTCGGTGTCGTTGCCCCGGCGGAAGGCAAGCACCACCGGCAGCGTGATCTTGCCCTCGCGGAAATCGTCGCCGACATTCTTGCCGAGCTTTGCGGATTTGCCGCCATAGTCGAGCACGTCGTCGACGAGCTGGAAGGCGATGCCGAGATTCATGCCGACCGAGCGGCACGCGGTCTGCTCGGCCTTGGGCCGGTTGGCGATCACGGGGCCGACCTCGCAGGCGGCGGCGAACAGCTCGGCGGTCTTGCCGCGGATCACGGCGAGATATTCGTCCTCGGTGGTCGCGGTGTTCTTGGCGGCGGCAAGCTGCATCACCTCGCCCTCGGCGATGGTGGCGGCGGCCGCGGAGAGAATGTCGAGCGCGCGCAGCGAGCCGACCTCGACCATCATCCGGAAGGCCTGACCGAGCAGGAAGTCGCCGACCAGCACGCTGGCCTCGTTGCCCCACAGCATCCGCGCGGACAATTTGCCGCGGCGCAGCTCGCTCTCGTCGACCACGTCGTCATGCAGCAGGGTCGCGGTGTGCATGAACTCGACCGCGGCGGCGAGCTTGATATGGCCGTCGCCGCTGTAGTCGGAGAGCTGGGCCATCGCCAGCGTCAGCATCGGGCGCAGTCGTTTTCCCCCGGAGGAGATCAGGTGGTTGGCGACCTCTGGGATCATGGTGACCTCGGAGCCGGTCCGCGAAATGATCGTCGCGTTGACGCGCTCCATGTCGGCGGCGACAAGTCCCACCAGCCCGTCGATCGAAGCATTGGACGGGCTTTCGAAGGGTACAATAACCGCCACGCTGGTCTCCAATTTTGCCGAATACGCATTATGCTCAGCTATAACAATAGAAACTGCGAAGGTTTGCGGCAAGGCCTCGAAGTTATTGACATGTGAGGCATTCGCAGCACAGCCGGGGCGACAGGAGAGCGTATTTTGCGGGAATTGGTACGGACCAATGACATGGTGCTGGTCTCCGCCATCGGCGCGCTGCTCGACAGCGCTAACATCCATCATCTGGTGTTGGACCAGAACATGAGCATCATCGAGGGCTCGCTCGGCGCGTGCTGCCGCGGCGGATCCTGGTGCATGAGGATGACAACCACGAGGCCCGCCAGCTTCTGACCGACGCCGGCCTTGGCCATGAATTGCGGGCCGATGATTAGAGCGTTTTCAAGCGAAGTGGGCCCCGGTTCGCGTGAAGAAAGCGCGTCAAAAAAGGAGTCTCCGACCGCAGATGTCACCGAGGACGGATTCCTCGGCGGGCAATTGCGGCTGCGGCAGCCTCGCAGCGGGCACCGGGCCGGCCATGACGCGATCCTGCTCGCCGCGGCGACGCCGGCGCGGTCGGGCGACCGCGTCGTCGATCTCGGCGCCGGCGTCGGTGCGGCCGGGCTCGCGGTGGCGCGGCGGGTGAGGGGGACCGATCTCGTCCTGGTCGAGATCGACGCTGGATTGGCCGAGCTGGCCCGGAATAACGCCGCCGCCAACGCGATCAAGGCCGACGTGATCGTGCTCGATGTCGAGGCCGGTGCCGCAGCCTTCGATGCGGCGGGCCTCGGGCCCGACAGCGCCGACGTCGTGCTGATGAACCCGCCGTTCAATGATCCCGGCAGGCACCGCGCCTCGCCGGACGGTGTACGCCAGCGCGCCCATGTCGCGACCGCGACCACGCTGGCCAGCTGGGTCCACGCGGCGCGGCGGATCCTCAAGTCGAGCGGGCAGCTTGCGATGATCTGGCGGGCCGACGGGATCGCCGAGGTGCTGAGCGCGCTGGAGCGCGGCTTCGGCAGTCTCGAGATCCTGCCCCTCCACGGCGAGGCAGCCTCGCCGGCAATCCGAATCCTGGTGCGGGCGACCAAAGGCGGCCGGGCGCCGGCGCGACTGTATGCCGCGCTGCTGCTCAATGAAGAGTCAGGCGTGCCCAATAAATGGGTGCAGGAGATCTTGGCTGGAAAGGGAGAATTGCCGCTGGCGCGGCGCTAACGGACAGGCGAGCTGCCCGCGTGACTGGCACTAAATCACTGCGAAGCCGTTTCCGACTGACGTTCCGGCGTCGAGGTGAAGCGAATCGCCATCAGCAACGTACCGATCAGCATAATCAGCAGATAGATCTTCATGATTTCCTCTCCGCCCGCGCGTTGCTTCCCCAATGACAAAATGCAAAACGCGTTCCACGGCATCCAATGACAGTGGCGTGATAAAAAGTGGTTAATTCGAGGTAGTGGCATGAGCGAACAAATAAGTGATCGCCGCGGACATTCCGGCGGACGTTCGGGACTGCTCGAACGCGTACAGGAAATGTTGCCGGCACGTTTCCGGCGCGGCACGGCGGTCGTGCCTGTGGTGCGGCTGTCGGGTGTGATCGGCGCGGTGACGCCGCTGCGGCCCGGCATGACGCTCTCCGGCGTTGCCAAGATGCTGGAGCGCGCCTTTGGCACGCGTAATGCCAAGGCGGTGGCGCTGGTGATCAATTCGCCGGGCGGCTCGCCCGTGCAGTCGCGCCAGATCTATTTGCGCATCCGGCAACTGGCGGCCGAGAAGAAGCTGCCGGTGCTGGTGTTCGCGGAAGATGTCGCGGCCTCCGGCGGCTACATGATCGCCTGCGCGGGTGACGAGATCTATTGCGATCCGTCATCGATCCTGGGTTCGATCGGCGTGGTCGGCGGCAGCTTCGGTTTCCAGGAGGCGATCAAGAAGATCGGCGTCGAGCGGCGGCTCTACACGGCCGGCAGCCACAAGGCGATGCTCGATCCGTTCCTGCCCGAAAACCCCGACGACGTCGCCCGGCTGAAGACGATCCAGCGCGAAATTCACACGACCTTCATCAACCTGGTGAAGCAGAGCCGCGGCAGCCGCCTGAAGGCGGCCGACGACGTGCTGTTCACCGGAGAGTATTGGGCCGGCGAGACCGCGATCGGTCTCGGGCTCGCCGATAGCATCGGCGATCTCCGCTCGGTCTTGCGAGCCCGCTATGGCGAGAAGGTGCTGACGCCGGTGATCCCGCCCGCCAGCGGCATGCTGTCCGGCTTGCTCGGCCGCAGGGCGCCGGGGGCGGGATCGCTGGCCGCGCTGGATGGCCTGGCCGGATTGCCGGATGATCTGATCTCGGCGCTGGAAGCACGGGCGATTTGGGCGAGATTCGGGCTCTGAACACGCGGATGTGAGCGCGCCATTTCGCCCCAAAACCGCGATTGCGGCGCAGCCTTGGTTGGGCGAGAATGCCCATCATTGGGGGCCTGACAGACGTGAACGACAAGGATCGACCGATGCCGCCGCTGATTGCATTCGCAGGCGTCCTGGGTGGCCTGGCCGTGGTCCGCTGGGCATACAAGACGGCCGTCCGGATCAACCAGGAACTGGAAGAGGCGCGATTGTCCCGCGTGGCCGAGGCCTCGCGTGCCAGCGAAATCAAGACCCTGCGCCGTGATCCCGTGACCGGGGCCTATCGCCCGGGCTAGATATCAGCCGTCATTCCGGGGCTATGCGAAGCATAGAACCTCAGATGCGCAATTGCGCATCGGGGAATCTCGAGATTCCGGGTTCGCCTCTTCGAGGCGCCCCGGAATGACGAACGTCACCCCCATCGCCTTGATTCCATTGGCTGCCGCCGATACGGTCCCGCGCGTTTTCACACCCCCTCGCGAGATCGATTCCAACGATGGATGCCCTGCCTGACCACATGCGCCCGGAACGTTCGTTCCAGGGCTTCGTCCTGGCTCTCCAGCGGTTCTGGGCCGAGCAGGGTTGCGTCATCCTGCAACCCTACGACATGGAAATGGGCGCCGGCACCTTCCATCCCGCGACCACCTTGCGCGCGCTGGGCCCAAAACCCTGGAACGCGGCCTATGTGCAGCCGTCGCGGCGGCCCAAGGACGGCCGCTACGGCGAAAACCCCAACCGGCTCCAGCACTACTACCAGTTCCAGGTGATCATGAAGCCGTCGCCGCCCAACCTTCAGGACCTGTACCTGAAGTCGCTGGCCGCGATCGGGATCGATTCGGCCATCCACGACATCCGCTTCGTCGAGGACGACTGGGAGAGCCCGACGCTCGGCGCCTGGGGTCTCGGCTGGGAATGCTGGTGCGACGGCATGGAAGTCAGCCAGTTCACCTACTTCCAGCAGGTCGCCGGCGTCGAATGCGCGCCGGTGTCCGGCGAGCTTACCTACGGCCTCGAGCGGCTCGCGATGTATGTGCAGGGCGTCGACCGGGTCTATGACCTCAACTTCAACGGCCGCGAGGGCGCCGAGAAGGTCACCTATGGCGACGTCTTCCTGCAGGCCGAGCAGGAATATTCGCGGCACAATTTCGAAGTCGCCGACACCGCGATGCTGTTCGAGCAGTTCAGGATGGCGGAAGAGGCCTGCCGCAAATATCTCGCCGCCGGCTGGCGCGAGGGAGGCAATCAAAAGGAACATCTGATGGCCTTGCCGGCCTACGACCAGTGCATCAAGGCGAGCCACGTGTTCAATCTGCTCGACGCTCGCGGCGTCATCTCGGTGACGGAGCGGCAGAGCTACATCGGCCGCGTGCGCGACCTCGCGAAGGCCTGCGGCGAGGCGTGGATTCACACGGAAACGGGCAGGGCGGTCTGATGCCCGATCTTCTCCTCGAACTGTTCTCCGAAGAAATCCCTGCCCGCATGCAGGCCAAGGCGGCGGACGATCTGCGCCGCATGGTGACCGACAAGCTCGTCGCCGAGGGCCTCGTCTATGAGGGTGCAAAAGCGTTCGCGACCCCAC
The DNA here is from genome assembly GCF_054822705.1 of Bradyrhizobium sp. USDA 4454. Taxonomy (NCBI): domain Bacteria; kingdom Pseudomonadati; phylum Pseudomonadota; class Alphaproteobacteria; order Hyphomicrobiales; family Nitrobacteraceae; genus Bradyrhizobium; species Bradyrhizobium sp. USDA 4454. Next base: position 1,986,652 of record NZ_JBTRCN010000001.1, read on the forward strand.
GCCGCCTGGCGCTCACCGTGCACGGCATTCCCGCGCGCCAGCCGGACCTGAAGACCGAACGTCGCGGCCCGAAGATCGGCGCCCCCGATGCGGCCGTGCAGGGCTTTCTGAAAGCGACCGGTCTCACGTCGCTGGATGAAGCGAAGATCCAGAGGGATGCCAAGGGCGATTTCTACATCGCGCTGATCGAAAAGCCCGGCCGCGCCGCAATCGACGTCATCGCCGAAATCCTGCCGGTCGTCATCCGAACCTTCCCGTGGCCGAAGTCGATGCGTTGGGGCGAACGCTCTGCGAAATCAGGCTCGCTATCCTGGGTGCGGCCGCTGCACTCGATCATCGCGACCTTCGGTCTGGAAACCGAGGAGCCCGATGTCGTGAAATTTTCGGTCGACGGCATCGAGGCCGGCCAGACCACCTATGGGCACCGCTTCATGGCGCCGGGCGCGATTTCCGTGCGCCGATTCGAGGATTACGAGGCCAAGCTGAAAGCGGCCAAAGTGATCCTCGATCCACAGGCGCGCAAGGACATCATCGTCGCGGACGCCAAGGAGCTGGCATTCGCGCAGGGCCTCGAACTGGTCGAGGACCAGGTGCTGGTCGATGAGGTCTCCGGTCTGGTCGAATGGCCTGTCGTGATGATGGGATCGTTCGAGAAGGAATTTCTGTCGATCCCGGACGAGGTGATCCGCGCCACCATCCGCAACAACCAGAAGTGCTTCGTGGTCAGGGATCCCAAGACGGGCAAGCTGACCAACAAGTTCGTGCTGACCGCCAACATCGAGGCGCCCGACGGCGGCAAGACCATCGTCGCCGGCAACGAACGTGTGATCCGCCCGCGGCTGAGTGACGCGAAGTTCTTCTACGAGACCGACCTGAAGACCAAGCTGGAAGACCGGCTGCCGAAGTTCGAGCAGATCGTGTTCCACGAGAAGCTCGGCACGCAGGCGGAGCGGATCAAGAGGATCGAGCGCTTGGCCGCCGAGATTGCGCCGCTGGTCGGCGCCGATGTCGAGAAGACCAAACGTGCCGCGCGCCTGGCGAAAGCGGATTTGCTGACCGAAGTCGTCGGCGAATTCCCCGAGTTGCAGGGCCTGATGGGCAAATACTACGCGCTCGCGCAGGGCGAGGATGCCTCCGTCGCCGCCGCCAGCGAGGAGCACTGGAAGCCGCAGGGCCCGACCGATCGCGTGCCGACCGATCCGGTGAGCGTCGCGGTGGCGCTGGCGGACAAGCTGGATACCCTTGCTGGATTCTGGGCCATTGACGAGAAGCCGACGGGTAGCAAGGACCCATACGCGCTGCGTCGCGCGGCATTGGGCGCGATCAGGCTGATCGTCGAGAACACGTTGCGTTTGCCGATCCTGAAGGCAGCCAAATCCGCGTTGCTCGGACTATCGGTCAAGGCCGACGCCGAAACGCTGCCGAACGATCTGCTCGCGTTCTTCGCCGATCGCCTGAAGGTTCAGCTGCGCGATCAGGGCGCACGCCACGATCTCGTCGACGCCGTGTTCTCGCTCGGCGGCCAGGACGATCTCCTGCTCGTCGTTCGCCGCGTCGAAGCGCTCGGCAAATTCCTCGACAGCGACGACGGCAAGAACCTGCTTGCCGGCACTAAGCGCGCCAGCAACATCCTCGCCATCGAGGAGAAGAAGGACAAGCGGACCTTCGACGGCGCGCCCGATGCCGCGCTCTACAAGCTCGACGAAGAGAAGACGCTGGCGAAGGCAATCGAACAGGTGAAGGCCGAGGCCTCCGCCGCCGTCGCCAAGGAAGACTTTGCCGCCGCGATGAGTGCGATGGCGAAGTTGCGTCCCGCGGTCGATGCGTTCTTCGACAAGGTCAAGGTCAACGACGACGATCCGAAGGTGCGCGAGAACCGCTTAAAACTGCTCAACGAGATCCGCGCCGCAACGCGTGCGGTGGCGGATTTCTCCAGGATCGAAGGCTGACCGATGGACCGCGCGACGCTCGCCGCTTACGACAAGGAAGCGGCGGCGTTTGCGCAGGACTGGCACGATCAGCCGGCCCCTCGCGATCTGCAGGAGATCGTCGGGCGCTTCTTCATCAAGGGTGGTGCGGCCGCCGATATCGGCTGCGGCAGCGGCCGCGAGGTGGCCTGGCTCAACGCCAATGGCTTTCCTGCCGAAGGCTATGACGCCTCCGAGGGCCTGCTCAACGAGGCCCGCGCCCGCTATCCGGGGTTGCGCTTTGCACAAGCCGAACTGCCCGCGTTATCCGGCATCGCCCCTGGCAGCTTTGACAACGTGCTGTGCGAGACCGTGATCATGCATCTCGATCACGCGCTGATCGCGCCGTCGGTCCGGCGCATGTTCGAGCTCGTGAAGCCCGGCGGCGTGTTCTATCTGAGCTGGCGCGTCACCAGAGGCGACGATGCGCGCGATGCGCACGGCCGGCTCTATGCGGCCTTTGACGCGGCGCTGGTGCGGACGGAGCTGACGAGCGCCGAATTGCTGCTCGACGCGGAGGTCGTCAGCGCTTCGTCCGGCAAGGTCATTCACCGGCTGGTCGCCAGCAAGGGGAGGCGATAATGGCAAGGCTTGCGACATGCGCCTGCGGACAGCTTCGCGTCACCTGTCATGGCGAGCCGACCAGGGTATCGCTGTGTCATTGCCTGGAGTGTCAGAAGCGAACCGGCAGCACCTATGGTGTCGCCGCGTTCTTTCCTCGCGCCGACGTCGCGCCGCAGGGCGAGGCGCGCGAATACAGCCGCATCGGCGGCAGCGGGTCTCCAGTGGTGTTTCATTTCTGCCCGAATTGCGGATCGTCGGTCTATTGGGAGCCCGGGCGCGCGCCGGACCTGATCGGCGTTGCGGTCGGCGCCTTCGCGGACCCGGATTTTCCCGCGCCGTCGCAATCGGTCTTCACGCAGCGCCGCCACGCCTGGGTCGTTGACAGATAGGCCACCGCCGCAGCGCTGCGCGACGTTGGAAATATTTGGACATGATTTGCAATTTGTTAACCATGCCCTGCGAAGGTCCCGCCGGATCAACGATTTCTTAAGAAATCGCCCTCGCGCCAATCTCGCCGATCTCACCACGCTCGACAACCGTTCGCTGTCGGCGATCTCGCTGAACCAGGACAAGAAGTTCTCAGGCGAGGAGATCTTCGCGGCCAAGCAGGAGCTCAACACGCGGACCCGCCTTGCGGTGCTCGATGCGCTGAAGCAGAGCCAGACCGCCGGCGATCCTCGTCAGTTCTCCCTCGGCATCCTCAAGCAATATTCCTCGATGAGTGCAGAGGAGCGCCAGGCCACCAACTGGACCCAGGATTTCCAGGACGCCGCGATCAAGAGCTACAAGTCGACCTCGGCGCTGCTCTCGATCCTGAAGTCATAGGCCAGCAAAATTCGTCCCGACAAAACAGAAGAGCCCCGCCTGGAGGGGAGGCCAGGCGGGGCTTTCTGGTCCGGTCGACCTTCGCGCACATCCGCTCGCGCGGCGCCCGGACTGCTCGTTCACGCGATCGTGCCGAATTTGCTCTAGTCGACCACCTGAACGATCCGTCGCGATCGCGGCTCGACCAGGACGGTCTCGCCATTCACGACGGTGTAGCGATACGGCGTCGCGCCGAACCGCTGCGGCACGTCGTACGTGGTCACGCCGGCGTCCGGCAGGACGGTGCCGACCACGACGCGATCCGGAACCGTGTAATTCGGCACGCGCTCGCGCACGATGTATTCGCGGAACGCGGGGCGCTGCTCGATCGCAATGCCCTCGTCATCCTCGACCGCAACCGGCGGGCCACCGCGGACGACGCCAACGGTCTGGGCCTGTGCGGCAACAGCCGGCACCGTGATCGCGGCAGCAACCGCTGCAACGGCAAGTATTCTGTTTCGCATGGCTCGCTCCATTCTTTATGGCGCGCCGGCTTTCGCCGATGCGCACGGCGAGCCAATGCATCGGCGGCGGTGATGTTCCGAAAAACGACCGTCATATACGCGGCAATTTGGAGCAATTTTCGTGAGCTGCGGGAACCCGTTGCCGTCCAGACGTCTTGATGTGGGAACCTGCCTCAGCGGATAAACTGCCGCTCGATTCGCTCCTCCAAAAAACCGCCGGAGAAAACTTCAATGACCATCACCGCTGGGCATCTGCCTGCTATCGTGGCTCTGGTTGCAGGCGTCCTGATCCTGATCATGCCGCGGCTTCTCAACTACATCGTTGCGATCTACCTGATCTTCGTCGGCCTCGTCGGAATGGGCCTGCTGCGCTGGCTCCACCTGTAGCGGGAAAGCCGGGTTTCGCGGCTTGCGCGGAACCCCCCAAAATGGTGTAAGGCGCGCATCTTCGACCCCTCTTTTCGGATTGTTGTCTGACATGGCCAAAGCCGTCGCGAAGTCCAAGAAAATTGTCGTGAAAACTGCCGAGAAAACTGCAGCGAAATCAAAGCCCTCCGCCGCCGCCCGCAAGGCGGCTCCGGCGCGCAAGGCGCTGAAGAAGAGCGCCCCGAAGGGCGCGCCGAAAGCCGCCGCCAAACCGGCTGCAAAGCCCGTCAGCAAGGCGCCGGCGAAGGCGGTGGCCGCTCCGAAGAAGGCCGCCCCGGTTGCGATCAAGGCGGGCAAGTGGGTCTATACGTTCGGCGACGGCAAGGCCGAGGGCCAGGCGACGCTGCGCGACCTGCTCGGCGGCAAGGGCGCCAATCTCGCGGAAATGGCCAATCTCGGCCTTCCGGTGCCTCCCGGCTTCACGATCCCGACCTCGGTCTGCACCTATTTCTACGAGCACGACAAGACCTATCCGAAGGAATTGAAATCACAGGTTGAGAAGGCGCTCGACTATGTCGGCAAGCTGACCGGCAAGACCTTCGGCGACGCCAAGAACCCGCTGCTGGTGTCGGTGCGCTCGGGCGCCCGCGCCTCGATGCCGGGCATGATGGACACCGTGCTCAATCTCGGCCTCAACGACCGCACGGTCGAAGCGCTCGCCGAGCTCTCCGGCGACCGCCGCTTCGCCTATGACAGCTATCGCCGCTTCATCACGATGTATTCGGACGTGGTGCTCGGCTTCGAGCATCATCATTTCGAGGACATCCTCGACACCTTCAAGGACAGCCAGGGCTATTCGCTCGACACCGATCTGACCGGCGACGACTGGGTCGAACTGGTCGGCAAGTACAAGGAGGCCGTCGCCAAGGAGACCGGGCGCGAGTTCCCGCAGGATCCGCACGACCAGCTGTGGGGCGCGATCGGCGCGGTGTTCTCATCCTGGATGAACGCGCGCGCGGTGACCTATCGCAAGCTGCACGACATCCCGGAGTCCTGGGGCACCGCCGTCAACGTGCAGGCGATGGTGTTCGGCAACATGGGCGAGACCTCGGCGACCGGCGTTGCGTTCACCCGCAACCCCTCGACCGGCGAGAGCAAGCTGTACGGCGAGTTCCTGATCAACGCGCAGGGCGAGGACGTCGTCGCCGGCATCCGCACGCCGCAGGACATCACCGAGGAGGCGCGCCAGGAGAGCGGCTCCGACAAGCCGTCGATGGAAGCCGCGATGCCGGCCGCGTTCAAGGAGCTGACGCGGATCTACACGCTGCTTGAGAAGCACTATCGCGACATGCAGGACATGGAGTTCACGGTCGAGCAGGGCAAGCTGTGGATGCTGCAGACCCGCGGCGGCAAGCGCACCGCCAAGGCGGCGCTGCGCATCGCCGTCGAGCTCGCCAATGAGGGCCTGATCTCGCGCAAGGACGCGGTGACGCGGATCGATCCGGCCTCGCTCGACCAGCTGCTGCACCCGACCATCGATCCAGCCGCCAAGCGCGACGTGATCGCGACCGGCCTGCCGGCCTCGCCCGGCGCGGCCTCGGGCGAGATCGTGTTCTCGTCGGATGAGGCAGCCAAGCTGCAGGCCGACGGACGCAAGGTGATCCTGGTCCGCATCGAGACCAGCCCGGAAGACATCCACGGCATGCACGCCGCGGAAGGCATTCTCACCACCCGCGGCGGCATGACCTCGCACGCCGCGGTGGTCGCGCGCGGCATGGGCAAGCCGTGCGTCTCCGGCTGCGGCACCATCCGCGTCGATTACGGCCGCGGCACCATGAGCGTCGGTTCGCGCACCTTCAAGACCGGCGACGTCATCACCATCGACGGCTCGGTCGGCCAGGTGCTGGCCGGCCGCATGCCGATGATCGAGCCGGAGCTGTCCGGCGAGTTCGGCACGCTGATGGGCTGGGCCGACGAGGTCCGCAAGCTCGGCGTCCGCGTCAATGGCGACACGCCCGATGACGCGCGCACCGCGGTGAAGTTCGGCGCCGAGGGCATCGGCCTCTGCCGCACCGAGCACATGTTCTTCGAGGAGACCCGCATCCGTACCGTGCGCGAGATGATCCTCTCCGAGGACGAGCAGTCGCGCCGTGCCGCGCTGTCGAAGCTGCTGCCGATGCAGCGCGCCGACTTCGTCGAGCTGTTCGAGATCATGAAGGGCCTGCCCGTCACGATCCGGCTTCTGGATCCTCCCCTCCATGAGTTTCTGCCGCACACCCAGGCCGAGATCGAGGAAGTGGCGCGCGCCATGAACACCGATCCGCGCCGGCTCGCCGATCGCGCCCGCGAACTGTCCGAGTTCAACCCGATGCTCGGCTTCCGCGGCTGCCGTCTCGCGATCGCCTATCCGGAGATCGCCGAGATGCAGGCGCGCGCTATCTTCGAGGCCGCCGTCGAAGCCGGCAAGCGCACCGGCAAGCCGGTTGGTCTCGAGGTGATGGTGCCGCTGATCGCGACCAAGGCCGAGTTCGATCTGGTCAAGGCGCGGATCGATGCGACCGCCAACGCGGTGATGAAGGAAACCGGCGTCAAGCTGACCTACCAAGTCGGTACCATGATCGAGCTGCCGCGCGCCTGCCTGATGGCCGGCGAGGTGGCCGAGACCGCCGAGTTCTTCTCGTTCGGCACCAACGACCTGACGCAGACCACCTACGGCATCAGCCGCGACGACGCCGCGAGCTTCCTCGGCACCTATGTCGCCAAGGGCATCCTCGAGATCGATCCGTTCATCTCGGTCGATCGCGACGGCGTCGGCGAACTCGTCAAGATCGGCGTGACGCGCGGCCGCAAGACGCGGCCGAGCCTCAAGGTCGGCATCTGCGGCGAGCATGGTGGCGATCCCGCCTCGGTCGCGTTCTGCCACGAGGTCGGGCTCGACTACGTCTCATGCTCGCCCTATCGCGTGCCGATCGCACGTCTCGCGGCAGCGCAGGCCGCGCTCGGCAAGGAGATCTCGAGCCAGGCGTAAGCGATCACGTCGTTCAGAGAGTACAATGGCCGGGACCAAGTCCCGGCCATTTTGTTTGAAAGAATCGCCGATACGCCGTCATTGCGAGCGAAGCGAAGCAATCCATCTCACCAGGAAGAACCGTCCACTCACCACTCTCCGCTGTCATCGCCCGGTCACTTGACCGGGCGATCCAGTACGCCGCGGCCTCTCGGCTCAAGCACTGCTGCCTCTGGAATACTGGATCACCCGCTTTCGCGGGTGATCCAGTGAGCAGCATATGCAGACCGAATGGACTGCTTCGCCGCGATTGCTCCTCTCGATACTAGCGCTCACCTCGTTCGCAACACTTTGTTCACCATCCCCGTTGACCTGTTATTTACGAGTTTCATGCGCCGCGCATTTACCACGGCACACGATGCGCCGCGCGAAGACGCTGCGATCGCTTGAGTGTAGCGCGCGGGCAACGCCGATTAACTCCGCGGCAACCTAAACAAGTTAGCAACGAGAAAGGTCGAATTGCGCGGATGGACCGCGTTCGATTGCACTCAGTAAGCGTTGCGTGAGCGTACGATGTTTGTGTCGCGTAACCGGCCGAAGGGCGCACGTCTCGCGCTCTTCGGTCTTGGTCTTGGCATCTTCGCCTTGATGCCGACCGAGATCGGATATCAGGATATTGCCTCGCTCCTGGCCCGGCAGCCCGGCGTCGCCGAGCGCTGGCAGAAGCGCGTCTTCGCCTCCGCCGTCGGCTCGATCCAGGTCGCGACCTACAGCTTCGGCCGTCCGATCGGAACCTCGGCGCCGCAGGATCCGCAAATCCTGCTCGCAAGGCTCGACAGTTCGAGCGTCGACATCACCGGCGCGGTGACGCGCAATCCGATTGCATCGCCGCCGCCGCGCTATGCGGCTTCCGATTTTCCCAAGGTCGACCGCACCCTGAAGGGCGACCGTCTCGTCGTCAGGCGTCCTGACGAGGTTGATCCCGCAGTGCCCGCGCACACCGCGCCGGCGAACGAGGATCCCGCGACATCGAATGCGTCGGTCAAGGGCATGAAGACCGCGACCGCAATGGGTGGCAGCGGACTTGCCGACAACGCACCGCTCGATCCGGAATTGCAGGAGGCGCTGCGTGCGCCGCCGCTGCCGCAATATGCCAAGCCGTCGCCGCAGCACTACGACGTGTCGATGTCGCTCGAGGCCAACCCGCTCGACGATCTGAAGCCCGCACCGGCAACGCTCGCGCCGGCACAAGCCGACGCAGCACACGAGCGCGACCCGTTTGCATTCAAGACCGCCAGCCTGTTCTTCGGCTCGTCGCTCGGCACGCCCGAGAATCTCGAGCGCTGGCAGCCCGGCGAGGCGCCGGTCGTCGTGGTGCCGCAAGTACAGCCCGATCCCGACATGAAGGTGATGGCCTCGCTGCCGGTCGATGCCGACGGTCCGGTGAAGGCCGGCGAGATGGGCGAGAGCATCGCGCCGAAGGGCGAGGTCAACGCCGACGACCAGCACAGCAAGACGCCGGCGGAACGGCTCGGCCTGTTCGACGACAAGGCACGCGCCAAGTCGGAGAAGTGCCTCGCCGAGGCGGTGTATTTCGAAGCGCGCGGCGAAGCGGTGCGCGGCCAGATCGCGGTCGCCCAGGTGGTGCTGAACCGCGCCTTCTCCGGCAAATATCCGGAGACGGTGTGCGGCGTAGTCTACCAGAACAAGAACCGTCACTACGCCTGCCAGTTCACCTTCGCCTGCGACAACGTCGCTGACGTCGTCCGCGAGCCCGACATGTGGGATCGCGCCAAGAAGATCGCCAAGGCGATGCTCGACGGCCAATTGTGGCTGCCGGAAGTCGATCGCTCGACCCACTACCACGCCTATTGGGTGCGGCCGTCCTGGGTCAGCGAGATGAAGAAGACGTACAAGTTCGGCGTCCACACCTTTTATCGCCCGCGCGCCTGGGGCGATGGCAGCGACGCCCCGAGCTGGGGCAGTGCGGCCGAGACCGCCAAGATCTCGGCGCAGCTTGCCGAGGCCGCCCAGAGCTCGGCCGAGCAGGCCAGCGCCAAGCGATAGGCTCGCCAACCCGAACCGTCATTCCGGGATGGCCCGCAGGGCCAGACCCGGAATCTCGACGTAAGGGACAATCCGCCAACCTCGAGATTCCGGTTCGCGCTTCGCGCGCCCCGGAATGACAGTCGCAAAATCTGCAGAGCAGCCCTGCGGGCGAATATTTTTCTCCGCCGCCTCTTGGGGTTTTCATGCAGATGCATTAACTCCCCGTAATGTTTCGCGGGGCGGTTCCCCCGCCAGCCGCGGGGGAAGACAACATGGCCGTTACCACCGGGGATATCCGAGCGACGTCCGGCAGCTGGCGCACGCCGCTCGTGATCATCGTCTGCGGCTGCGCGATCGCGCTGCTGAGTTTCGGCCCGCGCTCGAGTCTCGGCTTCTTCGTGCAACCGATGGGCCGCGAATTCGCCTGGGGCCGCGACGTGTTCGGCCTCGCCATCGCGCTGCAGAACCTGCTGTGGGGGCTCGGCCAGCCGATCGCGGGCGCCATTGCCGACCGCTTCGGCCTGCTGCGCGTGATGATCGTCGGCGCCTTGCTGTACGCCGCCGGCCTCCTGCTGATGCGTTACTCCACGACCTCTTTGTCGCTCGACGTCAGCGCCGGCGTGCTGATCGGTTTCGGCCTGTCCGGTTCGTCGTTCAATCTCGTGCTGGCGGCCTTCAGCAAGCTGTTGCCGGCGGAGAGGCGCGGCATCGCGCTCGGTGCCGGCACCGCGGCGGGCTCGTTCGGCCAGTTCCTGTTTGCGCCGTTCGGCGTTGCCCTGATCGACAATTTCGGCTGGCAGGCCGCGCTCGTCGTGTTCAGTGCGCTGATGCTGTTGATCCTACCGCTCTCGCTCGCGCTCGCGACGCCGCCGGCGGAGACCAACGATGCCGCGCCGGCCGACCAGCAATCGATCAAGACCGCGCTGGCGGAGGCCTTCGGCCATCGCTCCTACGTGCTCCTGGTGCTCGGCTTCTTCACCTGCGGCTTCCAGCTCGCCTTCATCACCATCCATCTGCCGGCCTATCTGGCCGACCGCGGCATTCCGGCGACGACGGGCGGTTGGGTGGTCGCGGCGATCGGCCTGTTCAACATCATCGGCTCGCTCAGCGTCGGCTGGCTGCAGAACTATTTTCCGAAGCGCTATCTGCTGTCGGTGATCTACTTCACGCGCGCGCTGGCGACGGCTGCCTTCATCACGTTCCCGGTCACGCCGTTCTCGGCGATTGCCTTCGGCGCGGTGTCGGGGCTGCTGTGGCTGTCGAGCGTGCCGCCGACCTCGGCGCTGGTGGCGCTGATGTTCGGCACCCGCTGGTTCTCCACCCTCTATGGCTTCGCCTTCGTCAGCCATCAGGTCGGCGGTTTCCTCGGGGTCTGGCTCGGCGGCGTGGTGTTCGAGCAGTTCGGTTCCTACACGCCGATCTGGTGGCTGTCGGTGCTGTTCGGCGTGCTCTCGGCGCTGATCAACCTGCCGATCGTCGAGGCTCCGGTCGCCCGCCCGGTTGCGCAGCCTGCCTGATGGGTTAAACACTCCTACGAAACCAAGATTACGGGGAGTGCGCATCGTGGCAACGTTCAAGGCAATCAGGATCGACAAGGCGGACAAGGGTACCACCGCCACGCTCACCCAATTCGACGACGCGGAATTGATGGACGGCGACGTCACCGTCCGCGTCGAATGGTCGACGCTGAACTACAAGGACGGCCTGGCGCTGACCGGCAAGGCGCCGGTGGTGCGCCGTTTTCCGATGATCGCGGGCATCGATTTCGCCGGCACCGTCGAGCAGTCCAGCCATCCCGACTGGAAGGCGGGCGACAAGGTCGTCTGCAACGGCTGGGGCATGGGCGAGACCCATCTCGGCGCCTATGCCGAGAAGGCCCGCGTCAAGGGCGACTGGCTGGTGCGGCTCCCTGACGGCATCGCGGCGCGCGACGCGATGGCGGTCGGCACCGCCGGCTATACCGCGATGCTCTCGGTGCTGGCGCTGGAGAAGCACGGCCTGACCCCGAGGAGCGGCCCGGTGGTGGTCACGGGCGCGGCCGGCGGCGTCGGCTCGGTCGCAATCGCCGTGCTGTCGAAGCTCGGCTATCACGTCATTGCGTCGACCGGGCGGATGTCGGAGGCCGACTACCTCAAGGGGCTCGGCGCCAGCGAGGTGATCGACCGCGCCGAGCTGTCGGGTGCGCCGAAGGCGCTTGCGAAGGAGCGCTGGGCCGGCGGCGTCGACAGCGTTGGCTCGACCACGCTCGCCAATTTGCTGTCGATGACCAAGTATGGCGGGGCGATCGCGGCCTGCGGCCTGGCGGCCGGTATGGACCTGCCGTCGTCGGTCGCGCCCTTCATTTTGCGCGGCGTGTGCCTTCTCGGCATCGATTCCGTGATGTGCCCGATCGAGCTCCGCCGGACCGCCTGGCGCCGCCTCGCCAGCGATCTGGATAAGGCAAAACTGGCTGATATCACTCACGAAATCACGCTGGACGAAGTCATGCCCTATGGCGCGAAAATCCTCGGCGGCGAGGTCCGCGGCCGCATCGTCGTAAAAATAGTCTGAGGACGTTCAGACTTTACCAACCAAGCTGCTCCAATGTTGCCACGGTTGGTATGGTAAGCAGCGGGTAAAGAGGCTTGCAGCATGATCCCGGGGGGCCGGGATTCCTCGCGCAGACGTCGGGAAGCGTCGGTAGCGGGGATCATGCTCACAAGGAGCGGGTACCCGCGCTCGTTAGTGGAGTAGCTCATGCTTGCGCGTTTGGTGTTGGGGGCCGTCACGGCCGGAGCGATGGTCGTGCCGGCATTCGCAGGCATGATGAACGCAGATGAGGCCCGCAAGTTCGTCGCAGGCAAGGTGTTCGCCTTCACCTGTTTCGACGGCACCCGCGGCGCCGGCCGTATCCTCGACGATCTCGGCGCGGCCGGCTCGATCCAGTTCTCCGGCTCCGGTCCGATCCGCCACGTGCGCCTGCCCGGCAATACGCTGCAAATCCGCGGTCAGAGCGTTTGCGCGTCGCTGAAGGGCATTCCGTTCGAACCCTGCTTCAATCTCGACAAGCAGGATGACCGCACGTTCCGCGGCTCGGTCTCCGGCATGGGCTTCGCCTATTGCGATTTCCACCATCAGGGCGGCCAGCAGATGCTGATGGCGCGCGCGGCGGCGCGTCCGCGCTCGCTGCACCCGCGCACCCGATCCGCGGATGCCTCGCAGACCGAAGTGTCGCGCGTTGAGACGCCGCAGGTCGGCAGCGCGAAGCTCGAGCCGGTCAAGGCGGAGCCTGCCAAGGCCGAGGGCGCGCCGGAGTTGCGCCGCTCCACTGACTAATTTCGCATCTGCGCGCCAGCGGGAATAGCCGCCGAGCCGTAGTCATACGGATGGCGGCCTCCACGCGTTGATCGCTACTCAATACCTAGTGTCCGTCGAGACGCGGGATGGTGGGGACACCGATTTGAGCAGTCATATGGCGCAATATTTTTTCCGTATCAGTGACGGCGATTACGCCGGTGCGTCCGACCACGCCACGGAGTTCGAAAGCCGTGACGTGGCCTGGGCCGAGATGACCAAGGTCTGCGGTAATTTCCTTGGCAGCATTTCGCGCAACATGAAGCAAGACAGCGAATGGCACATGGAGCTGCTCGACGAGAGCCGCAAACCGGTATTCAGGATTCGCCTGGTCGCCGAGTCCGTCGACTGAGGTGCTTGCCGTTCAGGATAGCGAGCCCGCCCCTCCGGCCTGCGGCGCAGGCGGCACTGCGCGCCTGCGGAACAGGATCCGCTGATACAGCCAGCCGATCGCCACCAGCACGATGCCAAGGCACATGAACGACAGCGCCCGATAGACGCCGGTGAGTGTCGACATGTCGACCAGGAAGGCTTTCAGGATCGTCAGCCCGATCACCGCAGCGGATGCGAGTCGCGCGCGCTCCGAGTTGACGACGATGCCGATGCCGAGCAGCGCAACGCCGAACATCAGCCAGGCGATCGAATAGGTGTATTGCTCCGCGCCCGTGGTCTCGCCGCGCGTCAGCACCGGTCCATGATAGAGCCTTCGGATTTCGAACGTGACGTACGCGAGCGCAAGCACCAGCGCGGCGGCAGCGATCGTGTTGCCGTAGGCCGCGGGACGATGCCCAGCTACTGCGTAGGAAAATAGCAACGCAAGCACGGCCGGCGCGCATAGCCGAGCAGCAGCAGATTGATGAAGCTGCCGCCGACGTCCTGCCACCACAGCATCGGATTCTCCAGCCCGAGCAATCCGAACAGGCTGGCGAGCCCAGCGAAGACGGTGAGCAGGACCGCGGCGACATTGTGCACGATGCTGCCGCTGCGCAGCCGCAGCCGCTCCAACCCGATCGCCATCGCGAGCGTCACGCCGACTTGCAGCGCGACCTCGGTCAGGCCGGCGCTGTCGTAATAGACGTTGCCGCCATTGACCGCGTGGCGGATCTCCATGAAGGCGAGCAGCACCGTGAACAGGATCGCGGCGGACTCGATCATGCGCAGCGGGACGTCGTCGCCGTTGCGGCGCAGGAAATGACTGCCGGCCCAGAACGACAGTGCTGGAATACCGTAGCCCCACAATAGCCAGTTGAAGATCGGCGTGGTGCCGACGGCATCGCCCGCGATGCGCGGCTCATAGCCGATGCGCAGCACGACGATGCCGGCGAGGATTGCGGCGAGCCAGCGCAGGAACGGGATCGGGCGTTGCACCGACAGCCAGGCCGTGCCCATCGAGACCAGCGCCAGCGCGATGGTGAGCCAGCCCTTGTCGAGCGCGAAGGCCAGCGCCAGCGCCAGCGCGGCAAGGGCGCCGGTCGCCGACAATGCGATCGAGGGCGACAGCTCCGGCCGCTCGCCGCGCCGGGTCAGCGCCTCGGTCGCGGCGGCGTAAGCCGCGGCGAGCAGCACGGCGAGGACCGCGAACGGGATCGAACGATCGAGATGCGCGATCCGCGCATAGAGCGCGACCAAGAGCGCGACCGGCGTGAACACTGCCGCCGCGGCCCAGGTCACCGTGATCTTCGTGCTGGCAAAACGGAATTGTGCGAGGAAACCGGCGATGCCGAAAGCGGCCGCGAACAGCGCCGCAGTGACGAGATGCAGTGAGACCGAGCCGTCGGTTGCGGACGGACCGATGCCCGGGATCGCGCCGCCCGGCAGCACCAGCATGTCGACGTTGCGGCGGACCGCCCATTCACCAAACACGATGAAGACGAACGCTGACGCGGCAGCGATCGCACCGGCAGCCGCGGGCGCGCGCCAGGCGACGAACAGGCTGCCCGCCGTCAGCAGCGCAAAGCCGATCATCGCGGTGTCGGCGTGCGCGCTGTTGAGTACGATCAGCGTCGCACCGAACAGATAGGCCGCGAGCGAGCCCGACGAGATCGGCTCGATTTCCTCGCCGTCGCCGTCGGGGCCGAACATGAAGCCGCAGACCACGAGCAGCGCCGCCAGCACGAAGCCCGCGATGAGGTGGAAGACGTGCGGCGCGATCATCTCCGGACCGCATTGCAGGCACGGCAAGGTCCACAGCAGCGCGAAGGCGATCGTCGTCACCGCAAGCCAGCGCCACAACCTGATGCGGGCGAGGCCGAGCGATGCCGCGGTGACGATGGCGAGGTAGATATAGAGCGACCAGAAGTCCGGCTTGTCCGATGAGACCAGGATCGGGGTGACGAAGGCGCCGACGATGCCGAGTCCGGCCAGCGCAGGCCCGTGCAGCAGCGCGGCCGCCAGCGTGCCGAGCGCGACCATCCCGAGCAGGATGAAGGCGGTTGCCGGCGCGAGGAAGTCGTACAGCGCATAGGCGGCGTAGACCGTGGCGAAGGCCACGGCGGTGCCGGCCGCGGTGAGGATCGCCGGAATGTTGGCGATCGGCAGCGTTGCGATGCTGGAGATGCTTTCCCGGCGCCGGGTCCATTCGCCGGCGCCGAGCAGCGCCAGCGCGAACAATCCGCCGAGCAGCGTGCGCACGCCGGGGCCGAGCAGCCCGGCCTCGATCGAGTAGCGCACCATGAAGAAACCGCCGAGCGCGAGTGTCAGGCCGCCAATCCATACTACCCAGCGGGTGCCGAGCGTCTCCTCGAAGCCGGGTGCAGGCGGGGGCGGCGATTCTGGCAGCGGCGGTGGAGCTGCGCTGGGCGCATCCACGGTCGGTTCTGCCTGTGCATCCGGTTCTTTCGGAGTCGCCTCGGGAAGCGGCGGTGGCGTGATCGGCGGCGCCGTCGGAAGCGTCTGCTCGAACGCCTCGAGTGGCGCCAGCGGCGGCGGCATCGCGGTCCGCGCGGCAGCACCGCCCGCGGCCTCGAGCGCATCCAGCCGGCGCTGCATGACCGTGATCTGGCCCAGCGCCTTGCGGGCGAAGATGATCGCCACGATGGCAATGACGAGCGTGAGGAAATCGAACGGCGAATCGAACATCGGGCCTCCGGCAGGATGCGCCGGACTTTTGGCCAGCCAGCGGCCCGTCGCAACCTAGTAGTGCGCTTGGCAGGACCGGAAGTTCAAGCGATCGGGCGTGCGGGCCGTGCTAATCCAGATCGATGCGGAAGGGCCGGCCTTCGACGCTCATGCTGCCGGGGCCCATCGCATCGAGCGCGCGCAGCATCCGGCCGTCGCGGCCCAGCGCCTTGTCGGCGAGGCTGACGATCAGCCGATTGGGCGCCGCGATCGGCGAGGCCGCGCGGATCAGCCGGGCGATGGACATCTCGTCGCGGTGCGGATTGAGCGCGCAGACGGTGGCGAATGCGCTGGCGGTCGAGCGGCTGATGCCGGCGTAGCAATGCACCACCATCGGTGCGCGGCGATCCCAGCCGCGCACGAAGCTCAGCACCCGCTCGATATGCGTCTCGTTCGGCGCCACGAAGCCGTCCATCTGTTCGACGATGTCGTCCATCGACACTTTCAGATGGTTGGCCGGAAGCACGGAGGGCGGCCGCTGCACCTGGTCGACATTGGCCATCACGGTCAGCACGTGGCTGGCGCCGGTGGCACGAACCGTGTCGGAGAGCGCGGCAAGCGAGCAGACGTGAAGCATGTCGGTCCTTAGGCGTCGGGTGCCGTGATTATAGCGGCTGCTTGCGGACGGGCAAAGGCGGACGGCGCGATGCCGGGTTGTTCGTTTTGCGGCGCAACCGCGGCACGTCTCGCTCTGCTGGCTAAGACGCGTGTAATGCCTTGAAGCGTTCGAGGAACTGCTTTTCGGCCCGCGCTGCGGTCCATGGCGTCAGATAGTCGCGCTCGGTCGCTTCAGGCAATTGCGGATCGCGGCCGAACAGCCGCTTGGCTTCGGCCTGCGAAAATCCCGCCAGATGCGTCGCCTCGAGATAGGCGGCGCCGCGGTCGGCGGCCTTGATCTGCTGGGTGATCTCGTCCGCCAGCACCGCAGGCAGGCCGAAGCGGATATGGATCGCCGACAGCAGCCGCTTTTCCACCGCCTTGTATTCGCCCGCGAGCACCGCCTTGAACGGCGAGATCATGTCGCCGATGACATATTCCGGTGCGTCATGCAGCAGCGCGGCGAGACGATGGCTGATGTCGACGCGCGGCATCTGCTGGCGCATCACGGCCTCGACCAGCAGCGTGTGCTGCGCCACCGAGAAGATGTGCGCGCCCGAGGTCTGACCGTTCCAGCGCGCGACCCGCGCCAGCCCATGCGCAATGTCGACGATCTCGATGTCGAGCGGCGAGGGGTCGAGCAGGTCCAGCCTGCGCCCCGACAACATCCGCTGCCAGGCGCGGTTTGTCTCCGTCGACTTGCGTGCCGTCATTTCTTCTTGAGCCGCGGGCTGCGGAGCTTGCCGCTGCAAGCCTCGTGGCAGAAGCAGGTGACGAGGTGATCGTTGACCATGCCGGTCGCCTGCATGAAGGCATAGACGATGGTGGGGCCGACGAATTTAAAGCCGCGCGCGCCGAGCTCCTTGGAGACCTTGACAGAGATCGGCGTCGAGGCCGGCACGCTCGCGGTGGTCTTGAACTGATTGACCTTCGGCTTGCCGTCGACGAAGTCCCACAGAAATTTCGAGAAGCCGGGGCCTTTCTCCATGATCTCCAGATAGCTCTTCGCGCTCGCCACCGTGCCTTCGATCTTGGCGCGGTTGCGGACGATGCCGGCGTCGTTCATCAGCGCATGCACCTTCTTGTCGGTGTAGCGCGCGATCTTCTCGGGCTGGAAATCGTCGAAGGCTTTGCGGAAATTCTCGCGCTTGCGCAGGATCGTGATCCAGGACAGGCCGGCCTGGAAACCGTCGAGGATCAGCTTTTCAAAGAGCGCGCGGTCGTCATATTCCGGCACGCCCCATTCATTGTCGTGATAGGCGACGTAGAACGCGTCCTCGCCCGGCCACGGGCAGCGCGTCTTGCCGTCGGGATGCAGCTTCGCGGTGCGGCTCATGCGACGGTCTGCTTGGGTGTGGTGCGGACAACGCTGGGGTCGGCGAGGTGAAGCGACAGGCCGCCCGCGGTCAGCGCCAGCCCGGCGTCGAGCGCATCGGCAACGCGATCGATGCGCACCAGCGCCAGGCCTTTATCGCCAGCGGTCGAGCCGATGGTGCCGACCTGCTTGTCGCCGGCCACGATCGTTGCGCCGGCCTCGGGCGAGGGACCATCGAGAATGATCTTTACCGTGCGGGTGCGCGCCGTGCCGCGGTGCTGCATGCGCGACACTACTTCCTGGCCGACATAGCAGCCCTTGTCGAAATCGACGCCGTTGAGGCGGTCCATGTTGGTCTCGTGCGGGAAGGCGTCGCCATACATGAAGTCGAGCCCGCCGCGCGGCACGCCGGTCGCGATTCGATGCGCCTCATAGGCGCTGGAATCGACGAGCTCGGCGCCGATCAGATCAGTGAGCTTCTGCTTCAGATCTTCCGGGATCAGGATGCGCCAGCCGAGCGCCGGGTTGCGCGGATCGGCGAAGGCAAGATCGGGCGTCGCCGCCGGCTCGCCATCCCAGGCTGCGAGCACTCCAAGGCTGTCGGAGAGGTTCTCGACCACGACCTTGGCGCGCAGCTTGTAGAAGCCGAGCTTGTCGGCGAGGCCCTTGGCGAGCGCGCGCGGTGCGTCGATCAGGAAGCCGCCGCCATGGCCGGCCGGCACCTCGGTGATCAGGAAGTCGACGATGATCTTGCCCTGCGGCGTCAGCAGTGCGCCGAACCGGGCCTGTCCCGGCTGCAAGAGTTCGATGTCGGTCGTGATGAGGCCGTTGAGGAAGTTACGGGCGTCCTCGCCAGAGACCTTGATCACGCCCCGATCTGGAAGAAACGCTGCTTTCATTCGCAAAATTGGCTCTTTTTCCAAGTTCCTTGGGAAACGCGCAGGCCGCAGATATCCCCTGCCAAGCTAAGGCGCTAGAGTGCGCCGAACAAGGCCCGCGCGACATCCGAAAGCGGGCGCCGAGGACCGATGAATCAGCATTTTGACACCATTCTAAAATCCGGCACCGTGGTCAATCAGGACGGCGAGGGCGTCCGCGATATCGGCGTCACGAATGGCCGTATCGCCGCGATCGGCTCCCTCGGCCAAGCCTCGGCCGGCGAGGTGATCGACTGCAAGGGCCTGCACATCCTGCCCGGCGTGATGGACACCCAGGTGCATTTCCGCGAGCCCGGGCTGACGCAGAAGGAAGATCTCGAGACCGGTTCGCGCAGCGCCGTGATGGGCGGGGTCACCGCCGTGTTCGAGATGCCGAACACCAATCCGCTGACGGTCACCGAGGCGGCGTTCACCGACAAGATCAAGCGCGCGCATCACCGCATGCATTGCGATTTCGCGTTCTTCATCGGCGGCACCCGCGAGAACGTGCCGGACCTGCCGGCGCTTGAGCGCGCGCCGGGCTGCGCCGGCGTCAAGGTGTTCATCGGCTCCTCCACCGGCGCGCTGCTGGTCGAGGACGACGAGAGCCTGCGGCGGATATTCCAGGTGATCAAGCGCCGTGCCGCGTTCCACGCCGAGGACGAATACCGCCTCAACGAGCGCAAGCCGCTGCGGATCGAGGGCGATCCGCGCTCGCATCCGGTGTGGCGCGACGAGACCGCGGCGCTGATGGCGACCGAGCGGCTGGTCAATCTCGCGCGCGAGACCGGCAAGCGCATCCATGTGCTGCATATCTCGACCAAGGAAGAGATCCTGTATCTGCGCGACCACAAGGATGTCGCCTCCTGCGAGGCGACGCCGCATCACCTCACCATGGCTGCGCCCGAATGCTACGAGCGGCTCGGCACGCTGGCGCAGATGAATCCGCCGGTGCGATCGGCCGATCACCGCGCCGGCATCTGGTACGGCATCGAGCAGGGCATCATCGACGTGCTCGGCTCGGATCACGCGCCGCACACGCTGGAGGAGAAGGACAAGACCTATCCGGCCTCGCCGTCGGGCATGACCGGGGTGCAGACGCTGGTGCCGCTGATGCTCGATCACGTCAATGCAGGACGGCTGTCGCTGGCCCGGTTCGTCGACCTCACCAGCGCGGGGCCGGCGCGGCTGTACAACATCGCCTGCAAGGGCCGCATCGCTGCGGGCTACGATGCCGACTTCACGATCGTCGATCTCAAGCGCAGCGAGACCATCACCAACAAGTGGATCGCCTCGCGCGCGGGCTGGACGCCCTATGACGGCGTGCGGGTGCAGGGCTGGCCGGTCGGCACCTTCGTGCGCGGCAAGCGGGTGATGTGGCAGGGCGAGGTGACGACGCCGTCCACCGGCGAGCCGGTCCGGTTCCTCGAGACGCTCAAACCGTAGCGGGTTTTACTGCCGGGCCAATGCCAGCGAGAATTCGCCGTTGCGCACCCGTGCGGGGATGCCCTCGGCGAATTTCGCCACCGCGTCCTCGCCATAGGTCGTGACGAGCTCGGCCAGCGCCGCAAACAGGCTCGCCTGCGCGAGGCAGTCGCCATCGACGCCATCGTGACGCGCTTCCGCCCAGGCCTCGTTCAAATAGCCCAGTGCTGCCTGCTTCTGCTCGTGGTCGGGACGCGGATCGTCTTGGTGATGGGGGAAGGACGCTGGATGGCGCATGAAACTCTGCAAAATGAATGCGCGCGGTCCGAGGAGCGAACCACTGCGACCCGTGAGATGTATCACGCATGGGGGTACCGCCAAGCCCACTTCTTTCGAAAAGGTTAACGGCCGTTCCGACATTTAAAGGGGAATTCCGGCTATCCCACCTGACGTCAGCCAAATGAGCTGTGGATATGGTCCAGCACCGCGCGCGGCGAGGCGCAGAGATGGCTGGCGCCGGCCGCGGTCAGCTCCTCGGCCGTGCCGTAGCCATAGGTAACGCCAACGGCGCGGATGCCGTTGCGATTCGCCCCGATCACGTCGTGGCTGCGGTCGCCGATCATCAGGGCCTTGGCCGGATCGGCCCCGGTCTCGACCAGCGCGTAGGCGAGCAGGTCGACCTTGTTGACCCGGGTTCCGTCGAACTCCGAGCCGAATACGTGGTCGAAATAGCCGTTAAGCCCGAAATGGGCGACGATCCGGGTCGCGAACACGTGGGGCTTCGAGGTCGCCACGAACATGCGGCCGGGTCGCTCCCGCAGCTCCGCCAGCACCTCGGCGATATCGGGATAGACCGCGTTCTCGAACAGCCCGACATCGCCGAATCGCTCGCGGTAGAGCTCGACCGCGCGGTCGGCGAGCTCCTCGCCGCCGAGCAGCATCGCAAAGCTCGCCCGGAGCGGCGGCCCGATGCACCAGGTCAGCTCGTCCTGCGAGGGAACCGGGCGGCCGAGCTTTTCCAGCGCATACTGGATCGATCCGGTGATGCCGGGCTTCGGGTCGGTCAGGGTGCCGTCGAGGTCGAAGAAGATCGCGCGGTCAGTTGGCATAGCGGGCCGTTAGGTCGCGCGAGATCTTCGAGCCTTCCTCGATGTAGCGGCGGATCGCCACCGTGGCGGCGGGCGTGCAGGTTCGGTAGGTCTGCTGGAAGCCGTTATAGCCGCGGTTGAAGCCGGCGATCATGCGGGCGCGGCGGTCGCCGGAAGGGGTCTCGGCGTCGATCAGCGCCTGCATCTCGTTGCGCCATTTGGCGCCCTCGTTGGCGTTGCAGATGCCGCGCAGATAGTGCAGGGCGCCGAGGATTTCGGCCAGCCGCTGCAGGTCGCCGTCGAACGGCGCAGCCGCGTCCTGCGCCCGGGCGGGCGTCGTGAGGCATGCCGACATCAGGATCACAACGGCGAGAAAGGCTCTGATCATCAGGGGTTCCGGAATGGCCGTGGTATGCCCCCTCAATGCGCCCGAGGCAAGGCGGCAGGACGCTGCAAAGCGCCCGAAACGGCCCCTCAAACCAGCCGCCGGGCCGCCGCAATGACCTCGTGGAGGCCGCCGGTCACCTTGAGGTCGCCGATCTGCTCCGGGGCCAGCCATTTGAAATCGTCGTGCTCGTCGTTTAGCACGGGCTCGCGGGAGGCCCAGCGCGCCGCGAAGGTCATGATCAAATAATGCCCGGTGCCGGGGCCGGTCGGCAGCACCTCGCGCCAGCCGGCGAGCCCGAGGATCTCGACCCGAAGGCCAGTCTCCTCGTCGATCTCCCGGTGCAGCGCGGTGTGCAGCGTCTCGCCGAACTCGACCCGCCCGCCGGGCAGCGAATAGAAGCCCTTGCCGGGCGAGCGGGCGCGGCGCACCAGCAGCACCTTGCCGTCACGGAAGATCACGCCTGATACGGCGAGCTGCGGGCGGATCGGAGGTTCGGGAGAGGTCAAGGCAACAACCGGCTTTTGAGCATGATCCGGAAACGTGGAGGCATATAGCCCGATAAGTCAGGCGCCCGCCATGATCCGATCGACATCGGCCTCTGCGGCGCCGTTGATGACACCCGCGGTCTGCATCACCAGCGGCTTGACCCAGACGATGGCCTGCTCGGCGAGCGCGACCCGGCTTTTGTCCTGCTGCAACTGCCGCATCGCGACGCCGACCTCCGTCAGGATCCTGGTCATGCTGTCGGTCAGCTGGTCGAATTCGGCCCGGATACTGGCGTTCGCCATCTCATAGGCCTCGATCGCGAGGTCACGCGCCTTGAAATTGGACGCGGTGAAATGCTCGGCATAGGACAGCGGCTGCCATTCCAGGAAATCGTCGGCGCATTCCGGCAGGTCCGGTACCATCTCCAGCAGCATGATGGCTTCGTTGAAGTGATTGAGGTAGTCGGTTGCAAGCCCGGTGCGGGGATTGATGTTGGCAGCGCGCAACTGCGCCGCCCGCGCCTCGTCGGGGTACGTCGGTCGCGGGGAAGAGCCCGCTATGGCGGCCGTTGAGGTCATTGATGGCAGTCTTTAACGCTCCAAGTTAAGGCAGAATAAACGGATACCACTCTGGACGGAATATGTGCGGACGCTTTGTCATAACCTCGCCGCCGGCGGCCTTGCGGGAGATGTTCGGCTATATCGAGCAGCCGAATTTTCCGCCGCGGTACAATGTTGCGCCGACCCAGCCGATCCCGGTGGTGCTGCTGCAGAATGGCGGCCGGCATTTTCAATTGATGCGCTGGGGCCTGATCCCGTCCTGGGTCAAGGACCCCCGCACTTTCTCGCTGTTGATCAACGCGCGCTCTGAGACCGTGCGGGAGAAGCCCGCCTTCAAGAACGCGATCAAGCGGCGCCGCGCGCTGATTCCGGCCGACGGCTATTACGAATGGCAGGACGCCGGCGGCCGCAAGCGGCCGTTCTTCATCCATCGCCGCGACGGCCATCCGCTCGCCTTCGCAGCGCTTGCCGAGACCTGGATGGGCCCGAACGGCGAGGAGCAGGACACGGTCGCGATCGTCACCGCGCCGGCGAGCGCGGACCTCGCGCAGCTGCATCACCGCGTCCCCGTCACGATCCGCCCCGAGCAATTCGCGCGCTGGCTCGACTGCCTGCCCAACGACGTCGACGACGTGATGCCGCTGCTGAAGGGGCCCGACGTCGGCGAGTTCGCCTGGCACCAGGTGACGATGCGGGTCAACGCGGTCGCCAACGACGACGCGCAATTGCTGCTGCCGATGACCGCGGAAGATATCGCGGCGGAGGAAGCGCCGGCGCCGAAGAAGGCCGCGCCGCGCAAGACGACGGCGCGGGAAGACGATGGGCAAGGGTCGCTGTTCTAGCGGCTGGCCGAAGCCGCGCTGCGCGGTGTCGAGTTTCGCCCACGTTTCTCCACATCGTCGTCCTGGCGAAAGCCAACCCATAACCACCGCATTTGATTGCAAGCGGGATCGCGGCCCCAGCGCCGCGCAACAGCCGGCACTCGGGGTAGTGGGTCCTGGCTTTCGCCAGGACGACGATGGGGTGGTTACCCCTTCACTGACGCCACGCCCTCGATCTCGATCAGCATCTTCGGATTGGGCAGCGCCACCACCACGCAGGTGGTGCGGGCGGGGTAGGGCGCGGGGCCGAATGCGCCGGCATAGAGCGCGTTCATCGCGGCAACGTCGCTGGCGCGGGTCAGCAGCACGTTGACCTTGACGAGGTCGCGCATCGTCGCGCCCGCCTCGGTCAGCACGCGCTTGAAGTTGGTGACGACGTTGGCGAACTGCGCCTCGAAGCTGTCGGGCAATTCGCGGTTGGCGTCGAAGCCGGGAATGCCGGATATGAACAGCAAATCGCCGACGCGGGCGCCGAACGAGAGCGGCGGCGCCTGGACGCCGGGCGGAGGAGGGAAGTGCTTGATCTCTGTCATGAGGTCACCCGTCTGCGCGAGATGGAAGGGGAGAGGTTTCGATGATGTTTGGCGCGGCCGCCCGCCGGCGCCAGACCTCGTTGCCGAACATGCCCGCCAGCATCGCGACGACGAACACCACGATCGGCAGCGAGAGCCCGGCGAGGTTGACCAGCGCCGGCCCGGGGCAGATGCCGGCGAGGCCCCAGCCGATGCCGAACAGCACGGCGCCGCCAACCAGCGGCGCATCGATGTCGTTGCGATCGGGCCATACGAAGCGCGCCGACAAGGCGGGCGCGGCGCGCTGCCGCGCGATCGCAAAGCCTATGGCGGCTACCGCAACCGCGCCCGCCATCACGAAGGCGAGCGTCGCGTCCCAGGCGCCGAACAGGTCGAGGAAGCCGAGCACCTTCTGCGGATCGGTCATGCCCGAGATCAGTAGGCCCGCGCCGAAGATCAGGCCGCAGATGAAGCTTGCGAGGATTTGCATCGCTAGCCTCCGATACTGTGCCGGACGATCGCAACCGTCGCGATCGCCGCCGTCATGAAGATGAACGTGGCCGTGATCGAGCGGCCGGACAGCCGCGCGAAGCCGCAGACGCCATGGCCCGAGGTGCAGCCATTGCCCATGCGGGTGCCGAGCCCGACCAGGAGGCCCGCGATCGCGATCACCGCGAGGCTTCCGTTCATCGCCGGCCGCGGCAGCGGCGCGCCGAACAGGGCCGCGGTCAGCGGTGCCGCGATCAGCCCTGCGATGAACGCGATACGCCAGCCGCGATCGCTGGTATCGGGCTGGAGCAGGCCGCCGGCGATGCCGGTAACCCCTGCGATTCGTCCGGTCAGCAGCATCAGCAGCGCTGCGGCGAGCCCGATCAGCGCGCCGCCGGCAAGGCCGGACAATGGGGTGAAATTGTGCATCGATGCCGGTCCCTGTTGCGCAAACTCCTCAGCGATGGCGCAAAGCGGTGGCCGCACATGCGCCAATGGTCGCGCGAATATAGCGGCAATGATAGACTCCGCGCGAACATGAACAAGCGCAATCCCGCGTGTTTTGCCGGCATTTCGAGGTGCCGCCGCCCGGTCGGATTGCCGGGATTCGATCTGGAGAACTCCCCATGAGATTGTCATCCGCTGCCCGCGCCGTGCTGTTCGCGCTGGCGCTGCTCACCGGATCGTCCGCCGCGCTGGCCGACGAGGGCGCGGTGACGCTCGTGATCTTCAAGGGCGGCTGGGTGTTCGGCGGCTCCGCCGGCAAGGGCGTCCTGACCTTCCATGGCCAGACCTATGGTCTGACGGCCGGCGGGCTGGATTACGGCCTCGTGTTCGGCGGCTCGCAGACCACATTGCAGGGCCGGGTGCGCAACATCCGCCGCGCCCAGGATATCGCCGGCGTCTACGCCGCGGCCGGCATGGGCGTTGCGCTCGGCGCCGGCGTGCGCGGCATCCTGCTGACCAACCAGAACGGCGCGGTGCTCGAACTGAGCGGCAAGCAGGTCGGCCTGATGGCCAATGTCGATCTCAGCGGGCTGGCGATCACGTTGAAGGAATAAGCGTTGCGTAGGGTGGATTAGCGAAGCGTAATCCACCGACTTTTATCCGCGACGGTGGGTTACGCCTTCGGCTAACCCACCCTACGTTTCCCTGATCCATTCGGCGAGCTCGCGCCACGGCTGCAAGCTCCAATGCCCTGACGCGGCACCCGACGGCGACGGGAGCACGAACACATTGGGAAATCCATCGATCGACGGCTGCGGCCCGTGCGCAAGCACGCTGGTCGCTTTGCCGTAAAACAGGCTCGCCGCCTTCTTGCTGGTGAAGGCGATGGTCTTCGGCCGATATGTCTCGATCTTCATCCTGAAGCCGATCACATCGAACGAGCGGCGCGCGATCTCATGATCCATCCCGGCGCCGGTCTTGGAAAGATCGGTGAAGCCGATGCCGAGTGCGAGCAATGCCGCGAACTCGTCGGGCCGATAACGTCGCGGCGTGATGCCGGCCTCATGCAGCGCGCGACAGAACCGGTTGCCGGGATGCGCGTAGTAATGCCCGACCGCGGCCGAGCGTGTGCTGGCCGCGGTGCCGACGAACACCAAGCGCAGGTCGGCGCGGAGCTGGTCGGGGAGGCGGTGAAGATTGCTGTCGGACATCGCAACGCGGTACCGGTGGCCTTGCCTAGTCGAACTCGCCCTTCGGCAAACCCAGCTTCTCGACCAGGCTGTGCAACAGCGCAAGCTGCCCTCTGGTAATTTTTCTGAACGCCTCGTTCAACGCAAACCAGCCGGCGCGATCCGCCTCGGGAAACTCCGCGAGCCGGCCCGACCGTGGCGGCCACTCCATTTTGAACGTGTTGCTCCTGAACGCCGCAAGGTCGAAGTCGCCTTCGAAGGCCCAGGCGCTGACCAGCTTGCCACTGGGCTGCCTGAAGCTGCCAAGCGCGATGAAGCTGCCAGCCGGCCGCTGTCCCGTTTCCTCCTCGAATTCGCGTTGCGCGGCAATCAGCGGATCTTCGCCTTCCTCATGGAGGCCCTTGGGGATCGACCATGCGCCGTCATCCTTCTTCGCCCAAAATGGGCCGCCGGGATGCACCAGCAGCACCTCGAGGCCGTGACTGCGGCGAAACATCAGGAGACCGGCGCTGCGCTGGGGCATGATCGATCCTGCAAGCTTGCCGCGATGCCAAAGCATGATCCGGAAAAGTGCGAAGCGGTTTTCCGAAATGATCATGCTCAGACAAAGAAGCTAAAGCGCGACGACGATTCAACCAAATCTCATCGCGCTTTAGCGCGCCGGCTCCTTGATCTCGTCCTCAGTCGCCACCGCCTGCGCCGGACCGGTCGATCGCACCATCAGGAACCGTCCCGAGAACGCCGTGCCGCGAATGCTCCAGCGGCCGTCGATCTCGGTCGCATCGGCATTGACCGCGCCTTCATAATGCACGGTGTCATAGCCGTAGCCAGCCGGCTCGTAGCGCTTGACGAACGTCACCGCGCTGCCGGAGCGATGACCCGCAAGCGACGCATTGTGGGTGCTAATCGGGCAGCCCGGTGCGACGCATGGCTCGGTCACGCTGCCGCCGAGCGCGCCGCCGGCGTCGATCAGCGTTGCCAGGAAGGTGACCATGCCGCTGGGCTGCACATAGCTGCCGTCCCAGACGCCGGTGAGATTGTCGGTCATGTCGCTTGTCCGGATTTCCGCGCCTTGAAACGCACCGATCGATGTGGAGCTTGCAGCGCCTCAACGCAAGTCGCGTGCGCCGCGGCGCGGTTGCCTGATCCGGCAAAACGGTCTGTAATCCAGACCAACAGATCAAGAAGAATTTTGGAGCGGGAATCATGGGAGAGGCGAAAACCTATTACGAGGTGATCGTGGTCGGCGCCGGCGTCGCGGGCATCTACCAGATCAAGCGGCTGGCCGATCTCGGCATCGATGCCATCGTGCTGGAAGCCGCGCCCGATCTCGGCGGCACCTGGTACTGGAACCGCTATCCCGGCTGCCGTTTCGACTCGGAGAGCTACACCTACGGCTTCTCGTTCTCGCGCGAGCTGCTCGACGAATGGCACTGGAAGGAGCGCTTCTCCGGCCAGCCCGAGAATTTGCGCTACCTCAACTACGTCGCCGACAAGTTCGATCTGCGCAAGTACATGCAGTTCAACTGCAAGGTCGAGACCATGCAGTTCGACGAGCCGCGCGATCTCTGGGTACTGAAGCTGAACGACGGCCGCGAGCTGACCTGCCGCTTCGTCGTGCTCGCGATCGGGCTCTTGTCCGCGCCGACCATGCCGCGCGTGCCCGGGATCGAGGACTTCAAGGGACTCTCATTTCACACCTATTACTGGCCGCACGAGCCGGTCGATCTCGCGGGCAAGAAGGTCGCGGTGATCGGCACGGGCGCCACCGGCATCCAGCTGATCGGCGAGATCGCCGACAAGGCCGGCGAGTTGACCGTGTTCCAGCGCCGGCCGAACTGGAGCGCGCCGCTCAACAACTCTGCAATCTCGGAAGAAGAGATGGCCGACATCCGCGCGCGCTACGACGAGATCTTCGCCGCCTGCGCGCTGACCCCGGGCAGTTTCGTCCATGGCCCCGACAAGCGCGGCTTCTACGAGGTGAGCCGCGAGGAGCGGCTGGCACTGTGGGACAAGCTCTACGACGAGCCCGGTTTCGGCATCTGGCTCGCGAACTTCCGCGAGATTTTTATGGATGAAGCCGCCAATGCGGAGCTGTCGGAATATATCGCAGGCCGCATCCGCCAGCGCGTCAACGATCCGAAGGTTGCGGAGAAGCTGATCCCCAGAGATCACGGCTTCGGCGTGCAGCGCCTGCCGCTGGAGACAAACTATTTCGAGGCCTATAACCGCGACAACGTCCATCTCGTCGACCTCAGCGAGACGCCGCTGGTCCGCGTCACCGAAACGGGCCTGCGTACCACCGAGCGCGACTACGCCTTCGACATCATCGTCTACGCCACCGGCTTCGACGCCATCACCGGCGCCTACGATCTGATCGATATCAGGGGCATCGGCGGCGCGCGCCTCGCCGACAAATGGAAGCACGCGCCGTCCACCTTCCTCGGCATGCTCGTGCACGGCTTCCCGAACCTGTTGATGCCGACCGGCCCGCAAAGCGCCTCCGCCTCGACGAACTTCCCGCGCGGCATCGAGAACGGCGTCAACTGGTGCACCAATCTGCTGCAATACATGTGGGACCGCGGCCTGACCCGCGCCGACGCCACGCTGGAGGCGCAAGAGCGCTGGACCGCACATGTCGCAAAAATGTACGAGATCATGCTGATGCGCAAAGCCAAGGGCTGGTTCACCGGCTACAACTCCAACGTCCCCGGGCATGAGGAGGGGACGGTGCGGTACTTCGTCTACAACGGAGGGACGCCGAAGTTTTTGGCGATCATCAACGGTGTGGCGGAAAAGGGGTATCAGGAGATTGAGTTTGGGGCGGGGGCAGCGACACCTGCCTCGCATCGTAGGGTGGGTTAGCGCAGCGTAACCCACCGTCTTCCCGTCGACCAATCGGTGGGTTACGCCTTCGGCTAACCCACCCTACGGACTGGTAGCCCGGATGAGCGTAGCGATATGCGGCGGCAAAGGGCCCCTGATATCGCTTCGCTCACCCGGCTACTTGCTCAAGCCGTCGCCACCCCCGATCACATCGAGCAGCGAACATACGGTGTCTCCATTGACACCGGTTCCTTGGAGCTGAGCGTGATCGTGTTCTCTCCGGAGAGTTTCACGTCGAATGTGACGTCCGAAATCGCGATGCCGTCCGAGCAGGCCGCGACCAATCGTACATTCTGTCCATCATCGTGCATCGATTTGATCGTGCATTTTTGAAACGTGCCGGAGATTTGCTTGCCCTGCACGATCAAGCCGCCTGCATGGAGATCGGCATTCTGCTTGAACGCGAGCTTGTTGTTCACCTTGGTGAAGATGTCGTTGCAGGCCGATGCGTCCATTGCCCAGGCTCCGTCCAAACTCCCGGCCTGGGTCGGTGCCGATTGCGCAATGAGAAGGACGAATAGCGCCGCATTGAAAGATTTCATGAAACTCTCCAGTTAAAGAGGCAATGGGATAGAGTATTCTCTATGAACCGGACGTGGGAATTGTCGTCGTCTGCAAGGCAACGGGGATGACACCTCCGACATCGCCCTCGACTTTGAGCATATAGAAAGCGATGAGATCGCGGACCTTTCGTTGATCCAGATCAAATATTGGACCACTCCGCGGGAGTGCCTGCCTTCGAAGCAAAAGAGGCCGGGCTTTCGCCCGGCCTTCGTTGTCTGATGGATGTCCGGGTCAAGCCCGGGCATGACGCGCGGTGAGGGGGCGCGCCCTCACAGCACCCGGTTGCTCTCCTTCACCTTGTCCGCGTCGAGATAGAGGTTCTCGCCCATCTCCTTGAACTTGGCGCTCATTGTCGCCATCCCCGCCTTCGCCAAGGCTTCGGCGGGTAAACCGTCCTCGATGGTGCCTGCCGCCGACATCCCGACGCCGGTCGGGTCGTTGAGGGTCGCGGCGTAGTCGCGGACGTCCTGGGTGATCTTCATCGAGCAGAATTTCGGGCCGCACATCGAGCAGAAATGCGCGACCTTGTGGGCTTCCTTCGGCAGGGTCTCGTCGTGGAAGTTCTTCGCGGTCTCGGGATCGAGGCCGAGGTTGAACTGGTCCTGCCAGCGGAAGTCGAAGCGGGCACGGCTGAGCGCATCGTCGCGGAGCTGCGCGGCGGGGTGGCCCTTGGCGAGGTCGGCGGCGTGGGCGGCGATCTTGTAGGTGATGACGCCGGTCTTGACGTCATTGCGGTCGGGGAGACCCAGATGCTCCTTCGGCGTGACGTAGCAGAGCATCGCGCAGCCGAACCAGCCGATCATCGCAGCCCCGATACCCGAGGTGATGTGATCATAGCCCGGTGCGATGTCAGTCGTCAGCGGGCCCAACGTATAGAAGGGCGCCTCGCCGCACTCCTTGAGCTGCTTGTCCATGTTGATCTTGATCTTGTGCATCGGCACGTGGCCGGGGCCCTCGATCATGACCTGGCAGCCCTTGTCCCACGCGATCTTCGTGAGCTCGCCGAGCGTCTCCAGTTCGGCGAACTGCGCGCGGTCGTTGGCGTCGGCGATCGAACCCGGGCGCAGGCCGTCGCCGAGCGAGAACGAGACGTCATACTTGCGCATCAGGTCGCAGATCTCGTCGAAATGGGTGTAGAGGAAGCTCTCCTTGTGATGCGCCAGGCACCACTTCGCCATGATCGAGCCGCCGCGCGAGACGATGCCGGTGACGCGGTTGGCGGTGAGGTGGATGTAGGCGAGGCGCACGCCGGCATGGATCGTGAAATAGTCGACGCCCTGTTCGCACTGCTCGATCAGGGTGTCCTTGTAGAGCTCCCAGGTCAGCTTGACGGGATCGCCGTCGCACTTCTCCAGCGCCTGGTAGATCGGCACGGTGCCGATCGGCACCGGCGAGTTGCGCAAAATCCATTCGCGGGTGGTGTGGATGTTGCGCCCCGTGGAGAGGTCCATCACGGTGTCGGCGCCCCAGCGGATCGCCCACACCATCTTGTCGACCTCCTCCTCGACCGACGAGGTCACCGCCGAGTTGCCGATATTGGCGTTGATCTTGGTCAGGAAGTTGCGGCCGATGATCATCGGCTCCAACTCAGCGTGGTTGATGTTGGAGGGGATGATGGCGCGGCCGCGCGCGATCTCGTCGCGGACGAATTCCGGCGTGATGAAGGCGGGGACCGAGGCGCCGAAGCTCTCGCCGTCGGCAAGCGCGGCTTCCGCGCGCTCGAGCTGAAGCTTGCGGCCGAGATTCTCGCGCTCGGCGACGTAGACCATCTCCTTGGTGATGATGCCGGCGCGGGCGAATTCTAGCTGGGTGATCTTGTGGCCGTCGAGGCCGCGCAGCGGCCTGTGGTGCGCGGTGAACGCCTTGGCGGCGTGGGCTGCGCCGACATTGCCGTTGTCCTCGGGCTTGATGGTGCGGCCCTCATACTCCTCGACGCCGCCGCGCTCTTTGACCCAGGCGAGCCGATTGCGCGGCAGGCCGGCATTGACGTCGATCGTGACGCTGGGATCGGTGTAGGGGCCCGAGGTGTCATAGACCGGCAGGTTGGGCTCGCCGGCGCCTTCCGACAGGATGATTTCGCGCAGCGGCACGCGGATGTCGGGTGCGGCGGCAGGCGTCGCGAAGATCTTGCGCGAGGCGGGCAGCGAGCCTGTCGTGACGGCGGGACGGGTGGCGTCGGGGTTGGAGCGGATGTTCATGAGGATTCCTCCGTTTTAATTCGTGTGCGATATGTTGACCTCGTCATCCTGAGGAGCGCGAAGCGCGTCTCGAAGGATGAACGAGCCCGGCCGTCGACCCTTCGAGACGCGCGTGCCGCGCTCCTCCAGCGACGAGCGCTTTGCGCTCGCGCGGGGGTGACGGAATGGGCAGGGTATTGTGTGCATCACGCGGCCTCCGCGCTGAGGCCGAGCCATTGCCGCACCCGCGCGTCGGGGTCGGCGTTCTGGGTGACGTCGCTGACGACGGCGATCGACGAGGCACCGGCTGCGAAGATCTCGGCGGCGTGCTCGAACTTGATGCCGCCGATCGCGACAAGCGGGATATTGCCGATCCGCTTCTTCCACTCGGTGATCTTCGGAATGCCCTGCGGCGCGAACCGCATCGACTTCAGCGTGGTGAAGAAGATCGGGCCGAGTGCGACATAGTCGGGCTTGGCGGCGAGCGCGGTGGCGAGCTCGGCATCGTCATGGGTGGAGATACCGAGCGTCAGTTTGGCTTTGCGGATCTCGGCGAGGTCGGCTCCCGCGAGGTCTTCCTGGCCGAGATGCAGATGCTCGGCGCCGGCGACGATGGCCGCGCGCCAGTAGTCGTTGACGACGAGTTTTGTGCCGGTGCCCTTGGTGACCGCGAGCGCGTCGGTGACGATCTGCAACGCCCCGGCATCGTCGAGCTCCTTCGCGCGCAGCTGGATGGTGCCGACGCCGAGTTTTGTCAGTCGCTCGACCCACTGGATGCTGTCGACGACGGGGTAGAATGGATCAGGATACGGCATGCCAGAACGGGGTCCCAACGACAGGGGTGGAGGGGGAGGCGAAGTCGCGGGCTTGCATCAGCCCGGCTTCGTAAGCGGTTCGGCCGGCCTCGACCCCGAGGCGGAAGGCTTTGGCCATCGCAACGGGATCGTCGGCTTTTGCCACGGCGGTGTTGAGCAGCACGGCGTCGTAGCCGAGTTCGAGCGCTTCGGCCGCGTGCGACGGCGCGCCAAGGCCGGCGTCGACCACCAGGGTGATGTCGGGCAGGCGGTCGCGCAGCAGCTTGAGCGCATCGCGGTTGGTGATGCCCTTGGCACTGCCGATTGGAGCGGCCCACGGCATCACCACCTTGCAGCCGGCCTCGACCAGCCGCGAGGCGACGGAGAAATCCTCGGTGCAATAGGGGAAGACCTCGAAGCCGTCCTTGATCAGGATGCCGGCGGCCTCGACCAGGCCGACCACGTCGGGCTGCAGCGTGTCGTTGTCGGCGATCACCTCGAGCTTGATCCAGGGCGTGCCGAACAATTCGCGCGCCAGCTTTGCCGTGGTCACCGCTTCGCGTACGCTGCGGCAGCCCGCGGTGTTCGGCAGCACGGTGACGCCGAGCTCGCGGATCAGCGCCCAGAACGCATCGCCGGTCTTGCCGCCCGCGGCTTCACGACGGAGCGATACGGTGACGATGCTGGCGCCGGACGCGCGGATCGCGTTCTGCATGATCGCGGGCGAGGGATACAGCGCCGTGCCGATCAACAGGCGGGAGGGGAAGGATTTGCCGTAGAAGGTGACCATGTGTCTCCTCAAATCAATCTGTCGTCCCGGCGCAGGCCGGGACCCATACGCCGCGGCCTCACGATGGGGCACGCGGGGCGTCGTTCATTCCGCCAATTGCCGGTCGTGGTTATGGGTCCCGGCCTTCGCCGGGACGACGTGGGGAGAGTTTGGGCACGCGTCACATCACCCTCCCTGTCGCGGCGTGATGATCTCGATCTCGTCGCCGGCCTTCAACGCCGTCTCGGCCCAGCGGCTCTTCGGCACCACGTCGTAATTCAGCGCGATCGCGAAATGGCTGCCTTCGTAGTCGAGCTCGGCCAACAGCGCGTCGACGCTGGCGGCGTTGATCTCCCGCTGCTCGCCGTTGACGATCACACGCATTGCATCACCTCATTGTCGATTTCGCCGCGCGCGATGTAGGCGAGCGTCAGCTCGGCCAGCGCCGGCGCCAGCAGGAAGCCATGACGGTAGAGTCCGTTCACCGTGATGCGTTCCTGCTCGATCCTGATCTTCGGCAGGTTGTCGGGGAAGGCCGGACGCAAGCCGGCGCCGAATTCGACGATGCGGGCCTCGCCGAAGGCTGGGTGCACCACATAGGCCGCGCCGAGCAGCTCCAGCGCCGAGCGCACGCTGACGCCGTTGTCCTCGGCCTCGATCGAGGTCGCGCCCAGCATGAAGCGGCCGTCGCCGCGCGGGATCACGTAGAGCGGCCAGCGCGGATGGATCAGCCGCACCGGGCGCAACAGCTCGACCTCCGTAGTCTCGATGATGATCATCTCGCCCTTGACGCCGCGCAGGCTCGGCTCGCGGTCGCGCGCCGCAAGCCCGCGGCAGTCGATCACGAGGCCGTCGAGGTGATCGGCCTCCACGTCGCTGCCAAATCTGATGGTGCCGCCGGCCTTGGCGATCGCCGCATGGAGCTGCGGCAGCATCCGGCGCGGCTCGACATGGCCCTCGTCGGGATAGAACAGTCCCTCGCGGAAGCGGCCCTCGAGCGACGGCTCGAGCGCGCTCACGGCCTGCGCATCCAGCCTGCGGTAGCCGGTGGTCAGGCGGGCGAAGCGCTCGAAATCGCTGCGGTCGCGCGGATGCGCCACCACCAGCGAGCCGTTGAACGCGGTTTGCGGAAAATGATCGCGCCACAAATCGAGCGAGCGGATGCCGAGCCGTGAGATCACCGGCTCGGAGGCCTCCGCTTCGCACCACGGCGCCAGCATGCCGCCGGCCCAATGGCTTGTGGATTCCGTCATCGCGGCGTCACTGCGCTCATGCAGGGTGACGGCACGTCCGGCCTCTGCGAGCAACAGCGCATGCCAGGCGCCGGCGATGCCTGCGCCGATGATGGAGACGGGGGAATCCCCCCGCGGTCTTGACGTCTGATACATCCCTGTCCCTTCGCCGGCATGACCCGGATCAGGTTCAAAGGGTCACCGCGGTCCCGGACTGATCGCCATGATGGCGACGTCCAAGCTTGCGGTATCTCAGCTCCTCCTTCGGAGCACCCCTCGGAACGGCTCTAATGTAGGCGGATGGGCCTCTGTGTCAACTTGTATGCCAAGCATCTACGCCAGGCGTGGACGCGACCGGTTTTATTTTGCGGCCTGTTCCAGCTTCGGCTCGGCGGGATCGGCCGCCACCTGATCCTGCTTCG
The DNA here is from genome assembly GCF_054822705.1 of Bradyrhizobium sp. USDA 4454. Classification (NCBI taxonomy): domain Bacteria; kingdom Pseudomonadati; phylum Pseudomonadota; class Alphaproteobacteria; order Hyphomicrobiales; family Nitrobacteraceae; genus Bradyrhizobium; species Bradyrhizobium sp. USDA 4454. The sequence continues at coordinate 2,021,522 of NZ_JBTRCN010000001.1, forward strand.
CGAGCTCCTTCGGCGGTGCACCGGCGGCGCCATGCATCGCCTCCTTGAGGTGACCGCCGCGCTGCCGCTTTGCGACATAGTAATACCCGCCCGCGAAATAACGCACGGCTCGATCGAAATCGCCGTTGGCGGCACGATAGGCGCCCGCGAGGTATTTGACGCCGTATCGGAGGTTGGTCGCGGCGTCGCGCAGGCCTTCAGCGGTACCTGTGTAGCCGACCCCGCGGGCGGTCGCGAGCTTGATCTGCATCATTCCGATGGCGCCGCCGCGCCCGATCAAATGCGGCTGGTACTTGCTCTCGCGGACGATGACGCGATGCACCAGCTCTTCCGGCACCAGATTGGCCTGCGCCTCGGCCGCCACCATCGCCTCATATTGCGCGCGCGATTGCGCACTCGCGCCGGCGCAGGACGCAAGCCATCCAATGGCGGCAAGGCTGCTGACGGCAAGGCGGCTAAGGGTTTGAACGGTCTTCATCTCTGATACGCTCGGGGTGATCAACGCGCGTCGGTTCTGCGGTCTCATTGGTACGGCGAGCGGGCAGGAATGTGGCAAAGCCTTCGCATCAGCGAACGTTCTGATTGTCCGGATGCTGGCGAGGCGAACGCCGCGCGGGCGCGACGGATGCTTCAAATTGTTTGCTTCCATCGACTCAGCCAAGAATTGTTTTTGCAACAATTGTTTTTCTTCCAATTTCCTCGGTCGCGTTTTGCCGCACGCTATCCACAACAGTTTGTCGTGCAAACGACTCGATGAAGGTCTACACTTCGTCGCAAGGCAGCGCGCGCGTGTTGAGTCAGCACGTCTGTCCGTTCCAAAGCACGCAAGAAAAAAGCACGCAAGAAACAGCATTCGGGAGATGCGCCATGAATCGTCAAGATTCAGTCCGTCAGGACATTGGCTATATGCCTCGCGAAAATCCCTGCGCGCAATGCGGCAAGCCGATCGCCCGGCCCGACTGGGTCGAGCACAGCGAAGGCCGCACGTCCTATCTGTGGAATTGCCGCGCCTGCAATTACCGCTTCGAGGCGGTCGCGATCTACGATCACACGCAAATCGCGCCGCTCGCCGCCTGAATGCTTCGCGCCTCGTTTGATCAGGCTGCGGTTCGCTGCTGCGGCTGCAACGGTTGCTGACGCGCCGGCAATTCGATCCGGACCACCAGCCCGTGCGGCGTGCGATCGTGCAGCGACAGCGTGCCGGCATGCGCGAGCACGATGGCGTTGGCGATCGACAGGCCGAGGCCGAAGCCTTCGGCTTCGTCCATGTTGCGCGCCTGGTCGCCGCGCACGAACGGCTCCAGCACGCTCGACTTGTGCGCGTCCGAGATGCCGGGGCCGTCGTCCTCGATGTCGACGACGAGGCGGTCGGGCCTGATGTCGAGGCGAACGGTCACCTCGCCGCCGAAGCGCGCGGCATTGTCGACCAGATTGGTGATGCAGCGATGCAGGTCGGCGGGGCGCGCGGTCGCCATCGCGTGCTGCGGACCCACGTAATTGACCTTGTGTCCCATGTCGACGAACTGGTCGGTGACGAGGTGCAGCGTGCTTGCGATGTCGACCAGCGTCATCTCCTCGAGCTTGCGGTCGTTGCGCAGGAACGACAGCACCGATTCCAGCATCGAGCGCATCTGGTCGAGGTCGCGCAGCATGCGGTGGCGATTGGTCTCGTCCTCGATGAATTCGGCGCGCAGCCGCATCCGCGTGATCGGCGTGCGCAGATCGTGGCTGATTGCGGCCAGCATCTTGGTGCGGTCGTCGATCAATGCGGTGATCCGCTCGCGCATCCGGTTCAGCGCCTTGGCCAGCGAGCGGATCTCCTCCGGGCCGCGCTCGGGCAGCGGAGCCGCGGCGCCGTTCAGGCTGAAGGTCTCGGCGGCCTTGACGAAGGACGACAGCGGCGCGGTCAGCGCCCACGCCGCCCACAGGCCGAGCAGGGTGACGCTGATGACGGCGAACAGCACCGTCATCATCCACGGCCCGCCCCAGAACGGCCGCATGTGCTGATCCGGCATCAAATTGGCGGCGAACATCGCGCCGTCGGGCAGGCGGATCGCGACGCGGCGGATTTCGCCGTCATGCGGCGTGCCGGCCGCTTCGTGCGGCAGCGAGTAGACGTGATAGCCGGCGCCGAGCCGGCGCAGCGCGTGCAGGCTCGGCGCGTCGGTCTCGGCGAGCGCGCCGGCGTCGGCCGGCAGGTCGCCGACCGCAAGCTGCGGGAACGCGCGGGTGATGTCGGCCTGGAGCCGCGGCCGCTCCGACGCCGGGGCATGCCCCAGCAGTTGCGCGGCGGCGGCGAGCTGGGTGTGCCAGCGATCCGATGGCTCCGGCCGATCCGGGCGGTGGATCAGGAAGGTGGCGGTGATGATCAGGTGCAGCGCGACGATCGAGACGACGACCAGCGCCGCCATCTGGGCGCCGATTCCCCGCAGACTCGGCACGCGCAGCAGCTTCATGGTCAGTTGCTCGTGGCGGCAACCGCCTCCACCCTCGGAGTGAACACATAGCCGCCGGAACGCACCGTCTTGATCATGGTGGCTTCCTGCGGATCGGGCTCGATCTTGCGCCTGATCCGGCTGACCAGCACGTCGATCGAACGCTCGAACGAGCCGGCGCTGCGGCCCTGCGTCAGGTCGAGCAGGCTGTCGCGCGACAGCACGCGGCCGGGTCGTTCGCAGAAGGTCCGCAGCAGGTCGAACTCGGCGCTTGTCATGGCGACGCGGGCGCCATCGGGGTTGCGCAGCTCGCGCAGGCGGATGTCGATACGCCAGCCGAGGAAGGTCAGCGTGGTCGCGCCCTCGATCGCGCTGGCGTTGCGCGCGGCGGCCTGTCGGCGCAGCACCGCGTTGATCCGCGCCAGCAGCTCGCGCGGGTTGAACGGCTTTGCCAAATAATCGTCGGCGCCCATCTCGAGGCCGAGGATGCGGTCGACGTCCTCGCCGCGTGCGGTCAGCATGATGATCGGCGTCTGCGACTCCGCGCGCACCTTGCGGCACAGGCTGAGGCCGTCCTCGCCGGGCAGCATGACATCGAGCACCAGCAGATCGACGCGGTGGTCGGTCATCGCCTTGGCCATCTCGCGGCCGTCGGAGGCGGTCGTGACGTGGCAGGAATTGGTGCGGAGATATTTTGCGATGAGGGACCGCGTCTCGCGATCGTCCTCGACGACTAGGATATTGGGCGCAGCCTGGGTCATACCGATCTTTTGTCCGTGATTCGGGGAAAGCGGCTCAGGAATTTTGTTTCAGTGTATTTCTAGGTCTTGCCCAGCCTGTCGAGTTAAACAGGTCCCCGGCGGGACGAAAAGTTAGCGTTCTGTCATCAAGCTAATACGTTGAAATTCGGCCCGAACTCCAACCGGCCGGGACCGGAAGGCATGGCGGCCGGGCGCAGCGGAAAAGGCAAGGCTTGCTGTCGTATCCGGGGCGGAACCCGTTTGCCCGGCGACGCGTTGTTTCCCTTTCAGGCCAGGGTTCAGTCAAGGGCCCAAACGAGGCGAGGGCTCGGACAAGGGTTCAGGTTGAGGAGGTTGAAATGGCTGTCGAGGTCAGGACAAGGCCGCATCAGCTGATTGCAAGCGACCGGGTCGAGGGGACGGCGGTGCGCCGCGCCAATGGCGACATGATCGGCCACATCGAGCGGCTGATGATCGACAAGATCTCCGGCAAGGTGTCATACGCGGTGCTGAGCTTCGGTGGGTTCCTGGGTATCGGAACCAATCTGATTCCGCTGCCCTGGGGTCGGTTGCACTACAACCCGAAGTTCGAGGCCTACGAACTCGACATCGAGGATGACGAGTTGAAGCGCGCGCCGTCATTCCGCGCCGACAAGGATTTCGACTGGGGCGATCGCTCACAGGAAGTCGAGCTGCATCGCTTCTACGGCGTGCCGCCCTATTGGGGTGGTTTCTGATCGCGCAGCGATCTGCGCGCGTGATCGACAGATGTCGGTCGATTAGGTCGATCGACGAGGCGGTCGCGTGTGCAGCGCGGTTCGCCGGGACGACTTAGTGAGCCAAACATCGTCACATCTGGGACTGCGCGTCCGGCGCAGTCGTGAGGCTCAACCGCAGCCCTAGTTGAGAGGGGGCGATCGCTTTCGTCAAGCACTGCAACGTCCCGCTATCGGACAATTGCCGATGCATGCTTGTTGCACCACGTGGCGTTCCGTCATGCCTGAGCGGCTTTTGAGCGCAGGCTCAATAGGAACAGTCACGGACATCGGGGGTTCTCTTGGCATCGATTTTGCGAACTGAGGAGAGCGCAACCATGTTGATCAAATCAATCATCGCCGGCGTTGCCGGCTCGGCTCTGCTTGCGACCGTCGCGATCGCGCAGACGCCCACCGACAAGGCCGACAAGATGTCTCCTGCGGCGTCGACGTCAGCCACATCGCCGACCGAGTTCAAGGGCAACTGGCGCGCGTCGAAGGTGGTCGGTCTCAGCGTCTACAACGACAGCAACGAGAGCGTCGGCTCGATCAATGATCTGTTGATGGACAAGGGCGGCGCCATCAAGGCGGTGGTGATCGGCGTCGGCGGTTTCCTTGGCGTCGGCGAGCATCTGGTCGCCGTGCCGATCGACAAGGTGAAGTTCGTCAACGAGCCGATCGCCTATACCGGCGCGTCGAATACCGGCGCCGGCGGCAGCAGCACCAGCAAGACGACCACCACGGGTGCCGCGCCGGCCACGACATCGTCGAAGCCGAATCCCTGGTATCCGGATCACGCGGTGTTCAGCGCGACCAAGGACGAGCTGAAGGCTATGCCCGAGTTCAAGTATTCGACCGACTAACGCGTATCGCATTGTGAAAGACGAGCGCGCCCGGCGATGCCGGGCGCGCTTTGCTACGCCTTGCAGGATCCCCCGTTTGGCTGCCTGCGAGATGACGTCACGGTTCATACGGAACATTGCACAAACCTCGGCCTGGTTCATACTGCCACCAATTCCTTACCCGCTGAGACCTCGACTTGACGACCAACGGTCGAGGAACAATTTTCCGACGCCTGCAAGAGGGACGACCATGGATGTCGACAAGGCCACCGCGGTGATTTCCGCAGCCGGTATTGAGCTAACCGATCGGCGCCGGAACGGCGCGGATGATGGCTGGTCCCTCAGTTTCTCCAATGGCGCCGTGCTGGAGATCAGGGACAATGGGGAAGTCTCCGCCTCGGGCAAGGGGGCTGAGGCGATCACAGGCCTTCTCGGGTTGCCCAACAAATCTTCCTGAAGTGAGGCCTACGACCCGGCGCAGACACCGAGTTCGACGTGAGCCGTCACCTCGTCGGCTGATATCCATCGGTCAGTGTCCGGAGAAAGGCGACGACATCGTCGATCTCGGCCGCCGTCAGCGCTGGCGCGTCACCAGCCTTGCGATCGAACGGTGGATCCATGCAGACGTTGGCTCGGGCTCTGTCGGGCAGATCATTATATTTGTCGATGCTACCGTCGGCCCGTCGCGGGTACCAAAGCTCGGGCCGGGTTTCCCGCTCGACATAGAACCGCACTGCGTCGCGCAGGGAATGCACCACGCCGTTGTGAAAAAAGGTCTGGCGTAGCGCGATATTGCGCAGTGTCGGGGTACGGAAGAGGCCGCAATAGTCCGCGCGCTGCAGGAAATCCGTGCGCAGGGGTCCGCAGAGGCCGAGGTCGAAATAGGCTGGGTCCTTGTTGGCGCGAATGTCAGCATTGCGCGGGACTCCGAGTGCAATCAGTCCGTAATCGGTGAATTGGGGCGGGGTGCCATCGTTGCCCCGGCGGCTGATATGGCAGGAGGCGCAATTGCCCCTGTTCGGTGCATTGAACAGGTCGAGCCCCCGCGCTTCCGCGGGCGTGAGTTCGGCCTTGCCGGCCAGCACGGCGTCATACTTGCTCGAGTAGGGATAAAAGGTCCGATAGTCCTGTTGGTACACTTCGAGCGCCTTGAGGGCGGTCTTGTAAACGGTGGCGGGATCAGTGGCTTTCTTGACCCCGGTGATGGCAGCAATCTTCTTGCCGTGGCCTGCGTCAAGCACCCGGCGGGCCACGCTGGCCTCGTCCCGATTGCCCATCTCGAAATCAGACAGCAGCGGAATCCTGGCCTGGTCGGCGCCACGGTCGACTCGACCGTCCCAGGTGAGGCCGCCAGTCGGGCCGTTGTCGACGCTTTCATCTGCATCGTCCTCGGAGTCGTGGAAATGCTCCGTGAAGGCCGGCGCCACCTGCAGATATTTCAGGGAGGGTACGGCACGCACCCCCGGCTGGCGCAGGTCGCCACCTCCGAGTTGCACCGCAAGGGCATTGTTCGGGCCGAAACCGTGCGCGGGATCGTGGCAGGATGAACAGGCAAGCTTGCCGGACGGCGAGAGGGACGGATCGAAAAAAAGGGCCTGGCCGAGTGCGCTGAGCCGTTCGGCCAGCCGGCGCGCCTCGGCACGTGACATGTCCTGCCTCGCCTGGCTGGAACCTAAGGTCAAAGCCAGCAGGACGATCGTGGACGCAAAAACCGAACGCTTAATCCGCATGTTGCAGGCCGGGGCTATGGCGGGAGGTCGTCATGGCAATCCGGAGGTGCCTTGGCTGAACGTCTGGGTTATGACGGAGACTGAACGGAACGGCAGCAACAGTCCGGTGAGTGCAGGGGGCTCGAATGCGAACGAGATCGGCGGTTGTCCTTTTTGCATCGGGTTTCTTCATCTGTGTGGGCGGTGCCGCGCTCGCAGCCGGGGACAGTCCAGGCCCCAGGAAGGATGCCGCCGACGATCTGGCGCTGATCGAAACGGTCGTGGTGATCTATGCTGAGAACCGCAGCTTCGACAATCTCTATGGCAGCTTTCCGCGCGCCAATGGCGTGGCGAAGGCACCCGCCGCGGCGCGGCTCCAGCGCGATCGCGACGGCAAGCCGTTCCGTGAGTTGCCGCCGATCTGGGAAGGCCTGACCGCCAAGGGCGTCACGCCGCCGATCACTCAGGCCGAGACCGAGCATCTGCCCAATCGCCCTTTCTACGCTGACGACCCGAAGGGCTTCAGGCTCAGCTACGGCACCATCACGCGCGACCTCTGGCATCGCTTCTACCAGAACCAGATGCAGATCAACGGCGGGCGCAACGACAAATTCGTCGCCCATGCCGACTCGGGCGCCCTCGCGATAAGCCTCTGGGACGGATCGAAATTGGCGATGTGGAAGGTGGCCCAGAAATATGTGCTGGCCGACAATTTCTTCATGGGAGCTTTCGGCGGCTCCTTCCTCAACCATCAATGGCTGGTCTGCGCCTGCGTGCCTTACTATCCCGATGCCGACACCAACCCCGCCAAGCCGTCGATCTCCGTTGTCGAGCGCGACGGCGTGACATTGAAGGAGGCTGCCAATTCACCGAAATCGGCGATGGACGGCATTCCGAAATATGTCGGCGACGGCAATCTCACGCCGGATTTCTACGCCGTGAACACCATGCAGCCGCCTTATCAGCCGAGCGGCAACGACCCTGCGAAGGATGGCGACAAGGCCTATGCCGATCCGGGGAATGCAACGACGCTGACGCCGCAGATCGAGCCCACCATCGGAGATATGCTCAGCCTCAAGCACGTGACATGGGCCTGGTATAGCGGGGCGTGGCAGGATGTGCTCGACCACGGCAACAAGTCGCCGGTGCCAAACTTCCAATATCACCACCAGCCTCTCAACTACTATGCCAGCTTCGCGCCGGGCACCGCGGCCCGCGCCGAGCATCTGCGTGACGGCGGCCTGGCCGGCAAGGAGTTCATCAAAGTGATCGACGACGGCAAGCTGCCGCAGGTTTCATTCTACAAGCCGCAGGGCGACCTCAACGAACATTCGGGCTATGCCGATATCCAGGCCGGCGATAGCCATATCGCCGAAGTGGTCGCGCATCTCGAGAAGAGCCCGCAATGGCCGCATATGCTGGTCGTCATCACCCATGACGAGAATGGCGGCCTGTGGGATCACGTGGCGCCTCCGAAGGGCGACCGTTGGGGCCCTGGCTCACGCATCCCGGCCATCATCGTTTCTCCCTATGCGCGCCGCGGCTATGTCGATCATACACCGATGGATACGACCTCGATCCTGCGCTTCATCACGCGCCGATTCGCACTGCCGACGCTGCACGGTATCACCGTGCGAGATGCTGCGATCGCCGCTCATGGTCAGAAGCCGCTCGGCGACTTGACCAGCGCGCTGGTGCTCAAGCAGCAGTGAGGGGGCTGTGTACCCGAGCTCTTCGCGTTGCGGATGTCACCAGCCGAGTTCGCGCAAGTAGGCCGCGCGGGCGGCGACGCCGGTGTGGGTGAAATCCGTGAATACCCCGTCAACGCCGAGGCGGAAGAACTTCAGGTATTCGAGGGCCGGATCGCCGCGATAGTCGGCGGCCAGATATTTCTTCTCGTTGCGGAACGTGAAGACATGCACGAACAGGCCGAGCTTGTGCGCGTCGGCGATCACGCTGGTAGCGTCCTGCGTCGCGGCGTCGGCCGTCGATCCCTTGGTGGGCTTGCCGTCGATGCTCTCGTCCTTCCAGGGCAAGATCTTGTACGGCACGATATAGGCCTTCCACGGGCCGATGCCGTCGGCATAGGTCTTGATCTCGGTGAGGCCTTCCGGCGTCAGCATCGCATCGAAGGTGCGGCCGTCGCCCGCAACCGTCCAATCGTAGGGGCGGGAATTGGCGATGTTGTTGAGCAGCACCTTGCCGGTCTTGAAGTCGACGCCGTTGCCGTCGATCAGCTGGACCTGCCGCGTTTCCAGTCCGTGGCTGCGCATGTATTTCAGGCTGCCGGGCTCGAAGCTCTGCACGATGATCGGCGCGTCCTTTGAATTGAGTCCGTTCTCCTTGATGATCTTGATCAGGGCGTCCTCGAGCGGATGGCTGCCGGGCGCGCCGCAGCCATTGGCGATCGCCTGGGCGTTGTTCCAGGTCGGGTTCTTGGTTTCCGGATAGACCGAGATCGAACGTCCGCGTCGCCTTGCTCTTCGCCTTGGCGATGTCGATGATGTCCTGGAAGCTGATGATCGGAAACTTGCCGTTGAACAGCTTTGGCCGTTCGTTGGCCGCATCATAGGTGGTGCCGGCGATCCAGGTCCTGAGCTCGGCCATTGTGAAATCGGTGATCGACCAGTCATTGGTGTGATCGTCGCCGTCGACGATCAGCGCCTTCAGCACCGATTTGGGATCGGCGGGGTCGACGAGGTCGGTCAGATATTCGGCCGGCCCGCTGGTCGGGGTTTGCGCCCATTTCACCTTGACGCGGACGCCCGCCGTCGTGCGCTTGCGGTTGGCGACCTCCGCATTGGTCTTCGCCACTTCGGCGACGTTGGTGTTGTCGCCGAGCCATGGATTGTGGCGTGCCACCAGGACGCAATCCTTGGTCAGATGCAGGTCCTCTTCGAGCGAGTCGGTGCCGAGGTCGGCGGCGAGCTCGTACGAGGCTTCAGTCTCCTCGGGCACCAGGCCCGGCACGCCGCGATGCCCGATCACCAGCGGCAGCTTGCCGTCGACGGTCAGGAACGGTTTTGCGCCTGAAGGTGCCGGGCCGGTTTGCGCCGGCGCGATCGACGGCAGCAGGATCGCCAGGGCCGTCGCGCCGAGCAGCATCGCTGCAACATGTATCTTCCGTCGCGAACCCATCTGCTTCACGGCTATGTCTCCATCTTTTGTGTAGCGCGCCAGGCCGAACGCCATAAGGCCCGACAAGGCCGACGCTGTTGTGTTCTTGTCTCAATCTCCTGACAAGCGGATGACTGACGGGTCGGGCCGACAAATGCAGCCCGACAGACAAGGCTTCTTGTGATGTCCGCCGGCGGCGAGATCGTCACCGCGGTTCGCCGTCACGCTTTGCGCCCAGCGTCGGACCGGACGGTCATGCCGGAGACCTCCCGGGTCTGTGATCACACGGATATTTGAAGCGCCGCGCCCGAATAAATCGCATCCGATTAAATCGGGATACTTGAAGACCGACTGTTCCATGCCTTTATTGGGCGGGAACGAGTTAATCGTATGCGATGTAAATCGCGGGAGCGTTTCCATGACGACCAGGATTTCCCACCTCGCAAGGACGTTGAAAACCGTCGCGCTTGTTGCGGCGCTGTCGGCCGGTGCCGCGGCGGCGGCCTCGGCGCAGGCTGCGATCCCCGAGCCTGCCGCCTACCAGTCGATCTATCCCTATCGCGACGTGCTCAACAATGGTGCGCCGACGCCTGCGGCCAAACTGGTGCTCGAGCCGCCCGCGGTGTTGCAGCGGCTTCAGGCGGAGGAGAGCGGCATCGGCGTCGTTCAGGCGCCGCGCCACATCTCGCATCGTACCCGGCGCTGAAGCGGCGCTCCAATCGGATCGCGTACCTGTGATTGAATGATAAACGTCATTCTATTGACGTTGGGCGCGCGCCGACTACGTCGAAAGACAGGACTTTCCCTTATGACGGAGACGTTTCATGACCAGGCAGATCGACGACCTCTCAAGGTACTATCGCTATGAGCTCGTGCACGGCGACCATGCCGATTTCATCGCCTATCAGCGCAATCTGGGCGATGGCGTCTGGCAGACCTATGCGACCTGGATGATCCCGGGCGCGAACGTTGATTAGGCGCGATCGCGGCTGACGAGGCGATAGCCGGAGCCAGTCGCGCAAGGAAAAACGCGCCCGGTCTGGCCGGGCGCGTTTTCTTTTTCATCGGCTTCGGGCAAACCCGATAGCCCGCAGCGGCGCACGGGTCAGTTCGACTTCACCAGCGGGCAGCCGCCCTTGTCGAGCGGGCGGAAGGCTTCGTCGCCGGGCACGGCGGCGATCAGTCTGGTCTCGAACAGATACATGTCGTGCACCATGCGGCCATCGATCCGGATATGGCCGTTCTTGGCGAAGAAGTCGTTGACCGGCGTGGCGCGCATCTGCGCCATCACCTGCGGCGCCTCGTCGGTGCCAACGGCCTCGATCGCCTTCAGGTAATGCATGGTCGCCGAATACAGGCCGACCTGGATCATGGTCGGCCCGCAAAGAGCGGGGAGAGGGCGAAGGCTATAGCGACGGCAATGCGGTGACGGCGGCCTTGATGGTGCCGTCGGTCTCCACGATCACCCGCAGCGTCTTCGAATCGAACGCGATGTCGGCCAGGCGGATGCTGTTGACGTCGGCGTCGACCCGAATGCCTTCCTCGTTCTTTTGCAGGTCGGCGATAGCGGCGGCGATCTTGCGCTGCGCATTGGCCGCGAACGGCTTGAGGTCGACGACCAGCCGGTCGGCCAGCGCCTGCTGCATGTGCGGGATCGCCGCGCGCGCGGCCGCGCCGAGCAGGCCGAACGCCGCCTCGGATTCCACCGCCAGCTCGACGTCGGCAAGCCGCAGCGTCTGCGCCGCCTGGTCGAGCCGCGGCCGGCCCCAGATGTGCACCGTCGCCTCGGCGCCGAGGCCGAAGAAGCTCTTCTTCTCCTTGGCGTGCACCAGAAGCGAGATCAAAAGCCGATCGCCGGAGGCCGCGATGCTCGCGCTCTTGACGGTGACGCCGACGGGGCCGGAACCGTCCTCGGGGAAGGTCTTGCCCTTCAGCTGCGCCTCGACCAGCTGCGTCAGCGTGGTGAAGGACATGTCGACCGGCAGGCCGATCGCGATCTGGCTCGACATCGGCGGCACGATCGAGAGCTTGTCGGGGAAGGGGCAGTTCGGCGTGGTCTGCGTTTCGGTGATCCGCGTCTCGGCCTCGATCCCCATGGTCAGGATCACCGAGGACGCATCGACCTTGGGTTGCGCCGCGATCGCGCGGGTCGGCCGCAGCTCGAGCCACAACGGCGGCATCGACGCGGTGCCGCCGGTGCCTTGCAGCGGGAGCGAGCGGCAAGCCTTGGTCCACTGCGCGCGGGCGTTGTCCTGGAACACCGGGTCGTTGCGCAATCGCGTCTCGACCGCGGAGATCTGGTCGGCCACCGCCTTATCGATCACCGGCTTGACCTGGGCCGGCACGCTGATGCGGACGCCGGCGGCCGACAAGCTGGTGTCGCCGAGATTGACCTGCGCCTGCAGGTTCGGCTCGATCCGCCAGGACGCGCCGAGCTTCGGCCGCGCGGTCAGGGTGACGCCGCCCTTGATGTCGGCATTGGCGTTGATATTCTTGATGTTGACGGCGCCGATCTGCTTGGCGACGTTGCCGCCGAGCAGGCTGCCAAGTGCATTGCTGACCGCGCCGGTCGCCTGTGCCGACAGCGATCCGGTGACCTTGAGCGTGCCACTGATCGGGGTCGTCAGCGTCAGTACGTCCTGCGCGCCGGTGGCCGCGATCGGCCCGCGCGATGCGGTCCAGCCGATGTCGGCATTTTGCAGGATCTGCTGCACCGGATTGTCGGCCTTGCCGCCGAAGGTTTTCGGCGCGCCGCGTTCGGCGGCGTCGCGAATCGCCGACAGCGCGACCGAGACCTGCGCCACGACCGTCGAGGACCGCGGCGCCTGCGGCAGCGGCGGCAGCTCGGCGAGCTGCGGCTTCTGCAGGGTGGCACCTGGCGAAAGCCAGTCCATAGCCTTGAGGCTGATTGCGAACGAGATCAGCACGACCGTGATGCCGAGTGCGATCGTTCTTGGATGCATCGGTAGACGCATCATTCCCCCGCATGAAAATCAACTTTGACGGGTTGTACAGGCCCCCCGACGAGGGCGCCAGTGTGGCGGGATCAAGCTGCTTCAGGGGCGGAAGCAGGCCCAATGTCCGGGTCACCTGGACGTTAACGATTGTGAACGCGACAACGGCCCCGGTGGGGAGCCGGAGCCGTTGTCTGAGCCTTGGAGGAGACTTTGGGGGTAGGCTTGGGGAAGTCGATCTTGTTAGCGGACGGCCGAACCGAGGTCGGCGCGGCGGTCGCTCATCGGCAGCACGATTACCTTGGTGCCGACACTGACCCGCGAATAGAGGTCGCTGACGTCCTCATTGGTGAGCCGCAGGCAGCCGGAGGAGACGCGGGTGCCGATCGTTTCCGGCGCGTTGGTCCCGTGAATGCGGTAGATGGTGCCGCCGAGATACATCGCGCGGGCGCCGAGCGGGTTGCCGGGGCCGCCGGCCATGTGGCGCGGCAGATAGGGCTGGCGGGCAATCATTTCCGGCGGCGGGGTCCAATCCGGCCATTCCGCCTTCTTGGTGATGGTCTGGGTGCCCGACCAGGTGAAGCCGTCACGGCCGATGCCGATGCCGTAGCGCATCGCCTGGCCATTGCCGAGCACCAGGTAGAGATAGGTGTTCGGCGTATCGATGATGATGGTGCCGGGGGCCTCGCGGGTCGGATAGCTGACGACCTGACGGCGCAGGCGGGCAGGCAGTTCGACGGAGCGGTCTTCCTCCTGCACCTGCGGCATCGACTGCACCGGCGGCTGCACGGCCGTGGTCGGCGGCGTCAGGAGGAAGGGGAAGAATGGGAGCGGCGCGGCCGCGGCGGAATTCGAGAAAGCGACTGATCCAATCGCCAGCGCACCGAAGGCGGCGGCAGCGAGACGTGCGTTCAGCTTGATGGAATTGAACATTGTCGACCCCTGTTGTTTGCGCCCTGCGCGCCAGTTCCGGCGCGTCGTTGGGTCAAAGCAGTACAGGTGAGGCGTTTCAGGACGTTTGCACGAAATCGCCAAAATGGTTTCGTGCCGTTAGGGTTTTGTTTCGTCCGTGTTTCGTCGCACGGTTAAGGGCTTCTTGCCGGGGAGGGGTGTCCCGCCCCAAGACATCCTTCGTGGCACGGCGCTTGCTGTCCCAACCCATTGTTTCGAAATGGAGTTGGAATGAATGCAGGGGCGTACGATCGGCAGCATGCTGGACCGGCAAAAGGGTTTTGGTCCCGGGTTCGATTTCCTGCGCATTGCACTGGCGGTTTCCGTCGTCGCGGCCCATGCACCCTATGTCGCTCATGGCAGCAGCGGCGGCGAGCAGGCGTGGATCGCCTGGTTTCCGCACTACGCCATCCTCGTGATGTTCTTCGCGCTGAGCGGATTTCTGATCGCGGCGAGCGGCCTGCGGCTCGGCCTGAAAGAGTTTCTCACCAATCGCGGCATGCGGATCATTCCGGCGCTTGCCGTCGAAATCGTGCTCTCGGCGCTGATTCTCGGGCCGATCTTCACCGCGCTGCCGCTGTGGGATTACTTCGCCAATCTCGGCACCTACAAGTACTTCACCAACATCGTGGGCCTCGTGAACTACGTGCTGCCGGGCGTGTTCAGCGGCAATCCAGCGCCCGAGGTCAACAGCTCGCTGTGGACGGTGCCGTTCGAATATGGCTGCTACGCGCTGATGACGGTGTTCATCCTGTTCGGGCTGCTGCGCAAGCCGAAGATCATCGTGCTCGGTGCGGTCGTGCTGGTCGGTATTGGCCTTGCGCTCGCATTCACCGGGCACGCCGCGCAACCGTCGCAACTGCCCGCCGGCGTCGCCGGCTCGCTGCACGAGCGGATCTTCAGCACGGCACCGTTCCTCGGACGCGGTGCGAAGCTGCCGGTCGCCTTCATGCTCGGCATCGCGATCTATCTCCATCGCGACCGCATTCCCTATGACGGGCGGATCCTGGCCGCCTGCTGTGCGCTTTGCGCGGGCGCGGCGCTGCTCGGGCCGGCGGACTGGATGAGCCAGCCGGTGCTCAACGCCATCATTGCGCCGGCGCTGGTCTATATCACCGCCTATCTCGGCGTCTCGAAGCTGCCGCGGCTGCCGCTGTTCTCGCGCGGCGACTATTCCTACGGCATCTATCTCTACGGATTTCCGGTGCAGCAGGTGGTGCGGGTGTGGCTGCCGCATGCGCCGGTGATCGTTCAGTTCGCGGTCGCGCTGCTGCTGATCACGTTGTTCGCGGCGTTCTCCTGGCACTGGATCGAGAAGCCGGTCCTGAAGCTGCGCAGCCGCTTCTCGTTCGTGGCGCGCAAGCGCCTCGAACCCGAGGAAATGGCCGAGACGCTCGAAGGGACCGGGCCGCTTGCCGTGACCGTGAGCGGCACCAGGAGCCGGCGCTCCTCCTGACCAGAGGCAACAACCGGACTCAGAAGCGGATATATCCGGCGAATCCGTCCCACAGCAGCTTGGCCGCGGTGATGACCAAAATGGCGTAGCAGGCGCGGTACAGCGCGCGCTGGTCGAGCCGCTCGTGCAGTCGCCATCCGGCCCAGACGCCGACCGGCACGGCGGGCACGCACAGCGCCATCAATATCCACAGGCTGCGTGACGGTGTGGCGAGCACGAGCCAGGGGCCGGCCTTCAGCAAATTGCCGACCGTGAAGAACAGGCTGGTGGTGCCGGCATAGAGCGCCTTCGACATGCCGAGCGGCAGCAGATAGATGGCAAGCGGTGGGCCGCCCGAATGCGCCACCATCGTGGTGACGCCGGAGGAAAGGCCGGCGAAGGTCGCCTTGATCGTCGAGCGCGGGCGCGGCTTGATCTCGCCACCGCCGATGAACCACAGCGCGGCGAACGCCAGCGTCACCACGCCCATTACGATCTCCACCGCATGCCGGTCGAGATCGCGCAGCACGAAATAGCCGAGGCCGATGCCGATCACGAGCGCCGGCAGCAGCATCACGAGGTCCGCGCGCGACCAGGTGTTGGGCCGCCAGAACCGCAGCGCCGTGATATCCATCACGACGAACAGCGGCGCCAGCAGCGCGCCCGCCGCGATCGGATCCATCGCCAGCGACAGCAGCGGGATGCCGACGATGGCAAAGCCGCCGCCGAATGCGCCCTTCATGAACGCGATCAGGAAGACGCCGGCCAACGCGATCGCGAGCACGAAGGGCGCGGGCAGGTCGGCGGTGATGGACGTGATCATGGTGTCGTGCGGAGCGTTGTGGTCGCACTCATACATGGCCACCCGCGCATCCACGCGCAATCCAAACATTGCTCTCGGTGCACTTTGCTCTCGGAGCAATCGGCGTGTGCTAGCCAGAGCATGATGAGATTAGGTTGAGCTGCAACGGCGTCGAAACTTCACCTCTCCCTTGGGAGAAGTCGATTTGCGCAGCAAATCGGGTGAGGGGTTACGGTCTATCGAGAGAGCAAGAGCCCTCACCCGGATTGCTCTGGACGATGCTTCGCATCGCCAGACGCAATCCGACCTCTCCCCGCCGGGGAGAGGTGAACCGAGACCGCGCCAAGCCGATTCAACCCAATCTCATCGCGCTTTAGCCTGCGCGCATCCGCGGCAGGCCCGGCTTCTCGCCGTTGAGCACCGCGCGGCGGTCGGAGACGGCGTGGTGGAATTGCTCGAGCGTCAGCCCGATCACCGAGAGGTCGCCTTCCTCGATCGCGCCATCGTCGTAGCAATCGAGCGCCTCGCGCAGCAGCGCGTCCGCATCACCCTGCATCGCCGCGAGCTCCTCCGCCGTTTCGGCGCCGCGCGCCCGCGAGATCAGCTTCAGCAGATTGTCGCGATGGACGATGTAGTGCTCGCGCTCGTTGCGCTTCATGTAGTGGCGCAGCCACGCGCCCGCCGAACCGAGGCCGGAGATCAGCAGGATGCCGCCCCAGATGTAATCAGAGTATTTTTCCAGGAAGGTGCGCTCGGTGCCGTCGATATAGGCCGCGGCGCCCTGATGCGCCGGAAGTGCTGCGTCCTTGTCGGTGTCCGGCTTCTCGATCTTGCCCGCCGCCGGCAGGTCGCGCGCGACCTGGAGCCGCTGCGTGAACAATTGCCGGTCGAGCGCGCCGACGGTCGATTCCTCCAGCGCGTGCTGCGCGATGATGAGGTGATTGACGCCGACGGTCTCGACCTTGTCCTCGGGCCGAGCCGGCGACGACGAGAAGATGCTGCCGGCGATCTCCTCGGACTCGTAGCGCGGATGCTTCTGCGCGATCGCTTCCGAGACGTCGATCGGGAGGAACACCGGTTCGCCGCGCGCGGCCGCCGTCGCCGTGATCGCTTCCGCCGTCACCTTGCTGTCGAGCGGGCCGACCGTCATGTAGGCATCGAGCGACGGATCGCGCGCGAGGTCGGCGACCTTATTGACGGCGAACTGGCTGATCGCGACCTTGTCGGGATTGACGCCGGACTCGCTCAGGATCACGCGCAGCAGCGTGACGTTGGCCTGGGTGCTGCCGACCACGCCGACCTTGTGGCCGGCGAGATCGTCGATGCTCTTGATCTTGGCGGACCGCCGCTTGCCCTTTGCCCCCGAGGGCGCCCACAGCACGACGACATTCTTGCGCAGGATCGCAACCGACTCGGCGCTCGCCGGCAGATCGAGATCGCCGCGCACCACCGCGAGGTCGACCTTGTTCGCGGTGAACAGCGCGATGCTTTCGGCCGCGCCCTGCGTGGTCACCGGCTTCAGCCGCACCGAGTTGCCGCCATGCGCAAATGACTGGGCGAAGCCCTGGATCAGCCTGACGTCCTCGCTGCCGGTCGGGCCGACCGCGATCGACAGCGTCACCGGACGCAGCGCGTAGTACAGCGTGCCGGCGGCGACCGCGAACACGAGCATGCCGGTCGCGAGGATCAGCAGCGACGAGTTTCGCCGTCTGAGCCTGCGGCGCACCGTGCCGGGATTTTCACTCTGCTCTGACATCTGATTGTCATCTTACACGAAAAACCGGCCGCCCGCCGTGAAAAACAACCTAACATTTCGATGACGTCATACGTTTGAAACATCCATGTCAGAACGTCGTGCGAGCAGAATCAAGATTAACGATTTGGATCTCCTGCAATGCGCATACTCGTTGCGACCGATGCCTGGCATCCGCAAGTCAACGGCGTGGTCCGGACGCTGACCTCGCTTGCGCGCAGCGTCGAGACGCTCGGCGCCGAGATCGAATTCCTGACGCCCGATGGCTTCCGCTCGGTGGGCGTGCCGACCTATCCTGGCCTGCGGATGGCGCTGCCGAACCGCCGCGAGATCGCGCGCCGCATCGAGGAGGCCGCGCCCGAGGCGATCCATATCGCCACCGAAGGGCCGATCGGCTGGTCGGTGCGCAGCTATTGCCGGCGCAACAAGCTCGCCTTCACCACATCCTATACAACGCGCTTTCCGGAGTATGTTTCCGTGCGCACCGGCATTCCGGACAGCGTCGGCTACGCGGTGCTGCGGCACTTCCATGCCGCCGGCTCGATGACGATGGTCGCGACCGACTCGCTGCGGTCGGAGCTTGCCGAGCGCGGCTTCCGCCGGCTCGGCTTCTGGACTCGCGGCGTCGACACCAGGATCTTCAATCCGGACCAACCGGCGGTGCTCGACCTGCCGCGGCCGATCTTCATGACGATGGGCCGGGTCGCGGTGGAGAAGAATCTCGACGCCTTCCTGTCGCTGGACCTGCCGGGCTCCAAGGTCGTGGTCGGCGACGGGCCGCAACGGGCGGCCTTGCAACAGAAGTATCCCGACGCGATTTTCCTGGGCGAGAAGAAGGGCCAGGATCTGACCTCGCACCTCGCCGCCGCCGACGTCTTCGTATTTCCGAGCCTGACCGACACCTTCGGCGTCGTGCAGCTCGAGGCGCTGGCCTGCGGCACGCCGGTGGCGGCGTTCCCGGTCACCGGCCCGAAAGACGTCATCGCCGACCATCCGATCGGCGCGATCGACGATGATCTGCGCGCCGCCTGCCTGCGCGCGCTGAACATGTCGCGCGCCGACTGCCGCAATTTCGCGTTGGAGCGTTCCTGGGAAAACAGTGCGCGTCAGTTCATCGGCAATCTGGCCACGTTGCAGCCGAGCCGCGCGCCGCGGCCCGCGCGCCGCGTCGCCGGCCGCAGTGCGGTTCCGAATTAACAGCTCAATCGAACCAAAGACGAGAGACTATCTATGGCTGAAATCATCAAGCTGGGCGCCGACCGTTCCATGGACTTCGACCGCGAGACGGTCGAGCAGGCCTACGACCGCTGGGCGCCGATCTACGACCTCGTGTTCGGCGGCGTGTTCAGCAAGGGCCGGCAGGCTGCGATCCAGGCCACCAACAAGATCGGCGGCCGCGTGCTCGAGGTCGGCGTCGGCACCGGCATCTCGCTGCCGCTCTATAGCCCGAATGTGCGCATTTTCGGCACCGACATCTCGGAAGCGATGCTCGAGAAGGCCAAGAAGCGGGTTGCCGAGCAGGGTCTGAAGAATGTCGAGGGCCTCGCGGTGATGGACGCCGAGAAGCTCGAATTCCCCGACAATTCGTTCGACGTGGTGATGGCGCAGTACGTGCTGTCGGCGGTGCCGAACCCGGAAGCGGCCCTCGACGAATTCGCCCGCGTGGTCCGTCCGGGCGGCGAACTGATCATCCTGACCCGCGTCAGCGCCGATGCCGGCGTCCGCCGCTTCATCGAGCAGAAGCTGCAGCCGGTGGTGCGCCCGCTCGGGTTCCGGACCGCCGAATTCGCCTGGTCGCGCTACACCAAATGGCTGGCCGGCGCCCGCGGCATGGAGCTCGCCGAACGCCGCCTGATCCCCCCGCTCGGCCATTTCTCGCTGGTCCGCTTCCGCAAGGCGGATGTCGCCAAGGCGGCCTGAGCGGCGGCCAAGGGAAGCCAAGGCAGGCGGACCCAGCCCCGCCGATCCTCCCGGGTGAGGTCCGCACAGCGCACCGCAAAACCGGGAGGCTACGATCCTCTCGGCCTTATCCCCGCAGATTTCGCCGGGATGAGGCAAAACCCTGCTCCGGTTGCGTCAAGGCGTCGCTCCGCATTGTCATATGTCATTATGATGATGTCACACGCGATACATCGAATCCCTGTAAATCCTGTCCCGAAAGATGTTGGGGGAACCAATGATCAAGAACTTCCTGCAAGAGCTGCGTACCCAGCGTTGGGATGACCATCGCTTCTACCATCACAGCCGGATCAACCAGAGCCTGCACTTCGTCAGCGCGCTGAGCTTCCTGTTCGCCTATGTGATGCTGTTCTTCGATCCGGTCGTGTCGGCGCTGGTCGGCTGGCTGGTCTCGATGACCTCGCGCCAGGCCGGTCACTTCTTCTTCGAGCCGAAGGGCTATGACCACGTCAACCAGGCGACCCACGAGCACAAGGAAGACATCAAGGTCGGCTACAATCTGCAGCGCAAGGTCGTGCTGATGGCGATCTGGGCGCTGTCGCCGATGGTGCTGTACTTCGATCCGACGCTGTTCGGCCTGTTCAAGCCCTGGGTCACGATGGGCGACTTCACCCGTCAGGTCGCCAAGATCTGGCTCGCGGTCGGCATCGGCGGCCTCTTGTTCCGCACCATCCATTTGTTCTTCATCCGCGACATCGAGACCGGCCTGGTCTGGATGACCAAGATCGTCACCGACCCCTTCAACGACCTCAAGCTCTACCACAAGGCGCCGCTATTCCTGATGAAGGGCGAGCTGATCGATCCGGGTCTCGAAAAGCACGTCAAGCACGCCTGATCGTTGCTCCCAGCGTCTTCCAAACTTGCGTCATGCCCGGGCTTGTCCCGGGCATCACCGTCTTAAGAGCATCGTCATTCCGGGGCGATGCGCAGCATCGAACCCGGAATCTCGAGATTCCGGGTCTGGTCCTTCGGACCATCCCGGAATGACGGTGCTAACAATGTCAACGAAAGCGGACTGGGTGGCCTCAGCTTGTAGCTCGGATGGAGCGCAGCGCAATCCGGCGCAGCTCTCACCGTCGCCGCGACTGATCCCGGATTTCGCTTCGCTCCATCCGGGTTGCGAGGCTCTCCCGCAAGCGGGGGAGGCGGAGGAAGGGGAAGGGCGGGGCGAGGGAGCGGAGGGACCGCGGACTACTTCAGCGCCTGAGCCTCACGGCCACAACGTTAACGCCGTCATTCCGGGGCGCTCGCGTCAGCGAGCGAACCCGGAATCTCGAGATTCCGGGTTCGATGCTTCGCATCGCCCCGGAATGACGATGCCACTGCGCGGAACCGCGCGCCGTGCCGAGTGCTCAGCGCCCGAGCTTCACGGCGACCATCTCCTTCAGGATCTGGCGCTTGATGGTCTTGTTGGTGAGGCCGTCCTTGTGCCACCACCAGCCGTCGCGCTTCATCTTCTCGGACGCGGCGACGAAACGGTCGGCAACCTCGGCGAAATCGGCGTCGGTGTAGTTCAGGGTGAAGATCAGGCGGCCGGTGCCGACCCAGCTCAGCGCCAGCCCCTCGGCGCGCAGATAGTATTGCAGCATCCAGTTGTAGCGGGACGGCTCGGTGTAATAGACGGTCCAGATCGACGAGATGTTGCCGACGCGAAGCGGCAGGCCTGCGGCGGTGAGACGGTCATTGAGCGCCTTGGCGCGACCGTTCCAGGTCTCGTCGAGCCCGTTGTAGATCGAACGGAAGTTCGGGCTGGCGAGCCGGCTCAAAAACTCGTCCATCGCCGTCATCACATAGGGATGCGAATTGAAGGTGCCGCGGGCGAAGCAGATGTCGGCCGGCCGGTCGTCGCGGAATCGCCGCATCAGGTCCTTGCGGCCGCACACCACGCCGATCGGCAGTCCGCCGGCCAGGCTCTTGCCGTAGGTCACCATGTCGGCCTTGACGCCGAAATATTCCTGGGCGCCGCCGGCGGCGAGGCGGAAGCCGACGAACACCTCGTCGAAGATCAGCACGATGCCGCGCTCGGTGCAGACCTCGCGCAGCTGCTTCAGCCATTCGGTGTAGGCGGCGCGGTCGTATTTGGAGGAGCGCGACGAATCGACCAGCGCGGAATCGCCGGGCGCGTTGGAGTTCGGATGCAGCGCCTGCAACGGATTGACCAGGACGCAGGCGATGTCCTTGCGGGTGCGCAGCACGTGCAGCGTCTTCTCCGACATGTCGGCGAGGGTGTAGGTCTCGTGCGGCGACACCGGGTTGCCGACGCCGGGCTGCACCTCGCCCCACCAGCCGTGATAGCTGCCGGCGAAGCGCACCAGATGCGTCCGCTTGGTGTGGTAGCGCGTGAGCCGCACCGCCTGCATCACGGCCTCGGTGCCGGACATGTGGAACGAGACCTCGTCGAGGCCGGAGAGCTCGCACAGCCGCTTCACATTGTCGGCAATGATCGGGTGGTAGGGGCCGAGCACCGGGCCGAGCGCCTGCGCCCGCTTCTCACCCTCGGCGATGCACTCCTTGTAGAAGTCGTTGCCGAAGATGTTGACGCCATAGGAGCCGGTCAGGTCGTAGGACACATTGCCGTCGACATCGGTGACGGTGACGCCGCCGGAGGCCTCGACGAAGGCCGAGGTGCCGAGATGCTCGCGCACCAGGCGGCTGTACTGGAACGGCACCCGGTAGGATTCGGTGAATTGCAGGTCGGAGATCCGCTCGGTCACCTCGGCGGTGAGCGCGCGGCCCTTCGGGTAGCGGTCCTGGTAGAGGCCGGCGAGGCGGAAGAAGCCGTCCTGCCGCTGCATCGCGATGTCCTTCGGCGCTCCGTCGGAGCAGAAGAACGCGTCGATGTCGAATTCGTAGTGCGGCACCATGCGCGCGACCATCTTGGACATTTTGGAATGTCCGGTCAGCGAGCGGTGCTTGGCCCGCGACAGCGCGAGGCGGGCCTGGATTTTGGGGAAAGCTGCGGCGGCGCCGGCAAGCGCGGCGGCGGACAGCGAGAGAATCGGAAGGGATGTTTCCATGACAGAAGCGCTAGCCTCGGCACCTAACAGATTCATGACAGTCAAAGGCCTGATCTCGGCATTCACCCAGCAGGAGGACCTCAATTTCCTGCTCACCAACCGGATTCCGCGGGCGGCGCTGACCCGTTTCATGGGCTGGTTCTCCAAGGTCGAGAACCCCCTGGTGCGCGACGCCTCGATCGCCTGCTGGAAGCTGTTCTCCGAGCTCGATCTGTCGGAAGCGAAGAAGACCGAGTTCAGGAGCCTGCACGACTGCTTCACCCGCGAGCTGAAGCCCGGCCTGCGCCCGGCGGCGGCCGATCCCGCCATCATCGCGAGCCCGTCGGATGCGATCATCGGCGCGCATGGCCGGATCGAGGACGGGCAGTTGTTCCAGGTCAAGGGCGCGCCTTATTCGCTGCTCGACCTGCTCGGCGATCCCGCATTGGTGGAGCAGCACAAAAACGGCCGCTTCGTCACGCTGAGGCTGACCTCGAGCATGTATCACCGCTTCCACGCGCCGTACGATCTTGCGATCGACAAGGTCACGTTCATTCATGGCGACGTCTGGAACGTCAATCCGATCGCGCTGAAGCGGATCGAGCGGCTGTTCTGCAAGAACGAGCGCGCGGTGCTGCGCGCGAAACTGCCGACCGGCGAGGCGCTGACGCTGGTTCCGGTCGCCGCGATCCTGGTCGCGAGCCTGCGCCTGCATTTCCTCGACGTCACGCTGAACGCGCAGTCGCGCGGCCCGGTGCATTTCCCCTGTGACGTGCATGTGAAGAAGGGCGATGAGCTCGGCTGGTTCGAGCACGGCTCGACCATCATCGTGCTGGCGCCCGGTCATTTCGAGTTCTGCGACAATGTCGTGGAGGGAACGCGGATCAAATGCGGCGAACCTTTGTTGCGCAAGCCCGCAATCTGATCGCGCACTAGTGTCCCGAATCTGAAGTTCGCATCATTTGCCCGCACCTTCGGAGCGAACTTCAGATTCGATAAGGACACTAGCAAACTTATGATTCTAGTGTGCTTTATGAATGCGAAGTTCGTGAAAGTGGCTGCCGCGAGATCGCACGAACTTCGCATTCAGCACACTAGCATCGGCTCAATGTTTGAGCATGAAAACCGGTTTCCACTTTTCGAGATCATGCTTTAGAATGTCCGGGATCGTCGTGCGACGATCCTAAATCGCAAACCTGATGGACACGAGATGGCGCGGACGCCTGTTCTGGCGGCGGGAGGCATTGTGCTGCGGCGGGAGGCACCGCCGCGCTTCGCCGTCGTGCGCCTGCGCAAGCGCAATGAATGGGTGTTGCCCAAGGGCAAGCTCGACGATGGAGAAACCGCGCGCGTCGCGGCCGAGCGCGAGGTGCTGGAGGAGACCGGTCACGCCGTCGACGTGCATGAATTCCTCGGCACGCTGGTCTATGATTCAGGCGGGCGCTCCAAGGTGGTGCATTACTGGCGCATGGTTGCCGGCGGCAAGCCGGTGCGCGCGTTGATGAGCGACGTCAGGGAGGTGGACTGGCTGCCGCTCGACGCGGCGCTCGATCGCCTGTCGCGCGGCTATGAGCGCGTGTTCCTGGAAAATGTCGGTCCGATCGCCTTGCAGGCCGCGGCGGACGCCGAGCGCGAACGGCGCGCGCGCTTGCGGCTTGTGGCCGCGGAGCGACGGCGTGCGCGCCTTGTAGACGCCGAAGCGCCAGCGCCTGCGGAGCTGCCGGTCGTGGCGGATACGTCCGATCTCGTGGAGATGCCGGCGGCAGATGCCGCACCGGATCAGCCTGACATGGCGCCCGAGCACACCACTGCCGAGGCCGGCAGGGCAGTCGAGGCCGAGCCTGTCGTGGAGCCGGCGACACCCGAAGCGCTGCCACCATCCGCGCGCGCGATCGCGCCGGCTGTCACCGCCGTCAAACCGATCCCGCGCAAGAACCTGATCGCGCGCGTGCGCGACTGGCTGCGCCGCGCGGCGTGATCAGCCGCACATCTGACGTCGTGCGGTTGGCCGCCAGGCGTCAATGTCACGCTGCAAGGCCACGCAGTCGGCAACGCGCTTGGGCGAGCCCAATTCACCGGCCAGGAGCCGTGCCGCGTGAACCTCGGCCATGGCGCCACGCGTGTCGCCATGCTCGAGCTGGAGCCTGGAAATCTGCAGCCTCAGCCGTACGATCTGAACCCGCCCCTCGATGCTGGACCACAATTGGCGGGCGAGATGCAGATGCCGCATCGCCGCTTCATGATCCTGCCGGGAAAGGGCAAGGATCGCCTGGGCTTCGTTGGTGAGCGCGCGGATCGAGGGCATCGGCCAGCGATCGGGGTTTCCCGAGAGCTCGCAGATCAACGCCTTTGCCCGACCGCTCCGATGGGTGTGTGCGGCAACCAGCGCCAGATGCGCGAGCAGGATGCCCCGCCGTTGCAATGTCCACCAGGTCTTGCCGATCAGACTCCGTTCAAGGCTTGCATAGGCGGCTTCCGCTTCGCCTCTTGCGAGCAACAGCATGGCGCGGCCCGGCTCCGGACACCAGCCCAGCGTGTAGGCCCGGTCATAGGCTTCAAGCGCGGCGTCATCGTCACCGATCGCAGCCAGGATATCGCCCAGCACCCGATTGGCGTCGCCGATCGACCATGGCGCATCGCTGGTCAGGCGCGCGAGCGCGTCCCGGATGCGCGCCAGCGCCTCGTCGAGCGAGCCCCGGATGCCGAGCACCTCGGAACGATGCAGCTGGCATGAACCCGTCAATTCCATGCCGCTGCCCGAACAGAAGTTCTGGTAGCTCCGCGTCCATTGGTCGGCCCTGGCCCAATCTCCGAACATCCGGGCTGCCCAGAGAATATTGCAGTACAGGCTGCCGCCCATGATCGGGTCCAGATTGGTGCTGGACAGCGCAACGGCCGCGGCATGATCCTGATCGGCCAATCCGCCATGCGTGTCGCCGAGGCACAGCCGATAGAAGCCGCGATAGGCCAAGCTCAGCGCTTCGATGTTGAGCGCATCCTTGTATTTGACGCACGTGTAGGCCGCGTCGGCCAAAGCGAGCGCCTGTTCCGGCTCGCCGTCGAACGCAGCCAGTTTCGACTTCATCCATAACAGCAGAGCCGTCGTTGCAGGATCGTCGATCCGCGAGGCCCAATCTTCGGCGCGCGCAAGCCAGCCTTTTCCGATCGCGGCCTGACCGCTCTCGAAATGCAGGCCCGAAAGCGCGATCGCGTCGACCGCGGCGCCGGCAGCGTCGCCGGCCTCGCTGCGCGCTGCGACCGCGCGAACCAGAATCGGAATGGCTGCCGTCGTCTTGCCGAGGCATTGCAGGGCAAGTGCCCAATTGTGCAAATCTTCGGCATTCAGCTCGCCGTTTTCATCCGCGTTCGCGAACAGGGTTGCTGCCTGCAGCCACAATTGTCCGGCGGCTGCGCGGCGGGCAAGGCCGATTGCACCGATTGTACCGACGGCATCGGCGTGCGTGTGGTCGAGGCGTTCCGGTGGCCTGATCCCGGACTCGGGGAAGAACCGATAGCCCTTGCCTGGCAGGTTCCGGATCGCGCCATCCATGCCACCCCTGCGCAGCGCGGCGCGCAACGAACTCACCGCACGCTGCAGCGAGTTGTCGGTGACCGTCACGTCCGGCCACACGGCTTCGAGGAGTTCGTCTTTGGAGATGACGCGGTCGCGGTGTCGAACGAGATAGACCAGCAGGTCGAACACACGAGGCTGCAAAGCGACTTCTTGGCGCGCGCACAGCAGCACGCGTCCAGCTTCATCAAGCTCGAACAGTCCAAATGAGAATGCCATGTGTATAGGTCCGGGGTTTCCGGAAAAGGTTCAGGCAAAGATCAGACAATGATCAGCCCGCGGTAAGGACAGTTGGCGTGGACGGCGCCTATAGCTGAGCATGGCCGCGATCACCGCTGCTGTTCAACCGTCCCAACGAAGGAGATTTTGATGGAACTCTATGTCATTCGCCGTCCGAGCGCCTGGGCAAACATGAGCGAGCTCGAGCGCGCCGGCGCAACGTCCGCCAGGGTCGGCGACGAGCAGATGCCGGACCGCGTCCGCTGGATCCGCAGCTATGTGGTGCATGAGGCAGATGGTCGCATTGGCACATTCTGCATATACGAGGCGCGCGACGGCGACTCGATCCGCGAGCATGCGCGCTGCGTCGGCATGCCCGGCGAGGAATTCTACAAGGTCGCGGCAACCATCGTGGTGCGTGGTGATCCGGTCCAACCGCCCATTGCAGCCGAATGACGCCCGCGGGGGGCGTCGCATGGTGCATCCCGGCCGAAGCACGATCCGGAGCGCCATCATACTTTGATCAAGGAAACGATGATGTCGATTTCATTCATGGAGTTCGTTTCAAGTCCGGTGCGAAGGCATTTTTCCTTCCTGCTCTTGCGCATCCGCCGGCTCGTCAATCAATCGGTCGCAGGCATGCTCGAACAACGCGAGCGGCAAGCCGACCGCTTGATGCCGCGCGAGCCCGGCGGCCGGCGGTCGAAGGCCGCAGGCAAAAGCTGCGCCCAGCCGATCATTCGAAGCGCAGTGCTCGGGCTGATGATCGCGGGTTTGTCCTCGCCCGTGTTCACACGAGCGGAGCAACCTGTCGTCCGAAAGAACAGTCCGACCCTGGCACAGCAGGCCGTTTGGTCTGAGCGGAGCAAGCATGGCTGCAGGCACCGCTCGGATTGGAGCATTGTCGCCGGATCCAGTATCCCGGTCCTTCTCGGCTATCGCACCTAGCTCGCAGCACCTTGAAGTCATTGCACTGACACGACGCTTTTCAACGCAAGTCGCGGACTTTCGGCAAAGCCAATGGCCTCGCTGCGAGCCGCACGACATTTTCAAAGGAGATGCAGATGAACGTTCAAACCGAAATGCCCATCGTCGATCTCGCTGCGGTCAAGGCGCGCCAGCACGCCACCTGGAGTTCAGGGGATTACGCGATCGTCGGAACCACGCTTCAGATCGTCGGCGAGACGCTCTGCGAGGCGGTCGACCTGCGCAGCAATCAAATGGTGCTCGACGTCGCCGCCGGCAACGGCAATGCGACGCTGGCCGCGGCGCGGCGCTTTGCCGATGTGGTCTCGACCGACTATGTCGGCGCGCTGCTCGAGCGCGGCCGCGAGCGGGCAGCCGCGGAGCGTCTGCCCGTCACGTTCCAGGAAGCCGATGCGGAGAAGCTGCCGTTTGCCGATGCAAGCTTCGACGTCGTGCTGTCGACCTTCGGCGTCATGTTCACCGCCGATCAGCAACAGGCCGCGAATGAACTGCGCCGGGTCTGCCGCGTCAATGGCAAGATCGGTCTTGCGAGCTGGACGCCGGAGGGCTTCATCGGCCAGGTGTTCAAGACCATCGGAAAATACGTGCCGCCGGCGCCGGGCGTGAAGTCTCCCGCGCTGTGGGGCACCGAGGCGCATCTCGGCATGCTGTTCGGCCCGCAGGCGGCGGTTGATGCCAAGCGCAGGCACTTCAACTTCCGTTACAGGTCGCGGGAGCATTTCCTCGAAATCTTCCGCACCTATTACGGCCCGGTGCTGAAGGCCTTCGGCGCGATCGATGCGGTCAAGCAGCAATTGCTCGCCACCGACATGTTCGCCCTGATGGATCAGTTCAATGTCGCCAAGGATGGCACGCTGGTCATCCCGAGCGAATATCTGGAGGCGGTGATCACCAGGCGAGGCTGACCTGCCGCTGTTCGTCGATCCCTGCGTGGCGCCGGCGTTCTCGCCAGCGCCACATTCGTTTGCTGATGCGATCGCTCAGTAATGTCGCTTGTCCTTAATATCGCTTATCCCTGGGCGGCGGCTTCGCTGCGCGCGGCGGCGGTGCGCGTCGTTGCGTGAAGCCGGGGCGTGCCGGCACGGCGGGCCGCTGCATGCCCGGAGGCGCGCCCGGCGCGGCCTGCTGGATGCGGGGCCGCGCCTCACGGGTTGCCTGCGGCGCCGGCTGCGCCGCGCCCTGTCGCGGCACGCCGGGTTGAGCCGTTGGTTGTCCTGGCTGGCGCACGCCGCCTGGCGCCGCCGTGCGTCCGGGCTGCAGACCGCCTTGACGCGCAGCCGGCTGCTGTCCGCCGGGCTGCGTCGCGCCGTCCTGTCGTGCGGGCTGTTGCTGTCCCGTGGGCTGTTGTCCGGCCGGCGTCTGCACGCCGGGTGCGTGCGGCAAGGTCGTGCCGCCGGGCTGACCGGGCAGCGCGTGCTGTGCGCCTTGCTGCTGCGTTCCCGGCTGTTGCGAGCCCTGCCGGCCGGGCGTGCCCGGTTGCTGCGGCTGGCCGGGACGGTTTTGCTGACCGGGCTGCGGCTGGCCCGGGCGGTTCTGCTGCTGGCGCGGCTGTTGCGGCGTGTTACGGTTCTGGCCCGGCAGGCCGTTCTGGCGTTGCGGGTTCGGCTGCACCGGCTGGCCGCGGTTTGGATAGGGCGCCGTCGGATTGGCCCTGCGGAAATCCGGATTGGCGCGGCGGAAGTCGCGCTGCTCGGTCACGACCTGACGGCCCAGCGTCTGCGCCGAATGCACCGCGCGCACAAAACCCTGGTCGCGCGCCACCTGTTGCGGCGAGATCGTGAGCGGCACTGCCGCAAAGCGCGCGCCGCCGCTGCCTGGGCGAATCGCAAAACCGCTCGCGCCGCGCGTCAGCACGCCGAGCGAGGCGCCGCTGCGATCATTGACCTCGATGCGGCCGACATGTCCGTCGGCGTCGGGATAGAGCTTGATGCCGACATTGTTGCTGGTCGCGGTCGCGCCTTCCGGCACTTCGACAAGGCCGGTGGTGCCGCGAATGCCAAGCGTCGCGGTCGGCGTCGAGATCTTCATGTCGCCGGTCTTGGCGACCGCGGCGGCGACGAACGCCGCCGTTCCCTTGGCGACGTTGAATAGCGCGCTGTTCTGCTGGCCGCCATCCTCGTAGACATAATTGTCGATCGTGATCCTGGCATTGGCGCGCAGGTTGAAGGTGGTGCCGTCGTTGAAGGTGATGCCGAGCGAGGAGGTCGCCGCTGTCGCGACGTCGTCATTGGCGAAGATGTCGTCGCGGATCTGCAACGGCGTCGTGGTGTTGTTGCGCGTGACGGTCGCGGTTCCGGTCAGCGTCGCGACGTTGCCGATCGGCTCGGGCGCGGCGGCCGGGGCCGGCGTTGCGGGCGCTGACGTTGCAGGCGCGGCCGGTGTTGCGCTCGGCTCCGGGGCCGGTGAGGGCGTCGTCTGCGCTTGGGCGAGCTGCGTCAGATCCGGCGCGGCATTGGCCGTTGCCTGCCACCCCATCGTGACGCCGGCAGCAAGCAGGAGCGCAAAGAGGAAGCTGCGGCGCATTACCATGGATTCCCGGGGGCATTGGGGAGCGGCAATTGAGCCGCGTCAGGCTGAATGCCGAATGAATGGTCCTGCCTTGTTGTCATGGCCGGCTGACACAAGCAAGCACCGCGCCCCCGTTGCCGGAAGCGCGGTGCTTGGTCGCCGTCGGGGTTTTGTCAGCCGCGCTTGTGAGGGGTGATGTTGAGCGGTTTCGCCGGCTTGGCCGCGGGCGCATAGCTCGCAGGCTGCGGAGCCGTTGCCGGCGGCACGTAATGGAACACCGCCTTGCAGCCGTCGCTGAGCAGCGCGCGCTGCCGGACCATGCAGGCGGTGACGCGATCGACGTCGGGGATTTCCGAGCCGCACAGCCGCATCGCATCGCCGGTGCACATCTGCTGCTGCTCGTCGGTGTAGGCGTAGGAGCCTGTCGTCAACAGACCGAGCGTGAACGCGGTGGCCGCCAGCAGTTTGCCGTGACGACATGCGGAAGCGGTGAAAGCCATGATGTCCCCCTTGCGATGATTGCGCCGAAGCAGCGCGGTGTCGAAATCATCACTAGGGAGGCCTGGTTTCGCCAATTCTTCGTCGGAACGGCAAAATGGTTTCGTCGCGCGCCGGTTTGTTTCATGAACCACGCGCGGACGGTAACTCCTGCGCTGCGGCCAATGGCGCCGGACCGCCCTCCATCGCCAGCACGGCCGCGCGCTCGGTCTCGGGCATGGCGCGGATGCGGCGTCTCGCGGTGAGGCGCATCGCGGCAAAGCCGCCGACGAACACTACGAGCTTGCTGACGATGCCACAGATCGGCATCACGACGGCCCATGTCGTGATCTCGCAGGTCAGCGCGACGAAGGCGTTGACGGCGGCGGAGATGAACATCAAAGCCGCCCAGGCATAGCCGACCTTGATGGCGACGTCGGGCACCACCGTCCGCGCGATCTCGGGCAGGTAGCGGTTCAGCCAGCCCGGCTTCAGCATCACGACGCCGACGATCGCGTAGATGATGCTCGGCTTGAACAGCACGAAGCGCGGGTCATGCGTGAGCAGGGTGGCGGTGCCGGCGGCGACCACCAGGAACAGGCTGAGCCATTCCATGGTGTCGATCCGCTTGCCGCGCACGATCTGGATGCCGATCTGCACGACGCCGAACGCGATGCCGAGCCCGACGGCGAGCGCGGTGTTGTGCGTCAGCAGGAACAGAGCAAGAAACACAAGCGTCGATGCCAGGTCGAGGACCAACAGCCTGGCCGCGGTGAGGAAGTGCTTCATCTTTGGTTGAGCTCCGTTTACGTTCGCTGCCACATGAGGATCAAGAAAAAATGCCGGGATGTAGTGCAGGTGCGATCTCTTTGATCAGCGGCATCAGGACTGGCTGTGCGTTGAACAGGAAATGGGTGACCCAGGCCGGAGTGAGGGAGCGGTATCGCAGGCGGATCGCGAACAGGATCGTGCCGAACGCGACCATGACAATGCCCCAGACGAGACCGAGCGGGAGGATGTGATTGGCTCCGAACAGCAGGCTGCCTGTCAGCCAGATCGTCGGATCGCCGAAGCCTGCGCGACGAAGCCAGGCGACCAGCAGCCCTCGATAGAGGATCTCCTCGCATAGTGGAGCAGTCATCACAAACAGCAGGATGTAAATTGCGGTTGCATGCACACCATGGAAGTCGAGCAGCGCGTTCCCCGGACCATCGCCACCGGTGATACGCGACAACCAGTGTGTCGCAATGGGCGCGCCGTACATCGCGATCACGAACCCCGCCAGGCTCGCGGCCAGGGCAGGCCAAGTCAGCGCGCGAAAGATGAATACGTTGCGGCGCAATCCCCGGCGCGACGACCAGAACCACACGGCTGCCACGCTAAACCAACTGCTGGCGACGTAGAACGCCATGCCAAGGAGCTGAAACTCGACTCGTGTCGGCATGTCAACAGGCAGGCCACGGACGATCTGCCAGCCTGCGAGCGCGAATCCGGCTGTAGTGGTCAGGGTGATCGCCAATCCGACCGGCGCCAGGGCCATTGCGAGAACAAGAATTCCCTCGCGCCAACCGGGTATGGCCGCACCGACTTGGAAGGTGGTGGATTCGATCGGCATGGGTGGGCGGTCGGACATGATCTCGTTCATCTGGGATGCCCGGAAAAGCCAAGCGTCGTCGCTCAGCTAGCGCGATACAGCTGCCGTCGGCCTATCGATTTCTGAAATCGAGGAGCGAATGATCAGTCTGGCCGGGTGATTTCCGGTTGATCGGCCGCGTTTTGCCCGGCGATCGCCTGCCGCCGATACTCGCTCGGGGTCAGCCCGGTGTCGGCCTTGAAGGCGCGGTTGAACGGCGCGAGCGACTGGAATCCGGCATCGAGCGCGATCGTCAGCACCGGCACCTCGGCCTGAGCGGGATCGGCGAGCGCCGCCTTGGCCTCGTCGAGCCGGTAACGGTTGAGGAAGGCGTTGAAGTTGCGGTGGCCGAGCCCGTCATTGATCAGCGTCCGCAGCCGGTATTCCGGCATGCCAAGCCTGACGGCCAGCAGGCCGATGGTCAGCCCTTCCTCGCGATAGGCCCGCTCGGTCGCCATCAGATGCCTGAGGCGATGCAGCGACGCACGATCCGGCGCCGACAGCTCGGCGGCCAAGGACGCGGCCGCCCGGCTGGCCTTGCTGCCGGCGCCTGGTTCGGCAACGGCCGGCTCATTCTCCGGTGGATCGAACAGCATCATCCAGATTGACAGCACTCCGAATGCACCAAGACCGAGTGCGCCGCTGAGGCCGATCGACCTCGGTGGAATTGCGGCAAGCCCAGCCACGGCGGCAAGCAACATCTGCAGGCCGATGCCGATCACCAGGGCGATCAAGAGTCGGCCGCGTGCCGTCGTCATGGCGGTGCGCCATCCCTTCGCAATTTGCGCGATCCCGAGCACGGAGAGCACGATCGTCGCCAGTGCGAGCACGCGGCCGCACGTCCGTGCCGCATCAGGCCAGATCATCCAGCAATTGTAGCTCACGAGGCCGAGGCCGGCGAGCAGCGTCCAGACCGCCGCATGCCATGGCCGCAGCGCAAACCGTTCGTCGAATATCGCGCGCGCCCACAGCCAGAAGATCACCGGAGAGCTCACGGCGAAGACTACGACCGGGGAGCTCCAGCCGAATGATGATGCCGGAAAGAACGGCGCGGTCGAGATCGCGTAGGCCGCACCGGCCACGCCCATGGCGGCACCGAGATGCGCGGCGCGATGCACCGCCGCATAGCGCAGCAGCAGCACCGCGCAGACCACCAGGAACAGCGCGACCACCGCGCCGCGGAGACCGAGTTCAAGAGCCGTCATCGCCATCGCAAAGCCGCCTGCAGGTTCAAATCAACCCTGCGACTCTTATAGCGTGTCCGGCGATCCGCATGAAGCGACCGCCGGAGGGCAAAAATCCGATGTCCGCCGGCCGTTGCGCGGCAGCGGACGTCGGAGCCGTTGGGAAATGTCAGGCCTAGCTCACCCGCTTCCAGGTCTGGCCGCCGCAGAACATGCCGCCGAAGGCGCAGCCCTGCACCCGCATCGCATTCGGGCCCTTCATCGCGATCGTCGAGTCGTAGTTGCGGCCGGAATCGGGGTCGTGAATGCGGCCGCTCCACTTGCTGCCGTCGGGCTTCATGTTGATCAGGATGCGCTCGTTGCTCTTCTCCGAATAGCCGCAGAGATTGGCGCCACAGGCTTCGACGCGGACATTGCCCTTGTTCTCCTCGGTGGCCCAGACGCCGATCGGTCCGGTCGGCGCCGCTGCCGGTGCTGCGGCAACTGGAGCTGCTTGAGGAGGCAGTGCAGCCTGTGCGGCGACCGGAGCCGGTGCCGACGCAACCGGCGCGGCGTCAAGCGGTCCGGGGGTCGCGGTCGCAACACTCGTCGGTGGCGCAGGGGGCGGCGGAAGCGGCGGGACGGTGGCGGCGACCGGCGCGGCCGGCTGCGGCGCGGCGGCCTGAACCGGCGCGGGCCGTGGCGGCGGTGGCGGTGCGGTCGTTGAAGCGACATCGTCATCGTCGTCGGACTTCGAGCCGAGGTTCTTGCTGATGCCGCCGATCGTGCCGCTGTAGCCCGGCGCCGAGATGCGGATGCAGGACAGCGCGCTGCAATTGCGCGGCGCCTCGACATGGATGCGTTGGCCGCCGATCTGGAAGGTGATGCCGGTGCCGCCGGCATGCGCCGATGTGGTGGCCATCAGCAGCGCGGCGATCGCAACGAGCTTCTTCATGTGAGGTCTCCCTGGCGTTGGGCGGGGTGCAACGATGGATCCGGACGCTACGCGGCGTCGGGAGCCTGTTCAGTGACCCGCATCACGTTGACGGCGCAGGAGGCGGCTGGCCCGCCATGGTGAGCGAGATCACTGCGCCGTGAGCATCGCGGCCTTAAGCCTCACCGGACTTTCTGGAGGCTTCGATGAAGCGGCACCGGTGCCGACTGGCTGCGCGTATCGCATTCGCGGGCGCGCGTGATCGTCGGATCGAGCTCCTCGAAGTTTTGAGCTCGGCACAACCCGTCATCCCCGCGCAAAGGCGAAGCGGGGATGACGGAGCAACAGTGTCGAGAAAAACAAAGCGCCCGGCGGGGACGGCCGGGCGCTGAACTCGGGGTCTGGTCGTTTGGTCTAGAACACGCCGAGAATGATGGCGCCGACGAAGGCGAATGCGATGTACGCGGCCACAATGCTCAGCTTGCTCAGCAGAGGACTCGCGAAATCCATTGCGAAACTCCCTTGGTTCACAACGCTGCCCGCATTAACGCCAAAGCTAGCAAGGGGTTCCCGAGGGAAAAAGTCAGCGCCGCTGTCCGGGTCCGGGTTCCCAGCGATGATGCGCGGCTGAAACAGGCGCCGAATCAAGACGTTGACGGGCGCGAAAATTTATTCGCAGGCGCGCGCGAGTGGGGATGCGTCGCTGCTCCCGCACTCGATCCGATCAGCCACAAATACGATTGCGCGGTTCATCAATACGATCTGGAGTTGATTCGATAGGTCGGATGCCAGATGTCGTAACGCCGGGCATTTCTCAATCACGATGACAAGCACGATGAGCGCGATGCGATGATGGATCAACTCGCTCCGTTGCGAGCGGTGGAGCACTCGCTCGTGTCGATGACACGTCAAACGCAACTCGGAAGCGCGCGCTGCCCTGCCCGAGTTCCTGCGCATGGTTAAGAACGCCTCAAATCGATCAGTCGAAATGCGTTGAAGAGTCTTTAATCAAATTCGCAGAACCTCCGCGCCATGACGCGTGGAGTTCGTTTGTATCTCGTCGGCTCCCTTGTCCTTGTGTCGCTTGCTGGTTGCGGCCGCGGTCTGTTCCAGACTGCCGAGCGCGAACCGTGGCGGGCCGAGGCCGAGGCCGCATGCCTGAAATCCGGCGCGGTCAAGGAAGGACCGGATCTCGTCCGCATCGATCCGATCACCGGCCCCGGCGTCTGCGGTGCCGAGTTTCCGCTCAAGGTCGCAGCCCTTGGCGAGGCCAGTTCGGCTTACGGATTTGCCGACGACAGCCTGCGTCCGCCGGCGTCGGTCGGCAACCAGCCGCGCTGGCCGATCAATCGTCAGCCCCCGCCCGCGCAAGCGCCGTATTCCGATCAGGCGGTCGGCCAGCCGAACTATCGCAGCCAGCCCAGCGGTCCGGTCTCGCTGTCCGCGCCCGGCGTTCCGCCGCAGCAGGACGAGATCGACCTGCCGCCGGATGGCTCACCCGAAGCGAGCGGCGAGCGACCTTATTATCCGGGCCTGCCGCGCAATCCCCAGCGCGACGGCGCGGCCGCGCCTTATTCACCTGCGCCTTATTCCCAGCAGCCTCAGGACGCATCGCCGCTGCGACTCGGTCCGCCGGGCGGCAATCCGGTCGGGACGGTCGGCCCGGTCGCCGTGAAGCCGGCGGCCACGCTGGCGTGCCCGATCGTCTCGGTGCTCGAGCGCTGGCTCGCCGATTCCGTGCAGCCGGCGGCGCAGCGCTGGTTCGGCGCGCGCGTGGTCGAGATCAAGCAGATCTCGGCGTATTCCTGCCGCGGCATGAACGGCAATTCGCACGCGCATATTTCCGAGCACGCCTTCGGCAATGCACTCGATATCGCAGCCTTCACGCTCGCCGATGGCCGCCGCATCACGGTGAAGGATGGCTGGAAGGGGTTGCCGGAAGAGCAGGGCTTCCTGCGCGATGTCCAGGCCGCCGCCTGCCAGCAATTCACCACGGTGCTGGCGCCGGGCTCCAACGTCTATCACTACGACCACATCCATGTGGATCTGATGCGCCGGGCCAGCCGGCGCCTGATCTGCCAGCCTGCCGCCGTCTCAGGCGAAGAAGTCGCGGCCCGCGCCGGCGGCCGTAACCCCTATGCAACGCGCGAACCTTATGTCACAGGATCGCTTGGCGGCAGAAAGCCGGCCCCGCGGGGTAAAGCGGGGGTCAACGAAGAAGACGAATTCGCCGACGAATAGGGACGCGTCTGATACCCGTATTATTACTGGGTGACACCGTGCAAACGGTGGCCACTTTTATGTTGCATATGCTTCGAAGCCGGGGGCGCTCCCGGCTGATTTCCGGGGGATAGCTTTGCAAGACGCGCCGATCATTCTCGTCATCGAAGACGATCGTGATCTTCAGATGATGGTAGAGGACGCCCTGAAGGACGGCGGCTATGAGCCGGCGATCGCAGGCTCGGGCGAAGAAGCGTTGACGCTGCTCAAGGCGTTCCGCACCAAATACTCCGCACTGGTCACCGACATCCGCCTGCTCGGCCGGCTCGACGGCTGGCGCGTCGCGCGCGGTGCCCGCGAGATCGATCCGTCGTTCCCGGTGCTCTACATCACCGGCGGTGGCGGCGACGAGTGGCCGACGAGGGGCGTGCCCGACAGCGTGCTCCTGAACAAGCCGTTCTCGCCCGACGAGCTGGTCGCGGCGGTGGCGAAGCTGCTCAAGAACGGCGCGCCGGCCTGACGTCCGCGCCGCTCGGCCTGTCGCACGCGGTGGTGCGACATCGCGCGTCGTGTCCAACGGCGCAGCTACATCACCGGCCAGAACATCCGCGTCGATGGCGGTCTGATGCGGTCGGTTTGAGGCGGGTGCAAGACCCGTCACCCGTCATCCTGAGGAGCGCGCTCTCGCGCGCGTCTCGAAGGATGCACGGCCCGGCTGGTGGCCGTCGATCCTTCGAGACGCCTGCTGCGCAGGCTCCTCAGGATGACGGGTCTGCGTTTTCTTTTTGCGCTTGGCTTCTGTCATCTCGGCAGCCGCAACTTGCATCGCCAGTTGCGTCCACACGCTGCGCATCCTGCTCCAGGGCGCGCACGTCACAATTGCGGCGACCTCAGATTGCGTTTGTCGGGATGACAAACTGAAAGGGCAGGGCTAGCCTTCCGTCAAATCAAAACAGCCGGGAGGATTGCATGCCAGACGCAGCAGTTGCAGCACGCGCGTCGGATTCGACGCAGAGCGGAACCACGCAGCAGGTCGACGTCGCGGTGGTCGGTGCCGGTTTCGCCGGTCTCTATCTGCTGCATCGGTTGCGCAAGGCGGGTTTCTCGGCGGTGGCCCTTGAAGAGGGCGGTGATGTCGGCGGCACCTGGTACTGGAACCGGTATCCGGGCGCGCGCTGCGACATCCAGACCATCGACTACAGCTACACCTTCGATCCCGAGCTCGATCGGGCCTGGACCTGGTCGGAAAAATACGCGACCCAGCCGGAAATCCTGCGCTATCTCGGCTTCGTCGCCGATCGCTACGATCTGCGCCGCGATATCCGCTTCGGCACCAGGGTCACGCAGGCGACCTGGGACGATGCGACGTCGCGCTGGCTGATCTTGACCAATAACGGCGCCAACGTCTCGTGCCGCCACTACATCATGGCGACCGGCTGCCTGTCATCGCCGAAGCCGCCGGAGATCGACGGCGTCAAGGACTTCATGGGCGAGATCTATTTCACCGGCCGCTGGCCGCATCAGGGCGTCGATCTCAAGGGCAAGCGCGTCGCCGTGATCGGCACCGGATCGTCGGGCATCCAGTCGATCCCGTTGATCGCCGAGCAGGCCGCGCAACTCACCGTGTTCCAGCGCACGCCGAACTTCGCCTTGCCTGCCGGCAACGGCCCGGTGCCGCAGGATCGCAAGACCTATTTCGAAACAGACCGCGCGGCCTATCGCGAGCAGGCGCGCTGGTCGATGGCCGGCGTGCCGTATCCGCAGCAGACCGTGGTGAGCTGGCAATTGAGCGATGCCGAGCGCCGCGAGCGGTTCGAGAAGGCGTGGGCGGCGGGCGATCTTGTGCACATCCTGACCCAGCTCTGGGCCGACCAGGCCGTCGATGTCGACGGCAACAGACTGGTGGCCGATCTGATCCGCGAGAAGATCGGCGCCGTGGTCAAGGATCCGGAGATCGCCGCCGCGCTGGCGCCGCACGATCATCCGTTCGGTGCCAAGCGTCCCTGCCTGGATACCAACTATTACGCGACCTACAACCGCCCCAACGTCACGCTGGTCAACCTGCGGCAGGAGCCGATCAAGGGGATCACCACCGCGGGCATCTTTACCAACGGACGCAAATTCGATGTCGATGTCATCGTGTTCGCCACCGGCTTCGACGCGATGACCGGCGCGATCATGGCAGTGCATCCGATCTCCGGCCGCGGCGGCAAGTCGCTGTCGGATGTCTGGGCGCATGGACCGCAGACCTATCTCGGCATCACCGTCGCGGGTTTCCCCAACCTGTTCATGATCACCGGTCCCGGCAGCCCGTCGGTGCTGTCGAACATGGCGGTCTCGATCGAGCAGCATGTCGACTGGGTGGTCGACCGGATCGCGGCGCTGCGCGACGCCGGCTTCACCACGATGGAGGCGACCGAGACCGCGCAGGCCGGCTGGCAACGCCACATGGCCGATTGCGCGATGCTGACGCTGCACCGGCTTGCCAACACCTGGTACACGGGCGCCAACGTGCCCGGCAAGCCGCAGGGCGTGATGCCCTATACCGGAGGCGTCGGTCCGTATCGCAGCATCTGCAACGAGGTGGTCGGCCGCGGCATGCTCGGCTTCAGGCTCACGGGTCCCGGCGTTGCCGAGCAATGCAATGACGGCGAGGTGGTGCGGTTGCAGCCGGATGTGCGGCTGGTACTCGGCATGCTGGCGGAGATGAACTTGCCGCCGATCGAGACGATGGGCGCGCAGGGCGCGCGTGACTTCCTCGCCGAGTTCAACAAGGGCCGTCCATTCGGTCGGCCGGTCGGCGAGGTCGGCAGCGGCATGCTGCAGGGCGCGGACGGTCCGCTGCCCTACAAGCTGTACCGGCCGGCGACGCCGGGGCCGCATCCGATCGTGGTGTATTTCCACGGCGGCGGCTGGGTGCTCGGCGACGAGCTGTCGGATGATCCGTTCTGCCGCGATCTGTGCCGGCGCGCCGGCATGATCGTCGTCAGCGTCGGCTATCGCCACGCGCCCGAACATCGCTTCCCGGCCGCGGCCGAGGACGGTTACGCGGCAACCCGCTGGATCGCAGCCCATACCGCCGAGCTCGGCGGCAGGGCAGGGCCGGTGCTGGTGGCGGGCTGGAGCGCCGGCGGCAACATCGCGGCCGTCACCTGCCAGCTGGCGCGCGATCGCGGCGGGCCGGAGATCGCAGGCCAGCTGCTGGTCTGCCCGGTCACCGATTCCTCCTTCGACCGGCAATCCTATGTCGACAACGCGGCCGGCTACTTCCTGACCCGTGGCCTGATGTACTGGTTCTGGGACCTGTACTGCTCGCCGGCCGACCGCGCCGATCCGCGCGTCGCGCCGCTGCGCGGCAAGCTCGAAGGCTTGCCGCCGGCATTCATCGCGACCGCGGAGTTCGATCCGCTACGCGACGAGGGCATTGCCTATGGCGACGCGCTCGCCAAAGCCGGCGTCGAGGTCGAGCAGCTCAAGGGCAATGGCCACTTCCACTCGTCGTTCGTGATGGTCGACGTCATCATCACCGGCGTTGCCGGCCGGGTGAAGATGGCGAAGGCGCTGCGCCGCTTCGCCGGATTGCCCGAGGAGCTGGAGCAGGACAATTTCGCGGCGCCGCAGGTCAACGCCGCGGCGAACTAGAGATGGCGGGTTGGCGGCGCTACGGTTCGATCGGAACCGCGGCGCTAGCCGAGCTCGAACGTCGTGACGCCGAACACGCGATCGATCCGCAAGGGCGGGATCGCGCCGGTGTACATCCGCGCCGTCTCGAACACCGGTGACAGCCCGAGGTGTTGCGCCAGCGCGACGGCGTCGCGGTTGACCGCGGGGACATCGAGGAAGACCTCGCCGCCGCCTGCGCTCGCAAGCAACGCGGAGAGAATGGCCTCGGCGGCGGCGCGATCATCGGCAACCAGCGGACCGATCTTGCGGCCGCTCCGGCACGGGCGGATCACGCCCCAACCGGCCAGAGCGCCGTCGCGCATCAGCGCGCGTCCGACATGTCCCGGGGTGTTGATCCAGGCGCGCAGGAAGGCCGGGCGCGGTGCCGGAAACACCGTGGCTTCGTCGGCCTCGACTAGCGCCATAGGCAGGTCGGTCAGCGCGACGATGTTGCCGCTCGGCGCGGACGGTGCGGCGATGCTGCCGCCGTAGCGCACATTGGCGTAGGCGAGCGTGAAGCCTGACTTCCGGTAGTTCGCCTGCTGCGCCACCACGCCGTCGAGCCCGATCACGCGCGGACGCGCATGCGCGATGGCCGCGTTCCAGATCTTCAGGCCATGGCCGCGGCCACGCAGATCCGGTCGCACGATGTAGCAGCCGAGGAAGGAAAACTGCGCGCCGTAATTGACGCAGGAGATCACCGCGGCCGGCTTACCGTCGAGCTCGCCGATGAAGAAGCCCTGCGGGTCTTCGGCGGCAAAGCAGGCCGCATCGGCAAGACCGGGATTCCATCCCTCCGCCGCGGCCCAGTCGATCGCGAGCGCGATCTCGTCGGGTTGCATATGCCGGATGCTTAGGTCGCTCATCGACGCCGCTCTCGTGTGATGGAGTCACGGATCGTTCCTCCCCGCCTGAGACGACGACCGTACTCTCGGAGACGTCCACTGCCCACAGAGTGTGTGACCTCACGCACGGAAAATTTTCGGCGAATTCGTCTAACAATTTAAGGTTTTTACATAATTAGAAACACGTTTGACTTGTGGTTGC
Source organism: Bradyrhizobium sp. USDA 4454 (assembly GCF_054822705.1). NCBI lineage: Bacteria > Pseudomonadati > Pseudomonadota > Alphaproteobacteria > Hyphomicrobiales > Nitrobacteraceae > Bradyrhizobium > Bradyrhizobium sp. USDA 4454. The sequence goes on from NZ_JBTRCN010000001.1 coordinate 2,062,392, forward strand.
CGCAAGCCTAACAATCCGGCGGCGCGGCCGTGGACGTCATTCGCGGCGCACGTGAATGACGGATCCGGTGATCCTCGCGTCGCAAATGTCGAAGTTGGAAATCACCCTCAGCAGAAAGGATTGCAGCGTACGTCGGCAAGACGACTGAACGGAATTGGGGACGTTTTTTATTTCACCCAAGACGGAGTTTTCCCATGACTCAAGAAGTTAGTTTGTCCGGCAATCCCGATATCGATGGCATTCTCTGGGGATGGGAGTGGGGTTCGGGCGGCGCGCAGGACCTGACGTTTTCGTTCCCCACCAGCAGCGCCGAATACGGCTATCAGGAAATCGACAATTTCAGCGCGTTCAACGCCACACAGCAGACGGCGGTGCGCACCGCGCTTGCCAACATCGCAAGCTTCACAAACCTCACCTTCACGGAGACGACCGCCGCCGGCGCGATACTGCGCTACGCCAACGCCGACAAGATCGATTACACCGACGACAGCTCGGTTGCCTCACACACCGGGTTGCACGTTCCCGGCAATGCGCCCGGCACCGCAGAGGCCAATCCGCCCGAACTCGGAACCCCGCCATTCTCCGCGCCGTTCGCACAAGGCGACGGATGGTTCGTCACCGGTGGCTACACCAATCCGGTGCTCGGCAGCTTCCAGGACGCCGCCGGCATCATGCACGAAACCGGCCATAACCTCGGACTGAAGCACGGCCACGTCACGCAGGACGGGCACGGCGTGACCTTCCCCGCGCTGCCGGCCGATCACAATTCCTACGAATATTCGGTGATGACCTACAGCCAGTTTCCTGGCGACAACGCGACCAATGGCGACAACGCGCCTGATCATCCGACTACCTACATGCAGGATGACATCGCCGCGTTGCAGTACATGTACGGCGCGAATTATGGGGCCACGGCACATAACGGCAACACCACCTACACCTGGAATCCGAGCACCGGCGAAGAATCCATCGATGGCGTCGGGCAGGGCGCGCCGCAAAGCAATTACGTGCTGATGACGCTGTGGGATGGCGGCGGCACCGATACCTACGACTTCTCCAACTACACCACCAACCTCTCGGTCGATCTCAATCCCGGCGCCTGGACCATCCTCGACACCAGCGCGGCGCATGCGCAGCGCGCCGATCTCGGCAATGACGGGGCTGGCGGAGCCGAATACTTCGCCCGCGGCAACATCGCCAATGCGCTGATCGATCCGAACAATCCGACCGAGACCGCATCGCTGATCGAGAACGCCGATGGCGGGTCGGGCAACGACTCGATTACCGGCAACGCCATCGACAATGTGCTGCGCGGCAATGGCGGCAACGACACGATCGATGGCGGAGGCGGGACCAACACGGTGGTCTATAGCGGAAGCCGCCTGCAATATATCGCGACTCTGCTCGGCAGCGGCGCGATCCAGATCGCCGACCAGCGCGGCGGCTCACCCGACGGCACCGACACCGTCACCAACATCCAGAAATTCCAGTTCGCCGACGGCACGTTCAACGAGACCGAGCTTTTGAACCGCCCGCCGGTGCTGTCGCCCGATCCGGGATCGCCGCATCCGCTGACTGAGTTGGCCGACACCACCAACTCCGCTGTGCTGCAGGAGCTGCTCGGCACGTTGACGTTCACCGACGCCAATGCCGGCGACACCCACACCGCAAGTGCCGCGCTCGATTCCGCAACCTGGTCCGGCGGCGCCACGATTCCGCTCGCGACTGAGGCGGCCCTCGCTACCGCGTTGACCGACTCGATCGGCACCGACGGCACCAGCGGGACCCTCAACTGGCAGTTCGACCTGGCGGACAGGAACCTGGACTTCCTGGCGGTGGGCGAGACACTGACCGTGGTCTACGACGTCACGGTCTCTGACCATCACACCGGCTCCAGCGTCAGCGACAGCTCGACCCAGCAGGTCACGGTCGTCTTCACCGGCACCAATGATCCCGTGTCGGTGGTCCCGGCGCTGTCCACCCTGGACGGCACGATCAGCGAATTGCCCGGCGTCACCGGCAGTTCGACGCCGGACCAGACCTCCGGCGCGATTGCGTTCAGCGATCCCGATCTCAACGACCGCCCGACCGCGACGATCGACACCGCCGGCGAGACGGTGACGTGGCAGGACGCGACGCACGACTTTACGTCCGAGCTGACGCCGGCGCAGATCGCCGCACTCGAGGCGGCGTTTACGATCGCGCCCGAGGCTGGCAACACCAATGCGGGCAAGATCGACTGGAGCTACAGCATCGTCGACAAGGATCTGGATTTCCTGTCGGTCGGCGAGAGCCTCACCGTCACGGTGCCCGTCATCATCGACGATGCGCATGGCGGGGCAGTCACCCAGGATGTAGTCCTGACCATCAACGGCGCCAATGACGCGCCGATCGCGGTCGCCGACAGCAACGGCACGGCCAAGAAGTCCACACTGTCGGTCGATGCGTCGCACGGATTGCTGTCCAACGATACCGATCCCGACATCCACGATCAGGGCCACCTGACAGTCAGCGCCGTCGACGGAGCGGCCGGCAATGTCGGGCACAGCATCGCGGGCACCTACGGCTCGCTGACGCTGAATGCCGACGGCAGCTATGTCTATGTCGCCAACAAGGGCGGCCTGCCGTCGCAGATCGTCGCGCAGGACACGTTCGACTACACGATCGTCGACCCGCATGGTGCAACGGCGTCGTCGACGCTGAGCATCGTCGTGTTCAATCCGGGGGTCGACTACCAGGCGGGAAGCCACACGACGCTGAATGGCGGCAATGGCCCGGACGTGGTCGACGGTTCGGCGGGCCACGACATCATGTTTGGCGGCAATGGCCCCGATGTCCTGATCGGCGGTGACGGCGATACGATGACGGGCGGCAACGGACCGGACACCTTCCTGTTCCGCCCGCATTTCGGCACCAACGTCATTACCGATTTCGATGTGCATAATGACGTGGTGCAGCTCGACAAGTCGATCTTCGGCACCGCGAACGACATGCTCGCCAATCACACGGTGGATACCGCCGCCGGCGCCGTCATCACCGACGCGTTCGGCGATACGATCACCTTCACCGGAATCCACGCGGCGCAGCTGCAGGCGCACATCGATGATTTCCATCTCGTCTGAGCGGGACGAAGTTGTCGCTTGATTCACAAGACCGCTCGCCGCAATTTGGTCGCGGCGAGCGGATGATCGGGACACTCGAAGGATGTGGCGTTTTCCGGAGTTTGCCGTTGCGGCAATCTTGCTTGGTGTGATGGACATGACCGCGACCACACAGGTCAATGCGACCAGTGCTCTCGCCGCCTCCCCGATATCAGGCGCGGCGCCGCTCGAGGTGACCTTCACCGGTACCGGACCCGGGATGTCGGAAGGCGTGGTTGTGCTCGACTTCGGCGACGGCCGGACCGACGACACGATCTCGCCGATCCGCGGCTTTACCCGCACACACGTCTATCGTGCGGCCGGATCGTATACGGCGGTGCTCAGGGGTGGCGCCTATGGCGGTCAACGGCCGGCCGTCTTGAGTGAAATCGGGCGCGTCACGATCGTCGTGCGCTAGGGGCTTGCCGTTGCGCTGAGTTCTCACCCAGCATTGTCAATCAGCCCTATCAGCTAGCCTTATCAGCTAGCCTTGGGCCGATACGCCGCGAAGAACACCCGCGTCGCGCTGTCGACCACGGCTGCGATCCGCTCCGGCGAGGGCGACGGATTGGCCTGGAAGATGAAAGCCTGGAATAGCGTGGCCTGGCACATCTGCATGAATTGCCAGGCTGCGAGCTGCGTGTCGTCCATCACGAGTTCACCGAGCGCGGCGCGCGCTTCGAGATAGGCCGCGAAACGGTCGACGGTGTGGGCGATCACATGGGTGTAGAACCGGCTGCCGAGCTCGGGCATCCGCTCGGCGATCGCCATCACGGTGCGGATCGCCGAGCCGCCGCCGGGCCGGCACAGCAGCGCGACATAGGCGCGGCCGAATTCGGGGAGGGTGGTGTCGACGTCGCGCGCAGGATCGAAGTTGAAGGCGACCTTGCCCTGTTCGAGCTTCTCTTCCTCGACGATCGCCGCGAACAGCCCGGCCTTGTCGGGGAAATACACGTAGAGCGTGCCCTTGGAGACGGCGGCGGCGCGGGCGATCTCGCCCATGCTGGCGCCGTCAAACCCCAGTTCCAGGAATACCTTGCGGGCGCCGTCCAGGATCTGGCGGCGTTTCGAGGATTCCTCCTCGCCGATGGGCTGGAGGGAGGGGCGGGGCGCTGCAACCATTGATTTAGCTTCTCGGCAAAGAACTCAACCCAGACCGGGAAAGGGAAGAATCGAAGCCTTATAATCTATCCGGCCGGAATGTAGATTGACCGAACCGTTCGGTCAATGGTATCTGTAGGGGTGACGATGCGCCGCACGGCCCTTATTCCGCCATTGCGGGCGTGGCGTTTTTGGTGGGGAGCCTCGGTTATGGCCGCAGCACGGGATCAGGCTGCACGCATTGTTCGTTCCGAGCCTGAGACGGCCGAGGACGCGAAGGCGCGCGACGCATCCGCCGATCTCGGCGAGCAGGGCCGCGGTGACGAGGTCAAGCGTCCCGCCGAGGCGCCGCCACCAGCTGCGCCGGCACAGCCGACAGCTCCGTCCGCCGCCGCGGCACCGAAATCCGGCAAGCGCAGATTCGTCATGATGGGCGTGGTCGGCCTGGTTGCGCTCGCCGCCGCAAGCTATGCCGCCTACTACCTGATGGTCGGCCGCTTCTACGTTTCCACCGACGACGCCTATGTCCGCGCCAACAACACCATGCTCGGCGCGCGCGTCGCGGGCCACATCGCTGCGATCCTGCCCGGCGACAACGCGCTGGTGCGGGCCGGCGACGTGATCTTCCGGATCGATGACGGCGACTATCGGATTGCGGTCGACGCCGCGCGGACCCGGATCGCGACCCAGCAGGCGACCATCGAGCGCATCGGCCGCCAGGTCGGCGCCGCCGTCAGCGCCGTCGAGCAGGCGCACGCCCAGCTGGTCTCCGCCCAGGCCGGCCTGAAGCGCGCCGATCTCGATTACGAGCGCCAGCAGGCGCTGAGCACCAAGGGTTTTGCGTCGCGTGCCACCTTCGAAGTGTCGGAAGCCGGCCGCGACCAGGGCGCCGCCAGCGTGCGGTCCGCGCAGGCGGCCTATGACGCCGCCAAGGACAATGTCGAGGTGACCAAGGCGCAGCAGGCCGAGGCCCGCGCCCAGCTCGCCGAATTGCAGACCCAGCTCGCCAAGGCCGAGCGCGATCTCGATTTCACCAAGGTGCGCGCACCGGTCGACGGCACCTTCTCCAACCGCCTGGTCAATACCGGCGACTACATCAATGTCGGCCAGCGGCTCGGCAATGTGGTGCCGCTCGACGGGGTCTTCATCGACGCCAACTACAAGGAGACGCAGCTCAAGCGCATCCGAACCGGCCAGCCGGTGACGATCAAGGTCGACGCCTACGGCTTCCGCAAGTTCACTGGCATCGTCGACAGCATCTCGCCGGCGGCGGGCTCGGTGTTCACGCTGCTGCCGCCCGACAATGCCACCGGCAACTTCACCAAGATCGTGCAGCGCCTGCCGGTCCGCATCCGCGTGCCCGCCAGCGTCGCCAGGCAAGGCCTGCTGCGCGCCGGCATGTCGGTCTACACCACGGTCGATACCCGCGAGGGGGCGGCCGATGCCGACGCCGACACCGATCTCGACTCGCCGATGATGATCCATCCGCAGTGATGCCTTGAGAGCAGGCGGCGTATGACGTCTGATTGGAGAATTGCCGCATCAACGGTCTACCTCTCCCCTTGTGGGAGAGGCATAGGCCGCCTTTGGCGGCCGTCCCCAAGAACGCCGAAGCGAAGCTTCGGCTATGTTGCATCGCCAGATGCAATCCGGGTGAGGGGTTCTGGCCTCTCGTGGGATCTGCGGCCCCTCACCCGCGCCTTCGGTGCGACCTCTCCCCAACGGGGAGAGGTGTTAGGAAGCAGCGAGCCAGCCCATGGCTGATACGACCACTGCTTCGCCCTCGATGATGACCGGCGCCTCCGAGTCCGAGCGGCTCCAGCCCAGGCGGGTGGTTGCCTTCATCATCATGGTGTTCGGCATGTTCATGTCGATCCTGGACATCCAGATCGTCTCGGCCTCGCTGACCGAGATTCAGGCCGGCCTGTCGGCATCGTCGACCGAAGTGTCGTGGGTGCAGACCGCCTATCTGATTGCCGAGGTGATCGCGATTCCGCTTTCCGGATTCCTGTCGCGCGCGCTCGGCACCAGGCTGCTGTTTGCGATCTCGGCGTTCGGCTTCACGGCGTCCAGCCTGCTGTGCGGCTTCGCCTCCTCGATCGAGCAGATGATCCTGTGGCGCGCGCTGCAGGGCTTCCTCGGCGCCGGCATGATCCCGACCGTGTTCGCCTCGGCCTACACCATCTTCCCGCGCTCCAAGTTCCACATCGTGGCGCCGATTATCGGCCTGGTCGCGACGCTGGCGCCGACCGTCGGGCCCACCGTCGGCGGCTACATCACCGATCTGATGTCGTGGCACTGGCTGTTCTTCATCAACATCGTGCCTGGCGTCATCATCACGACCGGCGTGCTGATACTGGTCGATTTCGACCAGCCGAACTTCGCGCTGCTCGAGCGCTTCGACTGGTGGGGCCTGATCTTCATGGGCGGCTTCCTCGGCTCGCTCGAATATGTGCTGGAGGAAGGCCCGCAATATGAGTGGCTGCAGGACACCTCGGTCGCCGTCTGCGCCGCGATCTGCTTGGTCTCGGCGATCGCCTTCTTCTGGCGGGTCTTGACCGCCGAGGAGCCGATCGTCGATCTCTACGCCTTTTCCAACCGCAACTTCGCGGTCGGTTGCGTGCTGCAGTTCTGCATCGGCATCGGTCTCTACGGCCTGACCTACGTCTATCCGCGCTACCTCGCCGAGATCCGCGGCTACAGCGCGCTGATGATCGGCGAGACCATGTTCATCTCCGGCATCACGATGTTCTTGATGGCGCCGGTGGTGGGCCGGCTGATGCAGAAGGTCGATCTGCGCTACATCATCGCCTTCGGCCTCGTCACCTTCGCGCTCGGCTCCTGGCAGATGACCTGGATCACCCGCGAGTACGATTTCTACGAACTGCTGCTGCCGCAGGTGCTGCGCGGCATCGGCATGATGTGCGCGATGGTGCCGACCAACAATATCGCGCTCGCCACGCTGGCGCAGGATCGCGTCAAGAACGCTTCCGGCCTGTTCAACCTGATGCGCAATCTCGGCGGCGCGGTCGGGCTCGCCGTCATCAACGAGGTGCTCAACGATCGCACCGATCTGCACATCTCGCGGCTGCAGGACCGCGTGACCTGGGGCAACACGACGGCGGTCGAGACCCTCAACAACTTCACCCAGCGCCTGCAGGGCATGGGCGACTCCACCCTGATGGCGATGAAGCAGCTCTCGCAGCTCGTGCACCGCCAGGCCGCGGTGATGAGCTATGGCGACGCCTTCTTCATGCTGTCGCTGTTCTATGTGGCGCTCAGTCTGCTGGTGCTGCTGGTCAACAAGCCGCCGTCGATGACCGCGGCCGGCGGCGGCGACGCGCATTGAGGGCTTCGCCTTGCGCGCTGTGCGCCCGGTGGCGTGAACAGCATTGCATGGTCGACACATTGACGCACTCTCGCGGATGTCAGCTTGCCATACGCGCGTGATGCATTTATAAGCAGCGCATCGTTTCACGAACCGGGGAGATGCACATGACGGCGTTTGTTTCGCAGACCGTGCGCCCGCGTTCGATGCTGCTGGACGCGCTCGCGCACTAGGTCCTCGCGCTGATCGGGCCTGATCCCCGATCGCCCAAACTTCCCAACACCTTATCGACAATTTCCAGCGACATCAGCGGACGGATTCCGCCCGCATGTCGCCCCAGACGGAGCCGGCCGGCGCGACACTCGCGTGGCCGGAATGTGCCATGACCATGCAAACCACCAAGCGGCCGGCCGCGATCCGGATCGTGCTGCCATTCGTATTCCGCCATTGGCTGGAGCAGCCGCTGCGCGCCGCCGCCGTCACCGCCGGCTTCCTCGGTGCGACCGCGGCCGATTTGTTCATGCCGGTGTTCTCCGGCCATCTGGTCGACGCCCTGACCGCGGGGTCGAGCGACGCCGCCGCGCGCCATGCCGCGATGTTGGCGTTCGGCGCCATCGTCGGTCTCGGTGCGTTGTCGCTGCTGCTGCGGCTGGTCGGCATCCAGACCATCGTGCCGTTCACGCTGAAGACGATGTCCGATGTCGGGCAGCAGGCCTTCATGCGCGTGCAGCGCTTCTCGACCGACTGGCACGCCAATTCGTTCGCCGGCTCCACCGTGCGCAAGATCACGCGCGGCATGTGGGCGCTGGATTTGCTGAACGACACCATCCTGATGGCGCTGTTGCCGTCGGTCGTGGTGCTGCTCGGCTCGATGATCCTGCTCGGCGTGCACTGGCCGCAGCTCGGCGCGGTGATCGCGGTCGGCTCGGTGGTCTATGTCGCGATGACCATGGTGTTCCAGGTGCGCTACGTCGCGCCGGCCGCGCGGGTCTCCAATGCGTGGGACACCAAGGTCGGCGGCACGCTGGCCGACGCCTTGACCTGCAACGCGGTGGTGAAGTCGTTCGGCGCCGAGACGCGCGAGGATGTCAGGCTCGACGGCGTCATCAGCCGCTGGCGCCGGCGGGTGCGGCGGACCTGGCTGCGCTACAACCACACCTCGACGGCGCAGCTCGTGGTGCTGCTGTGCTTCCGCGCCTCGGTGATCGGCGGCGCCATCCTGCTGTGGGCGGCCGGCCGCGCCACGCCGGGCGACGTCACCTATGTGCTGACCAGCTACTACATCATCCACGCGTACTTGCGGGATGTCGGCATGCACATCAACAATCTGCAGCGTTCGGTGAACGACATGGAGGAGCTGGTGCAGATCCACGGCGAACCGCTCGGCATCGTTGATGCTGCCGATGCTGGGACGATCGACATCCAGGGTGGCCGCATCGTGTTCGACGACGTCACGTTCCACTATGGCGGCCATCGCCGGCCGCTCTATGACGGGCTGTCGGTCGACATCGATGCCGGCGAGCGCGTCGGTCTGGTCGGGCGCTCGGGCTCCGGCAAGACGACGTTCGTCAAGCTGGTGCAGCGGCTCTACGACGTCTCGGGCGGCCGGATCCTGATCGACGGTCAGGACATCGCCCAGGCGACGCAGCAATCGCTGCGCAGCCAGATCGCGATCGTGCAGCAGGAGCCGATCCTGTTTCACCGCACGCTGGCGGAGAACATCGCCTACGGCCGGCCCGGCGCCAGCGCGGATGCTATCGAGCAGGCGGCGCGGCTTGCCAATGCGCATGACTTCATCATGCGGCTGCCGAAGGGATACGGCACGCTGGTGGGCGAGCGCGGCGTCAAGCTGTCGGGCGGCGAGCGGCAGCGCGTGGCGCTGGCGCGCGCCTTCCTGGCCGATGCACCGATCCTGATCCTCGACGAGGCGACCTCGAGCCTGGATTCGGAATCCGAGGCGCTGATCCAGCAGGCGATGGAGCGGCTGATGAAGGGCCGCACCTCGATCGTGATCGCGCACCGGCTGTCGACCGTGCGCAGCATGGATCGCATCCTGGTGTTCGATCGCGGCGAGATCGTCGAGCAGGGCACGCATGAGGCGCTGGCTGCGCGGCCGGGCGGCATCTACCGCGGCCTGTTCGAGCGTCAGGCGACCGAGTTCGGTCAGGCGGCGGCGGAGTAAGCAGAGCATGATCCGGAAAAGTGCGAAGCGGTTTTCCGAAAAGATCATGCTTAAAGAAGAATTAAAGCGCGATAACGATTCAACCTGACCTCATCGCGCTTTAATGGCGCGTGGCCGATGGACCGAGATTCCTTCAGCCACGCGCCGACGCGTCATTTCGGCGCCAGCCCGTTCCACACCAGCGCGACGCCGGACAGGAACAGCAGCACCAGCACGACATCGGAGAAATTGCGGTCGCTCAGCGCGTGATAGAGCCGTGAGCCGAGCCAGGCGCCGAGCAGCGTTCCCGGAAACGCGCAAGCCGTCAGCCAGATCAGCTCCGTTGTCACCAGGCCGGTTGCGATCTGGACCAGCAGCGCAGCCGCCAGGATGGTGAAGTTGAAGATCTGGAACACGCCGCGGCGCTGCGGCTTGCCCCAGCCGCGCACGCTCGCCCACAGGATCGGCAGCGGGCCGGACAGTCCGGCGAGGCCGCCGAGGATGCCACCGGCAAAGCCGATCGCGCCGTCGGCCCATTTGCCGCCGAGCGAAATCGACATCGGCTTGCGTTGCAGGAACAGCAGGGTCGGAAACACCAAGAGGAAGACGCCGATCGTCAGCTTGAAGACCGCCGGGTCGGCGCGGGCGATCAGGAAAATGCCGATCGGCACGCCGGCGAGGCCGCAGATCACGAACGGTCGGACCAGGCGGAAATCGATGCTCTTCCAGATCGACGGCAGCGTCGAGACCTGCGCGATGACCGAGCATACCAGCACCAGCGGCACCGCCAGCGTCGGCGGCAGCACATAGAGCCAGATGCCGAGCGCCATCAGCGCGGTGCCGAAGCCGGCAAGGCCGGAGACGAATCCGCCGGCAAGCGCGCCGAACAACAGGACCGCGTAGCTTGCCGGGGGCATCGTGGCCTTTCAGTCGTCATTCCGGGGCGATGCGAAGCATCGAACCCGGAATCTCGAGATTCCCCGATGCGCCTTTGCGCACCTGCGGTCTGGTCCTTCGGACCATCCCGGAATGACAAAGGGAGGGAGTGCCTGCACGTTTACACAACGTGCATCGTGGGTACACTTCAAAATCGTGGCTCTTCAACGATAATCGAAATGGAAGCATCAGCATGACTGCGCATTCGCCCAAAACCTTTCTGGTCTGTCACGGCGCCTGGTCGGCGGGGTGGGCGTGGAAGAAGATGCACCCCTTGATGCAGGCCGCCGGGCACCGGCTGATCACGCCGAGCTACACCGGGCTCGGCGAGCGCGCGCATCTCGCCCATCAAGGGCTCGACCTCGAGGCGCATATCCAGGACATGCTCAACGTCATTTCGTATGAAGATCTGCGCGACATCGTGCTGGTCGGCCATTCCTATGGCGGCATGGTCGCGACCGGCGTCGCCGATCGGGTGCGCGATCGCATCGCGCAGCTGATCTATATCGACGCCTTCGTGCCGCGCGACGGCCAGGCGCTGTTCGATCTCAACGAGGTGGCTATCCCGAACATGCGCGAGGCTGCGCGCAACAACGACGGCTGGCGCATCCCGCCGATGCCGACGCCGCCGGATACGTCTCCCGCCGACGTCGAATGGCTGACCGCGCGCCGCGTCGACATGCCGATCAAATGCTTCGAGCAGAAGTTGCGATTGAAGCACGGCGAGACCACCCTGCCGCGCAGCTACATCTACGCCACCCGCATCACGCCGGCGGATACGTTCGGGCAGTTCGCCAAGCGCACCAGGAACGAAGCCGGCTGGCGCTATCTGGAGATCGACGCCAGCCACTCCCCGAACGTTACTGCGCCGGAGGCGTTGATGGCGTTGTTGCGGGAGATCGTCTCGTAACGAGCCGTCGGTTCGAAATCTCAAAACCCTCTGGTTAACGTCTACGGCCCAGACGATCCGGATTCGTACTCGTGCACGGAAATCCAGGTTTCCCGGACGAGATTCACGAGCCCCGCGGTGAAAAACCCGAGGGCAACGACAAACAGCACGGCGACGCCGTATTCGTGCCGCAACTGATAATACGCGCTGACGAACGCGACGATCACGAGCAGGCACGTCAGGATTGCGCTTGTCGTGGACAACATGATCGCACGATTCAGCAATTCGGCACGGCGTCTCAGTTGCGGCATGTCTCTCTTGAGCCTTGCTCTGGCGTGATCGCCGTCCGGGACAGCCTCAGCGGCCTGTAGCCGGTCGGTCACGCGATTCATGCGAGAGATCAGCAGAGACACGAACCCGGCGACCGCCCCGAGGAGGAACGACGGCGCGGTGACCTGAACGATCACCTGCGATAGCTGTTCGACGGACGGAGTGTCGGGAACCTGCATCAGACCTGCCTCTGTCCACGGACGCCGGGTTAACTCGAAATACCCTTAAAGCGCGATGAGATTGGGTTGAATCATCATCGCGCTTCAGCTCCTTGTTTGAGCATGATCTCCGCGCAAACGCCTTTGATGTTTGTCGCGAGGGAAAACCGCTTCGCACCTTTCCGGATCATGCTTCAGCTGCTTGTCACGTTGCGAACGGGTGGCGGCTTCCAGGTCCCGTTGATGATCGACGGCGACTTCTCGTTCGGCCAGTACATGCGCAGCATCAGGACGAACTTGCCGGCAGGCGCGGGCAGCCAGTTGCTCTCCTTGTCGGGACCCGGATTGTCCTTCTGGATGTAAAGATCGACCGAACCATCCGGATTGGATTTGAGGTTCTGGCGAGCGCTGATCGACTGGCGGTTGATCGGATTGGCGACGAAGAAGAAGTTTTCGTCATACATCGTGATCGACCAGAAGCCTCCGACCGGAGGAAGCTGCCCCTTTGGAAAGCGCATGACGTATTTGTTGCTGCCGAGGTAGTCCCTGCCGTCGGCATCCTTCTGCGATGTCGGATAGCACGCGTCCTGAATGCGGTTGGCGCCAAGACCGATTGCCGTGACAAGGGCACGGTTGAAATAGTTGGTGCCGTAGATGCCGGCCTCGCTGTCGAACGCCCAGCCGTTCTCGTTGCGGATCGCCTTGTTGACCTTGAACTGCAGCATGATCCGGTCGAATGCCACCTGCGGGACCCGCTTGGCGAACGCGGCGTCGAACTTGCTCGCATCGAAATCCTTGCCGGGGACGAGGCCGATCTTCGCGAACTTGGCGACTTCGGCCGCGTCGGCGGGCGCCGGCGGATTGCGCTTCATCAGTTGCGCGAGAAGGGTAAAATAGGCGGCTGCATCCATCCGGTTGACTTGGTCGCGCACCGGCGTCTTCATGTCGATTGACGCATCGACCTTGCCGGGCGGAGGCGCATACGACTTGCCGTAGGCACTGAGCGGCACGATCTTGAACTCGTCCTGCGCGGCGTGCACCGCTGCATAGTCTTCCGGCGTGCCGGTGCAGTAGATGCGGCCCAGGATCCAGACGATGCTCGTGGGAGACTTGTACTCCTTGACTCCCGCGGGAAGCGTTCCCTTCCAGCCCGGTCCGGTAATCGCGTAGGTCTGCGCCTTGGTGCCCGTGGTGCGCTTGCCTGGCACCTGGAAGACATTGGTCCAGCCATCCAGCATCGGAAACAGGAAGTAGCGGTCCTTCATGTCCGGCATGCTCAGGACCCAGGGCTCGTCTCCGACGTCGATCCAGGCCGTCGTGTAGAGAGTGTCGGCATTGGGCGCCGTCACGTCCTTGAAGCTGGCATCGGGGTACTTTCGGAGCTTGACGAACTGCCCCATCGGCCCGCGGGTGCCTTCCACCGCCGCAGCATTTGTCATGACCCGGCGGGTCATCTCCATCGTCACCAGCGGATATCCGTAGACATAGGCATCCTGGGCGAGCCAGAATTCTTCGCCGCCTTCCAGCGCCCGGACAACCGGGCCATCAAAATCGGCCCGTGCGGAGCGGGAAATCGCGAGCGGTGAAACCCCAGCGCACAACACCGCAAGTGCCTGACGACGCGTGATAGACATGGAAAGCCCTCCTGACCTGATCCGAAGCGATAACGAGACAAGTTCCACTGGCCTTGACTTGCATCAATGCAATGGGGGGCGTCTCCGCGTCACGAAGCCGCGCTGCAAGTCCAATGTCCGGCCTGGGGCAAAGGCGCTGTGCCAATTCGGCACCCATGCAACTCTTCTAGGATCCCGACTCGTCGTCCTTGAGCCGAATCCCCTCGGCGCGCAGAGCTGTAAAGAGCGCCGCGACATCATCGGACTCCATACTCTTCGGACACAAGCCGTTGAGTTGTTCGGTCGTGATCGCGCCGCTGCTCTTGGCGATCTCCCGCGCCTTCGCCATGATCTTCTGAAGGTCCATCTGCGATCTCCTGGAACGGGCTTCCGCTAGATAGGGATGCGGCGGTCACGCGGCCAGGAATGGCGCGTTCCGCGCGATTCTGCCCCCGAGGTGATGACATCAGCCTAGGCTGCCATCGCCGTTCGCCGGCAGAAGCAGGATGCCTTGATCGGGATCTCCGCCCGCGCTTGCGCCAGATCGAGCCGTTGCTTGATCAGCGCGCTCTCGGCTTTCTCGCCGCGGCGAACCAGGCATTCGTGCAAGCCGTGCAGCGACCACAGATTGTCGGGATGCTGGCAGGCCCGGCTCAGTTTGCCGTCGAGGCCGAGATCGGAGCGATATACCGCCTCGGCTTCCTCGATGCGTCCCTGCTCGAGCAGCAGCGCGCCGAGCGCGTGGCGCGGCGGCTGCATCCATCCCCACGGCTCGTCATAGGGCAGCGCGTCGGAGAGCTCGACCGATCGGCGCAGATGCGCGAAGGCAATGTCGTAGTTGCCCTTGCGGTATTCCAGCTCGCCGTCGAGCATCGCCTCGGCGACGTTGAGCAGGTTGACCACCTTGTTGTTGTGGACCAGCCGGCTCTCCGGCACGCGGGCTTTCGCCGCCGCGAACGAGGCCCTCTCGGCCTCCGCCGCGGCGACATTGCCGAGCGCTGAATGCGCGACCGCCTTGGCGTAGTGGATCATCGCGGTCACCGAGCAGTAGAGGTCGCGATCCTCGGGCAATTTCTGTTCGATGATCTCGTGCCATTTGCCGAAGCGCACCAGCACGTGCTGCTTCATCGTCAGATAGCCTTCGAGGAAATCCGCCATCGGCGGGGACGGAATGCGCAGCACCGGCTCCGGCACGGTGGCGATCAGCTCCTCGGCGGCTGCGATCGCGGGCGCGTACTGGCCGAGGAACATCGCGCCGTAGATCGCGAAGTGGAAATTATGGATGACGTAGACCAGGTAGACGCCGGGATCGTCCGAATAGCGAAGGAAAGTGCGGTCGGTCGCCAGTGCCTTCTGATTGTAGCGCAGCACGTCGTTGTAATGCCCGCACAGTACGTCGAGATGCGTCGGCATGTGGATCAGGTGGCCGCTGTCGGGCATGACCTCGCGCAGCCGGTCGCCAGCCCGCAGCGCCCGCTGCGGGAACGGCGACATCTCCATCAGGTGGACATAGAGATGCAGCAGGCCTGGATGATCCCACGCCGCCGCCACGCGTTCGAAAGCCTGTTCGAGGATCGCCCTGCATTCCTCGGTGCCCGCGCCTTCGGCCGGTTTTCCGGACGGCAGGTCCCACATCTTCCACGGCGTCTCGTTCATGATCGATTCGGCCAGCACCGCGCGAACCTCGAGATCGTCGGGAAAGGCCGCGAAGATCTTGCGCATCTCCTGCGTGTAGGCCTTGTCCCACGGCGTCATGTCCTCGATTGCCTCGCGCTGCGGATAGCGCGCGGGCAGGGCCTTGATCATCGCCTGCTCGACCGCGCTTGCCTTGTTTGCATGCGCGAGCGCATCCTGCATGGCATCGTAGGAGGCCTGCAGCGCCATCTGCCGCCCCTCTGGATCGTAGCGAACCCAGGGCAGATTGTAGTTCGGCCCCGAGGCGTAGCTGATGCCCCAATGCGCCATCGCGCATTCGCCGTCGTGCGCGAGCGCCTTGCGGAAGCACTTGATCGCCTCGGTATGGTTGAACCCGAACACCCAATTGAGCCCACGGTCGAACCAGAGCTGGGCGTCGGGCGATGATGTGGTGATTTTGCGGCTGTACGGCCCGAGATCAAAATAGGTCATGCCTTTTGCCTCCTGCGTCTGCCCGGTGTCGCGGATCGCTTTGGCTGGATTGGTGTCGCCGAAAGGTGCAGTGCCGTGGAGGCACCTTACCAAACAGGCCGGCTCCGTCACAGCGCGTGCGAAGTGGTACCGCCAAATGGCGAGGGGCCCGGCGTGTCGCGCCGCGCCCCTCATACTCCAAGATATCAGCCGGCCTGTAAGCCGGGTTCTGTAGGGCACCATTCTCGCGAATGGTACGCGACGGCCATTCCTCTGGGACAAGGCTTGCACCTTGCCTCGGGCAACCTACCCGGACGGCGGGCCTGACATCGCCCTGCGGTGTTATCGCGCGTGCGCGAACTAACCGCGTTGCCGTCCCTATTCGGTCTTGCTCCCGGTGTGGTTTGCCATGCCGTCTCCGTTGCCGGAAACGCGGTGCGCTCTTACCGCACCTTTTCACCCTTACTTCCTCCGGAGAGGGAGCGGTTCGTTCTCTGTGGCACTTTCCCTGGGGTCACCCCCGCCGGATGTTATCCGGCACCGCATGTCGATGGAGCCCGGACTTTCCTCCCCCGCGGCCTTTCGGCGCTTGCGGGAGCGGCCGTCCGGCCGACTGACATCAACGGCATGGGCGTTTCCGCCCGATCCGTCAAGCGGATAACACCGGCCAAGCCGGCCAAAATAAATTATCCTGAAGATGTCGTTTGGCCTGTCGCCCGTTCGACTGGGTGCCGGCGATCCAGCCGATCAAGAGGAGAGATGAGATGCAATATTTGCTGCTGATCTACCGGAGCGACGCGGAATATGGCCGTATGAGCGCCGACGAGCGCAAGGCGGTGACGGCGGAGTACGGGGCCTACACCCAGTCGATCATCCAGAGCGGCCACTTCAAGGCTGGCGACGGGCTGCAGCCGGTGTCGACCGCGACCACCGTGCGGGTCCGCGACGGCAAGACGCTGACGACGGATGGTCCGTTCGCCGAAACCCGCGAGCAGCTCGGCGGCTACTATCTGGTCGAGGCCAAGGATCTCGACACCGCGCTCGGCCTCGCGGCACGGATTCCCGGCGCCAAGACCGGCTCGATCGAGGTCCGGCCGGTGATGATCTACGATAACCCGCGATGACCGGTGGTCATTCCGGGGCGCGAAGCGAACCCGCAGGTGCGCAATTGCGCACCTGAGGGTTCGATGCTTTCGCATCGCCCCGGAATGACGGTGAAACCATGACCCCGAGCCAGATCGAAAAGGTGTTTCGCGACGAGGCGGGCCGGGCGCTCGCGACGCTGATCCGTCTCGTCGGCGATTTCGATCTGGCCGAGGATGCGCTGCAGGATGCTTTCGCGGTGGCCCTGCAGCGCTGGCCGATCGGCGAATTCCCGTCCAATCCGCGGGCCTGGCTGGTCAATGTCGGCCGCAACAAGGCGATCGACCGGGTCCGTCGCGCCGTCAGCTTTCGCGGCAAGCAGCAGGAGCTGACGCATCAGTTGCTGCTCGATGCGGAGGCCTCGCCCGAGCCGGCGGATGCGACGCTCGACGACGACATGCTGAGGCTGATCTTCACCTGCTGTCATCCGTCCTTTGCGCCCGAGGTGCAGGTCGCGCTGACCTTGCGCACGGTGTGCGGGCTGACGACCGTCGAGGTCGCGCGCGCGTTCCTGGTCAGCGAGGACGCCATGGCGCAGCGCCTGTTGCGCGCCAAGCAGAAGATCAGGCTCGCCGGCATTCCCTATCAGGTGCCGGAGCGCGAGGCGCTGGAGCCGCGGCTGTCAGGCGTGCTCGCGGTGATCTACCTCGTCTTCACCGAAGGCTATGCCGCGACCGCGGGCGACGATCTGATGCGGCCGGATCTCGCGCGCGAGGCGATCCGGCTGGCGCGGCTGCTCGATGCGCTGATCCCGGCGCGCGGCGAGATCAAGGGCTTGCTGGCGCTAATGCTGCTGCATGATGCGCGCCTCGCCGGCCGCCAGACCGCCGATGGCGACATCGTGCTGCTCGAGGAGCAGGACCGTTCGCTGTGGGATGTCAGGCAGATCGCCGAAGGCGTGCAGTTGGTCGAGGAGGCGCTGTGCATGCCGGGCCGGCCGCAATCCTATGCGGTGCAGGCCGCGATCGCCGCGCTGCATGCGCGGGCGCCGAGCTATGAGGATACGGACTGGCCGCAGATCGCCGGTCTCTACGAGGTGCTGCTGCGCATCAGCCCGTCGCCGGTGATCGAGCTCAACCACGCCGCCGCGGTATCGATGGTCGACGGCCCGGCGCGTGCGCTCGATCTGATCGACGCGTTGGATGCGCGCGGCACCTTGAAGGGGTACGACCAGCTGCCCGCGGCGCGCGCCGATCTGCTGCGCCGCCTCGGCCGCAAGGACGAAGCGCGGCAGGCGTATCTCGCTGCCACCGCCGCGACCCAGCTCGAGCCGTTGCGGCGGCTCTATGCGCGAAGGATCGCGGAGCTGGGGTGAGATCACCTCAGCTCGTGCGAGGTGGTGAGGGCACGCAGCCGGGATCAACGATCGTCAGCGTGCCCCGCGGCCTTGAACGTGCTCAGTACCCGGTCTTTGCCTTGGCGCCGCCGGTCGCTTGTCCAGTCGTCGTTCCACTCGACATGCCGGTCGTTGTGCCGGGTGCCATCTTCTTCTGCGCATGATGGACTTTGTGGGTCTTGTGCATGGTCGACGTGGTCTTGCCCTGGGTCGACATGGCGGCTGCCGGGGCGACAACAAGGCCGACGGCGGCAGCTCCCGCGATGAGTGCTTTGAACATGGTCGATTCTCCACTCGGACCGCCCCGACCAAGAAGGCGGCAGGTGGTGAAAAGTTCCTGTTGCGCACGCGATTCAGGAAAAAGCGGTGCTATCTCGATGCGACCGCGGGCGGCTTCGCCGCATCCGGCGGCAGGCTTTCGAGCAGCGCGTATAATGTCGCCATGGTCGAGCGGTCGGCGATCCCGTCGACGCGCTCGGGGCGGAAGTGACGCTGGAAGGCGGTGACGACCTCCATGGTCGGGCCGTCGAACTTGCCGTTGGTCGGGATGTTGTAGCCGTAACGGCGGAACGCGGCCTGCATGTTGGAGACGGCATCGCTGATCGCACCGAGCTGCAGCGCGTCGCCGCGCACGATCGGTGCCGGCTGTACCCAGTGCCCGACGCCGGAATTGGCCAGCGAGTGCCAGGGAAATTTCTCGCCGGGATCCTTCTTGCGGCCCGGTGCGACGTCGGAATGGCCGAGCACGCGATGCGCGACGACCTTGCGGCGAAGCATGATGCCGCGGCACAGCGCGATCACGGCCGCGATCTGGCGCAGCGGAAAATCCGGATAGCCCCAATCGTGACCGCGATTGACGATCTCGACGCCGATCGAGCAGGAGTTGATGTCGTCTTCGCCCGCCCAGGCCGAGACGCCGGCGTGCCAGGCGCGCTTGCTCTCCGGCACGCATTGCACGATGCGGCCGTCCTCGAGCACGATGTAGTGCGCCGATACATCGGTGCCGGCGGTGCAGAGCTGCGCGATCGCACCCTCGACGTCAGGCATGCCGGTGTAGTGCAGCACGATCATGTCGGGCTGCCGGCCGTTGGCGCGATCGCCGAAATTCGCCGACGGGATTACATCGGAGGCAACCGAGGAATCGGGCGTGAACGTCTTCGCGTCGGCCACGTCCTTCGGAATAGGAAGGACGCGCTGACGCTTCGGATCAGGGTTGCCGGATGAAGACGAACCAGAAGCCATAACGAATCACTCAAACCGAACCAGGAGAACGCATTTTGACATATGGATAAACAAAATAGGCGTTTACTATTCCTTTACCCTGCGGACCGTGCAATCGGCCCCGCCGGTTCCACGGGCTGCAAGAGCCCGCAGTGAATGCCGAGGCTATCACTCGAATGCGGGCCAAAGTCGCGCGATTCCGCTAACCCTTCATCAACGTTTTCTTAACGTTAAGTGCCGTTACTGAGAGGTGAAGTGCCGAACCGGTTTCTGGGGACGGCCCACGGACGCTGAGCCTCGCTGTTGCGCGAAATCCCATGGAAACCCACCCAATTCCGGTCGGATATCAGGATTTGCGGCCGAGGACGGGAGTTGGCGGCTCCTGGCGCGAGGATTCGAGACACAATGAGTCGGCGCGCAGCCAGCTTGCATGCCAGTTACGCGGCCCTGCCCGGGGACCGCGCATGAGCGAGCGTGCGCTGCGTCACATTTCGGTGCTGGGCCGCGAGGCGGTCGCCTATCTCGCGCCGCGCGCCGGCGGCATCTATGTCGACGCGACCTTCGGCGCCGGCGGCTACAGCCGCATGATCCTCGACGTCGCCGACACGCGCGTCATCGGCATCGACCGCGACCGCACCGCGATCACCGGCGGCTTCGATCTGGTCGACGGCGCCGGCGGCCGCCTGACGCTGGTCGAGGACCGCTTCTCCAATCTTGCTGAGGTCTGCGCATCGCAGGGCGTCGACAAGGTCGACGGCGTCGTGATGGATGTCGGCGTCTCCTCGATGCAGCTCGACCAGGCCGAACGCGGCTTTTCGTTTCGCCTCGGCGGCCCGCTCGACATGCGGATGGCCCAGAGCGGGCTGACCGCGGCCGATGTGGTCGCCGCCGCCTCCGAGAAGCAGCTCGCCAACATCATCTATATCTTCGGCGAGGAGCGCCATTCGCGCAGCGTTGCCCGCGCCATCGTCGCCGCGCGCAAGGAGGCGCCGATCACGACGACCGAGGCGCTCGCCGCCATCGTCGCGAAGGTCGTGCGCGCCAAGCCGAACGAGATCCATCCAGCGACGCGGACCTTCCAGGCGCTGCGCATCTTCGTCAATGAGGAGCTCGACGAGCTCTATCTGGCGCTCGCCGCCGCCGAGCGCGTGCTGAAACCGGGCGGCCGGCTCGCGGTCGTCTCGTTCCATTCGCTGGAAGACCGCATCGTCAAGAACTTCCTCGCCGAGCGCGGCAAGGCCGCGGCCGGCTCGCGGCATCTGCCCGAGATTGCCCAGGCCGCGCCGAGCTTTCAGATCCTGACCAAGCGCCCGGTCGTGCCATCCGACGCGGAGACCGCGGCGAATCCGCGCGCGCGTTCCGCAAAACTGCGCGCGGCCGAGCGCACCGCGGCGCCGGTGCACGCCGACGACGAGCTGCCGTCCTGGCCGCGTCTCGCCGACCTGAAGCGGGGAGGCTGACGATGCGCCTTCTCCATCTCCTCGTCATCGGCATGCTGATCTTCGCGGCGTCCTATGTTTACCGCATCAAGATGGAATCGACCGCGCGCGTCGAACGCGTGCTGCAGCTCAACGCCGAGATCCGCGAGCAGCGCAACGCGATCGCCACCTTGCGCGCCGAATGGGCCAAGCTCGATGCGCCGCTCCGGCTGCAGGGGCTTGCCGAGCGCCATCTGCCGCTGAAGCCGATCAACGCCAACCAGTACGATTCCCTGAAAAACCTGCCGGAGCGGCCGCCGAGCTTCGCGCGGCCCGGTTCGCGCGATCCGATCGGCGCGATGATCGACACCATCGAGGCCGCCGCCGCGCCCGACAGCACGACCGGATCGATCGACAAGCCGGCGACCGACCAGCCGGCCGCCGACCAGCCCGCGTCCACCGAGGACACCGAGCAGGGCGGGGGAGACCAGCAATGACGGGACCAGCCATGACCGATCCGGCACCCGCCAGCAAACCCGTGAAATCCGCCGAGCCCTGGAGCCAGCGGCTGATCCGCACGCTGCTGTACGGCAGCAATGTCGACCGCGCCGCCAAGGCGCGCGCGCGCGTCGGCCTTGCGATCATCGCCTTTGCGGCGGTCTATTGCGTACTGGCCGGACGTCTCGTGCTGTTTGCCGTCGGCGCCGACAGCCATGGCGCGCGGCGCGCCGCCTCGCAGGATGCGATCGCAACGGCGCGGCCCGACATCACCGACCGCAACGGCGCCATTCTCGCGACCGACGTCAAGGCGCCGAGCCTGTTCGCCGAGCCGCGCCGCCTGATCGACAAGGACGAGGCGATCGAGCTTTTGACCGGGGCGCTGCCCGATCTCGACACCGGCGAAGTGCGCGACCGCCTGTCGTCGCGCAAGGGCTTCGTCTGGCTGAAGCGCGAGATCACGCCGAAGCAGCAGCTCGACATCCATCGCCTCGGTCTTCCCGGCGTCGGCTTCCTGCGCGAGAACAAGCGCGTCTATCCGACCGGCAACGAAGTCGCCCACCTGATCGGCCTGGTCAACATCGACAACCAGGGCATCGCCGGCATGGAGAAGTGGCTGGACAATAACGGTCTCGCCGATCTGCATCGCGCGGGCTTCGCCACCGACCGGCTGCAGAAGCCGGTGGAGCTGTCGGTCGATTTGCGCGTCGAGCACGCGCTGCGCGACGAATTGCTCAAGGCGAAGGAGAAGTTCAAGGCCAAGGCCGCCTCCGGCCTCGTCTCCAACGTGCGCACCGGCGAGATCGTGGCGATGGTGTCGGTGCCGGATTTCGATCCGAACAATCCGAAGGAGGCGCACGATCCCGACCGCATCAACCGCCTGACCACCGGCGTCTACGAGATGGGCTCGACCTTCAAGGCGTTCACGCTGGCGATGGCGCTGGACTCGGGCCGGTTCGACCTCAACTCGATGTGGGATGCGCGCGGTCCGCTGCACTACGGCAAGTTCGCGATCCATGACGATCACAACATGGGCCGCATGATCAACATGAAGGAGGTGTTCTACTATTCCTCCAATATCGGTGCCGGGCGCATTGCGCTGGCGATGGGCGTCGACGCGCACAAGGCGTTCCTGCGCAAGATGGGGCAGCTCGAGCGGCTGCGCACCGAATTGCCGGAGAGCGCCTCGCCGATCGTGCCGAAGAAGTGGGGCGAGTTGAACACCGTCACGATCTCGTTCGGCCACGGCATCGCGGTGGCGCCGTTGCAGGCGGTGATGGGCATCGACGCGCTGGTCAATGGCGGCTACCTGATCCCGCCGACCTTCCTGAAGCGCACCGAGCAGGAGGCGATGGCGCTGGCCAAGCGCGTCATCAAGCCCGAGACCTCGGACAAGATGCGCTATCTGATGCGGCTCAACGCCGAGATCGGCACCGCCAAGAAGGCCGACGTCAAGGGCTACTATATCGGCGGCAAGACCGGCACCGCGGAAAAGGTCATCAACGGCCACTACGCCAAGAAGCGCGTGCTGAACGCCTTCACCGCGATCCTGCCCGCCGACAATCCGAAATACCAGCTTCTGATCATGCTCGACGAGCCGCAGCCCCTGAAGGAGACCTATGGGTTCATCACCTCGGGCTGGAACGCGGTGCCGACCGGCGGCAACGTGATCGCCCGAATTGCGCCGCTTTTGGGCATCGAACCGCGATTCGACCTGCCGCCGTCCGACCGCCTTATTCTTGCGGCATCCAGAACAACCCAGTAAGGCGTAACATCACGCGGCGCCAGAACGGCGCCGGCCAGACTGGAAGATCATGAGACTTCGCGACCTCTTCAGCGATGACGCCACGATCGATCCGAGTGCCTCCTCGCTCATTGTCGGAGGGCTTGCGGTCGACAGCCGTGCGGTGAAGCCGGGCGACCTGTTCTTCGCGCTGGCCGGCAGCAAGACCGACGGCGCGCGGTTCGTCGATGCGGCGATCGCCGCCGGCGCGGTCGCGGTCGCGGGCGACCATCCGCCACCGGCGGCGCTGCGCGTGCCGTTTGTGACGACGCCCAATCCGCGCCGCGCGCTGGCGCTCGCCGCCGCCAGATTCTATCCGCGGCAGCCCGCGACGATCGCGGCGGTGACCGGCACCAGCGGCAAGACCTCGGTCGCGGCGTTCGCGCGCCAGATCTGGCAGCGGCTCGGTCATTCCTCCGCGAGCATCGGCACCATCGGCCTCGTCTCGGACAAGCGCTCCGTCTACGGCTCGCTGACCACGCCCGATCCGATCGCGCTGCATCGCCAGCTCGACGAGATCGCGAGCGACGGCGTCACGCACCTCGCCTTCGAGGCCTCCTCGCACGGCCTCGACCAGTATCGCCTCGACGGCGTGCGCATCGCCGCCGGCGGCTTCACCAATCTGTCGCGCGACCATATGGATTATCATCCCGATGTCGCGCATTACCTGAATGCCAAACTCCGGCTGTTCCGCGACCTCGTCGCCGATGGCGGCACTGCCGTGGTCTCGGCCGATCATGATTGCTCGCCCGAGGTGATCGATGCGGCGCGCGCGCGGGCCTTGCGCATCATCACGGTTGGCCGCAACGCCGAAGCAAGCGAGGGCATCAAGCTCACCGACGCCGCGATCGATGGCTTTGCCCAGAAGCTCATCATCGCGCATCGCGGCCGCGACTACGCGATCCGGCTGCCGCTGGTCGGCGAATTCCAGATCGAGAACGCGCTGGTCGCCGCCGGCCTTGCGATCGGTACCGGCAGCGCGGCGGAAGATGTGTTCGGCTGCCTCGAACACCTCGAGGGTGCAAAGGGCCGGCTGGAATTCGTCGGCGAGCACAATGGCGCGCCGATCTTCGTCGACTACGCGCACAAGCCCGATGCGCTCGCCAAGGCGCTGCAGGCGCTGCGGCCCTATGCCAAGCGCAGGCTGGTCGTGATCTTCGGCGCCGGCGGCGACCGCGACGCCGGCAAGCGTCCGATCATGGGCGCGATCGCCGCCGAGAACGCCGATCAGATCATCGTCACCGACGACAACCCGCGCAGCGAGAAGCCCGAGGCGATCCGCGCCGCGATCATGGCGACCGCAAAGGGCGCGCGCGAGATCGGCGACCGCGCTGCTGCGATCCGCGCCGGCATTGCCGGCCTCGAGCCGGGCGATGCGCTTGTTGTGGCCGGCAAGGGCCACGAGGTCGGGCAGATCGTCGGCGGCACGACGCTGCCGTTCAGCGATCACGAGGCGGTTGCTGCCGCGCTAGCAGCGGAGAGAACATGAGCACGATGTTGTGGACCTCGGATGCGATGGCGGCAGCGATGCGTGCGGCGACGCAGGGCGCACTGCCGGAGGGCGTCACCGGCCTCTCGATCGACAGCCGCACCATTGCAAAGGGCGATGCGTATTTCGCGATCAAGGGCGACGTCCATGACGGCCATGCCTTCGTCGAGGCGGCGCTGAAAGCCGGCGCCGGGCTCGCCGTGGTCGAGGCCGCGCAGCGCGCAAAATTTCCCGCTGATGCGCCGCTCATGGTGGTCGACGACGTGCTCGCAGGGCTCGTCGAGCTCGCCCACGCCTCGCGCGCGCGGCTCAAGGCGCAGATCATCGCGGTGACCGGTTCGGTCGGCAAGACCTCGACCAAGGAGGCGCTGCGCCGCGTGCTGTCGGCGCAGGGCGAGACCCATGCCTCGGTCGCCTCGTTCAACAATCATTGGGGCGTGCCGCTGTCGCTGGCGCGCTGCCCGGCGAGTGCGCGCTTTGCGGTGTTCGAGATCGGCATGAACCATGCCGGCGAGATCACGCCGCTGGTCAAGATGGTGCGGCCGCATGTCGCCGTGATCACCACGGTCGAGCCGGTGCATCTGGAATTCTTCGCCGGCATCGAGGCGATCGCCGACGCCAAGGCGGAGATCTTCTCCGGCGTCGAGCCCAATGGCGCCGTGGTGCTCAACCGCGACAACGGCCAGTTCGCGCGGCTGCAGCAGCAGGCCGAGAAGGCCGGCATCGCGCGGATCGTCTCGTTCGGTACCGACAAACGCGCCGAGGCGCGGCTGCTCGACCTCTCGCTGCACGCGACCTGCTCGGCGGTGCATGCCGATATTCTCGACCACGACATCACCTACAAGATCGGGATGCCCGGCCGCCACATGGCGATGAATTCGCTCGCGGTGCTCGCCGGCGCCGCGCTGCTCGGCGCCGATATCGCGCGCGCGCGGCGCTGTCGCTGTCGCAGCTCGAGGCGCCGACCGGCCGCGGCCTCCGCCGCACGCTCGAGGTCGGCCATGGCGAGGCGACGCTGATCGACGAGAGCTACAACGCTAACCCGGCCTCGATGGGCGCCGCCCTCAACGTGCTCGGCCAGGCCAAGGTCGGGCCGCATGGACGCCGCATCGCGGTGCTCGGCGACATGCTCGAGCTCGGGCCGACCGGGCCCGAATTGCACCGCGGCCTGAACGAGGCCGTGAGCGCCAATGGCATCGACCTCGTATATTGTTGTGGTCCGCTGATGCGGAATCTGTGGGATGCTCTTTCCACCGGCAAGCGGGGAGGCTATGCCGAGAGTTCGGCGGCGCTCGAAGCGCAGGCGGTCGCCGCGGTCCGTGCCGGTGACGTGATCATGGTGAAGGGCTCGCTCGGATCGAAGATGAAGCTCATTGTCACCGCGCTGGAGAAACGCTTCCCCGATAAGGCCGCGCACGAAGAAGCGGTATAGGACTCCTTGAATGTTCTACTGGTTGATCGAACTGTCCAACACCGTTCCGGGGTTTGGGGCATTCCGCAGTGCACTGAACGTGTTCCGCTACATCACCTTCCGCACCGGCGGCGCGATGGTGACCGGCGCACTGTTCGTGTTCCTGTTCGGGCCCTGGATCATCGATCATTTGCGGTTGCGGCAGGGCAAGGGCCAGCCGATCCGCAGCGACGGTCCGCAGTCGCATCTGATCTCCAAGAAGGGCACGCCCACCATGGGTGGGCTGATGATCCTGTCCGGGCTCGTGGTGTCGACGCTGCTCTGGGCCAATCCGCTCAATCCCTATGTCTG
Source organism: Bradyrhizobium sp. USDA 4454 (assembly GCF_054822705.1). NCBI lineage: Bacteria > Pseudomonadati > Pseudomonadota > Alphaproteobacteria > Hyphomicrobiales > Nitrobacteraceae > Bradyrhizobium > Bradyrhizobium sp. USDA 4454. The sequence goes on from NZ_JBTRCN010000001.1 coordinate 2,088,804, forward strand.
GATCGTGCTGGCGGTGACGCTCGGCTTCGGCTTCGTCGGCTTCTATGACGATTATTTGAAGGTGACAAAGCAGTCACACTCCGGCTTCGCCGGCAAGCTGCGGCTGCTGATCGAGGCGGCGATCGGGCTGGCCGCCTGCTACGCGCTGGTCCGGCTCGGCCGCGACGTCTCGTCGACCTCGCTCGTGATTCCGTTCTTCAAGGACCTCGTGATCAATTTTGGCTGGTTCTTCGTGATCTTCGGCGCCTTCGTGATGGTCGGTGCCGGCAATGCGGTGAACCTCACCGACGGCCTCGACGGCCTCGCCATCGTGCCGGTCATGATCGCCGCCGCGAGCTTCGGCATGATCTCGTATCTGACCGGCAACGCGGTGTTCTCGGACTACCTGCAGATCAACTACGTCGCCGGCACCGGCGAACTGGCGGTGTTGTGCGGCGCGGTGTTGGGCGCCGGTCTCGGCTTCCTCTGGTTCAACGCACCGCCGGCTTCGATCTTCATGGGCGACACCGGCTCGCTCGCGCTCGGCGGCATGCTCGGCGCCACCGCGGTCGCGGTGAAGCACGAGATCGTGCTCGCCGTGATCGGTGGCCTGTTCGTGCTGGAGGCGGTCTCGGTCATCGTGCAGGTCACCTCGTTCAAGCTGACCGGCAAGCGGGTGTTCCGGATGGCGCCGCTGCACCATCATTTCGAGCAGAAGGGCTGGACCGAGCCGCAGATCGTGATCCGGTTCTGGATCATCTCGGTGATGCTCGCGCTCGCCGGCCTCTCGACGCTGAAGTTGCGATGATGATGATGCATCCCAACCACCGTCATTCCGGGATGGTGCGTCAGCACCAGACCCGGAATCTCGAGATTCCGGGTTCGTGCTCCGCACGCCCCGGAATGACAGAGAGGTCATGATGATCCCCGTTACCTCCTTCTCCGGCAAGACGGTCGCAGTGTTCGGGCTCGGCGGCTCCGGGCTTGCGAGCTGCCACGCGCTGAAAGCCGGCGGCGCGGAGGTCATCGCGGCCGACGACAATGCCGACAATGTCGCCAAGGCGGCGCAGGCCGGCTTCACCACCGCCGATCTGCGCACCGTGTCGTGGGCGAATTTCGCCGCGCTGATCCTGACCCCCGGCGCGCCGCTGACCCATCCGGCGCCGCACTGGAGCGTGCTGAAGGCGCGCGAGGCGGGCTGCGAGGTGATCGGCGACGTCGAACTATTCTGCCGCGAGCGGCGCCGTCATGCGCCGAACGCGCCGTTCGTCGCGATCACCGGCACCAACGGCAAGTCGACCACCACGGCGCTGATCGCGCATCTGATTGATGTCGCCGGCTACGACACCCAGATGGGCGGCAATATCGGCACCGCGATCCTGTCGCTGGAGCCGCCGCGGATGGGCCGCGTCCATGTCATCGAGATGTCGTCCTACCAGATCGACCTCGCGCCGTCGCTCGATCCCTCGGTCGGCATCCTGATCAACATCAGCGAGGACCACATCGATCGCCACGGCACGCTGGAGCACTATGCGGCGGTGAAGGAGCGGCTGGTTGCCGGCGTGCAGCAGGGCGGCACCGCGATCACCGGTGTCGACGACATCTGGTGCCGCAACATCGCCGACCGGCTCGATCGCGCCGGCAAGCGCGTGGTGCGCATCTCCGTGAAGAACCCGCTGCCCGACGGCCTCTATGTCGAGCACGAGACCATCGTGCGCGCACAGGGCGCTGCCCGCAGCGAGATCGCGCGGCTTGGCGGCATCGGCTCGCTGCGCGGCCTGCACAATGCGCAGAACGCGGCCTGCGCCTCGGCCTGCGCGCTGGCAATGGGCATCGCCACCGACGTGCTGCAGAACGGGCTGCGCAGCTTCCCGGGCTTGGCGCACCGCATGGAGCAGGTCGGCCGCCGCGGCAATGTGCTGTTCGTCAACGACTCCAAGGGCACCAATGCGGACGCGGCCGCGCATGCGCTGTCGTCGTTCGCCGACATCTACTGGATCGCCGGCGGCAAGCCGAAGGCCGGCGGCATTACCGGCCTGACCGAATATTTCCCGCGCATCCGCAAGGCCTATCTGATCGGCGAAGCGGCGGCCGAGTTCTCCGGCACGCTCGGCGACCGCGTCCCGCACGACATGTCCGGCACGCTCGACGTTGCGATCGCCAGCGCCGCGCGCGATGCCGAGGCGTCGGGCCTCGCGGAGGCCGTCGTGCTGCTGTCGCCGGCCTGCGCCTCGTTCGACCAGTACCGCAATTTCGAAATCCGCGGCACCGCCTTCCGCGACATCGTCCGGGCACTACCGGGCGTGAAGCCGGTGGTGTGACACGTTATCGTAGGTAGCGCAGCGAAACCCATCACCTTCGTGCGGTGGATTGAGATGGTTGGTTTCGTTTCGCTCTACCCACGCTGCGTTCACTGTCAGGTGAGCACGCCGCTCAGGCTCCCTCCCCCCTTGCGGGGGAGGGTTGGGGAGAGGGGTGGCCCCGGGCGAGATGACGCCCGCAAACGTCGCTCTCGCAATTTCGATCGCGTGGCATTCAAGCGCATATTGAGACAGCACGTCGTGTGGCACCCCTCTCCCTAGCCCTCTCCCGCAAGGGGAGAGGGAACCCTGCCACCGGTGCCCGCCTCACGCGCGCGTGCCACTGAGTTGCCCGACGGCGCAAGCCCCCTCGGTGAAAATATTTCGCTTTATCCGAAGAGCAACTCAGTGTATAAGCGCATCCGTCTCACCCGATCGAGGGGCGCTTCGCGGTCGTCACGAACGCGGGTCGAGATGCGGTGGACGCTGCGCGTGGCCTGACGAGAGCACGCAAGGCGGACGGCGAAGTCGTGCAGGCCTGACGCCCTAGCGGTAGGTGTCTTTTCGGATTGCGCAATGCGCGTCGCGAAGACGGTGACAACAAAGCCCAGTCTCGCCGGGGAGAGCACGTATAAGCCGTAACCCATCGCGCAGGGAAAGCCGGATTGCTCCGGTTACACCTGTGGTCCTACCCCCGTGCTTTCTACCCATTTGCACGGGGCCCATGGGTGCGATCGGCACCCGGCTTTCCCTGCGCCCTCACCAACGGAGAGGGCGGAACGAAAGAGCAAGACTCGGACAATCATGTCGCGAGAATGCTAACTTATGACTCAATGGCCGCGCCACAAACTCACCGTCGTCCCGGCGAAGGCCGGGACCCATTACCCCAAATGCGCATTGTTGTGCGACGCTGGGGCCACAGCATACTTCAACAACACAACCCTGTGGCTATGGGTCCCGGCTTTCGCCGGGACGACGTGTGGAGAGAGCCGTGCGATCACCCGCACACGCGGGGTAATGACGCTGAAGACGTCGTGGGCACCCATCCCACCTCCCTCAAAAGTTACCCAACCCGTTAACCCCTTGGAAACCATCCTGCGCCACGAATGGACGTTCTCTCTGCCATCTGGGGACGCCCATGCTCGCCCGTGACCAACGCACCCCGTTCTCGGACTGGTGGTGGACCGTCGACAAGCTGCTGCTTGTCGCGATCGCCGCGTTGATGCTGGCCGGGGTCATCCTGTCGCTGGCGGCGAGCCCGCCGGTGGCGACCCGGATCGGGCTCGATCCGTTCCACTTCTTCAATCGCCACGTCATGTTCCTGGTGCCGTCGCTGATCGTGCTGATCGGCGTGTCGTTCATGACGCCGCGGCAGATCCGGCGCACCGCGCTGATCGTGTTCGCGGTCTCGATCGCGCTGATCGTGCTGACGCTTTTGATCGGCCCCGAGGTCAAGGGCTCGCGGCGCTGGATCACGCTGCTCGGCGTCAACATCCAGGCCTCCGAGGCCGCCAAGCCCGCCTTCGTGATCGTCGCGGCCTGGTTGTTCGCGGAATCGACCAGGCGGCCGGAGATGCCGGCGACCTCGATGGCGCTGGTGCTGTTGATGACGCTGGTCACGCTGCTGGTGATGGAGCCCGACTTCGGCCAGACCATGCTGATCCTTACGGTCTGGGGCGCGCTGTTCTTCATCGCGGGCATGCGGATGATCTGGGTGTTCGGGCTCGCCGGCGCCGCCGGCGCCGGCCTGTTCGGCGCCTATCTCTTGGTGCCGCACGTCGCCGGCCGCATCAAGCGCTTCATGAATCCCGCTTCCGGCGACACCTTCCAGGTCGACACCGCGATGGAAGCGTTCTGGAACGGCGGCTGGTTCGGGCTCGGCCCGGGCGAGGGAATTGCAAAACGCAGCCTGCCGGACAGCCACACCGACTTCGTGTTCGCGGTCGCGGCGGAGGAGTTCGGCATCATCCTCTGCCTGATGCTGGTCGCGCTGTTCGGCTTCATCGTGATCCGCACGCTGACCCGCGCCTATGCCACCGAGGACATGTTCTCGCGCTTTGCGGCGTCGGGGCTTGCGATCCTGTTCGGCGTGCAGGCGACGATCAACATGGCGGTCAATCTGCAATTGATCCCGGCCAAGGGCATGACGCTGCCGTTCATCTCCTATGGCGGCTCGTCGTTCGTGTCGCTCGCCTATGGCGTCGGCATGATGCTGGCGCTGACGCGGCAGCGGCCGCGCACCGAGATCGAATCGATGGAAGGCGCCAGCGCCCAGCGCGCCTACGCGTAGGTGACTGTGACGGCTGTGTCGGTTATCTGGAAACCATGGACAACGCGCCCCTGATTCTGCTGGCGGCCGGCGGCACCGGCGGCCATCTGTTCCCGGCCGAAGCGCTCGCCGTGGAATTGATCCGGCGTGGCCTGCGCGTGCGGCTTGCGACCGACGGCCGTGCGCTGCGCTACTCCGGCCTGTTCGGCCGCGAGAGCATCGACCTGGTGCCGAGCGCCACCGTGCGCAGCCGCAATCCGATCTCGTTGGTGCAGACCGTGCTGATGCTCGGCTACGGCACGCTGGTCGCCGCCAGTCTGGTGCGCCGGCTGAAGCCCGCCGCTGTGGTTGGCTTCGGCGGCTACCCGACCTTGCCGCCGCTGGTGGCGGCGCGGATGCTCGGCGTCCCCGTTATCATCCACGATGCCAATGCGGTGCTCGGCCGCGCCAACCGTTTCCTCTCCGGCCGCGTCAACGCGATCGCGACCTCGCTGCCCGGCGTGCTCGATCGCGATCCGGCGCTTGCCGGCAAGGCGACTACTGTCGGCACGCCGATGCGCCCGGCGATCCTTGCCGCAGCGGCGGTGAAATACACGCCGCCCGAGGTGGCCGGGCCGTTGCGCCTGCTCGTCGTCGGCGGCAGCCAGGGCGCGCGGGTGATGAGCGATATCGTGCCGCCCGCGATCGAGAAGCTTGCGCCCGCGCTCTGGAGCCGCCTGATCGTCACCCAGCAGGTCCGCGAAGAGGACATGGCGCGGGTCCGTGCGGTCTACGACCGGCTCAAGATCAATGCCGAACTGGCGCCGTTCTTCGCCGACCTGCCGGCGCGCCTCGCCTCGAGCCAGCTGGTGATCTCGCGGTCCGGCGCCGGCACCGTCGCCGAGCTCGCCGCGATCGGCCGGCCCTCGATCCTGGTGCCGCTGCCGGGCGCGATCGATCAGGACCAGTTCGCCAATGCCGGCGTGCTGTCGCAGGCGAACGGTGCGCTGCGCATCGCGCAGAGCGACTTTACGCCCGAGCGGCTCGCCGCTGAAATCTCGGCCTTCGCCGCGGAGCCTTTGAGGCTGACCGCGATGGCGGAGGCCGCGCGCGGCGTCGGCCGGCTCGATGCCGCCGAGCGACTCGCCGATCTGGTGGCGAAAGTGGCGGGAATTTAGGCCGCTTTCCTGGAATTTTCGCCTATGGAATGCCACTGCCGGGCTTGTTACGGCCATGTCAGTCTTCCATAAGTCGGAGGATTGCCGGATGAGGCAGGACACGATGAAGGTGCTAGCAAGATGAGACTGCCGCGCGAGATCGGACCCATTCATTTCGTCGGGATCGGCGGCATCGGCATGAGCGGCATCGCCGAGGTGCTGATCAATCTCGGCTACACCGTGCAGGGCTCTGACGCGTCGGACAATTACAATCTCGACCGGTTGCGCAAGAAGGGCGCCAAGGTTTCGGTCGGCCACGCCGCCGAGAATGTCGATGGCGCCGATGTCGTCGTGGTCTCGACCGCGATCAAGCGCGACAATCCCGAGCTGATGGCGGCGCGCGAACGGCGCATTCCCGTGGTGCGGCGCGCCGAGATGCTGGCGGAACTGATGCGGCTGAAGAGCTGCGTCGCGATCGCCGGCACCCACGGCAAGACCACCACCACAACGATGGTCGCGACCTTGCTTGACGCCGGCGGGCTCGATCCGACCGTGATCAATGGCGGCATCATCAATGCCTACGGCTCCAACGCGCGGTTAGGGGCCGGCGACTGGATGGTGGTCGAAGCCGACGAGAGCGACGGCACCTTCCTGAAGCTGCCGTCCGACATCGTCATCGTCACCAATATCGACCCTGAACATCTCGATCACTTCAAGACCTTCGAGGCGATCCAGGATGCGTTCCGCAATTTCGTCGAGAACGTTCCGTTCTACGGCTTTGCCGTGATGTGCACCGATCACCCCGTGGTGCAAACCCTGGTCGGCAAGATCGAGGATCGCCGCATCATCACGTACGGCCAGAACCCGCAGGCCGATGCGCAACTGCTGGATCTCACGCCGATGGGCGGCGGCTCGAAATTCACCGTCGTGATCCGCGATCGCAAGTCGGGCACGACGCACGAGATCAAGGACATCATGCTGCCGATGCCGGGACGCCATAACGCGTCCAACGCGACGGCGGCGATCGCGGTCGCGCACCAGCTCGGCGTGTCCGACGACGTCATCCGCCAGGCCATGGCCGGCTTCGGCGGCGTCAAGCGGCGCTTCACCAAGACCGGCGAGACCAACGGCATCACCGTGATCGACGATTACGGTCATCATCCGGTCGAGATCGCCGCCGTCTTGAAGGCGGCGCGGGAATCCACCAACGGCAAGATCGTCGCCGTGGTGCAGCCGCATCGCTACACCCGCCTGCAATCCTTGTTCGAGGAATTCTGCACCTGCTTCAACGACGCCGACGCCGTCGTGGTCGCCGAGGTCTATCCGGCCGGCGAGGCGCCGATCGCGGGCATCGACCGCGACCACTTCGCCGCGGGCCTGCGCGCCCACGGCCATCGCAACGTAGTGCCGCTGCCGAACGCAGGCGAGCTCGCCAGGATCGTTCACGGTCTCGCGAAGTCCGGCGACCTCGTCGTCTGCCTCGGCGCCGGCAACATCACGCAATGGGCCTACGCACTGCCCGGCGAATTGAAGGCGCTGGGGTGAAATATGTTGTTCGCTTGCGATCAGCACCGCCGGTGCGGCTCACCCCTCTCCCTAACCCTCCCCCGCAAGGGGGGAGGGAACCCCTCCGCCTGTGCCTCCCTGACTCGTGCCACGAGTCAGAATGCGGTTGTGACGCTCGGTGAGGTGAGCACGCTCGTCCGGCTCCCTCCCCCCGTGCGGGGGAGGGCTGGGGAGAGGGGTAAGCCGCGGGCGCTGGCGCAAAACGCAGTGCGACACGCTCTCAATCCAGCTCGCACATCGATTGCCGCGTCATGACCTTCCCCGACATCACGCCCGACCTGAAAGCCGCGATGCCGGAGCTGCGCGGGCGGCTGCTGGCGAACCAGTCGCTGGCCGAGCTGACTTGGTTTCGCGTCGGCGGTCCGGCGCAGGTGCTGTTCACGCCGGCTGATGAAGACGATCTCGCCTACTTCCTGAAGCGCCTGCCGGCGGAATTGCCGGTCTATGTCGTCGGTGTCGGCTCCAATCTCATCGTGCGCGACGGTGGCATGCCCGGTGTCGTGATCCGGCTGGCGCCGCGTGCATTCGGCGAAATCAGCGCATCCGGCGATGTCGTCACTGCCGGCGCCGCGGCGCTCGACAAGCGCGTCGCCGAGACCGCGGCGGCGGCAAACATCGGCGGCATGGAATTCTTCTTCGGCATTCCCGGCACGGTCGGCGGCGCGCTGCGCATGAATGCCGGCGCCAATGGCGGCGAGACCAGGGACGTGCTGATCGAGGCCACCGGCGTCGGTCGCGATGGCACGAAGCATGTGTTCGGCAATGCCGACATGAAATTCGTCTATCGCAACAGCGGTGTCGATCCGTCCATCGTGTTCACCTCGGCGCGCTTCCGCGGCACGATCACCGAACCTGAAGCGATCCGCGCCCGCATGAACGAGGTGCAGGCACATCGCGAGACCGCGCAGCCGATCCGCGAGAAGACCGGCGGCTCGACCTTCAAGAATCCGCCCGGCAACAGCGCCTGGAAGCTGATTGACGCAGCGGGCTGCCGCGGCCTCAAGGTCGGCGGCGCGCAGGTCTCGGAGATGCACTGCAATTTCCTGATCAATACCGGCAGCGCCACCGGGCACGACATCGAGACGCTCGGCGAGACGGTGCGCGAGCGGGTCAGGCAAACCAGCGGGATAGAGCTGCACTGGGAAATCAAGCGGATCGGGAATTCAACGGACTCGTCATTCCGGGGCTCGCGAAGCGAGAACCCGGAATCCATCGCGCCGCAGGACAAGGGGTGAAATGGCTTCCGGGCTCGCGCTCCGCGCGCCCCGGAATGACGGGCGTAGCGAACGACAGGCAAAGAACATGCAGGTGACCATTCTTTTCGGCGGCACCAACAAGGAGCGGCTGGTCTCGGTGGCGAGCACGCAGGCGCTGCACCGCGCACTGCCCGACGCGGACCTGTGGTTCTGGGATGTCGACGACACCGTGCATGCGGTGACGTCGGAAAAGCTGCTGGGCCACACGCGGCCCTTCGAGGTCGACTTCAAGCCCGACGGTCGCGGCATCGCGCTCGACCAGGCGCTCGACAAAGCGCGCGCCGAACAGCGTGTGCTGGTGTTCGGCCTGCACGGCGGCCGCGCCGAGAATGGCGAATTGCAGGCGATGTGCGAGATGCGCGGCGTCGCGTTCACCGGCTCCGGCTCGGCGTCGTCGCATCTGGCGTTCGACAAGCCGTCGGCGAAGCGCTTCGCCGCGATCGCAGGCTTGAATGCCCCGCAGGGCATCACCGTCGAACAGCTCGACGACGCCTTCGCGAAATACGGCAGGCTGATCGCAAAGCCGGCGAAGGACGGTTCGAGCTACGGGCTGATCTTCGTCAACGCCAAGCAGGATCTCGTTGCGGTCCGCAACGCGGCGAAGCACGAAGACTATCTGATCGAGCCGTTCGTCACGGGCGTCGAGGCGACCTGCGGCGTGCTCGAGCAATCTGACGGCTCAGTGTTCGCGCTGCCGCCGATCGAGATCGTGCCGGGGGAGGGCGCGTTCGACTACACAGCCAAATATCTTCTGAAGTCGACCCAGGAGATCTGTCCCGGCCGCTTCACGCCGGAGGTGACCACCGCGATCATGGACCACGCGCTGCGGGCGCACCGTGCATTGTCCTGCACCGGCTACTCGCGCAGCGATTTCATCGTGTCGGCCAATGGTCCGGTCTACCTCGAGACCAACACGCTGCCCGGGCTGACCGCGGCATCACTGTACCCTAAGGCCTTGAAAGCACAGGGCATCGCGTTTGCCGACTTCCTCAACGACCAGATCGCGCTCGCCCGCCGCCGCGCCGGAGGTTAAGGCCGATCGGGCGGGAAGGCGCTCGACTCGGCCGGATGGAACCCGGGGTCTGTTGCTAAAATGCTAACGGGTTCGCGGCAAAGTACTCAGAGCGTTGATCAAAATACACTCCAGGCTGAACTCATTTACCGTTTGTTTACCAGGAAGCCCGAAGGTTAACGCTGGCGGCGCATGTAGCGCTTGGCTGCCGGGGCGTGAGCTGTCGCGGATTACCGCTTCGAGGATCGCAACCAGGGAACAGGGGGCCACTCTAATCCCACCGGTCTAGCCGAGACGTGATGTGTGCCGGGACCCGCGGGGTTTGCGGGCACAACACGTGACGAGTTCGTGCAATGGATGGTGCAGGACGCCTCACCCGATCGCTGCGATCGCTGGGGCCCCAAGCTGACCTGAGAGCGGCCGCTATTGGAGCGGCGGTGCTGCTGCGCGAGTATGTCGGCGCCCATCTGGCGCGTCGCCGCCGGCGTCCCGCCAAGCGGCCGCAGCTGATCGATCGCGAGCCGCCGAACCGCTACATCCAGATGCTCGAGCGCTATCTGCCGCGCCGCATCGGCTTGGTCGCGACGCTTGCGATCCTGTTCGGCAGCCTCGGCTTCGGCATCGTCAAGGGCGGCCATGTCGAGGAATTCACCACCGCGCTCAGCGACACCCGCAACGCGCTGGCCAATTCCGCCGGCTTTCGCATCACCACCGTCGGCATCAACGGCCGCAAGCAGCTGAGCCAGGACGAGGTGCTTGCGATTGGCGGCGTCAACGGCCGCTCCTCGCTGCTGTTCCTCGACGCCGATACCGTGCGCGCCAAGCTGAAGGCCAATCCCTGGATCGCGGACGCCACGATCCTCAAGCTCTATCCGGGCCGGCTGCAGATCGACATCGTCGAGCGCACCGCCTTCGCGCTGTGGCAGCAGAATGGCCGCCTGTCGGTGATCGCCTCCGACGGCGCGGTGCTGGAGCCCTACGTCACGCGCCGCTTCCTCAATCTGCCGCTGGTGGTGGGCAAGGGCGCCGACACCCGCGCCCAGGACTTCCTGGCGCTGCTCGACCGTTACCCGCAGGTGCGTTCGGTGACCAAGGCCGCGATCTTCGTCGGTGAGCGGCGCTGGAACCTGCGTCTGAAGGACGGCCTCGACATCCGCCTGCCCGAGAACGATGTCGGCAACGCGCTGGCCGCACTCTCCAGGCTCGACAAGGACGAGAAGCTGTTCTCGCGCGATATTGTCGCCGTCGACATGCGGCTGCCCGATCGGCTCATCGTGCAATTGTCCGAGGAAGCCGGCAAGGCGCGCGACGAACTGTTCAAGGACAAGAAGTCCAAGAAGAAGGCCGGTGACAGCGCATGACCGGCCTCGATCGCAATTTGACCCCGAAGACCCGCCCGATGCCGAAGCGCACCGCGATGGTGGCTTCGCTCGATATCGGGTCCAGCAAGATCGCCTGCATGATCGCGCGGCTCAAGCCGTCGCCGCCGAACGAGGCGCTGCGCGGCCGCACCCATGCGGTCGAATTGATCGGCTACAGCCAGATTCAGTCGCGCGGCGTCAAGGCCGGCGCCGTGGTCGATCTCGCCGAATGCGAGAAGGCGGTGCGCCATGCCGTGGCACTGGCCGAGCGCATGGCCAAGGTCCGCGTCGAATCCGTGCTGCTGTCGGTCTCCGGCGGCCGGCAGCATGGCCAATTGGTTGAAGCCGCGGCCGATATCCGCGGCGGCTCGGTGACATCGGACGATATCAGCCGCGTCACCTCGGCCGGCATGCGGCATGCCGCCGGCGCCGGCCGCACCGTGCTGCACGCGCTGCCGGTCGGCTACGCGCTCGACGGCGTCAAGGGCATCCGCGATCCCCGGGGCATGGTGGCGCGCCAGTTCGGCGTCGACATGAACGTGGTGACGTCGGACGCCACCGTCGCCAAGAACCTGATGCTGGTGGTCGAGCGCTGCCATCTCAACGTCGAGGCCATGGCGTCGAGCCCCTATGTCGCGGGCCTCTCGGTGCTGACCGACGACGAAGCCGATCTCGGCGCTGCCGTCGTCGAGATGGGCGCGGGATCGACCACGATCGCGACCTACTCCGGCGGCCGCCTCGTGCATGCATCCGGATTTGCGCTCGGTGGGCAACACATCACGATGGATCTTGCGCGCGGCATCGGTGCATGCATTGCGGATGCCGAGCGAATCAAGACTTTATACGGCACAGTGCTGACTGGCGGATCGGACTCCCGCGAGCTGATGTCCGTCCCCACTGCGGGCGACGATCGGGAGACACCGCAAATCGTGTCCCGCGCCACGATTGCGAACATTGTCCGGCATCGCGCCGAGGAGATTTTCGAAATGATCCGTGACCGGCTCGCGGATTCTCCCTTTGCGGCAGAGCCGAGGGCGCGCGTCGTGCTGAGCGGCGGCGCGTCGCAGCTCACCGGCACGGTCGAACTCGCCACCCGCCTCCTGAACCGTCAGGTCCGCATCGGCCGCCCGCTCGGCTTCGGCCGGCTGCCGAACGAGGCGAAGGGCGCCTCGTTCTCGGTGCCGACGGGCCTCTTGGTCTACCCGCAATACGCTCATCTTGAACATGTCGAACCGCGGCGCACGCGGCAGCTCCGGACAGGGACAGACGGTTACTTCGGAAAGGTCGGACGATGGCTTCGCGAGGGCTTCTGATGACCGCACCCCGGCTCATTGCATTTTCACCAGCTCCTGCGGCCAGCGGCCGGGACGAACCAACGCGCGCATAATCGAGAGAGGCAACCATGGCACTCAATCTGACACCCCCTGACATCAGCGAGCTGAAACCGCGGATCACCGTCTTCGGCGTCGGCGGCGCGGGTGGTAATGCCGTCAACAACATGATCACCGCCGGGTTGCAGGGCGTCGACTTCGTCGTCGCCAACACCGACGCGCAGGCGCTGACGATGTCGAAGGCGCAGCGCATCATCCAGATGGGCACCCAGGTCACCCAGGGCCTCGGCGCTGGCTCGCAGCCCGATGTCGGCGCTGCAGCCGCGCAGGAAGTCATGGACGAGCTGCGCGATCATCTCACCGGCGCCAACATGGTGTTCGTCACCGCCGGCATGGGCGGCGGCACCGGCACCGGCGCCGCGCCCGTGATCGCCAAGGCCGCCCGCGAGATGGGGATCCTCACTGTCGGCGTGGTGACGAAGCCGTTCCACTTCGAAGGCCAGCGCCGCATGCGCACCGCCGAGCACGGCATTTCCGAGCTCCACAAGGTGGTCGATACGCTGCTGATCATCCCGAACCAGAACCTGTTCCGGGTGGCCAACGAAAAGACCACCTTCGCCGACGCGTTCGCGATGGCCGACCAGGTGCTGTACTCGGGCGTCGCCTGCATCACCGACCTGATGGTCAAGGAAGGCCTGATCAACCTCGACTTCGCCGACGTGCGCGCCGTGATGCGCGAGATGGGCAAGGCGATGATGGGCACCGGCGAGGCCACCGGCGAGAAGCGCGCGCTGACCGCGGCCGAAGCTGCGATCGCCAACCCGCTGATCGACGACAGTTCGATGAAGGGCGCCCGCGGCCTGTTGATCTCGATCACCGGCGGCAAGGACCTGACCCTGTTCGAGGTCGACGAGGCCGCGACCCGCATCCGCGAGGAGGTCGATGCCGACGCCAACATCATCGTTGGCGCCACCTTCGACGAATCGCTCGACGGCATCATTCGCGTCTCGGTGGTCGCAACCGGCATCGAGCAGGCCGCGATCGCGTCGCGTGCCCAAGCTCCCGCGCAGCAGTCGGGTGGTTCGCCGGAGAGCCGGCTGGCCGATCTGACCGCCCGCCTGCGCGCCGACAATCAGCGCATGGCCGAGCGTGCCCAGAAGCTGGAGCCGCCGACCGGCGTGACCGTTGCGCCGATTGCAGCTCCGTCCGCAGCCCAGCAACGTCCGGCCGTCGAGCGCGCCGCGCTGGCGGCGATCGCTGCCGCGGTTGCCCCGGACAGCGCGCCCCAGGCTCCGATGCAGCCGGCCTCCTACGGCGATGTCACGGTGCGGCCGATTGCCCAGAAGCCGTCGTTGTTCCCGGACCACGAGGCGGCCAAGGCCGAGCAGCACGAGCAGATGCCGCCCGAGACCTTCATCCCGCAGGCGGCCGAGCGGTCGCCGGTCCGTGCCCCGCGGATGCCGAAGTTCGAGGACCTGCCGATGCCGGCGCAGGCGGAAATCCGCCAGGCCAGTGGTGACGGCGATGCGGAACACCCGCAGAAGACCCGGCTGTCGCTGCTGCAGCGGTTGGCCAATGTCGGCCTCGGCCGCCGCGACGAGGAGACTGAGCCGCCGATCGCCGCCCGTGCCTCCGGTCCGGCAATGCCCGCGATGCCGGCGCTGCCCGAGCGCAAGCCGGCCCGCAGCGTCGCCCAGCAGATCTCGGCGAACGAATCGCCGGTATCGGAATATGCAAAGCGGCCCGCGCCGCAGGGACTGGACGCTCATGGCCGTCAGGCACCTGTTGCCCCGGCGCCACAGGGCGACGACCATCTTGATATCCCGGCCTTCCTGCGCCGGCAGGCAAACTGAAGTTTGTTACAATCTTGGCGACAAAGAAGGCCTCGGCAGGGAACCGCCGGGGCCTTCTCTTTTCGGCGGGCAGGCGGTTCGGCTCGATGAACAAGCAACTGATTTTAAATGATTAATTATTCTTTGGGTGGTTGGATAGTGGCGCTCCGCGGGCCGTTTCCGCTGCTGCAATTTGGTTAAGCGCGGGCACGAAAGCGGCAAAGATGGGGTAACAATCGGTAAACAAGCGTGAATTGGCGCGGTTTAGGGCAATCACTATGGTCTGCCGGGACTTGGGGAGCTCAAGCGAGTCGGCCTTGGGGAAGTTTGGCCACTTGTTTTGAGTGAAGTCGGGTAGTGGGCATTATCGAATGAAGTTCAGCCGTCAGACAACGCTTCGGTCGCAAGCCACCGTGACTGGCGTAGGCGTTCATTCCGGTCTTCCTGTCAGTCTCACGTTGGGACCTGCACCTGTTGATGCGGGTTTCATTTTTGTCCGCACCGGTCTCGACGGTGCCGACCGCGAAGTGACCGCCACCGCAGACGCTGTGATCGCAACCGAGTTTGCAACGGTACTCGGCGACCGCGAAGGGCCACTGGTCTCGACCGCTGAGCATGTGCTCGCGGCGCTGCGGGGCATGGGCGTCGACAACGCCACGATCGAAATCGACGGGTCGGAAGTTCCGATCATGGACGGCAGCGCTGCCGCGTTTGTCGCAGCCATCGATCAGGCCGGCATCGTGACCCAGCCTGGCGTCCGCCGCTTCATCCAGGTGCTGAAGCCGGTGCAGGTCAAGATCGGCGATGCGATGGGCGAGCTGCGTCCCTTCGCCGGCGGGTTCCGCGCCGAAGTCGAGATCGATTTCACCAACAAGGTGATCGGCCGCCAGACTTATTCCTTCGATCTGTCGCCGGAAGGCTTCCGCCGCGAGGTCGCGCGTGCTCGCACCTTCGGCTGCATGAGCGATGTGGCGCGGCTGTGGGGCGCAGGCTTCGCGCTCGGCGCCTCCTTCGACAACACCGTGGTGTTCGACGAGGCCCGCCTGCTCAATGCCGAGGGCCTACGCTATGCCGACGAGTGCGCCCGCCACAAGGTGCTCGACGTGATCGGCGATCTGGCGCTGGCCGGCCTGCCGCTGCTCGGCAGCTACCGTTCGATCCGGGGTGGTCACAAGCTGAACAACGCGGTGCTGAAGGCGCTGCTGGCCGACCGCAGCGCCTGGCGGGTGGTCGAGTCGGAGACTGCGCGCCGGCCGGTCCGCGGCCATGCCGAATCCGGTGCAGGCACCGTGGGCGGCCTCGTTGCCCCGGCCTATGGCCCGGACGTGTCCTGATCGCCCAGGTCCTCATCGCCTAGGCGGTCAGGCCCAATTTCCGCAATAACCACGGCAGGCTGTGGGCCTTGTCAGGCCGCCTTATTCCCGGCGGATTGGCTCCCTATTCGGTTGGTCCACGGTCATTTTTCGGTTAACCAGGCCCGCGGTTGCCTGATACGGCGCCAACGGCACGAGAGATATTGCATCCATGACCGCGGTTTCATGGGTGGAGTGGGGTCGCCGTTAACCGCATCACAGGCGTCAGGTTTTACAATTCATGTCGGCAATGCGTATGGCGCTCGAACCACGCTCCTCTTCTGACGTCTCCGGCCTGACCAGGGCCGCGCGCACGCTGCGTCTTGCGGCGGGCCTGATCGTGCTGGCGTTGCCGCTCTCAGGCTGCGGCACCGGCGCGCTGTGGGACAAATTCATGGCCAAGGACGATACCTTCGTCGATGAGCCCGCGGACAAGCTCTACAACGAGGGCTTGTACATGATGAACGAGAAGAAGGACCTGAAGGCCGCGTCGAAGAAGTTCGAGGAAGTCGACCGTCAGCACCCCTATTCGGACTGGGCGCGCAAGTCGCTATTGATGTCGGCCTATTCGTACTATCAGGCCGGCGATTACGACAGCTGCATCGGCTCCGCCACCCGCTACGTTACGCTGCATCCCGGTAGCCCGGACGCGTCCTACGCCCAGTACCTGATCGCGGCATCGCATTTCGACCAGATCCCGGACATCTCGCGCGACCAGGGCCGCACCGAGAAGGCGATCGCGGCGCTCGAAGAGGTGGTACGCAAATATCCGACCTCGGAATACGCCACCCAGGCCAAGTCCAAGATCCAGGCCGCGCGCGACCAGCTCGCCGGCAAGGAGATGGCGGTCGGCCGCTACTACATGGAGAAGCGCGACTTCACCGCCGCAATCAACCGCTTCAAGACGGTGGTCACGCAGTACCAGACCACGCGCCATGTCGAAGAGGCGCTGTACCGGCTCACCGAGGCCTACATCGCGATCGGCATCGTCGGCGAGGCGCAGACCGCGGCCGCCGTGCTCGGCCACAATTTTCCGGACAGCCGCTGGTACAAGGACGCCTATAATCTAGTAAAGTCCGGCGGTCTCGAGCCGAGCGAGAATCAGGGATCCTGGATCAGCAGGACCTTCAAGAAGATAGGTCTCGGCTAGGAATTGTCCTCGCATGCTGGCCCGTCTGTCGATCCGTGACATCGTCCTGATCGAGCGGCTTGATATCGAATTTTCCCGTGGTCTGGCGGTGCTGACCGGCGAAACCGGCGCCGGCAAATCCATCCTGCTCGATGCCTTTGCGCTGGCGCTCGGCGGCCGCGGCGATGCCGGCCTGGTCCGCCATGGCGCCGAGCAGGGGCAGGTCACCGCCACGTTCGACGTCCCGAAGGGGCATCCGGCGGCGAAAATCCTCGCCGAGAACGGCCTCGACGACACCGGTGAGATGATCCTGCGCCGCGTGCAGCTCGCCGATGGCCGCACCCGCGCCTTCATCAACGACCAGGCGATCAGCGTGCAGACCCTGAAGGCGGTTGGTGCCGCGCTGGTCGAGATCCACGGCCAGCACGACGAGCGCGCGCTGGTCGACGCCTCCACACATCGCCAGCTGCTCGATGCCTTCGCCGGCCATGAGAAGGACGTCGCGGCGTTGGAAGCGCTCTGGGATGTCAGGCGGACCGCCGCTGCCGCGCTCGATGAGCATCGCGCCGGCATGGAGCGCGCGGCGCGCGAGGCCGATTATCTGCGCCATGCTTCCCAGGAGCTGAAGGCGCTGGCGCCCAAGGAGGGCGAGGAGACCGAACTCGCGGGCCGCCGCACCACCATGATGCAGGGCGAGAAGGTCGCGACCGATCTGCGCGAGGCGCAGGAGGCGATCGGCGGCTCGCATTCGCCGGTGCCGGCGCTGTCGGCCGCGGTGCGGCGACTGGAGCGCCGGGCCGCCAATGCGCCCACGCTGATCGAGCCGGCGGTGAAGGCGATCGACGTTGCGATCAACGCGCTGGAGGAGGCCGACCAGCACCTCCACGCCGCGCTGGCGGCGACCGATTTCGATCCGGCCGAGCTCGAGCGCATCGAGGAACGGCTGTTCGCGTTGCGCGCCGCCTCGCGCAAATATTCGACGCCGGTCGATTTGCTGGCGGCGCTGGCTGCCCAATACGCTAGTGACGTCGCGCTGATCGATGCCGGCGCCGACCAGCTGAAGACCCTGGAAGCGGCCGCCGCCGAGGCCGACAAGCGCTACGCGGCTGCAGCCGCGAAGCTCTCGGCGGCGCGGACCAAGGCGGCCGAGAAGCTCAACAAGGCCGTCAATGCCGAGCTCGCGCCGCTCAAGCTCGAGCGCGCCAAGTTCATGACCCAGGTCGAGAGCAATGCGGCAGCGCCGGGGCCGCAAGGCATCGACCGCGTCGAGTTCTGGGTCCAGACCAATCCGGGCACCAAGCCCGGACCGATGATGAAGGTCGCCTCCGGCGGCGAGCTGTCGCGCTTCCTGCTGGCGCTGAAGGTGGTGCTCGCCGATCGCGGCTCGGCGCCGACCCTGGTGTTCGACGAAATCGACACCGGCGTCGGCGGCGCGGTGGCGGATGCGATCGGATCGCGGCTGGCACGCCTCGCCGGCAAGGTGCAGGTGATGGCGGTGACACATGCGCCGCAGGTCGCCGCCCGCGCCAGCCAGCATCTTTTGATCTCCAAGGATGCGCTCGACAGGGGCAAGCGGGTGGCCACCCGCGTCAACGCGCTCGCCGCCGACCACCGCCGCGAGGAGATCGCGCGCATGCTGGCCGGCGCCGAGATCACCGCGGAGGCAAGGGCCGCCGCGGAACGGCTGCTGCGGGCGGCGAGTTAGTTGTTACTGTCATTCCGGGGCGATGCGAAGCATCGAACCCGGAATCTCGAGATTCCGGGTTCATCGCTGCGCGACGCCCCGGAATGACCACCTCAGGTACAGATCGACTCGTACAAATCATTCCACTGCGGATTGCTCGCCTCGATCAATTGCGTCTTCCAGGCTCGCCTCCACTTCTTGAGCTCCTTCTCGCGTGATATCGCAGAGATCGGGTCGTCGTAGATTTCGAACCAAACCAGCTGTGTGATGTTGTATTTGGATGTGTAGCTTGGCACGGCCTTCATGCGATGCTCGTAGACCCGGCGCACGAGATCGTTGGTGATGCCAACATAGATTGCTCCGTCTCGTCGACTCGCTAGAATGTACACGTAGTACGACATGAGCCCCCATTTCCCACACAGTCATTCCGGGGCGATGCGAAGCATCGAACCCGTAATCTCGAGATTCCGGGTTCGGTCCTAACGGACCGCCCCGGAATAACGGAAAACTATAGCGCGACCATTGCATGGCCAAGGCAGCAAAAGCGAAGACACTCCTCGACGTCGACAAGCTCACCAAGGCCCAGGCCAAGGTCGAGTTGATGCGGCTTGCGCTCGAGCTCGAACGCCACGACAAGCGCTATTATCAGGACGACGCGCCGAGCGTCACCGATGCCGAATACGACGCGCTGCGGCAGCGCTACAACGCGATCGAGAAGCGCTTCCCCGAATTCGTCACCGCGGAATCGCCGTCGCAGAAGGTCGGCGCCGCGCCGTCGGGGCGCTTCAAGAAGGTCCGCCATTCGTTGCCGATGCTGTCGCTCGACAACGCCTTTGCGGAAGCCGACGTCGTCGATTTCGTTGGACGCATTGCGCGTTTCCTGAAGCTGCCGGACGACAAGATCGATTTCTCGGCCGAGCCGAAGATCGACGGCCTGTCGATGTCGCTCCGCTACGAGGGCGGCGAGCTCGTCACTGCGGCAACGCGCGGCGACGGCGCCGAGGGTGAGGATGTCACCGCCAACATCCGCACGCTGGAGGATGTGCCGCAGAAGCTGAAGGGCCGCAATGTGCCCGAGATCTGCGAAGTCCGCGGCGAGGTCTACATGACCAAGAAGGCGTTCCTCGCGCTCAACGAGCGGCAGAAAGCTGCCGGCGACACCATCTTCGCCAATCCGCGCAATTCAGCGGCCGGCTCGCTGCGGCAGAAGGATCCCACGATCACGGCGTCTCGCCCGCTCGGCTTCTTCGCCTATGCCTGGGGCGAGATGAGCGCGATGCCGGAGGAGACCCAGACCGGTATGATCCACTGGTTCGAGCGCTGCGGCTTCAAGACCAATCCGCTGACCAAGCTGCGTCACTCGGTCGAGGAGCTGATCGCCTTCCATCGCGAGATCGAGGAGCAGCGCGCCGAGCTCGACTACGACATCGACGGCGTCGTCTACAAGGTCGACCGGATCGACTGGCAGGAGCGGCTCGGCTTCGTGTCGCGCACGCCGCGCTGGGCGATCGCGCACAAATTCCCGGCCGAGCGCGCCATGACGGTGTTGCGCGACATCGAGATCCAGGTCGGACGCACCGGCTCGTTCACGCCGGTCGGCAAGCTCGAGCCGGTCGGTGTCGGCGGCGTGATCGTGCAGAACGTCACGCTGCACAATGAGGACTACATCAAGGGCATCGGCAACAAGGGCGAGGTGCTGCGCGAGGGGCGCGACATCCGGATCGGCGACACCGTGGTGATCCAGCGCGCCGGCGACGTGATCCCGCAGGTCGTCGACGTCGTGCTCGACAAGCGGCCGAAGAGCGCCAAGGAATTCCACTTCCCGAAGAAGTGCCCGTGTCCGCTGCACACCGACGTGGTGCGCGAGGAGACCGCGACCGGCGAGGAGGGCTCGCGGCTGCGTTGCAGCGGCGAGTTCGCCTGTCCGTTCCAGAAGGTCGAGCATCTCATCCTGTTCGTGTCGCGACGGGCGTTCGACATCGACGGCCTCGGCGTGAAGCAGCTGCAATATTTCTTCGACCAAGGCTGGGTCAGGGAACCCGCCGACATCTTCACGCTGCCGAAGCGCAACGCCAGGCTGAAGCTCGAGGATATCGAGGGCTACGGCGAGACCTCGGTGCGCAATCTGTTCGCCGCGATCGACAGCCGGCGCAGGATCGGGCTGGAGCGCTTCATCTATGCGCTCGGCATGCGCCATGTCGGCGAGACCACCGCGCTGGCGCTGGCGCGGGGCTACGGTTCATGGGACGCGTTCCACGAGGCCTGCCTCAAGGTCGCCAAGGGCGATGAGGAGGCGATCGCCGAGATGGACGCGCTCGACCAGATCGGCGACACCGTGATTAAAAGCGTCGCGGACTATTTCGGCGAGAGCCACAATCGCGGCATCGTCGAGCGACTGACCGCCGAGCTCGACGAGATCATCGACGCCGAGAAGCCGAAGAGCAATTCGGCGGTTGCCGGCAAGACCGTGGTGTTCACCGGCTCGCTGGAAAAGATGACGCGCGACGAGGCCAAGGCGACCGCCGAGCGGCTCGGCGCCAAGGCCGCCGGCTCGGTGTCGAAGAAGACCGACTATGTGGTCGCAGGACCGGGCGCCGGCTCGAAGCTCGCCGAGGCCCAGAAGCACGGCGTCCAGGTGCTGACCGAAGACGAGTGGCTGAAGCTGATCGGGGAGTAGGGGCGCGGTCGCGCCACGTTCTCCACTGTCGTCCTCCGCGCAAGCGGGGGACCCAGTATTCCAGAGACAGTCATTTTTGGTCGATAGGCCGCAGCGTACTGGATCCCCCGCCTGCGCGGAGGATGACGAGTTGAGGGGGCGGTGCCCGCCTCACATCACCCCCTGCTCATCCTCCTCGGCCTGCGCGATCAGCTCCTCGCTCACCACCACGTTCCGCCGCGGCACGATGAAGATCATGGTGCAGGCGCAGGCGATCGAGATCGCTGATATCGCCGAGGTCAGCGGCAGCGTGGTGGTGGAGTGGCCGCCGAGATAGGCGCCGAATTGCGAGATCAGCGATCCGATGCCCTGCTGCAGGAAGCCCATGGCGCCGGAGGCGGTGCCGGCGGCCTCGGGACGGATGCTGATGGCGCCGGCCGCAGAATTGGCCATCACGAAGGCATTGGCGACCATCACGATCATCTGGGTGCCGAACAGCCAGAGCGGCGTCTGGTTTGCTCCAGTGAAACTCCAGATTAGGTTCAACAGGCTGCCGCCGAGCTGCAGCGCGAGGCCGAACCAGATCAGCTTTTCCAGCGCGTGCCGCGGCGCGAACCGCACGCACAGCAGATTGCCGACGAAGTAGCCGAACCCGGTCATCGCGAACCAAGCGCCATACTCGGCGCTGCTGCGGCCCATCTGGGTGACCACGATGTAGGGGCCGCCGCCGGCGAACGCGAAGATGATCTGCGACGCCAGCACCTGGCACAGGAGATAGCCGACGAAGGCGCGGCTGCGCAGCAGCTTGCCGAGGTCGCCGCGAAAGCTCGAACTGTTGGCGCGGTCGCGGCGGGTCTCGGGCAGCGCCAGCGCGATGAAGACCGTGACGGCGAGCGACGCCGCGGTGATGAAATAGAGGATCGCGCGCCAGCCGAACGTGGTCTCCAGCAGGCCGCCGGTCAGCGGGCTCACCATCTGCGCGATCATCAGCGCGGCGACGACCAGGCTGATCATGGCGCCGACCCGCTCGCGCGGATAGAGGTCGCGGATGATGGCGCGGCTGATCACCATGCCGCTGGCGCCGCCGAGCGCCTGGAAGAAGCGCGCCGCGATCAGCTGCGGCAAGGTCTCGGCGAACACGGAACCTATACCGGCCATTACCATCAGGCCGAGGCCCGCGAGCAGCACCGGCCGGCGGCCGAACTTGTCGGACAGCGGTCCCATGATCAGCTGCGACAGCGCGATGCCGACCATGTAGAGCGACACGGTCATCTGCGCGATGCTGATATCGCGGCCAAACGTGGTTGCGAGCACCGGCAGTGCCGGGACCAGCATGTAGAGCGAGATCGGCGCGACGCCCGTCATCACGACGAGCATCAGCAGCATAACCTTCGATGTCGCGATGTTGTCTCTGGTGTCGCCTTTGGCCGCGCCGGGCGGCTTGCCCATCACGCCGTGCATCAGGTCCGTTTCCGCATTGTGGAACGACTGTAGCGTGCCCGTCCGCGCGGAATACGGGAGTTTCGGCATACGCCCATGCGATTTCGGGCGAGGCGCGGTGATGTTTCGCCTCACGCAATTAGGCCGCTGTGGTCCGCTGCGGATTCCGCTGTCGTCCCGGCGAAGGCGGGACCCATAACCACAGGCGCCCGTTGTTGAAGCGCGCTGTGGCCTCAGCGTCGTGCAACAGCTGACCGCGGTGGTTATGGGTCCCGGCCTTCGCCGGGACGACATTGAGTTTGTGGATGCTCGACGCCGCTACGTCAGCGCCGCCGTCGCCTCGTCGAGCCATAGCTTGGTGGCGTTGTCGTCGAGATGCGGGCGCACCGTGCGCGCGACGCGGGCGTGGTAGTCGTTGAGCCAAGCCAGCTCACTCGGGCTCAGCATGCCGACCTCGATCAGGCGGCGATCGATCGGCGCCAGGGTCAGCGTCTCGAAGGCGTTGACCGGCTTTTCGGCGCCTGCGATGTCGGTGCCGATCACGAGCTCGAGGTTCTCGATCCGGATGCCATAGGCGTCGGTCTTGTAGTAGCCGGGCTCGTTCGACAGGATCATGCCGCGCTTCAGCGGCGTGGTGCCGAGCTTGGAGATCCGTGCCGGGCCTTCATGGACGCTGAGATAGCTCCCGACGCCATGGCCGGTGCCGTGCTCGAAATCGATCCCGGCCTGCCAGAGGTATTGCCGCGCCAGCGTGTCGAGCTGGGCGCCGGTGGTGCCGTCGGGGAAGATAGCGCGGGCGATCGCGATATGGCCGCGCAGCACGCGGGTGAAGCGGTCGCGCATCTCGTCGGTCGGCTGGCCGATCGCGATGGTGCGGGTGACGTCGGTGGTGCCGTCCTGATATTGGGCGCCGGAATCGATGAGGAGGAGATCGCCGGGCGCGATGCGGCGGTTGCTCTTGCGCGTCACGCGGTAATGCACGATGGCGCCGTTCGGCCCGGTGCCGGCGATGGTCGGGAAGGACACATCCTTCAGCGCGCCGGTCTGGCGGCGGAAGGTCTCCAGCGCCTCGACGGTGTCGATCTCGGTGAGGTGGCCGGAGGGCGCCTCGCGGTCGATCCAGGCAAGGAAACGGGTCAGCGCCACCGCGTCGCGCTGGTGCGCCGTGCGCGTGCCCTCGATCTCGGTGATGTTCTTGACCGCCTTGAGCAGGCTGACCGGATCATTGCCGCGCACCGGCTTGCCGCCGGCGCCCGCGATCAGGCGGCTCAGGGCGTCGGCTGCGGTCGCGCTGTCGAGCGCGATCGAGGCGCCGCGCTTGGCGAGCTCGGTGAGCTTTGGAGCCAGCGCCGCCGGCTCCTCGACATCGGCGGATTGCTCGAGATGGTCGCGGGTCGCGTTGGACAGCTTGCGGTGATCGATGAAAACCTGCGGCCGGCCGTCCTTCGGCACCAGCGCGTAGGACAGCGGCAGCGGCGTATGCGAGACGTCGGCGCCGCGGATGTTGAAGGTCCAGGCCACCGCATGGCTGTCGGACAGCACCAGCGCATCGACGCCGAGCTTGTTGATCTCGAGCCGGATGCGCTTGAGCTTCTCGGCCTCGATCTCGCCGGAAAACTGGGTGCCGTGGATCGAAACCGGGCCGAGCGGCGGTGCCGGCCGCTCGTGCCAGATCGCATCGAGCGGGTTGCCGTCGACGGCGACCAGCTCGGCGCCGGCCTTGGCGCAGGCCGCTGCCAGCCGTTCGGCTGCCGCAGAAGTGTGCAGCCACGGGTCAAATCCTAGGCGGTCGCCCGTCGTCAGGTGCCGGGTCAGCCAGTGTTCCGGCGGCGGCTCGACCAGCGGCTCGATCTGCCAGGCCTTGCGGTCGACCTGCTTGCCGGCCTGCAGCGTGTAGCGGCCGTCGACGAACACGGCCGCTTCCTTGGCGAGCACGATCGCGAGCCCGGCCGATCCGGTGAAGCCGGTCAGCCAGGCGAGCCGCTCCTCGGACGCCGCAACATATTCATTCTGCTGCTGGTCAGCGCGCGGAACCACAAATCCCATTAGCTTGCGCCGCGCCAGTTCCTCGCGCAGCGCGCTTAAGCGTGCGGTCAGCGCCACGCCGCCTTCGGGCTCTTCGAACGTCTGGAAATGGGCTTCGAACATCGCTGTCGCACTCTCTATCGGATGCAGCATGAGCTTCGCGCAAACGCAGTCAAGCTGACCACATTTTCGGCATAACTTCTGCTTGAAACATGGCATAGTAGAACTGACCGGACGATGTCCACTGCATGCCCTGGTCAAGCGTACGGGGAGTGTCCAGGAGTGTCTCAACTCAACGGTGAGGAGATGCACGATGCCTGCATTCACGTTTGAGAAGATCTCGCCGCCGATCCCGCCCCGCCCGATTGCGCCGGTCGAACAGAAGCCGCGTGGCGTCATCGTCCAGATGCTGGATCGTTTAGTCGAGGCGCGTGCCCGGCGTGCGACCAATCAGGACAAGGTTGAGACCGCCGGCCGCGAGTCCACAGCACCCAAATAACCAGCCCGCAGATCGCGACTACCGCTCGAGGTCGGACGCTTTCACCACAGTCGCATTGACGACCCTGGTACCCTCGAGTTCGCGCACGATCCGCTCGTCGGGGCCGACGATCCCGAGATCGAATTCGCGCTCAGGCGTCAGCAGCGTCATGCGCTGACCGACGATGACGACGACGGTCATGTCGAGAGGCTCGCCGGAGATCGCCCATTGCCTGAGCTCGTTGCGAAACGGCTCCCGGCGCCAGGCGTCGGAGAAGCCCGGATCGCACCGGACCTCGAGACCGTCATCGGAGGTGGTCAGCACGAGCTTCGATCTGGATGGCTTCCAGTGCTCCTCCAGCTGTTCGTTGACCAGCCAGACGCAACTGAACGTGCGGCATTCCGCCGGGCGGTCCGGATAGATCCGGCAGCCGCGTCCCGGCTTGCAATGCGGGCACCATGCGTTGGCCGGCTTCGTCAGGTCCTCGATGGCCATCACCTTGCAGCAGAGCGTGCAGTCGCCGCACTGTCTGCCGGTGCTGGTCATTCACCTCACCGAGCGCAGCAGCAGGCTGCTCCAGCCGTCGATCTTGAGATGCCGCAGCGGCACCAGCCCGCGGGCGCGATAGGCGGCGATGACAGCCGGTGCCTGGTGGGTCAGGAGGCCGGAGAGAATGACCTGCGCCGATGACGCAAGCTGCCGCGCCATCGGCCCGGCCAGCTTCCGCAGCGGATTGGCGAGGATGTTCGCGAGCACGAGGTCGAACGGCCCGTCCTCGGCAAACCGCGGCGATGCAAAGCCGGTGGCGCGGATCGCGTCGACCAGATGGCCGGCGCCGTTCAACCGGGCATTCTCCTCCGCCACCCGCACCGACGGCGGGTCGATGTCGCTGGCCAGCACCTTGCCGTGCAGCGCCTTGGCGGCGGCGATCCCCAGCACGCCGGTCCCGGTGCCGAGATCGAGCACCCGGCGGGGCTGATACGCTTTCAGCACGTGGTCGAGCAGCAGCAGGCAGCCGCGGGTAGTGCCGTGATGGCCGGTGCCGAAGGCGAGCGCCGCCTCGATCTCGATCCCGAGCTTGTTGGGCGGGATCCTGTGGCGGTCGTGCTGGCCGTGGACGACGAAGCGGCCGGCGGCGACCGGGATGAGGTCCTCTAGGCTGGCCTTGACCCAGTCCTTGGCCTCCACGGTGTCAAAGACCAAAGTCGATGCGACGTCCTGCCGCACGACCTGGCCGACCAGCTCGCGCAGCAAGCTTTGGTCCGGCGGCTCGGCAAAATGAACCGTGACGTCCCAGCGGCCGTCCGGGCGCTCGAAGGCCGCAAAAGCCGCCTGATCTTCGAAAAACAGCTCGGAAAGCGCGTCAACCACGCGCTTTGCAGTCGTTTCGTCAGGAAGGGTAATGCTGGCGCGATGCGTGGCTGGGGTCATTGCAGGCCGGTAGCGCGGTTTTTGTTAAAATTTCAAGTACGATTCAATCGAATATCGCGAGAATTGAGAGGTTCCCGGTTTAGACAACTTTAGATTTCACCGTAGTAGTACTGGCCCCGGAACCGGGATTTCCTGTTCCAAGGCATCACAACTCAAGGGCAGGGCTATGAAGGCTTTTATCGTTAGGTTTTTGCAGGACGAATCCGGCGCGACCGCCATCGAATATGGACTGATCGCAACGGGCATCGCGATCGCCATCATAGCTGCGGTGAATGGCGTCGGCTCGTCGCTGAGCGGGACCTTCAATTCGATCAGCGGCTCGCTCAAATAAATTTCCGTCGACGGCGTTCTCAAGGCAAGCACCGGGCAACGGCGCCCGGTGTTTTTCTTTTTGCCGGTTGTCCACCGAGCCGTGCACAGCTCGTCAACAGGGCATCACGCAGGTTATCCCCGGGTTGTCGGCCACTGTTGCACAGCCGGTCCACCACGATCTCCACCGGTTCTTCCGTCGGGCACAGCACGTCTGTCCACCGCGAACCCACAGCTTCTCAACAAGCCTGTCCACAGCTTGCGGCACCCAGGAGCGCGGCGCGGCGTTAGGCGAACAGCGCGCGATGGTCGGCCAGGACTGCGCGCGCGGCATTGTGGCCGGGCGCGCCGGTGACGCCGCCGCCGGGATGGGCGCCGGACCCGCAATGGTAGAGACCGCGGAGCGGGCCGCGGTAATCGGCATGGCCGAGCATCGGCCGCGCCGAGAACAGCTGGTTCAGCGTCAGCGCGCCGTGGAAGATGTCGCCGCCGAGCAGGCCGAACTGCCGCTCGAGGTCGAGCGGCGAGAGGATCTGGCGGCCGATCACGCTGGCCGCGAAGCCCGGCGCGTAGGCGTCGACGGTCGCGATCATCAGGTCGGCGACCTCGTCGCGATGATCGTCCCACGATGTGCCGTCTGGCAGTTGCGGCGCGACATGCTGGCAGAACAGGCTCGCGACGTGCTGGCCCGGCGGGCTCAGGCTGTCGTCGAGCGGCGAGGGGATCAGCATCTCGACCACGGGCGCCCGGCTCCAGCCGAATTCGCGCGCGTCGCGCCAGGCGCGATCCATGTAGCCCAGACTTGGCGCGATGATGATTCCGGCGGTGAGGTGATCGCCGGGGCCGGGCAGCGCGGTGAACGCGGGCAGGGCGCTCAGCGCCACGTTCATCCGGAACGTGCCGGACCCGTTTTGCCATCGCGAGATGCGGCTGCGGAACTCGCCCGCCAGCGCAGCTTCCGGCACCAGGCGCGTGTACAGCAATTTCGGATTGACGTTGGAGACGACGTATTTGGCGCGGATGGTCTCGCCATTGTCGAGGATGACCCCCAGCGCACGATCCTTTTCAACGATCACCTCGCGGACACCAGCATCGGTTGCGATCTCGACGCCATGGCTGCGCGCGGCGCGCGCCATCGCCTGGGTGATCGCGCCCATCCCACCGATCGCGTGGCCCCAGACGCCCTTCTTGCCGTTCACCTCGCCGAACGCATGGTGCAGCATCACATAGGCCGAGCCGGCCGCGTAGGGGCTGGCGTAATTGCCGACGATGGCGTCGAAGCCGAACAGCGCCTTGACGAGGTCGTGCTCGAAACGCTCGTCGAGCATCTCGCCGGCCGAGCGCGTGAACAGGTCGAGCAGATTGCGCTGCTGCTCCAGCGTCAGCCGCCGCAGGATGTTGGCGGTGCCAAGCGCGTTGAAGGCCTCGCTCAGCGCGCCCAAGCCAAAGCCCTCGACGAGGTTCGGCGGCGCGCGCAGCACGAACTGGCGCAGCACATCGGCGATGGCTTCGAGTTCCCCCGCGAACACGCCGATGGCGGCCGCGTCACGCGCGCTGAGTTTCGCGACCGATTGCTGGGTGCGGCCTTCGCCGGTCAGCAAATAGCTGCCGTCGGGCGCGGGAAGGAAATTCTGGGCGCGGCGCTCGACGATCTCAAGGCCGTGATCGGCAAGTTTCAGATCAGCAATGATTTGCGGATTGAGCAGGCTCACCGTGTAGGCGGCGACCGAATTGCGGAAGCCCGGACAGAACTCTTCGGTCACGGCGGCGCCGCCGACCACCTTGCGGCGTTCCACGACCTTCACCCGCAGCCCGGCCATCGCAAGATAGGCCGCGCAGGTGAGGCCGTTATGCCCCGCACCGATGATGACGACGTCTGTCTCGTTCATGTCCGCTTCAAGAAGGAGTGATTAGAGCAAGACCGGAAACGTGGAGACCGGTCTTCCGAAAATATCATGCTCAGAACCAAGCTAGCGTGCTGTGGCGCCGCAGCGCCGCGTCGTCAAGTCCACGTTTTCAGCGGTTTCTTGTCCGTGATACTGCCATATGCTCAATTCAAGTCCACCGGTGCGATGCCGCCGGACCCCGTCCGCCTCCGGCGCCCGCCGGGTCCACGCCGGAGCCTTCATGACGTCTGAGCCGTCCGCCTCGCGAAACCGGCTGGTGCTGGTTGTCTACACCGCCGCGATCTTCGTCTCAGCCCTGCTGCTGTTCTCGGTGCAGCCGCTGTTCACCAAGATGGTGCTGCCGCGGCTCGGCGGCTCGCCGGCGGTGTGGTCGGTGGCGATGGTGTTCTTCCAGTCGCTGCTGCTCGGCGGCTACGCCTATGCGCATCTCCTGATGAAGCTGAACAACCGCATCGTGCCGATCGCGGCGCATCTGGTGCTGCTCGTGATCGCGTTGCTGACCCTGCCGCTGTCGATCAGGAGCGGCTGGGGCGAGCCGCCGAATTCGGGCTACGCGGTCTGGCTGCTCGGCCTGTTCGCGGTCTCGATCGGGCTGCCGTTCTTCGCGCTCGCCGCCAACAATCCGCTGCTGCAGGCCTGGTTCGTGCGCACCGGCCACCCCAACGGCCCCGACCCGTATTTCCTCTACGCGTCCTCGAACATCGGCAGCTTCCTCGCGCTGTTGTCCTATCCGGTGCTGCTCGAGCCGATGTTCACGCTGCGCACCCAGAACCTGATCTGGACCGGCGGCTATGGCATGCTGATCCTCTTGATCGCAGGTTGCGGCGTGCTGCTGGTGCGGTCGCCGGCCAATGCCGCCGCGCTCAACGTGCCCCTTGATGATGCCGACGCGCCGGCGCCGTCCTGGGGCTCGCGGGCGCGCTGGATCTTCCTGGCCGCGGTGCCGTCGGGCCTCCTGATCGCGGTGACGGCGCATATCTCGACCGATGTCGCGGCCGCGCCCTTGCTGTGGGTGCTGCCGCTGTCGCTGTATCTGTTGACCTGGGTGCTGGTGTTCCAGTCGCGGCCGCTGTTGCCGCACAAATGGATGCTGCGGGCGCAGCCGCTGGCGATTGCCGGCGTCGTGATCCTGCTCGCGGTCGGCGGCGAGCAGAACCTGCTGCTGACGCTCGGTGGTCACCAACTCTGCTTCTTCATCATCGCGATGGCCTGCCATGGCGAACTCGCGCGTACCCGCCCGGCTGCGAAATATCTCACGGGCTTCTACGTCGCGCTGTCGTTCGGCGGCATGGTCGGCGGCTTGTTCGCGGGGCTTGTTGCGCCTTTTACTTTCTCGTGGATCGCCGAATATCCGATCCTGCTGGCGCTCGCGGCGCTGTGCCGGCCGCCCGGCGGCGCCGAGCGGCTGCCGCGCTGGGCCGCCTGGTACTGGCCGTTGCTCGCGGTGCTGGCGGTTGGGCTGATCGCGCCGAGCTATTCGGCCGGCGACATCTTCAACTGGTTCGTCGATCACCGGGTCTGGGTGATCTCTGGGGTCGGCGTGCTTTCGGCGCTGCTCGCGCTCGCGCTCAACGCCAATCGCTGGAAGATCTTCGCCACCGTCGTCGTCGCGCTGCTGGGGCTGCGCGCCTATCCGTCCGACGACGGCCGTGTCGAAACCGTGCGCAGCTTCTTCGGCGTGCACAAGATCGTGGTGACGCCGAACGGGCAGTATCACGTGCTGATGCACGGCACCACGATCCACGGTGCCGAGAAGTTCAAGAACGACGACGGCACGCCGGTCACGGGCAGGCCCGAGCCGATCAGCTATTACCACAAGGACGGCGGCATCGGACGGGCGATCACGGCGATGCGCGAGCGCAAGGGCGCGCCGCTAAAGGTGGCGGTGATCGGCCTCGGTTCGGGGACGCTGACCTGCGCGTCGCAGCGGGGAGAGGACTGGCGCTTTTTCGAGATCGACCAGTCGATGGTCGATACTGCGCGCGACCCGAAATATTTCACCTACATCCAGAACTGCGAACCGGACCTGAAGCCAGTGATCGGCGACGCGCGGCTGACCTTCGCCAAGGAACCGGACGGCGTCTACGATCTCATCATCGTCGACGCCTATTCGTCGGACGCGATCCCGATCCATCTCGCGACCGAAGAGGCGATGGCGATCTACAAGCAGAAGCTGGCGCCGCAGGGCGCGGTGGTGATGCACGTCTCCAACCGTCATCTCGAACTTGCCAGCGTCGTGGTCGGCATTGCCGACGCCAACGACATGAAGAGCTGGGTCTACAGCGAGGATTCCGGCCGCGACAACGAGTATATCTTCTCGACCTCGGTCGTGGTCTCGGCGCGCGAGGAGACCGATGTCGGCGAGCTCGCCTCGTCAGATTTGTGGACCGAGACCGAAGCCGACGAGAAGCAGCGGGTCTGGACCGACGACTATTCCAACGTGCTGGGTGCCGTCTACCGGCGCCTGCGCGACGGCGAGCAGTAGGCGCGAGCGGTCCTGCTCTAGCGACCCGGCATCAGCAGCCTGGCAAGTTGGGGTTCGACGATCGCCGCGAACAGTGCGGGATCGTTGAAGGCCCGCGCAGAGAGCATCGCGCCATGAACTGATGCCATCAGCATTTGCGCCTCATCTTCCGGCGGCCTGTCCAACCGGACCGCACGCTGCTCTGCGCCTGCTCGCAGCACCGACGCAAGCCAACCCGCGAGGTGATGGAAATGGCCGCGGACGCGCGTGGCGACCTCGTCCGGCAACATCGGCATCTCGCCGGCAAGCATCGCGCAGACGCAGAAGGACAGCGAGCCATCTCGAATGCACGTCTGCCAGAAGTTCACATAGGATTGCAGTTGGTCGCCCGGTCTTGCCGACTGCTCCTGAAGAGACCTCAAGCCCAGCTCGGTCTGCTGCCGGTAGCGATCGACCAGCGCCGAAACCAGATCGGCCTTGGTCGGGAAGTGATGATGAATGCTCGCCTTCCTGATCCCGATCGCATCCGAGATGTCGGCATAGCTGAACCCGTTATAGCCCCCCGCGACGATGAGGGACTGGGCGACATCGAGGATCCGCTCTGAGGTCGAGATCATTGAGTTCATATCGGCGCCTACCTTCCGGTAGGTAAGTTGTCAAGCCAGGACCAAACGCCCATTCGACACAAAAAGGTGTCCCGGCACTCGATTGACCCAAGAATACTTACCTACTAGTAGGTAGATAAATACGGAGTCAATCGATGCAAAACCGACTTTCGGCCCAATCCAGCTGGCTGCAATCCTACTATTTCGGGCGCGCGATCTTCTCGATCGCCTGGGTTGCCGCCGCCGTTCTCTTCAGCGGGCAAGCGGGCTTGGCTGCGTTCCTGCTGGTGATCTACCCGGCATGGGACGCAACAGCCAATCTGGCTGACGCGCGGGTCAATGGCGGGTTGATCGCCAACCCATCTCAGGCGTTGAATGTGGCGGTCAGTGCAATCACGGCGCTCGCCGTGATTGCGACGATCGGCCGCGATACCTATGCCGTGTTGGCGGTGTTCGGGGTTTGGGCAATCCTCGCAGGTATCCTGCAACTGGCCACCGGCGTCGGCCGCTGGCGGCATTTTGGCGCGCAATGGGCGATGGTGCTGAGTGGCGCGCAGTCGGCATTGGCCGGCGGCTACATGATCAGCCGATCGATCGGCACCGTGGCGCCGACGATTCTCGACGTCGCCCCCTATGCGGGATTCGGCGCGTTCTATTTTCTGCTTTCGGCGATCTGGCTGCTTGCCAGGGCCCATCGCAGCGCGCAGGCGTAAGTGCTGCCCGGCAGCAACGGGGCGCGCGCGTTGATTGTCGACGCGATCGCTATTTCTTCTCCGGTGCGGTCGTCTCCGCCGTCGTCGCGGAAGCGGGTGACGATGCCGCGAGCAGCGGCATCGTCGGCGTACTCTCGCCAGAATCCTCGTCGAGGAATTGCTCGACCCCGGCCTGGATCGACGCCTTCGCGCTGTCGGGGCCGCGGTCGCTGAGGTCGTTGTGATGGAATTCGGTCCGGACCACCTTGATGCCTAGCCGCGCGCAGGTCTCGTCGTCGGGCACGACGCCGGGGTCGGCCTTGAACACCGGATCGCGGGAGCGGAACGAGAGGATCTTGATCCTGCCGTCGGTGATGAAGGGCACGCGCAGATTGTCCAGCGTCACGACCTTCTTGACCAGATCGGGATGCTGCTTGGCGAAGAACATCGAGATGTCGCCGCCATTGGAGTGGCCGATCAAGGTCAGCTGGCGATAGTTGGCATTCGGGTAGAGCTTCCTGAGCTCGTCGATCGCATACATGATGTTGAAGACGCCGCGATTGTACTGCATGCGGCGGCCGACATATTCCTCGCCGACCTTGGTGACCATCGGTGCATCGGTGTCGAGATCGTGCTGAATGCTGACCACGAGGTAGCCGCGCGATGCGAACACATTGGTGAGGAACGAGTACTCGGTGTTTTTGACGGTGTTGCCATGGCTCAGGATCGCGACCGGCAGCTCGATCATCTCGGCCATCGCCTGCATTTGCCGGTCGCGACGGACTGCGACCTCGACCGTGACGTTGCGGTCGTCGCGCAGCACGTCGTGGAACGTCAGCGTGGTGTGACGGATGGCCCATCTGTCCGTGGTGAAGTAGCCGGCCATCGCCACGATGCATAGGCAAAGGACAATGATGCCCCGTTTCATCTCGACCTCTGATCTTGCCCTAACTGACCCGCGCTTCTCGCCCTGATCTCGTCCGGGCATTCCGCGTCAATCGGCCTTCAGAGGCCAGGCGGGCGCTTTTGCCGCCGAATATCGGGCCAATTTTACAATCAGATGACGGCGCGACGACCAGCCACGGCGTGCGCTGGCGCAGGCCCTTTGCAACGGTCACAAGCGGGTGAGGGGCGCGTGAACTGACGGCGCACTGGCTGAGGCGCCGTCAGTGGATCAGGACAGTGTCTCAGTCCTGATAGTTGTTGCCGTAGGGGCCGCGCTCGTAATACGGCCGCGGCTGGTAATAGCCCTGCGGCGCCGGCGCGTAGGCCTGATTGCCGTAGTATTGCTGCTGGCCATAGGCCTGCGCGCCGTAGACACGGCGGGCCGACGGCGGTGCCGGATAGCGCCGGTCGGTGGAGCTGCCGTCGGCCGGATAGATGTAGCCGTCGTCGACACGGGCCTGCGGCGGATACTCGCGCGGCTGCGGCGTCAGGACGACGGGATCGCCGGCGGCAGCGGTGCCATACTGCTCATCCTGCTGCGGTGCGCGGCGGGCGACGGCGGTGCCATTACGCCCGCGCGGATTGCGCGCCAGCGCGACCTGTGACGAACCGGTCAGCGTCACCGTGGTGTTGAGCACGCCTTCCTTCTGGACCAGTGCGTAAAGCGTCGAGGCGTTGTCGCGCGACAGCCGCACGCAGCCATGCGAGGCGGGGGTACCCAAGCGGTTCACCGAGTCGGTGCCGTGGATCGCGTGCCCGATCTTGGTGAAGAAGATCGAGTGCGGCATCGGCGCGTCGTCGAATTCCTTGGAGAAGTGATCCTCTTCCATGCGGAAGGCGCGGAAGCTGCCGTTCGGCGTTTCGCGCGAGGGGATGCCGGTCGACACCGGCCAGCGATAGCGCGCGACGCCGTCGACCGCGACGGTCATCTGCTGGTTGTCTTTGTCGATGGTGATATCGACCTTGGCCTGCGCGGCGCCGGCCGCAAGAAGCATCGCAGACGTGAACGCAATGAGGAACGAACGCATTTACCTTTGGCCTCCAGGCTGATCGCGAAGCCGCGGCTCTCCGTCCCCGGCCACCAATATGCACGGAATCCTAACTTGGTTCCAGTGGCGGATCCGGGCCATCGTTAATCCCGCGCGCGGCGCAAACAAGGCCGAAGCCCAGCTGGCCCGCCGCGGCGGGCTGACATTTTCGCGAGCAGACCGCGACCCGCGGCTCTCAAGCGGTCGTCGACACGCAACCATTTGGCCGCATGGGCGTTTTATAATCCCGCCCGGCGGCGCAATCGCGTCGCGCATCAAGGAACCCCGATGAACAACACCAAGGTTACGATCGCGGCCGCTATCCCAGCCGGCCTCTCCGCGCGGATATTGCTTGCGGCCGCTGCCTTCGCTTTGGCGCTGGCGGCAGTCCCCCATGCCGGCCGTGCCCAGGGCATCGTCCGCGGCGCGCATGAAGGAGCCTATGAGGGCAACCGGATCGGCGGGCCGGTGGGCGGCGTGGTTGGCGGTGCGGTCGGTGCCGGTGTCGGCGGCGCCATGGGCGCGGTCAAGGGCGTGTTCGGCATCCCGGATCGCGGTTATCGCCGCGGCCACCGCTGCCGCGGCTATTACCGCCACGGTCATTTCCATTGCTATTGAGTGGCAAAGAACCCGTAGCCCGGATGGAGCGCAGCGAAATACGGGTTCAGTAGGCTCGGTGACAAGGTCCCGGATTGCGCTTCGCTCCATCCGGGCTACAAGCGTCAGTTCTTCAGTCGGTAGCCGGTTCTGAAGATCCAGGCCACGATCACCATGCAGGCCACCAGAAATCCCGCGGTCATGCCGAGGCTGAGCCCGACGCTGACGTCAGCGATCTCGTAGAAACTCCAGCGGAAGCCCGAGATCAGATAAACCACCGGGTTGAACAGCGTGATGGTGCGCCAGCCCGACGGCAGCATGTTCACGGAGTAGAAGCTGCCGCCGAGGAAGGTCAGCGGCGTCACCACCAGCATCGGGATCATCTGCAGCTTCTCGAAGCCGTCGGCCCAGATGCCGATGATGAAGCCGAACAGGCTGAAGGTGACGGCGGTCAGCACCAGGAAGGTCAGCATCCAGACCGGATGGTGGATATGCAACGGCACGAACAGTCCGGCGGTCGCCAGGATGATCAGGCCGAGGATGATCGACTTGGTGGCGGCGGCGCCGACATAGCCGATCACGATCTCGAAATAGGAGATCGGCGCCGACAGGATCTCGTAGATCGTGCCGACGAATTTCGGGAAGTAGATGCCGAACGAGGCGTTGGTAATGCTCTGGGTCAGCACCGACAGCATCACCAGCCCCGGCACGATGAAGGTGCCGTAGCTGACGCCCTCGACCTCGGTGATGCGCGAGCCGATCGCGGCGCCGAACACCACGAAATACAGCGAGGTCGACACCACCGGCGAGACGATGCTCTGCAGCAGCGTGCGCCAGGTGCGTGCCATTTCGAACAGGTAGATGGCCCGGATTGCGCGATAGTTCATGGCGCCCTCACGAGGCTTACAAAAATATCTTCAAGCGACGATTGCTTGGTATCGAGATCGGAAATTCGGACGCCGGCATTGCGGAGATCGCTGAGCAGGCTGGTGATGCCGGTGCGGTCGCCCTTGGTGTCGTAATCGTAGGTCACCGCGTGGCCGTCGTCGGAGAGTTCGAGATTGTAGGTGGCGAGCGCAGGTGGGATGGCGTCGAGCTTGCCCTGCAATTGCAGCGTCAGCTGCTTCTTGCCGAGCTTCTGCATCAAGGTCGCCTTGTCCTCGATCAGGATGATCTCGCCATTGTTGATGACGCCGATGCGGTCGGCCATCTCCTCGGCTTCTTCGATGTAGTGCGTGGTCAGGATGATGGTGACGCCGGACGCCTGCAGCGTGCGGACCACCTCCCACATGCCCTTGCGCAATTCGACGTCGACGCCGGCCGTCGGCTCGTCGAGGAACAGGATCTGCGGTTCGTGCGACAGCGCCTTGGCGATCATCACGCGGCGCTTCATGCCGCCGGACAGCGTGATGATCTTGTTGTCCTTCTTGTCCCACAGCGAGAGATCCTTCAGCACCTTCTCGATGTGGGCGGGGTTCTTCGGCTTGCCGAACAGGCCGCGGCTGAAGCTGACGGTCGCCCACACCGATTCGAAGGCATCGGTGTGCAGCTCCTGCGGAACCAGCCCGATCATCGACCGCGCCGCGCGATAGTCCTTGATGATGTCGTGGCCGCCGATTGCAATGCGGCCCTCGCTCGGATTGGCGATGCCGCAGATGATGCTGATCAGCGTGGTCTTGCCGGCGCCGTTCGGCCCGAGCAGCGCGAAGATCTCGCCGCGATTGATGTCCAGATTGATGCCCTTCAGCGCCTTGAAGCCGGAGCCATAGGTCTTCGAAAGATTGGATACGGAAATGATCGGCGACATCGAGGATCGGAAGCTTGAGAGAGGCGGTGCGCGCGGATTGGAGCCCGGGCGGGCCGCGGTGCGGGGTCAAGCGCAGATAGGGACGCATAATCCGTTCTGCAATCACCCGGCGGGGCAGAAAAATTATTCTGCGGTGTGGCGGATAAGCCGCTCTAATGCCTCTTCGCCGGTTTCGCCGGCTTCTTGGCGGTCGCCGCCGGGGCAGGGTGCGCGGGCGGCGCGGTGTCGGCTAGCTTGCCGACCAGCATGATCTGCACCTGATTGTTAACGGGCGCGTTGGGGCGGGCGGGGTCGAGCAATTGCTCTTCGCCGAGCCCGACCGACTGCAGGCGCTTCGGTGTGATCTTGAAGGTGTTGACCAGGATGTCGCGGATCGCGTCGGCGCGCCGTTGGCTCAGCAGCACGTTGTTCTCGCGCCGTCCGGTCGATTCGATGTGGCCGACGATCAGGAAGGTGTAGGGCAAGAGCGATGACTGCGTCAGCGCATCGGCGATGCGCCCGACGGTCTGATAGGAGTCGGGCAACACGATCGGCGTGTCGACGTCGAACTGGATATCGGCATTGAACGTCGGCAGCTTGGTCAAATCGGGAGCGATCGGCGGGCGCTTCGAGGGCGGCGGCTCGTTCTTCGAGCGCGACTTCGATCGTTCAGCCACCTGTTGGCGCAGCGCGGGGACATCGACCTCGGCATCTGTCTCGTAGTGATTCAGCTTGGCGATGACATCGTCGCGCGTGACGGCAGTCTGCGCCTGCGCGGGCGGCATCGCCAGCAAGACGAGCGTGCTCAACAGGCCGGAAAGGCCGACGTTGCGCAGGCCTCGCGTCGGCAGCCGCATCATTGATACCCCGCGTCATTGATCGCCTGGGTGCAATTGCGGCTGAGGCCCTTCGCGCTGACGAGGCAGGGGACCGACTTGCTGGTCTCCTTGGTCGAGCCGCCGCAGACCTTGACGATCTCGCGGGTGCAGGCGTTGGCAACGGTGACTCGCGCCGCGATCCGTTTCTGGATCGCATCGAGGGTGGAGAAGTAGCTCTCCTTGCACTGCGGCGAGATCACGTCGCGGTTGCGCGACAGGCATTCCTTGAGGCGGGTGGAGTCGAGATTGACGCCGCGGCAGTTCGCGGTGATATCGGCACCGCAAGCCTTGGCCAGTTGCGCTGCGGAATCGCCAAAGCTCATCGTCTCCGCGACCGCCAGCGACGGCGCGGTGAGCGCGATGACGAAAAGGAAAATCCCACCCCGGACCATGCGGCCATCTCAACCCGTGAAATCAACTGGGGTCAAGGGCTACGAACAGAGAAGGCGTCTCTGTCACACCCGCTCCACAAAGCTGTCGACCACCTTCTTCTCGCCGGCCTTTTCGAAGGCGATGGTCAGCTTGTTGCCGTCGATCTTCACCACATGGCCGTAGCCGAATTTCTGGTGAAACACCCGATCGTCCAGCGAAAATTCCGACGTCGTGCCGGTGGACTTCGCCACCAGCTCGCCCTCGATCACCATTGGGCCGCGCTTGTTACGGCTGAAGCTATCAGAGGAAAACGACGATTGCCGCTCCTCGAAGCCGCCGCTGCGCCCGCCGCCGCCGCGATTGCGGTTGGCCTGGGCGCGCTGCCAGCCCGGCGTCGAGTAGCTCGAGCCGAATGATTCGAGGTTGTCGAAGCGCGAGGCGCCGTAGCCGCCGCTGCCGCCCCAGCCCGATCCGCCCTTGGATTCGGTGATCTCGACATTGTGCGCCGGCAGCTCGTCGAGGAAGCGCGACGGGATTGTGGTCGACCAGGTGCCATGGATGCGGCGGTTGGTGGCGAAATAGATTTTTGCGCGGCGGCGTGCGCGGGTCAGCCCGACATGGGCGAGGCGGCGCTCTTCCTCGAGCCCGGCGCGGCCCTGTTCGTCCAGCGTGCGCTGGCTCGGGAACAGGCCTTCCTCCCAGCCCGGCAGGAACACGTTGTCGAATTCGAGGCCCTTGGCCGAATGCAGCGTCATCAGCGACACCGCCTCGTCTCCTGCCTCGCCGTCGCGGTCCATCACCAGCGAGATATGTTCGAGAAACCCTTGCAGGTTCTCGAATTCCTCCATCGAGCGCACCAGTTCCTTGAGGTTGTCGAGCCGGCCCGCGGCATCGGCCGAGCGGTCCTTCTGCCACATCTCGGTATAGCCGCTCTCGTCGAGCACGATCTCGGCGAGCTCGGTATGCGAGGTGACCTCGCGCTGAGCGCGCCAGCGGTCGAACTGCATCACGAGGTCGCGCAAAGACCCGCGCGCCTTCGGCTTCAATTCGTCGGTCTCGACCACGGCGCGCGCCGCTTCGAACAGTGGAATGCGGCGCTTGCGGGCATGGTCGTGCAGCAGCTGCACGGTGGCATCGCCGAGCCCCCGTTTGGGCACGTTGACGATGCGCTCGAAGGCGAGATCGTCGGCCAGCGAGTTGATGGTGCGCAAATAGGCCAGCGCATCGCGGATTTCGGCGCGCTCGTAGAAGCGCGGACCGCCGATCACCCGGTAGGGCAGGCCAAGCGTGACGAAGCGGTCCTCAAACTCGCGCATCTGGAACGAGGCGCGCACCAGGATAGCGACGTCGTTGAGGTTCTCGCCCGAGCGCTGCAGCTCCTCGAGCTCCTCGCCGATCGCGCGCGCTTCCTCTTCCGAGTCCCAGGAGCCGGTGACGGTGACTTTCTCGCCGTCGACATCCTCGGTGCGCAGCGTCTTGCCGAGCCGGCCTTCGTTGTGCGCGATCAGATGCGAGGCCGCGGCCAGGATGTGGCCGGTGGAGCGGTAATTGCGCTCGAGACGGATGACTTTCGCGCCGGGGAAATCGTGCTCGAAACGCAGAATGTTGTCGACCTCGGCACCGCGCCAGCCATAGATCGACTGGTCGTCGTCGCCGACGCAGCAGATGTTCTTGAGGGGCGCATTCTCCGTCATTCCGGGATGCGCCGCAGGCGCAGACCCGGAATCTCGAGATGAGTCCTCTTCACCTCGAGATTCCGGGTTCGCCTCTTCGAGGCGCCCCGGAATGACCGGAGAGTTGGTTGCTCCCGGAATAATGTCGGAGAGCGCGCGGCCCGGCCGCGACGGCGCCTGCGCCAACAGGCGCAGCCACAGATACTGCGCGACGTTGGTGTCCTGATATTCGTCGACCAGGATGAACTTGAAGCGGTTCTGGTACTGCCGCAGCACATCGGGGTTCTCGCGGAACAGCCGGATGTTCTCGAGCAGCAGATCGCCGAAATCGGCGGCGTTGAGGATCTTCAGCCGCTCCTGATAGGTCGCGTAGATCTTGCCGCCCTTGCCGTTGCCGAACGAGGCGGCTTCGCCCGCGGGCACCTGCGACGGCGACAGTCCGCGATTCTTCCAGCTGTCGATCAGGCCGGCCAGCATCCGCGCCGGCCAGCGCTTGTCATCGATGTTCTCGGCCTGCAGCAGCTGCTTCAACAGCCGCACCTGGTCGTCGACATCCAGCACGGTGAAGTTGGATTTGAGCTGCACCAGCTCGGCATGGATGCGCAGGATGCGGCCGCCGATCGAGTGGAAGGTGCCGAGCCACGGCATGCCCTCGACCGCCTGGCCCAGCATCTGGCCGAGTCGCAGCTTCATCTCGCGCGCCGCCTTGTTGGTGAAGGTCACCGACAGGATGTCCTGCGGCCGGGCGCGGCCCTGGCTCAGGATATGCGCGATGCGCGTGGTCAGCACCCGCGTCTTGCCCGTGCCGGCGCCGGCCAGCACCAGCACGGGACCGTCGAGCGTCTCGACCGCGTCGCGCTGCTCCGGATTGAGGCCCTGGAGATATTGCGGACCCGCCGCCGCCCGCGCACGCGCGGCGATGCCGCCAGCCACCGGCTGGTGCTCGGGAACGCCGTGATGGGGCAATTTGCTCGGCTCGGTCATTGGCGAATCGTCTCGGCCCCACGATGGCACCGCGGGACGGTGAAGGGGAGCCTTCTTAACAGGGATTGAGGGGCATATAGGGCCTGATCGGCCGTTTTGACAGGTTTTATCGCGGCCGACAGGAACGGTTTTGGCAGCAGTACACGGCAGCTCCGGTTCCAGGAATCGACGAAAATTTCGCGGTTTCGCGCTCAGGAACCAGCGTTTCCCCGCAGAATTGTTTCAATAGGTGCGGCGCCGGCAGCGGTCCGCGCAACGAAACGAAGCGAGAGGTTGGATCATGCTGAGCTGGGTCGTTACATTCCTGGTCATCGCGTTGATCGCGGGCATTTTGGGCTTCGGCGGCATCGCCGGCGCCTCCGTCGAAATCGCCAAGGCGATCTTCTTCATCGCCATAATCCTGTTCCTGGTGTCGGCGGTGGTCGGATTGGTGCGCGGCCGCACAAGGGTCTAGAGCATGATCCGGAAAAGTGCGAAGCGGTTTTCCGAAAAGATCATGCTCAAACAAAAGCGATAGCGCACTCACTTCTTCGCGGGCATCGCCACGTTGCGGCCGATGCCCTCGGGCCGCGGTACATCCGTATAGCTCTCCACGATCGCTTGCGCGCGGGCGCGGATATCGGGTGGAAACGGTGCCACCTTGCGCGCCGCCATATCGATATGCAGCGTGAGGTTGTCCGAGGTCGCCGACAGCCAGCCCTCGGTTGCGTGGCGCAGCTCCTCGAACGTGTGCAGCCGCTTCTCGTCGGCGCCGAGCAGGAAGATGGAGACCTGCACGGGATCGCCGAGATGGATTTCCCGCAAGTACCGGACATGGCATTCGGCGGTGAAGGTCGAGCAATGCCGCGCCTTCATGTAGGCGGGTCCGATGCCGAGTTGCAGCCACATCTCGTCGATGGCGCGGTCGAACATCACGTTGTAGTAGGCCATGTTGAGATGGCCGTTGTAATCGATCCATTGCGGCTCGATCTGCATCACCGACGATTTGAACGGAGCTGGTGGAAGCGGCATCTGGCTGGCGGTCACTGAAGGCATCTCCCATCCCGGTCTGTTGAGCGTCTGAGCATGAACTTTTTTCAAGTCAGGCTCTCTTGACCCCTTATACAAGCTTTGCCACGGTCCGCTAAAGCCGGGAGGAATTTTGACGTGGCGACAACGATTTCGAGCAGTTTGACGCGACCTGAGCCGGAGGCCCTGAAGCGCGCGATCGACGCGCTGGCTGCGCG
Source organism: Bradyrhizobium sp. USDA 4454 (assembly GCF_054822705.1). NCBI lineage: Bacteria > Pseudomonadati > Pseudomonadota > Alphaproteobacteria > Hyphomicrobiales > Nitrobacteraceae > Bradyrhizobium > Bradyrhizobium sp. USDA 4454. The sequence goes on from NZ_JBTRCN010000001.1 coordinate 2,130,507, forward strand.
GTTCGGCAACCGGCTCGTGACGTCGCAGGCGGTGCGCGAACAGCACGCCCATACCACCACATGGCTGCCGAACCAGCCGCCGGACGCGGTCGTCACGGCGCAGGAAACCGCCGACATCCAGGATGTGGTGCGCATCTGCGCCGCAAACCGCGTGCCCGTCATCGCCTTCGGCACCGGAACGTCGCTGGAAGGGCAGGTCAACGCGCCCGCGGGCGGCGTTTGCATCGATCTGCGCGACATGAACAAGGTGCTCGCGGTGCATGCCGAGGACCTCGACTGCGTGATCCAGCCCGGCGTGACGCGGAAGGCGCTCAACGAGCATCTGCGCGACCAGGGCCTGTTCTTCCCGATTGACCCCGGCGCCGACGCCTCGCTCGGCGGCATGACCTCGACCCGTGCGTCCGGCACCAACGCGGTGCGCTACGGCACCATGCGCGAGAACGTGCTGGCGCTCAAGGTGGTGCGCGGCGACGGCGAGATCATCACCACAGGCACCCGCGCCAAGAAGTCGTCGGCCGGTTACGACCTGACGCATCTGTTCGTCGGCGCCGAAGGCACGCTCGGCATCATCTCCGAACTGACCATCCGCCTGCGCGGCATTCCCGACACCATCGCCGCCGCCGCCTGTTCGTTCGAGACCGTACGCGGCGCCTGCCAGGCCACCATCCTCGCGATCCAGACCGGGATTCCGGTCGCCCGCATCGAGCTGCTCAATGCCACGCAGGTGAAGGCCTGCAACAATTATTCAAAACTGTCGTTGCCGGAGACGCCGCTGCTGCTGCTGGAATTCCACGGCAGCGAGGTCGAGGTCGCGGAGCAGTCGAAGAATTTCCGCGACATCGCCGCCGAATGCGGCGGCGGCGATTTCACCTGGACCACCAAGCCGGAAGATCGCACCAAACTGTGGCAGGCCCGGCACGACGCCTACTGGTCGGTGAAGGCCATTCGCCCCGGCGACAGCATCGGTGTGGTCGCAACCGACGTCTGCGTGCCGATCTCGCGGCTTGCCGATTGCGTCACCGAGACCGAGGACGATCTGAAGCGGCTCAACCTGCTGTCGCCGATCGTCGGCCATGTCGGCGACGGCAATTTCCACTGTTCGCTGGTCTGCGACGTCAACGACAAGGACGAGATGGCGCGCGGCGAGGAGTTCATGCATCGCCTGGTCGAACGCGCGCAGGCGATGGGCGGCACCTGCACCGGCGAGCATGGCATCGGCCAGGGCAAGCAGAAATATCTGAAGGCCGAGCTCGGCCCCGAAGCGCTCGATGCGATGCGGGCGTTGAAGCTCGCGCTCGATCCGCAAAACATTTTCAATCCCGGAAAGATCGTCCCTGCGGCCTGAACCCGCAGCACTTTCTTGCCCGGCGTGTGTGATACAGTGTGATCACGGTTTCTCGCCGCGCATTGCGCCCGGAGCGGCCGGTTTGGTGTGACCTCAGCGCCATAGTTCGCCGCTTGCTCGGCGTCGCACAGACTCTGCCGTTCACAGGTTGCCCCAGTGCCAGCTATGATTGCCGCGCTTCGAGGTACGGCGATGTGGTTGTTCAACAAGGCCAAGCGGAAGGACATCTGGGACGATCCGGTCGCGCAGCCGCTCGGTGACATCGAGGCTGCGCACAGGATCCGCGCGATCTGCCGCGATGCAGCAGGCTGCGCCGAGGCAGTCGGCTCACCCGGCAAGCGTTCGCCGAAGCAGCAGCAGATCGAGCGCGATCGCTACGAGCGTGCCGCCAAGGCCGCGATGGAGACCGCGATGACGATCTCCGACGAGCTGGTGCGGGATTCCGCGGTGCGCGAGATCGTCGGTCTGTGCATGAAAGCGAACAACATCAAGACCGGACGGGCGCTGTTCCGCGCCATCCACGCCGCCTCGATCAAGGCGGAGGTGCTGAAGGAGCATCCGACGCTGGAGGGCGAGCAGGCGTGAACTGATCCGGTCGAGGCGAGCCCTCCTAGTTCGGATGCAGCGAGGCGAAATCCGGGAAATCGTGCCGCGCGGAGATCCCGGATTACGCTGCGCTTCATCCGGGCTACGGCGTCATCAAATCTATGCCTGCCCACCCAGCGTGCGCACCGCCTCATCGACGCTGTGGAAGACGTGGTCCCGCTGCAAGACCTCGTAGAGGTCGAAGCGCTCGAACGCGTCCTGCGCGCGGGTGGATTCGAGGCGCGCCACCGCCACCGTCACGCCGTCATCGCGGCATTCGCGAAACAAATCGCGTAGCCCCTGCGCCGCCGTGAAATCGATCTCGACCATGCCGCTGGCCTCGATCACCAGCAGCCGCGGCTTCGGCGTCGCGGCGCCGATGGTCTTGAGCACGCCGCTGTGGAAGCTTTCCGCGTTGAGGAACGACAATGGCGCCTGCAGGCCGACCACGGCAATGCCGGGGTTGCGCTCACCTGTGACGTGCGGACCCGTCGGCCACCAAATCGTGGTGCCGGGGACGTGCACGAATTCCACCAGCTGGCCGCGCGTCGTGGTCCAGATGCCGTGCAGCAGCGACAGCGCGATGCCGACCGCGACGCCTTGCTCGATCGGCAGCACGATGATCGCGGCTGCCGTCGCGACCACCAGCAGGAACTCGTAGAACGACTGGCGGAAGATCGCCACGATCTGCTTGACGCGGATGATCCGCAGCGCCACGAACAGCAGGACGCCGCCGAGCGCCGCATCGGGCACGTGTTGCAACAAGGTCGCGCCGAACGCCAGCAGTGCAAGCACAATGGCCGCGGCAAACAGCCCCGCGACCTGGGTGCGTCCGCCGGTCTCCGACACAATGCCGGTCCGCGGCGGACTGGCGTTGACGGGAAACGCGCCGAACAGCCCCGACAGAACGCTGCCGGCGCCCGCGCCGAGGAAATCGCGATCGACGTCGGCCGGCTTGTTTGGATCGGACAGGAATGAGCGCGTCGTCGCCGCGGTCTGCACCATGACGACGACGGCGATCAGGATCGCCAGCGACAGCAGCTTGATCCATCGCTCCGGAGCGATGTCCGGAAATGACGGCTTGGGCAGCGTGCCCGCCACCGTGCCGACCACCTTGACGCCCTTGCTCTCGAGATGACCGGCGATCACAGCGATCGTGGCGACGACAAGGCCGATCAGCGCGCCGGGAATGCGCGCGCTGATCTCCTCCGATCCGGCGACCAGCGCCAGCACGCCGAGGCCGATCACCAGCGTGTAGAGATTGGTCTCGCCGATCTTCTCGGTGAGTACCCCGAGCTTGTAGAGCGTCGGCCCGTCCGGCGTTGTCAGGCCGAGCACGCCGGGCAGCTGCGAGACCAGGATGTGGACGGAAATGCCGGCGAGGAAGCCGACCGTCACCGGCGTCGACAGCAGATTGGCGATCCAGCCGAGCTTGAACAGGCCGCCGGCGATCATGATCGCGCCGACCATCAGCGCCAGCGCCATCGCGAGCGCCTGGTAGTCCGGCGAGCCGGCGGTCGCCATCAGTGCCAGCCCGCCCGCGAAGATCGGCGTGATGGTGGAGTCGGCGCCGCAGGACAGGAAGCGGTTGGCGCCGAACATCGCAAAGCCGAGCGAGCCGGCCATGAAGGCGAAGAAGCCGATCTGCGGTGAGAAGCCGCCAAGCCGCGCGGTCGCCATTTGCTCCGGGATCGCGATCGCGGCCAGCGTCAGCCCGGCAATCAGATCACCCGGCAGGTCGCCCGGCCGGAACGCCCTGAGCGAACGAAAGACCGGCCAATTGGTGGGTGTCGGATGAACTTCGGCCATCGGTCTCGACTCACCTGACGGTTGCGACGCTTTCCGCAAATAGTCCGCTATCGCTTGGCCAAAAGCCAGCGGACGCGCCTGTGCCGGTGCGAAGGCCTCTAGCCGATGTTCTGCAGCGCCGGGAAAGTCTCCAGCAGCCAGACGCTGACATTGGAGACCGCGCCGGTCAGGAAGCCGATGCCGGTGACCACCATCAGCACGCCCATCACGCGTTCGACGGTGTCGAGATGGCGCTTCATGCGCGCGAACAGCGAGGAGAAATGCTTGATCATGAAGGCCGCGAGCAGGAACGGGATGCCGAGCCCAGCGGAATAGATCGCAAGCAGGCCGGCGCCCTTGGTGACCGTGGCCTCTGCGGCCGCAATCGAGAGAATCGCGGCCAGGATCGGTCCAATGCACGGGGTCCAGCCGAAGGCGAACGCCAGGCCCATGACATAGGCGCCCCACAGCCCCACCGGCTTGGGTGCGGTCAGCCGTCCCTCGCGCATCAGGAGGCCGATCCGGGTCACCCCGAGGAAGTGCAGGCCCATGACGATGATGACGATGCCGGCCAGGATCGAGAGCTCGGCCGACCAGGCGCGCACCAGCCCGCCGACGATCGACGCGCTGGCGCCGAGCGCGACGAACACGGTGGAGAAGCCGAGCACGAACATCAGCGCCGCCGTCATCACCGCGCGTTTGGAGGCGGCGGTGGCGCCGTCCTGGTTGACCTGCTCGATGGTCGCCCCGGTCAGATAGATCAGATAGGGCGGCACCAGCGGCAGCACGCAGGGCGACAGGAAGCTGAACAGGCCGGCAATCAAGGCTGCCGGAATCGAGACGTCGTGCATCAATGAAACCTTCGCGGAATAGCAGGTCTGTCTTGGCGTCTACGCCGCCAACAATCCAGAAGTTTCGGCAGCCAGGCCTTCAACTATGGTCACAGGGGCGTGTGCGGGGGCTGTGCGCAGGCAAGGACGGCACCACACGGCTCCGTGGCGGCTTATGGTTCCCCATTGCCCGGCGCGCAATTTCAGCGGCCGCGCGACATGTTCGGTGTCGTCCCTGCGAAAGCATGCGAAAGCAGGGACCCATAACCATCGATGCTGGTTATCTCGCAATGCTGGAATGACGAGTCCCCTTCGCAACACCTGCCGCGGCGTACGGGTCCCTGCTTTCGCATTGCTTTCGCAGGGACGACGATGGCGAGAGAGCCACGTGCTCATCTGCGCCGCGATCACCGCTTGCGCGCATCCCGTGGCGAGGGCTTTTCGAACTCGCGGCCGCGAATCCGCACCAGATCGTCGGCGGAATGCGCCAGCAGCACGACCGTGGCCGCGCGCGCGGCCTCCGGATCGCCGGCCACGATCGCGTCCAGCACCGCGCGGTGTTCGATCAGCGCACGTGGACGGTGCGAGCCGGTTGCTGCGATCGTAAAACTCTGGCGCAGCGTGATCTCGAACATCTGGGCGATCGGCCAGAAGAATTCGTTGCGGGTCGCAAAATAGATCGCCTGGTGGAATTTGATATCGGCAGCGACGAACGCCTCGTTGGTCTTCGCCGTGTCCATGCCGTCGCATCCGGCGCGGATGCGGGCGATGTCATCTTCCCTGGCATGCGTCGCGGCCAGGGCCGCGGCGGCGGGCTCGACCGCGGAGCGCAGCTGGAACAGCTTTGCCAGATAGCGATCGATCTCGGCGCTCTCGAGGTGCCAGCGCAGCACGTCGGGATCGAGCTGATTCCACTGCTCGGGCGGCCGCACCCGTGTGCCGCTCTTCGGGCGCGACTCGATCAGGCCCTTGCCAGTCAAGGTGCGCATGGCCTCGCGCACCACGGTGCGGCTGACGTCCATCATCTCGCAGATCTGCATTTCCGGCGGCAGCGCCTCGCCGACGCCGATCTCGCCGCGCACAATGCTGCCGCCGACCCGGTCGGTGACCTGGCTGTGCACGCTCCGGCGCAACGCATTGGATGTCTGGAACATCGGAAGCCTCGCTGCGGTTGAAGCCTGCGCGGCTGACGCGCCGCGCTCTTGCGCAACCATGTTGGTTTTGTCATACATTATGACAAAAGCGCTGCCAAGCTGGCACCGACCGCCGGGCGGCCGAGATAATGACGATCCGTTCCTGGGGAGGAGCACCGCCATGAGATCGACGCGCCCAAGTCGCCGTATTCTGTTGCAGTCGTCGGTCACTGCCGCGGCGTGGCTTGCCGCCGCGCCTGCCATCATCGGCCGCGCCGAGGCGGCGACCATGAAGATGCGGTGCTCGTCGTCGCTTCCGAACGATCCCAAATACGCCAATGGCCGCGTCTACTACGACAATCTGGTCAAGAGCCTGAAGGCCAACGGGCTCGGCGAGCAGATCGAGGTCACGTTCTTCCCCGACAACCAGCTCGGCCAGGAGATCGACGTCATCAACTCGGTGAAGCTCGGGGTCATCGACCTGATGGTGTCGGGCTCATCGATCTCGGCGAACCTCGTGCCGCTGGTCGGCACCTTCGACCTCGGCTACCTCTTTGCCAGCTTCCAGCAGCAAACCAAGGCGTTCGACGCCGGTGCCGCCAAGCCGATCGAGGATGCGCTGCTCAAGGGCGGCAATATCCGCATCATCGCCTGGGCCTACAATTTCGGCGCGCGCAGCGTGCTGTCGAAGAAGCCGGTGAAGACTCCGGACGATCTCGCCGGCCTGAAGATCCGCACGCTGCCCAATCCGATCATCACCGAATGCCTGCGCCTGATGGGCGCTGCGGCAACGCCGCTGGCGTTCGGCGAGATCTATACGGCGCTGCAGGCGGGCGTGCTCGACGGTCTCGAGCACGATCCGCCGACCATCCTCGCCAGCAAGTTCTACGAGACCTCGAAGAACTACGCGCTGACCCAGCACATCTTCTCGCCGCTCGCGGTCTATTTCAGCGATACAACGTTCAATCGCATGGATCCCAAGCTGCGCGAGGGCTTCCTCGATGCCGCGAAGAAGGCCGCGGCCGACACCCGCACCCACGGCCTCGCGGTGGAGAAGGAGGCGCTGGCGTCGCTGGCCGAGAAGGGCGTCACAGTGGTCGAATGCGACAAGGAGGCGTTCCGCAAGCGCGTGCTGCCGCAGACCGACAATTTCATCAAGGCGCGGCCTGAGGCCAAGGCCGTCGTCGATCTGATCCGCGCCACCCAGGCCTGAGGTCGGCGCATGTCAGTCGCCGCAGTCGCGACGAGAAGCAACACCGACCGGATCACCGCGCCGCTGCTCACGCTCAGTGATGCGATCGCCGCGATCCTGCTCGCCGCCGATTTGGTGGTGGTCTCTGTCTCGGTGCTGGCGCGATTTCTGTTCAACGCGCCTGTCGAGTGGTCGGACGACGTCGCCCGCGGGCTGATGGTCGGGTCGAGCTTCTTTGGGGCTGCGAGCGCGCTGGCGCGCAGCGAGAATCTCGGCGTCGCCTTCTTCATCGACATGCTGCCGCCGGGCGTGCGGCGGGTCGTCGACGCGGTTGGGGCGCTGCTCGTTACCGTCATTGCGGCCACCGTCGCGTTCAACGCCATCAAGATGGGCTGGCTGACCACCGGCCAGACCTCCGGCTCCGGCCTGCCGCTGGAGTGGACGTTCTATCCGATGGGTATCGGTGCGGCCTTCATGACGGTGTTCGCGTTCGAGACGTTCTGCGGCCGGCCGCTGCGCGACTTGGCGGCCGGCATCGTCGCGACCGCCGTCATCGTCGGTCTTTATCTCGCGTGGGATGCATTCGCGCCGTCGTCGTTGCCGTCATCGCAGGTGTTGATGCTGATCGGCTTCTTCCTCACGCTGTTCGGCGGACTGCCGATCGGCTTTGCGCTGGCGCTGGCGGCGCTGATCTTCATCTGGGTCGAGGGCACGCTGCCCGGCGTGATCTTCGCCCAGCAAATGGCGCGCGGCATCGACAATTTCGTGTTGCTGGCGATCCCGTTCTTCATCCTGGTCGGCTATCTGATGGGAGCGAACGGCATGTCGGTCCGGCTGATCGAGCTCTTGCAGCTCGCGGTCGGGCGGATGCGCGGCGGGCTCAACGTCGTGATGGTGATGTCGATGGTGCTGTTCTCGGGCATCTCAGGCTCGAAGATGGCCGATGTCGCCGCGGTCGGCTCGGTTCTGATCCCGGCGGCGCGCCGCTCGCGGCAGAATCCGGGCGGCGCGGTGGCGCTGCTCGCAGCGTCCGCTGTCATGGCTGAGACCATTCCACCCTGCATCAATTTGATCATCCTCGGCTTCGTCGCCAATCTCTCGATCGGCGGGCTGTTCGTCGCCGGCATACTGCCGGCCGTGCTGATGGCGCTGGCGCTGATCGCGGTGTCGATCATCTTCGGCAGGCGTCCGGCCGCGAACGCGGAAGCCGAGCCGCGCGCGGCGGTATCTGGCCTGTGGACCGGCGCGATCGCCTCGTTCGGGCTGATCTTCATGATCTTCTTCGGCTTCAAGAGCGGCTTTGCCACCGCGACCGAGATCTCGGCGTTTGCCGCGGTCTATGCCATCGCCGTCGGCAGCCTACTTTTCCGCGAGCTCGGCGCGAGGAGCCTCGCGCACTGCTTCGTGCAATCGGCCGTTCGCTCCGGGCTGGTGCTGTTCATCGTTGCCGCGGCGCAGTCGCTCGCCTTCATCCTGACCTTGCAGCAGGTGCCGCACGCGGTCGGCGAACTCATGCTGGCGATCTCGGGCAGCCACGGCGTCTGGCTGTTCATGCTGCTCTCGATCCTGGTGCTGGTGGTGATGGGCTCGGTGCTCGAAGGCGCCGCGGCTCTGATCATCTTCGGCCCGCTGCTGCTGCCGGTTGCCGTCAAGCTCGGGATCGACCCCCTGCATTTCGGCGTCGTGCTTGTGATCGCGATGGGGCTCGGGCTGTTTGCCCCGCCGCTTGGACTCGGGCTCTATGGCGCCTGCCTGATCGGCAATGTGCCGATCGAGCAGACCATCAAGCCGATCGCAGGCTATCTCGGCCTGCTGCTGCTGTGCCTGCTGGTGATTGCGTTCGTGCCCGCGATCAGCACGGCCCTGCCGCATGCGCTCGGCTATTAGGGGAGTAGACGCGTGAAGGTGCTGCTGGCCCATACGCCGCAAATGCGCCGCGACTATTACGGCGAGCGCAGCCTGAAGGGCCTGCGCGCGATCGCCGCTGTCAAGCTGCACGAAGGTGACGACGCGCTCGACGCGGCTGCGCTGGTCAAAGTCGCGGCCGACGTCGACATCATCGTCGCCGATCGCATGACGCAGGGTCCCGGTGAGATATTCCCGCTTCTGCCAAAACTCCGAGCGTTCGTGCGCTGCGCGGTCGATATCCGCAACATCGACGTGGCTGCCGCATCGGCCGCCGGCGTGCTGGTGACGCAGGCCAGCGCCGGCTTCGTCCAGTCGGTTGCCGAGCTCGCGCTCGGCTTCATGGTCGATCTGTCGCGCGGCGTTTCGCGGGCGACCGCCGACTATCACGCGGGCAGGGCGCCCGAGGTCGTGATGGGCCGGCAGCTTGCGGGAAGCACGATCGGCATCATCGGCTACGGCAGCATCGGGCGCTATCTGGCCAGGATCGCAAAAGTGCTCGGCATGAACGTGCTGGTCGCAGATCCCTTCGTCACGATCGATGATGCCGCGATCGCACACGTGCCGCTCGATGATCTGCTGGCGCGCGCGGACTATGTCGTTTGCCTCGCAATCGCCAATACAGAGACCGAGAACCTGATCGGGCAGGCGGCGCTGGCGCGGATGCAGAGGCACGCGTTCTTCATCAACCTGTCGCGCGGCAATCTGGTCGACGAGGCGGCGCTTGCGGCCGCGCTGCGCGATGGCCGGATTGACGGCGCCGCATTGGATGTCGGCCGCGCCCCGGACCAGATGCCTACGCCTGAGCTCGCCAAGCTCGGCAATGTCATCGCAACGCCGCATGTCGGCGGCCTGACGCCACAAGCCATCGAGCATCAATCGTCGGAGACCGTGCGCCAGGTCGAAAAGATCGTCGCTGGTGAGATCCCCGTCGGCGCGGTCAATGCCGCGCACTGGACGCGGCGGCCATGAAAGTTCGGCTGATCCCAATGCCGTCGGAAGGGCTGGACAAGACCTTCACATCCAGCCCAAACTTGAACCGTCAAACCGCGGCCAAAGAGCGCGCGGATAAGCAATCAACGGACGTCCCGCAGCAAACGACGGGCGCCGAGAGGGAAACAGGGAGTGCATCACATGGCCATCTCACGCCGTGACGTTTTATTGGGCAGCGCCGGCGCACTGGGTGCTGCATCATTCTCCTTCCCCGCCCCAGCTATCGCGCAATCGGAACCGATCAAGATCGGCTGTCTCGCGGCGATCACCGGGCCGAGCTCGGCGCCGACCGTCGGCTTCAACCGCGGCGTCAATTTCGCAGTCGACGCCATCAACGGCGCGGGCGGCGTGAAGGGCCGCAAGATCGAGCTTGTGATGCGCGACACCCAGGGCGATCCGACCAAGGCGGTGAACGCCACGCAGGAGTTGATCAGCCAGGCCAAGGTTCACGCGATCTGGGGGCCGCTGAATTCCGGCGAGGCGCTGGCGACGACGCCGATCATGGCGCGCGCCAAGATGCCGGATCTGCACCCTTGCGTCGTCGAGACCCTGATCGATCCGGTCAAGTTCCCCAATGCGTTCCGCATCGCGCCGTCGAACAATCAATGGGACGATGCGGTGCGCAACTATTGTCTCAAGATCCTCAAGGTGAAGAAGGTCGCCGTGATCGGCGACACCACCGGCTACGGCGTCACCGCGGTCGGTGCCTCGGTCGCGGCATTCAAGAAGGACGGCGCTGAAGTTGTGTATCAGGCCAATATCGACTCCACGCAGCCCGACATGACGCCGGACATGCTGCGCGCCAAGAACGCCGGCGCCGAGGCGATCGTGGTGTGGAGCGTCTCGACCGGCATGGAGGCGCGCATGTTCAACACTCGCGCCGCGATGAACTGGGACGTGCCCTTCGTCGGCCATCCCTCGATGGCGTCGGGCGAGCTTGCGAGCCTGGTGGCAAAACCGGAGAACTGGAAGAAGGTCTATGCGATCGGCTACAAGAGCTGCAGCTATGACAGCGCCGGCAAATTGCCGCCGAAGAGCGAGGATTTGGTCGCGCGGCTGACCAAGGCCAATATCGCGCTGAACGATACGCTGTTGTGGTGGGTCGCAGGCGGCATCGACTGCATCGAGCTGATCGCCAAGGCGGTTGCGGAGAGCGGCTCGACCGACAGCGCCGGGATCATCAAGTACTGGAATTCGCTGTCGACCTATCCCGGCTATTTCGGCAATTATCGCTTCTCGCCGACCGAGCATAACGGTTACCTGACCGAAGAGATCGTGATGTCGGAATCCTCGACCGCGAAGAACGGCACCTTCGCGCTGGCGCCGGGATACACGTAAAAGGGTAGGGACGCAGCCGATGCTGGCCTCGATCCTTGCATCCGGTCTCGCGGCGGGCGCGATCTACGCGCTGGTCGGCGTCACCTACAACACGATGTTCTCGACTTCGCGGGTGATGAGCTTCACCGCCGGCCAGCTGGCGATGCTGGGCGGCGTGTTCGGCTCGATGTTCACGCTGAAGCTCGGCCTGCCGGTCGCCGTCGGCTTCGTGCTGACGCTCGCTTGCTGCGCGGTGATCGGCATCGTCACCGAATTCGTCGCGGTGCGGCCGGTGCTCAAGAGCCTCGACCAGCATCTCTACGTGCTCTCGACCTTGGCGGTCGCGCTGATGATCCAGCAGGTCACTGCGATCAAATGGGGCACCGAGCCGCAGCCTTTCCCGCGCATCGTGGGCCTGGGTGACGGCGTGCTGGATGAAAAATTCTGGCTGCCGGTCGCGGCCTGCGCCGTCACCATCATCGGCCTCGAATATCTCTACCGCCGCACCCTGGTCGGACGCGCCTTCCTCGCCATCGCGGAGGACAATTTCGCGGCGCGGGCGCTCGGCCTGCCGGAGCGCAATCTGCGGGTCGCAAGCTACGCGCTGGCCGGCGTGGTCGGCGGCATCGCCGGATTTTCCGGCGGGCAGTTGCTGCTCGCCTTCTTTGCCAACGGCGCGCTGCTCAACTTCTACGGCTTCGTGCCGGTGGCGCTGGGCGGGCTCGGCAACAACCGCGGCGCGATCATCGGCGGGCTCGCGCTCGGCCTGTTCCAGCAGGCGGCGAACTTCCTGGTCGGCGGCATCTTCTCCTCGGTCGCGGTGTTCACGCTGTTCATCGTGGTGCTGCTCGCGGCTCCCCAGGGACTGTTCGGCGCCTCGACCGCGCGGAGGGTGTGATGAGCTCGGTCGCCGCCGCTCCGCCCCGGACCGACAGCGGCGCATGGCGCGCCGCGCTGCCGCATCTCCTGCCGTTCCTCGGCATTCTCGCAGCCGCCGTGCTGCTGCCCTTCGTCAGCAATGATTACTGGGTGCTGATCGGCACCCGCGCCGCGATCTACTGGGTGCTGGTGTCCGGCCTCAATCTGGTGGTCGGCTTCGCCGGCCATCTTGCGATCGGCTATGTCGCGCTGCTGACGCTTGGCGCCTACACGACCAGCGTGCTGGTCGCCGGCAATGTGATGCCGGCGATGCCGGTGTTTGCCGCCCTGCCGATTGCGGGCTTCGTCGGCGCGATCTTCGGCGTGATCGTCGGCCTGCCGGCCTTGCGCCTGCGCACCTTCTACTTCGCGATGTCGACCTTGGGCTTTGCGACCATCGTGACCCAGATCGCGCTGGCCTGGCAGAGCGTGACCGGCGGCGGGATCGGCATATCAGGTCCGGAATTCCCGGCGCCGTTCAACACGCCGTGGGGGTTTTACGGCCTCTGCATCGGCGTTGCCGCGTTGACGACCTGGATGAGCGCCAACATCGCGCGCAGCCGGTTCGGCCGCGCGTTGATCGCGGTGCGCGACGCCGAGGTCGCGGCTGAGGCCAGCGGCATCTCCAAGCCGAACATGCTGATCGCGATCTTCCTGTTCGCCGGTGCGCTGGCGGCGATCGCCGGCGGCTTGTTCGCGACGTTGCAGACCTACATCACGCCCGACGCCTTCACCTTCGATCTGTCGGTGCTGTTCTTCATCGCGATCCTGATCGGCGGCCGCGGTTCGATCCTGGGGCCGATGCTCGGTACCGTCATCCTGACCATCCTGCCGGAGATCGCGGCGCCGCTGGCGGCATGGTCGACCTTTCTCTACGCGGTGCTGCTGCTCCTGATCGTGCTGGTGATGCCCGGTGGGATCGCGGCGCTGCTCGATTTCCGCAACCGCCGTCCGCTCGCCAGCAACCGCGCCATCGTGCCGCGTCCGGCCGCGCTCTCCGACATTGTGCGCCGGCGCGACGGCGGCAAGACGTTGCAGCTGCGCGGCATCGCGCTCAGCTTCGGCAATGTGAAGGCGATCGACGGCCTCGATCTTGACGTTGCGCCCGGCCAGATCCACGGCTTGATCGGCCCGAACGGCAGCGGCAAGACCACCACGCTGAACGTGATCTCGGGCTATTACGCCGCGAAGGCCGGCACCATGACGCTCGGCGCCGCGACATTGCCCGCGGGCCAGCCGGTCAAGCGCGCCGCCAGCGGCATCGCCCGCACCTTCCAGACGCCCCGCGTGATCGGCGAAGCCTCGGTGCTGGAGAACGTCATGATCGGCGGCTCGATCGAGGGCAGGGCCAATTTTGTCGAGGCGATGCTGGCGCTGCCGCGCAACGGCGCCGACGAGCGCATGCTGGCCGCGAAGGCGCGCGCGCTGCTCGGCGTCGTCGGCCTCCAGGCGCTCGCCGACGTGCGCGCCGATCGGCTGCAGCACAGCGAGCTGCGCTTCATCGAGATCGCGCGCGCCCTGATGCTCGATCCGGACTTCCTGCTGCTCGACGAGCCCGCCGCCGGCCTCTCCAATGAGGAGATCGAGCGGCTCGCCACCCTGATCAAGGCGATCTGCGGCCGCGGCACCGGCGTGCTGCTGGTCGAGCACCATGCTGATTTGATCTTCGACATCTGCCACCAGGTCACCGTGCTCAATCTCGGCCGCACGCTGGCGGCGGGAACGCCGGCGGAGATCCGGGTCCACAAGGAGGTCGTCAGTGCTTACCTCGGCGGCTGAACCCCTCCTTGAAGTGACCGCGCTGGAATCCGGCTACGGCAAGATCCGCGTGCTGCACGGCATCGACCTGACGATTGGCGCCGGCGAGGTGGTCGCGCTGCTCGGTCCCAACGGCGCCGGCAAGACCACGCTGCTGCGGGCGATGTCGGGACTGTTGCCGGTCACTGCGGGGCAGGTCCGGTTCGGCGGCCGCGACATGACCAACGCCACGCCGCGCGATGCCGCGCGCGCCGGGCTCGTGCATGTAATCGAGGGCCATCGGGTGTTCACGCAAATCTCGGTCACCGACAATCTGCTGCTCGCCGGCTACGACCTGCCGCGCGCCGAGCGCGCCGGGCGCATCGAAGAGGCGTTGTCGTTCTTTCCCGAGATCGCCGAGAAGCGGCATGAGCGCGGCGGCGCGCTGTCGGGCGGGCAGCAGCAGATGCTGACGGTGGCGCAGGGCCTGGTCCGCCGTCCACGGCTCCTGATGCTCGACGAGCCCTCGGCGGGGCTTTCCCCGGTGCTGGTCGATCGCGTCCTCAATGTGATCGGCCGGTTGCGCCAGCAGGGCACGTCCGTACTGCTGGTTGAGCAATTGCTGGAAAAGGCGCTGGCCTCGGCCGATCGGGTCTATGCCCTGGTGCAGGGGGCAATCGCGCTGGAGGCGCCGACCGCCGAGGACGACCTGCCGCACCGGCTCGAACGCGCCTATTTCGGCCACGAGAGCCACGCCCTGGGCGCCTGAGGCCGCCATATCGCCGCCCCGCTTAACGGTTTGGTAAAGGTAAGGCTTGGCGCTCGGCGCCGATTCTGGCTTCATGGGGCCTCGTGCGGAGGCCCTCCCGATTGTGCTAGGATGCGCTGGAGCCAGCCAACGGACAGGGTATCGGGAAGGTGGTGTGAATGCTGTGCCCGGCCTGTCAGACCGACACCCTGGAAGAAGATGGCGTCTGCCGGTCGTGCCGCCTCAGCTTTACCGCCGTCTGTCTGAGTTGCGAGCATCCAAATCTCGAGACCGCACGGTTCTGCGGTGCCTGCGGCGAGCGCCTGGACCAGTTCCAGCCGGTCGGCGAACGCAAGGTCGTCACCGTGATGTTTGCCGATATCGTCGGCTCCACCGAGTTGATCGGGGACAATGATCCCGAGCTTGCGCTGGATCGTCTGCCGCCTGCTCTGGCGCGGATGGGCAACGCCGTCCGGCAGTTCGACGGCACCATCATGCGCAGCATGGGCGACGGGTTGATGGTGATCTTCGGCGTTCCGCACGCCCAGGAAGACCATGCCCTCCGTGCCTGCCAGGCGGCGCTGACCATGGTCCAGACGTCGCGGGACAACGGCATCGTGCTGCGCGTCGGCATCCATTCCGGCGAGATCGTCGCGGGCGTGCCGGACAGGTTCACCAGGGAGCAGGGGGTCTATGGCGCCGCCGTGCATCTGGCGAGCCGGCTCGAGCATATGGCCCAGCCGGGCGATATCTGCGTCACGGAGTCGACGTTCAAGCTGGTGCAGGCATCTTGCGATGCGCGTGCCCTGGGCCACCAGGACGTCAAGGGATTCCCGCGGCAGATCGGCGTCTACCGGCTGGTCGGAATGAAGCCGTCGCGTGCGCCGTTCCGGGATGCCGTGGTCGGCACCTATCGGGGCCGCGATGCCGAGCTCGCCATCCTGCGGGAGGCGTTTGCCGGAGCCGAGCAGGGCGCCGGCAAGGTGATCGGAATTTCGGCGCCGCCGGGCCTTGGCAAGAGCCGTCTGTGCTTCGAATTTGCCCGCAGCGTCAAGGAGCGTCTGGTACCGGTGCAGGAGGCACGCGCATCGCCCTACGACCATGCCGGCCCGCTGCAGCCGCTGCTGGAATTCTTCCGCAACTTCTTCCGGATCGCCTCGAGCGACGATGCGGAGACGGCGCGCGGCAAGGTCGCGGCGCGGATCGAGTCCTCGGTCCCGCATTTGATGGACGATGTGGCGGTGCTGAGCGATTTTCTCGGTATTCGCGACCCGCGGTCCCCGGTGCCTGCGATGGATCCACGGTCGCGGCACACGCGGCTGGTCAATCTCGTTGCAAGCCTCGTGCGCGACGGCACGCGCACGCCGTCGGTGATCATCATCGAGGACATTCACTGGCTGGACGAAGCGAGCATCGAGTTCGTCTCGGCGCTGGTGAATGTCGCGCATGTCAGCCGGGCGTTGATCATTCTGACGTACCGGCCGACCTATCGGGCGCCGTGGCAGGAGGGACCGGGGTTCCACGAAATCCGGCTCGACGAATTGCGTAGCGAGGATGTCTCTGCGCTGATCATGGACATGATCGGCGATCATCCGTCCACCGCCGCAATTTCCGAGCGCATTGTCGAACGAAGCGGCGGCAATCCGTTCTTTGCGGAGGAGTTGGTCCGTTCGCTGATAGACAGTTCGAACCTGACCGGCCGGCCCGGCGAATACGAGATGTCCGGGCAAGCATCGCCCGAGACCCTGCCTGCGACGGTGCAGACCGTGATTGGTGCACGCATCGACCGCCTCGCGCCGGGGGACAAGGAGGTGCTGCTGGTTGGCGCCACGATCGGGCGGGAGTTTCCTCTCTCTGTGCTTGCCGAAGTGACGCGCAGCAAGCACGTCGATCTCGTTGCCATTCTCGACCGATTGTCGCAGGTTGAACTGATCCAGGAGATCAGCAGCGAGATCGAGCATGATCGTTATGCATTCCGGCATCCGCTGATCCAGGAAGTCGCCTATGCGATGCAGTTGCGCACCCGTCGCGTCGAGTTGCATCGGGCGGTGGCGCATGCGCTCGAGCGCTTCCACCATAACCAGCTCGGCGAATATGCCGATTTGATCGCCTATCATTTCGAATCTGCCAAGGATTTCGTGTCAGCGGCCAACTATCTGGCTCGTTCGGCGAGCTGGATCGGTACGACCAATTCGCGGCTGGGGATGAAGTCGTGGCTCAAGGTTCGGCTGTTGCTGCAATCGCTGCCGCGCTCGCCGGAAACCGACCAGCTGCGCATGCGCGCATCCGGCCACGTCTTGATCCTTGGCTGGCGCGAAGGCATCAGCACCGAAGAGGCTACTCCGTTCTTCCAGGAGGCGTTGGTTGCCGCACGAGACCTCAAGGACTCGCTGTGGGAGGTTCTGATCCTCGCCGCCTTTGGCCGGGTCTCCGCCGGTACGGGCTCGGCGGACGAATATGTTGCGCAGTTGCTGCACGCGATCGAGGTCTGCGAAGACCCGAGCATCAGGACCATCCTGCACGCGCTTCTGTGCCAGGCCTATGGCTACGCCGGGAAACTGCGGGAAGCGATCGCGGCCGCGGAATCCGCGCTCAGCCATATCACAAGCATTGATAGGTCCCACCAAGCGCCGCTCGGCTTCGATGTGGAGCGTTGGGTTGAGAGCCTGCACGCGCGCCTGCTGGTGCGGACGGGCAGTTTCGACGTTGCGCGGGCGAGCATCGCCAAACTGGTCGCCAGTGAGAGCGGCCATCCCGATCCGGCGGTCTTGTTCATTCCGCATCATGCCGGAGTCGAAATGGCCTGGCTGACGCAGGACGAAAAGCTTGCCGATTTTCACAGCCTGCGTATCGACGAGATCACCAGGAGAAGCGACACGCCCTATGTCGCGGTGTATGCGAGCGTTTGCCGCGGACTGGCGCTGTCGCTGGCGGGGGATCACGCTGCGGCGATCCAGATGCTTGAATCGGCGATTCGGCTCGCGCGGGAGGCTTTCGCCGGACTCGAATATGAAAGCGACATGCTGGCATTCCTTGCCGAGATTCATCTGAAAAGTAACAATCTGGCCGCGGCGCTCAGCGTGGCTGAACAGGGGATCGCGGTCGCGCGGGAGCGGCGGGCGCGCCTCGCCGAATGCCGTTCGACGCTGGTTCTTGCGCATGTGGTCAATGCGGACAGCTTGCGCTATCCGCAGTACCGGTTGACCGAGGTGCTTGCGCGCGCTCGGCTTCTCATCGAGGAGACCGGCGCCTCACCCTACGAGCGGCTGTTTCCGGTCGTGCAGTCGTCGTCCTGCGGACAAGAAGCGTGAATTCACGCATGCCGTAGTCGGTGACCACCTCGACGCGGCCTAATCGCTTGCAAAACCCAATCCAGCGCTCCGGCGCGGTCCGATAAAGCCCGGCCTCAGCGCGGGCGTCGTCACGCGGGAGCATGAAGTTGACGGCGAAGCCGATCCGGCTGCTGGCCGCAAGATCGGCGAGGATCGCCCCGACATAGGCTTCCCATGCCGCGACGGGATGACCGAGCCGGACGTTGAATATCCCGCTCGCAAGCGAATAGTCGGCGACTGCGCCGCACTGCGACCCTTCGGTGAAGGTGGCCTGCGGGTTGCCGGCCCAGCGGGCGCGGGCGGCAGCGATCATCGCCGGCGAAATGTCGATGCCCCGATAGGTCACTTCGGCATCGCCATGCCGCGTCGCCAGGAATTCCAGCAGCGCGCCGTAGCCGCAGCCGAAATCGTTTAGGCTGAACGGCCGCCCGAAATCGCATAGCTTCAGGAGCTGCACGAAGCGCAGATATTGCGAGAGCACGTTCGGCCAATCGACCCCGAGCGGGGTCGGGCCATGGCGCTCCAGCGTTCTGGAATAGTAATCGCGAACCTTGGCGTGCGGCTCGGGCATCGCCCAAGTTTCAGATCACTTCTTGCGCGCGCCGGCCTTGGGGCGGCCGGCCGCGATCGTCGGCATCGAGATCGTCAGAAAAACCAGTGGGGAATAGCTCAGGACGCGATCGCCTGAAGTCACCTTCACGATACCTTTCGGAGACTCCGCCGGGTGCGAGGTGAAGTGCACCGGCAACGGCTTGCGGCTTTCGAGATTGGCCTGCAGCGACGCGATGACCTGGTCGTGTCCATTCAGCGTCGTTGCTTTGCCGTCGACCGACGCGCCGGTCTTCTTCAGCAGATTGAGATACCGGAAAAACCCGTCGCGATCCGCTTCGCCAACGGGCGCAATATTGAGGAGCCCAAACGACATCCGCAGCGTGCGTTGCGGCGAGAAGACCTTGAACTCCTTTTGAAACTGGACCATTTCGTCCAGGGCTTCTGCAATAAATCGGGACTTCATCTGCTGCAAAAGATCGGGAACGTATCTGTCGGCAACCAACCCGCCCATTGTATTCCTCCTGAAAACACCATGATAACCCGCTTCCCAGCTCCCGGCTAGCTGTGGGCGGATTGGCTGATGGTACAATCACCAGTTTGCGCCGCTGTCTATGAATTGCTTCACAGAGTTGGCCGTGCATGATGCAAAGCCTGCGCTTTTCGTGAGCCGTCCCGTCCGGTCGACTTCTTGTCCATCCCATTCGACAGTGCCTCCATGCGACTCCCCTTCTTCTACGGCTGGATCATCGTCGCGGTGACCTTTGTCACCATGGCGATCGGCGTCAACGCGCGCACGGCGTTCTCGCTGTTCTATCCCCCGATCATCTCCGAGTTCGGCTGGGAGCGCGGGGTCACGGCGGGCGCATTCTCGTTCGGCTTTGTCGCCTCGGCGATCGCAAGCCCGCTGATCGGGCGGCTGATGGACCGCGGCGGGCCGCGTGCGGTGATGGAGCTTGGCGTGCTCCTGATGGGCTCGGGCCTGCTGCTGGCGCCGCTGACCACCCAGCCCTGGCACCTCTATCTTACCATCGGCGTGCTGGTCGGCGCCGGCAGCGTCTGCCTCGGCTATTCCGGGCAATCGTTGTTCGTGCCGAACTGGTTCCTCCGCCGCCGTGGCCTTGCGATCGGGCTCGCCTTCGCCGGCGTCGGCATCGGCTCGGTGACGCTGCTGCCATGGGTGCAGCACATGATCGAGCACACCGGCTGGCGCACCGCCTGCACCGCGATGGGAATCGTGGTGCTGGTCGTGCTGGCGCCGATCAACCTGCTGCTGCACAAGCGGCCCGAAGACATTGGGCTGCAGCCGGACGGCGATGCCGTGCTGGCGGCGACGTCGGCCAGGCCGGCGTCGAACATCGTCGATCCGGCGTGGGCCGGCACCGACTGGACGCTGCCGCGAGCGCTGCGCACCGCGCGGTTCTGGTGGATCGCGATCGGCTATTTCTGCGGCCTGTACATCTGGTATGCGGTCCAGGTGCACCAGACCAAGTTTCTGCTCGACATCGGCTTCAGCTCCAATGTCGGCGTCTGGGCGCTTGGCGTCGTCAGCCTGCTCGGCATTCCCGGCCAGATCTGGCTCGGTCATCTCTCCGATCGCATCGGCCGCGAATGGGTGTGGGCGATCTCCTGCTTCGGCTTCGTGATCTGTTTTGCCGCGCTGGCTGCGCTGAAATACTGGCCGAGCATGACGTTGGTCTATCTGATGGTCTTCACTCAGGGCGCGCTCGGCTATGGCCTGACATCCGTGATGGGGCCGGTGGTGCTCGAGATATTCCAGGGCAGGCACTATGGCAGCATTTTCGGCACCGTGATGCTGGCTGCGCTCGCCGGCGGTGCCGCCGGGCCGTGGATCACCGGCCAACTCTATGATGTCTCGGGCAGCTATACCAGCGCGTTCCTGCTCGGGATCGCCGTCAGCCTGCTGTCGGCATTCGCGATCTGGCAAGCTTCGCCCCGCAAGGTTCGCGCGGTCGCCGGACAGATGCACAAGATCGCGAGCGCAGCCTGAACCTGGAGCCCTTTCCGTTCCGATGGAATCGGAACGGGGCTCTAGATTCTTGTTCGACGCGTTTTCTTCACGCGAACCGGTAGCCACTTCGCTCGAAAACGCTCTAGCGCGCGGAGGAAACACCGATCGCGCGCTGCAGGTCGGTGATCGCGCGCAGGAAGCTGTCCGCCGGCGTGGTTTCCGGATCGATCAGCCGGTGCAGCCGGAAACCGTCCTCCAGCGCCAGCACGATTGCACCAGTCCATTCCGGGTTGAGCGCGCCGTTCCGGCCGCCATTCTTCCCGGTGGTCGCGACGATATCTGTGATCAGCTTGCGCCGCGCGCGCAGCCGTTTTGCCAGTTCGGGCCGCCGCTTTTCCGCGCGTGCGACAAACAGGATCATCTCCATGTGCAGGAGCGGGGAGCGGCCGAGCGGATCCTGCCGGCTGCGATCCATCGTCCGCAGTGCCTCGATGAAATCGGCAAGGTTCTGGTGCTGGGCCAGCAGGTCGAGACATCGCCGGATCGATTGCTCGACGTGATCCTCGAGCATCGCGAAGATCAACTCGTCCTTGCTCTTGAAGTTCGAATAGAAGGCGCCGCGGCTGAAGCCCGCAGCGGCCGCGATCGCCTCGATGCTGGCGCCGCCGATGCCCTGTTCCTCGAACACCCGCGCCGCCGCCTCGAACAGCTTCTCGCAGGTGTCGTCGCGTGTCGGTCTGGTTCGAACCCTTGACATCGGCGCAGTTTAGGGCACAATGCAACTCAATACAATGGTGTATCGAGTTGCGCTCAGTGAAACGAGCACTCGATGAAACGAGACTCGATGAAACGAGAACGGCCGCATTCCTGATGGTGCGGTCTTTGAGGATGACACCAAGGCGCGCCAGGGTCCAAGGCACCGGTGCGACGAGCCAGCGAGGTCACCATGAACGAGCAAGTTCAGCCGGCAAGCGGCGAGCCGCTTTTCAATCCACTGGCGCCCGAATTCATTCGCAATCCCTATCCGTATTATGAGCGGTTGCGCCGCCTCGACCCGATGCACGTCAATGCGCACGGCGCCTTCGTCGCCAGCCGGCACGCCGAGGCGAACCTCGTGCTGCGCGACAAGCGGTTCGGCAAGGATTATGTCGAGCGCACGATCCGTCGCTACGGTCCGAAGATCATGGACGAGCCGGTGTTCCGCAGCATGAGTCACTGGATGCTGCAGCAGGATCCGCCGGACCACACCCGTTTGCGCGGCCTTGTCGTCAAGGCCTTCACTGCGCGCCGGGTCGAGGACATGCGTCCGCGCATCCAGCAGGTCGTCGACGAGACGCTCGACCGCATCATTCCGCAAGGTCGGATGGACCTGATCGAGGACTTCGCGTTTCGCCTGCCGGTCACGATCATCTGCGATATGCTCGGTATCCCGGAGGAGCACCGCGAGGCCTTCTACAACGGCTCGCGCGATGGTGGCCGCATTCTCGAGCCGGTGCCGCTGTCGGCGGAGGAGATCAAGCAGGGCAACGCCGCCAACGCGATGGCGGCGATGTATTTCCATCAGCTGTTCGAGCTGCGGCGCAAGCAGCCCGGTGACGACCTCACCACCCAGCTGGTGCAGGCCGAGGAGGACGGCCAGAAGCTCACCAATGAGGAGCTCACCGGCAACATCATCCTGCTGTTCGGCGCCGGCCACGAGACCACCGTGAACCTGATCGGCAACGGCCTGCTCGCGCTGTTCCGCAACCCGGACCAGCTCGCGCTGCTGAAGGCCAATCCCGGCCTGATCACCAATGCGATCGAGGAGTTCCTGCGCTACGATTCCTCGGTGCAGCTGACCGGCCGCGTCGCATTGGAGGACATCGAGGATCTCGGCGGCAAGCGCATCCCGAAGGGCGAAAGCGTGCTGTGCCTGCTCGGCTCGGCCAATCACGATCCGGCGGTCTATCCCGACCATCCCGAAAAGCTCGACATCCAGCGCCCGAACGTGAAGCCGCTGTCGTTCGGCGGCGGCATCCATTTCTGCCTCGGTGCCCAGTTGGCGCGGATCGAGGCCGAAATCGCGATCTCGACGCTGCTGCGGCGGATCCCCGACCTGCGGCTCGATGACGCGGAAAATCCGGAGTGGCGGCCGACCTTCGTGCTGCGCGGGCTGAAGCGGCTGCCGGCGAGCTGGTGACGTTCCCGCCGGGCGGCGGCCCTGCCGTGAAGCTGGCGCACGCACGCTTGAGCGGAAAACCGCCGTCCCATTAACGTTGTAGCGGTAAAGCCGCTGTGACTTCGCCATACTTGTCTCTATATTTGGGTTGCTCCGGCCAAGGGTTGGCAAAGGGTTCAGCATAAGGAGGCTGCCGCGGAGCGGGCTCAAAGGGAGACACCGTGCAGACGACGCTGCTCGGCCTGGCAATCGCGTTCATTCTTGCATTGGTGGCCGCGCTGGTCGGTCCGTATTTCGTTGACTGGAACCAGTTCAGGCCGCAGTTCGAGGAGGAAGCGTCCAAGATCATCGGCGCGCCGGTGCGGGTCGCCGGCAATCTCGACGCGCGTCTGCTCCCGGCACCCTCGCTACGGTTGAAGACGGTCACCGTCGGTGGCACCAAGGACCTCGGCAAGGTCCGGGCCGCCAGTCTCGATGTCGAGTTCAGCCTGAGCTCGCTGATGCGCGGCGAGGTGCGCGCCAATGAACTCACCGTCAACGGCGTGTCGCTCGATCTCGGGCTCGATCCGAAGGGTCGGGTCGACTGGTCGGCGCCGAGCGGCAGCTTCAACCTGGCCTCGCTGGCGATCGACCGGCTCAATCTGACCGGCCGCGTGGCGCTGCACGATGCCGCGAGCCGCAGCACGCTCGAGCTCAATGACATCGCCTTCAGCGGCGACGTCCGCTCGCTGGCCGGCGCGGTCCGTGGCGACGGCAACTTCATGTTCGACGGCAACCGCTATCCGTTTCGGATCTCGTCGGGGCAAAGCGCCGATGGCAGCGGCACCCGCCTGCACGTCAACATCGATCCCGGGCAGCGGCCGGTATCGGCCGATCTCGACGGCATCCTGACCTTCGAGGCCCGCGCGCCGCGCTTCGAGGGGACCGTGACGCTGGCGGGGACAGCTGGCCAGCGCGGCGGCAGCGACATGGCGCCCTGGCGGATCGCGGCCAAAGTGAAATCGGACTATTCGGCGGCACGTCTCGACCAGATCGAGGTGAGCTACGGCACCGAGGATCGCGCGCTGAAGTTCGGGGGCAATGGCGATCTCCGGTTCGGCGCATCGCCGCTGCTGCGAGCCTCGCTCACGGCGCGGCAACTCGACGGTGACAGGTTCGCGGCCAAAGATAGCAACAACGGCAGTGTCGAGCCGGTGCGCGTGCTGCCGGCGCTGCGCGCGGTATTGTCGGGCCTGCCGCAAAGCCCGATTCCGGCACAGATGGAGCTGACGTCCGAGCAGATCATGCTCGGCGGGCGCCCGTTGCAGGACATCTCGGCCGAGCTGCAATCGGATGCCAAATCGTGGACCGTGCGCCGGCTGGAGTTTCGCGCGCCGGGATCGACGCGGGTCTCGATGAGCGGCGCCAGCGCGCAAGCCGGGGTCTCGAACAGCTTCAAGACCGCGCTCAACGTCGAATCGTCCGATCCCGATGCGTTGATGAGCTGGCTGCAGGGGCGGAGCGATATCACCTATCGCAGCCAGAAGCCGCTGCGGCTGCGCGGCGATGTTACGGTGTCGCCATCAGGCTTTTCGATCGATGCGATGAAGGCGGAGATCGAGAGCGGCACGCTCGAGGGCCGCGTCGCGGTCACCCATCGCGAGGCCGCGAACGGCTCCAGGGTCGAAGCCCAGTTGAAGGCGGAGCGGCTCGATCTCGATGCGACCGCTGCCTTGATCCGTTCGCTGGCCGGTCCGCAGGCCGAATGGCCCGACGAGGCGCAGCTGTCGCTCGACATCGGGCGCGCGATCTCCTCGGGACAGGAATTGCGGCCGCTGCTGGCGAAGATCACCTACGGCCCGAAGAGCATCGCGCTCGAGCGCGTGAAGATCGGTCAGCCCGACAATGTCACGCTTGACGGCAGCGGCAATTTCGATCGCGCCAATTCGACCGGCAAGTTCGCGCTCGACGCGGGTGCTGCCTCGCTTGGCCGGCTTGTCGCGCTCGTTCAGCCGTTCGCGCCGGCGCTTGCCGCGCGGCTTGGTGTGCTCCGCGCCGATGCCGGCCCGGTCCGCGCCAGGCTCGCGCTCGACCTCGGCAAGGGCAAGGCCGCCGATCGGGTCAGCGCGCGCGCGACGCTTGATCTCGACACGCCGCAGCTCAAGGGCAATACGGTGATCTCGGCAACGCCGCAGGTGGCTGCGATCCGTGCGCTGGATATCGATGCACTCCGGCGCAACGAGGTGACTGCGGAAGCGAAAGTCTCGGCCGGCGAGGGCCGTGCGTTGCTGGCGCTGCTCGGGCTTGACCGCGTGGTCGCCGCCGGTGCGGGGGCGACGCAACTCGAGGGTAGCGTGAGCGGCGCATGGCAGGCGCCGTTGCGGCTGAAAGCGCGGCTGTGGGGCGCCGGGCTCGACGCGGATGCGGAGGGGAGCGCGGAGCCTTGGTCCAAGGATCGGAGCAAGGACGGGACCAAGGATGCGGCGAATGAAAGCAAATCGAGCGTCAGCCTCCGCGTCCGCAGTGCCGACATCAGTCCGCTGCTCAATCTGAAATCATCGGATCCGGCGGCAAACATCCGCCTGTCGTCGAAGGTGGCGCTCGCGGGCGATCGGCTGACCTTCGAGGATCTCGACAGCATCGTCGCCGGCTCGCGGCTGCGTGGCCGTCTGGCGCTGACGCTCGCCGATCAGAAAAGCATCGACGGCGAAATCGGCCTTGATCAGATCTCGCTGGCGCCGATTTTCGCAGCCGCGATCGGCGCGGCCGGCCACGATGCGACGGAGCCGCTCGGCGCCGGGCTCACCAGCGCCTGGCGCGGCAAGGTCACGTTCGAAGCGCTGCACGGCCTGCTGCCGGGCGGCACCGAGCTGCAGCCGGTCAGCGGCACGATCAAGTCGGACGGGCAGGCGCTGACCTTCGAAGGCATCAAGGGCAAGATCGGCGGCGGCGAGGCGAGCGCCTCGATCGATGCGCGGCAGGGCGTCAACGGACTTGCGCTGAACGCCAATGTGCAGCTGTCGGGCGTCGACGCGTCGGCGCTGCGCTATCGCAGTCTCGCGATGCCCAAGGGACGCGCCTCGATGCAGATGACGCTATTGACGCAGGGCCGTAGTGCCGCGGCGTTGACCGGTGCGATGTCCGGGAGCGGCACGGTGACGCTGGAGGAACTGAGCCTCCCGGGTCTCGATCCGCGCGCGTTCGACGTCGCGATCCGCGCCAGCGATTCCGGTCAGGCGACCGACGACATCAGGTTGAGGCAGATCGTCGAAGCGGCGCTCGCTGCCGGCGGGCTGTCGATCGCTTCGGCGCAAATTCCCTTCAGCATCCGCGACGGCCGCATCCGTGTTGCGGCCACCACGCTTGCAGCGAACGGCGCCAACGCCATCCTGTCCGGCGGCTATGACATTCCGGCCGATCAGGCCGACATCCGCGCGGCACTGGCATCGACGCAGGTTGGTAACGCCAACAGCCGCCCGGAAATCCAGCTGCTCGCCGTGGGCACGCCCGACGGGCTGTCGCGCAGCATCGACATCGCAGCGTTGTCGTCATGGCTTGCGGTGCGCGCGATCGACCGAGAGACCAGGCGGCTTGACGCGATCGAGCGCGGCGAGCCGGCGCCTGATGCGGCCGGCTCAAATTCGGCGGGAGTGCCTTCCGCCAATCTGCCGGCACCCGGCCCCGACCCGCGCCGCGTCCCTCCGAAGCCGAAGATCGTGGCACCGCGGCCGCCGATCGTCCCGCCGGTCGCCACAACGCCTGCCGTCGTGTCGCCGGCGCCGATTGCGAGCGAGCCCCAGGTGGCGCCGTTGCCGCCGCCGATCGAAGTCAAGCCGGCGCCCGGCGCGGCCAGGCCGAGGCCGCTGCGACCGCCGCTGTCGCTGACGCCGCAGGTCGCCAATCCGCCGCCGCGGCCGGCCATGCAAAACTAGGGCATGATGATGAGATTAGGTTGAGCTGCAACGGCGTCGAAAGTTCACCTCTCCCTTGGGAGAGGTCGATTTGCGCAGCAAATCGGGTGAGGGGTTGCGGTCTATCGGGAGAGCAAGATCCCTCACCCGGATTGCTTCGCAATCCGACCTCTCCCCGGTGGGGAGAGGTGAACCGAGACCGCCAAGCCGATTCAATCAAAACTCATTCCGCTTTAGAATTCAGCTCACGATTGGTGCTGGAGAATATTGATCAGCCGGCCGAAGGGATCGCGCACGTAGAACCGGCGCACGCCCCACGGCTCGTCCGCCGGACCATATTCGATCGCGATGCCGACCGCCTTGATCCGGCGCAAGGCCTCGTCGAGATCGTCGACCTCGATCGAGAGATCGGGCACCAGCGTGCCGGAGCCACCTTCGGACGCGAAGCTGATTTGAACCTGCATCGTTTCGGATGAGCCGTAAGTCGCAACCCAACCGAAATCCATCAGCGGCTCGAGGCCGAGGATATCGCGATAAAACGACTTCGCTGCCGCGATGTCTGCTGCGGCAACGTTCGCGACGATGCGATTGACCTTCATGCTGAAGTCCGCGCGGTAGAACGACCGTCTGCGCGCTGGCGACAGTCGGAGAGGCTATCAGGCCTGCTGGCGCGTATCGACCTGCTGCGGCCTGACATCCGTCGGCACGGCCGGCGTGGCGCGCGAGCGGAAGTAGTCGAGCACGAAAAGCCGGATCGCGGAAGACAGATTGCCCTGCTGGCGGTTGCTGTCGATCTCGCCGACCAATTCCGACAGCGTCATGTTCCGCAGTCCGGAAATCTCCTTCATGCCGTTCCAGAAGGCCTCTTCGAGGCTGACGCTGGTCTTGTGACCGGCGACCACGATCGAACGCTTAACGACGGGAGACTTCATGATGCGTCTCCACTTTCGACACGCTGCTGATTGAGAAGGTGCTGATCGAGCACACGTGCATTGCGCTCGGCGAGAAATTCGTCACGCGCCCGCTCGGACTTGGTGCGACCGAATAGCGCACGATTGGCTTCGGCCTGCTTCGCCGCTTGTTCGCGCTCACCGCGCTTCTTGAATCGTTTCAGGTTGACCACGTCGCCCATGCTCGTCGTCCTCAATCGTCCCCAAAGCGGAATTGGTGATGCATCGTGACGAAAGCAAGAGCGACTGCACTGCGCGCCCGGCTCGATATTCATCCCGAATCCCCGTTTGATGCATCTGATAGCATCAAAGAATCCGTTTCGCTCTGCGAAAACTAGACGTCTGTACCACGCGCCGGCGCAGAGCTGATAGGTAACGCGCCTTAGTCTTTAGGCGTTATGATCCATAATTATATCACGCGCGCTGACCGTAATTATCCGGACATTGCGCGCCGCCCCTTCAGCCGGGGTGTGTCATTTTGTCCGGCTGCACGAGGCGATCGAATTCATCGCCAGACACAAATCCAAGCCGCAGAGCCTCCTCCTTCAGCGTCGTTCCGTGCGCGTGCGCCGACTTGGCGACCTTGGCTGCGTTGTCGTAACCGATCTTCGGTGCGAGCGCGGTGACCAGCATCAGCGAGCGCTGCATCAGCTCGTTGATGCGCTTTTCGTCGGCGCGTATGCCGACAACGCAATGCTCAGTAAATGAGCGGACAACGTCAGACAGCAACTGAATGGAATTTATCATACAATATGCCAAAATCGGCTTATACACGTTGAGCTCGAAATGGCCCTGGCTGCCGGCGACGGTGATCGTGGTCTGATTGCCGAACACCTGGCAACAGACCATGGTCATGGCTTCGCACTGGGTCGGGTTGACCTTGCCTGGCATGATCGACGAGCCCGGCTCGTTCTCGGGCAGGATCAATTCGCCGAGACCGGAGCGCGGGCCGGAGCCGAGGAAGCGGATGTCGTTGGCGATCTTGAACAGCCCGGTCGCCACCGAATTGACCGCGCCGTGCACCAGCACATAGGCGTCGTTGGAGGCCAGCGCCTCGAACTTGTTTGCCGCGCTGGTGAACGGCAGCCTGGTGATCTCCGCGACATGCTTGGCGAAGGCATTGGCGAATTCCGGCTTCGAGTTGAGGCCGGTGCCGACGGCGGTCCCGCCCTGCGCCAGCGGAAACAGCTCCTTCACCGCGACGTGCAGCCGCGCGATGCCGCTCTCGACCTGCGCGGCGTAACCGGAGAATTCCTGGCCGAGCGTCAGCGGTGTCGCGTCCTGGGTATGCGTGCGTCCGATCTTCACGATCCTGGCGAACGCCTCCTGCTTCTGATGCAACGCCTGATGCAGCTCGGTGAGCGCTGGGATAAGGTCGGCGATGATGCGGCTGGCGGCCGCGATGTGCATCGCGGTCGGAAACGAGTCGTTCGAGGACTGACTCATGTTGACATGATCGTTCGGATGGATCGGCTGCTTGGCGCCGAGCTCGCCGCCGAGCATCTGGTTGGCGCGGTTGGCGATCACCTCGTTGACGTTCATGTTGGTCTGCGTGCCGGAGCCGGTCTGATAGACGACCAGCGGAAAATGATCGTCGAGCTTGCCGTCGATCACTTCCTTCGCGGCGCTGACAATGGCGTCGGCGCGGCGCGCATCGAGCTGGCCGAGCTCGCGATTGGTCTCGGCGGCCGCGAGCTTCACCATGGCAAGCGCGTGGACGATCGCGATCGGCATCCGGTCGCGGCCGATCTTGAAATTCTGCCGCGAGCGCTCGGTCTGCGCGCCCCAGTAGCGATCGGCGGGAACGTCGATCGGGCCGAAGCTGTCGGTCTCGCTGCGGGTGGCGGCGTTGGATGCTGTCGTCGATTGAGCCATGGATGCTCTCCGTTGCGTCATCAGAACGTGGCCCGGCCTGGCGCCGGGCAGTCCGGCGCGGCGACGCGAAAGCGTCTGCGCGAAAGCACGTTCATGCAGAAAGATAGTCCGGGATGACGATCTGTCATCCCGGTCTTCACCAACATCCTACAAGGTCACGGAATGATCTGCGCTCAGATCACTTCTTGCGGAAGCGGTCGAGCCGCACGACCTCGGCGCCTTCGCTGGGCTTGTCGGGCTCCTGCTCGGTCTCGGCCGTCTCAGACTCGACAGTGGCGCGGGCGGCGGGTGCGGGCAGGGGAGCGGCCGGCGCCGTTGCGGGAGGGGCTTCCTCGGACAGCGCGTCCGAAACGTCGAAGCGCAGATCGAACGGCGCGGACGGATCGAGGAAGCGGGTCACCGCGGCAAAGGGCACGGTCAGCCGCTCCGGAATCCCGCCGAACGACAGGCCGACCTCGAAGCGATCCTCGGTCACCACCAGATCCCAGAACTGGTGCTGCAGGATGATGGTCATCTCTTCCGGATATTGCGCGAGCAGCCGGGGCGACAGCTTCACGCCGTCGCCGTGCGACAGGAACGTGATGTAGAAATGGTGCTCACCGGGCAGGCCATGTTCGGCGGCGTCGGACAGCACCCGGCGCAGCACCCCGCGCAGCGCATCGCGCGCCAGCACGTCATATCGGATGTGATCGGTGGCCATGGTGATCCTGTCGCTTCGAAATAACGATGAGGCCGCGCCGGTCGAACCGACTCGCCCCTTTTGGCCATATGCTACCCCGCCGGGAGCCGGAAATCAGCAGGGCCGGTGGCTGAAATACGGGCGGATGCCCGATTGGGAAATATAAAGTGGAGGCTTCTGTTGCCAGGTGCCTCCGAACCCCGCCTAGCGGAGCTTAACCCGCTAGGACTTTAAGATGGTCTTTCAAACTGCGTTACGCAGCCTGAGCAACCGGAGCAAAGTTGTCGTTGGCAACTATTGCATTAGCCCGATAACGGCGGAACCATACCGAGAAAAAACACGCCCTTTACGCCCTCGTCGATCCTATTTCGCCCCCGCCAAAAGCCACCGAAACAGGGGTTTGAGGTGGGTTTTGGTGGAGGCGCCGGGTACCGCCCCCGGGTCCGAATGGTTTATTGCGACGGTCATTTATTTCCATAGCCGGCGAACCGGCACCCCCAATATAGTGGCAAAGCCGTAGAAAAACAGAGCCGATTCAGGCCCTTTCTGCTGTGAAAGCACACCAAATTGTGGTGGTTCCCCTCCGGGCGGCGTCCTCGATTCTGCCATGCCCCCGGAATCCCCGCCGGATGCCGCCCCGGCGCCGGATGCCTCCGACCCATCGCCGCCCCACCAGCCCGGCCTGTTCGAGCTGTTCCTGGCCTTTGCCAGGATTGTCGCTGGCCGGCTTTGGCCGGGTCCTGGTCTGGGCCCGGCGGTCGATCGTCGAGCAGCACCGCTGTCGCGATCGGCCTGATCCGATGGCCGCTCCAGATCGTGCTGCTGGTGGCGATCCCGCTCCGCCTCGCGATCACGGTCCTGACACCCCGTAGGGTGCCGGCATGAGTTCGGAGTCCAACCCGATCGCGGCGCTGATCTGGACCTTCGGCCTGATGTCGCTGTTTGCGGTCGGCGGCGCCAATTCGGCGATCCTCGAAATGCACCGCGCCGCCGTCGACGTGCATCACTGGCTGACCGACAAGCAATTCGCCGACGTGTTCGCGATCTCGCAGCTCGCCGGGACCGAACATGCTGATCGTGACGCCGATAGGCTATTCTGTCGCAGGCGTCGCTGGGGCCTTGGCGGCGACGGTCGCGATGTGCGGGCCGACGCCGTGCTTGCCTATTATGTGAGCCGTTCCCTCGATCGTTCGCGCGACGCGCGCCGGCCGGCGGTGATTGAGGCGGCACTGGTTCCGCTGTCGATCGGCCTGATGGCCGCCTCCGGCCTGATCGTGGCGCGGACATCAGACCAAAGTTGGATCGCGATTATTGTCGCAGCCGCGCTTGCTTTTGCCGCGCGGATCAATCCCTTGTGGATGTTGCTTGCCGGACGTCTCTTGGGTTTCGCTGGCGTTGTCTGACGAAAATCGCTAGCAAGGCTTGTGGTCAACGCATCACAAGCCAAGCCATTCAATCAAAACGGGCGGGACAGCCCTGACGGGGGAAGCGAAGTCATGAGCGATACGCCGAGCGAGGCGCCGGTCAAATCGATCTTGCCGGAATGGATACGCGGTCCGCAGGACTTCATCGGCGGGCTCGCCATGGTGGCGGTCGCGCTGTTTGCGTTGTGGGCTTCGAGCGATCTGCAAGGCATGCACGGATTTTCGTTCGGCGCCGGGACTGCGCCGCGGATGTTTGCCGTGCTGCTGCTGTTGCTCGGCGGCGCCGTCGCGCTGATGGGCGTTCTCAAGGACGGTCCTGCGATCTCGGCCTATTCCTGGCGCGGCCCGTTGTTCGTGTCCGCGGCCATCGTGTTCTTCGCGGTGGCGATCCGCCCGCTCGGGCTCGTGGTCTCCGCCTTTGCCGCCTTCCTGATCGCAGCGCTCGGCTCGCACGAGACCAAATGGATCGAGGCGATCATTGTCGGTGCCTGCCTGACAATCGGCTGCGCGCTGCTGTTTCCTTATGTGCTGGGACTCCCGATGCCGATGTTCCCGCGTTTCCTGATTCAGTGAGGGCGTGATGGAATTGTTTGCCAATCTCGCCCACGGTTTTGCGGTCGCCTTCTCGCCGATCAACCTTCTGATGTGCCTGATCGGCGCATTGGTCGGGACGCTGGTCGGCGTGCTGCCGGGCATCGGCACCATCGCCACCGTCGCCATGCTGCTGCCGATCACCTTCGGCCTGCCGCCGGTCGGTGCGCTGATCATGCTGGCCGGCATCTATTACGGTGCGCAATATGGCGGGTCGACCACCTCGATCCTGGTCAACATTCCCGGTGAGGCGACCTCGGTGGTGACGGCGCTCGATGGCCACCAGATGGCCAGGCAGGGCCGCGCCGGTCCGGCGCTCGCGATTGCCGCGATCGGCTCGTTCTTCGCCGGCTGCGTCGCGACCGTGCTGATCGCCGTGCTCGGGGCGCCGCTGACCAAGCTCGCGCTGGCGTTCGGCCCGGCCGAATATTTCTCGCTGATGGTGCTCGGCTTGATCTTCGCCGTGGTGCTCGCCAAGGGCTCGGTGCTGAAGGCGATTGCGATGATCGTGTTCGGCCTGCTGCTGTCGATGGTCGGCTCCGACATCGAGACCGGCGCCTCGCGGATGGCCTTCAACATCCCCGAGCTTGCCGACGGTCTCGGCTTTGCCACCGTGGCGATGGGCGTGTTCGGATTCGCGGAGATCATCCGCAACCTCGACCATGGCGCGGAGATGGACCGCAATCTGGTGCAGCAGAAGATCACCGGCCTGATGCCGACCAGGAAGGATCTGGCGGACTCCACGCCAGCAATCCTGCGCGGCACCGTGCTTGGCTCCATCCTCGGCATTCTGCCGGGCGGCGGCGCCGTGATCGCGTCGTTCGCGGCCTACACGCTGGAGAAGAAGCTGGCGAAAAACCCATCGCGGTTCGGCCGCGGCGCGATCGAGGGCGTGGCGGCGCCGGAGAGCGCCAACAACGCCGCGGCGCAGACCTCGTTCATCCCGCTGCTCACGCTCGGCATCCCGCCGAATGCGGTGATGGCGCTGATGGTCGGCGCGATGACCATTCATGGCATCGTGCCGGGCCCGCAGGTGATGCAGAAGCAGCCCGACCTGGTCTGGGGCATGATCGCCTCGATGTGGATCGGCAATTTGATGCTGATCATCATCAATCTGCCGCTGGTCGGCATCTGGGTGCGTCTGCTGCGCGTGCCGTACCGGCTGATGTTCCCCTCAATCGTGGTGTTCTGCGCGATCGGCATCTACTCGGTGAACAACGCGCCGGTCGATGTCGTCCTCGCCGGCGCATTCGGTCTCGTCGGCTACTGGCTGATCAAGCACGATTTCGAGCCGGCGCCGCTGCTGCTCGGCATGGTGCTCGGCCCGCTGATGGAGGAGAACCTGCGTCGCGCGCTGCTGATCTCGCGCGGCGACTGGAGCGTGTTCATCTCGCGGCCGCTGTCGGCGGTGCTGCTGGCGATCGCGGCCGGCCTGCTGGTGCTTGCCGTGTTGCCGACCTTGCGTGCGAAGCGCGACGAAGTGTTCGTGGAGTCCGAGGGCTAGAGCATGATCCGGAAAAGTGTGAAGCGGTTTTCCGGATAGATCATGCTCAAACAAGAAGCGCCGGCCCTGCGTCGGCGCGCCGCAGGCGGAAGTCGAATCGACACTCGATGTCGTCTCATGAAAGAAAATGCCGGCCGATTTGGCCGGCATTTTTATTGGTCAAACGTTCCCGGGAGGAATCGAGATGATGTCCATTCGCTCGCTTGCGGGCGCATGCCTTTCGGCATTTGCCGCGCTCGGTGCATTCGCCGTGCCGGCATCCGCGCAGAATTATCCGACCCGCACCATCACCATGATCGTGCCGTTCGCAGCCGGCGGTCCGACCGACGTCATCTCGCGCATCGTCACCGCGCATATGGCGCAAACGCTCGGCCAGAGCATCGTCATCGAGAACGTGGTCGGCGCCGGTGGCACCACGGCGACGACGCGCGCCGCACGCGCCGCCAATGACGGCTACACGCTGGTCACCGGGCACATGGGCACGCACGCGGCGTCCGTGCCGCTCTATCCCAAGCTTGCCTATCACCCTGAAAAGGATTTCGAGCCGGTCGCGCTGCTCGCCGGAACGCCGATCCTGATCCTGGCCCGCAAGGATTTCCCGCCGAAGGATCTCAAGGAGTTCGTCGCCTATGTGAAGGCCAATGCCGAGAAGGTCAACGCCGCGCATGCCGGCATCGGCTCGGTCTCGCACGCCTCCTGCGAGCTGTTGAACTCGATCCTCGACATCAAGCCGGTCGGCGTGCCCTTCAACGGCACGGGACCTGCGATGAACGCGCTGGTCGCCGGCCAGGTCGATTACATGTGCGACCAGATCGTCAACGCGGTGCCGCAGATCAACGCCGGCACCATCAAGGCCTATGCGGTCGCGACCCTCGAGCGCAATCCGTCGCTGCCGGACGTGCCGACGACGACGGAAGCCGGCCTGCCGGCGTTCCAGGCCCAGGCCTGGAACGCGATCTTCGCGCCGAAGGGAACTTCGCCCGCCATCATCGCCACGCTGAATGCCGCAGCGATCAAGGCGCTCGACGACGACAAGGTCCGCAAGCGCCTGCTCGAGCTCGGCAGCGTGATTCCGGCGCCCGCCAGCCGGACCCCGGAGGCGCTCGCAACCCTCGTCAAGAACGAGATCGCGAAGTGGACCCCGGTGCTGAAGCCGGCAAGTTAATTCAGCACGATCAAATGGATAGGGCAGGGGCGGAACGCCAGTTCCGCCCCTTGTCGTTTGCCGGGGGAGTGTTCATTTTTCAGGGTATAATCGGTCCGTTCGGCCGAATCAGCGTGCCGACCGGCGGCCCTCGCCGCTACATTCGCCGTTCTCTTGAAGCTCCGAAAAGACCGCCAAGAACCTGTCATGAACCAGTATCACGACCTGCTCGAACGCATCCTCGCCGACGGCGCGGAGAAGCACGACCGCACCGGCACCGGCACGCTGTCGATCTTCGGCCATCAGATGCGCTTCAACCTCTCGGCCGGCTTCCCGATGCTGACCACCAAGCGGCTGCCGCTGAAGGCGATCGTGCACGAGCTGCTCTGGTTCCTCGCCGGCGACACCAACATCAAATATCTCAACGACAACGGCGTCACGATCTGGGACGAATGGGCCGACGCCAATGGCGATCTCGGCCCGGTCTACGGCTCGCAATGGCGCTCCTGGCCCGCACCCGACGGCCGCAGCATCGACCAGATTTCGAACGTGATCGAAATGATCAAGCGCAACCCGGATTCGAGGCGGCTGATCGTCAGCGCCTGGAATCCCGCCGAGGTCGACAAGATGGCGCTGCCGCCGTGCCACTGCCTGTTCCAGTTCTATGTCGCGAACGGCAAGCTCTCTTGCCAGCTCTATCAGCGCTCGGCCGACGTCTTCCTCGGCGTGCCCTTCAACATCGCCTCTTATGCGCTCCTGACCATGATGGTCGCGCAGGTCACCGGACTGAAGCCCGGCGACTTCGTGCACTCGCTCGGTGATGCGCATCTCTACTCGAACCATCTCGAGCAGGCGCGCCTGCAATTGACGCGGCCGACGCGGCCGCTGCCGACGATGGCGATCAACCCTGCCGTGAAGGATATCTTCGCGTTCCGCTACGAGGACTTCAAACTCGAAGGCTACGACCCGCATCCGCACATCAAGGCCGAAGTCGCGGTCTGATGTCGCTGTTGATCCGCCGCGCGCGGCCCGATGAGGCCGGACTGGTGTTCTCGCTGGTCCGCGAGCTCGCCGACTACGAAAAGCTCCTGCACGAGGTCCATGCCAGCGAGGCCGATATCGCCGAGGCGCTGTTCGGCGCCAACACGCGGCTCTTTTGCGACATCGCGGAATGGAACGGCGAGCCGGCCGGCTTCGCGGTCTGGTTCGTGAATTTCTCGACCTTCGCCGGCCGCCACGGCATCTATCTCGAAGACCTATTCGTGCGCCCGGCACTGCGTGGCAAGGGCATCGGCAAGGCACTGCTGGTGCATCTGGCCAGGCAATGTCTCGCCAACGGCTGGTCGCGCCTGCAATGGGCGGTACTGGACTGGAACGCACCGTCGATCGCCTTCTACAAATCGCTGGGTGCCGAGATGATGGACGAGTGGACGATTTGCCGCGTCTCCGGTTCGGCGTTGTCGGCGCTCGCGGAAGGGGCGCGCTGATGGAGATCGTGCTCGTCGTCGCGGTCGCCGAGAACGGCGTGATCGGGAAGGACAACGCCATTCCGTGGCGGCTGAAATCCGACCTGCGGCGCCTGAAGGCGATCACGCTGAACAAGCCAGTCGTGATGGGACGCAAGACGTTCGAATCCCTGCCCAGACCGCTGCCGGGGCGGACCAACATCGTGGTAACGCGCGATCCGAACTACCGTGCGCGCGGCGCCATCGTTACCAATTCGTTCGAGAACGCGCACGCAATTGCGCTTGGTGACGCGCTGCGGCGTTTCGCCACTGAAATTGCAATCATCGGTGGCGCGGAAATCTATGCGCAATGGATGGGCATCGCCGATCGCCTGGAGATCACCGAGGTGCACGCCCGGCCGGACGGCGATACTCGGTTCGACAAGATCGACACCGAGGTGTGGGAGGAGGTCGCGCGCGTGCGGAATCCGGCAGGCCCGGACGACAGTGTCGACTTCTCCTATGTGACATATCGTCGGCGCAGCCAACGTTAACCAATGTTTGCATTGACAATTATGCCCCGGCGCATAGCTCGTCCGGCCAGGAAGCTTGCGTTGTAAGGGCCTGAGCGGTCCCCTATAACCGGGCCGGACATTCGAGCCCGGGCGTCCCGCCCGGACTTGCCGAGGAGATGTTTGATGCCGTGGAAAAATCAGGGCGGCGGGCCGTGGGGCTCGGGTCCGAAAGGGCCGTGGGGCACGGGTCCGCAGTCAGCCGGGCCGAGGCCGCCGGATCTTGAGGATCTGCTGCGGCGCGGCCAGGACCGGCTGCAGCAGTGGCTGCCCGGCGGACATTTCAGCGGCATGGGCATCGCGCTGGTGCTGGTCGCCGCGCTGGCGATCTGGTTCGCGACCGGCATCTTCCGCGTCCAGTCCGAGGAGCTCGGCGTCGTGCTGCGGTTCGGCAAGTATGTCCGCGATGCGCAGCCGGGCCTGCGCTATCATCTGCCGTATCCGATCGAAACGGTGCTGCTGCCGAAGGCGCTGCGCGTCAACACGATCTCGATCGGCATGACCCTGATCGATGATCCCGCCCGCCGTGGCCGCAGCATGCGCGACGTGCCGGAAGAAAGCCTGATGCTGACCGGCGACGAAAACATCGTCGATGTCGATTTCACCGTGCTGTGGCGCATCAAGCCGGGCGGAGCCGGCGCCTATCTGTTCAACATCCAGAATCCGGAAGGCACCGTGAAGGCGGTTGCCGAGAGCGCGATGCGCGAGGTGATCGGCCGTTCGCAGATCCAGCCGATCCTGACCGGGGCGCGCAACGTCACCGAGCAGAACGTCCAGGAGCTGATGCAGAGGACGCTCGATACCTACAACGCCGGTATTCAGATCACGCAGGTGCAGATGCAGAAGGTCGATCCGCCGGCGCAGGTGATCGATGCATTCCGGGACGTGCAGGCGGCGCGCGCCGATCTCGAGCGCAAGCAGAACGAGGCGCAGACCTACGCCAACAGCATCGTGCCGGGAGCACGCGGGCGCGCCGCGCAGATCCAGCAGGCCGCCGAGGGCTACAAGGAGCAGGCGGTCGCCGAGGCCAAGGGCCAGAGCGCACGCTTCCTCAAGGTCTATGAAGAGTACAAGAAGGCACCCGACGTGACGCGCGAGCGCATCTATCTGGAGACCATGGAAAAAGTGCTCGGCGGCTCCGAGAAGCTGGTTTACGACGGCGGCCAGGGCCAGAACATCGTGCCCTATCTTCCGCTCGGAGAACTGACGACGAAGCGTCCGCCGGCCGCACCGGCCACCACCGGCCAGCAGGGAGCCACCCGATGAGGTCCCCTGTCACCGGAATTGTCTCCCTGATCCTGCTCTTCATCGTGCTCGCCGTCGGCTACAGCTCGGTATTCACCGTGCAGCAGACCGAGCAGACCATCGTGCTGCGGTTCGGCGAGCCGGTCGACATCGTCACTGACCCCGGCCTGCACTTCAAGGCGCCGTGGAATTCGGTGATCAACGTCGACAAGCGTATTCTCGATCTGGAGAACCCGTCGCAGGAAGTGATCGCCTCGGACCAGAAGCGGCTCGTGGTCGACGCCTTCGCGCGCTATCGCATCAAGAACGCGCTGCGCTACTACACCAGCGTCGGCTCGATCCAGGCCGCCAATCTGCAGCTGACCACGCTGCTCAACGCCGCGCTCCGCCGCGTGCTCGGCGAGGTCAGCTTCATCACGGTGGTGCGCGACGATCGCGAGAAGCTGATGCTGCGGATTCGCGAGCAGCTCGACAAGGAGGCCGACGGCTACGGCATCGAGGTCGTCGACGTCCGGATCCGCCGCGCCGACCTGCCGGAGCAGAACAGCCAGGCGGTCTACAACCGGATGAAGACCGAGCGCGAGCGCGAGGCGGCCGAGTTCCGCGCGCAAGGCGATCAGAAGGCGCAGGAGATCCGCTCCAGGGCCGACCGCGAAGCGACCGTGATCGTCGCCGAGGCGAATTCGGCCGCGGACCAGACCCGCGGGGCGGGTGACGCCGAGCGCAACCGTCTGTTCGCCGAGGCATATGGCAAGGACAAGGACTTCTTCGCGTTCTATCGCTCGATGACGGCCTATGAGAACGGCCTCAAGCCCAACGACACGCGTTTCCTGTTGCGGCCGGACTCGGAATTCTTCAAATACTTCGGCAGTGCCAGCGGCAGGCCGCCTGAGGCGGCCGCCGCGGCGAAACAGTAACATCGCGACGTGAACGTAGCGACTTGAACATCACGGCTTGAACATCACGGCCTGGCAGCGACGCGGACAACGCGTCGCTGCCGTTTCAAGAACAACAACATCGTGCGGGGAGGTTGCCATCCGATGAGGTCAATAGCGTTCGGCGACTTCCTCATCGGTCTGGGAATCCTGTTCGTGCTCGAAGGCATCCTGTTCGCGGCAAGCCCTGCCTGGATGCGCCGGGCGATGAAGAGCGCGCTCGCCACACCCGACAACATCCTGCGCATCGTCGGCATCGGCTCGGCGGTCGCGGGGCTGATCCTGATCTGGGTGGTGCGGCGCTGAACATTGCCTGTTCCATCGCGCCGGAATGAACATAATCGTGAGCCTCGCGCCGTCGGTTTTTCGCCGAAATGCCCGGCTGAGATGCTTGCGCCATATGCCCGTTCGGGCGCACTCTATAACCAGCTAGTTTGAACCCGTTGCCTGGAGAAACTCCGACATGATCGCTGCCAGACCAGCCCTGAGCCGCCGCCTCCGCATGATGGGGGCCGCGATCTCGATCGGTGCTGCGAGCATGCTGAGCTCCGTGCCGGCGTTCGCGCGCGGACCCGAGGGCATCGCCGACATCGCCGAGAAGGTGATCGACGCCGTCGTCAATATCTCGACCTCGCAGACCATCGAGGCCAAGGACCGGACGATGCCGCAGCTGCCGCCGGGCTCGCCGTTCGAGGAATTCTTCGACGACTTCTTCAAGAACCGCCGCGGGCCGCCCGGCAAGGGCGGCGACAAGAGCGGCGAGTTCCAGCCGCGCAAGACCAACTCGCTCGGCTCGGGCTTCATCGTCGACACCGCGGGGATCGTGGTCACCAACAACCATGTCATCGCCGACGCCGACGAGATCAACGTCATTCTCAACGACGGCACCAAGATCAAGGCCGAGCTGGTCGGCGTCGACAAGAAGACCGACCTCGCGGTGCTGAAGTTCAAGCCGCCGAAGCCGCTCGTCGCGGTCAAGTTCGGCGACAGCGACAAGATCCGCCTCGGCGACTGGGTGGTCGCGATTGGCAACCCGTTCAGCCTCGGCGGCACGGTGACCGCGGGCATCGTCTCGGCCAAGAACCGCGACATCAGCCAGGGCCCGTATGACAGCTACATCCAGACCGACGCCGCGATCAATCGCGGCAACTCCGGCGGTCCGCTGTTCAACCTCGACGGCGAGGTGATCGGCGTCAACACGCTGATCATCTCTCCGACCGGCGGCTCGATCGGCCTCGGTTTCGCGGTGCCGTCGAAGACGGTGGCCGGTGTCGTCGACCAGTTGCAGAAGTTCGGCGAGCTGCGCCGCGGCTGGCTCGGTGTGCGCATCCAGCAGGTCACCGACGAGATTGCCGACAGCCTCAACATCAAGCCGGCGCGCGGCGCACTGGTTGCCGGCATCGACGACAAGGGGCCGGCCAAGCCGGCCGGCATCGAGCCCGGCGACGTCGTCGTTAAGTTCGACGGCAAGGACGTCAAGGACCCGAAGGACCTGTCGCGCATAGTCGCCGACACCGCGGTCGGCAAGGAAGTCGACGTCGTCATCATCCGCAAGGGCAATGAGGAGACCCGCAAGGTCACGCTCGGCCGGCTCGAGGACACCGACAAGGTTCAGCAGGCCAACGCCAAGCCGAAGGACGACACCGCCGAGAAGCCGGTGACCCAGAAGGCGCTCGGCCTCGACCTGGCGTCGCTGAGCAAGGACCTGCGCACCAAGTACAAGATCAAGGACAGCGTGAAGGGCGTCGTCGTCACCGGCGTCGATAGCGCTTCCGACGCCGCCGAGAAGCGGCTATCGGCCGGCGACGTCATCGTCGAGGTGGCGCAGGAGGCGGTGGCCAGCGCCGCCGACATCAAGAAGCGCGTCGACCAGCTGAAGAAGGACGGCAAGAAGTCCGTGCTGCTGCTGGTCTCCAACGGCGACGGCGAATTGCGTTTCGTCGCGTTGGGTGTGCAGTAAGTGGTCGTCCCGGCGAAAGCCGGGACCCATACGCCGCGGCCGTAATGAGTGAGGAAGTGGTCGACGGCTTTTCTGAATAACTGACGTCGGTGGTTATGGGTCCCGGCTTTCGCCGGGACGACACCCAAGGATCACCCCGCCACGAACTCATCCCGCCGATAGCCCTGCGCATACAGCAGCGCGGTGAGATCGCCGTGGTCGATCCGGACCGCGGCGGCGGCTGCGACCGCCGGCTTGGCGTGATAGGCGACGCCGAGGCCTGCGGCCTGGATCATGCCGAGATCGTTGGCGCCGTCGCCCACCACCAGCGTGTCGATATCGTCGAGGTCGAAGGATTCGGTGAGCTCGATCAGGGTGGCGAGCTTGGTGGCGCCGCCGAGGATCGGCTCGACCACGTCGCCGGTCAGCTCGCCGTTCTCGACCAGCAGCTGGTTGGCACGGTTCTCCTGGAAACCGACTTTTGCCGCGACCACCTGGGTGAACAGGGTGAAGCCGCCGGAAATCAGGCAGGTGTAGGCGCCGTGCGCACGCATGGTCATGACCAGCTCGCGGCCGCCCGGCGTCAGCGTGATGCGCTGGTTCAGCACCTCGTCGACGATGCTGACCGGCAGGCCCTTGAGCAGCGCCACGCGCTCGCGCAGCGCCGGTTCGAACTCGATTTCGCCGCGCATCGCGCGTTCGGTGATGGCGGCGACATGGGACCTGAGCCCGGCGAAGTCGGCGAGCTCGTCGATGCACTCCTGGCCGATCATGGTGGAATCCATGTCGGCCAGAAAAAGCTTCTTGCGCCGGCCGATCCGAGGCTGCACGACAATGTCGATCGGCAGGTCGCCGCGGGCCTGGCGCAGCCGCGCTTCGATCGCCTTGATGTCGTCTCGGCTGGCCTCGCCGCTGGAATTCTGGCTCTCGAACGGGATGTCGACGGCGACCTCGTTGAACAGCCACTGCGCCGGGCCGGGTGAGGGCAGCACGGCCCGCGCACCGTCGACGATGCTGGAGTCGAGTGCGGGGCTTGCAGGATTGCAGATCAGCGTGGCAACGAGGGACATGCAGGCGCATTCGGGATTGTTGGACAAGGCAGTGCTTATCGCAGGGCCGACCGCCAGCGGCAAGTCGGCCCTGGCGCTCGCGCTTGCGCAGCGGACCGGCGGGGTCGTGATCAACACCGACTCGATGCAGGTCTATCGCGACCTCCGCATCATCACGGCGCGGCCGACCGCAAGCGAGGAAGCGCTGGTTCCGCACCGGCTCTACGGCCATGTCGACGCCGGCGTGAATTTCTCGGCCGGCGCCTGGGTGGCGGATGCGACCAGGGTGCTCGGCGAGGCACGTGCGGACAAGCGCCTGCCGATCTTCATCGGCGGCTCCGGCCTGTATTTCAAGACA
Organism: Bradyrhizobium sp. USDA 4454; assembly: GCF_054822705.1. Taxonomy (NCBI): domain Bacteria; kingdom Pseudomonadati; phylum Pseudomonadota; class Alphaproteobacteria; order Hyphomicrobiales; family Nitrobacteraceae; genus Bradyrhizobium; species Bradyrhizobium sp. USDA 4454. The sequence continues at coordinate 2,172,609 of NZ_JBTRCN010000001.1, forward strand.
CTGACGCGCGGCCTCTCGGCGGTGCCGCCGATCCCCGCCGCTGTGCGCGACGGTGTCCGCGCAAGGCTGGAGCGGCACGGCGTCGAGGCGCTGCATGCCGAGCTTGCCGCGCGCGATCCGGTGTCGGCCGAACGGCTGAAGCCGCGCGACCGCACCCGCGTCGCGCGCGCGCTCGAGGTCGTCGAGGCCACCGGCCGCCCGTTGCCGGACTGGCACCGTGAGGGCCTGCCGCCGCTGCTGCCGCAGAGCGAATTCCATGCGCTCTTTCTCGCGCCGGAGCGCGGCCAGCTCTATGCCCGGATCGACGCCCGGTTCGACACGATGCTCGATGGCGGTGCGCTTGACGAGGTCGCGGCGCTCGCCGCGCGCGGGCTCGATCCGCTGCTGCCGGCGATGAAAGCCCATGGCGTGCCGGCGCTGATCCGGCACCTGACGGGCGAGATCAGCCGGAAGGAGGCCGCCGAGATCGGCCGGGCCGACACCCGGCACTACGCCAAGCGCCAGTTCACCTGGTTTCGCCACCAGCTTCCGGAATTCGAATGGGTGGCGCCGGAAGCGGCGAGGGAGTGGCTGCAAAGCAAGATCGCGTAGCCCGGATGGAGCGAAGCGTAATCCGGGGCCAGCGTCTCCGCGGCAAGGTCCCCGGATTTCGCTGCGCTTCATCCGGGCTACGAGGGCTGGCCGGGCGCCCCGATGCCGCCGCACGCCGTCTGCCATGCGCGTTTCATCGCGCAAAACCACTCGCCGAACGGGCGGAACCCCGGTACAGTGCGTAAATCGCGAAAGTGCTTGCCTTGCCTTGACATTCGGGCTTTGGCCGCTATGTTCGCGCAACCTTTGGGAAGACTGGGTCACCTCGTGCGCAACATTATTACCAAACTGCTTATCGCCGTCGTACCCAGGCACACCGCCGGGGATGGCTAGCGGCCATCCACATTCGGGCGGTGTGCATGGGGCCTCTGGGGCCCCTTTTTATTGCCCGAAGCCGAACTGACGAGAACTGAAAAAGCCGCGCAAAAACAAGCGCATCCGGAGCGAACCATGACCGACAAAAGCCACGATCCCAATCAGATGACCGGCGCCGCGATGATCGTGCGCGCGCTCATCGATCACGGCGTGCAGCATGTCTTCGGCTATCCCGGCGGTGCGGTGCTTCCGATCTACGACGAGATTTTCCAGCAGAGCGAGGTCGAGCACATCCTGGTCCGCCACGAGCAGGGCGCCGGCCATGCCGCCGAAGGCTACGCCCGCTCGACCGGCAAGCCCGGCGTGGTGCTGGTGACCTCGGGCCCCGGCGCCACCAACATGGTGACGCCGCTGACCGACGCGCTGATGGATTCGATCCCGCTGGTCTGCATCACCGGCCAGGTGCCGACCCATCTGATCGGCAACGACGCCTTCCAGGAATGCGACACCGTCGGCATCACCCGGCCGGCCACCAAGCACAACTGGCTGGTGCGCGACGTCAACGACCTCGCCAGAGTGCTGCACGAGGCCTTCTATGTCGCCACCACCGGCCGGCCCGGCCCGGTCGTGGTCGACGTGCCGAAGGACGTGCAGTTCGCCACCGGCACCTATCATCCGCCGCGCAAGTCGGACGTGCACATCTCCTACACGCCGCGCGTGAAGGGCGATGCGACCCAGATCCGCAAGGCGGTGGCGCTGCTCGCCAGTGCAAAACGTCCGGTGATCTATTCCGGCGGCGGCGTGATCAATTCCGGTCCCGAGGCCTCGCAGCTGCTGCGCCAACTGGTGGAGGCGACCGGCTTCCCGATCACCTCGACCCTGATGGGGCTCGGCGCCTATCCGGCGTCGGGGCCGAACTGGCTCGGCATGCTGGGCATGCACGGCACCTACGAGGCCAACATGACGATGCATGATTGCGACGTCATGTTGTGCGTCGGCGCGCGCTTCGACGACCGGATCACCGGCCGCACCGACGCATTCTCGCCGGGCTCGAAGAAGATCCACATCGACATCGATCCGTCCTCGATCAACAAGAACATCCGAGTCGACGTGCCGATCATCGGCGACTGCGGCAATGTGCTCGGCGACTTGCTGCAGGTGTTCAAGGCGGAGGCGAAGAAGCCGGACATCAAGACGTGGTGGCAGCAGATCGCGCAATGGCGCGCGCGCAATTCGCTGTCCTACCGCAAGAACAACGATATCATCCTGCCGCAATACGCGATCCAGCGCCTGTTCGAGCTGACCCGCGGCAAGGACACCTACATCACGACCGAGGTCGGTCAGCACCAGATGTGGGCCGCGCAGTTCTTCGGCTTCGAGGAGCCGCACCGCTGGATGACCTCGGGCGGGCTCGGCACCATGGGCTACGGCCTGCCTGCCGCGGTCGGCGTCCAGGTGGCGCATCCGGACAGCCTGGTGATCGACATCGCCGGCGACGCCTCGGTGCAGATGACGATCCAGGAAATGTCGACGGCGGTCCAGTTCGAGCTGCCGATCAAGATCTTCATCCTGAACAACCAGTACATGGGCATGGTGCGGCAGTGGCAGCAGCTCTTGCACGGCAACCGCCTGTCGCATTCGTACTCGGAGGCGCTGCCGGACTTCGTCAAGCTCGCCGACGCCTATGGCTGCGTCGGGCTGCAGGCGACCAAGCCGTCCGATCTCGACGGCGCGATCAAGGAGATGATCTCGATCAAGCGCCCGGTGCTGTTCGACTGCCGCGTTGCCGCGCTGGAGAACTGCTTCCCGATGATCCCGTCGGGCAAGGCGCATAACGAGATGCTGCTGCCGGAAGAGGCCACCGACGAGGCCACCGCGAAGGCGTTCTCCGGCGGCAAGGCGCTGGTGTGATGATGGCGGACACAAATTCCATTGTCATCGCCCGGCTTGACCGGGCGATCCAGTACGCCGCGGCATCTCGGTTACTATCGGACGTCTCTGGAATACTGGATGCCCGCTTTCGCGGGGATGACAAGACAGAAAGCAGAGCGACTGGAAACCAACATGTTTGACCTCAACGGGCTCGAGCGCGCGCACAGGATCGTCGGCACTGCGGTGCCGGCGACGCCGGCGTATGCCTGGCCGTTGCTGGCCGAGCGGCTCGGCACCGAGGTCGTGGTCAAGCATGAGAACCACACGCCGACCGGCGCCTTCAAGGTGCGCGGCGGCCTGGTCTATCTCGAGCGGTTGAAGCGCGAGCGGCCCGACGTGCCCGGCATCATCTCGGCGACGCGCGGCAATCACGGCCAGAGCCTGGCCTTTGCGGCCGGGCGTCACGGCGTGCCGGTTGTGATCTACGTGCCGCGTGGCAATTCGGTCGAGAAGAACCGCGCCATGCACGCGTTCGGCGCCGAGCTCGTCGAGCATGGCGAGGACTTCCAGGCCGCACGCGAAGAGGCCGAGCGCCGCGCCCAGTTCGCCGGCCTGCACATGGTGCCGTCGTTCCACCTCGACCTTGTGCTGGGCGTTGCGACCTACGCGCTCGAGCTGTTCCGGTCTGCGCCCGACCTCGACATTCTCTATGTGCCGATCGGGCAGGGCTCCGGGATCTGCGGCTGCATCATGGCGCGCGACCTGCTCGGACTGAAGACCGAGATCGTCGGCGTGCAGTCGACCGAGGCGCCGTCCTACGCCCTGTCGTTTGCGGCCGGCAAGATCGTGACCACCGCGGCCAGCAACACGCTGGCCGATGGCATGGCGACGCGGATTCCGGATGCGGACGCGTTCGCGCTGATTGAGAAGGGCGCCTCGCGCATCGTGCAGGTCACCGACGACGAGGTCGCCCAGGCGATCCGGGCCTATTGGACCGACACCCACAATCTCGCCGAGGGCGCAGGTGCTGCGGCGCTCGCGGCCGCACTGCAGGAGAAGAACAGGCTCGCCGGCAAGCGGGTCGGCCTGATCCTGAGCGGCGGCAATATCGATTTCGATCTGTTCCGGACCTGGATTGGGACGGATGCTGCGCCGGCCGCCCAGCGGGCGGTGGCGTGAAAAGAATGTAAGGGGACGATCATGAACCAGCCCGCATCCGCCTACTTCCTCGAAGAACGTCACGATCCCAACGAGACGCACACGCTGTCCGTGCTCGTGCAGAACGAACCCGGTGTGCTCGCGCGCGTGATCGGGCTGTTCTCCGGCCGCGGCTACAACATCGAAAGTCTCACCGTCTCGGAGACCGAGAGCCAGAAACATCTGTCGCGGATTACGATCGTCACGACAGGCACGCCGATGGTGATCCAGCAGATCAAGCACCAGCTCGATCGCATGATCCCGGTCTACCGCGTCGTCGACATGACGCTGACCGGCAGCTCGATCGAGCGCGAGCTTGCAATGGTCAAGGTCAGGGGCGGCGGCGATCACCGCGTCGAGGCGCTGCGGCTGGCGGATGCGTTTCGCGCCCGGGTGATCGACGCCACGACCGAGAGCTTCGTGTTCGAGATCACAGGCAATTCGTCCAAGATCAGTCAGTTCATCGACCTGATGCGCCCGCTGGGCCTGGTCGAGGTGTCACGAACCGGGGTGGCCGCGATCACGCGTGGGCCGGAAGGGATGTGAGTCATGTTGGCGCGCGACTGGTACTACACGCAACGGCGGCGGGTCGGTCTCGATACCGCGGTGGCCTCGATCTATGACGTCAGCGAGGATAGCGATGTCCGTGCCCGTCAGGCGCTGAGCATGCTCGGCGTCAAGCCGGGCTGGCGGATCGCCGATATCGGCTGCGGCAACGGCGTGCTGGCGACCGAGGCGGCGCTGATGGGTGCCGAGGTCGACGCTATCGACATCTCGCCAGCAATGATCGGGCTTGCCGAAATCTACGCGCGCGACCGCAAGGCGAAAATCCGGACCCAGCCGGCCGGCTTGCTGTCCTTTGCCTATCAACCGAGTTCCTATGATCTGATCGTCAGCGAGTTTACGCTGCACCATCTGCCGGATTTTTGGAAAGCCGTGGCGTTGTCGCGGATCTTCAACGCGCTGAAGCCTGGCGCGAATTTCTATCTGCGCGACATGGTGTTCGTCAGCATGCCCGACGGCGTCGATCGCGACGTCGAGGGCTGGGCCGATTTCTCGATCAAGAATCACGATTTCGAGCGCGAAAGCGTGATGACCCACATGCGCGACGAATACTCGACCTTCGGCTGGGTGATGGAGCGGATGCTCACCGAGACCGGCTTCACGCTGGTCGCCGCCGACTATCACGCGCCACTGCACGGCACCTATCTGCTGCGCAAACCAAAGCCGGACGAGCAAATCTAGTCCTCGACCGCCCCGACCGACAGCGAAACGGAAGCAAAGAAGAACAACGATGAAGCCGGCCGATGTTGGCATCGCCGTCATGGTCGCGGTGATCTGGGGACTTGCGTTCGTCGCGAGCCGGATCGCGCTCGACGAGTTCTCGCCGGAGCTGATGACGACGCTGCGCTTTGGCATCGCCGCGCTGCCGTGTCTGTTCCTGCGCAAGCCCGGCATCTCCTGGCCGCTGCTGATCGCCATCAGCTTCACGCTGTTCCTCGGCCAGTTCCTCGCGCAGGCCTTCGCGATCGCGCATGGCGTGCCGGTCGGCCTCTCCAGCGTGGTCGTGCAGAGCCAGGCGCTGTTCACCATCGCGTTCGCGGCGATCGCATTCGGCGAGATGCCGACGCGGACGCAGGCGATCGGGGTCGCGATCGCCGCGCTCGGTTTGCTGATGATCTGCGGCACGGTCGGTTACGATTTCAGCGTCTCGGCCTTCGCCATTCTGATGATCTGTCCGATCAGCTTCGCGATCGGCAATCTGTTGCTGCGGCAGGCGCACGCCGCGCCGATGTTCGACCTGTTCGCCTGGCTGTGCCTGTCCGCCGCGGTGCCGCTCGCGGTGCTGACCCTGATCAGCAACGGGCCGCAGCCGACCTGGCAGGCGCTGAGCCACATGTCGCTGACCGGGCTGATCTGCGTGCTCTGTCTCGGCGGCATCTCGACCAGCATCGCCTATTGGCTGTGGGGCCGGCTGCTCAGGGATTATCCCGCGGCGCAGGTGGTGCCGTTCGCGCTATTGGTGCCGTTCGTCGGCTCCGCCGCCTCCAGCATCGTGTTCGGTGAGAGATTCGGGCCGCTGCGGCTCGCCGGCATGGTCGCTGTGATCGCCGGCATTGCCGTGATGCTGCTGTCGAAGCGGCCAAAAGCGCTGCCGAAGGTCGCGTGAGGGCACCATGTCGAATTCGCTGCTGCTCGCCTTTGTCGTGTTCGCCGTCTTTGGGGCGCCACCATGTTCCAGTGGATCAATGCCAGCGGCGATTGCCGCCTTTCCCTGGAACATCGCGATCCAGGTCGGCCTCAGCCTGATGCTGGGAACGGTGTCCTGCATCGTCTGGGCCCTGTTCGGCACCGCCCTGCGGCCGGTCCTGACTCGCCCCGGGCGATCCGTGCCACCAACGTCGTCATGGCCATCCTGCTGCAGGCCTCGCTCTACCCGGTCTTCATGGACGCATGATGCCGCACCGCGCCATGCGAGATGAGGGTTTCCCCTGAGCGGGAAAATGCTCTAGACAACGCCGGAAATTCGCGGGCGTCCGGTGGTTCTGACCTTCCGAAAGCCTGATTCATCGGCCGATTTTGGCCCCTTCAAACGAGGAAACCACGATGCGAGTTTACTACGATCGCGATGCCGACCTGAACCTGATCAAGGGCAAGAAGGTCGCCATCGTCGGCTACGGCAGCCAGGGCCACGCCCATGCGCTCAACCTGAAGGATTCCGGCGTCAAGGACGTGGCGATCGCCCTGCGCAAGGGTTCGGCCTCGGCCAAGAAGGCCGAGAACGCCGGCTTCAAGGTGATGGAAGTCGCCGAGGCCGCCAAGTGGGCCGACCTCGTCATGATGCTGACCCCGGACGAATTGCAGGGCGACATCTATCGCGAGCACCTGCACGACAACATGAAGAAGGGCGCGGCGCTGGTCTTCGCCCACGGCCTCAACGTGCACTTCAACCTGCTCGATCCGCGCGCCGACCTCGACGTGCTGATGATCGCGCCGAAGGGCCCCGGCCACACCGTGCGCTCGGAGTACCAGCGCGGCGGCGGCGTGCCCTGCCTGATCGCGATCGCCAAGGATTCGTCGGGCAACGCCCATGACCTCGGCCTCAGCTACGCCTCGGCGATCGGCGGCGGCCGCGCCGGCATCATCGAGACCACCTTCAAGGAAGAGTGCGAGACCGACCTGTTCGGCGAGCAGGTGGTGCTCTGCGGCGGCCTGGTCGAGCTGATCAAGGGCGGCTACGAGACGCTGGTCGAGGCCGGCTACGCGCCCGAGATGGCCTATTTCGAGTGCCTGCACGAAGTGAAGCTGATCGTCGACCTGATCTATGAAGGCGGCATCGCCAACATGAACTACTCGATCTCCAACACCGCCGAGTACGGCGAGTACGTCACCGGTCCGCGCATCGTCACGGCCGAGACCAAGGCGGAGATGAAGCGCGTGCTGGCCGACATCCAGGGCGGCAAGTTCGCCCGCGACTGGATGCTCGAAAACAAGGTCAACCAGACCTCGTTCAAGGCGACCCGTGCCAAGCTCGCGGCCCATCCGATCGAGGAAGTCGGCGCCAAGCTGCGCGACATGATGCCCTGGATCAAGAAGGGCGCGCTGGTCGACAAGAGCAAGAACTAAGCGCGGTCTGGTAGGGTTGGTTAGCGAAGCGTAACCCACCACTTCGTTCCGCGGAGACGCGGTGGGTTACGCCTCCGGCTAACCCACCCTACGCATCAACGAAAAAGGGTGGGCGCATTGCCCACCCTTTTTTCTTTGTCACAAGCACAACGTAGCGCCTAACCGGCTGCCATCGGCTGCTTCTCGATCCTGTTGTGGAGCTGCCAGAACCGCACCGTGCGCTGCGCGGTCTCCAGCGACAGCCGCCGGTAATCGCGATGCGCGATCTCCAACGTCGTGTGGTCGATGGCGTGCGGCAGCGGCCGGTTGCGCAGGATGGTCTCGACGGTCGGCCAGTTCAGCCGCGCCGAGCGGCACGGGATCAGCAGCAGGTCGGAACGCAGCCCGAGCATCAGGCGCTCGATCATCCCGATCGGCATGTCGTTGAGGACGGCAAGCGAAACCGTGACCTCGTCGAACTTTCCGGCCTCGGCAAATTTGTAGACAGCCGCGTCGTCGAGCTCGTTGAGCTGCTTCATCAGCTTGACCAGCTCTTCGGCGATGCCGTAGTTGCGGCGTGGCGCTGCGGCCTCTTCCTGGGCGATGTCGTTCAGCACCTGGCTGATCTCCTCGCGCGCCCGGGGCGAGGCGATTGCGAGCAGGCGGGCGCGCACGGTCTCCTTGGCGCGCAGCAGCAGGTCGCGCAGCAGCTTGGCCGGAATGTCGATGCGCAACCCGAGGATCTCGACCAGCTCGTCGTCGCCCTCGGCGCGCGCGACGATCGTGGAATAACCTTTGTCAGAGAATTGTGCGCCGGCGTTCTTGGCCAGGCGCCGGATTACCTTGTCCTCGCCGCGATCGATGATCACGTCGGTGACGAGTGACGGCAGGTTTTCCCGAGCGGAGATCGCGAACAGATGGTCCTGGCCCTTGCTGCTGGCAATCTCGCGTAGTGCGGCGTTTGACAGGCGGCTGGAGTGGGTCAGCACCTCGCCGGCGACGCTGATGTCGTCGTCCCAGGCGAGATGGTGAATCACATCAAACGGCGCATAGTCGAGCGGCGCGAGCCGCTTGCTGAGCTCGGCCCGCGCACGTGTCTCGACGCGCGCGACGAGCAGGCAGAGCACGTCGTCGAACACCTTGACCTGTTCATCGTTGAGACGGTCGCCGTCGTTCAGGAACAGATCGGTGACCTGCCGCAGCGTCTGCACGCGCTTGGCCGACGTCCCGTCGCGGACCGCATCCTCGAGTTCGGCAATAATCGATTGTGACGCCTGTTGCGCCATCGATGGGCAACCTTGTTTTGTTTGATAACAACAGCCTGCAGGATATCGATCGTGATCTTACACCTGCGTTAAGGTGGAACCCGGTGCAAATACGGGTCCATCGCCATCCTTAACGGACCGCCACCGGATCCGATTCAATTTGCGCGTTCGATGCAGCCATGGAGACAAGCGCACTTTAAGCGATCGTTTAGGGCAATGCGCGCCGCGCGACGGCGAAGATGTCGATCGGCGCGGCGCGGCCGCGCAAGTGCGTCGCGCCGAGCGGCTCGATGACAAAGTCCGGCTCCGCCGGCAGCAGGCGAAGCAGCTCGCCCGAGACCAGCAGCGGCCGGCCAGCCTCCTTGCAATGCGCCTGCAGTCGCGCCGTGACGTTCACGGTGTCGCCGAAATAGGCAATCTGCCGCCGCGAGTCGCCGCATTCGGCGACGACCACCGGACCGGCATGCATTCCCGCCCGGAATGCAGGCGCGACGCCGAACTGCTTGCGATAATAATCGGCGCGCTTGGCGAGGCGGTCCTCGATCGCGAACACGCAGTCGAGCCAGCGCGACGGCCGGCCGTTGCTGACCGGCCAGGTCACGATGACTTCGTCGCCGACATAGGCATGGACCTCGCCGCCATGCGCCACGATCGCGTCGTCGATGTCGGAGAAGAAGCGCGTCAACAGCTCCTGCACGCGCAGCTCGCCCATCTGTTCCGCCAGCGTGGTCGAGCCGACCAGGTCGAGAAACAGCAGCACGCGCTGCTCGCGCACCGGCTGGCGATAGCGTCCGAGCACGACATTGAGCAGCGTTCGCCCGCCGATCATCCGAACCAGCTCGTAGATCGTCGTGATAGGAATCGAGAGCAGCAGCGCGACGCCGATGATCTTGAAGAACGTATCACGAAACCAGTTCGCCTCGAGCCCATGTCCGTTGAGCACGACCTCCAGCACAATCGCGGCAACCGCGACGATGACGGCGAGGATGACGGAGCGCGCAACCAGCTCGACAATGAGCGGCCGCTGCCGCAACCAGCTGCCATGCGAGACGAGATAAAGATGCGAGCCCCAGAGGATCAGGGTGATGGCGGCGCCCTCGACGGCGCTGCGCAGATAGTTCGCGACCGACGCCTCGTTGGGTTGATCGAAGGTATGGCGGAATAGTCCGCCGACGAGCAGGCCGAACGCGGCCAGAATGATCACAGGCGTCAGGGCGCGGCGCATGGTCCCTCCAGCACATGAAATATCCCGCATGGATCGGAAAGGCCAGTCGCGGTACCGCGACGCCGACTGCCTGTATTACGACCTCGGCGAGGGGCACCATCGCGCGGCTCGATGCCGGCGAATGCATGCGCAGCATGACCGAGGCCCGGGCCAGGGAACTGGAGAATCTCGGCCATCAGTGAGCCATCTTCCGGAGTCAGGACCGGGGTCATGACTGACGGAAAGAGCCAGGACGAACTGACCCAACTCGCCGATGAGGCGCTGCGCGCCCAACCCGGCTGCGAGACCGCGCGCGTGCCCGCGGTCGCCGCGCTGCCCGATGCGCGGATCGGGCGCAACTGGGAGATTCCGAATGTCGTGCTCGGCGACAGCCTGATCAGCGACGTCGATCGCGCGGTGCTGTCGGTGCATCGCCGGCTCGGCCGCAAGTTTCATCTCGTGTAAGGTGGCCTGATCCTAGCTCGCCCGTGCCTGCTGCGGTGCGGGCCGTGCGGCCATGCTGATCATCCTGAGCGTGAACACCGCGGCGAGCGGCACGAGGAACAGCGCGTAAAGCGGCATCTCGGGAATCCGCTTGCCGAACGAGACCATGAACTGCAGCAGCAGATAATAGCCGCCGATCAGATGCAGCCTGTGCCAGGCGCGCGGTCCCAGCAGCGCGGCCGTGCGATCGAACGAGGTCGCGGTCATCGCGATGATCGCGAGATAGCCGATGCCGCCGAAGATGTACGAGGCAACCGAGGTCGCGGCAGCGAAGCCATGCGAATCGAGCATTGCGAACGCGGTGATGGCGACCGCGTGGATGGCGTGCGAGGCGGCGAAGCTGACGCCGAGGTAGCGGCGGTTGCGGCGCTGCCAGTGCGTCCAGGCGTTCGGCCAGAGCCGCGCCAGCGCCGCGGCGGAGAAGGCGAGGCAGAAGAACAGCAGCGAGGTACGGGCCGTGAAGCGGATCACCATCCGCACGCCCTCGGCCTCGAACTGCCGCATCCCCGCGATCCCAAGCGAAAGCCCGATCAGGGTCAGCGTGAGCAGGCCGAACAGCCGCCAGCCTTCGAACCAGGTGCGACGCATCGACATATCCGGCCTCCTTCGAGAATGTAATCACCAGTTACATGTCGATCGTCGATGCGGCAATCCGTGTAATCGGCGCTTACATTCACAAGGGGGTGATGCTAGAGCAGGGCCGATGCGCCGCCCCGCCAAACCGCAGTCCACCCGTCCGGCCAAGCCGCGTCGCGCCGCGTCGCGCACGGCGGCGGCCAGGCCCTATCACCATGGCGACCTCCGGCGGGTCCTGATCGACGCGGCGATGCAGCTGGTCGGCGAGGGCGGGCCGGCGGCGGTCAGCGTGCGCGAGGCCGCCCGCCGCGCCGGGGTCTCGCCCGGCGCCCCGTTCCGGCACTTCCCGAGCCGGGATGCCCTGATGAACGCGGTGGCCGAGGAGGCGCAGCGCCGCTTCCGCGCGGAGATCGAGACCGCGCTGGCCGATGCGCCGGCCGGCGATCCGCTCGGCCGCTTCCGCTGCCTCGGAATCGCCTATCTGCGCTGGGCGATGAAGAACCCGACCCATTTCGAGATCATCTCCAGCCGCCGCTTGTTCGACCACGACCGCTCGGCCGGCGTCTCCAGCGACAATGCCGAGTTGATCGGCTTGACCGAGCGCACGCTGGCGGAGGCCTTTTCAGCCGGCCAGCTCGCGGCGCGCGACCTGAAGCAGGTCCAGATCGCCGGCCGCGCGCTGGTCTATGGTTTCGCCCGGATGCACATCGACGGCCATCTGCCGCGCTGGGGCGTCGGCGAAGCCGAGGTCGAGCGGATGGCCGCCGACATCGTCGACCTCTTCATCGCGGGCATCGCAAGGCCCGCGGCGCCTGCGGCCAAGGTCTAACGGCGCACGGCTCGTCGCGGCATGCCGGCGCGGGCAAATTCATTGCGCGTTCATGACGATTCAATTACGATTTTGTGACATGGTGCAGACACCGGCTGTGCCGTGTGCCTCCTGGCCGTTGCCAGTCAAGGCCGTGGTATTGCGCCGGGTCGTATTGCGTCCCGCCCATGGCGCCCGCGCCTCAGCAAAACTCCTCGGTTGCCGCGCTCGCCGGCGGTCTCGCCGCGATCGGAATCTGGCGGTTGATGGCGGTCGCCGCGCCGCATCTCGGCGCGCTGATCCTGATGCTGCGGACCGAGACCGATTTCGGCTCGCGGCTCTGCTTCCTGCTGACCTGGGGAATCCTCAACTTCCTGTTCATCGCATTGCTGCGCCGGCCGGCGCTGTCGGGCGCGCTGTCGCTGACGCTGGTCGTGGTGCTGGTGCTGCTGTCGCGCTTCAAGCACGACGTGGTGCAGATGACCGCGAACTTCGTCGACCTGATGGTGATCGACCGCGACACCGCAGCGTTCCTGCTCACGATCTTCCCGAACCTGCGCTGGTCGATCATAGGCGCCGGTCTCGTCACGCTGCCTCTGATGTACGCGCTATGGTGGCTCGATCCATTCCGCATCCGCCGCCTGCCGGCCGCGGCGGCGTGCCTTGCCTGCACCGCGGCGCTCTCGGGCTATGCCTTCGCCTGGCCGGATGAAGCCTGGCGCGGCTATTACGACGACGGCTATCTGTCGAAATTCGCGCGCTCCGGCGTGACCGCAGTGTCCGACTTCGTCACCTATGGCTTCATGGAGTCGGATCCGAGCGCGAGCGACCAGCTCAAGATGCCGCTGGTCGATGCCTGCCATCCTGCCGGCCGGCGGCCGAACATCATCATGATCCATGATGAATCGAGCTTCGACATCCGCGCCGCATCCGGCGTCAAGGTGCCGCCGGGCTATGGCAGCCAGTTCAAGTCCTATGACGGGATCGAGCGCAAATTCCTCGCCGAGAGCAATGGCGGGCCGAGCTGGTTCACCGAATACAACGTGCTGGCGGGATTGTCCTCGCGCTCGTTCGGCCGGTTCTCCTATTTCGTCACCCGCATCGCATCCGGCCGGGTCGCGCGCGGCCTGCCGCTGGCGCTGCGCCGCTGCGGCTATGAGACGCTTTCGCTGTATCCGGCGTTCGGCGCCTTCATGAGCGCGCGCAATTTCCAGATCACGACCGGCATCCAGCAATTCTACGACGCGCATGATCTGCATGCCAAGGACGTCGAGCCCGACAGCTTCTTCTACGACAAGGCGCTGAAGCTGATGGCGGAGCAGAAGACGTCGGGCGCGCCGCTGTTCACCTTCGTCTATCTCGCCGCCAACCATTTTCCGTGGGAGACCAAGTTCCGTCCCCACCTGCTGCCGGCATGGAAGCGGCCGGGCAACACGCCGTCGGTCGATGAATATCTGCGCCGGCAGGCGATGAGCGCCAACGACTATGCCGGCTTTGTCGCGGCGCTGAAGAAGAAGTTTCCGGCGCAGCCGTTCCTGATCGTGCGCTACGGCGATCACCAGCCGGAATTCTCGCCGCAGCTGCTCGACCCCGAGCTCGACGAGGCCGGCATCGGCAAGAAGCTGATGGATTACGATCCGCGTTACTACGCGACCTATTACGCGATCGACGCCGTCAACTTCGAACCGGTGAAGAGCCCGGCGGTGATGAACACGATCGATGCCGCCTACCTGCCGCTGGTGATCCAGGAGGCCGCCGGCATTCCGCTCGATCCCTCGTTCGAGGAGCAGAAGGCCATCATGCTTCGCTGCAACGGCGCGTTCTATTCCTGCAAGGACGGCGCCGAAGCGCGCCGCTTCAACCGCCTGTTGATCGACGCGGGGATCATCAAGGGATTGTAGGCGCGATCATCCCGATGATTGTAGGATGGGTAGAGCGCAGCGAAACCCATCATTTGTTACCCGAGGCGAGATGATGGGTTTCGCTGCGCTCTACCCATCCTACGATTTTCCCCCGATCTTCTCCCACAGCCAGCGCGCGACGGCGTCCGGCGAGGACGATGCATCATTGCCCGATGCGCGCAGGTTGGTCTCGCGCATCCCGGCGATGTCGATCCTGCCGAGCAGCGGCCGCAGCGCAGACTTCAGCGCCTCGTCATCTCGCCGCTGCGGCGACAGCAGCACGATCGCGTCATAGGGCGGGATGGCGTGCCTGTTGTCCTCGAGCGCGACCAGGTCGAATTTCGCGATCAGCCCGTCGCTGGTGTAGCCCGCGATGACGTCGACCTCGCCGGAGGCGACCGCCGCGTACATGAAATCCGGCTGCATCTGACGCTGGGCGCGGAAGGTCAGTCCATAGGCCTTCTGAAGGCTGGCCCATTCCGGGCGCGAGAAAAACTCGTAATCTCCTGCGATCGACATCGTCGTGGCATGCGCTGCCAGATCGGCGATCGAATGGATGCCGAGCGATTCAGCGCGCTTCTTCGGCATCACCAGCGCATAGGCATTCTCGAAGCCGAGCTCGCCGAACAGCGTGATGTTCTGCCTCGCGAGCGTCGTCTTCAGTTCACCCAGCAGCTCGGCACGGGGCCTGATGTCGGTGTGGTGGAGCTGGTTGGCCCACAGCGTGCCGGAATAGTCGACATAGACGTCGATATCGCCTGACGCGAGCGCGTCGAAGATCACGTTGGAGCCGAGGCCGGCGCGGGTCGTGGCCGACAGCCCGGCCGCTTGCAGCCGCTGCGCCATCAGCGCCGAAAGCACATATTGCTCGGTGAAGGTCTTGGCACCGACCACATAGCGCGCATGCGGACGCGCGAGTGCGGGCACCAGCGTCGCGCCGATCAGGGCGGCAATGCCGAGCCCGCCGAGCGCGGTCCGGATCCGGCTGCGACTGCGCAGGCCATTCTCGATCAGCGCCAGCAACTGGTCGACGACAAGTGCGAGAACCGCGGCGGCAAAGCAGCCGAACAGCACGAACACCCAGTTCTGGGTCTGCAGGCCTGCGAAGATATAGTTACCGAGGCTGGTCTGGCCGATCGGCGTCGACAGCGTCGCGGTGCCGATCACCCACACCGCGGCGGTGCGGATCCCCGCCATCATCACCGGCAGTGCCAGCGGCAGCTCGACCATGGTGAGCGATTGCCGCGGCGTCATGCCGACGCCTTGGGCGGCCTCCAGCACGGCGGGATCGACGCCCGACAGGCCGGTGATGGTGTTGCGCAGCACCGGCAGCATCGAATAGAGCGCGAGCGCCAGCACCGCGGGGAGGAAGCCGAAGGCGGAGAAGCTGAAGCCGAGCCACGCCGCGGTCAGCGCTGCAAGCGCCAGCAGCAGTGGATAGAACAGCGCGAGCAGCGCGAGACCGGGCACGGTCTGCACGACGCTGGCGAGCCCGAGCAGCGTCGTGCGCAGCACCGGCCGGTTGCGGGCGATGATGGCGAGCGGCAGGCTGACGAGAAGCCCGAGCGCCAGCGCAGTGACACTGACCCGCACATGACTGCCCAGATAGTCGGCCAGATGGGAAAGCGCCTCGCTCCAGCGTGGATCTGCGAACGGGCTCATGCGGTGCCGTCCCGCGGCAGCAATGCACCGAGCCGTTCCGCCTGTCGTCGCGGCGTGCGCATGAGCTCGCCGACATAGCCATCGGTGCTGGCCGAGAGGTCCGCCGGCGTGCCCTGGGCCAGCAGCCGGCCGCCATGCATGACCGCGACACGATCGGCCAGCAGCAACGCCTCGGTCATGTCGTGGGTGATCATGATTGTGGTCAGGCCAAGTTTGCGGTGCAGCGCGCGATAATCGTCGCCGAGCGCGTCGCGGGTCAGCGGATCGAGCGCGCCGAACGGCTCGTCCATCAGCACGATTCGCGGCTTCGCGGCCAGCGCACGCGCGACGCCGACGCGTTGGCGCTGGCCGCCGGAGAGCTCGTGCGGCAGACGGTCGCGATATTGCGCGCGGTCGAGCCGCACCAGATCGAGCAGCTCGTCGACGCGCGCCGAGATCTCCGCTTGCGGCCAGCCGAGCAGCGTCGGCGTGATGCCGATATTGCCGGCGACGGAAAGATGCGGGAATAACCCGCCGCTCTGGAAGACATAGCCGATGCGGCGGCGCAGCTGGATCGGGTCGATGCGGCTGACATCCTCGCCCTCGACGGCGATCTGGCCGCAGTCGGCTTCGATCAGGCGGTTGGCGAGCCTGAGCAGCGTCGTCTTGCCGGACCCCGAGCCGCCGACAACCGCGAGGAATTCGCCCTCGGCCACGTCGAGCGAGACATCGTCGACCGCCACCACGCGACCGTTGTCAAAACTCTTGCCGACATGCGCGTAGGCAATCAGCGGCGTTGCAGGCATTCCAGGGCGACCTCAGTCTCACGATCGTGAACGACAGTGATAGCCCATAAAATGGACTTTGACTCGAAGTGCACGCGCCTGCATCACGTGGTTTCGCGGGCTGCTCCAGTCGGACCCTTGAAGTGGATCAGCCCCTCTCGGGGCTGTGAGCACACATCACACTTCGTTCTTGGGGACGTATTTGCCCATGATGCACTTGTAACTTTGCAGGCGCCAATCGTGATACGGGCCCTTGGCGAGCCAGTCGGCGATGCCGATTTGGGCATTTACGGCGCAGGCGCCCATGGTGATGCCTGATTGGTCGCTGTTGGTGACGACCTTTTCCATGCAGAGCTGAGCATTGCAGAGGACGGCGACGAGCGTAACAAGCATGATGGTCTTTATCCGTAGAATTAACCCGGTCTGAGGCGGTTCATGCACGGTTCATGCCACTATCGACTGGCTGGGCACGCCGCCCGCAACACCGGGGAAGGACCGCCGGACTGATTCGCTGCGTTCGTCAGCGCGTAGCCGCACGTCGGCAGATACGCTATACTTGTTGCCCAACTACGGCGTGAGATCGGGGGCGAACGAGGAACGTTGCGCGGTCGGGGGCTGCATCGATGATGACGTTACCTGAGTTGGCGGCTGGTGCTTTGGAGAAGTTTTTCGCCACGCATGTCAGCCGCACCTTCGGGGCTTCGCAGGCACGCTTCGGCGAACTGCTGCCGGCCGCGGCGCGGATCGCGCTGGAATGCATCGGCAACAGCGACGCACTTTACCACAATGTCGAGCATACGATGCTGGTGACGCTCGCCGGGCACGACATCATCCGCGGCCGCGCGCTGCACACCCACGTCACCGCCGAGGATTACACCCACACCATCATCGCGTGCCTCACTCACGACATCGGCTATGTGCGCGGCCTGCTGAAAGGCGACGGACCGGATGGGTACGTCATCGATGCCGCCGGCAACAAGGTAGTGCTGCCGCGCGGCTCGTCCGATGCCGGCCTGATGCCGTACCATGTCGATCGCTCGAAGCTGTATGTGCTCGACAGGCTCGAGGCCGTGCTTCCGCTCGATCGCGAGCGTGTCGCGCGCAACATCGAGGGCACGCGGTTTCCGGCGCCCGAAGGCCAGCAATACGACGACGAGGCGGCGATCGTCCGCGCGGCCGATTTCATCGGGCAGCTCGGCGATCCCAACTACATCAGGAAGGCCAACGCGCTCTATCACGAGTTCGAGGAAGTCGGCATCAATCGCCAGCTCGGTTATGAATCGCCGGCCGATATCGTCGACCGCTATCCGCAATTCTACTGGAACATGGTTGCGCCGCACATCCAGGGCGCCATCGACTGCCTGAACATGACGGCAAGCGGCCGCCAGTGGATCGCAAATCTCTACAGCAACGTGTTCCGCGCCGAGCGCGAGGTGACGTTGTCCGGCCCGCAGATCTGACGCAGGACGGCCGGGCCGCGGCCTTTCCGCACAGCTTGTGCTGTGTTCCCCGGTCAATCCCGGGGCCTCCACATTTCGGCCTGCTTCCTCGTTGCACAGTCGGTGGAAATCGGCGACCTTGCGCCATGAACCTTCCATTCGACCGTGTCTTCGACCGTTTCAGCATGATCTCCCGTTTCGCTCATTTGATTGCGGCTGCCTTCGTCTGCTGGCCCGCGCTCGCGGGGGCCGCCGGTCCGGTCTACGACGTCGACCTGTATGCGCTGATGTCCGGCAGCTGCCGCAACGTCACCGTTGCGGGCCGTAGCTATAGCTGCAAGGCGGTCGCCTATTTCCACACCCAGCGCGGCCGTTCCGAATTCACCGTGGTGCTCGACGATCCCGCCGACAAGAGCCACATCGTCTCATTCTCCGGCGAGAGCACCGAGCGCACCCAGGACAATCTGTTCGAACTAGCGGTCGACCGGATGTTGCTGAAGTCGAGTGACCGCCCGCGCGTCGACGGCCTGCCGGTGCCGCTGGTCGAGATGTCAACGGGCTCCTGCCGTCAGGTCGGCAGCTTCATCACGCGGCAGGTGTCCACCATCACCTGCGCCGCCACCGACCAGAACGGCAAGAAATACGAGCTGAGCTTCGAGTCGGACGGTTCGCCGATGACGTTACGCCGGTTGCGGCAATCGACGCTGCCGTCCGAACGGCAACGGGCGCGCCAGATCGCACAGCTCGAATGCCGCCTCAAGGCGCGCGCCGCGCAGGTGCTGCCGCGGGACACGACGGCCTTCATGATCCGTTGTCTCGGTGAAGGCGACGGCAAGCCGGCCGACGAACAGCGATAGAAGCGCGGCTAAAGCGTTTTCGGGCGAAGTGGATACCGGTTCGCGTGAAGAAAACGCGTCAATACAAGAGTCCAGAGCCCGGTTCCGATCGGAACGGGAAAGGCTCTGGGGCTCAGGCTTGAGGAGAACGCGATGCGCTTGACAGTCTTCATCGTCGCCGCGATCGGTGTCGGCATCGCCGGGCCCGCTGCCGCACAGATGTACGATCCGAACTATCCGGTGTGCCTGGAAGTCTATGGCGGCCGGCTGACGCCGGAATACATCGATTGCAGCTACACGTCGCTTCCGCAATGCCAGGCAACGGCCTCGGGCCGCGCGGCGACATGCTCGGTCAATCCATTCTACAAGGGTCCGAAAAAGCCGCCCAGGGAGCGGAAGCAAAGACAACGCCAGTCCGCCGACTAGTGTCTCGTGCATCGCGTGCCTGTGATCGTCCGCATGGCCGTCGCATCGTCCGGGCTGTTGACTAACTCCGGCAGTTGTGAAGAAAGCTTGCAATGCCGAGGAGAGACCAATGCGCCTGAAGCTGCTCGCGATCGCTGCATTTGCGGTCGCCCTGACCGGACCTGCCTCCGGGCAGGCCTATGACCCGAACTATCCGGTGTGCATGCAGGTCTTTCAAGGCAGGGCCGGAAACTACATCGATTGCAGCTTCACCTCGATCCCGCAGTGCCAGGTGAGCGCGTCGGGCCGCGCCGCGATGTGCTCGGTCAATCCGTTTTTCGCGCCGCCGCCATCTCAGAAGCGCCGGGTGCATCGCCACCGTGCTCACTGACGCGGGTGCGCGAGGCGCGTCGATTGCCGGCCGTCGGGCCGGCACGCGCAAGGCGTCGTGGGTGAACAGCCAATCATAGCGCTCGCCCGTCTGCGCCATCTTCCTGCGTTGAACTTGCCGGCCCGAACCGCTAAGCCATTTCCGAAAATTCGGGGAGGAATGCGTGGCGATGACGGAGCCGACGGCGGTCGCGCTTGACGATGCGACGGTGGCGTTTCGGTTGGCGGATGGACGGGTCTATACCGCGGTGGAGCAGGCCAATCTTGCGGTCGCGCATGGCGAGTTCGTCGCCATTGTCGGTCCGACCGGATGCGGAAAGTCGACGCTGCTCAACGTCACCGCGGGGCTGCTGAAACCCGCGGCCGGATCGGCGCGGATCTTCGACAAGCCGCTCGGCGGCCTCAACCGCGACGCCGGCTACCTGTTCCAGGCCGATGCTCTGTTTCCGTGGAAGACCGCGATCGACAATGTCGCGATCGGGCTCGAGATCAGGGGCACGCCGCGCACCGAGGCGCTCGCTCGCGCGCAAAAATGGCTTGTCGCGGTCGGGCTCGGCGCGTTCGTCGGCCGCTATCCGCACATGCTGTCGGGCGGCCAGCGCAAGCGTGTGGCGCTCGCGCAAGTCCTGATCCGCGATCCGAAGATTCTGCTGATGGACGAACCGTTCGGTCCGCTGGATGCCCAGACCCGGCAGATCATGGGCAATCTGCTGCTGGACTTGTGGACCGCCGACCGCAAGGCGGTGCTGTTCGTCACCCACGATCTCGAGGAGGCGATCGCGCTGGCCGACCGCGTCGTGATCATGTCGGCCGGTCCGTCCGCGCGCATCATAGGCGACTGGCGCATCACGCTGCCGCGGCCGCGAGACATCGCCGAGATCAGGATGGAGAAGGATTTCCACGCCCTGCACCGCGATATCTGGGGCGTGCTGAAGGACGAGGTGATGAAAGGCTATGTGCAGTCGACGCAGGCGGGGGCCGCCTGATGTCGCGCGTCACGCTGCTCTCTCTTCAAATTCTCGTCGCCGTCGTCACGCTGGCCTTGTGGCAGTTCTTCTCCACCGTGCCGGTGTTCGGCAAGGTGCTGCTGCCGCCGTTCTTCTTCTCCAATCCGGTCGACGTCTTCAGCCAGATCGTCAAATGGTTCTCGAGCGGGGTGATCTGGAAGCATCTGGCGATCACGCTGTGGGAGTCGATCCTGGCCTTCGTGATCGGCTCGGCCGGCGGCATCCTGGTCGGCTTCTGGTTCGCGCGGCAGCCGCGCGTCGCCGCGGTGTTCGATCCCTATGTGAAGATGGTCAACGCGCTGCCGCGCGTGGTGCTGGCGCCGATCTTCGCGCTGTGGTTCGGGCTCGGCGTCTGGTCCAAGGTCGCGCTCGGCGTGACGCTGGTGTTCTTCATCGTGTTCTTTAACGTCTATCAGGGCGTCAAGGAGGTGCCGACCACGGTGCTCGACAATGGCCGCATGCTCGGCATGAACGAGCGGCAGCTGATGCGCCACGTCTACTGGCCGTCGGCGCTGTCCTGGATGTTCTCGTCGCTGCACACCTCGGTCGGCTTTGCGGTGGTCGGCGCTGTCGTCGGCGAGTATCTCGGTTCGGCGGCCGGCCTCGGCTATCTGATCCAGCAGGCCGAAGGCGTGTTCGACGTCGCCGGCGTGTTCGCCGGCATGTTCGTGCTGTCGGCCTTCGTCATCCTGATCGACATGGGCGTGACGGTTGTGGAGAAACGGCTGCTGGTCTGGCGGCCGACGGCGGCGGCGCGGGACTAGAGCATGATCCGGAAAAGTGCGAAGCGGTTTTCCGAGAAAGTTCATGCTCAGACAACAAGCCGGATCAGGCTTCAGCGGCGGCGCTGATCAGCCCGGACATATTCGACCTGGTAGGATGGCGAGGCGGCCCGGCGCGCGAACAATGTCCGCCACGACGTCCGGCGCAGGCCGATCAGGCACGGGACGAGGGCTGCACCCGCGATCACGTCGATGAAATAGTGGCCGCCGATGGTCGGCGTCGAGGCGATCACCAGCAGGTTCAGCACGAGGAACACGGGGAATAGCAGCTTCATGCCCCTGCTGGCGTAGATCAGGATGACGGCCAGCGCCGTATGGAAGGATGGAAAGGTGATCAGACCGTTCACCTCCGCCAGCGGGATGCGCGTCATCTGACCGGCGCGAAGCGCGTTGAAATCGGCCAGGTGATAGGCGTCGGCGCGGGCGACGACGTCAAACTGAACCCAGGCGCTGGCGGCGGGGAAGCTCCACGAGATCGGAATCGCGACCAGCAGCGCCATCATGAAGAGCCAGACGAACTCGCGCATCTGTTCGAACCGGTCGCACGCACTCAGCGACACCAGCAGCACCGCGGTCTGTGCCAGGCAGCTATCGTACACGGTCTCGAGGATGCTCTTGATCGCGAGGTGTTTGTCGACCCAATCGAAATAGGCCGGCCAGTCCAGATACAACGCGGCGTCGATCGCGGCGAGCTGGCGATCGATCAACGGGAAATTCGAGGTGACCGTCAGATAGCTCAACACCGCGGCGATCGCCGTGAAGGCGATCAGTTGTGCGCATGCGATCGCGAGTTCGGCGATGCGTCGATCGGGCCTGAAGCGGACGTAGACCAGCGCGAGCGACGCGACGATCGCGAACATGACCGCCTTGGCAGGCGGGAGCGCGACCGACATTCCCGACGTGCGCAGCCACACCAGGTCGATCATGGCGATGATGGCGATGACAAGCCACAAGGCCCGTGTCTCGATGACTTGATTGGTCACACGTCGTTACCCCGCTGCGTGGAAGCTGCATCGCATCCGCGCCTTAAGGTTGCATACCCTCATTCGTTAAAAATGCAGAGAACGCCGCGCGCGTCGCATTCGGCGACGCCATGGCCGACACTCGGCGCGGGGACGATCGCACGAAAGGCAGCGAAACGATGGTTAGGTTAACGGTTCATTGCGCACGGAAAGGTCGCATGATGACGGAAGCCATCATCATCTGCCATCGGCTGCCGGCGCCGCGTTGATCAGGGCTCGGATCTTTTCCGTCACTCCGGGGTCGATCGGATTGTAGACGATCATGCTGAGGTCGGAACGACCGTCGACCGCGAACACCGAATATTCGAACTTGACCGGACCCAGGATCGGGTGCCGGAGCTGCTTGACGGCCTCGCCATGGGTGCGCACGTCGTTGTCGCGCCACAGCGCCGCGAATTCCGGGCTCAGCCGACAGAGCTCGTCGACGAACGGCTGTACCTCGGCGGCAGCTCCGGCGCGCGCCGCGTCGACCCTGAAGGCGCCGACCACGAAGCGCGCCACGCTGGCCCAGTCGTGTTGCACGGCGCGGCAGCGCGGATTGAGGAACATGAAGCGCAGCACGTTGCGCTCGCGCGGCGGCAGCGATCCGTAGTCCGTCAGCATCACAGGCGCCGCCCGATTCCAGGCGACGACGTCCCATATCGCGGTCCTGATCACGGCAGGGCGCGGCTCCAGCGCGTCGAGCACGCGTTGCAGCCGCGGCGTCACGCCGTCGTTTTTCTGGTAGCGCACCTCGGGCGTGCGGCCGAGGCCGAGCAGGAACAGATGCTCGCGTTCGACTTCGGTCAGCATCAGCGCACGCGCGATGCGGTCGAGCACGTCGGCCGACGGCGCGCCGCCACGGCCCTGTTCGAGCCACGTGTACCAGGTCGCGGAAATGTTGGCGCGCTGTGCCACTTCCTCGCGGCGCAAGCCCGGCGTGCGCCGCCGCTCCGGCGGAAAGCCGAACACGGCCGGATCGAGCTTGCTGCGGCGGTCCTTCAGGTAAGCGCCGAGCAGGTTTTCATGCGCGAGCGGTTCGCTCATCCTGTTAGCTATTATACCATGATAACGTCACTACTTTACCACGATAGCGCAGCGCCGCAGATTTGTCGTCAGCAAAACCATGGAGACTTGCTGATGCGTGTATTTGTCACCGGAGCGACCGGATTTATCGGCACTCCCGTCGTCAAGGAGCTGATCGCCGCCGGACATCAGGTTCTTGGCCTGGCCCGATCGGACGAGGGGGCGAGTGCGATCGCTGCCCTCGGAGCGGAGGTTCTTCGCGGCTCGCTTGAGGACCTTGATGGCCTGCGCAAGGGAGCAGCCGCTTCGGATGCTGTCATTCACCTGGGCTTCGTTCACGACTGGTCCAATTTCGCGAAGAGCTGCGAGATCGACCGCCGCGCCATCGAAGCCCTGGGTTCGGTTCTTGCCGGATCGGACAGGCCACTGATCGTAACCGGGGGCTTGGCGGGATTGGCCAAGCCCGGCCAGGTCGCGACTGAGGACCAAACGATACCGCCGGATTTCCCATTCCCTCGCGTGTCGGAACAGACGGCCCTGTCGCTGAAGGGCGTCCGCGCGTCGGCGATGCGCCTTCCCCAGGTCCACGACCCTCTCAGGCAGGGTCTCATCACCCCCTTGATCGCGGTGTACCGCGAAAAAGGCGCGTGCGCCTATCTCGGCGACGGGCAAAATCGCTGGCCGGCGGCGCATGTTCTCGACGTGGCGCGTCTCTACCGGCTGGCCATCGAAAAGGCCGAGCCGAACGCAAAGTATCACGCCGTCGCGGAGGAGGGGGTCTCGATGCGCGATATTGCCGAAACGATCGGACGGCGCCTGAAGCTGCCGGTTAAATCGATCGCCCCGCAGGAAGCACAGGCCTTTTTCGGTTGGCTCGGCACGTTCGCGGGATCCGACATGGCGGCTTCCAGCGAGCAGACGCGCAGGAAGCTTGGATGGCAGCCGACCGGACCAGGGCTGATCGCCGATCTCGAACAGCTGGTTGATTCCGCACAATAGGAAGCCGCGCGACAGGATGCGTAGGGCGGGTTAGCCGACTACGTCCGCGATAGCTCAACGAGCGAAGGCGGAAGGCGTAACCCGCCATCTTCGGTCTCGCGCGACCGGCGGCGGGTTACGGCTGCGCCTAACCCGCCCTACGCGGCGACGCATCCGGCTCAGAGCGGGAAGCACCGCATATAAGCCGCGAACAGCTTCTCGTCGCTGCAGCTCACCAGCCCTGATGCAAGCGCGTCGGCGAGCTCAAGGTCGCGATTCTGCACGCGCAGCCATGCCTGGGTGTCGGCGGTGACGGTCAGCGCCGCCTCGCCAACGTGTCGTCCCGGCACGACTTGCAGCTCCTTGCCCTTGATCGTGACCGTCATGTCGAGCGCGCTGGCCCCGGTGAAACGCAGATGGGTCACGAGGTCGAGGCCGCGTGCCCGACCGCGCTGGAATCCGAGCGAGAGCGAGAAGATGTAGGCCTGGATGCTGCCGGTATGACGGCCGGATGTGACCTGCTGGACCTTCTTGTGCGGAAACCGCCGCGTCACCGTATCCTCGGCGTCGGTGTCCGGGAGCACATAGACGAACTCGTCCTTGTCGATCAGCGGTTGCACCACATCGGCGAAATGACCGTCGCGATCGCTGAGGAACGGCCCGATCACGTCTTCACCGGCCGGACAGGCCGAGATGCAATAGGCCGCCTTGTAGCCCGGCTTGAACGACAGCGATTGCCAGATGTTCATCGTCTCGGTGCGCGGCACGCGGGCGCGATAATCCCTGGCGTCCTTTGCATCCGCGACCTTCTCGACCCATTGCGCGAAGTTGCCGAGAAAATCGTGATAATTATGGGTGTGGCAGGACAGGAAATCGAAGCCGCCGTCCGGCTTGATGGCGCCGACCGGGCAGGCGGCAACGCACAATTTGCACTCCAGGCAGGGATTATAGTCGATCGGCTGGTCGTGAGCGTCGACCTCGCAGCCGAGCAGGATGGTGCCGAGCAGCACGAAGCTGCCGAACTTCGGGTGGATGACACTGCGATGGATTCCCATCCGCCCGAGCCCGGCCTCGACCGCGATCGGCTTGTGCTGGACCATCATGATCCGCGGCAGGTCCATCTCCATCGGGAAGGCGGCGACCGAGTTGCAGGCCGGGATGCCGTGTTCATCGAGCGCGCGAACGATGGCGCGGGCGGTTTCGTTGACGTGATCGTAGGTCGAGTGGAATTCCTCGTTGGCGACCGAGCGCGACGGCGAGCGCACCGGCTCGCGGTTCATGTGGCAGGCGATCGCGAGCAGGGAACGGGTCCGGCCGTAGACCTTGCGGATGAAGTCCCGCTGCGGCGCGATCGCGGCGCGTTCGAATTCGATGATGCCGACATCGTCGGCGCCGCAATTGCGCGCGATCTGCTTGATCAGTTCCGACGAAACCGGGACATTGTGGGCAGGCTGACTGCTGCGCGCCCGCACGGCCCTGACCGTGGGATGATCGTCCAGGCTCATGGTTCCGCTCTCGATAAAATGACGACCATCATATTATGGTTCGAGCAGGCGGGCGAGGCAAGCGAATTATCTGCCGGTGATCATGCGGTGGAACTGCCGCCGAAGTGACCGCCTCGCGTAATGCTTGGGCAACGCGCACGCGCGTGACGAGGCCGGCTCAGTCATCCTGAGAGAGTGAATGTATTCAGTGTCGTCCTGGCGAAAGCCAGGACCCATTACCCCAATCGCTTGCTGTTGTGCGACGCTGGGGCCACTATCGCACTCTCAATCGAACTCGGTGGTTATAGGTCCTGGCTTTCGCCAGGACGCGGCGTGGGAAGGCCGCTCGCTACAATCGGAAAGTCGCCTTCTCAAGCCATGCCGGCTCCTCTATCTTGCCGGTCAATTCGATCGGAGGACGTCATGAACAAATGGCTTGGCAAGCTTGCCGGAACGCTGCTGGCGCTGACCCTGTCCACGGGCCTTGCCGCGGCGCAAAGCAAGATCACCATCGCGGTCGGGGGCGGCGCCTGCCTGTGCTATCTGCCCACCGTGCTGGCCAAGCAACTTGGCGAATATGACAAGGCCGGGCTTGCGGTCGAACTGGTCGACCTCAAGGGCGGCTCGGACGCGCTGAAAGCGGTGCTCGGCGGCAGCGCCGACGTCGTCTCGGGCTATTTCGACCACTGCGTCAATATCGCGGCCAAGAAGCAGGAGATGCAGGCCTTCGTGATCTACGACCGCTACCCCGGCCTGGTGCTGGTGGTGTCGCCGAAGCACACCGGCGAGATCAACGCGATCAAGGATCTCGCCGGCAAGAAGGTCGGTGTCAGCGCGCCGGGCTCCTCGACCGACTTCTTCCTGAAGTATCTGTTGAAGAAGAACGGCCTCGATCCGGCCGGTACCGCCGTGATCGGTGTCGGCCTCGGCGCCACCGCGGTGGCCGCGATGGAGCAGGGCCAGATCGATGCCGCGGTGATGCTCGATCCCTCCGTCACCGTGCTGCAAGGCAGCCACGCCGACCTCAAGATCCTCAGCGACACCCGCACCCAGCACGACACGCTCGCGGTGTTCGGCGGCGAATATCCGGGCGGCGCGCTCTATTCGACCGCGGCCTGGGTCAACGGCCACGAAAAGGAGGTGCAGGCGCTGACCAATGCGATCATGGCGACGCTGGCCTGGATCCATTCGCATTCCGCCGAGGACATCATGGCGAAGATGCCGGAAGACCTCGTCGGCAAGAACAAGGAGCAATATCTCGCCGCGCTGAAGAACACGATCCCGATGTTCTCTGAGACCGGCAAGATGGATCCCAAGGGCGCCGAAGCCGTGCTCGCGGTGTTCAGCGAAGGCTCGCCCGAGGTGGCGAAAGCCGGCATCGACGTCACCAAGACCTACACCAACAAGTTCGTCGAGCAGGCCAGGAAGACGACCGGAAGTGCGAATTAGGGCATGATCCGCAAAAGTGTGAATCGGTTTTGCGCGCGACAAACGCATGGCGTTTGCGCGGAGATCATGCCCAAATGAGCCACATGCAGTCTCCGCTCATTTGCCGCGTCACCGCGCTCGACCTCGCCTTGCAGCGACGGCCCTGGCCGTTCGCCGACCAGCGGCGCGCCGAGATCGATGCGCATTTCGCCGAGCAGCAGCGGCTGAACCCGAACCTGTGGAACGGCCGCGTCCTGCTTGGGCGCGACCCTGTGTTTGCCGGCGAGCGGCTCAGCGCGAGCTATTTCGAGACCGATTTCGCGAGCTTCCTCGCCTGGCGCGACTGGGGATTCCCGGACAAGGAGATCTTCAACGGCTTCGGCATGGGCGCGCTGCTCTCGAGCGACGGCGCCTTCGTCTGCGGGGTGATGGGCGCGCAGACCGCGAATGCCGGACGGATCTATTTTCCGTCAGGCACGCCCGATCTCGACGATATCAGGGGCGACACGGTCGATATCGCCGGCAGCGTGATGCGCGAGCTCGAGGAGGAGACCGGGCTCACCGCAGCGGATTGCCATGCCGATCATGACTGGCACTGCATCTACACCGGCGTTGCGCTGGCGATGATGCAGATCCTGCGCGTCGATATGCCAGGCGATGCGCTGCGTGCCCGGATCGAGGCCAATCTCGCACGGCAGGACAATCCCGAACTCGCCGGCATCCATCTGGTGCGCAGCCGCGCCGACCTCACTGACGCGATGCCGCGCTTCGTCACCGCGTTCATCGAGACGCAGTTGTCGTAAGCGTGCTTGCTTGTAAGCGGCCGCCTTCTGGACCTTTGCGGCGGTTACCGGGATCGGCCGGCATCGACCGCTTCCATCTCGAAGTCAGCGACACCAAACACGGCGTTACGCTATGGTTGCAGTCGACCATTCGACATCTGATTCTGCCGCGTGAAAGAGGGGCATTCCAATGCAGCCAGTCGTTCGAACCTCGATTCTTCGATGCCCGCCGGGCAAATTTGCCGAGATGCGGCAAATGATGATCGAGACCGAGAAGGTGCTTCGTCCCGGCATCGAGGTGATGCGTGGATTGATTGCTTTCTATGTCGGTGCGGATGAGGAGACCTCGTCGCTCTCGAACATCAGCCTGTGGACCGATCTGGAGGCGGCGAAGCAGCTCGACCGATATCAGCCGATGCTGGATTCGGCGAAACCATTTGTCGCCAAAGGAGGGACGTTCGAGCGGCCGATCATGAACTACACGACGCTCTGGCAGCTGCAGCCCGTGAAGAGTTGAGGTCCGCCTGCGTTTCCCTCTGGCTGGGCGCCCCGGCGTCGGCCGCCGAAACTTTGCGCAAGCCTGCGCCGTGGCGACGCAGCCATCGTGCTTGACATCACCGGCCGCGCCCCCTGTGATAGGCGGCACGACAACAAAAATGCAGTGCACAATCTCTGGGGAGGGATTCATGCCGGTCAGGAGGGTTGCCCGCTGGCTCGCGGGTCTGTCTGTCGCGCTTGCGGCGCTCGGCGCGGCCGATGCCGCGCAGGCGGAGGACAAGAAGATCAAGATCGGCGTGATCTTCGATCTGACCGGCCCGCTGGCCGGCGGCGGCTCCGAGCTGCAATATACCGGCGTCAAGATCATGCTCGACCATTACGCCAAGACCGGCGTCGAGGGTTACAAGGTCGAGGCGGTCTATGCCGACGCGCAGAGCAAGCCTGATATCGCCATCAACGAGGCCGTCCGCCTGCTCGAGCAGGAAAAGGTCGACATGGTGATGGGCTTCTTCTCCTCGGCGCAATGCGTGCCGGTGTCGGCGCGGGTCGAGCAGATGAAGAAGTTCATGTGGATCACGACCTGCATTTCCTCCGGCGTGTTCGACGGCAAGAACTACAAATACGTGTTCCGTCCGCAGGCCGCCGGCAACCAGTACGGCATGATGACGACCGACTTCATCGCGCAATACTCCATGTCCAAGTTCGGCAAGGAGCCGAAGGATCTCCGCGTCGCCATCATCCATGAGGACGGCGCCTATGGCGTCGACGTCGCCAAGGGCAATGAGGCCGGCGCGAAGAAGGCCGGCTTCAACATTGTGCTCAAGGAGGGCTATTCGGCGACCGCGCCGGATTTGTCGGCGCTGGTCACCAAGCTGAAGCGCGCCAAGCCCGACGTCATCTTCCACACCGGCTACAATCCGGACATTACCCTGCTGTTCCGCCAGGCGCGCGAGCAGGGATTGAAGTTCGGCGCCATCGTCGGCCACGGTGCGGGCTATGGCGTCTATGAGAAGCTGAAGGAAGGTCTCGGCGCCGACGCCAACTATCTGTTCAACACCGACCCGATCTCGATCTGGCTCGCCAATCAAAAGGGCATGGATCCGAAGCTGCCGCCGGTCATCAAGATGGTCGGCGAGGAGTTCGACCGGTTGAAGCCCGGCGTGCCGATCCGCTCCGCTCATGTCGGCATCGGCGCGGCCAACGCCTATGTCTTCCTCGACGACGTGTTGCCGCGCGCGATCAAGACATATGGCGGCGTCGATCCGGATGCGCTGCGCAAGGCCGCCCTCGACACCGACATACCCGAGGGCGGCACCATGCTCGGCTACGGCGTGAAGTTCTACGGTGAGGGCGAGCAATACGCCGGGCAGAACGCGCGCTCGTTCCCGGTGGTGCTGCAATATATCGACGATAAATCCTATGTGGTGTGGCCGAAGAGCCAGATGCAGCGCGAGACCGAGCTGCCGCTGCCGGCCGGCACCACCTACAGCTACAAATAGCTCGCTCGCGAAAGGGACTGCCGTGCTCGCCGTGGAAGGCCTGGTCAAGCGGTTTGGCGGCTTTCGCGCCGTCAACAACGTGTCGTTCCGCGTCGAGCAGGGCGAGATTCTCGGCCTGATCGGGCCGAACGGGTCGGGCAAGAGCACGATCTTCAACATGCTGTCGGGCACGCTGCCGCCGACCGAGGGCTCGATCCTGTTCGACGGCCGCGAGATCGCGGGCCTTGCCCCGCACCGGATCATCGTGGGCGGCATCGGCCGCACTTTCCAGATTCCGCGGCCGTTCCATCGGCTGAGCATTTTCGAGAACGTCGTTCTCGCGGGCTTCTACGGCCAGGGTCGCCACAGCCGCGCCAAGGCCGAGGAGGCGGCCGAGCGCGCGCTGGCGATGGTCGGGCTGCCGACCGATCGTCACTCCAGCGTCGAGGGCCTCGGCGCCGCCGGCTTGAAGAAGCTTGAACTGGCAAAGGCACTTGCCACCGGGCCAAAGCTCTTGCTGGCCGATGAGAGCCTCGGCGGGCTCGACGAGGCCGAGATGGACCAGGCTGCCGACATGCTGCGGCGGATCCGCGACGAGCTCGGCGTCACTATCATCTGGGTCGAGCACATCATGGGCGTCTTGATGCGCGTGGTCGATCGCGTCATGGTGCTCGATCACGGCGAGAAGATCGCCGAAGGCCTGCCGGCCGATGTCGCCGGCAATCCACGGGTGATCGAGGTCTATCTCGGCACCGATGCGGACGCCAGCCTTGCGGCGGCGGCCGCCGCGCAAGCGCGCCGCCGGATCGGGGCATGAGCGGCATGCTGGAACTGAAATCGGTCGACGCGGGCTATGGCAGCTTCCAGGCGCTGTTCGATGTCAGCCTCGACGTCAAGGCGGGCGAGGCGGTCGGCGTGATCGGCCCGAACGGCGCCGGCAAGACCACGCTGATGCGGGTGATCTCCGGGCTGATCCGGCCGATCCGGGGTACGATTGCGATGGAAGGCAGCGACGTCGTCGCGACGCCGCCGCATCGTATCGTCAGCCTCGGCATCGCGCATGTGCCGGAAAATCGCCGGCTGTTTCCGCGACTCACGGTCGCCGACAATCTGAAGATGGGCGCCTACATGCCCGCCGCCCGCGCGCATTACGCCGAGCGGCTGGAGTTCGTGTTCGAGCTGTTTCCGCGCATGAAGGAGCGCCAGCACCAGATGGCCGGCACCATGTCGGGCGGCGAGCAGCAGATGTGCGCGATCGGCCGCGCGCTGATGTCGAATCCGAAACTGCTGCTGCTCGACGAGCCGTCGGCCGGACTCGCGCCGGTCGTGGTGCAGCAGGTGTTCGAACTCGTCAAGCGCATCCGCGCCTCGGGGCTGACGGTCTTGATCGTCGAGCAGAACGTGCAGCAGGTGCTGCGGGTGGTCGACCGCGCCTATCTGCTGGAGGCCGGCAGCATCCGCGCCGCCGGCACGGCCGCGGAGCTCGCGGCGAGCGATACCATCAAGCAGGCGTATTTGGGGGTGTAGGGGATGATGTCAGTCGCGGGCAAGTGCGTTCACTCATTCTCCCGTCATCCTGAGGAGCGCGGCACGCGCGTCTCGAAGGATGAACGGCCCGGCTGGTGGCCGTCGATCCTTCGAGACGCCGCTTCGTGGCTCCTCAGGATGACGGCTCCGCTAGTTCAATCAGCCAACGCCATCGGCTAAGGCACAACCGCCATGCAATCCTTCCTCAACATCTTCGACATCTACCTGCTGGAAGCCGTCATCAACGGCATCCTGCTCGGCGGCGTGCTGGCGCTGTTGGCGCTCGGGCTCAATTTGATTTTCGGTGTCATCGACGTCACCTGGATCTGCTACGCCGAGCTCGTGATGATCGGCATGTACGGCATGTACTACCTCGTGCAGATGTTCCATTTGCCGTATTGGGCCGCCGCGCCGCTCGTTATCCTGCTGGTGGCGCTGTTAGGGGCCGCGCTGCATTTCCTGGTCATCGCGCCGCTATTGACCGCGCCGCCGATCAACCAGCTGCTCGCCACCGGCGGCGTGCTGTTCATCCTGCAGAGTTTTGCCACCGTCGCCTTCGGCATCGACTTCCGCAATCTCGGCATCCGCCTGCCGGTGCTGGCGCTCGGCGAGATGAATTTCAGTTATGCGCGGCTGTTGTCGTTTGTGGCGGCGCTGGTCGGCATGATCGGCGTCTATCTGTTCCTGACCCGGACCTTCACCGGCACTGCGATCCGCGCCATCGCGCAGGACCGCCAGATCATGCCGCTGATGGGCGTCGACCCCAAGCGGATCTATCTCGTCACCTCGGCGATCGGCGGCGGGCTCGCCGGTCTCGCCGCCTGCCTCTTGGTGCTGCAATATGACGTGCATCCGTTCGTCGGCCTGTCGTTCGGGCCGATCACCTTCCTGATCTGCGTGCTCGGCGGCCTCGGCAATTTCATCGGCGGCTTCATCGCCGCCTTCGTGTTCGCCGAGATCATCTCACTCGGCGGCCTGTTCTCCGATCTCGAATGGGGCTACGTGCTGGCGTTCGGCTTCTTCATCGTCATGATGTTCATCCGGCCCGCGGGCCTTTTGGCGAGGCGCTCGTGAACAGGCAGGTCGCCGGCTGGATCGTTGCGCTGCTCGTGCTGGTCACGCTGCCGTTCGTGCACCGCGATCCCTATCATCTGCATGTGCTGGTGCTGATCCTGATCTGGTCGTTCGCCTACACCTCGTGGTCGATCATGGGCCGCTTCGGCCTGGTCTCGCTCGGCCATGGCGGCTTCATGGGCATCGGCGCCTATGTCACCGCGCTGTTGTGGAATCACCTCGGCGTGTCGCCCTGGATCGGCATTCCCCTGAGCATGGCGACCGCGGGAGTGTTGGCACTGATCGTGGCCTATCCCTGCTTTCGCTTCCGGATCACCGGGCATTATTTCGTGCTGGTGACGCTGGCGCTGTCCGGCATCGTGCTGCAGGTCATCACCGCGACCCGCGACTATACTGGCGGCTCGCTCGGCTATACGCCGCAGCGCGCGCCGAGCGGCAAGGGCCTGTTCGCGCTGCAGTTCGACGACGACAAGACCACCTGGTACCTGATCGCGCTCGCGGTCTGGGTTTTGGGCCTCCTGATCTGGCGCGCGATCGACCGCAGCATGATCCGCCACGCCATGGAGGCGATCTCGGAGGACGAGGACGCCGCCGCCGCGGCCGGCGTCAACGTCACCGCCGAGAAGCTCAAGATCACCCTGATCAGCGCACTGATGACCGCGCTCGCGGGCGCGCTGTATTGCCAGTACCAGATGTTCATCTCGCCCGACACCGTGAGCGGCATCGCGGTGTCGCTGCAGATGGTGTTCGCGGCGATCGTCGGCGGCGTCTATGTCGCGCTGGGTCCGACGGTCGGCGCCGTCATCACCATCGTGCTGGCCGAGGTGCTGCGCATCTCGTTCGGCACCAAGGCGGTCGGCTGGGACAATCTGGTCTACGGCATATTGCTGGTGCTGTTCATCATCTTCCTGCCCAAGGGCATTCTTGGTAGCGTGATCGACCGGATCAAATCGCCACGCAAGCCCTCGAGAGGCCATGAGCAACAAACCGTCCCCATCGCTCACCGATGAACTGAAGCCCTACGTCGCGCCGTTCCGCTTCGACGGATCGGGCGAATTTCACCTCAAGTCGTATCCGACCGCCGAGAAGGGCGGCATCGACAAGGACGCCGGCAGCAAGATCATCGAGGCTAACCGCAAGCGGCTCAACGATTTCCAGGAGAAGCTCTACGCCCAGGACCGCTGGTCGCTGCTCTTGATCTTCCAGGGCATGGACGCCGCCGGCAAGGACTCGGCGATCAAGAGCGTGTTCGAGGGCGTCAATCCGCAGGGCTGCGAGGTCTCCTCGTTCAAGCAGCCGTCGAGCAAGGAGCTCGACCACGACTATATGTGGCGCGCCATGATCGCGCTGCCGGAGCGCGGCCGCATCGGCATCTTCAACCGCTCCTACTACGAGGAATGCCTGGTGGTGCGCGTGCATGCCGACCTGCTCGGCAAGCAGAAGATCCCGAAGAAGCTGGTGACCAAGAACATCTGGCGCGAGCGCTTCGAGGACATCTCCGCGATCGAGCGCTATCTGTCGCGCAACGGCACTGTGATCCTGAAGTTCTTCCTGCACGTCTCCAAGGAGGAGCAGCGCCGGCGCTTCCTCGACCGGCTCGAGGAGCCGGCCAAGAACTGGAAGTTCTCCATGGCCGACATTTCCGAGCGCGCGCTGTGGGCCAAATACCAGGCCGCCTATCAGGACATGATCCATCACACCGCGACGAGGGAGGCGCCCTGGCACATCGTGCCGGCCGATCACAAATGGTTCGCCCGCGTCGTGATCGGCTCGACCATCGTCAATGCGCTCGACAGGCTCGACCTGAAATTCCCCGAGGTCGACAAGGCCGACCTGAGCGAATTCAAGCGCGTCCGCGCAGCGCTGGAGGCGGAAGCCAAGGGTGCGGCGGAGAAGGGGCCGATGAAGAAGTAGCGTTCGTGTGCTTGCGGTTCGTGCCGATTTTCGTGAGGTGAGCACGCGGGTCGGGCTCCCTCCCCCCTTGCCGGGTCCCTTGCGGGGGAGGGTGGGGAGAGGGGTGGCCCCAAGCGAGATCATCGAGGCGGAGCGTTGCTTTCGCAATTTGATCGCGCGTCGTCGGAAGTGAAATTCAAGAGAGTCCCCATGTGGTACCCCTCTCCCTAACCCTCCCCCGCAAGGTCCCCCGCAAGGGTAGGGCTATCGCATATGGCCGAGGGTCGAGAGAAGGAAGTCGTTGTTCCACCTGGCTTGGAGCATTTTGTGGCTGATGCGCGCGGGGCCGGGTGTCGCCTGCAGAGCATTGATGGCCAGCTTGCGGATAAGAGCAAGATTTTCCGCAGCGTGATCCTTGCGGCTGCGGCAGGCATCCTCGTCGAACAGAACGTCGAGGACCCAGTGCAGGTTGTTCTCGATGCTCCAATGAGCGCGCACGGCCTCGAGCAGCTTTTTGGCCGACAGCAGGCGCGATGCCAGGAAGTATCGGACCGTGTGTTTGACAGCCTTGCCAGAGTTGGCGCGCCAACTGTCGATGCGACCGACTGCGGCGATGGCGGGGAAGCCGTATTGTTTCGCCAACCGAGGCGCCGGCGCGACGAGGGCCTGTCGGCGCTCGACGCGGCCGTGGGCGGTGGCTCTTCGTTGACTCGCTCGCGCGGGCTTTCGGGCTGTGTCGACCAGCGTCTTGGCGGCCTTGAACAGCCGGCCACGATTGCTCTTGATGGCCAACACGTAGTGCCCCTTTCGGTCGCGGATGGCCTGCGCGGTGTCGGGCCGGCAATGCAAGGCATCGGCGGTGACAAGAGCCCCATCCAGATCGAGCAGGGCGAGGACTTCGAGAGCCCCGGCAACCTCGTTGCGGTCGGGAGCCTTTCTCTGAGCCAGCGCCATGCGAGTGCCTGCGGCCCAGACATTGACCATATGCAGCGGCGTGGCCTGCCGACCTCGTGTGTAGGCTCCGCGCAGCGCCTTGCCGTCAATGCTGACCACCCCTTTGACGCCGAAGCTCTTGCTGAACTTGCGCAAAACCGCTTCAAGCCCCTTCGGGTCCAGAGCACGGAAGACATTGCTGAACGTATCGTGGCTCGGGATGCCGTGCTCGAGCTTCAGGAAGCGCCGCAACAGCTCCTCGCGGCCTTGGCCAAAGAACTCGAACTCGGTGCAGGTCTTGGCGCCAGCCAGCGTCGCCGCCAAGGCGATGACGAGGATCTCCACCAGATCATGTCGGGTGTTGCTAGCGCGCGGGTCCTTGAGCGGTCGAAACAGGCGCTTGAGCTTGCGCATTCAGGGCTCCCTCGGGAATCGAGAGACACCCAAAGAATCCAGTTCCAATCGCTTGGCAACACCCCGCTAGCGCCATATGCGATTCCCCTACCCGCAAGGGGGGAGGGAACCCTGCCGTCGGTGCGCCCCTTACGCGCCTGCGCAGTCTGCCGTTCGCCCGGCGCGGCCGCTAACCCTTGCGTGACGGCATCCAGGCCGACAGCAGATAGAAGCCGATCGCGACGAGCAGGAGGTAGCGGAAGCCGAGCAAAGTCGAGCACGATTCGGCGAGGCCGCCGATCACGGATCCCGCGATGTTGGATCCGAACGCCTGATCGGGATTGGCCTCGTCGCGGAAGGTGCGGGCGAAGATCACGCCGGCGAAGAACATCGGGCCGAGCGCCAGCGCGCACGGGATCACGTAGCGCCAGACGATGCCGCCGCTGAGGAAAGTGTCGAGCGGCACCAGCACCGAGACCGCCAGCAGCAGCAACAGCCCGGCATAGTGCAGCACCAGCCGGGTCGACGGCACCTTGATCACATAGAGATTGGCAGCGAGGATCAGCACCAGCGCGGTGAAAAACACCGCCGAGTTGACCAGCCAGGTGCTGCCGAACAGCAGCGCCATCTGCACCACTGCCTTGGTTTCCAGCAGCATGAAAGCTGCGCCGAGGAAGAACATCCGGCTGTTGGGCCGCCAGGCGCCTTTCGGCTTGAACAGATAGACGAGGCCCAGCCCGAGCACGCCGAGCAGGATCATCGAGCGAACGGTCAGGTCGGGGATCAGCCGTCCGCTGACATAGAGGAACGGCCAGTCGTCGCTGGTCGATTGTTTGGCGCCCGCATTGTCGACGACCAATTTTGTCGGCGCCAGCGGCACCCAGTCGCCATGCTTGGCGGCGGCCTTGTCCTTTGCCTTGTCCTGCGGGGCGTCGAAGCCGTCGATTGCCAGGTTCTCCGGCGGCACGCTGTTCAGCCAGAACTGGCCGCGGTCGCGGAACGCGGTGGAGATGCGCGGATTGCAGCCCGCGATGATGGTCGTGAAGCCGACTGCCTCCGACGAGGTCAGGGCTTCCTTGTAGGGCAGCGGCAGCACCAGCGGATCGCAACCGAACACCTGCTTGGCCATCGCAGCGACGCGCTGCACAATCCAGCCCTGGCGATAGTAATTGTACATCACGAAGATGCCGTCCTGCTTCAGCACGCGGCGGACATCCTGGAACGCCTGCTCGGTGAACAGATAGCTTTCCAGGCGGATGTTGGCGTAGCCGCTGTGCAGGATCAGCGAGTCGACCAGCGCATAGATCACCAGGTCGTATTTGCGGTCGGTGGTGCGCAGGAAATGCCGGCCGTCGTCGAGATGCGGCACGACCCGCGGGTCCTGGTAGGGCTTGTCGGGATGGTTGTGGATGCCGATGTTCTGGATCACGGGATCGATCTCGACCGCATCGATGCGGTCGACACCGAAGCGCAAGGCGTGCGCGAGGTCGTTGCCGGAGCCGGCGCCGATCACCATGACGTCCTTGAACGGCGCGCCGCCGCTGTGCTTCTGCAGCAGGTGAATCAGCGAATAGGACGAGCCACGTTCGCTGAACGGAATCATCTCCTGATGGCCGATGTTGTTGACGGTGATGTTGCCGTTCGATTTGTTCAGGTCCACCGCGTAATAGGGCGACCAACGCAGTTCATGGTTCTCGGACTGATCGGCGTAGAAGCCGGTGAAGCCCACCACGACGACGAGGATCACCAGGCGCAGCATCGACAGCGCCTTGTCCTGGTAGAGCAGATAGACGATGCCGGCGCAGCTGATGCCGAACCAGACTACCGGCGGCGCCTGCGCAAACGACAGCAGCGAGAACCCGACGATGCCCGCAAGGCTGCCGCCGATATTCAGCGAGTAGCCGGCAACGCGGTTGGGGTATGCGTCGAAGGCGCGGCCCAGCACCTGGCCGGGGCCGACGAACATCAGCGCGATCAGCACGAAGAACAGGCCGGCGATCGCCTCGATCGGCACGACGAACTTGGCGAGATCGGGGTTGCGAACCTCGGTGCCGAAGAACAC
The DNA here is from genome assembly GCF_054822705.1 of Bradyrhizobium sp. USDA 4454. NCBI lineage: Bacteria > Pseudomonadati > Pseudomonadota > Alphaproteobacteria > Hyphomicrobiales > Nitrobacteraceae > Bradyrhizobium > Bradyrhizobium sp. USDA 4454. Next base: position 2,210,290 of record NZ_JBTRCN010000001.1, read on the forward strand.
CTCCTGCGGCGAGGCCTGGTGGCCGACATCGACCGCGAGCTCGCCCCAGTAGGAATACAGCACCATGATCGAAACCACGGTGGCGAAGGTCACGAATGCCAACCCCGGAAACAGCGCGAGCCAGTTGGTGGTGCGCCGCGCAGCAAGGCAGCCGCAGGACATGCCGAGGAACGCCGCCAGCAGCACGATATTGGTGAAGAATTGCAGGAAGACGACCTTGGCCGAGAACCAGCGGATGCAGGCCAGTTCGAGGAACAGGATCAGGAATCCGACGAGGAAGAGATTGAAGCCGACTTGTCGCTGATTGAGCCCTTCGGCCATTTTCGTCGCGGGCATGATCCCAACATCTCCTTAACCATCATCGCGGAAGCGACGGCAGACTAGATTCAACGTGTTGAGCAAAAATTGATTTGCCGGGCAGCGTACCCGCCATGGTTGTCGCAGGCCGATGTCCTCCGTGAGGTATGGTGTAGGATAGGTTTAGCTACGCGCGTGGCACGCGGCTTTGTCCCGCCGTCGATTGTCGATGCGAGGCGTGACGGGGGTTGCGTGAGGAGAGCACCCTCGGCGGCTCCGTCGCCCTGCGGGGGAGGCTGAGGAGAGGGGTGAGCCCCAGGCGAGATGATCGTGGGAATGTCGATTTCGCAATCTCGATCGGGCGTCGCAGAGATGTCCGTCGGGAGACCACCCGTGGGGCCCCCACCGACGATGCGATGACCGAGATCGCCCTCCGCCAGCTTCGGCAGCGTCCGCCGTTTCAACGCCGCCTTTGCCGCCTCTCCGGCCGCTCACCGTCCAGCCTGCGCGCGTCGTCACGCGGCCGGTGGTGAGGGACTAGCTGAAGTCCCTTGGCGGAACGAAGCCGCCAAATTCGCGCTCCAGCAGTCGCGCGAAGGTCAGCGTCGTCCGGTCTTCCAGATAGGGGCCGATGATCTGCACGCCGATCGGCAATCTGCTTGCGGTGCGCGCGATCGGCATCGCTGTTGCCGGTAGTCCCGGCGGGGTGGCAAGCGTCGCCCATACGATCAGCGACAGATAGGGATGGGTGTTCCCGTCGATCGCGATCACGCGGTCCTCCTGATCGGGCGTGTGGTCATGCGGGAAGGCGGCGACGGAAAATGGCGGGCAGAGCACGACGTCAAACTGCCGGAACAGCGCGGCCCATTGCTGGCGCAGGCGAGCCCGCGCGATCTCGTTCGTCAGCCATTCGTGGTGCGTCAGCAGCGGCGCCCGCAGACGCCAGGCTTTCAGGCTGTCGTCCTCCGGCTTCAACGCCGCGGCTTCGATGCGGGCCTTGACGAAGAATTCCGGTGGCCGGCCGAACGCGGTGAAATTGCGAACGAGGCGGGTGTGCAGGCGGGCGGACTCCGCCAAATCGGGTAACAGCGGGCTTGCGCGTGCCACGGCTGTTCCCGCCTTGCCGAGCCGGCGGCCGAGTTGATCGAGCGCCTGACGAATTTCGCCGGCGACCGGCAGCAGCGGATGATCGTCAATCAGCAGCACGCGGAAGTCCCGCAGCGCCTCATGCCGGGGTGGCGGCAGCGCCAGGCGATACGCCACGGCCTCCGCCTCGTCGGGACCGGCCAGAATATCCAGTGCCGTGGCGAGGTCGGCAGCGTTGCGCGCCAGCGGACCGCAGACACCGAGCCCGTGCGTGAGATCGGCGACGATTGCCTGAGCCCCGGGCGGCGTATGTCCGCGCTGCGGGACGAGCCCGGACGTCGGCTTGTGTCCGAACACGCCGCAGAGATGGGCGGGCACGCGGATCGAACCGGAGATGTCCGAGCCAAGTTCGAGCGGCACGAAGCCCGCGGCCAAAGCGGCAGCCGATCCTCCGGAGGAGCCGCCCGGAGTCAGCTCGGGCTCGTGGGGGTTGTTGGTGGTGCCGTAGATCTGATTGAAGCTTTGCCAGTCCGCGATCGCAGTCGCGAGGTTGGTCTTGCCGAGCAGAACGGCTCCGGCCGATTTGAGGCGTCTGACGGCAACGGCGTCCTCGGCGGGTTTCCAGTCGCGGCCCTGAGGTAGGCCCCAACTGGTCGGTAAGCCTGCCACATTGAAGGATTCCTTCACTGTGAAGGGAATGCCGAGCAGCGGCCGCCGCTCGCCGCGCGCCAGCGCGGCATCCGCTACCGCCGCGGCGGCTCGCGCCCGCTCGAAATCGCGCACCACCACGGCGTTGATCCGACCGTCATGCGTCTCGATCCGGGCAATCGCCAAGGCCGTCAACTCCGCCGCAGAGACCTGCCGCGCGTCAAGCATGACGCGCAATTCCGCAACGCCGCGATAGAAGAGGCCGTCTGTGCTGTTCGCAACGTTTGGGGTGCTTTCAGCCGCCGCCGGGCGGAGGTCCGTTGCCGCGATTGTTGCGGCCGCGAGTTTGAGGAAGCGTCGTCGCGTTGTCTGCATCGATCGGAGCCTTTCCATGTCCGCGACGCGATCTGGACATGGAGCATACCGTCACGATTGTACGTTTCGGACATCGAGCGGGAAAATGTTGTCCCAGTCGTCGATGAACTCGCCAGGCGCGGCGTCGACCAGCGCATGACATTCGCGGATGAAATGCGCCTGGTCGAAATATCCGGCTTCGTGGATGATTTGCGTCCAGGGCCGATTTCGTTCTCTTTGATGCGCCATGAGCGCGTTGTCGAAACGAATCGTGCGCGCATAGAGCTTAGGCGGCAGACCGATTTGCGTCGTGAAGCGGCGCTGGAACTGTCGTGCACTGAGTTCGGACTGCCGCACGACGGCATCGATCCGCATCGCTCCGCCCGTGCCCAGCAACAGCTTCGACGCGCGATCGATCGCGTCTTCGGGGTCGCTGCGCTCCAGCATCTCGCCGAACCAACGCTCGGCCACGGCGACGCGCGCCGAAAAGTCCGGTGCCAGGCGCACCGCATCGTCCAGTTTCGTGGCATCGCTGCCGAGGACGTCGTGCGCAGCGATGCCCTCGTTCACCAAGAGCGTCATGTCGATGCCGGTCAGCCGGTGGAGGGCCGAAGGCTGCAGCAGGATGTTGAAGAGATGAATGTCGCCGGAGACATGTATCTGGGTGCGGCGCGAACCCTGTGGCCCAACCACCACCGTTTCCGGAGACGTCTGCAAGGACCCGCCGTCGATCCGAAGACGGAGCGGCTCCTTCATTTGGATGTCGATGATCTGGTGCGGCCGTGCGGCGAGCGGCCAGGTCAGGATCCTCGAGCCAAGCGAGCCGCGCCGCTCGCCGAAGGACCTGATGACGCCGCGTAGCGCTGGATGGGGCAGGACGCGTCTGACAAGCATCTCAGGATCCTTCAATCCAGGGTACCATACGCTAACCGAACGAGAGGAACGGGAGAAAGGGGAGGCTATCGGCGGGTTGCGCCGCAATAGGTCAATTCTCCTGACCCTCTTTACCCATTGCGGCGGCTTGCCATAATCGTCTAGAACGACGGCGCTCAAGCGCGTCCCGGCAACCGACCGTCAATGGTTTTGCCCGAGGATTTTGGCGCTCAACAGGGTCTGGCAATGTCGATTCGCGGCCAAATTGATGGGATTTCGGGGGAGGTGGCCTTGGCTACCGCCGCGATCCCGGCCGGAATGCCCACCCTGCTTATTGGCGGCCTGCTTCTTACCTGCCCCTGAGGGCCGGCTGGGCGTCTGCGCCTGGGCACTCAGGGGTTTGTACGAGATCACCGGACCCTGATAATCGCCCAACCAATCGCTCAAAGCAGCAAATGACGGGCGCAAAGCTTAAAGGAATTTCTGACATGGCCACCGCGAATAAGTCCGAGAAGGACCGCGTCATCATTTTCGATACCACCTTGCGCGACGGCGAGCAGTGCCCCGGCGCCACCATGACCTTCGAGGAGAAGCTCGAGGTCGCCGAACTGCTGGATGATATGGGCGTCGACGTCATCGAGGCCGGCTTCCCGATCACCTCGGAAGGCGACTTCCAGGCGGTCAGCGAGATCGCCCGCCGCTCCAAGAACTCGGTGATCGCCGGCCTGTCCCGCGCCCATCCGGCCGACATCGATCGCTGCGCCGAGGCGGTGAAGTTCGCCCGCCGCGGCCGCGTCCACACCGTGATCGCGACCTCGCCGCTGCACATGCGGGTGAAGCTGAACAAGACCCCGGAGGAAGTCATCGAGACCTCGGTCGCGATGGTCGCCCGCGCCCGCAACCAGATCGACGACGTCGAATGGTCGGCCGAGGACGGCACCCGCAGCGAGATGGACTATCTGTGCCGGATCGTCGAAGCCGTGATCAAGGCCGGCGCCACCACCGTGAACATCCCCGACACCGTCGGCTACACCGTGCCGGAGGAATACACCCACTTCATGCGGACGCTGATCGAGCGGGTGCCGAACTCCGACAAGGCGATCTTCTCGGTGCATTGCCACAACGACCTCGGCATGGCGGTGGCCAACTCGCTGGCCGGCATCGTCGGCGGCGCGCGGCAGGTCGAGTGCACCGTCAACGGTATCGGCGAGCGCGCCGGCAACGCCGCGCTGGAAGAGATCGTGATGGCGATCAACGTGCGCAACGACAAGTTTCCCTACTGGAACAAGATCGACACCACGCAGCTGACCCGCGCCTCAAAGGTGGTGTCGGCCGCCACCTCGTTCCCGGTGCAGTACAACAAGGCGATCGTCGGCCGCAACGCCTTCGCCCATGAGAGCGGCATTCATCAGGACGGCGTGCTGAAGGACGCCTCGACCTACGAGATCATGCGGCCGGAGATGGTCGGGTTGAAGCAGTCATCGCTGGTGCTTGGCAAGCATTCCGGCCGCCACGCCTTCATCCACAAGCTGGAAGAGTTGGGTTACAAGCTCGGCGCCAACCAGCTGGAAGATGCCTTTACGCGGATGAAGGCGCTGGCCGACCGCAAGAAGGACATCTACGACGAGGACATCGAGGCGCTGGTCGACCAGGAGATGGCGGCCGCGCACGACCGCATCAAGCTGGCCTCGTTGACCGTGATCGCCGGCACCCATGGCCCGCAGCGCGCGACCATGAAGCTCGACGTCGACGGCCAGATCAGGATCGAGGAAGCCGAGGGCAACGGCCCGGTCGACGCCGTGTTCAACTGCATCAAGCGCCTGGTGCCGCACGAGGCCAAGCTCGAGCTGTATCAGGTCCATGCGGTGACCGAAGGCACCGACGCGCAGGCCGAGGTCTCGGTGCGTCTCGCCCATGAGGGCCGCTCGATGACCGCGCGCGCCGCCGATCCGGACACCCTGGTCGCGTCCGCCAAGGCCTATCTCGGCGCCCTGAACAAGATCGTGATGAAGCGCCAGCGCGACGACCTCCCGGCCAAGGCCGCGGGCTGACCGTTCGCTCGACCACGCATTCGGAAACGCGGCGCCCCGGCGCCGCGTTTTTGTTTTGGGCACCTTCATTCAACCCGTCATCCCCGCGCAAAGGCTTCGCCTTTGTCGCTGGAGGAGCCGCGGAGCGGCGTCTCGAGGATGCACGGCCCCGTGCTTCAGCGCGTCACGATCGCCTCGCGCACCGAGCCGGGCCGTCGCCCTTCGAGACGGCCGCTACGCGGCCTCCTCAGGGTGACGGACTAAGGAGCGCATCCGTAGGGCGGGTTAGGGGCAGCCGTAACCCGCCGCCTCTCGCGCGGATCGCAGGCAGGTTACGCGTCGCCAACCCGCTTTACATTGCTGATTTCGATGGTCCCAATTTGGGGCGCCGAAACCAAGAGTGATGGCACAAACTGTCACCGGTGTTCTCCGGACGAGAACAGTTTTGCGTCTTCATAAAAAACCTTGATATCGGCAGTTTGTGCCAGCCAGCTAAATCTCTTCCGACACCACGTGTTAACGCTGAACGTTGCGGGAGTATCGTTTCACCTGGCCAATCGTGCCTCGCTCGACCCCTACGCCCCGTATCCTGGAATCAAAATTGTCTTTCTGGTGGATCGTTGGAATCCTATCCCAACATTCCCTCCTATCCCGCACTGCTTTGGAATCTTCCGCGGCATCCCCGGCGCTAACCTGCGCCTATTTCCGGGGACGCCGCCCATGCCGATCTCCTCCGTCGCCGTCGACCTTCCACGCGCTGCCACGCCGGCCGAGACCGCGCTGACCCGCCGGGTCGATCTCACCACGCTTCGCCTGTTCGTCGCGGTCTGCGACGAGCAGAACCTGACCCGCGCGGCGCTGCGCGAGGGGATCGCGGCCTCTGCCGTGTCGAAGCGGATGAACGATTTCGAGCTGGCATTCGGCGTCACGCTGTTCAAGCGGCTCGCCAAGGGCATGGCGCTGACGCCGGCCGGCGAGGCGCTGCTGCATCACGCCCGGGTCACGCTGCTCAATGTCGAGAAGATCGCGGTCGAGCTGTCGGAATATTCGCAAGGCGTGCGCGGCCATGTCCGCATGCTCGCCAATCTTTCGGCGATCGTGCAGTATTTGCCGGAGGATCTCTCGGCCTTCTTCGCGGCGCATGAATTGCTGCGCGTCGATCTGCAGGAGCGGCCAAGCGGGCAGGTGGTGCGCGGCATCGAGGAGGGCGCGGCCGAGCTCGGCATCTGCTCGGCCGAGGCCGACAGCCGCGCGCTCGACGCCTTCCACTACCGCTACGACAATCTGGTTGTCGTGATGCGCGCCGACCACCCGCTGGCCGGCCGCCCCGGTCTCTCGTTCACCGAGACGCTCGATTTCGACCAGATCGGCCTGCACACCGCAAGCTCGATCTATCTGCGCTCGCAATATGCGGCGACCCAAGCCGGCAAGACCATGCGGTTGCGGATCAATGTGCCCGGCTTCGACGCGGTCTGCCGCATGGTGCAGGCCAATATGGGGCTCGGCCTGATCCCCGATCGCGCTTTCCAGGTCATCGGCACCGGCATGGGCCTTCGCGCGATCCCGCTGCGCGATGACTGGGGTCGGCGCGAGCTGAAGATCGTGGTCCGCGATGCCGCGCATCTGTCCGCAACCAGCCGCCTGATGCTGGACTATCTGCGCACGATCGAGACGGATCGGGGCGAGCGGGTTGGCGGGCGAGCCAGCCAGCACTCGCTCTCCTGAAAGGCCCGTCTCTCCGGCAAGGCCGGCGCGTGGCAAGATTTCCATAACGTGAACACGTGTGCGGCGATCTGTCACAAGGATGTTGCGATCGGCCCCGTATGACGAACCCATTGCAATTTTCAACAATGGGGGGCTCATGTTCAAATCGATCGCCACAGCGCAAACCAGCTGCCGCGTCCTTGTCCGGCGCCTGATCGCCGGGACGGCGCTCCCTCCGGTGCTGCTGTTTGCGGTGCATCCGGCGCTCGCGCAGAGCGTCGGCAATCCGCATGAATTGCTGGTCAGCACCGCGGTCTATGCCGGCAAGGCGTCGACCGTCGTCGTGGGCCAGACGCTGCCGACCGGCGCGAAGGCGGTGGCCGACGGCAGCTATCCGGGCGTCTTCAACAACGTGGCGGTTGATTCGAACTTCGGCGTGACCGCGCCGGTGGTGATCAAGAAATTCCATCTGGAAGGCCACAGGCTTCGCGAAATCGGCGCGCTGACCGTTCCGGCGGATGTGGCGGTGACCAGTTTCAGCTCGAAGTCGGAATTGTCGCTGCATTTGTCGCCCGACGGCAAGGCCGTGACCTTCATAGGCTATGACGCCGCGGTGAACCAGCTCGACATCTCCAACTCCAATTCGCCGAACCATGTCGATCCTACCAATCCGGACACCGGCATGCATGCGCGCGTGGTGGCGGAACTCGGTTTCGACGGCGCGCTGCACCGGACCAAGGTCAACGTCTACAGCGGCGACAACGGCCGCGGTGCGATCCGCGCCAACAAGGTCAATGGTACCCAGGCCGACCAGTACTTCACGGTCGGCAATGCCGGCAATGGCAGCGGCATCCAGCCGGTGCTCGTCGTCAACGACACCGGCGTGCAGCTCGCAACGCCCGGTGTCGATGGGTCCGATGCCGTGGTTGGCGTGCAGCAGGGAACGCCCGGCAGCAAGAACGGCTTCCAGTTCGGCTTCTCGGTTGCCCAGCTCGGCTTTGCGGTCGACAAATCCGGCAAGGACAACAATTTCCGCGGCATCGCGATCTCCGGCAACACGCTCTACGTGACCAAGGGCAGCGGCAGCAACGGCATCAACACGGTCTATCAGGTTGGTCAGGCCGGCGTGCTGCCGACCCGCGATACCGCTGCCTCGACGACGTTCAGCATTCTTCCGGGCTTCCCGAACAATCCCTCGGCGAATTCGGGTGCGAATGGTTTCTATCCGTTCGGCATCTGGTTCGCCAATGCGACGACGCTTTATGTCGCCCAGGAAGGCGACGGCGTTCTGGCGGACGCGGCCACGTCGACGACCGCGGGCCTGCAGAAATGGGTTTATGCCAATGGCAGCTGGAGCCTTGCCTACACGCTGCAGAAGGGTCTGAACCTCGGTGCGACCTATCACGTGAACGGCTATCCGACCGATCCGGCGACCGGCGGCCTGCGCAACATCACCGGCCGCCTCAATCGCGACGGCACCGCGACGATCTTCGCGGTGACGTCGACAGTGAGCAGTTCGGTTGAGCCGGGCGCCGATCCGAATTCGGTGGTCGCGATCACCGACAAGGTCGCGGCAACGCAGCTTCCCGCATATGAAGCCTTCGATGTCGTCGCGGCGCCCGCATTTGGAATGGTCTACCGCGGCGTCTCGTTCGCGCCGGTCAATTGCGATGGCGATCACGGCCACGACAACGACCACGACGCGGACGACATCTGCGGCCCGACCAGGATCGCCGCGGGGCATTGATCGCCAGCAACCGGCGGAGCCTGTGCCGGCTCTTGCGGCAGGGCCTCGCTGGATTAATCCCAACAGCAGCGCGCGATCGGCAGTTGCCGGTCGGGCCGATGCGTTCAAATGCGCACAGGCGCCTCAGCCGCCATCAAGCGCAGCGAGACGGTCGGCTTCCGCGATGTCTTCCACGGTGTTGGCATTGAAGAACGGGTCCAGCGGCTCGGTCGGCCATGCGACCGTTGCGAGCGGATAGCGCGCGGTCCAGCGATCGATCTTGCGCACGTCCTCCTCGACGAGCGCGTGGCGCAATTCACCCCGCAAGCGCACGCTCCAGAGACCGATCACGGGATGGGTCTGCCCGCCGGATGATGCGACCGCGAGCTCGGCATTCTCGGCCGCGCGCGCCTGCTCCAGGCGTGTAACGAGATCGCGCGGCAGGAACGGACAGTCGCCCGCCGCGCTCAGCACCCACTTCGCATCCGGCCGGTTGGCGGCGGTCCAGTCGAGCGCGGCCAGGATGCCGGCGAGGGGACCCGGATAGTCGGCGACATCGTCGGCGACCACCGGCAGGCCGAACGCGGCGAACCGCGCGGGATCGCCATTGGCGTTGATGATCAGCCCGCGGCATTGCGGCGCGAGCCGGTCGATCACCCGTTGCAGGATGGTGCGGCCGGCGATCATGCGCATCGGCTTGTCGCCGCCGCCCATCCGCCGCGCGAGCCCGCCGGCGAGCAAAACGCCGGGGATCTCAGTCATTGTCGGTCTCGCCCTTGCGCTTGTGCCGCATCGATTCCTCTTCGACATAGTCGAGGTTCTGGTCGTAGACGATCCGCTCCTCACCCGACAGCGCGATGAAGCGTTTGCCGCGGGCGCGCCCGACCAGCGTCAGCCCGACCTGCCGCGCCAGATCGACGCCCCATGCGGTGAAGCCGGAGCGGGACACCAGGATCGGGATGCCCATCCGCACCGTCTTGATCACCATCTCCGAGGTGAGGCGGCCTGTGGTGTAGAGGATCTTGTCGGCCGGATCGACATTGTGGCGATAGATCCAGCCCGCGATCTTGTCGACGGCATTGTGGCGGCCGACATCCTCGGTGTAGCAGATGGGCGTGGCCTCCTTGCACAGCACGCAGCCGTGGATAGCGCCGGCTTCCAGATAGAGCGACGGCATCGTGTTGATGGTGTGCGTCATCCGGTAGAGCCAGGAGGTGCGCAGCTCGGCCTTCGGCAGCGCGACCTTCTCGACGGCTTCGAGCAGGTCGCCGAACGCCGTGCCCTGGGCGCAGCCCGAGGTCTGCGTGCGCTTCTTCAGCTTGGCCTCGAAATTGGTGTGGTGCGCGGTGCGTACCACGACGACCTCGAGATCGTCGTCATATTCGACCTCGGTGACGACGTCGTCGTACTTCAGCATGTTCTGGTTCAACAGGTAGCCGAGCGCCAGGTATTCGGGATAATCGTTGATCGTCATCATCGTGACGATCTCCTGCGCGTTGAGGTACAGCGTCAGCGGCCGCTCCACCGGCACCTTGATCTCGGTCCGCGCGCCGGTCTGATCGACGCCGACCACGCGCTCGGTCAGGCGCGGATCGTCCGGGTCAGGAACAATGATGGGAGCGGTGGTTTTCGCGGTCACAGGTCGCAGTCCCGATGGGTTCACATGGTGGCGAAGCTGGGGATATAAGCACGGTCGGAGACCGACTGGCCACTCTCCGCCGGCTTGCCGGAACCGTCATGGTTGGTCCGGCTTGAAGGATAACGCCGCAGTTCGCGATCCGGGTCGAACGAATCTTGTCGATGGCGAAAACTGAGAAAGATCATGGCGCAGCTTTCGGACGACTGCTTCGCGTTCGGCGGACCGATGATGTCGGTCGACGAAGCCGTCGCGATCATCGCCGCGCGCGTCAAGCCGGTCGGGGAGACGGAGACCGTTGCACTGGTTGACGCCGACGGGCGTATCCTGGCCGGCGACGTCGCCGCGCCGCTGCCGCTGCCGCCGTTCATGAATTCCGCTGTCGACGGTTACGCGGTATCCGGCGCCGACGTGCCGGCGAGCGGCGAGCGCGCGTTTCCGGTCGCCGGGCGGGTGCAGGCGGGTGCGCCGGCAGCGCCCGCACGGCGCGGCCAGGCGGTGCGGATCTTCACCGGGGCGCCGATGCCCGACGGCACCGACACCGTGTTCATGCAGGAAGACGTGCGGATCGACGATGTGGGCAGCGTGATTTTGCCGTCCGGCCTGAAGGCCGGCGCCAATGTGCGTCCGGCCGGGGAGGATATTGCGCGCGGCCACGTCGCGCTGGCGTCGGGCCGGCGCCTGCGCCCGCAGGACATCGCCGTTGCGGCGGCGTTCGGGCTGACCACGCTCGATGTGGTGCGGCGGCTGCGCGTCGGGGTATTCTCCACCGGCGACGAGCTGGCGGCGCCCGGGAGCGTGCGCACTGAGGCGCAGCTGTTCGATTCCAACCGCTTCATGCTGATGGCGATGTTGCGGCGGCTCGGTTGCGAGGTCGGCGATCTCGGCATCCTGCGCGACGAGCGGGCCGAACTTGCCGATGCGCTGAAGCAGGTCGCGCGGCGCTACGACCTGATCCTGACCACCGGCGGGGTCTCGACCGGGGAAGAGGACCACGTCAAGGCCGGCATCGAGCAGGCCGGTTCGCTGGTGCTGTGGCGGATGGCGATCAAGCCGGGGCGGCCGGTGGCGATGGGCATCATCGACGGCACGCCGCTGATCGGATTGCCCGGCAATCCCGTGGCGAGCTTCGTCACTTTTGTGCACGTCGTGCGGCCGACCGTGCTGGCGCTGTCGGGCGCGGTGCCGACGCCCTTGCAGCCGATGCCGGTGCGGGCGGCTTTCAGCTACAAGAAGAAGAGCGGGCGGCGTGAATATGTCCGCGCCTCGCTGCGCCGGGCGGCGGACGGTGCGCTGGAGGCGACCAAGTTTCCCCGCGAAGGGGCAGGGCTGCTGTCGTCGCTGGTCGAGACGGACGGGCTGATCGAGCTCGGCGAGGCCGTCGTGCGGGTCGAGCCGGGCGATGCCGTCGGCTTTCTCGGCTACGCCGATCTGCTGTGAGCGGATCGCGCGATTTGAAATTCAGATCGCCCGATAGGTAAACATAAACAATGGCCTGCGCGGCAACCCGACGCTGCTAGAGGCGTTCTAAATCTGCTTGCCTGTGGCATGCCAGCGAATAGAGTTGAGTTGAACCGGCGCTATCAAAGCGGTGTTCCAAGACGCGGTTTCAAGACGCGGTTTCAAGGCGAGGATTCATGAGCCAAGGCGACGTTCACAAGGTCCGCGCGTTCGAGCATCCCGGACAGGGCAGGAAGCGGGCGAAAGCCACGCCCAAGGGACGCCAGGTCGACCCGGTGGCTGCGCATGAGATCGAGGCGCTGCTCGCGGACCGGCCGCGACAGCGCGATATGCTGATCGAGTACCTGCATCTGATCCAGGACAAATACCATCAGATCTCGGCGGCGCATCTGGCTGCGCTCGCCGACGAGATGAAGTTGTCCTTCGCCGAGGTGTTCGAGACCGCGACCTTCTACGCGCATTTCGACATCGTGAAGGAAGGCGAGCCGGATATCGCGCCGCTCACCGTGCGGGTTTGCGATTCGCTGACCTGCGCGATGCTCGGCGGCGAACAGCTCTTGAAGGATCTTCAGTCCCGCGCCGGTCACGGCATCCGCGTGGTGCGCGCGCCGTGCGTCGGCCGCTGCGACACCGCGCCCGCGGCCGAGGTCGGCCACAACTTCGTCGACCATGCCACCGTCAGCACCGTGCTGGCCGCGGCGAAGAGCGGCGACACCCATGTGCACCTTCCGTCATACATCGACTACGATGCCTATGTCGCCGGTGGCGGCTACCAGCTGCTGACGCGCCTGCGCTCGGGCGAACTGCCGCGCGAAGACCTGCTGAAGGCGCTCGACGATGCCTCGCTGCGCGGCCTCGGCGGCGCCGGTTTTCCGACCGGCCGCAAATGGCGCGCCGTGCTCGGCGAGCCCGGTCCGCGGCTGATGGCCGTCAACGGCGACGAGGGCGAGCCCGGCACGTTCAAGGACCGCTATTATCTCGAGACCGATCCGCATCGCTTCCTCGAGGGCATGCTGATCGGCGCCCAAATCGTCGAGGCGACCGAAGTCTACATCTACATCCGCGACGAATACCCGGCCTGCCGCGAGATCCTCGCGCGCGAGATCGCAAAGCTGCCGCCCGGTGGCCCTGTGCTGCATCTGCGGCGCGGCGCCGGCGCCTATATCTGCGGCGAGGAATCCTCGCTGCTGGAATCGATCGAGGGCAAGCGCGGCCTGCCGCGGCACAAGCCGCCCTATCCGTTCCAGGTCGGGCTGTTCGGCCTGCCGACGCTGATCAACAACATCGAGACCTTGTGGTGGGTGCGCGACATCGTCGAGAAGGGCGCCGACTGGTGGAAGAGCCACGGCCGCAACGAGCGCCACGGCCTGCGCAGCTTCTCGGTATCGGGACGCGTCAGGAATCCCGGCGTCAAGCTCGCGCCGGCCGGCATCACGCTGCGCCAACTGATCGACGAGTTCTGCGGCGGCATGGTCGATGGCCACACCCTGCAAGCCTATCTGCCGGGCGGCGCGTCGGGCGGCATCCTGCCGGCGTCGATGGACGACATCCCGCTCGATTTCGGCACGTTGGAGAAATACGGCTGCTTCATCGGCTCCGCCGCGGTGGTCGTGCTGTCGCAGGCCGATGACGTCAGGGAGGCCGCGCTGAACCTGATGAAGTTCTTCGAGGACGAGAGCTGCGGGCAATGCACGCCCTGCCGCGCGGGCACCGAGAAGGCGGCGCTGTTGATGCAGCAGCCGGTCTGGAACAAGGAGCTGCTCGACCAATTGAGCCAGGCGATGCGCGACGCATCGATCTGCGGCCTCGGTCAGGCAGCGTCCAATCCGCTGACCTCGGTGATCAAGTATTTTCCGGACGGCTTTCGTCCGCAGCAAGCCGCCGAATAGGCGGACCAGGCAGGGCGAATTTCGACGAGGATTTGAATGAGCAAGGACAAGAACTCTCCGCCGCAGGGTTACGGTCACGACGCCAAGGGCGCGGCCGGAGGAAGCAATGCCCCAGATGGTCGCGTCACCGTCACGCACAGCGAGCCGATCGGCAAGGTCGGCGGAACGAGTGGCGCGCCGCAGATGATCCAGTTCGAGCTCGACGGCCATCAGGTCGAGGCGCGGGCCGGCGAAACCATCTGGCAGGTCGCGAAACGTCAGGGCACCGAGATCCCGCATCTCTGCTATTCGCCGGCGCCGGACTATCGGCCCGACGGCAATTGCCGCGCCTGCATGGTCGAGATCGAAGGCGAGCGCGTGCTGGCGGCGTCGTGCAAACGGACGCCTTCCGTCGGCATGAAGGTGAAGTCGGCGAGCCAGCGCGCGGTCGCGGCGCAGAAGATGGTGATGGAGCTGCTCGTCGCCGACCAGCCGGCGCGCGAGACCTCGCACGATCCGGATTCGAAATTCTGGCACTGGGCCGAGAAGACCGGCGTCACCGAGAGCCGCTTCCCGGCGACCGAGCGTTGGCACGCCGACACCAGCCATCCGGCGATGCGCGTCAATCTCGACGCCTGCATCCAGTGCGGCCTCTGCGTGCGGGCGTGCCGCGAGGTGCAGGTCAACGACGTCATCGGCATGGCTTATCGTAATCACGACGCGAAAATCGTGTTCGACTTCGACGATCCGATGGGCGAATCGACCTGCGTCGCCTGCGGCGAGTGCGTGCAGGCCTGCCCGACCGGCGCGCTGATGCCGGCCGTGATGCTCGACGACAAGCAGACCCGCGTAACTTATCCCGACCGGAAAGTGGATTCACTCTGCCCGTATTGCGGCGTCGGCTGCCAGGTCACCTATGAGGTCAAGGACGAGAAGGTGATCTACGCGGAAGGCCGCGATGGTCCCGCCAATCACAATCGGCTCTGCGTCAAGGGCCGCTTCGGTTTCGACTACATCCATCACCCCAATCGCCTGACCAAGCCGCTGGTGCGGCTGCCCGGCGTCAAGAAGGACGCCAACGATCAGGTCGATCCGGCCAATCCCTACACTCACTTCCGCGAAGCGACCTGGGAAGAAGCGCTCGATCTTGCCGCAGCCGGCTTGCGCAAGATCCGCGACGAGAAGGGCGCCAAGGCGCTCGCAGGCTTCGGCTCGGCCAAGGGCTCCAACGAGGAAGCCTATCTGTTCCAGAAGCTGGTGCGCACCGGCTTCGGCTCCAACAATGTCGATCACTGCACGCGGCTGTGCCACGCTTCGTCGGTCGCGGCCTTGTTCGAGGGGCTGAGCTCCGGCGCGGTGTCGGCGCCGTTCGCGGCCGCCGCCGATGCCGAGGTGATCTGGGTGATCGGCGCCAATCCGACCGTGAACCATCCGGTCGCCGCGACCTACATCAAGAACGCCGCCAAGCGCGGCGCCAAGCTCTACGTGATGGACCCGCGCCGGCAGGCGCTGTCGCGCCATGCCACCATGCACCTCGCCTTCAAGCCGGGCAGCGACGTCGCGATGCTGAACGCGATGATCCACACCATCATCACCGAAGGGTTGACCGACGAGCAGTACATCGCCGGCTATACCGAGGGCTATGACGACCTCAAGGCCAAGATCCAGGAGTTCACGCCGGAACGCATGTCGGCGGTCTGCGGCATTCCCGCGGATACGCTGCGCGAGGTGGCGCGTGCTTACGCGCGGGCCAAGTCGTCGATCATCTTCTGGGGTATGGGCATCAGCCAGCATGTCCACGGCACCGACAATGCGCGCTGCTTGATCGCGCTCGCGCTGATCACCGGCCAGGTCGGCCGTCCCGGCACCGGGCTGCATCCGCTGCGCGGGCAGAACAACGTGCAGGGAGCCTCCGACGCCGGCCTGATCCCGATGTTCCTGCCGGACTATCAGCCGGTCGGCCGCGACGACATGCGCGGCGCGTTCGAGAGGCTATGGGGGCAGGAGCTGGATCCGGTGCGCGGGCTCACCGTGGTCGAGATCATGAACGCGATCCACGCCGGCGAAATCCACGGCATGTATGTCGAGGGCGAGAATCCCGCGATGTCCGACCCGGATTTGCAGCACGCGCGCGAGGCGCTGGCCAAGCTCGATCATCTCGTGGTGCAGGACCTGTTCGTCACCGAGACCGCGTTCCACGCCGACGTCATCCTGCCGGCCTCGGCGTTCGCCGAAAAATCCGGCTCCTTCACCAACACCGACCGCCGCGTGCAGCTGGCACGCGAGGTGATCAAGCCGCCGGGCGATGCGCGGCAGGATCTCTGGATCATCCAGGAGATCGGCAAGCGGATGGGCTTGCCGTGGAATTATGCCGGGCCGGGCGAGGTCTTCACCGAGATGGCCGAGCTGATGCCGTCGCTGAAGAACATCACCTGGGAGCGCCTGGTGCGCGAGGGCGCGGTGACCTATCCGGTCGACGATCCCGACAAGCCCGGCAACGAGATCATCTTCACCACCGGCTTCCCGACCGCGAGCGGCCGCGGCAAGATCGTGCCGGCCAAGGTGATCCCGCCGGATGAGTTGCCCGACGACGAGTATCCGATGGTGCTGTCGACCGGACGTGTGCTCGAACATTGGCACACCGGCTCGATGACGCGCCGCGCCCAGGTGCTCGACCAGATCGAGCCCGAGGCGGTCGCGTTCATGACGCCGAAGGACATGCGCAAGAAGGGGCTCGCGCCCGGCGACTTCATCCGGCTCGAGACCCGCCGCGGCGCGGTCGAGGTCAAGGTGCGCGCCGACCGCGACGTGCCCGAGAACATGGTCTTCATGCCGTTCTGCTACGCAGAGGCGGCGGCGAATTTGTTGACCAACCCCGCGCTCGATCCGTTCGGCAAGATTCCGGAGTTCAAGTTCTGCGCCGTCCGCGCCGAGAAGATCGATATCCGCACCGCGGCCGAATAGCGGTCGTGGCACGGAATGGGGAGCCGCTGCATTGACGACGATCAAGGTCATCATCTCCGGCGGCTTTGCTGCAGTCTACCGGGAGGTGCTGCCCGAATTCGAGCGAAGCACCGGCATCAAGGTGGAAACCGGATCCGGCGCGTCGGAGGGCACCGGTCCGAAAACCATCCGGCACCAGCTTGCGCACGGCACCGAGGCGGATGTCGTCATCCTTTCGCGCGAGGGACTTCGCACGTTGGTCGAAGACGGTCGGATTCGTCCAGGCTCCGACGCCGGGCTGGCGACGGCGCCGCTGGCCGCCGCGGTTCGCGCCGGCGATCGCAAACCTGATATCAGCAGTGACGTCGCTCTCCGAAAAGCCTTGATCGACGCGGGCCAAATAGTGGCGCCGAGCAGCACCAGCGGACAGTTCGTCCGCGACAGGATCTTTCCGAAGCTGAACTTGCCGGACGCGGTGCGGCTCACCCTCGAGGCGCGCGGCACCGAGGCGGCCGAAGCGCTGCGGGCGGGCAAGGCAAATCTCTCGATCGGGCCGACCAGCGAACTGGTTCAGGAGACCGGCATCGACTTGGTCGGCCTGCTGCCCGTCGATCTCCAGCTGGTCCAGACCTTCACGGCGGCCATCGTCAGCGACGCCAGGGCGCCGGAAGCGGCTAAGCGCTTGATCGATTTTTTGTCATCGGACAGCGATCGCTTGCTCGCCGCGATCAAGCGGGCGGGCATGGAGCCGTCACGCGGCTGACCTGCTGCCGCTGAGAGGATGTGAAGCTTTGTCCTCATCCACTGTTGTCGTCGCCCGGCTCGACCGGGCGACCCAGTACGCCGAGGCCTATCGGCACGAGCACAGCCGTCTCTGGAATACTGGATCACCCGCATGCGCGGGTGATGACACTGAGCAAGCTGAGTAGTTCAATTCCGTCGCCCTGACGCGGACCTGCGGCTCAGTTGTTGCTCGGGGCGGCGCTCAGCGGCGCGCCGCCGGTCGAAATCGGACCTGACGGCTTTGGCGCCCGAACCGACGGCTTCCGCGACTTCGGGGCGGCCTGCGCGACCGGCGCATGCGGTTGTTCGGCCGCGGCCGGTGGCACGGGAGCCGGGGCGGGACGTTGCAGCGCCTCGACCTTCGACGCCAGGGCCGCCAGTTGGTCGGTGATCGTCTTCAGCTGCTCCTGCTGGTCGGCCACCGACTTGCCGAGCGCACCGATGTCATCCTCGAGCTTCTGCTGGGCGGCAAGCAGATCCGGCAGCGCCTCCTTGTCGGTCGCTGCCTTGTCGCCGGCCGCGGCGTTGCCGAGCGACGGGACCAGCGGTGCGATTTGCGGCCAGGCGTAGACGCCGCCTGCGCCCGCAAGGGCCAGGATGATGACGATCAACAGGAACCACGGCCAGCGGCGGCGCGCGGCCGGAATCGGTCTTGTCGGCGCATGGTCATGCCATGCCTGGTCGGAATCGTGGGTCACCCATGCTTCCTAGTCTGCTTCGGCGGCTGTTGCAATCGACGCCGAGTCTGATCACTTTGGCGTCCATGTCCCTTTCGTCCGGAGCCCCATTGGCGCCCACCCACACGTCCCAGCTTCTTGAGGAACTCGTCGCTCAAGCACCGGACGGCCCCGTCGACCTCGAATGGCTCCTCAGCAATCTGGACAAGCGGTCGTTCGGCCTGCTCCTGCTGCTGCTCGGGCTCTTGGTGATCATTCCCGGCATCGCGACAATTGCGACGCTGGCGCTGCTGTTTCCCGCAGTCGAGATGATGCTCGGCCACAGCGCGCCGTCGTTTCCGCGTTTCGTGTCGAAGCGGCAGTTCGACTTCAAGCGCTTCAAGCGGTTCACCGTCTTTGTCCGCCCGATGCTGCAGGCGATCGAGCGGGTCAGCCGGCCGCGCTGGGATGCGCGCCGCGATGTGATCGACCGCCTCGTCGGGCTGGTGGTCTTTCTGCTGGCCTTTTCGGCCGGCTGGCCGCTGCCGCTGGTCAACGTCATTCCGGGGATGGTGGTCGTGCTGATCGCGATCGCCTATCTGCAGGAAGACGGCCTGCTGCTGGCCATTGCGATGGCGGCTGCGCTGATTTCCCTGGCCGGGCTCGGATGGACGCTCTGGGCATCGGTCGAAGCCGTGATGGCCTGGACGGGGCTCTGACCTTCGAGGGCGAGGGTAAGCTCAGGAGACTCAAGGGGTCGACATCCCCTGCAGGCATGATCATTTATCTCGCCCGACGTCGCGGCACACAGCGGCGCGAATGGGGAGAACACATGCGTTGCATCACGCTCGCGGCAATCGCCGCGCTCAGCCATGCGTCCCTGCGGGTGGTGACCTGCCCGACATTTCCAGCCGATCGATCTTGAGGTAGCCTGTCGCCAGCCGGGACGTGACGGAGCCGCCATGCTCACGCTCTATTCCTATCCGCCGTTGTTCGGCGTTGCCGACAACAATGGCTACGGGCTGAAGGTGTTCGCCTTTCTGAAGCTCGCCGGCGTGCCGTTCCGGCACGAACACATTTTCGATGCTTCGATGGCGCCGCGTCAGCAATTGCCCTATATCGTCGACGGCGATGACACCGTCGGCGACAGCGAGACCATCCTCGGCTATGTCACCGAAAAATATCGCGTGACGCTGGATGCGGCGCTGACGCCGGCACAGCGGACGACCAATCTGCTCGTCACGCGGACGCTCGACGATCTCTATTGGGTGATGTCCTATTCGCGCTGGCAGGACGAGCGCTACTGGCCCCAATTTCGCGATGCGCTCAAGCGCGAGCACCCGGGTCTCACCGACGACGGGTTGATGAAGGCCAAGGCGTTCAACGCCCAGCGCTATTACTACCAAGGCATCGGCCGCTTCGCGCCCGACGCCGCGATTGCCCGCGGGCTCGCCGATCTCGCGGCCCTCGCGAGCCTGATCCCGGCGCAAGGCTATGTGCATGGCGACATGCCGACCTCGATCGACGCCGGCATCTATGGATTCATTGCCAACATCTATTTCTACGACATCGCAACGCCGCTGAAGGCATTCGTGGCATCGCATGATGCGCTGGCACGACATTGCCGTGCGATCCACGCGGCCGTTGCGCTCTGATCCAGCGCGGACGGCTGACCTGTCCGTGGAACTACGGCTCTTGATTAAGCGCCAGCATTAGGGAACGATACCACAGGGCCATGGAAAGGCCCTCGCCCTTCAGGCGAGGAGGAAAGTCTTGAACGGACAAATGCATCCGGCGGCACCGCATCATTTGCCGTTCTTCGTTCCGGGTCCCGACGGCGCCGACACCCTGATGGTGGTGATGGGCATCTTCCTGGTCGCGACCATCCTGTATGTGGGCACGCTGTACTGGAAGCTGCACAGCCTGCCGGAGCGGATGGCGCACAAGTCGCAGAAGCTGCAGTTCGAGATCGTCGCCGTCCTCGGCCTGATCTCGCTGTTCACCCATCTGCACATCTTCTGGATCGCCGGTTTGCTGCTCGCGATGATCGACCTGCCGGATTTCAGCACGCCGCTGCGCACCATCGCGGGATCGGTGGAGCGGATTGCCGACGCCACGCCACCGCGGCCGGTGCCGGTACCGGAGCCGGATGCCAGCTCTGCCGCAGAGGAGGGGCAGGGCCATGCTTGAGCTCCTGCTGTGCTCCCTGTTCACGATCCTGCCGGACTATCTCTATCGCCGCTACCGGCAGGGCAAGCGCTTCGGCAAGGAGATCACCTTCTTTTCGGTCTGGCACGAGCTCAGATGGGGCATCACCGGCTGCCTGATGCTGACCATCGCGCTGATCACCATGATCTTCTACTATCATCCCTCCACCAATTCGGCGGCGATCTACTTCCGTACCGTACCGATCCTGCCTGAGGTGGCCGGCCGCGTCGCCGAAGTGAATGTCGGCTACAGCGCACCCGTGAAGATGGGCGATGTCCTGTTCAGGCTCGATAATTCGAAGCAGCAGGCCGCGCTGGAATCCGCGAAGCGGAAAGTCGCCGAGGTCGACGCGTCCCTGACAAGCGCGCGGGCCGACGTGGTCAAGGCCGAGGCCCAGGTCGGCGAGGCCCGGTCGCACTGGCAGCAGGCCAAGGACGAGCTGGACAGCAAGAGCGAGCTGCAGCGCCGCAATCCCGGCATCGTGCCGCAGCGCGACATCGAGAAGCTCCAGGTCGCCGTCGATCAAAGACAAGCCGGCATCGATGCTGCGAGCGCGGCACGGGAGACCGCGGCGCTGCGCGTCTCCACGCTGCTGCCCGCCGAGAAGGCCAGCGCCGAGGCGGCGATGGCGGAGGCGCAGGTCGATCTCGACAAGACATATATTCGTGCCGGCGTCGACGGACGGGTCGAGCAATTCACCTTGCGGACCGGCGACGTCGTCAATCAGATGATGCGCCCGGCCGGCATATTGATCCCCGAGGGCGCGGGCCGGAGCGTGCTGCAGGCCGGCTTTGGCCAGATCGAGGCCCAGGTCATGAAGCCCGGCATGATCGCCGAGGCGACCTGCATCTCGAAGCCCTGGGTGATCATTCCGCTCGTCGTCACCGGCGTGCAGGACTACATCGCTGCCGGTCAATTCCGCTCCGGCGAGCAACTGATCGATCCGCAAGCGCTGCGCCAGCCGGGCTCGATCCTGACATTCCTCGAGCCGCTCTATGCCGGCGGTCTCGAAGGCGTCACGCCGGGCTCCAGTTGCATCGTCAACGCCTACACCAGCAACCACGATGCGATCGCTGATCCCAGGACCGGCGCGCTCAAGGGCTTTGCCTTGCATGTCGTCGACGCCACCGGGCTGGTGCACGCGCTCCTGCTGCGGATCCAGGCCTTGCTGCTGCCGGTCAAGACGCTGGTGCTGAGCGGCCACTGAGCATCGTTCGCTTGCAGAAGTGTTGCCGATTGGACACGACGGGCAAATCAGCAAAACGCGTCAAGTGGCGGGGATGAAAATATTTCGCTTTATCCGAAGCGCAACTCAGTGTATGAATTTCCCCGTCTCACCCGACACGAGGGGCGCTTCGCGGTCGTCACGAACGCGGGTCGAGATGCGGTGGACGCCGATTGCGCAGTCGACGAATGCGTATGAGGCGGACGGCGAAGTCGTGCAGGCCTGACGCCCTAGTGGTAGGTGTCTCTTCCGATTGCGCATTGCGCGTTGCGAAGACGGTGACAACAAAGCCCAGTCTCGCCGGGGAGAGCACGTATAAGCCGTAACCCATCGCGCAGGGAAAGCCGGATTGCTCCGGTTACACCTGTGGTCCTACCCCCGAGCTTTCTACCCTTTTGCTCGGGGCCCATGGGTGCGATCGGCACCCGGCTTTCCCTGCGCCCTCTGCAAGAGAGAGGGCGGAAACGAAGAGCAAGACTCGGGCAATTCATGTCGCGAGAATGCGAAGCTGTATCCCATCCTCAACTGTCATCGCCCGGCTCGACCGGGCGATCCAGTACGCCGCGCCCTTTCGGCCCAAGCACAACCGTCTCTGGAATACTGGATCACCCGCTTTCGCGGGTGATGACACCGACAGTGTGGCAATTGAATCGAAACCCATCCTCATTGTCGTAATGGCGGAAGCCAGGACCCATTACCCCGAATGCGCATTGTTGCGCGACGCTGGGGCCGCGATCCCGTTCATCACCGAACGCGGAGGTTATGGGTCCTGGCTTTCGCCAGGACGACAACGAAGAGTCCCTTCGCAACACAAGCCGCGGCGTATGGGTCCCGGCCTTCGCCGGGACGACCAGTGTTTGGGGTCAGCATTCGTGCCCGGCGAATCCGCCATTGCCGAACCTCGCATTGACCGCATGGCCATGACCGGGCACAGCGTGCGGGCAGTGTCATCGAGCGGTCGCAAGAGCCGCAGGAAATACCGTTGCGTCGGATTTTTGCAGCGCAGCAATCGCGCCATTGGCCCCTGCTAAAGGGGCAATGGCAATCGCCGTTGCTTCTCTGTAATGGTGCGACCGGATGTCTCGGGGCCGGAAATCGTGCTCCGCAATTACGCGGGAGGAAACATGCGTAAATTCATATTGGCTGCGGCATCGATCGCGGCGTTGAGCTTTGTCGGACAGGCCTCCGCGCAGGCGCCGATCGTTCTCAAATTCAGCCACGTGGTGGCCTCGGATACGCCAAAGGGCAAGGCGGCCGACAAGTTCAAGGAACTGGCCGAGAAGTACACCGGCGGCAAGGTGAAGGTCGAGGTCTATCCGAACTCGACGCTTTACAAGGACAAGGAAGAGCTCGAGGCACTGCAACTCGGCGCGGTGCAGATGCTGGCGCCGTCGAACTCGAAGTTCGGCCCGATCGGCATCAAGGAATTCGAAGTCTTCGATCTGCCCTACATCCTCCCCGACCTGAAATCGCTGCGCAAGGTGACCGATGGTCCGCTCGGCGCCCAGCTACTCAAGAAGCTGGATTCCAAGGGCATGACCGGTCTCGCCTACTGGGACAACGGCTTCAAGCAGATGAGCGCCAACAAGAAGCTGGTCGCGCCCGCCGACTACAAGGGGCTCAAATTCCGCATCCAGTCGTCGAAGGTGCTGGAGGCACAGTTCCGCGCGCTCGGCGCGATTCCGCAGGTGATGGCGTTCTCCGACGTCTACCAGGCACTGCAGACCGGCGTGGTCGACGGCCAGGAGAACACCTGGTCGAACATCTACACCCAGAAAATGCATGAGGTGCAGAAATACGCCACCGTCACCAATCACGGCTACATCGGCTACGTCGTGGTCGTGAACAAGAAATTCTGGGACGGCCTGCCGGGTGACATCCGCGACGAGTTGTCCAAGGCGATGAAGGAAGCCACCGAGTTCGGCAACAACCAGTCCGCCAAGGAGAACGACGACGCGCTGGCCGAGATCAAGAAGGCCGGCAAGACCGAGATCATTGCGCTGACCCCCGAGCAGGACGAGGCGATGCGCAAGGCGATGATGCCGGTCTACAAGGACGTCGCCTCGCGCGTCGGCCAGCCGCTGATCGACGAATTCCTCAAGGAAACGGGCCGCAGCCCGATGAACTGAGGCGGACGGCCTTATAGCCGCCGCGAAGGCGGTGCGCTTCCTCTCCCGCTTGCGGGGGAGGGTGGGGTGGGGGCTCTCTCCACGAGTCACGCTGTGGAGAGAACCCTCACCCGCATTGCATCTTCGATGCAATGCGACCTCCCCCGCAAGCGGGAGAGGTGGACTGAGTGCGCCGGACGGCCTCTCAAAAGAGAGCCGTCATGCAAGTGAATGGACGCCGCGGCCGCGCGAGGCCGCGGTCGGTGCCGTGGCCGGTTGCCGCATCAGGCCATGACAGGGGAGATCAATGCTGCTGAAGATTCTGGACCGGCTCGAGGAAATCATCATTGCGAGCCTGATGGGGGCCGCGACGCTCCTGACCTTCGTCACGGTCGTGCATCGCTTCCTGGTCGACGTTCCCGTGCTCTATCCGTATTTGTTCGGCATCAACCTCGCCTGGTCGCAGGAACTCTGCATCTACATGTTCATCTGGATGGCGAAGTTCGGCGCCGCCTATGGCGTGCGCACCGGCATCCATGTCGGCGTCGACGTGCTGATCAACCGCCTCAATGATTACTGGCGCAAGCGCACCATCACCTTCGGCCTGCTCGGCGGCGCGCTGTTCACCGCGATCGTCGGTACCATGGGTGCCAAGTTCGTGTACGAGCTGATGCACACCGACCAGGTGTCGCCGGACATGGAGATCCCGAGCTGGATCGTCTACGCCTGCATCCCGCTCGGCTCCTATCTGATGTGCTTCCGCTTCCTGCAGGTATGCTGGAATTACTGGTGGACCGATGAGCTGCCACACCATGACGCCTCCCATGTCGACGGCGTCGAGACCAGCAAGACCGCGCCTGTCGCGCTTGGAGAAGCGTGATGAGCGCCGCATTGATTTTCGGACTGCTGTTCGCCCTGATGCTGACGGGCATGCCGATCTCGATTTCTCTCGGCCTGACCGTGCTCACCTTCCTGTTCACCATGACCGAGGTGCCGATCGAGAGCGTCGGCCTGAAGCTGTTTTCGGGTCTCGACAATTTCGGCATCATGGCGATCCCGTTCTTCATCCTGGCGGGCACCTTCCTGACCCGCGGCGGCGTCGCGCGGCGGATGATCGCGTTCACGACCTCACTGGTCGGGCATCTGCCCGGCGGTCTTGGCTTGGCCGGCGTCGCGGCCTGCGCGATGTTCGCGGCGATCTCGGGCTCGAGCGTCGCCACCGTGGTCGCGATCGGCTCGATCATGATGCCGGCGATGGTCGATCACGGCTATCCGAAACGGTTCGGCGTCGGCGTGATCTCGACCTCGGGCGCGCTCGGCATCCTGGTGCCGCCCTCGATCATCCTGGTGCTGTACGGCGTCTCCACCAACACCTCGATCGGCGCGCTGTTCATGGCCGGCATCGTGCCGGGCGTGCTGCTCGCGCTGATGCTGGCCGCGGTGACCTTCTTCGTCGCGCAGCGCAACGGCTACCCGAAGATGCCGCGCGCCACGATCGCCCAGCAGTTGACCGCGTTCCGCGAAAGCATCTGGGGTCTCTTGCTGATCGCGATCGTGCTCGGCGGCATCTATGGCGGCATCTTCACGCCGACGGAGGCTGCCGCGGTCGCCGCGACCTACGCCTTCTTCATCACGGTGTTCGTCTACAAGGAGCTGAAACTCTCCGAGGTGCCGAAGGTGCTGCTGCAGGCGGCGAGCATGAGCTCGATGCTGCTCTACATCATCACCAATGCGGTGCTGTTCTCGTTCCTGATGACGCACGAGCAGATTCCGCAGGAGATGGCGGCCTGGATCATCGACAAGAACTTCTCCGTGTGGATGTTCCTGCTGGTCGTCAACATCATCCTGCTGCTCGCCGGCAACGTGATGGACCCGTCGTCGATCCTGCTGATCATGGCGCCGATCCTGTTTCCGCTGGCGACCAAGCTCGGCGTGCATCCGGTGCATCTCGGCATCCTGATGATCGTCAACACCGAGGTCGGGCTGTGCCATCCGCCGGTTGGCCTCAACCTCTACATCGCGAGCAGTATCGCCAAGATGGGCATCAGTGAGATCACGATCGCCGTCTTGCCGTGGTTGTGCGCGATGCTGGTGTTCCTCGGCCTGATCACCTACGTGCCGGAGATCTCGCTGTGGCTGCCGCGACTGTTGGGAATGATTTGAACCAAAGCGCAATCCTCGCGCGTCGGATATTTCTGACGGGCAATGATGTGGATTACATCTTGGTAAGAGAGGCCTCTCTGTCCAATCCGTAAGTTGAAGGCGAGGGCGGGCGGCATCATCTTCGAGCAACCTTCAAAGGAGGTTTCGATGAAGAAAGTTCTGCTCGCCGGTCTCGCGGCGCTCACGATAGCCGGCTCGACCGCGGTCTATGCCCAGCATCGGCCCTGGTTCCATGGCCAGATGCGGATGAGCCCCGAGGACCGCGCCGCCTTCCTCGACGCGCGCATCGCTGCGGTGCACGCCGGACTGAAGCTCAACGCCGATCAGGAGAAGCTGTGGCCACCGGTCGAGACCGCGGTGCGCGACTTCGCCAAAATGCGGCTCGATCGCGCCAATGCGCGGATGGCCGCGGAGAAGGCCGATGCCGACAAGGCCGGGAAGCCGGATGATCCGGTGGCGCGTCTGCGCGAGCGCGCCGACAACATGGCGGCAACCGCGACCTCGCTGAGGAAGATCGCCGACGCCGCCGACCCGCTCTACAAGACGCTCGACGACAATCAGAAGCGCCGGCTGAGCATGCTCACCCACATGGAAGGCCGCGGGTTCGGTGCCGAGGGCTGGCGCCGGCACCGCCTCGAGCGCGGCATGGACCGCTGGGAGCGCGGCGGCCGCGACCATCATTTCGACCGCGACGACGGCCCGGACCAGGAGCGCTCCGGCCGGCTCTGAGCATTGGCCGCGAACAGCATCGCCAAGTCCATGAAAGGCCGTCGGAATCCGGCGGCCTTTCGACGTCGTAAAAGTCGGGAAAACTTGCGCGAGCTTGCTGGACATCGCGGAATCGCTTTGCTAAACGACGGCCTCTCTTGCGAGGGTCATTTCCGGACAAGTTCCGGGCGCATAGCTCAGTTGGTAGAGCAGCTGACTCTTAATCAGCGGGTCCCAGGTTCGAGCCCTGGTGCGCCCACCAAGCTTTTCAATGACTTAGCTGTCTTGATCAGTTTGCGATCTCTCGCCGTTTACACTGCCGTTTACAGTTTTGTTCTCGCTTCGAGCTTGAGCACGGCAGCTTCAGCGAGCTCAATGTCACGGCCCAGGTAATGCGCGTCGAGAATAGCCTCGACGTCCTTCAGGCTGTGACCAGTAAAGGTCGCGATTTGCGGCACCGTTGCGCCGGCGACGGCCAGCCTGACCACGGCGGTTCCCCTGAGGTCATGGAAGGTCAGGTCTTCGACCCCAGCCCGGTCGCAGGCCTTTGACCAGGACGTCCGGAAGCCGTCGGGCGTCCAGGGGCGGCTGTAGGAATTGGTCAGAATGAGAGGGTTTCGCCGTCCTGCCTTGTCCAGCATGGCCTTGAGCGGAGCGCCCGCCGGCATCGCGATGCGGCGCCCCGTCTTCGACTGGCGCAGCCGGATATGCGAGCCGTCATAGGCCGACCAGGGCAGCCGCAAGAGATCGCCCTGCCGCTGGCCGGTCCACAAAGCCAGCATAAGAGCCAGCCTGATCTCGGCGCTGGCGGTCTCGAGCAAGGCCGCGATCTGCTGCTCGCCCCAGATATTGTCCTTGCGATCGGCCGCATAGAGGCGGCCGCCACGCTCGCACGGATTGCTGGCGATGATGCCGCGATCCTTTGCGAACGACATGATCCGCGCCAACGTGGTCCAAGCGTAGTCGGCCTTGCGAGGCGTTTCCGCAAACGAGTCCCGCCAGATCTTGAAGTCGCCGCGCACCCGACGATCGGCGAGCGCAGCGAGCGGCAGGTCCCCGAACTCGTTCTCGATGAGTTTGAGGTAGGAGAGGTACGAGCGGCGCGTGGAGGCGGCGAGGCCGGTAAACTCCGAGGCTGCTTTGTACTGCGCAATGATCGTCATGAAGGTGCCTGCGCGCGGCCGCCTCAGGCTTGCATGTGCGTCATTGTATGCGAGCAAGAACTCCGGCGTGTTTGGCTTTTCCGTAATCGCCGGGCCGCCACGCCAGGCGTAATAGTGGGTGCGCACCTCGCCATTGGCGAGCCGTCGCGTGACCTTATGTATGCCCTTCAGATTGACGCGCACGTTTCGCTCTCCACTCGTCGAGGGCAGATCTCGCAACGTCGGAAGTTTCTCGCGCCGGCAATCTGCTCAATGAGTCTAACGCGAGGTCAATCGCTTTCAAGTCCCAGCGAGACGTGCCGGAAAGAGCGGCGGGCAATCTGCCCATTTTCACCCATCTGGAAAAAGTGCTCGCGGACAGACCGCAGTACGAGGCGGCCTCTTCACGCGACACCAGGCGTTGGCCGATAGTGCTCCGAACAAACTCCATAGACTCTATCCAGTTGTGATGGAGCGGCGCCAAAGCGATCGGGAAGATCGCATTTTCCTCAGCCAGCGCAACTGCAAGGAGCGGTATCGAGGTCAAGTTGCCGCCCTGCAGGAGTACGATCGCGCATGCGCAGTCAAGCTCGGTCCAGCCATTCACATTGCCTTGAGCTGCAATCGGAATCGTCGAGTGCCGAGCGTGAGTGGTTTGCGAGCTGCGGCTCCGAATTCAATCGATCCTCGCTTGCCCGGCGCGGAGCGGTATCTGCCGCAAGTCATGTGGTGTTCCCCGAGAGGGACCAAATTGCCTGGACGTCCTTGATTGCAAAGCAATGACAGGCTGCCAAAAGCGCGTAACAAGCTCCAGTTTCAGTCAAATGTCATAATGCCTTTGCCTGGCGCGTGCAGCTGACGCCGCACCGGGCTCTCGTCAACCGGGCCGCACGGCGTCTCGGCTTCGATCCCTCGCGCAAGTAAGAGAGTATAATGTGTCGCTCGCCGGAGGCACTCGCCCGCGGGCCCCGCCGTCATTGCATGCCGGCGTCGCTATCACTGTCCCGCGCTCGGGTGCCTTGTTAACCGGTCTCGCGACCGCAGTCGCCTCGGTGCCCGCGTGCATTGCATGCCCGCGTCGCTATCACTGCCCTGTCGTCGGCTGCCTCTTTGATCTTGTCACTCTTGGCTTGATTTCACTTCTTTCGGGTTGCGCAGCGTTCTCATCGTCGAGGCTATGGGGCGCTGCCCCTCGCGCGCGCCAGGGTAGCGCGCCGGCTGGCGCCGGCGCCGACCCGAGCGGTCTCCCCGGTCTTCCGCGCTGTTCTCACTCTGCCGACGTTAGACGAAATGGACCTGCGCTTGTGCAGACCCGCTTCTGGCGAAGCGGCCCTTCGGGCGGGAGATCCCCCTCCGCCCGGGTCGCCCTGGCACTTGCTACCCCCGGTCTCGCCGACGGGCAGGGGCGCAGGCGCGGAGTGCGCCCTGCACCCATAGAAGCAAAAGGAAGAATGATCATGTCGGCCAAAACGTTTGGAATACCTGATGGAACAGAGGTTCGCATTCCGCTCGGCAAGCTCAAGAAGTCGCCGAAGAATGCGCGCAGGACGCCGCACAGCGAGGCGGCGATCGAGGCCTTGGCGGCGAGCATCGCCGTCAAAGGCATCCTGCAAAATCTGGTCGTCGAGCCGGAGGTCGACGGCGATGGGGCCGCGACGGGGTTCTTCTGTGTGACCATCGGCGAGGGCCGTCGGCTGGCTCAGTTGCTGCGGGTCAAGCGCAAGGAGATCAAGAAAAACGAGCTGATCCGCTGCGTCATCGATACCGCGAACGATCCCCACGAGATCAGCCTGGACGAGAATGTCACCCGGGAGCGGATGCATCCGGCCGATGAGTTCGACGCATTCCGGAAGCTCGCGGATGAGCGCGGGCTCGGTGCGGAGGAGATCGCGGCTCGCTTCGGTGTTACCGCGCATGTGGTGAGGCAACGCCTGCGGCTCGGCGCGGTTTCGCCCAGATTGGTGCAGCTCTATCGCGACGGCGATCTGACCCTTGAGCAGCTGATGGCATTTGCCATCACGGATGATCATGCCCGGCAGGAAGCCGTCTATGAGCGCCTGCCCTTCGACCCGGATGCTGCCACCATCCGCCGTCTGCTCACCGAAACCCACGTTCCTGCCACGGATCGACGCGCGCGTTTCGTCGGGCTCGAGGCCTATACGGAGGCGGGCGGCACGGTGCTGCGCGACCTCTTTACGGAGGATCGCGGCGGCTATCTGGAAGACGTTTCGCTGCTCGATCTCTTGGTGACCGCAAGGCTCGGCCGCGAGGCGGATACCTTGCGGGCGGCCGAGGGATGGAAGTGGACGGAAGCCCATCTCGACTTCCCGCATGCCCATGGCATGCGCCGCGTCTACCCGCATCCGGTCGAGCTTTCGGCGGAGGATGAGGCCGCCCTCGAGGCGGTTCAGACCGAGTTCGACCGGCTGACCGAGCAGCATCAGACGGCCGAGGAACTGCCTGACGAGGTGGATGCGCGGTTCGGCGAGCTGGAGACAGAGATCGAGCGACTGGAGGCAAAGCGGCAGGCTTACGATGCCGCCGACGTTGCGCGCGGTGGCGCCTTCGTGGCTCTCAATCACGACGGCACGGTGCGGGTCGAACGGGGTTTCATCCGCCCGGAGGACGAGAAACCCCATGCTGAAACCGGCCCGGAGAGCGGCGCCGAGGCGCGGGATGAAGCGGACCGGGAAGGCGAGGAAGGCGCGCCGGATGGCGAGGACGACGAAGGCGCGGCCGACGAGGAGGACGAGAACCAACGGCTATCCGACTCCCTTGTTCGCGATCTGACCGCGCACCGGACCTTGGGGCTGCGGCTCAATTTGAGCGAGCAGCCTGATGTTGCCATCGTGGCGGTTACCCATGCGCTCGCCGCGCAAATTTTCTATCTCGGAGCGAATGCGCATGTGGTCGGCATCCAGCCGGTGCGGACCGATCTGGCTGCGCACGCAGCCGGGATCGAGGACACTCCGGCCGGAAAAAGTTGGTCGGATCGCCATGCCAATTGGGCGCGGCAGATGCCCAGAGACGTCGCCGGACTGTGGGAGTTCGTGGCCGAGCTCGACCACGACAGCCGCATGGCGCTGTTCGCGCATTGCGTCGCGCTCACGGTCAATGCGGTCAAATTGCCGTTCGACCGGAGGCCGCGCGCGCTGGTGGCGGCCCGCCGTTTGGCCGAGGCCGTGGCCCTCGACATGACCGCCTACTGGAGGCCGACCGTGCGCAGTTATCTCGGCCGCGTCACCAAGGCGAACATCCTGGCGGCGGTCCGCGAAGGCGTCGGCGGGGAGGCGGCCGAGCGGCTGACCGACATGAAGAAGGCCGACATGGCGCAAGCCGCCGAGCAGCTGTTGGCGGCGATCGGCTGGCTGCCGACGCTGCTGCGAACGGCCGTGCCGCAGGGGCAAGGCGGTCTCCAAGGCGAGGCGCAAGGCAACGAACTCGGAGCGGAAGCTGCGGAGTAAAATCAGCGCCGGGGCCGCTTAGGCGGCCCCGGCGGGCTCAAAAATTTTGGCCGCGCACCTGACGGTACGCGGCCGATTCCATGGATGCAAAGCGGCGACTCCCCACGCAAGAGCTCCCTCCGATTGGGGGCGGATGACCCGTCTGATCTACGCCGATTGCTGCAGCCAGGGTGGCTGTACCGTGTACCCGTCGACCTTCACCAGCGATGCGCAGATCGGGGCCGGAAAACACGGATCGTGCCTTCACCGCGCTTGCCGAGAGCGCATTGGGACGGACAAATAGTCTGGCAGTGTGACCGGTTTCCCATGCGAGCATGTGGCCGGGTTTCCTTGCGTCAATCCGGCTCAGTCTTCACTGACATTGATGTGCGGACATCGCTTTGCGCGAGCCGGTGTAGCCGTTGTCAATGCCGCGTAGCCGGCCGTCGCTATGATAATCTCCTTCAGTTCCGTCATGGAGCTCGCGTCCATCGCAGTCACGATTGGGCTGATCAGGCCCGGGGGGACGGCAAGCGCCTCGATCGCCTTCCCGCAACAGCTCACGCCTGCTTTTTTCCCCTGCCGCGAAGGAGGCGGCATTCCTCGCGGGAAGACAAAAAAGCAGGCTTTCGCCGTCCTCCGCTGGCGCTGCGGGCTCAAGGGCTGCGGGCCGATCGCTCCCCGGGCAAGGGATCGCCATCGAGGCTGCGATGGACGCGGCCCGAGCAAAACAGACGGAGATCATCATGGCGACCATCGGCACTTTCACCGCTTCCGACAACGGCTACACCGGCTCGATCAAGACGCTGACGCTCAACATCAAGGCCAAGCTCGTGGCATCCGAAAAGGACAACGACAAGGCTCCTGACTACCGGATCTTCGCGGGCGCGACCGAGTTCGGCGCCGCCTGGAAGAAGACCGTCCGCGACAGCGAGCGCGAATATCTCTCGGTCAAGCTCGACGATCCGAGCTTCCCGGCCCCGATCTATGCCTCGCTGGTCAAGGTCGAAGGCGAGGAGGGTTTCAGCCTGATCTGGTCCCGCCGCAGCGGCGACTGATCCTCAGGGATCATCGGCCCCGCCTCCTCGGAGGCGGGGCTTTTTTGCGTTTGTTGCGCCGCTTTGAGAAGGAAGCGGGAGGGCATTTTGTGCTCCGACAAGGGTCTTCGCATGGGGAAAAATGCGATTGATGGAAGGGGTTTTGTCGGAGCATTTTGGATCGATCGCTTGGAATTTGCGGCAGATCTGGCTCTGATTTTCGATCTAGCGGCGTGGTATTTCGTTCGTCTCGCAGCGGGGAATGACGTCTCTGCGCGTGCTCCCAGAGCTCGAATTGCGGTCCGCTATTGAGTGAAAGGGCCGTATTTCAGCCGGGTCCTAGAAACGCGCTACGGCAGAGAGAGGAAGCGAGAAGGGGTGAGGTGAAGCGGAGATAGAAAGCGAGTAAGCGTCCGGAGCGTGCACCTAGCCTCATCCCTTGACAGGATTCTCCGCTTTCCAGGTCCACGGCAGCAGTTCGTCGAGGCGGTTGACGGGATGTCCATCGACCATCCGCGTGAGCACGTCGCGAAGGTAACTGTAGGGTTCGACGCCATTCAGCTTGCAGGTTTCGATGAGCGAACAGAGCACCGCCCAGCGCTCGCCGCCGCCATCGCTTCCGGCAAAAAGGTGGTTCTTGCGACCGAGCGCGACGGGGCGGATCGCGCGCTCAACAGGGTTCGTATCGAGCTCGACGCGGCCGTCATGCAGGAAGCGCGTCAGGCCATTCCAACGCGAGAGAGCGTAACGCATCGCCTCGGCAAGCTTGGCACGACCGGGTAGCAAGGGCAGTTGCGCTTCGATCCAAAGCCGGAAGTTCTCGACCAGCGACCTCGATAATGAGCGGCGTGCGGCCAGTCGATGCATCGGCGATTGACCGCGGATTCTGGCCTCGACGGCGTAGATTTCGCCGATCCGGCGCAATGCTTCCAGCGCCAACGGCGCACCGTCAGCCTCGGCAATTTCGTAAAACTTGCGCCTGGTATGGGCCCAACAGGCGACAAGAATGATGTCGCCGTTGCCGGTCAGCCGCTCGAAGGCGGCGTAGCCATCGACGTGCAGAACGCCCTTAAAATGGGCCAGATGCGAGGCGGGACGCTCGGCCTTTCGATCCGGCGCGAACAGATAAACGGCGGCTGGCGGCGCCGGTCCACCCCAGCCGTGCTGGTCGCGCGCATAGACCCACAACCGCCCTGTTTTCGTCCGTCCTCGGCCTGGATCGAGCACCGGGATAGGGGTGTCATCGGCAAAAAGATGGTCGGAAGCGAACACGTTTTTGCAGAGCCGTTCGTGCAAAGCCGCGAACCACCAGCAGGCGCCGCCGACCCAGCCGGCCAGTGTTGAGCGCTCCAGTTCAACACCATGGCGCGCAAAAATCTGCGCCTGACGATAAAGCGCGTGTGGTCGCAATACTTGCTGACCAGCACCTGGGCGAGCAGCGCCGGCGTGGCCAATCCGCCCGCGATCGGCCGTTCGGGAGCAGGGGCCTGGGTGACGGTTCCGCAGGCGCGGCAGGCAAATTTCGGACGGCGGATACGAATGACACGCAGCTCGGCCGGTACCCAATCCAGCATCTCGCTGACGCTCTCACCAATGGCATGCAAGGCGCCGCCACAGCACGCGCAGACCTCACTGCCGGTGGTGAGAACGACCTCTTCGCGCGGCAAATGATCGGGCAATGACTTGCGTTTTGGCGGTGAGGTCGGAGACGTAACAGCTGCTGCAAAAGCGTCCGGATTTGTCTCCGCAACCGCCAGATCGGTGTCGAGATCTTCAAGTCCAAGCGCGAACTGATCGCTGTCGAGCCGCTCGGAGCGGCGCCCATATTGTGCGCGCTGAAGCTGTTTGATGATCAGACGGAGGCGCTCGATCTCACTGTTTCGATGCTCGATCAGCGAGGCAATATCGCGGACCAGGCGATGCAGAAGCGCTGGGTCGGACGGCAGATTGTTGAGATCAAGCTGCATGTCCGATTCTACTCGGACAGCCTGATTCGATGAAGCAGATTCGCTATATTTGAAGGGGTTTTGACGTTCTCAGCCCGCGATGGCTGGCCGCCATCGACGCTCCGGCGTGCGCCAGTCGATGCCTTCGATCAGCATCGCCAGTTGCGCCGGCGACAGCGTGACCGTGCCGCCTGGATCACTCATTCTGGGCCAGATAAAGCCGCCTTGATCGAGCTTCTTGGTGAACAGGCAAAGCCCGTTGCCATCCCAGAACAGGATCTTCAGCATGCACGCCCGCTTGCCTCGGAAGGCAAACAGATGACCGGAGAACGGATCCTTCCTCAGCGTTTCCTGGACGATGGTCGCGAGCCCGTCGAGGCCCTTTCTCATGTCGGTGTACCCCAGAGCCAGGTGCACCTTCACGCCCGCCGGAACGATCATCATGAAGCCGTCTCCCGCTCGGCGACGTGTCGACGGACGACGTCCAGATCAGCGTCAGCGGGCGCGAAGACGCGCCGACCATCGGCCAATTCGACCGCGACCATGCCGTCAGGCGGCTGCAACAAGTCATGAAGCACGAGGAGCGAAGGACCGTCCGACGCACCGTTTGCGACCTCGACCCGAGCCAATTCCGCCCGCGCGCGTCGGCTAAATCCGAACTGAACTCGCCATCGGAACAGCATGCTGGTGACGATGCCATGGCGCCGGCAGACCTCGGCGGCGCGGGCACCTGGAGCCTCGGATTCGCGTACGATCGCGAGTTTTTCTTCGTCGCTGAAGCGGCGTCGGTTGCTGCGTCCGTCGCCCGATGGACCCACGCCCGGGGCCTCGGTCAAGCCGCTTTCGACGACGGACTCCTTAGCAGCGCTGCTAGCACTAGTGCTTATTTGCGCCCGGGCACTGGGGTGAAGCTGCGCTCGCCAGTCGATGTCCACCTCGTTGGCTTCGATCAGATTGAGCCAACGTTGCAGGGCAAAACGCGATAGTCCATGGGCCTTGGCGTACGCCCGCACGCTCATTCCGGACCACGTCATCGCCTCGACATGCATGGCCCAGAACGCCTGGACGGCACGGCTGCGCGCGTCGCTGGACAGCTTGAGCGGCCGCTGTAAACGACGCTGCTCACGCTTCAATTCGGCTTGCACCTTAAGGGCTTCCAAGTCGACCAGGACGCTCAGCCAGCGTGCAAATGTGCCTTGGCCCAAGCGATGCTGACGGCAATAACTGCGCCGGCTGAGGCCGCTCTTACGCCACGCCTCGATGTGCACCGACCACCAGGTTCGGCGCGCTCTGTTCTCATATTGTTTCCGCCCCACGAGCTTCTCCATGCTGCAGAGAAATCCAATATGGAACGGCGAGGCATTCTCGAAAGACGTGCGAGAACCGGACGCTTACGCAAGCGATTGGGAGGGCAAGATAAAAGTACTATCGCCAAAGGGCAGCTAAGTGGTTGTCTGCACATCCAATAGCTAGCGCTGTTACGGTCCGCGATGTCGCCAGAGCCAAGCCAAGGCCAAGACGCGTCTTGGTGATTGCGTCCGCGGCCGCGAGCGCGTGGCACGCGCCACGAGCGGACCACCTAGCAGTCGATGGTGAATTGGACGGAAGCTTGGGCTGTTGAACGAAGGGCTATGAGTGCAGTCAGCAGTCTTCGACATCTTTACTGTGAGCGTCGAATGAAGGTGTGCCGCAGTGGAGCGTCGGACCATGAGCCTGTTTCGCAAGCATGTGTCGCTCTTTGGCTGGCGACAACAGAGTCAACGGTATCAATGTTCGCTATCTCCATTACGACGCCGTCAGGCATTGGACCCGCCGGCGAGGTAGTTGGACACGGCGGCGCGCCATTAGTTCCACATCATCATTGTCCTGATGCATCGTCTCATGGGCATGCGCTGCAGGATCATGCTATATGGGAGGGACCAGGAAGGGCCTCACCGCGACACTGTCGCCAGACGCTCGGCGAGTCGGCCCCTGTCGGCGCTTAGCAGTCCGGCATGAAAATGCATTCGCGCGCCGATTTGTCTCGCGAAAGGCCAGCGCTCTGGCTAAGGTCACACTGGCGGAAATCGGCATCGGCCGGTGATCGCCAAAGAGCCTTCGGTCGAACACAATAGCGGAGCCTCACTGGGCGCTCTCAAGCCTCATTTGCTCAACGTTCGAACGACGCGATCGCGCGTTGCACCGCACGAGCTGAATCTTGAAGCCTATTCAGGAGCGTTCTCAGCTCCGCTCGTGTCGTTTCTTCCAGACGCAGATTGCCGCCAGCCAGGAACTCCTGGATTAGGTGGTCAATGGAAACCGTCTTGACGACCGACGAGCATGCGGTTGCCTCTCCAGCGACGGAGGACGCGATTCTACCGTCGCCTGCCAAAGCTATTTCCACGGACACGTTAGCGAGGACCGCGTGTTCGATCAGCCCGAGAGGGATCTCCAATGAAGCCACAACTCTCCCGGTCGACACGTCGAGATAGCCGACCTTCGAGATTTCTCGGCCACATTTGACGAAGGGACTGAGGCTCAGCTCAACCGGACTTGCTGACATTGGTCGCCCAATTTCCTGGAAGGAGGGAAGGATAACCATTTTATGACTCATAGTCTATGGGCTAGACAGCACAGATTCTCTTGCTGTCCTGCATGCGCTTGCAGGATCGAGTCGGTCTCAACGTTCAAGAATTGCGTCGGGCAAGAAAGCTCAGCCAAGAAGAGCTCGCGAGCTTGTCCGAGGTCCATCAGACGTATTTGAGCGGGGTCGAAAGCGGCAAAAGAAATCCATCGCTCTTGGTTATTGAGCGGATAGCCAAGGCTCTAAAAGTCGATCCGGAGGAGTTGGTTCGCCGACGGTGACTAGCAAGCGTCCCACCAGTTACGAAAGTTGTAAAGCGCCCGAACGATGGTGCGACGAGGGGGACGATTTCGCTTCGTGGGACAGGGCCAATTTCGACAGTCACTGTTGGGCCGGGCTCCGGCACCATAAACTTGTTCGAGTCCTTCCCCCGCTGCCGCGTACGACCAACTGTAATGGGGGCCTCCGGAAAGGTCCTTCGCCGACCAGTGCGGCCATCTCCCTTGATCTCGACCGCGGAGCCTTCCCAAGGCCTTTCGGGTGGACGATGACATTGTGCGCAAGCGACTGCCCCGCAGCCTCGATTTGCACCTTGGCCTCTTTCATCCTGCCGGCAATGCTCATTCTATTCCTCTTGGCCGGTCTCAATTCCGAACGGCGGAGCCCGCGGCCCGTCCCTCGCATCGTCCTGGGACCTAACTCGGACAGGTAGCGCTTACCTTTACGAGGCCCGCTGGCAGTGGTCGCGCCGAGGGCAGGCGGCCCTCAAATCTGAGGCGCGGAGGTTGAGTCCCGTGTGATTACGGTACCACCCTTAGCTGCTGAGGGATGAGCCCAAGCTGGGTGTATCAAGTTGGAGCAAACAATCCGACGTGAGGATTGCCAGATGAGCGAGCGCGAAATCGACATTGCATGTGCGGTGTACGACGCCGTAGTCGTGGCATCCTTTGGCTTGCTCGCCTTCGGCACATGTTTTCTTATGTCAACGTGATGCGCGTCCGCCCTTGTTTGTCCTGGCAGGGGAGGGCGAAGAGACCGCCACATGCGCTGCGCCCTCGAGGGCCGCGCGCCAGGACGCGATTGCCAGGAATCCCCTCGCGATGGATGGCTGGTCTACTTCAGGCGTCTGCGTCGGCGGCCTCGAAAGGGGCGCGGTATCCCGGCGCCAAGCGCGAGATCATGCTGACATCGACCGCATAGGACTATGCGATCGACGCCAGGCTCTCACCGGCAGCCCGACGCTTCACCGCTTCCTCACGCTGGCAATCGGACAGTTTTCGCTTGCGGCCAAACTTGACCTTGTTTGCCATGGCGCGTTTGCGGCCTTCACCAGTGCGCTCGGCGATCAGTGAGCGCTCGAATTGCGCGATAGCAGCCAGCATGTCGCGAGCAGCTGGCCTTGCGCTGATGAGGTATCGAACAGCGGATCTCCGACACTACGGAAGACCGCGCCGGCCTTGCCGACACGCTCGATCAGGTCGAGCAGTTCGCGGGTCGAGCGGCCGAGCCGGTCCAGCTGGTGACGAGGACCACGTCGCCGGCCTTCATAGCGGCCATGAGCTTCGCCAGTTGGGGGCGATTGGCGCGGGCGCCGCTGATCTTCTCGCGATAGATGGTATCGGCACCAGCGGCTTTGAGGGCTTCTAGCTGACCGGTCAGGTGCTGGTCCTGGGTCGAGACGCGAGCGTAACCGAGGGTCGCCATTTTCGTCTCCAATTTCGCAAGTAACCTTCGCAAAATATAAGCCAGCTGACTGTGCTTGATAGCTATTTCTTGCGAAACTTAGGAGTTTTACAAATAAGTCCGCGGCACTTGATGGCCGTGGTGGCTCGAGCGGTTTTGCACCCATGGGCTCAGTGTCACCGGCCTTTCCGAGACGAGCTTGGCCCGTAAGTTGCTCGCTCATCCGAGCCAGGATTTTGCCGCTACACTCCTGGGGCTGGACCGACGCCGCCCGCAGTGTAGTCCATGAGTTCGCTGACCGGCCTAGCCGGTGCTGGGGACGCGGGAGGGGGTGATAGAAGCGCGTCCTCGGCGGTGTCGGACATCACCATCTGCTCCGCCGCGCGCCACGCGGCGGCTTTGGTTAGTCCGACTGCGACGGCGTCGTCGTTGAGGGTGACGGCATAGGTCCCGTCGCGAGTGCGAATGATGTCGATGGTGGTCATGGGGGTGCGTAAACGCGCGCGCTGGCGGCGGGTTCCTACGGACGGCCGACACCTGCGAGCCCGACAAAGCGTTGCTCCGGTCGGCCGGGAACGAAAGCACAGCAGCACAGTTGCAGCCTCAAAAGCGCGCACCGCACTTGGTCAACTGGCCGCGCTGGTCCCGTTGTTGGCCATGTCAGCTCTTGGCCGCGACGGGACCCCCGGGCTGCAGGCATACTCGAGTCGGAAAATAAACCTAGGTCGGCGGATCTGTGGCGCGACCGGCGGCAAAAAATTTCGGCGGACGGATGCGTATGTGGGGGAGATGCGTATGTTGGGAGTGACTAGCTTGCGGCAAGCCATAGAGAAACTGGGTCCCTACCAATCACTCACGCTGTTAGCCGTACCGGTCTGTCTGGTTGAGCCTTTGAAGCTCATCGCTCTAGCGGTGGCGGGTGAAGGCCACTGGATCAGCGGCACAGCGATGATCATCGCAGCGTATGCCGCCAGTCTACTCATTGTGGAACGACTGTTCGCGGTGGTGAAGCCAAAGCTGCTGAAGCTTCACTGGTTTGCAAAGGTGTGGGCTTGGTTCATTGTCATACGAGACAAGCTCGCCCGTGCGTTTCGGAGCACGTTCGGGTTCGTGACGCGCGTATGACCACGTCGAGCACTCGTGAAGGGCATCGCTACTACGCCGGCTGACGCACGCGAGCGCGTGCAAGATCCAAAATTTTTTCAGCAGCGCTTCGAGATTTAAACGACGGCCCACGCCGCGCTTGGCTTCACGCGTTGGCGCTGGATGGACCCCCCTGGGTACACCTGTCCACGGCACCCCCGTCGCGCGCCCTTAACGTGGCCAAAAAATCTCTAGGACCCCGAAACCGAATTTGTAAACGAAGCCGCAAGGTGGTGCGACGATCGGACCGCGATGGTTGCGGTCTCCGTGGGGAACGGCATGCCGGGAACGTTCCATGCGTTCAGGGGATCCCGCTCGCCGGTTTAGGAACAAGTGTTCACTTTGTAACTTAAGTACCAAGAGCGCGCCGAGACCGCCCATGGACCAGCCTACCCAAGATCCGCAATCAACCCCCAAAGCCATGAGCTGGCAGAGCCGCTGCCCCAGGTGCTCCGACGTGCCTCAAGTAGTTCGAACCTTCATCGATTCAGCTAACGGGGAAACCGTGCGTCTCATGGAGTGCAAGTGCGGGGAGCGTATTTGGAGCAGCTAGACTGTCGGTGAGATGCCAGACTATCGCGCCTACTTCATGAGTGCGGACGGCAAGATCATCGGGGGCCGCGCGTTCATCTGCGAAAACGACCGAGACGCAATTACCTTAGCTGAGCATCTTGTCGGGGCTGCACCAATAGAGCTGTGGTGCGGCAACCGAATGGTGCATCGCTTCGCCCCACGCGAGAAGACGTAAGACCGTCTCCAGGTTGGCGGCCAATTCTCATCTAGTCCGCGATAAATTTCCTAGCGTGGCACAAACTGCACTTTGCACGCGAAAGGTTCCCCGCTTAACTTAGGATAAGTGAGTGCATGATCGCCAGGTGGTGTGTCATGGCAGAAGTACTCCTCCGCGTGGGCTACGTCGCAATAGGTCTTTGTCCTATCGCTGTAACCGTCTTCGCATTGCTCATTTGAACCTGGTCCGAACACACCACCGGGCCGGTAGAAGGCCCCAGCAACGAGCCTTCCCCCTACAAAGGCCCCAATGTTGCTGGGGCCACTCAAACGTGGAGGCTCGCCCAAGGTCGCGCGCGGCTTCTTAAAAGCGATCGCGAGCCATGAAGACATCTGCAGAAGCCGAAGCCTTGCTACTAGCAGTCGAACGCGATCTGGACGAAG
Organism: Bradyrhizobium sp. USDA 4454; assembly: GCF_054822705.1. NCBI lineage: Bacteria > Pseudomonadati > Pseudomonadota > Alphaproteobacteria > Hyphomicrobiales > Nitrobacteraceae > Bradyrhizobium > Bradyrhizobium sp. USDA 4454. The sequence continues at coordinate 2,250,897 of NZ_JBTRCN010000001.1, forward strand.
TCCCATCGAGACGACTGCGCCAGCTAGTGCGAAAGGCCGTCGAAGAGTATCGGAAGCAAATCCGGCATCAACGCAAACGCTATCACTGAGGTCGCCTCAGCTGGCGGCCTCCTTCCACTCTACTCAGCGCAATCTTGAAATCGCGGGAAGCGCGCTTGTCGCGTCCGCCTCCGGCGGACCGAGTAGGGCCCAAACGGCTACGGCCAAGACAAGCGCACTCAAGAACGTCCACGACGCTAAACGCATCACGGCATCATCGCCATGTTTGCCAGGTCGGCATCTGTGAAGCTTGGCCCGCCCGATGCAAAATAGATTGTGGCGAGCATCAATACTGAGAACGCTATGTAGCCAAAAATGATCAAGCCGTCATGACTGCGAACAGAAGACGGCATGGTGTGCGAAATCGCCATGACCAATTTCCTATTCAGAATTGCGCTTCGTTGCGCGGCATCATCGTAGGCTTGATCTGCGAGAGCGCTGTGAAGCAATTCACAGCATTCGCGCACAAATTTCCGTCATTCTTCGTTGGCCGCCTCGGAATCTTATTTTCGCTTGAGGCTCGTAGCCCTAGCTCGCTGCAGTTCGGCTCGCGGAGGGTAGCTCGACCCGCCACGAGCGGCTTTGGCCCATAGCTGCCCAGCCCCCTTGCAGGGTTTCGTGTTTCATCCTTAGATTGCCGCAATTGGCTTGCCGCTCGTGTAGCGGGTCCGTGAGGATGTATATGAAAATTATTGTCCTGGCCGTGGTGCTTGCACTTGGCACACCGCTGGCGCTGGCTCAGAGCGGCGAGAACCATAGCTCCTGCAATGCAGCCGACGATACATCGGAACGCGCCGTCATTTCCGATTGCACGCAACTGCTCGATAGCGGTAAGCCGGATCAAGGCGAGCGCGCGGCCATCTATTACAGCCGCGGAGCCGCCCATTGGCGCAATGACGATTTCGATGCGGCGATCAATGATGAGAACGAAGCCATCAAAATCAATCCAAGCTTCGCGAATGCCTACATGAGACGGGGCGCGGCCTATCTTAGAAAAGACGACTACGATCGGGCGATTGCTGACAGCACGAAAGCTATCGAAATCGATCCCCTGAACATACGAGCATATTCCAATCGTGGTCTTGCGCGTGAAAGGATGGGAGATCATCGTGGTGCGTTGGCGGACGAGGACAAGGCAATCGCGCTTGATCCAAAATTTTCAGTTGCCTATATCGTCCGGCAGGAGATCCATGCCGCGCTGGGACACCAGAGCGAAGCGTTGGCCGACCTCGACACGGTGATCGGGATCGAGCCGGAAGGTGGCTTTGGAGGTTACCGTGCCCGGGCCACCGCCTATCAGCGGAAGGGATACTATGACCGCGCCATTGCCGACTTCGATCGTTGGATTGCTATAAATCCGGATAGTGCGCTCGCCTATGAGCTTCGCGCGTATTCTTACTTGAGCAAAAATGATAATACGCGGGCGATTGCTGATGCGAGCAAGGCGGTCGAGCTAAGTCCTAGGCTGGAACATGCGTACCGCACCCGGGGCATCGTACTTATGCGCAATAACGGTCTCGACGCTGCGATCGCCGACTTTACCGCCAGCATTGCAATCGCTCCTAACGGCGCGGCCGGCTACCAGCTTCGCGGCCAGGCGTATGCGCTAAAGGGTGACCTCGATGATGCGATCGCTGATTACACAAGGTGGATCGCGTGCGATCCGAAAAACGCAAAAGCCTATCGCGCACGTGGTCTGCTTTACGAGAAGAAGAAGGATGCCGCCGCTGCCGGTGCAGACTATGCAGCAGCAACCGCGATTTCGACGAAGTCTTCTCCAAGCTTCGTCATCCCGTCATCTCCAGCGAGTGCAGGTGACAGGAAATGATCTGTTGAATCAGAAGGGCTCATGGGCTAGCGCTTCGTTCATGGAATGATGGCGGGCGCGAGCTGCCTTCTTGATCCCGGGGTTGCGAGCGCTGTCCTACGGCCGAGTGACCTTGTTCGCCAGCCGCTCTGCAAGCCCGACAGGATGTCTTTGGCGGTTGATCGCCGATTCTTGCAGCTTCCTGGGCAATTGCCGTTCGTAGCGGATCGCGGCCTGACTCGGGTTTCTGACATCGAGAGCCTGGTCCCGCACGCCGCCGCCGATGCTTTGGTTCTTGTTGATGGTGTTGGTCAGCGTGGAGTAGGGCGAGACTAGGCCTCGACCTAAAAAATCTGCCTCCTGCGCAACGGCTCGAGCGGCGCCACGCCAGTCCCCATGCGCGGCCTTTGCAACATCTCCCGGTTCGATGATTGGCTTCCCGCGCCAGTCGAGACCCGAGAGTTGTTGCATTGCTGTTGAGAGCGCTGGAGACAGGGTGAATGTATCGCGCGCTGCTGTGGTGAGGTTTTCCTTGCCCCGGTCCGCTTCGTAAAGATGGTAGGGGATCGCGAGAGGCCCGCGACGCGCCGCGCTTGCGTGGTCGTTGCCGGTGATCCATCGCGCGGCTTTATCCAGAACCGGGTAAACAGCGAACGAGAGCAGCCCCATGGCGAACAGGTTGCCGATCGCATCCAGCTTGTTGCCGCGGGATCCGCGCACGAGGTCCTTGGCGATGTTGGCGTAAGAATTGAATACGCCATAGTGGTAGCGCCCAAACACCATGAAAGTAGGTTCGGAGAGAATCTGGGAGAAGATTCGCGCTCCCTGCTTGCTGCCCATAATGGTGGCTGGAATTCTATAATTCGGGATGTGCCGCTCCGCTTTCGTGATGGCGTCCTGCATCGACATTCCGTCACGCATGTGCTCGAGAACGGAGTGGGTCAGGAACACGTCGTTGGCAGCCCACATGATGTGGCTGGAGGCCTTGTAAACAGCCTTCACGAGATCGCTCGGACCGACGCCGAACTGGCGCGCGATAGGGTCCCATTTGGACGGGTTCTTTTCGACCGCTTCTCCAAATCCCTTGGCCAGATTGTCCAGCGCACTGCGCGAAATCACACCGCCGTAGATCGTGCCGGCTCCGCTCTCACGCAATTGCTTCTGCAGTTCGTCCTGCCTGACGACGGACTTGATCGCCTTCAGGCCATCCAGGGCGAGGCTTGTATAGCCGCCAGTGCCGGGGACCCATCGGAAGCCTCGCTCCACAAACCAGTGTTCTCCCACGTTGCGGATGTGCGCCGTCGGCATCCAGAAGATCGCGCGCGTCACAGCCTGGCTCAGTTGGCGCAGTCTATTGATTGCAGGCTCGTTGATGCCGGGGCGGGCGAAGTCATCCATGACATACGCAAGCTGCGGGTCCATCTTCCAGCCCTTGAAGTTTTGGAGCCGCGTCTCGACGTAGCCGTCCGGCGCCTTCTCGCCCGGCTTTTTGGCGTGCTTCAGGAATTCGGGGTTTGATTTGAGATCCTGCAGGAACTGCAGATGCCGCGCAATCTCGCCAAGGTCGAGATTGGCCGCAGAGGCGGAGAGGGCGGCGTTGTGATAATATTCGGGATTGCCGCCGCCGGCCATGCGCGCGTGCTCTTCGATCTCCGGGGTCGTGGCTTCCTTCATCGTGAAGTCGCGGTGACCCAGCTGGTAGTTTTCACCGTTCTTGTATTCAAAGCCGGGGTCGACAACCTTCATCGGCTTGCCATTGTTCCACAACGTGAAGCCGTCATGGTTTAGGGAGATGACATAGCGACGGCCCTCTGGGCTCTCCAATGCAACGAACTTGCGATCCAGCATCGTGCCGCGAGGACGCGTGGCCAGCGCATACGTGCCCTCGATCGGATCGGCGCTTTCACCCGGGTTCAGGATGTTACGTTCGGGCGAGTCGCCTTTTCCGATGCGATAGATGTGGTCGCTGATTTTGGGCCCGAGCATGTCCGGGTCAAGCTTCGAAACCTGATCGAACAGCCGGTCATTTTCGTCAAATAAGGGCTTCAGGTGCTGATTGTACAGCGCCTGTTCATGCGGATCGAACTGGCCGATCTTGCCGGCCTCGCGCGCGAAATACATTCGCTCTAGCGTCTTTGGGTTGTTCAGCTCCTGCGGGAGTGACGCAGCCCATTTCTGCAGGTCAATGACGTGCTGCTCTTTCGCCTTGCGCACCTTGTAGAGCTCGTCCGAAAGGGAGCGTGCGTACTCTTCCTGGGGACTGAGATTGTTGTCGTGCACACCGCGAGCGATATAGCTCTTGGTCGGTTTGCGCCCCGGCTCGAGGAATGAATGGAGAAAAGCCGATCCCTTGAGCTTGGACTTGAGGTCATCGGCAATCTTGCCGTGGTCGATCCAACCGCCTTCGTCGTTCAGGAGCTTGTCCATCAGGCCGCGGGGAGACTTGGAGTTGCTCTCTGGCAGGTCGGTCTGCGTGTCGGGTAGGCCTTCGGCGCCCACTCCGCCTTGGACTTTGTCGCCATCGTTCGCCCGAGCAGGCATCGAGGCATCACGAGCAGGCTCAGGCGCGCTTGCCATCTCGTCAAATGAGGGCAGTCGCACACCCTCCACTTGTTGCTCGGGACGGACTACCTGTGGCTGGTCGGGCTCTTGGATTGGCTGTGGCGCAGATTGGCGCGCTGGCTTCCCCTCGAGTTGATCCAATAACGCCGCCGCTGTTGCCGGATCAACATCCCCGGTGGTCAGCATGTCTCCCTGTTCGGATGGCGCATTATCCTTCCCGTAGACCCGCTCCGACCGCTCCGGGCTCGATTGTGGATTGCCTACCGTTTCGCCGGTCGCCGGAGGCGCCGTCTGGACGGTCGCGGCCTCGCCCTCTACCACGGGCTGCTGCGAAACCTGCGCCTCGTCCTGTGCGGGCTGGGCGGCTGGATTGAGGTCGACGTTGGGACGGCCGGCAACGCGGCCAACTGCGCGAGCGCCGGCGCCGGACAGGGCTTCACCAGCGCGGTTGAAGCGCGGAAACGCTGCGCCAGCTGCGCCTGCGACCGCCAGCTTCGTCGGGTCGACAACGCCTTCGCTGTAGAGTTCCTGACCGGCCTCGAAACCGCCCATGAGCGCGCCACCGAGGACGCGTTCACCGACCCGGGCGCCAGCTGCTGGAGACATTGTTGCGATGGCCGGAGCAATGCCACCGACAAACGCCGTCTTCGGGTTTGCCTGGATGTTGGCGGCACGCTGCGCGTCATCGTTGAAACCAATAGCGTCAAGGGCCATCGACTGCGCCTTATCGGTGGTCGTGGAGCCGCCGATCATGCCGAGCAGTCCGCCGATGATGGGACCGGCCGGCGCAAAGGGGCCAAGGAATGGCGCTGCCGCCGTACCTAGTGCAACGCCGGCTCCGGCACCAGCAACACCCCCCGCTGCCGGCAACGCACCGTGCGCTGCCTCGCGACCAAACGTCTTCAACTTGCTTTCGGCCTGGGGACGCGGTGATTGCTGGTCTGCCCGCGGGAACTGCCGATCCCATTCCTCACCGGGCCACTGGTCTTCACCTGAAGCCTGAACCGGCGCGGCATCGACCCGAGGGAATTGATTGTCCCACTCCTTGCCGGGCCAATCCGGAATTTCATCGAACATGAGCGGCCGTGCAGGCTGAGCGGCCTGCTGGCTGTCAGGCATGTCATCGAACGATGGAAGGGTATAATTCTCGGCCATGGCAGCGCCTCTCTGACGGGATCTTTTCCCGTCCGAAAGTGCGCCCAACTGCGTTTATAGGAACTTGGCGGCTTTGCTTGAGGTTGCGGGTCGCTCGGCATAAAGCGGAAGTCGCCCGGTCTGGCCGCCAAGGGCGGCTTCCAAGCGAGGTCGGAGCCAAGGCCGATCTAACTACCAGACGCAAAGTATTCAGATCACTTCGGCGGGGGAGGAAGGGCACCGATCTGGTGCAGCAAAGCGAAGCGATCTGGTACGCCCCAGTGCTCTACAAGTTTCCCGTTGTTGAAGCGGCAAATGTCGAGCACGTCGATGGCCATCGGCCTGCCCGAACCTAGATCGACACCTGTCGCTCTGCAGCGAGCCCAAACTGTATCTTCCGTTTCAACCCAAGCCTCCAACGTAAGCTTGAAGTCTTTTAGGCTCCTCCGGGCACCCTCGATCTGAGATTTCAAGATGGCCGGACCGGGCAAGTCAGAGTTTGTCAAATACTGGTGCTCAAGCAGCCGCTCCGCGCAGACCTCGTCTGCGACTGACAAATCACCGCGCGCGAAGCCGCGATCAATGATGGAGCGAAAGACTTCAAGGTTGGATTGTGCCACGGCCGTTCTCCAATGAATAAACCTAATGAGGCAGCTTAACAGAGCCTGCCCGCCTAGCTGACATCTCCGCGGGCGCAGGACATCCGCTTTTGACCCTGGTTGTGTGCGTTTTTACACGGCCAAGACCCAACGCGGACATGGTCCTCCTGCGGTAGAATTTTTGCGTCTCGAACGGTTTAGTATACGCTTGGTGGCGTGCATGGACGTGGCGAAATCATCCTGACTGCAAAATTTTACCTAAGCAGTCTTTCTGCCAAGCAGGGATTCGAATGATGATTGAGATCAACGGAATGGCTCACGTAATCCTGACCGTCTCTAATTTTTCGGCCGCGCGAGACTTTTACGGCAAGCTTCTACCAGCCATGGGGATGACCCCGGTTTGTGACACCGAAAAATTCTTCTATTGCGTCGGCGGCCGAACCGCCATTGGCATTGAACCTTGTGCTCCAGAACACGCAAGCGAACGCTTCGTCCAAGCGAGGGTCGGATTGCATCATCTATGTTTACGCGCGCGCACCCGAGAAGACGTAGATCGCTGCGCTGCTATTCTCCACGAGGTCGGCGCCACCATTGTTCGCGGTCCGCTGGAAGGAAATTGGGCCCCCAGCTACTATTATGTTCTGTTCGAAGATCCCGATGGCATCCGACTTGAGGTCAACTACGTCCCGGGTGCCGGCGTCTTTGCTGCTGGTGCGACCTTCAACCCGAGCGATGGGTACACCTGATTCCTTGCAGGGGCACGTAGTTCGCGTTCCCATTTCAACCGGGAAGGCGCCCAATGTCTGCGTCTGGCCTAAGCTGACGGTCCGCATGACCACCCGGAAGGCCGGCTCTTCGAGAGTAATCAGACGCCCCTTCGCTCGGCGCTATGGCCGACTTTTCACCCTGAACAGATGCTATCGTTCGCTACGATGCGGAACGACTTACGATTTCCCCGGAGGCACCAAATGGAAAAGGCGTACAATGCTGCCGATATTCACCCCATCTATATGAGAGCCTTCAATGCTGGCGACATCGAAGCCACAGTTGCCTGTTACGAGGACAGTGGATGTTTCGTGTCAGCTTCGGGGCGCATTGCTCGCGGCGCCGCCGAATTGCGTGAAGTATACCGCAAAACGTTTGCTGCAAGACCTACCTTTCATGTGGAGGTTCGCAAAGTTCTCGAAGCCGGAAATGATCTGGCCCTTGTTATCGGCGAGTGGACCTCTAAGGCTCAGATGCCGACCGGCGATATGAAGATTTGGTCGGGCACCTACACCGATATCGTCAGGAAGCAATCGGACGGCACCTGGAAACTGGTCCTTGATAACTCGCATGGTGTCGAACCTTCGAAGGCGCAATCGACCTGATCACCGGCGCTTAATTCCGGTTCTAGCTCATTAGCGACATGCCGACGTCTCGCATGGAGCCCACTAGAATGAGCAGCACCGGAGATGCATGCATCTCCGGCTCTTTCGCTAGGTGACGGCTATCAGTTTGCCAATGTGCCGTGAGGTTCGTTCTTGGCTGCTTTACGCATGACGTCGGCAACCGTTTGATAGGCTCCTGCCCATGCCGACTTAGCCGAGGGTGTCCATGCGGAAGCGAGGCCTTGCTCTAAGGTCCATAAGAGCGCTGCGCCCACAGTCTCATAATGCTGATCGGTCACGCCGTAGCTTTTGTGAGTTCTACCGAGATTTTCGAGGATAGGAATGATCGGATCAAAGTTATCGAGGCCGTTCACAACAGCGGCAAGGGCTCCGATTAGTTTCTTGCGCTGTTCCTTCATGTCGGCATTTGCAAACATTGGCCGCAACGACGGGTCCAGCGCAAAGAGACGATCATAGAAAAGCGTAGCGGCTTGGTCAGCGATCGGAACGACCTGAGACCAAGTCGATTTCACAATAGTCGCATGTTCTGGGGACACGTGCTTTCTCCAAAATGAATAAAACACCGCGCTCGAATTTACCCAGTCCAAGCAACCATCGGAAATTCATTGAACCGAAGGGACCCATCTCTAATCGAGATGGGAGCGGCCATCGTAGGCGTCGGCGCTCTGTTGATCGGCAGAACATTCCTCCGACGTGGTGACGACGCGGCCTCAGCGCTGCGCCTCGCTGAGGCCGCTTCTTCGGCGCTGGTGCCGCCGGCCGCCAGCTGAGGTGGCCTCAATGGTAGCTGCGTGGGTGCTGAATCAGTTTCCGATATTCTTCGACGGCCTCTCGCATTAGCTGGCGCAATCGTCTCGATTTGACTTCGTCAAGATTGCGCTCAATTACCGCAAGCAAGGCTTCGGCTTCTGCAAATGTCTTCATGGCCTCTCGCTGATGCCCCAGTAAAACAAGACGCCCCCCGAAAACAGATTGCGGCCCATCGCCAGTGATGAGGACAGAACATGAAACGCGGTCATCGACTTCAGGCGAGCAGATCGAGCGGCCCCAGCAGCTGTTGGACCCTGGGAGGCTTGAAGCTGCTGGGGCCAGCTACCGAGCCCGTTGGTGCGTGCGGGCCGGGTCGCGCCTACTGCACAAACATCGCGATGCCGATCATCACAAAGGGACTAAGCCCGAAAAGGACGATGCAGACGCTTCTGAGGAGTTCACTGACCATAGCTACTCCAGCGTTTCGCACCGGGAGCCTACGTCGATGGAACTCGGTCCGAAAGTGCAGTTTGTGCCACTTTGTCCCGGTCCCGTAATATTACGGAGTCGCAAGGAGCCTCGGGGCTCGGCGCGGCCATTTAGCTTTTGTCCCGCGCTGAGGCCACTTCGGTTCAGTGAACGACGCCTTTGAGGTTGCTGGCCACCCGGTCCTCATTGTCCGCTAGCATGTCATAGTCGGCCGCAAGCTTTTGATAGGCGCGACGCAACCCGTCGTCTGACGTGCATGACGACAGCGTGCGGTATTCCTCCGCTACGTGGCGGTGCTTAGCCGCCTCTGCGGCGTAATCGCGAGAGGTCAAGCGGCGCTCCATCGGGTGGATAATAGCGAAGAGCGCGGGCTAGGCGAACATGTCTTTTCCGGGCTGCAGCATCCTCACGAACGTTCCGCTCTCGTGGTACTCGAGCCAGCCCTGACCGATCGCATGCTGTAGTCCGGCCCAGTACTCAGACGGCGTCGCCTTGTCCTGGTAGAGCATCGGATAGTTGATCTTCTCGATGTAGATCCGGCCATCCTGGACCGACTCAAGCGCGCGGGCGTGCTCCATGATCCTGCGGGCGGCTTTCTCGGGGTCGGAGTAGGGGCGGTCGCCCTTCATCTGCATTGTTGAATTTCCGTCAACTTGCTGTCCAGCGCTCATACCAGCTTGAGGCTATCTTTCAGTTTGCGGTTGATGAGCATTTCGGCGCGCCGCTTTGCCAATTCCGGCAACCTCGTGCGCACGGTGCTGTGTACGATCTCATCGTCGAGCTGAATGACTATCTCAAATTGATCGTCGTATCGGCTCGTCACGCTGAACGTAACGCCTCTGTGGCTGTAAGACGTGGGCATGCGCTGGACTTAGCAATCAACAGGCGGCTCCAGTACCGGAAAGGTACGGGGCAATCGTCCCGCTGCCAGCATAGCGCCATGCGATGTTCGTTACAGGCCGGCGCCGATGTCGATCCCGTATCGCGCAAGGGCGATCGACAGCACCAAACCGAAAAGGCTGAATAGAGTGACCACCGCAAGGCTCGACATCGGCCGGTGGGTGGCCCGGAGATCCGTTACGGGCTTCGAAAGAGCAACCATCTGAAATTCTCCCCAAATGAATGCGGAGAGGCTAGTAGTTAAATATTACCGGCGAATTTCGCCGATCGTTTCAATTGCGCTGCGTTGGAACGCAGTCCGTCACGTAGGGGCGCTTTGTTTTCTATGAGGGGCCCTCTTGTGAGCCACTTCATAAGCGCTGACGTTCGCCCCGCCTAGTGTCCATTCGAATGGTTCTACCTAGGAGTGCGCTATGGCGATGTGCTTCCAGTGTGGAGGGTCAGGAAAGGCGCCGTGTCCGGGGGCGCATTGCAGTCATGGTTGGGTTCCGAAACGGGGCGGCGACGGTATCGAACTTTGCGGCACTTGTTTTGGCACAGGAAATATTCAGTGCGCGGTGTGTGGCGGCACAGGGGCGACTGTGACCGGCGGTCCGCCGCCACTTGTCCGCCTTCAACCTAACCCCACCATCAAACCGTTGGTGTTGGTACTCGCGACCCTTTTCGTCATCTTCATAGTCTTTCCCAGCATTGCGGGATTGGTCCTTTTGTCGAAGCTAGGCCCGGTCCTCTGCGCACTTCTGCAAAATTGCTCGTGAGGTGTCGATCGGCCGCGACCAGGGCACAACACTGCCCGCTTAAAATACATACGGGCAGCGTTGGCTCTAGCCCCAGGATTGAAGTGCAAAATCCTGACGAGGAGAGAACCGCGTTAGCGTGCAAGCGTTTCTTACCCAGGAAGAGGTAGTCCGGCAGCCAGCCAGACCTGTGAGGGCTGCTCACCCTAGACGGATCCCTAACTCACAATCGAAAAGTTCGCAGCCGTTACCGAGCCTGCCGTCTGGCCGTTCAGCCACACCGCGGTGTCGCTGTCGACCTGAATCACGAAGTAGGCGCCGTTCTGGTAGGAGTGCGACAGCATGTCGGCGAACGAGCTGAAGCCTGTGCCATTCAGCGCCACGACGTCGGTGGCTGCGTTGAAGTCTTGAACCACCTGGACGCTTGGCACATCGTTGGACACGAACGTGTTGCTGCCGCCGCCGCCGAAATAGTAATTCACGCCTTGGCCGCCGTCGAAATAGTCATTGCCAGCGCCGCCAAGCAGCACGTCGACGCCTTGACCGCCATACATGGTGTCGTCGCCGTTGCCGCCGTAGAGGTAGTCGTTCCCTTGGGCGCCGAACAGGAAGTCGTTGCCGTCGTCGCCGTTCTCCACCACGGAGCCCTGGGTGGCGATCAGGACGTCATTGCCCGTTCCGCCATAGCCGTTGCTGAGGTTGCCGACGCTCATGTAAATCCAGTCGTCGCCGGCATCGCCTTCCAGCAGATCGGTGCCGTCATTGCCGACCATCGTATCGTTGCCGTTGCCGCCGTAAGTCGTGTCATTGCCGTCGCCACCATACGTCTGGTCGTTGCCGTCGCCGCCGAACAGCAGGTCATCTCCGCCGTCGCCCGCAATGACGTCGTTGCCCGCGCCGCCATACAGGCCCGGCGCTATAGTGGCGCCGGCGGCCGTGATGTTGGGCCCGCTATCATTGCCGTCGCCACCGTAGATCGTATCATTGCCGGCCGAGCCATACAGGGCATCGCGCCCGATACCACCGTCGATGTAGTGGGTCTGCGTCGTCAGCGCGCCGCCGTCCTGAACATAATCGTCGCCGTTACCGCCATACTCGTACGACATGCTGGCGGTATTGCCGCCCTGGATCCAGTCGTTGCCATCACCTCCGTAAAAGGTGCCGAAGGCCGTGCTAGACCAGGTCGTGTACAGGTAATCGTTGCCCTGACCTCCGTCCCAGTAATCGGGGCCGGGCTCGCTGCTTCCCAAGGTGTCATTGCCTTGGCCGCCGTAGAGAGTCTCGTACTCGGCTATAGGAGCGACGTTGTTGTTGGTGCTATCACCGTAAAATGGGGCGACGAACCTGACATCGGTTGTCAGAAAAATGCCGTCTACGCTTGCGGTGACCATTACGGTCCCGTTGGCACTGTCCGAGAAGCCTACAACAGCCATGCCATTTGAGTCGGTGATGACCGACGAAGGAATTGTGGCATTGCCGGACGGCGAAGCGGAAAGAAAGACAGTAGCACCCGATACAGGGAAGCCGAATGCATCGACCAATGTCACGGTTAAATTCACGAAGGTGTTGGCCGGAACACGCGAGGACGAAGCAACTAGGCTTGAGTTGTCTGCTGATGTTGGACCCGCCACATTGCCTCCGGTCGCAAACAGTTGCTTTCAAATGTTTGAATCTACAGACGGCGCGTAAGTCTCATCACGGCAAATTGGCAAAGGTAGTCACCCGTTTGGGCTAGGTGGTCAGGTCGTTGTGAGACGATCAATTCCGGTCCCGCTGCTCGTCAAGATTAATTACCATGCATCGGCTTGTCTTGCACCTGAGACTGGATCGACCAACGACGCAGGGAATACTCCGGGTAGTCAAAAGCTTACCACACTGCCCCTAGCGCTCTCCCGGCCACCAAGTCGACGGCGGGTTCATGGTTGAGATCTTCGTCGTCCGCAATGCAACCAGGTGGCTGCGCTTGAACGGATGGCCGTTCCGGCGCGAGCACTCTTTGCACCGCATGTACCGCTCCAGCTCGTGGATTGGCGTCCACTTCGGCCGACGGACGATATCCAGTGCTACCGTCTGATGGGTATCGCAGCCGAGGCATTTCACCTCGAGATAGCGATAGCCGGCGTTCAGGGCATCGCCGAGGGCAGGGGACGGTTGGGCCGGACCCTGGAAGGCGAGCATGCGGGCGTTCCATGCCTGGCAGGCCGCGCTGTCGGCCGTCAGCCGGGCTTCCTTGGCGCGATCGGCCAGATGCCGGACGGTAGCTCCGAACATGTACTCTCGGGATTTCGAGCCCATGCCGACCAGAAAGCAGGACGAGGGTCGCCGCGCAAATTATCAATGGGTTGAGGCGCGGAACAGGACGCGGCTACAGCGTGTCGTGGGTGTTGATAAGCTCGGCCGGCGTACCAGAGCCCTACTTTTTCGGTGGCTGGCGCAGCTCTTCGATCTTGGCACCATGACCCGCAGCCTCGGCTGCGTTCGGTGCCACAGCTTCTGGCTTGCATCGTGCTGCCGGTGGAGTGCCGCACACACGGCCCATCTCGGCCCAGCCGACGCATTTGCCGTTCGGGCCGCGATAACCGGGGCCGCCACGTTCTCCGCATTCCGCGGCGGCCGGCGTCGCAAGGCCGACCAATATGGCGATAGCGACGAGGAGCGGACCTGTCATGACGCGGTCGGACTAGGTTGGGCCGGGCGGGGGCTTGTTCTGAAACTGGATGTTGCACTTCTTAGCGATCGAGGCTTGTTCGATCGCAACCATCTGTCCCTTCATCTGACCGAGCTCGGCCGCGGTCTGCTTGTCGCCGCCGACCAGGAAGGCCGCGGGCCAGAAGACGATGACTGCTGCCGTCGTCGCGATCGTATCCTTTGTGCGCTGGCTGTCCTGGGCGCCGGACAGAGCCGCTGCGCGCGCCGATACGCCCTGCGCTTCGAGCGCGAGCTGTTGGCACGTATAAGATTGATACATAACGGGCGAAACGTAGTTCGGTGTGATGTCCGCGGCTGACGATGCGCAGCCACCCAACGCGGCGGCGAGCGCCACCATTGCAAAATTTCTCATTAAAAGGCCTCCCCAGCCACATGCTACTAAGCGCAACCTCCGGTAGAGGGCAAGCCCGTAGGTGTACGGGGAGCCAATGGCGCGCCGAGGCGCCCCGCAAGGGGAATGGGGGCTGAGGTATCGCTGACGGCGGGGAGGGGAGGTCACTGCGGCCTCCGGAACGGAATCACGTCCCCATCGGCGGCCCGAATGACGACCTTGGCCAGATCCATGATCTGGAAGCCCCATCAGCCAGCATCTCAGCGACGTCTTGGCGGTCCATGTCGCGGACGATCGCCTCGGCGACCTTCATCAGGCGGGCTGTCGCGGCGGTGGGATCTGGCATGGGCGTTGGCTATGAGGTCCATTCCAAGAGGCTACCGGAGTGGAAATGGCCGGGGCAATCCCAGCCATCGGCACCCTTGTGCCGAAGCTACCATCTCGGAAGCGGAGGGAGGCGACCAATTGAGGTACCCCCGGACCAGGCTTGTGCTGCCCTTGTATTCCACGTCTGGTTGCGGGAAGGTGTAGCTAAATGGCGAATTGGGGCGGATTCGCGCGGTGGGCTCGACAAACTTGGTCAACTTGGCAACGCGCTCTTTTCGGGCGGCGATTGCCCTTTTGTTGCACACCGCGCTTATCGCAGTCGCAATATTCATGGTTTACCTGGTTGAAAGGCTCTTGCATCAACTATGGCCCGAAACTGCCCCGTTGCTTTTTGACCGGGTGCCTCTAACGTGGCTTATGCAGGCGATAGACTGTGTTTTCTTTGTGCTCTTTGGAACGATGGGCGCATCGACGCATTTCGGATACTTCGAGGCGAAGAGAAATGATCCTGTCAGCCGCAAGGTTCTCGCTTACACCGTCGGCTCTTCTTAATTGGGCGGCTGCTCGTCTAGCGTTATACTTGGTCGCGTCATGCATGACAGCCGCGGTCTTCGTTGGCGGAGCAGCGTTCTACTCGTTTGTATGGCCGGCTCCGCCGCGGCCTCAGCTATCCGTTCCGCAAAGCTTACCAGCACCCGCTACTCCTTCTTTCGACCAAGATGATGCGATGAGGCGAAGCTTTTCGCCCAATCGCGTAGAGCCGTTAGTCGTTTCTGAGTTGGCGTTGCGGCAAGTTACCGGCGCCAGCGTTATTACGCTCGACGAGAAGAGCAGGCACCTCGTTGGAAGTGTCTTGGAGGCCAACTCAATCAAAGGGAAGGACTTCGTTCTCAGGGTCTCGCGCGGCGGTCCCCAGGGAATGAGCAACGAATTTGGACTTCGGACCCCCAGCACGTTCGTAATGCGCGCGAGTGATCTAAGCTGGTATGAAGTTAAGCTGTCGGGCGAGCGCGATGTCTATGCGGTTGCAACCAAAGAGCAGGTGCTTGCAGCGATGGCGCGCGAGATCAAGTAGAGATGGCGCTCGTCTGCGGGGTATCGTTTGTCGCGTCAGTTCGAACAGCTGACCCCCGGGAAGATAATCCGCCTGAGACGCCTTTGGCGAAGTTGACCACTTCGTCCCAATCGAGCCTAGTGTCGACCCAGCCGACATTGCCGCAGGCACAGTGCACTTTAGGTTAGCGCGGATGTCACGCCCAATCCCCGTCGGAGGGCATGCGCGCCGACGACATGGCATTCGTCTTAATGCGCGCTCCTTCCGAGAAAGGTCACTCGTCCTGCCAGTCGATCACGAGTCGACCGCCAAAAAAATCAACGGCAAGTGCGATCTTATTGAAGTCATCCCCTCTGGACTTGCGGCGAGGACCAACGAAGTATTCGCCACAACCAAGCTGCCGGCTCAACTTCTTGATGCTGATTTTGTCCTCTTCGGCTCGACGCCTGATTTGCTGTCGCAGATCATCAGGCAATGCTGGCTTGTCCTTCTTCAACTGCATTCGCTTTGCCTGCTGAAGAATCGAACTTTCAGAATGACGTGGAAATGCACCTTTCAGATCGGCGCGCTTGCACGAAGGCCACATTTTCCGAAGCCTGACCAGTTCGGCGCCAGTCCATGAGTTTACATAGGCGTTGCACCCTAGTGCCTTTCTCCGGACCCTCACTGCTTCGGGCGTGCGGTTCTTGAACAGCTTTGCCAATTCCCGAATTGGCTTGGCCGCGTGTCTACGAATTTTCCTATCCTCCGCAGTCGTCCACCACTGCGGCTGTGTGGAGAAGCCCATCGCGCTACGCCGGCCCTGTACGGCATTTTGCGTTCGGCCAGGAAGCAACTCGAGTGCCCGCGCAATCGAGTTCGCGCATATGATTGCGTCCTCTTCGGCTGTCCAACGCTTCGGTGTGGTGGCACCGAGTGCCCTTCGCCGGGCCCGGCAGGCTCCCCATGATCGACCTTGCAGCCTCCGCGCCGCTTCAGCTGGAGCAAACTCCTTGATTATCGCGTCTTCCTGCTGAGTCCACTGATCGGCACGATTCGGCATCGGGGGCGCGCCTCCACGCAGCCTTGAGCCTTCTGCTGATCTCAGGAGGTTGGAATGCTTATCTGACTTGATGTCCCCGCAATACCCGCAATTCACCGGGCGATGGGCAAGCGCCGCGGCCGGGCCTAATTGCCCATTGAGCGCAGAGCATTCTCGGTCATTTGCTTCCGGTAGGCCGCGCGTGCGTTGAAGCGGGCCGCGATCAACAAGGCTGCAGGAATGCCGACTATTGCGAGAAAAGCCAAGGTGCCGATGGTTGCCATCGTCCAGCTCCCGGTGAGAACTTCCGAGATTCTGAATCAGCCGGGAGTTGAGCGCAAGGCTTAATCCGACCCGTCGGTCGTTCACGTCGTGCGATTTTTTGCAGTGGAGAACACCGGACGAGCGTCACCCTTGCTGCCCAAATATTTGATGCGACTCACCCTTCTTGTTTCCCGACGCCGTCCTGCGCCAAGTGGAGGGAAACAATGTGGCATTCGCCGAAGGGAGTTATTCAGCGGAAAGGGCTGACCGATGAAAAGGCACCGCGCATGCTCGAAGGCTTTCGAGCCGGCAGCACGTTGCGTCCTTATCATTTGCCAACGGCTAAGTTCAAAGCATATTGCGACTCTCATCCGGCCTATGCGGAGATCGCGCTGCCGCTCTTAGCGGCAAATCTCGTGGCCTCAAATAGGCGCAAGGGCGCACTGAAGCGAAACCAGATGCACTGCAAGGCAGGCCATCCCCTGTCCGGAACCAATCTCTATATCGAAAAGAGAACCGGGTTTCGCAGGTGCATGACTTGTATACTGCGGCGCAATGCTGAGCCGAGCCCGCCGACCACCGAACAGGTCGAGCGCGTGACGGCCGCGATCAACGCGGGTCAGAGGGCGGTTCAATTCTGTGGCAACGGATCTCCTGACCGGATCTTCGGTTTCAACAAGCTGAAGATACTTCGACAGAACAATCCGGAGTTCGACAGGCTTTACACAACCAAGATTTTACTCGTTCGGCCTCGATCGAATATCGTCACGCATCGCGAGGTCACCCTCACGCCGGCGCAGCAAGAATATCAGCGCGTCGCTCGACTCGTGCCGTATCAATTGCCACACGACATCAGGGACGACGTCATTCAATCCATCTTCCTGGCAATTCTAGAGGGCTCATTGCAGCTGGATCAGGTGCAGGCTCGGGTCAAGGAGTTTGTGAGGGCTCACTACCGCGAAGCCAACAAGCATGGGGTTGGCAAGTTCGGCCTTAGGTCATTGGACGCGCCGATCAAAGTCGATAGCACGCTGACTCGAATGGACGTTATCTCCTTGAGACGATGGGAGGAGGGTGAGGGATAGAGGGAGGCAATCTCAAATGCTGATGGCCGCTGGGCTGAGCGCAGTCAGCTGTATACGTGAGCCCGTTGCCGTAGTTTTACGGAAGCTACCTAGTGCGCTTGGGCGTTGTCATTTTCAATTCGCGATGCAGAGTTGACTGGCTTCGCGCATTTTGAGGAGCGACGGATGATTGATCAAACAACCGCGCCTTATGCGGCGCTGCTATTGCGCGTTACTATTAGCGGATACTTCATCGCTGCGCTGTACGGCAAATTTTTTCTGAGAGGGATCAGCGCACTGCTAGGAGATGGGGCGCTCGCATTGAAGATGCCGAGCTTGCCATGGGATGTGGATATAAACATCGGGCGACGGCCTAGTCTGGCATTGAGGGCGGCTTATTCGCGGTTGAAGAACGATTGGACCTGATCAAATACACGATTGGCAGGGCGACTGTCAGAGTCAGGCAAGGCACGCCAAGCATCAGCACAGCGAAAATCGCGGGGTTGAGAGTGCCGAAAAGCCACATTACGACTATTACCAACTCAACCACGGCCACGGCGATCAAACGGCCCTTAATTGACCTGTTCATTTCTTTCCCTTGATGGCGCCTCAGTTAGCGGCCTCTGCTTGATCGACTTCCGCATGGCGTAGAAGACGCCAAGAAATCCTCCCGCTGCACCTAACAGTGCATCAAGCGGATCGCCTCTTCCCAGCATAGCGCCGATCCCTCCGCCGAGTGCGCCGCATAGGCCGCCGATCCAAGGCCTCATTCAGATTTCCCTCAATACGACCTGCTCAAGCTCCGGTGCCGCACGCGAGCTGCTTCGGACTGGCAAACCCGACGCAGGGCCGCCTCGTAAGCGCCGCTCGAACGTCGACGTGCCGCTCTTCTCAGTCGCCTATGTCGTCGCCGTCGTCGTCCTCATCGGCTCCTCGGTCGGGATCCTCGACGTAAACCAAGCAGCCTTCATAAAATGAAAGGGCGCCACCACGGAGGGGACAATCCGTTTCCGAAGTAATGTTGTGCGCTTCTGCCCAGCGATATCCCGCTGCATGTCCGGAGCAGTCGTCAGAGCACTCATAGCCGCCAAATTCCCGGGCGTGTGCTTCGGAAACTGCCGCGCTGCCAATCAATGAAGAACACAACAGCATGATCGCAAATCTAGGCATGGAAAGCACCGCAAAGGCTAAAGCAGATCCGAGCGCAACCACTGCTAGAGAAGCTCAAAATGCGCTATTCGTCTAGACTGGAAGTTCGCCAGCGAGCAGCGGCCCTGATGGTGGCGCGCGCAGCAGGGGAGCGGGATGAGCAAGGAGCAGCCCCAGGACTGGCGCCGGTGCCCACCGCATAGCGGCCGATGGCAGTCATGCACCGGCGATCGGGCCTGATTTAGAGCTACGATCCGCCCGCCTGCGGCGGGTCGCGGCCGGAATCAAGTGCCCGTGAAATGTGAGGCAATTCACACGCCACCAATAGCGAGTTGGTCTAGCCAGGGAACGGGTGGCGATCGGTATCGGAGAATTCGTGATGCCGTATTTCAGCAGCCAAAGCTTATCAGCAGGATCCACCACTTCAGCGCTCAGTATTGTTATCGTTGCCGCGTCTGTCTTTGCAGTCGGCTATGTGGAGTGGTCATCCAGCGCCAACCTCAACCAATTCATGACCCGCACTGCCGCCGCGGATTATTCAGGGCCGAGTCCATTTCCCAAGGGGCGAACGGGTTGCCCGCAAGGCAATAAGCCACTGCCGGCGCTTTCCCTGCCGCTCGAATGAATCGGGCCTAGACCTCCCAGAGAAACTACGCCGCCGGGCCCGAAATGGTTTGTCCCGGCGGCGTCATGTATATTCCCAGCGCTGGGCCCTGAATTCCCAGTGGCGCTAGCTTAGTAAATCCGAGGGCAAATGGCTGTTGCCCGACCCACACAAGAAATAGGAAAGAGGAGCCGGCAAACGAAAGGGCAGGGCACCGGCCGGCGCTAGTTGCCCGTTGATGCATACCCAGCGAAAGCGGCGTCAGATCCTCAGCGCGGCTCACTAGTCTTGTACGTGGGGTCGTCCGGAATCCGGGCTTCGTACTGCTCAGCCTTTCTAAGCAATGCATCACGAACTGGACCCTTCGGCAAAAGGGCGGCTTGATGGCGTGCCTCTCTCGCGCATTCGGCGAGTTTAGTCACCCGTTCGTCGGTCACTGCACTTGCTTCCCGGGCCAGACGCTCCGCCTTTAGTCTTTCGCGATTCTCATGGAATGCCTTTTGCGCTTTAGCGTAATCGCTCAAGGCCTCCTTTGCTTCCGTAGCTCTGAATAGCTTGCGGGCTTCTCTTTCCGCACCTGTCGGTGCAATCCTCCGCTCTCGATCGTTGATCATTGCTGCACCTCCTTCAGATCAACGAACGGTACCACCTTTCGATCCTATCAGGCACGAAGGGTGCACGTTTCGGCAGATCATTTACGGCTCCGGTCGCGCCGCACCTTTTGGAATTCGGCAGGCCCCTTGACGAGCTGGCGCTTGCGGTCGGCTTGCTCCTCCGAGCTGGCGGTGCTGTCCGCTATTTTGTCGATTGTTTTGTCTGCCATGTCGCGAGCGCGCTGGCGCTGGGTCTCGCTCTTGGATCGGACTCCATTAGCGGACGTCAAGCCGATCTCGACCAGTCGGCGGAGGGCCTCGGAGCGGCCGGGCTTGTCGGGCTGCGCGGCGGCCCAGGCGTCGACGGCGGTCATGAATTCGTCGGAGAGTCGAAACGTGCGCGCGGGATCTCTGCCCGTTGCTGGGCGGCCTGCACCAGGCCTCTTTCCGCCAACCCGTTTTGGTATTGCCTTTTTCATAATTTGGTATTACCGGTTTCAGGCTTGAAAAGCAAGCGGCCCGCCGTCGTGTTGGAAGCGCGACGTCGGGCCTAGCCCAAAACATGGAGTTACCCATGCCTCAGGTTGATTCTGAGAATAGCACAGCTTTGCGTGTGCCCGACCAAGGGCCAGTTTATCACCCGACCGACATTCCCCCAGAGCGGATATTCAAGACCATCTGGCGCCTCCGCCGCGAGGCCATGGACGAGATAGCCCGGCTGATCCGGTTTCTCGACGACACCGACAATCACATGGAGCGGGAGCCTGACGACGACGAACCGTGGCTCGGCTTCCAGGAGGCGTTTCCCGGCCTCGGTATGGGAGGTGGAGGCGACGATCGGGAAGTGGACCTTGGGACCTTCGACCGCATGGTGGACCAGACGCACGCGTCCCGGCAGTACTTTACTGAAGCGCCTGCAGCCCCCGACGCCGAGCACGATACTGCGGATATTGAGCCGAGCCTCGGCAGCCTTGACCAGAATGACAGTCAGGAGCGATGGGCCGCGGGCGGGAAGCGCGATCTCGAGGGCGATCCAGCGGAGTCCGGCATTGGCGACTATGATGGCTTGCTTGAGCAGGCTGGGATGAAGGACCCGTTTCAGGGGACCTGAAGGCTGACGCCTCAGCCCGCCGGTGCTGCCGGCGGGTCTGTTGCGCCGTCTCACCACTTCGTGAACGTTTCTCCGTGGTGCAGGGGTAAAAAACTTGGATACCGACCCATAGATGCGCGACCTGCATTTGCCCCAGCATTGATTCATTGATTTGCCCGCGGGTGCTGTTTGGGCAGCGCAACGAAGGACGGAACGGGTGCCCAATTCAGACCTGGATTGCCCTTAGGGTGGGGAATGGTTTCGAAGGGCATTGCCTAGCCCCGAGAAGTTGCCCCAGCATCGATGCATTGATTTGCCCCATGGCCAATGGGATAGCGCGGAATCCACCCCTTCATTGGGCCTCGGTTTCGCGAAATTTGCGAACCACGTGCGCTGTGGCTTGGCCGGCCGAGCGCCCAATGGAGCCTTGTATGGATTTGAAAACCGAAGAATTGTGCGCCCACACGGGGCTAGAACTGTTCACCGAGAGGGAATGCAGTCGCCTCGCGGAATGGCGGGAGGAGCAGGATGCATTGGAAGCCCTTTGGTGGGGGCGTGCCTTCGCAAAAGCCAGCGAGAGATTTCCCGGTCACCTACTTTACACGCTCCTCGTCGACGGCGAGCCGACCGTTATTTTTGGTGAGCATCAAGCTTATCATCTTCACTCTTTTGATTGTCTGACAGGTGAGAGCGGAGCCCTTGAGGTTCGACCAGCTACTCAAGTCGAGTGCGACCAGGTGGCAGACGGATTGCCGCAAATCGCTTCGAAGCCGAACCAGCTAAAATCAGCCGCCTCCCGATTGGTCGTCTAATGTCCAGAGGGGCGCACAGCTTCAAGCAGGGTGACCTTGCCAAGGCTATCAAGGCCGCGGTGAAGTCTGGCGTGAAGCTTCGCCGCGTCGAGATCGACCCCGCCACCGGCAGGATCATTCTTTTTCCCGGCGAGCCAGATCCTACGGGCGCGTCAGGGAATGAATGGGACGACGTCAAGTGAGACGGCGCAACCCGAAATACACGCACGAGTTCGCCGACCACGACGGCAAGCCACGCTATTATCTACGCCTGCCTGGACGGAAGCGCGTTCCGTTACCAGGAATGCCATGGTCCCCAGAATTTATGGAGGCGCGAGAGAAGGCGATCAACGGCAGTTGGGAGGCCCCTCAGCTTGGAGCAAGCCGCACGAAGCCGGGAACGGTCAACGCCGCACTGGTGAGTTACTATCAGTCGACGGCCTTCAAGGACGGACTCGCAAAAACCACACAAAAAGCCCGTCGTGCGATTCTGGAGCATTTCCGCGAAGAACATGGCGAAAAGCGCGTCGCGCTGATGCACAGGACCGCGCTGCAAACGATCCTGAACAAGAAGACGGCCGCCGCCGCAAAGAATTGGGTGAAGGCTCTACGCGGCTTGGTCGAGCATTGCATCTCGCTTGAGATGATAGCGACTGATCCACTG
Source organism: Bradyrhizobium sp. USDA 4454 (assembly GCF_054822705.1). NCBI lineage: Bacteria > Pseudomonadati > Pseudomonadota > Alphaproteobacteria > Hyphomicrobiales > Nitrobacteraceae > Bradyrhizobium > Bradyrhizobium sp. USDA 4454. The sequence continues at coordinate 2,272,966 of NZ_JBTRCN010000001.1, forward strand.
CTCGGCCTCAAGCTTGTGAAGGTGAAGTCCAAGCCGCACCGGCCATGGACTGCGACAGACGTCGAACAATACGAAAAGCGGCACGCGCAGGGGACGAAGGCGCGCCTTGCCCTTGAACTACTTCTATCGACGGGGCAGGCCCGTTGTGATGTCGTGAGGATGGGGCGCCAGTTCGTCCGCGACGAAACGCTCTCGATGAGCCGTCAGAAGACTGGCGTTCCCTTCGATATTCCTGTTCTGCCTTCGCTGCGCCGAGAGTTGGATCTGCAGACGAACCCGAATTTAACGTTCCTGGTGACCGAGCAGGGCAAGCCATTCACGGCCGCTGGTTTCGGAAATTGGTTTCGCGATCGATGCGACGAGGCCGGTCTATCTGTCATGTAGCGGTCAATGAGAAAAGTGTTCCCGTCAACGGACGGCGATCATTGGTTCTGGGCGCGCTGGGGCTGATGTAGCTGCTGCTACGTAGTTGTGGGTCTTTTATAGTGTGCGGCAGTAGCGAGCGGAACGTTTGCAAGTTCGTATCCTTGCTATGGTCGTGCTGTGAGACCACGAACAAGTTTTTTTGCGGCGATATCCTTTGAAGGCATTGCAAGCCACCCCAGGTTGTGACCAGATGCGGCAGTGTGTCGCGTTGCAACTTTCCACTAGGTCTTTCGGGGCGGAACCTTCGTATGCGGTTGCGAGATGTTGAAATCGCCAAAGCAACTCACCGCAAGCAATCGAGCTGAAGGCGAATTTTCCATTGGTCCGCGAGATTGCCTCCAACGTCGACGTCAAGCCGACGATGGTCGCGGTCTTCGTTCTCGATGAGATGTGCGGTTGTTATGCCTAACACGCAAACGCTAGTGAGCCCGCCGATCACCGGCCAACCGGACGCAATCAGAGACTTAGTAACCACTCACTATGGGGGAGCGATTACTTGCACCGGCGATGCGGTTCGTCGTCGGGCCAGGGGTTTGGTGTTGCCGACGTCTCATTTGCGAGTCCCAGCGGGCGGTCGCGAATCGAAGTCGAAGAAGTACAACGCGGAGATCGCGCCAAATCTCCAGCGGAGCTAGGGAACGAGCATGACAGTGTCCGATGGCAGGCTGAATATTATTTTTATTACTTCCACTGCTTTCGGGTCCGCGCTTTCGATTAGGGCGGGTATCAACGGTGCACGGCGAAAAGTGGGTAGATGGGATAGCAATTCTACGCAGACGTTCCTCAGTTCGATGGGGAGTTTTGGCGAAAAGCGGATCAAGTTCTTGCAGCAGAGCTGTGCATACTACGAAGCGGAAGCAAGAATTATCGCTGAATATCAGACGTGGGCGTTGCTCGGGTGCTTCGCTAGCTTGTTCGGAGGTGGGGCGATTGAAATCGCTATCGTAGTTCTTTTAGGGTTGCGGTAGAAGTAATTGCAACCATCGACTTGTCCAATCTAGCGAGAGAGGAAAGAGTATGGCTGACACAGGCACTACCGTGAATTTTCGCCGCAGATCCGGAGGTGTCTCGCTGGGCAGCGCAGGGACAGCAGGGACCACGGATAGTGCTGCCGGTGAGTACGGCAGAGATTGTAATGGCAGGCGTACAGCGCGACAGCCGCGATATGGTTCTCCAAGTTCTTTGAGAAGCCATTGGTGAAGAGAGTGAGCGGCGCGACGCACCGACTCCGTCCGCCGGCGTAACGGGTCGGCTTGCGCTCGTTTGAGCCTGCCGCTGCTGAGCTCCGTTAGTGGTCCCAATCAGCTTGATCCAAGGCATTGGAGAGCTGATGCAAAAGTTGTGACAATTGTTGTTTATCGGCGGCTGAGAAATCTTTGAATAGCCGCGCCTCGCGGTTGCGCGAGGCTTCGGTAATTTTAGCTGCAAAATCCTTACCTTCGCGGCTAAGTCTAGCGAAAGCGGCTCTGCCACGGGAGCGAGTTTGCTCGATCGAGATCAGCCCTCGATCCGCGAGGACAGCGAGGCTGCGACTCGCTGCAGCCTTGTCGATATCGGCAGCGTCGGAAAGTTCACTGACGTTAAGGGAATCGATGCTCTTGAGCGTCATAAGAAGACGCCATTCCACGATGCCGATATTCCAGGACGCGCGGTAATACGCGGTCGCGCCTCTGTTAAGACGCATGCCGAGGGTCGACACCAGCACGGCCAAATGTTCGCGCGCCAGTGTTCCGGCAGTGCGCGAACGGTCGTTCGACGCTTGCTCAGGCTCGAGCTTCTTGGCCGCGGGCATCCCAGGAACCTCCTCATTCGAATCTTCGCCCAAAGTCTCAATTTTTGCGGACCATTGATCCAGATCAAATTACTTGACAAAACATTTATTGACACATCAACATAACGGCCAATCTCCCAATCCCCAAGACAAACAAAGTGGCGGAGAGCTTTATGGAAGGAAACGGCCAGGTCGCGAATCTCGGTCAGGCAGCCTCGTATGCCGGCGCGATCGATTGCGACATCCACCCCGCTGTGCCGGGGATGGGTGTGCTGCTGCCGTATCTAGACGACTATTGGCGCGAGATGGTCTCCGTCCGTGCGTTAGATCGGCTCAATTTGAGCCTGACCAGCTATCCGCAGAACTCGCCGCTATCATGTCGCCCCGACTGGGCACTCGATGGCGGCACTAAGCCGGGCTCCTCGCTCAAAGCGATGAGAGAGCATGTGCTCGATCGGTTTCGACCGCGGTATAGTATCCTGAACTGCCTCTACGGCGCGCAGGTCCTTCACAGCGAGGACATGGCGGCTGCGTTTTGCCAGGCGACCAATGACTGGATCAGGGATCACTGGCTCAACCACGACCCGCGGCTGCGCGCCTCCATCGTGATCCCGTCGCATAATGCGGAACTTGCTGTCGCCGAGATTGATCGCCGCGTCGACGACTTCCGGTTCGTGCAGGTGCTCATGCTGGTGTCCGGAGAAACGACGCTAGGACGCCGCCATCTCTGGCCGATCTATGAACGCGCTGAGCGCCTCGGCTTGGCGATCGGAATTCACGCAGGCAGCGCCTATCGATATGCTCCGACCGCCGTAGGCTGGCCCTCGCACTATGTTGAGGACTATGTGGCGCAATCCGCCGCATTCGAGAGCCAGCTGCAAAGCCTGATATCGGAAGGCGTGTTCGCGAAATTCCCCCGGCTCAAGGTCGTCGCCATTGAATCCGGGCTGACATGGTTGAGTGGATTCATTTGGCGCGCCGACAAGACCTGGAAAGGCGTGCGGGCCGAGGTGCCCTGGGTCACGCGCACGCCGTCGGAGATCATCCGCAACAACGTCCGCTTCACAGTCCAGCCGGTCGATGCGGCGGACGATGGCGAGGCCATCATGCGGCTCGCCGATCACATCAAGTCGGACGAACTGTTCCTGTTCTCGACGGACTATCCGCACTGGCATTTCGACGGGGATGCGGTTCTCTCCGGTCGGCTCCCTGATGCGCTTTTCCGCAAGATCGCCAGTGAAAATGCGCTTGCCACTTACTCGCGATTGGCCAAGGCCGATCAGGTCATGGAGATTGTGCCATGAGCACTGTTGAACTCGAGCGGCCGCGCGCCGCGAGCTACAAGTTGAAAGTCATCGATTGCGATATCCATCCGGCGATGACGTCATGGACCGAGGTGCATCCCTATCTGGAAAGGCGATGGATCGAGCATCTGTCGGTCTACGGCAGCCATCTGCGCCACGCTTTCTCGGAGGCGCTGTCGCATCCGCGCATGTCGCCCGACGCTGCGCGGATCGATGCTTATCCGGAGGAGGGCGGACCGCCGGGATCGAGCCTTGAATTGATGAGGAAGCAGCACCTCGATCCGAATGGGATCGAGGTGGGCATGTTGATTCCGCTGCGCTGGAATCCGGGGAGCCAGCGCAATCTCGACCTCGGCGCCGCATTGACCCGCGCGATGAACACCTGGCAGGTCGAACGCTGGGTGAAGCAGGAGCCACGGTTGCGGGCCTCAGTGCTGGTCGCCCAGGAGGACACGGTCGCCTCGGTCGCCGAGATCGACGCCAGGGGAGGCGACCCCAATTTTACGCAGATCCTGATCCTGCCCAAGACGGACGAGCCGCTGGGACGGCGGCGTTACTGGCCGATCTATGAGGCGGCAGTGCGCAACAACCTTCCGATCACGATCCATGTCGGCGGCACCAATGGTCATCCGTCGACCGGCGGAGGATGGACATCCTACTACATGGAGGAACATCACTCGGTTGCCCAGACCATGCAGGCGGTGGTGGCCAGTCTCGTATTCGAAGGCGTCCTTGAGCGCTTTCCTGAACTACGCGTCGTCATCATGGAGGGCGGCCTCGGTTGGGTGCCGTCACTCAATGCGCGCATGGACAAGCACTGGGCGCGCCTGCGCGGCGAGGTTCCCCACGTGAGGAAGCCGCCGTCGGAATATGTGCGCGAGCAGGTGTGGTTCAGCACGCAGCCGATGGAAGAGCCGGCGACGTCAGCCGAATTGATCGACCTGTTCGACCGGATCGGCTGGGACCGGCTCCTGTTCTCCACCGACTACCCGCATTGGGATTTCGACGATCCGCGCTACGCGTTTCGCGCCAACCTCACGCAAGCCCAGCGCGAGCGGCTTCTCTTTGAGAACGCCCGCAAGTTCTACAGGCTGGACTGATGGCGCGGCATGTGGTTGCGACCGTGGACCAGATACCGCCGGGTCAGCGCCTGCTGGTCGAGGTCAATGGACGCGAGATCGGCATCTTCAATGTGGAGGGTGAGTATTTCGCCGTCGGCAACCGTTGTCCGCACGAGGGCGCGTCGCTGTGCAAGGGGCGTATCGTCGGTCTAGTCGAGGCCGCGGGTCCGGGCGACTATCGATTTAGCCGCCGTGGCGAGTTGTTGCGCTGCCCGTGGCATGGCTGGGAATTTGATCTGCGCACCGGGCGGTCGTGGTGCGAGCCTGATCGCACCAAGGTGCGGAGTTACGAACTGAAGGTCGAACCCGGCGGCGCGCTGATCGAAGGCGAGCTGCGCGCCGAAACGTTCCAGGTCACCATCGACAAGGAATATGTGGTCCTGGAGGTCTGAGGACCGGCGAAGCAAATAACGAATAAAAGGATTTTGGGAGGAGTAACGTGTTGTTCAAGCGAGTGATGCCGGCGGTTGTCGCCTGTCTTGTCGGTCTGTTGAGCCCCGCGCATGCCGAGGACGGTTCCTGGGACAAGGTCGTCGAGGCCGCCAAGAAGGAAGGCAAGGTCGTCGTTTACAACATGGCCCTGGGCGCGCCCTACTTCAAGGACGTGCTCAAGTCGTTCGAAGCAAAGTACGGAATTGCGGTCGAGAGCCTCGACCTGCGCGCCAGCGAGCTCGCCGAGCGCATCCGCACCGAGCAGGCGGCCGGCCGCTTCCTGGGTGACGCGGAAATGGTCACGACGACCATGATCGAGGAGCAGCTCAAGAACGGCGATTTCGTGCAGAAACTGCCGCCGATCCCGAATGCGGCCCATCTGCGGCCGCCGTTCAAGGCCAATGAATACAGCGTCCCGGCGTTCATGCAGCCGATGGGTATCCTCATCAACACCCGGCTGGTCAAGGAGCAGGACATTCCGACCAGCTGGAATGATCTCAACGATCCCAAATGGAAGGGCAAGATCCTCTCGGACGATATGCGGCCGCTCGGCAGCGGAAACACCATGTTCGCCATCCTGGAAAAAACCATGGGCGGTGACTTCAACCAGAAGCTCGCCGAGCAGAAGCCGGTGTTCAGCCGCGACATGCGAAACGACGCCCGCCGCGTCGCGCGCGGTGAATATGCCATCTATATCCCGCAGATATTTGCCTTCACGTCCGATCTGAAGGGCTTGCCGGTGAAGGTCGTGATTCCGAAGGAGGGTGCGCCTTACGCGGAGATGGATCTCGCGGTGCTCAAGAACGCGCCGCATCCCAATGCCGCGCGTTTGTTCATCGACCACTTCCTCGGCGTCGAGGCGCAATTGCTCTACGCCAATGCCTGGATGCTGCCGGTGAACGCTGCGGCCGCCGAGCGCGCCAATTCGGACGCGCAGCAGTTCGTGAACGCCAAGATCATCGGCCCTGCAAAACTCGCTGAGCGCTCGTCCATGATGGACCTCGCCAAGAAGCTCTATCCCTGAGAGGGCCATGAGCATTTCAGCCGGAGAGGGCGTGGACGATCTGGTCGAGAGGCGCTCGGCCGCCCCGAGTGGGCTCGGGCGGTGGCTGCAGGCGACCGCAGCGGGCCGGGTGACGGCGCTCGCTCTGCTCGTCGCCATTCTCGCCTTCCTTTCCGTCTATCCGTTGTCAATGCTGCTCTATGGCAGCCTGCATTCGACGCCACCGGGGATGGCCGGGACGTTCAACCTGGATGGCTATCGCGACGTCATCACGCTGCAGAGCGCGGTGACACTCCTCAACACCGTCGGCATTTCACTGGCGAAGACCATTCCTTCCGTGGTCCTGGCCGTCTTGCTCGCCTGGATTCTTGCTCGAACCGACACGCCGTTCCGAGGCGCGCTGGAAGTCCTGATCACGCTTCCATTCTTCATTCCCCCGATCTTGACCGCGATGGCATGGGGCATGCTCGGCAACCCGCAGGTCGGGTTGCTCAACCAGCTCTATCAATGGATCACGGGATCCGAGACCGCGCCGATCAACGTCTATTCATATGGCGGCGTGGTCTGGCACATGATGCAGTATTCGGTGCCGTTCCTGTTTCTTCTCATCGTCGACGCCTTCCGCGCGATGGATCCGAGCCTCGAAGAGGCCGCGACGATGTGCGGAGCGTCGCGCCTGAGGACCTTTGGTACGGTCACGTTGCAGCTCATGCTGCCGGCGCTGACCGGCGCGGCCATTCTGAGCTTCATTCGCGGCATCGAGAACTTCGAATCTCCGCTGTTCTTCGGCTCGCCGGCCGGAATTCGGGTCATCACCACCGATATCTACGACTCGATCAACCAGCGGTCGCCGCCGCAATATCAGTATGCGACCGCGGTCAGCTTCGTCATCATGGCGCTGCTGTTCCTGATCGTCCTCCTGCAGCGGCGGATGTTGCGCGGCCGGAGCTTTCAGACCATCACCGGCAAGGGCTATTCGCCTTCGGTGATGAGACTCGGCGCATGGCGATGGGCAACCTTTGCGTTCTGCGTTCTATTCTTCGTGGTGACGGTGGTTCTCCCGGTCGGCCAACTCATCATCGGCTCGTTCTTCAAGTTCTTCGGGTTCTATCAGTGGGACATGCTGACACTCGAGCACTATCGGGAAGTATTCGGCAGCAGCGAATTCTGGCGCGGGTTCAGCAACACGATGTTGCTGGGCCTCGTGGGTGCCACCTTGACGATGTTGCTCGGCGCAGCCGTCGCCTATGTCTCGGTCCGCACGAAATGGCGTGGCCGGCTGCTGATCGATTCGATGGCCTGGCTGCCGTGGATGATGCCCGGCATCGTCCTTGGCGTCGGGTTTCTGTGGGGGTTTGCGCTCTTGCCTCACGGGATTCCGATCTACGGCACGATCTGGGCGCTGTTGCTGGCCTACATCTCGCTCGGGACGCCGCTTTCGGTGCGCGCCATGTCGAGCGCATATGCGCAGCTTTCGTTCGATCTCGAGGAGTGCTCCCGGGTGCACGGCGCAAGCTGGCTGCAGACGATGAGGCGCATCGTTCTTGCGCTGGCGTGGCCGTCCTTCGCGGTCGGCTGGGTCCTCGTGTTCTTCGGCATCATGCGCGAACTGAGCGCATCCGTTCTGCTCTATTCAGTCGGCTCCGAGGTGTTGTCGGTCGTCTTGCTGAAGTTGTGGGCGAATGGCAATGCCGAGCAGGTCAGCGTCATCGGGCTCATCATGATGGTTCTCGTGATCATCTTCCGATGGGTTCAACTCAAGTTCATCAACAGCCGCATCGGTGGAATGTGACCGGGTCTGGATCATGCCATGTCGAATGTCGTTCTTGAGAAGGTGAGCCGCCTCTTCGGTGATTTCGTTGCGGTTGACGGAGTCGATCTGCGTGTCAGTGAGGGTGAATTCGTGACCCTGCTGGGACCGTCGGGGTGCGGCAAGACCACGACGTTGCGGATGGTCGCGGGCCTCGAGCAAAATACCGGCGGTCGCATCAGCATCGGCAACGAGGTGGTCAGCGACGCGGGCCGCGGCGTCTTCGTTCCCTCGGAGCGCCGCAGGCTCGGCATGGTGTTCCAGTCATACGCGATCTGGCCGCATATGACGGTTTTCGAGAACGTCGCGTACCCGCTGCGCGTGAGACGCAAATCTACCGCTGAGATCGGCGATCTCGTCGGCAAGGCGTTGCGCCTGGTCGAGATGGCGAGCTTTGCCGAGCGGCCGGCGCCGGCGTTGTCGGGTGGCCAGCAGCAGCGGGTGGCGATCGCGCGGGCCCTCGTCTTCGAACCCAAGGTGCTGCTGCTCGACGAGCCGCTCAGCAATCTGGACGCAAAGCTTCGCCTCCAGATGGGCGACGAATTCCGGTCGATCCAGAAGCGGCTCGGAATGACGAGCCTGTACGTCACCCATGATCAGGCCGAAGCAATGGCCTTGTCCGACCGTGTGGTCGTGATGGATCGCGGCCGGATCCAGCAGATCGGAGCGCCCGAGGAGATCTACCGCTACCCCGCAAACCGGGTTGTGGCGGCCTTCTTTGGAACACCGAACCTGCTCGAGGCCAGCGTCGAGGCCTGCGCACGGATCGACGACCGCCGTGTGCGGCTCGACGTCGTCGGAAAAGGCTGGCGTGGAGCGTGCGAGTCGGCAAGCGAGATCAGGCCAGGTCAGGCCGTGACCGTGATGGTTCGTCCCGAAGACGCCCGTATCGCGCCGCCCGACGCGGCACGCAGAGACCATGAGCTTCGGTGGTCCGGGCAGATCGCGCACACGATCTTCCGCGGGCCGACCCGGTCGGTCGTCGTGCAGACTGGTGACGGTCGCCTCAATGTCGATGCACCATCGTTCGGTGATTTCTCGGTCGGCGACAATGTGACCGTCGTCGTTCCGCAGCGGTCGGCCTGGGCGGTGCCGGAGCAGGCCAGCACGGCCTCATAACCCGCTGTGCTGGGATGCCTCTCAGCGATAGATCTGCTGAGCCAGGGACAGCATCTCGTTCATGCGTTCGGGATCCGTGGTGCCGAGAAGCTTGGTCGTCTCGAGTTGCGCCACCGCCGGATCGACACCGGTCAGCGCGTCGGTCGTGGTCGGCAGCAGGCCGAGCTTCGCAAGGTTCTGCTGCATCGTCTTGCCGAGATAATGCTCCATCAGCAGCCGTGCGGCGTTGGGATGAGGCGCATTCTTCAGCAATGCCAGATCGTAGCCGACATAGGGGAGCCCCTCTTTGGGTGCGATGAACTTCACCGGCAGGCCCTTGAGCTCGAGCAGCGATGTCAGGCTGTCAGGGATGTAGAGTGGAAGCTCGCCGCGGGCCACCCGCCGTTCGTTGGCGGGTATCTCTCTGCTGAACTTCAGTTCCTGCTGGGCTAGCTTTTCGTGAAAGCTGCGGCCGTAAAGGTCCTGCAGGACCGAGAAGAGCACGCCGCCGCCGCCCAGCGTCCGCAGATCGTCGCTGAGAATCTTGCCCTTCCAGCGCGGGTCCGTCAGGTCGAGCCAGCTCTTCGGCTCGTCCGCCGGCTTGACCAGCATGGTGTTCGCCAGAATGCCGTAGACGATCGCAAAAATCGGCAGCCGCATGCCGTCGCTTGGGAAATCCGCCTTGAGACGGCCGAGACTGGGGAGCGGACCGTGCGGCTCGAAAACGCGCTCCTCCTTGATCTGGAGCGTGGTCGTCGTCCGCCCGTTCTCGGAGACGTCGGCGGCGTTGCGCCCTGCCGCCTGCTCGATGCGGATGCGTTCCCGGACCTCGCTCGCCCTGGCTTCGAGAACGTCCACGGTGATTCCATAGGTAGACTCGAAGTCCTTCTTGAGTTCCTTGTGCGCGGCAAGGCCGACGAAGGCGCTGTAGAGCACCACCCGGCCTTCCTTCTTTGCCGCGGCGACGAGTGCTGACCATTGGTCGTCCGCTCTCGCCGGAGTTATGATCGATGGTAGGATCGAAGACGCCGTCAGCCCAAACACCGCAGCGCGGCGCGTGAGGCGCGCGCGCTCTTTCCAATCCGGCGCGGACATCGGCGCTACTCCGCCGCCTGCTGGTTCGGCGCGCTCCAGCGAATGGCGGTCTTCAACTTGTCTTGATAGGCCTCGAGCCAGTCGGTCTTCGCGTCCGCGTAGTATGATCCTGCGCGCGCGTTGAAGAACACCTCGGCATCGTCGACGCCGGGCGGCACGGTGCCGTCATTGGCGAATGCCCGTGCCGCGTTGAGCAGGCGCCGTCGCGTCCGCGAGATCATCACATCGCTCGGCGCCAGATGTTCCTTGGTATGATCGACGATCGGTCCCATGCTTTCCGTGACGGCCTGGTCCTGCATCACGATGTTGCGGATGCCGGTGTAGATCTTGTTGGTGCGCTGAGCCTCGCGGTCGATCTGCCAGTCATTGCCGATGTTCTGGACCGGACGCCAGCGTCCAAACCAGTCCGTGGTGTTGGGCAGATACTCGAGACCGTCGGCTCCCGGGATGCCGCCGCCGGATTTCAACTTCGAGCTCGAGTAGGTCGCGCCCTTGGCGTGGCCGCCATAGATCGAGATCAGCATCGTGTGGGTGTCGTCCATGGGCACCCAGGCCTTCGCGACCACATGGTCGGCGAAATCGGCGTTCGGTGTCTGGGTCCAGAACGGCAGGCAGAAATGCGCCATGCGCCAGTGCATCTGACCGTTCGCTTCCGGCCGAAACGCACCGTACATCGTTCCCCAATCGGTCTCGGTCACCTTGTACTCCGGTGCACGGTTGGAGACGGTGTGCCGGGCTGGATGGCCTTCCTCGAAATCGTCGGGGTTGATGTGTCCCGCGTGCAGGAAGCCGAAATGCGACGTATCGATGTCGCCTTCGAGGCCCTGGAGCCAGTTTGCCTCGCGCTGCAAAATGGTGACCGTCAGATCCTGTTCGGGAACGAACAGCGCCTCGAGCATCGGCATTGGCGGTGCCTCGGCGCGCGCGCCCATATAGACCCATATCAGGCCGGCGCATTCGCGCACTTTGTAGCTTTTTGCACGGACCTTTTCCTTGAAATCCTGCGGGGGAGGGACGTTCGGCATTTCGAGGCAGCGGCCTTCAACGTCGAATTTCCAGCCGTGATAGACGCAGCGGATGCCGTCGTGCTCGTTGCGGCCAAGGAACAGTGAGGCGCAGCGGTGTGGACATTGATGGTCCAGCACGCCAACTCGGCCGGAGCTGTCCCGGAAGGCGATCAGCTTCTCGCCGAGCAGCATCAAGCGCATCGGTTCGCCGTCGACCGGTAGTTCCGAGGAGAGGGCGGCGGGAATCCAGTATTGCCGCATCATCTCACCCATGACCGTGCCTGGGCCAACCAGCGTCAGATCCTGGCCGTCAGTCGATTTCGACATAGCGATCCTCCTTGCTTTCTTGATTAGTTATTATTTTCATTATGCAAATAATTCGACCCTGCGTCAATGACGCGGCCTGTGAACGCCTGATGGGTTGAGAGGTACGGCACGACCCATTATGGTTCTACTCCCAACATCGCGAGCAAATCTTCTTGAACAAACTCAGCACGATCCTCCCACTTGAGAATTGGACCGGATACCGTTTTGGTCTCATCGCTTCGCGGCTGGGTAGCTTCATCGCCCCCATGTATGAAGAACGTTACGAGCTCACGATGCCGGCCTGGCGAAGCCTCGCGGTCATTTCCAGGCATCAGCCTCTGACTGCCGCGCAGCTTGCCACGCTAACCTCGTCGGATGCCTCCAAGGTAGCCCGGGCCATTGATTTGCTGGTGCGCCGCGGGCTCATTCATCGAGATCTCGACAAGGCCGATCGACGGCGCGCCAGCCTTAGATTGTCGGCCGAGGGCCGCAAGGTTTACAAGGAAATTGAGAAATTCGTTGTTCGCGTCGAGCGTAAGCTCATGGCTGCGCTCGACTCGCACGAAGTCGAGGTTCTGAGGCGAAGCCTCGACAAGCTCGATCATCAACTGGAGACCGAGATCAGAGCGAAGGGCCGAGAGAAATTCTTATAGCTGCCCTCAAGTGCGGCAAGTCTCGAAGCAACATCCAACGAAGGCTGGTGCGAACGTGGCCGAATTCGCGACCCGCCCCAACCTTGCGATCGCTGCGCCGAATATCGCGCTCGCTTCCGATCTTCCACAACAGAAGTCGCTTTCGTACGACTGGAACCCCAAGATCTTTCAACGTTCCCCTGTACCGGCCTAGGGCGTGTACCTATAAATCCAGCGACGAGGTGCGATGCTGGATAACCAACAAATTTGTGCAGCAGCACAACATGTCGCGATCACCCAGTTCCGGCCGTCCGGCGATGTTCCACTGAAAGCCGATTTTACGCGGCGAAGGCGTTACTGCTCCGGCACGCCGGCCAAGCGCATCCCCTCGTAGAACCGCTCTCGCTTGGCAAGCCATGCCGGATTGTCGGACAGGAAGACGCTGATACGGTATCGACGAATGGTGAAGCTGGGATCAAGTGCCAGTCCAGCTCCGGCACTCGATCGTGCTTCCTTGAGCTCCCCCATCATGGCCAACGCGCCAGCCAAGTGAAAGTGGGAGAGCGCGTGATTGGGATTGGCCTCAATGCTCCGGCGAAGCCAATCGAGTGCCTCAAGGTCTGCGCTGGTCGTCAACTTGGCCATCCCGACAAACATGAACCAAAGAAAGGCACGCGCATCGCGCGGGGACAATCGCAGCGCCTCTTGAATATGCCCTTCGACTTCCTCGACGCGCTCCAGCGCATGCTTTCCAAGCCCGATGAACCCATGTGCATCGGCCAAATTCCGATCGAGCGCTAGCGCCCGCCGACATTCAGCGATCCCCTTGGCAGCGCGGTTTGTCCGAATTTGAACCGCGCCGAGGAGCATGTGGGCTCTAGCGTGATTGGGCGCACGCAACAACACGCTGTTCAACGCGCTCTCCGCGGCCCCGAAGTGCGCGGGCCCGTCATCGGTCATGAAGGCTGAACCCATCGCTAAATCGACGTGAGCCGCGGCAACCGCTGCTTCAATATTGTCGGGATCAAGAGCTAGGGCGCGCACGAAGAAATCTCTCGCTCGCGCCATAGCCGCAGGGGTTATTCCTGTGTTCAGGATGGCCCTGCCCTGAAAGTATAAATCCATGGCGTCTGGCCGAGGCGACCGTTCTGCGCGTCGCGCTTCGGCTTTGATGAGTTCGGCGTTCAACTCGTTAGCCAACCGGGATACAATCTCATCCTGCATGTCCAGCAAGTCAGCAGCCGCCTTGTCGAAGCGCTCGGCCCATAGCTGGGTGCCAGTTTCCGTGTCGGTCAACTGGACGTTCAGGCGAAAGCGGTTGCCGCCGCGTTGCACCGACCCTTCGAGCACATAACGGACATTCAACTCACGGCCGATCTCCCTAACGTCCACCGCTTTTCCCTTGAAGGTGAACGCGGTGCTGCGGCCGATGACGATCGCGCCGGCGATGCGCGACAGGTCGGTGGTCAGACTGTCGGTCACGCCGTCGACGAAATACTCTTGCTGAGGATCGCCGCCAATATTTGCGAACGGGAGAACAACGATAGACAAGCGTGAAATCGAAGATGAAGCTGACGGTTCTCCAATATTGTCCGGGCTCGACGAAGTCGCAACGCTGGATGAAACCGAGTTGTCGATCGGCTCCTCATGTACGACCAGCATGTAGCCGCGACGGGGCAATGTTCTTAGGGCCAATCGGCCCGCGTCTCCCAGCGCTTGTCTGATGTCGCCGATGGCCTGGACGAGAGAATCTTCCGTGACCTCGCAGTCCGGCCAGACGTCATCCAATATCTCGCTCTTGGGCACCAGGCGCCCGACGCGTTGCGCGAGGAGCCGCAGCACCGACCAAGCTTGAGGACGCAACGGCACGATGTCGCCGCGTCCGTCGAGCACCAGTTCGCGGGCCAAGTCGACCGTCCGGTCGCCAACAACAATCGAAGGCTGCGATGACTTGAACAAGAGCGCCTCGCGGAGCCATTTCGGAAAATATCGGCCAAATATCGGCCGAATTTCGTGACGCAGCGGCAATCGTACAGCATCATCCTGCGGCGCGGGAGAGCAAAACCTATCCGACAAGCGATCCGCCAAACGCAGTCAATGCAGGGCAGCCCTCCATGATTCGTCCGGCTATTTTTGTCGCGCTAAGTGTTTCAATTTTCAGCATTTCCTCGGTTGAGGGGGCAGACAAGCGATACGGTCCAGGCGTCACCGATACCGAGATCAGGATCGGCCAAACGATACCGTACAGCGGACCTCTCTCGAATCTGAGCAGTTTTGGCCGGGTCGAAGCGGCGTACTTGAGAATGATCAATGCGTCCGGCGGCATCAACGGTCGCAAAGTGACCCTTGTGTCCCTCGACGACCATTTCTCGCCGCCAAAGACAGTGGAGCAGACGCGGCGACTTGTGGAGGGCGATGGCGTTCTTGCGATTGTTGGGTCGTTTGGAACGCCCACCAGCCTCGCGGTTGCGAAATATCTCAACAGCAAGGCAGTCCCCCAAATCCTTCTCCTAGCAAGTACTCCGAAACTCGACGACCCGACAAACTTGCCATGGACAACCACATTCATGATGCCACAGCCAGTCGAGAGCGGGCTTTACGCAGAGTATTTGCTGAGAGCCAAGCCTAGCGCAAAGATTGCCGTAATCTATCAGAATGACGATTTTGGAAAGGGCATTCTGGCTGGCTTCAGGGCTGCTCTGGGATCGAGAGCTTCGACTATGATCGTTGGAGAGGCCGCCTACGATGTCATGGAGCCGTCGATCGATTCACAAATCGTGGTACTCAAGGCCTCTGGCGCCGATACGTTGTTTCATGCATCCAATCCAAAATTCGCAGCGCAAGCGATCCGCAAGGCGCACGAGCTTGGGTGGAAGGTCCAACACGTACTGCTGTCCGGAGTCAGCAGCATTTCCTCGGTTCTCCGTCCGGCAGGTCTTGCCGCATCAACCGGCGCGGTCACGGCGCTCTGGCTGAAGTCGCCGGAAGACACGGCCTGGGACGCCGATACTGGCATGAAAGAATTTCGCGCCTTCATGAAGGAGTGGGCACCGAACGAGGATATCGATAATTCGGTTTTCGCATACGCGACCGCTCAGATGATCGTCGAGGTACTGACGAATTGCGGTGACGATCTCTCTCGCGAGAATCTCATCCATCAGGCGACCAACATCCGCGGGTTGCAACTACCGATGTTCCTGCCTGGCGTTACGATCAACATCTCTCCATCGGCGCGGATTGGATGGAAAAAAGCCAGGATGGCACGCTTCGACGGCTCGAGATGGCTGTTGCTCGATGAGATCGGTGGCGACTGACAGTTGCTGGTCCTGCCAACTACGGCACTTTGCAAGGACCGTCGTGAAGCACGTAGTTCATTGGAAGGATCAGTTCATGGCAATGACCGCGGCTCACGGGAAACTGTTGGACCTTATCCAATCACACCGTGTCACAGCAATCATCTATGTCGCGGCGAAACTGGGCCTCGCGGAATTTCTGCGCGACGGACCGCGAACCGCTGGTGAACTCGCCGAACGGACTGGGGCGAACAAGGACGCGCTCAGTCGATTGCTCACGGCACTCACGACAATTGGCATTTGTGCTGCTTGCGGGGAGGGTCGATATGCATTGACCGAATTGGGAGCTTTGCTCGATGGTACAGCCGAGCCGTCGTTGAAGGGGTGGACCATCTTCGAAGGACACCTTCTGGCGCAAGTATGGACCGGCCTGTTGCAAACGATCATGACAGGAAGGACTTCCGCACAGCTCCTTGGAGTCGAAAACAGCTTCGATCTGATGGCGCGCGATCCAAAAAAGGTTCAGATGTTCAACACTGCTATGGTGGACATCACTCGTATTGTGACGCCGGCAATCATTCAAGCATACGATTTTGGCAAGATTGCCCATCTCATGGATATTGGTGGGGGCACAGGCGAGCTTCTGGGAGCCGTTGCGATACAACATCCGCACATTTGCGGCACTATCTTTGACCTTCCGCGATGCGCCGAGCCGGCGGCCAATCACTTGAAGGGACTGGCCGTTGGCGATCGCGTCAAATTCCTGGCCGGCGATTTCTTCAACGCGATCCCGCCAATCGGCGATGCCATCATCATGAAGAGCATCATCCATGATTGGAACGATGAGTTGAGCGTGACCATCCTCGGCAATTGCCGCAAGGCCCTGCCAATAGCGGGATCATTGTTGCTTGTTGAACGATTGATGCCGGAAATCCCGAGCGTTGATGGCGGTCACAAAATGTGCGCCTTGAGCGATCTCAATATGCTTCGCGGCCCAGGAGGACGTGAAAGAACAGAGAAGCAATACATTCAACTGCTTTACCAAAGCGGGTTCGTCCATAAGGCAACCTATCCGGCCGGCCATTTTAACGTGATTGAGGCAGAGGTCGCACTCGACGATCGGTTACGTTAGCTCGGCCGATTCCAAAGGAAGCGCGGATTAACTCAGCAGCATGCCCCGCCCGGGCCTACGGAAGTTCGTAATGCCTGCGTAACCTTGAACAACCTCAACGGGCGCTGGCGCATAGGGCTAGGTCCTTAGGGACGAAAAAACCGTACTGCGAATATTTCGTCCTGAAAGCCATTTGAGAGGAACTCCACGATGACCGATGTCAAGGCTAAGGCTATCGGCAATAAGGATAGGGTAGATCCGCGACAACTATTTTCAGTATTCATTGTGGTGCTGCTGGCGTTCGGTGCGTACGCCGCTCTTGTCGCCGCACCCGCGATGCGCGCCAGGGCAAAAATCCAACTTGATCGCGAGATAACTGCTGAAAACGTGGCATTCTGCGAAAAGTTCGGTATCCGCACTGACACCAGCGATTTTGCTGTGTGCAGCCAACAGCTCGCGATTGTCCGACAAAAGCAAGCCGACCGGGACAGCGCCGCGGCGCTAGGCGTTCTCTAGGCGGTGCTTCAATCAGGCACGCCTGCTTAACCTCATGAGAACGAGGCCGTGTATCCATAAATTCAGCGCCGTGACGGAACGAACGCGATGCCCGCTTCGATCCAGTAGCGGCTGAGTTCGCGCAATATGTCGCGATGGGCCAATGGCCGACCTTAGTAACCAATAGATAGCTGTCCGCCTCTGACCGCAAGACCACCGGCTCGGCACTACAGCGACATCGATTTCGCCACAGCTGCCGCATGTTCAACGAAGAGCTTCGCTAACGGCCCCGGGCTGCGGTTCTTCATCGTGATGATCGCGATCGAATAACGCGTGGCCGGAATACATGTCGGCAGGATCTTCAACCCCACGCGCGCCGCGCTGAAACGGGCCACGGAGTTCGGCAGGATGCCGACGAACTTGCCGGTCGCGATTAGCGAGGTGGTCAGTTGGATAGAAAGCGTCGCGACTGCGTGCCGCGGCGGCTTCAATCCGCTGGCCGCAAACAGCCCCGAGATGATCGCGCCCGGCGTACTGTCGTGCGGCGGAAGCACCCAGGATTCCCCCATCAGGTCGACCAGCTCGACGCGACGCCGGCGCGCCCAAGGGCTGTTCGTCCCTGCCACCGCGACAAACGGCTCTTCCAGCAGCGGATCGGAAACCAGATCGTCCTCGACGAACGGCTCCGGCATCCGGCCGATCAGAAGATCCACCTTGCGCTCGCGCAAGAGATTGAATTGCGCCAGCGCGATGTCGGCATGGATGACCCGCAGCTGCACGCCGGGATGTTGCCCCAGCAAGCGTTCTGTGATCGCCGGCATGATGCTGGCATTCATAATTTCGGGACAGCCGACCGAGAGCTCGCCGGACGAGGGATCGGTGAGGAATTCGATCTGCTTGAGGCCCTGCCGCATCTCGTCGAAAACATTCACGCCGCATTTGAGCAGCGCCTCGCCATAGGCGGTCAGATCGACCCCATGCGATGTGCGATCGAACAATTTTACGCCAAGCGTATGTTCGAGATCGGAGATCGTCTTGGATACGACAGGGTGGGAGATCGCGAGCTTTTGCGAAGCCTTGGCCATGCTGCCCGCCTCCGCCACGGCAAGGACGACATGAAGATCGCGCAGCCTGATTCGGCGGCCGATCCGGTCCGACCAGTCCATTTCAGCCCCCTTAGTCCACGGGCTACACGGATGTCCAAAAGTTCGACTTCCAAGCTACAGCGCATCGCGGCAGGATTTCAACCTGCGATCCGCCCGATTCAAAGAGGCCGATGCTTCATGGAGGCATAACGATGCCTGGAAAGTGCGTGCTCGGAGCTGCCGTTCTCGCTATTTCAATGGCCGCCGCGGCTAGCGCGGCCGCGGAGGACACCATCAAGATCGGCATGGTTATGCCGATGACCGGCCCGCTCGCGGCGGCAGGCCAGCAGGTGATTGCGGGCGCCCGCCTCTACATCAAGCAGCATGGCGACACGGTGGCCGGCAAGCGGATCGAGCTGATCGTCAGAGACGACGCCTCCTCCGGCGAGACCGGCAAGCGCCTGATCCAGGAGCTCGTCGTCAACGACAAGGTCGACGTCATCGGCGGCGGCCTGACGGCCGACCTCATGCCGAGCGCCGCGTTGTTGTCAGAAGCGCAGAAACCGGCGGTGATCATGCTTTCAAGCACGACGGCGGTCGTCGAGAAGTCGCCCTTCTATGTGCGGACGAGCTGCACGTTAGCGCAATCTTCCGCAATCATGGCGGACTGGGCGGTGAAGAAAGGGCTGACCAAGGCCGTTACGCTGGTGACCGAGTTTGCGCCCGGCCTCGAGGCGGAAGAGACCTTCACCAACAATTACAAGGCCGCCGGCGGCCAGGTCGCGGAAGCGATTCGCGTGCCGCTGCGCAGCCCCGACTTCGCGCCCTTCCTGCAGCGCGTCAAGGAAGCCTCGCCACAGACCCTATTCGTATTCATCCCTTCGACTCAAGCCGCGGTCTTCGCAAGACAATTCGTCGAACGTGGCCTCGATAAGGCCGGCATCACGCTGGTCGGGCCCGGCGATCTCACCGACGATGAGGCCTTGCAGAACATGGGCGATGCCATGCTGGGCACCGTCACCGCTCACTTCTACTCGGCCGCGCACGCCTCCGCTCTGAACAAGGCGTTCACTGAGGCCTATCAGCGGGAAACCAAGGAGCGTGCTAACTTCATGGCGGTCTCCGGCTATGACGGCATGCATCTCGTCTATGAGGCGTTGAAGAAGACCGGCGGCTCGGCCGACGGCAAGATGCTGGTTGCGGCGATGAGGGGCATGAGCTGGGAGAGCCCGCGCGGAGAGATGTCGATTGATCGGAACAGCGGCGAAGTAGTGCACAACATCTATATCCGTAAGGTCGAGAAGGTCGATGGCGAGTTGCGCAATGTCGAGTTCGACACCTTCCGCAACGTCCGTGATCCCCGCGTGGCGGCGGTGAAATGAAGCAACTGCAAGTCATTGTCGCCGGCGGCGGCATCGGCGGGCTGAGCCTTGCGCTCAGCCTGCATCAGGCTGGAATAGCGGTTCGAGTCTACGAGGCCGTGCGCGATCCCTCGCCGCTTGGCGTCGGCATCAACCTGCAACCGACTGCGGTGCGCGAGCTGACCGAGCTTGGACTTGGCGAAATGCTTTCGGCCGTTGGCATTGCCACACAGCGACTCAACCTCTACAACAAGTTCGGACAGCTGATTCACAGCGAGCCTCGAGGGATAGCCGCCGGATACCGGTGGCCGCAATTTTCTATCCATCGCGGACAGCTGCAGCTCCTTCTGCTCCGGGCCGTGGGCGAGCGCATCGGAGCCAGCAATATCAGAACCGGACTGAAGTTTTCGAAATTCGAGCAGCGCGGCGACAAGGTCGCGGTCCGCTTTACCGATCGCGATCGCGGATCGGAATTGACAGATGAGGCCGATATCCTGGTCGGGGCCGACGGCATCCACTCGGCGGTGCGGCGCCAGCTCTATCCGGCCGAGGGCGAGCCCCGCTTCGCGCAGCAAATCTTGTGGCGCGCGGCGATCGAAGCCGAGCCTTTCCTCGACGGCCGGACCATGGTTATCGCCGGGCACTCCCATCGACGCATCGTCGTCTACCCAATCGGCAAGGCCGCGGACGGCAAGTTGCTAACCAACTGGATCTGCCAGATGACGGTGGCTAATGAGGTGCCGCCGCGGGAGGATTGGAATCGGCAAGTCGAAAAGGAAGAGGTGCTCGCCTCCTACGGCGACTGGCGGTTTCCCTGGCTCGATCTGCCGACGCTGATCGAGCGGTCACCCAGCATCTATGAGTTCCCGCTGGTCGATCGCGATCCGGTTTCGGAGTGGAGCTTTGGCCGTGTGACGCTGCTGGGCGATGCGGCCCATCCGATGCAGCCGATCGGCAGCCAGGCTGGTTCGCAGGCCATCCTCGATGGGCGGGCGCTGACCAGGGCGTTGATCGAAACCGTAGATGTCGCCGGGGCGCTGGCGCGCTACGATGCCGAGCGCCGGCCCACGATGAATGACCTCATCTTGCGCAACAGAAACCTCGGGCCGGAAGCGGCCCTGCAGCTCGCCGAAGAACGCGCACCCACGGGTTTTGAAAGGATCAACGACCTGATCTCGCGCAACGAACTCGACGCAATCGTCACTTCGTTTGCCACGGCAGCGGGTCTCGACGTTAAAACCGTCAACACTAGGCCGTCGTACGTGCGTCGTGATCCCCTAAGTTAGGCTCCAAGAAGCGTTGCGTCGGGCCCGATTGCTGTGATTCAAGCTTCCAAACTGAGGGGCTCGAATCATGCGCTACGAACTCGCTGATCATGAATGGTTTGCCATAAAGCCTATGCTGCCGAACAAGCCGCGTGGCGTTCCTCGGGTAAATGACCGTCGTGTCCTCAATGGCATCTTCTGGGTGTTGCGCTCTGGAGCACCTTGGCGCGATCTGCCCGACATGTTTGGTCCGTACACCACCTGCTACAACCGCTTCGTCCGTTGGCGCCGAGCTGGCGTTTGGGGCCGCATCATCGACGCGCTTGCCGCTGCCCATGACGCCGCTGTTCAGATGATAGACACTTCCATTGTCCGCGTGCATCAGCACGGGGCCTGCATCACAAGGAACCAACGCCAATCGATGGGATGGTCCCGCGGTGGCCTAACGAGCAAAATTCATGCGGTGGTCGATAGCAACGGTCTGCCGGTGCGGCTGAAGCCTTTGTACAACGATGGTCTGATCGTGAGGGTGGTCAAGAGCGTTCGAATTACTCGATGTTCTTGCGAGAGCTGTGCGAGGTGATCAATGCACCAGTCCCCGATCCGGCATCGGCCAGTCACCAGTTTAACGACTACGTATTTGAGCGCGTTGTCGAACGCCAACGCCCTGATGGTACGACGGAGCGCGGTCGAATAGATCTATACAAGCGTGATTGCTTTAGGCGACGCGAGCACTTTCGATAATGGCCGAAGTTTCTTCGTGCAATCAGCTTGAAGTAAGCGGCAACTAGTAAGCTTTTGAGAGAAAGCTTATCAGTTTCGTACGAGCGAGATCCATCTTTGATGATTGATCGTATTTGGCCAGCTCACGTACCAGGAGGATGCCGACACAGAGCCAGACTGCCGAACAGCAGCATCATCGACCGTCACAAGCTCGGGTCGCGCGATTCGAGCGTAATCATAGTTTCGAATCGACTGTCAAAATGAGTATGCAAACCTGGTTCGGTATTGCTCCGTCATCCGGTCGACCGAAAAGTTCGGAGCGCAACGCCGTGTCCGGGCCGCAGGCGCAAACAAGGAGAGTGGTGTTAGTTCGCGGGCTAATAGGATTTCGTAAGACTTAAAGGTTCACCTCTTCGAGCCGCACAAGGTGCGACCCTTGAGGAACGCAATAGCTAGATCTAAATCCGCCCAGAGTTGCGATCGGTCCGCCTAAGCGGCTCTACCCTCCAGCATCGGAGGCTCGTCAATCGAGACGATCTCAGGCATTGCTTGACCCATAATACCGTGCAGATCGCCCACCATGCCCACCGTCGACTCGATCATGGCGCCGACTTGGGCCTCTCGCTTGGCCCAGGCCTTCACCATGAACTTGCGCTCTTTATCGATATCTTCTCGCATGTCTTTGAAGCGCTCGACGATAGCTTCAATTCGCTGCTTGAATCGGGAACCGGTCAGATATTGATAGACCTGCTCGGCCTTAGACTGCTGACCGGCCTGCGTTGTGCGTGCGCTGGCGACCTCTAAAAGACCTTGGCGTAACGTGAGGGCGACCGGCACTGCACATCGCGGATGGGCCACGTAAACCCCGTCAACCAGGTCAAAGGATTCAACGCCTTTAGGCAACGCGGTAGAGATAATGAGCGCTACGTCGGCCTTGGCCGCTCGTTTGTTGTCGCGGAGCTTTGGAAGCCACGCGTCCGACCAATTCTTAGTGTTCTTGAGCTCCCAGAGAATTATGCCAGCTGCCGCACCGATCTGACCATTCACCGTGTGAACTATGTCGCCGCCTGTCTCGCCCTTTGCGACGGGCTCAATTAAGTCGAGCGGGAATTTGGCTCTGAGAAGGCTCTCAAGCTCGAGCTCAAAGGCTTCGCCCTGAGTCTGTTGCGAACCTTGTTCGAGCTTGCGCTTCAGTTCCTCAACGGTCCTCCCCAGCGATTCGATCTGGGCGTCCTTTTGCGAAACTTGAGACTTTAGCTCGCTGGTTGCATCTTGGCGCGCTTTTGCGACCAGCTCGGCTTGGCTAGCTTGGACGCGCTTCTCAATGGTGACCTCCAGCTCGCGCGCTTTTTCGTCTAAATCCCGCTGCTTACGGAGGGCTTCGGCCTGAGCCTGCTGAGCCTCGGCCAGCTTAGCATTGCGCGCTTCTAGGAGCTGCTCGCTTTCCGCAAGTCGTTGCTTGATCGCACTCAGATCGTCTGCGACCTGCTCCCGAGCCTTCTTGGCCTCGGCCGCGACAACCTGCTTCCGCTCGACCTCAAGACGCCGATTGATCTGCTCGTCGATGCTCTCTCGTGCCTTGGCAAGCTCGTCCTGTTGCTGTCTCAGCTCGTCCGCCTTGCGATTGAACTCGGCCTCCCGCGCAATGAGCTTCTCTTCAAATCCGCGTCGCTGAGCCTCGAGTAGGGGAGCCGCGATAGACTTCGTCAGCGCAATCTGATTGCTGCACTTGGGGCAAACGATATGGGGCTCATGGACGTGGCCGCTCATACTGGAAATCCTGTTCACTATTCGTTCCATTGTGACTGAAGGTCGTACCTAGGTCAACGGCCACGCGGTGTCATCCCCAGAAAGCATGCGTACGGGCAAGATTTGCCGAGAAGCCCGGGCTGCGGCTGATAGGAAAAAAACAAGCCTGACCGGTCTCACCGCAGTCAGTGCAGCAATGCATAAGCGAGCTATACCAGCAAACGCATGGGTTCTTCGAAAAGCGAGCGCATTGAGCAACAAGAACGGTACCAACTTCTTCCGTATGACAGGCGATTGTGTTACGCCGTTGTTGCAGTTCCAGATTGAAGCTGTCGTCTTAGCGGCAAGCAAAATTGTAGGGTCCCCCAGGGCAGATGATGAAGATCAAGAGTATCCAGACGGGAAGCGCCTGGATTGAAATAGATGTCTCTGCAACGAACCCGACCGATCAAGACCCTGGACTAGCCGACGTTCGACGCGTGATGTCCGGTGCTGTGCGCGCGCAGAATCTAGTTATTCTCGCTGGCCTTGGAACGTCGCTTTGCGTGACCGATGGCACCCGCAGGCTGGCGCCGACCATGGGCGACCTTCTTACTCACACAAAGAAGGCGTTCGACGATCTTGATGTCGCCGACACGAAGTACAAAGCGGCTGGCGGCCGGTGGTCTCATTTTTTGGCGCTCTCCAATGTGCCCTCGGATAACAGCGACCTTGAATACATACTTTCACGCGCAAAAGTCGCTTCGGACTTTCTGCTTGGTTCGCAAGCAACGGAAATATCGGATCTGTTGGCTGTTGCCGAAGGCGTCATCAGAGACAAGGTTGACTTTCTGTCCAGCGACACCGATTTGTCCAAACACGAGGCGTTTTTAAGACGCGTTGCCCGGCGATCGGCGCGGCGGTCACGCGTCAAGCTGTTCACGACAAACTATGACCGTTGCTTCGAGCAGGCTGCGCAAAAGTCCGCATTCGTCGTCGTGGACGGCTTTGCCTTTGCGAGCGAGGCTATCTTCGATTCCTCGCAGTTCGCGTTCGACGTCGTGCGCAGGACGACGGGCGAGGAAAAATCGGATTTTATTGAGAACCTATTCCACCTCCACAAGCTTCATGGATCTATCGACTGGGAGTTCGACAAGAACACTGGGCAAATTATCAAGAAAATCGGAACCAAAGCGCCACTTCTGATCTATCCGCAATCGACGAAATACGAGATGGCGTTCAGCCAGCCCTACATCGAAATGATGGGCACGTTTCAGGCTGCCGTTAGAGCGCCGAATACAACGCTCCTGATCGCTGGCTTCGGATTCAATGACAAGCATATTGCCGAGCCGATACTTGGCGCGTTCAAAGGCAATCTCGCTTTGAATATCGTCATCGCCGATCCCAACGCTGAGTCACTGAGTGCCGCTGGCGGAAACAAATACATTCAGGCCTTCAGCGAGCTCATCGATAGCGGCGATGGCCGCATTGCGCTCGTCGCTGCGAAGTTTGAAGATCTGATCACGGTCATTCCCGATGCGATGGCTGAAACAGAGCTCGAACGCCACAATGAGCGCGTCCGGAGAATGGGGGCGTCCCTTGGCAAATAGCTTTGCCAATCCGTTCGAGCGTTCGCGCTATCTGGGTTCTGTCTCGCTCGTCTCGCCGGCGATTGTGCGCGTCAATCTGCCCTTTGCAACCGAAGTAGCGCCCTCGCAATATGCCGGACATCGAGTTACGCGCGGTCAGGTGGGCGAGTTCGTCGTTATCGAATCCTATGCGGCGGCTGTTATTGGACGAATCGTCGAGATTCAGCTGCCAGATCGAGACCGCCTCAGCGTTGAGCCAGAGCGGAAGGAAGGCGATGAAGTCGCTAACCCTATCGGTGTCGTCAGGCTGCTAGGCTCCGTTGACCTGAATTTCTCGAAATCGAGCCGCGGCATCGCGGAAGTGCCTCGTATCGGCGACTATGTCTATCTGGCTCATCCGGACTTCATGCGGTTCGTGATCGCTGCGACGCAGGGCAAAGCCGCGGATCCCATCGTCGTCGGACATCTGCGCGGCGCTCCTGAGACGGGCATCGCGCTATCGCCGGCCTCGCTGTTCGGCAGGCACTGTGCCGTGCTGGGATCGACGGGAGGCGGGAAAAGCTGGTCGACGGCGCGGCTCATTGAGCAGATATCTGTGCGCAAGGGCAAAGTTATTCTGCTCGATCCTACTGGCGAGTATCACTCCTTGGGTGACATGGCGCAGCACGTCCATCTGGGCGGCCAGAGAAGCGGCGCCGACGATCTCCGCCGCTTTGTTTCATTCCCCTACCGGCATCTCAGTGAGATCGATGTTTTTGCGATCCTTCAACCCAGTCCGGGCGTGCAGGCGCCGAAACTGAGAGACGCGCTTACCAGTCTAAAACTTGTTCAGATCGAACCGACGCTGGCGGATGCGGACGGCTACCTGATCAAGTTGAACGCAGCGAAGCAACCCATCAACAGGGCGTTGTTGAAGCACGACACTGCAATCCGTGAGCCCTCCGCAAATTATGACATCACCAAATTGAGCCGGCAAATACTCAATGAATGCGTCCTTCCGATGGGCTCAAGTAAAATGCACTACGGTGCAGTCCACGACTTTTCTCATAGCGGGTGCGTCACGCTTTGCATGCGCGTGGAAAGCGCAGTCATTTCTCCCCATCTCGCGCCGATATTCTCGCCGCCCGCTTACATGGAAGACCTTACGGACGTTATTAGGTCCTTCATGGCGGACGACAGCACGTCGGTTCTTCGCATCTCCTTGCAGTATTTGGCGTTCGAGCATCACACCCGTGAACTTGTCGTGAATGCGATTGGCAGGCACCTTCTCGGTATGGCCCGAGACGGCGCCTTCAATAAGACGCCGCTTGTGGTCGCGCTGGACGAGGCGCATCAGTTCCTGAGCAAGACAGTGGGCGATGACGTCAACAAGGTTCAGCTCGACGCGTTTGGTCTGATTGCAAAGGAAGGACGCAAATATGGACTCACATGTCTGTTGGCGACCCAACGTCCACGAGACATTCCCGAAGATGTTCTGAGCCAAGTAGGCATGTTTGTCGTTCATCGTCTGATCAACGAGCGTGACCAGGCCGTCGTCGTGAATGCGAGCGGCGTCCTCGATGGTTCTGCCGCTGTTTTCCTCGCAAATCTGCGGGACGGCGAAGCACTGATCGTCGGAGGCGACTCGATTATGCCGTTGCCGATAATGATGACGCCACCGTTACGACGACCGCATTTGCCAGACGTCGAGTCGAAAACATGGCTGCATGGTGTTGATAAATGAAAACCAGTAGATTGGAGGGGGCCGTGAAAGTCATGCATTAAAGGCCAGCTTCGGCGACCTGCATGGACTATTTTGATCCCGGTTCTCCTGAGCTCAGCTAGCTGATGAGCTTTGGTCGCAGACGGAGTAAGTCTGCGGCGAAGTCGGCTTCTAGCACGGCGGAATGGCATCCCGGCCACTGTTACTTGCCCGTCGGCTACTTGCTCTGCGTATCATCCCGGAGCCGCTTCACATCCACAAACGCGTCAAAAACGCCGCGTGACCGCAGGTCCTTAGGTAGCCCGAGAGCCGCGTGGATGAGCCGAATAGCGCCGTGCCATTCCTGTTCAGACGGCGGCCCCAACATATCTTCAGCATTCACGAAGTATAGAAATACAAGCCTGCTTGAAAGGCCGTTGAGTTGGGTCAGAAAATAGTGGTGCGCGAGCCGATTGGCATATTGGTAGAACAGGTTCGTCCAGATTGCCTTAGCGTTGGGCGCATAAAACTTCCTCGCTTCACCAAGGCTGTTCTCGATTAGCTTGAATGATTGTGGTGTCGCCTTCGATCCAGGCGAAGCAGCTTCCGGAATATGGGCCTTAGCTTCAACAAAAACTGGCATCTGGTCGGTGGTAGCGCCAACCGCATCCCAAACCGGTCCGCGCGCAGGCCAGAACTCTGCGAGCGGCATGTTGAGGGCGGCAATCCCCGCCTTGGTGATGGCGGTCATATCGCGGTATTCGCGAAAGTCGTCGTCTCGCAGAGGAGATGCCCAAACAACTGAAGTAGTGGGGCCAATGGCACCACTTAGCCGCAACGCGCTTTCCAAAATGTCAGGCTTGTTGTTCACCGCAATCTGTAGCCAACGCTGGCTTCCCGCCAAAGCATGGTCGCTCATCTAGGCAATTCCTTTGTCAAATCAACAGATATAGGTGTCCCGCGCTTGTAATAATTCGGTTCTCAATGTGTTCGATGCGCTTCCCACGCGACTACACTACCGGCCAGGAATATAAGCTAAGAGGACAACGACTTCGTCCAAGACACGAAATCCTGCAATAGTAGCGCGTTCTTAGTCGAGGGCGGCGGCTCAACCGAAAGAGCATTACTCACCCAATCACCTAAAGTACCTAGCGGAAGCGCGATCCACCAGTCAGGGCAGACAGCTGCAGGCAGCCCTTGATCAAGAACGTCGCACGACTTTCTTATGCGGATGGGGTCGTTTGTATTCGTCACGACGATCACTCTTACTTCCGCGGAAGGAAATTCCCTCTTCCCGAGAGCGTAGTACGTTTTGAGGTTTTCGAATTTTTCGACTGCCCGCTGACGAGGCAGCGCAACGTCATCCATTATTGCGACGAACTTGGTGCTTTCTCGCGATGGTATAAGTGCCACCAAATCGGGCCACTTTTCCTTGCCATTTTGCGGATGTAAGTGCTGCAGTCTGTATTCACAGCGTAACCAGCACTCGGCCGCTGCTTCACCGAAGGCAAATTCGCTAAAGGGACGCAATATGGACGACCCGCAACCGTGTCCCTCATCTGGCGTCAGCAGCCAACTTACCACGCGCCAAATCGCGTCCCACCGAAGAGACCGACGTCCCATTGTCACTTCAAATAAGTTGTCCATTGCTCATCCGTAACAGTCAAAGCGACGGTTTCAGCTTAACGTTATAGCTTCGACTGCGCTGCCGGGCGAGTTTGCTCGACAAAGCCGGCGTGCTCGTGATCTGATCGGCGGCCCGATTGCTCACAGATCTGGCTTGGCGAGGGAGCTTCGGTCCGAGCCCCTGCGACTTTTGACTAATCCAAAAAGATATTTCTGGACAATAGAGCTGTGGACTTCGTACCCTCCGAGGTTGTAGTAATGCCTGTTCATTGAGCAAATTCAATATTGGGGGGGTACGTGGCTGAGAAATCAAAGATTGTGCTTTCGCTGGGCGCTGCGCTTGCATCGCTGACCGGGATTCCGGTTCAGGGCGCTGAGGCGAAAACAGTTGTCGACGATATAAGCGCGGCGGTTGCCGAGAACACCGCCGCCAAGCTCAAGCCCAACGGGCACTACCAGGTAGGTGAAGACCTGCTCGGGTTCGTGATGACGAAGCAGGCCGACGGCACCGTGGTTGCGCAGCATGCTTCTCACGCATCGCATGCTTCCCATGCGTCCCATGTCTCCAGCCGCTAAGCTCCCTGCAGCGCCTAGGGTGGAGGTAGTTGTCGAGTTTGATTCAAGCATCCAAAGCCTGGGTGCTTTGGATGCAGCTATCTATCGTCTGATCGGAACGGCGACTTGCCAGGTTGACCGGCTGGGCGACCGTTATGTTTGCCACCTGGCTTCTTCGGATTCGAAAAAGGGAGCCGTGCTCAGTTCTGACGAACTGCGAGAGCGGTTTCTATATCTTGTAGCCGACGAGAATTTGCGGGCTCGTGTTGCCGAGAAAACAGCAGGCGTTCGGAACGTCATCCTCGCGTTAGCGTTCGGCGCACTCGCTGCTAACCAAAACAACGACGCCGGATAAGATCCTGCCGGAGCACCATGGCGCGGTTTCTACCTCCTGAAAGCTTCAGCGCGGCAACCGAAGATCTTTCGTTGTTGCCGTTCAATTTCGAGCGCACGGGGGCAAATCAATATCTCGTTGCTAACATGGTTGGCGATTTCGTCCGCCTGACGGAAGAAGAGCTCAACAGGCTGGTCGACCTTGAAGTTCGACCAGGCGATGGGCTCTACGAAAAGGCTTATGCGTCTCACCTGATTACCGGAACGAACCAGCAGGCGCAGCGGCAGCTCTTGGCGGCTCGGCTTAGAAGCCGAATGTCGTTCCTGCAGCAGATGACGCCGCTGCATATTTTCGTTGTGACGCTGCGGTGCGAACACTCTTGTCCCTACTGTCAGGTTTCGCGTCAAAGTACCGACCGCTCGCGCTTCGACATGAGCGATCAAACCGCAATGCGGGCGTTGGACATTGCTTTCGCCAGTCCTGCAGCTCGCATCAAGATCGAATTTCAGGGTGGGGAGCCGCTTCTCAATTTTCCGCTGATCAAGAGAATCGTTGCGGCCGCGAAGCAGCGATCAGGCAAGAAGCTAGATTTCGTCATCGCGTCTAATTTGGCGTTGTTGGACGATGCCGTTCTCGAGTTTTGCAAGGCGAACAACGTCTTGCTCTCGACCTCCCTCGACGGTCCCGCCGATCTGCACAACAAGAACCGTCCTAGGCCTGGCGGAAACAGTCATGAACTGGCTGTTGCGGGAATCCGGCGGGCCAGAGAGGTCTTGGGTCTCGAGGGCGTCGGGGCCCT
Organism: Bradyrhizobium sp. USDA 4454; assembly: GCF_054822705.1. Classification (NCBI taxonomy): domain Bacteria; kingdom Pseudomonadati; phylum Pseudomonadota; class Alphaproteobacteria; order Hyphomicrobiales; family Nitrobacteraceae; genus Bradyrhizobium; species Bradyrhizobium sp. USDA 4454. The sequence goes on from NZ_JBTRCN010000001.1 coordinate 2,302,616, forward strand.
GATGACCACCACGGAGGCGAGCCTCAACCGCGTTGATGAAATCATCGACGAGTATCTCCAATTGGGGCTCGATGGCATCTTCCTGCGCCCGCTTTCTCCGTTTGGCTTTGCCATCAAGACGAAGCAGTTCGCCAAGTATGACGCGCAGAAGTGGCTGGCCTTCTACGAGCGCGGATTGCGCCGGGTTCTTGAGATCAATCGGAAGGGCACTCCGTTCCGAGAGTTCTACGCTGCGCTACTCCTCACGCGGATGCTCTCGGACCGCCCAATCGGTTACGTCGACTTGCGAAGTCCAGCTGGCGCCGGTCTTGGTGCACTAGTTTACAACTATGATGGCAGTGTCTTCGCGTCGGACGAAGGCAGGATGCTTGCCGAGACCGGCGACGAGGCGTTCCGACTAGGTCACGTCGATCAGGACAGCTACGCTTCGCTCATCCTGTCGGACAAGCTGATTGCGGCGATATCGTCTTCGCTCACGCAGTGTGCGCCCGAATGTTCGACTTGCGTGTATGAGAGCCACTGCGGGGCGGACCCGGTCTATCATCACGCCACACAGGGAGACGCCCTGGGGATCAAGCCTCTATCGTCGTTCTGCGAACGGCAAAAAGGCATCATGGGCCTGCTGCTGGATATTCTGGAAAGCTCTCCAGAAGATGCTGCCATCTTGCGACGATGGGCCGCCGCATGACGCTTCCTCTTTATGGCACAGCATCGCAGAGCGTTGGATTCTCCCCGGACAAGCCACGTTCTGTCCTCAGGCTCCGCTCGATCGATAGCACCGCCGAACGCTGTTTGACGGACTTAGCGCTCGTCAAAACGCCGGAAGAAGTCTTGCGTGCAACAGAGGCCGATTGGGCGTCTATCTTTGTGATTTCCGATGCATCGATCGACCTACCTGAGAGGTTCAAAGGGCGGTCGGTAGCGGTCTCGCAGAAATATGACTATCTCGCGGACGGCGACGTCATCGGGTTCGATCACGCGTCGCGAAAATTTCGCACCCTGTTTCGGCGAAGTTCGGCGCACAATTCGCTCCTAGTCACAGAACGGTGCAACAATTATTGCCTGATGTGCTCGCAACCGCCGAAAGACGTCGATGACCGGTGGATTCTCGGTGAAATCAAGAACAGTATTTCACTCATTGACCCGGCGACCCATGCGCTGACGTTCACCGGCGGCGAGACCCTGTCGGATTGGGAAGATTTCATTGCTGTTCTGAAGGAATGCCGTGACAGGCTCCCGAGGACTGCCATCCAGGTACTGACCAACGGTCGGGCGTTCGCCGACTCGCAGATTGTCGATGCCTGGAGAGATATCGGCCATCCGAACCTAACGGCGGCCATTCCGGTCTATGCCTCGGTCGATCATGTCCATGATCATGTCGTGCAGGCAAAAGGGGCGTTCGACCAAACAATTCTAGGCATTCTGAAGTTGAAGGACCGGGGCCAACGGGTCGAAATCCGCGTCGTCCTGCATGCATTGACCGCGCCAATTATTGAGGACACGAGCCGGTGGCTTGCCCGCAATCTGCCGTTCGTCGATCACGTCGCCCTGATGGGTCTTGAGAATACGGGCTTTGCGATAGCAAACGATGCCATGCTCTGGATAGATCCGGTGGACTATGGTGACGAGATTGCCAAGGCGGTCGATCATCTGAGTGCCGCCGGCGTCAACGTATCGATCTACAACCTGCCGAAATGTCTCCTTCCAAGGTCAGTCTGGCCATATGCACTCCAGTCGATTTCGGACTGGAAGAATGGCTTTGTCGAAGAATGTGGCCGATGCGACGAGAAGCGTACCTGCAGCGGCTTCTTCACGACCGGGCGTCCGCGGTTCAGCCGGGGCATACGCGCGGTTACTTCTCAACCATTGGCCTCCTTCGCCGACTAGCGGTTACAGAACTGGGGAACGAGTATGAAAATCGATAATGGTTTCCTCACAGCGGTTGTACTTGTTTGCTGCGTCTCGACTGCGCCGGCTCTCGCAAAGTCTGCAAAGGAATGCACCGCGGAGTGGCGGGCCGACAAGGCTGGCATGCAAGCCCGGGGCGTAACTGAGAAATCCTACGTTGAGCAATGCAAGGCCGGGGCAGAGCCAACCGCCGCTGCGCCGGCTGCTAGACCGACAGAGACGCCGTCACCGGCGCTCGGGCGCGCTGCGGCGGCCGGATCAAAGTCCGCGAAAGACTGTATCGCCGAGTGGCGCGCGGATAAGGCCGGCATGCAAGCCCGCGGCGTGACCCAGAAAGCCTACGTCGAACAGTGCCGGACAGGTGCGGCGCCAGCAGCGTCCGCGCCTCCGCCTAGGCCGACGGCTGCGACCCCTCAAGCGCCTGCGGCGCCGTCCACGAGCAACTCGCTGTCCCAGAAGACCGCTAAGGAATGCATTGCTGAATGGCGAGCCGACAAGGCGGGCATGCAAGCCCGTGGCGTCACGGAAAGGGCCTACGTTGATCAGTGCAGGGCTGGCGCAACCATGCCGACCGCGACCGCTCCTGAACCAACGCCAGCGCCTGCTGCGCCCCCGCCGAGCCGGTCTACGCCGACCGCGACGCAAGCCGCGCCAACTCCTGCGCAGCAGAGGCCAGCACCCACGCCTACTGCGTCACCCACTCCGTCTCCCGCGCAGCAACCATCGGCTCCTAGAGACAATGCAACGCTGGAAGCCGGGCAGTTTGCCGACGAGGCTTCCGCAAAAGCTCGTTGTCCGTCCGACACTGTCGTGTGGGTCAACCTGCCGTCGAAAGTCTATCACTTCGCGGGGTCGAGAAGCTACGGCACTACGAAGCGCGGTGCCTACATGTGTGAAAAGGAAGCAATTGCCGCGGAAGATCGTGCTTCGAAAACTGAGAAACATCCCTAGCTTTAACCCCGCAGTCCTGGCCCGAGGTAGATATCCTGCATGTTTCGGATTGCCGTCCTCATCGTCGCTTCTCTCGCTGGCGTCACCTGGGCGGCGGCGGAAACCATCGATGTAAAGTATTACGGCAAGCTGGATCTTGCGCCCTTCGCCTGCACCGCGGTCTCGCGGAGCAGCTTCATCAATCGGGCTTGCTACGACCAATCCCAGCAGTTCATGGTGGTGCAACTAAGGTCGGTGTACTACCCGTATTGCGAGATTGCCTGCGGCGACCTTCGAGGCATTCTTAGCGGCGCCGTCGATGGGACGATATTATAACGCCACCATAAAGGGCTCCGGCTCGGACGGTCCCTTTGACTGTCGAACGCACCGCGTTCCTAAATACTAGGATCCCTTGTCCCGGTTCGGACTTTCCGAGGGATGAGGAGAACCAAGAGCTGTTTTTGTGCGGCACGCATTTGGTGCCGCGGGTGACCTATGCGTTTGCAAGCAACGGGAGGGAGCCGTGTCATTCCGGTTTACGAGACGAATGTCCATTCTGCCTGGAGTTCGCTTGAATTTCAGTGGATCGGGCATTTCGACAACGATCGGCGTGCCCGGAGTAGGTCTCACGTTAGGCGGCCGTGGCGGACCAACGGTCAACCTCGGCATCCCGGGAACGGGCATTTCGTATCGGCAACCATTAACGTCTGGTCCGCGGACCGGCAACTCGATCGAAGCACCCGATCTCTCTGCTCCATCTGAACAGTTGATACACCCAGCGCCTGCTGAACGTCCCGACATGAGGGCCATTCAGTCTGACGCGGTGGGGAGTATTACAACGCCGGGACTGTTGGCGTTCCGCGAGTTAGTTCTAACCGCACAACATCAGCGCGATGCGTCTGAGCGTGATCTAAACGAAGCCATTTCGTCGCTTGAGAATGCCGAAAGGGCTGCGATTGAGGCTCGAGATCGGCACGATAGAGCAGAGCTGCGGGTTGCGAGCCTGGAGGCGTCGTGGTTTCGCGCTCTCAGGGGTGGAGCAATTGCGGTAGCCGAGAAAGAGATCGAGCAAGCCGCGCGTGACATCGTCGAAAGTAATAAGCGAGTCCAAGACGCCGGCCAGCGCAAGGATCAATCGGAGCAGAAGCGGGATACGTTATGGCTTAACACCGAGTTCAGTTTGCCTGGAGCTGCGCACGCAGCCTGGACCAGAGCGAGTGAGGCTTTCGTCGGCTTGTCCAAATCGGAGCGAAAGTGGGACATTACGGCTTATAGAGCGAAGGGCCGCGGCCAAGAACGGTCGGTTGCGACAGAGATCGTTGAGCGTAGCCCAATTGAGCTCGGTACGTCAGAATTGCCAATCATCCATTCCGAGTATGTCGCCATGCGGTTACAGAACGCAAATGGCGCCGATCTATTCGTGTATCCCGGCTTCGTAGCCGTTTATCAAACAGATCGGAACTTTGCTTTGGTCGACTTGCAGGACGTCGAACTTACGTTCGTCCCAGTGCGTTTCCATGAAACGGAGAGAATTCCTTCCGATACAAAGCAGATCGGCTCGACCTGGCAATATACGAACAAGGACGGCAGTCCCGACCGGCGGTACGCTGACAACGCTGAAATACCGGTGGTCCTATATGCCCAGCTGAATTTGAAAAGTGCGACAGGCTTGTCAGAAGCCTACATGTTCTCAAATGCACAGGCTGCCGCGTCTTTTGCCGACGCCATTGCTGACTTTCGTCGTGCACTCGCGGCCTCAACTTCCCCGGCGACGCCGGTTGAAATTCAGCCGAATTTGTCGCCGGCGCTAGAAAGCATTTCAGAGCGAGTCGCAATTCAAATCAAGGAAGCAATCCAACAACCTGGGACGACGGCATGGCGATTCAACTGCGATTTCAGGTGCAAGAAATGCGGAGGGGGTGTGATTAGTCTTCCAGATAATCATACTGATCAATCCATTGCGTCATGCAAGGCGTGCGGAGCTGAGTTCGGTGTGTTCGCAGATATCAAGGAAATAGCTAAGTTGTTGGGTGACGCGTATCTTCGGAGTCGAGGACTCACGATCAAAGATGGCGAGGAACCGACGTACTTTGAAGGCAAGCCGGATCTGAACGTCAGATAGTGAGCTGATTGTTCTGGGCCGGCTGACGAACCCACCGAGCGCTCCATGAGCCGAGCAGAGATAGCTTTCTGAGACAGCACTACACTGGCCGGTTGCGTTACCGCGTAGAACGGTGTTCGCAGGCAGCCAACACGTGACTGATAAGGTTTGGTCGCAAACCTTATCAGTTGCGAGGGACGAGAACGACCTTCGCGTTATCGACGGGCGCAGACGTTCAAGTGTCGCCACCATCAGCAGGCCGTAGCCTTCGAAATCTACATAGTTTGCGGCAACATCATTCGTTGCAAGATAGTGCAGAACCGTCTATGACACGTCAAGGTTGATTTTATTGGTTTGCTTAGAGCCAAAGCAATTTGGTTGAACATGGCGGATGAACACAAGCCGGACACCGTGAATTTCGTTGAGCACCTGCGGTTGGCCCACCTGACGCTCGTTTTGACATGCGTCATCTCGATTATAGCGTTGTGGTCGCAGGAGCCATCTTCGGCCGGGCGCGCCTACGTTCAACTCAACGCGCTGCTGCAGCTAAGGGATAACTGGAAGGCAGGGCAATGGATTCATGACGTCAGCGGCGTCGACAGGCTGATGTTCGGTGAAGCAGACGGCACGGTGAACGGCGAGGCGCCAACGCATTTCAGGTTCGTGTCGTCGATTCAATATATTCGAAGCGACGGGTCACCGGTGACACGTGGTGCTAAGCCGCTTTTCGACAAAGAGCTGGCGCCGCTCGATTTTGCAGACGTGAAGCATGCGCGGGTGATCTTCGATGCCTTGAAGGATGTGACGCAAGTCGCTAAACCCTTGGAAATTTATGACGGTTGGCGCGTTGGCGCCCGCAATCACCCAGAGCCGCAGGCGATTACGTTGAACGGTGGCAAACCGCTGACGTTCACGCGCGTGGGCGTCCCGACCGGTAGTTATTCTGGGAGACAGTTGAACTGGTATCTGCGGCAGGACCTCCTAGCGACGGGTCGGCAGGGCGCGGTTGCGGCGCTCGTCGGCGCGAAGCAAGACAAGTCGTATTTTGTTGATTTCGGCTCGCCGATCGCTTTGCCGTCCGATCACGGCGAAATGCGCTGGATGATGATGGAATCTTACGTCTTTCCGAGCTTGATCGAAAAAACGGATGTCAACCTTTTGAAGGAACTGAAAGACACGTCGGAGCTTCGCGCGCTCACGATAGGCAATTTTGATGCAGCTTTTCCGGATCTTGCTGAACGGACGCGGCATTTGTCGGATGTGCCGCTCGAGAACCTGCGCGATCATTTCCAGGAGGAGAGCGTCCGGTCGGCTGACAAAATCGACGTGTCGTTCTTAAAGTTTCCGCCGAATGAATTGGCTTACGTCGGCACCTCGTTGATCTTTATGCTAACGTTTTATGTTTGTGCGGTGTTGCAAGACTTCTGCTCAAGGGTCGTCCCCGGTGACAAGGCGTGGGATGTTGCCTGGGTGGGGCTCTCGCGGGAGGCTTGGTCGATGGCCCTCTTCTGGGCCTCGGTCATCGTGTTACCGCTCTCGACAGTCGTGTTGCTTGCGTGGAAAGCCGTGAACCTCGGTGCTCTTGCAAGAGTAGGGATCATGGCGACGGCTGTCCTCGCGTTTGGGGTGGTGTTGAGAAGGATTGTTCGCGCTTGGTGGATGTTACAGAAGGTCGAGCGACGTGTGCCGGCGGCGCCGGCAATTACCTGATCGAATAAGAGCGGCTGCTAGATTTTGAGGAGATGGAGCGGCTTTGCCAGAGAAGGTGACAGGGATCAGGACGGCTCAGATCGAGACCGCAATGCGCTCCTCGATTTGATAGCGCGCAAGAATCTGAGCACCTGAAGGGCGAGGAGGAGCTCCCAACTCTTACAAAGACGCGCGTTCGTTCAGCGTATGCTGAGGCTATGTTTGTCGTTGTCCGGCGCCTCGATCAAGAGCGGCTCTTGAATAAGACCGGCCGTGTTTCGATCCGACTTGCCGAAGAATGCAATTAGTGGCCGCGAAGAGAGCGCCATTTTGTCGCCTGAATGTAACTTCTATGCAACATATAGGTTTAATTCTTGAATCATGCAACGCTGGGTATTGTGGGCTACGTTCCAACGTAGTTATCTCGACGGGGATACTAAATGCATTTGCGACTTTTGAACGGGGGCGTTCAATGTTTGCGAAATCGCTGCTTAGCAATTGTTCGATTTTGGCATTGGTCGGAATTGCTGTTTCTGGGTGCGGCACAATCGTGCCGGACATTCAAGAATTCTGGGGTACACCCAACGATGCCGCCGACAAGGTTGAGCAGATTTCAGCTCAGGTGGTCTGCGAACTTCGGCGCGCTGTTCAAAGAGTGCTTTGGGAAGACCGGCACCGGGACACGGTCTTCATTTCAAGCAGCGTGGCTCCGCCGCCACCTCCTGTCCAGCATCTCGATTGGTTCGAGCAGACCTGGGGCGTTCAGGTTACATTGAATTTGAATATTGCCGAGAATTCTGGCGTGGCCCCGGGGGTTTCTTTCATAAAGAATTGGAGCAATTCTCAGTCGTTTACGGCGGGATTTGGAGGCACTCTCTCCAACACCGCGACGCGAACCGACAAACTAAACATGTTCTTCACGGTGCAAGAGCTGGCGGACGCTTACAATTCGACGAAGCTGACGTGCATTACGGATGATCTACCCAAAGCAAGCTTGTTCGTGGTTAGCGATTTGAAACTCTACGATTGGCTGCACGCCGCTTTGCTGCCCAACACGACCAACATCATTGCGTATCAACGCAGCAAGAACCCCACGAACGTGATTCAACACGAAGTCAAGTTCGAAATTGTATCGAACGGCAGCGCCACGCCTGCGTGGAAGCTTGTCGAATTCACAGCGAACAATGCAGGATCGTTTCTGACAGCAGGACGAGACCGGACGCAGGATTTGACGATAACGTTCGGTCCATTAGCGGATAGTGCAAAACCGAAGGTTGCGGTTAGTCATGCCGGCAAGCCGATCAGGACGGCACGGAGCCTAGAGCTCTCAACTTCGGCAGAGAATGCGCATCTTGCCGCACAGATTGGACTCGCAGTTAGCCAATCGCTGAAGTGAGACTGGCGTTGATCGGAGGAGCAATTCGATGCCTAAGTCCCGGAACTCCCATCCAATCCCACGAAGCCCCCAAGCCGCAAAGCGGCTTGGCTTTACCAAGCGAACCGAGAAGCGACATCCCTTGCGGGGGCTGAGCAGCGACGAGAAGCGCAAGATGGTGATGGTCAGTTTTGACACGAGAAGCGGTGCGCCGAAGCGATACTGTCATTTTGATCCAAAGACCGGGCTTTGGATATGCAGCGACTCCGAGCAGTAGTAGTGGATCTTTGCTGTCTTTCGATTTCTATCGCCAGGTTCGGCGGAGCTACGGTTAGAAGGGGATATTTGTGGCGCTCATCGATAGTTGCGCGCACTTATCCTACAAAGCTGTTTCCTTCTTCGGTTTTTGGTACAGCTGATAAGCTTGCATACAAAATGGAGTCAGTTTGCGACTGATAAGGAAATTGCACAAACCTTATCAGTCTAGCGGTGGCGGAACGATCGATGCCGTTTACTGTTGACCCATTCGACATGGATCCAGATTGTGCTCGCTCTTAGTCTCAAGACAGATGCCGGCGTTCCGGTTAGGACGGGCAAAATCCGAACGGCACGGCGGCGCTGCCCCGCGACTGGCTAACAGGGCGCGCGTCCTATAAAGTTCTGCCTGAGGGATGTTTTCAGGACTGTCGGCTTGTCGCGCATTTTTCTCAGCCATTCGAGCAAGAATAACGCCGAGGCCGCTGCGCTCCGCGACTGGCTCGCTGGCGAAGGCTGGGATGACATTTTTTTCGACGCTGATTCCGAACGCGGCATCGCCACCGGCGAGCGGTGGGAGCGTGCGCTCAATCAAGCAGCCAGTCGCTGCGAGGCAGTGTTGTTTCTAGTCTCACGGGCATGGCTCGATTCCGATTGGTGCCTGAAAGAGTTCAATCTGGCGTACCGCCTCAACAAGCGTCTATTTGGAGTCTTGATCGAAGAGATCCCGCTCGCAGATCTGCCAGCTAACTTGAGAAGCACATGGCAGTCGGTCCAACTCTCGGCGGGGCGCGATCACATCATGCTGCGCACAACGTTGCCGGTTAGCGGACAGGAGGCGCATGTCACCTTCTCGGCGGAAGGTCTGACGCGGCTCAAGAACGGATTGCAGCGAGCCGGTCTAGATCCAAGGTTCTTCGCCTGGCCTCCGGAACATGATCTCGATCGACCTCCATATCGAGGGCTGTCTCCGCTGGAGGCGGAGGATGCCGGTATATTCTTTGGCCGCGACGCGAAGATTGTGGAGGTGCTGGACCGGCTGCGTGGGCTTCGCGATGCTGCTTCGCCGCGGCTTTTGGTCATCCTTGGCGCCTCCGGCGCCGGCAAATCGTCCTTCCTGCGGGCCGGGGTTCTGCCACGATTGCAACGTGATGATCGTAGTTTTCTGCCATTGCCGGTGGTCAGGCCGCAGCGAGCGGCGATCACAGGTGAAACCGGATTGCTGCGAGCGTTGGAAGGCGCATTGCGAGCGAGCGGTGTTCCTCTCCCCCGCGCCGAAATCAGGGCGGCGATCGACAGCGGGCCGTCGGCGGTCTGCGGCTTGTTGCGGTCAGCGCAAGGCGCCGCTGCGTCACGAGTTCTGCATGAGCCTAGCGAGAGACCGCCGGTCGTTGTGCTACCGATCGACCAAGGCGAGGAGCTCTTTCTCGCGGAGGGCTTTGAGGAGGCCGACAACCTGATTCGCCTCTGCCGCCATCTGCTCTTCGCGGCTGCGCCAGATATCTTGATGCTTATTGCGATCCGCTCCGATTCCTACGAGCAGCTACAAAACGCCAGGCACCTCGAAGGTATCGCTCCCATAATTGTGGATCTGCCGCCGATGCCACGCGGCGCCTATCAAACCGTGATCGAGGGACCCGCTGCGCGGATGCGCGACAGTGCGCACGTCCTCACAATCGATCCGGCGCTCACGCAGGCCCTCCTTGTTGACATCGAATCCGGCGGTGGCCGTGACGCGCTGCCGCTTCTCTCCTTTACGATGGAGCGGCTCTTCCTTGAATATGGCGTAGGAGGACGGCTGACCCTTGCCGATTATGACGCGCTTGGGCGCATCAAGGGGTCGATCGAAGCTGCTGTCGAACGTGCCATGGCCACCGCCGACAATGATGCCAAGATTCCGCGCGACCGACGCGTCCGCCTCGCGTTGTTGCGGCGGGGCTTTATTCCGTGGCTGGCCGGCATTGATCACGATACCAACAGCCCGCGCCGGCGCGTTGCGCGGCTCTTCGAGATTCCGGAGGAGGCGCGGCCGCTCATCGACTTGTTGAAGGAACAGCATCTGCTCGCCACCGACGTGGCGCGGGACACCGGCCAAGTCACGATCGAACCCGCGCACGAAGCGCTGCTGCGCCAATGGGGTTTGCTGCAAGGCTGGCTCGAGGAGGATTCTGCCGCGTTGACTACCCTCGACGGCGTCCGGCGGGCCGCGCGCGATTGGGCGGCGAACGCTAAGGATCCTGTATGGCTCAACCATTCTGGCGGACGGCTGGAGGACGCGGAACATTACACCCAGCGAGCGGACTTCGCCCATTATGCGGCTTCGACCGAAATTGACTATATCGCGGCCTGCCGACAACGCGAGAATGCCGAGCGAAAGGCTGAACAGGTTCGGTTGGCGAGAGAACGGCGCAACCTGCGCCGTGCACGCCGGGCTCTGACGGTTGCCTTTGTCGCGGTGATGGCAATCCTCGCCGGTGCGATGTGGGAGTCCTACCAGACGTCGCAAAGGGAAGCGGCGGTATTTGCCAGTGCCGCGGGGAAGGCGTTTGAACAGGGTTTCTGCGATCGCGCCCTGCGGTTGGCCGAGGCTGGCCTGCCGGCGAGCAAAGGGGCCTCTCCTCTCGCTTTTCGATCGGGCGAGCTACAAGTTGACCTGTCTTATTTCGGCGCCACGTTTTGTTTCTTTCAATTGGCCTTGTCCGGCCATGCGCACAGCGTCACCAGCGCGGTGTTCAGCCCCGACGGGTCGCGCGTCCTCACCGCATCCGACGACAATACTGCCCGCTTGTGGGATGCCAAGACCGGCGCAACGCTGGCCACGCTGTCTGGGCATACGGGCATCGTCCATAGTGCGGCCTTCAGCCGAGATGGGGCGCGTATCGTTACCGCATCCGCCGACAATACCGCGCGCCTCTGGGACGGCAAGACCGGCGCGGCGCTGGCCATGCTGTTGGGGCATACGGATTCTGTAGTCGGCGCGGCCTTCAGCCCCGATGGGTTGCGCATCGTCACCGCATCCCACGACCACACTGCGCGCTTATGGAACGGCAAGACTGGTGAACCGCTCGCCACGCTGTCGGGGCATTCGGGTCCTGTACGCAGCGCGGCCTTCGACCCCGACGGGTCGCGTGTCGTCACCGCATCCTCGGATGCGACAGCGCGCTTATGGGATGGAAAGACCGGCAAAATGCTTGCCACGCTGTCGGGGCAGGCCACGCCGTCGGCGCAGGGCATCTTGGTGAACTACAGCTTGATTATGGCGGTCTTCAGTCCCGATGGGTCGCGCATTGTCACCGCATCCGACGGCGGCACCGCGTGTTTATCGGACGGCAAGACCGGCGAGCCGCTCGCCACGCTGTCGGAGCGCGGCGAGCGCATGAACAGCGCCGCTTTCAGCCCAGATGGGTCGCGCATCGTCACAGCATCCTACGACCATACGGCGCGCTTATGGAACGGCAAGACTGGCGAACTGCTCGCCACGCTGTCAGGGCATACGGGGCGGGTGATCAGCGCGGTTTTCAGCCCGGACGGGTCACGCATCGTCACCGCATCGGACGACCACACCGCGCGCTTGTGGGACATCGACCCGCTCGTCCTCATATCAGATGATCAACGGCAGAACTACGTCTGCCGCCAGCGGCTGATCGGTGTGCAATCCTTCACCGATATGGAAATGCTGCAGGATCCGATCCTGCGCGGCCGCGATGACTTACGCAACCCCTGCGATCGCGTTGGGCCGCTGAACTTCGGCTACTATTGGCGCGCGGCGGCCAGCCTGGTCACGACGTTCTCGCGCGCGTTTCGCTCAATGACAACCACGGCCCAAGAGGTCCGTCAGCACTGAACATCAGATGGCGTCGACGAGTTGGCGCCCAGAAGCCTCGGATCACCATCACAACCGCGCCGGTTGCTAGCACCGAGGGCTCGCCGATTACAGATGAAAAGTCCGATGTTGGAGGGAGATCCGACCGGTGCCCAACCTGAGTCTCTACAATTTCAATGAGATTACAATCGGCGCAAGTCTGCATGGGCAGCTGTTGCGCGTCCCAGGATTTGAACCTCTGGCAGTCCAATTTCTCGCCGGCGAGCTCATCGTGCGAAATGGAGTCGGGTCGCCGACTGATAAAGTTTCATACAAGACCTATCCAGTTCGCCACTGATAGCCGGGTTGTCGTTTGATGCTCAACACGAGTACTGGTTAACAGTACTGTACTGTAGCCGGCATATTCCAGCACCTCGCGACCAACCGAGTACCTAGCCCATCACGACGTGATGGGCTTCACTTCATCAGTGGCCAGCCGGAGGTAGAGCTGTGACGTCACGCCAATAGTGGATCCGATTCATGAGAGTCCTCGACCGCCGCGAAGTACATTCTCGTAACCGGTAGAGGAGGGGGCAGTCGTCTTCTTGAATGTGCTCTGGCCAGCGCGCGAAGTGCTCGCAGAATGGTCGCATTCGAAATTGAATGGACATCCAAATAAAATCGATGGTTTAGTGTGCGCGGTCAACCCGAAAGAGGAGATCGGTGCGTGCAGAAGGCGGAAAAACGGGCGCGGGGACGCCCGGTGGGGTCGTCCGATCAGGAAGCAAAGCGACAGGAGTTCGTGATCGCGGTCATGAAGGCGATCGCGGAGCGCGGCTACAAGGACGTGACCGTGGCAACCATCTGCGAGGCGGCAGGTTTTTCGCGCGGTCTGATCGGGCACTATTTTCCAGGGAAGGACGCGTTGTTGCTTCACGCGGTAGGGGAGGTGGCCAAGGATTTTGAGCAGGCGACGAGAGCTGCGGCGGAGGCCGCCGGTCGGGATCCTCTGGACCGCTTGCATGCCATCGTCAGTGCGAGTTTTCGCGCGCCTGTGTTCACGCCAGAAAGGGTCTTGGTCTGGGTTGCTTTAGCCAGCACGTCGCGTTGGTCTCCTGATCTTGCCGAGATTTATCACAAGCTGAACCGGCCTTATCGCCGTGGCTTGGCTAGTCTTATGCAGCGCGCCGCGAATGCCCGGGGCGCCAAAATCAATCCCGACCGTCTTGCGATCACACTCACTCAGCTGACCGAAGGTCTCTGGTCCGGCTGGGCTGCCGACCCAAAGACGATATCCGCCGCGGAGGGGGAAGCAGCTTGTCACGACCTTCTCGACGCATTCTTTCCGTCAAGAAAAGCGGCAATCTCAGGAACCTGTCGCTAGCCACGCTTCTTCGTTCCGCGCAGGTCGATCGCGCCGGTGAGGGTCCGTGGATCCAGGCCGAGTGCGAAGATTTGCGCCTTGTTGATCTTTTGCGTGGCGGTGACGGGCATTCGATCGACAAATAGAATCCATCCAGGAGCCTTGTAGAAAGCGAGCTGCTCCCGGCAATAGTTGGCAATGTCGTGTGCAAGCTCGTCGTTGCCCGTACGGTCCGCGGCCGGGACGACACAGGCAAAGATCTCTTCTCCGGCCCTTTCATCAGGGACAGCCAGAATCGCAACCTGATCAACCGCGGGATGCCGGCAAAGTACGGTCTCCACTTCGGTGGCAGCAATATTTTCGCCGGAGCGCCGGATCATGTTTTTACGTCGATCGACGAAATAGATGATCCCGTGTTCGTCCTGACGAACAATGTCGCCCGAATGCCACCAGCCTCCGCTCCAGCCGGCCTCTGTTGCGGCCTGGTCATGGAGATAACCGGCAAAGAAGCCTTTGCGGGGATTATCGCCGGCCAGCCGGACGACGAGCTCGCCTTCCGCTCCTGCCGCAACGACGCTGTCATATTCGTCGACGACCCTTGCCTCGAGTGGACCAACTGCGCGCCCGATTGCCCGAACGCCGATTGGGCGCGGGTCCTGATCGTTGGCCGTCCAGCGTCCAACCTCGGTCATGCCCCAGACCTCGAGATGAGGAATGCCAAAGCGCTCCTCGAATTCCCGGTGAATGGCGGGCTCCATTCCCGCGCCGAAGCCAAATCGGACACTATGCGCACGTTCGTCCGCCGACCTGTCCAATGCGACCAGGGCCTGTGGGACAGCTCCGATATAATGCACAATGGTAGCCCGGCTGGTTGATACCTCGTTCCACCAGCGTTTCGCAGAAAAATACTCGGGGCGAATTACGCATCCCTGCGACAGCAGCATCGGCATCAGGGCGACCACGCCGGCGTGGACGTGAAAGACCGGCATCGGGTTGAACAGGCGATCATGACCTGGTGCGCTCGAAAAGCGGCCACCACTTCCTGCGAGAGTAAGGAACCATTCCCCGGCGGAGAGCCAATAGTCGTTTGTGGTCAGGCAGCCTTTCGGGCGGCCAGTCGTGCCGGATGTATAGAAGATCCCTGCCTCAGTATTTCGATCGAGCGTGCCGACGGCAGCCGGACGTGCCGGCGAGGCCAGCCGTTCCGGCAAGTTGTCCACGGCGAGGACGACGAATTGGCCCGCCAATTCGGCCGCAACCGCAGCCAGCCGCTCGATGTGATGGGGAAGGGCGAGCGCGAGGACCACGCCACTATGCCGCATCTGGTAGAGCAGTTCGGCGTGCCGGTGATCGGGATTAACCGGCACCACGCTCGCTCCCACAGCATTAAGCGCAAGCAAATGAAGAAAATAGTCAGGCCTGTTCTCGACGAGCAAAGCGACGCGATGCCCGAGCCCGTATCCGGCGCGCCTGTACCACTCGGTGAAGCTCGCCACGCGCTGCATGACCTCCTGATAGGTCCACTCAATTCCATCAGGGGCGAAGGAGGTGCCGACCGGCACGCAGATGAAGGCGTTGTCCGGCGCTGCGGCAGTACTCGCGCAAAATGCTTCGAAGATCGTTTCGGCCACCTGTCGTCTTTCTCCCAGGCCACTGCAGGCGAGTTCGACCCGCCGGTTGAGCCCGACCAGGCCGCAACTGGCCGCGGTCGATCGATGGAGCGCGCGACTTGCGCGTTCCATCGCAGCAGGCCGTGTCGAGCGACTTGCACGCTTCTTTTAGTTCCAGAACGATCCTAAGGCGGTGCAGCAAGAACGCAACAATAATTTTGTTGAACGTCCGACAAATTATGCCATCATAGCGCTGTAAGCCCAATAATCAAACAACAGCGGGGAGGTGAGCATGCTTTGGAGGTGGACCGGGATCGGGGTCATCGCGTTGCTGGTCGCAGGGCCGACGGCCGCGCAGGCCATCGAAGATACACCTGTCAAGATCGGCGTTCTCGGCGACCAGTCGTCGGTTTATTCCGCTGCCGGCGGGCGTGGCAGCGTCGAGGCGGCAAAGCTCGCAGCTGAGGATGCCGGGCTTGTACTCGGCAAGCCGGTCGAGATCGTCTCGGCGGATTTCCAGCTCAAGGTCGACGTCGGCGTTACGATCGCGCGGAAGTGGTACGACGAGGAGAACGTCGACACGATCATCGACGTGCCGTTCTCCGGCCTTGCCTTGGCGATCGCCGACATGACCAGGACCAAAAAGAAGCTCGCGCTGTTCAATGCGGCGGCAAGTTCGGAACTAACCGGCACGAAATGCTCGCCTTACGTGGCGCAGTGGACCTACGACACCTATTCGCTGGGGCATGGGCCGACCAGCGGGCTCGTCAGCCGCGGCGAGAACTCATGGTTCTTCCTGACCAACGACACCGTTTTCGGCGCGAGCCTTGAAGGCGACGCGTCAGCGGCAGTCAAGGCCGGTGGCGGTACGGTGGTCGGCTCAGTGCGGACGCCGACAGGCGCGACGGACTTTTCGTCGTTCCTGCTGCAGGCGCAGGCCTCCAAGGCGAAAGTGATCGGCGTCGTCGAAGCGGGCGCCGATCTCGCCACCGTTCTCAAGCAGGGTGAGGAGTTCGGCCTGAAGTCACAGGGCCAGCGTCTTGCTGCGCTTATGGCGACAATCGACGCAATCCACGGCGTCGGTCTAAAGGATTCCCAGGGCATCATCGTCGCCGAAGCGTTCTACTGGGATCAGAACGACGAGACCCGGGGATTCGCCAAGCGGTTCTACGAGCGAATGAAGGCAATGCCGACGCAAGTGCAGGCCGGCGCCTACAGCGTCGTCAATCACTATCTAAAAGCGGTCAAAGCCGTCGGATCCAAGGATCCCGACAAGGTGATGGCGAAGATGCGGGAGACGCCTATCAACGACTTCATGTCCCACAATGCCAGACTGCGCGCCGATGGCCGCGTACTCCGCGATCTCTACCTCTTCGAGGTGAAGTCACCGAAGGAGTCGAAGGGGGCCTGGGATTATTACAAGCAGATTGCCGTGATCCCCGCCGACAAAGCGGTACGGCCGCTTGATCAAGGCGGCTGCCCGCTCGCCAGTCAATGATCCCGGATCGAAGCGCATGACCGCGACGCCTGACACTGCTGAACTTGATTTGCTTCGTGCGACTGTTCGCCGCTTCCTCGCGGAGCAAGTCGCACCGAATGCCGACGTCTGGCGCGCGAGAGGATACATTGACCGCGATCTATGGCGCAGGGCAGGCGCGCTCGGCCTGCTTTGCGCCAGTTCGCCGGAGGAGTATGGGGGCGGCGGTGGCGACTTCCGGCACGAGGCCGTTATCATAGAGGAGTTGGCGCGGATCGCGTTTCCCGATTTCAGCATCCCGCTGCAAAATGTGATCCTAGCGCCGTATCTCACGCAGTATGGCACCGAGGAGCAGAAGCGCCGATGGCTGCCGCGCATGGCGAGCGGCGATCTGGTCGCGGCGCTCGCAATGAGCGAGCCGGGCGCTGGATCCGATGTCAGGGCGATCAGGACCCATGCCCGCCGGGAGGGCAACGAGTATGTCGTCAACGGGCAGAAGACCTTTATCACGCACGGCCACACGGCGGATCTGATCTGTCTCGCCGTCAAGACCGATACGGCCGACGGCAAGGGCGTTCGCGGCTTCAGCCTCCTGGTCATCGAAACCGGGAGGACGGCCGGGTTCCGGCGCGGACGCCGGCTCGACAAGGTTGGCCTGAAGGCCCAGGACACCGCCGAGCTTTTCTTCGATGATGCGCGCGTGCCCGTCGACAATCTGCTTGGGGCAGTCGAGGGACGCGGCTTCTATCAGCTGATGGAGCAACTCGCCAAGGAGCGCATCAACATCGCGATGCAGGCCCTCGCTTTGAGCGAAGCGGCGCTAGCTGAAACCGTTGCCTATGTGAAGGAGCGGGAGGTGTTCGGCAAGCGTCTGATCGAGTTCCAGAACACGCGGATGGTACTTGCCGAAGCCAAAACCGCCGCGTCCGTCACGCGCATCTTCGTCGAGACCTGCATTGACCGGCTGATAGCTGGAACGCTCGATGCAGAGACCGCAGCGATGGCGAAATGGTGGGCGACCGAGAAGCAGTGCGAGATCATCGACAACTGCATGCAGCTGCACGGTGGCTATGGTTACATGCTGGAGTACCCGATCGCGAGGATGTGGAGCGACGGCCGCATTCAAAAGATCTGGGGCGGCTCCAACGAGGTCATGAAGGAACTGATTGCGCGAGCGCTGTAACCGGAACGACGCCACGGCAGCTAGAAAGCCACCACGTGAGCGCTCAACAAATACACATCCTGATTGGAGATGATTATCATGAACCATTACGCCAAATACGAATGCCTCACAGTAGAGGTCGCCGACAAGGTGGCGACCGTGACCTTGAACCGCCCGCAGGCGCGCAACGCCATCAATCAGAAGCTCATCCGCGAGTTGCGGACGATTTGGGACGACCTTGCCGACGATCACGCTGTCAATGCGGTGGTGCTGACCGGCGCCGGGGAGTTCTTTAGCGTCGGTGGGGACGTCAAGGCGATGTCCGAACGGCCCGGCGGTGACGTGCTTGAAGAGGGTGAGGTCCACGACCCCATGATCAGCCGTCGCGGCGTGACGCGCCAGCTCGAGCTGGACAAGCCGATCGTCGCGGCCATTAACGGCGACGCCATCGGCCTTGCGGCGACGCACGCGTTGCTCTGCGACGTCACCGTCATGGCCGAGGACGCCCGGATCGGCGATACCCACGTCTCGCGCGTCGGCCTGGTCGCCGGCGACGGCGGCACGGTGATCTGGCCGCTGCTGGTCGGCATCAACAAGGCCAAGGAGTTTCTGATCCGCGGCACACTGCTGAAGGGCGTGGAGGCCGAGCGGATCGGGTTGGTGAATCACGTCGTTCCGCGTGCGGAAGTACTCGCGAAGGCTCGTGCGATCGCGGTCGAACTCGCCAACGGGCCGACCTGGGCGATCCGCTGGACCAAGTTGTCGATCAACCAGATCGTGAAGGATCGGGTGAACATGCTGCTGGAGGCATCGATGGCGCTGGAACAGGTGACGTTCGAGACTGCGGACCACAAGGAGGCGACGATGTCGTTCAAGGAAAAGCGCAAGCCCAGGTTTGGCCAGACCTGAGCAAAGCCCGCAACGCGAGCACCTGGAGTGCAGATGCACAACCGCATTACTGAAATGTTCGGGATTGAGGTCCCGATCTTCGGCTTCACACACAAGCCGGAGGTCGCGATCGAGGTGACAAATGCCGGTGGCATGGGTGCGCTAGCAGCCAGCTACTATCAGCCGGACGAGCTCGAACGCATCCTCACCGACATGGACGAGAAGACGGGCGGTCGCCCCTATTGCATCGACGTCCTGTTCGCCAACAAGGTCGGGCAGGTCACGCCAATGTCCGAGCGCCTCAAGGCGCTGCCGAAGGCACATCTGGATTTCGTCGAGAAAGTTCTGCATGACGCCGGGATTCCTCCGCTGCCGCCTGAGGTTGAAGCGGAAATGCTTCGGGAGAAGGCGCCTGGCCACGGACACACCGAAGAGGGCGTTCTTGAGGTTTTGGAGATCGTCGTTCGCCATCCGCAGGCGAAGTTCGTGCTGAGCGCGATGGGCGCGCCCCCGGCTTATGTCGTCGATAGGCTGCACAGCCGCGGCATCAAGGTCGGCGCGATGGCCGGTAGCGCCGAGCATGCGCTCAAGCATGTGCAGGCGGGCGTCGATCTGATCGTGGCGCAGGGAAGCGAGGCGGGAGGGCACACCGGCACGATCTCCTCGATGGTGCTTTGGCCGGAGGTCGTCGAAGCAGTTGCTCCGATCCCGGTGCTTGCTGCGGGTGGTGTCGGCAGCGGCCGTCATCTCGCAGCCGCCTTCGCCTTGGGAGCCGAGGGCGTGTGGTGTGGCACGATATGGCTCGGCTCTCCGGAGAGCGAGCTGTCTCCGGATATGCGCAAGCGCTTCATCGCGGCACGCTCGCAGGACGCGATCCAGCGCAAGTACGACACCGGAAAGCCGCTGCGTGGTTTGCGAAGCAAATGGACAGACGCATGGGACGCGCCCGACGCGCCAGAGCCACTGCCGCTGGCAGCACAAAAGTTACTCGTGGCACCCGCGCTTAAACGGCTCGAACGGGCCAACGCAGTGGATTACATGGGTTACATGTCAGGGCAAATTGTTGGGAGCATCAAGGCTGAACGGCCTGTTCGCGATATTATGAAGGCGATGACATCCGAATGTCTGGCTGTATTGAAGACCCTGGGTTCGAAGGCCTAGCTTTACATCGCTGCGGCAAAGGCCAACCCGCTGCTCGGTCTCGACCAGCGGGAGTTCGAGACAAATTCAGCTGCCCACGAGAAGGTGCGCTTCCCTAATGATCCGTCGGCAGATTCCTCCTCAAGGGGTAAGCTCCCGCCTCAGTTATGCAGTGGGAGCCGCCAAGCCAAGGCGTGACTGATAAGCTTTTAGGCAAAAGCTTATCAGTCGAGAAAAATGATTGCGTTACATCGAGACCACGGTCAGAAGCGGGCCAAATCGGGCTGGCCTATCGATTCAGACCTGACTTAATGCGGATCACTCATTCTGTCGACCTCTGACCCGGAGCGCGCTTCATTGGTAGGCTTCGGCGTTCACGTCAAATGTGAATCGGCGCTGTTTCGAATGCGGGACTAAGGTACAAAAAGTTCGATCACTGCTCAGTCGGACGATCCTCTGCGTCTCTGGTCCTTTTGAGTCGATCTATTGAGCGCGATCGTTCGTTCTGTGAACTCGGTGCCGATGTTCGTTGAAGTGCGTCGTTGTCCAGCAAAGGCCGCTGCGGATTCGGGCGCCTGAAGGACGTCAAGGTCGCCCCTCTCAAATGCTGAGGTAACGTGTTTTCTCTAACCTAGGAGCAAGCATGCGAAAGCCAGCTGTGCGATATGACTTGGACGACGTGACCAGATCCTTCATTAAGCTAGTTACGAGGGTTCCTCACAGGATCTTATGATTGGAAGCGAGATATGTGTTGCCGCGGGTTTGACATCGCGAGAACTCATCCCAAGCAAGGAATATGTGGTGATCGCCGTGCGGGCTAATGATGAGCAGCGTACGCACTTGAAAGTGCTAGGTCAGCAAGGTCGCGACGAAAAACTCATGCAAACAAAAGCACGGCGCGCCCCAACTACTCGGCGCGCCTCAAGACCTTGCCGCGGCAGAACAGCTTCATCGGTTCCGCCCGGTGGTTTGCTTATCGTTGCATCGACGGTCCGGCCAAAGTTACCGACGCGCCTCTCGTCGCCGAGAACGCTAGAACCATCGCTGAGCAGGGTACAAACTGACCGGTCGTTCCAGCTCAAGATAGGTGATCGAAATGTTCAATACACCGCGTCGCTACTAGGTGACTAGACCGGCAACGCGTGCTGGCTAGGGGGCCACCGCGCGCACGATGGCAATGGTTTCGAAGGCCTGTCGGCGTCGATAACAAGTAATAGTTTGATTTGCCGGCGTTTAGGTCGTTGCATTTGGTCAACAACGGATGGCTTCAACTGGCGGACTAAGAAGCTTTGAGTCACAAAAGGAGCCAGTTCGCCAACTGATAAGGCAGGCATTACCTTATCAGTTGGGGCTGGTGATGCTCTGCTTCGAAGACCGCCTGCAGGGCCAGCAAGGTCAACACCGGCCGGCTCCGCGGCCACCGAATATACAATCGGTCAGCTCTCGCTATGCACAGGCACCGCGCCGACCGCCGCAATCAGACGGACACGAAGACGAGCCATCTCCTCGGCGAATTCAACGAGTCTCGTCGTATCACCATAGGCGATCCACTGCTGGAGCACGACTTTTTCTTCCTCGACCAGGCCACCCTCGCGCTGCCATCCCTGAATTCGTGTACGAGCCAAAAGGGCCGGAACGAGACAAATTTGTCAGAGGGGGTCCGTCTGAAATGGCAAATTGCCGGTTGATTGCGATAAATCACTGGATTAGTTTGTGATTTCGTGCATTCTATATTGGAACTGATGTCGCTATAGCGATCCCGAAGAAGGACGCCGAAGGGAGGAAGGCATGACCGCGCTTCATGCTTCCAATTCATTCGTTCGGATGGTGGGAGGTGATCTCGTTTCGTCGAAGATCACCGCCACAGATGCGATGAGAATCGAGGTTCTGCGTCGGGTTTGCCGGCCCAGGATGGAGTGGCACTTCCGACAGCCCGAGGTTACGCTGTTCTGGTTTCGACGCGGCGCCGAAAATCTCCGGGGTATGATCGACGGCTGCAATGCCGCCCATCGTTTCAGCGAAAGAGCCAATCTCGCGCTCTTTCCAGCCGGTATGGAGATCCAAGGTCAATGGAATGTCGGCCCGTCGCTCGACTACGTCGTCGTGTTTCTCGATCCGGCGTTCGTGCGTGGCCGCCTCAAGGCCAACATCGACCGTCCGCTGGTCGGCTTCGCCCACGAACAGTTGACCAAGGGCCTGGAAGAACTTCGCCGCGAAGCTTTAGCGCCGGACAATGTGTTTGAGCTCTTTGCCGAGGGATGGGGTGCACAGGCCCTGGCCCATTTAGCGCGGGTCACCCAGATCGCCGGCCCGGAAAGGATCGTGTCGCGTGGCGGCCTGACAACGCGGGTTCTGACACAACTGGATGAGTACATCAAAGTTCGTCTTGCGGAGCCCATTTCGCTGGACGATTTGAGCGGTGTTGCCGGGTTGAGCAGGCGCCACTTCCTGCGAGCCTTCCAGGTCAGCACGGGAACGACGCCGCACCGTCACGTGCTCAATCTGCGAATCGAGGACGCCAAACAGCGGCTGACAGGCTCGGACGCAGATCTTACGAGTATTGCCGGTGCATCCGGTTTCAGCCATTCGCAGCACTTTTCTACCAGCTTCCGACGCGCAACCGGAATGACCCCGTCGGCATTTCGCCGTAGCCAGCTGTCCTGAGGCACCAGGTCGCTTTGCGGCGCTTTTTCGCAAATGCCGGCGTTCTGACGGAAGTATTGCATCACGTGTCCTTGTAGAGCAGCTCTGGCGTGGCAGCCCATCCGCGGAAGGCGGGCGCCACGGCAGATGAGCTGCGGGAGGACACGGATGAAGCGCACGAAAATTTTGGCGGCTGCAATGCTTTTTGCCGCCGGCACGGGGACGCAGGTCGCGCACGCCGAAGATCTGCCTCCCCTGAAGATCGGCCTCCTGCTTCCGTACAAGGGGGTTTATGCGGTTCCAAGTGAGGGCATTGACCGAGGCTTCCAGGTCGCTCTCGCGGAATACGGAAACAGCGCCGGTGGTCGACGCATTGAAGTGGTCCGGGCCGACGACGAATTGACACCGAACGTGGGCGTTCAGCAGTTCAATCGCCTGGTTCAACTTGAGAAGGTCGACCTGATAGCGGGTGTGGTCAGCTCAAGCGTCGGCATCGCAGTTTCGGGGTTGGCCGATAAGGCCGGCGTGCCGCTGGTTCTCGCGAACACTTTCGCGGACGAGATCACCGCCAAATTCTGCAGCCCGTATGTGGCCCGCACATCGTTCAGCGCCAACGGGTTTCAGTATAATTCGGGCAAGTACTGGGCGACCCACGGCATCCACACTGCCGTTATCATGGGCCCCGATTACTCCGCCGGACATTCCTTCCTGGACGCGTTCAAGCGTGGGTTCCAAGAGGCTGGCGGCAAGGTCGTTCAGGAAATCTGGACACCCTTCCAGAAGACCAAGGATTGGGGCGCAGCGCTGACCCAGGCGAGCAATTCGGGCGCGCAAATCATCTACTCGTTCTACGCCGGTGCTGAAGCCGTCCAACTGGTCAAGCAACATGCCGACTTCGGCTTGCGCGAGAAGCTCCCGCTGGTGGGAGACCACTGGATATACGACCAGCTCAACTGGTCGGCCCTCGGCGACCTGATCATGGGGCCGCAATTCATCACCACCTACCTGCCAACCGCCAAGACCGAGGCGAACGAAAAGTTCGTCGCGAGATACCGCGAGATGTTCAAGCAGGATCCTGAAGTCAATGCCGAACTCGGCTACGACAACGGAAAAGCCATCATGCTCACCCTGGAGAAGCTGGGCGGCAGGATGCCGGCGGACAAAGCTCAGTTCATCGCGACCATGCGAGGCCTGGTCTTCGACTCACCACGGGGAAAGGTCCGCTTCAATGCGACCAATAGCGCGCTGCTTGAGAAAGTCTACGTGGTGAAGATCAAGAAGGATCCGGCAGGCAATCTCCTGCCAACGTACCTGGACGAATTTGCGGGCGCCGAAGATTTGCCGGGATGCACGAAGTCCTTCTGAACCGGCTTCAGTGAAAGCGCAGTCAGATGCAGGTTTTCCTCACACAGGTACTGAATGGTCTGCAGCTCAGCATGCTGGTGTACCTTCTTGCCGCGGGCCTCACCTTGATTTTCGGGCTGATGAACATCCTGAACCTCGCACACGGCGCATTTTTCACGCTTGGCGCCTATTGCGGCGTCGTCGTTGCAAGTGCCACAGGCTCATTCTGGCTCGCATTGCTGGTGGGTCCACTGTTGCCGCTTGTGCTGGGCGCTGTCCTCCAGTCGATGCTGTTGCAGCCCCTCGCCGAACGTGGTCGATCCACCCATCTTGATCTCGCACTGCTTACGTTCGGCTTGCTTTTCGCGACGGCTGGAGCCGTTGAATGGTTGTTCGGGTCCGCTTTCCTGGCCGTACCGACGCCGCCAGTGCTGGCGGGCCACGTCAGTCTGCTCGGCATATCCTACCCGGTGTACCGGCTATTCATCATCAGCGTCGGCCTCGCGGTAGCCACCGGGTTGACCTTCGTCTTCGACCGAACGCTGCTCGGGGCGACACTACGCGCCGGCGTCGACGACCGCGCCATGGTGACGGCGTTGGGAGTGAACATCAACGCGCTGTTTGCGGCAGTTTTCGGCCTTGGAGCCGCACTGGCCGGCTTGGCCGGCGTCATAGCTGCGCCGCTCACGAGCGTCTATTCGCAAATGGGTATCACCATCGTCGTCGAGACTTTTGTCGTTGTGGTGGTTGGCGGTCTGGGCAATCTCAGAGGCTCCTTCTATGCGTCGCTCATCGTCGGGATGACGAATGCGATGTCGCAGGCATACCTACCTGAGGTCGAGATGTTTGCGATCTACGTCCTTCTGATTGGCGTCATGATCGTCCGTCCGCAGGGCATGTTCCGTAGCGTGGAGCGCGTGGCATGAGCGACGAGGTCACGATCGCTCAAACGACGGCGTCGGACAAGATCTCTCCCGTGGTCCAGGTCCGTCGTGCCACGCTCGTGCTGGCCGCTTCGGCTGCTCTGGGGGCGCTGGCGCTTCCTTGGCTGTCAACCCCCTACGCCACAACGCTAGCGATCGAGATCATGATCGCGGGAATATTTGCTTCAGGAATAAATCTGCTCGTCGGTACCACCGGGCTCGTCTCCTTGGGGCAGGGAATGTTCCTGGGTCTCGGAGGCTACGGCATCGGAATCGGGACGACAGTGCTGGGGCTGCCACTGTGGCTGTCTGTCCCTGCGACCTTGGTTCTGGTTGCGATGCTGGCAACTGGAATTGGCGTCGTCTGCACGCGCACCCGCGGCGTCGAATTCCTGCTCATTACGCTTGCGTTTTCGCAGATGTTCTACGGTGCTGCGATCAAGCTCCGGTTGACCAACGGTTCGGACGGAATGTCGGGCATCCCGCGGCCCGATCTTGGCTTCCTCGGCTTGAACGCTGATAGCTCGGTGGTTTTCTACTATTACATTCTCGTGGTCACCGTTCTTGCCGTCGCGGCCGTGTGGCGGATCGTGGATTCGCCGTTCGGCAGCGTCCTGGCCGCCATCCGCGAAAACGAAAGACGCGCGGCAGCCATGGGGTACACGGTGAGCAGCTACAAGGTCGGCGCGTTCGTCGTTGCGGCTGTCACCTGCGCCGTCGCTGGCATCCTTCAGTCTCAATACACCTACTTCATCAATCCGGACTCGATGAGCTGGCAATTGAGCGGCGAGGGTGTCCTGATGGTCATTATCGGCAGCACGACGACAGTGGCTGGTCCGCTAGTCGGCGCGACCGTCTTCGTCCTGGCGAAGCAGGGGCTGAGTGTCCTTACCACTGAGTACATGCTGTTCTTCGGCATTTTCTTCATGTTGGTGGTCGCGTTCTTTCGTAACGGCGTGGTTGAGGCATTCAAATCGGCCTTTCGGAGCAAGGCATGAGCACGCTCGAGGTCAGAAATCTGCACAAGGCGTTTGGCGGGCTCGATGTCATCTCGAACCTCAACGTGACGGTGCCGCCTGGGCAACGGCGCGCCGTGATCGGGCCGAACGGCGCCGGAAAAACCACCTTCCTCAACCTGATCACCGGCTGGCTGACACCGACCAGCGGTGAGGTGCTGGTTGACGGGCAGGCCGTCGCAACCGATCCGGAGAAAGTAACCCACTCCGGCATTGCACGCTCGTTCCAGCGCAACATGCTGCTCGAAGGTCTGACCGTCATGGAGAATCTAAGAGTCGCCTGCCAGGCCTTTGATCCTCGCCGCCGCGTCTTCTGGCGTTCGAAGGGAGAATTCGGCGATCTGTTCGAGAAGGCCAGGCAGGCCGCAGAACGGATGCACTTGATCGACATCCTCGACGTACCGGTCACGGATCTTTCGTACGGGCAAAAGCGGCAGCTCGAGGTGGCGCTGGCGCTGTGTGCGGATCCGAAAATCCTCCTCATGGACGAACCCGCGGCCGGAACTTCGCCGCAAGAACGGGCCCGGCTAATCGATCTCATCAATAGACTCCCGAAGGATCTGACGATCCTGCTGGTCGAGCACGACATGGATGTCGTATTCGCGACCTGCGACATCATCACCGTGCTCAGCTACGGCAAAGTGCTGGCCACAGGAACGCGTCGCGACATTCAGGAGGATTCCGCGGTCATCGAGGCTTACCTGGGGCACCGCCATGTTAAAGGTTGAGGACCTCCATGCTTATTACGGCGACAGTCATGTGGTCCAGGGAGTTTCGCTCAACGTCAGCTCGCGCGAATGCGTGGCGCTTCTCGGCCGCAATGGGGCAGGGAAAAGCACGACACTGAAGGCCATAGTCGGCCTTGTTCCGTCGCGCAAGGGCAAGGTGGTCTTCCGCGATCGCCGGATCGAGCGATTGCCGACCTATCGGGTCGCTCGGGCAGGCATCGCCTATGTTCCGGAAGATCGCGGCATCTTTCCGTCGGTAACCGTTGATGAGCACCTCGGCATTGCGGTGAGGGCGTCGCGTGGTCGCCAATCTAGAAAGACGGCGGATTATGTCTACGGGCTCTTTCCGCGGCTCGCGGAACGGCGCAGCAGTCTTGGCGGGCAGTTGTCAGGCGGCGAGCAACAGATGCTGGCGATCGGACGCGCACTTCTTTCCGGCCCCGATCTTCTTATCCTGGACGAGCCGAGCGAAGGATTGGCGCCCGTGATCGTGGACCATCTGGCGGACGTCCTTGAACTGATCAGGGACGAGGGCACGCCCATTCTGCTGGTCGAGCAGAACTATCGGCTCGCTGTGCGGCTCGCTCACCGGGCCTACGTTCTGAGCCAGGGATGCGTTCAATTCGCCGGAACGATGTCGGCGCTGGATTCCGATGAAGCCATGCGCCGCACGTATCTGAGCATTTGACAATTCAAGACACTTACAGAGTTCTGAAACCAAAGGAGAGTTCAATGCCGGGACCACTGAACGGCGTTCGTGTGCTGGACCTGACCGGGGTGGTATCCGGGCCATTTGCGACGATGTTCCTCGCGGATCAGGGAGCCGATGTCCTGAAAATCGAGCCGATCGGAGGCGACATCACCCGCCGCAGCCGGGCGACCATTGACAGGGCGGGCGAATTCTCCGCGTTGTTCATCTCCTCCAATCGAGGCAAGCGCTCTCTCTCCGTCGACGTCAAGTCCGATGCCGGGCGGGATATCCTCGCGCGGCTGGTCGCTCAAGCGGATGTACTCGTGCAGAACTTCCGCCCTGGAACGATGGAGCGGCTAGGCTTCGGAGTCGACGAACTGCGGAAGCGCCACCCCCGCTTGATCTACGTGTCGATCAGCGGGGTTGGAGACCACGGCCCTTACGTCAAGAAGCGCGTCTATGACCCGATCGTTCAGGGTCTGTCAGGCTTCGCAGACATTCAGTCGCAGCCGGTGACCAATCGGCCGCAGATGATCCGCACAATCGTCTGCGACAAGACGACGGCAGTGATGACCGCGCAGGCCGTGGCCGCTGCTCTGTATGCGCGGGAAAAGTCCGGGCTTGGGGATCACATCCACGTCGCCATGCTGGATGTCATGATCTCCTACCTTTGGCCCGAGGGGATGATGCAGTACACTGTCGTCGGTAAGGAGCAAACCGTTGCCGACCCCAACGACCGGCCCGATCTGGTCTTCAAGACGCTCGACGGCTTCTTGACTTGCGGCACGATCTCGGATTCGGAGTGGCAAGGGTTCTGCAAGGCCTCGGGCGATCCGGAACTCGTCAAGGACGAACGCTTTGCGACACCTACCGCTCGCTCGTTGAACGCAACCGCACGCATCAACAAGATGCAGGAATATGTCGGCCAGCGCACCACGGCGGACTGGCTCGAGCGACTTGACGCGGCTGACGTGCCGTGCGCGCCGATCTTGCGCCGGTCGGAAATCATAGAGAACGAACAGGTCGTCGCCAGAGGCATCATTACAGAATTCGAACAACCGGGCGTCGGCCGCGTTCGGCAGCCGAAGCCAGCGGCCCAGTTCGCCCTGAATCAGTCCGCGATCGGCGGGCCGGCGCCGCGGATCGGCGAACACAGCCGCGAGGTGCTTTGCGAACTCGCATATTCCGATGCGGAGATCGAAAAAATGATCGCAGACAAGGCTGTGCGGGTTGCTGTCATAAAGGAGAGCGAACATGCCTGAGTCGAAAAAAGTTGCATTGCTGGTAGGCGCGGGCGACGCAATCGGAGCTGCGGTCGCAAAGCGGTTCGCGCTGGGCGGCTTCATCGTGTGCGTCGCGAGGCGGGATGCCACAAAGTCGGGTCAACTCGGCGAAGAGCTCAGGAACGAGGGCTGTGACTTCCACGCCTTTTCGGTCGATGCGCGCAGTGAGGAGGCTGTGCAAGGACTGTTCGCGAAGGTGGAGAAGGAGGTGGGACCGATCGAGGTCTGCCTGTTCAATGCCGGATCAAACGTGAACAAGCCGCTGCTCGAAACCACCGAGAAGCTCTTTACCAGGGCCTGGGAGCTCGCCTGCTACGCCGGATTTCTCGTCGGCCGGGAAGCCGCACGCCATATGGTCCCGCGTGGGCGCGGCACGATCCTGTTCACCGGCGCGACGGCCAGTTTGCGCGGCGGCAAGGGCTTTGCCGCGTTCTCGGCGGCCAAATTCGGGTTGCGAGCGGTGGCGCAGGCCATGGCGCGTGAACTTGGGCCGAAAGGCGTTCACGTCATGCACCTCATTATCGACGCGGGCGTCGATAGTGTGGCCATCCACGAACGGATGAAGGCCGCGGGCGTGGATCTCGCGGCCATCAAGCCTGACAGCCTGACGAGGACATCCTCGATCGCTGAGGCCTATTGGTTCGCCACACAGCAGAGCCGCGACGGGTGGACTCACGAACTTGACCTGCGGCCAAGCGTGGAGGCCTGGTGAGATGGATCCAAACATCATCCTGTGGGGTGTCGGCACGTCTCGCACGATTCGTCCGCATTGGGCGCTCCATGAACTTGGGCTCGAATATGAGATGCGCCCCATCCAACCGCGCACGGGCGAAACCAAGACCGCCGAATTCACAGCACTTAGTCCGCGACAGAAAATTCCTCTACTCCAGGACAAGGATCTCACAATCGGCGAAAGCGCCGCGATCGTTGCCTATCTCGCACGTCGCTACGGGACCAGCGCGAATCCGCTAATGCCGCTGAATTCCGACGATTATGCGAAGTGGTTGGAGTGGTGCTTCTTCATAGTCACCGAGCTCGATTCGACCAGCCTATACGTAATGCGACGGCATGGAACGGTGAAGGGACTGTCGCACATCTACGGTCATGCGCCGGAAGTCGTGCAGCAAGCCGGTGAGTACTTCCGCGGGCAGCTTCGAAACGTTGATGTCGCATTGCGCGATGGACGAAGCTATCTCATGGGGGACCAATTCACGACGGCAGACATCCTCCTCACAACATGCCTTACGTGGGCGATCGACTATGGGGTAGCAATCTGCGATAGCGCGGTCCCGTATCTCGAACGGACAACCACCAGGCCGGCCTATCTCGCCAGCGCGAAAACAAACCGCGCGGTTTGAGGCACGGATTCTCCTTCGACGCGCCATGCTCTGGTGCAGATGTTCGGCCCCCGCAACGCGCTCGAGGGAGCGCCGTCGCCAATCATTGGCAGCCGCATGGCAATCGACGGGCACGTTGATCCTGGCGGCCGCGCTGCTCAGGGCTTTCGCTAGGCTGTCGTGTGCCAGTCAAACACGGTGCCCCCGGTATCAACAGCCAGCGCTTTGATGCCTTTCATTGCGGACTTCACCATGTGAGCGAATGTAAATTGGCGCTGATCCAGCTTCTAATCATCTTTCCTATCGTCGTCCCCGAATCTTCCTGGATGAAATGCCTCCCCGGAACTGTCAGTTCCAACTGATTTTTCCAACAACGACAGAATTCTCGCACGGCGCCGGTAAGGATGGCGCCCGGCTCCGCGTTGATAAAGAGTTTCGGCAGATTGTTATCTGCCATCCAGCTGGAATAAGCCTCCACAAGAGCGGTCACATCTTCCGGCTCACCGGCAATCGGAATCTGTCGGGGCCACGTGAGCGTCGGCCAGCGGTCAGCTCTGTTCGCAAATGGCTTTCTGTATTGCGCCATCTCGGTTTCCGAAAGCTTGCGCAGCACCGCGCCGGGAAGCACTTGTTCGACAAACGAGTTGCGATCGAGAATCATCTCCTCGCCTTCCGGCGAACGGAAGCCCTGAAATGTCGTCACGACCGACTCAGGCCATTCGCTCCAGTCCGCGAACGGTCTGACAATTCCCTCCATGTACACGACGCCTTGCACCTTATCACGGTGCCGATTTGCCCAATGGAAGCCCAGCGCGGATCCCCAATCGTGAACGATAAGCAATATTTTTGTCTGAGGTCCTATCACCGCTTCAATGAAGGCATCGAGATGAGCCTGGTGGGTGGCAAAAGTATAGGTATCGGGACGCACATCAGGCAGCTTATCAGAATCGCCCATACCAATGAAATCGGGCGCGATGAGACGTCCATAACCCTCGAGTTCCGGGATCACGTCGCGCCAAAGATATGAGGATGTGGGATTGCCATGCAAAAAGAGAATCGGGAGTCCTTCCCCCCCTGCGTAGTAGGCCATCGTCCTTCCCAGAACCTCGACGTATTGTTTCGGCAACGGTTGTTCTGACATGCGCTTTGGACCTCCGGTTGACCTTGCGGCAGCCAGTCATGCTGGCGTCGCGGGACGCCGAAGCCTATTGCCAAGACCAGTTGCCATCATTCTAGAGCGATCGAACTAAAATATGCAAGCCGAAAGCCCGTCAATTGCGAGAACTGCGCTAAGCCGCGCAGACAAAGACGACCGCGGGTCGGCGTCGAGTTGCTGGATTAGGCGCGAATGGCGTCGACGGCCGACCGAGCCGCCGCCTCCACAATCGATCGGTGCGGCCGGGTACGCGCCAGCACGCGAAGTCCCAGCAACACGCTCAAAAGCATTTTTGCGGCTTCCACAGCCTTGATATCGCTGCGCAGCGACTTATCGGCCTGGCCGGCCTTCACGCACCTGAAGAAGGATGATTCGATCGAAGAGAACTCTCTTGCAACGAGGTCCTGAAACTCCGTGTCATCCGGTACCGTCTCCAGGGCGGCGTTGACGAGCATGCATCCACGCTGAGATTTATCGCCGACTGACGTTCGTACCACGTCGCGAAAGTACGATTCGATCGCATCGACCGCCGGGCTGCGATCGAAAATCTTTGTTCGCTCGCGCGAGCGCCGTTCGAGGTAGTACTTCAAGGAGAGCACGTACAATGATCGTTTGTCGCCAAACGCGTTGTACAGGCTAGCGGCGGTGATGCCCATTTGATCCGCAAGGTCGCGTACAGACGTCCTCTCATATCCATGGGACCAAAACTGATTCATGGCGGCGTCCAGAACGACCTCCTCGTCGAATTCTCGGGGTCTCGCCACCGCCTTTTCCTCTCGCAAACGTAAATTCTCTATCCTCGGCAATCATATGAACTCCCCGGGTCGGAGACAAGCCGATCCCGGGGGGGCGATCCGTCGATCAGGCGAGGCCGGCACTCTCGTCGTGCGTGTCGCGCGGAAACCGCAGGAACAATTCATTGCCTGATCGGGCTTCTCCTGCTGGACCCATTGTCCAGTCCCTTCGACAAGATCGAAGTGCGTGAGGTGGTTGGCATGCCTTCGCCGGCGCCCAGGCGCCCTTGACAACCGGCCTGCCTCTCGTATTTTAGAACGAATGAACTAAAATAAGTGGCGTGCTCGACCGCGCGCGGTTCGCCTCATTTGAAGGGTTGCCAGCCTGAGTTAGAGGAACGCGAATGGGATTGCAGCACGAACTCGATGCATTGAAGGCGCAGTTCGAGCGCACAGCCCCGGCTGGCAGGGCGGCGCTCTACGCGAGAAAGATCGAGGAGTTGCGCGAAACCTTTGCGATGGAAAACGCCGTGGGTCTCGGAATGCGGGCGCCCGGCTTCGAGCTGCCGGATCAAACGGGGAAGGGCGTCGGCCTGAAGAACCTGCTATCCGCCGGACCGGTCGTTTTGACATTCTATCGCGGCGGCTGGTGCGTCTACTGTAATCTTCAGCTTCGAGCCTATCAGACCATCCTCCCGCAAATCCACTCCCTCGGAGCGGAGCTTGTCGCGATCTCGCCACAGTTACCGGATGCTTCACTATCCACAGCTGAAAAGAACGCTTTGACGTTCCCTGTTTTGAGCGATCGCGGAAACAAGGTGGCTCGCGATTTCGGCCTCGTCTGGGCGCAGCCCGAGGAGCTGAAGGCGGCACTCCGATCGAACGGCTTGTCCATGGAAGTCGTCAATGGCGACGGGACCTGGGAGGTACCGGTGCCTGCGACTTACGTTGTCGCGCCAGACGGCTGCGTTGCACTTGCCTCGATCGACGTCGAGTATCGCAACCGGCTCGAGCCCGACGCCATCGTGGCCGCGCTAAAATCGCTGCAATCCCGATAAGAGCGAGCGCTGACTGAAGCGCGATTGCGCTCCGGCGCGCCGGAGCTAGAGCTGCTGTCCGCGCACCAAGTCTCGACCTTTTACGCCGGGCATCGAGCATCGACGGCACACCCTTCGAGCCTTCCACAGTTTGGAAAGGTTCCTTTCAATTTCGCCTCCTGGTGAGGCAGGTCTTTCATCCCATTTGCGTTAAGCGACGCTTGTCCCAAGCGGCATATCAATTTTGGAGGTGAATATGGGTGAGATTGTCCGCTTTGTTCCAAAGGCTGAACGCGAACGGATCCGTTTGATCCAAGAAGCTCGTGCAATTTACGACAGCATTTTCCCGCAGGACGACCAGTTAGTTGAGCATCGGCACAACGTACGGGCAAACCATGTCGCCAGCGGTGCCAGTGCCCACCACAGCGACTAGGCAATGTCGTGATCAGGACTATCGCGATGCTCTGCAGTCTCTCCTCTCCCGCGAGTTGCTACGAGCAGACCGTCACCAGTTCAAACTTCGCTGACGTCTGCATGGGGCCTGCCTCGTGAGTGCGCCCAACTTGCCGAGTGGATGAGGCAGCGTCTGGCAGGATGGCGTTGTGTGGTCGGCGGATAGGATGGCCCAGGCGCTTAGTTGACCTGCATCGGGGAAAAGCGCGTAACGCGTTCTCTACTGCGCGAAGACTCGCTTTAACCGCGGTGCTGCGAAGTCGAGGAAAGCGCGCACTTTGATTGGCAGAAACCGGTCGGCTGTGTATACGAGATTAACCGGTCTGGATGCTGGCTCAAACTCGTCTAGAAGGGTTGTTAAGGCTCCGCGCTCCAGGGCTGCCTGGAAGTGGTACGCAAAAGCGATAGTAATTCCGACACCTGCACACGCTGCGTCGCGGGCCGCCTCAGCGGTGCCGACCAGAAGCCGCGCGTGAACCGGCACGGCAACCGTCACGTTGTTTCTGACGAATGTCCAAACGTCGGGCGAGGAGATGCCTGCATAGTTGATGCAGTCATGTGCGGTCAGATCCTCCGGCGAGCGAGGTGTTCCGCGAGCGGCTAGATAGGCAGGACTGGCACAAACCACACGACGCGTTGTGCCGATTCGTATCGCAATCAGGCCGGAGTCCGGTAGCGGGCCAACGCGGAGTCCAACGTCGATCTGCTCCTGAAATAGGCTTGATACTCGATCGGTAAGGATCAAGCTGGCCTTGATATCCGGATAGGCCTTGAGGAATTCCGCTAGGATTGGGATGAGGTGAGTGCGTCCAAGTCCGACGGGAGCTGTCACGGTCAGTTCGCCAGTCGGCGCCGTGTACTCGCCAGAAGCAGCGCGTTCGGCTTCACTAATGTCTGCGAGGATGCGCTTGCATGCTGTAAGATAGGAGCTGCCTGCTCCGGTGAGCACCAGCCTGCGGCTCGACCGGTTAAACAACTTCGTGTGCAAGTGTGTTTCCAGCTCGGAGACCTTGCGGCTGACCGTCGCAAGCGGAGTTCCCAGCCGCCTTGCTGCATCGGAGAGGCTGCCGGCTTCGACCACGGCCAGGAAGGTCGACATCGCATCCAAGCGATCCATCAGATCCTCTTCCATAAGCTGGAAGGATAGCCTCCAATCCTGCCATATCACAGCAATTTTCAGAAGACGCTCGCTCGGGCTGTGCTGACAGGTAAGCGATTAATTGCCTGAATTCCATCCGGCCGAGAGCGGCGGAGAGGCGGGACTTGACCTCGGGCAGGCGCAGCGCCTACGGCCGCTGCAATCTGGATAATAGCTAACTGAGCGGCCTACGCAGCATGGCGATTGATCACGGTCGGCGCAGTACGGTCTCGATCAAGCCTGCGCGGCCATCTTCCAAGTTCTGTAGAAGGTTGGCTGACATGACCGGAAACTCCGCTCCCATCACGATATCAAGCCCAAGTGTCGATTTGTGGTCGAGGGCGTTGCGCTGCACGGCGACGGCGCGCTTTTTGAACCACGCCAGGCTGGCTTCGCTTCGATCGTTCCAGTTTTGGATTGTGAAGCCACCCGATCAAGCACTGCCTGATCGCGTCCGAAGACAGCAGAAAGCTTCCCTCCTCCGAAGCCGACCAAGGAACAGGAAATATAAGGGGACCAGCGCTTCCGGCTACTACGTCATAAATCGCGAACTGGCCGCCGGGCTGGAGTACCCGAAAGGCCTCGGAGTAGAACCGTTCGCGGTCGCGGATATTCTTTGCGACATGTTGGGTCCAGGCGACGTCGAAAAAGCGATCAGGGAAGGAAAGTGAAAGCGCATTTCCCAATTGAAACGAAACGCGATCGCTCAGGTTCGTTCGGGATGCGAGGTAAGTGGCGGCTTCAACGAAAGAGGCGCTGATATCTATCCCAAGAACCTTGCAGCCAAATCGATGTGCGAGATAGCGTGAAGGTCCGCCCAACCCCGAACCGATATCGATTACCGCAGTATTGGCATCGAGAGCGAGCTCGTTAGCGAGATCGACCGTCGCTTCCAAGCCGCGCGAGTGAAACTGGTCCAGTGCCGCAAGGTCCTTCGGGTCAATTTGACCGTTAGCATAACCAGCGGCCGCAAGTACGCTAACTAAGCGGTCGCGCAAGCCGATTCGGTCATAGTGAATTATCGGAGCATTTCGGTCCGAGCGATTGATGGCGCTGTTCTTGCCGCGTATCACTGAAACAAGCGCATATGCAAAGACGCCGCGCTTAGTCGTCCTCAGTTGACCAAACGTAATCGGGCTGGATAACGCGTCATGTTAGCCGGCCGCAGGCTGCTCTTCGGCAACTGCGCCGATCAACTGCTGAAGTTCGCCCGCCTCAAACATTTCGCGCACAATGTCGCATCCGCCGACGAACTCGCCACGCACATAGAGCTGCGGAATCGTAGGCCAGTTTGAATATCGCTTAATGCCTTGCCGCAGTTCATCCGAGTCATAGACATTAAAGGTTGTGTAGGTCGCATCGAGATGATCGAGGATTTGTACGACCTGTGACGAGAAACCGCACTGTGGAAACGACGGCGTTCCCTTCATGAATAGCACGACCTTGTTCTCGCGAATTTGATCTCTAATAAAATCCTGCACGTCCATGGTCGATCTCCTTTCGCCCGCATCCCAATACGTCTAACAAACCATAATCCGCCCACGCTCGAAAGAAAAGAGCAGATGCTCCTATTTCACAAATCGACTTCTGTGAAGTCTGTATACGCTAGTGGGCTTATGCTTCGGTGACTTCCCGAAGCATCTGTTGGTAGCGGAGTACGAAGGCAGACCCGTGCACTCGCTCAAATTCTTCGTGGGCTGATTTCCACAAAGGATAGGCACGCGTCAGCAGTGCCTTGCCCTTGGCGGTAAGGGCTACTGTACGGCTCCTTCTATCGCTCTTGCAGACGGTAGACCTCAAATAACCATCGCGCTCCATCGGTTTCAAATTTTTACCAGTCGTAGTGCGATCCAGTACCATAGCCGCCGCGAGATCGTTTACTGTGAGATCGCTTTTGCGATCGATCGTTGCCAGCAACATCAGTTGCGTGGATTTGATGCCACAGGGGGAAAGTTTGGTATCATAGAGCTGGGTAAGGCGTCGCGCGGCCTTGCGGGTTGCGAAACAATTGCATTCGCTAAAATCAAGGATGGGCATCGTCGGGCCTTATTGGTCGATCGAATCCGGCGGTGAGGGATCACTATGTTAGTGCAGATTGCCGACGGAGGTAAGTAAGCGGACTTGAAGCGTACGGGTGAACTTTCAAATAGAAAAATATGAGCGCGCTATAGGCCGCTTGGCGGCCCCGACGCGGAAAGGCCGTAACGCGTCGGAGGTGACGACGAACGGCGAGATGGCTGGACCAGGGCCGTAGCGATCGTGGACGAGTGAGCTTGAAGGGACGAAGGGGTGAATGCAAATCGCACGAAGAGGTTAAATGCGATGCCGAAGCCGTCGACCAATTGTTGTCGGAGGGCAAGGCGATCTCCGAAATAAAGCATTGCCTTGGCCGCTGATAGCAATTCGCCGTCGAAACAGATATTCCACTGACGGCGTCATCGGCCGCCTCTTACCCTGGTTTGTGGTTGAAGAGGCTTATATGGGAAGTCACGAACTCCTGAACCGTCATGGGCGGTTTGCCGGTCACCTGCGCAATAGCTTCGTCGCTGCCAGCAAAGATGCCATCCTGATAATCTTGCGCTACCGCGCAGAGATGCTGAATCAGAAAGGCTGGCATCATCCCCGTCGCCTCGAGCCGTTGGCGATAGGTATCGATTGAAATCGGATCATAGGTGACCGGTCGTCCAATTACTTCACTGACGGTCGCCGCGATGCTGGCTTGATCCATTTCGACCGGTCCAAACAGCGGGTAAGTCTTGCCCATGTGCGGCTTTGGATCGGCGAGGATTGCGGAAATAAAGCGCGCTTGGTCCTCGGCGGCGATGGGGGCGTGCCGTCCATTGCCGAGCGGCTGGCTGATGGCGCCGCGTTCCAGAATGTGCTTGCGGTTGTGGGGATAGGTAAGCCACTGCGCGAAGAAGGTCGGCCGGATATGGCTGACCGGAATGCCGGACCAATCGAAAACCCGTTCTGCGATCCAGTGGTCACGCGCTGCTTGGCTCTTCGAGTTTTCGCGGGCCGATATCTGAGACATGTTGACGATGCCATCGAGTTCCGCTTCCTTGGAGGCTTGAGCGAAATACGCCGTGGCGTCGATCAGCCCCGGCCTGATCGGAAAGACGAAATAGGCTCGCTTTACGCCCTTCAATGCATCGCGAACTGAATTAAAATCCAGCAGATCTCCGACGATGACCTCGGCGCCAGTCGCCTGGAGTTTTTCCGAACGTTCATCGACTTTATGCACGAGCGCACGAACCGGGAAGCCCAATTTAATCAAGGCTTCGGTTGTGTAGCGGCCGGTCTCGCCGGTGGCCCCGGTAACAAGGATTCGTTGTTTCATGCCTAGTCTTCCCTGGCGCTCCATGGGGAGCATTAAAGCGGCCGCAAAGGTGCCTCCTATTGACGGCAACTCGCTTTGCGCTAACTTTTAGGTGTCAAGTGACATCTAATCTATTAGATGTCGATTGTAATCTAAGCTGTCAAGGCCTTTGCCGGCCGTGACGGGCAGGGGTTGAATCGTTGAGAAAGTCGAAAAAGGAAGCGGCAGAGACCAGGGAAGGGATCGTGGCAACAGCCGCGGACTACATCCGAAGAACGGGAATCGCGGAAACAAGTCTGGCTGACGTAATGCAGGCCGCTGGGCTCACGCACGGCGGCTTCTACCGACATTTTCGCAATAAGGAGCAACTCGTCGCCGAGGCACTCTCCAACGCCGGCGACAAGATTATCGCCGCGATCACGCGGAATATGGCGAAGGGGAGCATCAATGCCGCAGTTGACGTCTATCTATCTACCGCCCATCGCGACGCGCCAACTCCGATTTGTCCCTTCGCCGCGCTAGGGAGCGAATTGGCTCGCTCGGGCGATGAGACCAAAGCGGCAGCGACCGCGGCTCTCGAGGAGCTCTTGACTGTCCTCGCGTCAGGCGAAGTAAGTTCGAAGGCGCGGGGAGACGCAATCGGCGCGCTGTCCACGATGATCGGTGCGATGACACTGGCGCGCATTACGTCGGGTAGTCCGTTGTCGAAGGAGATCCTCGAGCGCGTCAGGGAGCAGTTGCATCGCTAGGACCTGGTCC
Source organism: Bradyrhizobium sp. USDA 4454 (assembly GCF_054822705.1). NCBI lineage: Bacteria > Pseudomonadati > Pseudomonadota > Alphaproteobacteria > Hyphomicrobiales > Nitrobacteraceae > Bradyrhizobium > Bradyrhizobium sp. USDA 4454. Next base: position 2,340,877 of record NZ_JBTRCN010000001.1, read on the forward strand.
GGGAGGGCAGATTGGGTGCGGCATTCAAGAGATGACTACTCGTCGTTTTTTCTCGGCTCTCGGCGCGGGACAACCGCCAACGGACGAGATCGTCTGCGCCGGGACCTTCTTTGATGGCAATGTCCAAGGCTTTCAACTGTTCACCTGTGTCGAGATCGATAAAACTCCAGCCTGCGTCGGCACCGGTTCGTTGATTCACAAATCTCAATGGCGGCCCTGAAGCGCCCGAGACGTCAAGACTGTCCCCGATCTGAGCGAGGACGGGCATTGCAGGCGCGATCTGCCAGCCCCTCTTAGTCAAAGAGTATTCAAATCGTTCGGGATTTACCTGATAGCGCCGTCGTTCAATGAGGCCATTGGCTTCCAGGTGTTTCAGCCGGTCACTTAGTGTTGCGTTGTCACGCCGGACGATTGTCGGAAATCCTCGTATTGGCTGAGACCGAAGACGAGGTCGCGCAGAATTAGCAAGCCCCACCGGTCGCCGATCGCCGCCATGACGCCAACGATCGGGCATACCATTCCCTCGAAACTCTTCGAGCGCATGACCCCTTTCCTTTGCGAGATCAGTTTAATGTCTGGCGGCCATAGTCCTTCCCCTCACTCACCGTCATGCCGTTGACGCCGATCGCAGTCAGGGCCTAGCGTACCTAGAGGCTCTGATAATAAGAGCTATACTAGGTTCATACAATGCCGAATTCAATGTGGTTCTTGAAAACAATGAATGTCGCTTGAATACGGTGCCCAGAGCTGCGCCGGCGCTTCTAGAGCGACCAATCGAGCTGCCCATCGCTAATTGATTCTAATCCTCGTATTCTCGTCTTGAACTCAAGCGCCAGCGCCGTACACCTCACCGATCGAATCCCGTCCAAATTCCCTCCGAAGTGGAGAGCAGACACGCCGCCGTCACCGACGGGGCACGCTGCGGGGCCGAAGCATCGCCGGTCGAATGAGGGCGCAGGCTATATCTATTCCCCAGCGCACAAATCAATTGACAAGCTTGCCATTGACTCTTGTTATAAGAGTAATAGATGCGCGCCGCGGCGATTCTTCTGCGTCTAACCAGCGCGGCTACCGGACCTGATCGGTACGGGGTTTGCCGTGACAACAAATGATCGATTTCGACCAACAAGAAGGTCTGACAGTGACGCCAAACAACACCGGTATGTCCAGCAACAGCCCAATGCTCGCATTTGCCGGCAGTGCAGTCGCCGCGAGTCTCTGGCTCGTGGCCATTATCGCTGCGCCGGAATTTCAGCGCTCGGGTCTGTCCCTCATCATCGCGCGTATCGTGGTACATCTCTTGCTACTTGGCGGAGCCTGGGCAGGACTTGCCCGCACGTCCCTGACCGGGGCGGAGCGGATGCAGGCCTGGCTGGCGATCGCAGTCCCGCTAACGCTTTGGCATGCGAGTGCATGGGTGATTGTGGCCAACGGCCTGCTTCGACCTGGCGCAGTTCCAATTCCGTTGCTGCTCCTGATGATTGTCGTTCCGACTTCGATTGCTGTCACGCTGTTATGGCGTTCACGCCGGATCGGGACGCTGCTCGATGCCATGCCTCTCACCTGGCTGATCGGCATTCAGTTCTATCGAGTGGTCGGTGCTACTTTCTTAGTGGGTTGGGCGTCGGGAGCCGTGCCGGGCGCCTTCGCGTTGCCTGCCGGCACCGGTGACGTCATCACGGGACTGATGGCTCTTCCGGTGGCCGCGTCGTTGGCCAGTGGCCGGCCGGGCAGCGCGCGGGCAGCCCTGCTTTGGAATCTCTTCGGTATCGGAGACCTGATACTGGCAGTCACCTTAGGCGCCCTTACATCGCCTGGGCCGCTTCAGCGTCTTGCCCTCGATCATCCCAACCTGACAAATTTCACCTATCCCTCAGCCATCATTCCAGCCTTCACCGTCCCCAGTTCCTTCGTCTTGCATGCACTTTCGCTTCGCCAGTTGCTGAGGCGCGCGCGGCCGGCTGCCCCAGTTGTCACGTGAAGAAAGGCTGAGCTGCGCACTGCGTCCGCTTTGCTCGTTCCGGCGGGTATGACGGACTGTGCTTGCCATAAGTGGAGCTGATTAAAAGACCTCGATATCTCCGATATAATCGTCGCGAAGCTGTCAAAGGAGGTGAGGTACGACGGTGATTTTCACAGACGTGGTAACGATGGCCCGGCGTCTTTCAGGCGCTGTCATCAGCGTGCCGTGAGCCGTCGGCGCTACTTACCTTTTGGCTAAACGCTTGGCAACGAGCGCTACCGGCCGGATCATTCAAAATGCCCAGCTGCTATCCATGCTCATCGGGCTGTTGATCCAGGAGACTCCGAGTCATTTTCGGAAGTCCGGATCGTGCTCGAACCGTTAGAACAAACTGTCAAGTTATTCCTCGCTATCGGCTAGGTTGCTGGTCGTACCTCCGACGGGTGATCGAGGCTCACGCTTCCTCCGCCATCGAGCCAACATGCCACTTGCGCTTTTGAGTAGCAACTCTTATTATAAGAGCTAAGTGACCGTCGCGGTCGCGGTCCAATCGGTATCGGTTCCGTACCAAGGCATCGAAGGTGGTGCACACAGATGGAACATCATGATGTCACTCCTCAGCGACGGACCGCGCACTTTGACAAAGTGTAACTACACATAAAATGGAGAGAGGTAGCATGGATCGGGAGATTGAGATCCGCCAACGCCGGGCGAAGGTCGCCCTGCTTAGTGTGTTGGTCGTCTGGGGGTTGGCCGTCATCGTCGCCGCCGAGACTGGAGTTTATCAAGGCGTCTACCCGGTCATCCTCGCCGCCGTTATTGCCTTGGGCGTCGTGGTGCCTGTGATTGTCTATGCAACATCGAGTGCTTTCCGCGGTTACATTGAAGCGATCGGTTTGCAGTCGCTCACAGCGTTTCATGTCTGGCGCATAGCGGCCGCGCTGGTGTTTTTCTGGTACGGGGCACTGAATCTCCTCCCCGAAACCTTCGTTCGGAATGCTGGGTGGGGTGACCTCATCGCGGGGCTGATGGCCCTCGGAGTTATGTTGCTGCCTAAGACCCGCAATCGGTACCTGGCGTTTCACATCTTTGGGTTCGCTGATTTCATCGTGGCAGTCGGCACGGGGTTGACGTTCTTTCTTCTCGACGACCCGCGCATGTCTGGCATCGAGACGCTGCCGATGGCGCTAATCCCGTTCTATGGCGTCGGCATTTCGGGTGCGAGCCACATCATGGCGTTTGACCTGCTGCGTCGCGGCCTTGGGAGCGAAGTGAAGTCCGCAGTAGTCCAAACATAATAGAGGCGAGGAGTTTTGATCGCGAGAGTCTCTGGGCAGAACTACAAGCCGGGCATAGTCCCAGAAATATTGAGCCCGGGGCGTTCGCCCAGAATCGAAGGGAAAGCAGATGGCAAATTCGAGTAAGACTCAAGCGTCGCAGGACGCGAGCTTCCTTCGGCGGCTATGGCAAGGCATTCTGAGGTTTGATGAAGCACTGAACTTTGATCCACGCAGCGATCTTGAGCGTCGGGTTGCGCTCCTTGAAACGCAACTCGAGCCTTCAAAGATCCAGATCGGAATATCTTCGGCGCGGCAATAGGAGGCTTGATAGCTCAATGCTGCAGCGGTCAAGTGATGATGAAATGTGAACGCGGTCCGCGCCGTAGACGAACGGTGGTAATCGCTCCGGCTAACGGGGCGCAGAGTTGCTGATAGCGAGCGTTTGGAGCCACGCGACGGCGAAGGCACGCCGCACACCTCCCATTTTGCTGCGCTTAAACGCACGGTAAAGCCTCCAATGAGCTTCCAGATCTTGCAATTGGCTTCTGGATGCCATCGAGTGAGCATGGCATGCTGACGCGGAGGCAGTCGGGACGTTGCTGTTTTCACATAGCCGAACGAATGTGTGCCAGCTATGAGCTGGCGGATGGGGTTGCCTCCGCATGTTGCGCGGTTGCGCCAGACGGCTGTCCAGAAGGCGCATGCCCGCCAAGGACTTCTCATGAAGAAAATGTATACAGATTGTTATTGTACGCAGTTGCGGAGGGCTTCAAACCTTTTCACGAAAGTATACGACGAAGCGCTTCGCCCTCAGCAACTACGTATCACTCAGTTCTCGACGCTGAGGGAGCTTGCTCGCCTCGGCAAAGCAACGGTGAGGGAACTAGCCGACGAGCTCGCCTTGGATCAAACGACAGTGTCGCGAAACGTCAAGTTGCTCATCGAAGCGGGATGGATTGATGTAACTTCGCGCAGGGGCGACGCGCGAGAAAAGGTCCTGAAATTGAACAAGCGCGGTAAAAGTAGGCTTGAGAAAGCCACGCCCGCTTGGTCGAGAACCCAGGAAACGATTGAGAATCTCATCAATCGATATGTTAAGGCCCGCTCAGAAGAATAGACCGGTCGCGGGGTTTGGATTCCAGTCGAAAATGATCAGTAGCTGGCGGGGCTGTCTCACGTCCAGCGTCGAAAGATAATGCTGGCATTAACGCCCCCAAATCCAAAGCCATTGGACATGCCATATTCAATGGCTATCTGACGCGAAACGCTCCCCGCGAGGTCAACGCCTTGCGCCGCGGGGGCGCGGTTGTCCAGGTTGAGTGTCGGCGGTATCTGATCGCGCAGCGCCGGGACTGTGCAAGATCGCCTCAAGGCCGCCAGCCGCTCCGAGCAAATGCCCCGTTGCTGACTTGGTTCGCGGCCAAAGACAGCCTTGATCGCTTCTAGCTCTGAAATGTCGCCAACCGGCGTTGATGTCGAATGGGCCTTAAGATGCTGCACGTCACTGGACTGCAGCTCTGCCTGACGCAACGCTGTCTTCATTGCCCGCTTGGCGCCATTTCCATCTTCGGGCCCAGAGGTGATGTGACGGGCGTCCGCCGTCGTGCCATAGCCCACGATCTCGGCGAGAGGCATTGCGCCGCGTTTGAGGGCGTGTTCGAGACCCTCAATGACAAGGATGCCTGCACCTTCGCCCATCACGAAGCCGTCTCGGTCGCGGTCACACCCGGCTCGGGGCTTCGTTGAACGCCGTCGAAAGCGCAGCGCGCGGCCGCAAATCCTCCCAGACTACGATCGATGCGGGCTTCGTCTCCGCCAAGGATCGACAACGTCAGCTTTGGGGGCAAACGCGGGCAAGGTCGCGGGGCCCGTTCAACTACGCAATCGGGAACCCGAGCAGAGTAGGCGAATGAGCGCGTCGCTCCGGCCTGGGTGCCTTGGGCTTCCCTGCTCTGCAGCCCTTTCTAGCGAAGCTGAATTGGCTTATGTAGGAGCTATTCGCTGGCAAGTTACTAGCATCGCTGAAGGAAGAAAGCTCGAGATGGCAAAGACTAGCCTCGGCCAATCGTGTCCCATTGCTCGAACGCTCGACATCGTCGGTTCTCGGTGGACGTTGCTGCTGGTGCGCGACCTCCTCGCCGGCGCCATGCGCTTTCAGGACTTTCAGGAGCGTCTTCCCGGGATTGCTCCTAACGTGCTTTCAAGCCGCCTCAAGACACTCGAGGCCCACGGCTTGGTGCGTCGGCAGTTCTACTCTGATCACCCTCCCCGAGCTGCCTATGAGCTGACGGATCAAGGACGTGAACTCGGCGTGGCTGTATTGGCGCTTGCCCGCTGGGGCGTTCGCCATCTCGGCGCTGGACTCAACAAAGGCTTGCAGCATGAGGAATGCTTCAGGCTGCTCGGCCAGGCGACAGAGGCACTAAAACGCCGGCCGGTCGGGAGAGCGAAATCAGCGTAATCCGCTTTGTGGGGGCTCGCACTTCGGCTGCGGCGGGGGAGAACGCATCTGCGGCCTTTCAATAGGCACGAACGGACGGCCACAACCGCGGTCTGCACCGTCTTCCGCCACTGGCGAGGATCATTCGGCGGCAATCGTCAGTTGCCCGGCGAGCTCGGCGCGCCCTGACGTCCTTCTGCGTGTGAATCGGTGAAGATAGAGGTAGACGACTGGGGTCGTATAGAGCGTCAGGAATTGCGACAGGAGCAGCCCGCCGACGATCGCGTAGCCGAGCGGTTGACGGATTTCTGAACCGGTACCATGACCGAGCGCCAGGGGTATCGCGCCAAATAGGGCGGCAAATGTCGTCATCATGATGGGACGGAAACGCTTCACCGCAGCCTGATAGATTGCGGTTTCAGGAGAAATCGCTTCGGCCTTTTCGGCCTGGATGGCGAAGTCTATCATCATAATCGCGTTCTTCTTGACGATGCCGATCAGCAGAATGATTCCGATCAAGGCAATGACGCTGAGCTCATAGTTGAAAGCCATCAGAATCAGAAGCGCGCCGACGCCAGCGGACGGAATGGTCGACAGAATTGTAATCGGGTGAATCAGGCTCTCATAGAGGGCCCCGAGGATGATGTACACCGCGATCAGGGCGGCCAGGATCAGCAACGGTTGGGTACGGAGCGAGTCCTGAAAGGCCTGGGCGTTGCCTTGGAAGGTGCTGATTAATGTTGCCGGTGCCCCGAGGTCGCGTTTCACCTTCTCTATCGCCTCAACAGCCTCTCCCAAAGCAACGCCAGCGGCGAGATTGAAGGAGAGGGTGATTGCCGGAAACTGGCCTTGGTGGCTGACTGAAAGCGATCGCACCGTGCGCCGCTGTTCGACCAGAGCACTCAAAGGTACCTGTTTCCCGGTTGCCGATGGCACGTATATCAGGTCGAGCGCATTGGGGTCGAGTTGGAAACGAGGGTCCACCTCAAGGACTACCCAGTAACTGTTTTGCTGGGTAAAAAATTGCGCAATCTTGCGCTGCCCAAACGCGTCGTAAAGCGTATCGTCTATCGCCTGTGTTGCGACACCGAGCCGAGATGCAGTGTCGCGGTTGATCTCCAGTCGAAGCGTAGGCCCGGCGATTTGCTGATCAGTCGCGACGTCACGTAGCAATGGAATGTGTTGAAGGGCGCGCAAAAGTTCAGGAGCCCAATGATCGAGTTCGTCAAGGTCGCTGTCCTGTAGTGTGAACTGGTACTGCGTCCGGCTCGCGCGGCCACCGACATTGATGTCTTGAGAAGCTTGCATGAACAGCAGGATTCCCTTCACCTGAGCCAGCTTCGGCCGCAAGCGGTCGATGATCTGGTTTGCACTGGCGTCACGGAGATCGCGCGGTTTGAGATTAATGAACATGCGGCCATTATTTATGGTCTGGTTTACGCCGCCGACACCGACGGCCGAGATGACGCCATCTACACCCGGATCTTCCAGGACAATACGGACCAGCGCCGCTTGGCGTTCGTTCATGGCGGCATATGAGACATCTTGCGAGGATTCCGATACCGCAACGATGAGACCGGTATCTTGCTGCGGAAAGAATCCCTTCGGAATCACCACGTAAAGGTAGCAAGTGAGCATTATGGTGACGATTGTCGAGCCCAGCGTGATTGCTCGGTGACGGAGAACCCAGCGCAAGCCCGCCTCATACGCCGCCAGCGCCGCGTCAAAGACTTTTTCGCTTAGCCGATAGAGACGACCATGCTTCTCGTCCCTTTCATTGCGCAGCAATTGCGCACACATCATTGGTGTCAGCGTCAATGAGACAACTGTCGACACCAGGATCGCAACACTGACGGTCACGGCGAATTCGCGAAACAGGCGACCGATGATGCCGCCCATAAGCAAGATGGGGAGGAAGACGGCGATTAGAGACAGACTGATTGAGATAATTGTGAATCCTATCTCGCGTGAACCCTTGAGAGCTGCTTCGAGCGGTGAGTGTCCTTGCTCGAGATAGCGAGCGACGTTTTCCACCATCACGATGGCGTCGTCGACGACGAAACCTGTTGCGATCGTAAGCGCCATAAGTGAGAGATTATCCAGGCTGTATCCGACCAGGTACATCACGGCGAACGTGCCGATCAGGGATAGAGGCACGGTGATCCCAGGAATAACCGTGGCCCACACGTTCCTGAGAAACAGAAAGATGACCATCACGACCAGCGCGATGGTCAGCATCAGGGTAAATTGAACGTCCTCAACCGATGCGCGGATTGTCTGAGTACGATCGGTGACGATGCTCACGTCGATTGCCGCCGGGATCGACGCCTTGAGGCGTGGAATAGCCGCCTTGATATGTTCGACGGTGTCGATGACGTTTGCGCCGGGCTGCCGCTGCACGATCAGGATGATCGCCCGCTTATCATTGTAGGTGCCGGATCCGCGGATATCCTCGGCGCCGTCGACCACTGTAGCGACGTCTCCGACCCGCACGGCGGACCCGTTGCGCCATGCGACAATTACAGGACGATAGCTGGCCGCGCTCAGTAGCTGGTCATTGTTTTCCAGCGTATAGCCTTGGCGGTCGCCGTTAAGCGTTCCTTTCGGGGCGTTGAGAGTCGCGGAGGCGATGGCGGATCTGACGTCTTCGAGGCTGAGTCCGCGGCCCGCGAGCTCGATCGGGTTTGCTTCGACGCGCACTGCTGGCTTCTGCGCACCGGCGATCAACACGGTTCCCACGCCATCGACCAGTGACAGCTGCTGCGCAAAGATGTTATCGGAATAGTCGTTGACGGTTGTGAGCGGGAGGCTGTCGGACGTCAGAGCCAGGACCATGACCGGCGGATCCGAGGGATTCGTTTTGCGATAGGTCGGCGGGCTTGGCAGGTTTTTCGGAAGTTGACCCGCCGCGGCATTGATCGCAGCCTGAACGTCCTGACCCGCCGCGTCGATGTTGCGCGAAAGCTCGAACTGGATCGAGATCAAAGAAATGCCGATTCCACTGATCGAGGTGAGCTGAGCGACGCCTGACATTTGTGCCAGTTGCCGCTCGAGGGGGCTGGCTACCGATGAAGCCATGGTCTCAGGGCTCGTGCCCGGCAATTGCGCTGTGACCTGGATGGTCGGAAAATCCACCTGAGGTAACGGCGCGACGGGCAGCAGCAGGTAGGCTACCAGCCCGACCAGCGCAAGGCCGGTCATCATGAGCGCAGTCGCAACCGGTCGTTTGATGAACGGTCCTGAGATATTCATCATTCCCGCCCCTGTGCCGTTGACGCCGTTCGCTGACCCGCCGTCGGTCCCCCTGAAATCACATGGCTGCCAGGCCGAAGCCTATATTGCCCGTCCGTCACGACCGTCTCGCCGGGCTTGATGCCCTCGGCAATGAGCGCCTGACCGTTGCGGCTTGCCGCCACGCGAATAGGCCGCAGGTCGACCGTCGAGTCCTGTTTGACGACGAAGACATAGTTTCCGTTCGGTCCCGACTGCACCGCGGAATCCGGAACGACCGCGCCGCGCCCGGAGCCAACCGTCAGCCGCGAGCTTACGAACTGGCCGGGCCAAAGCGCACCATTTTGATTCTCGAAGGTTGCTTTCAGCCGCATCGTGCCTGTTGCCTGATCGATTTGATTGTCAATCAGCGTGAGCTGTCCGTCCGAAAGCTTGGTGCGGTCATCCTGGGCATAAGCCGAGACGGTCAACGTCTGCCGGCGGCTCGCCTCGAGCACCTCGGGCAGATATTGTTGCGGCAACGTGAAGATGACGCTGATGGGCGATATCTGGGTAATGACGACTAAGCCGGTTGCATCGGTTGCATGCACAATGTTGCCCTGATCAATCAGACGTATGCCGGTGCGTCCCCTGAGCGGAGAAACGATCGTCGTATAACCAAGCTGTACCTGAGCGTTATCGATCACGGCCCGGTCGCGAGCGATCGAAGCCTCATATTGTGCGACCAGCGCCTTCTGGGTATCGACACTTTGTCGTGTCGCAAACTCCTTGACGACGAGCGAACTGTACCGATCCAAATCGAGTCTGGCGTTGGCGAGCAGAGCTTCGTCGCGCGCCTTGTCGGCCTCCGCCTGCTTGAGTTGTGCCTGATAAGGCCGAGGATCAATCTCGGCGAGAACATCGCCGACCTGCACATCCTGGCCTTCCTGGAACGCAATCTTTTGGAGTTCTCCGTCGACCCGAACTCTCACGGTTACTGTATTGAACGCCTGGACGGTGCCGAGGCCGGTGCGAGAGAGCGCAAAGTCATCTTCGCGAACTAGGCCAGTCGTCACCGGCACTGGCCGCGACGCCGGCGTGATGGCTCCGCCACCTGCTTTGCCGTCCAATGCAATGATACCTGTGCGCCAGGCATATCCCGCCGCCGCGAGTATCGCGACGAGACCCGCACTCCAAGGCTTCCATGATCCCATCTCTTTGGCCCGTCAGCTAGAAGGTTTTGTCGTTGCTTTGATAGAGATAGTAACTACTAAAAAACAACTCACTATCAACCAACGGCTGGTATTTGCAAGTTAACTCGTGTGATCTTTCGATGCCGTTCGCGGCTGACAAGGTCCTTCGAGATCACCGCGGGAGGAGGCCGATGCTCGGCCCTGAGTGCGACGTTCTCACCGCGCGAGCTTAACTCGCCGACGCATGCCGCTTCGGATGCTGCGGCAGATGCAGCCTCCCTTGGCATCAGGCGCGAGCAGCCGTGAAGGCCCCCGTCTTTCAGCTCGAGCGCCATCCAGACTGCGGTCTTGACCATGGCCGACGGCGTATAAATCGCGGCCGAGCAATCTGTAGACGGCCTAGCCGTGTGAGCGCCTTTGCGACGCTGATGTAGTCGTGCGCCGACCAGCAGCGCGTGGCTTGTCAGGACCTGTCTCTCTCGTTCGCCGCGTCGTGCGCCATTTGGTGAGATCGTCCGCACCGGGACCGATTTCGAACATCACGTTTTTGGGATTGACCTGCTCGCCCGTCTTGGCGTCAACGAGCGCGACTCTGACCCGGTGCCCGGTATTGCCATCGACGATGCGAAGCGGCGGGCCGTCGAGCTCTGCCAGATTCCACTTATCGCCAACCTGGATCATTGCCAGCACAACAAGGCCGATGTCCCTGCCTCGTGCTGTGAGGAGATACTCGTACCGATCGGGACGCGACTGATAAAGCCGTCTCTCGATTAAACCGTTCTGCTCCAATGCCTTGAGGCGGTCGGATAGCGTTGCGTGGGTCGCTTCCGTCGAACGATGTAGTTCGTCATAGCGGGTGAGTCCGAGAAAGAGATCGCGCATGATCAGCGCGCCCCACCGGTCACCCATTGCACCCATAACGCTCGCCATCGAGCACGTCATTCCTTCAAAGCTCTTTGATCGCATTTTGCTGAGATCCATCACTGCATCGGGTTCGGCCGTCTCGCGGCCGAAGCGATCTGGCTAAACCTGCGGGCTTGATAACTCTTATAATAGTAGTTACGTGCTGCGCGGGCAACCCTCGGCGGGGTAGATCGTGAGTGAAGCAGGGAGTGTGGCCGTTGTCACGGGGGCAGACCGATCGCGCGTGCTTTTCGCATCTGCTGTCCGTTACGGGCGTGTCGTCAAGTTTGAGGGAGGAGTGCAGATCAGAAGTTTTGCCTTCGAAGAGGCCCGCGGCGCCAGCCACGGCGGCGTCGATCAGAAAAGCGCGAGAAGACATCCCAAGTCATCACCAACCAAAGAGGAATTAGCATGAAGTCTCAGTATGTTCGCGCCGCGACCGGCGTTCTACTCGGGTTTCTTCTGACCGGATCGATGGCTCCTGGCGCATTCGCCCAGTCACAGCCGTCACCGACGTCAGCAGCCGGTAACACCCAGAGTGCACCCTGGGACCAAGGGAGCAACACGGCTGCTGTGCAGGCCGATGCTTGGTTTGACAATTACAAATTTCGCAACGGAGAGAAGCTGGACCGCCTGAAAATTCACTATGCGACTCTCGGTAAGCCCCACCGTAATGACAAGGGCGAAGTCGATAATGCCGTCCTCGTTCTTCATTGGACGGGGGCGGACAGTCGCGCGCTCGTGAGCCCAACTTTTGCGAAAGCTTTGTTCGATCCGGGCCGTCCGCTCGACTCGAGCCGCTACTACCTCATCGTTCCCGACAGCGTGGGTCACGGACAATCGAGCCAGCCGAGTGACGGCCTGAAGGCCAAATTTCCCAACTACGATTATGGCGATATCGTCGACCTGCAGCACAAGGTGGTGACCGAGACGCTAGGCCTCAAGCATCTGCATGCCATTGTTGGCTTGTCCATGGGAGGGATGAACGCGTGGCAATGGGCTGAAGCGTATCCGGACATGATGGACGGTGTCATGCCGATCGTTTCGTTGCCGATCAAGGTATCTGGTCGTAACCTCCTGTGGCGACGCATGGTGATCGACTCAATTCGATCAGATCCAGAATGGAAAAACGGGGAGTATACGCAAGCACCGCGCAGCTGGATTCTGGGCTACAGCGTGCTGAGGCTGATGATTGATAGCGCATCAAGTCTCCAGCAGGCGATTCCCGACGGCGCTGGCGCAGACAAATTCCTTGCGACCAATCTTGTTGCGGCCGAGCATGTCGACGCTAACAACATACTCTATTCTCTCAAATCGTCGTTCAGCTACGATCCTGAACCTGAGCTCTCCAAAATCAAGACGAAACTCTTTGCGCTCAATTTTTCGGACGACGAATTCAATCCCGACATTCTGCAAGTGCTCCAAAAGACGGTGCCTCAGCTCGAACACGGCCGGTACGTGGTTCAGCCCGGAACGGCGAGGTCGCCTGGCCACTACACAATGACCCGCCCCGATCTTTGGTATCAGCATGTCGCCGAGTTCATGCAATGGCTTGGAAATAAGCCCGAACACGCAAGCAAGTGAGCACTGGGCAGTCGGCGCGCTCTGGATGTAGCAAAGGGGCGGTTAGACCACCCCTTTGCGGCATTTGGGACTACGGTTGCTTCCAATCGCCTGAGGACGCCTCTGTCAGCGCGCTGTGCCTTTGGTGGAGGCATAGATTAGCGCATCAGACGCGAGTCGCTGATCGCGCGACATCTTCACGTTGCGTTGCCTAGCCAAAATCCGACGCGAGAGCAGGCGGGGGGCTGTCGCTCATTCGGATCATGCGCTGGCAGAATTGAATCCGCAGATCTCTCAATCGCCGGAGCAAACCATTAAATATCGGGGGACACCATGGAATGTCGTACTGCGCTCATCTACGGGGTCCTTGCTTCGCCAGGGCTAGACTCGAACGAAGTGCGGCAGGGGCAGTTTCTGACCATGTTGGCAGCTCTGCTGTTGCTGTCCACGTCGTACTCGCTCTTTTGGCTGATTGAGGCACTGGTGCCGCTTTAGCAATTCGACTGGCGGAAATCGGCCGGGGAGCGGTTCGTCCACTTTCTAAAGGCTTTGCGAAACCTGGCAGCGTCCGCAAAACCGACACGTTCTACGACCTGATCCATTCGCATATTCTCTTGCGTGTCGGCCTGCCTTGCGTCAATGGCATCGGCCTCTATTATGTGCAGCAGAATGCCGGAAAGAGAAAATCTCAGCCTCGATCTGAGTTATGCGGAAGCGCGTGAGATTGTTACTCAGCTTTGCCGCGACGCCAATGTCCATCGTCGAGAATTTCCGGCCCGGAACACTTGCGTGCTTCCACTTCGGCTATGAGGATGTCAGGGCAATCAATCCTGGAATCATCTACGTCTCCCTTAGCGGATACCGCCAGACCAATTCTTGGCGAAACCGTCCGGCCTTCGGACCGACCGGACAGGCTGAGACCGGCTTGACCGCAATCGTTCAGGATCACTTCGGTGAAGCACTGACTGAGCCGCGTGGCGATTCCTCAAGCCACGCAGACCTGTATACGGGGTTGCAGGGTGTCATCACTGTACTGGCTGCCCTACAACACCGCAACCGAACCGGTGAAGGCCAGCATATCGACGTGTCGATGGCCGCCACAATGCCGTCAGTCAACGAGCGCGCTGGGGCCTTGCTGTCGTGAGATCGACAACGACGGCGAACGATTGCGCTTTCGGCCAACGAATCTCACATGTTCGAGATGGCCGATGGTGCGAGGCTCACTATTACAGGAAGTCCAATTTATCCACCAATGTTTACCCGCTATTGTGCGATGATGCGCCGAAGCGACCTTTTAACTGATCCCCGCTACGCTACCGCCAGCTGCGTCGTCAAAATCTGGCGCCACTCTTGGCGGAGGCACGGGCGCCGCGTGCAACTTTCGACAGCCTCGAACAATTCCAGGCGCAGGTAAGCGAAGCGGGTCTCGCCGTCGGCCGTGTACGAACCGTCAACGAGTTCGCAAAGTCCAATTGGGTCAGGGACTGAAATGCGATCGTAGACGTCGATGATCGCGACGGCGGCACGGCGCGTATGCCGGGTAATCCATGGATCTTCAGCCAGTCGCAGTTGCCGCGACCCGGCACGCCCGCCTATCAGGGTGAGCATAATGATGACATCCTGAAAGAGCTGCAAGTATGCGAATCGAAAATCCGGAACGCCCGTTCGAACCAAGCGCGGTTGCATCAAGCATTTGTCATAGGGGGCACACCTGCGGCCTTTTTAGCTTTAAACGCACCTATGCCGGACGCTTTTTTCAAAGCTAAGGAGGCGAGCCGGATCGCTCCTGCAAAGCCGCCAGGCATGACGAGCATCAAAACAATCAACATCAGACCGTAGGCAGCACCCGAGAGTCCCTTCGAGATCTGGTCTGCAGCGTTTGGCACGAAGAGAATGAATCCTGCGCCGAAGAACGCTCCCGGTAGCCATCCGACTCCTCCAACGACCAGCCCGACCAGAAGCGCTATCGACAAACTGACCGTGAAGCTGTCTGGAGCTACGAACTGAACGACTATTGCGCCCAGCGCACCCGCGACTCCTGTGTAAAGTCCGCTAACGCCGAATGTTGAGGCCTTATAAATCGAATTGTTGATCCCCATGGAACGAGCCGCCAACGGATTGTCGCGGATTGCCATAATCGCGCGCCCGCTCCGGGTTCGGATCAGGTTGATTGCGAAAACGTACATGAGGGTCGTGACCGCTAGGGTAAAGAAATAGAGCCACTGATCCTGAGACAATGGCAGGTTGAACGGAGCATCCGGCTTGTTTATCACCAAGCCCTGTACCCCGCCGGTCCAGTGCTCCAGCAGCGAGAACTTCAGAATCTGTGGCGTAGCGACAGACAATGCAAACGTTGCGAGCGCCAGATAGGAGCGGTCGAGCCGTAATGCCGGTAGACCAAACAGGAAACCGAACACAAAGCAGACGACCGCCGCTACGGGAAGCGTCCAGAAATAGGCGACGTCGTAGCTACCCATCAGAATCGCCGCCGTGTAGGCACCGATCGCATAGAAAGCCCCGTGTCCGAGAGAAAGCTGACCATTGAAGCCAGGTCAACAGGTTCAACCCGAGAATAGCGATGGCATAAATCAAGACCATCGTTACCTGGAAGATGAAGAACTGGCCGAGGACAAACGGCAGAGCGATCGAAGCGGTAAGCGTCGCAATAGCGACGGCAACTAGCCGATTGCGACGCCGATCGGCTGAAAGAGCGAGCGGCGTACGGGGGAGGCTCGAGGTTGTATCGAGTTCGACCATGCTCAGACCCGTTCCGTGTGCGTCGCGCCGAAAAGGCCGGCCGGTCTGAATGCCAAGACCCCGATAATGATGACGAGGGCGATGGTCAGCTTCAATTCACCTCCGACAGCTGGGACATAAGTTCCGGCTAGGTTTTCAATGATCCCGACGATGAACCCACCCAGCACTGCGCCGCCCGGGCTCGACAAGCCTCCCAGAACGGCGGCGGCAAATCCATAGAGCAACATGCCAAGCATCATGTTGGGCTCGAGGAAAACAACGGGAGCGATTAGCATTCCGGCCAAGGCACCGATCGCGGCGGCCATTCCCCACCCGAGTGCGATCATCCGCTCGACGCGTATTCCGACAAGCTTGGCTGAGGCCGGGTTTTCAGTGGCCGATTGCATCGCTAAGCCGACGCGCGTGTAACGAAAGAACATGTAAAGCGACACCAACAGCAGAAACGTCGCGCCGAGAATCGTCGCTTGATGCGTGCTCAAAATGCGAGTTCCCAGGAGCGGGCCGACGCCAAACGGAGGAGGGAACGATTTGCTCGAGAAATCCCAAATAAAGCCAGCAGCGCTGTTGAGCACCGCGAGAACGCCAACGAACATGACGATCTGGGTCAGGACCGGCGCGGAACGAACCGGCTTGAAGACGAGGCGGTTGACCAAGATGCCGCCACCGAACGAAATGACCACCGCTCCGGTAACCGCCGTCCAATATGGAAGTTCCCACTGCATCAACTGCCAGGCGACGAACGTCGAGAACGTGGCCATTTCGCCCTGAGCGAAGTTTATATGGCCGATCGCCTGATAGATCATGACGAGAGCGAGGGCCAGGAGCGCATAAATGGCGCCAGTTGCGATACCCGTTGCTATCTGTTGTCTGAGCAATTCCATGGTTGAATCCTAGTGGCCGAGATAGGAGCGACGCAGCTGCTCGTTGTTGCGGATATCAGCCGAGGTCCCGGAGAATACAATTCGCCCGGTTTCAATCAGATAGGCGTGATCGGCCAATTGCAGTGCAATCGACGCGTTCTGCTCGACGAGCAGGATACTCGTGCGCAATTCCCGATTCAGGCGCCTAAAAATTTCGAAGATCTCCCTTACGACGATTGGTGCAATGCCAAAAGATGGCTCGTCAAGCAGCAGCAACTTCGGCCTCAGCATAAGTGCGCGTCCTACTGCCAGCATTTGCTGCTGGCCACCGGACAGAAGGCCAGCCTGCTGGTTCCGTCGTTGCTTCAGAATCGGAAAGTAGCCGTAGACCATCTCGATGTCTGCGGCGATGCCGCCCTTGTCATGACGCGAGATCGCACCGAGCTTCAAATTGTTTTCGACGCTCTGCTTCTCGAAGGTGCCGCGCCCGCTGGGTACGTGTGCGACTCCGAGCCGAGCAATGTCTTCGGTCTGGGCGTCCATGAGCGACCGCTCTTCAAGCACGATCTCTCCGGAACGCTTGACCATTCCGGAAATTGCACGGAGCGTGGTGGTCTTGCCGGCCCCATTAGCGCCCAGCAGTGCGGTTACACTCCCTTGTTGCACGTCGAACGAAATGCCATGCAGAGCGGCCGTGCTACCGTAGAATGCCTTCAATTCTCTGATGTGCAGCAGCTTCGTCATGGCGCTTCTGCTCCAAGATAGGCGGCGATCACTTCAGGATGAGAACGTATTTCGGCTGGTGTGCCTTCGCCGATCTTCTTCCCGAAGTTCAGCGCTACGACCTTGTCGGATATCGACATCACCAGGGCCATGTGATGTTCGACGAGAAGGATGGCAATGCCCCGGTCACGCCGGATTTGGAGGATCACCGAGGACAATTCTTGTACTTCCTCATGGTTGAGGCCACAGGCGGGTTCGTCGAGCAAGAGTAGCTTTGGATTGCTCGCGAGGGAGCGGGCGAGTTCGACACGTTTCTGCGTTCCAAAGGGAAGGTCAGAAACGCGTCGCTTCGCAACGGGTCCCAGCCCAAGATAATCGATGACCTCTCGGGCAATCCGTTCCGCGGACTTCTCATTGCGACCGGTGGACGGAAAATAGAAAGCATCACTCAGGAAGCTGCCGCTAAAGCGCGAATGAGTGCCGATCCGCACATTGTCTATCACCGAGAGACTGCCGAAGAGCGCGAGGTTCTGAAATGTCCGTCCAATGCCGGCCTCCACCATGCGGTGGGATGCCATTTGGAGGATTGAAGTCTGCTGGAATAAAACGTCTCCGGAGTCTGGATTGTAAAGACGGCTGAGGCAGTTGAAGAGAGTAGTCTTTCCGGCGCCGTTAGGACCGATGAGTCCTAGTATCGTTGCTGGGTCCATGTCGAAGCTCACGCCGTCTAGCGCGACCACTCCCCCGAACTGGACCGTCAGATCTCGAATTTCAAGTATTTTCGGATGCAAATCAGCCTCTTCGATTTTGCCCGCGGCCTGGTAAATTTCCACCTAGATCAGCAGTGCGCGCGTTCGCATCGGGCCAGTCCCTTTGGACTTCCACGCTTATCGCGCGTTCGGAGCGAGGCTGAGTGTGCTGCGGGGGCCGTCATCATTGGCGATGGCTCGCCCGACAAACGCTTATCCGCACTGCCAAGACAATCGCGTCAATTTTGCCTGCGAATTCGGCGTCACCTTGCATCCGCCCTTTTGTTCAAGGCCAGCAAGGGCCTCCCATGAGTGGTCTTTTCCGAACCGTTTGATTGCCGAGCGGGTTCTCTGATGCTGACTTTACCATATAACTTGCAATTTGCAAGTTGAAAAAAGTGTGAAGCGATGTCGGCTTCCAGTCGAACCGATAGTTTGCCCGGTCTAAAGTTGGTCTCGACGAAGTAAGTTTTCGAAGACCTCATGGTCCTTCCGGACCATAAGCGGTCACGTCGAACGAGATGGGCGATGCCGGCGCGATGTTCGACGTGTGGGTCCCGGTGAAGGACGTCGAACTGCGGGGCCGCAAGCTGCGGACTAGAAGACCGCGCGACGTTGTAAGCCACGCATTGCGATAGCGCTCCGCCGGCCGTCGCTGCGATTTTGCTACTTCGTCTGGAAGTTAGGGCGGGAGGCTATGGATCACGTCGCATGAATGCGCGTGGGGACCCCAAATGCGCGGGCTTAGCGGCACTTGCATCGATTCGAAGCGCCATGCTAAGCGAGGGATTGGACAAACAAAGCCAGTAAGGGAAGCTGAACCACTCAGGAGCGGTACACGTTCCCAACTGATGGAACGCTGCCAGGCGTAACCCGAGCGACCGAATCCGCTTTTCCGACTAGGCTTTTCTTCGCGTCGATGGACTTTGAGTCCGTGTGACCGCGGCTCCGGCGGCGTCAATCTTGCCGCCACCGAGAGGAACGCCCTTACCGAACCTCTTGCGGTTGAATGCGACAGCGTCGGGGCCGGCGACGACTTCGATATCCTCCAGTTGCAATGGCTTGCCGTGCGCGTCCAATACGCCGGGACTGACGACCTCCTTTCCGCTTCGATCTTGAAACACGACTTGCGGTCCCGCTCCATCAGTCAGCCAATCGTCGCCCCATTTCTTTAAAGCGAGATAGGTTCGGAAGAAATCGCGCCCCATGTCGGTCAACACGTACTCGTAGCGCCGCGAATGTTCAGGCAATCCCTTGCGCTCCATGACGCCAAGATCAACAAACTTTTTCAGCCGCGTGCTTAGGATATTCGTGGCGACGCCAATGTAGAGCTGGAATTCGTCAAATCTTGTCACGCCATAGTAGGCTTCGCGGAGCAGCAGAATAGACCATCGGTCTCCGACCACCTCCATGGCACGCGCGACCGAGCATAGCTTGTTGGCCTTGTCATTCCGCTCCATATTCGATCTCGCAGCGCCCTCTGTTGTCGTGGTGTCGCCTAGGCTGACTGGGCTCGCTCATTTAGCACCGTTCTAAGTGCCTCGGCTAGATGCTAACGCCGATTCACCCGTACAAGCTATCACGGTGGCCTTTCCGAAGGCCATCTATCAGTTCAGGCGTCACTTTTCATCGACAGCTTCGATCACCGGTCCAAAGGGCACCCAGCGGTCGCCGACGAGTTTCCGGAGTTGAACGGATCTCACGGGCGCAAATTCATCCGGTCGTGTGTTGACCTTGATGCCAGGCAGCAGCATGTCGACTTCGAGATCCTTGATGTTGGCAGCCTCACGCATGATGTTCTCACGCGTAAGGTCATCACCTGCTGCTTTCAGGACGTGAACCATGACCTGTGCCAGGATATAACCCAGCGCGTTTGTTCCTGCGGTCACGTCGGCACCCGGGTAGTATTGCTTGATGAAGGCCAGATAGTTCTTTACTCCCTGGTCATCTGCCATGCCGGGATCGGTGGCGTCTTTGACGAATCCGCCACTGATAAGCCCCTGCGAAATTTCGAGCCCGGCCGGCTTCATGACACTGCCAATTTGAGAAGAGGGGATATTGACGATATGCACCGGCTTCCAGTTGAGTTCGGCAATTTTTCGAATTGCCTGCGCGGCAAACTTGGGTCCGGCAAAATTCATGAAAATGTCTGCGCCGCTCGCCTTCAGCCTTACGACCTGCGAGTCAATCGTTGGCTCGGTTACTTCGTAACTTGCTTCGGCAACAATCATCGTCGCCTTGGCGCCGAGCCCAAGCTTCAATCCAGCTAAGACGTCCTTGCCATAATCATCGTGTTGGTAAAGTACTGCAATCTTGCCATCCGGATGAGCGTTCGCCACGTACCGTGCATAGGCTTTGCCCTCGTCCACGAAGGATGGCTGAAACCCCATCGTCCACGGAAACTTCTTGGGATCGTTCCACTTCGAGCCGCCACCGCCGATAAACAGCTGCGGAATCTTCTTGCCGTTCATGTATTTGTGTATTGCGGTGTTGGTTGGAACACCGAATGGGCTGAAGAGCAACAGAATCTGATCGTTTTCGACCAGTCGACGCGCCTGCTCCACGGTTTTTGGCGGGCTGTAGGCATCGTCATAGCTAATGAATTTGATTTTGCGACCGTTGACCCCGCCTTCAGCGTTGATCTTTTCAAAATAGGCTGACTCGATCTTCCCCATCTCTCCCCAGGTGGAAGCGGGGCCGCTGTAGGGCATAATGTTGCCGATCTTGATCTCGGTGTCGGATGCACCGGGGTCATACTTCTTCTCCGCGGCCAAGCCCGCGTCCCAACTTCCGACCAACCAAATGATTCCCAACGCGAGCGGCGCAATCTTGATTGTTGTCGTGCGCAATCGTTCCTCCTCTGGTGAGAGTACTAATAACGCCTCTACGCCGTTCACTTGCATAATGCAAGCCAAAGACAGGGCGACAATAGTTTATTGCTGCGCGACAACTCGTCTCATCGATGGTTACTTCGACATTTGTGTCCTCTTACAGGAGCAGGGGATTATCGATGGTTGGCGGTGAGGTTTGAGTTGTAGACCTGGGCAGGGTCAGAACATCAGGCGCGGCGGTGTTCAAGGCGAGGCTATCCGCTTCACAGTCACTATGTTCGAAGCGAAAGTGCAGCCAGTCATGCAGTCTGGTCCGGCCTCAATTGAGCTGCCAAGCTCAAAGCAAAGGGCAGAGCGATTGCTCTGCCCTTGACCAGCAAGTTTCGACGATCGAATGTGCGACTACTCGGCTGCATGAATCCTTACCGCTTGATCTTGAGCCGCCGCGTTGCGCCGCCGGCGGAGCAAGTCGAAAGCGATGAGATGGGATGCCCCCGATATGCCGACGCCGTAAAGGGGGATGAGGACCATCGGTAGCTCGCGGATTGTCACCATTCGCGGATCATTGAGGACGGTAAAAAGGAGCCCGGTTCCGACTGCCACGACGAAATCGGCGAAGCCGAAACGATGGATCCGGAAATAGGTGTCATCGTTCGCTGGGCCCTTCAGCAACGGCAATGCCTTCGCGCCAGCCAGGAAGTCACCAACACCGGCCAGAATCCAGAACGCGGGTGGGAGCTGGTTTTGGAAGCCGTACCAGAAGAACAAGAGCGAGGCGGGGATGCGCCAAGTGTGCAAAACGGTAAGAGGATAGACGCCGACGTTTTCGAAGTACCGTCGTACTGCCGGCGTCAGGGCGTAGATTGCAAAGGGAGTCACAATGCCGACCGCGACCAGCGGACCATAATAGATGGGCGTCATGGTTTGAAAGAGCCCAGCGTATGCAGTAGCGGCAACCGCAAGTCCCCACGTCGCCAGAGAGACGATCAGGGTAATGGTTCCGAGTTTTAAGTCGACTGTTCTTGTCATCCTTTGCATGTTGCTTCTCCGATATGTGTAGTTACACTGAAAAGT
The DNA here is from genome assembly GCF_054822705.1 of Bradyrhizobium sp. USDA 4454. Classification (NCBI taxonomy): domain Bacteria; kingdom Pseudomonadati; phylum Pseudomonadota; class Alphaproteobacteria; order Hyphomicrobiales; family Nitrobacteraceae; genus Bradyrhizobium; species Bradyrhizobium sp. USDA 4454. Next base: position 2,362,423 of record NZ_JBTRCN010000001.1, read on the forward strand.
GTGTGGCTACGAACCCAGGGCTTCAAGGCAATCCTTAACCTAGACGGCTAAGAAGGGGGCCTCAGGGTCTGCCATCCAGTTTTGCCGAGGCGGTCGTTGCTATCGGATTGAACGCTCCGCCACAGCGGAATTGCCGCTTCGACCCGTTTGCGTCCCGCCGAGGTCAATATAATGCGGCGTACGCGGCCATCCGCCGGATCCGGCACGGTCGATACGAGATGTTCCGACTCGAGGGGCCGAAGATTGCGATTCAAGGTTGTCCGATCGAGCCCAAGCGCATCGGCAAGCGAACCGATCGGGGTTGGCTCGTCCCTGAGGAGGGACGACAAGATAGTGAACTGTCCCGAAGTAAGGCCCGTCGATCGTAACGCTTCATCATAGCGTCGCGCGATGCTCCGTGCGGCTCGTTGCACGCCGAGGCATACACAAGCGGCTGAGAACTCTGCAGCGCTTAGTTTCACTCTTTCCATGTGCGCAATATAGGTGTAATTACACTAAAAGTCAAGGCCAGCGACGATGGTTGGGAATTCGGGTTCGGCGCCGGCGAGGCCACGAACCCCGAGTATAGTTTCCTAGCAGCGGACGACTGGTCGGCGGCTCGGCAAGCCGTGCGCGACGGATGCGCGTTTGCATCGTTGGTGCGTTTCGCGGCGTGTCTGATCACCATGCAATAACGGGCAGCTTGAGCAGGATTTCGCAATCTCCTCGGTGCTGCCTGCCCGCGGGCAAGCGGGCTGGTTTCATTTTCCTAGTCTTGGCATCCGTCTGTTGTCGCGCGCGAACCCCGTCCTTATCGGTGCGAGCAAGGCAATTGCCGGCGCTGTTGCTTTTGCAAGCCTTTGGCGATTTAGCGCGGCAATTCGACAAACCACTTGCAATCTATTTACTCTCATAATTAGAGTAAATGAGGAAGACGCTTGTCCGGGCCGTCGCAGCTCACGGTCGGTTGTGACTGGACGCGCGACACTTGAGCATTGCTAGCAAGGAGAGCGCATGCGCGAAGCAGAGAAGAATCACGCTGTGACGCTCACGGTCAACGGTGCGCACAGGACGGCGACAGTTGAGGCGCGGAAGCTGCTGGTCCACTTGATCCGGGAAGACCTTCGTCTCACTGGCACACATGTCGGCTGCGACACCTCGCAGTGTGGCGCCTGTACGATCGAGCTCGATGGATGTGCCGTGAAATCCTGCACGGTGCTGGCAGTAATGGCCGATGGTTCGTCGATCACGACGATCGAGGGTCTTGCCGAGCCCGGCGGCAGGTTGCACCCAGTGCAGGCCGCGTTCCACGAGCATCACGCCCTGCAGTGCGGTTTCTGCACGCCTGGGATGGTGATGAGCGTACGTCAGTTGCTCAAGGACCATTCCGATCCAAGCGAGCGGGACATCAGGCATGGCCTCGCCGGGAACATCTGCCGGTGCACCGGTTACCATAACATTGTGCGAGCCGTCGAATCCCTCGTCGCGAAAGAGACACAGTCATGAATAACGCGACCCTGCTCCGTTATGTCGGCCAGCCCTTGAAGCGTCGCGAGGATGTCAAGCTGCTGACCGGCAAGGGCCGATACGTCGACGACATCAGGCTGCCGGGAATGCTTCACATGGTGGTCGTGCGTTCCCCGCACGCACATGCAGATATCAAGAGCGTCGACTTTGAAGCGGCAAGGGTCGCGCCCGGCGTCCGTCTGATCCTATCGGGCCGGGATCTTGACGGGAAGGTCGGCCCGATTGTGCCGAACTGGGTCCTTCCTGGCTCGAAGGTGCCATATCGGTCCGTCGTCGCTATCGATCGTGTTCGCTTCGTCGGCGAGTGCGTGGCTCTGGTCGTGGCGGAGACGTTGGCCGAAGCCTATGACGCCGCAGGCCTGATCGAGATTGATTACGGAGTGTTGCCCGCGGTGACCGGAGAGGAGGCGGCGGTCTGCCACGGAGCGCCTCAGCTCCACGACAACGTGCCAGGCAACGTTACGACCATCTACAAAGTCGGCGGGGGAGACTATCCGAAGGCAGCGGCCGAGGCCGATCAGGTCATTCGCCTGCGCGTCGTCAATAACCGTCTGATTCCGACATGCTTGGAGACGCGGTCGATCATTGCCGATCCGGAAGCCGACGGAACGTTGACGGTCTACATCGGCAGCCAGGTGCCGCACATGCACCGACGCTGGATTGCCGAGACGCTCAGTATCCCTGAACATCGCCTGCGTGTCGTTGCCCCCGATATTGGAGGCGGCTTCGGCGCAAAGATGCACCTCTATCCGGAAGATCTCCTCTGCCCCTACCTGGCCCGCGAGCTTGGTGTCCCCGTGAAATGGTGGGAGAGCCGCTCGGAGAGCCACCAGTCGACCAGCCACGGTCGTGCACATGTTGAGACCATCGAGATCGCGATTCGGAATGACGGCACGATTCTGGGCATGAAGGTCGATACGCTCGGCAACGTTGGCGCATATCTTTCGAACATGGCGACCGGCGGACCGACCGTGAACACGGTGAACTACGGTACCGGGAGCTACAAGATTCCAAACTACGAGGCGACCTCGCGCGCCGTTATTACCAATACTGTGCCAGTGGACGCCTACCGCGGATATGGTCGCCCTGAGGGCACCTACATCGCCGAGCGGGCCATCGATGCGGTCGCGCGTCATCTCGGGATGGATCAGGTCGAGATAAGACGAAAAAACTTCATCCAGCCTTCCGACTTCCCCTATCGGCCTTATGGCAGCATGGCCACGCTGTTCGACAGCGGCAACTATCAGGGCCTGCTCGATCGGGCGCTCGCGGCGTTCGACTATGAAGGGCGTCGCAAGGAATGCGAGACCCTGCGCCGCGACGGCGTCTACCGCGGCATCGGCCTTGCGGCTTATACCCATATGTGCGCGGTAGCGCCTTCGCGATGGCTGGCGAGGAGTGGCTTCGATCGTGGCGGATGGGAAAGTGCGCGGGTCGCAATCGACTCCAGTGGACGCGCCACGATTTATTCGGGTTCGATGAGCCAGGGGCACGGCCACCTGACGTCGCTGTCGCAGATCGCGGCCGACATGCTGCAGATCCCGATCGAGAACATCGATGTTGTGCAAGGCGACACACGACAGGTGCAAGCCGGCCATGGCACCTTTAATTCGCGATCGATGGCTGTGGGCGGATCGAGCGTTTACGTCTGCTCGAAGCGTATTGTCGACAAGGCAAAGAAAATCGCGGCTGGCATGCTGGAGGCCGACGAAAAGGACATTGCCTACTCCGCCGGCGTTTTCAGCATTCCGGGTACTGATATCGCACCGGTTACCTTTGCAACAGTGGCGCGCATGGCCTATGTCGGCCATCAGCTTCCCGAGGGCCTGGCGCCGGGTCTGGACGAAACAGAGTTCTACGATCCCGTAGGCATGGGGTCGCCCTCTGGCGTCCATCTCGCCTATGTCGAGGTCGATCCGGAGACAGGGATCGTCGATATCCTCGACTACGTCGCGGTCGACGACTCGGGCACGCTGGTCAATCCGCGGCTGGCCGCGGGCCAGATTCATGGGGGAGTGGTGCAGGGCATTGCCCAAGCCCTCTATGAAGGGGTCAGCTACGAACAAGACAGCGGCCAGCTTCTGACCGGTTCGCTGCTCGACTACGCGGTTCCGCGCGCAGAGCATGTACCGAACGTCACGTCTCTGTTCCAAGAAACGTCTTCGCCCACCAATCCGATTGGCGTCAAGGGTGTGGGCGAGAGCGGCGCGATCGGCGCCCCGCCCTGCATGGTCCACGCCGTACTCGACGCCCTCTCGCCCTTGGGCATCACCCATCTCGATATGCCGCTGACGCCGCCCCGCATTTGGGCCGCGGTGCAGAGCGCGCGCAAAGGAGTGCGTCAATGATTCCGGCGGGCTTCGACTACATCCGTGCTAGCTCGCTCGCGGAGGCGATTGATCTCCTGCACGGAGACCCGGATGGTACCAAGTTGCTGGCTGGTGGCCATACGCTGATTCCAGCTCTGAAGCTCAGGCTGGCTACTCCCGCTCGCCTGGTTGATATCGGCGGTATTGCCGAGCTTCGAGGAATCGAGATCGGCGATCGGGTTGTTCGGATCGGCGCGCTAACTCGGCACGCCGAGCTCCTCGCCTCCAATGAGCTTCGCGAGGCTGTGCCGCTATTCTCGCGGGCTGCCAATCGCATTGCCGATCCGCAGGTGCGCAACCGCGGCACGATCGGCGGCTCGCTCGCCAATGCAGATCCGGCGGCCGACTGGCCGGCAGTAGTGATTGCGCTGAAAGCCGAACTCGAGCTGGTGGGCAATGGCATAAGGCACGTGGCGGCCCGCGATTTCTTCGTGGATATGTTCTCGACCGCGCTCAAGCCAACCGAAATGCTGACCGCGATCGTCGTTCCGCGACCGTTGGCCGGCATGCGGTTTACTTACCGAAAAATTCGTCACCCCGCGAGCGGATATGCCGTTCTGGGGATCGCCGTCGGCCTCTATCTCAGCGGCGGGCGGGTTGCGGATGCATCTATCGGTATCACCGGCGCCGCAAGCCATGCCTTCGAAGGCCGTGCGGCAACGGACGTCTTGATTGGAAAGGCGCTCACTCGAGATAATGTCGAAAAAGCCGTACGCTTGTTGAGTGAGAGCACCGAATGCCTGTCTGACCATTATGCGCCCGCCGCATACCGGGCGAGTCTGATCAAGACGGAGACGAAGCGCGCGCTGCTCGAGCTTGCTTCATGACATGTGCACCCAGCGCATGGCGGACTGCACATGCACTGACGAAAAATACCGACCGTTTCCGTTGATGATCGGCAGGGCAAAGAGGACTCAGTGATCTGATCTCCCGTCCAAGACGAGACATGACGTTCCTCCTCGGCTTGGATCACTTGGACCGGCTGCCATGGCAGCCGGTCCCTTTTTCGGGAGAGAGAGTGAGACTGCTGACCGACACACCTCAATGATGAATCGCTCGAGAACGCATCAGGCGTTGATTGGATCGTCGGTGATGTTGTTCCGCCGAGAAATCTTCACTTGGGGTTGGCGGCTTGCTCAGTGCTCGGGAGACTGCGAGATGTCTGAAATCGCCCAAACGCCGGCAAACTTTGTGGCTTGCAAATTGCAACTCACGTGCTAGGTCTTGGGAAGTTGCAGGAGAGCCCGTCCGCAGCGGGACGTTATGAACAAGCCTGCAAAACTCCAGAGGAGGGCCCAATGGCCGATGAGACGCCCATTATCACGGAGCAGCGTGGACCGGTCACGGTCATTACGATGGTTTACAAGCCCTACAATTTGATCGGGCCGACTCTGATGATCCCGCTCCAGGCGGCGCTCAAAGACGCCCAGAAGGCAGGAAGTCGAGCAATCGTGTTGAGAAGCGGGTTGCGCCACTTCTCGGCTGGTGCCGACCTGACCCTCTTCGGAGCTCGCCTGCAGCAAGGCAGCAGTGGGACCGCAAGTCCTGACGGCTGGTCGAGAGTCGATTTCCTCAAGGAGGTGGAGCTCCTGCCCATTCCAATCGTTGCAAGCGTTCACGGTGTGTGTCTCGGGGGCGGCGTAGAGCTCGCGCTAGTCTGCGATTACATTATTGCAGCGAGTTCCGCGAAGATTGGTTCGGTAGAGTCTGCGCTTGGTCTTCATCCGCTGATGGGCGGCATCCAGCGGCAGGTGCAGCGGGTCGGTATCGCGCGAGCCAAGGAGATGTCGATGCTCGGTCGACGATACGATGCGGTCACGCTCGAGCGCTGGGGGTTGATCAACCACGTGGTGCCCGATGAGGCGCTCGAGAAGACAACAATGACGATTGCCGAAGAATTGGCCAATGGCCCGACGGTCGCTCACGCGGCGACAAAGTATGTCGCGTACATTGCTGCTAACGAAGGGGTGCGGGCGGCCGACGAGGCGATGGACAAGTTGCAGGAGCCGATCTGGGCGTCAGAGGATCTCAAGACTGGACTGGCGTCGTTCCGGCAGAATGGCCCTGGTCTTGCCAAATTCAAGGGGCGCTGAGACATGACCGGGCCTTTGTCAAAAATTCGTGTTGTCGACTTTTCACGCGTGCTGGCGGGACCGCTCTGTGCGCGGACTCTCTTGGACCTCGGTGCTGAGGTGATCAAAATCGAGCCGCCTAGGCCGGACGTTTCCCGGTTTGCGCATCCATCCAAGCAGGGCATGTCCGGCTACTATGCCCAACAGAATTCCGGCAAGCGCAACATCAGCATTGATTTGAACGTAGCTGAAGGCCGTGAAATTGCGCTACGACTATGTGATACGGCTGACGTGATTGTCGAGAATTTCCGGGCGGGTACACTGGCGTCGTTCGGACTTGACTACGAAACGATCGCGGCGCGCAATCCACGAGTCATCTACGCCTCCATCACGGGCTATGGACAAGGAGGGCCGTGGCGTAGCCGGATGGCCTATGCTCCGACCGTCCAGGCGGAGAGCGGGTTTACATCGAACAGCCTGCGGCACTATGGCGAGAATCTCGGTTTCGAGCAGACGGACAGCCTCTCGCACGCGGACGTTTATACTGGATTGCAGGCGACTATCGCGATCCTCGCGGCCCTGCAAAGTCGCGAAAAGTCGGGCAGGGGGCAATATATCGACGTGGCGATGGCGGCGACCTTGATCGCGATCAACGAGCGTGCACACATTGACCTTGGTGATTTCGATCTTGGCGATGAACCCGCAATCCTCGGAGCGACCGAATGTCCCTTCTTCAACGGGCCGGGAGGAGAGAGGTTCACCGTTGCGACCAGCATGGTCTGGTCCTTGACTTTCCCGAACTACTTGCGCGCGATGCGCCGGGCGGATCTGGCCGACGATCCGCGGTTTGCGACGGCCGCGATGCGGAAAGCTAACCTGAGTGCGCTGCATGAGATCATCCAGACCTGGATGCTGACCTTCGCCGACATGGCCGCGCTTGATGCCCAGTTCGATGAAGCAAAGATCGCGATGGGGGAGATTCGCTCCCTGGGAGACTTGGCAACAAGCGAGTGGTCCACTTACTGGGGTGGCGTGCAGGAAGTGTCCGACCGTAACGGCGGTACCTACCGCCTGCCGGGCCGCCCTTGGCATTTCTCAGAGGATGAGCTCACCCCGATTGGTGATCCGGCTCTGCGTGGCGAACACAATCGCGAAGTGTGCGCGGAGCTTGGATTCACCAACGAGGAGGTCAACAAGCTGGTCGCCGCTGGCGCGCTGGTCGTTCCCTCTGCGCAAACGGGCGGGGCCTGATTTGGGTCCTGCCGCTCCGCCGGCTCACGTTTGGCTTCTCGCAAAAAAAAGTCGATGGCCTGGCTACTTGAGAGGACGGTTCTTGGCGCAAACGCGTCAATGTCCTGCTCACGGGGATTTCGACGAGTTTTTGGGGAAACGGCGCGGCCGATCGGAGCTTCACGTAGAGCCGGCGAGCATAAGCGATCGTTTTCTTAAGAGCAATGTGAGGAGAGGCTGTCATGACAGGACGATCATGGGTTCCGGGTGCCGATGACTCTGGTTTTTCCCTGGCGAACCTACCTTATGGTATCGCCCAAGTCGGACTGAACGATTTTCGAGTCTGTGTGGCAATCGGTGCATACGCGCTCGATCTCGCGGAAATTGCGCGACGCGGAGTACTCGACGGCCTCGACATTTCGGCGGGAGTGTGGTCGCAGAGAACGCTCAACTCGTTTCTGACGCTCGGCGCCAAGAAGCACAAGGCGGTCCGCGCCAGGATCAGCCAGCTGCTATCGTCAGTCGAAGGCAGCGAGCGCGCTACTGTGGAGCTGTGTCTGCTCGATCGTAGCACCTTGAAGAATGTGAATCCGGTCGCGCCCGGCGATTTCGTCGACTTCTATTCTAGCTACCACCATGCGGTGCGCACGATGCAACTTTTGCGCGGCGAACTGCATCCCAACTGGAAGTCGATGCCGGTTGGCTACCATAGCCGGACGGGGACGATTGTCGGCACGGACCAGCCCATATTTCGTCCCAAGGGGCAAATATCGACCCCCGAAGGGGCAATTTATACAGCGACCCAGGCGCTCGATATTGAATTGGAAGTAGGGTTTGTGATCGGCCGCGCCTCAGATCGCGGGCGGCCGGTGCAGGTTTCCGAATTTGAAGACTACGTCTTTGGTCTCGTTCTGCTCAACGACTGGAGCGCGCGAGATCTGCAGCGGTGGGAGAGCACTCCGCTCGGTCCATTCCTCGCAAAGTCGTTTTGTACGCAAATGGGAAGCTGGGTCGTCCCGCTCGAGGCGCTGAAGGAGTATCGTGTCGAACGGGATCCTGAGTATGAACGGCCGACCGTTAATTATCTAGATCATGACGGCAAGTACTCGTTTGATATCTCGCTCGAGATTGCGATTGAGACGGCTGCCATGCGGGAGCAAAAGCTCGCGCCTCAAACGATAAGCCGAACAAATTTCAAGGAGATGTACTGGGACGGAGCCCAGCAACTTGCGCACCTTACCGCCAATGGAGCGTCGGTAAGGGTCGCAGACCTTTATGGTTCCGGGACTGTTTCCGGGGCAACCGATGACAGCGCCGGCTGTCTGGTCGAATTGACCAAAGGCGGTACCAGCAAGATTCAGCTGACAGACGGTTCAACACGTGGCTATTTGCTTGACGGGGACCGGATCGAGCTTCGAGGAAGCAGTCAGAAGGTTGGGCATCCTCTTATCGACTTCGGCACCTTGTCGGGATTGATTTGTCCCTTTCCAGAGTAGCTCGGACGACAGCAGACCGTGAAGCCGGACATGGAGACCGACGCTGCGTATCGCCGACCGTAACACGATGGTGCAGCCGCTTGATGCGATCAAGCATCAAGCGTCTCGTCGCGCACGGTGTGCATCCCGCTTGTCGATACCGCGTGAAAATTGATTCTTAGTGTACCCTGGTTGCCCCGAAATTCTCGCGAGCCATTCAGCATCGGTCTGAACGTCACGCTCATGCGATCGGCGGAGAACTCGCTCTCAGGTGGGGATCGCGCGTTGCCTCTAACGACTGCGGTGTGCGCACAAGGCTGAATTGGGAGAAATTAGATGCCAAGAGGCAGGACCGTACTTATCGCCGGCGCTTCTACTGGCATCGGAGCCGCTTACGCTGACCGCTTCGCACGACGGGGATACGCACTCGTTCTCGTTGCGCGCGATTTGGATCGGCTGAACACGCTCGCCAGTCGCCTCCGGTCCGAAACCGCAGTGCAGGTGGACGTTTTTCAGGCGGATCTCACGAAGAATGAGGATCGCGGGATTGTCGAGAACAGATTGTCATGGGATCCAAGATCGGCGTCTTGATCAACAACGCCGGCGCGGTGACGCATGGGACGTATATGACGGCAGACTTGAACGCGTGGGAGAAGTTGATTGACCTCAATGTCACCGCCGTCACTCGACTCACGGGAGCTGTAATTCCTCAGTTTCTTAAAGCGAGGCGAGGGAGCGATTATCAATATAGGTTCCGTTGCCGGGTTGGCGCCGGAAGTTCAGTTGGGCTTATACGGTGCGACCAAGGCCTTCGTCTTCGCTATGTCCGAGGCGCTTAATGTGGAGTTGGGACCAAAGGGAATCTACCTGCAAGCCGTCTTGCCGGCCGCGACACGGGCCGGGATTTGGGAGCGCTCCGGCCGCACTGTTGACGAGATTCCCGTTGCCATGGGAGTTGAGGACTGGTCGACGCCGCATTGGTCGGCTTCGACCGGCGTGAAACGGTCAGTTTGCCCTCGCTTCACGATGAGGCCCTTTGGGAGGCGTATTTGTCGGCGCGAAGAGCGATGGCACCCAATCTTGGCAATGCGCAACCCGCGCCACACTATCGCAGTACGTTGAACAAGTATTTGGGGGTCCTCACGGGCCAATAGTGCACTGCGATGGATGGCGACCTCGATCGCGATCCGTTTTCCGGCCTCGATAATCCAAGACTATCCAATCTCTTCGTGCGGTCTCAAGTACATGCAGTCCCAAGCCAATACCTCGCAGCCGGTCACAAGTATTGACATGTTAACACTGAGAACTTAAGTTGACCGGATCGTCGAAGAGCCCCGCCTCCGAAGGCTGACGGCCGGCACGTTCTTGCAAGCATCAGGGATCGAAAATGCTCAGTAGGCGGCAACTGATCTTTGGATCGGCGACTTTCGTGGGGCTTGCGCCATCAGGTGGGCTTTCGGCTCGCGGAGCTTGGGCGCCCAAACAGATTGAAATCTATGTACCGTACGCCGCCGGCGGCGGCACGGACGCGATTGCGCGATTGTACGCGAGCGCCATCGCAGCAATCCTTCATGTGCCGGTGATTGTCGTCAACAAGCCGGGTGGTAGATCGATTCCGGCTTACCAGGCGCTGCTCAATGGGCCCACCGATGGATCGACGCTACTTTTCGACAATTCGTCCAACGCGCTCCAACAGCTGTTTCGGGTGCCGTACGATCCATTCAAAGACTTTCAACCGGTGAGTTTGGCCGCGATAGGATCAAGTGTTCTCGTCGTGTCGCCGATCCTGGGGGCTGAGACGTATCAACAGTTCGTGGAGCGCGCGAGGGCCGCGCCCGGTTCGATCTCATTCGGGTCCTACGGCACTGGCAGCATCTCTCATTTGCAGCAAGAAGTATTGAGCCAATCCGCGAAGATTCAAGTTCAGCACGTACCTTACAGGGGTTCTGCGCCGGCGCTTAACGATCTCGTCGGCGGCCACGTCCAGGCGCTGTTTGCAGATGCTGTTGCCGCGCTCCCACTGGTGAGTGCCGGCGCAGTCAAGGCTATTGCGTCGGTGGGATCCGATCGTGTGAAAACGTACCCAGATGTACCGACGTTCGGAGAGCTGGGCGTCAGCGAGCTTTCCTTTCCGGGATGGTGGGGATTCTTCGCGCGTCGAGGAGTTCCTAGCGAGGTCATTTCGACGGTCGGCGAGAGCATCAGCCGGGCAGCAAAAAATCCGGATATGGCCCGTTTGGTCGATCTTGGTGCTGAATCAAGGACGAGCAGCCCCGAGGCTTTTGCTGGGATAATTCGCAGGGATGCCGAGCGATGGAAGGACGTCGTCTCGGCGCGGGACATCAGGTTGGAATGATCAAAAAGCCAGAATCGCATGCGGCTCGGTGCCGCGCCAAGAGCGGTGGCCTGAGCTCGATAGCATGTGCTGTTCGTTCACTACAACGACGAGCCGACATGATTGGTGATCAGAAATTGGGAGCATTCTAGATGGAAGCGGAAGGACATCAGAGCGGTCAGGCGGATGATAAGATCGTGGCCGTCGAGCGTCACGGCAATGTTGCCGTCGTGACGATGGTTCATCGCCCGTATAACCTCAGTGGCCCGACGTTGTACCGCGCGCTCCTGACCGCATTCGAAGGAGCGGTGGAAGCGGGCAGTCGCGCGATTTTGCTCAAGAGCGGACTTCGACATTTTTGCGCCGGTGCCGACGTCAGTTTGTGGGACGAGCGGATCGCTAATGAAGGGCGTGCGGCGATGGATCCTCTGATCTTGCTGCGTGGCTTCGAGCAACTCCCGGTGCCGATCGTGGCCGCTGTTCACGGAGCTTGCCTTGGTGGCGGGCTCGAACTGGTCTTGGCATGTGACATCTCCGTTGTTGCTGCGTCGGCCAAGCTTGGTTCTGTCGAAGTTGCTCTTGGCGTGCATCCGCTCCTCGGCGGCATTCAACGCCAAGTGCAGCGTGTCGGTGCCGTGCGCGCGAAGGAAATGGCTTTGCTTGGCCATCGCTACGACGCCGCAACGCTTGAACGATGGGGATTGATTAATCGTGTCGTTCCCGATGACCAGCTCGAGAGCACGGCCCTGACCATCGCTCAGGAGTTGGCTCATGGGCCCACCGTTGCGCACGCAGCCACTAAACGTCTTGTCAGCGTTGCGACAAACCAAGGCGTCGATGCTGCGGACCAGATGATGTGGGAAATCCAAAAGCCCATCTGGGCGTCGCAAGACCTGCGTACAGGCCTCGACTCGTTCCGCACGAAGGGTCCTGGGTTCGCTGTGTTCGAGGGGAAGTGACATGCCCGGACCCTTGCAAGGACTTAAGGTCGTCGACTTCTCGCGTGTTCTGGCGGGGCCGCTGTGTGCGCGCACGCTGGCTGACCTTGGCGCGGACGTGATCAAGATTGAGCCGCCGCGTCCGGACGTGTCTCGTGCGGCCTTTCCGTTTAAGGACGGTATGTCGGGCTACTATGCCCAACAGAACATCGGCAAACGCAATCTCAGCATCGATCTCAACGTGCCCGGGGCGGTCGATATCGTCCGAAAGCTGTGCGACGAAGCCGACATTGTGGTCGAGAACTTTCGCGCTGAAACGCTGCGATTCTTTGGACTCGACTACAACGAGCTGTCAAAAACCAATCAGCGGCTCATCTATGTCTCGATCACCGGCTATGGGCAAGGTGGACCCTGGAAGTCTCGTATGGCCTACGCGCCAACGGTCCAAGCCGAGTCCGGCTTTACGCAAAATACCCAGCGGCACTTCGGAGGCGATCTTGGGCGCACGCTTGCCGATCCATTGTCCCACGCTGACGTGTATGCCGGGATGCAGGGTGTGATCGCCGTTCTGGCGGCGCTGCAGCATCGGGAGCGGACAGGCCGGGGACAGTCCATCGATATTGCCATGGCGGCGGTGCTGTTGGCGGTAAATGAGCGGGCGCATGTCGACCTCGTCGAGGCCGACACGGGGGCAGAGCCAGCTGTTCTGGGAGCCACCGACGGGCCGCAGTTTGTCGGACCCACCGGTCAACGTTTTGTTGCGGCTCAAAGCATCGTCGGGAGCATGACATTCCCGAACTATCTACGCGCCATGCGTCGCCCCGATCTGGCGCAAGACGAACGCTTTTGTACGGCTGAGCGACGCCGGGCAAATTATGACGCTCTACACGCCATCATCCAGTCTTGGATCAATGGATTTCCGGATCTCGAGTCTCTGGATGCACAGCTCGACGAGGCCAAGATCGCGGTCGGTGTCGTTCGCTCCCTGAAGGAGCTCTCTGAAACCGAATGGGCCCAGTACTGGGGAGCGATCCGCGAGGTCCCGGATCGGGCGGGCGGAGTGTACCGCTTGCCAGGACATCCCTGGCATTTCTCCGAGAGCGTCCCGGACGAAACGTCACCGCCTGCTTTCCAGGGCGAGCACAACGCGGACATTCTCAGTCAGCTAGGATTTACGCGAGAGCAGATCGATCAATGCGTCGCGGCGAACATGCTCGTGGCCGGTGGTCAAAGGCAGTGACCACGGCTAGCAAGAGAGGTGGATGAGACGGCCGACGGAGGCCCAAATCGAGTAAATATCCGTACCGTATCCGAGCTTTGCCTTTGGCGTCTCAAAGCACTTCGGTCTGATCGGGTCAAAGCCCAGTGACGGTTTGCGACGTCGAACTGCACCATGTCAGTCGCCGGCGTCGCGAACTTCGCGCAACGGTTAGGTTCGGTCGTCACCTTAGCCGCATGCCAATCAGGACCGGTGCCCTTTCGGAGAGGCCTTGGTCGAAGAAATCATTCGCTCGTCTTGGGAGCGCAAAGCGAGCTCGGGCTTCGTCTCAAGTTTCGTCCGTTCGACCGGTTTGGGTAGTTGGGTTAGCACCGCGTTGAGGTGAGTGGGGCCAGCCGTAACAGCACCAAGGAATGCCGCGATCGCGAAGTCTATCATCGGCTCGACCGATATCGGCCTATCGGCGCGTGGAACGCGGTCCGAGATGGTCAGCGTTGCGAGACCATGCTCCATGCTCCACGCGGCATGGGCTATCAGGTTAAGTTGATCTGGCTTCCAGCCATTTTCAATCGCTAGCACTTCGATTGCCTCCGCGAATAGCTGGAACGATTTGCTCGCCTCCGCGGAGAGCTCCGGATGAGCGGTGCGCGACACGATCCGTGGACCGATCATAAGTCCGAACAGTCCTTTGTGGCGCCTGGCGAATTCGACATAGACGCGCATCATCCGATACGCCTTCGACATCACATCGTCGCCTGAGCCTTGGATGCCGACGCGCAGCGCCGCCAGTTCCCTGAAACCGCCAGCTGCAATCGCAGCAAGGAGGGCGTCTATTCCGGCAAAATGGCGCGACGGTGCAGCCTCTGAGACGCCAACGACCCTTGCGAGATACCGCAGGCTAAGGTCTTGAGGGCTGACATCCTGGAGCGCTCGCCGGCCCGCGGCAATGAGAGCGTTGCGCAAATCGCCATGGTGATAGTCATTCGTTCGGGGAATAGAGCGTTTTGAGCGCATCTCTGGTTCGGACAGTTGATTTGCCGGCAAATATAACTCTCGACAGGAAAGCGAGGCAACGGCTTACCTCGCTGTTCCAGAACGGAGCGGACGCATGAGGCATGGGGCGACAGGACAGCGGACACGCGGCGCCACTACCGCCGTCTCGAGCCTGCTCGCATGCTGTTGAAGAAGCTCGCGGCATCGATACGCATTGGCAATAGAGCACTTCGGGTTCGGCTTTGACAGCAGTGACCCAAGCTGTTAGTTCTATTTCGAAACTGACTAAGGTCGACGCTTATGGTAGAGACTAGAATTGTCGCTGAACTCTCAGGCCGAATTGTCAGCATGGGCGTTGGTGTTGGCGACAAGGTCGAGGCCGGGCAGGAAGTCGCGGTGGTCGAAGCCATGAAGATGGAAATCCCGTTGACCAGCCCTGTCAGTGGGGTCGTTGTCGGCGCGTTCTGCCAGCCGGATGTGATGGTTTCCGAGGGCGATCCGGTCCTTTCAATCGAAATTGCCTCGGAGGAAGGCTCCCATGACGCGTGATGTGCCATGGCAGGAGAGGGCGGCAGAAATCGATGAACGGCGCCGCCTTGCCAAGCTGCAGGGTGGAGAGGAAGCGGTTCGCAGGCAGCATGACAGGGGCAAGCTCACAATTCGGGAGCGCGTCCTCGGTGTTGTCGACCCCGGCTCCTTTAGCGAAGTTGGCCCGATCGCAGGAGCCGGCGAAGTCGACGAGAAGGGCAAGCTCGTTTTCACACCGGCGAACTTTGTGCTCGGCGTCGGGCGCATCAACAATCGTCACTGCGTCGTTGGCGGTGAAGACTTTACGATGGGGGCAGGATCGCCAAATCCGGCCGGCCTACGCAAGAGCATCTACACTGAGGAGCTGGCCCTGCACTATCGGCTGCCGTTGGTGAGGCTGCATGAAGGCTCCGGTGCCAGCATCACAGGCAGCGGGGGAAAGAACGCGCGCACGCTTCCAGAGCCTGTTTACGCTGCGAACCGATTTGAATCGATCGCCCGCTGTCTCGGCACGGTGCCGGTCGTCAGTGCCGCAGTCGGCGCCGTCGCCGGTCTCCCGGCTGGCCGACTTGCTGGCTCGCACTATACTCTGATGACACGTTCATCGCAGATCATGTCCGGCGGTCCGGCGTTGGTGGAGCGCGCACTTGGAATCAAACTCACCAAGGAAGAACTCGGTGGGCCGGATGTCCACGCACGCAGCGGACTCGTCGACGATATCGTCGAGGACGAGCAGGCCGCCTTCGATACCATTCGTAGATTTCTCTCATACTTGCCCCAAAATGTCTGGGAGTTGGCGCCGAAGCTGCCGTCGCAGGAGCCATCCGCAAAAGCGAGCGAAGGTCTCGAGAGCATCGTCCCTGCTAACCGCCGTCGCACCTACGATGTACGAAAAATCATCGAGGGGATATTCGATCATCTGTCGTTCTTTGAAATGGGCCGCCGTTTCGGCCCCGGGCAGGTCACCGGATTTGCTCGGTTGGCGGGCCAGTCCGTCGGCGTTTTTGCTAACGACGCGCGTCAAAACGCGGGGTCGCTGACGGCAGCAGGCGCACAGAAGCTTCGGCGTTTCGTCGACCTGTGCCAGCTTTTTCATCTGCCGGTCGTTACACTCGTCGACGAGCCTGGCTTCATGATTGGCCCCGAGGCGGAAGCCGCAGCAACGATTCGGTATGGCGCCGCAGCGCTTGCGGCCGTCGCTCTGTCTACCGTCCCTTGGGCGTCGGTAGTGATCCGCAAAGCGATGGGCCTTGGGGCTTATGCGCACCGGCCATCCGGAACATATCAGTTGTCCTGGCCATCGGCAGAAAGCGGCGCCCTACCCGTTGAGGGCGGTGTAGCGATTGCATTCAAACGCGAGATCGAGTCGGCGCCCGACGCCGCGGCTAAGCGGGCTGAACTGGAGGATCAATTCGCCTCCCTGCAATCTCCGTTTCGGCAGGCGGAAGCGTTTTCCGTGCACGACATCATCCATCCACGCGAGACACGTGCCCGTCTGATTGAATGGCTCGGGATTGCGTCGTCAAAGCTCGCTGCGGAGCTGGGGCCACCTCGCTTTAGCTATCGGCCTTAAGAGTTTTTGGAAGTTAGGCTGACCTGCGTCAGGTGCCGGAGAATGTAGGCTTGCGCTTCTCTACAAACGCGCGAACAGCTTCTCTGTGATCATTCGTCCGCGCCGCCAGTACCATGTTCTCCGCTTCGTGGTCCATTGAGCTCAGGAAGTCCGAGTTCATAGCGTAGTCGAGATTATCCTTCATCCGGCCAAAGGCGGATGTTGGACCATGAGCGAGCTGTCGAGCAAGCTCATGAGCTGCCTTGCGAAGTTCACCGTCTGCCACCACCATGTTGAAGAGACCGAGGGTCTCGCATCGTTTTGCGTCGAGCCGTTCCGACAAGAACATCAGTTCGCGCGCACGTGCCGGCCCCACAAGGCGGGTCAGGAGCCAGGCAATACCATAGTCTCCCGTGAGCCCGATGCGGGCATACCCTGTCGACATGATGGCCGACCCTGCCGCGATCCGGATATCGCAAGCGAGAGCAATAGCCATACCTGCGCCGGCCGCGGGTCCGGGGAGAGCCGCAATCGTCGGCTTGCGTACGGCGATGAGCGCGCCAGTCAGTGTGCGCTGCCGAACTCGAAGATTAGCGACGCGATCTTCGAAGGAGACATCCGCTTTTGGCGCGCTGTTGCCCATGCCCTTCACGTCACCACCGGAACAAAATGCGGTGCCGGCACCGGTGATCAGGATGGATCCGACGGTGTCGTCATCACCGCACTCCTTGATCATGCGGCGCAGAGCCGGCGTCAGCTGATCGGATAACGAGTTCCGGGCGGCTGGACGATTTAGGGTGATGACCGCCACTCGATCATCGATTCCGCACAGCAGTTCGTCCGTTCCGGTGTCAATTGATCGCATCGCCGCCATTCCGCAACTGGTGACATGACGACCATCATGCAGAAAGGTTGCCCGAGGCGTCAAGCCCACGGCCTTCCGCAAACGGCAAACGTCGCGATCGAGCCGCAAGCCGTCATGCCGCCCGCCAAGGTTTCAAGCTCGATCGCACGAAACGGACTGACGCTCGAGCGTCGCAGCGACCTCCTCAATCCACCGCTTGATCGATTTGATGCGAGCCGTCGTCGCGTCCTCAGCTCGATAGACAAGGTGAAAATCGGGTGCTTCCGGCAACGTCCGCGGTTTGACGAGCATTTTCAGGCGCTTGGAAGACACAAGGGGCGCAACCAGCGGCAGCGGCGCCAGTACGGCACCCACGCCGGACTCCGCCATTTGAAGTGCCGCGAGTAGGCTATCGCTGGACAGAACAAGGTCAGGTACGCCGATTGAAGGATCGACCCGTCTAAACCAGTGTGTCCAGAGCCCGGGAATATTGTTGAGCTCGATTAACGGCAATCTAGCGATATCGTGTTCCGTTTTGATCGGCCCGTGCCGATCACAGAGCTCGGGGTGAGCCAATGGAGCGAGCCTAGAGCGGAATATGCGGTGGCCGCTCAATTGGCGATCTGAGGGAGGACCTACTTGGATTGCGGCATCGATGCTCTCGGCACCGAAATCGACGTTTGTATTTCGAGCTTCTAGCCGTACATCAAGAGAGCCGTTCATGCTCTTCAGCTTCTCAATGTGCGGCAGAGCCGCAAAGGCAGCGAAACTGGGCGATGCGCTCACACGCACAATGTCGCTCCCGCTCTTGCCAAGCAGTCCTTCCCCGGCACGGCTCATTTCCGAAAATGCTTTCTGTATGGAGGCGCCGTACGCCTCGCCGTCTTTCGTCAATAGCAGCTTGTTTCCGACGCGAAGAAACAGCTTGCGCCGAAAGTGCGTTTCCAGCGCGTGAATCTGGTGACTGATCGCCGATTGTGTGAGGCGCAAATCCTCTGCGGCAGCCTTGAAGGTGCCGAGCCGGACAGCGGCTTCAAAGGCGCGAAGCGTGGAAAGTGGTGGCAGCGATGATCGAAGGCGTTGCATGTGAATTCTGTTCAGCTGGCCTCAATGGAATTCAATTGCCGCGTCTTGGACGCCTCTTCATGCTCGCATCAAAGATCGAAACAAGCAACGCAGCCGATCGCAAGATATCAGGCAGACCATGCAGTTGCATGAAGGGAGGATGGCACCAAGTTGATGCCGCAGGCCGTCTGCGGTCGCAAAATCATCGTCGTGAAACGATCGTGAGTGTTCTATCCGGCAGGCGCCAACGCTAACCGAGCGAGCGCGCGCGAAAATCCTTTCAGGTAAATCACCACCAGCACTCAAGGGAGCAAAAGATGAACGTGATTCAGAGGAACGAGGCCGTCACTGCCGATGCAAAGAAAATGTACACGGGGCTGCCGCAGCCACCGGTCTTCGCATCCGTGAGCGAGGAGCGTATCCATCGCAAGCAGCGGTTGGCGGGCGCATTTCGCTTGTTCTCGAAGTTCGGCTTCGACGAGGGTGTCGTCGGGCACATCACGGCGCGCGATCCAGAGTTTACGGATACTTTCTGGGTCAATCCCTTCGGATTGCATTTCAGCCTCATCAAGGTGTCCGATCTCATCAGAGTCGACCACACCGGAAAGGTCGTGGAAGGGGGACGCCCGGTGAACGCCGCCGCCTTTGCGATCCACTCGCGGGTTCATGCTGCTCGGCCGGACTCGGTCGGCGCCGCGCATGCGCATTCCACCTACGGACGCGCGTTTGCGGCGTTGGGCCGCACGCTTGATCCGATCTCGCAGGATGTTTGCGCCTTCTACAATGATCATGCGCTTTACGATGACTACGGCGGCGTCGCGCTCGAACTCGATGAAGGGCAGCGGATCGCGGAATCGCTTGGGTCTCGAAAGGCGGCGATCCTGCAGAATCATGGTTTGCTGACCGTTGGCGCGACCGTGGATGAAGCAGCGTGGTGGTTCATCACCATGGAGCGATCCTGTCAGGTTCAGCTCCTCGCAGAAGCCGCCGCGGCACGGACTGGGCAGCCGCTCAAGATGATCTCGGAACAGGCGGCGGAGCAGGCCTTCGGGATCGTCGGCACGCCGTTCAGTGGCTGGTTCCAATTTCAGTCCTTGTATGCACGGGTCCTGAAAGAGCAGCCAGATTTTCTGGACTGACGAAGACGCAAGGGAGCGGATCATGACCAACCATGCCACCCAACTTACGAGAGCCTCCGTCGCGTTCGACCAATTGCCAGCCGAACACAAGGCGCGCGTGGACCTCGCAGCGTTCTATCGCATCTGCCACATGTTCGGCTGGACGGAACTCATCTACAATCACATCACAGCGCGTGTCGAAGGGCCGGAACGGCGTTTTCTCATCAACCAGTTCGGCCTGATGTACAGCGAGATCACGGCGTCGAACCTCGTCAAAATTGACGTCGACGGTCGGGTCGCTGACGGTAGCAACGCTCGCGTCAACGCGCCTGGTTTCACCATCCATTCGGCGATCCACATGGCACGCGAGGATGCTCATTTCATCGTGCATACGCATACGACCGAAGGTGTGACGGTGGCTTGCTCGCAAGATGGACTATCCCCGCATAATTTCTACGGCGCACAGCTTCACGGCCAGGTCGCCTATCACGATTTCGAAGGCATCTCGATCGATCTTGGTGAGCGCGAGCGGCTGGTAAGCTCGCTCGGAGACAAGAACTACATGATACTGCGTCACCACGGTCTTCTCACATGCGGAGAGACCGCCGCAGCCGCCTTCTTTCGTATGTATCAGTTGCAACGCGCCTGCGAAGTGCAGGTCAACACGATGAGGATGGGGACGGAGCTGCGTCCTTTGGCGGAAAGCGTATTGGCCAAGACCGCTCGACAAGCCCAGTCGGCGGTTGCAAAAGGGTTCGACAAGGCAAGCGGATTTGGTGAGGACACCTACGCCGCGCTCGTCCGGCAACTAGACGAGGCCGGTCATAACTTCCGGGACTGACGGGCAGAACCCGTCGTTCCGTTTGATGCACAAAACATAAATCTAAGCGAAATTGGGGGGTAACGTGAGCGGGGCAATTAACGACTACGCGCGCCTGTCTTCAGGAGCTGCGGATACCGAGCAGGCGACGATCGCGAAGATTTCGTATCGACTGATCCCTATTCTGGTCATCGCGTACTTCTTCTGTGTGCTTGACCGGGTGAATGTCAGCTTTGCGGCGCTGACGATGAATGCCGATCTCTCGTTCTCGCCGCTTGTATACGCCTGGGGTGCGGGCATCTTCTTTTTCGGCTACTTCATTCTGGAGATTCCGAGCAATCTGGCGCTCCATCGGTTCGGAGCGAGGCGCTGGATTGCGCGTATCATGATCCTGTGGGGTATCATCTCCGCCGGCATGGCATTTGTGACCGGGCCAACGAGCTTCTACGTGACCCGGTTTCTGCTCGGACTCGCGGAAGCGGGCTTTTTTCCTGGAATTATTCTCTACCTCACTTACTGGTTCCCGGCTGAATATCGGGCAAGGGTGATGTCGTCCTTCATCCTTGGTGCGCCGCTCTCGGCGGCCATCGGCGGTCCACTCTGCGGCTTGCTGCTCGAACTGAATGGCTTCCTGGGCCTCAAGGGCTGGCAATGGCTCTTCATCACGGAAGGTATCCCCTCCGTTGCCATCGGGATCGTGTCATTGCTCTATCTCGACGATCGACCGGCAGACGCAGGATGGCTCTCGCCGCAGCAAAAGGCTTGGCTCGAGGGGCGGCTGGCAAATGAGCGTGCGTCGGTCGAAACCACTCACAAATACTCTTTGGGTCAGGCGCTTCGCTCGCCCCGAGTCATCGCATTGGGGTTGGTTTATTTCGGCCTCCTGGCCGGGCTTTATGGTGTCCAGTTCTGGCTACCGCAGATCGTCAAGGGCTTTGGCCTTTCCAACCTGCAGACCGGCTTTGTGACCGCGTTGCCGTTCGCCTTCGGTGGACTTGCGATGATCTTCTGGGGAGCGAGGTCTGACCGCAAGCGTGAACGGATTTGGCACATCGTCCTGGCACTTCTCGTTTCAGCGGGAGGTTTGGCCGTATCGGCCTATGGCGGCAGCCTTGTCGTCACGATGTTTGCTCTCATCGTCGCGTCGATGGCGGGATTTGCAGCGTTTGGCCTTTTCTGGACGCTCCCCTCAGCGCTGCTGACCGGAGCGGCTGCCGCAGGAGGGCTTGCGCTCATCAATTCCATCGGAAGCCTGGCCGGATTTGGCGGACCTTACCTGATTGGTTGGATCAAGGAAGGGACCGGGAGTGCAGTCGCAGGATTGCTGTTCTTGTCCGTGCTGCCTCTGTTGGCTGCAGCCATCGTGACTGTCCTGAAACACGATGGGAAGGCCGAGTTTGGCTCACGTTAGTGCCTGCAAAGATGGCATTCGCGCCGGTAAGTTCAAAAAAAGAATGTAAATTTACGGGCCACGATTCCTGCAGGAAAGGTCGTCACTGAGTTTAGAAATGAGCGTGAACATAGGGAAAGTGACGATTTTGGCCAACCAAAAGTAAGACTTTACGGGCTATGGATAACTTGACAAGTTCAAAAATAGAACTGTAGGTTTCATGCCAACGCCAGGGGCGGTGCCACCAGATCACAAGGCGGAGGAAACTCGATGCTCAGGACATTTGCTGCTGCATGTGCGCTCACTGTTGCGTTGGTGACATCGTCGCTTGCTGCCGAAACCCCGGGCGTAACAGCGAAGGAAATCAGGGTTGGTGGCATATTCCCGTTCAGCGGGCCCGCGTCGGCGATCGGCCTGGTCGGACGGGGTATCCTGGCCTACGTGCAATCAGTCAATGATCGCGGCGGAATCAGCGGGCGGAAGATCAATTACATCGCGTATGACGATGCCTACAGCCCGCCAAAGGCGGTCGAGCACGCGCGCAAGCTTGTCGAGAGCGACGAAGTAGCATTCATGTTCAGCCAGCTTGGGACGCCGGGGAATACGGCGACCGCCAAGTACCTCAAGAGCAAGGGGGTGCCGGCTATCGGTATTGTTTCGGGCTCGAGCAAGTTTACGGAAGTCGCAAACTTTCCGCTGACGACCACAAGTCTCGTGAGCTTCGAAACCGAAGGCAAGATCTACGCGAAGTATCTGACCAAAGCGCTTCCCGATGCAAAATACGCGATTCTCTTCCAGAATGACGATCTCGGAAAAGATTACGTGAATGCCTTCAGGCAGTTCATGGGAAGCGATTTCGACAAGAAAGTCATTGCGGTCTCCTACGAGATTTCCGAACCGACCGTGGACTCGCAGATTGTCAGCCTCAAGAGCTCAGGCGCTGGCGCTCTTCTGGTTGCCGGGACGCCGAAATTTGCCGCCCAGGCGATACGGAAAGCTCATGAGATCAATTGGAAGCCGCTAATAGTTCTGAACTATCCTTCGAGTTCGGTCGGTGCTTCGCTGAAGCCGGCTGGCCTTGACGTCTCGACCGGCGTTGTCGTCGGGACAGTCACCAAGGACCCCGTAGATGCGCGATGGGCGACTGACGAGGGCATGAAGAACTATCTCGCGTTCATCGAAAAATACATGCCTGGTGTTGACATCACCGAGAACAACTACCTGTTTGGTTACACGCAGGGCATGCTGCTCGAGAAGCTTATCCGGCAGTGCGGAGATGACCTGTCCCGAGAAAACATCATCAAGCAGGCGAAGCATTTCCGGGACGTAGAGCTGCCGACTATTTTGCCCGGTATCAAGATCAACACCTCCGAAGCGGTCAACATGAACTATACCCAGTTGCGTCTGCAGCGTTGGACTGGAACGGAGTGGGATCTGTTCAGCGAACCATTGGATGCGTCTTCTGATTAGTTGAGCTCCACGAGCAAGCCGAAGGAGGGATATCGTGAAAGGTTTGATGCAGAATCAGCCGCTTCTCATTTCCTCACTACTGAAATTTGCTGATCGGTATCACGCGGATACGGAGATCGTTTCGCGAACGGTGGAGGGACCCATCCACCGTTACGGCTACGGTGAAGCGGCGCGGCGGACAAGGAAGCTCGCTGACGCGCTACGGCGCCATGGCGTTTGCCCGGGCGACCGCGTAGCCACTCTGGCGTGGAACACGTTTCGTCATTTCGAGCTGGAGCACGGTGTCACCGGCCTTGGTTCAGTGTGGCATGCAATCAATCCGCGGCTTGCTCCGGCGCAGATCTCCTACATTGTCAATCATGCGGCGGATAAGGTCTTGTTCCTGGATGCCAGCTTCCTGCCATTGGTCGAGACGATTGCGCCGGGGCTGCCGACCCTCGATGCTGTCGTGTTGATGGTCGCACGCGCGGACATGCCGAAGACGTCGACGCTGCCGTCCCTGCTTTGTTATGAGGATTTCATCGACGCTGGCCAGGAGGAGCTTGAGTGGCCGGTGTTCGATGAATTGTCCGCCTCATCGCTGTTCTATACATCGGGAACGACGGGCAATCCGAAGGGGGTGTTATACTCGCACCGTTCTGACATCCTACATTGCCTGTCCATTACCGGCGCGTATTCGATGGGCTTTACCGCGCGCGATACCATTCTGCCGATGACCCCAATGTTTCATGCGAATGGAGCGTGGGGGTTCACGCATGCGGCCCCTATGGTCGGCGCCAAGCTGGTGTTGCCGGGCCCCAAGATGGACGGCAGCTCCATTGCCGAATTGATCGATCGTGAGGAAGTCACGGTTACAGCTGGTGTGCCGACACACTATGCGAATTTGCTACGTCACTATGAAGCGACGGGAACGCAACCGCCTGCGCTGAAGAGGATCGTTGTCGCGGGGTCTGCGCCGGCGCCGAGCCTGATCGAGGGCTTCGAACGGATGGGCGTTTCGGTCCATCACATCTGGGGTATGACCGAAACCAGCCCGAGCGGTACGACTTCGCAGCCCTCACGGTTCGTGGCAACTCTTGACGCTGATCGCCAACGCGAACGCAAGGCATCGCAAGGCTACCCAATCTATGGGATCGACGTGAAGATCGCCGATGAGGACGGGCGTGAAAAGGAAAGGGATGGGAACTCGGGCGGCCGCTTCATGGTTCGCGGACCCTGGGTCATTTCCGGCTATTTCAGAGATGACAAGACTATACTCCAGGACGGGTGGTTCGACACTGGCGATCTTGCAGTTATGAGCGGCGACAACAATATCCGGCTGACCGATCGCGCCAAGGACGTCATTAAGTCTGGAGGCGAATGGATCAGCTCGATCGACATCGAGAACATTGTTGCCGGTTGTCCCGGAGTCTCCGAGGCGGCTGTTATCGGCATTCCCCATCCGAAATGGGAGGAGCGGCCTCTGCTTGTCGTTGTGCCGAAGCCGGGCGCCGATCTTTCCTGGAACACATTGGCGGGATTTCTCGAAGGCAGAATAGCCAAATGGTGGATACCTGATGACGTCGTGTTCACCGAGTCTCTGAGCTACGGTGCCACGGGGAAGATTCAGAAAACGGAACTGCGAAGGCGCTACGCTACGCATTATACATCGTGACCTGGACAGAGAAGACCTGAAGCGAGAACTCGATCATCGGCCGTCGGCTGAGGACCTTGGGTCGAGGATCCGCAAGGTCCTCGTCGTGGTCCTTCTACGAAGGGGTCAATTGAACATTGGAAGTGCACGCATGAGAATACTCGTAATCGGGGCAGGCGCGCTTGGTGGCTATTTTGGGGCGCGATTGCTCGAGGCTGGGCGGGATGTGGCGTTTCTCGTTCGTCCACCACGCGCCATAAAGCTTCAAGCCGGCTTGCTGGTTGAGAGCGTGGTCGGCGGCATCACGATCCCGGACCCGCCTACGATCACGGCAGATCGGCTCAATCAGCCGTATGACCTGATACTGCTAAGCTGCAAAGCCTATGATCTTCAAGACGCCATGGATGCAATGGCGCCCGCCGTACACGATCGCACGCTGATCCTACCCGTGCTCAACGGCATGTCGCACATGGATGCGCTGAATGCGCGCTTTGAAAGATCCAAGATACTGGGCGGATGGTGCGCCATCTCGGCAACCATGAATGACCAAGGGAAGATACAGCACTTGCAGCCATTTCACACGATTTCCTTCGGCGAACAGGAAGGTGGGAAATCCGTGCGAACGGAGGCAGTGAAGGAGGCTCTCACCGGCGCGAAGTTTGACGTCTCTTACGTTGATAACATCGTTCAAGAGATGTGGGAGAAATGGATCTTCATTGCCGCGGCGGCTGGCGCGACAAGTCTCATGCGCGGCTCTGTTGGTGACATTGTGGCGGCCAACTCCGTCGATCTCACCGTTGCCCTCTTTGACGAATGTGTCGCGATCGCGACTTCGTGCGGCTTTGCGCCGAGCAAGCCGGCCGTGGATCGGTACTTGTCCATTTTGACTGCTCCCAATTCACCCTTCACTGCGTCTATGCTGCGCGATATCGAGGCCGGGCAGCCAATTGAAGCGGATCATATCGTCGGAGATTTGTTGAAGAAAGCACGCGATACCGGAAGCTCGCCCACGCTACTGTCTGTGGCGTATTCGCATCTGAAGACGTATGAAAGCCGCCGATCGCGTGACAGGTTCGTTTCGTAATCAGCATGACTGGCGAGAATCGGCTGAATGAAGCGTTGGAGGAAGAGCCTGAACGGCCAAAGGGGCACTTCGTCCGAGCTTCTAAGATCGGTACAATCACATCGATGGAGGTATGGCATCGGTTAGCCAAGAGCCGGCGTCGCTGGACTCAGCTTGTCGAGCGGCGTCTGAGGCGGTCAGCGCTTCCTGCGCTGATCTGGCATGATGTACTGCTTGCCCTCGCAACCACACCAGGCGGAGAATTGACGTCGACGGAAATTCAGCGCCGACTGTCCATTCCTCAATACAAACTATGGCGATTGATCGAGTGTCTGGTTGAAGGGGAGCATGTCGTGTGCCGTCGCGGCCAAGCACGAGGCAAGCCGACTTGGCTAGCGATCACTCAGCGCGGCCGATCCCTGCAAGAGCGCATGGCGGAGTCGTCCCTGGCCACTATCGAAGCGGATACCGCAGGCAAGTTGTCGGAGGCCGAGGTTGCCGAATTCACCCAGTTGCTTGCGCAGCTGTTGGGGCAACGAATTACGAGTGACGAGCTGACACAATCTTCGGTCGACAGGACCATAGAACGGCCTGGCTTCAGCGAGTCAGCCGGCTGATACGCCGGCTTGTCGGGGGGGCGAGTCAGGGAAGGGTTATGTCCGTTGCGATTAGTTCAGGCGACCTTCGTTTTTGCCGCGGATTTCTCGGCATGGGTTGCCGCGTGCCGCTGACGCGAAGGATCCGCTCCTGGGCCGGGACGGGTAACAACTTCCTTGGCGTCGAGCGGCTCGCCGCATTCGGAGCATACCATCACGGGGTTGAACAGTTTCCCGCACTTGCGGTGTTCATGCAGCAACGGACGGCCACGCTCATCGACCATATGGGTGTCGCCCCAATGGACGATCGCCATCATGATCGGATAAAGGTCGAGTCCTTTCTGGGTCAGGATATATTCATGGCGCTTCGGCGATTCCTGGTAGGGGATGCGTCGCAGAATTCCGGTGCGGACAAGCTTCTTCAGACGCTCAGCGAGCAAATGCCGGGTAATGCCGAGCGCAGATTGAAACCCTTCAAAGCGTCGCGTTCTTAGAAAGCACTCGCGCAATATCAGCAGCGTCCAGCGATCGCCGATAACGCCAATCGTCCGGGCAACCGAACAGGGCTCCTCTTCAAGGGCGTCCCATTTCATTCCAGTCTCCAAATCGCCGCAGGTCCGCATCGAGGGCGTTGTGACGCCATTCTAAATAGGCACTAACGCTGACACAACCACCTTGCCAGTAAAAGAGGTCGAAAATTCGCTAGCCCGCTGGCCAGTTCCGAATTGACAGTTCAATTTTGGAACTATAGTCAAGAGACCGGTTAGTGACGCCTATGGCTCGTGTCCGCCTTTGCCATGCGCTATCGAGGAGAGGTTGGTGACAAATCCGATTAGGGTGGAATTTCAGTTCGACTTCGGTAGCCCAAACGCCTACCTGGCGGAATGTCTGATTCCGGGCATCGAGAAGCGCACGGGGGCCAAGTTCGAGTACGTACCTGTTCTCCTGGGTGGAATTTATAAGGCTACCGGCAACATGTCCCCGAGCGACTCGCTTCGTGGCATCAAGAACAAGCCGGAGTATCAGGCGCTCGAGACGCAGCGGTTCATTCGCCGGCACAGCATCACGAAGTTCGACCAGAATCCGTTCTTCCCGGTCAACACACTGATGTTGATGCGTGGTGCAGTCGCGGCCCAATTTGAGAATATGTTCGATCCTTACTTCCGCGCGGCTTATCATCACATGTGGGAAGTTCCGAAGAAAATGGACGACGTGGAGGTGTTCCGTGCGGCGTTTAAATCCTCTGGCATCGACATCGATCGCTTGATCGCCCGCGCGCAGCAGGATGATGTCAAGAAGCGCCTGATTGAACTCACCAATGACGCAGTCGCCAGAGGCGCATTTGGGTCGCCTACCTTCTTTGTGGGAAGCGAAATGTTCTTCGGCAAGGACCAGCTGCGCGATGTCGAGGATGAAATCGTAAGACAGCAGGCAACAGTGGCCGGAGCCGGTTAGCCTTAAGGAAAACTCGGTCACGTGTTGGACCAAGAATATAGAGAGCAGGGAGAGTGTTATGCCGGGTCCACTGAATGGCGTGCGTGTGCTTGATTTGACCGGTGTCGTGTCCGGACCGTTTGCGACGATGTTCTTGGCAGATCAGGGAGCTGATGTCCTTAAGATTGAACCGATCTCCGGTGACATCACGCGACGCAGCCGGGCGACAATCGATAAGAAAGGCGAATTTTCAGCACTGTTCATCTCGTCGAACCGCGGCAAGCGCTCTCTTTCGATCGACGTGAAGAGCTCGGCCGGGCGAGAGGTGCTGGCCAAGCTCGTCGCGAAGGCGGACGTCCTAGTGCAGAACTTTCGTCCCGGAACGATGGAGAGGCTTGGCCTGGGGGTGGACGAGCTGCGCCTGCGTCATCCGAGGCTAATCTATGTGTCTATCAGTGGCGTCGGTGAGACGGGGCCTTATGTCAAGAAGCGGGTCTACGATCCTATCATTCAAGGTTTGTCGGGATTTGCTGACATCCAATCTCAGCCGGTTACAAATCGGCCGCAGATGATCCGCACTATCGTTTGCGACAAGACGACGGCGGTGATGACAGCGCAGGCTGTGGCTGCCGCCCTCTATGCCCGCGAAAAGACCGGACAGGGCGACCACATTCAGGTCGCGATGCTCGACACGATGATTTCCTATCTGTGGCCGGAAGGCATGATGCAATACACGGTGGTTGGCGCCGAGGCGCAGGCCGGCGATCCAAACGACCGTCCGGACCTCGTCTTCAAGACCAGCGACGGCTACATTACGTGTGGAACGATCTCGGATTCGGAGTGGCAGGGCTTCTGTCGCGCGAGTGGCGATCCGGAGCTCGCGAGCGATCCCCGCTTCGCTACACCGACCGGACGAAGCGTAAATGCGACGGCTCGGATCAACAAGATGCAAGAGTATATTGGTCAACACAGTACTGCCGAATGGCTTGAACGGCTGGATGCGGCCGATGTCCCTTGCGCTCCCATCCTGCGTCGTTCCGAAATCATCGCGAACGAGCAGGTCGTTGCGCGCGGGATCATCACCGAGTTCGATCAGCCCAGCGTCGGTAAGGTGCGGCAACCGAAGCCGGCAGCCCGCTTCACGTTGAACGAGGCGAAGATCGCCGGTCCCGCGCCCCGGATTGGTGAGCACTCCAGGGAAATCTTGCTCGAGCTAGGTTACGACGAGCAGGCGATCAAGAGCATGGTCGAGGAGAGTGCGGTCCGCCTGGCAGGTTAGGCGGACTGGGGTATCACAGGCGTGATCGGAGCAAGGGGTTCATTTGCCTTGTTGCCCAGCTGATACGCGGCGCGCTCGTGGATGCGGTCGCGATATGGGTGTGCGTTATCGCAAATTCCGACGCCGTATGCGATCGCCCAGTCAAGACAGGTCGTCAGCAGGATGTCGGCGCTGGTGAATTGGTCTCCCATCAGGTAGGTCCGCCCGTCGCGAAGCGCTGCCTCGACGTGCCGTAGCTGCTCCCGGAAGTATTCGCCCGCCTTTGCGACGACATCGGGGGCAATGCCGTATATAGGGCCAAGCGCATCCGCGCTATGACGGCGCATCACGTACAAGCTGGTGGAGTCCAGCTCGGTGACGATGAAGAAGCACCATTCAAGCCAGGCCGCATAGTCGCGCTGGCGGTCGGGGATGAGGGCGCGATCGGGTTTGGAATAAGTGCGGGATAAATAGGCTACGATCGCGGCGCTTTCTCCAATGCAAAAATCGCCGTCCCGCAGAAGCGGTACCTTCTGGCGAGGATTTAGTTTGGTGTATTCGGCAGTCTTGGTTTCCCCGGTGCGCGGGCCGATCGGCATTGTTTTGTAAGGGAGATCCAATTCGAACATCGCCCAGTGTGCGCGGACGGTGCGGCTGGTTCCAACTCCCCACAAAGTCAGGTCAGGGGCGCTCGCCATCTCACCACTTCTCCACTGAAGGACGCAGGTCCAGCTCATGAGTCCAGCCGTCTTTCGCTTGCTGGTGGACAAACCAATAGGCTTCAGCAATCGAGTTCGTCTTTGTAAGGCTATCTGGCGCGATATCCCTTGCCTCAATACCACTTCCGGCCTTCAGACGCGCCCTGATTGCGTCGCTATCGACCGCGGCGTCAATGATCAGATGGGCGACGTGGATATTCTTGGGGCCAAGTTCGCGTGCCATGGCCTGCGCAACGGCGCGCAAGCCAAATTTCGCAGCTGCGAAGGCGGCAAAGCCATACCCGCCCCGAAGGCTTGCGGTCGCGCCAGTGAACAGAATTGTTCCACGCCCGCGGCTCAACATCACGCGCGCCGCTTCGCGTCCGACCAGAAATCCCGCATAACAGGCCAGCTCCCAAGCCTTGAAGAAGAGCTTCTCGGTGGTTTCAAGCAGAGGCTTGTTGACGTTTGAGCCGGCATTGAAGAGGCAGACCTCGATCGGCCCGATGTCCCGCTCTATACGAGAGAAAAGCTCTTGAACTTCGGATTCCTTGCGGGCGTCGACACTGAAGGCCGCGATCTCGTGCCCGCCAGCCTTGAGCTCGTCAACGAGGTCCTGTGATTTGGCGGCATCACGGCGGCAAATGCAAACGTTGTAGCCGCCTTTGGCGAATCGCCGCGCAACTGCCGCACCGATGGCATCTCCCGCGCCGACGAGCACTGCCACACCACGCGTCTGAGCCATTCGTCTCCTCCCTTTAAGTTCTATTTCAGAACTAAATTAGTAGGACGGTGCCGGGTTCTTGTAAATAGCATTTGACGTAGCCTCGAACTATTAATGTCTGAGCCCAAGCGCTGTTCTCGTCACTCGAATGCGCTTGACGAGTTCTAAAATGGAACGTTTAATCGATCGAGGCATCTGAGAGGCCGGCTGAAGGCTGGCGTCGTTTCGGGGAGGTAAGGCGTGTCGGAGGCAATCGCCCAGATCCTCGCTGATCTGCCGCGCAGGCTTCATCATGTCGCGGAAAGTCAGGCCGGCCGAACCCCCGATCGTGTGGCGCTGATCGACGACCGCGGAGCATGGAGCTACCGGAACCTTGTCCTGTGCGTCGGTCGTGTCGCGGATGCTCTCACTTTGTTGGGTATTCGAAGCGGCGACCGCGTGATGATCGTCAGCGAAAACTGCATTGCGCTCGCTGGCCTGCTGTTGGCGATGAGCCGTCTGGATGCCTGGGCGATCGTCGTCGATCCAAAACTTTCGGCGCACGAAGTCGACCAGATTCGCGATCATAGCGGATCGCGGCGCATCTTCTACACAGCGGCGGTCTCGAGGGAGGCCGCACTCCACGCTGATCGCGTCGGGGCCGAGCGGCGCCTGATCGGGCCGTTTGATGAGATCGCGTTCGGCGCATTGAATGAGGATGCGGACGTTGAGCCAACCGAGGAGGGCTCAGCCGAGCAGGTTGCGGTTCTAATCTACACGTCGGAGACGACAAGCGCACCGAAGGGCGTCATGCTGACGCACGAGAACCTGCTGGTCAGTGCGAAGACCGCTGCGATCTTCCGCAAGTTGACGTCACGTGACAAGGTCTATCTCGGATTGCCCATCTCACACATCATGGGACTCTCTCTACTCACGATGGCTCTGATGATCGGCGCCACCGCGCGTCTCGTCAGCAGCTATGATCCCGCAGCGCTTTCGCGGGCGATCGCTGAAGAAGGAATTACCATCCTCGATGGAGTTCCGGCCACCTATCAGCGCCTGCTGGAGTACAAGACGCTTTCCGGAATGCGGCGGCTCGTCCCTGGTGCGCTGAGGATTATCTCCCTTGCCGACCCGCCGCTCGATCTTGCGCTGAAATCGCGCGTAGAGGCGGAGCTCGGTTTGCCCCTGTCGCACGATTACGGTGCCACCGAGTGTTCCGGGTGCATCTCAGACGGTCGGGTCGATGCGAGGCGCACCAGCGGTTCGGTGGGTGTGCTCCTCCCGGGCGTCGAAGCGCGAGTAAGGACACTTGATGGAATTCCATCGGATGCGGGAGAGGTTGGAGAGCTCCATGTGCGCGGCCGGAATGTCATGCGAGGCTACTATCGTGCACCAGAGTTGACCGCGAAGTTCATAGATAGCGAAGGTTGGTTCAACACCGGTGATCTCGCTCGTTTCGAGGGCGACCTGCTCTACATTGTCGGGCGAAGCAAGGAGATGATCGTCCGGTCCGGATTCAACGTCCGTCCGGCCGAAGTTCGGGCCGTGCTCAACTCCCATGACGAGGTCCTGCAGTCGACGGTGGTGGAGCGCGCCGCGGACGGAGAGGCCGTCGCTTTCGTGCACCTCATCCGCGGAGCCAGGGCGAGACCGTCGGATCTGATGGCGTACGTCGCGACTTTGCTTGCGCCTTACGAGTGTCCCGCGGAGGTCATCCTGTTGGACGCGATACCCGCAACGGTCAGTCAGAAGAATTGCAGTCACAAGCTTGTAAAACGAGTTGTCAAGTTGAACGGGCACGTGTTGCGCGGCTCGGCAGCATGATCCAACGAAGGGAGATGGCTTTGTCCAAGAAAAACGCAACGGTGGCCGTCATTGGTGCCGGTGATTACATCGGCGGCGAGATCGCCAAGAAGTTCGCCTCCGAGGGCTTCACGATCTTCGCCGGCCGCCGCAACGGCGACAAGCTCGCGCCGCTGGTCAAGGACATCGAGACCGCTGGCGGGGAGATCCACGCGCGCTCGCTCGATGCGCGCAATGAGCAGGACATCATCGCCTTCCTGAACGACGCCGACAAGCGCGCTCCGCTGGAGGTCTGCATCTTCAACATCGGCGCCAACGTCAATTTCCCGATCCTGGAGACCACCGAGCGGGTGTTCCGCAAGGTCTGGGAGATGGCCTGCTATTCCGGCTTCCTCGCCGGTCGCGAGGCGGCGCGGCTGATGCTGCCGCGTCGTGCGGGCAACATTTTCTTCACCGGCGCCACCGCGTCGCTCCGCGGGGGCAGCGGCTATGCCGCCTTTGCCAGCGCCAAGTTCGGCCTGCGTGCCGTGGCGCAGGCGATGGCGCGTGAGCTCGGGCCGAAGAACATTCACGTCGCGCACCTGATCATCGATTCCGGCGTCGATACCGCCTGGGTACGAGAACGGCGAGAGCAGCTCTGGGGTAAGGAGGCACTCGACAATCCCGATCTCCTGATGCCGCCGGCTTCGGTCGCCGGCGCCTATTGGCAGCTCTACCAGCAGCCGAAGAGCGCCTGGACCTTCGAATTGGAAATCCGGCCGTTCGGCGAGAAGTGGTAGGGAGCACGGCAGATGGAGTTCGCGCTATCCCCTGACGATGCGGCGTTTCGCGACGAGGTTCGCGCCTTCATCAAGGACAACTACTCGGCGGCGATGAGCGTCGACGCGGCCGCCTAAGCCAGAGAGAGACAAGCATGAGACCTGATGCAGTCATCGTTTCCACCGCGCGCACCGGCGTCGGCAAGGCTTATCGCGGCGCGCTCAACAACACCGACGGCCCGACCCTGGCCGGCCATGTGATGGCCGAGGCGGTGAAGCGCGCCGGCATTGCGCCCGGCGAGGTCGAGGACGTGGTGATGGGCTGCGCCATGCAGCAGGGCACCATGGTGATGAATGTCGCGCGCAAGGGCGCGATCCGCGCCGGGCTTCCCGTCACGGTCGCCGGCACCACCATCGACCGGCAATGCGCCTCCGGCCTGCAGGCGATCGCGGTCGCCGCGCGCTCGGTGATGCTTGATGGCGTCGAGATCGCGATCGGCGGCGGTATCGAGTCGATCAGCCTGGTGCAGAACGAGCACATGAACCGGTTCCACGCCGTCGACGACGAGCTGATGGCGATGAAGCCCGAGATGTACATGTCGATGCTGGAGACGGCGGAGGTCGTCGCCGAGCGTTACGGGATCGGCCGCGACCAGCAGGACGAATATAGCCTGGAGTGCCAGCGCCGCGTCGGCGCCGCGTTGCAGGGCGGCCGCTTCAACGACGAGATCGTGCCGATCACGACCAAGATGGCCGTGGTCAACAAGGACACCAAGGAGGTCAGCTTCCAACAGGTGACACTGGCCAAGGATGAAGGCCCGCGGCCGGACACCACGGCGGATGGCCTTTCCAAGATCAAGCCGGTGTTCGAGGGCAAGACCATCAGCGCCGGCAATGCCAGCCAGCTCTCCGACGGCGCCTCGGCCTGCGTCATCATGAGCGACAGGATCGCCGCCCAGAATGGCTTGAAGCCGCTCGGCATCTTCCGCGGCTTCGTCGCCGCCGGCGTCGAGCCGGACGAGATGGGCGTCGGCCCGGTCGCCGCGATCCCGCGGCTGTTGAAGCGACATAATCTGAAGATCGACGACATCGATCTCTGGGAGCTCAACGAGGCCTATGCGGTGCAGGTGATCTATTGCCGCGACAAGCTCGGCATCGATCCGGAGAAGCTCAACGTCAATGGCGGCTCGATCGCGATTGGCCATCCCTACGGCATGACCGGCGCGCGGCTCACCGGCCATTTGCTGATCGAGGGCCGGCGGCGCAAGGCGAAATATGGCGTGGTGACCATGTGCATCGGCGGCGGCATGGGTGCCGCGGGCCTGTTCGAAATCATCCACTGATCGGCAACGCGGGAGAGACTTGTGAAGACAGCAATCACTGAACTGTTCGGCATCCAGCATCCGATCATCCAGGGCGGCATGCACTATGTCGGCTTTGCCGAGATGGCGGCCGCGGTGTCGAACGCCGGCGGCCTCGGCATCATCACCGGGCTCACCCAGCGGACGCCGGAATTGTTGGCCAAGGAGATCGCGCGCTGCCGCGACATGACCGACAAGCCGATCGGCGTCAACCTCACCTTCCTGCCGAGCTTCACCGCGCCGCCCTATCCGGAATACATCGCCGCGATCCGCGAGGGTGGCGTGAAGGCAGTCGAGACCGCAGGCCGCAGCCCCGAACAATACATGCCGGCGCTAAAGGCGGCCGGCATCAAGGTGATCCACAAATGCACCTCGGTGCGGCATTCGCTGAAAGCCGAGAAGATCGGCTGCGACGCGGTCAGCGTCGACGGCTTCGAGTGCGGTGGCCATCCCGGCGAGGACGACATCCCGAACATGATCCTGCTGCCGCGCGCGGCGGACGAGCTGACAATCCCGTTCGTGGCCTCGGGAGGTATGGCGGACGCGCGCAGCCTGGTCGCGGCGCTGTCGATGGGCGCCGCCGGCATGAACATGGGCACGCGCTTCATCGCGACCAAGGAAGCGCCGGTTCATCCCAATGTGAAGCAGGCGCTGCTCGATGCCGACGAGCTCGACACCCGGCTGGTGATGCGCGCGCTGCGCAACACCGAGCGGGTGCTGAAGAACAAGGGCGTCGACGAGCTGCTCGAGATCGAGCGCGAGAAAGGCGCCAAGCTCAAGATCGAGGACATCCACGAGCAGGTCGCCGGCGTCTACCCCAAGGTGATGATCGACGGCGAGATGGATGCCGGCGCCTGGAGCTGCGGCATGGTGGTCGGCCTGATCCACGACATTCCGACGGTCAAGGAACTGATCGACCGCATCATGACCGAGGCCGAAGCGATCATCCGGCAGCGACTGACCGGCTTCCTCGACGGCAGGTTTGAAACGAGGCCGGCCCGCGCGGTCGCTTAAGCGAGATTGCCATGACCGAGCATGTCAAAGTCGAAATCGCCGCCGGCGTCATGACGCTGACCTTGCAGCGGCCGGAAAAGAAGAACGCGTTGACCGGCGCCATGTATGACGCGATGTCCAACGCGCTGAAGCAGGCCGAGGCGGATCCGTCCGTCCGCGTGATCCTGTTCCAGGGCGATGGCGACAGTTTCACCGCGGGCAATGATCTCGCCGATTTCGCGAGCCAAGCGCGCGGCGAGAGCGCGGTCGACAGTCCGGCGCATCGCTTCATCGAGACCGTCAGCAAGGTCGGCAAGCCGCTGGTGGCCGCGGTGCAGGGTAATGCGGTCGGCGTCGGCACCACCATGCTGCTGCATTGCGACCTGGTTTATCTCGCCGAGAACGCCCGGCTGATCACGCCGTTCGTCAATCTGGCGCTGGTGCCGGAGGCGGCCTCGAGCTGGCTGCTACCTTTGCGGATCGGGCACGCGCGAGCCTATGCGATGTTTGCGCTCGGCGAGCCGATGGATGCTGTGGGCGCGCTGGCATCCGGTCTCGCCAATGCTGTGGTGCCGCAGGCCGATGTTCGGAACAAAGCCCGTGACGCGGCAATCGCGCTGACCAAGCGGCCCGCGGGTTCGCTCAGCCTGACCAAGCAGCTGATGCGCGAGCAGCAGCGCATCGCGGCGCAGATCGCAGCGGAGGGCGTGCTGTTCAAGGAACGTCTGACGACGCCCGAGGCGCGCGAGGCCTTCGCCGCCTTCGCCGAACGGCGTCTGCCTGATTTCACCAAGCTGTCGGGCTAGTGAAACATAGCGGATTACCCTCCGCACCGTCACTCTTGGGCAATGTACGTACAGCTTACAGACCTGGGTGCAATCACCTCATCGCAACTATGCTTCACATTCATCAGTGTGGTCTTAGGTGGCAGGCTTATATCGGGGAAGGAAATGGAATGCTCTTCATTGATATTCATCCAGATTTCGCTAATGGACGGCGTGAAGCTCGAAGACGTTCAATACGGACAAGCGCTGACCTTAATATCGGTTCTGGGAGTTACGATACTTGTGAGGATACTCATGCTGCTCGTATAAAGTAAGCGCGCCATCCGCGGTCTCTGGCCACGGTATCGACGTAACGACGATGATTGCGATAGTTCGTCAGATTTCAGCGTTGATGAGCCCCGATTTGGAGGGCGCTTTGGTGCGCTTGGAATTATCGATCTCCATGTGCATGATAATTGGTGCGGTGACCTACCTGATCTTTTTCGCATCCGATTGACCGCCAGCGCCAGAATGTTTTGGGGACGAGGGGAGGAAGATCGGCTTAAAGGTCGTTGGTGGATGCGAATAGCATTCTTGACGGCTAAGCGTCGTGGCGACATCGCGAGGCCACGAGGGCTGCTTGTGATAATATGTCGATATAATACTATTAGCGTCGTGAGCCTCCGAACAAGTTCCGACATCTGCGTTAGCTGACACCCACCGCTATAGATGGACAGAGCCTTTGCACGATCAACTTCTGTTTTCTCCGTTGACAGTTGGTCCGTACCGATTGAATCACCGGGTAGCCATGGCGCCTTTGACCCGCATGCGCGCGGGGCGACCTGGTGATGTACCTCGCGCATTGAACGTCGAATACTATAGCCAGCGCGCAACTCCGGGCGGGCTCATCATTGCCGAAGGCTCGCCGATATCCGAGGCCGCAAAAGGAATGCCAGCGACGCCGGGCATCTACTCGTCGAACCAAGTAATCGGTTGGAAAAAGGTGACCGACGCTGTTCATGCCGTCGGTGGCCGGATATTTCTCCAGCTTTGGCACGTCGGTCGCATTTCGCACTCGTCCCATCAGCCGGGGGCTGCGCTTCCGGTCGCTCCGTCTGCATTGCCGCTAACGGAAATGCTTTCACAGCAACGTTTGAGCGGGTGCCGTTCGAAACGCCTAGAGCGCTCACAACATCAGAGATCTCGGGCGTGATCGACAGCTATCAGAAGGCAGCACGAAACGCACTCGAGGCGGGGTTTGATGGCGTCGAGATTCATGGAGCAAATGGCTATCTGATCGAACAGTTCCTGCAGAGCCGTACGAACGTCCGCGTCGACGCCTATGGTGGTTCGATCGCAAACCGAACCCGATTCCTACTGGAAGTGACCAGGTCTGTCGCTGAGGTCTGGGGGGCCCGACCGGGTTGGCGTACGGCTCTCGCCCTTTGGAATCGCGAACGACAGCGGGGGACGGAACCGTTGCCTCTCTACCGCTTCGCAATTCGCGAACTCGCCAGGCTCAATCTTGCCTACCTGCATTTGATTGAACCTCGTGCCAGTGGTGCAGGCCAGGCGGAAGTCGATCATAAGGATGTTCCGACGGCCTCCGGCTTGTTCCGACCCATTTGGCCCGGAGTTCTAATCGCCGCAGGTAACTATGCGCCGACTTCCGCAAACGCGGCTCTGGCGGCTGGGTGGGTCGATGCTGTCGGATTCGGCCGGCTCTTCATCTCCAACCCGGATCTGCCCGAGCGGATCCGCAAAGGCGAGCCGCTTAACGCTTACAATAGGGCCACCTTCTACGGCGGAGAGGCGGAGGGCTATACCGACTATCCGCGGTTGGGCGTTGCGACACTAGCATCGTGAGTTTGATTGAGAGATCGACCCGTGCGCCCTAGGTGGTTGAGACCGAACTGAAGGAGGCATGCTATGCGTCTATTGGTCGTAGGGGCCGGTTCAACGGGTGGCTATTTCGGCGGGAGGCTTGCTCAGGCCGGCGCCAATGTCGCATTTCTCGTCAGGCCAGCTCGTGCCCTGCAACTGCGCGAGAAAGGACTGCGGCTGAAGAGTCCTCATGGCGATGCGGTGCTCCATCCCAAGATCGTCACCGCAGGCGACATCAGCGGGTCATATGACGCGGTGCTCCTCGCGGTCAAAGGCTTCCAACTCGAATCTGCGATCGAAGAGCTAGGGCGGGCGATCGGAAAGGAAACCATGATCATTCCCGTGCTCAATGGCATGCAGCACATGGACGTCCTTGCCAAACGCTTCTCGCCCGGGAATCTGATTGGCTGCGCTTTGAAAGTGGCGACTACGCTTGAAGACGACGGAAGTATCGTCCAACTCAACCCGCTACAGGATCTCGCCTATGGCGAACTGGATGGGACAATGACGCAGCGCATCGCTGCTCTCGACAAGTTCATGCACCAGGCCTCAATCGGGGCTAGGCTGTCAGGAGTAATCCGGCGTGAGATGTGGGAGAAATGGATTCTGCTTGCATCGCTTGGCGGCGTCACCTGCCTTATGCGAGGGCCAATTGGCGAAATCGAGGCCTGCTGGGGTGGCAAGGAGTTCGTACTCTCGCTGTTGGATGAGATCGTAGGGATCGTGAGGATAACCGGTGAAGCGCCCTCGGACAGTTTTCTGGAGACAACGAAGGAGCAGCTGACCACCAAGGGATCACCGCTTGCCTCTTCGATGTTCCGCGATCTTCAACGGGGGCGGCCGATCGAGGTAGAGAATATCATCGGCGACCTCGTGCGCCGCGGTGCAGCGGCTGGTTTTGGGGCGCCGTTACTTTCGGCTGCCTACGTGAGCCTTTGCATTTACCAGAACGGGGTCGGCGAAGCTTAGGACTGTTGATCAATGCCTGCATCTTTCAATCCGGCTGTCGTCGAAAGCGCAATAGTCCGCTCGGATGGTGTGCATGGTCTTGGCGCTGCCATGGAGTATCTGTCACTAGGTCCTCCCGGACGTGGACGAATCAGCATAGCTGAGTCCCCACACTCCGGGACTAGATACCTAGGACCAATCCACATTCCGATCAGACTGACCCGCCCGGTGGCGTCCAAATCGGCGCGACCAATGTTTCAGAGTAGCTGCGCTATCGGGCACGGGCGACGGCATAGTTGGCGAGATCAGTCAGACTTCGGCCCTCGCCGTCGGGCTCGACGCCCAAATTCTCACGCAACGCACCAGTGCGGTTGACCCAAAAGGTCTCCAGTCCGAACGATTTCGCGCCCGCATAATCCCAACCGCCGGTCGCAGCGAACAGCACTTTCCCACGTTCCAGTCCGAAAGCGCGCTCGGCCATAGCGTAAGCACGTGGATCGGGTTTGTAGGCCTGCACCTGATCGGTGCTCAGCCGATGTTCGAACAATTGGGCGATCCCGGCCGCATCGCCGCTTGATTTCAGCATTGCGTCGGTCAAGTTCGATACGTACGCCAGCCGCAATCCAGCATCGCGCATGCGCCGAAGTGCCTCGGCGGAATCTGGAAATATCTTCAAATGGAAGAAAACGTCGACTATGGCTGCGATGGCTTCGGGGTCGGCTGTCAGCCCCTTAGAGGTGCAGGCGAAGCGCAGCGCATCCGCGCCCAGCTGGCGACAATCGACGTATCGCCCATTTAGCGTGCGCAGAAAGAAATAGTCGAAAAGCTTTGCCTTCCATAGCCCGGCAAGCTCCCGGCCCTTGCCGGGGAAGTGCGTCTCAGCGGCGTCGTCCAGGCTGCGCGGGTCGAAAATGGTAAAGATGTCGAAGCCAATCGCTTGAATGCGATCCGTGCTGGCGGCCTGTGCGGAAGATCTGCTCAGGGCGGCGCCAGCTATGGCGGCAAGGACGGTACGCCTCGTCTGCATAAAATGCCTCTTTGGGCTATCTTGGAACGATTAGTTCAAGTAACCTGGATCGATCAGTCCAAGATGTCAACTGGAGTTTCTGTGAGCGGAAAGCCGCAATTCGACGAAGGTGCCGTTATCAGAGCAGCAGCTGGTGTCTTCTGGCGCCACGGCTATGCTGCCGCTTCCATCAGCGATCTCACTGCGGCCACAGGGCTTTCACGCTCAAGCATTTACCAACGCTTCGGAGATAAGGAGGGCCTGTTCCTGGAAGCACTCCAGGCCCACACGGAGCGATCCTTGCTGCGAATGCACGCGGTGCAAGTTAGTTCGCCAAGAGAACGGCTTACGGCCATCCTGCGCGCGTTCCTGCCGGACCCGCTAGTGCCTGATCGCCCGCATGGCTGTCTGATAGCGCGAAGCTGCAACGAGGCCGCAGAGTTGTCTGCCGCAGGCTATGCGGCCGCAGTCGCTGCTGCCGGGAGGCAGCGTGGAGTAATTACTGATGTCTTGCGTGGCGGCATAACTGCTGGTGAGCTTGCACAAGATGCGGACGTCGACACTTTGTCGTGGTACTATTTTGGTGTGCTGCACGCATTGGTAAATTTTCCTAATGCGGGCGCCGATCGTTCCGTACTTGATCGAATGGTCGAAGTGGCTTTGACCGCCTGGCCCGAGCCCGGAGCATCTGTTTAATCGCACCACCGTTCGCGAACGTGAAGCGATAGGTCAAAGCACGTTCGCGGATTGCGTTGAGTAAATCCATTAAGGCGATGCAGCGCTCGCAGACCGGCCGCATCTGTCTGATTAGGCTGTGCTGAGAAAGCGCAGATGCAAAGTCATGGAAGCGTGACCAGTCGGAAAAATTCAGTCGCTGCAAAGTGGCCCAACCCCGACCGATTGTCGGAATGCACGATGAAGCCGCTCGACGATGCGCGCAGAATCCTCCGAGCAGGCAAACTAGGCATATGGGAAGGCAGCTATGTCGAACCGTGGCACTATCGGGCGTGCGTGCAAAGAGGGGGGAGCCAGGTCGCGTGCTCCAACGAAGGCCGCCCAATCGCGAGATTAACATGCGCGTTGCGATGACTGGTCACGACGCACGACCTATGGCGCGCGCTACAGTTTGATCCGTCTCAAGGATTTCACGTTTCGTCTCTTGCCGACGCACCGATGCGAGCGCGCGCTTGCGGATTGATTCTCGAGCGTTGGCCGTATGGCAGCCACAAGGGTGGCATTAATAACGGTAGGGGAGGCGTTGGCTGCACGGAAGTCATGAAGCGGTCGCAGCGCTACACGCTATAGCTGTATTTTAAAAGGTATAACTGTGGCGCGAACAACGCGCACATGCCTCATCCTGGAGGGATGAGGCGACGTCATCTAATCGACAGTAAGCAACTGCGGGCGCGCAATCTGCGTCGGCTGCGGCTCGAGCGCGTGGTCGCAAAATGACCCGGCTGCGGAAGCCAACGCCCGCCAGGCGATGATCGGCGCGATGGAGGTTAGCGCCGCCAATCCAACTTTAGGTTCGTTGGGCAAGGTGGTGGCGGCCCGGCGCGGCAGCGCTGTGTCGGCGAGCAAGGTCGTGCGCTCAGTCACTTAGGTTGCACTTTTTGTCGGGTCGGCCCCAACCGGCTTGCTCGCAGCGGGCGGTTCGTGGCGGATAGTTTGCTCGCTTTGGTTGCTTAGGTTGAGAACCGGATCTATCCTGCTAAAGCGAGGGGATTTGCGGGGGTATCGTCGTGTCAGCGATGGTGATCTGCCGGTTCGCGAGTACTAAGCAACTCAGTAGGGGGAATGTGAGGTCCGATGTTTGAAAAATCCAAGTATCGATTTCGCTTGTGGTTGCTTCAGAACAAGCGGGATAGGTCGCCAAGTCCATTGACGCGAAGGTCAAGGAGTCCGTTCGCAAAAAAAAGGGAGCCGTCATATTCGCGGCGCTATCCGAGACGGTGCGCAGATGGACTTCGACGATTTCGATGAAGACATCAACCTCATCACGACTCGCTATTACGTATCAACGGCTATTCGGAGATTCGTTGAATACTACGAGATGAAGGATCGTGGACTATCTCAGCGGGTGCTGAATGACATAGATCGGCGCAATGTTCGCAGTTAGGACCTGACTAGCAGTCTCAAAGAGTTACTGCTTGCAGCTTGTCGGTGACATCAAGGACACCGGTTGCTTTCCAGATATCTTCGTGCAGAAGGAATTTGTGGCTGTTGGTATGCGCTATGAACTTGGCGCCGGCTTCCACGATCGCAGAACGATCTGCATTGGTGAATATGCATGCAGCTGAAAGACGAAGCACCGTCTCAAGCCAGAATCTGCGGACAGCTTTTTGACTAGTATGAATCTCAATGTTAGTTCTTTTTCAGAACTATGGGAAATTGCGAGGGCGTATGGCTGAGATAATGGTGCTCGCTGAAATGGCCGGGCGAATCTTGGACGTCAGTGTGAGCGAGGGCGACCAGATCCGAGCCGGTCAGGAAATAGCACTCATTGAAGCGATGAAGGTGGAAATCCCATTGACGAGTCCCGTTACGGGCATCGTCGCGCGCATTCTTTGCCAGCCGGACCAGACGGTGAATGAGGACGAGCCACTGGTTGTCGTGAAGAGCCAATGGGCATCGTGAAAAGCAGTTGAATTCGGAGATCGTCCAATGACTCGCGATATACCTTGGCAGGAGCGGGCCGCGGAAATTGATGAGCGACGTCGCCTCGCCAATGTGCAAGGGGGAGAGGAGGCGATCAGAAAGCAGTGTGCAAAAGGCAAGCTCACCATTCGCGAGCGCATCCTGGGGGTCCTCGACGCTGAGTCCTTTAATGAAGTTGGGCCGATCGCCGGTGCGAGTCAACGGGACGAAAATGGCAAGCTCATTTTCACCCCGGCAAACTTCGTGCTCGGTATCGGTCGTATCAATGGCCGGCACTGTGTGGTTGGCGGTGAAGATTTTACCATGGGCGCGGGCTCCCCGAACCCTGCCGGCCTACGAAAAAGCATCTTCACTGAAGACTTGGCTCTACATTACCGGTTGCCGCTGGTGAGGCTGCATGAAGGCTCTGGCGCCAGTATCACTGGTAGCGGTGGGAAGAATGCACACACGCTGCGCGAACCGGTCTATCTGACCGATGCCTTCATCAGGATCGTCAACGGCCATCCAAACAGCAAGATCGATGAGCTGCTTCGATGGCCTATTGCCGTCACGACCTCAAAGCCGTGGCCTGAGAACGACGCTTACGCCCGACCACGCCGGGGCCGTTCTATTTCTTGGGCTGGTGTCCGGTCTCTCCGGGCGCACGCCTACGGGCTCTCCGTGAGCGGGCGCTAGCCGCGCGGATATGATCTTGATCTCGGCAGACATCCCACTTTCCATATCAGCCGCAGAAAACCTTTCATGCCGTCCGCCGATTGGATCGGCCTTTCCCGCGGCGTCGCCGCGATCTTTGATGACGAGTTCGAGGAGGATCGAGCCGTTTCGCCGTTTCCGCCACCGGTTGAGGCGCGGGTTCGTTGATTGGCGGCACGCCGACTGACTGAAGCGGCGATCTTCGGGCCGCGACCGCCGTTTCGAGCGCGGCCAGGAATTGCCGCCCGTCCTGTGTGATTTCCCAACCGGCCGCATCGCGAAGGACGAACTTGGCCGAAAAGATGTTTAGGTCCGGAGCATGTTGAGCCAGCCGCCTCATGCGATCGGTCCAGTCCTTGCCACTGTTCATGAGGATTTCGACTGCATGTCGAATTTCGACAACGGAAGCCCGCCCGGTAGGCTGACCGGCCAGAACTTTCAGAACAGTCAGCTGGAAGGACACCCCAGATCTCCGGCGTGGCTGAGTGTGCAGTTTCCGCTGCAATGGGATCAGGCAAATGCACGCGGCGTCAATAACATGGCGAGGTTAACCTCAACTT
This sequence comes from Bradyrhizobium sp. USDA 4454, assembly GCF_054822705.1. Taxonomy (NCBI): domain Bacteria; kingdom Pseudomonadati; phylum Pseudomonadota; class Alphaproteobacteria; order Hyphomicrobiales; family Nitrobacteraceae; genus Bradyrhizobium; species Bradyrhizobium sp. USDA 4454. The sequence continues at coordinate 2,406,163 of NZ_JBTRCN010000001.1, forward strand.
TCTCGGCTAATCGTCCGTGCCGTACTTCTTCATTTTTGATTTAGATGCCAGTCAGAGCGGATATCAGCAGGGCGATGTCGCAAGTGGTGGGCAGCGGCACTGCAGCCAAGGCCTCCATTCTTGACCAATATTCTCCTAAGTTCCTCGCCACAATTGACTGACCTCGTTCGACGCATTTGCTCAAGGGCGGAGCGCGTTCTGGCGATGGCGAGGACGTACGCAAGCGCTGGCCGTCATACGCCCGGTAGTCGAGCGAAACACAGTCGCCTTCGGCATAAGATCGTCAATGCGCGAGACGGCGACAGCCTTGCTGGTGAGCCCTTGCTGCCCGCACCGAAGCAAACTGGCCGAAGGTCGCGCAAGCCGAGACGGCTTAGGCGCTTTTGGCGCCGGGCCACGCGACTACCTGTCCAGACATGACGAGACGGTCGCGCCCGCTGTCTTTGGCGGCGTACAGCGCGCGATCGGCGGCCGCCACCAGGGAGCCGCAGTCCAGCGCAGCCTGCGAAGGCATGTTGGTCGCGCCGCCGATGCTCACCGTGACGATCTTGGACGGCGGGTTCAGTGCGTGCAGCATGCCAAGGTCGCGCAGTGCCTGCCGCACGTTTTCAGCAACGAATTCGCAGCCCTCCGCGTCCGTATTCGGCAAAATCAACGCGAACTCTTCGCCGCCGTAGCGCGCTGCGAGATCGGCCGGCCGGCGAACCTGGCCGGAGAGGATCCGAGCCAGCGCGCGCAGGCAGGCGTCCCCGGCCTGATGGCCGTACTGGTCATTGAACTTCTTGAAGTGATCGACGTCCAGCAGCAGCAACGAGAGGGGGGTGCCATCGCGCTTCGCGCGCGCCCATTCGTCTGCGAGGCGGTCGTCGAAATGGCGACGATTGGCGAGCGCAGTCAGGCCATCGGACGTAGCGAGCGCCGAGAGCTTGTCCTGCAGGTCCTTCTGCTCGGTCATATCACGCGAGATCGCCACGACGCCGTCGATCTCATGGGTTTTCGAAGACCTGGTGACCCGCAGCGCCGTTTCCAGCCAGATCTCCTTCTTCTCGCGATGGCTAGCCCGATAGATGATGCGCGCCTCCTCTGCCTCTCCAGCCTTCAGTGCCGCCACGACCTGCTCCACGCGTGGACGGTCGTCCGAATTGACGCCCGCGAGGGCGTGAGCTCCCAGCAGCCTCGCCGGCTCCCGACCGAGGGTGCGGGCACATGACGGGGAGGCGTAGAGGATCTGTTCGTCCAGACCGATGCGCATCACCACGTCGCTGCACTGCTCGGCGATTAGGCGGAAATCCCCCTCCTTGGCGACGAGGGCGGCCGCCATGCGCTGGGCCGCTGAGAGATAGCGAACCAGGAAAAAGCCGATCAAGGCCATCGACAGGGTGAGCGCGGTGACGATGCCGAGGCGCGTCAGCGCCTGATGGCGCCATGGGGCGAGGACATCCATCTTTGCCTTAGTCGCCAGCACCACGATCGGATACCGGTTGCTCTTCCGGTAAAAGCTCAGCCGCTCGACTCCGTCCAGCGAAGACTGGAATTTGTAAGTACCCGCGTCCGGACGCTGGCCAATGGTCCGGAACAAGAGCGAACCTGACATGTCGCGCCCGACATAGCTGCCGCTCTCGTCGTTGCTTCTGGCGAGCATGGTGCCGTCGATGCTCAACAGCGAGAGTGCGCCGTTGGGCCCGATGTCGAAAAGCCGGTAGAACTGCGTGAAGAAGCCAACATCGATGCTCGTCAAGACGACGCCGGCGAAGGTGCCGTCGGGGTGATTGAAGCGGCGCGTCGCGGTGATGATCCACTGTCCCCCGGACCGGCTCTTCACCGGTTTACCGATCAGCGTCGCACGGTCCGCGGAGGCGCGATGGTGCTGGAAGTAGTCGCGATCGCTGTTGTTGAGATGAACGAGATCCACATTTTCGGTCGTCGCGAGCCAACGGCCGGTCTCGTCATAGACGAAGATGCCGCGGATGCGCTCCCGGTTGTACTTGCGGGATTGTAGGAACCTTTGGACCTTCTCGAGCGCGGCCGGGCTCGTTCCCCCGACCTCCATACGGTCGACCATTCCTGCCAGGATGGTGTCGGCGAGCTCGAACGTGTCTTCGGCATGTTGCGTCAGCGACTGGGCCAGATTGGCCATGTCGACGTCGGCGTTGCGCAGTTCGACTTGGCGAGCCTCCCATTCCCGCCATCCACTGAGCGCCAGAATAGCCATGCAGGCAAACGCCACGAATGCTGCCGCCCAAAATGGCAAGCGAGCTTTCTCGACCTCGCGGCGGTTGTTTGGCATCCGACCTGGCTCCATTGGTGCAAGGTCCTATTCAGGCCTTAACGGCGGGTTCGCGACCGCTCTAGGACGCCCCGACCGGATACTCCTTGCTTCACTATGGTGTCTGCAATCTTACACGGCAGGGTGATCGACCGTTTCCCAAGAGCATCGGCGGGCGAGATCTGGTGCAAGCTAAGACGCTTTCGCGGCGATCGAGCGGCCAATTCTGCTTAGGAAAGCGCGCCAGAACCGGGGAGGCGGCACAGATGCTAGAATGGCTGACTGCGCCAACGGCCGTGGGAATGAAGCCTGGGGCACCAGTCCGATCCTCAAAGACGGTTAAAATACTAGGCTAACTCCTTTTCCGCGGGTGCGGTTTAAAGGTGCGGCTAAGCATCGGGCATTACTCCAACGGCTTTTGGCTGAGGCACAGCGTTTCGCTGCAGTCGGCGGCTTGCGCAACAGGAAGCCCTGATCCTCGAGCTTGAAGATGCGGCGGATGCCAAGAAGGTGCTCAACAAGCTAGGAACGAGACAAAAGCCCAATGCCGACGCGCGTCAAGCGCATCATGAGTAAGGGGTTTCAAGGACTCCCAAGAGACGCCGGCTCAAACAGGCCTACCATCATTGCAAACGCTGTCGGTCAAGACCGTGACGAATCGCTAACGCCGTTGCATTCAAGAAACTCGAAATTGGGCATCCTGGCAGCATCCCACCCCAGTCACATCAGATACGAAGCGCCCCCAAGAGCCTGAGCTGAGCAAATCTAGCTTCGAGTTTCCAGCGACACGCCCAGAATGAACGCCTTACGATGCCACTCGATTTCGAAACTGCGCAACCTGTCCAAACGCACCCAAGCCAAGCACGGGAAAGTTTTCGCGGATCGTCTGCGCTACATAACTCGGCGCGAGGTGAGCATAGTGCTTTTCGGTCATTCGCGTGTCTGCATGGCCAAGTTGCTTAGCGATTACGGCCATCGGAACTCCTGCCATGGCAAGATAGGACGCGTGCGTGTGCCGTAAAATGTGAAAGTTCACTGCGGGGGCTATTCCGGCCAGATCACTGGCCTCATCCAGTGGCCGCTGTTGGTGAGAAGTGCCCCACGGCCTTCCGTCGCACCTCAAGAAAATCCGAGCGCCCAGTTCGAGGTCGGCCGTCCAGTGCCGAAACGCCAGCTTTCCTTCGTCCGTCAGGAAGACATGACGGTCCTTCCCCTTACTTAGCCTGACGGACAAAGTGCCGCTCTCGTGGTTGTAGTCTTCGCGCTTGAGGCGGCCGAGCTCCGCGTAGCGGCAGCCTGTATATAGCGCCGCTTCAACCAGCTTGCGGAAATCCTGAGGGCAAGCCTCAACCAAGCGACGTACTTCACTCAGAGCGAGATACCGAACGACCGGCCCATCGACGTTCTTGAACGGCTTGACTTTGCGCCAGGCGGTGTCTGACGAGACGCGATCTGCATAAAATGCTCGATTGAGCGCCGCCTTGAGCACCGTGAGAATCCGGTTGGCGGTCGCCTTCCGGCAGCGGCGCGCGTCATCGTCGTCAGCTGTCTGTCGCGTGGCCGGCTCCCGCGAGGTGCGTTTCGTGCGGACGCGCCTTGGCGCTGTCGCGATCTTGTTGCGCCAGCGAACGAGCTTCTCAGCCGTGAGGTCCTCGATCTCGAGTGAGCCAAGATCGGGTAGAATCCAGGCATCAAACACGTATTTCGCGCCTTTGACGGCTGTAGGCTTTTTCTCAGCCGCAATTTCCGCCAAATAGTCCTTGACGGCGTCGTCGACCGTGTACGGCCCGGTACGCACAATCCCCGCCGCAACAAGACGCTGCTGCTCAGCCCAAACGCGGGATTGGCTTTGCGCCTGCCAAAAGTCAAAGACAGTCACTTCATCTGCGTCGATGGTATCGTCGGCCGCGCCGATTGCCTTCGTCACATAACCTTTGGAACCACAATAGAAGCTCGCAACCCAAGATCCTGAGGTCGCGCCACGGTAATAGCCGAGGCGCAGTCCCTTCGCGATTTTGGCGAAGTAGGGCGTCCGTCGGGTCTTCAGTCTCGCGCGGGCAGTCCGCGTTTCAAGCGACGAGTGCCGCGCCGAGCGCGCCATCGGCGTTCTCCATTTCTTCAAGTTTTCTTCAAACGGCGGTCGAAGATGCTGGCGAATAGTACTAAACGTGTACGAACTAAGCAATTGATATTGTTTGTGTTATTGACGTTCGCCGACGTTCGCCAAAGTGCGAGATGCAATTCTCTCAAGGCTGAAACAGGGGTTCGATTCCCCTAGGGAGCGCCACCAGTCAAGCAAAAATCAGTTATCACATCGAGTTAGCTCGGTTGGCTGGCTAACCTATGTGGGGCGTTAGCCAGCATCTGTTCGGGCTATGTGCTGAAGTCCAATCGAAATCTTGAGGGCTTATCCCCACGGCCTGGAAGGAAGGCTCGGAGATCTGGTCAGCTTCAATCCGACCGTGAAGGATGCGCCCAGCGATCAGAGCTTCGTTCTGAGGCTGCCGCCTTGCGCCTTGGTGGTTAAGTCGGCTGGCGAGACAATCCGTGACGATCCACGGTCCTCGATGGCGGCCGCATAGAATAAGCTTAGCAAAGCCACGACGTACCTCTCGCCGGTCAAGTGTGATCTTCACGTCGAAAGGTATCCCCTCCAGTGCGTCTCCGACACGATGCTAATCGGCAAGCCGCTGTCGCGCCATTCGCAAGCCTTCATGATCTTGTTCCCGAAGGACGAGTGTTTCCAAGAGTCGGTCGCATAGATGCCAATAACTAGAACCGTTGTTTTCTGTGTGAGGCTGCCGACTTCGGCGCCCAAATTCTCGACCACGCGCTCGCACTCCTTGCGGCAGCCAAAGTTGAACGTGCCTGTGAAGCAGTACCGTTGACCTGCAAACGTCAATGGTGGCTCCGGATCATTCAAGGGGAGGGACGTTGATTTGAGAATCTCGCCCAAGCCGCCAATATCGCGATTTGAAAACTGATTCAGTGTGTCGAGCAGCTCGGCTTTCTCGTTGTCGTCGACGATCCCGTCGCTCAACATTTCCGTGACGCGCTTGTAGAGCACCCGCACAACCGGTTGGTCGCTTATGTGAAGATTGGCAGCTAGCCATTTTTGCAGGAACTCCACTTCCGCCTGGTTGATTTGATTGTCTGCGACGAGGCCTCGTGCAATGCCGACTAATTCGTCGATCTGCCTAGAGCCAATTCTGTCACCACCGACGCGGTTGTAGAATTCGTCGCCGCTGCCTGCCGCCATTGGAAAACTCCTCAAGCGATCAGTATCGCGGCGTCCGATGGCCAGCCGCGCCCGTGTACGGATTAGTGTTACCGCTCGCGCTAAAATTGTCGCGCTGGGTGCCGTTCGGATTGGTCGCGACGTAGGGCTGCACGTAAGTGCCGTTGCTTCTGGTGTACCCGGACGAAGTGTGCGTGTACGGATTTGTCCATTGCGCCTGCGCGGCCGTTCCGGCGAGCATCATACTGCCGATCAAAATGAGCTTCTTCATGGTTAGCCTCCCCAGCTTATTGTTAGACGGTCGCTTAGATCACGGCGCCATGCCCATACGCAACCACTGGTTAATACGGGATGTCGATGCGACTAGGGTTTAATCGGTGCCAGCCACGCAGAAGCGTTGGGTTGTGCGGCGCTCATGAGATATGGTCTCGAATTCCAGTTCGGCGAGAATACGAAGACGACTAGGTCGAGGTGCTTCGGCATTTACTATCGCCGTTCACCGCGGAGCTCTTCGCGCCGGGTTCTTTGACTGGCGGTTAACCAATCTCATCCAAAGTGCACGACCAGCCAGACCGGAGACGTGGAAGTGTCCTTCCAACTGACCGTCTTGAAAGTGCTGGCCGGCCAGTCCGCCGGGCGAGCCTCCGTTGCCGATTTGCGGCACGCCGTTGCAATCCTCATGAATGGCGGCAGGGACTGGACCGATCGCATGAAACGATTGGCCGAGCATGCGCCGGCCCTGAACATCTTCTCCGCTAAGTTTGTGGTGCGCGATGATGCGGGGTGGAAATAACCGAGGAGGGGCGGCTATTCCTTGGCGCGCTCGAAACAGCGGTCGCAGTTCGAAAGTTGCCGCTTCGGATCAGTGGACGAACCGTCAACGACTGAGCCCGCCGTGCTGGGGGCGACGGAGGCGGCGAGACTGTCGAAGCCTCCTCGAAACCGTCGTCAACGAACGCGGCGTCGTCGTGGCAAAGGGCGATCAAATCGCCGGACAGCGTGAAGCGCGAATTTACTCGCGCGGCGCGATTGCAGGTCTCGACGGTTGCGCCGCCGTCACCTCGCGCCCGGCACGCGTCTAGTGACCCATGAACGCAAGCATGCGAAGAACTTGGTGATCGATGGCCCTTCAACGACGGTGCATTGCAGCTGTAACGGTGACGCTCAACGAGATCGAATGCTCGATCGCGATGCAGAGCGAGGGCTTTCAGAATCTCATCCTGAGATCAAACGTGCCGAGCGATGAAGATCAGGCAAAAGCTCCGTCACGCTGGTATATAGAGCCGCAGGAGGCGAAGGCGTTGGGTCTGATCGAGACAGATCCTGTAATCCTGTCGAAAGCGACTGCGACGATAATAGTCATCGCCCCGATGGTCAGGCGACGATACTTTGAGCCCGGGGAGGGCGCACGATGTCGGACGTCAAGGATGGCTTATATTCGATCCGGATCATCATGGAGGACGGATCGAACGCGCATGCTAGCGGCGTCATAGTTCTTATCGACGGCCGCATCATGGGCGGCGACAGCAATTTCTATTACTCTGGGACTTACAAGTTTAAGGACGGAAAATGGCGCGGTGAATTGACAACGGGCCAACATGCGGACGCGGTGGGGGTCAATTTTCTGTTCGGTGGTCGCGAAGTGACATGCGGCTTTACAGGAACCTACGGCGATGGTTCGGCAACGGTCCACGGAACGGCGCTTGTGGGGAAGGTGAGCGTGCCATTTCGAGCAATTCTCGATCTCAAAGCTGCGCTTGGCTGAACGTCTTCCTAGTTGCCGAACGATGATACCGAGGCGTCTTCCTTTCGTCTCGGCGGGGGCGAGTCTCGTAACTTGGGCAGAAGCGCCAGATTAAGGTCAAGGCGGCGTTATGCCGGCCCATGACTGATCCTGGTGGTTTTCACAGATCCAACTCGTATCATCGCAGCGCTGCATCGCTGGGGTTCGCGGGGGCCTCCCGCACGCCACGAAAGAACGGATGCCGCACCTTCCCCCTCGGCTGATTTCGGGCGGTACTCGATCTCGGCGAGCAGCTTCCCCTCGACCAGATTAGAAGTTATCCGTTGAGACGACATGGTAGCAGATCGCTAGGGCGCGGCACGAGCATCCAGATCATCGCCGGCATAGCCCGTTTGCGTTATACCGATTGTGCCAGGCAAGCCTGATCAAAACGGGCTACGTGGGACACAGTGGCCCACGGCGGATAAGGTGCGCCGTGTGAGAGGAACCATGGCACGTGCGTGGGGCAAAGGTAGTAGCGCGCCGCAGCATTTGCGATTTCTTCTGGATGAAGTTCTGGAAAGCGGTAGCGTGAAAGAGCGGAGGCTACCGCCGCGGCCTCCGAAGCCCCGGCAGCCCCAGCTCACCCCCTGAGCTGGGGCCCACCGGATCGGACAATCCGCAGGCTGTGATCATGTTCGAGTTCGATCGCATGGCTGGCGTCGAATACAGCCCAATTGGCTTAGCGGTGGCGTCTCTCATCATCGGTGTGGGCGCTTTGCTGTTCGGATGAACTGATCAGCGCAAGCAACGAGCAGCTCCAGCACGAAGATTGCGGTGAGCTTTCCCTGCGTGTGTATACTCACGTTTTGTCCCGCCTACTGGACATGCTCGGAAACCCTCGCGGCAGCCGCGGAGATTCATCGTCAGGCTTTGGCCTGTTGCACTTTGGGCAAGGAGCGCCGGCGCAGCCGCAACTGCAGGCGTGATTGCCAGTCCAGGGCTGATCCGGGTGGTTCTCGCAAACCCAGCCGGTGTCGTCACATAGGATGCATGCCGGCCCACTCAGAGGTCTTCTCGCACGCCGCGGAAAGAAAGGATGCCGCACCTTGCCCTCGGCTGATTTCGCGCGGTACTCAATCTCGGCAAGGATCTTCGGCTCGACCCAGATTCCCTTGTGCCTGATGCGCTTGGTGTAGGGCTGCGTCTTGCGGATCAGCGGGGGCGCTTGCGCAAATCAGCGGCCGAGGCTTTGTCAAAACCATGATCGACCTTGCCGGCGTAGATCAGCGCGTCGCCCTCGCGCCGGCTCGGCTAGAACATTCCAATCTCAACGCGAAAACTGCGACCTCGATCAGGAAGGCCGCGCTCAGGGTTGCGACGGTCAGAACCACGTCGCCCGCCGAAAGACCCGTCATGTTTGCGTCGCGGTGCGAAGCCCATGGGGAAATTCCCCTATGTTAAAAAAGTTCAGTTCCAGGGATCGAAGTAAGCCGATCGGCGTTGCTGCCGTGGCGGCAGGGCAAAGGCAATAAATGCCTCGCGCAATCATTGGTGCCGCCATGGTCAAACTACGCCGGGCCCCCGACCCGCTTGCTCTCGATCATCACCATTCCCGTGCGATCTGCGACGAGATCGGCGATCGGCTTCGGCAGCATCTCGCGCAAGTAGCCGCTCCCGTGCCGACGAATCTACGAAACTTGTTAGGGACATAGAAAGGTCAAGAAGGAGACCAGCTTCAGACCTGAGCGCTTACGACTACTTCCTGCGGGCGCAGCCTCTTATCCGGCAATTCGATCCACAGTCCTATACACAGGCGGAAAAATTGCTCCGCCTGGCCGCTAGCCTTGACGCGCAATATTCCAGTGCTCTTGCGCTCTTGGCTGATTGTATTGGCCGACAGTGCATCATGGGCGCGCAGCCATATAAGGAGCGAGTGCTTGAGGCTGAGCGGATCGCTCGGCAGGCGGTCCAAGCCGATCCCGAAGATGGTACGGCGCTAGCGATCGCTTCTTGGGTTTATACAATCCTAGTCGGAAAGCACGATTTATCCCGAGAATACGCCAAACGTGCTTTACGCCTTCAGCCAAATTCAGCTTTTGTCTGCGTCAATAGTGGTTTTGGTTATTTTTATCGCGGCGAACTAGACGCTGCCCGCGAAAACTTCGAAAGAGCGCTGCGCATCAACCCGCTTGATCCGCGCAATTATTTCTTGATCCAAGGTCTAGGTATCGTTCTGTTCTTTGAGAGAAAGTTTTCGGAAGCTTTGTCGCTATTCGATCGCTCGATCGAACTTGCACCATCTGCGAGAGTGACGTGGCGTTATAAGGCGGCAACTCTTGCGCATCTCGGCAGAAGTGAGGACGCTTTGAAGGCGGTCGCTGTCCTCCGATCACTCACGCCAATGCAGACGCTTAAAGAAGTAACCGAAAGAACCATGATTTCTCAAGCGTGGATGCGAGAACTCTATTTCGGTGGACTGGAGAAGGCGGGATACGAATAGCGAACGCCGCTTCATTCTTGGTTTGGACGCATACCGCTTGGGGTTAGCAAGAGCTACGTCACAACATCGGCAACACTGGCCTTTGCGTCTTTCTTCATTGGTCTGCGGCTTAGCTAATCGTCTAACAACCTCAGAATTGTTCGGCGTATTGCCCTGCTGATTTTGCTCATGTCCGCCACCGCCGCTAATGCTCAAATCGTCCGTAAAGAACTGAAGCGGTCTGACGTGGCTGGGACTAACATGGAAGCCATCGAGGTCTGCCTTGAAGTCCCGCCGGGTGAAAGTCTCCCGCTTCGTACACACTACGGCGAGGAGATCGTGTACGTCATTCAGGGCGCGACCCTGATCCTGCCAGATGGCTCGCAGCGCGAACTACCCTACAGGCGCCGGAGTTATCAACCAGCGCGGCGTGCCGCACGCGGGATTCAAGATTGGTGGTGATAAGACGCTGAAGCTGATCAACGTCTTCGTGGTCGATAAGGGCAAGCCGAAATCGTTCAGTAAGAAAACGCCGGTGGGCTTGGGCAGGTTGCCAAAGGCCGCCTCAGTTGGCGGCGTCTTCCTGTGGTGGCCCGTTGCTGGTATCCGGTGCCAGCGCCAAGACGTCTGAGTCCGAGAGTACAGCAGACGCCCGGTCCGGAGGCACTGATGTCGCAGTTTGACCTGAAGCCGACGTTCGAATTGATCCACGTTCATGTGGCGCAGGTAGGTCGACAGGTTAGAAGCAACTCGCTGTTGCGATTGCCGCCTTACACGCGAGCAACAAGGTGCTAAGCTTCCTTATCCTGCCGGGAAGTTATCCGAGGCGGAAGCGGAGGGCGCCGTGTCCGAGCAAGCGGTTCAGAGGCGACTGGCAGCCATCTTCGCTGCTGACGTGGTGGGTTACTCCGCGCTGATGCAACGCGCCGAGGAAGCCACGTATGCTGAGTTTGAGCGCCTCGTTCGAGAATTGATCAAGCCTAGCCTCTCCCGTCACAACGGGCGGCTCATCAAGACAACGGGTGATGGCGCGATCGCCGAGTTCGCAAGTCCGTCGGCTGCGGTGCAATGTGCGATGGAGATACAGGAGAGCATCTCATCGGGTGCAAGCTCTCTTGAGCTGCGGATTGGGATCAATCTCGGCGAGGTTATTGTCGGAGCCGACGGTGATCTATTCGGCGACGGGATCAACATCGCCGTCCGGCTGGAAGGGCTCGCCGATCCCGGCGGTATTCTCATCTCCGAAAAGGTGTACCTCGAAGTCGAGACCAAGCTGGACGTTGGCTTCGAAGATCGAGGCGAGCAACAGCTCAAGAATATCTCCAAGCCGGTGCGCACCTTTGCTGTTCGCGCGGGGGCACATGGTGCACTGATCGACCGACTAACTGTTATTGGCCCGGCACGCCCAGAGAAGCCCTCTATCGCGGTGCTGCCATTCGAAAATATGAGCGGCGATGTCGAACAGGAATACTTCGCGGACGGGATGGTCGAGGAGATCATTACAGCGCTGTCGCGGTTCAAGTTCCTCTTTGTAATTGCGCGCAATTCGAGCTTCACATTCAAAGGCCGAGCGTTCGATATCAAGGAGGTCGGGCGCAGGCTTGGCGTGCGCTACGTTCTGGAGGGATCGGTGCGCAAGGCAGCAGGAAAAGTTCGCATTACCGGCCAGCTGATCGATGCGGTGACCGGTGCGCATATTTGGGCGGACAGGTTCGAGCGTGATCTGACGGACATATTCGCGCTACAGGACGAGCTCACGGTCGCAGTCGTGTCAGCCATCCAGCCGAAGCTGCTTGAAACAGAGATCGCACTTGCCGTACGGCGACGATCAGAGAACCTGACCGCATACGATCTTTTTCTCCGAGGTATGCACCAGTTCTACCTAGCGACCCGCGAAGGGCATGCCGAAGCGATCAGGTTGGCCCATCGCGCTCTGGAACTGGACCCTCGATACGCCGTCGCTGCTGGTTTGGCGGGCATCTGCCACATGCTAAACGTTCTCTTTGGTTACGCTAGCGATCCCCAATTCGAGCGCACAGAAGCGATTCGTCTTTCTCGATTGGCATTGGACAGCGAAGGTGCCGATCCGGAAATCCTAGCGTTCGCTGCGATGGTCTCAGCTTTCATGGTCGGCGATATCGAAGGTGAGATTGAAATGGCAGACCGGGCGGTCGAGCTCAACGCGAATTCACGTGCCGCATGGCTCGCCAGAGCCTGGGTCTATGAAGCCGCGGGGCGGCCAGAGGATGCTGTTTATGGCTTTGAACGTGCCTTGCGTATGAGCCCGGTAGATCCAATGCTGCACCAAACGCTTGTTGGTATGGGGTTCGCTCTTATCGAGCTTGGCCGCTTCGAGGAGGCGATCGCCGCAGCAAGGAAAGCTCTTCGTTGGAACAGTTCGTATTCGGTAGCTTACCGTTGTCTGGCGTCCGCTTGTGCCCACATCGACCGCGATGCTGAGGCGCGTGAGGCTGTGGCTTGTCTGCTTGAGCTCGACCGTACCTTCACACTGTCGGCGCTAATTGCCCGGGGCGGAGTATCCAAGTTGAAGCTCTATATTGAGGGACTGCGCAAGGCGGGGGTACCCGAATGAGCGCATGCTCGTGCAGACGTCGTTACGAATGACGGCTTCTGGGCCCGTGGCTGATCTCAGCGCAGGGCGCGGCGATGTCTGCTTCGGAGAGGTAAGCCGACTAACGGCCTGCTGGTGGCGGGGGCAGCCTTTGACCCGTAGCGGACCAAATCGCGCGCCCAGCATTGGGATGGCGGTTGCTCCGGGCCGACACACGCCGAGCGTGTACTATCGCCTCGCCTGTGCTAAGAGTTCATACGTAGCGGGACAATCTCGACTTTCACGTGCGCCCTGCAAGTGAGCTTCCAGTCAATGATCAAGCGCGGTCTGTCGGTATTTGAACCACCAAAGGACCTGGTCGACGCCACTGGGGTGACGCCCAAGCTGGATGAAGATGAGCGCGTTATCTGGATTGGCACGCCAGGATGGTTCAGTACTTTCTTCTGCTCAACGACAGTTCCCACGTGGGGAGCTTTTTGCCTGGCGCTGTTCGCGTATCATGGAATCTATGCGCTAACACCCGAGCAACAGGCGATTGAAGGGCTCGTAAGAGGACGATGGATAGTTGTATGCGTGATAGCCGTATTTGCTTTCATACCTCAGTTATTCGCGCTGCGGATTGGCGGGGCCTTTGCGTATATTCTCACGACAGAACGAATGATTGTGAAAATCGATCGGGCAAGAATGTTCGTTAGATGGCTTAGGTACTTCAAGAGCGTCGCCGATGCGGATGGCTTTGCTACATACGGCTTGAGGTACCTCAACGGCGCTCGCGTCTATGCCGGCCTGTGGAGCTACGGAACTGTGAGCGTCCGCCATATCGTCGGCTCGTTTGGCGAACTCAGATACGACACATATAAATCTGAGCCGGTTTTTCGTGACGGCAGATACGTGAAAGTATTCCGGCACAGGTTGCCTCACTTCCGTCTGGCCGAGACACCTTGCAACGTGTACTTCGGTATCAAGGATGTGGGCAGGCTAGGTGATCTTCTTAATGATCAATGCGCGGCCGATATTGAGCGCATAGCTTCCCGACGAGGCTGATGCGAAAACTGGAGCCCATCAAAATGGGCTAATTCGACGGACCGCGCTAATTTTGCAGGCACGTCCGAAAGTGGCCCGTTTGCGACATGCCGATAGGCGCAGACCAAGTCTGCTCATTGGACAAGATCGGAAGTCTCGGTTCTCGGTGTCATAACAACGCGATTGACCCAAAGCCGACGTTAACTACCGGTAAAGGTGGCGTGCTGGAAGCAATGCGTTGATCACTCGAGGATTAGGCCGGAGGCGGCGCCAATTGCCCCTCGCACCTATGCCATCGCAGCCTCCAGTACGCTCGAAGCCGAACTGGTCGAGACGACCCGCGTTAGTCTGAAACCGCTCTTGCTCAACAGTGCCCCGTATTCAACCTCGGTTCGCTCCTGACCTCCCATACTGACGAGCATTGTTATATCAAGGATTTTCCCCGGATGCGGAGTATCGCCGAGCGGCAGCACCATTTCAACAAGGAGCAGCCGACCGTCCGCTTTCATCGCCTTGCGAACATTACCAAGGATGGTCATACACTGATCCTCGTTCCAGTCGTGGATGATGTGCGAAAGAATGTAAGCGTCGGCCCCAGCTGGAACGTTTTCAAAGAAGTCGCCTGACTCAATCGTCACCCTGTCGCTCACGCGTTTGGCCTTCAGCAAATTCGGTGCATCCGTCACAACGTGCGGCCGATCAAACAAGATGCCGTGCGGCCGAGCATGATGGGAGAGGACCGCCGCCAACATGTTTCCAGTCGCACCGCCGACGTCGACAACGGTATCGAAAACGGAAGATCATAAGCCGCGGCAACAGCTGCAGGCTCCTGACTATTTAGACCGACCATCATCTCGCTGAATAGCGATGCTTCCTCGGGATGATGTGCAAGGTAGTCAAAAAACGTGGTGCCCTGTGCCTTTTCAAAGCCTGGACGGCCCGTCTCAATGGAATAGAGGATATGATCCCAACCACTGTGGCGACGGATTGCCAGAAAAAATCACAGATGCTCTTGCTGAGCCGAGCGCGCCGGTCTTCAGAGCATCGCCCAATGCTGTTAAAGCAAAACGTTGCTCCGTGCTCTCGGTAAGAATACCCAGGCTCGCCAAGGCACGCATTAGCCTGTGCAATGAAGGCGCATGCACCTGCAGAAGTCCGGCAAGTTGTACAGCGCTTTTCGGTCCGGCGGCTAGTTGATCTGCCAACCCCAACTTGGCCGCTGCATAAACCGTCCTCGCGACGACGTGGGCACGCCCCATCTGAATTAATTGAATGTGCGGCGGAAGTTCGTCGGGCTTGATGTCTGCCATAACCGCTTCCCTAAAAATGAGCAGCATACAAGACAATAGAGGAGCAGGCCACTTTCCGCTTTTGGCCCATGGCTGACGTGTCCGCCGGGTGCGCCGGACACCCGCTTTTGGACCCTTTGCAGACGTTATGGAAGCTTGATCTCCGCTCGCTCCCGGTATTTCCTTGAGGTCAAGCTTTTCCAAATCGAGCAATGCCGACAGGCCAACAGTGAATATGCGCAAGCAAAGATGGGACGTAACGAAGGCTGCCGCCCTTTACATGCTCAAGAATGGCCTTGCGAGTTACAAGGAGATCGCAGAGCTTTCCGGTTGCTCGCGGCAGATCGTACGGATTTGGGGTGCCAAAGTCGATGCGCCGCAGGCCCGAATGCAGTATCTCCAACGCGCCTGGGCTCGCGCTAAGCGGCCGCGTAGCTGAGAAACGCACACATGGGAGCGAACAATGCCAGCTTATATGATCGCCCTAAACAGAAGCGTAAGTGATCGAGCGAGACTGGAAGCGTATTGGAAGGCGGCCCCGCCGACTTTCGAAGGGCGCGGTGCCAAGTTTCTCTCTGTCTATGCACCGCTCACCCCGTTGGAATTGATGTCTTCGCTCGAAGGCGTCGTCCTGATTGAATTTCCTGATGTGGCGGCGGCTAAGGCTTGGTACGACAGCCCGGAGTATCAGAAAGCAAGACAGCATAGGAAAGGTGCGGCGGACACTGAGTTCTTTATCATCGATGGCGGGTTAGTGCCGCGCGAAGACCGTCTGCCGCATATTAAAGGCCATCACTAGCTGATGTCCCTTCTGGCCCGAAGCAGACATGGGATAGAGCGTCGGCTTATTGGCAACGTCAGCTGTTGGCCCTGGCTGTGCGAAGCGGAGCTGAGGTAGCATGGCAATGATCTTTGGACGCAGGAGGATGCTGATGCGCCCGCACTCCTTTCCCCAGGCCCGACCTAATGACGGGGCTAGCGCAAGACGAAGGCGGTCAGTAGATCGGCTTTTCCCTTCAGGACAAGAGTGGTCCGATCAGCCTGCGGCTTCTCCCCGGAAAGCGCGCCGTAAACCGTCTCCGAAATTAAAATCTCGTTAGCTCTAGCCGCACTCTGCAAGCGCGCGGCCGTATTCACCACATCCCCGATAGCAGTAAAATTCTTGGACTCTCCAGTGGCCAGCGAGCCGACTTGCGCCTTGCCCAGGTGCATTCCGGCACCTACCGGCAAAGACTGTGCATCCTGGCGCACCGCATCGACCAGCCGTCTCGTCGCTGCGAGCATGATGTCCGCCGTTCGCTTGCCAAGCGAGGGCATATCCACGAGGTAGATGGCCATCACTTGGTCCCCGATGAAGTCAACGAAGGCGTCATCGGAGGTCAGCACTCGATTAGCACTCGTATAGAAGCGGCTCACTAGCTCGGCCGCGTCGCTCGAGCTATGGGTCTCGGACCACGAGGTGAACCCACGCAGGTCCGCGAAAAGAATTCCAACTTCCTGCTCGTGAGTTGTCGTCGGCATAGCCTCAAAGCAGCTTCGGCAGTAATTTGGGTTCGCCGCCGACGGTCTAATGCCAAACACTTTACCTGCGCCGCCGAACGGCACCATGCAGAACCTGCATCGCGGGTCTGAGGGCAGCAGCCTCAGCATTCGCCGATGCCTGCCGACAAATCCAGTCTTGCAAAGCGGCAAGATCAGCGGGTCCTCTTGCGTCGAAAGCCGCCGCACGACCCAGGCATCAAAGTTGCAAATCAGCGAGACCAGTCCCAGGAGGAGCACGACGAGTAGGAGGAGGCCGATCCAGATAGAGACGTACACTGCCACAAGGAGTGCAAGCAGCACCGCGATGATTTCGAGGCAGTCCACCCCGATCTCGAAGTATCTCGCCTTTGTCATGGGCGCCACCAACTGAGCCGATCGACAGCCGCCGCTAGGTCGCGATTCCGCCAGTAACTTCTAAAAAACAAGATACCGGACCCGCATTCCGAGTTCCGTGACCTTACGTCAGTCTCAGAGCTACTCAAATCGAAATCGGCCCTGGGATGCAGGGTCGCCTTGCGGCCGAGTAGGTCCAATGGTTGGATACTCTCTCAAACAGGATCGAAATGCAGACCTTCCGGTTGGCTAGTAGAGGAGCTCATCATTTTGGTCGATGCGCGCCTGGATGGTCTCAACGGCATCAGTCGAACTGGCGTGATCCTTAATTGCTTGTGCGTAGGTTGGCAGGCCATCGATAGGGCCCCAGCGCTCGGATTCCCACAGACCCGACCGGATCACGGACTTGCCACAGTGGAAGAAGGCTTCGCGAACCCGCACGACGATTGCAAATGCCGGAGCCTTTTCGTTAACTGCCAACTCATCCAGCAGGTCAGGATCTTGCACGATCAACGCTGTCCCGTTGACACGAACGAATTCACGCCGCCGCGGCACCATGAAGATGATCCCGACGCTGGGGTTCTCGATCACATTGAGGAGCGTATCGGCCCGGTGATTTCCGGGGCGATCGGGTATCGCCAGCGTATGCGGGTCGACAACCTTTACAAACCCCGGCAAGTCGCCCTTGGGCGACACGTCCATTGCCCCCGCAGCGTTGATACTGGAAATGACAATGAACGGTGCTCGCGCAATCCAGGACCTGCAATGGCCGTCGATATGGTCAATGACTTTTCTTGCTTGGTTGCCTAACGGCGCTCCAAGAATGGCGCGCACTTCAGCGGCATTCGTAATCTGCATCTTAGGTTGATACATCACAGCCTCCGAAATTCCAGCATGATCTGGTCGGAAACAATGCCTGTCCTTTGAGATTAGCTTACCCTCTTCTCAGAGAGAAGCGTTATCTTATCGGCGCCAGCCGCCGAACAGCCTCGATGCGGCCTACGTTTCGTTCCGAGATCACGCTATTGGTGATCAATCCAGCGGTCGGAGGCGCGTGAATTCCGGCCAGGCAAGGAGTCACGCGACGCTCCGCGAAGCCGGGCTCCCGGCAAAAGAAAACCCCGCAAAATGTTGCGCTCCGGTCAGCTGCTCTTTGTCTGCTAGTGGCCCATCGCGACGAATTCTGCCCGACGCCTAGATGTCGGCCGTGAGGGGTAAACCGGACGCCACTTTGTCCGAGCCGAACCGACGCGATTGACCCCAGAACGGACGTGTTTCTCTCGACCCAAGGTCGCTTTTGCGGTTTACTCCACCAGGTCGAGATCGAATTTCGAGGTAACCATGGGCGGACTCGAATTCACGGAAGAGGCTGCGCGACGGCTCGAAAGCCTCTACTTGACAAGAGATGTGGTCGCGCAACGGGCAGAGACCATTCGACGGCTCGCTCTTTTGGATGGCGAACGAGTACTTGATATAGGCTGTGGACCCGGCTTTTTATCCGAAAGCATCGCTGCGGCTGTCGGCGGCGATGGTGCCGTGGTCGGCATCGATATTTCGAGTGACTTGATCGAGTTGTGTAAGCGACGCAATCCACCGCAATGGCTGTCATTCATGGTGGGAGACGCAACTCAACTTGCGCAGCCCGATGCTTCATTTGATGTAGTTGTGTGCACGCAGGTCGCCGAGTACGTTTCCGACGTCGACCGCGTTCTTTCCGAAGCGTTCCGCGTTCTGAAGTGTGGCGGCCGAGCAGTATTTGTTGCAACGGACTGGGACGCACTCATATGGCATTCGGATGCGCCGGATCGCATGAGGTCGGTCTTGAAGTGCTGGGAAGCGCATTGTGCGCATCCGCACTTGCCGAGGTCACTGGCTCTTCGCCTGACTGAAGCGGGACTTCGGTTCGATGAACTGGCCGTCTTTCCAATCCTGAACCTGAAATGGGAGGACGAACTGTATAGCAAGGGTCTGGCAGGCCTTATCCGGCAATTTGTGGGGCAGAGAAATGAAATTTCAGCCGAAAGTTTGCAGGAATGGCACGACGAATTTGGCCGGCTGAACGAAGCCCACCGATATTTTTTCAGCAGCAATCGTTATATTTTTCTGGCGTCTAAATTGCGTCGTTGACCACTCTGGTTGCGTCCGGTTCTGGCCCGCCGCTGACCTCACGCGAACCACCGGAGTGTCCGGTATCCGGTGTAGACCGGACCAGCCCTGCAACACGGTTGAAGTCGCAATCGGGTCGTGCCTATATCTTCAAGCTCCCTGTCCCTCAAGCAATACATGATACCTCGCATTGCGTTGCGTTGTTGCCATTCGTACAGCACCCTCAGGCAGTTATCGAAAAGGCCAACGATCCGCCGCATCGGCGTGGTGGTCTTTGCAAAGCCCGGTTACATCAATCGTACCCATAGTGGCCTCCCAACCGAAATGACGATTGCAACTCTAAAGGATAGTGTTACCCCTTGCGGAACGTGTGCGGTCCCGCAACTCGCTTGGCTGATCGCGGGACCGCTATTTGCGAACTAGCCCCAGCGCGGTTGTTCGCCCATATCGATGCCGAGCGCCGTTTTGGCAACAATCTCGTGAGCAAGGAACGTGTTCGCGGGATGGAAGCGCCCGCAGCGAGCATCACGAAACAGCCGTTCCAACTCGTTTCCGCGGAACATGCCGGCACCACCGGATATGTCCATTGCCCAATCGACGATTGTCCAGGCCGTTTCAACAGCGTGATGTTTCGCGGACACGATCTTCGCCGGCCACAACGCGCCATGATCGACGCCGTT
Source organism: Bradyrhizobium sp. USDA 4454 (assembly GCF_054822705.1). NCBI lineage: Bacteria > Pseudomonadati > Pseudomonadota > Alphaproteobacteria > Hyphomicrobiales > Nitrobacteraceae > Bradyrhizobium > Bradyrhizobium sp. USDA 4454. The sequence continues at coordinate 2,425,417 of NZ_JBTRCN010000001.1, forward strand.
GGACCAGTCGTCGGCAATCTGATCGAGATGTGGTGCTATCGTGTCGTTGGCCATCACCATCTGCGCTATTCGATGCTGGATCTCTGGATGATAGGCCATGGTGCGGGTGACGGCGAGCGAGGTCTTGCCTTTCGCCGAGGCCACGGCAAGGTCAATCGCGCGCTGCGCAATGCCGCAATAGACGTTCGCAAAACCCATTAGCGCCCAAGCGAAGATCCCAAGTATGAAGGCATCGGGAACGCCGGCCGGCACGATGCGAGCTACATATCGATCCGGCACGAAGACACCTTCGAGCTTCACATCGTCACTCCGGGTACCCCGCATGCCCAAGGTGTCCCAGGTCTCAACGATCTTGTAGTTCGCGGTATCGCGCGGCATGAAGACATGCACGATTTTGGGGCCACCCTCAGCGTCGGCCCACATCGCATGCGCGCCGTAACGCGTGAATACCGGCGCCAGGCTGCCGAACATCTTGTGGCCGGTGATACGAAATCCGCCCTGGACGCGCTCGGCTTTGCTCGTCGAAAGCAATGCGGGAATGTCGTTGCCGCGCTCGGAATGGCCGGCGTTGAAGACTTCGCCCGCCAAAGCTTCCTTGAGCACCCATTCGAGCGACTTGTCGCCTTGCCGCCAGAGATCGGCGATGAGACCGACCCAATAAATGTGCATGTTGATGCCGAGCGCCGTTGCTGGCGCGTGGTAGGCCAGCCGGCGTTGCTCCCGGCAGCTCTGGGCGAGGGTGAGGCCGCGGCCGCCGAGATCGGCCGGAACGTTCATAGTCAGGTAGCCCGCGGCCTTTAGATCCACGAAGTCTTCGCTGAAGAACCGGTTCTCGCGGTCGTAGATCGCGCACCGCTCGGCAAATCTGGTCAGCAGATCGTTCGACAAGACGTCATCTTGAGTGAGCATGTGGAGCTCCTGGGCGCCGGCCCCTTCCGGCTTGCTGCGATGATGCTCCACGCCGCCCCGGCGGAAAATCGATAGGTCTATGGAGGCGGATGGCAGGGTTTTGGACCCACCGAGCTCAACAGGCCTGTGGAGAGACCTGCTACCATGACCAGAACGAACCGTGATCGCGCGCTTCGGAACCGATCCGCACCCGGTATCGTCAGGGCCGCTCTTTATGCGGAATTTCAGGTGAGACCGAGCCGAGCAGCGTAGGCCGCCGCCTCCGTACGGTTGGCACATCCGGTCTTCGTCAAAATATTATGCACGTGGGTCGCGACCGTGCTCTGCCCGATCGCAAGTGCCAGCGCTATATCTGCGTTGCCCCTTCCAATGGCGATCAGGCGGAGGACGTCGAGCTCTCGTCCTGTAAGGTTGTCTGGCATCGGCCCCTTTGCCGACGCATCATTCAGACGTTGCCGGGTGAGCGCGATCCGCTGGCAAAGGGCGATCAGTCCCAGCCGCTTCGCATGCGATTCCGCGATATCGAGAAACGCCGACGCCCTGGCACGGTCGCCGACGGCGCCGCGTCTTGCCAGCATGTCGGCATAGTCGCGCCTAGTATGCTCCCGGGCTACGATGGCGCCGATCCGATCGTTCATTGCGAGGCCTTGCTCGAAATGCAGGTCTGCGTCTGCCCAACGCTCTTCTAACGTAGCGAGAAGCCCGAGAAAACGATCGCTCGATCCCTGACACTCGAGACCTACACCAATGTTGCGACCCGACCATGGTAGTAGGAGCCTATAGAGGCGGGACGCGCGCGCGCGGTCGTCGAGCGCGCAGCAGACTTCGGCGAGATACGCGACGCATGTTGTCCAACGCGCGTCTACCGGGAGCGACCGGAAGTCATCCGATGCCAACTCGTCGAAGACGGTGCGCGCAGAATGGAGATCGCCAACCTCGACGTAGATCAACGCGAGAGCGGGCCGCCACACTGCGACAGCCGGAGTCTGGCGCAGGAACATCGCAATCACCGGACCGACCGCTCCCAGCTGCCCGCGCTCCCGGCGCAGGGTAAAGATCATCTGCGCAGCCGGATCGTTGACGGGCATATTGTGTGCTCGCATCCCCTGAATGAGGCGTATAGCCTCTTCTGCCTCGTCGAAAGCGCCGCGCATCAGGGCCAGTCTTCCTCTGATCGCATGTTGATACGCATCGAAGAACGGTTGTCGTAGATGGACGTTAACACAGGCCATCTCATCGACGGCAGCCGATGCCCCCTTGATATCGCCGAGCTCGAGCAGCAGGATCGCGCGTCGGAATTGTGCTCGGCTGACGACCTCCAGATCGTTGGCACGCGCGCCGGCATCAGCCATCTCAATCGCGTCGCGAAGATTTTCTTGCGTCTCATGCGGCTGCCAGGGAAACTCAGCCAGTCCTGCGAGGGCCGTCGCCAACGTCGCCGGGTCACCTTGTTGTCGTGCCATCGCAATGGCATGCGACCCGATCGCCCTAGCTTCGTCCAGCCGACCCGCGTGCAACCGAACCCGGGCAAGCGATCCCATCAGACGAATGCGCAAACCCAGCTCGGATGGCGGGAGGAGATCGAGCACTTCCTGCAAAAACTCATCATGACCAGGAGCGGCTTCCGCGACGTAGCGCACGATGACCTCGGCGTAGCACAGGGCAATCTCGGCCAGGACGTCGTAGAGCTTCAGGGACCGCGCGATGTCGGCTGCAGCGAGCAGCGTTTCCGGGGCTCCTTGGTCATGCACCTTGCGCTGCGACTGCGCGAGCGCGAGCAGAAGATGACAGCGACGCTCCGGTTCGTCCGTCTCCTTTGTGTCGAGCATGTCGAGAGCGTTTCGAAACAGGTCGACGGCCTCTTCGGAAGCCAGCGCCGCGTCCGCATTGTGTCCAGCGCGGGTGGCATAGTCGATCGCACGATCGACGGTACTCCCGAGGGCCGCGGCGCGAAAATGATGGGCGAGGTTGCTAAGGACGGGCGTTAAATCGTGGCGATGTACCATTTCGATTGCCTCGCCAACCGCGTTGTGCCGCCGGCGACGCTCGCCCGTCCGTAATTCGTCGTATAGGGTGATCCGCACTAACGTATGAGTGAATTGGTAGAGAGCGGAGCCGATTTCCTCCAGAATGTGAGTGGCAAGCGCTTCGTCGACTGCCTCAAGTATGGCCTCTTCCGTATACGGACGGCTCGCGCGGATTAGAACGTCAAGCCGAAGTTCATGGCCGATCACGGCTGCCGTCGCCAGGACGTCATTGCAGGCCGCCGACAGCAGGTTGAGACGGCGCCCGATCGCCTCGCGGATGCCTTCGGGGAGGCGAATGGTTGCCGGGATCATCGCCGACGAAGCAAGCTTTAAATGCCCCTCCTGTTCGAGGAAGCGCACGACCTCCCGCACGAACAACGGATTTCCTTCGGTTTGGCTGTGTATTGCGCTTGTGAGCCAAGGCGGCAGTGTCATGCCGGCGGCGGTCGCGGCGAACTGGCGGACGTCAGCGATGTCGAGACCGGACAAATGCAGGCGAAGCGCTTGCGGCACGCGAATCAGCGCCCCCAGGGTGTCCGACAATTGGTGCCTACGCGATACGTCAGTGTCCCGGTAAGTGCCGATCACCAGCAACCGGTTATCGGCGATTTCCTGTGTCAGAAATTCGAGTAACCGAAGGGTTGGAGCGTCCGCCCAATGCAGATCGTCAAGAATAAGGACAAGAGGGCGGCGTTGCGAAAAATTGAGAAGAAAACGAACGATTGAGCCAAACAGTCGGAATCGCGACTCCGAAGGATCGCTCAATGCCGCCGCCGGATCGAGATCCGGCAGTCGAGCCCTGATATCTGGGACGATTTCCGCGATATCGGGGCCGCCCGAACCGAGGTCTGTACGCAAATCGCCAGCATCTTGGGATGAAGCAACGGCGCCCAATAGTTGAGCCCACGGCCGATACGGCGGGGCGCCCGCCTCTTCGTGACAGCGGCCCCAAGCGATAACGGCATCGCGCTTGGACGCCATCGCAGCGACTTGCAGTGCGGTACGGGTCTTGCCGATGCCCGGCTCGCCGGCAACAAGGACGAGGCGGCCATGTCCGTCGCAGGCGGTGTTCAATGCCGTGCTTAACGTGTCGAGCTCGCGGTGACGCCCTACAAAAATCTCCCCTCGCACAGCCATTTGAAGCCTCATGCCCGCGAGCGCCACTGGCACCTAAGACCATTATGCGGCAACATGCAGATCATTCAACCCGGCCCGGGTGGCTTCCCGGACGCTGCGTCCATTAATTCCAGAGGAGCGATCATGCCCCTGTTTTTGATCGAGCGGAATTTCGCAGAAGATGTGATCTTTAACGATGCCAGCAATCTGCAGATTAAGCAAATTAACGACGAGATCGGAGTCGAATGGCTATTTTCATTCCTCAGTGCGGATAAACGTAAGACCTATTGTCTCTATGAGGCGCCCAACGAAGAGGCGATCCGCCTAGCGGCGCGTCGCGCTAACGTTCCCTGCGACGCGATCATCCCGGTCGGCACCGTGCCTATTAGCGAATTCAGCGCGGAAAAATATTCAATAATGGCTCAAACAACTCACTAGCAATTCGACGTAGCCGCCCGAGATAGGTCATTCGCTGCGGACCTAAGGCAGCCTCACGGCACCACCATGGCCGCAAGCCTCTGAAAGCAGACAATGGGCGATCGTGCTCCGTGGTCGTCTGGAGCACGTCAAGCGCCCGCCCGTCGAGGGTGCCGCGCTTGAACCTCGGATTTGGCTTCCGGCGCTTCACCGCGATCCGCCCAAGTGTAGCTGGCGTCAACATCTTGATGACGGCCTCGACGTGACGCATCTGCTCGCTCAAGGCGTGGGGCCGATGCCGGTTCTCAAGCATCTGCCGCCTAGCCAAATATGGAGCCGCTCAAGGGTGTTGATGGCCGGTCGGGTGTGAGGGTTTTCGTCTTCTGCCGCGCATTGCCGTATCGCACGAGTCCGGTCGTGGCCCGTTTGCGACTTGCCGGTAGACGCAGACCATGTCCGCTCATTGGGCAAGAGCGGAAGTCGCGGTCGCGGTGTCAGAACGACGCGATTGACCCCAACCGGACATCTATTCGAGGTCGGCAAACCGGCCGTTCCGCAACCAGAGGCGTGAAGTTAGTCAGCATCCTTGACCAACGTGAAGCCGCAAAAATCTGCTAGGCTTAATAATCCGGGCGTTTGGCCCCTGCGGGGAGGCAATGGTGACGAACTCGGAAGTCCCCAGCGACCTACCGGACAAACCGGCATCCGATAATGATCCACTGGACGAGAAGGCATCTGATAACGAGCTACCGGACAAACCGGCATCGCCTCTCAAGGGTCGCGTTCGGGCGCGATTGCAGTTAATCGGCGGGGCACTCGCTCCAATTGCCGCTATCGGCGCGATTGCGGGTGGCCTCGTCGGCTACTGGACTGTGTGGAAGACGCTCCGCACTGACGTGTTTCCGGACAAGCAGCAGACGCAGAGGGAGGCTATGGCCCGGCCCGACATTGCTCCGCGCTTGTCACTAGTCGTGCTGCCATTCGCAAACCTCAACAACGATCCGGAGCAGGACTATTTCGCCGATGGCATTACGACCGATCTGACGACGGACCTTGCGCAAATGCCCGGCGCGTTCGTTATCGGACGCGGAACGGCCTTTACATACAAGAACAAGCAGATCGACTTCAGGACGCTCGGCAAAGACCTTGGTATCCACTGGGCGGTCCAGGGCGCGGTGCGGCGCAACGGGGATCACGTACGGGTCAACGTATCACTTACCGATGTCGCGAACAATCGGGACGTCTGGTCCGATCGTTTCGACGGCGATCGCACGAACCTCGCCGCTTTGCAGGACCAGATCACAGCGCGGCTCGCCCGCTCGTTGAACATTGAACTGATCCAGGCCGAAAGCCGCCGCAGCGAAGTGGACCGGTCGACGAATCCAGACGCCATCGACTTCACGATGCGCGGCTGGGCAAAGCTCTATGAGCCGCAATCGAAGATCCAGAATGCTCACGCACAGGACTTGTTCGATCGTGCGCTACGCCTCGATCTAGACAACGTAGAGGCCATGATTGGCAAAGCGCGGTGTTTAGCGGCTGCTGTGAACAACCGATGGTCTGCGTTCATTGTTGAAGACAGAAAGCAAGCAATCGACCTCATCGACAGAGTTCTGTCCAAAAGCCCGGCAAGCGCGAGTGCTCATACGACCAAGGGAACCATCCTTCTATTTGGACGTCCTGAGGAAGCATTGACTGAATATGATGCGGCGCTCGAAATTGATCCAAATAATCCAGCTGTCTACGCCGCCAAAGCAATTGCACTCGTCATCTCCGGGCGTGCGCGCGAGGCCTTCTCGCCGGTCCAGTTGGCTCTCCGTCTCAGTCCCCGAGATCCTTTTGCTTTCCAGTGGCACTTTTGGCTCTGCCATGCACACTTGCACCTGCACCAATATGGAGAGGCCATCGAGGAATGCGGGCGCTCGGTCAATCTGAACTCGAACTTATACGCCTATGTAGATCTGACATCGGCTTATGGAGCCACGGGGCAATCCGAACAGGCACAGCGGAGCTTGACCGAATTGAACAAGCTCCGGCCAGACTTTACGATCCATTGGTATCGTGATCTCGCTTACTCAATGTCAACCAACCCGCAGTTTCGTCGGGAGATCGATGACATGCTCGATGGGCTGAGAAAGGGGGGCGTCCGGGAGCAATAAGGTGGAGACCATTCGCTTGCTGGCGCTGACGGCCTCCTCCATCTTGATGTCGCCTATTGGCCCTTCAGCGACGAAGCGTCCCACCTCGTTGAGGTCCGCTCAGTGAGGCATGGCGGACCAGATTTGCCCGGGCGCGCCCAGCACAAAACCGGCGATCCCAAAAGTCACAAATCCTGACAGCAACCCGACTAGGCTTCCGTAAAGCGGCTACGGGCTGTGGGGGCCGAATGCCACCAACATCCCGTACGGTGGAAACAAAGCGTCGAAGATCGCACACCCCACGTATGCAATCGCCAGAGTGGTCGCGAGCGAACAGGCATAAACCTTCCATAAGCCCGTCTTCATGGCACGTTCGTCTGTCGACTTTGAAGTTAAAGATTATTCCGCATTCGCCGTTGCGTGATTGATCTCAATCAAGCAGCGCCTGCTGGTTCTGTGATCCACAAATACTATGCGATGCTTTCTGGGTTCAAAGCTCGGGGTTGCTGCGATGTTCGCGCTAGCGGCTCGGTGCGTATTTGCTCTGGAATCATACCGGCCATCTGTTGTCAGCGGCCCCGTATCTGCTGCTTCTTGTCTGCCCCTTAATGCACCTGTTCGGACATCGGCGCGGTCACAGACATGACCAACACAGTGATCAAAGCGCGCAGGAGAAAAACCATGCGGAGCATTGGCCCTGAGCAGACTTCGCCCCATTGATCTAGATCAAACTTCTGGTAGTCGGCCGGACTGATTAGCAATCCAGTGACAAAAATCCTACCCACGCTGCTGCGCGGGTTGGCCACGGAGGTAAAAATGCGGCGATCAATCGCGTTTTCGGCGTCGCTAATAATTGTGTTCTTAGCTGGAAGCACTGGAACGGGGAGTGCCGTAGTTTACTGCCAGCACGCTGGTTATCCTGCTAGTTGCGTCGAAAGACCCGGGGTCGTAGTCACACGAAGCTATGAGCTTCGCAGAATTGAGTCCGCAATTGATCCTCGCCCGACCGGCCTTATTAGGCAGGACTTGTTCGATCGGAATAACCCGAACAATCTGCGATCGGATTGGCCCAGCCCACCTGCTCAACCCGGCCAGTGAGCAGACCGATTGTCTCCGAACCTTTTGTCTGAGTTTTGCCCTTTGCAGACGTGCCTTGATCCTCCACAGATGTCCGGTTTCGCCAACACACCGGACATCCGCCTTTGCGAAACTCTCCATTTTGTGGATATGAATGATTTCCTATGGGCCGGTCGAAGCCCCTTTTTCTGCAAGGATTCACCGCCCCCTGGGACTGACCCGACCCCTCTGAGTGAACGGTGAAGGGTAGTGATCACTGATCTTGTTCACTCTCTACACGCATGTGGAGGGGATAATGGGAGAGTGAAGGTCACTACCCTTCACTGGCTTTGAGAGTAAACGGTGTCTATCGGCGGTAGCGGTTTTTATGCCCAAGGGGGGACTTCTTACGAGCTGGAATGTCCGCTTTCTAGGCCTAAAGAGACCCGCGAGCCGTGATCCAAACTTATCCGACCCATTGCGGAAGTCAGTCGACCAATCAGTTCACTCCAACCAGCGCCTTACAGACCTCCCGACTGGCCTCCTGGAATAATTTGACGGCACCTCCGGCCCGTCGTCCCTTCAAGGTGATTGAGGCTATCGGGGCGGAAGTATCGCCAAGATCGACGTTCAGCGCGCGCAGCCATGCGCTACTCGATCGCATTCTGAGTATCTGCATGGGCAATAGGGTTATAAACCGGCTGCTCGCCAAAAGATTCAACCGCATGTAGATTGAAATCGTGGTCACGGTCGTTGGCGGAAGCGGCAGGTTATGTCGCCGAAATAGCTCGACGCCGGTACGCCCCAAAAAACTGTCGGGCGGCGAGAGCGTCCATTGCTCTTGCATGAGTTCTGCGAGCTTCAACTTCTTCCTCGATCGCAGGAGCGGATGCCGTCGCTCCGCCATCACCGCAAGGGAGGATCTAAACAGCACCTCCGCGGACAAATCATCGGCGACCGGCAACGGCGACCAGCGCGTGATGGCCAGATCAAGCATTCTCTGGCGCAGAGCATGCTCCAGCGCATCCCGATCACCTATCGTGATATGATACCTGATGCCTGGATATCTGCAGACAAGATGTCCGATAATTTCCGTAACGATAGCGGTGACCGGCTCGGTTGTACCGATCGCAACGAGCCCTTGCGCCGGATCCGACCTTTGCACAATCTCGGTAACACCTAGCTTTATTTCGTCGAAAACGACGCGCGTTCGATCGACAAGAAGGCGACCGCACTCAGTGAGTTCAACTCCGCGCGACGTGCGATCCAGCAGCGCAGCTCCGACGGCATGCTCCATATCGGTGATAGCTTTTGAGATCGCCGGCTGCGACAACCCGAGACGGCGAGACGCCTTGGCCATGCTGCCGACCTCTGCGACGGTCTGCAGCGTATGCAGATCCTTGAGGCGTAGGCGTCGGCCGATGCGGTCGTGCCACTGCATGGGTATTCACCTCACGTTATAGCCCGATAGGAAAATGCAATTTCGGGTTATAGGGCTGTTGCTTCAGAATAGCGAGATGGAATGCCGGCCGGATCGTCGCATTGCTGTCCCAAGCACATGGAGAACGCCATGCAGCTTTACTCGCGTCGCGCCATACTGGCCGGGTTTTCGGCTCTGGCTCTTCCGCTACCCGTTATTGCTGCCGACCAGCCGCTGAAGATCGTGTTTCCATTCGCGCCTGGTGGGTCGGGAGATTCGATCGCCCGGCTGTTTGCCGAGCAACTTCATACCAGGCTCGGCAAGGTGGCGATTGTGGAGAACCTCGCCGGCGCTGGCGGGCGCATCGGCGCTCAGGCGGTCAAGAATGCCGCACCGGGAGAGGAGGCAGTGCTGTTTGCTTCCGCTTCGCAATTCACACTTCAGCCGCATCTCTTCAGGAGCCTGGGATATGATGCAGAGCGCGACTTTGTGCCGCTTTCGCAGGTGATGACGGTCGATCTCGCTCTCGCGGTCAGCGGGAAGCTGCCCATCCATTCGGTGCACGAACTCATCGACTGGATGAAGACCAATCCCGAACAGGCCGTGTACGGCTCGCCGGGAGCAGGTACAGCACCTCATTTTATCTGCGGCGAGTTTGGCCGGATCACAGGCCTCAACCTGCGCCACACGCCCTATAGGGGTACGCCTGCTGCCCTCCCGGATGTGCTGGCCGGCCGGGTCCCGCTGTATATGGCGTTTCTTTCCGAACTCCTGGAGCAACATGGGGGCGGTGGCATACGCATCATCGCCACCGCCGCCGCTGTGCGATCTTCCTTCCTGCCCCAGGCCACAACTCTGAAGGAGAGCGGGATCGATATCGACGCAGCCGGGTGGTTCGCATTCTATGCGCCTGCCCATTCCTCGCGTCAGTTCGTTGAGCGCCTGGGAAAGGAGATCATTGCAATCGGGAGCGATCCCGAAATGCGCGCGAGGATTCATGCCATGGGGTGCGAGCCAACAGGAACGACATCGGACGAACTTAAACATATCCAGCGCGCCGAGTTCGAACGCTGGGGACCGATCGTCAAGGCGTCAGGATTCCCGATCGAAGGCTAGAGCGGCACATGACCACCGATCCCCGCGAAGAGTTGTTGGATCTTGTTCAATCGCACCGCGTGACGGCCGTGATCTATGTCGCTGCCCGGCTGGGGCTCGCCGAGTTGCTGCGCGACGGACCGCGAACGGTCGAAGAACTCGCGAGCCGAACCCACGCGGATCGGGACGCACTTGCCCGCTTGCTTGTCGCTCTCTCGACCGTCGGCATTTGCTCCCACGCCGGCGAAGGCCGCTACCTGCTAACCGAACTGGGGGCGGGACTCGACGGTGCTGCGGGACGATCGTTCAAGAACTGGGTCATTTTTGAAGGCTCCATGCTGACCAGGAGGTGGGATGGTCTTCTGGATTCGATCATGTCGGGCAAGACGGCTTCCCAACTTCAGGACGTCGACGACAATTTCGACCTGATGTCGCGCTCGCCGGAGCATGTGCGGATATTCAATGAAGCCATGACGGACCTGACACGGCTGGTCGCGCACGATCTACTGCAGGCCTACGACTTTGGCACGATCTCCCACTTGATAGATGTCGGAGGCGGCTCCGGGGAACTCATGGGCGCGGTGGCGAGGGCATATTCAACCATCAGAGGAACCGTCTTCGATCTGCCGAGGTGCGCCGACGCCGCCAACCAGCACTTCGGACACCTCGGAATCTCCGACCGCGTCGACTTTGTTGCAGGCGATTTCTTTCACGCGGTGCCTGCAGTGGCCGATGCGATCATCCTGAAAAGCATTATTCACGACTGGGATGATGAGCGCAGCCACATCATTTTGGGAAACTGCCGCAAAGCGCTTCCCCAAAAAGGCAGACTGCTATTAGTCGAACGTGCGATGCCGGAATTGCCCGGTACCGATGACGCGGACAGGTCGTGCGCGATGAGCGATTTAAACATGCTGCGCGGTCCAGGTGGACGGGAACGGACGGAAAGGGAATATAATCGGCTCCTGACCGAGAGTGGCTTGCGCGCTATCGCGGTTTATCCCGCGGGCCGCTTCAATCTCATAGAAGCTGTATTTGCTGAGGCAGTCGATAATATCAGATGAACCGTGGGGAGCGTCCATTCTTGGCAAGACGAACTCCCAGCGGAGCGCCAAATTGTCGGCGGATCGGAGTAGACCGGAATCGGACGGCCGATCATCCCAACAGTGCTTTTGCCCAAAGCCGACCTTGTGCAGTGCACATCCCCATTGATATGCTCGATCCATTCAGTCGGAGGGGGAGCCCCGAACGATGTCCGATATCTCGCGTCGGGACGTGACACTTGGCGCAGCCGGTGCTTATGCCGCGTTTGGACTCGACAAGCCGATCACGTTTGTCGACGCGGCTCACGCTCAACAGTCCGTCACTCAACCCTTCCGCAAATACAAGGTTGGCGACATTGAAATCTTCTCTCTGATCGATGGCGTGCGTGACGTTCCGCTGCGGGAGGCATGGTCAGGAATGTCAGCGTCGAACAGGTCAAGACCGTGTTGCGTGGTGCCGGTTTTCCCGACAATCAGGCGCCCCTGCGGTTTATCGTCATGGCGCTCAAGCTGGGCGATCAAGTGGTCCTGATCGACTCGGGTACGGGCGGTCATCCGATTTACGGTGAGGGGAACGGCCGGTTATTCGAGAGCATGGCGGCGGCGGGCCTTGATCCCAAGGCCGTCAAGACGATCCTCATCTCCCATCTCCACGGCGACCACATTTATGGCCTCATGAACAATGAGAGCGATGCGCAGGTCTTCCCGGATGCCGACATCGTGGTGCCCGCCGCGGAATTGAAATGGTGGACGCGCCCAGGGGTCGAGTCGATCGATCTCGGACCGACGCGCAAAGGCCTCGCCCGGCGAATTCAGGCCACGGTGGCGACCTGGAAAAACGTCAGGACCTTTGAGGGAGAACCCAGAACTCCTGCCCGGTGTGCACGCCGTTCAGGCGCCTGGCCATAGCCCGGGAATGGTCGCGCATCTGGTCACTTCCGGCAGCGAACAGTTCCTGATCAGCGCTGACGTTGTCAATCTTGCGCCACACATTTCAACAAATCCCGAGTGGCAGCTCGCTATCGACCAGGATCCGCAAAGAGCTGTCGAAACGCGAAGGAAGATCTTCGATCGCGCGGTCGCCGACAAGCTCACCATTTCGGGGACTCACTGGTTGATGCCGAACGTCGGCCGGCTAGCCAAGGATGGCAGCAGGTACGTATTCGTAGCCCAAGGGTAATATTCCCGCGGCACTATCTGTTCGCAATTGCAATTCGATTGCTGCTCGCAGCGGAGATCTGTCGGCATCTAAGACAGCTTTGGCCCGCTGCTGACCTTCACGCGAACCGCCATCGCAGCGTGCGCTATCCAGACCGGACCAGCCCTGAAACAGGTTTGACGTCGCAGTTTGACCCAAAGCGGACCCGCGTCCGCCTCCATGGCGGGGCAACGCACTTCGGTGCAGTGTCCGCACCTTACGCTATGGGGCGATCTCAGGCGGCTTGCAATATCAACTCGCTTAGGCGGTCTGGTGCGTCGAGCATGGCCATGTGCCCGACATCAGGCAGCTCGAATGTGGCCCAAGACTTGTCGCTCTTGCAGTCTGCCAGAGCCTTATCAAACGGCGGCAGTCGAAATTTGGGAAGACGGATATATGTCTTCTTCGACACCTTTTGGAGCGCCCCGGTTACCTTGATCGGCTGAAGATAGGCGCCGACCGGATGGGGAGTCACTTTGGCCTCCGCGAACGCCCGATCGCGTTCGGCAACGACAGCTGGCGGATACGTTGCCGATCCACGAACACCTGCCTCGCCCTTGTCGATGGCCGCTTGTATGCCTTTGCGAACCGGCTCGGCCGCGGTGTCCGCGGCCCTTTGCCCATCGGCTGGAATGAAGGCATCAAGCCATACAACCGATGAGACGCGATCGCCGATGCTTTCGATCGCGCCGGAACCTACATAACCTGCAAGGGACCACGCCACGAGGCAGACGTTCTCGAGGCTTTCCCATTTGAAAAGGTTGACGACGTCGGCGATGTGGGTGTCCAGATTGACGTCCTTGCTCAACAATGCGAGCGTTCTGCTAGACCGGTCAGTGATGGAGCGAATACTTTGTGGCCGCTCTGTTCGAGCCGATCGGTGACCCGTCGCCATATCCAGCCGCCGCAAAAAGCCCCGCTGACGAAGACGAAGGTCTTGCTCGCTGATTGGGCGCGGGCGGCACCTGTGATGCCGGGGGCTGCTGCCGCGAGACTGCCAGCTGCAGAACTGCGAAGCATGCGGCGGCGGGTAATTCCATTATTCGTCATAAACAAATTCCTATTGTTCAAGGGAAAATCTGACCACCAGCGGGATTGCAACCTGTAGGATATCCTCGGATGGGTTGGCGGCCAAGGACTGGGGTTGGCACGTTTGCGACATGCAGATAGGCGCCGACCATGTCTGCTCGTTGAGCAAGACGGGAAGTCGCGGTCGCGGTGTCAGAACGACGCGATTGACCCATAGCTACATTGTGCGTCGCGAGCGAAGGCTAGATTTCGAGCAAATCTCGTCCTGCAATAATTTCCCCTGAGAACGCTTTACGAGCTTCCTCAACAAATACCTGATCGGGAACAGCGCCGTTTCCGGGAACGAAATGGCTGAGCACCAGCGTTTTAACTCCCGCCGCCTGAGCCACTTCACCTGCTTGCTCTACGGTTAGTGCGTTGCCTGAAACGCTCTTGAAAAGATCGGCCGCGGTCTCCTTATCAAATCTCCCCACCTGCACAGCTTGGTCGAGCACTTTGCGCATTCCGGGAAGATATTGCGCCTCGCATACGAACACGTCAGCCCCCTTAGCGAGTTCGATGAGAGCATCGGTTTTTCTGGTATCACCCGAAAATACAACCGAGCGATCCGCTGTATCAAATCGGTATGACAACGCCACTGGAAGCGGAGGATGGTCGGCCAAGACGCATGACACCCTTACATTGCTATCTTGCAGCACGACGCCAGCGGACGAAATCTCATGTGGAATTAAAAGTGCTCTGGGATCTGGCTTCCGTTCATCCCGGATTCGAATGTCGATATCAAACGCATTAAGTTCGAAGAATTTTCTGGTCATTTCGGACAGTGGTGGCGGTCCATAGGAATCAACTTGATTTCGAAGGCTCAAGTACCAAGCGAAGTAAAACAAGTTTCCGTAGTCTAAATTGTGGTCCGAGTGATGATGCGTAATGAATATGCTTTTGAGCGAGTTGAGCCTTAAACCTGCTTGAACGATTTGGCGGGCAACGCCATTGCCACAGTCGACAATGTATAGAGCGCCGCCCGCTACGATGGCGTTTGAAGGCGCAGCGCGGGCAACTTGCAACGGCGGCCCGCCGCTTGTTCCCAATAAGACGACCTTGGTGCGAGGCGACTGCCCGGCGGCACGGCTTGGCAGAACGGTCGGTGCCAGAAGTGCTCCGGCCGACAGCCTTAGTGTCTCTCGTCTGGTCAAGGCCATGGAACGTCCCCCAACTAAATGTTTGATTCAATTCGTTAGCCTCGCTGCGTTTTTCCAGTGCTAGAGGCACAAGCGCTGACTTGGGGTGGTCCTGTCGCGGAATGCTGGGCGAGTCCAATTTTCGTGCAACTGACTGGCCTGAGATATGTCCAGCCAAATGCGCCGGGGTTCAAAGCCAAAGTGACGTACTCTGTTAGATTGTCCGGAGTTGGATCCTAGGCTAGCTGAAACGACGGCACTGATGTGTGATGTGTAGTTAGTGGCAGGCGTGGCAAGCGTGACGGCCTTTTCTCATTACTACCAGATGCGCGCGCGTGGGGTCGATAAATGGAAACGGCTGTCACGGTTGTCCCTGCTGTCACGCCAGACCGATGGAGCGTGGCAAGCGTGACAAGCGTGGCACGCGGAGCGGGTCCTTCCCGCGCGCCTACTAATGCGGGTCGCGCTCGCGCGCTCGGCATCACTAGCGCCCACATTCTCCAAGGGGTTGAAACAACGTTCCCATGAACTCACAGGTAATGACCGACAAAAGAAATGACCGCGATGACTAATAACCAAAACACACTGGTCGCCGCCCTTGACCAGCTGTCCGCTGATGCAGCGCGAATTGCGGACCGCGTCCGTCAGCTCGGCCAGGCGGGAGACGGAATGGCTGGCCTTCGCTTGTTCCTGACCGTCGTGGAGGCGGTCGCTGCGTGCGGCGTTTCCGACCAAACGATCTACAACTGGATCGAAGATGCCAAGCGGATGCGTATAGGGAACGAGTGCTTGAGGCTGAGCGGATCGCTCAGCAGGCGGTCCAAGCCGATCCTGAAGATGGTACTGCGCTAGCAATCGCTTCTTGGGTCTATACAATCCTAGTTGGCAAGCATGATTCATCTCGAGAATACGCCGAACGTGCTTTACGCCTTCAGCCAAATTCAGCTTTTGTCTGCGTCAGGGTCTAGGAATCGTTCTGTTCTTTGAGAGAAAGTTCTCGGAAGCGTTGTCGCTATTGGATCGCTCTATTGAGCTTGCACCATCCGCGAGAGTGACGTGGCGTTATGAGACGCCTTCAGGAGCAGATCTCTGACGTAGAGACGGCTATCGCGAGCGTTGAAGCTCGCGCGGCGAACACGCGCGCAGGGTATGTGTACGTAATTTCCAACATTGGCTCGTTTGGCGAGAAGATGGTGAAGATCGGGATGACGAGGCGTCTCGATCCGATGGAACGCATTCGGGAATTGAGCGACGCATCCGTGCCGTTCAATTTTGATGTCCATGCACTGTTCTTCTCCAACGACGCCGTAGGCATCGAAATGTCCATGCATGATCGGTTGGCTGGCCACCGGGTCAACGAGGTAAATCGACGGCGGGAATTTTTTCGCGCGACCCCATTGGAAGCTAAGGCGCACCTTGCTCAGCTTGCAGGTGAGCTTCTGGAATTCCGCGAAGTGCCCGAGGCAATCGAATACAGGCAGACCTTGCGATTGGGGAAGCTCACTGTCTGATCAGCTTTCGGGGCGCAGCCAAGAGAGCCATCACAGGACCACATCTTCCTCAGTCTCCGCATCGTAAGAACTCACGCGATATTCGATCGCATGTTCTATGTCGCTAAACTTGGACTCTTCGATGCCGCTAAAAACGCGCGTAAGGCGATTCTCATCAAATAAGAATACCTGCTTCTCGGTCATGGCTTTCAGAGTCTCGTTTGTAACAAGTTGCTTCACTTCTGCGCTTCGATGCCATCCGCTAGACGACCATTCCAGGAATACGGGCCACCTTGCTCCGTCAGGGCTTTCCGCCCCGGCGACCACGTCGTCACGCATTGTGATGGCGGAGGTCGGGCTGCACTCGCGGCGATCGCAGCCGTACGAGCGGGATACGATGACGTCCGTGCTTATTATCTTAGCTTCGCTGACTGGGCCAAGGACGAGAGCTGTCCGATCGTTCGCGAGTAGAGCTGCTAATAGGGATAGCTGGGATATAGAACTGCTCGAAACCTTCGCAGCTCTGCTGAGCGCACAGGTAGCGAGGCGAACTCCTTAAACACGCCGGGAAAGAGCCGTCCGTTCAATAGCGCAATACGATCTCGATAAGCTCGATGACGAGCTGTACGATCGAATTCTATCCGCGAACGCGCGAGGCCCGTATTCCGTTATTCGCGCGACCCTGCCATTTCTGAAGCTGCTGGTGGGGCCGTCGTCGTCAATGTTTCTTCGATCTCCGCCTTTACGAGATCCGGAGGCAGTATCGCCTATTGCGCTTCGAAATCAGCGCTCGATACGATGACGATGTCTCTGACACGGCATTGGGCCTCGGAATTCGGTCTTTATGCGTTTCGCCCGCCGCGGTGGCAACCGATTTTGTGGCCGGCCGGGACCGGGCCGCCCTCGAGAAGGGTGCCCAGGCAACGCCGCTAGGGCGCGTCGTCGAGCCGGAGGATGTCGCGAGTGCGGTCCTGGCCTGCGTTACCCATCTGAAGGTCGCGACCGGCACCCAGATCGTCGTTGATGGGGGGCGGCACCTGTGAGCATCGTCGGCCTCAACGAGACGCACGACCCTGCGCGGCGGAGCTGGGTCTTCTCGGCGAATGCGTCAAGTAGCGACTATCCCCTCCAGAACCTGCCGTTCGGCATCTTTCGCCGTCGCGGCGCTGCAGATGCCGCCCGGGCCGGGGTGGCGATTGGCGATCAGATTTTAGACGTTGCCGCCTGTGCACCTGCCTTGGAGGGTACCGCGAGGGCAGCGGCTGAAGCGTGCGCGGCACCAAGCCTGCGGCCGCTGATGCAGCAAGGCGGAGAGGCTTGGTCGGCCCTAAGGCTAGGGCTGTCGCGGCTACTCGACAAATCGAATCTCAAAGGCCGGCGATCTGCCGAAGAGTGGCTGGTTCGGCAGTCAGAGGTCGAGATGCTGCTGCCGTTTCGGATATCGAACTTTACCGACTTTTTCGCCTCGATTCGTCACGCCACCAACGCAGGCCGGATGTTCCGGCCAGACAATCCGTTGCTGCCAAACTACAAATACGTTCCGATAGCCTACCAGGGCCGCGCCCCGAGCTTTCGGGTCAGCGGATGTGCAGTCCAGCGCCCGTGCGGCCAGATCAAACGGCCTGGCGATGCGATGCCCGAACGCGGACGCAGAACGCGGGCATTGCCATCCCGGAAACGTGCGGAACGATTACTCCTCTCGGGTAGATCGGAAAATCGATCGCTGCTCCGGAATTTCCACGCGATGGTTCGCATTGGTGGAGCACCCGCGCGATTGATGATTTGAGGCCGGTCCTTCGTCGTGTCGGTGGTTGCGTATGTTTCCCTCCCTGGGCACCATGCTACGCTTTTCCACGCTAGAGCAGGATTCTGTACGTTCGCGTTCGCAAGATGATCGGCGCGAAGGGTGCCGCGGCTTTCCGCGTCCTCGCGAGATCAAACAGATCCATTGCGAGACTTTTGGCGACTTTTGTTTGCTCTAGATTCACCGTGGCGAATACGTGGGCTTGGTCAGCTATGTCGCTGCCGACAAATAGCGAAACTAGCACGCGAGGTAGTTGATGCAAGCGATCAGGCGCTGCGGGCACGAAGCTGCGGATATGATCTTTGGACCAACTAGCTTCGCGACGCCGCGAAGGCTCTCAATTTCGTCTTGTCTTCGATGCGTTCGTTTAGGACCGATATCGAGAACTGCATTTTAAACCGAACATTCAGGCTTGGAATAGAGAACATGGCCTTGAGGAAATTCCGGAGGTCGCTTGTTCAGTTGCGATCGCTGCCCGCGTTGGCCGCAAGGGGACTGCGTCAGGCCACTGATACCAAGAAATCGGCGGAAAGCTGTCGGGGGGAACGTGGGTGGCGCTCTGGCGACGCGAACCCCCGACGGACCGTCGGTTTCGCTGGCTTAAGATCCGACGCCAACCACCGATTGACCACCGAAACCCCGTGAACAAACAGCGATAACGGTGGTCAATCAGGATCGAGCTTGATTGTTTTTGTTGATTTTTTCGGCCGCTGATTACGTTCGGTGCGCAGGGGCCGCGGGTTGGGAAGCGGCGAATTGGTGATTTACAATTCGGTCGTAACCTATTGATCTGTAAAGCCCTACTATGAAGTAATTTTACAGCTAACTGCCTGTAATAACTGGTAAAACCGCTGACTCTTAATCAGCGGGTCCCAGGTTCGAGCCCTGGTGCGCCCACCACCCTTAAGAGACTGGCCCGCAAGGGCTTTTTTAAATTCCTCGGCAGAATAGACCGGTTGAGCAACCCATGCGGACAATTCGGGCATCGTAGCCTGCACGATGCGCCCCTCTGGATGATCGGACTCCACGCCTTCTCGATCGAGTGAGCGGTGGCCATCCCGCCGGTGTTACCGCGTACGCGCCGGACGTCGTTTCTTACGGGATTCCGGAGCGCTCGTTGTGGAAGCCCGCAGATCCTCCTGAAGTTTGAGCGTCGCTCTGGCGTGTTCGGCGAGTTTCAACGCGTTGTCGGCGTTCGAAGCGAGCCGCGACAGCAACTGGGACAGCATTTTGAACTCCTCACGCGTCAGCATGCCAAACAAGGCGTCGTTGACCGGGCGCTGCAAAGCGGCAAGGCGGATCAGTAGACTCATTCCGCGCTGGGTGAGCGCAAGTTGCACCCGCCGTCCGTCTTCGGGATGGGGGCTTTTTTCGAGCAAGCCATCGGAAACCAACTTGTTGATCTCGTTCGTAACGAAGGCGCCGCTCAGATATAGCCGCTCGGCGACCTGATTCACGCCCATCGGTTCTTCCGCAGTCGAATTCTTGATCGCAATCAGGATCAGATATTGGGTAGGCGACAGGTCGACGAAACCCGCGAATATTTCGCGGCAGGCCTCAAGACTGCGTCCGAACGCGAAATAATCGTAGAGGAGGCCGCGCAGCGTGCGGTCTCCCTCCTTGTCGAGCAGCTCGGGTTTCGACGCCGTCAGGAGTGCATCGGTCACGCGGTCATTCTCCTCGCCAAATCATGGCATCGCGAGCTTGCTTAAAAAGCACGCATGCGCCCGCCCAGCAAGTAGGCTTGACATTCTCAGATAGCTTTGTCAAAAAGCTAGTTGAAAATTATAAATCAGCTGAAGCAGCGAGGCGATGTCCAATGGAGGACCGTGCGTTCAGACGTGTATTGGGAGAATTCGCGACCGGCGTTGCGGTGGTGACCGCGCGTGGTAGGGGCGACGGGCTCATTGGCATGACCATGAGTTCCTTCAATTCCGTCTCGCTCGATCCGCCGCTGGTTCTGTTCAGCGTCGACCGCAAGGCGAAAAGCCTGCCCGCGATGCTCGAGGCGAAGGGCTTCGCCGTCAACATCCTCGCGCGCGACCAGGAGCAGATCTCCAACCAGTTCGCGCGCGCTCTTTCCGACAAATGGGACCAGGTGAAGACGTCGGTGGGCCACGCCGAGGCGCCGCTGATCGCGGGTGCGATGGCTCATTTCGAATGCGCGCCTTACGCGGTGTATGAGGGTGGCGACCACGTCATCTTCGTCGTCCGGGTCGTCCGCCACGCGACTCGCTCCGAGGCGGCCGCCCCCCTGATCTTCTTTCGCGGGCGTTACCGCGATCTTGTCGATGAAACCCAGCGCGAGCCGACCTGGCCGCTTCCCATTCACTACTAGCTTCGAACCGGAGAACCGCGATGCGTACCGCAAAGGATTATTTGTCGGGCCTGAAGGACGGCCGGACCATCTACATCAACGGCGCCTCGGTGGGCGATGTGACGACGCACCATGCCTTTCGCAATCTGACAAATTCGATGGCCGGGCTGTTCGACTTTGCCAGTGCCAGGGAGAACGCCGATCTCATGACGTTCGAGACCGGGGCCGGACGTGCCAACCGGATCTGGCAGCTTCCGGCGTCCTACGCCGACCTCCTTCAGCGGCGGAAGGCGCTCGAGGCATGGGCAGGGTTGCACGCGGGGTTCATGGGTCGCGCGCCGGACCACGTCGCATCGTGCATTTCGGGCCTGTACATGGGCCTCGACATATTCAAGGCCTACGATCCGGCTCGTGCCGGCGCACTCGAGAGCTACTACCGCTACGCGCGCGACAAGGATCTCTACCTCACCTACGTCATCATCAATCCGCAGGCGGACCGCTCGAAGGGCACTGCCGAACAGTCCGATCCGTTCCTCACCGCCGGCGTCGTCGATCGCGATGCCGAAGGCATCACGATCCGCGGCGCCAAGATGCTCGCGACCGGTGGCGTGGTCGCCGACGAGGTCTTCGTCACGACCATCCAGCCGATGCGTCCGGGTGAAGAGCGTTATGCGATGTCCTTCGCGATCCCGATGAATACGACGGGCCTCAAGATGCTGTCGCGCAAGTCCTATGAGGGTGCCGCGGGCGCGGTGTTCGACAATCCGCTGTCGAGCCGTTTCGACGAGAACGATTCGGTTCTCTACTTCGACGACGTGAAGGTGCCGTGGGACCGCGTCTTCATCGAGGGCAACGTCGAGATGTGCCAGAAGCAGTTTCACGCGACGCCCTGTCACGTCTATCAGAACTACCAGGCGATGGTCCGTCTCAGCGTGAAGCTCAAGTTCCTGACCGGTCTTGCGCATCGGACCGCCGAAATGAACGGCGTCACGCAGTTCCCGCAGGTTCGCGAAATGCTCGGTCAGCTCGCAGCCGAGACCGGCATGGTCGATGCGCTGGTGGCCGCGATGGAGGCAAAGGGCACGCAGGTCGGTCCCTACTTTATCCCGGACCGGCACACGCTCTATTCGGCGCAGGTCCTGACGCAGCAGCTCTACGCGCACATCATCAATACGCTGCGCGAGCTCGCCGGTGGCGGCATGATCATGCTGCCCTCATCGGTGGCGGACTTCGACAATCCTGAGATCGCCGCCCTGATCCGCAAGACCCAGCAGTCCCCGAAGGCCAATTCGCACGACCGCGTGAAGTTCTACAAGCTCGCCTGGGACGCCGTCGGCTCCGAGTTCGGCTCGCGCCATCAGCAATACGAGATGTTCTACGCCGGCGCGACCTTCGTCACCAAGGGCCATTCCTATCGCACCTACGACTGGGCCGGCGCCGACCGGCTGGTGCAGACCATGCTCGATTCCTACGACCTCAACGGCGTCTCGACCTCCAGCAAAGCCGCCTGAACCCAGAGAGACAGCACATGCCCGTCAACAAGAAGCACGACGAATTCTACACGCTCGACATGACGACCGGCTGGGAAGTCCCCGCAGGCTATCCGGCCGGCATCCAGCAGAAGGTCATCTCAGGTGGCCTCGATGAGGAGAATCGGCGCGGGACGCGGACCCGGCTGCTCCGTTTCGAGCCGGGCGTCTACACGACCGCGCCGTTCTCGCACGAATACTGGGAAGAGGTCTATCTGGTCTCGGGCGACTTGATCGTCGGAAACGATGCCAAGGGGGAGGGCGGCGAGAGCTTCCCTCCGAACACCTATGCCTGCCGGCCGCCGCACGCGCCGCACGGACCGTTCAAGTCCGTCAACGGCTGCCTGCTCCTGGAGATGCACTACTTCGATCCGGTTTGATGCCGGCTCGCTGTCGCCACCAACATCATTGATTGACCGGCCAAGGGGAAAAATATGGCGTTCAAGAGTATTTCCACCGTCGTCGCGCGCTGCCTGTCGTCGCTCGGACTGCTTTTCGGGGTGGAGCGCGGATTGCCGCAGGCCAATCTCCGGTTGGTGGCCGGTGGCCTCGCGGGCGCCCTCGCGATAGGTGTTGTTGCGACCACGTCGGTGGCCGCGCAGGAGAAGCCGAGCACCGTCGGACTTGGCGTCTTCACCTTCACGTCCGGTCCTGCCGCGGCATACGGCGTGCCCGGCAAGAATGCCGCCGACCTCATGATCGACGAGATCAATGCGACGGGTGGCATCGAAGGTGTGCCGGTCAAGGCGACATACGTCGATGAAGCGCAGGGTGCGCAAGGCGTGATCGCGGAATATCGCCGCTTGGCGGGAGACGCGCAGAACCAGGTGATGATCGCCGCCTTGTCCAGCGCGAACTGCCTGGCGCTGGCGCCCCTTGCCGAGCAGCTCGAAGTTCCGACCGTGGGTTGGAACTGCGATACCCATCAGTTGCTGATCGACGGCAAGAGCAAGTATGTGTTCCGCCCGAACGGCAACACCGTGCCGGAGTTCATTGCCTATGCGATCTATCTTCTGGAGCGCAAGCCGGATGTGAAGACGGTCGCGATCATCAACCCGGACTATGCGTTCGGCCATGACGCAGCCAAGATCTTCACTGCGGCACTAAAGGCATTGAAGCCGGACGTCGAGATCGTCGCCGAACTCTATCCCAAGCTCGGCTCGCCGAACTACCAGACCGAGATTTCCCGCCTCACCACGGCACGACCCGACGTCGTGTTCTCCAATCTCTGGGGCGCCGATCTCGAGAACTTCGTTCGCCAGGCCACGCCGCGCGGGCTGTTCACGTCCAGCCAGGTGGTGCTTGCGCTTGGCGAGACGGTGCTGCAGCGCGTGCCGTTACCCGACGGGGTGATCGTCGGCGTTCTGGGCGACGGCTGGTGGATGTCGCCGGATGCCAAGGCCAACCCGGAGACGGTGAAGTTCGCCGAGGCGTACAAGGCGCGCTTCGGCGAGTACCCGGTGTTCCCGTCCATCAAAATGGCCAACACGCTGATCTACGTGAAGGCCGCCTACAAGGCCGCGATGCAGAAGAATGGCGGAAAATGGCCGACGCGTGCCGAGCTCGCGGGAGCCATGAAGGGGAGCAAGGTCGCGACCCTGACCGGCACCGCGCAAACGCGCGCCGACAATGACGGCCTCGTTGACCAGATCGTCGGCGTCACCGTGAAGGCCCCGGCGCAGCAGTTTCCCGTGATCGGCGACATGGTTCGCTACAAGGGCGACAGCCTGATGCCGCAGGCCAGCCAGGATCCGCTGGCCTGGATTTCAACGCTCAAGCCCGAATTCGCCAAGAGCCTGCCGAAGCCGGGGACCTACAAATAGGCGGGCGATAGCGTTCATCTCATTCACGCAGGGCGAAAGCCGATGTCGAATGCAATCATCCCCCTGCTGCTGGACAGTCTCGCCAGCGCCGCGTTGATCTTCTTCGCGGCGGTTGGCCTGACGCTGGTCTTCAGCGTGCTGCGCGTTCTCAACGTCGCCCATGGCAGCCTTTATTCGATCGGCGGCTATGTCGCAGCTTCGATCTGCCTGTTCATCGCGAGCCGGCAGCTCAACCCCTATCTGTCGTTCGTTGCGTTGTTGTTCAGCGCCGTCTTCGTTGCGGCGATATTCGGCCCGCTGATCGAGCGCAGCCTGGTCCGCTGGACCTATGGCAAGTCGGAAGCGGTCCAGATCCTGATCACGTTCGGGCTGTTCCTCATGCTGGAGGATCTGCAGCGCATGATCTTCGGCGTGCAGTCCCTCTATGAGGATGCGCCGATGCGGCTGCTCGGCACGTTGACCATCGGCGGTGTCGTCTATCTCAACTACCAGCTCCTCCTGATCGGAATGGCGTTTCTGGTCGTCGTCGGCCTGCGGCTCCTGATCAACAGGACCCGGCTCGGGCGCCTGATCACGGCCGTCGTGACCGACCGTGAGATGGCGCAGTCGATCGGCATCGATACCAACCGGATCTTCATGCTGGCGTTCTCGCTCGGCGTATTTCTGGCGGCGCTGGGAGGCGCGCTGGCAACACCGACCTCGGGCATCGCCCCGGGGCTTGGTGCCGACACGATGGTGCTCGCCTTCGCGGTGGCGGCGATCGGAGGGCTCGGACAGATCGAGGGCGCCGCGGTGGCCTCGCTGATCGTTGGCGCGGTGCGCGTGCTCGCGATCTATCTCGTGCCCTCGCTGGATGCCGTTGCGCCCTATGCGGCAATGCTTGTCGTGCTTCTGATCCGCCCCTACGGCCTGTTCGGGTCGGTGACCGCGCGGAGGATATGATGCGAACAATCGTCACAGCTTTGGCGGTGCTCCTGCTTGCCGTGCTGCCTGTCGCCGCGCCGTGGCTGCAATTCGTGCTGACACTTGCGATCGCCAAGGGGTTCGCCGCGCTCGGCGTCGCCGTTCTGCTCCGCGCCGGCCTGATCTCGATCGGGCATGCGATGTTCTTCGCCGCGAGCGCTTATGGCGTCGCATTCCTGGCGCGGGCCGGCATCAACGACCTTGGCCTGCTGCTGATCCTTTCGGTGCTGGTCGCGGCGCTGGTCGGCGCGATCGCCGGACTGTTCCTCGTGCGCTATCGCGCGATCTTCTTCGCGATGCTGAACCTCGCGATCTCCATGGTGTTCTACGCGCTGTGTGCCAAGCTCTACGGCTTAACCGGCGGAACGGACGGCATGCCTGTGCCGATTCCGGCGGTGTTCGGCATCGTGCTCGGCGAGCCGCTGTTCAAGAGCATCCTATTTTACCTCAGCCTGGCTTTGATGCTGCTCGTCGGTCTTGCCGTGCAGCGCTATCTCAACAGCCCGCTGGGTCACGCGCTCTCGGCCGTTCACTCCAACGAGATCCGGCTCGAATATCTGGGCATTCCGGTCTGGGCGGTGCTGCTGATCGCCTATGTCATCTCGGCGGCGCTCGCGGGACTAGGCGGCGCGATCGCCGGCTTTGCAATCGGCCGCGTGGTCCCGGATTTCGCGTTCTGGACAGCGTCCGGTCACCTCGTGCTGATTGCCGTGCTCGGCGGCATCGGCGGCGTGCCCGGTGCGTTCATTGGCGCCCTGTTTCTGGAACTGCTGCACAGCGCAGCCGTGACTGTGACGGATGCCTGGAATCTGATCGTGGGTCTGACGCTGATCATCGTGATCATGTTCCTGCCGCAAGGGTTCTACGGACTGTTCTCCGGCAAGGAGGCGTCGAGCCTATGACGCGTCCGATCCTCGAGGCAAGTGGCCTCCACGTCGCATTTAACGGAGTCAAGGCCGCCGACGGCGTGAGCATCGCGATCCACGACGGCGAGTTCCTGGCGATCATCGGTCCGAACGGCTCGGGCAAGACGACCCTGCTCAACATCTGCACCGGGTATATTCGCCCGGGATCGGGCAGCGTGCTGCTCGACGGTCATGACATCACGCGCCTGTCGCCGCGCGCCATCTCGCGCCGGGGCGTCGCGCGCGCGTTCCAGATCCCGCAGCTCTTTTCCGCGCAGCGCGTAATCGACAACATGATGCTGGCGCTCGCCGCAACGGACGGCCTGTGGAGCGCGATCCGCCCGCTCGATACCGAGGTGCGACGCGCGGAAGCGAAGGCTCTGCTCGACCTGGTCGGGCTCGCCGACGATGCCGAGCGGATCAGCAGCACGCTGCCGGAAGGGCATCGCAAGCTGCTGGATATCGCCGTCGCGCTGGCCCTCAAACCGCGGCTTCTGCTGCTGGACGAGCCGACCAGCGGCGTGAGTGCGCTCGAACGCTTCCCGCTGATGGAGGCACTGATGAGCGCGCTGCGCCAGCGCCGCATCACCGCACTGTTCGTCGAGCACGACATGGACGTGGTCGCCCGCTATGCGAGCCGGGTCCTGGTGTGGAACGCCGGAAATATCATGGCCGAGGGGCGGCCCGACGAGGTGTTCGGCAACGCGCAGGTCCGCGAACGTGTCGTAGGGGTCGCCTGATGCTCAGTCTCGACAAGGTCAGCGTCTCGATCGAAGGCGTCCGCGTGCTGCGCGAGGTGAGCTGCGCCATCGTCGCGCGCAAGACCACGGTGCTGATCGGCCGCAACGGCGCCGGCAAGACCACGACGCTGCGTGCGATCATGGGGCTGATCGCGCACACCGGAGGAGCGATCCGCCTCGACGCCGACGATCTCGGCAAAATGCCGGCCCATGCCCGCGCGCGGGCCGGGATCGGATATGCACCGGAAGATCGCCGCCTGATTCCGGAGTTGAGCGTCGAGGAGAATATTCGGCTTCCGGCGCTGGCGCTGAAGCTCGACCGGGCGGAGATCGCGCGCAGGCTCGACGAGATCTATGGACTGCTGCCCGAGCTGCATGTGATGCGGTCGAGGCCCGCGGGCGGCGTTTCCGGCGGCCAGGGAAAGATGGTCGCGCTCGGTCGCGCGCTGACGGTGGCACGCAAGGTCCTGCTGCTCGACGAACCCTTCCAGGGGCTGGCGCCGGCCTTGGCGCTCGATTATGCGCGCACCCTCGGCGAGCTGCGCAAGCACCGTCCGGAGCTCGCTCTGCTGATCACCGAATCCTCGCCGGCCCTGCTGGACCGTGTCGCCGACCGGACATTGCAGATCGAGCGCGGCGAGATTCTTCTTCCATCGACCAAGGATGACAAAGCCCATGTTCATGAAGTTTGACCGTATCGCGAAGGACCGGATCGATCATGTCGGCGTCGAGATCGCATCGCTCGTGATTGCGGGCTGGGCGGGCCGGGACGCCGCGGCAATCGAGCACCATGTTGAGGAGCTCGCCGCGCTCGGCATTCCACGTCCGTCGACGACGCCGCTCTACTACCGCGTCGCGGCGCAGACGCTGACCCAGGCGGACCGCCTGACGGTGCTCGGGCCCGACAGTTCCGGCGAGGTCGAGCCCGTCGTCGTCGCCATGGCCGACGGCCTCTGGATCGGACTTGGGTCCGACCATACCGATCGCAAGGCGGAAGCCTCGGGCATCGCCGTGTCGAAGCAGCTCTGCGGCAAGCCGGTCGGCTCGCAGCTCTGGTCTTATGCCGATGTCGAAGGCCATTGGGATCAACTGATCCTTCGCTCCTGGGCGACGATCGACGGCAAGCGGGTGCTCTATCAGGAGAGCCCGGTGTCGTCGCTGCGAACGCCGCGCGATCTCATTCGGCGCTATGCGAACGCCGATATCCTGCCAGCGGGGACGTTGATGTTCTGCGGGACGCCGGGTGCCATCGGCGGAATTCGCCCGGGCACGCGCTTCGAGATGGACCTGAGCGATCCGGTCCTCAAGCGCTCGCTGGTCCACGGCTACGATATCGACGTCCTGCCGGTCGTCTCGTGACCATCACTCTTGCGTGCGGCTTCGATCAATGACTTCAAGGCCAGACCCATCCCATCCCTCAGCCGTGGCACGATTGGAGGCCGCACTCGCGCGTGCGCAATCATCGGCCGCCGCGAATGCCTTCACCGCCTTGTTCGCAGAGAGTGCACGCGGTGAGGCCGAAGCGGCCGATCGGCGCGCCGCCGCCGGGACCACACGCGGCCCGCTCGATGGCCGCATTGTCTCGGTCAAGGCGCTCTTCGATGTCGCGGGCACCGTGACGAGCTCGGGTTCCGCCGTATTGCGCTCCCTGCCGTCCGCTACTGACGATGCGCTGGTTGTGACGCGCTTGCGCGCGGCCGGGGCCGTGATCATCGGCAAGACGCAGATGACCGAGTTTGCCTTCTCCGCGCTCGGCACAAACCCGCATGACGGTGTGCCGGGCAATCCCCGGGATCGCCGGCGCGCGCCGGGTGGGTCCTCGTCGGGAGCTGTCGTTTCGGTCGTCGACGGCATGGCGGACATCGCCATCGGGAGCGATACGGGAGGGTCTATCCGAATTCCGGCGGCATTGTCGGGTGCGGTCGGCTTCAAGCCGACCAGCGGATTTGTGCCGACTGCCGGGGCCTTCTCGCTGTCGTCGAGCCTCGACACCATCGGCCCGATTGCCAAGTCCGTCGCTGACTGCTTTGCGGCCGATCAGGTACTTTCGGGGGAGGGCGTGGCGTCGCGGCCGCAAATGGCCTCGCCCTATACGTTTCGTCTCATCGTGGCCCGCGGCCGCCTGTTTGATCGCTGCGAGCCGGAAGTCCTCAGCGCGTTTGAGAATGCCGTGGAGCGGCTTCGATCATGCGGCTTGCGGATCGAGGATGGCTCGATTGAGGCTGCTCTTGATGATGTTGCCGAGATCGACCGGATCGGCACTTTTCCGTCGATCGAGGTCGGCGCAACGCTGCGCGGTCTTGGGCTGTCGAGCCTGGATGGAGTCGATCCGAAAACCCGGATTCGCATCGAAGCGGGAGCCGGCATCCTCGGTGTCGACTATGTGCGCATGGCGCGGCTCCGGCAGGCCGCGATCCGCTCCTTCGAACAGTCCTTCGGCAATAGTGAGGCTTTCATCCTGCCGACGACGCCGATCCGCGCGCCGCTGCTGTCGTCGGTCGAGGAGGACAGTGCGTTCCATCAGGCCAACGGCCTGGTGCTGCGCAATCCTCGTATCGCCAACATGCTCGATTGCCCATCGGTTTCGCTGCCACTCCCGGTCGACGGCCTGCCCGTCGGCCTGATGCTGATCGGCCGCAGGAACGCGGACCGCAGCCTGCTGGAGATCGCATCCTGCGTGGAGACAATGCTGCGCGCTTCGCCGCAGGAGGCTTAGCCCGTTCGCGCGAAAGGGCCGCCGCCCGATGCAGCTTGCGTGTCCGCCCTGCTCACGGCCGTGCTCTCGTAGACGAGATTCCGCCGCATCTGCACGATGCTCTCAAGGCCAGTGCTGTAGACCGGAAGGACGGATCGGTCGTTCTTCCGTTTCCTGTTTGGCGCGACGCCTTTTTTAACGACGGCACAGCAGAGCATGCGCAGGAGATCTACGATGTCCTGAGGCCGCAGCCGTTCGGCGCCTTCACAGACAAGGCGGACATGACTGGCTGGGAAAAAGTACCGCCGGCCTTCGGCTATTTGGCGCCGTACGAGGACAACGATATCACACAAGGAGAATGGGGCCGTCACCCGCGCCTTTCCAATCGACTGGGCATCTTCCGGCTCGTCGGGATGGAAGGCAGTCATGAGGTATTGCTGACAAATCCGGAACTTACGGCAAGGAAGTTCGTCGAGGCCGGGCGCGATTGACGCTTTTGCCTATCAAAGCGTGGCGGATGGCTGCGGTGCTGTGTCGGCACTCCGCCTACTACGGCATCGCTGGCAATGGCACCTGCCTTGGTCGCTTCCGTTTTCAGGTGATGGGGGCGTGGCGGCGGGTCGTATTACGGCGAAGCCAACGGCCGAAGCTGTCGTGGGAGCGGTTCAACGCGATCCTGAAGGTCGATCGGGCATGTATGCGACTGGCGTCACTAAATGGTCTGATCAACCTACTCGTCAGAGGAGCCGGATGCGGGAAAGCTGCACGTCCGGATCGTAGTCAGCTGGTCCTAGGTTCGAGCCCTGGTGCGCCCACCAAGCTTTCAAAGCTCAGGTTCGTCCTCGTATCGGCCACGCCTACTAGCAGTCGCGTCTGTTCGGACACCCAGCTGCTCGCTTCCCACAACATTCCTGAGCCGGCCGCGCGCTTGCTGCGAGGCGTGTCGCCCGTTCTGCCCCGATCGCCGTTCGGCACTGGTTTGACGTTCGCCCAGGCGGATCCGCAATCCCGTAAATCTGCCCCGCGCGGCTCGAGCGATGCGAGGTGTCATCCCAGCGCGGGGCGCCCTGCGGCGAGCGCGGTTGACAGGGGGAAGCGCCCACTTTAATCACTCGGCTAATTAATCAATTAATTAAGGTCCGAAACCCTAGGGAAAGAATCCGCCCGATGCTGCCCGGCCAAAGACGTTCGAAGCTGCTTTCCTCGCTCGGGCGCGGCGTCGTTCGGCTGGAAGGCCAGGTATTGATCGCGTCCACGCGGATAGGTCTCGAAAAGGCCGGTAGCGGCCTCGTCCGGCGGGCCGCAAGCATCGTCGAGCATGCGCGGCCTGTGACCCCCGGTGATCGCAGGCGCGGCATGCGCCGATCCCTTCCGACAGAATTCAGCTCACAAGTCCGCGCGCCGCGTGGTCGCGATGCATCGCGCGGCGGGCAACGCCGGCGCGGATCAACGCGCTCTGCGCCAGGCAGAGTGGGCTTCGTTCACCCGTACGAAACATGAGGAGTGAGGCGTAAACGATGGGACGTCGATCTGAAGTACTGATGGCGCAAGATGCCGCCAGCACGGACAACCGGCGCGTGATCCAGGTGGTCTCGCGTGCATTCGACATCGTGCGTTGCTTCGAAGGTCGAAGCATACGCCTCGGCAATCGCGACATCGCCGATCGCTGCGGTCTGCCGCGATCGACGGTCTCCCGTCTGACGCTGACCCTGACCCAGATCGGCCAGCTGATCTACCTGCCGCAGGAGCAGAAATATGCTCTCGGTCCGCACGCCACCGCGCCCGGCGCCCCGCTGTTTGCGGACAAGCCCGACTGTGCCGACGAGCGGCAGCGCGACAACGCCGCGCAAGCGTCGATGCTGCGGGGGATCAACCCTCGCTTCGAATATTTCGACGATCAGCGCAGCCCGGTTGCCGAGCCGCTTGCGGTGACGCCACACCGCTGACACCTCGGCTCGTTCCGGGCAGACGGCGCCGCGGAAGCGGCCGTCGGCATCGGCACGGGCTCACAGCAATGAAACGTCCAAAGCAAGGGGAAACGCATGTCTGAGGCATACATCATCGACGCGGTGCGCACGCCGCGCGGCATCGGCAAGCCGGGCAAGGGCGCGCTGTCGCACCTGCATCCGCAGCAGCTGGCCGCAACCGTGCTCGGCGCGCTCAAGGAGCGCAACAAGCTCGATACCTCGACCGTCGACGACATCATCTGGTCGACCTCGACCCAGGAAGGCAAGCAGGGCGGCGATCTCGGACGCATGTCGGCGCTTGCGGCCGGTTACGACATCAACGCCAGCGGCACGACGCTGGATCGCTTCTGCGGCGGCGGCATCACCTCGGTGAACCTGGCGGCAGCCTCGGTCATGTCGGGGATGGAAGATTGCGTCATCGCCGGCGGCACCGAGATGATGAGCTATCAGCAGACCCTCGCCGCCGAGCGCTCCAAGGCCGGACAGCCGGCGCGGATGATGGGGTCGGGCAATCCGGCGCTGGACGAGCTTCACCCGCAGTCGCACCAGGGCGTGTGCGGCGACGCCATCGCGACGCGCGAGGGGATTAGCCGCGAGGCCTGCGATGCGCTGGCGCTGACCAGCCAGCAGCGCGCGAAGCGAGCAATCGATGAAGGCCGCTTCGCCAGGTCGGTGATCCCCGTGCTCAACGACGACGGCAGCGTCGCCCTCAATCGCGAGGAATTCCCGCGCCCCGAGACCACCGCCGAAGGATTGGCTTCGCTGAAGCCGAGCTTCGAGCAGCTTGCCGATTTCGATCTCGGCAACGGCGTGACCTTCAGGAAACAGATCCAGCGCCGTTACCCGGGCCTCGAGTGGAAGGGCGTGCATCATGCCGGCAACAGCTCGGGCGTGGTGGACGGCGCCGCCGCGGTGCTGATCACCTCGAAGGAATACGCCGACAAGCACGGCCTCAAGCCGCGTGGCCGCATTGTGGCCTATGCCAATCAGGGCGACGATCCGACCCTGATGCTCAACGCGCCGGTTCCGGCGGCCAAGAAGGTTCTCGCCAAGGCAGGCCTGACCAAGGACGACATCGACGTCTGGGAGATCAACGAGGCGTTCGCTGTTGTTGCCGAGAAGTTCATCCGCGACCTCGAGCTGGATCGCGAGAAGGTCAACATCAATGGCGGTTCGATCGCGCTTGGCCACCCGATCGGCGCAACCGGATCGATCCTGATCGGTACCGCGCTCGACGAGCTCGAGCGCAGCGGCGGTCGCTATGGTCTTGTCACCATGTGCGCGGCCGGCGGCATGGCGCCGGCCATCATCATCGAACGCATCTGATCGCGAAAGGACACTGCCATGAAACTCGATTCATCGGTCGCCGCCGTCGTCACCGGCGGCGCGTCCGGCCTCGGCGCAGCCACCGCGCGGGCGCTCGCCGCGCAAGGCGTGAAGGTCGCGATCTTCGACTTCAACGAAGAGAAGGGCGAGGCCATCGCCAAGGAAATCGGCGGCGTGTTCTGCAAGGTCGACGTCACCTCCGACGAACTGGTCGATGCGGGCTTCGCCAAGGCCCGCGCGGCGCACGGCCAGGAACGTATCCTGGTGAACTGCGCCGGCACCGGCAACGCGGTGAAGACCGCGGGCCGGGACAAGAAGACCGGCCAGCCCACGCATTTCCCGATCGATGCCTTCAACCGCATTATCCAGATCAACCTGGTCGGCACCTTCCGCTGCATCGCCAAGTCGGCGCAGGGCATGCTGTCGCTGTCTCCGCTGGAGCACGGCGAGCGCGGTGCGGTCGTCAACACCGCTTCGGTTGCGGCCGAGGACGGCCAGATGGGGCAGGCGGCGTATTCGGCCTCGAAGGCCGGCGTCGTCGGCATGACCCTGCCGATCGCGCGCGACCTGATGGCCGAGGGCATCCGTGTCAACACCATCCTGCCGGGCATATTCAACACGCCGCTGCTGCAGGGCGCGCCGGAGAACGTCAAGGCCGCGCTGAGCGCGTCGGTGCCGTTCCCGAAGCGTCTCGGCATGCCGGACGAATATGCGCATTTGGCGCTGACCATGATCACCAACGGCTACTTCAATGGTGAAGACGTCCGCCTCGACGGCGCCATCCGCATGGCGCCGAGATAAGCGTCTGCGCGCGTAACAGGAGGCGAAGCGATGTCCGAAGAAACTCCGGTCCTCACTGAAGTCCGCGGACCGATCCTGATCATCACCCTGAATCGGCCGGAAGCCAAGAACGCCGCCAACCTCGCCCTCTCCAAGGGCGTGGCTGCGGCAATTGACCGGCTCGACGCCGATGATGCGCTGAGCGTCGGCATCATCACCGGCGCCGGCGGCACGTTCTGCTCGGGAATGGACCTCAAGGGGTTTTTGAAGGGCGAACGACCGTCAATCCCCGGCCGCGGCTTCGCCGGTCTCACCGAGGCGCCGCCGAAGAAGCCGCTGATCGCGGCGGTCGATGGCTATGCGCTCGCCGGCGGGATGGAGATCGCGCTGTCGTGCGACATGATCGTCGCCAACCGCAACGCCAAGTTCGGGATCCCCGAGGTGAAGCGCGGGCTGGCGGCGGCGGCCGGCGGGCTGATCCGCATGCCGCGGCAGATGCCGTTCCGTGTGGCGATGGAGTTCGCGCTGACGGGCGAGTTCTTCGGCGCCGAGCGCGCCTATGAACTCGGCATCATCAATCGCGTAACCGATGGCCCGGCGCTCGATGCCGCGCTTGAGCTTGCGGCCGCGATCGGCGCCAACGGTCCGCTCGCGGTAAGGGCGTCCAAGCAGGTGGTGGTTGAATCCCGCCTCTGGCCGGAAGACCAGATGTGGAAGAAGCAGCAGGAGATCGTCGGTCCGGTCTTCGTCTCCGAGGATGCCCGCGAGGGCGCGGCGGCCTTCGCGGAAAAGCGCGCGCCGAACTGGAAGGGCAAGTAAGGCCGCGACTGTTTCGATGACGGAGCGTCGGTTTTGATTGCAGCAGAACCGGCGTTCCTTTTTTTGGCTCGCACTACAAGAGCATTTTGGATTAGCCGGTCGCCGCGGCAGACGATCTAGCTCCATCATCCCGCATCACGCGCGTGCCTGCCGCAGTGGCTCGCGCGCATGCTCCTTCGAGCGCATCAAGGCGTCGACGAAGATCGGCTCCCAGGAGCGGATGTGGCTGCGCAGCAGGGTCGGCAGCGCCTCGGTCTCGCCGGCGAGCGCGAGTTCGATCAGTTTGTAGTGCTCCGGCACCGAGGCTTGCTGCCGCTCGTGGCCGGCGCGGGAGCTGATGCCGTAGAGCCGCATCTTGTCGCGCAGGCCCATCACCATCTCGGTCAGGAGGTCATTGCCGGCGGCGGCGATGAACTCGCGATGATAGTTGCGGTCGGCTTCCAGATAGAGCTGGACGTCGTCGGTCTCGACGGCTCTCGCGATCTGATCGGCCCAGCCGCGCACCGCCGGTAGATCCTTCGGCGGATTGGCGGCGACCAAAACGGCAGCGTGCAGCTCCAGCACCTCGCGCATGTCGAACAGGTTGCGCAGCTCGGTCAGCGACGGCTCCACCACCTTGAAGCCGCGGTTGCGCATCGGCTCAACCAGGCCGCCGCGGGCGAGTTCGAGCAGCGCCTCGCGCACCGGCGTCGAGGAAACGCCGAGGCTCGCCGCGAGACTCGGCACCGAATACATCGTGCCCGGAAGGCTCTGCCCGGAAATGATCTCGGCGCGCACCCGCTGCAGCACCTGTTCGCGCAAATTCTGGTCCATGGGTGGTCGCAGTTGCCTCTCGTTCGGAACTCCGATTCGTCCCTGATTATTACTTAGCCTTGACGGCACCGGTAGCGTATGACGTAAATGTGTAACGCATTACAAAAATGCGCCACATGGGTTAACCTGGACCACGAGGCAGCGGTGAAACAACGGCTACCCGGCTATTGCACGCTTTGTCGTTCGCGCTGCGGTGCTGTCACCGTGGTTGAGGACGGGCGTCTTGTCGGGGTGGAGGTATTGAATAACCATCCGACCGGCGGGGCGCTGTGCGCCAAGGGCCGGGCGGCGCCGGAAATCGTCGGCAGTCCGCGCCGTCTGACCGTCCCGCTCAAGCGGACCCGGCCGCGCGATGCCGCCGATCCCGGCTGGGTCGAGGTGTCCTGGGACGAGGCGTTGACCGAGATCGCTGACCGGCTCGGCAGCATCCGCGCCGAGAGCGGCGCCGAGGCGGTGGCGTTCGGCGTCACCACGCCGAGCGGCACGCCGATGGTCGACAGCTTCGAGTGGGTCGAGCGCTTCATCCGCGGCTTTGGCAGTCCGAACCTGATCTATGCGGTCGAGATCTGCGGCTGGCACAAGGACTTTGCGCACGCGCTGACCTTCGGTCGTGGCATCGGCTTTCCCGACTACGACAATGCCGATGCGATCATCCTGTGGGGCCACAATCCCGCGCGCACCTGGCTCGCGCAGGCGACGCGGATCGCCGATGCGCGGCGACGCGGCGCCAAGGTCGTGGTGGTCGATCCCAAGCCGAACGGCTCCGGCCAGCAGGCCGATCTTTGGCTGCGCATCCGTCCCGGCGCCGATGGCGCGCTGGCGATGGGCGCGATCCGTCATCTCATCTCGACCGGCAAGTTCGATGCTGACTTCGTCGACGCGTGGACCAATGGATCGCTGCTGGTCGATCGCGCGACCGGGCGCTTCCTGCGCGCCGACGAAGTGTGGTCGGATGGCGCGGCAGATGCTTTCGTTCGCCTCGATGCGTCAGGCGCGCCCGTGCCTTGCGATACGCGCTACGCGCCGGAGAGCGGCGGCCTGCTGCGTGGCGCGCTGTCGATCTGTGCATGCGACGGCCGCATGATCGCGGCGGCAACCGCGTTCGAACTGCTTGTCGAGCGCGCCGCGCCTTATACGCCGGCGCGCGTCGCGGAGCTGACCTGGCTTGATGTCGCTGATATCGATGCATTCAACGCGCTGCTCGCTGCCCGACCGCGGCTTGCCTATCATTCCTGGACCGGCGTCGGTCAGCACACCAACGCCACCGCGATCGAGCGCGCGATCGCCTCGCTCTACGCATTGACCGGCGCTTGCGACCGGCCCGGCGGCAATCGCTGGCCGGTGCCGCCGCCGACGCGTCCGCTCAACGATTACAGCATCCTGCCGCCGGAGCAGCAGGCCAAGGCGCTGGGTCTTGCCGAACTGCCGCTCGGTCCGCCGGCGAAGGGCTGGATCACGGCGCGCGATTTCAGCCGCGCCGTGCTCGAGGGCGAGCCTTACCGCGTGCGTGCGCTGGTCGCCTTCGGCACCAACTTCGTCGTCTCGCAGGGGTACTCGGAGCGCAACCGTGCGGCGCTGAACGCGCTGGAATTCCAGGTTCATATCGACATGTTCATGAACCCGACCGCGGAGAGCGCCGACTTCGTGCTGCCGGCCAGCACGCCCTGGGAGCGCGACGCCCTCAAGATCGGGTTCGAGATCACCCAGGAGGCCGTCGAGACCGTTCAGTTTCGCCCGCGCATGGTCGAGCCGGTTGGCGAGGTCAAGGCCGATTACGAGATTGCCGCGGCGCTCGCGCTCAAGCTCGGCATGGGCGACTTGTTCTTCGGTGGCGACATCAAGGCCGGCTGGAATTATCAGCTCGCGCCGCTCGGCATCGGCGTCGACGATCTGCGTGCGCATCCGGAAGGGCGCCGCTTCCCGCAGGCCTTCCGCAACGAAAAATACGCCGTGACGCGCGAAGACGGCACGATGACCGGTTTCGCGACGCCGACGCGCCGCGTCGAGATCTATTCGGAGCTGATGCTGGGCCACGGGTATGATGCCTTGCCCGATCACGTCGAGCCGGTCGGCAGTCCGCTCACGGCAGCGGCGGACGAACGCTTTCCGCTGGTGCTCTCCACCGCCAAGAGCGGATGGTTCGTTCACTCCTCGCATCGGCATATCGCCTCGCTGCGGCGGAAGTCGCCGGACCCGGCGGTCGAGATCAGCCCGCAGCTTGCCGCGCGGCGCGGGCTCGTCGAAGGCGACTGGGCCGTGGTCGAGACGACGGGCGGCGCTGTGCGTCTGAAGGTGCGGCTCAACGCGGCGCTCGACGATCGCGTCGTCGTCGCCGAGTTCGGCTGGTGGGAGGATTGTCCGCCGCTCGGCCGCGATCGGTCAGCTGCGGCCGGCGTCCACACCCGGAACATCAACGCCGTGCTGCACGACGACGTGCGCGATCCCGTCAGCGGCTCGGTCCCGCTGCGCGCGATCGTCTGCGAGATCAGGCGCGACGCCGAGGCAAGCCGCGGCGTCTGGAGCGGCCAGCGCCGCTTCATGGTTGCCGCGCGCCGGGCCGAGGCCGACAACGTCGTGGCCCTCAGCCTGCGGCCGCTCGACGGTGGTCCGCTGCCCGACTTCCTGCCGGGCCAGCATGTCATGATCTCGCTGCCCGGCACGACAGAGGCACGGGCCTATTCGCTGACCGGATCGGGCGATCTGCCGGATGCGCTGTCGATCGCGGTGAAGGGGCGGTTCTTCAATGAACTGCGGAGCGGCGACGCGCCGTTCTTCATGCCGGATCGTCTGCATGATGTTGCCGTCGGCGACGAGGTGTTGCTGGAGCCGCCGGGCGGCATCTTCACGCCGCCATTGAAGGGACCGCGACCGCTGGTCTTCCTCGCAGCCGGTATCGGCATCACGCCGTTCATCGGCCATCTCGAGACGCTGCAACACACAGCGCCGCAGGATCGCGTTGCCGAAATCTTGCTGCTGCATGGCTGTCGCAGCAGCCGCGAGCATCCGTTTGCACAGCGTCTCGCAGAGCTGGAAGCCAATACGCCGGGATTGACGCGGGTGACGTTCTATTCGGCGCCACCCGCAGGAGATCCGATCGGCTCGCATTCGCTGCGCAAGGGGCGGCTTGATCTTGAACAGGTCAAGCCGCTGATATCGTACCGGCCGCTGGTCTACATCTGCGGCTCGCCGGATTTCGTCGCGGCGCAGATTGCGGCCGTGGCGGCGCTCGGTGTGCCGCGATTCGACATCTTCGCCGAGAGCTTCGTGTCGCCACCATCGGTGCCAATCGATCTTGCGCCAAGGACGGTCCGGCTTGCGAGCAGCAAGCAGAGCTTCTCCTGGGGGCCGGAGCAGGGGACGCTGCTCGACGCCGCGAGCGCGGCGGGCATTGCGCTGCCGAGCGGCTGCCGCGTCGGGCAATGCGAGAGCTGTGCGGTCGAGGTGATCGATGGGCAGTTCACCCATCTCGGCCCCGTCGATGGCAGCGAGGGCC
The DNA here is from genome assembly GCF_054822705.1 of Bradyrhizobium sp. USDA 4454. NCBI lineage: Bacteria > Pseudomonadati > Pseudomonadota > Alphaproteobacteria > Hyphomicrobiales > Nitrobacteraceae > Bradyrhizobium > Bradyrhizobium sp. USDA 4454. Next base: position 2,463,507 of record NZ_JBTRCN010000001.1, read on the forward strand.
AATGCCTCGCCTGCCAGGCCGTGCCGCTGACCGATCTGACGCTCGCACTTTAGAATGACCAATCAGGATTGAAGACGAACCGCATCACCGGAAGGGGATCAATTGATGACGAATGCTACGCACGATCAAACCGTGGACTTACGAAATCCCGTCGCGGACAACATCATCGCGCGCTTTTCGCAGGCCTTGGTGGCGTTTGCGGAGCGCTGGTTTCCGGATGCGTATGTCTTCGTGCTGATCGCGGTGATTGCGGTCGCCGCAGGCGCGATCCTGCATGGCGGTTCGCCGCTCGCCGTCAGTCGCGCCTTTGGTGACGGGTTCTGGAACCTGATCCCGTTCACGATGCAGATGGCGCTGGTCGCGATCGGCGGCTACGTCGTGGCGATGTCGCCGCCGGTCGCCGCCGTGCTGGCGCGGCTCGCCAGCGTGCCGAAGACTGGCCGCGGCGCGGTGGTGTTCGTCGGCGTGCTCAGCGTTTTCCTCTCGCTGCTGAACTGGGGCCTCAGCCTGATCTTCTCCGGCCTGCTGGTGCGGGAGATCGCGCGGCGCACGGATATCCGGCTCGACTACCGGGCGGCCGGCGCGGCCGGTTATCTCGGGCTCGGCTGCGGCTTCACCCTCGGCATCACGTCGTCGGCTGCGCAGTTGCAGGCCAATGCCGGCAGCATTCCGGCGTCGCTCCTACCGATCACCGGCGTGATCGGCTTCTCGGAGACCATCCTGACCTGGCAGAACATGGTCACCGTCGTGATGGTCACTGTCGTGTCGGCCGCGATCTGCTATTTCACGACGCCGGCGCCCGAGCAGGCCAAGACCGCGGAAGACCTCGGCGTCGCGCTCGGTGATGACCGCATCGAAGCCAGGAAGCCGGCCCGGCCGGGCGATTGGCTGGAATTCAGCCCGCTGCTGACCATCCTGATCGCGCTGCTTGCTGCCGGCTGGCTGTGGCAGACGTTTCAGTCGGGCAACCCGCTGATCACGCTGTCGGGGCTCAACACCTACAACTTCGTCTTCCTGATTCTCGGCATCTTGCTGCACTGGCGGCCGCGCAGCCTGGTCGAATCCTTCTCCAAGGCGATGCCGAGCGTTTCCGGCGTGCTGCTGCAGTTTCCGTTCTACGCCGGCGTCGCGCAGATCCTGACCAAGGTGCCGAACGGCAGCGGCACCACACTGTCGGACACGATCGCGCACTGGTTCGTCGGCGCCTCCAGCAATTCGACTGTATTTTCGTTTCTGGTCGGAATCTATTCAGCGCTGCTCGGCTTCTTCGTGCCATCAGCCGGCGGAAAATGGATCATCGAGGCGCCCTACATCATGAAGGCGGCCAACGATATCGGCGCCCATCTCGGCTGGACGGTCATGGTCTACAACATCGCCGAGACGCTGCCGAACTTCATCAACCCGTTCTGGATGCTGCCGCTGCTCGGCATTCTCGGCCTGAAGTCGAAGGATCTGATCGGCTACACGTCGGTGCAGTTCTTCATCCACTTCCCGATCGTGATGCTGCTGGCTGCCATCCTGATGGCGACCTTCACCTATCATCCGCCGATCCTGCCCTGAGCGGGATGACGGCCGGGCATCGGGAGGTGGATGCCCGGCCAACATTCCGCCAGTTCATGCCGTTCGCGCTCGGCATCACTAAAACTGTGCTGTTTTTCAGCCCGCGGCGAATGAGGTATCGCGCCGGGCCCTGATCTTTGGTCAGCCATTTCATTGACCGTTGCGCGGTTCGGCCGGATATTGATGCGCGATATTCGTGTTGTCCAGGGTCACCGCAAATGAGACATATCCACCGCAGCTTGATGTGCGACATGCGAAGCCGCATGCAGCATCGCTGCGTCTCGGCGGCGACCGGCGCCTGTTGTTGATCGCTTCGACAAGTCCAAAGCACCCGACAATCAGACAGGAACGCCGTTGTTCGGCGATGGAATACGCATGTCCCAACCCCAAACGTCCCAAGCTTACGTCATCGAAGTCTCGGATCGCACCGCGGGTATCGTCGTCGGCGATAACAGCGGCTTCTGCTTTTTTTCCTCGGATCGCGCCTTTGATGGGCTCGATGGCGGCCATTTCGGCTCGGCCCGCGCCGCGGAGCGAGCGGTGAGGGCGCATTTGCAGCGCCGCCGGACGCGCGGCCAGCCGTCATCGGCTTCACGCAATACCTGAAAGACAACCTTTGAAAGGACTGTCATGACGACCAGACGTACCATCCTTGCTGCCGCATTGGCGCTGTCGGCATTCGCCGTCGCGCCGGCTCTGGCCGAGGACAAGCCGACCGAGGTCCGCATCGGCACGCAGAAGGGCGGCCTGTTTCCCGCCGTCCGCCAGCGTCACACCGTCGAGGACGCGTTCAAGCCGCTCGGCATCGAGGTGAAGTGGATCGACTTCCAGTTCGGGCCGCCGCTGCTCGAGGCGATCAATGTCGGTAGTGTCGATTTCGGATTCGTCGGCGATACGCCGCCGATTTTCGCACAGGCCGGCGCGGCCAAGATCACATACGTGGCGGCGGTCACCTCTGATGGCAGCACCCAGGCGATCATCGTGCCGGCGGACTCTCCGATCCGGACGCTCGCCGACCTCAAGGGCAAGCGCGTCGCGTTCGGCAAGGGCTCGAGCGCGCACAACCTGCTCGTCGCGGCGCTCGACAAGGCCGGCCTTTCCTGGAGCGACATCACGCCGACGCCACTGGCGCCGGCGGACGCGACCGTTGCGTTCTCGAGAGGCATCGTCGACGCGTGGTCGATCTGGGATCCCTACCTGGCGCTGGCGGAGATCAAGGACAAGGTGCGCGTCATCGCCTTCGACAAGGACGTGCACAAGCCGAATGCGTTCTACATCGCGGGATCGGATTTTGTTGCGAAATATCCCTCCATCGTTGCGAAGCTGAACTCTATCTTTGCCGCCGAAGGAAAATGGGCCGCCGATCACCGCGAGGAGGTGGCTCGCGCGCAGGCCGAGGCCACCGGCGTCGACATCGAGGCGGTCAGGCGCTTCGTGGCGCGCTCGAACTACCAGGTGGTGCCGGTCGACGCTGAGATCGTCAGGAGCCAGCAGGCGATTGCCAACCGCTTCAAGGCGATCGGGCTGGTCCCGAAGCAGATCAACGTGTCCGATATCGTCTGGAAGTGGACTCCCGGCTCGTGAGCCGATTTGGCGGCACGGTCAGGAAGCCGCGGCGAGCGGCGGCGAGATCACTTGCGGCGCCTCGGGCGTCTGTGTCGCCGTCGTCGCCAGCTGGAAGCGGATGCCGTGCACGTCGACGGTCAGCGGGACGCCGCGGAAATCGTCGTGGAAGGCGCGGATCCGGCGCGCCAGCTCACTGGGGCTGATGCCGGCGGGAAGCTCGCACATCTCGCGGTACATCTGCCTTGTGCTCTTGGTGCCGCACCAGGCGATCTCCAGCTCGGCCAGCGGCGCCGGATTGCAGGCGAGATCGCGCGACATCCGCCAGAACAGATGGGCGAGCCGCACATAGGCGATCTGCTCGAGCCCGCGCACGCTGATCTTGTCGGGAATGATGAAGGACTCGACCCCGACGATCGGACCGGAATCGACGCGCGCAGCCATCACATGGGCCGTCGCGCCGAAGGCGCGCGCGCCGTCATAGAGCGCGAAATGCGCCGGCGCCCAGCCGGGATATTGCGGTGGGCCGGGGTGGAAGTTATAGGCGCCGTGGCCAAGCGCCGCCAGAATGCTCTCCGGCACGATGACGCTGGTGGTGAAGGCGAGCAGCCGGGCTTCGCGCAACACCTCGGGCTCGATCGCGGCCAGCTCCTCAGCCGTTACCGCGCAGCGAAACGACAGCGCCGGGTTGTGCGCCTTCAACAATTCGGTGAGCGCGAATTGCTGGTCGGCGACGCCGGTGAGAAGGATGATGGTCTTCATGATGGGGTGTCCGTCTCTTGCTCTACCGTTTTGCTCGCTTGTCAGCCGCGCTGCCCGGCCATGATGACGAGGCTGCCGGCATCGCCGGATTGGCCCACGGTGCGGAACAGGTCGGACGGCAGCGTTTGCCACGGCGCGATCTCGATGATCCGGTTGTTGGCGCTCTTCGCGGCCGATTTCGTCGCGCGGATGTCGTCCTGCCAGGCGCAGAGCGCAAGCTCGAGCCGGCCGAACCCGCCGCAATCGGCGGCGAAGGCGCCGGTGACCGCCTCGATGCTGGCCGCCATTTCGCGCGCGTCGCTGGTTGCGATATCGCGCATGATCACGGTGATCGCATCGTTCGAAGCCGCCTGCGAGTTGACCACGATCATGGCGTCGCGACCGCCGCTGCGGCTGGCGCGCCGCGCGGCGCGCATCGTGGCGCCGAATTCGGCGTCGGGACCGAGATCGCTGTTGTCGGTCGGCAGGTTGTGGATCACAGTGGTGTGGCGGGGTGTACCGGCGTCCTCGGCCGGCGCGTGGTATGAGCGCGGCAGCCAGGCGGTGTCGAGCGCCATCTGCGACGACGTCAGGCTCCAGGCCTGGTCGAGCAGATAGCCCTCCCACACCGCGGGATAGGCGGTCGCGATGTGATGCCAGTTGCGCAGCAGCGCTTCGGCGGCCGGCGAGCGGCCGAGATAGAGGGTACGCGCCGACATCTCCCACCGGTTCCATTTGTGGAGCGCGACGTCGCAAGCCAGGTGCGAGGGCAGCAGCGGCGGTTCGCTGAGCGTTGCGTCGGCTTCGATGAACAGCAGCGGCTCGTGATGCGTCTGCCACATCCGCAGCATGAAGGCGGATTTTTCCGACGCGCACAGGCCCGCGCCGTCCGCAGTGTCGATTGGCACGATGTCGCCCGCGATCTGGAATTCGGCGAGCTTGTCGCGCAGCGCGCGGGCATGATCGTCGCCCAGGGCGCGGGGATAGCAGGAGACCACGCGCAACGCGGCCTCGGAGCTTGCGCCTGCTTCGGGTGCGATCGGGCGCCAGTTGGGGCCGCCCCACCACATTTCGTGCGGGCCATCGAAGCTCGGCCCGATGGTGCCGAAGTCGGTCAACTTGGATTTCAGGAAATCGAACGCCGGGTTCTCGCCGAACGGGACAACGACCGCGCTGTCGGCGCGAAGCGACCGGTAGAGCATCTCGGCAGCGGGGCCGCTCGGCGGCTCGACGACGATGATGACACCATCATCCCGCGCCGGCACCGAGCCGGCGTGGTGAACGGACACACGCCCGAGCCGCTCGGACAGCCATGCCAGCCGCTGGCGCTGCGCCGCGCTCATCCGGATGCCGTTCGCCACCAGCAATTGGTCGGAATTCGTCTGCAAGCCGTCTGCTTGCGCCGTGTCAGCCGAAATCATGCCCGCACTACCTCTCGTTAACCTTCTACGAGCGGGGCGGCCAGATCAGGCGGACAAATCAGTTGCCGTGGGTTGCCGGCGCGCAATTGGTGCGGCGCCAGGTCAGCGCGGCCGAGGAGCCGTTGCCATCACGGTTCTCAACCGCGAGGATGCGGTCATGGTCGAGGGCGGTCAGCGCGATCGTGTAGATTGCAACGTCGTCCTCGAAGCCGTCGATCGGGATCAGCAGCATGCCGTCGTCGCTGCTGGCGCGGAATTGGCGGCCGCTCCGCTCGATGCCGGCATCGGCGAGCCGTTCCCCGGCGATCGTCTTTACGTTCGGACTGGCCGCAGCTTTCGCCGCGCTTTCACCGTACTGGACGGTGACGCCGTGGAGCAGCCCGTTGCGGGCAAGTTTCGGCAACGGCAGCGCGATGGTCGCAACCGCCATCCGCCGCGACAGCGGGACCCGCAGCCGAAGGTCGCCGAGCCCGGTGTGATAGACGGTGATCGCCTCCAGCGACGCCTGGCCGTCCCGTCCGAACAGGCCGACCTGCAAGGTCCCGCAGTGCGACTCGCCGAATACGTTGGCGGGCAGGCGATTGACGCCGAACAGCGTGTAGAGATAGCCGTGGGACGGTGACAACGCGGCAAAGCTGCCGGCCAGCCACATCGGCGGCGCCGGGGTCGTGCAGGCGGGCACAAGGCCGCGGGCGATGATGCAATCATTGACGAAGCCGGCATCGAGCAGCGGCGCCAGCGCCTGGGTGCCGAGATTGACGTCATGCTTGATGCCGCCGAGCAGCACCAGCTCGTCGTCGTCGGGCAGCAGCAGCAAGCGCCCGAGCACCGCGGCGGTCCAGCGCGCGGCGACCATGGGGTCCGCGTCGGGCTGCAATGCATAGCGCGCCGCCAGTTCGCGGGCGCGCGATGCATAGGCGATCGTCCCGGACTGCACTTCGGTGGCTAGTGCGAGTTGGGCGGCGGGGCGCTGATCGCCCTCGCGCAGCACCTCGCCACCGCGATAGTCGCGCGCCGATCCCTCCGCGGAACAGCAGAGCTGCTCCAGCAATGCGACGTTGCGGATCAGCATGCGCTTGACGTGCGGCGTGACGATGCGATCCGAGATCAGGCCTTCTGCGGTGTCGTCATCGGCGATGTCGTCGAAGGCATCGTCAAGCGTCAGCAGATAGGCGCCGTGCAGGCGGATGCGTATGCCCTCGCGATCGAAGATCCGCCGCAGCGACTTCTGTACGCTCGCCGAATAACCGAGATCGACCAGGATCAGGTCGGTGCAGTGGTCGAAATCCGGGATCTGGGCGCGCAAATAGGTAAGCAGGCGGTCGCGCACGCCGGCCGCGATATCGGTGATCTCGCGCGGGTCCATCAGATCGGGCAGGGCGTCGGCGAGTTCGCGGCCGCTCGCGATGCCGCCGGGATAGTGCGCAAAGAAATTCATCACCGCTGATGGCTGCACCTTGACGATATCGACAAAGGTCGGTGCGTCGATCTTGACGACCCGGCTCAGCAGCTCGATCAGCGGTTCGAGCGTATCGGCGGATCCGACCAGGCTGACACGGCGATTGATCTCGATATAGGCGCCGGTCTCGCCATGGTTGGCCTGCCAGACGCGATGCGGCAGCAGGCCGTCGCGGCCAAGGAAGCCGATCGCAACGCGCGCGCCGTCGCGTGCCAGCGCCGCGCGCCGCGCCTCGATGAAGGCATCGAACGCCGCCATGACCGGGCCGAGCACGGTCACGCCGAGGTTGAAGGCGGGAGAATGCTCCGCGCTCCGCGCCGCCACCGCACGCCGCAGCGTGCGGGCGCCGCAATCGAGCCGTGACGGCTGATCGGGACACAGCAGTTCGTAAATCGATGTTTCGCGCTGAAACTTCGAGGCCAACGCCGCGCTGGCCTGTGGATAGTAGCGCGGACGGATGCCATGACGCCGGGCGCCCTTGATATCGGCGTCGTGATTGTCGCCGACATGGAACGAGTTCGCCGCATCGACGCCTTGCTCGGCAAGATAGGCCTCGAACAGCGCTTCGCTCTTGCCAGAGCCGTGATCGCAGGATGCGTAGAGGAAATCCCAGCTCAGCCCTGGGCTGCAGGAGCGCAGCAGCTGCGCAAGCTGGTCGGTGCTCCAATAGGTGTCGGAAATGAAGCCGACGCGAAAGCCGCCGCGCTTCATGTCGAGATATTGCTTGAGCATTTCCAGATTGGCGCGGCACAGCTCGATCTCGGCTTCGAATTCGATTCGCGCAAGATCCTGCAACGCGTCGCGGTTCAGGCCGAATAGCTTGAATGGAAAGTACTTATAGATATCGGCGATATGCACTTCAGCGGAGCCGTTGCGCTCCAGCGCGAGCTTGCGCGCGCGCGCTTCGGCCTGGATTCGATGCTGAACGAAACTGACGGACATACTCGGAAATTTTTCAGCAATGCGAGAAAGCTGAAAAACCCTTTCAAATACGCCGTCTGGCGTCGTGCAGGTGCGCAACAGAAATGTATCGAAAACGTCGAATGAACATGCAGAAACATTCTGCGCTCGACGCGTCGCGTCGACCGTCATCATCGTCATGCGCAAAATTCCCGCCAGTCCTCATGCGTTGAACGCGTGCATGAGACAAATCAGGCGCGTCGCTTCAAAAAAGTTGATGCGGGATTCGAAAACGCGCGCTTCACGACTGACAGATTCAAAAAATCCGATAACGTCGAAACGGTGATTCGGAAAAAATTGCCTAGTCGCAATCGTCCAATGCAAGATAGCGACCAACGGCGATGGATCACTCGCATGCCCCGCGCATGCATGTGTTCGCGTGGCGTTAGTTGATGTGACAACAGCGTTTTCCGGCGCGACGAACTTTTCCGCAGGCATGCGAGGCGATGCAAGACGACTGCTCCATTCTCCGTAGAATTGCCGGCTGCGCCTTTGCGCAGCGGCAGCTTTTGCCGGGCAGTCGGCAAAAAGATCCATCTAAGCATTTGAAAAATAACGAAAAAAGTGCGCCTGGTTTGCCTGACCCCTGCGTTCAACGCTCAGAAACCGCATGGAATGTGTGCCAGCGGCGGTGGTTGGAGAGCGGCGGATGAGTTACGCGCTTGATGTGATGGCAGCGGTCGAGGTGGAGGCCACGACGGTTGCGGCTGCGCCGGCCGAAGCGACGGCTCGCTGGAGCGACGTCCCCACGGTTGCCGATGCGGGCCCGCTCGACACCGTCGAGATCCAGGACGAGGACAAGGAGCTGCTCGACCGCCTCGCCGCCGGCGACGAGGCGGCGTTTCGTGCGCTGGTCGAACGCCATGTCGATCGCGCCTACGCGATCGCGCTGCGCATCGTCGGCAACGCCGCCGACGCCGAAGACGTGGTGCAGGACACGATGCTGAAGGTGTGGACGCATCGCGGCCGCTGGCAGCATGGCCGCGCCAAGTTCTCGACCTGGCTCTATCGCGTCGTCAGCAACCGTTGCATCGATCTGCGCCGCAAGCCGCGCACCGAGAATGTCGATGTCGTGCCCGAGGTCGCCGACACGCAGCTCGACGCATCGACCGTCATCGAGCGCAACGAAATCGGCAATCTTCTGGAGCTCGCGATGCAGCGGCTGCCCGAGCAGCAGCGCGTCGCGGTGATCCTCTCCTACCACGAGAACATGAGCAACGGCGAAATCGCCGAAGTGATGGACACGACCGTCGCGGCGGTCGAGTCGCTGTTGAAGCGCGGGCGGCAACAGCTGCGCGAGATGCTCAAGCGGCACGAGCGCGACCTGCGCGGCGCGTTTACCGACTGCTAACCATAAATTTCGGCTTCTGAAGATTTCGCGCCTGACCACCGGCGGCCGACCCGTTTGATCGGGCGGACGGGGGCTGGATCCGCGTCACCTCTCTTCTTCCCGATGCGGCATGCCATGCCCCATCATCACAGGAGCTACTCATGCCCGCAATTTCCACCAACACCGCCGCCAACTCCGCCGTCCGCTACCTCAACATCAATTCGCAGCAGGAAACCAGCGCGCTGTCGAAGCTGTCGAGCGGCTCGCGCATCACCTCGGCTTCCGACGACGCCGCCGGCCTCGCGATCTCGACCCGCATCTCCTCCGACATCACGACGCTGCAGCAGGCCGCCACCAACGCGGCGCAGGCGACCTCGATCCTGCAGACCGCCGACGGCGGCGCCTCCAACATCTCGGACATCCTGGCCCGCATGAAGTCGCTGGCTTCCGAGTCCGCCTCCGGCACCGTGGCCGACTCCAGCCGCGCCTACATCAACTCGGAATTCACGCAGCTCAAGGGCGAAATCGACTCGATCGCCAGCGGCACCCGCTACAGCAGCCAGAGCCTGCTCGACGGTTCGAGCGTGTTCTCCTCGGGCGTCTCGGTGCTGGTCGGCTCGACCTCGGCCGACACGATCACGATCACCCTGACCAGCCTGACGGCGTCCTCGCTCGGCGTCACCTCGCTCGACGTCTCGAGCCTCTCGACCGCCACGAGCGCGATGTCGGCGCTCGACAGCGCGATCGACGCCGTGTCGTCCGCCCGCGCCGAGATCGGCGCCCAGGAATCGCGCTTCAACTTCAGCGCCGACTCGATCTCGACCCAGACCCAGAACCTGCAGTCCGCCAATTCGGCGATCAAGGACGTCGATATCGCCGCCGAGCAGGCGACACTGTCCTCGGCCGAAGTGAAGACCCAGGCCGCGGTTTCGGCGGAAACGGCGGCGAACCAGATGCCGCAGTACCTGCTGAAGCTGCTCGGCTAATTCGACAGACCGATCGGGCCGGCATGATGCCGGCCTGATTCCTATTGCGGCGGAAGTGTCGACATGACGGTTAGCAGCGCCACCTCGAGCAGCACATCAAGCACGACGTCGCCCAGTTCTGCCAGCACGGTGACCACGACCGGCACGACCAATTCGACCAGTATCGATTGGGATGCCCTGATCGAAGCCGAGGTCAACGCCAAGCTCACGCAGGCGACCACGATCACGACCTCGATCACTGCGAACCAGGCCAAGATCACGGCCTATCAATCCCTGCAGACGGAATTGTCGACGCTGGCCACCGGGCTGTCGTCGCTCAGCACCTCGATCATCAACTCGATCGCGACAAACGCATTTGCCACGCGCTCGGCGACGATTTCGTCGACCGGTGACGTCAGCGCCTCCTCGGCGCTCAACATGAGCGTCAACAGCGGCTCGGCGACCGGCGATCATACGCTCCAGATCACCCAGCTCGCGACCGCGCAGAAGGTGATCGGCTCCACGCAGTCGAGCGCGTCGACGGCGCTGGGCCTTTCCGGCACGTTTTCACTGGGGCTCGCCGGCGGCACCAGCACGGCGATCTCGATCACCAGCGGCATGTCGATGCAGGATGTCGTCGACACCATCAATGCCCAGACCTCGACCACCAATGTCCAGGCCTCCATCGTCCAGGTGTCGAGCGGGTCGTACGAGATGGTGCTGACCGGCACCCAGGACGCCGCCGACATCACCTATTCGTCGACCTCGGGCGACGACATCCTGAACAAGCTCGGCGTCACCGACACATCGGGGGCCTTCACCGACGTGCTGCAGAAGTCGCAGTCTGCACAGTTCACCCTGGATGGCATCGCGCTCACCCGCAACACCAACGATATCTCCGACGTTCTGACCGGCGTCACTTTCGACCTGCTGCAGCCGACGCCGAGCGGCACCAGCCTGAACATCAGCATCGAGACCGACACCAGTCAGATCACGTCCGCGCTGCAGACATTCGTCACCAACTACAATGCGTTTCGCGACCAGGTGATCGCGCAGTCCGCGCAGAATTCCGACGGTACCGCCGCATCCACCGCGGTGCTGTTCGGCGACAGCACGATGCGCGATATCATGACCCAGCTCCAGCAGGTGCTGAGCGGCACCGTGAACGGCATGACGATGGCCGACCTCGGCCTGTCCTTCAACGAGAACAACGAGCTGCAGCTCGACACGGGCACGTTGTCGACGGTGCTGACGCAGAATCTGGCCGGTGTGACCAAGCTTTTGGCGGCGCAGACCACAACGTCGTCCAGCCAGCTCAGCGTGGTCAATACCGGCACGTCGCCGCAATCCTTCACGCTCGACGTGACGGTGGATTCGAGCGGCGTGCTGACCGGCGCTTCCATCGGCGGCGACAGCTCCGGCTTTTCGATTGTCGGCAATTCCATCATCGGCAATGCGGGCACGATCTATGCCGGCATGGCCTTCACCTTTACCGGCTCGACCTCGCAATCGATCACGGTGACGTCGACTTCCGGTCTCGCGACGCAGATCTATCAGCTGGCACAGACCAGTTCCGGGACCAGCGGCCAGCTGCAGACCTTGATCACGAATTTGCAGTCGCGCGACACCGATCTGCAGTCCCAGGTCAATGACATCCAGAGCAATGCGGCGACGTTCAAGGCGCAGCTGCAGCTTCAATACGCCAACTATCAGGCCGCCATCGAAAGCGCGAACAATACGCTGGGCTACCTGAGTGCCCTCCTGAACGCATCATCGAGTAAATAATGACCCAGAATGCCACGGCCTACCTCGCCAACAATGCCTATCGATCCGCCGCGGTGGCGGTGCCGCCGTTGAAGGCGGTGGTGATGCTGTGCGATGGCGCCATCACCTTACTGCAGAAGGCGCTGGATGCGCACGAGGCGAAGCGCTTCGAGGAAGGGCACGCCTATCTGACGCGGGCGACCGCGATCCTGCGCGGACTGAGCCACCATCTCGACATCACTCGCGGCGGCGCGATGGCCGATCGTCTGTTCCGGACCTACAACGCCCTGATCATGGCGTGCTTGCGCTGCTACGGCCGGCCGCACGCCAGGGAGAATTTCCGGCGCATCATCGCCAGCCTGACGGAACTCCGCGATGCCTGGACGTATGTCGAGGCAAACGCCGGCAAGGCGGCTAAGGCCAAGACGCTCGACAAGGCGCTCGAATCAGCCGCCGGCCGTTGAGCGGGCGAATCGGCCGACGAATCCGTTTCGCCCGGCGGGGCAGGGCGCCAGGGCGGGCGTCCTGTTGGGGAAAAAGGCTGCCCGGTGAGCACCATGCTGGACCTGGCGGACCGGCGGCGGAAATTGATTTCCGCCGTCCCGCGAATGCTTTATGACAGCCGTGGCGACGAGGCTGGATCTGCGCGCGGGATGGACGTTGCGACATTCGAAGACCTGATCGACCGGCTGGGGGAGGATCTGTCCCGCTGGCCCGATGATCAACGTCTTGCCGCCGTCCAGCTGCTGGCCTCCTCGGCCGAGGCGCGGACGCTCTATGAAGAGGCCAGCGCGTTGCGGCGGGCCCTTGCGGCACCGCCGGTTCGCGCACCCAGGGGTCTTGTCGGCCGCATCGCGGCCGCAGCGGCGAAATTGCCGCAAGAGAAGCTGCCCGAGGAGAGGCCGCTGGAGCCGGATCCGTCCGAGGTTCAGCCGAATGAGGCGCACGCTCCGGACGAATCGACACAGCCAGGCAAGGTGCTGCCTGCGCTGTTGCTGGCGCTGTGCCTGTTGCCCGCGCTGGCGCCGCCGGCGCTGCTGCTTGGCGAGCCGGAGCTGCCGGTCAGCCTTCCGCTCTAAGCCCCCGTACACCTTTGAGCGTGTTCCGCGCTGCCGCGGCGGCTCGGCCTGCGGATCTTTTGCGGGTCTTCACGGCCGCGGCCGACACGGCAAATTCTGCCGATTAATCAAATGATTTCACACGGATGAATCCGCGCCTGAATTCGGCGCGCCATCCGTTTTATCTGCGAACGACACCACGACCCCAATGTTCCACCGCGTTCCGTCGCACTCACCCGCGGCGAAGAGAGCCTTGTCATGACCGTTTCCTCGACAACCTCTGCTGCAACGTCTACCGCCTCGAGCTCGTCCTCGAGTTCATCGTCGACTGCGTCGATGGGAATGAGCTCGACCGACTTCCTCAATTTGCTGGTCAGCGAGCTGCAGAACCAGGACCCGCTGAACGCCACCAGCACGACCGACTTCATCAATCAGCTCACCTCCTACGCCAACTTCACCGAGCAGCAGTCGACCAACGCCAGCATGACGTCGCTGGCAAGCTCGTTCTCGAGCCTCGTGACGCTCAACTCGGTCAACTACATCGGTCACACCGTCGAGGCGAAGACGAATACGGCGGAGCTGACCAACGGCTCGGCGACGTTCGGCTACTCGCTGACCTCGCCCGCGTCAAACGTCGCGATCACGATCCAGGACTCCTCGGGCAACACGGTGTGGAGCGGCAAGGGGACCGGAAACGCCGGCTCCAACACCTTCACCTGGAATGGCCAGACCACGAGCGGCACGCAGCTGAGCAATGGCGGCCAGTACACCATCCAGGTGACCGCGACCGACCCCGCCGGAAACTCGCTGCTCAGCTACACGACGATGACGGGAACGGTGACCGGGATCGATGCCTCCGGCTCGACACCGTCGCTGCTCGTGAACGGCGTCCCGGTCAGCGCCGCCAACATCATCGGCGTCACGTCCTGATTGCTTCCGGAGTATTATCATGAGTCTGACTGGTGCACTTTCCTCGGCGATCTCGGCGCTCAACGCGCAGAGCCAGTCGCTGGCAATGATTTCCGACAACATCTCCAACGCCGACACCACGGGTTACAAGACCACGTCGGCGATGTTCGAAGACCTGGTGACGGCATCCAACAGCGCCACGTCATACACGTCCGGCGGCGTCAACGTGTCCGGCCGCGCCAATATCACCCAGCAGGGCCTGCTGGCTGCGACCACCAACGCCACCGACGTCGCGATCCAGGGCAGCGGCTTCTTCGTCACCACCAACGCAACGACCGGCGGCACAACCTCCTATACGCGCAACGGTGCCTTCACCACCGACAATCTCGGCTACCTCGTCAACAACGGCAATTACCTCGAGGGCTGGCGCACCGACGCTGACGGCAACATCATCGGCAACGCCTCCGCCGCGAGCCTCGGACCGATCAACACCCAGGTGGCCTCGACCAGCGGTAGCGCCACCACCAAGACCACAGTCGCAGCGAACCTGCCGGCCGATGCCGCCGTCGGCGCGACCTTCAACAGCTCGATGACGGTCTACGATTCGCTGGGTACGGCGAACACGATCCAGATCGACTGGAAGAAGACCGCCGACAATACCTGGCAGGCCAGCTTCGAGCAGCCCAAGCTCGCGTCGGACTCCACCACAGCCAGCGCCAACGCGATCACCGATACGGTGGATATTACTTTCAACGCCGACGGCTCGCTTGCCTCGACAAGCCCGAGCCCGCCGACCATCTCGATCACCGGTTGGAAGGACGGCGCGGCCGACAGCTCAACCGCCAATGGCACCGCCATCACGCTCAATCTCGGTACGGCTGGCAAGACCGATGGCCTCACGCAGTATTCGTCGGGCCAGAGCACACCAGCCGTCGACCTCACCAGCATCACCTCGGACGGGCTGCCTTACGGCAAGCTGAGCAGCATTTCGATCGGCAAGGGCGGCGTGGTCGACGCCACCTATTCCAATGGGCAGACCATCGCGATCTACAAGATTGCGGTTGCGACCTTCAGCGACCCCAACGGATTGAGTGCGGCCAGCGACGGCATGTACTCGGCGACCGCCGCCTCCGGCAACGCCACGCTGCAGACCTCGGGCAGCAACGGCGCCGGCACGATCTATGGCAGCGAGCTGGAATCGAGCACCACCGACACCAGCGGCCAGTTCTCCAACATGATCTCGGCGCAACAGGCCTATTCGGCGGCGTCGCAGGTGATCACCACCGTCGACAAGATGTTCGATACGCTGATCTCGGCGGTGTCGCGATGATAACCAACAACACCAATGACCGATTGCTGGTCAGGCTTCGGCGGCTGAAGGCGAAGGCGGCTACCGTCCAGCCGGACGATCGGGCGCAGCTCACCGCGTTGCTCGACGACATCGGAACATTGCGCGATCAGCTGATGCGCGAATGTGCGCGGCTCGACCAGGAATTCAACCGGGCCACGGCCCGGATAACCGCGATCACCGCATACGGGCGCAGCGCACAATCGGTTCGCGACCTGCGCCGCGGACACTAGCTTGAACGGGAGCGATGACATGACGCCGGAACGCAACATCAAGATCAATCCCGCGGGCAATGACGAGCGCGCCAGGTCGTTGATCGCGCTGATCGATAATCTGATCGCGATCGTGAACGAGGAGAACGTCGAGCTCGCCAAGGGCCTGCCGGCCTCGCGGCTGAAGCAGGTCGACGAGAAGAACCGCCTTGCCATCCTGTTCGAGCAGTGCGTGGCCGAGGCGGTCGGCAAGGCCGCCAATCTCAACGTCCAGGACCGCATGCTGCGCGAGCAACTGATGGACCGCATCCTGAAGCTTAGGATCGCGATGGATGAGAACGTAATGCGGCTGCGCGCGGCGATCGATGCCAGCAACCGCCGGATCGAGGCGATCATGCAGGCGATCCGCGAGCAGCTCGCCAATGTATCGCCTTATGGGGCCGGCGGCCGTCGCGTCACCCCCGCGATGTCCTATGGCACCAACGTGCGGGCCTGATCGGGCCGGCGCCGGAGGGAGTAGGCCGTGTCGTCGCTCGATATCGCACGTAGCATCGCATTCAGCGGGCTGTCAGCCACGCAGGTGCAGATCAGCATAGCCTCGGCCAATATCTCCAATGCCGACACCAAGGGCTATACCGAGAAGACCGCCAACCAGAGCAGCAGCGTCACCGCCGGTGTCGGCACCGGCGTCACGATCACGGGGATCACCAGCACAGTCGACAAGCTGCTGTTGAAGTCGCTGGTCAGCGCCGATTCCGATCTCGGCGCCGCCGACACCAACAACAACTATCTGACCGAGCTTCAGCAGCTCTATGGCTCGACGTCGAGCTCGGGCAGCTCCACGACGGGCACCTCGCTGGCAAATACGATCGCGGCATTCGAGTCGGCGTTGTCGTCGCTGGCGAGCACGCCGAGCAGCGCGTCGCTGCAGTCCAACGTGGTCAGTGCGCTGAATGCGGTCACGACGCAGCTGCAGCAAACCTCGAGCGGAATTCAGAAGCTGCGCTCCAACGCCGACCAGGACATTGCGTCATCGGTCACCGACATCAATTCAGATCTGCAGCAGATCTCGGATCTCAACAAGCAGATCAAGCAGGAAGCTGCCGCAGGCCAGCCGACTGCCGATCTTGAGGACCAGCGCAACAGCGCGCTGCAGGACCTCGCATCGCAAATGAATGTGAGCTATTTCACCAACTCGAGCGGCGACGTGCAGGTCTATACCGGCTCGGGACAGGCCCTGGTCGACAGCACGGCGCATCCGCTGAGCTACACGCCGACGTCCAGTGTCACGGCGGCGACGACGTACACCGCGGGATCGGCGACGAGCGGCTTCAGCGCCATTACCGTCAACGGGGTCGACATCACCTCGCAGATCACCTCCGGCAAGGTCAGTGCACTGATCGCGCTGCGCGACCAGACACTGCCGGCCGCGCAGTCGCAGCTCGACGAGCTCGCCCGGCAGCTGACCGCGACCGTCAACGCCGTGTCGAACCAGGGCACATCGCTGCCGCCGCCGGCTACCTTGACCGGCACCGCCACCGTAAGCAATGCGACGGCGTTGTCGGCGACCGGAACGGTGCGGATTGCGGTTACGGACAAGAGCGGCAACCTGGTGTCCTACAAGGATCTCGATCTCGCGTCTGATACGACGGTTAGCGCGCTCGTCGGCGATATCAACAGCAACGTCCCTGGCGTCACGGCTTCGATCGATTCCAACGGACATCTGACGATCTCCGCGACCGGATCGGGCAATGGCGTTGTCATCAACGAGATGACGAGCGCGGTCGGCAGCTCTGGCGAAGGATTTTCGGACTATTTCGGGCTCAACGACCTGATCACGGGAACCGGTGCTTCGGATGTCGCAGTTCGCAGCGACATCCTCAACGGCACGTCGGGGCTGCCGACGGCGACGCTCGACAGCTCCGCGACACTCTCCAGTGGAAACTCGGTGCTGTCGCCCGGCTCGGCAACGGTGATCAACGCGCTCTCGAGCGCCCTGACGGGATCGACCAATTTCGCGATGGCGGGCGGGCTCGGCGCCACCACAGGCTCGTTCACCGACTATGCGGCCGCGATCGTCGCCAACGTCGCCGGCAAGGCAACCCAGGCATCGTCGACCTACACCGCCAGGCAGACCGCGCAGTCGACTTATGCGAATTCGCTATCGTCGCAGTCCGGCGTCAACATCGACCAGGAAAGCGCCAATCTGAGTGCCTTGCAGAGCAAATACGCCGCCGCGTCCCAGATCATCACGGCGATCAACGCCATGTTCTCGGCACTGATGACCGCGATGACCGCAAGCTGAGTGTGAGGCCGTCGTCATGTTGATGCGTGTTGCCACCTTCGCGCAGTCGGACCAGATGATCACGAGTGCGCTGCGGCTGCAGGCGGCGATGGCCAACGAGCAGGTGCAGGAATCCTCCGGGATGCAGTCGGAGGATTTCGGCGGCTACGGCTCCGGCGCCGGGCGGGTCATCAATCTGCAGGTCTCGGTGGCGCGCGCCCAGTCCTATATCGATGCCGCCAATCTCGCCGACAACAAGGTGCAGGCGATGTATTCGGCGGTCGGCTCGGTGACCGACATCATCACCCAGCTACGGACCCAGCTCAGCGCCGCCACCACCGGCAGCAGCACGGCGACGGCATCGGTGATCAACTATGCCCAGCAGGCCATGGCGC
Source organism: Bradyrhizobium sp. USDA 4454 (assembly GCF_054822705.1). Lineage (NCBI taxonomy): Bacteria > Pseudomonadati > Pseudomonadota > Alphaproteobacteria > Hyphomicrobiales > Nitrobacteraceae > Bradyrhizobium > Bradyrhizobium sp. USDA 4454. The sequence continues at coordinate 2,481,476 of NZ_JBTRCN010000001.1, forward strand.
AGATGCAGGGACTGCTCAACACCCAATATGACGGCGAATATGTCTTCAGCGGCGCCCGCACCGACACCGCCCCGGTCGATATGTCGACCTTCGGCACCGGTACCGGTTCGCTGACGACATCAGACACCAGCTACTACAAGGGCGACAGCGAGATCGCCACCGTGCGCGTCTCCGACAGCCAGTCGGTGTCCTATGGCATCACCGCCGACAATCCGGCGTTCGAGCAGGTCATGCGGCTGCTGAAATATGTCGGCAACAGCTCGAGCCTGTCGTCGAGCGATATCTCGCAGGCGCTCAACCTCGCCAGCACGGCGCTGGATGCGACGTCGACGGTGCAGGCCAAGCTCTCGACCGCGGCATCGCAGATGGAGACCGCCAGCACCGACCAGAGCGACTACCAGAACTTTGCCAAGACCCTGTCGACCGACCTCACCAGCGTTGACGTCGCCGCGGTGACGGCGCAGCTGTCGACCTATCAGGCGCAGCTGACGGCGTCCTATTCGGCGATCTCCAAGATCCAGAGCATGAACCTGGCGAGCTATCTGCGGTAGCTGCCGGCATCACCGGTTCAGGATCTTCAGCCAGACATCGCCGAGGATGATCGGCTCGCGCGGCGCGAGCCAGGTGAGGCCGGCGGCCTTGCCGAGCTCGGCGATGGTGCCCTTGGCTTGCAGATCGGCGAGCGCCTTGTTGACGGCTTCCAGCAGCGCCTTGTCGGTTTCGAGCGCGACGTAACCGCGGTTGGCGCCGATCGGATAGTAATAGCCGGAGGCCGAAATCTTGGTGTCGGGATGCTCGGCGCGGTAGGCGTCGAAGCGGCGCAGGTCGAGCAGCGTGGCGTCGTATTCGCCGCGCTCGAGTTCGCCCAGCAGGTCGCTGCGGCCGGGAACCAGATGGGTGATGTCGTCGATCAGCCTGCCCTTGTCGAAGGTCATCAGGATGGCGTCGCCGAGCGTACCGCTTTCGATCGTCAGGCGAAGGCCGGCCAGATCGCCGATATCGGTGATCTTGCGCTGTTTCGCTTTCGGCCCGAGCACGACGGTCATCGGCGAATAGATATAGGGCCGGCTCGGCACCAGCACCCCGATCGGAATCCGCCGGCGGCGATCGTCGCGGGTCGCGCCGTCGAAGTCCGGCAGCTTGGCGGTCGTGACGCCGGGCACCTTCAGCGAGTCGGTGGTGAGGGCGTAGCCGCCGACCAGCGCGCAGCGGCCGTCCGACAGCAGCGCGTTGGCTTCGAGGGCGGGGCTCGAGTCCTCGTCGAGCTTGCTCTCGAACCACTGGATCTTGAGCGGTCGCCCGAGCCGCTCGGCAATCGCTTGCGCGAGCGCGACGTCAAAGCCGGAATCCGGCTTGCCGCGATGATGCGCCGACAGCGGCGGCAGATCCTCGTCGAGGCACACCGTGAGCGGCTCGTCGACGGCATGTGCCGCCGCCGTCATGGCAAGCAGCAGGGCTGCCGCGGTGCCCGCGAGGATTGCTCTCATTGCGGCCTCCGGGTCACCAGGAAGGCCCAGACGTCGGCGATCTCCTGCTCGCTCAGGATGTCGAGCCAGGGCGGCATCTTGCCGTTCTTGCCTTGCTTCACGGTGGTCACGAAGCGCGTCTTGTCGTCGGGAAATGCGCGCAAATCCGGCGTGATGGTGCCGGAATTGACCATGTTGGGCCCATGGCAATGCGAGCAGTTCTTGGCGTAGGTGATCTTGCCCTGGTCGGCCTGCCCCTGAAGATCGATTGCACTGGTTTGCTGTGCGGCCGCCGGGATCAATGTGATCAAGGCCGCCGCGACGGCGGCGAAGATCGCCGCCGTCAACAGGGTTACTCTTTCAGTCACGTGTGCTCCGCGCTCAGTTCTTGACCGCGAAGACCCATAGCGAGCCGCCGGGCGGCACCTTGGCAAGCCGCTCATCGCCGGAGAACAGCGAATAGACGCCGCCATAGCCCGAGGTGACGGCGACATACTGCACGCCGTCCTGCTGCCAGGTGATCGGTTGTCCTTCGATGCCCGAGCCGGTCTGGAACTGCCAGAGCTTCTTGCCGGTGTCGGCGTCGAACGCTTCGAATTCGCCGGTCAATTGACCGGAGAACACCACGCCGCCGGCGGTGGAGAGCACGCCGGAGAAGCGCGGAATGTCGCTCGGCGCTTCCCACTTCGCCTTGCCGGTCATCGGATCGATCGCCTTGAGATGGCCGCGCGGTCCGGTGCCCCATTCCCAGGGATCGGTGAGGTCCATGCCGAGATACCATTCGCCCTGCTTGAAGGTCACCGGCTCGGCCTTGTAGTGGCCGCCGAAGGCGAGCGTGTTGGCATAGGCGAGGCCGGTCTGCGGATTGAACGACATCGGCTCCCAGTTCTTGCCGCCGAGGATCGACGGGTAGACCGTGACCTTCTTGCCGTCACGCGCATCCTTGGAGACGTCGGTCTCGATCGGGCGGCCGGTCTTCATGTCGATGCCGGTGGCCCAGTTGACGTTCACATAGGGATTGGCCGCGAGCAGCTTGCCGTTGGTGCGATCGAGCACATAGAAGAAGCCGTTGCGGTTGGCATCCATCAGCACCTTGGTCGGCTTGCCCTCGACATTCATGTCGGCAAGCACCATCTCGGCCACCGAGTCATAGTCGAACGGATTGTTCGGCGAGAACTGGTAATGCCACTTGATCTTGCCGGTCTTTGGGTCGAGCGCGAGCACCGAGCAGGTGTAGAGGTTGTCGCCGGGACGGACCGCCGAGTTGAACGGGCCGGGATTGCCGATGCCCCAATACACCGTGTTCAATTCGGCATCGTAGGAGCCGGTGATCCAGGTCGAGCCGCCGCCGAGCTTCCAGGTGTCGCCCTTCCAGGTGTCACCACCGGGCTCGTCCGGGGTCGGGATCGAGTAGGTCCGCCAGAGTTGCTTGCCGGTGGCCGGATCCCAGCCGTCGATGAAGCCGCGGGTGCCGAATTCGGCGCCCGAGATGCCGGTGATCACGACGCCGTCGGCGACCAAGGGCGCCACCGTCATCGAGTAGCCTTCCTTGATGTCGGCCGCCTTCTGGCGCCACAGCTCCTTGCCGGTCTTGGCATCGAGCGCGATCACATTGGCGTCGAGGGTGGTGCGGAACACCTTGCCGTCATACAGCGCGGCGCCGCGATTGATGATGCCGCAGCAGACGATCCGCGGCGTCTCGGCGGGATACTCGACCTTGGTCTTCCAGATCTGCTTGCCGGTCTTGGCGTCGACCGCGATCGTGGCGTTGTGCGTGGTGACGTAGAGGACGCCCTGGTAGACGAGCGGCTGCGATTCCTCGCTGCGGTCGTCGTTCAAGCTATAATTCCAGACCGGCACCAGATTCTTGACGGTGTCCTTGTTGATCTGGTTCAGCGTCGAAAAGCGCTGAAGATTGTAACCCATTCCATAATTGAGAACGTTCGATGTGTCGGTGGCCCCTTTGACCAACTGCTCGTTGGTCTGGGCGCTTGCACCACACGATGCAAAAATTACGAGGCTTGCGGCCAGCGCAATGCGTCTCATCCTATCCTCCCAATGAACCTTTTTCTGCACGCCTATTCCTGACGTTGCGGGCGGAACCATCCGCCTGAAACCAAAACGGGTCAATACGAAAACGTGAACGAACCCCCGGCCAAGCTTGGCAGGCTGGTTGAGCTTGTCAGGTTTTTCGCAAATGAAGCTTACTGTCGCTTGGAATACTCAACACCAGGCGGGACCGCCGCTATGCCGCAGTGCGAAGCGTTCGATCAGCTTGACGGCGCATGCGGACACGCACTCGGCCGCGGCTTGGTGCCCCGCTTGTCCGGCGGCACATTGCAATTGTCGATGCGCTGCTCGTCAGTCCATTTGCGCCCGAGCCGCTCCTTGCCGGTGAGGGTGCGATGCTGGACCGCATCCACTGTGGGGGCGGGGGCCCCGTTCTGCGCGGACACCGGCGCGATCAGGAGGAGAGCAACGAGGCAGCCCAATATGGTCCTGTCAATCTCGCTCATGGGTCGCCTCGCTGATCCCCCGCGCAATGCAATCTGCCGAATGCCAAAAATGATCCGTGAGACAATCGCTTTCCACCCGAAACCCGACACGGTCTGCCGCGTTCTTGACCGGTAGGCAGCTTCGTCGGAGCTGCTATGGTGGGCTCGACGCCGGGTGGGCTCCGTTTCTTGTCTTGACGGGAGTCTCGGCAGGGGCGGCTCTCAAGGGAGACCGACGATGATTTCGCGCCGATCGCTTGCTCTGATTTTCGCCATGGCCGCCCTCGCGGGTCCCGCTTTGGCGGCATCCGGCAGCCGCAACGCGCTGAAGATGCTCGACCCCGACAATGACGGCACGGTCGATCTTGCCGAAGCGAAGAAGGCTGCCGCCGATCTGTTCGCCAAGCTCGATCCGGATCATGACGGCACGCTCGACGTGCGCGAGTTGCGCGGACGGCTCACCCCGCAGGAGCTCAAGATGGCTGATCCGGATCACGACAGCACCTTGACGCTCGACGAATATCTCGCGGTCGTCGAGCAGCGTTTCAAGGCTGCCGATCCCGACCGCGACGGAACGCTGGACGCGAAAGAGCTGAACTCACGCGCCGGCCGGGCCCTGCTGCGCCTGCTCAAATAGCCGCGTTGCCGGCGAGTCCGGCTGGGCGGATTCCGGGATATTGATCCTGGATTCCGCGCCCAACAAAAAAAGTTGCGATTTCGCTCTTGGGCAAGACCAGGGCGGCGCGATCGGGTCTGCTTATCGGCGCGTCGCTACCCGGCAGCCGGAAAATGCCTGACAGATCAGTGTCGGAATTTCCCAGCCGCCTCAAGGCCGGGCAGGCGCCAGCGAGCCGTCGTCCGTTGCGGCATGTCCAGCAGCGAAGTCGGGTTCCTACCGGCCCAGCTTGCGCCCTGGAAAAGGCAGTCCTAGCTTGCCGCGCGGCGCGAGGCTTGCGCCAACTTTACTTTGGGAGAAGGAAATGGCCTGGAAAACACCGAAGATCGTCGAAGTGCCGGTGGGCATGGAAATCAACATGTACGCCTGCGCAGCGCGCAAGTAATCTAACACGCGTAACGTCTGCCCGGCTCGAGTGGCTTGCTGCATCGAGCCGGGCAGACGCCTTTTGCGGCCGCGATGCAGCCGCTCGAGCAGCTTCCCTCACATCCTTCCCACAAGACCTTGCCAGCGACACCGCCCTGCGCGATTGGCGGGCTGCATTGCTTTGTCCTACAGTGCGGATTGTGGCGATGGTCCGGGGGACGATGAACTTCGAAATCAAGCGAGGGCGTTGGATAGGCTTGGTGGGGGCGGCGATCGCCGGCGTCGCCGCGGTGCTGCCACTTTGCGCGTATGCCGAGGGTTTTGATACCGAGCACATCTTCGGCTTCATGATCGGCTCCGACGTCGGCGAGGTCGGCGAGCGTGAATTCCAGAGCCAGACCACCGGGCGCTTCGTCAAGGACGGCGGGCGCTACCGCACGCTCAATCAGGAAATGGAGCTTGAGCTCGTTCCGGCGCCGAATTTTCGTGTCGAGCTCGGCGCGTCCTTCGGTGCGTACGACATCAACCGCGTCCCCGGCCTTGACGATCGCCGCCAATTGTCGTGGCAGGGCGTCTCGGCCGATTTCCGCTATCGTTTCCTCGATCGTGAGACGGCGCCCTTCGGCATGACGGTCGCGCTGGAGACACGCGCCGAACGTGTCGACGAAACGACGGCCGCGGCGGTCCGCAGCTACGGCACCGAACTCACGGCGGCGTTCGACCGCGAGGTGATCCCGAATTTTATGATCGCGGCGCTCAACGTCAGCTATGAGCCGGAATGGACGCGCCTTCCGCGTACCGGCACGGCAGAACAGGATGCCACGGTCGGCGTTGCGTTCGGCCTGATGGCCAAGGTAAGGCCGGATATCCTGATCGGCGGCGAAGCGCGCTACTTCAGGAAGTATGAGGGGATCGGCCTGGATGAGTTGTCCGGGCAGGCGCTGTTCATCGGCCCCACCGCCTATTTCCAGCTCTCCGAGCGCTCGCGCCTGACCGCGACCTGGAGCATCCAGGCCTGGGGCCAGCGAGCCGGGAGCAATGCCGCCCTCGACCTGGTCAATTTCGAGCGCCACCAGGCGCGGCTGGTGTACGGTCTGAATTTCTAGGGCATTTTCGCGGCATTATGGCGCAAACGTCACAAATCCCTCTAGTGATGGCTACTTGAAGAAAAGCGCTGCAATAAGAATGATGACGGGAAATCCCCAGAGCATAAGACCCATCGGCCCCTTAAGCGTCGAGGCTTGGTCTCGCCACATCTGAAGCGCCGCCCAAAGCATACTGCCGAATAAGAGAAACACTGCACCGAACATGATGAAGCCAGTACCGCTCACCCTTTGGTTTCCCTCGCCAGCCAAGCCTCTGCAGCCGCCACGGCTACCACTTTCGGCTCCTTGTGGCGTTTGCGCCATAATGCCGCATTTTTCGAGCGAAATGGCTCCGGATTCCCCGTCCTTTCACGGGGCTGTGAAACCCTGGCTTGGCTGAACACGTATTCCGTTGTGTTATCTATTTCGTGAGCACGCTTAGGGATCGCGCATGAACCCGATTGACCTGATTGTCACTGTATGTGCCGTGCTGTCGCCCGCCACCTGCGAAGAGCAGCATCTGGTGTTCAACTGGAGCGGCTCGCTGCAGCAATGCGCCATGGCCGCGCCGCCTTACATTGCGCAATGGGTCGGCGACCATCCGAAATGGACTGCGGTGCGATGGCGCTGCGAATATCCGCACACCAACGATCGTGCGAGCACGGGCGGCGAACCGCCGGCCGGCTAGCTCCCCCTATTTGTTGCAATCCCTGAGATCCTTGTCGGAGACCGAAAACACTGCCTCCGCCTTGATCTCAATGTCGCGGGCGACGCACTGCTTGCCGCCGCTGTAGCCGACCTTGGCATCGTAGCGGCCAGGCTCGACGCCGGTGATGCGCAGACGCTCGTCGTGGTCGACTTCCTTGTCCTTGTCGTTCAGCGTCTGGTTCGGACCCCATTCATTCTTGCCGGCCGGCGACAGCTCGAAGCTCGTGATCGTCGCGCTGGTCAGATTCCACAGCCGAATGCCCTTGCCCTTGCTCTGGGCGAGCACGGTCGCCGGCAGCACCAGCAACGCAACACCAACAGCGATCAACGCACGGGCCATCCGGTCTCTCCCTATCAATTTTGCCGAAGGATGACGGCGTCTCACATATTTGCAAGGTCCAGCTGTGAGAGCTGCCGCTTGATTTCGCCGATCTCGGGCTCGCCGCGCACGGCGCGCGGCGCGGCGATGGTTTCGACGTGAAGGATTCGCGCTGGCCGCGGTGACAGGAAGAACAGGCGGTCGCCGAGGCGGACGGCGTCGTCGAGATCGTGGGTGACCAGCAGCGTCATCATCTTCCGGCTGGCCACCAGCGTGGCAATCTGGTCGCGCAGCCGCCCCGCGAGCGCATTGTCGAGCGAGGCCAGCGGCTCGTCGAGGATCAGGAAATCGGGTTCGATGGCGAAGGCGCGCGCCAGCGCGACGCGGCGGGCGAGGCCGAGCGACAGCTCACCGGGAAAGTGCTTGCTATGCGCGTCCAGTTCGAGCACCTCGAACAGCGCCGACAGCGTGCTGTCGCCGACATCAGGTGCGGCCAGCCGCACGTTCTCCTCGACGGTGCGCCAGGGTAATAGCCGCGGCTCCTGGAACACCATGCCAAGCCGCATGCCGGGCGAGCGCATGACGTGGCCCTGATAGTTGTCATCGAGCCCGGCGAGGATCCGGAGCAGGGTACTCTTGCCGCAGCCCGAGGGGCCGAACAGCACGCCAACTTCGCCGGCGTTCAAGCTGAAGGTGATTTTGTCGAGCACGTCGTGCCGCTTGCCGGCCGCGCTCGCAAAACTCTTGCCTGAAATATTGACCTCAAGCTGCACGGAGCCGCCACCGGGTTAGTCTGGTTTCAAACGGCTGCACCATCAGGGTCTCGATGACGAGCACGACGCCGGCAAAGCTCAGCGAATAGGCGAGCAGCAGGGGAATGTCGAACAGCTGGAAGGCGACACCGATCTCGAAGCCGACGCCGTTGGGGCGGCCGAGATATTCGGCGACCAGCACGATCTTCCAGACCAGCGAGAGCCCGGAGCGCGCAGCCGCCGCAATGTAGGGCGCAAGCTGCGGCAGGATCACATGCCGGAAGGCGCGGCCGCGAGGGACGGCGAAGGCGGTCGCCATCTCGTCGAGCGCGGGATCAAGCGCGCGGGCGCCCTCGCGGAGCGTGACGACGGCGGTCGGCAGCTTGTTGATGGCGATGGCCGCGATTGCGGCGACCTCGGTCAGGCCGGCCCAGATGTAGGCCAGCACGATGACCACGAGCGCCGGCAAATTGAGCAGCAGGATCAGCCAGGGATCGCCGAGGCGATTGGCGAGCGAAACGCGGCCCATTAGATAGCCGATCGCCGAGCCGAGGGCCATTGCAAGCGTGAAGGCCAGCGCGACACGGGCGAGCGTTGCGCCGAGATTGACGAACAGCGCCCCCGATCGTGCCTCGGCTGCGAGCACCGACAGCACCGCCGGCGGTGCCGGCAGCTTGGCATCGCCGATCACGAGCGAGGCAATCCACCAGGTCGCGATGAACAGTGCGAAGGACAGCAGACGCAGCACCGCTAGTCTCCCGGGATCGCTTGGTAGAACGTGCCGGGATCGAGCTCGGTCGCGGTGCCGACCAGATCGCGGCCACCGAGCTGCGCCAGCACCCGGTACAGCACGCGTGCATCTGCTTCTTCGTCCGCGATCGGACGGCGCGGGATCCCCTCGCGGTAGCGGTCTCGATAGGCGTGTAGCGTCGCCTGATCCTGCGCGCCGGTCAGCGGCGCGATGGTGTCCCATTCGGCATCCGAGGTCGCCAGGATCTGTTTCGCGGCACGCGTCACGCCGATGAAGCGGGCCACCAGGTCCTTGTTGGCGTTTGCCCAGGCTTCGTCGAATACATAACCGATCATCGCGATGCGGCCCTTGCTGCCGAGCTTTTTCAGCACGTCTTCCATGCCGGCAAGACGGCGAAAACCCTTGGCTTCAAGCGCGGCGCAGAAATTCCAGTAATTGAGCGTGGCGTCCATCTCGCCGCCGAGCGTCTTGGCGGCGAGCAGCGGCGGCGCGCCATAGACGATGGTCGCCTGCGACTTCAGGTCGACGCCGTCCTGCTTCAATGCGGCCTGCAGCAGCAGCCAGTTCTTGTCGATCGCGCCGCCGGCAACGGCAAGCTTGTGGTCCTTGAGATCCGGGAGAGTCTTGAGCGGCGAGGCGGCCGGCACCATCACGGCGCCCAGCGCGCTCGAATAGGGATAGAATTGCAGCCTGGCGCCGAGCGAGCGCTCGCGCGACACCCAGGGCCAGTCCGACACCATCACGTCAGCCGTGCCGGAGCGCAGCGCGATCTTGCCGGCCTCGGGGCTGGCGAGCTCGACGACGTCGATCGACAGATTGGCCTTCTTATCGAGACCGTGGGAGCGAATGACGGCCAGTTCCCAGGCCAGCGTTCCGGTCTTCTGCGCTGCAACGCGGACGGTCTCCGCATTGCACGAGGTGCCGAACTGCATGACCGCCAGAACTGCCGCAGCCAACACCGTGCGTACAGAGATGATCATCGCTTCTTGAGCCACTTCCCCGAATGTTTTCTTTTCTGATCAACCTCCATAGCATAGCTTGCGGAAAGAGAAGAGGAAGCAGGACCATGGCAGGAGCTGGCATGCTACGACCGATTGTCGCCGTCCCGCCCGTGATCTTGGCAGCGCTCCTGGCCGTGCTCGCCGGGGCGCCCACGGGCGCGCGGGCCCAGGAGATCAACGACTATCCGACCTCGGCGCGGGCGGAATATGTGTTCGGCTGCATGAAGGCCAATGGCGAATCCCGGCAGTCGATCGAGCAATGTTCTTGCTCGATCGATGTGGTCGCTTCGATCATCCCCTATGACCGCTACGTCACCGCCGAGACCGTGCTGAGCATGGCGCAGGTGCGGGGCAATCTGGGCGGCCAGTTCCGCTCGTCGGAGCAGGCCGCCAACGCGCTCAACGACCTGAGGCGCGCGCAGGCCGAGGCCGAAGTCAGGTGCTTCTGAAGTCCGGGTGTGAGAGCGCGTCAGGTCCCGGGATTCTCGACCTTCCATTCGTGCTCGAAGACGTGCCCTTCGGTGTCCTTGGCCTCGGCGCGGAAACGCTTGGCGCCATTCGAGACGTAGGTGAAGCGGATATTGGGATCCTCGGAAATCGAGATTCCGCCCTCCATCGCCAGCACCGGGCTGTCGTCCTGCCAGACGTGCAGTTCGTTGACGAAGAAGGCCGGGATATAGAGCTGCGTGACCTGGTCCATCTGCAGGCCTGAATTGTTCGGATGCCCGATCATGATCTGGGCGTCCCGTGTGCTGCTCGCCGGCCCCTGTTCGGACCTGGTGAATTGCCGGTAGCGCATCTGGCCGAGGCGATTCTGGGCTTCCTCGACGTTCTTGCCGGCCGGCGCCGAGCACCCGCCGGAGGCTTTGACATAGACCTTGCTGACATAGAGCTTGCCGTCGCTGAGCTCCGCAACCGCGTGAACGTTGGTGTAGTTGTTGACGCGGACGCGGGTCGAGATCTCGGTAACGTTGGCGTCTGGCCCCAGCGTGAACTTGGCGGCCATCGGTGCCGGGTTCTCGTCGATCACGAGCGTGATTGCGACGACGCGGCGGCTGTCGCTGGGCTGAAGCTTGCTGCGCAGCGTCACCGGGACGATCGCGGCGTCCTCCGCGCGCACCGGCATCTCGATGCCGATGACGTCGTTGCCGTCATTCATCGGGCGGCTGTTGAAGATGTCCTGGACCAGGCCCGGCCACGGATCATAGGCCTCGGCGGCGAACGCAGCCGGAGTGCCCAGCGCGATCGTGAAGAGGCTGGCGATGCAAAGCAGGCGGGCGCGATGTCCGGTCATGTTCGCGAAATCCGGTGCGAGCCGCCATTATAGGACCAACGGCTACTCCCATTCAATTTCCGAAAATGCTGCAGTTGCGTTGCGGGCGTTGTAATCGTCGAACAATTGCCAGCGCGGTCGCTCGGCTTCCGCGGCATGCTCTGCTGCGGCCGTAATCGGCTTGCCGCGCTTGACCAGGGCGCGGACGTCCGCGGCCAGCGTCTCAAGATAACGCCGCTCGTCGGCGAGCGCCGCAGGCCACGCCCTCACGGGTCCGTGACCGGGAACCACGCGCTCGGCCGGGATAGCCTGGAGGTCGTCGAGCGCACGCAGCCAGCCCTTGAGGCTGCCGTCGACCACGGGAATGTGGACCAGGAACACCATGTCGCCCGCGAACAGGGTGCTGGTTTGCGGGTCGAAGACGGTAAGGTCGTTGTCGCTATGGGCGGGCGGCCATGCCTTCAAGGAGAGGCTTCGTCCGCCGAGATCGAGCTTCATGGTGTCCTCGACCAGCACGGTCGGTGGAATGATCTTCACCTCGTCCATCAGGGCGTCGCCCATCGTCCGGCGAAAGCCGTCGAGATAGAATTGCCCGCGTGCCGCCAGCGCGCGCGGCAGCATCTTGTGGCCGACGAAACTGGTCCCGCCGCCGACGAACGCCGCGTTGCCGAAGCTGTGGTCCGGATGCGCGTGGGTGTTGATTACGTAGAGGATCGGCTTGTCGGTGTGACTGCGGACCGCGGCGAGCAATTGCCGCCCTTCGCGAACGCTGCCGCCGGTGTCGACGACGGCAACCGCGCTGTCGCCGATCACGAACCCGATATTGGCGATGGCGCCTTCGTTTTCGCGCGTCATCAAGGAGGTGACCCCGCTGTGAACGAAGATTCCCGGAGCGACTTCGCTCACAGGCAATTCCGCCTCTTGCCCCCGCGCTATGGTCGGCGCCCAAAGCACCAGGAACAGCGCAAGCACCGATCCGCCATGAACCATGTTTCCGCCTCAGTTTCTCCGGCACGCGCGATCGATGTCGCCGCGCGCCGATGTGCGCTGCAGCAAGCAACGCGGCGCAATCGCGCTGATTATTCCTGTTGCACGTCATGCTGCACCGGGCAATTGGTGGATCGCGGCGATCGATCCGATCACGAGGAGACGACGTAATGAGAATTGTCGGATGCCGTCCTGTTCTGCTTGCGCTTGCCGGCCTGATCGTAACTCTCGCCGGCCGCGATATCGCGCGCGCGCAGGTCAATGATCAGGGCGAACTCTCGATCGAGCTGGTCGATGCCAAGGTGCTGCGGATCTGCGCCGATCCGCGCAACCTGCCGTTCTCGAACGAGAAGGGCGAGGGGTTCGAGAACAAGATCGGCGAGCTGTTCGCCGAGAAGCTGCAGAAGAAGCTCGACTACATGTTCTTTCCGCAGGCGACCGGCTTCGTGCGGATGACCCTCGCGGCGCATCGTTGCGACGTGATCATGGGCTTTCCGCAGGGCGATGACCTCGCGCAAGGCACCAATCCCTATTACCGCACGGCCTATGCGCTGGTGACCAAGGCGGGCGGCGAGCTCGATCAGGTCACGACGCTCGAGGACGAGCGGCTGAAGGGCAAGCATATCGGCATCGTTGCGGGGACGCCGCCCGCCACCAACATGGCCGCCGCCGGCCTGATGGGCAATGCGAAGCCTTATCCGCTGATGATCGACACGCGCTACGATTCGTCGGCCCAGGCCATGATGGATGATCTTGCCAAGGGCGAAATCGATGCCGGCATCCTGTGGGGGCCGATGGCGGGTTTCTACGCCAAGAAGGCGAACCCGGCGCTGCACGTCACGCCGCTGGTCAAGGAGACCACGGGACCGAAGCTGGTCTATCGCATCGGCATGGGCGTGCGCGGGTCCGATCAGAACTGGAAGCGGCAGCTCAACCGGCTGATCCAGGAGAACCAGCCGGCGATCAACAAGATCCTGCTCGATTACGGTGTGCCGCTGCTCGACGAGAACGACCGTCCGATCGGTCCGGAGAGCGCGACCAAGTCGCCATGATCCGCCTCGCGGCCATGCTTGCGGTGATGTTGGTCGCCGCTTCGCCTGTCCGCGCGCAGGACCCGCCCGCTGAGCCGGAGGGCTATCGCACCGAGGATTATCGTGCGCCGGTGCCGACAACGCTTGCCGGCGCGCGCGTGCTCACGACCGCGGAAGCGGAAGCGATCTGGCGCGACAGATCGGGTGCTTTCGTCGACGTGCTGCCGCGCGCGCCGAAGCCAAATCTTCCCGCCGGCACGGTGTGGCGCGAGCGGCCGCACCTCAATATTCCCGGCAGCATCTGGTTGCCCGACACCGGCTACGGCAAGCTCGCCGCATCGACCGAGAATTATCTGCGACGCGGCCTGGTCCACGCCTCCGGCGGTGACAAGGCAAAATTACTGGTGATCTACTGCCAGGAGAGTTGCTGGATGTCGTGGAACGCGGCCAAGCGTGTGCTGTCCTACGGCTACCGCAACGTGGCGTGGTATCCGGAGGGGACCGACGGCTGGGGGCGCGCCAAATTGCCGCTGGCGGAATCGGAGCCTGAGCCGCGCGAGGGCGAGCATTGAGCCCGTCCTCACGCGTCGTGCCGGTTATTTCTGCTTGTCGAGCTTGCTGATGGTCTTGCCGCCATCGCTGTCTGAGGTGGTGAACGCCACCTTGTCGCCGGCGTGGAAGTCCTCCAGCGATAGTCCCTTCGGCACCTTGTATTCCTGCATCGCCCCGCCGGCCGCGCCCACCGTTCCGCTCTGCGTCTGCTGAAGCGAGATGGTTCCACTCAATCGGTCAATCTTGGTGACTATTCCGGTCATCGGTTGCTGGGCCAAAGCCGCTGAGGTGATCAGGCTCGCGGCGGCGAGGCTGGTCATGACGATCTTGGCTGCTCTCATGGAGGCCTCCCAACTTCAGATATAGTTGGAGACAACGAGCGGGGAGCGCAGTTGGTTCCCGAACAGCGCGCGGCCCAGCGAGTTCAATGGCGCATCGGTGATCGCCCGGGGGCGATCGGCGCATGCCTTAATCCAGCTCCTGCTGGATGGTGCGGCTGAGCGCAAACAGCCGCTGATCGATGGCGGTCGGCACCTCACAGACGAATTTGACCACGCGCCCGCGGTCCTCGAAGATCCGCGTCTCCCAGACCAGCTGATTGCCGAGCTCGTCGACCTTGGCCTGGTCCGGCGGGGTCGCGTCCTGCAGTGCCTGCAGCTTGATCGTATCGTCGCGGATCTTTTCCGCCGCCTCGCGTTGCTTGCGCATCACGCGCTCGAGCCCGTTCATGACCGCGGCGCGCTGGCCGTTGAGCGTATCGAACAGGCCCGCGAACAGCAGCTTTCCGGCATTGGCCTTGTCGGCGGCGGAGGCTTGCAGGAATTCGGTGATCTCCTTCTGCGCATCCTCCAGGGGAACGCGGCGCGCCGCGAGCCTAGCCACGAGCGCGCTGACCTTCGGATCGTCCCGCCACTTGGTCTCGGCATCGCCGAGCGGTGGGCCAGCCCAGACCGCGGCGAGCGAGATCTCCGGCACCTTGGCCTGTTGGCAGGGCCAGTCCGGATAGCGCGGGTCCGCAGCTGACGCGACCTGGTTCGACAGAACCATCGCGAGCAGCACGCAAAATGCCATGCGCGAGATCGTCATGCCTCGCCCCCGCCGGGGCCGCGGCGCACCAGGCCGCGCGATGGATCGTAAGCCAGGATCGCGCCGATCATGAACACCACCATGCAGCCGCCGACCACCGCGAGCGAAACCCAGTTCATCTTGCCGTACAGCGCAAACCGGATCAGCTCCACCGCATGGGTGAACGGATTGCACTGGCAGATATAATACAGCATCGGGCTGCCTTCCTGCACCCGCCACAGCGGGTAGAGGGCCGACGAAGCAAAGAACATCGGGAAGATGACAAAGTTCATCACGCCGGCGAAGTTTTCGAGCTGCTTGATGCTGGCCGAGATCAGCATGCCCAATGCGCCGAGCATCAGGCCCGACAGCACCAGTGCCGGCAGCACGGTGAGGTAGCCGATGGTCGGCGGCGTGATGTCCCAGAACCAGGCGATCAGCAGGAAGGCATAGACCTGCAGCAGCGACACCGCGGTGCCGGCGAGCAGCTTGCAGAACAAGAGATAGCCGCGCGGCAGCGGGCTGACCAGCAGCGTGCGCATGTTGCCCATCTCGCGGTCATAGACCATCGACAGCGAGGATTGCATGCCGTTGAACAGCTGTATCATCGCCATCAGGCCGGGCGCGATATAGACCTCGTAGAGGATGTAAGTCTCATAGGGCGGGATGATCGAGATGCCGAGCACCTGGCGGAAGCCGGCCGCGAAGATGAACAGCCAGACCAACGGCCGCACCAGCGCCGAGACGAAGCGCTCGCGCTGATGCAGGAAGCGCAGCGCCTCGCGCCACACGATGCCGTTCAGGCAGACGATGTATTCCGACAGCGAGAAGCCGCTGCGCGCGGGCGTGACCGTCGTGCTGCTCATGTGGGCGGCTTTCCGGTGAGGGTTGCCGTTCCGGTCAGGCGCATGAACGCGGTGTTGACGTCCTGGGCGCCGGCATCGGCGATGACGCGCGGCACCGGCCCGTGCGCCAGCATCCGACCCTGATGCAGCACGACGAGGTCGTCGCCCGGCATGATCTCGTCGAACAGATGCGTCGCCCAGAGCACGCCGATGCCCTGTTCGGTGACGAGCTGGCGGACATGGTCGAGAATGTCGGCGCGCGCCTTGACGTCGAGCCCCACGGTGGCCTCGTCGAGCAGCAACAGCCTGGGCCGGTGCAGCAGCGCGCGGGCAATCTCGAGCCGCCGCATCTGGCCGCCCGAGAGATCGCGCACCTTGCTGCCGGCGCGGTCGGCAAGGCCGATTCGGGTGAGCACCTCGGCGCTGCGCAGCCGCGCCTCGCGCCTGGAGATGCCGTGCAGGGCTGCGTGATACAGCAGGTTCTGCGTCAGCGAGAGATCGAGATCGAGCGTGCGCGGCTGGAACACGACGCCCATCAGCCGCAACGCTTCGCCGGGCGTCCGGCTGATATCGTGCCCGAAGATCTTGATCTGGCCGTTCTGGATGCCGAACAGCCGCGTCACCAGCGAGAACAACGTGCTCTTGCCGGCGCCGTTGAGGCCCAGCAGGGCGGTGAAGCTCGCAGGCTGAACCGTGAAATTGACGTCGATCAGGGCGCGCCGCGCACCATAGCTGTGGCTGACATTGCCGATCGACAATGCCGGCTGCACGGCCGCTACAGGGCCTGCATCCGGCGCGGACTGGCTCGCGATATGGGCATCCGTTGCGGTCATGGTTGCGCGATTGTGATCCCCCAGGGCAGTTCGCCGACCTGAATGGTCTTGATCACCTTCTGGGATGCGACGTCGATCACCGAGACGTCGTTGGAGACGCCGTTGGTGACCATCAGATATTTTTCGTCCGGGGTGAAGTCCATGTGCCAGACCCGCTGGCCGACCAGGAGATATTTGAGCACCTTGTGGGTTGCGCCGTCGACAACAGCGACGCGGTTGGCGGGGCCGAGCGCGATGAACGCGGTCTTGCCGTCCTTGGTCATGCCGATGCCGACAGGCTGGATCGCCTCGTTGCGCAGGCCCGGAATTTCGAAGGTGATCTTGCCGGTCACCTCGCGCTTGGCCGGATCGATGATCGACACCGTGCCGCCGATCTCGGAGGAGACCCACAATTCGGAGCCATCGCGCTTGAACTGGGCGAAGCGCGGCCGCGAATCGACCAGCACATTGGCGACGATCTGGCGCGTCGACGTATCGATGAAATGCGCCATGTTGGTGGTCTCAGACGTGTTGATCAGGATCTTGCCGTCCGGGCTGATCGTCATGCCCTCAGGCTCGACGCCGACCTGGATGTCGCCGATCCGGGCGCGCTTCTCGAGGTCGATCACGGTGACCGTGTTGTCGTTCTCGTTGGCGACATACATGGTCTTGCCGGCGGCATCCTGGGTGAACAATTCCGGGTCGGGGCCGGAGGGCAGGGTGTCGACGATCTCCTGGGTCTTGGTGTCGATCACCTGGATGGTGTCGTCGTCGCCGACCGCGACCATGACGAACTTGCCGTCGCGCGAGAACTCGATGCCGCGCGGCCGCTGACCGACCTTGATGGTCTTTGTCACCGTCCAGCTGTTGGTGTCGATCACCGTGACGGTGTTGCCCTTTTCGTTCGAGACATAGGCAACGAAGGCGGACGCCGGGGTCGCGGCAAGCCAAACGAGCATCCCGGTCAGCAGACGGCGGCGCCACATGCGTTTCATCTCCCTCACGGCAGCTTGCACTTCGTTTCTGGGCGGTCAACTCCGAGCGTGTCGAGCTCGGAAACCTGATGCAGGAAACCTTCCTGCGGCGAGACCGAAACGACCATGCGACCATCGGCCAGCAGGATCGGCTGGCGCAGCTGCCAATTCCAGTCACGCAGGGTCAATCGCGTGCCCTTGAAGGCGGCGATCGAGAAATCCTTGCCCTTGAGGAAGGCGATGACCTTCTTGGGATCGCCCGAGCTGGAGCGGGAGGTAGCTTCGCCGATCATGCGCGCGGCAGTCCAGGCCTGCATGTCGAGCGCGGTCATGCGGCGCATGTTCAGCTTGACGAAGCGGTTCTGAATCTGGACTGCGCCCCATTGGTCATGCGCCGCGTCCCAGCTGGTCGCCACCAGGCCCGCCGAACCGGCGACGGGGCGCGGGTCCCAGGTCCGGTACGGCAGATAATTCGCAAACACCTCACTCTCGTCGGCGGCAACCAGCACGTCGTATGCTGGCGCCTGCTGCGTGAACACTGGCATCTGGCGCTGGATCAGCGTCACGCCGGAGTCGGTGCGGCGGGCGCCGCCGGTGTCCTCGAAGGTCCGTTCCTGGACGATCTTGGCGCCAAAGCGGGCGGCGGCGCGGCGCAACGCATCGGCGTAGAGCTTGTCCTGATCATGCGAGCCGGTCACCAGCAGCCAGCGCTTCCACTGCTTCCACACCAGGTACTGGCCGAGCGCATCCGCCAGCATCGAGCGGGTCGGCGCGACATGGATCACATTGCCGCGGCAGTCCTGCTCGCGCAGCCGGTCGTCGATCGCGCCCGCGTTCAGCAGCACGGTGCCGCGATCGCGCAATGCGTCGGCGGCCTTGAGCAGGGCGTCCGCGGGCAGGTCGGTGATGATGTAGTCGTTGCGGCCGGCGAGATCGGCCGCAACCTTGGCGACATCGTCGCTGTCCTTGACCTTGACCTCGTCGAGTGTGAAGCGCTGGTTGAGGAATTTTCCGGTCGTGTTGTTGTCCTCGATCGCCAGCCGCGCGCCGGCGATGCCGTCATTGTCGGCCGGTTGTTCGACCAGCGACAGCGTCGATTTGGCGCCGGCATGGCCAAGATAGCCGATATGAATCTCGACGGGATCAGCCGCCAGCGCTCCGGTCGCCATCATGCTGAGCGCGATCATGCCGATCAGCCATCGCAACATAACTCCTCCCGCAGTCTTTCCTCACTCGGCATGGCATTGTCGAAAGCTTCCGCTTTTCTGGCCATGCGCTGATGTGCAAGATGCCGGAATTGGCCTGGCTTGCAACCCCGCTTTTTGTCGTTGCAAGATTACAAATTCGATTGGTTCACAATGATGAGACCAGGGTTTGCATGAGATCAGCGTCCGCTGTCGTCGTATCTTTGCTGTTGATGTCTTTGGCGGCGGCCCGCGCCGAGCCGCCCAAGCTCGCCGTGTTCGATCTCGAGATGATCGACACCAGCCTGCAAGGGGAGGTGAACGGGCCGCGGACCGACGAGCAGGCGCGGCTGCTGCGGACCGGCGATCAGGTGCGCAAGGAGCTTGCGGACTCCGGCAAGTTCCGCGTGCTCGACATCGCGCCGGTCAATGCTGCGGCGCACGGCAGCAATCTTCAGGCCTGCGGCGGATGCGACGTGAAACTGGCCGGCGAGCTGGGTGCTGACCTCGCGATGACCGGCGTGGTGCAGAAGGTCTCCAACCTCATCCTCAACATTAATCTCTATCTGCGCGACGTGCACACTGGGCAATTGGTTACCGCCGCGAGCGTCGACATGCGCGGCAATACCGATGAATCCTGGTCGCGGGCCACCGACTACCTCGTGCGCAACCGCCTGCTCGCGCCGAACTACGGCGCGCCGCAGGCGCGGTAGGGCGCCCTTCGCTCGCGATGTCGTTGACGGCGGTCGATCTCCGTCATCCTGAGGAGCGCGGAACGCGCGTCTCGAAGGATGGACGGCCACCAGCCGGGCCGTGCATCCTTCGAGACGCCGCTGTGCGGCTCCTCAGGATGACGGAGATGGATTGGCCACAGCCTAACCCTTCAACCGCGCGGCGTGCCAGCGCAGGTGATCGGCCATGAAGGTCGAGATGAAGTAGTAGCTGTGGTCGTAGCCCGGCTGACGCCGGAAGGTGAGCGGGATGTTGGCCTTCTCGCAGGCGGCTTTCAACAGCTCGGGCCGCAACTGCTCGGCAAGGAAGCCGTCGGCATCGCCGTAATCGACCAGCAGGTCGGAGAAGCGGGCGCCGTCCTCGATCAGCGCGACCGCGTCGTGCTTGCGCCACGCCTGCTTGTTGCTGCCGAGATAGCCGCCCAGTGCCTTGTTGCCCCACGGCACCTGCGACGGCGCCACGATCGGCGCGAATGCGCTGGCCGCGCGATAACGACCAGGGTACGTCAGCGCGACGGTCAGCGCGCCGTGGCCGCCCATGGAGTGACCGAGGATCGATTGCCGCTTGGTGTCGACCGGGAAGTGTTCGGCGATCAGTCTGGGCAATTCCTCGGTGACGTAGCTCCACATCCGGTAGTTGGTCGCGAACGGCTGCTCCGTCGCGTCGACGTAGAAGCCTGCACCGAGGCCGAAATCGTATGCATTGGCGGGATCGCCGGGAACGGCTTCGCCGCGCGGGCTGGTGTCGGGCGCAACGAAGATCAGGCCGAGCTCGGCGCAGGCCTGGCGGAATTCACCCTTCTCGGTGACGTTGGCGTGGGTGCAGGTCAGGCCCGACAGATAGGTAACGACGGGCAATTTGGCGCCGGCCGCGTGCTCCGGGACGAACACCGAAAAGGTCATGTCGGTCTTGGTCTCGCGGCTCGGATGCCGGTAGACGCCCTGCGTGCCGCCATGCGACTTGTTCTGGGAAACCGTCTGCATTGTCGTATTCCTCTCGGTTGGAGTGCTGCGTCAGGCGACGCCGCTCTCGATCGCCAGGCGCACCAGCTCGGCCGAGGTGCGCACGCCGAGCTTCTGGCGCATGATCGATGACGTGTTCGCGACCGTCTTGTATGACGAATGCACCAGCCAGGCGATTTCGGACAGGCTCTTGCCGGAACTGAGCAGGCGCAGGATCTCCATCTCGCGCGAGGTGAGCTTGGACAGCGGGTTTTGCGCAAAGCCCGGCCGCGCAAACGCGACGTTGCGTGCGATCGCAGGCGGCAGATAGACGCCGCCATTGCCGACTTCGCGCACCGCTTCGACCAGATCGTTGGGATCGCCGGTCTTCGAGACGTAACCCTTGGCGCCGATGTCGATGGCGCGGGCGGCGAACACCGGGTCGTCGTTCATGCTGAACATGATGAGCCGCGCGGATGCATCGCGCGTCAGGATGCGGCGCGCCAGCTCGAAGCCCGAGACGGTCGGCAGGTTGATGTCGATCACGCAGAGATCGGGCTTTTCCGCGACGAACGCCCGCTCGCCGCTTTCGGCATCCGCGGCTTCCAGCAGGGTGATCTCGGGATCGTCGGCGAACACGGTGCGGCAGCCGGAGGCAACGATGGGATGATCATCAACGATCAGAATGCGCATGGCATTGTTCCGGCAACCTGCATCGGTTCACTCATCGTCACATCGGCTTGCGCGAAGAGCACCTCGGTTCCGGCCGTTGTGCATCTCGCACGGGATTGCGATAGGGTGCGATTAGATAGCCGGGCAAATTTGGCTGTCAACGATCCTCTCGGAGGAGGCATCGCGGTCGGGGGCAACGTCATGTGGCAAAAGCTATCCTTGCGCGCACGGATCAATCTGCTGCTGGCAGTGATCCTGGCGCTTGGGCTGGGCATCAATATTGCGCGGCTTGTGCTCGAAGCTGGCCCGCGCGTCCAGGCCGAGGACCAGAGCGTGATCCGGCTGGCGCGCGAGTTCGTTGCGACGATCGTGGCGGGCCTCGACGAGGCACCAGACCCCGATGCGCGGCTCGACCAGATCGTCCAGGACCTGAGCCGGCTGCGTCACGTCAGCATCTCGCGGCAGGATGGCGCGACCGCCAAATCCGCCGGACGGCCCGAGGACGCCGGTGGTCTGCGCGCTGCGCCGGAGTGGTTCGTCGCGCTGGTTCATCCCGAGCAGACCTCGGTGCGGGTGCCGATCTCGGTTCACGGCAAGCCGCAATCGCTTGTCATCACCTCGCATCCGGACGACGAAATCGCCGAGATCTGGGATGGCATTGTCACCCAGCTCGAGGTCGGCTCGGCGATCGCGGTGGCGCTGCTGCTGGTCACCATGCTGGTGGTTGGCCGCGCGCTGGCGCCCCTGGAAGCGCTGTCGCAGGCCATGATCAGCATCGAGGCGGGAGATTACGATGCGCGCGTCGAGCCCGGCGGATCGCCGGAACTGGCCGCGATCTGTGCCAAACTGAACCATCTGGCGGCGACACTGGGCGAAGCCGTGGACAGCAAGCGGCAACTGGCCGAACGCGCGGTGTCGCTGCAGGATTCCGAACGCAAGGAAATCGCGCGCGAACTGCACGATGAGTTCGGGCCCTATCTGTTCGCGCTGCGCGCGCATGCCGGCGCGCTGACCCGGCTGGCGGAGCTCGAAAAGCCCGATCCCGCGGCGCTGCGCAAGCACGGCAATGCCATCCTCGAGCAGGTCAATGCGCTGCAGCAGTTCACCCGCCGCATCCTGGAGCGATTGCGGCCGGTTGGATTGGCCGAGCTCGGGCTTGCGGAAGCGCTCGGCGCGCTGGTGCGGATGTGGAGCGAAACCCACCCGGAGGTGGAGATCGACAGCAACGTATCGCCCGATCTCGGCGATACCGGCGAGATGGCCGACCTGACGATCTACCGCATCGTCCAGGAAGCGCTCACCAACGTGTTTCGCCACGCCGGCGCAACGACGGTCGATATCACGATCGAGCCTGCGGAGCGGCAAGCCGGTGTGCGCGGCAGCCGCGGCTGCGCGCTGGTGCGGGTCCGCGACAATGGCCGCGGCCTGCTCGCCGATCACCGGCTTGGCCGCGGCTTGACCGGGATGCGGGAGCGCATCCTCGCGCTTGGCGGCACGCTCAAGATCGATTCCGCCAATGACGGCGTGACGGTCGAGGCGCTGGTGCCGAAGGCCGCGCCCGCTTAGGTCGCTGATGGTGTCCAATATCTGAAGGCGGCCCATGCCAGCGCCAGTGCGCCGGCGATCCAGAGCACAACGATCGCGATCATGCCGGCCCGGCTGATCGGGCGCTGCAAGACGGCTGCGGCCCTGGTGCGGCAATCTGCCATGACCTCTTCCGGAATCAGCGCGAGCGCAAGCCAGATGCCGAGTGGCAGCAAGATCAGGTCGTCGAGATAGCCCAGCACCGGGATGAAATCCGGTATCAGGTCGATCGGCGAGAGCGCATAGGCCGCAATGGCGATCGCAAGGGCTTTTGCGTACCACG
The DNA here is from genome assembly GCF_054822705.1 of Bradyrhizobium sp. USDA 4454. Classification (NCBI taxonomy): domain Bacteria; kingdom Pseudomonadati; phylum Pseudomonadota; class Alphaproteobacteria; order Hyphomicrobiales; family Nitrobacteraceae; genus Bradyrhizobium; species Bradyrhizobium sp. USDA 4454. The sequence goes on from NZ_JBTRCN010000001.1 coordinate 2,504,030, forward strand.
GCACGCGCGGATCGCGCGAAGCAAAATAGAGCGCAACGCTGTCACGTTTGAGGTTGCGCGCCCAAAGCTTGATCGAAGACAGCTTGCGTGAGGAGAGTTTGAAGGCCGACAGCATGGCGTGGCGCCTGCACGCCAGACGGAAACGCTACTCCAGCACCACGTCCACCGGTATGCCGCCGTGCAGACCCTTGTGGACGGAGGAGGGCGCGATGCCGAAATACTTCCGGAATACGCGGCTGAAATGCGAGGAGCTCGAGAAGCCCCACGAGAACGCGACATCCGTGATGGTCTTGCCGTTCTGGGATTCCAGCTCCTGCCGGCAATTCTGCAGCCGCGCCTTCCAGATGTAGTCGCTGACCGTCATGCCGCGATCGCTGAACAGCATATGCAGATAGCGCTTGGAGCAGCCCAGCGCCGCGGAAATGCGGTCGATGCAGAGATCCGGATCGCGCAGATGCTCGCGGATGAAACCCTGGGCCCGCACATAGGTCGCCTCGGCGCTGCCGCGGTCGAACATCGCGCCGGTCTCGCGCAGCGGCAGCAGCAGCAGGTCGATCAGCGCGTCGGCGACGCCGACCGCGTTGACCGGGGTCAGCGTCGGCGCCTCGCCGAACGCGGCATGGACGAAATCATAGGCGATGCGGCCGGTGCCGTTGCGCGCCGACAGCTTGCACGGCGCCATCTTGGAGAGCTGGAAGCCGCGCTCCTTGAGCAGGTCCTTTGGAACGATGACAACCTCGTGACGCGTCAGGGACGGGCTGATGATCGTATGCGGACACGACACGTCATAGGCGAAGCAGTCGCCCGGCATGATATCGAAGTGCAGACCGTCCTGCTCGAAATGCGAGACGCCATAGGTCTGGAAGACGATCTTGATGTAGGGGTGCTCGCTCAGCTTGATGCGCGAGATGGTATGCGCGATCCGGTGCTGGCTTGCTTCGATCTGGCACAGCTTCAGCCGCGACACGGTGGTGTAGTTGATCCGGCCTTCAAGCGAGGATCCTTCCAGCGCATCGACGTCGAACTGACCGCAGAGGTCGGTGAGCGCATCCGACCAGCGCTGGATCTGACGCTTGGGCGTCAATCCGTTCGTGCTGAGTGAATGGACTGTATCGGACATCTTTCCAGCCACCGATTTTCCAGCCACCGATTCGATCCCCAACGTGACTGCATACCGCGCTTAAGTCTGGTCCGGGATGATGCGCCTTCTTGCTGATTCTGAACAGCTTAGGGAGGCGACGGGACATCTTCCCGGTTAATGTCGGGTGATCCTCCGACTTAGTTCTGGGCTCGTCAAGCGCAACCTTAGCACGCGTCAAATCGGCGCTCGAACGGTGCAAGCCGCGAATGATGCCCTGCAACATGAAGCAACCGTTCCTGCCCATTCGGACCCGGGCTGGAAAAATCTGACAAAGCTTCGCTTCTGAGCAAACGGCTCTTCTCTTTTGGGCAAGTCAGCCGGATTCGATCGGACTACGACTGGGGTACCAAAATGGAAGAAGTGGGGCCGTTTCGGCGGAAACCCTTGAGCTCTTGAACCTGGGAGGAAATCCACGATGCGCAAGCTGCTATACGCGACCAGCCTTGGGGCCATGGCGGTGTTCGCCGCCGGAGCTGCCACTGCCAATGACGAACTCCACAAGATGACGCAGAACCCGAAAGACTGGGTGATGCCGACCGGCGACTACGCGAACACGCGTTACTCGAAGCTGAATCAGATCAACGCCTCGAACGTCGGAAAGTTGCAGGTCGCCTGGACGTTTTCGACCGGCGTGCTGCGCGGCCACGAAGGCGGCCCGCTGATCATCGGCAACATCATGTACGTGCACACCCCGTTCCCGAACAAGGTCTACGCTATTGACCTTTCGAAGGACAACCAGATCGTCTGGAAGTACGAGCCGAAGCAGGATCCGAACGTCATTCCGGTGATGTGCTGCGATACCGTCAATCGCGGCGTCGCCTACGGTGACGGCAAGATCTTCCTGCACCAGGCCGACACCACGCTTGTCGCGCTCGATGCCAAGACCGGCAAGGTGGAGTGGAGCGTCAAGAACGGCGACCCGAGCAAGGGCTCGACCGGCACCTCCGCGCCGATGGTGATCAAGGACAAGGTCCTGATCGGTATCTCCGGCGGCGAGTTCGGCGTGCAGGCGCATATGAGCGCCTACGACATCAAGACCGGCAAGCTGGTCTGGCGCGGCTTCTCGGAAGGTCCGGACGATCAGATCCTGGTCGACGACAAGACCACCGAGCTCGGCAAGCCGGTCGGCAAGGATTCGAGCCTGAAGACGTGGCAAGGCGATCAGTGGAAGATCGGCGGCGGCGCGACCTGGGGCTGGATCTCCTACGATCCCGAGCTGAACCTCGTGTATTACGGATCGGGCAACCCCTCGACCTGGAATCCGAAGCAGCGGCCCGGCGACAACAAGTGGTCGATGACGATCTGGGCGCGTAACCCGGATACCGGCGTCGCCAAGTGGGTCTACCAGATGACGCCCCATGACGAATGGGACTATGACGGCATCAACGAGATGATCCTCTCGGATCAGTCGATCGACGGCAAGGCGCGCAAGCTCCTGACCCACTTCGATCGTAACGGCCTCGGCTACACCCTCGATCGCGCCACCGGCGAACTGCTGGTCGCCGAGAAGTATGATCCGAAGGTGAACTGGACCTCCGGCGTCGACATGAAGAAGGACTCGCCGACCTATGGTCGTCCGAAGGTTCTTGACGCAGCGTCGACCGACAAGGCCGGCGAGGACGTCAATGTCAAGGGCATCTGCCCGGCAGCGCTCGGCTCGAAGGACGAGCAGCCGGCGGCCTACTCGCCCGACACGCAGCTGTTCTACGTGCCGACCAACCACGTCTGCATGGACTACGAGCCGTTCAAGGTGAGCTACACCGCAGGTCAGCCCTATGTCGGCGCGACGCTGTCGATGTATCCGCCTCCCGGTGAGACCAACATGGGCAACTTCATCGCCTGGGACGGCAAGACCGGCAAGATCGTCTGGTCGAACAAGGAGCAGTTCTCGGTCTGGTCGGGTGCGCTCGCGACCGCCGGCGGCGTGGTGTTCTACGGCACGCTGGAAGGCTACCTGAAGGCCGTCGACGCCAAGACGGGCAAGGAGCTCTACAAGTTCAAGACCCCGTCCGGCATCATCGGCAACGTCACCACCTACGAGAACAACGGCAAGCAGTACGTCGCGGTTCTGTCGGGTGTTGGCGGTTGGGCAGGCATCGGCCTCGCGGCTGGTCTGACCGATCCGACGGCCGGTCTCGGCGCAGTCGGCGGCTATGCCGCGCTGAGCAACTACACCGCGCTCGGTGGAACGCTCACCGTGTTCTCGCTGCCGCAGCAGTGAGCTGAGCGACCTCGTTCCGGCGCATGGAGCGGACTCCATGCGCCGGTCCGTCTTCAATCTGCACGCGAGGATATGCTTTTGCGTAAGATCTGGTTGGTGACTGCTGCGATCTTCGTCGTGGCAATGGGTGGAGTTGCCTCCGCCGAGGATGCGGGTGATCCGACCGCCGTCAAGAACGAAGACGGCAAGTATCTCGACAAGGATGGAGACCCGACGTTCAAGGTCGCGTCCGACGGCACGGTGGACTGGTACACCTACTCCGGATACCGCCGCTACCATTCGGAGTGCCACGTCTGCCACGGCCCCGACGGCATGGGATCGACCTATGCTCCGGCGCTGGCGAATTCGCTGAAGAGCATGAACTACGCGGACTTCATCGGCGTCGTCGCGAGCGGACGCAAGAACGTGTCCACGGCACAGGAGAATGTGATGCCGGCATTCGGCGATAACCCGAACGTTGCCTGCTACATGGACGACCTCTATGTGTATCTGCGCGCCCGCGCCAATAATGCGGTTGGGCGTGTTCGGCCGGCCAAGCATGAAGACAAGTCCGAAGCTTATGGCAAGGCCGAAGACGCCTGCATGGGCAACAAGAAGTGAGCGTGACCGGCGCGAATGGCAAACCTGTTTGATGTTTAGTGGAGACCGAGATGAAGACCCGCGCCGCAGTCGCATTTGAAGCAAAGAAGCCGCTTGAGATCGTCGAGCTCGACCTGGAAGGCCCCAAGGCCGGCGAGGTCCTCGTCGAGATCAAGGCGACCGGTATCTGCCACACCGATGCCTACACGCTGGACGGCTTCGACAGCGAAGGCATCTTCCCTTCGGTGCTCGGCCACGAAGGCGCCGGCATCGTGCGTGAGGTCGGCGCCGGGGTGACGTCGGTGAAGCCGGGCGATCATGTGATCCCGCTCTACACGCCGGAATGCCGGCAGTGCAAAAGCTGCCTGAGCCAGAAGACCAACCTCTGCACCGCGATCCGCGCGACGCAGGGCAAGGGCGTGATGCCGGACGGCACCTCGCGCTTCAGCTACAAGGGCAAGCCGGTCTTCCATTACATGGGTTGCTCGACCTTCTCGAACTTCACCGTGCTGCCCGAGATCGCGGTCGCCAAGATTCGCGAGGACGCGCCGTTCGACAAGAGCTGCTACATCGGTTGCGGCGTCACCACCGGCGTCGGTGCGGTCGTCAACACCGCCAAGGTGACGCCGGGCTCCAACGTCGTCGTGTTCGGCCTCGGCGGCATCGGCCTCAATGTGATCCAGGGCGCCAAGATGGTCGGTGCCGACAAGATCATCGGCGTCGACATCAACGACTCAAAGGAAGCCTGGGGCAAGCAGTTCGGCATGACGCATTTCGTCAATCCGACCAAGCTGCAGGGGGACATCGTCCAGCATCTGGTCGGCTTGACCGACGGCGGCGCCGACTACACCTTCGACTGCACCGGCAACACCACCGTGATGCGCCAGGCGCTGGAAGCCTGTCACCGCGGCTGGGGCGTCTCGGTGGTGATCGGAGTGGCGGAATCCGGCAAGGAGATCGCGACGCGGCCGTTCCAGCTCGTCACCGGACGGGTCTGGAAGGGAACCGCGTTCGGCGGCGCGCGGGGCCGCACCGACGTGCCGAAGATCGTCGACTGGTACATGGGCGGAAAGATCCAGATCGATCCGATGATCACCCATGTGCTGAAGCTCGAGGAGATCAACAAGGGCTTCGACCTGATGCACGAGGGAAAATCGATCCGTTCGGTCGTCGTATACTGAAATCAAAACACCAAGCACTAGGAGGATAGGTCAATGACTGTTCATATCCACCCGTCGGTCGACAATGGCGTCAAGCAAGGCTCCGGCAATTTTGCCGGCGGCACGCTGGTCTGCAAATGCGCGGACAAGAAGGTCAAGGTCGGGGTCAAGGGCGACGTCGCCCACAACCACGCCTGCGGCTGCACCAAATGCTGGAAGCCCGCGGGCGCCATCTTCTCGGTGGTCGCAGTGGTCCCGCGCGAGAACGTCACCGTGCTCGAGAACGGCGACAAGCTGAAAATCGTAGATAGCGCGGCGGTGATCCAGCGCCACGCCTGCACCGGCTGCGGCACCCATATGTACGGCCGGATCGAGAACAAGGGCCATCCGTTCTACGGCCTCGACTTCATCCACCCCGAGCTGTTCCAGGAATCCGGCTCGGCGGCTCCGGGATTTGCCGCCTTCGTGTCGTCGGTGATCGAGTCCGGCGTCAAGCCGGCTGAGATGACCGGGATCAGGTCGCGGCTGAAGGAGCTTGGGCTCGAGCCCTATGACTGCCTGTCGCCGGCGCTGATGGACGCGATTGCCACCCACGTGGCGAAGTCCAAAGCGGCCTAAGGAAGAGGCAGCCGACGGGCACGGCCCGATGGCCGGGCCCTGAAGAAATCCTGCGCCGGCAGCGGGCCTGTCGGCGACGGATATGCTGGTAGTACCCGTGACCTTGAACCTTGCATGCCCTGCGGGCGACCACAGGGCATGCATTTTATTTTCCGCCTTGCCGTCGTCCTTTTCCCCATCCTGGCCCTCTCGCACGCCCGCGCGGCGTCGCCGGAAGACCGCTACATCGCCGCGCGCGACGCCGCGATCGCCAAATTCGCCAAGCTGTCGAACGACAACAAGATCGACGAGGCTGCCGACAAGGCCGAGGCGGCCGCGCGCGACGGGCTGAAGGCGCAGCTCGCCACTATCCTGGCCGAGCCGTTGCGGCCCGGCTTTGCCCCCGCCCAGCTCAACCTCGACACTCTGTATAAAGGCGACATGGGGTTCGGCATGCTGGACGGCCTGCGCTTCGATGCCGACACCGGCCGGGACGGTGCCAAGATCGGAGACAAGCGCGCTGACGGCAGCTTCGTTGAACCCAAGGCCCATATCGTCGTCACCACCGAAGCCCTGTTCACCCGCTGGCTGCACGAGCACAAGACCTGGTGGGACAAGGGCAGCAAGAACGTGCCGCAACAGGTGGAGGCGGCGCTGAAGTTCGAAGGCCTCTACACCCAGGCGATCTCGACCGATGCCGCGGTGATCAATTTCAACGCGCTGCCGCTCGCCAGGCCGGCATCGGCCAGTCTGACCTACGGCTTCCTCGCGGGCCGCACCCAGGATTCGACCCCAGAGGCCGCCGACGAGGTGTTTGTCGCGGCACTCGCCAACGGCAAATTCTATATCGCCTATGGCGAGATCGAGCCCACGGTGAAAGTCCCGGCCTGTACGGCGATCCATGCCGACTACAACAAGAAAGCCGACGATGCGGCCGAGAAGCTCGCGCGCAAGCAGATCACCAGGAAGGACTATGACAAGCTCGGCGACCTGCGCCAGCAGGGCGACGACGCCTTCAAGCGCTGCTTCGTTCAGCAGGCGCCACAGCAGCCGGCATTCACTGACGCCACCAGGCAGGCCCAGGCGCTGCTCGAGGCAGCAATCGGCAAGTAGCGTCAGGCGCTGATTTGATCGGCTGATGGTCCGACCCTATCTTCCCTGGAAAGTTTCTGCATCCCGGGGAGACGCCATGACGACCGCCATCAGCCCGTTTCGCATCGCTGTCAGCGACGATATCCTCGAGGATCTCCGCTCCCGCCTGCGCCGGACCCGTTGGCCGGAAGCCGAGCTGGTCTCCGACTGGAGCCAGGGCGCGCCGCTCACATGGATCAAGGACGTCTGCCACTATTGGGCCGAGACATATGACTGGCGGCAGCGCGAGGCGCAGCTTAACCGCTTCAGCCAGTTCACCACCGAGATCGATGGGCTCGACATCCACTTCATCCATGTCCGCTCCAGGCATCCGGAGGCGCGGCCGCTGATCATCACCCACGGCTGGCCGGGATCGGTGGTCGAATTCCACAAGGTGATCGAGCCGCTGACCGATCCGACCGCGCATGGCGGCAGCCCTGCCGACGCCTTCCATGTGGTGTGCCCGTCATTGCCGGGCTTCGGCTTCTCGGCCAAGCCCACCGCGACGGGCTGGGGCGTCGACCGGATCGCCAGCGCCTGGGCCGTCCTGATGCAGCGGCTCGGCTACACCAGTTACTTCGCGCAAGGCGGCGACTGGGGTTCGGCGGTCACGACCGCGATCGGCGGGCAGGACGCGGCCCATTGCGGCGGCATCCACATCACGCTTGCGATGTCGACGCGGCCCAATGTCGAGGGCCAGCCGACGCCGGAGGAGACCCGTGCGCTCAACGGCATCAAATATTACGCCGACTGGGATTCCGGCTATTCGAAGCAGCAGTCCACCCGGCCGCAAACGCTCGGCTATGGCCTGACGGATTCGCCGAGCGGGCAGGCGGCTTGGATCCTGGAAAAATTCTGGGCCTGGACCGATTGCGACGGGCATCCGGAAAACATCCTGAGCCGCGACGAATTGCTCGACAACGTCATGCTGTATTGGGTCACCGCGACGGCTGCGTCGTCGGCGCGGCTCTATTGGGAAAGCTTTGGGCCGGGCAAGCGAACCCTACACAAGGTGGGCGTGCCGACCGGCGTTGCCGTATTCCCCAAGGAGATCGTCACGCCGGTCCGCAAATGGATGGAGACCAACTTCACCAACATCCAGCACTGGAGCGAGATGCCGAAGGGCGGGCATTTTTCGGCGTTCGAACAGCCCGAGCTGTTCGTCGGCGAGGTGCGGAAGTTCTTTGGAACGCTGCGTTGAAGACGGTAGATGCGTCGGATGGGTGGAGCGACTTGTCCGCCGTCGCGCGAAGAGCGAAGGCGCCGCCACGGAAGCCAGATTGGCGAGGCGCCATCGAAAATCCATGTATTATTGTGCTGGAATGGTTCCCCGCAAGCCGGCCAACGCCACTGCTTGGTCAAGAGACCCGTCAGTCTTCACTTGTTCTGTGAAGCTCCTGAGAAATGCATGCACAGCCTCGCGACCTTTGGGGCTGGCGATGGCGACGTGTTCAATGGACCATCGGCCCGGAAGGACGCGAGAACCGGGCAAACCATCGGCCAATTCGTACAAGATGGGCTTGTTAGTAGCGAACGCGTCCAGATCTTTCGCCGCAAAAAATCTCGGCGCTTCTTTGATGGACGGGACCGCGACAACCGTTGCGTTCTTTAACAATTTGGGGAGGCTTGTTTCCGAGGTACTTCCTTTTACGACTCCGATCCGCACGCCGGGCTGATCGATCGCTTCAATTGTGGAGAGTTCGGAGCCGGCTGGCACGAGATACCCCACTTCGACCGACAACAAATTTTGCATAAAGTCGACGTCTTTCGCTCGCGCCGGGGTAGCGTTTGTTATCGTAAAATCGACCTCGCCACTTTTCACGGCGTCGAGCACCTCAGCAACACGCGTAAAGGTGACTAACTCAACTTCGACGCCCAGTCGACGCGCAAGTGCTCCTCCTAGATCGACCGATAGGCCCCTGTTTTCGCCGCCCTTTCCCCTTACTAGTTGAAAAGGGCTGCCTGGGTAGACGCCGACACGGAGCTTTCCAGTGGGCGCAAGAACGGCGCGGTCGGCAGAAGTTTGCGCCGAAGCTGTCGTAATTCCGATAAGAGTCGCAACCACGAGAATCCAATGAACACTCGGTCGTACCATTTCCATAATTCTCCAGCGAAACTCAAAACTGCTTACCTAATCTATGAGAAGCATTTTGTGGCTAGCCACGGCGTGCAACGATCAGGCAGATCTTTATGCCTAGTCACTCGCGATAGTATTCCGGCCGTCGATGGATTCTCATTCGGATCCTCAAGTGCCCGCTCTAGGTCAAAGCCGCCTTTGGCGGCCAGACCGGGCGACTTCGGCTTTATGGCCGGGAGCCGGCGTTTATGAGTACACGACCTACAGCAGTCCCCGATAAATCCCCGGCGCGGAGCCGTCGATGGCCACCGCGCCGACAGCCTTCTCGTAGAATTCCGCCGGTCCGACGCCGCCGATGATGGCATAGCCGAAGCCCTGATATTTCATGTCCTCGAGACAGGCGAACAGCAGCGCCTTGCCGATTCCGCCCTGTTGCGCCGCCGGCGCGACGCCGGTCGGACCGAAGAAGTTGCGGCAGGTCGCGTCGTAGCAGGCGAATCCCACGATCTTCTTTTGCTGGGTCGCGATGAAGCACGAGACTGGCTGGCGGCTGAACGCGACATCGGTCTCGCTGGCCCATGCCTCGCTGAATGTCTCGCGCACCCAGGCTGTGACCTTGTGCTTTTCGGGCGCGAGCGCCCGGCGCATGACGATTCCACCCTGCTGCAATCGATCGTAGGCGGGCCGGGAATTGGGCAGGGCGTAGAGCTTGACGAGCATGTCCATCCGCCAAGCTTAGTTGAAAACGCGCCCGGTGGGCAAATCGCGCGCACGACAGGGCGGCCGAGCATGGCGACGGCGGCGTGGACCGCCGCTCAATGCTGCCCTATGAGGCGACCCGAGGCTCCTGCCCACCTGGCGGCCGAAGCTGTGAGTCACTCGTCATTCCAGGCTCGGGCTCTGCGAACCCCGGAACGACAGGGTGCGGCAAATCACCCCGACGGGCAAATTTTCGCTTCGCGTTTGACCCAACTCAGATGTTCAATATACCCGTCTCGCCCGACACGAGGGGCGCTTCGCGGTCGTCACGAACGCGGGTCGAGATGCGGTGGACGCCGATTGCGCAGTTGACGAACGCGCATGAAGCGGACGGCGAAATCGTGCAGGCCTGACGCCCTAGCGGTAGGTGTCTTTTCGGATTGCGCAGATGCGCGTCGCGAAGACGGTGACAACAAAGCCAAGTCTCGCCGGGGAGAGCACGTATAAGCCGTAACCCATCGCGCAGGGAAAGCCGGATTGCTCCGGTTACACCTGTGGTCCTACCCCCGAGCTTTCTACCCTTTTGCTCGGGGCCCATGGGTGCGATCGGCACCCGGCTTTCCCTGCGCCCTCTGCTGACGGAGAGGGCGGAACGTGATCCAAGACTCGGGCAAATCATGCCGCGAGAACGCGGATGTATGACTCACAGCTCGCGCAACAAACTCAATGTCGTCCTGGCGAACGCCAGGACCCATTACCCCGAATGCGCATTGTTGCGCGACGCTGGGGACACAATCTCGTTCATAATGAAATGCGGTGGTTATGGGTCCTGGCCTCCGCCAGGACGACAACGGAAAGTCCCGTTCACTACATCCGCCGCAGCGTATGGGTCCCGGCTCTCCCGGGACGACCAATGTTGCGGAGGCGACAATTGCAAACGCGGCAACTACAAATACCACGCCAGCACCGCCTTGAGCCGGGCGTTCTCGATCACCGGCAGCGCAACCACCTGGTCGAGGCCGGAGGCACGCGCCGATGTTGCCGCAATCGATTCATCCTGCTTCAGATGTTCGGTGAGCGCGGGCATGCCGGTCGCCCATGCGCCTCCGATGCTGCCTTCGCCACGCCGGATCGTTGTTGTTGCATAGAGCTTGGCGAGATCGGATTGCTCGCTGCAATCGCCGGCGTGGAACAGCAGCGCCGAGCGCTGCTCGTTCGGCACCCAGATCTCGAACCGGCGTGCGATCGGCGTCGCCTGGGCCGACAGGAATGTCACCACCCAGGTCTGGTCGCCGATGCTATAGGGGATGCCGACACCGCAATTGATGCCGATCTCGGATGCGTCCTCCCAGCGCAGGAAGCTCTTGGAATTGTGCAGGTCCTTGATGATCAGCGGCATGCCGGCCTTCCAGGTCCGGCCGGGCAGGCCGAAGCCGCGCGGGAATTTGGTGTGGCGCGAGTTGAACTCGAACATGTCGGCGGTGCCGTAGTAGCCGTCGACCAGCGCCATCTCGTGGGATCTGTCGGGGTCGTTGTGCCAGAGCTCGATCGCGCCGACATGCTTCCTGTCGTCGCCGCAGAGCAGGACCATCACGGCCATCAGAAATTCGCCGGCGAAGACCGGAAGTGCGACACCGCAGGTCAGGCCAGCTTCGATCGCCTCGTCGGTTCGCCTGAAATAGGAATTGGCGAATTCGGTCAGGATGACCGGATGGCCGCTCGCCCAGGCCTTGCCGGGAAGGCCCTCGTCATAGGCGAACAACGCGTTCTCGCTGACGGCGTTGAACTCCGCGAACTTACTGCTGGAGAGGCTGCCGCCGAATTCCAGCCGCGTTCGTGTTCGATCGGGCACCCACAGTTCAACAACGCGAATGAAGGTCTTCATCGCACGCACCTGCCGCCTCGCCGATGGCTAGCATCGGCGAAGTCACGGCAAAACGTGCGCTCAAATTGCGGGCAAGCGGCGCCCAAAGCCGATGCGACGGCCCGATTTCGCCTCAGTCCCGATACGACGGATCGGTCCGGTCGAGTTTGCGCAGCAGCGCCGGCCAGGCGAGTTCGCCGTTGCGGGCGGCACGGCCGGGTCTCGGCAGCATCCGCTCATAGGTGTCCTCGAGGATGTCCCGCGGCGGATAGAAGGGTCATAGGCGAATTCGAGACGGTTGATGCCCTACGGCCGCCTGCTGCCGAGCGCAGACGCGATCGACTCCGGGTTTCTGATCCGCTCGATCAGCATATCGATGCGGTCGCCGCCCCAGAACAATTCGCCGTTGAATACCATGCTGGGAACACCAAACACGCCGAGCGCTTCGGCCTCATCGATGATGCGATCGTGTTCGGCGCGGGCAGGGCCGTGCACATAGGCCTCGAACGCCTCGGCGGAGCCGCCGATCGCGGCGATCACGCCGGCGATCGCCGCGAGGTCGTCGATCTCGAGCTGGTGATCCCAGAACTTGTGGAACACCGTGTCGTGGTACGGCCGGAACAGCCCGTGGCGCTGCGCGAACAGCATCCCGGCGCTGGCGTAGAACGCGTCGTAGATGCGGCGCGGACCCTTCATGGTGAGCCCCTGCGCGTTGGCGAACCGCCGCGCATCCATGTAGAGGTAGCGCACCTTGCGCCAGAAGTGCGGCGTGCGCGCCTCGACCGTGCCCATGAATTCGGGAATGCGCAGCGTGTAGGGCAGCCATTGCAGTTCGACGCCGTGCCTCTCCTCGAGCTCGAACAGCCGCCTGTTCGCGACATAGGCGTAGGGAGACTTGTAGTCGGTGTAGATCCTGACCTTCGGCTTTACCATGTTCGTTCCTCACCCCTTCGGCGCAATTGTTTCCAATCCGGTGTAGTGGCGCAACGCGGCGTAGCGAAGGGGAGATGGCGCGCAAACGAGTGGGCCCCGGTGCAGTCAAGCATCGCGGGGCCCTGCTACTTCGTTTTAGCGAAGGATATCTGGTATGGACCAGTGGTGTTTCGGGACCTAAAAGCGCTTGGCCTTCGCGCTCTCGTCCTGCGGATATGTTCAGATTGTCGGCGGTACACGCGGCTCGCAGCTGCTTTCAGCCTCAACGTGCACCGAGACCTTGCCGCTGAGCAAGGTCACTGGCTTGCGCCGGTGGCGTCATGCTCCTCTCCAAGAGTGGGCCGACGGACCTCTGTCCGCTTCTGCTGCCTGGCGGCCGATCCCATAATCGTCCGTCAATTCCTGCGACGCGAGGAGCAGGCGCTCCAGCACCCCAACAGGTGCAGCCAGCGAAATGCTGCGGCAGTTATGGCCGCGTGTCAAGTTAACGAGCGAGGGAATTCAGGTCAGAATTCCTGTCGCGACTTGGTCTGTCGGTACTGGGTGAGGTCCGGATCGTGCGTCATTTTCCAGTAGTCGACGAACCGCCACGGCATCGCCGAGAACACCCGGCCGCTGCTGTTGCGGTAGTAGGTCGTCATGCCCGGATGCGTCCAGATCAATTGCGCATGCTCGGCATCGACCTTGCGGATGTACGCATCATGCGCGTCGGGATGCACGTCGATCGCGGCGATGTCGTTCTCGATCATCTCGACGAGGCAGGCGGAGATGTAGCGGCTCTGGCATTCCGACTGGAAGATCACGCTGCCGCCATGCGCCGGTCCCGAGTTGGGTCCGAGCATCAGAAACAAATTGGGGAAGTCAGGCACGGTGAGGCCGAGATACGCGGTCGGATTGTCGTGGCCCCAGACCTGCTTGAGATTCTTGCCGTCACGCCCGGTGATGTTGAGACGCGCCGCCATTTCGGAGACCTTGAAGCCGGTCGAGATCACGATGACGTCGTGCTGCCGCGATGTGCCGTCGGCCGTGACGATGCCGTTCGCCGCGAAATGGTCGATCTTGTCGGTGACCAGCTCGACATTCGGCTTGGTCAGCGTCTTGAACCAGTTGTTGTCGAGCAGGATGCGCTTGCCGTAGGGCGGATAGGTCGGCATGCACTTCTGGATCAAATCGGGGCGATCCTTCAGCTCGGAGAGGATGAAGTCGGCCAGCTCCTGGCGATGCCGGTCATTGCCCTTGTTGACGGCGCGGTCCGGATGCGGCCAGGCCGGATCCTTGCGCAGGAACGGCAGCAGCCCGTCGCCGTAGCGCCAGAACATGTTGAAGCGATACCACTGCACATAGAACGGCAGATGGGCCAGCAGCCACTGCGCGCCTTCGGTGATCGGATCGGAATAGCCCTTCACCGGGCGCGCCCATTGCGCGGTGCGCTGGTAGACGGTGACCGAGGCGACACGGTCGGCGATCGATGGCACCAGCTGCATCGCGGTCGCGCCGGTGCCGATCACGGCGACACGCTTGCCGTCGAGCTTGATGTCGTCGGACCACAGCGCCGAATGAACCTTGAGGCCGGTGAAATCCTCGTCTCCCGCAAAGCGGGCGGGCAGGGGATCGTTGAGTTGGCCGATCGCGCTGACCAGCGCGGTGGATTCGAAGGTCTCTTCGCCGCCGGCGGTCTTCAGCGTCGAGATCCAGCGCCGCCTGCCTTCGTCCCAGCGCGAGCTGACGAGCTCGGTCGAGAGGCGGACATGCGTGCGAATGTCGTATTCGCGGACGACCTTCAGCAAATAGTCGAGCAGCTCCTGACGCTGCGCGAAATAGCGCATCCACGGATTGCGGGGGCCGAACGAGAACGAGTAGGAGTGGTTCGGCGTATCGACGCCGCAGCCGGGATAGCGGTTGACGTACCAGGTCCCGCCGATCTCGTCCTGCTTCTCGACGATGGTGTAGGGGATGCCGAGCCGTCCGAGCGCGACGCCGAGTGCGATCGCGCATACCCCGGCGCCGACGATCAGCACATGCTGCTGCGCCAGCTTTGCGGCGGACGGACGCGCGCGCCAGCGCGCATCGCGCGGGACGAAACCCATCTCCTCTCGCATCAGCGGCGCATACTCCGGGGTGACGTTCTCGCCGAGCGTCGCGCGCATCATCCGCAGCATCATTTCATCGCCGGGATCGGTGATGGCTGGCTTCGGCGTGCCGTTGGCGAACAGGTTCAGCACGGCGGCGCGGATCTCGTCCTGAATCTCCTTCGGCACGCCGGCGTCCGGATCAGGGATCAGGCGCACGTCGCGCTTCGGCTTGTAGGGCGGCTCCAGCCACTTCTCGTCGCCGGTCATGTGCACCAACACCATCAGCAGCACACGGATGTCGCCCTCGGCGATGGCGGAGGACAGATCGAGAGGTTTGCGCGAAAGCTCGATATTCATGCGGTGCCCTCAGCTCGCCGGTGCGTCGGGCAGACCGCCATAGGCGGCCCAGGTGGTGCCCGCGATGTAGCCGGCGTCGACCGGCAGGTTGATGCCGGTCACGCCGCTGCTCTGTGGCGAGAGAGCAGCCAGGCGATCGCCTGCGCCACCTCGATCGGCTCGACCAGCCGATTCATCGCGGTGGGGCGCGCCAGCAGCTCCTTGTTCAGCGCACCCGACGCGATGCCGGCCTCGAGCGCGGCCGTGCGGGTGAAGCCGGGCGACACCGCGTTGACCCGCACACCCGCGCGGCCCCATTCGGCGGCGAGCGTCTGCGTGATCTGGATGACGCCGGCCTTCGCCGCGGTATAGGCATGGATCGGACCAGACGTCATGCCGGCCACCGAGGCGACATTGACGATCGCACCATGCCGCCGCTTCGCCATGCCGATGCCGACGCTGCGCGCGACCAGAAAGGTGCCACGCAGGTCGATATTGACCTCGCGGTCCCATTGCTCCATCCGCACCCGCTCGATCGGGTGCATCTTGCCGAATACGCCGGCCGCGTTGACGAGGCCCGTGATCGGCCCGTGCGCCTTCTCGATACCGGCGACGCCTATGACCACAGCGCTCTCGCTCGCGACGTCGAATGGCGCCGGCCAGAGAATGGCGTTCGTGCCGACCAGCGGTTCGGGCGCGATATCAACGATGACGACGCGGTGTCCCTGATCGGCGAGCAGCGTTGCGGTCGCCGCGCCAATGCCGCGGCTGCCGCCGGTGACGAGGATGGTACCGTCGGCGCTCATCGCTTCTTCCCTTCGCTGCTGTTGAACAGGCCATGCGTGACCAGCTTCTGATAGGCCGTGATCACGTAGTCGGGCACGGCGGTGACGCCTTGCTCGGAATAGGAATAGCGGCGGCTGAGATAACCCCGCGCACCCATCAAGACCTGCACGATGGCCTCGAATTCCTCGTCGCTGAATGTATTGGTCGCACCCGCAGCCCGCGCGCGCTGCAGGATCCGGACATAGGCATTGGAGATATTGTCGAAGTGCTTCTGGTAGCCGATCGGCGCGAAGAACTCGGCTTCGTTCAGGATGCGGAGAAACTCCGGCACCTCGCGGATGAAATCGAAGAAGGCGCTGAAGCGCTCCACCTCCTGCCGGGCCTCGATGGCGGTACCGGTCCGCGCATGGATAAAGCGGACCATGTCGAGGCCGATCTTCGGCAGCAACTGGTCGAGCAGCTCCTGGCGGTTCTCGAAATGATTGTAGAACGTGCCCTGCGCGACGCCGGCGGCCTCGGTGATGCGCGCCACCGAGGCTTCGGCATAGCCGTATTTGCCGACGACCTTGGTCGCGGCGTCGAAGATCTTCTGCTTGGTCCAGGCGTTGCGCTCAACCCGGTTGAGCTTTGTCACCTTGGCGGATGTCGCTTGCGTCATGCGATGGCCTCGAGTTCGCCGCGATATTTCAGCGCACAGCGGTGCGGAGTCCGCCTGGCACGAAATGCGATGAAGCTGGAAAGATTGATCATTTGCCGCCCGCCGGGCCGATTCCGGCGCCGTTTTCTCCCTAGATGAATTATGAGTCGTAATTCATATTTGGCTTGACGTCACCCCCCTTGCTCTGAAAACATTGTGGCCATGGAGACGAAACGATCTCCGACAGGGCTTTTGGGAACGCGAACCCGACAGGGAGGGTAACGATGACGAGGACCCGGAAACCGGGCATCAGCCGGCGTTCGACGCTTGCGTTGATGGGCGCCGGTGCGATGACTTTTGCCGCGCCATGGGTGGCGCGTGCGCAGGCCAAGACGATCAAGATCGGCATGCCGACCATTCTGTCGGGCCGCGTCGCGCAGCTCGGAACGTCCTCGCGCAACGCGGTGATCCTCGAAGTCGAGAAGGTCAACGCCGCCGGCGGCCTAGCCGGGCGGCAGATCGAGATGGTGATCCGCGACTCCAAGGGGCAGCCGCAGGAAGCCGCGCGGATCGCGCGCGAGCTCGTCAACACCGACGGCTGCGAGATGCTGCTCGACGGCGAGGCATCGTCGGGATCGTTCGCGGTTCACGAAGTGGCGCGCGATCTCGGCGTGCTCTGCATCCACACCTGCTCGGAAGCCTCGTCGCTGACGGCCGATCCCAAGCAGCACATCCCGAACGCCTTCCGCTGCGTGCGGCAGGGCATTCATGATTCGATCGTCGGCGCCGGCTATGCGGCAGGGATCGCCAAGGCCAAGGGCCTGAAGAAATGGGCGACCTGCTCGCCCGACTATGCCTATGGCCGCGACACCACCGGCGAGTTCGTGCTGTACCTGAAGAAGTTCGCGCCCGATGTCGAGATCATCAGCGAGTCCTGGCCAAAACTGTTCCAGCCCGATTACACCGAGGTGGTGACCAAGATCCTGCAGGCCAAGCCGCAGGCGATGTATTCCTGCCTGTGGGGCGGCGATCTCACCTCCTACATCGATCAGGCCAACATCTACGCGTTGTTCACCCAGATGGAAGTGTTCGCGGTCAACATGGCCGACTACACCGCGCTCACCGTGGTGAAGAACCTGCCCAAGGGCATTCACTCCGGCGACCGCTACATCAAGACCTTCCCGCCGACGCCGGAGAATGCGGCCTGGGGCGATGCCTACAAGGCGAAGTACGGCGAGTACCCGACCAACTGGTCGTGGCAGAACGCAACCGCGGTCATGTTCCTCAACGAGGCCGTCAAGAAGGCGAATTCGACCGATGGCAAGAAGGTCGCGGAGGCTCTCACCGGGCTCACCATTAAGTGCCCGTTCGGCGCCGACGGCACCGTCACCATGCGCGCCGATGATCACACGCTGGTCGGCTACGCGATCGGCTGGGGCACGACGATCCCGCAGGAGCCCTACGTTCCAGACGTGAAGGCCGGTGATTGGAAGACCATCTTCGAACTCGAAGCCGAGTGGAAGAAGAGCAAGGGCTACACCTGATCCGCATGCGAGGCGGAGGCAGTCGGCTGCCTCCGCCTTCGATCTGATGTTTGTCGCGCGCCGGCATTGCGGCCCGCCGTAATGGAAGATTCCCGTGGACCTCGACGCGCTCGCCAGTTGCTTCGCCAGCCCTGCCTGTCTGGTGACACAGACCACCAGCGGCCTGATCATCGGCATGCTGCTGTTCCTCGTCGCCGTCGGGCTGACGCTGATCTTCGGCGTGCTCAAGGTGGTCAATTTCAGCCACGGCGCCTTCTATATGTTCGGCGCCTATTTCGCGATGACCGCCTACCAGCTCACCGGCAGCTTTGCGCTGGCGATCCTGAGCGGCGCCGTGGGCACGGCGATCCTCGGCCTGGTCTTCGAGCGCGTGTTCATGAGCCGCGTCTACGGCCGCGACGTGCTGATGCAGCTGCTGGTCTGCTACGCTTTCGTGCTGATCTTCGACGATGTCGTCCGCATGATCTGGGGACCTGAATTCAAGTCGATGGGCATGCCGTCCGCATTCCAGGTACCGCCGCTATTCATCGCCGGCGGCGTGGTGCCGCCATATTATCTGCTGCTGATCGGCGTGGCCCTCGCCGCTGCGGTGGTTCTCGGGTTGGGACTGGCGCGTTCCCGGATCGGCAAGGTGATCCGCGCGGCCGCCCACAATCCCGGGATGGTGTCGGCGCTCGGCATCAACACCGGGCTGATCTATGGTGGTGTGTTCGCGCTCGGCGGCATGCTGGCAGGATTGGCAGGCGCGCTGGCCGCACCGGTGCGCTCCCTGACGCCGGGCATGGGTTTCTCTGTCCTGATCGAGTCCTTCATCGTGACCGTGATCGGCGGCATGGGTTCGATCCTCGGCGCGTTGATCGGCGCGCTGCTGATCGGCCTGATCCGCTCGTTCGGATCCCTCGGCTTCCCGCTGTTCACCGAGGGGCTGATGTATCTCTTCATGGTGATCGTGCTGGTGTCGCGTCCGACCGGCCTGTTCGGCAAGGAGGTCGCATGACCGAGTTGCAGGCCGGGCAAGACGCGCAGCCGCTCGAAGTGCCCCGGATCGACGCCAGACCGCAGCGCTATCGCGATCTTCTGATCGCGCTCGCGGCGTTCGTCTTGCTCGCGCTGCTGCCGCTGCTGTTCGGCAGTAAGCAATTGCTCGACTTCGTGATCCGCTGCGCCGCGTACGGATTGTTCGCGACCTCGCTCAACCTTTTGGTCGGCTACACCGGACTGATCTCGTTCGGGCACGGCATGTTCTTCGGCCTTGGCGCCTATGGCTTTGGCCTCATGATGCAGAAGACCGGCGTCGCGATCCCGGTCGCTTTCGTCGCGACGCTGGCAATGACCTTCGTCGTCGCGGTCGTGATCGGCGCGATCTGCGTGCGGCTGAAGGAAATCTACTTCGCCTTCGTCACGCTGGCGTTTCAGATGCTGATCCATTCCACCATCCTGTCGTGGCAATCGTTGACCGGCGGTGACCAGGGTCTGCGCGGCGGCATTCCGCGGCCGCCGTTCCTCGGTATCGATCTCGCAAACCATCTGCATCTCTACATCTCGAGCTGCGCGCTGCTAGTGATCGGGCTGTTCCTGATGCGCCAGATTGCGCAGTCGCCATTCGGCTACACGCTGCGCATGATCCGCGACAACGCCACCCGGGCGAGCTTCATCGGCGTCGATGTCTGGCGGGCGAAGCTGACCATCTTCGTGCTGGCGGCGCTGTTTGCTGCGACCGGCGGCATGATCATGGCGCTGTTCGTCTCGGGCGCCTATCCCGAGTTCGCCTATTGGACGATGTCGGGCGAGGGCATCTTCATCAATATGCTTGGCGGCGTGACCACCTTCCTCGGGCCGATGGTCGGCACGATGCTGTTCCTGATCCTGAATGACACCGTTACCCGCCTGACCGAGTACCACGGCATCGTGCTCGGCATCGTGATCCTGTTCTTTGCCATCGGTCTGCGCAAAGGACTGATGGACTTCGTCGTCGAATGGTTCGCGCGGCGACGCGGCGAGGAGCTCGGTTAGCCATGCTGGAAATTCGCGGGATTTCGAAATCCTTTGGCGGCGTCAAGGCAACGGACAAGGTCTCGCTCGACTTTGCCGATGGTTCGCTTACCGCCGTGATCGGCCCCAACGGAGCCGGCAAGAGCACCTTCTTCAACCTGATCACCGGCGCGCTGCGGCCCGATGCCGGCCAGATCCTGCTCGACGGGGTCGACCTGGCAGGCAAGACGCCGCCGGAGATCGTGCGCCACGGCATCGGCCGCGCCTTCCAGGTTGCAAGCGTCTTCCCGTCGCTGACGGTCGAGGAGACGATGCTGGCTGCGGTCTGCGCCGATCAGCGCCACGCCGGCGTGATGCATCGCCGCTTCCCGTTGGCCGAGACGCGTGATCGCGCCGAGCATGCGATGGAGCTGCTCGGCCTCGCCGGCAAGCGCAACAGGACTGCGGCGACGCTGTCGCATGGCGATCAGAAACTGCTCGATATCGCGCTCGCGCTGGTGCTCGATCCCAAGGTGCTGCTGCTCGACGAGCCGACCGCGGGCATGGGCACCGAAGAGCGCTGGCGCATGATCGACAAGGTGCGCGAGCTCTGGGAGACGCAGAAGATCACCGTCGTGTTCATCGAACACGATATGGATATCGTGTTCAAGATCGCGCCGCGGATCGTCGTGCTCTGCTACGGCCGGATCCTGGCCACCGGAACGCCGGACGCGATCCGCAGGAACGAGGCCGTCATCGAAGCTTATCTCGGCAGCGACGACCACGCGGGAGCGGTGGCATGAGCGCGCAGCCGGTGGTGCAGGTCGAAGACCTCGATGTTTACTATGGCACCAGCCAGATCCTGTTCGGCGTCGGCCTCTCCGTGCGGAAAGGCGAGACCATGGCGCTGCTCGGCCGCAACGGCGCCGGCAAGTCGACCACCATGAAAGCGATCATGGGGCTGGCGCCAGCACGCCGCGGCAAGGTGAGCTTGCGCGGCCAGGTGGTATCCGGGATGCGGCCGCATCACATCGCGCGGGCCGGGCTCGGCTTCGTGCCGGAAGACCGCCAGATCTTCCCCGAGCATACCGTCGAGGACAACCTCGTGATCGGGCAGAAGAAGGGACCTGATGGTGAGGACGAGTGGTCGATCCGCCGCGTCTATGACGTATTTCCGCTGCTGGAGCCGTTGCGGTACCGGATCGCCGGGCGGCTGTCCGGCGGCGAGCAGCAGATGCTCGCGATCGCCCGCACGCTGATGGGCAATCCGGTGCTGCTGCTGCTGGACGAGCCGAGTGAGGGGCTGGCACCGATCATCGTGCAGCGCATCGGCGAGCTGCTGCGGCAGCTCCGCGGCACCGGTGCCACAGTATTAATCGCCGAGCAGAACATGCATTTTTGCCTTGGCCTTGCGAGCCACGCGACGGTTATCGACAAGGGACAGATCGTCTACACATCCTCCATCGAAGAGCTGAAGGCCAACGACAACATCCGGCAGCGCTATCTGGCGCTGTAGGGCATGATCCGGAGATCATTCCCGAAGGGACAGGGCTCTTCGACAGAAGTGGGAGGACAAATGGCGGGCAAGCTGACGCCGACGCACGAGGCGCCGTATCGCGGGCTGAGGGTGCTCGATTTCGGGCAGGGCATCGCTTCGCCCTATTGCGCAATGCTGCTCGGGGTTTATGGCGCCGAAGTCATCAAGGTCGAACCGCCCGAAGGCGACTAGTCGCGCTATCTCGGCACGACCTACGGCAATCACACCACGCTGTCGGCGGTTTACAACCGCGGCAAGCGCAGCCTTTGCCTCGACATGAAGCACAAGGACGGCATTGCGATCGCGCAGCGTCTGGCGCACGAGGCCGATGTGTTGATCGAAGGATTTCGTCCTGGCGTCGCCGAGCGGCTCGGACTCGGCTATGAGCGCCTGTCTCGCGACAATCCTGGCCTCGTCTATCTCTCGGTCAGCGGCTTCGGGCAGAGCGGGCCGTATTCGAAACGGCCCGGCTCCGATTCGGTGGCCCAGGCATTTTCGGGGCTGGTCTCGGTCAATGTCGGCGCCGATGGCGTGCCGCATCGGGTCGGCACCACGATCTCCGACGTCGTTACCGGCGTCTATGCGTTCCAGGCCATCGCCACAACACTGTTCGCGCGAGCGACCGTCGGCACCGGCCGCTGGATCGACGTCAATCTCTGCCAGTCGACGGCACTGCTCGGCCACAAGGTCGCAGAGTTTATCCTTGAAGGTGGTGCGCCGCGCGCGCTCAATGTGCCGGCCGGTACCTACCAGGCGAAGGATGGCTGGATGATGGTGACGTTGGTGAACGAGCCACAGTACAAGCGGCTGTGCGGTGCGATTGGCCGCGAGGATCTCGCCAGTGATCCGCGCTTCGCAGATTTCGCCCGGCGTGCCGACGCCGCCGACACGCTGATCCCGCAATTGCGCGAGGTGTTCCTGACCGAGGCGACGGAGACGTGGCTGACCCGGCTGCACGCCGCCGATATCATCGCGGAGCGGATACTTAATCCCGGCGAATGGCTGCGCAACGCCCATGTCGAGGCGACCAGGGCGTCGGTGCGCCAGGATACGCCGGGGGTCGGCGCGGTCTACTCGCCGCGTACGCCGGGGATCGCGAGCCTGTCCGAGGATCATCTTTGTCCGGCGCCGGACGTCGGGCAGGATAGCCGCGCCGTGCTGATCGAGGCCGGATTTGGCCCGGACGAGATCGATGCCGTGCTGCTGTCCGGCGCCGTGCGGCAAGCCAAGCAATCGGTTGGAGGCAAGACATCATGAGCACGGACCTCGTTCGCTACTCGGTCACCGACCAGATCGCGGAGATCGTGCTGGATCGCGCGCCGGTCAATGCGCTCAGCATCCCCCTGATCGACGCCTTGCTGGCGGCGCTGGCGAAGGCGCGCGATGATGAGGCCGTGCGCGCCGTCATCATCAGCAGCGCCCACAAGGTGTTTTGCGCCGGCCTCGATCTCGACATCGTCAGGGGCAAGCCCGCGATCGAGACCAAGAAATTCCTGGAGCGGCTGTATTTCGCGCTGAACGATACGCAGTACCGCATCGGCAAGCCGACCATTGCCGCGATCGACGGCGCGGTGCGGGCCGGTGGCATGACGATCGCAATCTCCTGCGACATGATCATCGCGGGCGACAGCTCGACCTTCGGCTATCCCGAGATTGACGTCGGTCTGATCCCGGCGATCCATTTCGTGCAGCTGCCGCGGCTGGTGGGAAAGCACCAGGCGTTCGGCCCGTTGTTCCTCGGCGAGCCGTTCGATGCGGCGACCGCCTTCCGCATGGGCTTGCTCAGCGAGGTGGTGCCGAAGGACACCGCGCTCGCGCGGGCTCGCGAGATCGCGCGCAAGCTGGCGGCCAAGTCGCCGATCGTGATGAAGATCGGCCGCGACGCATTCATGCGCGCGGTGGATGCCGACTTCCGTCGCTCGGTCGAGAACACGGCTGAAAGCTTCGTGGTGGTCGCTTCGACGGAGGACTGCCAGGAAGGGCTGAATGCGTTCCTCGAGAAGCGGACGCCCAATTACAAGGGACGGTAGATGGCTGGATTGTATTTCGAGGAGTTCGAGGTCGGGCAGGAATTCCATCACGCGTTCAGCCGGACCGTGACGGAAATGGACAACACCATGTTCAGCCTGCTGACCATGAACCCGCAGCCGCTGCACCTTGATGCGCATTTCGCCGAGAAGACCGAGTTCGGCCAGCGGCTGTTCAACAGCCTCTACACGCTCGGCATCATGATCGGAATGAGCGTGTACGACACGACGCTGGGAACCACGGTCGGCAATCTCGGCATGACCGACGTCAAGTTTCCGAAGCCGGTGTTCCACGGCGACACTTTGAAGGCACACACGAAGATCATCGGCAAGCGCGCCAGCAAGTCGCGGCCGACCCAGGGCATCGTCGAATTCGAACACACCATGACCAATCAGCGCGGCGAAGTGGTGGCGAGCTGCCGCCGCACCGGGCTGATGCACTGCAAGCCAAAGGCATAGACGATGCGATCGTTCCTGTTCGTTCCCGGCGACAGCACCCGGAAATATGAGAGCGCGAAGAAGACCGCGGCCGATGCCCTGATCCTCGACCTCGAGGACTCCATCGCGCCGGACCAGAAGGTGGTCGCGCGCGCTATCACGCGCCAGATGCTCGATACGCGCAATCCGGGCCAGAAGATGTATGTCCGCGTCAATGCGTTCGACACGGATCTGACACTGAGTGACCTGGCCGCCGTGATGCCCGGGAAGCCTGACGGCATCGTGCTGCCGAAATGCGCTGGCGCCGCCGACGTCAACAAGCTGGCGCTCTATCTCGACGCGTTCGAGGCCGCCTCTGGGATCGCGCAGGGCACCACACGGATCGTCACCGTCGCAACCGAAACGGCGCGCGCAGTCCTGAAAATCCTCGATTTCGAGAATATGAGCCCGCGGCTCTGGGGCATGATGTGGGGTGCGGAGGACCTTGCGGCTTCGCTCGGCGCGACCCGCAACCGCACCGACGGCCGCTATCACTCACCCTTTATCCTGGCTCGCGATCTCTGCCTGATCGGTGCCGCTGCCGCCGGTGTGGTTGCGATAGACACCATCGCCACCGACATCAACGATCTCGAGGCGCTGAAGGCGGAGGCGATCGCAGCGCGGCAGGACGGCTTCCTTGCCAAGGCCGTGATCCATCCCAAGCATGTCGATGTCGTCAACGCGGCCTTCATGCCGACCGACGAGGAGATCGCATGGTCGGAGCGCGTGCTCGCGGCATTCGCCGGCAATCCATCCGGGGTCGCCAAGATGGACGGCAAGATGCTGGATAAGCCGCATCTGCGCGCTGCCGAGAAGATCCTGGCGTCGCGGCGGAGCTAGTCCGCGGTCAGGCACCCCCGCAAGGCGACGGCGAGCCGGTCAGACCGCGGAAAACTCCAGTTCGAAGGCGGCGCCGTGGCTTAGGGGCAGGAGACGGATCGAGCCGCCATGGGTCTCCATCACCGCTTGAGCAATCGCGAGCCCCATGCCGGTGCCGCCGCTGTCGCGACGGGTAGTGAAGAAGGCCTCGAAGATCTTGTCGCGGTTGGAGTAGGAGATCGGGGTGCCGTCATTGCGCACCGTCATCCGGATTCGGGAAGCGTCGCCGCTGGCCTCGATCTGGACGGCTGTCGCATCGTGGCGGAATGCGTTGTCGGCCAGATGCGCCAGCACCATCAGAGCCTTTTCGCCGGACATCCCGATCGAGCGCTCGAGGCAACCGCTGGCCGCGATGGTACGGCCGGGAAAGCGGCTCCTCAGGGTTTCGATGACGGTGGAGAGCAGGGTCTGCTCGTTCTGCGGTACGCTCTCGGCACGCGCCAGCTCGCGCAGCCGCTGGCTCATCGTATCGAGCCGCTCGACGTCGCCAATGATGTTCGAGATGAAGCTTTGTTGCTCGGACCGTGTCAGGGTATCCGACTTGCTTTGCAGCGAATCCTGCAGCAGCTCGGCTGCGCCCCGGATGGAGGTCAGGGGCGATTTCAATTCGTGCGTCAGGTGAGTCGAGAAGGTGGCGATGTAGTCGGAGCGGCGCGACAGCTGCTGGGCCATGCCGAGAAAACTGTCGGAGAGCTGGGCGAGCTCACGGGTGCCGTAGTGCTGCAGCGGCCGAAACGCATTGCGGTCACCGCGTCCGATTCGCACGGCGCGATCGACGAGCTCGCGCATGGGGCGGGTGACCGTTCGTGAGAACACCAGGCCGATGGCGGTTGTCGCCAGGATGACGGCCATCGCGGCCAGCAGGAACTTGCCGCGCTCCCGATAGAGATGCTCGAAGATGTTGCTCGGTGTCCGCGACGCATAGATCACGCCGGCGACGCGGTCATTGACGATGACCGGCATCGCCGAGAAGACGTGAACGCCGACGCCGCGGCTGATCGAATAGATTGGCGGCGGAGGCTTGTCGGGGACACGGATGCGCAACGCGGCGCTATACTGGCCGCGTAGCGCGGCCGCCACCTCGTCGATATGGGCCAGCGACTGCCCGGCCTCCTGGCGTCCCGCGATGACGACGCCCTGCGGATCGAGAATTCGAAAGCCCGCGAGCGTCACCTTCTGGGTGTCCAGCACCAGGGGCATCAGCCGTGCACCGATTGCGACATAGGCCGGGTCTGCGGGCTTGGTCGCCGGCAGCGCGTCGGGCCGTCGCCGCAAGAGGTCGTTGCCGGCAAGATCGAGCTCGGGCCGGATCGGCGTCACCTGATCGCCAGGGTCCGGCAGCGCCTCCGTTGGAACTGCGGCGCCGAGCGGGATGTCATTGCGAAGCTGTGCGCGGACGTCCTGTGCGTAGATCACAGCCAGCACACGACTTTGTGCGATCAATTCGGCCTGAGTTTGACGAATGAGCTGGTTGTCGTAGAGGCGGAAGAAGAAAAGCCCGAGTAACGGGAGAACCGCGACAAGGGCGAGGACGGCAAAGATGATGAAGCTGAGCGACGGTCGCCACTTCTGGCGGGCACGGAAGGACGTCATGCCTAAGGCTCGCACCGGCCGAGCTTGAACCCGACGCCGTGCACGGTCTCGATGACGCTGGCGCAATTCGCCGCCACGAACTTGGCTCTGATGTTGCGGATGTGACTGTCGATAGTACGGTCGGAGACCTGGATATTGAGTTGATAAGCGGCGCTCATGATCTGCTCACGGTTGAAGACTGCCGCCGGCCGGGTCAGGAAGGTCCGCAGGATGCCGAACTCGATCGCCGTCAGATGCAGTGGCGTTCCGGCGAATGTTGCGACGTGCTGCTCAGCATCGACCGAGAGCTGTCCTTTGGACAGCGCGCCCGGCTCCGGCGCGCCAGGCCGCGGCGTCAGCCGCCGCAGGATCACATTGACGCGCGCGACGAGCTCGCGCGGGCTGAACGGCTTGGTCACGTAGTCGTCGCCACCGATCTCGAGCCCGAGGACGCGATCGATCTCATCGTCGCGGGCGGATAGGAACAGGATCGGCACGTCGGATGATTTGCGAATCTCGCGGCATACGTCGAGGCCATCGAATTCCGGCATGCCGATATCGAGGACGATCAGATCCGGCCGGTCGTTTGAAAATCTGACTAGCGCTTCCTTGCCATCGCGGGCCTCGACCACATTCATGCCCGCTTTCTTGAGAGCGACGCGGATGACCTCCCGAATATGGAGGTCATCGTCGACGATAAGAATACGGTGGGTCACGAGTCCACTCCGAAACGAACGTAATCTAGCCTACGGCCGCCACTTGCTGACGATCCAGGAAACGCTGGAGCCGCCAGCTTCGGAAGCCCCAGCTGCGCCATGATGTCATCTGCTCGCGTTGCTCTTTTACAAGGCAATTGCGCCGGTAAACAAGACTGGGGTCGAAGGAGCGGAGCTGGAGCGCCCTGTCGATGGCCGGGAGGGCCTGCGGGCCGAGCCGGATCAAATAATCCATATCCAGATTGACCCCGCTGCCCGAGACTTCCCGGCTGTGGGCTACGTTGTAGTCGGCAATGATGGCCGCGAAATTGATCAAGGAGCAGGTGTAGAGGACGATCGCCGATGCGGCCAGGTTGGCGTGGATCAGCCATTCGTTCGAGCGTCGCTGGACGATGCGTGCCAGGATCAGGACCAGCCCGACCACGACAAGCAGCATCCAGACGAACGCCGCGATACGCCAATACGTGAGCAGGTAAATCTGGACGTAGAGATCAAGCCGCAGCATCGCGGAGATGACCAGCAAGACATTCTGTCCGATCCAGAGATAAACGAGCGAACGCATCACGCGCGATCGCTCGGCAGGGCCGCCCGGCCGCATGGTCAGCAGAACGAAACTCGCGGCGAGCAGCACGGTGATAATCAGAAGATATGCGCCGCGATGTGCATAGGACGCATAGGTAACGTCGGCGGGTAGCGTCCCATTGCCCCAGAGATAGATCAGGTCGAGGATGGTCTGGATCGAAAACAGCAGATTGAACAGGATCAGCGAGCGCAAGATCGTACCTGGGCCGAAGAAACCCAGGTCGGCTGGACCGGACCGATCATTCTCGGCAAATCTGGCGCGATCGTTCGGCACCTCGATGTCGTTGCGCCATCGGATGTGGATGAAGGGCCAGACGAGCGCCACTGCCGCGATCCAGAAAAACGCACGGCTGATGCTGAGATAGGAGGAGGGATCGCCCGGGTTCAGCTGACTGATCCATTTCGTTAGCAATGGGTTGGCTGCCATGAACAACAGGACGAAGAGGCTTCCGAGCAGCAACGGCACGCACCACAGGGTGAAGCTTCGCGTGAGCATGGGCAAATTGAACGCGCGGATCGCATCCTGGAATAGTCTGAAGGGGCCGACCAGATAGAGCTCGAGCAGGGACGTAGCTCCGCGGACGAGACTGTCGAGATAAGGATTGGTCGTCAGCATCAGGGCTGCGCCGAGGGCAAGTGCAATGATGACGAGTGAAGCCGCGTTGATATCCTCGAGCGCCGGCAGCAGCCCCGTCAACACGATCGACCCGGCAAGCAGCAGCCGACGATGCTCGAGATGGCCGAGGTTGACAATCAGCGACGCTGAAGTCAGCGCGATTGCGAAAATGACGACCGAGAGTCCGAGGTGCTGGTCATAGAACAACCAGTCGGCCAGTGCCGCGAGGGCAAGCATCACCGCGACTTTCGCCGGCGGGAGCTTGCTGCCGACTGATTGGGGCGTGATCTCTGGTGGCGCAAGGCTTGTCATGATGACCTCAGGATCGAAGGGATGCGGTCCGCTGCAGCAGGTGGGGCCGTTTGCGCCGGGACGGGATCCGGCGCGCTGCTTGGCCGACCTTGACGCCTGCATGTGCAAACGGCTGGAGCGCGACCAGCAGGAGTTCAGGATTTTTATGCAGATTGCGTGCAGATACGGATTGTCGGCTCGCGCCGGCGAATCTCGTCTGATACGGACCAAGCCGATCGACCTCTTCAGTCCTTCGTGGTCCCCATGCAAATCAGCAAATGTGTCGGCATTGCCCTGCTCTGGATCGCAGGCCTCGTTTTCGTCTTCGCGGGCATCAACAACAACGATCCCTATCTGGTCCCATTGCGTGGGGCGGGAAATCTCTTCCTCGTGGCCATAAGCGGTGCCGTCGTGCTCCTGCTGGTTCGGCGCGGCGCCTGGCGCTGGCGGGCGTGGACGGGCAGGCTTCTGGTGATGCTGTGGTGCCTGCCGCCGCTCGCGATGCTGGCCGCGCACGGTGTGTTCGAGCTGCGCAAGCAGCGCGTTCTGCAGACCGAACCGGTGCTGGCGCGGTCGGTTGGGCAGCACTTCATCATCGGTTACCGGTCGTTCGACGAAGTCGCGCCGCTGGTCGAGAACGGGTTCATCGCGGGCATCTATGTTACGCAGCGAAACATTGTCGGCAGGACGGCCGGCGATTTGAAGGCGGAGATCGCCACCCTGCAGGCCAAGCGACGTGCGGCGGGACTGCCGCCATTGACGGTCGCGACCGACCAGGAGGGTGGCATCGTTTCGCACCTCGCGCCGCCGCTGACGAGGCTGCCCGCGCTGGCCTCGCTGGCCGACCTGCCGCCGGATCAACGAAAAGCAAAAGCCAGGGAGTTCGGCCGCATCCATGGCGGCGATCTGGCGTCGCTCGGCATCAACCTGAACTTTGCGCCGGTGCTCGACCTGCGTCCGGAGGCCAAGCACAACCGGCTCGATTTCAACACGCTGATCAATCAGCGGGCGATCTCCGACGATCCGGCCAAGGTGAGTGCGATCGCAAGGGCTTACATTGACGGCCTCGAGTCCGCGGGTGTGAACGCCACCGTGAAGCACTTTCCCGGTTTAGGCCGGGTGCGCGCGGACACGCATCATTTCACGGCCGATCTCGATACGCCGCTCGGCGAGCTCGAGGCGACCGACTGGCGTCCGTTCCGTGACGTGCTTGCAACGACCGGCGCGCGCCTGATGGTCGGGCACGTGGCGCTGAGTGCGCTCGACCCCGGACGGCCTGCGTCACATTCGAAGGCCGTCGTCGATGGGCTGATCCGGAAGATCTGGAACTACCAGGGGATCGTCATGACAGATGATCTGGTGATGGGCGCGATCTATCAGCACGATGTCTGCACCGCGGTCGTGGAGGCGTTGAACGCCGGTGTCGATCTCTTGCTGGTCGCCTATGACGGACTGCAATTCTACCGGCTGTTCGCCTGCGCCACCGAAGCCGCTGCACGCGGCGCCCTCGATGCCGCCATGTTGCGCGACAGCGAGACTCGGCTCAGGCGCGCGATGCTGATCGACTAGCAGAGGGATGTCAGGAATGCGCGCCGATGGCCGATTTGTTGTCCTGCTGCTTCGACCAGGAGACATAGTAGGCGACGGCGGTCATCGCTGCGATACCGGCGATGCTGACCGCGACCTGCCTTGTCAGCGAGTAGGGGCCGGTGATCAGGATCAGGTGAGCAGCGAAGGAGAGGAACACGCCTGCGCAGAACACGGCCAGCCATTCCTCGCCGCATTTGATCACCGGCTGCAGGGCATAGGATCGCAGGTACTCGAAGTCGCGCGGCACCAACCACGTGAACAGGAAGGTCAGGGCTAGAAAATGCAGGATGCGGTGCGGCGCGACTTCCTCCTGATCGTTCTGCAGGAGCACATCGCTAAATTCGCTCGGCATCATCTGCGCGAGTGCCGGGATCTCGCTGCTCGAGACGATCGTCAGCGCAAACAGCAGATACAGCAGCGCGGTGGCGCGCAGCGCGGGGGCGGCCTGCATCGCGCGGATCGTCGGCGCGTAGCGCGTGCCGATGAGTGCAACCCAGCCACCCATCACGAACAACAATTGCCAGCAGAACGGATTGAGATACCAGGCTCCATACGTCGATGACGTCAGGTTCCAGTCGAGGACACGGGCGGTTGCGTAGAGGGCCACGGATCCGAGAAGCGTCGCGTTCGGGACATACAGCAGCCCGAAGACGACGATCGGATGGAAGGCCATCAGCGCGATGGTGAGTTGCAGCACGTCGAGATTGAGCGGCTTGGCCTGCAGGAACAAGCCGTAGATCAGCGTTCGGATCGGGTGATCGATAAAGCCGGTGATGTTGAATTCGCTGATGATCTCGGGCGCCGCGGTTCGTGCGGCGACATAGCTGATCAACTCGACATAGATCACGAACAGCACGATATAGGCAGCGTAGAGCTGCCATACGCGCTTGAAGATGCGGGTTGCGGCCACCACGAAGCCGCGCTCGAGCGCCATCCTGGCGTAGAACAGCGTCACGGCGTAGCCGCCGGTGAAGACAAACAGGTCGGTCGCGCCGCTGAAGCCGAAATTGCGCATGGTGAGTGCGCTGACGACGTTGTGCGGAACGTGGTCGAGGAACAGAAACCAGTTTGCAATGCCAAGCAGCAGCGCGATCCTGAGATCGCCATCGGCTCGCGCGATCTCGGGATTTAATGTCGAGGTCATCTGAAGCTGAAATCTGCTGGCCCGAGAAAGCGAAACGGCAATCTAAAGGGAACCCGTGCCCGGTCCGAATAGACTCTGCGTGAACCTATCTAATCCGTTTCGGGTTCCGGCCAAGTGGTCGGTTCAAGAAAGTTCACGTTTTCGCAATTGCCAATCGAGCGGCCTCAGACCGGCTCGTGCTTGCGCAGGTCGCGGGCGTGATCCAGCGCATTGGCTTGCAGGTCCGCGCCGGTTGGGGGGATGCCCGGCAGGGCGGCCTCCGCAAGGATGTCGTGGGTGACATCCTCGACCGAGCGTTCGGCAATCTCGTGGATGAAGCTGATGTTTGTGTATTCCCGCGACGCGACCCGGGAAACGATCTCGCGCCGTGTCAGTTCGGGATCGACGATCGCCTCGCGGCCGCGGCGGCCATAGTCGATCATCACGACAAAATACTGCATTTGCCAGGAAGTTCGATGCGTTGACTTGCACCGACCACTATTTCCGATAATCGGAATATTGTCAAGGAAAAATGCCGATAATCGGAATTCAGGCGGGGGCGCTGACCGATTCGGCGGCGAGGCGCCCGAATCGATCAGCCCGGTCCCGAAACGGCGCCTATTTCTCGGATGATCGGCCGCCCTTGGAGGCCGATTTGCGGCCCTTGGCCGCTGTCTTGCCGCGCAGCCTCTCGATTTGGCCACGGGGAAGGGTGACGCAAATTTCGCCGATCCATTCGAGCTTCACGCCGTTGATCGGCTTGGCATTGAAGCTCTTGAGGTTGACGGTGCCGGACGAGCTGCCGCGTTCGATTGTCTTCAGATAGCGTTCGCCGCTCTTCAGCCGGACCGCGGCTTCCTCTCCGTAGAAGCTCGACAGCGGATAGCGCTGTTCGCGGTATACCACGATGACGTCACCGTTCTCGTATTTGGGCAGCATCGAATCGCCCGAAACCTCGAAAGCGACGGTCTCCTCCGTCATCGGGAACGGAAGCTCGATTTCGCCGAGCCCCTCCGGCGGGACCTGCTCCAGCTCCGGCTGGATCGAGGCGCCGGCGCCGACCCGGCCCACGATCGGCACCGAGTTCAACTCCAGATATTCCATGATCGGGGCGATCTCCGATGCCTTGATCAGGCGTATTCCGGACAGGATTTCGGACACCGCCCCGGCCCGAACCCCCATTGCGCGGGCAAGCCCGCCTTTGCTCTTCCCGGTCTTTTCCAGTGCTCGTTCGATCAGTGCAGCGTCCAGCATGTTTCATCCTCTCCAAGCCTGGACATATTAATAGCGTTACGATTATCAGAATTCAAGCTTGACTTTTTCTTCGGAATATCGGAAGGTATCTACGGCGCCGGTGAACTGACAGAAATGGGAATCTGGAATGGAAATGATGAACTGGCTGCCCGAGCACTCGGCAGCCTTGGAGGACCTGCGCGCCCGCGGCTTGTCCTATTCGGAAATCGCTGACAGGATCAACACATCCTTCAATACCGCCTACACACGCAATGCGGCCCTCAGCCGGGCGCAGCGCATGGGGTTGGCGGGCCTCGATCGGCCGGAACCGTCCCTGCCGGGGCGCCTCGACCCACCCAAGCCGTCCTCGCCGGAACTTCCGGGGATCGGTCGGCCGCGCGAAGGACGGGCCGAACCGAAGCCCGATCCGGTTCGCTGGCCGAAGATGTGCGCCGAAACGGTGGAGATACCTCCGCTTCGTTGCGCTGCGGTCGCGCCTCGGCATCTTTCACTGCTCGATCTCAAACCGGGCGATTGCCGCTATCCCTACGGCGGGGATGCCGACGGCGAGGTCATGACCTTCTGCGGTCATCCAAGCCGCTCGGGCTCGAGTTACTGCACCCCGCATCTTGACCTGAGTCGCGATCCCGACGCCTCGGCGAGGCCTGTCCTGAACGATGCGTGGCTTCGAGCCGTCGGCGCCATCTGAGGCGATCTTCTCCCGACCGGCAGGACCTCGGTCCGCAATCCGCAAACTGCAACCGCGCGGAACACGCTGCGCGCTCATCATCAGATATCAGGAGCCACCAATGTCGCGCGCAAAACGCCGGAAACCATACGATCCCGCCGGAACGCATGATCGACGCTCGACCGATCTGCCCTTTAATGCCGAAGTGGCGACCGTCGAGGTCGACGATCCGCTTGCGCTCGAGCAAGGTGATAAGGTCGTTGCGTTTCGCTCGATACGCAACGATCCGCTCGGCCGGTTGCATGCGCACCGACAGATCGACGACGCGCAGTATCGGAGCGGTCGGGCTTTCCAGAACGACTGGGAGAAGGCCGAGCGTGGCCCGCGTGCCGTGGATACCACGCGTGAATACGTTGATGGCGGTCAGCAACGTGAGCCGATCACAGAAGGCCAGCGCCAGGCGGCCTTGCGTTTGAACCGCGCCGAGCATGAACTTGGCGCCGACGGATCGGCGTTGGTGCACGACGTCCTTATCCTCGGCATGACCATGGAGCAGGTTGGGCAGCGGCGCGGGCTGCGCACGCAGCGCTGGCACGACTATTTCGCGCGGCGTCTCAAGGAATGCCTGGATCGGCTGGCGTTGATGTACGGGCTTGCAACGGCGAACAAGGTTCCCGCAAAGGGCCAATAATGCTGGTGTAAGGCGATGCGCTCACGCGCCGGTTGTCGCGCAGGTGGCCGGTACGTCACATTGCAAGACTGTACTTTGCCCCACACCCAATCCTTGTCTGTGATCGCGATGTGCCCCACCATGTTGTGTAGAAGATGGTCGACAGTGGCGCGGTCTCTCATGTAACTTCGCTCGCATCGATGACCTTCCCGCATTCGGGCGGAATATGATTGCCTCTTCTGCGGGAATGTTCCGGTACGACCATAAGGGAGTTCACAGCTTCTACGCCCGACTACATCTCACCCAGCATCGCGAACATCACGAGCAACGTGGGTCGGTGCCGGCGCGGAGTCCGATCAAACCACCCAAGGAGGAACGACCGATGAATCACACTGGAAACTGCTTTTGCGGTGCCGTCGAACTCAAGGTCACGGGGGAGCCCGAGGCGATGGGCTACTGCCACTGTCGTTCATGCCGCTCCTGGTCCGGCGGTCCGGTGAATGCGTTCAGCCTCTGGAAGCCCGGGGCGGTCGAGGTCACCAAGGGCGCCGATCATATCGCGACATTCGAGAAGACCGCGATGAGCCAGCGCAAATATTGCAGCAAGTGTGGCGGTCACCTGATGACCAACCACCCAACGCTTGGGCTCGTCGACGTGTTCACGGCGACGATTCCGACGCTGAAATTCAACCCCGGCGTTCACGTCAATTATTCCGAGGCGGTGTTGCCGATCCGCGATGGTCTGCCCAAGTTGAAGGATTTTCCCGCCGAGTTTGGCGGCTCGGGCGAGGTGATCGCTGAATAGCGCGACGGTCGTTCTCAACGACGAAAGCGGGGGCGACGGAACGTCGCCACCCGCCGATATCTCGTCATTCCATCGGCCGGACTCCCCGCCATATTCGCTGACCGGCAATTTCCTCGACATTGAACTGGCGGCTTGTCGGTGCCCCTGCGCCGCAGGGATCGTCTTGGCCGACCGCAGCCATGTCAGACGAAGGTCCCGCCTTGCAAAATCCGGGTTTGGTCTTGGTGATAGGCTTCCGCTAAAAGGCTAGCGGTGTCGGCCTTGGTAGCGGCCATCGTATTTCGCCTGACAAAAATGAATAGAGGAAGCGTCAGATCATGACCAGACCAGAACTGCCTGGGCGCACGCCGCGCGGGGAAGGGGTTCCGACGGCGCTCGACGGCCTGCTGGTTGTCGACTTCACCCGCGTCGTTGCAGGCCCGGCCTGCACGCAAACCCTGGCCGACTTCGGTGCCGAGGTCATCAAGATCGAGAATCCGGATGGCGGTGACGACACGCGCGCTTACGAGCATGCCGAAATCGGCGGCGAAAGTGCCGCATATCTCAGCCTCAATCGCAACAAGCGCGGCATCGCGCTCGATTTCAACAATCCGGCCGCACTCGACGTCGCGCGCGCGTTGATTGCCAAGGCCGACGTCGTGGTGGAGAATTTCTCCGGCGGCGTGATGAAGAAATTCGGTCTCGATTATGCGTCGGTGGCGTCGACCAATCCGCGGCTGGTCTATTGCTCGATCTCCGCCTACGGCCGCAAAGGCGATTTCGCGCTACGTCCAGGTTTTGACCCGATCACGCAGGCCGAAAGCGGCTTCATGTCGCTCAATGGCTTTCCGGATGGCGAGCCGGTGCGCACCGGTCCGCCGATCGTCGACATGGCAACGGGCATGTCGGCCTGCAACGCCATCCTGCTGGCGTTGATTGCGCGCGAGCGGCTCGGTCGCGGCCAGCAGGTCGAGGTCGCCTTGATCGACACCGCGGTGTCGATGACCGGTTTCTACGGCATGGCCTATCTGATCAACGGCAACAACCCCGGTCGTTTCGGCAACTCCCCGAACGGTTCGCCGACCGTCGGCGTTTACCGGGCATCCGATGGTCCGCTTTACATGGCTTGTGCCAATGACCGGCTCTATCGCCGGCTGGTCACCGACGTCCTGGAGCGCCCGGATCTCGTTACCGATCCCGAATTTGCCCACCGGAAGAACCGGACGGCCAACAAGGAGAAGTTGCGCGCCATCATCGCCAGCGTGTTTGCAAGCGACACGATCGAGCATTGGATGGCAAAGATGAAGAAGGCCAACATTCCGGTTGGCTATCTCCGCACGGTCGAGGAGGGGTTCAATGCACCCGAGGTGCGCGACCGTCACCGACTGAGCAAGATCGCGCATCCAACCGCCGGTTCGATTCCGAACATCGAGCAGCCGATCGGTATGAGCCTGACGCCGACCGTCGATCCAGTTGCCGCGCCATTGCTCGGTCAGCACACGCACGATGTGTTGGCGAAGACGCTTGGCTATGACGACCGCCGCATTGCTGCATTGGCGGAGGCGGGTGCGTTCGGCAAGGCAGGAAACACCGGTTAGCCACGCTGCCGGCCTGCACCGAAGATCGGATGCTCGCACAGCAACTCAGCCATAGGCGAGAGGAACACCTCTCGCCTTACCGGTGCGTCGTTCAGACGTCACGGGCCCCGGAGCGCGCCGGCGGCCTTCCAGCCGGAATTGGTCGGTTTCGGGACCTCAGTTCGGCTTGCTGCGCAAGTTGTTCCTTGGCATACTTTCAACCTCCTCGGGCTCCGCTCGATCAATTTCGAGGCGCGCCATCCGGAGTATGAGGGTTGCCGTGGTCAGGCCGAGGCGTTCGGCCTCTTGTGCTGCGGTGTCGACCTTCTGGGCCAAGCCTTCACGTTTACCTGGGTATGCCATTCGTAATCCTCACTTAAGGTGCGAGATGAAAAATCCCACATATGTTGCAGAGCTGCAGAAGAGGCTCGGAGCTCCATCGAGCGAAACACTGGAAAGCCTGCGACTGCTGAAGGCCTTCCTTCGACTTGCGCCCGACCAGCGTTCCGAGGTCGTCGAACTGGTCGAACGTTTGGCGGTTGAACCGCCGGGCGATCCTTCACTGTCCTGAGGTGCTCGCAATCTCTCCTGTGGGTGAGTGGTTCAATAGTTTGGCGGGCGGCTGTATCGCGATCACGTAGATTGCGCCGCCCTCCAACGCCTCGGATTGATGCCGGGTGCCGGCAGGCAGCAGGATGGTGTCGCCGGCACCGACCACCCGCTCGCCGCCATCCCAGATGAAGTTCAGCCGGCCGCTGATGATCATCAGGATCTCATCGACCGGATGGGTATGGAAATGATGCACCTTGCCGGCTGCATCATGCTGCAGCTCGACCGAGCCCTGTGCCGGAAGCAGGTTCAGGATCTCCGGATCGATGGCAAATTCGGTCTTCGTGCCTGCGATGATCTGGGTCATGCTGCCTGTTCCTTGTTTGCGATCGGCGGCGTCTTGTTCTGCGCGAGCTTGGCGAAGGGACAGCCGGTGCTCGCGTTGTTGTCGTCGTGCAGGAAGTACTGCAGGTATTCGCGGCCGTCGCTCGCGCCGTAACGGCCGAGGAGCGGAGAGGGGCTTGCGCTGTCGTACGGGATCAAGCGCTTTCGCACCTCGGCGAACGCGGCGGTCGCCGCCTTTTCGGTCCCGAGGATTTTCTCGAACACCCAGCGCGGCTGGAAGGTGAGCATGAAGGCGCTGGACCGCCGGCTCTGGCGCATCACATGTGCAGGCGTCGTGCAGACGACGAAGATCGGCTCACCCGCAAACGAGAACTCCCACATCGGGTGATCGATCTGCTCGGGAATCTCTGATGGCCATGGATTCTTGTCCAGTCGCGCGAGCTGGTCGAGCGTCAGCCACATCTTGCGATAATAGGCGTCGAGCGTCTGCACCGGGCGGGGCCGCGTGAACACGATCAACGAGGTGTTGGGACCGAACGAGCGCGCCTGCGAGACATATTGTCCGAGCTGTTCGCCGAGCACCGCGACATCATACGGATCGAGGAAGAGGTAGCGGAGCTGATCCTGGCGATGTCCGGTCACCCCGAACACGCAAGGGAACGGCCTCGCCTCGCTGCTCATCTGGGCTTCAAACTCAGAGAACATCACGCTCTGCCAACTGCTGACCGGAAAGCTTGACGCGACTTCGCCTTTTCTCAAGAACAAGCGCTCCATAACACCCCCTACACTCATAACGACACTAACGAGCTATCAACTTGCTTCTCATCACGAGCGGCCCGGCAATACCCGGCAACGACATGAGAAGCAGAATGACGATCAAGGCGCTGTAGCCGCCGTCACCGATTGCGGCCGTGTTGTGCACGGCGTCGGTTCCGGAGGCGTGGCTCGCCGCAAGCATCGCGAATCCGATGATGGGCTGCGCGACGCCGGCGAAAATCCCGGCAGCAGTGGTGTTGACTGAGGCGCCGACGCCGATCAGGTCGGCGGTGTAGAGCTTCTTGACGCATTTCAGCACCAGCGGGACGGTGCCGCCGGCGACGAGGCCCAGGACCGCGAACACGACGGTGACATAGGCGAGACCGAAGGTTTGGGCCATCGGCGGCAGCAGCATCGCGATCAGCAACATGCGCAACGCGCAAATGCCGATCAGCGCGCGGTCGAGCGCGGCCGCAGCACGATCGGCGACATGACCCAGGAAGATCGAGCCGAGCGCATTGCCGATCATGAAGGCGAGCAGCGGTGTGCCGGCCGCCGTCGGCGAGATGTGGAAGAAGTGGGCGACCATCGGAATGCCCCAAACGCCCGATAGCGTCGTCACCACCGCGAAGTGTGACGCAAACGTCATTGCGCAACCCCAGTTCGCGACATGGGTCAGCGCTTGCCGCGCAGCCAGCACGACGCCCTTCAGCGTTTTGTTGCTGTGCGAGGCCGGATCGGGCTTGAGCGCGAGCTTGGCGAAGGCGAGGTTGGCAAGCCCGATGCAGGCGATGAACAGGAAGCAGGCCCGCCACCCGAACCCCGAGACGGCGGCGGCAAGCGGCGTGGTCGCAATCACGCCTCCGACATAGCCGGATACCTGCGAGATGCCCGACATCATGCCGAACCGCTCGTCGGCGAAGCTCTGCGCCACCAGCTTCAAGAGTGCGGTGAAGACCAGCGCATCGCCGCAGGCGACGATCAGGCGCGCGGCAAAGACGTCGAGCAAGTTCGGCGCCAGCGCGAATGCGGCGCTGCCGAGCGAGGAGGCCATCATGCTGACGAGGACGACGCGCTTGACGCCGTAGCGATCGACCAGAAGTCCGGCCGGAATCTGCATCAGCGTGTAGCCCCAGAAATAGCTCGAGGCCAGCATCGCAACACCGGCAGCATCGGTGTTGAAGTCGTGCATGAAGCTGAGACTTACCGACTGTGGCGACACGCGCTGCAGGAAGGCGATGGCGTAGGCGATTGCCACCGCCGTCCAGGCGAGGTAGGCGCGATCGGTGAAGCGCGACGCCGGGGCGTAAACCGCTTGTTGTCCGAGCATCGACATCACACCCTCGCGTAACCGACCGAGAACAGGGCATCCGCTGAATTCGGAATCTTGCGCGACATCGCGGCATCGACCAGCGACGCGGTGCCACGATAGGCCTGCCGATGGTGTTTAATGTGGCCGTAAGCGCCACGCATGATCATGTCGGGCAGTTCGAGCGGCTTGCCTGGATAGAGTGAGGTGCACATCTCGACACAGGCGGCCTGCAACGCAGGATCCTGCGCATCATCGAGCAATGATGGGGACACTTTTGCGCAAATCTTAGCGTTCGCTGCCCAGACGATCGGATTGCGGGTACGCCAGCCGTAGAGCACGTTGCCGTCGGCTCGTTCGGCAGCACCCGAACATTTCAGGACTTCCGATGTGAAGAAGCCGTAGAAGCCGCGGCCCTGGTGCGCCGGGAGCACTTCCGTGCCGCTTCGATAGATTCCAAGTCCGGCCGACATCTGCAGGACGCGGTAGACCGAGAAGGCCACGAGGCCGGAGCCGTCATAAACGAGGATCAGGCTGTACTTCTTGTCGAAGGGCGAGGAGGTTGCGGTCCAATGCGGCTCGGTGGCCTGCCAGTTGACGGCAATGATGGCGTTCATGGCGTCCATCACCGGCTGACGGTCGCAGGCTTCGATCCGGGAGGCGTCGGCTAGACTGTAGACCGCGTAGTCCGTCCAAGGCGATCTGATCGCCTCATATCCGCTGCCCAGATGTCGAGACATGGCAGAACTCCAGAATTCCATCGCGAGCTATACAGGGGAGCCTCCAATGGCTTAAAGGACAATATGCCCTCGAAAACTGCCAAACCGCCCCGGCCCGAGGCGCGCGACAGGAAAGCCGCGCGGCGGATCGCGATGGTCGCCTTTCCTGGCGTCACCTTGCTCGACATCTCGGGGCCGGCGCAGGTGTTCGCAGAATTGGAGGCGATCGAGCTACCCGGGCCGGACTACGCGCTGTCCTACCTGTCGGCCTCGGGAGGCCTGGTGCCGACCGACGTCGGCATGATGATCGACACGGCGCCGATCGCCAGCCTTGCGCCCGCCGAGGTCGACACGCTGGTGATCCCCGGCGGGCCAGGCATCTGGAAGATCCGCAACGACGCCGAGTTGATGAATTGGATCGCGGAGGCGCTGCCGAAGGCGCGCCGGATCGCGTCGGTCTGTCTCGGTGCCTTTGCCCTGGCCTGGACCGGAATCCTGGACGGCAAGCGTGCTGCAACGCACTGGCGCTATTGTCCCCGTTTGCAGGACAGCTTCCCCAACATCCGAGTCGAGCCCAACGCGATCTTCGTCAAGGACGGACATGTCTGGTCGTCGGCAGGGGTCAGCGCCGGCATCGATCTGGCGCTCGCCATGATCGAGGAGGATTTCGGCCACACCATCGCGCTCGATGTCGCGCGCAGGCTTGTGGTGTTTCTCAAACGGCCCGGCGGTCAGAGCCAGTTTTCGACCGTCCTTGCGGCCCAGGCATCGGACGTCGAGGGACGCTTCAGCGCGCTACACGCCTGGATCATCGAGAACATCACTGATGACCTCAAGGTCGAGACCCTCGCGGAAAAGGCAGGGATGACGCCACGAACTTTTGCACGGACCTATGTCAGCCGCACCGGCATGACTCCGGCAAGCGGCGTCGAGGCGCTGCGTGTGGAGACTGCGCGCTTGCTGCTCGAAAGCCGCCAGATCGGCGGCGTCGTCGAGGTCGCCAAGCGTGCGGGGTTTGGCGACGACGAGCGCATGCGGAGGGCCTTCCTGCGCCACCTCGGTGTGTCGCCGACTGAGTACCGAAACCGGTTCTCGGGCAGCTAGCTCGCCTCATGCGAGCTCGGTTCGGATGCGGGCGCTTCGCGTCGCAAGCGGATCTACCCCACAAGCGAATAGCTGGCCTTCGCTAGCCGGATTCGTCGCTCAGGTGGTAGCTTTTCCGGTTTGTCTGCGGCTATTGTGCCGGCCAAATCGGGAGAAGAAACACCATGAATGACGGGACCCCCATTCGACAGGCGCGCAATGTCGAGCTCGGCGCCAGCGGCGAGGAATTCCAGAACCTGCACGAATTCGCGCAGAAGGCTCGCGCCAGGCTGAACCAGAACGCCTGGGACTACATCGTTGGCGCCTCCGAAACCGAGACCACGATGCGCCGGAACAGAATGGCGCTCGACGAGATCGCGTTCCGGCCACGCGTGCTTCGCAACGTCATCAATGTCGATCCCTCCATCGAAGTCTTCCGCCGCAAGCTCCGCCTTCCCGTGATGATCGCCCCGGTCGGCGCGCTTGAGATCTTCGATCCGGATGCCGGCGCGGCCGTCGCGCGCGGTGTAGGAACGTTCGGCGCGGCGCACATGCTGAGCTCGGTGTCGGAGCCCGGGCTCGAGAACACCGCCAAGGCGGCGCCTGACGCCTTGCGCATCTTCCAACTCTATGTGCGCGGCGACGATGCGTTCGTCGAGGATGTGGTCAGCCGCACCATCGACAATGGCTACGCCGCGTTCTGTCTCACCGTGGACACCGCCCATTACAGCCGGCGCGAGCGCGACATCGCCAAGCGCTATGTCCGCGAAAGCCGCATCCGCGCCACCGGCGGCGATTTCCAGAAAGGCCTGGAATGGCGGACGGTGAAGTTGATCAAGGACAAGTTCAAGATCCCGCTGATCCTCAAGGGGATCGCCACCGCCGAAGACGCAAGGATCGCCGTCGACCACGGAGTCGACTGGATCTACGTCTCGAATCATGGCGGGCGGCAGCTCGACCACGGCCGCGGGTCCATGCATGTGCTGCCCGAGATCGTTCAGGCCGTCGCCGGCCGTGCCAAGATCATGGTCGATGGCTCGATCTGCCGCGGCACCGACATCGTGAAGGCCATCGTTTCGGGCGCGGACCTGGTCGGGATCGGCCGATTGCAGTGCTGGGCGCTGGCCGCAGCCGGCGAGGCAGGCATCGTTCGGATGCTTGAATTGCTGGAGGACGAGGTGATCCGCTGCCTTGGGCTGCTCGGCGTCACCAGCTTCGCCGAACTGGACAAGACCTATCTGCATCCGGCGATGCCGACCAATCCGCCGAGCGTGTTCAGCGCATTCCCACTGCTCGATATCGAGCCCTACCGCTACTGACCGATGCGAGAGGCGTGACGCGATCGGAGGCGGGTCTGCGGTGCCGAACGACTGAGCGCCGGCGGCTTAGCGCGCGTTCAGGAAGCTTTCGCCGGCATTGCAGGGCGTGCACTGATAGGTCAGGACGTCGTAGACTTGGTCGCGCGGCTCGATCAGGGCGAGCCGCATTTGTGTGCCGCACTTCATGCACGGCATCTCGATGCTGGTCTTGAATCGGGTGCAGGTCGGTGTCGGACGAACGGCGCGCGGCATCGGATCCCCTTATTCCCCAAGAGACGCGAACGCGACCAACAACGAGGCCGAATCACTATGCCACAGTGCCGACATGATTGGAATCGGCCGCCGCCCCGGTCCGGCCTCCGCTAGGTAATTTTTCCTCGATACGGGCGCTGACGCCGGCACGATCTATGCTAACGTCGGCGGACGCTTATTTCAGGGGACGCGATCATGATTGAGCCGAAGCTGGAAGTTCCCGCGGAGTTGCGCGATCTCGCGGAAAAGACAATCGACCAGGCCGAGCAGGCGTTCAGCCTGTTCTTTGATGCCGCGAGCAAGTCGATGACGGCGATGCCGGGCACGGGCACCGAGATTTCCAAACAGGCCCTGTCGTTCACCGAACAGAACATGAAGGCGGCCTTCGAGCATGCGCGCAAACTCGTGCATGCGACCGATCTGCAGGAGGCGATGCGGATCCAGTCGGAGTTCCTGCGCAGCCAGTTCACCAATGCCGGTGAACATATGCGCCAGATCAGCGGAAGCGTGCTGTCCGCAACCAAGGACGCGGCCAAAGGCAAGTTCTAGGACAGGCCTAGCGCCGGCGCGCCACGGCGACGCCGAGCAGGAACGCGACGAACAGGCTCGCGAGTGGCGCTTCGCGCGTGACCGCACTGACCGTGGCGAGGGCTCCGCCAGGCCGGCGCGAGGTCGCGATTGCGTCGCTGAGGCGATCTGCCGCCGCTCGAAGTCCGTCCGACACTTCCGTGATGGTGCGCGAAACGTCCGTCGCAGTGTCGATCGCGCGCTCACCGAGCGTGGGCTGAAGTGGGGACTCGGGCGTTTCGGTGCTCATGTGGCGTGCTGCTGTTTGATTCGGGGGCAGGTGACTGCGTCTTCGGCCTCTGTGCACTCGCATGTCCTGAATGGCCGGTGACGGCCACATATCGTGGAAATTCAGCAGGTATGGATTGGTTCCATCGGCATGCGTCGCTTTCTCATCTGGGAACCGGAAACTTGCGCGCAGGTCGCGGTTTGTCTCCATGGAGGAGACGATGATGACATTGCATGCGCATGGCATGGCGGATGGCCGTTCCGGGCACCGAAGCCGGCACGGCGGCGCGCCGCTGCTGGTCGCGGCCGTGGTTGCGATTCTCGGCGTGTTGGGCATGCTGATCGTCGACCACGGTCCGTGGAACAAGCCGAAGGTGCAGCCGGCCGCCTCCGCGAACTACTCAACGACCGGCGAGGCAGCACGCGCTGCTGGTGCAAGGGTGATGCCGACCGAACCAAGGGCGCCGATTGAGCCTGCTCCGCTTGGTCCCAAGCCCGCTCAACCAGCCAACCCGATCCCTGCGCAATAATGCGCGGCATCGACGCAGCCGGCGTAAGGTGCC
Source organism: Bradyrhizobium sp. USDA 4454 (assembly GCF_054822705.1). Lineage (NCBI taxonomy): Bacteria > Pseudomonadati > Pseudomonadota > Alphaproteobacteria > Hyphomicrobiales > Nitrobacteraceae > Bradyrhizobium > Bradyrhizobium sp. USDA 4454. The sequence goes on from NZ_JBTRCN010000001.1 coordinate 2,547,830, forward strand.
CCGATTGACTCATCGGGCAATCAGCGGCGAAATCATCGCCGATGATCAGCGGACGCTGACGAGCATGCCCCACGCCGCGGCGAATCCCGCACCGACGAGAACCAGTACCGGGCTGTCGCAGAAGACTCCGCCGTACTGGCACATCGTGGTACCGAGCGAACCGATCTGATGATGGCCCGCGGCATAGAACAGGCCGGACAGGACGGCGAGCACGGCAGCAACGAAATACATCGACGCTTCCTCCTTGCAATCGAACTGCGGCGCCGGTCGATCGACGCGAGCCAAAACTGTCCTGATGTCGATCCAAATTGTAAGCTGCTTTGTCCCCTTGACGCGTCGGGCAACTCAGCGGCACACTGACATCATCGCAACGAGCATAAGGCGATCGGCGCCGGCTCGTATTGCGATTCCCGGATCAAACTCAGACTTTCGATCAAGGCGGTTTCTCACCGTCGAAGCTGACGCATCACATTTTACCGATCGCATTCAGCCCGCAAAAAGGGTTTGACACGTCGGGCAACTCAGGGGCATAATCCGAAAATCAGAAATTGTTGAGCCCGCGCGGAGCAATCCGCGGCGGGCTTTTTGTTTGCCGTTTCACCAATCGGACGGCGGCCGCACCGCCACGACGCCACATCCTCCCAGCCCGTCGTCTGAGCGTCGCAAGCGTGCCGCCGTCCGAACCCAATTGAAACGAACAACGAATTGGCCGGTGCGCGCGAACGCGCCGGTCCTGCGGCGCGGCGCAAGCCGGCGCCGCCCGCGGCCCCGTTCGTCAGGGATAAGGTTCGCGCCCCAAAGATCGCCGCCCGTCGCGCGATCTGCCGCACATTTCATTCCATGGCCGCATCACGCGCCGACGGCCAATCAACGAGGGTTGCATGACCGCCTATCTGATATCGCTCGCGCTCGTGAGCCTGATCGCCATTGCATTGTTGGAGGCGGCATGAGCGCCGAGATTATCAAGTTCATTCCGCGCCCACGCCGGGATCGCGAGCAGACAGACTTTCCGACGATTGCATTCCGCTCGGCACTGCCCGGCCCCGAGCCGTACCACGCGGACACGGCGCCGAGCGAATATCTGCCGTCCGATTGGCAGGAGAAGTAAGGTGGCGAAGACGATTACACAAATGCGCGCGGATTTTCAACACCTCCGGCGCTGGCGACGCAGCGTCGAGCAGGCGCAGAGCTATACCTTCGAAGCGGTCATTACCGTGATCGCTACTGGCTTTCTCGGCGCGGTTTGGCTGGGCATCAAGGCCACGCTCGGAAAGTAACGCGCCTCGGCACCGCGTTCGAGGACAGACGTCCATGTCGTGGATCTGGGCGCCTTAGCTGACAACACGACTCTCGAGGTGTGGTAATGTATCGGATACGTGAGGTTGATCCGCATGACGATGAGATCGCGGACTCGCTTGCCGAGCTTCATCAGCTGATTTTCTGCGACGGGACGCGGGTGCCTGACGTCGAGCAGGGATATTGGTGGATCGCATTCCGCGGAGCCAGTCCGATCGCATTCGCGGGCGTGGTACCTTCGACCCATGTCACAACTGCCGGATATCTGTGCCGGGTTGGCGTCGCGATGCCGCACTGCGGTCATGGTCTACAAGTGCGGCTTACACGCGCATTGGAAGCGCGAGGGCGGCGGGCCGGCTGGAAAACGATCGTCTCGGACACGACTGACAACTGTATCTCGGCCAACAACTTTATCAGGCTGAGGTATCGGCTCTTTGAGCCCATCGCGCCGTGGGCGTGGCAGCACTCGCTATATTGGCGGAAGGAGCTTGTCTAGACTCGCTGGGGTGGGACGAATGAATGCAATATGCGACGACGCTGAGCGCCTGGTGGCCAATAGGCCACCGGGCGCTTTTGCGTTCCTGGCCCGCAAACCGCACGCTCCGGCGAGCAGCCGTTGCGGGATGTAGCCTTGATCTCTGGTGATCGATCGATAAACTAAGCTGCACAGCTCGGTCGCACGCGCGAAACGTCCTGGAGATCGTACGAAGGAAGAGACCATGGTGGAGGTTGGCCGCGGGCTCGACACGAAGGTGCCGCCAGGCTTGGACGTGGACCGCTATGCAGTCATGGTCGCGCGGGCCACGGCGCTTGCTCCGGTGTTGCGTGAGCGGGCGCAGCGAACTGAAGAGTTGCGCCGCTTGCCGCCGGAGACCGAACGGGAGCTGCAGGATAGTGGTCTTTTCCGGATCCTGCAGCCCGCGCGCGTCGGAGGCAGCGAACTCGACTATGTTGCCCTCGTCGATTGCGCCGATGCTCTGGGGCAGGGTGATGCCTCTGTCGCCTGGAACTTTGCCAATCTTGCGAGTCATCACTGGATGCTGGGGATGTTCGCGCCCGAGGCGCAGACGGCGGTGTGGGGCGAAAATCCAGATGCGCTGATCGCGTCTTCCTTTGTCTTCCCGGCGGGCCGCGCCAGGAAGACAACTGGCGGATACGTGCTGACTGGCCATTGGCCGTTCTCGTCCGGGGTGGAAGCCTGCGGATGGAACATGCTTGCGAGCGTGGTTGCCTCGGACGATGAGGCCGATGGTGTCGAGTATCGGCTATTCCTGTTGAATCGACGGGACTACAGCATTGATGATACCTGGAATGCGGCTGGCCTGCGCGGAACTGGGTCGAACGATGTGCGGGTGACAGATGCATTCGTTCCTGAGCACATGACAGTTGCCGTCAGCGATCTTGCCGGAGGTGCGACGCCAGGCAGCGTCGTCAATCCGAATGCGCTTTACAAGCTTCCAGTCTTTTCGTTGTTTCCCTATGTGTTGTCCGGAGTCGGACTGGGAAACTCCCAGGCTTGCCTTGACGATTATGTCGAGATCGCGCGACACCGCGCCTCGACATACAACCGGGCCAAGATCGGGGACCTGCAGAGCACACAGATCAAGATCGCCGAGGCGTCGGCGAAGATAGATGCCGCGCGGCTTATCATGCGTGCGAACTGCGTTGAGGTGCTTGCGCAAGTCCGGCGCGGCGATATCCCGGGTATTGCACAAAAGACGAAGCTCCGGCGCGATGGTGCGTTCACGGTCAATCTGTGTACCGAAGCGGTGTCGCTTCTGTTTGCCGCGAGCGGGGCACGCAGCCTGTTCACCTCGGGGGCGTTGCAGCGTCAATTCCGCGACGCGCATGCGGTAAACGCTCATCTCGCCTTCAATTTTGATGCGGCGGGCACCAATTATGGGCGGGTGGCTCTCGGGCTGCCGTCTGAAAACCTGACGCTCTGAGGCTTGCTGGATGTCTGACTCACCCAAACATCCAACGGATCCGGCCAATGAGCTTGCAACCGACAGTTCGACGATCGATCCGCGGGACTTCCGCAATGCGCTCGGTACGTTTGCGACCGGTGTGACGATCGTCACCGCGATGTCTGCCGAAGGACGGCCGTACGGTATCACATGCAATTCATTCGCATCGGTGTCGCTCAACCCGCCGCTCGTGCTGTGGAGCCTGGGCACGTTCTCGCAGGGGCTGCCGATCTTCCAGAATGCCACTCATTTCACGGTCAACGTGCTTGACGTGTCCCAGCAGGCGCTGGCGACGCAGTTTGCCCGATCGTCCGGTGACAAGTTTGCAGGAGTGAGCTGGACAGCAGGTCTCGGGAACGCTCCCGTGCTGGCCGACGTGGTTGCAAATTTTCAATGCCGTGCGGCCAATCGCTACTATGGTGGCGATCACGTTATTTTCCTGGGAGCGGTCGAAGCATACGCGTATAACCGGAACAATCCGCTGCTGTTCGCGCACGGAGGTTTTGGCCGGTTCCTGGCTGACGATGGTAACAAGTCATCATGAATCGAAAGACGCCGGCCAAGCGAGTTCAAGCCAAGCAGAGGCGACTATCAGCCGACGATCGCCGCAGCGAATTCGTCGCCAAGGCAACCGAGCTCTTTGCGGAGGAGGGATTTGGCGGCGGCACGCGTACGCTCGCTCGCAAGCTCGGTGTGACGCAGCCGCTGCTTTACCGATACTTTCCAAGTAAGGACGATCTCATCAAGGAGGTTTACCGCAAGGTATATCTTGAACCGCTTGAAATCGGCTGGGAAAAATTACTGTCGGATCGCTCGCGACCGCTCCGCGTGCGGCTGCAGGAATTCTACGAGATCTATACGGACGCGATCTTCAACCGCAAGTGGCTGAGAATCTATCTCTACTCGGGCCTGAAGGGCCTGGATATCAATCGGTGGTATGTTGGCATGGTCAAGGACAAGATCCTGACACGTATCCTCAGGGAATGCCGTCACGAGGCCGGCCTTGCGATACAAAGTAAGCCCAGCGCCGCCGAGCTGGAGCTGGCCTGGGTGTTCCACGGCGGCATCTTCTACTATGGCGTACGCAAGTACATCTACGAGGCGCCTGTCCTGGAGGATAAGGCGCAGATGATCAGTGATGCGCTGGATATCTTCCTCGCGGGATTTGAGAGGATGGCGGAAGTCGCAACCGACCGTCGACGGGCGCCGATCAAGGTCGTCGGCTGAACCGCTCTACGTCGTCGCCATCTGGCTCCGATACCAATCGCCGATCTCGCTTGCGGTCATCAGCGCTACGGCGTCGTGACCGACCACGTAATCGAGCAAGGCTTCAAGGTACTTGATTCGATGTGGCACCCCGGTGATGTAGGGATGCACCGATATTGCCATGATCCGCGCGTTATCTGCGCCTTCGAGATACAGCCGATCGAACTGATCGGTGCAGCGCGTCAGGAACTGCTCCGACGGAAGATGCTGTAGCGCGTGAATGACGATGTCATTGGTCTCAACGGAATATGGAATCGTCGTTACGATTCCGTGCGGCGTGGCGATGTCCTGCGGCAGATCGTCGATCACCCAGTCCGCCACGTATTCGATCCCGTTGAGACGCAGGAGATCGAGCGTCTCTTCGGTCTCGGTCAAGCCCGGGCTTTCCCATGATCGCGGTGGCTTGCCGGTGAATTCAGCAATGGTGTCGACCGCGCGCTTGATTGCATCCGCCTGGTTGTCCAGCTTGTGCATCGGGCCCTGGACAAATCCATGACCCATGAATTCGAACCCGGCCTCGAGCGCAGCCGACGCCACGCGCGGATAGCTGTTGCAGACGTTGGCATTCGCAGCGAGCGTCACCGGTACCTTTCGATCGGTGAATGCCTTGAATTGGCGCCAGAAGCCGGCGCGCATACCGTATTCATGCCAGGACCAATTCGGCACGTCAGGCAGCAGGGGCTGGCCCATCGGCGGGCTGAGGACGGTGCGCGGCATCGCATTCCCAATCCGCCATTCTTCGACATTGAGGATGACCCAGACGGCAAGCTTCTTGCCGCCAGGCAATGTCAGTTTCGGCCGATCGACCTGTGCCTGGTACGGAATGCGATCAGTAAAGGCCATGTCGAAACTCCCTGGATCACGCTGCTGATCCGGCGCCTGCGGCATTAATGCGTGGCAGGACCTTCTCGGCCATCAGGATCATTGATTGACGGCCAAGCTCTCGATCCTTCCAGTCCTTGCCGGCATAGAGCAGAGTTCCGAAGGGGCCGGTTTCCTCCTGGAACGCGAGTAGTTGATCGGTTACGCTTTCGGGCGTGCCGTAGATGATTAGCTTGTCGCAGATCGACTCCAGCGTAACCTCGGCATCTGGTTGGTCGCGCCGTGTCTTGAACAGCTCGAGCCGCCCGCTCCGTTTCAGTTTCGTGAACAGCTGATGATAATAGTAGACATAGGGACTGTCTGATGACGTGGCGTAGGCCTTCGCCGTTGCAGCGTCCTTTGCCACGAACACGCTCTTGGCGACGCGCCAATTGGCGGTGTCCGCGGCCCGCTCCACACGCTCGCACCCCTCGACATATTTGGGCCAGTGGCTCTTCACCCAGGCGGGCATCAGGAAGTTTGCCGAGATCGGATCCCAGCCGCGTGCCGCGGCTTCCGTGACGCCCTTTGAGAACGGCGCAACCGCGGTCACCACGATCGGCGGGTGCGGGGTCTGCAGCGGGCGAGCCACCATGCCCTGGCCGATGTCGTCGATCAGCGTCTTCTTGACCGAGAGATTCCAGTACTTGCCTTGCAAATCATAGGGCGGCTTGCCGGCCCAGATATCGAGAACCTGATTGATGGCCTCGAGGAACATTGCATTGCGGTCGGCATCGAGATTGCCGAAGATCTCCGCGTCTGACAGCAATCCGCCGGGACTTATGCCAAATATGAAACGGCCATCGAGCATGTGATCGAGCATGGCGACGGATGCGGCGACGGTTGCCGGATGGGTGTTCGGCATGTTGATGGTACCGGTTCCGAGCTTGATCTGTTTGGTCGCGGCCGCGAGCCAGGCGATGAAGGCGATGCTGGATGTGATGTTCTCGGCCTTGTCGGTGACATGCTCGCCGACATACGCCTCGGTGAATCCCAGTTCGTCGGCGAGCAGGAAGGCCTCACGATCCTCCCGGAGCGATTGCCGCCAATCTTTATCGAGAGGATGGATCGGCATCGTAAAGAACCCGAGCTTCATGATCCGCCTCCCTGCGTTGGACTTTAGTTGGCTAGGAACCTGCGTCCTTGCCGCTACGAAGACAAGTCCCCCCGAGCAAATAATCACTCGATAAACAAACTTGACCTTTGATCGGGGCCACCCTCTAATCGGGGAAACCAAAATTGGGCCCGGGAGGCCACGCTCACATGAAAGCTGCGGCTTTCGCCTACGTCCGCGCGACCAGCGTCGTGAATGCGCTGGAACTGCTTGCCGCGCATGGCGACAGGGCGAAGGTACTGTCGGGTGGCCAGAGCCTGATGCCGGCGATGAACCTGCGTCTTTTGTCTCCGGACGTCCTGGTCGATATTGGCGGGCTCGCCGAATTGCGCGGCATCGCCGTGAGGGGAGACCTGCTGGTCATTGGCGCGCTGACGCGGCATGTCGACCTCCTCAGGTCGCCTGAAATTGCGCTGCACGCGCCGCTGTTGCGGGATGCCGTCGCCCATGTCGCCCATCCCGCTATTCGCAATCGCGGAACGATCGGCGGTAGCCTCGCTCACGCCGATCCTGCATCGGAGCTGCCGGCATGTGTCGTGGCCCTTGACGCCACGATCGTCATTCGTGGCCCGGCCGGCGAGCACCGGATCGCGGCAACCCGGTTTTTCAAGGGAATCTACGAAACTGCGCTGTCCCCTGATGAGTTGCTGGTCGCGATCGAGGTGCCGGTCGCACAGGGCTCGACATTCTTCTTTCAGGAGTACGCCCGTCGGCATGGTGACTATGCCGTCGTCGGTCTCGCCGCTCGGGCTGTTGTTGCAGCTGGCAGGTTCCTGGATCTTCGGCTCGGCTTCTTTGCGGTGGGCGATCGACCTCTGCTCGCAGCGGTCGCCGGCAGGCTGATCAACGTATCGGTAACGCCCGACTTGCTCGCGGAAGTGACGGCAGCGCTGACCGATGAACTCGACCCGCAGGAGGATCAAGCAGCGAGCCCTGCCATGCGCCGACATCTCGCCACGGTGCTGCTCCGGCGCTGTGTGGCGGCGTTGCTTGCGCGCCCCGAACTGGGGGCGACCAAGTGAGCGCTCCGGTACCGGTATGGCTTCGGGTCAATGGCGAACCGACCGACGCCTTCGTCCTGCCGCGGCTCAATCTTGCGGATTTCCTTCGCGAAAATCTCAAGCTGACCGGAACTCACGTCGGTTGCGAGCACGGTGTGTGTGGAGCCTGCACGGTCCGGGTCGACGGCGAGATCGTTCGCTCCTGCCTGATGCTGGCGGTCCAGGCGCAGGGCGCGTCAGTCGAGACGATCGAGGGGCTGTCCGACAGCGGCGAAATCGCCGATCTTCAGGCGGCCTTTCGCGCGCGCAATGCTTTGCAGTGCGGTTACTGCACGCCCGGGATGCTGATGACAGCGCAGGACCTGCTGAAGCATACGCTCATGCCCGATCGCCAAGCGATCCGCGAGCACCTATCCGGCAATTATTGCCGCTGCACCGGCTATCAGGCCATTGTGGACGCAGTGGAGGCGACAGCCAGGGCGCGCGCGGAGCGGTCCGCATGACGGTGACCCCTGCGCCAGCAGAGACGCTTTCGGTGCTCGATCGCCCGAACTCCTACATCGGCAAGACGGTGCCACGGCCGAACCTCGACCGGCTGCTGCAAGGGCGCGGCCAATATGTCAGCGACCTGGAATTACCGCGGATGGCGCACGTGGTTTTCCTGCGGTCGCCCCATGCCCATGCTAGGATCGTGGCGATCGATGCCGATGCAGCGAGGCGTATGCCCGGCGTCATTTCCATCGTCTCGGGGCGTGAGCTCGAAGCCGTCATCACGCCGTGGGTCGGCGTGCTCTCGCATCTGAAGGGATTGAAATCGGCACCGCAACACGCGATCGCGGTCGATCGGGTCTGCTGGCAGGGGGAGGCTGTTGCGGCGATCGTGGCAAGCAGCCGCGCGGCGGCTGAAGATGCCATGGAGCATATCTCCATCGACTACGAGGAGCTCGAGGCGGTCACGGACATGCGCACTGCGCTCGATCCGGCAACTGCTGTCATTCATCCCTCGCTCGGCGACAATCTTGCCTTCGAGCGAACGCTCGATGCCGGCGATGTTGACCATGCGTTGTCGGCTTCCGAGGTGGTAGAGGCCGACTTCATCTTCGGGCGCCACACCGGCGTGACGCTTGAACCGCGGGCGGTGGTTGCCGACTGGAATGCGGCCGAGGCGCGGCTCACGATCTATCAGGGTACGCAGGCGCCCCACATGGTGCAGAACATCGCGGCGCTGCATCTCGGATTGAGGGAAGCGCAGGTCAGGGTGGTCTGCAAGGATGTCGGCGGCTCGTTCGGCATCAAGGTCCACATTTACGCCGACGAAATGGCGACCTACGCACTGTCCAAGCTGCTGCGGCGGCCGATCAAATTCGTGGCCGACCGCGTCGAGAGCTTCAGTACGGATATTCACGCTCGCGATCACCGATGCCGAGGGCGGATCGGCATCAGGCCAGATGGCATCATCACCGCCTTCGAGATCGACGACCTGACGGGAATCGGGCCCTATTCGATGTACCCGCGCACCAGCGCCATTGAGGCCAACCAGGTGGTCAACCTTGTCGGCGGGCCCTATGTCACACCGAACTATCGGGCGCGGGCGCGGGTCGTCTTCCAGAATAAGAACGTGATGTGCCAGTACCGGGCGGTCGGGCACCCGATTGCCTGTTCGGTCACCGAAGGCCTAGTCGACCTTGCCGCAGCCAAGATCGGCATGGACCCCGTTGAGATCCGCCGGCGCAATTTGATCCCAGACGATGCCTATCCCTGTGCATCGCCCTCCGGCATGAACTTCGAGCAGCTTTCGCATCACGCCTCGCTGGCCAAGCTGCTGCAGATGATGGATTACCACGCGTTGCGTGCCGAGCAAGCGGAATTGCGCGCCCGGAACGTGCATCGCGGCATCGGAATTGCCAGCTTCATCGAGGTGACCAATCCCAGTGCTGCCTTTTATGGCGTCGGCGGCGCGAAAATCTCGTCGCAGGATGGTGTCGCGGTGCGGCTCGACGCGCAGGGATCGGTGATCTGCCAAACCAGCATCACCGAACAGGGGCAAGGGTCGGAATCGCTGACCGCCCAGATCGTGGGCAGTGTGCTTGGTGTCTCGATGGACCGGGTCCGCGTGACCCTGGGCGACACCGACAATACACCCTATGGCGGCGGCACCTGGGCATCGCGCGGCGCCGGCATCGGCGGCGAAGCCGCGTTGCAGGCAGCCAAGGGTCTGCGCCGGAATATTCTCGATGTCGCGGCAGCCATCCTGCAATCGATGCCGGCCGGGCTCGATATCGTCAACAACAGCATCGTCAACGCCGACGACGGCACGCCACGCATGGAGCTGAACGAGCTGGCGCGGATCGTGTATTTCCGGCCGGACACCCTTCCGCCCGGCATCCAGCCCGAATTGATGGCGACCCGGCATTTCGTTCCGCGCCAGTATCCCTTTGCGTTCACCAACGGCGTGCAGGCCTCATGGCTCGAGGTCGATACCGAGACCGGGTTCGTGACGCTGCTCAGGCACTGGGTTGTCGAAGACTGCGGCACCATCATCAACCCGCAACTGGTCGACGAGCAGATCCGGGGCGGTGTGGTGCAGGGGCTCGGTGCGGCGCTGTTCGAGAAGTGCATCTATGACGAACGCGGTCAGCTGACCAACGCCAACATGGCGGACTATTTGGTCCCGATGTCCGGTGAGATGCCCGATATAGAGATCGGTCACGTGGTGTCTCCCACGCAGGAAACCGAGCTGGGCGCCAAGGGGGCGGGCGAGGCGGGCACGGCCGGCGCCGCAGCTGCGGTTGCCAACGCGGTCAACGACGCGCTGCGGCCGTTCGGCGCAACAATTACCGAGATTCCGCTGACGCCTCAGGTTATCCTGACGGCCTTGGGACGAATCTGAGGTGGAGACGTTCTGGGCAAAGACAATACGCTAAGCAAAACAAAGACAGGTCTTGGGGAGGGATAGTCATGACGAGCAAGGTCACCAAAACTGGATCGCTATCGCGGCGTCGTCTGCTGACGACGGCAAGCGCCGGCGCCGCTCTCGCCGTCTCGCCGTTTCGCATCAATCTGCTGCAGGCCGAGGAAGCACCGATCAAGATCGGCTTCCCCGTTCCCCTGACCGGTCCGTATGGTGCCGAGGCCCAGGACCAGGTGCGGGCTGGCCAGCTCGCCGTCGCCCAGTTCAATGATGCCGGCGGTCTCAACGGCCGCAAGGCCGAACTCGTCGTGCGCGACGACAAGCTCAATCCTGGTGAGGCGGCGACGCGGACACTGGAGCTGGTCGAGAAGGAGAAGGTGAATTTCGTCGTCGGCAGCCTGTCGGCCGCGGTTCAGCTCGCCATCAACAACGTCACCAAGGAGCGCAGCGTCATCTTCAATTCGATCAGCCAATCGGACGCCATCAACGAGGCGGCGGACTTCAGCAAGTATACCTTCCACGAGGCGTTGAACCCGCATATGACGTCGGGCGCGGTCGGCCGTTACGCCTTCGCCAAATTCGGCAAGAAGGTTGCGTTCCTCACCGCGGACTACGCCTATGGTCACGAGATGGTTCGTGGCTTCCTCGAGGTCGGCAAGGAATTCAACATCGAGAATCTAGGTGACGTCCGTCATCCGCTCGGAACGACCGATTTCTCCACGCTGCTGCCCCGTCTTCAGGCGCTGAAGCCCGATATTCTCTGCATCAGCAATTTCGGACGGGACCAGCAGATCGCTCTGAAGCAGGCGACCGATTTCGGCATCAAGAAGTCGATCCAGATCATTGCACCGCTGCTCTCGCATGCCAGCCGCGTTGCAGCGGGCCCGCAGGCATTCGAGGGGGTCGTCGGCGGCTGCTCGTTTTACTGGGGCATCGAGGACAAGTTCGCTTCCACCAAGGCGTTCAACGAAGCTTTCCGCAAGATGTATGACGGCAAGCTGCCGACCGATTACGGCGCGCTCGGCTATGGTGGAGTCCGGACCGTGCTCGAGGCGGTCAAGAACGCGGGCAGCGTCGAGACAGACAAGGTCGTCGCCGCATTGGAAGCGCTGAAGTACGACTACTACAAGGGTCCGCAGTACTATCGCAAATGTGACCACCAGTCGGTGCAATCGGTGCTCGTGATCAAGTCGAAGTCCAAGGACATGAAGAACGAGTCCGATGTGTTCGAGGTACTTTCGACCGAAGAGCCCAACGAGAAATACCTGCGTAGCTGCGAATCCCTTGGCCACAAAAGCTGAACGATATGCGCGCCGGTAGCGGTGCGCGTCGTCCGAGGGGGAACAAATGGCGGGCCTGAGCTTCGACCTAATAGCGCTGCAACTGTTCGCCGGGCTGGCGCTCGGTGCGATCTACGTGCTGTTTGCGATCGGGCTCTCGCTGATCTTCGGGATGCTGACGGTCGTCAACTTCGCCCACGGCGCGTTCTACATGGTTGGCGCCTATGTCGGGCTCTATCTGGTCTCGATCGGGGGTAATTTCTGGATCTGTCTCGTGGCTGTGCCGATCCTGATCGGCCTGTTTGGCCTCGCCGTTGAGCGCGTGCTGATCCGGCCGCTCTACGGTCGCGGGATTGACTATCCGCTGCTGCTGACCTTCGGGTTGAGCTACGTGATGGTCGAATGCGTGCGCATCGCTTTCGGCAAGACTGGCTATCCCTTCGATACGCCGGAGGTCTTGCAAGGCGCCGTCAACATCGGTGTCGGTTATTTCCCGCTCTACCGTCTGTTTGTGATTGGAGCGACGGCCGTCGTCCTGCTGGCACTCTGGCTGTTTCTCGAGAAAACCAGCTTCGGGCTCATTATCCGGGCCGGCGCGCGCGATCCGCAGATCGTCCGCGTCCTTGGAGTCGATGTTTCCAGGGTTTGGTTGATCGTGTTCGGGATAGGCACCGCGATTGCTGGCCTTGCCGGGCTGTTGGCAGCTCCGCTCCAGGGCGTCATTCCTGAGATGGGCGGCACGATCCTCGCCGAGGCGTTCGTCGTGACGGTGGTGGGAGGCATGGGGTCGATCGGCGGCGCAGTATTGGCGGGCCTGCTGGTCGGTGTGGTGGTCAGCATGACCTCGCTGTTTGCACCCGAGATGGCCAAGGTTTCGATCTTTGCCCTGATGGCGATCGTTCTGATCGTGCGTCCCCAGGGGTTCTTCGGCCGCGCCGGATTGATGAGCTGAGCCCGGCATGACCGAAACGACTCAATCGATCAAACAGCCCCCTGCCACGACGGTCGGCTGGTACGAGTTCGCAACGCGGCATCGCGCCAGCATTGTGGCTGCGGTGATCCTGGTTTTCCCGTTGGTGATGCCGTTCACGGCGCTTGCCGTGAACATCCTGATCTATGGGCTCTACGCGCTCGGCTTCAACCTTGTGTTCGGCTATCTGGGCCTGCTGTCGTTTGGTCATGCCGCGTTGTTCGGGACCGGCGCCTATCTCTGCGGGATCGCCATCGTGCACTTCGGCTGGCCATGGTATGCGGCGATCGCCGCAGGCATCGCCGGTGGCCTGCTGATGGCCCTTCTGATTGGCGTGCTCGCGATCAGGACCCGCGGCATCTACTTCGCCATGGTCACGATGGCGCTGTCGCAATGCGTCTACTACCTGTTCTACCAGGCGGTTGACCTGACCGGCGGCGAGAATGGCCTCCGGGGCATCAATGTCCGCACCATCGATCTGTTCGGCCTGCGGATCGACTTCATCAATCCCATGGTCCGATATTACGTCATTGCGGCTTTCGTGATCGCTGCATTTTTCGTGATGTCGCGCATTCTCGCGTCGCCCTTCGGTGCCGTCATTGAAGCCGTGCGCGAGAACGAGATGCGTTCACGTGCTTCGGGCTACGACGTGACGCTGACGCGTTTGCTGACGTTCGTTTTATCGGGAGGCTTTTGCGGCCTCGCCGGTGCTTTGCAGGCCGTGCATCTGTCGATCGTTCCGATCGAAATCCTGCACTACGAGACCTCGGGCCTTGTCGTGATGATCGCCCTGCTCGGCGGGATGGGGACGTACTTCGGGCCGGTGATCGGCGCCGCGGTCTTCCTGGTCCTGGAGAATATCGTCTCCGTGTGGACCGTTCACTGGCAACTGATCGTTGGCGCGATCTTCATTGCGTGCGTGCTGTTCTTCCCCGCCGGCATCTGGGGCACGCTGATCGCGCGAGGCAAGCGATGAGCGCCGCAGCAAACCAGGCCGGCGAGATCATTCTGCGCACCAGGGGCGTCGGCAAGGCGTTCGGCAAGTTTGTCGCTCTGAACAACATCTCGGCCGAGTTTTCCAGGGGGGCGATCACGTCTATTATCGGTCCGAACGGCGCCGGAAAGAGCACCTACTTCAATTTGCTGTGCGGCGCTTTTCCGCCGACGAAGGGCAGCGTCGAGTTCGAGGGCAAGGATGTCACCGGCCTGCCGCAACATCGTTTTGCCCATATGGGGATCGCAAAGTCCTTCCAGATCACCAACGTGTTTCCGCAGCTCACGACGCGTGAGAACATCCGGGTCGGCCTGCAGGCGCTGGTGTCGAGATATGACATCTGGCGGCCCCGCGCGCGCCTGACAGAACTGGTCGAGCGGGCGGACGAGCTGCTGGCTCTGGTCGGATTGTGGGACTCCCGGGAACGCGCCGCCAGGACGCTGGCGCATGGCGAGCAACGTGCGCTGGAAATCGGCATGGCGCTTGCGAGCCAGCCCCGTTTGCTGTTGCTGGACGAGCCCACGGCCGGCATGAGCCCGGAAGAAACCCGGACCATGATGGATTTGATCGTCAAGCTCGCAAAGGAGCGCACGGTCATCCTGGTCGAGCACAAGATGAAGCTGGTGCTTGGGATCAGCGATCGCATCCTCGTGCTGCATCATGGAGAGCTGCTCGCCGAGGGAACGCCGCAGCAGGTCCGGCAGAACGAGGCGGTGAAGCGTGTCTATCTCGGCCAGCGGGAGCACTGACGGGATGCTGCAGATCAGCAAGCTCAATGCCTGGTACGGCGCGAGCCACGCGCTGCAGGACATCAGTCTCGAGGTGATCAGGGGCGAGATCGTCTGTCTGATCGGCCGCAATGGCGCCGGCAAGACGACGACGCTGAAATCGATCATGGGCTTGATGGGGCGGACGCGCGGCTCGGTCAGCTTCAAGGACGAAGAGCTGCTGAACCGGCCGGCGCATGTGCGTTTCGCGTTGGGGCTCGCCTATGTCCCCGAAGAGCGGCGGATCGTGCAGGGGCTGTCGGTGCGGGAGAACTTGCGCCTCGGGCTGGTGGCATCAAAGCAGAAGAAGCGCGAAGCCGAGCTGATCGACGAGATCGCGGTGATCTTCCCGCGACTGGCCGAACGCATGGATCAGGAGGCGGTCACGATGTCCGGCGGCGAGCAGCAGATGCTGGCGATCGCGCGCGCGATGATCGCTAAGCCCGACCTGATCATGCTGGACGAGCCGTCAGAGGGTATCATGCCCGTCCTGGTCGACGAGATGTTCGAGCTGTTCCGCAGCATGAAGGCGCAGGGAACGACGGTTCTGCTGGTTGAGCAGAACGTCGAGCTTGCGCTCGGCATCGCCGATCGTGCCTACGTCCTCGATCAGGGGTCCGTGGTGCACCAGGCGTCCGCGCAAGAGCTGCTGGCTGACGACGAGATCAAGGAACGCTACTGTTCGGTGTGAACCGGATCAGCAGTCCTGCGTCCGCACCAATAAGCTTCGTTCCGCAGCGCTCGCGATCGCACCGGCCTCGCGATTGGTCACCACGACCTTGATCGCGTCATCGACGCGATCCCGCGCATATCTCAGCGCGGTCGGCAGGTCGGCCAGCGGAAAGGTATGCGTGTGGATCTTGGTCGCATCGAACCGCTTCGCCGCCATCAATTCCATCGCGCGATGGGTCGCGCTTTTGCCTTCGCCGCGGATGCCGTAGGCGTAGATGTTGTTTCGCACGAGATGCGCGATGTCCAGCGTCGCGGCCCCGTGCGGGAAGGCGGCCAGACAGATCTTTCCGCCGCGATTGGCCATGTGAATGGCCTGGTTGAGTGTCGCTTCGGTGCCGGCGCATTCGACGACATAGTCCGCACCGATCCCCCCTGTAAGTTGCTTCACCACCGCAACGGCGTCTTCGTCGTTGATGTTGATGACGCGATCGGCTCCCAATTCCCCGCCGATCGCCAGCCGCTTGTCGCGCGTGCCGGTCAGGATCACCGGACTTGCGCCAAGTGCCTTGGCCACGGCAACTGCGAGAAGTCCGATCGGTCCCGGGCCGATCACCACGACGCTCTCGCCGGCCACCAATCCCCCCAATTCCGTCAAGCCATACATTGACGTTCCGGCGGTCACCACAAGCGTCGCTTCCGCGTCGCTCATGCTGTCCGGGACGCGCGCGAGCGTGTTGATGTGATTGACCGCGTATTCGGCGAATCCGCCGTCGGTCGTGAAGCCGTTGGCGCGGTGACCCTTCTCCGGCTTTCCATAGTTGAGACAGGACGTGTACATGCCCTGGCGGCAGCGTTTGCACTGGCCGCAGCCAGCGTGGATTTCGACGCTGACCCGCTCACCGATCCTGAACTCGTCGACATCAGGGCCGAGCGCGGCAACCGTGCCCATGTATTCGTGACCCGGCGTGAAGTTCTTGTTGAAGGGCAGGCCGCCCTGAATGCTCGCCGGCGACCCCGCGTGGATGATCTCAAGGTCGGTCGCGCAGATCGCAACCGCGTCGATGCGGACCAGCACCTCGGCGCGCGACGGGACCGGCGTTGGCTTCTCGCGAAGCAGGAGCTGGTCGGGATCGCCAAGGACCCAGGCTTTCATCCGGTCGGGCACGGGAAGGTCGGGCGATGTCGTGACGCCGGTGGGCTGGTACATGGGCGCTTCCTCTTTTGGCTGGCAGCCTAGCGCCAAACGACCGACGGCGGCGAGGGGCCCATCGTTGACATTGCATTTGCTGCACGGCAGCAAGCGCGTCGCAAAACCTTCATACGCGGCCTATACTTGGTCGCTCCGTTGATGTTGAAATCCGCATTGCACCTCTCCCAGACCGGAGCCTCCCATGAAGACCGTCCGCCTTGTCCTTGCGTTGCTGGCGCTGACACTGATCGCGCCGTCAATCCGCCAAGGCGGCTGACGTGATCTGCTACAACTGCCCGCCGGAGTGGGCCGATTGGGCCTCGATGCTGAAGGCGATCAAGGCGGACCTCAACTACGATATCCCGCATGACAACAAGAATTCCGGCCAGGCACTGGCGCAGATCCTCGCCGAGAGGAGCAACCCGGTCGGCGATATCGGCTATTTCGGCGTCACCTTCGGCATGAAAGCCAAGGCCCAGGACGCGCTCGAGCCCTACAAGCCAGCGCATTGGGACCAGGTCCCCGCCGGCCTGAAGGATCCGGATGGCTATTGGACCACGATCCACTCCGGCACGCTTGGTCTGTTCGTGAACAAGGACGCGCTCGGCGGCAAGCCGGTGCCGGCCTGCTGGAAGGATCTCCTGAAGCCGGACTACAAGGGAATGGTCGGCTACCTCGATCCGTCGTCCGCGGCGGTCGGCTATGTCGGGGCGGTTGCCGTCAACCTGGCGCTCGGTGGCTCGCCCAGCAATTTCGATCCCGCGATCAATTTCTTCAAGGAGCTGCGCAAGAACGATCCGATCGTGCCCAAGCAGACGTCATATGCCCGCGTCGTCTCCGGTGAGATGCCGATCCTGTTCGACTACGACTTCAACGCCTATCGCGCGAAATATTCGGAGAAGGGCAACTTCGAGTTTGTGATTCCCTGCGAGGGCTCGGTGGTGTTTCCCTATGTCGTTGGCCTCGTGAAGAACGCGCCCGACAAGGAGAAGGCCAAGAAGGTGATGGACTATCTCTTGTCCGACAAGGGGCAGGCGATCTGGACCAATGCCTATCTGCGGCCGGCG
Organism: Bradyrhizobium sp. USDA 4454; assembly: GCF_054822705.1. Classification (NCBI taxonomy): domain Bacteria; kingdom Pseudomonadati; phylum Pseudomonadota; class Alphaproteobacteria; order Hyphomicrobiales; family Nitrobacteraceae; genus Bradyrhizobium; species Bradyrhizobium sp. USDA 4454. The sequence continues at coordinate 2,565,185 of NZ_JBTRCN010000001.1, forward strand.
CGCCCGATCGAGCTGCCGGCTGCCGTGAAGGGCAAATTTCTCCCTGACAGCGACTACGCCCGCGCCAAGAGCGTCGATTGGGGCGAGATGGAAAACGTGCAAAAAGGCTTCGTCGACCGCTATCTCGCCGAGGTCCGCTGAGGCAATATGATGCCCCTCGCTGGGGCACCATTCTTCCGATGTCGCAAAAATCCTTCGTTTGGCTCTGCCTGCTGCCGCTTGCGGTCGTGACCACGGCATTCTTCCTGCTGCCGATGGCTCGCCTGGTGGTCGCAGGCGCCGAAGGGCCGCACGGGCTCGCCGAATATCTCGCCATCCTGACGGAAGGCCGCTACCGCGCGACGTTGATCAATACCGTGCTGCTGGCGGCGGCGACCACGGTCGTCACGCTGATCGTAGCGACGATTGCCGGAATGTTCCTGCAGCGGCACCGCTTTCCCGGGCGGGCCGTGCTGATCGCGATGTTGACCTTTCCTTTGGCCTTTCCCGGCGTGGTGGTCGGCTTCATGATCATCCTGCTGGCGGGCCGGCAAGGCCTGATCGGCGATCTCTCGAACCGTATTTTTGGCGAGAAACTCGTGTTCGCCTATTCGATCTACGGGCTCTTCCTCGGCTATCTCTACTTCTCCATCCCGCGCGTGATCCTGACCATCATGGCGGCCGTGCAGAAGCTCGATGTCGGTCTGGAGGAAGCCGCGCGTTCGCTTGGCGCCAGCCCCTGGGCGGTGCAGCGCGACGTCGTGCTGCCGGCTCTGGCGCCGGCGTTCGTCGCGTCCGGTGCGATCGCGTTTGCGACTGCCATGGGCGCCTTCGGCACGGCGTTCACGCTGGCGACGAATATCGACGTGCTGCCGATGCTGATCTACACCGAGTTCACGCTGGCCGCCAATTTTGCGACCTCGGCCGCGCTGTCGGTGGGGCTGGGCCTGATCACCTGGCTCATCCTTGCGCTGGCCCGCACCTTCAGCGGCAGCGCGGTTGCGGCGGCCGGGTGACAGCATGCGCGACCGCCTGATCTTCACCGGCCAGTTCGCCTTCACGCTGCTCGTTGCGGCATTCCTGGTGGTGCCCGCCGGGCTTTCGATTTCCGCCGGCGTCACCGTCAATTATTTCCGCGGCATCCAATCCGGCGTGACCCTGCAATGGGTCGCGCAGGTCTGGGAGCTCTATGCCGGCACCATTCTGCTCTCCTTCGTGATCGCATTCGCGACGCTTGTGGTCACGCTACTCGCCGGTGTTCCCGCGGCCTATGCCCTGCATACGCGGGGAGGCCGGCTTGCCCGCGTCGTCGAGGAGATCATCACGCTGCCCTTGGCGATCCCCGGGCTTGCGATCGCGCTTGCGTTGCTGCTCACCTATGGCAGCTTCGGCGAGTTCCGCCGTTCCTGGCTGTTCATCCTGGTTGGACACGTGATCTTCACCATGCCGTTCATGGTACGCTCGGTCATGGCGGTGTTTGCGACGGTGGATATCAAGACGCTCGACGAGGGCGCAGCCTCGCTGGGGGCCTCGCCGTGGCGACGCTTTCACGATGTCATCGTGCCGAACGCGCTGCCGGGAATTCTCGCCGGCGCATTGATGGTGGTCACGCTGTCGCTCGGTGAATTCAACCTGACCTGGATGCTGCATACGCCATTGACGAAGACGCTGCCGATCGGGCTCGCCGACAGCTACGCCTCGATGCGGCTCGAAGTGGCCTCGGCCTACACGCTGATCTTCTTCGTGATGATCATTCCGCTGCTGGTCGCGATGCAACTGCTGGCCGACAAGGATCACAGACGATGAGTACGGCCGGTCACGGCGCAGCGGTGCGGATCGAGGCGTGCGGCAAGACCTTTGCCGACGGCACCCGCGCCCTCGATCCCGCAACGCTCGACATCGCGCGCGGCGAGACGCTGGTGTTGCTTGGCCCGTCCGGCTGCGGCAAGACCACAATGCTGCGCATCATCGCCGGCCTTGAATTGCCGGATGCGGGCGGCAAGGTCCTGTTCGACGGCAAGGACATAACCTCGGTCCCGATCGAGCGGCGCAATGTCGGGATGGTGTTTCAGTCCTACGCCCTGTTCCCCAACATGACGGTGGCCGACAACATCGCCTATGGCTTGAAGATCCGGGGTGTGGCCAGGGACGAGCGTGCCGTGCGCGTCGCCGAACTGGTCGCCCTGACGAATATCACGGGTTTGGAGAACCGCCGCATCGAGCAGCTTTCGGGCGGCCAGCGTCAGCGCGTCGCACTGGCGCGCGCGGTCGCGATCCGGCCCGGCATCTTGCTGCTCGACGAGCCCTTGACCGCGCTTGATGCCGCCCTGCGGGACCGGCTGCGGAGCGAGCTCAAACCGGCTGCTGCGTGCGCTTGGCATCACCACGATCTATGTTACCCATGATCAGGCCGAAGCCATGGAATTGGGCGACCGCATCGTCGTGATGCGGAAGGGCGCGATCGCCCAGATCGGCACGCCGCGCGACGTCTACTTTGCGCCGAAGGATAGGTTCGTCGCGGAGTTCATCGGCGCGGCGAACATCGTGGAAGCCCCGATCGAGAACGGCGCGTTGATCCTGCCAGGCGGACGCTTGCCGATCGCGGGTGGCGCGACGGCTGCGAATGCGACCGTCATGATTCGTCCCGAAACCATTCACATCGTCGACGCCGGGGCAGGGGGGCTCGCGGGGGTCGTCGATTCCGTCAGCTTCATCGGCGACCGGCAGCGAATGGTCGTGAGCGGCGCATCGAGCAAGCCGCTTAATGTCGACGCGCCCAATACGATCCTGGCCAAGGTCGGCGATCGCGTAGGGCTTTCGATCGCGCCTGACGCGCTTCGTCTTCTGCCTTCGAACCCTGAGAATGGTCGATGCCGTCGAAACCCGTCCTGATCGCCCAGATATCCGACCTCCACATCAAGCCGCCGGGCGCGTTGGCCTATGGCCGGGTCGATACCGCGAAGGCGCTTGAACGCTGTGTGGCGGCGCTCAACGCATTCGCGCCAGCCCCCGATTTCGTCGTCATCTCCGGCGACCTTGTCGACACGCCGTCCGTCGAGGAATACGACTATCTAAAGCGCTTGCTCGCGCCGCTGCGTGTTCCGTTTGCCGGAATTCCCGGCAATCACGACTCGCGTGAGTGGATGCGCGCCGCGTTTCCAGCCGCGCGCTATGTCCACGCAACGGGTCCGCTTGACCAGAAGATCGTGGTCGACGGCCTTGATCTTCTGCTGCTGGATTCAAGCGTCGCCGGCAAGCCGCACGGCATGCTGGAAGCGTCCACGCTGCAATGGCTGGATGCGGCGTTGGCGACGGGGGACGACCGGCCGGCGCTGCTTTTCCTGCATCACCCGCCATTCAAGGGCGGCATCTGGCATATGGACCGACAGGATCTCTTCAATGCCGACGCGTTGGCGGGAATCGTCAGGCGTCACCCGCGAGTGCGGTTGATCGGCTGCGGGCATGTCCACCGGGCCATGCTGACGACCTTTGCCGGGTTCCCCGTGACACTATGCCCAGCGCCGAACCACGCGGTCGACCTGGACCTTGGCCAGCTTCGCGAGCCGTCGTTCAAGGTGGAACCGGCTGCCTTTCACCTGCACACCTGGTTTCCCGGGCAGAATTTCGGACAGCTGGTCACGCATCAGGTCCCGATCGGCCAGTTTGACGGGCCGCATCCGTTCTTTGGGCCGGACGGCAAGCTGCTGTGAGCCGGCTCGAACGGGGCGTCAAGCAGCGGTCGCCGCCTGCAATTGAGCGTTGTAAAGCAACATATTTATTCCAAATTGTATTTTGGATGCCCTCTATCCCGATGCCACCGGCCCGGACCTTTTGTTGCTGTAGGCCCCCGGCGGCGTTATACTCTTCCCACTTTCATTGATCGATGGCTTCGTCGGTGCCGCCGCTGCTGGTGCGCCGATCGAACGCAACATATTCAGTCTGGATCAATATGACCGGTGCGCTCCCCATAGAACGAACTTCCGGTGCGCCGTCGTTTTCGAACAACAAGCTGTCGGTGCTGCGCAAGCATCCCTATTTTGCTGATCTCGAGCCCGAGGCATTCGATCAGCTCTGCCGCTATGCCAAGCACATCACGCTGAAGCGCGGAACGACGATCTTCTCCAAGGGCGATCCGGGCACCAGCCTGATCGCGGTGATCTCGGGTACGGTGAAAATCAGCATCTCGTCGCCGGATGGGCGCAATGCGATCCTGAACCTGATCGAGGCGGGCGAGATCTTCGGCGAGATCGCGCTGCTCGACGGCTTGTCGCGGAGCGCCGATGCCACCGCCAACTCAAATTGCGAGCTGTTCGTCATCGACCGGCGTGAGTTCATTCCGTTCGTGCGCAGCCAGCCGACGCTGGCGATGAAGTTCATCGAACTGCTGTGCGCGCGGTTGCGCTTGACCAGCGATCAGGTCGAGCAGGTGATCCTGCAGGATTTGCCTGGCCGTCTGGCGAGCGCGCTGCTGCGTCTCAGCGATAAGCACAAGCCGCAGGGGCGTACCATCTCGATCACCCAGCAGGAGATCAGCGAGATGGTCGGCATGACCCGCGAGAGCATCAACAAGCAGCTCCGCGCGTGGGCGACCCGCGGCTGGGTCAGGCTCGAACATGGAGCGATCGTCGTGCTGAAGCCCGGGTCGCTGCAAGAGCTGGTCGACGCCGGGGCCGATAACGGCGAGTAGCCCCTTCGGCGGCTCGGCCTGCCCCGATTTCACGAAACGGTGAACCGGACAAAGCCTGTGAAACCATTCACATCGGTCTTGCGTGCCCTGCGGTAAGTGAGCCCTCGGTGGATCACATCCGCACTGTGAAGGAATCCATGCAGGGCTCATTCGACAATCGACGGCAGGACCCGAAACACAACTACAAAAGCTTCAGCATCAAGCTGATCGCGTTGCCGGTGCTGGTGATCGTTGCACTGATCGGGATGCTGGTCAGCCACCCCGCGGCGGTCAAATGGATATCGGATGCGGCACAGGCGGAGTTCGCGGGAGCTGAGGCCGTGTACGCCGATCCGGTGCCCAACGTCGCGGAGCTGGCGCCCACCGCTCAGCCGCGCAATCAGATGCGGACAGTGAAGGCCTACTGATCGTCGACGCCGCCGTCGCGCGCCATGGCGCAACGACGACGATTGATACCATCCTCACGCCGCAACACCGAGCAGCTTTGCGGCGGTCCGGCCGAGAATGTTGGCCTTGTCGTCGTCGCTCAACGACGCGCAGGCGAAGATATGGTCGACCGGCGCCAGTTGCCATGGATAGGGATAGTCGCTTCCCAACACGATCTGGCCGGCACCAACCTGGGCAGCGAGATGCCGGATCGCCTCGGGTGTGAAGATCAGCGAATCGAAATAGATCTGCTTGAGGTATTCGGTCGGCGCCTTCTGCAACTTGATCTCCGGATTGCATCCCTTAGGTCCGACCAGGCAGGGATGGTCCGAGCGATCGGCATAAGAGGGGAGATAGCCGCCGCCATGCGCGGCAATGATCTTCAATCCCGGGAAGCGGTCGAGCGTGCCCTCGAAGATCAGGTGCGAGAGTGCGATCGTGGTCTCCAGTGGATTGCCGATCGTGTTGCCGAGCCAGCCATTGCCTGACAGCCGCTTGGTGAGCTCGGGCACGCCCTGCGGATGGATGAACAGGGGGACGCCGAGCTCCTCGGCCTTGGCCCACACGGGATGAAACTTCGGATCGGAGAATTCGACGCCGTCGACGACACCGCCGATCGCGGCACCCTTCAGGCCCTGCTTCTTGACCGCGGTTTCCAGCTCCTGCACCGCAAGGTCCGGCGCTTGCAGCGTCAGCGAGGCGAAGGCGGCGAACCGGTCGGGCTTCGAGGCACAGAGTTCGGCGAGCTTTTCATTCTGGATGCTCACGATCTTGCCGGCGAGTTCGCGATCGCGATCGTACCAGAACGGATTGATCGAGAGCACCTCCATATCGACCGCCTGCGCGTCCATTGCAGCGAGGCGCATGTCGATCTCGATGAAGGCCTCGGCGGCGCCGTTCACCGGCGGCAGTTGATATTTTCCGGCGTCGGCGCCGAGCAGGGCGCCCGCCTCGCGGAAGTGGCAATGCGAGTGTATGTCGATGGTCTTGACGCGCTTGCCGTCGACGCTGACCGGCAACTTTTGGCGCGATTGCTGCGCGTTCGCGTTGTGGGCGAGCCCACAGCCGCAGAACACGATGCCTGCCGCCGCCGTTGCGCCCGCCTTCAGGAAATCCCGCCTTGTGGTCATGACGATCGCCTCCCTGTCTTTTGTTATGAGTGGCGAGCCTACGGATGCCGGCGAGCGGTCGCAAGATCGCACGCTGTGCGTGCCGCGCAATGTTGATCTGCTCAGACCGGCTTGGTCCTGACTTTCGCGCAAGCGTGGCGGAACAATTAGTGCAGAACTCGAAGCTGCCGCGGCAGCCACAGCGAGATTTCCGGCAGATAGGTCACGCACATCAAGACAAAGAACATCACCGCGTAGAACGGCCAGATCTTACGCATGACCTGCTCGATCGTGACCTTGCCGACCGCACAGCCGACAAAGAGGATCGCGCCGACCGGCGGATGGCAGAGACCGATGCCGAGATTGAGCAGCATGATCATGCCGAAATGGACGGGATCGACGCCGAAATTCTTCATGACCGGGAGCAGGATCGGCGTTGCGATCAGGATCGACGGCGCCATGTCGACGAGCGTGCCGAGCACCAGCAGCAACACGTTGATCAGGAGCAGGATGACGTATTTGTTGTCGGATATCGACACGAAGAAGGCGGTCATCTTGGCCGGCATCTGCGTCAACGCCATGATGTAGCCGACGCTGGAGGCGCAGGCGATCAGCGTCATCACCATCGCGACCGTGCGCAGCGTGCGATGGAGCAGCACCGGCAGATCGCGCCAGCGATAGTCGCGGTAGATGAACATGGTGACGAAGAACGCCCAGATGCAGGCGACGGCACCCGCCTCGATCGCGGTGAAGATGCCGCCGAGAATGCCGCCCAGGATGATGACAAGGGTGATGAGGCCCCAGGCCGCATCGATCGCGATCCGGATCGCATCCTTGGCCGGTACGGTCTGGCCATGCGGATGCTTCTCGCGATAGGCGACCGCAAGGCACAGGATGATCAGCGAGAAGCCGAGCAGCAGCCCCGGGAACATGCCGGCCATGAACAGCGCGCTGATCGAGATCGTTCCGCCCGTCGCAAGCGAATAGAGCACCGCGTTGTGGCTCGGCGGCACCAGCAGCGCCTGCACCGACGAGGTGATCGTCAGATTCGTCGCGAACACCCGCGGATAGCCGTTCTTTTCCATCTGCGGGATCATCACCGAGCCGATCGCGGATGTGTCGGCAACCGCCGATCCGGAAATGCCGCTCAGGAATGTCGTCGCCAGCACGTTGACGATCGAGAGGCCGCCGCGCAGCCGGGTCAGCCCGACCAGCACGTCGGCAAACGCAACCAGCCGCCGGGCCATGCCGCCCTCCGCCATGATCGCGCCGGCCAGTACGAAGAACGGGATCGTCAGCATCGCGACCTTGCTGACGCCGTCGGAGATCTTCAGCATCACCGCTTCCAGGGGAATGCCGATCCACAGCGCGCCGACGATGGCCGCCATCGCCAGCGAGTAGGCGATCGGCATGCCGATCAGGAAGCAGAGCAACATGGTCGCGAGCAGGATGGAGATATCCATGGTTGCTTCCCGTGGTCAGTCGATCGATGCGTCACGATGCGGGCCGATCGGATCGGGCGGCGCGCCCAGGAAGATCCGTTCGACGATGAACAGCAGCAGGCAGCCGCCGCCGATCGGGATCGGAAGATAGGTGGACGCCGACCGACAGCGACGGGAAATCGGCGATCGTGTTATGCCAGGTCACCTCGACGAGCCGGGTGCCCCAGATGATCATGAACAGCGCGATGAGGCCCATCAGCAGCTGAACGACCAGGTCCGCGAGGTTGCGCAGCGGGTCAGGCAGTTTGCCGACGAAATATCCGACGTTCATGTGCAGGTTGAGCCGATAGCCGGCGGCCGCACCGATGAACGTCACGGCGATGGTGAGCAGCACCGCAAGCGGTTCGGGCCAGGATGCTGCGCTGTTCAGGACATAGCGGGTGAACACTCCCCAGGGGATGACTGCTGAAATCAGCACCAGCGCCGCACAGCCCGTGATGACGCAGGCAAGATACAGATAGTCCATCGCGCGGCGATATGATCCGGCCATATCCTTGTCCTGTCAGATGTCGATGTCCCGTGTGACGCGATATCAGGCCGACTGGATACGCCCGATCATGTCCTGGTATTTCGGGCCGTACTTGTTCCACACCGGCTTGACCGCGTTCTGGAATGGCGCCTTGTCCGCGATCTCGACGATCTCGCACCCGGCGGCTTTCGCCTTGTCCATTGCCTGCTGCTCGTAGGTGTTCCAGAGCCCGCGCTCTTCCATCTGCGCCTCGCGGGCAAGCCTCTTGATCAGCGCCTGGTCATCGGCTGACAGCGCGGACCAGGCCCGCTTCGAGAACACCAGCAGTTCCGGAACGATCAAGTGTTCGGTGAGTGAGAAGTGCTTCGCCGCGGTGTAATGATTGCTGAAGACGTAGCTCGGGGGATTGTTCTCGGCACCGTCGATGACGCCCGTCTGCAGCGCGCTGAACACCTGGTCGTAGCCCATCGCTACGCCGTTGCCGCCGAGCGCATTCATCATGTCGATGAAGATCGGATTGCCGATGACGCGGAACTTGAGGCCCTTGATGTCGGCGGTCGTCTTGATCGCGTGCTTGGTGTTGTAGAGGCTGCGCGCTCCGGAGTTCATCCAGCACAGCGCGACCAGGCCGGCGTTCGGGCTCGCCGTGATCCTGTCCAGCAGCTCCTGGCCGATCGGGCCATCCATCATCCGCTCGGCATGCGCCATGTTCTTGAATAGGAAGGGCATGTTGACTACGTTGATGTCGTCGACGATGGGGCCGATCGAGCCCGCGCTGACGCGCAGCATCTGGACCGCGCCGATCTGGGTCTGCTCGATGGTCTCTTTCTCGCCGCCGAGCTGCATCGAGGGGAACATCTGCATCGACAGGCGGCCGTTGGTCGCCGCCGCGAGCTTCTTGCCGAGATTTTCCGTTGCGACCACGGTTGGGTAGCCGGGTGGCTGGACGTCCGACGCCTTGAACACCGCCTTCGACTGGGCGAGGGCCGTCTGCACCGGGGTCGCCGCGACCGCCCCGAGGCCGGCTGCGATCTTGATCACGTCGCGGCGGTTGAGCCCGACACCGCGGTGCTGCGCTGGATCAGCTGGGTTCATGTTGTTTCCTCCCAAAACTGCCTGGCCGGTGTCCGGCCGCGGTCATGCCGGCTCGCTTCGCTGGTCGAAGAATTCCGGATTGTCGTGCTGGGTCGCGGAGATGTCGGCCAGCAGTCGTTCGAGATGGGTGACCATCGCGGCGCCGGCGCGCACCGCGTCGCGCGCCTCGATCGCGGTCATGATGGCCTCATGCTCGGCGATAACCTCGGTCATCCGCCCGCGCTGCGGCAAGGTGAGGCGTCGGAAGCGGTCGACGTGAACCTTGACCTGCAGAATCAGTTTCCAGATGCCGGGATGTCCGGCAACGTCGGCGATAGCTGCGTGAAAGGCTTCGTCCGCTTGATGGAATGCCTCGCGATCTCCGGCCATGTCGGCCTCGCGTTGGCGCTCGAGGATCGCGTGCAGGCCGAGGATCTGGCTTGCGCTGACGCGCTCCGTGGCCATCCGCGTCAGGGTTTCCTCCAGCGACCTGCGGACGATGATCGCCTCGGGCAGGGCGGCGAGCGGGATGCGCGACACGAAGATGCCGGATTGCGGGAAGATCTCGACCAGGCCCTCGTCCGACAGCCGCAGGATGGCTTCCCGCACCGGCGTCCGGCTGACGCCATAGGAACGCGCGATCTCGGACTCGAGGATCGGGTCGCCGGGCTTGCGTTGCAACGAGACGAGCTCGGCGCGCAGCTCGGCATAGATCCGGGCGGCGGCGGTCGCGGTTCGCGGACGGCCGGTCCGCTTCAGGCTGGCCGGGCTGCGGAGCGCGGGTGTCTTTGGCGAGCGCGCGCGCATTTCTGCTCCCGAGATTAATATATTAGTATATGAAATCATCCACGAAGGCAAACGGGCGTCACGCGCATCCTTGGGAGGTTCACATAACCGCCGATCGCAAGCTGTTCGATCTCACCAGCAAGACCGCCGTGGGGGCAGCCTCGGGCATCGGCGAATTCTCGGCGGACGCTGGCGTCGCTTGGCGCACGTGCTGTGTGCCGATCGACGCGTCTCACGCAGCTGGAGCGCTGAAAGGCGAGGCCGAGTCAGTCGGAGACAAAGCCGGCCTTGCCGCGTAGCTTCGATGACTCCGGCGCGATCAGGCGTTACGCCTGCGATGCAGCCACCGCCTGCGTTGCAACGGCGGCGGTGTACATGGTCGCGAGCCTGCGTCCTGGACACGCTCAGCAACGCGGCGACACACCAAGGCGCACCGACAGCCCGCCATTGATCGCTTCCCCCAACTTTAGTCTTGTTTCTTGGCGAGAAGCCTAGCTGCAACCTGAAGCGTCTGTCGACGACGGACTCCGTCCTCGCGCATCGGAATGAGGGCGGAAGGACGGTGTAGCCAACTTCGCCATCAAGTGCGGGGAGACAAATGAGGACACATCCTGGGCCGTCGCGCCGCGACATGTTGAAGGGCACCGGAGCCGCGTTGGCAGGCGCCGCCTTCTCGACGCGTGTGATGGCCGCCGCGCCACCGGCGGAACCGGTGACGCCGGCGCTGATCGCGGCGGCGAAGAAAGAGGGACAGGTGATCTACTACACCTCGACCGACCTGCCGGTCGCCGAGAAGCTGGCGAGGGCGTTCGAAGCGAAATATCCCGATATCGCCGTACGCGTCGAACGCACCGGTGCGGAGCGCGTGTTCCAGCGGGTCGGCCAGGAATATGCCAGCAACATTCACGCGGTCGACGTCGTCAACTCCTCCGATGCCGCGCACTTCATCGTGTGGAAGCGTGACGGCATTCTGGCGCCCTATGTCCCGGAGGAGGTCGCACGATTCTATCCTGAGGAGCATCGCGATGCCGATGGTCAGTTCGCAAGCTTTCGGGTCTGGCTGTCGATCATCGCCTACAACACCAATCTGGTGAAGGCCGGAGATGCGCCCAAGAGCTTTGCCGATCTGCTCGATCCGAAATGGAAGGGCAAGATCGTCAAGGCGCATCCCGGCTATAGCGGCACCATCATGACCGCGACCTATCAGATGCAGCGCGATCTCGGCTGGAGCTTCTTCGAGCAGCTCGCCAGGCAGAACATCATGCAGGTGCAGTCCTCGACCGATCCACCCAAGAAGCTCGATCTCGGCGAGCGCGCTGTCATGGCCGACGGCAACGAGTACAATATCTTCCAGATGAAGGAGATGGGCCGCCCGGTTGAGCCGGTCTATGCCACCGAAGGGTCACCGCTCATCGTTGGCCCGAATGGGGTCTTTAAGGACTGCCCGCATCCGAATGCCGCCAGGTTGTTCCAGGCCTTCGCGCTCAGCCGCGAGGGGCAGCAGCTCAACATCGAGATCGGCGGCCTCAGATCGGTTCACGCCCAGGTCCCGGAGAAAGCCGGACGCAAGCCGCTGAAGGACATCAAGACGATGAAGGATGATCCCGCCGCGGTGGAGCGGGAAGGGGACGCGATCAAGTCGCGCTACACCCGCATCTTCCGCGTTTGACGGACGGTTGCGGCTGATCGCACGCCGATCTGGGCGCCTGCCGCATGGCTCATGCCCGGCTTTCGCCCGGACCGGGTCAATAATGCCCCTCGGCGAAGGGAATATTTGATGTTACCAATTTGGCATGAACCAGCATGCCAAGGTCGACATCCGCCATTCCACCTGCCCGCACGACTGCCCCTCGGCATGTGCGCTCGACGTCGAAGTGATCGAGGGCCGTTCGATCGGCAGAGTCCGCGGCTCCAAGCAGCAGACCTATACGGCCGGCGTGGTCTGCGCCAAGGTCGCACGCTATGCCGAGCGGATTCATCATCCCGAACGGCTGATATATCCGATGCGCCGGACCGGTCCGAAGGGCTCCGGTCAGTTTGCCCGGATTTCCTGGGACGAGGCGCTGGACGAGATTGCGGCGCGCTTCGATGCGGCCGAGCGGGAGTTCGGCGCCGAATCGGTCTGGCCCTATTACTACGCGGGCACGATGGGGCTCGTGATGCGCGACGGCCTCAACCGGCTGTCGCATGTGAAGAAGTATTCGCGCTTCTACGGCACGATCTGCGCAACCATCGCGCGCATCGGCTTTGCCGCCGGGACCGGCAAGATCGCCGGCGTCGACCCGCGCGAGATGGGCGTCTCCGACCTCGTCGTGATCTGGGGCACCAATCCGGTGAACACCCAGGTCAACGTGATGACGCATGCCTCGCGCGCGCGCAAGGAGCGCGGCGCGAAGATCGCGGCGGTCGACGTCTACAACAACGAGACCATGAAGCAGGCCGACATCAAGATCCTGCTGCGGCCGGGGACCGACGGCGCTTTCGCCTGCGCCGTGATGCACGTGCTGTTCCGCGAAGGGTTTGCCGATCGCGAGTACCTTGCGCGCTACACCGACTGCCCCGACGAGCTGGAAGCACATCTGAAGACGCGCACGCCGGAATGGGCCTCGGCGATCTCGGGCGTGCCGGTCGAGGAGATCGAGGCCTTCGCGCGGCTGGTCGGACAGACCCAGCGCTCGTTCTTCCGTCTTGGTTACGGTTTTACCCGCAGCCGCAACGGAGCCGCCCAGATGCACGCGGCGCTGTGCATTCCTGCGGTCACCGGTGCCTGGCAATACGAGGGTGGCGGTGCGTTCTTCAACAATGCCGGAATCTGGCGCTTCGACGAGTCGATCATCGAGGGCCACGACGCGATCGATCCCTCGACGCGGGTGCTCGATCAGTCGCAGATCGGCCGGATCCTGACCGGCGATGCCGAAGCGCTGAAAGGCGGCGGTCCGGTCAAGGCGATGCTGATCCAGAACACCAATCCGATGACGGTAGCGCCCGAGCAGGCGCTGGTGCGCCAGGGATTCGCGCGCGAGGATCTGTTCGTCGCGGTGCACGAGCAGTTCATGACCGAGACGGCGCAGATGGCCGATATCGTGCTGCCGGCGACGATGTTCATGGAGCACGACGACCTCTATTACGGCGGCGGCCATCAGCACATCTCGGTTGGCCCGAAGCTGATCGATCCGCCGGGCGAGTGCCGTTCCAACCACGAGGTGATGCAGGGGCTCGGCCGCCGCCTCAATGCCGTGCATCCCGGCTTCGACATGACGGCGCGCGAATTGATCGATGCGACGCTGCAAAAGAGCGGGCACGGCGATATCGCGACGCTCGAGGCCGAGCTGTGGCGCGACCTGCAACCCGACTTCCGTACCTCGCATTATCTCGACGGCTTCGCCCACGCCGACAAGAAATTCCACTTCAAGGTGGATTGGGGCAAGGTGCCGGTCGGAACCGGCGGGCTGCTGGGCGCGTGGGACCAGATGCCCTCGCTGCCCGACCACTGGACCATCATCGAGCAGGCGGACGCGCAGCATCCGTTCCGGCTGGCGACGTCGCCGTCGCGTAGCTTCCTCAACACCAGCTTCAACGAAACGCCATCGTCACAGGCCCGCGAGGGCGTGCCGACCGTGATGATCCACCCCGAAGATGCGGCCGCGCTGTCGATCGCCGACGGCGAGGCCGTCACGCTCGGCAACATGCGCGGCGAGACCACGCTGACCGCAAAGCTGTTCGATGGGGTGCGCCGCGGCGTGCTGATTGCCGAGTCGATCCATCCGAACAAGTCCCACATCGGCGGGCGCGGCATCAACATGCTGACCGGCGCGGAGGCGGTCGCACCGCTGGGCGGCGCCGCGTTCCACGATAACAAGGTCTGGATCCGGAAGGCGTCCGCCGCGGCATAATCCTGCTTGCAGTCTGCGCCGATCCTGCCGCAAATGTGGGCTGACAGCAGCACACAGGCAACAAATCAGGCAGGAAACATGACCGACAGCAGCGTTGTTCTCGAGAAGCGCGGGCAGGCGTTCTGGATCACCATCAACCGCCCGGACAAGCGCAACGCGCTCAATGCCGGCGTGATCGCGGGCATCGCGAAAGGTTATCGCGAGGCGCATGACGACAAGGACGTGCGCGTCATCGTGCTGACCGGCGCGGGCGACAAGGCGTTCTGCGCCGGCGCCGATCTGCAGAACAGCGGCGCGGCATTCTCGATGGATTTCTCGCGGCCCAATGTCGACTACGCCGACCTGTTGCGGCTGTCGCAGAGCGCCACAAAACCCGCGATCGCGCGGGTCGGCGGCGTCTGCATGGCCGGCGGCATGGGGCTATTGTGCATGACCGACATGGCGGTCGCGGCCGATGGCGTGATCTTCGGCCTGCCCGAGGTGAAGGTCGGCGTGTTTCCGATGCAGGTGCTGAGCCTGCTGCAGTCGATCGCCCCCGCACGCCTGATCAACGAATGGGCGCTGACCGGCGAGCCGTTCGACGCCAAGGCTGCCCAGGCGGCGGGCCTGCTCAACTACGTTGTGCCGGCGGCCGAGCTCGACGCCAAGGTCGACTGGCTGATTGGCCGCATCATCGACAAGTCGCCGACCGCGATCCGGCGCGGCAAATACGCCATGCGGGCGATCGCCTCGATGTCGTTCGACGAAAGCATCGCCTACACCGAAAGCCAGATCGCGCTGCTCGCGATGACCGAGGACGCCAAGGAAGGCCTCAAGGCTTTTGGCGAGAAGCGCAAGCCGACCTGGACCGGGCGGTGAGGCATCGCTGCGCCGCTTCAGCCGCCCGCAGGCGGCCGGCGCAGGTGCGTACTATCAAAATATGGAAAACAACCCCATGCAAAGGAGCCGACGCGGCCGGCGTTCGACAAGGCACTTGACACGTCGGGCAAATCAGTGCTCTATTTCCATTATTCCGAAATTGCGCATCGCGGGGCCCACCTCTCCCCATCGGGGAGAGGTGAACCGAGACCGCCCAAGCCGATTTAACCCAATCTCATTTGCGATCTAGCCCGCGTTGGCCTTCAGGCCGGCGGCTTCGATGCCGGCCACGGCGCAGATCTCGTCATTGTCCGAGGTGTCGCCGCTGACGCCGACGGCGCCGAGCAGGGTGGTGCCGTCCATGATCAGCACGCCGCCGGGGACCGGCACCAGCCGGCCCTGCGCCAGCGTGTTCACGGAATCGATGAAATAGGCCTGCTCCTGCGCGCGCTGGAACAGCGCCCGCGATCCCATGCCGAGCGCCAGCGCGCCATAGGCCTTGCCATGGGCGATCTCGGCCCGCATCAGGCTGGTGCCGTCCTGCGCCGCGGTCACCTTCACCGCGCCGCGGGCGTCGAGGATGGTGACGACCAGCGGCTTCAGCTTCTTCTCGATGCCCTTGGCGAGGGCGGCGTCCAGAATCTTGCGGGCGGTGTCGAGAGTGAGCTCAGCCATGGGCCTGTTCCTTTATCGATTGATCTGAACTGGATGTCGCACGTTTCAGGCTCATCGCCAATACGCTGGCGACATGCAGCGGCGTGCGCCCGCTGCCGTCCTTGATCTGATGCCGGCAGGAAGTGCCGTCGGCCACGATCAGCGTGTCCTGGTCGGTAGCTCGAACCGCGGGGAGCAGCGACAGCTCGGCCATCTCGATGGAGGCCTGGTAGGTATCGGCGCCATAGCCGAACGCGCCGGCCATGCCGCAGCAGCTTGATTCAATGGTCTTGACCTCGAGCCCCGGCACCAGCCGCAGCACCTTCTCCACCGGCTTGAACGCGCCGAAGGATTTTTGATGGCAATGACCGTGCACGACGGCCTTGCCGGCAACGGCGCCGAGCGGCAAGGCCAGTCGTCCGGCTTCCGCTTCGCGCACCAGAAACTCCTCGAACAGCAGCGCGTGCGCGCTGACGCTCTTCACGGCGTCATCCGATCGCAGCGACAGCAGCTCGTCGCGCAGCGTCAAAAGGCAGCTCGGCTCCAGGCCAACGATCGGCACGCCGCGCGCCGCGAATGGCGCGTAGGTCGCAACCAGCCGGTCGAGCTCGGCGCGGGCCTGCTCGACCAATCCGGCGGACAGGAAGGTGCGGCCGCAGCACGGCGGCCGCGCGCTCTCCGATGGTTTGGGCAGATGCACGCGATAGCCGCCGGCCACCAGCACCTCGACCGCGGCGTCGAGATTCTCCCGCTCATAGCCGCGGTTGAACGTATCGGCGAACAGCACCACTTCGCGGCCATCCGGCGGGCCGAGCACCTCGGTGTCGGGCCGGAAGGTGTCGCGGCGAAATTCGGGCAGCGCACGCTTGGCGCTGATGCCGGCGAGCTTCTCGAACAGGCCGCGCAACAGCGGGCTACGGTTGCGCCAGTTCGCGACCGGCGCGAAGCGCGAGGCGAGATCGACATAGCGCGGCAGATAGCCGACCAGCCGGTCGCGCAGCGACAGGCCGTGCGTCGCGGCACGCGCCGCCAGCACCTCGATCTTCATCTTGGCCATGTCGACGCCGGTCGGACATTCGTGGCGGCACGCCTTGCAGGAGACGCAGAGTTTCAGCGTCTCCATCATCTCGTCGGAGGCGAGCGCATCGGGCCCGAGCTGGCCGGAGATCGCGAGCCGCAGCGTATTGGCGCGGCCGCGGGTGACGTCCTTCTCATTGTGGGTCGCACGATAGGACGGGCACATCACGCCGCCTTCGAGCTTCCGGCAGGCGCCGTTGTTGTTGCACATCTCGACGGCGCCCTGGAAGCCGCCGCCGGCGCCGGGATAGGCCGACCAGTCGAGCACCGTCTTCAATTCGCCGACGCGATAGTCCGGCGCAAAGCGAAACAGCGAGCGATCGTCCATTTTCGGTGGATCGACGATCTTGCCGGGATTGAGCGTATTGCCGGGATCGAAGCGCTGCTTGACCTCGCGGAAATCGGCGACGATGCGCTCGCCGAACATGGTCTCGTGGAATTCCGAGCGCACCAGGCCGTCGCCGTGCTCGCCGGAATGCGAACCCTTGTACTCGCGCACCATCGCGAAGGCTTCCTCGGCAATGGCGCGCATTGCCTTGACGTCCTTCTCGAGCTTGAGATTGAGCACCGGACGCACATGCAGGCAACCCTCGGAGGCGTGCGCATACATCGTGCCGCGAGTGCCGTGTTTGGCGAACACGGCATTGAGCCGCTCGGTGTAATCGGCAAGATGCGGCAGCGGCACCGCGCAATCCTCGACGAAGGAGACCGGCTTGCCTTCCTGTTTCATCGACATCATGACGTTGAGGCCGGCGGCGCGGAAGTCGGCAATACCCGTCTGCAGCGCGGGCTCGACGATCTCGACCACGCCGCCCCATTTGCGTTGCGGCTTGTCCCAGCCGAAGCCAAGGTCACCCATCAGCGCGCCGAGTTGCTTGAGCCGGGCCACATTGTCGGCCTGGTCCTCTTCCGCGAACTCGACCACCAGGATGGCGTCGGGATCGCCGCGCACGGCCGCCGAGATGATCGGCTGGAACATCGCGATCTCGCGCCCCAGCGCGATCATGGTGCGATCGACCAGCTCGACTGCAATGGGCCGCAGCTTGACCAGATGCTGGGCTGCATCCATCGCCTCGTAGAAGCTGCCGAAATGGCAGACGCCGAGCGCCTTGTTGCGGATCACGGGCCACAGCTTCAGCTCGACCTGGGTGGTGAAGGCGAGGGTGCCTTCGGAGCCGACCAACAGATGCGCCATGTTGTTCGGCGCGTTGCGGGGCACCAGCGCGTCGAGGTTATAGCCGCCGACGCGGCGCTGCACCTTGGGGAATTTGTCCGCAATTTCGGCGGCCTCGCGCTCGCCGAGATCGAGCATCTCGCGAAACAGCTTCAATCCGCTGTCGGATGCATTGATCCGCGTCAGGTCGCGCGGCACCTCGCCGAAATGCAGCAGCGTGCCGTCGGCGAGCGCGGCATCCATCGACAGCGTGTTGTCGCGCATCGTGCCGTAGCGCAGCGAGCGGCCACCGCAGGAATTGTTGCCGGCCATGCCGCCGATCGTGGCGCGCGACGCTGTGGAGACGTCGACCGGAAACCACAGCCCGTGCTTTTTGAGCTGGCGGTTGAGGTCGTCGAGCACGATGCCGGGCTCGACCACGCAGGTGCGAGCCTCGACGTCGAGCGAGACGATCCGGTTCAGGTGCTTGGAGAGATCGACCACGATGCCGTCATTGACCGTCTGGCCGCATTGCGAGGTGCCGCCGCCGCGCGGGGTCACGATCCGCCCGGCGTCGCGGACGATCGACAGCGTCCGCAGCGCCTCGTCGACGGTGCGGGGCACCACCACGCCAGCCGGCATGATCTGGTAGAACGAGGCGTCGGTCGCGTAGCGGCCGCGGTTGAAGGCGTCGAAGAAAACGTCGCCGGTCAGTTCGGAGCGCAGGCGCTGTTCGAGCGAGGAGGCGTTCTTCATCCCAGATCCGATGTGATCCACGGGCGTGGCGGTCGTGCCTGCTCATGGATTATGCATTCTCTCGACGTGAGAATTATATTATGAATTCATAATGGGCAAGGATCGCGATCTCGTCGCACTCCTCCGGACACGCCGCTTAGTCGCCCTGGGGCGTCGTTTCCAGGCCGGCGTCCTGCCCTTCGGCGAGGTGATCGATCGCAGCGGACCGCTTGTTGCGCAGGTGCTGGAACAGGATGTCGCTGAGCTCGCTTGCCGCGCGGCGGCGCAGCGCGTCGAGGATCGCCTCGTGCTCGCGCATCGCCTCGCCCCAGCGCTGCCGCTTGCGGGCGAAATTGGCGGAATAGCGCACGCGACGGATCCGGCCTGCGAAATTGGCGTAGGTCGTCTTCAGCGTCTCGTTGCGCGCGGCGGCGACGATGCTCTCGTGGATCTGCTGGTTGATCTGGAAATAGCCGTGCATGTCGCGATGCAGATAGTGGCCGTACATCTCGTAGTGCAGCCGCTCGATCGCAGCGATTTCCTCGTCGGTAATCAGCTCGCAGGCTAGCCGTCCGGCCAGGCTCTCAAGCCCCGCCATCACGTCGAACAGTTCCTCGAGGTCGCGCTGGCTGAGCTGGCGCACCCGCGCGCCGCGATTGGGCAGCAGTTCGATCAGGCCTTCGGCGGCCAGCACCTTGAGCGCCTCGCGCAGCGGCGTCCTCGAGATCCCGAGCATTTCGCAGAGCTGCCGTTCGGGAACGCGGGCGCCCTCGGGGATGTTGCCTTCCACCACATAGTCGCGGAGCCGCAGCAGCACCTCGCCATGCAGTGAGGCCTCCTGGCGGTCGCTGCCATTGCCGGCGGCGGGCGGGGTGATCGGAACCCCGGTCTCGGGAATCGCGGATTTCATATTCTGAACAATAATTTGCCGGCGCGGTCGCGTCGATCTCCGCAATCGAATACCAAAATTGGATTGAAAAGACAAAAAATGAATGCAAAAAGACATCGCGAAGGGTCGAAATCCGGCGATCAGGAGGATCTCATGCATCAAGGGCGCCATTTTCTGCAGATTCCAGGGCCGAGCCCGGTCCCGGATCGCATTCTTCGCGCGATGGACATGCCGGTCATCGACCACCGCAGTGCCGAATTCGGTGAGCTCGGCCGGACGGTGCTGGAGGGCAGCGCCAGGATCTTCCAGACCAAAGGCCCGGTGGTGATCTTCCCGTCGTCGGGGACAGGCGCCTGGGAAGCCGCGATCGTCAACACGCTGTCGCCTGGCGACAAGGTGTTGATGGTCGAGACCGGCCACTTCGCCACGCTGTGGCGGCAGATGGCCGGTCGCTTCGGCATCGAGGTCGACTTCGTCCCCGGCGATTGGCGCCGCGGCGCCGACCCCGCGCCCAGATCGAGGCCAGGCTCGCTGATGACACCGCGCACAGCATCAAGGCGGTGATGGTGGTCCATAACGAGACCTCGACCGGCGCGACCAGCCGGATCGCCGATATCCGTGCCGCCATCGACCGCACCGCGCATCCGGCGCTGCTGATGGTCGACACCATCTCCTCGCTGGGCTCGGTCGATTACCGGCACGACGAGTGGAAGGTCGACGTCAGCGTCAGCTGCTCCCAGAAGGGTTTCATGCTGCCGCCCGGCCTCGGCTTCAACGCGATCTCGGACAAGGCCCGCGCCGCGTCGCGCAGCAACAAGATGCCGCGCTCCTATTTCGACTGGGAGGAAATGCTGAAGCCGAACGCCAAGGGCTTCTTCCCCTACACGCCGGCGACGAACCTGCTTTACGGGCTGCGCGAAGCCATCGCGATGCTGCTCGAAGAGGGGCTCGACAAGGTGTTCGCCCGCCATCAGCGGCTTGCCGCCGCGACGCGGGCTGCCGTCAACCAATGGGGGCTCGAAGTGCTGTGCCAGGAGCCTTCGGAGTTTTCGCCGGTGCTGACCGCGGTCATGATGCCGCCCGGCCATGATGCCGATCAGTATCGCAAGGTCGTGCTCGACAATTTCAACATGTCGCTCGGTGCCGGCCTGTCGAAGGTCGCCGGCAAGGTGTTCCGCATCGGTCACCTCGGCGAGTGCAACGAGCTGACCTTGCTTGGCGCGCTCACCGGGGTCGAGATGGGATTGTCGATCGCCGGCGTCCCGCACCGCGCGGGCGGCGTTGAGGCCGCGATGAAGATTCTCGAGCAGCGCGATCAGCGCAACGCGTCGCATCTGAAGGTGGTCGGCACCTAGCTCTTGCTTGAGCATGATCTCTTCGGAAAACCGCTTCGCACTTTTCCGGATCATGCTTGGACAGCCAGCGTCGACAAGGTCAAAGAAGTCGCGGAGGGGAGGGGATATGAAGCTTCGGTTCAAGGCCACCCATGTCGTGTTGGCCATGCTCTGCGTGATGTATTTCATCACCTATGTGGACCGGGTGAATATCGGCACCGCGGCCGGCGACATCCAGAAGGAGCTGGGTCTCTCCAACACCCAACTCGGCCTGGTGTTCTCGGCCTTCGCCTACCCGTATCTGCTGTTCCAGGTGATCGGCGGCTGGGTGGGCGATCGTTTCGGGCCGCGCCAGACCCTGTTCTGGTGCGGCATGATCTGGGCGGCCGCAACTATCATGACCGGCTTCGTCCATGGTCTTGCGGCGCTGTTCGTTGCGCGCTTTGCGCTCGGGTTCGGCGAAGGCGCGACGTTCCCGACCGCGACGCGCGCCATGCAGTACTGGACGCCGGCCAACCGGCGCGGCTTCGCGCAAGGGCTGACGCATTCGTTCGCGCGGCTCGGCAATGCCATCACCCCGCCGGTGGTCGCGCTCCTGATCCTCTGGCTGACCTGGCGCGGCGCGTTCGTCGCGCTCGGCATCGTCAGTCTGATCTGGGGCATCGTGTGGGTCTGGTACTTCCGCAACGAGCCGCGGGAGCATGGCGCGATCACCGCAGCCGAGCTCGCGGCATTGCCGCCGCGGCCAAAAGGAGAGCGGCCGAAAGTGCCGTGGGGACCGCTGCTGCAGCGGATGTGGCCGGTGACCTTGACTTATTTCTGCTACGGCTGGTGCCTGTGGCTCTACCTCAACTGGCTGCCGCTGTTCTTCAAGAACAACTACAGCCTCGATCTGAAGAACTCGGCGCTGTTCGCATCCGGCGTGTTCTTCGCCGGGGTGATCGGCGACAGCATCGGCGGCGTCATCTCCGACCGCATCCTCGAACGATCAGGCAATGTGCGGCTGGCGCGGCTCAGCGTGACCATCGTGGGATTCGCCGGCGCGCTGCTGTCGCTGATGCCGATCCTGTTCGTTCACGACATCACGGTGGTCGCGCTCTGCCTGTCGGCCGGCTTCTTCTGCGCCGAGCTCGTGATCGGCCCGATGTGGTCGATCCCAATGGACATCGCACCGAAATATTCCGGCACCGCCGCGGGGCTCATGAACACCGGCTCGGCCTTCGCGGCCATCGTCTCGCCGCTGGTTGCCGGCTTCGTGATCGACGCCACCGGCAACTGGTACCTGCCGTTCCTGATGTCGATGGGCCTGTTGCTGCTTGGCGGCTTCTCGGCGTTCCTGATGCACCCCGAGCGGCCATTCGAGGAGACCGGCGAACTGGTGGTGCCGGGCAAGGTTGTGGCGGCCGAATGAGGGGCTGCCGGCCCGGGTGGAGCGCTGCCAGATATGCATGACGGCCTCCCGCCGGGCCTAGGACAAAGCGTGCGAATAGTGATATGCGAGCGGCTTACCAAGACCAAGGCAAGACCGGGAAAGACGCTCATGACCGTGCATACTGGAAGGCATTTTCTGCAGATTCCGGGACCGACCAACGTGCCGGACCGGGTGTTGCGGGCCATGGATATGCCGACCATGGACCATCGCGGCGCCGAATTCGCCGAGATCGGTTTTGCCGTGATTTCGGCGATGCAACGGGTGTTCCGCACCAAACAGCCGGTGATCATCTATCCCTCGTCCGGGACCGGCGCCTGGGAAGCCGCGATCGTCAACACGCTGCAGCCCGGCGACAAGGTGTTGATGTGCGAGACCGGGCAGTTCGCGGTGCTGTGGCATGGCATTGCCGACAAGTTCAAGCTCGACGTCGACTTCATTGCGGGCGACTGGCGCCACGGCGCCGACCTCGAGCAGATCGAGGCCAGGCTCGCCGCCGACAAGGCGCACAAGATCAAAGCGGTCTGCGTGGTCCACAATGAGACCTCGACCGCCTGCGTCACCTATCCGCTTAACGTCCGCAAGATCCTCGACACGCTGAAGCATCCGGCGCTCCTGATGGTCGACACCATCTCCGGCCTGGGTTCGCTGGAATATGAGCACGACGCCTGGGGCATCGATGTCTCGATCGCCGGCTCGCAGAAGGGGCTGATGCTGCCGCCCGGCCTCGGCTTCAACGCGGTATCGGAGAAGGCGCTGGCGGTGGCCAAGGCGAATCCGGGCATGCGCTCGTACTGGGACTGGCAGGAAGTCATCAACATCAACAAGGCCGGCACCTGGCCGTACACCCCCGCCACCAACCTGCTGTTCGGCTTGCGCGAGGCCGTCAAGATGCTGGAGGAGGAGGGGCTGGAGAACGTGTTCGCCCGCCACAAGCGCCACAGCGAAGCGACCCGCGCCGCGATCAGGGTCTGGGGCCTGGAAACGCAGTGCCAGGAGCAGGGCGCGCATTCGCCGGCGCTGACCGCGGTGCGCGTGCCTGACGGCCACGACGCCGACCACTTCCGCAAGGTCGTGCTGGATAATTTCGACATGTCGCTCGGCACCGGCCTCAACAAGGTCAAGGGCAAGGTGTTCCGGATCGGCCATATCGGTCACTTCAACGATCTGATGCTGATGGGCACGCTGTCCGGCGTCGAGATGGGGCTTGATCTGGCCAAGGTGCCGCATCGCGGCGGCGGCGTGCTGGCGGCGATGGAGGTCCTGAAGGGCCGCGACGCCGCGCCGGCATCGAAAGCCGTTGCTTGAACATCAAATCGTAACGAACAGAAGGAGCGAGACATGAACGCGCCCGTGGCATCGACCGAAGACCTGGTCTACTCCGTCGAGGACGGAATCGCGCGCATCACGTTCAACCGGCCGCAGGCCCGCAACGCGCTGACCTTTGCGATGTACGAGCAGATGGCCTCGATCTGCGAGAGCATCAATCAGGATCACACCATCAAGGCGTTGATCATGACCGGTGCCGGCGACAAGGCGTTCGCCTCGGGTACCGACATCTCCCAGTTCCGGGCGTTCAAGACCGCGCAGGACGCGCTGGACTACGAGGCGCGGATCGACCGCGTGCTGGGAACGCTCGAACAGTGCCGCGTGCCCGTGATCGCGGCAATCGCCGGCGCCTGCACCGGCGGCGGCGCCGGCATCGCCGCCTGCTGCGACATCCGCATCGGCACCGAGGCGACGCGGATCGGCTTCCCAATCGCGCGCACGCTCGGCAACTGCCTGTCGATGTCCAACATCTCGCGGCTGGTGTCGCTGATCGGCCCGGCCCGGACCAAGGACCTGATCTTCAAGGCGCGGCTGGTCGAGGCGCCGGAAGCGTTGGCGCTCGGGCTGTTGAACGAGGTCGTCCCCGATGTCGAGACCTTGCAGCGCCGCGCCGACGAGACTGCGAAGCTCGTCGCCGGCCATGCGCCGATCACGCTGGAGGTGACCAAGGAAGCAGTGCGCCGCATCCGCCGCACGCTGTCGCGCGAGGAAGGCGAAGACCTGATCCTGCGCGCCTATATGAGCGAGGATTTCCGCGAGGGCATGGACGCCTTCCTCAACAAGCGCGCGCCGAACTTCAAGGGCAAGTAGTAGCGGCTGCGCTGCGTCCACATCCACATCTGTCATCGCCCGGCTCGACCGGGCGATCCAGTACGCTCCGGCCTCTCGGCTCAAGCACTACTGCCTCTGGAATACTGGATCACCCGCATGCGCGGGTGATGACACCGATGACGTGCTGCGGAATTGAGAACCATCTCCATCGCTGCCTCTCTCGACGACACCCCCACCTCATTCCAAAGTCATACGCCGTGCGGCAGTTCGGCGGCTTGAACTCAGCCTCATTCTCGGCACAATGATGCGAGCTTCCGCTTCGCAGGTTTTGCAAAGCCGAACAGATAGATAGGGAAGAAACACGTGGGACAGATTGTAAAAGCCACGGCTGCAATCGCGGCCCTCTTGCTGAGCACGCCGGCGTTTGCCGGCTGGGAGCCGAGCAAGCCGGTCGAGATCGTGGTGGCGGCCGGCGCCGGTGGCGCCTCCGACCAGATGGCGCGGATGATGCAGGCGGCGATCCAGAAGAACAATCTGATGAAGCAGCCGATGGTGGTGTCGCTGAAGGGCGGCGCGTCGGGCGCGGAAGCGCTGATGTACATGAAGTCCAGCGAGGGCGATCCCAACAAGGTGCTGATCGCCTATTCGCTGATCTACATGCTGCCGCTGTCGGCCAAGATTCCGTTCAACTGGCGCGATCTGACGCCGGTGTCGGTGATCGCGCTCGACCAGTTCGTGCTGTGGGATAACACCGCGGGTCCGAAGACCGTGAAGGAGTTCATCGATGCCGCCAAGGCGGCGAGCGCGCCGTTCAAGATGGGCGGTACCGGCTCCAAGCGCGAGGACCACGTGCTGACCGTGTTCATGGAGCAGAAGACCGGCGCGAAATTCTCCTACCTGCCGTACAAGTCAGGCGGCGAGGCAGCGACCCAGCTGGTCGGCGGCCACACCGAGTCCAACGTCAACAATCCTAGCGAGAACCTCGAAGTCTGGCGCGCCGGCCAGGTCCGCGCGCTCTGCGTGTTCGACAAGGAGCGGATTTCCTACAGGACCAAGGTCACCGACACGCAATCCTGGAACGATATCCCGACCTGCAAGGAAGAGGGGCTCGACGTGCAATATCTGATGCTGCGCGCGATGTTCCTGCCGGGCAAGGTCACGCAGGAGCAGCAGGCGTTCTATGTCGACCTGTTCCAGAAGGTGACGCAGACGGCTGAATACAAAGACTACATGGAGAAGCAGGCGCTGAAGCCGATCTTCCTCACCGGCAAGGACATGGTCGAGTTCCTCGAGGATGACGACAAGCAGAATGCCGCGCTGATGAACGCAGCGGGTTTTGTCGCGAAATAAGGTTGCGGCCACGAACCTTCCGTCATTCCGGGGTGATGCGAAGCATCGAACCTCAGATGCGCAATTGCGCATCGGGGAATCTCGAGATTCCGGGTTCACGCTTCGCGTGCCCCGGAATGGCGGAGGCACAATCAAATGGCTGACGACACATGGTCCGGACCAACCGGCGCTTGCTTTACCTTCGGTCCGAAATCGCCTTGCATCGCGCGGCGGCGCCATCGATATTGCGACGCGATATGGCGCCGTTGCCGGAACGTGAGGAGCGATCATGACCAAAGCCGTTCTCGGAATCATCGGCGGATCCGGCATCTACGATTTGCCGGGCCTGGAAAATGTCCGCGACGAGGCGATCGCGAGCCCGTGGGGCGAACCTTCGGCGTCGCTGCGCCGTGGCGAGATCGCCGGATTGCCGATTGTGTTCCTGCCGCGGCATGGCCCGGGACATGCGCTGTCGCCGTCCGACATCAATTATCGCGCCAATATCGACGTGCTGAAGCGGGCGGGGGTCACCGATCTCATCGCGCTGTCCGCCTGCGGCTCGTTCAAGGAAGAGCTGCCGCCCGGCACTTTCGTGCTGGTCGACCAGTTCGTCGATCGCACCCACAAGCGCGAGAGCTCGTTCTTCGGCAGGGGCTGCGTCGCGCATGTCTCGATGGCGCATCCGGTGTCGCCGTTGCTGGCGAAACATCTCGCGGCTGCCGCCGAGGCCGAGCGTATCGGCTTTGCGCGCGGCGGCACGTATCTGTGCATGGAAGGGCCGCAATTCTCCTCGCTTGCCGAAAGCCTGACCTACAAGGCGCAGGGCTATTCGGTAATCGGCATGACCAACATGCCGGAAGCCAAGCTCGCCCGCGAGGCCGAGATCTGCTACGTCAGCGTGGCGATGGTCACCGATTTCGACTGCTGGCATCCGGCGCATGATGCGGTGACCGTGCAGGACATCATCCGCGTGCTGAATTCGAACGCCGAGAAGGCCAAGGCGCTGGTGGCGCGGCTGGCGCGGGATTTCCCGCGCGAGCATGAGCCCTGTCCAATCGGCTCGGATCGCGCGCTGGACACCGCGCTGATCACGGCGCCTGCGGCCCGCGATCCGCAATTGCTTGCCAAACTCGATGCCGTCGCCGGAAGGGTATTGCGCGCATGAAAGTTGACGGGCGCCATTTCCGCAGCATCTGGCTCGAGCCCGACGGCTGGTCCGTCGGTGCGATCGATCAGCGCCGGCTGCCGCATGAGTTCATCGTCGCAAAGATCACGACCGTGGAGGAGGCCGGCGAGGCGATCAGTTCGATGCTGGTCCGCGGCGCGCCGCTGATCGGCGCGACCGCGGCCTTTGGTATGGCACTGGCGATGCGCGCCGATGCCTCCGATGCCGCGCTCGGCCGCGCCGGCAAGATGCTGGCTGCGACCCGGCCGACCGCGATCAATCTGAAATGGGCTGTTGACGAGATGCAGCGCGCGCTCGCCCCGCTCGCGGCGTCGGCGCGGGCGGATGCGGCCTATGCCCGCGCCCGCGCAATCGCCGATGAGGATGTCGAGATCAACCGCGAGATCGGCCGCCATGGCCTCGGCCTGATCGAAAGAATCGCCGCGACCAAGAAGCCCGGCGAGCCGGTGAACGTGCTGACGCATTGCAATGCCGGCTGGCTTGCAACCGTCGATTGGGGAACGGCGACGTCACCAATCTACCAGGCGCATGATCGCGGTATCCAGGTCCATGTCTGGGTCGACGAGACGCGGCCGCGCAATCAGGGCGCCTCGCTCACCGCGTGGGAGCTCGGCCACCACGGCGTGCCGCACACCGTGATCCCCGACAACACCGGCGGCCATCTGATGCAGCATCGCATGGTCGACCTCGCGATCGTCGGCACCGACCGCGTCGCCGCCAATGGCGACGTCTGCAACAAGATCGGCACCTATCTGAAAGCGCTCGCGGCGCACGACAATGGCGTGCCGTTCTATGTCGCGCTGCCGTCGCCGACCATCGACTTTAGTATCGATGACGGCATCAGGCAGATTCCAATCGAGCAGCGTGCGGCCAGCGAGGTGACGCACCTTACCGGGCGGACGGCGGATGGACGGATCGAGACCGTGCGCGTGGTGCCGGACGGCTCTGGCGTCGCCAATTTCGGCTTCGATGTGACGCCGGCGCGGCTGGTGTCGGGATTGATCACCGAGCGCGGTGTGCTCGGCGCGAATCGTGCTGCACTTGCGAGCGCGTTTCCCGAACGATCCAGTTAGCTGAAGGCTGCATTGACGGTGGTTGCATCTGCGCGCTATCCCCATCGTTGCCCTCGCAATCCAGACCGTCCAGTCCATGTCCAACACCGAACTTGAGATCGTCGTCGACGATCCGACCGCGCCTGAAGAGAATTCCCCTGCCGTCGTCTCCACCGGCGTCGTCGACGTCGTCGTCTCGCTGCTGTTGCTTGCGCTGGCATTGGTGCTCGGCTGGGACAATTGGCGCACCGGCGCCTCGTGGGACTCGACCGGCCCGCAGCCGGGCTATTTTCCGTTCTATCTCTCGGTGATCCTCGGCGCCGCCAGCCTCTATGGTCTGGGTACTGCCTTTCTCTCGCGCCGGGAAGCCGCCGAGACCTTCGTCACCCGCGCCCAGCTCCGCCGGGTGATGGCGGTGTTCGTGCCGACATTCCTGTTTTGCATCGCGACCCAATATCTCGGCCTCTATGTCGCGAGCTTTCTCCTGATCGCGGGCTTCATGCGCCTGGTCGGCAAGATCGCGCTGTGGAAGTCGCTGCTGACCGCCTTCATCTTCACCGCCGCGATGTTCGTGACCTTCGACATCGCATTCGACGTCATCATGCCGAAGGGGCCGCTCGAAGCGGCCTTCGGCCACTGAGCGATCGACAGGATCTCGGGACATGGAAGCTTTCGGACTCCTGCTGCACGGTTTCGCCGTCCTTTTGACGTGGAAGACGCTGCTGTTGATGATGGTCGGCCTCGTGCTCGGCATCTTCGTCGGCGTGCTGCCCGGCCTTGGCGGTCCGAACGGAGTCGCGATCCTGCTGCCGCTGACCTTCACGATGGACCCGACATCGGCGATCGTGATGCTGTCCTGCATCTACTGGGGCGCGCTGTTCGGCGGCGCCATCACCTCGATCCTGTTCAACATCCCCGGTGAAGCCTGGTCGGTCGCGACCACCTTCGACGGCTATCCGATGGCGCAGCAAGGCCGGGCCGCCGAAGCGCTGACCGCGGCGTTCACCTCGTCGTTCATCGGTTCGCTGGTCGCGGTGCTGCTGATTACCTTCCTAGCGCCGATGATCTCGTCATTCGCGCTGAAGTTCGGCCCGCCGGAATTCTTCGCGGTCTATCTGCTGACCTTCTGCTCGTTCGTCGGCCTCGGCCGCGAAGCCAAGCACAAGACCGTCATCTCGATGTCGCTTGGGCTTTTGCTCGCCGGTGTTGGCATGGATACGGTGTCCGGTCAGCTGCGCATGACCTTCGGCTCGGCCGAGCTGTTGCGCGGCATCAACTTCCTCGTCGCCGTGATCGGCCTGTTCGGCATCAGCGAGATCCTGCTGACGATGGAGGAGCGCCTGGCGCTCCGCGGACATGCCGCCGGCATTTCCCTTCGCGTCGTACTTTCGGTGTGGAAGGACCTGCCGAAATACTGGGTGACGCTGCTGCGCTCGTCGGTGATCGGTTGCTGGCTCGGCATTACACCGGGCGGCGCGATCGCGGCCTCGTTCATGGGCTACAATCTGGCAAAACGCTTTTCCAAGGATCAGGAAAGCTTCGGCAAGGGCCGCATCGAAGGCGTGTTCGCGCCGGAGACCGCCGCCCACGCCTCGGGCACCTCCGCGCTGCTGCCGATGCTCGCGCTCGGCATTCCAGGCTCCGGCACCGCTGCAATCCTGCTCGGCGGCCTGATGGTCTGGGGCCTCAACCCAGGCCCGCTGCTGTTCGTCGAGCACAAGGATTTCGTCTGGGGCCTGATCGCCTCCATGTATCTCGGCAATGTCGTCGGCCTCGTGCTGGTGCTGACCACCGTGCCGATCTTCGCCTCGATCTTGCGCGTGCCGTTCGCGGCCGTCGCGCCGATGATCGTGGTATCCTGCGCGATCGGCGCCTATGCGATCCAGAATGCGATGTTCGACATCTGGCTGATGCTGGGTTTCGGCGTCGTCGGCTATGTCTTCAAGAAGATCGGCATCCCGCTCGCGCCGTTCACGCTCGCGCTGGTGCTCGGCAGCCGCGCCGAGGACGCGTTCCGGCTCTCGATGATCGGCTCCGGCGGCGACATGAAGGTGTTCTGGTCGAACGGCCTCGTCGGCAGCATCACGACCCTGGCGATCGTGCTGCTGTTCTGGCCGGTGATCGACCGGGCCTTTGCCGGCGCCGCGCGTCTGCTGCGGCCGGCAAAGGCGTAAGGTTCCAGAGCGTTTTCGAGCGAAGTGGACACCGGTTCGCGTGAAGAAAACGCGAAGACACGAATCTGGCGCTCCGAGCTCTAGACTAGACGACCTTGCGCTGGCGCAGCTCGGCGATCTCGTCGCTGCCGAAGCCGAACTCGGCCAGCACCTCCTCGGTCTGCTCGCCAAACTCAGGCGGACGCGCCACCATCTTGCTCGGCGTCCGCGACAGCGTCACCGGCTGGCTGACCAGCTGGATGTGACGGTTCTCGTCGTTCGGCACGTGCTGGGCCATGCCGAGATGCTTGACCTGGGCGTCCTCGAACATCTGGTCGATCGAGTAGATCGGCCCGCACGGCACGCCGGCGGCATTGAGCTCCTGCACCCAGGTCTCGGTCGACTTCTTCTCGGTCAGCGCGTTGATCCGCGCATTGAGCGCGTCGCGGTTCTTCGAGCGCGCCGGCGCGGTCGCGTAGTCGGGGTCGGTGATCAGGTCGGGCGCGCCGATCGCCTGGGCGCAGCGCTCCCAGATCCGCCCCCCTGTGGTGGCGATGTTGATGTAGCCGTCGGAGGTCTTGAACACGCCGGTCGGGATCGAGGTCGGATGGTTGTTGCCGGCCTGCTTGGCGACTTCCTTCTCCATCAGCCAGCGCGCCGCCTGGAAATCCAGCATGAAGATCTGCGCCTGCAGCAGCGAGGTCTGCACCCACTGGCCTTCGCCGGAGACGTCACGTTCCAGCAGCGCGGTGAGGATGCCGAGCGCGCAGAACAGGCCCGCGGTGAGGTCGGCAACGGGAATGCCGACGCGCATCGGGCCTTGGCCGGGCGCGCCGGTCACCGACATCAGGCCGCCCATGCCCTGCGCGATCTGATCGAAGCCCGGGCGCTTGTGATAGGGGCCGTCCTGGCCGAAGCCGGAGATGCTGCCGTAGACGATCTTCGGATTGATCTTGCGGATGCTCTCATAGTCGATGCCGAGCTTGCCCTTCACGTCCGGCCGGAAATTCTCGACGATGACGTCGGCCTGCTCGGCCAGCCGCTTGAACACCTCGAGCCCCTTGAGGTCCTTGAGGTTCAGCGTCATCGCTCGCTTGTTGCGATGCAGGTTTTGGAAATCGGAACCGCCGCGCGGCCCGCCCGGCTGCTCGCCGCCGCCGTCCTCCAGCAGCGCATCGATCTTGATGACATTGGCACCCCAGTCGGCGAGCTGGCGCACACAGGTCGGCCCGGATCGGACCCGGGTCAAATCCAGCACGGTGAAACGGGACAGGGCTTGGGATGCGCGGGGAAAGGGCATTGAGACACCTCTTGTTTGACGGGCCGCTGTGGGGGCTATTGCTTATCTGCCATAGACAATTTGGCAGGTCTTTCCAACTGTTACCCGGATAACAAGGCGCCCGGAAACGAACAGTCACGGTTCCGCGCAGACCGTTCTGCATCAGGTGCGATTCGCGCCTGCCCACACCTGTGCGCCGGTCCGGTGTCCGCCAACACTCGACAATCACGCTTCTGGCTGCTAGCCCGTCGCCCCACCGAATGGGTTTTGCCCTTATGGAAGAGGGACTTGAGGCGTTTCGACGTGATGGACCGAAAGCGGGCATGGCAGTGAAGAGAGGTCCGTCCCATCTGCTCGGCAACTCGGCATGGAACGCGACCGCCTTTGCGGTCGCGGTGCTGCTCAATCTGGCGATTCTCCCGTTCGTGATTTTCCGGCTCGGCCTCGCCGCGTTTGGTGTTGCGGGCCTTGTGACCGCCTGTGTCGCGCCGGCGCTGATGTTCAGCAATGCGCTGGGTCTTTCGACGGCGCGCGAGCTTGCACAACGGCTGGAACTGTCCGATCGCGACGATGCACGGCGCTTCTTCGCCACCGCTTTGGCGCTCGCCATCGCCGGGGGCGGCCTGATCGCGGCCTTGCTGATCTTTGCCGGTGCGCCGCTGGCGCGATTGGGATTTCACCTCGGCGGCCCGGCCGCCGCCGACCTCGGGCTTGCCTTCGCCCTGGCCGGCGCCGGCTGGCTGTGCCAATGCCTGTTCGCGGTGTTCCTCTCGCTGTTCACGGCGCGGCAGGACTACCGGCGGATCGCGGCGATCAGCATCACCGGCACGGTGGTGACGACGATGTCGATGCTGCTGTTGATCCCGTACGCGCCGCGCGCTTCGACCTTCCTCGGCTGTCAGGCCCTGGGCTTCGCGACGAATCTCTTGATGGCCTTCGCCTGGTCGCGACATGCGATCAGCGACTGGCTGGCGCCGCCGGCACTCGATCGCAGCGCGCTGCGTGCCCTGGTCAAGCTCGGCGGCTGGCAGGTCGCGGCACAAAGCGGCGCGCTGTTCGCCGGCCAGGCGGATCGCTATCTGCTCGGCGCGCTGCTGCAGCCGCAATTCGTCGGCTTCTACAGCGTCGCGCAGCGGCTGGAAGAGGCGGTCTATATCGGCATCTTGAAGATCGGCGAGATCCTGTTCCCGTTCTTCAGCACGCTGCAAAGGGAAGACGATGATCGCAAGGTCGATCTGCTGCTGCGCTCGTCCTGGATTCTCAACGTGCTGGCCGCGAGCGCGCTGGGCGGCCTGATCCCGGTCGCAGGCGCGCTGCTGTATCGATGGACCGGCGCCGAGGTCGCCGCCGAGGCGCAACTGGTGCTGGTGGTGCTCGCGATCAGCGGGATATTGGGGTCGAGCGCCAACGTGTTTGCGTTCTATCTGCTGTCGCAGGGGCGTTCCAGTTTCAACGCGCTGATCTCGCTCGTCACGGGCATCTTCACATTGGCGACCAGCGCCATCGCATTGCCGTATTTCGGCTGGCAGGCCGCCGGTTGGAGCTCCTGTGTCGGCATGGTCGCGCAGATGGGGATCACGGTGCTGCTGCTGCGGCGAACCTTCAGGCTTTCGGGGATGTGGTCACGGATGCTGCACTTCGTCCTGATCCCGCTCGGTACCGGTGTCGCCATAGCGCTCGCGCTGCGCTCGCAGCTTGGCCATGTGTCATTCGACCACGCGCCGTCATGGTGGTATGTGGTGTCGCTCTACGGCGTGTCGGCGGCGGTGATCTTTGTCACCGCCGTTGCCGTGTCACAGCTGGGTCCCTATCGCGCCGTGTGCTGGCGGGATCTCCGCATCATCATCACCCGCTTCTTGCCCTTCAAGGCCGCCTAGACATGTGTGGTATCGCAGGCATCGTCAATCTTCGGGGCAATCCCGTGGAGCCGGCCGAGATCTCGCGGCTCACCAGCCTGATCGCGCATCGTGGGCCGTTCGGCGAAGGCACCTGGTTCAATGCCAAGCGAAACGTCGCCTTCGGCCATCGCCGGCTCGCCATCATCGATCCCGGCGAGGGCGGCTATCAGCCGATGGCATCGGGCGATGGCCGCCATGTGATCGTCTACAATGGCGAGATCTACAACTTCCTCGAGCTGCGCCGCGAGCTCGAGGCGAAGGGCGCGGTGTTCCGCAGCCAGTCCGACACCGAAGTGATCCTCGCTGCCTGGCAGGCCTGGGGCGAGGACATGCTGCTGCGCTTCAACGGCATGTGGGCGCTGGCGATCTACGACACGGTCACGGATGATCTGTTCCTTGCGCGCGACCGCTTCGGCATCAAGCCGATGCTGTACGCGCTGTCGTCCGAGCGGTTTGTGTTCGCATCGGAGCAGCGGGCGCTGGCGCGGAGCGGGCTGGTCGAGACGTCGCTCGATATCGACGTGGCGCGACGGCTATTGCTCGACCCGTTCGGGATCGAAGGCAGCGAGCGGACGCTGTTCTCGCAACTGCGTCGCCTGCAGGGCGGTCACTGCATGTGGCTGCGCCAGGGGCGGGCGCAGCTGCGCCGCTGGTGGCGGACCGTGGACCACCTGCCTGCGATCCCGAACAGCGAAGCCGAACGGGTCGGGCGCTTTCGCGAGCTGTTTCAAGATTCCGTTGCGCTCCGCATGCGCAGCGACGTTCCGATCGGGACCTGCCTGTCCGGCGGCTTCGATTCGTCCGCAGTTATCTGCGCGATGGCGAGCCATGAGAAGGCCGGCATGGGACCGCGTGACTCGACCGCCTGGCGGCACGCCTTTGTCGCGACCTTTCCCGGCGCCAGCAATGACGAGCGGCCGATGGCGGAGGAAGCGGCCGCGTGGGCCGATGTGACGCCGAGCTTTCTCGAAATCGGGCGCTCCGACGCGCTTACCGACCTTGATCGCATCCTTGATGACAATGACGACGTCTATATCGGTTTGCCGAGCGCGCCTTGGCTGATCTATCGCGAGCTGCGGCGCCAGAACGTCACGGTCTCGCTTGATGGCCACGGCGCGGATGAATTGATGGGCGCCTATTTGCAGGAAGGGAAGTCGGCCGCATTCAAAATCCGCAACGCTGCGGCCGCGCTGACCTCACGATCGCAACTCGCGCAGCGCGGCATCGACTTCCTGCGCGCGCAGATGATCAAGCGCCAGGGGCACTATTTCCTGCGCGGGGGTCTGACGGCGATGCCGGCGCCCCTGCCGCTCGTTGCCGAGGATGACGAGTTGCCGACTACATGGGGCGCGCTCAACCGGCGGCTCTACCGCATGTTCCACTCGACCACCCTGCCGACCATTCTGCGCAACTTCGACCGGCTTTCGATGGCGCACGGGATCGAGGTACGCATGCCGTTTATGGACTGGCGGCTGGTGACCTATACGATGGCGCTGCCGGAGGCGAGCAAATCGGCCGATGGCATGACCAAGGTGGTGGCGCGGCAGGCGATGGCGAATTTGATGCCCGAAAGCATCCGCACCGCGCGCCGCAAGGTCGGCTTCAACTCGCCGATGCCGGAATGGCTGAACGGGCCGCTGGCGGGCTGGACCACGGAATTGCTCGATCGCAAGGTCCCGGCGTTCGCGGAGTTCGTCGACGAGGCGCCGCTGCGAAAGGTGGTCGGCCGCTTGACGGCGTCGCAAGGCTGGGATTGGGAATCCGTCGGCCGGATCTGGCCATATCTGAACATGAAATGGATGTTGGCAAGGACCGCGTAACCGATGCGTCTGTTCCAGAATAGCGGTCTCTATCCGTCCTATCTGCCGCGGCTGAACCAGCTCGCGGCAAAGGCATCGACTTTTGCTGCGCGACGCGACGTGTTCCTGCACGACCGCTTTGGCGCAGCGCATTTTCTCAAGCCGGTGCTCGACGGCGCGGCTGAAGCCTTTTTCACCAATGCCGACGACGAAGTGTTGCAGCGCCAGTGGGCGCGCGAGCAGGGCATGCTGGGCACGCCGACGCTCGAGGCAATTCTGCTCGCGCAGATCGAGCACCACAGAACCGAGGTGTTCTACAATCTCGATCCGGTGCGCTATCCCAGTGCGTTCGTCGCCAAGCTTCCCGGCTGTGTGAAGAAGACGCTGTGCTGGCGCGCGGCGCCCTCGGGAAATGCCGACCTGAGCGCCTATTGCGCGGTGCTTGGAAACTTCCCCTCGATCCTCGAAGCCTGGCGCGGCAAGGGGTGCCGGGCGGAGCTGTTCTTCCCTGCGATCGATCCTGTCATGGCGCAGTACGGTCACGGCGAACGGCCGATCGACGTGGCGTTTGTCGGTGGATACTCGCGGCATCATAGCGCGCGGGGCCGGACGCTCGAGCAGGTCGCGGCGCTGGCGGCCGATCGCAACATCGTGTTCTGCCTCGATGCTTCGCGGTTGACGCGGCTCGCCGAGAGCCCGGTCGGGCGATTGCTGCCGCTGGGAAAACACCGGCGCCCCGACGTCATCGCGCGAATCGCGCGGACGCCGCTGTTCGGCCGCGACCTCTATGAACTGTTCGGATCAGCGAAGATCGTGCTCAACGGCGCCATCGACATGGCCGGCAACGATCGCGGCAACATGCGCTGCTTCGAGGCGATGGGCTGCGGCTCGCTGCTGGTTTCGGATTCGGGCAGCTATCCGGAGGCGATGCAGGACGGCGTCACGATGCGCACCTACGACGCTCCCGAAAAGGCCGCCGCTGCGATTTCAAGCAGCCTGCGGGATTGGCCGCTATGGGCCGGGATTGCCGCGTCCGGCAGGAGCCGCGTACAGGAGACCTATAGCAAGGCCTCGCAATGGGCGCAGTTTATCGATCTCGTCGCGCGGATTGAGCCTTAACAGCGCGTTTTCGAGCAAAGTGAGGGCCGGTTCGCGTGAAGAAAACGCCTAAAAACGAGATTCTGGAGCCCCGTTCCGATTCCATCGGGACGGAAAAGGCTCTACACGGGGGCACAGAGCCGGCCAGAGGGCGGGCGATTGGGCCGGAATGATGTCTGCAAGTGACTTGATCTATCAGATGAAATGGATG
This sequence comes from Bradyrhizobium sp. USDA 4454, assembly GCF_054822705.1. NCBI lineage: Bacteria > Pseudomonadati > Pseudomonadota > Alphaproteobacteria > Hyphomicrobiales > Nitrobacteraceae > Bradyrhizobium > Bradyrhizobium sp. USDA 4454. The sequence continues at coordinate 2,601,344 of NZ_JBTRCN010000001.1, forward strand.
GCGGACGGACTAGCCGCGCCGCTGTTCAGGATGCGGCCGCGGCCGTTCGGCCCGGGCTATCAGACCGTCAAGCGCGACACCATCACCGCGGCCATCGACGGCGGCCTGCTTCAGGCCGGAAAGGAGCTTCCGCCCGGCTACGGCATCGCGATGGATGAACGCGTGGTGGAATATCCCTGGGTCTATGGCCGGTTGAGCAAGGTCGGCAAGATGCTGGACGCGGGATCGACGTTCAACCACGACTTCCTGCTGCGGCGTCCGCCGCTGCGTGGCGCGGATCTCACCATCATGACGCTGGCGCCGGAGCGGCGCTGCTATTGGCACGACGGCTATTCCTATGTGTTCGGCGATCTCCGCAAGACGATGTTCGGCGATCATGTGTTCGACACCGTCGCCAGCATTTCGACGATCGAGCATATCGGGCTCGACAATCAGATGCTGTACACCGGCGATCCGCGCGACGCCGAGACCGATCGCGACGGTTTCGTTCCGGCGGTGAAAGAGTTCAAGCGCATTCTCAAGCCCGGAGGGACGTGCCTGATCTCCGTGCCGTTCGGCAAGCGCGACAATCTTGGCTGGTATCAAGTGTTCGATCTTGCCATGATCGAGCGGATCATCGAGGCGTTCGGCGCGGCATCGCATCATGTCGATTATTTCGGCTACTCGCGGCAAGGCTGGTCGCGCCAGAGCGCAGAGGCGCTCGCCGACGCCACCGTCTTCGACATCCATACCGGCAAGGGCCAGGGCGACGACCTTGCGGCGTCGTCGCGCGCCGTCGCCTGCCTGCAGTTGACCGCATGAATATCGATTACCTGATCCAGCGTCTGATCGGTCGGGCCACCTGCCGGTTGCAGGCTGACGCGGCGCTCGGCCGCTCTGCCAGGATCAGGAACATCCGCGGTGATGCCGACAAGATCGTTGTCGGCCGCAACAGCCGCATCCTCGGCGAGCTGCTGACCTTCGCGCATGGTGGGGACATCAAGATCGGCGAGTGGTGCTATGTCGGCGAGGGCACGCGGATCTGGTCGGCGGCCTCGATCGAGATCGGCAACCGCGTCCTGATCTCGCATTCGGCCAATGTGTTCGACAATCTCACCCACCCGCTGCGGGCGGCGGAGCGGCACCGACAGGTCCAGCAGATTTTCACACGCGGCCATCCGGACGATATCTCGCTTGACGAAAGCCCGGTCAGGATCTGCGATGATGCCTGGATCGGCGCGGCGGCGATGGTGTTGCGCGGGGTGACGGTCGGGCAGGGCGCCATCGTCGCGGCCGGCGCAGTCGTCACCAGGGACGTCGCGCCGTTCTCGATCGTGGCCGGCAATCCGGCCGTGCTGGTGAGGGAGCTTGGCGCCGATGAACGGTGAGCGCAAGTTTACCACCTGGGAGGAAGCGGTGGTCTGGCTGCGCAATCAGCCCGACCAGCACCAGCTCGTGCTCGATGCATTCTATGACGATCCGCTGGCTGGCGCCGCCGAACGCTATTTCCAGAGCTCCGAGTGGCAGGCGGTCGCCGCGCTGCTGGCTGGCCGGTCCGGCACCGCGCTCGACGTCGGCGCCGGCCGTGGCATTGCGAGCTACGCGCTCGCCCGCAGCGGCTTTGCGGTGACCGCGCTCGAGCCGGATCCCAGCGCGATCGTGGGAGGGGCGGCGATCCGGGCGCTGGCGCAACAGGCGCAATTGCCGATCCAGGTGGTCGAGGAGTTCTCCGAGCGGCTGCCGTTCGCGGATGCGACGTTCGATGTCGTGTTCGCCCGCGCCGTGCTGCATCACACGCGCGATCTCGAAGGTGCGTGCCGGGAGATGTTTCGCGTGCTGCGGCCCGGCGGCATGCTGATCGCGGCGCGCGAGCATGTCATCAGCAACGAGGCGGATCTTCCCCGGTTCCTCGCGCAGCATCCGCTGCATCACCTTTACGGCGGCGAGCATGCTTTCCTGCTCGATCGCTACACCGGTGCGCTTTCCACCGCCGGATTTTCGAAGATCGACACGCTGGCGCCGCTGCAAAGCCCGATCAACCTGTTTCCCTATACGCCGGAGACCCTAAAGGCTGCGATCGTGACCAAGCTGTCGCAAAAGATTCCGGTGGCGCCGCTGTGGCGAACCGCGTTTGCGTCACGCCGAGTGTTCGGCTCGCTGCTGTCGATAGCCGAACGCTTCGACAATCGGCCGGGCCGGCTGTACTCCTTTGTCTGTCACAAGGCCTGAGCGATGATCGTCTGGGTCACCGGCGCGAACGGGTTCATCGGCCGCCATCTCGTGCATGAGCTGGCGGGTGCCGGCCATGTTGTGCATGGCGTCGGCCACGGCGCGCTCGACGCGACGGAAGCCCGCCGGCTTGGCCTGCAGAGCTGGATCAACGGCGAGATCGACGTGGCCAATCTCAACGCGCTTGCGGCGGCGCACGGGCTGCCGACGCATGTCTTTCATCTGGCCGGCGGCTCCTCGGTCGGTGTTTCGATCGAGCGGCCATTCGAGGATTTTTCGCGGACGGTCGCGAGCACGGCGCGGCTGCTCGAATGGCTGCGCGGATCCGCCCCTGACTGCGCGGTGATCGCGGCGTCGAGCGCGGCCGTTTATGGCGCCGACCATGCCGGCTCGATCGCTGAAACTGCCGTCGCAGCGCCGATGTCGCCCTATGGGCAGCACAAATTCATGATGGAGCAGCTGTGCCGGAGCTACGCGCAGTCGTTCGGCATGCATTGCACGATCGTGCGGCTGTTCTCGGTCTATGGCCCCAATCTGCGCAAGCAATTGCTCTGGGACATCTGCTCGCGGCTGGAGGCCCAGGAACCGGTGTTGACGCTCGGCGGGACCGGCCAAGAAATCCGCGACTGGACCGACGTTCGCGATGTCGCAAGGCTGCTTGCCAAAGTCGCTGAACCATCGTCGCAGCAGAACTTCCGGGTCATCAATGGCGGCTCAGGCCGCGGCACGAGCGTTGCCGATATCGCCGCGCACCTCATCAAACAGTGGGGCGGCAACACGGTTGTACGGCACTCCGGCATCAGCCGGCCCGGTGATCCCGTCAGCTTGCTGGCCGACGATGCGACGCTGCGCGGAATCGGGTTCGATTGGCGCATTCCGCTCGACCGGGGCCTTGCCGACTATGTGACCTGGTTCAAGGGACACGCTTCGTGACGCCGCGTCCATTGCGGTTCGCGTTTGGTCACATTTCGCGACGGCTCTGGGCCGGCGGCTACAATTATCAACGCAACCTGTTCGAGGCGCTCGACCGATTTTTGCCCGGCGAATTCACGCCGGTCGTGTTTGCGGGGACGGCGGCTGATGAGAATGAACTCGCGGAGCTTGCCGCGATACCCGGCGTCGAGGTCATCAGGTCTGAAGCGTTCGACGGACAACCGGGTCTGGCTGCCGCGCTCGGGATCGGGTTGGACAGTGGAGCCGCGGCGGCGTTTCGCTCCGCGCGCGTCGACGTCGTCGTTGAAGCCGCGCGCTTCTTCGGCTGGCGGCTGCCGATTCCGGCGGTGGCGTGGATCCCGGATCTGCAACACCGGTCGCTGCCTCAGCTGTTTCCAACGACGGCACGCTGGCGCCGCGAGATCGGCTTTCGCGTGCAGATTGCGTCCGGGCGGACCATCATGCTGAGCAGCGAGAGTGCGTTCCGCGATTTCAGGGCCTACTACCCGCATGCCAAGAGTCGCGTCAGCGTCGTTCGCTTCGCGACCCAGCCGCCAGCTGCGTTCCTGAACACGGACCCGTCGGACGTCATCGCGACCTATAACCTGCCGCAAAACTATTTCTATCTGCCCAATCAGTTCTATCGCCACAAGAACCATCAGCTGGTGCTCGATACCTTGACGATCCTGAAGCGTCGTGGGGTCGACGTGGTTGTCTGCGCATCCGGCAGCACGGAGGACCGACGCGAGCCCGGCTATTACGATCTGGTCAACTCCGAGATCAAACGCCGCGGCCTCGAAGCGAACTTCCGTCACCTCGGTGTGATCCCGTTGCCCCATGTCTACGCGCTGCTGCGAGCCTCAACCGCACTGCTCAACCCATCGCGCTTCGAGGGATGGAGCACGACGGTGGAAGAGGCGAAGTCATTCGGCGTTCCGATGATGCTGTCCGACATCGACGTGCACCGCGAGCAGACCTCAGGTGCCGCCCGCTATTTCGGCGTCGATGATCCGAATGCGCTGGCCGACCAGCTTGCGGAGGCTTCGCAGCAGGCGCGCGGGCTCATCGTACGGAACGTCGTTGCGCATCAGGACGAGCGCGTCCGCGCATTCGCGGCGAGTTTTGCGGCCACCATGCGACAGGCTGCCGGTCAGGATGTCGGCGCGCTGATCGAAAGATAGTCGAGCAGCAGATCGCGCGGGCGCGCGTTGACCCCTGAGGTTGACGTTCATCGCGTGAACAGGGTAGAGGAGAGCGCAGGCGCTGGGCCGAATTTCGTGCCGCAGCGGCCGGAATGCGCGTCCTGTCGAATTGTCCACGAAACCCAGACCATGCAGGTGAGTCCCACGTGTGCGGCATATTCGGCCTAGTCGCCAAGAACGGACTCGTTGATGCTGATCAAGTCGATCGACTGACCGATCTGGTCGCTCACCGCGGGCCGGACGGGCGCGGGGTCAGGGTCAATGGCAAGGTCGGGTTGGGGCACCGGCGACTGGCTATCATCGATTTGACCGACGACGGCGCGCAGCCGATGCGTGACAGGCTGCTGCCGATCTGGATCACCTACAATGGTGAGATCTATAATTATCTCGAGCTGCGCGCGGAACTTGAAGCGCTCGGCCATGTCTTCCACACGGCGTCGGATACCGAGGTCTTGCTCACGGCCTATGTCCATTGGGGCGAAAGCTGCCTCGAGCACTTCAACGGCATGTGGTCGTTTGCGATTCATGACGAGCGTGACAATACGCTGTTCTGCGCGCGTGATCGCTTCGGTGTGAAGCCATTCTACTTTGTCGACACGGCGAGCCAGTTCGCCTTCGGTTCAGAGATTCGCCAGTTGCTTCCGTTGATCGGGCGCGCCGTCGCCGACGACGAGCTTGTCAGGGACTTTCTCGTCTGCGGCCTCAGCGACCATACCGATCGGACCTTCTTCAAGGGTATCGAGAAGCTGGCCCCTGGACATAAGATGCGCGTCGATCTGGCAACGGGCCGGATCAAGATCGAGCGCTATTATTCGCTGGCGCCGCGTGCGGCCGTGGCCAGCGAGCAGGAAGCCGCCAGCTCACTGGCGGAACTGCTCGATGACGCGACGCGTCTGCGTTTGCGCTCGGACGTTCGCGTCGGAACCTGCCTGTCGGGCGGATTGGACAGTTCGAGCGTCGCGACGCTGGCGGCCCGGCGCTACGCTTTGTCCTCCAACCATCGCTTCTTTGCCATCACGGCGATCAGCGAGCAGGCGGAGAACAACGAGGAGGCATACGCCGCCGACGTCGTCGCAAAGGCCGAACTGAACTGGTTGCGTACCAAGCCGAGCTATCAGGATTTCGCGTCGACTGCGGAGGCCCTGCTCGAGGTGCAGGAAGAGCCGTTCGGCGGCCCCTCGATCATGATGCAGTACGAGGTGATGAAGACCGCGCGCGCCAACGGCGTGATCGTGCTGCTCGACGGTCAGGGCGGTGACGAGACGCTGCTAGGCTATCACCGCTATTATGCGGCCTGGCTGCGCGACCAGCTGGCCCGCTCCGGCGTCGGGGGATTCCTGTCCGCCTTCCGCGCGGCGACGCGGGCCGGCGTTTCGGCTCAACGGTTGCTGATGTACCTGTTTGGCGCCAGCTCGGCAGCGCTGCGGACCGCATACTACCGCTGGCAATACGCCTTCCTGAAGAGTCCGGATCTGCCGGAGTGTCTTCGCCGCTTTGCGCGCGAGACGAGGGACGCGCAGCAGATGCAGGTGCTGGAGATCACTGAAACCAACCTGCCGATGCTGCTGCGCTTCGAGGACAAGAACTCGATGCGGTTTGGTATCGAGACCCGGTTGCCGTTCCTCGATTACCGCTTTGTCGAGTTTGCGCTGAGCCTGCCGACGCGCATCAAGTTGAACAAGGGGTGGACGAAATGGCCGCTCCGGGCGGCGATGCAGGACGCTCTTCCACCCAGCATCTCCTGGCGCAAGGACAAGATCGGCTTCGCAGCACCCGACCGGCTCTGGCTCAGCCGACACTCGCCGGCGATGTATGAAAAGGTTGTCGGCAGCGCCCTGCTTGCCCGCTACGTCGACATGGCCGCCGTGGAGCGGAAATTCCACCGGCTCGACCTCGGAATGCGCTGGCGGCTTTATTGCGTCGCGCTTTGGGGTGAACGCTTCCGGGTCGAAGCTCCATGAAGATCTGCATGTTGTCGAGTGTCCATTCGGCCGATGACATTCGAATCGTTGAGAAGGAAGCGCGCAGCCTCTCCGAGGCCGGTCACGACGTGACCGTCGTGGCACTGTCACCTCGCCCGAGCGATGCGGGCCGCATCCATTTCAGATTGATCGAGATGCCGCCGGTTGCGCGCTGGAAGCGCCCGTGGGTCACGGGCCGAGCTGCCGTCGCCCTCGCGCGGGCGGCCAGCGCGGACGTCGTCCAGTTCCATGATCCGGAGCTGATCCCGTTCGCGCTGCGGCTCAAGAGCCGGAATTGCAAGGTGGTCTACGACGTCCACGAGGATGTGCCCGCGGACATTCATTCCAAGCGGTGGATCTGGCCTTGGATGCGGCCTTTCGTGTCGCGCGGAATGGAATTAGCGGAACGGTACGCTGCCGGACGCTTCGATGCGATCGTCGCGGCGACGCCGGCCATTGCCGATCGCTTCCGCGGCTATGGTGCCGCCGTCACGCTGGTGCGCAATACCGTGCGGCTGGACGAATTCATCGAGCCTGGGCCGACGACACAACGGCTGCGTCAGGCGGTCTATGTCGGCCGCACCAGCTTCGATCGCGGGCTGGTCGAAATGGTTGAGGCATGTGCCGCGGTGCGTCTGCCGCTGGTGCTGGCCGGAACCATCGGTCGCGAGGAACAAGCCTGGCTTGAGAAATCAACTGCCGACGTGTCATACAGAGGCAGGCTGGGACGTGGTGAGATCGCGGCGCTGCTGAACGAGAGTCTCATCGGCCTCAACCTGCTATTGCCTGAACCGAATTATTTGCTCTCACTTCCAACCAAGCTGTTTGAATATATGGCTGCCGGCCTACCAGTCATTTCAAGTGATCTGCCGAAATCCAAGGAGATCGTCGAGGCGGCGGGGTGCGGATTCGTCGTGTCGCTCGATGACCGTGCCGGTCTTCTGGACTGCCTGTCCAGGCTTGCGGACGATCCGCAGTTCGCGATCGGATTGGGGCTGGCGGGACGGGCCGCGGTGACCAGCAATTTCAACTGGCAGCACGACGCGGTGGAACTCACCGAGCTCTACCGGCGACTTGGTTCGCCCGGGGCAGCGGCATGAACATCTGGCTGCTGCATCCCTTTGCCGGAGGTCCTGGCCTCGGGCGCCACTATCGTCCGTTCTGGCTGGCGGACGCCTGGGGCAAGATGGGGCACCGGGTGGTGATCGTCAGTGCCGCCTTCCATCACCTGCACAGGCAGCCGCGGGTTCCGGGGCCGCAGCGGATCAACGACGTTGATTTCTGGTTTCTCGACACGCCGCGCTATGGCCATGGCAGCCTGGGGCGGCTGCGCAACAATTTGAGCTTTGCGCCGGCCTTCCGCTCGGCGGCATCTGCAATCGCGGCGCAGTGCGGCAAGCCGGACCTGGTGATTGCGTCGAGCCCGCATCTGTTCTTCGTCTCAGCGGCGGATCAGGTCGCACGGCAATTCGGGACGCGGCTCTGGCTGGAGGTCCGCGACCTCTGGCCGGAAAGCATCATCGCGCTCGGCATGACGCCGGCATGGCATCCGCTGATGAAGGTGCTCGGCTGGAAGGAGCGCGCCGCCTATCGCACGGCGGATCGCGTGATCTGCCTGCTGGCCGGAGCGGAAGCCCATATGCGGGCGCGTGGCTTGCCCGCCGGCAAGTTCCTGTGGATCCCGAATGGCGTGTCCGACGGCGAAATCCAGAGCGCGCTGACGATCGAGACGCTCAGTCATCCGCTGGTCGAGCGCATCAATCTGCTGAAGCAGCAGGGCAGGCGCGTCGTGCTTTACGCCGGCGGCATGGGGCCGCCGAACGCCGTGGAGGCCATTCTGGACGCGGCCGTGATCCTCGGCAAAGCAAACCCCGAGATCCATTTCGTGATGATCGGTTCGGGTACCTCGAAGCAGGCGCTGAAGCAGCGGGCGGCCGCGCTTGCCAACGTGGAATTTCACGACGAGGTCGATCGGGCGGTCGTGCACGGTATGCTGAACGCTTCCGACTGCGCGGTGGTCGCCTTCCACAACAACGCGCTCTATCGCCACGGCATCAGCCCCAACAAGCTGTTCGACTACTGCCTGTTCGCGCCGCGCAGCGTCATTGCCTGCGAGGAGCGAGCGCTGGCCGGGCTCGAGGATCTGGTGACCGCGCGATGCGCGCCCGATGATCCCGACGCGCTTGCCGCAACTCTGCGCGCCGCGTTGGAAGGCCCGGCACGTCCGCGGGCCGACCGCGTGGCCGCGGCACGGCGCTACAGCTATTCAACGCTCGCGGCGCAATATCTGGCCGACGTGCCCGATAAGGCTTGAGGTGTGACCATCGCGTCACATAGGTCAGATGCAAATCCCTTTGTAATCAATTGGTTATGGCGTTCATGTCGTGAACGATTTCGCTTGACGTTCATCGAGTGAACGCGGTATCAGCCTGCTCCATTGGGGACAGGCGTGATGGCGGGCATTCTACCGACGGATGAGAATGACAGCGACCGGCTGGTGCTCGGCCTGCTCACCTCGCTTGAGGCGGATGGTGCGCAATCGCAGCGGCACATCGCGGCCGAGCTGGGCGTCGCGCTCGGTCTGGTCAATGCCTACCTGAAGCGGGCGATCAAGAAGGGCTTCGTCAAGGTCGGCTCGGCGCCGGCGCGGCGCTATGCCTATTACCTCACCCCGCAGGGCTTCTCCGAGAAATCGCGACTGACCGTCCAGTTCCTCACGGACTCCTTTTCGCTGTTCCGCAAGGCGAAGGAGGAATACAGCCTGTTGTTTGAACGCGCGCAGGCGCTTGGCTTCCGGCGCGTCGTGCTCGCCGGACAGTCGGATCTTTGCGAGATCGCGATCCTGTGTGCGGTCGATGGGCCGATCTCGATCCTTGCCATTGTCGATCCCGATGTCACCGCGAGCAGGTTCATCGGCGTGAAGGTGGTGTCCTCCTACGCGCTGGTGGACGAGCCGTTCGATGCGGTTGTGGTGACCCATTTGACGGCCGCTCGAACCGTCTTCGACCAGGCCGTCAGCAATTTCGGCGCAGACAAAGTGCTCGCGCCGGAGCTGTTGGGTTTGCGTCCGAAGCAGCCGCAGGGAGCGTGATGGCGATGCAGTCCGGTTCCCGCTGGTATGTCGTCCAGACACAGGTCAATGCCGAAGCAAAAGCGGCGGCCGGCCTCGTGCGGCAGGGATTCGCCACCTATCTTCCGCGCTATCAACGGCGCCGCAGTCATGCGCGGAAGGTCGAGCTCGTCGCCCGGCCGCTATTCCCGCGCTATCTGTTTGTCGCGATCGATGTCGCGGCCCAGCGCTGGCGCGCCATTCAATCAACGCTCGGCGTTTCACATCTCGTCTGCGTCGGCGATCGGCCCGCGGCAGTGGAAAATGCCGTCATCGATGCGCTGAAGTCGCGCGAGGACGAGGCCGGATTCATCGCCCTTGCGCGCAGGCCGGCGTTCTCGCCGGGCGATGCGGTTCGCATCGTCGAGGGTGCATTCGTCGATAGTCTTGCACTCGTTGAAGACGCCAGCGATCACCATCGCGTGGCTGTTCTGTTGAACCTGTTGGGCCGCAAGGTGCGCGTTCTTGTCGGGGCGGATCTGATCGCCGCGGCTTGAGCGCGTCTGCCGCTGGCACGGCATATTGGAATTTTGTGCTCGGGTGTGACGCGCGATTCACCCCGAGTGCGGTAGCTTGCCTGAAGCAAGCCAAGGGTTCGAAGAGGGAGATTTCATGACCAACTATGCGCTGATCGGTGCCGCCGGCTATATCGCGCCGCGGCACATGCGGGCGATGGCCGATACCGGCGGCAAGCTCGCCGTGGCCTACGATCCCAACGACTCCGTAGGGATCATGGACAGCCATTTTCCCGACGCCGAGTTCTTTACCGAATTCGAGTTGTTCGATCGCCACGTCGGCGCGCTGCAGCGCGACGGCAAGAAGCTGGACTACATGACGATCTGCTCGCCGAACTACCTTCACGATGCGCATTGCCGATTTGCGCTTCGTTCCGGAGTCGACGCGATCTGCGAAAAGCCGCTGGTGCTCAATCCCGGCGACATCGACGGGCTGGCGGCCATCGAACGCGATACCGGCCGGCGGATCTCCACCATTCTGCAATTGCGCCTGCATCCGGCGATCATCGCGCTTCGCGACCGCTTCGCCAATTCGCAGAAGCGCCACAAGGTCGAGCTCACCTACATCACCTCGCGCGGGCGCTGGTATCACACCTCCTGGAAGGGCGCTGAAGACCGGTCCGGTGGCGTGGCGACCAACATCGGGGTGCACTTCTTCGACATGTTGAGCTTCGTGTTCGGACCCGCCAGCCGCAACGAGGCGCATTTGCGCGAGGCGGAGCGGGCGGCAGGCTCGCTGGAGTGCGAGCGCGCCGACGTCAGCTGGTTCCTGTCGCTCGACCGCAACGACTTGCCGGAGAGCGTGAAGGGCACGAAGACGACCTTCCGCTCCATCACCGTCGATGGCGAAGAGGTCGAGTTCTCCGAAGGCTTCACCGATCTCCACACACGAAGCTATGAGGAGATCATTGCTGGCCGCGGATTCAGGCTGGACGAAGTGCGCCCCTCGATCGATATCGTCTCCACGTTCCGCCATGCGCCGATCGTTCGGAGCAATGGCGTTCACGCCTTTGCCCAGAAGGCGATGCACAAATGAGCGAGATGCGCGAGGATCCGCGCTTCCCCGGCGCACTGATCCATCAGTCGAGCTACGTCGACGACGGTGCCGTGCTTGGACGCGGTACCAAGGTCTGGCACTTTTGTCACATTCTGTCGCGCACGGTGATCGGCGAGAATTGCTCGATCGGCCAGAACGTGATGATCGGTCCCAATGTCAGGATCGGAAACGGCTGCAAGATCCAGAACAACGTCTCGATCTATGACGGCGTCGAGCTCGCCGACGACGTATTTTGCGGCCCGAGCTGCGTCTTCACCAATGTCAACAATCCGCGCGCCGATGTGTCGCGGAAGGATGAGTTTCGCAAGACGCCGATCGGGCGCGGCGTCAGCATCGGCGCCAATGCAACCATTGTCTGCGGGCATTCGCTCGGCGAATACTGCTTCATCGGGGCCGGCGCCGTCATCACGAAGGACGTCCCTGCGTTTGCATTGATGGCGGGAAATCCGGCAAGACGGATCGGCTGGATGAGCCGAGCCGGCGAGCGGCTCGGCAACGATCTCGTGTGCCCGCGATCCGGTGAAGCCTACGTTGAAATTGACGGCCGGTGCCTTCTCAAAGAGTCACGTTAAGCAAACCGTTTTTCCAACCATCAGTTTACACAGATGATTCCAGTCAAGCATCCAGTTCCCCCGCTCACCGCGGTCGATGGGCCAAATACGCGGCCCCTTGAGTTCCTGTTGCTCTGCGATTTCATGCCGGGAAGCGCGTCCACGATCATTGACCACGTCAAGGGTCTGAAGGATTTCTCCCGGCACTCGATCCACATCTTCAATTCGCGGGGCGATGTTTCCGATCTGCTTGAGCTCGACCGGTTTGACGGTGTCATTATTCACTACTCCCTCGTCGCCTGCATGGACACCTATATCGGCCCGAACCTGCGGGCCGCCATCTGCCGGTTCAAGGGGCTGAAGGCCGCCTTCATTCAGGATGAGTATCGCTGGATCAACGATACGATGGGCGCGTTTCGGCAGCTCGGTATCCATATCCTGTTCAGTGTCGTCCCGCAGGAGATCATGGACGCCTACTATCCTCAGGACCGGCTGCCGAATGTCGTCCGGGAAACCGTGCTCACCGGCTACGTTCCGACTGAACTGCTCGGCAGGCGCGTGCCGCGTTACGAAGACCGATCGATCGATGTCGGCTACCGTGCGAGAAAGGTACCCGACTGGCTGGGAAGCTTTGGTCAGGAAAAGTGGCTGATCGCCGGCCGGTTTCAGGCGGATGCCGACAAGTGCGGACTGGTCTGCGACATGTCCACGCGCGAGGAGGACCGGATCTACGGCGAGAACTGGATCACGTTCCTCGCCAACTGCAAGGCCGTCCTCGGCACCGAAAGCGGTGCCAGCGTTTGCGACTTCACCGGCCAGATTCAGCGCAACGTCGACCAACACCTGGCTCGCGACCCGTCGGCGAGCTTTGAAACGCTGCGTGACCTTTATTTCAAGGATGTCGACGGTCAGGTCGTTCTTGCGGTGATCTCGCCGCGATGTTTCGAGGCGGCTGCGCTGCGAACATTGATGATCCTGTATGAAGGCACCTATTCGGGCAGGCTTGAACCTTGGCGGCATTACGTGCCGCTGAAAAAGGATCATTCCAACATGGCCGAGGTCGTCGAGGTGCTGCGCGATCCTTCGCGCGCGCAGGAGATTATCGATCGCGCCTATCAAGAAGTTGCTCTCAATCCCGACAACAGCTTCGCGGCGATGGTCAAGCAGTTCGATATTGCCATTGATCGCGAGTTTCGGCCCGAAATGGCTGCGGCCAAATCGCCCTATGCCGAAGGGGAACTTGTCGCGTTGCTCGAACGCGAACGGCGCCGGGAGCGGCGCCGCGCGCTGATGCAGAGGATCCGTCACCGCGTACGCCTGACGGCGAGGATCATTGTCGTGATCGGGATCATCCGCGTGGCGCGTCTGACACCCGGGCCGCTCCGACGTTGGGTGAAGGAAAAATTCGTGAGAGGGGCGCGAATTCGCCGTCTCGTCGGGATTGATGCCTGAGGCGGGACATCAGGATGGTCATGACACGTCCGCAGATGTTCGGTCAGCGAGATGACATGCGCCGGATTGACCATTTCGAGTGCAGCCGGCTCCGCAAAGGGGCAGCCCTGGCGTCGCGCTGCCGTGCGCGGGGCTGATTTTCAATCGTGCGAATCCTCATCCTGCACGAACTCGACGATCTTGCGTCGGCGCGACGCACGTCGATCAATCATGCGTTCGCGCTCGTCAAATATGCTCCCGAACATGAGTATACGCTGCACAGTGCGCGCCAACCCGTGACGGCGCGTCTGCGCGAACAGGTTTTCGATGCGATCGTTCTCGACACCACGTTCCTGTGCTGGAGATGGGCGCGGCCGAAGTCGCTATGGCTGGATCGAATCCTCGATGCCTACGACTTTGTCGGGAAGTCGGATGCCGTCAAGGTGGCGCTGCCCCAAGACGAGTACGACCACGCCGAGGTGCTCGACAGCTGGCTCGCGGACTGGAACGTCGATCTCGTCTATTCCGTATGTTACGAGCACCGCGAGGAGTTTTATCCTCGGGCGCAGAAGAAGGCGCGGGTGCTCGAGGCGCTTACGGGATACGTTGACGACGTCGACATCGATCTGATGCAGCGCTTTGCCGTACCATTCAACGACAGGGCGATCGACGTCGGCTACAGGGCGCGGGCGTTGCCCGCCTATTACGGAAGAGTCGGCCAGGTGAAGGCCGAACTGGGCGATCGCTTCCGGTCGAAAATGGCCGATCGCAGGCTGAAACTGGATATCTCGACGCAGGCGCGTGACGCGCTTGTCGGCGACGCCTGGCTGCAGTTTCTGGGCAATAGCAGGTTTACCCTCGGCTGCGAGAGCGGAAGCTCCCTGCTGGATCCCAGAGGGGAGATAAGGGAACGCGTCGAGAGGCAGCTTCAGCGCAATCCGGCGGCGAGCTTCGAGGAACTGGAGCAGGCGTGCTTTCCCGGTCAGGATATGAAGAAGGCGTATACTGCGGCCGGGCCGCGCCTGTTCGAGGCGGCGATCGCGCGGTCCTGTCAGATCCTGACGCCAGGCAACTACGCCGGTGCCCTGAAGGCGGGTGAGCACTACATCGCGCTCGCGCCTGATTGCTCGAATGCCGATGAGGTTTACGAGCAAATGCAGGACGAGAGCGCCAACCAGGCGCGGATCGAGGCGTGCTACCGTGCATTGGTCGACGATCCGAAGTTCCGCTATAGGAATTTCGTGGCAGGCCTGCTAGCGGAAGTTCGTGATGCTGCGATCCGGAAGGGGCGGCGACTGCCTGATTGCGATCCGCCGCCTGGTGCGATAACAGACGAGCTTGCCTTACGTGAATCTTTTACCCGCGCCGTTCTTAAGACGCATCAGCATCACATCGAGGATGTGAAGGAAATCAGGTTGCTGCCCAATTTTCTTCACGCAATTGTCGTTGCGCTAGTCCGCCAGATGCTGTCGCTGGCGCGCAGAATTCGCGGATAGTGTGGTCTCTTCGACGAGCTTGAATATCGGGGTTTTCTGACTTCATGTGTGGCATTGCAGGACTAGCATCTCTGTCCGGTCGTCCCGTTGCGCGGGTCACGGCGTCGCTCAATGCGATGAGCAGCCTGATCGCTCATCGCGGGCCCGACGGTTCGGGGCTATGGAGCGATGAAGCCGGAGCCGTCGGGCTGGTTCACCGCCGGCTCGCGATCATCGATTTGACCCCCTCCGGTGCCCAACCCATGAAGGGCGCGAACGGCACCGTGATTTCCTACAATGGTGAGATCTACAACTTCATCGAACTTCGGGAACAGCTCTCGGACGGCTGGACGTTCAAGTCCAGTTCGGACACCGAGGTGATCCTCGCCGCCTACGCCAAATGGGGCGAGCGCTGTGTCGATCATCTGCGCGGAATGTTCGCCTTTGCGATCTGGGACGATCGAAACAAGAAGCTGTTTGCCGCCCGCGACCGCTTCGGGATCAAGCCGTTCTATTACACGGTGCAGCAGGGGGTCTTCTACTTCGCCTCGGAGGCCAAGGCGCTGCTGCCGTTCCTGAGCGACATCGAGACCGACGCCGATGCGCTGAGCGAGTATCTCACGTTCCAGTACACGATCGGCAAGAAGACGCTCTTCAAGGGCATATCGGCCTTGCTGCCCGGCCATCTGCTGCGGCTCGAGGGCGGCGACATCGTGACGTCCCGGTACTGGGACGTGCAGTACGATGTCGATTTCGATCGCAGTCCCGCCTATTTCGAGCGGCGCTTCACCGAACTGGTGTCCGACTCGATGCAGGTGCATCTGCGCTCCGACGTCCCGGTCGGCGGTTACGTGTCGGGTGGTCTCGACTCCAGCCTCGTCGCGCTGATGGCCTCCAAACTGGATCACCGCAGCCGCGACGCATTCCACGGCCGCTTTCTCGAATTCCCCGGCTATGACGAAAGCGGCTACGCCAAGACGGTGACCGATCTGGCTGACATGTCGCTCCACATGGTCGACATCACCGCCGCCGATTTCCGCAACAGCATCGCCGACGTGATCTACCATCTGGATTTTCCGGTCGCCGGTCCGGGTTCGTTCCCGCAATATATGGTGTCCGCGCTCGCGGCCAAGAACGTCAAGGTCGTGCTCGGCGGGCAGGGCGGCGACGAGCTGCTCGGCGGCTATGCGCGCTACCTGGTGGCCTATTTCGAGCAGTGCATCAAGGCTGCGATCGATGGCACCTACCAGAGCGGCCACTACGTGGTCACGATCGAATCGATCGTGCCCAATCTCGGTCTGCTGCGCGAATACAAGCCCATGATCAAGGAATTCTGGCGCGCCGGCCTGTTCGAGGATCTTGATCAGAGATACTTCCGCCTGGTCGATCGTTCGACCGACATGGTCGGTGAGGTCGATTGGAGTGCGCTGAACAAGGAAGCTGTGTTCGAGTCGTTCCGCGCGATCTTCAACAACCAGGACAACGTGAAGAAGGAAGCGTACTTCGACAAGATGACGCACTTCGACTTCAAGTGCCTATTGCCGGCGCTGCTTCACGTCGAGGACCGGATGAGCATGGCGCATGGCCTGGAGAGCCGCGTGCCGTTGCTCGATCATCCGCTGGTAGAGTTTCTCGCGACCGTGCCGGCCGACGTGAAGTTCATGGGCGGGCAGATGAAGCAACTCATGAAGACGGCCTATCGCGACACGCTTCCCAAGCAGCTGCTGCAGCGGCGAGACAAGATGGGCTTCCCGGTGCCGCTGAAGGAATGGTTCGACGGCGAGCTCAAGGACTTCGTGCTCGACATCTTTGGCGAACAGCGCTCGAAGCATCGGCCGTTCTTCAACAGCGATGTCGTGCTCTCCAGCTTCGGCGGGCAATCCCGCTTCTCTCGAAAGACCTGGGGTCTCCTCAGTCTGGAGCTCTGGCATCAGCGGTTTCATGACCGGGCGGCCGAGTTCCGTGCGATGGTCAAGGCTTAAACTTCTCAATCTGGATGGTGGCTATGAAGATTTTTGTAACCGGCGGTGCCGGGCAGGTCGGATCGACGGTCATTGACATGCTGCTGTCGCGCGGCGACACGGTGGTTGCGATCGACAATTATGCGACCGGCCGGGCCGACAACCTGACCAAGCATGCAAACCTGACCCTGGTCGAGGACACGATCGCGAATGCCGCGGTGGTCGACCAGCTGTTCTCGGACTTCCGGCCCGAGGTCGTCATCCATACCGCAGCCTCCTACAAGGATCCCGAAGACTGGAGCAGCGATGCGCTGGTGAACGCGGTCGGCACGGCCAACATCGCCAAGGCCTGCAAGACCTTCGGCGTTTCGCGCCTGATCTACTTCCAGACGGCGCTCTGCTACGGCACCAAGCCGCTGCAGTCGCCGATCCCGCTCGACCACCCGATCAATCCGGTCAATTCCAGCTACGCGATCTCGAAGACGGCCGGCGAGCACTACGTGCAGTTTTCCGGCGTCGAATGGGTGACGTTCCGCCTTGCCAACGTGATCGGGCCGCGAAACGTGTCGGGCCCGCTGCCGATCTTCTACGGGCGGCTGGCCAAGGGACAGAAGTGCTTCGTCACCCCGGCGCGCCGCGACTTCTGCTATGCGGGCGACCTTGCCCGCGTCGTCGTCAAAGCCGCCGATGGTGTCGGCCGCGGCACCTATCACTTCTCGTCGGGCAAGGATGTCGCGATCAAGGAACTCTACGACTCCGTGGTGCGGGCGATGAAGATCAATGACTATCCGGAGCCGGAGGTGAAGCCGCTCGGCCCGGACGATGCGCCTTCGATCCTGCTCGACCCGTCACGCACCTTCAAGGATTTCGGTGCCGTCGAATTCACCTCGCTCGATGAGATCGCCCGGCTGTCGGTCGAGCGCTGGGAGAAAGAAGGAGTCGTCGGCGGCTATACGCACCTGAAGGAAGCGCGTGCGGAAATCCGCACCTGATCGGAACGGCGACATGCGCATCATCATCACCGGCGGCGCGGGCTGCCTCGGCTCGAACCTGATCGAGCACTGGTTGCCGCAAGGCCACGAGATCCTCGTGATCGACAATTTCGCCACCGGCAAGCGCGAGGTCGTGCCTGCGCTTCCCGGCCTGACCTTGATCGAGGGCTCGATCGCCGATCGGGAGCTCGTCGCCTCGGCGTTCGAGAAGTTCCGGCCGACGCATGTCGTGCATTCGGCGGCGTCCTACAAGGATCCGGCGAACTGGCGGGAAGACGTCGCAACCAACGTCGATGGCACCGTGAACGTGATCGATGCGGCACGTGCCGCCGGCGCGAGCCGGATCCTGCACTTCCAGACCGTGCTGTGCTATGGCCGGCCGGAAACCACGCCGATCCCGGTCGAGCATCCGCTGCGGCCGTTCACCAGCTACGGCATCTCGAAGGTTGCCGGCGAGCAGTATCTGGCGATGAGCGGCCTGCCTTACATGTCGTTGCGGCTTGCGAACGTGACCGGTCCCCGTCTGGCGATCGGTCCGATCCCGACCTTCTACAAGCGCCTGAAGGCCGGGCAGGGCTGCTTCTGCAGCGATGCGCAGCGCGACTTCCTCGATATGTCCGACTTCCTCGCTGCGGTCGACCTCGCGATGGCCGAGCAGGCGCCGACCGGCGTCTTCAACGTCTCGAGCGGGATCGGCCACTCGATCAAGGAAATCTACGATCTCGTGCGTGCCCACCTTGGGCTGCCGGCCGATCCTGACGTGAAGGTCGTGCCGGTGGGCGACGACGACGTGCCGTCGGTCGTTCCGGACCCGAGCCGGACCCGCGAGCGCCTCGGATGGCAGGCCAAGGTGCCGTTCGATGAGACCATTCGACGTCTGCTTGCGTGGTACGACGCCCATGGCGTGAGCGACGTTTACAGTCACCTGGCGGCACCCAAGAGCTGATCATGAAGTCTTTTAACGGATCGACCATTCTCGTCGTCGGCGGAGCCGGATTCGTCGGCTCAAATCTCGTGCGGCTGTTGCTCGAGCAAGCGCCGGGCAAGGTCATCGTCGTCGACAACCTGCTGTCGGCGGACGCCTCGAACGTGCCGCCTGATCCGCGGATCCAGTTCGTCTCGCGTCCGATCACCGATGATGCCGTGCTCGCCGCACTGCCTGACGATCTCGACTTTGCCTTCCATCTTGCGTGCTTCCACGGCAACCAGTCGTCGATCGCCGATCCAATGGCGGATCACGACAACAATACGCTGACCAGCCTGAAGCTGTTCGAACGGCTCAAGGGCATCCGCTCGCTGCAGAAGGTGGTGTATGCCGCGGCCGGCTGTGCGGTAGCCGAGAAGACCTTCGACGGCGCTTCGGCGACCAAGGAGGACGCTCCGGTCTCGCTGTATCACGACAGCCCCTATTCGATCTCCAAGCTGATCGGGGAGATGTACGGCAACTACTATTTCACCCGCTACAAGCTGCCGTTCGTGAAGGCGCGGTTCCAGAACGTGTACGGGCCGGGCGAAATTCTGGGTGCGGGGCGCTGGCGCGGCACCGTTCACACCGTTTGGCGGAACGTCACCCCGACCTTCATCTGGAAGGCGCTGCACGATGAAGCGCTTCCGGTCGAGAATGGCGGGATCGCCTCGCGCGACTTCATCTTCGTCGAAGACATGGCGCGCGGCTTGATGGCTTGCGCCCTCTCGGGTGATCCCGGCGAGATCTACAATCTCGCCTCGGGCGTCGAGACCAGCATTCTTGAACTGGCGAAGCGGGTGAATTCGATCACCGGCAACAAGACCCCGATCGCGCTCACGCCGGCACGCGACTGGGACCGGTCGGGCCAACGTTTCGGCGATCCGGCGAAGGCGCGCGAGAAGCTCGGCTTCGTTGCCAGCGTCGCGCATGAGGATGGCCTCAGGCGGACCATCGCCTGGACGCAGGAAAACCGAGGCCGCATCCTCGGCTGCATGCGCAATCACGTGACCCACGTGCCCGACGTCGCGAAGTATTCCTGATGTCCATCAAGATCCTCACTGTGGTAGGCGCGCGACCGCAGTTCATCAAGGCCGCAGCGGTCAGCCGGGCGATCCGCGAAACGGATGGCTTGGCGGAGGTGATGATTCACACCGGGCAGCATTTCGATGCCAACATGTCCGATCTGTTCTTCGAGGAACTGGCGATCCCGAAGCCGAAGCATCATCTGGACATCAATGGCGGCGGTCATGGCGACATGACCGGGCGGATGCTGATGGAGATCGAGCCGATCCTGCTTGCCGAAAAGCCGGATTGGGTCGTTGTGTATGGCGACACCAATTCGACACTGGCCGGTTCGCTGGCCGCGGCCAAGATCCACATTCCGGTTGCCCATGTCGAAGCCGGGCTGCGTTCCTTCAACCGGCGGATGCCGGAAGAGCTGAACCGGATCGTGACGGACCATCTCTCGACGCTGCAGCTCTGCCCGACGGCGACGGCGATTGCGAACCTTGCGGCGGAGGGCGTGGTCAGGGGCGTACATCACGTCGGCGACGTGATGTACGACGCTACCCTGTTTGCGCTGGAGAAGGCCGAGGCCGGCTCCACGATCCTGACCGAGTTGCAGCTGCAGCCCAAGCAGTACGCGCTCGCAACCGTGCACCGCGCGGAGAATACCGACGATCCGGAGCGGCTCCGCGAGGTTGTTGAATTCCTGCTGGAGCAGTCGCGCGGGCGTACCGTGGTGCTGCCGTTGCATCCGCGCACCCGCGGCGCCGCCTCGCGGCTGGGTGTGAGCCTCGACGGGCTGCGCATCATCGACCCGGTCGGCTATCTCGACATGGCGAAGCTGCTGCACCACGCCACCGACGTCTATACGGACTCCGGCGGGCTGCAAAAGGAAGCCTATTTTCATCGCGTGCCGTGCGTGACGCTGCGTGACGAAACCGAGTGGACGGAGACGGTCGAAAACGGCTGGAACCGGCTCTGGAAAGGACCGGCGCATCTGGCGCGGAATGACATCACCGACTACGGGCAGGGACGGGCAGCATTCGAGATCGCGGAACTGCTGCGGGCCCAGGCCCCACTGCATGCAGCAGGCTGAGATCATAGCCGGCGGGTGGCGCACCTGTTGGCATCATGGCGGTCACCCCGCGTCCGACAGTCATCTTAACCTTGCCGCGAGCTCGACGTTGTCCGCTCGCGGTGAAGCGTAAAACTCCAGTCCAAGAGGCCAGCCTTGGAAGTCAACGGCAAGAAGTTCCTCGTCATCGGCGGAGCCGGATTGATCGGTTCGCATGCAGTCGAGCAGCTCGCGAAGCACGACGTCGGCGAGATCGTGATCTATGACAATTTCGCACGCGGCTCTCTCGAGAATCTCGACCGGATTCTGGGCGACCCACGGGTCAAGATATTCGAGGCGGGCGGCGATGTCTGCCAACCCGACATCCTCGACGCCGCGATGAAGGGCAAGGATGGCGTGTTCCACTTTGCCGCGCTGTGGCTGCTGCAATGTCATGAATTTCCGCGAGCGGCCTTCGACACCAACATCCGCGGGACGTTCAACGTGCTCGAAGCCTGCGTCGCGAACCGGATCAAGCGTCTGGTCTATTCGTCGTCGGCATCGGTCTATGGTGATGCCATCGAAGAACCGATGACCGAGGATCATCCGTTCAACAACAAGAACTTCTACGGAGCGACCAAGATCGCCGGTGAGGCGATGGCCACGGCATTCTGTCATCGCTACGGCCTGCCCGCGGTCGGCCTGCGCTACATGAACGTCTACGGGCCGCGTCAGGACTATCAAGGCGCCTACATCGCGGTCATCATGAAGATGCTCGACGCGATCGATCGCGGCGAAGGGCCGACCATCCTGGGAGATGGTTCGGAAGCGTTCGACTTCGTGTCGGTGCTTGATTGCGCGCGCGCAAACATCTGCGCGATGTCGGCCGATACGGTTGCCCGATATTACAATGTCGGAACGGGCGAGCGCACGTCGCTCAAGGAGCTCGCGGAAATGCTGCTGCAGCTGACCGGGTCGAACCAGCCGATCCAGTATGCGCCGCGCAGCAATGCGACGTTCGTGCGCAACCGGGTCGGCTCCACCAAGCGTGCAGCAGACGAAATCGGCTTCACCGCCGAGGTCGATTTGCGCGAAGGCCTGCAGATGCTGATCGAATGGCGGGCGAAGCATCGCGCCGGCGTCGAGCGGCGTCGCGCCAAGGCCGGCATTGAGTAAGTCCCTGCGGTCCGGATCGAGCGGATTTAGGCATGTGCGGCGTCGCAGGCATTCTTAACTTCGATGGGCGGCCGGTGTCCCCGGATGCGCTGCGTGCAATGACGCAGGCGATCGCGCATCGTGGTCCTGACGGCGAAGGCCATTGGATCGACGGTTCGATCGGTCTCGGGCATCGCCGGCTGGCGATCATCGATCTGAGCCCGACCGGCGCGCAGCCGATGCAAACCGCCGACGGCCGGTTTGTGATTTCGTACAACGGCGAGATCTACAATTATCGGGAGCTCCGCGCCGAACTCGAAGCGCAGGGGCATGTCTTCAGGTCGACCAGCGATACCGAAGTCCTGCTGCAGGCGACCGCTGCGTGGGGGCATGATGCCCTGCAGCGCTTCAACGGCATGTTCGCCTTCGCGCTGTGGGACCGCAAGGAACGCCGGCTTACGCTTGCGCGGGATCGCTACGGGATCAAGCCGTTGTATTATTGGTTCGGCGGAAACCAGTTGCTGTTTGCATCGGAATCGAAGGCGTTTCGTGCCGCTCCAGACTTCGACGCGCGGCTCGATTCCGAAGGCTTGCTCGAATACTTCACGTTCCAGAATTTCTTTACGGACCGAACCTTGCTCAAGGGCGTCCGCATCCTTCCGGCGGGCTGCTATCTGAGCATATCGCCTGAGGATGCGCCCGGAACCCAGCCGCGACTGACGCGATACTGGGATTACAATTTTCAGGAGCCGGAGACGACCCGGTCGGAGGCGGACTATCAGGACGAGCTCGACCATCTGATTCAACAGGCGGTGAAGCGGCAGCTGGTGTCGGACGTGGACATCGGCGCGTATCTGTCGGGCGGAATGGACTCAGGCACGATCACAGCGATCGCGGCGCAGTCGCTGAGCTACATGCGCACGTTCACCTGCGGTTTCGACCTGAGCTCCGTGTCGGGCATCGAGCTGCAATACGACGAGCGTGCGGCCTCGGAAAGAATGTCGTATCTGTTTCGCACCGAGCACTACGAGATGGTGCTGAAATCGGGCGACATGGAGCGTGTGCTTCCCAAGCTGGCCTGGCATCTGGAGGAGCCGCGCGTCGGACAGAGCTACCCGAACTACTACGTCGCCCAGCTCGCCAGCAAGTTCAACAAAGTCGTGCTTGCTGGAACGGGCGGTGACGAGATCTTCGGTGGCTATCCCTGGCGTTACTACCGCGCGGTCGTGAACCAGAGCTTCGAGGAATATATCGACAAGTACTATCAGTACTGGCAGCGGCTGATTCCGAACAGCGTGCTGAAGCGCGTGTTTGCGCCAATATGGAGCGAGGTGCAGGGTGTCTGGACGCGCGACATCTTCCGGGACATCTTCAGCCAGCACGCCGAGTGTCTGACCCGTCCGGAGGACTACGTCAATCATTCGCTCTATCTGGAGGCCAAGACGTTTCTGCACGGCTTGCTGACGGTCGAAGACAAGCTGTCGATGGCGCATTCGCTGGAAACGCGCGTCCCGTTTCTCGACAACGATCTGGTCGATTTCGCCATGAAGCTGCCGGTCCGGATGAAGCTCGGCAAGCTCGATGAAGTCGTCGCAATGGATGAGAACGCGCTGGGCAGGAAGACGGCCCGGTACTTTCAGAAGGCCCGTGATGGCAAGAGGCTGTTGCGAAACGTGATGCAGCAGCACATCCCCCAGGAAGTCGTGGAGCGTGAGAAGCAAGGCTTCTCCGGTCCTGACGCAAGCTGGTTCAAGGGCCAAAGCATCGACTTCGTCCGCAGCGTCCTGTTCGATGATCAGGCGAAGATCTATCGCTATCTCGATCCCAAGCCGATCAGGGAACTGGTCGATGATCACCTCAACGGTCGGGAGAATCGCAGACTGCTGATTTGGTCGCTGATCAACGTCGAATACGCGTTGCGCGCGCATGTCGAGAACCGCGGGTAATATCCCGACGGAGCAATTTCCCGCGCGATCTCAACAAAGACAAATTGTCGGATCGATGTGTGTAGAGCTGAGTCGTCGCCACGCCCGGATGCTGTGCGCCGATGCCGAGTTGATCTTCCGATGTCGGAGTCGGCCGACTTGCCTCACCTAAAGTGCCGGCCGAGGACATCAGCTCCTTGATCCGGAGTAGCTGGCTGGCCATCTGTATCCAGATGTTTGCACGGTCGCTCGGCCCCACGAAAGGTCGCCAGTTTTGAAGTCGTTGATGACTACCATTTCGTTCAACGTGGTACGCCGCGCGAAGAAGTGGAGGGATGCCCTCCGGACCGCACGTTCGCAGTCGAAGGCAGAGGTTGACGCGACGCGCGTCCTTCGCGCCAAAGATGCCGTGATCACGGGTATGAAGCCGTTCGGTGGGACTTACGCTTCCGTCCTGTTCCGAACGGTGGGCACCAGGTCGCGCCGCTTGCGGCTATTGCCGATCCGCGCGTCGACTTCGGTTACGTTGTTCCAGGTTAGAGCGGACCTTCCGGCAGATCTGGTTGCACTTGTACCGAACAAATCCGAATTGCGGGAGTGGGCCCGGGACACGGTCGTCGAGTGGAAGCTGGCCGAATGCATATCCGTCGATCCCCAGTCTCGCGACGACTGTTGGTCGGAGAAGAGCAGTCTCGCTGTGCGCGCGTTGATCGCTTCGTCGACGCGTGACAACGAACTGGTGTGGAGGACCTTGATTACCTCTGATCAAGCAACCGGCGGCGGGGAGAGTTTAACGACCTGGCCGCTCGGATTCCGGCCGGAACGGGCCAATCCTGACGTTCGCCGCCGTCGGCTGATGATCGCGCTTGGTCTTGCTTTCCCTAAGAGCTTGATGGCGTTGCACCATATCGAAGCCGCGGGGCAGCCGCCCACGCTCAATCCGCCTTATGGCGAGGAGCCCATTCAAGACGTTCCGCGGCCTGAAGGGAGTCCTGCCGTTCCCCGCCGCCGTTCGGTTCTCTTCGTCAATCCGAGCTATTACAACTTTCACTTTCTGGCCGGCTCGTTGCGCAAGCGCGGCTGGGATGCCGTGTCGATGGCAATTATTGACCCGAACTCCGACTACGCCCAGCATTTCCACGGCCATGATTGGAACCTGTTCGAAGCGGACGCCAACAAACAGCAACAGGTCTTGCGTGAGCGATTCCAGGAAGCGGCCGAGCGATTTGACATGTTTCATTTCGCCGGCGTGGGGACCCTGTCGTTCTTTCCCTACAACTATGACGACATCTCGAAAAATCACGACAGCATCCCTTGGGATGTGCTGGAACTGAAGCGACGCGGCGCGAAGATCGCCTACAGCATCACCGGATGCCATGACTTGATCACGCAAACGGGCTTCGAGGCCTGGAGTCCCGGAATGTGCCCGAAATGCGCATGGCGCGACCGGCCCGAGATCTGTTCCGATCATCGCATGTCTGCCTGGGGCTGGAAGGTCCGGCAACTGGCCGATCTGATCTGCATCGAGACCGACCCGCCACTCGATTTTCGGGATGCGGCCGCTGTTTTTCGCGAGCCGCTGTCCTTCGCCGTCGATCCCGAGTTCTGGCACCCGGAACTTGCGCGGACAATTGCCGTACCCGAATTGTGGCGCGAGCCCAAGGCCGACGGTGAAATCCTGATCTATCACTCGGTCGGCAACTATGAGATGCGCACCCGCCAGGGCGTCAACGTCAAGGGGACCGGCGCGGTTGTTGCTGCAATCGATCGGCTGAAGGCGGAGGGGCATCCGGTCCGGTTGCTATTTCGCAAAGACGTGCCGAGCGTCGACAATCGCTGGATGCTCGCGCAAGCCGATATCATCGTCGATCAGCTCAACTATGGCCGCTATGGCGCCACCGCGCGGGAAGGCATGATGCTCGGGCGTCCCGTCGTTGGTCGGGTCAACAAGGTCGAGGCACGCGGTCTGCCCGCCGTCCAGGCCATTGCCGAGTGTCCGATCGTCGACGCGTCGGAGGAAACCATCTACGAGGTGCTGCGAGGGCTGGTGGCCGATTCGGGCGAACGCGCCCGCATCGGCGCCACGAGCCGCGTGCACGCGGAGCGCTGGTGGTCCAGGGACGTGTTGGCCGAACGCTATGAACGGGTCTACGACCACCTGCATCGGCATGGCCGGCCTCCCGCGACGCTAGAGTAAGAGCGAATGGCTTCGCAGAACATGGGACATTCCGGATTGGATCTGTCGGATCGTCACGTCTTGCTGACGGGCGGTACCGGGTTCGTTGGCTCTCGCCTGCTAGGCCTGCTGCAGGGCAGGGGAGCTTCTGTAACAGCGTTGATCAGGCCGGGAACGCAGCTAGCGTGCGACGGCAATATGCGCGCTGTGGAAGCCGATCTGTCAGGCAACTTTTCATCGGAGCTGCGACAGGTAGGTCGAGTCGATGCAATCGTTCATCTTGCGCAAGCAGGCGGCTGGAAGGATTTCCCAAGGGAGACGGGCGCCATAGCGGCGGTCGCGATTGCCGCAGCTGCACGTTTGGCGGAATACGGTGTCAGCCACGGCGCCGGCCAGTTCATTCTGGCCTCGTCCGGTGGAATATACGGACCATCCGCTCAGGCTTTGAACGAGGATGCGCCAATTCGGCCGATCAACGAGTTGGGTTTCTACCTCCAGGCGAAGGCGTCAGCCGAAACATTGTTGCGGTGTTTTGAGCCACATCTTGTCGTCTCGCGCCTCAGATACTTCTTCATATACGGCCCCGGGCAAAATGAAGACTTTCTTATTGCGCGAATCAGGAACGCAATTGCGCGCGGAGAGCCGATCCGCCTTGCTGAGGCGTGTGGTCCGCGCCTCAACCCAATCTATGTCGACGATGCCGCGCGAGCGACTATGGCAGCACTGGACCTCAAAGAGTCTTATGCTATCAATGTCGCCGGTCCTGAGATCGCGTCACTTCGGGAGATTGTGGAGCTGATTGCGAATGTATCGAATCATCGCGTCGCGATTGAGCCTGTCGACAAGCCACCTGACCACTATGTGGGCGCGACCGACCGAATGGTGAAACTGCTTGGGCGGCCGACGATTGGACTGAAAGACGGAATATCCCGCTTGTGCCATCGAGAAAGCTGAATGACTATGGATTGGCTGCGAACTTCTTGGCGTGATGTCGAAGTGGACGAAAGTGATGATCTTCTTGAGCTCGTTCTTGATGATCCTGCAGAACACGCCAGCGCTGTAGAATTTGGTCAAATCAGTGGAAAGCTCATTTCGCCTGACTCGGGCCTGCCACTGCATTTCAATGGTGTCGATCTGTCCACGAGTTCAGGCGAATCGTTTCCCATCGACAATAGATTGCCTGTTCTTTTGCCCCAGGCCGCGCGGCATTTCGCTGATCGGCACATCGAGGCTCTGTCGATCGGCTCGATAAAGAGCGCCTTTGATCAGTATCTGTATTTATGCGCCGTCAAGAACACCGGAGGCGATTTGAATACGCCATTCGACGATCCCTGGTACAAGCGCCACGTGTTCCGCTCTCGAGCCTTGCTTGCCACCGCCCGTGGGCTGGTTCTGGACATTGGTTGCGACAGCCCGGATTTGAGCCGGCGCATGTTCCCGCCCTCTTGCGAATATCTTGGGATCGAGCCATCGCTCGGCAGAAGCGAGCAATTTCGCGTTGTTGGCATGGCCGAATTTCTTCCGTTTGCTGAGGCCACGTTCGATTGTGTGTCTTTCCTGACCAGCCTCGATCACGTTTTTGATTACCAAACGGCCGTAGCGGAAGCGGCGCGCGTATTGAGGCCGGGCGGAAGGCTGTATTTGGCAACCCTAATCTGGACGGAAAGAGCCGAGCTCTATCGAGATGCAATTCACTTCCATCACTTCCGTGACTATGAGATTCAAGGCGCTTTGAGAGGATTCTCAATCGCACATATCAAGCGATACGGTTGGAAGGGTGATCGGCATCGCTTCGGGGTGTATCTCGAAGCGACAAAATTGTGATTTTAAGAGAGAATATGGGCTCCAAGTTCCCCGACGCTTCGGCATTGGACATCAATGGCGCGCCGGATCGAATGATCGATGGCGTCGCGGAACGTTTTCTGTTGTCGATGGGTTGCTGAGGCCGATGGATTTTGGAACTGAACGGTACTGTCAGAACGACGGACTTGAAGGAGGTTGTCTTGAACTCTCTTCGCAACGGGTTCATCTAAAGATTGGATTGGACTGACCACGGATGTCGCCAGATCGTCAGCACTCATTGGAATTCGGTGACTTCACTGAGGCAAGTTATCGACAACTGCTTCGGCTTGCCAAATCGTCCTATCGGACCGTTGATTTTCCCTCAGCCGGTGCCAGCGGCACAATTCTTTGGCGCCACGACTGTGACGTATCGATGCATCGCGCTGCGAAGGTTGCCGAGATCGAGGCCGAGGAAGGCGTGAAGGCAACCTATTTCCTGCTTCCGAGGTGTCTCTACTACAATCTGATGTCAGCCGACGTAGCTGAATGCGTACGCCGCATACAGTCGCTGGGGCACGACATCGCGTTGCATTTCGACCCGACATATTATGGTGAGATGCTGCGTGGGCAGGCCTTGTTGAACGCAATAGCCCGTGAACGCGATTTGATCGCAGACGAATTTGGTTCACCGCCGGTGGCGATTAGTTTTCACCTATTCGGTATTATCGATCAATCCGAACTCGAGGATGATATCGTCGCTGGCATGATCAACGCATACGGCCGCTCGCTCAAGGCGAGTTATGGCTATGTGTCCGATAGCAACGGCGTCTGGCGCTACCGACGTCTCAAGACGGTGCTTGAGGAGGCTACGGAGGAGCGGCTGCAAGTGCTTACGCATCCGGAGTGGTGGACTCCCGAGATCATGTCACCGCGGGCTCGGCTGCAGAGAGCGATTGACGGCTACGCGAGCGCGATGGGTCGTTGGTACGACGAAATAACAGCCAGACACGATCGTCCGAACATCCGATGAACGATCCGGCGCCCAGAGAGACGTGATGCATCGGGTTGCTCTGCGGACCGGCTTCGGCGGGACGATTCTGGGCGCCCGAATGTGCTGCATCAAATTATGTGTACTTCGACCTTGGAAATGTTTGAACGACCGATTGTTAGTTCTTCACCTGATTGTCGGGTAGTCCGTTATTCGTGGTCAATCCGATTGGTCGCATGGCTCGCTTGGCTCGCGGTCCAGAGGCGGATGCAAATTGTGCCAGAATGGCGTTACATCTGTCGGCATAGGCAGCAGGCGAAGGCATGATGTCGCGGGCCGTTGCGATCACCTGTCAGGGCGTCTCGAAGAGTTTTGCACTTGTCGACGGCGGCAGCGCCTGGCGACTGGCATTTGGACTGCGCGGCGATGTCCCTCACTTCACGGCGCTGGAGGACGTCAGCTTCGACGTACCCAAAGGACAGTTCCTGGGTGTGCTCGGCCGCAACGGGGCCGGCAAGTCGACGCTGCTTCGGGTCATCGGCGGCGTTTACGCGCCGGATTCCGGCCGGGTCGCGGTGCACGGGGCGATGTCGGGCCTCTACGAGCTCGGCCTCGTTGGCAATCCGGAGCTCACCGGGCGGCAATACGCCGATCGGCTGTTGACCGTGCACGGGTTTTCGCCCGGGGAGCGCGCGGCAATGATCCTGGATATCCACGACTTCTCCGAACTTGGAGACCGGTTCGAGGACCCGGTACTGACATATTCAGCCGGCATGAGCGCGCGGCTCTATTTCTCGACCGCGACCGCCGGGCAATACGAGGTCTATCTGCTCGACGAGGTGCTTGCGGTCGGCGATCAGCATTTTCAGTCGAAGTGCTGGCGGCGATTGCGCGAACGGGTCTCAGGCGGGGCCTCGGGTGTCCTCGTGACGCACGATTGGTCGGCGATCGTGCGCCTGTGCGAAACGGCGCACGTGCTGGACCGTGGCAAGGTGGTCTTTTCCGGGCCGGCAGAACGTGCCGTGCGGCGCTATCTCTACGGCGAGCAGGCTAAATCGACCTACCGGGACGGCATCGCGCGCTTCGCGAGCGCGCCGGTCTACCCGCGCACGATCATGACGGGAACGGATTTCAGTCTTGAGGCCAAGGTCGAGATCCTCGCCCGGGCGGAGGTCGGTGTGGTGGTTGCGGTCGAGCGCCTGCAGCCGGCCTACGGCTGGGAGACCGGGCTGATGTCGCGCCGGACCACGCCGGTCGGCGAAGAGCCGGGGCGCTACGCGTTCAGCGTCGATATTCCGGCATTGCCGCTGCCGCCGGGCAGCTATCAGATCAGCATGCACCTGGTGATGTCGGACCTGCACAACTCGGCGGTCAAGATTGTCCTCGACGGATTCAGCTGGCTCGACGGCAACGGGCTGGAGCTCGGCGTCGAGGGGATGGACGGACGCGGTTTCAGCCTGCCGGCCGAGTGGAAAGTGGTCGGTTGATGCGCGCGGCAATTCGGGTGAGGGATGTAGCCAAGGTTTTTGCGCTTGCCGACCATGGCGGCGGCCCCGTGTCGCTGATCGAGGCGCTGCGCACCGGCAAGCGCGAAATCACGACGCGTCATGTGCGGGCACTCGACCAGATCAGCTTTGCGGTGGCTGAGGGCGAACGCGTCGGTATCATCGGCCGCAACGGTGCCGGCAAGACGACGTTGCTCTCAATCATTGCGGGGCTGACAGAGCCGACCTCAGGCTCTGTGGAGGTCGATGGCGACCTGCACGCGATGCTTACCGTGGGCGCGGTGCTGCGCGAGGACATGAGCGGCCGCGACAACATTTTCCTCGACGCTGCCGTGCACGGCCGCAGCCGGCAGCAGATCGATCAAGTCGCCGATGAAATCATCGCGTTCGCCGAACTCGGTGAATTCATCGATCGCCCGGTGCGAACCTATTCTTCGGGGATGAAGGCCCGTCTCGCGTTCTCGATGGGCGCGTTCATCAATCCCGACATTCTCGTCATCGACGAGACGCTCTCGGTCGGCGATGCCTTCTTCGCGGCCAAGGCGACGCGGCGCATGCGGGAAGTCGCGGCCAGTGGCCGTATTGTCATCGTCGTGAGTCATGGTCTCGGTTCGATCGTCGAAATGTGCTCACGATGCCTCTGGCTCGATGGCGGCCGGCTTGTCATGGACGGCTCGCCCCAGGTCGTCACCAAGGCCTACGAAGCCGCCGTGCGCGAGGCGGATGAGGCGGAGCTGATGCGCAAGTTTGAAGGGCGCTTGGCGGATCGGGCTGCGCCGCTTCAGCTCGATGCGGTCGAAATCATTCAACGCGGAGACGCATGCAAGGCGACCGCGCTTGCGATGGTGCCGTTGGCGATCGTGGTGCGGGGCCGGATCGATCCGGCCCTGCCGACGCTTGATCTCGAGCTTGTTCTGACGCGGGTCGACGGACGACTGGTCTGGCGGCGGCGTCTTGGGGAGGTGGGCAAGGTGCTGCCGGCGTCGGGACCCTTCACAGTCACCATCAATATGGATCCCTTCGTACTGGGAGCCGATCTGTATCGCTTCGATGTTGCGCTCCTCGGTCAGGGATGCGACGGGGAAGTCACGTCGCGCGTGCTGGAGGTCATCGACGAGGAAGGGCAGGTCGGTGGGCGTCCGCTGATCTTCTACCCTCCGCGGATCGCCGCGCGACGCCTTGAGGATATCAGGACATGATGCTGGCGGGCTTTGATCGGCGAGACCTCGGCATGCTGAACAATTTGTTCCGCATGACGCTGGGCGACCGTTATCTGGGGTCGGCGCTGGGCCTGGTATGGGCTGTGCTGTCGCCGCTGATGCTGATGTGCATTTTCACGTTCGTGTTCACCGTGGTTTTTCCAGGACGGTTGCCAGGGCGTACGGGCGCCTTACCTTACGTGATCTGGCTGCTCAGCGGTTACGGGCCGTGGCTCGCGATCAGTGAAGGCTTGTCGGCGGCAACGACGTCCGTGGTTGGAAATGCCGGTGTCGTGAAGAACATTGCCTTCAAGTCGGAGTTGTTGCCGATGGTGGGCGCCCTGATGGGGATCGTGCCGCTCGTCGTCGCGTTCGCCATCATATTCATCTTGCAGGTCATTTCAGGAGAGATGCCGGGTACGGGTTACCTGGCGCTGCCGCTGATCGTGGCCCTCCACATCCTGTTCGTGTCGGGGCTGGGATTGTTCTTGGGAGCGCTCAACGTCTTTGTACGGGATACCGCACTGGCGCTGCCGAATGTGCTCACCGTCCTGCTGTTCGCCTCTCCGATCTTCTACCCACTGTCGTCCTACCCGGATTTCATTCGGCCCGTTCTGCAATTCAACCCGTTCTATGTCATCGCGGAGTGCTACCGCCTGGCAGTCGTGGACGGGGCGATGCCGAGCCTCTGGATGATCTGTTATCTGGCAGCGATTGGCGCGGCCATCTTCTGGGCCGGGCTGTGGTGGTTCCGCCGGCTCAAATCGTTCTTCGATACACGGCTGTAGCGAGTGTCATGCAATGGGGTGCCTCGTTGCGATCCATCAACCCAACTTCTTTCCGTGGCTCGGATACTTTGACAAGATCCGGCGTGCGGACGTGTTCGTGCTGCTCGATGCCGTCGATTATCCGCGCTCGGGATCGGGCGGCATGGGTTCGTGGTCGAACAGGGTACGAATTGCGATCCAGGGCGAGGCGCGCTGGGCCACCTGTCCGGTCCGTCGGCTGCCGTCGGGGGCACCTATCAATGCCGTGGAGATCGACGACGGCCGGCACTGGCGTCGCAAGATGATTGCGACGCTGCAGGCAAGTTACGGCAAGACGCCCCACTTTGGCGAGGCGATGGCGCTGCTGCAGCCCCTGATCGAGCAGCGTGAAACGAACCTTGTCGCGTTCAACATCGCGGCCATCAAGGCGATCGCGGAGCACCTCGGCCTTGCGACCCGATTTCAACGGCAGTCCGAGCTACCGCATGCAGGCAAGGCGACGGAACTGCTGATATCACTCGTCAAGGCGGTCGGCGGGGATGCTTACCTTGCCGGCGGCGGTGCTGGAGGCTATCAGCAGGACGACCTGTTCCAGGAACATGGCATCCGTCTGGTAAACCAGGGTTTCGTGCCCCTGCCTTATGGCCCGCACGAGGCGTTCATTCCGGGCCTTTCCGTGATCGACTATCTGATGTGGGAGGGGGGCCCGGCGACGGCATTACCTGGAGGCAGCTATGATTAGAGGGCAGGTCATCGCGCTGACTGAAATTCGAAACGAAGACTCTCCGCAATTGTTTCAATGGATCAACGATCCCGATACGGTCCGTTTCAACGCTCCATTCTCGCCGGTTCACGAGACCACTCATGAGAGTTGGCTGAAATCGGTCGTCGCTTCAACGACCAAGATCGTCTTCGCCATTCGCGCGCTTCCAGACCTTCGTTTGATCGGCGTCGTGCAGCTGATCGATCTTCATCCGATCCATCGTACCGCCGAACTGACGATCCGGATCGGACACGAGGCTGAGCGCGGTCGTGGCGCGGGAGCGGAGGCGGTGGCGCTTGCGATTGATTTTGCCTTCAAGGACCGAAATCTTCAACGCGTGTGGCTCACAGTATTCGCCGGCAATGTACGGGCCATCAAGGCATATCAGAAAGCTGGTCTGGCCATCGAAGGCACGATGCGGCGCGCTTGCTTTATCGACGGAAAATGGACGGATCAGGTGGTAATGGCCAAACTTCGGAATTACGCTTGAGCTTCAATATGACCAATCAGGCTTTCTCCGAATTCACCGAGATCGGTTTTCGACAACTACTGCTGCTGCTCAAGGCTGGTGGCTACCGGTTCGCGCGATACGGCGAGCCCGCCGGCGGCAGGCACGTGATCTGGCGTCATGACGTTGACGTCTCGATGCATCGTGCAGCCGCGCTGGCTGAGATCGAGGCTGAGGAGGGAGCGGTTGCGACCTATTTCGTCAATCCACATTGCCCATTCCACAATTTGCTAGAACCTCAAATCATGGCGCTGGTGCGCCGGATCGCCGGCCTAGGTCACGAAATCGGACTGCACTTCGATGCCGGTGCTTATCCGGTGACGCACTGGAACGACGCGGAACTTGCCGCGGCCGTGCAGCACGAACGGCGCCTACTTGAGCTCGCGCTGGAAGTTCCCGTTCGCTGCATGAGTTGGCACAATCCCGACATGACCAATCTGCTCGAGTTCGAAGCGGAGGAGATCGGCGGGTTGGTCAATGCCTATGCTGGCCGATACAGGCGCGATTACGTCTACTGTTCCGACTCCAACGGGTATTGGCGTTTCAAGCCGATGTCGGAAGTGATCACGCATGGACATCGCCAACTCCACCTTCTCACTCATCCCGAATGGTGGACGCCGGAGCCCATGGCGCCCTCGGAGCGTATTGATCGCGCGATCCTCGGACGGGCGAGCTACGTTCGCCGTGACTACGACCTGGTGCTACAGGTGGTCGGGCGCCACAATTTGAAATAGGACGACGGGGGGCGGCCGCTGGTATTGGTGGCCACCCACCGCTTTAGGGCTTGTCGGAGGGGGGCGGGGCGTCTAAGCAACCGTCGCCAAAGGCGCTCGACCTTGCGGATTTTTCGGCAGCTGATTTCAACACACACCACCTATGAGCGTTAGACATGAATACCGAACTGATCGATAGGCTGGACCGCAAGACCGCCAGGATTGGCATCGTGGGCTTGGGCTATGTCGGCCTGCCGCTCATGCTTCGCTACAGCGAGGTCGGTTACAAGGTCATTGGCTTTGATATCGACCAGACCAAGGTCGATGCGCTTCGGGCCGGGCGTTCTTACATCGAGCATATTTCTAGCGACAGCATCAAGGGAGCGACCGAGCTCGGCTTTGAGCCGACCACGGATTTCTCTCGTGCGAAGGAGGTCGACGCGTTGATCCTCTGCGTCCCGACCCCGCTCAACAAATATCGCGAGCCAGATCTGAGCTTCGTGCTGAACACGACGGATTCGCTGCTTCCATATCTCCACCGGGGGATGGTGCTGTCGCTCGAAAGCACGACCTATCCGGGCACGACCGAGGAGGAATTGAAGCCACGTATCGAGAAGTGCGGCTTCACCGTCGGCAACGACATCTTCCTCGTCTTCTCGCCGGAACGGGAAGATCCCGGCAACCAGAATTTTTCGACCCGGTCGATCCCGAAGGTCTGCGGCGGTTGCACCCCCGCCTGCCTCGAGGCCGGCATCGCCCTCTATCGCCAGGTGATCGACAAGGTCGTTCCGGTGAGCTCGACGCAGGCCGCCGAGTTGACCAAGCTGCTGGAGAACATCCATCGTTCGGTGAACATCGGCCTCGTCAACGAAATGAAGATGGTCGCCGACAAGATGGGGATCGACATTCACGAGGTGATCCGCGCCGCCGCGACCAAGCCGTTCGGGTTTGTTCCGTACTATCCCGGTCCCGGCATCGGCGGCCATTGCATTCCGATCGATCCGTTCTACCTGACCTGGAAGGCGCGGGAATACGGCATGCATACGCGTTTCATCGAGCTCGCCGGTGAGATCAATTCCTCGATGCCGGACTACGTGGTGTCGAAGATCTCGCTGGCCCTCAATCAGCGGCACAAGTCGATTAGCGGCAGCTCGATCCTGGTTCTCGGCATCGCCTACAAGAAAAATGTCGATGATGTTCGCGAATCGCCTTCGGTGCTCCTGATGGAAAGGCTTCGCGATCTCGGCGCCAAGATCGCCTACAGCGATCCGCACGTCCCCGCATTCCCGAAAATGCGAGCGCATTCGTTCGACCTGTCGAGTGTCGCGCTCACCGAGGACAATCTGCGGCGCTTCGACTGTGTCCTGCTCGCGACCGATCACGACAAGTTCGACTATCAACTGCTCGGCGCGCATGCTCCGCTGCTGGTCGATTGCCGTGGCAAGTTCCCGCAGCCGGCAGACAACATCATTCGCGCGTAGGCGTTCCGGCTGCCCTCGCAGCCGGTACGGCCTGTTGGAGAGCGATGGCCGGCACGTTCGGAGCGCTAGCCGGCGTGCGCCTCTTGTAGATGTTCGGTTACGGTGGCGGTCAATGCGGCCTTCCGATCGAAGGCCGACCGCGGTGCAACGTACCAGAGCAGGAAGAGCAGCACGGTGCCGTTGGTCAGCAGCGCTGTCGAAAGCGGTACGTTGAGGAGAACCTGAGGCAGAAGCCCGGCGGATATCAGCACGAATTGCGACGGCAAGCCGGACGACAGGCGATTTCCGAGTGCGATGATCAGGCCGCAGCCCAGCGCGGACAGCGGGGCAAGCACAAGCCCGACCGAAGCGATTCCTTCGGTGGCGAACAGCGAAGCATTGAAGGCGCCGAGATCGTAGGCCTTGGCCATGACAGCCCATATCGGCTCGTCGTAGGCGCACGGGACCACGAGCTTCACCACGTTGATCTGGCAGAAATGGGTCAGCGGGTGCGCGGAGAAGTAGTTGTTGTAAACTTCGAGGGCGAGCGAGGGGATCGCGATCATCCTGTTGTTGACGGTGCCGAAATAAACCATCCCGGGCTTGAAAGGAACCAGGCCAATCTTGACCAGGCCGAACAGGATCGCGCCAATCAGGACAGGCACGAAGAATGAAAGGATCGTAGCGACCCTGGCCTCGGCCAGCTTGCAGATGAGCGCCAGAAACAGCAGCCAGACCGGCGCGAACAGCGCCATCTTGGTCAGCATGATCGGGTAGAACAGAAGCATCAGAAGTAGCGCGATCCCGGCCTGCCAGAGCCGCTTGCTGGTGACGAAGCAGGCAAAGGCGAGCGGCAGCAGCGCATTTGAGGCGATCCAGGTCGCGTATCGCAAGGCGCCCGGTAGCGCCAGCTCCGCGCGATATTTGTACATCTCCGAGAGGTCGACCAGCTTGAGATTGTACAGAGAGCCGATCCCGATGATAGCCGCTGAGACGAGCAAGATGACGGACGGCATCATGTGAAAGGCGCGTTCCGGCATCACGACAACCTGCCGCACGGGCGCGATGATGAGCAGCGCAGGGGCGAGGAACGCAAATGCCGACAGCACGATCGAGACGAGCGCCAGGCGGTGATCGTAGTCAAGCAGTGAAAATTCGACTAGCCAGAGATATCCAAGCACCATGACGTAGAAGTAGAAGCCGACGAGGTATCCGAAGCTGAACCGACCGATTACGAACACGATCACGACCGGACTGAACGCCAGGACGTTCACGATCGCAGCCGCAAGATGCGACTTGTCGAAGCCGATGATGCCTGGGAAGGATTCGGTGACCGTGATGCAGTACAGCGAGATGCAGCACACCACGATGTGGGCATAAGCGAGCAGGGCAAGTTTGGCCTGGCGCCAACCGAAACCAGGCTCCAGCTCAATAGCGCGATCGTTCATTCTCATCTACCGCCGTGTCGGCTGTGCGTCTGGACTGGTTCGTTGGTGGTTTCGTATTGGGCAGACTAACCCTACACGATCGCCAACCGATGTCGCCTCTTGGGTCAGGGACATGGCACGACACGGGTAAGACGACAAGAATTATGCTTGTATTTCTTTCTATTATTTCTGCCCAAGAGCGCAAATGCGGCTTGCTGCTTCGGCGTGACCGCGCGCCCGTTACCGGGCGGCACGTTTGCCGAACCTCGGGCCTCTGATAGACTATTGGGATAATTGCACAGGCGGGATTGAATGAAGGGCATCATTCTTGCTGGTGGTACCGGGTCGCGCCTCTACCCGGTGACAACCGTGGTTTCGAAGCAGCTCCTGCCGATATTCGACAAGCCGATGATCTACTATCCGCTGTCGACCTTGATGCTGAGTGGCATCCGGGAGATTCTGATTATCTCTACGCCTCAGGATCAGCCGTTGTTTCGCCGATTATTGGGCGACGGCTCGGACTTCGGCCTCAAGCTGGAGTATGCCAGCCAGGATCATCCCCGTGGGCTCGCCGATGCCTTCATCGTCGGGCGCGATTTCGTCGCTGACGACAGCGTCGCCTTGATCCTCGGCGACAATCTCTTCTTCGGCCACGGGCTCCCCGAAATGCTGGCGCGCGCCGCCGCGAGAGTCTCGGGGGCCACGATTTTCGGCTATGTTGCCAAGCGGGCTCAGGACTACGGTGTCGTCGAGCTCGACGCGGATGGAAGGGCGATTTCGATCGAGGAGAAGCCGCGCCAGCCAAAATCCAATTTCGCCGTGACGGGCCTGTACTTCTACGACAACGACGTCCTGAAGATTGCGTCCTCGATCAGGCCCTCGGCCAGAGGCGAACTCGAGATCACAGACGTCAATCGCGCCTACATGAATCGTGGCGATCTGCATGTCGAGATTTTGGGGCGCGGCTTCGCGTGGCTGGACACCGGGACGCACGCCTCGCTGGTCGAAGCCAGTCATTTCGTCCAAATTCTCGAGCAGCGCCAGGGCCTGCGGATTGCGTGTCCGGAAGAGATCGCGCTGAGGCTCGGCTACATCTCGCTCGAGGCCTTTCGTAGCGCCGCACTTCGCAATG
Organism: Bradyrhizobium sp. USDA 4454; assembly: GCF_054822705.1. NCBI lineage: Bacteria > Pseudomonadati > Pseudomonadota > Alphaproteobacteria > Hyphomicrobiales > Nitrobacteraceae > Bradyrhizobium > Bradyrhizobium sp. USDA 4454. Next base: position 2,639,265 of record NZ_JBTRCN010000001.1, read on the forward strand.
CGAAGAGCAGCTATGGCGAGTATCTTCTGTCGATCTATGATCTGTTTGCCAATTCGAGACCGTCGAGCTGAGGTCGGGGCCAGTGCTGCCTAGCAAAGCAATCATCTTTGTCACCGGAGGAGCCGGTTTCATCGGCTCTGCCGTCATACGCCGTTTGCTGGACTGCACCGACGCCTCGATTGTCAATGTCGACAAGATGACCTACGCGTCCAGCCTTCACTCGGTGCCGTCGGCAGTCGGCAGCGAACGCTACGTTCTCTCGAGAACGGATATCTGCAACAGCGCGGACTTGCGCAGGCTGTTCGATCATTACCGGCCTCAGGCGGTCATCCATCTTGCTGCGGAAAGCCATGTCGATCGCTCGATCGACGCTCCCGGCGATTTCATTCAGACCAATGTTGTGGGCACCTTCACGCTGCTGCAGGAGTCCCTCCGCTACTGGCGCGCGTCGGAGCCTGCCGAGCGCGACGCATTCCGGCTCGTTCATGTCTCGACGGACGAGGTGTTCGGCACGCTGGGGATCGATGGCCATTTCGTGGAGACGAGCCCCTACGCGCCGAACTCGCCTTATTCGGCCAGCAAGGCCGCTTCCGATCATCTCGTACGTGCGTGGTACCAGACCTACGAACTGCCGACCCTGGTGACAAATTGCTCCAACAACTATGGACCCTATCAGTTTCCCGAGAAGCTGATCCCTCACATGATCATCCGGGGATTGGCCGATGAGGCGCTGCCTGTTTACGGCGATGGTCAGCACGTCCGTGACTGGCTGTATGTCGAGGATCATGCGGACGCGTTGATCCGCGTTCTTCAGCACGGGAGAGTGGGGGACACCTACAATATTGGCGGCAGGAGCGAGCGAACGAATCTCGAGGTCGTGGAACTGCTCTGTGCACTGCTCGATCAGGCCAAGGGAGCCGAGGCGGGCGCGCACAGGCGCCTGATCTCGTTCGTCAGGGACCGTCCGGGTCATGATCGCCGCTATGCCATCGACCCGTCCAAGATCGAGCGGGACCTCGGCTGGAACCCGCAAGAGAGTTTCGAAACTGGCATCAGGAAAACGGTATATTGGTACCTAAACAACAGGCCCTGGTGGGACGAGATTCTGCGGCGAGGCTACCAGACTCAGCGGTTGGGATAGCGGACGCGCTTCCGGGCTCGCGGGGCTTTGGTTGTTGGCAGAACGAGCAATACCGGATATTCGGCGTCGGATGCGTCGAGACACATTCCTTGGCTGAAGCAGGTAGGGCCGCAATGACTGAAACTCAACAGGCGATCGACGCCGCCAATGCGGCGTTCTGGGACGAATTGTGCGGCTCGGCAGCCGCGCGGGCATGGGGGATCACCGATTCCTCGATGGAATCGCTGCGTCGCTACGACGAGAATTATTTCCAATTCTATCCGTATCTCGAAAAATACATCGATTGGAAGTCGATGCGCGGCAAGCGCGTGCTCGAGATCGGGCTTGGTTACGGCAGCGTCTCGCAGAAGATCGCGGAGAGCGGCGCGGACTTCACCGGCCTCGATATCGCTGCGAATCCGTGCACGATGGTCAATCACCGGATCGCGCAGAGCGGGCTGAAGGGCAGGGCCGTTCAAGGCAGCATCCTCAGCAACTCGCTTCCCGACAATTCGTTTGATGCGGTTGTCGCGATCGGCTGCCTGCATCATACCGGCAACCTTGCTGCCGCGATCGCGGCCTGCCGCCGGCTGCTGGTGCCGGGCGGACGCCTCATCGGCATGGTTTATTACGCCTACTCCTATCGGCAGTTCGTGCTCGAGCCGAAGCGCGTGCTTCGCTATATGATGCGTGAACTCGGAGGCTATCGCGGGACCTTCCGCGACGGTGAAACGGGCGCCTATGATAAAACGCAGGACGGTTCGCTCGCGCCGGCGACCGAGTTCATCTCGGCCAGGTCTCTGCAGACGCTCTGTGCGGGATTTTCGAATTTTCAGGCCACACCCGAGAACGCCGATCAGGAGCGGCCATTCCAACGATGGAAGCGTCCTCAGCTCCTTGCCTCGCCAATTCCGCGGTACTGCGGACTCGACATCTATTGGAGCTGCAACAAGTCGGGCGCCTGAGCCAAATGTCCTGGTTTGAGGCCGCAGATTTCGGGACTGGTCGGTTGCGCAGGCCTGGGCGCCATGACGCAGCGAGCCCGGCGCATGGCCTTGCCTAATCCCGAGTTTTCCGGGTAATGGACCTTACCGCGTGGCCGGAAGGCCGCTTGTTCCCTCGGCTCTTCGGCCGGCCGCAACGGCCGGCCACGAGACAAGACAGGGCCTGTGCATGATCAGATTTGGCCTGCTCGGATGCGGGCGTATCGCCAAGCGTCACTCCGATCTCCTGGGTGGCAATCACATCGCGGGGGCGAGCCTGGTCGCGGTCTGCGATCCGATTCGCGCGCGCGCCGATGTGGTTGCCGGCAGGTTCGGCGTCCCGGCTCATTACGACATGGACGAGTTCCTGGCGCGCAAGGATATCGATGCGGTTGCGGTTTTGACGCCGAGCGGGCTGCATCCCGCGCATGTGATCGCCTGCGCGAGGGCCGGCAAGCATGTCGTGGTCGAGAAGCCGATGGCACTGCGGCTGCAGGATGCCGACGACATGATCCGGGCCTGCGACGAGGCCGGCGTCAAGATGTTCATCGTCAAGCAGAACCGCTTCAACGTGCCGGTGGTCAAGGCGCGCGAGGCGCTCGACGCCGGCCGCTTCGGCAAGCTGATCCTGGGGACGGTCCGGGTGCGCTGGTGCCGCGACCAGGCCTATTACGACCAGGACGATTGGCGCGGCACCTGGGCCTATGACGGCGGCGTGCTGACCAATCAGGCCAGTCACCATGTCGACATGCTGGAGTGGTTCTTCGGCGACGTCGTTAGCGTGCATGCACGCGCGGCGACGGCGCTGGCCAACATCGAAACCGAGGACACGGCGGTCGCGACGCTCAAGTTCCGCAACGGCGCGCTCGGCATCATCGAGGCGACCACCGCGGCGCGTCCGACCGATCTCGAGGGCTCGCTGTCGATCCTCGGCGAAAAGGGCACGGTCGAGATTTCTGGGTTTGCCGTCAACCAGATCCGGCACTGGCGCTTCGTCAACGAGCTGCCATCGGACAAGGACGTGGTGGAGAAGTTCTCGGTCAACCCGCCCAACGTCTACGGCTTCGGCCACCAGGCCTACTATCATCACGTGGTCGACTGCCTGGAGAACCAGCGCGCGGCGCTGGTCGACGGGCTCGAGGGCCGCAAGAGCCTGGAGCTGATCTCGGCGCTCTATGAGTCGATCGAGACCGGCGAGGAGGTGGCGCTGCGCTTCACGCCGCGGCTGAGCCGGCTGGGTGTCGCTTCGTGAATCGGCCGGACGTGCATCAGGCCAGCGTGCGCGATGTCGCGTTCGGAGAACGCGTCAAGATCGTCGAACCCTGCAATCTCTACGGCTGCACGCTCAGCGATGATTGTTTCGTCGGGCCGTTCACCGAAATCCAGAAAGGCGTGGTGATCGGCGCACGTACCCGCGTGCAGTCGCATGCCTTCGTCTGCGAGCTCGTCACCATCGGCGAGGACTGCTTCGTCGGCCACGGTGTGATGTTCGTCAATGACACGTTCGCAACCGGCGGTCCGGCGCGCGGACGCAAGGAGCTGTGGCGCGAGACCGTGATCGGCAACCGCGTGTCGATCGGCTCCAACGCCACGATCATGCCGGTCAGGATCGCCGACGACGTCGTCATCGGCGCGGGATCGGTTGTGACCAAGGACATCACGACGCCAGGCACATATGCCGGCAATCCGGCGCGCCGGCTGCTGGCGAGCCAGTAGGGCAACAGGGGGATATCGATGGCTGTGCCGTATGCCGACTTGCAATTGCAATACCAGTCCATCAAGGGCGAGATCGATGCAGCGATCGCCGGCGTGATCCGCGACAACGCCTTCATCCGCGGCGGCTATGTCGACGCCTTCGAGCGCGAATTCGCCGCCGCCGCGGAGGTCGCGCATTGCGTATCCTGCGCCAACGGCACCGACGCGCTCTATCTCGCGATGCGGGCGCTGAAGGTGAAGCCGGGCGACGAGGTGATCACGACGGCGCATTCCTGGATCTCGACCGCGGCGATGATCACCCATTCCGGTGCCACCGTCGTGTTCTGCGATACCGATGATACGACGTTCACGATCGATCCGGCCGCGATCGAGGCGGCGATCACGCCGCGCACGGTCGGCATCATCCCGGTGCATCTCTACGGCCAGCCCGCGGACATGGACGCGATCATGGGGATCGCGCACAAGCACAAGCTCTGGGTGATCGAGGATTGCGCCCAGGCCCATCTCGCGCGCTACAAGGGCCGCATGGTCGGCACGTTCGGCGAAGCCGCGACCTATTCGTTCTATCCCGGCAAGAATCTCGGCGCGATGGGCGATGCCGGCGCGGTCGTCACCAACGACAAGGCGCTGGCTGAGCAGATGGCCATGCTGGCGCGCCATGGCGGGCTGGTGAAGCACCAGCACCACATCGAGGGCATCAACAGCCGGCTCGACGGCATGCAGGCTGCGATCCTGTCGGCCAAGCTGCCGCATCTGGCCGCCTGGACCGAGGCTCGGCAGGCGGCCGCCGAAGTCTATGATGCCGGCCTCAATCAGATTGAGGACGTCGTGGTGCCCGAGGTCGCGCCGGCGCGCAGCCACGTCTATCACCTCTACACGATCAGGCATCCGCGCCGCGATGCGCTCGCCGCCCATCTCAACGCCAACGGCGTGCAGACCGCGATCAACTATCCCACCGCGTTGCCGTTCCTGCCGGCTTATGCGCGGTTCGACCACCGGCCGGAGCAATTCCCGAACGCGCATCGCGATCAGGGCCGGATTCTCTCGCTGCCGATGTTCGCCGAGATCACGCGCGAGCAGCAGGACGAGGTGATCGAGCTGGTCCGAAGGTTCTGATCTCGATCCTGGCTTCGCGCCTCGCGCGGCGCTCAGCTTCGTTGCAGCAGAGGTCTCAGGAACAGCTCCAGATTGGGGCCTGAGAACAGGTATCCCTTCAGACCGGCCGCGCGCGCCGCCTCGAGATCCCTCGGCTGGTCGCCGACCAGAAAGCTCTGCTCGAGATCGACCGGGAAACGCTCCAGCAGATCATTGATCATGCCCGGCGAGGGTTTGCGGCGATGGCTGTCCTGCCGATACCGCTCCACAGTCCCCTCAGGATGGAACGGGCAGTACTCGAAGGCGTCGATACGGGCGCCGATCTTGCCGAGCTCAGCCGCCATCCAGTCATGCAGCTGCTGGACGTGTGCTTCCTCATAGAGGCCTCGTGCAACGCCGGACTGGTTGGTCACGACAAAGGCGTAGTAGCCCAGGTCGTTGACGGCCTTCACCGCCTCGCGCGCGCCGTCGATCCAGATCAATCTGTGGCTCTCGAACAGGAAGCCGATGTCCCTGTTCAAGACGCCGTCCCGATCGAAGAAAACCGCCGGTCGTCGCGGCTGATCTGTTGAAGCGCTGCTCATGAGCTGATGATCCGTTCGTCTCCACGCGGCATGGGCCTGCTCAATAGTTCACAATGCCGCGCGCGACAAATCCGGACCGACCACGCTTCGGGTGATTTCGGCGGTTATCGCTCGTCCGCGATCACCTTGCCGTCATTCGGCAGCGAACCGCTACCGACCAACTCGACGGCTCCGCCGAGCTTTGTCACGGCGCGCAGTGTTGCCGCAACCTCATTCAGCAGGATCTGCGACGCTGAGGCACATTCGGCCCGCAGCGTCATCGCGTCGGCCTCGCCGGCGCGCGTGACCACGAGGCGCAGCCGTCCGAGTTCGGGATGGCGCTTGCCGATCTCCGCGATCTGCTCGGGGCGCACGAACATGCCCTTCACCTTGGTGGTCTGGTCGGCGCGGCCCATCCAGCCCTTGATCCGCATGTTGGTGCGTCCGCACGGGCTTGCACCGGGCAGGGCGGCGGTCAGATCGCCGAGCGCGAGGCGGATCCAGGGATGATGCGGATCGAGCGAGGTCACCACGATCTCGCCGACGTCGCCGGGCGCAACGGGATCGCCGGTGCCGGGCTTGACGATCTCCAGGATCAAATCCTCATTGACCGTCATTCCTTCGCGCGCCGGCGTCTCGAACGCGATCAGGCCGAGATCGGCCGTGCCGAACGCCTGGTAGGCCTCGACGCCGCGCGACTTCATCTCCACCTGCAGCGATTTCGGAAATGCGGCGCCCGAGACCAGAGCGCGCTTGATCGAGGAGATGTCGCGGCCGGCGCTAGCCGCGGCGTCGAGCAGGATCTTCAGGAAATCGGGGGTGCCGCTATAGCCGATCGGGCGATAGGCCTCGATCAGCTCGAATTGCTGCTCGGTATTCCCCGGGCCCGCCGGGATCACCGCGCAGCCGAGCGCCCGCGCGGAGGCGTCGAAGATGAAGCCGCCGGGGGTCAGGTGATAGCTGAAGGTGTTCAGCACCACATCTCCCTCGCGAAAGCCGGCCGCAAACAGCGCCCGCGCGCCGCGCCACGGGTCCGCCTGGCGGCCCTCGGGCTCGAAGATCGGTCCGGGCGAGGTGAACAGCCGGGCGAACGAGCCGGGCTTGTCGGCCACGAAGCCGCCGAATGGCGGCGCCGCCTTGTGCAGGGCCGGCAGTTCCGACTTGCGCAGCACCGGCAACCCCGCCAGCGCCGCCCGGCCGGTGATGGAGGCGGGATCGATACCCCTGAGCAGGTTGGCGTAGGCAGGCGCCGCCATCGCCTTGCCCAGCACCTCCGGCAGCCGGGCGAATAGCGCGGCCTCGCGCGCGGCCGGGTCGCGCGTTTCAAGGGCGTCGTAATAGTCGGTCATGGCAGGTCCTTTGGCAGGTCCTTGAGAGGATGTGCGCAGGTTGCGTGCCGGTCCGCCCGTGCTATCAGACGGTGACCGCTGACAGTGGGACGGTTCCAGGAATCACGATGGCTGAGGCAGAGAGCGTTGCGGCGGACGGCGCCGCCGATGTCGTCGCGAGGTTGAAGCGCCGCATCATCGACCAGGCGCTGCCGCTGTGGTCGACCACAGGCTGGGACGGCACCGCCGGCGGCTTTGTCGACCGGCTGCATCAGGATGGGACAGCCGATCACGCGGCGCCGCGCCGGGTCATGGTGCAGGCCCGCCAGATCTATTGCTACGCCAAGGCAGCCCAGCTGGGCTGGTATCCGGACGGGCGCGCAATCGCGCTGAAGGGGCTGGAGTACCTGCTCGCCAAGGCCAAGGCGCCGGACGGCCGGCCGGGCTTCGTCTACAGCCTGACGGCGGAAGGCGGTGTGCACGACCCGCTGCGCGACACCTATGGCCATGCCTTCGTCCTGCTCGCGCTGGCGACCGTCTACGGCCTCGACCAGGACGCCCAGGTCCGTGCCGAGATCGACGCGCTGCTGGCGTTCCTCGACAAGCAACTGCGTTCGCCCCATGGCGGCTTCCAGGAAGGCCTGCCGCCGTCGATGCCGCGCCGGCAGAATCCGCAAATGCATCTGTTCGAGGCGATGATCGCCTGCTTCGACGCGACGCACGATCTGTCGTTCCAGAACCGCGCCGGCGATTTCTTTGCGCTGTTCCTGGCCAATCTCTACGACAAGCAGACGCGCACGCTCGGCGAATATTTCGAGGAGGACTGGTCGAAGATTCCGCCGGTCAGCGTCGAACCCGGGCACCTCGCGGAATGGGTCTGGCTGCTGAAGGGGTTTGAGCGCATCACCGGCTGCCCCACCGGGCGCCCGCGCGGCGAGTTGCTGGCGTCGGCGTTGCGCTATCGCGACGCCGCCACCGGCTGCCTTGTCGACGAGGGCGACGCCGAGGGCAGCATCCGCCGCCACACCAGACGGCTGTGGCCGCAGAGCGAGCTGGCGAAAGCGTGGATCGCGCAGGCCGAGTCGGGCGAAGCCGGCGCCGCGGACGAGGCGCGCGCGGCGCTCGTGCTGCTGGAACGGCATTATCTCAGCCATCCAGTGGCCGGCGGCTGGTACGACCAGTTCGACCGCGACGGCAATTCGCTGGTCGCCACGATCCCGGCGTCGTCGTTCTACCATGTGCTCTGCGCGGTCACCGAAGCCGAGCAGGTGCTCAGCTAGAACCGTCTTCATGGCTGGAAGCGCTTTCTGCACGCGAACTGGTCCTCAACTCCGCGCGAAAAGCGCGCCATGGCCTCACAGCCAGCGCTTGCGCCGCTTGAAGCTCTTCAAATTCTTGAAGCTCTTGCGCTGGTCGCCGGCGCCGCCGAGGTAGAATTCCTTGACGTCCTCATTGTCGCGCAGCTCGTCGGCGGAGCCGTCGAGCACCACCTTGCCCTGTTCCATGATGTAACCGTGGCTCGCAACCGACAGCGCGGCGCGCGCGTTCTGCTCGACCAACAGAATCGTGACGCCGAGATCGCGGTTGATCTCCTTGATGATCGCGAACACTTCCTTGACCAGCAGCGGCGACAACCCCATCGACGGCTCATCCATCAGGATCATCTTCGGGCGCGCCATCAGCGCACGGCCGATCGCAAGCATCTGCTGCTCGCCGCCCGAGAGATAACCGGCGAGCCCGGTGCGCTCCTTCAGGCGAGGGAAATATTTGAACACCATGTCGATATCATCAGAGACCTCGCCGTCGCGCCGGGTGAAGGCGCCGAGCCGCAGATTCTCCAGCGAGGTCATGTCGGCGACGATGCGGCGGCCCTCCATCACCTGGAAGATGCCGCGGCGGACGATCTTGTCCGGATCGATGCCGTTGATGCGCTGACCCTCGAACAGGATCTCGCCGCGGGTGACCTCGCCGTCCTCGGTCTTGAGCAGGCCGGAGATCGCCTTCAGCGTGGTCGATTTGCCGGCGCCGTTGGCGCCGAGCAGCGCCACGATCGCGCTCTTCGGCACCTCGAGGCTGAGGCCGCGCAGCACCAGGATGACGTCGTCATAGACGACCTCGATGTTGTTGACACTGAGCAGCGGCGGCGGCGGGACGGCCGTCGGCACCGGGCGGGTGGTCTCGAGGGTTTCGTTCATGGTCTCGATCACTCTCCCCTGTCGTCACCCGCGTTTCGTGCGCAACGGCGCATCAGAGCGGAATGACCCGGTATTCCAGAGACGCCAGCGATCAATCGAGAGGCCGCGGCGTACTGGATCCCCCCCGCTGTCGCGGGGGATGACGATTGTTGTCGAGGCTGCGCTGGTGGCAGCCTCACGACCTCACCAGCCAAACCATTCCGGCTTGCGCGGCAGTTCGACAGTCTTCACCTTCTCGAGCTTGATCGTGCCCTTGCCCATCAGGTCGTTGATGTCGCCATCGGTCGCGCCCGAGACCTTCGAGCGATAGAGGTCGACCTTCGTGGTCGGGCGGTGATCCTTCTCCGTCCAGGTCGAGGGATTGCAGACGCCGTCCATGCCTGATGGCACCCAGTCCTTCTTCTGGTAGAAGCCCTTGGCGACGTTCTCGCCGGTGGCGCCGCCATTCTTGGCGGCCCAGTCGAGCGCTTCCTTCAGATAGAGCGCGCTGCAGACTGCGGCGATGTAGTGCACGGGCCGATAGACCTTGCCCGACGGGTCGGACATCTTGGAGATTTCCATCACCGTCTTCATGCCGGGCGCGTTGCCGCCCCAGCTCACCGCGGTGCGCAGCGGGAAGATGACGCCGTCGGCTGCATCGCCGGCGGTCTTCGCCGCGTTCTCATCCATGCCCCAGACATTGCCGAGGAACTGAACGTCGACGCCGGCGGTCTTGCAGGCCTTCAGCACCGAGATGTTCGAGGCCGCGGTGTTGCCGAGATAGGCATAGTTCGCGCCGGAGCTCTTCAGGCTGAGGCACTGCGCCGAATAGTCGCCGGGCGTCAGCGCGAACACCAGCGGCGGCAGCACCTCGAAGCCGAGCTCGGTCGCAAGCGCTTCACCGGCCGCCTTGGGGGCGTTGGGATAGGGATGGTTGGCGCCCATATGGACGAATTTCGGCTTGCCCGGCTTGCCCTTGGCCTTCCAGTCCTCGGCCGCCCAGGTCAGCATCGCGCGCATCGAATCCGAATAGCTCGGACCGTAGAAGAAATTATACGGCGCGGGCTTGGCCTTGCCGCTGGTGCCTTCCGGATCGGTCAGCGCGGCGGCGTAGGAGCCGGAGATGTCCGGGATCTTGTCCTGTGCCAGGAAGCCGGTGAGGGCCTCGGTGTCCGCCGTCCCCCAACCCATGATCGCCGCGACCTTGCCGTCGGGCGCCGACCACTTCTTGTACAGTGCGATCGCGCGCGGTACCTGGTAGCCATAGTCGTTGCTGTCGACATTGAGCTGCTTGCCGCCGATGCCGCCGTTCTTGTTGACCCAGGCGAAGGTATCCGCGACGCCCTGGCCATAGGGCGTGCCCACGTCCGAGGTGCCGCCCGAGAGGTCCTGCAGATGCCCGATGGCGATCTGCGCCTGTGCGGTGGCGGCCGCGCTGCTGATCAGCAGCGCGAGGGAGACCGAGCTCAAAAGGGATCTAATCGTCATTGTTGTTTCCTCCTGCTTATTCGTTGAACCGAATTTGAGTTGCCCGATGCGTCAGTGCGAGAACGGGTAAAGCTTCCAGTAGGCCTTGATCTGCCGCCAGCGATGCGCGAGGCCGTCCGGCTCGAACATCAGGAAGCCGATGATGATCAGGCCGATCGCGATCTCGCGCAGGAAGGTGATGTTGTTGTTGAGCTGCAGCGCCCTGTCGATGGTGCCGCCCTTCAGCCAGGCGCTCAGCCATTCCATCGATTCCGGCAGCAGCACCACGAAGGCCGTGCCCATCAGCGTGCCCATCACCGAGCCGGTGCCGCCGATGATGACCATCGCGAGGAACAGCACCGAGCGCTCGATGCCAAAGCCTTCCTGGGACACGACGAGCTGGTAGTGCGCATAGAGCGCGCCCGCGATGCCGGCAAAGAAGGCGGCCAGCCCGAACGACAGCGTCCGGTACTTGGTGAGGTTGATGCCCATGATCTCGGCGGAGAGATAGTGGTCGCGAATCGCGACCAGCGCGCGGCCGTCGCGGGTGCGCATCAGATTGGTGACGAGCAGATAGCTGACCACCATGTAGGCGAGCACGACGTAGAAGTACTGCCGATCGCCGCGCAGGGTGTAGCCGAAGATCGAGAACGGGTTGGCGCTCGCCGGCACCGAGCCGCCCGAGAACCATTCGGCGCGCGAGAAGAAGTCGAGCAGGATGTACTGCGCGGCCAGCGTCGCGATCACGAGGTAGAGTCCCTTCAGCCGCGCCGCCGGCACGCCGAAGATCAGGCCGACCAGCGCCGTGATCACGCCGGCGAGGGGGATGGCGAAGAACACCGGGATCGGCGCGTTGTTGGAGATGTAGGCCGAGGTGAAGGCGCCGAACAGGAAGAACGCGGCGTGGCCGATCGAGATCTGGCCGGTGAAGCCGACCAGGACGTTGAGGCCCAGCGCCGCGATCGCGAAGATGCCGATCTGGATCGCGATCGAGAGCAGGTAATTGGACAGCAGCATCGGCGCAAAGCAGGCGAGCACGATGCCGAGAATCGCAAAATTGCGGCTGGTCGCGGTCGGGAAGATCGTGGTGTCGGCCGCATAGCTGGTGCGGAAATCACCTGACGGAATGAGGGTGCTCGTTGCCATTGATCAGACCCGCTCGATGTCCTTGGTGCCGAACAGGCCGTACGGCTTGATCATCAGGATGATGATCAGGACGTAGAACGGCGCGATCTCGTAGAGATTGCCCCAGTGCAGATACTGGCTATCGACATATTGGGCGACGTTTTCCAACAGCCCGATGATGATGCCGCCGAGCACGGCGCCGCCGACCGAGTCGAGCCCGCCGAGGATCGCGGCCGGAAACACCTTGATGCCGTAGGCGGAGAGGCCGGACGATACGCCGTTGACCACGGCGACCACGACGCCGGCGACTGCCGAGACCGTGGCCGAAATCGCCCAGGCCATCGCGAACACGCTCTTCACGGAGATGCCGAGCGACTGCGCGACCTGCTGGTTGAAGGCGGTGGCGCGCATCGCAAGGCCGTATTTGGAGGCGCGGAAGAACCAGGCCATGCCGACCATCATGGCGAGCGAGACGACGAGGCTCATGACATAGACGGTCTGGATCTGCAGCCCGAACAGGCTGACCGACTGGCTCTCGAACACGCGCGGGAACGGCTGTGGGTTGACGCCGAAGATCCACTTCAGCGCGGCCTGGAAGACGGTCGAGAGGCCGATCGTCACCATGATCACGGAGATGATCGGCTCGCCGATCATCGGCCGCAGGATCACGACCTGGATCGCGATGCCGAAGATGAACATGAACACGAGCGTGATCGGCATGCCGATCCAGAACGGTAGCTGATATTTCGTCAGCAGCGCCCAGCACACCCAGGCGCCGACCAGCAGCAATTCGCCTTGCGCGAAATTCACGACCTGCGTCGCCTTGTAGATCAGCACGAACGACATCGCGACCACGCCATAGAGCGTGCCGACCACGAGGCCGTTGACGATCAGCTGGATCAGGAACTGGGTGTTCATGGGGTGCTGCCAAATCTGCAAATTGTCATCGAAGGCGTCATTCTGCGGCCTCTGCGATGACGGCGCGGCCGAGATCGACGACCTCGAGCGTGGTGCGGATGCGTTGCGTGGTGCCGTCCTGGAAGCGGATCACGGTGTCGACGGGGATGTTGGCCTTGCCGCGGTAGATCGCCTCGATGATGTCAGCGTATTTCTCGTTGATCACGCCGCGGCGGACCTTCCGGGTGCGCGTCAGCTCGCCGTCGTCGGCATCGAGCTCCTTGTAGAGCAGCAGGAAGCGCGAGATGCGTTGCGCCGGCGGCAGGGTGGCGTTGACCGTCTCGACCTCTTTTTTCAGCAGCGCGTAGACCTCGGGCCGCGACGACAGGTCGGTATAGGTGGTGAACGAGATCCGGTTCTTCTCCGCCCATTTCGAGATGATCGAGTAGCGGATGCAGATCATCGCGGCGAGCGCGTCGCGGCCGGCGCCGAGCACGACCGCCTCGGCGACATAGGGCGAGAATTTCAGCTTGTTCTCGATATATTGCGGGGAGAAGCGCTCGCCGCGCGAGGTCTCGGCGAGATCCTTGATGCGGTCGATCACCACGAGCTGCCGGTTGTCGTTGAAGTAACCGGCGTCGCCGGAATGCATCCAGCCGTCCTTGATGTCGGCGGCCGAGGCTTCGGGGTTCTTGTAGTAACCGTGGAACATGTTGGGGTGCCGCACCACGATCTCGCCGACGCCGTTGATGTCGGCATTGTCGATACGGATCTCGATGTTGTCGGCCATCGGCACGCCGGTGGTGTCGGGATCGACCTTGCCTTCCGGATGCAATGTGTAGGCGCCGAGCAGCTCGGTCTGGCCGTAGAGTGTGCGCAACGGTACGCCCATTGCCTGGAAGAACTTGAAGGTGTCAGGCCCGAGCGCCGCACCGCCAGTTGCCGCCGAGCGCAGCCGGGTGAAGCCGAGCCGGTCGCGCAGCGCGCGGAATAGGAGCTGGTCGGCAAAGACCGAGCGCTTGCCCTCGGCGAGCGCCGCAAGCCCGGTCCTCATGCCGAGATCGTAGAGGCGCTGCTTGAACGGCGAGGCGTCCATTACGCCGGCGCGCACGTCGGCCGCGATAGATTCCCAGACCCGCGGCGCGAACAGCACGAAGGTCGGCGCGATCTCGCGGAAGTCGTGCATCATCGTGTCGGGCTCTTCGACGAAGTTGACCTTCATCCGGGAGAGCAGCGCTTTGCCCAGCGCATAGATCTGTTCCATGATCCAGGGCAGCGGCAGCACGGAGACATATTCGTCGTCCGGCCCCTTCGGGTCGAAGGCGAGATAGGTCGCGCAGTGCCGCAGCACGCGTCCGGCCGAAAGCATCGCAAGCTTCGGGTTCGCCGTGGTGCCCGAGGTGGTGCAGAGGATCGCGACGTCCTCGCCGTTCGTGGCGTCGACCAGCCGGTCGTACAGGCCAGGGTCGCGCGCGGCGCGGTCGCGACCGAGCGCAACGAGCTTGTTCGCCTCCATCAGGCGCGGATCGTCGTATTTGCGCATGCCGCGCGGGTCGGAATAGACAATGTGCTTCAGGTGAGGCACCCGATCGGCAAGGCCGAGCAGCTTGTCGACCTGTTCCTCGTCCTCGGCGAACACCAGCTTGGCCTCGCCATAGGTCAGGAGATAGGCGGCTTCCTCGTCCAGCACGTCGCGGTAGAGGCCGAGGCTCATCGCGCCGATCGCGTGGGTCGCGATCTCGCCGGCGACCCAGTCCGGCCGGTTGTCGCCGATGATGCCGATCACGTCGCCGCGGCCGAGCCCGAGCTCGACCATGCCGAGCGCGAAATCATGGGTGCGCGCCTGGTAGTCGCTCCAGGTGAATTCGCGCCACAGCCCGAAATCCTTTTCGCGCAGTGCGATCTCGCCTCCGTGCTCCCTGGCGTTGAGGCGCAGCATCTTGGGGAAGGTGTCGGCCTGCGCGGCGCGACCGGCATAGTCCATCATGCCGCGCTCTCCCGCACCGCCGGTTTGTCGTCGGGATCGACCAATGCCTCGTCCTCTTCGCCGAGATAGGCGCGCTTGACGTGGGGATCGGCGAGCACGGTGGCCGGATCGCCCTCGGCAATCTTGCGGCCGAAATCCAGCACCATGACGCGGTGGGAGATGTCCATCACGACGCCCATGTCGTGCTCGATCATCATCACGGTCATACCGAACTCTTCGTTGAGATCGACGATGTAGCGCGCCATGTCTTCCTTCTCTTCGAAGTTCATGCCGGCCATCGGTTCGTCGAGCAGGATCAACTGCGGCTCCAGCGCCATCGCGCGAGCGAGCTCGACGCGCTTGCGCAGGCCGTAGGGCAGGGTGCCGGCGGTCGCCTTGCGCACCGATTGCAGATCGAGAAAGTCGATGATCTCCTCGACCTTGCGGCGGTGCTCCAGCTCCTCGCGGCGCGCGCCGGTCAGCCAGTACAGCGATCCCGTGATGAAGTTGTTCTTCAGCAGGTGATGGCGGCCGACCATGATGTTGTCGAGCACGCTCATATGGTGGAACAGCGCCAGGTTCTGGAAGGTCCGGCCGATGCCGAGGCGGGGCCGTGCGTTCGGGGTGAGGCCGGTGATGTCCTGGCCGCGATAGAACAGCTGGCCTTCGGTCGGCCGGTAGCGGCCGGAGATGCAGTTGACGATCGAGGTCTTGCCGGCGCCGTTCGGGCCGATGATCGAAAACAGCTCGCCCTCGTTGACGCCGAAGCTCACTTCGGTCAGCGCGCGGACGCCGCCAAAACGCAATGAGACTCCGCGCACCTCGAGACTGTTAGCCACCCTGTTCCCTCCAGATACGGGCGCTTAGGTGCGCTCTTTATCTTTCGCTTCGATCTTGCTTCGATCTTATACGGGCCGCCGAAGGGAGACCATCCGACTAATGATGCCGACGTTCGGGAGCATCGCTCGGCCCGATCGCCTGCGTCATGCGCGGTAACGCCGCACCCTGCTGCAAGCCCGTCTCTCGTGTCATCCGCCTGTCCGCGATCCATCGAGAAGCGGCGCGCGGCGTTACGCGAGGTGGCTCTGAATACGGGAAAGCGATAGGTTGAATTGTCATGTGCCCGACAATTGGTCAGGAATTTTCCCTGGCATTCCAGGAGGCGGGTTCCGGACGTCGCGCACGGCGTTGCTGCGGTGCAATATCGTGTCTGGTCTTGGGGTGGGATGCCGTCGCTAGAATGATCGCTGCTGATTACCTGAAGCGCATCGCGGCCTGGTCGCGCGAACTGAGCGAGCAAGAAATCGAAATCGCGCGCGCCGGCATTTCCGAGAAATCCTACCGCGCCAACGAGTTCATCTTCATGCGTGGCGACAACTTCCAGTATTGGACCGGCATCGTCACCGGGCTGGCGCGGATGGGCATCGTCTCGCGCGGCGGCAAGGCCGCGAGCTTCGCGGGCCTCACCGCCGGCGCGTGGTTCGGCGAGGGCACCGTCCTCAAGAACGAGACGCGGCGCTACGACGTGGTCGCGCTGCGCGATACGCGGCTGGCCATGATGGACCGCCGGACCTTCGTCTGGCTGTTCGAGAACAGCGTCGGCTTCAACCGCTTCCTGGTCGGCCAGCTCAACGAACGGCTCGGCCAGTTCATCGCGCTGCTCGAATATGGCCGGACGCTGGATGCAACCGCGCGGCTGGCGCGCTCGATCGCCTCGCTGTTCAATCCGATTCTCTACCCCGAACTCACCTTGCACCTCGAGATCACCCAGGAGGAGATCGGCGCGCTGTCCGGAATCTCCCGCCAGAACGCCAACCAGTGCCTGAAGCGGCTTGAGCGCGAGGGGCTGCTGCGGCTCGAATATGGCGGGGTGACGATCATCGAGCTCGACCGGCTGCGCCACTATGGGGAGTGACCGGCGCCGGGCCGGATCGAGCCGTTTTCGGATGCTCTAAACCACTGATCTTTCAACCGATTAACCATTAGACTTGGACCAGCCCGGATGCTACAGACCGCCTCGTCGGGACCGCGCGGGTTTCGCGCTCTCTGGAGATGACATGGCGGTTCAAGGTTCGGCTCAGGACTCAAAGCGGCGCGTTGCGCTGATCACCGGCGTGACCGGGCAGGACGGCGCGTATCTCGCCGAATATCTGCTCGGGCTCGGCTACACCGTGCATGGGATCAAGCGCCGGTCGTCCTCGTTCAACACCGCGCGGGTCGACCATCTCTACCAGGATCCGCATGCCGGCAACGTGCCGTTCCTGATGCACTACGGCGACATGACCGATTCGACCAATCTGATCCGGCTGATGCAGCAGATCCGGCCGACCGAGATCTACAATCTGGCCGCACAGAGCCACGTCCAGGTCAGTTTCGAGAGCCCGGAATACACCGCCAACGCGGACGCGATCGGCGTGCTGCGCCTGCTGGAGGCGATCCGCATCCTCGGCATGGAAAAGGAGACGCGGTTCTACCAGGCCTCGACCTCGGAGCTGTACGGGCTGGTGCAGGAGGTGCCGCAGAAGGAGACCACGCCGTTCTATCCGCGCTCGCCCTATGGCGTCGCCAAGCTCTACGGCTACTGGATCACGGTGAACTACCGTGAGGCCTATGGCATGTTCGCCAGCAACGGCATCCTGTTCAACCATGAGAGCCCGATCCGCGGCGAGACCTTCGTGACGCGCAAGATCACCCGCGCCGTCGCCCGCATTGAGGCCGGCCTGGAGAACAAGCTCTATCTCGGCAATCTCGATGCCAAGCGCGACTGGGGCCATGCCCGCGACTATGTCGAGGGCATGCACAGGATCCTGCAGGCGGACGAGCCCGGCGACTTCGTGCTGGCGACCGGCGAGACGCGCTCGGTGCGCGAATTCGTCGAGCTGGCATTTGCCGAGGTCGGCCGCAGCATCGAATGGCGCGGCAAGGGTGTCGAGGAGATCGGCGTCGACAAGGCGTCGGGCCAGACCCTGGTGCAGATCGATCCGACCTACTTCCGTCCGACCGAGGTCGACCTCCTGATCGGCGACGCCAGCAAGGCGCGCGCCAAGCTCGGCTGGGCGCCGAAGACGCCGTTCGCGCAACTGGTGAAGGAAATGGTCGCCGGCGATCTCGTCGAGGCCAGGCAGGATGCGGCCAATGGCAAGCACGGCGTTTGAACTGAAGGGCAAGACGGTTTTCGTCGCCGGCCATCGCGGCATGGTCGGCTCGGCGCTGATGCGCCGGCTGGCGCGCGAACAGTCTGATCTGCTGACGGTGTCGCGCAGCGAGGTCGACCTGCGCGACCAGGCCGCGGTCAATGCCTGGTTTGCCGCCAAGCGGCCGCAGGCGGTGTTCCTCGCTGCCGCCAAGGTCGGCGGTATCGTCGCCAACAACACGCTGCGGGCCGAATTCCTGTACGACAATCTGGCGATTTCGACCAACGTGATCCAGGCGGCGCACGCCAATGGCTGCGAGAAGCTGATGTTCTTCGGCTCGTCCTGCATCTATCCGCGCCTGGCGCCGCAACCGCTGCGTGAGGATTCGATGCTGACCGGCTCGCTGGAGCCAACCAACGAGCCCTATGCCATCGCCAAAATCGCCGGCATCAAGATGGCCGAGGCCTATCGCAGCCAGTATGGCTCGGACTTTATCAGCGTGATGCCGACCAATCTTTATGGTCGCGGCGATAATTATCACCCCGAATACAGCCACGTCGTCGCCGCGCTGATCCGCCGCTTTCACGAGGCCAAGGTCTCCGGCGCCGGCAGTGTCGTGGTGTGGGGCACCGGCACGCCGCGCCGTGAATTCCTCTATGTCGACGATCTCGCCGACGCCTGCATCCATCTGATGAAGACCTACTCCTCGCCGGAACTGGTCAACATCGGCACCGGCGAGGACATCACCATCGCCGAGTTCGCCCGCGTGGTTGCGGCCACGGTCGGCTACCACGGCGAGATCAGCTTCGACACCTCGCGCCCGGACGGCACGCCGCGCAAGCTGCTCGACGTCGGCCGGCTGGCCAGGCTCGGCTGGCGTGCCACCACCTCGATCGAGGATGGCATCAAGCTCACATACCAGGCCTATCTGCGCGAGACGAAGTGACGCGGTGATCCTCCCGCCCTCCGGCTGAGAATAGCTGTCGGCCAGGCAATGCCGCCGATAGGATGCGCGTAGCCAAGCGGCCGCAAGAGCCGCCCGTGCGTCGGAGGAGGCATCATGAACGTTCTGCGCCGCCAATTCCTACAGCTTGCAGCCGGTGCGGCTGCGCTTCCGCTCACATTTGGCAACGCGCGTGCCGAGGCCTATCCGGCGCGGCCGGTTCGCCTCGTGATCGGCTACACTCCCGGCGGGTCGGCCGACCTCACCGCGCGCCTGATGGGGCAGTGGCTGTCGGAAAAGCTCGGGCAATCCTTCATTATCGAGAACCGGCCGGGCGGCGGCACCAACATCGCCACCGAGCAGGCGCTGCGCGCAGCGCCCGACGGCTACACGCTGCTGCTGGTCGCGCCGGCAAATGCGATCAACGCGACGCTCTACGAGAAGCTGCCGTTCGATTTCATGCGCGAGATGGAGCCGATCGCGGGCATCATTCGCTTTCCCAACGTTGTGGTGGTGCACCCCTCGCTGCCGATCAAGTCGATTCCCGAATTGATCGCCTACGCAAAGGCCAATCCTGGCAAGCTCAACATGGCGTCGTCAGGCAACGGGTCCACGATCCACATGTCGGGCGAACTGTTCAAGATGCTCACCGGCATCAAGATGCAGCACGTGCCCTACCGGGGTGGCGCGCCGGCGATCACCGATATGCTCTCCGGCGTGATGCAGGTGATGTTCGACAATCTTCCGACCTGTGCCGAGCACGTCAAATCCGGCAAGCTGCGCGGCCTTGCGGTCACCAGCAGGACCCGTTCGGACGTGCTCCCGGACCTGCCGCCGGTCGCCGACTTCCTGCCGGGCTACGAGGCGAGCGCCTGGTATGGCCTCGCGGCGCCGAAGAACACGCCGCCCGAAATCGTCGACAAGCTCAACAAGACCGTCAACGAAATCCTCGCCGATCCCAAGGTGAAGGCGCGGTTCACCGAGCTCGGCGCGATCCTGCTGCCGGGCTCGGCTGCCGACTTCGGCAAACTGGTGGCCGACGAGACCGAGAAGTGGGGTAAGGTGGTCAAGTTCGCCGGCGCCAAGGTGGACTAGCCTCGCGCCGCCGCCCGTGGTGGATTTTTCGAAAGCGCCGCCGCCATCGCCGAGATCAGCGGCCGCATGAAGAAGGCGTCTTCCGCCGGGTAGATGTCGGTGCGCAGGCCGTGCGACTTGAGTTCGTCCGATACCGCCGGTCCGACGGAGGCGATCGGGGTATGCGCGAACCCCTCGCGTAACCTGTCCTCGCACCCGCGCGCCCGTGCCACCTCGATCAGGCGGCGGACCTGGCCGAGATTGGTCAGTGCGATCGCATCGATGCGGCCCTGTGCCATCTCGTCGATCGCAGTGACGATGTTGGCGTCGGCCGCTTGCGCGTCATAGACATAGGGCAGCACTGGATCGACCTCGGCGCCCTGCGCCTTGATCGCGCCGATCAGGGTCGCGTGGTCCTTGTCCGGATAGAGCTGCAAGCCGAGCCGATGTCCCTTCAGGTCGAGCTTTGACAGCATCTCGGCGACGCCTTCCGAGGTCGGCTTCTCGGTCGTCATCTGCGGCTCCAGGCCGATCTCGCGCAGCGCCCGGCCGGGCTTGGGGCCGCGAGCGATTTTGCGCGCCTTGGCGAGGCTGCCGACAAACTCCGCCTCGCCTCCGATCCGGCGCACCACCTTCATCAGCCGGCGCAGGCCTTCACCGGTCATCAGCACGAGGTCGTCGAACGGCCGCTCGATGGCGCGGCGAATCCAGGCCTCGATCGGCGCCGGATCCGGCGCGTCGTGAATGGTGAACATCGGGCACTGCAGCACGTCAGCGCCCTGCTCGGCGAGCAGGCGGGAAAACTGCGCCTCCTCGCGCGTCTCGAGGATCAGGATGCGGTAGCCGTTCAGCCGGTCAGCCATGGTGGTCCTTAAACGAACATTGCCGTCATTTGTTCGATTTGAACCCCGCAGCGGGATTGGCGCAAGGCCGCCCGCGGTGATAGACGAGGGCCGAAAATGACTGTTCCACACATCTGCTCAAGCTTTGGTCAATTGGCATGCCCGACCATCAATTCGTTCTGACCCTGTCCTGTCCCGACCGGCCCGGAATCGTCTCCGCGGTCTCGACCTTCCTGGCGCATAACGGGCAGAACATCCTGGATGCTCAGCAATTCGATGACATCGAGACCGGCAAGTTCTTCATGCGCGTGGTGTTCACCGCGGCCGACCTCGCGGTCGGGCTGTCGGCGTTGCAGACCGGGTTTGCCGCGATTGCCGAGCGTTTCGGCATGGACTGGCAGATGCGTGATCGCGCCAGCCGCCGCCGGGTGATGCTGCTGGTGTCGAAGTCCGATCACTGCCTGGTCGACATCCTCTATCGCTGGCGCACTGGCGAACTCGAGATGATCCCGACCGCGATCGTCTCCAACCATCCGCGCGAGACCTACGGCTCGCTCGATTTCGGCGATATCCCGTTTCATTATCTGCCGGTGACCAAAGAGACCAAGCGCCAGCAGGAGGACGCGGTGTGGAAGCTGGCCCAGGATACAAAGACCGACCTCGTGGTCCTGGCCCGCTACATGCAAATCTTGTCCGACGAGATGTCGGCGCGGCTATCGGGCCGCTGCATCAACATCCATCATTCCTTCCTGCCGGGCTTCAAGGGTGCCAAGCCCTATCACCAGGCCCATGAGCGCGGCGTCAAGCTGATCGGCGCCACAGCGCATTACGTCACCAGCGATCTCGACGAGGGACCGATCATCGACCAGGACGTCGAGCGCATCAGCCATCGCGACACGCCTGAGGATCTCGTGCGCAAGGGCCGCGATATCGAGCGCCGCGTGCTGGCGCGCGCGATCCGCTACCACCTGGCCGACCGCGTCATCCTCAACGGGCGCAAGACCGTGGTGTTCGTGGACTAGGGGTTCATCGCGGCTCTAGTGAGCCGCGTTCTGCGGTGTGGAGGCTGGCGTTGACGGCTTGCTGGTGTCGTCCCCGCGCTCGGCCGCCGGCATCAGGCGCTTGCGTTCGCGCTCCTGCATGAACTTGTCGTATTCCGGGGTGCCCGCACGCGGCGGCGCGTCTGCGGGCAGGCCACCGGCCCAGGCCGGGATCGAGTCGGCCATTCCGGCCGAGAGCTTCTGGTTCATGGAACTGCATCCCCCGAGCGCGCAGGCTGCGAGCGCGAGGGCAGTGAGGACGGGAATCGAGCGGGTGAGGATCGGCATTGGCGGCAGGATACGGCGCTGGTCTTTATGGATGATGATCGCGGCCGCGACCGTTCGGCTGCAATTGTGCTTGTTTGTTGACATCGCGGCTTCATTTGTACGATCGTACAAATAAATCAGGCACACCGCGGCCGGGGGCGCGCGGTTCGCGACGTTGAGTTTCGTGGGAAAATTCTGGTATCTTGATACTGGTTGCTGTTGCAACGATCCGATGGCTGCGCGCGACACGTCCATCGTCCGATTGACAGAGGGCGCGGGGAGACGCCTTGTCGCGCTGTGGCTTTGCCGCGACATGCTTGGGTTAAGGGAAGGCAAGAGCCGGGATCAAGGCTCGACGCAGAAGAATGGAAGGGGGAGGGACGTCGATGTTCAATCGTCGCAAAATGTTGCTATGGGGCGCCGCTTTCGCGGTGCTTCCGGCGCTGTGTGCCAGCGTGCCTGCGCGGGCGGAGGACACCGTCAAGATCGGCCTGATCCTGCCGATGACCGGCGGCCAGGCCTCGACCGGCAAGCAGATCGACAACGCCATCAAGCTCTATATGCAGCAGAAGGGCGACACCATCGCCGGCAAGAAGATCGAGATCATCCTGAAGGACGATGCCGCGGTGCCCGACAACACCAAGCGGCTGGCGCAGGAACTGATCGTCAACGACAAGGTCAATTTCATCGCCGGCTTCGGTGTGACGCCCGCGGCGCTTGCCGCCGCGCCGTTGGCGACGCAGGCCAAGATCCCGGAAGTCGTGATGGCGGCCGGCACCTCGATCATCACCGAGCGCTCGCCCTATATCGTGCGCACCAGCTTCACGCTGGCGCAGTCCTCCACCATCATCGGCGACTGGGCGGTCAAGAACGGCATCAAGAAGGTCGCGACGCTGACCTCCGACTACGCGCCCGGCAACGACGCACTGACATTCTTCAAGCAGCACTTCACCGCCGGCGGCGGCGAGATCGTGGAAGAGGTCAAGGTCCCGCTCGCCAATCCCGATTTCGCGCCGTTCCTGCAGCGCATGAAGGATGCCAAGCCCGACGCGATGTTCGTGTTCGTACCGGCGGGGCAGGGCGGCAACTTCATGAAGCAATATGCCGAGCGCGGGCTCGACAAGAGCGGCATCAAGGTGATCGGCCCCGGCGACGTCATGGACGACGATCTGCTCAACAACATGGGCGATGCCGCGCTCGGCGCGGTGACGGCGCATCTTTATTCGGCCGCGCATCCGTCCGCGATGAACAAGGATTTCGTCGCCGCCTACAAGAAGGCGTTCGGCAACCGTCCGGGCTTCATGGCGGTCAGCGGCTATGACGGCATCCATTTGATCTACGAAGCGCTGAAGAAGACCAATGGTGCCACCGACGGCGACAAGCTGATCGAGGCGATGAAGGAAATGAAGTGGGAGAGCCCGCGCGGTCCGATCTCGATCGATCCGGAAACCCGCGACATCGTCCAGAACATCTACATCCGCAAGGTCGAGAAGGTCGATGGCGAGCTTTACAACGTCGAGTTCGCGACCTTCGAGGCCGTCAAGGATTCCGGCAAGACCAAGAAGTGACGCGCGAAGCTCCGCCTCCCTCCACGTCATGGCCGGACAAGCCGGCCATGACGTTCCACTCGACGTGGTGTCCTTCGTCCTCTCGGCTGAGCTGACTTGATGGCCTCAATCCTCACCAACCTGTTCGACGGCGTCGCTTACGGCATGCTGCTGTTCGTACTGGCTTGCGGGCTTGCGGTGACGCTCGGGCTGATGAACTTCGTCAATCTCGCGCACGGCGCCTTCGCGATGGCCGGCGGCTATATCTGCGCCGTGCTGGTCAACAATTCTGGTTGGCCGTTCTTCGCCGCGCTGCCGCTCGCCTTTGTCGGCAGCGCCGCGATCGGCATCGCGCTGGAGCGCACGCTGTACCGCCATCTCTATAGCCGCAGCCATCTCGATCAGGTGCTGTTCTCGATCGGTCTGGTGTTCATGTCGGTCGCGGCGGTCGATTACATCATGGGATCGTCGCGGGTCTTCATCAAGCTGCCGGCGGCGCTGGAGGGCCAGATCGACGTGTTCGGCGTCGGCATCGGCCGCTACCGGCTGATGATCGTTGTGATCTGCGGCCTGCTCACGCTGGCGCTGCAACTGATCCTGGCGAAAACACGGTTCGGCAGCCGGCTGCGCGCCGCGGTCGACGATCCGCGTGCCGCGATCGGGCTCGGCATCAACGTGCCGCAGGTGTTCGCCTTCACCTTTGCCTTCGGTTGCGGCCTCGCCGGTCTCGGCGGCGCGCTGAGCGCGGAGATCCTCGGGCTCGATCCCTACTTCCCGCTGAAGTTCATGATCTACTTCCTGATCGTCGTCACCGTCGGCGGCTCCTCCTCGATCACCGGTCCGTTCCTCGCCTCGCTGCTGCTTGGCATCGCCGACGTTGCCGGCAAATATTACGTGCCGAAGGTCGGCCCCTTCGTGATTTACACCGTCATGATCGTGATCCTGCTCTGGCGTCCCAACGGCCTGTTCGGCCGCACCGTAGCGCGGTGAGGCCGTCATGACCGCGCTGTCCGACGTCTCGACTCACGCGATGGCCAGCGCGCGCTGGCGCATCAGCGAGGTCGCCTTCTGGGTTCTCGTGCTCGCTTGCGCCTTCCTGTTCCCGTCGCGCTACCTGATCATGACCGACATCGTGCGGCTTGCTTTGTTTGCGCTGTCGCTCGACCTGATCCTCGGCTATGCCGGCATCGTCTCGCTCGGCCATGCGGCGTTCTTTGGTGTCGGCGCCTATTCAGCCGGGCTGTTGGCGCTGCACGGCATCATCAACGAACCGGTCATCGCGCTGGTCGCCGCCGGACTCGTTGCCGCGGTGCTCGGCTTTCTGACCAGCTTCCTCGTCATCCGCGGCGTCGATCTGACACGGCTGATGGTGACGCTCGGCATCGCGCTGCTGCTGGAGGCGCTGGCCGAACGCTTTTCCAACATCACCGGCGGCACCGACGGCCTGCAGGGCATCGAGATGCAGCCGATCCTCGGGCTGTTCGCCTTCGACATGTTCGGCAAGACCGGGTTGTTCTACTCGCTGATCGTGCTGTTCATCCTGTTCCTGCTCGCCCGGCGCGTCGTGCATTCGTCGTTCGGCCTGTCGCTGCGCGCGATCAGGAACAATCCGTTGCGCGCGGCCGCGATCGGCGTGCCGGTCAACCGCCGCCTGATCGCGGTCTATACGCTCGCCGCCTTCTATGCCGGGATTGCCGGCGCGCTGTTCACCCAGACCACGGCGCTCGCCTCGCTCGACGTGTTTTCGTTCGAGCGCTCGGCCGATTTGATGCTGGTGCTGGTGATCGGCGGCACCGGCTATCTCTATGGCGGCCTGATCGGCGCCGTCGTGTTCAAGATGCTACAGGAGCTGTTTCAGAGCATCACCCCGCAATACTGGCTGTTCTGGATCGGCCTCGTGCTGGTGGTGATCGTGATGGTCGGCCGTGCGCGGATTCATCGCTGGGTGCTGTTCGTGCCGAACCTGTTCATCCGCCAGTTCGCGGGCCGCAAGTCGACTGTCGCGGTGCCTGAGGGTGATGCGTCATGACGATCGCGCTGGAAACCCGCAATCTCGAAAAATCCTTCGGCGGCCTTCGCGTCACCCGCGACCTCTCGCTGAAGGTGATGCAGGGTGCCCGCCACGCCCTGATCGGGCCGAACGGCGCGGGCAAGACCACCGTCATCAATCAGCTCACCGGCGTGCTGACGCCGAACAGCGGGCAGATCCTGCTCGAGGGCCACGACATCACCGGCCTATCCGTGCACAAGCGGGTGCTGCGCGGGCTGTCGCGCACCTTCCAGATCAACCAGCTCTATGCCGACCTGACGCCGCTCGAAACCATTGGGCTTGCGGTATCCGAGCGAATGGGCCGCGGCGGCGACTGGTGGCGGCGGATGGGCACGCGGAGCGATGTCAACGCCGAGATCGCCGAAATCCTGTCGCGCTTCCATCTGCTCGACGCGATGACCGAGCTCACCTCGACGCTGCCTTATGGCAAGCAGCGGCTGCTCGAAATCGCGGTCGCGATCGCCGCCAAGCCACGGGTGCTGCTGCTCGACGAGCCCGCGGCCGGCGTGCCCGAAAGCGAGCGCCACGATATCCTGGCGGCGGTCGCGGCGCTGCCGCGCGACGTCACCGTGCTGCTGATCGAGCACGACATGGACCTCGTGTTCTCCTTCGCCGACCGCATCTCGGTGTTGGTCAATGGCGGCCTGCTCACCGAGGGCGCACCCGACGAGGTTGCGCGCGATCCGCAGGTGCGGGCGGTCTATCTCGGCGAGGCCGCCGATGTCTGACTTGCTTTCCATCAAAAGCTTGCGTGCCGGGTACGGCGAGGCGGTGGTGCTGCCCGACATGTCGCTGGCGCTGGCCGAGGGCCAGGTGCTCGCGCTGCTCGGCCGCAACGGCACCGGCAAGACCACGCTGATCAATGCGATCGTCGGCATCGTCAGACGCTTCGGCGGCAGCGTCGTACTTGCAGGCCACGACATCACGGCGATGCGGCCGGACCAGCGCGCCAGGGTCGGGATCGGCTGGGTGCCACAGGAGCGCAACATCTTCCGCTCGCTGACGGTGGAAGAGAACATGACCGCAGTGGCGCAGCCCGGGCCGTGGACGGTGGAGCGGGTGTACGAGATGTTTCCGCGGCTGAAGGAGCGGCGCGCCAATTTCGGCAACCAGCTCTCAGGCGGCGAGCAGCAGATGCTGGCGATCGGCCGCGCGCTGACGCTGAATCCGAAAGTGCTGCTGCTCGACGAGCCGACCGAAGGCCTCGCGCCGATCATCGTTGAGGAATTGTTAAAGGCGATCGGAACCATCACGCGCTCTGGCGCCATCTGCTCGATCATTGTCGAGCAGAATGCGCAAAAGATTCTGGGGCTCGCCGACCGCGTTGTGATATTGGAACGCGGCACGATCGTGCACGATGCCGCGAGCAGTGCGCTGAAAGCCGATCCGTCCGTCCTCGAGCGCCACCTCGGCGTCTCCGGGGCCAAGGTGCATTAGAAACGTTCGGGAGTTGACCATGCAGCGAACCAAGCCTCCGTTCCGTGCCGACGAGGTCGGCAGCCTGTTGCGGCCGCCGAAGATCAAGGAGGCCCGCGCCAAACTGGAGAAGGGCGAGATCTCGGCCGACGAGCTGCGCAAGGTCGAGGACATGGAGATCGAGAAGGTCGTGCACAAGCAGGCCTCGATCGGCCTCAAGCTTGCGACCGACGGCGAGTTTCGCCGCTCCTGGTGGCACTTCGATTTCCTCAGCCACCTGACCGGCTGCGAGCTGTTCCACCCCGACATGGGCATCCAGTTCGCGGGCGTGCAGACCCGGCATGATGCCATCAGGGTGATCGGCAAGCTCGATTTCTCCGACCAGCACCCGATGCTCGATCACTTCAGGTTCCTGAAGAAGTATGCCGACCAGGCCCATGTCACGCCGAAGATGACGATCCCGTCGCCGGCGGTGCTGCACTTCCGCGGCGGCCGCAAGCTGATCTCGAAGGAGGTCTATCCCGATCTCGAGGAGTTTTACCACGATCTCGGCAAGACCTACCGCAAGGCGGTGACGGCGTTCTACGACGCCGGCTGCCGCTATTTGCAATTCGACGACACGGTGTGGGCCTATCTGTGTTCGCCCGAGGAGTTGCAGAAGTCGCGCGACCGCGGCGACAATCCCGACGGCCTGCAGGAGATCTACGCCCGCGTCATCAACTACTCGATCGCCGATCGTCCGTCCGACATGGTGATCACGACGCATGTCTGCCGCGGCAATTTCCGCTCGACCTGGATCTCCTCCGGCGGCTACGAGCCGGTCGCCGAGACCATGCTCGCCGGTACCAACTACGACGGCTATTTCCTCGAATATGATTCCGACCGCGCCGGCGGCTTCGAGCCGCTGCGCTTCCTGCCCAAGGGCAACAAGGTCGTGGTGGTCGGCGTCATCACCTCGAAGTTCGGCGAGCTCGAGAAGAAGGACGACGTCAAGCGGCGGCTGGAGGAGGCATCGAAGTTCGCCCCGCTCGAGCAGCTCGCGGTGTCACCGCAATGCGGCTTCGCCTCGACCGAGGAGGGCAACATCCTCTCCGAAGAAGAGCAGTGGGCCAAGCTGCGGCTCGCGGTCGAGGTCGCGAACGAGGTGTGGGGGAAGTGACGTTCTAGCGTCATCCCGGGGCGCGCAAAGCGCGAACCCGGGATCTCGAGATTCCGGGTTCGATGCTTCGCATCGCCCCGGAATGACACTGTCTCTTGTACCGTCATTGCTCCGCGAGATAGACCTCGCCGAGCAGCGAGGAGTTCGACCACGGCACCTGCTTGCCCTTGGTCGCGGCGACGACTTCGGCGCGGACCCGCGTCAGCATCTGCTGCACTTCGAGGCTGGGCGTGCCGACATGGCGCGACAGCGCCGCCGAGAACGGGCTGTTGGCGCCTTCGCCGTCGAGCGCGACCTGGCCCGGCGCAGTCGCGAACGCGATCAGCGTGCCGGCGCCGAGCGTCGAGCCGGATCCGAGCGAGGTTGGCGCGGCAAGGCCGGAGCCGGCCTCGATGCCGCGGCTCGGGCCGGCGGAGGCCACCTGCGGCGCCATCGGATTGTTGCGGCAGGCATCGAGGATCAGGATGTTGGTACGGATCTGATCGTCGAGGCCGGCCATGATGGTGTCCATATCGACCATCGCGTCCGTCATGCGGCTTCCTGCCTTGAACTCGATATCGACAGGCACGAGGTAGTTGCGGCCGTCGACCTGCACGCCGTGACCTGCGTAGTAGACCACCGCGATCTGCGCCCGCGCCGCCTCGCGCAGGAAATCGTGGATCGTCGCCTGCATCGCGTTGCGATCGAGGTCGAGCCCTTCGGTGACGGTGAAGCCAATCTCCTGCAGGCTCCTGGCGATGGCGCGCGCGTCGTTCGGCGGATTGGGCAGCGCCTTCACATGCGCATAGCCTCCGTTGCCGATCACCAGCGCGACGCGCCGGCCGGTTGTGGCGGCCTGCACGCGTGCTGCGGGGGCGGCCGGTGCAGCGGTGGGCGCCGGCCGTGCGGGAGCTGGGCTGCTCTCGGCGGCAGGTGCCGCCGCGGTCTTGCGCGGCGCCGCGTCGGCCTCCTTGAGCAGCGCGAGCCGCACCTTGGCGGTAGCCTGGTTGGCCTTGCTGCCGGCATCGGAGGCCGCGCCCTCGAGCACCGCGGCGTAATCTTCCTTGGCATGCGCCGCATCGCCCTGGGCCTCATAGGCGAGGCCGCGCTGGGTATAGGCCGAGATCAGCACGCTGCCCGGCGGCGTCATGATGTTGACGGGCGCCTTCGCCTTCGCGAGCCGGATCGCTTCCGTGGTGTCCGCAATCGCACGTGCGATGTCGCCCTTGGCACGCCAGATCACGGCGCGGCTGATGAGGGGTTGCGGCAGCGACGGGTCGATCCGCACAGCCTCGTTGATGTCGGCAAGCGCGCCGTCGAGATCGCCGAGCGCCTGCTTCGATGAGCCGCGGTTCTGGTAGGAAAAGGCCGATTTCGGGCCGGCCTTGATCGCGGCGTCGTAGTCGGCGATCGCCTTGGCGTAGTCGCCCTTGCCGCGATAGGCGTTGCCGCGGTTGTGAAAGATGATGCCGCTCGGCGGCCCGATGCGCAGCGCGTCGTTGAAGTCGGCGATCGCGATGTCGTACTCGCCCTTGTCGTAATAGGCCGAGCCGCGCAAATTGTAGACGGCGGTGCTTGGCTTCAGGCGCAGTGCCTCGGTGGCGTCGGCGATCACCTGCCCATAGTTGCCCTTCTTGTTCCAGCCGACCGCGCGCCAGAAATGGATGGTCGCGAGCTTCTCGCCTGAAAACACCTTCAGCGCGATGATCTTGGTGCAGGCATCGATCATCTGCTCGGCGGGCGTGGTGTCGGTCGTGCAGAGCGGGCCGAGCTGGGCGCGCGTCTGGGCGAAACCCGGCGCTGCCCACAGCAGGGCGGCAAGCAGGCAGGGGATCAGGAGCAGGCGGCGCATCGGTCATTCCGGGGTAGGCCGTCATGGTGATCGGCGACGGCGAGGTGATCCATGCCTGTTTGGTGATCGGACCGTAAAGGGGGGTTCAACTGGTGGGAAAATGATGGTAAGACGCCCCCACACACGATCTCTGCCCACTCTTGTCCCACTCGCCGCTGCCCACTTCAGGCGCCATGAAGAACGACGAAATCCTCAGCCAGATCACGGATTTCTGCCGCCGTTCCGACATGGCGGAGACGACGTTCGGCCGCCGTGCCGTCAACGACGGCAAGCTGGTGCACCGGCTGCGCGAGGGCAAGCGCATCACCATCGATACTCTCGACCGTATCAACGGCTTCATCGCGACCTCCACGCCGGGCGGTGTGGCGCCGCCGCGCGGCCTCGTGGTGCCGCCGGAAAAGCGCGATCCGCGGGGCAATTTCCGGTTTTTCGAGAACCGCCAGCGCTATCTGCTGTTCGTGCACACCTGCAGCGAGAAGCGGGTGATTGCCGACCGGGTGGCGCTGGAACTGGCCGCGATCCACCCGCGGCCGCCGGCGCTGCGGGTGTTCGATGCCGGGATGGGCGACGGCACCGTGCTGGCCCGGGTCCTGCGTGCCATGCATGGCCGCTTCCCACATATGCCGTTCTATGTCGCCGGCAAGGAGCTGAGCCTCGAGGACGTCCGCCTCACCCTCGACAAGGTCCCCGACCGCCTGTTTGAGCATCCGGCCAGCGTCTTCGTCTTCACCAACATGTATTACGCCGAGGCGCCTTGGCTGACGCCGAAGAACTCCGCCGCTGCCGCCAGCATGATCTGGCATGAGGTGGCGCTGCGGGGTGCCTCCTCCGGTGATTTCGAGGCCCAGATCGCCGAACTCGGCCCATTCCTTGAGCAGAACTGGCGGGCCAACCTCAGCCCGGGCACTGCGATGCCGATCTATGAGCGGCCGGTTGCGCTGGTGCTGTACCGCGACGATCACCGCTTCCTGCTCGATTCCATCATTCCGCGGGCCGGCCGCACCGAGGCCAATTTCGATCTCGTGATCGCCTCGCAGCCCTATCGCGCCAAATCATCGGTGAACTTCCGCGCCAAGCGGATCATCGCGCCGCTCGCCCGCGCGCTGCGCGGCGGCGGACGGTTGATAGGAATCCACTCCCACGGCGGCGATCCCGGGCTTGAAATAATTCAAGCCGTGTGGCCTGGAGAAAATCCTTTCGCGGTCAGCCGCCATGAGATACTGCGCGCAGTGAAGTACGAGTTGGGCTCCGCCGGGCGCGAGCTGAACTTCAACGCCTACGCCGATAACCGTTCGATCTTTCGATATGATATGGAAGCGCTGCCCAATGAGGTGACCGGCTCGATCGGGACCTCGACGGCCTTTGCAGCGTGGAATGCGGCGGTGTATGTCGCGCAGATCGAAGACGAGCGGTTGACCGAAACGACCGAAGACGGACGAGCTCTCGAGGCCACACGCGAAGTTCTCCGCAAACACAACGGGCTGTGGTTCTACGACGAATCCTACGTCATCTCACGGCGACGAGACTGACATTCCGGGGACATATTCACCAACCAACGTCGGACTTCGACGAAACAAGGGGTTTAGTTGATGCGCGCGTCTTATCTCTTCACCAGCGAGTCGGTCTCCGAAGGCCATCCGGACAAGGTCTGCGATCGTATCTCCGATGAGATCGTCGATCTGTTCTACCGCGAGGGACCGAAAGCGGGCATCGACCCGTGGCAGATCCGTGCGGCGTGCGAAACGCTCGCGACCACCAACAAGGTGGTGATCGCCGGCGAAACGCGCGGGCCGGCCTCGGTCACCAACGAGCAGATCGAGAGCGTCGTTCGCGGTGCGATCAAGGACATCGGCTACGAGCAGGACGGCTTCCACTGGAACACCTGCGACATCGAGATCCTGCTGCATCCGCAGTCGGCCGACATCGCGCAGGGCGTCGACGCGCTGCAGCCGGGCGAGGTCAAGGAAGAGGGTGCCGGCGACCAGGGCATCATGTTCGGTTACGCCACAAACGAGACGCCGGACCTGATGCCGGCGCCGATCTTCTACGCCCACAAGATCCTGCGGCTGATCTCCGAAGCGCGCCACTCCGGCAAGGAGAAGGTGCTGG
The DNA here is from genome assembly GCF_054822705.1 of Bradyrhizobium sp. USDA 4454. Classification (NCBI taxonomy): domain Bacteria; kingdom Pseudomonadati; phylum Pseudomonadota; class Alphaproteobacteria; order Hyphomicrobiales; family Nitrobacteraceae; genus Bradyrhizobium; species Bradyrhizobium sp. USDA 4454. Next base: position 2,671,111 of record NZ_JBTRCN010000001.1, read on the forward strand.
GTCCGGACTCCAAGAGCCAGGTCACCGTGCAGTACGAGAACGGCAAGCCGGTCGGCGTCCGCGAGATCGTGGTCTCGCACCAGCATCTGGTCGAGGACCTCACCTCGAGCCAGATCCGCGACATCGTCGAGCCCTATGTCCGCGAGGCGCTGCCGAAGGAATGGATCAACGGCAAGACGATCTGGCACATCAACCCGACCGGCAAGTTCTTCATCGGCGGTCCCGACGGCGACTCCGGCCTGACCGGCCGCAAGATCATCGTCGACACCTATGGCGGTGCGGCTCCGCATGGCGGCGGCGCGTTCTCCGGCAAGGATCCGACCAAGGTCGACCGCTCGGCGGCCTATGCCGCGCGCTATGTCGCCAAGAACATCGTCGCGGCCGGTCTCGCCGACCGCTGCACGCTGCAGCTCGCTTACGCGATCGGTGTGGCGCGTCCGCTGTCGATCTACATCGACACCCACGGCACCGGTAAGGTGTCGGAAGATCAGCTCGAGAAGGCGGCGGCGAAGGCGATGGATCTGACGCCGCGCGGCATCCGCACCCATCTCGACCTCAACCGCCCGATCTACGCGCGCACCTCGGCCTACGGTCATTTCGGCCGCACGCCGGATAATGAGGGCGGCTTCTCCTGGGAGAAGACCGATCTCGTCGAGCCGCTGAAGCGCGCGCTCTGACGCTCTTACCTCGCCCCGCTCGCGGGGAGAGGTCGTCGCGAAGCGGCGGGTGAGGGGGACTCTCCGCGAGTTCAGTGCGCGGATGGAGCCCCTCACCCCGACCCTCTCCCCGTAAGAACGGGGAGAGGGGGAAGGCCGCGCCGCAGGGCGTTCGGCTCGCTTCCTTACTGACACGCTGGATTCATCGATTAGGAAACCAACATGAACGCTCCCACGAAGCCCGGCTTCACCGACTACATCGTCAAGGACATTGCGCTCGCCGATTTCGGCCGGAAGGAAATCTCGCTGGCCGAGACCGAAATGCCCGGCCTGATGGCCACCCGCGAGGAGTTCGGCCCCAAGCAGCCGCTGAAGGGCGCGCGCATCGCGGGCTCGCTGCACATGACGATCCAGACCGCCGTGCTGATCGAGACGCTGGCCGCGCTCGGCGCCGACATCCGCTGGGTCTCCTGCAACATCTATTCGACCCAGGATCACGCTGCGGCTGCAATCGCCGCGGCCGGCATCCCGGTGTTCGCGATCAAGGGCGAGACCCTGACCGAGTACTGGGACTACACCGCCAAGCTGTTCGACTGGCACGGCGGCGGCACGCCGAACATGATCCTCGATGACGGCGGCGACGCCACCATGCTGGTGCATGCCGGCGTGCGCGCCGAGCAGGGCGATACCGCTTTCCTCGACAAGCCGGGCTCGGAAGAAGAGGAGATCTTCTATGCGCTGGTGAAGCGCCTCTTGAAGGAGAAGCCGAAGGGCTACTTCGCCGAGATCGCCAGGAACATCAAGGGCGTGTCGGAAGAGACCACCACGGGCGTGCATCGCCTGTACGAGATGGCCAACAAGGGCACGCTGCTGTTCCCGGCGATCAACGTCAACGACAGCGTCACCAAGTCGAAGTTCGACAACCTCTATGGCTGCCGCGAATCGCTGGTCGACGGCATCCGCCGCGGCACCGACGTGATGCTGTCGGGCAAGGTCGCGATGGTCGCGGGCTTCGGCGACGTCGGCAAGGGCTCGGCGGCCTCGCTGCGCCAGGCCGGCTGCCGCGTCATGGTCTCCGAGGTCGATCCGATCTGCGCGCTGCAGGCGGCGATGGAGGGCTATGAGGTCGTGACGATGGAAGACGCAGCTCCTCGCGCCGACATCTTCGTCACCGCCACCGGCAACAAGGACATCATCACCATCGAGCACATGCGCGCGATGAAGGATCGCGCCATCGTCTGCAACATCGGCCACTTCGACAACGAGATTCAGGTTGCGACCCTGAAGAATCTGAAGTGGACCAACATCAAGCCGCAGGTCGACGAGATCGAATTCCCCGACAAGCACCGCATCATCCTCTTGTCGGAGGGACGCCTGGTGAACCTCGGCAATGCGATGGGCCATCCGTCCTTCGTGATGTCGGCCTCGTTCACCAACCAGACGCTGGCGCAGATCGAGCTGTTCGCCAACAACGAGGACGGCAAGTATGCCAAGAAGGTCTACGTGCTGCCGAAGACGCTCGACGAGAAGGTCGCCCGCCTGCACCTCGCCAAGATCGGCGTCAAGCTGACCGAGCTGCGCAAGGACCAGGCTGACTATATCGGCGTCAAGCAGGAAGGTCCGTACAAGTCGGATCACTACCGCTACTGATCCGCGGTCATTGCGGTCGATCACGTGAGAAGCCCCGGCGTCGGCCGGGGCTTTTTGCTGAGGGCGCGTCTATCGCCCACGCCGTGAAGCCAACACCGTCAGCTGAACTTGAACATGCCCGCGCTCAGCTGTGCGGGTGCCTCGCCGATCAGCCACACCGCGTTGCCTGCGGCGTCGGTGATGATGGTGGTGTTGATGCCTGCCGCGTAGAATTCGGCAGCCTGGACGTCCGCGAACGAATGCAGTGAGGTGCCGGCGAAATCGACGAAGTCGTTGACGCCGCCGGCATTGAAGTCCTCGACCACCATCACTTCGGTATCGGACGCCTTGTCGTTGAGGTTGAAGGTATCACTGCCGCCGCCGCCCCAGGCGTAGTCGACGCCGCCGCCGCCGGTGATGTCGTCCGCGCCCGAGCCCATCAGGAAGACGTCGACGCCGGTGCCGCCGGTAACGGTGTCCCCGCCGTTCGAGCCGTAGACGTAGTTCTGGCCGGAGCCGCCGTAGATCAGATTGCCGTCGGTTTCGCCCGACGAGATGAAGATGTTCAGACCCGAGCCGCCATACATCGTGTCGATGCCGGCGCCGCCATAGAAGTAGTTGGTGCCGGCGCCGCCGAACAGATAATCGGCACCGTCGCCGCCATACATCACATTGACGTCGCTGGCCGACGTGCCGCCCGCGCCAACCAGCGTGTCATTGCCGCTGCCGCCGAACAGATAGTTGAAGCCGGTGCCGCCGTAGATCACGTCATCGCCGGCTTCGCCGAGCAATACGTCGTTGCCGTTGCCGCCGCTCAAGACGTCGGCGTCGGCGCCGGCGTAGATGTAGTCGTTGCCGTCGCCGCCATCGATGGTATCGAAGCCGGCGCCCGCAACGACAATGTCATTGCCGGTGCCGCTCGAGATCAGGTCATTCAACGTCGTCCCATACAGCGAATCCGCGCCGGCCGTGCCGTACATGGTGTCGTCGGCGTAGCCGCGGACGCTGTATCCGAGGTCCTTCAGCACTGCGAGATCGAGCGGTGAAACGACGTATTGGTAGTCGTCGAAGAACACGATGCCATTCATCAGATCCAGCGTGAGCGGGTCCGTGACTGTCGATGGCGAGGCGTAGAAGTCGGATTGCTGATTGCCGAAGTGATAGTAGTTTTCCCCGTCATTGCTGTTCGTCGTCAGCGGTACCGGGCCGCCATATGCGGCCTCCGCATGCGCACCGGTAAAATAGGCCAGCGATCCGGACTTCTGAATAAAAGTGTCGAAGGTCGATTCATAGTTGCCGGGGAGCTGGCCACTCTGGCTGTACCAGCCCGTCATTCCGAGTCCGTGCATGATCTCGTGCAGGAACACGTCGATCGGGTTGAGCTTGTTGTCCGGGACCTGACTGCTCGGACTCAGACCGTAGTCCAGATCAAGATATTGCAGATAGGAGGTGTCAACATCGATGGTGATGTCGCTCGTCGTGCCGCTGATGTGTTGTGCCGTCGTCAGTTCGTACTGGCTCGAAGGCTCATAGACGTCGAAGCTGCCGTTGGTTCCGACATAATAGGACGAGGTCGGCCCGCCATCTGCCCGCCCCACGGCGGTGGTCGTGATATTGAGAGCGACAACAAGATTGCCGATGCCCTCGACATAGTCCTGCCAGACGTTCAGCGCCTGATCCAGGTCGTAAACCAGGGCCGAATCCGTTGCCGCGCCAGCGCTACCGCTGAGCTGAACAGTATAAGTCCAAGCCATTTCCTACCCCGTAGTCCAATCGTCCGCCTGATCCAACCGCGTTGCGAGAGGCATTTGAATAATTTCGCCTTATTGGCGCTTGGTACCCTTTTAGTTGATCAGAGGCAAAAAGATTGTCTCTTTAGCTCACGGTCGAGGGATTCGAGGCCGCGTTAACACCGTCGGTGCCGACGTCGTGCGAGGGTATCCACAAGGCGCAGCAACGAGCAGCAACATTTGCTCGCGGTTCCCGCGCGGAACAGGCCAGGCTGCTGCAGATGCCCGGTCTGGCCCCGCGTTCAGCTGAACTTGAACATGCTGGCATCCAGTTGTCCCGGTGCGACGCCGGTCAGCCAGACCGCATTGCCCGCGGCGTCGGTGATGATGGTCGTGTTGGTGCCGGCCACGTAGAACGACGCCGCCTGGACGTCGGCGAAGGAATGCAGCGACGTCCCGGCGAAACTGACGAAGTCGTTGACGCCGCCGGCATTGAAGTCCTGGATCACCATCACCTCGGATGTGGTGTCGTTGAGGGTGAAGGTGTCGCTGCCGCCGCCGCCCCAGGCGTAATCAACGCCGCCGCCGCCCGTGATACTGTCGTTGCCCGAGCCCATCAGGAAGACATCGACGCCGGTGCCGCCGGTGACGGTGTCGCCGCCGTTCGAGCCATAGACATAGTTCTGGCCGGAGCCGCCATAGATGAGATTGCCGTCGCTCTCGCCCGATGAGATGAAGATGTTGAGACCGGATCCGCCGACCATGGTGTCGACGCCGACGCCGCCGTAGAAATAGTTGGTGCCGGTGCCGCCATACATCAGATCGGCACCAGCGTCGCCGTACATCACGTTGACGTCGCTGGGAGCCGCGCCGCCCGAGCCGTTCAGAATATCGTTGCCGTTGCCGCCATAGAGATAGTTGAAGCCGGTGCCGCCGTAGAGCACGTCGTTGCCGTCCTCGCCAAGCAGCACGTCGAGCCCGGCGTCGCCGAACAGCGTGTCGTTTCCGGCGCCGGCATAGAAATAATCATTGCCGTCGCCGCCATAGCCGATGTCGTCACCACTCTGGCCGACAAGGATATCGTTGCCGCTGTAGCCATACAGCGTGTCCGCGCCGGCGTGGCCGTAGATCAGGTCGTTCGAGATGCCGCCGACCACGGTCGGCTGCGCGGCGCTGGCGTAGAACGTCGTGGTGTTGCGGTCGTCGTAGATCGATTCCTGCAAGGTGTCGGCAAAGCCGGGCTGGTGCTGCTCCCAGACTATCTGCTCGCGTCCGTCGCCATACATGGCGATCGCGGCCGCGCCGATTGCGGACGTGCTGTTCGAGGCGGTCGTCACGGTGCTGGCGTCACCAAGCGATCCGTTGCCTGCGATGTGGTAGCGGCTGACCGCAGTGACGCCGACGATCGCATCGGTGGCGCTGTAGGTCACCGTCACGCCGCCATCGCTCGCTGCGGCTGCGTCAATCGAATTGATGAAATAGCCGGTGCCGACACCGTCGATCTGCAGGGCCGGCGCGACCGCCGTTCCCGTCGCGTCAAATATCTGCACGTCGATCACGGGGTTGAGGGCGGCGATGATCGAGTTCGTGTAGTCCCGCACCAGCGCGAAGCCGCCGCCGGACAGCGCGACCACCTTGTCGTAGCCAACCGAGGCGCTGGGCCCGGGCGCGGTCGACAAGGTCTTCTCCGATCCAACCGCGACGCCGGCCGAGGTGTAGATCTGCGCTTCGACATTGGCGCCGCTGATCCAGCTGACCAGGATGTTGCCATTGCTGAGCGTCGTCGCCGAAGGGTTGGTCTGACTTCCGGCGGTCGTCGTGTTGACGGTGAACTGGCTGCCGACCTTATTGCCGGCGGCATCAAACAACTGTGCGCTGATGCCCGAGCCGGAGCCGTCGCCGCCGACAGTGCCGAATCCGGAGAAAATATTGTCCTGCCATGCGGCGAGAAATCCGCCGCCGGCCACCGGCGCGATCGTTGCGTTGGTTTCGTTGCCCGCGGTGGTGTTGAGCTTGATTTCCGCCCCGACGGTGCCGTCTGGCGCGACAATCTTCGCGAACACGTCGGTCCGCAGTGTGCCCGTGTTGTAGGATCCGTAAGTGTAGGAAACGGCGACCGATCCATTGGAGAGCGCGGTCACGCCGGGCGACGAAACGACCGAGCCGATCAAGGTCGGACTGTAAGAACTGCTGGCGATCGTGATCGGGGCCCCAAACGTATTGCCGAGCGGGTCGACCCGTTGCAGAACGATGGATCGGTAGCTGAGGTCAGGGAAGTTGGCATAGCCACCTTGCATGTAAACCATCGCCATCTGGTCGTTGCCGATGGCGGCCAGCACGGGTGTATCGAGATTATTGGACCCGTTATCGGTACCGTTGACAGGAGGATTGGGCTGCACGCTCGCGATCAGTACGGGGTTTCGCCATACGCTTCCCATCGCTTGATCCTCCACCTTGCAATCGAACGCGCAGTTTCCAGTGATTTTCGGTTCCGGCAAGCGCCGACGCCTGAGATCCCCGCCAAGGCGTCTGCGACCTATCGTCGTCAAGCCGAACGCAATACTGTTGTCGTGCCAGGCCCTGGAAGCATGTTGCGGTTGCGAGTGCGCCGCAGCGTCTGCACAATCGTCGTGCAGACGACCGTTGACTCCCGTAAATCCTCTCGCTTAAATTGTTTCCATATTTATTATTTTGCTAATTATTGGAAAGGGGAGGGGGATCTCATTGCCGATTCGAGCCGGCTGAACGAGCCCCGATTGGATTTTCGTCACCTGATCAACTCAACGCACTAACTGAGCCAGCAGCTTTTTGCTGCTGCGCGACCGTCTTTTTTTGCTCTCACGGCTCTGTTTAGCCGATCGGCGATTCGCGCCGGTCTTCTCCTGCCGACATCCGTATTCCGCTGACTACTCGCATTGCACAACAACTTTTTGACCACGCAAGGGGATTATAATGGCCACATTTACAGGCACGCCAGGCAACGACACCGTAACCGGAACACCCAACGGCTCGAACACGAATGACACGCTGCAGGGACTTGCCGGTAATGACACGCTGATCGGTGGCGATGGCGCCGACTCCCTGGATGGCGGCACCGGGCAAGACTTTGCATCCTACATCGACGCGACCTCGGGTCTTAAGGCAAGCTTGGCAGATCCGAGTGTCAACACGGGCATTGCGACCGGCGACACCTACACCTCGATCGAAGGCCTGATCGGCAGCAACTTCAACGACACCTTGATCGGCAATGGCAACGGCGTTTTCCTGCAGGGCGGATTGGGAGCCGACTCGATTGTCGGCGGCTCGGCCAACGACTACGCCGACTACGTCAACGCAGCCAGTACCGGCGGTAGCACCGGAATTGTCGTCGATCTCGCCGATCCCACCCAGAACACCGGCGAAGCAGCCGGCGATACTTACTCCAACATCTCCAAGATCAGAGGCTCGGCCTTCAACGATACCCTGATCGGCGACGCCAACAGCAATACGTTGCGTGGTGGCCTGGGCGCTGACGTGCTCAACGGCGGCGGCGGTTTCGACTTTGCGTCCTATTCCGATGCGACAAGCGGCATCACGGCAGACCTGGCGGACCCGACCCAGAATACGGGCGAAGCTGCCGGCGACACCTATATCTCGATCGAAGGATTGCGCGGCAGCGACTTCGCCGACCATCTGATCGGTGATTCCGGAATCAACCTCCTGCAAGGTGGCCCTGGCGGCGACACGCTGGACGGCGGGGCCGGCTTTGACTACGCCGATTACATCAACGCCGCGACCGGGGTCAAAGCCGATCTGGCAGACTCGTCGCAAAATACCGGAGAAGCCGCCGGGGACGTCTACATCTCGATCGAAGCAATCAGAGGCAGCGCATTCAACGATACGCTGATCGGCGATGCCAACACCAATTTCCTGCGCGGCGGCCTTGGCGCGGACTCCCTCGACGGCGGAGCGGGCTACGACTATGCCGACTACGGCAACGCGACCACCGGCGTGCTCGTCGATCTCGCAAACAACGCGCTGAACACCGGCGAAGCTCTCGGCGACACGCTCACCTCAATTGAAGGCATCCAGGGAGGTGCCTTCAACGATACCCTTATCGGCGATGGAGGGAACAATAACCTGCGCGGCCAAGCCGGCGCAGATTCGCTCGACGGCGGCGCGGGCTTTGACTTTGCAGACTACGGCAACGCTGCGACGGCAGTGGTCGCAAGCCTCGCAACTCCGGGCGTCAACACCGGCGACGCCGCGGGTGATAGCTATACCTCGATCGAAGGCATCATCGGCTCAGCCTTCAACGACACGCTGACCGGAGACGGCGGCGATAACACCCTGCGCGGTGGCGCCGGTGCCGACGCGCTCGACGGCGGAGCCGGCAACGACGTTGCGGAATACGTCAACGCCACCGCCGGCTTGCTCGTCAGCCTCGCGACCCCCGCCTCGAACACGGGCGAGGCTGCTGGGGACACCTACACCTCGATCGAAGGACTGAGAGGGTCGAGTTTCAACGATACCTTGATCGGTGACGGCGGCGACAATCTGCTCGACGGTTTCGGCGGTGCAGATTCGCTCGTCGGCGGTACCGGGAATGATACCTACATTCTCGACAATGCGGGCGACACGATCACCGAGAATGTCGGCGAGGGTACCGACACGGCGGTGATTATCGGTAACTTCAACTACACGCTCGCTGCCAACGTCGAAAACCTCGCGATCGCGACGACCGCCAATGTTTCGGGCACCGGCAATGCATTGGCAAACGCCCTGTATGGCGGCTCGGGCAACAACACGCTGGACGGCGGGGCTGGCGCCGACACGATGGTCGGCGGGCTCGGCAATGACACCTTCTACGTCGACAATCCCGGCGACATCGTGGTCGAAAACACCGGTGAAGGCACCGACACTGTCCACACCACCATCAACTACAGCCTGACCCCCAACGTCGAGAATCTGATTCTGGACGGTTCGGGCAATCTCTTCGGCACCGGCAACGCCCTGAACAACGTCCTGACGGGCAATGCCGGCAACAACTCCCTTTACGGCGGTGACGGCAATGATACCGCGACCGGTGGCGCCGGAGCGGACGTTCTCGTGCTCGGCAACGGCGACGACTATGGCGATGCCGGCGACGGCAACGACTACATCTATGCCGGGGCCGGCAACGACGTCCTGATCGGCGGCACCGGTCTCGACGTGCTGCTGGGAGAGGACGGCAACGATGTGGAATATGGCGGATCCGGTTTCAACTATCTGTTTGGCGGAAACGGCACTGACACCCTGATCGGTTCGGGAGGCACGTCCGGTAGCGACGTCAACGTGATGTACGGCGAAGCCGGTACCGACTATCTCTATGGCGGGCAAGGCACCAACTACTTCTACGGCGGCGCCGGCGTCGACACCATGTATGGCGGCTCGGGCCTGAACATCTTCATCTCGTCGGGCGAGACCGACGGCAACGTCATCTACGGCGGTTCGGGCCAGAACTACGTCTATGGCTCGAACGGCGGCGATACGGTGACCGGCGGCAGCGGCGTCGACGTGTTCCTGATGGGCACCGGGGCCGACCAGATCACCGGCGGCGGCGGCGTTGACTATGCCTGGGGTGGTGGCGGCGCTGATACGTTCAACATCAACGACACCAGCCAAGAGGTCATGGTCGTCCAGGACTTCAATACGGGCGGCGTGAATGACTTCGTGAACTTTGCAGGGACATCGCTGCATTCGTTTGCTGATGTTCAGGCTGCCGAGTTCTACAACGCCGGGATCAACACCACGATCATCACCGACGCCGCCGGCAGTGCGGTCTGGTTGATCGGCGTCGCGCCGGCACAGCTCGATGCGAGCATGTTCAAGTTCAGTTGAGAATTGAGACCGGGCCCTGATCTCCGGTATTGACTGCAATACGCACCAAAGAAGGCCGCCGGTTGAGGCGGCCTTCTCATTTTTGATCCCGTTCCCGCGGGCCGGTGCGGTGAAGCCGCGAGCGGGCAGCCGCAGCCCGTTGCCGGATTACAGTTTGCTCGCGGAAGGCGTCGCGTGCGGTTTGGGCAAGAGCCTGAGAACGCCACACTTGGCGAGAATCATCACGGTTCTGTCCACGACATCGCGGGGTATGTCGGGTGTGTGTTTAACCAGCTCCGACATCGACAACGACGGACCATGCTCTTCAAATGCGTTGACGATGCCGTCCACGGCCTGCGGCCTGGTCAGCGTCTGTGCGGCACGACCGATACTTTCGGCTGACAGCCTGCGTTGCACTTCCTTGGGGTCCACGCCATCGCCGAGCGCGAACACACATGCGCCCTCGAGCGTTCGCGTCGGATAGCCGTTGAACATGGTGTACGGATTGAGCCGGTCCGGACGAACCGTTCCGGCTGGGACCGTGCCTTCGACTTTGCTTCGCCTGCGATCGGCGAGTTCGGTCCACAGCTGGCGATACAGCTTCATGATTTGCGACCAGTCATAATGATCGCGTGCGCGCTTCTGTCCCGCTGCGCCCATCTGTCGCCGCAGATCGGGATTGGCAAAGAGCGCGGCATAGGCGGCTGCGGCGGCAGGGATGTCGACGGCGATCATTGCGCTCGTCAGTGCGGTGTAGGTATCGTAGTTGTCGAAGCCGAAGTCTGCCCTCTCGACCAGGAATTCGGCCGAACCGGGTGGCAGGGTGAAGGTCGGTACCCGGAAGCCATCGGTGCCGTGACGAATGGTCTCCTTGTAGCCATTCCAGTCCGACACCACGACCGGCAGCCCCGCGGCCATTGCCTCGACCGGTGTAAGCCCGAATGTTTCCTGAAAATTGTCGGCAAGCGAGGTGAAAATATCGCCTGCCGCCCATGCGGCCTTGAGCTCCTTTGGCTTGCGTCCGTCGACAAAGATTCGTCGCAGTGACGGGCCGAATTCCGAGCACTCGCGGACAAAGAGCTGCTCGGTAGCGTCCTTGCCGAACCAACCCGCCAGCACCAGCACGACCTTATGTCCCTTGCTTGCCTGTTCCGCAGCCAGCAGCATCGGAACATGGTGGGCCTTGGCGTGGAAAGACAACCGTCCGACGTAGAGCAGGACGATCTCATCCTCGTCGATGCCCAGCATCTGCCTGGCGCGCTGCCTTTCGCCTTCGCGAAACGTGAAGTCGGCGCAGTTCACTCCGAGCGGTATGACCGGAAGCTGCGGGATCGGCATGCGGCGCGCGCCCAGCCTCGCCTTCAGGAACGCGGCCTGTGCCGAAAGCAACTGGTCGATGCTTTTGTGCACTGCGAGCGAGGTGCAGATCACGGCATCCCAATGCTCGAGCGGACTGAGGGGCATCGACGACAGCATGCCCATCGCGACATGCGTCATCGTCGTGTGCGTGATGCCGCACAGGCTGTAGGCGCGGGGCGAATGCCGTGCCCGTCGCCAGGCATACTGGCTGAGGCCGGGATCGGGCAGATACAGCAACCCCGGTTCGCCAAGCCGACGGTGCGCCGGCGGCGGCAGCCATTCGATGGTGGTGGTATCCGATCCGGAACGCCGGATGTCGGTCGCGAATTGATCAACAAATTCCCGCTTTGGCGTGTAGCAGAACAGCCGTTCCGGTTTCTCGCGCGCGAGCGCCCTGAGAAATCCGGCGCCAGCGGCCTGGCGTCCCATGATGCGCTTGTCGCCAAGCGAGTAGGCTTCGGGAAGGTAAGAGATCGCGGCAGTCGGAAACGACATCTGATTATCCAAAATCAATTAAACCGGAGACTGATATCAGGAGAGGGCAAGATATTGGAACCCGGTTTCTTTTTGCAATGTCCTTGAACCTGCAACCTGCGAGCGATAGCGTCTTTGGCCGAGACCGTGTTAGCGTAGCGGTCTATTGCAAGTCCGGCCTCCGCGGCCATTTTGATGGGCGACGTCGATGCTGCGTCGCCGAACATTTTAGCCGGCTCGACCAAGAGCCGGATATTGACGGAGTTGTTCCATGGTGCGTAGCGACATGGCGTTCTGGTGGGGCGAGCCGAGTGTGAGCGCGACCACATTAACCGGCGGCGACTTCCTCTATTGTTAGCGGGCAAGACTCGTTCTGGGCTGCGGCTAGCCGGAGCCCACGTGTTCGCGACTTCGGCACTTGGTGCCAATGCCGGTCGTCCAATTCCACCCGGCTTTGAAAGTTAAGGAAGGTGTTTTTTCGTTTCCATTGAACCTCGTACCCAGCGCCGATACCAAAACAGTTGGATGCTAGGTTAACGGCTTGTTTTTAAGCCGGCCTCTTGAGGTCGGTTCGTCAGGGCAGCTCCCAATTTGATTCTGCTGCTGCCTTCAGGTTTTTTGGCTGGCTCGACCAAGAGCCCATATTGATGGAGAATATTCTATGCCCGTGTTTTACGGCGATAGCACCGACAACAGCGTCAGCGATTCCGCAGGTTATGATTCACTCTACGGTGGTCAGGGCAACGACACGCTGGGAAGCAGCATCGTTGGTTTCGACTACTGGGAGGGCGGCCAGGGCAACGACTACCTGTATGCGCTGTGGACCAGCACGGCCTACGGCAATTTCTACGGTGGTGACGGCAACGATTTCATCCAGGGTGGCAATAGCGCCGCTTTGCAATACGAGTATGGCGGCAGCGGCGACGACTATATCCAGGAAGACAGCGGCGGTCTGACCACGCAGGCCCACGTCCTCGATGGCGGCGCTGGCCGTGACGCAATGTATGGTTCGAACGGCAACGACACGATCTACGGCGGCGACGGCAATGACAGCGGCGCCAATATCGTGGCCGCCGGCTTCCCCGTGGCGCCGGGCCTCTACGGCGGCGTCGGCAACGACGTCCTTGCCGGTGGCGGCGGCGATGACCTGCTGTTCGGCGGCGACGGCAACGATTTGGCGTATGGCGGCACCGGCAACGATACGGCGTATGGCGGGAACGGCAGCGATACGCTGGTCGGAAATGATGGCACCGATCTGCTCGAAGGCGATGCCGGCAACGACTGGATCTACCTGAGCGCCGGCGACCTCAGCAACGCCTACGGCGGAACGGGCAACGACGTCCTGATCGCCACCCAGGGCTCGGTGGTCGAGAACGGCGACGACGGCAACGACGTCATGTACGGCTCGAAGAGCAACGACTATTTCTACGGCGGCAATGGCGACGACACCATGTTTGGCGGTGACGGCGTCGACGTTCTGCTCGGCGGCGCCGGCAACGACTATTTCGATGGCGGCACCGGCGTGAACTACTATTTCGGCGGCGGCGGCAACAACATTTTCGTCTCCAACGATGTGCCGGGCGTCGAGGTGGTTCAGGACTTCAACGCCGCCACGGACATCGTGGCGCTGAATGGCACGGGCTTCAGTTCGTTCGCCGATGTGCTGTCGCACTCCTACCAGAACGGTGCCTACTTTGTCGTCCAGGTCGACAGCGACACTGCGGTGTGGCTGAACGGCCAGACTGCAGCCACGCTCACAGCGGCCAATTTCTCGATTGGCAGTTAACGCGAAGGGGCCCGGGAGTTCTCTCCCGGGCCCCTTTCGCGGCCGCCAATCGGAACTGGATGGTCCCAGACCCCCGGTTTTCAGATCGAAAGCGCCCGTCCGCTCTCGTAGCGGCCGGGCGCGGAGTGTTTCTCACCGTGTTTTTGCGGAGGTCGCTGCGGTGGGGGTGTCAATTGCAGAAGCCGGGCCAGGCAATCTATGATGGCCAGCAGAGGTTCAGGGGATGTTTGATTTTTTGAAGAAGAAGGTATCGCTCAGCCGGGCCGTCGAGGTCGGCTGGACGCTTGATACCACCAAGGCCACCTTCATCTGGGAGGCGCCGAGCCGGCTCACCCGGGAAGAGAAGCGCACCTCGCACGCCAAGAGCGTGTCGTTCTGCCCCGCCGTGATCGATCACGACTCACGGCTATTCCAGGTCAATTGCCCGGTCGACATTCAGATCCGTATCGACATTGATCCGAAGACCAACGAGCCAAAGCTGCGCAGCACGGCAGGCGACATGGCCACTATCCGGCCGAAGGCGCTCGCGGAACTTGTCCGGCTCAATTCTCCAAAGGAATGGCGGCATCCGAAGCGGCCGATCCTGCAAATTGCGAGCCCCTACATCTTCCTGGCCGATGAACTCGCCTACATGATGCAGTTGCCTGCCTTCAATCACTACTATTCGACGCCGTTGCCGGGCGTGATGATCGGCGGCCGGCTGCCGATTCATATCTGGCCGCGTCCGATGATGTGGGCGTTCGAATGGCACGATATCAGCAAAGAGCTGGTGCTGAAGCGCGGCGACCCGTGGTTCTACGTTCGCTTCGAATTCCAGGATCCGACCCGGCCGGTCCGCCTGGTCGAGGCGGACATGACGCCGCAGCTGCGCGAGTACATGCAGGGTGTATCGTCCGTTACCAACTATGTCAGCCGAACCTATTCATTGTTCGAGACCGCCAAATCGCGGCGGCCGAGGACGTTGCTTATTGAGAAGCAGCGCTAGGAAGTCATTTCAAACCGAACATAAACATAAATGCCATGCGCGTTCTTTTCATACACCAGAACTTTCCGGCGCAATTCAGACACATCGCGCAGCTCTTGAAAAAGTCCGGCGACGAGGTCCTGGCGCTCTGCGATAGCCGTAACACCAGGCCGGAAATCGTGCCGGTCCGGCGCTATCGCTTCAATGAAGAAAATATCGGCAAGCCCTCTCCGCTGGCGGCTTCCTTCTCGCAACACGTGGTGCGTGGACGGCATGCCGCCGACGAAATGCTGAAGTTGAGGGATCAGGGGTACGTTCCCGATCTCGTCTTCGGCCATGTCGGGTGGGGCGAAGCGCTCGCGGTGCGCGACGTCTGGCCGTCGGCAAAGCTCGCGGTCCACGCCGAGTTCTACTATTCGGCCGACGGTGCCAATATCGGTTTCGATCCCGAGTTCCGCGCGACGTTGACGTTCAATGAACGCTATGCCGCGCGCCTCAACAACGCACCGATCCTGCTCGCGATGACCGACGCCGACGCTGCGGTCGCTCCGACGCAGTGGCAAAAGGCGCGATACCCCTCGCATCTGCAATCCAAGATCCAGGTGCTGCACGAGGGCATCGACACCGACGTGGTGGCACCCGATCCGGCGGCGACCTTCGTCCTGCCGAACGGCCGGACGCTCGGCGCCAAGGATGAAGTCATTACCTTCGTCAATCGCAATCTCGAACCCTACCGGGGTTATCATATTTTCATGCGATCGCTGCCGGCGATCCTCGCAGAGCGAAAGAACGCCCAGGTGGTGATCGTGGGAGGCGATGGCGCGTCCTATGGACCGAAGCCGAGGGACGGCCGCAGCTGGAAGAACATCTTCCTGGAAGAGGTGCGGGATTCGCTGCCGCTCGATCGCGTGCATTTCGTCGGATCGATCCCGTACGACAGATTCGTCGCGCTGATGCAGATATCGAGCGCGCATCTCTATCTGACCTATCCGTTCGTGCTGTCCTGGTCGATGCTGGAGGCGATGAGCGCCGGCGCGCTGGTGATCGCCTCGAAGACGGCGCCGGTGGAGGAGGTGATCGTCGACGGCGAGAACGGACTGCTGGTCAATTTCTTCGACGCGGAACGGCTCGCCGAGCTCACGATCGAGGCGCTGGCAGCGCCGTCGCAGTTTCAGGGCCTGCGGAAAGCCGGGCGCCGCACCATCGTCGATCGGTACGATCTGAAGCGGCGCTGCCTGCCGGAATGGTTGGAATTTGTTCGACAGTTCGATCCGGCCAGGATTGGCAAACCGGCAAGAGCAAGCGTCGAACGGGTCCTTGGTGTTGAAAGCGGTATTGCGGTTGTAGCAAGGGATAGTCATGACGTTGCAATCAGCAATCCGCGATGACGACGCTCCGGCGTCGGTCGAAAAGGTCGACACGGGCCTGTATTCCGTGGCGCTGGTGGCGGGCTATTTCCGCATCGCCGCCGATCCCCGGCAGCTCGGCCACGAACTGGGGCTGGCCGGACGCATGGCCGAATCCGCGGACCTCGTTGCGGCCGCAAAACGTTTGGAGTTGAAGGCGCGCTGGATCACCAACGCCACCGCGAAGCGCCTGACAAGGTGTCCGTTGCCGGCCATTATCGGGCTCAAGGAAGGCGGCTTCCTGGTGCTCGCGCCCGGCGCCAAGACCGGCCAGTTCCGTCTGGCCGACCCTGTGCGCCGCGCCACCGCCGAAGTCGATCTCGAGCAATTGTCCCAGCAATGGAACGGCGAGATCGTGCTGGTCACGCGGCGGGCCGGCGGCGCCGGCGTCGATCCGAAGACGTTCGGATTCAGCTGGTTCCTGCCGTCGATCTGGCGTTACCGGCGCGTGCTCTCGCACGTCTTGCTGGCGTCGTTCTTCGTGCAGATATTTGGCCTGATCACGCCGCTGTTCTTCCAGCTCGTGGTCGACAAGGTGCTCGTTCACAAGGCGATGTCGACGCTGATCGTGCTGGTCGTCGGCATGGTGTCGCTCGGCCTGTTCGAGGCGACGCTGCAATATCTGCGGACCTATGCCCTGAGCCATACCACCAACCGCATCGATGTCGAGCTCGGGCGGCGGCTGTTTCATCATCTGTTCCGGCTTCCGATCGCCTATTTCGAGACCCGTGCAACGGGCCAGACGATAGCGCGCGTGCGCGAGCTCGAGACCATCAGGAACTTCCTCACCGGCCAGGGACTGACGTCGCTTCTCGACCTGTTCTTCACCTTTGTCTTCGTCGGCGTCCTGTTCCTCTATTCCGTGCCCTTGACGCTCGTCGTGCTGGCGACGCTGCCGCTCTACATCATCATCGCGGGCCTGATCCGCCCGTTCCTGCGCGAGAAGATCCGGGAGAAATTCAATCGCGGCGCGCGCAGCCAGCAATTCCTGGTCGAGTCGATCGTCGGCGCACTGACGCTCAAGGCGGCCAGTGTCGAGCCGATCATGCAGGCGGAGTGGGAGGACCGGCTGGCCGCCTATGTCCGCACGTCCTTCGAAGCGTCGATGCTGGGCTCCGTCGGGCAGAACCTGATCCAGTATGTCGGCAGGCTCACCACGGCGATGATCCTGCTATTCGGCGCGCAGGCGGTGATCTCGGGGTCGATGACGGTCGGCGAATTGATCGCCTTCAACATGATCTCGAGCCAGGTCCTGCAGCCGATCTTGCGTCTGTCGCAACTGTGGCAGGATCTGCAGCAGGTTCAGGTGTCGGTCGAGCGGCTGGGCGACATTCTCAACACGCCAGTCGAGCCGATCCCGGCGAGCCTGCCGACCTTGCCGCCACCGAAAGGCGATATCGAGTTGCGCGAGGTCTCGTTCCGCTATCAGCCTGGCCGCCCCGAGGTTCTGCGCAACGTCTCGTTGCGGTTGAAGGCCGGCGAAGTGATCGGGATCGTCGGGCCATCGGGCTCGGGCAAGTCGACCTTGACCAAGTTGATTCAGCGGCTCTATCTGCCGGAGCGTGGGCAGGTTCTGCTCGACGGCGTGGACGTGGCGCAACTCGACCCGAGCTGGCTGCGCCGGCAGATCGGAGTCGTGCTCCAGGAAAACCTGCTGTTCAACCGGACGATTCACGAGAACATCGCGCTGGCCAACCCCGCCATGACGCGTGCGCAGGTGATGCACGTCGCGCGTCTGGGCGGTGCGGACGAGTTCATCGGGGCGCTACCGCAGGGCTATGACACGATGATCGAGGAGCGCGGCAGCAACCTTTCGGGCGGGCAGCGTCAACGCATCGCCATCGCCCGCGCGCTTGCGACCAACCCGCGGATCCTGATCCTCGACGAAGCGACCAGCGCGCTCGATTACGAGAGCGAACGCATCATCCAGAACAACATGCGCGCCATCACCAAGGGCCGCACCGTCATCATCATCGCGCACCGGCTCGCCGCGGTACGGCCATGCAACCGGATCATCGGCATGTCCGACGGGAAGATCGTCGAGCAGGGAAATCACGACCAGCTGATTGCAAACAGCGGCAGCCTCTACGCGCGTCTGTGGTCGCTGCAGAATGATTGGACAAAGTGATGGGCAAGGACGTCACGCCGGTTCGCCAGGCTCTCTTTCCGTTCAAGTCGGACGTTCGCGGTCCCGACCGCGAGTTCCTGCCGTCCGCGCTCGAAATCCTGGAAACTCCTGCGTCGCCGGTCAAGGTGGCGCTGATGCTCACGATCTGCGCGTTCGTGGCAGCGGCGCTTGCCTGGTCGGTGTTCGGCAAGCTGGACGTGCATGCCGTGGCGCTCGGCAAGATCGTTCCGTCCGGCCAAACCAAGTTCATCCAGCCTTTCGACCCGGGAACCGTGGTCTCGCTGTCGGTGAGCAACGGAATGCATGTCGAGGCCGGACAGGAGTTGATGACATTTGATGCCGCCGAGGCGGAGGCCGAGGCCAGGCGGCAAAGCGAGGCGGCGAGCGCGCTTCGCGCGGAGGTCGCGCGGCGGAAAGTGGCGATCGATCAGGCCAAGGCCTGGCCGCTCAAGCCGCTGCTCCCGGTTGCCGAGATCGAATGGCAGGACGATGTACCGCCCGGTTTCCGCGGCCGTGAGACGCGTGTCCTGGCGGCGGACGTGTCCCAGCTCGCCGAGACCCTCGGGACGCTGGAGAAGCAGATCGCGCAGAAGCACGCGACCCGCGAACGTCTGAACATGAGCATCGCCTATCAGACCGAGCTGATCAAAACGCTGCAGGACCGCGTGGCGGTGCGCGAGGCATCACTCAAGCTCGAGGTCGGCACCAAGATCAACCTGTTCGATGCGCTGGAGTCGCTGGACAAGTCACGATCGTCGCTTGCCAGCGACAAGGGCCAGCTGCTCGAGACCGAGGCCGCGATCGCCGAACTGGGCGCCGAGAAGGACAAGGATCTCGCGACATTCATCGCTGACAACAGCACGAAGCTTGCCGACGCCGAGAAGAAGCTCGACGACGCCGTGCAGCAACATGCCAAGGCCAATACCAAGCTGGCCCGCACCAAACTGCTTGCCCCGACCTCCGGTACCGTACAGGGGCTTGCCGTCACCACGCTCGGCCAGGTCGTCACCACCGGCCAGCAGCTCCTCAGCATCGTCCCGGACGGCGGGAAACTGCAGGCCGAGGTCTACGTCTCGAACACCGATATCGGGTTCGTCAAGGTCGGCCAGGACGTCGTGGTCAAGGTCGATACCTTCCCGTTCACCCGCTTCGGTTCGCTGCACGGCAAGGTCATCAACGTGGCCAATGATGCGATCGATGAACAGACGGCTCGACGCCAGCAGGCAAATCCGACCAGCACCGTGAATGCGATGGCAAACCAACCGGGCGCGCCCGGGCAGCCGCAGAATTTCGTCTTCCTCGTCACGGTGGCGCTGGAGGAGACGGCGATGAAGATCGATGATGCCATCATCCCGCTCACGCCGGGCATGACCCTGACCGCGGAAGTCAAGACCGACAACCGCCGCGTCATCAGCTATCTGCTCTCGCCGCTCACCAAGGTCACGTCCGAGGCCTTCAGGGAGCGTTGAGCCAATACTCGCCTGCGGCATAGGAACGAGCAGGCTTTCTCCCGACCGGAGGGGACAGCCTTCATCAACTTGATGCCTGCGACATGCCATGTCCCAACTGGCGCGAGATATCGCCGGCACAGTTGCGTAGCGCACTCGCGATCGCGCTGTCCCAGCCGGCATCGAAGGTGCCTTCCGGCCCCATCGCGGTGATGACCAGCGCGACGTGGCCGGCGTGATCAAACACCGGCGCGGCGAAGGCGTTGACGCCGGGCAAGGGATCGCCGATCGCCCGCGCGAGCCCGCGGCTGCGGACTTCGGCAAGGATCTCCGTTGCCTTTGCGCTGACCGACTCGCGTTTTGGATTGTAGCCAACGCCGAGGCGATCGAGGCCGCTGTCGAGCGCCGTCCTGATCGCGTTCGGCGGCATGAAGGCGGCGAAGGCTCGGCCGGTCGCGGTCTCCAATAGCGCCACCACCGAGCCGACGCGCATCGCGATATGCACGGGATGGCTCGGCTCCTCGAGCCGTACCACGGTCGCACCGTGGGTGCCCCACACCGACAGCGACACCGCGTGATTGATGCTGTCGGCGAGCGCGGCGATCCTGGGCGTCGCGATGCGCACGGCGGACTGACGGCGCAGGCTGATCAGCCCAAGTTCGAGCGCCAACGCGCCGATCTCGTAACGGCCGGTGGTCTCGTCCTGCTCGATCAGGCCGATCCGGGAGAAGCTGACGAGATAAGGATGCGCCTTGGCCGGCGGCATGCCGGCCTCGCGCGCGAGATCGCGCAGCATCATCGGCTCACCGCTGCGGGCGAGCGCGCGAAGCAATTCTCCGCCGACCTCGATCGACTGTATGCCGCGGCTTTCTCTGGTCATGTGCCCCTGTTCGCGTTCGTGCGCTCGCACTTAGCAGGAAACCATGCCATCTGCGAGACGTCAGGCGCGGGACGTCGTTGCGAGCGACACGTCTCCACCCGTCATCCTGAGGAGCCCGCGAAGCGGGCGTCTCGAAGGATGCACGGCCCGGCTGGTGGCCGATTCATCCTTCGAGGCTCGCCCAGCGGCGCAAGTGCGCCGCAAGGCTCGCACCTCAGGATGACGGGACTCGTGCCGCGCTTCTTTCTGCCGCGGCACCCGCAATATGCTTGCCCGCGATATAGCCGAAGGTCAGAGCCGGGCCGAGCGTGATGCCGGCGCCGGGATAGTTGCCGCCCATGATGCTCGCCATGTCGTTGCCGACGGCATAGAGGCCTTCGATCGGCTGGCCGTCGGCGTCGAGCGCGCGGGCATTGGCGTCGGTCCGAATTCCGGCATAGGTGCCGAGATCGCCGATCACCATCTTGATGGCGTAGAACGGCCCGTGCTGGATCGGCGCGATGCAGGGATTGGGCCCCTGCAGCGCGTCGCCCTGATAGCGGTTATAGGCGCGCGAGCCCTTGCCGAAAGCAGGATCGCGTCCCTCTGCCGCGGTCGTGTTGAACTCGGCGACGGTTGCCTCGAGGGCTTTCGCATCGATGCCGGCTTGCGCGGCAAGCTCTGCCAGGGTCGCGCCCCGTTTCAGGTAGCCGGTCTTGAGATGATAGCCGAGTGGCATCGGGCGCGGCGGCACGCAGCCGAGGCCGTATTTGCGCAGCGTCGCATGATCGCACACGAGGTACGCCGCGACCTCCTCGCCGGGCTTCGCCGCCTTGATCATCGCCTGCACGAAGTCGTGGTAGGAATTGCCTTCATTGGCAAAGCGCCTGCCGTCGGCCATGACGGCGATCACGCCCGGCTTGGCGCGATCGATGAAATGCGGCATCACGCCCTTCGAGCCATCCTTGCGCGTGGTGACCGAGACCGGCACCCAGGCCGCGGCATTCGGCAGCGAGTCGTCGATGCGGCCGCCGGCGGATTCCGCGAGCCGCAGGCCGTCCCCGGTGTTGCCGGTCGGACCCGGCGAATAGTGTTCTTTTCCCGTGGGCGCATGCGGAAACATCTTCTGCCGCCGCGCCACGTCGTGCGGAAAGCCGCCGCAGGCGAGCACGACCCCGCGCTTCGCATTGACGCGGATGGCGCGGCCTTCGCGCACGACCACCGCGCCGCGCACCACGCCGTTCTCGACGATCAATTCGCGCACCGGCGAATTGAGCCAGAGCGGAATTTTGAGGTCGAAGGCGGATTTCGCCAGCCGTCCGGCCAGCGCATTGCCGTTGGTCAAGGTCATGCCGCGGCCGTTGCGCATCACGTCGATGGCGTGCTTCGACAGCCGCTTGGCGACATAGGCGGCCGAGGTCAGCGACCGCGTCGCGCGCATGAAATGCACGATCTCCTTGCCGGAGCCGAGCATCATGCCGAACACGGTGAGCTCGGGCAGGGGGCTGCCGAGATCCTTGAGGGCCGGCCCAAGCTCGTGGGCGTCGAACGGCCGCGTCACCATCGAGCGGCCGCCCTGCGCGCCGCCGGGCGCTTCGGCGTGATAGTCCGGAAAGGTCAGCGGCATGTCGAAGCGCACCGCGGTCTTGGTGGTGAAGAAGTCGACCGCCTTCGGCCCTTCGGTCAGGAACGCATCGACGCGCGCGGCGTCGAAGCGGTTGCCGGCCTCGTGGCGCAGATAGGTTCTGGCCTGGTCGGGGCTCTCCTCGATGCCCCAGGCCTTGGCCAGCGAGGTGCCGGGAATCCACAGCCAGCCGCCGGAACGCGCGGTGGTGCCGCCGAAGCGCGGCTCCTTCTCGACGACGAGGACCTTCAGGCCATGATGACCGGCGGTGACCGCCGCCGACAGCCCGGCGCAGCCGGAGCCGACGACCAGCGCGTCGCATTCATAAGTTTCTTCGTTGGCCACGCGATCGATCCTATTTCTTGAGCAGCGGGCACTTCGACTCGGAGACCGGGCGGAAGGCGTCCTCGCCCTTCACCGTCTTGATGATGTCGAGATAGTCCCACGGCTCCTTGGATTCCGAGGGCTTCTTCACCTTGGCCAGATACATGTCGCGGATCACGCGGCCGTCCTCGCGCAGCCTGCCGCCATGCACGAAGGTATCCTCGATCGGCAGCTCGCGCATCTTGGCCATCACCGCCTTCGGATCGTCGGTGCCGGCGGCCTGGATCGCTTTCAGATAATGCAGCACCGAGCCGTAGACGCCGGTCTGGATCATGGTCGGCATCACGTTGGTGCGGGCGAAGAATTTCTTCGACCAGGCGCGCGTCTTGTCGTCCATGTTCCAGTACGAGGCCGTCGTCATGTAGGTGCCCTGCGCGGCGTTGAGGCCGATCGCATGCACGTCGGTGTCGAACATCAGGAGGCCGACCAGCTTCTGGCCGCCCTGCACGAGGCCGAACTCGCCGGACTGCTTGATCGAATTGTCGGTGTCCTGGCCGGCATTGGCGAATGCCACCACGTCGGCCTTCGAGCTCTGCGCCTGCAACGCAAAGGAGGAGAAGTCGGCGGTGTTGCTCGGATGCTTGACGCCGCCGAGCACCTTGCCGTCCATCGCGTTGATGAAGCGCGTCGCATCTTTCTCGAGCTGCTGGCCGAAGGCATAGTCCGCGGTGATGAAGTACCAGGACTTGCCGCCCTCCGCGATCACCGCCGACGCCGTCACCTTGGACAGCGCGTAGGTGTCGTAGGTGAAGTGCACGGTGTTCGGGCTGCACAGCTCGTCGGTCAGCGAGCTCGCGCCGGGACCGGACAACAGCGCGATCTTGTTGCGCTCGCGCACCATGTTGTGCACGGCGATTGCGATGCCGGAGTTGGGAATGTCGACGACGGCGTCGACCTGGTTGTTGTCGAACCAGCCGCGCACAATCTGGACGCCGACATCGGTCTTCATCTGGTGGTCGGCGGAGATGATCTCGATCGGCTTGCCCAGCACGGTCGGGCCGAATTCCTCCACCGCCATCTTGGCCGCCTCGACCGAGCCCGGGCCGGAATTGTCGCGGCCCCAGCTCGACAGATCGGTCAGCACGCCGATGCGCACGACGTTATCGGAAATCTGGGCGTGCGCGGTCGTCGTCATTGCCGCCAGAATGGCGGCCGCCAACAAATGTCTCATCAATCCTCCCGTGGATGTCCGCATCTTCGGCGGGCAGCGCAGAATTAGTTATTATATAATTGGTTTGTCAATGGCGAATTGTCCTGTGGAAATGTTGCCACACCGGCACTTCGTTGAATGAGGCGATGCTTCACATTTGGTGAGCAGACGCTTACATGGTTTATCCGGGATGGCCCGGCAGCAGGCTTCGGCTCGCGCAGAGCTTGCGGCAGTACCAAGTAGCTACGAAACAAGGGGATTTTCGCAGGACGGCGGCGCGCTTTGCCGCCCGGGCTGAGCCACCCGTCACCCGGGGCAGGCTGCGGCGGGGCGGTGCATCAAGGGTGTCTGCGGGCTGCGATCATAGACGGATCATGTTGAGACAGCTCTTCGCGCCGCAGCTCGTCATTCTTTACATGCTGGTGGCCTCCACGCTCTACGTCCACTTCCGCGGCAAGCAGCGGCTCCGCTTCGCCCGCCAGCTCGGCGATCACTCGACCTATCTCGCGCCCTACAATGTGCTGATGTATGCGGGCTCCGCGGTGCCCAACACGCCGGTGATCCCGGTCGAGCAGTTTCCCGAGCTCAAGAAGCTCTCCGACAATTGGCAGACGATCCGCGACGAGGCCACGCGGCTGTTCGACGAGGGCTTCATCCGCGCCGCCGCCAAGAACAACGACTGGGGCTTCTATTCGTTCTTCAAGAGCGGCTGGAAGCGCTTCTACCTGAAATGGTACGACGATTTTCTGCCGTCGGCGCGCACGCTGTGCCCGCAGACGGTGGCGCTCTTGAATTCGATCCCGAACGTGCACGGCGCGATGTTCGCGATGCTGCCGCCCGGCGGCAAGCTCGGGGCGCATCGCGATCCCTTTGCCGGCTCGCTGCGCTATCACCTCGGCCTCGTCACGCCGAACTCGAATGAGTGCCGCATTCTCGTCGACGGCGTCGAATGCGTCTGGCGCGACGGCGAGGCCTTCATGTTCGACGAGACCTTCATCCACAGCGCCGAGAACAAGACCGACGTCAACCGCATCATCCTGTTCTGCGATGTCGAGCGTCCGATGAAGTACGGCTTCATGACCCGGATCAACCGCTGGGTCAGCCACAACATCGTCAAGGCGTCGGCGACCCAGAATGTCGACGGCGAGCATGTCGGCGCGCTGAACAAGGTGTTCGGCAAGCTCTACGAGATCCATCTCGCCAGCCGCAAGGTCAAGGAGTGGAACCGGAACGTGTATTACACGCTGAAATATTCCGCGACCGCGCTGATCCTCGGCCTGATCGTGATGTCGGCGCTGCGCTGAAACGGTAGGGCGGATTAGCGGTAGCGTAATCCGCCGTCGCGCTGCGGACGAGATGGCGGATTACGCTTCGCTAATCCGCCCTACGAATCTACGATTCCTGGAAAAGCAAAAGCCCCGGAGCATGCTCCGAGACCCCCGACGTAGCAGCGTCAGTCGCGCTCGAACACCTTGGCGCCGGGGTAGACCCGCCGGGCGTACGCGACCACCCACTCGCGGTCTTGGGTCTCCAGGAACGGGGTTCGGATCTTGCAGGAGCCGACGATGAGGTGCCACAGGCCGTCAAGCTTCTGAATGTTGACGATCATCCGAGTATTCCTTGCAGAATCCGCGTTCCAGTTGGCATTGCATCCGCGATCGTCTCGCGATTAGCACTTCGGAGCAGTGATCCCGATCACGGAACTCATGTGCATCCGTCGGAGTAGTCGCGAGTTTAAGAATCGCTAGCTGTCGCTCAACTGTACGCGCGTCGGCACAGAGCATCACAAGGAATGACGACAACATACCAAGGTATGTTGTGGACGCGCCGATCCTCACGCCGCGGTGATGTCGAAGCCACGCTGTCGTGAATGGTAGGGCGGATTAGCGAAGCGTAATCCGCCGTCGTGCTGCGGATGAGATGGCGGATTACACTTTCCGCCTTCGCTCGTTGAGCTACGGCGGACGTGGTCGGCTCATCCGCCCTACGATTGCTCCGCTGCCTCGCGCTCGGAATTACGGCTCCCGATTGGCCCCGACACCGAGTGAGCCGATCGCGTCGGACGCGGCATCCATGTCGGCCGCCGTGATCGGCTGGTCGACGATGAACAGATAGCATCCGGCCGAGACGACGCCGATTAAGGCGCCGACGACCAGCGCCGGCACGAACGAACCCGTCTTCTGCACGATCAGGCCGGTCACGGTCGGCGCCAGCGCGCCGCCCAGATAGCCCCCGAAATTCTGCACCGAGCCGATCGAAGCGGTGCAATTGGTCGGGACCGCGACCGAGCTCAAGGCCCAGGCGCAGGTGCTGGTCACATAGACCAGGAACAGCGAGATCGAGATGAAGGCGATCGCCAGCGCGTTGCTCTCGACATAGGCCGCGGCCACCGTGCAGGCGGCGGTGCCGAGCAGGGCGATCGCAGCCGGATAGCGCCGGCTCCGCAGCGGCTCGACGCCGCGCCGCACCAGGAAATCGGCGATGTATCCGCCGATGACGCCGCCGACCACGCCGCAGGCGAACGGCACTGCGGCGGCCCAGCCGGTGTATTTCACGCTCATATGGCGTTCGATCTCAAGATAACCCGGCAGCCAGGCGGTGTAGATCCAGGTCAGGTAGATGCAGCCGAAATAGCCGAAGATCATGCCCCAGGTGGTGCGGAAGCGGAACAGAAGCGACCAGTCGCGGAACGTGACCTTGGTGCGCCGGCCGGGCGGATCGCCCTGCGTCCGGTACGCATTCTCCTGCGCCGTGAGCGCAACCTGCTCGGGGTTGCGATAGAGCAGGTACCAGCAGGCGGCGACGACAAGGCCGGCGACGCCCATGATCACGAACATCGCGCGCCAGCCGAAGCTCAGCATCAGGTAGGTCAGCAGCGGCACGGCGATCGCGGTGCCGAGCGATGACGCGCAATTGAAAATGCCGGTGGCAAGCCCGCGGTCGCGCTGGTTGAACCAGTCGCGGACCACGCGCGCGCCGGTCGGAAATTGCGGGGCTTCGCCGATTCCGAGCAGGACGCGAGCGCCGAAGAACTGGCCGAAGTTCTGCACCAGGCCGCCGGCGAGCTGCGCCAGCGACCACAGGCTGAGGCCCATGGTGAGCAGCAGGCGCGGGCCGAGCCGGTCGACCATCGCCCCGGTGGGCAGCTGCGAGAAGGCGTAGGCCCACAGGAACGCGGAGAGCAGATAACCCATGTCCGCAATGGACAATCCGAGTTCCTCGCGGATCAACGGATTGGCCACCGCAAGCGTCGCGCGATCGATGTAGTTGACGACCCCGGCAACGACCAGCAGAACCAGCGCGACGCGCTGAATCGATTTCAGACGTGGCGTCGCAAACTGCATTCCCGACATGATTCGTGTTTCCTCACCTGTTGTTTTGCCGGACAGTATCGGCGCAGGTGGCGTCGAACCAGAACGGAAGTTGCCAAGCCTGCGTTGCGATTTCGACATGGACGATCGACATCGACCAAATGTTGCCAGCCGTCCCTGATCGCCTCTCCGCCACGGCGATGGATCATGCGCTCGCGATGATGTGATCGGTTACTGGGCGACGATCCAAAGGCGCAGCGCAGCCGATACACGCAATCCGGGCATCGGCGCCGGCTTCATCGCACTGTCATCAATGGCTGCGAGGCAACCGGCGCGGCCTCACGGCCTGCGGTTCTGGTTCCGGTCGCTGGCGTCGGAGTGCTACAGTGCCGCCGACCGGGATTCCGTATCGAAAGGCCTTCTCATGTCCGAGTCCACTGCAGATTTCGCCACCACCGCGCTGAGCGGCTACGAGCTGCTCGCCGATCCGCAGTTGAACAAGGGTACGGCGTTCTCCGAGGCCGAGCGCGAGGCGTTCGACCTGCATGGCCTGCTGCCGCCCAACATCCTGACGCTGGACGAGCAGGTCTCGCGCCGCCTCGAGGCGTTGCGCGGCTACGAGACCGACATCGAGCGCTATGCCTTTCTGCGCGAATTGCAGGATACCAACGAGACGCTGTTCTACGCGCTCCTGGTCAGCAATCTGGAAGAGCTGCTGCCGATCGTCTACACGCCGACCGTCGGCGAGGGCTGCCAAAAATTCAGCCGGCTGTTCCGCAAGCCGCGCGGGCTGTTTCTCAGCATTCCGCACCAGCACCGGATCGACCGAATTTTAGCCCATCCGCGCTTCGATCACGTCGAGGCGATCGTCGTCACCGACGGCGAACGCATCCTGGGTCTCGGCGACCAGGGTGCCGGCGGCATGGGCATCCCGATCGGCAAGCTCGCGCTCTATACCGGCTGCGGCGGCCTGCATCCGGCGACGACGCTGCCGATCATGCTCGATGTCGGCACCGACAATCCGGACTGCCTCGCCGATCCGCTCTATATCGGCTGGCGCAACGAGCGCGTGCGCGGCCAGCAATATGACGACTTCATCGAGGCGTTCGTCTCGGCGGTGATCAAGCGCTGGCCGCGCGTGCTGCTACAGTGGGAGGATTTCGCCAAGAACAACGCGACCCGGATGCTGGAGCGCTACCGCGACCGGCTGCTGACCTTCAACGACGACATCCAGGGCACCGCCGCGGTGGCGACCGGCGCCTTGCTCTCGGCGATCAACGTCACCGGCGTGCCGCTGACCGAGCAGCGCGTCGCCGTGCTCGGCGCCGGCTCGGCCGGCTGCGGCATCGCGAGCCTGATCCGCGCCGCGATGGTCGATGCCGGCCTGTCGGAGAGCGAAGCTGCAAAACGCTTCTTCATGGTCGACCGCGACGGGCTGCTGCTCGAAGGCATGAGCGGGCTCGCCCCGTTCCAGCTTCCGTTCGTGCAGGCCAGACCGGCGATCGCGGGCTGGCAGCTCAGCCATCCCGACAAGATCGCGCTGCTCGACGTCGTGCGTAACGCGAAGCCGACGGTCCTGATCGGCGTCTCCGGCCAGGCGGGCGCGTTCTCCGAGCCGATCGTCCGCGCGATGGCCGAGTACAACGCGCGGCCGGTGATCTTCCCGCTGTCGAATCCGACCTCGCGCGAGGAGGCGACGCCTTCCGACATCGAGGCCTGGACCGAGGGACGGGCGCTGATCGGCGTCGGCAGCCCGTTCCCGCCGATCATGCGCGACGGCGCGCGCTTCAAGGTCGACCAGACCAACAACTCCTACATCTTCCCGGGCGTCGGCGTCGGCGCGCTCGCGGTCGGCGCCAGCCGGGTCAGCGACGGGATGTTCATGGCGGCGGCCAAGGCGCTGGCCAGCGTCTCGCCGGCGCGCGATAACCCGAAGCACAACCTGCTGCCGCCGGTCAGCGCGCTGCGTGAGGTCTCGCAGACCGTCGCGCTCGCGGTGGCGCTGCAGGCGCACAAGGAAGGGCTCGCCAAGGATGTCCCGATCGACCAGGTTGAGGGGCGCATCCATGCCAAGGTCTGGACCCCGCGCTACGTGCCGTATCGGCGCAGCGATCGGCCCTAGAACCGCGAGGCGTGGCGCGTGGCGCCTTTAGCGCCGCGTGCGGGCTGGCGATGGCCACCGATGGCCTCAACCGTCGCCACGGGCCGACTAAAGTTCTAGCTACCATGTTCCATTCCGGTGGAACCTTTCGGGGCGCCACGTCGTTTGTGCTCAAACGACCCAAACAGTCAAAATCCATCCGGGGGCTTGTCCGAGGGAGACGCCCCCATGGCAATATTTGGCCTAACACTTGGTTCAGCCCCTGGTCTCGACGCCACGCAACTCACACCCGCCGAGCATCAGCTCCAGCTCCGCCGCGCTGTGATCGCCTCCACGGTCGGCACCGCGATCGAGTGGTATGACTTCTTCCTCTACAGCACCGTCACCGGCCTGGTGTTCGCAAAACTGTTCTTCCCGCATTCCGACCCCTGGGTCGGTACGCTGGAGGCGTTCGCGATCTACGCGGTCGGCTTCGTCGCGCGGCCGATCGGCGCTGCGATCTTCGGCCATTATGGCGACCGCATCGGCCGCAAGTCGACGCTGATCGCGACGCTGCTCCTGATGGGCCTTGCGACTGCGGCGGTGGCGTTGGTGCCGACCTATTCCAGCATCGGCATCTGGGGCGCGGTGATCCTGACCGTGCTGCGCTTCATCCAGGGCGTCGGCGTCGGCGGCGAATGGGGCGGCTCGGTGCTGATGTCGATGGAATGGGCGCGCAACGATCGCTCGCGCGGCCTGATCGCGTCATGGCCGCAATTCGGCGTGCCCTGCGGCCTGTTCCTTGCCAACCTTGCCGTGCTGGCCTTCAGCCAGATGTCGGGCGACCAGTTCCTGGCCTGGGGCTGGCGCATTCCATTCGCGCTCAGCATCGTGCTGGTCGGCGTCGGCCTCTACATCCGGCTCGGCATTCTGGAAACGCCTGTGTTCAGCAAGCTGCTGGCCGAACGTCAGCTCGACCGCACGCCGATGCTGACGGTGATCCGCGACCATCCGAAGGAGATCCTGCTGTCCGCCTTCGCGCGCATGTCCGAGCAGGCGCCGTTCTACATCTTCACCGCCTTCGTGTTCTCCTACGGCACCGGCACGCTGCACGTGTCGCGCGATTTCCTGCTGACCGCGGTGCTCGCGGCCTCGGTGCTGTCGTTCGTCTCGATCCCGCTGTGCGGGCATATCTCCGATCAGATCGGCCGCAAGAACATGTACATGATCGGCGCTGCCGTGACCGGCGTGTTTGGCTTCATCTATTTCGCGATGCTCAACACCGGATCCGCAACGATCATCTTCCTCGCGATCTTCCTGTCGCTGATCCCGCACGACATGCAGTACGGCCCGCAGGCGGCCCTGATCGCCGAGAGCTTTACCGGCCGCCTGCGCTATAGCGGCGCCTCGCTCGGCTATCAGCTCGCGTCCGTGATCGCCGGCGGTCCTGCACCGCTGATCGCGACCTGGCTGTTCGGCACGTTTCACTCGGCGACCGCGATCGCGGTCTATATCGCGGCCTGCGCCATCATCACACTGGTCGCGACCGCGCTGATGACCGACTACACCGGCAAGGACATCAATGCGCCCGAGGCGCATCAGCAGCGGGCTTGAGAGCATTTCGGTCGTCGCATGACCCCCCGCGGCAAACGCGTTCCGCGTTTGTCGCGAGGGAAAACCGCTTCGCACTTTTCCGGATCATGCTTTAGCAGCCGCGGCAAATGCCCCTGATCTTGCGATCGACGATCGCGTCTTCCTGATCGATGATCTGCTGTGCCGCCGCGGCCGCGGGGATGTCGGCGACGCGCGGCTGGCGATGACCGACCGGCGCCAGCCATGGCCGCGTCGCAGTTTCGTTTGCTGCGTAGGCGTTAGGCTCCCGCACCGACGCCTGTGCGAAGCAAGCGGTCGCCATCGTCGCAGACAGGATTGCAGCCAGACCAACCTGTTTGCCAAGTCGCCGATAATAGCTCATGAGACTCTCCATGCCGTCGTCGCCGCGTTTGCGCGCGGCCTCAATGAAATGGAGTGCCGCGATCATTCCGGTATTCCCCGATCCGCCTGATGTGATGAGACGCTCGCGGTTCGGTGATCGCGCGTGATGAAATAATGATAGGGCGATGACGCTCCCTGGTCACAGGAGCCGAGCTTGGTCGGCTTCATCCATCATGCGGAGAAATCCTATGACCAAATTGACCTTCGTGACGGTTGCTCTGGTTGCGGCAGCTGCGTATTCGGCTCAGGCGTCCGCCGCCGGCAGCAATGCTGCGGCGCGGCGCGCCCATGCTCAGGCGACGACGACACCGGTCAGCAACAAGACCGCCGATTGCGTGCGCGCGCCGAACGTCGGATCGTTCGCGACCGCGCCCTTCACCGAGCCGCCCTGCATGCCCGGCACGATGCGCTGACCGGGTTGCGAAAAGTCCCGGACCTCTGGTCCGGGACTTTCCGGGCCACGCGATGTCGCCAGGAAGATTGAGCGTGACCCACGTCACAGGCACGACTGATGCGATCGTGCGAAGACCGCGGCGTCGGAGCTGGCGCATGGTGCCCCGCCCCGAGATCCAAGGAGACGACGCATGACACGCAATTCGCTTGTTGCTTTCGCTGCCGTTGTCGCGTTCGGCGTGACCGCGCTGGGCTCCGCGCAGGCGGGCAGACTTCCCATGATGCCGCCGCAGAATGTGGGCGCGAAACTGCCCCCGGGCGGCTCAGGTGGCCCGCATCGCCAGCCGGTCGATCCGTCGCCCGGCCTCGGAAGTGGTTACAGCGGCGACAGTGCGGGTGGTAGCGGAGGTGGCGGATATCTTGGCGATCCCAATCATCCCGGCCATGAGCAATTCTGAAAGCGCAAACGGCCCCGAACCTGGTTCGGGGCCGCAGTCTGATGGTCGCGCGAATCCGGCGTCTATTCCGGTTTGCCGATCGTCACCGTGAGCTTGCCGACGCCGTCGACGCCGCATTCGAGCTTGTCGCCGACCTGCAGCTGCGAGACGCCCGCGGGCGTGCCGGTCATGATGAGGTCGCCGGCGGCGAGCTTCACCTGCTGCGACAGCTGCCAGATGATCTCGGGCACGTTCCAGATCAATTCGGTGAGGTCGCCCTTCTGGGCTTCCTTGCCGTTGACGGTGAGCCAGATCTTGCCTGCGGTCGGATGTCCGATCTTGGAAGCCGGCTGGATCGCGGAGCAGGGCGCCGAATAGTCGAACGACTTGCCGACCTCCCAGGGCCGCTCCTTCTTGCGCGAGGCGATCTGCAGGTCGCGGCGGGTCAGGTCGATGCCGACTGCATAGCCGTAGACATGCTCGAGCGCCTTGTCGGCAGGAATGTTCAGCCCGCCGCTCTTCATCGCCACCACAAGCTCGACCTCGTGATGCAGGTCCTTGGTCAGCGGCGGATAGGGGATCGTCGCACCGTCCGGCACCAGCATGTCGGCATGCTTGCCGAAGAAGAACGGCGGCGCGCGCTCGTCGTTGCCCATCTCCCTGATATGCTCGAGATAGTTGCGGCCGACGCACCAGATGCGGCGGACTGGATAGGTGCCGGATTCGCCGACGACGGGGAGTGAGGGCTGTGGGGGAAGCGGAATGACGGTGGAGGCGGCGTTCATGGGGGCTCGCTGCTCTTGAGGTGAATTCGCGTAGTGGTCTAGCCGGTGGCGCTGATCGGCGCCAGCGCCAGTGGTGACGGGTCGTGATGGTGCTGCAGTCGGAAGAACGAGGCGTAGCGGCCGCCGCGGCGCAGCAGCTCCTCATGACGCCCGCGCTCGACGATCGCGCCGCCCTCGACCACGAGGATCGCATCGGCATGCATAATGGTGTGCAGGCGGTGCGCGATCACGATCGTGGTGCGGCCCTGGCAGAGATGCTCGATCGCCTCCTGCACCTGCTTCTCGGACTCCGAGTCGAGGGCTGCGGTAGCTTCGTCGAGCAGGATGATCGGCGCGTTCTTGATCAGCGCGCGGGCGACCGCGATGCGCTGACGCTGCCCGCCGGACAGCTGCGTGCCGTGCTCGCCGACCGGCGTGTCGTAGCCAAGCGGGAAGCTCATGATGAAATCGTGCGCGCAGGCCGCCTTGGCGGCGTCGATGATCTCGGCCTCGGTGGCGCCCTGCTTGCCGAAGGCGATGTTGGCGCGGATGGTGTCGCGGAACAGATAGACGTCCTGGCCGACATAGGCGGTCTGCTGGCGCAGCGACTTGCGCGAGACCGACAGGATCGATTGGCCGTCGATCAGGATCTCGCCTTGTTGAGTTTCGTAGAAGCGCAGCAGCAGCGCCAACACGGTCGACTTGCCGCCGCCGGAAGGGCCGACCAGCGCCGTGACCTTGCCAGGCTCGGCTGTGAAGCTCATGCGGTTCAGCACCGGTTCGCCGGGCCGATAGGCGAAGCTGACATCGCGCAGCTCGATCCGCGCGTCGGAGAGTTTCAGCGCCCGCTTGTCGTCGTCGGCCTGCTCGCTTGCCGGGCTGTCGACCACCTCGAGCAGCATGCGCGCGCCGACCAGCTGGCTGTTGAGGTCGATATTGAGCCGCGCCAGCCGCTTGGCCGGCTCGGTCGCCATCAGGAAGGCGGTCAGGAAGGTGAAGAACTGGCCGGGCGTCGAGCCGAGCGCCACCACGCTGTAGCCGCCATAGAGCAGGCAGCCGGCGACCGCGAAGCCGCCGAGCATCTCCATCAGCGGATTGGAACGGTTGGCGACCCGCGCCATCTTGTTGGCGTTGCTCTCGACGATCGCGATGTTCTCGTCGATCCGCTGCTGCATGGTGTCTTCCAGCGTGAACGCCTTCACGGTGCGGATGCCCTGCAGCGATTCCTGCATCGTCTCCATGATGTCGGCGGTGCCGGTGAACTGGTTAAAGGCAAGGCCCTTGATCCGCTTCACCAGCTTGCGCAGCACCAGCATCGCCGGCGGTACCGCGACGAGCCCGATGAACGACATCAGCGGATCCTGCCAGACCATCACGGCCAGCATGCTGATCAGCATCAGGAAGTCGCGGCCGATCGCATTGACCAGCATGTTGAGCACGTCGGTGATCGACTTCGCGCCGGCGGTGAGGCGCGCGAGGAACTCCGACGAGTGCCGCTCCGAGAAGAAGCCGATGCTCTCGCTCATCAGCTTGGCGAACAATTGCCGCTGGTTCCGCGCCAGGATGGCGTTGCTGATCTTGGACAGGATCACCATGTGGCCGTAGGTCGCCACGCCCTTGATGAAGAGCAGGATCACCGTGATCCCCGCGAACATCGCGATGCCCGGGATGTTCTTGTCGACATAGGCCTGATTGATGACCTGGCCGAGCACGTAGGTGGCAGCCGCCGTCGCGCCGGCCGCAACAGCCATCAGGGCGAACGCCGTCAGATAGCGCCGCCAATAGGCGATCCCCTGTTCGGTGACCAGGCGGCGAATCAGGATCGCCGCGCCATAGGGATCGTCGGTAATTTTCTTTGGAAACTGAGCCATCCGCGTTCCATTGACGGCGGGCAGCGCCGACCGTCAGGTTGCGGTTCTCCTTGCCCGCTTGGCGGGGCTTTTTCAAGCCCAATAACGGCTTGATAACGGCTTGATTTTTAGGCCGATTCTGCCTGTCGCGCGGCGCCGCCGCGCTCCCGGAACAGCTTCTCCTCCCAAGCCAGCGCGTGGCTCGCGATGGTCTCGAGATCATCATACCGCGGGGTCCAGTCGAGAACCGAGCGGAGCCGCGTGGTGTCGGCCACCATGGTCATGATGTCGCCGGGCCGCCGTCCGGCGTAGGCGACCGCGAAATTGCGCATCGAGACCCGGCGTACCGCCTCGATGGTCTCGAGCACGGAATAGCCGCGGCCATAGCCGCAATTCATCGTCACCGATTGCCCGCCGCCGCGCAGATAGGACAGCGCCGAGTGGTGCGCCTCGACCAGGTCGCTGACATGGATGAAGTCTCGCACGCAGCTGCCGTCCTGGGTCGGATAGTCGGTGCCGAACACGTCGATCTTGGCGCGCTGGCCGGTCGCGGCCTCGACCGCGATCTTGAGCAGATGGGTGGCGCCGATGGTGGCAAGGCCGACGCGGCCCTTCGGGTCGGCGCCGGCGACGTTGAAATAGCGCAGCACGACGTAGCTCATGCCATGGGCGGAGGCGACGTCGTGCAGCATGATCTCGGTCATCAGCTTCGACGAGCCGTAGGGCGACAGCGGCCGCGTCGGCGCGATCTCGGGCACCGGCACCTGGTCCGGATTGCCGTAGACCGCGGCAGTCGAGGAGAAGATGAAGCGGCTGACGCCGCCCTTCACCGCAGCATTGAGCAGGCTGCGCGTCGTCACGGTGTTGTTGCGGTAATAGCCGAGCGGATCGCGCATCGAGTCCGGCACCACGACGGA
Source organism: Bradyrhizobium sp. USDA 4454 (assembly GCF_054822705.1). Lineage (NCBI taxonomy): Bacteria > Pseudomonadati > Pseudomonadota > Alphaproteobacteria > Hyphomicrobiales > Nitrobacteraceae > Bradyrhizobium > Bradyrhizobium sp. USDA 4454. The sequence continues at coordinate 2,706,293 of NZ_JBTRCN010000001.1, forward strand.
GCCGGCGAAATGGATGATGCTGTCGATGCCATGCTGGGCGATCACGCCCTCGACCAGGTTCTCGTCGCCGGCATCGCCGATGAACAGCGGAACAGCCTCGGGCAGGAACGCGGAGAAGCCGGTGGAGAGATTGTCGATCACGACGACGCTCTCGCCGGCATCGACCAGCGCGTGGACCATGTGACTTCCGATATAGCCGGCACCGCCGGTCACGAGCACGGTCATGGTGAGAGCTCTCCCGATATCTTTAACCGGCGATGCTAGCGGGAGTGCGGTGAAGAGGGAGTTTCGCCGCGACCGAACTGGCCACTATGCTTAATGTTGCGTATAGGAACTGGCGCGAAACGGAGACTTGCGTGCCGATCGAGAACACAGAAGCCGGCGAGCTCGAGCTCATCGTGCCCAATCTGCATCGACGCTATTCGGGTGTCACCGCGACCAACCGCATGGTCGCCCCGAAGCTTGCCAGGATGTTTCGCGCAGGCTGGCTCGGCTCGCATCGGCCTGACGGCATCGACGCGATGGGATTTGCCGATCTGATGCGGCTGTGGCGGCGCGCGCGTCCGGTGATCTGGCACGCGCGGCGCAATGACGAGATGATTGCAGGCCTGTTGCTACGCGCGCTCGGCTGGCCGCTGAAGCTGCTGTTTACGTCGGCGGCGCAACGTCACCACACCTGGCTGACGCGCTGGCTGATCCGCAACATGGATGCGATCATCGCCACCAGCCCGCTGTCGGCCTCGTATCTGAAGCGTGAGGCGACGGTCGTGATGCACGGCGTCGACACCGATCGTTATGTGCCGCCGGCCGATCGCGCCGCGGCCTTTGCCGAGAGCGGATTGCCCGGGCGCTATGCGATCGGCTGCTTCGGGCGGGTGCGCGCGCAGAAGGGCAGCGATGTCTTTGTCGAAGCGATGTGCCGGCTCTTGCCGCGCTATCCCGATTTCACCGCGGTCATTGTTGGCGCCGTCGTGCCGGAGCAACTCGCCTTTGCCAACGAGCTGAAGCGGAAGGTCGAGGCCGCCGGGCTGCAATCGCGCGTCATCATCACCGGTGAATTGCCAATCGAGGAGGTCGTGCGCTGGTATCAGCGGCTGACGATCTATGCCTTCACCTCGCGCAACGAAGGTTTTGGCCTGACCCTGATCGAGGCGATGTCGGCGGGCGCGGCGCTGGTGGCGGCGCGCGCCGGCGCCGCCGAGTTCGTCGTCGAGGATGGCTCGACCGGCGTGCTGATTCCGCCCGGCGACGTCGACGCGCTGGCGGCGGCGCTCGAGCCGTTGATGCGCGATCCGGCATCGGCCGTCGCCATGGGAGCGCGCGCGCGGCAACGAGTTGTGGATAAGTTCAGCCTCGATGCCGAGGCGAACGCGATCGCTGCGGTCTATCGCACACTGATCTGAGCCAGCACGCGCTGCGCGATCTCGACGACCTGTTCGGGCGCGATGTCGCGCATGCAGCGATGGTCGTTCATGGTGCAGACCGTGCGCTGGCACGGCTGGCACGGCAGCTTGCTCTTGGTCTGCTGCACCGTCGCGGCGAGGCCGTTGAGGGGAGCCCAGAGATCGGGATCGGTTGGGCCGAAGATGCCCATGGTTGGGGTGCCGATCGCTGCCGCGATGTGCATCAGTCCGGAGTCGTTGGTGATGGCGACGCTGGCCGCGGCCATCGCCAGCGCGCCGTTGCGCAGATCGGTGCCGGTGAGGTCGCGGACCCGCGGGCCGCCGGCTGCCGTGATCTCCTGCGCCATCGCCTTCTCGCCGGGGCCGCCGACCACCCAGACGTCGAAAACGCGTTCGGCGAACAGCCGCGCGGCTTCGGGATAATAGGTCCAGCGCTTGGAAACGCCGACCGAGCCAGGGCCGAGCGCGATGGCCGGACCGCTGCCGAGGCCGTTGGCCTGCCGCCAACGCCCGATCTCATCTGTGGGAATCCGAAGCTGCGGCACCGGCCATTCCGGCGGACGGGCGGCGCCCTCAGGCAGCGCCAGGATGGCGTTCTTGTCGATGAAGCGCGGCTGCTGCTTTTCGCCCCAGCGCATCGCGTTGATCAGGCCGAACCGGGCCTCGCCGAAGAAGCCGATCCGCTCAGGGATTCCCGCCAACGCCGGCGCGATCGCCGCCTTCCAGGTGCGCGGCAGCACCAGAGCGGTGGCATAGTTCCGCTTGCGCAGTTCGGCGGCGAGCGCGCGCTGTCGGCCAAGGGCCAGCCGGCTGCGCGGCAGGTCGGATACGATCCCGGCCCGGACCCCGGGCATGTAGTCCACCAGCGGGGCGCATTGGCGGGTAGTCAGCAGGTCGACCGGCCGGTTCGGCCAGCGCTTGCGCAGCACCCTGATCACGGTGTGGCCGCGCACGAAATCGCCGATCCAAACATAGGGCACAACGAGGATGGGTCTGGTATCCTCACTGTCCTGTGTTTCGATATCAGGTATTGAATCAATATTCATTTCTAAACTGGCCAAAGCCGGACCGGGCGCGGCCAAGTCGGTAACCGGTTCGCGATGAGAGGTAAAGCCGTCGTTGCCTGTGGCGCGGGAGTGGGGCAAAGCTGGCGGCTGGCAAAGGAATCTGGCGGGATTTCATCATGTTTCTGGTAACCGGGGGCGCCGGTTTTATCGGGTCGAACGTCGTGGCCGCGTTGAATGAGGCCGGGCGCAGCGATGTTGTGGTCTGTGATCACCTTGGTCAGGACGGCAAATGGCGGAACCTGGCCAAGCGCCAGCTTGCCGATTGGGTTCCTCCAGCCGAGCTCGGCGACTGGCTGAAGGGGCGGCGGCTGACCGCCGTCGTCCATCTCGGCGCCATTTCCGAGACCACCGCGACCGACGGTGACCTGGTGATGCAGACCAATTTCCGTCTGTCGATGCGGCTACTCGACTGGTGCACGGCGAATGCCACGCCGTTCATCTATGCCTCCTCGGCCGCGACCTATGGCGACGGCGACCAGGGCTTCGACGACGATGGATCGGTCGAGGCGCTCAAGCGGCTGCGGCCGATGAACCTGTACGGCTGGAGCAAGAACCTGTTCGATCTTGCCGTCGCCGAGCGGGTGGCGAAAGGCGCGCCGCTACCGCCGCAATGGGCGGGGCTGAAATTCTTCAACGTGTTCGGCCCCAATGAGTATCACAAGGGGCCGATGATGAGCGTGCTGGCGCGCCGCTTCGACGACATCAGAGCGGGCCGCGTCGTGCAGCTGTTCAAGTCGCATCGCGAGGGCGTCGCCGACGGCGACCAGCGCCGCGACTTCATCTATATCGACGACGTCGTGCGGGTGATGATGTGGCTGATCGCGACGCCTTCCGTCAGCGGCCTGTACAATGTCGGCACCGGCAAGGCGCGCAGCTTCAAGGACCTGATCGTCTCGGCCTATGGCGCGCTCGGGCTTTCGCCGAATATCCAGTATGTCGACATGCCCGGGCAGATTCGCGGCAGCTACCAGTACTTCACCGAGAGCGTTGTCGATCGCCTCGCGCGCGCCGGATACAATGGCGGCTTCACACGGTTGGAGGACGCGGTCGGGGCCTATGTGAAAGGCTTCCTCGATCGCCCCGATCGCTATCGCTAGAGCGGATGACTGATGTTCGATTTTGAAACGATCTCGCGCGCCATGTCGGGCCAGTCCGTGCTCTGCGTCGGCGATCTCATGCTCGACGAGTTCGTCTATGGTGACGTGTCGCGGATCTCGCCGGAGGCGCCGGCGCCGGTGATCGCGGTCCGGCGCAGCGAGACCAATATCGGCGGCGCCGGCAACGTCGCGCGCAATATCGCTTCGCTCGGCGGCCGTTGCATCTTCGTCGGCCTGATCGGCGAGGATGCCGCCGGCACGATGCTGTCAGAGGCGCTGGCGAAGGAGGCCGGGATCGAGACCGTGCTGGTGCGTGACACTGCGCGTCCGACCACGCGCAAGGTGCGCTTCGTCTCCGAACAGTTCTCGACCCACATGCTGCGCTCCGACTGGGAACTCGCCGTGCCGGCTGCATCCGCGATCGAGCAGCAACTGATCGATGCGATCCTGCCGCGTCTCGCGCGTGCCGATATCGTGCTGCTGTCCGACTACGCCAAGGGCGTGCTCACCGCGCGGGTGATCCGCAACGTGATCGATGCCGCGCGCCAGGCGGGCAAGCGCGTGATCGTCGATCCGAAAAGCGCCAATCTGGCGATCTATCGCGGCGCGACCGTGCTGACGCCGAACCGCAAGGAATTTGCCGAGGCGACCCGCAGCCGCGCCGACAGCCAGGACAGCATCGCGCAGGCCGCGCCCGACGCGATGGTCCTCGCCGATTGCGAGGCGATGCTGGTGACGCAGGGCGAGCGCGGCATGACGCTGGTGACGAGGGACGGCAGCTCGATCCATGTGCCGGCGTTGCCGGTCAAGGTGCGCGACGTCTCCGGGGCCGGGGATACCGTCGCTGCGGCGCTGGCGTTGGCGCTGGCCGGCGGTGCCGATTGGGAGAGTGCGCTGCGGATCGCGAGCGCCGCAGCCGCGGTCGCGGTCGGCAAGACCGGCACCGCGATCGTCAAGTCCGATGAGCTGCGGCGCCGGATCCTGCCGCACGCCTCGCTGGTCGCCGAGGAGAAAATCGTTCCGGCCGGCGGCGATATCGATGCGCATCTTGCGGAATGGCGGAGGCAGGATCTGCGCATCGGCTTCACCAATGGCTGCTTCGACATCCTGCATCCCGGCCACGTCAAGGTGCTGACCGCCGCGCGCGGCGCCTGCGATCGCCTGATCGTCGGGCTGAACAGCGACGCCTCGGTGAAGCGGCTGAAGGGCGAGGGGCGTCCGGTGCAGAACGAGCGCGCCCGCGCCGAGGTGCTGGCGGCGCTGGAGGCCGTCGATCTCGTCGCCATCTTCGAGGAGGACACGCCGATTAACCTGATCACAAAGGTGCGGCCGAGCGTGCTGGTCAAGGGCGGTGACTATACCCGCGAGCAGGTGGTCGGCCACGAGATCGTCGAGGCCGCCGGCGGCGCGGTGGTGCTGGTCGAGATCCTGCCCGGCCACAGCACGACCTCGCTGGTGGCCCGTGCCCGCGAGGGCAAGGCGTGAGCGCGAGCGTGGCATCCCCGGCAGGCGCCGCGGCGTGCCCGGCCTGGCGCGATCCGGCGCGCTGGCAGGCCACGACCGACGTGGTCGCGGTGCTGATTGCGCTATCGCTGCCGTGGTCGACCTCGCTGGTCGGCATCTTCGGCGTCGTGCTCTTGATCGCGATCGCGCCGACGGTCGATCTGAAGGCGTTCTGGGCACTGCTGCAACGGCCGATCTGCGTGGCGCCGATCGCGCTGTTCTGCCTCGCGCTAACAGGCACGCTGTGGTCCGACGCCGCCTGGGGCGCGCGATTGTATGCGGTCGGGCCGACCGCGAAGCTCCTGGTGCTTCCGGTCCTGCTCTATCATTTCCAGCGCTCGACCCGCGGCACCTGGGTGTTCGTGGCCTTCGTCGTGTCCTGCACGCTGTTGATGCTGATGTCCTGGCTGGTGCTCGCCTATCCGCATCTCGCGCTGAGGGCGCCGGCTCCGGGCGAGCAGGGCGTCTTCGTCAAGAACTACATCGACCAGAGCCAGGAATTCACCCTGTGCGCGGTCGGGCTGGCCTATCCGATCGTGATGCTGCTGCGGGCCAAGCGCATCCTGCCGGCCGTGTTGTCGATCGTGGTCGCGCTCAGCCTGTTCGCCAACATGGCGCTGGTGGTGGTGTCGCGGACTGCACTCGTGACCGTTCCGATTATGTTCGCGCTGTTCGCGCTACTCCATCTGCGGTGGCGCAGCATCGTCCTGATCCTTTGCACGGCCGCCGCGGCGTCCGTGGTGGCGTGGTACGCATCGCCGCAATTGCGTTGGACGGCCGAGTCGTTCCAGCGCGACTACAAGCTCTACATGGAGCGCAACGAGCCGACCTCGCTCGGTTTGCGGCTCGAATTCTGGCGAAAGTCGCTCGGATTCTTCGCCGAGGCTCCGCTCATCGGCCACGGCACCGGAGCGACGCGGGGACTGTTCGAGCGCGTCGCGACCGGCGGCGTGAAGGAGGCCTCCAGCGAGGTGATCGGAAACCCGCACAATCAGACGTTGAACGTCGCCGTGCAGTGGGGCATTGTGGGTGTAGCGATCCTGTACGCGATGTGGCTACTGCACCTGTTGCTGCTCCGCGGCGACGGTCTCGTCAATTGGATCGGACTTCTCGTCGTGGTGCAGAATATTTCAAGTTCGTTGTTTAATTCACACATCTTCGACTTTCACGAAGGCTGGATGTATGTGCTGGGCGTCGGAGTTGCCGGCGGCATGGCGTTGAAGCGGCGATCGGGGGCCGATATGGAACCCGAGCCTCCGATCCGTCCGTGATCGCTGGCAAGGGCCCTGCAGATACGCTATCAGCCTGCCAATGTCCCATCACGAATTCCCAGTTGCCGGCAACCCGTCCAATAGATGACGCGTCTTTCACAATTTACCCTGCGCAACTTCCTGATCCTGGCCCATGACGCTCTGGCGACGACGTTTGCGTTGCTGGCGAGCTTCTATCTGCGTTTCGAAGGCAGCCTGCTTGCCGATCGACTGCCTCATTTGCTGCGCATTCTGCCCTGGTTCGTGCTGTTCAGCATTGTCGTCAGCTATTTCTCCAATTTGACCACGGCGAAATGGCGCTTCACCTCGCTGCCGGACGCGGTGAATATCCTGCGGGTCGCCGCGGTGCTGACGCTGGCGCTGGTCGTGCTGGACTACGTTTACTTCTTCAAGGGAGCGAACTCGCACAGTCCGGTGTTCCTCGGCCGGATCACGATCGTCCTGTTCTTCTTCCTCGAGGTGTTCGCGCTGAGTGCGCTGCGGCTCGGTTACCGCTATTTCCGTTATTCGCGCACGCGGCTGCACGCCCGCTCCGACAACGCAGCGCCGGCGCTGCTGGTCGGACGCACCGCCGATGCGGAAGTCGTGCTGCGCGGCATCGAGAACGGCGCCATCAAGCGGCTCTGGCCGGTCGGCGTGCTGTCGCCGTCGGTCGCGGACCGCGGCCAGATGATCCGCAACATTCCCGTGCTCGGAGGCGTCGACGACATCGAGGCCGTGATTCGGGATTTCGAGAGCCGCCAGAGGCCGATCAAGCGCGTGGTCATGACACCCTCGGCCTTCGAGCCGGACGCGCATCCGGAAAGCGTGCTGATGCGCGCCAGGCGGCTCGGCCTGATGGTCAGCCGGCTGCCGTCGCTGGAGGGCGGCGACGCGCCGCGGCTCACCAATGTCGCGGTCGAAGATCTGCTGCTCCGGCCGAGCCAGAAGATCGACTACGCGCGGCTCGAGATGCTGGTCAAAGGCAAGTCCGTCATCGTGACCGGCGGCGGCGGCTCGATCGGCGCGGAAATCTGCGAGCGGGTCGCGACCTTCGGCGCGGCGCGCCTCCTGGTCATCGAGAACTCGGAGCCGGCGCTCTATGCGGTGACCGAGGCGCTGGCTGCGCGCGACACCGGCCCCGAGATCGAAGGGCGGATCGCCGATATCCGGGATCGCGAGCGCATCACGCGTCTGATGAGCGAGTTCAAGCCCGACATCGTGTTCCATGCCGCGGCGCTCAAGCATGTGCCGATCCTGGAGCGTGACTGGAGCGAGGGGGTCAAGACCAACATCTTCGGGTCGGTGAACGTGGCCGACGCCGCGCGTGCCGCGGGCGCGAGCGCGATGGTGATGATCTCGACCGACAAGGCGATCGAGCCGGTGTCGATGCTCGGCCTGACCAAGCGTTTCGCCGAGATGTACTGCCAAGCGCTGGATCATGACCTGATGACCGAGGCCGAGGGCAAGCCGCATATGCGGTTGATCTCGGTGCGGTTCGGCAACGTGCTGGCGTCCAACGGATCGGTGGTGCCGAAGTTCAAGGCGCAGATCGAGGCCGGCGGCCCGATCACGGTGACCCATCCGGACATGGTTCGTTACTTCATGACGATCCGCGAAGCCTGCGATCTCGTGATCACCGCCGCGACGCACGCCATGACGCCGGCGCGGCCCGACGTCTCGGTCTATGTGCTGAACATGGGCCAACCGGTGAAGATCGTCGATCTCGCCGAGCGGATGATCCGTCTGTCGGGCCTGCAGCCCGGCGTCGACGTCGAGATCGTGTTCAGCGGCATCCGGCCCGGCGAGCGGCTCAACGAGATCCTGTTCGCGAGCCAGGAGCCGACGCTCGAGATCGGCGTCGCCGGCGTGATGGCGGCCAAGCCGAACCAGCCGCCGATGTCGACCCTGCGCAAGTGGCTCGCGGCGCTGGAGGATGCGATCGAGCGAGACGACCGCGTGACCATCCGCGCCGTGCTGCAGGATGCCGTGCCCGAGTTCGGATCGAATGCCGCCTGATCGCGCCGTCCTGCGGACGATGGGGCAGGACCATTTCGAAAGCCATTGATGCCTTATTCTGGAAAAGTCTTGGTCGTCAGCCAGCATTATCCGCCGGATCACAGCACGACCGCCGCGATCATGGCCGCGATCGCCGAACGGATCGCGCAGGAGGCGGACGTGATGGTGGTCTCCGGGATGCCGGGCTCGGCGCGGGCTCCCGAGGCCGGACGACCCGTCGTCGTCGAGATCAGGAACTGGCTGCCGGGCAAGGCGGCGCTGGTCAAGCGCGCCCTGGCCGAGGCGCTGTTCACCGGCAGAATCTTTTTCGCGCTGTTGTCGCGGCTCAAGCGCGGCGATGTCGCGCTGACGGTGACCGCCCCGTTTGCGCTGCCCTACGCGGTCGCCGCCGCGGCACGGTTGAAGGGCGCGAAGTCGGCGTTGATCCTGCACGACCTGTTTCCCGACGTGCTCGTGATGGCCGGGCTGCTGCGGCCGGCCTCGCTGGTGGCGCGGGCGATGCGCGCGATCAACGCGCTGATGTTCCGTGCCCTGAACATCGTCATCGTGATCGGCCGCGACGCCGAGAAGTTGCTGCTGCGCTATGGCGGTATGACGCAGGACAAGATCAGGTTCATCCCGAACTGGGCTACGCTCGCCCCGGGCAACCGTCCCGTCAGCCCCGACAATCCGTTTCGCAAGGCGATCGGCGCCCGTTTCGTCGTCGGCCTGTCCGGCAATCTGGGCTTCACCCACGACCCGGACATCGTCTTCAACGCCGCGCAGCTGTTGCGCACCGAGAGCGACATCCATTTCCTGCTCTCGGGGTGGGGCATGGGCTTTGCGCGATTGAAGGAGATGCAGGCCGCGGCGCAGCTTGCCAACGTGACGCTGGTCGAGCGCGTCGCCGACGGCGAACTGGATGCGCTGCTGTCCAGCGCGGACGTCTGGCTCATTCCCTATCGCAAGGATGTCGCCGGCGTGTCGGTGCCGAGCCGGTTCTACAACCTGCTTGCGGCCGGCCGGCCCGTCATTCTGGTCTCCGAGCCCGAGGCCGAGGCGGCGCTGACCGTTAGCGAAAACCGGCTGGGCTGGGTGGTCACGCCGGGCAGGCCGGATCAACTCGCCGACGCCATCCGCCTGGCGTCGCGATCGCAGGACGCTGCGATGGCCGAGCGCGCCGTCGCGGCCGCGCGGACCTTCAGTCCGGAGCGGGCGCTGGCGAGCTACGCCGCGCTGGTTGCGGAGCTGCTATCCAATCGCGAAGTGGAGCGCACGGCATGAGCGATGGTCGGCGGACGGTACTGGTAACGGGTGCCAGCGGCTTTGTGGGTCGCCATGTGGTGCCCGCGCTGACGCGCAACGGCTGGATGGTGCGCCGCGCGGTGAGAACCACGCCGCAAGACGCCAACGATGTGGCGATCGGCTCGCTCAGTCCTGCCACCGATTGGCGCGCCGCGCTCGACGGCGTCGACGTCGTTGTTCATCTTGCGGCCCGCGTTCACCAGCAGTCCGACGAGCAGGCGATCGAGCTCTACCGCAATGTCAATATCGAAGGCACGCTGCACCTGGCGCGTGCCGCGGCCGCGGCGGGAGTCCGGGATTTCATTTTCGTCAGCACGATCCTGGTGCACGGACGCAGCAATTACGGGCGCCCGCCATTTCGCGAGGACGATGTCCTGACGCCCCGCGGCCTCTATGGGAACTCGAAGGCCGCTGCCGAAGTCGGCTTGAAGGAAATTGCGCCTGGCAGCGGCATGAGGGTGACCGTGATCCGGCCGCCGTTGATCTACGGGGCCGGTGCCAAGGGGAATTTCGCCTTGCTCAAGCGTGCGGTGATCAATCGCTTGCCGCTTCCGCTCGCCTACGTCAAGAATCGTCGCGCGTTCGTGTCGGCGGAGAACCTGGCGTCGTTCATCCTGCACCGGTTGTCGCATCCGGGGAACGACTACGACGTGTTTCTGGTGGCCGATCGTGAGCAGGTCTCGACGCGGGAGTTCGTCGAGCGCCTTGCCCGCGCGGCAGAAACCTCGCCGCGCCTGTTCTGGCTGCCGCCGCCGCTGTTGAAGGTGTCGCTCACGATGAGCGGGCGCAAGGAGGCCTATGACAGCCTGTACGCCTCGCTTGAACTTGATCTCTCCAAGATCGCGGGCACCGGCTGGCAGCAGCCGCTCAGCCTCGACGAGGGACTGAAGCGCGCGCTGCGCAAAAATGGAACTCTGACCTGATCAGAGCGGCCGCGAGAATCGCCGCAGCTGCCAACTGACGGCGAGTGCGCCGGCCAGCAGCAGCGCGATATCAGCGGCGAGGGAATTGAGCGCGACCGAAACGAATGCGAGCAGCGCCAGCACCAGGTTGAGCGCGAAGACCTCGCCGACGACGCGCCATACCGTGAAGCCGTTGTCGGTCGCCCGCTGATAGAAGTGCGAGCGATGCGCCGCCCAGAACGGCTCGCGCCGCGCCATGCGGCGAAACAGCGTGACCGTCGCATCCGTCAAATAATACAGCGGCAGCAGCAGCGCGGCGGCGAACTGCTGATGCAAAGCGAGCTGGAGCAGGCACCAGCCGAGCAGCAGGCCGATCGGCAGACTGCCGACATCGCCGAGGAATATCTTTGCGACCGGCCGGTTGAACGGCGCGAAACCGACCAGCGCCCCGCACAGCGCCGCCGCGACCAGCGCGGCCGCAGCCGGGACGTGGCCGAAGCAGCCGAGCAGGGCGACCGCGACCGTGATCGGTACGGCCTCGGCTGCCGTCATCAAATCGAGCCCGTCCATGAAGTTGACGAGGTTCACGAACCAGAGGCCGGCGATCAGCAGCAGGCCGCGTTCGAGCCAGAGCGGGACTGCCGGAACCAGCCTGAGGTCGCCAGGTGCCGACAACACCACGGCCGCGACGGCGGCGGCCTGCAGCAAGAGCCGCGGCACGACCGGCAGCGAGCGGATGTCGTCGGCAAAACCCACCACGGCGATGAACAGGCAGGCTGCGAACACCATGAACGGGATCGTCAGGTCCGGCGATCCGGCGAGCGCGATGACGATCCCGCCCGCCAGCAGCGTGGCAACCGTGACCGCGATGCCGGCGCCCTGCGGCGTTGGAATGCGGTGCGACGAGCGCGCATTCGGTTTCGCCAGTGCGACACGCAGCAGCAGCGGCCGTGTCGCCCGGATCAGGACGGCTGAGATCGACGCGGCCAGAACCGCTGCGACCAGCGACAGGAGGATCTCGAAACTGCTCATCGTGGTCTGATCACTGGGATCCCGGGACTTCAATCGGCGCGGCGCCCTTGGCGGCCTTTTCCGGGCTTGCGATCCACACCAGGCCGCCAAACACGCCGACCACGAACGAGACCGCGCCGAACAGCAGCGAGATGTTGACGCCCTCATTGGCGATCAATCCGGCATAGCCGAAGGCCAGCGCCATGGTGGCCTCGCGCACGCCCCAGCCCGCGATCGAGATCGGCATCATGGTGATCAGCATCACCGGCGGCAGCAGCTGGAAGATCTCGCCGAAGGTGACCGGGGCCGCGATCGACTTCACCACGCACCAGCCGATCACGACGGTCACGACGTGAATGGCGATCGAGAGGGTGGTGACTCGCAGTCCATGGGCGCGGCTGAACAGCACCCGGTGGGCGATGACCGCGCAGGCATGGATGTGATGGGTCGCCCACCACCGCCTGAGCCAGGGCCACGGCAACACGCCGATCAGCAGGAAACCAAATCCGGCCCCGAGCGCGGCGAGGTCGAGCAGCAGCAAGGCGGTCCAGCCGTGGAAGTCGGAAATCAGCCGATAGCTCCAGGGCAGGGCGGCGGCGATCACGACGGCGAGCGCGATCAGTCCGATCGCGCGGTCGACGAAGATTGAATAGGTGGCTGCGCGCCAGCCCGCACCGGCACGCGCGACCAGCCACAGCCGCACGGCATCGCCGCCGATCGAGGACGGCAGGGTCTGGTTGAAGAAGGTACCGATCACGTTGTAACGCATCGCCTGCCCGGTCTCCAGCGGCGCGCCGCACTCCACGCTGATCTCGCGCCAGCGCAGCACCCCGAGGAAGATCTGCAGGAATGTGACCGCAATCGCGAGGCCGAGCCAGCCCAGGCTCTCCACCTGGATCCGGGAGGCGAGGTCATGCAAATTGACCTTGCGCAGCGAGACATACAGCAGCGCAGCCGAGATCAGGATCTTGACGGTCGAAAGCAGGATTCGGCGCATTTCCGTTCGCGCTGCCAGGTTTCAGGATGTGTCAAAAACAGCGCAAACCGCTTTCGCGCGCCAAAATTCGCCGCCTTGGTATGGTTTCCGCAGCGATCTGGCAATACCCGTACTGGTCCCTATTGCGGCAGGCGCGAAGGGATGGCTAAACAGGTCGGAACGGAGGGCGGCCAGCCGCTCACCGGGAGGTTACAAGACCGGTAAAATCCGACCAGACGCGTGGGGCGCGTGACTGCCCGATCATGCTTCCCAGGTAACAGGGTCGCCGGCCACGGCGGCCGGGCCAATTTGGTGTCCGTCCGCGGATCGACACCACAGGCCTTGCACGACAGGACTTGAGGCACCGATGGATCGACGAATTATTCCCCTGATCATGTGTGGCGGTGCAGGCACCCGGCTGTGGCCGGCGTCACGCGAGGTGCATCCCAAGCAGTTCCTGTCGCTGTTCGGGGCGCGCTCGACCTTCCAGGATACGCTGCTGCGGGTCTCCGATGCCGGCCTGTTCGAGCGGCCCATCGTGATCACCAACGAGGCCTATCGCTTCATGGTGCGGGAGCAGCTGGCCGAGATCGGCCGCGAAGCCGATGTGTTGCTGGAGCCGATGCGCCGCGACTCGGGGCCGGCGATCGCGGCAGGGGCGGCGTTCGCGCAGAGCCGCGACAGCGAGGCCATCGTGCTGGCCCTCGCCGCCGACCATCTCGTACGGGACACGCCGGCCTTCGTCGCGGCGTGCCGCGGCGGCCTGGTGGCCGCGGAAGCCGGCCGCATCGTGACCTTCGGCGTCAAGCCGGAACGGCCCGCCACCGAATACGGCTACATCAATCCGGGCGAGGTGGTCGCGGGCGAAGTGCGCGCGGTCGCGAAATTCGTCGAGAAGCCGGATGGCGCAACCGCGGCCGGCTATATCGATGCGGGTTATCTCTGGAACAGCGGCAACTTCATGTTCCGCGCCGGCGTGCTGCTCGACGAGTATCGCAATGTCGATGCGGACAGCGTTGCCGCAGTAGAGCAGTCGGTTGCGTCCGCGACGCGCGACCTCGGGTTCTACAAGCTCGACGCCGCGGCCTTCGGCGCGGCGAAGGCGATCTCGATCGACTATGCCGTCATGGAGAAGACAGCCCGCGCCGCGGTGGAGCCGGTGGCGTGCGGCTGGTCCGACATCGGTTCGTGGCGCCAGGTCTGGGAGCTCTCCGAGAAGGACGGCCAGGGCAATGCGGCGCGCGGCGCGGCGGTGTTCGAGGACTCCCGCAATTGCAACGTCTCGACCGATCGTGCGCTGGTCGCGCTCGAAGGCGTCGACGACCTCGTCGTGGTCGCAACCCAGGATGCCGTGCTGGTGTCGCGCCAGAACGATGCCAACGGGCTGAAGCGGCTGGTCGCGAAATTGAAGGTGGCGGCGCCCGAGGTGACCGAGAACCACATCAAGGTGCATCGGCCCTGGGGCTCCTATCAGTCGGTTGACAATGGCGACCGCCACCAGGTCAAGCGCATCATCGTCAAGCCGGGCGGGCGGCTCTCCTTGCAGAAACACCATCACCGCTCCGAGCACTGGATCGTGGTGCGTGGCACCGCGCAGGTCACGGTCAATGAGCTGATCAAGACGGTGCACGAGAACGAGTCGATCTACATTCCGATCGGCGCGGTGCACCGGCTGGAGAATCCCGGCAAGATTCAGCTCGAGCTGATCGAGGTGCAGACCGGCAGCTATTTCGGCGAGGACGACATCATCCGCATCGAGGACGACTATCAGCGCACCTGAGGTCGACCTGGTCCCCGCGCTCGGACGTGAGCCGCGGGCGATGTAACTCTTTGAATCAAAACGTGTCCGGATTTCGTTGTTGGCATTCGCCACATTTGTGACGCCGTGCTATAGCGGCTACCAACGAAGCGGGTGATTTGCGCCCAAGGCGCAGATCGGGAAGAGGGGCCTAGGTGCTGATTCCCGCGGAGCCGGTGTGGCTCCCCGATGAGCCGGGACAACCGCCAGAACGTTACTTGGGGTCTACGATATGAATGCAAAAGTGTCCGCAGCCGGCGCGAAGGCCGATATCGGCCGCGCCCTGCGCGTCGGCGTGATCGGCGCAGGCGTGATGGGCAGCAACCATGCCCGCGTGCTGGCCGGACTGCCCGGCGTCCTGCTGACCGGCATCGTCGATCCGCTTCCAGAGCACCGTACCCGCGCTATCGACCTGGTCGGCTGCCGCGCCTTTGAAACCCTCGATCAGCTGTTCGCCGAGGGCGCCGATGCGGTGACGATCGCGGCTCCAACCCATCTGCATCACGAGATCGCGCTCGCCTGCATCGCGCGCAACATCCATATCCTGGTCGAGAAGCCGGTCGCATCCACCGTCGAGGAGGGCCGCGAGATCGTCGCGGCCGCCGAGCGCGCTGGCGTTACGCTGATGGTCGGCCATGTCGAGCGTTTCAATCCGGCGGTTGCCGCGATCAAGCAGGCGATCTCGGGCGAGGACATCCTGTCGATCGGCATCACCCGGGTCGGCCCGTTCCCGCCGCGGATGTCCAACGTCGGCGTCGTGATCGACCTTGCCGTGCACGACATCGACCTGATTCGCTGGTTCACCGAGTCCGACATCGTCGAGGTGCAGCCGCAGCTTTCCAGCGCGGTCGCCGAGCGCGAGGACATCGCGCTGCTGCAATTCCGCACCGCCTCCGGGGTGCTCGCCCACATCAACACCAACTGGCTGACACCGTTCAAGGCGCGCAACGTCACGGTCGCGACCCGCGGCAAATACGTGATGGGCGACCTGCTCACCCGCCAGGTCACCGAATGCTTCGGCTTCAAGCCGGACGGCAGCTATTCGATGCGTCATCTGCCGGTCGGTCACGACGAGCCGCTGCGCGCCGAGCTGATCGCCTTCCTCGATGCCGTGCGCAGCGGCAAGTTGCCGGCGGTGTCCGGCGAGGAGGGCGTCGCCAGCCTCGAGATCGCGATCCGCTGCCTGGAATCGCCGGCCCGGCCTGCCGCCTCGACGATCCGCAAGGGACCGCGCCGCATCGCCGGCTGATTGTCATTCACCGGCTGACTGTCATTCACTCAACACGTGCAAAGAGTTTCCATGAACCAGCATATGCAGCTTGAGCCCATTCCCTTCATCGATATCTCCGCGCAGCGCCGGCGGCTCGGCAAGTCGATCGATGACGCGGTTGCGCGCGTGCTCGATCATTGCCAGTTCATCAACGGTCCGGAAGTCACCGCCCTGGAGAATGCGCTGGCCGATTACACCGGCGCCAAGCATGTGGTGAGCTGCGCCAGCGGCACCGACGCGCTGCTGATGGTGTTGATGGCGAAGAATGTCGGGCCGGGCGATGCGGTGCTGTGCCCGACCTTCACCTTCTGTGCGACCGGCGAGGTGGTGACGCTGACCGGCGCGACGCCGGTGTTCGTCGATGTCGACGAAGAGACCTTCAACATCGACGTCGCTTCGCTGAAACGCGGCATCGCGACGGCGCGCACGCGCGGGCTGAAGCCGGTGGCTGTGATCCCGGTCGATCTGTTCGGGCAGAGCGCCGACCACGATGCGATCGCTGCGGTCGCCGAGGCCGAGGGGCTTTTCGTACTTGACGATGCCGCGCAGGGCTTTGGCGCCACCTACAAGAGCCGCAGGCTCGGCACCTTCGGGCTCGCGACCGGAACCAGCTTCTTCCCGGCCAAGCCGCTCGGCTGTTTCGGCGACGGCGGCGCGATCTTCACCGACGACGAGGAACTCGCGCGCACGCTGCGCAGCATCCGCGTCCACGGCCAGGGCTCGGACAAATACGACAATGTGCGGCTTGGCCTCACCGCGCGGCTCGACACCATGCAGGCGGCAATCCTGCTCGAGAAGCTGAAGATCTTCGACGACGAGATCGCCGCACGCAACAAGGTCGCGGAGCGCTATTCGCGCGCGCTCGGCAACCTCGTCGCGGTGCCGCGCGTTGCCCCGGGCTGCACCTCGGTGTGGGCGCAGTACACCATCCGCCTGTCCGAGGGCATCGATCGTGATGCATTCGCGGCCGCGTTGAAGGCGCAGGGCATCCCGACCATGATCTACTATCCGAAGTCGGTGCACCAGCAGACGGCCTACAGCCACTATCCGGTTGCCGACGGCGGCCTGCCGGTCAGCGAGCGGCTGTCGAAGGATGTCATCGCCCTGCCGATGCACCCCTATCTCGACGAGGCGGCACAGGACCGCGTCATCGCGGCTGTGCGCAGCGCGCTACAGGCATGATCCCGAAACGTGGTTTCCGGTTTTCGGGCCGGATCATGCCTGGATCGTTAACGTCCTGAATAGGTCATTTTGACGTAGGGTGATGATGCGCTAGAAGCAGCCATGCTTGGGCGCATCTTCACCGTCGGCGGCTATACCCTGCTATCGCGGGTCACCGGGTTTGCCCGCGACATCATGCTCGCGGCGATCCTCGGTGCCGGGCCGGTCGCCGACGCCTTCTTCGTAGCCCTGCGGCTGCCCAACCATTTCCGTGCGATCTTTGCCGAAGGCGCCTTCAATGCCGCCTTCGTGCCGGCCTATGCCCATGTCCATGGCGAGCGCGGCGAGGCGTCGGCGCGGCTGTTTGCAGACCGCATCTTCACGCTGCTGTTCGCCTCGCAGGTGGTCCTGCTGGTGGTGGCGATGGCATTCATGCCGCAGGCAATGAGCATACTCGCGCCGGGCTTCACCGAGGACGCCGAGCAGCGCAAGCTCGCCATCGAGCTGACGCGGATCACCTTTCCCTATCTGCTGCTGATCACGCTGGTGACGCTGTATGGCGGCATGCTCAACGTGATGCATCGCTTCGCCAGCGCGGCCGCCGCGCCGATCTTCCTCAACCTTGCCATGATGATGACGCTGGCGCTGGCGGCATTCTTCCCCAGCGCCGGCCACGCCGCGGCCTGGGGCGTGCTGATCTCGGGTGTCCTGCAATTTGCCCTGCTCGCCGGCGACCTCGCGCGCCATGGCGGCCTGCCGCGATTCGCGCCGCTCAAGCTCGACGAGGACGTCCGCGCCTTTTTCCGCGCGCTGGGGCCGGCGACGCTCGGCTCGATGGGTACCCAGGTCGCGCTGTTCGCCGATACCATCATCGCGACCTTCCTCCCCGCAGGTGCGCTGTCGGCGCTGTATTATGCGGACCGCCTCAATCAATTGCCGATCGGCGTGATCGGGATCGCGATCGGCACCGTGCTGCTGCCGGAGATGTCGCGGCGCCTGACCGCCGACGACAATACCGGCGCGATGGCTGCGCAGCGCCGCGCCTTCGATTTCACGCTGCTGTTCTCGGTGCCGTTCGTGGCGGCGTTCCTGACGGTTTCCGATCCGATCATGCGCGCGATGTTCGCCCGCGGCGCGTTCTCGAAGGCCGATGCCGCCAGCGCCGGCGCCACGCTCGCGGCCTATGCGGTCGGGCTCATTCCCTTCGTGATGATCCGCAGCGCGGTTGCGGCCTTCTATGCCCGCAAGGACACCGCGACGCCGGTGAAGGCGGCGCTGACCGGGGTTGCGGTCAATGTCGCGCTGAAGATCGCGCTGGTCGGCACCCTGGCGCAGGTCGGGCTGGCGCTCGCGACCGCGGTCGGCGCGTGGGTCAATCTCTTGCTGGTGCTGATGTTTGCCGTCCGCCGCGGCTATCTCGCGCTCGATCGCGCGCTGATCCGCTCGTTCGGCACCTTCGCACTGTGCGGCGTGCTGCTCGCGCTCGCACTGTGGCTGACCTCGCATTTCGCGGTCGTATGGTTCGCCCCGATGCGGTTCTTCCGCGACGAGATGATCCTGCTGCTGCTGATCGTGGTCGGCATCTTCGTCTACGCCTTCCTGATCCTCACGCTGTTCGGCCGCGGCTGGCTGTTCGCTCTGCGGCGCGTATAGTTTTACCTGTCAAATCAAATGCATAGGAGCCGGCCGTGGGATAGCGCCGCGTGCGGCGGAAAGCGGTTTGCGCTTCGCGGGCAACCACGCCAATATGCATGCAAACAACCAAGGCAATTGGAGAGACGATGGCAGCTCCCATCAAATTCGGCGTCGGACAAAGTGTGCGGCGCAAGGAGGACGACGCGCTGATTCGCGGCAAGGGCCGCTATACCGACGACGTCGCACCGTCTCCCGCATTGCACGCGCTGGTGCTGCGCTCGCCGCATGCGCACGCGACCTATACCATCGATGTCGGCAAGGCCCGCGGCATGCCCGGCGTGGCGCTGATCCTGACCGCGGCTGATGTCGCCGAGCTCGGCGGGCTGCCGTGCCTGTTCAATCTCGAAACCGATCCGTTCGTCGCGCCGCCTTATCCGATCCTCGCCAAGGATGAGGTGCGCCATGTCGGCGACGCCATCGCCTTCGTGGTCGCCGACACCGTCGATCATGCTCGCGATGCGATCGAGGCGATCGACGTCAAGTGGACGCCGCTGCCGGCGGTGGCTGGCGTCGCCAACGCGGTGAAGAAGGATGCACCGCAGGTCTGGCCGGACAAGCCCGGCAATGTGCTATTCGACGTCTCGATCGGCGACAAGGGCGCCGCCGAAGCCGCGTTCGCCAAGGCGCATGCGGTGGCCGAGATCACCATCGTCAATCCGCGCGTCATCACCAATTTCATGGAGACGCGTGCGGCGGTCGCCGAATACGACGCCAAGAAGGACCATCTGACGCTGACGATCGGCAGCCAGGGCAGCCACCGCCTGCGCGAGATCCTCTGCGACATGGTCCTGAAGATGCCGAAGGAGAACATGCGGGTGATCTGCCCGGATGTCGGTGGCGGCTTCGGCACCAAGCTGTTTCCCTATCGCGAATATGCGCTGATCTCGGTCGCGGCGCGCAAGCTCAAGAAGAGCGTCAAATGGACCGCCGAGCGCTCCGACCATTTCATGGGCGATGCGCAGGGCCGCGACAACCTCACCACGGCGAAGATGGCGCTCGCCGAGGACGGCAAGTTCCTCGGCATGGATGTCGACCTGATGGGCGATATGGGCGCCTATCTCTCCACCTTTGCGCCCTATATCCCGCATGGCGGCGCCGGCATGCTGCCGGGCCTCTATGACATCCAGGCCTTCCATTGCCGGGTTCGCACCGTGTTCACCAACACGGTGCCGGTCGATGCCTATCGTGGCGCCGGCCGCCCCGAAGCCGCTTATGTGATCGAGCGACTTGTGGATGCATCCGCGCGAAAACTCGGCATGACGCCGGATGCGATCCGGCGGAAGAACTTCATCCCGCCGAAGGCGCTGCCCTACACGACCGCGACCGGCAAGGTCTACGACTCCGGCGATTTTGTCGCGCATATGAAGCGCGCGATGGAGATCGCCAACTGGAAGGAATTTCCAAAGCGCGCCAAGGCCGCCAAGAAGGACGGCCTGGTGCGGGGCATCGGCATGGCGAGCTATGTCGAGGTCTGTGGTACCATGGGCGAGGAGACCGCCAATGTGGCGCTCGATCCCAACGGCGACATCTCGATCCTGATCGGCACGCAGTCGAGCGGGCAGGGCCACCAGACCGCCTATGCCCAGATCGTCGCCGAGCAGTTCGGCGTGCCGCCCGAGCGGGTCCATGTGCTGCAGGGCGACACCGACAAGATCGCAACCGGGCTCGGCACCGGCGGTTCGGCCTCGATCCCGTCCGGCGGCGTCAGCGTGCAGCGGGCGACGCATGAGCTCGGCAACAAGCTGAAGGAGCTTGCGGCGCAGGCGCTGGAAGCCGGCACCGGCGACCTCGAGATATCAGATGGCCGCATCCGCATCGCCGGCACTGACCGCTCGATCAGCTTCGCCGATCTCGCCAAGCGGCCCGGCGGCGATACGTCGAAGATGAATGCGAGCGCGACCTTCGCCAGCGCCGACGGCACCTATCCGAACGGCACGCATCTCGCCGAAGTCGAGATAGATCCCGCCACCGGCATCATCAAGATCGTCAGCTACGTCATCGTCGACGATTTCGGCGTCACGCTCAATCCGCTGATGCTCGCGGGCCAGGTTCATGGCGGCGCGATGCAGGGCATCGGGCAGGCGCTAATGGAGCAGGCGGTGTACAGCCCGACCGACGGCCAGCTCGTCACCGGCACCTTTATGGATTATGCGATGCCGCGCGCTTCCGACGGGCCGTCCTTCGTCTTCGAGACCCACAACGTGCCGTGCACCACCAACCCGCTCGGCGTGAAGGGTGCGGGCGAGGCCGGCGCGATCGGCTCGTGCCCGGCGGTCGTCAACGCGATCATCGAGGGCCTGCATCGCGAATACGGCATCGACCACATCGACATGCCGGCCACCCCGGAGCGGGTCTGGATCGCGATCCGCGAGGCGCAGCGCCGCCATAATCTCTGATAAATTGTCGCAGGTGGAATGAAGATTCCGCCTGCGGTGTTTTGCAAACCAGGCCGGCCGCAGATCGCGGACCGGGACAGAGCGGAATTGAGGGGTTTTGCCGATGAAGCGGATTGTCGTCATTGTCGCGATGCTGGCGTTCGGTGCCGGTGCAGTCGTTGCACAGCAGGATCAAGCCAAGAAGACCCAGGCCATGATGAAGGACAATGGCAAGAATGCGGGTGCGCTGTCAGCGATCATCAAGGGCGAAAAGCCTTACGACCAGGCGACCGTCAATGCCGCGCTGGCCCAGTTCGAGGATACCGCCAAGCAGCTTCCGACGCTGTTCCCCGAGAGCATGAAAGGCGTCAAGCTGGAAGGCGATTACGCCCCCTCGCCGAAAATCTGGGAGGACAAGGCGGGCTTCGCGCAGCAGTCCGCGAGCTTCGCCAAGGTCGTCACCGATGCCAAGGGCAAGATCAAGGACGTCGATACGCTGAAGGCCGAGCTGGGCGTGATCGGCAAGCAGTGCGGCGGCTGCCACGAGACCTATCGCGTCAAGAAGGGCTGATCGCCATTCATCAACGAAAAGGGCGGACGCTTTAGGGCGTCCGCCCTTTCTTGTGTCGGCCGTTTCTTGTTGGCGTTGCGTCGCGAACGATTACTTCGTCACCTGGCCGCGGATCTCGCCGCCCGGGTTGGCCGCCGTGTGGACGTTGACATAGTACTTGCCTGCGAGCAGATCGGCGGCCTGCGCGTCGGTCAGCGTGGCGCTGCCTTCGACCGGGCTCGACGTCGCGTTCGGAATCGCGACCGCGACGCCGGCATTCTTGCCGGCCTCGGCGGGGCCGTGGAAATGCGCGGCAGTGGCCGGGCCCGACAGGCCGGAATAGGTCAGCTTCCAGCTGAGTTTCTTGCTGGCGGCGTCGTAGTCGATATCGGCGGTGCCGGTGCCGGCGCTGCTGGTGGCAGGCACTTCGGACTTGCCGTCCAGTTTGGCGGTCAGCTTCTCGGCAAAGGCCGGGCCGGCAAGCGCAATAGCAGCACCGAGTGTCAGCGTGGCAAGCAAGGTCTTGTTTGGCATGGTTCTCTCCCCTTTGACATCACAGTTTCTTCAACAGCGGCTCTGCCGATTTATTCCCAAAACGATCGTGGGCAGCGGCAAATTTGATGAGTGCTTGTACGACGGGTTGTCACCATACTCGTTGATACGCTGACGCGACCAATGATGGATCAATGAATGTTGCGACGAGTTCTGCTCCTGGCCGGCCTGGCCGGCATCATCGGCCTCGGTGTGTTCTGGTGGCTGACGATCCCCGCGACCGTTGCTGCGAGCGCACTGCCGGCCTACCAGCCCAACCTGGCCAACGGCCTCACAACGTTCAATGCGGGAGGATGTTCCTCCTGCCACGCCGTGCCGAAGCAGGACGACCGCACCAAGCTCGGTGGCGGGCTCGCGATCCCGTCGCCGTTCGGCACCTTCTACGCGCCGAACATCTCGCCGGATCCGAACGACGGCATCGGCCGCTGGAGCGAGGCCGATTTCGTCACCGCGGTCATGAAGGGGACCTCGCCGTCGGGGACGCACTATTTCCCCGCGTTTCCTTACACGTCGTATCAGCACGCCAGGGTCAATGACGTGCGCGATCTGTTCGCCTATTTGAAGACCCTGCCGCCGGTTGCCGGCAAGGTGCGCGAGCATGATTTGCCGTTCCCCTTCAACATCAGGCGCAATGTCGGGGTCTGGAAATTCCTGTTCATGGACGACAAGCCGTTCATCGCGGACGCAAGCCGCTCGGCGCAGTGGTATCGCGGCGCCTATCTGGTCAACAGCTTCGGCCATTGCGCCGAATGTCACAGCCCGCGGAATTTTCTCGGCGGCATCATCACCGCGCAGCGCTTCGCCGGCGGCCCGAATCCGGAAGGCGAAGGCTGGGTGCCCAACATCACGCCGAGGGGGATCGCGGACTGGAGCGCAAAGGATGTCGCCTATTTCCTTGAGAGCGGGCAGACGCCGGACGGCGACAGCGCCGGCGGATCGATGGTGCGCGTGATCCGCAACACCTCGCAGCTCTCATCAAGCGATCGCGACGCGATCGCCGAGTACATCAAGTCGCTGCCGCCGGTCGAGGGGCCGCCGAAGCCGACGAAGCCCGAGAAGAAGTCCTAGCCGCGGGTTCTTGTTTGAGCGTGGTCTCCTCGGAAAACGCTTCGCACTTTTCCGGATCATGCTCTACTTCGCGCCGAACGCCTTGAAGGTGATGATGGTGAGGGTGTCCTGGATGCCCGGGATCACCTGAACCTTCTCGTTGATGAAATGGCCGATGTCGGTGTCGTTGTCGACATAGAACTTGACCAGGAGGTCGTAATTGCCCGCGGTGGAATAGATCTCGGACGCAATCTCGGCTTCCGCCAGCGCGTTGGCGACGGTGTAGGACTGGCCGAGCTTGCATTTGATCTGGACGAAGAAGGGAACCATCAAAGTCGTCTCCGGAGATTTGGCCGACTATAGGCCAAAAACCGGCCGCCAAGGCAAGGGGACAAGAACGGGCAAGGCAACGGCAACTCAAGGCCAACGCGCGGTAAACTCAGGCGAACTTGCTGCCGGCGGGCGGCCGGGCTAGGACTGGCTATGGTCTCAATCGTCACGATCTTATTCGTCTCGACCGCCGGTGGCGCAAGATGACGCCGATCGCGCTCACCATTGCCGGCTCGGATTCCTCCGGCGGGGCGGGCATCCAGGCCGACCTCAAGAGCTTCGCGGCGCTCGGGGTCTATGGCGCCTCCGCGATCACGGCGCTGACCGCGCAGAACACCACCGGGGTCAGTGGCATCCATCCGGTGCCGGCTGCGTTCGTCACCGCCCAACTCGATGCCGTGTTCTCCGACCTCGATGTCGGCGCGGTCAAGATCGGCATGGTGGCGCAAGCCGAGACCGTCGCTGCGATTGCCGATGCGCTGACGCGCTGGGCGCCGCGCCACATCGTGCTCGATCCGGTGATGGTCGCGACATCAGGCGACCGGCTGCTGGCTGCCGAGGCGGTCGATGCGCTGAAGACCATGCTGTTTCCGCTGGCCTCGCTGATCACGCCGAACCTGCCTGAAGCGGCGGCGCTGTTGCGCGAGCCGGTTGCCTCAAGTGAGGCGGACGTCGAGCGGCAGGGCAAGCGGCTGCTGGCGATGGGATGCCGCGCGGTGCTGGTCAAAGGTGGCCACGGACACGGCGCTGATAGCATCGACTACCTGATCGACGCCGAGCGCAGCATCATGCTGTCGGCGCCGCGCATCGCGACGGCAAACACGCATGGCACCGGTTGCTCGCTGTCGTCGGCTATCGCGGCAGGACTCGCGAAGGGCGAGGCGATGGAGACTGCCGTGCGCAATGCCAAGGCCTGGATCACGGACGCGATCGCCGCCGCGGATCGTTTTGCCGTCGGCCACGGCCATGGGCCGGTGCATCATTTTCACAAGTATTACTGAAGCGCTCGTAGCCGCGTAGCCCGGATGGAGCGTAGCGTAATCCGGGGCCAATTCATCCGCGGACGCAAGGCCCCGGATTGCGCTGCGCTCCATCCGGGCTACGCACGTTGTACGTTTGCTCCGCCGCGATATGCAGGCAACACAACACTCGTTCCACACAGCTGCGGCCGCCGATGTCGCCAGATTGTCGCACGCCGCTGTTATCCGCATTGGAGGGGCGTACTGCTGATTCTCGCTAACTGTTTGTGGGGCCATGGGTCGCGGGAATCGTCATCGCCTTGTCACAGGAATCTGTTAGGTGCACAGGCATGGGAAGCGACTCCTTGAGTGAAGAAAGTCCCGAGCGGCGCTTTCGCACTTTGTTTATCTCCGATGTCCATCTCGGAGCCCGCGGGTCGCAAGCCGACCGTCTGCTGGACTTCCTCCGCTCTCACGACGCCGACACGATCTACCTCGTTGGTGATATCGTCGACGGCTGGGCGCTGAAGTCGAACTGGTACTGGCCGCAGACCCACAACGATTTCGTGCAAAAGATGCTGCGTAAGGCGCGCAAGGGCGCCAAGGTGATCTACGTCCCGGGGAACCACGACGAGTTCCTGCGCAAATATTACGGCACGCATTTCGGCGGCATCGATGTGGTGGAGAACACCGTTCACACCGGCGCCGACGGCAAGCGCTACCTGGTGATCCACGGCGACATCTTCGACCTCGTGGTGCAGAACGCGCGTTGGCTCGCCCATCTCGGCGACAAGGCCTATGACTTCGCGATTCAGATGAACCGCTTCGTCAACTTCTTCCGCAAGATGCTCGGCGTGCCCTATTGGTCGCTGTCGCAATGGGCCAAGCTGAAGGTGAAGAAGGCGGTGAACTATATCGGCGCGTTCGAGGCGACGCTGGCCGGCGAGGCGCGGCGTCACGGCTGCGACGGCGTGATCTGCGGCCACATCCACTACGCGACGATTCATGACGAGCACGGCATCCACTACATGAATTGCGGCGACTGGGTGGAGAGCTGCACCGCGCTCGCCGAGCACGAGGACGGCCATTTCGAGATCATCACCTGGACCGATCCGGTGCGCCGGATCGCGCCCGTTCCGCGAGTGACGGCACGCGCTGCATGACGCATATCCTGGTCGCGACCGATGCGTGGCATCCCCAGGTCAACGGGGTTGTCCGCACGCTGACCATGATGGCGCAGGCGGCGAAATCGCTCGGCGTCGAGGTGAGCTTCCTGACGCCGGACGAGTTCCGCACCTTTGCGATGCCGAGCTATCGCGATCTGCGGCTGGCGCTGCCGTACCAGGCCAAGGTCGCGAGCCTGATCGAGGCGGCCAAGCCCGACAGCATTCATATCGCGACCGAGGGCCCGATCGGGCTGTCGGTGCGCCGCTATTGCCGCAAGCACGGCCTGCCGTTCACGACGAGCTTCCACACCCGTTTCCCCGAATATGTCTCGGCACGGACGCCGGTCCCGGAGGCTTGGGTGTGGCGCGCGCTGCGCTGGTTCCACGGGCCGAGCCGGGCGGTGATGGCGGCGACCCCGGCGCTGGCGGCCGAGCTGCGCCAGCGCGGCTTCCGCAACGTGGTGCTGTGGTCGCGCGGCGTCGATACCGGACTGTTCCATCCGCGCGATGTCGATCTCTGCCTGCCGCAGCCGGTCTATCTCAGCGTCGGCCGGGTGGCGGTTGAGAAGAACCTCGAGGCATTCCTCGATCTCGATTTGCCCGGCACCAAGGTCGTGGTCGGCGACGGCCCGGCGCGCGCGGCGCTGGAGCGGAAATATCCGGAAGCCGTGTTCCTCGGCGCGCGCCATGGGGAAGAATTGGCTGAGATCTATGCTGCGGCCGATGTGTTCGTTTTCCCGAGCCGCACCGACACGTTCGGTCTGGTGCTGCTCGAGGCACTGGCGAGCGGCCTGCCGGTTGCCGCTTTTCCGGTCACCGGTCCCCGCGACGTGATCGGCGCGGCGCCGGTCGGCGTGCTCGACGAGGATCTGCACCATGCCTGCCTCGAGGCACTCAGCATTCCGCGCCAGGCCTGCGTCGATTTTGCCGCGCTCCACACCTGGCAGGCATCCGCCCGGGTGTTCATCGATCGCTGCTTGAATGTCCGCCCCGCGCCGCCGGACGGCGAGGGGGAGGCGTTGGAATTCGGCGCCGAAGAGCACCATTTCGCGGCCTTGCCGGCCCCTCATCCGACCCCACGCTAGAGCGCGATGAAACTGGGCTAAATTGTCATCGCGCTCTAGCTCCTTGTTTGAGCATGATCTTTCCGGAAAACCGCTTCGCACTTTTCCGGATCATGCTCGAGACAAGTCACGCTAAAGCGTCTTGCCGGGCTGCCTGCCGTCGCGATACAAATTGGCGATGACGGACACCACTTTAAATCCACCCGTCGCTGCCGCGGACATCGATGCCGCCGCAAGGGTGGTCGCGCCGTTCGCGGTGCGCACGCCGCTCCTGACCTTCCCCGTTCTCAACGAACGCGTCGGCAGCCAGGTCTTCCTTAAGCCCGAGATGTTGCAGCGGACCGGATCGTTCAAGTTCCGTGGCGCCTTCAACAAGCTCGCCTCGATCCCGCAGGACAAGCGGAGCGGCGGCGTCGTCGCGTTCTCCTCAGGCAACCATGCCCAGGGCGTCGCTGCGGCGGCGAAGATCCTCAACATGCAGGCGACCATCGTGATGCCGGCGGACTCGCCGCTCACCAAACGCGAACGGACCAAGTCCTACGGCGCCGAGGTCGTGCTGTACGATCGCGACCGCGACGACCGTGCGGCGATCGCGAGCGGCATCGCCAGCAAGCGCGGCGCGACGTTGGTGCCGCCCTATGACGATCCCCTGGTGATCGCGGGGCAGGGCACCGCCGGCCGCGAGATCGCCGAGGATATGGCAGCGCTCGGGCTCGTGCCTGACATCGTCGTGGCGCCGGCTTCCGGCGGCGGCCTGATCGCCGGTGTCGCCACCGCGGTGAAGGTGAAGTATCCGCAGGCCCAGGTGATCGTCGCCGAGCCCGCGGGCTATGACGATCATGCCTTGTCGCTCAAGGTTGGCCATCGCGAAGCGCATGCGGTCGCGCCGCGCACCATCTGCGATGCGCTGATGGCGATGATGCCGGGTGAGCTCACCTTCGCCATCAACAGCAAGCTGCTGGCAAACGGCGTCAGCGCCTCCGACGATGAAGTCGGTGCTGCCGTCGCGTTTGCCTATCGCGAGCTGAAGCTCGTGGTCGAGCCTGGCGGCGCGATCGGTCTCGCCGCGCTGCTGGCGGGACGGATCGATGCCAAAGGCAAGAACGTCGTCATCGTGCTCTCGGGCGGCAATGTCGACGCCGATTTGTTCGCGAAGCTCGTCGCCTGAGACCAGCATTTTAAAAAAGAAGCGGGGCAGGGCGATGATCGCTCTGCCCCGTTTCGTTGAGCGACGGATCAGTGTCTGAAGCCGCCACCGTGGCCGCCGCCCATTGCGCTGAAGTGCGAACCCGATGAGCCGGAATGGAAGGCCGTATGGCTGCCGCCCGATCTCATCCAGTTGACTGGCATGCTCTGCCGCTCGGTGCGGAGATGGCCGTTGCCTTTCAGGATCGGGTTTGACGAGTTGTTCGCCGCTGGAAGGTTCGCGACCTTGCTCTTGCCGATCGAGCCCGGCATGCCGACCGGCTTCGCGCCGGGCGCGGGCATGGTCACGATCTTGCCGATCGCGCCTTGCGCGCCCGCATCGATCGGCCGGAACGCCTGACGATTTGATAGCCGCGTGAACTGCATCAGCGGCATCGCTTTCGGCTGCATCTGTAGCTTCAGGGCCTGCTGCGCATAAGCGCTGCCGGCGAAATTGTCGTGAAAGGTCTTGTAGGCGAACGGCGTGTTGGCGAGCACCGCCTTGTGCCAAGCCGCGACCTGCAGCCAGTTGGTCAGCAGGAAGCGAATGCGGTCGCACAGCGGATCGCGCGGATAGAGCCGGATGAATTCCTCATAATAGTCCGGCCGGCCTTCCGACAGCACGAAGTCATAGGCCTGGCGCACCGAGCGGTTCGGCAGGTTCGACGCCATCTGCACGACCGGGCCATTCGCCGGCGCACGGGCCGCCGCCGTCGCGGTGTCACCGAAGAAAGTGAAATCGGAGGTCAGCGACGAACTCTCCCACGGCGTCTGCCGGCCGTCGGTCGTCGAGTTGACTTCGAGGCGAACGCGCTTGAACAGCTGCTCGATCGGCAGATTGGGCTCGCGCGCCAGGCGCAGGAACGCGTTGGTGTAGGGGCTGTGGCCGTTGCTGCCGGCCTGGGCTTCCATGCCGGGCGCGGTCGAATAGCCGACGATCGAGCCGCTCGGCGCGTCGACGACGGCAAGGCCGCGGCCGGCATCGTTGACGTCAGGGAAGGGATTGTTGCGGCAGGCGTCGAGCACGACGATGCGCATCCGGCTCGGGATATTCTCGAGCGTGCCCATCACGTCGACGAGGCGCACCGCGTTGCCGTCGAGGTCGGACGGCGTCGCGATCCTGGCGTCGACCGGAATCAGATAGTTCTCGCCGCCAAGCTGCACGCCATGGCCGGCGTAATAGATCATCGCGACCGTGTTGGGACCGCGCGTGGCAACCTTGTCGGAAAAGTCCTGCAACACCTTGACCATGTCGCGCTGCCTGAGGTCGGTTGCGGAGATCACCTCGAAGCCGGCCGCGTTCAACAGCTCGGCCATCGACGCGCGTCGTTGCCGGGATTGGCGAGCTTGGGTGCGTTCTGATAGTTGGCGTTGCCGATCACCAGCGCGACGCGCTGCTCGGCGCCGCGCAACACAGCGGGCGTCGCCGCAGCTGGCATCGCCGATGGCCCGGCTTGATCGATAGAGTGGGCCGGCGCCTGCGTTGCATTGCCGACGGTGATGTTGCCGGTCTCGGCAAATCCTGGGCGGGGCGCAGCAAGGCTGAACAGGCCGAGCAATGCGGCCGATATCATCATGGATGTCAGGCGGACCATGGCGCGCTCCCAGGCTGATCCCGGTGCGGGACCGGTCGTGGGAGGCTAGGCGTAGATGCGGCTGTGGTACGTGGGCTGGGTCACGCTGCGGAAGTGCGCAGTTCGTTCGCCCTACGAAAAGAACGCGATCTTCTCGGCCTGACTCATGCGGCGGATCGGCGCGAGCGGGTCGTTGGCTGCGACGCTCGGCCTCTTCAAAAGGCCGCTGGCGATGATGGTCGAGCCGAGCGAGACTTCCGCTGCCGGCGCGGCGGCAGCCTCGATGGCGGGCGGAAGAGGCGGCGGCACGGGGGCCGGCGCTTCGACAACCGCTGCGACCGCGACCGGTGCGGGCTCGGCCTTGATCTCAACCTTGATCTCAACCTTGGGCTCGGGCGCCGGTGCAGGCTCCGGCTGAATGGCGGGTGCCACCATTTCGGGCTCGGCCGCCATCGCCTCCGCGATGCGCATCTCCTCGGCGGCGCGCATCTCCTCTGCGATCGCGTCTTCATCGATCGGATCCGGCGCGCCCATCTCCATCGCGATCAGGTCGAGCACCGCTTCGTCCTGGGCGTCGGCGGCGGCCTCGTCGGTGACGCGGGCAAGCTCTGCGGCTTCGGCCTCGGCCAGTGCGGCTTCGGCCTTGATCCAGGCTTCGCTCGGCTGCGGCGCGGCGGCTGGGGCCGGCTCGGCGGGCGGCGTTGCAACGGCCTCTTGGGGCGCCGCTGACGGCGTCGCCGACATCGCAGCACCAGGGGCCGCGCTCTCGGCGGCAACGCTTTCGGCGACGGGCGGCGGCGTGGGAGCAGCCGCGGGCGGCTCCGTAACCGGTGCCTCGGCCACAACGGGCTCGGCCGCGGGCGTCGCCTTGTCCGGATCGAACTCGCTGAGGCGTCGGGCCAGCGCCGCGAAGGCGGTCTCCAGCACGGCCTTGGCGTCGCTCATCGAGACCTCGGCGGCGCCGGCCTCGATCGCGCTGGCCTGCGAATCGATGATGTCGCAGATCCGGCCGTCATTGCCGATCTCGCGCAGCCGCCAGGAGATTTCGCGAATCACCCGTACGCCTTTGCGCACCGGCGCGAGGTTTTGTTCGAAGCTGATGCCGTCGAGCGCTGACATGGCGGAGGCCTGGGCGGCCTCGATTGCGCCACGCAGGGCGGCCAGCGTTTGGGCCAGCTGCTCGTCCCTGATCGCCGCTGCAGCGGCCTGCCGCTGCGCGCTGAGGCTTTCCTCGATTCGCGCCACCGCATCGAGCACCATGCGCGTGTCGGCATTGCGGTTGCGCTTGGCGTATTCGCCGAGGAACCAGCGGCCCCGCGAGGTCTCCATGAAGGCTGCGCTGATTGCAGCGTAGTCCTCCTCGCTCGGCAGGGCCGCGCGGGCGGATATCGGCGACAGGGCGAATGCTTCTTCGGCCATCACAATCTCTCCGCGCAAATCACCGCGCGTTGGGTTAACGATCACCACGATATCGCGCGAATCGCAATTGAATTGATGTCTTCCGAATCACAAATCCCCATTGCAGCAAAGGTTGCCTCGCGGCGATTCGCGCGCAGCCTCGCGGCATTCTATGCCACGCTGTTCGGGATGACCGGGGTTCACCTGCCGTTTTTCACGGTGTGGCTGAAGGCGATCGGCATCGACGCCACCTGGATCGGCATCATCACGGCTGTGCCGCCGGTGACGCGCTTCACCGTGCTGCCGCTGGTCACCGCCACGGCGGAGCGGCGCCAGATGCTGCGCGGCGCGATCATCGCCACCGGATTTGCCACGGCGTTCGGCTTTGCCGTGATCGGCACCCAGCACCAGCCGTTCGTGCTGCTCGCGATCTACGCGCTGACCTGCTGCGTCTGGACGCCGATGGTGCCGCTGACCGACGCCTATGCGCTGCGCGGCGTTAGGCAGTTCGGCCTCAGCTACGGACCGCTGCGGCTGTGGGGCTCGGCGGCCTTCGCGGTCTGCGCGCTGATCAGCGGGTTCCTGCTGCGCTATGTCGCCGAGGTCGATCTGATCTGGATCATCACGGCCGTGACCCTGCTCGGCGCGCTGGTTGGGTTGACGCTGCGGCCGCTGGGGCGTCCGGTGGCCAGCCACGCGCCGGCCGCTGGCGCGCCAAAACTGCTGCGCAATCCGACCTTCCTCGCGATCATCGTGTCCTCGGCGCTGATCCAGGGCAGCCACGGCGCCTATTACATCTTCGCGTCGATCGCCTGGCAGCAGGCCGGTTTCAGCGGCCTGACCATCGCGGCGCTCTGGGTGCTCGGCGTGCTCGCCGAGATCGTGCTGTTTGCGGCCTCGCCGCGCTTCACGCTGCCGTCGGCGGTGCTGGTGATGATCGCGGCCGCCAGCGCCGTGGCGCGCTGGGCGATCACCGCGCAGGAGCCGCCGCTTGCGGTGCTTGCCGTGGTCCAGCTCGGACACGGCCTAAGCTTCGGACTGACCCAGGTCGGCATCATGGGCCTGATGGTGCAGCACGTGCCGGTGCACGTGATGGCGCGCGCGCAGGGTTATCTCACCGCTTGCGCCGGCATCGTCGCGAGCACGACGGCGATCGTCAGCGGGTTGGTCTATGCGCGCATCGGGCTCGGCGTCTACGATATGATGGCTGCGATGGCGGCCGCGGGCGGGCTCGTGATGTGGTTGGCGCGCGGGAAACTATCCCATCATCCCCAGAGCGCGGCGTCCGGCGGATAGACCAGGCTGCCCTCGTAGCGCAGGCCGTTGTCGCGGTCGCTGGCCAGCAGCAGCGGGCCGTCGAGATCGACGAAGCGCGCGGCTTGTGCGATCAGCATCGCCGGCGCCATCGCAAGCGAGGTCGCGACCATGCAGCCGATCATGATCTCAAAGCCGAGTGCGCGGGCGGCGTCCGCCATCGCGAGCGCTTCGGTCAGCCCGCCGGTCTTGTCGAGCTTGATGTTGACCGCATCGTAGCGACCGCGCAGGCCCGCAAGAGACGCGCGGTCATGCACGCTCTCGTCGGCGCACACCGCAACCGGGCGCTTGATCCGCGCCAATGCCTCATCCTTGCCCGCCGGCAGCGGCTGCTCGATCAGCGTGACGCCGGCATCGGCGCAGGCTGCGAGATTGGCGGCGAGGTTGTCGTCAGTCCAGGCTTCGTTGGCGTCGACGATCAACTCAGATGTCGGCGCAGCCTTGCGCACGGCGGCGATCCGCGCGCCGTCGCCATCGCCGCCAAGCTTGATCTTGAGCAGGGCGCGATGCGCGGCCTTGGCGGTGGCTTCCGCCATCGCCTCGGGTGTGCTGAGCGAGATCGTATAGGCAGTGGTACGTGGTTCCGGCGCCGGCCGCCCCAGTAGGTTCCAGATCCGCTGACCGGCGCGTTTGGCCTCGAGGTCCGCCAGCGCGCAGTCCAGCGCGTTGCGGGCGGCGCCAGCGGGCATGCGGGCCTGCAAGGCGATCCGGTCCATGCCGCCGGCAAGCGGCTCACGCATCGCCTGGATCGCCTGCAAGGTCGCCTCGGGCGCTTCGCCGTAGCGCGGGTAGGGTACGCATTCGCCGCGGCCGATGAGGCCACCTTGGCTCAGCTCGGCCACCACGACCACTGCTTCGGTCTTGGCGCCGCGGCTGATTGTGAAGGTCCCCGCGATCGGCCAGCGCTCGATCCGCGCGCTTAGGGAAATCGCTCCGGGTGGGGTGGAAGTCATTTTAAAGTCTACTATTTCCTGAACCGTAGCTTGCGAGCCGCATCCAACTATGGCTGGTTAGTGGCAGATTCGACAAGCCGATCCGGCAAGCCGCCGGAGATCTGCGTGAGCGGCGGCCAACCGGCTCGAGGGGTAAGCAAAAGGTGAGCGGCGACCCGACACTGGAGCGGATAGCCCAAGGCGAAGGACTGGCGCTATGTGCGGCGGGCAACTGGACCGCCCGCTTTGCCCCCGCGCTCGAGCGGATCGTGTCCGACGCCGAGAAGCTGCGCGGCAGCCGTCCCCACATCTTCATCGACGTGTCGCAGGTCGCGAGCCTCGACACCTTCGGCGCCTGGCTGATCGAGCGGCTGCGCCGCAGCCTCAGCGATGCCAGCGCGGAAGCCGAGATCGCGGGCCTGTCGGCGAATTATTCCAGCCTCGTCGACGAGGTCCGCCGCGTCGGCCCCGCGCCGAGGGTCGCCAGCGATCCGCTGTCGATCACCGGCATGCTCGAGCAGATCGGGCGCACGGTGGCCGGCATCGGCGGCACCATCATCGGCCTGGTCGACATGCTCGGCGCGGTGATCGCTGCGGCCGGCAACGTGCTGATCCATCCGCGCAGCTTCCGCCTGACGTCGACAGTGCATCATCTCGAGCAGGTGTGCTGGCGCGCGGTGCCGATCGTGGTGCTGATCACCTTCCTGATCGGCTGCATTATCTCGCAGCAGGGCATCTTCCACTTCCGCAGGTTCGGCGCCGACATCTTCGTGGTCGACATGCTGGGCGTGCTGGTGCTGCGCGAGATCGGCGTGCTCTTGGTCGCGATCATGGTCGCGGGCCGCTCCGGCTCGGCCTATACCGCCGAGCTCGGCTCGATGAAGATGCGCGAGGAGATCGACGCGCTGCGCACCATGGGCTTCGATCCGATCGAGGTCCTGATCCTGCCGCGCATGCTGGCCTTGGTTCTGGCGCTGCCGATCCTGGCCTTTCTCGGCGCGATGGCCGCGCTCTATGGCGGTGGTCTCATCGCCTGGCTCTATGGCGGGGTCGATCCGGAAGCCTTCCTGCTCCGCCTTCGTGATGCCATATCGATCGACCATTTCATCGTCGGCATGGTCAAGGCGCCTGTCATGGCGGCGGTGATCGGCATCGTCGCCTGCGTCGAAGGGCTGGCGGTGCAGGGCTCGGCGGAATCGCTCGGACAGCACACCACCGCGTCGGTGGTGAAAGGGATCTTCTTCGTGATCGTGATGGACGGCGTGTTCGCGATCTTCTTCGCCTCGATCGGGATGTGACCATGGCGGAAGCGGATATCGACGCCATCATCCGGGTCCGCGATATCACCGTGCAATTCGGCAAGACGCGCGTGCTCGACGGCCTCAACCTCGATGTCAAGCGCGGCGAGATCCTCGGCTTCGTCGGCCCCTCGGGCGCCGGCAAATCGGTGCTGACGCGCACCATCATCGGCCTGGTGCCGAAAGTCTCCGGCCGCATCGAGGTGTTCGGCGTCGATCTCGATGCCGCGAGCTCGTCGCAGCGCCGCGCCGTCGAGCGGCGCTGGGGCATCCTGTTTCAGCAGGGCGCGCTGTTCTCCTCGCTCACAGTGCGCCAGAACATCCAGTTTCCGGCGCGCGAATATCTGCGGGTCTCGCAGCGACTGCTCGACGAGATCATGGTGGCGAAGCTGGTGATGGTCGGCCTCAAGCCCGAAGTCGCCGATCGCTATCCGTCCGAACTGTCCGGCGGTATGATCAAGCGCGTCGCGCTGGCGCGCGCGCTCGCGCTCGATCCGGAGCTGGTATTTCTCGACGAGCCGACATCGGGCCTCGATCCGATCGGCGCCGGCGATTTCGACGAGCTGGTGCGCACCTTGCAGCGCACTTTGGGGCTGACCGTTTTCATGGTAACCCACGATCTCGACAGTCTTTACACCGCGTGCGACCGTATCGCCGTTTTAGGGAACGGTAAGATCATTGCTGCAGGATCCATCGCCGACATGAAGGCGTCGCAGCATCCGTGGCTGCAGCAATATTTCAACGGCAAACGCGCCCGTGCCGTTGTGGCCTAGCCCATGATCCCGAAACTGGAAACCGGTTTTCCGACGAGATCATGCGCCAACAAGAATTCGACGGGCTCGAACGCAGGCCGGCTGCGCGAGGGCCCAACAGTGATTAACGCGAGCAATTGATGGAAACGCGGGCGAACTACGTCTTGATCGGGGCTTTCACGCTGGCGGTGATCGCCGCGGCGTTCGGCTTCGTGCTGTGGTTCCAGAGCCTGCACACCACCAAGCAGCGCAGCCCGTTGCGGGTGGTGTTTGAGGGGCCGGCGTCGGGCCTGCGCAATGGCGGCAATGTCAATTTCAACGGTATCAGGATAGGGGAAGTCGTCTCGGTCAAGCTCGACAATCCGCGCCGCGTGATCGCGCTGGCGATGATCGAGAACACCGCACCGCTGCGCAAGGACACCCTGGTCGGGCTCGAATTCCAGGGCCTCACCGGCGTAGCCGCGATCTCGCTGAAGGGCGGCGAGGAGGCCGCCCCGCCGGTGCCGCTGGATGAGGACGGCATCCCGGTCCTGACCGCCGACCCCAACGCGCTGCAGGACGTCACCGAGGCGATCCGCGCCACCCTACAGAACGTCAACCGCATCGTCGCCGACAATCAGCAGTCGGTGAAGAACTCGCTGAAGAATCTCGAGGTCTTCACCCAGGCCTTGGCGCGCAATTCGGAGAAGATCGACAACGTCATGCTCAAGGTCGACGGCGTGATGGGCAAGGCCGACAATCTGATGCTGGGCCTCAACGCGATCGCCGGCGGCAACAATGGCAGCGAGCTGAACCTGATGGTGAAGTCGATCCGCGAGCTCGCCGAGGATCTCGACAAGCGCTCCAATCTCCTGATCAACGACGGTCGTCGCACGCTGTCCGACATCAGCCGCGCCGTGAACAATTTCGACCGCAACCCGAGCCGGGTGATCTTCGGCGGCAGCAACAACGCCGCCCCGGAGCCCGCACCGGCTCCGGCCGCAGCACCGGCAGGGCCGCGGCGGCGGCAGTAAGCAGGCGAATGGTGAGTAGCGAGTAGCGAGTAGCGAGTAGCGAGTAGCGAGTAGCCTTCCTTCGCCGCCAGACTCGTCATTGCGAGCGAAGCAACTCGTAGCCCGGATGGAGCGCAGCGTAATCCGGGATCAACTCCGCCGCCGCGCTGCCCCGGATTTCGCTGCGCTCCCTGCGGGCTACGACTGGTTGATCCAATACCAAGCCCAAACAAAAACGGAGGCCCTGCGGCCTCCGTTTCCATTCGCTACTCATTACTTGCTATTCGCTGTTCGCCAGCTCACCCCAGCCGTCCCGCGGCGTGCGCGAGCAAGGTGTAGACCAGCCCGGTCTCCGAGGTCAGGTGACCGGCCAGCTCCTGCTGGCCGCGGCCGTCGCGGGCGACTTCGTCGAGCAGGCGCTCGAACTCCGCGATGTAGCGGTCGACCGTCTGCTTGAAGCCGCGATCGGCGCGATACTTGCGGGCCACCTCGTCGAAGGCCTTCTGGCCGGCCGGCGTGTACAGGCGCTTGCTGAACGCCTTGTTCTCGCCGCGCTGGTAGCGATCCCACATCTCGGCCGCCAGCGTGCGGTCCATCAGCCGGCCGATGTCGAGCGACAGCGACTCCAGCGGATTGGCGGCCGGCTGCTGCGGCGGCTGTTGACGCGGCCGCTGCAGCGCGTCGCGGCCCTGCGGGGCAGGCGGCGGCGCATCGCTGCGGTTGAGCAGGTCGGACAGCCAGCCGTCGCCGTTGTTGGGACCCGCCGGGCTGACCGACGGAGCCTCGGTGCGGCGCGAGCTCGCCATGCCGAGATCGGGCGGCGGCAGCGTCGAGGCGCTGTTGCCATTGTCGCGCATCCGCGCGTCGTCCCGCATCCGCACGTCGGTGCGGCCGCCGGCGGCAGCTATCATCGGCTCCTCGTGGCGGACGCTGGCGCGGTTGGTCGAGACCACGTCGAGCCCGCGGCCGTGATGGGCGACGATGCGGTTCAGCTCGGCGAGCGCCTCGATCTGGTCGACGATCACCTTGCGCATCTGCGCGGTGTTCTCGGCGGCTTCCTGCGGCATCTCGAGCACGCCGCGGCGCAGCTCGTTGCGGGTGGCCTCGAGCTCGCTGTGCATCTCGCTCGCCATCTGCTTCATCGCCGTGACCATCGCGGAGAACTTCTCCGTCGATTCCCTGAACATCGCATCGGTCTCGGCGTTGCTCTGCTGGTAGAGCTCGTTCATCGCGTCGACGGTCTGCTGACGTTCGTTCTCGGCCGCCTGGCGCACCGCCTCGAACTGCCGGCTGATCGCAGCCGAGCCGGCGCCGGCGGTCTCCGCCACCACGCGCGCGATGTCGCGGGCGCGCTCCTCGGCCGCGCCGAGCGATTCATCGAGCAGCCCGGTGAAGCGCGACAGCCGCTGGTCGAGATCGGTGGTGCGCAGGTCGATGGTCGTCACCAGCGCTTCCAGGGCCTCCTTGCGCTCGCTGACGGAGGCCGTCGTGGAGCGGTTGGCCTGTTCGACCACCGCAGCCGCCTCGATCAGCGCCTTGCCGTGGGTCTCGAACTGGCTCGACAGCGCGCCGAGATCCTCCAGCGCCTTGCTGGTCTTGCTGTTGAACATCGTCAGCTGGTCTTCCAGCGTCTGGGTCGCCACGCCGTTGCGCGAGGTGACGTCGTTCATGGCGGACACGAAGTCGGCCACGCGGGTCACCAGCGCACGCTCCAGCGAGTTGAGGTTGTCGTGGGCGCCGGTCAACACTTCCTGCAGCAGGATGTTGCCCTCGCGCAGCCGCTCGAACAGCGCGACCGTGTCGGTGCGCAGGATCTTGCTGGTCTCCTGCATCTCGGTGACGGCCGAGATCGAGACCTGGCGCGACTGGTCGATCGCCGCGCGCGAGGCCTGCTCGAGCTCCTTGAGCGACTTCGCCACCGCGCCGGTCGCCTGATCGCCGGCCGAGGTGATGTTGCGCGCGACATCGCCGCCATGCGCCGCCATCGACTGCGAGAAGGCGAGGCCGCGGGTTTCGATCGCCTTCAGCGCGTCGGCGGTGGCGCGATCCATATCGGCCGATAGCTGCGTGGTCTTGGCGGTCAGCGCCTCGACCAGCGAGCCGCGGCGGCCGTCGACCATCTGTGACAGACGCTCGGCCTGCTGCTGCACATAGGTGACAATCTCGTCGGTCTTGCCGGTCATCGCCGAGCCGAAGGCGCTGGTCGCCGACAGCACCGAGCGCTCGATGTCGGCGGAGGTCGTCTTGACCTTGGTCGAGACCTCGTTGGACATGGTGATCAATGCGGCCTGGGCGTTCTGCGCCGAGGTCTGGATGTTGTCGGTGGTCTTGGCCGTGACCGAACCCAGCGCGCGCTCGATGTCGGTCGAGAGCGTGCGGATCTGGGCGGCGGCATCGGCGGAGGTTGCCGCAAACGAGCTCTGGGCCTCGCGGGCGCTGCTCAGGATGGTCTGCGCAGTCTCCGCGCTGGTCGTGGTCAGCGAGCGCTCGATCTCGACGGAGATCGCGCGCATCTGGGCTGCGGCCTCGCTGGACGTTGCCACGAACGAAGTCTGGGCATCGCGGGCGCTGCCGAGGATCGACTGGGCGGTGTTGGTGCCGACCGAGGTCAGGGTGCGCTCGACATCGGCTGCCAGCGACTTGACGTGGTTGGCGGCCTCGGTCGATGCGGTGACGAGGGTGTTCTGCGCCTCGCGGGCACCGGCGGTCAGCACCTCGACGGTGCCGGAGCCGGCCATCGACAGCGCGCGCTGGATGTCGGAGGCGAGTTCCGACACCTTGCTTGCCGCGTCGGTCGAGGCATTGACCAATGTGCTCTGGGCTTCACGTGCGCTAGCAGTGATCGATTCCGCGGTCGCGGAGCCGGCCATCGACAGCGAGCGTTCCATGTCGGCGGCGAGGTTGCGGACCAGATCGGTGGCCTCGGTGGAGGCGCCGGCCAGCGTGCTCTGGGCCTCGCGGGCCGCGGCGACGACGGCCTCCGCGGTGGCGGAGCCGGCCATCGACAGCGTGCGCTCGATGTCGGCCGACAGCGTGCGGACCAGATCGGTGGCGTCGGTCGACGCTCCGGCGAGCGTGTTCTGGGCCTCGCGGGCGGAGGCGACCACGGCTTCGGCGGTCGCGGTGCCGGCGGTCGACAGCGAGTGCTGCACGTCGGCCGCGAGCGTGCGGACCAGGTTGGCGGCTTCGGTGGAGGCGCCGGCCAGCGTGCTCTGGGCCTCGCGGGCGGAGGCGACAATGGCTTCCGCGGTCGCGGTGCCGGCCATCGACAGCGAGCGCTCGACGTCGCTGGCGAGCGACTTGACCTGACCGGTCACGTCGGTCGACGTCGCGATCAGCGTGGTCTGGGCCTCGCGCGCACCGGTCATGATCGCTTCGGCGGCGGCAGAGCCGGACATCGACAGCGACTGCTCGACATCGGCAGCGAGCGACTTGACCTGGCTTGCGGCTTCGACCGAGGCAGAGACCAGCGTGGTCTGCGCGTCGCGGGCGCCGGACAGCACGGAGGCTGCGGTGGCGCTGCCGGCGGCCTGCAGCGTGCGCTCGACATCCTCCGACAGCGCCTTGATCTGCGAGGCGACGTCGCCGGAGGCGGAGACCAGCGACACCTGGGCGTCGCGGGCACTGGTGAGGATCGCGTTGGCGGCGGAGGTGCCGACGGCGGTCAGCACGCCCTCGACCTCGGCCGAGCTCAGCTTGAGCTGGTTGCCGACGTCGGCGGACACGGTGAGCAGCGCCTGCTGCGCGGTGCGCGCGCCGGTCTGGATGGTCTCGCTGGTGTTGACCACGAGATTGGTCAGCGAACGCTCGGCGTCCTCGACATGGGACTTGATGCTCGACGACAGCAGCTCGGCGCGGGACATCAGGTCCTCGCTGGCCTGGCGGCCGCTGCTCTCGATGCGGCCGGCGACGGCCTCGACGCGCGAGCCCAGCAGGTCCTCGAACTGCGCGACGCGGGTATCTATGTCGCCCGCGATGACGCCAACGCGGCTCTCGATGCCCTGCTGGATGTCGGCGAAGCGCGCCGAGATGGTGTCGGTCAGGTTCGAGCTGTGACCACTGATGGTCTCGACGAGGCGGGTGTTGTGACCATTGATGGTGTCGGCGAGGCGGGTGCTGTGGCCGTTGATGGTGTCGACCAGGCGGGTGCTGTGGCCGTCGATGGTCTCGGTGACGCCGTTGATGCGGTGGTCGACCGCGGCGATCGCCTGCGCGGTGCCCTCGGTCAGGGTCGTGGTGAGCAGGCCGAGGCGCGAGTCGATCGAGTGGATCGCCTGGGTGGCGCCTTCGGTCAGCTGGGTCGCGAGCGTGCCGAGATGGCCGTCGATGGTGTCGGTGACCGATTTGGCGCGGCTCTCGAAGGTGACCTCGAGCGTCTTCATGCGGCCGTCGATCGCCTCATCCAGCGACTGCAGGCGGCCGTCGAACGAGCCGATCCTGCTGGCGAGCGAACTGTCGAACGACGACAGCTTCTCGGTCAGCGAGGCGTCGAGATTGCTGACGCGGCTGCCGAGCGTGGTCTCGAACTGCAGCAGGCGCTGGTCGAGCGAGGCGGTGATCTCGCCGCTATTGCTGCTGACGCGA
The DNA here is from genome assembly GCF_054822705.1 of Bradyrhizobium sp. USDA 4454. Classification (NCBI taxonomy): domain Bacteria; kingdom Pseudomonadati; phylum Pseudomonadota; class Alphaproteobacteria; order Hyphomicrobiales; family Nitrobacteraceae; genus Bradyrhizobium; species Bradyrhizobium sp. USDA 4454. Next base: position 2,746,801 of record NZ_JBTRCN010000001.1, read on the forward strand.
TGGTCGAAGGTGTCGACATAGGTCTTCAGGCTGTCGGCGATGTCCTGGGTCCGCTGGCCCATGCGCTCGACGATGTCGCCGCCGAAGGTCTTCACCGTGCGGTCGAATTCGGAGATGTGGCGGGTGATCAGCGCGCCGAGCGTGCCGGAGTCGCGGGCGAATCTCTCGGCGAGCTCGCTGCCGTGGTTCTTCACCAGGTCGTCGAACGCGCTCATCTGCAGCGACAGCGAATCGTGCGCGGTCTCGGTCTGGCCCACCACCTTGGCGACCAGCGAATTGACGGTGACGTCGAGCGCCTCGCTCGCCTTGTCGCCTGATGTCATGATCTGGCCGGCGAGGCGGTTGCCGGCGTCGTCGATCTTGCTGACGAGGTCGTTGCTGCGCAGCTCGAGCTCCAGCAGCAGCGAGTCCGCGGAGTTCTTCAGGGAGTCGTGCACTTCTTCGGTGCGGTCGGAGATGCCGTCGACGATCGCAGACGAGCGCTGCTCGAACTCGCCGGTGATGCGGTCGATGCGCTCGTTCAGCATCTCGTGGACGCGATCGGCCAGATCGACGAACTCGTCATGGACGTGGCCGGTCTTGAAGTTGAGGCTGGTGGTGAGCCGCTCCGATGCATCGAGCACCGCGCGCGTGGTCTCGGCACTGGCTTCCTCGAGGCGGTCGAGCAGGTCGCCGCCGCGCTCGCCGAGCGCGAGGATCATGTTGTCGCCGGCATGGCTCAGCGCGGTCGTGATGTGCTGGCCGCGCTCTTCCAGCGCGCCGGTGATGCTCTTGGCAACCTCGTCGACGCGCGAGGCGATCGCGTCCGAGATCAGCGCGATGTCGTGGCGCAGATCGATCTGCACGCCGGAGATCGCACTGCGCACCTGCTCGGCCTGGCCGACCAGATTGTCGCGCTGATGGGCGATGTCCTGCAGCAGCGCGCGGATGCGCACCTCATTGTCTGAATAGGCGCGTTCCAGCGCAGCGACCTCGTTGGCAACCAGGGTCTCGAGTTCGCCGGCGCGCGCGATCGCGCGCTCGACGCCGTCGCCCATCGCCGCGACCTCGCGGCGGATCGCCTGGCCGACCGTCACCATGGAATCCGCGGCGGCGTTCTCCGGCTCGGAGAAGCGCATCGCGACCTGCGCCATCGATTGCGCGATCATCTGCATGCGCTGGCCGTGCGAGGCGAGGCTGGCGAGATAGTAGAACAGCAGGATCGGAACGGCGAACAGCGCGGCGAGACCGGCGAGCACGAGCACACCGGTGCCCTGGGCCATCGAGGCCTGCAGCGCCGGCCAGAACGCGATGGTGAGGATGACGCCGCCGAGCAGCCAGGCGCCGGAGCAGACGAAGAACAGCGTGAAGGCGTTGCGGGCGCGGCCTCCCTGCAGCGTCTGCAACATCTGGCCGATGCTCTCGCGATCGTCATTGGCGGCGCGGCGCGGCGCGCGCGGTTCCTCCAACGCCGAACGTTCGGTATTCGGACGCTGATCGAACGATGTCGCGGAAAAATCAGGAGCTGACGGCTGCAGGCTGGGCGGCGTGGCGCCTTCATTGTGGGGGCTGCGATTCTCCGCGCCCTGTTCGCTGATGTTGAGGGCTTCCTGGATGGCAGAAAGCGCGACTTCGGTGGGATCTTTGACCTTCTTGGGAGTGTTCGCCATGTTCAGTCTGAGCCCTCTCACTATTTACGCGTCGGCGAGCCTGCGATCGTCCCCACGCAAGCTCGAAGCCGGTGCCCACAAGCGGAGCGCAAGCGCCCCCTCGGCGGCTTGTCCGCTACATCCGCAAACATCCTATGGGGAGAGTGATGCGAATGAAATGCTTGCGATTAATACTTTCTTAATCATCGTTAACAGCTTTGCGCCATAAGGCCTTATGGGTACTCAAAATTCCCGCCCCACGGCGCCGATTGTGTCCGAAAGTTGTCCAGAATCGGGCGGTTTTGCCGATCATCCCGACAACAATCCGTTAACCAGTTTCGTGATTGGCTGGTCCAACGAACCGCCGGCCAGGGCCGGGCGGAGACAGGGACAGCGCATGCCGCTTCATCTCGAACGGGTTGAATGGACGCAATCGCCGCCGCTCGCCCCCGGCGACGGCCCGATCGACGTCGCGCACCTCCAGCGTATGACGCTGGGCGACCCGGAGCTCGAGCGGGAGGTGCTGGCGATGTTCTCGACCCAGTCGGCTCGGCTCCTCGGGGAGCTGGCCGCGCTGCCGGCGGAGGCTGCGACCCGCGCCCACACCTTGAAGGGATCGGCGCGGGCGATCGGCGCCTTTGGCGTCGCCGAGGCCGCCGCCCGGCTCGAAACGGCGCTGACGGCTGGTTCCGATCCGGCCCAGCCGCTGGCCGCGCTCGGGGCCGCGATTGCCGAGGCGCGTACCGCGATCGAGCTGATTCTGGGCCAATCCTAGGCTCCAGCGATCTGCACCAGCCGCCAGCAGGCGTGCGGGCCGGGGTGGCAGCTTTTCGGTCTCCGCGCTAGCGCTGCGCGGACCGACCCGTTATACGACTGCCGGGACCTTTCCATTCATCGTCCGGCGCATTCCGGCAGCACGAGCAATCATGGCCAAAATCCACTTTATCGACCATTCCGGCGAGAAACGCTCCATTGATATCGAGAACGGCGCGACGGTGATGGAAGGCGCGATCCGCAACGCCATTCCCGGCATCGAAGCCGAATGCGGCGGCGCCTGCGCCTGCGCGACCTGCCATGTCTATGTCGATGAAGCGTGGCGCGAGAAGGTCGGCGCGCCGTCGCCGATGGAAGAGGACATGCTGGATTTCGGCTTCGACGTGCGTCCGAATTCGCGGCTGTCCTGCCAGATCAAGGTCACCGACGATCTCGACGGACTGGTCGTGTCGACGCCCGAGCGGCAGGCCTGAACTCCCTTACTCGCCGTCCGGATTCACGCCGCGACGGACCCAGCGGCGGAAGTTCTCCTTGACCTCCGCCGGCAGCGGTGTCGGCCTGCGCGTCGCCTCATCGATCATCACCGTGATCGCCTTTGCCGACGCCACGCAGCGCCCTTCCGAAAACACCACCTGATCGAAGGTGGTCGATGTCCGTCCGAACTTGACCAGGCCGAGCCCGAGCTCGATCCGCCCCGGCCAATGCAACTCGGCGCGGAAGTGGATGTCGAGGCGGACCATGATCCAGCCGAGCCCAGCGGGCATCAGCCCCATGGTCGGATCCTTCACCAGCGTGACGCGGCCGGTTTCGAAATAGCTTGCATAGACCGCGTTGTTGACGTGCCCGTTGGGGTCGAGATCGGCAAAGCGCACATTGTCGGACAGACGATAGGGGAAGTCTTCCAGGCGCGGCGCATCGTCAGCACGGACAGGGGCATTCACGAGGGGGATCTCCGTCGGTTTCCCATCCATACAGCCGAGTTGCGCAGGCTCGGCAAGGGGTTGCCGCGCCAGCCGCTGTCCCTATTATGCATGTCCCGATCCGGCCGATGCGTGGCTGGACAGGCGAGAACAGTCGATCTCAACTGAAAAGAAGCGGACATGAGCGAAGCGATCAAGACCGATGTGCTGATTATTGGCGCGGGCCCCTGCGGGCTGTTCGCCGTGTTCGAACTGGGCCTGCTCGACATGAAGGTGCATCTGGTCGACATCCTCGACAAGATCGGCGGGCAGTGCGCCGAGCTTTATCCGGAGAAGCCGATCTACGATATTCCCGGCATTCCCTTCGTCACCGGCCAGGGCCTCACCGACCAGCTGCTGGAGCAGATCAAGCCGTTCGGCCCGACCTTCCATCTCAATGAGATGGTGGAGAGCATCGAGAAGATCGGCGATCCCTTGTTCCGCGTGAAGACCGATGCCGGCAAGGATTTCGAAGCCAAGGTGGTGGTGATCTCGGCCGGCGGCGGCTCGTTCCAGCCGAAGCGGCCGCCGGTGCCCGGCATCGAGGCCTATGAAGGCACCTCGGTGTTCTATGCCGTGCGCAAGATGGAGCACTTCCGCGACAAGAACATCCTGATCGTCGGTGGCGGCGACTCGGCGCTCGACTGGACGCTCAACCTGCATCCGATCGCCAAGCGCATCACGCTCTTACACCGGCGCGACGATTTCCGCGCGGCGCCGCACAGCGTCGAGCAGATGCGCGCGCTGGTCGCCGACGGGAAGATGGATCTCAGGATCGGGCAGGTCACCGGGCTCGAAGGCGCCAACGGTCAGCTCTCGGGCGCCGCGCTGAAGGGCAACGACAATGCGGTGTCGACGATTACCTGCGATACGATGCTGCCGTTCTTCGGGCTCACCATGAAGCTCGGCCCGGTCGCGAACTGGGGCGTGGCGCTGGAGAACAATCTGGTGCCGGTCGACACCGCGGCGTTCGAGACCAACGTGTCAGGCATCTTCGCGATCGGCGACATCAACACCTATCCGGGCAAGCTGAAGCTCATTCTCTCTGGCTTCCACGAAGGCGCGCTGATGGCGCAGAAGGCGCACCGCTACGTCTATCCGGACAAGCGGCTGGTGTTCCAGTACACAACCTCGTCATCAAGTTTGCAGAAGAAGCTTGGAGTGAACTGATTCCGCTGCGACAGCGACCAATGCCAGGGGCATGGGTCAGTTCCTGCGCGGGGCGAGTACTGGAACCCTCCGCGAAATGGCCGTAGTCTGCGGCTATTCGAGTTCGTCGATTGATCAGGTGATGATGATGCGGAACACGCTGTCCAGACTTTGGCTGATCCTTGCGATCGCCACGGCCTTTGCGCTGGCGGCTCCGCTTGCCACCTCGGCGGCCGAGCTGTCGGCAGCCGGCCTCTGGCAGAAGATCGAGGACGGCAAGCCGGAGGGCTGGTTCCTGGTGGTCGAGCGCAATGGCGTGTACGAGGGTATGATCGCGAAGATGTTCGCATCGCCCGACGATCCGCCCAATCCGGTGTGCTCGAAATGCACCGACGATCGCAAGGATATGCCGTGGCTCGGCATTCCGCTGATCCGCGACATGAAGCGCAACGGGCTCGCCTATGAGGGCGGCAACGTGCTCGATCCGCGCAACGGCAAGATCTACAAGGCCAAGATGACGCTGAGCGCCGATGGGCAGACGCTGACCATGCGCGGCTATCTCGGCATCTCGCTGTTCGGCAAGGACGAGGTCTGGACCCGGCTGCCGGACACCGCGATGGCGCAGCTCGATCCCGCAATCGTCGCGAAATATCTGCCGGCGCAGGCCGCCGCGATGAAACAGCCGCCGCCCCAGCCGCTGAAGAAGCGCTAATTCCCGCACTCGATATTGTTCGTTGTGCTCGACGCGCGCAGGTTTGCCGCGTGGACGATTTCAGGTCGAGCCATTGAAGGCTGCATCGGGCGCCACGATCTCGTCAGCCCGCCAGCAGCGGACGGCGTGTCCATCGGGACGCGTTTCAAGCGATGGCGCGGGCGCGCGACGGCACATCGCCTCGGCATGACGACAGCGCGGATTGAACGCGCATCCGTCCGGCGGATTCAGCGGACTGGGCGGCTCGCCCCTCGTGGTCGCAAGCGGCGCGCGGCGCAGCGGATCGGGAATCGCCGAGATCAGGGTTTGCGTATAGGGGTGTGCCGGCCGTTCGAAGATTTCGCGCCAGTCGCCGCTCTCCACGATGCGGCCGAGATACATCACGGCAACCCGGTCGCTCATGTGCTCGACGACACCGAGGTCATGGCTGATCATAATGTAGGAGAGGCCGAGCGTTTCCTTCAACTCCAGCAACAGATTGATAATCTGGGCCCGGATCGAGACATCGAGCGCCGATACCGGCTCGTCGCAGATGACGATCCTGGGATTGAGGATCAGCGCGCGGGCGATGCCGATGCGCTGGCGCTGGCCGCCGGAGAATTCGTGCGGGTAGCGGCCGGCTTGCTCGGGTCGCAGGCCGACATGCCTCAGCATCGCCTCGATGCGTCCGTCGATTTCGCTTTTGGCCGTCACGCCGTGCAGCCGCAGCGGCGCCTCGAGCGTGCGACGAACGCTCTGGCGCGGATTGAGCGAGGCGTAGGGATCCTGAAACACGATCTGGACGATGCGGGCCAACGCCATGCGATCGACCGACGGCCTGATGGTGACGACCTGACCGTCGAGCACGATGCGGCCGCGCGTCGGCGTCTGCAGGCCAAGGATCGACAGCGCGACGGTCGACTTGCCGCAGCCGGATTCGCCGACCAGACCGAGGCATTCGCCGCGCTTCAGCTCGAGATCGACACCGTCGACCGCACGCAACAGCCGCCGCCCGCCGCCCCGCAGGCCGCCGCCGATCGGATAATGGACCGCGAGATCCTCGACGCGGAGGATGACGTCGTCGGCGGAGCCTGGCGCAGCGTCATGCATGGTGATGGCACCTGACGAGCCCGCCGTCTCCAAGCCGCGTCGCCTCCGGCGCGGTGATCCGGCAGATCTCGGTTGCCTGCGTGCAGCGTGGATTGAACCGACAACCAGCCGGGAAATCCGCGATCGCAGGCACGACGCCCGCGATCTCCTTGAGCTTGCTCCGGCCGAGTGCTGCGCGCGTGCCGAGCCGCGGAAGCGAGTCGACCAGGCCTTTGGTGTAGGGATGGGCGGATGCGCGGAACAGCGCGTCCGAGCCGCGCTCCTCGACAATGCGGCCGGCATACATCACCGCGACGCGGCGGCAGACATTGGCGACCAGGCCGAGATCGTGGCTGATCATCAGGATCGCGGTGCCGCGCTCCGCGCACAAATTCCGCATCAGCTCGATGATCTCCGCCTGCACGGTCACATCAAGCGCAGTGGTCGGCTCGTCGGCGATCAGAAGATCGGGCCCGCAGGCGAGCGCGATGGCGATCATCACGCGTTGACGCATGCCGCCCGAAAGCTGGTGCGGGTAATCCCTCACCCTGCGCTCGGGCGCCGGGACGCGGACGCTCGCCAGCGCCTCGACGGCGAGCCGGTCGGCTTCACGCCAGCTCTTGCCTTGATGCAGCACGAACATCTCCGCGATCTGCCGGCCGATCGGCGAGACCGGATTGAGCGCCGTCATCGGCTCCTGGAAGATCATGGCGATGCGATTGCCGCGCAGCGCGCGTTGTTCGGCCGCCGGAAGGCCCTGGATCTCGCGGCCGTCGAAGCGGATGGCGCCGGCGCCGATCGAAAGCGGCCGGCGCAACAGGCCGATCAGAGCGAGCGCCGAGATGCTCTTGCCGCAGCCGGATTCGCCGACGAGGCCGAACGTCTCGCCGCGATCGATGCGGAATGAAACGCCCTCGACCGCCGCGATCCGGCGCGCCCCGTCGTCGAGGTCGATGCGCAGGTTTTCGACTTCGATCAAAGCAGGGGCCGTCATGTGCGCCGGCTCCGCGACTGTGGATCGAGGATATCACGCAGGCCGTCGCCGAGCAGATTGAGGCCGAGCACCGTCAGGAAGATGGCAAGGCCAGGGAAAACCGAGAGCCACGGTGCCGTGGTGATCTGGTCGCGGGCCTCCGACAGCATGCTGCCCCAGCTCGGATAGGGCGGGCGGATGCCGAGGCCGAGGAACGAAAGCGCGGCTTCCGCCAATATCGCGCCGCCCATGCCCAGCGTGCTGATGACGATGATGGGGCCGAGCATGTTGGGCAGCAGCTGCGTGATCATGATGCGCAGATCGCCGTAGCCCAGCACTTTTGCCGCCTGCACATAGCCCTGGCTCTTGAGCGACAGGGCCGACGCCCGTGCGATCCGGCACGAGAACGACCAGTTGGTCAGGCCGAGCGCGATCAGGAGGCTGGTCAGGCCGGGTCCAAGCACCGCCATGATGGCGAGTGCGAAGATCAGCGAGGGGATCGCGAGCATCAGATTGGTCAGCCCGTTGACGACATCGTCCCACCAGCCGCCCCAATAGCCGGCGGTGAGGCCCAACGTCACGCCGATCACGCTGTTGACGAGCTGCGAGACGATGCCGACCGTCAGCGAGATCCGTGCGCCGTGCACGACGCGGGAATAGATATCGCGCCCCTGTGCATCGGTGCCGAACCACCAGACCCAGCTCGGAGGCTCCTCCGCATTCATCAGGTTGGCGCCCATCACCGGATCGGTGTGCGCCAGCCAGGGCGCGAACAGGCCGACGAAGATCGCAAGCGCGAACAGCACCCCGCCGATGATCGTGCTGGTGCCAAGCTTCATCGCCGCCGCTCCGCCGTGACGAGACGCATCGCCAATCGTGCGCAAGCGTGATGAAGCTGACTGCCGCTCATGCGTATCTGATCCTGGGATCGATCACGCCGTAGAGCAGGTCGATCAAGGTATTGACCGTGAGAAAGAACAGCACCACGACGAGAATGGTGCCTTGCACGGCGGGAATGTCGCGCTGCAGGACGCTGTCGACCAGCAGCGAGCCGACGCCGGGCCAGGAGAACAGTTTCTCGACCACGACCGCTTGGCCCATCACGACGCCGAATTGCAGGCCGATCACCGTGAGAATGATGACGAGGGCATTGCGCATCACGTGCCATGTCACGACCCGGGTTTCGCTCATGCCCTTCGAGCGCGCGGTCCGGACGAAATCGGCGGTCATGATCTCGAGCACCGCGGCCCGCGTCGTCCGTGCCAGCAGCGCCATCGGCGAGACGCCGAGGGTCACCGCGGGCAGCAGCAGGTATTTCAGCCCGCCGTCGCCATAGCCGAAACTCGGCAGCCAGCCGAGCTTCAGCGCAAACAGATACATCAGCAGCAACCCGAGCCAGAACTTGGCCATCGAGAGGCCGGACACCGCCAGCACCATCGAGCCCGTGTCGACGATGCTGCCGGGCCGCAGCGCGGCGACGAAGCCGAGCGGGACACCGACCACGATGGCGAACACCAGCGCTGCGAAGATCAATTGCAGCGTCGGCCACATCCGTTTCGCGATCATGGTAGTGACCGGCTCACGGGTCCGGAACGAGGTCCCGAAATCACCCGTCGTGAGCCTGGCGATGTAGGAGCTGAAACGGACGTAGACAGGATCGTTGAGGCCGAGCTGCTTCTTCATGCGTTCCACGACTTGCGGGTCAGTCGGACCGCGGCCGTCGTCGCCCATGCTCGACGCGATGCTGCCCGGCACGATGCTGAACAGCACGAAGATCAGCAGCACGACGGCCAGCACGGTCGGAATGGTCTGCAGGACTCGGCGGATCGCGAAGGACAGCATGGGACGTTTTCCTCACTTCCTCCGTCGTTGTTCGCGATGGAAGCAGAGCAATGGCACTGTCACTTCGCCGGCGAGGTGTCGTCGACCCAGAGGTCTTCGACGTTCTGATGGGTCAGTTCCGTCGCGTCCAGCTGGATGCCCTTGAGCCAGGGCTGCACCGCCATCACCGCCTTGTTGTAGTTGAAGAACCAGATCGGCGCTTCCTCGTAGAGCAGCGCATTGGCCTTTTGCAGCAGCTGGGTGCGCTTTGCGGCGTCGTCGGTCTGGCCGGCGTCATCGATCAATTTGTCGAAGTCGGCATTCTTGAAGGTCGTGTAGTTGCAGGCCGATTGCGGCGTCGCCGAGTGGAAGCATTTCAGCGCCGCCTGCGGATCCGGGCCGGTCGCCTGGGAATAGATGAAGGCCTGGAAGTCGCCTTTGCGAATGACCTCCGCCAGCACCGCGGTCTCGACCTGCTTGACCTTCACCTTGATGCCGACCTTGTCCAGCATCGGGATGGCGGCTTCGACGATCGGCAAGCCCCAGCTTTCATTCTGGCTGGTGGTCCATTCGAATTCAAAGCCGTTGGGATAGCCGGCGTCCGCAAGCAGTTGCTTCGCCTTCGCCGGGTCGTAGGGGTAGGGCTTCATGCTCTTGTCGTAGGCGGGCGAGGTCAGTGGCAGCCAGCTGGTGGCGCGATAGGCCTTGCCCTTGACCAGCTTGTTGATGATCAGGTCGGCATCGATCGCGTAATTGATGGCCTGCCGGACCCGCTTGTCGGAGAACGGCTTGAAGGTCGGATTCATCCCCATGGAGCGCGTAAAGACCTCGGCGACCTCGACGATGGTGCCCTTGAGGTCGGGATCGGCCTGATAGGCGACATATTGCGCGGGCCCCAGCACCGAGGTGTCGATCTCCTTGTTCCGGAAGGCGACATCGCGCGCGGCGGCTTCACCCATCAGCGAGATCACGATCCTGTCGGCATAGGGCTTGCCGGTCTTGTAGAACCGGTCCCAGCGGTCCAGCACGATGCGCGAGCCCGGCACGTGCTCGACGAATTTGAACGGACCAAGACCGATCGGCTTCTGGATGAAGCTCTCCTTTGCAGCCTCGTCGGCCGGATAGATGGAGGTCAATGCTGTGAAGAAATAGAATGCCGGATCGACCTTCTCGGTCAGCTTCATTTCCAGGGTGAAGTCGTCGATCTTCTTCAGGCCCGAGATTTCCTTGGCCTGGCCCTTCTCGACCTCGGCGGCCCCCTCGATGACGCGGACGAAGCGCGCGCCGGGATAGGCCTTGGTGCCGTCCATGATGCGATTGTAGGACCAGATGACGTCGTCGGCCGTCATCTTGCGGCCGTTGTGGAAATAGGCGTCGTCGCGCAGCTTGAAGGTATGGACGAGGCCGCCGCCCGAGACGGTGACCTCCTTGGCCAGTTCCAGAACCGGCTTGCTCTCGGTCGAGTCCCAGATGTAGAGCGAGCGGTGCAGGGCCTTGGCGTAGATTTCGTCCTGGGCGCGCGGTGTGGTGTGGATGTCCATGCTGGTGAAGCTTGAGCCGTAAGGCGCCGTCATTCGAATCGTGCCGCCCTTGCGCGGCGTCTGGGCCTCCGCCGCGCCCGATAGGGCCAGTGCCAAGCCGGCCACGATCGCAATCTGCCTGAACATCACGCTTCCCCAACTGGAGTATCGATCAGCGAGTTGACCACTCGCAGCACATCGAGCGCAAGGCGCACGTTCGTTGGTGATGGTGATCGGGTCCTATAGATGTGGAACACTCGACGCGAATGAAAAGCGCAGGCGAGGACGCGTATCCAGAGTTGCAACGGCAGAACGCGCGCTGCAGTTGAATCAGCCACATGCCCTGGTCCGCAAATGCGCGGTAATTAAGTAGTTGCGATTGAATGAAATTCGGGGCGGCGGATCGCCGCTTCAGCGCTGCTGCGGCGCGATCGACAGCGGGGCGACCGGCTCGGAAATCACTTCGGGCACCGCCGTGTTCAATTGCAGGACGGTGGCGGCGGCCGGCACCGCGGCATCCGCCATCGCCGCATGGCCTTCGGCGGTCGGGTGCACCGCGCCGCCATACACCGCCGACAGGACGCCCCATGTCGCATCGTGGATGTCGGTCGGCTGCATCGAGGCCGGCAGGCCCTGCGGGTAGGTCATCGCGGCGAAGTAGCTGTCATTGGCGTCGCGGATCCAGCGCGCGCGCGGCAGATAGGCGCGGTACTCGCCGGCGCCGCGGCCGCATTTCAGCGGCTGATTGGCCGCGGCGACGATGTCGGATTCGAAACTGTCGCCATTGGCGGCGAAGCAGTCGCGGTCGAACTCCGGATCGCTCGAGGCGCGCGCGCAGAAACCGTGGCTTGCGAACGCATCCTGATGCGCATCGACGAAGGTCATGCGGTCGGCGCGCGGATTGCGGCAGATGATGCCGGACTGGCACTGCGCGAGCGCCTTGATCTGCGGCAGGAACTCGTTCTGCACGAAGCCCGAGACGTCCGTGAGCCGCCGCGGATCGGCGTTGAACGCAGGATGGATCTCGAAACCGGCGCGGCCGCCGGGGCACGGCGTGCCGCCATTGGCCAGCGCCGGATTGGCGTAGGCGGTGTAGATCACGTGCGAGAGGTCGCCGCCGACCAGCGGCTTCAGCGCCTCGCGCAGCTTGGCAAAGCCGGCCGGCAGGTCGCGCGCCAGTGCCGAGCGGGCATCGTCGACGCTGGCCAGCGAGCCGCCTTGGCTGAACAGCGTGCGTTCGGTCGGGGTGTCGACGATCACGTTGGCGACGAGGCCGGAGAAGTAGATGTCGTTGGCGCCGATCGACAGCAGCACGAGGTCGAGCGTGCGATCCGGCTGCCGGCGCTTGGCGGCGGCGAGCGCGGTGCGCAGCTCCGCGATCTGGCCGTTGACGGTACCCGAGCAGGTGTTGGCAGTCTTGGTGGGGAGGCATTCGCGGGCCTGCTGCGAGCCGAGCAGGCCGTCGGCGATGCTGGCGCCGGTGCAGGCCAGCGGCAGATAGGTCACGGCGATGTGCGGATATTGCACGGCGAGCGCAAGCGCGGTGCGGGTCTGGTAGCTGTACAGCGAGCGGTGACAGGCCGAGTTGAGCCACAGTGCGCTCTGGCGCTGCCAGCTGGTCAGGGTATCCGGCGCCTCGCAGGCACGGCCGCCTTTGTAGCCGGCGCGGCTCGGCCGGTAATATTGCGCGCCGCCAAGATAGGAGCGAAAGCAGAACCCTTCGTCGGAGAGCGCGATGGCGCGGTCGGGATTGCCCTCGCCGGATGCGATGCTGTCGCCGAGGCCGGCGATCAAGAGATCACGCACCGCGATCTGGGTCGTGACGCGCTGGTTGGCTGCCGCGCCGCTCGCGACGTCGACGGTCGCGACCGTGGTGCGGCCGTAGCGGACCCGCAGATTGACCGGCTCGGCGCAGTCGAAGGTCTGGGATTGCGGCCCGTCGCCGTCGTCGAACGACCAGGCGCAGGTGGCGCCGACTGGAACCGGGCCGGTGAGCTGCACGGTGATCGGATGATCGATCGGCGTCAGATAGCTTTCCTTGACGTTGTCGCGGTTGCAGGGCTCGACGACGCGGCCTTGCAGGTCGATGCAGAGCCGGTTGACCGTATTGCGAGCCCAGCCGCGGCCGTCACTCTGCAGTTCCAGTGCCTGTTCCGAGGCCAGCACGCTGCGACCGAGCCCGCTTTCGACGTGCAGGCGGAAGTCGCGTTCCTCGCGGAACAGGCGGAAGCGGTTGCGCACCTCCCAGGAGATCTGCAGCTGGCTGTCGTCCTGCGCCGCGGCGGCCGAGGTGAATACCGCCGCCAGCGCGCTGCCGAGCAGCACGCTAGAGACCGTCACACGAAACGAAAATCGAACCAAAAAGCCAATCATGGCGCGGTTTGACGCGAGTGGTACGGCAAAAATAAGAGAAGCGGCTGCGGGGATCGAAAATCCGGGATCGAATGACCTGGGCGAGGCGCCGAAGCGTTGCCTGTTACCGTTTCAGCTGCCTGATCCGCTGCTGCCGGCTTTCGATCGGTTGCCGCACGGTCGCCGAGGCCGTGCAGGCCTGGCTCAATCGCTTTCGTTCCTGCCAGGGCTGCACCACGTTGAGCCAGAGCTCGCGCATGCCCATGATCGAGATCGAAATCCCGAACGGGATCAGGAAATAGAGGATGCGGAACACGACCAGCGTCGCCAGCAATTGTTCCTTGCTGAACTCCGGCAGCGCCACCAGCATCGCCGCATCGAACACGCCGATCGAGCCGGGGGCGTGGCTGGCGAAGCCGAGCAGCGTCGCCAGGATGAACACGACCGCCAGCGAGACGAAGTCGATATGCGGCTCGGTCGGCATCAACAGGTACATCGCAAGCGCACAGAAGCCGAGATCGACCACGCCGATCATGATCTGCAGCAGCGTCAGCTTGGCTGACGGCAACACCACCTTCCAGCCGTTCTGGCCGAGCTCACGGCGCTTCTCGCCGGTCAGCAGCCAGACGAAATAGGCGCCGATGCCGGCAAGGCAGCCGAGCGCGATCAGCCGGTTCATCGCCGGCGGCAGCAGATCCATCGCCGACGCCGCCGCCGGGTGCCAGGCCATGCCGAAGCCGAGCACGAACAGATTGCCGAGCCAGAAGGTCAGGCCGGACAGAAAGCAGATCTTGGCGACGTCGATCGCGGAGAGGCCGTAATCGGAATAGATCCGGAAGCGGATCGCGCCGCCGGTGAAGACGGTGGCGCCGATATTGTGACCGATCGTGTAGCTGGTGAAGCTCGACAGCGCTGCGATGCGGTAGGGGACGTGGGTCTTGCCGATCGTGCGCAACGCGAAGAAGTCATAGAAGGTCAGCGTGCAGAACGCCCCGACCACGCAGAGCGCCGCCAGCGCGATCCGGTGCGGCGCGATGTCGGTCAGCGCGGTGAGGATGACACCGGTATCGACGCCCTTCAGGGTGTGGACGAGCGACATGATCGCCAGCGCGATGATCAATACACTCGCGGCGATCCCGAGCCGTTTCCAGCCGATCTTTTCCTTGAAACCACGCCCAAGCGTGGTCAGCAGCCGAAGCATTCATCCTCCCGGCGGGGCGGCGATTTCAATGGGACCCGGTCACGGACGGCGACGGGTGACGGGCAAACGCACCGTACGCGATGACCCATAAGGCAAAACCGGTGCGTTGTGCAGCCCTTGACAAGCCAAGCTTCGACCCTCGTCCAGCGTCATTGTCATACTGGCTACATATGTTCTCGCTCTACGGAATGTGAGTCGCAGGCATGCGATCCGCTGTGACGGAACGACCGCGTGTTCCATCGTTCCCAGCCGTTTCATCGGCATTTTTGCCGATTTTGTGGTCGTCTCGGCACCGTCGCCGGCAGCGGGCGCACAGCGAATAGATGATATGCATCGGCATGGGGACATCGGCGCCCGCGCTGGCGTTTACCAAAGTGTGAAGTCGATCCGCGCATGCGCATGATCCGGCTGTGGAGCGCGGGCCGGGACGCGGCGCGCCGGAGCTGGTCCGTAGGCCTATTGAGGCAAAACGCCGCGCAAGGTGGCGACGGCCCAGCCAGCGTCGATCATGACACACTTCGACCGTTGGCGAAGTGTTTTGTCGAAACGAAAGCCTATCTCTCGCATTGGTCGCCCAGAGCGAGGACAAGAGCATGCAACAGGCATCCCCGAACCTCCGGCGCATGCCGGACCAGCGCGCGCCCGATCCACAATCGACCGGGCTTGCGGCGACATTGACGCTCGCCGCGATGAGCCTCGGTTACGGCGTCGTGCAGCTTGACGTCACCATCGTCAACACGGCGCTCAATGCCATCGGCGGCTCGCTCGGTGGCGGCGTCGCCGAGCTGCAATGGGTGGTGAGCGCCTACACCATCGCCTTTGCCGCCTTCATCCTGACCGCGGGCGCGCTCGGTGACCGGATCGGCGCCAAGCGCGTCTTCATGGCGGGCTTTGCGATCTTCACCGCGGCATCGGTCGCCTGCGCGGTCGCGCCCGATGCGGTGACGCTGATCGCGGCCCGCTGCGTGCAGGGGCTGGCCGCGGCCATCCTGGTGCCGAACTCGCTGGCGCTGCTGCGCCACGCCTATGCGGACGACAAGGCGCGCGGACGCGCGGTCGGCGTCTGGGCCGCAGGCGCAAGCCTTGCGCTGACGGCGGGCCCGTTCGTCGGCGGCGGACTGATCACGCTGGTCGGCTGGCGTGCGATCTTCCTGGTCAATCTGCCGATCGGCCTGGCCGGTCTGTGGCTGGCCTGGCGTTTTGCCGGCGAAACCACCCGCCATCAGCAGCACCGGCTCGATTTGCCGGGTCAGCTCGCGGCGATCGCCGCGCTCGGCACCTTGGCCGGCGCGCTCATCGAAGGCGGCGCGCTCGGCTGGGATAGCCGGTTCGTGGTCGCAGGCTTCGTGCTCGCCGCGATTTTGTCCGTGCTGTTCATCTGGCAAGAGGCGCGCGCGCCGCAGCCGATGCTGCCGCTCGCGCTGTTCAGCCATCGGATGTTCGCGCTGACGTCGATCGTCGGCCTCCTCGTCAACGTGGCGTTCTATGGACTGATCTTCGTGCTCAGCCTCTACTTCCAGCAGGTCAACGGGCTGTCGGCGTTTGCGACCGGTCTGGCGTTCGTGCCGATGCTCGGCGCGGTGCTGCCCGCCAACCTGATCGCGCCGCATGTCGCGGAGCGGATCGGCGCGCCGGCGGCGATCGCGCTCGGCGCCGCGCTCTCGGCCGCCGGATGTCTGGCACTGCTGTTCATCGGTCCGGGCACGACTTATCCCGCGATCTGCCTGCAACTCGTCGCGATCAGCGGCGGCCTTGGCCTGCTGGTGCCGCCCCTGACATCGACATTGCTCGGCAGTGCCGAGCCCCAGCATGCCGGCATCGCGGCCGGGGTGCTGAATGCGACCCGGCAGACCGGCAGCGTGCTCGGCGTCGCGTTGTTCGGCTCCCTGGTCGGGCGGTCCGCGGCCTTCATCGCCGGCCTGCATGCGGCACTCGTGATCTCCACCGGCGTGTTGCTTGCCGCTGCCGCTCTGATCTGGATCGGCGCATCATCACAAGCGCGGCAATGAGCCAGGCCCTCGTTGCGCGGTCGCGGCGCGGCATTTAACCTTGCACCGTCGAGGCTATCGCCGAGGGGCCGATCAGATGCCTGCGCCAATCGACCGTCGTCTGTTGCTGCGCCGCGCCGCCATGCTCGGTGTCGCGCTGCCATTTGCCAACCTGACCGGTTCGGCTCGCGCAGAAGCACCCGGCCTGATCGCGCGCAGGGTATTCTTCGACAATCCCGATTACATTAACGTCCGCCTCAGTCCCGACGGGACGCAGCTGGCCTGGGTTGCGCCGCGCGACGGCGTGAACAATCTCTGGATCGCGCCGCTGTCCGACCTCAAGGCCGCGCGGCCCGTCACCCGCGTCACCGACCGCAACATCTCGAACAGCTATCGCTGGGCCCATACCAATCGCCATCTGGTGTTCTTTCGCGAGCGCGACGGCGACGAGAACTGGCGCGCCGCCAGCGTCGACATCACGGACGGCAAGATCGTGCCGCTGACGCCCGAGGCCGGCGTCAAGTCGTTCGTGCAGGAATCCGATCGCAAGTTTCCCGACGAGATGCTGCTGCAGCACAACCAGCGCGACAAGCGATACTTCGATCTGTACCGCGTCAACATCGTGACCGGCGCAAGCGCGCTCGTTTACGAGAATCCGGACTATGCCGGCCTGGTTACCGACAGCGCATTCCAGTTGCGCATCGCCACGCGGCTGACCGCCGATGGCTCTGCTGAAGTGTTCGAGCGTCGTCCGGACGGCAGCTGGACGCCGTTCGCGACGGTGCCGATTGCCGATACCGACACGACGCGCATCCTCGATTTCAGCGAGGACGGCAACACGATGTACCTGATCGACTCGCGAGGCCGCGACAAGGCGGCGTTCTTCGCGCTCGACATGACGACGCGCCAGACCACGCTGCTCGCCGCCGACGAAGACGCCGACATCGTGCGCGCGATCTTCGACGAGCACCGCCGGCCGATCGCGGCATTGGCGGTGACCGACCGGGTCCGCTGGCACGCCATCGACCCGGGCGTCAGCCAGGATCTCGCCGATCTGACGCGGCACGGCGGTGGCGACATCACCTTCGTCAGCAACAGCGACGATCTGCGGCTCGGCAGCGTCTACTACGAGCGCGATACCGAGAGCGGCGAATACGCGCTGCTCGACCGCAAGACCCGTGAGGTGCACAAGCTGTTCACGCAGCGCCGCGTGCTCGACGGTCTTGCGCTGCGCAAGCTCGAGCCGGTTGTGATCACCGCGCGCGATGGCCTGCGCCTCAACTGCTACCTGACCCGGCCGGTCGAGGCCGAAGCCGGCCGCGTGCCGCTGGTGCTGTTGATCCATGGCGGTCCATACTACCGCGACAGCTGGGGCTTCAGCCCGGTCCATCAATGGCTCGCCAGCCGCGGCTATGCGGTGCTCGCCGTCAACTATCGCGGTTCGACCGGCTTCGGCAAAGCCTTCGTCACCGCGGCCGACCACGAATGGGGCGGCAAGATGCATGACGATTTGATCGACGCGGTCGATTGGGCGATCGCGCAAGGCATCGCCGATCCGAAGCGCGTCGGCTTCTTCGGCGGCAGCTATGGCGGCTATTCAGCGCTGATGGCCGCGACCAAGACGCCCGACGTCTTCGCCTGCATCGTCGACCTGTTCGGCATCTCCAATCTGGTCACCTTCATGGCGACGATCCCGCCCTACTGGGGCCCGTGGATCAGCGTCTGGAAGAACCGGCTCGGCGATCCCGACACCGAGGCCGGCCGCGCGTTCCTGGTCGAACGTTCGCCGCTGACCCACATCGATCGCGCCACCAGGCCGATCCTGATCGCGCAGGGCATGCGCGACGTGAGGGTCGTGGCTGCGGAGTCCGAGCAGATGGTCAATGCGCTCAAGCAGCGTGGCGTGCCGGTGACCTACGTCACTTTCGCCGACGAGGGGCACGGCTTTGTGCGGCCGGAAAATCGGCTCGCCTTCTATGGCGTCACCGAAGCGTTCCTCGCCAAGCACCTTGGCGGTCGTTGTCAGCCGATCGGCAATGATTTCGCGGGCTCGTCGCTCAAGATCGAGACCGGCGCCGAACTGGTGCCCGGGCTACGCGGCTGAGACGAATTGCGCAGCTCGAAAGCGTTCTAGCTCTTGCGCAGGGCGAAATAGGCACCGCAGAACGCCATCACGGCGCCGAGGCACAGCGCCGCAAGGCCGGCGACCACGGCGGAAATGGTCGAGACCGTGCTCGGGGCCGAGGCGGCCTGGCCGGCGCCGGCCAGCATCAGCACGCCGACGACGATGAGGAACTGCCGCATCCGCTGCGGGATCTGGCCGGCGACCGCGCTGTGCATCAGGTTGGCGGTGAAGTAGCCGCCCGAAAATCCGACTGATGCGATCAGCCACCAGGCGATCGCCGCGCCGGCCGGCATGAATTCGCGGCTATCGGAGCGCCACAGGCCGCCGAGATCGAGCCCGTAGCGTGCGCCGAGCATATGCACGGCAAGCGCCAGCAGCACGCCGGATATCATCGCGCCGCCGAGGATGAGGTAACGCGGAAAATAGGTCGTCTCGGGCATGGCACGCTTGTAGGATAGGCGTGACATCCGATGCAAGCGCGCGGGTGTGTCTGAACAGGTGGAATGGCGGATTGCCAGCAACGTTGCAGGACCGGTCGGAGGCGGGCGAGGGCACAGCGGTGCGCTATGCGTACAAGGCCTCGCTGGTCGGCTCGGCGCACCAGTTCGAGCTGACCGAGGACGGGCTGGTGTGGCGGATCGCCGGCCGGTCCGGCGTCTGGGACTACGCCGACATCTCCGTGGTGAAATTGTCCTTTCGTCCGGTCTCGATGCAGCAGCAACGGTTTCGCGCCGACATCGACAACGCCAAAGGCGGCCGGATCGCGATCCTCTCGACCACCTGGCAGACCGCGACGCTGGTCGCGCCGCAGGGCCGTCTCTACCGCGACTTCATCGTCGCGCTGCATCGCAGGATGCAGGCGGCCGGCAGCACGCCCAGGCTGGTCGGAGGGCTCGGGCCGAAGACATACACCGCCGCGCTGGCGCTGCTGGCCTGCCTTGCGGTGGCAATGCTCGGCTTGCTGCTGATGGCGCTATGGACCGCGAACTGGATGGGCGCGCTGTTTCTGGTCGGCTTTGCCGCGCTTTTCACCTGGCAGGTCGGCGGCTTCGTCACCCGCAACCGCCCGCGGCGCTACAGTTTCGATCAATTGCCCGATGCGCTGCTGCCGAAGGTCGACCGCGATTGATTGCAATGAAGTGCGACACAGTGGTGTTCACTCCGTCGAATCGAAATCCTCTTCTGTCGCGCTCAGCATGCTGGCAAGCGTGCGCAGGCCGAGGTCGAGCTGCTCCATCGGCGGCGCGGCAAGCGCGAGCCGCACCGCATTGGGCGCGTGGCCCGGCGTGGCGGCGAAGGTGGTCGACGGCGTCAGCGCGATGTCGCGGCGCGCTGCCGCCGCGACCAGGGTCTGCGAGCGCCAATGCGGCGGCAAGGTCAGCCAGAGATGATAGGACTTCGGGTTGGTCTGGATCTCGAAATCGGCCAGATGCTTCGCCGCGATCTGCTGGCGGCGGCCGGCGTCGATCCGCTTCAGCCGTGACAATTCGGCGGCGGTGCCGTCGGCCATCAGCCGCTGGCTGGCTGCGAAGGCGTAGCCCGACGCGGTCCAGCCGCCCGAGCGCACCGCGGCCATGACGCTCTCGCGCAGCCGCGGCGGCGAGACGATGAAGCCGAGCGCGAGGCCGGGCGCGACCTTCTTCGACAGGCTGTCGAGCAGGATGCAGCTGTCCGGCGCCAGCGACGCCAGCGGCACCTCGTCGTCGAGGAAGCCGTAGACGCCGTCCTCGATCACGACGAGGCCGAGCTTCTCCACCACGCGCAACAGCTCGGCGCGCCGCTCGGCCGGCATCGTGATGCTGAGCGGGTTCTGGATCGTGGGCTGGACGTAGATCGCGGACAGATGCGCCTCGCGATGCGCCTTCTGCACCGCGTCGGGGCGGACGCCGTGCTCGTCCATCGCAAGCGGCACCAGCGAGACGCCGAGCCGCGCGGCGATGCCCTTCACGAAGGGATAGGTCAGTGCCTCGACGCCGCAGCGTCCGCCGGGCGGCACCACGGCGGCTAGCGCGGCCGCGATGCATTGCCGGCCGTTGGCGGTGAACACGATCTGATCCGGATTCGGCGACCAGCCTTTGCGTGCGAGGAATTCGGCGGAGATCGTCCGCGCCGCCCGGGTGCCGAAACTGGTGGCCGGCCGCAACGCGCCTTCGAGCACTTCCGGCCGCTCGAGCCCTTCGAGGCTCTTGGCAATCATCGTCGCCTGATGCGGCAGCAGCGGATAATTGAATTCGAGATCGATGCGGGCGCCACGCGGCTCGGGCGGGGCCACGTTGCCGCGGCGCGCTTCGCCGGACACGAAGGTGCCGCGGCCGACTTCGCCGACCACCAGCCCGCGCCGCAACAGCTCGGTGTAGACCCGGCTCGCGGTCGAGACCGCGATGTTGCGGTCATAGGCGAAATGACGTTGCGGCGGCAGGCGGTCGCCGGCCTTCAGCGCGCCGCTGGCGATCTCGGCGGCCACCGCATCCGCCAGCTTCAGATATTCGAACCGGGACATTATTGCACCGAGAGCAATGTTTTGCTTGCTCCGAGCAATGTACCGGATCATTTAAGGGAGAACAAGCCCATGATTGTACCGAGGAGCGCGCAAGCAATCCAAGGTGGCAACGGCGCGGGGTGCCGAAATGGCATTTGCGTCAACGGCGTAGCTTTGCCGTCTGGGCATCGCAGGAGAGAGACGATGACGACGATATCCTCAACCGCCGCTGCGCCCGGGCGGCCCAGTATCTCGGGTGGATTGCTCCGATTGCTCCGACTGACGGGCGATGCGCTCGTGGGCCATTGGATGCGCCGCGAGGCGATCAAGACGCTGCGCCAGCTCGATGACCGGACGCTGCGCGACATCGGAATCTCGCGCTGCCAGATCGAGACCGCCGTCACCGGCGATCTCGATCTGGAACTGGTGCGGATGCGTTGAGACGCTGCTGCGGCGCTCGCGCATGATCCGGAAAACGAAGCGGCGGTTTTCCCTCGCGACAAACGCGGAACGCGTTCGCGTGGAGATCATGCTCAAACAGAAGGCTAAAGCGCGATCACGATTCAACGCAATCTCATCGCGCTTTAGCCGAACACGTGCCGCTCCGAACTGCCGTGTTCGGGCTCGTCAGTCGCAAAAAAATTGCGCGCGCCCTTGAACGGCATTTTTTCGATTCCTAAGTGGCTTGCCGCCAAGCCGGTTCTGGACGCTGGTCGCCGAGGCCGGGGAAGTCGGAGCCCGCGACAGCGGTGCCGGCGCAGCACTTCTGATCAGGCCATCCGCAACGATGGCGGGCTCACGCTCGAAGGAGAAAGGAGAGACATACCTGGAGACCCAAGATGAGCAGACGCATGCAAACTCGATCGCGCAAAAGCGGGACGGCTGTACTGCATTGGCTCATGTTCGTCCTCAGCTTTCTGACGATCGGATGGATCAGCTTCGTACTGACAGGAGGATGAGATGACCAGGAATCGAAAACCCGTCTCCGCTGCCCGGGAGACCTTCAGCCGTAGCCGGAGATTAATTGCCGGCATCTTCGCATTGGCGATGTTGTCGCCGACCGGCGCCATCGCCATGGACAGCACGCCGAAAGTGACGTCCGATCGGGCCGGCCATGTACTGCCGCTCCCACCCGTCCGCTATCTCGATTCGATGCGCTGGATGGATTGGAAGCCGGGCGCACCGCTGTTCAAGGTCGACACCCTGCTGCTGCCGGACAGCACCCACCCGGGCATGTTCCGCCTTCCCTGGGATGACGAGCGGAACCTGCCCCGCGTCAGCTGAAGCCGACGAGGCCGGAAATGTCCAAGCCTGCATCCTGGCCGCCCGCATCGCAGGACGGGCGGCCGCTTCCGGAGACCGTGCGCGCCTTTCTCGTCGAAAGCGAGCGTCGCGTCGTGTCGCACTGCCAAAAGCTGCTGGCGCAGGATGACTTGCCGGGTGATCACCGGCAGAGGTTGCTCCGCCTGGCCGCGGCAGCCGAGCAACAGATGCAACGCCTTGCAGGCACGCACGAGATCAAAGCAGCTTAAGAAATCAAAGGAGGCGCTTGAAAGAACCGCAGATCCTGACCGCAGTCACAGCATCGGGACGCCGGGCGTGGGCGTAAGGCGCCCGCACCGCCCCGTATTAACAGGAGAACAAACCCGTACCGAGAGGAGAAGAAACATGGCTATTCGTGATCTCATTCCCTGGACAAAGAACCAGGAGCTTGCGCCCGTGCGCGATACCTACGATCCGTTCATGACGTTGCATCGGGAGATGAATCGTCTGTTTGACGATGTGTTTCGCGGCTTCGGCGGCACCAGCCCGCTCATGGAGGGCCGCTTCGGCTGGCCAAGGCTCGAGCTGAACGATGGCGACAAGAACCTGACCATCTCGGCGGAGCTGCCCGGCATGACCGAGAAGGACGTCCAGGTCGAAATTGCCAACGGCGTCCTGACCATCCGCGGCGAGAAGAAGGCCGAACGCAACGGCGAGGGGAAGTACTTCACCGAGCGCTATTACGGCTCTTTCGAGCGGCAGATCCCGCTCGAGGGCGTACACGAGGACAAGGCGGAGGCATCGTTCAAGAACGGCGTCCTGACGATCTCCTTGCCGAAATCCGACAAGCCGCGAGAAGGCGTCAAGCGCATCGCGATCAACGCCCATTAAAGTGCGACGAGATTGGGTTGAATCGTCTTCGCGCTTTTGCCTCGAGCTGATCTCCGCGCAAACGCGTTCCGCCTTTGTCGCGAGGGAAATCCGCTCCACACCTTTCCCGATCGTGCTCCAGGCCAAATCGTTCGGGCGGCGCTGAAGGCGCCGCTCGCATTGTTGCTGGCGTCCATGGTGAACGGGCGTCGCCGTGGGCGGTGCACGGGGCTGCAATCCTCACCGGTGCAGCCGGGCCCCGGCGGAAAGTTTTCAGCCTTTGTTAACGAGAACCGGCGGCGCCGGGCCACCGCCAACGGTCTTCAGAAAATTTTCTACGCCCTTCTTGAAACCAAAAACGACTTTGCTAATTCTTTTGTCGCCACCGGACGGTGGCGTCCCGGGCGCCGCATGGGCCCGGGCAGTGAGACGGGCACCGGTCGTGTCCGGTGCCGCTCGTATCCATCTTGCTCTTAGGAGGATTTGGCTATGCGCACTTACGACTTCTCTCCCTTGTGGCGCTCGACCGTCGGCTTCGACCGCCTGTTTGATCTCGCGGAAATGGCCCAGCGGGCCGGCGAGGACAACTATCCCCCCTACAACATCGAACGGCTGGCGGAGGACCGCTATCAGATTTCGCTGGCGGTTGCCGGGTTTGCGCCCAGCGATATCACGATCACGGCCGAGCAGAACGTGGTCACGATCGAAGGCAGCAAGTCCGACAAGGCCGAGCGGGACTTCCTGTATCGCGGAATCTCGACCCGCAACTTCAAGCGCCAGTTCAATCTGGCGGACTATGTTCAGGTCAAGAGCGCCGCGTTCGACAACGGCCTGCTCAAGATCGAGCTGGTCCGGGAAATCCCGGAAGCCATGAAGCCGCGCCGGATCGCGATCAACGGCGTGCCGGCCGACAACGTCCAGAAGCTGGAAACCAAGGCAGCCTAGTCAGGACTCAGGTTGGCGGCCGCGCGAGGCGTCGCGCGGCTGCAACCATCGTCAATGAAAAGGAGGATACCATGCGGCCGACGACCGCCGACGACAATGTTTTCGACTTCAACGCGCTGCTTCATCCCGGCACGGTCTTCGAGCACCCGAAGGACGTTGTGTATCACCCCGTCCTGACAACCGCCGAGAAGAGGGCAATTCTGGCGTCCTGGGCGTCGGATGCCTCTGCAATCGCGTCTTGCCCCTCGATGCGTTCGCCTGCCGGACTGAAGAAGCCGGTTTCGATCGACGAGATCCTCGAAGCGCTGTGCGAGCTCGATGGCGGTCCCCGGAATTCTCCCGGAGGCAAGCCCTGCCGATTGCGCTCTACCGAACGTGCCATCGCTGCCTGAGGCCGGGAGGTCGGACCATGCTCGAAGCGAACCTGCAACGGCTGCGCGCGCATCAAAGGAATGTCGACCGCTATCGCAGGCTGCTGGCAACGCGTCTTTCGGATCTTGAACGCTCCTATATCGAGCGCCGATTGAGCGAAGAGCAGGCTTCCGCGACAAGACTTCTGCGAGAGACGTTCCCCGAACGCCTCTCCGCGCTGCTGCCGAGGATCGAGGGACGAACGACAACGCTTGAAATGGCTGCGCTGCTGAACCCGGCCGGCGCATTCGCTCATCCCATGGACGTCGTCGACGACTGCGATCTGACGCGGTACGAGAAGCGGGCAATCCTGTCATCCTGGGCCGCAAACGCTTGCGGGGTCCCGGGAGCAAGCCAGCCCGTCCAGGATAATGCCGTCAGCTTCGACGATATCCTTGATGCCTTGCATCTTGTGGAGCCGCAACACGAGCCTGCCGCCGATCGGGGCAAGAGATCTGGCCGTCACCAGGAGCGCGATGGTCCGAACGGTCTTTCCGTTGACGTGTAGGTAGCTCTTGGGAGGGGCAAAATGTATCAAACCGTCTCTCAACCGCAGCCATCCATCGCTAGCGGTCTAACGCACTATCTCGCCAAATCCGCAAGTTTCCGATCCTGACTCCCATTGCTGACGTGCCGTTCTCGCTGCCGCGTTCGGGAAGCTGACTGGCGAGAACCCGAGCGATCGGCGCAGGCGTATGCGTTAGTAGCAATCGCTCGACAGAAACGGCAACCGTTCCGCCGCCGGGCGGCGCGGCGGAATTGGACCGAACGGCGGCGGTGCACACGTCGGCCGCAATCTCTCTACAACTAGCTCAATCGCTCGGGGGCACCGGCACACGCGGTTCGCTAGATGTCGTCGTGTCCATGCCAACGACACGGAGACGATAGCGGTGCGCAACAGATGTTTGACTTCTTCTACTGCCAGGGACGGCGTCC
This sequence comes from Bradyrhizobium sp. USDA 4454, assembly GCF_054822705.1. Taxonomy (NCBI): domain Bacteria; kingdom Pseudomonadati; phylum Pseudomonadota; class Alphaproteobacteria; order Hyphomicrobiales; family Nitrobacteraceae; genus Bradyrhizobium; species Bradyrhizobium sp. USDA 4454. The sequence continues at coordinate 2,771,975 of NZ_JBTRCN010000001.1, forward strand.
TTTTCTTCGGGAGCGCGTCATGATGCCGGGTTTGAGCTTGACGATGTTGGTGACGGTCCATGTGATCGTCACCCTGATCGCAATCGTGGCGGGCGTAGTCGTGATGTTCGGGATGCTCGGCTCGAAGCAGATGCCCGGACTCACTGCAACGTTCCTTGTGTTCACTATCCTGACCAGCGCTTCGGGGTTTCTGATCCCGCCGCTGCTGTTCGAAAGGTTCTTGCCGTCTCACATGATCGGCATTCTCTTGCTGGTTCTGCTGCCGATCGCCTGTTTCGCACTTTACGGCATCAAACTCACCGGCTCGTGGCGCTGGATCTATGCACTGACCGCGTCGGTCGCGCTTTATCTCAACGTATTCGTGCTGGTGATCCAGTCCTTCCTGAAAGTACCGAAGTTGCATGCGCTGGCGCCAAGCGTGCCGCCGGCCGAGCCGCCGTTCGTCATCGTTCAGGGCGTCGTGCTGGTATTCTTCGCCGTCGTGATCGTCGGCGTGATCGGGCGGTACCGGCCAACACCCTCAACTTAGGTTTCGTCTTCTCCGAGACGAAACCGGAGATCATGGAGTTCAAACCACGCTAACACTTCCGCGACCACCCACTCTGACTCCGCAGCCAAGCGTCTTGCTTGGACCCGCGTATGAGGTCACATGTTTGAAACTATTACAGCAGTCCTTTTCGCTCTCAGCATCGGAATTTTTGCCGCCCACGTCTTCGACGCTTTGCGGTGGTGAAAGGCAAATATTCGGGCCATGCGCGCTCGCTGACCATCACCCGCCGCCGCGCTTGCTCCCCGGGAATTCAAACGAGCGACGCCAGCATGCCGTCCGGGATCAGGGACTGGGCCCACGCCTTCGAGAATGAACGCTTCTAGCCGGAGCGGACAAGGCGCGGTCACTTTAGGAGAGACTCCAGACCCGTAAGGCGCTAAGAACGCCCGAGCGCTCGAACTAGGCCCTCTCAACGGCGAGAACAGGTCCATGAGCAAATCACTCCTGCGAGACATCTCGCAGAACCAGCAAGACGCATTCCAGGCACAGCAGCGAGATATGTCGGTCGGCGAACGTCCTCAGGCCGACGAGGAAATGATGCGCGTGCTCAAGACGGCACCGCTGCGCACGGCTTCAGACCCATCCAACGGCGTGATCACCTTCTGGAGGCATGATCCCCTGCATGACGTCGTCAAGCCCATGGTCGATCACGTCATCATGGCTTTCCCCGCCGAGCCAGTGCGGTTCGAGCGCCGCGACGGGAAAACGTATGCGAACGGAATGACGCGTCCCGGGACCGTGACGATCATTCCGGCGGGCTCATCCTCACGATGGGATATCTATCACCCATTGAGCGTGCTTCATCTCTACCTTCCGCAGACAACGCTGGACCGCGTAGCCCGCGAAGCCGGAGCAGGCGATCCCACCGACCTTGTGGAGCGAACTGCCCATCCCGACCCCGTTACAGCCCGATTGCTGCTGAGTGCGGCGGACGCACTGGAAGGCAGCGAGGCGCTGGACACGCTGTTCAGGCACCAATTGACCGACCTTCTAGCCACGCGGCTGCTCGCAGCTCATGCCGGCGCGTCGGTAACGTTCCGGCCGGTCATGGGCGGGCTGTCGCCCAAGGTGCTGGGTCGCGCCATCGAGCGTCTGCGTTCCGACAGCGATACAGACGTATCGCTAGCCGCGTTGGCCGCGGATGCAGGCCTTTCGCGCTTCCACTTCTGCCGCGCCTTCAAGGACAGCACCGGGCTCTCGCCACACGCATGGCTGCGCCAGCACCGGCTCGAGCAGGCCATGAGCATGCTGCGCGACACTGATGTGTCGGTCGTCTCGGTCGCAGCTGCGCTCGGCTATTCCTCCCAGAGCGCCTTCGCTGCGGCGTTCAGGAAGCTGACCGGCGAGACCCCCAGCGATTGGCGGAAACGCATGCGGTGAGGATTTCGGTAACCGTGGTCTCACCCATTTCAAGTGCGGCGTCGAAAGGAGACAGGAGATGAAGACATTTCTCAGCATCGGAGCGGGCCCGGGGATGGGTTTTGCGACCGCCGAACGCTTTGCGAGAGAAGGTTTCCAGGTGGTTTTGGCCGCCCGGAGCATCGCCAGGACGCGAGAGCTGGCCGAAAGATTGATAAAAAAAGGGTACAAGGCAGACGCTCGCGAAGTGGACGCGAGCGATCCGAAGGGCATCGCAGCGCTGGTCACTGACGTTCAGAAACAGCACGGCTCAATCGACGTCTTGCACTACAACGCCGCCTCCCCGCGCAAGGCGACCCTTTCTGAACAGCCTCGGGACAGCTTCAACGATGATCTCGCCGTGAACATCGGGGGAGCGCTCGTAGCGGCGCAGGCGGTCGCACCGAAGATGGAAGAGCAGAAGTCCGGCGCGATCCTGTTGACCGGAGGTGGTTTCGCACTCGCTCCGAGCCCGGACTTTCTCTCGATCAGCATAGGCAAGGCCGGCGTTCGCGCCTTGGCTTACGGACTTTTCGAAGCATTCCGGGAAAAGGGGATTCACGTCGCGACCGTGACCGTCTGCACCCTAGTATCTCCAGAATCGAAGGAGGCCTCAGCGGTGGCCGAGCACTTCTGGCGTCTGTATAGCCAGCCCAAGGACTCCTGGACCGTCGAAACGAGCTACGCCCCCTCGTCACACGAACATGCTGCGTGACGCCGGCGTTTCGATCGTCTCGATCGCGGCCGCGCTTGGTCATTCCTCGCCCGCCGCGTTCGGAAGGTGATTGGCCAGCCGCGAGCGATTGCCGCAGGTGCATGAGTTGGCAGCAATCGCTCTACAGGTACGGCAATCGCTCTGGCGCAGCTGCAGCTCCGATCCGGTAGATCATCACGGTGCCCACATCCAACCGGATGGAGAAAAAGATGATCCGCAAGAGCATCGTCGGTTCCCGTGCAATCGCACCAAATTTCTCGCGCTGGTCCGCAATGTCTGATCTTACCAGCAAGACGGTTGAAATAATCTCCGACTTCGCCGGCGTCGTTTACAACCTGGTTATGGACGTGCGCGACAGCTACCGGCCCGAGCTGCACTACATGCGTGGCCCTGGCCCGAAATGGCGCGCCAAGCATCAGCCCTGGCTGGGTTTTGACCCCGTGCCGAGCGACCGGCGCAAAAGAATTCATTAGCAGCAATCGCTCGACAGGTACGGCAATCCCTCTGGGGAGGTCGTACGTGCGATCGGCTAGACGATCACAGTGCCCACCAACGGCGACGGAGATCGACGATGATCTGGAAAACCTTCGTCAACCGGCTTGCAATCACATCGCGACGACGCGGCCTTGCTACTGCAATCGTATACGGACTTTCGCTGGCCGTCCGCTTTACCTCCGCAGCGGGCGAGGAGGTGGAAATCCCGGTGCAGTCCGTGCAGAGGACCTTTCCGGCGATCTCCATCATGACCAGGGATCGCGCTTCGCTCCCCTACCAGGACTGGGGCCTGGGTTCGGCTCAGCCGATTGTTCTTCGACAAGGCCCGTCGTTGAAGTCATCGATGTCAACGCGCTCACCGCCAGAGTGCCTCGCGCCCTAGCGAGCTGACGCCTTCGTTTCACGCCTTCGCGTCGTCGTCGATCGCCACCCTTGATGAAGGGCGGCGGTGGTAGCGCGCGGACTTTTGGAAGCCCAAACCAAGGAGAAAACACATGAGACTAGTCATCATCGGCGCCGGCTTCGCCGGCATGTATGCCGCGCTCTCCGCCGCACGCCTGCGCGATGTCCAGGGCGTCTCGCCAGAAGAGCTCGAGATCGCGCTGGTTGCGCCGGAGCCGATGCTCGTCGTCCGACCGCGGCTTTACGAGCCGAAGCCGGAGACCTTGACAGCGCCTCTGCTCGATGTCCTCAACGCCGTTGACGTCAACTACGTGCAAGGCAGCGCCGAAACGATCGACACCAAGTCCCGGACGGTGCAAATCGCAACAGGCAAGGGAACGCGGAAGGCGCTGTCTTACGACCGCCTGGTCGTGGCCACCGGCAGCAAACTGTTCCGTCCGAATATTCCGGGCCTCGCCGAGCATGGCTTTGCCGTCGACTCGCTCGAGGACGCGATAGTGCTCGACAAGCATCTGCACGGCCTCCCCGACCGACCTGCCGTGAACGGCCGCGACACCGTCGTCGTCGCCGGCGGCGGCTTCACCGGCATCGAGGTGGCAACCGAAATGCCGGGGCGGCTGCGCGAGATCTTCGGCAAGAAGGCGACGCCGCGCGTCATCATCGTCGACCGCAACAAGGCTATCGCCCCCGACATGGGCGAAGGCGCCCGCGCCGTCATCGAAGACGCGCTGCGCAAGCTCGGCGTCGAGACCCGGCCCGGCGCCGGCGTCGCCTCGCTCGATGAATCCGGCATCACGCTCTGCAGCGGGGAACACATCGAAACCGAGACCGTGGTCTGGGCCGCCGGCATTCGCGCCGCGCCCTTGACCCAGCAGATTCCCTCCGAACGCGATAATTTCGGCCGGCTGCTGGTTGATCGCGATCTGCGCGTACCGGGAGTGGACGGCGTCTTCGCCACCGGCGACGCCGCACGCGCTGCCTGCGACAATGACGGCAACTATGCGCTGATGTCGTGCCAGCACGCCACGCGAATGGGCGCCTTCGCAGGCAACAACGCCGCCGCCGAGCTGCTGGGCGTTCCGACCAAACATTACCACCAGAAGGGTTACGTCACTTGCCTCGACCTCGGCGAAGCCGGCGCGCTGTTCACGACCGGCTGGGAACGCAAGGTGGCGATGGTCGGCGACGTCGCCAAGAAGACCAAGCAGGAGATCAACACCGTCTGGATCTATCCGCCCAAGGCTCAGCGCGCCGCTGCGCTGGCCTCTGCCGATCCCGAGCGTGTGACCGATGTGACCGGCTTCCTCTAAGCCTTCACGCGGAACGGGCCGCACTTCGCAAAGCGCAGGCCGCTCGACCGAGAACTGTCCAGGAATCCTCAACAAGTGAAACAGGAGACAAACATGAGCTTGGACCACACCCCACAACCCTTCAGACCGAGGCACGACGAGTTGGTTCCGTCGCGGTACGCGGTGAAGGTCGGCGAGATTGACGTGCTGGTGATCAGCGACGGAGTGCTGCATCTGCCAACCGATGTGTTGGTCGCTACCGCCGACCCGGCAGCCCGGCAGTCCGTGATCGACCAGCTGATGCTGCCGCCGGAAATGCTCGATTGGCCGCTGAACGTGGTCGTGGTGCGGAGCGGCGGCCGAACCATCCTGATCGACTCCGGGGCGGGAGTGAACTCGAACCTGCCTAAGGCCGGACAGTTGACCCATCGACTGGAGGCCGCCGGCATCGATCTTGCGGACCTCACCGACGTGGTGCTGACCCACTTGCACATGGACCACGTCGGCGGGCTGCTCGTCGATGGGGTAAAGGAGCAGCTTCGTCCGGACCTGCGGATCCACGTGGCCGCGGCCGAGGCCAAGTTCTGGGCGAAGCCCGATTTCTCCCTTGTCTCCATGCCGGAGGGTTTCCCGGAGGTGCTTGAATCGACTGCGCAGGAGTTCCTGCGCGAATACCGCAGTTATCTGCGGACATTCGAGGACCGGGTCCAAATCGCGCCCGGCGTAGTCGCCCAGCGCACCGGTGGCCACACCCCCGGCCACTGTGTGGTCCGGCTCAACTCCGGCGGAGAGCGGCTGACGTTCGCCGGCGATGCCGTGTTCCAGGTCGGATTCGACCACCCCGATCTGCACAATGGTTTCGAACACGACCCCATGGAGGCGGCCCGCGTCCGGGTCCGTCTGTTGCGGGAGATGGCGGAGAGCGGCGAGATGCTGCTGGCCACCCACCTGTCGTTTCCGTCCATCTGTCATGTGAAGGTCGACGGCGACGTGTTTCGCTGTATGCCGGTCAACTGGGACTATTGACAGCTTGCTCTTAAACCAACCGGCGCCTTCGTTCCTGAAGAAGGCGCCGGCATAAACGGCAACAGAAACAGGCTAACTGAAGGAATTCGACAATGTCGCAGCGGATGGATTACAACGCAGCCTCGCCGGCTGGAGCGAAGGCGCTCGGCGCCGTACACGCATACGTTTATCAGTCGGGACTGCCCGCACAGCTTGTCAACCTAGCGTGTCTCCGCGTGTCCCAGATCAACGGATGTGCCTTCTGCATCGACTTTCATTCGCAGGACTTTCTCAAGGCCGGACTATCTGTCGAACACCTCGTTCTCGTAGCTGCCTGGCGCGAGGGCGGCAGTCCTGGGCAGAGGCCGTGACTCGCCTTGGAGACCGAGGTGTTTCGGACGAGGCATTTGAAGCGGCTTCGGCTGTTTTCAACGAGAAGCAGCTCGCTGACCTGACAATCGCGATTGGCCTGACGAATGCCTACAATCGGATGGCGATTAGTTTCCGCACGACGCCGCTCGCGTCTTCAAGCACAGCCCACAACAGCGCTAGGCGCATTTCCTCTCCCGCCTGCGTATGTGTGGGGCGAAGGGTGCGCGATTTCGGAATATTAGAATAATATCCCTGAGTTGCCCGACGTGTCAAGCCGCCTGATCGAAGCCCGTCGCGACCGGCTCCTTTGCATGGGGTTGTTCTTCGATATTTGGGCAGAGCCGCTAGCGGCGGCCCCATGGCCCATCCCCCTTAGTGCCGCACAACCAGCACCGAGCATTTGGCATAGCGCACCACGTGCCCGGCATTCGAGCCGAGGAAGTAGGTGCGCATCGCCGGCCGGTGCGAGGTCATCACGATCAGGTCGGCCTTCATCGATGCGGCTTCTTCGAGGATCTCGTGATAGATGCCGCCCTGGCGGACCACGCCGGAGATGCGCCCGGGCGCGATGCCGGATTCCCGCGCGACGATGGCGAGCGCTTCTTCCGATGTTTCACGCTGCTGGCTGTCGAAATCCGCCGGCACATATTCGGCGAGCATCACCGGCGTCATCGGCAACACGTTGAGCAGACGCACCGCCCCGTCCCAGGTTTGCGACAATGTTGCAGCGGTTGCGATCGCCGGCTTCGCCAGATCGGTATCGGCGAGGTCGATCGGCACGAGAATGGACTTGTACATCTGCGCCTCCTGTCCGCGATTGGTCTGGAGCCGTTTGGTCCCTGTGCGGGACGCGCGCCTTCTTCTTCGTTGTGTCGACGCGAACCGGTCCCCCTGTCGCGCGGAGCTCAATATAGCATGGCGCAACCGCGGTGTCCGCTCGCGTCAGTTGCGCGAGGCCTGCTTCAACAGTTTCGGACTGACGAACAGCACGAGCTTGCCGCGCCGGAACGAGACCTCGTTCCAGTCGTCGATCGCGAACTCGAACACGGCAAGCCCCGAGGTCGGAAGATTGTCGGCGAGCGCGCGCTTGGCGGCCTCGTCGCCGCTGCCGGTCAGCGTCAAGGCGAGCTCGTGCATCCCGGGGTTATGGCCGATCAGCAGCAGCCGCTTCGGATCGGTAACGGACGCCATCCGGATCGCGGTCAGCAGTTGCCCCGGATCGGCGCCGTAGAGGTCCGGCACGAATTCGACTTTCGGCGCAGGTCCCGCGCCCTTCAACGCCTCGCGCACGATCTCCCAGGTCTGCGTGGCGCGGACCGCCGGCGACACCAGTGCCAGATTGGGCAGGGGCGGATGGCGGGCGATCCAGCCGCCGATCTCCGCCGCATCGCGGTGGCCGCGCTCGTCGAGGCGGCGGTCCTGGTCCTGCCCCGACGGCGCGTCGGTTTCGGTCTTGGCGTGACGCAGCAGCAGCAAACGGCGCATGAACTTCCATTCTCGATTCGGTCTGGTCGAACTAATTCTACAGGCTCATGCCCTGGACAAGGTGACAAGCGCCGCGGCGGTTCGTAAGAAAACGCCATGAGCGAGACTTCCACAAGTGCGGCGGACGGCCCCGACGAGGCGGCTTCGGCGTTCCGCGACCGCCTGGCGTTCGACCTCGACGTCGACATTTGCGTGGTCGGGGCGGGGCTGGCCGGCCTGACCGTGGCCCGCGAGGCGGCGCGGCTCGGTGCCAGCGTCGCCGTGCTCGAGGGCCGCCAGATCGGCTGGAATGCCTCCGGTCACCATCTCGGAACCGTGATGCCCGGCTACGGGCTGCCGATATCGGATGTGATCGAGCGTGTCGGCCTCGACGATGCCCGCGAATTGTGGGCGCTGTCGAAGGAGGGCGCCGACTATGTCCGCGCCACCGCCACCGAGGATCTGATCCCCGGCATCAAGGCGAGCGACGGCGCGCTGGAAGTCTCCAATGTCGATGTCGGCGAGGCGCTGATCAGCCGCCTGCAGATGCTGGGCGAGGATTTTGCGACCGAGGTCGAAGGCTGGCAGGTCGATCGCGTGCGCAGCGTGCTCAGGACCGGCCGTTACTTCCACGGCATCTATTACCCGAAGGCGTTGCAGATCGACGGCCGCAAATATGTGCACGGGCTCGCCGCGCTGGCCGTGCGGGCAGGCGTGCGGATCTTCGAGGAGACGCCGGTCGTCAGCATCGATTTCTCGGGCATCCGCAAACGCATCGTGACGCCGACGGCGCGGCTGCGCGCCAACCACATTGTCCTCGCCGGCAATGTCCATCTCGGTTCGCCGCTGAAGCGCTTGTCCGATACGCTGCTGCCGGTGTGGCGCTACGCGGCATTGACCGAGCCGCTCGGTGAGCGGCTGGCCGAGACCATCGCCTTTTCCGGCTCGGTCCTCGACAGCGACGGCATCGACCATTTCCGCGTCGTCGACGGCGACCGCCTGTTGTGGGCCAGTCCCGAAACCACCTGGAACGCGCGGCCGCAGCGGCTCGGCGCGGCGGTGCAGCGCCGCATCGCCACGGTATTTCCGCAGCTCGGCAAGGTTCCGGTCGCCGATGTGTTCGGCGGCGCGGTCGGCGTCACCGTGCATGGCATGCCGCAGATCGGGCAGTTGCGCCGGGGCCTGTGGGTGGCGAGCGGCTTCGGCCGGCAGGGGCTCAGCACCTCGGCGCTCGCGGGGCAGTTGATCGCACGCAGCATCCTGTGGGGCGACGACCGCTGGCGGCTGTTTTCGCCGTTCGAGCTGGTCTGGGCCGGCGGCGCCACCGGCCGCGTCGCCGGTCATTTCGTCAGCCTGTGGGCGAGGGGCGCTTCCTCCGCGGCGGGCGTTCTGGCGCGCTACCGCGAGGGCGCTCGCGCCAGGGAGCAGGCCCGCGAAGCGCGGCTCGCCGAGGCCAATCTGAAGGCCGGAACCCGGGGACCGGCGCCCCGTCGCCCGCCGGGGGCCGCCATGCGGCCGCCGGCCCCGCCTGTGCCCCGGCCGGCCGAGGACGCTGAGCCGCGGTATCCTCGCGCCTCGCAAGAAAGTGAGCGGATCACCGACGGGCGGATGTAACGTCCAGCAGCGGGGTTCGTATTTGTTGGCGAGCCCCTTCGGCCTGACTTGGCCGCCTGACTTGGCCGCCCGCATCGGAGATGATTGATGATCGATCGCCGCATCCTGCTTGCTTCCGTCGCCAGCCTGCTCGGCTTCGCCGCCTTCCGCTGGCTGCGCACCTCGCCGGCCAAGGCTTCCGAGAAGAACGCCGCCGAGAAATTCGAGATCGAGAAGACCGACGCCGAATGGCGTGCGCAACTCACCCCGCAGCAATACGAGATCCTGCGCAACCAGGGCACCGAGCGGCCGGGATCGAGCCCGCTGCTCAAGGAACACCGCAAGGGCACCTTCGCCTGTGCCGGCTGCGACCTGCCGTTGTTCTCGTCCGAGACTAAATATGAGAGCGGCACCGGCTGGCCGAGCTTCTGGAAGCCGCTGGACAATGCGGTCGGCACCACGTCCGACCGCACCTTCGGCATGGTACGCACCGAGGTGCATTGCCGCCGTTGCGGTGGCCATCTCGGCCATGTGTTCGACGACGGCCCGAAGCCGACCGGACTGCGCTACTGCATGGACGGCTTTGCGCTGGTGTTTCATCCGGCCGCGCCGTCGGCGACCTGACGAGCACCTCGATTTTGAGCCAAGGGGCGCTGTCAGGACCGCGCGCCCTCCCGGCAATTGTTGCCGGCCCGGCAATTGTGCCCCGGTTAAACGGCCGGGGCTTTTTTTTCAAGCGCATGATTTTGTTACGATTCGTTTCCTGGCACGACCCTTGCGACGTGCTCCGCCGATGCGGCCACCTGCTGATTGCCAGCCGCCGGGATTAGAATTGGAGAACATGTCATGGGTATCTTCGGCGCACTGACGACCGCGGTCGGTGGCTTGCGCGCAGGGTCGTACGCACTCGAGAACATCTCCGGCAACATAGCCAACTCGCAGACCACGGCCTTTAAGCGCATCGATACCTCCTTTCTCGATCTCGTCCCGCAGACCGCGCTGACCGCGCAGCTCGCCGGCGGTGTCACGGCGCAGTCGCGCTCGACCAACTCGGTGCAGGGCGATGTGCAGTCGGCGTCGGTCGCGACCTTCATGGCGATCAACGGCAACGGCTTCTTCGCGGTGCAGAAGCCCGGCAGCTTCACCGACGGCTCGCCGGTGTTCGACGGCGTCGACCGCTATACCCGCCGCGGCGACTTCCAGCTCAACAAGGACGGCTATCTGGTCAACGGCGCCGGCTATTACCTCGAGGGCGTGCCGATCGACCCGACCACTGGCAACCCCTCCGGCTCCTCGCCGCAGGTGTTGCGCTTCAAGAACGACTTCCTGCCGGCGCAGCAGACCACCAAGATCGACTATCGCGCCAACCTCGCATCCTATCCGCTGACCACCTCGCACGACACGTCGGTTCCCGGCTCGGAGCTGATCCGGCCGGGCGCGTTCAGTGCCGGGAATAACCCGTTGGTGCTGGGCACGCCGGCCGCGCCGTATACCGATTCCTCCGTCACCGGCACGGCACAAAACAACAAGGCGACGCCGTCGGTGGCCAATACCGCCGCCACCAAGCTGAACGGTACCGCCGGCAGCGACTCGATCTCCTCCAACTTCGTCGCCGGCGACACCATCACGGTCAACGGCACCGTGCTGACCTTCGTGGCCTCGGGCGCTACGGGCAACCAGCTCAACATCACCGACAGCATCGGGACGCTGCTTTCCAAGATCGACTCCATCACCGGCACCGCAACACCGTCGACGATCGCGACCAACGGTGCCATCACCCTGCACTCCGGCACCTCGGCGGACCTCAACGTGACGAGCTCGAACTCGACCGCCTTCTCGGCGCTCGGCTTCACCGGCTCGGCGGTTGCGACCCGCGGCGGCGGCGGCACGGTCGGCACTGGCCAGGTCGTCGGCAACGACAACTCGACCTTCCTGAACGAATCCGTGTCGGGCGGCGCCGTTACCGCCTACGACGTGTCGGGTGCGCCGGTGAATCTGCAATTCCGCTGGGCCAAGACCGACAGCTCGTCACTGGGCTCTGGACATACCGATACCTGGAACCTGTTCTACCAGGTCAATCCCAATGCAACCGGCACGCAGGTCGCCTGGCAGAACGTCAACGTCAACTTCACCTTCGCCTCGAACGGCCAGATGTCGCCGGCGATCTCCTCGGTCGCGCTCAACAACGCCGTCGTCAACGGCGTGTCGCTCGGCAGCCCCGTGATCAATTTCGGCTCCGGCGGCGTGACCCAGTTCGCCGACGCCAACGGCAACGTCCAGGTCAACCAGATTCAGCAGGACGGCTTCCCCGCCGGTCAGCTGCAATCGGTCAGCGTCTCGACCAACGGCCGCATCGTCGGCAACTACACCAACGGCCGCAACATCGACCTCGCCGAAATCTCGGTGGCGACCTTCAACGGCACCAACTTCCTCAAGCGCATCGACGGCGGTGCGTTCGAGGCGACCGACGAATCCGGCGCGGCGTTGTTCGGCAAGGCCGGCACCATCGTCGGCTCGTCGCTCGAGAGCTCGAACACCGACATTGCCGACGAGTTCACCAAGCTGATCGTGACCCAGCAGGCCTATTCGGCCAACACCAAGGTGATCACGACGACCAATTCGATGGTGCAGGATCTCCTGAACGTGGTGCGCTGATCGCATCATTGATGCACGCGTGAAGCAGTAAAGGCGAGTACACAGCATGGGTTTGAGCCAAGCCCTTTCCACCGCGATGTCCGGCCTGCGCGCCACGCAGGCCTCGCTCTCGCTCGTGTCGTCGAACGTCGCCAACGCGGAGACGCCCGGCTACGTCAGGAAGACGCTGAACCAGACCACCGGGACCACCGGCCAGTTCGGCTCGAGCGTCCTGATCACCGGCGTCAACCGCCAGCTCGACGAATTCCTGCAGACCCAGCTTCGCACCGAGACGTCGGGCGCCGCCTATGCCGACGTCCGCTCGCAATTCCTGGCCAACTTGCAGGGCGTGTACGGCAATCCCGACACCACCGGCACCATCGAGGACGCCTACAACAAATTCCTGACCGCGCTGCAGGGGCTGTCGACCAGCCCGGACTCGCAGTCGGCGCGCATCGGCGTCGTCAACGCCGCGCAATCGATGGCGCAGCAGCTCAACGCGACCTCGCAGGGCATCCAGACGCTGCGCGCCAATGCCGAGGCCGGCATCAGCGACTCCATCAACACCGCAAACAATGCGATGCAGCAGATCGCGCGCCTCAATGTCCAGCTGGCGGCCAATAGCGGCACGACCGACGCGTCGACCGCGGCGTTGCTCGATCAGCGCGATCGCTACGTCACGCAGCTTTCGCAGCTGATGGACATCCGCACCGTCACCAACGGCCAGAACCAGGTGTCCGTGTTCACCAATTCCGGCGTTCAGCTGGTCGGCACCGAGGCGGCGACGCTCAGCTTCAATGCCCAGGGCACGATGACGCCCAACACGCTGTACAACACCGACCCGACCAAGAGCACCGTCGGCACCATCACCATCACGTTCCCGCATGGCGGCACCTACGACATGGTGTCGACCAACTCGATCCGCTCCGGCAAGATCGCGGCCTATCTCGAGCTGCGCGACAACACGCTGGCGCAGGCCCAGACGCAGATCGACCAGTTCGCCGCCGCGATGTCGAGCGCATTGTCGGACAAGACCACCGCGGGGACGGCGGCAACGGCGGGGGCGCAGTCCGGCTTCGACCTCGATCTTTCAGGGCTGCAGAACGGCAACACCATCCATGTCTCCTACAAGGACAACACCACCGGGCTGACGCACAATCTGTCGATCATCCGCGTCAACGATCCGAGCGTGCTGCCGCTCAGCAATGCCGCGACCGTCGATCCGAACGACGAGGTGCTGGGCGTCGATTTCTCCGGCGGCATGAGCTCGGTGCTGGCACAGCTCAACGGCGCGCTCGGCGGAACCGGCCTGCAATTCTCCAATCCGTCCGGCTCGACCCTGCGCGTGCTCGACGACGGCGCCGCCAACAAGGCCGACGTGACCGCGGCCTCGGTCACGACAACGGTCACATCGCTGACGTCGGGCGATCCGCAGCTTCCGCTGTTCACCGACAATGGCGGGCTCTATACCGGCGCGATCACCGCGAACGGCACCCAGTCGACCGGCCTTGCCGCGCGCATCAGCGTCAACACCGCGCTGGTCGGCGATCCCTCGCGCATGGTCGTGTACTCGACCAATCCGCAGACCCCGGCGGGCGACACCACGCGCGCCAACCTCATCCTGAACCAGCTGTCGAATGCATCGTACAGCTATTCGCCGCAGACCGGCCTCGGCACGTCGGGCGCGCCGTTCACCGGCACGCTGCTGAACTTTGCCAAGCAGTTCATCAGCCAGCAGGGCGAATCGGCGACGGCCGCCAAGCAATTGGCTGACGGTCAGGATGTCGTGCTGAATACGCTGCAGTCCAAGATGGACTCGACCTCCGGCGTCAACATGGACGAGGAGATGGCGCATCTGCTCTCGCTGCAGAACGCCTATTCGGCCAATGCGCGCGTGATGTCGTCGATCAAGCAGATGTACGACGCGCTGCTGCAGCTCACGTGAGGGTAACATGTCGATCGACGGCGTAAGCGGCAGAACATCCTATATCGGCACTACGATCCTCAACCTGCGCAGTCAGCTCAACGACCTGACGACGCAGCTCGCGACCGGCAAGGTCTCGACGGCCTATGCGGGGCAGGGGCTTGATCGCGGTTTTGCGCTCAGCCTGCGCGCCCAGATCAGCAGCATCAACGCATTCTCCGACACTGCCACCAATCTCAACACGCGTCTGAATGTCGCCAACCTCAGTTTACAGGGGCTGTCCGATGTCGGCACCCAGGTGAAAAACGCGGCGACGACGGCGACGCTGACGCTTAACAACAATGGCCAAACCTCGGGCCAGATCACCGCGCAGGCCGCCTTCGCCAACGCGGTCGCGATGCTGAACAGCCAGTCCGGCGACCGGTATTTGTTCTCCGGCCGCGCGATGGATACGCCGGCCACGGTCCCTGCCGACACGATGCTGAAGGGCACGGCGACCCAGGCCGGCCTCACGCAGCTCATCAATGAGCGCAAGCAGGCCGATCAGGGCGCCAACATGATGGGGCGCCTGAGCGTCTCGTCGCCGCCGGCGACCACGACGGTGACCAGCGTTGCCGAGGATGGCTCGCCGTTCGGCCTGAAGCTCCTGTCGGTGCAATCGTCATTGACCGGCGCCACCGTGACGCAGCCGACCGGCACGCCGAAATCCACCTCGGTCGATCTCGGCGCCGTCAATCCGAAGGATGGCGACCAGATCAAGTTCAACTTCACGCTGCCCGACGGCACCACGGATGCGATCGAGCTGACGGCGACGACGACGAACCCGCCGCCGGCCGGCTCGTTCCTGATCGGCGCCGACACCGCGGCGACGACGGCCAACCTGCAGTCGACGCTGACGTCCTCGATCAAGACGTTGAGCGACACGTCGCTGGTCGCAGCCTCCGCGGTGGCGGCGTCCAACAACTTCTTCAATCCGGTCGCGACCGTTTCGGGCGCCGCCGTCAACAACCAGAACACGCCGCCGGCGCCGATCTCGGGCGCCACGGCGCTTTCGGGTGCCGCAGGCACCGACTCGCTGTCGACGAGTTTTGTGGCCGGCGACACCATCACCGTGAACGGCACCCCGATCACCTTCGTGGCTTCGGGCGCCACCGGCAACCAGGTCAACATCACCGACAGCGTGCAGACGCTGATGGCGAAGATCGACCAGATCAGCGGCACCAAGAACCCGTCGACCATCAGCAATGGCGTGATCACCCTGCACGGCGCCGACGGCGAGAGCCTCTCGATCTCGAGTTCGAATACCGCGGCCCTCGGCGCGCTCGGCATCGCCAACAACACCACCGCGGCCCCGGCGCCGCTGAGGGTCGGGGGACCGCCGTTCGACACCGCCACCAGCCTGATCGCGGGTACGCCCGGCAACACCGTCTACTGGTACACCGGCGAGAACGGCCCGGGATCGGCGCGCGGCACCGCGGTCGCGCAAGTCGATCAATCGATCACCGTGCAATATGGCGCACGCGCCAACGAGCAGGCGTTCCGCTATCTGCTGCAGAACGTCGCGGTGTATGCCGCGGTCACCACCAATGCCGGCAATCCGAATGCGAGCGCGCAGGTGACGGCGCTGGCTGAGCGCGTCAACGCCAACCTGGCGCCGCAGAACGGCCAGCAGCAGATCCAGGACGTGCAGGCCGAGTTCGCCGGTGCGCAGACCGCCACCAAGGCCGCCACCGATCGCCAGACCCAGCTCAAGGGCATGGCGGAGACGATGCTGGACTCGGTCGAGGGCGTCAATCAGGACGAGGTCGCGACCAAGATCCTGGCGCTGCAGACCAGTCTGCAGGCGTCGTACCAGACCACGTCGATGCTGTATCAGACCACGCTGTTGAAATATCTGCCGATCGGCTGATCACGCGCCGTCCATCTCCAGCCAGCAAAAAGGCCTCCTCGCGGAGGCCTTTTCGTTTCCGGGGAGGGGACTGTTTACGCACTCTTGCGGGTGTCGTCCTGACTGGCCTGCTGCTGGCCGCGCACGGATTCCAGCAGCTTCTCCTCGTGCGCGATCAGCTTCTTGGATTCTTTCAGCGCGTGATAGAGGTCGCCGTTGAGGATGAAGTTGTTGACGCTTTCGATGAACGGCCAGGCGCTCGGCATCGCGGTGATGATGTCGCGCACCAGGCTGAAATAGGTCGGGTGGTGCGCCATCGGGTCGGGCGACAGATACATTAGCTGTACGGCGAGATAGATCAGCTTCGCCGGGGTGTCCGCAGTCTCGGGCGTCAAGATATCCTTCTCACGCAGGATCGGGATGCGGTCGCCATCGATCAGCAGGCGGGCGCGCTGGTCGGTGTTGGTGATCACGCAATTGCCGACGATGATGCGCTCGTTCGGCTTGAGTTCGACCTTCAGGGCCATGACCGTTCTCCTTTGCCGGCAGTCGCGCGATGTCGCAGCTAGCGGAACATGTTCGGCACGGCTTAGCAGCCGCCGTCGCGGACCGGGGCCGATGCGACGGCGATCCTTTCCCATGATGGTTAATGCTTGGTGAACAAGGGGCGGGCGCAGGGATCGGCATGCGGCCGAAATCGGCAATCGCATCAGTCGTTTTCGCGGCGAACCTCGCTCAATGGGGACAATTTTATTCTTCGGCATTTGACTCAAATGCCGTGCCGGAGATTTCTGTTTCCTTCGCGGGCTCCAACGCAGGATCGGCCGTCCGCCCGGTCAGAAAGGACAGCGCGGCTTTTTCCTCAGTTTCACACCAGAAAGGTATGAAAATGTCCGGTATCATTCTCTCCTCCTCCGTTCGTCAGAACCTCCTCTCCCTCCAGTCCACCGCCGACCTGCTCTCCACCACGCAGAACCGCCTTGCCACCGGCAAGAAGGTCAACACGGCCCTCGACAACCCGACCAACTTCTTCACCGCGCAGTCGCTCGACAACCGCGCCAGCGACATCAACAATCTGCTCGACAGCATCGGCAACGGCGTGCAGGTGCTGCAGGCTGCCAACACCGGCATCACCTCGCTGCAGAAGCTGGTCGACACCGCGAAGTCGATCGCCAACCAGGTGCTGCAGAGCCCGACCGGCTATTCGACCAAGGCCAATGTCGACGTCACCGGCACCGGTGCCGGCACCGGCACCACGGTCGCGAGCGATCTCAACGCCGGCAAGCTCGGCGGCGCCGTGCTGACCTTCAAGACCGCGAGCGGCAGCCTGGCGGTGACGATCGGTTCGTCGTTCTCGACCGGCAGCGGCACCGCCACCGTCAAGACGCTCGACCAGCTGAACAGCGTGCTGGCATCGAACGGCGTTGCGGTCACGGCCTCGCTGTCTTCGACGGCTGACACGCTGACCTTCACCTCGACCAACGATGCGGCGAGCCAGACCATCACCAGCTCCGGCACCGCGCCGACCGGCGAGGGCGTCGACATCACCGCCGCCACCGCTACCGTCGGCACCGTCAACGCCGCGGTCGCCGATCCGACCTCGCAAACCACCCGCGCCAACCTGGTCAGCCAGTACAACGCGGTAATCCAGCAGATCACGACGACCGCGCAGGATTCCTCCTTCAACGGCGTCAACCTGTTGAGCGGCGACAGCCTGAAGCTGACCTTCAACGAGACCGGCAAGTCGACGCTCAACATCAGCGGCGTCACCTTCAACGCCGCCGGCCTTGGCCTGAATACGCTGACAGCGGGCACTGACTTCCTCGACAACGTCTCGGCCAACAAGGTGCTGACGTCGTTGAGCTCGGCGAGCTCCTCGCTGCGCAGCGAAGCCTCGACGCTGGGTTCGAACCTGTCGATCGTGCAGATTCGTCAGGATTTCTCCAAGAACCTGATCAACGTGTTGCAGACCGGTTCGTCCAATCTGACGCTGGCCGATACCAACGAGGAAGCGGCCAACAGCCAGGCGCTGTCGACCCGCCAGTCGATCGCAGTCTCCGCGCTCGCGCTCGCCAACCAGTCGCAGCAGAGTGTGCTGCAGCTGCTCCGCTAAGCGTGACGACAAGCAGTCCAGCAGCGGCGGGGGAAACCCCGCCGTTTTTGTTTGTCTCCGGGATATTACGGTCGCTGTCCATGTCGCCGGAACGCCGTATTTCGCAAGGCCTGCTAACCATATTTAAAGGCGCCAGATGCATAAATATCGGGCGCTAGAATTGCGTCTCCGCGGCTCGAGAAAACCGCACCCCATCGAGGTCATTAATGTCGAATGCAGCCCAGGCCTACGCCCGTACGTCCACGACGACGGCGTCCCCACGTGAAATCGAGGCGCAGGCGCTCCTGAAGGCGGCCCGCCAGCTGCAGGAAGTCCAGGCCAACTGGAACGGTCCCGACAAGGCGCTCGATCACGCGCTGCTCTTCAACCGCCGTCTGTGGTCGATCTTCCTCAGCGCCGCGCAGGGCGACGACAATCCGCAGCCGCTCGAGGTGCGTCAGAACATCGCGAACATCGGCGTGTTCGTCATGAAGCAGACCTTCGACATCCAGCTCGATCCGGATCCGGCGAAGCTCAAGTCGCTGATCGATATCAACTGCAATCTGGCCGCCGGTCTTTCGGGCCGCAGCTGATCGACGGTTCGGGACGGAGCGCCAGGCATGGCCGATCTGATGAGCATCCTGTCGGCCAATTACAAGGCCGCGGTACTGACCGCGGCGCCGTCCAAGACGCCCTATGTGGCTGTCGACCCGAAGCGCTACGAAGGCAGCTGGACCGGAAAATACGCCAACAACAAGTCGTTCAATCTCACAGTGTCGAACGTCAATGGCTTCCGCGCCAAGGTCCACTACCAGAGCGACGGTGTCAGCAAGTATCAGGACGTCCTGATCAAGGACGGCTCGTTCCGGTTCGGCGATACCAAGTTTGCGCTGGTGAAGGACGGAACGGCGCTGATCGCCAATGTCGTCACCGATCCCGCGACCGGATCGACCTATCTCGACAAGGCTTACGCCACGCAGAAGACCTGAGAATAGGTTCGCCGGCGCCTAGGCGCGTCGGTCGGTCGCACGCGCCCGCGCCGGCGCGTCCTTGCTGAGATCGAGCATGTGGAAATAGGCGCGGCGGCGCAACACGGCTTCTTCCGGAAACTGCCTCACCACCAGGTTGGTGCGATTGTCGACCACCTGGTAGACCACAGCGCGCGCGTCGCGGTCGATGATGACCTGGTCGGTGACCGACGGCGCCTGGTTCGAGAGCGATGCATTGACGGCATTGGGGTCGATCGTGACGCGCACGCTCGGCTCCGGAGCGGTGACGCTCTGGCTCGCGGGCAATTCGGTCTTCACCGCCTTCTGCGCCGTATCGCTCACGGGAGTGATCATCGGCGCTGCGACCGGTGCCCCCACCGGCTTGATGTTGAAATCCGTACTCATGGCAGCCTCGTAGTGCACAGGCACTCGTTTGCTTGAGTCAAATCCCAACCCCTCACGATCCGCAACTCTACGGGGAACCTCTCAATAGGGCGTTAGAAAATACGCTGAACGGCGCGCTGCCGCCGCCGCGCCGAATTGAGCTAAATTGTCGGCGTCTCGCGCCTCAGAGCGTGCGGCTGATCGCGATCGGCGTCATGTTGCGCGGGCCCGGCGCTGCGCGCTGGCCATTCGCGGTGTAGGTGTTCGGGATGTTGCGGCGCTGCACCTCGGCATTGACGCCGCGCACGATGCCTTCGGAGACCGCATGCGCGGTCGCGAGCACGGTCAGATTGACCTGCAGCATGGCACGGAACGTCTCGTGATGCCGCCGCAGCGTCGCCAGCAATTCGGGATCGGTCTGCGCCAGCATCTTCTGCATCGATTTCAGGTGTTCGACCGCCAGCATGTAGCGCCGCGACAGCTCCGACTTCTGCGCCTCGAGCCGCATGCCCTCGCGGATCTTGCCGGCGCGGACGAATTCGGTTTCCTGCTCGACGACGGCGAGCAGCCCGGTCATCACCTCGGTCAGCTCGTTGGCGAGCCGCGCGACGTCGGGCGGCGTCGACGTTGCGGGCCGCGCGGCGGGGGCGGAGGCTGGCCGGTGCTGTGGACGCTGGTTCATGGCGCTGCTCCTTGAATGGCTCTTGGAATTAGCTTTTGCCCGCCTGCTGCAGGATCAGCGAGCGGAACACTTCGTTGGAAATGCCGACGCCGCCGGACTTGGCGAAGTTCTTCGAATATTCGTCTGTCAGCATCGAGCGCCACGGACCGGTGCCGACCGTGTCGCCGTAGGGGCCTTCGCCCTTCAGGCCGGTGGTCATCTGCGAGAACATCGAGTTCAGGAACATCGATTCGAAATCGGTCGCGGTCGCTTTTGCCTTGGTGATTTGCTGCGGCGTCACCTTCTTCATCGCGTCCTGCAGCACCGGATCGGGGCGGCCGTTGAACATTGGCATCAAGGCCTTGTTCGGCATGCTGCCGGTGGTGCTGTTGATCAGGCTCGCCATCACATCACCTCGATGTCGGCTTCGATGGCGCCGGCGGCCTTGATCGCCTGCAGGATGCTGATCAGGTCGCGCGGTCCGATGCCGAGACCGTTGAGGCCGTCGACGAGCTGCTGCAGCGAGACGCCGTTTCTGACGAGCGCGAATTTCTTGCCGTCCTCGCTGACGCCGACGCTGCTGCGCGGTGTCACGACCGTCCGGCCGCGCGACAGCGGATTGGGCTGGCTGACCTGCGGGGCTTCCGAGATCGTGACGGTGAGGTTGCCCTGGGCCACCGCGACGGTGGCGACGCGCACGTCGCGGCCCATCACGATGATGCCGGAGCGCTCGTCGATCACAATCTTGGCGGTGAGGTCCGGATCGACCTGCAACTGCTCGATCTCGGTCAGGAAGGCAACGACGTTGCCCTTGAACTCCGGCGGGACCGAGAGCTGCACGGTGGATGGATCGATCGGCTCCGCAGTTTTGACGCCGAGATAGTCGTTGACGGCGGCCGCGATCCGCTTCGCGGTGGTGAAGTCGGCGTTGCGCAGCGCGAGCCGCACATTCGGCAGGCGATTGAGCGCGAACTCGATCTCGCGCTCGATGATGGCGCCGTTGGCGATCCGGCCGACCGTCGGCACGCCGCGCACCACGCTGGCGGCGGCGCCTTCGGCCGCGAAGCCGGCGACCGCAACCGATCCCTGTGCCACCGCGTAGACATTGCCGTCGGCGCCGAGCAGGGGGGTGACGAGCAGGGTGCCGCCCTGCAGGTTCTTGGCGTCGCCGAGCGCGGAGACGGTGACGTCCATCCGCGTGCCCTGGGTGCCGAACGCCGGCAGATTGCCGGTGACCATCACGGCGGCGACGTTGCCGGTGCGGATGGTGGCGCCGCGAATATTGACGCCCATGCGCTCGAGCATCGCTTGCAGCGATTGCTTGGTGAAGGGGATGTTGTTGAGCGTATCGCCGGTGCCGTTGAGACCGACCACGAGGCCGTAGCCGATCAACTGGTTCTGGCGCACGCCCTCGATATTGGCGAGATCCTTGATCCGCGACGTCGCGGCCGCCGGCATGACGGAGGCCGCCAGCGCCAGCAACGCGGCGCAGACCACTCCGACCAGATTTGCGATGCGGATGCCGGGCATCCCGATGCTCCCCTCGAACTTCAACGCGCGGATCGCGCGACACTCCCATGACGGCGATCCGCCATTAACCATGCGAGCTGCGTGCCACATCGTTCCGTCGGGGCAATGTATTGATATATTTATCGAAATTGTTGGGCCGCCATTTGGCTTGGGTTGGCCAGGCGGCGCGAAACTGCCGTGTGGGCTGCAGAAATTGCCGGGTCGTTTACGTGTCGTTAACCATAAAACGGCGATGCTCGGCCCATTCAGGCCTGCGGGATCATCCAGATGCGCATCTACGGACCGAACGGCACCACGCTTGGCACGTCGACCAGCTCGACGCGGCGCACTTCGGGAAGCGGCTTCGCGCTGCCGGATGCGACCACCGCCCAGGAAGAGGTCCGATCCACCACCGCGCCGAAGGCCGCGGCCAGCCTCGATGCTCTGCTTGCGCTGCAAGGTGTCGAGGACCCGACCGAACGCCGCAGGCGCTCGGTGGCCCGCGGCAAGGGCGCACTCGACGTGCTCGACGCGCTCAAGCTCGGACTGCTGTCCGGCAATTGCGATTCCTCGACCGTGAACCGGCTGCGCGATGCCGCCGCGAGCCTGAAGGAATCCTCCGGCGATCCCGGCCTCGATGCCGTGCTGAGCGAGATCGAGCTGCGCGTCGAAGTCGAGCTCGCCAAGGCCGGGCAATACTAGGTTCCTCTCGATCAACTCGACTCCTCTCAAGCCCCGAGCGCCTCAGGCCGCCAGTGCCTTCAGGCCGCCAGCGCCTTGCGCTGCGTGTCGTAGCGGCGTTGCGCGGCCAGCACCTCCTTCAGATTCTGCTCGGCCCAATCCCGTAGCGGATCGACCGCTTCGGCGAGCGTCAGCCCGAGCGGCGTGATCGAATACTCCACGGTGACCGGAACGGTTGCGATCGCGCGGCGGCGCAGCAGCCCGTCGCGCTCCAGGCTTTTCAGCACCTGTGACAGCATCTTCTGCGAGATGCCCTCGATGGCGCGGCGAAGCTGGTTGAAGCGCATCGGCTCGCTGCGCAGCAGCAGCAGGATCAGCACCGCCCATTTGTCGCCGACCCGGTCGAGGATCTGGCGCGTCGGGCAATTGGCGGCATAGGCGTCCGGCTTCAGGCTGGCGGCTTTCATCGGGGTTACTCCGGCGTAATCAGGTGAGACAAGAGTGCCTTCTTCACACCTACATGCATTTCGCTATCTAGTCACCATTGGAAACCATCAATCGGAGACTTGAGATGAAGATCGCCATCGCCGGCGCGTCCGGCCAGGCCGGCTCGCGCCTCACCGCGGAACTCGCCCGCCGCGGCCATGCCGTCACCGCCATCGCCCGCAACCCGGAGAAGATCGCGGCGCTGCCGAACGTCACGGCCAAGAAGGGCGACGTGAACGACCAGGCGGGACTGGCGGCGCTGTGGGCCGGCCATGATGCCGCGATCAGTTCCGTCCACTTCTCGGTCTCTGACCCGGTCAAGCTGATCGGGGCGGCCAAGGTGTCCGGGGTCGGGCGCTATCTCGTGGTCGGCGGTGCCGGCAGCCTCGAGGTGGCGCCCGGCGTCCGCCTGGTGACCACCCCGAACTTCCCGGCCCAGTACAAGGCCGAAGCGACCAAAGGGGCCGAATTCCTCGACCTGCTGCGCCAGGAAAAGCAGCTGAACTGGACCTTTTTGTCGCCCTCGGCGCTGTTCGTGGCGGGCGAGCGGACCGGCAAGTTCCGCCTCGGCACCGATCAGCTTCTCACCGCGGCCGACGGGAAAAGCTCGATCTCGTTCGAGGATTTCGCAGTCGCACTCGCCGACGAAATCGAGCGGCCGGCCCATATCCGGCAGCGCTTTACGGTCGGCTATTGAGGGGGTGGGGCGGCCCCCGGGCAGGGCGGATAAGTTTGCCTGTGCAAGGCCTTGGGGGCACCCCTCCTTTCGCGGTGGCAGATATTGTCTGTCACATGACGTGGCTATATAAGGCGCCGCGCGGAGGGGTTTTGTTCCCTCCGTCAGACAGGGACATGGCTGCCTTTGGAAAAGCTGAAGAACTACCGGCCGACTGAAAAAGAGCCTTTCATGAATGAGCGGCAGCGCGAATATTTCCGCGCCAAGCTGCTGGCCTGGAAGGACGAGATCCTCCGCGAATCGAAGCTCACGCTGCAGACGTTGCAGGAAGAGAATGTCAATCACCCCGACCTCGCGGACCGAGCTTCCTCGGAAACCGACCGCGCGATCGAACTCCGTGCCCGGGATCGTCAGCGCAAGCTGATCTCCAAGATCGACGCGGCGCTCCAGCGCATCGAAGACAACACCTACGGCTATTGCGAAGAGACCGGTGACCCGATCTCGCTGAAGCGGCTCGAAGCCCGCCCGATCGCAACGCTGTCGGTCGAGGCGCAGGAACGCCACGAGAAGCGCGAAAAGGTCTATCGCGACGAATAGTGGCGGGTGACCACCACCGATTGCTTCCGGCGCGCACCGGTTGTAGGTTCGCGCCGCCATGATGACACGCATTCTCAACATCGCCTCGGTTTTCTTCCTGGGCTGATCCGGTTTCCGCAAGGAAACACGCTTCCACGGGGAAGCGCCGATCATCCCCCTGTTAGGCTCGCGGGATTCCAGTGAACCGAACGGACCGGCCAGGTTCCGCGCAGTGCGGACCATCGATGGCTGGCGACAGTTTGAGAGGCAATCATGACCGATCGAGACGACGCGCGCGCGCTGAGCGGCGCGCAAATCGAGCAATTCATCGAACAGGGCTTTGTCAGGATCGACAACGCCTTTCCCCGCGAACGCGCCGAAGCCGGCCGCGCCATCATGTGGCGCGACCTGCCGGGCAGCGAGCACGATGCTGCGACCTGGACGCGCCCGGTGGTGCGGCTGCCCGGCTATGGCGAGGAACCGTTCCGGCTGGCGATCAATACGCCGGTGCTGCATCGCGCCTTCGACCAGATCGCCGGTCCCGGCCGCTGGTCTCCGCGGCACGACATCGGGACCTTCCCGGTGCGGTTTCCGCATCCGGATGATCCCGGCGATGCCGGCTGGCATGTCGACGTCAGCTTTCCTGGCGACGATTGCGATCCGAACGAGCGGAGCGATTTCTCCGCTTGGAGGGTCAACGTCAACTCGCGCGGCCGCGCGCTGTTGATGTTGTTCCTGTTCTCCGATGTCGGCGAGGACGATGCGCCGACCCGGATCAGGGTCGGCTCGCATGTTCCGATGGCGCGCTACCTCGCGCCGGCGGGCGAGGCGGGACGCGCGCGCATGAACCTCGCGCAGATGGGCGCCGATTGCGAGCTCGCACTGGCGACGGGGGAGGCGGGCACCGTCTATCTGTGCCATCCATTCCTGGTGCACGCCGCGCAGATTCATCGGGGCAAGCGGCCGCGCTTCATGGCGCAGCCCGCGCTCAGCCCCGGCGAGCCATATCGGCTCACGCGTGACGATGGCGCCTACTCGCCGGTCGAGATCGCGATCCGGCGGGCGCTCGGCATGGCTTGACCGCATACCGTTCCGAAGGCGAGACGACATTCAGGCCAGTCCGGCCTCGAGTGCCGTCTCGTTTGCCTCCGGCTGACGGCGCGGGCCGTAGGCCTTCGACCACACCAGCAATTCGCGGAACGCCGGTGTCAGGCTCCAGGCCGAATCCGTCAGCTCGTATGCAACCTGTAGCGGCTTCTCGGCGAGCACCTTGCGCGCCACTAGGCCGTCGCGCTCGAGCTCGCGCAGCTGCGCGGTCAGCATATGCTGGGTGATCGGCACCAGCGCGCGGCGCAGCGCGCCGAACCGCACGCCGCCATGCATCAGCGTGAACAGTATCTCGAGCTTCCATTTGCCCCCGAGCGCGTGGATCGCGTGCTTGAACTCGATCAGCAGGCTGGGGTCGGTCGGACAGCTCTCGCATTCACCGCCGTCACACAGTTCGCTGGTCTTGTTTTCCATACCGGTCTCGAATTTCATTCTACTTGTCCGACGTCAGATAGTGACCAGATGCGGGCTGTGCAGGGTGGGCGGCGCATTGTCCGGTCCCGCCGAACCATTGAGAGGGCGAGGACATGAGCACGGTTTTGGTGACGGGCGGTTCGGGCTTCATCGGCGCGCATACCATCCTGCAACTGCTCGCCGACGGGCATGCGGTGCGAACCACGGTGCGCAATCCGGATCGCAGCAAGGACGTGATCGCGATGCTGCGCGAGGGGGGCGCGCTGACGGCCGACCGGGTCGGCTTCGTCACCGCCGACCTGCTGCGCGATGACGGCTGGCGCGAGGCGGCCGCAGGGTGCGATTACGTGCTGCATGTCGCATCGCCGCTCGGCGCTCACGTGCCGGAGGACGAGAACGAGCTGATCGTGCCGGCACGGGAAGGTACGCTGCGGGTGCTGCGCGCGGCGCGCGATGCCGGCGTCAAACGCGTCGTCATCACATCGTCGTTCGCTGCGATCGGCTATGGCCATCCGCCGCAAGCCAAGCCGTTCGATGAGACCGTGTGGTCCAATCTGGATGGCCCCGACGTGCAGGCCTATCCGAAATCCAAGACGCTGGCCGAGCGCGCCGCCTGGGATTTCATTGCCCGCGAAGGAGGTGGCCTCGAGCTTGCGGTGGTCAATCCGACCGCCGTATTCGGCCCGGCGCTCGGTGCCGATTTTTCGGAGTCGATCGGCATCATCAAGGCGCTGCTCGACGGCGCGATGCCGGCGGCGCCGCGGATCCATTTCGGCCTGGTCGACGTGCGCGACGTCGCCGACCTGCATCTGCGCGCCATGACATCGCCCAAGGCCAAGGGCGAGCGGTTCCTCGCGGTCGCCGGCGAGACCATGTCGGTGCTGCAGGTGGCGCGGGTGCTGCGCAAGAAACTCGGCGGCAAGGCGCGACGGGTGCCGTGGTTCCAAGCGCCGGACTGGATGATGCGGCTGGCCGCGCGGCGCAACCCGTTGGCCCGCGCCGCGCTGCCGCTGCTCGGCAAGGTGCGCCGCTCGACCAGCGCCAAGGCGCAAGGCCTGCTCGGCTGGCGGCCGCGCGGCAATGAGGAGATGCTGGTCGCCACCGCCGAGAGCCTGATCAGGCTGGGCCTGGTCAAGGCCTGACGGGCGCTCCCGTCCAGCGTGCTTGCCAGACGCGTCGGCGAGTGCTGAATTGCCGCAAGCAGACGCTGGCGCCACCGCGCCGGCGAGAACATCAGGGAGGCTGCGCAGATGGATCGGGTCCTCGCGGCCGCAAAGGCGATCGCCAACGCGCGCCGCAACCGCACGCCGCTCAAGGCGCTTCCGAAGGAGGTCGTGCCGCTTGATGAGGCCGAAGGCTATCAGGTGCAGTACGCGCTGCACGATCTGTTGCAGCCGCAGGTCGGCAGCCTGGTCGGCTACAAGATCGGCTGCACCAGCGCGGTGATGCAGGAGTACATCAACATCCCGCATCCCTGCGGCGGCGGCATATTCGAGAAAGTGGTGCATGACAGCGGCGTGCGGCTGGCGGCGGCCGACTTCGTCCAGGTCGGCGTCGAGTGCGAAATCGCGGTGCGGCTGGCGCGCAACCTGGCGCCGAGCGAAGCGCCGTTCACCGCCGAATGGGTGGCGGAGGCGATCGAGGCCTATCATCCCGCGATCGAGATCGTCGACGACCGCTACGTCAAATGGGAGACGCTGGGCGCGCCCACATTGATCGCCGACGACTTCTTCGCGGCCGGCTGCGTGCTCGGCGAAGCCGTGCCACGCATCACCGTGCCCGATCTGCGCGCGGTCACCGGCCGCGCGATCGTCAACGGCAAGGAGGAAGGGCGCGGCAGCGGCGCCGACGTGCTCGGCCATCCGCATAACGCGCTCGCCTGGCTCGCCAATCATCTCGCCACCGAGGGCCGCGGCCTGCATGCCGGCCAGATCGTGATGACCGGCAGCCTGGTCAAGACGATCTGGCTGAAGGCGGGCGATGCGGTCGTGATGGAGCTCGACGGCCTCGGCAAGGTGGAAGCGACGTTCACGTGAGGCGTGGCGTTAGATTTACGAGTCCATTTCCACATAAGGTGGTCGTCCCTGCGAAAGCAGGGACCCATAACGACAAATGCTGATTGTTGCGCGCCACTGGAACGACGAGCAGCGTTCACAACATTCGGCGCCACATCCGCCTTCTCCATGTCGCTCACGCGATGTCACTTGGCTTCAGTGGCCGCGGGCCGCGCCGAGGTTCAAATCGCCGGCCGCCTGGCGTCCGCGACGAGTTCGACCTTGCCGTCGACCAGCCGGTAGACCCCGCCGACGATCATAAGCTTGCCCTGATCGACCGCGGCGCTGAGAATCGGCGTCGCCGATTTGAGCTTCGCGACATTGTCGATCACGTTCTGCCGGATGGCGTTGGTGAGGCGGTCGCCCGGGCCGCCTTCGGTCGCCTTCACGGCCGGCGCGATCGCAGTGACCAGCGAGGGCAGATGACCGGGCAGGGTGGTGTTGTCCTTCAGCGACTTGATCGCGGCGTCGACCGCGCCGCAGCTGTCATGGCCGAGCACCATGAACAGCGGCACGCCGAGCACGGACTGCGCATATTCCAGGCTCGCGATCGTCTCGTCGCTGGCGAAATTGCCGGCGACGCGGCAGACGAACAGGTCGCCGCGGCCGGTGTCGAAGGCATATTCCGGTGCGATGCGGGAGTCCGCGCAACTCAGGATGCCCGCGAACGGATTCTGTCCGCCGGCCAGCGCTTCGCGCTCGTGCTTGAAATCGTGCCGGCGCGACACGCCTTCGACGTAGCGCAGATTGCCCTTCAGCAGCCGGTCGAGCGCCGTGTCGGGCGACACCACGTTCTGCGGCTTCGGCGGCGGTTTTGTCTCTTTGGCGGTCGCAGGCGGCGCCAAGGCAAAACTGGCGGCGGTGCAGGCCGCGGCGGCGAGGAAGCGACGCCGGGAGGTTAGGCTGGGAGGAACGACGTCGCAGAGCTGGCACATCAAGGTTCTCCGTGAACAAGGACCGCGTCCGCGCGATATGTGTAGGTCAAGCGCGGCGCCGTCGCAACGAGGTCCATTCGCGCTGGTGCCGCATTCATCGCTGTCGTCCCGGCGAAGGCCGGGAGGTGGATTCACACTCGAAATGCAACACTTGAGCAGCAAAGGTCTCCGCTGGGGTCCTGAAGTCAAGGCATTTGCGCGGGGTGTTGTTGTATGCGGCGATGAACTTGCTGAGGCGTCGGGTTGGGAGCTTGTCGAGATCGGTTTTGCGCGGGATGAAGCGTCGCATGCGACCGATGGCGTTCTCGATGCCACCTTTCTGCCAGGGGGCGTGCGGATCGCAGAAGAAGGTCTTCATCAAGAGGCTTTGCAAGGAAAGGTGAGATGCGAACTCGGTACCGTTGTCGAAGGTGACGGTCTGGCGCATCTGCTCTGGCAGCGCCTTGAACAGACGCACGAGATAGCTTGCGACACCGGAAGCGAGCTTGCTTGGGAGGCGGACGCCGAGCAGCAGGCGGGAGGTGCGCTCGTGCACGGCCAGGATCTGCTGACGGTATTTGGAGAACATCATCAGATCGGCCTCCCAATGGCCGGGAGTGTTGCGATCGGCGACCTCGACGGGCCGTTTATCCAAGGAAACACGGCCTTCGATGAAGCTTGCGGGACTTCCGCCCCGCTTGCCACGGCGGCCGCGCTTGCTCTTGGCGCGTGGCAGATAGTGCCGCCAGCTGCCGTCCGTGGTGCGTCTGATCTGGGCATAGATGAAGCGGTAGATGCTCTCGTAGGAGATCACCTTGCGTCCATGCTCGATGGCCAGCCGGCCGGCGACCTGTTCGGGCGACCAGCCACGGCGAAGGCCATCCAACACCGCGCGGCGCAGGACGGGCTCCCGTTCGAGGCGTCCGCCCGTCCAGCGCCGCGCTCGCATCCGTTGCTGGGCATAGTCGGCCTTGTAGCCGGCCTGAACGCCATGATTACGGTTCATCTCCCGAGAGATCGTTGATGGCGGGCGATCCAAAGCTGCAGCGATTTGCCGGATCGAGGCCCCATTGGCCGAAAGTCTGGCAATCTCGCATCGCTCGTCCAGTGACAGCTGCTTGTAAGTCCGGCCCATCGCAACACCTCCAGTCGGAAGTGTTGCACTTCGTTTGTGAACTCAGGGGACCCATAACCATAGGGTTGTGTCGTTGAAAACAAGCTGTGGCCCCGGCGTCGCGCAACAATTCGCTTTTGGGGTAATGGGTCCCGGCCTTCGCCGGGACGACGGTGAGGATCAGTCTCGATTCAATTGCCACACTTTCGGTGTCATCACCCGGCTTGACCGGGTGATCCAGTATTCCAGAGACGGCGGTGCTTGAGCCGAGAAGCCGCGGCGTACTGGATCGCCCGGTCGAGCCGGGCGATGACAGTAGTGGTGGGGATATAGCTTCGCATTCTCGCGACATGATTTGTCCGAGCTTTGCTTGTCGCTTCCGCCCTCTCTTGAACAGAGGGCGCAGGGAAAGCCGGGTGCCGATCGCACCCATGGGCCCCGAGCAAAAGGGTAGAAAGCTCGGGGGTAGGACCACAGGTGTAACCGGAAACAACCCGGCTTTCCCTGCGCGATGGGTTACGGCTTATACGTGCTCTCCCCGGCGAGACTGGGCTTTGTTGTCACCGTCTTCGCGACGCGCATCTGCGCAATCCGAAAAGACACCTACCGCTAGGGCGTCAGGCCTGCACGACTTCGCCGTCCGCCTCATGCGCATTCGTCGACTACGCAATCGGCGTCCACCGCATCTCGACCCGCGTTCGTGACGACCGCGAAGCGCCCCTCGATCGGGCGAGACGGGGAAATTCATACACTGAGTTGCTCTTCGGATAAAGCGAAATATTTTAGCCGCTGAGGATTGACAGGATTTGCTGAGTTGCCCGTCGGGCACAACGGTCCCGGCGAATAACCTGTGGGTTATGGAAGGTGGTGGTCGTCATGTTGCTTAGCCGATTTTCATCCACGCCGGGGCCGGTGAAAGTCCCCCATTGACTCATCCATAGCTGGCTGGTTATACGAATCCATAACCGATGGGTTATTGATCAATGCCGGATGCTCACGACGTGCTGTTTCGAACGCTCGCAGACCCGACCCGCCGGGCGATCTTCGAGCGCCTGTGCCGCGAGGGCGAGCAGACCGTCGGCGCGCTGACGGCGCGGGCCAAAATCTCGCAGCCGGCGGTGTCGAAACATCTCGGCGTGCTGAAGCAGGCCGGGCTGGTGCGCGATCGCCATGAAGGGCGGCAGACGCATTACAGCGCGCAACTCGGCGCGCTGGCGCCGCTGATCGACTGGACCAGCCAGATGGCGGGCTTCTGGCAGAACCGGTTCGACCACCTCGAAGATCTCCTCAAAAGGATGGACCAATGACCAACACCAGCCGTGAAACGCGCGCCGCGATCGTCGAGCGCGAATTTCCCCATCCGCCGGAAAAGCTCTGGCGCGCGCTGACGCAACCGCATCTGATGGAGGAGTGGCTGATGAAGAACGACTTCAAGCCGGAGGTCGGGCACAGCTTCAATCTGCGCGGCGAGTGGGGCGGGGTGCTGGACTGCAAGGTGCTCGCGGTCGAGCCGCACCGGACGCTGTCCTACACCTGGAATTTCGCGCATGAGGATGCCGCCTATCATCTCGAGAGCGTGGTGGTGTTCACGCTGACGCCGACGGCGACGGGCACCCATCTGCGCGTCGAGCAGTCCGGCTTCCAGCCGCATCAGAAGCAGGCCTATGGCGGCGCCCATGCCGGGTGGAAGCAGTTCCTCGAGAAGCTCGATCAGCTGATGGCGCGGCCGGAGTGAGGTCGGTGATCGATCTCGCCCCGCAATGACGATCGCATACACACCACGGGAGGTCACATGAATAACTGGATCAGGCAATTGCACCGTTGGCTATCAATTGCCTTCACGGTCGCCGTCATCATCAACATCGGCGCCATGGCCTTGCAGCAGCAGGCAGTCTGGATCGGCCTGTTGGCCCTGTTCCCGCTGATCTTCATGCTGCTGAGCGGCCTGTACCTGTTCGTGTTGCCCTATCTCGCGCCGCGGCGGCGATCGACCTCGGGCTCACAAGCGTGATGCCCGGACATCCCGAATATGATTGCATGGCACAGGCAGGGATCGCGAGGTAGACATGACGGCATCGGAACGGATCGACCGGATGATCGAGGATCTCGCCGACTGGCGCGGCAAGACGCTGGCGAGCCTGCGCAAGAGCATCCTCGCCGCCGACCCTGAAATCGTCGAGGAGTGGAAATGGATGGGCAGCCCGGTGTGGTCGCGCGACGGCATCATCGCGGTCGGCAACGCCCACAAGGGCAAGGTGAAGCTGACGTTCATGTATGGCGCGCAACTGCCGGATCCCGACAAGCTCTTCAACACCGGTTTCGAGGGCAACGTGCGGCGCGCGATCGATCTGTTCGAGGGCGACGCAATCAACGCCCCCGCGCTGAAGGCCCTGGTCCGCGCCGCGATCGAGCTCAACCAGGCCAAATCCAGGAAGTCTGGGAAGAAGCCGGCGAAGACATCAGCGAAGAAGCCGGCCGCCGGAAGTCGCGCGGCCGCCAAGAAGAAAGCGTGAGCGGCACCGGTATGCTTCAGGCCCCGCATGTCGCTGCGCTCATGCGGGCTGCAAGCTCAAGGCGGGCGCATAGCCCCGTCACGCCTTGGTGTGCACGATCACCGGACCTGCCACAGCGGTTGCGGCCCGTTATGCTTTCGTGTGCACGATCACCGGACCCGCAACCCCGGTTGCGGCCCGTTATGCTTTCGTGTGCACGATCACCGGACCCGCAACCCCGGTTGCGGCCCGTTATGCTTTCGTGTGCACGATCACTGGACCCGCAACCCCGGTTGCGGCCCGTTATGCTTTCGTGTGCACGATCACTGGACCCGCAACCCCGGTTGCGGCCCGTTATGCTTTCGTGTGCACGATCACCGGACCCGCAACCGCGGTCGCTTGCCCGATCAGCAATGGGCCGAGATTGTCGTCGATCCAGGCCAGCGCGCGGCGATTGGCTTCTTCGGCGCCGGCATGGTTGTTGAAGACGCTGATCGCGGTGACGGTATCGTCGCCGGCATAGACGACGTAATAGGCCATGAAGCCTTCGACGTCGCTGATGATCGGAATTGCGCCTTCCTTGATCCGGCGCGCGAGCTCCTCGGCGCTACCGGCCTTCGCCTTGGCGTGACGGATGGCGGCGTACATGCGTTCCTCCTTCCGGCTGCATTGATCGTGCTGCGCTTCGCGCATGCGCGATCGTACGCCCGACCGGGCGGAGATGCCATCGGGATTGCGGCTACATCAGCCGAAGCGCCGGGTCACGATCGGCGTGCGGCGGTCGGTGAGCTTGGGCAGCCGCGCGACGTCCGCGCGCGTCGTCGTGGTCCTCGGCCCCGGGGCGGGCTCCGGCTCGTGCTGTTGCAGAAACAAGGTGGCTTCGAACAGCACGCCCGGGGCCTCTTTGGCGGTGCCGGAGCACACCGCCCGGTTGCCGTTGAAGGTGCCGGTCAGCTGCGCCTCGACCTCATCGCATCCGAACACGGTTGTGAACGGGCCGTCGGCATATCGGTGCGTCGTCAGCACCGCCGTGAAGCGGTCCTGATCGAGCTGATAGCTGCCGCCATAGATGAACATGGCGTCGCCGCCGCTGATCTTGCCGTTTGCCAGCCGGACTATTCCGGTGCCTTCGCCGTGCGGCGTCCGGAACCACGCCGCATATTGTCCGTCTCTTTGCATGACTGTCATACAAATAGAAAACCCTGCGTTGTCCCCTAGCTACGTTGCAAGCGGCGGGACTTCTACTGCGGGTTGCTGCAAAGGTTAACGAACCGAGAAAGCGATCGCGCGACTTGCGACGAGAGGTATCGGGCTGGTGCGCGACTTCTGCGTCGGTGCATTCGACCGGCCACAAGCGCGATGCGACTGGGTTGAACCGTCATCGCGCTGCTCCTCGTTTGAGCATGATCTCCGCGCAAACGCGTGCCGCGCTTGTCGCGAGGGAAAACCGCTTCACACTTTCCGGATCATGCTTCAAAAGCCACGGCCCCCGTCAGGGGAGCTGACGAGGGCCGTGTTGGTACACCGCGCCGCGCCTAGGTTCGCGACGAGATGTGGGAGCTCGGAAAGTCTTAATTAGGCATGATCCGCTTCCGAAAACCGGTTTCCACTTTTCGGGATCATGCCATTAGAACGGCAGCAGCACGTCGAGGACCTGTTGACCGTAGCGCGGCTGTTGGACGTCGGTGATCTGGCCGCGGCCGCCATAGGCGATGCGGGCCTGGGCGATCTTTGAGGAGTCGATGGTGTTGTCGCTCTGGATGTCCTCCGGACGCACGATGCCGGCCACGATCAGCTCGCGGATTTCGTAGTTGACGCGGATCTCCTGCTTGCCCTCGACCACCAGATTGCCGTTCGGCAGCAACTGGGTGACGACGGCGGCGACGTTGGTCTGCAGCGCTTCCTGGCGGTTCACCGAGCCCTTGCCGTCGCTGGAGGCGGTGGAGTCGGCGGTCAGGATGCGGCCCGGCAGGATCTTGTTCGCCTGGGTGATGGTCTGCGAGCCCAGGAAATTGGTGATCCCGGAGTCTTCCGAATTGGTGCGGCTGCGCTGGGTTTCGTTGGCGATCGCGGCCTTGTCGGTGATGTTCACCGTGATGGTCAGGATGTCGCCGACGCGCGCGGCGCGCTGGTCCTTGAAGAAGGCGCGCGAGCCGCTGCGCCACAGCGAGTTCGGGCTGTAGGAGGCGACCTCGGGCTTCGGCATCGGCATCTGCACGGGCTTGTAGCCGGGCTGCGTGGTCGGGTTCTCGATCTCCGTCAGCTTCGGCTTTTCACCGATCTGGGAGAGGCGGTCGATCGACGAGCAACCGCTGGCGATCGTTCCGAGTGCGAACAGCGCACCGGTCAGGACGAGGCGGTTGATACGGTACTGGGACATGAACTTTACTCGGCGTTTGGTGCGACTGAACTCAGCTTGACGGGAGCGGACGTGGACGAGACGGCGTCGGCGTCAGGCGCGGCGCGCGGAGTCGCGACCGAGATCGAGACCTCGCCGCGGCCGGTGACGACACCTGAGACGGCACGCTTGGACTGCAAATTCATCACGCTGACGACGTCACCCTCGGCGCCGCCATCCATCGCCTTGCCGCGGATCGTGAGATAGATGCCGGCGGTGCGGTAGATCAGCATGACGTTCTGGTCGCGGGTGACGAGATCGGGTTTCGTCATGTCGGCTGTGCGCAGCGCCTGGCCAGCGCGGAGCTGGCGGCGCATCTGCATGCCGATGGTGCCGTCGCGCGTCGCCGCGTCGTTGCCGATGTCGGCCTTCGGACGCCGCTCGATCATCACGTCGGAGGCCTTCAGCACGTCGCCGCGCTCGACATTGCGCGTCAGCACGGCGGCCTCGATGGTCTCGATCGCCGTGCCGGTGAGGCGCATCTTGTAGGAAGCCGCGCCGGCATCGTTGCCGATCTCGAAGGTCACGTCGAAGCGCGTCGAGCGCGCGTCGTAGCGCACGGCGACCGGCTGCATGGTGCCGGTATTAGTGGCCTCGAGACGGATGTCGCCGGGATCGCGGTCGAAGGTCAACGCGATGTTGCCGGCCCTGCCGAGGCCGTGGCGGCCCTCCAGCGCGCGCGACACCTGCTGCTCGATCTCCTTGCTGTCGATGGTACGCGCGAGCCGGGTGACCGTGATCTCCTTCAGCTCGCGGGTGTCGACGCCGATCACCTGGTGGGTGCGCAGCACGTTGAGCACCTGCGCGACCGGCAGCGTGCCCGTGGTGCCGAGGTCGGGGGCGCGGTAGATCGCGATGCTGCCGGCGCTGCCGGCATTGTCGATGAGGTCGCCGACCCGCACGATGTCGTCCGCGACCGTGATGCTGGCGCGCAGCGTCGGCACCGCGATGGTCTCGCCGCGGCTTTGCGCGGCCGATGGTGCCACGGTGAGCGCGAGGAGCGCGGCTGCGAGCAGGAACGAGCGGGCGATCATCGCGATCATCCTCAGCGGAACAGGTTGGAGGTCGACTGCATCATCTGGTCGGCGGCCGAGACCACCTTCGAGTTCATCTCGTAGGCGCGCTGCGCGGCGATCAGGTCGGAGATTTCCGAGACCACCTCGACATTGGCCTGTTCGAGGTTGCTCTGCTGCATGTCGCCATAGCCGTCGGTGTTGGCGGTGCCGTCCTGCGGCTGGCCGGAGGCCGGCGTTTCCTGGAACAGATTGTCGCCGATCGGCATCAGCCCGGCCTTGTTGATGAAGCGGGTCAGGCCGATGGTGCCGATATTGGTCGACGCGGTCTGGCCCGGCAGCGTCACCGAGACCTGGCCCTGCGCGTTGATGGTGAGGCCGGAGGCGTTCTGCGGGATCGTGATCGTCGGCTGCAGCAGATTGCCCTGCGCGTTGACGATGCGGCCCTGGTTGTCCATCTGGAACGAGCCGTCGCGGGTGTAGGTGAAGGTGCCGTCCGGCATCAGGATCTTGAAGAAGCCTTCGCCGCGGATCGCGATGTCGAGATCGTTGCCGGTCGGCGACAGCGTGCCCTGGGTCATCATGCGCGGCGTGCCGACGGTCTTGACGCCGCCGCCGAGGTCGATGCCCATCGGCATGATGGTGTTCTGGTCGGAGGCCTGCGCGCCGACCCGGCGCACGTGATCGTAGATCAGGTCCTGGAACGCGGCGCGCTGCTTCTTGTAGCCGGTGGTGCGCAGGTTCGCGATGTTGTTGGAGATCACCTGAACCGAGAGTTCCTGTGCCGCCATTCCGGTCGCTGCTGTATAAAGTGCGCGCATCGGTCAGTCCCCCGGATCAGTTCGGCACGTCGGCGAGCTTGTCGATCGCCGATTTGTGCAGGTCGCTCTGCTGCTGCAACAGCGAGGCGATTTGGGTGTAGGTCCGCGTGATCTCGATCATGCGGCTCATCTCGACGACGGAATTGACGTTCGACTTCTCGATGAAGCCCTGGCGGATCTGGGACTTGGTGTCCGGCAGCGGCTGAGTGCCTTCGCCCGGCGCGTAGAGGTTGGAGCCCTCCTTGAGCAGGCGCTGGGCCTGCGCGAACGAGACCAGGCGTAGCTTGCCGCG
The DNA here is from genome assembly GCF_054822705.1 of Bradyrhizobium sp. USDA 4454. Lineage (NCBI taxonomy): Bacteria > Pseudomonadati > Pseudomonadota > Alphaproteobacteria > Hyphomicrobiales > Nitrobacteraceae > Bradyrhizobium > Bradyrhizobium sp. USDA 4454. The sequence continues at coordinate 2,808,377 of NZ_JBTRCN010000001.1, forward strand.
GATCGAATCGAGGCGGGACGTGCCCTCGAGCACGCTGATATTGCCGTCGGGGGCGATGTTGACGTCGTGATCGGTCTGCTGGAAGGTGATCGGGCCGGAAGTGCCGAGCACCTGGTAGCCCGACGCGGTGATCAGCTGGCCCCGATTGTTGATCTGCAGATTGCCTTCGCGGGTGTAGCGCTCGCCGCCCGGCGTCTGCACGACCAGGAAGGCGTTGCCGTCGATCGCGACGTCGAGCGGATTCTTGGTCTCTTCGGTCGGGCCCTGCGAGAAGTCGTGGAAAGTGGCGCGGTCCTGCACGAACGAGACGCGGCGGTCGGAGGACGCGAAATTGTCCTCATGCGCGTTCGAGGACAGATACTCCTCAAACAGCGAGCGGTCGGCCTTGTAGCCGTTGGTGTTCATGTTCGCGATGTTGTTGGAGACGACATCCATCTGCCGTTCCAGCACCATCTGCTTCGATAGTCCGACCAGAAGCGTATTCTGCATCGGTGGTTCTCCCCTGTGAGGTGATCCGGATGCAGGTTCTCCCAAACCTTCACGCCGGACCGTCGGTAACCATTGGGTTCTCCCAAACCCGCTAGCTACACGCTTCCTCTCAGCGAAAGCCGTGCCAACTTGGAATAATCAGATATTTGAATGGCTTAAGTGTTTGTCCGGGACCCGCGCCGGGCGGCAGAAAGGTCTTGTTGACCATGTTTGCCCGGCAGTTTTTTCCTAGTGGATGGTAAATCCTAAGCTTCCATTAACCATTATGACCCTAGCGTTGACGGCAGTGGGGCGCGTGCGCGCCGGCGGCATTTGTATCGCGTCTTCAGGCCAAAGCTGGGGCAAATCGCGTTCGCATCCTCTGGGACGAAGCGGACGGACGATGGCGGACGAGGAAAAGACGGATAGCGGCGAGGGCGCAGCCGCCCCGAAAAAGGGCAAGCTCAAGCTGATCATTGCCGTCGCAGGCTTCCTCGTCGTGCTCGGCGCGGGCGCGGCTGGCTGGTTCTTCTTCATGCGCGGCCACGGCGAGGAGCAGCACGCCGAAGCGCCGCCGCCGAAGCCGCCGAGCTTCGTCGACATCCCCGACATGCTGGTCAATCTGGTCGGCGCGCCCGGCGAGCGCGTGCAATATCTCAAGCTGAAGCTGGTGCTCGAGGTCAAGGAAGAGAAGCAGGTCGAGGCGATCAAGCCGGCGCTGCCGCGCGTCACCGACCTGTTCCAGACCTATATGCGCGAGCTGCGCCCGAGCGATCTCAACGGCTCGGCCGGCCTGTTCCGCCTCAAGGAGGAACTGACCAAGCGCGTCAATCTCGCGCTGGCGCCCAACCAGGTCAACGCGGTGCTGTTCAAGGAAGTCGTGATCCAGTGACGGGGTGGATGTAAAGCCATGGCCGGCAACGACCAGATGGACCAGGACGCCATTGCGGCCCAATGGGAAGCCTCGCTCGATTCCGAGGATCCAGCGGCGGCCGCGGCGGAAGCGGCCAAGAACGAGCTCACCGAGAACATGGCGCTGCAATGGGCCGCCATGGTCGAGGACGGCAGCCGCGACTTCGGCGGCAAGAACACCAATGGCGAGCGGGTGCTGTCGCAGGAGGAGATCGACAATCTGCTCGGCTTCACGGTCGGCGATGTCAGCCTCGACGACCATTCCGGCATCCGCGCCATCATCGATTCCGCGATGGTGTCCTACGAGCGTCTGCCGATGCTCGAAATCGTGTTCGACCGCCTGGTGCGGCTGATGACGACATCGTTGCGCAATTTCACGTCCGACAACGTCGAGGTCTCGCTCGACCGCATCACCTCGGTGCGGTTCGGCGACTACATGAACTCGATCCCGCTGCCGGCGGTGCTCTCGGTGTTCAAGGCGGAGGAGTGGGAGAATTTCGGCCTCGCCATGGTCGACTCCAACCTGATCTATTCGATGATCGACGTGCTGCTCGGCGGCCGCCGCGGCCAGACCCAGCTCAAGATCGAGGGCCGGCCCTACACCACGATCGAGACCAACCTCGTGAAGCGGCTGGTCGAGGTGGTGCTGTCGGACGCAGAGCAGGCGTTCCGGCCGCTGTCGCCGGTGACCTTCACCATCGACCGGCTCGAGACCAATCCGCGGTTTGCCGCGATCTCTCGCCCGGCCAATGCCGCGATCCTGGTGCGGCTGCGCATCGACATGGAAGACCGCGGCGGCAATATCGAGTTGCTGCTGCCCTACGCCACCATCGAACCGATCCGCAACGTGCTGTTGCAGATGTTCATGGGCGAAAAGTTCGGCCGCGATCCGATCTGGGAAGGCCATTTCGCGACCGAAGTGGCGCAGGCCGAGATCGCGGTCGACGCGGTGCTGTACGAGGCCGACATCCCGCTGAAGGAGCTGATGAAGCTCAAGGTCGGCGACACGCTGCCGCTGGACATCCGCTCCGATGCGCTGGTTTCGGTCCGTTGCGGCAACGTCACCCTGACGGAAGGCCGCATGGGCCGCGTCGGCGACCGGGTCGCGATCCGCGTCACCAAGAATTTGCGTAAACCCCAAACCACCTTCGCGATGTTCGAGAAGGCGGACGAGCGGACCAAGATGATGGAGGCACCATGAGTCATGTGCTTGGACTAGCGATCGAGAGTCTGGTGGCCGTGCTGCTGATGCTCACCATCGGCTATTGCTGGCTGCTCAACAAGCGGCTGCAGCGGCTGAAGGCGGACGAGCATTCGCTGAAGGCGACGATCGCCGAACTGATCACCGCGACCGAGATCGCCGAGCGGGCGATCGGCGGCTTGAAGCACGCGGTGCGCGACGTCAACGAGAATCTCGGCAACCAGCTCGACGCGGCGACGCAGATGTCGGCGCAGTTGAAGAACCAGCTCGCGGAAGGCGATGGCGTGGTGCGCCGGCTGTCCAAGATCGCGATGGCCGCGCGGCCGGCTGAGCCCGCCGCGCGCGCGCCGGCAGCGGCCGTCGCTGCACCTGCCGCGCCGGCGCCCGGGGTTTCAGCCGCGCGCGCCGTGGCCGCGGCGGCTGAAGCCTTCACCGAGCGCAGGAGGGCCGGCGGCCTCGCTGCATGAAGGTGCTTCGTGACATCAGAGTGATTCCCGTGGTGCTGGTCGCGATCTTCGGCCTGATGGTGCTGAAGGTCGCAGGCCTCGTGCTCGATGGCGGCTACGTCTTTGCCGAGGATGCGCCCGCTGGCCCCGCCGGCCGCTCTTGGGCGCAGCAGAATTTCAACTTCCCCGGCGCGAGCAAGGCGGTTGTTGACAGCAGGTCGAAGGCCGACCCCGGCGACATCACGGGGTCGGTCGAGCACAAGGACGCCAAGAAGGACGAGGCACCGAAGCCGGCCGCCCCGGCGGCGGAGCCGGCCAAGCCCGACGGCGTGGCGGTCAATCTGGATGCGCCGCCGCAAGTGTCGGCATCCGAGCGCGCCATCCTGGAACGGCTGCAGGCGCGCCGTCAGGAGCTCGAGCAACGCGCGCGCGAGGTCGATATCCGCGAAGGCCTGTTGAAGGCGGCCGAGAAGCGCATCGAGGCCAAAGTCGAGGAGGTCAAGGCCAACGATGCCAAGGCCAATGCCGATGCGGCGGCCAAGGCGGAAGCCGAGGCGGCGCGCTTCAAGGGCATCGTCACCATGTATGAGAACATGAAGCCGAAGGACGCCGCCAAGGTGTTCGATCGTCTGGAAATGGGCGTGCTTTACCAGATCGCCTCCCAAATCCAGCCGCGCAAGATGTCCGACATCCTGGGCCTGATGCAGCCCGAGGCCGCCGAACGCCTCACCGTCGAACTCGCCCGCCGCGCCGGCGGCGACAAGTCGGCCTCATCGGACGATCTTCCCAAGATCGAAGGCAAGATGCTCGCGCCGAAGACGAATTGAGGAGGCGTTGGCCCTTCATGATCGTCATTCCGGGGCTCGCGGAGCGAGAACCCGGAATCCATCCATCCAGGGAGCCTGTGGGCCAATGGATTCCGGGCTCGCGCCAAGAGGCGCGCCCCGGAATGACGGACCCGCAAAAGATCACGTAACCGGCGTGTTCGCAATCCGTTGTCGTTAACAGCTCCTTAACGCCGCCCGATCCAAGATCGGGACGCGTGGGCGAGGGCGCTTCGCGCTGACATGGCTTGAGTCCCGAGAAGACGTTTCGAGATGGCGCGAACGGCTGCCGCTGGAACAGGGTTGCTAGGCCGCGCCTGGGCGCGGACCGCGCATCTGTGTCTGCTCGCCGCCGGCCTTGCCCTCGTTGCGCTGACCTATCCGAGTTCGGCGCGGGCCGAAGACCCGGTGCCGGGCGAGGCGGCATTCTCTGCCGCCAACGGCTATGCCCGCCTGGTGCTGAAGCTCAAGGAGGATGTCGAACCGGAGGTCACGACCGCCGGCTCGATCATCGTGATCCGTTTCAAGCGTCCCGTCGATATCCCCGTCGATGCATTGCAGGATGCAGTGCCTGACTATGTCGGCGCCGCCCGCCGCGATCCGGATGGTTCGGCGATCCGCCTGTCGCTGGCGCGCCGCGTCACCGTCAACACCATGACCGCCGGCGAACGCATCTTCGTCGACTTCCTGCCCGACAGCTGGACCGGCCCGCCGCCGTCGCTGCCGCAGGAGGTGATCCGCGAGCTAGCCGAACGCGCCCGTGCCGCGGAGCGGTTGCTGCGCATCCAGCGCGCGGCCGACGCCGCCAGGAAGAAGCCGCCGATCCGGGTCCGCGCGCTGGTGCAGCCGACCTTCGTCCGCTTCGTGTTCGAGGTTCCCGACGGGGTCAGCGTCTCCTCGGTGCTGAACGAGCAGAAGCTGACGCTGTCCTTCAATTCGGTGCTGAGCTTCGATCTTGCCGATGCCAAGGTCGCCGCGCCGCCGAACGTCGCATCGATCAGCTCGCGCGCCGATACCGATACCTCGGCAGTCGATGTGACGCTGATCGGCGACGTCGACGTGCATTCGTTCCGCGACGAGAAGAACTACATCGTCGATGTCGCCTTCCAGCAGAGCGAGCAACAGCAGGCGGCAAAGCCTTCGCTGAGCTCGCTGCCGACACCGCGCGGCAAGAAGGGCACGGCCGGGATCGCGCCGGTCACATCGGAAAGCATCGCGCAGCAGGCCAGGATCGAGATCAAGCCCGAGCAAGCCAAAACGGAGCCGGCCAAATCCGAGCCGGCCAAGCCCGAGCAGGCCAAGCCCGAGCAGGCCAAATCAGAGCAGGCGACCCCCGAGCAACCCGCCGCAGCGCCCGCCAAAACCGACGCGCCGCGATCCGAGCTGCCCAATGCCGAGCTGCCGAAGATCGCGGCGGCCCCGGCGGCCGAGGTCGAGAATTCGGCCGCGCCGGCCGCACCGCGCGAGGGCAGCGCCGGCGCTGCGGAGCAGCAGACCAAGCCGACCGCGAGCGAAGCGCCGAAGCCTGCGCCCAGTGTCGCAGCCGCGCCAGTGATGGAAGCGCCGAAGCCTGATGCTGTGCCGTCACCTGCGGCGGCTCGCGCCAGCGCCGCTCCTGCGGTCGACGCTCAGCGCGACAGCGACGGGCTGCGGGTGACATTCTCATTCCCGGGTGCGACGCCGGCGGCGTTGTTCCGCCGCGCCGACACGGTGTGGATGGTGTTCGACACGGCTGATGCGATCGATGTCGATCCGATCCGCGCCAAGGGCGGCGCGCTGATCTCCGATGTCAGCCGGATTGCGCTCGACAAGGGCCAGGCGGTGCGCTTCCGCCTCAACCGGCCGCAGATGCCGTCGTTGGAAAGCGACGACCGCTCGCGCGGCGTGAGCTGGACGCTGACCTTTGCCGACCGGGTGCAGAAGCCGCCGTTGCCGCTCACGGTGGTGCGCAACATCTCGGAGCCCTCGCTCGCCAATGTCAGCGTGCCGCTCGCCAATCCCGGCCTGCTGCACAGGCTGGTCGATCCCGATGCCGGCGATACGCTCTGGGTCGTGACCGCGCCGCCGCCGACCCGCGGCATCATCAAGCGGCAGGACTTCGTCGAGCTGTCGCTGCTGGAATCGATCCACGGTGTCGTGGTTCATCCGAACGCGGACGACGTCAAGGCCGAGGTCGGCGTCGACAAGGTGATGCTGGGCCGCCCCGGCGGCCTGACGCTGTCGTCGGCCGACGTCGCCGCCGAGCGCGCCACCGCGGCGGTGAAGCCGCTGTTCGATCCGGACGAGTGGCGCAAGAACCAGTCGGAGAATTTCGTCAAGCAGCTCGACGGCCTGATTGGCGCGATGTCGACCGCCAATGCCGAGCAGCTGCCGCTCGCGCGGCTCGATCTCGCCGAATTCTACATGGCGCGCGGCATGTACCAGGAGGCCCATGGTGTCACCAATCTGATCCTGTCCGAGAGCAAGCGCGGGAGCGAGACGGCGTCCGTGGTGATGGTGCACGCGGTCGCCAGCATCCTGATCGGGCATCCGGAGCGCGGGATCAAGGATCTCGCCAATCCCGTGATCGGCAACGGTTATGATTCTCAATTGTGGAAAGGGCTCGCCTTCGCCCGCGAGGGCAAATGGCCCGAGGCGCGCGAGAAATTCAAGAACGCCGAATTCGCGGTCGCGACGTTGCCGCCCGACCTGCAGCGCATCGTCACCATGGACTCGATGAAGGCCTCGCTCGAGGTCAAGGACTATGCCGGCGCCGCGCGGCGCAAGAGCGATCTCGATGTGGTCGGCGTTCCCGATGCGCTCAAGCCTGCGGCGGCCGTGCTGCGCGGCCGGCTCGCCGAGGCGCTCGGGCAGGAGAAGGACGCGCTCGACGCCTACCGCTTCGCCGCCAATTCGGCCGACCGCCAGGCCGCCGCCGAAGGCAAGCTGCTTGAGACGCTGCTCAAGCAGAAGCGCGGCGAGATCGGCCGCGACGATGTGCTGAAGGAGCTCGAGCTGCTGTCAATGATATGGCGTGGCGACAACATCGAGCTGAAGACGCTCTATGAGCTGTCGAAGATCTACGTCGAGAGCGCGCGCTATGCCGACGCCTTCGCGGTGACGCGTGCGGCGACCCGGCTGCAACCGAACGCGCCGGAATCGCGCCAGGCGCAGGATGCGGCTTCCGCGCTGTTCGTGCAGCTCTATCTCGGGCCGAAGGGCGACGAGATGGCGCCGATCGACGCGCTCGGCACCTTCTACGAATATCGGGAGCTGACGCCGATCGGCCGCCGCGGCGATGAGATGATCCGCCGGCTCGCCGACCGCCTTGTCGGTGTCGATCTGCTCGACCAGGCTGCCGACCTGCTGCAATACCAGGTCGACAAGCGGCTCGAAGGTGCGGCGCGCGCGCAGGTCGCCGCGCGGCTGGCGATGGTCTATCTGATGAACCGCAAGCCAGACCGCGCCATCGGCGCGCTGCGCTCGACCCGGATCGCGGACCTCTCGGGCGAACTGCGCCAGCAGCGGCTGCTGCTCGAGGCGCGCGCGCAGAGCGACGTCGGCCGCCACGACCTCGCGCTCGACATCATCTCCAACATCACCGGACGTGAGGCGATCCGGCTTCGTTCGGACATCTACTGGGCGTCGCGGCACTGGCGCGAGGCCTCCGAGCAGATCGAGCTCTATTACGGCGACCGCTGGCGCGACTTCACCCCGCTCAACGCCAGCGAGAAGGCCGACGTCATCCGCGCCGTGGTCGGCTATGCGCTCGCCGAGGACGCCATCGGGCTGTCCCGGTTCCGCGAGAAATATGCACCGCTGATGTCCGGCGATGCCGACCGACTGGCGTTCGACGCGGCCAGCAAGCCGGTCGCGACCTCGAGCGCCGAATTCGCCCAGATCGCGCGGATGGCCGCCAGCGTCGACACGCTCGACGGCTTCATCCGCGAGATGAAGACCCGCTTTCCCGACGCCACCGCCCGTGCGCCGCTGCCCGATCCGGTCACGACCGGATCGGTGCCCGACACGCCGCAGGCCGCGCCGGTGAGCGCGCTGCCGGCCATCAGGGGTGAGCGCCGCGCAAGCGCGGCGCAGTAACGGCGTCAGAGCCTACGGTCCGGGTGATACCCACGCGGTCGAAATAATTCCGTTCGGATCGAGCGCAATGCGCCAATGCGATGCTCCGTTCTCGTGCCGCACGCTGTAGACATCTTCGCCTTGGGCACCGACGCCGAGAAAGCGCGTGGTCTCGATCGCGCCGAGATCGCCCAGTCCTAGCTGCAAGTTGGGCAGTTGCTCACGCGTCGCGGCTGCGAGCCCGGGACTCATGGCCTCGTAGTCCGGATTTCCCGATACGATTCCGTCGATGAGCCGGCGCAGCGCGACCTCGGTCCCGGGCGCCGCCGTCTGGCTTTTCATTCTCTCGGCAATTCGATCGGTCACGTTCTTCGCCTTTGCAGGATCGACGCGCGTCATCCGCATATCCCTGCCGTTCTGATGCAAGAGCAGCGATGTCGCTCGTCGGTCCGGCCCGGCGACGAAGCTGACCCGTGCGTCGACAAGCCTGGCGAAGAAATCGGTTTGGCTTTCCGCAAAGAACGGCACGGAGGGCTGTCCGGTCAGTTGCATCACGAGATGCTGATCCTCACGGCTCACGGTAAGGATCGACTGCTCGTTGAGTTGATAAAATCCGGCGTAGCCGTCGAGCACTGCTGTCTCGACTGCGATCTCTTGCCGCACGGCCTCCGGTGGTGATCGCGGCGTGGGAGCCGGCACGTCGGAAACTCCGCCGGCGGCCTGGATCCGTGCCGCCAGCGTGTTCCAGTCACGCTGGCCGAACAGTTTCGCGATCAGCTCCAGGCTGTCGCTGTGGGTGAGGGGGATCGATTTGGCGGCCAGCGCTTCGCGCAGCGTCTGCGCCATGGTTTTGGCATCACGAAAATCGCGCATGGATGGTCCTCTGCATCGACGAACGGAAAAATGTCAAGGGCTTGCGTTGCTGACCCGTTCGTGCGGGCAAAGGAAGCCTGAAACTGGCTTGATACGTTCACCGTCCCCGGGCGGGGTGCAAGCGGCGGGTGGTATCGACCCGGCCAAATGTTCGCCGGAGCGGTGCGATTTGTCAATTGCAAGAGGCCGTGATCGCGTTCGTCCTCTCGACATCCCACTGCCAAATCGGCAACCATGGCAGCAAAATGCCAGCCCGGGAGGACGTCGTCATATGAGCAAGCCGATCAAGACCGAAGCCGAACTGATCGCGATGGCGCGCGCGGAGTTGAAGGCCCATGCCGATTGTCCTGACGGCATCGACATCTCCGTCCTGCGCGACGGCGATAGCTGGGAATTCCGCGCCAGCGCCAGCGAGGCCACGGCGGCAAGGCCCGGCTATCCCGAATGCGTCGCGATGCTGGTGCAGATCGGCGACCACCTCAGCAAGCAGTATGACGTGAAGGGCTAGGGTCCTGTCGCGTCGCGGCGGGGATTGAGGTGCGCTGAGGAGCAACGATGGACCGCATCGACGCCATGAAGGTTTTCGTCGCGGCGGTCGACGAAGGGAGCCTTGCCGGTGCGGGGCGGAAACTGCGGCGCTCACCGGCTGCGGTCAGCCGGGCGATCGCGTTCCTTGAGCATCATGTCGGCGCCGAGCTGCTCCATCGCACCACGCGGTCGCTGAAGCTGAGCGATGCCGGGCAGCGCTACGCGGCGGCATGCCGCCGTATCCTCAGCGAGCTCGAGGAGGCCGACATCTCGGCCGGCGGCGAGCGGTCGGCGCCGCGCGGCACGCTGACCATCACCGCGCCGATCGTGGTCGGCGAGGACGTGCTGCGGCCGGTGCTCGATGCCTTCATGACGGACTATCCGGCGGTGTCGGTGCGGCTCGTGATGCTCGATCGTACCGTCAATCTGATCGACGAGGGGATCGACGTCGCGCTGCGCATCGCCCATCTCGCCGATTCCAATTTCATCGCAATCAAGCTTGGCGAGGTACGCCGCGTGCTCGCGGCATCGCCTGGTTATCTCGCGCAGCATCCGGTGATCGGCGAGCCCGGCGACCTCGCGAAACACCGGATCATCGCGATGACGCATTTCGGGCTCGACTCCTGGAGCTTTCCGCCGGCAACGAAGTCCAGGGTCGCGCGCGCGGTGCAGTTTGCGCCGCGGCTGGTCGTCAACACGGTGCGGGCCGCGGTCGCCTCGGCCAGCGAAGGGCACGGCATCACCCGGCTGTTCTCGTATCACATCGCCGAGGAGATCCGCGACGGGCGGTTGCAGATCCTGCTCGCCGGCGACGAGCCCCCGCCGCTGCCGGTGCATCTCCTGGCGCCGCAGGGGCGCTTCGATGTGCCGAAGGTGCGCGCCTTCGTCGATTTCGCGACGCCGCGGCTGAAACGCTATTTCGAGCGGCTGTCCCGCGAGGCCAGCCGGGCCAGTCGTTCGCGCCGCGGAAGAGTGTCTGCCGAATAGCGGGCATTCGCACGAAAAGCGGAGGTATCTAGTTTGCTCTCCATCGAAGCGGCGCTGGGTCGCTTCAGCAGCAGATGGAGAGACATCATGGGTGCAGAGCAGAAGGTCGCAATCGTCACCGGCGCGTCGCAGGGCCTCGGTGAGGCCATCGTCAAGGGCTATCGCGACCGCAACTATCGCGTCGTCGCCAACTCCCGCAGCATCAAGCCGTCGTCGGATCCGGATGTTCTGGCGGTGGCAGGCGACATCGGCGATCCCGAGGTTGCCGACCGCATCGTCAAGCAGGCGCTTGGACGCTTCGGCCGCATCGACACGCTGGTCAACAATGCCGGCATCTTCATCGCCAAGCCGTTCACCGACTACGCGGATCAGGATTACGCCTCGATCCTGGCGACCAACCTCAACGGCTTCTTCTACATCACCCGCCGAGTCGCGAAGGAGATGGTGAAGCAGGGCTCCGGGCACATCGTGCAGATCACGACCAGCCTGGTCGATCACGCCAACAGCAATGTCCCTTCGGTGCTGGCCTCGCTCACCAAGGGCGGCTTGAATGCGGCGACCAAGTCGCTGGCGATCGAATATGCGGCCAAGGGCATCCGCGTGAACGCGGTGGCGCCCGGCGTGATCAAGACGCCGATGCACGCGCCGGAGACCCACGATTTCCTCGCCAAGCTGCACCCGGTCGGCCGCATGGGCGAGATGAAGGACGTCGTCGACGCGGTGCTGTTCCTGGAAGGCGCGGGCTTCGTCACCGGCGAGATCCTGCATGTCGACGGTGGCCAGAGCGCGGGGCACTGACGAGCGCGATGGCCTCGACCCAAGCGAAACGAGCATCTCTCCCAATCGGGAGAGATGCAGTGATCGCTGCGAACGATTGCTGCGATCGCAACTAATCATTTTTCACGAATGGCCGGAGGGCCTACTGCGATGTCCATGTCAGTCAATGCCGATCATCGCAGGCGTCATCACGCCGGGCCGCATCGCGATGCAGGCAGGCCGCTGTGGCTGTCCGCCGCCGCGGGTCTGTCTGCCTCGCTGGTCGGGCTCGGGCTCGCGCGATTTGCCTATACGCCGTTGATTCCGGCGCTGATCGCTGCAAAGTGGTTCACGCCGGCGGAAGCGGTCTATCTCGGCGCCGCTAACCTGGCCGGCTATCTCGCCGGTGCGCTGATCGCTCGCGACCTCGGTGCGCGGATCGGCTCGGTATGGGCGCTGCGCGGCATGATGGGGCTCGCCGCGATCACCTGCTTTGCCTGCGCGGTGCCGATCTCCTTCATCTGGTTCTTCGGCCTCCGCTTCCTCGCCGGCATCAGCGGCGGCGTGATCATGGTGTTGGCGGCGACCGCGATCCTTCCGCACACTGCGCCGAACAAGCGCGGGCTGATCGGCGGCGTGATCTTCGCCGGCGTTGGTCTCGGCGTCGCGGCGTCAGGCACGCTGGTGCCGCTGCTGCTGCAGCAGGGTGTCAAGCAGGCCTGGGTCGGCCTCGGCGTGCTGTCGGCGCTGCTGACCCTGATCAGCTGGAAGGCATGGCCGGCGGATGTGCCCTCTGCGCATGGCGCAGCCGAGCCGCACGTTGCACCGCATGGCACGCGCGCGCCGCTCGTAATCGTGTTGTGTGTGGAATACGGCCTCAACGCGCTGGCGCTGGTGCCGCACATGGTGTTCCTGGTCGATTTCGTCGCCCGCGGGCTCGGGCATGGGATCGCGGCGGGATCCTATTACTGGGTGCTGTACGGCCTCGGCGCCGTGGTCGGGCCGCTCCTGACCGGACATCTCGCCGATCGCGCCGGCTTCGCTGCGGCGTTGCGCGTGGCGTTCCTGATCGAGGCCGTCGCGGTCGCGATGCCCGCCGTGACCACGTCGCCTGTCGCGCTGATCGTGTCGAGCTTGATCGTCGGCGGCTTCACACCCGGCATCGTGCCGCTGGTGATCGGCCGCATCCACGAGCTGATCCCGCATTCGGCGGCGAGCCAGCGCTCCGCCTGGGCGCAGGGCACCACGACATTCGCGCTGTTCCAGGCGGCAGGCGCCTACGGCCTCTCTTACCTGTTCGCGCAGAGCGGAGGCAACTATACGCTGCTGTTCGTGATCGGCGCGGCCGCGGTGGCCGCAGCGCTGGCGATCGAGCTGGTCAGCGTCGTCGCGCTCGGGCGCAAGCTGGGCTAGCCGCGTAACGTATTGGTCAACACAGCGACGAGGCGGTCGACATCCGCTTCGTCGTTGAAGACGTGCGGCGAGATCCGCATCCGGCCGAGCCGCAGCGCGACGTGGATGTTCTCGGCGGCGAGCCGCGCGATCAATTCCTTCGGGACGCCGCCGGCCATGCCGAGACTCAGGATATGAGGCGCGCGCAGGCTCGGTGCCAGCATGTTGAGCTTGAGATCACGCACGCCATTGGCGATCCGCCCGTTCAGCATGGCAAGTCGTGCGCTGACCGCGGCCGCACCCCATTCTGCCATCATCTCCATGCCGATCGAGGCCATCTCCAGCGTGATGAAATGATCGCGCTCGCCCATGTCGTAGCGGCGGGCGTTGTCGACATAGCTGAGGTCGCCGAAATAGACCGGGTTCTCGGAATTGACGTCACGGCGGCCGGCCGAGGTCTGCTCTAGCGGCATACCGTTCTGGTGACGCTTTGCAACGTAGAGAAAGGCGCGGCCGTAAGGGCCGATCAGCCATTTGTAGGTCGGGAAGATCACGGCGTCGGGATCGAGCTTCGTCACATCCATCGCCACGACGCCGGCGCTCTGGGTCGCATCGATGACGAATATTGCGCCGTGCCGCCGCAGCGCCGCCTGCACCCTGTCGACGTCGATCATGCCGCCGTCCGACCAGTGCACCGACGAGATCGAGGCGAGGCCGACCGGCGGCGCACCTGATCGCTCGATCGTTGCCAATACCGCCGACGTCCAGTCGCCGTCGGCGGGCTGGCGCACGGTGTCGACGCCAAAACCCTGCGCCTCGGCGCGGGCGTGCCATTCCAGCACCGGCGAGGAGTGATCGTTCTCCAGCACGACGACGCGCGTGCCGCGCGGAATGGTCAGCGCCTTCGCCACCGTCGCTGTGCCGTAGCTGATCGCCGGGATCAGAGCGATGTCATTTGCATCGGCATTGATCAAGCGTGCCGCCGCAGCGCGGGCACGCTCATGCTGGCGGGCGGCGAAACCGGAATCGATCGTCCAGGGCTGGCCCTTGCGTCCGACCGCGGCGCGGCCGGCGTCGAGCGTCTTCAGCGGCAGCGGGCTGTAGGACGCCGAGTTCAGGTAGCAGACCTCGCGTGGGATCTCGAACAGATGGCGCTGGGAGGGAAGCATGTGGTCTCGTGACTGGATTACAGATGATGTCGTGATGCGGACGAGCGCGCGGCTCATCCGTCATACTGGTCGGGCCCCATCGCCCATGGCGCCTGGTCGTAACCATTGGCGAAAGTGCGGTTGGTTTGCGCCGGATTGCGGTTGACCAGCGGCCTCAGATACATCGGATGGGTGGCGCTGCGCACCTCGTGCTCGACGGTGAACAGATGCCGACCATTGGCGGGATCGACGATGTCGCAGAAGCGGTACTGATACTGGTTGTCCTCGCGCGAGATCAGGTTGCGCTCACGCAGCCGGTTGTAGGGGCCCGAGAAATCCGTGATGTAGATCTGGACGTGATGGCCGTCGAAATCGCCCTGCGCTTCGTCGCTCTCGCGGAATTGCAGATACTGATCCTTGCCGACCTTTGCCCGCGCCACCATGCCGTCGTCATTCGCAACGCTGGCCGGGATGCCCATGATTTCGGGATAGAACCGGCTGATGGCCTCGGCGGTGCCGCGCGGCACGGCGAATTCGACATAGGGCATGCCGAGCGCGATGCGGCCGAACCGCGTCGCGTCGGGTTCGTAGCAGCGCAGGCGATTGCCCCAGGGGCAAATGGCCTCGACGTGATCGTTGTGCTCACGATAGCTGAACGCAGTGCCTTCGAGCTTCGGCGCGACTGCGGCAAGCCGCGCGAGCAGGGCCTGCCGTCCGGCGATCACGATGCCGGTGTGGCCGCGCAGCACCTGCGGCCGGCCGCTCGGCAGGTGAAACTGGCTGCGGCCGGCATTGACCCACATGTTGCTGTCGGAGACCATCAGATAGGGATCGCGGGTCAGCCCGACGCCGGCGACATAGAACAGCGTGGCGAGGCGCTGGTCGGGCACCTGGACATTGACATGCTCGAGATGGATGGCGTTGCCGAGATCTTCTGCGGCGCGGTCGAACGGCTGCTGCACGGCACGGCTCCCTGGATGCGACGCCGCACATGATAGTGCAACGGCGCAGCCGATCCAGCTGAGAGCCTATGAATGTTTTGCAGGGCGCTACCCCCCGTAACTCTGCACCAGGCTGCCGGCGACCAGCGCCCAGCCGTCGACCAGCACGAAGAAGATCAGCTTGAACGGCAGCGAGACCACTACCGGCGGCAGCATCATCATGCCCATCGACATCAGGACCGAGGCGACCACGAGGTCGATGATCAGGAACGGCAGGAATAGGAGAAATCCTATTTCGAAGGCGCGCTTCAATTCGGAGATCATGAAGGCCGGCACCAGGATGCGCAGCGACATCTCCTCGGGCGTCGCCGGCGGCGGCTCGCCGGAGAGGTCCATGAACAGCTTCAGGTCCTTCTCGCGGACGTTCTTCTGCATGAAGCCGCGCAGCGGCACCGAGGCGCGCTGCAACGCTTCCTCGACGCCGATCTGGTTGGTGACCAGCGGCTTGATGCCGTCGTCGTAGGATTTCTGCAGCACCGGGCCCATCACGAAGGCGGTGAGGAACATCGCCAGCGCGATCATCACCGAGTTCGGCGGCGCGGTGGCGGTGCCGAGCGCGGTGCGCAGCAGCGACAGAACCACCACGATGCGCGTGAACGACGTCATCATGACCAGGATCGACGGCGCGATCGACAGCACCGTGAGCAGCGCAATCAGCTGGATCGCGCGCTCGGTCACGCCGCCATTGCCGCCGCCGAGGTTGATGCTGACGTCCTGCGCCATCGCCGGACCAGCGAAGGATCCGGCGGCGATCAGGACAGCGATGAAAAAAACTCTACGCGGGACTGTCCCCGATCTCACGAAGGATTCTTCGGTCGGCCGAGCAGCGAGGCCATCTCGTCCTCGAGATTCTCGAAGCCGCTCTTCTGTCCGCCTGCGGGCGGGGTGGACGGCTCGGCGCGCGGGGCACGGGCCGGCGGCGCCTCGGGCGCAACCGGCGGCGCGACGGTCTCGCCGGCGCCGGTCGGGCGGCGCAGCGCCGCCTCGAGCCGCTGCGCCATCTCGGCGAGATTGGCATCGGCGTTCGATGCCGGCGGCGGGGGCGGAGGCGTCTGGGTTGCGATCGGCGGCGGAGCCGGGGGAGGCGGCGGCGGCGGCGTCACGGCACGCTCGGGCGCGCGCAGCGGCGGCGCCTTCGGCGGCTCGGCGGCGCGCGGCGGCCGTGGGATGGCAGGCTCGGAGCGCGGCGGCAGCCGCGGCGGCATCGGATCGGGCCGCGGCTCGCCGCGCTCGGGCGTGAAGCCCGCCAGTGGATCGCTGCGACGCTCGGCGAGCGGCGGCGGGGGCCGGCGCAGCTCGTCGGCAAAGGAGGGGCGCGCCGGACGCGGCGCCGGCTCCGGCTCGGGAAGTTCGAACGTCTCGGAGCGGGCGGCTTCGCTCTCGTTCCAGGCGGCATCGGGCAGCGGCGCCGCGCGCGGCAGCGCAGCCTCGGGCGCAACGGCGGGGCGGCTCGACATCTGATCGCGGCCGGGCATGGCGCGCACGATGTTCGGCTCGACGACGATGTCGGTCGGGCCGCCGATCATCAGCAGGTGCTCGATATTGTCGCGGCGGACCAGCACCAGGCGGCGGCGGCCGTCGACGGCGGCGGCATCGATCACCGCCAGGCGCGGCATGCGCCCACGGTTGGCATTGGCGCCGAGGCGGTTTCCGGCGAAGCGGCGGACGAGCCATGCGGTGACGCCGATCAGCGCCAGCACGACAACGAATGCCAACACGAATGTAATGACCTGCATATTGGAGTCCCCGGCCATCGTGGCCTTCCTCAGCTTCCGCCATCAACGAGCGCGGATTGATAAGTTTGTGGTTTGCGCCAGCGAATCGCGCCCGAGATTCGCCTTATTTCTTAATTCCCAGCGGCTTGCAGCCGACTATTCTATTAATAAACCAAGAATCGCTTGTCCCAAAACGACTTCTCAGCGCCCCACGCTGTCTTGGTTTGTGCTGGTTAACGCAGCATTCGTGGCGAAAATGCGCTCGCAGAGCGCAGTTGCGGCGTTCTCCACGGCTCCATCAGATATTTTAACCACCCGTTAACCATACACCGGGCAAATTCTGCCTACCTCGGACGGCCCATGGCGTCCAAGAGGTTAACGGAGCCGCCGCGATGGCCATGAACGATCTCCCGATCCTGTCGGCGTTGCGCACCAAGATGCAGTGGCATCAGGAGCGCCAGCGGGTGCTCGCCGAGAACATTTCCAATTCCGACACGCCGAACTTCCGGCCGCGCGACCTGGTCGAGCCGAAATTCGACAAGGGCGGGGCGACCGTCGGCGCCGGCATCGGGACGCTGCCGATGATGCAGACCAGCGCCACCCACATGGCGGCGTCCGGCGCGCCGGACAGCTTCGACAATGATCGCGGCAAGAGCGGGTTCCAGACCCGCCCCGCCGGCAACGCGGTCAATCTCGAGGAGCAGATGCTGAAAGTGTCGGCCAACCAGATGGACTTCGCCGCCGCCACCTCGCTCTACAGCAAGAGCTTGCATCTGCTGAAGACCGCGATCGGCAAGGGCTAGGCCACTTAACGGCGGGAGGATCCCATGGCAGATGGAACAAGCGATTTCGCCCGCTCGATGAGCATCGCGACCTCGGGCCTGCGTGCGCAGGCGGGGCGGATGCGGGTGATCTCGGAAAATATCGCCAACGCCGATTCGACCGCACAGACCGCGGGCGGCGATCCCTACCGCCGCAAGGTGCCGACTTTCTCCTCGGCGCTCGATCGCACGCTCGACGCCCAGGTCGTGACGCTCGGCCGGATTCGCCCCGACCAATCGTCATTCCGCGTCAAGCACGAGCCGGGCAATCCGGCAGCGGATCCGTCCGGCAACGTCAAATATCCGAACGTCAATGCGATGGTCGAAATGACCGACATGCGCGACGCTCAGCGCTCCTACGAGGCGAACCTCAACATCATCAGCGCGACGCGGCGGATGATCCAGCGCACGCTCGATATCCTCAAGTCCTGACGCAGCAAGAACAGGAAACGTAACTCATGGCTACACCGACAGTCGCCGCCAACGCCTATGCCAGCCTCGCCAGGATGATGGAGCGCGGCGGCGCCGAGAAGGCCGGGCTGGGCGGGCAGGCCGTCGCCGGCCCGTCGTTCAGCGCGCTGCTGAAGGACTCCGTCGGCAGCGTGCTGGAGGCCGGCAAGAAATCCGACGCCCAGACCATGGCGATGGCTTCCGGCAAGGCCAACGTGATGGACGTGGTGACGGCGGTCGCCGACACCGACGTTGCGGTGTCGACGCTGGTCTCGGTCCGCGATCGCGTGATCCAGGCTTACGAAGACATCATGAAGATGCCGATCTGACGACGGCGTCATTCCGGGATGGTCCGAAGGACCAGACCACAGGTGCGCAATTGCGCACCGGGGAATCTCGAGATTCCGGGTTCGCTTCGCGCCCCGGAATGACTGAACAACCGGCAAGCGAGAACAGCAATGACTGGCCCTGAAACTCTCGACGTGGCGCGCGATGCGATCTGGACCCTCGTGGTGGTGTCGTCGCCCTTGATGGTGGTCGGCCTGGTGGTCGGCGTCGTGGTGTCGCTGTTCCAGGCGCTGACCCAGATCCAGGAACAGACGCTGGTCTTCGTGCCGAAGATCCTGGCGATCTTCGTCACATTGCTGCTGGCCCTGCCGTTCATGGCGGACTCGCTCTCAAGCCACATGATGCGGATTTCGTCGCGAATCATCGGCGGTTGATGCACTAATGCCGCGGTCATGCGCATCGATGTCTCCCTGCTGCCGGCGCTGGCCGCAATCTTCGTGCTGGTCTTTGCGCGCGTGGGCGCGATGGTGATGCTGCTGCCCGGCTTCGGCGAGAGCAACATCCCGGCGCGGGTCAAGCTGTCGATCGCGCTGCTGCTGACGCTGATCATCCTGCCGCTGCATCGCAACGCCTACCATGTCGACCTGACCTCGATCTCCGCGCTCGGAGTCCTGATGGTGCATGAGCTGATCATCGGTATCGTGCTCGGCGCCACCGCACGGGTGACGCTGTCGGCGCTCAACGTCGCGGGCTCGGTGATCGCCCAGCAGCTCGGCCTCGGCTTCGTCACCGCCGTCGATCCGACCCAGGGCCAGCAGGGCCAGATCGTCGGCAACTTCCTGACCATCCTCGGCCTGACGCTGCTGTTTGCCACCGACAGCCATTACCTCGTCATTGCGGCGCTGAGCGAGAGCTACCGCATCTTCTCGCCCGGCGAGATCATGCCGACCGGCGACGTCGCCGCGCTCGCGACCTCGGCCTTCTCCGCCGCCTTCAAGATCGGCCTGCAGCTGTCGGCGCCTTTCCTGGTGTTCGGCCTCGTCTTCAACATCGGGCTCGGCGTGCTGGCGCGGCTGATGCCGCAGATGCAGGTCTATTTCGTCGGCGTGCCGCTCTCGATCATGGTCGGCTTCCTGATCTTCGCCGCCGTGCTCGCGGCGATGATGAGCACCTATTTCGACTACTTCAACGGCGTCATGCGCCAGCTCGCTCCCATGAATTGATCAGGAGAGGCGATGGCCGACGATACCGAAGACAAAACAGAAGACCCTACGCAAAAACGTCTCGACGAAGCCCTCGAGAAAGGCGACGTCGTCAAGAGCCAGGAGGTCAACACCTGGTTCATGATCGCCGGCGCCACGCTGGTGCTGTCGACCTTCGCCGGCTCGATCGGCGGCGGCATCTTGATGCCGCTGCGCAATCTGATCGCCAATTCGTGGATGATCCGCACCGACGGTGCCGGCCTGCTCCAGCTGACCCAGACGCTTGGCTACGCCGTGGTTGCCGCGATCGGCGTGCCGTTCCTGATGCTGGCGCTGGCCGCGATCGCCGGCAACATGATCCAGCATCAGCTGGTGTGGTCGGGCGAGCAGCTGAAGCCGAAATTCTCCAAGATCTCGCCGGCGGCCGGCTTCAAGCGGCTGTTCGGCAAGCAGGCGGTGGCGAACTTCCTGAAGGGCCTGTTCAAGCTGATCGCGCTCGGCGCCGTGATGGTCATGGTGCTGTGGCCCGATCGGATGCGGATGGAATCGTTCCTGCGGCTCGACCCGGCCGAGCTTTTGCCCGCCATCACCGGCATGACCGTGCACCTGATGGCGGCGGTGGTTGCGATGCTCGCCGCAGTTGCGATCGCCGACTACTTCTTCCAGTACCGGACCTGGTACGAGCGTCACAAGATGTCGCTGCAGGAGATGAAGGAGGAGTTCAAGCAGTCGGAAGGCGACCCGCACGTCAAGGGCAGGATCAAGCAGTTGCGGGTCCAGCGCGCCAGGAAGCGCATGATGGCCCAGGTTCCGAAGGCCTCGGTGATCATCACCAACCCGACCCACTATTCGGTGGCGCTGGCCTACGACCGCAGCATGTCGGCGCCGATCTGCGTCGCCAAGGGCGTCGACGTCCTCGCGTTCAAGATCAGGGAAATCGCCGAGGCGCACGATATTCCGATCGTGGAGAACGTGCCGCTGGCCCGGGCGCTCTATGCCACCGTCGACATCGACAAGGAAATCCCGGTCGAGCACTATCATGCAGTTGCCGAAATCATCGGCTACGTGATGCGGCTGAGGCGCGGCCTGTCCGGCCAGCGCAAGTAATAGGGCGGAAAACCGCTTGAAATGCGCGTAACTTGCGAAATTGCCGCCTGATGGACTTGCGTTTTCGGGTCCGATTCAGGCACTCAGGTGCGAGGTGGCCGGCCGGTCGCCTTCGTGATGCAGACGAGCCATGTCTCTCCAGATGACCGCCGATAGCAACGATCCTCCTGCGGCCGAGCCGTTCGTGGCCCACGGGCCGGCGCGGCGCAGCGGCAGCATCCTGCTGGTGGTCCTGATCGCCATCGGCATCGTCGCCGTGGCGGTCTGGCTGATGACCATCGGCCGCACCCAGGCGCAGCCCTATATCCTCGCCGTGCTGGCGCTGCTCGCCACCGTCGGCCTGTTCAACCTGTTCGCGCTGGCTGCCGGCATCATCCGCTTCTCCGACCGCACCGCCGATGATCCGGTGATGGCGCGGATCGCCGACCAGGCCCAGGAAGGCCTCGTCGTCACCGACTCCCGCGGCCATGTGGTCTATTCCAACGCCGCCTATCTGACGCTGACCGGCGCGGCCGGGCCGCAGGATGTCCGTCCCGTCGAACGCGTCTTCATCGGCAACCCCGATGTCTCCGAGGCGGTGTTCCGCCTCCTGAAGGCGGCACGCGAGGGCAAGCGGCAGCAGGAGGAGGTCCGCATCGCCGGCCATGAGGCCGGGCAGGGTGGTGGACAGGGCCGCTGGCTGCGGCTCAGGGTCCGTCCGCTCGGCGAGGGCAAGCGCGACGCGAAATATGCGGTGTGGTCGATCGCCGACATCACCCGCGACCGCGAGCGCCAGGAAGACGTGTTCCAGGAGCTGCGGCACGCGATCGAATATCTCGACCATGCGCCGTGCGGCTTCTTCTCGGTCAATCCGGCCGGCGAGATCGCCTATGTCAACGCCACGCTCGCCAACTGGCTGGACTACGACCTGGCCGAGATCGGTTCGGGCGGCCTGAAGCTGACCGACATCGTCTCGGGCGACGGTGCGGCCTTGCTGACCTCGATCGCGGCGGTGCCGGGCGAGGTCAAGACCGAGGTGTTCGACATCGACCTGCGGATGCGCGGCGGCAAGACCGTGCCGGTGCGACTCTATCACAAGCTCGCTTTCGGCGCCGACGGCGCCCCAGGCGCCTCGCGCACGCTGGTGATCAGCCGCGCCCGCGACGAGCGTTCCGATCCGGAGCGCGCCGCCGAGGTGCGCTTCATGCGCTTCTTCGACCATACGCCGATGGCGATCGCGACCGTCGACCGTGGCGGCAACGTGGTCAGCGCCAATGCGCGCTACGCCAAGCTGGCGCAGGGCCTCAATGGCGACGGCGGCGCCGCCAAGTCGATCTTCCGCGCGGTCAATCCGCGCGACCGTGGCCTCCTGATCGCCGCGATCAACCAGGCCGCCGAGGGGCAGGGCGATATCGCGCCGGTCGAGGTGATGCTCGACGGGCCCAAGGAGCGCTTCGCCCAGTTCTTCGTCACGACCATCGAGAAGGACGAGCGCGACGCCGAGACCGCGATCGTCTACATGCTCGAGATCACCGAGCGGCGCGCGCTGGAGAACCAGATCAACCAGTCGCAGAAGATGGAGATGGTCGGCCAGCTCGCCGGCGGCATCGCGCACGACTTCAACAACGTGCTCTCGGCCATCATGATGGCCAACGACTTCCTGCTGAACGCGCACAAGCCGACCGACCCGTCGTTCCAGGACATCATGCAGATCAAGCAGAACGCCACCCGCGCCGCGACGCTGGTGCGGCAGCTGCTGGCGTTCTCGCGCCGCCAGACGCTGCGGCCGCAGGTGCTGGATCTCGGCGATGCATTGAGCGACCTCACCATGCTGCTGCGCCGGCTGATCGGCGAGAAGGTCAAGCTCGACCTGGTGCATGGCCGCGACCTGTGGCCGGTGAAGGTCGACGTCTCGCAGTTCGAGCAGGTCGTGGTCAATCTCGCGGTCAACGCGCGCGACGCGATGCCTGACGGCGGCAAGCTGATCATCCGCACCGCCAATGTGCCGACCGAGGAAGCCGCCCAGCTCGCCAACAAGGGCATGCCGGCGGCCGACTATGTGAAGATCGAGATTGCGGACACCGGCACCGGCATTCCACACGAGATCATCGACAAGATCTTCGAGCCGTTCTTCTCGACCAAGGAGGTCGGCAAGGGCACCGGGCTCGGCCTGTCGACGGTGTACGGCATCGTCAAGCAGACCGGCGGCTTCGTCTATGTCGATTCCGTGCCGGGCGGCGGCACCACGTTCCGCATCTACCTGCCGCGGCATCGCCAGGAACGGGAGATCGCGCAGGAGGTCGCACCCGAGGTGCAGGCCGGCAACGGCGCGGCAAAGGAAATCTCCGCTGCCGAGGCCGCCAAGCCGAAGCCCGATCTCACCGGGCAGGGCACCATCCTGCTGGTCGAGGACGAGGACGGCCTGCGCTCGCTCAATGCGCGCGGCCTGCGTTCGCGCGGCTACAGTGTGATCGAGGCGGCCAACGGCGTCGAGGCGCTGGAAGCGTTCGAGGAGAAGAACGGCGCGGTCGACCTCGTGGTGTCCGACGTCGTGATGCCGGAGATGGACGGCCCGACGCTGCTGAAGGAAATGCGCGGTCGCAATCCGGAGCTGAAGATCATCTTCGTCTCTGGCTATGCCGAGGACGCCTTCGAGAAGAGCCTGCCGGAGAACCAGCAGTTCGCCTTCCTGCCAAAACCGTTCACGCTGACCCAGCTGGTCGCCGCGGTGAAGGAAACCATGACGGCGAATTAGAGCGTGTACTCATAAACGTCGGCTTCCAGCCATAGAGCGCAAGTTGCCGGCTCGGTCGTCATCGGCGGCTTTTGACCCCATTGCAGACATCGAATGCTTGGTCGCTCGGCGCGAAATCGCGTACGCTCGGCGGCGGGATAGGGAGGGTGTGAGCGATGACGAGTCCTTCAAAGTCCAATAGCGGCGCCGGGAAAGCACTCTCGCGACGCCCTGTCCTGACCGGAGTTACGGCAACTTGCGTTGTCGCATCGGCGAAATGGAGTTGGGCTGCCGAAATCGGTGGTGATCCGTCATTTTTCGCTGATGGCCCGGACGCCGAACTTTACGGGAAGGCCGAGAACTACCCGATCAAGGACGGCTGGCGGATCTACCAGCCCGGCAATCCGGCGCCAAAATACCGCGTCGGCGCATTCAGTCATTACGATGAGATATTCCCGACTCGTCAAGTCGATCGCGCGGCCACGGCCTGGCCTTTCAAGCGAACGCCCGCGGATGTCAGCTACCAATACAAGGGAAACCGCACTTCGCTTGTGGATTATCTGGCGCGCAATCCGGTGACGGGCCTGTTGATCGCCAAGGACAATCGGATTCTGGTCGAGCACTATCAATACGGCCGCACCGATCGAGACCGTCTGATATCGCAGTCGATGGCAAAATCCATTACCGGCATGCTGATAGGGATCGCGACCGCGGAAGGCGCGATCAAGTCGATCGACGATGCTGCCGAGACCTATGTTCCCGACTTGAAAGGCACGGAATACGGTGCAACGCCGATCCGCGCGCTGCTGCACATGTCGTCTGGCGTGAAGTTCGGTGAAGAGAACGACGAAGCGAAAGGCAGCGGAGACGATCTCGATCGCCTGTGGGGCGACATGGTGCGCAAGCACTGGTTTTCCCAAAAAGGCACCGTTGCCAGCATCGCACAATTCAACCAACGGATCGCGCCGCCGGGGACGCGATTCCATTACGCCAGCATCGAGACGGATGTGCTTGGTCTCGTGCTGCGTTACGCAACCGGTCAATCAATGTGCGCCTATCTTCAGGAAAAAGTCTGGCAGCCGATTGGCACTGAAGCCGATGCCAAATGGCTCATTGATGCGGAAGGCTATGAGGTAGCGCACGGGTTCTTCAATGCGGTACTGCGCGACTACGCGCGGCTCGCCCGTCTGCTGGCCCACGACGGAGCGTGGGAGAACAAACAGATCATACCTACACAGTGGATGATTGATGCGACCACCGTGCGCGCCTCCGAGCCGTATCTGGCAAAGGCCGAGGGAGGGTTCGGGTACGGCTATCAGATCTACCTGTTTCCCGGCAGCAGACGACAATTCGCGCTGTTAGGGCACCTTGGTCAACGCATCCTCGTTGATCCGCCCTCGAAGCTTGTCATGGTGCAGACCGCCGTCGATGAAAAGTCCCCCGAAATCTGGCGTCTGTGGTCGGCCGTGGTCGCGCAGTTCGGTTGACGCCACCTTCCTTCTCCTCTTGTGGGACAGCGGGAACAGAGATCGACTGTGCACCTTTTTTACGAGCTTCGCGGTTCTGCGGGTCGACTACAAGCTCGAGTGCGGCGGGAACGAATGGACGCTGGGCTTTGCGTAAAAAGCTAAATAGCTGCCAGGTCTGCTTCTGGCCTATCTCCGACATCACACCTCCGGCACCCCGGCTATGCGCATGCCCTCACAGAGGCGCTCTTGCCCCGAGAGATAAATAGGATTGTCGCTTATTTTGGCGGCGCGCAAGCGGCGGATCGTAAAGCCTGGGTTGAGCGCCAATCCTGCTTTTGCACAAGTTCGCGCCTCATCGAACGCGCCGAGCAAGCCCAAGGCAGCGGCGAGCGAAAAATGCGCGAGAGGATGAGTGCGGTTGGCCTCAATGCTTCGTCGCAGCCAACTGACGGCTTCGGCATCCGCGCCGACGTGTAGCTTTGCCACGCCCATAAACCGCATCAACCGGTTGGCACCGCGATCGCGAGGGGACAGACGGAGCGCCTCGAGTACATGGCCCTCAGTTTCGGTAGGACGCCCCATGTAGAGTTTGGCCAAACCAATAGCGCCGTGCGCATAAGCCAAATTGCGATCAACTGCTAATGCCTGCTCGCATTCGATAATGCCTTGCTTGGCGCGGTTTGTTACAATGTAGACGAGACCCAGGATCAGGCGGCCCCCAGGAACGTTCGGGGCTAGCGAAAGTGCTTTGATCGCGTTCGCTTCGGCCGCCGAAAGGAGCGCGGCTCGTTCGTCCGTTAACAGGTCGGCTCCCACTGTCAGATCGACGTTTGCCATGCCGATCAATCCCCAAATCGCTCCGATACCTCGGGGATCGATCGCCAAAGCACGTTCAAAAAAGCCGCGCGCCCTAGTCAAGTCATCGAGGGTCGGACCGTTGTAGAAGCAGGCAGTACCTTGAAAGAACAGGTCTAATGCGTCGGGATGCAGCGACCGCTCCGCTTGTCGTGCCTCTACTACAACGAGCTGGGTACCTAAGGAGTGGGCAAGCCTCGATACGATTTCGTCCTGCATATCGAAAAGATCGGCGACGGGCTTTTCGAAGCGCTCGGCCCAAAGATGCTTGCGGCTTTTGGCATCGATGAGCTGCACGTTCACTCGAAGCCGCTTGCCGCTGCGCTGCATGGAACCTTCAAGCACATACCGGACGTTCAACTCGCGGCCGACTTGCTGTACGTCGATTGCCTTGCCCTTGTATGAGAACGCGCTGTTTCGGGCGATTACGAACAGCCCACCGATGCGCGACAAGTCCGTTGTTAAGTTCTCGATTACACCGTCGACGAAATAATCTTGTTCGGGATCGCCGCCGAGGTTGGCGAAGGGCAGAACAACGATGGAAAGACGAGGCGGTGAAAGTGCGCTCGATCCCGTGCGCTGAGACCCTGTCGTTGGGTTGGGTTCGTCCCACATCACGGCATAGGCTCGAACCGGACGGTCGATGTTTTTTAGGTTCTGCTCGCCCAGATCAGCGATCTTACCTCCAACCTTGCCTTGGACTTGCTCGTAAACAGCAGAGGAGATGCAGATCCCGCCGGGCACAGCAATGCCCTCAAGCCGTGCCGCGATATTGACGCCATCGCCAAAGATGTCGTGAGGTTCAACGAGCACATCACCAATGTTGACGCCCACGCGAAAAGCGATGCGTCTGTCTTCCGGGTCGCCGGTCGTAAGTTCGTGAACCCGGGCTTGGAACTTCATCGCAGCCCGAACCGCTTCGACTGCGCTTGAAAACTCCACCAAGAACCCGTCGCCGGTGTTCTTCACGATGCGCCCACCGTGTTCGGCAACTGCGGGCTCGACGCCGTCAGCGAGGAGCCCCATGAGCTTGGCGTGCGTAGCCTCCTCGTCATTGTGCATGAGCCGCGAATAACCCGCCACGTCAGCGGCCAATATCGCCGTCAACCTGCGCTCGACCCGCATTGACCGCTCCTGCATCACAGTCGCAATCCAACTACTACAACAAGTTGCAAGGATTGCCCATCCGCTATTGGCCCGTGACTGACCTCAGCCCAGAGCGCGGCAAGGTCCGCTCCCAAGGAAAGACCCGCCCATTGCCATGCTGGGTCCCGCGGTAGCCTTTGACCCATTGTGGACGATCCGCCGGTTCGTCAAATCCCGACAGCAATGGTTTATCTGCCTGTGGCTCCCCACTTCCGTCAATTTTGATCGTCATGTCAGATTTGGCATTTTCGTCAACGCATGGCCCTGGAAGGTCACGCGATCATTTTTTTAGTAATTTGCAGGACAGAAAAATGAAAAGCGCAAAGCTGTTTGCCGTTGGTCTGCTTGCGGCGGCAATTTGGTCACACGACAGTGCGAGAGGTCAGACGTCGCCTTTCCCTCCGCTTTCGCTGGCGCCGCCGCCGTCGAATGAAGAGGCCGCATCTCCGGACGCAATCGACGCACGGCCGCCGACGGCAACCGCCAAGGGTTCGGTGCCGCCCCGAGCCGCTAAAGATGTGCCACCACGCGCCGCCTCACGATCTGCGACTGTCGAACACACGCCGTCGCGGTCCGACCGCGCTTCGCCGGCACAAGCGATCGACCGGCCGGCGCCGTCTGCCAGGCCGGCCCCCGATTACGATGGCTTTAGCGTCGGCATCGACGATGACACACCAAACCGGACGACACGACCCGTCAGGTCGCGGGAGGCAAAGCAGCCCAAGCTCGATCAAGCCGCCGATCATGTCTCGAGGCAACAAACGGTCCATCCCGGGGACGACGACGAACTAAAGGGCAAGCTCACGATTTGCCGGGGCTGCAGGTAATAGCTGCCACTCTGGGCGCGGAAGTTGGGTTTGGCCCGTTATTTTTCTTGCGATGCCAGAGCCCGGTTATGGCCCAATACCGACATGCCGTCGTCACTCGGCGATGTCAGTTCTCGAGGTAAAGCCGCTATGGCCAATTTATGAGTACGCGCCTAGCTATGCGTCGAGGCGCGTGCGCTTTCACTTCTCGCAGGTGCGAGGCGAATTCTGGCGCGGCTACGGTTGAACCGAAACCTCGTCCCGCGCTAGGACGCGCTGTCGCATTCACAAGGACCATAGTGTCACATCGCCGCGACCGAGGGCCGCAGCCGCGGTTCCCGTTTCCCGCTTCACTTTTATCAGGCCCTGCCCATCTTAGGGGCGTTTCCCCATGCCGGGGATCCTTTGAGGAAACCAACATGAATTTCTCGCAACGCACGCGTGGAATTGTTCGGGCGATTGCCGTCGCGATGGCGCTGGCGCTGCCCGTGATGATGACCGTTTCGGCGGCCGACGCCCGCGTTGGCGGCGGCGGCTCGCGCGGCTCGCGGACGTTCTCCGCGCCGCCCCCGACCAACACCGCGCCGGGCTCGGTTGCGCCGCTGAACCGGACCTTCAGCCAGCCCGGCAGCCCGGGCATGGGCGCGCCGGCGGCGGCGAATTCCGGCGGCCTGTTCGGCCGCGGCGGAATGGGCCGTGGCCTGCTCGGTGGCCTGGCCGCGGGCTTCCTTGGCGCCGGCCTGTTCGGCATGCTGTTCGGCGGCGGCCTGTTCTCGGGGCTCGGCGGCCTGTCGTCGATGCTCGGCCTCTTGCTGCAGATCGGGCTGATCGTGCTCGTGGTCCGGCTTGCGATGTCGTGGTGGCAGCGCCGAAATCAGCCGGCCGCCGCTTACGCGGGCGGACCCGACGTCGGCCCCGGCCCGCAGGCCAACGCCCGCTCGGGCTTCGGCTTCGGCCTCGGCGGCGGATCGAACGCGCCGGTCGAGATCGCGCCCGCCGACTACGAGACGTTCGAGCGGCTGCTCGGCGAGATCCAGGCTGCGTGGTCGAACGAGGATATCGCGAAGCTGCACACGCTCGCGACGCCGGAGATGGTGTCGTACTTCTCGAGGGATCTCGAGGACAACAAGGCGCGCAACGTCACCAACAAGACGTCCAATGTGAAGCTCTTGCAGGGTGATCTGGCGGAAGCCTGGCGTGAAGGCGACAGCGAATATGCGACGGTCGCGATGCGCTATTCGCTGGTCGATACCATGCTCGAGCGCGGCACCGGCCGCCAGATCAGCGGCGGGCAGCCCGAGGAGGTCACCGAGGTCTGGACGTTCGTGCGCCAGCGCGGCGGCAATTGGGAACTCTCGGCGATCCAGCAGACCAACTGATCGATCATCTGAGATGACAGATACAAGGCGCCGCGGCATCGACCGCGGCGCTTTTGCTTTTGTGCATTCATTCGCGTCGTGACGCCGGAATATCGGCAGGGCGAGCGGGTTGATGTCAGCGGATCATAACAACCACCGGGAGGATGAGATGAAGTTTGCGCATATCGCGGTACCTGCCTGCCTTGCGTTCGTGGTGATGGCCGCGTCGCCGGCTTCGGCGCAGACCGCCGACACCGGCTTCTTCGTCACCAGCAGCGGCATCGGCAATGGCGGCAATCTCGGCGGCCTCGCCGGTGCCGACAATCATTGCCAGAGCCTGGCGCAGGCCGCGGGCTTCGGCGCGCCGAAGACGTGGCGCGCCTATCTCTCGACCCAGGCGGCCGACGGCAAGCCCGCGGTGGACGCGCGCGACCGGATCGGCAAGGGACCGTGGAAGAATGTGAAGGGCGTCGTGATCGCCAAGGACATCGCCGATCTGCACAGCGCCGGCAACAATCTCACCAAGCAGACCGCGCTGTCCGAGAAGGGCGAGGTCATCAACGGTGCCGGCGACACGCCGAACCGTCACGACGTGCTGACGGGTTCGCAGGCCGACGGGACGGCGTTTGCGGCCGGTGAGGACCGCACCTGCAAGAACTGGACGAGCAGCACGCAGGGCGCCGCCATGGTGGGGCATTTTGACCGCAAGGGTCTGCGTGACGACGAGCCGTCAAAATCCTGGAACACCTCGCATCCCTCGCGCGGCCCGGACGGCGGCTGCTCGCAGGCCGATCTGAAGAGCACCGGCGGCGACGGCCTGCTGTACTGCTTCGCGGCGAATTGAGGCGGCGGTACGGGTGCAGTCAGAACATCTGCGAGTGTATGCCCGTCATTGCGAGGAGCTCGCGACAAAATTGCAGAGAGCAATTTTGCGCTGAAGCGACGAAGCAATCCATCTGTCCGCGTATGCCGCACGATGGATTGCTTCGCGGAGCCTGTCATCGGGCGCGCGTTCGCGCGACCCGTTGGCTCGCAATGATGGAATAACTCAGCTCTTCTTGCGCTTGGCGGTCTTCTTTGCGGTTTTCTTTACAGTTTTCTTGGCCGCCTTCTTTTTCTTCGCGGTTTTCTTCTTCGCCGCGAAATAGGCCCCGACCTTCTTCGAGGAATGTCCGACCTCGGCGACCGCCGCCTTCAGCCGGGCAGGGGTCACCTTGAACTTCTTCGACCAGTAACGGACCTCGTAGGGCTGGCTGATTGCGATCAGCGCGCGGTCGGCGGCCTTGTGGCGCTGCTCCTTGAAATGAGCTTCCACCTTCCTGGCGGAATGCCCGACCTTCTTGACGGCGGCCTTCAGCTTGGCCGGCGTGACCTTGAACTTCTTGGACCAGTACGCAACTTCGTAGGACGCGCTCAACGCGATCAGGGCGCGATCCTGTGCGCCCCGCTTCTTCTTGTTGTCGGCCATCAGACGACCCTTCATCGAAGATTCCACGTTGGAACCTTAGCAGTCGCCGCGCGGTTCGCACAGACGGACTGCGTGAAGTGGACGATCCGACGATGGCATGGTTACGATCGACCTCGCGCGAAGCGATGCGGTGAAGTTTTTGGAGATAAGTGCATGCACTATCAGCTTTACTACTGGCCGATGATCCAGGGGCGCGGCGAATATGTCCGCCTCGCGCTCGAGGATGTCGGCGCGGATTATACCGATGTCGCGCGGGCCAAGGGCGGCACCGGCGCCATGATGAAGATGATGGACGCGCACAAGGGCACACCGCCGTTCGCGCCGCCGTTCCTCAAGGCAGGCCAACTCGTTATCGGGCAGACCGCCAATATCCTGCTTTATCTCGGCGCGCGCCACGGCCTCGCACCGAAGGCTGAAGGCGGAAAGCTCTGGGTGCATCAGTTGCAGCTGACGATCGCGGACTTCGTGCTGGAGATCCACGACACTCATCATCCGCTCGGACCGTCGCTGTATTACGAGGACCAGAAGGCGCCGGCGAAGAAGCGCTCGGAGGAATTCTGGAAATCGCGGGTGCCGAAATATCTCGGCTATTTCGAGGATCTGGTCGCGGCGAATGGCGGCGCGTTCGTCACCGGCCGCAGGCTGACCTATGTCGACCTGTCGCTGTTCCAGATCGTGGAAGGCCTGCGCTACGCATTTCCGAAGCGGATGGCTGGCTTCGAGAAGAAGGTTCCGCGCCTGGTCGCGCTCCGCGATCGCGTCGCCGAGCGGCCGAACATCAAGGCCTATCTGGCGAGCGCGCGGCGGATTCCGTTCAACGAGGAGGGGATTTTCCGGCGCTACAAGGCGCTGGATTTGTAAGCTCCGTCATTCCGGGGCACGCGAAGCGTG
Source organism: Bradyrhizobium sp. USDA 4454 (assembly GCF_054822705.1). Classification (NCBI taxonomy): domain Bacteria; kingdom Pseudomonadati; phylum Pseudomonadota; class Alphaproteobacteria; order Hyphomicrobiales; family Nitrobacteraceae; genus Bradyrhizobium; species Bradyrhizobium sp. USDA 4454. The sequence goes on from NZ_JBTRCN010000001.1 coordinate 2,839,258, forward strand.
AACCCGGAATCTCGAGATTCCGGGTTCGCTTCGCGCCCCGGAATGACGGTGTGAAAAGTCACCGGCTCCGCCCGTCCACCGGCGTCATCTTGATCTTCGACAGGTCGATGCCATCGATGCAGCTGACATTCAGCGCCACGATGTCGCTGCCGTCGGGCTTTTTGCCAAGCGCGAACACGTCGACGCCGCAATCGACGCAGAGCTGGTGGCGGATCGCGTGGCGGTTGAAGAGATATTCCTTCAGGTTCTCGGCGCCGGCGCGGAGCTGGAAGCTCGACGGCGGCAGGAATACTAAATGCAGGCCCTTCTTGGTGCAGATCGAGCAGTTGCAGGCAGTGACCATGGCCATGTCGGTGGTGCATTCGAAGCGGACCTGACCGCAGTGGCAGCCGCCGGTGTAGGTCTTGCTCTCTGCCATGACCGTTCCTCACCACAGTCCGGGCACGAGGCGGTAGCGCACCCGTGCAGCATAATCGGCATAGCCTGACAATCCCGCCACCAGCGTGCGCTCCTCGATCCGGGTGCGGAACGCGAACATCGCGAAGAACACCGGCGCGAAGGCCAGGCCCCACCAGGAGCCGAGCGTGAGCGGCACGCCGATGAAGAACAGCATCACGCTTGCATACATGGGATGGCGGACCAGCGCGTAGGGCCCGGTCGAGATCACGTGATGGTCGCGCTCGGTCTGCACCTTCACGACCGGTGCCGCGAACGAATTGGTGCGGAACACCCACAGGATCAGCACGGTCGAGAGCAGATACAGCACAAGGCCGAGCACGATCAGCGCGACGCCGGCATTGGCGCCGCCAAAACGGCGATCGAGCCCCATCGCGACGAACCACAGCACCGCAATGACCAGGAACACCAGCATGAAGCGCTTGTCCTCAGTGGGCTGGCCCTCGCGCGCGGTGAGCCGCATGCGCTCGGCCAGCAGGCCGGGATCGACCTTGGCAAGCCACAGCCCGCAGGCCGGGCCGATCAGCGCCGAGGCGATCAGATAGGCCCACGCACCGGGCCAGTGCAGCGTGCCGGCGAAGGCAAACAGCAGCGCGGCCATGGCGAGGACGAAGAAGGTATTTTGCACGAGGAGCTTTGCGATCATGGGCGGCTCCGTGATTCCGGTCGTGATTATCGCACCCTTTTCCCGGCAGGCATGCGGCCGCGATCATCAACTTTCGGAGCGGGCGAGGCGTTCCTGCGCCGCGCTGCATGGTATCTCCATTGACAATCGTATAAGTAATTGCTTATATATCGTCATGACCGCAGCCATGCAGCTGACCAATGTGCTCAAGACCCTCGCGGACCCGACGCGGCGCGCGGTGTTCGAGCGGATCATCCGGGAAGGCGAGATCGCCGCGACCGGGCTGGTGCAGGGCTCCAAGGTGTCGCAGCCGGCGGTGTCGCAACATCTGCGCGCGTTGCGCGACGCCGGGCTCGTCGCCGAGCGGCGCGAGGGGCGGCACATCCACTACCGCGTCGCGCCGAAGGGACTCAGCCCGCTGATCGACTGGCTCGGCCACTACGAGACGTTCTGGGCCGAGCGCTTCGCCAATCTGGAGAAATTGTTGAAGGAGAGTGAGTGATGAGCGAGACGCACGCGATCACGGTCGAGAAGGTGCTGCCCTATGCCGCCGACAGGATCTGGCGGACGCTGACGACCAGCGACCGGATCGCGAAATGGCTGATGCCGAACGATTTCGTTGCCGCCGTCGGCCACCGCTTCAATTTTCACACCAAGCCGATGGGCGACTGGGACGGCGTCGTGCATTGCGAGGTGCTGGATTGCGATCCGCCGCGCCTGCTGCGCTACTCCTGGAAGGGCGGCGCCGACACCAATCCGGACTACGGCTCGAAGCTCGATACGGTCGTCACCTGGACGCTGACGCCGGTCGAGGGCGGCACCCACCTGCGGATGGTGCATGACGGCTTCGTGCTGCCGGGCAACCGCTTCGCCTTCGATATGATGAGCCCGGGATGGGGCAGGGTGCCCGACGCCATCGCGCGGACCACCGGCGAGGGCTGATCACTCGTTGTTGCCGCGACGGACCGTGATCGAGGCGTCGGTCCTCGTGCGCGTGCATTCGAGATTGAGGCGGCGATAGCGCATGTTAATGGTGTTGCCGCGCAGGATGCCCATCCGCTTCAGGCAGCGCGAGGTGCCGGTGGTGGCGTCGTCCTTCGGCACGGTGAAGGTCAGCGCGGTGGCGGAGCCGACCAGATTGAAGAACTCCGGCTTCATCTTGCGATCGGTCTTGGCATAGAGCTCGATCGAATAATCCTTGCCGCGGCAGCCGAGCGACAATTCCTTCGCCGCCGGATGTGTGAGGTATGTGATGTTGGCGGCGCTGAAATTGACCTTCAGCCCGTCGATCTGGCCGGCGAGCTGCTTTGCGATATCCTCGCAGGGATCGGCATGCGCGGGCGCGGCGGCGAAGGCGCTCGCCAGCGCGATCAGCGCGATCAGCGCGGCCGGCAGGGTGGAGCGGATGCTGAAAGAGCGTCGGCGCAACGGTGCTGTCACGAAATACCCCCGCGGTATGAAAATACGCGAAGCTACATGCAGGCTCCCGCGCAGCGCGTCAATACGGCCCCGTCAGGACGGGCACTTGCCGTCCTGCGCCTTGGAGGCGCCGGCGGCGCGGCGCTCGCAATCATTGCCATAGGTCTTGCCGTCACAGCCGCACACCGGCTTGAAGATCTTGTTGCACATCGTCGGCCGGAACGCGCAGCTGCCGGACTGGTCGGCGCGCCCGCAGCTGCCGGGTTTGAACTGGCAAAACTGGCCGCGGCTGCTGCATTGCAGGCCGGTGATGCCGCCGCACGCCCTGCCGAGGCGGGCGGCATCGGCGCCGCCCGGGAGCGCGATCAGCAAGGCCAGCGCCGCAAGCCGGATGACAAGCGCTGTCTTCATGAAGGCCTCCTGGTGGCTTCCGTGGCGTTCCTTGGCCGGTTGGCGGTGTGCTGCGCGTTGTGGCAAGGCGAGATGACCGTGGCATGAAACCTAGCATATGGATTGCCGGTCCTGTGCATGGCTGGAAGGCAGCCGGCTTCCCTTTCCTTTGTCCGAAAAAGGCTTAGAACGGCTCTACATCGCCGGCGGCCCCGCGGCCGGACCGGCCTTTCGAACCCGGCCTGCAAGCCGAAAGAGCAGCTCATGAACGCCCCCTCCGCCTTCCCCGACCAGCAGAAGCCCGTTCCGCCCTACAAGCACACGCCCTTATTCCCGCTGGGTGCCGACACCACGCCCTACAAGAAGGTGACGAGCGAGGGCGTCCGGGTCGAGAAGGTCTTGGGCAAGGACATGCTGGTGGTGTCGCGGGAGGCGCTGCGGGCGCTGTCCGAGGCGGCGTTCGGCGAGATCAACCACTATCTGCGGCCGGGTCACCTGAAGCAGCTGCGCTCGATCCTCGAGGACAAGGAAGCCAGCGACAACGACAAGTTCGTTGCCTTCGATTTCCTGAAGAACGCCAACATCGCGGCCGGCGGCGTGCTGCCGATGTGCCAGGACACCGGCACCGCGATCATCATGGGCAAGAAGGGCTGCAACGTCATCACCGACGGCGAGGACGAGGCCGCGCTGTCCGAAGGCGCGCGCGACGCCTATCTGCGCCGCAACCTGCGCTACTCGCAGGTTGCGCCGTTGTCGATGTATGAGGAGAAGAACACCGCCAACAACATGCCGGCGCAGTGCGAAATCTACGCCGAGGGTGATGACGCCTACAAGTTCATGTTCATGGCCAAGGGCGGCGGAAGCGCCAACAAGAGCTTCCTGTTCCAGGCAACGCCCTCGGTGCTCACCAGGGACCGGCTGCTGGCATTCCTGAAGGAGAAGGTGCTGACGCTCGGCACCGCGGCGTGCCCGCCCTATCACCTTGCGATCGTGATCGGCGGCACCTCGGCCGAGCTCTGCATGAAGACCGTGAAGCTCGCCTCGGCGCGCTACCTCGACGCGCTGCCGACCCACGGCTCGGCGGACGGCAACGCGTTCCGCGATCTCGAGATGGAGCAGGAAATCCTCAAGATGACGCAGTCGCTCGGTGTCGGCGCGCAGTTCGGCGGCAAGTATTTCTGCCACGACGTGCGCGTGATCCGGATGCCGCGCCACGGCGCTTCGCTGCCGATCGGGCTCGGCGTGTCCTGCTCGGCGGACCGCCAGGTGCTCGGCAAGATCACCAGGGACGGCGTCTATCTCGAGGAGCTCGAGCACAACCCGGCGCAGTATCTGCCGGCGGTCGAGCAGTCGCTCGGCGGCGAGGTGGTCAAGATCGACCTCAACAAGCCGATGAAGGAGATTCTCGCGACGCTGTCGCAATATCCGATCAAGACCCGGGTCTCGATGACCGGCACCATGATCGTGGCACGCGACTCCGCCCACGCCAAGCTGCGCGAGCGGCTGGAGAAGGGCGAGCCGCTGCCGGATTATTTCAAGAACCACCCGGTCTACTACGCCGGCCCCGCCAAGACGCCCGAGGGCTATGCCTCCGGCGCGTTCGGCCCGACCACCGCCGGCCGCATGGATTCCTTCGTCGACCAATTCCAGGCCGCCGGCGGCTCGATGGTGATGGTCGCCAAGGGCAACCGCGCGGTCGCGGTGCGCGAGGCCTGCAAGAAGCACGGCGGCTTCTATCTCGGCTCGATCGGCGGTGCCGCGGCGAACCTCGCCGAGCACTGCATCAAGAAGGTCGAGGTGGTCGAGTATCCCGAGCTCGGCATGGAAGCGATCTGGCGCATCGAAGTGGTCGATTTCCCGGCCTTCATCATCATCGATGACAAGGGCAACGACTTCTTCAAGGAATTGAATCTGGGTTGAGGGTCTTAGGCCTCGACGGATTCTCCAAAGGTTGGGTCGCCGTCACCATCGACGGCGACCAGCGCAGGATCTCCTTTCACAGCGCAATTGCGGACGCGCTTTCGTGTCGGTTCGACCGCGCCGGGATCGATATTCCGATCGGCATGACCGATGACGGCGAGCGCGGCTGCGACCGTCTCGCCCGCGAGCGCCTGCGGCCGCACGCCTCGCGCGTCTTCAGCGGTGCGCGGCGCTGGCTGTGGCAGGAGTTTCGCGATCCCGACAAGGCCAATGAGGAAGCGCGGCGCCGCGGCCAGACCCGCGTCTCGCGCCAGCTCTGGCACCTCGGCAACAAGATCATGGAGGTCGACGCGTTCGTTCGTGCGAACACTACGCGCGACATCCGCGAGGTGCATCCCGAGCTGGTGTTCCTGCGATTGAATGGCGGCACGCCGTTGCCCCGCAAGAAGTCGGAGGAGGGCGATGCCCTCCGCCGCAGGCTGCTCAAGCGAGCGGGCTTTCGCGAGATTGATCGCTGGCTCGCCGAGACGCGGATCGGCACCGGCGCAAAGCGCGACGACATACTCGACGCCTGTGCGGCGGCGTTCGCCGCGCGTGAGCCCTGCGGCGGCGTTCCGGAAGGCGCGCCGCCATTGGATGCACACGGGCTGCCGATGTTGATCTGGTTTTAGTCCGGTGTGACGCGCGTCACGCGCGGCGCTGTCGGCTGCCTCAGCCTGTATCGGTTGCATTAACCACCACGCGGCGACTGCGGCGTTTTGGCGCGCGCCGGGTTGTGCTCGTCGGACAAAGCAACCGATTTCGGCCAAGGACCCTTAAGGTTTGTCCTCGACCCTCCGCGCTCATCCAGAGGTGCGGGCGTGGATGACATGGCTCCGCGTCTGCGACCAATCGAAATGGATGGAGATTGACGATGAAGCCTTTTTCTTTCGGTGTTTTTCTCGTGGCCTGCGTTGTGGTCTATTTGTACTTCACCCTGTCGCCCGGCGACGGCATGGTCTATCGCGTGCCGATCGCGCAGGCGCGCCAGGAGCTCGCCAAGGCCGAGCTGCCGCCCCTTGTGTTCGGGAGCGCGGCGCTGGACGTCGGGGTCCGCAGCAATGGCGACTCGGAAGTGGTCTGGATCATCCGCAGGAAGGGCGAGGAACTGTTCCGCTACACCGCCCAGCTCTCGGCGGAGGACAAGGACTCCACGCGCGTCAAGCTGAAGCTGGAGGGCGCGCAGGGGCGCACCGAGAACTACGCCAAGAACCTCGAGGATAACCCCAAGACCCGGGACTTGTATCTCGCCGCAATGCAGGAGCGCGTCTCGTCCACACTGCAGCACCGGCAGTTCGAGATGTCGCGGATTCATGCCGCGATGGCTGCCGCCGCGGTCGCGAACATCGGCAACATCCAGAAGTCGGCGGATCAGGCCGCTGCGGCAGCGGCGGAGCTTGAGCGCAGCTCCGGGCAAAGGACCTATCGCAACGAACCGGCCGGCGTGCGCCGCTGAGTGCGGGACGCCGGTCGACTTGGTCGGCCGGCGTTACGCCCGCGAGCCGGTGAAGGGGAAGCTGCCCATCGGGCCGATGCCCATCTCGCCGGAGATGCCGTCGCCGGCGACCTTGCCGGTGAATTCGAGCGTCAGCGGCATCGGGTTGGTGATGGAGACCTTCCAGGCGACGTCGTCGCCGTTCACGGTGCCGTCGAAGATTTCGGTGGAGTTGCCGTCGGCGCCCTGCGTGCCGGTGAGCGTGCCGCCGGAGCTTGCCAGCGACAGTGTCGCCTTGCGCTCGCCCATTGGCGTCGTCATCGTCAGATTCCAGTTTCCGTCCACCGCCATCGATGTTTCCCTCCAGCTAACAGCGTGGACGGCGGTATAGCCCATCTTGCCGCGCGCGCCTAGTTCGCCGCTAGCGGCGATCAGGCGCGGGCGGTGGCGCGCAGCCGGCTTCCGACTAGGACGCGGAACGCGACATACTGGATCGCGAAGGCCGCGATCTTCGCGCCGAGCAGCACCACCGACACGTAGAACGCCCACAGCTTCATGTCGCCGGTCGCTGCGACCGCGATGGTGCCGGCGGCGAGGATGAACATCAGCCCGGCCCAGGCATAGCCCGCGAGGGTGGCATATTCCGGAATCGTCTCGGTCACGATCGGCGGCAAGTAGCGCAGCATCCAGCCGCGCTTCAGCATGATCGCGCCGATCGCGATGTGGCCGATCGCGGGCTTCGCCAGCACGAAGCGCGGATCGTTGGTGACGAGCGTCGCGCCGCCCAGCACGATGACGAGCCCAAGGCTCGCCCAGGTCATGTAGCCGAGCGCCTGTCCCTTGACGCGCGCATGGACCACTTGCGCAATCGCACCGGCGATCGCAACGCCGGTGGCGATCAGCACGTTGTCGGTGGCGAGATAGACCACCAGGAAGACGATGGTGGAGAGGAAGTCGCTCGCGAGCCTGGCAAACACGCTCTTCATCGTGGTGGTTTCCGTTTCCCCGGTTTGGTGATTGTTGTGATGTTGTGACTTTAGCGGTCAGTGCGACGGCAGCGCGCCAGCCGGCTGCACGCCGTTCTTGGCCATACGATATTGCGGATACCAGCGTGTGAAGTAGACCGCGGCGTTGCGTGCCGCGAAAGCGATCAAGAGGCCGGTCCACAGCGGCAGGGCGGGCACATAGAGCACCGCAATGTTACCGATCAGCATCAACAGCGTCGCGGCGGCCCAGGCGCCGGTGATCAGGTAGTTGGCATGCAGGAAGCCAGGCTGCTTCGCGATCTCGGCATCGACCTGCTCGAGCGCATATTGCCGCGTGAAGGGATGGCCGATCAGCATCGGGACGAGCGTCACCAGCAGCATGCCGGCATCAACCGCAATCTTCACAGCGATGCCACTCGGCGTCGCATCGACGAAAGTAAGATAGAGGCCGACCGCGGTGAACACGACCACCGAGCCGACGCCGAGGATCTTGATGCTGCGGCCGCGCGCGATGTCGAATGCGATGACGGCAAGGCAGATCAGGGCGGCACAGAGCAGGCTCACCGTGGCCGAGGTCACCAGCATCAGCGTGGCGAAAGCGCCGTAGGGAGCGAGGATCAGGAAGATCGTCATGGTAAGCCTCGAAGGCCAATCTTTACATCGTAAAGATAGCCTAGTGGCGGGCAAAGCGAGCGTCAAGCGAAATCTTTACAGTGTCAAAATCGTGATGTGATCAGAGGAAATTCAGAGATTTCAATGCCCTAAAGTGTGGTGAGTGACGCGTCGACATGGCCGGGCTTGTCCCGGCCACACGTCTTTCCGCAAGCGGTGACAAAGACGTGGATGCCCGGCACGAGGCTGGGCATGACAGTGACGGGAATGTACGCGGCGGCTACCGCGCCCCGACCCAATTGCCGTGGAATCCATCCGGCACGCGGTGGCCGAGATGGACCAGCGCGGTCGGACCCGCCTCGACATCCTGCGCGTTGAAGACGGCGAGGTCGCTGCGGTTTTCGCGAGCGCGCCAGACCACCGCGAGCAGCCAGCCGTCGCCTTCCGCGGCGTCCGCGCTGCGCTCGACGAACACCGGCTCGGAGATGGTGTCGCCGGCGGGCAGGAGATAGTGGCCACGCCGCCTGCCACGGCCGTCGACATGCACGATGCCCGACAGCGCGCCGAACATCGGCAGATCGGGGTTGGCACAGGCGTACCAGCCGTGATTGCTGGCAAAGCCTGCGCGGCGGTCGTCGACGCGGGGGAATTCGCCTGTGAGGTCGTCGAGACAGGTTTGCGTGAAGCGGTCGGTATTCCCTGAGAGGTCGAAGGTCCAGCGGCAATAGCGCGCGCGGTTCTTCTTCGGGTCAGTCGGCGAGCCGTCGGGATGGTTGAACAGCGGCGCTTCCTCGAACTGCATCACGTCGGCGATGATGCGGTTGCCGTCTTCCCACGCGTTCATGACATGGAAGACGTAGCAGGTCTCAGCGCGGAACCAGACGATGTCCCTTGACGAACCGCTCCGCTTCATCACGCCGACATAGGCGCCTTTCTCCGGCTCCCAGGCGTAGGGTGCCTGTCCCTTCATCGCGCGCTGCATGCTGCCGGTAATCGGCAGGATCGGAAACAACACGTGGTTCTCGGTGACGATGAAGTCGTGCACCATGCTGGCATAGGGTGCCTCGAAGCGCTCGAACCGGCTCACCACGCCGGACGAGCTGACCGCGCCGAACGACAGCGCCGGCGTCAGCGGACCCGCGGCGTTGTAGCCGAAGAACACCAGCTCGCCGGTGACCGGGTCGATCTTGGGATGCGCGGTGAACGGGCCTGCGATCGCGCCATTATAGTCGCAATAGCCCAGGCGATTGAGCGTGCCGGGCTCGATCTCGGTCGGCAGATGGCTCTCGACCAGCGCGAGCAGCTTGCCGCCGTGGTAGATGATGTTGGTGTTGGCGACGCAGCCATCGGCCGTGATGTCGGCGGGAGCGTCCGGCAGCTTGCGGCCGAAGCCGCCGAACAGCGCGCGGCCGGCATCGTGCTCGGCCTGCCATTTCGCGGTACGGACCCAGCGATTGCGGTAGCTGGCGCGGCCGTTCTCGAGATGGAAGGCGTGCAGCATGCCGTCGCCGACGAACCAGTGCGCGCCCGGTACGTCGAACTGCGGATTGGGACCGTTGCGGTAGAGCGTGCCGTTTAGCTCGCGCGGCAATTCGCCCGAGATCTTTGGGAATGGCGCATCGGCTTCGAACGGGATCGGCGCCAGATTGGTCCGCGCCGTGGTGGATGTGACCTGGTCAAGCATTCCGATCTCCCTGCAGTATGATCTTTACATCGTAAAGATATCAGTAGGGAGGACGTGACCGATCGTCAAGCAAAATCTTTACAGTGTAAAAATTGCGACCTATAAGTGCCGCATGGCAAGATTATCCAAGGAAAACAAGGCAACTCGCCCGGCGCGGGCTCCGGCGCGCCGGGTTGGGCGTGTGGCCACCAACCGTCCGGCGCCACGGCGCCGCGCCACTGACACGCCGTATCATCATGGCGACTTGCACGAGGCGCTATTGAAAGCCGCCGAGCGCGTGCTCGAGCGTGACGGACTGGCGGGGCTGACATTGCGCGCGGTGGCGCGCGAGGCCGGCGTGTCGCACGCGGCACCCACGCATCATTTCGGCGATCTTACCGGCTTGCTCAGCGAACTCGCGGCGATCGGTTTCCGGCAATTCGGCCAGGCGATGGCGGCGGCCGACGCTTCGGCGGCGACACCGCCCGAAAAGGGCGTGGCGAGCGCCAAGGCGTATGTCGCCTATGCGCAGGCACATCCCGGCATGTATGGGCTGATGTTCCGCAGCGAGCGGCTCGATCATTCGCGGCCGTCGCTGCACGAGGCATCGGAGGCGTCATTCGCAGGACTGACCCGCGGCGTCGGCGCCAGCCGCCATGAGCAGATTTCCAAGGAACAGCTTACGCTGGACCAGGCGGCCGCGATCGCGTCGGCCTGGTCGCTGGTGCATGGCTTCACCATGCTGCTGCTCGATGGGCGCCTCAAGACGATTCTGAATCGGGCGCCCGAAGGCACATCCGTGGAAGCGCTGTTGACCGCGATGCTGCGATTGTCCGCGGGCCGCTCGGCGCGGCACTAGCATGATCCGGAAAAGTGCGAAGCGTTTTTCCGAAAAGATCATGCTCAAACAAAGAGCTAAGGCGCGATGACGATTCAGCGTAATCTCATCGCGCTTTAGCGTTTCGTCAGCGACGTGGTGCGGCCGCCCTGGCCGATCGTCTTGACCTGATCCGTGCCGCATTTGAAATCGCGGGCGAAATCGTCGGCGGCCTGCCGCGCCAGCTCGTTGGCGTTGAGGTTGGCCGCGACATCGACATAGGCGACGTGACAGACATCGCCCGGTGGCAGCCGCGTCACCGCGAGCATCGCCCGCGACACCGGGCCGCCGCGCTTGTCCTGCTCGCTGTTGTCGGCGATCTGCCAGCGCTGGATGATCGCAAACGGCTTGCGGCCGGCGGCACGCCATTCGACGGTATCGCCGGTCGAGCTGAACGGGCCGAACCAGGCCTGCGCCGCCGGTTCCCTGGCTGCCGCCTCGCGGTTTCGGCCGACCGACACCACTTCGCGCAGATCACCCTCGCTGATCAGCACCACAAGACCGGATTTTCCCGGGCAGACCCGCGTGGTGCTGCCGTCCTCTTGATTGGGCTTGCCGATCATGCGGCAGGCCCTCGGCGCGGTCGAGGTGTAGCTGCTGCTGATCGTCTCGGCGCCAGCCTGACCAGGATTTGTGCTGGTCGCCGCCATAGCGACTGTTGCAAAAGCAAGGTATTTCATTGGGAAAACCTGCGATCCGGACGTTACTTTGTGTCTGACATATGCAATCTGGGGAAGGTTCAATAGACACGCGGGAAACACCTGACAGGCGCGCGGAATCGTCCTAGAAGGGCGGCTTCGCAACTTCTGTCGCGTGCACTCCAGCGTGCCGTAGCCTCGATCGTCATGCCCGCATCATTATCGCACAAGCCCTATCGCGTCGGCCGTTCCCGTACCGGCCTCGGCCTTTTCGCCACCAAGCCGATCAAGAAAGGCACCAAAATCATCCGCTATTTCGGGCCGTTGCTCGACTCGAAGAAGAAGGATGAGGACGCGATCGAGAACAAATATCTGTTCGAGCTCACCAACCGCTGGACCATCGACGGCTCGATCCGCGAGAACATCGCCCGCTACATCAATCATGCCTGCAGGCCGAACGCGGAATCGGACGTTCGCCCGCGCAAGCGCAAGGTGTTCATCCGCGCCATCAAGGACATCGAGCCGGGCGACGAGATCAACTACGATTACGGAACCGACTATTTCAAAGCCTATCTGAAGCCGATCGGCTGCAAGTGCGACGCCTGCGAGAAGAAGCGCAAGAAGAAGCGCGCGGAGGCGAGGGCGGAGCGCGCGCGGCTGAAGGAGAAGGCCGAGCGGAAGGCCAGGCGCGAGGCCGAAAAGCTCGCGGAGAAGCGCGCCAAGCAGCGGAAGGCCAAGGCGACGAAGGCTGCCAAAGCCAATGGCAAGGGCGGCAACGGCAAGACGCTGAATGGCAAGGCCCTGAACGGCAAGCACCTCAACGGCCATAGCCTGACGGCCACGACCGGCAAGCGGGTGGCGCCGTCAAAGCGCGCTACCGCGCGCGTGCTGCAGGCCTGAGTCACGACCGATCCTGTTCGACGACGGTCATGACACGCGCGCCGGATGGCGCGCGGGAGGCGCAACCTCCTCTCGTCATTCCGGGGCTCGCGAACGGGTCCGCGCAAAGCGCGGCCCGTTGACAGGCTCAGCGAGAGCCCGGAATCCATCGGGCCACAATCTCTGTAGCACAATGGATTCCGGGTTCGCGCCAAGGGCGCGCCCCGGAATGACAGTGTTAGGCAATCCATCCCTCCGCTTGTGGAGACATGGATTACTTCGCTCGCAATGACGGTCGCCGCCGTTATACCGTCACCACACCCTCGCTCCTCCGCAACCCGACATATTGCAGCTCGGCGAACACGCCGGTGGCGATCGCCTGGGCGAGGATCACGATCGTCCCCAGCAGGTTCGGCGACACCGCGCCCGAGAGCAGCAGTGCGATGCTGGCCAGCGTCCAGGCCGCATTGCCGGCGACCACGAGGATCACGGGTCCCTTCGGCAGCGAGGTTCGCGATCCGAGCCAGCCGACCAGCGCGGTGTAGGCGATCAGGAACAGCCCGGTCTCGCGCAGCAGCGCCTCCGGCAGGCCGAGCAGCGATGCCAGCGCGGCGGCATCCAGCACCATCGCGATGGCGGATACGCCGCTGAACACGGCATCGGCGAGCAAAGCGCGGCGCAGCAATTGGGACGAATGGATCATGGCAGGGTCTCCTCTGGTTGGGGTGGGTTTTCAGCGGAACAAGGCCTGCAGCTGACGCCACAGGCGGAGCGGACACAGCGCCTTGCCGACCCTCATCTCGACCGCATAGACCTGCGCGAACACGAACACGCCGGTATCGTGCACAATCGGCTGCGGCATGTTGAGCGAGCGCGCGAGGAGCCATGTGGCCAGATGGACCAGCCAAGGGATTAGGACGGCGAAGGCGCGGACAAGGGACAGCATCAGCATGGTCATCTCCTGTGCCGTGGAAGATGAGCCGGCCTGCGCGCGAATTCGATTACCTCAGGCGTAAAAAATTGACCTGTTCGAAGGTGTTCGATGTCGTTCGTGCGGCGAGTAAAACCCCTTGAAAAACAGGTGCTTCTGCGTACATCGGTGTCCGTCACTGTTTGTTCTCATCCGCCTCCAGCCGCCCGATTTGTTGGTATTTTTGTTGGTATCGGGAGAACAAACGTTCTCGGTAAAATTTCGATATTCCGAACGAAAGGAACCCGGAGGAGATGGCACGCGACAAAGGTGAGGACGCCAATCCCAGGCAGATCAGAACTGACGTCGACTGTCGCGCGGCGAAGCCGAAGTTTGAGAACGGGGCGTGGCGAGCGACCAAGATTTCTGACGCAACCGGCGGCGGGCTCTATCTCTTGATCACGCCGGATCCGAACGGAACGGGCAGAGCGGGTTCCAAGCTTTGGCGAATGGCCTATCGTTTTCACGGCAGGCAAAAGACCTACTCCATCGGGCCTTACGGCAACGGCAACGACGGCACCGTCTCGCTCGCCGCGGCGCGCCAGAAACGTGACGCTGCAAAGGCTCTGCTAACCGAGGACAGGCCAGTTGATCCCTCAATCGAGAAGCAATTCGAGCGGCATCGCCAGGCGGCTGAACGTCCTTTCGGCGTGTGGATCGATGAATGGCTTGCGGAGAAGAAAACCGAGAAGATCAAGCGGGGCAGGCTTGTCACAGTGCGCAGTGCGCAAACCGTCGCGCTGCTTGAAAGATGGTCTGGCTACCTCAAGGATCGTTTCGGCAACTTCTACCGGCCGGACATCAAACGCCCCGACGTGCTTGCGTTCTTTCGGACGATGCAGGCCGATGGGAGGTTGGAGACCCGTGACCGGGTTCACAGTATCGGCGAGCAAGTCTGCGATTATGCGGACCTCGAAGGCGACGGCTACAATCCGTTCCGAGCCTGCAAGAAGCAGCTCAGCGTGAACGTCTCGACGCCGCGCCCGGGCGTCACTGAGCCGAAGGATGTCGTTCGCCTGTTTAGCCTGATCATGCCGCCATGGGAGAAGGCCAGATTTGGCGATGTGGTCGGTGACGCCCTCCGGATCGACGCACTGACGGTCCCCCGTCCCGGCATGATCAACGCCATGGAATGGGCCGAAGTCGACTGGGATGCCAAACGCTGGACCATCCCCGCGGCGAAGATGAAAACCGGATGGGACCACGTCGTGCCGCTGTCGCGGCAGACGCTCGCGATCCTGCGACGCGTGCAACAGATCACAGGCAATCGGCGCTACGTGTTCGCTTGCGCCGAAGACGCGCCGTTGTCGAGCAGAACACTATGTCAGCGACTGCGCGCCCTCGGCATTGATACCAAGGCCGAGCATTGCGCACATGGTTTCCGCACGACTTTCTCGACCCTTTGCCACCATGAGGAGATCGAGGAAACCAAGGTATGGGACGGCGACACCATCGAGTTGCAATTGGCACACCTCGACAGCAATTCAGTTAAGGCGACCTATAAACGCCACGGGCCGTTGGCGCTGATCGGTTCACGCACCAAGCTGATGCAGCATTGGGCCGATCGCATCGATAGCTTTGCTGATCCAAGAAAGTCCGCGCCCGCTGAAGGGTTCGTGAACCGCTAACTAGAAGGTCTTTCGCTAGGGCCTCGGCTCGATGCGAGGCAGTGTCATATGATAGTCATCGATGGAATCGGCATCGACCATGGTCTGGCCCTCCATTTTGTAGGCTATGATTTTCCCCTTCTTGATTAGTTCGTAGGCCTTGGTTCGGCCGAAACCGCCGCGCTCTAAGGCCTTCTTCAGCGGAATCAGATTTCGTTTGCGCCGGGGCTCGTCCATTGTCGCCGTCGATCGCGCCTGCGCGCTTGTCCTGCCAAAGGCTTTACGCCAACGCAATCAATCATGTCTTCCGCACGACGGTCGAGGGAAAGCAAGGATGGCTTCGAGTATTGTGGGACTGCCGAGAGAGCAGAAAGCTTTCGTGAGCCAGTGAGATCGGAGAAGAACCTAGAGATCAATTTCCAGTGTCTGGCCTCCACAACATCCTTTGTCATGATCCGTTTGTTTAGGACGCATCAGACCGCTAGTTGGCGTTGATTACTCGAGCTTGTCCGGTGATGGATTGGACCGAGAGCTTAGGTTGTTCAGATCGTTAGAAGGCGACGTGTGCACGACGTGTGCACCGGAAGGTCAAGAAAAATCTCGTCACAGCCAACGTGAGCAGGCTTATGGCACATGAGAAGGAACAGCATCTTCGAGGGTAGGAGGCCGGCGAGTGCTAATGGAGCGCGCAAATCGGACATCTGTGCGATCAGGGTGGTTGCCATCTGAAGCGTATCGACAGAACTCAAACCGGCAAGGCCACGCCACCAACGGCCGCGGTTATTTGTTCTTCGAACATCGAGCACCGGCTGCATCGTCAACGGTGCGAAACGCATCAACCGCCCCGTCTACGAGGTAATAAGTAAACCGCCTGTGCGCGATTGAGTGGGAGTAGCGCAGCCGGCCGGCATCGCGCAGTTTAGAGTAGTTTAGTCGACCTGTTCTCGCTTGCTTCGCATTGGGAATTCTGACCGACGTAGTGACGTTGGCTTATCTCAGCAGAGGTCCGAGATCCATTGCGTATTCACTGATGAAGTATCGTAGCGCGCTCGATCGTACAGAAGGGCAGGCGCTTTAGGTAAGCTAAGCTGCTCTCAGCCTTCGTGTTCGGTTACTGGCAAATTCTAAGTTTGCGGAAGCGAACGGGAGACTGAGCGGGGTCGGCACGCTCCGCGCTCGTGGTGCAGCGGAAGGAATCATCAGCGGGCTCTGGCACGAGCGACGTCATCTACCATCCAGCGCACGGCGCCATTCGCGGAAAAAGGCCTTCCGCTTGGATTGATCAAGGTTCGCTAGGAGATCTGGTCCGACGCGGATGGGGCGGAGCGTGTCAACGTTTACGGTTGCGCGCAGGCCGGTTGGGAGATCGGTGCGTACGGTCCCGAACGAGCGCGCTGCCAGTTGCTCCTGGCCGTTCCGGGAAAGCAGGAAGTCCATGAAGAGTGCGGCCTCTGCCGGATGCGGCGCGGTTTTTGTGATAATCGCGATCCGCGTAATTAACGCGGTATAATCGGTGAACAGAGTCACACCGATCGATGGGTCCTCCTTCGCGCGTTCAAGCGCGTATGACGCGATCAGGTTGTACGCCAGCAGATGTTCTCCGCTCGCGACGCGATCGAGGATCGTATGGCTGAAGGTGTAGAGCCGAACGCCGGCCTGTCCGAGGCCGCGGATCAGGCTCCATGTGTTCGGCGTGATCTGAACGTCGTTACTGAAGAAGAGAAATCCCGTGCCGCTCAGCTCGGCATCGTATGATGCGACTTTGCCCTGATAGATGTTGCGCTTCGCGGTCAACAGCTTCAACAGATCGGCTCGTGTGCGCGGAACATCCTCTGGTGGGACCAGCCGCTTGTTGTAGACGAGAGAGATCGGCTCGGCGGTGATCCCGAAGGCCTGCTTCCTCCAGATCGCCCAATCGGGGATCCGATCGGAGTCCGTCGGCGTGAATGGTTGCGCATAGCCGTCGTTCACGAGCTTGACCTGCAAGTCCATGGCCGAGCTCCACGCGATGTCGGCGCATTGACCTTGCTCCCGGCATTTGACGACGTCTTCGTAAATATCGAGGGAGCTCTGATGGATGTAATCGACGCGGATATCCGGGTGCAGGCGATGCCACTCACCGAGCAGACCCTTCACCTCGACGGTATCCGATGTCGAGATGATGCGCACCCCGCCCTTCGAGCCGGAGCCGACCCATAGCCGGTCCCGGTCGAGCGGGTCGGATCGGACCTGATTCTCCTGGCTGCTCGCCGATATCGTGGCGAGGGCGCACAGCACGGTTACAGCTACGAAATGGAACCCACTCCTCAGCATCCGACCGGCCTCGATCCGCCGGACGTCGACCGGACGGGGCGTTCATCGAACAAGTCCGCCAGCCGACCTCCAAAGCAGATAGTATAGATGCGGCCGCGGTCCGAAGAAAAGGCCGGGCTCTTGCGGTAGCCCCGACATTGTTATCGGGTAGCTGCGATTGGCTCCATGCCGGATTTCACGAGTAAAGGGGCGGCTGCCGGCGAAGCAAGGAAGTTGATGAGCGCCTCGCCCTGCTCGCGCGCCTTGCCGTCTTTGGTGAGGGCAGCCGAGAAGATTGTGATCTTCTGGAGCTCCGGCGGCAGTGGTCCGACGAGCTCGGCGCCGGGGATTGGCAGCAACTCGCTGATTTGCTGAAAGCCGAGTTCGGCTTCACCGTGTGCGACGACGCCGGCGACAGGATCTGCCGGGATCATTCTGGCCTTGCCTTCCATCTCCGAGGCGATGCCGAGCTTTTTGAAGAGTTCTTTCCCGACATAGACACCGCTCGCACTGTCGGAATATGCAACTGACTTCGCAGCAAGGAGAGCTGCCTTGAGGGCCTCCGGGGTAGAGATATCGGGCTTCGCAGCGCCCGCGCGAACGACCATGCCAATCGGGGAGCGCACCAGGTCCACCCGGCTGCCAGCATCGGCAAATCCCTTGGAGATCATAACACCGAGCGCATCACCCACCATGATCAGCACGTCGGCAGGTTCGCCGCGGGCCAGGCGGATGGGGATTGCATTCTCGGTAGTTCCCATCGAAGGCCCGTACGCTGTGACGACTGTGTTGCCGGTCGTCTTTTCGAATTGCGGTATGAGCTCCTTGTAGGCAGCGCTGAGGCCGCCTGAAATCATAACCCGGATTTCCGCCGCTTCAGCCTTTGGTATGCAGAGTACCGCAATTAGGACTGCTACCGCAAAAAGCCAAGTCCGACGAATTGGACGCGTCGGGCCAAGCTTGGGTTGTCCATTCATTGCCGGTCTCCTCGTCAGGTCCCGACAGTGTTCAAGCTGGCGGACACTTCGGATGCCGTCGCAACCGCCTGCGTTCGATATACCAATAGAGTCCCGACGAGACCACATACCGCCGCGGCGCTCATCCACCAGCCGGGGGCGGCGTTGTCACCGGTGGCCGCAATCAGCCAGGTACAGATGGCGGCCGTAAAGCCCCCAAACGTCGTGGCCAAACTGTACGCAAGCGAGAAGCCTGATGTACGCACGCCGACAGGCATGACCTCCGTGAGTGCGACGATCATCGCGCCGTTGTAGCTCGCATAGATGAAGGACAACCAAAGCAAGACCAGAAGCATCTTGCCGAATGTTGGCTCCGCTGCCAGCCACGAAAGAGCAGGGTAAGCTGTCACGAGACCCAGCAACGAGAAGGCAACAAGAATAGGCCGCCGGCCGATTCTGTCCGACCATGCTCCCATGATCGGCAACCAGAAGAAGTTCGAAACGCCGACGCAGGCTGTGACCAACAGACTGTCGGTCGCGGAGAGTTTCAAGACGGACTTTCCGAACGTGGGCGTATAGACGGTGATGAGGTAGAAAGAGACCGTCGTCATTATGACCATCATCATGCCGCACAGGACGATAGCCCAATTGGCAAGAATCGAGCGGTAAATCTGACCTACGGTCGGATGATGCTTGCGTGCGAGAAACTCGTCCGTCTCCTGGAGGGAACGGCGAATAAAAAATACGAACGGCACGATCATGCAGCCAACGAAGAACGGAATTCGCCATCCCCAGTCGTCGACCTGCTGCGGAGAAAGCCAGGCGTTGAGCGCGAAGCCAAATGCGGCGGACACAATGATCGCGACCTGCTGGCTTGCTGATTGCCAACTGGCATAGAACCCTTTGTGGCCCGGGGTCGCCATTTCGGAGAGATAGACGGAAACACCGCCCAGCTCGACTCCCGCCGAGAAACCTTGCAACAGCCTTCCGATCAGCACGAGAAGGGGAGCCGCGATGCCGATGGTCGCGTAGCTTGGGACGAATGCGATCAGCACGGTTCCGCAAGCCATGATCGAGAGCGTCACGATCAAGCCCTTGCGACGGCCGATCCGGTCGACGTAGGCCCCTAGGAATATGGCCCCCAGCGGACGCATCAAGAAGCCGGCTCCGAAAGCGACAAACGTCAAGAGCAGGGATGCGTACTGGCTTTCGAGCGGAAAGAATGCCTTGGCGATGTAGGAGGCGAATACCCCGGAAAGAAAGAAGTCGAACATCTCCAGGAAGTTGCCGCTGGTGACGCGCAGCACCATTCCGATCTTCGATTGCTCGGATGTCGTCATGTTATCCTCCCGTGGTTCGCGTTGTTTGACCCGATTCAGGGTTCTTGTGTTTGCGACATCGATCGCGCTTGGTCGGGACCGTCTGACCGGCCCAGTCAAAGGGCGCAATTGTCCAGAGCTGCGGCGAAAGCAATGGAGACATCGTAGACAGCTGAGCTGTCGTCAACCTGTCACGGGCAGGCGTCGTGGCGCGTCAGGAATGCGCAGGGCATGGCTCATACGGATTTACCGAATAATCGCATGTGTCCGCAAAGATGCAGATGCCATCGCGACTTCTCTGTGGTAGAGGTCCGGTAAGGTGCAAATCAAACAACAAGCGCCGGAGCCGAGAATTCAATGGCGGGGAGGCGCCGTGAGAATCCTGATCGTTGAAGACGATATGGCACTTGTCCGAGGTCTTTCGGCCTCGCTCAAGTCAATGGGCTTTGCGGTCGATCACGAACCGGACGGCGCGGGGGCGGCTTCAATCGCCATCTCCGAACCTTACAGTCTTGTGGTCCTCGATCTCGGCTTGCCCAATAGCTCGGGTTTTGAGGTTCTGCGTCAGGTCCGCGCCAGCGGCTCGAAGGTGCCGGTCATGATCTTGACGGCACGCGATGCCACCGCAGACAAGGTAAAGGGACTGGATCTCGGAGCGGACGATTACGTTCGCAAGCCGTTCGATCTGTCAGAACTCGAAGCGCGCGTTCGAGCGCTGGTCAGACGCGGTCAAGGTCGCACCGATCCGCTTTTGAAGTGCGGATCCCTCGTGATCGACCCAGCGATGGGGCGTGCGACCCTCGGTGACAAGCCGCTCGACTTGCGCCGCCGGGAGATGGCGGTTCTGAAGATATTGATACTTCACCACGGCAAGCTGGTACCGAAAGATCGCCTCATCGCGGAGGTGTTTGGCTTTGACGAACCGGTTGGCCCGAATGTGCTGGAACTTTATATCGCCCGTCTTCGCCAGAAGCTCGGACCTGATGGACCTGCAATCCGCACGATGCGAGGGCTCGGATATCTCCTGGAAGGGCACTGATGGCGAGTCGTCAACCGTCGCTCAAAACCCGGTTTCTTCTCGGCCTTCTGGTTCCTGTTTCATGCCTTGCAATTGCTGTGGCGGTAGGCGGCAGCCTCGTCATCTCCCATGTGGTGGAAGTCACGCATGACCGGTTGCTGAAAGGCTCGCTGCTGGCGATCGCCGAGCGTCTGGCCGTCGAGGACGGCGAGGTTACTGTCGATCTGCCGCGAGTGGCACTGGGTATGCTCGAGACGCAGTCTGACGATAGTATTTTTTACAAGGTGAGCGTGGATGGCGAGACGGTCACCGGATACGACGACCTGCCTACGCCCAAGCGCGCCGCACTTGAGCCGGAACAGCCGATGTTCTGGGATGATGGCTATCACGGCAATGCCGTCCGAATAGCTGCCGTATCACGACATGTCTATGGGATCGCTAAACCTGTCTCGGTTGCTGTGGCAGAGACTAAACACGCACGAGACCAGCTCTGGCGCGAAATGATCCGCGAGCTTGCCGTGGCCGAGACAGTGCTCCTCGCGGTCATCGCTTTGCTCACATGGATCGCAGTCGAACGCGGGCTCGGGCCGCTTGCCCAATTGAAGCGGCAGATCGATCGCCGCGGAATGAGCGGCTCAAAAGACTTCGAGCCGCTCGATCTGCACACGGTGCCGAAGGAGGCGCTTGCGCCCGCGCAGGCGATCAACGAATTGCTCGACCGCGTCAATTTCGCGACCCAGATCTTACGCCAGTTTACCGCCGATGCGTCGCACCAGATGCGAACGCCCCTCGCGGCGCTGAGAACGCATCTGGATCTCCTCAAGCGCCGCCTGGCCGGCTCGAGCGAAATGACCGAGATGGTCATGGAGGTGGACGCCCAGGTCGTCCGTCTGGATCGGATGATTTCGCAATTGCTGACGCTTGCCCGAGCCGACGAGGACGCATTGGTCAGATCTCCAGCGGAGAGGATTTCGCTCGTAGCGAAGGCGACGCACGTCCTCGCTCTGCGGGCGCAAGCTGCAGCAGCCCGCAACATCGAGCTGCAGCTCGAGGTAGAGCCGGAAGAGATGTCCGTCGAAGCCAACGAGCTTCTGGTCGATGAAATCTTGGCCAATGTGATCGACAACGCGATCCGGTATGGGCCAGCCGGCGGGATGGTGATCGCGAGACTGTCCAAGAACGGCGACACCGGCGTGGTGGACATCGAAGACGACGGCCCCGGAATCCCACCGGCGGAGCGGCAGAAGGTGTTCGAGCGATTCTACCGGATCGCCCGTCAGGATGCGCCGGACGGAAGCGGTCTGGGACTTTCGATCGTGCGCGTGTTGCTCGACCGGATGGGCGGCTCGATCGAACTCGGCCAGGGTAAACGCCTTCGTGGCCTTCGGGTCACGATGAGATTCCGCCTCGCATGACATTGCGAGAGCAACGCCAAATCTCGTTGCCTTGGCGGCCGCGACAGGTTGTTGACAGGTAACCGCCTCTATCCTGCTCCCAACAGCGCTGAGTTGATGCTGTCCCCAAGCGGGCAGCGCAGCCATCACGCATTAAAAAATGGGAGGACGTCATGGCTGATCCCGCTCAGAACGGTCAGCGCATTCAAGGACATCCCTCCCTCCTTAGGTAGCGTCCCCCCGGGTCTTGTGAACTGGGCGGGCGGACGGATGACGGGAGGTGAGCATGACGACGTTAGACAGCTTTCGATGTCAGCGCATTCTCGAGGTCGCTGGACGGCCTTATAGCTATTTTTCGCTGCTCGAGGCCGAAAAGAACGGCCTTGCAGGTATCTCACGGTTGCCTTTCTCTCTGAAGGTTCTGCTCGAGAACCTGCTGCGTTCCGAGGACGGCCAGTCGGTGACGCGCGCCAACATCGAAGCTCTGGCGAAGTGGACCGACGAGCGCGGATCGGCGGCAACGGAGATCGGCTTTCGTCCGGCCCGTGTGCTCATGCAGGATTTCACCGGTGTGCCCGCCCTGGTCGACCTCGCGGCGATGCGAGACGGCATGCAGAAACTCGGCGGCGATCCGGCGAAAATTAATCCGTTGGTTCCGGTCGATCTCGTGATCGACCATTCTGTCGTGGTCGACCATTTCGGCAATCCGCGGGCTCTGCACGATAACGTTGCCAGGGAGTACGAGCAGAATGGCGAGCGCTACAACTTTCTGAAATGGGGGCAGGGGGCGTTCACTAACTTCCGCGTGGTGCCACCAGGCACCGGCATTTGCCACCAGGTCAATCTCGAATATTTGGCCCAGACGGTCTGGACGACGGAGCGCGACGGCAAGACCTTTGCGTATCCCGACACGCTGGTTGGCACCGACAGCCACACCACTATGGCCAATGGTTTGGCTGTACTCGGCTGGGGCGTCGGCGGCATCGAGGCGGAGGCTGCGATGCTCGGCCAGCCTCTGTCCATGCTGGTGCCGGAAGTGATCGGGTTCAAACTCGTCGGCAGGCTCCGCGAGGGCGTGCTGGCGACCGATCTGGTTCTTACCGTCACGCAGATGCTGCGCAAGAAGGGCGTGATCGGCAAGTTCGTCGAGTTCTACGGCCCCGGCCTTGACCACATGACACTTGCTGACCGTGCGACCATTTCCAACATGGCGCCCGAATACGGCGCGACCTGCGGCTTCTTCCCGGTCGATCAAGAGACGTTGAATTATCTCACTCTTTCTGGGCGCGCCGGCGATCGCATCGCGCTGGTTGAGGCCTATGCCAAGGCGCAGGGGCTTTTCCGGACATCGGGCATGCCCGATCCCATCTTCACCGCTACGCTGGAGCTCAATCTCGACGAGGTCGTGCCGTCGCTCGCCGGGCCGAAACGGCCCGAGGGGCGTCTCGGGCTTTCCGTTGCCAAGACCAACTTCCTCACCGCACTGGAAAGCGAATATGGCAAGCAAGACCAGGCTGCGAAGCAGTTCGCAGTCGAGGGCAAGGAATACAAGCTTGGCCACGGCCATGTCGTGATTGCCGCGATCACCTCCTGCACCAACACCTCGAACCCCTCGGTGCTGATCGGCGCCGGCCTTTTGGCGCGCAATGCGGTGCGCAAGGGGCTCACGGCCAAGCCATGGGTCAAAACCTCGCTCGCCCCCGGCTCGCAGGTCGTGGCGGAGTATCTCGAAAAATCGGGTCTGCAAAGAGACCTCGATGCGCTGGGGTTCTACCTCGTCGGCTTCGGCTGCACCACCTGCATCGGCAATTCCGGTCCGCTGCCGAAGGAGATCTCGAAATCGATCAATGACAACGGTGTGATCGGTGCGGCGGTCTTGTCCGGCAACCGCAATTTCGAAGGCCGCGTCTCGCCCGACGTGCAGGCAAACTATCTGGCCTCGCCGCCTCTCGTCGTCGCCTACGCGCTGGCCGGTTCGCTTCAGGTCGATCTGGTCAACGAGCCGCTGGGTGTCGGGGCGGCTGGCGTGCCTGTCTACCTGAAAGACATCTGGCCCTCGAACGCCGAGATCCAGCAGTTCATCCGAGACAACGTCACGCGCCGGCTATTCGAGAGCAAGTATGCCGAGGTCTTCGAGGGCGACGCGAACTGGAAGGCGGTCGAGGTCACGGCGGCTCTGACCTATCGCTGGAACATGTCTTCGACCTACGTGCAAAACCCGCCCTATTTCCAGGGCATCACGATGAAGCCGGCGCCGACCGGAGATATTATGGGCGCGCGCATTCTCGGGCTGTTCGGCGACAAGATCACGACCGACCACATCTCGCCGGCCGGCTCGATCAAGGCCTCGTCGCCGGCCGGGGCATTCCTGCGTGGCATGCAGGTCCGCCAAGAGGATTTCAATCAGTACGGCACGCGGCGCGGCAATCACGAGGTGATGGTTCGCGGCACCTTCGCCAACATCCGCATCAAGAATTTTGCGGTGAAGGGCGAGGGCGGCCTCACGCCCGAAGGCGGCTGGGCAGTACATCAGCCATCCGGCGAGCGGCTGCCGATCTTCGACGCGGCGTTGCGCTACCAACGCGATAATGTGCCTCTGGTCGTGTTCGCCGGTATCGAATACGGCAACGGCTCTTCGCGCGACTGGGCCGCCAAGGGCACCAAGCTGCTCGGCGTGCGCGCCGTCATCGCACAGAGCTTTGAGCGCATTCACCGCTCCAATCTGGTCGGCATGGGCATCCTGCCTTTCGTCTTCGACGAGGGTACCTCCTGGAAGAGCCTCGGCCTGACTGGCGCTGAGCAGGTCTCAATCAAAGGCGTCGCTGAGATCGCGCCCGGCCAGCGCGTCACCGTCGACATCATGATGGCAGACGGAACGGTGAAGCAGGTCCCGCTCACCTGCCGCATCGATACGCTCGACGAGCTCAACTACTACAAGCATGGCGGCATCCTGCCTTACGTGCTGCGCCAGCTTGCGGCGTGATCCTCAGTTACGACCGACACGGGGGAATAAACATGTCAGGACAAATTCCGGCAACCTTGATACCCGGTGACGGGATCGGGCCCGAGATCACGGCCGCCGTGACCCGCATCCTTGATGCGCTCGGCGCGCCTTTCGAATGGGACCTCCAACAGGGCGGCTTAGCCGGAATCCAGAGCGCCGGCGATCCGTTGCCCGGCGCGCTGATCGACAGCATCCGCCGCACCAAGCTCGCTCTGAAAGGGCCGCTGACGACGCCGGTCGGTGGCGGTTTCCGCTCCGTGAACGTGCGCTTGCGGGAAGAGTTCGGTCTCTACGCCAACCTGCGTCCGGTCAAGACGATGATTCCCGGCGGTCGCTATGAGGACATTGACCTCGTCCTCATCCGTGAAAACATCGAGGGTCTCTACGTCGCATTCGAGCACTTCATCCAGGTGGGCGACGATCCACACGCGGTCGCGATCTCGTCGGGCGTCAACACCCATGCGGAAGCGCGACGCATCGTCCGCTTCGCGTTCGAATATGCACTCGCACACGGCCGCAAGAAGGTGACCGTGGTTCACAAAGCCAACGTGCTGAAGGCCCTGACCGGCTTATTCCTCCAGGCCGGCCGCGAAATCGCCAAAGAGTATGAAGGGCGGATTGCGATGGACGACCGCATCGTTGATGCCTATGCCATGCAGCTCGTGATGAACCCGTGGCAGTTCGACGTCATCGTCACGACCAATCTGTTCGGTGACATCCTGTCCGATCAGATGTCCGGTCTAGTTGGTGGTCTCGGCATGGCGCCAGGCGCCAATATCGGCGAGAAGGCTGCAATCTTCGAGGCGGTACACGGGTCGGCCCCTGACATCGCCGGCAAGGGCGTCGCCAATCCGCTGGCGCTGCTGCTCGCCGCCGGGCTCATGCTCAAGCATGTCGAGCGGGACGATCTCGCGACCAGGCTGCGAACCGCAATCGACCAGACCTTGCAGGTCGACAATGTGCGGACAGCCGATCTCGGCGGCAAAGTCTCGACGGCTGATTTCGCCGGCGCCGTGATCAAGCGCCTGGCCTGACGCCACAGACATGAAGGAGAAGGACATGGTGAAGGGCTCTGACCTATTGGTCGCGGCATTGGAACATGAGGGCGTCGACCGGGTCTTTGGCGTGCCGGGCGAGGAAAATCTCGACGTCGTCGAGTCCCTGCGCAATTCGAAGATCCAATTGGTGCTGACCCGCCACGAACAGGCCGCGGCATTTATGGCGGCGACGCACGGCCGGCTCACCGGCCGGCCCGGCGTGTGTATCTCGACGCTTGGTCCGGGCGCGCTGAACTTCTCGACCGGCGCGGCCTATGCGCATCTCGGCGCGATGCCGATGGTGCTGATCACCGGCCAGAAGGCGATCATGAGCAGCCGCCAGGCGCGCTTCCAGATCGTCGACGTCATCGCGTCGATGAAACCGCTGACCAAACTGTCCCGGCAGATCGTCAGCGCCGCCAGCATTCCGACGCTGGTGCGCGATGCCTTCCGCGTCGCGATGGAGGAGCGGCCGGGTCCGGTTTTGCTGGAACTGCCCGAGGATATCGCCGGCGACGAGGTCGAGCCGGTGTCGATGGTACCGATCCATCCGATCGAGATTCCGGTCGCGCATCGCGCCGCGCTTGACCGTGCCGCCGAGATGATCCTGGCAGCGAAGAAGCCGCTGATCATGCTGGCTGCTGCGGCGAGCCGCCCGCGGTCGACATTCGGCATCGCGGGCTTCGTGCGTCGAACCGGCATTCCTTTCTTCACGACGCAGATGGGCAAGGGCACCGTGCCCGGCGGAACCAGCCTTTACATGGGCACGGCCGCGCTGTCGGAGCGCGACTATGTGCACGAGGCGATCGACCAGGCCAATCTGATCATCGCGATCGGTCACGACACCGTGGAGAAGCCGCCCTTCATCATGGGGCCGACGGGGCCGCAGGTGATCCATGTCAGCTACACGCCGGCGACAGTGGAGCAGGTTTACTTCCCGGATGCAGAAGTGGTCGGCGACGTCGGTCCGAGCCTGGAGCTGCTGGCCGATCGGCTCGAAGGCAAGCTGCACAATGCCAAGGCGCTGCTGCCGCTGCGCGATGGCATTCTCGGCCGCATCGCCGATCGCGCCACCGAGAGCCGCTGGCCGGTGACGCCGCAGCGGCTGGTGCATGACGTTCGAAAGGTGATCCCGGAGAACGGCATCGTCGCGCTCGACAACGGCATGTACAAGATCTGGTTCGCCCGCAATTATCGAACCTATGTCGCCAATACGCTGTTGCTCGACAACGCGCTGGCCACGATGGGCGCTGGGCTGCCGTCAGCGATGATGGCGGCGATGCTCTATCCGGACCGCCGCGTCATGGCGATCTGCGGCGACGGTGGCTTCATGATGAACAGCCAGGAGCTGGAGACGGCTGTCCGCCTCAAGCTGAATCTCGTGGTGCTGATCCTCAATGATGGCGCCTACGGCATGATCCGCTGGAAGCAGGCAGTGGATGACTTCCCGGATTTTGGCCTCACCTTCGGCAACCCGGACTTCGTCCGCTATGCCGAGTCCTACGGCGCCAAAGGCTCTCGTGTCACGTCCATCGATGGGCTGTTGCCGACGCTGGAAGCGGCATTCAAGGGCGGTGGCGTGCATCTCGTCGATATCGCAATCGACTATTCAGAGAACACGAAGGTCCTCGTCGACGAGCTGCGCAATCGCAAGCTCGGTAGCGAACCGAGGTGATGCGGCGAGCCGCTGTAGCGCGGTTGGTGTTGCGCTCAGCGTAGCTGATCCGATCGCACACTACATGCGTGCGCGAGACAAGAAGGAGCATGACATGATCGGGAAATTCACCTTTCAGTCGCCGTCGAACATCATGTTCGAGCCCGGTGCTTCGCGGAAGATCAACGAGCTGGTGGCGAGTTACGGCGCCCAGCGCGTGATGCTGGTGACCGACAAGGGCGTGCGTGGCGCGGGGCTAACCAGGGACGCGGAGGCCTCGCTGTCGGCAGCCGGCATCGAGCTCAGCATATTCGATGAGGTGGTCGCCGACCCGCCGTCCCATATCGTGGAGGCGGCCGCGGATGCGTGTCGGGCTGGCCAGATCGAGCTGGTGCTCTCGATCGGCGGCGGCAGTGCACTCGACACCGCAAAGCTCGTGGCCTATCTCGCGAAGACGCCCGACCGTCTCGACGAGATCTACGGCGTGGGCCTTGCAAAAGGAAAGCGCCTGCCGCTGCTACTGGTACCAACGACGGCCGGGACCGGCTCCGAGGTGACGCCGATAGCGATCGTCACGACGCCGACCACGGAAAAGAAAGGGGTCGTCTCGCCGGTCCTGATCCCGGACTGGGCCATCCTCGATCCCGAGCTGACGGTCGGTCTGCCGGCGCCAGTGACTGCGGCGACCGGTATCGATGCCATGGTGCATGCGATCGAAGCCTATACCAGCAAGGTCAAGAAGAACCCGATGTCCGACCAGCTCGCGCGCCAGGCGCTGGCGCTATTGTCGGCCAATGTCCGGCGCGTCTGCGAGAATGGGAAGGATCTCGAATCTCGTTCGGAGATGCTGCTTGGTTCGATGCTCGCCGGCATGGCCTTCGCCAATGCGCCGGTCGCGGCTGTTCATGCGCTCGCTTATCCGATCGGGGCGATCTTCCATGTGCCGCACGGTCTGTCGAATGCTCTGGTGCTGCGCCATGTGCTCGAGTTCAACCTGGCCGCGGCCGAGCCGCTCTATGCGGAGCTCGCCGAGATAGTGAAGCCGGGCGTCCGCGGCAGCGTGCCTGAGAAGGCGCGAGCCTTCATCGACGAAATGACGTCGATCGGCCGCGACTGCCAGGTGCCGGCCTCGCTTGCTTCGGTCGGGATCGGCCGCGACGATCTCAGGAAGCTTGCGGAAGACGCGATGAAACAGACGCGCCTTCTCGTCAACAATCCGCGCGAGCTGACGTTGGACGATGCCTACGCGATCTACAGCGCGGCCTTCGGTGACGGCAGCAATCGTTATGTGCAGGCCTCCCATGGCTGAGGAGAGTTCCGGCGCAAATCCGTTCGGGCCGCTCGCCGCGCAGTGGATGGAGTCCTGGCGCGTGATGGCAAACAGCGCCGTCGGCGTCAGCGAAAACTGGTCGAGCTCGATGCTGCCCTTCATCATGAAGCGCGCAGCCGAGAGCGGGTTCGGTGTCGGCCCCGGCAACGACCTCGCCGAGGCGATCGAACGCATGGCCAAGGGACCGCGCCTCGCCGATGTCCTCGATTTCGATCGCAAGCTAGCGAACATGACGGCCGCCTGGGGCGAGTTGCAAAGCAAGCTTGCCGCCTATCAGCTCGTCGCCTCAAAGCCTTGGATGCGCACGGCGCAGCAATACAAGATGAAGATGCCGCAAATTGGCGAGAGTGCCGGCTGGCGCGAGCAGCTTGGTGCCTGGAACGATCTCGCCAATGAAGAGCTGATCGCCCACCAGCGCTCCGAGGAGTTCCTGGTCGCGCAAAAGCAACTCTTACAGGCCGCGACCGAGTTCAGAGCTCGGCAATCTGAGATAGCGGACACGATCGCCGCCGTGCTGGGAATGCCGACGCAGCGGGATTTCGACGATCTGACCCGCCAGATCACCGACTTGCGGCGTGAGGTTCGCGCGCTGGAGCGACGGATCGGCGGAGGCACGCAATGAGCCCTCAGACGCCGAAGGGCGATGGCTTTGCTGAGATGAGCGACAAGCTGCTCAAGGCCGGCAAGCTGCTGTCGACCATCAGGGACGAGGATGTCGACGTCGGCGCAACTCCGAAGAGGCTGGTCATGCGCCGCGATAAGGTCGAGCTGTTTCGCTACACGCCCTTGACGGAGCAGAAGGTGAAGACGCCGGTCCTGCTCGCCTACGGTCTGATCGGCCGCTACACCATGGCGGACCTTCAGGAGGATCGTTCGCTGGTTCGCAGCCTGTTGCGGCAGGGGCTCGATCTCTGGCTGGTCGATTGGGGGCAGCCGAACCGCAGCGAGCGCTGGCTGACGATCGACGATTATGTCGACGACTACATCCATGCCGCCGTCGAGCGCATCTGCCGCGAGACCGGTCACGACAAGATCACACTGCTCGGCATCTGCGAGGGCGGCGTGTTCACCACCTGCTATGCCGCGCTGCATCCGGACAAGGTCAAGGGCCTAGTGCTGACGATCACGCCGATCGACTTCCATGCCGATCGTGACGATCCCGACACCCATCACGGCTTTCTGAACGTCTGGACGCGCAGTCTCGATCGCGCCGATATCGACCGCCTGGTCGATATCTATGGCGGGCTTCCCGGCGAGTTCATGAGTTCGGTGTTTTCGCTGATGACGCCGATGCGTTCGCTGACCAAGTACAATATCGATCTGATCGATGTCATTGACGACGAAGCCAAGCTGATGAATTTCCTGCGCATGGAGAAATGGCTTGCCGACCGGCCCGCTCATCCGGGCGAAGCAGCCAAGCAGTGGCTGAAGGATCTTTATCAGGACAACAAGCTCGTGAAAGGCGAATTCGAGCTGTCGGGGCGGCGCGTCGATCTGTCGAACCTCACCGCGCCAGTCCTCAACGTCTTCGCGCTGAACGACCACATCATCCCGCCAACCTGTTCGCGGGCGCTCGGCGCGCATGTCGGCACCAAAGACTATTCGGAGATCGAGCTGCCTGGCGGTCATGTCGGGCTGTTCGTTTCGAGCAAATCGCAGGGCTCGCTTAGCAAGGGCATTTCGGAGTGGCTCTCCGCCAGGGACTAGCGCGATGAACAAGGACAAGATCGTTTCGGCCGACGAGGCGGTCGCCATCATCAGGGATCGCGATACTATCTGCACGTCCGGTTTCGTCGGCATCGGCACGCCCGACGAGCTCCTGATCGCGCTGGAGAAGCGCTATCGCGAGACCCGTCACCCCGCAGACCTGAACCTGATGTTCGCGGCAGCTCCGGGCGATGCCGGCGACCGCGGCCTCAATCGGCTCGCCCATGACGGTCTCTTGAAGCGGGTGGTCGGCGGGCATTGGGCGCTGGTGCCCAAGCTCGGCGAGCTCGCGCTCGCCAACCGGATCGAGGCCTATAACCTGCCGCTCGGCTGCATTTCTCATCTCTATCGCAACATCGCCGCGCGCGGCCCCGGCGTGATCTCGAAGGTTGGCCTCAAGACTTTCGTCGATCCCCGCTTGCAGGGCGGCAAGCTCAACGAGAGCACCACTGAAGATCTCGTCGAGCTGATGCGGATTAACGACGAGGATTGGCTGCGCTATAAGTCGTTTCCGATCAACGTTGCCTTGTTGCGCGGCACGACTGCCGATCCCGCCGGCAACATCACGATGGAGCGCGAAGCGCTTACGCTGGACAATCTAGCAATGGCGATGGCGGCGAAGAATTCGCGCGGCTTCGTCATCGTGCAGGTTGAGCGCATCGCGGCGAGCAACTCGCTGAACCCCCGTGAGGTGCAGATTCCAGGCATTCTCGTCGATTGCGTCGTAGTGGCCGATCCTACCAATCACGTCCAGACCTATGGCGCGAGCTACAGCCACGCCTTCTCCGGACGCCAGCGGGTGCCGATGGACCGCGTCAAGCCGCTGGAGCTCGATGACCGCAAGATCATCGCGCGGCGCTGCGCCTTCGAACTGCCGCCGGGCGGCGTCGTCAATCTCGGTATCGGCATGCCAGAGGGCGTTGCCGCGGTCGCGGCGGAAGAGCACATGCTGAAGTTCCTGACGCTCACGGCCGAGCCTGGCATCATCGGTGGCATGCCGCAGGGCGGATTGAATTTCGGCACCGCGCTGAATCCGGATGCAGTGATCCACCAGAACCAGCAGTTCGATTTCTACGACGGCGGCGGGCTTGATCTTGCTTGCCTCGGCATGGCGCAGGCGGACAGCGCCGGAAACGTCAATGTCAGCCGTTTTGGTTCACGGCTGGCCGGCGCCGGCGGGTTCATCAATATCTCGCAGAGCTCGAAGAAGCTGGTCTTTGCGGGCACGTTCACCAGCGGCGGATTGAAAGTAGCGGTTGAGGATGGCGCGCTGCACATCCTGCGCGAAGGCACAACCAGGAAGTTCGTTTCTGCTGTCGAGCAGATCACGTTCAGCGGCGAGCATGCGGTCGCAAGCGGACAGCCAGTTTTCTATGTCACCGAGCGCTGCGTCTTGCAGCGGACGCCCGCCGGCATGGAGCTGATTGAACTAGCGCCCGGAGTCGACGTCGATCGTGACGTCCTGGCGCACATGGAATTCGAGCCGCTGATCCGAAACGTTAGGCCGATGGACCTCCGCATCTTCCGCGACGGGCCGATGGGACTGGATCACCTGCTGCTGGGCCGAAACATGGCCGACCGGATTGGTTACGATGCCGAGCGCAACACGTTGTTCGTCAATTTCGAGGGTTTTGACGTCAGGACGGTCGAGGATGTGGACCTGGTCCGCCGCGAGGTCGAACGTGCCTGTCGTGCCGTCGGAAAGCCGGTGGCGCTCGTCGCAAACTATGACGGCTTCCATTTGGATCCGGCAGTCAGCGACGCCTATTTCTCGATGATCGCCTATCTCGAGCAGCGCTATTACAGCTCGGCATCGCGTTACACGACCAGCGCATTCATGCGTCTCAAGCTGGGCGAGGGTCTCGCCGAGCGGCACGTCGCTCCCCACATCTTCGAAACCCGGGCCGAAGCGCAAGCCTTCGCGCGCGGGTTACGCAAGGAGGAAGCCAGCACCTAATCGAGGAGAATGATCATGAGCCAGGAGATCGAAGCCGCGACGAAAGCCATGAAGGAGCAGTTTGCGAAGCTCACGGAAAACCTCAAGGTACCAGGCGTGAATATCGACGCCTTGATCGAAAGCCAGCGCAAGAACATCGAGGCGATGTCGAAGGCCGCGCAGTTGACGGCAGAGGGCGCGGCCGCGATCTCTCACCGCCAACTGGATATCTTGCGCGTCACGAGCGAGCAGGTGCGCACGGCAATTCGGGACATGAAGTTGTCGAGCGAGCAGCAGGGCGAATTCGCCCGCAAGGCATTCGAAACGGCTATCGCGAACGCACGTGAGCTTGCCGAAATGACGGTCAAATCGAACACTGAGGTCTTCAACATGGTGAAGCAGCGGATGACGGAGGACTTCGAAAAGATGCGAACGTCGTTTCTCCCGAGCGAAGGCAAGAAGTAGGCGAGAACGGCATGGTCCGTGCTCTCTTGGAGAGCACGGACCTGCTGATCAGGTTGCAGGGCGATATGTTTGAAGCGGCTGGCAGGCTAATACGGGACACGGCGGGTGGGTCGCCGAAATCCGGGCAGCCGGATCGGGAGGGCGTCGTGCTCGGGCTCTCGCCCTCCGGCTTTCACCCATTGGCCTATACGGATTGGGGGCCTCTCGAGGACGACAGGCCAGTCGTTTGCGTGCACGGGCTCACACGGCAGGGACGGGATTTTGACCATCTGGCGGAGCAATTGGTGGCCGCCGGAAGGCGGGTGATCTGCCCCGATCTAGCGGGTCGTGGCCGCAGCGGTTGGATCGGCGATCCAGATCATTATGCGCTCCCTCAATATTGCGCCGATATGAACGCGCTGATTGCGCGTCTTGGCGTCACCGAGATTGACTGGGTCGGAACCTCGCTCGGCGGGTTGATCGGCCTGATCATGACCGGCTTTCCCGGTAGCATCGTCCGCAAGCTCGTCATCAACGACATCGGCCCGTTCGTATCATCGACTGGGCTGCAGCGTATCGGTCAGTATATCGGCAAGATGCCCGTGTTGTTTACGACCATTGAGGATGCCGAAGCTTACTTTCGATCAGTGCTGGCACCTTATGGTGATTTGCTTGACGAGCATTGGCGTCATCTCACCAGGTACAGTGTTCGTTGGGACGATGACCGACAGGGATACGTGCTGTTATGCGATCCGAAGATTGCGAAGGGTTTCAGGCTCCCGTGGTTTCAGCCGCTCAATCTCTGGGCCTATTGGGAGGCGATCAAGGTCCCGGTGCTTGTGCTCCGCGGTGCTGACTCCGATTTGCTCTCATTCGATCTCGCGGCCGAGATGCGGAAGCGCAATCGGCTGGCCGGTGTTTTTCAGTTCGATGATTGTGGCCATGTGCCGCCGCTGATGGCCCGCGAGCAAATTGATGTGGTCACCCAGTTTCTGCGGGCGTGATAGAGCCTGCGGACCGCGTAGGAGGGGATGCGATGGATGAATTGGCCAGAGAGACTTCCGAGAAGATTTACGACGTCCCCGCGGAATGGGCCAAGCGCGCCTGGGTCGGCCAGGCCAAGTACAAGGAGATGTACGCGCGCTCGGTCTCGGACCCGAACGCATTCTGGGCAGCGCAGGCCAAGCGCATCGACTGGATGCACGCGCCGACCAGGATCGAGAACGTCTGCTTCGCGCCCGGCAACATCTCGATCAAATGGTTCGAGGACGGCGAGCTGAACGTCGCCTGGAATTGCATCGACCGCCATCTGGACAAGCGCGGCAACCAGACCGCGATCATCTGGGAGGGCGACGATCCTTCCGAATCCAGGCACATCACCTACCGCGAGCTGCACGACGAAGTCTGCAAGATGGCCAACATCCTGCGCACGCGGAACGTCGGCAAGGGCGACCGCGTCACGATTTACCTGCCGATGATTCCGGAAGCGGCCTACGCCATGCTGGCCTGCGCGCGGATCGGCGCCATCCACTCGGTGGTGTTCGGCGGCTTCTCGCCGGACAGCCTCGCCCAGCGCATCAAGGACTGCGACTCCAAGGTGGTGATCACATCAGATGAAGGCCTGCGCGGCGGCAAGAAGGTGCCGCTGAAGGCCAACGTCGATGCGGCCATTGCCAAAACCGGCGGCGTCGACTGGGTCGTGGTGGTGAAGCGCACCGGCGGCAAGGTCGAGATGAACCCGACGCGCGACCTCTGGTACCACGAGGCCGCCGAGATGGTGACATCGGAATGCCCGTGCGAGCCGATGAACGCGGAAGATCCGCTGTTCATCCTCTACACCTCAGGCTCGACCGGCACCCCGAAGGGCGTGCTGCACACCTCGGCCGGCTATCTCGTGTTCGCCTCGATGACGCATCAATACGTGTTCGACTATCACGACGGCGACATCTACTGGTGCACCGCCGACGTCGGCTGGGTCACCGGCCACAGCTACATCCTCTATGGGCCGCTCTGTAACGGCGCGACCACGCTGATGTTCGAGGGCGTGCCGAACTACCCCGACAATTCGCGCTTCTGGAACGTGGTCGACAAGCACAAGGTCAACATCTTCTACACCGCGCGCCGACCGCGATCCGCGCGCTGATGCAGGGCGGCGACGAGCCGGTGACGAAGACCTCGCGCAAGTCGCTGCGGCTGCTCGGCTCGGTCGGCGAGCCGATCAACCCCGAAGCCTGGGAGTGGTATCACCGCGTGGTCGGCGAGGAGCGCTGCCCGATCGTCGACACCTGGTGGCAGACCGAGACCGGCGGCATCCTGATCACGCCGCTGCCCGGCGCAACCAAGCTGAAGCCGGGATCCGCGACGCGGCCGTTCTTCGGCGTGGTGCCTGAGATCGTCGACGCCGAAGGCAAGACGCTGGACGGCGCGACCGAGGGCAATCTCTGCATTGCCAAGTCGTGGCCGGGCCAGATGCGCACCGTCTATGGCGACCACGCCCGGTTCGAGCAGACCTACTTCTCGACCTACAAGGGCAAGTATTTCACCGGCGACGGCTGCCGGCGCGACGCCGACGGCTATTACTGGATCACCGGCCGCGTCGACGACGTCATCAACGTGTCCGGTCACCGCATGGGCACCGCGGAGGTCGAGAGCTCGCTGGTCGCACATGCGGCGGTGTCGGAAGCCGCCGTGGTCGGCTATCCCCACGACATCAAGGGCCAGGGCATCTACGCCTATGTCACGCTGATGAAGGGCACCGAGCCGACCGAGGCCTTGTGCAAGGAGCTGGTCGCCTGGGTCCGCAAGGACATCGGCCCGATCGCCTCGCCGGATCTCATTCAATTCGCGCCCGGCCTGCCCAAGACCCGCTCCGGCAAGATCATGCGCCGGATCCTGCGCAAGATCGCCGAGGACGAGCCGTCGAGCCTCGGCGACACCTCGACCCTGGCCGATCCCGCCGTGGTCGACGACCTCGTGCAGAACCGGCAGAACAAGAAAAGCGCGTAAGCGGTGAGGGCGGATAGATGAACATCGATGCGATCGCAATTGGCCATGCGCCGCCGGAGGACGTCAACGTCGTCGTTGAGGTGCCTCTCGGGGGAGAGCCGATCAAGAATGAACTCGACAAGAGTTCCGGCGCGCTCGTGGTCGACCGATTCCTCTACACGCCGACCCGTTATTCCGGCAATTACGGCTTCGTGCCGCGCACGCTGTCCGAAGGCGGTGATCCGATCGATGTACTGGTCGCCAATACCCGTCCGACCGTTCCAGAAGCCGTGATCAACGTGCGCCCTGTCGGAGTCTTGAGAATGGAAGATGATGGCGGCGGCGATGAGAAGATCATCGCGGTGCCGTCGGACCGTCTCACCCAGCGCTACCCACATGTGCAGACGTATACTGATTTGCCCGAGATCACCTGGAAGCAGATCGAGCACTTCTTCCTTCATTATAAGGATCTCGAGCCTGGCAAGTGGGTGCGACTTGCAGGTTGGGGAGATGCAGACGAAGCCCGGAAAATGATTGAGACGGCCATTTCGCGCGCCGCGATCCGAAAATCGCGCTGAGGGAGGACTGAAATGAGGCTTGTCCTATTGGGACCTCCTGGCGCGGGCAAGGGGACGCAGGCGCTCAAGCTTTCGCAGATCCTCGGGATTCCGCAGTTTTCGACCGGCGATATGCTGCGCGGGGCAGTCTCTGCGGGAACAGCAGTCGGTCGACACGCTAAAGAGATCATGGAGCGGGGCGACCTCGTGCCAGATCGGCTCGTGCTCGAGTTGATCGCAGAGCGCGTCGCACAGCCCGATGCCGAGAAAGGCTTCATTTTGGATGGGTTTCCTCGCACGGTGGCCCAGGCAGAGAGCCTCGACGCGATCCTCAATGGTCACGAGCTGCACTGCGTGCTCGAGCTCAGGGTTGACGAGCACCAATTGCTGGACCGAATACTCGGGCGCGCGATGCAAGCCCACGCCAATGGAGAAGCCGTACGGGCCGACGACAATGAGGAGGCGCTCGGCGCTCGACTGTTGGCCTATGCCAATCAAACCAAGCCCCTGACCGACTACTATGGTGCCAAGGGCTTGTTAAGAACGGTAGATGCCTCTTTGCCAGTCGACCATGTCACGGCAGCGCTTCTCAAAGCGCTTGGCTGAGCAGCTTATCTAATTTACACCCAGCAGAACAGGCCGTGCCCACCCCGCAGGCGGGCCAATCCATCGAGGCATCTCCGCTGCACTCGTATGGTTGGTGCCTTTCCCTAAACTTCGGCATCGTTCGGAGCCACCCCCGCACCGGGGTGTCCTATCAATTCGATGCCGATGCCGCGCAATATCCGGGACAGTTCGAGAATGCTATCTAACATGTACCAACTCGTCGAAATAAAATGCGTGCGCGGTTCGTTCGACGTTGATCGGTTTGCCGCATCCAGAACGATCACGTCGGAAATCCATTTGTCGTGCGATTCTGCGGTTTGCAGCGCCTTAGCCATGCCGACGTAATGTGTGATCAGCACCGCTTTTCTTCCCACCCGCTCCACGACGTCGCAAATGGCTTTTGAGTGCACTTCCTGACGCGCCGAGCCGGAAAGGTTGATTGTGAGACGCGTGATCACCGGACGATAGCCAATGGCCCGGAGCCAAGCTGACAGCGGGAGAAACATGACGTCGCTGCCGAACTGCGGCGTCGCCAGGATGACCGGCTTGCCGTCACCGTAACGGGACAGGCTTCCCGCCATGATCGACCGTCGGACGCAAGTCAGAGATTTGGATGAGGCTGACATCAGGAGAAGTGGCCACGTCGTGAACATGTCGAACACGGATGCAAACGGGTTCGACGTTGACCGATCCGCGCGTGCAAGGTGCTGGGCAACCGGTGCGATCGCTTGTTCTTGGTCGACGGAAGCGAGAAACGTGACGATGTGATGCATGCATTCTTCCGTCCTTTCCCAGAGCACGCGGTGCCCGCCGTCAGAAAGGACAATCAGCCTCGCGTTGGGAATGCGCTT
Source organism: Bradyrhizobium sp. USDA 4454 (assembly GCF_054822705.1). NCBI lineage: Bacteria > Pseudomonadati > Pseudomonadota > Alphaproteobacteria > Hyphomicrobiales > Nitrobacteraceae > Bradyrhizobium > Bradyrhizobium sp. USDA 4454. Next base: position 2,876,864 of record NZ_JBTRCN010000001.1, read on the forward strand.
GGCAATCAAGCGCGAGTTCTGGGGCGGAATCAGCTCGTCCAGATCGCCGGTTAGGACGAGAGCAGGGCAGCGAATGTCGTTGAGCGCCTTCGATCCGTCGAACTCCGCGAAGGCTTGAAATTGCAGGTCGGCCGCGTGCAGGGGCGTGGGTAGCGCGATCTCGCGTCGCATCTGGGCTGCCGCGGCACCTTGATTTTGCGCCAAATATGCAGGCGCGTAAGTGACTTTCCAGATTTGTCGCGCGACCTGCTCTGGAGACAGGCCATCAAGATCGCGCATGACCCGGACGACTCGTGCATTCGCGTAGGTGGCCTCAACGCCCCCGCACATGGTCGCGCAGAGAATGAGGCTCGTCACGCGCTCCGGGAACTGGCGCGTGAACTCCTGGGCAATCGCGCCGCCCATCGAATAGCCCAGCAGATGGACACGCTCGAGATCAAGCACGTCGAGGAGGTCATGGATGTCGCGAGCCATGTTGGCAAGCGCATAGCCGTGAACCGGCTTGTCGCTCTGCCCGGTGCCGCGATTGTCGAGCGTGAGAACCGTGAACTCGCGCGCAAGCCTGTCGACAAAAGCGGTGGGCCAAGCCGCGGAGCTCAAACGATAGCCCATCACGAGAACGAGTGGCGGCCCGCACCCTCGAACCTCGTACGCGATATCGATCCCGTTGACCCCAGCGATTTGCATCGTCATCTCGCTTCTACAGCCCGGACACGAGATGACCGCCATCGACCGCGACGACGCTACCCGTCATGAACGAGCCCGCGTCCGAAATCAGTAGCAGCAACGGTCCATCGAGCTCGTCGATCTTACCGAGACGGCGCTGCGGAACGCGCTTGATCAACGCCTTACCGTAATCGCTCTCGAAGAAATCGTCGTTGAGCTCGGTCGCGAAATAGCCCGGTGCGAGCGCATTGACCCGGATGCGGTAGCGCGCCCATTCGAGCGCGAGTGCCTTGGTCATCTGGATCACACCGGCCTTTGAGACAGCATACGGCGCGACCGCGCCGGCGACACGCAGCCCGAGAATGGACGCGATATTGACGATCGAGCCGTTGACTTTGTTGGCAACCATCCGTCGCGCTGCCGCTTGCGCGACCAGCCAGACACCCTTGAGATTGGTATCGATAACGCTGTCCCAGTTGCCCTCATCCTGCTCGAGCGCAGGCTTGGTGGCAGTGACGCCGGCATTATTGACGACGGCATGAATGGGACCAAAGGCCGCTTCGGCCTGCTTCATCGCCTCGTCGACCTTGGCGGCCAGCCTGACGTCGAGCGTGACTCCCTGTGCCTTGCCGCCCGATGCATCGATGTCGGCTACCACCGATGCCAAAGCGTCGACGCGCCGGGCCGCCAGCGTGACCTTCGCACCATTGCCGGCCAGGAAGCCTGCAAAATGACGGCCAAACCCGCTCGAGCCGCCGGTCACCAGGACGTGCCGATCGCGAACTTCAAACACTGGCATCTCCCAAAGATTGGTCTTGGCGAGGCAATGAAGTCAGGACGCGCGCCATTTGCGCTCGGCCTCATCCCAAGCCGCGAGCGGTTGCAGATCCGGCACCCAGGCAAGGCCTGTCTTGCCGTCGGAGGAAATCGCGTCGGGCGTCACGACCATGTCGAGGAGGGCGGGACGATTGGCCAGTGCGCGCTCGATTGCCGGTCCAAGCTGTTCTTCGGTCTCAACGCGCTCGGCATGCATGCCGAACGACCGTGCCATGCCGGCATAATCCGCCACCTGTAATCGGGTCCCGACCACCTTGCCGTGGGTGACGGTCTGGTCATGAACCTCGATCTGCCAGGCGCCATTATTGGCGACGACGATCAGGACGGGTGCCTTATGACGGACGGCGGTGTCGACCTCGACGGCATTGAAGCCGAAAGCACCGTCGCCGGTCGCGACCACGACCGGCTTGTCGGGGAATGCGAGGCTGGCGGCAATGCCGTAGGGCACGCCGATCCCGATGCAGCCGAAGGGGCCGGGATCAAGCATCAGCGGAGCGTTGAGGCCGACACGGGCGAAGGCAAGGAAATCGCCGCCATCGGTGATGACGACGGCGTCATTGCCGATCGCCCTTTGCAGCGCCGACAGCACCTTGTTCGGGTGCAGCTTGCCGTCGGAGCCATTGGGCGCGGTTGCCATGGTTTCCTGCAGCTTCCTGGCGCGTTGTTCATGTCCGGCGCGCAATTTCGCCGCCCACAGGCGATCGACCTTGGACTCTCGATTGCCGGCACGTTCCACCATCGCGCGGAGCGTCTCGGCCGGAGAAGCCAGAATCTCAACCGCGCCACGACGATTGTCGCGCATTTCCGACGGCGTATCGCCGACGCGGACGAACTTTGCGTCCTGGAATACGGAAGGCGATCCATAGGCGAGCTGGAAATCGAGCCGGCGACCGATCGTCAGTACAACGTCGGCGTCGCTCATCACCGCGCCGCGCATCGCGCCGACGACAGACGCATGGCTGTCCGGCACCAGGCCGCGGCTCTCGCCGGTGTCGAGGTATACGGCGCCAAGGCGATCCAGCAGCGAAATCAGCTCAGATCCCGCGCCGCGAGCGCCTCGGCCGGAAATCACCAGCACGCGGCGAGCTGACCAGAGCACATCGACCGCCTTGGACACCTGATCCGGGTCTGGCCGCGTGACCGCACGCGGCTTTGGCGCGAGATGCTCCTCCAATTGCAGCGCTTTCGGCACGATACCGCGCAATGTGTCGGTGGGAAAATCGATGTAGGAGGGACCGGGCTCGCCGCCTTCGCCAAAGGCGCGCGAGATCGCCTCATCCAGCTCTTGAAGCACCAGCGACGGTTCGCGGACCGTACGTGCGTAGCGCGTGATGGAGCGCACCAGTTGCGTGTGATCCATATCCTGAAGGCCGCCCCGGTTCTCCTGGGGGCGGGGATTGCCGCCGGAGAGCACCAGCACCGAGGCTCGCGAAACATGCGCGTTGGCGATGCCGGTGATGGCATTGGTCATGCCGGGGCCGGCGGTGACCAGCGCCACGCCGAGTTCGCCGGTCAGTTCCGCATGGGCCTGAGCCATGTGCACAGCGGCACGCTCGTCGCGCACGTCGATGATACGGATGCCTTCCGCATCGAGCCGCATCCAGATCGGCATGATGTGCCCGCCGCAGAGCGCGAACACGCGCGTAATGCCGCGGCGCTTCAGGAGGCGTGCAATCAGGTCGGCAGCACTATCGGGCAGGACTTTCATCTGAAAACTCCCTCTTGGGTGATCATTTCCTCAAATCTGGGCTAACCATCCGACCAGCAGCGATACGGTCAGGACGGCAAAGACGTGCGAGGCAAGGATGGCGCCCGACGTCACGCCGGCCTCGAGGCCGTAGAGCTTTGCAATCGTAAACGGTCCGGATCCGATGGGTAGCGCACTCAGGATGACCGCCGAATGCGACCACAATGGCGGCATCGAGAAAACGTAGAATGCAAGGAACGCCGTGACGGCGGGCTGCAGGATTAGCTTCAGCACGACCAGGATGGCGATCGACATCGCATCGTCGGTGACCACGCGCTCCTGCGCCAGAAAGAGCCCTATGCAGACCAGAGCGGCCGGCGACGCTGCACCGCCGAGCAGGCTCGTGAAACTTTCTACAGGGGCGGGCAATTTGAGCCCGCTCAGACCGACCGCGAGGCCTGCCACTGGTGCGATCAGAAGAGGGCTGCGCAACACGGAGACGATCACCCGTGCTCCGGTCGACCAGAAGCTGCCGCCCTTCTGCAGGTCGATCTCGACGACAATCACCGCGAATAAGAACAGGACGCAGGCTGTAAAGAGTGTCGCGATGATCGACGCGGGCGCACTCTCCGGTCCGAACACCAGCAGGCACATAGGAATGCCCATGAAGCCGACATTGCTGTAGCCGGCGTCCAGGCCCTCGATACTGGCACTGGCAACGCGCCGGCCGCGGAAGCGGCTGACGACGAAGGCGACGGCGAAGCTTACGGCGAATCCGCCACAAAAGGCCCCGACGAAGCCAAGCTGGCTCACCTGATCCAGCGTGATCTTCGACATCGCCACAAACATGAGCGAGGGAAGCGCAAGGTAGACCGCGAAGCGGTTGAGGTTGTCGGTCGCCACCCGATCGAACAGGCCGAAATAGCCGCAGGCAAACCCTGTCAGGATCAGCGCGAAGATCGGCAGTGCGGAATTCAAGACGGCGTGCATTTAACGCTGATCTTAATGCGCGATGGCTCATCCCGACATTCATGTCAGCTGCTGAATTTCTTCTTCAACTCGCGATGCAAGACCTTGCCGGTCGCGTTGCGCGGCATCTCGCTTTCCGCGATGAAAGAGTAGGATCGCGGCCGCTTGTAGCCGGCGAGTCGTTCCTTCGACCATTCCATCAGGTCAGCCTCCTTCAACGTCGCGCCGTCATGAAGGACAATGACCGCGTGAACACGCTCGCCCCACTTTGCGTCGGGCAAGCCGACCACCGCGACGTCCTTGACGAGGGGATGCGCGCCAACCAGAGCCTCGACCTCGGACGGATAGATGTTCTCGCCGCCAGAGATGATCATATTGCTCTTGCGATCCGAGAGGTGGATGTAGCCATCCTCATCGCGGCGAGCCATGTCGCCGACCGAGCAATAGTCACCGCGGAACGCCTCCTTGGTCTTCTCGGGCAGGCGCCAGTAGCTGTCGAACGTGTGAGCGTTGCACGAATAAAGCTCGCCGGCCTGACCGTCGGGCACCTCATTGCCGGCTTCGTCGAGAATCCGGATGGGAGCGGCGCCGACGCATTCGCGGCCGACCGATCCCAGTTTGGTGAACTGCTCGTGGGGATGAAGCATGGTCACCCAGCCCGTTTCGGTCGCGCCATAGAGCTCGAACAGGCCCGAGTTGGAAAACATCTCCATGACTTCCCGCTTGGTCTCGGGGCGGGCGGGAGCCGATGAGATCATCAGCTTGGTCACTGCGTCGTAGTTGTATTTGCTGCGCACCGCCCGGGGCAGGCCCAACATCATGATGTAGTGCGTCGGCACCAGCGAGGTGAAGGTCGAGCCGCCTTCGGCCAACGTCCTAGCGGCATGCTCGGGATCGAAGCTCTTGCGCGAATAGATCGAGTTCACGCCGCCGCAATAGCCGAACGCGCCGAAGAAATTCAACGAATTGGCGTGACACATCGGCATGACGAGCAGGGCGCCGTCATTTCGGTGCAGCCCGAGCTCGATTTCGGTAACCATCGACAAGAGAACCGCGCTGCGGTGGCTGCGCACCACGCCCTTCGGGTTGCCGGTCGTGCCTGACGTGTACATCAGCGTCCAGGGATCCGAGAGCGCCACGATCTGCGAAGGCTCACGGCCGCTGCCGGCTGCAAGAAAGTCTTCGTATGGACGGTAGCCGGCCGGGCACGGCTGGGTGCCGAAGTGAATGAAGCGATCCTGCTTGATCGGCAAATCCTTGCGGATCTCCTCGACGAGGCCGACCAACTCGTCCTGGACGATGATGGCGGAGGCTTCCGCATTGTCGACGATGAACTGCACCTCCTTGCCGATCAGGCGGAAATTGATCGGCAGCGCGACGAGGCCGGCCTTTGCTGTCGCAGCGAAGATCTCGCACCATTCAACGCAATTATAGGCGAGAATGGCGACCCGATCGCCTTTGGCAAGGCCCAGACCGAGCAGGGCGTTTGCCAGCCGGCACGACCGCTCGTTCCACTGCGAGAAGGTCATGGAGCGTTCGAGATCGCGCGCGCCAACGCGGTTGGGGGTGACTCGCGCGTGGACCGACAGCATCTGTCCGAAGTTCAGAAGGTCTTTCATGTTCTGCTCCGCAGGGCGTGGGTCAATGCGTGTTCACAAAAGTCCGATGGAGAACCAGGGCACGGCCGCGATCACGATGGTACCGATCAGCAGTGCCAGGATGTATCCGAGCATGGGCTTGATGCCTTCGTCGGGATGGATCCGGCTGATAGCGCAGGCGGCATAGTAGCCAACGCCGAAGGGCGGGGCGAACAGGCCGATGCCCATCGCGAGAATGACCACCATCGCGTAGTGAACCTCGTGCACGCCGACCTGCTTGGCGATCGGGAACAGCAAGGGTCCGAAAAGCACAATGGCGGGGATACCTTCCAGCACGCTGCCGAGGATGACAAAGGCGACAATGGTGACTGCAAGGAACGTCGGTGCTCCGCCCGGCAGGCCGGTCATCATCGTCGCGAGCGACGCGGAGAAGCCGGATTGGGTGAGGGCCCAGGCCATGCCAGTTGCAGCGCCGATGATGAGCAGGATCGCGCCCGACAGTGCCGCAGTCTCGATCAGCATCGGGTAGAGGCGGTTCCAGTCGAACCTGCGATAGATCAAAAGCCCGGTGAGCGCCGAATAGACGATGCCGATCGTGGAGACTTCGGTTGCGGTGGCAACACCACCGACCACCGCCGCGCGGATCACGAAAGGTAACGCGATCGCAGGCAGTGCAATCAGCAGCGCCTTTCCGATCTCGCTCGCGGCAGCCTTCTTGACGTGGGAGAGGTCATCAATGCGATAGCGCCGCCAGACCACGGCGCACAGCATGGCCGCGAGGACTAGCCCCGGCAGCAAGCCACCGGTGAAAAGCGCCGCGATCGAGACGCCGGTCACCGATCCGATCGTGATGAGCACGAGGCTCGGCGGAATGGTTTCGGTCTGTGCTCCGGTTGCCGAGAGAAGGGCGACCAGATCGCCGGGCTTTGCGCCGCGTTTGATCATTTCCGGGAACAGCACCGGGGCGACGGCCGCCATGTCCGCGGCCTTTGCGCCCGATATGCCGGACACGAGGTACATGGCCGCAACCAGCACATATTGCAGACCACCGCGAACATGGCCCAGCAGGCTTGCAAGGAAGCCGACCATAGCGCGAGCCATTCCGGTCATTTCGATCAGCAGACCGAGAAAGACAAAGAGCGGCACCGACAATAGGATCAGGTGGCTCATGCCTTCGTCCATGCGTCCCACGACGACAGTAGCCGGCGTCGAGGTCGTCAAGGTGATATAGGCGAAGGTCGCAAGGCCGAATGCGAATGCGATCGGCACAGCAGCAAATACCATGATGACGACAAGGCCGACGAAGAAGATCAGCAGGTTGATGTTGCCGAGCGGAATCAGGACCGGGCTGAGGAAGTAGAATACGCCGCCTACAGCCAAGATGAGAGCGACGGCACTGCCGGTCAGTTTCCAGTCGCCGACCGACGCGAGGCGCAGGAAGGCGAACAGGATCATCAGACCGAGACCGATGGGAAGGGCGGCGGCACGCCATAGATTGGAGATGTCGAGGGCGGCCGTCGTCACGAACAGCTCGTCGGACGCAAATTCGTAAGCAGGATGAATCACGAGCAGCAGGAAGGCGAGGGGCGCGGCAATCGCCAGCACGTCCAGAAACGCTCTCGCGCTCGGCCTCAACATGCCGATGACCGCCGTCATTCTCATATGCTCGGCCCGCTGAAATGCGAGCACGGCGCCGAGCATGGCGAGCCAGAGGAACAGAATGCCGGCGAGTTCGTCAGTCCAGATCAGCGGTTTGTGAAGCAGATAGCGGGAGGAGACTCCGGCAAAGAGCACGACGATTTCTGCGACGACGAGGGTCGCCGCGACGATTCCGACAATCGAGGCCAAACCGCGTTCGATTGTTCGCAGGCTGCCTGTGGAGTTCGCAGCGGGAAGTCGCGCCGTCGTATCGATGTCTTCTGCCAGGTGCATGGCGATCACCCGATGTTGCCGGCATACTTCTGCAGCAATGACCAGGCCTCGTTGCCGAACTTGGCTTTGGCGTCCTTGTAGAAGGACGTCTTGGCCAGCGCTGCCTGAAAGGCATCGGCTTGCGTAACGTTGAAGGTCAGGCCCTTCGACTCCAGCAGCTTCTGATATTCCGTGTTGGCCTTGACGATATCATCACGCTGCTCCTTGGCAGCGGCATTGAAGTGTTTCTGCAGGACCTCCTGAACATCCTTCGGTATCGTTTTCCAGACCCTGCCGCTCGAGATCAGCCAGAAGCCGTCCCAGGCGTGATTGGTCAACGAGCAGAATTTTTGGACTTCGTAGAACTTTGCAGACTCGATCAGCGCAAGCGGGTTCTCTTGGCCATCCGCTATCTTGGTCTGCAATGCGGAGTAGGCCTCATTCAGCGGGATGCTGACGGGGGCGGCGCCCAACGCGGAGAACATCGAGACCCAAAGGGGCACGACGGGAACGCGGATCTTGAAGTTCGCGAGGTCTTCGGGCGTTTTGATCGGACGCGTGCTGCTTGTGATCTGGCGGAAGCCGTTGTCCCAAACCGCCTCGAACGGGACGAGACCCGTCTTTTCGATATTGCCTCGGATGAATTTGCCAACCTCGCCGTCCATCGCGGCCCACACCTTGTCGTAATTGGTGAAGGCGAAGCCAACGCCGGTCAGCGAGGCAGTCGGGATCAGGGTCGACATCACGGTGCCGGGCATGGTCGCCAATTCGAGCGCTCCGGAGCGCAGCTGCGTCATCATGTCGGTATCGCTGCCGAGCTGGTTATTCGGGAACAGGTTGATCGTGACCTGTCCCTTGGTTTCGGCCGTGATCGCGTCGATCGCTTCCTTCAGCCGTACGTTGACCGAGTGGGTGACGGGCAGGTCGTTGCCGAACTTCAGCTTGAGCGGGGCAGTCTGCGCCAAAACTGCGGGGCTTTTGAACAGGGTTCCTGCCGCGGCGGCTCCGGCAGCGGATTTCAACAGCGAGCGACGGCTAACCGTGAGCATTGCATCCTCCCATGTGAAGACCGCGGTGCCGCGGCTCTGTATTCGAATACTGAATTCGTATTCTGAATTCGAATTCGATGCAATAGATTTTTGAGCATGGCGGTGCTAAAGATTCGCGGGCTGCCCCTCCGGAGTTCGCATGTCTCAAGTCCAAACCCCACCGACCTTGGTCGAACAGGTTGTAAATGCTATCATTTCCGAGATTGTTGACGGCGAACTGCCGGCAAACTCACGCCTGATCCAGGACGAGTTGGCCCGCGCCTATGGGGTGTCGCGGCAGCCTGTCCAGCAGGCCCTGCTGCTCCTGCGCGACCGCGGAATGGTCAAAGAGGCCGTCGGACGAGGGCTGATCGTCGCGCCGCTCGACGTCGAATTTGTCCGAAATCTCTATGAAGTCAGGGCCATGCTCGACGGCTTGGCGGCTCACCTTGCTGCCCAACGCGGCGCGGAGCGCGCAAAACAAGAAGGCCCGGCCTATCTCGAGCTCGGGCGTGAGGCAGTCAAAAGCGGATCACTCAACGAGCAGATCGAAGCCGACATGCGGTTTCATGCCTTCGTCAATGAACTCGCCGGCAATCCCCTGATCGGTGAGACGACGGCGCCGCACTGGCCCTATCTGCGCCGCGTGATGGGCGAGGTCCTGCGCGATGACGAACAGATGCCCCAGTCCATTCTCAACGAACATGTCGCTATCCTCGACGCCATCATCGCCGGCGACGGCGCGCGCGCAGAGACGCTGAGCCGCGACCACATTTCACGTGCGGCCAAGATTTTCGTGCAGCGACTCGAGGCTCAGCAAGAAGCCTCGGAGAAAGAAATGCGCCAACGTCCAACGCGACGCATACGAAAGACTTGACGGGCACCAGAGATGCGTCGGACCAAATGTGCTTGTTCGGTCCGGAAGGCGAAGATGAGAGCTGACAGGTGGCCGTTACTAGGTTGCAGTGCCGTCCAGGTTACTTGAGTTCGCCTCGCAGCAATTCGATCGAACGCAGCAGTCGTACCCAACGCCTCCATGATCGCAAACTCAAGCCATCAAGGACCAAAAGTGACTTCCTGATCTCTCACGGTATTGGACGCGCTATGCCCAATAGGCGAACTGCTCAAGACACGTCTGCACCGTCGTGATGGTTTCAGCTACACGTTCGGCTAGGCGAGCCCGATCCTTGGTGTTGCTCCGGGCATACACAATTTGATCGTAGAGCAGGGCACTCATAGCCAAGATGAAGGGTGTGAAGTCTACGCCAACCGGCGCGCCGCCTTCTCCCCAGATCAGAGCCATGGGGCTGTCATGGTCATCAGGATCGGCGTAGGCAGCGAGTACGCCATGCACCTGTTCGAGAACGCTCACCTGCTGTGGGAATGCTGAGCGCAATGCCGGTGGAATGAGGTTGATGACAAAGCCCAGGTTCTCGGTGGTTGCGCTGCTTTCATCGACCACGTTGGCCAGCGCCTCATCGATAACAGTGAGGAGCCTGTCTCCACCACGCCAAGATACCAAGCGGTCCCAAGCTTTCCAATCACGGCCCTTAGTTTCCCGCTTGGCGTTGATGAATGCTGTGTGGGTAATAACCACCACATCACTCTCGTGTAGCTGCTCAGGCGTCGCGTAGCTCCCGGAATGATGCACCACAGCCACTTCACGCCCTGCCAAGCTGTTAATGGTCTTCCGTATGTCGTCAGCATCCTCCTTCAGGGGGGTGTATTTGAGAATGATGTCTAGGGCCTGAAGCTTTGCCCTCTTGCCTGTTGGCCCCAAGGCGAGCTTGAAAGCCTCCCCTGAGCACAACCTCAGCCGTCCCCTCATCTGTGTCTGGGACAGGGATGCTAGACTGAGCTGCTGCTGTGGTTGCAGTTGCTGTCTCCGGAAGCAGCCCATCGGCCTTCAGGGTCTGGATTATCTTGTCGGCCTGTCCCTCAGCGACAGACCACATTCTATCTGCCTCATCCCGCTTCATCCCGTTTGGGATACCTGTACGGGTAAAGCGCGCAGGGTCCGCTTTGCGAAGCTCTTCCGTCCTGCTGTCCCGCTCAGCCATTTTTGCCCGGAATTCGGGGTCTTTCCATTTGGCCTTCATGGCCTCTGAATGAGAGGGCGGGTGTTTAGTCTTTCCTCGTGGCAATCTCGCCATTGTGTTTCTCTTTGTTCATTTGTGCTTTTTGTGTGTGCTGTATCGGCTATGTGGCCGATGCGGGCTCCGCTGGTGGGTCTACGGCCGTGGTGCAACGGGGCGTGCCCCTACAGCCGTCTGTACGAGCCTCCTAGGCCCTAGCGGCGCTGAGGGGCGTCACCGAACGGTATCCCCCGAGTCAGTTGATCTAGATCAACGGAACTGTGGTTCCATTCGCCAAACCCTAGAGTTCGCGGGAAGACGATTTGGTGAGTTCGAGAGTGCCAAACTCGCAAATCGCCTGCGAAAGCTGCGGCGCGTGAACATGACTAAGGCTCCCATACCGACGAGAGATCACGCGGGTTTGAAGGTCGTCGGGATTACCGTCGCGCTTCTGGTCGTTTGGGTTGCAATTCTTTGGATGGCTTCCGGCTAGGCAGGGGCGCCTTGAACGAGCCGAACATGTCTTTCGGTAAAGACAATGCTGGATCTTTATCAATTTTCCCTTTTGTCACTGTTCGTCGGTTTATTGGCTCTCGTTGTCGTAGCGATTGAAATCGGCTGGCGGATTGGCACGCGCATTAAAGGTCGCGGCGGATCGAATATTTTTGCGCTGGAGCAATCTCTAATCGGGCTGCTCGCGCTGATAATCGGTTTCACCTTCTTTATGGCGCTAACGCGATTTGAAGCGAGACGTGAAGCCGTCGTCAATGAAGCGAATGCGATCGGAACGACGGCGCTCCGCTCCCGCCTTCTCCCCGAGCCGCATCGAACTGAAAGCTTGAAGTTGCTGCGGGAATACGCGCGCATCCGTGTGGAAGGTGCTAATACAGGTCGGTCGTTAATCGACCTTCCCACAGTAATTGCTCGCTCTAACGAAATCCATGAGGCGCTTTGGTTGCATGCGGAAGCCTTAGCAGCGAAAGAGAAAGTATTGATACCGCTCAGCTTGTTCATGCAGTCGCTCAATGAAATAATTGACAGTCAAGGCAGGCGCCTGGCGCATCTGCGCAACCGAATCCCCAACGTCGTGCTCCTTGCGCTGGTCGTGATGACTGTTGTTAGCACCGGCATCGCCGGTTACGCAGGCGGAGTTGACGTGCAGCGTGCCCGCATGCCGATCTATTTAACCGGCTTGCTGTTGTGCGGACTCGTCTACGTGATCCTGGACTTGGATCGCCCTGCCGCTGGCCTCATCATGATCGACCAAGCGCCAATGTCCGATGTTGATTCAAGCATGGCCAAGTTTTCTAATTCGAAGCCACTGACAACGGCACGAGAGTGATTGGCTGGAACAGACGCGAGGCCGGGTAGGGGCGGGATGTCTGGTCCTGACCCCGAGGGGACCCGCCCGCGCGGTTCTCAATACGTACCGGCGTCACCGTTTATTCCTATGCAGGTGCCGGTCTGGCCTCATCTCTAGTGGCCTGCTTTGAAAATTCGAGTGGCCTAGTTTTGGACTTAACCCCGCATCAACCAAGCGGCGTCCGCTGTTCTCAGTAGGATTACCGAGGGGCATATTCCGCGTTCTGGGCACATAGTTTCCGATCATCCGCGATTCGTTCTAAGTCCACGGCCTAGTTCTCCGTGCGTGAACGGAGTTCCTTGACACAGATCAACGGATGGCACGGAAGTAGTTCCAGCGTTTCCGGGCTTGGCAAGATGGGGGAGATTTCCATGGGTCGGTGTCTAATTATCGTTGCCGCGCTCAGCTTGTTCGCCTCGTCCGCCAATGCCACGACCATGGAAGAGTGCCGAGCGCAGTACAAAGCGGAATACAACCACCCCGCAAAGAAAAAGGGGGTCGGCATCGCTTGGGATGACTACCAAGTGAAGCGCTGCGGCATCCAACATGAGCCTATGGCGCCGAAGCATGAATCTAGCAAACAGCACCGAAATTCAAACTAAGGCGGTAGCTCCTTGACCTATAGCCGTAGAAATACGGGATCAGGTAGTTGTGGCACAAATTGCACTTTGCGCGGGAAAAGTTCCCTGCCTAAGATAAGTCTATCTAGGCAGGAGTTTCCAATGACATATCGTCTTCTGGATTCTGCTTCGAATGGTGGCCCAGATCAGCGCAGCTTGCGCGTTTCCATCATCATTGGCTGGCGTCGCGCCGCTGCGGCGCTCTCCGAGACATCGGAAGTGCTTTATGACGCCGCGCTCGTTCTTCTCGGGCTACTTCCAGTCATCGTCACAGGCGCTGCGTTGCTTTTCTGAACCTGGCCCGTTTTTAACGCGGGACGGGCCGGTAGATGGCCCCAGCAACTCACCATCCACAGGCCCCCCAATGTTGCTGGGGCCGCTCTACACAAAGGCCGCCAACTGAGGCGGCCTCTTTCATTCAGCCGTACGCTGACTTCCGCTTCTGGCCTATCGCGTCATTTCGCGGCGATGCGGAATTCTGGTCGCTATCGGGGCATAGCGGACACCGAGTAGGACGCACCGCCTCCTGTAACTGCAACCACGGATTTTCTCGCACCGGATGACCTCGGCAAGTGCGGTCGCGCGGTCCCGGCCTTGCCAAAGAGCCGCAGAGGACACGGACCACCGTGGGGAGCGCGTCGGATTTTCCCTTCATGCACGCGAGCTAATGCAAGCGCTGCATCGGGACGACGAGCGGAGATGATGATCCTATCGAATCCCTAGACGCTGTAGCCAAGCTCTACTTGGCTGTCCCCGTCGTGACGCCTGTCCCCGGCGTAACTCCGCGCCGTATTTGGCGCGCTTCACGGCGACCCTCACGCCGCACTTCGCGCGCTTCACGGCGACCCTCGCGGCGCTCGCGCCGGCCCTCGCGTCGATCTTGACGCCTTTCCATGCCAGCCGTCTGCGCCTCCGCATCAGAGACCATCAGCACGGTCGGGAGCGCCGCTATTGCGCTCGCCAAGCCCAAAGAAGAAAGAAGCTTGCGTCGAGAGATCATGACCGCCTCCTTGCTTGCTTGCCCCATAATGAGAAGTTTACTCGCTTTGCCCGTCCGTTGCTTGATCTATGTCATTGGACGGTTGCACTCACATATCCGCGATCCTTCGACGGTCCCGCCAGCGTACGCGCGCTTAGCGGCGGCTCGTTGTGTTGGGTGTCGGTCTCTCTCTTCACGGCAGCGGCATGTCGCGTGTTCACCAGTCAAGCCTATCGAACCACGCATATCGCGGACGTCGATCAATGAAGTATGCGTAACGCGACGGTGCGTGTCTCCTTGCATGTGCGTACTTGCGCTGTGGCTTGACTTCCCTCTGTCTTGGCGGCGCTGCCTTTCCGCGCTCGACTACCTGCTGGACGATCTGGGCAAAGACCTTTCGATTTTCAGCTCGCGCTTGGACAGCCTCGACAGGGGTCGTAGGAGGATCATCACCTGCGATGTGTTCATCTACCGTGATTGCTTGGGCGGTATCGAACACAACCAGGTCAGGCAGCTTTTCCATCGATTGTATGCGGATAGCTGGTCGGACACCGTCCGGCCGCTTGGCCTCGGGGGAGTCCGGGAGGAAAGCATCCAAGAAGAACAGCAGCCCGAGCAACGCTCCGCCGACGTACAGGAAGTATCGCGCCACTGGCATGGATCGCTCCATCCGCCATTGCACGTTGCTGATGCATGGATCAGAGCAGCGCCGAACGCCTATCGCCAGCTAAACCGCTTCGAGGCATGGGTGGTCGGCAGCTACTTTCCCCATTTGGGAACACTCGACCTTTGACATAGATCAATCGCGGTCGCGATAGGCGGCAAATCAATCGCAGCGTCCATCTATCGGACTGTTTGGGAAGGAGACATTGAAGTATTCAACGCTGGAGATTGAACATGACGCAAAGAATTGGCCGGAATACTGCAATTGCAAGTTCGACTTTCGCCTGCGCGGTACTGTTCTCCATCGCTTGGACCGAGCAAGGCGGCATTTCGGTCTCAGTCGAAACCGCTCAGGCGCGCATCGGCCGACCATTGACGCCAATGAGCGCGGCAGGCGTTGCGCGTCGCCACACCCGGCGCGCCGTCTACGGATACGGGGTTGGCGCGGGCGTCGCTGCCACGGCAGCAGTCGCCACGGCAGCCGCTACAACGGCGGGCTGGGGCACGAACAATTGGACCAACTCATACGCTGCCCAGACCGATCCCCACTTCGGTCAACCATACTATCCGGCACGAGCCTACCACGGGATCAGCCCGTATTACGGCTATGCCGGATGGACGGAATATAAAGCAGCCAACGGCATCGGCTGCGAACCGGGTACGATGACCAAATGGGCTGACGGCCACATGTACGTCTGTCAGTAAAGTTGCCGTAACGCCAAGAGGGGTGGTGTGCCGCTTAGCCTCCCCTCTTGATTTTTATGACTACGCAGATGGAGGATCACCATGCGTCGGACCAACATTCTTTCGACCAAGTCAGTGACAGTTGCGGGCGTTGCGGCGAGCCTTATGTTGGGGATCGCCTGTGTCGCGGTCAGTTCGGCACCGGCCAACGCCGTGGTTTACTGCACGTATGTCGGTTATCCGGCAGGTTGCGTGGCGCGGGCTGGCGTCGTGCTTCGGCCGCGTCCGGTGGCGCGCGCGGCGGTCCGTCATAACGCTGGTGGTAACGCAAACGGCGGTGTCAATCGCGTTGGAGCGCGCCGTTAATGCCGTCATGCGGGTCACGAGCAGAGCATTTCCCGGCAAGGAAGCTTTGTGACCCGTTGCATTCAGAGCGTTCGATGAGGCACACGTGGTACGTGACGTTTGAGGTGCAGCAACGTCGAGGGATGTTGCCAAAGCCACGACATCCTCGGCTGACCAGGACATTTGAGACGGAGACCGAGGCCAAGCTGTTCGCGAAAGAGAAACTCGATCAAGGATTGGTCGTGACTGCGGGGACCCTCAATCCACACACGCCCCGGCAGGTGGTCCCGTCAATCGCTATCTCGGTCTGGCTTGGAGAAGAGTCGGATCAGACTGCGGAAGGATCTAACAAGGTAAGCGACTGAGGCAGGACAACGTAGTGGCAGTATAGTGGCGCGATGGCTGTCAGCTCTCCCGAATTGAAAGCTTTCCTGCTCGGCACGCCTTTCTTCGGAGGGCTGTCAGATACAAGCCTTGATCTGTTGATCCCAATGCTCGTCGAGCGCCACTTCGAGGTAGGCGCGACGATTGTGGCGGAAGGAGAGCCGGGGCGTTCAATGTTCGTCGTTCACTCCGGCGAGCTCGTCGTGAGCAGGCTTGGGCATTCGGGACGCTCGATTCGGATGGCGAGTCTTGCGCCCGGTGATTTTTTGGCGAAATGACGCTCATCGAAATGCAAAATCGATCCGCCTCCGTCGCCGCGCAAAGCGCAACTGTCCTGTATGAGCTCACGGCTCGAAACCTCTACATGTATTGCAAAGCAGACATCCACGGGTACGTCCTAGTGATGCAGAATATCAGCCGCGAACTTTGTCGCAGGCTCCGCCGCGCTGATGATCGGATTGCCGAGCTGCTGGTGCATCAGGCAGAGCAATAGCTTACAGTCTGAGAGCCGTTCGGAAGAACGGACCCAAGAGTCCTGACATCGTTGCTTCCAATCGCAGTAGCTTGCAAGGTCCGCGAAGCGCACGTTTTGTGGTTTTTCGTTTGTTTCTTATCGCGTTTGCTGCACACGGGCGAGGTCGTTTCTGGTGCAAGTCTGGTGCGGCAGTGCTTCAGCCTTCGGCTGTCGGCCACTGATCAGTCAGCTGTCAAAACGTCTCGGTAACCTTGCGCAGGCGAGGGGGGCGATCCGGGTCAAATCCAAAGGCACGTGCCGTCTGCTCGATCATCCGATAGGCCGGCACGAGCATGGTGATCGGATCGGTGGCGAGGTCATCCTCAGTAAGCCAGGCCAGCGAGCCACGCGGTCCGCCGCAGAGATGCAGCTCGATCTTTTGTTCACGCAATTCTTCTGCCAATGCGTCAACCATGGCCGCCGTTTCATCCATGAGGCGCATCATGATGACCGGCGTGCCCGACGATAACGCGGCACGTGGCCCATGCTGCAGCTCGGCGGCGCTCAGACCGATGGAGGGCAGGCGCAGGATTTCCGAAAGTTTGAGCGCGGTCTCCCTCGCCGAGCCCAGGGCCAAGCCCCGGGCCGCCACAAAAACAGCTGAAGCCTTCGCGAGATCATCGGCAATCTCGGACCAGTCGAGCGCCATCGCGCGGTGCAGCCGCTCAGGCAGCCTGTCGAGGGCCGACCGCAGCACACGATCCTCCGCCAGTTCGGCAACAAGTCCCACGCTGGCGGCCATCGAGCCGATCACGGTCTTCGTCGCCGCTACGGAGTGCTCCTGGCCGGCTTCGATCGGAATGACGAACTCGGCTTCGTCAGCCACTGGTGACGACGTCGCATTGACGATGGCGATGGTCCGGGCGCCTGAGGCGCGCGCTGACCTGGTCGCTGCGACAAGATCCGGGCTGCGCCCCGATTGTGAGATCACAATGAACAGCGCATCACGCAGCATCAGGGGCGTGCGAAATGCCGTGATTACCGACGGAGCGCTGGCTGAAACGGGAAGGCGAAGTCGCGTCTCGACGAGGTATCTTAGGAAAACCCCGGCATGCCCAGAGCTTCCCCGGCCACACACGACGCACAGGGGGATGGAGCCAGTCCGAAGCCGCTGTGCGATGTTGCGCGTCGTGGGGCGGCTGCGAACAAGGTTGGCGACAACATCCGCGCTTTCCCCGATTTCGCTCGCCATCGCGGATGTCGGCACGGCTCAATCGCTCCGCCTCGCCTGCGCTCCGCCGCTCGCTTGGTACCGGTCACGAGTCTTGGCAAGCTCGACAAACACACGCCGAAGGTTGCCGTCACACTTCTTCAGAACGGTCTCCGCATCGGCCCTATCGACACCCAACGCCAGAAGGACTGCCGTCTTGATGTCTCCCTCGGCCTGCTCAAGCGAGTGTGCCGCGTGCGCCGGATCACAGTGCGCGATTTGCGCCACCATAGCCTCGGCGCGCCGCTTCAGCTTGGCATTTGTCGGCGGCATGTTCACCATCATGCCGCGATACACCCGGCCAAGACGCAGCATGATCCCTGAGGAGATCAGGTTGAGCACAACCTTCTGAGCGGTACCCGCCTTCATCCGCGTGGAGCCGGCGATCAGCTCGCGGCCGGTCTCGATCAAGATCGGAAACTTTGCCGATGCCAGCAGGGTGGTGCCCGGGTTATTGGCGATACCGATCGTCTCTGCGCCGAAAGAGCCTGCCTGCTGCAGCGCCGCCACCGTGAATGGTGTGGTGCCGCTGGCAGCAACGGCGATCACCACGTCGTGCGGCGTCAGCCGCGCGGCATTGATTTGCGCGACCGCATCACCGACGTCGTCCTCTGCGCCTTCGATGCTGGTGACGAATGCGCTGTCACCGCCGGCGACGACGAAGCGGACGCGCTCGCTGGGCCAGGCGAAGGTCGGCGTCAGCTCGGCGCCGTCTTGGACCGCCACCCGGCCTGAGGTGCCGGCACCGACGTATACAATGCGACCGCGATCGCCCAACGCCATCTTGGCCGCTTCAGCCGCCGCAGTGATCACGGGAAGGGCATGGCCGATCGCGGAGACTGCCGCAAGCTGGCCCTCCCACATCGCTTCCATCGCTGACGCCAGCGGCCATGCATCAAGGTCGGCAAATCGGAGATCGACTTCTTCCGTGGCCGTATTGTTGATCCAAGCGCCATCAAACGCGGAACTTTGAAGCCTGTTCATAGTCAGTTTCTCTCTTGGAGAGGTCCAGCCGCCCTCGCGCCATAAGTAACGCACCGGCCACTGCGTCGCCGTCAGGACGTCTCAGGCGGGCGCGTAGATCAGGCGTTAGCCAGGGCACAATGGCATCCGCGAGCCCGCCCACCAGCGCGACCCGGTCAATTCCTCTCGCCAGGAACAGATCAAGTAGATCGCCAATGGCATCGGCCGCACGTTCGACAATGCGGCGGCCGACCGGATCGCCCAGGTTGGCGTGCCGTACCACGATCGGCGCGAACGCAGCGTAGTCCGTGGCTTTGGCTTCTTCAGACCAGGGCACGGCCTGATAGGGATCATGATCAAATGCTTCCAGCACCTCTGAAAGCAATGAGGTCAGCTCGCCGCGGTGATCCGCAGCCCGCAGCGCTAGTCGAACAACCTGCAGGCCGATGTCGGCACCGCTACCTTCGTCCGACACGGGGAAGCCGTAACCGGCGAGACGGATTTCGTGCCCGTCGATCAGGCCGACACCCACCGAGCCTGTGCCCGTCACCACGATGGCTCCGTCCGCGCCGCTATGGGCGCCGAGACAGGCCGCGAGGCCGTCGCTGATGAAGACAGCGGACGCAAAGGGATGGGCGATCTTGTTGAGCGCCGCTTCTGCGCCCCGGCGACCAATCCCGGCAAGCCCAATTCCGGTGTGCATCCGCGCGAAATCCTCATGCGTCAGTCCGGACTGTGCGGCCGCCAATTCGGTGGCGTCCATGATCGACCGCCAGGCCCTCTCGATGCCAATCCGCGTCGTGGCAGGTCCCGAACTTGCTTCGCCGAGTAGCCTGCCGTTTTCGTCCTCGATCCGGGCGCGGCAGCGGGTTCCACCGCCATCAATACCGAGATACGTGGCACCTTTTGTTCCCATGGAACGTTAACGCGAGTATTTAGCTCCGGGTCCTCCGACGCCGGTCCTGTACATATAAGGGCCCGTGGGGTAGCGGGCGCGCTTCACGAGTCCGTGACTGTCATTCTTGGATCAGCACTGATGGGCCAAGCCGTCTTTCTCTCGATTGCCGCACAGCACATCTTTGATGGTGCCGACATGCGCGGGCCGGGGTTGGTCAGGATCTCGCAGGGGCGGATTGAAAGCGTTACCTTCGGCGAGAAAGCGCGCGCTTCAATCCACCTTCCCGCAGACGCCATTCTTGCACCTGGATTCATCGACATTCAGGTGAACGGAGGCGGGGGTGTTCTTCTCAACGACCAGCCAACGGAAGCCGGCATTCGACGTATCGTGGCGGCGCACCGCAAGGCGGGGACCACGGGCTGCTTGCCAACCCTCATCACCGATCGAAGCGAGGTCATTGAGCAATTGGCGCTAGTAGCTCAGGCGTGCCTCGCAATTCCTGGCGTACTCGGCTTTCATCTGGAAGGTCCGGCTCTCAACAGATCTCGCAAGGGCATTCATCCGGAAGCCGAGATACGCGTGCCGGATCAGCGCGAGCTCGCCGCCATCACGAGTTTCGGGGGCCGCGGCCGCTCCATTGTGACCCTGGCCCCGGAATGCGTTCCCGCGTCCATGATAGACGCATTGATCGGTGCCGGATTGCGTATCTCTGCCGGCCACAGCGACGCCGCCGCGGCCGAAATCCGGCCAGCGGTCGATCGTGGTATCTCGGGGGTGACCCATCTGTTCAACGCCATGTCGCAGTTGAACGCCCGGGAGCCGGGCTTGGTGGGCGTTGCGCTTGAAGATGACCGGCTGTTTGCAGGAATCATCTGCGACGGCATTCACGTTGATCGCGCTGGTTTGCGTGTTGCCTTCCGCTGCAAGGGACGCGATCGATTGATGCTGGTCACCGATGCCATGCCATTGGTGGGTACGGACGATCGGCAATTCTTGCTGCAAGGAAGGCCAATTACATTGCACGAAAATCGCCTGACCGGCCCGGATGGCACGCTCGCTGGCGCTCACCTCACCATGATCGAGGCGGTGCGCAACGCCGTTGTGCTCGTCGGTATCTCCCTTATCGACGCCCTTATCCTGGCTTCCCGGACACCCGCGACATTTCTGGGTCTTGAGTCCGAGCTTGGACGGATCGCGCGCGGATACCGCGCTGATCTTGTCGCCTTTAATCCGAACTTTGAGGTCATCGACACATGGATAGGCGGTGTCGGCTCGATAGCGGAGCGAGCGTGACCACCTCACCGAGGTTA
Source organism: Bradyrhizobium sp. USDA 4454 (assembly GCF_054822705.1). Lineage (NCBI taxonomy): Bacteria > Pseudomonadati > Pseudomonadota > Alphaproteobacteria > Hyphomicrobiales > Nitrobacteraceae > Bradyrhizobium > Bradyrhizobium sp. USDA 4454. Next base: position 2,897,568 of record NZ_JBTRCN010000001.1, read on the forward strand.
GATGCGGAGCCTGACGAGATGCGTCTGTCCGATCTCGAGCCGCGGTTTACCTGCACGGCTTGTGGCAAGCGAGGCTCGATCATTGGTTCGGTAGAGGTGCTGCCCAAAATGAGCGCCAGTTGTCGGCGTCGATTTTTCACGCGTGTGACGCACGTCACAGCAACCGTCGCTTGGAGTTCGTATCCATCCTGCACCAGGTGGCAATGCAGCCGCCGGCAACAGGAGGAAAGCAGATGAAGATGACGAGCATTCATGAACTGTCAGCCGACGAGCTGGGAGCAGTTTCGGGAGGTAAGCCGTCCAGCCCGGTCAGTGTTCCTGCAAATGCGTTCGACAAGCTGCTGGCGGCTATCGACAAGAATCTCGCGATGGTGAAGGAGCTAAAGCCGGGCGGCTACCTTCCACCCGGCTAAGGCAGTGACCCTGCATCGATGAGTTCAGTGTCCAAATCCGGCCTCGGTGCTCGCTGCCCACGGAAAACGCCGCTGGGAGTCATGCTCCCTGCGGCGCATTTCGCGCCACGACTTCGCCCCGCCTTGCGCGGACAACGGTAGTTATCCCTTGATGATGAGGCGACCAAGGACAGGCCCGCTCGGCGTCAGCGAACTTGCTGAAGGGTGATCCGGACCCTTGAGCCGCAGGTAATATTCAGAAAGTCGGGGCGATATGACGCAAAAAACAACGGCTCTCCATGCAAGCGAGGTCCACCTCGGCTCTCGTTTCTGATAGCGAACGAATAATCATCGCTGCTTGCGATCCAAATCTCCAGATCGCCCGGAGTGTCGATGCGGCGGAAGTGCCGCGCATTTCACCCTCCACGTTCGAAGGACAGAGCCTACCACAGGCCGCTACTTCTGCCTCATCATCAAGTGCGCGTGAAATGTAAGGTCGTTCACATTTGAAACTGACGAACTGCTCTAAGGGGTAACAACTTCGGCGTCGGAGGAATTCGCGATGCCATTAATCAGCGGCGAAAGCTGGTCGCGAACAGCCACTATTTCAGTTGTCGGCATGCTCATCGTATTGGCGGTTGCCATTTTGGCCGTTCGTTACGTGGAGTGGTCATCGGACGCTAATCTGGCCCGATTCATGAGTCAGACTGAGTTGGCCGCGGTTGCCTCGGTTCCGACTCTGCCGCCCAAGGGACGAACAGGTTGCGAGCAGGGCAATAAGTCTTCGGTGCTTTCTCTGCCGCTCGAATGACCCCGGGCCAACCGTGCCCGATTAATTTCCCAAGGAAACTGTGCCGCCGGGGCCGCCTCAAAATGCTTTGTCCTGGCGGGGGCGGGACGCGCCCAGCTCAAGGTCGAACGACCTACCGGCGCGTGATCCCAGTCACAGATCAGCGGCTCGGCTTGTTGCATGATCCCTAGTGATGGATGCCCCGTCACTTAAAGCAAAGGAGATTCAACATGCCGAGCATCAACCACGAATTGTCCCTCGATCACCTGGAGCAGGTCTCAGGTGGCAACCCGGCTTTGGTCGCGTTTGGATTGGGCGTTCTCGCCGGTGTTATCGGCAATGCGGTCTACGACGGGCTGAAGTCGGGCGCCATCACTGCGCCCGCCTGTGGTCTGATGGGGAGCGCCGGAAAATATGCTGGTTGCCCCACCTAACGGTGCGCCTCCGGCTGATTCGCAATCCGCGGCGTACGGGCCTGCCTTCAGAAGATGAAGCGCAAGTCGATCGAAATCCCGCCAAGAGAAGCCCGTCGGTTCGGGGCGGATATGCAGGCCTATCATGCTGAGCGCGATGCATCCGCCTCGCCGAGATAGCTGTCCGAATGCGCCGCATGCTTCTCGATCACTGGCCCGGCCGGCACGAAACTGCGGCTGAGCGAAAGTCACAGAGTTGTTCGACCACCGCGGCATGACCATTCGCGACGTTGTCATGCTGCCCACGAATTTCGACCTCTAGTTTTTCGCGGAAATCATGCTCAGGCAAGAAGCTAAAGCGCGACGATGATTGATCCCAATCTCACCGCGCTTTAGGGGCGTTCGCTGTTCGAAAGGCGCGGGGAGGAGGCGCACCCTCGCAGTTGCGGGCCACGATCGCCGCAAGCATAAGAATCCCCAGCGGTCGCTCAATTGTACCAGCGTAAGCCGAGGCTATGAAAATAGATGAAGGGAACTATACGAAGGTTTGACGATGTCTGCGCCGGAGATCAGTGCGCTCCGCACCGCAAGCGTTGATCGTCACGGCTGCGAAGCCACAGGGACATCCGATCGGCCCGCATGGACTTCCGAGCGACCCCAAGGGGCTGATAACGAGGCTTGCCAAAAGATCACAAGCGGACCGAAGTGCGCTCGTTTCCGCCGGTGACACCCCATTTCAGTCAATTTTAACCGCCATCTCAGGCATGGATATTTTTGCCGAAGCGTGGCCAAGTCACGCGATTCATTCCTTTCAGTTAAAGCGATTTGCGGAACGCCAATGAAAAACGCTGCGCTGTTTGCCCTTGGCTTGTTGGCCGCTGGTGTTTTTTTCCACGACAGCGCGAGATGTCAGACGTCGCTGGCCCAGCCGCTTTCGCTTGCTCCGCCGCCGCCGTTGAGTGAACAGGGGGTGGCACCTCCGGCCGCCGCCCCCACCAACAGCGTTTGGCCGCCGATGGCCGCACCGAGCGTGTCGCCACCGCGAGCGGCGGGCAAACATCCGACGTCATCGGCAAAGAGCAATGTTGGGTCGTCACCGGCGATGGATGACGTTCCGCCGCCGGCGGAGACCGCCAAGGGCTCGGTTCCAGCCCGAGCCGCTAAAGATGTGCCGCCACTGGCATCCGCCCCATCTGCCACTGTCAAGGACACGCCGTCGGCGCCCGACGATGTTTCGCCAGCACCGGTGATCGACAGGCTGCCGCCGTTGGCCAAGCCGGCCGCCGATTACGATGGCTTTAGCGTCGGCATCGTCGACGACAATGACGCGTCAAGCCGGACGACGCGACCCGTCAGGTCGCGCGCGGCAAAGCAGTCCAAGCGCGGTCAAGAAGCGGATCGTGTCCCTGGGCAGCAATCGGTCGATCCCAGGGAAGATGACAAACTAAAGGGCAAGCTCACGATTTGCCGCGGCTGCAAGTAGCAGGTCGCCGCTCCGGTTGCGTTCGTCAATCGGCCCACGGGGCAGGCGATCCAAACGCCGCTCCGAACACAGGCGCCGAAGCTTCCTATAGTTTGCTGGAATGGCCGTCATTTGTCTGTAGCTGACTCAAACTAGCCCAAGCCGACAAAATGGAAAGCCCCGTCACGCTGACGTGACGGGGCCAAATATCAAACAGGTGATCCGGACGGGCGAGGTCAGGATCGAGCGGTAAAGTAAGCGGGACACCTTAATCATTTCTTATGAGGTCCTCGACATATTGACCGGTTTCTTCTTTTACGGGCGAGGACAGCACCCGGCTAAGGTTCCACGATGATCCGGAAGGCCTTCCGCTGTTCGGCGGCGGCTTTTGCCCGCTCCCGAGCGACCGTATCTGGCTTCTTGCTCGGCTTCTCTGTCTGGAGCTCGTTTCGCCTATCTCAGTCCGGCCGACATCTGGTGCAACCTGGCTCGCGCTCGCTTAGCCGGATTATCAAAGTGTTTCCCCTTCGTGAGACTGTATCCCTTCGTCATACTGGCTTTGTCCTTGCCGCTAGCGCTGCGGCCTGATCGCGTAGCTCCTTGGCTCGCTCGATAAGGCGCTCTTCAAGAGAATTGGTTCGGTTTGCGGGTCGCCAGCCGCTCCGCCAGAACCTCGGCTTGCTCTTTTTTCAGCCTCTCGGCGAACGCCCCATTTTTCTCTATTTGGGCCGGCCCTTTGAGTTCGTTGTCGTAGACCATCCAGCCCTTGCCACCTTGCCGAACGAGGAACCGACCTCGCATCGGGCGTCCACGCGGGCGCAATGAAGCCGGGGAAGAGCGCCTTCGCTCCGTTCGCCTCGGGCTTCCTCCGCTGAAACGCCACAACGCAACTCCATAAACAATGATCTGATTCAAATTGGCCCGGTCGCGATCGTTCCGCCGATCGAGGTCCTCAGTTGGAACTGGCGATCCTAACCTGCGTTGGCCTTCACTACAGGGAGGCCAGAATGGCGAAGAAGGCGAAGAAGCAGACGGTGCGGGGTCGCAAGCAGGATAGGGCACGCATCGCTGGTGGGCAGGACTACGAGGTGGGCTATGAGGCGAAAAAGACGGGGAAGTCAGCCGCCTCTGTGAAGAAGGCGGTCAAGAAGGTCGGCAATAGCCGGAATCGAGTTGAGAAGCGTCTCGGATCAGCAATGAAAAAGTCTCTAGGCACGACGCGGTCGAGGTCACGTTAACCTATGCGCGCGAGGAAGTCGGCCGATGGCGCTGGTCTTTCGTTCCCCGTCATGAAGCCGCCTTGTGGATCATTCCGGGTGGAGAAATTAGCGAAAGCAAATGCGTCATCGACCATGGACATCTGAAGAAATCGAAAGGCTGAAAGCGATGATAGCTGCCCGAGCGAGTGCAAACCGCATCGCTGTAGCGCTGAAGCGACCGCTTAACGCCATTCGCGATCGTGCGCGCGACCTTGGTGTACGCCTCCCGACAATGACCGAAGAGCGGAAACGAGTGAGGATCTTGCTCAATAAGAACGATCCTCGCAATCGCTAGATGCACCTGCGTCGGGCCGCCCGGCATCCTCCTAATCAGAACCGCAGACGGAGGGCTGGCGGGCGTAGCACCGGGCCCGATCGGTCGCCAATTTCCGATAGTCCTTCGCGTGCTGAATGAACTACCCGGCGCCTAACCCGCGTCGGGTTCTTTTTCTATGAGGGGATACTCAAAAGCGACGCCTTCTGGATCATTCTTTTCGAACCACGCTTCTGCATCCTCGATCGTAGCGAAGACCTTGAGGTGATCCGGGTCGCCAACCATCTTGCTGGTATCGGTATAAATCCACACACTCATCGCATTAGCTCAAACAGTTTGATGACATCCGTAAGCCGCAGCTTTGCCCCTTCGGCATGTGCTGCAACAAGATGTGCCTGGTGGTAGCGGCAATCTCATCTCGCTTGAGGGCATCGTACTCGACATGGAACTGCCGCATGTTAGCGGCGAATTGTCGCGCCACCTCGGGCGGGATTTCGAGTGGGTTTCTGGTGATCGGCATGACTGGAAGGCAGGTGTTCCAACACCGGTATGCGAGTCGCGAGCACCGGGAAGTCCCGGACAGACAGCGTGATCTCGACAATGCAATGTCCCTTGGCATTTCAGCACGAAACAACTTTGGAGAGTCCCTAATGCCTACGGGCTCATGGTCCTCGGAGGAGGAGCAGAGGCTATTGCGGCTGATACGTGAGACCGGGATGACACGGCGCGAGATCGCCCAGAAGCTCGGGCGCACTGAGGCATCGGTCGTGGGAAGACTGGGAGCCATCAGAAAGCGAATGGCCGAAGAAGAATGAAGCGTCTGCGACTATTATATTGGAAAATCCGAAACTGATTCACATATGTGATTTCCAGACCCGGTAGGCGATTCGATCCTGACAGAACTGGGCAGGGCTTTTCATTAAGATCGATTTACTGGGGCCCAGAGAGACGCCAAATTATTGCATCGGCTGTTCGGCAAAGCATAGGAATAGGAACGGCTCCAGCAGCCTCCTCGCTGGGGCCGTTTCCTTTGCTCCCCGATACCGCATTCGCTCAACCGAGGCGGCGTTCGGGCAAAACGCGACAAAGAACAAACCCAAGAGCAGCAGGGTGAGCAAAACAGACACTCCAGCCGCCATCCTTAGCGCGCGACTGGGCGCTGCGGATCGGTTCATGTCGTAGACTGTAGTCTAGGATCACGCAGCCATACGGTCATGCCTACGCCAGCCTCAGCTTGCCGCGCCAGCTTCAACAGCGCTTCCTTCTCGATGCCTGGGGCTAGCGTCGCGGCCTGATCGCGTAGCTCTTTCGCTCGCTCGATAAGGCGCTCTTCAAGCGAATTGGTTTGCCTGACGCGACGGCGTACCTGACCCATGCATTCCCCTCCCAGCTAGGTTCCTGCGCGGAACGGGAATGTAAGTTCGGTGTAAGCCGGAGGTTCCTCAATCTTTGGATCTAGGACCATTCATGGTGCGCTCGACCTCATCGGCCAATAGCCGGTGATGTGCGGCCAGTTTGGCGAACAGCTCTTTCTTGATCGCGTTGGTCGCCAGCCTGCTAATCAGCTCGCACTTCAACGCGAAGTCTCTCCAGCGCCGCGCGCATGTCCTGCATTGATGCCTCCCGCCCTTCGGTTTGTGGCGTGTAGGCCAATTTTAGCGTGCTCTGAATGCGAATGGAACTCCGTTCACCCGCGGAGAACTCCGGCGGCGGGCGAACGGCTCGGCTGGGCCATTTCTAGGATCCGGATAGCATCGGCGAGGCCCCCTATGGGCACCTCGAGGCCTCGCCTTGCGGTAGGGCACCCGGCCTTGGAGGAGCCGGGCAGAAGGTATCCCAAGCTTCTTTGGGCGCGCCGTCAAGAACTCGAAGGGATTAGGCGAACAGGTCTTTCCCCGGCTGGAGCATCCTCACGAACGTCCCGCTCTCGTGGTACTCGAGCCAGCCTTGGCCGATCGCGTGCTGAAGGCCAGTCCAATACTCGGTCGGCGTCGCCTTGTCCTGGTAGAGCATCGGATAGTTGATCTTCTCGATATAGATCCTGCCGTCCTGGATCGGCTCGATCGCGCGGGCGTGCTCCATGATCCTGCGGGCGGCTTCGGGGTCGGAGTAGGGGCGGTCGCCCTTCATCTGCATTGTGGAATTTCCGTCAACTTGCTGTCCAGCGCTCATACCAGCTTGAGGCTATCTTTCAGTTTGCGGTTGATGAGCATTTCAGCGCGCCGCTTTGCGAGCTCGGGCAGCCTCGTGCGCACGGTGCTATGCAGCACCTCTTCATCCAATTCAATGATGATCTCGAATTGATCGTCGTATTGGCGTTTCACGCTGAACGTGACGCCCCTGTGGCTGTAAGAATTAGGCATGCGCTGGACCTAGCAATCGCTAGGCGCCGCCAATACCGGGAAGCTACGGGCAATCGTCCCGCTGCAGCATAGCGCCATGCGATGTTCGTTACAGGCCGGCGCCGATGTCGATCCCGTATCGCGCAAGGGCGATCGACAGCACCAAACCGAAAAGGCTGAATAGATTGACCAGCGCAAGGCTCGACATCGGCCGGTGCGTTGCCCGGAGATCCGTTACGGGCTTCGAAAGAGCAACCATCTGAAATTCTCCCCAAATCAATGCGGAGAGGCTAGTAGTTAAATATTACCGGCGGATTTCGCCGATCGTTTCAATTGTGCTACGTTGGAACGCAGTCCGTCACGTAGGTGCGCTTTGTTTTCTACGAGGGCCTCTTGTGAGCCACTTCATAAGCGCTGACGTTCGCCCCGCCTAGTGTCCCTCCGAATGGTTCTACCTAGGAGTGCGCTATGGCGATGTGCTTCCAGTGTGGAGGATCAGGAAAGGCGCCGTGTCCGGGGGCGCATTGCAGTCATGGCTGGGTTCCGAAACGGGGCGGCGACGGTATCGAACTTTGCGGCACCTGTTTTGGCACAGGAAAGATTCAGTGCGCGGTGTGCGGCGGCACAGGGGCGACTGTGACCGGCGGTCCGCCGCCACTTGTCCGCCTTCAACCTAACCCCACCATCAAACCGTTGGTGTGGGTACTCGCGACCCTTTTCGTCATCTTCATAGTCTTTCCCAGCATTGCGGGATTGGTCCTTTTGTCGAAGCTAGGCCCGGTCCTCTGCGCACTTCTGCAAAATTGCTCGTGAGGTCTCGATCGGACACGACCAGGGCACAATGCTGCCCGCTTAAAATACACGCGGGCAACATTGGCTCTAGCCCCAGGATTGAAGTGCAAAATCCTGACGAGGAGAGAACTGCGTTAGCGTGCAAGCGTTTCTTACCTAGGGAGGGGTAACCCTGCGGCTTCGGTTGCGGCCGGCATCCTACGTCTCTACCAAGATATCTTCCTTCGCTTCGCCGCGGGCGACGATCTTCAGCATATCGTCGGCCAATGGCCGCTGCAGCGCCTTCGCTTCATCCCACGGCGCCCGCATCCAGACGTCGCGTTCTTCCTCGGTCGTCAGGATCACTGGCATAGCCTTGGAGTGGATGGGCTCGACGACGGCATTCGGAGTAGTCGTCAGGAAGCCATAAACGTTGTGAGGCCCGGGGATCGGCTTGGACTTCGTCCCGCGGTCACCCTTGAACTCGGTCCAGATGCCGGCGAACGCCGTCGTCGCCGAGGGCGAACCAAACGACATCCTTCTTCTTGATCTTCGGGTTTGGCTCCGGCGCGTACTCGGCGAAGCTGTTGAACGGCACGAGGCATCGGTTCTCGGGCTTGAGCCAGCCCCGCCAATGCGGCGATGACGTATTGCGGATGTTGGTGACCGGCGGGCCGCCAGTGCGCGGTGGGGGCGGCATGCCCCATCGCATTAGTACCATCTCGCGCTCGTCGCCGGAATTGCGAATGACGGGCGCCGGGTAGTCGGGGAAGACGCCCGGCATTGGGGCTAGGTTGCCGGCGTAACGGTTGACCAGCCGGAATAGGCCCGCGATCGCCGCTTGGTTGGTCGTGATGCTATAGAGATTGCACATCCCTTCAAAGATGAGGCTTTCTGACCTTGTCGTCGAGCAATTTGTCGGCCGCGCTGGCTTCACGCCGTCACTTTCTCGTTCGGACGTTCGGCGCTATACTTTTGGGGCCCCAATCCGGATGCCGGGCCATGGCCAACTCGCTTGTCGTACGCAAGGGCACGAGTTTGGCGGAGCGCAACAGAGCGCTGCGCGCTGCTCAATATGTTCGGATGTCCACCGAACGGCAGCAATACTCGATTCAGAACCAGGCTGCCGTAATCGCCACATATGCGCACGCCCACAACTTGATGATAGTCCAAACCTATCGTGATGAAGGCGAGAGCGGTCTCCGGTTGAAGAACAGGTCCGGCCTCATCAAGCTGATAGAAGACGTGCAGTCTGGGACAGCGGATTTCGGACACATCTTAGTTTACGACGTGAGTCGATGGGGGCGATTTCAAGATACCGACGAAAGCGCACACTACGAGTTCGTTTGCAAGCAGGCCGGCATTAGGGTCGCATACTGTGCCGAGCAGTTCGATAACGACGGTAGCATGCTCTCCAGCATTGTAAAAAACATCAAGAGGGTGATGGCTGCTGAGTATAGCCGCGAACTCTCAGCAAAAATTTTTGCCGGGCAGTGTCGGTTTGCGCGCCTCGGCTACATGCCCGGAGGCCTCCCAAGCTATGGGCTGGCGCGCGAGTTGGTCGACGAAAATCAGCGGTCGAAAGGCATGCTCAAGAAAGGTGATTTAAAGTATCTCATTACGGACCACATTCGGGTGCGACCGGGACCACCCGAGCAAGTCGCCATTGTGAGGTGGATTTTTCAACGATTCTTGGAAGTCAAATCTGAAACGTCGATCGCGTGGGAGCTGAACAACAAAAATATCCCAGCAAGTAAGGGCGGGCCTTGGAGTTGTTCGTCCGTTACCAGGATTTTGAAGAACGAGCGCTATATTGGCAACCTTATCTTTAACCAGCGATCCAACAAGCTGCGACGTGGTCTCACGAAGAATCCACCTGAGGAGTGGATAAGAGCCGAGGGCTGCATTGAGCCGATCATCGACCGCGACACCTTCCGGAAAGTTGGCAAGATCATCGAGGAACGCCGCGTTGATCTCACCGAAGACGAGATGCTGAAAAGATTTCGGAAGGTCCTGCACAAGGAAGGTCGATTGAGCCCTAGGTTGATCGACAGAACTATCGGCCTGCCTTGTATGGCCACCGTCCGCGCTCACTTCGGCTCTGTGAGAAACCTCTATCGCCTGGTCGGCTACACCCCCAAGCGAAATTACGGATACTTAGACACTCGTGCGTTATGGGCAGAAGCGAGAAGCAAGCTCGCTCGAAGATTGCTTCTGCGATCGCCAAGGCTGGACGTCGAACCGTCCCGGGGGGCTGGACCAACTGTCTGCGCGTTGTGGACTCCGAGAGCATCTCGGTTCGAACAGCGCGTTGGATACCATCGAGGCCCCACGAACACTATTCAGAACGCTGGTCGATTGAGCGAGAGGTGCATCTTCCTGCGGGCTGGATTGCTGCCATCAGGTTATCGCAATCCAACACGTCCGTGCTTGACTATGTGTTGGTGCCCACTGATGGCAGGATCGGACAGACCATAAGATTCGCAGAGAGCAGACGTGAGCGTCGTGGGATAGCGCGTTTCAAGACCGAAGATGCGCTTATTCGGGCGATCACCAGACGCGTAGCCAAGAAAAGACGTTCTTGCCCAGCAACGCCGAAACGATGGCCGACAGCAGGCCGGTGCAGAACCAAGAACGGCCACGCACCGCACTAATCGATCGCAGATACAGAAAGGCTCCAAGTAGTTTCCCGTAGTTCCTTCGAAAATCGCCATTTAGCTTCGCGATGGCGACAAGTTCCGATGGCTGGTGAGGCATTTAAAAGCTCCCAAGGGAGCACTTCGCGTGTATTTATTGAACCACTGATTTGCCCGACGGCGCAAGAGAAATTTCGTATTTTCGGAAATTGGAGTGGCCTTGCGCAGCTTGTAATATTTTCAAGGACACTTTCGAACTAAGGATGATCCCTGATGAAGATTCCGTTTGAAAATGGTACTGGCAGGCCAAGCCGTGATGCAAGTGGTCGGCTGCACAGCCTCGAACGACGACAAGGACCGCTTGTCGTGCTTCCACAAGGCAGAGGCGGCATTGAAGACGGCGGGTGTGCCCAGTGGCCCCGAAACGGCGAACACGAAAGACGTTGTTGCCAGCTTTAGCCCGAGCGATTTTAAGATTGTCGACCCGGATGACGTTCACGTAGCGCCAGGAAGTTCATCGGGAAGCCCATAGAGGTTTGTAACGTAAGATGCTTCTACGCAGACAGAGATGACTACCGGTGCAGCATGCCGTCGCGTGGGATGGTAACGAATTTACGAATAGACCCTAGACCGTTAGCCCGACGCGGCAGATCGATAAACGATATTTGATGCGGCATCGATCCCGATTGCACCTGACAACTTGGCCGAGCCGGGAGATGGAGTGCGTCCGACTATTCGGAGGATTTGGTGTAACCTTCAAAGAACGGCCGCACGAATAGATCGGCCACGTTGTCGACCGTCAGGTCAGGGATCCACGCTCGCAGATCGACCGCAGCGTTGATCATCGATGAAAACATCCATGCGGCCACGACGGGCGATGTGGTTCTAATCGAGCCATCCTGCATACCCTCCGTGAACAATAGAACAAACCCATTGATGATGCGGTCGGATTTATGCAGCAGGTCGGCACGGATATGCTTGGGGAGCGTCATTAAGGCAGACATCGAGAGCAGCGGCGCTTCTCCAAGCAGCTGGTGTTCGATCAAATGGACGGCTAACGCCCAGAGTTTCTCCGCCCCGGGGGCGGTGAGTCCGGCTGCATCGTGCTTCGCTGTCTGCACGAGCGCCAGGGAGCGCTCGAAGCACGACACGACAAGGTCGTCCTTCGCCTCATTATGGTGATAAAAAGAACCCTTTGTAACGTTCAGCGCGGCCGATATGCGCTCGACGGATGCACCTGCATAGCCTTGCTCATTGAGTACCTTGGTTGCAGCTTTCAGGAAATCTTCGGCTCGATCGTCCCTCCGGGGAGATTGATACCTCAAAGCGCGAAGCCGAGCGCCGATCAACGGTTGGACCGAAACACCGCCCAGCCAAATTCTGAGCACGATGCCGGCTATTGCGTCGTATTCATCCTCTGAATGTCGTTCGAGCAACGCCGGCATCCAGAAGATCCAGGAGAAGAGCAGGTGCGCCTGGGCGTTGGAAACGCGGCTATGTCGGTCCGGGGAACTACGAAGCAATTTACGAAACTTGCCGAACGTCTGAGCGATGGCATGATCCACAGCAGGGTCCGCCAGGACACGAACCTCGTCGAAGCGCACGATCGCAAGCGCACGCCCGGCTGTCACCTCCTCAAGGTACCGGCAATAGTTGGACAGGAAGGACTTGAGTCGACCTTCGACCGTCGCCCCGTCTGCCGAATCGATGAAGCCTTGGATACGCTCCAGCGAGGAAATATAGCACGCGCTCGCCAACTGCTCCTTGCGGCGGAAATAATAAGCAATGCCGGTAGCAACGATGCCGAGCTTGTTTGCGACTTCGACGAAGGTCATTCCCCTCAAGCCGACATCATTGATCAATTGGATAGCGACGCCAAGTACCGCCTCACGCCGGCGGAAGCGCTTCGGCTTGGACTGATTCGCAGCAGAAGGCGCGATCACGTCAATCTGCCCCCAAGAGTCATTTGCTCTTCGTCTGACACGCTCGCCGCCTCGCTGGTGGCCGATCCTGGCATACGATCGGCCCGCAATTGGAATCGCCGTACCTTACCGGCATCGTCCCGCAACGGATAGCTGACAATCTCTATTGTTCGCGGGCGCTTGTAGCTGACAAGACGTTCTGCCAGATGGCGGTTGAGCCCGTCCAGGTCGATTGTAGGAGGCGCTTGAACAACGGCATGAACGCGATGGCCAAGATCCTCGTCAGGAAGCCCAATCACCGCGCTCGAGGCGACAAGCGGATGTTCCTCCAGCGCAGCTTCGACCTCGGCAGGGAAGACGTTCGCCCCTCCGACCAGGATCATGTCGGTGCGCCGGTCCGTCAGGTAGAGATAGCCTTCCTCGTCCATCCAACCGAGATCGCCCAGCGTCTCCCACTCTCCGATCCGCTCGGCCGTGGCACCGATGTAGCGATATGTCGGCGACCCGCTGCTGGGCATTTTGAGGTAAACGGTGCCGATCGTTCCTGGCGCTAGCAGTCGTCCATGCTCATCAAGAACCGCGATCTCGCCCATGGCTGGGCGGCCGACCGACCCGCGATGCTGCAGCCAGTCGTGGCCCCCAATGACCGTTACCGCCTGGCTTTCTGTCCCACCGTATAGTTCCCATAGTTTGTCCGCGCCGATCCATCCGATCCAGGCTTCCTTCAGCCGCGGCGGGCAGGGCGCGGCCATGTGCCAGACGTTGCGGAGCGAAGACATGTCGTTGCTGTCCCGAACCTCCTGGGGCAGCTGCCAGATCCGATGCATCATGGTGGGCACGAGATAGAGCCAGGTAGCCTGGCGACGCGTTACAATGCGCAGAAGCTCCTCCGGATCGAACTTGCGCATCAGTACCAGGTGAGCACCCGCAAGAATTGCGGTGAGTGCCAGCGAGAACGGGGCATTGTGGTGGAGCGGCGCCGGCATCACGGCGATATCACTCTGCGTGATACCGTAGAAATCTCCCTCATCCGGCAGGACGACGCCTGCTCGACCAGATACAATCAGCTTCGGCCGCCCGGTGGATCCGCCGGAGGTCGGAGCCTTCAATGCGGGGGAGATCCGATCGGGCAGATCCGTGTCATCAATGGACTCCTCCAGCAGCATCGCCGGCGTCACGTCGCATGGTCGTACGACCGCGGCGCGGATCACCACGCGAGGGCATGCAAGGGACAGGATTGCTTCAAGCTCCTTCTCCGGCAGCTTTCCGGAGACCGGTTGCGGAATGGCTCCGAGCTTGAGCACCGCACACGACGCGACCATGAAGTCGAGCCCGTTGGGCAAGGCGATGCTGACGAAGTCCCCCAGGCCGACGCCTCTTGCTGCGAGTGCATGAGCCATCCGGTTTGACGAGAGGTGCAGCTCCTGCCGCGACAACGTGAGCCCCTCAAAGGTTACACAGTCCGCCGACGGCGAATCCCAGGCAAGATTGGTGATTTTCGTGCCGATTGAGACTGCGTGGGGTGTTTCGATCATTGCGTGGTCTGCCTGTTTTGTCGCTATGGATGCCCTGACCATAATCTGTAAATAACAAACCCAAAACAAAAATTTAGATCAGTTGCTTCGTGCGGTTCTAATGCGTCGCCGCGACGGGCACTCGCGATGCCTGCTTGGTTTTGCCAAATCACCAGAAATTATACCAGATTATTGATTGTGACTTCTATCTGACATGAATGCTTGACGGGGCGTTGATTAAGGCTGTAGAGGATACCCAGAACAAAAATAACATACTCAAACATAAAAGTATGCATGGGGAGGTTCCACGATGATGAGGCTTGAGGGAAATCGCGTCGGCAGCCGGCGTGAGCTTGGCGAAGGGCAGGAGCGCTGCCCGGCCGATCGCGCAACCGCGCGGTCGATAATGTCGGTTCACACTGGGATTGCTGCGTGTGCTTCGGTGGCGCTCTTCGTTGCTGCACCAGCACGGGCCGAGACGGAAGATGGCGCCGGAAAGGCGAAGGTAGCGCAGGCTCCTGCGCAACAACCAACTGATCGCAAGAAGCCGCGGCCGGCCGCAGCGGCCGCTGCGCCTTCGGTGCAGTCGGCCCCTTCTGCGGCCGCAACAGTGTCGCGCGCCTGGTCTGCAGGTCCAAGCGCGGCGTCACCGCCGACTGCTAACGGTGCAGTATCTCCGGAGGTCGCGAAGATGATCAAGTTTGCGGCTTTCGACAAGCTGTCGATGAAGGGCTGGATCACAACGGTTCCGCCCGCAGCGGAGTCGATCTTTCAGGATCCCAATGGGCTTCGAACCGCACTGGCCGAATATGGCATCGGCTATGTCGCCTACAGCACGAACACGTTCACCGCCAATATGCTGAACAACGCTCCACCCAAGCCGCAGACCTATCAAGGGCAGATACCAACGACCTATTCGTTTTCGGAGGTGACACTCAGCTACGATCTTGGCCGGGTCGGGCTGACGGGCGGTCAGATCTCCGTCGGAGCCATGTTGACCGGAACAACCTGGGAGCCACTCGGCCCTTCAGGAGCAAAGTTCGCGAACCTGTACTACTTCCAGTCGTTGATGGACGATACCGTACAGCTTCAGGCTGGCGTGTTTTACAACGCGCAGAATTACCTTGGCCTGCTTGTCGCCGCCAGCATGGCGACTGGGCCCCAAGCCCTCGTCCCGTACGAGCTCGGCCTCTCGCGACAGGGGGTGCCAGCGCCCGGCGCCAACCTCATGATCAACTTGCCGAACAATTTTTACAACAAGGCGGGCGTGCAGCGGAGTATCTCGCCGGACGGCGCTGACGTCGAGCAGCAGGCCAATCCCATCGGCCTTGGGCTCTCCAGTCCAGATGCCAAAGCTCTGTTCATCGATGAGTTTGGCTACAAGACGTTTTCGTCGCCCACGCAGGGATCCGTCTGGGTTCGCGCCGGCGGCCTATACAATACGTCGCCCTATTTCGACTTTTCCGCCGGGCGCAAGACCGACACGAACTGGGGATTCTACGCTGCGGCGGACGTCCAAGTCTCCCAGATCTCGTCCGCGCCTTATGAAGCCTATCAAGGCTACTACGTGGGCGGGTTCTACATGACGTCCGATCCCAACAAGAACATGTACCAGAACTACTACGAGGGGCGTGTCTATGGTATGGGGATCATTCCCGGGCGCCCGATGGATCAGACGGCTCTAATCTTTGGCTACACCACGCTGAGCAAATCAGCTCTCGATTTTCAGGCTGCACTCACCGGGATCAGGCCTTTCGGTGATTATGCATCGGTAACGGTCAGCAACTCGTTTCGGCTGAATCCGGGCGTCTATCTCATGCTGGGTACCAGCTACAACGTACATCCGAGCGCGACGCCCCGGCTGAAGAATTCGCTCAACTTCATGGCGAGCTTGACGACCGCGTTCTGAGCCGCGCGGCGCGTGCTCCTGGCGGTCGAGGCCGTCGGATCAACTGGCAAAGACATGGTGCGGGCTTACGAGCCCGACCGTGCGCCCAAAGAGGTGTCCAACATGAATCTCAGAGTGAATTTTGACAGGTCTGCTTCTTCACCGATGATCGCGAATAGGCCGCCGATCAATCCGGTCACGCGGTTACTCTACGGTGTTGGCTCCCTCGCATTCGGCATCAAGGACAACGGCTTCAACGTTCTCCTGCTGCTCTACTACAACGAGGTGATGGGCCTTTCCGCACAATTGGTCGGAACCATCGCGATGGTTGCCTTGCTGGTCGATGCATTCATCGATCCGATCATAGGTCACGTTTCCGACAGGTGGCGCTCCGCCTGGGGGAGACGCCATCCATTCATGTATGTCGCTGCAGTGCCGGCCGGACTAACCTATCTTCTCTTATGGAATGCACCGTCGAATTGGAGCCACGCGGCGCTCGCGACTTACTTGCTCGTGACCATTATCATCGTGCGCAGCTTTCTGGCGCTCTACGAGATACCAAGTTCCGCCTTGGCCGCCGAGCTCTCGGACGACTATGACGTCCGAACAAGCCTCCTCAGCTACCGGACGTTTTTTGCCTGGTTCGGCGGTGTCAGCATGGCATTCGTTGCCTTCATCGTCTTTCTGCGCCCGGACAGCGCTCATCCTGTCGGCCAGCTCAACCCGGACGGATATGCAAACTACGGAGTTGTCGCGAGCGTCATCATGTGCGTTGCGATCGTCGCGTCTGCAGCCGGTACGCAACGACAGATTCCCTGGCTTCAGCAGCCTGGACGAAAGGCGGGCAGCCTCGTCACTGCCTTGAGAGAGATGGCCGGGAGCTTCTCCAATCGAGCGTTTCTGGTCCTGCTGGCCGCCGGCGTATGCAGTGCCATGGCGGCCGGAATCCAGATCACGCTGAGCACCTATTTCAACACCTACTTCTGGGGCTTCAACTCAGATCAGCTGTCGCTCTTGATGCTGGGCGTGCTCGCAGCGTCGATCCTTGGTGCAGTCGCCGCGCCAAGGCTGTCGCGGCGTTTCGGTAAGAAACGGTCGGCCATCGCGCTTTGGCTGCTGTCGATCGTCTTCTACTATTGCCCATTCGTGCTGCGACTGTCGGACCGCTTCCCCGCCAATGGATCTCCACTGCTGCTGCCGATCCTCCTGGTCACGATCACGATCTCTCTAACATTGATCGTGAGCTCATCAATCCTCACGGCATCCATGCTTGCGGATGTCAGCGAGGAAAGCGAGCTGTCAACCGGGCGGCGTTCCGAAGGACTGTTCTTCTCGGCAAACACATTCGCGCAGAAATGCGTGTCAGGCGTCGGCCTCTTTACGTCAGGCATGATCCTTACCTTCGTGCATTTTCCGGAAGGGGCAGTGCCCGGTCAGGTTAGTGAGGAAGTCCTGAGAAATTTGGCGCTTGCCGCGCTTCCGATCCAGGCGATGTTGTACCTGCTCTCGATCGGCTTGATCGCTGTGTTCCCCATCACGCGCTCGGCGCATGAAGCGAACTTGGCGCGCCTTGCGTCGCGCGGATTCGTGGCCGCAAGCCCGGATTCGCACCAATCAAGTCATGGGAATCGAGAAGCAGATGCGCGTTATTGATGTTCTCAAGAGAATCGGTGGCAGCCAGATCGAAGGCCGCTACGATCGCGACTTTGAGCCGGTCATGCAAGCGTTCTGCGCCAACTTTGCGGAGCGTGGCGAACTCGGGGCAAGCGTTTGCGTGTTGCACGAGGGCCGCAAGGTGGTCGACCTCTGGGGTGGGCAGGCACGTGCCAACGGTGGGCGCTGGACACGAGATACCATCTCTCTGGTGTTTTCGGCGACGAAGGGGGCAACGGCACTCTGTGCCCATCTGCTAGTCGAACGCGGGCTGCTCGACCTCAATGCACCCGTTGCCCGGTATTGGCCGGAATTCGCGCAGGCCGGCAAAGAGAAAACAACTGTCGCCATGGTGCTCAACCACACAGCGGGCTTGCCGCACCTGCGAGAGGCGGTCAAGCCGGGCGGCTTCTACGATGTTGCGTATATGACCGATCTCATTGCGCGTGCGGAGCCATTCTGGTCGCCGGGGTCGCGGTGCGGATATCACGCATTTACGTTCGGATGGATTATCGGCGAGATCGTGCGGCGGATCACCGGACGAGGCCTTGGGAAATTCTTTCGGGAAGAGCTGGCCATCCCAAATGGGCTGGATTTCTGGATCGGACTACCGGTCGATCTCGAGGACCTTGTGGCGGAGCTTTATCAGCCGCAATACGACGAGACGACCCCGACGTCGCGGTTCATGCTCGCGGCGCTTCAGCAGCCAGACTCGCCGGCGCATCTATTCCTTGCCAATACCGGTGGCTTTGACTTCAGGAGCCGAGAAGGACGCGCAGCCGAGATTCCCGCGGTCAACGGTGTGACAAATGCCCGTGGTCTCGCCGGTCTCTACGCGTTGGTTGCAAGCAAGCGGTTGCTGGCGCCGCACGCGATTGCACGTTTGCGTAAAGTAGCGGTGGCAACGAAGGAAGATGCAACGCTCCTGATGCCGACGCGGTTCAGTTTCGGCTTCATGAAGTCAATCGATAACCGCGCCCTGCCGAGTACGGATCAGAGCTGCGTGCTATCCAGCGCCGCGTTCGGTCACGCCGGAGCGGGCGGGTCGTTGGGTTTTGCAGATCCGCGGGCGCGCCTGAGCTTTGGATATACGATGAACCTGTTGGGCACCGGACTTCTGCTCAACAGCCGCGGGCAGTCGCTCGTGGACGCGACCTATCGAGCTCTCGGCTATCGATCGAATCTCACAGGCGTGTGGAAGAAGTAAAATTCGTCCCTTTCGCTCCTTTGCAATCTACTCGAACATGGAAGTGCCAACATGCACGTGGGTCAAACAGCAATGCTTCTCAGCGACAAGGCGAGCTCCCTTAAAGGCAAGGTCGCATTCATCGCCGGTGCATCTGGCGGAATCAATCTCGCTATCGGTCACGCTCTGGCAAATGCTGGCGCGAGGATCGCTGTCGTCAGTCGCAGCCAGGACCGGATATCGGAGGCCGCCGGAACTCTCCTGGCTGATGGACACGAGGCTATCGGGCTCGTCGCCGACGTCCGGGACTATGGCCCGGTTGATGCTGCCCTAGCGCAGACGGTAAAGCGCTTCGGAAACATCGATATCGTGGTATCCGGAGCGGCCGGAAACTTCCTTGCTCCGGCGATGGGCATGTCGGCCAATGCCTTCAGGACGGTTGTCGATATCGACCTGATCGGTACCTTCAACGTACTGAAGGCGGCATTTCCATATCTGCGTAGGCCCGGTGCCTCCCTGATCTCGATTACGGCGCCGCAGGGCGAGACCCCGAGCATGTTCCAAGCTCATGCCTGCGCCGCGAAGGCCGGGGTCAATATGCTGACGAAATGCCTCGCGATGGAGTGGGGTCCCGCTGGGGTGCGAGTGAATGCGATCTCGCCTGGGCCAATAGCGGATACCGTCGGCATGGCGCGGCTTGCGCCTACGACTGACCTCGAAGCACAGGCGAAGGCGCGCATCCCGTTGCGCGACTACGGCTCCAAGGACGATGTTGCGAATCTTGCACTGTTTTTGGCGTCTGACCTGGCAAGCTACATTACGGGCGCCATTCTCAATTGCGATGGTGGCGTCAGCCTCGGTGACAGCTCCGCGGATGCGGTCAACTTCTCGCGCGATGAGCCCGAGCGCGCGAAGGGGCTCGGCCGTCTGCAAGTCGATGGATCCTAGGCCGGCGGAGCCCGCGTGTGTTCGGGAAGTGACATCCAGATATTCTGGTCTCCTCGCTGGACCCGACACAAGGAGCTCGGAATCGAACCAGGTTCTCGCGGTCGCATGCCAGCATCATGCGTCTACTACACGATAGGTGTCAGATAGATGGAAGGTCAGTCATCTTCGACGCGGTTGGGGGATCCGGGGGCGGGCTTCGCCGCGGCCCGACATGTGCATCAAAGGCTGAGAGCCTGGCTGTTGGAGGACGCTATTCCGTTGTGGTCGAGTGTCGGCCTCGATGCTGCCGGCAGCTTCTGTGAAGCCATTTCCCAAGGCGGCCATCCGGTGGTGGCAGCCCGGAGAGCCAGAGTGCCGGCACGCCAAATTTACGCGCTACTCACGGCCCATCGGCTAGGCGCCCGAATAGACGTCAAGCAGGTGCTGCGCGGCGTCGACAGATACTTGGTCGATTTTGCGCGTCCGGACGGGCTCTTTCGATGTCTGCTCTCACATGACGGTATGATTCTGTCGGATGGAGCGACCCTCTATGATCAAGCGTTCGCCATGCTTGCCGGTGCCGCTGTGGCCCCGCATTCCAGGCGGCGAGCCGAGCGCCTTGCACATTCGGTGCGCGATTGCCTGATAGGAACATGTCGGCATCCCGCCGGCGGTTTTGCAGAGAGCGACCGCCCGTCATCGCTACGATATTCGAACCCGCACATGCACTTTCTCGAGGCATGCCTGGCCTGGATCGAGCTTGACGCTAGCGGGGCCTGGCATCAGTTGGCGCAGGAGATCGTCGACTTGGCGCTCGCACGCTTCATCGGAGCTGGAGGGGCGATCTACGAATGCTTCAACGCTGATTGGTCACCTCAGGCCGGTATCGCCGGTCGCATCGTCGAGCCCGGACATCAGTTCGAATGGTCTTGGCTTCTGACCAGGTGGGCCAGTTTGACTGGGAATGACGCCGTCTATCCGGTTGTCGATCAACTACAGAAAATCGGTGAAGAGCACGGCGTGGCGCGCCCTGGATCGGTCGTCGTCGACACAATTCTTGACGACTTCACGGTACTTGAAGACACATCCCGCCTCTGGCCTCAAACCGAACGGCTGAAAGCGGCCGTCGCACGCGCGGAGCGCGAGGGAGACGCACGGTGGGCCGTGGCCGCCGAAGCGGGCGGAAGTCTCGAGCGATTTCTGCAGACGCCCATCAAGGGGCTATGGTGGGACCGGATGTCTGCGAACGGGGAATTCTCCGAAGCAGCCACAGCGAGCTCACTTTACCATCTGGTATGCGCGATAGATACTCTTGATCAGGCGATCCAGCGGCACGCGGCGGCGCCGGCACCGAGATCTTCGGGTATCGCGGTGATCGAATGTGGTCCCGGCGACGCTGCCGGCTTCGGTACGGGTTAGGAATGATCGACAGGATGGACAGGCCCACGGAAGACCCGGTGGTCGCCCGGGCACGCGGGCGCTACCCAAGGTACACGCGCGGCCGATTGGAACGCTTTGCGCAGAGATTGCTGCGCAGGGTTCACTCCGATCGTGTGCCGGCGGTTTCCCTCGATCTCGCCGGTCCGACGGAACGCATCGATCCACAAGAGGCACTGAAGCTCGACTATCGGCCGGTTTCCCCGGGCCAGAGACTCGGGCCGCTTTGGGCGACCTATTGGGTCCGCGTTGCGGCCGAAGTGCCGGAGAACTGGGCCGGTGCGAGAGTAGACCTCTATTGGGATAGCCGCTCGGAAGCCTTGCTTTGGCTGGATGGCCTCTCGTCGCAAGGTCTTAATCCCGGCCGCCACACTGCGACGCTGTTCGGCTCGGCACGTGGCGGAGAGCGCTTCACCTTCTATGTCGAGATTGCCTGCAATGGCCTGTTCGGCGCCTTTGGCAGCGAACCGCAAGCGTATGCGCTGGCGGCGTGCGAGCTGCGCCGCTTCGATCCAGAAGCCTCGGCATTCTATTTCGATTTTGATGTCCTTCGCCAGCTCGAGGCCGATCGTGATCCGTCGACCAAGTCGAGATCGTACGGAGGCGTCGGCGAGGTTGTGCAACCGGCCCTGGATAGAACATGGGCCGGCAGGTTGCTCCACGACCTCAACCGGGTATGCAACCTCGCCGATCCCGACGATCGAGCGACATGGCCGCGGGCGCAAGCGGTGCTAGGCGACTTGCTTGCTGCGCGCAACGGCAGCGTAGCCCATGAACTGTCGGCGATCGGCCATGCTCACCTCGATACGGCCTGGCTGTGGCCATTGGACGAAACCCGGCGCAAGGCCCAGCGCAGCTTCTCGACGGCGATTGCGCTGATGGATCGCTATCCTGATTTCAAGTTCGCGTGTTCACAGGCCTATCAATACGCCATCATAGAACAGAACGATCCCGGCCTGTTCGCGCGAATCCGCGCCAAAGTCCAGGCTGGACAATGGATTCCTGTCGGCGGCAGTTGGGCGGAGCCGGACTGTAACCTGCCCTGGGGCGAGTCGATCTGCCGCCAGTTCCTTTATGGCCAGCGCTACTTCGAGCGGACCTTTGGCAAACGTTGCAACGTGTTCTGGAATCCCGACGTGTTCGGCTATGACAGCCAGCTGCCGCAGCTTATGCAGCTGGCGGGCATGTCTCGATTCCTGACGCAGAAGCTGTCCTGGAACAAGTTCACCTCGCCGCCGCATCACAGTTTCAACTGGCGCGGCATCGACGGCACCACGGTGCTGACCCATTTTCCACCTGCGGACACTTACAATGGCTCAGCGCAGGTCGCGGAGCTGCGCTATCACGCAGCGAATTACAAGGACGCCGACCGGTCGGGCGACGCACTCTATCTGTTTGGCTATGGCGACGGCGGCGGCGGGCCCGACGAGACGATGCTCGAGACGCTGCAGCGCGCGAAAGATTTGCAAGGTGTGCCAAGGATCCAGATCCGTACCGTAGACGAGTTTTTCGATCGCCTGGCGACATCAGCTGAAGATCTGGCCACGATCGAGGGAGAGCTCTATCTTGAATATCATCGCGGTACCTACACGACACAGGGAGAGATCAAGCGTCTCAACCGCGCATGCGAGGCCAGCCTTCAGGCCCTCGAATTCGTGGCTACGATTGCGCATGTCTGGGAGCTGCCGGCACCGTCGGCAGCGGACATCGAAGGATTGTGGCGCACGCTGCTGGTCAATCAGTTTCACGACATCATTCCAGGAAGCAGCATTCGCGAGGTCTATGAGAGGGCAGAGGCCGACCTCGCTACGGTCGAGGAACAGGCCAAATGCCGCATCCAGGCACTGCTGGCCGCCTTCTGCGACTCCAACGGTGCCGGCTGGACTCCGGTCAACAGTCTCGGCAGCTCGCGCGCCGAGGTCACGCCCGATCCCGAAGGCGCACTGCGCTATGTGGTCGCCGCGCCGTTCGCGGCCGGCGAGGCCGCCGCGACGGAGGAGTGCGTCACGTTGTCGGCCGATCCGGCCGGGTTCGTGCTGACGAATTCGCAGCTCAAGGCGCGCATCGACCGCACCGGCCTTGTTCCATCGCTGGTCTACTTGCCGACGGGCCGCGAAACCCTGGCATCGCCCGGTGCACGGTTTCTGTTGCTTGATGACAGGCCGCTCGACTTCGAGGCATGGGACATCGATCCGTTTGCTCTGGAGACCGCTCGGGAACTGACCGGCGAGGTAAGTTTTAGCGTCTTGTCGGATGCTGGCCTAAGGAGTGAGGTGCGGTTCGAGCGAGCGCTCGGAAAAGCGAGCTGGCTCACACAGGTGATCCGATTGGATGCCGGTGCTCATCACCTCGAGTTTGAAACCACCGTCAATTGGCAGGAGCGGCGAACGCTTCTGAAGGTGATGTTTCCCGTCGCCTGCCGCGCATCGCGTGCGACCTATGAAACCATGTTCGGCGCCACCGAGAGGCCGACCCACGCCAATACGGATGCGGACGCCGCCAGGTACGAGGTCCCCGGCCATCGCTGGTCGGATATCTCGGAACCGGATTTCGGCGTGTCGCTGTTCAGCGACTGCAAGCACGGCTATTCGACGTTCGGAAATCAGCTCGCGCTCACGTTGCTGCGCGGCGCCACTTCCCCCGATCCGAAGGCCGACATCGGGCAGCATCGCATGCGCTATGCGATCTATCCCCACGAAGGCGATTGGCGTACCGCCGATACGGTCGGGAGAGCCCTGCGTTTTGCGCGTCCGGTGCTTTGGATCAAGGGGCGGCCGCAGGAGCCGTTACAACAGTCGTTCATGCAGGCGTCTCCGCCCAATGTGATCGTCGATACGATCAAGCCGGCCGAGGACGGGTGCGGCTGGGTGGTGCGGCTCTACGAAAGCTCGGGCGTTGAGGCTCGTGCGATGCTCGATTTTGGCGTCGATGTTGCATCGGTGTGGACGAGCAACATTCTTGAAGATCGACTTGAGGCCATCCCGGCCGGCAGCCGGACCTGCTACCTGTCTCTGCGCCCGTTCCAGATCGCAACACTCCGGGTGTTCCAAGCTGCCATGCGGGACGGATAGAATGACACTCCATGCTCGCTCGCGAGCGCGATGATCGAGCCACGCGTATCGTCGTCGCGCGACAATCGCGACCTGCGAGGCGAGTCAAGAAAGCACTCGATATTGAGGCTCGCATCGGGAAACGGGCTGCCGGCTCATGAAGGCACCTGAACGTCTGCTCGAAGAGTTCGCCGATGCCATTCACACGGCTGAGGACGCAAGCGGCTTTGAAAGGGTTGCAACGCGGGTAACCGAGCAGCTGGGCTTTCGCTGGTTCGCCTACCTCGATGTTGCGAGCGGCAAGCCTGCCATCATCTCGTCCTATCCAAGGAGCTGGACGCGGCGATATGCCGAACATGACTATCAACGGCTGGATCCAGTGATCCGCCGCGCATCCCGCGAAAACAAGCTGTTCGACTGGGGGAGCGCCGCTCCGGATCGGACAGCCAGCCAGCCAGAGCGCCATTTCTTCGATGAAGCCAGGACTTTCGGTATCAAGACGGGACTCACGGTTCCCATCAGGGGCGGGTATGGCCGGACCGTAGCCTTCACGCTCGCCATGGATGAGAGGTCACCTTCGATCGAGCATCCGGGACAGGACCTGCTAGAGATCATTCAGCTCATTGCGTTCTATTTTCATGCGCACTTGTCGGCGCGGAGACGCGGACATCCGGAGCGTTCAAATCCAGACATCTTGACGCAACGCGAACGACAATGTCTGACCTGGAGCGCTCAAGGGAAGACCATGAGCGATATCGCCGTGCTCGTTGGCATTTCGCCGCGAACCGTATCGTTCCATCTTGAGAACGCACGGGCCAAGCTTGGCGCCTCGTCCATTGCGCAATGTGTCGCCGAGGCGGTTCGGCGGGGTCTGCTCTCATGATTCGCCGAGAAGAAGCCGGCGCTGCGCTGGATCGTGTAAGAATGACTCTAAGTTGAGTTCATCGGGCTTCGTACGTAGTTTGATGTGACTAGATCATTCTTCCCGACGTTTGCATCCTGTCAGATTCAACAGGTGAAGCGAATAACACGCTCTGATTGTGTGGTCTCCGCCGTGGGTCGGGAGACTATGCATGTACGCCGTCGCAA
Source organism: Bradyrhizobium sp. USDA 4454 (assembly GCF_054822705.1). NCBI lineage: Bacteria > Pseudomonadati > Pseudomonadota > Alphaproteobacteria > Hyphomicrobiales > Nitrobacteraceae > Bradyrhizobium > Bradyrhizobium sp. USDA 4454. The sequence continues at coordinate 2,922,573 of NZ_JBTRCN010000001.1, forward strand.
TCGAGAGTCATCAGTTTGGAGAGAACGTTGATCTGCTAACGCGGATGTATCAGCTCAGGCGGCGGATATTCCACGATCGGCTCGAATGGGACGTATCTGTCAGTGACGGCATGGAGCTCGACATCTTCGATACGCTCAGTCCATCCTATCTGGCCGTCTTGTCCGATCGGAAGGAAGTGCTGGGTTGTGTGCGTCTGTTGCCGACCACCGGCCCTACGATGCTTGGCGAAGTATTCGCCTCGTTGCTTGCAGGCGCACCGATGCCGCGCGATCGTCGGATCCTCGAAAGCTCCCGTTTTTGTGTTGATACGCAAAAACTCGCGGATTCGACGTCCGGAGGATTAAGCCGTGCGACTTTCATGCTGTTTGCTGCCATGATCGAGTATCTGCGACGCACTGAGTCCTGCTCGATCGTTACCGTTACCGACGTCCGGATGGAGCGAATTCTTCGTCGGGCGGGATGGCCTCTGCAACGCATCGCACCACCGCAGCCGTTCGGCAGAACGATGGCATTGGCCGGGTACCTGCACGGCAATGACAGCGCGTTCTCCACATTATGCCGGCAGGCCCATATCTCGTCGCCCGTCCTTGGCATTTCCATGGAACAAGCCTGAGTTGGCGTCTTTCGCAGGCGGAGCATGATGGCTCGGCGGATCACGGTAAGGAATTGTCTAAAGTCGATTGGTTTCGGGCATGCTGGCAGATTCTCGAACGAGCAGGGTTGTTCTTGTGAATCCTGCCTGGGTCTTTTCAGCAGGTGAAGTCTGTGCGCGGGCGCGAAAAGCGAGAGAAAGCCTCAGGCTTCTTGCTGCCTGCCATGCGTGGTTCGCTATCCGGGCCTTCGCTATTGGAGACCTCGGCTCGACTGCCCTGGACCCATCGATCAGCCGTCTTTCGAGTGACCCGCTCGATCTTTGGACGGACACTGAATTCATCGCCGATATGGAAGCCTCACAGGGCTGCTGCGTTCTCTTGGGCGGGGGCCGGATCGACGAGGACATCTTGATGCTCGCACTGCAGGGGGCGTGGCTTGGCTACGATGTGCGATTGCTGCTCGATCTGTCGTGCCAGCGGTGCGAGGGCGACGAGGCCCTGGTTATCAAGCGGCTTGTCCTTCACGGCGTCATACCAACGACCCTCCGCCAAACCGTGCTGGAGTGGTCGGTTCAGATCGGCGACCGGGGTCTCAGGCAAATGGTTAGACAATTCTTGGGCTGACCCGTGATGAGGACGGTCGCGCATTTCGCAGGGCGGCGCTGAGCCGGCCTCAAGCGGCCGGCGCTCTTTTGTTTGCTATCCCCATAGGCGGGATGGGCGGCGCTCCCGTATAGCCCCGAACCGGCCAGCCGCAACCGCGCTTCGATCCATTCTTCCTTGCAATCTTGTCTTTCAGCGCGGTCCTCCGCTGCCGCTCCGGCCGTTCCGGTGCGGCGTGCCTCTGCGTTCGGGGCTGTCCGGTCGCTTTTCGCCGCCCACCCCACCTTCGGGGACCTGCGCGGGGGAAGAAAGCAAGGACGAGAAGCATGTCAAAGAAGCAAGGCCTGCGCGCGGAGAGGCCGCGCGCGACGCTTTATGACGAAGTCACCGACCGGATCATTGCCGAACTCGAGCAGGGCATCGTGCCGTGGGTGCAGCCCTGGGGAAGCGGCGTGGAGCAATCCGCCATCGGCCTGCCGCGCAACGTGGCGACCGGCCGGACCTATTCCGGAATCAACGTCCTGATCCTTTGGGGCAGGCTGTTCGACCAAGGCTATCCCTCGCAGAAATGGCTGACCTTCCGGCAGGCCATCACGCTCGGCGGAACGGTTCGCAAGGGCGAACATGGCGTCGGCATCTGCTATGCTGACAGGTTCGTGCCCAAGGAGCGCCGGACGAAGTCGCAATTTGATCCGTCTTCCGCGCCAAGCGAGGCGGTCGAGCCGCAAGCGGTCGCGTTTCTGCGGCGCTATACGGTGTTCAACATCGCCCAATGCGACGGCCTGCCGGACCGTTGTCACGACCAGGCATCGGCTCTGCCCGAGCGGGAGATCGTGTCGGAGGCCGAGGCGCTTGCCCGTGCGACGCTCGCGGACATCCGCCATGGCGGAGCCGAGGCCTATTACGAGCGCGACCGGGATTACATCCAGCTGCCGCCGCAGCCGGTCTTCTTCGACCAGATCAACTACTACCGGACCTTGTTCCATGAGCTCGGGCATTGGACCGGTCACGCCAGCCGGTTGAAGCGCGACCAGACCGGCAATTTCGGATCGAGGCCCTACGCCAGCGAGGAACTGGTCGCCGAGATGACGGCGGCATTCGTCTGCGCGACGCTCTCCATTTTTCCGACGGTCCGGCATGCCGATTATATCGGCAACTGGATCGATGTTTTGCGCGGCGACAACCGCGCGATCTTCCACGCCGCAAGCAGGGCTTCAAAGGCTGCGGACTTCCTACTGGCTTTCCGCCCGCAGGGCCTCGATGTCTCGGCGGCAGCTGTCGATGTGTCGGATATGATCACCGGCGGCGCGGACGACCATCTGCGATGGCCCGGTTGACGCGGGGAAGGAAAGAGCAGAGGCGGCGGTGACGCTGTGCAGGAGCGGCCGCCTCATGCTCATGACGCTGGGAGCGGCCGAACGGCCGAATCGATTTGGTGCACCGATTCGCCCCAGAAACGTCCGCCGCAACCGCTTTTCGGGAGTCCCCGAGTCGTGAATCAAACCCTAACGCCCGGGAAATAAGCTTGAGGCACCGGCACAGCGACTCAGACTATGAATCCGGCTCGATCCTCCGAAGAAACTGGACGGAGCTGCCCCATGCCAAATGCATTCAGCATCTTTGTTGACGGCGGTGCCATAATGAAGCGGTGCCTTGCGCAATGCGTGGTCGGAGGGGCGACGTTGACCGCGACGCTCGTGATGCTGGCGCGGGTCGTTTCCTCGTTGACGGTCGGGACGCCATAGTCCGTCGGCCGGACATATGGACCGGTAAACGGGAGGATGTCGCGAGAGCATGTCGCAAGTATCGGGCGTTGCGCGGTCGGACCGGATCCCGGGATGGCGGCGGCTTGCAGGCCGCGCATTCGCACAGCTCGTGATCGCCGCGATACCGGCCAGTCAGGCCAGCGCCGGCAACATCGCCGGGCAAGCGAGCGTGATCGACGGTGATACCATTGAAATCCATGGCACGCGCGTGCGTCTCTACGGGATCGACGCGCCGGAGCACGACCAGCTCTGCCGCGATCCGCATGGCGGGCACTATCGCTGTGGCCAGTTGGCCGCGAACGCGCTGGGCGCGTTCATCGGCCGGCAGACGGTGGCCTGCGTGGAGGTCGATCTCGACCGCTACGGGCGGTCCGTGGCAGTCTGCAGCGCCGGGAAGGTCGATCTGGCCGACTGGCTGGTGCGCGGCGGGCTTGCGATCGACTGGCCGCGCTACAGCAAAGGTGATTACGCGTCAGCCGAAGCCGAAGCGCGAAGCAAGCGAAGCGGCATTTGGAACGGAGAATTTGTCGAGCCGTGGCGCTACCGTCAATGCGTCGGCGCCGGAGGCCGGCCTAATGGCTGCTCCGAGAGGCCGAAGGGCGGGCAGCGATAGGGCGCGGCTTTCAGGGGCGGGGCGGCGGGACGGTGCGAAACGACACCCGTTGCAGAAAGGATCCGAACAGCCGGTTCACAAGAAACCGGACCCATGTGCATCAATCCAGTGGCTGCTTGAGCCGTGTGCACATGGGGCCGGCCTGATCGTCGCCGCGGCTTTCGGAAGGCCATCTTGCGATGGGTTACGTCATCGTCCTAATCGGTGCGACCGGCGATGCCGCGGCGGCCTGGGCGCGAAAAAACGCGCGCTACTTCTTCATCTTCTTGGTTTTCTTGGCGACCTTCTTGGTCGCCTTCGCCGCCTTCTTCGCTTTCTTGGCCATGTCGTCCTCGTGGTTTGGTTGGCTTGACGAATATGCGAACGCCGTGAATCTGCGCGCGCACCGCCAAGCTAATCTGAAACTAGCAAGATTGATACCACGTCGGCTTAACGCGGTGCCCTGAGCGTCGAGCGCCAATCAGCGATCTTCGCGTCCTGCGCTTGCTGCGCGGCTGCTGCGCCCTCTCCGGAGATAGGGTTGCCGGCTCGTCGGCAGGCTTCTGGCTATGCGGTCGTGCCCCGCGTTCGGTGAGTGAGGTTGAGGAGCCGTGCTCTTGCCCCAATCGGCCGAAACGATCATAAGCACAACCTCAAGGCGTGGTGGCCCTCTTGAACATGTGGCAGCACAGGCGAGCTCGGCGCGACGGCGGCGAAGCGGCTCCCGGTCAGGTCCGCTTCGACGCCGCCGACTGGGCATGGGAGTTCCTGCGCCGTAACGCCGACTACGCCGCGGACTGGCGTCGCTCCGTCCCGCGTCATCCGCCGTGCCTCACGCTTATGGATGGCACGCGGCTACTGCAGCTACCGCGCCGGTTCCCGCTTGCCGAAAAATGGGGGCTTCTGGCGTTCGCGGACCCAGTGCTCGCCGCGCGCGATGCGCCGGTGTTCTGGCATGCGCGCGCATTGAAACGCGTAGTGCGGCTGAGGGCGCTGCCACCGCGCGAGGGCGACAAGGAGCCACCGAACTTGCTCGCCGATTTCAGGGTCGAGCGCCACGCGGTGATCGACGCTGACGGTCGGGTGCTCGTGGTGCTGAAGGGCAGAGGCGTCCACGTCGCGGTCCAGCTCCACGATCTCCGGGTTTTGACCCGCCGGTTCCGACCAGCCTTCGAGCTCGAAAGGCTGTCCGATCTTGCGGACCAGACGGAGCTCTTGAAGCGATTGCAGCGCTTCATGGTGAGCGGGACGGCGCCGCCTGAGACCTCAGTGTTTGGCGGCGACGAGCGGCTTCGCCAAGCGCTGCTTGCGCTCGACGAAAGCCTGAACGGCAAGACCTATCGGCAGATCGCAACCACGATCTTCGGCGCGAAGATGGTCGCCGAGGACTGGCAGGGGCCAAGCCAGTTTCTGAAAGACCGGACCCGGCGGCTGGTCGCCAAGGGCACCGAGCTGATGAAGGGCGGGTACCGCGATCTGCTCGGCTGAGCGGCCGGCCTGCCTCTCGCTGGACGAGACCTGCCCGCGCGGGGTGGCAAACCGCGCCGACTGATCTTCGCCACTCGGATTCCAGCGCGATCTGACGACGCTGCTCCTCGCATCCCGTGTCTTGCGGGCTCTGCGCGAGGGAGTACCGGACAAACATGACGAAAATGGAAGACAAGCAGCCTGACAAGCCGTTCCTGAATACGACGGAAGCGGCCGCCTGGCTCAGGCTCACCAAGAACACGCTGGAGAAAATGCGGGTGCAAGGACGCGGGCCGGTATATCGAAAGCACGGCCGCTACGTCCGCTATCACATCGAGGACCTCGTGGAATTCTCGCAAGCCAGCAAGCGGAGGTCGACGTCCGATGCGGATTGATCCACGCCGTCGCTTCAGGAGGGCCGCGATCCTCGCGACCATGTGCGGCGGCATCGTCACGCTGTCCGTTGCCTTTGCCGATCGCGTGCCGCTTGTGATCTACAATGCTTCCGGCAGCGCGCCGCTCGGCTTCTATGTGCTCGAGCAGCGCCTGCCGGCAAGGGGGGAGCTTGCGGTGCTGAGGCCGCCGCCTCCGATCGAGCTTCTGATCGTCGCGCACGAGATCGCGCCACCGGCGGTGCCGCTGCTCAAGCGGGTGGCCGCGGTCGCGGGCGAGGAGGTCTGCCGCTCCAGGCAACCGATGGATGCGATTTCGATAGGTGGCAAGGTCGCGGCCGAGGTGCAGGAGAAGGACCACGCAGGCCGGCCGTTGCCGTCCTGGGAGGGCTGCATGCGGCTTGTCGAGGGGGAGTATTTTCTGCTGCAGCCGCATCCTCTCTCGTTCGATTCGAGGTATTTCGGGCCGGTCCTGCGCTGCGATATTCTCGGCGTCGCTCGCCCGCTCTGGACCTGGAAGCCGGACTTTTGAGCTGCGGGTCGAAGTCGATGCTATCGCAATCGCTGACCGAGCTGATCGAGCGGCGAGGTGAAAACCGGCGCCTCGCTACTCGATTTGCCGGTCCTGTTTGGACCAATCTCGCGCAATGGCCGACACCCATGGGCTATGCCTGATCCAAGCGCTCATTAGTCATTTGATAAGCAATCCTTGATCGGAGATTAACCTCTCTGGTCGACACTTCCCATCCAGCCTGACCGGAGACGTGGAAGTTGTCTTTCCAGCTGACCGTCCTAAAAGGCTGGATGGCCAGCCCACTGGGCGGGCCTCCGTCGCCGAAGTTCGGCACGCGGTCGAAATACTGATGAACAGCGGTAAAGACTGGACTGATCGCATGAAGCGATTGGCCGAACATGCGCCTGACCTGAACATCTTCTCAGCCAAATTTGTGGTTCGCGATGCAGAAGGTTGGGAGATCACGGAAGAGGGACGGCAATTCCTCGCCGCACTTCAAACGGCGGTCGCTGTTCGAAGGTCGCCGCTTCGCCCGGTCGACGCTCCGCCAACGAGCGAGCCCGCCGCAAGAAATACGGCGAAATCATCTGATCTTCCGCGCGGGCATCGCCGCAACGGGCCGCGGCGCCGTCGCGGGAAAGGTCGATCCAATCGGCGCACGGCATGATGCCGCGCGTCGAGTTCCGTCGTTAGTGGACACGCAACGTATCTCGTACGGCAACGGTGTTATTTTGCATTGATTATTGAGGGCACGACATGATTGTTCTTCCTGACAGACGAAGGTCTGTCCGCAATCCATCGCTCGACAATGCGCTGATCAGGTTTGGTGACTTGTCATTGTGCTGCTTCGTGCGCGATATCACCGCGCATGGCGCAGCGCTCAAGGCAGACGAACCGCCATCCTCTCTTCCCGACCAATTCACGCTTATCGTTCCGCCCAGCAAGACTTACACGTGCAGCGTCGTTTGGCGCGAAGGCGACTGGGTTGGCGTCGTGTTCATTGTGTGACGACTATTGCCAGATGCCTGCGAATTGCGGGGAAAAGCCATGGCAATATGATTTAGGTCAAACGCGGGCCCAGCCGAGCCGGCCTATCCTGCTGTGAATTCAGTGGGACGCCATGGACGACGACTTTTGCAAAGAGAGAGCGCGGACCGTGCGGGCGCTCGCCGAACAGGCAGATCCCTTCATCAGGAGACGTCTGCTGCAACTCGCTGATCACTACGAGCGGCGCGTTGTGATTCAGCCAGATGGCGCCGATCGCGATCCGAAGCAAGGCGCAGGGCAGCAAACCAGGGAGCCACGTGAGCGGCTCCGATAGGCTCCAAGAACCGAATGTGCGCCTGACAGCGGGTAGCCGATCTCATGGATGCACCAAGTGGCGAGGCGCAACACAAACCCTTCCTCCGGTCAGGCGAGCGATCCGCGCGATCAACGCCAAGCGCCGCAGTTCCGGGAGAGTGTCGCGCCTTGCTTTGCCGGGCAAGCCAACCAGACCGGCCGCTTCGATCCTGTCATGCCGCCGCGCTGTAAAGAGCGCACTGTGACGGAAATTCCGGGGGTATTGCCCGGTTCATTCTCGCGAAAAATGCGGCCAGGTTCTTTTGTGCTGTGCGGCTGCGTCTCGCCGTGATTGACCTGCGGGCATTGGCTTGTCCTTCGCCGACCCAGCCAGCTTCTGGCGCTGCTCGGAGGTGGTTGCCACAGCCAGCTCCGTCCGTTTGCTCGGGCCGCGTCCAGCCCAGTCACGATTGGGCTGATCAAGCCCGGGGGACGGCAAGCGCCTCGACGCCCTCCCGGAACGGCTCACGCCTGCTTTTTTCCCCTGCCGCGAAGTGGCGGCATTCCTCGCGGGAAGACAAAAAAGCAGGCTTGTCGCCGTCCTCCGCTGGCGCTGCGGGCCCCAAAAGGCTGCGGGCCGATCGCTCCCCGGGCAAGGGATCGCCATCGAGGCTGCGATGGACGCGGCCCGAGCAAAACAGACGGAGATTATCATGGCGACCATCGGCACTTTCACCGCATCAGAGAACGGCTACACCGGCTCGATCAAGACGCTGACGCTCAACATCAAGGCCAAGTTCGCAGCGTCCGAGAAGGACAACGACAAGGCTCCCGACTACCGGATCTTCGCCGGCGCGACCGAGTTCGGCGCCGCCTGGAAGAAGACCGTCCGCGACAGCGATCGCGAATATCTCTGGGTCAAGCTCGACGATCCGAGCTTCCCCGCCCCGATCTACGCCTCGCTGGTGAAGGTCGACGGCGAGGATGGTTTCAGCCTGATCTGGTCCCGCCGCAGCGGCGAGTGATCCTGACAGATCATGGGCCCCCCCTCCCCAGAGGCGGGGCATTTTGCGCATCTTGCGCCGCTTTGGAAAGGACCGGAGCGGTATCCTACACTCTGATCAAGCCGTCGCCGCCGGCCAACATACCATCAATCGGGCGGATCTCTGCGCGCCGTTCTGCGCTGATTTTCAGGAGTATCCCCGTCGTTTCAAGAGCCGATTGTCGGTCTCGGCGCGATGGGCGACTTGACCACGCGATAGTGCCTGTGATGTGGCTCCGTCCATCCGATGGAAAGATGTGCCGCGACGGCGACCGCGCTGCCTTGCTGCGCGAGTTTGTGCCGCCGATGAGCGCGCAAGAGTACACGGCGTACCGGAATTCTCCTCGCGGATGACGCGTCACGGCGTCGACTCAAGAGCCTTGTCACAGCAGAAAGAGGCAGCGAGAATGGGTGAGATGAAGCGCACGAGACGACCGAATAGGAATGCAAGATAAAAGCACTGGCGCTACGAAGCGCTCAAGCCGTTGTCTGCACATCCAAGATTTGGCGCTCCCTGAGCATTCGCCTTCACCAAGCTCGACCCAACGCAATGGCGAGCTTGGGCAATTGCGTCTGCGTCTTGGCGATCGTTCGTCGGCTCCACATATCCGCGTCTTCTCCAACCGTCGGATGCGGACCATGCGAGAAATCGACGACGAATTCGAAGTAAAGCTCGGACGGATTGGCAACCGCAGAGCCAGGAAGGCGACCAGCTATCTTCGGCGCATCCGTCAGGAGGCGGCTAAGGCCGGCGCCGTCGCGCAACGGGCTTCGTCGTTCACCGGTGGCCGCATCGGCCGCGGCCACGCGCAAGGTGCGGTACTGGCGGGCCGTGGTCGAAACCCGGGCCAGCGCCGCGTCGTGATCAAAGCCCGGATCGTTCGCATCAAGGCCGGTGACCCCGGTGCGTTGCGGGCGCACCTTCGCTACGTCCAGCGCGATGGCGTCACGCGCGCTGGCGAACCAGGCGAACTCTACGATGCGGGCAACGACCGCGCCGATGGCAAGGCATTCACGGAACGCAGCGCCGGCGACCGCCACCAGTTCCGCTTTATCGTGGCGCCAGAGGATAGCGCCGAACTGTCGGACCTGAGGCCGTTCGTCCGCGATCTGATGCATCAGATGGAGCAGGATCTCGGTACCAGGCTCGACTGGGTCGCGGCGGATCATTTCAACACAGGCCATCCTCATACGCACGTCGTCGCGCGTGGCAAGGACGACGAAGGAAATGACCTCGTCATCGCGCGTGACTATATCGCCCATGGTTTCCGATCGCGCGCAGCCGAGCTCATCACCCGGGAGCTCGGCCCCGAAACGGAAATCGAGGTCGCGCGCAAGCTCCAGCAAGAAGTCGCGGCCGAGCGGTTCACGCGGCTCGACCGGGCCATTCTGCGCGACGCTCGGGACGGGCTTCTGGAGTCGGGGGCGTTATCCGGGCGCGAACCTGCCTGGCAGACGGCACGGATTGGACGGCTGCGAACCTTGGAGCGGATGGGGCTCGCAGAAGAGAGCGAGCCGGGGCGCTGGCGGATCGACGCTGAGCTTGAGCCGAAGCTGCGACGCATGGGGGAACGCGGCGACATCATTAAGACCATGCATCGTGAGCTTGCTGCGGCAGGAGTTTCGAAAGCCGCCGGGGACTATGCGATCTTCGATCCGGAACGCGGTGGCAATCGCCTGGTCGGACGGGTTGTCGGCGAAGGATTCGCCGATGAACTGACGGAGCGGCGCTATGTCGTGCTTGATGGGGTGGACGGGCGAACGCACTATGCCGAGATTGGTGCTCTCGGTGCCAACGACGAGCCGCCGGTGCGCAACGCCATCCTGGAACTCAGATCGCGTGCCGCCGAACCGCGCACAATTGACCGGACGATCGCAGAAATCGCTGCCCGCCATGGCGGCATCTACAGCGACCGTCTGCATCGGGAGTTCGATCCCCAAGCATCGGGCGGATTTGTCGGATCTCACGTCCGTCGTCTAGAGGCAATGCGGCGCGAAGGGATCGTAACCCGTCTTGCCGACGGCAGTTGGAGTGTGGGTCGGGACTATCTGGACCGCGCTCTCCGATACGAGAAACTCCAGCAATCACGCAATCCAGCGCGGGTCGCCGTGCTGTCATGGCAAAGGCTTGAAGATTTGCCGCAGGCGCTGGGTGCAACCTGGCTCGATCGCAAGCTCGTTGGGAAGGCGCCCGATGAGCTCGCGTCGAGCGGCTTTGGCGCGGATGTCGAGACCGCGTTGCGAGCAAGGCGGCAATGGCTGATCGAGCAGGGGCTGGCGCGGGAGGACGGTGGCCGGATGCGCTTTGCGCGGAACATGCTCGAGACCCTCGAAGCGCGCGAACTAGCGCGGACCGCGGCCGACATATCCGCGCGCACTGGCCTTGCACATGTCGGTGCCAAGGCCGGTGACACGATCAGTGGCATCTACCGGCGTAGCTTGACACTGAACAGTGGAAGGTTTGCGCTGATCGAGCGATCCCATGATTTCGTGCTGGTGCCGTGGCGGCCGGTGCTGGAGAGGGCGCGTGGGCAATTGGTCACCGGAATTGTCGGCGGCGAGGGTATCTCCTGGTCGATCGGGATCAAGCGCGGGATCGGACGCTGAAGGGCGATGGAGTTCGCCGGACGGTTCAGCTACCTGCGAAGCCGCTTGCGTGAAATCTTCCGAGTTGAATGCAAGGTGCTGCGATCGTTACCGGTTATACTATTCTTGCGAAAATAGTATAACCAGCCAGTGCGTTCGGAGCGGCTGTTGTCGTGCGGTACGGGCCGTTCACTTTGCTACCCGCGCCTGAGCCAGTATTTGATCACCGCGTTCGCTCGCCACGGCGTTCAGATGAGACGAGGGAGTAACTCGTGCTTCGGCCTCCGCCCTCGTCCTTGGCGAGGATGCCCTGATCGACGAGGCCCTGGATATCGCGCAAGGCAGTATCGGGCGAGCACTTCTCGATCGTTGCCCATTTGCTCGATGTCAGTTTGCCCTCGAAGCCGTCCAGCAGGCGGTTCAGCATATCACGCTGCCGGTCGTTGATCTGGGCTGGGGCATGCCGCTTCCAGAAGTCCGCCTTGTCGAGCACGGCTGCGAGAATGGTCTCCGCCCCACTGAAGGCGCGGTCGAGACAGCCCAGGAACCAATCAAGCCACGGTGTGACGTTGAGATCACCCTTCTGGGTGGTCTCCAGCAAATCGTAGTAGGTCTTCCGTTCCGCGCGGATCTGGGCGGACATGCTGTAGAAGCGCTGCGGAATTCCTTCAGAGCGGGCAAGCGACATGTCGGCGATGGCACGCGCGATGCGCCCGTTGCCGTCCTGGAAGGGATGGATGGTCACGAACCAGAGATGCGCGATTGCGGCCTTGATGATCGGATCGATTTTCTCTTCGGTGTTGTACCAGTCAAGGAACGCGGTCATTTCAGCGTCAAGCTTTTCGGCGGTCGGTGCTTCGTAGTGCACGCGCTCACGTCCGTAGTCGCCGGAGACGACCTGCATCGGTCCTGCCGAGGCGTCGCGCCAGGCGCCCACGGCGATCTTCTTCATGTTGCTGCGTCCGGTCGGAAACAGCGAGGAGTGCCAGCCGAAAAGTCTCTCTGCTGTGAGCTCTGCTTTGAACTTCTGAGTAGCGTCGAGCATCATCTCGACCACGCCCTCGACGTTGCGATCCGCTGACGGTAGGGCACCCGCATCCATGCCGAGGCGACGCGCGAGCGAAGAGCGCACCGCGTCCTTGTCGAGTTTTTCTCCCTCGATCTCGCTGGACTTGAGGACTTCCTCGGTCAGGGTCGTGAGCACGGCCTCCTCCTGCTGGGGAAAGCCCAAAGCCTGCATCCGGCCGATGAGCTGGCCCTGGCGCAGGCGGACGGCTGCAAGCTGTTTCGCCAAGGTGTCGCTATCCCAGGAAAAGTGAGGCCAATCAGGTAGTTGGTGGATATAGTCCGCCATTCTCCGCGCTCCTTGCGGAGAATATGGCGACTTTCCCCGCATTTGCAAGGTTATTCACCGCATATCGTGCGGAGAATAGGGAGGCTAATCTCCGCATGCGACCAGACGGCCAATCTTGAGGCGGGTCCGTTGGCAACTCGCCCGCCGCTCCGCCCTCGCGCTCCATTCGAAGCCACCCCAATTCACGGCAGATGACGTTGGCGCTACCTTCGCCAGACGTCCGCCGATGGCGATGGCTGCGCGCGAGCTCGTTCGTGCGCTTATCCTCGTTTCGCAAAGTGAGTATAACGCCGCCCTTTTGCGGACACATCGGTCGATGCGCGGTCGAACATCTGCGCTCGAGCAACGCGATCGATTCATCCTCTCACTCCCCGCGCGCGCCAGTGCATGAGCAAATCAACGCAAGCTGGATGATTGGTCCAACTTGATCACGGCGTTCACAGTCTATTGAGCCGCTTCCTCAACCACGCCGAGATTGTCGCATCGACGATCTCGCATTGATGGGCTTGATCGATACGGATCTCGTTGTCGCAAGCGATTTTTATTTAGGTTGAGTGTGCGACGGACTCCCGCTTTTTATCTCGCCGCGCTCGTTCGCGAGAGTTGAGTGGGGCAGAAAATGTTTCCGGCAAAAATCTACCTCGGCCAGATCACGATCGTCTTCGGCATCGTCATCGCATCAACATGGGGAGCAACCCAATGGACGGCGGCGGCGCTCGGATTTCAGGAGCGACTTGGCGCGCCATGGTTCCTGATCGTCGGCTATCGCGTCTATCTGCCCTGGCGATTGTTCGAATGGTGGTACGCGTACGAAGTCTATGCACCCGAGATTTTTGAGGAGGGCGGAGCCATCGCCGCCGCCGGCGGCATCGCAGGCGCGCTGTTTGCGATCGTCAACTCGGTGTGGCGTGCGCGCCAAAGCCAACTGGTGACGACCTACGGATCAGCGCGGTGGGCAACGGCGAAGGAAATCAAAACTGCCGGCCTGCTCACCCCCAAGGGCGTGTTTCTAGGGCGCCTCGAGAACAACTACCTGCGTCACGATGGGCCGGAGCACGTCATGTGTTTTGCCCCGACGCGGTCGGGCAAGGGCGTCGGACTGGTGCTGCCCACATTGCTCTCATGGACGTCATCGGCCGTGGTGCACGACATCAAAGGCGAAAACTGGGAGCTGACCTCCGGTTGGCGGTCGACGTTTTCCCATTGCCTGTTGTTTAATCCCACCGACGCAAGAAGCGCCTGCTACAATCCGCTGCTCGAGGTGCGCAAAGGCGCCGCCGAAGTTCGCGACGTCCAGAATATCGCTGACATCCTAGTCGACCCCGAAGGCGCGCTTGAACGCCGAACCCATTGGGAAAAGACCAGTCATTCGCTTCTGGTTGGTGTCATTCTTCACGTTCTCTATGCGGAAGAAAAAAAGACGCTCACTAGGGTCACCGAGATTCTGGCGGATCCGGCGCAGTCCTTTGAGAAGACGCTCAGGATCATGCTGGCAACCAATCATCTCGGTACCGATGCCGAGCCGAAGGTACACCCCGTCGTGGCCGCGACGGCACGAGAGCTTCTCAACAAGTCTGAAAACGAGCGTTCCGGCGTGCTGTCGACCGCCGTGAGTTTTCTTGGCCTATACCGCGACCCCGTCGTCAGCCGAAACACCGGAAGCTGCGACTGGCGTATCGCCGATCTCGTGAGTGCCGACAAGCCGGTCACGCTTTATCTCGTCGTTCCACCGTCCGACATCAGCCGTACCAAGCCGCTGATCAGGCTGATCCTCAACCAGATCGGCCGCCGGTTGACCGAGGTGCTGAAACCTAAGGAACGTGACGGCAGGCATCGCCAGCTCCTGATGATGCTGGATGAGTTTCCCGCGCTCGGCCGGCTCGACTTCTTTGAAAGTGCGCTTGCCTTCATGGCGGGCTATGGCATCCGCGCCTACCTGATCGCGCAGTCGCTCAACCAGATCGCAAAGGCCTATGGCGAGAACAATGCGATCCTGGACAATTGCCACGTCCGCATCGCCTTTGCCGCCAATGACGAGCGGACCGCAAAGCGCATCTCGGATGCGCTCGGCACTGCGACCGAATTGCGTGCACAGCGCAACTATGCGGGCCATCGACTGGCTCCCTGGCTTGGCCATGTCATGGTCAGCCGTCAGGAGACCGCGCGTCCCTTGCTGACGCCCGGCGAAGTGATGCAGCTGCCGCAGGATCAGGCCATCGTCCTTGTTTCGGGACTTGCACCGGTCCGGGCAATGAAGCTGCGCCACTACCAGGACGCAAACTTCGTCAGTCGTCTGCGCAAGCCGCCATCTCTGGCGGGCGACGCGTACGCCGACCGGCCGGCTGCCCGTCCCGACGATTGGGGCGGTGAGGTGCGCTCCGTCGACCTGCGCCTCGCGACCTTGCCGTACCGCGAGCTCATGCAGACCGGCGGCGAGGAGGGCGGTCTCAAGCAGCAATTGCCGCTGCTCGATGAGGCCGCACTGCCTCCTAGCGACGTTCGCACCATCGAAGAGCGATTGCTCGACGATGAGTCTGACGTTGCCGCCGACCGCAGCCAGATGCAGCAAGCGGCGGCAAATACATCGAGCGCCGTCCGCCGCGCACATGCGGTCACCCGCGATGACGACGATCTCCTCCCTTCCTTCTGAAGAGTTCTGGCAATGAAACCGAAACTGTCAGCGTATGTTTCCGAAAGCGTCGCGCAGCGGCTTGAGCTCGCCGCCAAGCGCCCGGGATCCAACAAATCGGCGATCGTGAATGCCGCGCTGGATCGCTTTCTCAACCCTGAGCGGGACACCAGTGGCGATGCGGCGCTGATCCGGAGGTTCGACCGGATGAGCCGGCAGATGGAACGGGCCGACCGCGATCTCGGCGTCCTGGCGGAAACCATTGCGCTCTTCATCCGCTACTACCTGACGATCACGCCGCCGCTGCCTTCGAGCGATCAGGACGCCGCGCGGGCGCTCGGACGCGAGCGGTTCGAGATGTTTGTCGCGCAGGTCGGCAAACGCGTGGCTGCGGGCGGCCGGCTTGTTGCCGACGTCATGGATCGGGTCAGCGCCGCGAAGCCGGATCTCTTCATGCGCAACCTGGAGGAGGAAGCCCCTCCGGGCGGAGCCCAAGCTCGCGATATCGGATCCCGTGCGCCGAGCGCCACGGGCGAGCCGCCGGAGCATTCTCCGGCAGGGCGAGAGGAGGTCGGCAATGTCTGATCTCCTCTCGCCAGAGACCCGTGAACGCCGTCGCAGCATGTTGCGGACCGCGATGGGCCCCGCAATCGCGCTCGCCCTCGAGGAAGCTGACGTGGTCGAGGTCATGGTCAATCCCGATGGAAAGCTCTGGCTTGACCGCCACGGCACGGGTCGCGCCGACACCGGCGTTGTCCTGACGCCGCAGGAGTCGGAGCGGATCATTCGGCTGGTTGCGAGCCACGTGCGCGCGGAAGCGAGCGGTTCGTCTCCGATCATCTCGGCGGAGCTCCCCGAAACCGGCGAACGCTTTGAGGGCATCTTGCCACCGGTTTCGCTGGCGCCATGCTTTTCGATCCGCAAGCCGGCAACGACCACATTCCGCCTTTCCGACTACGTCAGGGCTCAGATTGCCTCGCCGCTGATGGCAAAGGTGCTGACCACCGCAGTCATCGAGGCGCGCAGCATTCTGATCGCCGGCGGCACCGGCTCGGGCAAGACGACGCTCGCCAACGCGCTTCTTGCGGAAATCGCCGGCCTTGAGGAGCGGGTGGTCATTATCGAGGACACCCGCGAGCTGCGCTGCGGTGCAAAGGATGCCGTGACGCTCCGGACCAAGGCGGGCGTGGCGAGCCTGGCTGATCTTGTCCGCTCGACGCTTCGCTTGCGTCCCGATCGAATCATCGTCGGCGAAGTCAGGGGCGCCGAGGCGCTCGACATGCTGAAGGCCTGGAATACCGGTCACCCCGGTGGAATTGCCACGGTTCATGCCAACTCTGCCCGCGCTGCGCTCTACCGGATCGAACAACTGATCCAGGAAGCGGTCGCAACCGTGCCGCGTCGGCTCATCGCCGAGGCGATCGACCTCATCGTCTTCATCAAGGGGCGGGGTCCCGCACGGCGCATCGAGACTGTCGTCGAGCTCAGGGGCCTCAATCCGGCAGGCGACTACCTGCTTGAGACCCCGCCCGGATTTCCAAACGTCCTCCACCGTCCCTGATCCCAAGGAGCCCGCAATATGTCCATTCGACTGCATCTCAAGATGCGTGCGCATCTTTGCCGCTATCGTTCGATCCGCATGTTTCCCCTGGTCGAGCTTAGCGCGGCCTCGGCATGTGTGCTTCTCAGCGTCTCGGCGGCACATGCCGCCGGTTCAGGCATGCCGTGGGAAGCGCCACTCGAGCGCGTGCTGGAATCCGTCCAAGGGCCCGTCGCCAAGATCGTCGCGGTCATCATCATCACCGTGACAGGCATCTCGCTGGCCTTCGGCGACACGTCCGGCGGATTCCGCAAGATGGTCCAGGTCGTGTTCGGCCTCTCGATCGCCTTTGCTGCGAGTTCCTTCTTTCTCTCGTTCTTCTCGTTCGGTGGTGGAGCACTGATCTGATGCGCGCGGAAGGTTTCGAACTCGTGCTCCACCGCTCATTGACTGAACCCATCCTGATTGGCGGGGCGCCACGCGCCGCGGCCATCCTGATCGGGACCCTGTCCGCCGTGCTGGCGCTCGGCTTGCGGCTTTGGTTGGCCGGCCTCGTGCTCTGGGTCGTCGGACACAGCATGGCCGTTTGGCTCGCCAAGCGCGATCCAGCCTTTGTCGAGGTCGCCATCCGGCACACTAAGCACAAGGGGCGGCTCGCATGCTGAACCTGAGAGAATTTCGCAGCAACGCGTATCGGCTGGCTGATTGGCTGCCATGGGTATGCCTGGTCGCTCCAGGCGTCATCCTCAACAAGGATGGCAGCTTCCAGCGGACGATCCGCTACCGCGGACCGGACCTCGACAGCGCGACCGAGGCCGAACTGATGAGCGTCGCGTCACGGGTCAACAACGTTCTGAAGCGTTTCGGCTCGGGCTGGGCGCTCTTCTTTGATGCGACGCGCATCCCGGCTGGCGAATATCCGCGATCGGAGTTTCCGGATTCGGTATCCTGGCTGGTTGATGAGGAGCGCCGTGCTGCGTTCGCAGGCGCCGCCGGGGCGACGTGGGAGGATCCGTCACGCCCCGGCGGGCAGCACTTTGAAAGTGTGCTGCATCTGACCTTAATGTACTTGCCGCCGCCGGAGAGGGTCTCGCGCTTCGAGGGCTTGTTCCTGGAGCGTCCGAGGAGCAGGAAACGAACAGCAAGGCGAGGTCGGCGACATCAATCGATCGCGGAGGTCGATCAAGCCGAGAATCTGGCGAAAATCGACATCCGCGACGCGGAGATCGAGGGCGGGCATCCCGAGAGAAGCGAGCAGGGCTACCGGGACCATCTCGAGCGCTTCGTCCAGGAAACCGACCGCGCGATCGATCTGCTCTCGTCGGTCCTGCCGGAAATCTGGCCGCTCAACGATGCGGAGACGCTCACCTATCTTCATGGCTGTATCTCGACCAAGCGCCATCCGGTCGGCGTTCCCGAGATTCCGGTCTATCTCGACTGCTTCCTGAGCGACGAGCCGCTGACCGGCGGATTGTCGCCTGCGATCGGGCGCAGCCATCTTCGCGCGCTGACTGTGCTGGGGTTTCCGCACGTCACCTTTCCGGGCCTGCTTGATGAACTGAACCGGCTCGGCGTCGCCTATCGCTGGGCAACCCGCTTCATTCCGCTCGAGCGCACCCAGGCGAACGCCACGCTGTCGCGTTACCGCCGGCAATGGTTTGCCAAGCGAAAGTCGCTTGCCGCGATCCTGAAGGAAGTGATGTTCAACGAGCAGGCGGCGCTGCTCGACACCGACGCCAGCAACAAGGCAGTTGATGCGGACGCGGCGCTCTCCGAGCTCGGTGACGACCTGGTTGCCTTCGGCTACATCACGACGACAGTCACCGTCAGTGACGAGGACTCCCATCAGGCGGACGAGAAGATCCGCGCGGTCGAGCGGGTGATCAACAGCCGCGGGTTCACAGCCATCCGCGAGAGCGTCAATGCGGTGGAGGCTTGGCTCGGCGGGCTGCCTGGGCAAGCCTATGCCAACATCCGCCAGCCCATCGTTCACACGCTGAACTTGGCCCACATGTGCCCATTGTCGGCGGTATGGGCCGGACCGGAGCGCTGCGAGCACCTTGATGGACCGCCGCTTCTGGTTGCGAAAACCAAGGGCGCGACCCCGTTCCGGCTGTCGCTCTACGCTGGCGACGTCGGGCATACCATCGTTGTGGGTCCGACAGGGGCGGGCAAGTCCGTTTTGTTGTCGATGCTCGCGCTGCAGTTCCGACGCTATCCGAATGCACAACTGATTACCTTTGACAAGGGCAGGTCCGCACGTGCCACCACGCTTGCGTTGTCGGGGGCCTGGTATGAGCTGGGTGCCAGGGGCGGCATCGCGTTTCAGCCGCTCAAGGATGTCGCGGAGGAGGGGGCAAGGCTCTGGGCGCTCGACTGGCTTTGCGGCGTGCTAGCTCATGAGCGCGTCACCGTGACGCCGGATGTCAAGGAGACGCTCTGGTCGGCGCTCAAGAGCCTCGGTTCGGCGCCCGTCCCGCAGCGGACCATGACCGGGCTTGTGGCGCTGCTTGCCCGCGACGCGTTGCGGCAGGCGCTGCAGCCTTACACGCTCGAGGGACCTTACGGTCGTTTCCTCGATGCAGACGCGGACCGGCTTTCGGGGGCGGACGTGCTGACCTTCGAGATGGAGGAACTGATGGCATTGCCGGGCCTGGTGGCGCCGGTACTGACCTATCTCTTTCACACCCTCGAAGGCCGCTTTGATGGCCGACCGACATTGCTGGTGCTGGATGAAGCCTGGGTGTTTCTCGACGACCCGCTGTTTGCGAACCGGATTCGCGAATGGCTGAAGACGCTGCGCAAGAAGAACGTGGCAGTGATCTTTGCCACGCAGTCGCTCGCCGACATCGCCGACAGCGAGATTGCGCCCGCGATCATCGAATCCTGTTTGACCAGGATTTTCCTGCCCAACCCCCGTGCCCTTGAGCCGACCCAGATCGAGACCTATCGGCGCTTCGGCCTGAACGACACGCAGGTGCGCCTGATCGGAGAAGCTTTTCCCAAGCGCGACTACTATCTGCAGTCGCGTGCCGGCAACCGCCTGTTTGAGCTCGGCCTTGGTCCGGTCGCGCTCGCGCTTGTGGGAGCGTCCTCGCCGGAGGATCAGCGCGCCATTGATGCGGTCCTGGCCCGCACCGGGCCTCACCATTTCGCCGAGCGTTACCTCGCCGAACGCGGTCTGCACTGGGCCGCCAACCTGATCAGCAGCTTCGAACAGGCCCACAGGGCCTGACCTCAACTTGATCCCTGGAGTCTTCCATGCTCGAAAGTATCGGCCGCGTGTTCACGGGTACAACCTCAAGAATTATCGTAACAACAATACTATCGTTTGTCATCGCCGTGAACGGGTCGCGACGGCTCGGGGCGTTCGATATCGTGTTCGATCCTTCGAACTACGGCCAGAATCTCCTGACCGCCGCGCGCGCGCTCGAGCAGATCAACAATCAGGTCAGGAGCCTCGAAAACCAGGCGCAGTCGCTGCTCAATCAGGCCAAGCATCTCGCAAGCCTGCCCACGAGCGTCGTGGGTCAGCTGACATCGACGATCAATCAGATGAACGGCCTGATCAACCAGGCAAAGAACATCTCCTTCGATGTTCAGGCGACGCAGCAGGACTTCCAGCGGCTCTATCCCCGCCAGTACGCGGCCGCCGTCTCGTCCGACAAGATGGTGCAGGACGCCACAATGCGTTGGGACAATAGCTACGACGGGCTGAAGCAGTCGCTCACCGTTCAATCGGCCATCGTCAGTACGCTCGACCAGGATGGGCAGACGCTGCGAACGCTGATGGCCAGGTCGTCTGCTGCAGTCGGCTCCCTGCAGGCGCAGCAGTCGGGCAATGAACTTCTCGCCTTGCAGATCAAGCAGTCGCTGCAGGCCCAGGCATTGATGGCAACGCAAGCGCGCGCCGACACCTTGCGAGCCGCCGAGCAGCAGGCATCGGCGGCTGCCGCGAAGGAACGGTTCATCCGCTTCATCGGCGACGGCCATGCCTATGCTGGCGGCAAGTAGGCGAGGGCACCATGGCTGATCTTTCCGTGATCGACCGCTTTACCGAGACCTTCTCGCGCTACATCGATTCTGGGTTTGGTCTTCTGTCCGGTGAAGTCTCGTTCCTCAGTGCGACCCTGATCGGCATCGACGTGACGCTTGCGGGGCTGGCCTGGAGCATGCGCGGTGATGACCATATCCTCGTCACGTTGGCGAAGAAGGTGCTCTATGTCGGCGCGTTTGCGTTTATCATCGCCAACTTCAAGAGCCTCGCGGATATCGTCTTTGCGTCGTTCTCCGGCATCGGGCTTAAGGCCTCCGGCGGCAGCTTAAGCGCTGCCGACTTGGCGCGGCCGGGCTTTGTCGCCGCTGCCGGGTTCACAGCGGCCCATCCTCTGCTGGAGGAGACCGGCCAATTCTCGGGCTTCGACGTCCTGACCAACCTGCCGACGATCCTGATCCTGCTGTTCTGCTGGATCCTGATCGTGCTCGCGTTCTTCATCCTCTCGGTGCAGCTCTTCGTCACGCTGATTGAGTTCAAGCTGACGACGCTGGCAAGCTTCATCCTGGTGCCGTTCGCCTTGTGGGGGAAGACTGCGTTCTTAGCCGAGAAGACGCTCGGTAACGTCGTCGCGTCGGGCGTGAAGGTGATGGTGCTCGCGATCATCATCGGCATCGGCTCCACCATCTTCGGTCAGCTTGCGGGAACGTTGACGCGGCCGATCGACATTGCGTCGGCCATGAGCCTGCTGCTTGCGGCGCTCTCGCTGTTCGGCCTCGGCATCTTTGGTCCGGGGATCGCAGCAGGACTGGTTTCCGGGGCGCCTCAGCTTGGCGCTGGAGCCGCCGCCGGATCGGTGGCGGGCGCAGCGGCCGTCGTGATCGGCGGCGGAGCGGTGGCCATGGGTGGCCTGCGCGCTGCGGCGGGCGGTTCAATGGCCGCCGTCCGCTCTGCAGCATCACTCGCGGGTGCGTCCTCGGCTGCTGGCACGTCGGGCGGCGCCTTATCGGTGGGGCAGGCCGCGGGTGCAAGCGCGGGCGGCAAAACGAGCAGTGCGGCCGCCCCAGGCGCAAGTCAAGCGACCGGCTCGCCGGGGCGCGGACATGCGAGAGAAGCGGCACAGGTGGCCGCTCATACCCTGAAGGAAGGTGACAAGGGCGGTCATTCGTCGGGTCCAAAACTGGCGGAGGAGTAAGCCATGGCATCTCACCCCTTTCAGCGCGTGTCGGTCCGCTATGGCGAGACGCCAAAGCCCGTCACTCCCTATCAGAAGGCAGCTCAGGTCTGGGACGAGCGGCTCGGCTCCGCCCGTGTCCAGGCAAGCAACTGGCGGCTGGCGGCGCTGGCAGCCATCGGGCTGTCCAGTGTCCTTGGTGTGACGATCTTTACGCAGATCGCGCGCTCGGGTGTCGTGCCCTACGTGGTCGAGGTCGATCGGCTCGGTGAAGTCCGCGCCGTTGGACCGGCACTCGAAGCCTACCAGCCATCAGACGCGCAGATCGCGCATTTCCTTGCGCGGTTCATCGAGAACGTACGGTCGCTGTCGATCGATCCGGTCATCGTCCGGGCCAACTGGCTGCATGCCTACGACTTCGTCACCGACCGCGGCGCGCAGGCGTTGAACGACTACGCGCGGGAAACCGATCCGTTCACAAAGATCGGGTCGAAGACGGTGACCGCCGAAGTCACATCCGTGGTGCGCGCGTCCGGCGACAGCTTCGAGATCCGCTGGAAGGAAAACGCCTACGAGAACGGCGCGGTCGCAAAGACCGAACGCTTCACGGGTCTCGTTACCACGGTCCTCAAGCCGCCCGCAGATGCGGACACGCTACGGAAGAATCCGCTCGGCCTCTACGTTCATTCCCTCAACTGGTCGCGCGACCTCATTGGAGACGCCAAATGAACTCTGCCGCTCTCACCAGGCTCGCGTCGGCCAGCGTCCTTGCCTTGTCGCTTGCGCTTGCCGGATGCGCCACCAAGCTCAACCTCGAAGCGCCGTATGATGAAATGTCCTTTGAGAAGGCCGTTCCAGAGACCGATCCGCCGGCGCCGGTACAAGTCGTCGAAACGCCAAAGGTTCTGCCGCTGCCGGGCCAGTTGAAACCCGTTCCGCCTAAGGGCGGCAAGGAAGAAAAGCTACCGCCGGAGCAGGCGATCGCCAAGGCCAACAAGGCGGCGAGAATGGAGCCGACGCGTGCCGGATACATCAACGCCATCCAGGTCTATCCGTGGACGGAAGGTGCGCTCTACCGGCTCTATGCAAGCCCAGAAAAGGTCTCGACCATCGGGCTTCAGCCGGGCGAGGAACTGGTCGACGTCTCGACCGGAGATACGGTTCGCTGGGTGGTTGGCGATACCTCGAGCGGGCAGGGGAATTCCCGGCGCGTGCACATCCTGGTCAAGCCGACATTGCCGGATATTCAGACCAACCTCGTGGTCCTGACCGACCGACGGGCCTATCACCTCGAGCTCGTCTCGACCAAGCAGACCTACATGGCGTCGATTTCCTGGACTTATCCGACGGATACGCTTGTTGCCCTCCACAAGCAAAACGTCGCTGCCCAGGAGAGCGAGGAGCGTATCGCCGACCGCGGCGTGCGGCTCGACAGCCTGAACTTTCGTTATCGCATTGAAGGAGACGATCCGCCGTGGCGGCCGGTGCGTGCGTTTGACGATGGTCGCAAGGTCTATATCCAGATGCCATCCGGTCTCTCACAAGGGGAGGCGCCGCCCTTGTTCGTTGCCGGCGCCGATGGGCGCCCAAACCTCGTCAATTACCGGGTTCGTGGTTCCTACTACATCGTCGATCGGATGTTCGGTGCTGCGGAGCTCCGTCTTGGCGAAAATCCACAGCGCGTCGTCCGGATCATTCGTATCGACGCCCGACCAGTGTCGCAGGCCTTCAGCAGCGGGAGCGCCTCATGACGACGGGATTGGATCAGGATCCAGAGCCGCTGCAACTGCGAGCGCGTCCACGGCCGGTTCGGCGTCTCAACCGGCGCGCCCTCATGGTCGGCTGCGCGACCGCCGCGCTGTTCATTGCTGGCGCGACGCTCATTGCGCTCCGACCGCACCCCTTCAAGCAGCCGGTGCGGACAGAGCTTTACAATACCGACCGCAAGCAGACCGCCGAAGGGTTGAGCAAGCTGCCAAAATCCTATGAGGAGTTACCGCCTTCGACGCCGCGGCTTGGACCACCGTCGCCGGGGGACATCGGCCGGGCCTTTGCGGAGAATGAGAAGAAGGCGGGTGTGGCGTCGGATACGGGCTTCCGGACCAACCCGGAGGAAGACGCTGAACGGGCTGAACGCATCCGGCAAACTCGCGTCGCCCAACAGGCAAAGGAGTCGGGCTTGTTCTTTCGTCTGTCGGAAAAGCAGGAGAAGCGCAAGCAGGCCAGCACGAGCACGACCGATGCGCCGGTTGCTTCGCGATCTGCATTTCGGCCATCAACCCCCGACAGCGGGCCATCGGCTGCGGAACTCGCCAAGGCGGCGCAGGCAATGGTTGACCGATCCAGCGAAATCGTTCCCTCCTCGCAGGCACGAAAGCTCGCCTTCGCGGCAGCGAAAGCCGATACGGAGACTACCAATCTTCATGCCCTCAAACCGGCACCGTCTACTTATGCCGTGATGGCTGGGTCGATCATTCCGGCGAGCCTTGTTACGGGGCTGAATTCGGACTTGCCCGGGGCGACCATCGGCCAAGTCACTGAGAACGTCTACGATACGGTGACTGGTGAGCACCTCTTGATCCCGCAGGGGACCAGGATCATGGGGAAATACGATAGCGTTGTTGCCTTTGGGCAGATGAGGGCGCTTGTCGTCTGGTCGCGACTGATCTTGCCGAACGGAAATTCGATCGTGATCGAGAACCTTCCGGCGACAGATGTCGCAGGCTACGCCGGCCTCGAGGACGAGGTGGACTTCCACACCTGGCAGTTGCTCAAGGGCGCGGCGCTGGCAACCTTGATTGGGGTCGGGACACAGCTTTCGATTGGCAATGACGAGAGCGATCTCGTGAAAGCATTGCGGGAGAGCACGCAGCAAACGACTAATCGGGCGGGACAGCGCCTAGTGGAACGGGAGCTAGACGTGCAGCCGACGATCACGGTGCGGCCGGGGTGGCCGCTGCGGGTGATTGTTTCGAAGGATCTCGTGCTGAAGCCGTACCAGGACATTCACACCGCGGCGAAGGACAGGTGAGGATGAAGCTTGCGAAGCTGCCTGATCGGACCCCGGTGAAGATGATGGTTGTGCTTGCGCCTGGCTTGGCGAAGCGGCTGCGCGAGTATGCTGTTTTCTACGCTGAGACCTACGGCAACAAGGAGGAAGTAGCTGAGCTGATACCGTTCATGCTTGAAGCATTTCTTGACAGTGACGCAGATTTTAAGAGAGGCAGCAAGAAAAGACACGGCCAACCCCTGAGCACTGCATCCTAGGTAGCAATTCTGCGTCCTATTTGGCCTTACCTCCGAGAAGCCGGGTCGTGCGCTCAACCGCTTCGACGGATTTGTGAAAGGCGACCGAGCAATGTTCTCAGCTCCGCTTCCTTTCGCCTCTTCCTTATGGGGGTTATGGCTGGCTACGAACGCGTCCACTAGGTGGTCAATGAGCCGCTCGTCCTTGCCGAAAGCCAATCAGATGCCGGTCTCATGGCAGCGGAGGCAATCTGTCCGTCGTCCAACAAAGTGATTTCTACGGAACTATTCTCGAGAACCGCGCGTTCGATCACTTGGGCCGGAACTTCGATCGACGGCTGAAGCTGCGGCTTCATAGACCGTGCTGAGGCGATCGGAAGAGACGCAGCGCTACGCGCGAGGAAGCTCAGCGGCGTCAAAGGTACGAAATTTGGCCGGAAATTTATCCAGGCCTACACCAAACGGTTTTGCTCTTCGCTCACGGAATCACGACCTCCGGAGGAGTCCGGCGCTTACATGGCCTCCTGACGGCAAGTTGCCGGTCCATGCGGTCAGCAGCACGGCAGAACCTGCAGAATCGGTCAACTGACGTATTGTCGGATAACTACGCGCAGTGGAAGCTCCGCGAACGGCTAGTCGCGAACGGCACGCCGTCCTTCGCTCGGCAAGCGAGCAGGCAGGTTGCATCCAGCTGTGGTGCTGACGTGGCTTGACGTTGCTGACGAGGCGGATCTGCGATCTCCGGATTGCGCTCCGCCCGGTCCGTCGGCAACCAAAGGAGATAAAGAATGGATACGGTCGCTGCTCCATCGTCCTGCACCTGCTCGTCGGATATCCGATCGCAGGATAGCGTGAAGCATCCTCTTGATCCCCTGACCGCTGCCGAGATTCACGGCATCGTCGAGATCGTCCGCAAGGATCCACAATACGGTGCCGACTTTCTCTTTGAGACGATCGAGCTTCTAGAGCCGGAAAAGGCAGCTGTTCGTAGGTACAGCTCCGGAGATCCGATCGACAGAACTGCACGGGTCAATCTGTTTCAGGTCAGACAGGACGGGATCTGGCGGCTAACTGTTTCCCTGACCGAGCAGAAAATCCTCACCTCCAGATATTTTCCATCGGCCAAGCCGATGATCCAACTCGAGCAGTTCACGGCCATCGAAGACGCCGTCCGCGCGGCTCCCGAGTTCATTGCCGCCTGCAAGAAGCGCGGCATCGAGGACATGTCGCTCGTCTGCATCGATCCGTGGTCGGCCGGCAATTTCGACATTCCGGGCGAAGAGGGGCGATATCTCGCGCACGTCTTTGCCTGGCTGCGTCTTCGAGAGAACGACAACCTTTATGCGCACCCGATCGGCGGCCTAAACGCGGTCGTCGACATCAAGACCTACGAGATCATCCGCGTCGACGACCATGAGATCATCCCGATTCCCCAGGCAGAGGTGAATTACGAGGCGGAGTTCATCAAGAACCCGCGCGCCCCCTACAGGCCGCTCAATATCATACAGCCCGAGGGCGTTTCGTTCAGGCTCGACGGACATCGGCTGGAATGGGATCGCTGGTCGGTGCTCGTCGGTTTCAATTCGCGCGAGGGCTTAACACTGCATGATATCAGCTACGACGGGCGGCCGATCGCGCACCGCGCATCGTTGGTGGAAATGGTCGTCCCGTACGGCACCACAGACAAGGGACACTTCCGGAAGAACGTCTTCGACATCGGCGAGTACGGCATAGGTAAGCTCGCCAACTCGCTGAAGCTCGGCTGCGATTGCCTCGGCGCCATCGCCTATCTCGATGCACATCTCGCAACGATGGACGGCAACGTCGTCACCATCGAAAACGCGATCTGCATCCATGAGGAGGATGCCGGCCTTCTGTGGAAGCATTGGGACTTCCGCTCTAACAATGTTGAGTCGCGGCGTGCCCGGAGGCTGGTGATCTCCTGCATTGCGACGGTCGCCAACTACGAATATGGGCTGTTCTGGTACTTCCATACAGACGGATCGATCCAGTTCGAGCTCAAGGCGACTGGTATCATCAATACGGCCGCGTGCCACCCGGGCCACCCCGGCAAATACGGCAGGGAGGTAGCCCCCGGCGTCGTCGGTCACATTCACCAGCACATTTTCTGCGCGCGCCTCGACATGAATATCGACGGTGACGACAACAGTGTCGTCGAGCTCAACACGAAGGCCGATCCATGGGGACCGGACAATGCCTATGGCAACGGTTTCTACGAGGAGGAAACGGTTCTGAAGACCGAGCTTGGCGGGTGCCGCCAAGTGAACCCGGCGACGCATCGGGCCTGGAAGATTATCAACCCCAATCGCAAGAACTGGGTTGGCGCGCCGACAGGGTACAAGCTCGAGGCCAGTCATCCCGTGACACCATTCATCCATCCGGAGTCGCCGTCGGGCAGACGGTCGACCTTCATCAAGAACCAGCTCTGGGTGACGGCCTTCGATCCCGAAGAGCGATATCCGGCTGGCGAACACATGAACCACTCGGATGGGACGGGAGGTGTATCCGATTTCGTCAGGAAGAACCGGAATATCGAGAACACCGATATCGTGCTCTGGCACGTCTTCGGTCTGCACCATCAGGTCCGCCCTGAGGACTTTCCCGTTCAACCGTGCATCTTCACCGGCTTCAAGCTGATGCCCAGCGGCTTCTTCGATCGCAATCCTGGCATCGATCTCGCGCCCGACAGGAACGCCGCGAGCTATCATGCGCAGGCCGCCGAGTAGGGCGCGGCTCGCCAACGGATCCGTCGCGTTCCCGCTCGTCCGACCGGCATCGTGGGCCGGTCGTTCCTCCTCCGCTGCAAGGACAACGTGCTCCAGGTCGATGGCCTCTGCGATCGTCGCTTTCGCGATCTTTGCAGGCTCGGCCGCACGCGTGCTCCCTGCGTTGCTGGCCGTCACCGTCCAGCAGGATCTGGGCTTGCAGCCCTCCGATGTGTCCTTGCCGATCACGCTCGGCATCGTAGCTTCCGCGTGCGCATCGCCGCTCGCGGCGTACAGCCTCGAACGCTGGGGCATTCGCGCGCCGTTGGTCGCCAGTCTGGCTCTCCTTGCGCTATCGCTTGCATCGACGACGCACGCGGCGTCGCCATGGCATCTCACTGTGGCCTGGGGGCTGGGCGTCGGCTTCAGTGGCTCTTTGAGCGCCTCCCTTCTGGGCGCGGTGGTTGGCAGCCGTGACGGCGCGGCGCATTGCGGGACACGCTTCGGGCTCCTGGCGTCGATGCAGCCGCTGGGATCGGCGGCGGCACTGCTGCTGGCATCGCGCGCGGCCAACGCGCTTGGTTGGTGCTTCGTGTTCCAGGCCGCTGCCGTCGGCGTGCTCGCCACGGGCTTCGCCGTTGCCCTTGTCCCTCAATCCCGGCGAGGAGCCTCCACGCGAGAGCCCAAGTCCAACCGGCACGGGTCATCGCGCCCAAAAGACAAGACCTGGCAGTTCTGGGTCCTTGCCACGATCTTCTGCATCTGCGGCGGGTCGACATCCGGCCTGATCGATGGCCAGCTCGGTATGCTCTGCATGGGCGCGGGTTTCGGCCTCGCATCGAGTGCCGATATCATGGTGATGGTCGTGCTCGGCGGCGCGATAGGGAGTGTGGTGAGCGGGTATCTCGCGGACCGTTGTCCCGCGCGAGCGCTTGTAGCGCTCTACTTCGTCATCCGCGCGCTCCTCTTGTTGTGGCTTCCGTTCACCGGCTTCAGCGTCGTCGAATTGGCCCGGTTCGGCGCGCTGTATGGGCTTGATGCAGCACTGACGTACCCCGCGCTGGTCCGGCTGATGTCCGGAAATCTAGGCACGCGCCGCGTCGGCAGAGCGATGGGCTGGATGACGGTGATGCACCTGGCAGGAGGCGCTATCGCCTCTGCCGGGATCGGCGCCATCGACCTCGCAGCCTATGCGGTCGGATTCATCGGCGTCGGCCTTGCCTGCCTCATCGCCGCGGGTCTCGTGGTGCTTCTGAAGGATGCGCCCGCGCAAGGCGCGCCATCCGGCTGAAACAGTTGCGGCCGATCAATGGCCAGCGAAGTTCCGCGACCGTCGGGAAGGGGACTCCGCCAACAGCAGTCCTTCGGAAACCGCAAGCGCCGCCAGGCGCGTGCGCGAGTCGCAGTTCATCTTTGCGAGGATATGCTCGATGTGCGTGGAGATCGTGCGGGGCGACACGAAGAGTTGCTCGGCGATGTTGGGATTTGAAGCGCCACTGGTCACGAGATGCAGGATCTGAATCTCTCGGTGCGAGAGATTATACGGCCAGCGAATGCATTGCTCCGTGATCAGGAGGATGTTTCCGCGGCAGGGTGTAATCGTGACCTGGTGACAGCGGCCGGCCTCGTCCGGCCAGACGAAGCGTTGAGCGCTGGGGGACTTCGCCTTCTCCAGCACGAGCCGGCGAAGCTCTCCGCCCTCGCCGAGATACGGTCCCGGACTACGGTTGGGCAGGTGAAATGCAAACCCGTTCGGGGAGACCGCGATGGCATAGGCGCCCGGCGCCAGCTCATCGGCCAACAGCTGTGGTGTCCTGAGCTGATCGCAGATGTTCAGCAGAATCGGGCGGAAGCGCTCGGTCATCTCGCGGTGCTCGTCCTTGGCGTGCGCCTCCTTGGACCAGCTCATGTGGATGGCTCCAATGTAGCGGCCATCGGCGACACGCAGGCACATCGTCGAGCCTTCCCTGAAGCCATCCGGCATCAGGTATTCTTGAGCGGTGAATGTATCCGGCAGACTGAGATTCCAGTCACGCTTGTAGTCTCGCCAGCGCATCGAGTGCGTGTCCTTCTCGCGCGCGATGACGTAGGCGGGGCAGGAGTTAGGGAATCCGTCGAGCACGTATGACATCGTTCTGTCCGTGTATCCGTCGGCGGCCAGAGTGCGATGGGTTCGGGAGATCGGATCCATTGCGACCAGGGCGATCGCCTCGCTCCTCACGAACTCGCGCAACAGGCGCGTCACCTGCGTTGCTTGATCGATGATCTGATCATTCAGGGCTGCCGCCGGTGTATCGAGCCGCACCGTAGCCGACATCATATGGTCGATCGCTGCCGATTTCACTGTGAGCCTCCAGCTCGTGAAAGATCTTGCCAACCGTTCGTGATCGAATCTTCTTCTTGGCCGCTAACGATCCGTTAGACCGGCGGCTTGCGGTGTGCTCCGCATCCTCAGCGGAGCAAGGACCGCGCCAAACAATGCGAGCTGCCACATCACGACAGTGGCCATTCGCTCTGCTGATCTCGATCGGCCGGGATCGAGCCGAGACGCCGAGCTGAAAGCTGCAATTGCATGTTAGAGGCGGTCACCCCTTTAGTCAAAAGAGTGTCACACTTCACCTCGTTCAGGGCCAGCAATTCTGACCCAAGAGGACCTCAGCGCCATCGGCTGATGAAAATCTGGGCGTGGCTTGCTGCCCAAGTCGTCACCCTGCGCCCTGTTAGCACCCGCAGCGTCGGTCTGGATTACATCGGGGCCGTCCAGATCAGGCTTCAAAATCGGTCAGCTGACGTATTGCTGAAAATCGGCAGAAAACCCAGGCTCTGATCCATGCGGTTCGGCCGAAACCTTGTCAGTGATCGAGGCCGCTAATCACCCGACGGTGCCCGAGAGCATCGTCTTAGCCCTAACAGAAATCCGGCTCGGTCTCGGTCGCGATGCCGAGGACCCGCGCGCGATTGCAGGAGAGGTTGCTCGGATGGTTTCCAAACTCACCAGGCGTTCAGTGACCGCGGGCATCGGCGCCGCCATGGCCGCACCGTTTGTTGGCCGGACGGCGCTTGCCGCGCAGCCGATCGTTCTCGGCGTTCCCTACTGCCAGACGGCTGCAGCGGGTGTCGCGGATCATCAGGACTTTCTGAACGGGACGACGCTCGCGATGGAGGAGATCAATGCCGCAGGCGGCATCCTCGGCAGGCCGCTGAAGCTGTTCACAACGGACATGAACGTTCTCTCGCCGGAATCCTCCAAGCAGGCGCTGGCCGCCTGCGTTGATGCTAAGGTCGACGCGATCTCCTTTGCGTTTACGCTCGTCCCGCTGCCGGCGATGGACGCGACGGTGAAGTACAAATGTCCGTACATCAACGGCAACGCGCAACGCGCCGGCACCTCTGCCGTCAAGGAACAGCCGGATAAATACAGCCACATCTTCCAGTTCTGTCCGTCCGAGGTGAACTACGGATGGAGCTATGCTCTCTGGCTGGAAGACCAGGAGCAGGGGGGCGTCTGGAAGCCGAAGAACCGCAAGGTTCATATCATTCAGGAACAGATCGGTTACTGCCAAACGATATCGCGTGCGGCCCAGGAAGCGATCAAGCGGCGCGGCAAGTTCGAGGTCGCCCGCATCACCGATATCCAGTATCCCGTGCAGGACTGGGCACCGGTCATTCGCGAGATGAAGGAGGTCGATGCCGCCGCGATCATGGTGGACCATTGGGTGGCCGCTGAATACGCCGCGTTCTGCAAGCAGTTCGTGGCAAGTCCGGTGCGCGATTCGCTCGTCTATCTCCAGTATGGACCCTCGCAGCCGGAATTCCTCGAGCTTGCCGGGTCGGCGGCGAACGGCTTCGTCTGGGGCACCACCATGGGCATCTATGGTGACGAGAGGGGGCTCGCCTACAGGCAGAAGTACAAGAAGCGTTTCCCCGGCATTGCGGGGCTCGCCTATACCGGCATTGCCTACGATCAGACCCACTACCTCAAGAAGGCCTGGGAAGCGGTTGGCGATCCCCGGAAGTTTAGGGAGGTCTGCGACTGGATCCGGGCCAACCCGCAGCGCGGCGTCTGCGGCTACGTTGATATGGGCAACCCATATCAGGAAGCGCTCCATTTCCCGGACAATGGCGGCGACGAATTGCAGGCGCGCAAGCTCGAGTCCGGCGTCGCGCAGCTCTATGTCCAGATCCAGGGTGGCGAGCACAAGATCGTCTATCCCGGTCCGGTCTCGGAAACGAAGCTGATCTCTGCGCCGTGGTGGAGCTGATGCTCAGGCAAATCTCCCGAAACGGTGCGGCTGAACAGGGCGGAAAGCCCGTCCTGTTCTCCTGCAGCGGCATCTCGCTCGATCTCGGCGGTCGCGAGATCCTCCGCGATATCAACCTGCATGTCGAGGCCGGGGAAGTGCTCGGCATCATCGGACCGAACGGAGCGGGCAAGACCAGTCTGTTCGAAATCCTGTCTGGCCGTATGCAGCCAAAGAGCGGCTCGGTGTGGTTCAAGGGCGAGAATGTTACGGGCTTGCCGCTGTATTCCCGCTCGCGCCTGGGGATCGGCCGCACGTTCCAGACGCCAGTCGTCCCTGAGGAGCTGACCGTCGGCGAGACGTTCAAGGCGGCGCGTCAGGCTCATCGTCCGTTTCTCACCAGGTTCGATGCTGAATATGGGGCCGATCTCGTCGGTCTGAAGATCAGTGACGATATGCCGGCGACGCAGCTCGAGACCTTCAACCGGCGCAAGTTGCTGCTGGCCTGCCTGTTGATGCGCCGGCCCTCGTTGCTGCTGCTGGATGAGCCGGCGGCCGGCCTGATCAATTCGGAGGTCGACGAGATCGATACTCTGCTGCGGATCCTCGCCAAGGAAATGAACATCGCGATCCTCATCGTCGAGCACCGCATCGAGCTCCTCGGGACCATCGCCGACCGCATTCTGGTGATGGACGCCGGGGAGGTGATCTCCGAGGGGCTGATGGACGACGTCATGGCCGATCCGAAGGTCCACGCCGCCTACTTCGAGGATTTCAGCGAAGAGGCCGACGCATGAATATCTCGGTGAGCAACCATTTGCCGGGCGCTCCGGCGCGTCAGCCGCAGCGCGAGGTCCTGAACGTCAAGGGACTGTCCGCCGGCTATGGGCCGGTTCGCGTCATCCACGATCTCGACCTCGTCGTTCAGTGTGGGGAGCGGATCGGCATCGTCGGGCTGAACGGCCACGGCAAGTCGACCCTGTTCTACGCAATCGCCGGACTTACCGGCTGGCAGCGCGGCTCAATCAAGCTGAACGGCAGGGAGGTCGGCCGGACGCGAAGCCAGGGGCCGGGGCGCTACACCCACGAGATCGTGCGCGCGGGATTGGCGTTGATTCCGCAGGGTGACGAGATCTTCCATGGCCTGACCGTCGAGGAGCATCTCGATTCCGGGGCCTACACCGCGGCCGCCTGGCGCGATCGTGCCGCGCGCAAGCTCCGCATCCTGGAGATATTTCCACCGCTGCGGAAGCTCATGGGCATACCCGTGGGGCGCCTGTCGGGCGGCGAACGGCGCATGGTCTCGATCGGCCGCGGCCTGATGACGGATGCATCCCTCTTCCTCGTCGACGAGCCATCGCTCGGGCTGGCCCCAAAGATCGGCAAGAGCGTGATCAACGCACTGATGGCCGTCAAGCTCGGGAATGCCGCGATGATCATTGCAGAGCAGAACGTTGCACTGCTCGAGGGACGGGTCGATCGCGTCATCGGCATGCATGTCGGCAAGCTCAAGGGTGAGGCCTCGGCGGCCCTCGCGTTGAACGTTTATCGAAAGGCGTAAAACGTGGATATCTGGTTCATCGTCAGCAACACCATCGTCCTTGCGTGCATCTACGGCACGCTTGCGATCGGAATTTCGATCACGTGGTCGAGCCTCGGCCTCCTCAACCTAGCCTACGGTTTCATATTCGCATTCGCTGGCTATGGCGCCTGGCTGTTTGCCCAGCATGTCTCCACATCGGGGCCTGCTGTGTTGGCCGCGGGTATCCTCGCAGGCGCGCTCGGGGGAGTGGTCATCTGTGCGGTCGGGTTCATACCGATCCACGACAAGCCGAACTTCACCATTCGAGGTCTGATCGCGACGCTCGCGATCAATCTGGTCGGCACGCAATTCCTGCTCTGGTGGTTCGGACCGCGATCGAAGAGCCTGCCGGATATCTTCGGCAACTGGTCGGTGTCCTTGCCGGGCGTGGTCTTTACAGCGGACAAGGTCGGGAACGTGGTGACATCCGTCCTGATATTGGCGGTCGTTCTGAGGTGGATGCAGTCGAGCCGCCGTGGCCTCGAAATCCGTGCCATGATGATGAATCCGCATGCGGCATCTATCGTCGGCATCGGCGTTCGGCGAACCTCGTTCTATGTCATGGGCATCACGGGCGGATTGGCGGGCCTCGCGGCCGTCCTGCTCTCGCAGACCTACTACATCTCGCCGTTCGGCGGACTGATGCCGATGATCAAGGGCGTCAGCATCGCGCTCTGCGGCGGGCTCGGCAGCGTGCGCGGCGCGGTCATCGCCGCGATCGTGCTCGGCCTCAACGAGGCGCTGACGGGGATATCGATCGGCGGACGCTACGTTCTCATCACCCAGTTCGTCGTGATCATCGTCATCCTCTTGGTTCGTCCGCGCGGCATCGCCGGGCTGCTCGACAAGGCTAGGGAGGCCTGAGTCATGTCCATTGCTGGCGATCACAAATGGCGCAATCCCCTCTTCGTCTGGGGCGGCAAGCGCGACGTCGAAGAGCTCCCGACCATTCCGTTCCACAGCCACCAGGAGGTCTGGGAAAGAACTCGTCGATCGACGACCAAGCTGAATCCCGTCGGCCGTCTGCGCTACTACTACAAATGGCCGGGCCACGGCGCAATGATGTGGAATCGTCTTCGCTACTGGCCGACACGCCGCCGTGTGCTTCGCCTGCGCGGCGAATACAACCCCAAGACCTTGCGCGCCGAGAAGACGATCGTCGACAAGCGGCCCATCTGGTGGATGTTGGGGCTTCTTGCGCTGGCGATTGCTCCCCTGTTCACGCCCGGCGATCTGCAGAACACGCTGCTGACGGCGGGAGCGACGTTCGGCATCTATTCCGCCATCAGTCTGTGCTGGATGCTCATCATGGGCACTGCGGGCGTCTTTTCGCTCGCGACCTATGCCGTCGTCGGGACGGCCGCGTTCGTCGCGGCATTGCTTGCCGTCAAGTTCGCATTGCCATGGTGGTTGTTGCCGCCGATCGGCGCGCTGGTGGGGCTCGTCTTCGGCGGGATCATTGCGCTGCCGGCCACGCGGCTCGACGGATTCTATTATGCGCTTCTCACTCTCGGCCTCAACGAGCTCTGCCGGGTCTACTTCGTGACGTCCAAGGAGTTCGGGTCCGCGAATGGCGGACTTTACGGCGCCACGACCTATATCCCGGAAGACTGGTCGCAGTTGGGTCAGCTGCTCCTGGCGTATTACGCCTGCTTCGGCCTGATGCTGCTGGCTCTGCTGCTCTACCGGTTCGTCAACGGCCGCCGGCTTGGACGAATCCTTCGCATGGCGCCCGAAAAGCGCGAGGCCTTCGCCGAGGCTACGGGGGTCAACTTTCGCCAGGCGCGCGTCTGGGTGTTCCTCATCTCGTCGGCGGCGCTGGGCTTCATCGGCGGATTCTACACCTCGAATTTCGGCGGGGTGGCGTTCTCGATCTTCAACTTCGATACTGTGCTGCTCGGGCTCGCCATGTTGGTGATCGGCGGCGTTGGACGTGCCGAAGGTGCGGTGGTCGGCACCCTCGTCGTCGTGTTCTTCGACCAGGTGCTGAATACGTGGGGACCGGCTCGCTTCATGACCATCGGGCTCATCATGCTCCTGGTCGTGCTCTACCTGCGTAACGGGCTGTTCGGCATCAAGGCGCAGTTCCGTGCCTGGCGCGACAAGAAGAAGAGCGAGCGGCGATCGACACGAGCCGAGAAGGGCGGCGAGATGCTGCCCGAGGAGGCGACCGAGGCCGAGGACAAGAGCGTCATCTACCAGCGGCGCCACGACAAGATGACCCGCGACCATCTCAAGACGCTGGTGTCACCGGAGATCATCGAGGAGCATCGCCACTCCCTCAACGGGCAGCACAGTGAGGCGCTCGAACGGTTACTGATCTACTTCCGCACCCGTCCGCAGGTGGAGAAGTACGCCATCATGGCCGTGGAACGCTTCGAAGGCTATCGCATCGTCGCTCTATCCGGACATCGGGGCGTGGCGCCGCGTGTGGTCGAGGACAGGATCTACGCAACGCCGGATGAAGCCTGCCATGGTGTCTTCATGCGACGCGTTCAGGATTTGCTGGAATCCTGATCCACGGATGAAGCGTGTCCGACCTGTGCGGCGGACGTTGGGCTCATAAACGAAGGAGTTGGTGGTGACACCGGTCAGACTTTTTGGCTACACGGACAGGATCTCGGTCAAGCCGGGCGAGACCATACAGTTTCATGTCAGCGCCGAGGGGACGGATACGGCTGAGGCGCAACTGGTTCGCCTGATCCATGGCGACCAGAACCCGGCAGGGCCAGGCTTCGTCGAGGAGGAGGTGGCGTGCATCGCAAACGGCAGGTGGCGGGTCGAGCCGCAATCCACCCAGGTAGGCTCGTTCCTCGAGGTCGATGATCCCGAGGGCCGGCTGGCATTCGCAAACAGCTTCACCCTGTTCGCCTTCATCCACCCGACTTGGCCCGCATCCGGAAAGCGGCAAACGATTATCGGCCGATGGGATGGCGATCGAAAGCAGGGCTACGGGATCGGCATCGACGAGAAGGGCCATCTGCAGTTTTGGATCGGACGCGGCGAAGAGATCGAGCGCCTGACCGCCAACGTGCCGCTGCAGGTGCAGATGTGGTATTTCGTGGCCGTGACCTTCGACGCCGAGACACGGCGTGCGACCTTACACCAGGTTGGTGTCGGCAACAGGTACAACGGCCTGTTAGGCAAGGTCGCGCTTGTGGACTACGAATCCCGCAAATCTGCGGTCTTCCGGAGCAAGCCCGGTAGCCTGGACTCAACTCCGTTTCTGATGGCAGGTTCGCGTAGACGCGACGCGGAGAAGCGGGTCTGCGTTGCGGAACTCTATTGGGGCAAGATCGACCGGTGCGGTGCATTTGATCAGGTTTTGCTGCCGGCCGAGCTCGACACGATCAGGAGCGGGCTCGTTCCTGCGATGGACAGCCTGGTCGCATACTGGGATACGAGCGCGGGATACACCGACCGCGGCATCGGTGATCTCGT
Source organism: Bradyrhizobium sp. USDA 4454 (assembly GCF_054822705.1). NCBI lineage: Bacteria > Pseudomonadati > Pseudomonadota > Alphaproteobacteria > Hyphomicrobiales > Nitrobacteraceae > Bradyrhizobium > Bradyrhizobium sp. USDA 4454. Next base: position 2,959,337 of record NZ_JBTRCN010000001.1, read on the forward strand.
GGTCGACGTCGGTCGGCACAAGCTGAATGCCAGAGGATACAATCGGCCCATCCGCGGCCAGACCGGCTGGAACTGGGACGGCTTCACCGATTGTTTCCGCCTGGCTCCGCACGAGTTCGGGGGAATCGAGTTTCATGCCGACGCGCTGACGGACTGCAATTGGAAGGCGACCAAGATCATTGCCGTGCCGCGCGGCCTCAAGAGTGGTTGTTATGCCATGAGGCTGCGATCTGGCTGGGGAAAGAGCGTGAGCGAAGAGCATGTCGTTTTCTTCGTGCGGCCGGAAAGGCCGCGGGCGCGTATTGCATTCCTGTTTCCGACGCTGACCTACCTTGCCGTTGCGAACGAGCGCTTGAGCTTCGACCACCCAGAACGTGAAGCTTTGACGGGACAGCCGGCTGTGCTGTCCGATATCGACATCGAGATGTATATGCGAGGCGATTTCGGGCTGTCGACATACGACATGCACGCCGATGGCAGTGGCGTGTGCTACAGCTCCTATCATCGTCCGATCATGAACATGCGGCCGAGATACAGGATGCCGAGCCTCGATGTGGCTTCGGGATTGGCTGCGGACCTATCCATCATCGCATGGCTGGAGCAGAGCGGCTTCGAGTACGACGTCCTGACCGACGAGGACCTGCATCGCGATGCGGCGGAGGCGTTGTCGCCGTACGCCTGCGTTATCAGCGGCTCGCGGCCGGAGTACTACACCGAGCGAATGCTGGATGCGACAGAGGATTATATCGCCTGCGGCGGTCGTTACATCTATGCAGGCGGCAACGGGTTCAACGCCACGGCTGGCATTCGCGACGGCGAACCGTGGATCATGGAGTGTCGGCGTCGCGATGATGGGTACAAGCCGTGGGTGTCCCGCTACGGTGAGCACTACATGGCAACGGACGGGATGCGTGGTGGTCCCTGGAAGGTGCTCGGACGATCGACCCAGAAGCTGGTTGGCGTGGGCCTGAGCAGCTCGGGCGGTGGACGAAGCGAACCATACCGGAAAATGCCGGACAGCTATCACCGCACCGTGTCCTGGATTACCAAAGGTATCGATGGCGAGATCATCGGTGACGCCGGTCTTGCCAATAACGGCGGGGCAGGGCTGGCGCTCGACTATTATGACCGCGCTCTGGGTACGCCGCCGCACACCAGGATCATCGCCTCATCAGGGGGCCACACGGACAGCTATATCGTGAACCAGCAGCTCGTCCTCTATTCCTACCTTGGGCTCTATGGGTCGTATGACTGGCGGGTTCATGCCGACATGACCTACTTCACGGCCCCCCATGGCGGCGCCGTGTTTGCATGTGGCTCGGTCGCATTCGCGCAATCGCTGCCGATCAACAATTTCAGGAACAGCGTATCCCGCGTGCTGGCGAATGTCGTGGAGGCATTTGCCGGAGCCGGCAGGCTGCCCGGGTTCGCCTGGGTCAATGAGGAAAAGCAGTGGGCCTGATGGATACGTCACAGAAGATCGCGTCGGTACGCGGCGCGGCCGCGGTACACGTCGAACCTTTGCAGTTGGAGAGCTGAGGATGCTGCCTCTCGAATACGACAGGTCCGAGGACCGCGACATCATCGTCCGGGATCGCTTCGACGGCTTCCGCCGCGAGTTTCTGCGAACGCTCGTGAGCCCCGAGGTCATCGAGGAGCACCGGCGGTCGTCTTTGGGACAGCACAGCGAACGGCTCGAGCGACTGTTGATCTATTTCCGTCAACGCCCGCTCGAGCAAAGATATGCGGTCAGGGTGATCGAGCCGTTCCAGCGGTATCAGGTCGTCAGGTTCTCGGGACGTCGGGGAGTTCCCCCGCGTGTGGTCGATGATGCCATTTACACATCGGCGAACGATGCCTGTCACGGCCTGTTCCTGCGCTGCATTCGCGACCTTATCGAAACCTAGAGCAACACTTCGGCCGGGCAGGGCACCTTGTCCGGCTTCTCGATGGGAAACTTCGCACCATGGCGCAGATCAAGATATTCGGCTACGCAGACAAGATCTCGGTGAAGCCGGGCGACACCATACAATTTCATGTCAGTGCCGACGGCACGTCGACCGCTCAAGCCCATCTCGTGCGCCTGATCCATGGCGACGAGCATCCGCATGGTCCGGGATTCGTCGAGGAAGAAATTGACTGCGTCGCCAACGGCACCTGGCTGGTCGAGAAGCAGTTCACGCAAGTCGGTGCCTTCCTCGAGGTGGCCGACCCCGATCGCAAGCTCGCGCTCGACGGCAGCCTCACCCTCTGCGCATTCATCTGGCCGACATGGCCCGACGTAGGGCACCGGCAATGCTTGCTGGGCCGCTGGGACAATGACAGGAATCACGGCTACGGCCTTGGCATCAATCCAAGCGGCAGGCTGGAGTTCTGGGTCGGCTGCGGAAACGAGATCGACTATCTCCAGGCTGAGCTGCCTCTGCAGAAGCAGGCCTGGTATTTCGTCGCGGCCACTTTCGATGCACGAAGCGGCCGCGCCACGCTGTACCAGGAAGGCGTCGTGAACCGCTACAACAGCCTGCTCAGTAAAGTCGCGCCGGTCGAATATCGCTCGCATGTGTCGGAGATGCTTCGGTTCAGGCAGAACAACCTGCCCGATACGCCGTTCCTCGTGGCAGGGTCGCGCGACTGGCACGCCTTGCGCGGACATTTCGTGTCGCAGCTCTACTGCGGCAAAATCGATCGCTGCGGCGTGTTCGATCGCCCTTTGGGTCGCGAGGAGCTCGACGCGATCCGCTCGGACGGGCAACCCCCATCGGACGGCATGGTCGCATATTGGGACACCGCGAAGGGGTATACCGATCGTGGGATCGGCGATGTCGTAGTCGACATCGGACCAAACCGGCTCAATGCGAAAGGCTACAACAGGCCGGTACGTGCGCAGACCGGCTACAACTGGAACGGCCGCAACGACTGCTTCCGGCTCGCCCCGCATCAATATGGCGGCATTGAGTTCCATGCCGACGCGATGATCGACAGCAACTGGAAAGTCACAAAGACGCTCGAGCTGCCCGAAACGCTGCGCAGCGGCGCCTACGCGATGAGGGTCCGTGGCGGTGACGGCAAGGGCCTCGCGGAGGAGTACATCGTTTTCTTCGTCCGGTCTCGCGTTCCAACGGCGCCAATTGCTCTGTTGTTTTCCACGGCAACCTATCTGGCCTATGCTAATGAGCGCTTCGCGACAGACGGCCAGATCGTGCAACCAATGGCCGGCCAGCCGCCGACGATCTCCGAGGTTGACATCGAAATCTACGAAAATCCGGAATTCGGTGCGGGCTGCTACGACACGCATGCGGATGGCGCTGGCGTCTGCTACACGAGCTACCGTCGCCCGATGGTGAACATGCGGCCGAAATACCGGATCGCCGCATTCGACTTGCCGTGGAATTTTCCGGCTGACCTGTCGATCCTGGCATGGCTGGAGCATAAGGGGTACGACTACGACGTACTGACCGACGAAGATATACATCTGGAGGGTGTCGCAGCGATGGCGCCCTACGCATGCATTCTGAATTCCACGCATCCGGAATATCATTCCGAGCGCATGCTCGACGCGCACGAGGATTACATCGCCGGGGGTGGGCGCTTTATCTGCATGGGAGCGAACAGTTTCTGCTGCAATGTGGCGTTTCGGGATGACGAACCGTGGATCATGGAGTGCCGCAAGACAGGTGGACACTGGATCGCCTGGGCGGCGCGGCCGGGTGAATACTACCTCGCCACCACAGGCCAGATGGGTGGAATTTGGACCGGCTTTCAGCGCTGGGGGCAGAAGCTGGTCGGCAATACATTTGCCGGCGAGGGCTTCGCCCATAGCCAGCCTTACCGGCGGATGCCCGACAGCTATGATCCTGCGCTCGCTTGGATCACCGAGGGGATCGAAGGCGAGACCATCGGTGATTTCGGCCTAGGCAACGGCGGAGCGGCGGGCATTGAGATCGACTGCTACAAGCTGGGGTTCGGCACGCCGCCCAACACCAAGATCATCGCTTCCTCGGGGGGGCACCCAGACAACTACATCGCCCACGACGAGGAGGGAGCCCACGCCCACCAGGGATTCAGCGGAACGCACAACTACATCCTGCGGGCCGATATGGTGTACTTCGAGGCGCCGAATAACGGTGCGGTGTTTGCAACCGGATCCATCGCGTTCGGAAGTGCCCTTCCTATCAACGGGTTCGAGAACAACATCTCGCAGCTCCTGAGCAACGTGGTAAACGCGTTTGTCAGGCCGGGTCCCCTGCCGGGCTCATTGAACAAGCTCGATTCGGATGCAGAAAGCATCGAAAACGTCGCTTAAGTTGCCCTTAATCTCATGCAATGCATTGATCGTCGATCTTGAGGATTTTACACCGCCAAAGAGGCGGGCAGCCGAGGCTCACTGTGCGGCCGGCCTGGCCGTTGTGGGTGAGTGTATCGAAAGATCTCGTAATGAAGCCGTATCAGGATGTTCAAGCTGCGGCAAAGGACAGGTGATGGATCCTTCGATGTAGCTAAGAGGTCATAGAAAGTATGTTGCGTTAACAAAGTTACGATATTTCCGCTGAGTGTCGGACATGCTCGGTCTTCATGGCGTAGTGACTCCCCGCAGCCGCGAAGCAGCACGGTAGGCGAAGAACTATGCATCCGGCCGAAACGCTCGGCATCGAACGTAATTCGCAAATCTTCCCCTGCTCACGAAGGGCAGATCGGCTTGACGACGCGCTCCCATCCCGCGGCATCGCGTCGTCAATTGAGCGAACCCCAGTGCATGCATTCGAGGATTGGTGGAGATCGGTCGAATCTCTTAACGGCGATAGCATTCGTCATATCGCCAGAGTCCGCCAGATCCAAAGTTGTTCTAAAGGAAATGAGCTCGCGTTGAGACTCAACAAGCGGTGACGCCGGCTGATTACAGAATTGTCGAAGACAAGCTTATCTCGGAAGCGCTAATTTCTGCGCGCGGTGCTGAACCCGTCCTACAACTTTTCGGCGTGGATCGTCCGCGGAATGACAAGAGAGGCGATGGCGCAAAAATCGTAGCCCACCCGGCGTGGCATGAAATCACCCGGAGTTTGGCAGGATATCACCTTGCCGGATCCAGTCGGATCCTGATGCTCGAAGCCTAGGAGAGGAGACGCCTCAAGCCCTGAGTTTCTGCGGAGCAACGCACGCGGATGGGCGCGACGGTCACCAAATGTCTCCGAGGGAGGAATGGGATGCCGCAGCTGTCGCCCGATCGCACGCTACAAATCCTTGCCAATCGCACGTTCAAGGAGCTCGTTTCGGGACGCGCGAGATTGCGATGGGGTCTGTCCATCCTGACGCTAGTCATGTTCTTCGGCTTCATCGCGCTGATCTCGACCGCGAAAGCCGCGCTGGGCGCGAGTTTCGCTGGCAGCGCGATGCCGCTCGGCTTTGCACTCGCGCTTCTCATGGTTGTGGTGATCATCGCCTCCACCGGCTTCTATGTTCAGCGCTCGAACACGCACTTCGACGAACTCGCCCGCAGCGTCAAGCGGGAGCTCGGCCGATGATCGCCAGATCGCTGCTGACAGCGCTTTGCGTGGCCTTTCCATTCGCCGCGGTGGCCCAGGGAGTGACTACAGTGGGGGCGCGCGGGCCCGACTGGATCGCGATCGGGATGTTCCTCATGATCGTCTCCGCGACGCTTGTCATCACCTGGCGCTCGGCCGGCAGCACCCGATCAAAGGCTGGCTTTTACACGGCCGGACATGCGATCACGCCGGTTCAGAACGGCCTGGCGACCGCTGGGGACTTCCTGTCGGCGGCGGCTTTCCTCGGCATCTCCGCGCTAGTCTATGCCAACGGCTTTGACGGCTTCATTTACGCACTCGGTTTTCTCACGGGGTGGCCGATCGTGCTGTTCCTGATGTCGGAGCGGATGCGCAATCTGGGCAGCTTCACATTTGCGGACGCCGCCGCATTTCGCTTGCAGCGAACGCCGGTTCGCCTCGTTGCTGCGACCGGAAGTCTCGTCGTCGTCTTGTTCTATCTGATCGCGCAGCTGATCGGCGCCGGCAAGGTGATCCAGCTCTTGTTCGGCATCAACTACATCTTCGCCGTGCTTGGCGTCGGCGTGCTGATGATTCTCTATGTGATCGTCGGCGGCATGCAGGCCACAACTTGGGTCCAAATCACCAAGGCTGTGCTGCTGCTGTGCGGTGGAACGCTGCTCGCGCTGGCCGCGATGTGGCATTTCGACTTCAGTCTTGGCCAGCTGCTCGAGGCCGCAAGCCACGTGCATCCCAAGGGGACCGCCATTCTCGTGCCCGGCGGACTATTTGCCGAGCCGCTTTCCGCCATCTCGCTCGGCCTCGCTTTGGTGTTCGGCACCGCCGGGCTACCGCACATTTTGATGCGGTTCTTCACAGTGAGGGATGCCGCGGCGGCCCGCAAATCGGTGTTCTATGCCACTGTCTGCGTGGCGTATTTCTGTTGGATCATTCCGGTTCTGGGCTTTGCCGCCGCGGCGATCCTGATGACCGATCCGAGCTACTTCAATGTCGCGGCGTCCGGGCAGTTCAACAAGATTGCCGACTTGGTCGGCGGGCCGAACATGGCGTCGATCCATCTCGCCCATGCGATGGGCGGCCCGCTGCTACTCGGGTTCATCTCGGCGGTGGCATTTGCGACCATTCTTGCCGTCGTCGCCGGCTTAACGCTCGCCGGCGCATCCGCCGTCAGCCATGACATTTACGGCCAAGTGCTATCCGGCGGCAAAGCATCGGAAGCGCGCGAGCTGTTGGTCTCGAAGATATCGGCTGTCGCCATCGGCATCGTTGCGGTTCTGCTGGCCTATGCCTTCGAGAACCAGAACGTGGCGTTCATGGCAGGACTTGCGTTGTCGGTGGCCGCGAGCTGCAATTTTCCGGTGCTGGCCATGGCGATGTTCTGGCGTGGCACCACCACGCGCGGTGCCGTCGCCGGTGGCCTCGCCGGGCTGGTCGCATCGGTCGTGCTGGTCGCGCTCAGCAAGACGGTCTGGGTCGCCGTCGTCGGTTTTCCGACCGCGCTGTTCCCGTACGACAATCCTGCGCTGGTCTCGATGCCGCTCGCCTTCCTGTTCGTCTGGCTGTTCTCGGTAACGGACCGCAGCGAACGCGCGGCGCGCGAACGCGAAGCGTTCGCGGCGCAGTTCATCCAATCCGAGATCGGAACGGCTTTGGCCAGCGGCCGCCCGGCGCTCGCCGCGGCGGCCTCGTGACATCGGGGCGCCTGGAAGGCAGCATGGCCAACACGTATGAACTCGACGAGACCCACGACCCGGCACGGCGCAGCTTTGTCGAGGCGGCAAACCGCGACGGAACCGACTTTCCGATCCAGAATTTGCCACTCGGTGTCTTCAGCACCGCGGCCGATCCTCGGCCGCGGACCGGCGCCGCAATTGGGGATTCAGTCTTCGATCTGAACCGAGCGCTCGGTTCGGACGAGCGCCTCGCGGTACCGATCCGCCAAGCCCTCGGGCGGAGCACGCTCAATGAGCTGTTCGCGCTCGGACCCGTGGCGATGCGCGAGCTGCGCCGCCGTGTCGTCGATGTGCTTGGCCAGGGCAGCGCGGCCAATGAAACTAGGCGCCATGCGTCCGAACTGCTGACGCCGCTTGCCGACGCAACGCTGCATCTGCCCACACGCGTCTCGAACTACACGGACTTCTATGCCGGCATCTATCACGCACAGGCGGCAGGTGCGCTGCTGACGCCGGAGAACCCGCTTCCCGCCAACTACAAATGGGTTCCCATCGCCTATCACGGCCGCGCCTCGTCCGTGCAGGTCGGCCGTGGGATCGTGCGGCGGCCGTTCGGGCAGCGTCCGCCAACGGTAGTGGGCGGTGCGCCGAGCTTCGGCCCATGCGAACGGTTGGATTTCGAGCTCGAGATGGGTTTCTACCTTGCTTCCGGCAACAGCCTCGGCAGTCCCGTTCCGCTCGCCGAAGCGGGGCAGCAGATTGTAGGCTATTCGCTGCTGAACGACTGGTCAGCGCGCGACATCCAGCGCTGGGAGATGTTTCCACTCGGTCCGTTCCTCAGCAAGAGCTTTGCCACCTCGGTGTCGCCTTGGGTCGTCACATCCGACGCTCTGGCGCCGTTCCGTGTCGCAGCGCTGGCGCGGCCGGACGGCGATCCGCGCCCGCTGGATTATCTGTTCGACACGGCCGATCAATCGCACGGCGGACTCGATATTCATCTCGAAGTCATGCTGTCGACCACACAGATGCGTGCCGTGAACCAGCCCGCCGCGGCGATCCTCTCATCCAACGCAAGATATCTGTACTGGACGCCAGCGCAGATGGTCGCGCACCACAGCATCAACGGCTGCAATCTGCAGCCGGGTGACCTGATCGGTACCGGCACCATCTCAGGTCCAAGCACGGCCCAGCTCTCGAGCATGCTCGAGTTCACCGCCGCAGGAGCGAGGCCGGCCGTGCTTCCGAACGGCGAGCGCCGCGGATTCCTCGAGGACGGCGACGAGGTGACTTTCCGCGGCCGCTGCAGCCGGGAAGGTTTTGCGAGTATCGGGTTCGGCTCATGTGTCGGCCGAATCGGCCCAGCCGATGCCGTCATTTCCGGAAGCAACCACGCCTGACAGCCGGAGGCTGATATGGAGTGTCAATCGCTGCTGATCTACGTACACCTTCAAACGGGAGCGGTCGACCCGGACGATTTCCGCTTTGGACAGCTCGTGACCTCGGCGGTTGGGCTGTCGCTGCTCCTTGTCACGCGTCTGGCGATGCTGCTGCTCGCGGCCCTGTAGGGTGACGGAAGTCCGACGGCGAGCGGTTTGTCCATTTCTTGAACGCCTTGCGAAAGCTGGTGGCATCGGCAAACCCGACACGCTCGGCGACCTGGTCGATTGCCAGATGGGTGTTTTCGAGCAGCTCCGTCGCGATCGACCGCCGCATCCCGTCGACGATCGACTGGAACGACTGGCCGTCTTCGGCCAGCCTGCGGTGGAAGGTTCGCAACGACAGGCCGAGCTGCGCTGCGATCTCCGGCGCGCCGGCAAATCGGTTTGGACTGTTGAGACAAGCGGCCCTGATCCGCCTGACCAGCTCGGATTCGCCGGGCCGCTCGGTCATGACGACGTCGCAGAGCTGGTGGCAGATCTTCGCGGTGATCGGGTTGGCGTTGGGGCAGGGCAGATTGAGCACCTTGGCGTCGAAATGCCATTCCATCCGATCGGCACCGAAGTCGATCGGGCAGTTGAACATCCGCTCGTAGTTGCGCCAGTGCGCGGGGGCGGCGAACGGAAAGATCATCCGCTTGCTCGGGAACGGCGATTCGAGGATGCGGCTGAACACCGCGGTCATCGAGCTGCGCCAGAACTCCGCAGCGAACGGCAGCAACTCGCCCAGCGGGTCGAGCCCATCGCTGCGCAGGATCGCGGTCGTTCCGTGCTCGATCCGGAAGCTGATCTGCCGCACCGCTGGCCCCGCCATCGTGATGTGATCGAGCGAAAACATCAGCGCTTCGCCGAATGTGCGGCTCGACACCAGCGCATAGCCGTAGATCCCATAATCGCTGATGCGTTGCCGGGCTCCCGCGAGCAGCCCGATGTCGGATCGCTTTGCCAGCCGCATCGCGTTGCGGTATATCGCCAGCCGCTGGCGGTGCGAGATCCGGGCATGCGGATCCTCGAGCTGGGAAGCGTCGAGACCGGTCCGCGCAAACAGCTCGCGAACCGATACGCCCTGCGCCGCGAGCTCGGCGGCCAGCGCGCCTAGGCCCAGCAGGCTCTGCGTCGGCGCATCGGGATCGCTCGAGATCGGCATCACGACCTTGATCGGCTTCATGACATTCCTCCCCGTCCGGCTGGCACAGATTGACAGGCCGACGAACGGCTCTTTCGGCCGTTTGGCAATTTTCGACATCATAATTGGCAGAGGTTGACGTTGTCACGCTTGTTATGACGAACGACATTCAAAACATCGGAACAGCGGGCCCCGTGCAGAACCGCCCGCATTGAGGAGACGTTCGCCCGCCGCGTCGAAGCGCGGCTGGCCGACTTTGAGCGGAGGGAACCCGATGGCGACAGTGCTTCATGGGATGGACGGCAAGGTTGGCGTGGTGACGCTGGCGAAGCCGCCGCACAATTTGCTCGATGACCAGCTCATCAATGATGTGATCCGCGCCTACCACGCGGTGGTCGCGGCCGGCTGCCGCGCCATCCTGCTGCGCAGTGCGATGCGGCACTTCTGCGCCGGCGCAGAGATGGCGTCGTGGGGAACAGGCACCAAGCTGCATACGGATCAGGCCGGCCTCGAAAAAGTCTGGCGCAGTCTCGAGGATGTGCCAGTCCCGACGGTTGCTGCCGTCAATGGCGGCGTGCTCGGCGGCGGGCTCGAACTCGCCTTGACCTGCGATATGATCATCGCGGCGAACACCGCGTTCCTCGGCCAGGTCGAGGTCGCGGTCGGACTGTTGCCGCTGCTCGGCGGCACCCAACGCATCGCGCAGCGCGCCGGCATCGCGCGGGCCAAGGAGATCGCGATGTTGGGCCGCCGTCACACGCCAGAGGCGTTCGAACGCTGGGGCATCGTCAACCTCGTCGTACCGGAAGCGGAATTGGGCGCATCATCGATGACCATGGCTCGGCAGCTTGCCGCCGGCCCGACCAAGGTCATCGAGGGCGTCAAGATGCAGGCGAACCTGCAGGCGCGCGGCGGTGTCGCGGCCGCAGACGCGCGCCAGGTCGAGATCAACAACATGATCTGGAAGACCAGGGATCGCCAGCGCGGCGCCGATGCCTTCTTCGCGTCGGGTCCGGCTACGGCCGTCTTCGAGGGAGACTGACGATGTCGGCTTCGCCTCTTCAAGGACTGCGGGTGGTCGACTTCACCCGTGTGCTGGCAGGTCCTCACTGCACCAAGACGTTGCGAGATCTCGGCGCCGACGTCACCAAGATCGAACCGCCGTCCGGCGACATCGCCCGCGCCGGACTGCCCTATGTCGGCGGCATGGGCCTCTATTTCGTGCAGCAGAATGCCGGCAAGCGAAACCTCAGCGTCGACCTGAACTACGCGGAGGGGCGCGAGATCGTCGCTCGCTTGTGTAAGGATGCCGACGTCGTCGTCGAGAATTTCCGTCCCGGCACCTTGGCGCGGTTCGGATTCAGCTACGACGACGTCCGTGCCTTCAATCCGGACATCATCTATGTCTCGCTGAGCGGCTATGGGCAGTCGACCTCCTGGCGCAATCGGCCGGCCTTTGCGCCTACGGTGCAGGCCGAGTCCGGCCTGACCTCGATCGTGCAGGACCATTTCGGCGCGGCGTTGTCGGAGCCGCGCGGCGATTCCTGCAGCCATGCCGACGTCTATACCGGGCTGCACGGCGTGATCGCCGTGCTCGCCGCGCTCCAGCATCGCGACCGCACCGGCGAGGGACAGCACGTCGACGTGTCGATGGCCGCGACGATGCTGTCGGTCAATGAGCGCGCTGGCGCGATGATGTCGGGCATCGACACCGAAGGCGAGCCGATCGCGCTGTCAGCTAATGAGTCGCACATCTTCGAGATGTCCGATGGCACCCGCCTGACGATCGCTGCCAGCCCAATCTATTCACCGATGTTCACGCGCTACTGCGCGATGATGCGGCGAGGCGATCTGCTGGCTGATCCGCGCTACGCCACCGCTAACCTTCGTCGGAAGAACATCGCGCCGCTGCTCGCTGAAATCCGCGCCTGGATCACGACATTCGAGAACCTCGAACAGTTGCAGGCACAGGTTAGCGAAGCCGGCCTCGCAGTCGGGCGCTTGCGCACCGTCAACGAGTTCGTGGAGACCGACTGGGCCAAGGAGTGGAATGCCGTGGTCGAGGTCGATGACCGCGCCGGTGGACTGGTCCGAATGCCAGGCAATCCCTGGATCTTTAGCCGCTCGGAACTGCCATTGCCAGGCTTGCCGGCCTATCAGGGCGAGCACAACGAAGACATCCTTGGCCAGCTCGACTTTGAGCCCGAGAGGATCAAGGATCTGAAGGAGCGCAACGTCCTGCTCAGCCGACGATAGACAGAGTGCGTCCGGGCGTGGTTAAAAGAAGGGTTCGATTGAACGGAGGAAAAATCCGACGGCATCGGGCGATCCGTGACGACCTCTCAGCATATTCCGCAGCGGAAATTTAGGGGCGCGGCTCACGATGCAGGCGGCAAACTGTTTTCCGAACCCTCTCACCGCAGGTTCTAACGTTCGATGCCCCGCGCTCGCAGGTAATCGAGAGGCTTGCGATGGTTTACTTGGAAGCTGCTAGTGTCGCGATGAATTCCTCCAGAGTCGGTGCGGCGCTGTTTATCGTTTGTGAAGCTCTTCGGGCTTTAGTTTGGTATACCGGCGCAGCGTCCGCCAATCCTTGTGACCGGTGACCAAAGCGACTTTTTCGATCGACAGCCCCGTCTCAAACAGACGGCTGGTGCCTTCATGTCGCAGGTCGTGGATCTTCAACTCGTCGCTCGCGTGAACGCCGCGCTTAGTCGGCCAGAGCCGGCGAGTTTGGGCTAGTTTGCGGACCCGTCGCCAGCCTTGTTGGTCGACGTCCAGTCGGCCTGCCGAGAATTATTTGGTGTCGCCGACTGGCTTCGAAGTGTTGGCATTTTTGTTGGTATTTGGCCAACCGCTGAAAAATAAATCCAGTGATCTCAAGGCGCTAGGTACCAATTTCCATTACCTCAGGCGTAATGGAACGGGCGAATTGCGCATGCTAGGTTTTGCAGCATGAACGCACATGCATCCATGGCGCGGGCCGAGCCCGCAAAACCCGTCCTGATCGGCGAGCACCTGCGCGAATGGCGGCAGCGCCGCCATCTCAGCCAGCTCGACCTCGCCGTCGATGCCGAGATCTCGGCGCGGCATCTGAGCTTCGTCGAGACCGGCCGCTCGGCGCCGTCGCGCGACATGGTCCTCAAACTGGCGGAGCGCCTCGACGTGCCCCTACGCGAACGCAACGTGCTGCTGGTCGCCGCGGGCTTCGCGCCCGCTTTCCCGCAACGCCCGCTGGACGATCCGGCGCTCAAATCGGCGCGCGAGGCGATCAACCTGGTGCTGAAGGCGCACGAGCCCAATCCGGCGCTGGCCTATGACCGGCACTGGAATCTGGTCTCCGCTAATCGCATGGTGGCGCCGTTGCTCGAGGGCGTGCCGCAACGGTTGCTCGGCCAACCCTTCAACATCCTGCGGCTGGCTTTCCACCCCGAAGGCCTCGCGCCGCGTACCGTCAACCTGGCGGAATGGGCCGCGCATCTTCTGGAGCGGCTGCATCGGCAATGCGAGGCGACGGCTGATCCGGAGCTGCTCAAGCTCTATCAGGACCTGAAGTCCTATCCGATCCCGGCGCGCTCCGCGCCGATCACGACCGACAACAACGTCGCGCTTCCGTTCAAGCTCCGCCTCAACGGGGCGATCCTGAGCTTCATCTCGACCACCATGGTGTTCGGCACGCCGGTCGACATCACTTTGCAGGAACTGGCGCTGGAGACCTTCTTTCCGGCCGACGAGCTCACCGCCGAGCGGATGCGGCAGATGGCAGCCAGTCTGAAATAGCGGCTTGTCTTGGGGCGCTATCGGCCTACCTTTGGGGTTCCAATTTTGCCGGGAACCCCGCCATGAGCGATCTGAAGCCGCTTCGCCTCGACATCGTCTCCGACGTCGTCTGCCCCTGGTGCTACATCGGCAAGCATCGCATCGAGGATGCGCTCAAGCTGGTGCCCGACGTGCCGGTCGAGGTGCACTGGCGGCCGTTCTTCCTCAACAACTGGGTGCCGCGCGAGGGTATCAGCCGCGACGAATACCTCACCGCGAAATTCGGCTCGGTCGAGGCCTACAAGGGCATCGCCGGCCGCGTGGTCGCCGCCGCCAGCGAGGAGGGGCTGACCTACCATCCCGACCTCGTCAAGCGCCAGCCCAACACGATCGACTGCCACCGCCTGATCCACTGGGCCGAGGCCAAGGGCAAGGCGGCCGAGATGAAGCAGCGGCTGATGGAGCTGTATTTCCGCGACGGCGGCGATCTCACCGACACCAATGTGTTGGTGCAGGCAGCGGCCGATGTCGGGCTCAACGCCGACGACGTGCGCGAGCGCCTGGCCACCGACGAGGATGTCGCCCTGGTCTCGTCGCAGGCCCAGGAGGCCGCCGAGAAGGGCATTTCCGGCGTGCCGACCTTCGTATTCGCGCAGAAATACGCGGTGTCCGGCGCCCAGCCGGCCGAGCAGCTCGCCCGCGCCATCCGCCAGGTCTCGGCCGAGATCAACGCGCAGGCGGCGGAATAGTCCGCTATCCCCATCGAAAGCCCGGCTCGCGCCGGGCTTTTTCATGTGTCCACGCCATCAATCCAAACAATCAGGGAGACACCCATGATCTATGAGCTGCGCACCTACACGGTCCGTCCGGGCACCGTCGGCGAGATGGTGAAGGCCGCGAGCACGATCTCGCGCGACATCCGCGGCGACAATTTCGGCAAGCTGGAGGGCTACTGGATCACCGAGATCGGTCCGCTCAATCAGGTCATGCACATGTGGAGCTACGCCGATCTCAATGAGCGGACCCGGCTGCGCGCAGAGCTTTCCAAAAATCCGCGTTGGACCGGCGAGTACATTCCGGCGATCCGTCCGCTCTTGGTGCGCCAGGAGGTCCGGCTGCTCAATGCGATCATTCCGCCGGTGGCACCGGCCACCAACAAGGGCAACATCTACGAATTCCGCAACTATCGCGCCAAGCCGCTCGGCGGCGTCAAGCAATGGCTCGACCTGATCACCGGCGTGATGCCGGAGCGCGAGAAATACTCCAAGATCGTCGGCCTCTGGCACACCGATTCAGGACAGCCCAACGAGGTTTGCCACATCTGGGCCTATCCCGATCTCAACGCCCGTGCCGCGGCGCGTGGTGGCGCGATGAAGGATCCGGCCTGGCTGGAATTCCTGAGCAAGGGCACGCAGCTGCTGGAGGAGATGCACTCGACCATCATGCTGCCGGCGCCGCACTCGCCATTGCAGTAAGGGGACGACGGTCGCGCTGCCGCAGGCCGCGGCGAGCTCGAGAACGCCAGCAGAAAGCCTCAACCGATGTTTCCATCGGATGAGGCTTTCCAGCCAAGGGCATGCGCTGCCTGAGAAACAGCGCACCGCAACGCTAGTGAGGCCGGCTGACACCAAACTGACGGCGACATCCAATTGTTTCTTGCTGTGCCTGTATGGGCTAGGAAAGAGTAAAGCGCTGGCCGCGCTGGATCAGGCCGCCCGCCGGCTGCGGATCAAGCGGACGGCGCTGCGCGCCGTTTCATAGCCGAACCTGTTCAGGGTCAGCGCGGCATGGATGGCGGTGACCAGCGGATCGCGGCGCCGCAGCGGCAGCAGTACGTCGCCGATCGCAAACCGCCCGCGCCAGAGCGGGTCGATCATGGGGTGGCCGGGCGCCGCGGTGGAATCCGCTGAACTGATCGCGGGATCGGCGCAGAGGTGGCGTGTCAGCTCCAGCGTCAGCTGCGTGCCGGGCGAATGCTTCGCGAAGCGCTCGTCGATGCCGATCTTGAAAAAGAACGCGCGATCCTGGTGGCGCACCACGATGCCGGCTGCGACCGCGGTGCTGCCGGCATGCAGCGTGACGATCTCGCAGCCGCCGGTCTCGGCCATCGCCGACGTCGCGCGGCGGATGAAGGTGGCGTCGCCGGCATGCTGGCCGAGCGCCGTGCCGCGCTGGCCCTTCCAGCCGCCGGCTTCGAGGGCAAGGAAGGTCTCGAGCGCCGCGGCAATTGCGCGCGGCGTGCGGGCGACGTCGAAGCGAACCGCGCCGTGGTCGGCCAGGCGATGGCGCTGGCGGCGCAGCTCCTTCAGCTTCTTGGGCCCGAGCGCGTCGCGCAGCAATTCGTCGGCATCGCGCGTCGCATCGAGCTGTGCGCGCTGCCAGGCGCTCAGCACGCGCGGCGCCAAACCGTCGCGCGCGAGCACCGCGCGGATCGCCGCCATCGCCGGGCCTTCGAGCGACATTGTGCGCAGGATCAGCGCGTGCGCGCCCGCATCGCGGGCCTGCTGCAGCATCTTGACGGCCGCCTCTTCGGCAGCGTCGCGGTCGAGCAGCGGCGTGCACAGCGTGCCGTAGGGTTCGGCGCCGACCAGCGCGGGCAATGGAACGTGGTAGACCCGCCGCATCGGAATGACCGGCAACAGCCCGATCAACTGTCCGGCATCGCCGGTGGCGCTGAGCAGCAACGCGCCGGTGCGGCCGCGCGCCGAGGCATCGACCGCCAATTCCCAATCCGCCTGGTAGTAGCCATTGGCCTCGATCGCGCGCTCGGCAAGCGCATGCCATGCACCGACCGGCGCGCCTGACAGCGGCGGCAACGCGCGATCGCGCGCGGCATCCTTGCGCGATGCACGGCGGATCATTGCCTGGTCAGCTATATCGGCCACGTCCCTGTTTCCCCGGCGCGTCCGCACGGCAGCTCAGCCGGCGTTCGTCAGGGGCAACGCTTAAGCCAAAGAGATGGAAAATGCCGTTGAGGCCACCGGGCAATTTGAGCGGTCTTGTTAACGCACCGTTCAGCATATGGCGGACGGCACGATCGCACTTGTGCGGTGACCGACCAGCCATCAGCTGCGCGAACAGCGCGCCGCCCGCAACGGCTGCCGCTCATTGGTGGCGTCACCGCCGGCGCATATTGACGTCCCAGGCTAAGGTTTGGTGCTGCGTTGCGTGTCCGCCGCAACGGTGCTTTCGACCGGCTCATAGGTCTCGGTCACGCAATTGTCGTCGGCCTCGACCTGGCGGCGATCGAAGATCGCGCCTTCATTGATGAAGACGCGATAGGTTTGCGTCCCAAGCGGCTTGCCGATGACAGACGTCAGCTCGGCGCGCACGCAGGCGGTCCAGCCGGTGCCGCGCGGATCGTGCAGCGGGGTGGAGACGCGCACATGGGTCGGCTGTGAGCCGGCGGTGAACACCGAGTCCAATTTGCCGGCGACCAGCCGCTTGACATCCGGAGGCGTCTCGAGCGGCGCTGGTTCGGTGGCCTTGACCCGCAAGGCTTCCGGCCACACCGCGTGGCTGTCCGCAAGCCCGCAGCCACTCAAAATCAAGGCGGCGCCGGCCAGCAGCGCCGCCAGTTTTACTGGTCCCTGTCCCATCCCGCGAATTTAATGTACCGCTGCCAAGATTGCGCCCCCCTGGTGGCGCTGTATTCGCGTTACGCGACGCTTTGTCGATCAACAAATGTCGAGCGACACGTTATCGTCGGGGTAGAGGTATTGCAGGATGTTTCCACGGCTGCGGGGGAGAGAGATGGACATGAGAAGCTTCACCGTTGCTGCCGTCGTTCTGGCGCTGATCGCGACGCCGACCCTGGCCCAGGGCCGGCGAGGCGGCGGCGGGGGCGACGACAGGAAGGTGGAGCAGAAGCCCAAGGTCGACGAGAAGGCCTACAAGGCCGCGCTCGATCGGATCCCCGAGCCCAAGGAAAAATACGATCCCTGGGGCGTCACCAAGCCGGCCGCCGATCCGGCCAAGAAGCCGAAATAGTCAGCCGAAAGCGCCGGACGCAGCGGGCGGCTTCCACAATTCCATCAGAAGCCGTGTCGGTAGCTGCAGATTGGCACGACATGAACCTTCGCTTGATGGCGTCAGACCCATCTCCGATGTCAACATCGGAGGCCGCCATGTTGCGCCGTTCGCTCCTCAGCCTGCTCGTTCCGGTTGCGATCCTGTTCGGCGCCGCGCCGGCATCGGCGGAAAACCGGCTGGCGCTGGTGATCGGGCAGTCGGCCTACAAGTCGGTGGCCGCGCTGCCCAATCCGGCCAACGATGCTAAGGCGATGACCCAGATGCTGACCGATGCCGGATTTGCCGTGACGACGGCATCGGATCTGTCCCAGGACGAGATGCGCGCCCGGATCAGCGACTTCGCCGGCGAGGTGGCGGCGAAGGGCGCCGACACCGTGGCGCTGGTGTTCTACGCCGGGCACGGCCTGCAAATCGATGGCGAGAATTACCTGGTGCCGGTCGACGTCGATCCGAAGCGCGAGGCCGACATCCCGATCCAGGCGGTTCGCCTCAACGACATCCTGAACACGCTGACCTCGGTGCCGAGCCGGATGCGCATCGTGTTGCTCGATGCCTGCCGCAACAATCCGTTCCCGGAGCTCGGCAAGACCGCGGGGCACGGGCTCGCCATCGTCGATGCCAGGATCGGCGCGCCCGGCACCTTCGTGTCGTTCTCGACCTCGCCGGGGGCGGAAGCCGAGGATGGCAGCGGCGCCAACAGTCCCTATACGACCGCGTTGCTGGCGACCGCGAAGGAGCCTGGGCTTGCGATCGAGGACACCTTCAAGCGGGTTCGGCTTGCGGTGAACAAGGCGACCGACGGCCGCCAGACACCCTGGGACTCCTCGTCGCTGACCGACGACTTCCGCTTCATCGCGGGAACTGCGGCTGCGCCCGCGGCCACGCCGACGCCGGCCAAGCGCACCGTCGACGAATGGAAGCGCGATTTGCAGGGCAAGCCGATCGAGGTCGCGAACGCATTGATCGTGATCGACGGCACCGATGAATCCTACGAGGCTTTTGCCGCGATCTTCGCCGGCACGCCGCGCGGCCTGCAGGCGCGCGACTGGCTCGACCGGCATCGCCGCATGGTAGCGTGGAACAACGCCATCATCGCTAATACGGCGGCGGCCTATCGCAGCTTCCTCGTGCAATATCCTGACAGCGACCTGACGGCCACCGCGCGCAAGATGATCGAGCGGCTGCGCTACCATCCCGAGCTGACGCCGGCCGCGGCGGTCAGCGTGCCCGCGACCAATGTCGCGCTGGCGGTGCCGACCTGTCCCTGCAACGCGGCGCCACCGCCGCAGCAGAAGGCCGCTATCGCGCCGGCAAAGCAGCGTGTCGAGAAACGTGCCGAGCCCGATCCGCCGCGGCGAGCCGGCAAGCGGCCGCCGCGCGTCGTGGTCGAGGACGACGTCGTGGTGGTCCGCCGTCCGCCGCCGGCCGTGGTCTATGAGCCTGTCGGACCGCCTGTTGGAATCGGCATTGGCATCGGCATCGGCGGTGGTGGCTATCGCGGCAACGACGGCGGCGGCTATCGCAGGGGTGGATACTGACGCGCCGATCGCGTAAACGCTTTCCCCGCATCAGATGCGCCGTCCGCATCTCGCGGGAGGACGCAATGCGATCCCTGTTTGGCCTGCTGGCCGCGCTGCTGTGGGTGCAGCCGGCGCTCGCCTGGGAGTATTGGGGCGGCGACCGCGGCGGCACACGCTTTTCGCCATTGACGCAGATCACGACAGACAATGTCGCCACGCTGGTGCGTGGCTGGGAATTCCGCACCGGCGATCTCGCGGCGCGCCCGCCCGAGGTCGTGAAGCGCACCAAGTTCGAGGTGACGCCGCTGTTCGTCGAGGACAGCCTGATCCTCTGCACGCCGTTCAACGAGGTGATCGCGCTCGATCCCGGCACCGGCGCGCCAAAATGGCGGTTCGATCCGCAGATCAGCATGAAGCAGCGGCCGGCCAACCGCTTCGTCTGCCGCGGCGTCGCGCACTGGACCGATGAGCGTGCGGCTGAAGGCGCGGCCTGCAAGTCACGCATCTTCACCGGCACCAATGACACGCGCCTGATCGCGCTCGATGCCAAAACCGGCAGGCCCTGCGCCGATTTCGGCAATGACGGCGAGATCAAGATCGACGCCGGGATGAAGCTGGAATGGCCGGGCGAATTTCAGATCACCTCGGCGCCGGTGACCGGGCGCGGCGTGGTCGTGGTCGGCTCGGCGATCGGCGACAACCGGCGGGTCGATGCGCCGCTCGGCGCGGTGCGCGCCTTCGATGCGCGGAGCGGCCAGCCGCGCTGGACTTTCGATCCGCTCGTGCATCACGGGGTGGAGGCCGGTCACAGCAACGTCTGGGCGCCGATGTCGGTGGACGAGGAGCGGGGCCTGGTGTTCCTGCCGACGACGTCACCCAGTCCGGATTTCTGGGGCGGCAAGCGTCCCGGCAATGACGAGCACGCCAATTCCGTCGTCGCGCTGCGGATCGAGACCGGCGAATTGGTGTGGGCGTTCCAGACCGTGCATCACGACGTCTGGGATTACGACCTGCCGGCGCAGCCGACGCTGGCGCGGATCGACACCGGCAACGGCATGCGCGATGTCGTGATCCAGCCAACCAAGCAGGGCTTCGTGTTTGTGCTCGACCGCGACACCGGCAAGCCGGTGTGGCCGGTCGAGGAGCGCGCGGTGCCGCAGAACGGTGCCGAAGGTGAACAGCTGTCGCCGACGCAGCCGTTCCCGACCCATGTGCCGCCGCTGCTGACGCAGCGCATGACGGCCGACGATGTCGCAGGCCTGCTGCCGGGCGTCGGCAGCGCAGCGTGCGACAGACTGCTCGCGCAATCCCGCAACGAGGGGCTTTACACGCCGCCGTCGACGCAAGGCACGATCGTCTATCCGATGACCGGCGGCGGCGTGAACTGGGGCAGCGCGGCGTTCGATCCGGTGAACCAGATCCTGTTCGCCAATGTCAGCCATGCCGCGCATGTCGTCACGCTGATTCCGCGCGACCAGGCCAAGGGCTTCAATCCGCCGCCCGGCCATGATTTCGGCCAGCAGGAGGGCGCGCCGTTCGCGATGTCGCGGGCGTTGGCGATGACGCCGGTCGGGACGCCTTGCAACAAGCCGCCATGGGGCGAGACCGTGGCGGTCGACCTGAAGGCCGGCAAGATCCTCTGGCATGCGTCGGTCGGCACCAGCGAGGATGTCGCGCCGCTCGGCATCGCGCTCGACACCGGCACGCCGCTGGTCAATGGCGTCGCGATCACCGCGGGCGGCGTGCTGTTCACCGGGGCGATGGATGCGTACTTGCGCGCGTTCGATGTCAAATCGGGACGCCAATTGTGGCTCGGCCGGCTTCCGGTGCCGGGCGTCGCCAATCCGATGACCTATCTCTGGAAGGGCGAACAGTACGTCGTGATCGGCGCCGGCGGCCATTCCGAGGCGGGCACATCGATCGGCGACAGCGTGGTGGCGTTTCGTCTGCCGCGGCAGGGCGAGGGGGTGTCGCTGTGGACGCGCCTGATCGATCGTCCCGGCGGGCGATTTGTTGCGAAGGCTGTGGCCGCCGGTCTCGTGCTCGGCGTCCTCGTTGCCTTGTTGTGGCGCTGGCGGCGGAGTCGCCGCTCGCGATCCGCCTAGGCACTGCCCCGCCGCGGGGCGCGCGCCGCCAAAACAGCGAAAACAACCCCATGCAAAGGAGCCGGCGGCTGCCGCCGTCCGAAAAGCAACTTGACATGTCGGGCAACTCAGGGGTATTTTTCCATTATTCCGAAATGGTGCAGGCGTCGCCTCGCTCCGCTCAAGCGCGATGTTTCCCGTGAAAGGGTGCGAAGGGATGGACGGATGTCACCGCACCGGCTCCACGACAAATACAAGTCTCGCATCTTGCAGCCGCATGAAAGTAGTCGAGACGCCGATTTGATAGGCCTCATGGCGGCCAATGGCGAACGCGGTACGGTCTTTCACCTGCTAAGTCACATTCGAGAGCAATACGAAGACATATACACCGTGCTCATCGATGACCGATCGGTTGTTACGTTTGAGATTCCGCGCGCTGCCGGGGCGATGACCGTCAAAGAACTCCGCATTTTCTCTCGTAGTCAATACCGTGAAGAACTAGGCCAAGGGAAGCTCCGCATGCGGCTGGATAGAGCGGCGAAAGACGCACGGGAACTCCTCATCAAATGAGCAGGGTTGCGCGATCGGTTGGCGGCCTGCTTCAAATCACAAACGTCCGCTTCAGCCCCATTACGGACTTCGATAGATCGATACTAGAGAATATGTGGTCGTCGATTCCGGGAGCAGAGCTTGAAGAACATTCAGATTATAGATCGCGCGGTGAGACCTCCGCTGCGCAAAGCTTGGGAGAGCTAACGCGCTCATGCCAAGATTGCGGAAAGCTGGCTCGCGTCCCAACACCGGCTACACATTGGATTCGGCCCTGATCGGGGTGACGAAAATGGCGTTAGTACGTGGTTTCGGGGTCGGATTTGTCGCGGCATTTTGTGGATTCATATGCCCGGTTACTGCTTGCGACGTGCATTCCGCTAATGAGGCGATTGATGCGATCTTGCATGAAATCCGGGATGGTACGGTCAATCGCATCGATGTGCTTAGCATTCCAGAGGACATGATTACTTTTAGGTCGATCTCACCCCAGATGATGGAGGAGCTTACAGCCGAGAGATACTCAATAAGAATAGCTAAGGAAGACATGCCCCAGCTCTTGGTGAGCGTTACGGCATTGAGGCCAAAGCGGGAGAACGATTCAGGCGATTTGCGTTGGGGATTTTGGTTCCTCGATGGATCGGGGCGGCGCGTCCATTCGATCCTTCTGGACGGTGAACGCTGGTACGCCAAAGGACGGCGGGGCTATATTGATGGTAATCGCTGTAACTTCAGTTCCTCACTAATTCATTGGGTGAGGAACTTAAGAAGTTGCAGTGACAGGCGGAATTGCTTCGAGCGGATTGCTGGAGGCGATGCGGGCGTGAGTTCGCCCTTCTGAGCGACCAAATCAGCGCCCAAACTGCGCGATTCTTCACACGGCTTGGCCCCTTAGCTGACGTGTCCGCCGGGCGCGCCGGACATCCGCTTTTGACCCCATGCGTCCCTCAGCCAACGGTCGCCGCTTCCTCTGGAATACCCGCCGCCGAGTAGAGTTCGAGGGGCGACGAAACAAAGTCTGCCGGGATGAAACCATTTTCCGGCCTTCACGAAGGCATGGTGAAACAATCGGGCGGTTAGAAATAGCCTTGGACGCGATGGGAAAAGGTCAACTGCAAAAAGAACAACGATCGCCGTGGGGCGGGGAACAAGGGCATGTCACAGATTCGCAAGGCTTTTTTAGTGGCTCTCGCGACTGCATTGACGATCGGTGCCGTGCAATTCGCTTCAGGTCACGACCTCGGCGACCGCTGGCAGGCGGGCTCTGAGCAGCCAGGTCAGATCGTCAACCGAGCCGGCAAGTCAGATCACCTTGCTGCCCCCAAACCGTTCGCAGTCCAGACGAAAACGGTTTCTGTGCGCTTGAACGATCAAGCCGATACATCGGTCCTGATCCGTGTTCCGTCTGCGCAAGCCCGTATCACCAAGACGCCGCTGTGGAATCAGAGCCGTAAGCCGACAGTCGCCTGCGAGCCCATGGTCAGCACGCTCACGGAAGTAGCAAGGCTCCTGCAGCCTGGCCGTTGCGTGACCTGATCGATTCAATCCGCATTCCTGATTGGCGGTGCGAGCCAAGTTCGGCGCTGACAGCCTGTATCCGCAATCTTATTGACGGAGCCGAACCACTGGCGTCGAAGACCCGCCAAATCCTCAGCTGTCGGACCGACGGGATTTCAACGAGGCCGTGCAAGATGAGATTGCTTAAGCTTCTTGTGCAGCGCTTCCTGATCTTTGGATTGGGAATCTTCTGTGTTTGGTTGATTGTCTTTGTTGTTTTTGAAACTGCGGACCGCAGGCTACCTTGGATCCTGGCAGTCGGTGCCACCTACGGAATCGCCGCATATCTCGTCCTGCCACGTGCGATTCGGATGGGCTTGAAGATTCTGCAAAGCAAACGTGTGCCGAGTTACACGATTACGGGCGACGGACTGCCTGGAGATCCCGTGAACGTCGTGCTCGTCGGTACGCTCCAGCAGCTTCGCGGGGCCTTCGCAGCGCTCGGCTGGTCGGAGGCAGATCGGCTTAGTCTAGCCAGTTCATGGGGCATGGTTCGAGCCTTTGTGCTCAACACTCCATACCCCACCGCCCCGTTCAGCACCCTCTATCTTTTCGGGCGGGGCCAAGACATCGGTTTTCAAAAGGCGATCGATAACAGCCCTCGGAAGCGCCATCACGTAAGGTTCTGGGCCTTGAGTCAAACGCGTGCCCAGGCAACCTGGGGAACAGCAGGTTTCTGGCTAAACACCGAACGCCCGCCGGAAAACGAATGCGTTCTTTGGATAGGGGCTGGAACCAGGGACACCGGCCTATCCCTCACTCGTCTTTCATTTCAAATCACCCACGCCACAGATTCGGATACGAATGCAGAGCGCGATCATATTATCGGTGAGTTGAAGAGGATTCGAACCATCGGAGCGGTGAAAGTCTATCAGGCCGGGGAAAATCTTCTCGCCGAACGCGTCAATCACTACATTGCCGATGGTGAGATCTCGTTGGCGATTCTGGTTGGAAACGAAGATTGACGCTAAAGCCAGGGTTTTCTGCTATCCCTCAAACTGTCCAGCTACGCGAGCCCGGTTTCGCGGTTTCAAGAAAATAACCGTGGTGGGCCGCATTCTCCCCGCGATGATTCCGCTATCGACATCCATGGCTGTTGTTGGCCCGTGGCTGACCTCAGCTCAGAACGCGGCGATGTCCGCTTCCGAGACGTGATCCGACCAAGAGCATGGTGGCTGCCGGGGCAGCCTTTCACGCTGAGCAGACTTCGCCCCACGCCGAAAACGGTCAGCTTTATTGATCTAGATCAAACTTCTGGTAATCGGCCGGACCGATTTGCGATCCAGTGACAAAAATTCTACCCACGCGGCTGCACGGGTTGGCCACGGGAGGTAAAAATGCGGCGATCAATCGCGTTGTCGGCGTCGCTGATAATTGTGTTCTTAGTTGGAAGCACTGGAACGGGGAGTGCCTTAGTTTACTGCCAATACGCTGGTTATCCTGCTAATTGCATCGTAAGAGCCGGGGTCGTAGTCACACGAAGCCATGAGCTTCGCAAAATTGATTCCGCAATTGATCCTCGCCCGAGCGGCCTTATTAGGCAGGATTTATTCGATCGAAATAACCCGAACAATCTGCGATCGGATTGGCCCAGCCCACCTGCTCAACCGGGCCAGTGAGCAGACCGCCTTTGAACCTTTTGTCTGAGTTTGGCCCCAAGCGGCGGTCGGGGGGATTTTCGCTATTTCGCCTCTGGGAGAAGCGGGCCAAGAACGACGCGAGTGACCCAGAGCCGACCTCTACCGCAGAAAATGGCTCCCCATTTCGTTGTGGCCCTTTTCATTCGGCAATGGCCGAAAGCAAGGAGCGGCACGCATTCGGCAAGATGTGGGAGATTGCTCGCGCTCAGGTGGCTTTAGCCTGTATGGCTGTCGGCAGAGTGCGGGATTTGTTCTTGCTGCAATAGGTAGAGACAGCAGTCAGATTTTTCTGCAGGCGATCGTAATCCAAGATCGAATTGCTTGCGTTGGCGTTGTAATAACCACTCATAAAATAGGTGACGAACTCGCGATCGTCCGGGCGGTACGCTAACCATTTGCCGCACGTGATCTTGTTGAAATCTGTCGACGGATCGGCGATCCCCTTTACGACGACCGGATTTTCCAAGGCTGACATAACACTCGCTGTCCCATGGCCTTGGCACCAGGTTCTTACGCTTGCGACATTGGCGCGATGGATGTCAAAATCGACATAGGTCTTGTTAGTTTGATAGCTGAACCAGCCGGTCATCCACGCGGAGAATTTGTTCGCGGATGCAGCCGGCATCGCAAGGTAATCGCCACACGTGATGCTGCGCATGTCCACCGTTGCGGCAGGGGCTGAAGCGGCAAGCGCCGGGAGAATCGCGACTGCTAACGTCAAAATCTTCGACCTGAACCTCATTGTGATGACGTTCCCCCTTATGGATTAGCTGAACGGACCAATGGCGCTGTGATCAAACTCATGCGCTACAAAACGAGCTAACAATGAATTGTCTTTGAATAGGCGATCTGGAATCTTGATCTGGATCAACAAGCCGGACCCGCGTCCCGCGCCGGCTCAGGATCGGTTCACGCCTTAGACGAGGCATCCCGCGATATGGCAGGGCCGGATCAGTTTCGACATTCTCCGCAAATCCTGATCGCCATCCGCTAAGCGGGCGAGCTCTAGCGCTGACCATTGGCGGCTTCTGGACGCTTATACTGTCAAAATCCTTCCCGGAGCGAGGACAGCTGATCCGCTGTCAAGCAAACGATCAACACGGGATTGGTCATCGATACAAAGCGGCCAAAAGCGCGGGGATTCGCCGTACCGTGCCCGGCAGAACTGCCGAGGTGGTCGAATGATCGCCCATGTCTCATTCTGGCCCCTTACGGCGAACGGCGAGCCTCGGCGGGCGGTGTCGATCGTCACTTCCGGTGTTGGCCTCAGCCGACCCTTGCTCAGGGGGGCTGCAACATCCGCTTTTGGGCCGTGAGCGGACCTGGATCGGCAGGCCGCCGACGTCAGCTTTCGACCGCCAGCGGACTCTCGGGCTGAACGGAGCCGAAATGAACCTTTCGCGCCGCGCGCAGACAACTCTGTGTGTCGGCGCGCGGACGGCTGCCAGTGAGCTTGGAGCAGTTGCCACGTAAGTGGGTGATAAAGCGGGGCGCATCATGGAAATCCAGGCATTCGGATATCTCGGAGTCGGAACGGCGAAGCTGGACGACTGGACCGGATTGGCAACCAAGGGCCTCGGCATGGAGGCCGTCGACCGCGGCGGCGGCACGCGAGCCTTCCGCATGGATGACCGAACGCAGCGCCTTGTGCTCGACGGCCAATTGCCCGATGGCACGAACTATTTCGGCTGGGAGGTCGCGAACGCCGGCGCGCTGGAGGCTCTTGCTGCAAGGTTGGAGCGGGCCGACGTTGCTGTGCGGCGCGAGCCGGCTTCGCTTGCGGACCAGCGTTTTGTATCCGGGTTGATTTCGTTCCGCGATCCGTCCGGCAATCGTCTGGAGGCGTTCCATGGCGCGGCCATCGCCGATACGCCGTTTCGTCCCAGCCGCCTGATTTCAGGATTTCGCGCCGGTCCGCTCGGGATGGGACACGTTCTAATCATGGTGCAGGACATCGACGCTGCGCTGGCTTTTTACCGCGACCTGCTCGGCTTTCGCATCAGCGATTACTCGCTCGCGCCGCTCAAGGCTTATTTTCTCCACGTCAATCCAAGGCACCACAGCATTGCCCTCGTCCAGGCGCCGGTGAATGTCCTCAACCATCTCATGGTCGAACTGTATTCGCTCGACGACGTCGGTCAGGGCTACGACCTGGCTCTGATGGATCGCGAGAAGATTGTCGCCACGCTTGGCCGCCACAGCAATGATTTCATGACGTCGTTTTACATGCGCACGCCATCAGAGTTTTTCATCGAATATGGCTGGGGTGGACGCGAGGTCGACGACGCCACTTGGCAGCCCCACGAGGTGGACACGCTCGCGAGCTTCTGGGGACATGATGGATTGTTCAGGGCCGTCGGCGCCGAAGACCCGCCGGTTGAGTTGCGACACGATTCACAGAACCGACAAAGGCGGGCGCCGGTCCAGGTCATGGAAGGAAATTACACGCCCGTCAAAGGGGTCTGCGCCTGGTGGGATGCAATGACTGAGCAGGGCCGGCAATGACACCGGAGCGACGGACGGGGCGATCGCATCAAGTCATCTTCCGGAGGTTTCCATGCGCCGCCGCGGCTATTGGCCCAGCGCTTCCGTTGGCGCGTCGCAGCGAGCTGTCCGGTGCCGGGGGCAAACCGGAAGCGCCCGGCATCAGTCGAAACGGCGCCTTTGACCCAAGGGACCGGTAAAGCTGTCATCACCAACCAACGTCCACCGATGTTGTCGGGACTGGTCATCAACTACCCCTTGATCAGGGAGACGTGAGGGTTGACCACCTCGCGAGGGCATTTGCCGCAGCTGCTGACGCTTTTAGCGTAGTCTGCTCGGTGTGATCACGGTCCCAACACCAATTGTCTACCGACGGAATTAGCCCGTTGCCGTTGTGGTGATTGCCATCAGGACGGAGGAATAAAGGCAATGGGACTCCGGTCGTCTTTGCTCGTCAGCCTGAACCCTTCAGTCTGACTAGAAGACGAATTGGAGTCGTCCAAATGGAAAGCGCGCCAGATCCGGTCAATCATGTTGCATCGAGCGTTTCGAGTTCGATGGATCGTTTCGATCGAACGAGCATCGTGTTGCACTGGTTAACGGTGTTTCTGATCGTCGTCCAATTCACCACCATTTGGGGACGTGAGTTGATGAGCCATCACGATATTCTCGCAGGGTTACTTTTGTCCGTGCACCGATCCTCGGGGCTCTTAATTTGGCTCGAAGTGGTTGTGCGGCTGATCTGGCGTCGATATTTTGCCTATCTCCCGCCTTTCCCTTCCAGTATGCCGAATTTCCAGCGGGTCGCCGCCAAGGCCAATGAATACGGCCTCTACATCCTGCTTTTAGCGATGCCTCTCACGGGGATAGCCCGAACTATTCTCCTAGGTCAGCCCTTTAACTTGCTCTTCTGGCAGGTTCCGACACTTGTCGAACCTGATCCCGCTCTGCGCGGTGTTTTTGCACAGGCGCACGACATCGGCGCGACAGCACTCATGGTGCTAATCGGCCTGCATGCAGGCGCTGCGCTGTTTCATCGCCTCGTTTTAGGTGACGATGTCATGCAGCGCATGCTGCCGATGGGAACTGGGCCGCGCTTGAAGTCCGACCCGGCGGAATAAAATCGAATTTCGGCGGGTCTTTTGAGTCGGGTGAATCAAAATCATCCATCAAGGAGTACAAGCGATGTCTCTCATCTTAAGACCCGCAATTGCCGCTGCAATGGCATTTTTGGGTATCTTCGCGACCATGGTCCTGGCTACCCCACAAGCTCAAGCGGACGACAAGGATGTTGCGCAAGGCCTGCGGGCAGGTGGCTTGGTACTTGTCGTGCGCCACGGCGCGACCTTTGCTGACCAGGCGGATACCGATCCGCTCAACTTCGACAACATCGCAGCTCAACGCAATTTGAACGACAAAGGAAAAGCGTTGGCCAAGGCGTTCGGTGAAGCACTTCGTCAATCCGCCGTCCCGATCGGCAAGGTCTACACAAGCAAATATAACCGTGCTTACGAGACGGCGGTTCTCGCTGGATTCACGGGCATTGAGAAGACGATCGATCTCACCGAGGGTGGATTGATCGTGTCTCCGAATGAAAATAATCGCCGCGCCGATGCTTTTCGGAAGATGTTGGCTGTATCGCCGAAAGATCATACCAACACGGTTCTGATCACTCACCAACCGAACATTGTCGCAGCGCTTGGAAGGGACTGGTTTGACGTTAAGGAAGGCGAGACCTCGATCTTTCGACCGGTTGACGGTGGCTATAGACTTGTAGCTCGTGTGCAAATGGACGAGTGGCCGCGCATTGCGGCGATGGCATCCAAATGACTTCGATCCATCGGGCGGTTCGCAGTCATCCATAACGAGCTGCTTGCTTGCGCGACCGCTGTTCCAGGCGGTCGGTCGTTGCAACCTTGTTAACCGCCGCGAATGTCCTTGCGCAATGTCAGCGCCATTTCCGGTAACGGTAACGAAGCCGGCAATGAAACGCAACGAGCGCGCTAAGTGACCGAGATAGAACGGTTGTTACCAAAGCCGTTTTGTCGGCTATCATCTAAAGCTGCAAAGGCGTTTGATCTCACCGTTCCGCTTCCGCTGCTTGCCGTCGCGGACGAGATGATCGAATGGTGCACGGTCTATGCTGCGCTGCATGAGTCCGGAAATGGCCCAGCGCGGACATTCACCGCAGCATCGCCGATGTCGGCTTTTGAGGGCGACACGGACCTCGCTAGCCCCGCACGCATACACTGGGATTTTTAGTACACACCCTGTTCTCATTAGCGCGGCATCGTCACAAATCAGAACCAGGAGTTCTCAACCCGCAACCTGACATGACCTGAAGGAAGCGACGATTGTGACGCGGTAAGGCGAAAGCGCGATGGATTCAGGTTGAATCGGCCTGTCGCCATTCGCTGCATCTCCCCGGCATGAAGACAATCCCAGACCCTGCGTTCAATCGTGATGAACGCGAGGTCTCGGCGCCGAACAGTGCAAGCTGCGCCCTTAGCCTTTCGCGGCGGGTGCGGGCGGCACGGGCAGAATGATTTCGGACGCGACCTTCCAGTCCGTCCCGACGCGAAGCCAATTGATGATCATGAGGAATGGCCTGGCTGTTCCATCCTGTCCCGCATAGGAGACCGTGATGTTCATTGGCACATATGACTCGGCAACGTCGCGCGTCAGGCCGACGACCCGGAGCTTCGAATAATCCGGCTCAAGCACGACCGGACCCGAGGTGCCGATGTCATGCAGCTTTTGATCAATCGCCTCGTTGCCCCAAAAGCCGGCCCAGTTTCCCTCGGACTGGATCGCGCTCTTGGCCACCAACAGGGCCGAGGGCGATTGCCAGAACATCCCGTGCAGCGCCTTGAAATCGTGATGGTTGGCCAGCTCCATCAACTTGCCGAACTTTGATTTGATCGCATCGATGGTTGCAGCATCCAGCGGATCGTTCCTGACGGCGGGAGCGGACGCAGCAGCTCCCATGGAAAGAGTGAAGGCCGTGAGGGTGGAGACAAGTGTCTTGTCCATGGAGGATTGCCGTTTTGGATGTCTGTTCCGCATCATGATGACGCACTTCTCGCGCGTTGGTTGATGTGAGTTATTCATTTCGATCGACCGGAGGCGTCAGCAGGACGCTCAGCATGCACACTCGCGCCGTACACGTCTCTTATGACAAGATGGAGAGCTATCTGACGAGTTGCGGCAGTTGTCCGTTTCGAGCGTGGCGGCGTCCTGGCTCGCGAGTCCAGGTTGATTGTTGATTCATGTCATCCTCTGGATGTTCAGCGTCAGAATCGAATGGGGTCGGTATGGCGAAGACCTGGCGGGTCTGAGCCGCCCGGAGTGAGCTTATGCGCTCCCGACGCGGAAGCGCCGGGAGCGGCGCCGTCACTTCGCGAGCGCGGCCTTTTCGATGGCCTCGGCGACTTGCTTCGCATGGACGACGAGCGAGGCGTGGCTGCCGGCGACTTCCGTCGTCTGAGCCTTGATCCGGGCTGAGAACGACTTCTGGGCTTCCGGCGCGAGGACCTTGTCCTTCGTGCTGATGACATAGAACGTCGGCTTGTCGTGCCAGGCCGCAATGGTGACCGGGGCTTCAAACGCAACGTGGTTCAACGGGAGCTGCGAGTTGGCGAGGTGCGCAGCGATTTCCGGAGGAAGGTCCGCCGCGACGGCCGATGGAAACACTTTGGGGTCGATGTACAGATCACCCTTCGCGTCAGGATGGATCGCATTGCCGCCTTCGGTCGGGGGGCCTGCCTTTGCCAGCGACGCAAGGGATTCGCCTACGTCAGGCGCGAAGGCGGACACATACACCAGCGCCGAAACCTTGGGATCGTTGCCCGCTTGCGTGATCACCACGCCGCCCCAGGAGTGACCGACCAGCACGGTTCTGCCGTCCTGCTTCGCGAGCGCCTGCTTGGTGGCATCGACGTCGGCGGCGAGCGAAGTGAGCGGATTTTCCACGAGCGTGACGTGATAGCCTTTCTTGGTGAGGATATCGGCGACGGGCTGCCAGCTCGTCTGGTCCACGAAAGCCCCGTGTACGAGCACGATGTTGTGGGCTGCTCCCTTCGGCAGTTCGGCCGAATTGGCGGAGCCGACCAATGTCGATCCGGCCAGAAGCACAGTGGCGGCTGAAAGAAGGATATTTCGCATCGATTGTTCCTGTAGGCATGTCGGACGGCGCAGTCCGGAGGAATGAACAGGCGTTTCCGGTGAGGTCGCGGTTCTTCCATCTGCCGTCGGCGAAATGGTTGCCGCACGTGATGTCGGCCCGCCACGACATGACCTAATCCGCAGCCATTCCGGACGATAGGGATCAATCGTCCGAGTGTTGTGTCGGATCGTCCACCCAGTTAATCTCGATAGAATGGATATCCTCGCTCAAGTGCTCGATCGCGTTCGTCTCGGAGGGACGTTGCTGTTTCACTTCGAGCTCGGCCATCCCTGGCATCTTGAGCTGCCGGCGCGCCCATACGCGCTGTTTCACTATGTCAGCCGCGGAGCGGCGACCCTCGCGCTCGAGCAGGGGCAGGAAATCCAGATGACCGAAGGCGATCTTGTCGTGATTACACGCGGCGCGCCCCATGTGTTTTATTCGGATCGCAAGGCGAAGCCCTTGCGCATCATCGATATCGATCGAGCGTCGTCGCGATTCGGCGTCATTCGTCACGGCGGTCGTGTCAAGCCGCACGCGACCATGATCTGCGGCAATTTCACGGTATCGCGGCCACTATTCGGCAGCGTGCTGGAGCTGCTGCCGCCAGTACTGCTGCTGAAGCCGACGACGGACAGTGGTTGGCTCGAAGCGATCCTGCGTCGCATGGTCAGCGAGTTTGCGATCGAGCGTCCCGGCCAGCGCGTCGCGCTGTCACGACTGACGGAGGTGCTGTTTGTCGAGGTGCTCCGAAGCTGGATCTCGTCTCTCAGTCCCGGACAAGGCGGCTGGCTCGGAGCCATTTCCGACCCCCATATCGGACCGGCGCTCAAGCTGATTCACGAAAGCCCGGAGCAGCCCTGGACCCTGAGTGATCTTGGCCGTCGCGTCGGGCTCGGCCGCTCGGCGTTTTCGGCTCGCTTCAGCAAGCTCGTCGGCCAATCGATGCAGCGTTATGTGATCGAACGCCGGATGGCGGAAGCGGCCTTCCTGCTCGAAACCAGCGATGAGTCCATCGCGCGGATTGCAAGCCGGGTCGGCTACGCGACCGCGGCGGCGTTCTCGAAGCTGTTTCACCGGCATCATGGAGAGTCGCCAGGCCGTTACCGGGCCGCTCGGCGCGCTGACGGGGGCCGCGCGCCGTTGGACGGCTCGGAATTGCAGGTTTCCGATTGACCTCGGCAGCGGTCGCCCATGGAGGTGATTACAACTCGAAGTGGCCGCTATATTCTGGCGGTTGCCGGTCTGTAAGAGCTCAATGGAGCGCAAAATGCCCGCTTTGATGACCAAAATCAGTTTGACGGCCATACTCTCCGTGTGCGGACTTTGTGCGGCGCTGGCGGGCGATAGTTCGCTGGAATACGACCGCGTAGCCTCTACCGACATCAAGTGGGGGCCTATTCCCTCTATGCCGGCGGGGACCCAGTCGACGGTGCTTCACGGCAATCCGGGCAAGCCCGGCCTGTACACAGTCCGCCTGAAAATACCGGCCCACTCCAAGATGCCGGTGCATTCTCATCCGGATGAGCGCGTGCGCGTGATCATATCGGGGACATACTATTCCGCGCTTGGTGACAAGGTCGATGGGGCAAAGCTTCTCAGCTTCCCGCCGGGCACGTTCTCGCATGTACCGCCCAAGGTCTGGCAATTCGCCGAAACAAGGGATGAAGAAGTGATCTTTGAGATCACCGGGATTGGCCCGACCGGCATCGACTACCTTAACCCCGAAGACGATCCACGAAAGCATAAGTGATTTCCAGAAGACATCGTCGACGTCGCATTACGGCATTACGGTGACACTGCACTCAATTATTCGGCCGGGCTTGAAGCGGAGCGACCAATTGAGTGGACTGTCACCGTAATTTAATCGGCAAGTAAACTTGCTACACAGGCTCCTCGTGGAGCGAGAGATCGAAGGATCGGCGGCTACCAGCCGGGCCGATTCATCCTTCGAGACGCGCGCGAGAGCGCGCTCCTCAGGATGACGGGTCTGAAAAATTCGTAGCGGCCTCCCCACGCCGTCGTCCTGGCGAAAGCCAGGACCCATAGCCACCGAGTTCGATTGAGAGTGCGATAGTGGCCCCAGCGTCGCACGACAGCAAGCGGTTGGGGTAATGGGTCCTGGCTCCGTGCGCAACCGCGCACTCGGCCAGGACGAGGCTGAATACATTCACACTCTCTCAGGATGACGGGTCTGGATGCGGAGATAAACCGGCTATGGTGCGAGAGTCCTATCCCGGCAGCATCGCGAATGCGCTCGACACCATCGCCACCGGCTTGTTGTCGGCGGCGGAGAGTAGCGTGACGCGGCCGAAGCTCATGGTGCGGCCGAGCCGGACCACGCGAGCGTCGGCCAGCACGTCGGAGGCGGTCACCGCGCGCATGAAATGCGTGGTCTGGTCGACCGTCGTCATCGGCCGATAGCCCTTGTTGGCGGCGAGATTGGCCAGCACCATCGCGGTGTCGGCGAACGCCATCAGCGCCTGGCCGCAGACGATGCCGCCATTGCGGCACAGCCGCTCGGAAAACGGCATGCGCAGGATGGCGCCGGGCTGCCAGTCGGGATCGCCGCCGGCGGGGGCTGCGATGTCGAATTGCTCGACCGACAGATTGAGGTCCTGCACCCATGGCGCAAAGACGTCGCCGAGCACGCGCTTGGCGTCGTCGATCCCGAATTCATTGGCCTGCTGCATGATGTCTCGTTTCCTGCCCTGATGGTCTTGCTGTTATCTATGACCTAGTCGGCCGCGACATGCACGCCCGGCCGCTTGCCGTCATTCCATTTGCCGTCGATCGCGCGTTCGATCTGGGCGGCGAGCTGCAACAACAGCCCGTCATCGGCCTGCTTGCCGATCGCCTGGATGCCGAGCGGCAGGCCGTGCTCGTTGGTCGCGAGCGGGAGCGAGATCGCCGGGATGCCGCAGAGATTGGCCAGCGGCGTGAAGGCGAAATTGCGCCAGAGATTGCCGAACCAGTCCAGCACCGACGGATTGTCGCTGATGGTGAGATATTCCGTGGTGCCGACCTTGGGTGTCGGCAGCGCCGTGACCGGAGTCAGGATGATGTCCCAATCCTCGAAGAAGGCGCCGAAGCCGCGCGCGGTGGTGTTGAACACCGCCTGCATGCGCGCGCGATCGGCGAAGCTGAAGTCGCGGCCGTGCTCCCAGATCCGGATGTTGATCGGCTCGATCAGCTCCGCCGGCGGCCGCGCCAATCCGCGCGCGGCGAGCATGTTGCCGATCACGACGGCGAAATTGCTGATGTAGCAGCTGGTCTGCGCCGCGAAGGCTTGCGTGTAGTCGATCGCCGGCAGTGCGTAGTCGACTTGATGGCCGAGGCCTTCGAGGAAGCGTCCGACCCGCTCGAGCTCGGCTGCGATATGCGGCGTCGCGCGATAGTCGCCCCATGTGTGCGACAGCGCGATTTTCAGCCGGCCGGGATCGCGCGCAACCAGCGCCGTATAGGGCTCGGCCGGCGTCCAGAACGGCATGAACTCGCCGGGCGCGGGGCCGCGGCAGGCGTCGACGAAGGCCGCGGTGTCGCGCACGGTGCGCGACTGGCAGCCCTGGATCGAGACCAGGCCGGTGAGATCGGACAGATGCGGCGCGAGCGAGAACACGCCGCGCGACACTTTCAGGCCGATATTGCCGTTGACGCCGGCCGGAATCCGGATCGAGCCGCCGCCGTCGGTGGCGTGCCCGATCGGCACCGCGCCGGCGGCGACCATCGCCGCGCTGCCGGCCGACGAGCCGCAGGTGGTGTAGTCGGTGTTCCAGGGATTGCGCGTGACATAGACCGCGGGGTTCTCGGCCGAGCTGCAGACCCCGAACTCCGGCGTCGTGGTCCGCCCGATCAGATTGAGGCCGGCCTTGCGCAGCTTGGTGGTCAGGAAGGTGTCGGCTGCGGCGCGGTTGCCGCGCATCATCAGCGAGCCCATCTCCTGCAGCCGCCCCTTCATGGTCGGGCCGAGATCCTTCATCAGGAAGGGCAGGCCGGCGAACGGGCCGTCGAGATCGGCGCCGTCGCGCGCGGGATCGGCGATCACGTCGTCGAACAGCTCGACCACGCCGGAGAGCGCGGGATCGACCTTGGCGACCGCGGCGGCGGCCTGCGACGCCAGCTCCCGCGGCGTCAGCTCGCCACGCCGGACGCGCTCGGCGAGCGCCGTTCCGTCATGCCGCGTCCATTCGTCCCAGCTCATCGCCAAAGTCATGTCGTCGATTCCTTTTCTGCTTTGTTGCGCAGTGTAATTTGCGCGGCCGCCCGGTCAAACCGTCGCGCGGCCGCGGCGCTGCGGCGCGCTCTTGCTGCGTTCCGAGGCGCTGCGTTCCGACGCGCTTGCGCTGCGTTGCAAACGCCGTGCCCGGCATGAAAATGCCCCAGTTTCGGCGCCCAATCGTCCTTCGTCAGCGGTGTGGGGGCGTGCATGGTCCGCAGGTTGGTGTTGCTCGGCGGCGTGATCGCGATCGGATTGGCGCTCAGTGGTTGCACGCGTTGCGGTCCGGTCTGGGATGACTGGATGCAGTCACCGAAATCCTGCAAGTCGGACAACCTCTAGGGCAGCGACAGCTTGGCCAGACATGCTTGGTCAGACATGCTTGGCGGCAGCTTTGCGGCGGTGATATACCGCGGACGAAAATGCAAGGAGCGTTCTCATGAGAGTTTTGTGCGCAGTCGCGGTTGCGGTGCTGCTGTCGGCGCCGGCCTATGCGCAGATGCCGAACATCAATTTGATGCCCGAGGTCAAGAGCAAGACCCAGGAGGAAAAGGACCAGGACGCGGTCAATCAGCGGGCCTATAAGGATTCGCTCAGCAAGATTCCCGACGCCAAGGGATCGTCCGATCCCTGGGGCGTGGTGCGCAGCGACGCGCCGAAGGCGGCGGCCCATCCCCCCGCCAAGCCGAAGACCAAGACCGGAAGCTCCGCGCAGCCAGGCCCTACCACGCAGCGCAGCCAGTAAGCACCGCTCGGGGCGGCCTCGACGGTCTGCTGCAGACTCGGATTCTCCCGGCACCGCGCCTATATTGGGGGCGTCGTCAGTTGGTTCGGAGTTGCGGCAATGGTGTTTCGTCCGCGCGATCTCGCCAGCCGGATGGCCGCGCGGCGCAAGCCGGATGACGGCTTTGTGCGCGAGACCTTCAGCCTGCCACGCGATCAGGCCCGCCTGCGGGCGCGTGACTTTCTCAAGCGCTACCCGAAGGCGGCCTATATGAGCGCCGTCGAGAGCTGGCGCGAGCTGCCCGGCGGCGACATCGAGTTCACGATGCGCCGGCTGGCCAGTGCGGACTGACGCATTGCCGGGGCGACGCGGACCAGCACGACGTCAGCTCGCCCGACAGATTGCGCCTCACTCCCCGTCGCTGCGGCCGCGGCTCTGGTCGCGCCCGAGGTTGTTCAGCTCGCGGTCGATCCGCAGCTGCACCCGGCGGATCGCCAGCAGGTCGAGTTTCGCCTCGGTCTTGCCCGTGAAGACCCGATCCCCGATCTGGAAGCGCCATGTCCAGACCCCGGCCACGAGCTGGGTGATGGTGAATTCGATGCCCCTGTGAATCATCTGGAACAATCCCGCGAATCAAAGGCAATCATCGATATGTAAAACCGCAAGTTGTATTATTGTCCAACAATCGTCAAACGTTAATATGGGATGAAATGCCCGTCCGGGCGGCGTCGCAGACCCTGCGGGGCGGACCGATCCGTCGGCTGGACGGCATCGCCGCTGCGCAGCGCCCCGGCTGCATTGCCGGGCAGGCCAATGTTACGAACACTGGCGCGAGCTGAGTCTTCCGCGAAGGCTACGTAGTTTTTTTGGGCGTCAGGAGGGATACCAAGGTAGTATGCAGATTGTGCCAGCGCGTGGCCGGGGCGCGCATAACCTTTTGATAGTGCATCTATTTCTCGGACATGCCTGCGTGGTATGCCATCCGGAACTTTGTTCTTGCCCGGAGAACTACGGGTCGCTGCCGGGGCAGCAGCCCAATGGGGCGCTGCGACCCGGTGTGCGGGGGCCGCCAACTGAGGCGGCCTGGATCTCACATGAATAGTGCAAGCGCAGCGATAGCAATGGGGTAGAGTCCCAACACCACAATGCCTGCCCTATAAAGTAGGTCACCGCTCATGACACAACCTCTGCGTGGGATTGAGCATAACTCAGCATGACCACCAGCCAAGTGCAGTTTGTGCCACTGCTAGGAAATTAATCGTGCGCTAAATGAGAATAGGCCGGCCACTGAAAGCGGCCTTACCTGAATATGAGCATGGCAAGGCTTGCGACGAGCACGCAGGTGCTCAGTCCCACTGCCGTAAGTGAATGGGCTTTCAGCCGGTCAAGTTTGCGGTCCACGATCCTGCCCATCTGCCTCGTTGCAGTAGGGGCTTAAGTTACAAAGTGAACACTTGTTCCTAGGCCGCCGGGCAGAGCCCGGATAAATGCATGGAACGCAACGCTGCGTTGAGCACCCCGGGCCTTCTCTTATCGGGAACCACGTAGGACGGTCGCGAGAACGAATTGGGACGCTCAGCATCCACCCGCGCCGACCGTCCCTTTCGAGACGGCCGGCGGCGAGCTTGGGCCGGGCGTCCCGTGCTGAGTGAGATAGCCGACCCAAGTTCGGTCGTAACACGGTGCAATTTTTGGAGGCATGTCCGTGCGATTACGGGATGGGGAAAAAGCGGCAATGCTAACCCATGTTAATGTTGGAACCTCACTCAGCAATCACCCTTGCGTTGCCCATCCCTTCTAGCCCCGGATAGGCGACCGGCCCCAGCATCGGCCATTTTAGGCTCCCAACGTGGTGGGGCCGTTCTTCGATTGCGACCCCTTCGCATATGTGAATGCGGGTACTGCGACCCGGGCGCAGAGTGGGGCCATGTACAGTGGATACGATCATCACACCAATGGCGTCGAGTACAGCTTCATAGCGCTGGCGGCGATATCGTTCGTAGCGCTCATCGTAGGCGTCGGCGCTCTGTTGATCGGCTGAACATTCCTCCGACGTGGTGACGACGCGGCCTCAGCGATGCCGCTCGCTGGGGCCGTTTCTTTGGGGCCGATGCATGGATAAGGCCGCCAACCGGCATCCCGCCCTACGGAGAACCACGTAGGGAACGAGTTTTGTTCTCCATAGAAAACCATTATGCCCAAGATGGTGCATAGCCTCGGTAGTCCTACTGAGAACAGCCGGGTCTCCGCGCCAACCAATTCAGGCCACTGAGATTTTCAAACTAGGCCACTAGCGTCGGAAACAGGCCAGCACCTACCTGTCCGAAAGAACATATTGCGAACATAGAACAAACGTGGTACGAGGTTTCCCATCAACAAGGCATTCCGTTCGACCTCACCATTCGACCTCATCGCCCGTTTGTCCCGCTAGCGAATCCCCGCCATAAGGAGCACATCCCAAATGTCCGCCACTGCACTGCGTATCGTCGAAGGATCCTCCATGGACAAGTCCAAGGCCCTCTCAGCCGCGCTCTCCCAGATCGAGCGTCAGTTCGGCAAGGGCTCGGTGATGAAGCTCGGCAAGAACGACCGCTCGATGGATGTCGAGACGGTGTCGTCAGGGTCGCTCGGCCTCGATATCGCGCTCGGCGTCGGCGGCCTGCCGAAGGGGCGCATCGTCGAGATCTACGGGCCGGAATCTTCGGGCAAGACCACGCTGGCGCTGCACACGGTGGCGGAAGGCCAGAAGAAGGGCGGCATCTGCGCCTTCATCGATGCCGAACATGCGCTCGATCCGGTCTATGCGCGCAAGCTCGGCGTCAACATCGACGAGCTCCTGATTTCGCAGCCGGACACCGGCGAGCAGGCGCTGGAAATCTGCGACACCCTGGTGCGCTCCGGTGCGGTCGACGTGCTGGTGGTCGATTCGGTCGCGGCGCTGGTGCCGAAGGCCGAGCTCGAGGGCGAGATGGGCGACGCGCTGCCCGGCCTGCAGGCCCGCCTGATGAGTCAGGCGCTGCGCAAGCTGACCGCCTCGATCAACAAGTCCAACACGATGGTGATCTTCATCAACCAGATCCGCATGAAGATCGGCGTGATGTACGGCTCGCCCGAAACCACCACCGGCGGCAATGCGCTGAAGTTCTATGCCTCGGTCCGCCTCGACATCCGCCGCATCGGCGCGATTAAGGAGCGCGACGAGGTGGTCGGCAACACCACCCGCGTCAAGGTGGTGAAGAACAAGCTGGCGCCGCCCTTCAAGCAGGTCGAGTTCGACATCATGTACGGCGAGGGCGTCTCCAAGATGGGCGAGATCCTCGACCTCGGCGTCAAGGCCGGCCTCGTCGAGAAGTCCGGTGCCTGGTTCTCCTATGACAGCCAGCGGCTCGGCCAGGGACGCGAGAATTCCAAGGCATTCCTGCGCGCCAACCCCGATATCACCACCAAGATCGAAGCCGCGATCCGGCAGAATTCCGGCCTGATCTCCGAGCAGATCCTCGCCGGCACGCCCGAGCGCGACGCCGACGGCGAGGAGCCGACGGAGGAGTAGGCCGGCTAGTTTCAAGACTTCGCTGCAAGCGGGCGCTGAGGACGTTGAGTTGCCGACGTCTTCGGCGCCCGATTGGTTTTGGTGCGCCGGTTATGTGATGCTGCGGGTCGTGGCGCGCTTACCCCGATGCCAGCGCCTTTTCCCGGCTCGCGATCAGCGCCCGCAAGTCGTCCGTCACCGCGACCGACTGATGGGTCTTCTGGTCGGTGGCCACCCAGATGATCTCGCCGGTGGCGCGCAGATCCTCCGAGCCCTTGGCGAAGATCGCGAGCGCAAGGTTGATCGAGGAGCGGCCGATCCTGGCGACGCGGACGCAGACCTCGATGTCCTCGTCGAAGCGGATCGGGGCCTTGTACTCGACGATCGATTTCACGGTGTGGAAGTCGATGCCGGTTCGCGCCACCTCGCCGAGATAGTCGTAGCCGAGTGCTCGGAAATACTCGGTGATCGCGGTGTCGAAATAGGTCAGGTAGTGGGCGTTGAACACCACGGCCTGCGCGTCGACCTCCGAATAGCGGACGCGAAACGGGAAATGAAACCAGAAGTCCTCGCGCATGTTTCCTCCTGCCGCAGGCGGGCCGGTCCGTCGTTCCGGGGCGCGACGAAGTCGCGAACCGCAGATGCGCAATGGCGCATCGGGGAATCCAGATGTCGTCGATCAAGATTCCGGGTTCTCGCTTCGCGAGCCCCGGAATGACACCAAGTGAAGCAGCCGTAGGCGCGGCCCGATGATAAACTCAGCGAAACCCATCAATTTGTCCGCGCGGCGAGATGATGGGTTTCGCTGCGCTCTACCCATCCTACAACAGCGCTATTCCGCCGCCTGCGCGTAATCCTCGACCGGCGGGCACGAGCACACCAGGTTGCGATCGCCGTAGACGTTGTCGACGCGCCCGACCGGGCTCCAGTATTTGTCTGACCGCGACACGCCGGCGGGGAAGCAGCCCTCAGTGCGGGTGTAGGCCCGGTCCCAGGCATCGTCGGCGATGTCGTGGACGGTGTGCGGCGCGTGGCGCAGCGGCGAGGCTTCGATGGCCCAGCGGCCTTGCTCGACCTCCGCAATTTCGCTGCGGATCGCGATCATGGCGTCGCAGAAGCGGTCGATCTCAAACTTGGATTCCGATTCGGTCGGCTCGATCATCAGCGTGCCCGCCACCGGGAAGCTCATGGTCGGCGCGTGGAAGCCGTAGTCGATCAGCCGCTTGGCAATGTCGTCGACGGTGACGCCGCTGCTCGTCTTCAGCCCGCGCGGGTCGACGATGCACTCATGCGCGACACGGCCGCGCTCGTTGCGGTACAGCACCGGGAAGTGCGGCTGCAGCCGTGCGGCGATGTAGTTCGCGTTCAGGATCGCCACCTCGGTGGCGCGCGTGAGGCCTTCGCCGCCCATCATCAGGATGTAGATGTAGGAGATGGTCAGGATCGACGCCGAGCCGAACGGCGCGGCCGACACCGGGCCGATGGCATGCGCCGTCGCGCCGTCGGTCGCGGGGTGACCCGGCAGATAGGGCGCAAGATGCGCCTTGACGCCGATCGGGCCCATGCCGGGGCCGCCGCCGCCATGCGGGATGCAGAAGGTCTTGTGCAGGTTGAGATGGCTGACATCGGCGCCGTAATCGCCGGGCCGCGACAGCCCGACCTGCGCATTCATGTTGGCGCCGTCGAGATAGACCTGGCCGCCATGCGCGTGCACGATGTCGCAGATCTCGCTGATGTGCTCCTCGAACACGCCGTGGGTCGACGGATAGGTGATCATCACGGCGGCGAGGTTGGCCGAATGCTTCTCCGCCTTGGCGCGGAGATCCTTGACGTCGACGTCGCCGCGCGCGTCGCACGCCACCACCACGACCTCCATGCCGACCATCGCGGCCGAGGCCGGATTGGTGCCGTGCGCGGAGGAGGGGATCAGGCACACCTTGCGGTGCGGCTCGCCGCGCGCGAGATGATAGCCCCGGATCGCGAGCAGCCCGGCATATTCGCCCTGTGCGCCGGAGTTCGGCTGCAGCGACACCGCGTCATAGCCGGTGATGTCGCACAGCCACTGCTCGAGCCGCGTGAACAGCGCATGATAGCCCTTGGCCTGATCCGCGGGCGCAAACGGATGCAGATTGCCGAACGCAGGCCAGGTCAGCGGGATCATCTCGGTGGTGGCGTTGAGCTTCATGGTGCAGGAGCCGAGCGGGATCATCGCGCGGTCGAGCGCGAGGTCGCGATCGCTGAGCTTGCGCATGTAGCGCAAGAGCTCGGTCTCCGAGCGGTGCGTGTTGAACACCGGGTGGGTGAGGAAGGCGCTGGTGCGCCGCAGCTCCTTTGGCAGCGCCTCGCGTGCG
This sequence comes from Bradyrhizobium sp. USDA 4454, assembly GCF_054822705.1. Classification (NCBI taxonomy): domain Bacteria; kingdom Pseudomonadati; phylum Pseudomonadota; class Alphaproteobacteria; order Hyphomicrobiales; family Nitrobacteraceae; genus Bradyrhizobium; species Bradyrhizobium sp. USDA 4454. Next base: position 3,001,701 of record NZ_JBTRCN010000001.1, read on the forward strand.
GCCGCCTCGATCTCGGCAAAGCTGAGCTTGCCGCCGAACACGCGCCACACCGCCTCGACGGTCTCCGGCGTCGTGGTCTCGTCGAGCGCGATGCCGAGTGTCGTTGCGCCGATGCGCAGGTTGATCCGCTCCGCCTGCGCGCGGGAGACGATCTCGATCAGCTTCGCGCCGACCTCGACCGTCACGGTATCGAAGAACGCCTCGCTGGTCGGCGTGAAGCCGAGCTTGCGCAGGCCTGCGGCGAGCACGGTGGCGCGGCGATGCACGCCGCGCGCGATATGGGTGAGGCCCTCGGGGCCGTGATAGACGGCGTACATCGAGGCGATCACGGCCAGCAGCACCTGCGCGGTGCAGATGTTGGAGGTCGCCTTCTCGCGGCGGATATGCTGCTCGCGGGTTTGCAGCGCGAGGCGGTAGGCGGGTAGCCCGCGCGAATCCACCGAAAGGCCGACGATGCGGCCGGGCAGCGAGCGCTTCAGCGTGTCGCGCACCGCCATGTAGGCGGCGTGCGGTCCGCCATAGCCCATCGGCACGCCGAACCGCTGCGCCGAGCCGATCGCGATGTCGGCGCCGAGCTCGCCGGGCGAGGTCAGCAGCGTCAGCGACAGCAGGTCGGCGGCGACGACCGCCAGCGCGCCCTTGGCGCGCAGCGACGCGATCGCAGGCCGGAGGTCACGCACCGCGCCCGTGGTGCCCGGATATTGCAACAGCGCGCCGAGCACGTCGGCCTTGTCGAGCTCGGTGAGGGGATCGCCGACCAGCAGCGCCCAGCCCAAGGGTGCTGCGCGCGTGCGCATCACGGCAAGCGTCTGCGGATGCACCTCCTTGTCGACGAAGAACACCTTTGCTTTCACCTGCGAGTGGCGTTCGGCGAGCGCCATGGCTTCGGCCGCGGCGGTCGCTTCGTCGAGCAGCGAGGCGTTGGCGACGTCGAGCCCGGTGAGGTCGCAGATCATGGTCTGGAAGTTGAACAGCGCTTCCAACCGGCCCTGGCTGATCTCCGGCTGATACGGCGTGTAGGCGGTGTACCAGGCCGGGTTCTCCAGGATGTTGCGCTGGATCACCGCGGGCAGGATGGTGCCGGAATAGCCCTGGCCGATCAGCGAGGTGAACACCTGGTTCTGCGCGGCGAGCTCGCTCATATGCGAAAGCGCCTCGGTCTCGCTCAGCGCGCGGCCGAGATCGAGCGGCGCTTTCTGGCGGATCGAGGCCGGCAGCGTCTCGTTCATCAGCGCCTGCAGGCTCGCGGCGCCGACCGTCTCCAGCATCGCGTTGACGTCGCGCGGTGACGGTCCGATGTGGCGGCGAACGAAATCGGTGGCGGCTTCGTTGATCGGCTTGAAGGGCGCGTTCATGACGGGGTCCTCGTTGTCAGCCGTCATACCCCGCGAAAGCGGTGTATCCAGTACGCCGGGATATCAGTGGTTAAGCTGAAGGGCCGCGGCGTACTGGATCGCCCGGTCAGGCCGAGCGATGACAGTGAGTGTGTGGTCGCAATCTGCTTCATTCTCTCAGGCGGTGTGCGCGGCGTAGGCGGCTTCATCCATCAGGCCGCCGAGTTCGCCCTTGTCTGATATCTTCATCTTGAAGAACCAGGCCTTGCCGCCGGCATCCGAATTGACCAGCGCGGGATCGGCCGTGAGCGCCTCGTTGACCTCGACCACCTCGCCGGTGATCGGCGCGTAAACGTCGGAGGCGGCCTTGACGGATTCGACGACGGCGGCGGCCTCGGCCTTCTTCAGGCTGCGGCCGATCTTGGGTAGTTCGACGAACACGACGTCGCCGAGCTGCGACTGCGCATAATCGGTGATCCCGATCGTGGCGACATCGCCCTCGATGCGGAGCCATTCGTGGTCGGACGTGTACAGCGTCGTCATGGGGATCGATCCTTCAGCGTTTGTAGGTATTGGGGACGAAGGGCATGGCGGCGACCTTCAGCGGCAGCCGCTGGCCGCGCACTTCGGCGAAAACGGTGGTGCCGACCGCGGAAAGGGCAGTGGGCAGATAGCCCATCGCGACCGGCGCATTGAGGCTCGGTCCGAAGCCGCCCGAGGTCACCTTGCCGATTGGCTCGGCGGAGTTGGCATCGGCAAACAGCGCTGCGCCTTCGCGCACCGGCGCACGGCCATCGGGCCGCAGGCCAACGCGGCGACGGGAGGCGCCATCAGCGAATTGCGCGAGAATCCTGTCGGCACCGGGAAAGCCGCCGGCGCGGGCGCCGCCGCTGCGGCGGACCTTCTGCACCGACCATTCCAGCGCGCCTTCGACCGGCGTCGTGGTGGTCTCGATATCGTGGCCGTAGAGGCAGAGCCCGGCCTCAAGCCGCAGGCTGTCGCGCGCGCCGAGCCCGATCGGCAGCACGTCGGGATTGTCGAGCAGCGCCGTGACCAGGGCTTCCGCCTTGTCCGCGGGCACCGAGATCTCAAAACCATCCTCGCCGGTGTAGCCGGAGCGCGAGACGAAGCAGTCGGTGTCGGCGACGCGGCGCGGGCCGGCGTCCATGAATTTCATCGAACTGACATCTGGGCAAAGCTCTGCCAGCGCCGCTTCCGCCTTCGGCCCCTGCAGCGCGATCAGCGCGCGGTCGGCCAGCGACACGATCGCGCAAGCGTCAGAAAGGTTGGCGCGCAGATGCGCCTCGTCCGCTTCCTTGCAGGCGGCGTTAACCACCAGGAACAGATGATCGCCGAAATTCGCCACCATCAAATCGTCGAGCAGGCCGCCATCATTGTTGGTGAATTGCGCGTAGCGCTGCCGTCCCGGCGCGATGCCGACGATGTCCTGCGGCACCAGTTTTTCCAGCGCGAGCGCCGCATCAGCGACCTTGCCGGATTTGGCCTTCAGCACGAGCTGTCCCATGTGGGACACGTCGAACAGGCCGGCGTCCTTGCGGGTGTGCAGGTGTTCCTTCAGGACGCCAGCCGTGTACTGCACCGGCATGTCATAGCCGGCGAACGGCACCATCTTGGCGCCGCGCGCCAGATGCAGTGCGTGCAGCGGGGTCTGTTTCAGCGGGGAAGTTTCGTGCGCACGCATCACAGGGCCCTCGCGGTTCCCGCCGGGGACCTATTTCCCCTTGAGAAACCTGCAGAAAGCCCCATCTGTCGCTGTGCCTGAGAGTATTATCCCGTCGGCGGACGCAATCGGGGAGAACCCCAGCGCCTCTTTCCAGATGTCAGACGTCACGCGGTCCTTTTGCCTGAGAGTTTCCGGGGCGGTTGCTCCTTCGGCGCCGGCGGTAAGGCCGGTCTCTCCCGACGTGACGGGTAGCTAACAGGTAGGTAGAAAACACGGCGCCGCCAAGACTGTCAACGCACCCGGACAACTATCAACGGGCTTTGTGCTGTTGCGGCAAGCCCATGATCCGGCTGCACAGTTTCTGGACAGCGCAGCTGGCAATGTCTAAAAGCGTTCGGCCGGAAAATGACGCCCTTTTGCGGCTGGCCGGCCCCTTTTTCCGATTGGATGAACATGAGCAGCGTCAACGATATCAGGTCGACCTTTTTGAACTACTTCAAGGCGAATGGCCACGAGATCGTGGCCTCGTCGCCGCTGGTGCCGCGCAACGACCCGACCTTGATGTTCAACAATGCCGGCATGGTGCAGTTCAAGAACGTCTTCACCGGGATCGAGAAGCGGGCCTATCAGCGCGCCACCACGGCGCAGAAATGCGTGCGCGCCGGCGGCAAGCATAACGACCTCGACAATGTCGGCTACACCGCGCGCCATCTCACTTTCTTCGAGATGCTCGGCAACTTCTCGTTCGGCGACTACTTCAAGGAGCGCGCGATCGAGCTCGCCTGGAATCTGATCACCAGGGATTTCGGGCTGAAGAAGGACAAGCTGCTCGTTACCGTCTACCACACCGACGACGAGGCGGCCGGCTACTGGAAGAAGATCGCGGGCTTCTCGGACGACCGGATCATCCGCATCCCGACCTCGGACAATTTCTGGGCGATGGGCGATACCGGCCCGTGCGGTCCGTGCTCCGAGATCTTCATCGACCGCGGCGAGCACATCTGGGGCGGTCCCCCGGGCACGCCGGAGGAGGACGGCGATCGCTTCCTCGAATTCTGGAACCTGGTGTTCATGCAGTACGAGCAGGTGACGAAGGAGGAGCGCGTGGCGCTGCCGCGTCCCTCGATCGACACCGGCATGGGTCTGGAGCGCATGGCCTGCATCCTGCAGGGCGTCGAGAGCGTGTTCGAGACCGATCTGTTCCGCCATCTGATCGACGCCGCCTCGTCGGCGCTCGGCCACGGTCCGAGCGCGCAGAACGTCGCGTCCTACCGGGTGATCGCCGACCATCTGCGCTCGTCGGCGTTCCTGATCGCCGACGGCGTGCTGCCGTCGAACGAGGGCCGCGGCTATGTACTGCGCCGGATCATGCGCCGCGCGATGCGCCACGCGCAGCTCCTGGGCGCGAGCGAGCCGCTGATGCATCGCCTGGTCTGGGCGCTGGTCCGCGAAATGGGCCAGGCCTATCCGGACCTGGTGCGCGCGGAGAAGCTGATCGAGGAGACGCTGCAGCTCGAAGAGACCCGCTTCCGCAAGACGCTGGTGCGGGGGCTGTCGCTGCTCGACGAGAAGAGCGCCGGCCTCAAGAAGGGCGACATGTTCGACGGCGATACCGCCTTCACGCTGTACGATACCTATGGCTTCCCGCTCGACCTGACCCAGGACGCGCTGAAGTCACGCGGCATCAGCGTCGACCAGGCCGCGTTCACCGACGCGATGGAACGGCAGCGCGTCAAGGCGCGCGCCTCCTGGGCGGGCTCGGGCGAGGCGGCGAGCGAAGCGATCTGGTTCCCGCTGCGCGAGAAGCTCGGCGCAACCGAATTCCTCGGTTATGAGACCGAGAGCGCGGAAGGCGTGGTGACGGCGCTGGTCAAGGACGGCGCCGAGGTCGATAGCCTCAAGGCCGGCGAGAGCGGCGCGATCGTGCTGAACCAGACCCCGTTCTATGCCGAGTCCGGCGGTCAGGTCGGCGATATCGGCGTGCTCACCGGCGAAGGTGTCAGGTTCCGCGTCACCGACATGCAGAAGAAGGCCGGCGATCTGTTCGTGCATGTCGGCACTGTGGAGCAGGGCACGCTGAAGGCCGGCACCGCGCTGCAGCTCGAGGTCGACCACGCGCGCCGCTCGGCGATCCGCGCGAACCACTCGGCGACCCATCTGTTGCATGAGGCGCTGCGCCAGGTGCTCGGCGATCACATCGCGCAGCGCGGCTCGCTGGTTGCGCCCGATCGGCTGCGCTTCGATTTCGTGCACCCGAAGCCGATCACGCCGGAAGAACTCGCCCGGGTCGAGGACATCGCCAACGAGGTCGTGCTCGAGAATGACGAGGTGACGACCCGTGTGATGGCCGTCGACGACGCCCGCGAGGCCGGTGCGCGCGCGCTGTTCGGCGAGAAATACGGCGACGAGGTTCGCGTCGTCTCGATGGGCAAGAGCGCCCGCGAGCACGGCCAGAATGCGCTCGGCTGGTCGGTCGAGCTCTGCGGCGGCACCCATGTCCGCCGCACCGGCGACATCGGCCTGATCTCGGTGACCAGCGAGAGCGCGGTCGCCTCCGGCGTGCGCCGCATCGAGGCGCTGACCGGACGTCACGCGCGCAAGCACGCCAACGACACGATGGCGCTGGCGAAGAGCGCGGCGGCCGAGCTGCGCACCTCGATCGAGGACGTCCCGGCGCGCATCACGGCCCTGATGGAAGAGCGCAAGAAGCTCGAGCGCGATCTGTCGGATGCCAGGAAGAAGCTCGCGATGGGCGGCGGCCGGGCGTCGAACGGTGCCGGCTCCGGCGTTCGCGAGGTCGGCAACGTCAAGCTGCTGGCGCGCGCGGTCGAGGGCGTCGAGACCAAGGATCTGAAGAGCCTGGTCGACGACGGCAAGAAGCAGATCGGCTCCGGCGTGGTCGCGATCGTCGGCGTCACCGAGGACGGCAAGGCCGGCATCGTGGTCGGCGTCACCGCCGACCTGACCTCGCGCTTCAACGCGGTCGAGCTGGTCCGCAAGGGCTCCGAGGTGCTCGGCGGCAAGGGCGGCGGCGGCCGGCCCGACATGGCGCAGGCCGGCGGTCCCGACGGCGCCAAGGCCGATGCCGCGCTGTCGGCGATCGAGCAAGCCATGACTCAACAGGCATCGGCTAGCGCCTGACGGAGAGGCTGATCGTGGCGACGGCTCCGCTCAAGCCCACGATCAGCGACGCCGGGCTGCGCGATCGCCTCTACGAGCTGCTGGAACGCGATGACCTGCCGCATTCGGGCGGCTCGCGGTTTGCCGGGATCATCGTCGCCATCATCGCGGTCGATGTGCTGGCGGCGATCCTGGCCTCGGTGCCCGAGATCGACGCGCAGTTGGGCTCGCTGCTGACGACGATCGAGATCGCGGCGGTGGCCGCCTTCGCGCTGGAATATGCCGCGCGGCTCTGGAGCGTGGTCGGCCATTCCCTGCGTGACGTGACGCCGCTGCAGGCGCGGCTCGAATACGCCTTCTCGGCGCTCGGCGTGATCGACCTGCTCGCCTTCCTGCCGTCGGCGGTCGCGCTCGCGATCGGTGACAAGACCGCGCTGGTGCTGTTCGGCATGCTGCCGTTCCTCAAGCTGGTGCGCTACTCGACCGCGATGCGCTCGCTGCTGGCGGCGCTGCATGCCGAGCGGCGCACGCTGTTCGGCTGCGTCGTGATCCTGACCGGCGCGGTGCTGCTGTTCGCCTCGCTGCTCTATGCCATCGAGCACAAGGCGCAGCCGGACAAGTTCGGCACCATGCCGCAGGCGATGTGGTGGGCAATCGTGACGCTCGGCACCGTCGGTTACGGCGACGTCGTTCCGGTGACGCCGCTCGGGCGCATCGTCACCGTGGTTGCGATCGTGGTCGGCTTTGCGATGATCGCGCTGCCGGTCGCGATCATCTCGACCGCGTTCGCCGACGAGGTCCGGCGTCGCGACTTCGTCGTGACCTGGGGCATGCTGGCGCGGGTGCCGCTGTTCTCGCACCTCAACGCTGCTGATATCGCCGACATCATGCGGCTGTTGCGGTCGCAGACCATCGAGGCGGGCGAGGTGCTGGTGCGGCGCGGCGATGCGGCCTCATCGATGTATTTCATCACGGCCGGCGAGGTCGAGATCGACCTGCCGAGCCAGCGGGTCCGGCTTGCCGACGGCACGTTCTTCGGCGAGATCGCGCTGCTTCGCAGGACCAATCGCTCCGGCACGGTGACGGCGACGCGCAAGACCAAGCTCTTGCTGCTCGACGCGCAGGACTTCCACGCCCTGATCGAGCGCATGCCGGCGCTCGCCGCCCATGTCCGGGAAACCGCGGAAGCCCGGCTTGCCGATCCGCTCACCGCCGGCGGCGACCTTGCCGCCGCGGAGATTGCGCAGGCGCCGCACGAGACCGACGGCGGCATCCGGGATTAGAGCGCGATGAAATTAGATTGATTCGGTTTGGCCACGGACGCGGTTCACCTCTCCCCGACGGGGAGAGGTCGATTTGCGCAGCAAATCGGGTGAGGGGGCCGCAGTTCTAACGAGAGACCGTAATCCCTCACCCGGCGCTACGCGCCGACCTCTCCCAAGGGAGAGGTGAACTTCCGCTGCCGATCCCACTCAACCTAATCCCATCACGCGCTAGAGCATGATCCGGAAAAGTGGAAACCGGTTTTCCGAAAAGATCATGCTCAAACAAAGAGATGAGATCATGATGCGATTCCGTGGAAACGCATCATGATCTAGTCTCTCCGCAGGAACACGTAATCCGCCGAGTATGCCGCGCTCTTCAGCGCGCCGGCCTTGTCGCAGGCGCCGCTGAGCTCGCCGCCCGAGGTGTTGATCCGCTGCACGATGGCGACGCTCGTCAGCAGGCCATTGCCGCGGTGGGCGATCACCTCGAGCTTCAGCCAGGGGATGTCTGCAGCCGTCGCGCCAGGTGCGCTGCCGGCGGTGCGGGCGGTCACGGCGCTGCCGTCGACATGCTCCCAATTCGGGCCGGCATAGTGCCGGCCGACGGTGCGGCCGCCGGCGATCAAGGTCGCGACCGGCTCGCGGAACGACCAGGCGAGCTTGCCGTCGGTGACCGGCTTGCACTCGTAGACCTGGACGCCCTCGGCATGGACCGACAGAACCGGGGACTCGCCGGGCGCAGCGATGGCGTCGGGCAAGGGGGGCGAGGGATCGGCAGCGAATGCCGCCGACCCGATGAGCGAGAACGATGCGAGCGCGACGGCTCTGACAAGGGCCACGGTCATGCTCGCACCTGTCTTCCCAGATGGCGGCCTCAGCCCGCCATGGCCTTCACGAGATTGTCGGACACCTTGTCGAGGAATCCGGTGGTCGAGAGCCAGCGCTGGTCGGCGCCGACCAGGAGCGCGAGGTCCTTCGTCATGTAGCCTTCCTCGACGGTCGAGACGCAGACCTTCTCCAGGGTGGTGGCGAACTTCGCCAGTTCCGGATTGTTGTCGAGCTTGGCACGATGGGCGAGGCCACGGGTCCAGGCGAAGATCGACGCGATCGAGTTGGTCGAGGTCTCCTTGCCCTTCTGGTGCTCGCGGTAGTGGCGGGTCACGGTGCCATGGGCGGCTTCGGCTTCCACCGTCTTGCCGTCCGGGGTGAGCAGCACCGAGGTCATCAGGCCGAGCGAGCCGTAGCCCTGGGCCACGGTGTCGGACTGCACGTCGCCGTCATAGTTCTTACAGGCCCAGACATAGCCGCCGGACCATTTCAGCGCCGAGGCCACCATGTCGTCGATCAGGCGGTGCTCGTAGGTCAGGCCCTTGGCCTCGAATTCCTTCTTGAACTCGCGGTCGTAGACGTCCTGGAAGATGTCCTTGAAGCGGCCGTCATAGACCTTGAGGATGGTGTTCTTGGTCGAGAGATAGACCGGATAGTTGCGCAGCAGGCCGTAGTTCAGCGAGGCGCGGGCGAAATCGATGATGGAGTCGTCGAGATTGTACATCTCCATCGCGACGCCGGCGCCGGGCGCCTTGAACACTTCGCGCTCGATCACGGTGCCGTCCTCGCCGACGAACTTCAGCGACAGCGTGCCCTTGCCGGGGAATTTGATGTCGGTGGCGCGGTACTGGTCGCCATAGGCGTGGCGGCCGATGATGATCGGCTTGGTCCAGCCGGGAACCAGACGCGGCACGTTCTTGCAGATGATCGGCTCGCGGAAGATCACGCCGCCGAGGATGTTGCGGATGGTGCCGTTCGGCGACTTCCACATCTGCTTCAGGCCGAACTCCTTCACCCGGGCCTCGTCGGGGGTGATGGTGGCGCATTTGACGCCGACGCCGACCTTCTTGATGGCCTCCGCCGCGTCGATGGTCACCTGGTCGTTGGTCTCATCGCGGTATTCCATGCCCAGATCGAAATACAGCAGTTCGACATCCAGGAACGGGTTGATCAGCTTGTCCTTGATGTACTGCCAGATGATCCGGGTCATCTCGTCGCCATCGAGCTCGACGACGGGATTGGATACCTTGATTTTTGCCATGACGGAGAGGCCCTCTTGGGAACAGCGCGCTTTTGACCGCGGGATTGTGGAATACGCCTGCGCTATAGCACCGCCCGGGGGCGGGCGGAAGCGGAGGGGGTATGCACTTTGCGCCCATCTTTTAGCCTAAAATGCCGCCTGCGTGGCCGTCCCCGCGACGATGTACCAGGTCACGAACAGGCCCGCGATCAGGGCCCCCGGCAGGCTCGATCCGGTCCGCCGCCAGGTGAACGTCGCGATCACGGCGATGATCGCCAAGAGCGGCACGAACTGGATCGCGACGATGCTCGAGAGCGGGACGAAACTGGGGTCGGGGATCGGGTTGAACAGCTTTCCGGTCAGCCACAGCGTGCCGTATTGCAGCACCAGCAACACGATGAAACCGAACGTCAGCGCCAGGATGTTGGTGAGGTACAGCGCCCCGCGCGGCGCATCCATGGTCGAGAAATTCCGGTGCAGCACGTGCAGCGCCACGACGAAAAACGCCGTGAACGGAATCAGATAGATCAGGAAGATGAGGAATTGCTTCGCGCTCATCAACTTGAGTGCGACGATCCAGAACCGGAAGTCGATCTTGAAGGCGAGGTCGGCAAGCCAGAGCGCAACGTAGCCCACCGCGACCGACGCCAGCGCGATCACGATGGATTGACCGACGAGGCCGGCCCGGCTGGCGCGCTTCGGCGCGAACCGCATCAAGGCCAGCGTGATCAGGCCGTTGATGATGGCCCAGACCAGGATCTGGTTGGTGATGCCCTGCGGCAGGAACGCGCTCGGGGTGACGAAGGTGCCGCCCAGCGCAAAGGCCGGGTAGTAGGTCAGCGCCGGGATGAACGCCGACAGGATGAACGTCGCTGTCCAGCGCCGGCCGCTTGCCGCCTGATGCGGCGGCATCCTGCCGTCGGCAACCGCCGGCAGCCGCAGGCGGGAGAACGCCGGTGCTTCCAAGAGCCCGTCGAACGTCCCGATCAGTCCTGGGTCTCACGCGAATTGATGTAGCCGTGGACGGCGAGGATGCCGGGCGCCGGGATCTGCGGCGTCGCATTCGCCGGGACGTAGAGCAGGGCGCTCACGGTGTTGCCCTTGGCGCCCTTGAACCTGACATCCTCGATCCGGATGCCGCCGGCGGTTTGCGTGAAATGGGCGAGCAGGCCGCCCGCCACGATCAAGACCAGGCCCACAATGGCCAGCGTCCATCTGCCACGCATCGTCGTCCCCCCAAAGTGCTTCAATCCAAGTGCCTCGCCGTTCAACCGGCGTCTCAAGCGTGCCTTTACAGCTTCGCTTTGGTTGTGGTTGATAGCCTATCCGAAGGCGAAGCGCGCGCAAGCCGCGGGCTTTGTCCACTGCGATTGCGATTCCGATTGAGGATTCGCAAACGCCGCTAACCCTGTTATCTCCCTGGAGAAAATGGTCCCGCGCAAAACCGGTGCAAAGCTGGTCGATGCGGGTTCTGGGCCCCTGCATGAGACTTTGAATTAGCCGCTTCGGAAGCTGATTCAAAATCTTCAGATGTTGAATCAGAAAGTGAAGTGAGATGTCCGGCACCGACAAGACCAAGGCAGGGCACGACCTTGCCGGTCCCGTCGTCATCCTGGTCGAGCCGCAGCTTGGCGAGAACATCGGCATGGCCGCGCGCGCGATGGGTAACTTCGCGCTGAGCCGGATGCGCATCGTCAATCCGCGCGACGGCTGGCCGAACATCGCCGCCCAGCGCGCCGCCGCCGGCGCCGACCACATCATCGGCTCTGTCGAGCTGTTCGACACCGTCGAGCAGGCGATCGCCGACCTCACGCTGGTGTTCGCCACCACCGCCCGCGCCCACGACCAGGCCAAGCCGGTGGTCGGACCGGAGGGCGCGGCCCGCGAGATCGTCAGCCACGTCGCGTCCGGCGGCGGCGCCGGCATCCTGTTCGGGCGGGAGCGTGCCGGCCTGACCAACGAGGAGGTCGCGCTCGCCAACCGCATCATCACCTATCCGGTCAATCCGGGCTTCGCCTCGCTCAATCTGGCGCAGGCGGTGCTGTTGATGGGCTATGAGTGGTTCAAGCTCTCGACCGCGGGGGCGCTGCCGTTCGCGATGCCGGAGCGGTCCGAGCCGGCCTCCCAGCACCAGATGCAGGCGTTCTTCGACAACCTCGTCGCCGAGCTCGACAAGGTCGAGTTCCTGCGGCCAGCGGAGAAGCGCGACACCATGCTGGTCAACCTGCGCAACATCTTCACCCGGATGGATCCGACCAAGCAGGACATGCACACGTTGCACGGCGTGGTGATGGCGATCGCCGAGGGCCGCAAGGGCCCGGCCAAGGGTGGCGTGCTCGACGGCGCCCAGGCGACACGGCTCCGCGCGCTGCTCGCCGAGCAGGGCGGCGGCGGTGCGACTGCCGACAATTCCAGCACGGTGCGCGGCCTCGCCCGGCTGCTCCGCCGCAACCCGACCGACGCCGAGCGGATCCTCTGGCAGGCGTTGACCCGGGACCGCCGCTTCGCCGGCCAGTTCAAGCGTCAGACCCCGGTCGGCCGCCACATCCCCGACTTCGTCTCCTTCGTGCACCGGACCGCGATCGAGCTCGTCAATCCGAACGAGAGCGAGGCCATCGGCACCGACCGCGCCAAGCGCCGCGCCTGGCTCGAGGCGCGCGACTACCGGGTGATCGACATGCAAGTCGCCGACGTCGAGCGCGATCTCGACGCCGAGCTGGCGCGGCTGGAGGCGGCGCTGCGGCAGGGGCGGTGAAGCGTCTTGTTCGGTGTCATCACCCGCGAAAGCGGGTGATCCAGTATCCCAGAAACGACAGCGCTTGAATCGAGAAGCCGCGGCGTACTGGATCGCCCGGTCGAGCCGGGCGATGACAGATGTAGACAGGGACGCACCTTCGCTCGGCTTGTCGTGATCGGCGCCGTCGGGCTGCTCCACTGATCGCACTCAGTGGAGCAGCCTTGCCGGCCGCAGTGAGCAGCGCGACTGATCAGGCCGCCAGCGCCTTGCCTGTCGCGCGCGCCGGCGCAGCAGGCCAGGGCAGCGGAAACACCCGATCGTAGGCGATGTTGAAGACGAACGCGTAGACCAGATAGAACGCGACGATCGAGATATCCATCATCAGCGCGGCCCACAGCGAGACGCCGAGATACCGGGCGACGAACGGGATCAGCAGCACGATCAGCCCGGCCTCGAACAGCATCGCGTGTGCCACACGGATCGGCATCGTCTTGGCGACGCGGCCGGTGAAGCGGACCAGCGCGCGGTCGAAGCCGAGATTGAACAGCAAGTTCCAGACCGTCGCCACCGTCGCCGACACGACGCCGATGACGCCCATATGGGCGACCGGCTGATTGAACAGCCAGGCGGCGGCCGGCGTGAAAATGGCGATACCGATCAGCTCGAACAGGACTGCGTGCCTGACCCGGTCGGAGAAGGAACGCATGGACATAACAAAACCCTTTCTTGTTGTTGTGACCGGGTTTCTATCTGATATTGTGCCAGTAGAAAGTTAGGTAATATCTGGAAAAGAGATAGATGGCCGTTTCCATGGAGCAGCTCGAATCCTTCGTGGCGGCGGCCGAGCAGGGCTCGTTCTCCGGTGCGGCGCGGCTCCTGAAGAAAGCGCAATCGGCGGTCAGCACCCATGTCGCCAATCTGGAAACCGACCTCGGCATCGCGCTGTTCGACCGGGCCGGTCGCAACCCGGTGCTGACCGAAGCCGGCGCGCGGCTGTTGCCGGAAGCAAAACTGATCCTCGATCGCCGCGAGCATCTGATCGGCGTTGCCTCTAGTTTCGAGGCGCATGTCGAGAAACGCCTGGTGGTGGCGATCGACGAGCTCTATCCGGAGAGCGCGGTCGGCGAGCTGTTCGCGGAATTCGCCGGGCGTTTTCCCCATGTCGAGCTGGAGCTGTTGTTTCCGATCTTGGAGGACGTCAGCCGCCTGGTGCTCGACGGCAAGGCCGATGTCGGCGTGATGTGGCGGCAGGAGCAGCTGCCGCCCGAGCTCGGCTTCAAGACCATCGGCTGGGTGCCGCTGCAGCTCGTCTGCGGCAAGAACCACCCGCTGGCGCATGGCCGGGTGGATTCGGAGGAGCTGAAGCGGCATCGCCAGATCATGGTCACGGTGCGCAACGAAGGCACCGAGCGGCACCGGCTGCGGGTCGCAGCCGAGGTGTGGTGGGTCGAGAGCCATTGGGTGATCCTGCAGATCCTCAAGCAGGGCGTCGGCTGGGCGCTGATCCCGGCCCACATCATGGCGAGCTCGCCGGTCGCCTCAGACCTGGCCATTCCCGAACTGGAATTCGACGAGGGCGCGCATCCGGTCGCGCTCGAAGTGGTCTGGCACAAGCAGCGGCCGGCGGGACCGGCGGCAAAATGGCTGCGTCGCCGCTTCGCCACGCGACCGCCGATGCTGCGCATGTGACGGTCGCCTGCTCAGCGCGTGGTGAGCTGACATCGCGGCTGCGATGTGTTGCCATACGCGCAGTACGAACTGCCAGGGTGGAGACGATGGCGAAGCAATTGGAAGGCAAGGTCGCGGCGGTGACCGGTGCGGCATCGGGCATCGGGCTTGCGAGCAGCGAGGTGATGCTGGCGGCCGGCGCCCGCGTGGTGATGGTCGACCGCGACGCGGCCGCGCTGCAAGCCCTCGCCGGCAAGCATGGCGGCGCGGTGATCCCGCTGGTGATCGACCTGCTTGACCCCACGGCCTGCGCGACGCTGCTGCCGCAGGTGCTGGAGAAGGCCGGCCAGCTCGATATCCTGCACGCCAACGCCGGCATCTATGTCGGCGGCGATCTCGTGGATGCCGAGACCGGCGCGATCGACCGGATGCTGAACCTCAACGTCAATGTCGTGATGAAGAACGTGCACGACGTGCTGCCGCACATGATCGCACGCGGCGCGGGCGACATCATCGTGACGAGCTCGCTCGCCGCGCATTTCCCGACGCCGTGGGAGCCGGTCTATGCGTCGTCGAAATGGGCGATCAACTGCTTCGTGCAGACGGTGCGGCGCCAGGTGTTCAAGCACGGCATCCGCGTCGGCTCGATCTCGCCGGGGCCCGTGATCAGCGCGCTGCTCGCCGACTGGCCGGCGCAGAAGCTCGCGGAGGCCAAGGCGGCGGGCAGCCTGCTCGAGGCGAGCGACGTCGCCGAGGTCGTGATGTTCATGCTGACCCGGCCGCGCGGCATGACCATCCGCGACGTCGTGATGCTGCCGACGAATTTCGATTTGTAGGCGTCTCGGCGGTGGCCCGCATGAACTCAGCGACATGCGGGAGCCGGGTGCCCCGGAGGTCGCTCCGCCCATCCGGGCTACGCGATCGGGTGGCTCAGCGGATCGTCACACTGCGACCAGCTCTTCCGCCGTGCTGCCGGTGCGCTTCGGCTTCTTTACCTTGGCCGGCGCGAACAGATTGCTCGCGGCGAGGCCCGCGGTGTCGGCGACGCCGGGATCACACGACACCATGGCGGCGACGATCGCGCCGTCGATCAAGAGCGCCAGCTGATGCGCCAGCACGGCGGGCTCCGCCGCGCCCATCTCGCCGGCCAGCTTCTCGATATGCGCCAGCACCACCTTCTTGTGTTTCAGCGCGATGTTGCGGAACTGCTTGGCGTCCTTGTCGTGCTCGGCGACCGCGTTGATGAAGGGGCAGCCGTAGAAACGCTCCTCGGCGAACCATGTCTTCAAGGCGGGGAAGATCCGCGACAGCTTGGTCTGCGGATCGCCGCCGCCGGCCTCGATCGCGCCGATGAACCATTCGCGCCACTGCTTGCCTTCGCTCTCCAGCACAGCATGCACCAGATTGGTTTTCGAGCCGAACAATTTGTAGAGCGTGGTCTTCGCGGTTCCGGCCTCGTCGATGATCGCATCGATGCCGGTGGCGTTGATGCCGTTCTTGCAGAACAGATGCGTCGCCGCGCTGAGCAGGCGCCCGCGTGCGGATTCATCGTCGCCGGCGGCGAACACCGCGGCGGCTTTTTTCTTGGTGAGCGATTTGGCCATGCGCGGCAGTAAATCGGAGCGCGGCAAAATCATCAAGCCGCATCTTCACGGGGGCGGTCATGTGCGCAGCCATGCGCTGAAAATAATCGCTGCCGCGCAGCATCTGCTTGGCGATTGAGCAGGCCGGCGCTGATCAATCCGCGGGCACGCCGGCTTAAGCGCCTCTACGATTTCAGCTTTTGATTTGGCAGGGGACTGGCACGCTTCGTGCAGGAAACAGACCGTTCGGTATCCTGACCATTTCCATCGCTCCCAGGGAGAAAACTGATGACCGCTGTCGCTCAAAAAACCGCTCTGACCGGCTGCCTCGCGCCGATCGACAAAGGCGGGCTCGAGCAGCTCATTGCCAACGGCAAGGCCAATCCGAAGGTGATCAAGACCTTGAAGTGCAAGACGGTGGCCGAGGGCAAGTTCCGCCACGCCAACTACATCCGCAACCTCGCGCCCTACATCGTCGACGAGCCGCCGGGCCTGCTCGGCGACGATACCGCGCCCAATCCCTCCGAGGCCTCGCTCGCCGCGCTCGGCTCCTGCCTCGCGGTCGGCCTGCACGCCAACGCCGTGCATCGCGGCTGGATCGTCAACAAGCTCGAGCTGGAGCTCGAGGGCGACCTCAACATCACGGCGGTGTGGGGCACCGGCGACGTCAGCGAGAAGCCGGTCGGCTTCACTGATGTGCGCGTCAAGGTCGACATGGAATGCGAGGGCGTCGCGCGGAGCGAGATCGATGCGCTGGTGGCGCATGTGAAGAAGTGGTCGCCGGTCGCCAACACCTTCACCCGCCCCGTCAATCTCGAGGTCAGCGCGTAAGGCTCGGACCGGCAATTCAAGGTGCGGAGACCATCCATGGGTTCACTGGCTTTATCGCGGGTCGCAGCTCAAGATCCCGCACCGACGATTGCGGACGAGGTCGCGCGCCTCGCCCGCCAGGAGCTGGCGCCGCTCGCACCCGCGATCGACGACGGCGCGGTCTATCCTGCCGAATTCCTGCGCCGGCTCGGCGAGGTCGGCGCGTGGAACAGCCACGTGCCGCAGGAGGGCCCCGCCGACCTGCGCTGCGCCATCCAGTCGATGGCCGCGATCGGCGAGGTCTGCGGCGCCACCGCCTTCATGGCTTGGTGCCAGAACACGCTGGTCTGGTACGTCGCGAACTCCACCAACATGAAGCTCGCCACCCGGTTCGGCGACTGCTTCTCCAGCGGGCGCAGGCTCGGCGGCACCGGGCTCTCCAACCCGATGAAGAGCTTCTTCGGCATCGAGCGGCTGAAGCTGAAGGGCCGCAAGGTCGACGGCGGCTACATCGTGCGCGGCGCGCTGCCCTGGGTTTCCAACCTCGGGCCCGACCATTACTTCGGCACGATCTTCGAGCGCGAGGATGTCGACGGCACGAGCGAGCAGGGGCAGACAGTCATGTTCCTCGCCGACTGCGCCGATCCCGCGATCACGCTGACGCCGTGCAAGCCGTTCCTGGCGATGGACGGCACCGGCACCTACAGCGTCCAGTTCCGCGATGCCTTCGTGCCGGACGAATTGATCCTGGCCGAACCCGCCGCGCCGTTCGTCAAGAAGATCCGGGCCGGCTTCATCCTGCTGCAAGTCGGCATGGGCCTCGGCCTGATGAAGGACTGCATCAACATCATGGACGAGGTCCATGCGCCGCTCGGCCATGTCAACCGCTATCTGCCGCAGCAGCCGCTGCAATTCCGCGAGCTCTATGCCGAGTTCGAGAAGGAGGCGATGACCCTGGCGCACGATCCCTACAATGCCGATGACAGCTATTGGCGCCGCGTCGTCGCGCTGCGGCTGCGCATCGGCGACGCCAGCGTCGCGGTCGCGCATGCCGCCATGCTCCATTGCGGCGCGCGCGGCTATCTGATGAGCCACCGCGCCCAGCGCCGGCTGCGCGAGGCCTATTTCGTCGCCATCGTCACGCCCGCCACCAAGCAGCTGCGCAAGATGCTGGCGGATGGCTGACAGGGAGTTCTGGACCACCATAACTGCAACCACAAACAGGAGAGGCTGCCATGACGGACGTTCTGATCACCGCCGGCGAACTTGCCGAGCTCGTCAAGAAAGAACCGTGTGTCATCATCGACACGCGGAATCCGGACGCCTATGCGGCGGGCCATCTGCCAGGTGCCGTCAATGTGCACGACATCTTCACGTTCCTTGCGACCTCGACCCCGGAAGGCATCCACGAGCTGAAGACCAAGTTCGCCGACGCCTTCGGCGCGGCCGGGCTCTCCGGCAAGGAGACCGCCGTGATCTACGAGCAGTCGATGAATTCCGGCTTCGGCCAGTCCTGCCGCGGCTATTTTTTGCTGACCATGCTCGGCTATCCCAAGGTCAAGGTGCTGCATGGCGGCTTCGACGCCTGGAAGGCGGCGGACCTGCCGGTCACCACCGACGTTGCCGTGCCGGCGAAGGCTGGCTTTGCGATCGTGCCGGAGGCCGGCGAGATCATGATCGACGCCAAGACGATGCTGGCGGCGGTCGGCAAGCCTGGCGTTGCGATCCTCGACGTGCGCGATGTCGACGAGTGGATCGGCGAAAGCTCCTCTCCCTACGGCAAGGATTTCTGCCCGCGCAAGGGCCGCATTCCCGGCGCGGTCTGGCTCGAATGGTACCGCATGATGAAGCCGACCGGCGAAGGCCCGCGCTTCAAGTCGAAGGACGAGATCCTGGCCGAATGCGCCACCGTCGGCATCTCGCAGACCACGCCGGTCTATCTCTATTGCTTCAAGGGGGCGCGCGCCTCGAACACTTTCCTGGCGCTGAAGAACGCCGGCGTGAAGGACGTGCGGATGTATTTCGGCTCCTGGAACGAGTGGTCGCGCGATCCGTCGCTGCCGATCGATGAAGGTCTGCCCACATCTGCCGTCGTAACAGGCAAGGCGGCATAGAACCTGCATGTTTGTCGGCGTCCGGCGGCGCAAAACGCGGCCGGACGCCGATCAATGAGCCGGATCGCGGAGCTCTCCGCGTTCGGTGCGACAATGGGGCGCAGCATGTCCACGTCAGACGATCCCTTCGACGCCGACCGCGATCTTTCACGATCCGGCTGCGCCTGCGGCCAGCACCGCTCGGCGGCCGAGCATGAGCATGCCGCGGGCACGCTGCGCTGCGAGCCCGTTTTGAGCGAAGAGAAACGTTACGAGGGCATCGTCGCGTCGGCGGTGATGCGGGCGGTGTTTCCGCAAGATGCCGCGCGCCGCGCATTCCTGAAATCGGTGGGCGCTGCGACCGCGCTCGCCGCACTGTCGCAGGTCTTCCCGATCAAGACCGCGACGGAGGCGTTCGCCGATGCCGGTCCGCCGGAAAAGAAGGACCTCAAGATCGGCTTCATCCCGATCACCTGCGCGACCCCGATCATCATGGCGGCGCCGCTCGGCTTCTACGCCAAGCAAGGCCTCAACGTCGAGGTGGTGAAGACCGCCGGCTGGGCGGTCATTCGCGACAAGACCATCAACAAGGAATACGACGCCGCCCACATGCTGGCGCCGATGCCGATCGCGATCTCGCTGGGCCTTGGCGCCAACGCGATCCCGTTCACGGTGCCCGCGATCGAGAACATCAACGGGCAGGGCATCACGCTGGCGATGAAGCACAAGGATCGGCGCGATCCGAAGGACTGGAAGGGCCTGAAGTTCGCCATTCCGTTCGACTATTCCATGCACAATTATCTGCTGCGCTATTATCTCGCCGAGCACGGGCTCGATCCGGACACCGACGTGCAACTCCGCTCGGTGCCGCCGCCCGAGATGGTCGCCAATCTGCGCGCCGACAATATCGACGGCTTCCTCGCGCCCGACAATATCTGCCAGCGCGCGATCTATGATGGTGTCGGCTTCCTGCACATCCTCTCCAAGGAGATCTGGGACGGTCATCCCTGTTGCAGCTTTGCCGCGAGCCGCGAGTTCATCACCACGGCGCCGAATTCCTTCGCGGCGCTGACCCGCGCGATCGTCGATGCCACCGGCTATGCAGCGAAGGCCGAGAACCGCAAGCAGATTGCGGAAGCGATCGCGCCGGCGAACTATATCAACGCTCCGGTGACGGTGCTGGAGCAGGTCTTGACCGGCACCTATGCCGACGGCCTCGGTGGCGTGAAGACCGATCCGAAGCGCGTCGATTTCGATCCGTTCCCCTGGCAGTCCTTTGCGGTGTGGATGCTGACCCAGATGAAGCGCTGGGGCCAGATCAAGGGCGACGTCGACTACAAAGCGGTTGCCGAGCAGGTCTATCTCGCCACCGACACCAAGAAGGTGATGGCCGAGATGGGCCTTTCGCCGCCGCCGACCGCCTACAAATCGTTCTCGGTGATGGGCAAGAGTTTCGATCCGGCCAAGCCCGATGATTATCTGGCAAGCTTCAAGATCAGGAAGTCGTCGTGAGGAGAGGCGCTTTCTCCACGGCGTCGTCCCGGCGAAGGCCGGGACCCATAACCACCGCTGCTGGTGCTGTTGCAGAGCGTCTCCCCGCGTGCCTCACCGCGCCGGCACGGCGTATGGGTCCCGGCTTTCGCCGGGACGACGTGTTGGGGGAACTCGCCACGTGACGCTTTCCCTCCGTCTCCGCGCCGCCATCGTCTCCATCGCGCTGCTCGCCGCCTTCCTCGGCGCCTGGCATCTCGCGACCCGCGGCAGCGGTGCGGCTGCGAACATGAGCCCGGAATACGCCAAGCTGATGGGGCTGACGGCGACCCAGGGCAAGTCGGCGATGCCCGGACCGCTCGATGTCGGCGCCAAATTGTGGGAGCACCTGAAGCGGCCGTTCTACGATAACGGGCCGAACGACAAGGGGCTCGGCATCCAGCTCGCCTATTCGATCGGCCGGGTCGGGCTCGGCTATCTTATCGCCGTCGTCGTCGCGATCCCGCTCGGCTTCATGATCGGGATGTCGCCTTTGATCAGCAAGGCGCTCGATCCCTTCATCCAGGTGTTGAAGCCGATCTCGCCACTGGCCTGGATGCCGCTGGCGCTCTACACAATCAAGGACTCCTCGATCTCGGCGATCTTCGTCATCTTCATCTGCTCGGTGTGGCCGATGCTGCTCAACACCGCGTTCGGCGTCGCAAGCGTTCGCAAGGAGTGGATCAATGTCGCGCGCACGCTCGAGGTCGGCACCGTCAGGCGCGCCTTCACCGTCATCCTGCCGGCGGCGGCGCCGACGATCCTGACCGGCATGCGGATCTCGATCGGGATTGCCTGGCTCGTGATCGTCGCCGCCGAGATGCTCGTCGGCGGCACCGGCATCGGCTACTTCGTCTGGAACGAGTGGAACAATTTGTCGATCACCAATGTGATCATCGCGATCCTCCTGATCGGCCTTGTCGGCATGCTGCTCGACCAGGTGCTGGCGCGCTTCACGCGCATGGTGACGTTTCCGGAGTAGCGATGACCGACACCCGCATTGCTCCCACTTCACCTCGCCCCGCCTGCGGGGAGAGGTCGATCGCGAAGCGATCGGGTGAGGGGGACTTTCCGCGAGTCCAACTCTCACCATTCTTGCTGAGCATCCCCCTCACCCCGACTCTCTCCCCGCAAGCGGGGAGAGAGGGAGGAGGGAGCTGGCGATGACGGACAAGTTCATCTCCATCGAGGGCATTGCGCGGCGTTATCCCGGCGCCGGCGGCGGCATCACCACCGTGTTCGAGAATTTCTGGCTGTCGATGGCGCGCGGCGAGTTCGGCTGCGTGATCGGCCATTCCGGCTGCGGCAAGACTACCGTGCTGAACATCCTCGCCGGGCTCGACGAGCCGAGCGAGGGGACCGTGATCGTCGACGGGCAGGGCATCGAGGGCACCAGCCTCGACCGCGCCGTGATCTTCCAGAGCCACGCGCTGCTGCCGTGGCGCACCGTGCTCGGCAACGTCGCCTACGCCGTCAGCTCGAAATGGCGCAGATGGGACCGCCCCCGGGTCAGAGCCCACGCGCAGAAATTCATCGATCTGGTCGGGCTCACCGGCTCCGAGCACAAGCATCCGTCGGAATTGTCGGGCGGCATGAAGCAGCGCGTCGGCATCGCGCGGGCGCTGTCGATCACGCCGAAGATCATGCTGATGGACGAGCCGTTCTCGGCGCTCGATGCACTGACCCGCGGCACGCTGCAGGACGAGGTGCGGCGCATCTGCCTGGAAACCGGACAGACCACCTTCATGATCACCCATGACGTCGACGAGGCGATCTTCCTCGCCGACAAGATCTTCCTGATGACCAACGGCCCCGGCGCGGTGCTGGCCGAGATCGTCGAGAATCCGCTGCCGAAGGAGCGCGGCCGCATCGATCTGCACCGCCATCCCTATTATTATGCGCTGCGCAACCATATCGTCGATTTCCTGGTCAGCCGCAGCAAGAGCTTTGCGACCGAGGCGACCGGACACGATCCGCGCCACGTGCCTGTGGTGCGGCCCGGCCTTGGCGACCCGGTGATCGTCTCGCCGCCGCGCGTCGTCGAACCCAATCCCGCGCAGAGCGTTGCGCGCTGAGGCCCAAAGGAGGAAACCCCATGAAACGCGAAGACCTCACCGAGAAGCTGCTCGACATCAAGCGCGAGAAGGGCTGGAGCTGGAAGCACATCTGCGAAAAGATCGGCGGCTATTCAGAGGTCCTGATCGTGGGCGCGATCCTCGGCCAGATGAAGTTGACAAAACCGCAGGCAGCCAATGCCGGCGAGCTGTTCGGGCTGTCGAAGGCCGAGATCGCGATGCTCAACGAGGTGCCGATGCGCGGCACCGGCACGCCGATGCCGCCGACCGATCCCCTGATCTACCGCTTCTACGAGATGGTGATGGTCAACGGCCCGGCCTGGAAGGCGCTGATCGAGGAGGAGTTCGGCGACGGCATCATGTCGGCGATCGACTTCGACATGGCGATGGAACGCGTCGCCAACCCCAAGGGCGACCGCGTCAAGATCACCATGAGCGGCAAATTCCTGCCGTACAAATATTACGGCGCCAGCGGCAACGTGCCGGAATACGGCTTCAAGGAAGAGTGACATTGGCGTCGCGACGCGATGGCAACGTCATTCCGGACGACGCGGAGTGGCGATCGCAGATACGCAATTGCGCATCGGGGAATCTCGAGACTCCGGGTCTGGTCCTTCGGACCATCCCGGAGTGACGGGAGTACCCTACGCCGCACGTCTCAAGCGCGCAGACCTCAGAGGATCGTGCCCGGCGTGTAGCTCGCGGCATCCGGCTTGGCCTTGGCCAGCGCGTCGACCTGCTCGGCGAAATGATCGACCTGGGCGGCGGCGTCGCCGGAGTTGGCGCGGCCCTGGTCGAGCACGGCCTGCAGTTCGGCTTGGCTCAAGCCGAGACGCGGGTCGGCAGCGAGACGTTGCAGCAGGTCGTTCTGCACGATCTTGCCGGTGCGCAGGTCACCGATGGCGGCCACCGCATGCTCCTTGATCGCCTCGTGGGCGCCTTCGCGGCCGGCGCCCTTCTTCACCGCTTCCATCATGACAGTGGTGGTCAGCAGGAACGGCAGATAACGCTTCAGCTCGGTTTCGACGACGGCTTCGAACACTTCCATCTGGTCGAGCACGGTCAGCAACGTCTCGAGCAAGCCGTCCATGGCGAGGAAGGCATCGGGCAGCATCACGCGGCGGACCACCGAGCAGGAGACGTCGCCTTCGTTCCACTGATCGCCGGCAAGCCCTGCGGCCATCGCGAGATAGCCCTTCAGGATCACATGCAGGCCGTTGATGCGCTCGCAGGAGCGGCTGTTCATCTTGTGCGGCATGGCCGAGGAGCCGACTTGGCCCTTGGCAAAGCCTTCGCTGGCAAGTTCGTGGCCCGCCATCAGGCGGATGGTCTTGGCGAAGTTGCCGGGACCGCTGGCGAGCTCGGTGAGCACGCTGACCGCACGGAAGTCGAGGCTGCGCGGATAGACCTGGCCGACGGCATCAAGCGCCTTGGGCAGACCGAGGTGAACGAGGATGCGCTGCTCGAGCGCCCGCGCCTTGCCGGCATCGCCATTGAACAGCGTGATCTGGTCGAGACGGGTGCCGACTGCGCCCTTCAGCCCGCGCGCCGGATAGGTTTGCAGCACGTTGACCAGGCTCTGATGCGCCAGCAGCATCTCCTCGCCGGACATGGCGATGCGCTTGCCGAGCGTCGTGACCTGTGCGGCGACGTTGTGGGTGCGTGCCGTGAACGGGATGTCGCGCAATTGCTTCGCGCGCCTGGCGAAGCGAATGAGCGCGGCGATGCTCTTGGTCTCGACCAGCTGCAACGCGCGGTAGACCTGGAGCTGCTCGACGTTCTCGGTCAGGTCGCGGCTGGTCATGCCCTTGTGCAGGTGCTCGTGACCGGCCAGCTCGCAGAACTCCTCGATGCGCGCTTTCACGTCGTGGCGGGTGATGCGCTCGCGCTGCATGATGGACTTGAGGTTGATCTGGTCCTTGACCCGCTCGTAGCTTTCGATCACGCCGTCCGGAACCGGAATGCCGAGATCGCGCTGCCCCTTCAGCACGGCGATCCAGTAGTCGCGTTCGAGGCGGACCTTGCCTTCGCCACTCCAGATGGCGCGCATGGCGGGTGAGGCGTAACGATCGGCGAGGACGTTGGAAATGTGATCTTGGGACATGATCCCGCTCTCTTGGCATTGCCTGAGGCTGGCCGCAAGCTGCGAGCTGTCATGAATCGTCAGGTCTGATAGCGCCTTGGCCGGACTTGCGGTGCTGACCCCACCATACCAGATTCCCGAAGGCGCCGCCTCGGGCGATCCGGGGACGGGCGCCGGCATGCTCGGAGGCCAGGGCTTGTTGCCGGCGCTCCCCGTCGCGGCGGTCAGGTCATGCCTGACCGGCCGCAAACATATCCCTCATCTCCTTCACCGGCGCCATGTCGCGGACGAAGCTGAACGCACCCTGATCCTTCATCTCGCGGGCGCAGCGCAGGAAGGCGGCGAGGGCGTGGCGCTCCATCGCGCCGCCAACGCTGACGCGCTTGACGCCGGCGGCGGATAGTTGCTCGAGCGTCAAGGTCGGATCGGCAAAGCCCATCACGAGGTTGAACGGCTTCTTGAGCGCCGAGACCACGGTCTTGATGGTGCCGAGGTCGTAGAGGCCCGGCGAATACAGCACATCGGCGCCGACGGCCTCGAACGCCTGCAGCCGCTTGATGGTGTCGTCGAGGTCCTTGCGCCCCCAGAGGAAGTTCTCCGCCCGCGCCGTCAGCGTGAACGGGAAGGGCAGCGCCCGCGCCGCCTCGACGGCGGCCTGCACCCGCTCGACCGCGAGTGAGAACTCGTAGATCGGATGCTCGCGATTGCCGGTCGAGTCCTCGATCGAGCCGCCGACCACGCCGGCTTCGGCCGCCCGCGCGATCGCCTTTGCGGCAGTCTTGGGATCGTCGGCGCCGCAATTCTCCAGATCGGCGTTGACCGGCAGGTCGGTGGCCTCTGCGATCACCCGGCAATTGTCGACGATGGCATCGAGGCTGACGCCGGGTTGCCCAAGCGTGTTGGCGAGCCCGAGGCTGGTGGTCGCGAGCGCCTCGAACCCCATCGCCGCCAGCAGCTTTGCCGTTCCGGCGTCCCACGGATTCGGAATGATGAAGGCGCCGGGCCGCTGATGCAGCTCGCGAAACCGTGCTGCCTTGTCTGCCTGGGTGCGCATGTGAACTCCTGATGGTTGGAAAAGCGACCGAGACCAGCGATAGGGCGGTTTCGGCCATCAGACAAATTTGTTATTTCTCTCGAAATCATCAGCTTTTTGCATGGAGCGAGAGATGGACAGCGACGCGCTCAACACGTTCCTTGTGGTGCACCGGCGCGGCGGGATCTCCAATGCCGCCAAGGCGCTGCATCGCTCGCAGCCGGCGATTTCAAGGCGCATCGCGCTACTCGAGCAGGAGCTCGGCGTTCCGCTGTTCGAGCGGATCGCGGGCAAGACGCGGCTGAGCGATGCCGGACGGGTGATGGTGCCCTATGCCGAACGCGCGGTGGCGGCGGCGCAGGACGCCGAGAATGCCGTGCGGGCGCTCTCGCGCGACAATTCCGGCCCGGTGGCGCTGGCGGTGACCGGCACGCTGGCCGGCGAGCGGCTGTCGAAAGTGCTGAAGCGCTTTGCCCGCCAGTATCCGGACGTCGCGCTGACATTGCGCACGGCAACCAGCGCCGAGGTCAGCGATCTGATCCGGCGCGGCGAGGCGACGATCGGGCTGCGCTACGATCGCGACCGGTCAGAGGATCTCGATTGCGAGGCGCTGCTTGCCGAGCCGCTCGGGGTGGTCTGCGCGCCGGACCATCCGCTGGCCGGACGCAGGGTCGGCAAGCTCGCCGATCTCAGGGATGAGCGCTGGATCGCCTTTCCCGAAGTGCCGGGACGCCGCGAGATCACCGCCTCGCACGTGTTCGCGTTGTTCCTGACGCACGGGCTCGGCGAGATCGCCTGGACGCCGGTCGACAGCCTCACGGCGCAGAAGCGGCTGGTGGAGGCCGGGCTTGGGATCGCCCTGCTGTCGCAAAGCAATGCAGCGGAGGAATTGCGCGCCGCGACGCTTGCCACGATCCGCGTCGGCAATCTCACCGCAAGTCACGAGGTGGTCGCGGTGACGCGGCACGGCGGCTTCCTCAGCGCCGCGTCACGCCGCCTGCTCGACATTGTCCGCAAGGAGTTTTCAAGGAGGCGAAGGGCCAATCGCGACTAGCGAATGGATGCCCCATTCGCTATTCGCCACGCCCCGTTCGCCGGGTTCAGCTTCCCGCCTTGACCTGGGTCACGGCCACGGCCAGCAGCTCGTCCATCTTGGCGCGGATGTCGCGCTCGGTGACGGCCTGGTCCTTGGCGGTGAGGTCCTTCAGCACCTTGTGCAGGACGTCGTTGTCGCCGGCTTGCTCGAAGTCGGCGGCCACGACCTCCTTGGCATAGGCATTGGCGGCATCGCCTGAGATGCCGAGCTTCTCGGCGGCCCACAGGCCGAGCAGCTTGTTGCGGCGCGCCTCAGCCTTGAACTTCAGCTCCTCGTCGAGGGCGAACTTCTTCTCGAAACCTTCCTCGCGCTTGTTGAATTCGTTCATGGCTGAAGTTCCAATCCCTCTGAATGGCGGCTGATCCGCGCGTTGCGGCAGCCCCGATGCCTGCCTAGATAGTTGGGAGGAATCGGCAAGACAACGAGCCGTTAAGCCGCAGGCAGAACAGGCGGAATCGGCCCTTTTTGATAGGGCGGTATAAGTGCCCCGAAGCGGGCACTATCGATTGTGCTGGATGGCCCAATCGGTTAGGTTGCCAACAGGCATGGTTCTTGTTCTGTTTCCAGTGGATTGTTCGGGTTCCAGGCCTCCGCGGCAGCTCCGTCGTGGGTCGTAACCCAAGTCATCCGGAGCACCCAAATCCATGGATTTCAACAAAACACGGTACATCCCAATGAGCCGTCGACGCCGTATCTATGAGGGCAAGGCAAAGGTACTTTATGAAGGCCCCGAGCCGGGAACCCTGATCCAGCACTTCAAGGACGACGCGACCGCGTTCAATGCCAAGAAACACCAGGTGATCGAGGGCAAGGGCGTCCTCAACAACCGGATTTCGGAATACCTGTTTCAGCACCTCAACGACATCGGGGTGCCGACCCACTTCATCCGCCGCCTCAACATGCGCGAGCAGCTGATTCGCGAGGTCGAGATCGTGCCGCTCGAGGTGGTGGTGCGGAATGTCGCCGCCGGCTCGCTGTCGCAGCGGCTCGGGATCGAGGAGGGCACCCAGCTGCCGCGCTCGATCATCGAGTTCTATTACAAGAACGACCAGCTCAACGACCCGATGGTGTCGGAAGAGCACATCACCGCCTTCGGCTGGGCGACGCCGCAGGAGATCGACGACATCATGGCGCTCGCCATCCGCGTCAACGACTTCCTGACGGGCCTCTTCCTCGGCATCGGCATCCGCCTCGTCGACTTCAAGATGGAGTGCGGCCGGCTGTTCGAGAACGAGATGATGCGGATCATCGTCGCCGACGAGATCTCGCCGGACTCCTGCCGGCTGTGGGACATCAAGTCGAACGAGAAGCTCGACAAGGACCGCTTCCGCCGCGATCTCGGCGGCCTGCTCGAGGCTTACACTGAAGTGGCAAAACGGCTCGGCATCCTGATTGAAAACGAGCGGCCGGCCGGCAGCGGCCCGGTGCTGGTGAAGAGCTAGACTGAAGGGACGACCGTGAAGGCACGTGTGACTGTGACATTGAAGTCGGGCATCCTCGATCCGCAGGGAAAGGCGATCGAGGGCGCGCTGAAATCGCTCGGCGTCGACGGCGTCGCCAGCGTTCGCCAGGGCAAGGTGTTCGACATCGAACTCGCCGCGACCGACAAGGCCAAGGCGGAGGCGGCGCTGAGAGCCGCCGCCGACAAGCTGCTGGCGAATACCGTTATCGAGAACTACCGGGTCGAGGTCCTGAGCTAGCGGGGCGAGCCAGATGATGTCAGCCGCGCCCGTCTTCTCTCCTGGTAATGACCGAAGGGTCGCCCGATTGTTGTTGGGCGGTTTGCTGACGATTGCCGGGATCGGCGGTGCTTCGGCTCAGTCGCCTGCGCCGGCGCCGTCGGGGACCACGCAGCGGCCGCCATTTGCAGTCAGCGGCTGGCGTTACGAGCGTCGCACCGACACGCATCTGTTCCGTTGCGAGCAAGCGCAATGCGGAGCGGGTTCGAAGGTCAGCTACCGGGTGTACACCGGCGGAAATCAGATGACCCTCGATCAATTCCGTGACGGGCAGAACCAGATCATCAAGGCGCTGGAACAGCGGACGCCCGGACAGCGGATCACGCTGCTTGGTGTTGACGGCGACAAGGGCACCGCGGTGCCGCGCATGTACAAGGCACGGCGCCTCACGGTGACGCCCAGCGGCGCAAGCGAGTATCAGGTCAACGGCCTGCTGTTTGGCGGACAGGGCTCCGCCAGCCTGATCAGTACGGCGCACGACGAAAAGGCCAGCAACGACAATTACGCAAGATTTGCCGCCGCAGTTAAGCTCGCGCTGGCACCCAAAACCAGGTGACGCAATGAAATCAGCCGTCCTCGTTTTCCCCGGCATCAACCGCGAGCGCGACATGGCGCGCGCGCTGAAACTCGCATCCGGCAACGAGACCGCGATGGTCTGGCACGCCGAGACCTCATTGCCCAAAGGCACCGACCTCGTGGTGGTGCCCGGCGGCTTCTCCTATGGCGACTACCTGCGCTGCGGCGCGATCGCGGCGCGCGCGCCGGTGATGGACGCGGTGCGCGATTTCGCAGCCAAGGGCGGGCTCGTGCTCGGCGTCTGCAATGGCTTCCAGATCCTCTGCGAATCCGGGCTGTTGCCGGGCGTGCTGATGCGCAACGCCGGGCTGAAATTCGTCTGCCGCGACGTGCACATGAAGGTCGAGCGCTCCGACACGCCGTTCACCCGCGGCTACAATGCCGGCCAGGTGATCCGCGTGCCGGTGGCGCATGGTGAGGGCAATTACGAGGCCGACGAGGAGACGCTGAAGCGGCTCGAAGGCGACGGGCGGGTGCTGTACCGCTACTGCTCCGCCGATGGCGTGGTCGACGAGGCCTCGAACTTCAACGGCGCCGCGCATTCGATCGCCGGCATCGTCAATGAGCGCGGCAACGTGCTCGGCATGATGCCGCATCCGGAAAACCACGTCGAAGAGATCATGGGCTGCACCGACGGCCGCGGCCTGTTTGCCGGCTTGGTCCAGCAGTTCGAGAAGGCGGCGTAACGGAAATGCTGGGGCGGTGGTGCCTTGCCGCGGCCGCGGCACTAGTTCTCGCGACGGCAGTTCACGCCCAGGATTCCGCGAAGCCGGACTTCCCAAAACGCCCGATCACGATGATCGTGCCGTTCACGGCCGGCGGCACCTCCGACGTGATTGCCCGCGCCGTCGCCGACCAGATGAGCGCGGCGCTCGGCCAGACCATCATCATCGAGAATGTCGGCGGCGCTGGCGGCTCGACCGCGCTGACCCGCGCGGCGCGCGCCGAGCCGGACGGCTACACCATCGCGATCGGCAATGCCGGCACCAATGCCGCGACCTACACCATCTACCCAAAACTGGCGTTCACGCCTGACTCGTTCGCACCGATCGCCGTCGTCGCCAAAACCTTCGGCATCGTCGCGCTGCGCAAGGATTTCCCGGCCAAGGACCTCAAGGAATTCATCGACTACGCGAAAAAGAATCCGGGCAAGGTCAATCTCGGCCACGCCGGCGTCGGCTCCTCGAATTACCTGATCTGCAAGAGCTTCGTGCATGCCGCCGGGATCGACGTGCAGCTGGTCGGCTATCGCGGCGCGGCACTTGCACTGACGGATGCGATCGGCAGCCAGATCGACGGCGTCTGCGATGCCGCGGCGTCGGTGTCGCAGGCGATCGACGACAAGCTGGTGAAAGCGGTGGTGGTCGGCTCGACGGTGCGGCTCGCCTCGCTGCCGGAACTGTCGACCTCGGCCGAAGCCGGATTGCCCGAGTTCGAGGCGCAGGGCTGGAACGGCCTGTTCGCGCCGAAGGGCACGCCTCCGGAAATTATCGCCAAGTTGAATGCCGCGGCGCGCAGCGCAGTCGCGAGCGAGGCGGTGAAGAAGCGCTTCGTCGATCTGTCGACGGTCGCGCCCGATGCCGATGAGCTTGCACCCGAGGTGCTGCAGCAGCTGGTGACCCGCGACGTTGCGAAATACCGCGCGCTGCTGGCAGACGACAAGAAGTAGAAAGTCGTCCTCGCCGCGTTGGCTCTGCCTCGAGGTGGTCGCGGGGCCAAGGTCTTCCGTCGCCAGATTGGCCTGAAACTTGCTGGTGGTCTTCTGATCGTAGCACGGGAGATGCATCATGCTCATTCGCAAGGCTTACTGCACGATTGCGCTCCTGTGCGCGCTGCTGTCGTCGCGTTCGGCGACGGCCGAGACCACGCTGCGTATCGCCATGACGGCGTCCGATATCCCGACGGCAACCGGGCTGCCGAATAACGGCTTCGAAGGCATGCGCTTTCTCGGCTATCCGATCTTTGAGGGGCTGGTGCTGTGGAATCTGACCGGCACCGACCAATTGGCCACGTTGCGTCCCGGACTCGCGGAGAAATGGGAACAGGACCCTTCCGACAACAAGACCTGGATTTTCCATCTGCGCCAGGGCGTCAAATTCCACGATGGTACCGATTTCAATGCCGATGCCGTGATCTGGAATCTCGATCGCTACTTCAACAGCGAGAGCCCGCAATTTGAACCACCGAGCTCGGCGATGTCGCGGGCGCGGGTCCCGGTGATGGGCAGTTACCGGAAGATCGATGACGCAACGGTGGCGATCACGACGACGAAGCCGGCATCCTATTTTCCCTATATGGCGGTCTATCTTCTGTTCACCTCGCCCGCGTCATTCGAGAAGGCCGGCCACGACTGGGCCAAGGTCGCGACGTTGCCGGCTGCCGGCACCGGGCCGTTCCGCATCACCAGGGTTGTGCCGCGGCAAGAGGCAGACCTGGCGCGATGGGACAAATATTGGGACACGAGCAAGATCGCGAAGGTCGACAACGTTATGTTGCTGCCGATCCCCGAGGCCAATTCGCGGTTGGCCGCCTTGCGCGCCGGCCAGGTCGACTGGATCGAAGTGCCGCCGGCCGATGGCATCGACTCCCTGAAATCCGCCGGCTTCACCATTACCACCGGTTCCTATCCGCATGTCTGGCCGTGGTTCTACAACATCGGCGCCGCCAACAGCCCATTCAAGGATGTCAGGGTTCGCCAGGCCCTGAACTACTGCATCGATCGGGACGGGCTGGTGTCCCTGCTCAACGGGACCGCAGAGCCGTCGGTCGGCTGGCTCAAGGTCAGCGATCCCGATTTCGGCGCACCGGCCAACCGCTACAAATTCGACCCGACCAAAGGCAAGGCGCTGCTTGCCGAGGCCGGTTACACGCCGGCAAAGCCCCTGGGGTTCAAGGTGCTGATCTCGAATTCAGGCTCGGGGCAGATGCTGCCGCTGCCGATGAACGAATTCCTCCAGCAGAACCTGAAGGAAGCCTGCGGGGTCAATGTGGAATTCGACGTGATCGAATGGCAGGTGCTCTTGACCGCGGCCCGGGCCACGCCCGACAGTCCAAATTTGCGGGGCGCGATGGCGCTCAATATCAGTTCGCCTTCGTCGGACGCCGGCGTGATGGCGCGCTATTTCCTGGCTGCCAATTTTTCACCGAACGGTTTCAATTTCGAGCAATGGAAGGACGACGAGTTCGAAGCCGCACTCAAGACGATTTCGGAAGCGACCGATCCGAAAGTGATCTCGGCGGCCTATCGCAAGGCGCATGAGCGCCTCGTCGACGACCCGCCCTGGCTCTATATCGTCCACGATCTGAACCCCCGCGCGATGAGTCCGAAGGTGAAGGGTTTTGTGTCGCCCCAGTCGTGGTTCGTCGACCTCACGCTGGTCAGCATGCAATAGGCCGGGGTAACGGTCGTCGCCCGCATGCTCGCGCCATGGCGCAAAGAGCATGAACCTGATCCGTTTCGTCCGCGACCAATGCAGGGATAGTCGCTGCCGTTTCACGATCTCTTCACGCTAGCGCTGCCGGAGTAACAACCGGGGATTGCCGCAGCGTGCCGGGCGCGTTATGACGGTGGCGACTTTGGATGGTCTGTCCGGCTCGCTGGGATCCTTAATGCCTGTAGCATTGGTCATATTGCTGCTCGACATCTCGCTGATCTATCACGCCTCGCGCACCGGGCGCCTGCAGCCCTGGGCCTTCATCATCCTGATGGTGCCGCTGATCGGCGCGCTCGCCTACATCGTCGTCGAACTCGTTCCGGAATGGTGGGGCGGGCCGGGTGCCGCGCAGGCACGCAAACGCGTCGCCAACCGGCTCGATCCGGAGAAGCGGTATCGCGAACTGTCCGACCGGCTCGCGACCTCGGATACGATCGCCAACCGCGTGGCGCTCGCCGCCGAATGCCACACTATCGGGCGCTTCGAGGAGGCCGAGGGCCATTACGACCATGTGCTGGGGCTGCCGCAAGGCGACGATCCGGCTTATGCGCTCGCCAAGGCGCAGGCCCAGTTCGCCCGCAAGCAGCCGGCCGAGGCGCTGGCGACGCTCGATGCCCTGCGCGAGCGCTGGCCGGATTTCGAGTCCGCCGAGGGGCATCTGCTCTATGCCCGCTCGCTCGCCGAACTCAGCCGGCTCGACGAGGCGCTGGAAGAGTACCAGGCGGTGTCGCAGTATTTTCCGGGCGCCGAGGCGCGGGTGCGCTACGGACTGCTGCTGCAGCTGGTCGGCCGCACCGCCGAGGCGCGCATGGTGTTCAACGAACTGCTGATCCAGATGCGGCGCGCGCCGAAATACCTGCGCGACGCGCAGGCCGAGTGGCTCGCGATCGCCGAGAAGCAATTGTCGGCCTGAGCTGCGGTAGATGTATGTGACTCGTCATTACGAGCGCAGCGAAGAGTGGAGATATGGATTGCTTCGTCGCTGTCGCTCCTCGCAATGACGTTGATAGGCTGTGTACAAATTATCCGCTTCTACAGTCTTCGCAGCCAGCGCTTGATGGCTTCAGCGGGCACCGTCATCGCGGCGACGCCGGCCATGACCAGCACAAGGCCGAGCACCAGATTCGACGGCACGTTTTCGCCGAGCAGGATCACCGACAGCGCGACGCCGATCGGAATCCGCAAGTAACCTTGCGCATTGGTGGTGAGTGTGCCGAGCCGCGTCAGGCACATGTAGAACAGCATCAAGCCGAATGCGCTGGAGAAGATGCCCATCACGACGGTGGCGACCAGCGCCTGCGGCGTCGGGTGCAGCGTCCAGGGATGGTCGACGATCAGCGCGACCGGCAGCAGTACGGTGCCGCCGAACAGCAGCGAGCCGGCGGCGACCACCATCGGGTCGTAGTCCGACAATTTGAGCCCGAAGATCGTGGCGCAGGCGAACGAGACGGTGGCGAGCAGGATCGCGATCTCGGCGACAATCTCCTTGCCGAAGCCCGAGAGTGCATCGAGGCCGATGATCGCGACCGTGCCGGCGAGGCCGAGGATCGCACCGACCAGCTTGAGCAGCGAGGCCGGCTCATGCCGCGTGATCGCCCAGGTGATCAGGAAGGCAAAGATCGGCGTGGTCGAGGCCAGCACCACGGTGTTGGACGCCGGCACGTAGAGCTGCGCCCAGGTGATCACCAAAAACGGGATCGTGGAGTTGATGGTCTGCTGGAAGGCGAACAGCTTCCAGGCCTTGATGTCGGTCGGGATGCGGATGCCGCGCAGCCGCAACACGATGAGCAGGAAGGCGGCCGCGACCAGCGAGCGCGCCGAGATGAAGGTGACCGGCGGGATCGAGCCGAGCCCGATCTTGGTCAGCGGATAGGTCGAGCTCCAGCAGCAGGCCAGCGCCAAAAGCAGCGCATAATCGCGCCAGCCGCGCACGCCCGGCGTCGATCTCGTCGCTGTGGGTGTGATCCCGGGAGCCGTCACGCTACCCGCCTTGGCTGTGCTCTTCGGCAGCTTGATTGGCCCCCTGCGCATTGACGCGCACCGAAACTGATACTTCGGGACCTCTGTGGAGGCCAGAGCCAAGTTCTGCGGCCCGCCGCGCGTTCAATCCCGCAATACGGTATTTGACACGGCCGGTTCGGCATCTGTGGAGCGCGAATGTCCGCCAGCACCCGATGTCGCTTCCCACCAGTCGCCGAGGGCATCGATCAGCGGCACGAGCCGGTGGCCGGCCGGTGTGAGCTGGTATTCGACGCGCAGCGGATAGCCGTCGAACTCGATGCGCTCGACGATGCCGGCGTCCTCCAGCTTGCGAAGCTCGAGGCTGAGCATCTTGTGCGAGATGGTCGGGTTGTCCCGGCGCAGGTCGCTGAAGCGCTTGGTGCCCTGCTTTAGATAATAGATCAGAAGCGTCGGCCAGCGGCCGCTCAGGATCTGCATGACTTCTTCGATCGGGCAACGGGAGACGAGGGATTTCATGGCGGCTCGTGGTTACAAAAAGGTGCGTAATTTACTTCACGGTTGTGACGAATAGGGTCCGGCTCCGCTGCGCAGCGTGATCGTCAGACATCACCGGAGACCACATCATGGAACCTATCCTTATCTATGGCTTCCCGCTCGGAAGCTCCATGGGGCTCGTTGCAGCGCTCGAATGGCTGCGCAGACCCTATCGCCTTTGCCGCGTCGACATGCTCGGCGAAATGCGCGATCGCTCCTATGCCCGGATCAATCCGCGGCATGAGACGCCGGCCTTCGTCACCGACCAGGGCAGGGTGCTGACGGAGAACATGGCGATCGCAAGCTGGCTCGCGGCTCGCGATACCGAGCGCCGCATCAGCTTCGACCCTCTGTCTCCGCAGTCCGACCGGATGCTTCAGCTGATGGCGTTCGTGAACACCGGCTTCACCGCCGCGTTCAGTCCGCTGTGGGCGGCACTGGAGATGCAGACGCCGAATCCCGCGATGCAGTCCGCGCTGCGGGAGTGGGGAAAGGGCAATGTCGTGCAGCGCCACGACCGGCTGGAGGAATTGATCGGCGATACGCCGTTCCTGCTCGGCGACCGCCCGACATTGGCGGATGGGCTGCTGATCGGTGTCGCGCGCTGGCTCGATTTTCACGCCGTCGCCGACCGCAATCGCTGGCCGAAACTGTCCGCGTTGCGCGCCCGACTGGAAGCGAACCCGGCCGTGATCTACGCGACGGCGCTGGAGACGGGCGAGAGCAGCCCCGGGACGGGCACCTGCGCCGGTCACGTTCCGCTTGCCGAGGTGATCGATCGGTTCGGCACGCTGGGCGCGTGAGGATTCCCGGCCGCCAGGAGACCGGAGCCCGCCGTTTGGGCTTCGGCCTATGTTACAGTTTTGTGACCTGGCCCACACGCAGCTACCGCCCGCGCTGTTAGGCTCGGGCCATGACAAAGCATTTCAGATTACCGATCATTTTCACTGCTCTGGTCGTCGCGACGCAATGTCTGGCTGCGGAGACCAAGGGCGCGGGCTCAACCTTCGTATCGCCTGTCATGGCGAAGTGGATCGATGCCTACAAGGCAACGACCGGCAACACCGTCAGCTATCAGGCGGTAGGCTCGAGCATCGGCGTCGGCCTGATCAAGAAGGCCGTGGTCGATTTCGGCACCAGCGACATGCCGCTCGATTCGAAGGAGCTCGACAAGCTTGGCATGGTGCAATTCCCGATCGTGATCGGCGGCGTCGTGCCGGTCGTCAACATCGAGGGCGTCAAGCCCGGACAGATCCAGTTCACCGGACAGCTGCTCGCCGACATCTATCTCGGCAGGATCAGATTGTGGAACGATCCGGCCATTCGGGCCGTCAATCCCGATTTGAAGCTGCCGCGCACCGCGATCACGGTGGTTCACCGCCTCGACGGTTCGGGCACGACGTTCAACTGGTCGAATTATCTCTCCAAGGTCAGCGCGCAGTGGAAGGCCAGCGTCGGCGAGGGCACGTCGGTGGAGCGGCCGGTCGGGCTCGGCGGCAAGGGCAACGACGGCGTCGCTTCGCTGGTCGGCCTGATTCCCGGCTCGATCGGTTATCTCGAATATGCCTATGCGTTGCAGCGGCTCGACCGGATTTCCTTCGGCCTGGTGCAGAACAGCGCCGGCAATTTCGTCACCCCGGACGCCGCATCGTTCCAGGCTGCCGCATCGAGCGCGGACTGGACGGCAGCGCAGGATTTCAACCTGGTGCTCACCAACGCGCCGGGCGAGGACGCCTATCCAATCACCGCGACGACGTTCGTGCTGATGCACAGGCAGTCGAAATCGCCCGACGGGGCGGCAACTGCGCTCGACTTTCTGCGCTGGGCACTGCAGAGCGGCAGGCCGCAGGCCCAATTGCTCAACTATGTGCCGTTGCCGGCCACGCTGGTCGAGCAGATCGAGCGTTACTGGCAGCACAATTTCGAGGCGCTGACGGCCTCGGCCGCGGCGCCAGGAAAGCGCTGACTGAACGGCAGTCTGCGGAGAGGCTACTTGAAACCGATCACCATCGAATCCGGGCCGACCAGCGGCTCGACGTGGGTTGTCGAGAATCCGGCCTCGCGCATCCAGGCTTGGCAGTCCTTGCCTGTGTAGTCAAACCCACCGGCGGTTTCGATGAGCATGTTCAAGCTCATCAGCAGCCCGAACGCGTTCTCGCGACGATCGTCGTCGATGACGGCATCATAAACAATAACCGCGCCGCCTTTCGGAAGAGCATCAAAAGCCTTGCCGAGCAGCGCCTTCTTGCCGGCAAGGTCCCAGTCGTGAAGGATGTGACCCATGATGATGACGTCGACATTCGGCAGAGTGTCCTCGAAGAAGTTGCCTCCTCGAAACTGCACGCGGTCCTTCACCCCGCGCTGAGCGATGAATTCCTCGAACACCGGCTTGACCACGGGGAGGTCGAAGCCGATGCCGGTGAGGTGCGGATGAGCCTGGGCGAGCGTAGCAGGCACCATGCCCTGAGCCGCACCAAGATCCATGAACGTCTTGTACTCGCTCCACCGGAACTTGCCGGCAATGGCGTGGGCCGCACCCGCGCTGATGGCGCTCATCGCGCTCAGAAATCCCCGCAACCGGCCCGGATCGGCGTAAAGAGCTACGAAGAGGTTATCTCCTCCGCCCTTGCCTTCGTTCTGCAATTCGCCGCTGCGCAGCGCCTCCGTGAGCGATCCCCAGAAGCCATAGAGCCGGGCATTGGCCATCTCCAGAACGCCGCCGATGTAGGATGGCTTGCCTCGATCGAGATACAGGTCGGTGTCCGCCGTGTTGCGGTAGATGCCATTCTCGCGCTCCAGCAATTTGAGCGCCACCAGCGCATCGAGGAAGTCGCGGGCCGATCGTTGATGCAACGCAAGCTTCGTCTGAAGCGTCGGCAGGTCGGCCGGGCCGTTGGCCAAGGCGCTGAACACGCCTAGCTCGACGGCGCTCAGGAGCGTTTTGGATGCCCAAAAGCCCAAGCCGATCTGCATGATATGTTCGGGTGTTGGCTCGCTCATGACTAGGTCCCAAATTGGTTGTCGCGGCTGATTCAGCCGAGTGAACGTGTTGCCCTGTTGCGGGCCTGAACGCCGGGATGGTCGCAGCGGTGCGCCGCGGCGTCATTTCAAACAATGGCGAATAAGTTTGATTTTGACATATCGGCGAGGTGAACGCCACCGGCGTCGAACTGGCGGACATCAAATGAACGATGGACGCCGATCCGGCGTCCATCGTGGTACTGCCTGAAATTTCGGTGCCAGACTTAGCGCAGCACCTCGTTCAGCACCTCGCGCGACGAGGCAACGACAGCGCGGCTGCGCGTCACAAGCGGCGCTGCGTCGCTTCACGCGAAGAACGCGCGAGAAGACAATGCGCTAGCGCATGATGAGATTAGGTTGAGCTGGAACGGCATCGAACCTTCACCTCTCCCTTGGGAGAGGTCGATTTGCGCAGCAAATCGGGTGAGGGGTTAAGGCCCATCGAGCGAGCAAGAGCCCTCACCCGGATTGCTTCGCAATCCGACCTCTCCCCAACGGGGAGAGGTGAACCGAGACCGCGCCAAGCCGATTCAACCGAATCTCATCGCTTTTTAGAGCTGCGTGTTCGATTCAATCCGCGCCGATGTACGGCTGGATGACGGCGCGTGTCCACAGGCCTCGCGCATTTCATGCGAAGCGGGTTTCGAACTCTACGCCGTTGGCTCCGCCGGCGCCTTGCGCTTCACCCGCTTGATGGTGCCGGAGAAGCTGAACAGCGGCCGCCCGGCCGAGGTCAGCATGCCGCGCACGAAGATCAGCGATCCGCCGGCGCGGGTGACCTCGCCGGTGCATTCGATCAGGTCGCCCTCGCGCGCCGCGTCGAGGAATTCCGAGGCGAACGACACCGTGACGCCGGGACCCTGGAGCACCGAGCCGGCGAGCGCGAACAGGCAGTAATCCGCGAAGGTCATGAAGCAGCCGCCGTGGACGTTGCTGCTGCCGTTGAGGTGTTTCTTGGCGACCCGGAACGCGCAGGCGATGCGGCCGTTCTCATCCATGCGGTGGTAAAACGGGCCGGAATGGCTCTCGAAATTGTCCCGGGTCCAGGTTCGCCAGCCGGCGAATTCGCCCTCGGTTTCGACATGCAGGTCGGGGCGGTGGTTGAATGCGGTTTTGGCGAGCTCGTTCACGAAATCTGGCCTTCAATTAGCGGGTTCGGGTCCTTAAATCCGATCCATCCCCATTGTGCAAATCCGGGTAGCAAATCCCGGGCCGCGTCGAGCCGCCGCAAAGCTCTGGACAGGCCGGAAATGCCCCGTAAAAGGCCTTTTCGCCTCCGTTCGATCTCCCTATTAAGGGTCCCATGACCGCGCCCAAAAACGAGCCCAAGAACGAACCGAAGATCACCCCCGAACTCGTCGCCGCCCACGGGCTGAAGCCGGACGAGTACGAGCGCATCCTGAAGCTGATCGGGCGGGTTCCGACCTTCACCGAGCTCGGCATCTTCTCGGCGATGTGGAACGAGCATTGCTCATACAAGTCGTCCCGGATCCATCTGCGCGGCCTGCCGACTAAGGCCCCTTGGGTCATCCAGGGCCCCGGCGAGAATGCCGGCGTGATCGATATCGGCGACGGCCAGGCCGTGGTCTTCAAGATGGAGAGCCACAACCACCCGAGCTACATCGAGCCCTATCAGGGTGCGACCACCGGCGTCGGCGGCATCCTGCGCGACGTCTTCACCATGGGCGCGCGTCCGATCGCCTGCCTGAATGCACTGAGTTTTGGCGCGCCGGAGCATCCCAAGACCCGGCACCTGGTGTCCGGCGTAGTTGCCGGCGTCGGCGGCTACGGCAATTCGTTCGGCGTGCCGACGGTCGGCGGCCAGGTCCGCTTCCACACCCGCTATGACGGCAACATCCTGGTCAACGCGATGGCGGTGGGCCTCGCGAGAGCCGACAAGATCTTCTACGCGGCGGCCTCCGGCGTGAACATGCCGATCGTCTATCTCGGCTCCAAGACCGGCCGTGACGGCATCCATGGCGCCTCGATGGCCTCGGCCGAATTCGACGACGCCTCCGAGGAGAAGCGGCCGACCGTGCAGGTCGGCGATCCCTTTGCCGAGAAGCTGTTGCTGGAAGCCTGCCTGGAGATCATGGCGGCCGATTGCGTGGTCGCGATCCAGGACATGGGCGCTGCCGGCCTGACCTGCTCGGCGGTCGAGATGGGCGCCAAGGGCGATCTCGGCGTCGACCTCCATCTCGACGCGGTGCCGACCCGCGAGACCGGCATGAGCGCCTACGAGATGATGCTCTCGGAGAGCCAGGAACGCATGCTCATGGTGCTCAAGCCCGAGAAGGAGCAAGAGGCCGAGGCGATCTTCCGCAAATGGGGGCTCGATTTTCGCGATCGTCGGCTACACCACGCCGACCAAGCGCTTCGTCGTCAAGCATGGCGGCGACGTGATGGCCGATTTGCCGATCAAGGAGCTCGGCGACGAGGCGCCGGTCTATGACCGTCCGCATGTCGCATCGAGCGCGTTGCCCGTGATCCGCGGCCAGGACGTCAAGCCGCCGCTCGGCATCGCCGACGCGCTGGAGAAGCTGATCGGCACGCCCGAACTGTGCTCGAAGCGCTGGGTCTGGGAGCAGTACGACCACGTCATCCTCGGCAATACCATGCAGCGTCCCGGCGGCGATGCCGCGGTCGTGCGCGTCGAGGACGGGCCGAAGGGGCTTGCGCTCACCGTCGACGTCACGCCGCGCTATTGCGAGGCCGATCCGTTCGAGGGCGGCAAGCAGGCGGTGGCCGAAGCCTGGCGCAACATCACCGCGGTCGGCGGCCGGCCGCTCGCGATCACCGACAATCTCAATTTCGGCAATCCGGAGCGGCCCGAGATCATGGGCCAGTTCGTCGGCTGCCTGAAAGGAATTGCGGAAGCCTGCATCGCGCTGGACTTCCCGGTCGTGTCCGGCAACGTCTCGCTCTACAACGAGACCAACGGCCGCGGCATCCTGCCGACGCCCTCGATCGGTGGCGTCGGCGTGCTCGACGACTTCACCAAGTCGGCGACCCTGGCGTTCAAGGCAGCGGGCGAGGCGATCCTTTTGGTCGGCGACACCCAGGGCTGGCTCGGCCAGTCGGTCTACCTGCGCGATGTCTGCGGCCGCGAGGAGGGCGCTCCGCCGCCGGTCGATCTCTCCGCCGAGAAGCGCAATGGCGACGTGGTGCGCGGCATGATCCACGCCGGCACCGCGACCGCGGTGCATGACGTGTCCGATGGCGGGCTCCTGATTGCGCTGGCCGAGATGGCGATCGCAAGCGGTATCGGCGCGCAGCTCCTGGCCGCGCCGTCCTCGATCGTGCCGCATGCCTATTGGTATGGCGAGGATCAGGCGCGCTACATCGTCACCGTGCCGGCGGCCGACGCGGGCCTCGTGCTGGCAAAGATGAAGGGCGCCGGTGTGCCCTGCGCTCGGATCGGCACCACCGGCGGCGATGCGATTGCGGTCGCCGGCGAGGCGCCGGTGGCGGTCGAAAGCCTGTCGCGCGCCTTCGAGCATTGGCTGCCGAACTACATGAGCGGCACCGCCGCCTGATCCGGCAGGATCCGCGCCACAAAGCAACGAGCTCAATAGCGCGATGATCCGATCATCGCGCTATTTTCCTTTGTTCAACCGCGATGCCCTGCGGATCGCGTCAGGTCGCGCCGCGAACCGCGCGCCAGGCAAAGATGATGATGCAGGCGCCGATGAAGCCGGCGATGAGATAGCTGAGCCATCCGCCGCCGAGCGACACGCCGAGCAGACCCAACAGCCAGTTCGCCAGCGCCGCGCCGACAATGCCGAGGATGATGTTCATGAAGATGCCGGTTCCGGACTTCATGAACATCTCGGCGAGCCAGCCGGCCAATCCGCCGACGATGATGGCGGCGATCCATCCAACTTGAGGGTCGTTCATCCGAGGACGCTCCTTGAGGTCATGCAGTCCGGCCAGCATAGCCGAGAATCACCCCGCGGCATGTGACCAATGGCAGGTTGTGCGCAACTTGTCGGCCGCGCTCGGGCTCTCAGCCTTGCCGTTTGGGCCGCTGCCGTCGATTTGCCTGTCGCGGCAGAACGTGAGAGCGCCGCCGCGATGGGAAACTACAGCACGTATTTGGCGCCCGGCAGCTTGCGCAGCACGGTCGTGACGGCCCAGCTCAGCGCCACGGTGGCGAAGAACGCGATCGCCGCCTTTGCGATCGCCGGCAGCTCCATGTCGAACAGCCAGTATTGCAGCCACAGCACGATCGGATAGTGCACCAGGAACATGCCGTAGGCGTCGCCCTGCATGCGGTCGAGCAGCGTCGGCCCCGGCCCTTTCGATTGCAGGAAGTAGGCCAGGATCGCGAACAGGATCGAGGCGCTGAACAGCACGTAGAAGCTGCCGTAGATCGCCAGATACCAGGCGGGGAGCGGATCGGGGTTACCGATGATCCCGCGCTTGATCGAGATCATCACCCACATCATCGCATAAGGGATCAGCGTGATGCCGGTCCAGAACCAGCGCCGCTCGGTCAGCCGTCCGTGCGCGCCGAGCACGCCGCTCTCGAAGTTCGCCGCTCCCACGCCCGCGCCGACGAAGAAATAGCAGGCATACAGCAGCACGCGGCTCGCCTGCACCGAAAACGGTCCGAACTCGAACCAGTAGTTCTGGCCATAGGCGACCAGCATCGGAAGGTAGACGGCGGCGCTGACCACGACCAGGAACAGCCAGAACTTCGAGGGACGTTCAAATCCCTTGATCGACAGACGGTTGATCGGATCGAGCAGACGCGACGACACCCGGTACAGCACGCTCGCCGTGAGGTCGAAGGTCATCAGGACATAGACGAACCAGATCGGGCCGCTCGGCCACGGGCCGGCCGTCACGGTCTTCCGCCAGAACTCGGAGAAGGTCAGATCCGGCGTCGCGCGCAGCGCGATCGCGTAATAGGCGATCGGGATCACGGTGAAAGCGCAGACCACGAAGGGCAGGCCGAGCCGCAGCAGGCGATCGCGCAGGAAGATCAGCCACGGCTTGTGGCCGAGCCCGGGCCAGACGAACAGCCCCGACAGGAAGAAGAACATCGCCATGAAGAAGCTGTCGGTGGCGAGCACCACGCAGTCGAAGCCGATCCACGACGTCGGGTCGGTGTGCCCGAAATAGGTGTAGGGGATTACGGCGTGATGCAGCAGCACGACCAGCGTCAGGAAGGTGCGTGCACGGTCGAGGGCGACATTGCGCTTGTGGAGCTTCGGTGCTGCCTGGACGTCGACGGCCGGAGCCGCGTGAGCAATCGATTTCATGGTGCCCCCAGCCGGGTCTGCAGCCTGATGTTGCAGTCGGGAACTCGATTCAGCAAGGCCCAATCGGCCCGTTTCCGTGGTGTCGAGGTCGGTCATCTCGGCGCGTTTGTTTCGTTTTGGAACCGGGCTCGGAAGCCGGCGTTATCGGCGGACGCGCACAGCGCGCGTGCGGTTGGTGGAGCAAGCAATGACACTGCTGAAATGGGCGTTGATCTTCCTGGTCGTCTCGATCATCGCGGGCTTGCTCGGCTTCACCGGCATCTCAGCCGCCTCCGCCGACATCGCGCGCTTCCTGTTCTACGTGTTCGTCGTGATCTTCCTGGTGCTCCTGATCCTCGGGCTCACGATCTTCAGGGCGTAGCGGACGTCGTCGTCCCGACCGCAACCGTCATTCCGGGCACGCGAAGCGTGAACCTCAGGTGCGCAATTGCAAACCGGGGAATCTCGAGATTCCGGGTTCGATGCTAACGCATGGCCCCGGAATGACTCTGGAGTTGGTTCTCTTACGCCACTTCCTCGATCTTCACCTTGTCGGGATAGAAGGCGAGGTGGCCGGCGATCTCGGTCATCGCCGGGAAGGGCTCCTCATAGGTCCAGATCGCATTGTCCAGCGTCTTGCCGTTGGCCTTGATGCTGAAATAGCTGGCATCCCCCTTGTAGGGGCAATGCGTGGTCCGCTCGGTGCGGGTCAAAAACGCCATATTGGCATCCTGCCGGGGGATATATTGCACGGCCGGATAGCTCGCTTCCTTCAGGGTCAGCGCATGGCTGGTCTCGGCGATCACGACGCCGTCGGCGGTGACGCGGACGCGCTTGGCATTGGGCGTGATCGTGATCGGATGGTCGGGGCCGGGGAGCTTCATGATTCTGCGCCTCTTCTGGTCATTTCGGCGTGATGGCTTGTGACCGATTGATGCAGGTTTAAATCGCTGGGAATGGGGATATAGTGTGCGGCAGGGTGACCTAGAAGACCTCAGGCGCTAGGTTTTTACCTGCATGGCTGCCGGGCCAGCCATGATTCGAACGACCCTGACGGAGGTGGACTGGGATGCCGATGGACGCCCGTGATATCGAATCGATGATCAAGGCAGCGATCCCCGATGCCGAGGTGACGATCCGCGATCTGGCCGGCGACGGCGACCACTATGCGGCCACTGTCATATCCGAGTCATTCCGCGGCAAGTCCCGCGTCCAGCAGCATCAGATCGTCTACCAATCGCTGAAGGGCCAGATGGGCGGCGTGCTGCATGCGCTGGCGCTGCAGACCGGGGTGCCGGGCGGCTAGGCCCTCCAGGCCGGCAGGCGGGGGCCTCGAGCGATGGCAGACAATCCGCGCGGCGCGATGTTTCGCGTCATCGTGCCGAACCAGCACAGCCGCGTCACCAATGCCGAGCTGTTCTTCGACCTCGTCTTCGTCTTTGCCGTCACGCAGCTGTCGCACACGCTGCTGCACCAGTTCACCCCGCTGGGCGCGGTGCAGGTCACGCTGCTGTTCCTCGCGGTGTGGTGGGTGTGGGTCTACACCACCTGGGTCACCAACTGGCTCAATCCCGAGCTGACGCCGGTCCGCCTGCTGCTGTTCGT
Source organism: Bradyrhizobium sp. USDA 4454 (assembly GCF_054822705.1). NCBI lineage: Bacteria > Pseudomonadati > Pseudomonadota > Alphaproteobacteria > Hyphomicrobiales > Nitrobacteraceae > Bradyrhizobium > Bradyrhizobium sp. USDA 4454. Next base: position 3,045,997 of record NZ_JBTRCN010000001.1, read on the forward strand.
GCTGATGCTGGGCGGGCTATTGCTGTCGACCTCGATCCCGACCGCCTTCGAGGGGCGCGGGCCGTGGTTTGCCGGGACCTATGCCGCGATGCAGGTCGGCCGCACCGCGTTCTGGCTGCTGGCGACGCCGCGGCGCTGGACGGCGGTGCGCCACAACGCGATCCGCATCCTGACCTGGCTGTCCGGCTCGGCGGTGCTGTGGGTGCTCGGCGGCCTTGCCGAGCACGAGACGCGGATGTGGCTCTGGATCGCGGCGCTGGCAATCGAATACGTCGCGCCGGCGCTGCGGTTCTGGACCCCGGGGCTGGGCTTCTCCTCGATGGAGGCGTGGTCGGTCGAGGGCGGCCATATGGCCGAGCGCTGTGCCGGCTTCATCATCATTGCGCTCGGCGAGGCGATCGTGGTCGACGGTGCGACCTTTGCCGAGCTGACCTGGACGCCGGAGAATGTCGCAGCCTTCATCTCGGCGCTGGTCGGCAGCATCGCGATGTGGTGGATCTATTTCCACAAGGGCGCCGAGGCCGGCTCGGAGATGATCTCCAAGTCCGAGGAATCCGGCCGCGTGGCGCGGATTGCCTACACCTATCTGCACATGCCGATCGTCGGCGGCATCATCCTCACCGCGGTCGCCGACGAGTTGGTGCTGAAGCATCCGTCCGGCCATGCCGATCTCAAGACGATCGTGAGCTCGGTCGGCGGCCCCGCGCTGTTCCTGGTCGGGACCATCCTGTTCAAATATGTCATCCGCAATTTCCTGCAGCTCTCGCATGGCGTCGGCATCGTCGCGCTGGCGGTCACGGCATATTTTGCCCACGCGATGTCGCCGCTGACGCTCTCGATCGTCACTACCGCGATCATGATCGTGGTCGCGGCGTGGGAGTCGATCTCGCTGCGGTCGACGGGGGAAGAGGAGTAGCGGCGGCCGCTACCCGCGTCCGGCCGTGGCCACGCGGTGCTGCCAATACACGAACAGCGGCGCGCCAATCACTTCGAGCGCGGTGAAGCCCACGAAGGCCAGCGGCGGGAGGCCGACCATCACCATCGACAGCAGCCGGCCGATGCCGCCGAGGAAGATGCCGCTCCACACCACGCGGAACAGCACGCTCTCGCTTTCGATGCGCGGCACCAGCCAGAGCAAAGCGAGGCCGAGACCGAGCCAGACCCCGCCGAAGAAGCGCAGATTGCCGTCGAGCACCGGCAGCGCCGGCACGCCCGAGGAGGCATAGAGCGGGTCGCTGACGCCGAGCATGGTGATGATGCCGGTGAGGATCGGCACCAGGGCCAGCGCCGCCGTCGCAATCTGGAGCGCGCGCCGGCCCATGATCGTGCTCCTGGTTTGAGTGGGGATGTTCACCTCTCCCCAATGGGGAGAGGTCGATTTGCGCAGCAAATCGGGTGAGGGGCGGCGCCACTAACGAGAGACCGCAATCCCTCACCCGGCGCTACGCGCCGGCCTCTCCCAAAGGGAGAGGTGAAGCACCGCCGCCGCTTCAGTTAAACGTAATTTCAACGCGCATTAATCGGCGACCAGCGCGTGCACCGAGAACATCGTGTCGGCGTCGGTCCAGCTGTTGCGCACCGTCCAGCCTGCGCTGCGGGCCAGCGCGGTGAAGCGCTCGAGCGAGTATTTATAGCTGTTCTCGGTGTGGATGCTCTCGCCCGGACGGAACGCGAAGGTGTTGCCGAGGATCCGCACGGTCTGCGCCTTGCGGCTGATCAAATGCATCTCGATGCGGTGGCGGTCGCGGTTGTAGATCGAGCGGTGGGTAAAGCCCGAGAGGTCGAAATTGCCGCCGAGCTCGCGGTTGATGCGCACCAGCACATTGAGGTTGAAGCGCGCGGTGACGCCGGCCGCATCGTTATAGGCGTCGTAGAGCACGCGCTCGTCCTTCTCGAGATCGACGCCGATGATCATCTGCGCGCCATGGCCGAGGATCTGGCGTGCGCTGCGCAGGAAGGCCAGGGCCTCGCTCGGCTCGAAATTGCCGAGCGTCGAGCCCGGGAAGAAGCCGACCTTCGGCATCGCGGCGACGGCATCCGGCAACGCGAACGGCGTGGTGAAGTCGGCCGCGACCGGATAGATGCCGAGACCGGGGAAATCCTTGCGCAGGCCGTCGGCCTGGGCTTTGAGGAAATCGCCGGAAATATCGACGGGCACATAGGCTGCGAATTCGCAATGCTCGAGCAACAGGCGCACCTTGGTGGTGGCGCCGGCGCCGAACTCGACCAGCGCCGCACCGTCCGGGATGATCGCGGCGATCTCGTCGCCTCGGTCGCGCAGGATGCCAAGCTCGGTGCGCGTCGGATAGTATTCCGGCAGCACCGTGATCTGCTCGAACAGCTCCGAGCCGGTGGCGTCGTAGAAATATTTCGGCGACAGCCGTTTCGGGTGACGGGCGAGGTCGCCGATCACATCTCCGGCAAACGCCGAGGTCGCTTCGTCGAACGGATACGCTTTGGCTAAAGCGGCGGCATGCACATTCATGATACTCTCCTGAACGCGCTTACCGGCGCGCACTTGATGTCGACAGGATTAGATCAGGCGTAGTCGGCGAGGCGTAACCCCGTGAATTGCCAGCGATGGTGCGGGTAGAAGAAGTTGCGATAGGTGACACGGCCATGACCTGCCGGCGTCGCCAGGGACGAGCCGCGCAGCACCAGCTGGTTGACCATGAACTTGCCGTTGTACTCACCGAGCGCGCCTTCGATCGCGCGGTAGCCCGGGTAGGGCGAATAGGCGCTGCGGGTCCATTGCCAGACGATGCCGTAGGCGTCGTTGAGCAGTCCGGCGCGGGCTGCGACCTCCCATTCCATCTCGGTCGGCAGATGCTTGCCGGCCCAGCGGGCGAAGGCATCCGCCTCGTAATAGCTGACGTGACAAACCGGGGCGTGCGGATCTATTGCTTGCAGGCCACCCAGCGTCATGATCCTCCATTCGCCGTCGATCTCGCGCCAATGGCCGGGCGCCTGCCAACCCTCATTTCTGACGGTAGCGAAGCCATCCATCAGCCACAGCGTCGCGGTGGAGTAGCCGCCGTCCTTCATGAAGGCGAGCCAGTCGGCATTGGCGACGAGGTTTTTCGCGAGCTTGACCGGACCGACCAGCGCGCGGTGCGCGGGCTTCTCATTGTCGAAATGGAAGCTGTCGTCGGCGTGGCCGACGGTGTGGATGCCTTCGTTGAGCGTGACCCATTCGTCCGCGCCGCGGTGCGACGCCGGGAAACGCCAGGCCGGATCGTAGGCCGGCGGGATCGGGTTCTGCGCGAACGCGTGCAGGATGTCGGTGTAGATCAATTCCTGATGCTGCTGCTCGTGATTGAGGCCGACCTCGACCAGCGGCACCAGCGCTTCCAGCTTTTCAGGTGGGGCGGTCTGGAAGAATTTCACCACCTCGGCGTCGACATGGCGGCGGTAGGCGGTGACTTCGTCTGATGTCGGGCGGGTCAGATGGCCGCGCTGATGGCGGGCATGCCGCGGGCCGGCGGTGACGTAATAGGAATTGAACAGATAGGCGTAGTCCGGGTGGTACGGCGTGTAGCCATCGACGTGCTCGCCGAGCATAAACTGCTCGAAGAACCAGGTCGTATGGGCGCGGTGCCACTTGGCGGGACTCGCATCCGGCATCGACTGGATCAGCTGATCTTCCGCCGACAGCGGCGCGACCCGGCGCTCGGTCTCGTCGCGGACCGCGCGATAGGCGTCGACCAGCCGCTCCGCGAGCGGCCCGGATTCGGAGGAAAGTGACGGGGAGGCCGCAGAAAGGGCGATCGCGGCAGAGGCTGGTTTCGTCACGAGGGTCTCCGATTCAAGGGGAGAACGTTGCTTCGGCAATCCGGTTCCTGACGGGCAGTTCGTCCTAGATAGGGGCTCCGTTACGGGAAAAAAGCCTCCCCCATGATGATATTGGGCCCGTCAGATAATCTGGGCGCCTTTTGGACCGCCGCCCGGCCCCACCGCATGCCAGATTTCCGCCATTTTGCTTTGGATGCACAATGGTTTGAGCTACATATATAGCCAGTCACGGGTTAGAAGGGCGGGCCGGCCCGTCAAGGCCTGAGAGCGCCGCCCACGCAAGGAAGCGAAAATGAGCATCGAGCAATTCATCGACAACGAAGTGAAGTCGAACGACGTCGTGCTGTTCATGAAGGGCACGCCGCAATTCCCGCAGTGCGGGTTTTCCGGTCAGGTCGTGCAGATCCTCGACCACATCGGTGTCGGCTACAAAGGCCTCAACGTTCTCGAGTCCGCCGAGCTGCGCAACGGCATCAAGGTCTATTCGAACTGGCCGACGATTCCGCAGCTCTATGTGAAGGGCGAGTTCGTCGGCGGTTGCGACATCATCCGCGAGATGTTCCAGGCCGGTGAATTGCAGCAGCTGTTTGCCGACAAGGGCATCCCGGTCGACGTGGCTGCCTGACCTTGACCGCGCGCCGGATCGGCCAGGCGCGGCTCGACGTCATCGTTACCGACATCACGACGCTCCGCGTTGACGCCATCGTCAACGCGGCCAATTCATCGCTGCTCGGCGGCGGCGGGGTCGACGGCGCGATTCATCGTGCCGCCGGCCCCGAGTTGCTTGCCGAATGCCGCGCGCTGCACGGCTGCAGGACGGGCGATGCCAAGATCACCAGGGGTTACCGGCTCCCGGCGAAGCATGTGATCCATGCGGTCGGCCCGATCTGGCATGGCGGCGCCCAGAACGAGGATGCGCTGCTCGCCTCCTGCTATCGCCGCGGCATCGAGCTGTGCCACGCCAACCAGCTCGCTTCCATTGCATTTCCCGCCATCTCGACCGGCGTCTATCACTTCCCGCCGGACCGCGCCGCCGGCATTGCGGTCAAGGCCGTGGTCGATGCCCTGGCGGCGGCGCCCGGCGTCACGCAGGTGATCTTCTGCTGCTTCTCGGCCCCGAGCGGCGAGCTTCATCAGGGGGTCCTGGACGGCTTTGGCAGCCCTTGTGCCTGATGATACCGCCGCTACACTTCTCCGTGATTTCCGGAGGGGGATAGTTCGAATGGATTCATTTCGTTTGATGTGCGCGGCAGCCATCGCCGCGGTGGTGCTCGCCGCGCCGGCGTTCTCGCACACCGAGGGCACCTATGAGATACCGGCGGGGGCGCACTTCAACCCCGAAAAGCTCGCCAAGATCGGCGAGTTCTTCAAGAATGAGGTCGCGACCGGAAAGATACCGGGCGCCATCGTCCTGATCCAGCAGCACGGCAAGCCGGTCTATCACGAGGCCTTCGGCGTGCAGGACGTGGTCAGCAAGACGCCGATCACCGACAACACCATCTTCCGCCTGGCCTCGATGTCCAAGTCGATCACCGCCGTGGTGTCGATGCAGCTGCTGGAGGAAGGCAAGTACAAGCTCGACGATCCCGTCTCGAAATACATTCCGTCCTTTGCCGACATGAAGGTCGGGGTCGAGAAGAAGGCCGAGGACGGCACCAAGACGCTCGAGCTGGTGCCGCTGAAGCGGCCGATCACGATCCTCGATCTGATGACGCATACGTCCGGCATCACCTACGGCTTCTATGGCGACAGCCTGGTCCGCAAGGCCTACAAGGCGGCCGACATCTACGGCGGCGATTTCGACCTCGCGGAATTCGCCGAGCGGATCGCCAAGCTGCCGCTGCACAACCAGCCCGGCGCGCTCTGGCAATACGGCCATTCCACCGACATCCTGGCGCGCGTGATGGAGATTACCACCGGCGAGAAGCTCTCGACCATCGAGCAGGAAAGGCTGTTCGGCCCGCTCGGCATGAAAGACACCGGCTTCTTCGTCACCGATCCCGAGAAGCAGAAGCTGCTGGCCGAGCCGATGCCGAACGACAGCGATTTCCGGGTCGGCCGGGTCAACGATCCGACCAAGGTCAAGAAGTGGGAATCCGCCAGCGGCGGCATGGTGTCGACCATGGCGGATTATTCGCGCTTCGCCCAGATGCTGCTCAATGGAGGCACGCTCGACGGCAAGACCATCATGAAGCCCGAGACGTTCAAGGAGCTGACCACCGACCGTGTCGGCCCGGGCTCCGGCGTCGAGCGCGACTTCTTCTACTTCCCCGGCGACGGCTTCGGCTTCGGACTCGGCATCGCGGTGCGCACCGATCCGGGCACGGCGAAGCCGCCGCCGCCCGGCGATCTCGGCGAGCTGAAATGGGACGGCGCCAGCGGCTGCTATTATGTCATCGACCGCAAGCAGGACTTCTTCTTCGTCCTGTTGGAGCAGACGCCGACCGAGCGCCAGCGCATCCAGCGGACGTTGAAGCAGCTCGTCTATGAAGCTTTGGAGAACTAAAGCGTTTGTGGATTCTGGTTCGCGTGAAGAAAACGCGTCACAACAAAAGGATAAGAATATGATCCGAGGCAGCTGGATCGGATCATATTCTTGCATACGCGGGTGCTGCGCGATCGTCGCGGCACTCCTGCTCGCGTCTGCAACGGTTGCGAAGGCCGGCTCCGCGGGGCCGGCCGCGCACAATTTCTCGGCGGAAGGCCTCGCCAAGGTCTCCGACTATGTCAGGAACGAGATCGCGACCGGAAAGATTCCCGGCGCGATCCTGCTGCTGCAGCAGCACGGCAAGCCGGTCTACTACCAGAATTTCGGAGTTCGCGACGTCGCAACGGAATTGTCGATGAGCGCGGACACCATCTTCCGCCTCTATTCGATGTCGAAGCCGATCACGACTGTGATCGCGATGATGCTGGTGGAGGAAGGCAAGCTCGCCCTCGGCGATCCCGTCTCGAAATACATCCCGGCCTTCGCCGACATGAAGGTCGGCGTCGAGAAGCGCGGCGACGAAGGCAAGCCGGCGATGACGCTGGAGCCGCTCAAGCGGCCCCTCACCATCGAGGATCTGATGCGTCACACCGCGGGCCTGCCCTACGGCTATTATGGCGGCGGTGTCGTGAACAAGACCTACGCCGATGCCGGCCTGTTCAATAACGATCCCGACAATGCCGAGTTCGTGGCGCGGCTCAGCTCGCTGCCGCTTGCCGAGCAACCCGGCACGCAATGGGACTACGGCCATTCCACCGATGTGCTCGGCCGCATCATCGAGGTGATAACGGGCAAATCCCTGTTTCAGGCCGAGAAGGAGCGGCTGCTCGGCCCGCTTGGCATGAACGAGACCGCGTTCTATGTCGCCGACCCCGCGAAATGGCCGCTGATCGCCGAGCCGATGCCGACGGATCGCATCATCAGTCCGGTCGCTGACGTTAGCGACCCGCGCCGGCCGCTGCGGCGGGAATCCGGCGGCGGCGGAATGGTCGGCACCATCGGCGACTACGCGCGCTTCTCGCAGATGCTGCTGAACGGCGGCAGCTACGAGGGGCGGCGCTACCTGAAGCCGGAGACCATCGCGCTGATGGCGCGGGACCATATCGGTCCGGAAACCGGCATCGTGCGCGACAAGAACTACTATCCCGGTCCGAACTCCGGCTTCGGCCTCGGCTTCGCGGTCCGCACCTCGGTGCCGGCGAACACGGACTGGCCATTGGGCGAGTATCGCTGGGACGGTGTCGGCGGCACCTTCTTCTTCATCGACCCCTCCGACGATCTGTTCGGGATCTTCATGGTGCAGACGCCGTCGCAGCGCGGCCGGATTCAGCAGGAGCTGAAGACGCTGATCTACCAGGCGATGGGGCGGTAGCCAGCTTCGCAGTTTCGTAGCCCGGATGGAGCGAAGCGCAATCCGGGGAAGTCGTGTTCCCGGATCGGGCCGTCCCGGATTACGCTTCGTTGCATCCGAGCTACAATCCGCCGACGTTGCTACGCGGCGCGCACGATATCCCTGACGTGGCCGATCATCTCATCGATCATCGCCGCGGTCACATCGAGATGCGTGCAGGCCCTGATCCGGCCGTCCATCATCGCCAGCGTCACGCCGCGCTTGCGCAGCTCGGCGACCATCTTGTCGCCTGACACGCCGGCGCCGTCCGGCTTGAAGAACACGAGGTTGGTCTCGGGGGCCTGCACCGCGATGCCGTTGATCTGCGACAGTCCGCGTGCCAGTGCCCGGGCATTGGCGTGATCGTCGGCGAGGCGCTCGATATGATGATCGAGCGCGTAGATGCAGGCGGCGGCACAGACGCCGGACTGCCGCATCGAGCCGCCGAGCCGCTGCTTCCAGCGCCAGACGTCATCGATGAACGCGCGAGTGCCGGCGATGACGCCGCCGATTGGTGCGCCGAGGCCCTTGGAGAAATCGATCCAGGCCGAATCCCAGCCCGCCGTCATGTCGCGCGGCGAGATGCCGGCGGCAACCGTGGCGTTCAGCAGCCGCGCGCCGTCCATGTGGGTCATCAGCCCATGGGCCTTGGCGATGCGCACGACCTCGTCGAGCGCGGCCTTCTTCCAGATCGTGCCGCCGCCGATATTGGCGGTCTGCTCGACGCTGACGAGCACCTGCGGCGGCTGGTAGCGGGTGCGCGGATGCAGCGCGGCGCGGAACGTCTCCGGCGTGAACTGGCCGTCGTCGCCGTGTAGCTGTGTGATCTGGAAGCCGCCGAGCGCGGCATGCGCGCCGCCCTCGCGCGCGATGATATGCGCGGTCGCGTGTGCCAGGATCTCGTCGCCGGGGCGGCAAGTGGCCAGCGTCGCGGCAACGTTGCACATCGTGCCGGACGGCATGAAGACGGCGGCTTCCTTGCCGAGCAGATCGGCGACGCGGGCGCAGAGTTCATTGGTGGTCGGATCGTCGCCGACCTGCTCGTCGCCGACCTCAGCCCTGGCCATCGCCTCGCGCATCGCCGGCGTCGGCTTGGTCTGGGTGTCCGACAGCAGATTGATGCGGACCGTGGGCGCCTTCGGATCGGGCCGGGCAGGGGTGTAATGCATGATGTCTCTCTCGGTCGATCTGCTGCGACTTTAGCCAAATAAAAAGGCCCCGGCAAAACCGGGGCCTTTCCGAACTCGCATGCGTGATGTGATCAGCGCGAATAGAATTCGACGATCAGGTGCGGCTCCATCTGCACCGGGAACGGCACATCCGAGAGGCCGGGGGTGCGCGTGAACTTCGCGGTCATCTTGGCGTGATCGACCTCGAGGAAGTCGGGCACGTCGCGCTCGGGCAGCTGGGTCGCTTCCAGCACCGGCGTCAGCTGCTTGGAGGATTCCTTGACCTCGATGGTGTCGCCAACCTTCAGCTTGTAGCTGCCGATGTTGACCTTGCGGCCGTTCACCTTGACGTGGCCGTGGTTGATGAACTGCCGCGCGGCGAACATCGTGGAGACGAACTTGGCGCGATAGACCACGGTGTCGAGACGGCGCTCCAAGAGGCCGATCAGGTTCTCGCCGGTGTCGCCCTTCAGGCGGCTCGCCTCGACATAGATGCCGTGGAACTGGCGCTCGGAAATGTTGGCGTAGTAGCCCTTGAGCTTCTGCTTGGCGCGGAGCTGCACGCCGAAGTCGGAGAGCTTGCCCTTGCGGCGCTGGCCGTGCTGGCCGGGGCCGTATTCCCTGCGGTTCACGGGGCTCTTCGGGCGGCCCCAGATATTCTGGCCCATGCGGCGATCGATCTTGTACTTCGCCTCACTGCGCTTTGTCATCGCGTCCTCTTGGTATAGCCGTCGCCATCCAGCGTCCGGCGTTTTGTCAGTTCAGGGTTTGAGGAGACGCGCCCTCCTGTGTACCGGCCAGACGGCCTGTACCGACAGGTCCGCCTCGAAAGCTCGGGGAGAACCACGGGTCGCGAAACGCTTCGCGGGCCGAAACCGGCCCGCGAGCAGGGGTGGTCTTAAGGAGAAAGTCCGGTCCTGTCAAACAAAACACGGGGCATTTTGGGGCGAATCGGCGCTAAAATCGGCCTGTTTTGCCACCTTGAGGCGGTTTCCGGCCGTGCGGACGGGCCAGGCGTCCGCTTGCGGCCAGATCGCGGCCAATTCCGCGGCGATTTCGACGCCCAGCACCTGCTCGAGCCGGCTCACGGCGCTGGTTTTGCCAGGGGCTCTCCGGCCTTGATCACGTAGACCCCAAGCACCTTGAGCGGCGTGCCGCCGGACGCCTTGGCGTCGTGCACCGCCCCTTCCGGGATTTGGTAGGAATCGCCCGCCTTGAGCTTCAAAGGCGGCTTGCCGTCGATCAGCAGCTCGAGCTCGCCTTCGAGCACATAGCCGGTTTCGGCGCCAGGATGGCTGTGGCGTCCCGACGCACCCCCGGCCGGGATCTCGGCAATCGCCGTGACCGTGTTGTAGCCCGCCGGGAAATCGACCTTCTGCAGCGGCGTTCGCTTGATGCCGCTTTGTTGCGCCAAGGCAGCGCCAGCACTGACAAAGGCAGCGCCGGTACCGGCAAAGGCAATCACGGTGAGACCAAGCAGCAATTTCCTGAACATGCATTTCCTCCCCAGACCGGCGGAAGTCTAGCAGCGCGGAATCGCAGCGAAAAGCACATGATGTGTGATGTAGGCTTCCGACATCGGGATTAGTCCGTTCATCCAATCGCGCTCGGGCCTGCCCTGCGACATCGTGCCTCGATTGATTTGATGCGCAATCCAAACTCGCGGAAAGCACTCGCAAACGAGCGGATCTTGCTCGCTTTTTGCGAAGACAATCATGAACACGGCATCGGATTGACCTGAATTGCGACATCTTCGTTAAGGCTGCTCGCCCCGGGATTGCGATTGGCACAAATTGCACATTACACGCTGGACGTGTTACGCTATCGTTTGCTCTCAAAGTGAAAGAGCTCGTGACGACGTTCGATGGGACGGATCGCGCGCCGCGGGAGCGGCTGCGCATAGAGAGGCGCGCGCATAGGGACGGGGCGGATAGGGAAGAAGGCCTGACGTAATCAAACGCTGCCGAAACGAGCAGCACCAAAAAATGGAAGGGCGCGCGACAATGCAATCCAGCAAGATGTTCGGCCACCATCGCCCACGGTAGTGCGCGGACAGGTGCACTGGAATGGTCCGCGCAGAGATCACCTCAGCTGATCCACAGCCGCACGACGGCGTCGAGACCGATGAGATGGTCTGGATTCCCGGCGGCACGTTCCGCATGGGCTCCGATCATCACTATCCCGAGGAGGCGCCGTCGCACCGGGCGTCGGTCGATGGCTTCTGGATCGACCGTACGCCGGTAACCAACGCCCAATTTCGCGAATTCGTGCGCGACACCGGTTACGTCACGGTCGCCGAGCGGCCGCCGGATCCGGCGCAATATCCGGGCGCGCTGCCGCATATGCTGTACGCCGGCTCGCTGGTGTTCTCTCCGCCGCGCCGGGTCACAACCCTCCGCGACTGGAGCCAATGGTGGACCTTCCTGCGGGGCGCGAATTGGCGTCACCCCTACGGCCCGCGCAGTAATATCAACGTACTCGGCAGTCATCCGGTGGTCCACGTCGCCTACGCCGATGCGCTCGCCTACGCCGAATGGGCCCGCAAGGAGCTTGCGACCGAAGCGGAGTGGGAGTTCGCGGCGCGCGGCGGGCTCGAGGCCGAGGAATATGCCTGGGGCAACGCCTTGACGCCCGGCGGCAAGCACATGGCCAACATCTGGCAGGGCAATTTCCCGCTGCAGAATCTCTGCGAGGATGGTTTTGACCGAACCTCGCCGGTGACCGCATTCCCGCCGAACGGTTATGGCGTCCACGACATGATCGGCAATGTCTGGGAGTGGACCAGCGACTGGTGGTCCGCCCGGCACGAGGCCGACGCTGCGAAACCCTGCTGCATCCCGCAGAACCCGCGCGGCGGCCGCGAGGAGGCGAGCTACGACCCCGCCCAGCCCGCGATCAAGATTCCCCGCAAAGTCCTGAAGGGCGGCTCGCATCTCTGCGCGCCGAACTATTGCCGCCGCTACCGCCCGGCCGCGCGCCATGCCGAGCCGGTCGACACCTCGACCAGCCATGTCGGCTTTCGCTGCGTGGTGCGGTCGACCGTGCCGAGTCCATCTCAACCAGCGCAAACGCCGTCTGAAAGTAAAGGGAGTGTTGAATGAGTAGCGACAACGACAAGGCCGTCGAAACGGCCCAAGTGATCAACCGCAGGAATGTGCTGCTCGGAACCACATCGATCGTCGCAGCGGCGGCGCTGACCTCGGAAGCTCTGGCGCAGGCGCAGAAGGCCGCACCTGCGGCGAGCCCGGCAGCGACATCGTCCGACCGGAAGCCGAACATCCTCGTGATCTTCGGCGACGACATCGGCCAGACCAATCTGAGTTGCTATTCGTTCGGCGTAGTCGGCTACAAGACACCGAACATCGACCGCATCGCCAAGGAAGGCATGATGTTCACCGACTATTACGGGGAGAACAGCTGTACGGCCGGGCGATCCACCTTCATCACCGGCCAGGCCTGCAAGCGGACCGGCCTTTCCAAGGTCGGCGTTCCCGGCGCGACCGTCGGCTTGCAGGACCGCGACGTGACCATCGCACAGGCGCTGAAGCCGCTCGGCTATGCCACCGGGCAGTTCGGCAAGAACCATCTCGGCGATCGCGACGAGTATCTGCCGACCAAGCACGGCTTCGACGAGTTCTTCGGCAACCTCTATCATCTCAACGCCGAGGAAGAACCCGAGAACCCGACCTTTCCGAAAAACGATCCGCTGTTCAACCAGCACCCGCGCGGCGTGCTGAAGTGCAGCGCCGACGGCAAGATCGAGGACACCGGACCGCTGACGAAAAAGCGGATGGAGACGATCGACGACGAGACGTCGGATGCCTGCGTCGACTTCATCCAGCGCCAGGCCAAGGCGAACCGGCCGTTCTTCTGCTGGATGAATTTCACGCGCATGCACCTGTTCACGCATGTGCGCCCGTCGATGGTCGGCCAAAGCGGCATGCCCGGCAATTACTACGCCGATGGCATGATCGAGCACGACGGCGACGTCGGCAAAATTCTCAAGGCTCTGGATGACCTCGGCATCACCGAGAACACCATCGTCATCTACACGACCGACAATGGGCCGAACCGCTTTACCTGGCCGGATGCCGCCACCTCGCCGTTCCGCAACGAAAAGGATTCCAACTTCGAAGGTGCGTTCCGCGTGCCGGCGATGATCCGTTGGCCGGGCCGCATCAAGGCAGGTGAAGTTTCGAACGAGATGTTTTCGGGACTCGACTGGTTTCCGACCCTGATGGCCGCTGTCGGCGATACCGACATCAAGGATCGGCTGCTCAAGGGCACGTCGATCGGCGGCAAGACCTTCAAGGTCCATCTCGACGGCTTCAACCAACTGCCCTATCTCACGGGGCAGCAGCCGAAGAGCGCACGAGACTGGTTCGCCTACTTCAACGACGACGGCGTCCTCGTCTCTTACCGCCTCGGCGATTGGAAGGCCGTGTTCGTTGAAATGAAGCATCCAGGTGGCTTCGCGGTCTGGCAGGAGCCGTTCACTCCATTGCGCGTTCCCAAGCTCTTCAACCTCCGGATGGATCCGTTCGAGCGGGCCGATATCGTTTCCGATCAGTACTTCGATTGGCTGACCAGGAACGACTTCATCCTGGCGCAGCTGACGACCCATGCCGCGGTCTTCCTGCAAACCTTCATCGAGTATCCGCCGAGCCAGGAGCAGGCGAGCTTCTCGATCGACCAGATCTCGCGCGACGTCGAGGCGAAGATCAAGGCCAACGCCGCCAAGGGCGCCGGCAAGTAACGCGGCCGGTCGGCCGCCGTTGCGAGCGGCGTGACACGACGAGACCGGGAGGCGTCTGCACTAGCAACGCCTCCCGTGCGGACACAAGCAGGATTCTGATGGTCAGCTCCGGCCCCATTGCGTTGCGGTCTTCGCCGATGAACGAGAACACAACAGCTTCGTCGGCCCGCAATGCCGTGCTTGATCTCAAGGCGCGCATCGGCAAATCGGTGCTCGGGCAGGACCACCTGGTCGAGAGTATGCTGATCGGGTTGCTCGCCAATGGCAATCTCCTGATCGAAAGCCTGCCGGGACTTGCCAAGACGCGCGCGGTCAAGACGCTGGCGAAGAACCTGGCGGCGGACCTGTCGCGCGTGCAATTCACGCCGGACCTTTTGCCATCGGACGTGACCGGCGCGGAGATCTACCTGCAAACCGACAAGGGCGGCCAGTTTCGGTTTCAGAAGGGGCCGATCTTCGCCAACCTCGTGCTGGCGGACGAGATCAACCGCGCGCCGGCCAAGGTGCAATCGGCGCTGCTGGAGGCGATGGAGGAACGTCAGGTTACCGTCGCCGGCAAGACTTACAAGATGCCTGATCTGTTCATGGTGCTCGCGACCGAGAACCCGATCGAGCAGGAGGGCACCTATCCGCTGCCCGAAGCGCAACTCGACCGCTTCCTAATGCATGTCGTGGTCGGCTATCCCGACGAGGCCACGGAAGCGGAAATCATCAGGCTCAATCGCGCCGAGAATGCGCAGAAGCCGGCAGCCGGCGCCGCCGAGCCGCCGCCGGTGCCGCAACAGGCGATCCTCGATGCGCGCGGCGAGATCGACCGCATCTTCGTCTCCGACCTTGCAGAGAAATACATTGTCGACCTGATCTATGCGACGCGGTTTCCCGGCCGCTACGGCGACCCCCTCAGCAAATGGATCCAGATCGGCGCCAGCCCGCGCGGCAGCCTCGCGATCGATCGCTGTGCGCGGGCGCGGGCGTGGCTCGACGGCCAGGACTTCGTCACGCCCGACCACGTGCGATCCGTCGTGCACGACTGCCTGCGGCACCGGCTGATCCTGAGTTACGAGGCGGTATCGCAGGGCATCAGCCCCGACCAGGTGATCGACAAGATCACTGAACTTGTCGCTGCTGCGTGAGGCCATGATGACCGAGACGTCAGCCAGAACGCCCGGTGTCTATGTCAATCTCGACGATCTGATCGCGCTTGAATATCGCGGCCGCAAGGTCTCTTTCCTGCCGCGCCAGCCGGTGCATAGTCTGCTGTCGGGCCGCTTCGCCTCGCGCATGCGCGGCCGCGGGCTGAACTTCGAGGAGATCAGGGACTACCGCCCTGGCGATGATGTCAGAGAAATCGACTGGAAGGTGACCGCGCGGCTGCAGAAGCCGCATCTGCGCGTCTTCAACGAGGAGCGCGACCGACAGGCGCTGCTCGTGGTCGATCAGCGCCTGTCGATGTTCTTCGGCAGCCGGCGCGCCATGAAGTCGGTGACCGCGGCCGAGGCCGCCGCGATCGCTGCCTGGCGCGTGCTCGGCGTCGGTGACCGGATCGGCGCGATCGTGTTCAACGACAGGGATATCGTCGAAATGGCAGCGCGGCGCAGTCGCGCGACGGTGCTGTGGACATTGTCCGCCATCGTCGCGCAGAACCAGGCGCTCGGCGTCGGCCGCGGCATCGTTACGGCGCCGGGCATGCTCAACCAGACGCTCGAACGCGCGGCGCGGCGCGCGATGCATGATGCCACCGTGATCGTCATCAGCGATTTCGACGGCGCAGATCCCGCGACGCGCCAGATGATCGGGGCGATGAGCCGGCACAATGACGTGGTCGCTGTGCTGGTCCACGATCACCTGCAAAGCGATCTGCCGGCCTCGAGCCGGATGACCGTCACCGACGGCGAGCTGCAGATTCAGCTCGAAGTCGGCCGCGAGAGCGTTCGAAGGAATATCGCGCAGGCATCGCAGGAGCGGCTGCGGGACGTCTTCGCGTGGACGCGCGAGCTCGGTATTCCGGTGCTGCCGCTGAGCACAGCAGAGGAAACCGCGCCGCAAGTCCGGCGCCTGCTCGGCGGGTTGCCTGCCCGGCACGGACGCGGTGATGGTCACAGCAAGGCGGAGGCGGCCCTTGGCTGACACCCAACCCATCATCGCCGATCCCGTGGCGGGCCTGATCGATATCCCGCTGCCCCCACCGGTGAGCCTGCTTCCCGCGACCTGGGCTGCGCGGATCGTGATCGTGCTGGTTGCGGCGGCCATCGTTGTCGCGGCGTGGCGCCTGCTGCGGCATTTCCGCGCCAACCGTTATCGGCGTATGGCGCTCGCGGAGCTCGACCGGCTGCTGCAAATGCCCGGCGCCGTACAGGATGGAATGGCGGCGAGCCTTGCCCTGCTGGTGCGGCGGACCGCGCTCGATGCCTTTCCGCGCGAAACCATCGCGCCGCTGGCCGGCGCGCGCTGGCTTGCGTTCCTCGACCGCAGCTATGGCGGCGACGAATTCTCGCAAGGCGCGGGCCGGCTGCTCGCGGCCGCGCCTTACGGGCGAATGACGGCGGATGCCGGCGAACTGAAGTCGCTGCAGGACCTCGTGCGACGCTGGATCAGGGGGCATCATGCTTGAGCTCGCCTGGCCCTGGATGTTCGCGATCCTGCCGCTGCCGATCCTTGTGTGGTGGCTGCTGCCGCCGTATCGCGCGCGACAGGCCTCCGTGATGGTCCCGTTCTTCGACCGTCTTGCGGCAGCAACCGGACAGACGCCGCAGCGCGGCGCCGTCGTGCTGCAGCGACGGCGCATCCAGATGGTGGCGGCTGCGTTGATCTGGGCGCTCGTCGTCGCGGCGCTGGCGCGGCCGCAATGGGTTGGAGCCCCCGTCACGCGCGAGGTCTCGGCGCGCGATCTCATGCTCGCGGTCGACATTTCCGGTTCGATGGACCAGCGCGACTTCCGCAGCAGTGATGGTCCGATGTTGACGCGGCTCGACGGCGTCAAGCGCGTGATCACGGATTTCATCGCGCGCCGGCACGGCGACCGCATCGCTCTCGTCCTGTTCGGCACCAAGGCCTATGTGCAAGTGCCGTTCACGCAGGACCTAGAGACGGCGGCTGCGCTGCTGGCGCAGACCGAGGTCGGCATGGCCGGCCAGCAGACCGCGATCGGCGACACCATCGGGCTTGCGATCAAGACCTTCCAGACCAGCAAGGCGCAGGAGAAGCTTTTGGTCCTGCTCACCGACGGCAACGATACCGCAAGCCGCATCCCACCGGAACATGCCGCCGACATCGCACGTCAGAACGGCGTCGTGGTCGACACGATCGGCGTCGGCGATCCCGCAGCGACCGGCGAGAATCGCGTCGATCTCGGCGCGCTGCGGTCGGTTGCCGAGACGACGGGCGGCCATTTCTTCCGCGCCGAGGATGGCGCGCAATTGCAGGCGGTCTACGCGGACATCGACCGTCTCGCGCCGGCCAGGCTCGATACGCTGTCGTGGCGGCCGAAGCTGCCGCTGTTCCAGTGGCCGCTCGGCGCCGCGGTGACGCTGTCGCTGCTGCTGTGGCTCGGCCTGTCGCTGCAAAGCGGGCTGGGACGGAGAGGAGCGCTCGGTCATGCATGACGCGGCTGCGATCCCATTCCATCTGCTGCGGCCGCTATGGCTGTTCGCCTTGATTCCGGTCGGTGCCGTGTTTGCCTGGGTGCGTTGGCGGGCGAGCCCGCAGGCGCAATGGGGCGGGGTGATCGCGCCGCATCTGCTCAACCATCTCATCGTGCAGCCGGGGGCAGGACGTGGCGCCAGTCCGCTCTATCTGGTCGCTGCCGGGCTGTCGCTCGGCATCGTCGCGTTGTCGGGGCCGACCTGGCGGCGTGAGCTGCCACCTTTCGTCGAGGACAAGGCGCCGCTGATGATCGCGCTGTCGCTCGACAATTCGATGAGCCAAAGCGACGTCGCCCCGACGCGGCTCGAGCGCGCCAAGCAGAAGATCAGGGACCTGCTCGCCGCACGCGCCGGCGCGCGAACCGGACTGATCGCCTATGCGGGCACCGCGCATCTAGTGATGCCGCTGACTGACGACCGTGCGGTGATCGAGCCGTTCCTTGCAACGCTCGCGCCCGGCCTGATGCCGTCGGCCGGCGACAACGCGTCCGCGGCCGTCGCGCTCGCCGCGGAGGCGCTCGCGACCGAGACGGTGCCCGGGACGATCCTGCTCGTCGCTGCCGACGACGGTGGCGAGGCGGGCGCGGTCCGGCAGGTTGCCGGACGGAACGGCCTGGTCGAGCTCAGCATCACGCCGGAGCACAAGGGCGGAAGGTTCGCGCTCGGTTCGGACGTGGTCCGGGTCAGCATCGACGATACCGACATCGCGGCGCTCGAGCGCCGGATCGAAACCCGCTATCAGGCCGCCCAAAGCGACAAGTTCGGCACGCAATGGCGCGACGAGGGCTTTTGGCTGCTGCTGCCGATTGCGCTGCTCAGTCTGCTTTGGTTCCGGCGCGGCACGACCGTGGCCTGGGTTGTCGCCTTCGTCTGCCTGTCGCACCTGTCGTCCGCAGGGGCGGAGGAGCCGCGCCGCCTTGCCGATCTGTGCTTGACGCCCGACCAGCAGGGCCGGATCGCCTTCGATCGCGGCGACTATGCGACCGCGGCCAAGCGCTTCGCCGATCCAATGTGGCGCGGCATCGCCGCCTATCGTGCGTTCGACTTCCTCACCGCCGCACAGGAATTCGCGCGCGTCGATACGCTCGAGGGACATTTCGCGCTGGGCAACGCCCAGGCGCAGAACCACGCCTATGAGAAGGCAATCGCCGCCTATGACGAAGTCCTGAAGGTCGCGCCCGGTCATGTCGCCGCGACGACCAACCGTGGCATCGTACTGGCTGCGCTTCAGGCGCAGGAGGAGAAGCGAAAGAAGCAGGAGCAGGACGACAGTGCGCCGCCGGACGAGAAGGCCGACGAGATGCGTGTCGACCCAACCCAGAAGGGCGGCAAAAAGATCCAGGTCACACCGGCAGACTTGACCACGCCCGGCGCGGCGGAAGCCTGGATGCGTCAGGTGCAGACGACGCCGGCCGATTTCCTCAAGCTGAAGTTTGCGATCCAGGATGCGACGCAGCCCGCGGGAGCGAAGCCATGAGGTATCCGCTCGCCATCGCGGCCCTGATGCTCGGCCTGCTGCCGCCCTGCGCCACGCTCGCCCAGCAAAACGCGCCGGAGCCGATCCTGCGGGTTACGCTCGATCCGCCGCGCGTCGTGGTGGGGCAGGCCGCCATGCTGCGGATCGAGGTGCTGGCGCCGAACTACATGACGGCGCCGCCAGAGCTGCCGGATTTTCAGGTCCGCAACGCCGTGACCCGGCAGTTGCGCAGCGCCAACGAAAGCGAGGAACGGGACGGCCTCACCTATGCCGGCGTCCGGTTCGAATTTGCGATTCATCCGCAGGAGCCGGGCAGCTACGCGATCCCGGGCCAAACCATCACCGTCAAATACGCGGCCGAGCCGCCGGCGACCCGCCAGGCGACGCTTGCGCTGCCGCGGATCGCATTTCAAGCCTTCATCCCGGATGCAGCATCCGATCTGCAGCCCTTCCTGGCCGCACGCAGCCTGTCGATCACTCAGACCGTCACTCGCTCGTCGGATCGTCTCAAGGCCGGGGATGCCGTGACGCGAACCGTCACCATCGAGGCCGAGGGCATCCCGGCGATGCTGTTGCCGCCGCTGACCTTCGCTGCGCTCGAGGGGCTCAAGCTCTACCCCGCGCAGCCGTCGCTTCAGGACAAGACCGAAGGGCGCCCCGAGATCTTGTCATCGGCGCGGGTCGACAGCGGCGTCTACATGCTCGAGAAGGCCGGCGACTACGTGCTGCCGCCGGTCGACCTGCGCTGGTGGAACACCGGGTCGCAACGGATCGACGTGGCGCATCTCGATGCGGTGACGTTGCATGTCGAGGCGAATCAGGCGGTGGGCGGCGCGTCGCCAGACGGTACGTTCGGCGCCCGCGAGTCATGGCGCACACTGCGCAACGCGATCGCCGATCACTGGCAGGCGACTGCACTGGTGCTGCTGGCGCTGGCCGGGCTCGGTTGGCTGATGCCGCCGACGGTGCGGGCGATCGTGGCAATTCATCGCCGGCATCGCGAGGCCTATCTGCAATCGGAAGCGTTCGCGTTCGGGGCGTTGCGGCGCGCCGCGCGCAAGGACGACGCCAAATCCGTCTACTTCGCGCTGCTCGACTGGCTGCAACGCTTCGAGCCGGTCGCGCCGCGCCATACGATCGAGGCCTTTAGAGCCGCCGCCCATGATGCTGCGCTCGATGACGAGATTGGCGCGGTTGAGCGCGCGCTGTTTTCGGCGTCCCCCGGCGCAGCAGGCTGGTCACCGGGGCAGTTGCTGCGCCGTGTCGCCGGCGCCCGGCGCCGCATCCGGCGCGAAGCGGCGCGCGCTGCAAGGCATCGGGCGACCGGACGACTCAACCCCGTTGATGATCGCGTGGTGTCGCTCAACCAGCAGAGGAGGCCTGCGCGATGAGCCACGATGCAGGCCTGGCTGTCTCGAAGCGAACGCTTCTGATCGCGCTGATCGCCCTGCCGTTCAGCATGCTCGCACCGTCGCGCGCGTTGAGCCAGGCCGACCCGCTGCCGTCCTGGAACGACGGCGCGGCGAAGACGGCGATCGTCGATTTCGTCGCGCGTGTCACGACGCCGGGCGGGCGGGACTTCGTGCCGCCGGCCGAGCGGATCGCCACCTTCGACAATGACGGCACGCTGTGGACCGAGCAGCCGTTCTATTTCCAGCTCGCCTTCGCGCTCGACCGGGTCAGGGCGATGGCGCCGGAGCACCCCGACTGGAAGGCCCGGCAACCGTTCAAGGCGGTTCTCGAAGGCGATAGCAAGGCGCTTGCTGCGACCGGCGAGAAGGGTCTGCTTCAGATTATCGCGGCGACGCATGCCGGCATGACCACCGACGCGTTCGCGGCCTCCGTGCGTGACTGGCTCGCGACCGCAAAGCATCCGCGCTTCAACCGTCCCTATGACAGCCTGGTCTACCAGCCGATGCTGGAGCTATTGGCTTATCTCAGGGCGAATGGCTTCAAGACCTTCGTCGTCTCAGGCGGCGGCGTCGAATTCATGCGGCCGTGGATGGAGCGGGTCTATAGCATTCCGCCGGAGCAGGTGGTCGGATCGTCCGGCGTGGTGAAATTCCAGATCGGCGCCGACGGCAAGCCCGTGCTGATGAAAGAAGCCAAGGTCGAATTCATCGACGACGGCCCCGGCAAGCCGGTTGGGATCAACCGCTTCATCGGCCGCCGTCCGATCTTCGCCTTCGGCAACTCGGACGGCGACCTGCAGATGCTGCAATGGACCGCCGCGGGATCGGGCGCGCGCTTCGCCGGCATCGTGCACCACACCGACAGCGTTCGCGAATACGCCTACGACCGGCAATCGAAGATCGGCAAGCTGGACAAGGCGCTCGATGCGTCTGGCGCGGGCGGCTGGACCGTGGTCGACATGAAGCAAGACTGGAAGGAGGTCTTTCCACCTTTGTCCACGTCCGGCGCCGCGAAGGGAGCGAAGCCATGAGCGGCTACGATATCTTCGCCTGGATCGTGCTCGTCATTCTGGTCGCCAGCGCGATCGGCGTGTTCTGCATCGCGGGCTGGCTGCCCGGGCACATCGCGAAATCCCGCAATCATCCCTATGCGCAGGCCGTGACCGTCGCCGGCTGGATCACCCTGATCTGCGGCTTTGCGCTGTGGCCGATCGCGTTCGTCTGGGCCTATGTCGACGTGCCGGCGCCGCGCCGGGCGGGAGACGCGTGATGGGTGTCGCGATCTTCAACACCTATCTGGTGCTGCTGTTCCTGCTGGTGCATTTCAAGGTCGTGCGCTTCAACCTGTTCTGGAAGGCGTCGCCCTTCATCGTGCTGGTGCTCTTGCTGTTCGGGCTGCTGGTGCCGATGGGGTGGGGCGCGCCGCAGGGCTCCGCGCTGGTGGTGCGCAACGCGGTGTCGATCGTGCCCGATGTGGCGGGCGAAGTCACCGAGGTGCCGGTTATCGCCAACGCACCGCTGAAGGCCGGCGACATCCTCTTCAAGATCGACCCGACGCCCTACGATGCGCAGGTCAAGGCGATCACGGCGCAGCTCAAGCTGTCGAAGACCAGGCTTGCGCAGATGACGACGCTCTACGAGCGCGACGCGGGGCGCGGCTTCGACGTCGAGCAGCGGCAATCCGAGGTCGACCAGCTCAGCGGCCAGCTCGAGGCCGCGCAGTGGAACAGCGACAAGACGACGGTGCGCGCGCCGGCCGACGGCTACGTCACCAACCTTGCGCTGCGCAAGGGCGCGCGGGTAGCGAACTTGCCGCTGTCGCCGGTGATGGCGTTCATCGATACCTCGAACACCATCATCGGCGTCGAGATCAACCAGATCGACGCGCGTTACGTCGCGCCGGGACAGGAGGTCGAGGCGACCTTCAAGTTCGCGCCCGGGCAGATTTATTCAGGGAAGGTCGAAAGCGTGTTGCAGGCGGTCGCGACCGGCCAGATCACGACCTCGGGCACGGCCGTCGCGCCGAAGACGATCGAGGCGGTGCCGTTCGTCGTGCGCGTCAGGCTCGACGATGCCGCCTTCGCCAGCCGGCTGCCGGCCGGTTCGACCGGCACGGCCGCGATCTACACCGACCACATGAAGCCGACCCACGTCGTGCGCCGCGTGATCCTGCGCCAGCTCGCGATCGTCAACTATGTCAATCCGTTTTGAGGGGAGGCGCGCATGAGAAAGACAATCCTCGGAGTTCTCGCCATGGTGCTGGCGGCCACGGCAGCGCAAGCACAGACGCCCTCGCCGGACGAGCTTGCCGGGCGCAACATCCACCGCCGCGCCGTCGAAGCCATGATCTGGGCGATGCCTGCGGTCAACACCGACCTGATGCTGCAGGCGATGCTGACGAGCACCAAGGCGAAGGTGAACGAGATCGTCTACTGGTCGAAGCCGGTGAACTGGAAGAACCAGACGCTGACGCCCAATCCGGACTCGATCTACTTCATGTCGTTCTGGAGCCTGAAGGACGGTCCCGTCGTGATCGAGATTCCGGCGGCGCAGGGCGGATCGATCGCCGGCAATATCGTCACCGCATGGCAGATGCCGCTGGAGGATGCCGGTCCCGATGGCGCCGACAAGGGGCAGGGCGGCAAATACGTGATCCTGCCGCCAGGATACAAGGGCGAGGTGCCGGCCGGCGCCTTCGCGCTGCAATCCGACACGCTCAGCGGTTTTGCGCTGCTGCGCTCCAGCCTCGCCAGCCACAAGGAGGCCGACATCGCCAAATCGGTCGCCTACGGCAAGCAGGTCAAGATCTATCCGTTGGTGCAGGCGGCCAGCCCGCCGCCAACCAATTTCACCGATGCCTACGACGTCCTGTTCGACGCGACGATCCCGTACGATGCGCGCTTCTACCGCAATCTGGATCGCGTGGTGCAGAACGAGCCATGGCTCGATCGCGACCGGGCGATGATCGATCAGCTCAAGACAATCGGCATCGAGAAGGGCAAGCCGTTCAATCCTGATCAGAAGAGGACGACGATCCTCGACGCCGCCGCGCGCGAGGCACACGCACTGCTGTCGCAGTTCTATGATGACGGCTTTCCGGTCATCAATCCCGGCATCCGCTGGTTTCCGGCGGCTATGCCCGAGATGGTGAAGGCGGCGCAGGGCGGCTACGCCGACCCCGATGCCTATCCGATCGACGCGCGCGGCGTGACTTACACGCTCGGCTTCACCGGCATCAAGCGGATCGGAACCGCTCAATACTACCTGATGAGCAGCAAGGCCAGGGACGGCGAAGCCTTCGATGGCGGCGGCACCTATCGTCTCACGGTGCCAGCCAACCCACCGGTCAAGCACTACTGGTCGGCGACCGTCTACGACCGCGAGACGCACGCACTGGTGCGCAACATGCCTCGCGCCAGCCGCGCGTCCATCAGCGACGGCATCGAGACAAACGCGGACGGCTCGGTCGACGTCTATTTCGGCCCGAAGGCGCCCCAGGGCAAGGAAGCCAACTGGGTGCCGACCGATCCGAACCGCAAGTTCGAATTGCTGTTCCGCCTCTACGGCCCGGAGAAGCCGCTGTTCGACCACAGCTGGAAGCTGCCCGACGTCGAGCGGGTTGCCACGACAACAGGCGGTTCAACGAAATGAAGCGCTGGGAATTGCTTATTGATACAACAGGGAGTTGTGTGATGAACGCCGGTCTTTTGCTAACCACCGCCGCCGTCGCGTTCGCTTGGGCAATCCCGGCGTCCGCGCAGACGCAAGCGCTGGCCTACGCGTTCGAACGCGGCTATCCGACGCCGGATACGACCAAGCGCGCACGCGATGACGCCGACTTCCAGCGCGCGATGACGGCTTATCGGTTCTGGTATCCGACCGTTTCGGTGGAAGGCATCTTCAACGGCAATCGCGAGGTCGGCATCAAGGACGACGAGAAGATGGGGATCGCCGCCACCGGGCCTCGCCAGGTCGGCTTCACGCTGAACTCCGATACGCCCTATGGTTCCGCCACGCTCGACCTGTCCAAGGGGCCTTACGTCATCGAGCTGCCGCCCGGCGCTTACATCGGTCTGGTCAATGACCATAACCAGGGCTGGGTGCAAGACCTCGGCCTGCCTGGTCCCGATGCCGGCAAGGGGGGCAAGCACCTCGTGCTCCCTCCCGACTACAAGGGCAAGGTCCCGGAGGGCTACTACGTCGGACGTTCGAAAACCTATAAGAACCTGCTCGCGGTGCGGGCGCTGCCGGTCGGCGGCGACATCAACAAGGCGATGGACGCGTTGCGCGCCTTGAAGGTCCATCCGCTCGGCAGCAACGCCAATCTCGCAATCGTCGATACGAGCAAGGAGAAGCTGGACAGCTCCTCGCTGCGTTGGGAGGACAACATCCAGTTCTGGCAGGTGCTCAAGCGGATCGTCGACGAGGAGCCGGTCGTTCCGTCCTTCCTGCCGATGTACGGCCTGCTGTCCGAACTCGGGATCGAGAAAGGCAAGCCGTTCGCGCCGAATGCGCGGATGACGGACATCCTCACAAGCGCGGCGAAGGCGGGACGGGACCAGATGCTGGTTTCGGCTTTCGACAGCGCACGGCCCGATCGCATCAACTGGCCGGATCGCAAGTGGGAGTGGGTCGGCCTCACGCCGGGCAGCGCGCAATTCGAGACGGCGGCCGGCATGGACCTCGAGTCGCGCGATCGCTGGTTCGCGCAGGCGATCGTCACCTCGCCGGCGATGTTCCGCCGTACGGCGGGCGCCGGTTCGCTCTACTGGATGAGCGTGCGTGACGACACCGGCGCGTTCCTCGACGGCGGCAAGAACTACACGCTGAGCATGCCGCAGCCGGTGCCGGGCAAACTGTTCTGGTCGGTTACCGTCTACGACACCGCGACCCGCTCGCAGGTCCAAACCGACCAGGACAAGGGCGCTCTCCGCTCGATGTTCGAACTGAAGGACATCAAGGGCAGCGCACCGGCACTGCTCTATTTCGGTCCGGATACGCCCGCGGGACACGAGGCGCACTGGATCAAGACACAACCCGGCAAGGGTTGGTTTGCCTACATCCGCATCTATGGGCCGGAAGAGGCGGCGTTCGACAAGAGCTGGAAGCCCGGTGATTTCACCGAGGTGCAGGCTGCGACGATCGGGAGCACGAAATGATGCTGCGGAATTCCTTCGTCGTCGCTGTGCTCTGGCTTGCGGGCCAAGGCACGGCACTCGCGCAATCGCCCGTGCCCGTCACGGTCGACAATTTTGCCCGCGCGGAATCCGATCTCTATGTCGGCAACCTTAGCAAGGGTGTCGGCCTCGGGAAGCTCAACCATCGCCGCGAGCCGGCCAGCATCGACAATCAATCCGTGATCCGGCTCAACCGCGACACGCTCTATACATCAGGTGTGTTCGACCTCGATGCGGGACCGGTGACGATCACGATGCCGGACCCGGGTAAGCGATTCATGTCGTTGCAGGTGATCAGCGAGGATCACTACGTCCCCGCGGTCTATTACGGCGCCGGCAAGCGCACGCTGACGCGCGACAACGTCGGCACGCGCTACGTGGTGGTCGGGATCCGCACACTGGTAGATCCGAACGATCCAAAAGACATTGCGCAGGTGCACGCGCTGCAGGACGCAATCAAGGTCAATCAGAAGAGCACCGGTAAGCTCGAGCTTCCGAACTGGGACCCCGCCAGCCAGAAGGCTGTTCGCGACGCGCTTCTCGCGCTGAACGATTATACCGGCGGCTTCGCGCATGCCTTCGGCCCGAAGGGGCAGGTCGATCCCGTCAGGCATCTGATCGGCACGGCCGCCGGCTGGGGCGGCAATCCCGACAGGGACGCCACCTATCTCAGCGTCACGCCCGCCAAGAATGACGGCGCGACGGTCTACAAGCTGACCGTCCGCGACGTCCCCGTCGACGCGTTCTGGTCGATCAGCGTCTACAACGCCAAGGGATACTTCGAGAAGAATCCCTACGACGCCTACACGCTGAATGACATCACCGGCAGGAAGGGCCCCGACGGCTCGATTGCGGTTCAGTTCGGTGGCTGCGACGGCAACATTCCCAATTGCCTGCCAGTCACTAAGGGTTGGAACTACACGGTCCGGCTTTACCGGCCACGTGCTGAAATCCTGAGCGGCAAATGGAAATTCCCGGAGGCGCAGGCGGTCAAGTGAAGGGAGCGCACGTGATCCGCAGGCCTCGATCATCGCTAAAGGCAGCGGCGCTGGCAATCGCCGCGCTGCTGCTCGCCGCGATCGTGCTTGCGGCGGCGCCGGCCGGCGCTCAGGACGAATCGCCCATCCGCGAGCTCGTGGTCGGCACCAAGGATGCCCCGCCGTTTGCGATCAAGAATGGCGACGGCGAATGGAGCGGCATCAGCATCGAGCTGTGGCGCAAGCTCGCGGATCGGCTCAAGCTGCGATATCGATTCGTCGAGGCGTCGTCCGTCAGCACGCTGCTCGATGGGTGGCAGGCCGGAAAGTTCGACGTCGCGGTGGCGGCGATCACGGTGACGCCGGCGCGGGAGAAACAGGTCGATTTTACGTTGCCCTATTTCCAGACGGGGACCGGCATAGCGGTCCAGACCGACCATGTTGCGAACTGGATGCCGGTGATCCGCTCGATCGCATCCTTTGGCTTCGTGCAGGCGGCGCTGGCGCTGCTCGGCCTCGCCATCCTCGCCGGGCTCTTGATCTGGATGTTCGAGCACAATTCCAACGAGGGGTTCGGCCGCGGGCTCGCGCATGGCCTGAGCTCCGGCGTGCTGTGGTCGACCCACACCATGACCCAGCGCGTGGTCGGCGGCGCAGCGCCGATCACGCTGCCCGGGCGCATCGTCGCGGTCATATGGATGATCGTATCGGTCATCGCGATCGCGGTGTTCACCGCCGGCATCACCTCCGCGCTGACGACCAAGCGGCTGCACGGCGCGGTCAATTCGATCGGCGATCTCTCAGCGGTCCGCGTCGGTGTGGTGCAGGGGACGGCAACCGAGGACGCGCTGTCGCGAATGCGCATCAAGCACCATGGGGTTGCCTCGGCCGCGGAAGGCTTTCGGGCGCTGCAGCAGGGCAGCATCGATGCGCTCGCCTATGATCGGCCGATCCTCGCCTGGATGATCCGGCAGGGCAGCCTGTCGGCCGAGCTCACCGATGTGACCTTCGAACCGCAGAGCTACGCCATCGCGTTGCGGGAAGACCGCATCTTGCGCAAGCGGCTCAACATCGCGCTGCTGGAAGCCGGGCAATCGGATTGGTGGAAGGATGTGCTGTTCCGCTATCTGGGGCAGACAAATTGAGGTTCGCATCGGAGCGGATCGAACGGATCAAGGCAGATCAATTCAGCCGACGCTGGACGCGCTGGGCAAGCAAGCGGGAGGTAGCTATGGGGACTATCGGAACCAGCAGGATGTTGGTGATCGCGCCATTGTGCGCAATCGCATGGGTGACAACGCCACGCTCGGCATTGGCCGACGCCGGTGGATTGAGCTTCTGGCTGCCCGGCTCGTTCGCCAGCCTGACGGCGGCGCCCGCGATGCCCGGCTGGGCCTATGAGACGATCTATATTCACCTCGACCAAAGCGCCAACGCGGGAAAGAACTTCGTGATCGGCAACCGCGTGCCCGGATCCGTCGTCGACGGTCTCAATGCGCATGCCGACGTGCTGGTGGAAGGATTCACCTACACCTGGGCGCAGTCGGTGCTTGGCGGGCAGGCGGCTATCACCTTCCTCGCCGCGCCCGGCAATATCGGTGTCGGCGTCGACGCGACGCTGACGGGGCCGCGCGGCAACAGCATCTCGGGGGTTGCGACCGACAATCGCACGACGGTCTCCGACGTGTTCTATCAGGGCACCCTGAAATGGAATCAGGGCGTCAACAACGAGATGTTCTACATCTTCGGCAACATCCCGAGCGGGACCTATGACAGCACGCGTCTCGCCAATCTCAGCTTTGGATTTACTGCGATCGATGTCGGCGGCGCCTACACCTATCTCAACCCGGCGTCGGGCCAGGAGTTCTCGGTGCTGGCGGGCGTCACCTACAATGGAATGAACAAGGATCTTCAGTACCAGAACGGCATCGACTTTCACGTCGACTGGGGGCTCTCGAAGTTCGTCGCCAAGAATGTGCATGTCGGTGTCGCCGGCTACTATTTCCAGCAGCTCACCGGCGACAGCGGAGCCGGCGCCAAGCTCGGCGATTTCAAGGGACGCGTCGCGGGTATCGGCCCGCAGGTCGGGTTCATCTTTCCGGTGGCCGAGGGCTATCAGGGCTATCTCAATCTGAGAGGCTACAAGGACTTCGCCGCCGAGAACCGGCCGGAGGGATGGACCGCCTGGGTGACGTTCCAGCTCTCGCCGGCCGCGCCGGCCACCACACCGACGAAGCCAATCGTGCGGAAATATTGAGGCACGACGCCGATCGACGTCTAGATCATGATGCGTTTCCACGGAATCGCATCATGATCCCATCTCTTTGTTTGAGCATGATCTCCGCGCAAACGCCTTTGGCGTTTGTCGCTAGGCAAACCGGTTTCCATTTTTCCGGATCATGCTCTACCGCCTGATCCCGGCGAACGCGGCGGCGATGCCGCGCTGGAACAGCGACCAGTCGAAGCCGAGCGCGAGCGCGAGGTAGCCGCGATCGATCATCGCATTGGCCTGGTCTGCGGTGCGCGCGACGCCGCCGATCGGTACGCCGCTCTTCATGATGCCTTGCTCGGCGCGCTGCATCAAAGCGACCACCTCGGGATCGTCGGGCAAGCCGCGCTTGTTGATCGAGGTGGCGAGATCGCCGGGGCCGATCACCGCGAGGTCGATGCCGGGCGTTGCCATGATCTCGTCGATCCGGTTCACGGCATCGACGTGTTCGATCGTGATCATGCAGACCATGTCGTCGTCGGCGGTCGCCATGTAGTCGTTCATCGAGACGCCCCAGCGGAACGGCGCGTGGAACGGGCCCCAGAGCCGGTCGCCGTTCGGCGGGTAGCGCACGCTGCGCACCGCCTTCTCGGCATCGCCGTGGTTGAGGATCATCGGGAAGTTGATGCCGAGAGCGCCGATGTCCATCGGCGCCTTGGCGAGGTGCGGTTCATTGGCCGCGATCCGCACCATCGGCACGCAGGGCGTGCCAGAGGTCGCCACGATCATCGCATGCGCGGTGCCGAGGTCGATCGGGCCGTGCTCGAGATCGACGATGATCCAGTCCAGCGACTGCGCCATGATCTGCACGGTCTGGATGCTCGGAATGGTCGCGATCGCGCCGAAGGTTGGGCGCTTGTCGCGCCACTGTTTGCGCAGGCGGTTGAGCGGCGTCAGCGGTGCTGTGGTCAATGCAGTGCTCCCTCGGTGAGGCGAGGGGAAGCTAGCAGCACATGGTGACGGCGAAAAGCTTCAGGCCGGGACGCGACCGCCGAAGAACGGTGTCAGCGCCGCGGTCAGCGCGTGCGGACGCTTCGAGGTGAAGATCATCTCGGCGCCGGTCTCATCGCTCTCCGTGCCGGCCGGGCCGAGCAGATCGGCGACGCGGCGTGCGATCGCCGGTGCCGGATCGATCCAGTCGACCGGCCACGGCGCGAGCCGCGACAGCCGTTCCAGCAGCAGCGGATAATGCGTGCAGGCCAGCACGACGGTGTCGGTGCGACCGGGATCATTCGGGCCGTCGCCGACGAAGCAGGGCGCGAGCTCGGCCGCGATATCCTCGTCGCGCACGCTGGTGCCGCTAAGGGCTGCTTCCGCCAGCGAGGCGAGCTCGCCGGAGCCGACCAGCGTCACCTCGCAGCCCTGCGCAAAATCCGAGATCAGCTTGCGGGTATATTCCCGTTTCACGGTGCCCCTGGTGCCGAGCACCGAGACGCGCCTTGTCTTCGAGGATGCGCAGGCCGGCTTGATCGCCGGCACCGTGCCGACGAAGGGCAGGCGGTAAGCGTCGCGCAAATGCGACATCACCAGGGTGGATGCAGTGTTGCAGGCGATCACGACGAGGTCGGGCGCGTGGGCTGCGATCAACTCGCCGACCAGCGGCACCACGCGGGCGATGATCTCGTCCTCGCCGTGGTGGCCATAGGGGAAGAAGGCGTCATCGGCGACGTAAACATAGTGCGCGTCGGGCCGGGCGCGGACGATCTCGCGCAGCACGGTGAGGCCGCCGAGGCCGGAATCGAACACGAGGATGGTCGGGGGAGTGGACACGCGGAAAGTCTATCCGAAGCAGGGTTACCATTCAGTTGTTTTGCCTGCCCCGTCTTTGGGGCCGACAAAAGGCGGTGAAGGCGGGAATTTCACATGGCCTTGGCCGATACCTGCAAGTATCACGGCAAGCCATTGCTGCGACGTGAGAAATCAAGACGGGGCCGCCCGGGACCAATCCACCATGATCCGCAATACCACTGTCAGCTGGGGTTCGCTCGCCCGCGCCTTCCACTGGGGGCTCGGCATCGCCATCATCGGCATGCTGGCCTATGGCTGGTGGATGAACCACATCCCGGCGCGGGCGGACAAGTTCTTCTACCGGTCGATCCACGCCGATATCGGCTATCTGGTGCTGCTGCTGACGGTGCTGCGGCTGATCTGGCGCGGCGTCAACCCGACGCCGGCCCTGCCGGCCGAGATGCCCGCCTGGCAGCGGATCGCCGCCCGCGTCAGCCACGGCGCGCTCTATGCCGTCACCATCCTGGTGGCGATGCTAGGCTGGGCACACTCCGGATCGCGCGCCCAGGACTATTCGAGCTTTTTCGGCCTGTTCCACGTGCCCCAGATTACCTCGCCCGACAAGGCGGCGGCGGACGCTTTTGAGGCGCGTCACATCTTCTTTGCCTATGTCTTGCTGGCGCTGATCGTGCTGCACCTCGCCGCGGTCGCCTTCCACCACTTCGTGAGGCGCGACCGGGTGGCGGCGCGGATGGTGGGGACGAACCCCGCCGACCGCGCGGCTTAGCCCGCCGGCATCTGCTTCTCGACCAGCCGCACCCAGTAGGAGGCGCCGTGGCCGAGGATGTTGTCGTTGAACTTGTAGGCCGGGTGGTGGCACATCGGGCCGTCGCCCATGCCGAGGAACACGAACGCGCCGGGGCGCGCCTCCAGCATGAAGGCAAAGTCCTCGGCGCCCATGACCGGCACCAGATTGTCGTTGACGCGGTCGGCGCCGACCACGTCGCGGGCGACCTCGGCGGCGACGCGGGCCTCGCGCGCGTGGTTCAGCGTCACCGGATACATGCGTCCATAATCCGTCTCGGCCGATCCGCCATAGGCCTTGGCGATGCTGGAGGCGACCTCGCCGATCCGGCGCTCGACCATGTCGCGCACCTCGGGATCCAGCGTGCGCACGGTGCCGCCCAGCGTCACGGTCTCCGGGATCACGTTGAACGCGCTGCCGGCCTCGAACATCGTGATCGAGATCACCGCCGATTTCAGCGGATCGAGATTGCGCGACACGATCGATTGCAACGCATTGATGATCTGGGCGCCGATCAGGACGCTGTCGATCGCCTCGTGCGGCGCGGCGCCGGCATGGCCGCCCTTGCCATGCACGGTGATCTTCAGCGTGTCCGACGAGGCCAGCATCGGCCCCGGCGTGGTCGCGAAATAGCCCTCGGGCAGGCCGGGCATGTTGTGCAGGCCGTAGACCTCCTGAATGCCCCAACGCGTCATCAGCCCGTCGTCGACCATCGCCTTGCCGCCGGCGCCGCCTTCCTCGGCGGGCTGGAAGATCACGACCGCAGTGCCGTCGAAATTGCGCGTCTCGGTGAGATATTTCGCAGCACCCAGCAGCATCGCGGTGTGGCCGTCATGGCCGCAGGCGTGCATCTTGCCGGGGACCTTCGAGGCGTAGGCGACGCCCGAGGCTTCCACGATCGGCAGCGCGTCCATGTCGGCGCGCAGCCCGATGGTCTTGCCTGACGACGACTTGCGGCCGCGGATCACGCCGACCACGCCGGTGCGCCCGATCCCGGTCACCACCTCGTCACAGCCGAACTCGCGCAGCTTCTCGGCGACGATGCCGGCGGTGCGGTGCACCTCATAAAGCAGTTCGGGATTCTCGTGGAAGTCATGGCGCCAGGCGGCCATTTCGTCCGAGAGGGCGGCAACGCGATTGACGATGGGCATGGGGAGCGTCCGTTTCTTGTCGGCTTTGGAGGGCGGATGAGCGTACCGTAACCCGCCATATTGTCACGGGGCAATGGCGGGTCGCTATCGGAGATCCCTAGCCCGGATGGAGCGCAGCGCAATCCGGGATCGTTCCTCATGCGCGGTCCCCGGATTACGCTTCGCTCCATCCGGGCTACAGGCCTACAAATTCGCCAGACCGCATTCGACGGCGAGGCGGACCAGCTGGGCGTCGGTCCGCATCCCGGTCTTGGCCTTGATCAGGTAGTGGTAGTTCTGCACGGTCTTGGTGCTGAGGTTGAGATTGGCGGCGATCTGCTCCTTGGTGTGGCCTGCCGCGAACTGCCGGAGGATCTCGATCTCGCGCTCGCCGAGCTGGTCGAGCGCCGATTGGGTCGGCACCAGGCTGTCCAGCGCGAGCACCCGCGCGACGTCGTCGCTCATCGCGTGCTCGCCGCGCGCCACTTGGCGGATCGCCGCGATCAGCTCGGCCGGCTCGCTGCCCTTGGTGACGAAGCCGGAGGCACCGGCGGCGAACGCCGCCTTCACCTGGGCCGCCTCGCTGTGCATGCTGAACACCAGAATGTGCGCGTCGGGGTCGCGCGCGCGGATGTTGCGGATCGCCTCCAGCCCACTCGCGCCCGGCATCGAGATGTCCATCACGACCACATCAGGCTGGTGCGATTTGAACGCGCGATAGGCATTGGCAGCGTTGTCGGCCTCGGCGACGACGCGGAAATCGTCCTGGTGTTCGAGCACGCGGCGATAGCCCTGGCGGACGACGGGATGATCGTCCACCAGCAGGATCGAGATGCCCGCAATCTTCAGCACAGTCGTCGTCGCGGTCGTCATCTCAGGCCGCAAGCGGGATCGTGGCGGCGATGCTGACGCCGCGGCTGGCACGCGCGATCGACAGCGAGCCGCCGAGCGCGGCGACGCGCTCGCTGACGCCGGTGAGGCCGAAGCCCGCAGATTGCGCCACCTTGGCGGCATCGCCGCCGCCATCGTCCTCGACGCGCACCAGCAGCGCATTCTCGGTTCCGGCGCGCCGCTCGATCCGCAGCACGATCTCGCGCGCCGCACTGTGGCGCAGCGCGTTGGTCAGGCACTCCTGTGCGACGCGGTAGGCGGTGGCGGCGACCGTGCCGCTGATGTCGGCAAGATCGCCCTGCAGATCGAGCTGGATCATCGGCTGCGCCGTGCGCGACCGCCAGCTGTCGACCAGATCGACCAGGCTGGCCTCCAGCCCGAGCTCCTCGGCCGGCGGATGGCGCAGCCGGTTCAGCGTATCGCGCAGGCATGCCATGATGCGGCGCGTCGCCTGCGAGATCATCCGCGCGTCCTGCGCAATTTCGGTGCCGGCGGCGTATTTGTCGCCGGAGCTGGCCTCGATCGTGTTGGCGAAGGCGAGGATCGCGGTGAGGTTCTGGCCGAACTCGTCGTGCAGCTCGCGCGCCAGCGCGCGGCGTTCGTCGCTGCGAATTTCCAGCAGCCGCCGCGTCAGCACCGTGCGCTCCTCTTCGGCCTGTGCGAGGCGGTCGCCGAGATCGCCGACGGCGCGTCCGATCATCGCGAGCTCCATCGAGCGGACGCGCGGCAGCTGGGCCCGGTACTCGCCGTCGGCCATCCGCCGCAGCGCGGATACGATCGAATGCGCGGGCGCCAGCGCATGCGCGATCGCAAGCGAGGCGAGCAGCGCGATCGCGAGCGCCATCAGCAGCGCGACATGGATGTTATCCAGGATGTGCTGCCAGGCGAGCGCGATCGCGGCGGCCGGATCGGCGACGGCGCGAACGGTTCCCGCCGTCGCGGCGCGGGCGCTGATCGGCCGCTCGACGGTGCCGTGATCGCCGAGCACCATCTGGACAATGTCGGCGAACCAGCGCGGCGGCGTCTTGCCGATGCCCTTGCTCTGGCCGCACAGCGGCTTCTCGAAGGCACCGGCCGGTTCGAACTGCACGCAGATCCCGGGCGCGATCAGGCCCATGGTTTCGATGGTGCGCCAGTCCGGCGTCGGCAGCAATTGCTCGCGCATCCGGTTGCTGCGCAGCAGCAATTCGCGCCAGTACAGCGCCTCGAGCGATTGTGACACCCGCTCGGCGGACGCCTCGGTGGCGCGATCGACGCTGCGATAGGCATCGATCGTGGCCCAGACGGTCGCTGCGCCAAGGCACAGCGCGACGATGACCAGCAGGCGGGCGACCAATTCAAGCACGAGGCGCATGCGATCACTCCACGGCCGGCAAACCAGAGCGCGATGCTAACAGCAGCGCTATTCCCCGCCAATCGCAAGCATGCCAAGCTATGCAGGTCGGGAAATTTGCCCGACCAAATCTGGGCAGATGTCTTTGGACGGCGCCGGCCGGCTCTGCTCTAACGGCGGATGAGGCCCGCGTGGAGCCTCGTGGAACAGTCGGCACAGGGAGCTCACGCAGCATGGACGCCAAGGTCGAAGCTGCGGCCGCGTCGGCCGACACGGATCCGGCGGAGCGCAGCGTCCTGCTGCTCTGGATGATCTTCACCGGCCTTTCGCTGTTTGCCGCCTTCCTGCTGTGGCGCTACGGGCTGATCCGACTCATGGTCAGCTCCGACCGCACTTACATCTCCAGCGTCATCGCGGTGCTCTACGTCGTCACCTGCATCCATTGCTTCTGGCGGACGCGGGCGATCGCGCGGGAAGGCGAGGTGGCGCGGTCCTGCCGCGCGATCCTCGCCGCGCCTGATGGCGCAAAGATTCTTGCATCTGACGCGCGCGGCCTGCCGCGCGGCCTCGTCACCGATCACATCAAGAGCCTGGTGCAGAAGGCCGATGCGCAGGCCAAGGGGCGGATCGACCAGACCCTGCTGCTGCGGACGCTGGCCGACCGCCTGCGCGGGTCCAACGGTTTCGGCGCCTTCGTCTCCGACACGCTGATGAAACTCGGCCTGCTCGGCACCATCATCGGCTTCATCATCATGCTGGCGCCGATCGCGTCGCTCGATGCCGCTGACAAGGTCGCGATGAAATCCTCGATGGGCCTGATGAGCGACGGCATGGCGGTCGCGATGTACACCACGCTGGCCGGGCTGATCGGATCGATCCTGGTCCGGATCCAGTACTACATGCTGGACTCCGCGACCCAGCGGGTATTTTCCGATGCCGTGGTGCTGACCGAGACGCATGTCACGCCGGCTTTGGAACGTCGCCTTGGTACGACGCCATGATGGACGAGTTCGGGCTCTATCCGCGCGAGGAAGCTTTCGATCCGCTTGGTGTCATGCTGTTCAAGGCGTTGCAGGTGATCGCCTTCCTGTTCTTCCTCGCGCTGCTTGCGGTGTCGCCGGACTCCAAGGAGGGCAAGATCGAATCCAAGGCGGAGTTCATCATCACGATGGACTGGCCGGACAACCATCCCGATGATCTCGACCTGTTCGTGCAGGACCCCGCGGGCAACATCGCCTGGTACCGGCATCGCGAGGCCGGCTTCCTGACGCTCGACCGCGACGATCGCGGCGGCGCTAACGACTTCATCGTGGTCAACGGCAAGAAGATCGCTTCCCCGATCCGCGAGGAGATCGTCACCTTGCGCGGCATCGTCGCCGGCGAATACACCGTCAACGTCTCGCATTTCCAGGCCACGACCGGC
The DNA here is from genome assembly GCF_054822705.1 of Bradyrhizobium sp. USDA 4454. Taxonomy (NCBI): domain Bacteria; kingdom Pseudomonadati; phylum Pseudomonadota; class Alphaproteobacteria; order Hyphomicrobiales; family Nitrobacteraceae; genus Bradyrhizobium; species Bradyrhizobium sp. USDA 4454. Next base: position 3,081,855 of record NZ_JBTRCN010000001.1, read on the forward strand.
GAGCCGGTGCAGGCCAACGTCAAGGTGCAGAAGCTCAACCCGACGGCGCAGGTGATTTTCGACGACAAGCTGACCGTCGATCACACCGGCGACGAGAAGACCGCGGTGCGGTTTCGTCTCGATGCCGAGGGCAAGGTGGTCAACGTCGACCGGCGGCCGAAATCGCTGCTCGAAACTTTCCGCAGCAGCTGGCGCAACGGCGCCGACCTCGATCCGAACACCGGCGTTCCGAAATCCGGCGTGAGGGTGCTCCGCCGTGAATAGTCTCCAGTCAGTGATCCTCACCCTTGCGGTGGCGTACGCGGTGATCGGTGCGCTGCTCCTGATCGTGCTGGTCTATGCGCGGCTGCATTGGTCGCTGAAGGCTGTCGTCATCGTCGTGACCAGCGCGTTCTATTTCGTCAGCTTCGGCGGGATGCGCGGCCTGCTCGGCTGGGCCTCCGCGGAGAAGCTGCCGGCCAACTTCAAGCTGCTGTCGGCGCGGATCGTGGAGCCGCATACGCTGGAGGGCGATCTGGGCTCGATCTATCTCTGGGTTGAAGAGCTTGATGAAGACAACCGACCGAGCGCCGTGCCGCGCGCCTTCCGCATTCCCTATAGCGATGCCATGGCGGAGCAGACCCACACGGCCGACAACGAGATCAAGGCCGGGCATCCGCAGGGCGGGCGGGCGGCTGATTTCGGCGGCGGCGATGGGACCCTCACGGATTTCGTCAGGGAGTACATCACCCCGAAGACGATCATGGAGACTACCGGCGGCGATTCCACCACGGGGACGTTCGTGGCGCCGCCGGCCGGCGCGCAGGGATCAGTCTTCACGCCGCTGCCGCCGCCCCGGATGCCGCCCAAGGACGAGCAGCGATAGGGCGCGCGTCCGACTAGAAAGGTGGCACAAAAATAGGGATTGCCAATAATCAGTCAGCGGGATGGACAGTAATCATCCGGAATTCCTCAATCCCCTGAACGGTGTATCCTGGGGATAACCGGGGCTAGATTTTATCCCGAAGCCATTTTCCCGGCAAAGGGGCCGCTGCGTGAGGCGGCCCCTTTCGATTCCGGCATCGGTTCCGGCCCGGTGGACCGCCAAGATCAGCACATTCAGCTTCGTCCTGGCGAAAGCCAGGACCCATCACCCCAAATCGCGATTGTTGCGTGACGCTGGGGCCGCGATCACGGTCATCACTGGCTGCGGTGGTTATGGGTCCTGGCTTTCGCCAGGACGACGAACGGAGAGAATCTCGGCCCGACCGGCCTGCAGGGATCGGCGGCCCTGCCCGGACGCATAGCTGTCATCTCGCAAAGTTTGTCTGACAGATATTGAAATCTGTCAGCGTGACGATGTATATACTCAGCAGCCCAATGGGAGGAGGGCGCCCAGCGGCTGTTCCGGCATTTTGGTCGGGGCAACCGGACTTCAATTTGATTACCTCGAAGGACTACCTCCATGACGATAGAAATCTTTCAATTGACCGCCCAGATTCAACAGTGGCTCAACCTTCGCGTCGCCCGCCATTTGGCTGCCCAGGCTGCCAAGTTCACCCGCGGGCAGGACAGCGATAATCAGACGGTAAGCGCATGAACGAGGCGGTGGTTTTGACACCCGAGCGGATCCTCGAGGCAACTGAGGATGTCTTGAGACGCTACGGGTTGACCAAGGCCACCGTTGTCGACGTGGCCCGTGCGCTGGATGTCAGCCACGGCAGCGTGTACCGCCATTTCCCCAGCAAGGCCTCGCTGCGCGACGCAGTCGCCAAACGCTGGCTCGACCGCGCCAACGAGCCGCTGTGCAAGCTCGCGGCCGGCGACGGCCCGGCGCCGGAGCGGCTCGAGCAATGGCTGCGCACCGCCTTCGCGATCAAACAGAAGAAAGTCTGCGACGATCCCGAGATGTTCGCGACCTACCTGGCGCTGGCGCAGGGCGCGCGCGAGGTGGTGGAAGCCTACAAGGACAAGCAGGTCGATCTGATCGCAAAGATCCTGTCCGACGGCGTCGCGCAGGGCGAATTCGAGATCGACAACGTCAAGGCGACGGCACGTGCCGTGTTCGACGCGACCGTCCGCTACCATCACCCGGCGCATGCCGAGGAATGGTCCAAGCCCGAATGCCCGTCCCGGATCGACGCCTTGATCGCCCTGCTGCTGCGGGGCGTGCGGGCCTGCAAGCACTAAAGCAACAGCTCGGCTCTTGTGCTCTCTCGCAGCGGAGCAAGCGGCACCCCTCTCCCTAACCCTACCCCGCAAGGGGGAGGGAACCCTTCCGGTCCTAACCGGCTAGATGGGTAACAGAATAGACCGGCGACATAGGTAACAGGTCAACTGATCGGCGAGGAGGAGCTTGCCGATGGGATGGATGGAGACCTGTGCTGTGGATGAGCGGATGCGGTTTGTGGTGGCGGCGCAAAAGCATGAGGAGTCGTTTGCGGCGGTGTGCCGGCGGTTCGGGGTGAGCCGTCGGTGGGCTATAAATGGCTGGTACGGTTCGAGGAGGAAGGGGCGGCTGGGCTGTTCGATCGTTCGCGAGCTCCTCTGCATCATCCGCAGAGCATTGCGGAGAAGATCGCCGAACGCTGTCTTGAGGTGCGTCGGTCGCATCCGAGCTGGGGGCCGATCAAGGTGCTGGCCTTTCTCGAACGGAAGTCACCTCGAACGGCATGGCCGGCGGCAAGCACGATCGGGGAGCTGTTCGACCGCGAAGGCCTGACGGTGAAACGCAAGCTGCGCCGGCGCAGCCCGCCCTCGAGCGCGCCCTTTGCCAGTTGCGAGGCGCCCAACGACACCTGGTGCATCGACTTCAAGGGCTGGTTCCTGACCGGGGACGGCATGCGCTGCGAGCCACTGACGATCACCGATGCCTATAGTCGTTATCTGCTGCGCTGCCAGGCCCTGGCGCGCACCGACACGGATCATGTCTGGCCGGTGCTGGACGCGGCGTTCCGCGAGTTCGGGTTGCCGCGTCACATGCGCTCGGACAACGGCTCGCCGTTTGCCTCGCGTGGCGCCGGAGGATTGTCGCGGCTATCGGTCAAGCTGATCAAGGCCGGCGTGACGCCGGAACGCATTGCACCGGGCAAACCTCAGCAGAACGGTCGCCATGAGCGCATGCACCTGACCCTGCTGCAAGACGTTGCCAATCCGCCGGCTCCCACCATGCGCGAGCAGCGCAAGCGCTTGCGCAGCTTCCAGCATCTCTACAACGAAGAGCGCCCGCACCAATCGCTCGACAACGCCACGCCGGCCGACCGTTACCTGGCCTCCTCGCGCCGCTTCGACGGCATCTTGCGCGAGCCGGAATACGCTGATGACCAGGAGATCCGCTCGGTCCGCCAAAACGGCGAGATCAAATGGCTGGGCAACACGATCTACATCAGCGAAGCGCTGATCGGCGAGCCGGTAGGCCTGGCCGAGGAGCGGGACGGCTGGACCGTCAGCTATGGCCCGATTGTGCTCGGCACGATCGCGCATCGCGGTGACCAGCTCAGCAGACCAAAACGCACAGCAAAAGGCTGTGGACTTGAGGACAACGCTGCGCGTTGCCCTCAGGGTCCACAGCCCCAACAACAACAGACCTGAACGAAACGAGAATTGTGTTACCTATGTCGTCGGTCTGACCTGTTACCTATGTCGCCGGTTGCTCATTCCGCTGGTGCCTCCCTTACATTCGCCGTTGATGGTCTGAGGCGCGATCTGTCATGCCAGTGAGGTGAGCACGCCGGTCAGGCTCCCTCCCCCCTTGCGGGGGAGGGTGGGGAGAGGGGTAAGCAACGAGTTGCGACGGTAGAGATTGCGCGGTCGCACGCCAAATGGCTTCTTCGCGCCTGCCTCCGCCCGATTGCGAGCTCTGGGCTGCGTGTGCTTGATATCCGGCAGGACTCCACCTACGCGGATCACGATGCGGCTTGCACTGTTTGCCGATATTCATGCCAACCGGCAGGCCTTTGCAGCCTGCCTCGACGCTGCGCGGGCACGCGGCGCTGAGCGGCTGATCTGCCTCGGCGACATCGTCGGCTACGGCGCCGATCCCGAATGGGCCGTCGACACCATGATGGACCTGGTCGCCAACGGCGCGATCGCGGTGCGCGGCAATCATGATAATGCGATCGGCGTTCCCAGTGACAGCATGAACACCGATGCCCAGGCCGCCATCGACTGGACCCGCGGCCGGCTCAGCGGCGAGCAGAAGCAGTTCCTCGCCGAGCTTCCGATGTCGCGGCAGGAGGACAACCGGCTCTACGTGCACTCGGAGGCCTCCGACCCCGTGAAATGGCGCTACGTCCGCGACACTGCGGACGCCGCGCGCAGCATGATGGCGACCGAACAGCAGATCACCTTCTGCGGCCACATCCATCGTCCCGGCCTCTACTCGATGTCCTCGACCGCGAAGATGACGAGCTTCGTCCCGACCTCGGGTGTCGCGGTGCAATTGCTGCCGGGGCGGCGCTGGCTTGCGGTGCTCGGCTCGGTCGGCCAGCCGCGCGACGGCGATCCGGCGGCGTCGTTTGCGATGTTCGACACGGCGAGCCGCGAGATCACCTTTCACCGCGTGCCCTACGACGTCGCGACCGCCGCGGCGCGGATCAAGGCCAGCGGCCTGCCGCTGTGGCTGGCCGACCGCCTGCCGCTCGGCAGGTGACGCCGGTGGCGGCGCTGACCATGCAACCGGGCGCCGAGCTCGATGGCTTCACCATCGGCGAGCGCGTGCACCGCGGCGGCATGGCGACGCTATGGACCGTCACCCATCCCGGCATCACTATGCCGCTGTTGATGAAGGTGCCGCTGACCTCGGAGGGCGAGGACCCGGCCGCGATCGTCAGCTTCGAGATGGAGCAGATGATCCTGCCGCGGCTGTCAGGGCCGCACGTGCCGGCCTGTTTCGGCACCGGCGACTTCGAGCGGCAGGCCTATGTGGTGATGGAGCGCATCCCCGGACAAACACTCTACAAGCGGCTCGACGACCTGCCGCTGCCGTATGAGGAGGTCAGGGTGATCGGCGGCAAGGTGGCGACCGCGCTCGCCAGCCTGCACCGGCAGAACGTCATCCATCACGATATCAAGCCGAGCAGCGTCATGTTCCGCGAGCGCGGCGAGGCGGTGCTGATCGATTACGGCCTGTCGCACCACCAGCATCTGCCCGACCTCCTGCAGGAGGAGTTTCGGCTGCCTTACGGCACCGCACCCTATATGGCGCCGGAACGCCTGCTCGGCGTGCGCGACGATCCGCGCAGCGATCTGTTTTCGCTCGGCGTGCTCTTGTACTTCTTCACCACCGGCGTCCGCCCGTTCGGCGAGAGCGAGACCCTGCGCGGCATGCGCCGGCGGCTGTGGCGCGATCCCACTCCGCCGCGCGGGCTCAGGCCGGACTATCCGCCGTGGCTGCAGGAGATCGTGCTGCGGTGTCTCGAAATCGATCCGGTCGCGCGCTATCCGACCGCGGCGCAGCTTGCGTTCGATCTCAGCCATCCCGAGCAGGTCAAGCTGACGGCACGGGCGCAGCGGCTGAAACGCGATCCGCTCATGACGGTGTGGCGCCGTCGCTTCAATCTCGGCGCCGCCTCGCCGCAACCGAGATCCAACGTCGCGGTGCAGCTCGCCTCGAGCCCGATCGTCGCGATCGCGCTTGACATCGGCGAAGGCGCCGAGGCGCTGAACGAGACCATCCGCGTCACCGCCGAGCAGGTGCTGTCGACCTCGCCATCGGCGCGGCTCGCCTGCGTCAACGTGCTCAAGCTCAATCGGCTGGCGATCGACCGCAGCCATGACGAGCAGGGCCAGAACAAGCATGTCGACCGCCTGGTGGCGCTCCAGCACTGGGCGCGGCCGTTCAAGCTCGCGGAGGGCCGGTTGACCGTACATGTGCTGGAGGCGATCGATCCCGCAGCCGCCATCCTGGAATTCGCCGCGGTCAATCTGGTCGACCACATCATCATCGGCGCGCGGCAGAACTCGCTGCGGCGCGCGCTGCTCGGCAGCGTGTCCGCCAAGGTCGCAGCCGAAGCGCCGTGCACGGTGACCGTGGTGCGGCCGTCGCGGCTGACGCCGGCGACAGATGCGGGCGACGAGGCGGCGGACCGGGCGGCGAACGCCGCGGCCACGCCGCCCGCAGTTTTTTAGCTACGCCGGATCATCAGATCGCTTCGCCGCGCGCTTCGGCCGCCGCATGGCGAATCGCCGCGATGTTGGTCTTGTAGGCCTCGACCGTGCCGCCCTTGAACACGGCAGATCCGGCGACAAAGGCATTGGCGCCGGCGGCGGCGAGCTGGCCCGCGACGTCGGGCGCAACCCCGCCGTCGACCTCGACATCGATCGGCCGGCCCGCGACCATCGCCCTGACGTCGGAGATTTTGCCGATCGCCGAGCGGATGAAGGCCTGGCCGCCGAAACCGGGATTGACCGACATGACAAGCACGAGGTCGATCAGGTCGAGCACATATTCGATCGCGCTCGCCGGCGTTGCCGGATTGAGCGAGACGCCGGCCTTCTTGCCGAGCGCCCGGATCGCCTGCAGCGAGCGATGCAGATGCGGGCCGGCCTCTGCATGCACGGTGATGTGGTCGCAGCCCGCCTTGGCGAACGCCTCCAGATAGGGATCGCAGGGCGAGATCATCAGATGAGCGTCGAACACCTTCTTGGTGTGCGGCCGCATCGCCTTGATGACGTCGGGGCCGTAGGAAATGTTCGGCACAAAATGGCCGTCCATCACGTCGAGATGGATCCAGTCGGCGCCGGCCTGGTCGACGGCGCGGACCTCCTCGCCGAGCTTTGAGAAATCCGACGCCAGGATCGACGGAGCGATAATGAGGGGACGCGGGGTGAATGACTGAGTCATGTCAGCAGTTCCGGAAGACGAGCAGGGGGCGACGGGTGATCCCGCCTAACATGCGCAGGCGTGGTGGGCAATGCGAGCGGACCGGATGGCTGGGCCGGAAAATTCTGCCGCCGGCGGCAGCTCTTGCCGGGTGCGCGGAACCCGTCGCGATGCGCCAAGGCCTGGTTTCATTGGGTTTTTGCCATGGCACGCGCCTTGCTGCGCCACCGACAAGCGTTTGAGCCGCCAGGCGCGGCCTTGTTGGAGTATGCCATGTTATTTGCAATTGGCGCTGCGTCGTCGGCCATTGATCTCCTGAGCTCGCTGATGTCGTCGAAGTCGACGACCCAGACCGGCAGCTCCAGCCAGGCAAGCCAGTCGAGCGGCCTGTTCGATCTTTCGACCACGACATCGACGTCGACCGGGGGCAGCAGCAGCGCCGGATCGAGCTCTGGCACGCCGCAGATTTCGCCGCTGACGATGGGCGCGCTGATTTCCGCGCAAAGCCAGTCGCAGACCGCGGTCTCAAACAGCGCGACGGCGGCCAGCCGGTCGGCCGCGTTGCAGGACCTGTTCTCAGGGATCGACGCCGACGGCAACGGCCAGATCACCCAGGCGGAATTCGAGAATGCACTCGGCGCCGGCGGTACCAACACGGCGCGGGCCGACGACGTGTTCGCCAAGCTCGACAAGAATGGCGACGGCACCGTCAGCCTCGACGAGATGTCGCAGGCGTTGCAGGGCCACAAGGGCGGCGGCCATCATCATCAAATGGCGAGCGGCTCGACCGACGGATCCGGCTCCAGCAGCGGCTCGAGCGATCCCCTGATGCAGGCGCTGGACGGCGCCACCTCGACCTCGGTGACCAACAGCGACGGTTCGACCACCACGACGACGACCTATGCCGACGGCTCCAAGGTGTCGATGACAACGCCGGCCTCGGCGTCCAGCACCAGTGGCACATCTTCGTCGTCCAGCGGCAGCGCGACCTCGTCCTACAATTTCATCGAGCAACTGATCCAGCGCCAGGCGCTGGCGATCTCGACGCAGGCTTCGGCGTCGGTTTCCTTAAGCGCTTAAGGCGTATCGGCTGCTACTCGTCATTGCGAGGAGCGTAGCGACGAAGCAATCCATGTCTCGGCAAGCGGTGCGATGGATTGCTTCGTTTCGCTCGCAATGACGATCGTACAAGCTCTTCGCCTAACCGAACCGATCCCGCCAGCTCGGCAGTGCGCCGGGGAAGGGCAGCGCGGTCGCTGAATGGACGCCGCGCGCGATCGCGCGCGCCACCGTGTTGGCCGCGATCGCGCCGAGCCTGGTCAGCCCGAACAGGGGATCGACCGGCTTGGCGCCGGTCGCGGCGGCAAACACCACATCGCCATCGAGCGGCGCGTGCACCGGATAGATCGCGCGCGCCATGCCGGTTTGTGCGATCATCGCCAACCGCCGCGCCTGCGGTTTTGTCAATTGCGCGTCGGTGACGAGCACGACCAGCGTGGTGTTCTCGGCGGCGGTGGCCTCGGCACCGCCCTTCAGCCGCGGCTTCAGCATGTCAGGCGTGAACGCAGCCGGCAGGCCGCGTCCGCCGAACTCGCCGGCGACCTCGAACGGCGCCGCCCAGAACCACGGACCGCTGCCGACCGTCACGCTGCCGACCGCGTTGACCACGGCGAGCGCCGCGACCTTGATGCCGTCGTCGGTCACAGCAGACGCCGAGCCGAGGCCGCCCTTCAGATTGGCCGTGGTGGCGCCCATGCCGGCGCCGACGCTGCCGAGCGCGAAGTCATCGGAGGCCGCATTCGCCGCCGCATAGCCGAGATCGCGATAGGGCGGAAAGCGTCCCCACGCCTTGTTGCCGCCGTTGAGCAGGTCGAAGCAGATCGCGCCGGGCACGATCGGGATCACCGCATCGCGGATGCGAAAGCCGCGGCCACGCTCGGCCAGCCAGGCCTGGACGCCGCCGGCGGCGTCGAGCCCGAGCGCCGAGCCGCCGGACAACGTGATGGCGTCGATCGCCTCGACGACATTATGCGGCGACAGCAGCGCGTCCTCGCGGGTGCCCGGACCGCCGCCGCGAACATCGATCGAGGCGACCGCCGGCCGCTCGAACAGGATGGCGGTGACGCCCGAGGCGATCACCGCGTCGTCGGCATGGCCGACGGCAACGCCGGCAATATCGGTGAGAAGGTTTTTCACGGTTGAGTCCGTCCCGCCTGGTCCGAGCCTTGGCTGCTCGAACCGGTATATCAGCTGCGGCGAGCCCGGCTAGAGCATGATCCGGAAAAGTGCGAAGCGGTTTTCCGAAAAGATCATGCCAAGACAAGAATCCAAAGCGCGATGACGATTCAACCCATCTCATCGCGCTTTGGAGGCGCGTTGACGCCCCGGCCTATGACCTCATCATCCGGGCGATGGCTTCGCCAATGACGACCGTGGTGAAGTGCGTATTGGCCCGGCAATCGGACGGCATGATCGAGGCGTCGGCGACCCGCAGGCCACTGACGCCCTTCACCGCACCGTCGGGATTGACCACGCCCGCGGGATCGTTGACGCCGGTCATCCGGCAGCTGCCGGCTGCATGCTGGATGTCGCCGGTCTCGCGTCGCAATACCGCCTCGAGCTCGGCCGTCGGCAGGGCCGCCGCGGCCGGCAAGGTCAGCTCGGTATCGCCGAGGCGGATCCAGTCCGAGATGCCGGCCAGTGCCGGCTGCGTGGCCAGCACCGCGAACCGCTTCACCGCATCCAGCATGCGCAGCATATCGCGCGGATCGGCCAGCATGTTCTCCTCGACGACCGGATCGATCGTCGGGTCCGGCGAAGCCAACTTCAGGTGCCCCCGCGAATAGGCATTGAACAGTCCCGCGCCGATCGCGCCGGGATTTCCGATGCCGCGATGATTGAAGGCGATCATGATCATGTCGCGCTTGCCGCCGTCGGCGAGACCGGATGAATAGGTTACGCAGCAATTGGTGTGACGCGTATCCGGATCGGTAGGCCGCAGCTCCTCGCGCAGCTGGATCGTCATGCGAAACAGCGGATGGTCGAAGAAATTGCGGCCGACCGGCAGGTCACGCTCGACCGCGATCCCCATGGCTTGCAACTCGTCCGCGGGGCCGATGCCCGATCGGAGCAGGATCGCGGGGCTGTGGATGGCGCCGCCGCACAACACGATCTCACGCGCATCGATCTCGACGGTGCCCTGGCCGTCGATATGGACACGGACGCCGGTTGCCTTACCGTCGCGGATGATGACCCGGTCGACCAGCGCCTTGCCTCGAATCTCGAGATTGGCACGGCCACGCGCCGGCTCGAGATAGCCTTCGTTGGTGGTGATACGACGGCTGTTGCGGCTGTTGATCGGATAGCAGGCGACGCCTTCGCCATCCGGACCGTTGAGATCGGCGCACCACGGATAGCCGCTGGCGAGAGCTGCGTCGCGCAGGCCGCGATCGATCGGCCCCCACGTTTCCAGCGGCGCGCGATAGACCGGCAGCGGACCGCCGCGGCCATGTCCCCTGGTGTCGCCGAATTCCTCGTCGTCCTCGATCATCGAGAACAGCGGCATGATCTCGCGCGCGGACCAGCCGCGGCAGCCGAGCGCGGCCCATTCGTCGAAGGCATCCGCGACGCCGCGGATGGCGATCTGGCCGTTCATCATCGAGCTGCCGCCGAGCCCCTTGCCGCGCCAGTAGAAGCGCCGCTCCTGGCCTGCGATGCGGCGGGTCAGGAGGTCGGGCCACTGCCATTTCTCCTGGAATTCGCGCTTGTGAATGATCGGAATCGGATTGGGCGTCCGGATTTCCCAGGGTGCTTCATCCGCACGCCAGTCGAGGCCCGCTTCTAGCAGCAGCACCCGCCGCTTCCGATCCTCGGATAACCGGGCGGCAATGGCCGCGCCGGCCGAGCCGCCGCCGACGACGATCACATCGTAAGTGGTATCAGGTGACATGACTTCCAACCTTGGCTTCAATCTTGCTGCGTCCGAAAGTCCGGATCGGCGACGTCAGATCGCATTTCCGGACATTTCCAGTGTTTCTCATTTCATCGCGCGGCGCGGGCGTCGGCCTGTTCCGGACAGCCGCCCGCGTCGGTCAGGATCATGTGGGTTGAGATTACTCGGGCTTGTCGATGTTCCAGAACAGCGGCGTGGCCGGGCCATCAAGCATGCCGGTCAGCTCCTTGTGCCACACGCTCGGCGCAAAGTACTGCCCCAGGGGAATGTAGGTCACCTGGTCGAGCGCGCGCGCTTGAATCTCGGCCGCGATCTTCTTCTGCGCGTCCGGCGAGCCGGCGCGCGCGAAGGCATCGCGGAGGCTCTCGATCTGCGCGTCGTCCGGCCAGCCGACCCAGCCGCCCTTGCGACCCCTGTTATTCAGGGGAGCACTGACGACGGGATTCATGATGTCGGCGATACCCCAATTGGTGAAGAACATGTTCCAGCCGCCGTCCTTCGGCGGCTTCTGGCTTGCCAGCACCATGTTCGTCGTCTGCCAGTCCATGGACTGGATCGTCACCTGGAAGCCGGCCTGGCGCAGCAACTGTGCCGCGACGATGGGCTGCGTCTTCAGCGTCACCACATCGGTCGGCGCCAGCATCACGACCGGCGTGCCGTCGTAACCGGATTCGGCCAGCAGCTTCTTGGCGGCGGCCATGCCGTCGCCCTTGACGAGCGACTCCGATCCGACGTCGGAGGCAAGCGGCGTGTCGCAGCCGAACATGGCCCCGCAAATCTTGTAGAGCTTGGGATCCCCGACCATGGCGTCGAGGATTTCCTTCTGACTCAGCGCCATCATGGCGGCCCGGCGCACCTTGACGTTGTCGAACGGCGGATAAAGGAAATTCATCCGTCCGATGGTCTGGAAGCCGAGGCTGCTCAGCGGGCGCGACGTCAAATCCTTGTCGGCTTGCAGGATCGGCAGCATGTCGAATGACGGCCGTTCCAGGAAATCGATGTCGCCGGACTGCAGCGCGCTGGTCGCGGTCTGAACGTCGGGCATCGTGATCCATTCGACGCGATCGACCTTCACCACCTTGCCGCCCGAGGCCCAGCTTGGCGGCTCGCCGCGCGGCACGTAGTCCTTGTTCTTCTCATAGACCGCCTTGACGCCGGGCTGGAATTCCGCCGCGACGAATTTGAACGGACCCGAGCCGATCTGCTCGGGGATCGGCCGGTCCGACGGTGTGTCGGCAAGGCGCTTCGGCATCATGAACGGCACCAGCGTCGATGGCTTGCCGAGCGATTCCAACACCAGGCCGTAGGGCTCCCTGAGTTTCAGCACGATCGTCCTGGCATCGGGGGCTTCCAGGCCGACGGTGAAGTCCATCAGTTTCTGGCCCATGCCGTCGACGCTGGCCCAACGCTTCAACGACGCAATGCAGTCTTCGGCGGTCACCGGCGTCCCGTCATGCCACTTCAGGCCGTCGCGCAGCGTGAAGGTGTAAGTCAGCTTGTCGTCGGACACCTTCCAGTCCGCCATCTGGGGCCGGATCGTGAAGCTCGAGTCCATCGCCACCAGCGTGTCGTAGACCATGTAGCCGTGGTCACGTGTGATGTAGGCCGACGAAACGATCGGATCGAGCGCCCGCAGGTCCGAATGCATCACCGCGCGGATCGTCTTGGCGTGAGACAGGCCCGGCAGCAGCAGCGCCGTAGCTACCAGCAGTCCGCGGAACGCGGTGTTCAAGGACGTCGGGGTGGTTCTGGCGCGCGGTGCAACTGACATCATTTTCCTCGGGTGAACGCTGAGCGGATTTCGATTGGCGAACAGCCGGTCGGCTGAATGGAATCCATCCACCGCTGTGCGCTGCCTCTTGTCGCGACGCGGAACGTCGCGCGGATGGTCGTTGCGCCGGGGAGGCCGGCGCCGATGAGGACGGTGATGGGCATATTTGAAAGAAGCTCCCGGAAGCTAGAGTGCCCCCGACGCCGGCGTCGGCTGGCGGAGGCGCCCCATCTGTCCCGGTACCTGAGAGCTTGATCCGCCGCGGCCCTTGCTCATGCAATGGCGTGGTGACGGATATCCCCTTCGGTGGACGGCGCATCGTGGACACGACGTCTCTCTCCAGATCGTCCTGACGACACGGTCCTTGTGCCTGAGAGTTTCCGGGGCGGTTGCTCCGTCGGCGTCGACCACGAAAACCGCGTACGTGTTTTCGCTTCGATCTCTCCCGCATCGTCGCGTTGGACTGTCAAAACGTTATTGTGCGCTGCCAGGCCAGGCAAGATTAAACTTCAATCGCAGCCTGCCCAGATCATATGCGATCGATCTCGCGCGGCGCGGCGCGTCGCTCCGTCGATGGAGATCTCGGGCATTTCGCTAGAGCATGATCCGGAAAAGTGGATACCGGTTTTCCGAAAAGATCATGCTCTAACAAGAGATGAGATCATGATGCGATTCCGTGGAAACGCATCATGATCTAGGCGAGCAGTCCGGAAAAAACGCCCCGGCGGACCGGGGCGTTTTGCTGTCTCTGATCAGATCAGGCGCGAAGGGCTCAAGAGCCCTTCGGATTGATCTCGGCGTAGTTGCCCTTGGCGTCCCACTTGTAGACGACGTAGTCGATCGCCTTGATGTCGCCCTTGGCGTCGAAGCCCATCTTGCCGAGCACGGTGTCCCACTCGCCGGCCTTGATGGTCTCCATCACCTTCTTGGCGTCGGTGGTCTTGGCCTTGGCGACGGCCTGGGTCCATACCTGCATAGCGGCGTAGGTGTAGAGCGTGTAGCCCTCGGGGTCGATGTTCTTGCTCTTGAACTTCTCGACGATCGCCTTCGCGGTCGGCTTGTTGCGCGGGTCGGGACCGAAGGTGAACAAGGTGCCTTCAGCGGCCGGGCCGGCGATCGAAGCGAACTCCTTGTCGTTCATGGCGTCGCCCGCCATCAGCACCGCCTGCAGGCCCTGGTCACGCATCTGGCGCAGGATCAGGCCGGCTTCCTGGTGGTAGCCGCCGACATAGACGAGATCGATGCTCTCTTTCTTCAGGCGCGAGACAATCGCGTTAAAGTCCTTGTCGCCCTTGTTGTAGGACTCGTTGACCTTCTCGGTGACGCCGGCCTTGTTGAGCGCCTTCTTGGTCTCGTCGGCGAGGCCTTTGCCGTAGGTGGTCTTGTCGTTCAGGATCGCGATGTTCTTGCCCTTGTAGGCCTTCGCGATGTACTCGGCGGCGACGATGCCCTGCTGGTCATCGCGGCCGCAGACCCGCGCCACGTTCCATAGCTTGCGCTCGGTGAACAGCGGGTTGGTCGAGGCCGGGGTGATCTGCAGCACGTTGGAGTCGGCATAGGCCTCGGAGGCCGGGATCGAGGACGACGAGCAGAAATGGCCGGCCACGAACGGAATCTTCGAAGAGCCGATCTTTTCCGCGATCGAGCGCGCCTGCTTCGGATCGCAGGCGTCGTCGTTGGCTTCCAGCGCGAGCTTTTTGCCGAGCACGCCGCCGGCGGCGTTGATGTCGGCGACCGCCTGCTCGGCGCCGTTCTTCATCTGCCGGCCAAAAGCGGATTCGGAGCCCGTCATCGGGCCCGCGACTGCGATTGTGATATCTTGCGCGAACGCGCTCGCCGACAATGCGAACGAAGCGCCCAATGCCAGGCCGATCAGCTTCAGTGATTTCATGAGACGTCCCTCGTGGTCGTTGCCTCTTGCGGAAGGACCCGGCACGCCGGGCTCCTAAACCACCGGCATTCTCGGCCGATTTCGCAGCGAAGTCACCGGCAATTTTCAGGCAAATCGACGCTACATCCTGCTAACGGCGGCGGCACGGAACGTGCAGCCAGCCGAGACGACTACCCGTGGCGGCCGCCTTCCAGATAGGCGGCGCGGATTTCCGGGCGCTGCAGCAATTCGCTGCCGGTTCCGGTCAGCGTGATCAGGCCGTTGACCATGACATAGCCGCGATGGGCAAGCTTCAGCGCGTGGTTGGCGTTCTGCTCGACGATCAGGACGGTGAGGCCGTCCTGCCGGTTCAGCGTGCGGATGGCGTCGAAGATCTGGCGGGCGATCAGGGGCGCCAGCCCGAGAGACGGCTCGTCCAGCATCAAGAGGCGCGGCCGGCTCATCAGCGCACGGCCGATCGCCAGCATCTGTTGCTCGCCGCCGGACAGCGTGCCGCCGCGCTGCGCAATCCGCTCCTTCAGCCGCGGAAACAGCGCGAACACGCGCTCCAGCCCGGCTTCGCGCTCGGATTCCGTGCATTCGGTCGCATCGGCACCCATCTGCAGGTTCTCCGCGACGCTCATGCGCGGGAAGATCCGGCGGCCCTCGGGCGATTGTGCGATGCGCAGCCGCGCGATCTCGTGGGTCGGCACGCCGGTGATGTCGTGGCCATCATATTCGATGGTGCCGGTGCGGGCGCGCGGCCGGCCGAAGATCGTCATCATCAGCGTCGACTTGCCGGCGCCGTTGGCGCCGATCAGGGCGACGATCTCGCCGGCATTGATCTCGATATCGACGCCCTTCAGCGCCTCGATCTTGCCATACGCCGCACGCACGCCGCGCACCGCGAGCAGGGGTGTGGTGGCCTGTGCCGCGCTCACGTGCCGCTCTCCATCACGGCGATGGCCTCTTTCTCGTCGGCGCCGAGATAGGCGGCGATCACCTTGGGGTCGTCGCGCACCGTCTGCGGCGTGCCTTCGGCGATCTTGACGCCGTAGTCCATGACCACGACGTGATCGGATATCTCCATCACCACCGACATGTCGTGCTCGATCAGGAGGATCGAGGTGCCCTGTTCGTTGCGGATCGACAGCAGGAGCTCGTTGAGACCGCCGCTCTCTCGCGCGTTCAGTCCGGCCGCCGGCTCGTCGAGACAGAGCAGGGCGGGCTCGGTGCACATCGCCCGTGCGATCTCGAGCCTGCGCTGGTCGCCATAGGGCAGATTGCCCGCGGCATCGTCGGCGCGATCGAGCAGGTTGACGCGCTGGAGCCAGGTCCGCGCCAGATCGATGGCGCGCTGCTCGGCCTCGCGCCACGACGGCAAACCAAGCAGCCCCAACACGGTCAGGCCCGAGGCGCGCATCAGCGCGTTGTGCTGGGCGACCATCAGGTTTTCCAGCGCGGTCATGCCGGGAAACAGCCGGATGTTCTGGAACGTGCGCGCCACCTTGGCCTGCTTGGAGATGCGGAAATCGTTCAGTCTCTCGAGCTGGATGCTGCGGCCGTCATCATGGCTGAGGCGGATCGCGCCGCCACTCGGCCGGTAGAAGCCGGTGATGCAGTTGAACACCGTGGTCTTGCCGGCGCCGTTCGGCCCGATCAGCGCGGTGATCTTGCGCCGCTCCGCGGTGAAGGAGAGCTCGTTGACCGCAACGATGCCGCCGAAGCGCATCATCAGGCGGTCGACGGTTAGGATGGGATCTCCGCTCATCCGTGGCCCTCCTTGACGAGGTCGGACGAGATCGCCTGGTTGCGTTCCAGATACACCGTCGGCGCGCGGTGGCCGATCAGCCCGCGCGGCCGCCAGATCATCAGCAGCACCATCGCCATGCCGAATACCAGCATGCGGTACTGGTCGAGGCCGCGGAACAGCTCGAAGCCGCCGATCATGGTCAGCGCGGCCAGCGCCACGCCGAGCTGCGAGCCCATGCCGCCGAGCACGACGATCGCCAGCACCAGCGCCGATTCCTGGAAGGTGAAGGATTCCGGGCTGATGAAGCCCTGCCGTGTGGCGAAGAACGCGCCGGCGAAGCCGCCGAACATCGCTCCGGTCGCGAACGCCGTCAGCTTGGTGGTCGTGGTGTTGATGCCGAGCGCGCGGCAGGCGACCTCGTCCTCGCGCAGCGCCTCCCAGGCGCGGCCGATCGGCAGCCGCCGCAGCCGGATCGTCACCCAGTTGGTGAGCAGCGCCAGCGCCAGGATCAGGTAGAACAGGAACACCAGCCGATGGGTCGGCGAGAATTCGATGCCGAGCCTGGCGGCGAGCCCGTCATCGCCCGGTGTCAGCGGAATGCCGAACAGGGTCGGGCGCGGAATCCCCGAGACGCCGTTGGGGCCGCCGGTCAGGCTCTGCCAGTTGATGATGACGAGGCGGATGATCTCGCCGAAGGCGAGCGTCACGATCGCGAGATAATCGCCGCGCAGCCGCAGCACCGGGAAGCCGAGCAGCACGCCCCAGAACGCCGCCAGGATGCCGGCGAGCGGCAGGCAGACCCAGAACGACAATCCGAAATTGGTCGCCAGCAGCGCGTAGGAATAGGCGCCGACCGCATAGAACGCGACATAGCCGAGGTCGAGCAGGCCGGCGAGGCCGACCACGACGTTCAATCCCCAGCCCAGCATCACATAGGTCAGGACCAGGATCGACAAATCGAGAATGTATCGCTGGTTGTAGAAGATGACCGGCACGAGGAAGGTGAACACCAGGAGCGCCGGCGCCAGCCAGCGGCCGGCGAGCGACAGCGCGCTCTGCACCGGTTTCGGCACGACGCGGTCCTTGTCGACCGGGCCCCACCACTGCCGCAGCAGCTCGACGATGATGCTGCCGCCGAACACGGTGCCGACAAGGGCGGCGAGATCGCCGAACCGCGTCCAGTAGATCAGGCCGCCTTGCGGTCCGGCCTCGGTGCGGATGCCGATCATCAGCGAGAACAGCACCAGCGCGACGAGGGCGCTGATCAGGGCTTTCTTGAGAATGAAGGCGCTGCCGGAGGGCTGCGCGGCGTGCGAGGGGCGGGCTGAGGTCGCGCTCACGAAGTGCCTGTCAGACTTTTTCGACTTCGGGACGGCCAAGCAGGCCGGTCGGCATGAAGATCAGCACCACGATCAGGATCGAGAACGCGGCGACGTCCTTGTACTCGACCGAGAAATAGGCCGACCAGAACGTCTCGATCAGGCCGATCGCAAGCCCGCCGAGCATGGCGCCCGGCAGCGAGCCGATGCCGCCGAGCACTGCGGCGGTGAACGCCTTGATGCCGGCGACGAAGCCCATGAAGAAATCGACCAGGCCGTAATACAGCAGATACATCATGCCGGCGACCGCGGCGAGCGCGGCACCGATCACGAAGGTCATCGAGATGGTGCGGTCGACATCCACCCCGAGCAGCGCAGCCATGGTCTGGTCCTGCTCGCAGGCGCGCATGTCGCGGCCGAGCCTTGTGCGCGACACCAGCCAGGTGAACAGCGCCAGCACCACGATGGTGGCGAACACGACCATGATCTGGATGTTGGAGAGCTGCACGGCAAAACCCTGGGAGCCTTCATGCAGCGTGTAGCCGCCGGTGATGATCGGCGGCACCGGCTTGACCCGCGCACCCTGCGACACCTGCGAGAAATTGGTCAGAACGAACGACATGCCGATCGCCGACAGCATCGGCGCCAGGCGGAACGAATGGCGCAGCGGCCGATAGGCGATGCGCTCGATGGTCCAGCCATAGAGCGCCGTGATCGCCATCGAGACCAGCAGTACGATCAAGAGGATCACGGGAATCGCGGTGAGTCCGAGCGACACCAGCGCCAGGAACGAGATCAGCGCGATGAAGCCGCCGATCATGAAGATGTCGCCATGGGCGAAATTGATCATGCCGACGATGCCGTAGACCATCGTATAGCCGATGGCGATCAGGCCATAGATCGAGCCGAGCACGAGGCCGTTGATCAGTTGCTGGGCGAAATAATCCATGCGCTGCCGTTTGTCCCCACTTCGCTCGAAAACGCTACGTCCGAGTGACGCGACGAGGGGCCCCCGGCAGCCTGATCCGTCGCGTCGTGTCATTTTCTAACAGCGGAACCCCGGCGGCGGCAACAGCGTGGCAGCAGCAGAAACGGCTTGTACATAACTACTTTGGCCGGTGCGGTTCCGATGTCACAGGGTCGACACGCCGTTGCCTTGCAATGATCACGCCGGAACCGGTGTTCCCCGGGCAACCAGGCTCCCGACGCGCGCGTTGTCCCCAGCTTGATGAAAGCAAAGGGAGTATTCGCATGAGCAATCAGAACCAGAAGCCGGGCCAGCAAGGCCAGCAGCCTGGTCAGAAGCCAGGCCAGCAGCAGGGTGGCGGGCAGAAGCCCGGCCAGCAGCAGCAGGATCCGGGCCGGCAGGGCCAGATCCCCGATCCGGAGCGCTAACCCGGTGACATTGCGCATGAGACGCTAGCAAGAGGGTTGTTAGCAAGAGCAGTTCCAGAAGGGTCTCGCCGCAAGGCGGGACCTTTCTTTTTGCGCCGTCTCGGCACGGCGCCGGCCGCTCGGCGGACAATCCCCAGCCCAATTAAGGTAAACAAAGGGTTTAAATTGCCGCCGGCAATTGATCGAGGTTACCTCGCAGGCTGAACCGCCGCCGACCTGAAAGGCGCCGGAGAGAAACGGGAAGCGGCAATGTCGAACACCTGGCGGATCAGCTCCTTCAACGGCGCGCTGCTGGCGGCCTATTTCATTCCGGTCTGGACCATCATCGCCTTCAGCATCATGGTGTCGCCGATCCACGGCCTCTATGAGCGGCCGAGCGTGTCGATCGCGCTGTACGCTAGCGACTATCTGCACCTCGGCAAGATGGCGACGGTGCGGCTGGCATGGCTGCTGGCGCTGGCGCGGATCACGGTGGTGGCGTTCTTCGTGGTGTTCCTCGCGATGGCGGCGTTCTCGCCGTTGCGCAAGAATAGCAGCGGCGCCGACGAGGCGCTTGCGGTCGCGCTCTGCCTCGGCAGCGTGCTGAGCTTCGCCAGCATGATGATGGCCTCCAGGGTCGGCGAGGTCGAAGCGATGCGCATGCATGCCTCAGAGCTTCTGATGCTGCTCGGCACCGCGATCGTGATGCTGTTCGAGACCGCGCCGAAGCGAACGGTCGAGGCGCCCGCCACCGAGACGGATGCTTCGTCCGGCGAGCTATCCCTTCAGCAGCCCTAGCTCGGCGATGATCGTGCCGGCTTCCTTGACGGCGTGATTGGCGGCGGGCACGCCGCAATAGATCGCCTGCTGCAGCAGGATCTCCTTGATGTCGTCGGGCGTGAAGCCGCCTTCGCTGAGCGCTGCGCGCACATGCAGGCGGAATTCGTCCCACTGGCCGAGCGCGACCATGGTGCCGATCACGAGCACGCGGCGGGTGCGGTGATCGTAATGCGGCCTGGTCCAGATGTCGCCCCACGCATAACGCGTGATCAGGTCCTGGAAGTCGGTGTTGAACGCGTTGCGGTTTGTGATCGACTTGTCGACCCATTCATTGCCCAGCACCTTGCGGCGCTGCGTCATGCCGTCGTCGCGGCGCTGATTGTCGTCCATTGATGTCTCCTCTCGAAACCGTAGCCCGGATGGAGCGCAGCGCAATCCTGGGTTCAGCGCCCCCGGCTAAGACCGTTCCCGGATTTCGCTTCGCTCCATCCGGGCTACGCAGTTCTTGCCATTAACGTTGCGTCAGGAAGCCGACCACGGCTTCGGTGAAGGCGTGCGACTGCTCGACATTGGAAATGTGCGCGGCATCGAGCAGCGTCATGCTGGCGCCGGGAATGCCGCTGCGGATCATTTCACCCGCCGACACCGGGGTCGCCATGTCCTGCTTGCCTGCGATCACCAGCGTCGGGCTCTTGATTTTTGGCAGCAGCGCGCGCTGGTCGAGTGTGGAGAGCGCCTCGCAGCAGGCGAGATAGCCCTCGACGGGGGAGGCTGTCAGCATTGCCTTCATGCGTGCCGTGGTCTCGGGCTCGCGCTCGCGGAAGTCGGCGGTCAGCCAGCCCGCGATCACGGTATCGGCGACCGCGGCGATGCCGCCTTGCTTCACCGCCTTGATGCGGTTCAGCCAGTTGGTCGGATCGGGATAATAGCAGGCGGTGTTGGCAAGGATGATCTTGCCAAATCTTTCGGGCGCGTTGGCCCCTAACCATTGCCCGACCATGCCGCCCATCGACAGGCCACACCAATGTACCTTCTCGATGTTGAGGTCGTCGAGGATTGCGAGCACGTCGCTGCCGAACCGCTCCATGGAGTAGGGGCCGGCCGGCACGCCGGACTTGCCGTGACCGCGGCGGTCGTAGCGGATGACGCGGAACATCTGCGTCAGCGCCGACATCTGCGGCTCCCACATCTGCAAGGTGCAGCCGAGCGAGTTCGACAGCATCAAGGTCGGTCCGCCGTCGCGGCCGTCCACCTGGACGTTGAGCAGGCATCCGTCGGCGTTGATCATCGGCATCGTCTTGTCCCTCTCGTCATCCCGCTATTTGTCATCAAGCGAAGCCAACAAACGGTCGATCAGCGCCTGCGAGGCGCCCTGATAGGCCATCGGCTCGAATAGCTCAGCAATTCTCTTGGCATCGAGATGCGCGGTGACCTTGGCATCCGCCGCCAGCACCTCGCGCAAATGCTTCTTCTCCGCGACCGCCTTCTTGCTCGCGGCCTCGATCAAATGATGGGCGTCGCTCTTGCCGATCTTGTCGGCGAGCGCAAAGGTGACGGCTTCCGCCATGATCAATCCATACGTCGCATCGAGATTGACGCGCATTCGCGCCGCATCGACCTCGAGCCCTTCGGCGAGGTCAACGATGGCGGCAAGCGCGCCCGAGGTCACCAGCATCAGGCCCGGCAAGGTCGGCCATTCCGCGTGCCACGGCCCGGCGCTGCGCTCATGGTCCTGCACCTGCGCGGCGAAGATCGTCGCAGCGAGGTTCGGCGCCATGGTCGCAGCTCCCAGCGCGCTCGCGGCGGCGACCGGGTTGCGCTTGTGCGGCATGGTGGAGGAGCCGCCGCGGCCGGCGCCCGCGGGCTCGAAGGCCTCGCCGACATCGGTCTGCATCATCAGCGAGACGTCGCGCGCGATCTTGCCGCAGCTGCCGGCGAGGATCGCGAACACGGAGGCGGCCTCGGCGATGCGGTCGCGGTGGGTGTGCCAAGGCGCATCGGGCAGGGGCAGGTCCAGCTCCTTTGCGAGCGTTGCCGCAACCGCGAGACCCTTGTCGCCCAGCGCGGCGAGCGTGCCGGCGGCGCCGCCGAACTGCAGGGCCAGCGTCTCGCGGCGCAGGCGCAGCAAGCGCGTGCGGGAGCGATGCAGGGCCGCGGCATATTCGGCGAGCTTCAGCCCCAACGGCATCGGCAGCGCATGCTGCAGCCAGGTCCGCGCCACCATGGCGGTGTCGCGATGGGAGCGGGCCAGCTTAGCAAAGCCTGCAACCGCACGGTCGAGGTCGGCGAGCAGCACATCGATGCCGGCGCGCAGGCTCAGCATCGTCGCAGTGTCGATGACGTCCTGGCTGGTCGCGCCCCAATGCACATAGCGCGCCGCCTCCGCATCCGTCTTGGCGACATCAGCGGTCAGCGCCTTCACCAACGGGATCGCCAGATTGCCCGATCGCGTCGCGGCATCGGCCAGTGCGACAAGGTCGAATGATTCGGCCTTGCAGGCGGCGGCGATCGGTCCCGTGCTGGCCACGGGAATCACGCCGCAGGCCGCCTCGGCGCGGGCGAGCGTGGCCTCGAAATCCAGCATGTTCTGCAGGGTGGCGCGATCGTCGCACACCGCGCGCATCGCGGCGCTCGACAGCATCGGCGCAAGCAGGGGAGAAAGGGCGGTGCGAGAGACGGTAGTGTTCATGGCGCGCGACCTAACCACTGTCGCGCGCTCCTGCCAATGCCCCGCCGCTGCCGTCATTTTCGGCAATGTGGATCGCGCGAATTCGTGAACGGCGGGCTTGGCTTGCTGCGGTTGCGAATATGCATCGCTCATCCTCCGAAGGTGCCCTTTCCTTTGCGCCCGGGCTGCTTTACTTGGGGGAAAAGGTTTTAGCGATCGAGGAGGTCCCCCCATGGCCATGACGATGACCGGCGAAGTCCAGCTTGCAGCGCCGCGCCAGGCTGTGTGGGACAAGCTCAACGATCCCGACGTGTTGAAGGCCTGCATTCCCGGCTGCGAAGAGCTGGAGAAGACCGACGAGGGCGGCTTTCGCGCCACCGCGAAAATGAAGGTCGGCCCGGTCTCGGCCCGCTTCAAGGGCAAGGTCACATTGAGCGATCTCGACCCTCCGAACGGCTACAAGATCTCGGGCGAAGGCGAGGGCGGGGTCGCCGGCTTCGCCAAGGGCGGCGCCACCGTGGGCCTCGCCGACAAGGATGGCGGCACGCTGCTGAGCTACAACGTGGAGGCGCAGATCGGCGGCAAGCTAGCCCAGCTCGGCCAGCGCCTGATCAACGGCGCCGCCAAGAAGCTGGCCGACGAATTCTTTGCAAATTTCGCCAAGGCGGTGCAGGGTTAGCCTTGTCTCCAGGCTGGATGATCGAGGTCTGGCCCCAGTCTTCCGCTATGTCCTGGATGGGTGGCTCCAAAGGTTGCCCATCGCGGGGCGCGCCCATATTATGCCGTCTGGAATGATTTTAAACCGCCTGCTTCGCCGATATGCGGTGGGGCAGATAAGAGAGTGCTGATGGCCAAGATTTCAATGATCGTGAACGGCAATCCCGTTAACGCCAATGTCGACCCCCGTACCCTTCTGGTCCAGTTTCTGCGCGAAAACCTGCGCCTGACGGGTACCCATGTCGGCTGCGACACCTCGCAGTGCGGCGCTTGCGTCGTGCATTTGGATGGCAAGGCGGTGAAGTCCTGCACGACGCTTGCGGTGATGGCCGACGGTCATGAGGTCAAGACCATCGAGGGGCTGGCGCCCGATGGTGCGCCGCTGCATCCGATGCAGGAGGCCTTCCGCGAGCATCACGGCCTGCAGTGCGGCTTCTGCACGCCGGGCATGATCATGACCGCGGTCGATCTGGTGCATCGCAAGGGCCACGATCTCTCCGACGAGGTGATCCGCGAGGAGCTGGAAGGCAATCTGTGCCGCTGTACCGGCTACCAGAACATCGTCGCTTCGATCGCCGCCGGCGCCAAGGCGATGGCGAAATCGGACCTCGCCTAATCAGCAATTCGTCGCGGCAAGCGATCAGGACATTCCAATGTACGAATTCAAATATCATCGTCCCGGCACCGTGCGGCAGGCCGCCAATCTGCTGGTGAAGAATGAGGACGCCAAGCTGATTGCCGGCGGTCACACGCTGGTGCCGGTGATGAAGCAGCGGCTCGCGAGCCCGCCGCATCTGGTCGACCTCTCCCACATCGAAGGGCTCGACACGATCGAGATGAAGGGCCGCTCGCTCGTGATCGGCGCGACCGCCAGGCACGCCGAGGTCGCGAACTCGCCGATCGTCGGCGAGGCGATCCCGGCGCTGGCCGAGCTTGCCGGCCTGATCGGCGATCCCGCCGTGCGTCACCGTGGCACCATCGGCGGCTCGCTCGCCAACAACGATCCGACCGCCGACTATCCCGCCGCGGTGCTGGCGCTGGGCGCGACCATCGTCACCAACAAGCGCCGCCTGAAGGCCGAGGAGTTTTTCCAGGGCCTGTTCTCGACCGCGCTGGAGGCCGACGAGATCATCACCAAGGTGATGTTCCCGCTGCCGAAGAAGGCGGCTTATGTGAAGTTCCGCAACCAGGCCTCGCGCTATGCGCTGGTTGGTGTGTTCGTGGCCCGGCGTCCGTCCGACGTGCGCGTCGCGGTCACCGGTGCGGGCTCCGACGGCGTGTTCCGTGCCACCGCGTTCGAGGAGGCCCTGAAGAAGCGCTTCTCGCACAAGGTGCTCGACGGCATCGCGGTTGGCCCCGAAGGGCTGAACAGCGACCTGCACGGCAGTGCGGAATACCGCGCGCATCTGATCGGCGTTTTGACGCGCAGGGCGGTGGAAGCCGCCAACGCCAAGGACTAGATCCAACGACTAGATCCAAGGGACTAGATCCGAACTGGATCCCAAGGACTAAATCTAACGCGTGCTGTTGCTAACCCCTGTTCGAAGACTGGCTGTTCCATGAGTGCATCGGCGTTACCCACTTCCGTCGATGCACTCGAGCGGCTGTTGACGTCGCGCGGCTACCTTGCCGAACGGTCGCTCGCGACCGTGACCTATCTCGCGCTGCGGATGGGCCGGCCGCTGTTCCTCGAAGGCGAGGCCGGCGTCGGCAAGACCGAGATCGCAAAGGTGCTGTCCGCCGCGCTCGGGCGCAAGCTGATCCGCCTGCAATGCTATGAGGGCCTCGACGTCGCCTCGGCGGTCTATGAGTGGAGCAGCGCGGCGCAGATGATCGCGATCCGGCTGGCGGAAGCCTCCGGCGACACCGATCGCGACCAGCTCGCCAGCGACATCTTCGCCGAGCGCTTCCTGATCAAGCGGCCGCTGTTGCAGGCGCTCGAGCCCGATGTCGCGGGGCCGCCGTTGCTTTTGATCGACGAGCTCGACCGCGCTGACGAGGCGTTTGAGGCGTATCTGTTGGAAATCCTCAGTGACTTCCAGGTCACGATTCCCGAGCTCGGCACCGTGAAGGCGCCGGCGCCGCCGATCGTGATCATCACCTCGAACCGCACTCGCGAAATCCACGACGCGCTGAAGCGGCGCTGCCTCTATCATTGGGTGGATTATCCCACGGCCGAGCGCGAGCTCGCGATCGTCAAGTCGCGGGTGCCGAACATCTCCGCAAAGCTGTCGCAGCAGGTCGTCCGCTTCGTGCAGGCGCTGCGCAACCAGGATTTCTACAAGTCGCCGGGCGTCGCCGAGACCATCGACTGGGCCACCGCGCTGTCCGAGCTCGACGCCCGCTCGCTGACGCCGCAGGTGGTCGGCGACACGCTGGGCGCGCTGCTCAAGTATCAGGACGACATCGCGCGCATGCAGGGCGATGCGTTGCAGAAGACATTGAAGGACGCGACGAGCGAGACGTAGCTCTTCGTCATTCCGGGGCGACGCGCCAGCGTCGAACCCGGAATCTCGAAATTGTTGCGCGAGATTCCGGGTTCACGCTTCGCGTGCCCCGGAATGACAGGGTACAAACGATGGCGATCAACCACCTCGCGCCTCCGACCGGCCACATGGCCGACAACGTGATCGGCTTTGCCCGCGCGCTGCGGGCGGCCGGGCTGCCGGTCGGGCCGGGCTCGGTGATCGATGCGCTCGACGCGCTGCAACTGATCGAGGTCGGCAACCGTCTCGATTTCTACGCCACGCTGGAGGCGATCTTCGTCAAGCGCCATGAGCATGCGCTGATCTTCCACCAGGCCTTCATGCTGTTCTTCCGCGCCGCCGAGGAGTGGAAAAGCATGCTGGATTCGGTGCCGCTGCCCGATCACGCCAGGAAGAAGCCGCCGCCGGCCTCGCGCCGCGTCCAGGAGGCGATGGCGCGGCCGGCGAAGACCGAGGAGCGGCCGCAGGCCCAGGAGCAGGAGCTGAAGCTCTCGGTCTCCGACAAGGAGATCCTGCAGAAGAAGGATTTCGCGCAGATGACGGCGGCCGAGATCGCCGAGGTGACGCGCGAGATCGCCAAGATGCGGCTGCCGCAGGCCGAGCTCGTCACCCGCCGCTACCAGCCGGACGCGCGCGGTCTGCGGCTCGACATGCGCCGCACCGTGCGCAACTCGCTGCGCACCGGCGGCGAGATCATCGATATCCGCAAGCTCGGCCGGATCGAGAAGCCGGCGCCGATCGTGGCGCTGCTCGATATCTCCGGCTCGATGAGCGAGTACACCCGCCTGTTCCTGCACTTCCTGCATGCCATCACCGACTACCGCAAGCGGGTCTCAGTGTTCCTGTTCGGCACCCGCCTGACCAATGTGACGCGGGCGTTACGGGCGCGTGACCCTGACGAGGCGCTGGCAAGCTGCTCGTCCTCAGTCGAGGACTGGGCCGGCGGGACCCGGATCGCGACCTCGCTGCACAGCTTCAACCAGCTCTGGGCCCGCCGGGTGCTCGGGCAGGGCGCCATTGTCCTCCTTATATCCGATGGACTAGAACGGGAGGCGGATGCCAAACTGGCCTTCGAGATGGACCGTTTGCACCGCTCCTGCCGCCGCCTGATCTGGCTCAACCCGCTGTTGCGCTATTCCGGCTTCGAGGCCAAGGCGCAGGGCATTAAAATGATGTTGCCCCACGTTGACGAATTTCGCCCGGTGCATAACTTGACGTCCATCAAGGGCTTGATCGGGGCGCTGTCATCCCCGCCGCCGGCGCACCATCGCAGCCTGATCCGTTCTGTTGCCTGAGAAGCCTGACCCGTAAGCAGGAGGCCACCATGCTCAACCGCGACGAAGACATCCTTCAGGCCGCCGAGACCTGGCAGAAGGAAGGCCATGGCGTGGCGCTCGCCACCGTGGTCGAGACCTGGGGCTCGGCGCCGCGCCCGGCCGGCTCCAGCCTCGTCATCAATGACGACGGCACGTTTCTGGGCTCGGTCTCCGGCGGCTGCGTCGAGGGCGCGGTCGTGACCGAAGCGCTCGACGTGATCGCGAGCGGCCAACCCAAGATGCTCGAATTCGGCGTCGCCGACGAGACGGCCTGGAATGTCGGCCTGTCCTGCGGCGGCACCATCCGCGTCTTCGTCGAGAAGGTCGGTTAGCCGTGAAACTCGAGGTCCTCAGGGAGCTGAACGCCGAACGCGCCGCGCGCCGCCCGGTCATCATCGTCACCGACACCGCCAATGGCGAGCAGCGCCTGGTGAAGGCTGCGGACATCGCCGCCGATCCGCTGCGCGCTGAACTTGCAAAGCAGCTCCGGATGGGCAAGAGCGGCAATGTCGAGGTTGCGGGCAAGAAGCTGTTCCTCAACGTCTACGCACCGACGGCAAAGCTCGTGATCATCGGCGCGGTGCATATCAGCCAGGCGCTGGCGCCGCTGGCGCGCGCGCTCGACTATGACGTCACGGTGGTCGATCCGCGCACGGCGTTCGCGAGCCCCGAGCGTTTCCCCGACGTGCCGCTGATCGCCGAATGGCCCGACGTCGCGCTGCCGCCGCTCAATGTCGACCACTACACCGCCTTCGTCGCGGTGACGCACGATCCGAAGATCGACGATCCGGCGCTGCTGCACGCCTTCGACCGCGACTGCTTCTATATCGGCGCGCTGGGATCGCGGAAGACCCATGCCAAACGCGCCGAACGGCTGCGCGCGTTAGGTGCGCGGGATAGCGACATTGCGCGCATCCACGCGCCGATCGGGCTCGACATCGGCGCGGTGTCGCCGTCGGAGATCGCGGTCGCGATCATGGCCGAGATCACCGCGCAGCTGCGTCTGCCTCCCAAAGAAAAAGAAGAAGCGGCATGAAGTTCGGTCCCGCCAGTCCGGCCGACGCGATTGGCGGCGTCACCGTGCATACGCTCCGCCAGGGCGCCCTGGTGCTCAAGAAGGGCACCACGATCGGTCCTGAGGAGGTCGAGGCGCTGACCAGGGCCGGCGTCAAGGACGTCGTCGTGGTGCGCCTGGAGGAGGGTGACGTCTCCGAAGACGTCGCGGCCGCCAGCATCGCGCAGGCGGTGGCGGGCGAGGGCGTCAATGTCGAGCGCGCCTTCACCGGCCGCGCCAATCTGTTCGCGGCGCGCCCCGGCGTGCTGGTGGTCGACCGCGCCGCGGTCGATCGCATCAACGGTGTCGACGAAGCCATCACCTTTGCAACCCTCGCAGCCTACAAGCCGGTGGTCGAAGGCGAGATGATCGCGACCGTCAAGCTGATCCCGTTCGGCGTCGAGGGGCGCTTGCGCGATGCCGCCGTTGCGGTCGCAGGCAAGGACACGCTGCGGATCGCGCCTTACGTGATCAAGAAGGTCGGCGTGGTCTCGACCCTGTTGCCGGGCCTGGCGCCCAAGGTGATCGACAAGACGCTGCGCGTCACTGCCGAGCGTCTGGCGCCGGCCGGTGCGACCATCATCGCCGAGCGCCGCGTGCCGCATGACGAGACCGTGCTTGCCGGCGCGATCAAGGAAGTGCTGGGCCTGGGCGCCGAACTCATCATCGTGTTCGGCGCGTCGGCGATCGCCGACCGCCGCGACGTCATTCCGGCCGCCATCACCGAAATCGGCGGCGCGATCGAGCATTTCGGCATGCCCGTCGATCCCGGCAATCTGCTGTTGATCGGCAGCGCCGGCGGCGTGCCGGTGTTGGGCGCGCCGGGCTGCGCGCGTTCACCGGTCGAGAACGGGTTTGACTGGGTGCTGATGCGGCTGCTCGCCGGCATCAAGGTGACGCGGTCGGATCTCACCGGCATGGGCGTCGGCGGCCTGCTGATGGAAATCGTGACGCGGCCGCAGCCGCGCGCCGCGCCGGACACGGAGGGCAACCGCAATGTCGCGGCGATCGTGCTCGCCGCCGGCCGTTCGACCCGGATGGGCGGCCCGAACAAGCTGCTCGCCGAGCTCGACGGCAAGAAGCTCGCGCGCGTCGTCGCCGAGCAGGCGCTGGCCTCGAAGGCCTCCGAGGTGATCATCGTCACCGGCCATCAGGCCGATCTGGTCGAGCAGGCGCTTGATGGCCTCAAGGTCAAATTCGTCCGCAACCCGGACTTCGCCGGCGGCATCGCCAGCTCGGTGAAGGCCGGCATCGCGGCGGTGTCCGACAGCGCCGACGGCGCGATCGTCTGCCTCGGCGACATGCCGCTGATCGATGCCAAGCTGATCGATCGCCTGATCGACACGTTTGCGCCCGACCGCGGCCATCTGATCGCGGTCCCCGTCAGCGAGGGCCGCCGCGGCAATCCCGTGCTGTGGTCGCGGCGCTTCTTCAAGGAATTGATGACGCTCGACGGCGACATCGGCGCACGTCATCTGATCGCCAAGCATGCCGAGGCGGTCGCCGAAGTCCCGGTCGAAGGCGACAGCGCCTTCCTCGACATCGATACGCCGCAGGCGCTCGAAGCCGCGCGGCGAGGGTAGCTCTATCCACGTCGTCCCGGCGAAGGCCGGGACCCATTACCACCAATCGTTGTTGTTGGTGGGCTAGCGGCCACAGCTTCGCGCAATCATCACCATCAGTGGTTATGGGTCCCGGCCTTCGCCGCGACGACGCGTGGATGGAGTCGCGCCATCAACCCGTCATTCACCATCTGGAAACGACCCCCGCGTACAGTCCGCGCCGGACTTTGGGGGAATTCCGCTTTGATCATTTCAACCGCCGCCGCGCAGCGCCGCGCGCTGATGATTCTTGTCCTGACGTTGCTGCTCGGCGCCACGCGTTTGTCCGTGGAAACCTTCGTCCCCAAGGCGCACGCGGCCGGCGCGTTCGCGGTCGGCAAATGCGGGGCCTATGGCCAGGCCTATGATTATCAGGCCGAAGGCGCAGCGCGTGCCGCCGCACTGAAGCAGTGCAAGGGCGATTGCACCACCGTCACCATGAAGCGCGCCTGCGCCGCGCTCGCGGTCGACATGAAAAATCCCTGCGGCGCCCATGGCTATGCGGTGACGCCACGGATCTCGAGCTCGCTCAATGCCGCGACCAAGAAGTGCTACGACTATGGCGGCAAGGAATGCGTGATCCGCGCCTGGGCCTGCGACGCCAAGGGCTGATCTCGGGCGGCGTGCCGGCGATCAAGGTGCGTAGCCCGGATGAGTGCAGCGACATCCGGGACACCGGTACCGGCATATCGCTGCGCTCATGCAGGCTACGCTGCTTCCTCCCGTAGGAAACGAACATCAGCGGTTGATGGGCAGATGAGGGATGCTTCGCCGGCACTGGCGCTTGCCGTCACCCGGCCGTTACACTCATCCACATGCAGTTCGACACCAAGATCGCGGTCGTGATCCGCACCGACCTGGAAGTCTGGCAGAAGCTCAACGTGGCGTCGTTTCTGGCCGGTGGCATCGCCGCTTCCTTTCCCGAATGCATCGGCGAGAATTACGAGGACGGTTCGGGGACGAGATATCTTTCCCTGATCGGCCAGCCGATCCTGATCTACGGCGCCGACCGTGCGCAGCTGTCGCGGGCCTTGGAGCGTGCGCTGGCGCGCAAGGTGAAACCGGCGCTCTACACCGAGGACATGTTCAAGACCACGCATGACGCCGCCAACCGCGAGGCGGTGAGGGCGGTCGCACGCAGCGAGCTCAATTTGGTCGGTCTCGCCTTTCGCGCTGAGCGCAAGGTGGTCGACAAGATCCTCGATGGGCTGAAGTTTCATATGTAGGCACGCCGTCTCGCTCCGTCGTCATTCCGGGGCTCGCGAAGCGAGAGCCCGGAATCAATTCCTCTAGGAGTGATGCGGCTCGATGGATTCCGGGCTCGCGCTACGCGCGCCCCGGAATGACGAAGGGGGACCGATAGGGGCGATCTGCACCCGGCTTTCCCGACGGCTATCTGACCGACCGTCCGACGGAAATAACCAGCAAACCCCGGCCTTTAGCTTGCAAACGCGGTCGCATACTCGCCTCCCGGAACCGCCCCACAACAGGAACATCCGCTGCCACCATGCGTTTCCCTCCATCGAATTGACAATGACTGACCAGTCAGTCATATTGTGATCATGACAAAGCGCAGCATAAAAACGACCCGCACCCAGCCCGCCAAACGCCGGACCACCATCCGCGCCGCCGCGGCGGGGATTCCGAAGGTGACCTCGGCCGAGCTGGCTGAGCCGAAGCCGCCGGCGAACCGCGCCGGGAAATCGGCGGAGCGGCGTGCCGCGATCATCGAGGCGGCGATGGATGAGTTCATCGCGCGCGGCTTTGCCGCGACGCGGCTCGACGACGTCGCCAAGCGGGCCGGCGTCGCCAAGGGCACGCTCTACCTCTACTTCAAGGACAAGGAGACGATGTTCGAGGAGCTGATCCGCACCGCGCTGGTGCCGCTGATCAGCCGCATGACGGCGCTGCCGACCATCAGCGGTCCGGTGCGCGACGCGGTGGAGGGGTTTGCCGAGACCTTCATCCGCGAGGTCGTCTCGACCCGGCGCGGCGACATCATCCGCCTGATCGTCTCGGAGGGACCGCGCTTTCCGGCCATCGCCGATTTCTATTTCCGCGAGGTCGTGTCGAAGGGCCTGACCGGCATGAAGGCGCTGGTCCAGCTCGCGATCACGCGCGGCGAGATCAAGCACCGCGAGCTCGGCGATTTCCCGCAGCTTGTCGTGGCGCCCGCGATCGTCGCGGTGATCTGGCAGAGCCTGTTTGCCCGCCACGCGCCGCTCGACGGGCTCGCGATGTTCAACGTGCATCTCGATCTGATCTTTGGCGAACGGAGCAAGACATGACCGCGTCGCGCATGATGAAGCTCGTGGCCGTCGTCGCGCTGGCGGCGACGCTCGCCGGCTGCAAGGAGAAGCGCGATCCCGGATTCCAGGGCTGGGTCGAGGCCGACATGATCTTCGTCAGCCCGGATGAATCCGGCCGCGTCATCAAGCTCAATGTGCGCGAGGGCGACGAGGTCAAGCCCGGCGATCTGCTCTATACGGTCGACGACGATCTGCAGCGCGCCGATCTCAACCAGAACAACGCGACCTTGGCCAACGCCCAGCAGAGCTACGACCGTGCGGCCTCGCTGCGCGGCACCGGTGCCGGCACCCAGGCCAATCTCGATTCCGCGGTCTCGGCGCTGCGCGTCGCGGAGGCGCGCGTCAACACGTCGCAGACCCGGCTCGACCGCCGCAAGGGCTTTGCGCCGATCGCAGGCTCGATCCAGCAGATCTATTTCCGCGAGGGCGAGATGGTGCAGGCACAGCGCCCGGTGCTGTCGATCATGCCGCCCGGCAACATGAAGCTGCGCTTCTTCGTGCCGGAAACCGAGCTACCGAAGCTCGCGCTCGGCGACGAGGTGAAGGTGACCTGCGACAATTGCGCCGCCGATCTCACCGCGAAGATCTATTTCATCGCCACCACCGCGGAGTACACGCCGCCTGTCATCTACAGCCTCGATGAGCGCAACAAGCTGGTCTACCTGATCCAGGCGCGGCCGAGCCGGCCCGATGTGCTGCGGGTCGGCCAGCCGATCAGCATCTACCTCAATCCGAAGACGCCGGTGGCGGAGCGCAGATGAACGGCGGCCCCACCAGCACCCAGCCCAACACATCGTCCATCGCGATCGATGTGCAGGGGCTGACCAAATCGTTTGGCGGACGCGAGGTGGTCCACGACCTGTCGATGCAGGTCAAGCGCGGCTCGATCTACGGCTTCCTCGGCCCCAACGGCAGCGGCAAGACCACGACCATCCGCATCCTCTGCGGCCTGCTGACGCCCGATAGCGGCGAGGGCACCTGCCTCGGCTACGACATCCGGCGCGATGCCGACAAGATCAAGCGCAAGGTCGGCTACATGACGCAGCGCTTCAGCCTCTACCAGGATCTGTCGGTGCGCGAGAATCTCGAGTTCGTCGCGCGGCTCTATGGCATGCCGGATGCGCGCGGCGCGGCGGCCGACATGATCGCGCGGATCGGGCTGAAGGGGCGCGAGGA
The DNA here is from genome assembly GCF_054822705.1 of Bradyrhizobium sp. USDA 4454. Classification (NCBI taxonomy): domain Bacteria; kingdom Pseudomonadati; phylum Pseudomonadota; class Alphaproteobacteria; order Hyphomicrobiales; family Nitrobacteraceae; genus Bradyrhizobium; species Bradyrhizobium sp. USDA 4454. The sequence continues at coordinate 3,114,803 of NZ_JBTRCN010000001.1, forward strand.
GCAACTCGCCGCCAATCTCTCCGGCGGCTGGAAGCAGCGGCTCGCGCTCGGCGCCTGCACGCTGCCCAATCCGCAATTGCTGCTGCTGGACGAGCCGACCGCCGGCGTCGATCCCAAGGCGCGGCGCGATTTCTGGAACGAGATCCACGCGCTCGCCGCCGAAGGCCTCACGGTGCTGGTCTCGACCCATTACATGGACGAGGCCGAGCGCTGTCACGAGATCGCCTATATCGCCTACGGCCATCTGTTGGCGCACGGCACGGTGGATGAGGTGATCGCAGACTCCGCGCTGTCGACCTGGACGGTGACGGGGGAGGATTTCAACGGCCTGATGGCGGAGCTCACGAACAAGCCCGGCGTCGACATGGTGGCGCCGTTCGGCACCAGCCTGCACGTCTCCGGCCGCGACAAGGCGGCGCTGGAAGCTGCGATTGCGCCGTATCGCGATCATTCGAAATGGCACTGGCAGCCGAGCGAGCCGTCGCTCGAAGATGTCTTCATCGACTTGATGGGGCGCTCCAAAGATAACTTTCAGGGATAGTTTCCAATGAGCGCAACGGACACGATCCGGAACGGTGATGCGAGGGAGCCAGCATTCGGCTTCTGGCGGCGCAGCTATGCGATGCTGGTCAAGGAATTCATCCAGCTCCGCCGCGACCGCGTCTCCTTCGCCATGATCATCATGCTGCCAGTGATGCAGCTCACGCTGTTCGGCTACGCCATCAACACCACGCCGCGCAATTTGCCGACCGCGGTGCTGACCCAGGAGGACACCGATCTCGGCCGTTCGATCCTGAAGGCGATGGAGAACACCGCCTATTTCCATTTCGTCCGCGAGGTCCACACCGTCGAGGCGTTCGACGAGCTCCTGCAATCCGGCAAGGTGCTGTTCGGCGTCGAGATCCCGCGCGGCTTCGAGCGCGCGGTGCGGCGCGGCGACCGGCCGGCGCTACTGGTCGCGGCCGATGCGACCGATCCGGTGGCCTCCGGCACTGCGCTCGGCACGCTCGGGCCGCTGGTGCAGACCGCGCTGGCGCACGACCTGCATATCGGCGATCCTCCCGACATGCCGTTCGAGATCCGCGCCCATGCCCGCTATAATCCGGCGGCGGACTCGCGCCTCAACATCGTGCCCGGCCTGGTCGGGACCATCCTGACCATGACCATGCTGATCTTCACCGCGCTGTCGGTCACGCGCGAGATCGAGCGCGGCACCATGGAGAGCCTGCTGTCGATGCCGATCAAGCCGGTCGAGGTGATGTTCGGCAAGATCATCCCCTATGTGCTGGTCGGCTTCATCCAGGCCACGCTGATCATCGCGATCGGCATCCTGCTGTTCGGCGTGCCGGTGCTCGGCAGCCTCGTGCTGCTGGCGCTGCTGACCACGCTGTTCATCACCACCAATCTGTCGATCGGCTACACGTTCTCGACCATCGTGCAGAACCAGCTGCAGGCGATGCAGCTCTCGATGATGTTCTTCCTGCCGAGCATCCTTTTGTCCGGATTCATGTTTCCGTTCGCCGGCATGCCGGTCTGGGCGCAATATATCGGCGAGGGGCTGCCGCTGACCCATTTCGTGCGTATCGTCCGCGCCATCATGCTGAAGGGGGCGGCGATGCAAAACCTGCAATACGACACCATCGCGCTGGTCGCCCTGATGCTGGTCGCCATGACGATTGCCGTGACGCGCTTCCGCCGCACGCTCGATTGAGGCTAGTATGGATCTCATCGATCGCCATTCCGGGGCGATGCGAAGCATCGAACCCGGAATCTCGAGATTCCGGGTTCGCTTCGCGCCCCGGAATGACCGGGGTAGGGGAATGACTGAATTCTCGCACAACGACGCAGCGGGGAGCGGCACGACCGTCTCCGCCGATTTCCACCACGCCTTGATGCGCGAGGTGATGACGACCGAGCTGCTCCGCATCAAGGTGCTGATCGGCACGGCCGCGACGCTCGCCACGATCAGTTTGCTGGTGTTCTTCTTCGCGCCCGAGGCGGTGAGCCGGGTCTGGCACGGCAATCTCAGTCCCATCTACGTGTTCTACGTCGTCGTGCCGCTCGTCGTCTTTGAAGCATGGGTGCACGGGGCGATCCGCTGGCACATGCGCAAGGGGCGCGACCTGCCGGTGATCCGGCGCTATGTCGGCGTGCTGGTGGAGACGTCGCTGCCGACCGTCGTGCTGGCGTTGCACATGAACAGCATGGGCCGGCAGGAGGCGCTCGGCTTCGTGGCGCCGCTGATCTATTTCGTCTTCATCATCCTGTCGACGCTGCGGCTCGATTTCTGGCTCTCGACCTTCACTGGCTTCGTCGCGGCGGCAGAGCTGTTCTACATGGCGGTGCTCTTCCATGCGAGCGGTGCAGGCGATGGCGATCCCGGCATCTATTATCACGCCGCGCGCAGCACGATCATCCTGATCTGCGGCGTGCTGGCCGGCGCGGTCGGCATGCAGCTGCGCCGCCAGTTCGAGGCCAGCATCGCCGCCGGCACGGCGCGCGACCGCATCACCAACCTGTTCGGTCAGCACGTCTCGCCACAGGTGGTCGAGCGGTTGATGACGGAGGGCGCTTCGACCGCGAGCGACGTCCGCCGCGTCGCCGTGATGTTCGTCGATTTCCGCAGCTTCACCGCGGGCGCGCGCACCCGCTCGCCGCAGGAGGTGGTGGATCGGCTCGATGGCGCCTTTGCCGTGCTGGTCGACATCCTCGATCGCCATGGCGGCATCGTGAACAAGTTTCTCGGCGACGGCTTTCTGGCGTTGTTCGGCGCGCCGTTCGAAACCGGCGACGCCGCGCATCAGGCGGTTGCCGCCGCGCGCGAGATGCTGGCCGCCAACGAGCGCACCAACGCGGCGTCGAACTGGCCGCTGCGGATCGGCATCGGCATCCATATCGGCGAGGTCGTCGCCGGCAATATCGGCTCGCCGCGGCGCAAGGAATACACCGTGATCGGCGACACCGTGAACTTCGCCGCCCGGCTCGAGGCGCTCAACAAGGAGCTCGGCTCGCAATTCCTGATCTCGTCCGCGGTGCGCGAGGCACTCGGCGACGACTGCACCGACGCCGTCTCGCGCGGCGAGATCCCGGTGCGGGGTTACGAGCACCCGGTGCCGGTCTGGCAATTGGGGTAGGCCACCGTCCGATGGATTAAGGTATTTAGGTAGCGATTGACGCGAAGTCCTATACTCATATAGATGACTATATGAATACTGCCCTCGACGACCGCCTGCCGCGTTACCAGCGTCTCCGCGACGATCTCGCGGCGCGCATCAATCGCAATGAATGGCATCCCGGGGACCCGATTCCCTCCGAGGCCGAGCTCGGTGCGCATTACGGCGTCGCGATCGGCACCGTGCGCAAGGCAATCGATCAGCTCGTGAGCGACGGCGTGCTGGAGCGCCAGCAAGGCCGCGGCACCTTCGTGCGCCGCGCCCGGTTCAACTCCTCATTGTTCCGCTTCTTCCGCTTCCAGTCCGAGAGCGGCGAGCGCCGCGTGCCGCAGAGCCGCATCCTGCGCCGCAAGGCGATGCCGGCGACCACCGCCGTGGCGTCAGCGCTGCGCATCGGTGTCGGCGAGCCCGTCATCAGCCTGTCGCGTCTGCGGCTAATCGACGACGTGCCGCTGCTCGCGGAGGAGATCTGGCTACAGCGATCGCGCTTCGAGGCGATCCTCGCGCTCGCGACCGCCGAGTTCGGCGACCTGCTGTATCCGCTCTACGAGGATCGCTGCGGCCAGGTCGTGGTCTCGGCCGATGAAATCCTCACCGTCGAGATCGCGACCGGGATGCAATCGCGCCTGCTGCGGCTCGAAGCCAACGCGCCGCTGATCGTGATCGAGCGTCTTGCGTTCGATCTCGAGCGGCGGCCGATCGAATGGCGCCGCTCGCGCGGGCCGGCGGATCGCTTCCGCTACCACGCCGAGATCAGATGACCGCGGCGATCAATTAAAACAACACAAGACATTTCAGGGAGGAACGATGGCAAACTGGTACAGCGAATGCTCGCCGCTCGAGCGACGCACCTTCTGGGCAAGCTTTGGCGGCTGGGGGCTGGATGCGCTCGACGTCCAGATGTTCAGCCTCGCCATTCCGGCGCTGATCACCGCATTCGCCATCAGCAAGGCCGATGCCGGGCTGCTCGGCTCGGTCACGCTGTTCTTCGGCGCATTCGGCGGCTGGCTCGGCGGCGCGCTCGGCGATCGCTTCGGGCGGGTGAAGGCGCTGCAGATCACGGTCGCGACCTTTGCACTGGCGACCTTCGCCTCGGCCTTCGCGATGAACTACACCCAGCTCGTGGTGCTGAAGGCCATTCAAGGTGTCGGCTTCGGCGCCGAATGGGCCTGCGGCGCGGTGCTGATGGCCGAGATCATCCGCGCCGAGCATCGCGGCAAGGCCCTTGGTGCCGTGCAGAGCGCGTGGGCGGTCGGCTGGGGCGCGGCGGTGCTGCTCTCGGCGCTGGTCTTCACCTATGCGCCGGCCGATATCGCCTGGCGCGTCCTGTTCGCGGTCGGCCTGATCCCGGCGCTGCTCATTCTCTACATCCGCCGCGGATTGAAGGAGCCGCCGCGCACCGCGCCGCGCGAGGCCGAGCCGCCATTTTTCGCCACGCTCGCCGGAATCTTTCACCGCGACGTGCTGCGCTCGACCTTGATCGGCGGCCTGTTCGGGATCGGCGCCCATGGCGGCTATGCGGCGCTGACGACATTCCTGCCGACGTACCTGCGCGAAGTGCGGCATCTCTCGGTGCTCGGCTCCAGCGCCTATCTCGCCGTGATCATCGTCGCGTTCTTCTGCGGCTGCGTGGTGTCAGGCATCATCAGCGACCGGATCGGACGGCGCGCCAATGTGACGCTGTTCGCCGCCGCCTGCGTCGTGACCGTGCTGGTCTACATCTTCGCGCCGCTCTCCAACTCGCAGATGCTGGTGCTCGGCTTTCCGCTCGGCTTCTTCTCGGCCGGCATTCCGGCCAGCATGGCGGCGCTGTTCAGCGAGCTCTATCCGGCCGGCGTCCGCGGCACCGGCGTCGGCTTCTGCTACAATTTCGGCCGCATCGTCTCCGCGGCGTTTCCCTTCCTGGTCGGCTATCTCAGCGATCACATCGGCCTTGGCGCCGCGATCGGGATCGACGCGGCGTTCGCCTATTCGCTGGTGCTGCTCGCCGTGCTGATGCTGCCGGAAACCCGCGGCAAGGTTTTCGAGCAGGCCGCTGCCACACGCGCGTGATGATGAGGAATGATCATGACATCGGACCAACATCGGTTGACGCGGCGCCGGTTTGCCGCGGGAATGGCTGCCGCGCTGTCGGCGGGCGGATTGGCGAGCAGGGTGAAGGCTGAGATGCCGAAATTGGCGATCGATACCCACGCCCACGTTTTCCATCGCGGGCTGAAGCTCGCACCGGGCCGACGCTATGCGCCCGACTACGACGCGCCGCTCGCGCTCTATCTGCAGCAGCTCGACCAGAACGGCATCACCAACGGCGTGCTGGTGCAGCCGAGTTTTCTCGGCACCGACAATTCCTATCTGGTCGAAAGCCTCAAGGCGACCAATGGCCGGCTGCGCGGCATCGCCGTGGTCGATCCCACGGTTCCGGCGGAAGAGCTTCGTGAGCTCGACCGTGCCGGCGTCGCCGGCATCCGGCTCAATCTGGTCGGCCAGACGCTACCCGATCTGACATCATCGGAGTGGACGGCGCTGCTGGGAGAGATCAGGACGCTCGACTGGCAGGTCGAGATCCAGCGCAACGCCAGTGATCTTGCGGCGCTTGCGCCAAAGCTGCTCGACCAGGGCGTCAAGGTCGTGTTCGATCACTTCGCCTTACCCGATCCGAAGCTCGGCATCGACGACCCCGGATTCCAGTCGGTGCTCAAGCTCGGCGCGACGCGCAATATCTGGGTCAAGATCTCGGCGCCGTACCGCAACGGCGGGGCCGGCGAGGCGTTCGCGAAGCAGGCCTATCCGTTGCTGCGCAAGGCCTATGGCATCGATCGGCTGTTGTGGGGCAGCGATTGGCCGCACACGCAATTCGAGGCGACGCAGAACTACGCGAAGAACCGCAAATTCCTCGACGAGCTCGTCACCGATGCCGATGAGCGCGCCGGCGTGCTCGCGGCGCCGCGTGAATTGTTTCGCTTCTAGAGCATGATCCGGAAAAGTGCGAAGCGGTTTTCCGAAACGTGAGAGCGGGCGATTGTACCGAGTGCTCTGAATGGCGTCATCGCAGCCGTGCTACGATGACGCCATCGGTCGCGACGACCGGAGCACAAGGACACGCAAGATGCAGCGGCGCTATATCACTGTCGACGTTTTCACCGACCGCGCCTTCGGCGGCAACCCGCTCGCCGTGGTGCTGGACGCCGAGGGCCTGTCGGCTGAAGAGATGCAGGCGATCGCGACCGAGTTCAACTATTCCGAGACCACCTTCGTGCTGCCGCCGCAGGACCAGGCCAACGACGCCCAGGTGCGCATCTTCACGGTGCGCTCGGAAATTCCGTTCGCCGGCCATCCCAATGTCGGCACCGCCTTCGTGCTGGCGAGCCGGGCGGCGAAGCCGCCGGCGCAGCTGAGGTTCGAGGAGAAGGCGGGCCTCGTGCCGGTCAAGATCCTGTCGGACGGCGGCAGGGTTGTCGGTGCCGAGTTGACGGCGCCGCAGCCGCTGCAGCGAACCACCGAAGTGAGCGCCGCCGCTGCCGCCGCGTGCCTATCGCTGTCGGCGGATGACGTGACAACCGATCGGCATCTGCCGCAGGTGGTCTCGGTCGGCCTGCCATTCCTGGTGGTGGAGATCGCCTCGCGCGAGGCGGTCAAGCGCGCGCGGCCCGATGCCGCGGCGTTCGCCAGAGTGCTCGCCGAGATCGGCCGCGACGTCGTCTATTTCTACACCCGTGACATTCCGGCAAGTGAGCAGCCGCTCGACCTGCAGGCGCGCATGTTCCATCCGGGCGCCAGCGGCCTCTCCGAAGACCCCGCGACCGGCAGCGCGACCGCGGCTTGCGCGGCGCTGCTCGCCGACATCGATCCCGCGCGCGATGGCGAGTTGCGGCTGCGGATCGGACAAGGCGTCGACATGGGCCGGCCGAGCCTGCTGCTGACGCGGGTGCGCAAGCAGACCGGCGCCATCACCGCAGTGCATGTCGGCGGCGGCTGCGTGCAGATGATGCAGGGGACCTTGAACCTGCGGGGCGCGGAGAGCTAGGGCGTGTCCCTTATCGTCCGCGACTCCCCTTATCCCCCGACAGCGGTGAAGGCGCGGGCATTGCACGAGGCCGGAGAACGGCCATGCGCCGACATGTCGACGGCCTGCCGTTTTCTTGACCTTGGTGGCCCCGAGCGGAGCCCGTTTCTCGAACGCGCGAGCCAATCGACGACATTGCTCTGATCTCCGACAGCTCTCCCGGCAGAGCCGTCATTGATGCCGGCACCCGCCTGTCGACCACACGGCGATGTGAATGGCTCATGCCCGGTACGGAAATAAACGCGTTGACTTAAGAGCATATGCACCTATTTTGGTTCTTATGGGAGCATATGCTCTGATATCAAGGGAGCGTTGCCATGAGCGAAGCGACTATTCTGGTCAGCGGGGCGACCGGACGAACCGGAGGTGCTGCCATCGACGAACTGCTCAAGATGGGCAAGGCGGTGCGCGCTTACGTGCGCTCCGACGGTGAGCGGGCCGCGGCTCGGAAGCAGCGTGGAGTCGACATCGCCGTCGGCGATTTCACCGACGTCGACGCCATTCGCGCGGCCATGGAAGGCATCCAGTCCGCATATTTTCTCCATCCGATCGCGCCGGGAATCATCGGGGCGGCCGCCTATTTCGCACAGGCCGCGAAGGAGGCCGGCGTCACCGCGATCGTCAATATGTCGCAGATTTCGGCACGCCGGGAATCGGCAAGTCATGCGGCGCAGGACCACTGGGTTTCGGAGCGCGTGTTCGACTGGTCGGGTGTGGCGACGACGCATCTGCGCCCGACGTTCTTTGCCGATTGGCTGGTCTACCCGCATTTCGGCAAGGAGATCTGGGCAAAGAAGAAGATCGAATTTCCGTTTGAGAACGGCCGCCACGCGCCGATCGCCAGCGACGACCAGGGCCGTGTCATCGCCCACCTCCTAGCCAAGCCGAGAGGCCACGAAGGCAAGATTTATCCGCTGCACGGACCGGTGGAGATGAACCACGCCGAGATCGCCGCCGAGATGAGCGAGGTGCTCGGCAGCAAGATCGAATACGCGCCGACGTCGCTCGCGGTGTTCAAGGAGAAGATGGAAAAGCTCTACAAGTTTCCTCCGTTCCTGGTGCAGCACCTGGTCGAAGTCGCCCAGAATTATCGCGACGGCATCTTCTCGGGCACCAACGATGCTGTCGAGAAGATCACGGGAACACCGCCCCTCACGGTCCGCCAGTTCATCGCGCAGAACCGCGCCGTGTTCGCCTGAGTTGAAAACGGGCCAGCAGCGCGAATGAGCCGTACCGGCATCCAAATCTGGAAAGGTAGAGTGTCATGGACATCAAGAATGCAATCGTCTTCATCACTGGTGCCAATCGCGGCCTGGGTCTCGCCTTTGCGCGCGAGGCACGTAGCCGCGGAGCCGCTAAGGTCTATGCGGGCATGCGCAAGACCGATGGATTCAATGAGCCCGGCATCATCCCCGTGAAGATCGACGTCACCGACCCGGCATCGATCGCAGCTGCCGCTGCGTTGGCGGCCGATACGACGATACTGGTCAACAACGCCGGCATCGCCGCCCTGATCGACGGGCCTCTGTCGGCCGACGTCGCGGCGCAATCGGCCCGCATGTTCGACACCAACTATTACGGCGTCGTGCGCGTCACGCAGGCCTTCGAACCGGTCTTGTCGACGAAGCCGAACGCCGCCATCATCAACGTGCTCTCCGACATCGTGTGGCTGCCACGGCCGATTCTGGCGCCCTATGCCGCATCCAAGGCAGCGGCCTGGAGCTACACCAACCAGCTCCGCTTTCATCTGCGCGAACGCGGCGTTCAGGTTCTCGGCCTGCATGTCGGGTTCGTGGACACCGACCTGACCAACGGAATTGACGTCCCGAAGGCGAGCCCCGAGGACGTGGTGCGCCAGACCTACGACGCCCTCGTCGCCGGCAAGAGCGAGGTGATGGCCGACAAGGGAACGGTGGTGCTCAAGAGCACGCTTGCGGCCGAGGAGCCCGGCTACATCACGCCGCCGCAAGGGTTTTGAGAAAGGGTTTTGAGAATATCGCCGCGTCCGCGTCGCGCCTATATTCACGGCGCGGGCGCTAGAAAACGAGAACGACAAGGAGTGTTGCCGGTGAACAGGCCTCTGGGAATCGATCAATGCAACTGCTTCGCCATGAGGAAGGCCAACCGGCAGATGTCGCGGTTCTATGACGCCCACCTCGAACCGGTTGGGCTGCGCATCACGCAGTTCCTCACCCTTGCAGCGCTAAACGAACTCGGCAGCGCCGCCGTCAACGCGCTCGCCGAGCAGCTCGACATCGAGCGGACCGCCATGGGCAAGATGGTCGGTTTCCTGGAACGTGACGGCCTCGTTCGGATCCGGCCGTCGCCCACCGACGGGCGGAGCCGCCTCATCGAGCTGACCGATGCCGGCCGCCGTCTTCACGACAAGGCCGCTCCGCATTGGCAACGTGCCCAGCGAGAGTTCGAACAGCTGAACGGGGCGAAAAATGTCGCCGTGTTGCGACGGGCCATGCGCGACATGGTCGTCGGCGACATCAAGCCGGGCTCATCCGAGGACTGAGCGCCGCGATCCGATCGCCAGCGCCCGGCCGCGATGCGTGGCCGTCACAAGCCGGCGTCTACGCCTTCACGAGTACACGCCCTAAACCTGCGGCGCGGCCAGGTTCTCGATCTTGACGCCGTCGCGCTCCTCGATGATCTCGGCGATCCAGCGGCGGTGGCAGTGTTCGTGGTCACGCTCGTAGCAGAGGATGCAGACCGGGCCGGATTTCTTCACCAGCGCCGACAGCTCGTCGAGTTCTTCCCTGGCCTGCGCCGTCTTGAGGTGCGCCGAATAGATCTTGTGCAGCAGCGCATAGTGTCCGCTGCGCGCCGCCTCGCGGCCGCTCTTCGGCGTGCCGAGGCCGCGCAGATGGACGTAGCCGATGCCGCGCTCGTCGAGGCCTGCGGCGAGCTGGGTCTTGGAGAAGCCGGGACGGCGCGAGGAGGCGACGGCGCGGACGTCGACCAGCAGCTTGACGCCGGCTTGCTCGAGCTCGTCGAGCACGGCCTTCGACGGCGTCTGCTCGTAGCCGATGGTGAACAGCTTTTTCGCCTTCGCCATCGCCAAAGCCTTCACTTCACCCGTTCGATCAGTTCCATCGCGCCGGCGGGCGCACGCACCTTGCCCTCGTGGATCACGTAGGCGAACACGTCGCGCGGCGTCTTCTTCGGCGCTGATTTGTCGACCTTCGGCAGATCGTCCGGCTCGCCGCCGTCGGCCCAGGCCTGGAACCGCTTGGCCCAGGCGTCGAGCTGCTTCGGCGGATAGCAGGTCTTCAATTCGTCATTGCCCTTCTGCAGCCGGGCATAAACGAAGTCGCTGGCGACGTCGGCAATCGCCGGATATTTGCCGTGTTCGGCAAACACCACCGGCACCTCGTGCTCACGAATGAGCGCGATGAATTCGGGTACCTTGAAACTGTCGTGGCGCACCTCGACCACATGGCGCAGTGCGCGGCCGTCGAGCTTGCGCGGCAAGAGCTCGAGGAACTTGCCGAAATCGGCGCCGTCGAATTTCTTGGTCGGCGCGAACTGCCAGAGCACCGGGCCGAGCCGGTCCTTCAATTCCAGCACGCCGGAATCATAGAACCGCTTCACCGAATCGCCGGCCTCGGCGAGCACGCGGCGGTTGGTGGCGAAGCGTGGTCCCTTCAGCGAGAAGATGAATCCGTCGGGCACTTCGCTGGCCCATTTGCGGAAGCTCTCCGGCTTCTGCGAGCCGTAATAGGTGCCGTTGATCTCGATCGAGGTCAGCTTGGAGGCGGCGTAGGACAGCTCCTTCGCCTGCGCAAGCTTCTCCGGATAGAACACCCCGCGCCACGGCTCGAAGGTCCAGCCGCCGACGCCGATATAGATGTTGCCGGCGTCCGTCCTGGTCGTCTTGGTGTCTGTAGTCTTGGTGTCTGTCTTGGTCGCCTTGGTGGGAGCTTTGGCCACGACTGCACTCATCGTGAGGAGGGAAGGGCGAGACTAGTCAAAATAATCGTGATTGGCCAGTTTGCCAGATATCCGCGGCGGTGCTTATCGTGGTCGCCCGTGTTGGCTAGGATGCCGAAGAACGGGAGAACAACAATGCGCATGCTGGTTGCGGCCACCCTCTTGATGACGTCCTCGGCTGCCATATCGTCGGCTGCAATGGCCGATGAGGTCGACGATGCGCACAAGCTCGCGATCACCGGCCGCGACGCTTACTGGAATTGCCTCGCCCGCGAATATCCCCGCGACAGCAACAAGGCGATGTCTGATCAGGAGTTCTCGTCGCTGATCGCCAATGTCTGTCCCTCGGAGCGGCAGAATTTCCGGGTGTCGTTGATCGACTTCCTGTCGCTGCAATTTCCGAAACAGGATGCCGACGCCAACCTGACCACCGCCAACCGCGCGATCGAGCTGGCGCAGAAGGACATCGTCACCGCCTTCACCCGGCGCAAGGCCGCGGCGAAATAGGTTCCCGAATCCTGTTGCGGCCGGCCGATTTTTGATATCAATCCGCGCAGGCGAGGGGATGATCGGCATGCGCTCACAATCGACGGCAGGCTTGTTGGGTGCAGTGGTCGCGGCCATCGCGCTGGCGGCGGCGTTCATCTATGGGCCGTCGCCGAGCCAGCTCCGCAACCCGGCCCCGCCTGCCGCGGCGCAGCCGCAGGCGGCTCCTGCCGCTTCGGCCGCGCCGGCGGCCGCGGCGCCACGCGGCCCGGTGATCCGGGAAGTCCCGAACAACTAGCGCCAAGACGCCCTCGCGCCCCTTGCAAAGCGCATAGGGGCTTCCTATCTTGCTCATAACGGCGACGTTGCAGCTTTAAGGGCTCCGGCGCTGGGACGACCACGACAATGTCGGCTGCGCCGGATGTACGCGCGCCCCTTGTTCGTGGTCGTTGGCATTTTCGGGGTTATTTTGCCCCGTTTTCCCGCCTTCCAGGACCGCGTTTGGGCCGCTCTGCCTTGGCAGCGGGAGAGGCTGCGGCTATACGCTGGCGCCATGAATCAAGCCATCAAGCCGGGCCCCGAAACCTCCGCGCAGGCAGCAAGTCTGCCGCAGCTTTCGGTGGTCGTCCCGACCTTCAACGAACGCGACAATGTCACGGTGCTGTACCGCCGGCTTGACGCGATCCTGAAGGACGTGCCCTGGGAAGTCATCTTCGTCGACGACAATTCGCCCGACGGAACTTGGGACGTGGTGCGCGCGCTGGCGCGCAAGGATTCCCGCGTGCGCTGCATCCGCCGGGTCGGCCGGCGCGGCCTGTCGGGCGCCTGCATCGAGGGCATCCTGGCCTCGAGCGCGCCCTATGCGGCGGTCATGGACGCCGATCTGCAACATGACGAGACCCAGCTGCCGAGGATGGTGGCGTTGCTGCAGAGCGGCGAAGCCGAGCTCGTGGTCGGCAGCCGCTACATCGAGGGCTACAAGGCCGACGGCTTCAACAAGCAGCGCGCCGGCGCCAGCGCGTTCGCGACCGAGATCGCGCGCCGCACGCTGAAGGTCGAGATCGCCGATCCGATGAGCGGCTTCTTCATGATCCGCCGCGACCGCTTCGAGCAGCTTGCGCCGCAGCTCTCGACCCAGGGCTTCAAGATCCTGCTCGACGTGGTGGCGACCGCGCAGGGCAAGCTGCGCGCGGTGGAAATTCCCTACACCTTCGGTGCCCGCCAGCATGGCGAGAGCAAGCTCGACTCCATGGTCGCGCTCGACTTCCTCGGCCTGGTGCTGGCGAAGCTGACCCACGACCTGATCTCGCTGCGCTTCATCCTGTTCGCGGCGGTCGGCGGGTTCGGCCTGCTGGTGCATCTGATGGTGCTGTTCATCGCGCTGGAGCTGTTCAAGGCGCCGTTCCCGGAGGCCCAGGCCGCCGGCGCGATCGTCGCCATGACCAGCAACTTCATCCTCAACAATTTCCTGACCTACCGCGACCAGCGACTGGAGGGTTTTGGCATCCTGCGCGGCCTCTTGCTGTTCTACCTGGTGTGCAGCGTCGGCTTGCTTGCCAATGTCGGCGTCGCGTTCTCGGTCTACGACCAGGAGCCGATCTGGTGGCTTGCGGGTGCCGCCGGCGCGCTGATGGGCGTGGTCTGGAACTACGCGATGTCCGGGCTGTTCGTCTGGCGCAAGCGATGACGGTGGCATGAACGCGAACGAGGCGCGGCTGGCCCGGAACACCGCGCTTGCGGTGTGCGCGCTGGTCGCGCTGCGGCTGGCCGCTGCCGCATGGACGCCGCTGACCTTCGACGAAGCCTATTACTGGATGTGGTCGAAGTCGCTCGCCGGCGGCTATTACGACCATCCGCCGATGGTCGCCGTGGTGATCCGGCTCGGCACCATGATCGCGGGCGACACGCCGTTCGGCGTGCGGCTGGTGTCGATCCTGCTCGCGCTGCCGATGAGCTGGGCGATCTACCGGGCGGCGGAGATCCTGTTCGGCGGCCAGCGCGTCGCCGCGCGTGCGACCATCCTGCTCAATGTCACGCTGATGGCCGCGGTCGGAACGCTGATCGTGACGCCGGATGCGCCGCTGCTGGTCGCGGCGAGCTTCCTGCTGTATGCGCTCGCCAAGGTGCTGGAGAGCGGCCGCGGCGGCTGGTGGCTTGCGGTCGGCGCCAGTGCCGGCGCGGCGCTGCTGTCGAAATACACCGCGCTGTTCTTCGGCCCGGCGATCCTGATCTGGCTGGTGATGGTGCCGAAGCTGCGGCGCTGGTTGCTCTCGCCTTGGCTCTATCTCGGCGGCCTGGTTGCCGCCGGCCTGTTCGCGCCGGTCATCCTCTGGAATGCCGACCACCAATGGGTGTCGTTCATCAAGCAGATGGGCCGCGCCCGGATCGAGGATTTCCGGCCGACCTACATCGCCGAGCTGATCCCGACTCAGTTTGCGTTCGCGACGCCGCTCGTCTTCATCCTGGGCGTGATGGGCCTTTATGCGCTCTCACGGCGCCGCGCCGGCGCGATGCCTGCGCGCGTGCTGGTCAACACGATGTTCTGGACCATCGTGGTCTACTTCACCTGGCACGCGCTGCATGCGCGGGTCGAGGCCAACTGGTTCGCGCCGGTCTATCCGGCCTTTGCCGTGGCGGCCGCGGTCGCAGCGATCCAGGTGCAATGGGCGCCGCGCGAGCAACGCACGATCGATTTCTGCCGGCGCTGGGCCGCGCCGTCAGGCGTCGTGCTGTTCGTGCTGCTGATCGTGCAGGCCAACACCGGCTTGCTCTCGGGCTACCGCCGCGACGCCACCGTGCGCAGCGTCGGTGTCGGCTGGCAGGAACTTGCCAGCGCGATCGAGGCGGCGCGTGTGCGGACCGGCGCGAGTTGCGTGCTGGCGCCGGACTACGGCACCACCGGCTGGCTGGCCTTCTATCTGCCCAAGGGCAGCTGCGTCGCCCAGCAGGGCCAGCGCATTCGCTGGATCAACATGCCGGAGCCGAGCCCGGCGCAGCTGTCGGGCAAGCTATTGTATGTGCATGAGGTCGATCAGGCGATGCCGGCTTCGGTGCGCGACAATTTCGTCCATGTCGAGACGGTGGGCGAGGCCAAGCGCATGCGCGGGCCGTTGGTTGTCGAGACCTACGTGCTTGATCTGCTTGAAGGTGCCAAGGGCGAGGTGTTTGACCGTTCGCCGCCGCCGGAACTGCAATAAGATCGTCGCCGTCGAGTGTCGGATCGTCCGGATCCCGGTCGTCTTCCAGGAAGCCCGTCAACCACACGAGGTTCCAACATGACCAGTTCCGTCCTCAAGCCCGCCGCCGAGCTCGCCAGCACCAACACCATGCGCTTCCCCAACGAGAGCGACGCGTATCGCCGTGCGCGTCAGGCGCTGCTGGTCGAGGAGATCGAGCTGCGCCGGCATATCGAGCGCGTCGCCGCGCTGCGCCGCGCATTGCCGCCGGGCGGCGAGGTGGCGAAGCGCTATGAGTTCACCGGTGAGTCCGGCGCGGCGTCGCTCGCCGATCTGTTCGGCAACAAGCAGACGCTGATCATCTACAGCTACATGTTCGGCCCGCAGCGCGAGAAGCCGTGCCCGATGTGCACATCGTTCATGGGCACATGGGAAGAGAAGCTGCCCGATATCGAGCAGCGCGTCTCATTCGTGTTCACGGCGCGCTCGCCGATCGCGCGATTGATCGAGGCGAAGCGGGCGCGCGGCTGGACGCGGCACAGGATCTATTCGGATGGATCGGGCGACTACACGCGCGACTATGTCAACAAGGATGACAGCGACCTGCCTGGCTATAACGTCTTCACGCGCCACGACGGCACGATCCGTCATTTCTGGTCCGGCGAGATGGGGTCAGGCACAAAGGATCCGGGCCAGGACCCGCGCGGCGCGCCGGACATGGATCCGCTCTGGACCTTGCTCGACACCACGCGCGAGGGACGCGGCGCGGACTGGTATCCGAAGCTGAGTTACTGAAGCAGATTCTTGCTCGATCCCCGTGCGATTACGGGGCGATCGGCAAGGAAATTCTACCTCGGATTTATCTCGGCATGCGGCGGCGGAGCCGCGTGCCGCGATGTCCCATCATGGGACAAAAAAGCCGTTTTGGCGGTCCAATGTCATCTTAAAAAAGCCCTACGCCACAGGCACTTCCCGCGCTGCAGGGGATCGCATCCAGTTAAGTCGCATTTAACTAAAAGTCGCCTTAATGGCCGTCTGTGCCCCCTGCGCGACGGTGA
Organism: Bradyrhizobium sp. USDA 4454; assembly: GCF_054822705.1. Classification (NCBI taxonomy): domain Bacteria; kingdom Pseudomonadati; phylum Pseudomonadota; class Alphaproteobacteria; order Hyphomicrobiales; family Nitrobacteraceae; genus Bradyrhizobium; species Bradyrhizobium sp. USDA 4454. The sequence continues at coordinate 3,130,698 of NZ_JBTRCN010000001.1, forward strand.
GCCGACATGTCGTTCGGCAGATCCAGTGTGGGGACAAAGGTGGACCTGTTTTGAGCGCCGGGCGTATGGGTACGAGTGCGAGTGCGTATGTTCTTGGGGCGCCGAGCCGCAAGAAATCCTCCCGAAAAATTCTCCCGCAGCACTTCTTTGGCAGCGCGGCCGTCGCGGCGCTGGTGCTTGGCTGCGCCTGGACCGTCTACGCCAACATTTTCGCGGCGAGCGTCTTTCCGTCGGTCGGCAATGCGTCGTTCGATGCGCCGGTGGTGAAGCGGCCCGTCGCGGTCGCGAGCCGCCCGGCACCCGCGTTCAACGAGGTGTTTGCGTCCCTGACGCCAGCGCCGGCGAAGAGCGAGATCGCGAAGTCGGACGCCCGGGCATCGTCGCTCATGTTTAACGATCGGTTTGCAGCCGCCTCGCCCGCGGGCGTGGCGTCCAGCGTCGTGGCTGATGCCGCATCGCAGATCGACCCGATCAAGCAGGCCGCCGCACCGCAGGCCGCTGGCGCGGCGAGGGCGGTGGCCACGGCCGAACTCGCCGAGACATCGAAGCCGTTGCCGGCGCCGAAGTCGGTCGAGGCCGCGAAGAAGCAAGCCGCCACCAATCTGCAGGTGGCGCTCAACGATCCCGCCGCCAACGTTCAGCCCAAGGGGGCTGAGAAGAGCGCTGACGCGAAGCCGGCCGAAGCCAAGCAGGCCGCGAAATCCGGCGGCGTTCGCGACATGGCGGCGCGCGCCAAGGCCGCGGTGATGTCGATCGCCTCGAGCGAGCGGCAGACCATGGTCGAGAAGCTGTGGGGCAAGCGCGAGTCGAGCGGCGGACTGCTCTCCTTCGCGTCCGCCGACGCCAACGTGACCGGCAGCATCCCCTCGACGCTGGACCAGAACCCGATGCTCGGCGGCTCGCCGCCCTATGACCGCCAGACCGCGGTGTACGACATCTCGGCCCGGACCGTGTATCTGCCCGACGGCACCCGGCTCGAGGCACATTCAGGTCTCGGCTCCCGGCTCGACGATCCCAGGTCTTCGCATCTGAAGATGGTCGGCGTGACGCCGCCACACATTTACGAGCTGAAGCCGCGCGAGGCGCTGTTCCACGGCGTGCCGGCGCTTCGCCTCAATCCGATCGGCGGCGAGGGCAAGATCTTCAACCGCGTCGGCCTGCTCGCACATACCTTCATGCTCGGCCCGAACGGTGACTCCAACGGTTGCGTCTCGTTCAAGGATTACTACGCGTTCCTCGACGCCTACCGTAACAAGGGCATCCGCCGCCTCGCGGTGCTGGCGCGGATTCAGTAAGGCAGGGCGGCCGATGCGCAGGCCTCCCGGCGCCGATCTGGAACTGGAGGCCATTGTCGCTATACTGCACTGATCCAGGGCGAGTCCCGACTCGGCAACGGATCTGGTGCAAAGCGAACATGTCTCCGACGTCCGCCATCGAAACTCCACCGCCGATCACGACCGAAGCGTTCACCGATGCTGCGGCCGCCGTTGCCCGTCTCGAAGAGATCTACGAGCGCAACACCGGCTTCCTACGCAACCGCTTCGAAGCCTATGTCAACGGCGCCGTGATCACGACACGGGTGCGCGCGCATTACCCATTCGTCCGCATCACCACCTCGTCGCATGCGCGGCTCGATTCCCGACTCGCCTACGGCTTTGTCGCGGGGCCGGGCATCCACGAGACCAGCATCACCCGGCCGGACATCTTCCGGACCTATCTCACCGAGCAGATCGGGCTCCTGATCAAGAACCATGGCGTGGCGGTCGAGATCGGCGAGTCCGGCGAGCCTATACCGATCCATTTTGCCTATCGCCGCGACATCAATATCGAGGCGGCGCTGACCATCGCCGACAGCTCGGCGTTCACGCGGTCGTTGCGCGACGTCTTCGATACGCCGGATCTTGCGGCGATGGACGATGCGATCGCCGACGGCACGTTCGAATTGATGCCGGGGACGCCTGAGCCGTTGGCGCTGTTCCGCGCGGCGCGGGTCGATTACTCCTTGCGCCGGCTCTATCACTACACCGGCACCGATCCCGAGCACTTCCAGAATTTCGTGATCTTCACCAACTACCAGTTCTATGTCGATGCCTTCGTGCAATCGAGCCTGCAGCGTCTCGCCTCCGGTGAGGCAGGCCTCGAGGCGTTCGTTGCACCCGGCAATGTGATCACGCGCAACGCGCTGGCAGGCGGTGGCCCGACCGGGGCCGCATCGGAGCGCGTGCCGCAGATGCCGGCGTTTCATCTGGTCGAGCCCGGCTATCGCGGCATCACCCTGATCAATATCGGGATCGGCCCGTCCAATGCGCGCAACATCACCGATCACGTCGCGGTGCTGCGGCCGCATGCCTGGCTGATGATCGGGCATTGCGCCGGCTTACGCAACACGCAGCGGCTCGGCGACTATGTGCTGGCCCATGGCTATGTGCGCGAGGACCACGTGCTCGATCACGAGCTGCCGCTGTGGGTGCCGATCCCGGCGCTCGCGGAGATGCAGGTCGCGCTCGAGGAGGCGGTCGGCGAGGTGACCGGGCTGACGGGCTTCGAGCTCAAGCGGCTGATGCGCACCGGCACCGTCGCCAGCGTCGACAACCGCAACTGGGAGATCAGCGGGCCGCAGGTGATCCGGCGGATGTCGCAGTCGCGCTCGATCGCGCTAGACATGGAATCGGCGGCGATCGCCGCCAACGGCTACCGCTTCCGTGTACCCTACGGCACACTACTATGTGTCTCCGACAAGCCGCTGCATGGCGAGATCAAGCTCGCGGGGATGGCGAGCGAGTTCTATCGCCAGCGCGTCGGCCAGCATCTCCAGATCGGCCTGAAGGCGCTGGAGCGATTGAAGCAGCAGGAGTCCGAACGCCTGCATTCGCGCAAGCTGCGCAGCTTCGCCGAGGTTGCGTTTCAATAGCGTCGAACGACGCTCGCCTCGTTCACGCTGCGAGCGATTTCCACAATTGCGTCTCGGTGCCAACCGCGGCCTTGACCTGCGGCCGCGCCTGGATGCGCGAGAGATAGGCTGCCAGTGACGGCCATTGCGCGACGTCGACACCGGCGGCGCGAAGCAACAGCAGGGCCCAGGCGAGGTGCGCGTCGGCGACCGTGAAGCGGTCGCCGACCAGGAATTCGCGCTGCGCGAGATGCGCTGACGGCACCGACAAGGTCTGGCCGATCCTGGCGCGCGGTTTGGCAAGCGATGCGTCGTCCTTGTACCAGAAGGTCGGGAACAGAAAGCCCTTGTGGATCTCGGTGCCGATGAAGCTCAGCCATTCCTGCAACCGATAGCGGTCCGGATCGCCCGGTTGCGGTGCCAGGCCGAGCTCGGGCTTGAGGTCCGCAATGTATTGCAGCACCGCCGCGCTCTCGGTCAGGCGCTCGCCGTTCTCGAGCACCAGCACCGGTACCGCGCCCTTCGGTGCGACCGCGCTGAAGTCGCCATCGTCCTCCACCACCTTCTTGGTCCAGAGCTGGACGAGGTGGTAGCGCGCCTCGATTCCGGCTTCCATCAGCGCGATCCGGCTGGCCAGCGAGCAGGCCATCGGCGAGAAATAGAGCTGGAGCATGGCGATGTCTCTCAGGCGAGGGCGTTGCCGCGGGCGATGATCGCGAAGCGATCGGACAGTTCGGCGAGCGCCACGTCGTGGATGAGCTTTGCGGCGATCGTGCCGCCTTTGCCGTCGGGCAGGTCGCGGGTGGCGCAGCTGTCGGCGTCGATGGTGGTGCGGAAGCCGAGATCGAGCGCGGCGCGTGCGGTCGAGCTGACGCACATATGGGTCATGAAGCCGGCCAGCACCAGCTCCTTGCGGCCGGTCGCAACAAGCTGCGCGTTCAGCTCGGTGCCGGCGAATGCGTTCGGCAATTGCTTCTCGATCACGGACTCGCCGGGCCGCGGCTTAAGCGGTGCGACGATCGCGCCACGCTCCGCGCTGCGATCGAACAGGCTGCCCGGCGCCCCCTTGTGCGCGATGTGGATGATCCTGGCGCCGCTTTCCCGCGCGCGGTTGAGCAACGCGGTGGCGCGCGCAATCGCGTTATTGGCGTCGGGTAAAGCGAGGGGGCCGGCGAGATATTCGTTCTGGATGTCGATCAGCACCAGGCAGGCATCGCCGAGGCGGGGCGGGGTGAGGTCGATGCCGGCGAGCTGCATCAGCGTTTGGGCTGTGGTCATGGTCCTGAGGTCTCCAGCGGATCTGTGTTGCGAAAATATAGCCGTGCAGCGGCCTGCCGTTATGCAGGGATATTGCAGCCCGTGGCTGCGTTATTGCAGGTAGGCCCCGTGCGATGTAGCCTGACGCCATGAACTGGGACGACCTCCGCATCATCGCGGCCGTCAGGGACGAGGGCACCTATGCCGGCGCCAGCGCGCGGCTGCGGATCGACGAGACCACGGTCGGCCGCCGCCTGGCGCGGATCGAACGCGCGCTCGGACTGCGGCTGTTCGAGGCGGCCGACGGCGTCCGCAGGCCGACCCGGCAATGCGACGTGGTGCTCGCGCACATCCAGGCGATGGCCGCGCATGCCGAGGAGATCGGCCGCATCGGCGAAAGCCTGCCCGGTCCGGTCGGCCGGCTGCGCATCGCCTCCACCAACGCGATCGCCGAAGAAGTGCTGGCGCCGCGCACCAGCACCCTGCTGCGCGCCAATCCCGGGCTGACGCTGCAATTCCTGACGTCGAGCGACAATGTCAAATTCTCGCGCTGGGAAGCCGATCTCGCGATCCGGCTGCGCAAGCCCGACAAGGGCGACTTTGCGATCTCGAAGCTCGCCGAGGTCAGGCTGTATTTCTTCGAGCCTGTCGCGGCGACGGCGGGCGAGCCGGTGACGTGTGCCTATCCCGATGAGCTCGGCGCCATACCGGAGATGCAGTTCCTGCGCGCCAAGCGGCTTCGCGCGCGCTGCGTCACCGACAATGTCCGCATCATTCACAAATTGATCCAGTCGCATCACGCGGTTGGCGTGCTGCCGGAGCATAGTTGTGTCGACCTGCGGACCGATCGCCGGCTGCGCGCCACGCTGCTGGCGAAGCGGCGCGACGTCTGGCTCCTGGTGCAAAGCCATCTCAAGCGCGACGCGGCGACCCGCATCACCATCGACTGGCTGCGCGGCTGCTTTCAGGACGTCGCGCGCAGCGGGTGAGGTGGCGGCGGAGTCGCCCATCCGCTCTTTGTCATTCCGGGGCTCGCGAAGCGAGAGCCCGGAATCCATCGGGCCGCACGTTTCGCTGAAGAATGGATTCCGGGCTCGTGCTTCGCACGCCCCGGAATGACGAGGTGAGCGCGGTCGGAGGCGCGCCACCCGCTGTTCGCCACGAAAAAATCACGCGCTGCCCTCTTGCAACCCGGACGTGCTTCGTCTATTAGCCCGCTCCTTCGCTTCGGCCATGGGTTCGGGCTCGCTGAGATCCCGACTGGCGCGTGCCGCTCTGCGGTGTCGTGTTCCGCCGAAATGAAGATACGAGAATGAAGCTCATGGGCGAGCGTCGGGGCTGAAACCCCGAAGGTACCGGTTCGAATCCGATCTTCTCTCAAAGGATAGCTCAGTTAGGTAGAGCAGGTGACTACGAATCATCATGTCGCGGGTTCAATTCCCGCTCCAAGCGCTCCGTTCAGCCTGAAAAGCTGATACCTCTGAAGGGGACCGGACGCGCGCTTCAGTCGCAGTCCGGCCGTCCTGCCGCAAGGCTCTTCGTCCGAACATCGACACTGTGAGACCGGCTTTGCGCCGCGGTGGATACCGCTTGCGCCGATGCCGGGTGGCTCCGCTCGGCCGCGCGACGTCAGTCGCGCGAACGCGCGCGTGCGCCCATCATCGCGCAAGCTCAAGCCACGGCCCGCTTGGCTGACAGGAAGCCGCGTTCGCGTCCTCACGTCCTTTGCAAAACTGAAACCCGCTCTCCGGCCCATGGGCCTGAGCGCAACACTGGAGGCGTGCCAATGACCTGGCATATCTTGACGACCAAGTTGACGGTGAAGGATGGCGAGCGCGCGTTGCTGACGCGTGACGGCCGGCTGACGCAAGTGCTCGGTCCCGGACGTCACCGCCTGTTCGATCCCCTGCATGAGCTCAAGGCCGAGCTGTTCGGCGTCGTGCGAAGCGAATTCCCCGCGGATCGCTATGCGGTGATCAAGGCCGCGCGGCCCGATCTGGCCGACGAGCTGTTCGAGGCGATCGAGACCCGTGCGAACGAGATCGCGATCGTTAGCCTCGACGGCCGTCCGGTTCAGCTGATGACGCCCTGGCAGACGCGCGTGTACTGGAAGGTCGCGACGTCGGTCGAGGTCGAGCGCATCGACGTGGCGGATGATATCAGGGTCACGGCACGTCATCTTGCGATGATCCAGCCCAACCGGGCCGGCGTCATCACCGAGGCGGTGGTCGAGAACCACGAGGCCGGTCTGCTCAACGTCGAGGGCAAGCTCGTCGAGCGGCTCGCGCCCGGCCGGCACGCGTTCTGGATCGCGGGCCGCAAGATCGAGGTCAAGCGCCTCGACCTGCGTCCCCAGGCGATCGAGATCACGGCGCAGGAGATGCTGACCAAGGACCGCATCGCGCTGCGCGTGACGCTGACCGCGTTCCGCCGGATCGTCGATCCCGAGCGGGTCGTGGCAACGGTGCCCGACGTGGATGCGTGGCTGTATCGCCTGGTGCAGTTCGCGATCCGCGAGGCGGTGGCCGGCCGCACGCTGGACGAGGTGCTGTCTGCGAAGACCGCGCTCGACGAGGGGCTTCGTGACTACGTCCGCGGGCGTGTCGCGGAGTCCGGCGTCGAGGTCACCGAGCTCGGCGTCAAGGACGTGATCCTGCCCGGCGAGATCCGCGAGCTGGTCAACAAGGTGGTGGAGGCGGAGCGGGTGGCGAAGGCCAACCTGATCCGCCGGCAGGAGGAGACCGCGGCGACGCGTTCGCTCCTGAACACCGCCAAGCTGATGGAGGAGAATCCTCTGCTGCTGCGGCTCAAGGAGCTGGAGTCGCTCGAGCGGCTGGTCGAGAAGGTCGGCCGCATCGACCTGCATGCCGGCGATGGCCACGGCCTCGATGCGCTGCTGACCAAGCTGGTCCGCCTCAAGGCGCCCGAGAGCGCGTAACAAGAAGGGCCGCCCACGGGCGGCCCTTCGGTCTCGTCATTCCGGGGCGCGCGCAGCGCGAGCCCGGAATCCATTCATCCAATATGTCCGGCGGCGATCTCAGGATACAAATCGATCCACTGCGGGTTCTTCTCTTCAATCAATCTGATCTTCCAATCTCGCGCCACCTCTTCAGCTCCTTCTCGCGCGCAATCGCCGTCAGCGCATCATCATAGATTTCGAACCAGACGAGCTTGTCGACGGCGTATCGTTTCGTGAAGCCGGCAACTGCCTTGCTCTTATGCTCATGGATGCGACGAACGACGTCGTTCGTCACGCCGAGATAGAGCGTACCGTATTTATCGCTAGCGAGGAGATAGACGTAATAGGCCATGAGCAAGCTGGGGAATGGATTCCGGGCTCGGCGCTGTGCGCCGCCCCGGAATGACGAGGGAGTTTTGCCCGGCTCCGGGGGTAAGGCAACAGGGACTGTTACTCCCCTCAAAAACAAAAACCCCGGCATCGCTGCCGGGGTTTCGCATTTCGCAACTTGCCTTGAGTGGCCGGACCTTAGAAGTCCATGCCGCCCATGCCGCCGCCCGGAGGCATCGCGGGGCCGCCGGCGTTCTTCTTCGGCAGCTCGGCAACCATCGCTTCCGTGGTGATCAGGAGCGCGGCAACCGAGGCAGCGTTCTGGATCGCGGTACGCACGACCTTGGTCGGGTCGATGATGCCCTTCTTGACGAGGTCGGCGTATTCGCCGGTCTGGGAGTCGAAGCCGTGATTGTAGGCCTTGTTCTCCAGGATCTTGCCGACGATGACGGAGCCGTCTTCACCGGCGTTGATCGCGATCTGGCGAGCCGGAGCCGACAGCGCCTTGCGCACGATCTCGACGCCGGTCTTCTGGTCGTCGTTCTTGGTACGCAGACCCTTGAGCTGCTCGGAGGCACGGAGCAGGGCGACGCCGCCACCCGGGACGATGCCTTCCTCGACAGCCGCACGGGTCGCATGCATCGCGTCATCAACGCGATCCTTGCGCTCCTTCACCTCGACTTCGGTCGCGCCGCCGACGCGGATCACCGCGACGCCGCCCGCGAGCTTGGCGAGACGCTCCTGCAGCTTCTCACGGTCGTAGTCCGAGGTGGTCTCCTCGATCTGCGCCTTGATCTGGGCAACGCGAGCGTCGATGTCGGCCTTCTTGCCGGCGCCGTTGACGATCGTGGTGTTCTCCTTGTCGATCATCACCTTCTTGGCGCGACCGAGCATCTGCAGCGTGACGTTCTCGAGCTTGATGCCGAGGTCTTCCGAGATGGCCTGGCCGCCGGTCAGGATCGCGATGTCCTGCAGCATGGCCTTGCGGCGATCGCCGAAGCCCGGAGCCTTGACGGCCGCGACCTTCAGGCCGCCACGCAGGCGGTTGACGACGAGGGTGGCAAGCGCTTCGCCTTCGACGTCTTCAGCGACGATGACCAGCGGCTTGCCGGTCTGCACCACGGCCTCGAGCAGCGGCAGCAGCTCGTTCAGCGAGGAGAGCTTCTTCTCGTTGATGAGGATGTAGGCGTCGTCCATCTCGACGCGCATCTTGTCGGCGTTGGTGACGAAGTAGGGCGAGATGTAGCCGCGGTCGAACTGCATGCCCTCGACGACGTCGAGCTCGGTCTCGAGCGACTTGGCTTCCTCGACCGTGATCACGCCCTCGTTGCCGACCTTCTTCATCGCGTCGGCGAGGAACTTGCCGATCTCGGCGTCGCCGTTGGCGGAGATGGTGCCGACCTGGGCGATCTCCTCGTTCGAGGTGACCTTCTTGGAGTTCTTCTGGAGGTCCTCGACGACGGCTTCGACCGCGAGGTCGATACCGCGCTTCAGGTCCATCGGGTTCATGCCGGCGGCGACCGACTTGGCGCCTTCCTTCACGATCGCCTGGGCAAGCACGGTCGCCGTGGTGGTGCCGTCGCCGGCCGCGTCAGCGGACTTGGAGGCGACTTCGCGCACCATCTGGGCGCCCATGTTCTCGAACTTGTCCTCGAGCTCGATCTCCTTGGCGACGGTGACGCCGTCCTTGGTGATGCGGGGAGCGCCGAACGACTTCTCGAGCACCACGTTGCGGCCCTTCGGACCGAGCGTGACCTTCACCGCGTTGGCGAGAACGTCGACGCCGCGCAGCATCTTGTCGCGCGCCTCGACGGAGAATTTGACTTCTTTAGCTGCCATCTGAGTTTTTCCTTGAGAGATTTGATCTGGGAGGGAGGGGGGCGCTTAGGCCGCCTTCTTCTTGGAAGCGGGGACGTCGAGCACGCCCATGATGTCGCTTTCCTTCATGATCAGCAGGTCTTCGCCGTCGATCTTGACCTCGGTGCCCGACCACTTGCCGAACAGGACGCGATCGCCGACCTTGACGTCGATGGGGGTCAGCTTGCCAGTCTCGTCGCGGCCACCGGGTCCAACGGCGACGACTTCGCCCTGGTAGGGCTTTTCCTTGGCACTGTCCGGAATGATGATGCCGCCAGCGGTCTTCTCTTCGGCGTCGATGCGCTTGACCACGACGCGGTCGTGAAGCGGACGGAATTTCATGCAGTCCTCCTAAACATTTGCAGATGCTGTAGATTTTTGGAGTGTTAGCAGTCCAGCCCAGCGAGTGCCAGACTGGCTGCGCAGGACATAGGCCAAGCCTTGGCGGCGGGCAAGAGCCTCTAGCAGAAAAATTGGCACTCGCAGATGGTCGCTGCCAGGATCATTTCGGCATCCTTAATGCCGGCCCGAACGGTGCCGCTGCTATTAGCAGTTGCGGTAAGTTGCTGCTAACGCAAGAAATTTCAACAACCTATTAAACATTTGGGCTTGAGATGGGTTAGTCGCGTGCGTCACATTTCTCTCATGTGAGCGCATCCATGGCCGGTGGTCCGGCGGGGAAGGTCGGCCACCATGTGAATGCGCTCCGTCACAGGAGGTTGGCATGGTCTCGCGAGTTGGTGGGGTTGTTTCCGACGATTTCCGGAAGCAGTTGGTGGGGTATGGGCTGACGACGGCGCAAATCCTTTATCGGATGCCGGATCACCCCTCGTTGCTGCAGACCTATGTCTGGCAGAACTACGACCTATTTCCGAAATTTCCGGCGCTGCAGGATTTCCTCTCTTTCTGGCAGCAGAAGCTCGAGGGCCCGCTGTTCTCGGTGACGGTGGCGCATTCCAAGCTGGTCAAGCCGGCCGAACTGCGCTCAGTCGACGGGGTGTTCCGGCTGCACTGAAGATCGATCAGTAGCTGGGGATTGTAGGGTGGGCAAAGCGACAGCGTGCCCACCATCGCGAGCACGCCTGGAATGGTGGCATGGCGCTCACGCGCCTTTGCCCACCCTACGTTGCGTGACTTGTGTTAGCCTCCGGTCGTCAGAAAAGACGGGAGGCGAACAATGGCCAAGAAGACGGCATCGAGATCCGCGGCCAAGACCGCGGTGAAGAAGAAATGGACCGGGCTTGGCGCCGACGCCAAAAAGTCATCCGCGCGCAAGACCATCAAGTCCAAGGGCGGCCGCGTCTCGGCGGCGAAGAAGAGCACGCCGAAATCGGCGAGCAAGGCACGACCGAAGCAGCGCGTCGCGATCAGCCATCACCGCGAAGAAGATTTCAAGGCCGACGGCTTGCGCGCCTACGCCAAATACCGCGACCTCGGCATCGCTGCTGCCTCGCATGGCCTCGCGCAGGCGCATGTCATCCGGTTGCAGGGACCGTGCAACCCGGATGAAGTGTCGAAGCTGCACTTCCACGATGTCGACTTCCAGATGGTCTATGTGCTCAAGGGCTGGGTGAAGACCTACATGGAAGGCGAGGGCGAGACGCTGATGCAACAAGGCAGCGCCTGGACCCAGCCGCCACGCATCAAGCATATGATCCTGGACTATTCCGACGACGTCGAACTGCTGGAAGTGATCCTGCCGGCCGAGTTCAAGACGGTGGAGTTGAAGGCGTAGCTCTCGCCGTCGTCATTCCGGGGCGCGCGCAGCGCGAGCCCGGAATCCATCCATCGGCATAACCCGCGGCGCAATGGATTCCGGGCTCTCGCTGCGCGAGCCCCGGAATGACGGGGAGCAAACAACGTCCGCTTCGTAGCCCGGATGTAGCGCAGCGAAATCCGGGGACTCGTCCCCGCAGCGAGACACTCCCGGGGGCACTCACAGCCTCTCGACACTGACCTCCGCCAGCGCCTCGAAGATTGCCGGCGTGCGTTCCAGGCGGGCGATGGTTCGCGCGCCTTCGAGGGCGGCCACCAATGCGGCTGCGGTTGAGGATGCGCGCGCGGCAGTGAAACCGCACCCCCTGAAATGCTCCGCGATGATCGCGGTTGAATCGACAAATCCGCGCGCCACCCGTTTGGTCAGCTCAGGGTCGAGCGCGGGCAGCTCATTCGCCAGATTTTGCATCAGACATCCATACTGGAAATCAGCGGCGACCATTTCGGCAGCGAATGTGCCGAAAATCTCACGAACAAACTTCAGGGCATCGCCCGCCGTGTTCGCCGAGATGTCCCGCAATACGGTCATTCTGCTCGCGACGTAATGATCGATGGCTTCTTCCGCGAGCTGCGCCTTGCCGCGCGGAAAGTGGAAGTAGAACGACCCCTTGGGCGCACCGCTCTCTTCAATGATCTGGGTCAATCCAGTCGCGGTGTAGCCCTGGATGCGAAACAGCCGTTCGGCCGTGGCAATCGCGCGCGCGCGGGCGTCAGTCTTACGTGGCATGCCGCGAAGATAAGCCGTTTCGCTTGACGTCGCTATGGTGACCGCCATACTATGGCGATCACCATAGAAAGCGGCTCGCGATGCTGTTCGACCAAATCCCAAGCCACGAAACGTCCCGACGAGCCGTTTTGGCGATGGGGGCGGCCGGCCTGGTTGCGGCTTCGCTTCGACCGGCCCGCGCAAACCCCATAGGAGGAGCTGACTTGACCCAATCGACCTACGGCGAGGGAACGCTTCCCAAGGGCGTCCGCTCGCGCATGATCCATGGGGTCAATGGCCTCGATGTCCATCTTCTCGAGGCCGGTTACGAAAGCCCCGGCCGGCCGCTCGCGCTGCTCCTGCACGGCTTTCCGGATTTGGCTTACGGCTGGCGGCACCTGATCCCGATTCTGGCTGATGCCGGCTACCACGTCGTGGCGCCCGACCAGCGCGGTTTCGGCCGCACCACCGGCTGGGTGAACGGCTGTGACGCCCCGCTCGGGCCGTTCAGCCTCTTGAACATGACGCGTGACGCCCTCGGATTGGTTTCGGCGTTGGGATATCGGCGTACGGCAATGCTCGTCGGGCACGACTTCGGCTCGCCCGTGGCGGCCTATTGTGCGCTCGCCCGACCTGACGTCTTTCCCTCGGTGGTGCTGATGAGCGCACCGTTCCCCGGTCCGCCGGCGTTTCCGTTCGACATTGCGGACAGCGCGCCATCGGCCGTTCAACCGAACACTGCAAATCAAAAGCTGGCGGCCGCGCTCGCGGCGCTCGATCCGCCGAGACAGCATTATCAGCAATATCTGAGCACGCGGCAGGCCAATGATGACATGTGGCACCCGCCTCAAGGTCTACACGCGTTTCTTCGTGCATTCTTCCACGTCAAGAGCGCTGACTGGCCGGGAAACAAGCCGCATCCGTTGAAGGCGCCAACCGCCACTGAACTTGCACAGATGCCGACCTATTATGTGATGGATCTCGGCAAGACGATGTCCCGGACCGTCGCTCCATTCCAACCTTCGGCTGCCGAGGTCTCGGCCTGCAAATGGCTTACCGAGCCGGAGCTTGGCGTGTACGCCGAGGAGTACGGCCGCACCGGGTTTCAAGGCGCCCTGATGGCCTATCGTGTCTTTTCCGATCCTGACCTGAACGCTGAGTTGCGCCTGTTTTCGGGCAAGACGATCGATGTCCCGTCGCTGTTCATCGGCGGGACGAGCGATTGGGGCACCTACGCGGCGCCGGGAGCGCTCGATCTGATGAAGACCAAGGCGACGACGCGGATGGGTGGCATCGAACTGATCGACGGCGCCGGTCACTGGATCCAGCAGGAGCAGCCGGATCGGCTCGGCGCGCGCCTGCTCGCCTTCATCAAGGAGGCGGGTGGAGCGGATCACGCCAGCCGTTAGTGTCGTAGCCCGGATGGAGCGCAGCGAAATCCGGGACTCGCGCTCACGACTCGCACGGCCCGGATTGCGCGGAGCCTGTCATCGGGCGCGCGTTCGTGCGACCCGTTGGCTCCGTCCGGGCTACCGCCTACGTCATCGCCCCCACGATCGCGCCCATCAGGCAGGTCGTCAGCGTGCCCGAGACGATCGACTTCAGCCCGAGCGCATTGATCTCGTCGCGCCGTCCGGGCTCCATGATGCCGAGGCCGCCGATCATGATGCCGAGACTCGCGAAGTTCGCAAAGCCGCACATCGCATAGAGCATGATCAGCCGCGAGCGCGGATCGAGCGCGTCGGGGCCGAGCTTCGACAGATCGACATAGGCGATCAGCTCGTTCAGCACGGTCTTGGTGCCCATCAGGCTTCCCGCCGTGATCGCCTGCGGCCACGGCAGGCCCATCAGCCAGCACACCGGCGCCATCACGTAGCCGAGCAGTCGCTGCAACGAGATTTTCGCGCCGCCGATTTCCGGCAGCAGGCCGATGATCTTGTTGGCGAGATAGACCAGCGCGACCAGCACCAGCAGCATCGCGATGATGTTCATCAGCAGCTCGAGCCCGGCGGCCGTGCCTTTCACGATCGCGTCCATCGTCGAGGACACCTGGACATCGGGATCGTCGAGCGACCCGCCGGTGCGCTTGTCCGTCGTCTCCGGCACCATGATCAGGCTGACCAGGATGGCGGCCGGCGCGCCGAGCACCGAGGCGATGACGAAATGCGCGGCGGCATCGGGGATCAGCGGCGCCAGCAGCGTGGCGTACAGCACCAGCACCGTGCCGGCGATCCCGGCCATGCCGCCGGTCATCACCAGAAACAATTCGCTGCGGCTGAGCTGCGCCAGATAGGGCCGGATGAACAGCGGGGCTTCTACCATGCCGAGGAAGATATTGGCCGCGGTCGAGAGCCCGACCGCGCCGCCGACGCCGAGCGTGCGCTCCAGGATCCAGGCCATGCCGCGCACCACCGGCGGCAGCACCCGCCAATAGAACAGCAGCGTGGTCAGCACGCTCATGACCAGCACGATCGGCAGCGCCTGGAAGGCGAGGATGAAATCCGAGCCGGGCTCCTTGGGGTCGAACGGCGCCGGGCCGCCGCCGACATAGCCGAACACGAAGGCGGTGCCGGCGCGCGTCGCCGCGGCAATGGTGCCGACCGCATCGTTGATCGCGCCGAACGCCTGCGTCACCAGCGGCACCTTGATCAGCACCAGTGCGGTGACGATGGTGACGAGAAGCCCGATCGCCGCCTGCCGCAGCGATACCATCCCGCGATTCTCGCTCAACGCCCAGGCGATCACGAGCAACGCCACTACGCCGAACGCCGATTGCAACTGCAGCATCACGCCCCCAAGAACCCGCGCGCGATTATGGGCAGGGGCTTCGCGCAGCGCAATGCTGTTGCGCGTTCTCGTTCCCGCCATTGACAAGTTGCAGGCGCTCGGCCACGCAATCATCCATGTCCTCCGCCACGCCGGCCGGCGCCCGCGATCTGCTCGGCCACAGAGCTTTCCTGTTCTTCCTGTCGTCGCGCAGCCTGTCACGCTTCTCCAGCCAGATCGGCGCGGTGGCGATCGGCTGGCAGATCTATGATCTGACCGGCAGCGCGTTCGACCTCGGCATGGTCGGCCTGGTGCAGTTCCTGCCGACGGCGCTGCTGGTGTTCGTCGCCGGTCACGCCGCCGACCGCTTCGAGCGCAAGCGCGTGGTGCAGGCCTGCCAGGTCGCGGAGGCGCTGACCGCGTTGTTTCTCGCCGGAAGCACATTTGCCGGCACCATCTCCGAGATCCAGATCTTCGTTGCAACCTTCGTGCTCGGCATCGCCGGCGCGTTCGAGAGCCCGGCGACCGCCGCGCTGCTGCCTTTGATCGCGCCGCAGGGCTCGTTGCAGCGGGCGACCGCGATCTCGAGCGGCGCAGCCCAGGTCGCGACCATCACCGGCCCTGCGCTCGGCGGCTTCGCCTATGCGCTGATGCCGAGCGCGCCCTACGGCATCATGATGCTGTTCTGGCTGTTCGGCGCGCTGCTCACGAGCGGCATCGGCCGCTTGCAGCAGGCACCGGTGAAGAACGGCGGATCGTCGGACGATCTGTTTGCCGGCGTCAGCTTCGTGCGCAGCAATCCGGCGATCCTCGGCACCATCTCGCTCGATCTGTTCGCCGTGCTGTTCGGCGGCGTCACCGCGCTGCTGCCGATCTATGCCCGCGACATCCTGCAGGCTGGCCCACTCGGGCTCGGCATCCTGCGCGCCGCGCCCGCGGTCGGCGCGCTCTTGATGACGATGGTGCTGGCGCGGCACACCATCAACCGCCGCGTCGGATTACGCATGTTCCAGGCGGTAATCGTGTTCGGCGTCGCCACCGTGGTGTTCGCGCTGTCGCACTGGATGTGGCTGTCGGCGCTGGCGCTCGCGGTGCTCGGCGCTGCCGACACGATCAGCGTCGTGATCCGCTTCTCGCTGGTGCAGCTCGCCACCCCCGACGAGATGCGCGGCCGCGTCGGCGCGGTCAATTTCCTGTTCATCAACGCCTCGAACCAGCTCGGTCAATTCGAGAGCGGCGTCACCGCCGCTTTGCTCGGCGCCGTGCCCTCGGCGGTGCTCGGCGGCGTTGCGACGGTCGCAGTGGCGCTGCTCTGGATGAAGCTGTTCCCGACGCTGCGGGATGTCGAGAAGCTGGAGTAGGGCGCCTTACCTCGCCCAGCAGACGCACGATTTCGGAATAATGGAAAAATACTGCTGAGTTGCCCGACGTGTCAAGGGGCCTTGTCGGGCGCCGGCAGCCGCCGGCTCCTTTGCATGGGGTTGTTTTCCATGTTTTGACCGCGCGCCTGTGGAGAAGGTGGAGTAGGGGAGAGCTCTCGCCACCCGTCATTGCGAGGCGCGAAGCGACGAAGCAATCCATCTATCCCCGAGAGGATCGATGGATTGCTTCGCGGAGCCTGTCATCGGGCGTGCGTACGCGCGACCCGTTGGCTCGCAATGACGGAGTGGCGGTGGCTTAGCCCCGGCCGACGAACGGCATCTTGGTCGCCATCACCGTCATGAACAGCACGTTGGCGTCGAGCGGCAGGCCGGCCATGTAGGCGACGGCATCGCCGACCGCCTTCGCGTCCATGCGCGGCTCCTGCTTGGTGGTGCCGTCCGGCTGCAGCACGCCGGGACCGTTGACCATGCGATCGGTCATCGGGGTCGCGGCGTTGCCGATATCGATCTGGCCGACCGCGATGTCGTACATCCGGCCGTCGAGGTTGGAGGCCCTGGTCAGGCCGGTGATGGCGTGCTTGGTCGAGGTGTAGGCCGCCGAGAACGGCCGCGGCGCATGCGCCGAGATCGAGCCGTTGTTGATGATGCGGCCGCCGCGCGGGGTCTGGTCCTTCATGATGCGGAAGGCATGCTGGGTGCACAGGAACGGCGCGGTGAGGTTGGTGTTGACCACGGCCTGCCACTGCTCGAGCGGCAGGTCTTCGAAATGCACCGGCGGCGCGCCCATGCCGGCATTGTTGAACAGCACGTCGAGCCGGCCGTAGGTCGCCTTCACCTTGTCGAACAGGGCTGCGATCGCGGCCGGATTGGCCATGTCGGCGGTGACGCACAGGCTCTTGCCGGCGGGGCCGAGCTTGGCGGTCTCCTCCAGCATCTCCAGGCGGCGCCCGACCAGCACCACCGTGTAGTCCTTGTCCATCAGAGCGAGCGACGCGGCGCGGCCGACGCCGGTGCCGGCGCCTGTCACGAGCGCGATCTTGCGGGTTGCCTCAGTCATCTCCGAGTTTCCTCTTACTTGGTTTTTGCTTCGGTTTCGTTCTTGTAGGGCGGGCGTGGAATGTTCTGGTGCGCGGCGCGCAGCGCTGCCGACCAGCGCGAGCGCAGATCGTGGAAATAGGGCTCGCCGGCCTCGATGCGATGGTTGAGGTCGGCGACGCAGGCGTCAGTGCGCACCACCAGCACATCGATCGGCAGGCCGACGCCCAGATTCGACCGCATCGTCGAATCCATCGAGATCAGTCCCGTCTTGAGCGCCTCGTAGAGCTCGACGTCGTAATGCATGGCGCGGTCGAGCACCGGCTTGCCGTATTTGTGCTCGCCGATCTGCAAGTAGGGCGTGTCGGTGGTGCATTCGATGAAGTTGCCCGCGGTGTAGACCATGAACAGGCGCATCCGCGAGCCCTGGATCTGACCGCCGAACAGGAACGAGACGTCGAAGGAGATGTCCTCCGAGCGCAGCGCGTCGCCCTCGGTGGCATGCACCGAGCGGATGGCGCGGCCGATTCGTTGCGCCGCCTGGAACATGGTCGGCGCGTTCATCAGGGTCTCGAGTTCGCCGGTGTCCGGATTTTCCATGCCTTCGGTCAGGGTCGACAGCACCGACTGGCTGATCGCCAGATTGCCGGCGCTGGCGATCGCCATGATGCGTTCGCCGGGCTTTTCGAAGATGTGCAGCTTGCGGAAGGTCGAGACGTTGTCGAGGCCGGCATTGGTGCGGGTATCGGCGATCATGACGAGGCCGTCGCGCACCAGAATCCCGCAACAATAGGTCATTTCCAGCCCTCAAACGATCCGAGTTTATCGGCGGGAAACTAGTAGCCAATTTCGAGGATGCATCCAACCCCAATTCCCCGTGACGGGCCGTGACGGGGGATGCGAAGAATAGGTCGAAATCGAAGGAATTTTCGGTTGGGGAGCCGGTCGCCGCAAGGTGCGGCGGCGAAGGGCGTCCGCCGTGCTGCCAGGGCTTCCAATGGGACAGCGAGCGCGTCGGCTCAGAACAGGTCGATGTGATCCATCACGGCATAGATGATCGCGATAACGACCAATACGCCGATCAGGACGATGGAAATCTCGACCGCGATCGCACCGACGCCGAGCGTGGCCGACGTGGCGGCAAGCAGCTTCTCCTCACGGAAGATCAGCGCAAACACGGAGAGGGCGATCGCGAGCAGGCCGAGCGAGATCGCCGCCAGCGAGGATCCGCTGCGCAGGCGGTCTCCGATCGATGTCTCGCGCTGCGGCGCCTGGTACTCGACGCCGTTCCTGTGGGCGAGCAGGCGATCCTTGATCCGGTGCCCGGTGTCGACGACCACCTGGTCGATCGGCGGGGGCGGGTCAAGCAACGGCAGGGCCCAGTGCGGCAGCACCGCCGCGATCAGGGCCAGCAGGCCGACGATGCTGCCGATCATTCCAAGCCGGCGGGATTGTGCAACAGAGCCAGTCATCGGATGAGCCGTGCCATGAGTTGACCATCCATTAGTGGAGGCGGACGCCGGGCAGGTTCATCGCGGACCGGGGCCGTGCGATTACGGGGGCGCGGCGGTCGGTGTGTGCCCTGCGTTGAATGCATCCGGCAATCAGGGGAGATTGCTGTCGTTGCGGCGCGCAAGGCGTTGTGCTCGACTGCTTGGAGCCGACAACAACAAGAAATTCCGGGAGGCGAGAATGTCGCTCAAATTGTCTGCATTTGTCATGGCGTTGGGCATCGCGGCCGCGAGCCCGGCATTGGCGCAGAAGAAGGGCGGTATGCTGCGGCTCTATCACAACGACAATCCGCCCTCGACCTCGCTGCTCGAGGAATCCACCATCGCCTCGGTGATGCCGTTCGCGGCGGTGTTCAACAACCTTGTGGTGTTCGATCCGGCCAGGGTCCACGAGAGCATCGACACCGTGATCCCCGACCTCGCCGAAAGCTGGTCATGGGATTCGAGCAACACAAAGCTCACCTTCAAGCTGCATCACGGCGTGAAGTGGCATGACGACCAGCCGTTCACCGCCAAGGACGTCCAATGCACTTGGCGGATGCTGATCGGCAAGAGCGAGACTCAGGACTTCAAGCGCAATCCGCGCAAGGTCTGGTACTCGAAGCTCAAGGATGTCAGCGTTAACGGAGACGATGAAGCGACCTTCGAACTGACCGAGCCGCAGCCCGGGCTGCTTGCATTGCTCGCCAGCGCCTTCTCGGTGGTCTATCCCTGCCACGTGCCGCAGCAGGTCATGCGCACCAAACCGGTCGGCACCGGGCCGTTCAAATTCGTCGAGTTCCGGCGCGGCGATTCGATCCGTCTCGTCCGCAACCCCGACTACTTCAAGAAGGACCGGCCGTATCTCGACGAGATCACGGTGCGCTCGATCGACAGCCGTGCCACGCGCATGCTGGCGTTCGCGACCGGCGACTATGACATCACCTTTCCGTCCGACGTCAGCATCCCCCTGATGAAGGACGTCAAGGCGCGGGCGCCGAACGCGATCTGCGAGATGACGTCGACCAATCTGCAGATCAATCTGCTGGTCCATCGCGTCAATCCGCCGTTCGACAATCCCGAGATCCGCAAGGCGATGTCGCTGGCTCTCGATCGCAAGGCCTTCAATAGCATTCTGTTCGAGGGCAGCGGGCGGCTCGGCGGGGCGATGCAGGCCAGGCCCGAAGGCGAATGGGGCATGCCGCCGGAGATCCTGTCGACGCTGATGGGCTACGGCCCGGATACCGAGAAGAACCTTGCGGACGCGCAGGCGATCATGCAGAAGGTCGGCTACAGCGACGCCAAGCCGCTGTCGATCAAGATCCAGACCCGCAATCTGCCGACCTATCGCGATCCGGCCGTGATCCTCGCCGACCAGCTCAAGAAGATCTACATCGTCGCCGAGCTCGAATCCTGGACACGCCGCGCTGGTACGCGCGGCTGCAACGCAAGGACTACACGATCGGCCTCAACGTCACCGGCGTCAGCGTCGACGATCCCGACGGCAATCTGGTCGAGAACTATTCCTGCAACTCGGAGCGCAACTACACCCAGTATTGCAATGCCGATGTCGATAAATTGCTGGCCGCACAGTCGCGCGAGGTCGAGAAGGACAAGCGGCGGACCATCGTGTTCGACATCGAGCGCCTGCTGGTCGACGACGCCGCGCGGCCGGTGATCCTGCACTCATCGGCCGGCAATTGCTGGCAGCCTTACGTGAAGAACTTTCACCCACACGACAACAGCCAATACAACAATCTGCGCTTCGAGGATGTCTGGCTGGACAAGTGACCGCGATATGGCGGTCATTCCGGGGCGCGCCTCTTGGCGCGAGCCCGGAATCCATTCTTCGCATAGTGGGTGGCACAATGGATTCCGGGCTCTCGCTTCGCGAGCCCCGGAATGACGGGAAGAGGGGCAGGCAGAGCGTGTCCTAGGTATCCGCCGCATTGACCAGGAACGCCTCGTCCACCGGCACGCCGAGGGCGGTGACCAGCCGGTTGGTCTCGACCGCCATGCCGACGATCGCGAGCATTTCCTGGTACTCGGCCTCGGTCATGCCCTTGGCGCGGGCGGCCGCGGTGTGGGAATGGATGCAGTAGCTGCAGCCATGGGCGATCGATACGGCGACGTACAGCATCTCCTTGACCTTCGGGTCGAGCGCGCCCGGCGCCATCACCTCCTTAATGCTTTCCCAGGTCCGCCGCAGGGTCTTCGGATCATGCGCGAGCGCGCGCCAGAAATTGTTGATGAAGTCCGACTTCCGCGCCGCACGAATGTCGTCGAAGACGGCGCGGGCGTCGGGCGAGAGTTCGTCGTCGGAAAGCAGTCTTACGGTGGCCATGATGTGTCCCCATGGTTCGGTTGAAGCGGCAGCAATCATACCACGCTGCAATTCACCGCCGTCATTCCGGGGCGCGCCTCTTGGCGCGAGCCCGGAATCCATTTCTCCGCACAACCCGCGGCACAATGGATTCCGGGCTCTCGCTATGCGAGCCCCGGAATGACGGGGAAAGATCGGACTACGACTGCGTCTGGCTCTGCCACTGCCCGGGACGTCCGGCCTGGTCGACCTTGACCGCGACCGTCAGCGTCTCGTTGCCGCCGCCATAGCGGGTGCCGCGGACCGGAGCGGCGCCGAGATAGTCGAGGCCGATCGCGACGCGGGCATGGGCGTCGGTGGTGCAGATGCCGTTGGCGGCGTCGAAGCCGACCCAGCCGAGGTCGGGCACGAAGGCCTCCGCCCAGGCATGGCCGGCCTGCTGGTTGACCATGCCGTCGGAGCGCAGGAAGTGGCCGGAGACGAACCGCGCCGGAACGCCGCCGGCGCGCGCGCAGGCGATCAGGATATGCGCGTAGTCCTGGCAGACGCCGCGCTTCAGCGTGAACGCCTCGGAGGCCGAGGTGGCGCTGTTGGTCGGGTCCTCGTCGAAGGTCATGTGCTCGTAGATCTGCGACATCAGCGCGTGCAGGAAGCCGAGCACGTCGTTGCCGGCTTCGGCGCGCAGCTCGCGCACGAAGGCCGTCATCGCCGGGTCGAGGTCGGTCAGCGGCGTGGCGCGCAGGAACAGGCTCGGCGGAAACCGCTCGTCGCTGCCCTTTAGCACGCCGCCGGTGTCCTGGGTCTCGACCAGGCCTTCGCAATGGATGGTGAGGTCGGTGATCGAACCGTGCGTCAGCACGTGGGTGACGTTGCCGAAGGCGTCCTCATGGGTGTCGAGCCGGGAATCGGTCGAGACGTCGATCTGCCAATCCGCGACATACTGGCCGTCATGGCTGCCCGGCGTCATCCGCAGAATCTGGATCACGCCCGAGGCCGCCGGCTCGTAGCGATAGGTGGTGGTATGGGCAATCCGCAGGCGCATGTCGCGTTTCCAGTAGGTCAGATCGGAGCTGGCGGCAACGGTATTTTACCTCTCCCATCGGGAGAGCTCGAAGACAGTGCCCGCGGACGATGCCGGTTTCACGACTTTTACTCTAGATCAGGTACTGCTTGGTGATGATCTCACCCAGCCTTGAGTTATCGGCGATGAATTCCTGGATGAATTCGTGCACGCCGTGCTGGAAGATGTCGTCCATGTGGCTGTGCTCGAGCCGGTTCCTGATGCCGCGGGCGTGGCGCTGGGAAGCGCCCTGGCGGCCATAGGCGACGCCGATCTGGTCCAGATTGCGCACCAGATTGCTGTAGCAGCTGGCGAGCGAGCGCGGCAGCGTGTCGTTGAGGATCAACAGGTCGGCGATCAGCCAGGGCTTCAGGGTTTCCCGATAGACCCAGTGATAGGCCGTTGTGGCCGACACCGAGCGCAGGATCGAGGTCCACTGGTAGTAGTCCAGCGGGCCGCCGACATGCTCCTCCTCGGGCAGTAGCACGTGATACTTCACGTCGAGAATCCGCGCGGTGTTGTCGGCGCGCTCGAGATGCACCCCGAGTCGCGAGAACCAGTAGGCGTCGTTGCGCAGCATGGTGCGGTAGGCCGAGCCGTCGAAGCGCAG
Source organism: Bradyrhizobium sp. USDA 4454 (assembly GCF_054822705.1). NCBI lineage: Bacteria > Pseudomonadati > Pseudomonadota > Alphaproteobacteria > Hyphomicrobiales > Nitrobacteraceae > Bradyrhizobium > Bradyrhizobium sp. USDA 4454. Next base: position 3,153,139 of record NZ_JBTRCN010000001.1, read on the forward strand.
CGAGGTCTCCTGCACGAAGCGCAGGAATTTTGCGAGCTCCTCGCGGCTGCCGGTGCCGCCCTTGCTCCAGACCGCCTGCAACTCGATCCACGCCGAGTTGATGGTGTCCCACATTTCCGAGGTCAGCGCGGTTCGCACCGAGCGCGAGTTCAGCCGCGCCGCCTCGATGCAGTTCTTGATCGAGGAGGGGTTCTCCGACGAGAAGGACAGATATTCGACGACGTTCTGCTGGTTGGCCTCCTGGTAGTGATCGTAGAAGCTCGGACCGACGCCGGCGGTGAGCAGCGCGGAATCCCACTCATTGGTCTTGCCGACATAGGCCGCGGGCAGCGCGGTGACGCGCAGCGTGGCGTCGATCGTGCGCGCGAGATATTCGGCGCGTTCGACGTAACGGGCCAGCCAGAACAGGTTTTCAGCGGTGCGCGACAGCATCCAGAATTCCTCACAAAACGCGACTCATTTCGAGTTCACCTCCCCCTGAAAGGTAGGGGAATCGCATATGGCGCTAGCGGGGTGTTGCCAAGCGATTGGAACTGGATTCTTTGGGTGTCTCTCGATTCCCGAGGGAGCCCTGAATGCGCAAGCTCAAGCGCCTGTTTCGACCGCTCAAGGACCCGCGCGCTAGCAACACCCGACATGATCTGGTGGAGATCCTCGTCATCGCCTTGGCGGCGACGCTGGCTGGCGCCAAGACCTGCACCGAGTTCGAGTTCTTTGGCCAAGGCCGCGAGGAGCTGTTGCGGCGCTTCCTGAAGCTCGAGCACGGCATCCCGAGCCACGATACGTTCAGCAATGTCTTCCGTGCTCTGGACCCGAAGGGGCTTGAAGCGGTTTTGCGCAAGTTCAGCAAGAGCTTCGGCGTCAAAGGGGTGGTCAGCATTGACGGCAAGGCGCTGCGCGGAGCCTACACACGAGGTCGGCAGGCCACGCCGCTGCATATGGTCAATGTCTGGGCCGCAGGCACTCGCATGGCGCTGGCTCAGAGAAAGGCTCCCAACCGCAACGAGGTTGCCGGGGCTCTCGAAGTCCTCGCCCTGCTCGATCTGGATGGGGCTCTTGTCACCGCCGATGCCTTGCATTGCCGGCCTGACACCGCGCAGGCCATCCGCGACCGAAAGGGGCACTACGTGTTGGCCATCAAGAGCAATCGTGGCCGGCTGTTCAAGGCCGCCAAGACGCTGGTCGACACAGCCCGAAAGCCCGCGCGAGCGAGTCAACGAAGAGCCACCGCCCACGGCCGCGTCGAGCGCCGACAGGCCCTCGTCGCGCCGGCGCCTCGGTTGGCGAAACAATACGGCTTCCCCGCCATCGCCGCAGTCGGTCGCATCGACAGTTGGCGCGCCAACTCTGGCAAGGCTGTCAAACACACGGTCCGATACTTCCTGGCATCGCGCCTGCTGTCGGCCAAAAAGCTGCTCGAGGCCGTGCGCGCTCATTGGAGCATCGAGAACAACCTGCACTGGGTCCTCGACGTTCTGTTCGACGAGGATGCCTGCCGCAGCCGCAAGGATCACGCTGCGGAAAATCTTGCTCTTATCCGCAAGCTGGCCATCAATGCTCTGCAGGCAACACCCGGCCCCGCGCGCATCAGCCACAAAATGCTCCAAGCCAGGTGGAACAACGACTTCCTTCTCTCGACCCTCGGCCATATGCGATAGCCCTACCCTGAAAGGGGGAGGTCGGCGCGCAGCGCCGGGTGGGGGTCTTCTCTCCGCTCGGCGCAAGTGGCCGACCCCCATCCCGACCTTCCCCCTTTCAGGGGGAAGGAGGCCTTGCGCGTCATGCTGCGACAAAAATCACTCACTCAGTATCCAGGTGTCCTTGGTGCCGCCGCCCTGGCTCGAATTGACCACCAGCGAGCCTTCCTTCAGGGCGACGCGGGTCAAGCCGCCGGGCACGATGGTGGTCTGGCTGGAGCCGGTCAGCACGAACGGGCGGAGGTCGACATGGCGCGGTGCCAGGCCCTTCTCGGTGCAGGTCGGGCAGGTCGAGAGCGCCAGCGTCGGCTGGGCGATGAAACCTTCCGGCTCGCGCTTCAGCTTGTCGCGGAACGCCTCGATGGTGGCCTTGGTGGCGGCAGGGCCAATCAGCATGCCGTAGCCGCCCGAGCCATGCACCTCCTTGACGACAAGGTCGGCGAGGTTGTCGAGCACGTAGGACAAATCCTGCGCCTCGCGGCAGCGCCAGGTCTGCACGTTCTTCAGGATCGGTTCCTCGCCGAGGTAGAACTTCACGATGTCGGGCATGTAGGAGTAGATCGCCTTGTCGTCGGCGATGCCAGTGCCGACCGCGTTGGCGAGCGTGATGTTGCCGGCCGCATAGGCCGACATCAGCCCGGGAACGCCGAGCGCGGAGTCCGGACGGAAGGTGAGGGGATCGAGGAAATCGTCGTCGACGCGGCGGTAGATCACGTCGACCCGCTTCAGCCCCTCGGTGGTGCGCATGAACACCTCGTCGTTCTTGACGATGAGGTCGCGCCCCTCGACCAGTTCGATGCCGAGCTTGTCGGCCAGGAACGAGTGCTCGTAATAGGCCGAGTTGTAGACGCCGGGCGTCATCAGCGCGACCGTCGGTTCGGCCGCGGCGCTGTGCGGCGCCACCGAGCGCAGCGCCGACAACAGCTCGTCCGGATAGCGCTCGACTGGAGCTACGCGGTGCCGCGCGAACAGGTCCGGAAACAGCCGCATCATGATCTCGCGGTTTTCCAGCATGTAGGACACGCCCGACGGCGTGCGCGCATTGTCCTCCAGCACAATGAAATTGTCCGGATCGGTGCGGATGATGTCGATGCCGGCGATATGAACGTAGATGTCGTGCGGCACGTCCTGCCCGTTCATCTCCGGTCGGAATACCGGGTTTTGGAAGATCAGGTCTTCGGGGATGACGTTGGCGCGCAGGATGTCGCGGCCGTGATAGATGTCCCTGAGGAACATGTTGAGCGCGAGCACGCGCTGCTTCAGGCCCTTCTCCAGCAGCGTCCACTCGGTCGCGGAGATGATGCGCGGGATGACGTCGAACGGGATCAGCCGCTCCTGGGCCTCTGAATCGCCATAGACCGCGAAAGTGATGCCGATCCGGCGGAACAGCAGCTCCGCTTCCTGGCGTCGATATTCGAGCGCATCCGGCGGCGTCTCTTTGAGCCAGCGGGAGAGCTCCTGGTAGGCCGGGCGAAGGTCCTCGCCAAGGCCATTCATCTCATCGAACGCGACTGCCATATATCCTGACTGCCCTCCCAAGCCATGTGACACAGTGCATGACTTGATGGGATGGTAGCAAGGGGCGGGCCAGCGCGATATGCATTGGCGTGTGGCATTTGCTAAGGGTGAGGTGCAAGGCCTGCCCGAAAAACTGGCTGAGGTCTGCTTAATTCGGCGGCAAAACCTCGTGACATCAAGGCATTGGATCGGCAATGTCAGGGGATCAAGTTAGGGAATGAGACCATGAGCGAGATCGTCACGGCGGGTATATTGGTGATCGGAGACGAGATCCTGTCCGGCCGGACCAAGGACAAGAATATTGGCTTCATCGCCGAATACCTGACCAATATCGGCATCGACCTGAAAGAGGTCCGCATCGTCGCCGACGACGAGGCCGACATCGTCTCCGCCCTTGATGCGCTGCGACATAGGTACACCTACGTGTTCACGACCGGCGGCATCGGGCCGACCCATGACGACATCACCGCCGACAGCGTGGCGAAGGCGTTCGGGGTCGATATCCACCATCACCCCGAGGTGGTGGCGCGGTTCAGGGAGCGCTGGAGCGAACAGGACCTCAACGAGGCGCGGCTGCGGATGGCCCGTGTGCCCGATGGCGCCGAGCTGATCCAGAGCGCGACTATCCTGGCGCCGGGCTTCAAGCTCGGCAATGTCATCGTGATGGCCGGCATCCCCTCCATCATGCAGGCGATGATGGATATCGTGGCGCCGACCCTGAAATCCGGCGTGCGGATGCTGTCGGATTCGGTCCGCGCCGACGCGCGGGAAGGCGATATCGGCGGCCCGCTGCGGGCGATCGCGGAGGCCAATCCCGACACCATCATCGGCAGCTATCCGTTCCAGGACGAGAACCAGAAGCCGAACACCAATCTGGTGGTCCGCTCGCGCGATCCGGAGAAGCTCGCGACTGCAATGGCCGCGGTGAAGGAGATGCTGAAGCAAGTGCAGGCCGCGCAGAAGAAGCCGGCGGGGTGAACGATATGGTCGAGCGAAATTCTGAATCAAGTGCGCAGGACCGGGCCGGCAGGCCCTTCCCGGTCTCGTGGGATCAATTCCACCGGGACTGCCGGGCGCTGACTTGGCGTCTGAACGAAGTGGGCCCGTTCCATGCGGTGATCGCGATCACCCGCGGCGGGCTGGTGCCAGCCGCGATCGTGGCGCGCGAGCTCGGCCTGCGGGTGATCGATACCGTCTGCATCGCCAGCTATGACCATGACAAGCAGGGCGACCTGAAGGTGCTCAAGGGCATTTCGGAGCAGACCGCCAAGCTCGGCAGCGGCACCGGCAAGGGGTTGCTGATCGTCGACGACCTGGTCGACACCGGCAAGACCGGCAAGATGGTGCGCGAGATGCTGCCCGACGCGCATTTTGCCACCGTCTACGCCAAGCCGAAGGGGCGGCCGCTGGTTGACACCTACATCACCGAGGTGTCGCAGGACACCTGGATCTACTTTCCGTGGGATACTGCGCTGTCGTTTCAGCCGCCGATCAGGGATGGGGCGGCGTGACACGCGAGTCATTCCGGGGCGATGCAAAGCATCGAACCCGGAATCTCGAGATTCCGGGTCTGGTCCTTCGGACCATCCCGGAATGACGGTGATGGACATCGGACACGCGCCATGCCCCTACAGAACCGCGTCACTCCGACAGGCGACATCGTCGCGTCAGAGCATCGCGGCACCTTCACCGGCAACCGCGGCATCATCCATAATCCCGCGACGCGGACGCTGCTGAACAAACGTTGGTCGTCGCCGGCCTGGCTCACCTGCGTCTGCGCGTTCAGGGGCCGGCGACGTAAGGTAATGAGCCGGCAGAGCTGGACCGAGCTGTTCTTCCTCGATGAAGCCACCGCGTTCGCGGCTGGGCACCGGCCCTGCTTCTACTGCCGCCGCGACGACGCCAACCGGTTTCGCGCGGCCTGGGAGAAGGGCAACGACGTCAGCGATCTCAGCGCCAAGGCGATGGATGCGGTGCTGCATGCCGAGCGGCTCGACCGCGGCAGGAAGCGGCTGCACCCGCTGCCGCTGCCACTCGCCGAGCTTCCCGATGGCACGATGGCCCAGGCCGATGGCGAGAGCTTTCTCGTTACGGCCGGCACCACGCTGCGCTGGTCCTTTGCCGGTTACGAGCGCGCAGAGGTCGCAGGCGCGGCGATGCTGCTGACGCCGCCGTCGACCGTCCGTGCATTTCAGTCCGGCTATCGGCCGGTGCTGCATCCGAGCGCGGCGGCTTCGCTTGCCTGAGCGCCGGCGCTGTGCTTACGCCAGCCGCTGCCGCGCCAGCTTCGCGCCCGCGCCGAGCGCAATCAGCTTGGCTTCGGCGATATCCCGCCGCATCGGCGCCATGCCGCAATTGGTGGTGGCGATGATGTTGGCCTTCGGCACGTGCTTGGCGACCGCCTCGATCACCTTGACGACGTCGTCCGCCGTCTCGACCTCGTCGCTGGCGACGTCGATCACGCCGGCCTGCACGATCTTGCCGGGAAGGGCGGCGAGCAGTTCGATCGGCACTTTCGAGTTGCGGCATTCGATCGCGACCTGCTGGATCGTGCTCTTGTCGATCACCGGGAACGTCTCTTCATATTGCCGCCACTCGCCGCCGAGCGTCTGCTTCCAGTCGGTGTTGGCCTTGATGCCGTAGCCGTAGCAGATGTGCACGGCGGTGGCGCAGGTCAGCCCCTCGGCGGCGCGCTCCAGCGCCTTGATGCCCCAGTCGCGCACCTCGTCCATGTAGACGTTGAACGCAGGCTCGTCGAACTGGATCATGTCGACGCCGTCAGCCTGCAACGCTTTTGCCTCTTGGTTCAACAGCTCGGCAAAGGCGAAAGCCATTTTCACCCGGTCGCCGTAATATTGGTCGGCGATGGTATCGATGATTGTCATGGGACCTGGCAGGGTGAACTTCAGCCTGTTCCTGGTGTGGGCGCGCGCTGTACGCGCTTCGCTTACATGGACGCGGCCCTTGAGCTGCAGCGGTGCGACCACTTGCGGCACCATCGCTTTGTAGCGGTCCTTGCGGATGCCCATCTCGACCTTGTGGGCGAAATCGATGCCCTCGATCCGCTCCAGAAAGCCGTGCACGAAATGCTGGCGCGCCTGCTCGCCCTCGGTGACGATGTCGATGCCGGCATCCTCCTGCAGCTTGACCGCAAGCACGGTGGCGTCGCGCTTGGCGCGGGCGAGCTCAGCGCCCTCCGACTTCCACGGTGCCCACAGCATGTTCGGCTCGGCGAGCCATTCCGGCTTCGGCAGCGAGCCTGCGATCGTGGTTGGAAAAAGCATGGGTGCCTCCCGACGGGTTCTGATTGAGCGTCTGTGTGCCATGTCCTAAGGTGGAGGTACAGAACAACAAAAGTCTTTGTGATGGGGAAGTGGACGCCGATGATCGACCTGCACTACGCGCCGACGCCGAACGGCTGGAAGATCTCGATCATGCTGGAGGAACTGGGGCTGCCGTACACGGTGATCCCGGTGAACATCCGCGCCGGCGAGCAGTTTCAGCCCGAATTCCTGGCGATCAGCCCGAACAACCGCATCCCCGCGATCGTCGACCATCAGCCGGCCGACGGCGGCGGGCCGTTCTCGGTGTTCGAGACCGGCGCGATCCTGATCTATCTCGCCGACAAGACCGGTCGTTTCCTGTCCAGGGAGCTGCGTGCGCGGTCGAACGTCATCCAATGGGTGATGTGGCAGATGGGCGGCCTCGGCCCGATGCTGGGCCAGCACGGCCATTTCGCGCTCTATGCGGCCGAGAAGATTCCCTATGCGATCGAGCGCTACCGCGACGAGACGGCGCGGCTCTATGGCGTGCTCGACCGCCAGCTCGGCAAGACCGGCGCCTATATCGCAGGCCCCGACTATTCGATCGCCGACATCGCCTGCTTCCCCTGGACCATGACCCACAAGGCGCAGGGCTTCACCCTCGACGATTTCCCGAACATCAAGCGCTGGTACGCCACCGTCCGCGCCCGGCCGCAGGTGCAGGCAGGGCTTGCGATCGGAAAATTCGTCAAGGAGCCGGTCGACGAGGAATCCCGCAAGAACATGTTCGGCCAGCGTGCGAAGGAGTTGGTCGAGAAGAAATAGTTGAGTGTCATTCCGGGGCGCGCCTTTTGGCGCGAGCCCGGAATCCATTCGACCACACATTCCGTGGATAAGTGGATTCCGGGCTCGCGACTTCGTCGCGCCCCGGAATGACGAGATTAAAAATGAAACCAAAGGGAAACGCCATGATCGAATTCTTCTTCGACTGTTCCAGCCCGTGGACTTACCTCGCCTGGCACAACATCCAGCCGCTGGCGAAGGAGTTCGATACTCCGATCACCTGGCGGCCGATCCTGGTCGGCGGCATCTTCAACACCGTCAATCCGTCGGTCTACGCGCAGCGCGAGAAGCCGGTGCCGCTGAAGGCGCGCTACATGAAGAAGGATCTTGCCGACTGGGCGCGCTCGGCCGGGCTTGCGATCAAGATGCCGCCGACTGTGTTTCCGGTGAACAGCGTCAAGGCGATGCGCGGCTGCATCCTTCTCGGCAACGAGAAGATGGTGCCGTTCGCGCGCGCGGTGTTCGAGGCCTATTGGGGCGATGACAAGGACATCTCGCAGGATGCTGTGCTGAGCGAGATCTGCACCAAGCTCGGGATCGACCCGGCGCAGTTCTTCGCCGGCATCAGCGATCAGGCGATCAAGGACCAGCTTAAGGCCAACACGGAGGAGGTGATGGCGCGCGGTGGATTCGGCTCGCCGACGATCTATCTCGACAAGACCGATATGTATTTCGGCAATGACCGCCTGCCGCTGATCCGCGAGGCGCTCGCCCGTCTCAAGGCGCGGGCTGCCTGATGCCGAAAGCCGTTGTCTGCCGTGAGCTCGGCCCGCCCGAGCGTCTTCAGCTCGAGAATTTTGCCTCGGTGCCGTTGCAGCCGGGACAGGTCCGCGTTGCGATCCGCGCCGCGGGAATCAACTTCCCCGATATCCTGATGGCCGCCGGCGAGTACCAGCTCAAGCCGCCGCTGCCGTTCACCCCGGGCTCGGAAGCCGCCGGCGATGTCGTCGAGGTCAATGGCGCATCCGGTGTCGCGGTCGGCGACAAGGTGATCGTCAAGATGCGCTTCGGCGCCTATTGCGACGAAACGGTCGCGGTGCCGTCGCAGCTCGTGCCGGTGCCGTCGACCTTCGACTATGCGGAAGGCGCGACCTTCCTTGCCGCGCACGGCACCGCGTATCATGCGTTGATCGACCGCGGGCAGATCAAGCCGGGCGAGGTCTTGCTGGTGCATGGCGCCGGCGGCGGCGTCGGACTTGCCGCGGTCGAGATCGGCAAGCTGCTCGGCGCCACGGTGATCGCGGCGGCGTCATCCGAGGAGAAGCTTGCGATCGCGAAACAACGAGGTGCGGATCATCTCGTGCTTTATGCGACCGAGCCGTTCCGTGACGCCGTCAAGCGTCTCACCGACGACCGCGGCGCCGACGTCGTGTTCGATCCGGTCGGCGGCGAGGTGTTCGAGAATTCGATGCGTTGCATCAACTGGGGCGCGCGGATTCTCGTCGTCGGTTTCACCGGCGGCATCGGTCTCGCGCGCACCAATCTGCTGATGATCAAGGGTGCGAGCGTGCTCGGCGTCCGCGCCGGCGAGGCGGTGCGCAAGGACCCCGCGCTCGGCGAGGTCAGGTTCAAGGCGCTGAGCGATTGGGCCGAGGCGGGCCGGGTGCGGCCGAATATCTCACACCGGCTGCCGCTGGAGGATTACGCGAAGGCGATGCGGCTCTTGATCGAGCGCAAGGCGATCGGGCGGGTGGCTTTGATCATGTAGCGGTGCGCAGGGCGGATTAGTAATCCGCCCTGCCGTTTTGCGACTTCGCTCACTTATAGTCGCGCTCTTGCCACCACGGGAAATAGTCGGGCATGTCCGACGAGACCTTGTTCTTGAATTGCGCCGGACGCTTTTCCAGGAACGACACCACGCCTTCCTTGACGTCCTCGGAGCGGCCGCGGGCATAGATGCCGCGGCTGTCGACCTTGTGCGCTTCCATCGGATCGTCGGCGCCGAGCATGCGCCACATCATCTGGCGGATCAGCGCCACCGACACCGGCGCGGTCTTGGCCGCGAATTCCCTGGCGAGCGCGCGCGCGGTCGGCAGCAGCTCGTCCGGCGGCACCACCTTGCTGACCAGCCGGCCGGCGAGCGCTTCCTGCGCCGGGAACACGCGGCCGGAATAGCACCACTCCAGCGCCTGCGAGATGCCGACGATGCGCGGCAGGAACCAGCTCGAAGCGGCCTCCGGAACGATGCCGCGCTGGGAGAACACGAAGCCGAAGCGCGCGGCTTCGGAGGCAATGCGGATGTCCATCGCAAGCTGCATGGTGACGCCGATGCCGACCGCCGGACCGTTCACCGCGGCGATGACAGGCTTCAGGCACTTGAAGATGCGCAGCGTCACCTGGCCGCCGCCGTCGCGGACCTGCGGATCGCTGTAGTCGACGCTGCCGTCGGCATTGCGCTTGACCGGGCCGCGCCGTGCATCGCGGTCGAACGTGTTGGCGCCGGAGGAGAGATCGGCACCGGCGCAGAAGCCGCGGCCTTCGCCGGTCACGATGATCGCTCTGACGTCGTCATCCTTGTCGGCCTTGTCGAACGCGTCGATCAGCTCCTGCTGCATCGTGGCGTTGAAGGCGTTGAGCTTGTCGGGCCGGTTCAGCGTGATGGTCAGGATCTGCTCGGCGACCTCGTACTTGATCGTCTCATACGCCATGGGGATGATTCCCTTCCTGTGTGTTATCTTCTTAGATTTTTCTAGCACGTCATTCCCCGGTGCGCGATTGCGCACCTGAGGGCGCGCGAAACGCGAGCCCGGAATCCATTCATCCGCAGGTTACGCGGACAAATGGATTCCGGGCCTGACCCTTCGGGTCATCCTCAGGTGCGCAATTGCGCACCGGGGAATGTCGAGTGGAGGTATTTTACTTCTTCGGTGGCGTCGGCCACGGCCTCTGCGGGCCCCGCAGGCCTTCGAACGCCTTGCCCATGCCGAGCACGCCGATGTCGTCGAAGCGGCGGCCGATGATCTGGACACCGATCGGAAAGCCCTTCTTGTCGTAGCCCGCGTTGATCGACAGCGCCGGATTCTCCGACATATTCCACGGCACGGTAAAGCAGATGTGCTCGAACGGCTTTGCGTGGTCGTTGAGCGGTGCGGCGAACTCCGCCGGGAAATTCACCACCGGCGACACCGGCGAGATCACATAGTCGACCTCGCAGAACAGTTTTGCGGCGGCCGCGCGGATTGCCATCGTCTGGTTGAAGCCGCGCACCACATCGACGCCGGAGAGTTTTGCGCCGGCCTCGGCCCAGTTGAGGATGTAGGGCAGCGTCTTGCCGCGCTCGGCCTCGGACAGTTTCGACAGCTCGTCCCAGGTTCGCGCACGCCAGAAATTGTCGAGCCCGTCGAGCATCTCGGGCGTCAGGATGCCGCCGATCTCGGTGATCACGGCGCCGGCGGATTCGAACGCCTTCGCCGCCTCGACCACGACCTCGCGGACTTCCTTCTCGACCTTCTGGCCTGATCCGGCATCGAGCATCAGCCCGATGCGCAGCTTGCGTGGCGACTTTTCCAGCGCCTTCCAGTTCACTTCCAGTGCCGGCAGGCTCATGCCGTCGCGGCGATCAGGGCGCGACAGCACGCTCATCATCAGCGCGGCGTCGTCGACGGTGCGGGTCATCGGGCCGGCGACGCGGCCGACATAGGGCGGATCGATCGGCACGCGGCCAAGGCTCGGCTTCAGCGCGACGAGGCCGCACCAGGAGGCCGGCAGCCGCACCGAGCCGCCGATATCGGTGCCGAGATGCAAGGGACCATAGCCGGCGGCACCGGCCGCGCCCGCGCCCGAGCTTGAGCCGCCAGGGTTCTTGCTGACATCCCAGGGATTGCGGGTGAGGGGATGGAACGAGGAAAGGCCAGACGACAGCATGCCGTAATCCGGCATCGTGGTCTTGGAGAAGATCACGCAGCCGGCTTCGCGCAACCGCGCCGCGGGCGGCGCATCCTTTTCCGCAGGCGTGAGCTTGACGCTGGCGGCGCCGAGCGGGGTCGGCTGGCCCTTGGTCGCGACGTTGTCCTTGATGGTGACCGGTACGCCATCGAGCGTGCCGGTCGGCTCGCTCTGCTGCCAGCGCTCGGTCGCGGCCTTGGCGACCTTGCGCGCGCCGTCCGGGTCGTACAGATACAGTGCTTTGATGTGCGGCTCCCAGGTCGCGACCTGGGAGATGATTTCCTCCAGCACCTCGGAGGGCGAGAACTGCTTGGCACGATAGCCGGCGAGCAGGTCGACGGCGGAGAGATCGTGCAGCGATGTGATGGCGTCCGCTTTCGGCTTATGCATGCGCGCCTACCGGCATGCGTTTCTCGATGATGCGGGCGAACATGCTGGCGCCGATCGGCAGGATCTTGTCGTCGAGAACGTAACCGGGATTGTGTACGGGCACTGAACCATCGTGGCCGACCCAGAAATACGCGCCGGGGACGGCCTGCATCATGTCTGCGAAATCCTCGCTGCCCATCTTGGGCGTCGAGCGGGTGATCACCTTGGCCGGATCGACCACAGTTCGCGCGACGTCCTCGACCACGCGGGACTGCTCTTCCTGGTTGACCAGCACGCTGAAGCCGTCGCGGATCTCGACCGAGATCTCGGCGCCATACGCGGCGGCAAAGCCGGCGGCGATCTCGCGCATGCGCTTGCGGATCAGCGCGCGGATCTCCTCCGAGAAGCAGCGCACCGTGCCGCACATCCAGGCGTCCCCGGGGATGACGTTGTAGGCCGAACCGGAATGGATCTGGGTGATCGACAGCACCGCTGCCTGCAGCGGATCGACGTTGCGGCTGACGATCGACTGCAGCGCCTGTCCGAGCGTCATGGCGATCACCACCGCGTCCTTGGAGCGCTCCGGCATCGCGCCATGGGCGCCATAGCCCTGGATCCTGATGTCGAAGAAGTCGGCTGCGGCCATTGCCGGGCCCGGCAGGATCGCGATCTCGCCATGGTTGAGGTCGGGCGCGTTGTGCAGGCCATAGACCTCGTCGCAGGGGAACTGCTTGAACAGGCCGTCCTTGATCATGGCGCGCGCGCCGCCGAGGCCTTCCTCGGCCGGCTGGAAGATGAAATGCACGGTGCCGTCGAAATTGCGGGTTTCGGCGAGATAGCGCGCCGAGCCGAGCAGCATCGTGGTGTGGCCGTCATGGCCGCAGCCATGGAAGCGGCCGGGAATGGTCGAACGCCACTTCAGATTGGTGTTCTCCTCCATCGGCAGCGCGTCCATGTCGGCGCGCAGGCCGATCTTCTTGGTGCCGTTGCCCTTGCCCTTGAGCACGCCGACCACGCCGGTGCCGCCGAGGCCGCGATGCACCTCGATGCCCCAGCTCGTCAGCTTGTCGGCGACGATGCCTGAGGTCCGCACCTCCTCGAAGCCGATCTCGGGATGCGCATGCAGATCCCGTCTGATGGCGGTGAGTTCGTCGGCAAAACTGTCGATGCGCTCAATGGTCGGCATGGTCTCTATCCGTTTGTGCGTGATGGGGAGGTAGGTGTGAAAGTCGGGCCGTTGGGCTTGATACGAATGCCCGGCCGCAAATGTTTCCACGGCAGCGTGGCCGGATCGGCGGGCATCGGCCCGGGCGCGGCGCAGATCAGCAGTTTTTCGGCGATCGGCTCGAAATCGGCGCGGAAATGCACTGAGCTCTTGTTGACCAGGATCTTCTGCGCGGTCGGCTCGATGCCGACATAGCGGTACATCGCCTGGTCGGCGAGCTGCGCCTTGTAGGAGCCGACCACGACGCGCACGTCACCGATCCGCAGGCAGGCCGAGGGTCCCATATCCATGTCGCGGCCGCCGTAAAACGGCCCCGGCGCGACGAACCGGCCGTCGGAGAGCTTCTCGACGAGGAAGGTCTCGCGGTAAGGCGCATCGCCCGGAATACCGGACTTGCCGCCGAGATCGAGCGTGACCGTCGCACCGACGCCGGCCGCGTGCGCCGCGCGCGCCGATTGCGGGTCGCAGATCACGCCGGTGGCGGCACTTGCTCCGTTGCGCACCAGCGCACGCAGCATGCCCGTGGTGTCGGAATTGCCGCCGGCGCCGGGATTGTCCTGGGTGTCGGCGATCACGATCGGCTTCGACGCCGATGCCGCGAGCTTCATCGCAAGCCGCACGCCCTCGTCGGGCGTATGGATCGGGCCGTCGAAATCGTTGTCGTGGCTTTCGACCAGTGCGGCGATGCTGTCGGCGGCAGCGTCGGCATCGGCCTGGGTCCGGCCATAGGCGAAGACGCTCGGGCCGCAGTCCCTGATATCGGCGGCCGGGAAGCCGAACGCAAACGACAGTGTCGGAACCGCGTCGCTCTCGAGCGCCGCAAGCTTCTGATAGATGCCCTTGGCCGGCTGGTCGTTGGTGCATTGCCAGCTGATCGCGATCAGGAACGGCAGCTGCCGGAACGCCTTTGCGAGACGTTGCCTGGATTTGAGCAACAGGGCCAAATGCCTGGCGCAGGCGCGGCCGGTGTCGGCCATGTCGACGTGCGGATAGGTGCGGTAGGCGATCAGCGCATCGGCATGTTCGATCATCTCGGGTGAGACGTTCGCATGCAGATCGAGGCTCGCGACCAGTGGAACGTCCTTGCCGATCGCCCTGCGCACGCGGGCGAGGATTTCGCCTTCGCCGTCATCATAATGCTCGGTCACCATGGCGCCGTGCAGGTCGAGATAGACGCCATCGATCGGCCCGGCCGCGGCGATGCCGTCGACCAAGTCCTTGACGATCCGCTCGAAGGCGTCCTTCGTCACATGCGCCGACGGGGTCGCGCCGGTGGCAATCGTCGGCACCAGCTCCCAGCCATTGGCTTCCGCCGCCTCGACAAAGCCGGCGAGGCCGGCATTGATGTTGCGCATGACCTTGAGCACCTCGGCACCGCGCGTCATCGACGGCCAGCCGCCGCCGTGCACGAAGTCGTCATAGGTTGCCTTCGCCGGTGCGAAGGTGTTGGTCTCGTGCAGGAAGCCGCCAACGGCAATGCGGGTCATCAAGTTGGTCTCGATACGTTTCTTCGACATGGTGCGACTGGAAAGGTTTGCACCACGATCTGATCTCGTTGGTTGGAGCGTGATCTTTCGGGAAAACCAGTGCCCACCTCAAGGTCATGCTCTCGTGCGCGACGTTAAGCGTGTCGTCGCGCCAAGCGCAAGCCGCGGAGCACCTCCGGATTTGCATGCCCTCAGCGCAGTCCGTCATTGCGAGCGGAGCGCCCCGGTAGCCCGGATGGAGCGAAGCGCAATCCGGGGACCTGCGCGCCAGATCGATCGCCCCGGATTTCGCTTCGCTCCATCCGGGCTACGGGACAATTAAAGACCTAGGCCGTTGCCACGATGCCTTCCGAAACCGGACGGAAGTTCGCAAAATCCCAGCCGCGGCCCGGCGCCGCATCGAGCAGCGCGCGGGTATAGGCCTGCTGCGGATTGGTCAGCACCTCCGCTGCCGGTCCCTGTTCCACGACGCGGCCGCGCTGCATCACGGCGACGTCGTCGCAGATCTGGGCGGCGACGCGCAAATCATGCGTGATGAACAGCAGCGCGATGCCCAGCCGCCGCTGGATTTCGTCGAGCAGCTCCAGAACCTGCGCCTGGACCGAGACGTCGAGCGCAGACACCGCTTCGTCCGCCACCAGCACGTCGGGATCGAGTGCCAGCGCGCGTGCGATAGCGATGCGCTGGCGCTGGCCGCCGGAGAACTGGTGCGGGTAGCGCGAGATGGCGTCGGGCGGCAAATGGACCAGCTCGAGCAGCTCGCGGGCCCGCGCCAGTGCGTCCTTGCGCGGCATGCCGTAATTGATCGGGCCCTCCGCGATGCTCTCGCCGACGGTGACGCGCGGATTGAGCGAGCGGTAGGGGTCCTGGAAGATGATCTGGATCTTCTGGCGATGCGGCTGCAACAGCCGCCGCGACAGCTCGGAGATCTCGCGGCCGGCAAGCCGCACCCCGCCCGAGGTCGGATCGATCAGGCGGACGATGCAACGCGCCACCGTGGATTTCCCGGACCCGCTTTCGCCCACGATGCCGAGGGTGCGGCCCTTGCGCAGCGTCAGCGTGACGTTGCTGGCGGCGGCGACCTCGCGGGCTTTGCCGTACAGCGAACGCTCCCGGTAGACCTTGCTGAGCTCGTTGGCTTCCAGCACCACCGGCTCTCTCGTCTCGGGGCGTGGCGCGCGCGGTACGAGGCTCGGCACCGAGGACAGGAGGTTGCGGGTGTACTCCATCTTGGGATTGCGCAGGACGTCCTGCAGCGGGCCGGTCTCGACCAGCCTTCCGTGCCGCATCACCGCGACGCGGTCGGCGATCTCGGCCACCACGCCCATGTCGTGGGTGATGAAGAGGACGGCGGTGCCGTGATCGCGCTGCAGGTCGCGGATCAGGGTCAGGATCTGCTTCTGGGTGGTGACGTCGAGTGCCGTGGTCGGCTCGTCGGCGATCAGGAGCTTTGGTTCCAGCACCAGCGCCATTGCGATCATGATCCGCTGGCGCTGACCGCCGGAGAGGCGGTGCGGGTAGGAGGAGAAGATGCGCTGCACGTCCGGCAGCCGTACATGCTCCATCATCGCCAGGATCTTCTGGCGCCGGCTGCGGGCGTCGAGATCGGTATGGGCGCGCAGCACCTCGTCGATCTGGCGGCCGACCGGCACCACCGGATTGAGCGCGGTCATCGGCTCCTGGAAGATCATCGCCATCCGCGTGGCGCGGAGCTGGCGCAGCCGCCGGTCGGTGGCGGTGAGCAGTTCCTCGCCGACCAGCTTGACGCTGCCGCCCAACGGCACCAGCGTGCCCTTCTGCAGCAGGCCCATCGTGGTCAGCGAGGTCACCGACTTGCCGGAGCCGCTTTCGCCGACCAGGCACAGCGTCTCGCCCTCGTGCACTTGCAGCGAGAGGTCATCAATGATGCGGTGCGCATCCGCCTTGCGGCCGAGGCCGACGACGAGGTTGTTGATGTCGAGGACGACGTTGGTCATTGATGGTTCCACCGGCGTTGCAAGGAGTGATAGCGGGGCATTTCGTTTTGGGTCATTCCGGGATGGTGCGCTAGCACCAGACCCGGAATCTCGAGATTCCGGGTCTGGTGCTAGCGCACCATCCCGGAATGACGGCTTCAGAAGCATTGAAGTCGTCACTTGCCCTCACGCTGCTTCATGCGGGGATCGAGCGCGTCTCGGGCGGCGTCGCCGATCAGATTGATGCTGAGAATTGCGATCGAGAGCAGCAGTCCCGGCCAGAAGATCAGCGACGGCTTGACCTGGAAGAAGGCGCGGCCCTCGGCCATGATGTTGCCCCAGGTCGGCGTTTCCGGCGAAATGCCGGCGCCGAGGAACGACAGGATCGCCTCGGTCAGGATCGCGGACGCGCAGACATAGGTGCCTTGCACGATCAGCGGCGCGATCGTGTTCGGCATCAGATGTCGCCACATGATCTTGGGCAGGCTGGAGCCGAGCGAGATCGCGGCCTCGACATAGGGCTCCTCGCGTGCGGTCAGCACCACCGAGCGCACCAGCCGCGCCACACGCGGGATCTCGGGGATGGTGATCGCGACCATCACGGTCCAGATGCTGGCGCCGGACAGCGACACCACGGCGATCGCGAGCAGGATGGCGGGGATCGCCATCAGGCCGTCCATTACGCGCATCATCACCGCATCGACCCAGCGGAAGAAGCCGGCGACGAGGCCGATCAGGAGCCCGACGACGATCGAGAAGACCGCGGCGCCGAGCCCGATCACCAGCGAGATCCGTGCGCCGTAGATGACGCGCGACAACAGGTCGCGTCCGTAGGCGTCGGTGCCGAGCAAATATTGCGCGCTCGACGGCTTCAGCCGCTGCGCCGGCGTCAGCAGCAGCGGATCATGCGGCGCAAGGAGCGGCGCGAAGATCGCCATCAGGATGATGAGGGCGAGGCAGATCGTCGCAACCGCGATGATCGGCGTCGAGGTCAGGAAGCCGAACTTGACGCGGAACGGCCGGGTGACGGGAATCGAGGCTTCGGGAAGGGTTTCGATCGCCATTGCTCAGTACCGGATACGAGGATCGAGCAGGGTGTAGGCAACGTCGATCAAGAGATTGACGCCGACATAGATGCCCGACGTCAACAGGATCATGGCCTGGATCACCGGATAGTCGCGCGCCAGCACCGCATCGACCGTGAGGCGGCCGATTCCGGGCAGGTTGAACACGCTCTCGGTGACGACGACGCCCGAGATCAACAGCGCGAAGCCGGAGCCGATCACGGTGATGACCGGCACCGCGGCGTTGCGCAGCGCATGGCGCAGCAGCACGCCGGCCTCGCCGATGCCCTTGGCGCGCGCGGTGCGCACGTAATCCTCACCCAGCACGTCGAGCATCGAGGCCCGCGTCATGCGCGCGATCAGCGCGACGTAGATGAAGGAAAGAGTGCAGGTCGGCAGGATGATGCGTTCGAAGAACGGACCGAAGCCGGCCGAGATGCTCTTGAAGCCCTGCACCGGCACCCAGCGCAGATCGATCGCGAACACCTGGATCAGCACATAGCCGATCACAAACACCGGCACCGAGAAACCGAGCACCGAGAGCCCCATCACGCCGCGGTCGATCCAGGTGCCGTGCTTCCACGCCGCGATCACGCCGAGCGGCACCGCCACCAGGATCGAGAGGACGATGGTTGCGAGCGCGACCGAGATCGACGGCTCGAGGCGCGGGCCGATCATCTCGAGGATCGGCTTGTTCGAGATCAGCGAGACGCCGAGATCGCCATGCAGGAGCTTCGCGACCCAGGTGTAGAACTGGATGTAGATCGGCTCGTTGAGACCGAGCGAGGTCCGGATTCGTTCGAGCTGTTCCGGCGTCGCATTGTCGCCGGCGAGGATGGCGGCGGGATCACCCGGCGTCAGCCGCAGCAACAGGAACACGAACAGGGCCACCACGCCCATCACGGGAATGGCGGCGAGGATGCGGCGAAGCAGATATCCGAGCAAATTGGATCCGTTGGGTTGTGGTCGATGAAGTCCCCAGCGGGACCGTTGCACACCGGACCGTAGCACAGATGGTAGCCAACACGGGGTAGAAGTTGAGCAAGTCCCGTGCCATCGGCGCTGCGGTTTTTGCGATGCAGCTAATCAGTCCTGTTGGTGCGATTATTCCTCCGATGACGTTCGAAGCAGTCCACTGGAAGGTGGATTGATTTCAGCCTTGCGCGCGTTGGAATCTAGGCCGTCGAGCCCGCCACCGAACGCCGGCGCCATCGGCGGGGTATCGAGGTCGCGCCAATCGTCGATCGCACCTGCGACCATCTGTGCGGTTGCGGCCGACAGCGTCCAGCCGAGATGACCGTGGCCGGTGTTGTAGAACACGCCGGGAATCCGTCCCGCACGTACCACCGGCATCATGTTCGGCATCATCGGGCGCAGGCCCGCCCATGGCACGACTTTCGACGTATCGACCCCGGGGAAATGATGCCGCACCCAATCCACCAGCGGCTGGATGCGGTCGGCCCTGATATCGCGGTTGAAGCCGTTGAACTCGGCGGTGCCGGCGACGCGGAAGCGGTCGGCGCCGAGCCGGCTGGTGACGATCTTGGCGGCTTCGTCGAGCAGGCTGACGGTCGGCGCGGCGTCCCGGCTTTGCGGCGCATCGAGCTGCACCGTGATCGAATAGCCCTTCACCGGATAGACGTTGACGCGGTCGTTGAGCAGACCGGCGAAGTGTCGGCTTGCCACGCCGGCGCAAATCACGATGCCGTCCGCCAGCAACTCGTGCCGCGTCGCGGGCTCGGCATCGTGCGACGCGATTTCGTTCCAGCCGATGCGGAAGCCGTCGTCGTCGCGCGCGATCGTATCGACGTCGGCCTCATGGATGAAGCTCGCGCCGCGCCGCGCACAGGCGTCGGCAAGGCCGCGCGTGAATTTGTGGATATCGCCGGTCGCGTCCGACGGCGTGAAGAAGCCGCCATAGCAGGCCGTCTGCAGCGCGGGCTCGATGCTGCGGATCTCGTCCGCCGTCACTGGCCGGCGGTCTAGGCCGCCTTGCTGCAGCAAGGTGTTGACCTTGAGGCCCGCCTCGAAGCCGGCCTTGTCGTGATAGACGTGCAGGATGCCGCGGCGTTCGAGATCGAAGGCGATGTTCTCGCGCTCGGCGATCGAGAACAGATGCTTGCGCGCTTCGATGGCGAGCCGCGTGGTCTCGATGGTGTTGCTGCGATAGCGCGCAATGTGGCCTACGAACTCGCCGATCCAGGAATATTTGTGCCAGCTCGGCTTCGGGTTCATCAGCAGCGGCGCGTCGCTTCTGAGCATCCAGCGCAGCCCCTTGAGAATGGTTGCGGCGCTATTCCAGACCTCCGCGTTGCTGGCGGAAAGCTGTCCGCCATTGGCGAACGAAGTTTCCATCGCGGCGTAGCGGTGCCTGTCGAGCACAGTCACCTTGTAGCCCCGTTCGAGCAGGGCATAGGCCGTCGTCACGCCGGTGATGCCGGCGCCAATGATCGCGATATGTGGCATGATGGTCTTCAGGCTCCCGTGGGTTAGAGTCGCCGAACCGCCGGTGAAACCGGCTGTTTCAGCGCCCCATCTGTCACGGTACCTGAGAGCTTGATCCGCATCGGGCCGCAGCCCGGACGCGAACTATCCCCTTCGGTGGACGTCACGGCCCTTGATCTGCGGCCATGTCCGTCTCTCTCCAGATCGTCCTGACGATACGGTCCTTTTGCCTGAGAGTTTCCGGGGCGGTTGCTCCGTCGGCGCCGAAGCTGACAACACGAATGTTGTCGCCTCGATCTCTCCCGCATCGTCGCGTTGGACGGCCGGACCGTAGGCGAAGCCTTAAAATTGGACAAGGCTAAATTTCGATCCGGCAGTGCCAACGTGTTGTGCAGTGCAAATCAGTCCAGCGTCGCCAGCAGCGCCGCCATCAGGCGGCCGCGCTCGGCCAGGCTGTCGACCTCGATATGTTCGTTGAGCGTATGTGCATCGGCGCCGCGAACGCCGAGCCCATCGAGCGTGGGGATGCCCATCGCACCAGTAAAGTTGCCGTCCGACCCGCCGCCGGCGCTGCCGTGCGGAAGATCGAGGCCCATCGCGGCCGCGAGGCCTTTCGCCTTTTCGTACAGAGCCATGGTGCCTGCATCCGGCTCCCACACCGGGCGCGTGACGCCGCGCGTCACCTTGAAGGTCACGTCGTTGGCGGTGCCGGACAGCGCCAGCATGCGTTCGACGCCGCGATCGAGATCGGCCTGCCGTTTGGCCATGCTGAGCGCTTCGCCGGTGCAGGTCGTCGCGACGCAATTGACCCACTGGCCGCCGTGCACGATGCCGACCGAGAAGGTGCAGTCCTCGGTGGTCATGCCGTCGATGGCAATGATTTGCCGGGCCATTTCGCGGATCGCGGAGCGGCCGGAGGACAGCGTCGCGCCGGCATGGCTCGGCTTGCCGATGGCTTCCAGATTGAAGCGCGCGATCGCGTAGCGGCCGGTGACGACGCCGTTGTTCGGCCGGCCGGGCTCCGGCACCAGCACATATTTGTTGCGAGCGGCTTCCGCCTCGATGATGTCGCGCGTCGACGGCGTGCCGACCTCTTCATCGGGTGTGAACAGCACGGTGATCGGCAGCGGCGTCGTGAAGGAAGCGCGGGCCAATTGCCGGATCGCCTCGATCGACAGATAGTTGCCGCCCTTCATGTCGAAGATGCCGGGCCCGAAGCATTTGTTGCCTTCGCGGCGCCATGTGAGCTTCTCGATGGTGCCGACCGGGTGCACGGTGTCGAGGTGGCCGGCAATCAGGATGCCGGGCTGGCCTTGCTTCGGATGCGGAAAGCGGGCGCGGACGCAGCCGGCAAATCCCTGGCGTCCGGCGATGCGTTCGATCGTCGCACCCATGACCGCCATCTCGCGCGCGGCGAGATCGAGCATGCGCTCGACCGCGGCAGCATCCCAGGTCGGGCTCTCGCATTCCACCCAGCTGCGCAGGCCCTGCAGCATCGCTTCGGAATCAAAGGGGAGATTGGCGGGGTTCATCGTTGTTCTCTCTTGTTGTTCTGACGGCGCCGGCGTCGCGCGGCGCTCACGAAAATCTCCGCCGAGGATTTTGTAAAGCCAAAATCCGGCCCGCGGCCTCATTCGTTTGTGTACGTCCGATCCGGATCGAAACCGATTGACGCGCTTGGCGCTTGGTGCAAGTCTCGATTTCACAAGCCATACAGCATGTTAGTTCGCCTAAATAACGGACCGCATGCATAACGAATAAGCCGGCTTTGACCAGTTACACGTCAGGAGAGATTTGCATGTTCCCTATCTCGCGTTGGAAGCACCGCACGCTCGCGGCTGCGTTGTCGGCGCTCGCGCTGTCGTTCGCGCCGCAGGAATTGTCGTTTGCGCCTCGGGCGATGGCCGCCGACAAGACCATCACGGCGGTGATGCATTCGGATCTGCGCGTCATCGATCCGATTCTGACCACAGCCTATATCACGCGCGACCACGGCTACATGATCTACGACACGCTGCTGGCGACGGATGCCAACTTCAAGATCCAGCCGCAGATGGCCGACTGGAAGGTCTCCGATGACAAGCTGACCTACACCTTCACGCTGCGCGACGGCCTGAAGTGGCACGATGGAGCGCCGGTGACGGCCGAAGACTGCGTCGCTTCGCTGAAGCGTTGGGCCAAGGTCGACGGCATGGGCCAGAAGCTGATGGACTTCACGGCGAGCATCGAAGCCACCGACGCAAAGACGATCACGCTGAAGCTGAAGGAACCCTACGGCCTGGTGCTGGAGTCGATCGGCAAGCCGTCGTCGCGCGTTGCGTTCATGATGCCGAAGCGGCTGGCCGAAACGCCGCCGGACAAGCCGGTTCCGGAGCAGATCGGTTCGGGCCCGTTCAAGTTCGTGCAGGCTGAATTCCAGCCGGGCGTGAAGGCGGTCTACGTCAAGAACAAGGATTACGTGCCGCGCAAGGAGCCGGCGAGCTGGACCGCGGGCGGCAAGGTCGTGAAGGTCGACCGCGTCGAGTGGGTCACGATGGCCGACGCGCAGACCGCGATGAATGCGCTGCAGTCCGGCGATATCGATTTCCTGGAGAACCCGTCGCTTGACACGCTATCGGTTCTGGAAGCCGACAAGGACATCAAGATCGATACGCTGAACAAGGCCGGCTTCCAGACGCTGGGCCGCATGAACTTCCTCTACCCGCCCTTTGACAACATCAAGGTTCGCCAGGCGGCACTGTTGGCGGTCAACCAGAAGCAGGTGCTCGACGCGCTGGTCGGCAATCCCAAATATTACAAGACCTGCGTCGCCTTTTTCATCTGCGACACGCCGTTCGCGACCGAGGTCGGCGGAGAGACGTTGTTGAAGGGGGGCGACATGGCGGCGGCCAAGAAGGCGCTTGCCGAGTCGGGCTATGACGGCACGCCCGTCGTCATCATGGCGCCCGGCGACGTCACCACGCTCAAGGCGCAGCCGATTGTCGTCGCCCAGCAGCTGCGCGACGCCGGCTTCAAGGTCGACCTGCAGGCGACCGACTGGCAGACTGTCGTGACCCGCCGCGCCAGCCAGAAGCCGCCGAAGGAGGGCGGCTGGAACATGTTCTTCACCAACTGGGTCAGCGCCGACGTCTCCAACCCGATCGCCAATCTCTCGATCGGCGGGCAGGGCAAGAATGGCGGCTGGTTCGGTTGGGCCGAGGACGCCAAGATCGAGAAGCTGAAGGATGCCTTCGTTCGCGCGTCTTCGCTCGACGAGCAAAAGAAGATCGCGGCCGAGATCCAGAAGGAAGCCTACGAGCAGGTCATCTACATCCCGCTTGGCCAGTATCAGGGACCGAGCGCCTGGCGGAAGTCGCTGACCGGCGTGCTCGACGGCCCGGCGACGCCCATCTTCTGGAACATCGACAAGTCAGAGTAGGCTTGCGGCCTGACGCAAGACCAATGGCCGGGACTCGTCCCGGCCATTTTTCTTTTCGCTGTGACCGCTAGTAGGTGTGGCCCGATCTCGTGCCGCTCGGACTCGACAGGCTGGTGAACTGCGTCTGCCCGGTGCCTGCGCCGTTGATCCAGACTGCGGCCCCGGCGGCAAGTGCCAGCAATCCGTAGAACATGATCGCGCCGCGAATCCATCGTCGGTAGATCGCGCGCTCGTCGGGCGTTGCGTCACGGAATTGCTGCGCATTAAGCCCATTGCTGCAATGGGCCGCGTCGTCACCGTGATCGAGATTAGAGGCGCCATGATCGCGCGCCTTTGCAATCGCCATCGCCGAGCTCCCGGGCAAAATTGATGTCGAAGTGCGGCGGCCACGGCGTCCGCGGCCGGAATTTCCAATGCGCGAAGGCTACACCCGGTGGCGACCGGGGCGTGTGAACCCCGCCACAATCGGACAACACGAGGAGGTGAAGCGAGCATGGTCATACCGCGGGTGCCTGCGCAGGCGGTTTGGCCGCAGCGTTGGCATGGGGCGTTCTGCTGGAGGAGCGGGCGTGCCGGCTCGCGTCGCCACGAGAGAGTTGCCGGGCTTGCCAGGCCGTAGCTCGCGAAGCGAGCGAAGGCTGGTGCGGGCGGTGGGACTCGAACCCACACGACGTTGCCATCGAGGGATTTTAAGTCCCTTGCGTCTACCAGTTCCGCCACGTCCGCATTGCGCCAGGCGCGCGGATTTCTAGCGCGTTTGGCTGCCGAGTGGAATTGCCATTATCCGGTGCTAACAGGTGAGCTTTCAAAGGCTTAAGCCTGCGGCCTGCGATACCATTTGCGTCGGCCGCGCCGCGTTGGGATAAGCAGCGCGCCGCCGCGATTGAGCCTCAATCCGGACACCGGTGGCTGCTTTAGGCAATCTCAACACTGTCCGACTTAAGAAAGCCGAATGTCCGTTCGTTTCCCACGCCGCCCCAATCCGTTGCGCGCGGCCGCCATCGTTGTGCTGCTCGCCTCGGCCGCGGGCGTTTCCGGCTGCGCGCAGATCGGCGACAGCGTGCCGTCGGCATTTGCCGATCCCGCCAAATACGACCTGTATGACTGCAAGCAGCTCGAGGCCGAGCGCGCGGGCCTCAAGGCCCGTGCAGACGTTCAGGAAAAGCTGATGGCCAAGGCGGAAACCGGCGTCGGCGGTACGGTGGTCTCGGAGATGGTCTATCGCAACGAGCTGATTTCGATCCACTCCCAGCAGAAGCTCGCGGAAGAGGCCTGGCGCAAGGGCAAGTGCCACGAAGCCCCGCCGGACACGCCGGCGGCCGCACCCGCAGCCGCCACGCCGGCGCCGAAGGGCCCGCGCGCACCGCGCGGTCTCGTTCACTGAGATAGGCGCTGCGGGCGAGTTGGCGCGCAGGGCATGATTGCTCAGGCGCGCCAGTCGTAGATCCAGTCCTGCCGCGCCAGCATGCGCTCCGGGCCGACGGCGCGGATCGCCAGATCGCGCGCGATCGCCGCAGCCCCGCTCAAATGATAGATGCGGCCCTGCTGGCGCGCCATGCGCTGCACCTTCGCCACGCGCGCGCGCCGCATCTGCGCGTAGCGCTTCAGCGCGGCGGGAATATTTGCGGTGTTCTCCCCGGCGCTGTCGCTCAGCGCCTTGGCGAGCACGGCGGCATCCTCGATCGCCATGCCGGCGCCTTGCGCGGCAAACGGCAACATCGCGTGCGCGGCGTCGCCGAGCAGCGTCACCGCGCCTTCGCTCCAGCGGCCGAAATGGGGCACGGTGAACAGCGCCCATTTGCGCCAGCTATCGACCGCGCCGATCAGCATCCGCGCCGTCGCGGGCCAGCGCGCCGTGGCGAACGCGCCCTTGATCTCGTTGATGTCGCCGGGGGCGCTCCAGCCCGGCCGGTTCCAGGTGCCCGACACGATCGCGACCACATTGATCTGGCGGCCGGCCGAGATCGGATAGGCGACGAGATGTGCGTCCGGCCCCATCCACAGCTGCACGCGCGGCGCGGCGTATTCACGCGGCAGCGCGGTTGCGTCCAGCGTGCCGCGCCAGGCGATCAGGCCGGAGAATTGCGGCTGGACATCCGGAAACAAATGCCCGCGCACCGACGACCAGATGCCGTCGGCGCCGATCAGCGCAACGGCCAATTCCTCCTGCCGTGCATTGCCGCGGCGCTGCATGACGGTCAGGCCCCTGGCGTGCTTGGTCACGTCCTCGAACTGACAGCCGAGCCGCAGCTCGATATCGGGATGGTCGTTGACGGCGGCCTGCAAAGCGGCCTGCAAATCGGCGCGGTGGATCACCCAATAGGGCGCGCCGGCGCGGAACTCGGCCGCCTGGCCGAGTGGCATCCGGGCGATCTCGCCGCCGGCCCGCGCGCTCAGTATGTTGACGGAGTCCGGCGTCACCGCGCGGCGCGCCAGCGGTTCCTTGAGCCCGAGCGCGACCAGGATGCGGCTGGCATTGGGAGAAAGCTGGATGCCGGCGCCGGCTTCCTCGAGCCGCTCGGCCTTCTCCAGCACCACGACGCGAAAGCCCTGTGCCGCCAAGGTCAGCGACGCCGTCAGTCCTCCGATCCCGGCACCAGCAACGATAACGGTTCGTGTCAGCGCCACCGAGCGGTCGGGAAGCGCGGTCAGGCGACCTTGTCTTTCAGCACGCATTCCGGCGGCCGTGCCTCGCCGGCGGCGAGGTCGGGCGCGAAGCGATAGAGCGTCGAGCAGTACGGGCAGATGATCTCGTTGTCGTTGCCGAGGTCGAGGAACACGTGCGGATGGTCGAACGGAGGGTTGGCGCCCACGCACATGAATTCCTGCGAGCCGATCTCGATCACCGAGACGCCGGCGTCGTTGTGGAAGTGCGGGACGACGTGATCGGACATATTCTCACCTTGGTGGCAACGACGGGCAGACGCAATCAACAACATGCGACATCGTGAAATGCCGCGCACCATACTGGCGGGAACAGTTGATTCCTAGAGCCCCGATGGCTCATTTGCTCATGCAAATTCGACACAATCTTGTCGTCCCAGAGAAGCCCTTCTTTGGTCGGAGCCGTTGTGTCGCAAAAACGGCACACTATGTCCAAAGCGACTTGAACAAGGCGAATAAAACTAGAGGTTTTCAGCGGGATGAACGGGGTGCGCCTCAGTTTCGCGGTGGCCGGCCTGGCGGCAAGCGCCGCCGTCGGTGCAGCCATTTGGCCGCATGCCCGTGACGCCGGCACCGTGCTCGCTGTGCGGGACGATCCCGCGGCGCTTGCCGACATCAGGCTCAATTCCGTGCTGCGCAACAACCCGGCGTTGATCTCGGACAATATCGAGGCAGCACTGGCCGCAGGCGACGCTGACCTTGCGGTGAGCTTCGTCGTGCTCGCAGCCGACAAGAACATCGCGCTCAGTGACGAACTCGCCAAGCGAGTCGATGATGCGCGCGCCGAGCAATCATCCACCACGCATTTCGCCAAGGGGTTCGCCACCGGTCTCGTGACCGGCAATGCCGACGACGTCGCAAGCCTGTCCGGCACCGTCGCGGGCGACCTGTTCGTGTTCGGCGATGTCAGGGATGTGGTGCGCGAGGGCAAGCATCTCGTGATGGGCGAGGACACCGACCAGCTGGTGCTGGGCCTTGCGGCCGCGGGGCTCGCCGTGACCGCGGCGACGTATGTCTCGGTCGGCGGCGCCGCGCCGCTGCGCGCCGGGCTGACGCTGGTCAAGGATACCCGCAAGGCCGGACGGCTGAGCAAAGGCATGATCGAATGGGCCGGACGCTCGACCCGCGAGGTCGTCGACCAGCCGGCGCTGCGCGAGGCGGTCGCGTCCGGCTCGGTGCTGCGGCCGATGCAGACTGCAACCGCGATCCGCGCGGCATTCCGCGCCGAGAAGGCCGGCGCGCTGGTGCGCACCGCCAAGGATGTTGGACGTATCGGCGAGGCGGCCGGCATGCGTGCTGCGCGCGATACACTGAAGGTCGCGGAGAACCCGCAGGAGATCGCGCGCGCCGCCCGCATCGCCGAGGTGAAGGGCGGCCAGACCCGCGCCATCATCAAGCTGCTGGGCCGCGGCGCACTGCTGCTCGCGGCCGGCGCATTCAATCTCTCCATGTGGCTGTTCGGCGCGCTGCTTGCGCTGGTCGGCTTCCTGTCGTCGATCAAGGCCACCACGGAGCGGACCACGGCGTGGTGGCTCAGACGAAGCAAGGCGTTGCGCCTGAAGCGGCAGATGGCTGCCCAGGCGGCGCTGGCGAATATGCCCGCCCAAGGGTAGGCTTGCGGTCGTCGGTCGATCGCCAGTCGAAAATCCCAAGAAGCAATCCCGAGAGACAATCCCAAGCAACGACGGAATGCATGATGCCGAGTTTCCACCACGGCGATGTTGAAATTGCCTATATCGACGAAGGCGCGGGCGAACCGATCGTGCTCGTGCACGGCTTTGCCTCGAGCAAGAACGTCAACTGGATCTATCCGACCTGGGTGTCGGACCTCGTCAAGGCCGGCCGACGTGTCATCGCGCTCGACAATCGCGGCCACGGCGAGTCCGCCAAGCTCTACGACGCCGCGCAGTACGAGATCGCGATCATGGCAAGCGACGTGATCGCGCTGATGGATCATCTTAAGATCGCGCGCGCCGACATCATGGGTTATTCGCTGGGTTCGCGGATGACGGCGATCCTGGCGCGCGAACATTCCGATCGGGTGCGCTCGGCGATCCTGGGCGGAATCGGCATCGGGCTGATCGAGGGCGGCGGGCCCGGCGAAGCCGTCGCGCTGGCGCTGGAAGCGCCGTCGCTGGACGACGTCACCGATCCGGTCGGCCGCACCTTCCGCGCCTTTGCCGATCAGACCCGTTCCGACCGCCGCGCGCTCGCGGCCTGCCTGCGCGGCTCGCGCCGGCTGATGACGCGCGAGGAGGCCGCCGGGATCGCCGTGCCGGTGCTGATCGCGGTCGGCAGCAAGGACGAGATCGCGGGCTCGGCGTCAGCGCTCGGCCGGGTCATTCCGGGTTCGCAGGTGCTCGACATTCCGAACCGCGACCATATGCGCGCGGTCGGCGACAAGGTCTACAAGGCCGGGGTCATCGACTTCCTGTCGGGGCGGAAGTAGTTCGTCGTCTTTGGCGAAGGCGCGCGCCGCCGCGATCAGCGCCACGAAGGTCGCGATCGACAGCGTGCGCGCGCCGTAGCGGTCGTGTGGCCCCGAAATCAGGCCGCAGACGACGGCATTGCCGGCGATCCAGACCGACGCGCATCGGTCAGACGGGCGCCCAAACTCCGGGTATTGATGGCGTTCCCCTTTATTGGGGCTGACCATGCCCAAAACCACACTGGCGACGAAATCCGCCAATAGTTGCAGAAGCACGGCTTGATTTCGGCAAAATCCCGACCAATTCCCCTAGACGCCGGTCCGGGGGCGTTCGGCTGGGGTTTACCGTACCGAGCCTTCCCGGGACGCGCTGGGTCCATCGTGCTATAACGCACGTCAGAACAACGAATTGCGAGAGCAGCCATGGCAGTTCATCAGGTCAATCCGCAGGGGAGCAAGCTGGCGGCGCTCGATCCGATCTGGGATCGGATCCGCGGCGAGGCGGAGGACATCCTGCGGCGCGAGCCGGAGCTCGCGTCCTTCATCTATGCGACCGTGCTGCATCATGAGCGCCTGGAAGATTCGGTGATCCATCGCATTGCCGAACGGCTCGATCACGCCGCGCTGTCGGGCGACCTGATCCGCCAGACCTATGGCGAGGCTTTGCGCGACGAGCCCGATATCGGCAACGCCTTCCGTGCCGACCTCGTCGCGGTCTATGACCGCGATCCCGCGACCTCGCGCTTCATCGATCCCTTGCTCTACTTCAAGGGCTTCCACGCGCTGCAGACCCATCGTCTGGCGCACTGGCTCTATCAGAAGGGCCGCAAGGATTTTGCGTTCTACCTGCAGAGCCGCTCGTCGGCGGTGTTCCAGACCGACATCAACCCGGCCGCCAGGATCGGCCGTGGCATCTTCCTCGATCACGCCACTGGTTTCGTCTGCGGCGAGACCGCTGTCATCGAGGACGACGTCTCGATCCTGCATGGCGTCACGCTCGGCGGCACCGGCAAGGAGAACGAGGATCGCCATCCGAAGATCCGCCACGGCGTGCTGATCGGCGCCGGCGCCAAGATCCTCGGCAATATCGAGATCGGTCACTGTGCGCGCATCGCGGCGGGCTCCGTCGTGGTCAAGCCTGTTCCGCACAACGTCACGGTCGCGGGCGTGCCGGCGAAAATCGTCGGCGAAGCCGGCTGTGCCGAGCCGTCGCGTACCATGGACCAGATGCTCAACGCGATCGGGCTTTGATTTCGTTCGCTTTCTGATCGGCCGCGCATTTTTGCGTGTGCGCAACATCACGTCGCCAAGCCTGAAAAGGCTCTGGCGATCTTCGGCGTCTCGTCCTAAAACTCCCCCGAAAATCATCGACCCGATTGGAGACGGCCGTGGACGTTCAGGAAGTCAGGAAGCTCGACGCGTATCTGAAGCGCGTGTTCAGCAATCCCAAGATCCGCGTGGTGCCGCGGCCCAAGAAGGACGACTCCGCCGAGGTCTATATTGGCGAGGAGTTCATCGGCGTGCTGTTCGTCGACGACGAGGACGATGATCGCTCGTTCCAGTTCCAGATGGCCATCCTGGAAGAAGATCTGGCTGAGTAAGGGCTGAGCAGCCTCAGATCGCCAGTGCAGGGAGTGCCGATCCTTCGCCGGACACGTTGCTCTGCCGCGATGACGGAGCTACCCCTTCGCGCTGTGCATCTGCGCGGAGAGGCGGTCCATCGCGGTGGCGATGTCGCGCCATTGCG
The DNA here is from genome assembly GCF_054822705.1 of Bradyrhizobium sp. USDA 4454. Classification (NCBI taxonomy): domain Bacteria; kingdom Pseudomonadati; phylum Pseudomonadota; class Alphaproteobacteria; order Hyphomicrobiales; family Nitrobacteraceae; genus Bradyrhizobium; species Bradyrhizobium sp. USDA 4454. The sequence continues at coordinate 3,183,147 of NZ_JBTRCN010000001.1, forward strand.
CGAGCCAGCTGCGCGGAAAGCGGAAGGTCAGATCGGCGCCCTCGATGCGCCGTTCACTCAGGCACATGCCGGGCGTCGACGTATCGCGCGTGCAGCGTGCGATTAGCTGCGGCTCGGTTGCGCTGAAGAGGTCCTCGCCGCCATAGGGCGTACCGTCGCGGAACGCACGCGCCGTCAGGCCGTCGTCGGTCGTCGCGCGCTCGTCGAGATAGCGCGGATAGATCGTGCGCACGCGCATGTCGGGTGCGAGTGAATCGTGATGCGCCGAGATCGACACGAAGATCCGGTCGATCGGCTGCACCTTGTCCTCGACGGTATCGGCGCTGTAGTGCTTCGGCGCGGCGGGCGCCTCCAGCGACGGGTAGAGGAAGCTCAGATCGACGCGTTCCTGCGGCCCGGAATGGCGCTGGATCTTCATGCGCACCGCCATGGTCGGCACGTTGAACAGCGCGCCGCCGACGCTCACCGGCAGCCGCGACGGATCGCTCGCCGGCACGGTCGTGTAGGTCGGCCACAACAGATAGGCGACAAGCGCAATCGCGCCGGCCGCGATGACGGCCGAGGCGATGATCGGAACGAGATGCGCGCGCGGGTTGCGGCGGGTATCGCGGGCGAGATGCTGGGCCGTCGAAAGAAGCGTCATGAACGAGGCAAAGACCAGATCGAGGGTGGCCGAATCATCTGCCGAATATGCCACGTGGCGAGGAATTTCCGTACGATTCCAATGGAATCCCTGATTGAATGGCCATGCGTAAACGCCGCGTCGGGCGCGCCCGATTAACCTTTCCTTAAGGATGATGTGGCGGCCGGCGGCCAATTCTGCGAAGCAGGCGTGAGTGGCCTGTAGCGTAGCGGAAGTTCCGATGTCGCCCGATACCCTGAATTCGCTGTTCTCTCTGTTCATCGGCTTCGCGCTCGCCGGCGCACTGGCCAGCGGCTATCAGGCGATGGCGGAGCGCCCGGCAGGCTTCGGCCTGCTGCAGGAGGGCGTGGCGCCGAAGACCTTTGCCGCGGTCCCGTTCCTGGTCTTCGCCGCACCGTTCATCATCATGCGCAACACGCTGCGCGGCGCGCGGATCGAACGCCGCCGCTTCGAATTCGTGATGATGGCAACGGTGATCTCCGGCTTCTGGAGCCTGATGTCCGGCACCTTCTTCATGATGACGCTGCGCGCCGCGGGCGTGTTCGGCTGATCCGCACCCGGATCATCGCCTGCCTTGCTTGAAACGATATCCATCGCTGTGCCAAGGTCGTCCTGACCAGAGCCTCGGTTCTGATTGAATCAGAACATGCAGCTCCGGATTTTCGTTTTGAGGCGTTTTCTTCACGCGAACCGGCGTCCGCTTCGCTCGAAAACGCTCCAGGGAGACCTTCATGGCGATCTACGAACTCGACGGGCAGGGGCCCGATCTTCCCGCTGACGGCAGCTATTTCATCGCCGACAATGCCGCCGTGATCGGCAAGGTCCGCCTCAAATCCGCGGCGAGCGTCTGGTTCGGCGCGGTCGTGCGCGGCGACAATGAGTGGATCGAGATCGGTGAGGGCTCCAACGTGCAGGACAATTCGACCCTGCATGTCGATCCCGGTTTTCCGCTTACCATCGGCAACAACGTCACGATCGGTCACAACGCGATCGTGCACGGCTGCACGCTGGAAGACGGCGTGCTGATCGGCATGGGATCGATCGTGATGAACGGCGCGCGGATCCGGCGCGGCAGCGTGGTCGGCGCCGGCTCGGTCATCACCGAGGGCAAGGAGTTTCCGGAAAACTCCCTGATCATCGGCGCGCCGGCGCGCGCGGTGCGGACGCTCGACGCCGCGCAGGCCGAGGCGCTGTCGCGGCCGGCGAAGTCCTACGCGATCCGGGGCCCGCAATACAAAGCCGGACTGAAGAAGATCGGCTGATCTTTCAGCGCTTGCGGCCCTGCTTGCGTGCGCCCTTCGGTGCAGGGCGTGGCTTCGCTGCTTCCTGAGGCCTTGCTGCTTGCTGAAGTCTTGCGCTCTTGCGCAGCGCATCCTTCAGGTCGATCGGAATGCCGTGCTTCTTGAGGAGGTCGGCGAAGGCCTCGTCGGCGAGTTCTTGCAAGGTCGCCATCCGGTCGCGGCCGAGCTGCTTCAGCTTGTCGAACGTGTCGTCGTCGAACTCGATCAGCTTGCGCAATTTGCATTGCTCCAATGCCCGGGGGAACCGGCGTTTTGCGGACTCGTTGGTAGCCGAAAGGGAGAATGGCCATGCGCAAACTATCCACCATCACTGCACTTGCGACAATTGCGATTGCGCTGGCGCCCGCGGTTGCTGTCGCTCAGGGGACCGGCGGCGGCGCGGGGACCGGCAGTCCGTCGTCGGCCAGCCCCACATCGCCGCAGGCGACGTCACCGCCGGCCGGGACCAACAGTGCCGGGACCGCACAATCCTCCGGCGGCCCCAACACTGCCAGAGGCATGACCACCGGCTCGGCGACGACGACAGAGAGCGTCGACAAGGCGATCGCAGACGAGAACAGGGAGGTCGATCGCCGTACCAAAGGCATTTGCCGCGGTTGCTAATTTTTGATGGCCGCACGTTGGTGAACGCGGGTCGCGTAGAAGTGAGCGCGAAACAAGCGTGCGGCCCCTACATTGAGCTAACATGTGCGGGACGCGACGGAGGAGGCTTGAAAACAAAGTCTCGGAAAGAGGAGTGACGGGTGATGTTGCGTAAAACGATGATTGCCTTGCTGGCGACGGCATCGGCTGCTCTGTTCACCGTCGACGCCGCATCGGCGCGCGGTGGCTTCGGCGGTGGCGGATTCCACGGAGGCGGCTTTCATGGCGGTGGCGGTTTCGGCGGCTTCCATGGCGGTGCATTCCGCGCCATGGGCGGAGGCGGCGGCTTCCGTTCGGCTGCGATCGGCGGCGGCTGGCATGGCGGCGGCTGGCATGGTGGTGGTGGCTGGCATGGCGGCTACTATCGGCGCGGCTGGGGCTACGGCTATCCGCTCGCCGCGGCTGCGATCGGCTTCGGGCTCGGCTATGGCGCCTACGACTACTATGACGGCTACTACGGCAATCCGTACTATGCCGGCTATGGCTATGACGACGGCTATGGCTATGGTGGCGGAGGCTGCTACATCGTGCGCCGCAGCGTGATGACGCCGTATGGCTGGCGCGTCCGGCACGTGCAGGTTTGCAACTGAGCCATCCGCTGACGCATGGCCGTTCCTTTCGATCGCCATGCTGATGGTTTTAGAAGGATCGGCGCGGCCGGTGTTTCGATGCCCTGCGAACCGCGTCGGCGATCGCGCACTGGTATGCAGCTTGCTTAAGCTTTGCAGCAGTATGCTGTGCAGCAGTTGGTGCGTGAACGCGGCGCGACAACAAATGGCCCGGCTGCGATTGGAGCCGGGCCCTAGAGGGCCTCAGAGATGCTGACCATTCCTGATCTGACATTGCTGTTCATGGTGGTTGTTTCGAGCCTTGCCGTTGCGTTGATCTATATGCTTCACGAACTCGAGCCGAAGCTTGCGCGGCTGCGGCTGAGGGGCAATCGCGCGTTGCACCATCGCAGCAAACAGGCCGGTAACGCCGGCTGAGATTCGGATGCAGTTGGGACCGAGCGACGTGTCGCGCGGCTGACGGCATGCGCGCAATCTGATCCCGTGAGCCGAAGCCCAAAAGAAAGCCCAAAAAAACAAGGCCGTCGACGCAGTATACCGTCAACGACCTTGCCAGCCCCGGATATTGAAATCGGCTCACGCCATCCGGTGATTGAAGGATGACTCGGATTCGAATGCCGATATGTGAACCAGTTCACAGACTCCGGATTAATTCACGCTAACGGGCACTCACGCGAGGCTGCCGCGGCTGGCCCGGAGTTCCGAAAGCTCCACCTTAGTCGCTGATCTTGTTCGGGAATTGGCGCAATTTGATGGCTGCGCGGGCGGCAACGCAAGGCCGTCAGCCGCGCGACCTGTGGCGTTTCCGGCTGGCGCTCCTTGTGGCCTTCGAGCGCTTGCGCGGCTCGGGCTCGGCGGCCGGCTCGTTGGCCTGTGCGCTTGCCAGCGACTGGCGCAGACCCTCGACCTGTTCGGTCAATGCGGCGACCTGGTCGGCGAGCCTCTTGGCGTCGGCCTGTTGCAAGGCGAACTGCTTGCGCATGGTCAGCAGCTGGTCCTGCACCTCCTGCAACTGGTCGATGGATTCCTGCTGCGTCACTTCCATGCCCTTGGTCTTTTCCACCAGGGCCTCGGAGACCTGCGCGGTGCGCGCCTGCAATTGACGGGCGGCGACCATCCGGTCGGTCTCGGGCACGTTGCCGCTCAAGGTGCGCCACAGCGCGATCGAGCCGATGCCGAACAGCACGAGCACCAGCGCCACGGCGCCGATCGCGATCGGCTGCACGCCGGTCAGGCTGCTGACTTGTGAATTCCGGGGGGCAAGTTCGACCATGCGACCAGAACCGGATGTTCAATTGAAAGGTTCCGAATAGCACAACCGCGACGTCGGCAAAACCCCCGGGGATTCAAGCAGGTGGCGCGGGAAGCGCAAAAATGGCCACAAGTTCCGGGGCTGCTGCCCCAAAACGGGACGGTCCGATGTGCGCGCGGTCAGCGCGTCGGCGCGATCAGGCCGACCCTCATATCCTTCGCCAGATAGACGCAGACGCCATCCGCAAGCACACGGCCGTCGGCGATGCCGAGCACCAGACGTCCGCGCCGGACCTGCCGCATGTCGACCTCATAGCGCACCAGCCTGACATCGGGCGTGATGTGCCCCCTGAACTTGACCTCGCCGACCCCAAGCGCCCGGCCTTTGCCCGGCGAGCCCGACCAGCCCAGCCAGAAGCCGATGATCTGCCACATGGCGTCGAGCCCGAGACAGCCCGGCATCACGGGATCGCCGGCGAAGTGGCAGGCGAAGAACCAGTGGTCAGGTAGAACGTCGAGCTCGCCGGCGACATGGCCTTTGCCGAAGGCGCCGCCGCCGGTGCTGATCTCGGTGATGCGATCCATCATCAGCATCGGTGGCGCCGGCAGTTGCGCATTGCCGGGACCGAAATAGCCGCCCTCGCTCGAGCGCAGCAGATCCGGCCTGGAATAGGACGACTGCTGCGTGTGAAAATCATGCGGGTTGAACAAGATGGCCACCGACCTTGGGGTTATTGTTGAGTCTTAGCTGCGGCGCTGCCGCCTGGCTTTTGACGTCACGGACGCAGGCTCGGCAGGCAGCCGCAGCGCTGCGGCGATGAAGGCCCAGATGTCGGCGGTCAGCCTTCCGGGATCAGGCCGCCGTTCAGCTGTCAGTGCACCGACCAGTGCCTGGCGGATGCCGCCGATCATCAGGGCGATCGTGAGCTGGGGGTCGATGTCGCCGGGCACGATCCCGTCGCGCTGCGCCGCCTGAAGCATCCGCGCCCCGGCCGCGAGCTGTCGGGCGGTGAAGGCGGTCTCGACATCCAATACCTCGGGTGCTCGGCTCAGCGGTCCGATCACGAGCGGAGCGAATGGATGCTCGTAGTGAAACGCGACATAGGCGCCGATCCGGGCCTTCTCCCGGGCCGCCCAGCCCGCCGTCGGTAGCCTGGCGCCGCCGAACGCTGCCTGATCGAGCTGCTCGTAAAACGTCTCGACGACCGCGGCGATCAGGCCAGCTTTCGATCCGAAGTGGTGATAGGCGAGCCCGACCGAGGCCCGTGCCCGCCAGGCGACGGCCTGCATCTCGAGATGCCCGAGCCCCTCGATCAGTTCGTCCTGGGCTGCGGCGAGGAGCCGGTCCCGCGTTGCAGCGGCGGCAATGATCATGGTTCATCCACGTCTGAATTGAATTCAATTCAAACGCTCGAATGCTAGGATGTCAAGCGCGATGGGCGCGAGCCGGGGCAATTGGACGGATAGCCGGGCAATGGCGTTTGCGATCAAGACCGAAATTTCCGATCCGCGGGCGAGAGCATTCGCCTTCAATGCGCAAAAGACCATGTATGGCGGCAAGCTCATCGCCGCCGGCGACATCGTGTTCCTGTTCGCGAGCGAGAATGAGGGCGGCAAGGGCCTGATCGCGCGCGGGGTCGTGACGTCGGCTACACCGGTGGCGCGCAAGCCCGATATCGAAAGGCAAACGCCGCGCCTCAGCATCGCGCTGAGGCGCGTCGCGTTCGCGACGCGGCCATTGGGACGCGACGAGTTGAAGCGCTTCAAGGATTGGAACGACGGTCGGCCCGAAACCGAGCTCAATTTCAAGTTCTATCGACAGGCCACCAACAAGATCGTCGGCATCACCGACGAGACGGCGGCCTTCCTCGATCGCTTCTTTTGAAGCTGCACTCGCGATTTGCGCATCATCGACCTGAGAATCAAGGCAGATCTGCTGTTCATGTTGGAAGGGCTTTACGCCAGCGTCATTTGAAGGTTCCAATGGCGTGTGCGTGCTGCAATTTGGGTTTGCAGTCCATTTCGACCTGCGGTTAGGATGCAAGACGACTGCTACTTTTTTCCGTGAAGCTTTTGAAGCGCACCTTGCTAGGTTCGCCACAATTACAATTGGGGGATTCGACTTGGCGGGCAAAATTCTTTTGCCATTTTTTATCGCGTACGTGCTGGGCTGCCTTTTGACGATCGGCGTGTTCTACCGCGACCGCAAGCACCCGATAGGCATCAAGCAAATCATTTGCACGATCATCTGGCCGATCTGGTGGCCGGTCGCGGCCGGCTTCGGTCCGATGCTCGACGCCATCGATCAAGCCGTGACGGCGACGGATGGGCGGAAGAGCATTTCGTTTGCGCTGGGACTGTTCGCCGTCGGGCACTCCCTGTCGACAGGCTGGACCGATTGCGGTGGAGTCGTCGCATGCACCGGAGTGGTCTTGAAGAGCGCTGCGATGTTCTTTCCACCTCTGAACTTCGGCTACGTGACCTGGCTCGTTTCGCAATTCGCCTAGGATCCTGCGCGTTCCGTCTGCGGATCTCCGTCGTCGTCCCGATGTGGCGGCAGGCGGGCTCGCGCCGGGGGCGTTTCTTAGGTCCCGTTGCGGACTGCTGGTTGCAGTGCTAGCTGTTTTCGAAGGAGAGACAGCATGCGAGACAACGAGCAGACAGCCGATCACTACACGAAGCAGTGGTCGAGCGACCTGGGCTTCAAGTCGTTCGTCCAGCAGAATCCGGAAGCAGCAAAGGCGATGCCGGCCAGGCAATTGCCGTGGGGCGAGCTGTTCGAACGCATTCGCAAGCAGGCGTCGGAGCGCAAGACATCGGTTTATGATGCTGCCTGCGGATATGGCGACATCCTCAACCAGCTTGCCGCATCGCCGGTCCCCGCCCATCTCGACTATGTCGGCGCTGATATCCATGGCGCGCTGGACACCATCGAGCGGTACGGGATTGCGACGCTGCTCAATCACGATATCACGGGTGAACTGCCGACCGGGCAGCGGTTCGACTTCATCCTCTGCCGTGCGGCGATCCATCACACGCCGGATCCGCGAGCCACGTTCCATACGTTGGTGCGGCAACTCGCGCCCGGCGGCACCGTTGCCATCACCGCCTACGCGAAGAAGGCGCCAATGCGCGAGGCCGTCGATGACGCCTTGCGCGCCCAGATCGTTCCGATGTCAAACGACGAGGCGTTCGCGACCGCGAACCAGCTGACCGCGCTTGGGCGAGATCTGCAGCGCTCCAAGGGCCAGATCACGATCGAGAAGGATCTGCCGTTCCTCGGCATCAAGGCCGGCAGCTATGATGTCCAGACCTTCATCTACAACCACTTCATCAAGTGCTGGCACAATCCGGCGTTCTCAGAGCAGCATTGCGATCTCGTGAACTTCGACTGGTACCATCCGCCGTTCGCATTCCGGTATGAGCGGGATGAGTTGCGCGAGTGGGCCGCGGCTTGCGAACTCGAGATCGTCCGGGAGGCCTCAACCGAGGCGCAGCATTACATGGAATGCCGGTCGTCGCGGTAAGCAGACGCCAGACAAACAGCACGTTCGTCACGGCTTGTCGTGCCCCGCAAAAGGTTGCGGCCAGGCTTTGGGGGAAGCCTGGCCGCGCGCGAACCGGTCTGGGACGGGGAGGGGTGGGGATGTGACCGGGTCGCGAACTCGAAATGTCCTGTTCTGCTCAGCGCGAGCTTGCGGTTGAAACTGCGGGGCGGTTGTCGCCGAGCGAGACCCACACATTGGGATCGCTCTGCGATTGCCGCTTGACGAAGCGGTAGCCGGTCTCCGTCCAGGCGACGATGCTCTCGTTCTGGTTATCGAGCACGAACTCACCCTTGTCGGTCTTCACCGTCAGCACGGCGTGGCCTTCGCCCTTCTTGTCGCGGACCACCGTGATCAACAGCGCCTCGCGGGGCCAGCCGGCATCCATCAGCATCTTGCGCTTCAGGAGCACGTAGTCCTCGCAGTCGCCGTAACCGTCAGTCGGCAACGACCACTTCTCGATCACGCCCCAATGATCCATGTCGGTCATCGGCTTGATGGACTCATTCACCCACTTGTTGACCCGCACGAGGTCGCGCCAAGCGGTCTGCGACAACACGACGTCGCGTGGTTGCGTCGCGCCGCCGCGGCATTCGGCCGGATTGTCGGCGCAGAATTCGACCCAGCCGATCGGCGAACGCGCGACGTCCCCCAGGCTGGCATAGACCACGTCGCCGGCCTTGGCCGACACGCACGTCGCAAACAGGATGGCGGCGACCGCCAAACCTTTCCCCTGTCCCCTGAACCCAAACATCGTGGCCCCCGTTCTTCTTGTTGGGTCCACGTTTCGCACAAAGCTTTTGCGCCGCCGCTAAGTACGCAAAGTAGATTTGACGCGAATACTGGTAAAAGCTGCGGCGAATTCGAACTATACTTGAATCGAATTTGCGTAAAATTTGAAACAACTGCAATCGATTCAAATTTTATGCATTAACGCGCCAAGCGTTGCGGCAGCGTGGTTTGTTGCGTCAGAAGTTCCGGCCGTTAACCGCCGATTTCGCCGCGCCAAACGCGGCGAAGGCGGCCTCCGGTGCACCGGAGGCCGCCTTCGCGGGCTGAAAACGGGGTCTTGAGCGGTTTTGCGCTTTACCTTGCGGTAACGCTCTCTTCGAGGGTTTCCGCGGACTGCTCGTGGACGAACTCGAGCGCGAAGCCTTCCTCGAGATTGCGCACCACGCGGGCCTGCACCCGGCCGAGCATCACCAGCGATTTCAGCGGCGGGCGGTTCTCGGCGGCGATCGCAGCACCGGACAGCGAAAGGTCGATGATGCGGCAGGTCATCCGCGTGCCGTCTTCCTGGGTGAGCAGGGCGATCGGGTTGCGCGGCACGATACGGTCGTGGCGGCGATCCTCGGGCAGATTGAGGATGTCGCGGTTGGCGAGCCAGGTGAGCTGGGCGGCGAGCTTGTCACGCTTGCGCGCAGTGGCGCCGATCGTCATCGCAAAGCCGTTGTCGATGATGCGGGTGATGCGGCCCTCGACGCGGCCGATATGGTCGAGATAGGCGATCACGCGGTCGCCGACATTGCCGATGCCGGGCGCCAGCAGCGCGAGGCCGCCCGGGGACATGTTGATAATCTGGCAGGGAAACTCGCGCCGGTCGGGCAGCATATAGCGGCCGAGCAGGTGCACCTTGACGCGCTGAAAGCGCCGCCGCTCCTCGGCTACGGGGACGACGGTAGTTTTCTTCTGTGCAAACGACATCACACCAAACCTGGCCACCGTCCATTCGGAGCCCCGACGACCGTAAGGCTGATAGGGTTAACAGGGCGTTACGGTTGAGGCGGGGAACCCGTACACGGGCTGGGAGAAACAAGCTGAGTTCGCGGCGTCCAAGGCGGATGAACGGCATGGCTGCCAATCCGCCGCGCGAGCCGTCATGTCGGAGCTAAGACCGTAGCGCGATCAAGTGACATCTCCGCGCGAGCGCCGCGGACAGGCTATTTGGCTTCGGCGTCCACCGCCAGCTCGACGGTCACCGCTTTCAGGACCTTCTGTTTCGCCGCGCGGATCTCGAGTTGCAGGGGCGGCTGGTAGGACCCGCTTGGCGGCTCGAACACGAAGGCATGGTGCCCATCGCCCTTGTTGAGTTTGAGAAGATCGTTGCGGAACTGATCGGCGACGATCTCCGCGACGAGCTCGCCATTGACATAGATGTCGATCGGGACCCGCTTGTCGGGGTGCTCGTTGTACAGCGCCCAGCCGGCGATCCTCTTTTCATTGAAGACGTCGACATGGCCGGTGATCTCGCCATACAGGCTCGCGATGCCGGCTTCGATCACCTCGAGGTCGCTCCGGTAGATCGATCGCGTCACATTGAAGCTGAAATGCGCCGTGTCGACGCATTGCTCGAGCAGGCTCTGCCGGTGCTCTTTCATGCGTTGCAGCGTGTCGAGCTCGCCCAGCTTGACGTACATGCCAACGATGCCTTCGATACCAGGATTCATGATGTCGGTCCCCGCAATGCTACAAGCCTATCCGCCCCGAGGTGCGTTCACAGTCGATGGTCCTTGCGATGCCTCCTCGCGGAAAAATACTCCCGTCAGGATCAGACGCATCGCGCACGCCTTCATGACAGGCCTTCATGACATCCCGATCATCCTGACCTAAGGTCGGTGCGGCCGAGCCCAACGACAAGGACAGGGAGGATGAACCGATGGAGCAGATCCGCGTCTGCACGCATGAAGGACCTGGAGCCAAGCCTGTAATCCGGACCGTGCCATGGCCGCATATCGGCAAAAAGGCGGCCTTGATCAAGGTCGGCGCTTGCGGCGTCTGCGGAACCGACCTGCACATCCTGAAGGGACATTGGCCGAAACCGCTGCCATGGCCGTTCACGCTCGGTCATGAGCTCGGCGGCGTGATCGTCGAATGCGGCCCGGAATTTTCCGAAGACTTCATGAGCAAGCCGCTCAAGGTCGGATCCAAGGTGATGATCCCGCCGCTGATGCCGTGCGGCCGCTGCTATTATTGCATCCACTATCCCGCGAGCGCCAACAAGTGCCTGACGCCGGTGTATTACGGCCGCTATCTCGGCTTCGACAAGCCGCCGCACATGTGGGGCGGCTGGGCCGAATATGTCTATGTCGATCTCGACATGCTGCCGGGCACCAAGATCTACAAATTGCCCGACGACATGTCGCTGCGGCTCGGCGCGCTCTCCGAGCCCTTGACCTCCTGCATCCGCGCCTTCAACCGCGCCACCCGCGCCGGCGGTTTCTCCTGGGGCGACACGGTGGTCATCCAGGGCTCCGGGCCGATCGGCATCCTCGCGGTCGCCGCGGCCCAGGAGATGGGGGCAGGGCGCGTGATCTGCGTCGGCGCGCCGGAGACGCCGCGGCTGGCGCTCGCGCGAAAATTCGGCGCCGAGGCGACCGTCGACATCGAGCAGCTCGAGACAGCCGAGCAGCGCATCAAGGCGGTGCGCGACATCGTCGGCGGCTTCGGCGCCGATCTCGTGATGGATTGCTCGGGCCATCCGACCGCCGGCCCCGAGGGCATCGAGATGCTGCGTGACGGCGGCACCTATGTCGAGATGGGCCAGTTCACCGATGCCGGCTCGATCAATACGTCGTGGCACCGCATCTGCACCAAGGACCTCAACGTGCTCGGCTCCTGGGGCTTTACCGGCAACGATCTGCCGCTCGGCGTCGACATGCTTTACCGCACCCGCAACAAATATCCCTGGCTCGACATGCAGACGATCTATCCGTTCACCGAGGACGGCGTCGCGCAGGCGGTCGCCGACGCGATGGCGATGAAGACGGTGAAGTCGACCATCGTCCCATGGCCGGAGCTGGTCGAGTGAGGCCGGCACGTGGGAGTGCCGCATTTTCTGTTGCAGTGCTTCCAAGGGAATAGCGGCCGGGTGCTGCCGATCATGCTCTGATATCGCTCGCCGGGACGATGGCCCGGCGCTAACATCTGATCATGCAATCGAACCGTGTGCCGCCGAGCGCGACGTTTGCGTGGGGAAACCTGTCCGAGGATTTCGCGCTGTTTCGAACGCTCAGCGCGGAGCAGCGGCGCGTCGCCTTTGGCGCCATGACCCGGCGCGACCTCGTGCGCGGCGAGCTGCTGGTCGAGCAGGGCGGCGCCTCCGATGCATTGTTCCTGGTGCTGCACGGCGCGCTCGCGGTGTACCGGACCGATCATTCCGAGCCGATAGCCGAGCTTCGTGCCGGCGAGCTGGTCGGCGAGATCGGCTTCTTCGCCAATATCCCGCGCACCGCCAATGTGATCGCGATCCGCGACAGCAGCGTGCTGGTGTTGACGCGCGCAGCCTATGCGCGGCTTGTCCAGGAAACGCCCGGGATCGTCGAGGCGCTGCTTGCCGCGCTGGCCCAGCGGTTTGCCGTCCAGACCGCGCGCCTGTTGCCGCTTCGGGCGTCGCCGAAGGCGCGCACCGTCGCGCTGATTGCGGGCGGACGCGAGCCGGTGCCTGCCGGCTTCGAGCAGCGCCTGCGCCTGAGCCTTGCCGCTGCGGGGGCCGAGATCGTCGATCTCGCGCGCGTCCAGGCGATGTTTCCCGGCCGCGCGCTGGATGCTTCCGAAATCTCCGACTGGCTCAGCCGGATCGAATATGACGCGCCGCTGGTGGCCTATTTCGGCGGCGCCGACGCATCGGAATGGGCAAGAAAGACCATTCGCCAGGCCGACCTCGTCGTGTTGGCCTGCCGCGGCCACGCGCCCGCACCCGACCTGACCGAGATCGAAAGCGTCGCCTGCGCCGTACATCCGGTATCGGCGCGCCGCCTGGTGCGTGTTCACGATGTCAGGCGTCACGAGGTCAGCGGCACCGCGGCCTGGCTGGCCAGGCTGCCTTGCTACATGCACCACCATGTCGCGCTCGAGGACCAGATCGATATCGACAGCCTGGTGCGCTTCCTGTGCGGTCGCGCCGTCGGGTTCGTCGCCGGCGGCGGCGGCAGCCTCGGCACCGCGCATGTCGGAATCTACAAGGCGTTTCGCGAGCGCGGCGCGATGTTCGACATCTTCGTCGGCACCAGCGTCGGCTCGGCGATGGCGGCGGGCTTTGCCAAGAATTACGACGCCGAGCATCTCGAGCGCGGCACGCACGAGATCTTCGTCTCCAGCCGCAGCTTCCGTCGTCCGACCTGGCCGCGCTACGCGCTGCTGGATCACAAGGCGTTCGATGCGGCGCTGGCCGAGCAGTATGGCCAGCATTGCCGGATCGAGGACTGCTGGCGGCCATTCGCGGCGGTCGCGACCAATCTGTCGACGCACAGTCTCGAATTGATCCGCACCGGACTGCTCTGGCAGGCGGTGCGGGCATCGAGCGCCATCCCCGGCCTGCTGCCGCCGTTCTATACCAGGGACGGTTCGATGCTGGTCGACGGCTGCCTCGTCGACAACGTTCCGCTGGCGCAGATGCACCAGCTGAAGAGCGGCCCGAACCTGGTGGTGCATTTCGGCGAGCCGGCGACCGAGATGTTCGAGGTCGACTATGCCGCGCTGCCGGGGCGGCTTGAACTGCTGGCCTCGCTGCTGACGCCGTTCCGGCGCAAATCGCTTCCGGCAGCGCCAAGTGCCGTCAACGTGTTGTGGCGCAGCCTCGTCGCGCATCAGCGCTACGATACGTTGCCGACCACGCCGCTCGACATGGTGATGCGCCCGCCGACGCCCGATGGCATCGACGTCACCGATTTCGATCGCCACCAGGAGATCTTCGAATCCTCCTACCGTTGGGCGCAAGAGACCATTGCGGCCTCGGAGGCCGCGCATCATCCGGCGATTGCGGCCATCGTCGCGTCGGCCATCGGCACGGAGCTGACCGCAGACGCGCGCACCGATCACGCGACGGCGGCGGCGCCGGTTTCTCAACAGGTCCGCGTCGGCTGAACGGCTTGCAGCCGGCGACGAAGTCGACCATCGTGCCGGACGGCAATCCGGAGACCACGATGCCTTTCGATTTGATTCTGCGCGGCGGACGGGTGATCGACCCGTCGCAAAACCTCGATGCGGTGACCGACGTCGCCTTCGCCGGCGGCAAGGTCGCCGCCGTCGGCCGCGAGCTGAACGCCGATCCCGCGACGGAGGTCCGCGACGTGTCGGGGCTGATCGTCTCGCCGGGGATCATCGACCTGCACACCCATGTCTATTGGGGCGGCACCTCGCTCGGCATCGACGCCGAGGAGTTTTGCCGTAACTCCGGCGTCACCACCTCGGTCGACACCGGCAGTGCCGGTCCCGGCAATTTCGCGGGCTTCCGCAAGCACGTGATCGAGCCGAGCCACGTCCGCATCCTCGCCTATCTGCATGTCTCGCATGCCGGCATCTTCGGCTTCTCGGACCGCGTGATGGTCGGCGAGAGCGAGGAGCTGCGGCTGATGAACCCGGTCGACGCCGCGCGCGTCGCCGACGAGAACCGCGACCTGATCGTCGGCATCAAGGTGCGGGTCGGGCTGCATGCGTCCGGCACGTCCGGGCTGGTGCCGCTCGAAATCGCGCTCGAAGTCGCGGAGCAGGTCGGCATGCCCCTGATGGCGCATATCGACCATCCGCCGCCGAGCTACGAGGAGGTGCTGGCGCGGCTGCGCCCGGGCGACGTGCTGACCCACGCCTTCCGTCCGTTCCCCAACACGCCGGCGACCGCGCAGGGCACGGTGAAGCGGAGCGTGCTGGAGGCGCGCGAGCGCGGCGTGCTGTTCGACATCGGCCACGGCAAGGGCTCGTTCGCCTTCAAGACCGCGCGCGCGATGCTCGCCAACGGCTTTTATCCGGACACCATCTCCTCCGACATCCATCAACTCTGCATCGACGGCCCGGCGTTCGACCAGGTGACGACGATGTCGAAATTCCTCTGCATGGGGATGCGGCTACCGGACGTGATCGCCGCGTCAACCGTCAATGCCGCGATGGCCCTGCGGCGGCCGGAGCTCGGCAGCCTGAAGCCGGGCAGCGCCGGCGACGCCACGCTGCTCTCGATCGGGGAAGGCCAGTTCGACTATGTCGACGTGGTCGGCGAACATCTCACGGGCGATCGCAAGATCGCATCCGAAGGCGTCGTGATCGGCGGGCGCTGGTGGCATCCGAGATAGGGCGGGGCTCAAAGAAAGTGCGTCGGCTTCTTCCCCAAAGGCCGACATCGAGAGTGGTCTGAATCGATGTCGGCTAAGGGCCAGAAGCTGAAGTCGCCGTTATCAGATCAGTGGAATTGATAATTGAGCGTTAGCGTCACGGATTGATTGGTGACCCGCTCTTGGGCGTTCAAGACAGCAGACCCAGAGGTCGACAACGTCCCATTCTGGTTGAACACAGTGACCGTGTCGGAGATGGAGAAGCTCGTGGAACGCGCATAGGTGTAGGCAAAATCTAAGAACCAGCCGCCGGCAAAGGAATAGGTAGTACCAATTTGCGCCGCGCCGCCCCACACCCAATTCTGATTAAATACGGTGATCGGCAGGCTGGTGGGGAACGTTCCTCTCAACGACTGGGTGGCAAAGGGAATCCCATTGATAAAATTGGACTCCACGCCGAACAGGGCCGGACCGCCACCGGCGTATAGCGTAAAATTGCCGAATGCCCGGCCGATGGTGCCGATAAGCGAAAACTGATGCTTGAGATTGATTTCCGCTGGGCTGATCGCCAAGAACCCAGTGATAGGTCCAGAGGTTCCGGCGTTCGGTCCGCTTATTACGGTGCCGGTCCCATTCTGCGGAATGCTCACGTTCTGCTTCGAGTCGACGTTTGCGTATTTATAATTGAACTTGAGCCCAGCCAGCCAGTCGCCCCCGGCAAACGGATGCATATAGCCGAACTGAACATCGGGGGCGAAACCGGATTTGTTTCGATTGTAGTCGAAAAAGGGACCACCCTCTTGCCCTTGGGCGGTTAGCACCCCCGCATCAAATACACTGATGAGGCCGGATACGCCCTGCAGCGATTGGTCGAAATGGGTCCAGTTATAGCTGCCGCCCACACCGATATAGAACCCGGACCAATCCCACTTAGCAGGCGGCGGCGCTGACGGAAGAGCTTTGACGGCCATATCAGCGGCAAAGGCAGCGGCGCTTGTTGCTACGATTAAAGCGCTCCCGCAAAGAATGGAAATAAGTCGGTTGCTCATTTGACCACCCCAAACAAATTCTCATTGCCATTCGCGGCGATTGCAATTCGGAACCTTTCCAAGAGGCGGCGCACTCCCAGATTTCCGGCCGGTGTTGCCCCGTAGCAACGTCCGCCTTGGGTCAAAAGCGGATGTCCGGCGCACCCGGCGGACACGTCAGCTATCGGCCATGAGCGGAAGTTGCCGCAGCAGCAGCGAAGCCAGTTCACGTCGGAACGGCGATTTCGCAAAGCAGTCCTTCCGCGCGCCAGTCAAAGAGCACCTTCCCGCCAAGTGGGTTGATCGTTCCTTCGATGAGGCGACTACCAAAGCCCTTGCGTTGGGGCGCATTTACGCTCGGACCATCCAATTCGGTCCAACGGAGCGACAGTTGTCCATCCTTGCTGCGCGACCACGTCAACTTAACGTGGCCTTTCGCGTTAGATAGCGCTCCATACTTGGAAGCATTGGTTGCCAACTCATGCAAGACCACAGCAATCGCCTGCGCAGCGGTAGGTTCTAACATGGTTTGAAGACCGTCCATCCGAACCCGCGTGCCGTGTTCATCGAGATAAGGGGCGAGTTCCTGCTTGGCGATCGCCGAGAGTTCAGCGCCTATCCACCGCGTTTCAACAAACAGCGAGTGAACATTTGCCATCGCTTGGATGCGCCCGCTGATCACCTCCTTGAGGCCTTCGGAAGTGTCGGACTGAGAAAGATTGATGATTGCCTGTACGTTCGAGAGGATGTTCTTGCTTCGGTGCTCCGCCTCGCGAGCGAGAATCCCGATCTGCTCCTGAGCCCGCTTCTGCTCGGTAATATCCCTCGCAATCTTCGATGCGCCAACGATGTTGCCGTGGGCATCTTTGACGGGAGAGACAGTGAGCGATACGACGATTGAGCTACCATCCTTACGTCGACGAACAGTCTCAAAGTGGTCTATCCGTTCACCACGTCGGATGCGCGTTAAAATCTCGCGTTCTTCGCTTAGTCGATCCTCCGGGATCACAAGCGTAATGGGCCGGCCGATCGCCTCGGAGGCCGCGTAGCCAAAGATGCGCTCGGCCGCCTTGTTCCAGCTCGTAATGATGCCGTCCAGATTCTTGCTAACGATCACGTCGTCGCTGGACTCGACTATGGAGGCCAGCAGATTGGCCAAGCGCTCGGCGCGTTCGCGAGCCGGCTCGTTGACGAGAGACCTGCGTTGAAGTCCCGGCTGGTCTTTGGATGTCAATGGGAATTCCCGAAATGTAGATGCTGCACTGCGATTACCGGCTAATCATAGCACCAAGAGGTCTCCGTGGGTCAAAAGCAGATGTCCGGCGCGCCCGGCGGACACGTCAGCTATGGGCCATTAAGCGACATCGCAGGTTTGGCCTGATGAGGAAGGAGGCAGCCAACTGAGGCGGCCCTCAGCTCCGTCTTTGAACGTAGCGGGCCACGAACTTGCGGACCGGGTGCCGCCGAGGGGCTCGTGACCCGCAGAGCAGTCTCTACCGCCGCACGCCAACGCGATTGACGCCCCCGTTCAAATTGCCACCGGCATTGTGCCGGACGGCTGCTCGCGCCACCGGCCGAGGCCGGAGCACGACGCCAGCCCGTGCGACGCAGCCTGCGGGATAGCCAACATACGTGCAGTAGATCACCGCCTGAGCCGGTGCCGGGCTGAGAGAGACACCTGCGAGCCCCAACAGAGCGCTCGCGGCAATCCCTGCAACTGTCGTTGACTTAATCGAAAGATGCTTCCTCGGATGCATGATCGTCCTCCTTTTTGCGGACTGAAAGGTGACGGGAGCCGCCTCTGTAAGCGCTTGACTTAAATCAACGTCGAAGGCGGGCAGCCTTGCAATTATGTCCATTTCTCGCAGTGCAGGAGATTTTATCATGAGCGAAACGTTGGATAGCGTCTCCCGTCGAAAGGTTCTCACCTTGGTCGCGGCCGCGTTTGGCGCTGCAACAATGTCTCAGGTCTTTGTGACCTCTGAGGCCGAGGCCCAGACTGCCGGGATGGAACGCCGTCAGGAACGGCGCACCGGCCGCCATGAACGGCGGGAAACCCGGCGTACAGGGCGTCAGGAACGGCGTGAAACGCGGCGCGGTGGTGGCTCAGACACCACAACAACCGGGACTGCGAAGTAGCTCCAATCGTGGGGCCATGGCAGCCAGGCACGGGCTGCTGAAAGGCAGCGCTAACGCGGCTTGCTGCCTAAGAGCAGCGTGTGCTGTCGACAACGACCGGAGGCAACCATGGCCGAGCCCGAGGGCAATGGCATTTCCGCGCGGTTGTGGAGGCTCCCTGCGCAGTTGCTGCTGGCGCTGATCAATGCGACGGCAATCTTGGTGATTGTCGCCGCGATTGTTGCGCTAGTTGCTATCGCGCGCATCAACCATTTTGCGGAAAACGTCGTCGCAACAATGACCGAAGCCGCGCTGTCGAAGATCGATCTGCCAGCGAAAGACGTGCTGGCGAATCTCCGGGACCTGACGGCGGAAGTCCGCACGCTTGGCAATAGCCTTCGGGAGTTCAAGGAGGGGGAACGCCCAGCCCTTCAACATGAGATGGTGCAACTGAAGGAGGCGCTGACAGCCTTGAATGTCAGCGTCGACCGGCTCGGAAGCGCCAGATCGATCCTCACTGACCAAGCGATTGAACAATCGGGCCGAACGGTCACCGACGCGCTGGCGAAGCTGAGGGGCTGCTCTTCGAGCGCTGTCCAAATGGCACCTGACCGCACCCTTCAGGAACAAGACGGTCGCCTTCAACAAGTCATGAAAGAAAATTGACACACCGCCGCTATGGGTCAAGAGCGGATGTCCGGCGCCCCGGTGGACACGTCAGCTATGGGCCAAAAGCGGAAGTGCGCCATGTTCCCAAATGCTTGGACCTGCTAATCTTGCGCTGGAAGGGAAGATCAGTCTGAAGGGAGCGGATCATGTCTGAGGCACAACTATCAAGCAATGATGCCGAGCGACTGCGCACCTTTGAACGCCACGGACATGATGCTCTGGCGACGAGCTATCACGCATTTTTCTCAGCGGTCACTGCCATGGCGATCGAACCGCTCCTCGATGCAGTGTATCTGCGCCTCGGTACGCGTCTGCTGGATGTCGCGACCGGACCAGGCGCTGTCGCAGCCGAAGCTGCAAATCGGGGCGGGCGTCCAGTCGGCATCGACTTGTCGCCGCGGATGATAGAACTAGCGCAGCGACTGTACCCCACGATTGAATATCGTGAGGCTGACGTAGAACGTCTTCCATTTCCGGATCGTACATTCGGCGCAGTCGTCTGCGCCTTCGGGCTTGGACATTTTCCCCGTCCCGAACTTGCTGTCGCAGAGTGCGTACGAACCTTATCGCCCGGCGGACACATCGCATTCTCGTGGTGGGATGATCCGTCGCGACAACGCATTCAAGGCATCTTCCGTGAAGCCATTGCGGAGATTGGCGTCTCGGCACCGCTGGACGTGCCACAGGGCCACAATGTGTTTCGTTATTCCAACTCGGGCGAATTGCTCCGGTTGCTCGACGGGGCTGGTCTCACGGACGTGAAGGTCACAGAGCACGCGGCGACCTACTCCGTGGCCGATACGGAGGCCCTCTGGCGAGGCGGGTTGGGTAGTCTCGTTCTGACGGGTGCTGTCATTAGGCATCAAGATCAGGCGACCCAGGACTTGATCCGAACCGCATTCGAACGTGGCGCCAGCGTCTACAAATCAGCCGATGGTTTGAAGCTACCTATCGCATTCAAAATTGGCTCGGGCCAGCGACCGACTTGATGGGCGAAGTCGGCAATGGGTCAATCGCGTCGGTTCGGCTCGGTCAAAGTGGCGTCCGGTTCCCCTCACGGCCGACATCTAGGCGTCGGGCGGAATTCGTCGCGATGGGCCACAGGCAGACGTTACGGGTTCAGCTCATCCCACGTGAACCCGATTTCGCGACGACAAACCAAGTGAGACTTATTTACGTGGCTCGGTCACCACTTTGGTTGATCCGTCCGGCGCTGCCTGCATTCCCGGTGGGCTTTGACCTTGCGGGCTTTCCGGCGGCGCGCCACCCGATTTCGTGTCCAGCGGTCCGGTCCAACCTTGTGGCTGCAATTGACCTTTCTCTTCTGGTGCGGAGCGTCCAGTCGTCATGTCCTTGGGGTCGGTCTGTGCTGCCGCAAATCCGCACGACAAGCTCCAGCCAATCGCCGTTATCAGAATGATCCGCATTGCGAGACTCCGCTTGGCTGATCGAACCAACAGGCTGGTCCCGCTTCAGTTCCTCCCGCAAACGATTGTCCGCTTTGGGTCAAAGGCTGCCCCGGCAGCGAGCATGCCCTCGGTCGGGTCACCTCTCGGAAGCGGACATCGCCGCGCCCTGGGCTGAGGTCAGCCATGGGCCATGAGCCGCCTAAACGAGTGGCCTCCAGAACTACAAAAACAAGCGACCTTCGATCCTCCAATCGCCGTCGGGCGAGGTCTCGTAGACAACTTGGCAGTGCGAAAGTCGGTGATCGTCCGGGCTCCACATGAGGCTACCGGGCTCGTTTCTGATATGGCACCTTGGTGTGCGGCATTTGCCGAGGACGGCATACTCGTTTTGGATCAGCAGGCGACGGACTTCCTGCCGATCCTGCCACCGATACTTCGTTACGAGACGCTCAACTACGTCCTCAAGGTCGTGGTCGGATTCGGAGCGATGGTGAAGGGATGAAAGAAACCCGTCTAGAATTGTTTTTATACGACCGACAAGATTAACTTTTTCGGGAGCCCAGACAACCAAGTCCACCTTAAGCTCAGCACCGTTGCTGCCCCATTCACTTGTGTGCCACTTTGCTCCTTTCAGCACTTTCCAAAGTCGTCCAGCGTCCTTTAGATCGATTTTGTGACATGCTACTGGAGCGCATTTGGCAAGCGTATCGCCCTTGAAAGGAACGATTTGCTTGCTGACCTCGTAACGAACATATGCAACAGCGTCTGGCAACTGAGGGCAGGGCTGTAGTTTGGCGGCAGTTCTTTTCTCGAACCGTAAACACCGACGATTTCCGAAATCGGAGCTACTTATCTTCGCGTTGTACAGCAGCAAGTTTTCGACATCACGATTTCTTGGCCACTCCTGGCATGTATACGTTGCATTCAAGCCCACACCGGCGGCCAAGCGTCGAATCCCATCGCGCAGCTCTTCGCGATATTGGTCGTCTTCTTTCGTATTGGTGCTGTGGCCAGCAAAGTTCACGTGCCAGGATGTCCAGGCTTCGACAAATTCGTCATTTGACCTTATGTGATATGGCACGTGTACGTCTCGCAAGGCACGATCAGCTTGATAGGAGACGAGACTGCCTTTTCAGCAAGGAACGATCAACTCCTGAGTCTGGTTTGGGTCAAAGGCTACCTCGGCAGCCAGCAGGCCCTTGGTCGGCTTACCTCTCGGAAGCGGACATCGCCGCGCTCTGGGCTGAGGTCAGCCACGGGCCAATTGCGGGCAAGCACCTACTCGTAGCTCTTTCCAACGCTTAGGAACTGGGCGAAGAGGCGCCAAGGGTTGCTTGCGTTGAGCCCCTGACTAGCTCCGAAATCAGTGTCTTCCGCCCAAGCGGCGGCAGCTTCCAAGTAGGTTTCGATCCGAGCATTTTCCCACCCACCTGCATCGGGCCCCCAGGGTGTGCTCGGCTGCGCCTTTTCACGTCGCACCGCAGACTCCCGATCAGCAACAAGAGCGTGAACAAACGCTAGGAATGAATTGGCATCCGTGACCGCTTCCAACCTCGTCGTCATTTCGTCGTCTGTGTCCGACATCGATAGGTCCTCTTAGCTGCGCAAATTCTGGCACAGTCAGCGTTCTGCTGTGCCCGATGTCCACCCGCGCCGTTGCAAGCGCTTCTGCCCGTTCGAGGTCCACCGCGTTCGCAACTCGTATTCGTTGCAGATGATCATTCGCTGAGGGCAGGACGGCAAGACCACTATCGTCCGGTTCGGGTCAAAAGCGCCGTTTCGCGCGAGGGCGGAGCGCTTCCGGTTTACCCCCGGCTCCGGACATCTCGCGGCGATGCGTCAACGGAAGCAATGGGCCACAAGGCGACATGGGTATGATAGGAAGAGGTGGCCTACTGACGACGGCCTTGCGGGAGACCCCGATGGGACCACCAATTTCCACGTTCACGCCAATCAGATCGAATTAGGCTCATCCTCGTAAATCAACTTGGGACACCATGGCCTATGCCTTCCGACTTGGCAGCGATACTACCAACAGACAAGAGGGACACGGAAAGAGCCGAGGCGATCGTTGCTCTGGGCTTTCCCGCAGTCGAGCCGATCCTCTCAACCTTGCTTGAATGGATGCAAGACATTAATTGGCCGGTGGCTCAAGTGTTGGCGCCATTCTTGGCAAATATAGGCGGCCCGCTCGCTCCTCACGTTCGCCCAATTCTTCAAACAGACGACGACATCTGGAAGTACTGGATACTGGATTGCATCGTCGCAAAATCTCCAGAATTACGAACCTTGCTTAGGACCGACCTTGAGCGTCTGTCTACTGCGCCGACGCAAGGTGAACGAGCGGAAGAACTTGATAGTCTTGCCAAAGCAATCTTGAGCTGAATGAGCAGCCCAAGGCGGCCCCGCTCAGCCACGACTTGAAGTAAATCTTCGAACAATTTCCGCAATCTGCGGCCGCGTAAATCTGGCTACCGGGTCGGTGCTGTGGTCGTTGTCAGGATAGAACTCACCCGCATCGAAGGCTAAGTAGATATCCCAAAACAAAGGGGGCAAATCGGGACGCGCGCCCATAAGGCCCAACAGCTCGTTCACGACCCGATCACAGAAGTCGAAATCAAGGGTCTTCTTGTTAAATTCCGACGCCAATTCGAGCGCCAATGCATCGTACAAATCATCCCTTGGCAGCTCGCTCTGCACGCTCCATTTCTCAAGAGCGGCATCGCTCAACAGGCGCTGTGGCTCCGGAAGCTCGTCATCTGCCTTATGCCTCGCGGCAAGCGAAGCAATCATTTCCTTTATGATGGTGGACATCTACTGGATAGCCCTCACGAACTTCAGTTAAGGCTTCCCTTATCATAGAAAATAGCGCTTGGGCGCCGAATGTCCGTATTGGGTCACAAGCTGGCATCGGCTCCGACCGATAGGATGTCCGCTTTAGGCCGGGAAGCGAATGTCCCGTACACTTCCCAATCGCTTGAAAGTGCGGTCATATGGAGGTCGATGGCAAGGCGTCTTGCGCCGACGGTGTCCGCTTGTAGGGGGAGAATGCGCGTGAAGGACCTCGCTGGAAAGACCGCGTTCGTGACCGGTGCAGCGTCAGGGATCGGATTGGGGATCGCGACCGCTCTCGCCCAGACCGGGGTGAAGGTGATGCTTTGCGATATTGAAGACGCGGCTCTGTCCGCGGCGCTGGAGCAGCTGCGTCGCACCAACGTCGACGTCGACGGCGTGAAGGCGGACGTCTCGCTCAAATCCGAACTCGTGGCGGCCGCCGCAGCCACAACGGCCCGCTACGGCAAGGTGCATATCCTCGTCAACAACGCGGGCGTCGGCGGTGGTGGGCCCTATGGCACCTGGACCGACGCGTCGTGGAATTGGACCCTGGGCGTCAATTTGATGGCGACGATCTGGGGGGTCGAGATTTTCGGGCCGTTGATCGAGCAGCACGGCGAGGGTGGACAGATCGTCAATACGGCCTCGCTCGCTGGCCTGATTTCAGGGGGAAGCACGGCCTACAACGTTTCGAAGTATGGCGTCGTCGCGCTGTCCGAGGGACTGCGGGGTGAACTCGCGCCCCGCGGGATCGGCGTATCGGTGCTGTGTCCCGGGTTCATCCGCACGCAAATCATGGAGTCGCGGCGCAACCTTCCCAAGCGCTTCGAGGGCGAGATGCGTACCTTGCCGACGTCGGGTCCGCTTGCCGAGCGGATTAATCTGGTCCGCCAACGCATCTCCGAGGGCATCGATCCCATGTATGTCGGTGAGCTCGTCCGCGAAGGCGTCGAGAACGACTGGCCCTATATCTTCACCGACCTCGAATTCGAGCCGTTGGTCGAAGCCCGCTTCGCCGCAATCAAGCAAGGCTTTGACCATATCCGCGGGCGCAACCCGAAACGTTGAAGGACACGCGCGGGGAGCCGGTGGATTGGCTCTGCTTCAATCGGAGCCAATGCTGCTCTAATCGGCGACGATCGCCCCGAACGGCTCCCATCGTTCGCCGCTGAAGCGCATCATGCGGAACTGCTTGATCACGCGATAGTCGGCGCGGCTGGTGTTGATGGCAAGTCCGGGCAGCAGCAGGTCGAGCTTGACATCGTGCAGGCTGGCGGCCTGGCGCATGACGTTGTCGCGCGAGACGTCGTCGCCGCATTGTTGTAGCACGCGCACCAGCAGCTCGGCTGCGCTATAGCCGTAGACTGTGAAGAGGCTCTTTCTGTCGCCATCCGGATAGTATGCGTCCATGAACGCGCGCCATTTCTTCATGCCGGCATCGTCGGTCCAGGTCGGGTCGGCGGCTTCCTTGAACGAGCTTGCCGAGATCAGGCCTTTGGCGTTCTGTAGTCCCGCCGGCACCAGCACCGCGTCGATCGAGGACGAGCCGACGCCGAGCAGATGGAGCGGCTGCCAGCCGAGCTCGGCCGCCTTGCGGATGGCCTGGGCGGCGAATTTCGGCGAAGCCATGTCGATCAGCACGTCGACGGCTGCGGCCTTGAGCCGGACCACCTGGGTATCGATGGTTGGGTCGGTCGCATCATAGGGAGCGTCAGACACCAGCATGGCCGGCGCGCGCGTGCCAAGCGCATCCTTCAGCCCCGCGAGATATTCCTTTCCGCTTTCGTCATTTTGGTAGAGCAGGCCGATCCTGGCGTTTGGATGATTGTCGAGAATGAACCGCACATAGACGCGGATCTCGGTGCGCAGGTTCGGCGCAAATCCCATGGTCCAGGGGAAGTTGACGGGATCCTCGAACCGTGTTGCGCGTCCACCCGCGAACAATTGGGGAATGTGACGGTCGTTGAGATATTTCTGCACCGCGATGTTTGGAGCGTTACCGACGCCCTGGAACGTGAACAGAACCTCGTCGCCCTCGACGAGCTTGCGAACCTGCTCGACCGTCTTGGCCGGCGTTGCGGCATCGTCATAGGAGATCAGGTTGATCCGGCGGCCGTTGATGCCGCCGCCGTCGTTGATCATCCGGAAGTAGGCGGCCTGTACCTTGCCGATGACGGAGAACGCCGACGCCGGGCCGCTGTAGGGCATTGTCTGTCCGATCCGGATCTCGGTATCGCTGGCGCCGGGATCGTATTTGCGGCCTTCGGCAAGCAGCTCGGCCGCGGCAAACAGACCGAGGCTGATGATCGCAACTCCGATTGTCGGCCTGCTCCAGCTCTTGCGCATCGCACGGCTCCACGCTCGGCGGTCATGGGCGCGGGTCATCAAGCGCACCGGGTTGTGGCAGGCGGATCCGACCGTCGACGGAGCGCCGGCCGTTGCCCGCCTGCTGGCGTGCAAGCATTCCGTTGTGGTGGAGGCTGCGTGCTTCCACGCCCGTTCTCGCGATGCGCCGGTTCAGCGAGCAGAACCCATAGCATTCACGCCCGCACGCGGTCTCGCAACGTCGTCGGGTGTTTTGCCCGACGTGGCGTAGGCATATTCCCGGCTGATCAGCGAGCCACGTTCCTGCACGGCGTGGGTTCTTCGCCTGGGAGGTCGCGCTCCTTGTGCTCAGAAGGCGGCGCCGATGCCGGATGGCGCGCAACTATTCCTTGAAAAGATATTGTCTCATTGAGGGCTGATGCAATTTGCGGGCTGATGCAATCGACTGACGACAGGGGGGCGCAATTTCGGAATATTGGAAATGTATCCCTGAGTTGCCCGACGTGTCAAGCTGCCTTGTCGAACTGGCTTGTCGAACGCCGGCAGTCGCCGGCTCCTTTGCATGGGGTTGTTTTCGATATTTTGATTCTTGGTTGATTTTTTGGCCGCGCGCAGCCGCAGCTACTCGGTCTTGTCGATGTTCCAGAACACCGGCGGCACCGGGCCTTCCAGCACGCCGGTGAGCGATTTGCGCCAGGCGCTCGCCGCGCGGAACTGGCCGAGCGGGATGTAGATCACCTGCTCATAGGCCTGCTTTTGAATCTCGACCGCGAGCTTCTTCTGCTCGTCGGGCGACGTCGCGCGCACGTAGGCGTCGCGCAGCTGCTCGATCCTGGCATCCTCGGGCCAGCCGAACCAGGCGCGCTTGCCGTTGGCGGCGATCAAATTGTTGCCGACCGGATTCATCACCTCGGTGGCGCCGGTGAAGGTGAAGAACATGTTCCAGCCGCCTTCCTTGGGCGGCTTCTGGCTGGCGCGGCGGCTCACCAGCGTCTGCCAGTCCATCACCTGCGCGTCGACGTTGAAGCCGGCCTCGCGCAGCTTCTGCGCCGTCACGGTCGGCGGCCCCTTCAGCGTCTGGTTGTCGCCGGGAATCATGATCACGACCGGCGTGCCGTCATAGCCCGAGGCCGCCAGCGCCTGCTTCGCTTCCGCCATGCCGTTGCCCTTGATCAGCGTCTCCGCGCCGGCGTCGCTGGCGAGCGGCGTGTTGCAGGCGAAATAGGCGCCGCAGATCTCGTAGAATTTCGGGTTGCCGATGGTGGCGTCGAGCACGTCCTTCTGGTTCAGCGCCAGGAACGCGGCACGGCGGATCTTGGGGTTGTCGAATGGTGGATGCAGGAAATTCATCCGGCCCTCGATCTGGAAGCCGAACTTGTTCAGCACGCCGACGGACAGATCGGAGTTGGCCTCGAGGACCGGCAGCAGGTCGACCGACGGCTGTTCCAGGAAATCGACGTCGCCGGATTGCAGCGCGTTGATCGCGGTCTGCGCGTCGGGCATCGTCACCCATTCGACGCGGTCGACTTTCGCGATCTTGCCGCCCGACAGCCAATCCGGCTTCTCCTTGCGCGGCAGATAGTCGGCATTGCGCTCATAGACCGCCTTGACGCCGGGCTGGAATTCGCCCGTGACGAATTTGAACGGGCCGCAGCCGATCTGCTCGGCGATCTGCTTGCCGGGCGGCGTCTCCGCCAGCCGTTTCGGCATCATGAAGGCGACATAGGAGGACGGCTTTGCCAGCGTCTCCAGCACCAGGCCGTAGGGCTCCCTGAGCTTGAGCAGGATCGTCTTCGCGCCGCTGGCCTCGAGCGATGCGGTGAATTCAGCCAGCTTCTGCGCCCCGCCGTCGACCGTGCCCCAGCGCTTCAGCGAAGCGACGCAGTCCTCGGCGGTGACCGGCGCGCCGTCGTGCCATTTCAGGCCGTCGCGCAGCGTGAAGGTGTAGCTGAGCCCGTCGTCCGAGACGGTCCAGTCCGCCATCTGCGGCCGGACCTTGAATGCTGAATCGATGCCGAGCAGCGTGTCGTAGACCATGTAGCCGTGGTCGCGGGTGATGTAGGCGGTAGTGAAACCGGGATCGATGATGCGCAGGTCCGAATGCATCACGGCCGTGATGGTCTTGCCTTTGGCGGCGGCCATGGCGCGCGACGAAAGCATCGCCGGGGCCGCGATTGCCGGCGGCACGCTGGCCGCGAGCTTGAGGAGCGTTCTGCGCGAAACATCGGCCATTCGCCGTCTCCCGATTTGTCGTTGCACCGGCACGCATGCCACAGCGGCCGACATGCTTGACGAATTTGTCGTTGTAGGCAAGCAAAGGCCATGCCGCCCGTCTGGGTTCCTGAGTTGGTCACGTGAACGTTCGATGACCGCGACGGCGTACGCTGCGTCGGCCTGCACAAGCGCGCATCCTGCATAGGAGCCTGCGCTTCCTGCCACACCTCGCAGGCTGTTCGGACCCCGATCCGCCGTGTAGGCTCACAGTCCTGCCGGCCAGCGATAAGGCCATATCCCCCAAGGGATTCCCCAAGGGAACAAGCAGCGCGAACGCGCAGTCGAGGGAGACCGGAAGAACAGCCATGACCGATATCCGATACGTAGCACCGCGCACGCTTGATGAAGCGATTGGCGCATTTGCTGCCGCCGGAAGTGCCGCCCGCATTATGGCAGGGGGCACCGATTTGTTGGTGCAAATGCGCTCCGGCCTGGTGCGGCCGGGATTGATCGTCGACATCAAGAAGATCGGCGAGATGACCGAGATCACCGAGACCGCCGATGGCGGTTTTCGCGTCGGTGCCGCCGTTTCCGGCATGGAGCTCGCCGAGCACGCGCGCTTCGGCAAGGTGTGGCCCGGCGTGCTCGAGGCCGTGAACCTGATCGGCTCCAAGCAGGTGCAGGGACGGGCCTCTGCCGGCGGCAATCTCTGCAACGGCTCGCCGGCCGGCGACAGCGTGCCGGCGATGATCGCGGCCGGTGCCGTCGTCACCGTGCAGGGCCCCAACGGCCGCCGCGAGATGAAGGTCGAGGACGTGCCGGCCGGACCGGGGCGGACCAACCTGAAGTCGGGCGAGATCCTCGTCAGCTTCACACTGCCGCCACGGCCTGCGGGTTCGGGCGATGCCTACCTGCGGATGATCCCGCGCACCGAGATGGACATCGCGGTGGTCGGTATCGGCGTCAGCCTGACCTTGAAGGATGGCGTCTGCACCGCGGCCCGCGTCGGTCTCGGCGCGGTCGCGCCGACCGCGCTTTTGGTCGCGCCGGCCGCGCAAGCGCTCGTCGGTTCGAAGCTCGACGATGCCGCACTCGAAGCCGCCGCGGCTGCATGTCGTGCCGCCTGCCGTCCGATCGACGACAAGCGCGGCACCATCGCCTACCGGACAAAAACCGCCGGCGTGCTGCTCAAGCGCACCGCCGCGATCGCCGCCCAACGCGCGGGAGGACACTAGCACCATGCCGAAAACTGCACGTCACCACCTCCGTCAACAGTGAGCCGGTCGAATTCCTGTGCGAGCCGTATGAGACCATGCTCGACGCGCTGCGCGGACAACTGGGACTGACCGGCTCCAAGGAAGGCTGTTCGTCCGGCGATTGCGGCGCCTGCTCGATCACGCTCGACGGCCGCCTGATCTGCTCCTGCCTGATGCTCGCGGCCGAGGCCGAGGGCCACGAGATCCGGACCATCGAAGGCATGGCCAGCGGCGAAACGCTGCATCCCTTGCAGCAGAAATTCCTCGAGCATGCCGCGCTTCAATGCGGCATCTGCACCTCGGGCATGCTGGTCGCCTCCGAGGCGCTGCTCGCCAAAAATTCCAATCCGACCGAAGAGGAAGTCCGCTTCTGGCTCGCCGGCAATCTGTGCCGGTGCACCGGTTACGACAAGATCGTCCGCGCGGTGATGGAGACCGCGGCTGAAATGCGGGAGCAAGGAATCCAGGAGATTCGCCGATGAACGTCGTCAACAACAAATGGATCGGCCAGCGCACCATCCGGCCCGATGGCGTCGACAAGGTCACCGGCCGCGCGGCGTTTGCCGCCGACACCACCATGCCCGGCATGATCTGGGGCAAGGTGCTGCGCAGCCCGCATCCGCATGCCCGGATCAAGGCGATCAACACCGCCAAGGCCGAGGCATTGCCCGGCATCAAGGCGGTGGTCACCGCGCGCGACATCGTCGATTTCCCGATCGAGAAGGGCGCCGTGATGCTCGGCATCCAGGACATGCGCTGGATGTGCCGCAACGTGATGGCGCGCGACAAGGCGCTATTCCCCGGCCATCCCGTCGCCGCGGTCGCCGCGACCACGGAAGCGATCGCCGCCGAAGCCTGCAAGCTGATCGAGGTCGACTACGAGGTGCTGCCCTGGGCGATCGAGATCGACGACGCGATCAAGGACGGTGCGCCGATCCTGCACGAGTTCAACAAGTTTGACGGCAAGCCCTCCAACATCATGGGCCGGCTGGAATCCAAGAAGGGCGACATCGCGCAAGGCTTCAAGGACGCCGAGATCGTGATCGAGCGTTCCTTCACCACGCGCCCGGTGCATCAGGGCTATATCGAGCCGCATGCCTGTCTGATCTCGGTTGCGGCCGACGGCAAGACCACGATCTGGTCGTCGAGCCAGGGCCAGTTTATGGTGCGCGCAATGACCTCGATGCTGACTGGCATCCCGCAGAGCGACATCCGCGCCATCCCCGCCGAGATCGGCGGCGGCTTCGGTGGCAAGACCATCGTCTATCTCGAACCGCTCGCGACCTTGCTGGCCAAGAAGTCCGGCCGCCCGGTCAAGATGGTGATGACCCGCGAGGAGGTGATGCGCGCCACCGGGCCGACCTCGGGCTCGAAGAGTACGGTGAAGATCGGTGCCAGGAAGGACGGCACCATCGTCGCCGCCCATGGCAGCTTCTATCTGCAGGCCGGCGCGTTCCCGGGCTCGCCGATCCGCGGTGCGGTCGGGTGCAGCTTCGCTCCTTATGACATTCCGCATGTGCTGTCGGAGGGGTTCGACGTCTGCTCCAACCGCTCCAAGGTCGCGGCCTATCGCGCCCCCGGCGCGCCGATCGGCGCCTATGCGGTGGAATGCGTGCTCGACGAGCTCGCCGAGGCGCTGAAGATGGATCCGCTGGAGCTGCGGTTGAAGAACGCCGCCAAGGAGGGCACCAAGGCGGCGCATGGTCCGGTGTTTCCGCGCATTGGCTACATCGAGACGCTGGAAGCCGCCAAGAACCATCCGCACTATGCTGCGCCGCTCGGCAAGTATCAGGGCAGGGGCGTCGCCTCGGGCTTCTGGTTCAATGCCGGCGGTGAATCCTCCGCGCAGGTCAACATCACCGAGGACGGCAACGTCGTCGTCACGACGGGGCATCCCGATATCGGCGGCTCGCGCGCCGGCATCGCCAACATCTGCGCCGAGCTGCTCGGCATCGACTATAGGCGCGTCTCCGTCATCATCGGCGACACCCAGACGGTCGGCTTCTCCAACCTCACTGGCGGCAGCCGCGTGCTGTTCGCCTCCTCGATGGTGGTGACGCAGGCGGCCGACAAGGTGATCGCGACCTTGCGCGAGCGCGCCGCGAAGATCTGGGAGATCGACCCGGAAGCGGTGAAGTGGGAGAACGGCGCCGCGCATCCTGTCAGCCCGAACGCCGGCCAGTTCGAGCCGCTGACGCTCGCCGACCTCGCCGAGAAGGCGCCGTCGCAGGGCGGCCCGATCGGCGCCAGCGTGCAGCTCAATACCCAGGGCGCCGAGGGCGGCTTCGGCACGCATATTTGCGACGTCGAGGTCGATGTCGAGCTCGGGATCGTGCGCGTGATCCGCTACACCGCCGTGCAGGATGTCGGCCGCGCCGTGCATCCAAGCTATGTCGAGGGTCAGCTGCAGGGCGGCGTCGCGCAGGGCATCGGCTGGGCGCTGAACGAGGAGTACATCTACAACAAGGACGGCAAGGTCGATAATCCCGGCTTCCTCGACTATCGCATGCCTGTTTGTTCCGACCTGCCGATGATCGATTGCGCGCTGGTCGAGGTGCCGAACCCGAAGCATCCGCAAGGAGTGAAGGGCGTCGGCGAGGTGCCGCTGGTGCCGGTCATGGCCGCCGTCGCCAACGCCGTCCACAATGCGCTCGGCAAGCGCTTCTACAGCCTGCCGATGTCGCCGCCGAAGGTGTCGGCGGCGCTCGACCCGCCGGCGCAGCAGGCCGCAGAGTAGGGAGCAGTGGGCGGGTTAGGCAAAGCCGTAATCCGCCAGTGCTCTGCCCACTCGCGGAAAACGTGTTGATCCCGGTCCGCCCTGCGTCCGAACCGCGACCGGCCGCGTCATCGTGGCGACTTGGTTGACGGCTGCCCGGTTCCGGTTTCTTCGTGCTGTTTCGTTCCTTTGCTTGCGTACACAGCATCTGGCTGGACGCGATAGGAACGCCGAGTCCCGCCGATTGTTCTCGGAACGAACAGCGCCTTCGTCGGTGCCGGAGCCAGCTCCGGTGGTGCGGGCGTGACACTGCGAACCTGGCCTATCAATATGGCGATCAAGCAAAAGCTGTTAGCTGCTGTCATCATGGCAGCGCTCATGCCTTCCGTGCATGCTGCTCCTTCCGCTCCACCTGCTGGCCTTCCAGCGGGCTTCGAGGCGCAGTTCTCTCATCACTACGCGCAGGCCAACGGGGCGCGGTTGCATTATGTCGTTGGCGGGCCCGTGGATGGGCCATTGGTTGTGCTGCTGCACGGTTGGCCGCAGACGTGGTACACATGGCGCAACGTCATGCCGAACCTCGCATCCGTGGGCTACCGAGTCGTGGCTGTCGACTATCGCGGCGCGGGTCAGTCCGAGAAAACCGCCTCCGGCTACGACAAGGCCGCCATGGCTGCAGACATCCGTGCGCTCGTTCAGTCGCTTGGCGTATCCAACGTCAATCTGGTCGGTCGCGATATCGGCGTCATGGTTGCCTACGCCTATGCGGCGCAATGGCCCCGTGAGGTGAAAACGCTCACCATGCTCGACGTGCCGATCCCGGCGACGCCCGCATGGAACGACGCCAAGCACAAGCCCGATCCGGACATCTGGCATTTCGGCTTCTTTCAACGACCCGATATCCCTGAATTGCTGATTGCCGGCCACGAATTCGCTTTCATCCGCAATTTCATTCACGACCGCGAATATCGTCCGATCGCCGACGATGACATTCGCGTTTACGCCGACGCCTATGCTGCGGCTGGCGGCCTGCGCGCCGGCTTCGAGCTGTACCGCGCATTTCCGCAAGACGAGCAGCGGTTCGCGGAGTTCGAGAAGACCAAGCTGCCGATGCCGGTGCTGGCGCTCGCGGGCGATAGGAGCAATGGCACCGTCGAACTGTCGATGGCGCAAGGGCTCGCGACCGATGTGACCGGCGGAACGGCGCCGGAGACCGGGCATTGGCTGCCGGACGAAAATCCGGTTTTCCTGTGCGGGCAGCTCGTCAGTTTCTTGCGCGCGCACGATCGATGAGGTACGGCGGCAGCGCAGGCCTCCGCCGTTACCGTAGCTCTTTCCCCAGCTGCGCAAACACGGTCTCGCAGGTCATCAGATCCAGATGCCCGCCGCCGGCGTTCTTGAAGAAGGTGATGTCGCTATCCGACAGCCGGCCAGCGACCTGGCCGCTCGCGAGGTCGTAGTGATCGCCGAGCACGTCGCTCTCCTTGATTGCGCCGCTTGCGATCGGTTGCAGGATGTCGCCGACACCGTCGAAGGCAGATTCGCGGCGGTCGACGAAGATGCGCGAACGTCGCGCCGCCTCGTCGTCGGACTCGCGGGTCTCGGGGGTGAAGCCGCCGACCAGGTCGAGATGGGTGCCGGGCCGCAAATTGGCGCCCTTGACCAGCGGCTCGCGCGAGCGGGTGCAGGTCGTGATGATATCGGCCTCGCGTGATGCGGCATCGAGATCGGTGACGGCCTCGGCGGCGATGCCGTCGCCTTCCAGCTGTGCGGCGAGCTCTTGCGCGCGCTCCACCGTCCGGTTCCAGACCCGCACCCGCCGCAGCGATGGCCGCACCGCGCGGTGACCGCGCACCAGCCAGTGCGCCATCTCGCCGGCGCCGACCACCAGCAGCGTCTCGGCATTCGGCCGTGCCAAGTGCTTGGCGCCGAGCGCGGAGTCCGCGGCGGTCTTCCAATGGGTGATCTCGGCGGCATCCATCACCGCCAGCGGCTGGCCATTGTTGCCATCGAACAGCACGCACACCGCCTGCACGGCGGGCAGCTTGCCATGGGCGAGGTTGCCCGGGAAGCTGGTGTAGAGCTTGGTCATCATGAAGCGGCCGGCATCGACGGCGCTGCGCGTCACCAGCTGCTGGCCCTTGTCGTCGCCGAGATAGCCGTCGCGCACCGCGATCTTCGGCCGCCGGTGCGCGGCCTCGATCGCCTCGATCAGGATCGGAAAGCTCAGGACGCGGTTGACCTCGCTGTCGTCGACAAAAAGCACGTGTTTCTCTCCTCGCGCTTGCGCGCCAAAAACGGCCCGGACTGGATAGCGCGTGGGGAGGGGTAGTCAACCGGATGTGTGCCGCACGGAGAGGCCAAGGGCGCCTCACGCTCTCCGCTTCAGCGCCATGCCCATGCTGATCCAGCTCACGCCGGCGCAGATCAGGTCGACGCTTAAGAAGATGCCGAGCACGTAGAGGCTCGACACCGGCCAGCGCGCCAGGATCATGGCGCCGAGCACCAGCGTGATCAGGCCGGATATTGCGACCATGCCCCAGGGAGCTTCCGAGTTCATGCCGAAGGCAAGGAAGATGCGGACGATGCCGGAGACGACGAGGGCGATGCCGAGGAACAGCGTCAGCGTTGCCGCGGCCAGCAGCGGGTTCTCGAAGGTGATGAAGCCCGCGACGACATAGAGCGCGCCGAGCAGCAGCCAGAACAGGAACTTGCCCCACGTCTTGAACTGGAATGCGTTCACGATCTCGGCGGCGCCGGCGACGATCATCATGGCGCCGACGAACAGCACGCTGACGACGGTGGCGAAGAGCACGCTGCCAAAGGCAAGCACGCCCGCGATCAGGTAGATCACGCCGAGGGCTGTGATCCAGCCCCACTTGGCGCGAAGGTGGGCAAGCCCGGATCCGAGGCTGCGTGGAGGTGTGGCGGGTGAGCTGGACGCTGTGGACATCGTATCGCTCCCGAATGCTTGGCCAAACCATGCTACCATACGTCAAGGCGCGGACAAGGGCCGCTGCACAGCTGGCACCGATGAAGGTGGCACCAAATGCGCCGCGACACGTTGATTCAGATCAATCGGTGGGTTGCCGCGCAGCATTTGTCTGCTCGATGGCAGCCGGTCCGGATCGCGCATCCACAGAGGAGGTCGACATGCCCGCGCACGACAAGGATCACGTCTACAAGATCCTCGAACTGGTCGGATCATCGGACAAGAGCATCGAGGCGGCGATCGAGAATGCGGTCAGCCGCGCGTCGAAGACGATCCGGGAAATGAAATGGTTCGAGGTGGTGCAGACCCGGGGCCACATCGAGGGCGGCAAGGTCGCGCACTACCAGGTGACGCTGCGTGTCGGCTTCACGCTTGAGTAGAGTGCGGGCGGGTCGCTCACGGTAGAGCGCAGCTAATCCCATCCTCAACCGTCATCGCCCGGCTTGACCGGGCCATCCAGTACGCAGCGACTTCTCGGCTCAAGCACTGCTGCCTCTGGAATACTGGATCACCCGCTTTCGCGGGTGATGACAGCGCGTTGTTTGATATCTTGAATCGAGAACCATCCTCATCGTCGTCCTGGCGAAAGCCAGGAGGTGGATTCACACTCGAAATGCAACACTTGAGCAGCAAAGGTCTCCGCTGGGGTCCTGAAGTCAAGGCATTTGCGCGGGGTGTTGTTGTATGCGGCGATGAACTTGCTGAGGCGTCGGGTTGGGAGCTTGTCGAGATCGGTTTTGCGCGGGATGAAGCGTCGCATGCGACCGATGGCGTTCTCGATGCCACCTTTCTGCCAGGGGGCGTGCGGATCGCAGAAGAAGGTCTTCATCAAGAGGCTTTGCAAGGAAAGGTGAGATGCGAACTCGGTACCGTTGTCGAAGGTGACGGTCTGGCGCATCTGCTCTGGCAGCGCCTTGAACAGACGCACGAGATAGCTTGCGACACCGGAAGCGAGCTTGCTTGGGAGGCGGACGCCGAGCAGCAGGCGGGAGGTGCGCTCGTGCACGGCCAGGATCTGCTGACGGTATTTGGAGAACATCATCAGATCGGCCTCCCAATGGCCGGGAGTGTTGCGATCGGCGACCTCGACGGGCCGTTTATCCAAGGAAACACGGCCTTCGATGAAGCTTGCGGGACTTCCGCCCCGCTTGCCACGGCGGCCGCGCTTGCTCTTGGCGCGTGGCAGATAGTGCCGCCAGCTGCCGTCCGTGGTGCGTCTGATCTGGGCATAGATGAAGCGGTAGATGCTCTCGTAGGAGATCACCTTGCGTCCATGCTCGATGGCCAGCCGGCCGGCGACCTGTTCGGGCGACCAGCCACGGCGAAGGCCATCCAACACCGCGCGGCGCAGGACGGGCTCCCGTTCGAGGCGTCCGCCCGTCCAGCGCCGCGCTCGCATCCGTTGCTGGGCATAGTCGGCCTTGTAGCCGGCCTGAACGCCATGATTACGGTTCATCTCCCGAGAGATCGTTGATGGCGGGCGATCCAAAGCTGCAGCGATTTGCCGGATCGAGGCCCCATTGGCCGAAAGTCTGGCAATCTCGCATCGCTCGTCCAGTGACAGCTGCTTGTAAGTCCGGCCCATCGCAACACCTCCAGTCGGAAGTGTTGCACTTCGTTTGTGAACTCAGGGGACCCATTACCCCACATGGTCATTGTAAAACGATCCTGGAACGACGAGTCCCGTTCACAACAACCGCTGCGGCGTATGGGTCCTGGCTTTCGCCAGGACGACGCTTGAAAAAGCGCCTACGCCCCCATCACCGCCGCGACAGCGGTGCGGGCGGCGGGGGGGCGGTCGAGCCGGCGGCGAGCGAGCGCTGCACCATCACGGTGTCGGACCAGCGGCCGTAGCGATAGGCGACACCCGGCAAATGACCGACGCGGGCGAAGCCGAAGCGGTCGTGCAGCGCAAGCGAGGCGGCGTTGTCGCTGTCGATATAGCCGATCATCTGGCGGAAGCCGGCGGCTGCGCAGGTGTCGACCAATTCCTGCAGCAGCTTGCCGCCGACGCCCCGGCCGGTGAAGCGGTGGTGAATATAGATCGAATGCTTCACCGTGTAGCGATACGCCGGGCGCTTGCGGAACTGGACCACATAGGCGTAGCCGACCACGTCGCCGTCGCACACCGCCACCAGGTGCGGCAGGCGGGTGTTGCGCAGGTTCTTGCGGCGGTCGCGCAAATCGTCAGGCTCCGGCGTGCCGCTGTCGTCGACGCTCTCCTCGATGCCGTGGCGGATGTGGTGGCGGTAGATCGACAGCATCGCGTCGACGTCGCTGTCGCGCGAGGCGCGGACGGTGATCTTGTGATCATTCTCCATTGTGCTGTGTCCATTCGCCTATTCGGACACGACATAGGTGTAGAAGCGGACACGGCCGGCGTCGTCGATCTCCTTGTAGATGCCCTGCACCTCGACCTCGAAGCCGGGGAACGCATTGAAGCTCGCCTCGAACATCCTGAGATAATCGATCATCGGCTTGCTGCGCTCCGACAGCCGCTCGCCGGGCACGATGGTGGCGATCCCGGGCGGATAGACCACGAACGGCGTCGCGGCGACGCGGCCGAAGATCTGGTCGATCGGCAGATAGTCGACGTCGTTGCGGATCAGGTATTGCGCCGCCTGGCGCGGCGACATCGCAACCTCGGGCAGATGTTCGGGCAGGAATTGCTTGGCCTGCAGCATGCTGACGCCGCCGTCGCGGAAGAAGCGGTGCATGTCGCCGCAGAGATCGCGCAGCCGTACCCCGGTGTAGCGTTGCGGGCGGCGGCGGAAGAATTCGGGGATGACGTCCTCGACCAGCGCGTTGTCGTCGTGCAGCTTCTTGAAGGCCACGAGGCCGGACACCAGCGTGCCGGCCTTGCTGGCCTCGACACCGGGCGTCAGCAGGAACAGCAGGGAGTTGAGGTCGTTCTTCTCGGCGACGATCTGGTTCTCGCGCAGATATTGCGCCACGACCGGGGCGGGGATGCCGTGATCGGTATAGGCGCCGGTGGTGTGATTGAAGCCCGGCGTCAGCAGAGTGAGCTTGTTCGGGTCGGTCATGGCGAAGCCGTCCGTCAGCTCCGGGAAGCCGTGCCAGGTCTCGCCCGGACTGAGCTGCCAGTAGGACGGATCGGTCGCGAGCTGATCGGTCGAGATCGTCTCCCAAGCGACGTTGTGGACGCCGCCTTCGCGCGCGACGTCGGGGATCTTCACGCGGTCCGGCACGAACGGCTCGAAGAACCAGCGCCGCTCCGCGCGCGTCTCCTTCTCCTCGAACTCGCGCTTCACCGCGCGGATCTTCTTGCGCAGCTCGATGCCGAGCCGGATCGTATCGTCCCACAGCACTTCGCCGGAGCGGCCCTTCATCATCTGCGCGCCGACGTCGAGCGAGGCGAAGATCGGATAGAACGGCGAGGTCGAGGCGTGCTGCATGAAGCTTTCGTTGAAGCGGCGGTGCTCGACCCGGCGCTTCTGGCCCTTGATGTGGCGGTCGCGGATGTGGATCTGCGAGGCCTGCGAGAAGCTCGCGAGCTGCTTGTGGGTTGATTGGGTGGCGATGATGCCGGGCGCCTCCGGGCCGAGATTGGCGAGCCCCATCGCGAAGCGGCCGGCATAGATCGGGTGGAATTTCATGAAGCCGGCCCAGGCCTCGTCGAACAGGATGTAGTCGCAGAGATGGCCGATCCGCTTCAGGATCATCTCGGCGGAATGGATGGTGCCGTCATAGGTGCATTGTTCGACCACCGCGACGCGGAACGGGCGCTCCTTCTTCCAGGCGTTCTCGTCCTTGACCAGCGGGTGCTTGCGGATGTGGTCGCGCAGCGTGCCCTCGTCGAGCAGGTCCCAGCGCATCGGACCGATCAGGCCCCAGGCATTGCGCACGGTCGGCACATAGACCGGGATACCGCCGCCGATCAAAAGCGCGCCGTGATGGGCGGCCTTGTGGTTGTTGCGGTCGAACAGCACGAGGTCGCCGTCGGTGACCAGCGATCCCAGCGCGACCTTGTTGGAGGTCGAAGTGCCGTTGAGCACGAAATAGGTCTTCTCGGCGCCGAAGATCCGCGCTGCTTCCTTCTGCGCCTTCAGCGCCGGCCCCTCATGGGTGAGTAGGTCGCCGAGATCGAGCACCGAATTGTCGAGGTCGTCGCGGAACACGGCCTCGCCGAGATGCTCGACGAACACCCGGCCGATCGGGCTGCGGCTGTAGAACACGCCGCCATTGTGGCCCGGGCAGGTCCAGAGCTGGTTGCCTTCCTCGGCGTAGTCGACCAGCGCGCCGAAGAACGGCGTCTTCAGGTTCTCGGCATATTGCTTGAGCCTGGAGATCAGGTTCTTGGCGATGAAGGGCGGGGTCTCCTCGGACAGGAACACATAGCCATCGATGAAATCCAGCACCTCGACCGGCAGATCCTCGAACCGCTTGCGGCGGATCAAAAGGATGATCGGGAAGTCGAGGCCGCGCCGGCGCATCAGGTTGATCAGCGCTGCGGTCTTGCCCTCAAGACCCTTCTTGCCCCAGTCGACCACCATGCAGCCGATCGCGGCATCGGTCTGCACCGCGATTTCGGCATCTTCCAGCTTGCGGGCGCGGACCACCTCGAAGCCGGAGCGCTCGATCTCGGTGATGATCTGGTTGAAGCGGATGCCTTCGAGGTCGTCGGCCTCGAACACCGGCGCTGCGAACAGGAAATTGAAGCGTTTGAAATAGTCCATGCGTGTCCCCGAACTGGTCCGGCTGAACCTGTCTGCACAATTCATGACAAACAGATGACGGTCGTTCTGCGACGCCAAGCCCGATGGTCAAATCCGCGCCACCGCGCTGAACTCCAGAAATTGCCAGCTTTCGAAAAGGACGGCGACATATGCCCCAGCCTGCCCAAAACATTGCCATGTCCAGTGTTGCCGACCATTTGGCCGCGCTCGTGCGGCTTGTCCCGCTGATCGCCGAGCAGCGGGCGCATTTCGATCGCGAGCGCAGGCTTCCCGATGCCGTGTTCCGGGCGTTGGCCGAGGCTGGACTGTTTCGGCTTTATCTACCCAAGGCGCTCGGCGGGCCGGAATTCTCGCCGCTCGATTTCATGACGATCGTCGAGGCCGCCTCCGCGCTTGACGGCTCGGTCGGCTGGCTGGTCGGCAATGGCGGCGGCATGAGCCGGGCCGGCGGCTATCTGCCGGAGGAGGTGGTGCGTGGCTGGTTCGCCGACCCGTACGCCTTCATCGCTGCCGCCACCGGTGCAATCGGGACGGCGGTGGAGGTCGAGGGCGGCTACCGCGTTAGCGGACGCTGGCCGTTCGGCAGCGGCGCGCCGCACGCCACCAAATTCATGGGGCTCGCCAGCGTGAAGGGCCCCGATGGCAAGGACGGTCCGCCGATCTGCTGCTACGTCGATCGGACCGACGTCCGCCTCCACGACACCTGGTTCGTGTCCGGATTGCGTGCCACCGGCAGCTGCGACTTCGAGATGCAGGATTGCTTCGTCGCCGAAAGCCACACTCATCCCTTGGTCGACTTCAAGCCGACCCAGCCCGGCATTCCCTACCGCCTGCCGGGTCTGGCGGCATTTTCCTGGACCGTCTCGGTGGTGCCGCTCGGCATCGCGCGCGGCGCGCTCGATGCCTTCATCACGCTTGCGGGCAAGAAGCCGCGGCTCGGCGGCGGCGGTCAGCTGCGCGACGGCGAACTGGTCCAGGCCATGGTCGGCCGCGCCGAAGCGACGCTGCGCTCCGCGCGTGCGCTGCTGGTCGAAGATATGACCGAACTGATGGCGGCGAGCGAGGCCGGGGGCGAACGCCTGATCGAAGCGCGGCTGCTGCACCGGATCGCCTGCGCCAATGCCGGCGAAAGTGCCGCGCGCGTCGTCGAGATGATCGCCGCCGCCGCCGGCACTGCCGCGATCTTCGAGACCGGCACGCTCGAACGCTCGATCCGCGACATGCAGGCCGCGATCAAGCATGTGGCGATGACGCCGAACAGCTACACGCTGGCCGGCCGCGTGAAGCTCGGCCTGCCGCTCGGTACGACGCGGTTCTAGCGTGAGGAAGGCGGGCTATTCGTTGCGAGACGCCTGCGCCGGATATTCCAGCTGCATGGCGACGAAATCCGCCGTTCCCCGGCCATAGCGTGTCTCGATCTCCGCGAGCGCCTGGTCGAGCGCCTGGGCCGGTGGTGTCGTGCCGACTGGCGGGAGCAAGCGATCAGCCGGCCAGCTTGCCGCGGCCTGCCGCGGATAGATACGTAATCCATTGCGGCTCGTCACCGCGTCACCCGTTGTGGCAAACGTCACGGCACGAGAGCGATAGGTTCGCGACCAGGCGTCCGCAACCAGCGCTAGCGAGACCTCGTCGATGCCAGGGACAAGCGCCAGGCCG
Source organism: Bradyrhizobium sp. USDA 4454 (assembly GCF_054822705.1). Taxonomy (NCBI): domain Bacteria; kingdom Pseudomonadati; phylum Pseudomonadota; class Alphaproteobacteria; order Hyphomicrobiales; family Nitrobacteraceae; genus Bradyrhizobium; species Bradyrhizobium sp. USDA 4454. The sequence goes on from NZ_JBTRCN010000001.1 coordinate 3,224,053, forward strand.
AGCTGCTCCCGGTTCCAGAACGCCAGCGTGTTCTGGATCGCGATCAGCGCAAAGGGGCGGGTGAACTTGAAGGCGTTGCTGTCATGTCGCGCGTCCCAGCCGGGCAGCCCGATCTCGCCGGCGACAGCCTCGGCCCGGGCGCGGCCGGCGATCGCCTCGATCAGGGTGAGCGACATCGGCATCGACGCCGAAATGCCGGTCGTCGTTGCGACGCCGCGGTCGACCACGATGCGGCGGTCGGCGACATATCGGATGGCGGGATGATTGTCGCGCCAGTCCTTCAGGTAAAACCAATGCGTGGTCGCGCGCCTGCCATCAAGCAGGCCGGTCGAGGCGACGACCTTGCCGCCGGCGCAGATGCCGACAATGACGGCACCATTTTCCGCCTGCCGCCGGACCCATTGCATCACGGCCGGATCGTCATCGCGGCTCATTGCCGGCACGATGACGTAATCGGCGCCGTCGGGATGCGCTGCATCGAATGCAGCTGTGGTCGCGTCAGGCTCGACCTTCAGCACCGGAAACAGCGTCACCGGACCGGGCCCCGTCGCCAACGTGACGACATCGGCGACGTCAGCCCGCTTGAGGATGCCGTATGGCATCAGATAGTCGGTGGTCTCGGTCATGTCGTTGATGCCGATGATGGCGATCAACGGGCGCGCCCGCTTTGGCGGCTTCAGCGTCGCGAGCGTTGCGTCGTGCTCCTGCTGCGCGATCGGAGGCTGCACCCGGAACGCCGATGCAGCGGGTAGGGTGAGAAGCCAGATGCCGCCAATGATTGGAATCAGCGCGGCGATGGCGATGCCGCTCCACGCGAGAAGCCGCCAGGTCATGATGATCGATCTCAAATCTGCTTGCGTCGCCCGGCGAACAAGCTACCCGTCGATCGCATCGATCAACACGGCGAAATTCCCGCAAAAACGGACATGCGAAAGGCGGTGGAGGCGCCGCGGGGACGCGAAGCCCGGATGAGCGCCAGCGATATCCGGGGTCGTTCCTCCCCGCATGTCGCTCCGCTCATGCGGGCTGCACGACGCGCTCAATAGACGAGGTTCGTTCCCGGCGGCTTCTCCAGCGCCATCGCCAGCGTCCGATACTCCTCGCAGTCTGTGCCGCAGATCTCGGCGATCCGGCTCAGATGATACTGCGCGGCATCGCGGTTGCCCTGTTCGATCTGCCAGAGGCCGTAGTAGTTCCAGGTCAGCACGTGGTTCGGGTCGGCTTTCAGCGCGCGCTCGTACCAGACTTGCGACTGCTTGTAGTCGCCGAGCTTCCGATAGGAGTAGCCGATCAAATTGGCGACGTTCGGGTGATCGTCGTTGCCGAGCGCGTGCAACTGATCGATCGCGGCGGCGTAGTCGTTACGTTCGTAGATCGTTGCATAGGCCGCGCGATAGCCCTCGCGGAATGCGGGATCCTCGAAGCTGGACTGCTTGGCCGGCTTCTTGACCCGGTGCGTGGTCTTTCTGCCCTTGTCCTGGGGATAGGCCGGCGCGGGAGTGCTGTAGCTCGACCCGTAGAGCTCTCCGCCGCCTGCTCCTCCGCCGCCGCCACCACCGCCACCGGCGGCGAGGGTGGTCTGCTGTGGGAACAGGATGATCGGCGCCGTCAGAATTGACGCAAGCATTGCGAGCTTCATCGGTGACTTGATCATGCGCACCTCCGGATTCGACGTGGAAAGCCACTGGTCTGAAGCACTAACTCCCGATCGCGGGAGACATTCCGCGCGTTCTGAGAAATTGTTGCCGATGCGGCAATCGCCCTGTCGCTTCCGAACCTCGCGCGCTTGGGCGTGCGTGCCGGCCGAGCAACGAACTGCGGATTCGAAACTAACATCGGTGTTAGAATCATGCCCGACCTCAATGGCTATCGCTGCGACAAGGACGATCGATGATGAAGAAGGACCTCGCCGGGATCTACCGAAGCTACATCGCCTGTCTGAATCGGCAGGATTGGCCGCAACTCGGCCAGTTCGTCGATGATGACGTGTGCCACAACGGCCGGCGGATAGGCTTGTCCGGCTATCGCGAGATGCTGGAGAAGGATTTTTGCGACATCCCGGACCTGCGCTTCAACGTCGCACTGCTGATCGCGGATGCGTCCCATGTCGCGAGCAGGCTGGCGTTCAACTGTTCGCCGAAGGCGACGTTCCTCGGTCTCAACGTCAACGGCAGACGCATCGCCTTTGCCGAGAACGTGTTCTACCAGTTTCGCGACGGAAAGATCGTGGAGGTGTGGTCGGTGATAGACAAGGCGGCAATCGAGACGCAGCTTTTGTGAGCGTTCGGATGACCGGCCGTAGCCCGGAAGAGCGCAGCGATATCCGGGGTCGATCTTCCCGCATATCGCTACGCTCATGCTGGCTACAGATCTTCTATTTCTGCTCCAGGTGCCACGCGCCGTCCCAATCCGCAGCCGGCGGATTTTGCCGGAAACTCGCAACCCGCGCCTTCATCGCGATTGACGGGCCGTCGCCCGGCACGGCGGCCAGCGCCGCGGTGAACGCTTGCTCGGCGTCGTTCCAGCGTTGCGCGCGATAGGCGGCGAGACCATCGGCATAGTGCTGCCGCAGCTCGCTCTGCGCCGGTGTCAGTTCGTCCTTCTTGCCGACGATCTCGAACACGGCGACCGGCTGGGTCTGCCCCATCACGACGAGGCGGTCGATCTCGCGCAGCTCGATGGTCGCGGCACAGGCTGCGGCGGTGGCTTCCGAGATCAGGCTGCGGCTGCCGTAGAACTTGTTGGCGCCTTCCAGCCGCGAGGCGAGGTTCACGGTGTCGCCGAGCACGGTGTAGCTCATCATGAATTCGGAGCCGATGCTACCGACCAGCGCCTCGCCGGTGGCGATCCCGATCCGGATATCGCAGTCGGCGGGGATCGCGCGCACGCCGAGCAGCTCGGGCAGATCCTTGCGCAGCTTGTTGACCTGGCCGATCATGTCGATGGCGGCAAGCGCGGCCAGATGGGTCTGCTCGGCCTCCTCGACGAAGGGGGCGCCCCAATAGGCCATGATGGCGTCGCCGATATATTTGTCGATGATGCCGCGATGCGCATGGACCGGCGCGGACATCGTCGACAGATAGAGGTTCATGATCTTGACGAGGCCGCTCGGCGTCACGCCTTCGCTCAGGCGGGTGAAGCCCTTCATGTCGCAGAACATCACCGTCATGACACGGCGCTGCCCTTCGGTGGCGGCGATGGCTGGTTGCTCGAGCAGGCCTTCGGCGATCCGCGGATTGATGTAGCGGCCGAAGGTCTCGCGGATGCGCTGGTTGTGGCGCAGCGTCTCGATCATGCGGTTGAACGCAGCCGAGAGCTGGCCGATCTCGTCCTGGGTCGTGATGGCGATGGCGCCATCGAGGCGGCCGGCCTCGACCTCGCGGGTGCTCTCCAAGAGGCGCATCACCGGGCGGGTGATGCCGCTGCCGACCAGCATCGCGAACACGAAGCCGAGGATCGCGGCAATCGCGGTGACGACGCCGGAGATGATGATCGCCCGCTGCTGGGCACTCATCACTGTGGCTGCGGCCGAGGCGACCTGCGCCAGCATGTCGGTCCGGATGCTCTCGATCCGGTTGCTGAAATCGTCGCGCAGGGCGTCGGCGCGCAGCGTGGTCGCTTTCGCGGCAGCGAACTCCTGGGCATCGAGTTGCTCGAGCAGCGTCTTGTTCTCTGCGTTGAGGCGCATCAGCAGGTCGTTGACGGCATTGTCGATGCGGTCGTCGAGGCGCCCGAGCGCGGCATTGTCTGATGGCGTCGAGGGATCGGCGATGATCGCATCGATCAGCACGCGCGCGGCGTCGGCCTCGCGCTTGATTGTCGGCTCGATCTCGTCGAACGCCTTGCGCGCAGCCGCGTAGCCGCCGTCCTCGCCCGGCGCCTGCATCTTCGCCATCATCATCCGGCGCATCGCCAGCGACCGCTCCAGCGAGCGGATGTTGACGCGCGCGAGGTGGCCGTAGGCGGGGATGTAGCGGTTGGTGAGCTCGTCGAGGAGATGGCCGACCTGGCCCGCCATCACCATGGACAGCAGCGAGGTGATCACCGCGAGGACGATCAGTCCCGCGGCAATGCCGACGATCTTCTGCCTGATCGAATTTCGAAACATGCCGAGCCCCGCCGCAGCTGCAATGAGCGGGTCACTCCCGCTGTGGCGGCACAACAGCTAATAGAGTTCCACGGCGCGCGGCGCAAGCGACCGGTCCACGCCATTCGGCCGGCGGGCGGGTGGGGGGGGTCAGCGCAGCCCTTCGTAGACCATCAGGCCGCGCGCGATCGCGAGCTTGCGCAGGGTCCGCGGCACAAGCCGCTCCTGGGGATGCAGGTAGCGCCACGAGGTCAGCACCAAGTCGTGCAGCCTCGTGACGTCGTCCTCGAACGGGGCGAGCAGGCCGGTCAGGCTTGCCGGCATATGGACGCGGGCGGTGAACGGCAGCAGCAGCAATTCAAGATGCGCCTTGGCGCCGGCCTCGGTCGTGGCGGTGATGCCGGCGATGGCCGGCAGGGTCTCTTCGACGACGCAGGTGATGATGTCCTCGATCTCGCCGCGGCTCTCGCCGGCGAACAGCGCCGAAAAGCTCTGGTTCTTGAGGTCGCAGCCGAGCAGGGCGGAGGTGCGGGTGCCGGCGACGCGGAACGGGAAGCGGGTCTCGCCATCATAGGCCAGCACGAAGATGTCGGACAGCAGCTCGCGCACCGCGGACGGCTCAAACTCACTCCGGTCAGGTGCGCGTGCGGTACCGCGCTTCGCATTCCAATAAGCGAAGTATTCACGGCTGGAGCTGTGCTTCATCTAAAGAACCTTGCCCGGCACCTGTCTCGGCGGGACACATCTGTCCCGGTTTTGCTCAGGCGCCTTCCCTTTTCTGTTGTGCAGGGAAGGCTGTGCAGCGTCCATGCCGTGGTCGCGGTTTGGGCGGCTTATCGGCAGCTTTGTGTTGTTAACGTAAATTTAACTATGTCCTTGGCGTCCCGGGAACGCCTGCGTAGGGTCTGCGCGTTCCCGTTCACGCCGGCTGCCCCAAGCGCCGGCGCGGTTGGTACACAGGCGGCGTCAAACAGTTTGGTCATCGTGCGGGGAGGGGTGGGGATGGTCTCCCGATCCCTCTGGCGCATGACAAGGCCGGCCGATCAGGGAGGGTGTTCTCAGCACCCTCCCTTTTCTTTTCGCTGGGATATCATGGCCAGACGCATCCGGGACACGGGAGTGTCCGATTTCGGGATTGTGCACTTGCACAGGGGTGTGAAAGCCGCCTATCTCTGATTCACAGCCGCTGTCGAGGTCGCCGACCCCTTGGACTCCCATCCCGAATCCCCGCTCGCGCCGCCGCCGGAGGCGCCGCGCGAGCCGATCCTGACCCTGCCGCCGGCGCTCACAGCCTACATCCTGCTGATCGCGGTGATCCATCTGCGGGTGCTGCTGCCGCCGGAGCTGGAGAACTGGACCGTCGACGTGTTCGGCTTCATCCCGAAGCGCTACGATTCGACGTTGCTCGACATCACCTTCCCAGGCGGGGACGGCGCCAAGGTCTGGAGCTTCGTCACCTATTCGCTGCTGCATGCCAACCTCACCCATATCGGCTTCAATGTGCTGTGGTTGCTGCCGTTCGGCAGTGCGCTGGCGCGGCGCTTCGGCGCGGTGCGCTTCTTCGTCTTCATGGCGGTGACGGCGGCGGCCGGCGCGCTCGCGCATCTGTTGACCCATGAGCACGCGATCGCGCCGATGATCGGCGCATCGGCGTCGGTGTCGGGGACGATGGCGGCGGCGATCCGCTTTGCCTTCGTGAAGGGCAGCTTCCTGTCGTTCAGCCGCGGCGATGCCGAGGCGGCCGCCAAGGTGCCGGCGTTGTCGCTGTGGCGGGCGTTGCGCAACGGTCGGGTGCTCGCCTTCCTGGCGATCTGGTTCGGGGTCAACATCCTGTTCGGCGCCACGTCGCTGTCGCTCGGCGGTGAGGACACGGTCGTCGCCTGGCAGGCCCATATCGGCGGCTTCCTCGCCGGGCTGTTGCTGTTCTCGCTGTTCGATCCGATCCCGCGTACGCGACACGATGCTGCAGATGCGTCGTCGGTAGATCAGTCGGGGCGCGTCTGATCGCCGCTTGCGGCTCGGATCGAATTCATCCATCATCTTTGCGAAGCAGAAATAAAGCGGGCCGACACATCGAGCCCAGCTACTGACCGCGCCCGGAACCGAAATCGGCGCGGAACTGTTGATTGAAGACTCTGGCGAACAGGCGCGATCCCGCCGGAGCGGGGCGCGAGCGGATTCAGGGAGGCGACAATGACGGTACGTTCCATTCTCGATACAAAGGGTCATCAGGTGATGAGCGTCGCGCCCGACGCGAAGCTATCGGCCGCGGTCAAGCTGCTCGGCGAGCGCAAGATCGGCGCGGTGCTGGTGATGGAGCAGGGCCGGATGGAAGGCATCCTGTCGGAGCGCGACATCGTGCGCGTGCTCGCGGAGCGCGGCGCGGGCGCGCTGGACGAGCCGGTGAGCGCGGTCATGACCAAGAAGGTCGTGAGCTGCCGTCAGTCCGATACCGTCAGCGGCATCATGGAGATGATGACGACAGGCAAATTCCGCCATTTGCCCGTCGTCGAGGACGGCAAGGTGGTCGGGCTGATCTCGATCGGCGACATCGTCAAGCGCCGCGTGGAGGAATATGAGCGCGAGCAGGAAGCGCTGCGCGACTACATCAAGACCGCCTGAGACTATTTCCCGGCGCTGCCCGCGCCGCTCGACGGCGGCGCCAGGATGTCGATCGCTTCCTCGATCGCGCCGATGGCGCGTTCGGCGGCGCGGATGCCGTGCGCGATCAGGTCGTCGGCGCGGTGGAAGTCGAACCAGCCGATCTGCCCGACCCGCGGCGAGATCAGCATGTCAGGCGGATCACCGGCGAGGCGCGCACGGGTGATGCGGTCCTGCATGATGTTGAAGGCATCGACCATGACGCTGGAGATCCCGGGCCGGGTGGCGCTCCCGAAAAACTCCCGCTTCACGGTGCGTTCGGCCGAGAAGAACCGGCCAAAGCGGCGCTTCGGTGGCTCCACCTCCGCCTCGGCGGTCACCGCGACCGTGACCTCCGGCGTCGGCACCGCGCCGTGATTGTAGATTGTGGTCGAGTGCGCGAACACGTCGCTGGAGAGGTTTGCCGCAATGACGATCTCGGCGCCGAGCGCGCGTGCGGCCGACACCGGCACCGGGTTGACCAGCGCACCATCGACCAGCCAGCGGTCGCCGATTAGCACCGGCGCGAAGATGCCGGGCAGGGCGTAGGAGGCGCGCATGGCATCGACCAGGGGGCCTTGCGTCAGCCAGATCTCGTGGCCCGTGCGCACCTCGGTCGCGACGCTCGCGAACTTGACCGGGAGATCCTCGATCACGGATTTTCCCAGCGCCGCCTCGATCTCGGCGGCCAGCTTGGTGCCGCGCCGATCAGGCCGGAGCCGTTGAGGCGGATGTCGAGATAGCCGAGCACGCTGCGCGGCTGCAGGCCGCGGGCCCATTTCTCCAGCGTTTCGATATGGCCGGCCGCATAGGCGCCGCCGACCACCGAGCCGATCGAGGTGCCGACGACGACATTGGGGACGATGCCATGGGCGAGCAGGGTCTTGATGATACCGATATGGGCAAAGCCGCGCGCGGCGCCACCGCCGAGCGCGAGCCCGATCACCGGCCGGCGAACGGCTCCCAGTCCGACCTTGTCGGGGCCGTCGGAGCTCTTGTGGCCTCGGCCCATCCAGCTATCCAACACGACAAATCTCCTGCCAGCGCAAGACTAGGCGGCGCGGCTTGGCTGCGCCAGCGTCGTCCATCTTCATGGTTATTCCCCAGAGGCATGATTCATGCCCGGTGGTCCGCGGTAGGCAGGGAATGTGACTGGACGGCGGCGCCTGGGCTCACCCAAGGCCTACATCGGCTAACATCGGCTTGATCGAGCGGTTCCAAACCGGGGATTGCGCGGCGGGACCGTGACAAACCCTTGGACGCCCCTCGGACGACGGCTTGAATTTGCCGCGTTTTCGTTGAAAAGCATGGTGATGACTTCGAGGGGCAACGGCATCGGCGGATGCGGGCGGGGCATGCGGCTTCGTCCGCTATTGGCGCTTGCGGCATTTTTGCTTGCCCTGATCCCTGCATCCGGGTCGGCGCAGTTCTTCAGCGACCGGCCGCCGCCGATCCCGCCCGCGTCGGTGCCGGAGGTACCGACCGGCCCGGCGCTCAATCTGGCACCGCCGTCCGGGGCCGGTTCGGGGCCGGTTTTGCCCGGTCCGCTGAGCCAGCCGACCATCGTCCAGCCCTCGATTGCGACCGTGCCCCCGGTGACCCCGCCGGCCGGATCGCCGACCGCCGGGCAGGCGGTGCTGGCGCTGACGGCGCGGTACGGCAAGGACCTGCCGGTCATCAATGCCGGGCTGGTCTGGCGGGTGTTCGCCGACAAGCCTGACGACAACGGCACCTACAAGCTGATCCGCGAGGAGCGCGCGGCGACGCCCAATCTCGTGCTGCCGCCCGGCAACTACGTGGTCCATGTCGCGCTCGGCCTCGTCAGCGCGGTGCGCGCGGTCAGCCTGAAGTCGGAGACCGATCGCGAGTCCTTTGTGCTGCCGGCCGGAGGCCTGCGGATCGAGGGGCGGGTCGGCTCGAGCAAGATCCCGGCCAACCAGATTTCGTTCGCGATCTACAAGGGCAGCCAGTTCGACGGCTCGGACCGCGGCCCCCTGGTGCCCAACGTGTCCGCCGGCGACGTCGCGCTGCTGCCGGAGGGCACCTACTACATCGTCTCCAACTATGGCGATGCCAACTCGGTGGTGCGCTCCGACATCCGCGTCGCAGCGGGCAAGTTGACCGACGTCACCGTCACGCATCGCGCGGCGGTCATCACGCTCAAGCTGGTCAGCGAGAAGGGCGGCGAGGCGCTCGCCAACACCGCCTGGTCGGTGATCACGCCGGGCGGCGACGTGATCAAGGAATCGATCGGCGCGTTCCCGCGCGTCGTGCTGTCCGAAGGCGAGTATCGCGCGATCGCCAAGAACGAGGGCAAGGTGTTCGAACGTCCCTTCAACGTCGTCAACGGCGTGGACGGCGAAGTCGAGGTCGTGGCGCGCTGAGGTCCGGCTGGGTTGCATTTCATGCAACTGTCATAGTTTCTAACGCCAACTAACCATCGCGCAAAGTTGAGCCGTCATAATCGCTCGCGATGATGCGCGGGCTCACTATTTTTACACGGCATTAAGCCGCGGCATGACTTGGATGCCACGGGGACATAAGCGCGGAGAAACATCATCGCGCTTAAGCTTTTTGTTCGGGCATGATCTGTTCGGAAAACCGCTTCGCACTTTTCCGGATCATGCCTGGTGTTTGCGTGGGGCGTGCCATGGTCATGGCCAACAAGACATCAAAGGTATCGGGCAAGTTCAATTCAGAGATGTTCGCCGACGTTCCGGTGCTGCAACGCAAGTGGCAGGCCGCGGTTCGTCCCGGCGAGAAGCTGCCGCACTATGAGGACGTGATGCTCGGCAGCCTCGGCCGGCTCGCGGATCACATCGTGTTGCTGCGCGACGTCGATGGCGTGCTGTGCGCGTCCCATACCGGCCGCTACGTCCAGACCTGGCTGAACGACGAGCGCTGGGACATTCCGCTCAGTGCGCTGCCGCCGGACTGCGCCACCGCGCTGACCGAAGCCGCCGCCAACGCGCGCGCGAACTGCCGGCCCTATCTCGCGTCGGCGCATTGCGTGCGCGATGGCCTGGTGCGGACCTTCGACGTGCTGGCGCTGCCGACGCGGTCGCGCTGGGGCGGTATCCTGATCGGCGTCTACGTCAACGAGCGCGATGCGCAGTACAATCTTCTCGACACGATCTTCTCGGCCACCGACGAGGGCGTACTGTCCCTTGCCGCGATCCGCGACGCGCAGGGCCAGCCGGCCGACTTCCAGGTCGTGCATCTCAACCAGGGCGCCGCAAGGTTGCTGATGCAGCCCGCGACCGAATTGCTGTGGCGCCGGCTCAGTGCCGGCGGCAATCCGCTGGCGGCGCCGGCGGTGATGAACCGTCTGCGCGGATTCGTCGGCAGCGGCCCCGGCGGGCAGTTCGAGATCGACAGCGGCGATCGCTGCCTGCGCCTCGGCGTCACGGCGTTCGGCGACATGCTGTCGCTAACGGTCTCCGACGTCACCGCGCTGAAGCAGCGCGAGGTGTCGTTCCGCCTGCTGTTCGAGAACAACCCGATGCCGATGTGGGTGTTCGACGCCCGTACGATGGAATTCCTTAGCGTCAACGATGCGGCCGTTCAGCACTACGGGTACAGCCGGGAGAGATTTCTCGGCATGACATTGCGCGAGATCTGGCCGGTGGACGAGTGGAACGTACACAGCGCCGCCTTGCGCGAGATCGGCGACGTCTATCAATCGAGCCGCGACTGGCGGCACATCAGGGCCGACGGCACCGAGATCCATGTGCTGACCTTCGGACGCAGGGTGGCGTTCGAGGGTCGCGACGGCTATCTGGTCGCGGTGGTCGACATCACCGAGCGCCGCGCCGCCGAAGCGCGGATCGCGCATATGGCGCACCATGACGGCCTCACCAATTTGCCGAACCGCGACTTCTACCAGCAGCGCCTCCGCGAGGCGCTGGAGCGCGGCCGCTCCGGCAACAAGCGCGTCGCTGTGATGTGCGTCGACCTCGACCTGTTCAAGAACGTCAACGACGCCTTCGGGCATCCCATGGGCGACCGGCTGCTCAAGCTGGTGGCGGAGCGGCTGCGCGAGGCGGTTCGCGACGACAATGTGGCGGCGCGGCTCGGCGGCGACGAGTTCGCGATCGTGCTCGCCGCCGACGTTTCGCCGAACGAGGCCAGCACCTTCGCCGAACGGCTGATCGATGCCTTGAGCGCACCCTACAACATCGATGGGCTCGAAGTCGTGGTCGGCGCCAGCATCGGGATCGCACTGTCGCCGGGCGACGGCACGAGCTCGGAACAATTGATGCGCAACGCCGATATGGCGCTGTACCGCGCCAAGGCCGAGGGCGGCGGCGTGCACCACTTCTTCGAGCCGGAGATGGATCAGCAGGCGCAGAAGCGCCGCGACATGGAGCGCGACCTGCGCGCGGCTTTCAACAACGGCGAGTTCGAGCTGCACTACCAGCCGCTGGTGGACATCGCGGCCGACCGTATCTCGGGCTTCGAGTCGCTGCTGCGCTGGCGGCATCCGCAGAAGGGCATGGTCTCGCCCGCGGAGTTCATCCCGGTTGCCGAAGACATCGGCCTTATCGTGGCGCTCGGCGAGTGGGTGCTGCGCGAAGCCTGCGCCGAGGCGATGAAGTGGCCGGCCGACGTCAAGGTCGCCGTCAATCTGTCGCCGGTCCAGTTTCGCAGCCGCAATCTGGTGCAGGCCGTGATCTCGGCGCTGGCGCATTCCGGACTGCCGGCACGGCGTCTCGAGCTCGAGATCACCGAGTCGGTGTTTCTCGCAGAAACCGAGGCCAACCTCGCGATCCTGCATCAGCTGCGCGAGCTCGGCGTCAGCATCTCGATGGACGATTTCGGCACCGGCTATTCCTCGTTGAGCTATCTGCGCAGCTTCCCGTTCGACAAGATCAAGATCGACCGTTCCTTCGTCAAGGACCTGGCGCTGCGCTCCGACTGCGTCGCGATCGTGCGCGCGATCTCCGGCCTCGGCCGCAGCCTCAAGATCACCACGACCGCAGAAGGCGTCGAGACCACGGATCAGCTCGACTGGCTGCGCGCCGAAGGCTGCAGCGAGGTACAGGGATTCCTGTTCAGCGCGGCGAGGCCCGGGAGTGAGATTGCGGCGTTGTTGACTCGATTTGCGGAGTGGGCGTCGAAGGCGGCCTAGCTGCGCGATGACGACTTCATAGCCCGGGTGAGCGAAGCGACACCCGGGGACCAGTGGTCCTGCATAACTAGAACCGCGTCACGATATCCGACAGCGCCGGGCGCGGGCGGTCTTCGCTCGGCTTGGTCGGGGTCCCGATGTGAATGAGCCCGGCGAGCTTCTCGTCCGGTTTGAGGCCGAGGCCGTCGAGCACGTCACGGTCGAACGCGAACCAGCCGGTCAGCCAGCAGGCGCCGTAGCCGAGCGCGGTCGCTGCGGTGACGATGTTCATCGCGCTCGCGCCGGCCGACAATTCCTGCTCCCACGGCGGCACCTTCGGATGCGGCTTGGTGAAGGAGACCACGCCGATCACCAGCGGCGCGTCGGTCAGGCGCCTCTTCTCGACCTCGATGTCGGAGGCCGGCGCGCCCGGATTCTTGCGGGCGAAGACTTTTGCGATCACGTCGCCGGCGCGCGCGCGGGCATCGCCCTCGAACACGATGAAACGCCAGGGCGCCAGCTTGCCGTGATCGGGCACGCGTGCGCCGATCGTCAGGATGGTCTCGAGCTCGGCCGCGGACGGGCCCGGGCCGGTCATCTCGCGCGGTTTCATCGAGCGGCGTGTCTTCAGGAGTTCAATAGCATCGGGCACGGAAATGTCCTTCAAGGGGAGTCGTGCCCCCAAGATGGGGGCACGACCAAGCCTGCGAAAGCCAGTTTAGACCGATTGTGAAGATCAGGCGACGGATCGCGCCTGCTTCATGTCGGGCGGCGTCGCTTCATCCACCAGCGCGGCGATCGCCTCACTGGTCGGCATCACGGTCTGGCGCTCGCTGCCGAGGCGGCGAACCGAGACCGAATGGGTCTCGGCTTCCTTCTTGCCGACGACCAGCAGGGCGGGGATCTTGGCCAGCGAATGCTCGCGGACCTTGTAGTTGATCTTCTCGTTGCGCAGGTCGATCTCGACGCGGAGGCCAGCGCGGCGCGCCGCCGCCGCCACCACCTTGGCGTACTCGTCGCCCTCGGAGGTAATGGTCGTGACCACGAGCTGCGTCGGCGCCAGCCAGAGCGGGAAGTTGCCGGCATAGTGCTCGATCAGGATGCCGATGAAGCGCTCCATCGAGCCGCAGATCGCGCGGTGCACCATGACCGGCGCCTTCTTCGAGCCGTCGTGATCGATGTAGAACGCGCCGAACCGTTCCGGCAGGTTGAAGTCGACCTGGGTGGTGCCGCACTGCCAGTCGCGGCCGATGGCGTCGCGCAGCACGTATTCGAATTTCGGCCCGTAGAACGCGCCTTCACCGGGATTGATCTCGGTGCGGATCCGGTTGCTGCCCTTGGCCTTGATCTCGGACAGCACGGTGGCCATCACGCGTTCGGCGTGATCCCACATTTCGTCGGTGCCGACCCGCTTCTCCGGCCGGGTCGAGAGCTTGACCGTGAGCTCGCCGTCGAAGCCGAAATCGGCGTAGGTCGACAGGATCAGATCGTTGATCTTGAGACATTCCTCGGCGAGCTGCTGTTCGGTGCAGAACACATGGGCGTCGTCCTGGGTGAAGCCGCGCACCCGCATCAGGCCGTGCATCGCGCCCGACGGTTCGTAGCGATGCACGACGCCGAACTCGGCCAGCCGCAGCGGCAGGTCGCGGTAGCTCTTCAGCCCGTGCTTGAAGATCTGCACATGACCCGGGCAGTTCATCGGCTTCAGCGCGAACCAGCGCTTGTCCTCGGCCTCGTCGCCGGCGGATTGCGCCGCGAACATGTTCTCGCGGTACCAGTCCCAGTGGCCCGAGGTCTCCCACAACACCTTGTCGAGTATCTGCGGGGCGTTGACCTCGTTGTAATCGCCGAGCAGCCGGCGCCGCATATAGGCGATCAGCTGCTGGAAGATGGTCCAGCCCTTCGGGTGCCAGAACACCACGCCAGGGCCTTCCTCCTGGAAGTGGAACAGGTCGAGCTCGCGGCCGAGCTTGCGGTGGTCGCGCTTCTCGGCCTCCTCGATCTGCCTGAGATAGGCGTCGAGGTCTTCCTGCTTGGCGAACGCCGTGCCGTAGATGCGGGTCAGCATCGGATTGTTGGAATCGCCGCGCCAGTAGGCTCCCGCCACCTTCATCAGCTTGAAGGCGTTGCCGACCTTGCCGGTCGAGGTCATGTGCGGGCCGCGGCACAGATCGAACCAGTCGCCCTGGAAGTAGATCTTGATCGGCTCGTTGCCGGGAATAGCGTCGACCAGCTCGACCTTGAAGGCCTCGCCCTTGTCGCGGAATACCTGTTTTGTTTTTTCGCGATCCCAAACCTCTTTCGTAAAGGGCTTGTCGCGCGCGATGATCTCGCGCATCCGCTTCTCGATCGCGGCAAAATCTTCCGGGGTGAACGGCTCGTTGCGGAAGAAGTCGTAATAGAAGCCGTTCTCGATCACCGGGCCGATCGTGACCTGGGTGCCCGGCCACAGCGACTGCACCGCCTCCGCCAGCACATGCGCGGCATCGTGCCGGATCAGTTCCAGCGCGCGCGGGTCTTCGCGGCCGATCAGCTCGATTTTGGCGTCGGCTTCGATCGGGTCGTTGAGGTCGGCGAGCGTGCCGTCGAGTGCCATCGCGACGGTGCGCTTGGCGAGCGAGGGCGAAATGCCCTTGGCGATGTCGAGGCCGGTGGTCCCTTTCGGGAAATCGCGCCTCGCTCCATCAGGGAAGGTGAGCGCGATCTTGTTCACAGGTTCTGCGGGCTTGAGGTTCGAGAGGCTGTATTGGAATCCGGATTCGGATTTGGGTGGCGTATCGGCCATGATGTCTCCTGTAGCTCACTCCTGCGAACGAGCGCAGGTAAGCGGAAAGCAGCGGTATAGCAGGGGATTTGACGCCCGCAATCCGGCAATATCAAGAAAATGGGCCGCCGGCCGCGCGGAATCGAGGCAGGCTCGCCTGCATCCGAGGCCACCGAGCGTTGCGACGCTGCCGATCATCGTCTAACGTCCGGCGTCCATTTTCCGCCATCGCACGATCCGCAAGGTTCATGTCTTCCCGTCTCCTGTTTTTCGTGGCGTTGCTTCTGATCCCGGGCATCTTGCGGGCGGAAGACACACCGGTCGAGAAGGCCGGATTTGCGAAGAAGCTGACCATCTATCTCGCCAAGGGACCGCCGAATGCTTGTGGCGCCGGTTGCGACCGCTGGATCGCGATCGAAGGCGAGATCGATCGCGAGGCCGCGCAGCGGATTCGCACCTTCCTTTTTCCCATCAAGGACAGGCAGCTTCCGATCTATCTGCATTCGCCGGGCGGAAACGTCGAGCAGTCCTATGGGATCGCGCGGTTTCTGCGCGCACACAACGCGATCGCCCGAATCGGCCGGACCACCGTGCCGGCCTGTTCCAAGGGCACGCAGGTCGATGCCGCCTGCCTGAAGATCAAGGCTGCGAAGGGCGAGGTCGAGGCCGAACTCACCACGCGCAACGCGATGTGCGTTTCGGCCTGCGCCTACCTGTTCCTGGGAGCGACCAACCGCGAGGTGGCGCCCGATTCGGTGGTCGGTGTCCACAATTCCAAGCTGATGTTCGTCGTCCACGGGCATCCATCCGCGCAGGTCGTCGCGGACTTCAGGCGGCGCGAGATGGTGAGCGCCGATCGCGATCGTGATCAGTTCCTGGCCGCGATGGGGATCAGCCATGAGCTCAGCGAGCTGATCCGGAGCGTGAAGTTCGAGAACCTGCACGTGCTGACACGGCCGGAGCTCTATCGATTTGGCATCGACAAGCGACCGTTGCCGGAAACACTTTGGGCAGTGGAGAAGGAAACTCGGCCCTACGTTCGCAAGATTGCGCAGGAGAAGAAAGGCGACGGCAGCGCATTTCGCATGATGGAGTGGCGGCTGTTCTGCGAGAACGGGGATCGCGGGCGGCTGATGTTCGTCCGCGAGTTCGACGAGGGTGCCGCCGGCAAGAGCACGGTGGTGATGATGGCCGGCGCCGCCAAGACCGTCGCATTCGGCAGATTGCCGGCGCGGTTCGGCAAATATGAAGTCTGGAGCGATCCGGTGTCGTCGGACGCTGTCAAGGCGATGCTGGTGGCCCCGCATCTGCAGGTCGGCGAAAGCACGCTGGTGTCGGATGCCAAGTCGGATGCCAAGTCCGAACCGAAGCCGAGTTTCGCGAAATTCGATATCGACACCACCGGGCTGGAGCAGGGATGGACGCAGCTGCTGGCGTCGTGTCCGGCTGCGGCCGTAGGCTCGAAGCCTGCCGGCCCGTTTCCGTCGGTTGTTATTTCGCCGAGCGTCAGCGCGGCGCCGGCCGCGTCGCCCGCGCCATAGGCGCAACAGGCGCCGGGCGATCACGTGCCATGCATTTAGATGCAGTTGCATTGATCTCGTGGTCTGCTAACAGCACGGCGTGAAACGCTTCGCTCCCACCGCATTGATGCTCGGCAACATCGTCACCGGCTGCTCGGTGCTGGCGCCGGCAGGCATGCTGGCGGAGCTGTCCAATGGGCTCGGCGTCACGATCCACACCGCGGGTCTTCTGATCACCTTCGGCGCCATCGTGCTGTGCGTCGGCTCGCCGGTGACGGCGTGGCTGACCAGCCGGTTCGAACGGCGCGCCCTGCTGACGGCGACGCTTCTGGTGCTGACGCTGACCAATGCGGCATCGGCCCTCGCGCCGGACTACGACAGTCTGCTGATCATTCGCCTGGTTATGCTAGCGGTCGGTGTGCTCTACACGCCGCAGGCGGCGGGCACTGCGGCGCTGATCGTGCCGGTGGAGAAGCGCGGCAGCACGATCGCCTACATCTTTCTCGGCTGGTCGCTTGCGGCTGCGATCGGGCTGCCGTTCATCACCTTCATTGCCAGCCGTTACGGTTTTCGCACGACCTATGGCGCGATCGCATTGACCGGACTCCTGAGCTCGGTGCTGCTGTGGTGGCGGCTGCCCGGCAAGTTGCATGGCGCGCCGGTCGACTTGAGGACCTGGGCCGAGCTCGGCCGCAATCCGACCGTCATCCTGCTGCTGTCGGTCACGACGCTACAGATGTCCGGCCAGTTCGTGGTGTTTACCTTCATGGGGCCGCTGCTCGCCAAGCTGACCGGCGCCAACGCGGACGCCATCGGCATCGTGTTCGCACTCTACGGCATCTTCGGCTTCGTCGGCATCGCGATCGCAACCCGCATCGTGGATTCCTGGGGTGCGTGGAAGACGTCGGTGCTGTTCACCGCGATGCTGCTCGCCGGCGTCGCCGGCTGGGCGCTCAGCGCCGGCGCCTATGCACTGATGGCGGCCTCGGTTGCGGTGTGGGGGCTCGGCTTTGCGTCGACCAATTCGATGCAGCAGGTGCGTCTGGTCGGTGCGGCGCCGTCGCTCGCCTCGGCGTCGGTCTCGCTCAACACCTCGGTGCTGTATATCGGCCAGGCCATCGGCTCCGCGATCGGCGGATTGCTGTTCGCGCGCGAGTGGCTGTATAGCGCGGGCTACGTGGCCACCGCCTTCGTCGCGGCAGCCCTTGCGGTCGTGCTGATCACGCGGCCGCGCCCGATGCGCGCAGCCGAGTGAGTATGCGCCTCACCACTTCACGCTCTGGCTCGGCACGATGAACGCCGTCGTGCTCGGTTTGCTCGAATTATGGGTGAAATAGCCGTAGGCAGCGACGATCACGACGAGCAGGGCAAGCACGGCCAGCAAATCGATCTGCCGGGGATCGTGACCATTGTGGCTGATTTTCCAGCGCATTGTTGTTTCCTCCCCGAAGGGGACCCCAAGAGGGCCAAGGGGGCAGAGCCACAATGCGCAAGCTATCGCCACAGTTCCGCCCGACCAGCAAGGCGCGCCGCGCTTGGAAGCGTCGCAGCAATCGATCAGGCGTCGTTGACGCCGCGCCAGCGGCCGTAGCGCCATGGCAGGTACCACTGCGCGCCCGGCGGCTTTGCCGCCGGCACGTTGTCGATCCCCGACGTGCCCCAGGGCTGGCAGCGCAGCAGCCGCGCCAGCGTCATCCATCCGCCGCCCCACAATCCGAAGCGCTCGATCGCCTCGTCGGCATAGACCGAGCAGGTCGGCAGATGCCGGCAGTTGTACCCGACCAGCGGCGACAGCGTGTGCCGGTAGATCCAGATCAGGGCGCGGCCGAAATTGCGCGGCAAGCGGCGCGCGCTAGTGGCACAGTCCATGCATCGCGGATGGTGGGAAGTTGAATGATCTGTCGACGGCATACGCAAGTATGTACGTAGTCTTGCGGGGGTTCCAAGCGAAGGAACTGTTCAATTGCAGATATTTACGCCACAGTTCGCGATTATTGCACAGCGCAAATGGCGCTGCAGCAAGGGTCCTATGGACGGTCCAGGTCAGCAACGCTACCGTTCCCATAACGCGCCGATGACGGAATCGTGGCGCAGTGCCATGGGGCCATTGCCACCGCTCGCATCACCAAGGGCTTGGGGGAAGGAACCAAATTGAGGCTCGTCAAGTCGCTCTCGTTGCGCAGTTGGGCGCTCACCGGCGCCGTTGCTCTTTGCTTTGCAGTGTCCGGCACCGCCACGACGGCGGGAAGTTCCGCACGGGCGAACTCCACCCTCGAAGAACGCAAGCTGCCGATGAAGTTCAGCTGGGTCGCGTGCCAGCCGAATTGCCGGGGCTGGGTATCGGCGGTCGGCATCATCACCGCCGACAGCCCCAAGGAATTCGACGAGTTCGCGCGCAGCCGCCAGCTCAACGGCGCCACCATAGTGCTCGACTCCAGCGGCGGTTCGGTCAATGACGCGATCGCGCTTGGCCGCCGCTTCCGCGGTCTCGGCGCGCAGACCACCGTCGGCACCAGTGTCGTCGGTCAGGGCGCGCAGGGCGATCGCGCCAGCGTGCGGCCCGATGCCTATTGCGAATCGATGTGCGTGTTCCTGCTGTTGTCCGGCAAGACCCGCTACGTGCCACCGGCCGCCCATGTCCGCGTGCATCAGATCTGGATGGGGGACCGCGCCGACGACGCCAAGGCCGCGAGCTACACCGCGCAGGATCTGATGATCGTCGAGCGCGATATCGGCCGCCTTGCCAAATACACTTTCGACATGGGCGGAGCAGGCGAGCTGCTATCGCTCGCGCTCAGCGTGCCGCCGTGGGAAGACCTGCACGAATTGTCGGCGGCCGAATTGCGGCTGACCAATCTCGTCACCACGGATGCGGTCGCCGACGTCCTGCCGCGGCAGGACAATGCAATCCCCGTCGCCGAAGCGAAGCCGAAGAACAACGATCGCTTCGTGAGCAGCGCGATGGAGGGTGAGGCGTTGCCGCAGGCCGCGAAGTCGACCAAGACGGCGGAGGCCGTGGTGCCGACCGGCGGCACCGCAGCGCCCGCGCCGGCGGCGGTCCAGCCGGCGCAGTAAGGTCAGGCTGGCTTACGCCGGCTGCTTGGCCTTGGCCTCGATCTGGCCGATCGCATCGACCACGGCATCGAAGGTCAGCAGCGTCGAGGCGTGGCGGGCCTTGTAGTCGCGCACCGGCTCGAGCAGCGCGATGTCGGCCCATTTGCCGCCTTGCGGGGGCTGGCCGTTTTCCTTCAGCATCTTGCGGACGGTCTCGCGCAGGTCGCGCAGTTCGTCGGCGGTGGAGCCGACCACGTGGCTCGCCATGATCGAGGAGGAGGCCTGGCCGAGCGCGCAGGCCTTCACGTCATGGGCGAAGTCGGTCACCACGGGACCGTCCATCTTGAGGTCGACCTTGACCGTCGAACCGCACAATTTCGAGTGCGCGGTGGCGCTTGCGTCGGGATCGGCGAGCCGTCCGAGACGCGGAATATTGCCGGCCAACTCGATGATCCGCTTGTTGTAAATGTCGTTCAGCATGGGGACAGAAGCCTGGTTCCGGCCGAGCCGGGCGCTCTTGGCGGCTGGGTTTCACCGTCCTATATATGGACGGCATCGCCGGAAGCATAGCCCGGCCATGCGGCCAGCGCGGCCCACATACGCCACGATGGTGCTACAAGAATGGGACTCAGGCGCCCGGCGGGTTCGATAATCCGCCCCGTCTGCCCGGTGACACATCCGGACCTGCGGCAGATGCCAGGGCCGGTCGAACGGAGAAGACATGGACGCCTTGATCAAACCGATTCGCCCCAACAAGCCAGCGGATGTGAAGTCCAGCGAGCTCGACCCCTCAGAATTCCTGGCGGCGGCCGTCCGTGCCGACCAGCCGCGCCCGTCGCGGGCCGAAGCCGAGGACGCCGTCAAGACGTTGCTCGCCTATATCGGCGAGAACACCAGCCGCGAGGGCCTGCTCGACACGCCCCGGCGCGTCGTCGAGGCCTATGACGAGCTCTATCAGGGCTACCATCAGTGCCCGGCCGAGGTGCTCAACCGCACCTTCGGCGAGACCGCCGGTTACGACGATTTCGTGCTGGTGCGCGACATCGAATTCACCTCGCAATGCGAGCATCACATGATGCCGTTCTACGGCAAGGCGCATATCGCCTATACGCCGGTGGAGCGCGTCGTGGGTCTCTCCAAGCTGGCGCGGCTGACCGATATCTTCGCGCGTCGCCTGCAGACCCAGGAGCATCTCACCGCACAGGTTGCGGCGGCGATCGACGAGGTGCTGAAGCCGCGCGGCGTTGCGGTGCTGATCGAGGCGGAGCATACCTGCATGTCGGTGCGCGGCGTCGCCAAGCATGGCGCGTCGACCTTCACCAGCCGCTTCACCGGCATGTTCCGCGACAATCCGGCCGAGCAGCAGCGTTTCCTGTCCCTGGTGCGAGGACCGAACCGGTAACCTCGCATTGTCCTGAGCGAGGTTTTCCGTGTCGGCATCGACCCACGATCACGACCGCGAAGAGGGGCTGGCGTTCCAGCCCAAATTCGACGCGACAGGTCTTGTGACCTGCGTCGCGACCGATGCCGCGACCGGCGACGTGCTGATGGTCGCGCACATGAACGATGAGGCGCTGCGCAAGACCATCGCGACCGGCGAAGGCTGGTACTTCAGTCGCTCGCGCAATGCGCTGTGGCGCAAGGGCGAGAGCTCGGGCCAGACCCAGCGCGTGGTCGAGATCCGGATGGATTGCGATCAGGATGCGGTGTGGATCAAGGTCGAGCAGATCGGCGCCGCCTGCCACACCGGACGGCACTCCTGCTTCTATCGCGCGGTGAAGGGCGAGGGCGGCGAGATCAGGCTGTCCTTTGTCGATGCCGAGCGGCTGTTCGATCCGGCGCAGGTCTATCGCGACTTGCCGGGATGACCAGGTCTTAACGCTGCGTTAACCATAATTGCGGCAGGTTGACCGGACATGGGTGCCGATTGCCGGCACCCCGCAAGGCACCCGGACAGATGGCAGTCGACCTCTCCATTGCGACGGCTTCGGCAGGTGTCGATCCGTCGCGCCTGAAGGTCGCGAGCTCGATCAAGCAGGCGGCTGCGACCACCGGCACGAGCTTCGAATACCTGCTCACCACCGCGAAGATGGAATCCAATTTCAATCCGCGCGCCGGCGCCACCACCTCGTCGGCGCATGGACTTTATCAGTTCATCGACCAGACCTGGCTCGGCACCGTCAAGGAAGCCGGGACCCAGCTCGGCTACGGCCAATATGCCGACGCCATCACCAGGAATTCCGACGGCAGCTATTCGGTCAGCGATCCCTCCGCCCGGAGCGCGGTGATGAAGCTGCGCGACGATCCGGATGCGGCGTCGTCGATGGCGGCGGTGCTGACGCAATCCAACAGCTTCAAGCTCACCGGCACGCTCGGCCGTCGTCCGACCGATGCGGAATTGTACATGGCGCATTTCATGGGAGTCGGCGGTGCCGGCAAGCTGATCTCGAGTGCCGAGGACAGCCCGAGCGCCAATGCGGCGACGATGTTCCCGAAGGCGGCGGCCGCGAACCAGTCGATCTTCTACGACAAGTCGGGCAGCGCGCGCAGCGTCAGCCAGGTCTATTCGGTGCTGACCACGCGCTACGCCGCGGCGGCGAATTCGACCGACACCCGCACCGCCTACGCCGCGGCGGGCGGCGGCGACACCATGAGCCCGTACGCGATCGCAAGCGCGGCGCCGATATCGGCGCCGGCCACCGACACCGCGTTTCTCTCGAGCTTCCCGAACGCCCGCGCAGTCACGCCGCCCGGTGCGGGCGCGCCTGCCGCATCGACGCCGTCGGCGCCGGCCTTCCGCTCGCTCTACCAGGTCGGTGACCGCTCGGAGCCGATCTCTCCCGCCGTGCAGGAACTGTGGGGCAATTCCGGCTCGCTGACGGCGTCGGCGACGCCAAAGGTCCGCGCGCCCGGGCGGCTCGATCTGTTCAGCGATCCCAACGGCACCTACAGCAACAGCTAGCTGATCGGATCAGCCCCGCTATCAACCGATTCCAAAATACCGAGGAACAACCCCATGCAAAGGAGCTGGCGGTGGCCGCGGGCGGCCGAATGACGACTTGACATGTCGGGCAAATCAGCGTCATACTTCCATTATTCCGAAATTGTGCAAACGTCCCGCCCTTGGCGCCGAGCCCCGAGGCGAGCCGAGCCGTGTTAACGAAACGTCAATAATCCCAAACGTTTATGGTGAACCCTTTGTTAAGCGTCATGGTTTATTTTTCCTTGTAGTGGCGTCGTATGTCGATGCCGTTTCGTTGCGTAAGCCGGCAGGACCATGATCGTTCGGCAGTTCATTAGTTGGATTAGGACCGCTCCGGCAGGCGAGCGGGCAGAGGCGACGCGGGCGTTGGCCCGGGCCTGGCTCATTTCAGATCTCTCCGAGGACGACCGCATCGCGGCCGAAGGCGCGCTGCTGATGCTGCTCGACGACCCATCGCCGCTGGTTCGCCAGGCGATGGCCGAGGTGTTCGCCCACAGCACGGAGGCGCCGGCTGCGATCGTGCAGGCGCTGTCGGCCGACCAGCCGGCGATCGCCCTGCCGGTGCTGGAGCATTCACCGCTGTTGGTCGACGCCGACCTGGTCGACATCGTCGCGACCGGCTCCGACGAGATGCAATGCGCCATCGCGCGCCGGGTCAATCTACCGGCCTCGGTTGCAGCGGCGATCGCCGAGGTCGGTTCGGCCGCAGCCGCGCTCGAGCTGATAGAGAATCCCGATGCCGGCCTGGCGCCGTTCTCCTGGGACCGCATCGTCGAACGCCACGGCCATCTCGCGGCCATCAGGGAATCGATGCTGGCGCTGGACGATCTGCCATCGGCGACGCGGCTGGCGCTGGTCGCAAAGCTGTCCGACACGCTGGCGCAGTTCGTCGTGGCGCGGAACTGGCTCGGCGCCGACCGTGCCGACCGCATCGCCGGCGAGGCCAAGGAACGCTCGACGGTGAACATCGCCGCGCGCGCCGTCGGCTACGACATGCAGAACCTGATCACCCATCTGCGCGCCACCGGGCAACTGACCGCCGGGCTGATCCTGCGTGCGCTGCTGTCGGGCAATCTCGATCTGTTCGGCGCCGCGCTCGCCGAACTGTCGGGGCTGCCCTATGGCCGCGTCTCCGCGCTGCTGAACGACCGCGGCGGCAACGGCCTGCAGGCGCTGCTGCGCCGCGCCGGCCTGCCGGAATCCACTTACGCTGCGTTCCGCGTCGCGCTCGAGGCCAGCCATGAGGTCGGCTACGTCGACAGCGGCGACGGCGCGGCGCGGCTGCATCGCCGCATGGTCGAGCGCGTGCTCACCCATTGCGAGACCGATCATTCGGCGGCCGAGCCGCTGTTGATTCTGCTGCGCCGCTTCGCGACCGAGTCGGCGCGCGAGGATGCACGGATGTTCTGCGAGGAGCTCGCCGCCGAAGACGCGATCGCGGTGCTGCCCTACGACGACGATCTCATCGCGGCCTGAGAGGGCCGCGTTTCCAGCAAATGATGGATGCTTGAGAGGCTGCCGCAACGCGGACCGCCGGCAGCAGTGCTATTCGCCGGGCACGATGCTCGGCGCGAGGATGGCCTCGAGATGCTCGGGCCGGTCGCGGTTGGCGTGGGTCAGGAATTCATCGGCGATGCCGCGGAGCTGCTTGCTCAGCACGCCGGCGACAACCGCGGTGTCGAGCTTGGTGCGGTTGCGCACGATCGCCTGCACGGCATTGATGTGGTGGGCAATCAGCTGCGGCGGCACGGCGGCAAGATCCGGCGCGTGCTCGATGATGCGGCACAGGCTTTCGGCGGCGGCTGCCGCCGACGGATAGCCGAATGTCGCGGCATCGCCCTTGATGTCGTGCGCGGCGCGGAACAGCTCGTCGCGGCTCTTGTCGTTGAAGCCGTCACGCAGCACGGTGGCGTGCGCGGCGGAGAGGCGGTCGGCCTCGATCGTCATCCATTGCTTGAACTCGCCCGACAGCCCGGCGAGCGCCTTTTCGGCGCGGCCCACGGGATCGTCGAGATCGCTCTCGGGGACGCGCAGCAGCATCTTGCGCAGCGGATTCGGCTGCGTGATCACGTGATGCGTGCCGAAGCTCTTGACCTCGATCGTCCCAGGTTTGTCTTTCGCCATGGCGATATCCTAAATCGACGAGCGCGCCTTTTCGAGCAGCGACGGCTGTTGCAGCACCTCGACCTCGCCACTGCCGCGGCGCTCGGGGCCAATGTAAGTGTTGGTGGTATTGCGGCGGCGGTCGGGGCCGAAATAGGTCTTGGTCTTGATGAACGGGCGCGGGTTGGCGACAACGTTCATGATGCGCTGGTAGAGGCCCTTGGCCGAGATCGGCTTGGCCAAGAATTCGGTTACGCCGGCATCTCGCGCCACGGTGACGCGGCGCTTCTCGGAATGGCCGGTCAGCATGATGATCGGGGCGTAGGGATTGCCCTTGGATTCCGGCTGCCGGATCATCTGCGCAAGTTCGAGCCCGTCGAAGATCGGCATCGACCAGTCGGTGATGACGATGTCGGGCACATAGTGCGTGTACATCTCGAGCGCGGTGGCGCCGTCCTCGGCCTCATAGACTTCGCGCGCGCCGAACGAATGCAGGAGCGTCCGCAGGATGCGGCGCATGTGCGGATTGTCGTCGCAAATCAAGAACCGCAGCTTGTTGAAATCGATGCGATACATGGTCCGGTCCCGAAGGGGCATACCGGGCCAAACGCGGTATTACCCGACGTTAACCATATCCCGCCCCGGGTTAATGATTGGTTGCCGGCAAGCGGCGCAGCGGATGCGCGGCGCCGTCAGTAGCCGAACTGCTCGCGCAGGATGCGCTCTTCCAGCGAATGACCGGGATCGAACAGCATCCGCATGGCGATGGTCTTGTCGGAGAGGATCTCGACCCGGCGGACGTCGCGGACCTCGTCATGGTCGGCGACCGCGGCGACCGGGCGCTTCTCTCCCTCGATCACCTCGATCACCACGAAGGCGGAGTTCGGCAGCAGCGCGCCCCGCCAGCGCCGCGGCCGGAACGCGCTGATCGGGGTCATCGCCAGCAGCGCCGCGTTGATCGGCAGGATCGGACCCTGGGCCGAGAGGTTGTAGGCGGTCGAGCCGGCGGGCGTCGCCACCAGGATGCCGTCGGCCATCAGCTCGGGCATCCGCTCGTGCTCGTCGATCAGGATGCGCAGCTTGGCGACCTGGTAGGTCTGCCGGAACAGCGCCACCTCGTTGATGGCGTGATGCAGATGCACGGCGCCGTGGATGTCGGTGGCGCGCATCAGGAGCGGATTGATCAGTGACTCCCGCGCGGCGGCAAGCCGGGTGCGCAGATCATGTGTCGAATATTCGTTCATCAGGAAGCCGACGGTGCCGCGGTGCATGCCGTAGATCGGCTTGTTGCTGCGCATGTTGGCGTGCAGCGTTTGCAGCATCAATCCGTCGCCGCCGAGCGCAACAACGACATCAGCATCGGCAGGTAGATGATTGCCGTATATCGCGGTCAGCTCAACGAGCGCGGTCTGCGCTTCCGCGCTCGCACTGGCGACAAAGGCGATCTTGTCATACCGCTTGGGGCTAGCCATTGCTCACGAACTCGTTTGGCCCGGAATACGCCGCGCTCGTCTATACATCCCGGGCGACCTTGTCGAGATGGCCCGGGAACGAACCCATGCCATACCGGTGTCGCCAAGCTAGCGCAGTTTAAGGGTGGAATGCGTAAACATCAGCCCAGGGAGTGAACGGCATGGCTAACAGTTTTGCGACACGGCTCACCGCGGCGTTGCTGGTGGCCTGCCTCGCAACCGCGGTGCGGGCCGAGGACGAAGCCCCGCAGCCATCGCCGTCGCCGAGCGCGCAGGTGCCAGGCAGTCAGAACCCGAGCAGCCAGAACCCAGGCGCCCAGAAGGGGCGGCCCGGGCGCGGCGAGACGGGCGCTGGCGCCAACGCGCCGGCCAATACGTCGACCGCCGAGCAGCATCGCCTGCCGCCGGATTCCACCACGAAGCAATCGGTGGCGCTGCCCGGCCGCACGCTGAACTTCAGCGCGACCGCGGGCTCGATCCGCGTGTTCGACGACAAGGGCGAGCCGCTTGCCGACATCGCATATACCTCTTACCAGCTCGACGGCGCCGACAAGGCGAACCGGCCCGTGACGTTCCTGTTCAACGGCGGGCCGGGCTCGGCGTCGGCCTGGCTGCAATTCGGCAATGTCGGGCCGTGGCGGCTGTCGTTCGATGGCGACGGCGTGGTGTCTTCGGCTTCGCCCGATCTGCAACCCAACGCCGACACCTGGCTCGATTTCACCGATCTGGTGTTCATCGATCCGGTCGGCACCGGCTACAGCCGCTTCGTCACCACGTCCGAGGATGCGCGCAAACGCTTCTTCAGTGTCGATGGCGACGCCAATGCGGTCGCGCTGGTGATCCGCCGCTGGCTGGAGAAATACGACCGGCTGACCTCGCCGAAATACGTCACCGGCGAAAGCTATGGCGGCATTCGCGGGCCCAAGGTGGTGCGCAATCTGCAAATGCAGCAGGGCGTCGGGGTGCGCGGCCTGGTGCTGATCTCGCCAGTGCTGGATTTCCGCGAATACACCGGATCAAGCATCCTGCAGTATGTCGCGAGCCTGCCGACCATGACGGCGGTCGCGCGGCAGGCGAAGGGGCCGGTGACACGCGACGATCTCGCCGACGTCGAGCGCTATGCGCGAAGCGATTTCCTGCTCGATCTCATCAAGGGGCAGGCCGACACCGAGGCGACCACGCGGCTCGCCGACAAGGTCGCAAGCCTGACCGGCATCGATCAGGCGGTGAGCCGCCGGCTCGCCGGCCGTTTCGACATCGGCGAGTTCCGCCGCGAGTTCGATCGCAAGAACGGCAAGGTGACCGGTCGCTACGACGCCTCGGTCGAGGGCTTCGATCCCTATCCGGATTCGAGCTACTTCCATTTCAACGACCCGTCCGGCGATCCTCTGATGGCGCCGCTGACCAGCGCCGCGGTCGACCTCACCACGCGCAGGCTGAACTGGCGGCCGGACGGCTCCTATCAGCTGCTCAGCGAAAGCGTGAACAAGGCCTGGGAATTCGGTCACGGCATCAATCCGGCGGAGTCGGTGACCCAGCTGCGCCAGATGCTGGCGCTCGATCCGAAGCTGAAACTCTTGATCGGCCACGGCCTGTTCGATCTCGCGACACCGTACTTCGCCTCGAAGATCATCCTCGATCAATTGCCCGCCTTCGCGGGTCCGAGCCGCACCAGGCTCGTGGTCTATCCCGGCGGCCACATGTTCTACTCCCGCGACGCCTCCCGCCAGGCATTCCGCAAGGAGGTCGAGGCGCTGATGCGGTGAGGGGTGTCTGGCGAGTTAGCGAGGATGGTTCTCGATTGCATGGCCACCACCGCCGGTGTCATCAACCGCGAAAGCGGGATCCAGTATCCCAGAGACGGTCGTGCTTGAGCCGAGGGGCCGCGGCGTACTGGATCGCCCGCCTTCGATCCGGGCGATGACAGCTGAAGACGAGGACGCAGCTTCGCGTTCTCGCGACATGACTAGCCATAGGTCTCCACGATGAAGTCGATCAGCGCCCGCAGCTTTGGCGTCATCTTGCGGTGCTTCGGCCACAGGATCTGGCGCGCGCGGGCGTGTGTCGTGTAGTTCGGCAGCAGCACCTGGAGCCGGCCCGCGGCGATGTCGTCGGCCAGCAGCTCGTCGCGCATCAGCACGATACCGGCGCCGGCGAGCGCCGCGTAGCGGATGCCGAACGCGCTGTTGATGAACAGGCGGCTCGTGACATCGACATGCACTTCGCCCTGCGGTCCGAGGAAGCTCCATCGCTGCCCGTCGGACCACCCGGGATAACGCAGGCATTCATGGTGAGCGAGGTCGGCCGGATGGGTCGGCGTGCCGCGTTCGGCGAGATAGCCGGGCGCGGCGCACACCACGGCCGTGTAGGGCGACAGCGAGCGCGACATCATGCTGGAGTCGGTCAGTGTGCCGACGCGGATCGCGGCATCGAGCCCTTCCTCGAGCAGGTCGACCATCCTGTCGCTGAGGATGAGGTCGACCGAGACTTCCGGATATTGCTTCATGAAGCGGACCAGCGCGGGCGCCAGGCTGTACGATCCGAAGGCGACCGAGGTCGCCACGCGCAGCTTGCCGCGCGGCGCACCCAGAGCCTCCTCGACCAGCGCATCGCCGGCCTCGGCCTGCTCCAGCAGCTGCTTGCAATGATCGAGATAGCTGCGGCCGAGCTCGGTGAGGCCCTGTCGTCGCGTCGACCGGTTGATCAATTGCGAACCGAGCCGGTCCTCGAGAAAACGGATATGCTTGCCAATCATGGTCGGCGACATCCGCAATTCCTTGGCGGCCGCGGTGAAGGAGCCGAGATCCGCGACGCGGGCGAACACGGACATGCTGGTCAGTCGATCCATGATTATAAACCAATGGTAATTTCACTGCGGATCAAAGCGCCGCTTATGAGGCGCAAGATTTCTATTTATTACCATGAGTGAGCAATCGGCGCGATAATGCATTCGATTGCTTCGAAATACCGCCGAATTCGCCCCGAGGGACGCGATCCCGCGCGAGGGCTCGAACCAGGACAGGAGTGTCAGGATGCCTTTCCAGATCACGATCAACGGGACCAGTCATCAGGTCGATGCCGACGGCGACACGCCGCTGCTGTGGGTGCTGCGCGACGTGCTCGGCATGACCGGCACCAAATTCGGCTGCGGCATGGCGCTGTGCGGTGCCTGCACGGTGCATCTCGATGACGCCGCGGTGCGCTCCTGCATCACGACGATCGACAGCATCGGCGACTCCAAGATCACGACCATCGAGGCGGTCGGCGGGACGCCAGCCGGCAGGAAGATCCAGGACGCCTGGCTCGCCCATGAGGTGCCGCAATGCGGTTACTGCCAGTCCGGGCAGATCATGTCGGCGGCTGCCTTGCTCGCCGGCAAGCCGAAGCCGAGCGACGCGGATATCGACGACGCGATGTCGGGCAACATCTGCCGCTGCGGCACCTATGTGCGCATTCGCGAAGCCATCAAGCAAGCCGCACAGTCGGGAGGTTGAGCCATGACGCTAATCGACAATCTGTCTGAGCGCGCCGCCGACCTGTCGCGGCGCAACTTCCTCCGCGCCGGCGCGATCGCAGGCGGCGGACTGCTGCTCAGCGTGAGCCTGCCGTTCGCGGGCCGCGAGAGCGAGGCCGCGGCCGCCGACGGCTTCGCACCGAACGCCTTCATCCGGATCGGCGGCGACGGCAAGGTCGTGCTGACCATGCCCTATGTCGAGATGGGGCAGGGCACCTACACCTCGATCCCGATGCTGATCGCCGAGGAGCTCGAAATCGGACTGAACCAGGTTCAGCTCGAGCACGCGCCGCCGAGCGACAAGCTCTATGCCAACCCGCTGCTCGGCGTGCAGGCTACCGGCAACTCCAATGCGATGCGCGGCGCCTGGCAGCCGATGCGGAAAGCCGGCGCCACCGCGAAGGCGATGCTGGTCGCAGCCGCGGCGAAGCGTTGGAACGTCGAGCCCGCCTCCTGCCGCGCCGAGAACGGCGAGGTGCATCACGCGGCCTCGGGACGCAAATTGGGTTATGGCGAGCTCGCGGCCGATGCGGCGCAGATCCCGGTGCCGGAGAATGTGACGCTGAAGCGCCCGGCCGAGTTCAGGCTGATCGGCACGCCGGCCAAGCGGCTTGATACGCCCTCGAAGATCAACGGCACGGCGGTCTACGGCATCGACGCGCGGCCACCCGGCGTGAAGATCGCGACGCTGGCACAGTCGCCGGTGTTCGGCGGGCGGGTGAAGCGCGTGGACGACGCGGCGGCAAAAGCCGTCAACGGCGTGCGCCAGATCGTGAAGCTCGATGACGCAGTCGCCGTGGTGGCCGATCACATGGGCGCGGCGAAGAAAGGTCTAGCGGCGCTCACGGTCGAGTGGGACGAGGGACCCCACGCCAGGCTCGCCACGGCGGATATCGCGCGCGAGCTCGAAGCCGCCACCACGAAGCCCGGCGCGGTCGCGCAAAATATCGGCGACGCCGACAAGGCGATGGCAGGTGCCGCGACCAAAGTCGAGGCGACCTATCAGCTGCCGTTCCTCGCCCATGCCACGATGGAGCCGATGAACTGCACCGTGCATGTTCGTGCCGATGGCTGCGAAATCTGGGTCGGCAACCAGGCGCTTTCGCGGGTGCAGGCGGTGGCCGCGAAGATGCTGGACCTGCCGCCGGAGAAGGTGGTGGTGCACAATCATCTGCTCGGCGGCGGCTTTGGCCGCAGGCTCGAGGTCGATGGCGTCATTCGCGCCGTGCAGGTCGCCAAGCAGGTCGATGCGCCGGTCAAGCTGGTGTGGACCCGCGAGGAGGACATTCAGCACGACATGTACCGGCCGTACTGGTGTGACCGGATTTCGGTCGGGCTCGATGCATCCGGCAAGCCGGTCGCGTGGAACAATCGCTTTGCCGGCTCGTCCGTGCTGGCGCGCTGGGCGCCGCCGGCGTTCCGCAACGGTCTCGATCCCGACACGACGGAAGGCGCGATCGATCTCGTCTACGACATCCCGAACTTCCACGTCGAATATGTCCGGGTCGAACCACCCGGCATTCCGACTGCGTTCTGGCGCAGCGTCGGGCCCTCGCACAACGTGTTCGTCACCGAGAGCGTGATCGACGAGATGGCCGCGGCCGCCAAGCAGGATCCGGTCGATTACCGCAAGGCGCTGCTCGGCAAGTCGCCCCGCGCCAGGGCAGCACTCGAATTGGCGGCGGCCAAGGCCGGCTGGGGCGGCAAGCTGCCGGCCGGCCGGGGACGCGGGGTGTCGTTGCAATTCGTGTTCGGCAGCTACCTTGCGCAGATTGCCGAGGTCGAGGTGGCCAAGGACGGTTCGGTCCGCGTCCACCGCGTCGTCTGCGCGATGGACTGCGGCACCGTGGTCAATCCCGACACGGTGCAGGCGCAGCTGCAGAGCGGCATCAATTTCGGCGTCACCGCCGCGCTCTATGGCGAGATCACGCTGAAGGACGGTCGCGTCGAGCAGAGCAATTTCGACAGCTACCAGATGCTGCGCATCGATCAGGCCCCGGCCATCGAGGTCCATATCGTGCCGAGCACCGAGCCGCCCGGCGGCATGGGCGAGACCGGGACATCGGGCATCGTGCCGGCCATCAGCAATGCGATCTTCGCAGCGACCGGCAAGCGGCTGCGCAAGATGCCGGTCGATCCGGCGGTGTTGAAGCAGGCCTGACGCGCGGCACTGGCGCGATCGTGAAGTCGCACGGATTTGCAGGTTCCGCTGATCCGTGCGACAACCGGGCATGCATCTGAGGCGGCTCGCCAACCTCTGGATTCTGTTGCTGGTCGCGGCCGGGCTGTTGCTCGCGCCCGTGGCGCCGGCGTTTGCCCGGATGATGCCGGATGCATCAGCCGCCGCGATGCCGGCCGATCATGCCATGTCAGATCATGACATCTCCGGGCTGGCGATGGCCGACGACATGCCGTGCTGTCCGGACCAGACCAAGAGCAAGGGCTGCGAAGACTGTCCTTTCCTCGCACTCTGCATGCTGAGCGTTTCGCTGCCGGTTCCAGCCGGCACGGCGTCGCTGGTCAAGCGTGATCCGCGGCTGAGCCGGTTCGCCGCGCGTGACGATCGTTTGCTCGACGATCTCGGCGCCAAGCCTCCCGATCATCCACCTCGAACCCTGGTCTGACGGGCGCGCAAGCGCCTGATCGCTGACGCGTGCGCCAGACGGCGCGCGTGCCTTTGCACGCCGCTGAGCGGTTCATTAGACCTATCGAGGATCACAACCAATGAAGTCTTTCCATCTCGCGCGCGCCGCTGCGGCCGCGCTGATCGGCGTTGCCCTGGCCGGCGCACCCGTCCACGCCGAGATCAAGAACTACGAATTCCAGCTCGTGCAGCCGACCGTCAAGGCCGGTGCCGATCGCATCGTGACGGTGCGGCTGGTCGACAAGACCACCGGAAAGGCCGTGCCCGACGCGGTCATCTTCTCGACCCGGCTCGACATGGCGCCCGACGGCATGCAGGAGATGGCCACCAAGGTGACGCCGATGCCGGGCACTGAGCCTGGCACCTACCGGTTCAAGGCGACCTTCGGCATGGCCGGCCGCTGGCAATTGTCGCTCGGCGCGAAAGTGCAGGGTGAGACCGGCTCGGTCGAAAACAAGCTCGTCGTCACGGCCGAGAAATGACCCGCCTCATCTGGGCCGGCGCTGCCGCTGCGATCGCCGCAGCGGCAGGCCTCGCATGGATCGGCCGCGGCCTGCCGCCGCGACCGGCGACCGCTGCCATCGTCTCCGTAGCGCATGCGGCGGAGAGCGCCGCGCCGAGCTATTACCGCGATCCCGACGGCAAACCGCTTTATTCCGCGACGCCAAAACAGACGTCCGATGGGCGTGATTATCTGCCGGTTTATCCGGATGCCGACAGCGAGTCCGCTAAGCCTGCGCAGCCGGCGGAGATGAAGGCCGCGGCCGCGAAGGGCGAGCGCAAGGTCAAATATTATCGCAACCCGATGGGCCTCCCCGATACTTCGCCGGTGCCGAAGAAGGATTCCATGGGGATGGATTACATCCCCGTCTACGACGGCGAGGACAGCGACGATGTCTCGATCACGCTGTCGCCGGGCAAGATCCAGCGCACCGGCGTCAGGTCGGAAGCCGCGCAGATGCGCCGCATCCGCACGCTGGTGCGGGCGCCCGGCACGATCCAGCTGGACGAACGCCGTGTCTCCGTCATCGCGATGCGCGCCGAGAGTTATGTGCAGGGCGTTGCCGACGTCACGACCGGCAGCCGGGTGACCAAAGGCCAGCCGCTGATGGAGATCTACAGCCCGGCGATCTCGTCCGCTGCGGCCGAATATGTCGCGACCATCTCCTCGAAGGCGACCGCCGGGATCGAGCCCTATGGGCGCGGCTCAAAACAGCGGCTGACCAATCTCGACGTGCCTGAGCCCGTCATCGCCGAGATGGAGAAGAGCCGCACGGTTCCGATCGCGATCCAGTGGCTGTCGCCGCGCGACGGCATCGTGTTGCAGCGTGCCGCGATCGAGGGCATGCGGGCGCAGCCCGGTGACGTGCTGTTCCGGATCGCAGATGTGTCGGTGGTGTGGGCGCTGGTCGATGTCGCCGAGCGCGATCTCGGCAGCATCGTGGTCGGGCAGCAGGTCACGGTCCGCGCGCGGAGCTATCCGGGCCGCAGCTTCACCGGCCGGATCAGCGTGATCTATCCGCAGGTCAACAAGGAGACGCGCACCGCGCGGGGGCGGATTGAATTGCAGAATGCCGATCTC
Organism: Bradyrhizobium sp. USDA 4454; assembly: GCF_054822705.1. Taxonomy (NCBI): domain Bacteria; kingdom Pseudomonadati; phylum Pseudomonadota; class Alphaproteobacteria; order Hyphomicrobiales; family Nitrobacteraceae; genus Bradyrhizobium; species Bradyrhizobium sp. USDA 4454. The sequence continues at coordinate 3,257,526 of NZ_JBTRCN010000001.1, forward strand.
GCGCTGCTTCCCGACATGTATGTCGACGCCGAGATCGACACCGGCAGCGCCGCGCCGGTGCTCACCGTGGCCGACAACGCCATCCTCGACACCGGCAGCCGGCAGACCGTGCTGCTCGACCGCGGCAACGGCAGGTTCGAGCCGCGCGAGGTGAAGCTCGGACGGCGCGGCGAGGGCCATGTCGAAATCCGCGACGGCCTCGCGGAAGGAGACGCGGTGGTCACGTCGGCGACCTTCCTGATCGATGCCGAAAGCAATTTGAAAGCTGCGATCAAGGGCTTTGCCGAAGCCGGCACGAAGCGGGCGGCGGGCGAGAGCGGGATGGCGGATGGAGGCAAGCCATGATTGCCCGCGTCATCGTCTGGTCGGCACGCAATCTGCTGCTGGTGCTGTTCGGCACCGGCCTTGCGGCGGCCGCCGGCCTCTATGCGCTCATGCATTTGCCGCTCGATGCGATCCCCGATCTCTCCGACACCCAGGTCATCGTCTACACCGAATATCCCGGCCAGGCGCCGCAGGTGATCGAGGACCAGGTCACCTATCCCCTGACCACGGCGATGCTGACGGTGCCGAAGTCGAAGGTCGTGCGCGGCTTCTCGTTCTTCGGCGTCTCCTTCGTCTATGTCATCTTTGAGGACGGCACGGATATCTACTGGGCGCGCTCGCGCGTGCTCGAATTCCTCAACGGTGCCGCGGCGCGGCTGCCGGCCGGCGTGTCGCCGACCATCGGCCCTGATGCGACCGGGGTCGGCTGGGTCTACCAATATGCTGTCATGTCGAAGCAGCTCAATCTGGCCGATACCCGCACCATCCAGGACTGGAACCTGAAATTCGCGCTGGCCAGGGCGGAAGGCGTCGCCGAGGTCGCGAGCGTCGGCGGCTTCGTCAAGCAGTACAACGTGATCCTCGATCCGCAGCGAATGCGCGACCGCGGCATCACCATGCAGCGGATGCGTGATGCGATCCGCGCCAGCAATGCCGATGTCGGCGGCCGCACCGTCGAGCTCTCCGAGTTCGAATATGTCATCCGCGGCAAGGGCTATTTGAAGGACATCAACGATCTCGGCAACGTCGTGCTGAAGATCGACAACGGCACGCCGGTATTGCTGCGTGACGTCGCCCGGGTCGAGCTCGGCCCCGACGAGCGGCGCGGCATCGCCGAGCTCAACGGCGAGGGCGAGGTCGCAAGCGGCATCGTGCTGCAACGCTTCGGCGTCAATGCGCTCGACGTGATCGAGAACGTCAAGAAGCGCTTCAACGAGATCGCAACCAGCCTGCCGACATCGGTCGAGATCGTGCCGGTCTATGACCGCTCCAATTTGATCTATGCGGCGATCGAGACGCTGAAGCGCACGCTGCTCGAGGAGAGCATCGTGGTCGCGCTGGTCTGCATCGTGTTCCTGCTGCATGTCCGCAGCGCGCTGGTCGCGATCTTGATGCTGCCGGTCGGCGTGCTGATGGCGTTCGGCGCGATGAAGTTTTTCGGCATCGGCTCCAACATCATGAGCCTCGGCGGCATCGCGATCGCGATCGGCGCCATGATCGACGCGGCGATCGTGATGATCGAGAACGCGCACAAGCACCTGGAGCGGGCGGAGCCCGACCGGTCGCGGGTCGCGATCCTGATCGACGCTGCGGCGGAAGTCGGACCGGCGCTGTTCTTCAGCCTGCTGATCATCACCGTGTCGTTCATGCCGATTTTTACGCTGGAATCTCAGGAGGGGCGGCTGTTCTCGCCGCTCGCCTTCACCAAGACGTTCGCGATGGCGGCGGCGGCGCTGTTGTCGGTGACGCTGGTGCCGGCGCTGATGGTGATCTTCGTCCGCGGCAGGATCATTCCCGAGCACAGCAATCCGATCAACCGCTTCCTGATCTGGATCTACCGTCCGGTCATCAACGGCGTGCTGCGGGCGAAAGCGCTGGTGATCATGCTCGCGCTCGGCGCCGTCGCCGTCTCGATCTGGCCGGCGCGGCAACTCGGCACCGAGTTCATGCCCGACCTCAACGAGGGCACGCTGCTCTATATGCCGACCACGCTGCCGGGCATTTCGGTGACCAAGGCGGCCGAGCTGTTGCAGATGCAGGACCGGATCATCCGGAGCTTTCCGGAGATCGTGTCGGTCTACGGCAAGGCCGGCCGCGCGGCGACTGCGACCGATCCGGCGCCGTCGGAGATGTTCGAGACCGTCGTCAACCTCAAGCCGAAGCAGCAGTGGCGCAAGGGCCTCACGCTCGACGGCTTGATCGCCGAGATGGACAAGGCGCTGCAATTCCCCGGCGTCTCCAACGCCTGGACCATGCCGATCAAGGCGCGCATCGACATGCTGTCGACCGGGATACGCACCCCGGTCGGCGTCAAGGTGATCGGTCCCGATCTCACCGTGATCGACAAGCTCGCCCGCCAGGTCGAGCAGGTCGTGAAGGGCGTGCCCGGCACCTCGTCGGCCTATGCCGAGCGCAGTCTCGGCGGTTACTATCTCGAGATCACGCCGAACCGCGAGGCGTTGTCGCGCTACGGCATCGCGGTGCAGGACGTGCAGGACACGATCGCGACCGCGCTCGGCGGCCAGAGCGTGACCACGACGGTGGAGGGACGCCAGCGCTTCACCGTCAACATGCGCTATCCGCGCGATCTGCGCGACAATCCCGGTGCGATCGCAAGCGACATCCTGGTGCCGATGCCGGCGGGCGGGGCGGTGCCGCTCGGCGAGGTCGCCGATATCAAGCCCGGCCGCGGGCCGACCACGATCCGGACCGAGAACGGGCAGCTCGCGACCTACATCTATGTCGACATCCGCGATCGCGATCTCGGCGGCTATGTCGCGGATGCACAACGCGCGGTGCAGGCCGGCGTGCAGTTTCCGCCCGGCACCTATCTGGTCTGGAGCGGGCAGTACGAATATCTCGAACGCGCCACCGCGCGGCTCAGGATCGTGGTGCCGGTGACGCTTCTGATCATCTTCCTGTTGCTCTATCTCAACTTCCGTTCGGTGGCGGAGACCATGATCGTGATGCTGTCGCTGCCGTTCGCGCTGGTCGGCGGGCTCTGGCTGATGTGGGCGCTCGGTTTCAACCTGTCGGTCGCGGTCGCGGTCGGCTTCATTGCGCTCGCCGGCGTTGCGACCGAGACCGGCGTGGTGATGCTGATCTACCTCAATCACGCGCTGGCCGAGATCACCGCGCATCGCGCCGCCGAGGGACGGCAAGTCGATCGCGACGATCTCAATCGCGCGATCATCGAAGGCGCGGTCGAGCGGGTGCGGCCGAAGATGATGACGGTGGTCGCCATCATGGCCGGGCTGTTGCCGATCATGTGGAGCACCGGCACCGGTTCCGAGATCATGCAGCGCATCGCGGTGCCTGTGATCGGCGGCATGATCTCGTCGACCTTGCTGACGCTGATCGTGATTCCCGCGATCTTCGCCGTCGTGAAGGGCATCGAGCTTCGGGCGCGGCTTCCTGAACGAGATGCCGCTGTGGCCGCCGCGCGACAGCAAGCACGGTTGTGAGCGGAACACGGAGCCTGCTTGCGATTGGGGCTGGATGAACGATACCCTGCGGGGGTATAAACTGATTTGCTGTTGGCTTGCGGCGCGGATGAATGGGAGCGATCGGGCGGGTGTTGGTGCGGTTGAACAGGCGAGGGCGGGTGCGGGCGGGATGTTCCATCATCCTGGCCTATCTGTTCTGCGTGCTCGCGCCGTCTTTCGCGCTGGCATTCGGGGCGCCGTTTCCGTGCCTGACCGACGAGGTCCAGCCGGCCGTCGCGGTGCAGATGCATGATGCCGCGATGCCGATGGCGCATGCCGAGCATGTCGCGCATGATCATGCCTCCCACGATCATGGTGGCATGCACATGCATCACGCGGACGATGGTGCACAACCCGCAAAGCACGGCCACGACGGCAAGGCCTCGCCGGGGCCGTGCTGCGCGTTGATGTGCGTGTCGGCGCTGCCGGCCGATCTTCCCTTGGTCGACGGTCCCTTGCACCCGATCGCGACCCGTCTTGCCGAGGCCATTCGGAGCCTGCGCAGCGAGGCGCCGGCGCGGCTCTACCGTCCCCCCATCGCCTGATCCTGAGCTGACATCGTGGCTGTGCCGCGCGTTTGCGTGCGCATGCCTGAGATTCATCCAGTGATCGGGACAGACCCATGTTTTCGCATCTCGGGGCGAGGCTCGCCGCCGTGGCCGCCAGGCTTGGCAACAGGCTTGGCCGGCGCGCGCCACCCACATTCGTGTCGCGGATCGGCGCCGCCATGCTCGCGGCCGTGCCGCTCGCCGGCTGCATGACTGATGCACGGCCGGTCGCCGTCGGGGGCGATCCCGCAAATCCGTCAGCGCCCACGGCCGGTGTCGGCTACCGCTCGACCATCGCGCCCTACGAAAGCCTGCGTCCGGCGACGCCGCTGCCCTGGCGCGAGCGCAATGACGGCGTGACGCCGCCGGCGAAACCGGATCGGTAGAGCGCCATGCGACATCTGGCCATCGCGCCGATCCTGCTCGTGACATCCGCGCTCGCGGGCTGCGCGTCGTTCTCGTCCGACACCGGCATGGGCGTCGTGTCCGAGGTGACGGAGAAGGCGATCGGCAAGGACGTCGCCTTCGTTCGCTCAGCGGACGAGGCCGCGACCGCCGACGCCGCGGGGAAGCGGCTATTGGCGCGTAATCTGACGGCGGATGCCGCCGTGCAGGTCGCGCTCTTGAACAACAAGGGCTTGCAGGCCGCCTATAACGAACTGGCGCTGGCGGAGACCGATCTGGTCGCCGACAGCCTGCCGCCGAACCCGACCTTCTCGGTCTCGCGCATCACCGGCAACGGCGCCAGCGAGGTCGAGCGGCAGGTGGTCGGCGACATCCTCGCGCTGGCGACGCTGCCGGTCCGCTCCGAGATCGCGCGCGAGCGATTCCGGCAGGCGCAGCTCAAGGCCGCGCTCGCCACCCTGCGGCTCGCTGCCGAGGTGCGGCGCAGCCACGTTGCGGCGGTCGCCGCCAACGAGACGGTCGCGCTGCTGACCGATGCGAAGGCGACCGCTGAATCGACCGCGCAGCTTGCAAAAAAGCTCGGCGAAACCGGCGGCATGAACAAGCTCGACCAGGCGCGCGAGCAGGTGTTCTACGCCGAGATCACCGCCGAGCTCGCCAGCGCGCGGCAGAATGCGGCGAGCTCGCGCGAGCGGCTGGCGCGCCTGCTCGGATTGTGGGACGGCGATCTCGGCTTCCGGATTCCGGACCGGCTGCCGGTGCTGCCGAAGCGGCCACTGCAACAGCCGTCGATCGAGGTCGCCGCGGTCGGCCACCGCGTCGATCTGCAGATCGCGCGGATGGAGATCATAGCCCTCGCCAAGGCGCTCGATCTCACCGAGGCGACCCGCTTCGTCACGCTGCTCGACGTCGCCGGTATCGACAAGCGGACCCACGATCCCGAAGCGCCGGCATTCAAGGAACGCGGCTTCGACGTCCAGTTCCAGATCCCGATCTTCGACGGCGGCGAGGTGCGCGTCCGGCAGGCGGCCGAGACCTACCGGCAGGCGATCAACCGCCTGACCGAGAAGGCGATCAACGTCCGCTCCGAGGCGCGCGACGCCTACCGCGTCTACCGCTCGACCTACGACATCGCCAGCCACTATCAGCGCGAGGTGCTGCCGCTGCGGCAGATCATCACCGAGGAGATGCAGCTGCGCTTCTCCAGCATGCAGGTCGACGTGTTCGCGCTGCTCACCGAAGCGCGGCAGCGGCTCGGCTCGCTGCGCGCGGCGATCGATGCCAGGCGCGACTTCTGGCTGGCGCAATCCGATTTGCAGACCGCGATCAACGGCGGCGGCTCGGCAGCCGCGGCATCGACACCATCGTCCGTCGCTTCGGCCGCACCCGCGGCCGGCGATCATTGAATGGAGACAACACGATGTTCTCTCGGCGTGGATTTCTCGGCAGTGCGGCCCTGGTCACCGCAAGCGCAGTCAGTGGCCGGGTGCAGGCCGCTGCCATCCCGGAAGCACCGACCATGGACAAAGCGGTGATGCAGCCGCCGCTGCATCCGACCAGCGGGCCCGACTACCGGCCGGTCGTCACGCTCAACGGCTGGACGCTGCCGTGGCGGATGAACGGCGATTGGAAGGAATTCCATCTCGTCGCCGAGCCCGTGGTGCGCGAATTCGCCGACGGCATGAAGGCCAATCTCTGGGGCTACAACGGCCAGGCGCCGGGCCCGACCATCGAGGCGGTCGAAGGCGACAAGGTCCGCATCTTCGTCACCAACAAATTGCCGGAGCATACCACGGTGCACTGGCACGGCATGATCGTGCCATCGGGCATGGACGGTGTCGGCGGCCTCAACCAGCCGCACATCAAGCCGGGCAAGACCTTCGTCTACGAGTTCGAGCTCAAGCACAGCGGGACCTTCATGTATCACCCGCATTCCGACGAGATGGTGCAAATGGCGATGGGCATGATGGGCATGTTCATCGTGCACCCGCGCGATCCGGCGTTCCGTCCCGTCGACCGCGACTTCGTCTTCATCATGAGCAGCTACCTGATCGACCCCGGCACCTATCTGCCGAAGGTCAATGAGATGACCGACTTCAACATGTGGACCTGGAACAGCCGGGTCTATCCCGGCATCGATCCGATGCCGATCCGGCTCGGCGACAGGATCCGCGTGCGGATCGGCAACCTGACCATGACCAACCATCCGATCCATGTGCACGGACACAATTTCAAGGTGACCTGCACCGACGGCGGCTGGGTGCCGGAGAGTGCGCAATATCCGGAAACCACGACCGACGTGCCGGTCGGCGCGGTCAGGGCGTTCGACATGCTGGCCGACAATCCCGGCGACTGGGCGTTCCACTGCCACAAGTCGCACCACACCATGAACGCGATGGGTCACGACATGCGCAACTTCATCGGCGTGTCGCGGCAGGATCTGGCCAAGGCGGTCGGCAGGCTCGCGCCCGACGCCATGGTGATGGGATCGACCGGCATGGCGATGGGCAACATGGAGATGCCCGCGCCCGACAACACGCTGCCGATGATGACCGGAACCGGACAATTCGGGCCGGTCGAGATGGGCGGCATGTTCACGGTGATGAAGATCCGCGAGGGGCTCGGCCGCGACGACTACAGCGATCCCGGTCCCTACACCTATCCGCCGGGCACCGTCGCCTACGAGGTCGACGCGCCGGCGCCGAGCCCGCGCGGCAGCCGCCGGCCGCGCCTGAACGCAAAGCCAAGCCATCGATGAAGGGAATGAAGATGTAGCGGATCAACGGGCCATCCGACGAGAAGCCAGTCGCAAACACCAAATGGAGAATCCAATGAACCACCGCATGACGATCGGCATCGCGCTCCTTGCGCTGTCGGTCACCGCCGCGCCGTCGCGCGGTCACGAAAAACATGGTCACGAATCCCATGGCCACGAATCCTATTCGGCTGGCGAGCCCGGCGATCCCGGCAAGCCGTCGCGCACGGTCGAGATCGAGATGAAGGAGATGGAGTTCACGCCGTTCCGCATCGAGGTCAAGCGCGGTGAGCAGATCCGCTTCGTGATCAGGAATGCCGGCACCGAGGATCACGAATTCCTGCTCGCCACCACCGCGGAGAATTTGAAGCACGCCGAAGTCATGAAGAAGCATCCGCATATGGAGCACGACGATCCGAACGGCGTGCGCATCGCGCCGAAGAAGAGCGCGGAGATCGTCTGGAAGTTCACCAGGGCCGGGACGTTCGAATATGCCTGCCTGATCCCCGATCACCGCGAGTACGGGATGACCGGCCGCGTCATCGTGAAATGAAACCAGCAACGAGAAGGACGACAATGATGAACAGGATGATCCGGATTGCAGGCGCTACCGCCGTCGGCCTGGCGCTGACACTCGGCGGGACGTTCGCGCAGGCCGCAGCGATCAACGGCGAGGTCAAGAAGATCGACGAGGGCGCGGGCAAGATCACGCTCAAGCACGGCCCGGCCAAGAGCCTCGGCATGGATGAGCCGATGACCATGGTCTACCGGGTCAGGGATCCGGCGCTGCTCAAGCAGGTGAAGGTCGGCGACAAGGTCAAGTTCGAAGCCCAGGAGGGCGACGGCGGTTATACCGTCACGGCGATCCAGAAGGCGAAGTGAGGCGATGACCGGCGTGGGATCGGCAGGCGTGTGGCCAGGCCAGGCGGCATTGGCCACGCGTTCACCTTAAATGATGGCGCCGCGGGAACGTCCGTGGCAGCGGCGCGTTGCTGTGCATCATTGATGTGCAGAAGGCCCCCTCCATGACAGTCAACGCGGCAATACTGATGATGGCATTGGTGCTGTCGGGAACCGTGTTGGCGCAGAGCTCCGGTCCTTCGGCCGGGACCGGCCAGGCCGCCAAACTGACCACCATCGGCCAGGCGCTGAACGACACGACGAAGACGGGCGAAGGCGGGCCGCCGATCGAGCGGGCCGTGCGCCCGGCAAAGCCGGGGGACACCGCCGATGGCGGCACGGTCGGCACCAGCCGTCCGCAGAAGCCCGACCGGCGCCTCGAGCACTACCCGTAACTAGCCGCAACTGTTCGGATTCTTGGATTTATTCTTGGGGATCTAACAGCTCCCGTGGCGGTGCGACGCGCCATTGTCATGATCCTGTCATGCCAGGTCGGTTAGCCCAGCGTTCTGGTTGAATGCGATGGGCAGGTCATGGCCGGGACGAGCCGGGCGCAGTTTCTTGGGCAGGTTCTTGGACAGCTCCTTGGGATGGATCGGCAGATCGGCGGCGTGCTGGTCGTCCTTGCGGTTGCGCAGCTCGTCGGCTGGGGCACCCTCGGCCTGCCGGCGATTGCCGGCCACCGGATTGCGTCCGACCTCCACCTTTCGCTGCCGATGGTGTTCGGCGGTACCTCGACGCTCTACGTGACCATGGGCCTGTGCGGCCCGCTGCTGGCGGAACCGTTCCGGCGGGTCGGCGCGCGGCGGGTGATGGTGACCGGCAGCGCGGTTGCCGCGCTCGGGTTCATCGCTCTCGCCTGCGCGCATGACGCGGCGGGTTACTTCATCGCCTGGACGATGCTCGGGATGGCCGGAAGCGCGGCGCTGAGCACGGCCGCCTACATCATGCTGAACGAGGTGGCCGGGCGGAACGCGAAGGGCGCGATCGGTGCGCTGATGCTGGTCACCGGGCTGTCCAGCAGCATCTTCTGGCCGGCCACCGCGTTCCTCGCCGAGGCCCTGGGCTGGCGCGGGACCTGTCTGGTCTATGCGGCGGCGATGCTGCTGGTCTGCCTGCCGCTCTATACGTTCGGGCTGCCGCGCCGTGTGGTCCATGAGGCCGATACGGCATCGGGGTCGGACAGCGCGGCGGCGCCGCCGGCGGCGGGCAGGGGCACGTTCGTTCTGGTGGTCGCGGCGATCGCGCTCAACGCCTTTGTCAGCTTCGGCTTCAGCGCGGTGCTGGTCGAGCTGTTGAAGGCGCAGGGGTTGTCGGCGGCCGAGGCGGTCGCGTTCGGCTCGACGCTCGGCATCGTGCAGGTGTCGGCGCGCGCAATCGACTTCCTCGGCGGTGGCCGCTGGGATGGCATCACGACCGGGCTCGTCGCCGGCACGCTGCTGCCGGTCGCGATGCTGATCCTGATCATCGGCCACGGCAGCTACGCGGCGATCGCGGCCTTCATCCTGATCTACGGCCTCGGCAGCGGCGCGCTTGCGGTGGCGCGGGCGACGATCCCGCTGGTGTTCTACGACAAGAGTGCGTTCGCCAAGGCGACGTCGCATATCGCGCTGCCGCTCAACCTGATCTCGGCGGCCTCGCCGCCGGCGCTCGCCTATCTGCTGACCCGGTTCGGCAGCAACGCCGTGCTGGAACTCGCCTTCGCCTGTTCGGTCGGCGCGCTGGTGATGCTCGCCATTCTCGGCCGCCGGCGGCGCGATGTGGGGATCGCCGCCACGCCGTGACGTCGCGATGATCCGTCTTCTGTCCGCTCCGTACAATCCATCGTGAAGCCGGGCACGGCTTTTGCTTTCTTTTGGTGGTGATGCGGCTCCGGCAACGAACGGGGCGTTGAGCGCGATCGCACGCGCTCACAATCGGACACGAGGTATTGGCATGACCCAGCAAGTGATCGGCTTTGTCGGCTTCGGCGAGGCAGCGCAGTGCTTCGCCGCCCATCTCGCAAGCAAAAGCGGTCCGGCGCCGTTGGTGTTTTGCGAGGGCAAGACCAATCGTCCGCCATATTCGGATGCGTTCCGGGACATGGCGTCCGCCTGCGGGGTCGAACTGGTCGATAGCCTGTCGACGCTGATGGCGCGCGCCGACATCGTGTTCTCCGCAGTCGTGGTGGCGACCGCCGCGCTTGTCGGCCAAGCCATCGCCAGCCTGGTTCGGCCTGACATGCTGGTGGTCGACGTCAACGCGTCCACGCCCAGGACCAAGCGATCCGTCGGCGAGGCCGTGGCGGCGAACGGTGGTGCCTATGTCGATGCCAATCTGATGGGCGCGGTCAGCATCTACGGCGCGGCAGTGCCGCTGTACTGCTCGGGCGATGGCGCCGCGCGGTTTGCCGAGGCGTTCGCGCCGCTGGGCTTTACGATCGAGCTCGCCGGCCCGGAGGCCGGCACCGCGGCAGCAGTGAAGATGCTGCGCAGCGTCGTGACGAAAGGCATGGAGGCGCTGATCGTGGAAGCGCTGACCGCAGCCTCGCTCGCGGGGGTTCGCAGCGAAGCGCTGCGTGGCATTTGCGAGCCGATGGACGCGACGCGCTACAGCAAATTCGTCGACATGTGCGTGCGCACCGATGTGCTGCACGCCGAGCGCCGTGCCGTGGAGATGGACGGCGTCGCGGAGGGGCTGCGGGAAATCGGCCTGAAGCCCATCATGACCGAAGCGACCGCCACGCGGCTCAGGACATCGGCACGGCTCGGCCTGCGCGATGATTTCGCAGCGCGTCCGTCTTACAGCGCCGACGACGTGCTCGATGCCTATGCTGCGAGAGTGGCCAACATGATGCCGACCTCCCCTTGAAAAGGGGAGGTCGCTTTGCTCGCAGAGCAAAGCGGGTGGGGATCTGATCTATCCACGCGCGGTGGAGCTTGCGGCATCCCGACCTTGCCCCTTTCGGGGGGAAGGCGAAGCGAAGACCTGCAGTCCGGATAGAATACAGCCAACAAAAAAGCCGGCGTGGTCGTTGTGACCACGCCGGCTTGACTGGGGAGACGGTCGGCCGCTCAGTAAACCAGGCCGGTGCCCGGGGGCTTCTCCAGCGCCGCGGCGAGCGAGCGGTATTCTTCGCTGTTGGTGCCGGCGAGCTGGGCGATGCGGTTCAGGTGATACTGCGCCTGGTCGCGGTTGCCCTGTTCGACCTGCCAGAGGCCGTAATACTGCCAGGTGCGGACGTGGGCCGGGTCGGCCTTCAGCGCGCGCTCGTACCAGATCTGCGAGACCTTGTAGTCGCCGAGCTTGCGATAGGAGTAGCCGATCAGATTGGCGACGTCGGCACGGTCGTCCTGGCCGAGCGCCTTCAGCTGCTCGATCGCGGCGGTGTAATCATGCTGGTCGTAGATCGTGGTATAGGCGGCGCGATAGCCGGCCAGGAACTTCTGATCGTCGATCGCGGAGCTCTTGTCCTTCTTCGCCTTCTTGCCCTTGTTGCCGCTGTCGGAAGCCGGTGGCGAGGGATTGTCGCTGCCCGCGGCGTAGGCCGAGATGACCGGCCCGGCGGCGAGCGTCATCGAGAGCACTGCAAGGCCCAAAAACTTCGTCTTCCTGCTCATTCCTGGTTGCTCCTGATCGTTCCTGATCGTGCTCGGTAATCCTACACCGAAGCCTGATGACTTGAACACCCAGGGGTGCGGAACATTCCCGGCCGATCCCACGATTGCGTGATCCTGCGATCCATCCCGGCGGGCAACATGACCAAGATGTCATTCACATGAATGAATTCCGTCCGTGCCCTTCAGAACGGGTTCAGTGCGCGGCCCCTAGGGTCACGTGCATTGATCGGTGAGGCCGACCATCCGGCCGGAGACCTCTCGATCCCGAAGAGGAGGACCACCATGCTGAAGACGATTTCCGCCGCGCTGCTCGCCGTGTCCGTGATCGCAGCGCCCGCGCTCGCCGCCGAGACCGGCAAGACCGCAACGCCCGCGCCGGCGACCACGACCGCTCCGTCGACGGCTGCGCCCGCGACCAAGGCCGCCCCGGTGATCAAGAGTGAGCAGCTGCCCTCGAAGGTGCGTAACGCAAACGCCAAGATGCACCACAAGCACTATCGCCATCACCACCACCACAAGCACGTGGGCATGCTGAAGGTGAAGTCGCCGAAGCATGCGACCAAGCACGTCCACTCGAAGGTCGCGACCAAGCACGTCGTGCCGGCCAAGCGCGGCTGATCAAGCCCGGCAGAACCCTGATCCGGGGGGCGTAGTTCGATCCACATTGCCCCGCTGCGCCCTCAGCGACAAAGGCAAAACCTTTGCGCGGGGATCAGAACCGGCCCGTCCGTCCATTGCTTCCCCAATGGCGGCGGGCCGGAATGCGTCCGGGGAGGTATTGCTTCCGGCTCCCGGGTGGAATGTCAGAGACCGTCGTTGACCCCGGCCATCGCAAGAGGTCAGGCGACCTCGTAGAAGGCGTAGCGGAGCTGCCGCGTCGCCGGATCAAACAGGCCGGTGCCGATCGCCTGGATGCTGTTGAGCCAGCCATAGCGGGGATCGCCGGTCTCGAAGCGGGGCGCGACGACGGCCCGGTGCGGTCCCGTCGCCGAGAAGCGCAGGCGGCCATTGTACTGGACGAAGATCAGCGCGTCGTCGTCGGTCCGCACGGTGAAGCGCACGTCCAGCATGGCAAAGGAACGATCCGGCGCCACGATGAGCCAGTCGGCCGCGGCCTTGCCCGCCAGCGAGGCGTTCAGGCGCCGGCCGCTGATCCGGAGCGTGCCGACCTCCGCCACCGCCCGCTCGCCGAGCGGCGTGCCTGGCAACGCGAAGCGCTCGCCCATGTCGGCGAGGACCTCGCAGATCGGCGTCAGGGCCGGCGGCGGCAGGCCATCAGCGGAGGTCATTGCCGTTGCTCCGCGGCGGCCAGGCGCACCATCAGCTTGCCGAAATTCTTGCCGTTGAGCATGCCGATGAAGGCCGATGGTGCCTTGTCGAGGCCGTCGACGATATCGTCGCGCGTCCTGATCTTGCCTTCGCGCAACAGCCTCGCGACCTGCTGGACCGCGTTCGGGATCTCTGCGATGTGGTCGGAGATGATGAAGCCGCGCACATTGATGCGATTGCGCAAGAGCGTGCTCCAGTCCGGTCCGGGCGAGGGGGCGGTCTGGTTGTATTGCGCGATCAGGCCCGACACCACGACGCGGGAGTGCCGGTTCATCCGCGGCCACACTGCATCGAGCACCGCGCCGCCGACATTCTCGAAATTGATGTCGATGCCGTCGGGCGTGGCCTTGGCCAGATCGCGGATCAGATTGCCGGCCTTGTAGTCGACGCAGGCGTCGAAGCCGACCTCGTCGACGACATAGCGGCATTTGTCCGGGCCGCCGGCGATGCCGACGACGCGGCAGCCGGCGATCCTGGCCAACTGGCCCGCCACCGTGCCGACGGCGCCAGCCGCCGACGACACCACCACCGTCTCGCCCGGCTTCGGCGCGGCGAGGTCCATCAGGCAGATATAGGCGGTCCAGCCGGGCAGGCCGAGAGGTCCGAGCCACGCCGGCAAGGGCGCCAGCGCCGGATCGATCTTCCTCCAGGTGCTCGCCGCGGTGGCGACGTTGTAGTGCTGCCAGCCGCCCATGCCGTGAACATGGTCGCCGGGCGCGAGCGTCGCCGACCGCGACTCGACCACGATTCCGACGACGTGGCCCCGCATCGCCTCGCCGAGCTTGACCGGGGGGATGTAGGAATCCTTCTCGTCCATGATCCCGCGCATATAGGGATCCAGCGAAAGATAGAGCGTCTTCACCAGCGCCTCGCCGTCGGTGAGCTCGGCGGTGCGGCGCTCCGACAATTCGAAATCGGCCTCCGTCGGCATGCCCACCGGGCGGCGCTTCAGCAGGATCATTTGATTTGCAGGCATCGTGAACTCCGGAGGTCAGGACGCGGTGAAGAGGATCTTGCCCTTGGCGCGCGCGGCGTGGCTGATCGCCTCGCGCGGCGACGACAGCGGGTAGCTGTGTTCGACGGGCACCTTGATCGAACCGTCCGCGAGCAGCGGCAGCACCTCGTTGAGGATGTTGGCGACCAAATTGGGATCCGCCGATCTGAACCATTTGATCAGCCAGAAGCCGCGGATGGTGAGGTCGCGGAAGATCAGATGCGGCGGAAACGCCACCGCAGGCTGCCCGCTCATGCCGGCATAGACCACGAGCGTGCCGCCTTCAGCGACCGCGCCGGTGAGGGAACGCATCGCCTCGCCGGCCACGCCTTCGAGGCCGAGCCGGATCGGCGCCTTGCCGGTTGCCTCCGCCACACGCTTCGGCAGGTCGGGGCCATCCAGCAGCACCACATCGCCGCCGGCGGCTTTCAGCTCATCGACCAGCTCCGGCCGGCGCACCACATTGACGGTCCGCAATCCGCGCGCCTTGGCGATCGCGATCACCGCGCGACCGACACCGGAATTGGCGGCGTTCTGGATCACGAACTCGCCGGGCGCGAGATCGACGAAGTCGGTCAGCATCAGGCGCGCGGTGAACGGATTGATCAGCGCCATCGACGCCTGCGCGTCGTCGATGCCGGCGGGGACCTTGACCGCGCGGTTCGCGGAGATCGTCAGATAGTCGGCCCAGGTATCGTGTCCGTAGGGAATGATGACGCGGTCGCCGCGCTTGAAGTCGGTCGCCGCGCCGGCGTCGACGACGGAGGCGACACCCTCGCCGCCCATACCCGTCGGCAGCGGCGGGCGCTTGCCGTAGAGACCGCGCATCAACAGCAGATCCGCCGGATGGATGGGTGAGGCGAGCAGCTTGACCTTGAGCTGTCCTGCGGGAGGCGACGGCGGCTCGCTCGCCTCCACGGTCCTGACGACCTCCCACGGCTTTCCGTAATCGACGACCTGCACGGCAAACATGCGCTTCCTCCAGATGCGGTTGTTCGAAATCAGGCGACGGCGTCGGCGACGAGGGTCGGATAGTCGGTGTATCCGCGCTCGCCGCCGCCATAGAAGGTTCCGGCGTCGGGCGTATTAAGCGGCGCGCCGATCGCGAAGCGATGCGGCAGGTCCGGATTGGCGATGAAGGCGCGGCCGAACGCGATCGCATCCGCATTGCCGCCTATCAGCTCGGCTTCCGCGGACTGCTTCGTGAAGCCGCCCGAGGCGATCAGGGGGCCGTTGAACAGCTTGCGGAACAGCGCGGTGACGGAGGCGGGCGCCGCGAGGTTGAGCCCGTCGCGGATGCCTGCGTTCGCCCGCGGTTCGATCAGATGCAGATAGGCGATCTGCCGCGCCGACAGCGCCTCGATGGCATGGCCAAACAACGCGGCCGGATCGGAATCGGCGATGTCGCCGACAGCGCCGAACGGCGACAGCCGGACGCCGACCCGGTCGGCGCCGCAGACCTCGATCAGGCCCTCGGTCGCCTCCAGCAGCAGGCGCACGCGATTTTCGATTGGCCCGCCATAGCGATCGGTCCGCCGGTTGGTGCGGTCCTGCAGAAATTGGTCGATCAGATAGCCGTTGGCGCCGTGCAGCTCGACGCCGTCGAACCCGGCCGCCAGCGCGTTGCGCGCCGCGCGCCGGTAGTCCGCGACGATATCAGCGAGCTCGCCGGCCTCCAGCGCGCGCGGCGTCTCGTAGGGCAGACGCTCGAACGTGGCGCCGAACGCCTGTCCGGCCGGCGCGATCGCTGAGGCGGAGACGGGGAGGGAGCGATCGCTGCGATGGCTCGAATGCGAGATGCGGCCGGTGTGCCAGAGCTGCATGAAGATCACGCCGCCCTTGGCGTGGACCGCGTCCACCACGGCCTTCCAGCCGGCGATCTGCTCGTCGGAGTGGATGCCCGGCGTGCGCGGATAGCCCTTGCCCTGCCAGGAAATCTGCGAGGCTTCCGAGATGATGAGGCCGCCTTGGCTGGCGCGCTGCCCGTAATATTGGGCGTTGAGCGCGCCAGGCGCCGCGCCGGGCTCGGAGGCGCGCATCCGCGTCAGCGGCGCCATCACCACCCGGTGCGCAAGCTGATGACGACCGATCTTGACGGGAGAGTGCAGTATTTGACGCATCGGATGCTCCTAAGACGACCAGTCATATTGAAGCCGGTCAAAACGAAGTGTTGCGGGTTTGGCTTGTCATCGCGTGGTGAGGCTGGTGAACACCACCTTCTCGAACGCCTCCAGCGCGCTGCGGTCCTTGTCGACCTTGGCGCGCATGACCGTGCCTTCCCAGGCGTTCAGAAGGAACGAGGCGATCGTTTTGGCGTCGATGTCGTGGCGCATGGAGCCGTCGGCCTGGGCTTCGCGGACGCAGGATTCGATGCCGCGGGCCCATGCCGCCATCACGATCGCCAGTCGTTCGCGGATCGGGCGGCTCTGGTCCGACATCTCGGTCGCCATGTTGCCGATCAGGCAGCCGCGATGGTACTTGTTCTTGCGGGAGATTTCGTCGAGGGACCGGAAATATGATTTGAGCCGGACGATGGGAGCGACATTCGCGTCGTTCAGCATGCCCAGATGGGCCAGCGCGCGCTGCCAATAGCGCTCGATGACCTCGATCCCGAGCTCTTCCTTGCTCTCGAAATGATTGTAGAACGAACCCTTCGGCACCCCCGCCGCGTCGGTGATGTCCTGCACGCCGGTGGCGTTGAAACCCTGCCGGTGCAAGGTATCAAGCGCTGCCGCGACGATATTCTCTTTCATGCTCGGTCTCGCCATGGCCTTCAATATGACCGATCGTCTTAAGAGCGTCAACACCTTCCAGTGAACTCGCCGGAGCAGGCTCTGGCGCTTCGGCTCCGATCAAAGTCAGAACCGAAGCGGCGGATTGACGCCGTCGTCGCGCGAACCGCTCTTCACGTCGCGCGAAAACGCTGTAAGAAGCGCAACCGGGGATCAAGGATCTGCGACACGTGAAAGTTCAGCCGGGGATTGCATCGAAACTGGCGGCGATGCTGCTGCTGTCGCTTCCGCTGGCCGGCTGCCTGACCAGCGAGGACGGCGGCGGGCCGACCAGCTTCACCGACGATCGCGGCGTCGCCGACCAGCCGTTCCCGGGCCGGTACCGCGACCAGATCGTCGCCTTCATGCGGACCTATCTGAACAACCCGGTGGGGGTCCGCGAGGCCGGCATTGCCGACCCGGCGCAGCGCACGGTCGGCGGCCGGCTGCGCTACGTGGTGTGCCTGCGCTACAGCGCGAAGGATAGCGACGGCAATTACCGGCCGGCCCGGGAGCGCGGCGTCATGTTCGTCGACGGCCGGCTCGACCGCATCCTCGACAATGCCGTCGAACAATGCGCCGGCGCGTCCTACGCGGCATTTCCGGAACTGGAAAAGATGGCGCGGTAGTGCCGCGGCTGCTTGTCGCAAGCCTGACCGGATCGTTAGCCAACTCCGATCACTTTTCGCGGAGCATTGAACTTCCACTTAGCCGTTTGCGACTTACATGCAGCCGAAATGCGGCTGCTTAACCGGTGAAAAAACCTTCTGTGCCAGGGAACAAACACGGGCGTTGTTGCGACCCCGTCACAGCTTGGAAACATCACGGGTCCGGCATTGCCCCAAAGCAACCTAATTGGCGTCACGTTGTTTGGCTTAACAGCGCAGCGTTCGTAACGGGGATCAGAGATGAAGAAGTTTTTGCTCGGCGTGGTCGCGCTGGCCGCTTTTGCGAGCCCGGCGTTGGCGGCCGATATTCCAGCCCGCACCTATACCAAGGCACCGCCGCCCTATACCGCACCGGCGGTGGTCTACAATTGGACCGGTTTCTACATCGGCGGCCATGTTGGCGGCGCGTTCACCGACGGCAACAATCTGATGGGCAGCGACGCGCGCTTCATGGGCGGCGTGCAGGGCGGTTTCGACTATCAGTTCGCCCCCAACTGGGTGATGGGTATCGAGGCGCAGTACTCCTGGCTGCCGAGCTCCTCGAACAACGGCCTGACCTTCCCCGGCGGAACCGTCGTGACCGGCAATACCGACCAGCTCGGTTCGGTGACCGGCCGGCTCGGTTACACTTGGGGTCCGGCGCTGCTCTACGCCAAGGGCGGTTACGCCTGGCGCGACAATAACAACATCACCGCCTCGGTCGGCGGCGTGCCGACAGCCTTCACCACCGACGGCGGCCACAAGGACGGTTACACCGTCGGCGCCGGCCTGGAATACATGTTCGCCCCGAACTGGTCGGCGAAGGCCGAGTACCAGTATTACAATTTCGGCAAGACCACCTTCACTAGCGGTCCGGCCGACATCGTCGGCGCGAGCTTCCGGAACGACGAACATACCGTCAAGCTCGGGGTCAACTACCGCTTCGGCTGGGGCGGCCCGGTGGGCTCCCGCTACTAACAGTCGTCCCATCGCGATCGCGATCGAAAGGCCGGCCTTCGGGTCGGCCTTTTCGTTCGGCCTGAGGTTTTTCTTTGGCCTGGCGTTTGCTTGTTCAGCCGCTATTCACGCCCGATCGTGCAATGCAAAAAATAATTCCTGCATTGCACGGAACTTTCATCGTGATGCGTTATTATGGGACCGCCGGGGCTGGTGGACAAACAAACATGCGTAGTTTTGCGTTAGGGCTGATGATCTCTGCGGTCGCTGCACCGTGCGTTGCCCAGACCGTCCTTAAATCCGAACCCTTGTCGCTCGCGCCCTATGAGGTCGTGCTGGTGCAGGATGCGTCCTGCACGGGGGGCAAGGTGCTCAAGGTGACGGGTGCGATCCGGGGTCTGCATCGGCGGAAGATTTGCGTGCCGCTCGCCGCCGAACAGGCCTCGCTGGCGACCGCGACGCCGTAACCACAGGGCGGACGGCATGATATCGGCATCCGGCCCGCCATGCGGGGCCGGACGGACCGGCGTCGCTAGTTCAACCGCGGCTCCAGCCGTGCCTCCCGATCGGCATCGGCCTTGTTCTTGACCGGATCCTCGTTCGGCTCGAGCTGGCAGGCCCGGATCTCGTAATCGTTGTCCAGCACCGGGCGGGGCGAGGACTTTTCCTCTTCCGAGACCGTATCCACCACCAGTCCAGATTTCTTGGCGAGCTTCCAGACGTCGGCCTCGGTCGGATACGCCTTGCTTAGCTTGGCGTCTTGATAGAACAGCGCATACGGCATTCGTCGTTTCCCCAAACAACCCACGACAACGCCACCGGCGGTCCCGGGTTTCCTCGGAATTCGCCGTTCCGATCACGGAACCGTGACTGAGGGTCCCAAGCAAGCATCTGAAAATACGAGTCATTTCGGCCCTTTCGCGAATGACCCTTGAGTCTTTAACGGGTGGTAAATCCCGGCAAAAAGAATCCCCGGGACTCTCCGGGTAGAATCGCCGGATGCTTCCTTCCATGAGAGCGATTCACCAGCCCCCCTACGAACGCGTGCAGCTCGCGCTTGCGGTTGCGCTGCTTGCGGCCTGCGCCGCCAACGTCGCTCTGGTCTGGTCCTGGCTCTGACTCTCGATTTCCCGGCTCCAGCCAAAATCCGTATGTAGCGGTCCGCGCGAAAACGCCGTGGCGGCGCGACGCCGGCGCCGATTGACGGCCCCCGCATTCATTCCATCATTGCCGGCGGAACAAGTGCCCGCTGCGGACGGGCCGTCGGGGTGGAGCAAACATGATCGAAACGCTGAAGCAACGGGTCAACAGCGACGCCGGCCTGGTGCGGCGCGGCCGCTTCCTCACGACGACATTCCTGCTCGAGATCGGCAACACCGCCTGGCTGATCGCGATCCATGAGGGCCGCATCGTCGCGGTGACCAAGGGGCCGTTTGTGATGCCGTCGTCGTTCTTCGCGCTGCGCACCTCGGAGGAGGAGTGGGGCAAGTTCTGCGAGACGCGGCCACCGCCGGGCTCCAACGACCTGATGGCGCTGATCAAGCGCCGGGTGCTGAAGGCCGAGGGCGAGCTGCAGATCTTCATGGCGAACCTGCGTTACTTCAAGGAGGCGCTCGGCAAGCTGCGCCGCGAGGGAGTGGCCGCATGAGCGCCAAATTCGAGCCGATCGTCGGCCGCTACATGCAGCTCGAGCTGTTCGGCCGGGCGCACCGCGTCTATGTCGAGGAGGCGGGCGAGGGCACGCCGCTGCTCTGCCTGCACACCGCGGGTGCCGACGGGCGGCAATATCGCGGCCTGATGAACGATCAGCGGGTCACCCGCAACCATCGCGTCATCGCCTTCGACATGCCCTGGCACGGCAAGTCGTCGCCGCCGCAAGGCTGGCACGACGAGGAGTACCAGCTGACCTCGTCGCAATACACCGCGATGATTCTCGCCGTGATCGACGCGCTCGCGCTCGACAGGCCGATCGTGATCGGCTGCTCGATCGGCGGCCGGATCGCGCTGCATCTCGCGCTCGAGCATCCCGAGCGCTTCCGCGCCATCATCGGCCTGCAGGCCGGCGCGCATGTCGATCCCTATTACGACCTGAACTTCCTGCACCGGCCGGACGTCCATGGCGGCGAGGTGGCTGCCGCCATCGTCTCTGGCCTGGTCGGGCCCGACGCGCCCGACGGCGAGAGGTGGGAGACGCTGTGGCACTACATGCAAAGCGGGCCCGGCGTGTTCAAGGGCGACCTCTATTTCTACAAAATCGACGGCGACATCCGCGCCCGCGTGGCCGAGATCGACACCAAACGCTGCCCGCTGTTCCTGCTGTCAGGCGAATACGATTATTCCTGCACGCCGGAGGAAACGCTGGCGGTCGCGAACAGCATCGCCGGAGCCGAGGCCACCATCATGAAAGGCCTCGGCCATTTCCCGATGAGCGAAAACCCGGGCGAGTTCTTGAAGCACCTGCTGCCGGTGCTGGAGAAGATCAGCGGGCGCTAAACCGCCCTCGACCTCGGGCGCTCCGGTATGACAGACTGCGTATCGTCACGAAACGATTGCGCGGGAGGTCTCGATGCTTCCGAAAGCTGAAGCTGCATATTTCGCGATTGCCGACATCTCCGGCTACACCAGCTTCCTGGCGGCGGTCGAGCTCGACCACGCGCAGGATATCATCGCCGATTTCATGGACGTGGTGGTGAAGGCGCTGCGCCCGCCATTCCGGCTCGCCAAGTTCGAGGGCGACGCCGCATTCGTCTACTCGACCGGGACCGTCGACGGCTCGCTGCTGCAGGACGCGATCGAGGGCGCCTACTTCAAATTCCGCCGGCGCCTGCGTGACGTCCGGCAGGCCTCGACATGCGAGTGCAAGGCCTGCGTCGCGATGGGCGATCTCGATTTCAAATTCGTGATCCATCACGGCGAGATGGTGAAGCAGAAGATGGGCGGCCGGGAGGAACTCGCCGGGCGCGACGTCATTCTGGTGCATCGGCTGCTCAAGAACAGCGTTGGCGAAAAGCTCGGCGGCCGCGCCTACGCGCTCTACAGCGACGCGGCGATCCGCGCCATGGGCGTCGATCCGGTGGCGCAGGGTCTGATCCCGCATCAGGAAACCATCGACATCATCGGCGATGTGACGCTATGGGCGCGCGATCTCGAAGCGGCGTGGCAGCAGGACGATGCGCAGGTCCGAATGGAGGTGACGCGCGAAGACGCCTACGCGATCCTGGAATTCGACATCGCCGCGCCCCGGCAGACGGTGTGGGAGTTCATCACCGTGCCCGGGCAGTGGCAGAAATGGTGGGACGCCGACGACATCGTCGAGGAGTCGGGCAAGGGACGTCGTGGGGTCGGCACCAAAAATCATTGCGCGCACGGCAACCATACCAATGTCGAGGAAACGCTCGACTGGCGTCCGGTCGATTACTTCACGGTCGGCATCACACTGCCGGTGCCCGGTGCGCCGCGCATCATCATGACCCGGGCCGTTCTGGAAGGCCCGGACGGGACGTCGCGTTTCGAGCTGCGGATCGCCAAGCCGAAGCCGAAGGACAAGGCGTTCCTCGACGGCGCCGCCGCCAAATTCGCCGAACGCATGACCCAGGCGATGGCCAACCTGCGATCGATGGCGGAAGACAGGCAGCCGGCCGGCGACGCCATGGAGGAGCCGGCGCTGACGCGCTCGAGCGGACGCTTCCTGACCGAGCCGGTGAGATCGGGCGCGCGGGGCTGACGTTCGGCAGACGGTCCGCCGATTACTTGCCGGGACGCGGCAGCTCGCTGTTGTCGCGGATTGCGGCGCGGACCTTGGCCATGGTCGCGGTGCAATATTCCTCGCGCTCCCTGAGGAAACGCTGCTGCTGGGCGCGGAAATTCGCAACCCGCTCCCGCACCTCGGATCCGAAGTCGCCGTTGATGTCGAGCTTTGCGAATTGCGGCGGCTGCGCCGGGGGCGGCGGGACCTCGACGACCGTCACCGCCAAAGGTGGCGGCGCCGCGGGCAGGCCCTCGGGCACGGTCGGCACCGAAAGCGGGGGCGGCATCACGATCCGCGACTCGGCCACCGGCTTAATCTCCAGGGCGGCCGTCGTCTCCAGGAGGGGCGTTTCGTCCAGGGCCGGCTTGCTATCCAAGCTGGGCTTGGCCTCGGCCGTTGCCGCCGGGGCGACGGGCAGCGGGGCAGGCGTCATTGGCGCGGCCGTCCGTGGGGCAGGCGTCGGCAGCTCGGCGTCGGGCAGCTTGCCCTTCACCGACTGTACGAAAGCCATTGTCTGCGCGATCAGGAGATCGCGTTCCTTCATCCACTTCATGGCGCACCCTGAGCGCGCGGATTCCAGCAAAGCAACCGCGCGGAATCAAGCACTCGGCATCATGATGGTTGACGAAGACGCCTGTTTTACAGGTGCGGTGACATAATTGTAACAATCACGGGGGAGCGTCGGGCCGTCAGCGCTGGCGGGGATTGGTGTTCGGGACGAACGGGGTACCGACGATCCGGACCGCTGTCTGACCGCTGGCTGATGCCTGATTCGCTGCCGGCCGTAATGCTGCGTTTGCCGGCGCGGGCGCCGGATCGAGCCGGGCGACGATCCCGGCCGCGGCCACGCTGAGCAGCGTGAAGCTGCCCAGAAGCAGCAGATTGCGGTTGGTCTCGCGTACCCTCATGCGGAGAAAATCGCGTGAGGGGGCATAATGTTCCGAACAAATCCTCAGCCGTTTTCGCGGCGCCTAAGGCAGTGCATCAGGAGTAGTCGGGGGAGCCCCAGGCGGGTGCTGATCAGAGGGCGTGTGCTGATCAGAAGACGAGCCAGCTCAGCGGGACCAGGATCGCGACGGTGATGGCGCAGCCAAGCGCGAGGCGGCCGATCTTATGAAGTGTTGAAATCTGCGACGGGTCACGGTGCGGCTGCCGATCCAGCCATCGGCCGATCCAACGCAACGGCAAGCCCAGGATCGATCCGAACAGGAAAAGGAGGCCGTCGAGAGCTTCCAAGGGCATTCCTTGCGACTGAGCACCCGCGCGCGGCGGGAGCGGAGCGGGCTGCCTTAGTGAGCTGCCGCCGCCTGCGCAGGGACCGGCGGGGCGCTGCGCGCCTCGATCAAGTCGGCGTAGCGGCCATACTCCTCGGCCATTTCCAAAAGCTTCTCGCGCACCGCGGCGTCGGTGACCTGACGGGCCAGCCGTCGCGCCTGGTCGGACTGGAAGCGGTAATGAGCTGTGTCGGACATCGTGGGCTCCTCACACATGTGTAAGGGCCGTCCGGCAAAAGGTTCACCAGGGGAAACGGTTCATTGCAGGGTCTGGGACCGATCGGTCGGCGTGGCGCCTACCGCGCCCGCCCGGTCCTCGCGGACCTCGACTTCGAACCACCCCATCTCTTTCAGCTCGCGTGCCTTCTTCTCGGCCGCGTCTTCGCTGTCGCGCTTCAGCACGATCTGGCTGGTGCCGTCCCGGGCAAGGATCAAATAGGTCATTGGCTGATGTCCCATCCGACATTCTGCATACCCCGTTTCGGGCCGCAAGAACAGTAGCAAGGCGCGCCATGGGTGATGCTACGGGAAGGATCCCACGATTTCTGCCAAGGGAGGGCGGCGGGGCGCGACCCTGGACCAGAGGATGCGCAATGGAACAATTCACCATGGCGCAGACCGCGATCGATGGCGCGCTCGACATGGCACAGCATGCAGTGCGGCCGCGCGATCGATGATGTGAAGCGTCTGCTGAAGACCGGAATAATACGGCTCACTCTGTCCTTGTGGGCAATCAAGCGAAGCGCTTTGATTGAATCGCAACGACGTGTTCGGATTGAACCTGGGGGACGACACACGACGTGCGCAAAAAGAATCTGAATGGAGGACTCGATGCCCAGGCACTTCGGTTTGAAGGCAACATCGGCCGCAGGGCGGTCGGCGTTCACGGGATTATCAGGGGATTTGCAGCAGCGGACTGCGTCGGCGGCGGCATCGAAGAATCGGGCGCCGGCCGTCGCGCCGGCGTCAAAGCACGCTTCGACGGATCCGGAGTTGCCGTATTCGCCTGCGAGCTGGCGCGGCTGCCGCGGCCGGCGGTCGATCTCGGCTGACTGAAAATCCGCCGGTCTTATGGCTGGGACGGCTCGTGCTTCTTCTCGCGCTTGAAGTCCATGCGCGCGACGCGTTCGTCGATCAATCGATTCAGCCGCTCGTCGTGCAGCGTATCCTTCCTGAACAGCCCGCCATGCAGGCGATAGGCGAGCAGGAGCAGGGCAACAGCACCACCCACGAGATAGTAGGACCAGTCCATCGTCGTCAGAACCGTGCCTTGGCGGCCTCGTTGCCGGGATCAAGCAAGCTTAGGGCGGCTTGCGGCGCCTTGTCCAACACCATCCTCGGCCACGCCCGCCGAACATTGTTTCGAAACATCAATGGGATGTGACAACAATGCGGCGCTGGTCAGCGCAGGGATCAGCTCAATGGGCGCCCGCGAGGATGATCAGGTTGTTGTAGACCGGCGCCGCGATGAAGGCGACCACATAGGCCATCTGGCGTTCGCTCTTGCCGCGCCACAGCATCCACATCACGAGATAGGTCAAGCCCAGCTTGGCGATCAGCCACCATTCGCCCATCCATTCCTGGGTGAACCGCATGAACGGATTGAGCTCACCCATTCCGCGCTGCAATATCGCATTGGTGGTGATGAGATCCGAGTAGCCCATCAGCAGGGCGCAGACCAACAGCATTGCCTTCAGCGAAGACGTCCCTGCCCGCAGCTGCTGTTCGGTCATCAGGTGTTCGCCCGAATCTGTTTGTCGCTCCCGGTTCCGCAATCTTGCGGAACCTTTTCGGTGAGTGCAAGCCTCAAACCTTGGGGATCGAACGCGATGGCGGGCAGCGTTGAAAGCTGGTGCCGGCTGAGGGGATTGAACCCCCGACCTTCAGTTTACAAAACTGCTGCTCTACCGCTGAGCTAAGCCGGCGAAATGGCGTGATTTGCGCGCTCGCATAGCAGACTTGGTGCGGCAGAGCCAGAACCAAGGCGGGACCCCGCTGGGCGCGGCCAGGGCGTTTCGCCTGGCCTGGCCGGGCAAGCAAAAAGGCGGCCTGAAGGCCGCCTTTTGCGTCGCTGAACGTTTCGCCTGAGCTACTGGCAGGGGTGCCGGAGGCCGTCGCTCCCGCGGAACCAGGTGCCGGGGGTGCAGACAAGGCCGTTCTGCCGCGCATATTCCTCGCCGCCCATCGGGGCGGGGCGATAATAGTCGGGGCCGCCGAACGGGGCGGTGGCGATCGCAGCCGCCGTGCCGACCACGCCGCCGACCACGCCGGCGGCGACGCCGGCCGGGCCGGGATCATAACGATTGTAGCTGCCCTGCCAGTCGCGATCGCGCCGGTCGGCGCGGTGATGATAGGCGGTCGCGGTGGTGCCCGGCGCCATCGTCTGGCATCGGGCGTCCGGCGTGGCATTGGAGCAGCGCACGGCGGTGCCGATGGTCTGTTGCGCCATCGCGGGGCCGCCCATGGCTGTCGCGAGCAGGGCCGCCGCACCAAGTATTTTGAGTTGTGTCATGCAAGGTCTCCTCTCGTCGTAGAGGTGAGCTAATCTCGCTGTGCCACGCCTGTTCCGGCGCAGCCTTGCCCTGCGTTCAAACCAGTGTGAAGTTCCGGTCGCGCGCGCATGATGCGTTCCGGATCACCGTCGATTTTTGTTTGATCATGATCCGTATCGGAAAACCGGCCCACTTTTCCGGATCATGCTGCCTTTGACGAGAATTGCATGCACACAGCTGACATCGACTACACCGGCGGCGACGCCAATCTGCGCGGCTATCTCGCAGTCAAGGACCGCGGTGCAAGACGGCCAGGCGTGCTGGTGTTCCACGAGGGACTCGGGCTCGGCGATTTCGCGATGGAGCGGGCGCGCAGGCTTGCCGAGCACGGCTACGTCGCGTTCGCGGCCGACATGTTCGGCGATCGGCGGCAGGCTGCCGATCTGCCGCAGGCGATGGCGCTGATCGGCGAGCTGCGCACCGATTCGGCGAAACTCCGCGCCCGGGCGCGCGCCGCGCTTGCGACACTCGCCGCGCTGCCGGAGGTCGATGCCACGCGATGCGCGGCGATCGGCTTCTGCTTCGGCGGCACGGTTGCGCTCGAGCTGGCGCGCGACGGCGCTGAGCTGAAGGCCGTCGCCAGCTTCCACGGCGTGCTGTCGACCACGCAGCCTGCGGCGGAAGGTGCGGTGAAGGCGAGCGTGCTGGTGTTGACCGGCGCCGACGATCCGCTGGCGCCGCCCGATCAGGTTACGGCGTTCGAGGACGAGATGCGCGCCGGCAAGGTTGCCGACTGGCAGGTGATCAGCTACGGCAACACGCTGCATGGCTTCACCAATCCGACCGCCGACGGCTCGATCATGAAGTCGGCGCTTTACGACGCGCGGGCCGACCGCCGCTCCTGGGCGGCGATGCGAGGTTTGTTTGACGAGGTGCTTGTCTGAGGATGCGCTGGCCTGACAAGATCAGCGATCTGGTGTTTGATCTGTCGTCACGCGCCGGGGCGGAGGGTTGATGTTCGCAATCTTGAGTCTTGGTTTTCTGCTCGGCATGCAGCATGCGCTGGAGCCGGATCACATCGCAGCCGTTTCGAGCATCGCGGCGCGTCGCACCCAGGTCGGCGACATCGTCAAGCACGGCCTGACCTGGGGCCTCGGGCACACGCTCACGCTGTTCATCTTTGCCGGTGCGGCGATCCTGCTCGGGCGCGCGATCCCGGAGACGGTCTCGGCGCCGATTGAGACCGCCGTCGGTATCATGCTGGTCGGCCTCGGCGCCCATGTCTGGTGGCGGCTGTGGCGCGACCGCGTGCACTTCCACACCCATTCGCATGGCGACGGCGCCACGCATTTCCACGCTCACAGCCATGCCGGCGAAACCCTGCCGCACGTCCGCGCTGCGCACAGCCATGTGCACAGCTTCCGCTGGCGCACGCTGCTGGTCGGCCTGATGCATGGCATGGCGGGCTCGGCGGCCTTGCTGGTGCTGACGGTGTCGCAGGCGCCCAATCCTGCGATCGGGCTCGGCTATGTCGCGCTGTTCGGTATCGGCTCGATGATCGGTATGGGCGTGCTGTCCAGCGTGATTGCGGTGCCGCTGGCGGCCTCGGCGCGCTGGTTGACCTGGGCCAATCGCGGCCTCCAGGTTGCGGTCGGCGCGGTCACGATCGCGATCGGCATCCACTCGATCATCGAGAACGCCTTCACCTGATACCTTGCTCGAGCATAATGTCCGCGCAAACGCGGCCGTTAACGATTTCTGATCCCGCCCGGCTGCATTGACCGGATGCCGATGCTTACGCGTTAGGCTTACCGCCAGTTTGGCCCGCGTCCTTAACCCTTCCGCCAAGCCGTTGGATTAGGCTGCGCCTGGAACAATTCCGGACGGCTGGGTGAACATGCGCGCACGCCTTGCGCTGGCGATATTGGCTGCGATGACCTCGACGGCGCTGGCCGGCGGTGGCTTCGACATTGTCGTGCCCAACCGGCCTGGCGTGCCCATCATCATCAATGGCGTCGACGCCTCCTATGCGGTGGTCGAAAGCGCGATGGGGCTCGCCCGCAACGACTCGATGGTGCCGACGGTCTATGGCGGCCGCCCGATCGATCCCGAACCGAATGTCGGCCACTATTATCCGAGCCTCGGCCGCATGCCGGGTTACGGTCGCCTCGAGATCGAGCCGCCGGCCAACCGCAAGCTACCCAAGCCGGCCGAGAGCTATCATCAATCGTGGGGGGCACAATCCGCACCGCTGCCGGCGCAGTCCAACGTGCCGGTCGATCCGCCGCCCGTGATCTACGCGCCCGAGTTCAATGGGCCGCGGCCGCTGCCGCGTCCGCCGATGCGGCCACCGCGACCGAGAGGCCCCTAAATCAGGAGCCCTCGAGCAGAGGGCCCTTCATAGCCACCAAGAGCTACGCAACGACAACAAGACCTGCAGGCAAGATTTACAGGAGAGAGTAATGCGTCAAATGATCAAAGGACTGATTGCGGCCGTGGCCGTCATGGTGACCGCGCCCGCGATGGCGTGCGGCTTCAACCCGTGCGGCTATTCCGCGCCCGTCGTGAGCTATGGCTGCGGCGGTTGCGGCGGCTATAGCGGTTACGGCTACGGTTACGGTTACGGCGCGGTGGAGCGTCTGCCCGACCCGGATGCTGCCTATCCCAGCGCACCGCAGCAGTACTATTACGTGAACCAGGGCCCGACCTACACCGGCCCGGGCAATTGGGCCCCGCGTCCGTACTACCGCGAGGGTTACGGCCGCCCGTATTACGGCTATCGCCACTATGGCTACCGTCACTACGGCTACCGCCATCACTACGGCTACCGCCCGCACTATGGCTATCGCTACGGCTACGCGCCGCATCGCTACGGCCATCCGGTGCTGCGCCGCTACTACTGATCCGGCGATCCATCGACGATATCGGCGCCCGTTCGCATCACGCGAGCGGGCGCGTTCACATCAGTCCGAGCCGACTGGCGCCGATATAGAGCGCGAGCACGCAGGCGTTCGACACGTTCAGGCTCTTGATCTCGCCGGGCATGTCGAGGCGGGCGACGATGCGGCAGGTGTCGCGCGTCAATTGCCGCAGGCCCTTGCCTTCGGCGCCGAGCACCAGCGCCAGCGGAGCTTGCAGCGGAACCTTGCCGAGATCCTCGGTGCCTTCGCTGTCGAGGCCGACGGTCTGGAAGCCGCGCTCGTTCAATTCATTCAGCGTGCGCGCCAGATTCTGCACGGTGACAACAGGCACCAGCTCGAGCGCGCCGGAAGCAGACTTCGCCAGCACGCCGGTCGCCTCCGGGCTGTGGCGGGCGGTGGTGACGATCGCCTTGACCGCGAAGGCCGCGGCCGAGCGCAGGATGGCGCCGACATTGTGCGGGTCGGTGATCTGGTCGAGAACCAGCACGATGCCCTCCAGCGCCAGCGTGTCGATGCCGGGCGAGGGCAGCGGATCGGCCTCGGCCAGCAGGCCCTGATGCACGGCGTCGGGAGTGAGGCGGCGGTCGATATCGCTCGGCCGGACCAGCTCCGGGGTCACGCGGGTGGCGATGTTCTCGTCGGCGAGGCGCTTGGCAGCATTCTCGGTGAGGTAAAGCTTGCGGATCTGGCGGTCCGGGTTGGCAAGGGCCGCCGCCACCGTGTGCCAGCCATACAGAATCACCGGTCCGTCGGAACCGGATTCGCGCTCTCGGCGGCCAGGTGGGCGGCCGAATTTCGGCCCTTTTTGGAAGGGTTTACCGCCCTTGCCTCGGAAATTGGGTTTGCGGTCGCGCTCGCTCATGTGAGGCTTGTGTCACGGCTCCCGATTATTGGCAATTTAACCGGCAAATAGGCGCCTGGCTTGGTTGACTTTGGGGACCGCCTTCGCCCATAAACGCGCCCGACCGCGCACCCGCTTCGGGGCCGACGCGGTTATCAGCGTCATTTCGATGACCCGGTCCGCCGCCACTCGCGCGGCCGGTCTGATGCTGTTGGACGGGGGAGTGTCCCGAGTGGCAAAGGGAGCTGACTGTAAATCAGCCGCCTCATGGCTTCGCAGGTTCGAGTCCTGCCTCCCCCACCAGCCTTCGCTCGCTTCGCGAGCTACGGCTAGGCAAGCCAGCAAGACTCTCTGATCAGAACGCGCGGGGAGTGCCGCCGTCGATCCGGATGTTCTGGCCGGTGATGTCACCCGCCTGCGCCGCGCAGGAACGCAGGCCGCAATCAGGTGCCGGCGCCAAGCCGACCAGCCCGATCTTGACGCGACGGTTGTGGCGGCCCTTGTTGTCGATCTTCAGCACGCGGACGAGGCGCGACTCGCCGGTGGAAGACAAATGGGTGCCGCCGCAGGCCTGCCGATCGAGGCCGGCGATCTCGACGATGCGGATCCTGCCGTCCAGCGTCGGCGGCGGCGCGACGCTGCGGGTTCTGATCAGCCCGTGCTGATCGATGGCATCGTCGATCGGCAAGTAGCTGTCGCCAACCGCCAGGTCCTGGCGGATCGCATCGTTGATCGGGCCGTCGAGCGCGCGCAGGCGTTCATTGTCGGCGTCCGGCAGGTCGAAATCCATGCGGGCCGTGCCGTCGGGATTCATCTGCACCCCGGTGACCAATGCACCGTTGAACTGCTGGTAGACGAAGGCGTTGAGCAGGTGCGTGCCGGTGTGAAGCTCGCGCATCATCTGACGGAACTCGGGATCGACCACGGCCTCAACGTTGCCCGAGAGCTCAACCGGATCGGCCAGCAGGATCCAGGCTCCTCCAGCATAGGGTTCGAAGCCGGTGACGGCGGCCTCTCCACCGTTCCAACGGATGAAGCCCTTGTCCGGCAATTGGCCGCCGCCGCCGGCGAAAAACGGCAACTCTGCCAGCATGACCCGGCCCGGCTCGGCCCTGATGACGCGGGTCTCGAGCGTCAGCGTGTCCGGATGTTCATGGTAGAAGAGCCGCGACATGCGATGCGCACCTTGAGCCTGTTTGTATGTGATCGCACCTATCTCGGACGCAGCCGCGCCGTTGTATTGGCAAAAATTGCGGGCTCGCCATATCAGGCCGCGGCGCGGGCGTATTGCCGGGGCGTGATGCCGTAACAGCGCTTGAAATGATGGGTGAACGCCGCCTGGTCGTAGAAGCCGCACACGATCGCGGTATGGGCGATGGCATCGCCCCTCGCGAGGTGATCGCAGGCGCGCGCCAGGCGGATCTGGGTCAGATAGGCGTGCGGCGTCAATGATACCGTCCGCTTGAACAGGCCGATCAGCTGAAACGGCGTGAGCCCGACCTGGTCCGCCAGATCGTCAAGCGTCAGGTGCTCGCCGTAGCGATCCTGCATGATCGCATCGACGGATGCGAGCAGGCTCTGATCCTTCGGCGCCGCAGGCGGTGGCGGATTGCCGTCGGCGTGGCGCTCGAACAGCGTCGCGAATCCCTCCAGGAACAGTTCGCGCGTGCGGAGGCGATCGGTGCCGCGTTCGAGTTCGCCATGCAATCGCAGCAAGCGGCCGATCAGGTCGGCGTCGCCGAACTCGTTGCGGCAGAAATAGCCGGGCCGGTCGGTACCGAGCCCGCGGGTGAGATCATCGATCGCGCGCTTCGGCACATAGAATGCGCGATAGCGCCATTCGCTGCTGCGGCCCATCCAGCCCGAATGAGGTTCGCCGGGATTGAAGACCAGCAATTTGGAGGTCTGGGCGCGGCCGACCACGCCGCGGCTCTTGATCTCGGCGCCGCCAGCCTCGGTTGCCGCGACCACGAAGCCGTCGTGAACGTGAGGCGCGAATTCCTGCGTCGTGAAGTCGGCGCACATCAGCGACAGGCCGGGCATCGCCAGGTCGTTCCAGTAGCGCGCGGTATTGTGGGGATCGTGGCGGGCCATGGCCGGTGCTCGCGTCGAGCCCGGACTCGGGCTCTGTTTCGACGGTCCGGCAAATACTTGCCGGAGTCAACTAACTTGTTTTCGCGGCCGACAATTTTTACCAATACGCGCGGAGTGGCGGCGCCCTAGTTCTGGTCGGATGAGGCCGGAGATCAGGGCGCAATTCGAAGGAGTGACCTAGCAATGATCGCACGATTGTGGTGTGGCCGCGCCGGTGCGCAGGAGGCGCCGGACTACCTCAAGCACGTTGCCGAGACGGTGTTCCCACAGCTTCGGCAGATGCGGGGATATCACGGCGCCGAGCTGCTGAACCGGACCGTCGGCGACAAGGTCGAGTTTCTGGCCGTGACCTATTGGGCGTCAGCTGACGACATCAAGCAGTTCGCCGGCAGCAGCATCGATGTCGCCAGGATCGAGCCCCGGGCCGAGGCGCTGCTGTCCGACTACGATTCTTTTGCGCGGCATTATGAGCTCGTCCATCGCGCCGGCGATCCTGGCTGGACAACCGGTGAATGACCGCGCCGGGCAAAGCCCGAGCGGCTTTGAAAGGAGTTTCATCGTGCAATTTCTCGTGCTGGCCCATGACGGGACCGACAAGGATGCCAAGACCCGTCGCCTCGCGGTGCGCCCGGCGCACCTTGCGGGCATCAAGCCGATGGTCGAATGCGGCGAGCTGCGCGCAGCCGGTGCCATCCTCGACGACACCGGCGACATGATCGGATCGGTCATTCTTGCCGAGTTTCCAAGCCGTGCGGATCTCGACGCCTGGCTGGCCCGCGAACCCTATGTCACGGAGAAGGTCTGGCACACCGTCGAGGTACGGCCGTTCCGGCTTGCCGTGCTCGACGGCAGGATCACGCCGTGAATTGGCGCGTGTGAACCGTTCTGATACCTAGGTGCCCGCCGGATCGTCGCGCTTTCGCTTTCCGGCCCATGCCATGAACGGGTAGGCCAGCAGAGCCAGATAACCTGAAGGCATCGGATGATCGATGCCGAACGTCTTCGCCTTCCGCCCGTTCGGAAGGTGGACGCTTCCGAACAGCACATCATAGAACGAGAACATCCCGGCGAAGTTCTTGTCTCTGGCTTCCTGCTCACTGCTGTGGTGCCAATGATGGAATTCCGGCGACACCAGGACGTGGCGCAGCGGTCCGTAGCTCAAGCGCACATTGGCGTGCGCGAGCCACGCCTGCCAGGAATAGATGAGAACGTAACTCCCGATCGCTTCGGCGGAGAAGCCGAGTGCGAACAGCGGAAACAGCGAACCGGCCTTCATGAAGATCACATCGAGCGGGTGCTGGTGAACCGCAGCGAGCCAGTCCAGTTCCTCGACGGCATGATGCACGGAATGAATCTGCCACATCGCGGGCACGGCATGCAGGATGCGGTGCGTCCAGTAGACGCCGAGATCGCCGATCAGGAGCGCAAGCAGCACTTGAACCAGATAGGGAAGGTTGGCGATCGCCTGCTTCACCGCCGAAGGCATGATCAATTGATTCACCAGCACGGCCACCGCGACGACGACGATCACGCCGATCAGCACCAGCCACCCGTTGAGAAACAGGAAGCCCATATCGGTCAGCAGGCCGCGCCTGAAAATCTTCTGAGGCCTTGCACTGAACAGCCGCTCGAGCGGCAAGAAGATCAAAAGTGCCAGCAACAGAAGCTGATATTGTTCTAACAACTCGCGCATTCAAATAGCCGCCTGAAATGACCCAGCCTACCACCTGGGCCCCCGATAGGGTCAATCGGAAAGCGGGTCCAACGAAAAGCCGCGTCGCAAGAACGTTAATCGACATCCCCGTATCGTTACGGGTATGCGGGAGGTCCGAGAGCCTGACCAACTCGGGCGCGGCAATCCCGCCTCACTCCATCCGTGCGAACAGCTCCACCAGCGTCTCGCGCAGCCAGCGCTGTGCGGGAACGGTGTCGTTGCGCTGGTGCCAGAACAGGCTGACGATGCGCGGCGGCGCCGGCAGCGGCACCGGCACCGCGTGCAGATGCGGCGCGTGGCGGGACTGCGCGCTGAGGTCGCGCGGCAGCACGGCGATCAGGTCGGACTGGCGGACGATCTCGTAGGCGGCGTTGTAGTGATTGACTGTCGTGACCAGGTTGCGCGACAGCCCGCGCGAGGCGAGGAATTGGTCGTAGGTCGGCAGCGTCTTGCCGGCGAGGCTGACATCGACATGCTTGGCGTTGAGGAAGCTGCGGGCATTGAGCCGCTTCCTGTTCGCGAGCGGATGGTCCCGCCGCATCATGCAGGCATACTCCACGGTCCACAGCGAGCGTGAGCGGATCGCGGCCGGAGGCTGCTGCGCCTCGTTGACATAGACGCTCAGCACGCAATCGACCCGGTTGTCCTCGAGCCGGTCGCCGATCTCGAGAATGGTGTTGGGCAGGGTGTGGATGCGCGCGGATGGCGCCAATTCACCGAACCGGTTGAGCAGCCGCGGCATCACCAGCGCCGACACGTAGTCCGACATCGACAGGCTGAATTCGGCCTCGGTGCGCCGTGGATCGAAGGCGTCCTCGTCGAGCGCGTGGCGCACGTGCTCCAGCGCATCGCCGATCGGCTGCCACAGCGCCACCGCGCGCTGCGTGGGGCGGATGCCGCTGGCCGTGCGCACGAACAGCGGATCGCCGAGCGCGTCGCGCAGCCTCGCCAGCGCGTTGCTGACCGCGGGTTGGGTCATCGTCAGCGCGCTCGCGGCGCGCGTCACGCTGCCCTCGGTCATCAGCGCCTCGAAGACTTTCAGCAGGTTGAGGTCGAGGGTGCGGAAGGACACGGGCGATATTCACAGGGGTGATGTACCAGATAACAATTATAAATTATTCCCATAATATCGATTTGTCTATCATTCCGCTCGCCGATCCCGTGGCGCGTGCCGACCGCGGGGCGGAGGGGGCTTTTCATGTCGATGATCTCGGCGCGCATCGAGCGCCTGCCGTTCGCGCGTTTCCATGTGCACCTGCTGCTGATGGGTGGCCTCGGCTATCTGTTCGACGCGATGGATGCCGCGGTGCTGGCGTTCATCCTGCCGGTCCTGCGCACCGCATGGGGGCTGACCAATATCGAGACCGGCGTGCTCGGCAGCAGCACCTTCGTCGGCTACCTGTTCGGCGCGCTGCTGGCGGGGACGCTGGGCGATTTGATCGGCCGCCGCGCGGTGATGATGTCGGCGCTGGCGCTCTACAGCGCGGCCTCGCTGGTCAGCGCGGCGGTGGACAGCTGGCCGGCGTTCTTTGCCGCGCGCGTCGTCGCCGGCATGGGCACCGGGGCGGAGAGCGCGATCATCGCGCCATATCTTGCGGAGTTCGTGGCGCGGCGTTACCGAGGCGCCTTCACCGGCGCGCTGGCGGGCTTCTTCTCGTTCGGCTTCGTCGCCGCCGCTCTGCTCGGCTATTTCATCGTGCCGGCCTATGAGAACGGCTGGCGCATCGTGCTCGTCATCACGGCGGTGCCGGTCGTGATGCTGCTGTGGTGGCGGAGATCGCTGCCGGAATCGCCGCGCTGGCTGGAAAGCCGGGGCAGGGCCAAGCAAGCCGAAGCGGTGCTGGACAGGATCGAGGCCGGCTTCGTGCGCGAGGGCCGCGTGCTGGCGCCGCCGGTCGCCGAGCTGGCTGCACCTGCCGTCTCGTCGGGAACGCTCTTGAGCAATTTCGCCGCGCTGTTGGCCGGCCGCCAGGCCCGCATCACCACCATGACCTGGGTCATGTGGTTGTCGATCACCTTCAGCTACTACTCTTTCTTCGTCTGGATTCCCGGCCTGCTGGTGCAGAACGGCATGAGCATCACCAAGAGTTTTGGCTATTCGCTGGCGATGTATTGCGCGCAGGTGCCGGGTTATTTCACCGCCGCCTTCTTCAATGAGCGGATCGGGCGGCAGGCGACGATCGCGAGCTATATGCTGCTCGGCGGCGTCAGCGCGCTCGGGCTCGCCTTTGCCAAGAGCGATGGGGAGATCATGACGGCCGGGCTGCTGCTGTCGTTCTTCATGAACGGCACCTATGCCGGCGTCTATGCCTACACGGCCGAAGTGTTTCCGACATCGATCCGGACCACCGGGGCCGGGCTCGCATCCGCGATCGGCCGCATCGGCGCGATCGCAGCACCCATCCTAGTCGGCTATCTCTATCCGAATTTCGGCTTTGCCGGCGTGTTCGGCGTCACCACGAGCGTGCTGTTGATCGGCGCGCTGACCGTCGTGCTGATGGGCGTGCCGACCCGCAACCGATCGCTGGAAGACATCGCAAGCGAAACCGTCTGATCACACGGGCGGCGCGCTGACAGGAGGCCTCTATGACAAGTATCCTCTTCAGGAATGCCGCGCTGCTCGATCCGCTGCGCTCCGATCTGCTCGAGGGCCACCACGTGCTGGTCGAGGATCGTCTGATCAAGGAGGTCTCCGACCGTCCGATCGATGCGCCGGCCGATCGCGTCATCGACCTCAGGGGCAAGACCCTGATGCCCGGCCTGATCGACCTGCATGTGCACGCGGTCGCGGTCGAGCTCGATCTGTCGCAGCAGGCGCGGATGGCCAACGTGCTGGTAACGCTGCGCTCGACCATGCTGTTGCGCGGCATGCTGAAGCGCGGCTTCACCACCGTCCGCGATGCCGGCGGCGCCGGCTATGCGCTGAAGCAGGCGATCGATACCGGGCTGACCGATGGGCCGCGGCTGTTCGTCTCCGGCCGTGCGCTGAGCCAGACCGGCGGGCACGGCGACGGGCGCGCCCGCTCGGACTATCTGGCCGATCCGACCTGCTCCTGCTGCGTGCGGGTCGGCGCCATCGCGCGCGTCGTCGACGGCGTCGATGCGGTGCGCAAGGCGGTGCGCGAGGAGCTGCAGATGGGCGCCGACCAGATCAAGATCATGGCTTCCGGCGGCGTCGCGTCGCCGACCGATCCGATCGGTGCCTATGGTTATTCGGAGGACGAGATCCGCGCCATCGTTGCGGAGGCGAAAGCGCGGCACACCTATGTGCTGGCCCATGCCTACACCGCGGAGGCGATCGAGCGCGCGATCCGCTGCGGCGTGCGCACCATCGAGCACGGCAATTTGGTCGACCTGCCGACCGCGCAGCTGATGGCCGAGCAGGGCGCCTATGTGATCCCGACCCTCGTCACCTACGAAGCATTGGCCAATGAGGGCGCGAAGTACGGCCTGCCGGCGGCGAGCGTCGCCAAGATCGCCGACGTGCGCGATGCCGGCCTGCGCTCGCTCGCGATCTATCGCGAGGCCGGCGTCAAGATGGGCTACGGCAGCGATCTGCTCGGGCCGTCGCAGCGGCTGCAGAGCGACGAGTTCCGGATCCGCGCCGAACTGCTCGGTCCGCAGGCGGTGATCGCCAGCGCGACCATGATCGGCGCCGAGGTGCTGGGCATGGAAGGCAAGCTCGGCCGGGTCGCGCCGGGCGCGTTCGCCGATCTTCTGGTGGTGGAGGGCAATCCGCTGCGCGACGTGTCGTGCCTGCTCGGCCAGGGCGAGCACATTCCGCTGGTCATGAAGGCCGGCAACGCCGAGGTGGACAGGCTGGGCGCCTGATCCTTTGCCGTCACCACACCACGCGCAAGCCCGCGGTGCCCTTGTAGCTGTGGCTGTCGCCGGCATCCTGCAGGCTGGCGCGGTAGGTCGCTTCGCCGAACACGGTGTAACGGCCATTGGCCCAGCTATAGCTGCCGCCGCCGCCGATCGAGCCCCAGAGCCGGTCGTTGGCGCTGGCGAAGCTGGTGCCGGCGACCGCGACGTTGCTGCCGTCGAGGAATTCGTAATGCAGATTGCCGATTGCGTAGAGGTCGGAGCGGGCGCCGTCGCCCCAGCCCTTCTGGTGATTGAGCGAGAGGCCGACGCGGCCGAGCAGGCTATCGGCATTGGTAAGCGAGACCTGTGCGCCGAAGCGATCGGCGAACCCGTCGAAGTCGACCTTCGAATAGGCGAGCTGGGCCTGCGGGGTCAGCGTGAAGCCGTTGCCGATCGTGATGCGCTTGCCGCCTTCGACGCTGAACGCATAGCCGAGGCCTTCATTGCCATGGTTCATGCTGCCGACGAGATCGGAGGTGAGGTCGCCGCGGTAGAACATGGTCTGCATCTGGCCGTCGATGTAGACGCCGTTGTCGCCGTACCAGGTGGCGGTGGCGCCGACGCCGGTGCCCTCGGCGCGGATACGGCCGTTGCCGAACAACGAATTCACGTAGGCCGTGGTCAGGCCGTATTGCAGCGTCAGCCCGACGATCAGGCGGCCGTAATTGTTCTCGAGCGCGAGGCCGTCGAGCCCGGCCTGCGCCTTGAAGTCATCGCTGTTCAAGGTCGAGCCCGTGGTGTTCGACGGCCTCAGGCTGGTCTGTCCGCCCTCGACGCGGCCCCAGAACGCCGATTGCGTCCATGAACTGTCCGCCGTCGCCGCCGGCGTCACGCCCATCCGCGCCATTGCCTCGCTCGGGTTGCCGTTGCCGCCCCAATAGCGGTTGCCAACGCGCTCCTGCAACGAGGGCAGCGCGTTCATGCCGAGCAGCACCTGGGCGTAGTTCTCGTAGAGCGGCACGCCGGGTTGATACAGCGGACCCGCGGGCGTGGTCGGTCCGGTCGGATCGACCGGCGGATTGATCAGGCTGGAGCGCAGATACCAGTCGCCGTCTGATGGCGTCGAGATGCCGTTCTTCTGCAATGTGTAAGCATACGCGCCGGCGACGACCGCCTGCTGCCCTTGCAGCAAATAATTGCCCGCCAGCGTGAAGGTGCCATTGGAGGCGCCGGTGACGTCGATCAGCTTGATGCCGTCTGTGGTCTGCGCGCCGCCGCCGCCGGCATTGTTGATCCGCACGGTCGAGGTGCCGGAGGTGCTGCCCGCGATGAGGCGATCGGTCGCCGAGCCGTCGCCGCCGAGCACGGTGTTGAACAGCAGCGCGCCGCCATTGCCGGCATAGTTGCCGGCGACCGTCAGCGTGGTGCCGGGGGCGGCACCAAACCGCACGGTGCCGGCATTGCTCAGCGCGCCCATGGTCTGGTTGAAGCCGTTGAGGTCGAAGGTGCCGCCGGCACCTGCGACGGCGGCCGACGCGGCGCTGAAGGCATTGGCCGCGCCCGCGCGCAGCGTGCCACCGGTGACTGTGGTCGCGCCGTTATAGGTGTTGATGCCGGACAGCGTCTCGGTGCCGCCGCTGAGCGCGAGTCCGCCGATGCCGCCGATCTTGCCTGAGAACGTGTCGCTGGCGTTGGTGATGGTCAGCGTCTTGCCGCCGAGCGCGACATTGCCGCTGCCGGCAAGGCTCTGGATGCTGGTGCCGGCGCTGGTGAGGCCGGAGATATCAAACGTCGAGTTCGCCACCACGTGGCTGGAATTGCTGATCGACCCGGTGCCGGTCAGCGCCAGCGTGCCGGCGGAGATCGTGGTGACGCCGCTGTAGGTGTTGGCGCCGGACAGCGTCTCGGTGCCGCCGGCGAGCGTCAGTCCGCCGCTGCCGCCGATCACGCCGGCGAACGTGTCGTTCGCGGCCGTCAAGGTCAGCGTCTTGGTGCCGAGATCGACGCTGCCGGTGCCCGACAGCCGCTGAATGCTGGTGCCCGCACTGGTGAGCCCGGCGATGCTGAAGGTGGCGCTCGCAATCACCTGGCTGGACGCGGAAATATCGCCGGTCCCTGTCAGCGCCAGCGTGCCGCCCGTAATCGTGGTCGCGCCGCTATAGGTTTGCACGCCTGATAGCGCCTGTGTGCCGCCGGTGAGCTGGAGCCCGCCGGTGCCGCTGATCGTGCCTGCGAACGTGTCGTTCGCATTGGTGATGATCAGGTCCTTGCTGCCCAGCACGACGCTGCCGGCGCTGCTGCCGCCAAGGCTCTGGATGTGCGAGGCGGTGTTGGCGATGCCTGAAATATCCAGCGTCGCGTTGGCGAGCGCGCGACTCGAATGGATCAGGGCATCGCTGGCGCCGGCGATGCCGCTCACCGCGAGCGTGCCCTGCTGGATCACCGTCTCGCCGGTGTAGGTGTTGCCGCCTGCGAGGGTTAGGGTCCCGGCGCCGGTCTTGGTCAAGCCGCCGACGCCGCTGAAGCCGGCGGTATTGTTGCTTGCGATGACGACAGTGAAGCCGTTGGTATCGAATGTCAGCCCGCCCGCCTTGATATTGTTCTGGTTCGCGGTTCCATTCAGGAAGGGGGAGGTGTTGGCACGGGCGCGGAGGGTGGCGTTGTCGTAGTTCACCACATTGCTGGCACTGCCGAAGAAGGCAATGTTGCTGACCATCAGCGTGGCGTTGTTGATGTTGACCGTGGCTGTGCCAAGGGCGGCGGGGGCACCGACCTGGATCCTGCTTGTACTGTTGACGATCGCGCCGTCGCTGATGTTAAGCGTGGCTGTACCCCCACTGCCGACGCTGAACGTGCTGTTGACGTTCCACTGCGACCCGACTCCAGTCACGGTCATGGTGGTGATAGCACCGCCAGTGGTGCCGATCTGAACGGAGGCGCCTGCGCTTGTCAGCGTACTGCCGTTCTGAACAGTAAGGCTGGTGGTTCCTGCCGAACCGAGCCGCAGGCCTGCCGTTGAGCCGGTTGCACCTGGGCTGACGCCGAGGATGACATTGCCCGGCGTACCGATGGTAACGGCCCCGCCGGCGGGGGGCGTGCCCGTACTCCAGTTCGCACCGACCGTCCAGTCATTGCTGGTGGCGCCGGTCCAGGTCTGCGCCGCTGCCGAGTTAGGCAGCAGCGCCGAGAGCGCGGCGACCGATACGCTCAGCAGCAGCAGGAGACGGAACTGGGCGCGCGAGCGGGACGGCAATGCAGTCCGGCATGGATTGAGTGACTTGTCACCAACGTGTCGTACGAACGTCGCAGCCCCGATGCATTCGCGCATGGCGCTCGGCCCCTTGTTCTTGCCGCTGCCCGGCCGGTTGCATTCCGGCAAACCTTCGCCGGCAGCGGATGTGTTACGCTATGTGACTCACTGTGATCTGACAAATGAAGCTTATCGTTTTCCCGCTGAAACAAAGGGCAGTGTGCTCACAATACAACGTCCGCGCGCTGCAATTAATCGATCGCTAACCAGTTGAGTTAGGCCGGACGAGATCATGTGTTAAGCGGGAGTGAAGCCGCCGGGGAGGTCGCATGACCCTGGCCACGCAGCGCTCGACCCGCCCGATCACGTTACCGCTGGTGGCGTTGACGTTGCCAGGTGGAACCACGACATATCGCCTGCAAAACCAAGTCGCCGCTCCGGAGCCAGCCATGAATGCGCCCAACATCGAGCCCGTCACGCCGCAGTCCGACGGCGACGTTGTGGCCTGGCTGACCAACGAGACCCGCGACCAGCGCTTCATCGACAACATCTTCGCCGAGCTGTGCATCCGGCTGCAGCAAACCGGTATCCCGCTCAAGCGGGCGACGATGAATCTGCTGATCCAGCATCCGCAATGGCTTGGCGCCCGGATCATCTGGACTGACGGCAAGCGCGAGGCGGAGATCACCCGGGTCGACTACGAGGTGCAGACCCGTTCGGAATATGTCGGCAGCCCGGTCTACGACATCCATCAGGGCGCCGCCGAAGTGCGCGAGCGGCTCGAACGGCCCGGCCGCATCCACGCGCTCTATGACGAGATGCGCGCGCAGGGTCTGACCGACTATGTGGCGTGGCCGCTGCTGCATACGCTCGGCAAGCGCCACGTCGTGACCTTTGCGACCGATCGTCCCGGCGGCTTCGATGACGCCCACATCGCCAGCCTGCAGAAGGTGCTGCCGGTGCTGGCGCTGGTCAGCGAGATCCGGATGAAGAACCGCCTGGCGCGGACGCTGCTCGAGACCTATGTCGGCACCCATGCCGGCGAGCTGATCCTGGCCGGCGCAACCAGGCGCGGCAGCGGCACCACGGTGCGCGCCGCGATCATGATCTGCGACCTCAGGGATTTCACCCGGATCTCGGACAGCTGGCCGCGCGACGACGTGATCGATCTCTTGAACGACTATTTCGACGCGATGTCGGAGCCGATTGCGCGGCATGGCGGCGAGATCCTGAAATTCATCGGCGACGGGCTGCTGGCGATTTTCCCGCTCAGCGACCCCAATGCCTGCGCCAACCTGCTGCGCGCGGTGTCCGAGGCCCGGGTGGCGATGGCGGAGCTGAGCGAGAAGAACAGCATGATGGGCCGGGCGCCGATGAATTACGGCATCGGCGTCCATGTCGGCGACGTCATGTACGGCAATATCGGATCGCGCAGCCGGCTCGACTTCACCGTGATCGGCCCTGCGGTGAACATGGCGTCGCGGCTCGAAGCCCTCACCAAGCAGCTCGGTAGGAACGTGCTGCTGTCGCGCGCCTTCGCCGACCTCGTCGCGCGCGATGTCGCGCTCGAACATGTCGGCGAACATGCGGTGCGCGGCTTCAGCGAGCCGATCGAGCTGTTTGCCTATCGGGGGTGAGGGCTTGTCGGCGGCGCAGCCCGCTCGACGAACCCCTTGGCGAGGGCGTGATAGACGCCTTCCTTGCAGATCAGCTTTGAACTCGCATGGGCGATCAGGGCCGCGGCCATCAGCGGCACCACCATCGCATGATTGTCGGTCATCTCGGTGACGATCACGAAGGCCGT
Organism: Bradyrhizobium sp. USDA 4454; assembly: GCF_054822705.1. Lineage (NCBI taxonomy): Bacteria > Pseudomonadati > Pseudomonadota > Alphaproteobacteria > Hyphomicrobiales > Nitrobacteraceae > Bradyrhizobium > Bradyrhizobium sp. USDA 4454. The sequence continues at coordinate 3,299,906 of NZ_JBTRCN010000001.1, forward strand.
GATCGGGGCCTGCACCACGCCGGCGAAATAGGACACCATGCCGAGCAGCATGATGGCGGCCAGCGGCGCGCCGTGAAACAGCGGCGCGATGTCGGAGCCGAGCCCGGCGCCGACCGCGAGCGAGGGCGCGAAGATGCCGCCCGGCATGCCGCTGATCGAGGCAAAAAGGGTCGCGAGGAATTTCCACACGCTGAAGCTCGCCGGCAGTTGCGAGCCGGCCTCGAGCGCGGCTTTGACCTGCTGATATCCGGTGCCGTAGATCGCGCCGTCCGAGGCGATCCCGCAAATCGCGGCCGCCAATCCACAGACCGCGGCAAAGCCGACCGGATAGCGCTTGATCGCGCGCCCGACCGGATTGGCGAATCCGTGTGCCATTGCGATCAGGATGCGACTGAATAGGCCGCCTGCCAGACCTCCGGCCACGCCGCAGAGCGGCACCGCGAGCCAGTCGACGCCGTTGCGCAACGTGGTCGCGCTGGTGCCGAAATAGGTATAGTTGCCCATCAGCGCGAGCGAGGTCAGACCAGCCGCGATCACCGCGCCGATGATCAGGCTGGAGGTTCGCGTCTCGAAGGCGCGGCTCATTTCCTCGATGCCGAACACGATGCCGGCGAGCGGGGTGTTGAAGGCTGCCGCGACACCGGCGGCGGCGCCGGCCAGGATCAGGCCGGGTTGACGCCGCGGCGAGAAGCGGCCGAGCGCGAACATGATCGACGCGCCGATCTGCACCGTCGGTCCCTCGCGCCCGACCGAGGCGCCGCAGAGCAGGCCGAGCAGGGTCAGCAGGATCTTGCCGACGGCGACGCGCAGCGAGACCAGGCTCTCGCGCGCGGTCTGGTCGGTCAGGTTGCGGGCGGCGATGGCCTGTGGGATGCCGCTGCCTTGCGCGTTCTGAAAGAAGCGGTTGGTCAGGAAGACCGAGAGGGCGAAGCCGGCGGGCGTCAGCACCAGCGCGGCATAACGGAGATGCGACACCAGCGCGGAGAAGGCGATCTGCGCGAGATCGGCGAGCTGCGCGAGCGCGACCGCCGCCGCACCGACCGCAATGCCGCCCAGCAGGAAGATGGCGCGGCGTTGCCAGCGCGCGGAGACAATTTTGAATAGCCGCCTGTGGCGGTCGGAGGGGAAGGTCATTCCAATGTGTTCTGGCTGACGACGTCGTCCGGTCCGGACCGATCACGTCATTCCTAGCACGCGTCGGTGGTGTGCGAAGCTCAAGAAATCAGCAAGTCGTGCCGAGCGGTCGCGCTGTTCGGCGACCTTCAGCAAGCTGGCGCGTGAGTTTTGTTATCTGAGCGATTCCGCCCGGCGCGTGTCTTGACGGCGTGATCCCGCGTTGAGACATGAAGCCGCAGGACTGCAGGACAGGGAAAAGTGGCACAAACTGCACTTTCCGTGGTTCCCGCGGAGGCATAGCCTACGCGTCCTATTGAAGGGCGCATGTCATGTCCGAAATTATTTTCCGAGCGGGCATCGTCGTATTGGGACTTTGGCCGATCGCAATGGTTGCTGTTGCCCTTTTGATTTGATGGACGTCCCAGCTGGCCCGACCGCGCCACCCGGGTCGGTAGAAGGCCCCAGCACCCCGCCTCCCAGGCCCCCAACGGTGCTGGGGCCACTCAACGGTAAGGCCGCCGGTCGGCGGCCTTATTGTTGAGTAGGGCGAGTATCCTCGATGAGGGAATGGGGCGTTGTCGCCGGCATTGATGCCGCCAGAATAGCACGGGCGTTGAATCGAAAAGGGCCGTCGCCTGGGCGGCCCTTTTCTGCCGGTAGCAATGGATCTGTAAAAACTCAGCCGTGAAAAAATGCTCTGCAAAGAATGGCAACGCCGGCCAAGTTTGTATTACGGCCGTCCTGTCTCTGCAGAAATCCGGATCAGTACGGTGTTCCGTTGGTGGAACAGTGGTCTGCGAGACGTGCCCGACGATCGTGGTCGCGCTATATCGCATGTTGCCGCGCGTTGAAATCCGCGCAGCGGCACATCAGGTCGCCTGATGTGCCGCACTTCTCCGAACGTCATGTTAAGCATCATGATCTGTTCCGCCGCGAGTTGCCGCTATCGCGGCCGGTGCTGCTATCGTGGAAACAGCCGATCACGGATGTAGCGCGAGGTTGCCGTCAGGCGGATGCCGCGCGGCTTCTGCCAGGCGGCGCGGTCGATCTCCTTCTTGTCGCCGATCGCGAGCCGTCCCTTGGCGTTCTTGGCGATGAAGATCGCATCGCTCATCCTGCGGCCGGAGCGCTTGTTCTTGGCCGTCACTTCCTTCCAGAGGCTGAGCCGGCCGAGTTTGAGCTTCGGCAGCTCTTCCTTGATCTCGCGCTTCAGACAGTCCTTGCCGGTCTCGCGCGCGCGCCTGCGGCCGCCGGGGAACATCCATAGCCCGTCAGATCGGCGTCGAACCAGAAGAACCTTGCCGCGCTTCGCGGCAACCAACTTGGAGGACTTGGCCATGGACTTCGCAATGATAGAAACAGAATCGACTCCATTCTAACTTGTCTACCAGACTAGACAAGTTCACTGACATATATCGTTCCACAACCATGTGTCGGCTGTTTGTCTCGGTTGCAAACGAATGAGGCCGCCACTCTGTCGCGACACCCGCTCAGCTCCGAAGTGATGCTCGCGGTGGCCGCTCGCCATGATCCGGCGTGATGTCCGAATCGTATCGCTGAATTGGTGAGCACGCCGGTTCCTGCGGCAGGAACCGGCGTGCTCGCGTTTGGATGACGATGGTCCGGCGACGCCAACGCTTGACTTGATGTTCTTGTTTTGTTCTAATTGAACTCCACCGTGAATAGGAGCCCGCCATGGACAACCGCATCAGCGAAATTCGCAGGCAGATCAGGGCGCTGCGCGTCAGCATGCTCGAGGCCGAAGCCATCATGCGCCAGCAGATCGATCGGGACGAGGACTGCGCCTTTGTCGCCGGCGACCTGCTGAAGATGCGCCTGGTGATGAGCCGTCTGGTCGAGGAGCGGGGCAGGCTGGGCGACCGCGAGCCGATCGTCGTGCATGCAGGCGTTGCCGCGCGCCGGCGCGCCGCGGCACCGATCTTCCTTCGGGCGGCGAAGCGAGAGCTGGTCGCCGGCGAAGCGCGTGCGTGACGACGCGGCCAGGATGCAACAGCTGCGCGCCGAGTTGCGCGCGCTCGACTCATCGGTGATTCAGCTCAGGCGGGCCGGGCGCGACAGCGCATCCGCGCAGCTATTGCTGTCGCGCAAGCGCGCCGAGCTCGATGACGTGATCTGCCGGAGGAAAGATGAGAGAGCCGCTTCGGTATTTCCACGACAGCGATGATCACGCGCCCTGGATCAAGGCGCTGGCCGAGGTCCGGCACATGGCGACGCGGGAAGGCTGGTGCTTTCACCACGTGCAGGCGATCATCGTGGCGATCGACCAGTATGCCGAGGCCGCGCTCGGCAACCGCGAGTTCTTCCTCAACCGCCCGCAGACCGTTGGTCCGATCAGGCGAGGCGACGTGCCTTAGCGGCGTCTTGCAAGCGGGCAGCGCGGTCGGACATCTCGATAACCGCCCGCGGCTGCCGGCTCACGGCAGCACATCGGCCGGATGCTTGTTGCGATGCTCGACATACTCGACGCGCGTCTGGTCCGGATGCAGCACCAGCATGTTACGGCCGGTCGGTACCGGCTTGGGCCCGTCCAGGATCGTCGCGCCGACGCCGGGCAGATGTGCGGCGAATGCGTCGATGTCGTCGACCATGAACGTCAGATGCGTCGCGGTGAACGGCTTCAGGCTCTGTTCGGTTCCGGCAATGAACAGGATCGAGGCGACCTGCGCGAGCCTCAGGTCATACTCCGGATAGTCGAAGCGGAGCCGCGCCGTCTGGCCGATCAAGGTCTCGTGGAACGCGACGGCCTGATCCAGCTCCTCCAACGGCAGGTAGCGCCTCGCCAGGATGTTGAGTACCTTCATTACCGAGCCCTCATCCTTCAAGTGTTGCGGCGGTCGCGATCCGATCCGGTCAATCGTCGCGACAAGGCGCGGCGCCGCGTGCGCAGCGTCGCGATCGCACGATCGATCTGGTCGAGCTTGTCCTGCATCACCGCCGAGCAGCTGACGCGCGCGCGGCGTCCGCCGCCGTCAAGCGCAGCCAGAAGATTGCGCAGCTCGCGGGTCGAGAAGCCCGAGGCGATCAGGTCTCGCACCCAGGCGGCGCGTTCGATCTCCGACGCCGAATAGCTGCGATAGCCGTTCGACGTCCGGCGCGGCACGATGAGCCCCGCCGCTTCATAATGCCGAAGCGCCCGCGCACTCACGCCGAGATGACGGGCCGCCTCCTGAATCCTCATCGCATTCTCCTGTCGAAGCCCGGCCTAGCACCTTGTCATTAACGTCAAAGTCAAGCGCCGTGTTGCCAAGGGCAATTGCACGCGGCTCGGCTCGGCCAGACCGCGCTGGGCCGCGCCTTGGGGGGCCAGATGTCCCGGCTCGCACGGTGTGGCCGGGATGGCCAATCCGCCGTCGGCGACATATCGTGACGCTTCGCGGCCGAATCTGAGGCGGATCGTTCATCGCCGGGTCATGTCAATCCGGCCATCGTCGGCGCCGCGCCCGCGGGGGCGGCGGCACATTTTTCGGAGGAGGTTTCGGATGATCAGGGGCTGGCAGATTGCGGCGTCGGCGCTCGCCATCGTCGCGATGGTCGCAACGCTGGGCGCGGAAGCGAAAGCGGCGCAGTGCGGCAACGGGCCCGGCGGGTTCGAAGCCTGGAAGGAGCAATTCGCCGGCGAGGCGAGGGCCAAGGGCATCGGCGCCACCGCGATCGACGCGCTGATGCAGGCGCATTACGCCAGCGCGACGATCGCCGCAGATCGCGGCCAGCGCAGCTTCGGCCTCTCGCTCGAGCAGTTCATGGCCAAGCGGGGCTCTGCGACCATCGTGGCGCGCGGCCGTTCGCTGAAGCAGTCGCAGGCGGCGATGTTCGCCTCGATCCAGCAGCGCTACGGCGTGCCGCCGGGACCGTTGATCGCGATCTGGGGCATGGAGAGCGGCTTCGGCAGCCAGCGCGGCAACCAGAACATGCTGTCGTCGATCGCAACCCTTGCCTATGACTGCCGCCGTCCGGAGTTCTTCACCGAGCAGCTCTATGCCGCGCTGAAGCTGATCGACCGCGGCACCCTGTCCGCCAGCACCCGCGGTTCGATGCATGGCGAGATCGGCCAGACCCAGTTCATGCCGAAGAACGTGCTGGCCTATGGTGTCGGCAATCTCGACGTCGCCGCCAATGCGCTGGCCTCGACGGCGAACTTCCTGCGCGCCAATGGCTGGCGCGCCGGCGCCGGCTATCAGCCCGGGGAACCCAATTTCGCCGCGATCGAGGCATGGAACGCGGCCGGGGTCTATCAGAAGGCGATCGCCATCATGGGACGGCAGATCGACGGCCAATGAGCGCAGGGTGCGGTTCCTTCACTCGCTGTTAACGCAACGATGCCCAGATCGTGCGGTGAAACGGAGCAGGTGGGACAGGCTCCATGCTCAAGAACGGCACCTATGCGGCGTGGTTTCGCACGTCGCTCGCTGACGGCACCGGCATCGTGCACGTGGCCGACGGCAGGCTGTGGGGCAGCGACGCCATCATGCTTTACAGCGGCACCTATGAGGTCGATGGCGAACGCTTCTCCGCGGTGCTCACCACAAGGCGGCACTCCGAAGGGCACGCGACCGTGTTCGGCACCGACGATCTCGTGGTGCGGCTCGAGGGGGTATTCAGCGGCGCGATCGCGACCTGCACGGGCAGGGCGGATGCCGTGCCCGATCTCGCTTTCGAGGTGACGCTGATGCCAAGCCAGGACGTGCTGCCCGAGCCGCCACCGGATCTGCCGCTGCCGAAATTCGACCCGAGCAAATTGCCGAAGCTGCCGAAACGTTCCAGCCGCTGATAAGCTGCTACACGTCGCTCGGGCCGGTGGTCTCCGGAAAAGCCGCGCCGGGGATAAAGAGCTTCAGCGGGCGGATCTCGTAGACCGCCGACGGGTTGACGCTGCGCAAGTCGCGCGCCGCCGCGATCGCCTCCGCCTGGTGGGCGCAGTCGATCACGTAGAAGCCCAGCAATTGCTCCTTGGTTTCCGCGAACGGTCCGTCGATCACCACGCCATGGCCGGGCCCGCGCAGCGTGCTGGCCTTGCGGGTCTCGCCGAGCCGTGCCGCCGGGCCGAGCCGACCCTTCAGCCGTTCGTGGACCTCGCGAAGGCCGGTCATCACGGCTGCGTCCTGTTCGGCGTTCCACGCATTGACTTCGGCTTCGACGTGGTAGGCCAGGATGGCATAAAGCATCGCGTGAACTCCTGATTTCTGATGCGGCAGTCCGAAGGACGTCTCAAAGCCACCCACGCCGACATTCATATGCCGCCGATCGGATGGTTTTGTGCTGCGACAAGCTATCCCGGCAAAAAGGCGCGGCGGAATCGCTTCCGCCGCGCCCCCGATATTGATGTCTCGCTGGTCCAGGGCTGAGAGCGCCCCGATGCCAGGCTGATTACTCAGCGCCTAGCGGGCGATCCCAGCGAGGTGACAGCGCTTGAGACAAGACACTGGATCACCTCCTTTCTTTGTTGATGGGACAATCAATATAGGCAGCGAATCCGCCGCTGTTAAGGCCGCCATCCGCCCCATCCGCGCCAGGAACCGGCGGGGTTGCGCCGAAATATTCTCGTTGACCGGCGCACAAGGACCCTGGTTGAGGCAGTTGAGGCCGCCGCCCGGCCGTGTTAGGGGAACGCGTGATGCGGGTGTAGCTCAATGGTAGAGCAGCAGCCTTCCAAGCTGAATACGAGGGTTCGATTCCCTTCACCCGCTCCACGGCACGATTTTCCGAACCAATCTACAACCTCGTGCGATCCCCTTCGCCCGAGCGTTAGCGCGGTTCCGGCACGAAGCCTCGCCAGCACATCCGCTCGTGGCCGCGCAAAAGATTCCGGCGACCTTCCACTGGCGCCATTTCGCTTGCGAATTCACGGGTGTGCAACTGGAGTGGCGCAGCTTCGTGTCGGCGGCCGCGAACGCTGCCGCATTGCCGCGACCGTCATCCAGTCCCGCAACAGTCCTCTGTCCTCCTTCGAAAAGGAGGCCCGCCGTTTGAGATCGTCGAGGGTCTCTCCGGGGTGGCAGCGCTCGTAATCACCGCGGATCAGCGATTCAAGGGTGGCCAGCACCTCTTCGCTGGCGTGGCTCAGATCGGCATATGAATTTTTCACCATGCTGCTCCTGCCGGAGCATGTGCGATTGCGGCGTCGGGCATTAGCGCTCCAGATCCCGGAAATCACGGGGAGCAGATCCTACCTTCGCGCTCGATGTCGCGAGCGGCCTTCGCGGCCGCTCAGTGACGTTCAGCTGGTTGCCGCCAGTCCGGCGGGACGGGGGACCGGCTGCGGCCAAATACCGGTCGGCGCGGAGGCCGGCGGCAGCAAGATGTCGATCTTCATACTTGCCGCCGCAGGCTGCCACTTCAGCCACGGCATCGTGTCGAGATACGGGATTGGCGGCAGTGGCAGTCCCGTGAAGGCATCCTGTGTGGCTTCGGCTCCCCGCGGGTTTTCCACGCCGTAAGCACCGAAGGCGGTCAGGGACATTGTGCTGCCCACTACGAGAGAGAGCAGGCGTCGCCGCAGATTGCGGTTGGTCTCCGTCCGGGCGGAGAACGTACGGTGATGACTCAGCATCTATACTCCTCCAATCGTTCGAAAACAGATCCAGGCGATGGTGACAAAGCTCAGGTAGAACATGAACCAGTGGATCGCGTCCTGTCTCATCCTGAGCCGGCGACGATTAGACTTGTTCATGGGGGACTCCGTCTTTGGGAGCGGTCTTTCTCCTCTCATTGGTAGAGCCCGGCCGTGATCGGCCGGGCTCTATTGTTCAGAAGTCCATGGCGGGAGCTGCCGGAGCTGGTTCAGCCTTCTTCGGCTTCTCGACCACGAGTGCCTCGGTGGTGATCAGCAGCGAAGCTACCGACGCGGCGTCCTGCAGGGCGGTGCGGACGACCTTGGCGGGGTCGATCACACCGGCTTTCACCAGGTCCTCGTACTCGCCGGTCGCCGCGTTGAAGCCCCAGTTGTAACTCTGGTGCTCCAGAAGCTTGCCGACAACCAGCGAGCCGTCCTCGCCGGCGTTCTGCACGATCTGCCGCGCCGGTATCTGGATGGCGCGGCGAACGATGTCGATGCCGGCCTTCTGATCGGCGTTCGCCGTCTTGATACCGTCGAGCGCTTTGAGGGAACGCAGAAGGGCGACTCCGCCGCCGGGGAGAATGCCTTCCTCCACCGCCGCGCGAGTCGCGTGCATCGCATCGTCGACACGGTCCTTTCGTTCCTTGACTTCGACCTCCGTCGCACCACCCACTCGGATCACGGCGACGCCTCCGGCAAGCTTGGCGAGGCGTTCCTGCAGCTTTTCGCGATCATAGTCGGAGGTCGTTTCCTCGATCAGAAGCCTGATTTGCTGGGCCCGGGCCTCGATATCCTTCTTGGCGCCCGCGCCGCCGACGATGGTGGTATTGTCCTTGTCAATGACCACCTTCTTGGCGTGGCCGAGCATCTTCACCGTCACGTTTTCAAGCTTGATGCCGAGATCCTCGCTGATGACATTGCCGCCGGTCAGGATCGCGATGTCCTCCAGCATGGCCTTGCGACGATCGCCGAAGCCAGGCGCCTTGACGGCCGCGACCTTCAATCCGCCGCGCAGTCTGTTGACGACCAATGTCGCAAGCGCTTCACCTTCGATGTCCTCTGCGATGATCAGGAGCGGCTTACCGGACTGAACGACCTGCTCCAACAGCGGCAGCATGGTCTGCAAGCCGGACAGCTTCTTCTCGTGAATCAGAACGTAGGGATCCTCGAGTTCGGCGCGCATCTTCTCGGGGTTCGTGACGAAGTAGGGCGAGATGTAGCCGCGGTCGAACTGCATGCCCTCGACCACTTCGAGCTCGGTGTGCAGGCTCTTGGCCTCCTCGACGGTGATCACGCCTTCATTGCCGACCTTGTTCATGGCGTCGGCCAGGAAGCGGCCGATCTCGGTGTCACCATTGGCGGAGATTGTTCCGACCTGGGCGATCTCGTCATTGGCGGTGATTTTCTTGGCGTGGGATTTCAGATCGGTCACGATGGCCTCGACAGCGAGGTCAATCCCCCGCTTCAGGTCCATCGGGTTCATGCCGGCGGCGACGGATTTGCTGCCCTCCTTGAAGATGGCCTGAGCGAGCACGGTCGCCGTCGTGGTCCCGTCGCCGGCTGCATCGCTCGTCTTTGAGGCGACCTCGCGCACCATCTGCGCGCCCATGTTCTCGAACTTGTCCTCCAGTTCGACCTCTTTGGCGACGGTTACGCCATCTTTGGTGATGCGTGGCGCACCGAACGATTTCTCGATCACGACGTTACGCCCCTTCGGACCGAGTGTGACTTTCACCGCGTTTGCCAGTGTGTCGACGCCCCGCAGCATGCGCTCTCGGGCCTCGGTTGCGAACTTCACGTCCTTGGCAGCCATTTTGATCTCTCCTTTCCTTTATGACTGTCAGCGCACTACGCCGCCTTCTTGAGGGTGCCCGCCTCGTCGATGACACCCAGAAGGTCGCTCTCCTTCATGATCAGGAATTCCTCGCCGTCGATCTTGACCTCCGTACCAGACCACTTGCCGAACAGGACGCGGTCACCAGGCTTAACGTCGAGTTGAACGAGCTGGCCCTGTTCGTTGCGTGCGCCGGGGCCAGTAGCGACGATCTCGCCCTGCTGCGGCTTCTCCTTTGCTGTGTCTGGAATGATGATGCCGCCGGCGGTTTTCTCTTCGGCGTCGAGACGTCGCACGAGCACGCGATCGTGCAAGGGACGGAAATGCATGCACATCCTCCTTGGGTAGGTTCAGCGATGTCCAAAACCGGGTCCATAACGGCCCCCGGGCGAAAATCCACCTAGGAGCGAGGGATCTACTTTCAAGAGGAAGGAAGAAAAATTTCTGCGGCGTAGGCCGGCTCGTCGAGATCGACCACGGCTCGCAACCGGAGAGCATCCCAACGTCCAGAATCGCTCGCCGTACGTTGAAAATTGAGACCATCAAACCGAGATGTTTTCTCGGCTGCAGAATAATTCTGCGCAGCAAATTGGAGCATCGTCGAAAGGAGGGTAACCGGAGATGCGGACTTTAGTGGTACTTGCTGCTCTACTCGGGATGGTGGTTTCGCTGCAGGCGAAAGAAGCGGATTCGTCGAGAGCCGTGCGAAGCTCCGACGCCACCGTCAAGCAGCTTGTCAGTGATCAAAGCGGCCAGCCCGCGGGCAGGCCCGCAAGAATAAGGTCCGATGCCCGCAAGAACCGTGATTTCTCGGCGGACACCATCGTGCCTGATATCTGCACCGGCTGCTGATCGATCGGTCAGCAGCCGGCCAGCGGTTTCTATGTTCTGCCTCTACTATGCGCTCGCTGACGCAGCCTCAAACTCGGGGAGGCGTGCGCACATCATCGTCTTTATGCGCTTCAACGCGCGCTGCTCGATCTGGCGGATACGCTCACGAGAAATCCCGAAAGTATGAGCAAGATCGTCGAGCGTGCTTTGCCGTTCTGCCAAGTAACGGGCTTCGACGATGGTGCGCTCTCGCGGAGTAAGCGCACTCAGCGCCTCCGAAAGTGCGACGTTCTGCCGTTCACGATCTCCGGCCTCCAGGAGGAGGGCTTCAGGATCGGGAGACGAATCGGCGAGCCTGTCCTGCCATTGATCGCCCTCTTCGTCACTGAGTTGAACATTTAGCGTCATGTCGCCACGGATCCGCCCGTTCATCTCGACGACGTCGGTTTCCCTGACTCGAAGATGCTCAGAGATCTGCTTCACCTGCTCTGGCGAAAGCTCGCCATCGTCCGGCGCACCAAGGCGTCTCTTCAACTTTCGAAGGTTGAAGAACAGCTTTTTTTGCGCCGCAGTTGTGCCGAGCTTAACGAGTGACCATGATCTCAGCACGAACTCCTGCACAGACGCCTTGATCCACCAAGCCGCATAGGTCGCCAGACGAAATCCCTTCTCGGGGTCAAACCGCTTGACGGCCAACATCAGCCCGACGTTGGCTTCCGAGATGAGGTCGGCGATGGGCAATCCATAGCGCCGATATTTCAGCGCGATCTTGGCAGCCAGTCGGAGATGGCTCGTCACCAGTCGGTAGGCAGCTTCACGATCACCAGAATCCCGAAGCCGCCTCGCATACATCACCTCTTCGGATGCGTCGAGCATCGGGAAGCTACGGATCTCTTGCAGATACCGGGACAACCCGGCTTCCGAATGGATGGCAGGCAGGGCTGACTTGATTGACATGACCAGCCCTCCTTCAGAAGCCATCGCCGCTCTTGAGCTCTAACGAGCGGCCAGAGGGTAGACGCAGCCGCGGGGACCCACCGAACTGAGTGGGAATGATCGACTGCCACGCGACGATACAGGTAGCTTTCATATCCAAATCCTCCATGGAGCAAAATGGTACGAGCCGCCGTGTCGCCTGGCTTAGCTGGGCCCTGAGGCGCCCAACGACATTCAGGCCGGCGGCGCCAAAAGAACTGCGAACCCAATGGGTTGTTCCCCCGTATCAGCTAGCCAATTGGTCGGAAACCAAGCTGCCGCAGCCCGATGAGGCGGGAGACGAGCCCAATGCGTGGGGCTCACTTTCCCGCCCGGCATGACCCCCTCGATCGAGGTGAAGTGCGAATCCGCTTGTGCCGGGAGCCTCGAGCCCGGTGCGGAGTTGCATGCTCGGGATCAGGTAATCGCCGCCATTCTGTCGCCGGTACGGAATAGGCGCGGTGGTTGTGAGGGTGCGCATCCGCTCACGCAATCCTTCGGCAATCGGCGCAAAACCGGCGTCGTCCAGCCGGTCCACGCGATAGACCACGAAGGGCGGAAGGACTTCATAGCCGGGGTAGTAGAGAATGCCGTGATTGATGGGGAACAGCAGGTCGTCGATCGGCCCGTTGACGCCGCGATCGGAATAATGCTCCTCCCATCCGCCGGCGGTCACGACCAGCATCGCGCGCTTGCCCTTCAAAGTTCCGTCGCCATAACGATCGCCCCACCGCTTGTCGCTGTGTTCGCCGACCCCATACGCGAACCCGTAGGCGAACACCCGGTCGACCCAGCCCTTGAGGATCGCCGGCATCGAAAACCACCACAGCGGAAACTGCAGAATCAGGACATCCGCCCACAACAGCTTCTCGATCTCGGCTTTTACGTCGCTGGTCAACGTGCCCGCCTCGAAAGCCTGCTTGGAGGCCGCGGCCGGCTTGAGCCGTTCACCTTGCCCGAGCGACGGAAAGTCCGCTCTGCCGACCTCCGATTTCCAACCCTGAGCATAGAGATCCGACACCTGCACGTCGTGGCCCAGCCGCTTGAGTTCCCTGACAGCGACGTCTAGTAGCGCGCCATTCAGCGAGCGCGGCTCCGGATGGGCGAAGACAATCAAGACTTTCATGACAGCACCTCCTGATGAGTGACGTTGATCAGGTAGCGCGCGAAGCCGTGATCTAGTAGATGTCAGCAATGGATACGATTATGCCGAAAAATGGATAAATCAGAAGTTACGCTTGAGCGCATGCGCAGCTTCGTCCGGGTCGCCGAGCGGGGCAATCTGTCCGCGGTCGCGCGCGAGCTGGACGTCGGCCAGTCAACGGTGACGCGCCATTTGCGAGAGCTGGAGCACGCGATCGGCGTGCCGCTGCTCAGCAGAACCACGCGCCGGGTGACAGTGACTGAAGAGGGGGCGCGCTACTATCGCGACTGCGTCCAGATTCTCCGCATGGTTGATCAGGCAAGCGAGGAGGCCCGCAGCGCACGAGGCGCGCCAGAGGGGACGGTGCGCATCTCCTGCACCGCGGCCTTCGGTGTGCTGCACGTCAGCCGTTTCCTGTTCGCCTTTCAGGATCGCTACCCTGACATCCGGATTGATCTCAACCTCACCGACGAGCGAGTCGACCTTGTGCGGGAAGGCGTTGACATTGCCATCCGGCTCGGGCCACCTGGTGAAAGCTCGATGAAGTTGAAGTCTCTGGGTCAATCCCGGCGGGTGCTCGTTGCCGCTCCACATTATCTCGCCGCGCGTGGCACACCGGCGCGCCCGCAAGATTTGACAAGTCATGAGGGTGTCAGGATGTCCAACATCGCCGGCAGCGATCTGCTCGTGCTCCACGGGCGGCGTGGCGGCCGGCACGTGGTGCCGTTCCGAGGGCGTTTGCGTGTCGATCATGGACTCGCCGCACGCGAGGCGCTGTCGGCCGGACGGGGGATTGCGCCGGCGCATCTCTGGCTCGTGGAGGATCTCCTTGCGGCCAACAAGCTCGAATTGGTGCTGCCCGAATTCTCGCCGCCTCCCGTTCCGCTCAACATGCTGATCGTTCCCGAGCGGTCGGGCATCGCCCGGGTGCGCCTGCTGATCGACTACCTCGCCGCGCAAATCGCGCGGACTCCGGGACTCGACAAGCCGGGGCTCAGTGGTCGGACGTGACCGATCAATCTCTTGCAGCTTTCGACCGCCACGGCAGTGATGGTCGCCGGCGGCGTAAATTGCGGAAGAGCAAACACACTCCGTGTTCTGGAACCGAGGCGCGAATGCCGACGTTTTCTCCTCGATCAATCGGGGATATACGGCATGGACGACTATCGAGATCTGGTGACTGTCAGTCTGACCCTTGTGTGTGCCGGCGTCATGCTGGTCGCGGGGCAGCTCTACATCGAGCAACACCCTACGCTGCTGAACCGTCCGGTCGAGCCGCCCCAGCGGCCTCAGACCGCGCCGGCTCTGATCTCGCACGCGCCAGTGCCACAGGAGAACGCGACTGATCCGCGCCAAGGCGTCAAGAAGGACCGCACTGGTTGACCATACAGCCTCCGGACGCCGCCACCGTGCTCAAACGGCTCGCAGGCCTTCCTTGGCATTTCCCGGATCAGCGCTCGAAAAGCCAATTGAATTCTTGGAGGTTTTGACAGAAGGCCCGGCGGAGACCGGGCCTTCTTCTCATCACCAACCGTACCAGAAGGGATAAACCCGCCGATAGTAGCGAACCACCCGATACGGAGGGCCGTAGTAGTAGGGCGGTGGGCCATACGCCGGCCCATAGTAGACTGGGGGTGCCGTCGCAGCCGCCAGTGTCCCGGCGAACAATCCGAGAGCAAGCCCGGGACCAATTCCCGGACCGCCCCAGCCATGGTGACGCCAATGGGCCGAAGCCGGGGCAACCGATCCAATGAGGAGCGTTGCCGCCGCGAGGACTGCAAGAGCAAGCTTTCTCATGTCAATTTCCTCAACTCAGTCTTACGCGCTATGCGCTTGTCTCCGTTCGTTGCTCCACTTAGCCGAAGCTCGGTTCGGCTATACATTCAATTAGAATCGGCCGGGGCGACTTCAAGTGATTGGTCGCCAGACCTGTCGATCTTCCGGTCGGCGAGGCCCATGCGCGAGCTTGCCGCCTAGGACGGGCCGATGCGAAGCGATTGGATTAGATATCGTGACCTTTGTCGGTTGCGGGAATGGGAGCAAATTGGCGCCTCCGGACCGGGCATCGCGCATTTGAACTGGGCCTGGGATCACCGAGACTTATGTCGGTAGGCTGCTGGAGGATCGCGATATGCCTGACTGGATTCTTGCGCCGATCTGCGTGATCGGGTTGGTCGGCTTCATCTGGTTCGCGTTTCGGCAGGGCTTCAAGGTGAGGCCCGACATGGACAAGCGCGACCATCCGGATTTGCCCCTTGGGCCGGACGGGTCGTGGCGCTAGGCGTCGCGCTGCCTGCGGCATGGCGGTTGGCGATCTCGCGATGCGGGCGCGCATCGAGGGCCGAACGGGCCGAACTTCTCACCTTCCGGAATGTAAAGCCCTCGTTTGTTTTGAGGTGATAGCCCTTTTGGGGCATGTTCCAGCGGCACGTCCTTGTGCAAGCTGGGCCGACCGGGATTTTGCATTTTCTTCCTGGGGCCGGAGCCAACGCCGCCCGCGCGTATTTCAAGCGAGCGTTGTTGTGCCGATGAGAACCACCGCCCCATCGCAGCATCCTGCTCCCGCGTGCGGAGGCGGCCATCAGGCACATGCCCACGAGTGAAGCAATCATCACCATCGCCTTGTTGGTGATATTCGCGCTCGTGATCTGGTATGGCGCCATGCCGTAAGGACAGAGATAAGGACCGGGTGCAGGGATGCGTGCGCCGCCGGCTAGGCGCGCGCCGTCCAGCCTCGCAGGCCGTCGATGCTGTGAAACCCGTCGGCCGCGTAGCAGCGGATCGAGGGCAGGAAGGCCTGTGCCATCTCGGCGAGCGCATGTCCCGGACCGAGGTCCAGTACCTGCGTGATCCCCAGCTCGGAGAGCGCCGTCAGCGTCGTTGCCCAGTCGATCGGTTGTGCGACCTGGCGCGCGAGCTTCGCTGTCGCATGGCTTGGCCTGAAGATGCGCTCACCATCGCCGCCCGCGAGCAGGATGCGCTCGCCTGCGATGGGGAAGCGCTTGCTGGCGTCGAGCGCCTGTTGCAGCGGGCCGCAGGCCCGCGCGAGCTGCGCGGTGTGCGACGCGATTCGCACGGCGAGAAGGCCGGTGCGCGCTCCCGCCGTTGCGGCCTCATCGCAGAGCGCGATCACATCAGGCTCGGCGCCGCCGATCACGAACAGCAGGTCCGGATTTTTGATCGCGATCGCGCAGCGGTGTTTTGCGAGCAGCCGGTCGAGCGTGGTCCGCTCGAGCCCGCGGACATAGCCGAGGCGGCCATCCGGTCCCGCCGTGCTGTCCATCAGCCGCGCGCGAATCTCGGTCAGCCGCAAGGCCTCGTCGGCGGTCCAGATTCCGGCAATGCTCCAGGCCGCCATCTCGCCGACGCTGTAGCCGGTGACGGCGGTCTCCGCAGTGAGCAGGTCGGCGAGGCAGGCATGGATCGCAAGCGCCGATGTGACGGTCAGGATCTGGCTGACGCGATTGGCGGACAGCTGGTCGGCGCTTCGTGTCCTGATCAGCGTCCGCGGGTCCTCGCCGAGGCAGGCCGTCGCAGCCGCGAACACCGGTTCCGCGGCAGGCTGACCGGCGACCAGATCGAAGATCGTGCCGGAGAGGGTGCCTTGTCCGCCACAGAGCACTGCAAGCATCAGCGTTCCAGCCGGTCGATGAACAGCGCCATGGCCAACAGGTCCGCCGAGCCGCCGGGGCTCAGATTGCGCGCCACGAATGCGCGATGGATTTCGACGGCGCGCGCACGCCAGCCACAGGATCCGACGCCTCCGCTGGCCAGAAATGCCGATGCGCTGGCTTGCGCGAAGCGCAACCCTTCCGCGCCGCCACGATGCAGCAGATTGGTATCGGTGACAGCGGCGATCAGCGTCATGCAGGTCTGAACCCGCACCGCTTCCTCATCATGGGGTGCCAGCGTCCGCGCCTTATGCAGGGCGGGAAGGGCGATGTCGTAGACCGAGCGGAAGCCACGTGCTGCTTCCGAGCGGGCGCCGCCGGCGCCGTGGCGGCGTGCGGCCACCGCGCCATGGCTGCGAAGCGAGACCGGGCCGGCCAGGATGGCATCGCCCCAACGCTGCGACACCAGTTCGCCCAGCGACTTGCGGATGCCGAGCGCGCCGCGATATCCGGCCGCGGTGCACAGCAGGCCCAGTCCGAAGATCGCGCCGCGGTGCGTGTTGACGCCGGAAGTCGCAGCCATCATGGCGCGTTCCGCGGCAACTCCGATGGCGCGCAACCGGTTCATGCCGGCACCCCCGGCGCCGGCGGCTGCCAGATCGCGGAAGAAGGGCGCCAGCGTGTCGGCGCTCCGGCACAGCAGCGCGGCGTCCATATCCCGGTGCGCGCCATTGTCGATGTGGCTGACCAGCCCCGGCTTCGGATAGGTCGCGACCTCGAGCTTCAGGCACACCGCGGCAAGCTGACCGATCTGCTCCGCATCGGGCTCGCGGCGCGGCTGTGATTGCCATTTCAGCGCGGCGGTCATGGCGTGCGCTCCAGCAGAAACGCTGCGCGCGTCGCGCCGGTGACGCCGTCAGGTCCCTTCACAAGGACTTCGTCCTGGTCGGTGCCGGTCAGTTCGCGCCACTGCACGCCGCCGGCCCGACCGACGATCTCTCCGTCGAGCCGCATCGGCGCCTGCGCTGCAATCGCGGCGATGTCGGACGGCAGGGTATGCGCTTGCCGCGCTGAGGCGAGCGGCCAGAGCAGATCGAGGTCCGAACTGTCCGACAGATAGGGCAGTCCGGTGAGATGCTGCCACGCCAGGCTGCCGAAGGTGCGGGTCTCCGGCACTAGCCGGACGAGGTGCGCGATCGTCTCGCGCCAGTGCGCGGGCGCCGCGGCGGCCGCGTCAGCGAGCAAGGGCGGCGGCGCGGATGCGACGATGTCGCCGAGCGCGAGCGCGAGCGCAATGCGTCGTTTGCCGTAGTTCGGCGGCAGCGGCAGGCCGAGCGGAATCATGCCCGCTCCATCGCTGCAAGCCGGGCGCCGGACAATGAGCGGACGATCCGCGCGCGCCCAGCCTGCGACGATCGGCTCAACGGCGAGTTCGGGATAGCGCCGCATCGCAGCGCTCCATCCCGCAGCCGAGACCTTCACCATGGTGTGGCGATCGAAGGCGTCAGCCATGATGCGTCCCCTGCAGTGCGGCCGCTGCGAGCGTCACGACCCGGTCGGCGATCTCGGCGGCCTTCCGCCCTCCGCCGCGCTCGGCACCGAGCCGGCCGCGCTGGTCCGGACCCTGCGGGCGCTCAAGGATGGCGGCAAGCTGCGGCGCCAACGGCGCGCGCTCGTCCAGGACCGCCTGAATGCCGCCGGTTTGCACCATGTTCTCCAGGCCCGGAGCGAACACCGGGGTCGCTTCCGCCTTGGCCTTGAGCACGTCGATCGGAAGCTTGGTGACCCGCGCCATCGACGGCAGATCCATCACCGCGGGATGCGCGCCGGGCAGCGCGACCAGCGTGCCGGTGGCAAGGGCGGTGGCGATGAACGCGCCGGCTGCGCTGCCGCCGTAGAGCAGGGCGACGGTGTGGTGTCCTTCCGCTTCCGCGAGCAGCAAGGCCTTGGCGAGATGCGCCAAATATTCGCTGAGCCCGAGCAGTTCGTCGCGCTTGCTCATGCGCTGGCTTGAGGAATCCACCAGGAACAGGATCGGAGCGCGATCGCCTGATTTGACGACATCGAGCACACGCCTTGCCAGCACAATCGCCTCGTCGACGCCGAGCGGCTGTCCCTTGACGATGCCGAGCACGTGGACCGGGCCCGCACCGGGAAGGACCGTCGTTCCCGCGATCATCGCGCCGCTGACGTCGATGTTGCCGCCGTTCGGGAACAGGCCGGCCAGGATGTCATCGAGCGTCATCGGCATTCTCCCTGTTGGTCGCCGCGGCAAGGAACGTGTCGGTCGGAAGCGCGGGGATATCGGCTGGCTGGTCGATGCTGAGCGCCTGCCAGATCTCGACGGCGTCCCTAGCCGCGCCGAAGCGTTGCAGTCGCCGTTCCAGGCGTGTCTGCTCGGCGTCGAGGACCGCGACGCCGTAACCGCGCGTGACCTTGAGCGCATCGAGCACGGCTTGCCGAAACGCCAGCGCGTCGTCGTCGACGAAGGTATCGGCGCCGCCGATCAGGTACCGGTGCTTGCCGCCCATCGTGCGCCAGACCAGCGCGCGGTCGCGCGAGTCGAACTCCTCGATGCCCCTGTTGGTCTCGATCACCTCGGGGCCGCTGACGCTGATCCGGCCCTGCTCGGAGACGATCAGCCGCGAGCAGGTGCCGGCGATCAGGCTGCCGCCGCCATAGCACCCCGCGCGGCCGCCGATCACACCGATCACGTTGACGCCGGCGCGCCGCGCCTCGATGATCGCACGCATTATCTCCGCGATGGCGAGCTCGCCGGCATTGGCCTCCTGAAGCCGCACGCCGCCGGTGTCGAACAGGATCAGCACGTCCCGGCGCAGCGTGCGCGCGGCGCGTAACAGGCCGGTGAGCTTGGCGCCGTGGACCTCGCCGAAGGCGCCGCCCATGAAGCGTCCTTCCTGCGCCGCGACCAGCACTGGCGAGCCCTCGAGGCGGCCGCGTCCGACCACGATGCCGTCGTCGAACTGCTCAGGCAGGTCGAAGATCGAAAGATGCGGGCTGATCTCGCGCTGCTCGGGACCGATGAATTCGGCAAAGCTGCCGGGATCGAGCAGCGCATCAATGCGCTGCCGGGCGCTCGCCTCGTACCAGCTCAGCGAATCTGTGTTGGCGGTGGCTGCGGTCATCGTTCCGGCTCCTCGATCTTGCGGACGCCCTGGGCAAGGCGCAGCGCGACCGTGTCGGGCCGGGCGCCGCCGTCATTGATGGAGATACGCAGGCCGCCGGCAGGGCGGCGGGCGACGAAGTCGCGAACCACGGCGTCCCACACCGCGCCGAAGCCGTGGGCCGCGGTCGCGATGTCGATCGTGCAGATGTCGGCCGGGCTGCTGCGTTCCAGCAGCACCTCGAGATTGCCGGAGGCGACGACACCGACGATCGCCTGCATGCGGGTGCCGCCGGCGCGCGTCGGGGCGGATAGTCGGAAGCTGAGCGTTTCCATGCGAAACTCCTCACCAGTTGCGGAAGCGGCTGGGCGGACGGTAGAGGCCGCCGGAAGCCAGCATGAGATCCTTGATCGAGCGCGCGGCGAGCAGGCGGCGATCGGCATCGAGCGGATCGATGCCGAGATCTTCCGGGCGCCGGATCACGCCGCGCTGGCGAAGCTGCTCGACCATCTTCGCATCGCGGGCGCGGCCGATATCGGTGTAGCCGGCAACACCGCGGATCGCCTGCTCGCGCTCGTCCTTGTCGCGGCACATCAGGAGGTTGGCGATGCCTTCCTCGGTCACGATGTGGGTGACGTCGTCGGAATAGACCATGACCGGCGCGAGATCGAGCTTGAGCGCGCTTGCAAGCTCAAGCGCGTCGAGCCGCTCGACGAACAATGGCGCATTGCGCTCGCCGAAGGTCTCGCCGATCTGCACCACCAGCTTGCGGCCACGACGCAGCGCTGCGTTGGAATCAGGATCGGCCTCGGCGCCGGCCTTGAGCCAGGGTTCGCTCGGATGGCGGCGGCCGCGCGGGTCGGAGCCCATGTTGGGCGCGCCGCCGAAGCCCGCGATGCGGCTGGTCGTCACTGTCGAGCTGTGGCCTTCGAGGTCGATCTGCAGCGTCGATCCGATGAACATGTCGCAGGCATAGAGGCCTGCGGTCTGGCAGAATGCGCGATTGGAGCGCAGCGAGCCGTCGGGCCCGGTGAAGAACACATCGGGGCGCGCCGCGACGTAATCCTCCATGCCGACTTCCGATCCGAAGCAATGGATCTGCTCGACCCATCCGGCTTCGATCGCCGGAATCATCGTGGGATGCGGATTGAGCGCGAAGTGGGTGCAGACCTTGCCCTTGAGGCCGAGCTTCTCGCCATAGGTCGGCAGCAGCAGCTCGATCGCGGCGGTGTTGAAACCGATGCCGTGATTGAGCCGGCGCACGCCGTAGGGCGCGTAGATGCCCTTGATGGCGAGCATCGCCGTCAGGATCTGGGTCTCGGTGATCGCCGCCGGATCGCGCGTGAAGAGGGGCTCGACATAGAACGGCCGGCCGGCTTCGACCACGAAATGCACGAGGTCGCCGGGGATATCGACGCGCGGCACCTTGTCGACGATCTCGGTGACCTGGGCGACGACGAGGCCATTCTTGTAGCTGGTCGCCTCGACCACCGTCGGCGTGTCTTCGGTGTTGGGCCCGGTATAGAGGTTGCCGTCCTTGTCGGCGCTGACGGCTGCGATCAGCGCGACGTTCGGCGTCAGATCGATGAAGTAGCGCGCGAACAGCTCGAGATAGGTATGGACGGCGCCGAGCTCGATCTTGCCGCCGAACAGCATCCGCGCGATGCGCGCCGATTGCGGGCCCGAATAGGAGAAGTCGAGCCGCCGCGCGATGCCTTTCTCGAAGATGTCGAGGTGGGACGGCAGCACCACGCCCGACTGCACCATGTGGAGATCGCTGATCTCGGCGGGGTCGAGATTCGCGAGCGCCGAGGCGAGGATGTCGGCCTGTTTCTGGTTGTCGCCCTCGAGGCACACCCGGTCGCCTGACCGGATCACCGCGCTCAGAAACGCAGGCAGGCGCGGGATCGGGACGATCTTTTCGTCGGCGTGCCGCCGACCGGCGGCCAGGCGCTCGCCCAGCGCGGCCTTTTGCATACCCCAATCGCTCATTTCGGGCTCCTCGGCATGCGAGATTGGCTTCGATGGCGGTGATTGTATGCGTATTGCGCCAACTTGTCAATTAGTGTATACAAAAACCTATAAGCGAGGAATGTTCGCATACACAGGAGGAAATTGACGATGCGAATGCATACCAAGCGTCCAAGTCTTGCTGCCGGCGTCCTGCTCACCGCGGGGAGGCGCCCGTGACCATTTCCGGTGTCGCGCTGCTCGCGATCTGCACCCTGCTGGGTGGCTTCCTGGGGGACCTGCTCGGCGTCGCCCTCGGCGTGAAGGCCAATGTCGGCGGCGTCGGCATTGCGATGATTTTTCTGATTGCGGCCCGGCTTTGGCTGGTGCGCCGCAAGCTGCTCAGCCACGGGCTCAAGACCGGCGTCGAGTTCTGGGGCAGCTTCTACATTCCGATCGTGGTAGCGATGGCCGCGCAGCAAAACGTCGTCGCCGCAGCGAAGGGCGGTCCGATCGTCATCATCGCCGGTGCCGGTGCCGTCGCGGTGTGTTTCGCGATGGTCGCCCTGATCGGCCGGCTCAGCGGGCGGGTCGAGACGATGGACGAGATCGAGGCGCGCGAAGCCGAAACGCTTGCCGCGCCGGCGCCTCAGTTCAAGTCCGGGAGGATCGCATGACCATGCTGTCGCACGTGCTCGTCGCGAATTCGCTGATCACCGCGTTCGCCGCGGTCGGAATCCTGATGTGGATCTCCGGAGCGATCTCGAAATACTGCACCTTCGGGCGCATTCACGGCTCGGCGATCGCGATCATGCTGGGTCTCGCGCTGGCCTTTCTCGGCGGCCTCTTCACCGGCGGCGAGAAGGGCGTCGCCGACCTGCCGGCGCTCGCCGGGATCGGATTGATGGGTGGCGCGATGCTGCGCGACTTTGCCATCGTCGCCACCGCCTTCGAGGTCGACGTTGTGCATGCGCGCAAGGCCGGGGTGATCGGTGCGGTCGCGCTCGGCCTGGGAACCGTAGTCCCGTTCATTCTCGGCGTTCTCGTCGCCGCGGCGTTTGGCTACACTGATGCCGAATCATTGACGACGATCGGTGCCGGCGCGGTCACCTACATTGTGGGACCGGTCACCGGGGCGGCCATCGGTGCATCCTCGCCGGTTATCGCCCTTTCGATTGCGACCGGTGTGTTCAAGGCGGTGATCGTGATGATCGGGACGCCGTTCGTGGCCAAGATGATCGGCCTGAACAATCCGCGCAGCGCGATGGTGTTCGGCGGATTGATGGGGACGGTCAGCGGGGTTTCCGGAGGGCTTGCGGCGACCGACCGGCGTCTGGTGCCTTACGGGGCGTTGACGGCGACGTTCCATACGGGATTGGGATGCCTGGTCGCACCATCTATCCTTTACTTCGCGGTGCGCGCGATCACAGGAGGCTAAATGGCAGGTTTGCTCAAGGTCGCGACTGATCCGGAAGACGATGGGGGATTGCTCTCCGATCGGATCCGAAACGCGTTGACCGACGAGATCGCGTCGGGCGCGCTGGTTGCCGGTTCGGCCCTGGAAGAGCAGCAGCTCGCCGATCGCTTTGGCGCCTCCCGCACGCCGGTGCGGGAGGCGCTTCGCCAGCTCGTGGTCAGCGGCCTGGTCGAGGTGCGCGGCCGCCGCGGCCTGGTCGTGGCGCGGATGACGCCCGAGCGCATCATGGACATGTTCGAGACCAGCGCCGAGGTGGAGGCGATGTGCGTCAGGCTCGCAACCTATCGGATGACGCCGCTCGAGCGCAGCCATCTGATCGAGCTCCATGAATCCTCGCTGGCGATGGTCGAGGCGAATGACGTCGATGCCTATGATGCGTTCAACCGGCAATTCCACGAATGCATCTACAGCGCGACGCATAACTCGTTCATGGCGGAGCAGGCGCAGGACGTCCGCGCGCGGCTCAGCGCCTTCCGCCGCACGCAGCTGCGGCAGGGCGACCGCATCCGCAAGTCGCGGGAGGAGCACGACGCCATCATGCAGGCGATCGCGGAAGGCGACGGCGAGACCGCATCGCGCAGGATGCGTGCGCACATGCTGAACGCCGCAGCGGCGCTTCGACGCTATATCGATGATCGCCTCAGGCCCGTCGATGGGCCTGCGGCCGACAGCGCCTGAGCGTAGCGGAGTGGAATGAACACGCAATCCATCCAGATCCGGCGCCTGTTGCCCGCGGATGCGGCGCTCTATCGCGAGATCCGCCTCGAGGCGCTCCGTGTGAGTCCGGAGGCGTTCGGCAGTGCGTATGAGACGGAGAGCGCATACCCCGTCGAATGGTTCGCGGACCGGCTGACGCGCGGCGCGGTGATCCTCGGCGCGTTTCGGGGCGATGAAATCGCCGGCATCGTCGGCTTCGTCACGGCGGAAGGGCCGAAGCAGCGGCACAAGGGCGAGCTTGTCAGCATGTATGTGCGGCCGGCGGCGCGGCGCGGCGGTGTCGGCCGGCTTCTGGTCGAAGCCGCGCTCGAACTTGCCGCTGAAACGGTCGAACGGGTGCTGATCGCGGTGGTGAAGGGCAATGAGCAGGCCCATCGGCTCTACAGGAGCGCGGGCTTTGTCGAGTACGGGCTCGAGCAGCGCGCGCTGAAGATCGAAGGCCGCTACTATGACGACATCCTGATGGCGAAGGATTTGGTCGCGCGCGTCACCCGACCGGATGATGACGCGTGATGGTGAGTTGCCGTATTTCCGGACAGTCATCCTAACTGCTGTTGCGGGTGGTCTCGACGTGGGCCGATCCGTGCGGCTACGTGAAAGGTTGGCTGATGACCAGGTTGCTGACTCACGGCACGCGTTCGCCATTCCGTGCAGATCATCTGAGCCGGGAAGATCGTTCGACCTACCGCCGATGGGCGCGCCGCACATACCTTGCTTATTTAGTCCTTATTGTCCTGTTGGCCGCGGGCCTGTCGCTGCACGACCGGCAGGGGGCGCAACCGACCAGCCAGGATCCGGCCGCCCAGCCGGAAACGGTGATGGTGGGGCCGTCGCACGCAACCGGCACGGGTCGAAAACCGAGCTATTTCTAGCTTTTCGTCGATCGCGACGGCACTGCCCAGAGTCCAGGCAGGCCACGGACGCGAATTTCAGGCATCGTGACAACAGGAGCCCGAGCGCAGCATCACCCAAATGGGTGAGGCATTGGTCGAAAAGTCGCGATATTGTCAAAGTACCTCCTCAGATTGTAGTCGGCGGCCGGAGATCGATCGCCTCGGGTGGGAAAGCACAGGTGAAATTTTCAAGCGGGAAAATCGATCAGGTGCTCGACCTGATCTATGACGCGGCGGCCGAGAACGACCTGTGGCCCAAGGCGCTCACCGCGATCGCTGACCTGACGCACAGCGAAGGCGGCATCTTGTTCGGTCAATCGTTCTCCGCGCAGCGAATCTATTTCGACTTCAACGGTCGTCTCGACGAGGCATGTAACCGCGCTTACCAGGAGCGCCACATGCGTAATCCGTGGTCCGCCCATATGGAGCGCCAGCCGGTCGGACGACTGGTCATGTCGGATGAGGCGATCGGCGTGTCGGATCTGCAGCGATCGGCATTCTATGACGAGGTGCTGCGGCCGCAGGACATCGCGCACAATGCAATGATGGCGCTGGCGGCGAAGGAGGACTTTCGCGCGGCCTTCAACATATGCAGGAGCGCGCGCCACGGTCCGCACGATGCCGACGAGCAGCGGCTGCTGGAATGGTTGTCGCCGCATCTGTGCCGTTCGGTCATGCTCGGCTTTCGCATCGACGGCTATCTCGCCATGCAGCATGCGGCATTCAATGTCCTGGAGCATCTTGCCGACGGCGTCGTCGTGCTCGATCGCCGTCTGGGCGTTGCCTTCGCCAATGCCGCGGCGCGCCGCTTCGCATCCGAAGGTCTGCTGCGGCTGCAGCAGGCGATCTCGACCTATTCAATCGCACATTCGCAGCGGCTCGCCGACCTGATCCGATCGGCGCTGCAAGGTGCCGCCGGCGGCACCATGAGCCTGCCGCATGCTGCGGATGGCCGGCTGCTCACCATCCTCGTGAGTGCGATACGCGGCAAGGATCTGGGCCGGCTCTCGGATGCCGGCATGAAGGATGCCGCGGTGCTGCTGTTCGTGATCGATCCGGCAAACCGGCGCTCGATTCCGCTGGCCCAGATCATGGATGCGTATGGGCTGACGCAGGCGGAGGCGAGGGTGGCGCTGGCAGCATCGTCCGGTAACACTATTCTGGAGACCGCACGGCTTCTGAAGCTGTCGTCCAACACGATCAAGACGCATTTGCGGCGCGTGTTCGCCAAGACCGCGACCGGACGGCAGGCCGAACTCGCCGCGCTGATCACCGCGATTGGCAGCGTGCGCATCGCGGATAAAGGTGCAGGATCGTGAGATCGCATCACCCGATCGGATGATGACCAACAAAGCCGCCGCCGTTTAACTTCGACACCGGAAATCTCAGCTCGGCCCATCAGGCAGACATTGCGTTCGCGCGGACGGCCGGGGCTGTGGATCAAGTCTGCTGGCAGTATCCCCGGTCGGGAGATGTTCATATGACGACAGTCTATTTCGCCAGGAAAACCTCGGTCGCCAGTCCAAGCCTCAGCGGCAACTACGTCTACCACAATTTCCTGATGAAGACCGACGGAACGACCGCCGGCACAACTCAGGTCGAAGTCAGCCAGAACAGAAGCTCCGTCTACGGCATCCAGCTGTTTGGCGCCTACGGCAACGAGGCGATCTTTACGCCGGCCGAAGGCGACACCTACGCCGACAATCTGTGGATCTCGGACGGCACCGTGGCCGGAACTGGACCCGTCAGGCCGCCGGCGGCAACATCATCGGCTCCGTCCGGTGCTACCGTTCTGAACGGCAAGATCATCTACGAGGCGCTGGGTATCCTGTGGTCTTCCGACGGAACCGCGGCCGGCACGACGTCGCTCGCAACCCTGTACGGCAACTATGGACGACGATTGATCTCAGATAGCGTGATCATCGGCAATGTCGAGTATTTCATTGCCACCTATGAGGCGATCGACACGCTTGGCAATCCAACCGGCGTTTACAACGCCGCGCTGTGGAAGACGGATGGCACCGCCGCAGGGACAGTCGAAGTCCAGTTTCTGTCGTCGAACACCAACAAGCGCTCGCATCTCGGCTCGGTGAGCAGCAACATCGCGGGAAATCCGGCCGAGGCACTTTTCTGGTACGATACTTCAACGTTTGGCAATGCGCCGGAGCTGTGGGAGACCGACGGCACGACGACGGCGCGATTGATGGCTTTTGCGGCGGGCGCGACACGGAGCGGTTCCGATTTCACTCAGGTTGGATCGCTGGCCTATTTCACGATCGACGACGGCACCCATGGCGTCGAGCTTTGGAAGACGCTGAGCAGCAATTCTCTCGTGAGCGGCGGATCGCCGCGGACCGCCCTGGTGGCGGACATCGCGTCGGGGTCGACCAGCTCCAATCCGGCCAACCTGACCGCGTCGAACGGATGGCTGTTCTTCACCGCGAACGACGGCACTCACGGCGTCGAGCTTTGGAAAACCAACGGGCTCACGACAACGCTGGTCAGCGACATCGGGCCGGGCAGCGCTGGATCCAACCCGGCCAATCTCACCGACGTCAACGGCACGCTGTACTTTACCGCCGACGATGGCGTCCATGGTCGGGAACTGTGGAAAACCACCGGCTCAGCCGCCACGCTCATCACCGATCTTCCGGGAGGGGGCTCCAACCCGACCAACCTCACCAATGTCAACGGCGTGCTGTATTTCGAGGCGGTGGATGCCAGTGGCAGCTATGGGCTGTACAGCAGCAACGGGACGACGGCCGGCACGATCGAAATCGCGACCGCGGTCGACCCCGCGGCCGGCATCGCATTCGAGAAAGTGGGCACTCCGATTGCGGGCGACACCGGCAACAACATCTTGAGCGGCACGTCCGATGCAGAGTTCATCGACGGCAGTTACGGAAACGACACGATTTACGGACAGTTGGGCGACGATACGTTGCTCGGCGGGGTTGGCAACGACCTCGTCGTCGGCGGCGGCGGGAACGATTACCTCTACGCAGGTGACGGCCTCGATTCGATGTTTGGCGGCGGCGGGAGCGACATCCTGGTCGGCGGTGTCGGATATGATCTGCTCGAGGGCGACGACGGCAACGACTACCTTTATGTCTACAACGGCGGCGGCAATCTCTACGGCGGCACGGGCAACGACGTTCTGGTCGGCAATTTGAATGTCGATGTGCTCAACGGCGATGCCGGCGACGACGTGATGTACGCGTATGGAGGCAACGACTACGAGTACGGAGGTGACGGCAACGACGTGATCTATGGCGGCGACGGCGTCGATGTCCTCATCGGCAACGCCGGCAATGACTATTTTGACGGCGGTTCCGGCGTGAACTATTACTTCGGCGGCAACGGCGGTGGCCCGGGCGCAGGCATTGGCAACGATACCTTCGTTGTCGCCAACACGCCGGGGACTTCCGTCCAGGTTGTGCAGGATTGGACGGCCGGTCTCGATACCGTTCAATTTGTCGGCTCGGGCTTTTCGTCATTCTCCGACGTCCTGGCGCATTCCTACCAGAACGGCGCCTATCTCGTGGTTCAGGTCGACGACGATACGGCGATCTGGCTGAACGGCGCGACAGCGGCCACGGTGACGGCAGCCAACTTCAGCTTCCAGAGTTGATGGTGCGATGAGTCCGGTCAAAATCGAAAGCGGTGTGCCGGCCCGCAAGTCGGTTGCGGGCCGGGAATGGGCGATCGATCCTGCACTCCTGAACAAGCGGAGCTGGCTTGTCGCCGGCTCTGACCATTCGCGGAATCAAATTTCCCGCGGTGTGCTGTCGTAGCGAGAGCTAGTGTCCCGAATCTGAAGTTCGCATCATTTGCCGCACATTCGGAGCGAACTTCAGATTCGATAAGGACACTAGCAAACTTATGATTCTCGTGTGCTTTATGAATGCGAAGTTCATGAAGGTGGCTGCCGCGAGATCGCACGAACTTCGCATTCAGCACACGAGCCGGTTCAAGCGAACGAAAAGTCCGACGCGACGAACTGGCTCTTGTTGACGCCGATGAGCCAAATGGCGGTGTTCGGATCGATCGTGACGATGCTGAACGAGCCATAGTCGGTGGTCGCCGCCAGCACCTGGCTGAAATCCGTCAACAGCGTTCCCTGCAGCAGGATGTTGTCGTTGCTGACTTCGAAGTCGTTCACCACGTCGACGCCCGAATTGGCGTTGAACAGCACCTGATCGATTCCGCCGGGTCCAAGGAACAGGTAGTCGGTTCCCTCACCACCATCGAACGTATCATTGCCAGCCTCGCCGAGCAGCACATCGACGCCGGCGCCGCCATACATGGCGTCGTTGCCATCCCCCATGTAGAAATAGTCTTGGCCGTCCTCGCCGACCGCGACGTCGTTGCCGGATGCCATGACGAAGATGTTGTTTCCGCCGCCGCCGTAACCGGTGTCGTTGCCGATATCGCCGTAGAAATAGTCGCCGCCGTCGCCACCGTAGAGGAAATCGTCGCCGGCTTCTCCGAGCAGCACGTCCACCCCACCGCCACCGGCCAGGACGTCGTTGCCCGCCCCGCCGTAGAGGTAGTCTTGATCGTCGCCGCCATAGGCCACGTCGTTGCCATTGCCGGCGACCAGAACGTCGACACCGCTGCCGCCGGAGAACACGTCATTGCCATCGCCGCCGTAGAAATAGTCGTTGCCGGTCCCGCCGTATGCGGTGTCGTCGCCGGCGAGGCCAACCAGGACGTCGGCGGCGGCGCCGCCGGCGAGCGTATCGCTGCCGGCGCTGCCATAGAGGCTGTCGTTTGTGGCAGGGCCGGCTGGATCGACAGAGAGCAGGAGCGTGTTGGCGACGAGTCCCGAGAGACAGCGTAGTTGCCGTCGGCAAAGTTGAGGTATTCGCCGGTATAGACGGTGTCCGTGCCGTCGACGCCATCGACGACGACGGTTTTGCCTCCGCTGCCATCATTGAACAGTGATATGCTGTACGCGGCTCGAGGCGCCGAGAAATTGAAAAAATCGATGCCGGCGTCGCCGGTGAGAGTATCGTTGCCGGCGCCGCCGGTGATCGTGTCACCGCCGGCACCACCATAGACCAGATCGTTGCCCGAACCCGCGTCGATCCAATCCAGGTCGTCGCCGCCATAGACGAAGTCCGCGTCAGCGCCGCCATAGAGGAAGTCGACGCCGGACCCGCCGGTCAGCGTATCATTGCCGCTATCGCCTGAAAGCGTATCGTCGCCCGCATCGCCGAAGATGCTGTCGGCTCCTGCGCCGCCGAACATCAGGTCGTTGCCGGCGTTGAGCATCGCGATGTCGTTGCCGGCTCCGGCGGAAATGACATCAGCGGTGTTGAATCCCCGAAAGGTGTCAGCCGCCGCGCTGCCTACCTGAATTAGGCTGTAAGAACTGGTCCAGCGCCAGGTCAGATCCTGCGATCCGTCGGTTCCCGGGCCGTTGTAGAGATATTGAACCGCCTGGATATCCAGCGGCCCCAGCGTGCTGCCGGTCACGGTATGGGTGTAGCTCATAACCGTTTCGGCATTGTTGTCCAATGCCGTCACAAGCGTCGGATCGCCCTCGAACGAGTGCTTGAATCCGAGAGCGTGCCCGATCTCGTGCAACAGCAGCGAGGTCGCGACCCTGCCGTAATTGATGAAGACGTCGCCTCCAATCTGGTTGTCGTAGTCTGAACTGATGGCGACGTTCGGCCAATAGGCAAACCCGCCATAGGGAACGTATTTGGAATCGGTGGAGAAATCGTAGGAGCCGAACCGGATGTCGCCGAGACCCGCCGGGACCTCGAGGAAAACGATTCCGCTGGCGTCCGCCCATTGCTGCAGCGCGCCTCGGGCAATCTGTGCTTCATCCGGGGTAAACGGTCGAAAGCTGTTTTTGAAAGCCTGGGTATCCGACGACGCCAGCTCCGCGCCGGAAATCGTCGTATCGAAGGAGTAGGTGACGAAAACCGGCTTGTTGGTCGGCGCTGCCCCTGAAGCCGGGTTGCCCCACCAGGAATAACCGGAAAGAATTGCGGTAAAATCGCTTACGACAGTCATAAAGTATGCCCCTCAACCCAATGGCTCAACCTTAGCGGGATTCCCGTTTTGAGAAAAGACGTGTGGATGCCGTCGAGGATGACGATAGTCTAACGTTGTTGTCGGGTGCGGCCTGAAGGACAGGCGGCCGCCGACGCGAAATCGGACATTGCAGCTTGGAGGTCGAAGGACCAATCTTCCGGCAAGGGAGCGCGCCACAATGGCGGAATGGTATTTCATCTGGATCGACGGCCCGCGCGGGCCCGAACCGCAGAAATGGTCGTCGGACGCGCTGTGGGGGCAGGTGGCGCGTCAGGACGTCATTGTCCGGTTTCCCTTGAGCGATCGCGAGGCCGGATTGTCGCTCGACCAGCTGGCACGGCTGCATCCGGTGCCGCGGTGACGTTCAGCCCGCCGGGTTGAGCGTCAAACGGAGAGATCGAAGCCGGGCGTCGCGACGTCGGTCATGAAGGACGCAAGGAACATCTTGCCGAGCACGTGCTTGGCTGCCGGCGTGCCGGCCCTGAGCCGGCCGGCGCTTGCGGCTTCCGCGAGCTCGGCAAGCGTCGGTGCAGCGAGGCTGGTGTCGGGTGCGCCGCGCGGCGCCGTCGCGGATGCGCTGAACAGCACGCCGGCGTAGTAGAGCCGGGTGAGGGCGCGGACCAGTCGCAGACGCGCGCGCAGCGCCTCGTCGAGCGGACCGCCGAGCCAGGCGCGATGCAGAATGTCTTCCAGCTCCGGCGTTCGCGCGATGCTGTCGCCGACGACAGCGAGATCGACCAGCGGATCATTGCGGTAGGCGGATTCCCAGTCGATCATCCAGAGCCTGCTGCCGTCGAACAGGATGTTGGCGGGCAGCGAATCGTTGTGGCTCGAAACCGAGTTCGCCTCGTCCCACGCATAGGCCGCCCGGATCTGTTCGAGGTGGTCGTTGCAGCGGTCGAGCACGCCGGGCGCGAACAGGCCGGTGCGGCAGACATGCGCCCAGAGCCGGGCCACGATCTCCGGATAGCGCACGAAAGCCGGAAAGGGTGGCGTCGCCTGCAGGCGCGCCAGCAATTCGCCGAGCGCCTTTGCCAGCGCCGGCGGCCCGCCGGGATAGCGGCCGAGCGGTTGCCGCTGCACAAAATCCATCACCGCGACGCGCGACGTCTCATTGGCATAATAGAGTCGCGGCGCGATGCCGGCCTCGGCGGCAATCCTGAGCGAAACATATTGATACGGATTGCGCAGCGGGCTCGGCAGCCCTTCGATTCGCAGCAAATAATTCCCGCCGCCTGCGTCGATCCGGAATAACCGTGCCGATGTGGCGCCGCCGGAGACGGACGCGACGGCGTCGATCGGTGCCGCGCCGATCACCTCACGCAGTGCAGTATGTGCTGCATCGCGCTCTGCCTGCGTTAGCGTATCGAGAACGCTCATGCGCAAAAATGTAGCATGAATCGCAAGAAGCCGAGTTCCCGATGTTCAATCGCTGGCAGCGCGCGACGAAGCGTGAAACAATGCCACGAAAATCACGATGGGAGAAAACGTGGATGTCGTTCGAGCGGGGGTTGCATGGCGGCGTCGCGTGCCGGTCGGTCAAGTGCAGCTCATGGATCGCGTTGCCATTATTCTGCCTGATCGGCACGTTCGGAGTGACGCCTAACGCCGTCGCGAACGAATCCCTGGCAATTGCGGATGCGCGCGTACCGGCGGTCGACAAAGCGGGCGGGGACCTTCCCTTGACGATGACGATCAAGAATGAGGCAGACAGCGCGGATGCGCTGCTCCGTGTCCGTTGTCCGGTGGCGAATTTCTCCGAACGCCACACCGTCGATCGCGGCGAAGGCACACCAGCCATGCGTTCGATTCCGAACATTCCGGTGCCGGCAAAGGCTACGCTCGAGTTGAAGCGCGACGGCTATCACGTCATGCTGCTGCAGTTGCGTCAGGTGCTCGCTGCCGGCGAGACGTTCAAATGCGTGATCGTTTTTCAGAAAGCAGGAACCATCGAGACGGAGGTAACGGTCCAGAAGTGACCAAAGACAGGTGACTGGGAATGCGGCGGGTGGCACAGCCAATCGCCGGGACTCAAGGCTTCTCGCGCGATCGCCCGTATGTGACGGGCTATCGATCAATGAAGAATGCTAGATCCGGAGGAAATATATCCATGACAAGGTTGAATTGGGTAAAATCTCATATGCTCGTGGCGGCCGTAGCATCCGTCGCGACCTTCGCGGGCTCTTTCGCGCTCGCCGACGACGTCAGCCAGGATCGCCTGCTCAACGCTGACAAGGAAGCAGGCAACTGGCTGCACCATCACAAGAACTACTCGGCGACCCGCTTCTCGTCGCTGACCGATATCAACAAAGACAACGTGAAGAACCTGAAGGTCGCCTGGACCATGCATCTCGGCGGCGTCGAGGGCGGCGGAATCTGGTCGCATGGCGGCCTGGAGGGAACGCCGATCGTCGAGAACGGCTTCATGTACGTCACCGACGGCTGGGGCTCGGTCTACAAGATCGATGCGCATGGCGGCAAAGGCGTGCTGGTCTGGAAGATGGATCCCAAGACCGACCACGACTGGGCCGGCGCGGTCGCCTGCTGCGGCGTCGACAACCGCGGCGTCGCGTTGTGGAACAACCTCGTCATCTCGCACACGCTCGATGGTCGCCTGATCGCGACCAACAAGGAGACCGGGCAGGTCGCCTGGCAGCGCCAGGTCGCCGATCCCGACAAGGGCGAGGTGATCACCGGCGCTCCGCTGATCGTGAAGGACAAGGCGATATCAGGCGTAGCCGGCGCCGAATACGGCATTCGCGGCTGGATCGCCGCGACCGACCTGAACAGCCAGAAGGAAGTCTGGCGCACCCACACCATCCCGGGCAAGGATGAGCCGGGGGCGGATACCTGGAAGGACGACAAGAACGCCAAGGCGAGCGGCGGCGGTTCGACCTGGGTCACCGGCAGCTACGACCCCTCGACCAACACCATTGTCTGGGGCGTCGGCAATCCCGGACCGGACTGGGATAATGAATACCGGCCCGGCGACAACCTCTATACCGACTCGTCGCTTGGTCTCGACGCAGACACCGGCAAGATCAAGTGGCACTACCAGCACACGCCGAACGATCCCTACGACTATGACAGCGTGGCGGAGAACGTGCTGGTCGACGTTCCCGGTCCGAACAACACGACGCTGAAGCTCGCGCTTGAGGCCGACCGCAACGGCTTTGCCTATGCGGTCGATCGCAACAGCGGCAAGTTCGTCTGGGGTCTGCCCTTCGTCAAGAAGGTGACCTGGACCAAGGGGCTCGATCCCGAGTCCGGCAAGCCGGTGGAGTACGATCCGAAGCAGGGCGTGCAGAAGTACAATGCGTCGGTCACGCCGAGCCGCACCAACAAGGAAACGGATATCTGCCCCGGCAACATGGGCGGCAAGAACTGGCCGCCGACCGCGTACAATCCGAACCTGAAGCTCTGGTACATTCCGGTGATCGAGAGCTGCAACCACATCAAGGTCGAGGAGATGACGCCGGACAAGGTCAAGGCGCGCGAGTTCTTCACCGGCGGCGGGCCGAGCCAGAACGTCAAGATCACCGGCAGCGTGACCGCGATCGACGTCACCACCGGCAAGGTGGCGGGGAAGGCGGAGACGCAATTCCCGAACCTCGGCGGCATCCTGGCGACGCCTGACCTCGTGTTCTCCGGACAACCGTCCGGCGAGGTGATCGCCTATGACGCGAAGTCGCTGCAGCAGCTCTGGCAGTTCAACACCGGCGGTGGCGTCAACGCGCCCCCGATCACGTTCTCGGTGGATGGCAAGCAGTATGTCGCGATCCTGGTCGGCCTCGGCGGAGCCTGGGACAAGTGGTTCATCGATGCCACGCCCGAGCTGAAGCGGATGCAGCCGGGCTCGATGCTCTACGTGTTCGCCCTTTGACGTCGCAAGCGCGGGAGGCTCCGAAACGGAGTCTCCCGCGTTCGATTTGGCCGAGAGAAGAAACAAGACAAATGAAGCAAGACTGGCTGGTTGGCGCGTGGCTCGGCTGCGTGCTGGTTATGGGATTCGTGGTGACGGCGCAGGCCCAGTCGGCGAGCGATCCGACCGATGCGGGGAAGGCGGTGTTCAAGCGCGGCAATTGCATCGGCTGCCACAAATGGCACGGCAATGGCGGCGGCGGCTATGGCGGCGACGCGCTGTCGCTGCGCAAGACCGAGCTGACGCGCGAGCAGATCATCGAGACCGTGACGTGCGGTCGGCCGGGCACCGGCATGCCGTTCTTCGTGCGCGGCTCCTACGATACCACGAAATGCTACGAGATGAGCCGGCAGGATGTCGCCGACCGTATGCCGCCGGAGGCCAACGTGTTCCTGCGGCCGAACGAGATCGAGGCCGTCGCCGACTACGTGCTCGCCCACGTCAAGGGCAAAGGCGAGCCGAATTATGACGAGTGCATCACCTTCTTCGGCGACGGCTCGCGCGTCTGCAACATCTACAAGGAGGCCGGCCATGCGGCCGCGCCGTCCGACCCAGGCGAGAAGGCAAAGCCATGAGCAAGCAGAGATCGGCAATCCGTGGGCTCGTCTTCGCTGCCACCATGACGGCCGCCGTGCCGGCGATGGCGACCGCGGGCGACCTGCGCGACATCAATGTCGGCATGGCGATCGCGAGCTTGCCCGACGCGGGCTACATCAACCTGACCTGCGCCGGAGAGAAGACCACCCACCGGCTGGCGGAATGGGCGCAATGGTCGAACTGCCCGGAAGGGCCGGACCAACTGCGCGGCATTCGCTTCGAGTATGATCGCGAGACCGCGCGCGAAGGCACCATGGTCGCCGGCCATCCGGCGATCCTCACCGTGCTGATCGACAGGGATGCCAAGATCGCAGCGCTGACCATCGAGACCGATCCGAAGGCACGGCTCTATCTGCGCAAGAAGGCGTTCCTGCTCGGCGTGCAGGCGAAGTCGCGCTACGGGGAGGACGGCTGGAGCTGCGCGGAGGCGAAGCCGGGCGCCGACAAGCAGGAGGTCGGCGGGGTCTTTGTCAACGAGAAGTGCAGCAAGACCACGGACGGCCGGACCGTCGAGATCGAGCGGCATCTCTATCGCGAGCCGAATAAAGAGCTCAAGGACATGACCGACGAGACCCGCATCACGATCCGCCGCGCCGGGTCGTAGGCTTGATGAGACTGGGGTGAGTCGCTGCCGCGACGGAACTGCGCTCCATCGCCCCGTTCTTACGGGGAGAGGGTTGGGGTGAGGGGCCGTCTCCGCGTATTCGGTGATGGTGCGCTTGCGGAGACTCCCCCTCACCCGGAACGCATCTGGCGATGCGTCATAGCCGAAGCTTTGCTTCGGCGTTCTTGAGAACGGCCGCCGCAGGCGGCCTACGCCTCTCCCCGCAGGCGGGGCGAGGTGAAGAGGAATCCGGTGCTTTAATCAAAGCAAAAATTCTCTTGCTTCAATGCCGCGCCAGCAGCACCACGACGATCAGCGCAAGGATCGCGCACAGCACCTTCCAGAAGGTCACGGGATCGCGGTCGTGCAGCGATTTGCGGGTGGTGACGGCGGGGCCGGCCCAGGTCGCGCCGTTTTCCAGCTCATGCGCGAACTCGATGGCGTCGCCGAAGCGTTGCGCGGGCTCGACGCTGAGCGCCTTGCCGATCACGGCGTCGAGCCAAGCCGGCAGGTCCGGCCGATAGCGTGACAGCGGGGCGGGCTTGCCGAAGCGCGGCCGTGAGAACGGCTCGATCTCGCCGAATGGATAGTTCGCGGTGAACATGCGATAGACCGTGACGCCGAGCGCGAACAGATCCGACGCCTCGTCGCCGGCCTTGCCGCCGAACAGCTCGGGCGCCATGTAGCTTGCGGTGCCCGGAATATCCTCGGCGGGAAAATCCTCCAAGAGCGGCACGCGGGCGACGCCGAGGTCGACCAGGCGCAACCCGCCGTCCTTCGCGAGGATCACATTGTCCGGCTTGATGTCGCGATGGATGATGCCGGCGCGGTGCAGCGCCGTCACCGCGCGCACCAGTTTGGTTGCGATCGCGATCCCCTCGGTCAGCGACAGCCGCGGCGCGCGGGTGAGCCGCTGTTCCAGCGTTTCGCCCTCATAGAGCGGCATCGCCGAATAGAGCCGGGTCTGGCGCTCCGCCGGCACCTCGATGATCTCGCCGATCCACAGGCTGCGCACGCGCGCGGCAACCCAGGCCTCGCGCACGAAGGCGAGGCGATAGGAGCCTTCGCTTGCGACCCGCGGATGCGGAAATTTCAGCACCACCTCGCGGCCGGCGCGCGTGTCGGTGGCCTTGAACAGGCGGCTGTAGCGTCCGTCGGACAGCACGTCGCGGAGCGCGAAATCGTCGATCGTGTCGCCGGTTTCCGGCAGATCGAGGATCGGCAGCGTTGCGATCGCGTGGGTGAGGTCGGCGCGATCCGCCGGCGGCAGGTCGACGACGTCGAGCACCAGCGCCGTCGTATTGTCGCTGCTGCCGGCCGCGAGCGCGGCATCGACGATGCTGCGCGCCGATTGGTCCGGCGGCGTGCGCTCCTCCAGCAATTGCTGGAGGCGGGGATCGCTAAGCGCGCCATGAACGCCGTCGCTGCAGATCAGGAGACGGTCATGTTGCCTGATCCCGACCGAGGTGGTGTCGAAGCGGGCGAACTCCTCGAAGCCGATGGCGCGGCTCAGCATATGAGCGAGGTCGCCGCGGCCGGCGACGTGATCCTGGGTCAGGCGTTCGAGGCGTCCCTCGCTGAGGCGGTAGGCGCGGGTATCGCCGATATGGATCACATGGCATTGCCGCCGCGACAGGATGATCGAGGAGAACGCGCAGGCCATGCCGCTGCGCGCGGCATCGACGCGGCTCTGGCCGTAGATCCAGCTGTTGGCGGCCTCCAGCGCCAGCGCGGCGCGGCGGCGGACGCCGAGCGTCTCGGGCAGCGAATAATAGGCGTCAATGAAGCTGCGCACCGCAGTTTCCGCGGCGTCGCGTCCGCCCTTGTGCCCGCCGACGCCGTCGGCGACCGCGGCCACCACGTCGCGGTGCAGCGTGCCCGGCTGGCCAAGGCAGGCCGCGACATAATCCTCATTGGCGGCGCGCCTGCCGGTCTCGCTGGCAAAGCCGAAGCGAACGCCGAGATCCCGTTGCGCGCCGTTCGCCACGGCAATTAGGCGCAAATGGTTGTTCGTCGTGAGGGCCGCTCCGCACGCGTCACCTCTCCCCATCGGGGAGAGGTCGGCGCGAAGCGCCGGGTGAGGGGGCTCAGGTCCCACGAGAGCGCGCAATCCCTCACCCGGATTGCATCTGTCGATGCGATCCGACCTCTCCCCGACGGGGAGAGGTGAGGAAGCCGCGCGGCAGCAACTCGGCCTAGTTTCATGTTCTTACCCCTCGGGGCGGCGGGTGGTTCAGACGCGCGCTCCCGACACCGCGCCCCAGGTGGTGCGCCAGCGAACCTTGACCATGGCAAGTCCGATGAAGCCAAGCAACGCCAGGGCGCCGAAGAACAGGAAGCCGGCGCCGAAGCCGCCGGTCATGCCCTTGGCGTAACCGAGCGTCTGCGCCAGGAAGAAGCCGCCGATGCCGCCGGCGCAGCCGACCAGCCCGGTCATCAGGCCGATCTCGTGACGGAAGCGCAGCGGGATCAGCTGGAACACCGCGCCATTGCCCATGCCGAGCGCCAGCACGCCGATCGAGAACAGCAGCACCGAGATCCAGGCGATGCGCGGCAGCTCGGTCAACGCCCAGCCGGCTTGCGTCGGTGCGGTCGGACCTTCCGGCATGAAGGCGATCACGACATAGGCGGCGACCACGATGCCGAACAGGATCGACAGCGAACGAATGCCGCCGATGCGGTCGGCGATCATGCCGCCGACCGGGCGGAAGCCCGAGCCGAACGCCACGATCAAGGCGACCAGCATGCCGGCCGCCACGCCGGAGACGTGATACTGCACGGTGAAATATAGCGGCAGGGCGTTGGCGAGACCGACGAAGCCGCCGAAGGTGATGAAGTAGAAGAACATGAACCAGCGGCTGTCGGAATCCTTCAGCAGCGCGCCATAGGCCTTCAGCGAGATCGGCTTGCGCTCGCCCGGCGCGTCCTTGGCTGCGACCGCATAATAGGCAAGCACCATCAGCATCGGAATCAACAGACAGCCGAACACGGCCTGCCAGCCCCAATGTTCGGCGATGCTCGGCGCCAGCAGCGTGTCGAGCACGACGCCCATGTTGCCGGCGCCGGCGATCCCCATCACCACGCCCT
This sequence comes from Bradyrhizobium sp. USDA 4454, assembly GCF_054822705.1. Classification (NCBI taxonomy): domain Bacteria; kingdom Pseudomonadati; phylum Pseudomonadota; class Alphaproteobacteria; order Hyphomicrobiales; family Nitrobacteraceae; genus Bradyrhizobium; species Bradyrhizobium sp. USDA 4454. Next base: position 3,338,411 of record NZ_JBTRCN010000001.1, read on the forward strand.
GATATTGCGGCGGATACCAGCGGCTCGCCTGGGGCAGGGCGACCGCAAACGAGGCGCCGCCGACGCCGAGTGCAAAGCCCGAACAGCTCGATCGCAAGCTTGCTGGTCAATCCGAAATGCCAGACCGCCGCGGTCGCTGTAATCACGATGAGCTGGGCGATGATGCCGGTGCGCTTGGCGCCGATGATGTCGGCGAGAATGCCCATCGGCACCCGCAACAGCGCGCCCGCGAGCACGGGAATCGCGACCAGGGTGAATTTCTCGTTCACCGTCAAATTCATGTCGCGCGCGATGTAGACGATCAGCGGTCCGAGCGCGACCCACGCCATGAAACTGATGTCGAAATACAGGAACGCAGCGAGCAGGGTCGGCCAGTGACCTGCCTTCTTGAACTCGGCTAGCTTCATCACAACGTCTCGCGGTAATGCGGCGGAGACGGCCGCACGCGTGCGGCTGTCTCGGGCGCAGATCAATCGAATGTGGGTGAATGGTGAGAGGCGCTCGTCGTTGAGACGCACTCGGTCAAGAGCTCAGGTCAGCAATTTGCGTGCCATCGAATCGATCCCGCCGCTTTGCCTTGCAGCCGCAAGGCGTTGCAGCGAGATCCCGGACCGCGTTCGGTGCGCGTGATTGGCGGGGCTCGCAGCACGTGCCGCCGCACAAACGCGCACCTTGATGCTTTCTTGTGCGATGCGCCACGCCCGCGGGGTGGCACACATCGATCGCGGGGTCGCGATCGTCATCGCGGCCGCTGTTGCTGTGCTGCACAAGAGATCATCGGCGTGGCTAAAAAATCGGCCAGCTGCGGCCGTGCCGCGCCGCCGGCCAGATTCGAGGTCGCCGAAAACCCATTGATTTTACAACGAGATTCGTCCATCGCGAATTGGCACGTGTTTTGAATATCAGTCGCTAACGGAACATCGATCGTCATCGAGGACGGTCTGCGCCCGCGGCTGGGCTTCCTAACAACTCCAAACCTGATCGGTGTCGATCGACGACGCGCGCCGCGTCGTTGAGCACCGTCGTCGGAATTGAAAGGCAGACCATGCTCGACAAAGTGACCAAGCAAAAGCTTGTGGTGATCGGCAACGGGATGGCCGGCATCCGCACCGTGGAGGCGCTGCTCGAACGCGCGCCCGATCTCTACGACATCACCGTGTTCGGCTCCGAGCCCTACGGCAACTACAACCGCATCCTGCTGTCGCCGGTGCTCGCCGGCGAGAAGACCGTCGACGACATCATGCTCAATACCGTCGACTGGTACGAGGACAACAACATCACGCTGCGCAAGGGCGAGACGATCTCGATGATCGATCGCCGGACCTGCGAAGTCGTCACCGAGGCCGGCGATCGCGTGCGCTATGACCGGCTGCTGATCGCGACCGGCTCGAACCCGATCATGCTGCCGCTGCCGGGCAAGGACCTGCCGGGCGTGATCGGTTTCCGCGACATCTACGACGTCGATCGCATGATCAAGGCCTCGACCGATTATCGCAATGCGGTGGTGATCGGCGGCGGCCTGCTCGGCCTCGAAGCCGCCAACGGGCTGATGAAGCGCGGCATGAACGTCACGGTCGTGCACCTGCTCGACACTCTGATGGAGCGCCAGCTCGATCCGGTCGCCGGCGGCCTGTTGCGCAAGTCGCTGGAGGAGCGCGGCATGGTGTTCAAGATGCCGGCGCAGACCCAGGCGATCCTGGGCGAGGAGCGCGTCACGGGCGTGCGTTTCGGCGACGGCACCGAGCTGCCGGCCGATCTCGTGGTGATGGCGGTCGGCATCCGCCCGAATTTCGAGCTCGCCAAGAAGGCCGGGCTCTACTGCGAGCGCGGCATCGTCGTCTCCGACACCATGCAGACCTATGACGGCCGTATCTATGCGGTCGGCGAATGCGTGCAGCACCGCCGCCAGGTCTATGGCCTGGTGGCGCCGCTGTTCGAGCAGGCCAAGGTCTGCGCCAACCATCTCGCGATGAAGGGCTTTGCCACCTATGACGGTTCGGTCACCTCGACCAAGCTGAAGGTCACCGGCATCGACCTGTTCTCAGCCGGCGACTTCGCGCCGGGGCCGGACAAGGAGGAGATCGTGCTGCAGGACGCCCATCGCGGCGTCTACAAGCGCATCATCCTGAAGGACAAGAAGATCGTCGGCGCCGTGCTCTACGGCGACACCATCGACGGCCCCTGGTACTTCCAGCATCTGCGCGACGGCACCGACGTCTCGCACATGCGCGAGCGGCTGGTGTTCGGCGCCGCCAATCTCGGCGACGGCGGCGTCAGCGGCCAGAACTCGGTCGCCGCGATGAGCGACGAGACCGAGATTTGCGGCTGCAACGGCGTCTGCAAGGGCGCGATCGTCAAGGCGATCTCGGAGAAGAAGCTGTTCACGCTCGACGACGTCCGCGCCCATACCAAGGCGTCGTCGTCCTGCGGCTCCTGCACCGGGCTGGTCGAGCAGGTGCTGGCGTTCACGCTCGGCGGCGACTATTCGGCGGCGCCGAAGGTCAAGCCGCTCTGCAAGTGCACCGATCACAGCCATGACGACGTCCGCCGCGTCATCGTCGAGCAACAGCTCAAGACCATTCCGGCCGTGATGCGCTTCATGGAGTGGAAGACGTTGAACGGCTGCCATTCCTGCCGTCCGGCGCTGAACTACTATCTGCTCGCGACCTGGCCCGGCGAATATCGCGACGACCAGCAGTCGCGCTTCATCAACGAGCGCGTCCACGCCAACATCCAGAAGGACGGCACCTATTCGGTGGTGCCGCGGATGTGGGGCGGCGTCACCACGCCGAGCGAGCTGCGCGCCATCGCCGACGTCGCCGAGAAGTTCAACATCCCGACGGTGAAGGTCACGGGCGGCCAGCGCATCGACCTGCTCGGCGTCAAGAAGGAGGACCTGCCGGCGGTGTGGGCCGACCTCAACGACGCCGGCATGGTGTCGGGCCACGCCTATGCCAAGGGCCTGCGCACGGTGAAGACCTGCGTCGGCTCGGAATGGTGTCGCTTCGGCACCCAGGATTCCACCGGCCTCGGCGTCAAGCTTGAGAAGTTCATGTGGGGCTCCTGGACGCCGGCCAAGGTCAAGCTCGGCGTCTCCGGCTGCCCGCGCAACTGCGCGGAGGCGACCTGCAAGGACGTCGGCGTGATCTGCGTCGATTCTGGCTACGAGATCCATTTCGCCGGCGCCGCCGGCCTGCACATCAAGGGCACCGAGTTTCTGACCAAGGTCGAGACCGAGGACGAGACGCTCGAGGTGATCGTGGCGCTGACCCAGCTTTACCGCGAGGAGGGCTGGTATCTCGAGCGCATGTACAAATGGTGCGACCGCGTCGGTCTCGAGCAGATCCGGAAGCGGGTGGTCGACGACGTCGCGAACCGCAAGGCGCTGTTCGCCCGCTTCGCCTATTCGCAGCAATTCGCGCAGAGCGATCCGTGGGCCGAGCGCGCCAGCCGCGGCGTCGACCGCAACGAGTTCGCGCCTCTCGCCGAATTGGAGCTGGCATGACCAACTGGATCGAAATCGGCGCGCTCGACGACATTCCGCGGCTCGGCTCGCGCGTGGTGCGCACCCCTAGCGGCAACATCGCGGTGTTCCGGACCGATAGCGACGAGGTGTTCGCGCTCGACGACCGCTGCCCGCACAAGGGCGGGCCGTTGTCGCAGGGCATTGTGCACAACAAGCGCGTGACCTGTCCGCTGCATAATTTCGTCATCGAGCTGGCCAGTGGCCAGGCGGTCGCGCCCGACGAGGGCTGCACGCATACCCATCCGGCCAAGGTCGAGAACGGCGTGGTCTGGTTGGCGGTGCGGCAGGCGGCTGCGGTGAGCTGAGCGGCGAGGGGAAGTATCCTGCAATGCCGGTCAAGACCACGTGTCCCTATTGCGGTGTCGGCTGTGGCGTCATCGCGTCAAAGGACGCGGCGGGCAACGTCCGGGTTGACGGGGACAAGGAGCATCCGGCCAATTTCGGCCGGCTTTGCAGCAAGGGCTCGGCGCTCGCCGAGACCATCGATCTCGACGGGCGTCTGCTGGAGCCGATCGTCGACGGCGCGCCCGCCACCTGGGACGACGCGCTCGATCGCGTCGCCGGCGGCTTTGGCAAGGTCATCCGCGAGCACGGGCCCGACGCGGTCGCTTTCTATGTCTCCGGCCAGCTCCTGACCGAGGACTATTACGTCATCAACAAATTGGCGAAAGGCTTTGTCGGCACCGCCAATATCGACACCAATTCGCGGCTGTGCATGGCCTCCAGCGTCGCCGGCCACAAGCGCGCCTTTGGTAGCGATACCGTGCCTGGCTGCTACGAGGATCTCGAACAGGCCGAGCTTCTGGTGCTGGTCGGCTCCAATGCCGCCTGGTGCCATCCGATCCTGCACCAGCGCATGCTGGCGGCAAAGGAGAAGAACCCGGCCTGCAAGATCGTGGTGATCGATCCGCGCCGCACCGCGACCTGCGAGGGCGCCGACCTGCATCTGCCGCTACGCTCGGGCAGCGATTCCGTGCTGTTCAACGGGCTGTTCGCGTACCTCGCCGGCAGCAATGCGGTCGATCGTGGCTTTATCGGGAATTGCACGACGGGGATCGTCGATGCGCTCAAGCAGGTCGGCGGCCAGAGTTTGGCGCAGACCGCTGCGACCTGCGGCCTGAGCGAAGGCGCGGTCGGACTGTTCTTCGACTGGTTCACCAGGACCGAGCGCGTCGTCACGCTGTATTCGCAGGGCATCAACCAGTCGTCGAGCGGCGTCGACAAGGTCAACGCCATCATCAATTGCCATCTTCTGACCGGCCGCATCGGCCGCCCCGGCATGGGGCCGTTCTCGCTGACCGGGCAGCCCAACGCGATGGGCGGCCGCGAGGTCGGCGGGCTCGCCAACCAGCTCGCGGCGCATATGGAGATCGAGAATCCGGCGCATCGCGAGCTGGTGCAGCGGTTCTGGCGCGCGCCCGTGATTGCGGAAAAGGGCGGGTTGAAGGCGGTCGACATGTTCGACGCGATCGCCGATGGCCGCATCAAGGCGGTGTGGATCATCTCGACCAATCCGGTGGTCAGTCTGCCCGATGCCGACCGCGCCCGTGCGGCGCTCGAGGCCTGCGAGCTCGTCGTGGTGACGGATTGCATGCGCGACACCGATACCACGCGCCGTGCCGACGTGCTGCTGCCGGCACTGGCGTGGGGCGAGAAGGACGGCACCGTCACCAATTCCGAGCGCCGGATCTCGCGGCAGCGGCCGTTCTTGCCCGCGCCGGGCGAGGCGCGCGCCGACTGGCGCATCATCTGCGACGTCGCGCAACGGATGGGATATGCCGGCTTCGACTACGCCTCGGCCGCCGAGGTGTTCCGCGAGCACGCCGAACTCTCGGGCTTCGAGAATGACGGCAAGCGCGATTTCGATATCTCGGCGCTGGCTGCGCTAGACGATGGTGGTTATGACGCGCTGGCGCCGGTGCAATGGCCGGTGACAGCGGAGCATCCGGACGGCACACCACGGATGTTCGAGAGCCAGCAATTCTTCACCCCCGACCGCAAGGCGCGCTTCGTGCCGGTCGCACCGCGCGCAGCGCGCAACGCCACCAGCCGCGACTTTCCGCTGGTGCTCAACACGGGCCGCGTCCGCGATCAGTGGCACACCATGACGCGGACCGGAAAGACCGGACGGCTGCTGTCGCATATCTTCGAGCCCTATGCCGAATTCCATCCCGAGGATGCGCGGCAGGCTGGCCTGCAAAACGAAGGGCTGGTGCGGCTGACCAGCAATTGGGGCGAGATGATCGCGCGCGTCGTGATCAGCCCCGACCAGCGCCGCGGCTGCGTGTTCGTGCCGATGCACTGGAACGAGGAATTCGCCGGCGAGGGCCGCGTCAACGCGGTGGTCAATCCGGCGGTCGATCCCTTGTCGGGCCAGCCGGAATCCAAGCACACGCCGGTCAAGGCCGATCCCTACGCGCCGCAATGGCATGCCTTCGTCCTGAGCCGCGATGCGATCAAGCGTCCGGCGTCGGGTTACTGGGTTTACGGCAAGGCCGGCCACGGCACGCGGCTGGAGCTCGCGCTCGACGCCCGCCCGGAAAGCTGGCACGACTGGGCAAGCGCGCAGCTCGGCCTCGACGGCGTCGAGGTCGAATGGATCGCCTATCGCGACCCGGCGGCGGGACGCTTCCGCTACGCGGCGGTGCGCGACGGCCGGCTCGAGGGCTGCGTGTTCATCGCGCCCGATCACGCGCTGCCGTCGCGGGCCTGGCTGACCGGGCTGTTGGCCGAACCGCAGCTCTCGGCCAACGCGCGGATGTCGCTGCTGGCGGGACGGCCGTTCGGCGCGGGCGAGGATGTCGGCCCGATCGTCTGCTCCTGCTTCAGCGTCGGACGGCACCAGATCACTGCCGAGATCAAGAAGGGCGCCAACAGCGTCGAAGCGATCGGCCGCTGCCTGAAGGCCGGCACCAATTGCGGCGGCTGCAAGCCGGAGATCGGCAAGCTGATCGGCACCACCGCACAGCCGCGGCAGGCGATCGCGTCCTGATTGCTCGCATCCGGTCGAGTGGCCTAACAGCCGCGGCACAATTTCGCGGGGCGGCAATCCGACGACGATTCGCTCGGCCGGTTCCCCGGGGCTGCCCGTGCGCCGCACATAGGCCGTCCGGGGATGGCTTCATGCCGACAATGCAGTGCTCGCGCCAGCAAAATGGTGTATCGGCAAGCGCTGGCGGTCGCGAACACGGGCAGGGCCCGGTCCGGCGGCACATAATCAAGATTGCGCAAGATTTCGGAGGAATGCTTCATGTCGGCTCTGCCACTCTCGGGCATCAAAGTTCTCGACCTGACGCGGGTGCTCGCGGGCCCGCTGTCGGCCCAGATGCTGGCGGATCTCGGCGCCGAGGTGATCAAGATCGAGCGGCCCGGCGGCGGCGATGACGCCCGTGCCTTTGGCCCGCCCTATCTCAAAGACCCCGAAGGCAAGGCGAACAACAACAACTCGTTTTACCTCTGCGCCAACCGCAACAAGAAGTCTGTCACCGTCAACATCGCCAAGCCCGAAGGGCAGGCGATCATCCGCGAGCTCGCCAAGTCGGTCGACGTGATGATGGAGAATTACAAGGTCGGCGACCTCAAGCGCTACGGCCTCGACTACGACACCATCAAGCAGATCAATCCCGGCATCATCTATTGCTCGGTCACCGGCTTCGGCCAGACCGGCCCTTACGCCCCGCGCGCCGGTTATGACGCGATCCTGCAGGCGATGGGCGGGCTGATGAGCGTCACCGGCCATATCGATGGCGAGCCCGGCGCGGGCCCGATGAAGGTCGGCCCCTCGATCGTCGACTACATGACCGGCATGAACGCCTCGATCGGGATTCTGTCGGCGCTCTACCACCGCGACGCCAACAACGGCGAAGGGCAGCATGTCGACGTCTGCCTGTTCGACACCGTGATCGCCTCGCTGTCGCACTGGCTGCAGATTTATCTCGTCAACGGCAACATGCCGCCGCGCCGCGGCACCTGGGGCAATGGCGGCATGCCGGCCGGCGTGTTCCGCTGCACCGACGGCGAGCTGATGCTGGTGGTCGGCAATGACGGCCAGTTCCAGCGCACCTGCGCGGTGCTCGGCGAACCCGAGCTCGCCAACGACAAGCGCTTCGTCAAGAACAACGACCGCGTCGTGCACGGCAAGGAGATCATGGCGATCTTCGCCGGCCTGTTCCTGAAACAGCCGGTGGCCTACTGGCTGGAGAAGCTCGAGGAGGCCGGCGTGCCGTCCGGCCCGATCAACAATTTCGAGCAGGTGTTCAACGATCCGCACGTGCAGTCGCGCGGCATGCGGGTGAAGGTCGACCATCCGTTCGAGCCGAACCTGTCGCTGATCCGCAATGCGCTGACCTTCTCTGGCACCCCGATCACCGACTACCGCGCCCCGCCGCTGTTAGGTGCCGACACCAAGGACGTACTCGCGACCATCGGCTATGACGAGGCCAGGGTCGAAGGCCTGAAGGCGCAGGGGATTTTGTAGGAGTAGGATTCGAAACCGCGGGCGGTGCAGTTTTCCCGTCATCCTGAGGAGGCCGCGTAGCGGCCGTCTCGAAGGGTCGACGGCCACCAGCCGGGCCGTGCATCCTTCGAGACGCGCTTCGCGCTCCTCAGAGCCTGACTGAAAAATGGGTGAGTGATCTCAGTGGGGTGTGATTCCATCGGATTTGCAAAGATTCGAGGGAGAGCACGATGCCCTGGACCAAGATCACTCGGGAGCAATATCGGCGGGACGATCTGCGTTATGCAAGCGATATGACCGATGCGGAGTGGGCGGTGATCAGACGCCTGTTGCCGCGAGCGAACCGGCGCGGCCGGCCGCGTAAGACGGAGCTGCGTCGTGTGATCGAAGCGATCCTCTATATCGTTTCGACCGGCTGCCAGTGGCGGGCGTTGCCGCAGGAGTTCCCGCCCTATTCGACGGTGCAGGGCTATTTTTATAGATGGCGGGATACAGGCCGGTGGCAGAGGATTGTCAGCGTGCTTGTCCGACGGGCGCGAAAAAAGCTTGGACGGACACCGAAGCCGACGGCAGCCGTGATCGACAGTCAAAGTGCGCCAACCACGCAAGCTGGCGGACCGCGGGGCTACGATGCAGGCAAGCGCATCTACGGCCGCAAGCGGCATATCGTGACGGATACCAATGGCCTCCTCCTTGGGGTTCATGTTCATCCGGCCAACGTTCAGGACTGCCATGGCGCCGTACCGCTGCTGAAGAACGTGCGGATGAACTTCCCCCGGCTGCGCCACGTCTTTGCCGACCGGATCTACCGCGGAAATCAACTCCTCGACGCGCTCTCAGACTGCGGTCCATGGACTATCGAGATCGTCGAGCGGCCTCACGGCGTCAAAGGCTTCCAGCTTCTGCCGAGGCGGTGGGTGGTTGAACGCACATTCGCTTGGTTCGGCAGATGCCGCCGTCTCGCCAAGGACTTCGAGGCGACGGTGGCAACCGAAGCTGCCTGGCTGCTGATTGCACACATCAGGCTCCTGACCCGCAGAATCGCGGCTGCAGCTAAGGTTGGGTGATTTATGAGTCAGACTCTCAGGATGACGGGGAGAGGGTTGGCTGCATTAACACTTCGATCCGCATCGAAGCATCATTGACACCAGCCTACTAGATTGGCGCCATCGATCCTCATCGCAGGTGTCAATCATGAAACGGGAAGTGATCCGCGTCGAACCGATCTCGAGCTGGCTGGAGCGCTGGAAGGCGCCGGCGTCTGCGGTGACGCGCGCCGGCAACATGGTGTTCGTCTCCGGCCTGCCGCCGTTCGATCCGGCGACCGGCGAGATCGCTGCCGGGGCCTCGATCGAGCGGCAGAGCGAGCTTGTGATGGAGCAGCTCAGGCAATGCCTCGAAGCTGCAGGCGCCACGTTCGACAACGTGATGAAGTGCAATATCTTCTGCACCTCGGCCAAACACTTCGCGACCTTCAACGCGATCTACCGCAGGTATTTCGCCGATGAGCTGCCGGCGCGGATCTTCGTCTGCATCCCGGAATGGACCGGGCCCTTCGACATCGAGATCGACTGCATCGCGATGGTGTAGCGTGAACTCTCACAGATCCTGCCGCGTCAGCCGGCCGTGCACCAGCACCGGACGCGCGGCCGGCTTGCTCGGCGCGTCGCCCATCGTCAGCGCCATCACCGAGACCGTGACGACGCGATCGATGATGGCGCGGACATCGTCGAGGTCGCATTTGCCTTCCGACAGCCGCAGCAGGCGTTCCTTCTCGCGGATGGTGTGGTGCGCCATTGCGAGCGCGAAGTGCAGGCCCCAATACAATTCGGTATCGTCACGGCCCGGCATCGCGCGGCGCATCGCGGCGGCGAATTTGCGCAAATGATCGACCTCGCGGTTCTTGATGCGGCGGATCGGCGGCACTGATTCGATCGAGGCGCGGATCATGAAGCGCGCCGCGGTCGAGCCTTCACGATCCGGCCCGAGACAGCCGCGCAAGGTGGGGCCGACCAGGGCACGCATGATGTCCTCGATCGAGGCGCGACCGCCACCGGCCTCTTCCGCCGCCTTCAATTCGTTGAGACGTTCGCGGTTGGTCTGGATGCTGCGGGTGACAAACAGCTCCGCGATCAATTCGTCCTTGGAGCCGAAATGATAATTCACCGCCGCGAGGTTGACGTTCGCCTCCGCGACGATGTCGCGCAGCGTGACGTCGCCGAAACCGCGGTCGGCATAAAGCCGTTCGGCGGCGGCGAGAATGGCGGATCGGGTGTGATCGCTGGCCATGGTTTCGTCTCTCCGGTCATTCCGGGGCGATGCGCAGCATCGAACCCGGAATCTCGCGCCAACAACCTCCAGATTCCGGGTTCAGCCCTGCGGGCTGCCCCGGAATGACCGAGGTTGCATTTCAAACATTTGTATGAAACTATCGTTTGAAGAGCCGGAAATGTCAATCCGCTGCGCGCGGGGCGTCATTCTGGCACACCACCGCCGCCTGTTCCGCGAACTCCCTTGCGAGGCGCGGAGGCGGGGTCGACAATGTTGCCCAAATCCAAGGCCCAAAGCGGCAAGGCCCAAAGTCAAAGTCCAAGTCTAGGAAACGAGGAGCGTCCCATGGATTTCACGATGTCGCCGAAGCAGAAGGAGTGGCTGGAGCGCGTTCAGGCCTTCATGAAAACGCATGTTCGCCCGGCGGTGCCGATCTATGAGAAGCAGGACGCCGAAGGCCCGCGCTGGAAGGTGATCCCGATCCTCGAGGATCTGAAGAAGAAGGCGAAGGCCGAAGGGCTCTGGAACATGTTCATGCCGCCGTCCTCGCATGAGGACGACGAATTCCACGGCGCGGGACTGACCAATCTCGAATACGCGCTGCTGTCGGAAGAGATGGGCCGCATCTCCTGGGCTTCCGAGGTCTTCAACTGTTCCGCGCCCGATACCGGCAACATGGAAGTGTTCATCCGCTACGGCACCAAGGAGCAGAAGCGCAAATGGCTGCGCCCGCTGATGGACGGCGAGATCCGCTCCGCCTTCCTGATGACCGAGCCGGCGGTGGCGTCCTCTGACGCCACCAACATCGAGACCCGGATCGAGAAGGACGGCGATCACTACGTCATCAACGGCCGCAAATGGTGGTCGTCGGGCGTCGGCGATCCCCGCTGCAAGGTCGCGATCCTGATGGGCAAGACCGACTTCAACGCCGCCAAGCATCAGCAGCAGTCGCAGATCCTGGTGCCGCTCGACACCCCCGGCATCAAGGTCGAGAAGATGCTGCCGGTGTTCGGCTTCGACGATGCGCCGCACGGCCACGCCCAGGTGCTGCTGGAGAACGTCCGCGTGCCGAAGGAGAACATCCTGCTCGGCGAGGGCCGCGGCTTCGAGATCGCGCAGGGCCGTCTCGGTCCGGGCCGCATCCATCACTGCATGCGCACCATCGGCCAGGCCGAGGAAGCGCTGGAGAAGATGGTGAAGCGGCTCGCCTCGCGCACCGCGTTCGGCAAGAAGATCATCGAGCATTCGGTCTGGGAGCAGCGCATCGGCGAGGCCCGCACCGACATCGAGATGAACCGTCTCTTGTGCCTCAAGGCCGCCGACATGATGGACAAGGTCGGCAACAAGACGGCGCAGGCCGAGATCGCGATGATCAAGGTCGCAGCGCCCAACATGGCGCTGAAGATCATCGACCAGGCGATCCAGGCGTTCGGCGGCGGCGGTGTCTCCGACGACGCCGGGCTCGCGAAGGCCTATGCCCATATCCGCACGCTCCGTCTCGCCGACGGTCCGGACGAGGTGCACAATCGCGCCATTGCCAGGCTCGAAGTTCGGAAGTATGCAAACACGAGCAACTAGTCTTGTTGCGTCATAGACACCCTAACTCCTCATCCTGAGGAGCCCGCGTCGCGGGCGTCTCGAAGGATGTAGGCTACGGACGGGTCCTCATGGTTCGAGACGCGCTCCGCGCTCCTCACCATGAGGGTTTATGACGGAGTAGGCTGACGGGAGCGCACCGGCAATGGCGCTCCCCAAGAATGATTGAGGGAGCGTCATCGTGGCGGACGGCGTCAGGAAAGACGAGGAATTTTCCGGAACACGGGAAGTCGAGGAGCGCCATCGCATCAACGAGGCGAATCTCGATGCGTGGATGAAGCAGCACGTCGAGGGCTATCAGGGTCCGCTCAAGGTCCTGCAGTTCAAGGGCGGCCAGTCCAACCCGACCTACAAGCTCGAAACCCCGGGCCGCAACTATGTGATGCGCCGCCGTCCGTTCGGTAAATTGTTGCCGTCGGCGCATGCGGTGGATCGCGAGTTCCGCGTGATCGCGGCGCTCGGCAAGCAGAATTTCCCGGTCGCCAAAGCCTATGCGCTATGCACCGACGATGCGGTGATCGGCTCGGCCTTTTACATCATGTCGATGGAGGAGGGGCGGGTGTTCTGGGATCCGACCTTGCCCAGTCAAGAGCCGGACGCGCGGCGGAAAATCTTCACCAGCAAGATCGAGACGCTGGCCAAGCTGCACGTCCTCGATCCCGAGAAGATCGGCCTCGGCGATTTCGGCAAGCCGGGCAATTATTTTGCCCGCCAGGTCGACCGCTGGACCAAGCAGTACCGCGCGTCCGAGACGCAGCACATTCCCGAATTCGAGAAGCTCGCCGAGTGGCTGCCGAAGACGGTGCCGGAGCAGAAGCGCGTCTCGGTCGTGCACGGCGACTATCGGCTCGACAACATGATCTTCCACGCCACCGAGCCGCGGGTGCAGGCGGTGCTGGACTGGGAATTGTCGACGCTTGGCGATCCCATGGCCGACTTCACCTATCTGTTGATGCAGTGGACCATGCCGGGCCTTGCCAATGCCGACCTCAAGGCGTTGAACATTCCGAGCCAGGACGAGGCCGCGCAGATCTACTGCGACGTCACCGGCATGGCCGTGCCGGATCTGAACTGGTACTTCTCCTACAATCTGTTCCGCCTCGCCGGCATCACGCAGGGTATTGCGGGCCGCGTCCGCGACGGCACTGCCGCGAATGCCAAGGCCCTCGAATCGGCCGCGCGCACCGTGCCGCTGTCGAAGGCGTCATGGGAATACGCCCAGAAGGCCGGCGCGGTCTGAGCCGGGAATTGCGGCGCGATCCCCCAGGGTTCGCGCCGCTACTGCTTCTGCTCCACCTCGCCCCGCTTGCGGGGAGAGGTCGGATCGCATCGTAGATGCGATCCGGGTGAGGGGGACTCTCCGCGAGTTCGACTTTCACCGAACTTGCCGAGGCAACTCCTCACCCCAAACCTCTCCCCGCGAAGAGCGGGGCGAGGGAGCAAAATCCCGCCGGACAGTTTCGTTTTGCCCCTTTCCTCGAATCTTCGCGGCAGCCTGTTCATGGCGGCCGCCATGGCCAGCTTCACGGCCAACGACACCATCACCAAGGCGGTGGCGGCGGAGCTCAATATCGGGGAGATCCTGCTGGTCCGCGGGCTGGTCGCGATCGTGCTGGTCGCGGCGCTCGCCTGGTATCGCGATGCCCTGCGCAGCTTCAGCGCGCTGTTGATCTGGCCGGTCGGCCTGCGCGTGCTTGGCGAGATCGGCGGCACGCTGACCTATCTCTCGGCGATCGCGCAGATCCCGCTCGCCAACGCCTCGGCGATCTTCCAGGCGCTGCCGCTGGTCATTACGCTCGGTGCCGCGCTGGTGTTCGGCGAGCCGGTCGGCTGGCGGCGCTGGCTCGCGATCGCGGCTGGCTTCATCGGCGTGCTGGTGATCGTCCGTCCTGGCGCGGAAGGTTTTAGCCAGGCGTCGCTGCTGGCGCTGGCCTCGGTCGGCTTTTGCGCGGTGCGCGATCTCGCCACCCGCCGAATTCCGAAGCAGCTGCCGACCGTGTTCATCACGCTGCTCACCACCGTGACGGTGACGACGGCCGGCGCCGCCGTGCTGGTGCCGCTTGGCGGCTGGAAGGCGCCGTCCGGCCAGGCGCTCGGCCTGCTTGCCTTTGCCGCGGTGCTGATCCTGATCGGCTATCAATGCATCATCGTGTCGCTGCGATCAGGCGACATCTCGGCGGTAGCGCCGTTCCGCTACTCCGCGCTGCTGTGGGCGATGCTGACGGGCTATCTCGCCTTCGGCCACAAGCCCGACATGCAGATGCTCGCCGGCGCCGCGATCATCGTCGCCTCAGGCCTCTACGCCTTCTACCGTGAGCGCAAGCGCGACAAGCTCCGCCCGGCCGCGACGGGACCGGGCCTGCCGCCGGATGGGTTGTAAGGAATTTTGTAGCCCGAGTGAGCGAAGCGATGGACTGTCGATCAGAGGGCGCAGCGAAGGCCGGGCCGATTGGCCCACGGTCCGGCACCCCTCTTCGTCATTCCGGGGCGCGCGAAGCGCGAGCGCGGAATCCGTCAAGCCGCAGGACTCCTAGGTGAATGGATTCCGGGCTCTCGCTTCGCGAGCCCCGGAATGACGGCGGAGAGGACGGCCCGCAACGTATGAAACTTCAGTTCGTAGGATGGGTTTCACTTCTACCCATCCTACCAATCTGGCCAATGCAGTCTCGTAGCCCGGGTGAGCGAAGCGACACCCGGGAAAGTGCTCCCGCATGTCGCGGCGCTCATGCGCGCCACAGCCATGGCAAAGCAGGGCAGATTTGCGCAGCGTAATACGCCCTGCAGCGTGTCACAACTTCACCGCCCGATGCCCGGGCATGCCGAAAACAACATTTCAGTGCAGACCGCCGGTCACGTGCAGCGTTTCACCCGTGACGTAGGACGCATCGTTCGAGGCGAAGAAAGCCACCGCTGCGGCGATCTCCTCGACCTTGCCGACCCGCGCCAGCGGAGTAGCGGACTCGATCCACTTGCGCATGTCGCCTTCGGAAAGCCCGGCGGATACCACGCCTTCGGTCACGATCATGCCGGGGTTAACGGTGTTGACGCGGATCCCGCGCGGCGCCAGTTCCTTTGACAGCACCGAAGAGATCGCGTCCACCGAGGCTTTGGTCGCGGTGTAGACGGCGGTGTTGGGCGGTGCGATCGTCGAGACGCCGGAGCTGATATTGATGATGCTGCCGCCTGCCGTATTGAACTGCCGGGCGGCTTCCTGGGACACCAGCAGCAAGCCAAGCACGTTGAGATTGAAGTGCTTGTGGAAGTGCTCGGCAGTGATGCCATCCAACGGCGCAAACTCGTAGATGCCGGCATTGTTGACCAGGATATCGATCGGACCGAACGCCTTCACGGTCGCGTCCACCACCGACTTCATCTGGCTCGCGTCGGCGAGATCGCCGTGGACGGCGATGGCCTTGCCGCCTTTATCGACGATCCCTGCCACCACGCGCTCGGCCGCCTGTTTGCTCGCACTGTAATTGACGGCAACCGCGGCACCTTCCGCCGCGAGCCGGGCCGCGATCCCGGCGCCGATACCCTTTGACGCCCCGGTTACCAGCGCCACTTTGCCTTCGAGTCTCTTGGTCATCTTGTTCTCCTTGCCCGCGCGTACGCGCCATTCGTTCAATAGTTCAGTAATAGTGAACTATTGAAGCTGTTCAAGGGCAGGGCTATATATTTTGCCATGGTCCAGTTCGTTCACCCTTCACGCGAGGACATCACATTGGCCGGAGTGTTGGCAGCGCTCGCGGACCCGATGCGGCGGAGAATTGTCAGAAGCCTGCTTGAACAGAACGATTGCATGTCTTGTACGGCGGCGGCCCCGTGTCCCGACATGGCCAAATCGACGCTGTCAAACCATTTCCGTGTCTTGCGGGAAGCCGGCTTGATTCGAACCACGAAAAAAGGCGTCGAGCACCGCAATGTGGTGCGTGAAGCCGACATCAACGCGCGCTTTCCCAGACTGCTCAAGACAATCTTGGGGTATCCGGAGAGTGCATAGGGCTCGGCATCATTTCGCACAGTGCGTAGGATGGGTGGAGCGCAGCGAAACCCATCACGCCGTTAGCATCGTGTCGCGGTGAGACGATGGGTTTCGCTTCGCTCTACCCAGCCTGCTAATCTGGCCAACGCAGCAGCAGGGCCTCGCGGTTCACAAGGTTCTGGCAACGCGCTGTCGCGATGCCACGCGCCCAAGGCTGGGCTTTTTCGATCTCCGGCTCCAGATCGGCGAGTGCTTTCGCCTGCAAGTACTGTCGATCGCCACCGAGCGGCAGAGTCTCGGTCTCCGATTCAATTGCGATAAAAGGTACAATGTCGGGATCGTTCTCCAGCTTCGCCCTGGAACAGGACCTTACGATCGACCTCGCTCCCTCGATTGCGGTTGTCTCGCCCGCCAGGATGCTCCTAGCGGTCTCAACAATGAGCCTACGTGCTTCGAGCACTTCCGATTGATTCCAACTCATGACGCCAAGCCCGTAGCTTTGTAGGGCGGTTAGCGAAGCGTAATCCGCCGCCTGCCTGTGTGTGACGATGGCGGATTACGCCTTCGGCTAATCCGCCCTACACGTTTAGCCTCACTTCGCGCAATGCGCGATCAGCCGGGCGACGAAATCTCCGCAGGCCTCGAGTTGCGACATCTCGATGAACTCATCCGGCGTATGTGCCTGTGCGATCGAGCCGGGGCCGACCACGACCGACGGCACGTCGGCCATGCTGACGAACAGGCTCGCCTCGGTGCCGAAGGCAACCTTGGCGTGGTCGTTGCGGCCGGCAAACTGCTTGGCGAGGGTGACGATCGGCGCGTCGGCCGCGGTGTCGAGCGCGGGGTAATCGAGGATCTCCTCGAAGTCGATGCCGCAGTCCGGGTGCCGCGCGCGCATCTTCGGCTCGATCTCGGCCTTGGCCCAGGCGACGATCGCATCGGTGACCTCGCGCGACTCGGTGATGCCGATGCCGCGGCATTCGAAGTCCACCGCGCAGCGATCGGGCACGATGTTCAGCGCGGCGCCGCCATGCACGACGCTGGTCAGCAGGGTGGAATGCGGCACGTCGTACAGACTGTCGCGCTCGCGCTTGGCCGCGAGCTGTTCGGCGCGGCGGCGGATTTCGGTGATCAGGTCGGCGGCATATTCGATCGCATTGACGCCGTCGGGCGCGATCGAGGAGTGGCGGGCGAGCCCGCGGAAGGTGGCGCGCACGCCGTGCTTGCCCTTGTGTCCGATGATCACCTGCATCTGGGTCGGTTCCCCGACGAAGCAGCCGAGCGGCCGGATCGGCTTGCGCGCGACCTCGCGCAGCATCGGGCGCACGCCGACGCAGCCGATCTCCTCGTCATAGGAGATCGCAAGATTGATCGGCGTCTTCAGGTCGGCCGCGAGCATTTCCGGAACCATCGCGAGACAGACCGCGACGAAGCCCTTCATGTCGGTGGTGCCGCGGCCGTACAGCCGGCCGTCGCGCTCGACCAGCTCAAACGGGTCGTGGCTCCAGTCCTGTCCCGCGACCGGCACGACATCGGTGTGCCCCGACAGCGCGAGCCCGGCCTTGTCCTCGGGGCCGACCGTGACCCACAGCGAGGACTTCTGTCCGGTGTCATCGACAATGCGCTGGCTGCCGACGCCAAGCGAAGCGAGATAGCGCTCGATGTAGTCGATCAGGGGCAGGTTGCTGCGGTCGCTGATGGTGTCGAAGGCGACGAGGTCGGCCAATAGCTTGCGGATACGGTCGGAACGTTGATTTTGCATTGCCTGTTCGTTTGCCGGGATTGTGGATCTACGGGAGATCTTGCCAGCGAAGTATAACAGCTGGTTTGACTGCCGGGGCAAAGCAATATCCGGGCCGGGGCGTTGCAGGGCGATCGTGATTGTCCTGCGAAGTCGGACCGGTGTTGCCCATTCGACACGACGGGCAACTCAGCAAAACCTGTCAATCCGCGCGCACAAAAATATTTCGCTTTATCCGAAGAACAACTCAGTGTATGAATTCGCTGTCTCACCCGACACGAGGGGCGCTTCGCGGTCGTCACGAACGCGGGTCGAGATGCGGTGGACGCCGATTGCGCAGTTGACGAACGCGCATGAGGCGGACGGTGAAGTCGTGCAGGCCTGACGCCCTAGCGGTAGGTGTCTCTTCCGATTGCGCAGATGCGCGTCGCGAAGACGGTGACAACAAAGCCAAGTCTCGCCGGGGAGAGCACGTATAAGCCGTAACCCATCGCGCAGGGAAAGCCGGGTTGTTTCCGGTTACACCTGTGGTCCTACCCCCGAGCTTTCTACCCCATTGCTCGGGGCCCATGGGTGCGATCGGCACCCGGCTTTCCCTGCGCCCTCATTGATGAGAGGGCGAAACGAAAGAGCAAAGCTCGGACAAATCATGTCGCGAGAATGCGAAGCTATATCCCCACCACTACTGTCATCGCCCGGCTCGACCGGGCGATCCAGTACGCCACGGCTTCTCGGCTCAAGCACCGCCGTCTCTGGAATACTGGATCACCCGGTCAAGCCGGGTGATGACACCGAAAGTGTGGCAATTGAATCGAGACTGATCCTCATCGTCGTCCCGGCGAAGGCCGGGACCCATTACCCCAAAAGCGAATTGTTGTGCGACGCTGGGGCCACAATCTCGTTCACAACGGAATGCGGTGGTTATGGGTCCCGGCCCCCGTGCGCAATTGCGCACTAGGCCGGGACGACGATGGTGTATGCAGCGCGATCACGGACGAGGACTTCGAGATTTCCGTCGCTAAATCGGCTTGCCCGTATACGGCATCGAGGCGGTGAGGCCGCCGTCGACCGGGATCGCCTGGCCGTTGACGTAGGATGCTTCGTCGCTTGCCAGGAACAATCCCATCGCGGCGAGCTCGTGCGGCTGGCCGGGGCGCTTCAGCGGATTGAGCTGGCCGATCTTGTCCTGGGTGCCGCGCTCCTTGGCACGATCGAACACCGGCTTGGTCATGCCGGTCTCGATCAGGCCCGGACAGATCGCGTTGATGCGCACGCCGGTGCCGGAGAGCGAGTAGGCGGTGGTCTGCACGAGACTGATGACGCCGGCCTTACTCGCGCCGTAGGGATGTCCGCTGGCGCCGGCCTTCAGGCCCGCGACCGAGGCGGTGCAGACGATCGAGCCGTGGCCCTGCCTGGTCATGTGCGGGATCGAGTGCTTGATCGCAAGGAACGGGCCGATCAGGTTGACGCGCAGCACTTCCTGCCAATGTTCCGGCGTCTGGTCGGCGAGCGGCACGAGGCCGCCGCTGACGCCGGCATTGGCCCAGATCGCATCGAGCTTGCCGTATGTCGAGACCGCCTTCTCGATGAAGGCCTTCACGTCGCTCTCCGAACCGGCATCCGCAGTGACCGCTTCGACGATGCCGCCGGCGTCGCGCACCAGCTTTGCGGTTTCGTTGACGCCGTCGGTGCGATCGACCGCAATCAGCTTGGCGCCTTCCCTGGTGAACAGCAGCGACGCCGCACGGCCGATGCCGCTGCCTGCGCCGGTGATGATGACGGATTTGCCTTCGAGGCGGCCCATTGGTTTCTCCCTGTTCACGTGATCTTCCGTGCGCCTGCCGCGCGACGGAATTCAAACAAAATTTCAAACGTCCGATGCACTTGAGACGATGTGCGGCGTGACGTACAGCGTGACGGGACACTATTGAAGGGCTCATCCGATGTCCAATCCAGAGAAGCCTGACGTGACGGTGACGCGGTGGTGGTGGGTTCGCCACGCGCCGGTGCGCAGCGACGGCGGCAACATCTACGGGCAGGAGGATATCGACTGCGACACCGGCGATGTCGAAGTGTTCGAGGCGGTCGCCAAGATGCTGCCGCGCAATGCCGTGTGGTATTCGAGCAATCTGAAGCGCACGCACAAGACCGCTGATGCAATCTGGGCTGCCCGGTTATCCGAAGCCCGACAGCATGACGCAGGAACGCGACTTCGCCGAGCTGCATCTCGGCCGCTGGCAGGGCATGAACCGCGCCGCCTTCCTCGCCAGTCGTCCGCCGGGCAACCTCTGGTTCGCCGACGTCAACGAGCCGGCGCCGGGCGGCGAGAGTTTCATGGATCTCTACACCCGTGTCTGCCGTACCATCGTGCGGATCACGGCCGCGCAGGCCGGCAAGGACATCATCGCGGTCGGCCATGGCGGCGTGATCCGGGCCGCGGTCGGGCTTGCGCTGGGTGGCCAGCCGGACCGCGGCCTGTCGTTCGACATCGACAATGTCTCGGTGACGCGGCTCGACCACATCGCCGCGCCCAACGTGTCGACCTGGCGGCTGCCGATGGTCAACCAGCAGCCCTGGATCGCCGATCCCCGGCACGCCGCGATGCATCAGCCGTCCGGACCCGAGGTGCGGACGGCGAGCAAGCTTGCGTGATGACCTATCGCAACACGACAACGCTGCTTAAGCTCAGCGCTGAATTCAAACACCTTACATCAGGGAGAAAACCATGACCTTGTTCGACATGAAGGGAAAAGTCGCCGTCATCACCGGTTCGACGCGCGGCATCGGACGCGCGATCGCCGAGCGGATGGCCGAGCACGGCGCCAAGGTCGTGATCTCCTCGCGCAAGGCCGACGTCTGCGAACAGGTGGCGAGCGAGATCAACGACAGCTACGGCAAGGGCACCGCGGTTGCGATCGCCGCCAACATCTCGTCGAAGGAAAATCTGCAGAACCTGGTCGATGAGAGCAACCGCGCCTTCGGCAAGATCGACGTGCTGGTCTGCAACGCGGCATCCAATCCTTACTATGGCCCGCTCGCCGGCATCTCCGACGATCAGTTCCGAAAAATCCTCGACAACAACATCGTCGCCAACAACTGGCTGATCTCGATGGTGGTGCCGCAGATGATCGAGCGCAAGGACGGCTCCATCATCATCGTGTCCTCGATCGGCGGGCTAAAGGGTTCGACCATCCTCGGCGCCTACGCGATCTCGAAGGCCGCCGACATGCAGCTCGCGCGCAACCTCGCCTGCGAATACGGCAAGCACAACATCCGCGTGAACTGCATCGCACCCGGCCTGATCAAGACCGATTTCGCAAAGGCGCTGTGGGACAATCCGGACAATCTGAAGGCCTCGACCGCGCGCTCGCCGCTGCTGCGCATCGGCGTGCCCGACGAGATCGCCGGCGCCGCCGTCTTCATGGGCTCGCGCGCCGGCGACTTCATGACCGGCCAGACCGTGGTGATCGACGGCGGCGCGACCATCAGCTGACGCCAGCGAGTGCGCAACGTGCGCCACACATTCATTTGTCATCACCCGCGAAAGCGGGTGATCCAGTATTCCAGAGGCAGTCGTTGTTGAGCCGATGGGCCGCGGCGTACTGGATGCCCCGCCTGCGCGGGGCATGGCAGTGTTGGACGTGGAGGGCGGCGTGCCCGCCTCACTCCACCGCCGCGTACACCCCGTTCCGCACCAGCGAGCGGGTGTATTCGCGCTGGCCCGGGCCCTGCATCATGAAGACCGCGATCAGGTCTTCGCTCGGATCGACCCAGAAGAACGTGCCGGCCATGCCGCTCCAGAAATATTGACCGACCGAACCGGAGAACGGCGCGATGCCCTGCTGGGTGCGGACGGCGAAGCCGAGACCGAAGCTGTGGCCGGGCGACACCAGCGTGCCCTGGACCTTGACGCCGGCGCCGAGGTGATCGGACGCCATCAAGGCGAGCGTCTTGCGGCCGATGATCCTGGTGCCGTCGAGCGTGCCGCCATTGAGCAGCATCTGCGCGAAGCGGGCATAGTCCATCGTGGTCGACACCAGCCCACCGCCGCCGGATTCCATCGCCGGTTTTTCCAGCATGTTGAACAGCTGCACCTTCTCATTGGTCCAGGGATCGTTGGCAAAGGCCTCGGCGAGCCGGCCGGCATTGGCCTCGGCGGTGTGGAAGGCGGTCTCGTTCATTTGCAGCGGCGCGAGGATGCGCTCAGTGAGGAACGCGGCGAGCGTCTTCCCGCTGACGACCTCGATGATGCGGCCAAGGATGTCGGTGGAGCGGCTGTAATTCCACTCGGCGCCGGGCTGGCAGACCAGCGGCATGGCGGCGAGCATGGTGGCGTGCTCGGCATTGGTGATCTTGCGGCTGCGCAACCGCGACTGCTTGTAGAGGTCCTGCACCGGGCCGTTGCCGGTGTGGTCATACGTCAAACCCGAGGTGTGGCGCAGCAGGTCCTGGATCGTCATCTGCCGCTGGACCGGGACGAGCTCGAGCTTGCCGTTATGCTCGACGCCGACCTTGGTCTCGGCGAATTCGGGGATGAGCTTCGCGACGGGATCGTTGAGCAGGAAGTGGCCATCCTCCAAGAGCTGCATGATGCCGACCGAGACGATCGGCTTGGTCATCGAGAAGATGCGGAAGATCGAGTCATGCGTCATCGGCGCAGCGGTGGTCGGGCTTTGCCGGCCGATCGCGTCGAACCAGCCGATCTGGCCGCGGCGGGCCACCAGCACGGTGAAGCCGGGCGCGGTTCCCTTGTCGACCTCGCGCTTGAAGGTGTCGGACATCGCCTGCAGCCGCGCGCTCGACAGTCCGATCGATTCGGGCTTGGCGAGGGGAAGGGAGGGGGTGGTTGGGCTTGCGTGCTTGGCGGCGGTCTGGGCGTTCATGGTCTCTCCCTGGTTCTTGATTCTTGCGGCGAGGTGCCGACGCGAGTTGATCGCCGAAGTCTGGCGCAGAAGTTTTGCAATGAACAGAAGCTTCAGCGCTTCGCCCTTGCAAACCGGCCATGCCCTGTGCTTGAAACGGCGCGAACCGGCGGCGACGCCGGTTCCCTGCAGGAGTGTAGCTCAATTGGTAGAGCACCGGTCTCCAAAACCGGGGGTCGCAGGTTCGAGCCCTGCCACTCCTGCCAGCTTTTAGCCAACAATTTGAATGCCTTGGCAGATGTCCCGGACCCCGGCCATGATCATTTTCGACTGCTCGATCAGCGGGCAGCCGCCGTCCACGGCGTCTTCGATTCCTCAGGTCTCTTGAATTGTCCTGCTGCTGCAAACGATCCGGTCAGTCGTTGGCGGCATCGTTCATTGGCCTGCCGTCTCCGGCGCCTTGTCGGACCACTCCGGCGGCAAGCCAAGTCTCCCGGCTGCCATGCCGATCAAGCCGGGATTGCGACCGTAGGCCTCGCAGGCAGCGTATTTCGGCTTGCCGCCGAGATTGGCGCCGATCTTGTCGAACGATGGCAGCTCCGGCGGCTTTCCGAATGGCGTGGCGCCGGTGACGACGAGCCTGCTGAAATCGTCGCTGAAGGAGGAGGCGAGATCGTAGGCGTCCGCGACGCTGGAAACCCTCGGCGAGTTGGTGAATGAATTCGCGCCGCGGGCCCAGATCATCGCCGCTTGTTCGCGGCTGGCCGGATCGCGCACCTCGGCCTCGACTGTCAGGCTGCCGAGACCGATCGGTAATCGCGGCACCGGTATCGGTACGCCTGCGCCGAGCGCGGTCGGCAGGAAGCTCACCACCCTGGAGGCGCCTGCGGCGACTTCGTCGGTGGTCGCGGCCTGGGTGACGAGCGCGTGCGCGGTCAGATCCGCCGGTTGATCGGGAGCCACGACTTCGAGTCGATCGCTGAGGCCGACGCAGAGCGTACGGTCGATCGCGTTGGCGACCAGGCGCCGCTGCTCCTGCGACAGCGCCGGCGAGGCGGACTGCGAGAAGGTCGTCGGTACGATCCGCACGGTTTTGGCGGCAAGCACGCTGTCCTTGTTGACGTGAACCAGCGATTTCGCCAGCAGTCCGTTCGACGGGGTCAGCCTGTCGTAGGACGCCAGTGATCCGCCTCTGGTCATCGGCGCGCTGGCGCAGCCTGATAACAACGCGACCGCAACGGCGGCTCCGGCGAGCGCGGATGGCCGATTGTACCGGCGATCGAGCCAAACCTGATCCGTGCCCTGCGCGACAGCAGCAGAGTCCGGTCGAATCTTGATTTTCATCTCACCCCTCGAGCGACCGCTCACCCCGGAAACGATCGCGTGTGACGATAGGGTTTGGCGGCCGAGGGCGGGATTAAGAGATGTTAAGTCAGTTATAGACCGCGAAACCGCGCGACCTATTTGAGCCACATTTGGCCGTGCAGGCTTAACAAAACGCTATATTTGCGGGGCTGCGGATTTGCGGCAGATGCCTCTAAAATGCCGTGATGCAAATCCTGGAAGATGACTTCGTGACCCTGCCCGTCACCAACGCGCGGATTCTCTGCGTCGAGGACGACGCCGATATTGCGCGCATGCTGGCCGAGGTGCTGCAGGACAACGGCTTCAGGCCGGTGCTGGTCGGTTCGGCCGTCGAGATGGATGCGCTGCTCAAGCGCGAGAACTTCGATCTCATCGTGCTCGACGTGATGCTGCCGGGCGAGGATGGACTGAGCATCTGCCGGCGCCTGCGCATGTCGTCCTCGATCCCGATCATCATGGTGACGGCGCGGGGCGAGGACATCGACCGCATCCTTGGCCTCGAGCTTGGTGCCGACGACTACGTCACCAAGCCGTTCAATTCGCGCGAGCTGGTGGCCCGCATCCGCGCGCTGTTGCGCCGGGTCGAGAGCGGCGTGGCGGCGCGCTCCCGGCCGCGTCCTTTGACCTTCGCCGGATGGCGCATCAACCCGACCACCCGCGAGCTGCACGACCCGGCCGGCGTCCGCATCACGCTCACCGGAGCCGAGTTCGATCTGCTGCTGGCGTTCTGCCGCAATCCCGGCCAGGTGCTGTCGCGCGAGCAGCTGATCGAGCAGGCCTTCGGCGGCCTGATCGCATCGGTCGAGCGCAGCGTCGACGTCCATATCAGCCGCATCCGGCAGAAGATCGAGCCGGATCCGAAGGACCGTTCGATGATCAAGACGGTGCGGCTCGGCGGTTACCTGTTCACGCCTGCGGTCGAGCAAATCTGATGGGATGGGCGCAGCGGCTGATCCCGCGCAGCGTCGCGGCGCAACTGATGAGCCTGGTGGCGCTTTCGGAGCTGATCGGCATCATGCTCGCGGCGGTGACCATCATCTTCTTGTTCGATTCTCCCTCGATCACCGATACGCAGAAATTTCTGGCAGGGCGGGTTGCGGAGCTCACCCAGCTTGTACGCTCCACCAGGACGTCAGTAGACGCGGATGAACTGCTGGCCGCCGCAAGGCGTGGCGGTCTCGACGTCAGGCGAGTCTCCTTGGGCGAGCTGGTGCCGCGAACAGCCGCGGAAACGCGGTCGTTTTCCATGCGAGCGTTCCGGCAACTGGCTGCCGAGCCCGGCATTGAGTTGATGGAGGAACTGCGCCATCCGGCAGGCTCGTCCTCACAGGTGATCGTACGGCTCGACGATGGCTACGCGTTGATGGCCGACGTTGCGGTCAGGGGCGGCCTTTGGCCGACGTTGCTCCGCCCCGTGGCCGGAGGGACGATCGTCGTGCTGATATCCATGCTGCTGCTGTCGGTCTACGCGGTGCGCTGGGTGATCGCTCCGCTGGCGGAAGTGGCACGCGCAGCGACCTCGTTCGGCCGCTCGCCGCGGGCTCCCGAGGTACTGCGCCGGCGTGGGCCGCGTGAAATCGCCCAGGTCACCGACGCGCTGAATGACATGCGCACCCGTATCGCTGCGCTGCTCGACGACCGCACCCGCATGCTGGCGGCGATCAGCCATGACCTGCGGACGCCGCTGACGCGGCTCAGGTTGCGCTCCGAGCGCGTGCGCGAAGATACCCTGCGCACGGCGATGCTGGGCGATATCGGCAAAATGACGCGCATGATCAACGAGACGCTGGACTATCTGCGCGAGGACGCCCGCACCGAGGCGGCATCGTGCATCGACCTTCCGAGCTTTCTGCAGACGATCTGCTCGGACTTCGCCGATACGGGCCATGCGGTATCGTATGCCGGGCCCGCGCGGCTGCCCTACGTCTGCCGGCCCCGCGCGCTGTCGCGCGCCGTCACCAACATCGTGGAGAATGCAGTCAAGCACGGCAGCCTCGTCGCGGTGACGCTCCGTCTCGCCGAGGCCGACCATATCGAGATCGCGGTGGCCGACGACGGTCCCGGCATCCCGCTGGCGCTGCACGACAAGGTGTTCAAGCCGTTCTTCAAGGGCGACAGCGCACGCCAGGACAGCGGCGGCTTTGGGCTGGGCCTGTCGATCGCCCAGGATATCGTCAAACGGCATGGCGGCAGCATCGCTTTGAAACCCGGCGCGCCGAGCGGATTGCTGGTCTCGATGCTGCTGCCGCCGACGTCTGTCCTGGCCTAGAGCAGGCCGGACAGCGGCTGCGATGTGCGACGGACGCGTCGCCCTGCTGCCGGCTGCCGGCTAAGCCCTTGATTTGGAGAGGCCAACGCCCGATCGGCCTGAGCCTGGCCGGGGCCGGCCGCGACCCTGCCGACCTTGACGTTTGGCCGGTCTCGCAGTAGATACCGCCCACTCGCAGCCGGCCCGCTTTGATGGCGGATATCCGGCGCGGCCTAATTCCCCGAACATTCGAGCTCGTTTATCGGCTCAACCTTCCAAACGAGGGCTGGGTCCGCAAGGTCGGCCGTTCGGATTCCTTGAAACGTTGCAATCGTCCGGAGACGGACGCGGATCTCACGATGGCTTTCAGCCCGTTCAAATTCCTGCAGGAAGTGCGCTCGGAGACCGCCAAGGTCACCTGGCCGACGCGCCGCGAGACGACCATCACCACGATCATGGTGTTCGTGATGGTGGCGCTGGCCTCGGTCTTCTTCTTCGCCGCAGATCAGATCATCCGCTATCTGATTACCCTGATACTGGGCATCCACTGATGAGCATGGGAACTCAATTGATGGACAAGCGCTGGTACATCGTTCACGCCTATTCCAACTTCGAGAAGAAGGTCGCGGAATCGATCCGCGAGCAGGCCAAGCAGCGCGGGCTGGAAGAGCTGTTCGAGCAGGTGCTGGTGCCGACCGAGAAGGTCACCGAGGTGCGCCGCGGCCGCAAGATCGACGCCGAGCGCAAGTTCTTCCCGGGCTATGTGCTAGTGAAGATGAAGCTGACCGACGAGGCGTTCCATCTGATCAAGAACACCCCGAAGGTGACCGGCTTCCTCGGCGCGGAAAACAAGCCGATGCCGATCTCGGAAGCGGAAGCGATGCGGATCCTGCACCAGGTGCAGGAGGGCGTGGAGCGTCCGAAGGCGTCGGTGTCGTTCGAAATCGGCGAGAACGTGCGCGTGGCCGACGGCCCGTTCGCCTCGTTCTCGGGCGTGGTGGAAGAAATTGACGAGGCGCGCTCGCGGGTGAAGGTCGCGGTGTCGATCTTCGGCCGCGCGACCCCCGTGGAACTGGAATTCGGTCAGGTCGAAAAGGTGGTCTGACCGGACGGCGTGGGGTATATGCCCCGCGTCAAGTGAGAGGCCGTGGGAGGGAGGAGGCGGTCGCCAGCCCCTTCAACCGGACCACGGAACCTGAAACCGCCGGCCCCGTCCGGCACAACAGGAGTGATATATGGCAAAGAAAGTGACCGGATACCTGAAGCTTCAGGTCCCGGCCGGTGCGGCGAATCCCTCGCCCCCGATCGGTCCCGCGCTTGGTCAGCGCGGTCTGAACATCATGGAGTTCTGCAAGGCGTTTAACGCCCAGACCCAGAAGGAAGAGAAGAACACCCCGATCCCGGTGATCATCACCATCTATGCGGACCGGTCCTTCACCTTCGAGATGAAGACCCCTCCGATGTCCTACTTCCTCAAGCAGGCCGCCAAGATCCAGTCCGGATCGAAGGCGCCGGGCCGCGACAAGGCCGGCAAGGTGACCAAGGCGCAGGTGCGCGAGATCGCCGAGAAGAAGATGAAGGACTTGAATTGCGACACCATCGAATCGGCCATGAAGATGGTCGAGGGCTCTGCCCGTTCGATGGGTCTGGAAGTTGCGGGGTAACGGGCCATGGCAATCGGAAAGCGTTTGAAGAAGGCCCGCGAGGGCGTCGATCGCGAGAAGCTCTACCCGCTCGCGGACGCCATCAAGATGGTCAAGGAGCGCGCCAAGTCGAAGTTCGACGAGACGATCGAGATCGCGATCAATCTCGGCGTCGACCCGCGCCACGCCGACCAGATGGTCCGCGGCGTCGTCAACCTGCCGAACGGCACCGGCCGCACGCTGCGCGTCGGCGTGTTCGCGCGCGGCGCCAAGGCTGAGGAAGCCAAGGCCGCCGGGGCCGACGTCGTCGGTGCCGAAGACCTGGTCGAGAAGGTGCAGGGCGGTGCGATCGATTTCGATCGTTGTATCGCTACCCCCGACATGATGCCGCTGGTCGGCCGCCTCGGTAAGGTGCTCGGTCCGCGCGGCATGATGCCGAACCCGAAGATCGGCACCGTGACCATGGACGTCGCCAACGCCGTGAAGGGCGCCAAGGGCGGCTCGGTCGAGTTCCGCGTCGAGAAGGCCGGCATCGTGCAGGCCGGCATCGGCAAGGCCTCGTTCTCCGAGGACAAGCTGGTCGAGAACGTCAAGGCGCTGGCCGACGCGGTCTCCAAGGCGAAGCCGGCGGGTTCCAAGGGCACCTACATCCAGCGCGTGGCGGTGTCCTCCACCATGGGCCCGGGCGTGAAGGTCGAGCCGGGCACGATCCTCGGCTGAGGCCTTTGAGCGTGACGAGACAAAGAGGGGCGGGATCGGGCAACCGGTTCCGCCCTTTGTTTTTGCCAAGGCGTTTGTTTTGCCAAGGCGTTTTGTTTTGCCAAGGCGTTTTCGAGCGAAGTGGCTTCCGGTTCGCGTGAAGAAAACGCGTCAAGACAAGATCTGAAGCCTCTCGCAGGAAACAACAACAATGCCCGATAAGGTCCTGGTCTATTCGCGCTTTCCCAAAGCCCAGCTGATCCGCTTCGGCGAGCGCTATGAGCTCCTCAATGCGGCGGGCAAGCGGCCGGACGAAGCATTCCCGCCGAGCGAGCTCGCCGACGTCAGGGCCATGATCACCGCGGGCGGCACCGCGCTCCGAGGCGAGACCATGGACATGCTGCCGAAGCTCGGCGCGATCGTCTGCTACGGCACCGGCTATGACGGCGTCGACCTCGCCGCGGCCGCCAGCCGCGGCATCGCGGTCGGCCACAGTCCGGGTGCCAATGCGGCGTCGGTTGCCGACACGGCGGTCACCTTGATGCTGGCGTCGGTGCGGCGGCTCTTGGTGGCTGACAATTATGTCCGCAGCGGCGACTGGGCCGGTGCAAAGCCGTCGCCGATGATGCGGCCGCAGGCGGGCATGCGCGGCCGCAAGGTCGGCGTCTATGGCATGGGCGAGATCGGCCGCAAGATCGCCGCCCGCGTTGCCGCGTTCGAGACCGAGGTCGGCTATTTCAGCCGCTCGAAGCATGACGTGCCCTATCAATACTTGCCGTCGCTGGAGGCGCTGGCCGATTGGTGCAGCTTGCTGATGGTCGCCGTGCGCGCCGGCGCCGAGACCGAGCATGCGGTCAATGCCGACATCCTGCGCCGGCTCGGCCGCGACGGCTTTGTCGTCAACATCTCGCGCGGGTCCGTCATCGACGAGACCGCGCTGGTCGCCGCACTGACCGACGGGGTGATCGCGGGCGCCGGCCTCGACGTGTTCGCCAGGGAGCCGCATCCGCCGGGCGCGCTGACGGCGTTGCCGAATGTCGTGCTGTCGCCGCATCTCGGCGGCCATACCCTGGAATCGCACGTCGCGATGCAGGACTGCGTGCTCGCCAATCTCGACGCGTTCTTTGCCGGCAAGCCGCTGCCATATAAGGTGGGCGGCAGCTGAGCGACCGGCGGTTGCGGCCTCCGAACCGGTTCCCAACCGCTCTATGAAATTGGTCCAATATTTGCTCTTGGCAAGCAAGGCAGGACCGGCTACATAGCGCCTTCCGGGCGTGCTGGCACTTGCTGGCATGTCCGTGCTCGCATTCCGAAAACCTGAGATGATAGGAGATCATTCCTTTCCGCATGCCCGCAAGGATGCTCGAAAGGAAGGAGACCCGTCGCCTCCTGAGGAATGAGAGCAGGGGCCTTCAGCATGCTGAAGTGCCTCGATCCTGTCCAAGACTGCAGGCGCCCGCGAGAACTTCGTGTTTTCAACGGCTTAATCGCATGGCCTGCATAGACGGGTGAAGACCGGATTATGCGCTCCACGTCGCGACCAGTCGCGGCTGGGAAGCTGGTTTGGTTCGAACCTCGACAGCCCATGGCCGCAAGGCTCTGGGAGGGCAGGCTTCTAGATGTCGTCTTGCCCGGCATGTCCGAAGGGTCTTGCGCCTTGCGGATCAGGTTTAGGGCGGGACGATGGGTGCAACCCGGCGGTCCCGACCTTCGCGGAAAGGCCGCCAACCGGAAAGAGCTTGCTGTGGAACGAGCGGCAAAAAAAGAGTCGGTCGAACAACTTAACGAGGTCTTCAAGACCACGTCGGTTGCGATCGTTGCTCACTATTCCGGCCTCACCGTGGCCCAGATGCAGAAGCTGCGCATGCAGATGAAGCAGGCGGGCGCGTCGGTGAAGGTCTCGAAGAACCGTCTCGCCAAAATTGCTCTTGAAGGCACTGACGTCGCTGCCATCGGCTCCCTGCTGAAGGGGCCGACCGTGATCGCTACCTCGAACGATCCGGTTGCGGCGCCAAAGGTTGCCATCGAATTCGCCAAGGCGAACGAGAAGTTCGTCATCCTCGGCGGCTCGATGGGTAAAACCGTCCTGAATGTCGACAGCGTGAAGGCGCTCGCCTCACTGCCGTCGCTCGACGAACTGCGCGGCAAGATCGTTGGCCTCATCGTGGCGCCGGCGACCAAGCTTGCTCAGCTCTCCAACGCGCCCGCGGCCAAGCTCGCACGCGTCATTCAGGCTCATGCCTCAAAGGGCGAAGCGGCCTGACCCCTTCGCTAATCTCAAACCTGGTTCGAACCAAACGTTTAAGGAACTGAACAATGGCTGATCTGCAGAAAATCGTTGACGACCTCTCGAGCCTCACCGTGCTCGAAGCGGCCGAACTCGCCAAGCTCCTCGAAGAAAAGTGGGGCGTGTCCGCCGCTGCCGCCGTCGCGGTGGCCGGCCCGGCTGCAGGTGGTGGCGGTGCCGCTGCTCCGGCTGAAGAGAAGACCGACTTCACCATCGTGCTGGCTGCTGCCGGCGACAAGAAGATCGAAGTCATCAAGGAAGTCCGCGCCATCACCGGCCTGGGCCTGAAGGAAGCCAAGGACCTCGTCGAAGGCGCTCCGAAGCCCGTCAAGGAAGGCGTCAACAAGGAAGAAGCCGACAAGATCAAGGCCCAGCTCGAGAAGGCTGGCGCCAAGGTCGAGCTCAAGTAATGCGCAATCCGGGAGCGCCTCGGGCGCTCCCGGGCCATGCAAACGGCGTGCGACAGGTTGTCGCGTGGCGCGCCGGACACAAAAAAGTGTGGGGATCCGTGGACTTAACCCTCGAATCTCCTTTATTGCCATCCCATATCGGGTTGGCAGCGGAAAAACACGGTAGGCGGCGGGGGCGGCAGGGTCCCTGGCGGAAGCCGTTGGGAGACAGTCAGATTTCGGGCTTTTTCAGTCCGTAAAGCGGAGCGTTTGGACGAGCGGGTGCAGTGATGCGCCCCGCGCGTCGTTTTGCGTTTTGGAGGCAATGGGGGCCGGGCCGGGGATTTAATTCCTGACTTTGCGCTTCGTTCCTTCGGGACGATTCGAAATTCAACCCGGGGCCGATGGCAGTCGCTCCCGGAAGGTTCGCCCCACAAAGGCGACGAAAATGAGAGGCCACGATGGCGCAGCAGACATTCACCGGTCGCAAACGCGTACGCAAGTTTTTCGGTCACATCAAGGAAGTCGCCGAGATGCCGAACCTCATCGAGGTTCAGAAGGCGTCCTATGACCAGTTCCTGATGGTTGACGAGCCGGCCGGCGGTCGCCTCGATGAGGGCCTGCAGGCGGTGTTCCGCTCGGTGTTCCCGATCTCGGACTTCTCCGGCACCTCGATGCTGGAATTCGTCCGCTACGAGTTCGAACAGCCGAAATACGACGTCGACGAGTGCCGCCAGCGCGGCATGACCTTCGCTGCGCCGCTCAAGGTGACGCTGCGCCTGATCGTGTTCGATATCGACGAGGAAACCGGCGCCAAGTCGGTCAAGGACATCAAGGAGCAGGACGTCTACATGGGCGATATCCCGCTCATGACGATGAACGGCACCTTCGTCGTCAACGGCACCGAGCGCGTCATCGTCTCGCAGATGCACCGCTCGCCCGGCGTGTTCTTCGACCACGACAAGGGCAAGACCCATTCGTCCGGCAAGCTGTTGTTTGCCGCGCGCGTGATTCCGTATCGCGGTTCCTGGCTCGACATCGAGTTCGACGCCAAGGACATCGTGTTCGCGCGCATCGACCGCCGCCGCAAGATCCCCGTGACCTCGCTGATGTACGCGCTCGGTCTCGACGGCGAGCAGATCCTGTCGACCTTCTACAAGAAGATCACCTACAAGCGGACCAAGGACGGATGGCGCGTGCCGTTCGATGCCAACCGCTTCCGCGGCTATTCGACCGTCAACGACCTGATCGACGCCGACACCGGCAAGGTGGTGCTCGAGGCCGGCAAGAAGCTGACCGTGCGCCAGGCGCGCCAGCTCCAGGAGAAGGGCCTCAAGGCGCTGCGGATGTCGGACGAGGAACTCGTCGGCAACTATCTTGCCGAGGACCTCGTCAACCCGAAGACCGGCGAGATCTACGCCGAGGCCGGCGAGGAGATCACCGAGAAGTCGCTCAAGGTGCTCAACGAGCAGGGCTATAAGGACCTGCCGCTGCTCGACATCGACCACGTCAATGTCGGCGCCTACATCCGCAACACGCTGGCGGCCGACAAGAACATGACGCGCGAGGACGCGCTGTTCGACATCTACCGCGTGATGCGTCCGGGCGAGCCGCCGACGCTGGATTCGGCGCAGGCGATGTTCCAGTCGCTGTTCTTCGATGCCGAGCGCTACGACCTTTCCGCGGTCGGCCGCGTCAAGATGAACATGCGCCTCGAGCTGGATGCGCCCGACACCCACCGCACCCTGCGCAAGGAAGACATCCTGGCTGTCATCAAGACGCTGGTCGACCTGCGCGACGGCAAGGGCGAGATCGACGACATCGACCACCTCGGCAACCGCCGGGTGCGCTCGGTCGGCGAGCTGATGGAGAACCAGTACCGGATCGGCCTGCTCCGCATGGAGCGCGCCATCAAGGAGCGCATGTCGAGCGTCGATATCGACACCGTGATGCCGCAGGACCTGATCAACGCCAAGCCCGCGGCCGCCGCGGTGCGCGAGTTCTTCGGTTCCTCGCAGCTCTCGCAGTTCATGGACCAGACCAACCCGCTGTCGGAGATCACCCACAAGCGGCGCCTGTCGGCGCTTGGCCCTGGCGGTCTGACCCGCGAGCGTGCCGGCTTCGAAGTCCGCGACGTGCATCCGACGCATTACGGCCGTATCTGCCCGATCGAGACGCCGGAAGGTCCGAACATCGGCCTGATCAACTCGCTGGCGACGTTCGCGCGCGTCAACAAGTACGGCTTCGTCGAGACGCCCTATCGCAAGATCAAGGACGGCCGGGTCACCGACGAGGTGGTCTATCTGTCCGCGATGGAAGAGGGCCGCTACCGCGTCGCGCAGGCCAACGTGCCGCTCGATGCCAAGGGCCGCTTCACCGACGATCTGGTGGTCTGCCGCCACGCCGGCGAAGTGCTGCCGGTGACGCCGGACAAGGTCGACTACATGGACGTGTCGCCGAAGCAGCTGGTCTCGGTTGCCGCGGCGCTGATCCCGTTCCTCGAGAACGACGACGCCAACCGCGCGCTGATGGGCTCGAACATGCAGCGCCAGGCGGTGCCGCTGGTTCGCGCCGAGGCGCCGTTCGTCGGCACCGGCATGGAAGGCGTGGTCGCCCGTGACTCCGGCGCGGCGATTGCCGCGCGCCGCTCGGGCGTGATCGACCAGATCGACGCCACCCGCGTCGTGATCCGCGCCACCGAGGATCTCGATCCGACCAAGTCGGGCGTCGATATCTACCGGCTGATGAAGTACCAGCGTTCCAACCAGTCGACCTGCATCAACCAGCGTCCGCTGGTGAAGGTCGGCGACATCGTCAAGAAGGGCGACATCATCGCTGACGGTCCGTCGACCGATCTCGGCGAGCTCGCGCTCGGCCGCAACGTGCTAGTCGCCTTCATGCCGTGGAACGGCTACAACTTCGAAGACTCGATCCTGCTCTCCGAGCGGATCGTGAAGGACGACGTCTTCACCTCGATCCATATCGAGGAGTTCGAGGTGATGGCCCGCGACACCAAGCTCGGGCCTGAGGAAATCACCCGCGACATTCCGAACGTCTCGGAAGAAGCGCTGAAGAACCTCGACGAAGCCGGTATCGTCTACATCGGTGCGGAAGTCCGCGCCGGCGACATCCTGGTCGGCAAGATCACGCCGAAGGGCGAGAGCCCGATGACGCCGGAAGAGAAGCTGCTGCGCGCCATCTTCGGCGAGAAGGCCTCCGACGTCCGCGATACCTCGCTGCGCGTGCCTCCGGGCGTGCAGGGCACCATCGTGGAAGTCCGCGTGTTCAACCGCCACGGCGTCGACAAGGACGAGCGTGCGCTGGCGATCGAGCGGGAAGAGATCGAGCGTCTGGCCAAGGATCGCGACGACGAGCAGGCGATCCTGGACCGCAACGTCTACAACCGCCTCGCCGAGCTCCTGGAGAACCGCCAGGGCATCGCCGGCCCGAAGGGCTTCAAGAAGGATACCAAGATCACCCGCGCGGTGCTCGACGAGTATCCGAAGTCGCAGTGGTGGCTGTTCGCCTCGCCGAACGACAAGCTGATGGCCGAGATCGAGGCCATGCGGAAGCAGTACGACGAGTCGAAGAAGGGCCTCGAGCAGCGTTTCCTCGACAAGGTCGAGAAGCTGCAGCGTGGCGACGAGCTGCCGCCCGGAGTGATGAAGATGGTCAAGGTCTTCGTCGCGGTGAAGCGCAAGATCCAGCCCGGCGACAAGATGGCCGGCCGTCACGGCAACAAGGGCGTGGTGTCGAAGATCGTGCCGATCGAGGACATGCCGTTCCTCGAGGACGGCACCCATGCCGACATCGTGCTCAATCCGCTCGGCGTGCCTTCGCGCATGAACGTCGGCCAGATCCTCGAGACCCATCTCGGTTGGGCCTGCGCCGGCCTCGGCAAGCGCATCGGCCAGACCATCGACGCCTACTATCAGAAGCAGGATCTCAAGCCGCTGCGCGAGACCCTGAAGAAGATCTACGGCGAGGATGAAACCATCAAGTCGCTGAACGACAACGAGCTGGTCGAACTCGGCCGCAACCTGAGCCACGGCGTGCCGATCGCAACGCCGGTGTTCGACGGCGCCAAGGAAGCCGACATCGAGGAGATGCTGAAGCTCGCGGGCTTCGACGCCTCCGGCCAGTCGACCGTCTATGACGGCCGCACCGGCGATGCGTTCGATCGCAAGGTGACGATGGGCTACATCTACATGCTCAAGCTGCACCATCTCGTGGACGACAAGATCCACGCGCGTTCGATCGGTCCGTACTCGCTCGTCACCCAGCAGCCGCTGGGCGGCAAGGCGCAGTTCGGCGGCCAGCGCTTCGGCGAAATGGAGGTCTGGGCGCTGGAAGCCTACGGCGCCGCCTACACGCTGCAGGAAATGCTGACCGTGAAGTCGGACGACGTCGCCGGCCGTACCAAGGTGTACGAGGCGATCGTGCGCGGCGACGACACCTTCGAGGCCGGCATTCCGGAATCGTTCAACGTGCTGGTCAAGGAAATGCGCTCGCTCGGCCTCAACGTCGACCTGCACAATTCCAAGGTGGGACCGGCGCCGACGTCGGAAGCCGCCGAGTAACGCTCGTGATCGACGCCCGGCGCGCAAGCGCCGGGCCTTCGCGCCCCGCCCGGACGTTGAGTGGGGCGCGCGCTGAATAAAACTTTCGAATTTGCTGCCGGTGACGACCGGCACGCGAGGAGAAGACCATGAATCAAGAGATTATGAATCTTTTCAATCCGACGACGCCGGCCCAGGTCTTCGACCAGATCCGGATTTCGATCGCGTCTCCGGAGAAGATTCTGTCCTGGTCGTACGGCGAGATCAAGAAGCCGGAGACCATCAACTACCGCACCTTCAAGCCGGAGCGTGACGGCCTGTTCTGCGCCCGCATCTTCGGGCCGATCAAGGACTACGAGTGCTTGTGCGGCAAGTACAAGCGGATGAAGTACAAGGGCATCATCTGCGAGAAGTGCTCGGTCGAGGTGACACTGTCGCGCGTCCGGCGCGAGCGCATGGGCCATATCGAGCTGGCCGCTCCCGTTGCCCACATCTGGTTCCTGAAGTCGCTGCCGTCGCGCATCGGCCTCTTGCTCGACATGACGCTGAAGGATCTCGAGCGGATCCTGTATTTCGAATACTACGTCGTGCTCGAGCCGGGTCTGACCGCGCTGAAGGACCGTCAACTGCTGTCGGAAGACGAGTATCTGAAGGCGCAGGACGAATACGGCCAGGACAGCTTCACCGCCATGATCGGCGCCGAGGCGATCCGCGAGCTGCTGAAGGGGCTCGAGCTCGAGAAGCTCGAGGCGACGCTGCGTGCCGACATGGCGGAGACCGACTCCGACATCAAGCACAAGAAGCTCGCCAAGCGTCTGAAGATCGTCGAGGCCTTCCGCGTCTCCGGCAACAAGCCGGAATGGATGATCATGACGGTCGTGCCGGTGATTCCGCCGGACCTGCGTCCGCTGGTGCCGCTCGACGGCGGCCGGTTCGCGACCTCGGACCTCAACGACCTGTATCGCCGCGTCATCAACCGCAACAACCGTCTGAAGCGGCTGATGGAGCTGCGTGCGCCCGACATCATCATCCGCAATGAAAAGCGCATGCTGCAGGAGGCCGTCGACGCGCTGTTCGACAACGGCCGCCGCGGCCGCGTCATCACGGGCGCCAACAAGCGGCCGCTGAAGTCGCTCGCCGACATGCTGAAGGGCAAGCAGGGCCGGTTCCGTCAGAACCTGCTCGGCAAGCGCGTCGACTATTCGGGCCGTTCGGTGATCGTGGTCGGTCCCGAGCTGCGCCTGCATCAATGCGGCCTGCCGAAGAAGATGGCGCTCGAGCTGTTCAAGCCGTTCATCTACTCGCGGCTCGACGCCAAGGGCCTGTCCACCACGGTGAAGCAAGCCAAGAAGCTGGTCGAGAAGGAGCGTCCGGAGGTCTGGGATATCCTCGACGAGGTGATCCGCGAGCATCCGGTGCTGCTGAACCGCGCGCCGACGCTGCATCGCCTGGGCATCCAGGCGTTCGAGCCGGTGCTGATCGAAGGCAAGGCGATCCAGCTGCATCCGCTGGTCTGCGCCGCCTTCAACGCCGACTTCGACGGCGACCAGATGGCCGTGCAC
Organism: Bradyrhizobium sp. USDA 4454; assembly: GCF_054822705.1. Taxonomy (NCBI): domain Bacteria; kingdom Pseudomonadati; phylum Pseudomonadota; class Alphaproteobacteria; order Hyphomicrobiales; family Nitrobacteraceae; genus Bradyrhizobium; species Bradyrhizobium sp. USDA 4454. Next base: position 3,375,597 of record NZ_JBTRCN010000001.1, read on the forward strand.
GTTCCGCTGTCGCTGGAAGCGCAGCTCGAAGCGCGCGTCCTGATGATGTCGACCAACAACATCCTGCATCCGGCGAACGGCCAGCCGATCATCGTGCCGTCGCAGGATATCGTGCTCGGCCTCTACTACGTCTCGATCATGCGCGAAGGCCTGCCCGGCGAGGGCAAGATCTTCGGCGACATGGCCGAGCTCGAGCACGCCCTGCATTCGAAGGTCATCCACCTCCACACCAAGATCAAGTACCGGTGGGAAGGCATGGACGAGGAAGGCAAGCTGTCGAAGCGCTGGATCGAAACCACCGCCGGCCGCGTCATGCTCGGCAATCTGCTGCCGAAGCACCCGAGGATCTCGTACGACATCATCAACAAGCTGATGACCAAGCGCGAGATCTCCGGCGTGATCGACCAGGTCTACCGTCACTGCGGTCAGAAGGAGACGGTGATCTTCTGCGATCGCATCATGGCGCTCGGCTTCTACAACGCCTTCAAGGCGGGCATCTCGTTCGGCAAGGACGACATGGTCGTGCCGGCGTCGAAGTGGAAGATCGTGGACCAGACCCGTACGCTGGCGAAGGATTTCGAGCAGCAGTACAATGACGGCCTGATCACCCATGGCGAGAAGTACAACAAGGTCGTCGACGCCTGGTCGAAGGCCGGTGAAGAAGTCGCCAAGGCGATGATGAAGGAGATCTCGTCCACCAAGAAGACGGCGGCGGGTGCGGATGCCGACATCAACTCGATCTATATGATGGCGCACTCCGGTGCGCGTGGTTCGCCGGCCCAGATGCGCCAGCTTGCCGGCATGCGCGGCCTGATGGCCAAGCCGTCGGGTGAGATCATCGAGACGCCGATCATTTCCAACTTCAAGGAAGGTCTGTCGGTGCTCGAATACTTCAACTCGACCCACGGCGCCCGCAAGGGCCTCGCGGACACCGCGTTGAAGACCGCGAACTCGGGCTATCTGACCCGTCGTCTGGTCGACGTCGCGCAGGACTGCATCATCACGCAGACCGATTGCGGCACCACGCTCGGCATCAAGATGCGTGCCATCGTCGACGCCGGCACCGTGGTCGCCTCGCTCGGCTCGCGCATCCTGGGCCGCGTGGCCTGCGATGACGTGCGCGATCCTGCCACCAACGAGGTCATCGTCAAGCGCGACACCTTGATGGAGGAGAGCCACGTCGACGCGATCCAGCAGGCCGGCATCCAGGAAGTGAAGATCCGTTCGGCACTGACCTGCGAGCTGATCAACGGCATCTGCGCGAAGTGCTACGGCCGCGACCTGGCCCGCGGCACCCCGGTCAACCACGGTGAGGCTGTCGGCGTCATCGCCGCGCAGTCGATCGGTGAGCCCGGCACGCAGCTGACGATGCGCACGTTCCACATCGGCGGCGCCGCCCAGCTCAACGAGCAGTCGTTCGTCGAATCGAACTTCGACGGCAAGATCGTGATCAAGAACAAGGCCATCGCCCGCAACAGCGAAGGCAGCCTGATCGCGATGGTGCGCAACATGGTCGTTGCGATCGTCGATGCCGATGGCACCGAGCGTGCAACCCACCGTATCCAGTACGGTTCGAAGATGCACGTCGACGAAGGCGACATGGTCAAGCGCGGCCAGCGCATCGCCGAGTGGGATCCCTATACCCGCCCGGTGCTGAGCGAGGTCGAGGGCACGATCGGTTTCGAGGATCTGGTCGAAGGCCAGTCGATCTCGGAAACGCTCGACGAGTCCACCGGTATCGCCAAGCGCGTGGTCATCGACTGGCGCACGACGCGCGGCGGTTCGGATCTGCGTCCGGCCATCGTGGTCAAGGGCAAGGACGGCAAGGTGATGAAGCTCGCGCGTGGCGGCGATGCCCGCTACATGCTGTCGGTCGACGCCATTCTGTCGGTCGACGTCGGCGGCAAGGTGATGCCCGGCGACATCCTGGCGCGTATCTCGACCGAGAGCGCCAAGACGCGTGACATCACCGGCGGTCTGCCGCGGGTGGCGGAACTGTTCGAGGCTCGCAAGCCGAAGGATGCGGCGATCATCGCGGAGACCGCGGGAACGATCCGCTTCGGCCGCGACTACAAGAACAAGCGCCGCATCTCGATCGAGCCGATGGACAAGACCGAGGAGCCGCGGGAGTACCTGATCCCGAAGGGCAAGCACATCCACCTTCAGGACGGCGACATCGTCGAAAAGGGCGATTTCATCGTCGAAGGCAATCCGGCGCCGCACGACATCCTGGCGATCAAGGGCATCGAGGAACTCGCTGCCTATCTGGTCAACGAAATCCAGGAGGTCTACCGGTTGCAGGGCGTGCTCATCAACGACAAGCACATCGAGGTGATTGTCCGTCAGATGCTGCAGAAGGTCGAAGTCACCGACCAGGGCGACACTGACATGATCTCGGGTGAGCAGGTCGACAAGATCGAGTTCGACGCGCTCAACACCAAGGCCAAGGAGGAGGGCAAGAAGCCCGCCACGGGAACGCCGGTTCTGCTCGGCATCACCAAGGCGAGCTTGCAGACCCGCTCGTTCTTCTCGGCGGCGTCGTTCCAGGAGACCACGCGCGTGCTCACCGAGGCTGCCGTCAACGGCAAGATCGACCCGCTCGAAGGCCTCAAGGAGAACGTCATTGTCGGCCGCCTGATCCCGGCCGGCACCGGCGCCTCGATGGCGCGGATCCGCGAGGTCGCGGTCAAGCGCGACAAGCTGATCCTCGACGAGCGCGAGAAGCAGCAGGCGGCGATCGTGCCGACGGCTCCGGAAGCCGAGCCGCTGGCGCTGCCGCCCGCGGAATAGGCATCCGCAAGACTACGGATATGGCGAAAAGGCCGGCGTTTAGCCGGCCTTTTTGCTGCTTTCTTCCCCTGCTGCGGTGCAGGAACGCAGTTTGTTCATCTTTCCTTCAGGCAAAAAAGTGCCTTTGCTGGGATGACTTAGACCGGCTGTTTGGCTCGCGCCGGAGACCACGGAATCGATATGCTCGACTTGGCGATTGTAGGCGGCGGCCCCGGGGGGCTGATGAGCGCCTGGTATTTGAAGCGCAAACTCGGCGACCTCTGCCGCATCACCATCTTCGAGGCATCGAACCGCCTCGGCGGCAAGATCGTCACGCGCAAATTCGACAGCGCACCTGCGATGTATGAGGCGGGCGTTGCCGAGATCTATGATTACTCGATGACGGGGCCGGACCCGCTGCGCGAGCTGATCCAGCATTTCGGGCTGCAGACGATCCCGATGGACGCCGAGCAGGTGCAGCTCGATGGCGAGCTGCTGGCCGACGTTCCCGGCATGCGCCGCAAATACGGGGAGAAGACCGCCGCCGCAATCGAGGCGTTCCGCAAGCGCTGCACCGAGCTGGTGTCGCCGATCGAATATTACGAGGGTGTCGGATCCACACGACAACGAGCATCCGTGGGCCTACAAGACCGCCGAGCAGGTCCTCGACGAGGAGGTCGAGGACGCGACTGCCAAGCGGTTCTTCAAGGTGATGGCGCGCTCCGATCTCGCGACCGAGAGCCACAACACCAACGGCCTCAACGCGCTGAAGAACTACGTGATGGATGTCGACGGCTATATCGGCCTGTATTCGATCCAGAACGGCAACGAGCAGCTGATCGATTGCCTGCGCTCGGAAGTCAATGCCGACATCCAGCTCAACCATCGCGTGCTCAAGGTCGGCAAGACCGAGCAGGGCCGCTATCAGCTCAACATGATGAACGGCAAGGGGCCGGAGACGCGCGACTTCGACCTCGTGCTGGTCTGCCTGCCGCACTCCTGGCTCGCGACCATGCGCTGGGACGGCGAAGAGCTGCGCAAGTCGATGGTCAAGCACGTCGCCTATTTCGACCGGCCGGCGCATTATCTGCGCGTCTCGATCCTGTTCGACGAGCCTTTCTGGGGCGAGAAGATCCCGGGCGCCTGGTTCATGTCGGAAGCGTTTGGCGGCTGCTGCGTCTACAACGAGGGCGCGCGCCACGACGTCGGCAAGCACGGCGTGCTGAACTGGCTGATCGCGGGCTCCGATGCGCTCGCCTTCGCCAATCTCTCCGACCAGGAGCTGATCGACGCCGCACTGAAGTCGCTGCCGGCCTCGCTCGGCGACGCCCGCGAGCACTTCCTCGAGGGTAAGATCCATCGCTGGCTGTCCTCGGTCAACGCGCTGCCGGGCGGCCTGCCGGTGCGCGACGTCATGACCAACCATCGCCCCGAGCCGAAACAGCATCCCGGCATCGTGGTGGTCGGCGACTATCTGTTCGATTCGACGCTGAACGGCCTGCTTGACTCCTCCGATGCCGCGACCGACATCATCCTGACCGAGATGATGCGGCTGCGCCGCGCCCGCGCGCAGGACGAGGGCGCGCTCTCCGACAGGATCGACCGCAGCTATTTCGACAACTATCGCGGCGCCGGCCCCTACAGCGAAGTCTGGCGCGACTTCACCGACCCGGCCTATCTGACCGACCTGATCAAGACCGTGTGGGGCAGGGCGAAGGGCTACAAGCTCCTGATCGCCGGCTCCGCCAGCGGCGAGCTGGTCGGCGCGCTGCGCGAGCGCGGCATCGATGCCTGGGGCATCGAGAACAACCGCTACATCCACGGCAAGACGCCGAAGGCGCTGAAGAAGTACAACAAGCTCGGCTCTATCGCCGACATGCCGTTCAAGGACAACGAGTTCGACTTCGTGTTCGAAACCGCGCTGTGCCATCTCGGCGACAAGCAGGTCGTGCGCGGGGTGCGGGAACTGAACCGCGTGGTCAAGACCGGCGTCGTGTTCGCGTCGGTGACCTCGGACATGGCGCCGGCGGTGATCGACCGCTACGACCTGTTGCGCGGGGTAAAGAAGCTCGGCACCTGGTGGGAGTGGTCGGAACTGTTCTTCGGCAACGGCTTCGACCTGTCGATGCACCGCCGCGACTGCACCGACGCGCTGTGGACGCTGACGCTGGCCGCCAACAAGGGGCCGGGGCAGTGGTACGCCGATTCCGACAGCCTGCGCTATTCGTTCTTCGACAAGGTCGAAGCCGACCTCGACGATTAGCGGCAACGATTGACGGGTCTGACGCAAGGCGATTGGTCGTGCGTCAACCAACTGTCAAACGGCGGCAGGGCCTGGTCGCGAATCGTCGCGATCATGTGGGGCTTCGGCCGTTCCAAACGCTTTGCCGAATTCATCCTGATCGCATAGGATCGCGGCCGCAGCGTCATCGGCTGCACTTTGACTTGCGGTCATGCCGGCCGTGGAGCATCGGTTGGTTTCATGGCGCCAAAACCTCCTGCATCAAGACCTCCTGCACCAGACGATCCGACGAGACCGACGGCTGACGATCCCGAGCTGAAGAAGAAGCCCTCAGCCGTGGCCGCTCCGCCCGCGGCAGCGGCCTCCGCAAAGCCCGCCGCGGCCCCGGCTGACGACGACGATGATGAGGATGAGGACGACGAGTTCGAGCTCGATGACGATGATGACGACGAGGATCTCGTCGTCTACACCGCCAAGGAAGCCGCCGGCGCGCTCTCCACGATCTATGGCTTCGTCAGGCCGATCCTGGCGAACTACCGCAAGCCGTTCGCCTTCGTCGCCTTCGGCGTGCTGGTCGAGACGTTGTTCAACGTCATCATGCCGCTCAGCCTGAAATTCCTGATCGACGATGCGCTCGGCGAGGAGGATTTCGGCGCCCTGTACAAGATCCTCGGCGTGCTTGCGGTGGCCGGCATCGTCACCTCGATCATCGCGGTCTGGTACGAGCGCTGGGATGCGCGGCTCGCCGCCGGCATCATCGCCGACGTCCGGACCCGGATCTTCGAGCACGTCCAGAACCTGCCGTCGGCCTATTTCGCACGCACCAAGCGCGGCGAGATCCTGTCGCGCTTCTCGATCGACCTCTCGGCCTTCGAGGGCACGATCAAGAGCTTCGCCAACAGCGCGGCGCTGCCGTTCCTCGAGCTGGTCGCCGGCATCGTCCTGATGCTGTTCCTGAACTGGCAGCTCGCCGCGGTCGCGCTCTTGGTGTTTCCGATCACGCTGATCGGTCCGCGCATCCTGACGCCGAAGGCGGTGCAGGCCAATTACGAGCAGAAGCAGAACGAAGCTGCGTTGCTCGGCACCGTGCAGGAGAACGTCGCCGCGCAAGCGGTGGTGAAGGCGTTCAACCTGCAACGCCGCGCGCTCGGCTGGTTCACGCTGCGCAACCGCGACGTCCGCGACAAGGCCGCCTCGGCGATGTTCCTGTCGACCATGGTCGAGCGCACCGTCACCATCGCGGTGCTGCTGCTGCACCTCGTGGTGCTGGCGATCGGCGCCTATCTCGCCACCAAGGGCCAGATCACGGTCGGCACCTTCGTGACCTTCGAGAGCGCATTCTGGGAGGTGTCGTACAACATCGCCCATCTCATGCACTTCATCCCGGTCTCGATCTCGTCGGCGGCGGCGGTGCGGCACATCCAGGAGCTGCTCGACGAGCCGACCCGTGGCGCCGACCGTCCCGGGGCGCCGGACCTGCCGCGCATCACCAACGACATCTCGTTCGACCGCGTCACCTTCCAGTATGAGGGGGCGGAGACGCCGGTGCTCAACAATCTCAGCCTCAAGCTCAAGGCCGGCAAGAGCATTGCGATCGTAGGCCCCAGCGGCTCCGGCAAGAGCACGCTGATCAACCTGATCCTGCGGCTCTACGTGCCGGACGAGGGCCGCGTCGCCATCGACGGCGTCGACATCCGCCGGGTGACGCGCGAGTCGCTGCGGGCCAACATGGCGGTCGTGTTCCAGGAGAACATGCTGTTCAACATGTCGATCCGCGAGAACATCCGGCTCGGCAAGGAAGGCGCCACCGACGCGGAGGTCGAGGACGCCGCGAAGAAGGCCGAGATCCATCGCTACATCATGAGCCTGCCGCAGCGCTACGACACGCCGGTCGGCGAGCGCGGCGATACGCTGTCGGGCGGCCAGCGCCAGCGCATCGCGATCGCGCGCGCGATCATCCGCAATCCGTCGGTGCTGCTGCTCGACGAGGCGACCTCGGCGCTCGACCAGACCACCGAAGCCGCGATCAACCGTACGCTGCTCAAGGTCGCCGAGGGCCGCACCATGATCTGGTCGACGCACCGCCTGACCTCGGTGGTCGAGATGGACGAGATCATCGTGATATCGGGCGGCAGGGCGATCGAGCGTGGCTCGCACCAGGAGCTGCTCGCCCGCAACGGCGTCTACCGCAAGCTGTGGGACGACCAGGGCCTCTCGCAGCATGACGCGGACGACGAGGATGACGACGGCTCGGATGATGATGACGAAGAAGACGAGGACGAGGAGGCGTGACGCCCGCCGCGGCGTGGATGCGCAGCGCCTGCCGATCTCGTCTTACGCCCTGTCCGCGGCGTGCGGACGTTGCCGGAATTGATTGGCCGGTCGCGTCGCTGCCGGCGCCGGCGGGCTGCGCAGCCGGCGCAACCAGCCCCGGCCGAGATAGCCGAGGAAACGCGCCCAGCGCTGGGCCTGCCAGTAGCGCGTGGTGCCGATCGACACCTGCCGGAAATCGAACGCCTTGGCATTCGACCAGGCGTCGCATTCCGTCTTGACCGGATCGTCGTAGAACGCGGTGATCTTCTCCTCGCCCATGCCGTCGGTGGCGAGCCATGCCGGGATGTGGACGTTGCAGAGCTGGGCCACGTCGGTGAACACCTTGTCGGTCCCGGTGCCGGTGACCGGGCAGGTGCTGGCGAAGGCGTCCCCGACCAGCACGACGCCGGCCTGCCGATAGCCAGTGCTGACATAGACGTCGGCGGGCCTGATCTTGATGTCGCCGGCGACGTCGAACTCGCCGGTCAGCCGGCGCAGCCGCGGCAGCGCGGCGTTCAGCGTCTCGACCGGATTGCGCCGCATCGCCCGCAGCCAGGGATCGTCGGCCGGGCGGTAGGTGAAGAGGTTGGCGCGCATCCGGTTGCCGACCGGAAACAGCGTGATGTAGGGGATGCGGTCGCTCGGCCGCTCCGAGAAATAGGTCATGGCCGCGAACGAGAAGGCGGGGCGGCCGACGGGTACGAAATCGAAGCCGAGCGAGATCGAGTGGCAATGGCTGGTGACCAGCCGTTCGATGCCGAGCATCCGGCGCAGCCCGACATTCAGGCCGTTGGCGAGCACGACGAGGCGCGCCGAGATCTCCTCGCCACCGGCGAGCACGATTTTCTGCCGCTCGGAGCTGGTCGCGATATCGACGACCTTGTCGCAAATGAATTGCGCCGCCCCCGCGATCTCGGCCCGGAGCGCCGCGACCAGGTCGTCGTACATGATGCCGTATTGCCGGCTTGGCTGCCGGTCGAGCAGATGGCCGAATCGCGCGATCCAGTTCTCGCCGTCCAGCGTCGCCGAACGGAGCACGGATTCGGCCAGCCCGGTCCTGGCGAATCGCGCGAGCTGGAGGTCGCCGCTGATCTTCTCGACACGAAAATCGAACGGGTAGACCTGATGGGGGTCGACCATCAGGCTCGGTATCCCGGCACGGCCGAGCATGGCGGCTGCGGTCGAGCCCGCAAGACCTCCGCCGATGATCGCGATGTCGGTGTACCGCATGAGAGCTTTCCGTGGCCGTGACCGCGATTTTTGCGCTGCGAATGGCAAATAAAGGCTTAGTTTCGAAGTTTGCCTTCAGGACTAAGTTAGGGAGAGTTGTTTCTCATCGTATTTTACCCGGGTGAAATATGATCCCGCAGCCGCACCGGAGATTCGGGTCGAGGCGAGGGGAGAGGCGAAGGCTGTCACATTTCGTCTTGCCCCGCGCGTCGCCGAAATGCGAAATCCGCAACTGCCAGAGCCGTTTCTTTGCTTGTCGTTTTGCTTGACTTCACTATCTCTCGATTATACAAGGCGCCCACTTAACGACAGGCGGTGAGCTCGCCAGCGTCGGAACGGAACACCCGAAGGCCCTTTTTCAGGAGCCGGACGGGCACCAACCTCGACGAATGCCGCTCAAACGCTGTCGATGATAGCTAGGCAATGCCAGGACGATATTGGTTCTCTTGAGCTCGTCCTCTTGAGATTGATTTCGGATGCATGACCTCGGTGGCGGACTGAACAGCGAACGCTGATCGGTTCGGGATCGCGGTCCTCTGTGGCGTCGAAGCGCTTTCCGCTCAGCGATGAGTGGTTGGCGCGATTTCGCTTTGCGCGGGTGTTTGATTCGCGTCGAGCGGGCCGTACGGGACGGCTTTTCCCGAGAAGAATTGGCGGGGCCATTCAAGGCTTCGCGAACTAAAGGGTGAAGGCTACATGCCGACGATCAACCAGCTGATCGCAAATCCGCGTGAAGTGCAGAAGTCGCGTAAGAAGGTGCCGGCGCTGCAGCAGTCGCCGCAGAAGCGCGGCGTGTGCACGCGCGTCTACACCACGACCCCGAAGAAGCCGAACTCGGCGCTTCGTAAGGTCGCCAAGGTGCGCCTGACCAACGGCTTCGAGGTGATCGGCTACATCCCGGGTGAAGGCCATAACCTGCAGGAGCACTCGGTGGTCATGATCCGCGGCGGTCGCGTCAAGGACTTGCCCGGCGTGCGTTACCACATCCTCCGCGGCGTGCTGGATACCCAGGGCGTCAAGAACCGTAAGCAGCGCCGTTCGAAGTACGGCGCGAAGCGTCCGAAGTAAGCGGGAAACGATCAGATGTCGCGTCGCCACTCTGCTGAGAAGCGTGAAGTTCTTCCGGATCCGAAGTTCGGGAACATCATCATTACGAAGTTCATGAACTCGGTGATGTACGCCGGGAAGAAGTCGGTCGCCGAAAACATCGTCTACGGTGCGCTCGGCATGATCGAGGCCAAGACCAAGCAGCCGCCGCTCAGCGTGTTCGAGCAGGCGCTCGAGAACGTCATGCCGACCATCGAGGTTCGTTCCCGCCGCGTCGGCGGCGCGACCTACCAGGTTCCGGTGGAAGTACGTTCGGTGCGCCGTCAGGCGCTCGGCATCCGCTGGCTGATCTCGGCCGCCCGCGAGCGCAACGAGAAGACTATGACCGAGCGTCTCTCGGCAGAGCTGCTCGATGCCTCGAACAATCGCGGCAACGCCGTCAAGAAGCGCGAAGACGTGCACCGGATGGCGGAAGCCAACCGCGCGTTCTCGCACTATCGCTGGTAAGGCGAATAACGGAATTTAAGGAACAGTCTCATGCCCCGCCAACATGCCATCGAGGACTACCGCAACTTCGGTATCATGGCGCATATCGACGCCGGCAAGACCACGACCACCGAACGCATCCTGTATTACACCGGCAAGAGCCACAAGATCGGCGAAGTGCACGAAGGTGCCGCGACGATGGACTGGATGGAGCAGGAGCAGGAGCGTGGCATCACGATCACCTCGGCTGCGACCACCGCGTTCTGGAACGGCAAGCGCCTGAACATCATCGACACCCCCGGCCACGTCGACTTCACCATCGAGGTCGAGCGTTCGCTGCGCGTGCTCGACGGCGCCGTTTGCGTTCTCGACTCCAACCAGGGCGTCGAGCCGCAGACCGAGACCGTGTGGCGCCAGGGCGACAAGTACAAGGTTCCGCGCATCGTCTTCGCCAACAAGATGGACAAAACCGGCGCCGACTTCTTCAAGTGCCTGTCCGACATCGTCGACCGCCTCGGCGCCAAGCCGATCGCGATCCAGCTTCCGATCGGCGCCGAGAACAACTTCAAGGGTCTCGTCGACCTCGTGAAGATGAAGGGCGTCATCTGGAACGATGAATCGCTCGGCGCCAAGTTCGACTATGTCGACATTCCGGAAGATCTGGTCGAGCAGGCCAAGGAATACCGCGAGAAGATGGTGGAAGCCGCCGTCGAGCTCGACGACGACGCCATGGCCGCCTATCTCGACGGCAAGGAGCCGGACGAGGCGACCCTGAAGCGCCTGATCCGCAAGGCCGTGCTGACCGGCGCGTTCTATCCGGTGCTGTGCGGCTCCGCGTTCAAGAACAAGGGCGTGCAGCCGCTGCTCGACGCCGTCGTCGACTATCTGCCGTCGCCGATCGACGTGCCCGCGATCAAGGGCACCGATGAGGACGGCAACGAGGTCGTGCGCAAGGCGGACGACAAGGAGCCGCTGGCGCTGCTCGCCTTCAAGATCATGGACGACCCGTTCGTCGGCACCATCACGTTCTGCCGCATCTATTCCGGCGTTCTGCAGTCGGGCACCGGCGTGGTGAACTCGACCCGCGAGAAGAAGGAACGTATCGGCCGCATGCTGCTGATGCATGCGAACAACCGCGAAGACATCAAGGAAGCCTATGCCGGCGACATCGTCGCGCTGGCGGGCCTGAAGGAAGCGCGCACCGGCGACACGCTGTGCGATCCCGACAAGCCGGTGATCCTCGAGAAGATGGAATTCCCGGAGCCGGTGATCGAGATCGCGATCGAGCCGAAGTCGAAGGCCGACCAGGAAAAGCTCGGCGTGGCGCTGGCCAAGCTCGCGGCGGAGGATCCGTCGTTCCGCGTGTCGACCGACACCGAGTCCGGCCAGACCATCCTGAAGGGCATGGGCGAACTGCATCTCGACATCAAGGTCGACATCCTCAAGCGCACCTACAAGGTCGATGCCAACATCGGCGCGCCGCAGGTGGCGTTCCGTGAGCGCGTGACTAAGAGGGCCGAAGTCAAGTACACGCACAAGAAGCAGACCGGCGGTACCGGTCAGTTCGCCGAAGTCTCGATCGTCGTCGAGCCGAATGAGCCCGGCAAGGGCTATGAGTTCGAATCGAAGATCGTCGGCGGTGCGGTGCCGAAGGAATACATCCCCGGCGTCGAAAAGGGCCTCAACAGCGTGATGGGTTCCGGCGTCGTCGCCGGCTTCCCGGTGGTGGACGTCAAGGTGCAGCTGGTCGACGGCAAGTACCACGACGTCGACTCGTCGGCGCTGGCGTTCGAAATCGCGGCGCGGGCTGCGTTCCGCGAGGCGCTGACCAAGGGCAAGTCCGTTCTGCTCGAGCCGATCATGAAGGTCGAGGTCGTGACCCCGGAAGACTACACCGGTTCGGTCATCGGCGACCTGAATTCCCGGCGCGGCCAGATCCAGGGCCAAGACATGCGCGGCAACGCCAACGTCATCAACGCGATGGTGCCGCTCATGAACATGTTCGGTTACGTGAACAACCTGCGCTCGATGAGCCAGGGGCGCGCGACCTTCACCATGCAGTTCGATCACTACGCCGAAGCTCCGGCGAACGTGTCGGCTGAAGTCCAGAAAAAGTTTGCTTGATTGTCGTTGGTTAGCAGCTAACGACTGAACGGAGAGTCAAATGGCCAAAGCAAAATTCGAGCGTAACAAGCCCCACTGCAACATCGGCACCATTGGTCACGTCGACCATGGCAAGACCTCGCTGACCGCAGCGATCACCAAGGTGCTTGCAGAAACCGGCGGCGCGACGTTCACCGCCTACGACCAGATCGACAAGGCGCCGGAAGAGAAGGCGCGCGGCATCACGATCTCGACCGCTCACGTCGAGTACGAGACGCAGAACCGCCACTACGCCCACGTCGACTGCCCCGGCCACGCCGACTACGTCAAGAACATGATCACCGGTGCCGCCCAGATGGACGGCGCGATCCTGGTCGTGTCGGCTGCCGACGGCCCGATGCCGCAGACCCGCGAGCACATCCTGCTCGCCCGCCAGGTCGGCGTGCCGGCGCTGGTCGTGTTCCTCAACAAGTGCGACATGGTCGACGATCCGGAGCTGCTCGAGCTCGTCGAGATGGAAGTCCGCGAGCTGCTCTCGAAGTACGAATTCCCGGGCGACGACATTCCGATCATCAAGGGCTCGGCGCTCGCCGCCCTCGAAGACAAGGACAAGAAGCTCGGTCACGACGCCATCCTCGAGCTGATGCGCAATGTCGACGAGTACATCCCGCAGCCCGAGCGTCCGATCGACCAGCCGTTCCTGATGCCGGTTGAAGACGTGTTCTCGATCTCGGGCCGCGGCACCGTCGTCACCGGCCGCGTCGAGCGCGGCGTGATCAAGGTCGGCGAGGAAATCGAAATCGTCGGTATCCGCGACACCCAGAAGACCATCGTCACCGGCGTCGAAATGTTCCGCAAGCTGCTCGATCAGGGCCAGGCCGGCGACAACATCGGTGCGCTGCTCCGCGGCACCAAGCGTGAGGAAGTCGAGCGTGGCCAGGTGCTGTGCAAGCCCGGTTCGGTCAAGCCGCACACCAAGTTCAAGGCTGAGGCCTACATCCTCACCAAGGAAGAGGGCGGTCGCCACACCCCGTTCTTCACCAACTACCGTCCGCAGTTCTACTTCCGCACCACCGACGTGACCGGTGTCGTGCATCTGCCGGAAGGCACCGAGATGGTGATGCCGGGCGACAACATCGCGATGGAAGTGCACCTGATCGTGCCGATCGCGATGGAAGAAAAGCTGCGCTTCGCGATCCGCGAAGGCGGCCGCACCGTCGGCGCCGGCGTCGTCGCCGCGATCATCGAGTAACTACGCGAATAGGGAATGGCGAGTAGCGGGTGGGGCACCATTCGCTATTCGCTACTCGCCACTCACTAAAGAAAGAATACGGCAATGAACGGCCAAAATATTCGCATCCGTCTCAAGGCGTTCGACCATCGAATCCTCGATACGTCGACCCGCGAGATCGTGAACACGGCGAAGCGCACCGGTGCGCAGGTTCGCGGACCGATTCCGCTGCCGACCCGTATCGAGAAGTTCACCGTCAACCGTTCGCCGCACGTTGACAAGAAGAGCCGCGAGCAATTCGAGATGCGCACCCACAAGCGCCTCCTCGACATTGTCGACCCGACCCCGCAGACCGTCGATGCGCTGATGAAGCTCGACCTGGCCGCCGGTGTCGACGTCGAGATCAAGCTCTAAGGTTTTGGATTTTTACGTCCGCCGCTTGCGGACAGAAAGACAGGAAGCACGCCGATGCGCTCCGGAGTGATCGCACAGAAGGTCGGGATGACGCGGGTCTTTACGGAGACCGGCGAGCATATCCCTGTGACCGTGCTGAAGTTGGGCAACTGCCAGGTGCTGGGCCACCGCACGACCGAGAAGAACGGCTATGTCGCGCTTCAGCTCGGCTCGGGCGCCCGCAAGACCGTGTACATGCCCAAGGCCGAACGCGGCCAGTTCGCAGTCGCCAAGGTCGAGCCGAAGCGCAAGGTCGCCGAGTTCCGCGTGTCCGAGGACGCGCTGATCCCGGTCGGCGCGGAAATCCAGGCGGACCATTTCGTGGTCGGCCAGTTCGTCGACGTGACCGGCACCTCGATCGGTAAGGGCTTCGCCGGCGGCATGAAGCGCTGGAATTTCGGCGGCCTGCGCGCCACCCACGGTGTGTCGATCTCGCACCGTTCGATCGGTTCGACCGGTGGCCGTCAGGACCCCGGCAAGACCTGGAAGAACAAGAAGATGCCCGGCCACATGGGCGTCGACCGCATCACCACGCTCAATCTGCGCGTGGTGCAGACCGACGTCGAGCGCGGCCTGATCCTCGTCGAAGGCGCCGTTCCCGGCTCCAAGGGCGGCTGGATCTCGGTGCGCGACGCCGTCAAGAAGCCGCTGCCGAAGGAAGCTCCGAAGCCCGGCAAGTTCAAGGTGGCCGGCGGCGAGGCTGCCGAGGCTGCGGCCGAGAAGGAGGGCGCGTGAGATGGAACTGAAAGTCACGACCCTTGAAGGCAAGGACGCCGGATCCGTCGAGCTCTCGGACGCGATCTTCGGTTTGGAGCCGCGCGCCGACATCATTCAGCGCTGCGTGCAGTGGCAGCTGAACAAGCGTCAGGCCGGCACCCACAAGGCCCAGGGCCGCGCCGACGTTTGGCGCACCGGCAAGAAGATGTACAAGCAGAAGGGCACCGGCGGCGCCCGTCATGGCTCGGCCCGCGTGCCGCAGTTCCGGGGCGGTGGCCGTGCGTTCGGTCCGGTGGTTCGCTCCCATGCGACCGACCTGCCGAAGAAGGTGCGCGCGCTGGCGCTCAAGCATGCGCTGTCGGCCAAGGCCAAGGACGGCGGGCTCGTCGTGATCGACAACGCTGCCGTCAAGGAAGCCAAGACCAAGGCGCTGCTCGGTCACTTCTCCGGCCTCGGGCTCACCAACGCGCTGATCATCGACGGCGCCGAGCTCAATGCCGGTTTCGCGACCGCGGCCCGCAACATCCCGAACATCGACGTGCTGCCGATTCAGGGCATCAACGTCTACGACATTCTCCGCCGCCACAAGCTGGTGCTGACCAAGGCTGCGGTTGATGCGCTGGAGGCGCGCTTCAAATGAAGAACATCGACCCGCGCCATTACGACGTGATCGTCGCTCCTGTCGTGACCGAAAAGGCGACGCTCGCCTCCGAGCACAACAAGGTGCTGTTCAAGGTCGCCAGCAAGGCGACCAAGCCGCAGATCAAGGAAGCGGTCGAGAAGCTGTTCGACGTCAAGGTGAAGAGCGTCAACACCCTCGTTCGCAAGGGCAAGACCAAGGTGTTCCGCGGCAATCTCGGCTCGCAGTCGGACACCAAGCGCGCGATCGTGACCCTGGAAGAGGGCCACCGCATCGACGTGACTACCGGACTATAAGGCGCAACGACGATGGCATTGAAAACCTACAATCCCACGACGCCGGGCCAGCGCCAGCTGGTCATGGTCGATCGTTCGGCGCTCTACAAGGGCAAGCCGGTGAAGACCCTGACCGAGGGCAAGCTCGGCAATGGCGGTCGCAACAACACCGGTCGTATCACCGTGCGTTTCCGCGGCGGCGGCCACAAGAAGGCCTACCGCACCGTCGACTTCCGCCGCGACAAGGTGGACGTGCCGGCGGTCGTGGAGCGGCTCGAGTATGATCCGAACCGCACCGCGTTCATCGCGCTGATCAAGTATCAGGACGGCGAGCTGGCCTACATCCTGGCGCCGCAGCGTCTGGCGGCGGGCGACACCGTGGTCGCCGGCAACTATGTCGACGTCAAGCCGGGCAACGTCATGCCGCTCGGCAACATGCCGGTCGGCACCATCGTGCACAACATCGAGCTGAAGATCGGCAAGGGCGGCCAGCTGGCGCGTTCCGCCGGCACCTACGCCCAGATCGTCGGCCGCGACCAGGACTACGTCATCCTCCGCCTGAACTCGGGTGAGCAGCGTCTCGTGCACGGCCGTTGCCGCGGCACGATCGGCGCGGTCTCGAACCCGGACCACATGAACATCTCGATCGGCAAGGCCGGTCGTACCCGCTGGCTCGGCTGGCGTCCGCACAACCGCGGCGTCGTCATGAACCCGATCGACCATCCGCACGGCGGTGGTGAAGGTCGCACCTCGGGCGGTCGTCACCCGGTCACTCCGTGGGGCAAGCCGACCAAGGGCAAGAAGACCCGCACCAACAAGTCGACCAACAAATTCATTCTCCTCAGCCGCCACAAGCGGAAGAAGTAAGGAACGCCGGACATGGTTCGTTCAGTCTGGAAAGGCCCGTTCGTCGAGGGTTCTCTGCTCAAGAAGGCAGATGCCGCCCGCGCGTCCGGCCGTCACGACGTCATCAAGATCTGGAGCCGCCGCTCCACCATCCTGCCGCAGTTCGTCGGCCTGACCTTCGGTGTCTACAACGGCCAGAAGCATGTGCCGGTGGCGATCAACGAGGAAATGGTGGGTCACAAGTTCGGCGAGTTCTCGCCGACCCGGACCTTCCACGGCCACTCGGGCGACAAGAAAGCCAAGAAGGCTTGAGGAATAGACGATGAGCAAACCAAAGCGCGAACGTAGCCTCGCGGACAATGAGGCCAAGGCCGTCGCCCGCATGCTGCGCGTCAGCCCGCAGAAGCTGAACCTGGTGGCGCAGCTGATCCGCGGCCGCAAGGCGTCCGCTGCGCTCGCCGACCTGCAGTTCTCGCGCAAGCGGATCGCGGTCGACGTCAAGAAGTGCCTGGAATCGGCGATCGCCAACGCCGAGAACAACCATGACCTCGATGTCGACGATCTCGTCGTTGCCGAGGCGCATGTCGGCAACGGCATCGTGATGAAGCGTTTTGCTCCGCGCGGCCGTGGCCGTTCGGGCCGTGTGTTCAAACCGTTCTCGCACCTGACCATCGTGGTTCGTCAGGTCGAGGCCGAGGCAAGCGCCTAAGAAGGGCGCAGGAGAAGACGATGGGTCAAAAGATCAATCCAATCGGGCTGCGTCTCGGCATCAACCGGACCTGGGACTCCCGTTGGTTCGCCGGCAAGCAGGAATACGGCAAGCTCCTGCACGAGGACGTCAAGATTCGCGAGATCCTGCACAAGGAGCTTAAGCAGGCGGCTGTCGCCCGCATTGTGATCGAGCGTCCGCACAAGAAGTGCCGCGTGACGATCCACTCGGCCCGTCCGGGCGTCGTGATCGGCAAGAAGGGCGCCGACATCGACAAGCTGCGCAAGAAGGTCGCCGACATCACCTCGTCGGACGTCGTGATCAACATCGTCGAAATCCGCAAGCCGGAGCTCGATGCCACCCTGGTCGCTGAATCGATCGCCCAGCAGCTCGAGCGCCGCGTTGCGTTCCGCCGCGCCATGAAGCGCGCCGTGCAGTCGGCGATGCGTCTCGGCGCCGAGGGCATCCGCATCAACTGCTCGGGCCGTCTCGGCGGCGCCGAAATCGCGCGCATGGAGTGGTATCGCGAAGGTCGCGTGCCGCTGCACACGCTGCGCGCCGACGTCGACTACGGCGTCGCCACCGCGTTCACGACCTTCGGCACCTGCGGCGTCAAGGTCTGGATCTTCAAGGGCGAGATCCTCGAGCACGATCCGATGGCCCAGGACAAGAAGATGGCGGAAGGCGACAACACGCCGCGTTCGCGCCGCGACGCCGCTTGAGGCAAAGCAGGAATTTGAGGGCTTAAAGCCATGATGCAACCTAAGAAAACGAAGTTCCGGAAGGCGCATAAGGGCCGTATCCACGGCGTTGCGACCTCTGGCGCGACGTTGGCGTTCGGCCAGTTCGGCCTGAAGGCGATGGAGCCTGACCGCGTCACCGCCCGTCAGATCGAAGCCGCCCGCCGCGCGCTGACCCGTCACATGAAGCGCGCCGGCCGCGTCTGGATCCGCGTGTTCCCGGACGTGCCGGTGTCGAAGAAGCCCGCCGAAGTCCGCATGGGCTCCGGCAAGGGTGCGCCGGAATTGTGGGTGGTCCGGGTCAAGCCGGGCCGCGTGATGTTCGAGATCGATGGCGTGCCGGTGCAGACCGCCAGGGAAGCACTGTCGCTCGCTGCCGCCAAGCTGCCGATCAAGACGCGCTTCGTCGCGCGCATTGCGGAGTAATCGCCATGGCCGAGATGAAAGTTGAAGACATTCGCGCGATGAGCGACGACCAGCGGGAAGACGCGGTCCTGAACCTGAAGAAGGAACGCTTCAACCTGCGTTTCCAGCGCGCCACCGGGCAGCTGGAGAACACCTCGCGGATGCGGGAAGCCCGCCGCGATATCGCTCGTATCAAGACCATCGCCGCGCAGCTGCGCGCGAAGAAGAAGTAAGGGGCCGCTATGCCGAAACGTACTCTGCAGGGCGTGGTCGTCAGCGACAAGCAAGCCAAGACGATTGTGGTGCGCGTCGATCGCCGCTTCACCCACCCGATCTACAAGAAGACGATCCGCCGTTCCAAGAACTACCACGCGCACGACGAGAACAACCAGTTCAAGCCGGGCGATATGGTCTGGATCGAGGAATCGAAGCCGATCTCCAAGCTGAAGCGCTGGACCGTGGTCCGGGGCGAACACAAGAAAACGGCCTGATTTCTTCGGCCTGGCCGAAGTACTTCAGGGAAATTTTGGGCGCGCTAAAGCGCAGAAAGAGGACGAGGTGCATCAATGATTCAGATGCAGACCAACCTCGACGTGGCCGATAATTCAGGCGCACGCCGTGTCATGTGCATCAAGGTTCTTGGAGGTTCCAAGCGCCGCTATGCCACCGTGGGCGACGTTATCGTTGTGTCGATCAAGGAAGCCATTCCGCGTGGCAAGGTGAAGAAGGGCGACGTGATGAAGGCCGTCGTGGTCCGGGTCCGCAAGGACATCCGCCGCGCCGACGGTTCGGTGATCCGTTTCGACCGCAACGCCGCCGTGCTGATCAACAATCAGTCCGAGCCGGTCGGCACCCGTATCTTCGGGCCGGTGCCGCGCGAGCTGCGCGCCAAGAACCACATGAAGATCATTTCGCTCGCGCCGGAGGTGCTGTGATGGCTGCCAAGATCCGCAAGGGCGACAAGGTGATGGTGCTCACCGGCCGCGACAAGGGTCGCACCGGCGAGGTGTTCGAGGTGCGTCCGGACGAGAACAAGGCTCTGGTTCGCGGCATCAACATGGTGAAGCGTCACCAGAAGCAGAGCCAGACCCAGGAAGGCGGCATCATCTCCAAGGAGGCGCCGATCCACCTGTCCAACATTGCGTATGTCGGCAAGGACGGAAAGCCGACCCGCATTGGGTTCAAGATTCAGGCCGATGGCAAGAAGGTTCGTGTTGCCAAGAGCTCGGGAGCAGAGATCGATGGCTGATACCGCTTACATTCCGCGCCTGCGCGCGGAGTACGACAAGAAGATTCGCGGCATGATGACCGAGAAGTTCGGTTATGCCAACGTGATGCAGGTGCCGCGCCTCGACAAGGTCGTGCTGAACATGGGCGTTGGCGATTCCGTCAATGACCGCAAGAAGGCCGAGACCGCCGCCGCCGAGCTGACCCAGATCGCCGGCCAGAAGGCGATCGTGACCTATTCGCGGATCGCGATCGCGACCTTCAAGCTGCGCGAGAACCAGCCGATCGGCTGCAAGGTCACGCTGCGCAAGGCGCATATGTACGAGTTCATCGACCGCCTGGTGAACGTGGCGCTGCCCCGCGTCCGCGACTTCCGCGGCCTGAACCCGAAGAGCTTCGACGGCCGCGGCAACTATTCGCTCGGCATCAAGGAGCACATCATTTTCCCCGAGATCGACTTCGACAAGGTCTCGGAAGCGCGTGGCATGGACATCACGGTCTGCACCACCGCCAAGACCGACGACGAGGCGCGTGCCTTGTTGACCGCTTTCAATTTCCCGTTCCGGCAGTGAGTAGCTGAGCCAAAGCCACTCAAACGCGGATACCCAGGAGCCAAGCATGGCAAAGAAGAGTTCAGTCGAGAAGAACAACCGGCGCAAGCGGATGGCGAAGAACGCCGGCCCGCGCCGCGAGAAGCTGAAGGCGATCATCGCCGACAAGACCAAGCCGATGGAAGAGCGCTTCGCGGCGACGCTGAAGCTCGCCGAGATGCCGCGCAACTCGTCGCCGACGCGCATCCGCAACCGCTGCGAGCTGACCGGGCGTCCGCGCTCGAACTATCGCAAGAACAAGCTCTCGCGCATCGCGCTGCGTGAACTCGGCTCCAAGGGCCTGGTTCCCGGCCTCGTGAAGTCGAGCTGGTAAGGGGAGGGTCGGAACCATGTCTACGCACGATCCGATCAGCGATCTCATCACCCGCATCCGCAACGCGCAGATGCGTTCCAAGTCCAAGGTCTCGAGCCCGGGCTCGAAGATGCGCGCCAACGTGCTCGAGGTGCTGAAGTCCGAGGGCTACATCCGCGGCTACGCCAGCGTCGAGCACGCCTCGGGCCGCAGCGAGCTCGAGATCGAGCTGAAGTATTTCGACGGCGAGCCCGTCATCCGCGAGATCGAGCGGGTGTCGAAGCCGGGTCGCCGGGTTTACGCCTCGGTGAAGAACCTGCCGCGCGTGAACAACGGTCTCGGCATTTCGGTGTTGTCGACGCCGAAGGGAATCATGGCTGACCACGAGGCGCGCGACGCCAACGTGGGCGGCGAAGTTCTCTTCACGGTGTTCTGAGGAAGGATTTTTTACGATGTCACGTATCGGCAAAAGGCCGGTGGCGATCCCGTCGGGTGTGACGGCGACCGTCGAGGGCCAGACCGTCAAGGTGAAGGGGCCGAAGGGCGCGCTTCAGTTCGTCGTGCATGACGACGTCGAGGTGAAGTTCGAGAACGGCCAGGTCAAGGTCGCTCCGCGGGTCAAGACCAACCGCGCGCAGGCGATGTACGGCACCGCGCGCGCGCAGGTCGCCAACCTCGTCGAGGGCGTCACCAAGGGCTTCGAGAAGAAGCTCGAGATCACCGGCGTCGGCTACCGCGCCGCGATGCAGGGCAAGAACCTGCAGCTCGCGCTCGGCTACAGCCACGACGTGGTCTACGCGATCCCGGAAGGCATCACCATCGCGGTGCCGAAGCCCACCGAGATCACGATCACCGGCAACGATCCGCAGCGCGTCGGCCAGGTCGCCGCCGAGATCCGCGCCTACCGTCCGCCGGAGCCCTACAAGGGCAAGGGCGTGAAGTACGCCAACGAATTCATCTTCCGCAAGGAAGGCAAGAAGAAGTAACGGAGCCGGTCATGTCACTCAAGGTTACGAATGCCCGGCGCAAGCAGCGCGTGCGCCTTGCGCTTCGCCGCTCTGCAGGCGGCCGCCCGCGGCTGTCGGTGTTCCGCTCGTCCAAGCACATCTACGCCCAGGTCATCGACGACCAGAAGGGCGAGACGCTGGCGTCGGCCTCGTCGCTGGAAAAGACCATGCGCGACGCCGGCAAGACCGGCGCCGACATCGATGCGGCGAAGGCGGTCGGCAAGCTGCTCGCCGAGCGCGCGGCGCAGAAGGGTGTCAAGGAAGTCGTGTTCGATCGCGGCGCCTACATCTATCACGGGCGCGTCAAGGCGCTCGCGGATGCGGCGCGCGAAGGCGGATTGAGCTTCTAAACGAATCGAACGATTACGAGGAAAGAGGCTTCGGGCCTCCTAGAGATTGGAAAACACCATGGCAGGTGAACGCGAACGCGGCGGACGCGAACGGAGCAGGGAGCGCGAGGAGCGCGACAGCGAGTTCGTCGACAAGCTCGTCCACATCAATCGCGTGGCGAAGGTCGTCAAGGGCGGCAAGCGCTTCGGCTTCGCAGCGCTGGTCGTGATCGGCGACCAGAAGGGCCGGGTCGGTTTCGGCCACGGCAAGGCGCGCGAAGTGCCGGAAGCGATCCGCAAGGCGACCGAGTCGGCGAAGCGCAATCTGACCCGCGTCGCGCTGCGCGAAGGCCGCACGCTGCATCACGACATCGCCGGCCGTCACGGCGCCGGGCGCGTCTATCTGCGTGCAGCTCCGGCCGGTACCGGCATCATCGCCGGCGGCCCGATGCGCGCGGTGTTCGAGACGCTCGGCATCCAGGACGTGGTGGCGAAGTCGATCGGCTCGTCGAATCCCTACAACATGGTTCGCGCGACCTTCGACGCGCTGAAGCATCAGGATTCGCCGCGCTCGGTGGCTGCGCGCCGCAACATCAAGGTCTCCACCCTGCAGTCGCGCCGCGTCGGCGGCGACGCTGAAGCGGTGGCGGAATAACCCGCGCGACCAGCGCTTTCTGGAGTTCAAGACGATGGCCAAGGCCAGCAAGACGATCAAGGTCGAGCAGACCGGCAGCGCGATCCGCCGCCATCACTCGCAGCGTTCGACGCTGATCGGCCTCAAGCTCAACAAGATCGGCCGGGTTGCCGAGCTGCAGGACACCCCTGAAGTTCGCGGCATGATCAGCAAGGTTCAGCATCTCGTCCGCGTCGTCGGCGAGTAAGCAGAGATAAGGAGAAGGGCGATGAAGCTCAGCGATATCGCCGACAACGCCGGCTCGCGCAAGAAGCGCATGCGTGTCGGCCGTGGCATCGGTTCCGGCAAGGGCAAGACCTCGGGCCGCGGCGGCAAGGGCCAGACCGCGCGTTCGGGCGTCCGCATCAAGGGTTTCGAAGGCGGTCAGATGCCGATGCATCGCCGTCTGCCGAAGCGCGGCTTCAACAACATCTTCCGGCTCGACTTTGCCGAGATCAATCTCGACCGTCTACAGGAAGCGATCGACAACAAGCTGGTCGATGCGAGCGCGGCGGTGAACGTCGAGACGCTGGTCAAGGCCGGCGTGCTGCGCCGCGCCAAGGACGGCCTGCGGCTGCTCGGCCGCGGCGAGCTCAAGACCAAGCTGACCATCGAAGTGCACGGCGCTTCCAAGTCGGCTATTGCTGCGGTCGAGAAGGCCGGCGGCTCGGTCAAGATCCTGGCCCCCGCCAAGGAAGAAGGCGAAGCCGCGTAACATCTGCGTCATTGCCCGCGGCCGCGCGGGCAATCCGCAGATCGAATGATGGACTTATCGAGGCCGAGCACCAGATAATGTCCGGTGTCTGCCGACCACCCCAATAGAACGGGTTCTTGGGGCGGCTGGCAAAGGGGCTCCGGGAGAAAGCCGAACATGGTCTCAGCAGCCGAACAACTCGCCGCCAACCTCAATTTCGGATCTCTGGCGAAAGCCGACGAGCTGAAGAAGCGCATCTGGTTCACCCTGGGTGCGCTGCTTGTTTATCGGCTGGGCACCTACATCCCGCTGCCGGGCATCGATCCCAACATCTGGGAGCAGGTGTTCCGCAGCCAGTCCGGCGGCATCCTCGGCATGTTCAACATGTTCGCCGGCGGCGGCATCCACCGCATGGCGATCTTTGCGCTCAACATCATGCCGTACATCTCGGCATCGATCATCGTGCAGCTGTTGACCACCGTGTCGCCGCAGCTCGAGGCGCTGAAGAAGGAAGGCGAGGCGGGCCGCAAGACGCTGAACCAGTACACCCGCTACCTGACGGTGATCCTGGCGCTGTTCCAGTCCTACGGCATTGCGATCGGCCTCGAAGGCGCCGGCAATGTCGTCAGCGATCCCGGCATGTTCTTCCGGATTTCGACCGCGATCACGCTGACCGGCGGCACCATGTTCCTGATGTGGCTCGGCGAGCAGATCACCTCGCGCGGCATCGGCAACGGCATCTCGCTGATCATCCTGTCCGGCATCGTCGCCGAGCTGCCGTCGGCGCTCGCCAACATGCTGGAACTCGGCCGTCAGGGCGCGATGTCGACCGGCCTGATCCTGATCGTCATCGTGATGGCGGTCGCCGTGATCGCCTTCATCGTGTTCATGGAGCGCGCGCAGCGCCGGCTGCTGATCCAGTATCCGAAGCGCCAGGTCGGCAACAAGATGTTCGAGGGCCAGTCCTCGCATCTGCCGCTCAAGCTCAACACCTCCGGCGTGATTCCGCCGATCTTCGCCTCGTCGCTGCTGCTGCTGCCGACCACGGTCGCGAACTTCAACGCCGGCAAGGGGCCGGAGTGGTTCCAGTGGCTCACCACCCAGCTCAGCCACGGCCGCCCGCTGTTCCTGCTGCTCTATCTGGCGCTGATCGTGTTCTTCGCCTTCTTCTACACCGCGATCGTGTTCAACCCGACCGAGACCGCGGACAATCTGAAGAAGCATGGCGGCTTCATCCCGGGCATCCGGCCCGGTGAGCGCACCGCGGAATATATCGACTACGTGCTGTCGCGCATCACGGTGCTCGGCGCGATCTATCTGGCGATCGTCTGCCTGATTCCCGAAATTCTGATTTCCTATGCCTCGGTCCCATTCTACTTTGGTGGCACCTCTCTTTTGATCGTCGTCAGTGTAACGATGGATACCGTATCGCAGGTGCAGGGCTATCTGCTCGCTCATCAGTATGAAGGGCTGATCAGGAAGTCGAAGCTCAGGGGAGGCCGCCGCCGCTGATCGCGGCGCGGCGCCAAACTCAAAACACAGGTGTGCGGACGTCGCCCACCTAGCCGGGGGGCGAAACAGATATGAGATTGATCCTTTTGGGGCCGCCGGGCTCGGGCAAGGGAACCCAGGCGCAGCGGCTGGTGCGCCGGCACGGCATCGTTCAGCTCTCGACCGGCGAGATGCTGCGCGCGGCGGTGGCCGCAGGCACCCCGGTCGGCTTGCAGGCCAAGGAGATCATGGCCAACGGCGGCCTGGTTCCCGACGAAGTGGTGGTGGGAATCATCGCCGATCGGATCGAGGAGCCCGACGCCAAGAAGGGTTTCATCCTGGACGGCTTTCCGCGCACCGTGCCGCAGGCCGAGGCGCTCGACGAGCTGCTGCGGAAGAAGCACCTCAAGCTCGATGCCGTCATCGAGCTGCGCGTCAACGAGAGCGCGCTGCTCGCCCGCGTCGAGAAGCGCGCCGAAGAGACCCGCGCCCGCGGCGAGGAAGTCCGCCTCGACGACACGCCGGAAGTGCTGACCAAGCGGCTGGCGCAGTACCGCTCGATGACGGAGCCGCTGATTCACTATTACTCGGAGCGGCGGAAGCTCCTGACGGTCGATGGCATGATGACCATCGAGCACGTCACCCGCGAGATCAACCGGATCCTGACCGCGCTCGGCGCGCTGGAACCACGGGATCACGAGGATCACGCCAAAGGGGCCAAAAAGGCCGTCAAGACGGTGAAGAAGACCGCCAAGAAACAGGCCAAGAAGGCGGCCAAATCGGCTCAAAAAGCCGCAAAGCCCGCCCGGAAGGCTGCCAAGGCGCCCTCCAAGGCCAAAGCTGCCAAGAAGGCCCCAAAGAAGGCCGCTCGCGCGGCGAATGCTCGGAAGGGGGCAAAGACCGCCAAAAAGGCCGCAAAAAAGCTCACGAAAAAGCGAGCTAAACGCTAGGAGCGGTTGACGAAACCGACATGAATCCTTTAATAAGCCCCGCATCCAAGTGGATAGTTTTATGACGATGCCGGGCCCCAAAGGACATGAGGGGTGGGCGTCGTGTTCGCGTTTGTGGACACAAGCCCGCAAGTAGCAAGAACTTGAGAAGCCCGTATCCGTGATGGAGCGGCGACAGGAGAGAAGTCCGTGGCCCGTATTGCCGGCGTCAACATTCCGACCAACAAGCGCGTCCTGATCGCGCTTCAGTACATCCATGGCATCGGCCAGAAGAATGCGGCCGACATCATGGAGAAGGTGAAGATCCCGGTGGACCGTCGCGTCAATCAGTTGACCGACCAGGAGGTCCTCCAGATCCGTGAAGTCATCGACCGCGACTATCTGGTCGAGGGCGACCTCCGTCGCGAGGTCGGCATCAACATCAAGCGGCTGATGGACCTCGGCTGCTATCGCGGCCTGCGTCATCGCCGCGGTCTGCCGGTGCGCGGCCAGCGCACCCACACCAATGCGCGCACGCGCAAGGGGCCGGCCAAGGCGATCGCCGGCAAGAAGAAGTAAGTTTTGCGAATTGCAGGTGGGGGGTAGCGAATCGAAATTCGCTACTCGCCATTTGCGTTTTGAGGTGTAGCCGCTGGCACTACGGCGGCGTTGAGATCACAGGAAAGGTTTGAAATGGGCAAGGAAGCCACCCGCGTACGCCGCCGCGAACGCAAGAACATCGCCTCCGGCATCGCGCACGTGAATTCGTCGTTCAACAACACGACCATCACCATCACCGACGCGCAGGGCAACACCATCGCCTGGTCGTCGGCCGGCACCATGGGCTTCAAGGGCTCGCGCAAGTCGACCCCCTACGCCGCGCAGGTCGCGGCGGAAGACGTCTCCAAGAAGGCGCAGGAACACGGCATGCGCACGCTGGAGGTTGAAGTGGCCGGCCCGGGTTCGGGCCGTGAGTCGGCGCTGCGCGCGCTGCAAGCCGCGGGCTTCACCGTCACCTCGATCCGCGACGTGACCACGATCCCGCACAATGGCTGCCGTCCGCGCAAGCGTCGGCGCGTTTGATCTGTAAGTCGCGGGCGGCCTCTGGCCGCCTGCGATGGTTTTTGGAATTGACCGCGCGGACTGATCCGCGATCTCCAACGCCGGGTTCGGCCGTTCGATTTGGCCCTGTGACCGGCAAATGGGTGAAACAGTGACGATCCAGAAAAATTGGCAAGAACTCATTCGACCGAACAAGCTGCAGGTGACGCCGGGCTCGGACGCGAGCCGGTTCGCCACCGTCGTCGCCGAGCCGCTCGAGCGTGGCTTCGGCCAGACGCTCGGCAACGCGCTGCGCCGCATCCTGCTGTCCTCGCTGCAGGGCGCCGCGGTGCAGTCGGTGCACATCGATGGCGTGCTGCACGAATTCTCCTCGATCGCTGGTGTGCGTGAAGACGTCACCGACATCGTGCTCAACATCAAGGACATCTCGATCAAGATGCAGGGCGAAGGCCCGAAGCGCATGGTCGTGAAGAAGCAGGGCCCGGGCGCCGTCACCGCCGGCGACATCCAGACCGTCGGCGACGTCACTGTGCTCAATCCCGACCTGCAGCTCTGCACGCTGGACGACGGCGCCGAGATCCGCATGGAGTTCACGGTCACGACCGGCAAGGGCTATGTCGCCGCCGAGCGCAACCGGCCTGAGGACGCGCCGATCGGCCTGATCCCGGTCGACAGCCTGTTCTCGCCGGTCCGCAAGGTCTCCTACAAGGTCGAGAACACCCGTGAGGGCCAGATCCTCGACTACGACAAGCTGACCATGACGATCGAGACCAACGGCGCGATCTCGCCGGAGGACGCGGTGGCCTACGCTGCACGCATCCTGCAGGACCAGCTCAACGTGTTCGTCAACTTCGAAGAGCCGCGCAAGGAAGTCACGCAGGAGATCATCCCCGATCTCGCGTTCAACCCGGCGTTCCTCAAGAAGGTCGACGAGCTCGAACTGTCGGTGCGTTCGGCAAACTGTCTGAAGAACGACAACATCGTCTACATCGGCGACCTCGTGCAGAAGTCGGAAGCGGAAATGCTCCGCACCCCGAACTTCGGCCGCAAGTCGCTGAACGAGATCAAGGAAGTGCTGGCCCAGATGGGTCTGCATCTCGGCATGGAAGTGCCGGGCTGGCCGCCGGAGAACATTGACGAGCTCGCCAAGCGCTTCGAGGATCACTACTAAGCATTTGTCATTCCGGACGTCGCGAAGCGGCGATCGCAGATGCGCAATTGCGCATCGGGGAATCTCGAGATTCCGGGTTCGGTGCTGCGCATCGCCCCGGAATGACGTCACCGGGCGAACGTGGGATGCCCACCCGCACTTGTCGCTGAACCACCGCGACAGAATTGAAGAAGGAAGAAGTCAATGCGTCACGGCAAGGTTCATCGGAAGCTCAACCGCACCGCCGAGCACCGGCGTGCGATGTTCGCCAACATGGCGGCCGCGCTGATCAAGCACGAGCAGATCGTCACCACGCTGCCGAAGGCCAAGGAGCTGCGGCCGATCGTCGAGAAGCTCGTCACGCTCGGCAAGAAGGGTGGGTTGTCGCTGCGCCGCCAGGCGATCTCCGAGCTGCGCGACCTCGACCAGGTCAAGAAGCTGTTCGACACGCTGGCGACCCGCTACAAGGACCGCCAGGGCGGCTACACCCGCATCATCAAGGCCGGCTTCCGCTACGGCGACAACGCCGCGATGGCCGTGATCGAGTTCGTCGACCGCGACGTCGACGCCAAGGGCCAGGATTCGGGTCCGGCGCAGGGCGGCGAGGCCGAGGCGGCGTAAGCCAGTCTTCGCCGAGGCGGCCTTAAGCCGCTCTCGAGCCCAGGTTTTGAAAACGGCGCCTTCGGGCGCCGTTTTTGTTTGGCTTCGGGCGCCGTTTTGTTTGGCAACGGCTCTATCCCCACGGTCGTCCTGGCGAAAGCCAGGACCCATAACCCCAACAGCTCATTGTTGCAGGCGCTGGGGCCACGATCCCGCTCACCATCGGACGCGGTGGTAATGGGTCCTGGCCTTCGCCAGGACGACCTCGCTGTGGCATGTTCCTCACGCATCGGTGAGAGCGATTGCGGCTCGTTGTGCCGCCCCCGATATCTCGACCAGCATCAATGGAGATGACGTCATGAAAATCGACCTTTCCGGAAAGACTGCGCTGGTGACCGGCTCGACCGCGGGCATCGGCAACGCCATCGCCAGGGGGCTGGCCGAAACCGGCGCCGAGGTCGTGGTCAATGGCCGCGGTCAGGCCAAGGTCGATGCGGCGGTGGCCGCGATCGCGAAGGCAGTGCCCGGCGCCAAGGTCCGCGGCATCGCGGCCGACGTCTCGACAGCATCAGGCTGCAAGGCGCTGCTCGCGGCGCTGCCGGAGGTCGACATCCTCGTCAACAATGCCGGTATCTTCGAGCCGAAGGGCTTCTTCGACATTCCCGACGAGGACTGGAGCCGCTTCTTCGAGGTCAATGTGATGTCGGGCGTGCGGCTGTCGCGCGGCTACATGCAGGGCATGCTGAAGCGCAACTGGGGGCGCATCGTCTTCATCTCCTCGGAGTCCGGCCTCAACATCCCGACCGAGATGATCCACTACGGCATGACCAAGACCGCGCAGCTTGCGATCGCGCGCGGGCTTGCGGAGCTGACCAAGGGCACCGCGGTCACCGTCAACTCGGTGCTGCCTGGACCGACCATGTCGGAAGGCGTCGAGACCTTCGTCAAGGATCTCGCCAGGCAGAACGGCCAGTCGGTCGAGGAGGCGGCCGCCAACTTCGTCAAGCAGCACCGGCCGACCTCGCTGTTGCAGCGCTTTGCCAGCACCGAAGAGATCGCCAATCTCGTGGTCTATGTTTGCTCGAAGCAGGCCTCCGCGACGAACGGCGCCGCGCTGCGCGCCGAGGGCGGCATCGTCAATACGATCGCGTAAGCGCGCATGTCGGCCTATGTCATCTCGGAGGTCGAGATGCGGGACGCTGCGGCGTTCGAGGCCTATCGCACATTGGCGGCGAAGACCATCGAACACTATGGCGGACGCTACATCGTGCGCGGCGGCGCCGCCGAGCTGGTGGAGGGCGGTCCGCCGCCGAAGACAATCGTCATCGTCGAGTTTCCGACGATGGCGCGTCTGCGCGAATGGTACGCGTCCACGGAGTACGCGCAAGCGCTCAAGCATCGGTGGACGGCGCTGGAGCGGCGGCTGCTGTTTGTCGAGGGCGTGCCGCCGGTCTAGGAAGCTATCCCGGCCAACTTTTTGAATCGGCTCGCCAAGGTTTCGGATCACCTCTCCTCCGCAACTCGGGTCCACCCGAGTTGCGGAGGAGAGGTAATCCTTCGACGCTGCTCCAGCTCAACCTAAGCTCATCGGGGAATTTGCCGACCACGCTCGCTGGCGCGTTCGGCTCGTGGCCGTCATAGCTCAGGTGAAATCGATAGCCGTCGCCGACAAGGCATTTCCGACCGGCTTGCAAACGAGATCGATGAGCCCGACCTGGTCGATCGCACCGGCCGCGCGCAACGCCCCGCGTCATCCACTCCGGATCGATCCGCGACGGATCGGCCGTGAGCAAACGCATCGGCTTTCTCCCATCCCCTTTGCATACCCTTGGGGCGCCAGCACCGCTCCGCCCCGTGGGGAAGTCATGTAGGGCGGGTTAGCGTAGCGTAACCCGCCGTCTTCGGCGCGTGCGGCGGCGGGTTACGGCTCCCGCCTTCGCTCGTTGGCTGCGGCGGACGTGGTCGCTTAATCCACCCTACGCAGCGGAGCTACCAGCCCTCCAGCACGATCTTGCCGCGCGACTTGCCGCTCTCCAGCAGCGCGTGCGCGCGCTTGAGGTTGGCGGCGTTGATGGTACCGAAGGTCTGGTCGAGCGTGGTGCGCAGCACTCCCTTGTCGATCAAATCGGCGACGTCGTTGAGCAGATGATGCTGCGCAATCATGTCCGGCGTCTGGAACGAGGAGCGCGTGAACATCGATTCCCAGTGCACCGACACCGCCTTGCCCTTGAATACGGCGACGTTGAATTCCGCGGGATCGTCGATCAGGCCGAACCTGCCTTGCGGTGCGATGAAGTCGGCGATCGACTTGTAGTGCTGGTCGGTGAAGGTGAGGCTGGCGACCAGGCCGACCGGTGGCAGCTTCAACTTCTCGATCTGCTCCTTCATCGGCTGCGCGTGATCGATAACCGCATGCGCGCCGAGATCGCGGCACCATTTCTGCGACTCCGGCCGCGTCGCAGTTGCGACCACGGTGAGGCCGGTGAGGCGGCGTGCGAGCTGGATCAGAATCGAGCCGACGCCGCCGGCGCCGCCGATGATCAGGAGCGTGCGCGGATCGAGGCTCTTGCCCGGCACCGCGCCGAGCCGGTCGAACAGCAATTCCCAGGCGGTGATCGAGGTCAGGGGCAGGGCGGCAGCCTGCGCGAATGACAGCGAGGCCGGCTTGTTGCCGACGATGCGTTCGTCGACCAGGTGAAATTCCGAATTGGTGCCCTGGCGCTGGATCGAGCCCGCGTAGAACACCTCATCGCCGGGCTTGAACAGCGACACGTCGGGTCCGACCGCGTCGACCACGCCGGCCGCATCGAAGCCGAGGATCTTGTAGCTGCCGTCCGTCGGCGCCGCGCGCTTGCGCACCTTGTAGTCGACCGGGTTGGCCGAGATGGCCTTCACCGCGACGCGGATGTCGCGCCCCTTCGGCTCGGGCTTGGCGATCTCGAAATCGACGAGCGACTCCGCCGCCTCGATCGGCAGCGATTTTTGGTATCCGACGGCCTTCATGTTGGTCTCCGTGGTGGGGCGGTTGCCTGCCGCCTTACCTGTCGCGCTGGCGTCCTTTTGGCAAGTACTGTAAAAACAGGGAACTAGTCCCTGTTTGTATACTATTGGAAAAATGCCGATGAAACGGAAGAATTTTGCCCGCCGGCCGGGTTGCGCGGTCGAGGCAGCGCTC
The DNA here is from genome assembly GCF_054822705.1 of Bradyrhizobium sp. USDA 4454. Taxonomy (NCBI): domain Bacteria; kingdom Pseudomonadati; phylum Pseudomonadota; class Alphaproteobacteria; order Hyphomicrobiales; family Nitrobacteraceae; genus Bradyrhizobium; species Bradyrhizobium sp. USDA 4454. Next base: position 3,407,043 of record NZ_JBTRCN010000001.1, read on the forward strand.
GACCTGATCGACGGCAAATGGAAGGGCGTGATCCTGTATCATTTGCAGGCAGGCACCCAGCGCTTCGGCGAGCTGCGGCGGCGCATGCCCGGCATCACCCAGCGCATGCTGACCAAGCAGCTTCGCGCGCTCGAGGACGATGGCCTCGTGATCCGCAAGGTCTATGCCGAGGTGCCGCCGCGGGTCGAATACACGCTGTCCGAGCTGGGCGAGAGCCTGCGCCCGGTGATCGACATCCTGAAAGCCTGGGGCGAGGGCCATCAGGAGCGGCTGTCCTGCGCGCCGGCGCCGGAGATTGTCGCGAAGAAGAAGCGCGCGGCGTGATGCGTTCGCGCTTCACCTCTCCCGGAGGGAGAGGTCGGATCGCATCGCAAGATGCGATCCGGATGAGGGATTACGCTCCATCAAGGAGACGGCGCCCCTCACCCGAATTGCACTGGACGATGCTTCGCATCGCCAGGCGCAATTTGACCTCACCCGTTGGGGAGAGGTAAGTCGCCTCAGAACGCGACCTGCGTGCGCAGCGCGACAGCGTCGAACTTCGAGCCGGCATCCGCGCTCGACGTCGCAGACGCCTGCTTGGCGATGTCGCCGTGCAGATAGTTCAGCATGAAGCGGACGTTGTTGTTGACGTACCAGTTCAGCGCGGCGGTGTAGACGGTCTGCCGTCCACCCGCGACGCCGACCGCCTGGCCGACCTGGTCGTTGAGGTTCATCGTGCTGACGCGGCCGGCGATTTCCCAGGCGCCCCAGCCGCCGCCGGCGAGCGAGAACGGATCGTGCGGTTTGATTCCACTGTAGGAGGCCGTCGCCGGATTGTAGGCGTGGTTCTCGCCGGTCAGCACATAGCCGACCTGCGCGTAGCCGCCGTCGAATTTCAGGCTCGGCGCGCCGAATGGCGGCAGCCCGGTATTCGCGGAGCGGTCGACGTTGAACCAGTAGTACTCGCCCTGGGCGATGAACGGGCCGTAGGTCGCCGCGGCCTCGACGCCGTAGACCTGCGCGCCGGAGACGTTGGCGATCGCGCCGGTCGAGATCAGCGTCGTCGGATCGATGCGCAGCTCGGGCCGGTCGCTCAGCGTGAGCGTCTGTGCCTGGGTGAGCTGGTTGCGCGGCGGCTGCACCAGCCATTCCGCGTCGGCACCGATATGCACCGAATAGTTCTTGCCGCTGATCGGATTGCCGGCGACGCGGACGACGCCGCCATACTGCTCGGAGGTGCCGGCCGGCGAGGCTGACGAGGCGGAGTGGATCGCGCCCGTGGTCGGTCCGGTGACATAGCCGCCGATCCAGAGCTGGTCGTTCCACCAGCGGGTGCCGGCGCCGGAGCGGAAGTCACCGGCCGCGATGTTCTGCGCGATGATGCCGACCGAGGCGCGTTCCATGAACAGGATGTCGTTGGAGCTGGTGGCTTCGTCCAGCGTCCACGGGATATCCATGATGCCGCCTTCGATCGCCATCTTGCCGCCGAACGGCTTGAAGCCGGTGTAGCTCAGATAGGCGTTCTCGACGCCGGAGGTGCCGCCGCCGGGCAGCGATCCCGGCGCCGCGCCGCCGAAGCCGTCGGACGAGCCGCCGAAGTCGTAGATCAGCGCGTAATTCCAGTCGCCGAAGAACTTGCCGACGACGCCGATGCGGGCACGGCGCAGGTTCTCGCCGCTGTCGAGCTTCTGCGGCGAGGTGGCTGCGGTGTTCGGGCGATAGTCATAGCCGCCGACGTCCCAATGAATGCGGCTGGTGATCGCGACGCAGTTCTGTTCGTCCGCGGTACAGATCGTCGGCCGGTTGTTCGGCATCGTCACCACGACGCCGGACGGCGCGGCCGGGCCTTTCACCGGGATCGCCGCGTTCGCGCTTGCGACCCGTGCCGCCTTTGCATCAGTTGCCTTGGCATCGGCCGCTTTCGCGTTGGCGTTCGCGCTGGCCGCGGTCGCGGTATTGGCGTTGGTCTGCTTCTGCAGTTTGTCGAGCTTCTGCTCGAGCATCTTCAGCTGCTGCTTGAGCAGCGCGATCTCCGCGTCGCTGCCGCCGCCTGCCGATTGCGAATAGGCCGGCGAGGCGGCGAGCGCCCCCGCAAGCCCGATGGCGATTGCACCAACTTTTGTCGCACCCATTGTGCACCCCTGTTGCGTTTTGAAGTCCCCACTCACTCACCAAAGCGTCCTAGGAGTTGAACGTGACCGACGCACGACAGCGCCTCCAGGCATCGCGGTTCCGCTTGTTGTCCGCAGGCAACAAGCGGAGCAGCGCAGTGAGATGACAATCATCATAGGAGCTTGGCGGCGCGCTTCAACGCGGCGGCCAGGGGTTTTGCACCGTTCCGGCAGGGGCGGTTTATACGGCCGGGCGCCCTTCAATTGCCCGGCGAACGCGCCTATATTCCGGCGTTTCTTCGAGAGGTGAGAATGCTCCGACCCGTCCGTTTTGCTGCTATATCGGCCCTGTGCACGCTGGCTTTGATGGGGAATCTGTCCCCGGCCGCAGCCCAGGACCGCCGCGTGCCGTCCTCGCAGGCCGAGCTCCAGCTGTCCTACGCGCCGATCGTGCAGCGGGTGCAGCCTGCGGTGGTCAACGTCTATGCCGCCAAGACGGTGCAGAACCGCAACCCGTTCCTGGACGATCCGATCTTCCGCCGCTTCTTCGGCGTGCCCGGGCAGCAGCCCGAGCAGATGCAGCGCTCGCTCGGCTCGGGCGTGATGGTCGATGCGTCCGGCCTCGTGGTCACAAACAACCACGTGATCGAGGGTGCCGACCAGGTGAAGGTCTCGCTCGCCGACAAGCGCGAATATGAGGCCGAGATCGTGCTGAAGGACAGCCGCACCGACCTTGCGGTGCTCAGGCTGAAGGAGACCAACAAGGAAAAATTCTCAACGCTCGACTTCGCCAATTCCGACCAGCTGCAGGTCGGTGACGTCGTGCTCGCCATCGGCAACCCGTTCGGCGTCGGCCAGACCGTGACGCACGGCATCATCTCGGCGCTCGCGCGCACGCAAGTCGGGATCACGGATTATCAATTCTTCATTCAGACCGACGCGGCGATCAACCCCGGCAATTCGGGCGGCGCGCTGGTCGACATGACCGGCCGGCTCGCCGGCATCAACACCGCGATCTTCTCGCGCTCCGGCGGCTCGCAGGGCATCGGCTTTGCGATCCCGGCCAACATGGTGCGCGTGGTGGTGGCCTCCGCCAAGAGCGGCGGCAAGAATGTGAAGCGGCCATGGCTCGGCGCGCGGCTGCAAGCGGTCACGCCGGAGATCGCGGAGACGCTGGGGCTGAAGCTGCCGAGCGGCGCGCTGGTCGCCAACGTCGCGCCGAACAGCCCGGCGGCGAAGGCCGGGCTGAAGCTGTCCGACCTGATCGTCGGGATCGACGGCACGCCGGTCGACGATCCCAACGCGTTCGACTACCGCTTTGCCACCCGTCCGCTCGGCGGCAGCGCCGAGATCGAGGTGCAGCGCGCCGGCAAGCCGGTTAAGCTGACCGTGCCGCTGGAGACCGCACCCGACACCAATCGCAACGAGATCGTGCTGACCGCGCGCTCGCCGTTCCAGGGCGCACGGGTCGCCAACATCTCGCCGGCGCTGGCCGATGAGCTGCATCTCGATGCCGGCGCCGAAGGGGTCGTCGTCACCGATCTCGCCGATGACGGCACCGCCGCCAATGTCGGCTTCCAGAAGGGCGACATCATCCTCGCCGTCAACAATGAGAAGATCGTGCGCACCAGCGACCTCGACAAGGTATCGAAGGCGGGCTCGCGGATCTGGCGCATCACCTTGGTGCGCGGCGGCCAGCAGATCAACGTGACGCTCGGCGGATGAGCCCAAAGAGACCGCACCAGACCAGCAATCTCTTTGCTGCGGCGGGGATGGAGCAGGACGCGCCACACCCGCTGCCGGACCGGCTGCGTCCGCGCACGCTGGCCGACGTGGTCGGCCAGGACCACATCCTCGGTCCCGACGGCGCGCTGACCCGCATGCTGGAGACGCGGACCTTGGGCTCGCTGGTGTTCTGGGGACCGCCCGGCACCGGCAAGACCACCGTCGCCCGGCTGCTCGCCGACGCCACCGAATTGCATTTCGAGCAGATCTCCGCGGTGTTCTCCGGCGTCGCCGATCTCAAGAAGGCGTTCGATGCCGCGCGGGCCCGCCGCGAGACCGGCAAGGGCACGCTATTGTTCGTCGACGAGGTGCACCGATTCAATCGCGCGCAGCAGGATTCCTTCCTGCCCGTGATGGAGGACGGCACCGTGGTGCTGGTCGGCGCCACCACGGAGAACCCGTCCTTCGAGCTCAACGCGGCGCTGCTGTCGCGCGCCCGGGTGCTGGTGTTTCACTCGCTCGATACCGCCGCGATCGAAAAGCTGTTCGCCAATGCCGAGAAGATCGAGGGCAAGAGCCTGCCGCTCGATGCGGAAGCGCGCGCCGTGCTGGTGCGGATGGCCGACGGCGACGGCCGCGCCTCGCTGACACTGGCCGAAGAGGTCTGGCGCGCCGCGCGCAAGGGCGAGGTGTTCAACGCCGAGCAGTTGCAGGCGATCCTGCAACGCCGCGCGCCGATCTACGACAAATCGGCCGACGGCCATTACAATCTGATCTCGGCGCTGCACAAGTCGGTGCGCGGCTCCGATCCGGATGCGGCGCTGTATTATCTCGCGCGGATGCTCGATGCCGGCGAGGACCCGCTGTTCCTGGCGCGGCGCGTGGTGCGCATGGCGGTCGAGGATATCGGCCTGGCCGATCCGCAGGCGCTGGCGGTCTGCAACGCCGCCAAGGATGCCTATGATTTCCTCGGTTCGCCCGAAGGCGAGCTCGCGATCGCGCAGGCCGTGGTCTATCTCGCCACCGCGCCGAAATCGAACGCGGTCTACACCGCGTTCGGTGCCGCGATGCAGACCGCCAAGCAGGGCGGCTCGCTGCTGCCGCCGAAGCACATCCTGAATTCGCCAACCAAGCTGATGAAGTCGGAGGGCTATGGCTCCGGCTATCAATACGATCACGACATGCCGGATGCGTTCTCCGGCCAGGACTATTTCCCGGAAGCGCTCGGCCGCCAGACCTTCTACGATCCGCCCGACCGCGGTTTCGAGCGCGAGATCAGGAAACGGCTGGATTACTGGGCGCGGCTGCGCAAGGAGCGCGGCGGGAGCTAGGCCCCTCATCGCCAGCCAAGCGAAGCAATCCATCTAGCCAAATATGCAGAAGCCCGGCGAATAGCGGAATTACTGTTTACGTAAGACGTAATTCCTGATAACGTCCATGCTGTGATTGTCAGCTACCGAGACAAGGTCACCGAACGATTTGCCTCCGGACGGCACGTCAAGGAGTTCTCAGGGTTCGCCCGGCAGGCCGAGATGCGTCTTGATCGATTGGAGGCGGCAACCAGCCTTGCTGATCTGGCGGCGTTACCTGGAAATCGACTGGAAGCGCTGAAAGGCGACCGCACCGGTCAATTTTCGATTCGCATCAACGATCAATGGCGGGTCTGTTTCCGGTGGCCGGACGGATCGCCTGGCCCGGTCGACGTTGAGATCGTAGACTATCATTAAGAGAAGATATTCATGTCACGCACACCCATCCATCCCGGAGAGCATCTTGCGGAAGAGCTGCGTGAACTCGGCATCACGGCTGCCGAACTGTCGCGCCAGATCGATGTTCCCGTGAACCGCATTACCGGCATTATTCACGGTCAACGCGGCATCACCGCCGACACGGCACTCCGGCTTGGGCACTGGTTTGGCACGACCCCGCAGTTCTGGATGAATCTCCAGCAGCTTTACGAGCTAAGGGTCGCTGAGAAAGAGGTCGGTACCCAGATCGCGGCCCTGCCGCGGCGCGCGGGTCGCTCGTCAATTCGCAAGCTTGGAAAAACCGCATGAGCCGCCGCATCAACAGAACCACATCGCCGGGCGATCGTGCCAAAGGGCGCGACAAGGACCGCGGCAGCGATCGCGGCAAGGAGCGAGGCAAGGGCGCGGCGGTGCAGCGTGGCCGCAAGCCTGACGATCGCAAAGTTGACCGCAAGTCGGGTGATCGTCCGTTCGCGCAGCGCGCGGCCGGAAAGCCGCCGCGCTTTGCCGCGCCGCGCCGCGACCGCGAGGAACGAGCCGAGCCCGCTGCTGCGAAGCAGGCTGCCGAGCAGCCCTTGCCGACCAAGGTGCAGACCGCCGTCGTCACGTCAGACGAGAACGGCATGCGCGTCGACCGCTTTCTCGAGGCGCGGTTTCCGGGCCTGTCGTTCTCCCACATCCAGCGCATCGTCCGGAAGGGCGAGCTCAGGGTCAACGGCAAGCGCGCCGATTCCAAGGACCGGCTGGAAGAGGGCCAGAGCGTGCGGATCCCGCCGCTGCGGCTCGACACGCCGAAGACATCAGGCACGCTTTCGGAGGCCGAGGCGAAGACGCTGCAGGCGCTGAAGGAGATGACGCTGTACGAGGACGACGACGTGCTGGTGCTGAACAAGCCGGCCGGTCTCGCCGTGCAGGGCGGCTCCGGCATGACGCGCCATGTCGACCAGATGCTGGAGGTGATGCGCGATGCCAAGGGGCAGAAGCCGCGGCTGGTGCATCGCATCGACCGCGAGACCTCCGGCTGCCTGCTGATCGCCAAGACGCGCTTCGCTGCATCGTTCCTGACTGGCGCGTTCCGCCACCGCTCCGCGCGAAAGATCTACTGGGCGCTGGTCGCCGGCGTGCCGAAGCCGAAGCAGGGCCGCATCTCGACCTACCTCGCCAAGGAGGAGAGCGAGGAGGACAGCATCATGCGGATCGCCGAGCATGGTGACGAGGGCGCCAGCCACGCCGTGACTTATTACGCCGTGGTCGAGGCCTCCGCGACCAAGCTCGCCTGGGTCTCGCTCAAGCCGGTGACCGGCCGCACCCATCAATTGCGCGCCCATATGGCGCATATCGATCACGCCATCGTCGGCGACCCCAAATATTTCAACAAGGAGAACTGGCAACTGCCGGGCGGGTTGCAGAACCGGCTGCATCTGCTCGCCCGCCGCATCGTGATTCCGCACCCGCGCGGCGGTGTGATCGATGTCAGCGCGCCGCTGCCGCCGCACATGCTGCAATCCTGGAATCTGCTCGGGCTCGAGGCCGATCGCTTCGACCCGATCGAGAATGCGCCCGAGGAGTGACATCAGGGCGCCGTCCCTCGTATCAATCGCGGACAGCAAGAACGATCAAACCGCGCCGCATACAGCCTTTATGGTGCCGCGCGCCGGACCATTGCCGGCGTGCAATCCTGAAAGAGGCTGTCCATGACCGCGATCTGGCTCCGTGTCGCGCTTGTTCTTATAGGTCTGGCCGTCAGCTCGGCGGCGTCAGATGCCGAGACCGTGGTGCTCCGCGGCGGCACGCTTTACGCATCGGCCGATGCGACCGCGCTGCCGGATGCCGTGATCGTGACGTCAGACGGCGTGATCAGCGCGGTCGGCAAGTCGGGCGAGGTCACGGTGCCACCGGATGCGCGCCTGATCGATTGCAGCGGCAAGACCATTGTTGCGGGGTTCTGGAACAGCCATGTGCATTTCACGGAGCGTGTCTGGCACAACGCCGGCGCAGCGCCGGCCGCGGTGCTGACGCAGCACATGCAGGAGATGCTGACGCGGTGGGGTTTCACCACGGTCTGGGATCTCGGCTCCGATCCAAACAACACGCTGCCCCTGCGCAAGCGCATCGCCGCGGGCGAGGTTACCGGTCCGACCATTCTGCTCGCCGGCAACATCTTCCCGAAGGGCGGCCATCCCGTCTATGTCCCGAGCGAGGTGCAGCTGCCCGAGGTCGCGACGCCAGAGGAGGCAGCAAAATGGGCGCGCGACTGGCTCGCGATGGGCGAGGACGGCATCAAGCTGTTCACCGGCGCGTTCATGGGCGACAAGCCCGTCGTGAACATGGACCCGGCGATCGCCAAGGCGGCCGTCGATGTCGCGCACGCGCAGGGGCCGGCCGGTGTTCGCGCATCCGCAGAACAAGATCGGCGTCGAGACCGTGATCGCATCCGATGTCGACGTGCTTGCGCACACCACGCCGAGCGAGCGCGCCTACACCGACGACCAGCTGGCGCGGTTCAAGGCGCAGGGCACTGCGCTCATTCCGACGCTGGGGCTGTTCACCACGGTCGTGCTCGATCCCAACGTCACCAACCGTCTGATTGCCGCGACCGTCAACCAGCTCAAGCAATTCTCCGACAACGGCGGCACGGTGCTGTTCGGCACCGATGTCGGCTTCACCACGCAGTACGACACCGCGCAGGAACTTCAGCTGATGCACCGGGTGTTGTCGGAGCGCCAGGTATTGGCGTCGCTGACGACCAATCCGGCGCGGTTCTTCAAGGCGGCGAAGAAGGGCAAGGTCGAGCAGGGCTTTGATGCCGATCTCGTGGTGCTCGACGGCGATCCGCTCGCCGACGTCGGCAATCTCGCGAGGGTGAGCACCACCATCCGCGCCGGCCACGTGATCTATCAGAAGCCGTGACAACAGGCGGGGGGGGGAGGCCGCGGCAGCTGGCCTGAACCCGGGCGATCGCGCCACCTATTCGCGCACGCGCTGGATCTGTCGAAGCAGACCAAGCGCCTCGGTGCGTCAGGGCAAGGGCAAGGGCGTACATCAGCCAGCCGGCAACCGCGCTGAATTCGTCGATAACGACCATCGCGGACATTGCCAGAATTCTTTGTCCGATAGTAGCATCGGCGCGTGGAAGGCAGCGGCAAATTTTGCCATTCTCGACTTCAGCGATGGCTGTCGCTCGGATCGCCTGAATCGATTTGATTGAAATACTCATTTCTGTCCGGCGCGAAAAGCTGCGCCTGATGAGAGATTCTGAATTTTTAGTCACCAAGAGATTTTTAAGGAGACCAATATGCGCAGCCTGTTCATTATGCTTGTCGTCATCACCACCACCAGTCTCGCGTCGGCCCAATCCGAACTGGTCAAACGCGGCGACTACCTGGTCAACGGCGTTCTGGCTTGCGGCAATTGCCACACGCCCAAGGGGCCAAACGGTGATGTCCTGGAGAAGGCGTTCTCGGGCGGAGGCTACTGGGACGAGCCGCCTTTCACGGTGCATGCCGCGAACATTACGCAAGACAAGGAGACAGGCATCGGAAGCTGGAGCGATGCCGATATCAAGAAGCTGCTGCGTACGGGGGAAACCCCGAAGGGCGTGCATACCGCCATGATCATGCCGACCAGCTTCTATCACATCCTCACGGAACACGACCTCGACGCGGTTGTCGCATACTTGCGCACGATCACGCCCATTTATAACAAAGTGCCCGATCCGATCTACAAGGTGCCGCAAATCGAGCACGTTCCGCCGGGGGGCGAAAAGCCCTTCGACGAAACCATGATGAGCGACAAGGTACAGAAGGGATTCTATCTCGTCACGATCGCGCATTGCATGTCCTGTCATACGCCGATCGGGCCGAAAGGGCGGGAGTACACGAGCAAGCTGGGCGCAGGTGGCGTCAAATTTCGCGGGACATGGGGTATGTCAGTCTCACGCAACATCACACCCAATGGGGTTGGTGCGTGGAGCGACGATGAGATCAAGCGTGCGATCACCGAAGGTGTCAGCCGCGACGGTAGCCGTCTCGGTCGCCCGATGGGGTACCATTACTATGCCCGGATGAGCTCCGATGACCTTGATGCCGTGGTAACCTATTTGCGCACGGTGCCCGGCAGCGTGGAGTGAAGTCTCGACGCAACGAAATCCGCCGGGCTTTCGGGCCGGCGGATCGTTAGGTCGCGAGCTGCGGTGGTCAGCGGTTCCAGCCGCCACCCCGGTCCCAGCCGCCGTCATGGTCCCAGCCGCCATCGTGGTGATGGCCGCCGTCGTCAAAGAGCGATCAATCGGATGTGCCATTCACCGACTGAATTGCGGAGATAGAGAGACGCGCAGGCAATCGGCAGAAATTTTTCGGCGTCGCCGGGCGCGTCATTCGAGTCGCGCCGCCCGAGGCTTGGTTCCAGCGAACGGCTTCGGAGCTTCGGGCAGAGGGAGCATCGAGATCAGCGTCTGAACTGCGCCAGAAACATCCGCAACGAATCGTGCGGGCTCTCGACATCGGAAATCACCCAGCCGTCGGGGCCGTTGACGACGATGAAGTTGAGGGTGACGTTGCGGCCCTGATTGTCGAACGTGACCGTCAGGTAGGTCTTGTCGAACTGCCGGCGCAGGATCGCGATCGAGACGGCGCCGAGCTGCCAGGCCGGGCTCTGCACCAGGAAATCATAGGGCGCGTCGTGCGGGGCCGACCACGCCGCGCGCAGGCCGGACTCGAAGAATTGCCGCGCCGTGGCCTCGTCGCGCGGCAGCCCGGCCGAAAGCTCCGCGCTGCCTTTGCCATAATGGGCGTAGACATTGCGGATCAGGGATTCCGGCGAGCGGAACCCGGCGCCGGCGGTGGCGGCCCCGAAAACCGCCGCAACCAGCGAAACACCCGCGAGGAATTTGCCGCGTCCCATCAGCTTTATTTGCCGTTGCCGCTGACATATCTTGCAGGGAAATCCCTCCGAACGAAAGCCTGCCGGCGCAATGCGCGAACTCTTCGAAGACGTCCCCAACCAAGCTCCGCTCGATCCGCAGGAGGCGGTGCGGCGCCACATCCGCGCGCCGCAGCGCAAGCGGTTCTACACCAGCGCAGCGGTCACCGAGGCCGATGGTGGATTTTCGATCACGCTGGACGGCAAGCCGGTCCGCTCGCGATCCGGCAAGCCGATCGCGGTGCCGACCCGTGCTATCGCGGATGCGGTCGCTGCGGAATGGAATGCGCAAGGCGAGACCATCGATCCCACCACCATGCCGCTGACGCGGCTCGCCAACAGCGTGATCGAGGGCGTGATCGATCGCGTCGACGAAGTCGCCGACGATGCGGCCAAGTTCTTGGGCAGCGACTTGCTGTTCTATCGCGCCGGCTACCCCGACACGCTGGTGGCGCGCGAGGCCCGGCATTGGGATCCGATCCTGTTCTGGGCGGCGGATGCGCTTGGCGCCCATTTCGTGATGGCCGAGGGGGTCATGCATGTCGGCCAGCCCGAGCCAGCGATCAAGGCGGCGCGCGCCGCGTTCCCGACCGATCCATGGTCGGTCGCCGCACTCCATGTGGTGACGACGCTGACCGGCTCGGCGCTGCTGGCGCTGGCGCTGGCGCATGGTGTCCGCGACGAGGACCAGGTCTGGGCGGCCGCCCATGTCGACGAGGACTGGAATATCGAGAAATGGGGCGTCGACGAGGAGGTGGCCCAGCGCCGCGCCGCCCGCCTGGTCGATTTCAAGGCCGCCGCCGGCGTCCTCCGGGAGCTCAAGTCGGCTACCGGTTAACGAGGGGTTTACGGCGCCGGGCTAGCCTGCGGTACGTTCCTCGCGCCTCGCCGAGACCTCCGACATGGCAATTGCCGTCAATCCCGTGCTGCCGGTGCTCGCCTCGAAAGAGGCGGACAGCGTTGCGCCTGATCTCACGCTCGAAGCGGGCAGCGTCGTCAATGCGCAGGTGCTGAAGGTGTTGTCCGCCGATCTGGTGCGGATCGCGATCGCGAGTCTCGCGATCGACGTGCAGACCGAGGTGCCGCTGCAGCAGGGCCAGGCCCTGCAACTCGCAGTTTCGCAGAGCAATGACGGGGGCGTCCGCCTGCAACTGGTTGGACCGGACGCGGACAATGGCGACGCCGTGCAGCTGTCGCCGGGCGCAACCAACCTCACCGATGCTTCCCAGCCGGTCGCCACGGCGCCCAGGGCTGTGCTCACGCCACTGGAGCGCGTCACCATCACCGCGACGGCGCAGCACGCGGCCGCGGTGCAGGGCAGCCAGGCGCCGTTGTTTGCCAATCTCACCGCGGTCGCGACAGCCAATCTGCCGCCAAAGCTGCAGGCTGCGATCGCGCAGGTGCTGGCGCAGCAGACCGGCCTCGATCAGAATTTGAGCGGCGATGCCGTCAAGGCCGGCTTCCAGAAATCCGGCCTGTTGCTCGAGGCGACGCTCGCCGCGGGCGTTGCGCCGCCGGCCGGCAGCGCGCCGGATCTGAAGGCCGCGCTGATCGTGCTGCGCCAGGCGCTGACCTCGCTCGGCGCCGGCGATGCCACAAGGCCTGCGACCACGCCACCGCTGCAGCAACCGGCGCTGTCTGGCACCGGCACCGCGCCGAGCATTGTGCCGCCGGCGACGCCCGGCCTCGAGGTTCAGGAGATCCTGCTGCCGCAGGCCCGCGTGCCGGTCGCCGAGGACGTGACGCGCACCGCCACGGGTCTCGCCGGCGCGCTCGCGGGGGCGCTCGATGCCGGCCCCTCGTCGGGCGGCGCGCTCAATCTGATCCAGGAAGCGCTGCACGAGCTCGGCAATCCGGCACGGCAGGGCACGGCGCCTCGCGAGATGCTGCCGGGCGATGTGCCCGTACGCGGCGCCACGCCGCCACCGCCGTTTCATGGCGCGCTGCCGTCCGCGCAGGCGATTGCCGAGCCGTCGATTGCGCCGGGCACGCCGCTCGCAACCGCAGCCCATCGCCTGCTGGAAAACACCGACGCGGCGCTGGCGCGGCAGACGCTGCTGCAGGTCGCCTCGCTGCCCGGCCACGGCGATGCTGCGCGCGCGCAACTCGACGCCATGGTGCCGCGCTGGAACTTCGAGATCCCGTTCCTGACCCAGCAGGGCACGGCGATGGCGCAGTTCGAGATTTCCCGCGACGGCGGCGGCAACGAGGTCGAGGCCGCCAAGCGGGTATGGCGGGCGCGCTTCACGCTCGACGTCGAGCCCGCGGGTCCGGTGCACGCGCTGGTCTCGCTGAACGGCGAGCGCACCGCGGTGCGGATGTGGGCCGAGCGCCCCGCGACCGCCGCGCAGCTGCGCGCCGGCGCCTCCGAACTCAGCCAGGCGCTGACCAGGGCCGAGCTCGTGCCCGGCGAGATCGAGATCCGCGACGGCAGCCCGCCGCAGCCGGCGCCGGCGCGCGCCGGCCATTTCCTGGACCGCGCATCATGAGCGATGCGAAGAACCAGCTCGCGGTCGCGCTGCATTACGACCATGCCGGCGCGCCACGCGTGGTCGCCAAGGGCAAGGGCGCGATCGGCGCCAAGATCATCGAGGTCGCCAAGGCCAACGACATCCCGATCGAGGAGAACGAGGTGCTGGCCGGCGCGCTCTCCAATGTCGAACTCGGCGACGAGATCCCGGCCGAGCTCTATAAGGCCGTCGCCGAGGTCTTGGTGTTCGTGCTGCGGATGTCGGGCCGGGCACGCTAACCTTTCTTGCCATCCTTTCACCACGATGGCATCCACCATCGTCGTCAACCCGAACCACATCAGGTCTGCCGTGATCCATCGCCGCCATGCGCTCGGTCTGCTTGCTGCCGCCACGATCCTGCCGTCGCGCAGCTTCGCCAATGTGTCCTACCAGCGCAGCGAGTTTCGCGAGGATCTAAAGAAGCGGTTCTTCGATCTCGGCACCGAAGGCACTTTCGTCGGCTACAAGATCGAGGACTATCTGATCATCGCGAGCGACAAGGTGCGCTCCGGCGAGGGCAAATTGCCGGCCTCGACCTTCAAGATCCCGAACGCGCTGATCGCGCTCGAGACCGGCGTGGTGCAGGACCCCGACAAGGACGTCTTCAAGTGGGACGGCACGACGCGCAGCATCGAGGCCTGGAACAAGGATCATACGCTGCGCTCGGCACTCGCGGTGTCGGCGTTTCCGGTGTTCCAGGAGATCGCCCGCCGGATCGGCGAGGAACGGATGAAGAAGTATCTCGACATCATCGACTACGGCAACCGCGATATCGGCGGCGGCATCGACCAGTTCTGGGTGACAGGCAATTTGCGGATCGATCCGGTGCAGCAGATCGATTTCCTCGACCGGCTGCGCCGCGGCGTGCTGCCGGTCGGCAAGCGCAGCCAAGAGCTGTTGTGCGACATGCTCCCGGTGACGAAGGTCGGCGACGCCGTCATTCGCGCCAAGACCGGATTGACCGACAAAGAGCACGGCTCACTCGGCTGGCTGGTCGGCTGGTCCGAGAAGGGCAATGACGTCACCGTGTTCGCGATGAACATGGACTGCAAGACCCAAGCGCAGATCGACGCGCGGATGAGCGTGACGCAGCAATGCCTCACCGATATCGTCGCGCTGTGAGGGGCTGATCTACGCGCAGCGCGGCTGGTCGATGCCCTGCGGCTCGACTAGCCTCCTCCGATAAAAACCGGAGGAAATCATGCAATCTTCATCCGTCTGGCTCTCGTCGCTCACGCTGGCCGCGGCGGGCGGCTGGCTCGCGGCCGCGGTGTTCTCGGCGCCGGCCACCAGCAAGGAGCCGCGCTTCCCGCAGCTCACCATGGATCAGCTCAACGACCAGCAGCGGCCGCTCGGCGAGCAGATCATGAAGGTGTCGAGCGTCGGCATCGGCGGCCCCTACAATCCGATCATCCGCAGCCCGGTGCTCGGCCAGCGGCTCTACGACCTCTTCTATTATCTGCGCTGGCAGACCTCGGTGCCGACCCGGCTGAACGAATTCGCGATCCTGATCATCGGCCGGCAGTGGCGCTCGCAGGTCGAGTGGTTCGCCCACGCGCCGCTCGCCGCCAAGGCCGGGCTGTCGACTGACGTCATCGCCGAGCTGAAGGCCGGCGACCGGCCGTCAAAAATGGCAGACGACGAGGCCGTCGTGTACGACTTCGTCACCGAACTGACCACGACCAAGAAGGTGTCCGACCAGACCTATGCGCGGGCGAAAAAGATCTTCAACGATCAGCAGATCGTCGATCTCACCGCGCTCGCCGGCAACTACGTGATGGTTGCGATGATCCTGGCGATGGCTGAGGAGACCGTGCCGCCCGGCAAGGAAGAGCCGTTCAAGGTCGGGGAGAAGTAGGGCGCTGCCCCCACTTCACCTCGCCCCGCTTGCGGGGAGAGGTCGGAATTCAAGCGGAGCTTGAATTCCGGGTGAGGGGGAGTCTCCGCAAATGCACCTATCACCGTATGTGCGGAGACAGCCCCTCACCCCAACCCTCTAAGAGCAAGCTTCGCTTGTCTCGACCCCGTAAGAACGGGGCGAGGGGGCGCACCGCCATCGCTGCTCGACATAGCCTCACTGCCCGATCGCCCGCTCCAACGCCGGCATCAGCTTCGGATCGCGGCATTGCGCGACGTTGAAGCGCATGAAGCCGCTGGCCGATTGGGTGGCGCTGAACACGTTGCCCGGCGCCAGCACGATGTTGTCGGCGAGCGCCGCGCGGGCCACATCGGCGGAGTCGCAGCCCTCGGGCAGGCGGCACCAGAGCTGGAAGCCGCCGCGCGGCATCAGCCACGGCTCGATGCCGATGCGCTGCAGCTTCTCGCCGACGTCGCGACGGGCACGCACGAGCCGCCGGCGCAGCTCCTCGACATGCTTGCGGTAGAAGCCGGTCGCCAAGACGCTTGCGATGACCTCGGTCGCGACCGCGCAGGGGCCGCCGAACCCGGTCGCGACCTGCAGATCGACCAGCTGCTCGACCCAGTCGGCGCGCGCCGCGATGAAGCCGCAGCGCAGCGATGCCGACAGCGTCTTGGAGAAGCTGCCGATCCGGATCACGCGGTTCAGCCCGTCGAGCGCCGCGAGCCGCGCCGACGGCTCCGGCTCGAAATCGGCGAAGATGTCGTCCTCGACGATGGTGAGATCGCAGGCGGTGGCGGCATTGAGCACGCGGTGCGCGGTCTGCGGCGACATCGTCGCCCCGGTCGGATTGTGCAGCCCGGAGACGGTGATGTAGAGCCGCGGCCGCTCGCCCTCGAGCACCGCCTCGAAGCTTGCGACGTCGGGACCCGACGGCGTGTAGGGCACGCTGACGAGCTTGACCTGATGGGCGCGCAGCAGCGCGCGGAAGTTGAAATAGCAGGGATCGTCGACCAGCACCGTGTCGCCGGGGCGCAGCAGGAAGCGGCAGATCAGGTCGATCGACTGGGTGCCGGACATCGTGAGCAGCACCTGCTCGGGCGATACGTCGAGGCCCTCGTCGGCGAACCGCGCCATCAGCGTGCGGCGCAGGGCGAGCGAGCCGCGGGTCGCGCCGTAGTCGGCGAGCACGGCGTCCTCGGCCCGCGCCAGGCCGCGGAACGCGCGCCGCAGCGCCTCGGTCGGCATCCAGTCTGCGGGCAGCCAGCCGCAGCCCGGCTTCAGCGCGCCGCTGGCGGCATCGAGCGATTGCCGCGACACCCAGAACGGATCGACGGCGCGGTCGCGCTGCGGCTGGTCCGGGGCCAGCGACAGCGGCGGCAGCGCCGCGGACGAGACATAGAAGCCTGACCCCGGCCGCGCCCGGATCAGGCCTTCGGCGGCGAGCCGGTCATAGGCCTCGACCACGGTCGAGGCCGAGACGCCCATGGTCGCGGCAAAGCTGCGGATCGAGGGCAGGCGGTCGTTGGCTGCGAGCGCGCGGCTCGCGATCCTGGCGCGGATCGCGTTCATCACGTCGGTGGTCCGCCTCGCCTTCGGCGCCAAAACAGCGCGCTGGTTGGCTGGTTGCCGCAAGTGTATGCCTGCCTTTGCCCATACAGTTTGGCGATATTGTACTGATCCGTTCCTACCTTGGCCAGCCCGCCCTCGCTATCTTCGCCCGCGAAAGTCGAGGTGCGCGATGAGCGATTCGAAGACGAAGGCGTTGTCGGAAAAGTCCTTGGCGGGCGAGGGGAGCAGCGGCAGTTCGCTGGAGGGCTGGGGCAGCGGCCTGCTCGGCGTGATCATCTTCAGCGGCTCGTTGCCGGCGACCCGCGTGGCGGTGGCCGGGTTCTCGCCGCTGTTTTTGACCTCGGCACGCGCCGCGATCGCGGCACTGCTCGGCGCCGTGCTGCTCGCGGTGCTGCGGCAGCCCTGGCCGGAACGGCGCGACCTGGTGTCGCTGACAACAGTGGCGCTCGGCG
Organism: Bradyrhizobium sp. USDA 4454; assembly: GCF_054822705.1. Lineage (NCBI taxonomy): Bacteria > Pseudomonadati > Pseudomonadota > Alphaproteobacteria > Hyphomicrobiales > Nitrobacteraceae > Bradyrhizobium > Bradyrhizobium sp. USDA 4454. The sequence goes on from NZ_JBTRCN010000001.1 coordinate 3,423,921, forward strand.
TCGTGATCGGCTTTCCGCTGCTGACGGCGCTCGCGCTCCAGCATATCACCTCGGCGCATTCGATCGTGTTCATCGGGCTGTTGCCGCTGTCGACCGCGATCTTGGGCGTGCTGCGCGGCGGCGAGCGGCCGAAGCCAAGATTCTGGCTGTTCTCCGGCGTCGGCAGCGCCACGGTCGCAGCCTTCGCGTTGTCGGGCGACGGATCGGCATCGCTGGCCGGCGACCTGCTGATGGTCGCCGCCATCATCGTCTGCGGCCTCGGCTATGCCGAAGGGGCGGCGCTGTCGCGCCGGCTCGGCGGCTGGCAGGTGATCTCCTGGGCGCTGGTGCTCTCGGCGCCGGTGGTGCTCGTGATGACCATCATGACGCTGCCGCCGAGCTGGCAGGACATCGGCGCGCCGGCCTGGCTCGGGCTTGGCTATGTCTCCGTCTTCAGTATGCTGGTCGGCTTCGTGTTCTGGTACCGCGGCCTTGCGCGCGGCGGCATCGCCAGCGTCGGCCAGTTGCAGCTCTTGCAACCGTTCTTCGGCCTCGCGCTGGCCGGGCTGCTGCTGCACGAACCGGTGCCGTGGTCGATGATCGCAGCGACCATGCTGGTCGTCGTCTGCGTCGTGTTCGCGCGCCGCTTCGCCTGACGGCTGTCTCCCCTCAGGCCGGATCCTGTGCCTTGCCGATTCGCCCAAGATGGGTGTAGCCGAACCCGGCGTCGTATTTCAGCCCATAGCCGAGCGCGCGATCGATCCCGATATGGGCGAGCCAGATCATCGCGATCGACAGCACCAGCGGTCCTTCGCCGGCAAAACCCAGCGTCATCAGCGCCACCGGCGCCAGATAGGTGTGGGCGGCGTTATAGGCGATGGCGCCGGCCCGCGGGCTGATCAGGTAGGCGGCAAAGCTGATATCCGGCACCAGGAACAGCAGCACATAGACCAGCCAGGACCCCTCCCACTTGTAGTAGAGCACGGTCATCCCGACGAACAGCACCAGCCCCTCGAGCCGGAGCAGGGTGCGGACCCCACCGGTCGCGGCGCCGGTCTCGGTCGTGGTCGTGTCAGTCATCGTTCTCTCCCCAGATGTCGGAAAATCCTACCGTTTTTGCGCCCGAACCCGCTTACAAGCGGCTTTCCGGTTCCGAAATGGCCGTGCTAAAGCCATTTCCGAACCAAAGGGACCCCCGGCTGGCGCCGGGACGCGGATTGTAGCTAACACGGGCGGAAGCAAATGAAAGACATCCTCGATACCCTCGAAGAGCGGCGCGCCGGCGCCAAGCTGGGCGGCGGCGAAAAGCGCATCGAGGCGCAGCACGCCCGCGGGAAATTGACCGCCCGCGAGCGGATCGAGCTGTTGCTTGACAAGGGCTCGTTCGAGGAATTCGACATGTTCGTCGAGCACCGCTCGATCGAGTTCGGCATGGAGAAGAGCAAGATCCCCGGCGACGGCGTCGTCACCGGCTGGGGCACCGTCAACGGCCGCAAGACGTTTGTCTTTGCCAAGGACTTCACGGTGTTCGGCGGTTCGCTGTCGGAAACGCATGCGCTGAAAATTACAAAACTTCAGGACATGGCGATGAAGGCGAGGGCGCCGATCATCGGCCTCTATGACGCCGGCGGCGCGCGCATCCAGGAGGGCGTAGCTGCGCTCGCAGGCTATTCCTACGTGTTCCGCCGCAACGTCATTGCGTCAGGCGTGATTCCACAGATCTCCGTCATCATGGGCCCGTGTGCCGGCGGCGACGTCTACTCGCCCGCGATGACGGACTTCATCTTCATGGTGAAGAACACCAGCTACATGTTCGTCACCGGCCCCGACGTGGTGAAGACCGTCACCAACGAGGTGGTGACCGCGGAGGAACTCGGCGGCGCCTCGGTGCACGCGACGCGCTCCTCGATCGCCGACGGCGCCTTCGAGAACGACGTCGATGCGCTGCTGCAGATGCGCCGGCTGATCGACTTCCTGCCGTCGAACAATTCGGATGGCGTGCCGGAATGGCCGAGCTTCGATTCCATCGAGCGGGTCGACACTTCCCTGGATACGCTGATCCCCGATAATCCGAACAAGCCCTACGACATGAAGGAACTGATCCTGAAGGTCGTCGACGAGGGCGACTTCTTCGAGATCTCGGAGACCTTCGCCAAGAACATCGTCACCGGCTTCGGCCGCATCGCCGGCCGCACCGTCGGCTTCGTTGCCAACCAGCCGATGGTGCTGGCGGGCGTGCTCGACTCGGATGCCTCGCGCAAGGCCGCGCGCTTCGTGCGGTTCTGCGATGCTTTCAACATCCCGATCGTCACCTTCGTCGACGTGCCGGGCTTCCTGCCCGGAACCGCGCAGGAATATGGCGGCCTGATCAAGCACGGCGCCAAACTGCTGTTCGCCTATTCGCAATGCACGGTACCGCTCGTCACCATCATCACCCGCAAGGCCTATGGCGGCGCCTTCGACGTGATGGCGTCGAAGGAGATCGGCGCCGACATGAACTACGCCTGGCCGACCGCGCAGATCGCCGTGATGGGCGCCAAGGGCGCGGTCGAGATCATCTTCCGCTCAGACATCGGCGACCCCGACAAGATCGCGGCCCGCACCAAGGAATACGAAGACCGCTTCCTGTCGCCCTTCATCGCCGCCGAGCGCGGCTACATCGACGACGTCATCATGCCGCATTCGACAAGAAAGCGGATCGCGCGCGCGCTGGCGATGTTGAAGGACAAGAAGGTGGAAATCCCGGCGAAGAAGCACGACAATCTGCCGTTGTGACGACAGCGTAGGGTAGGTTAGCGCAAGCGTAACCCGCCATCTTCGTCCGCACGATCCGCGGCGGGTTACGGCTTCCGCCTAACCCGCCCCACAGGTTCGCAATCCGATGACCGAAGACGAGCCGACCGACGAGATCTCCGAGATCGAGGCGCAGATCGAGGAACTGGCCGAGAGCGCCGAACGATCGCGGCGGATCATTCTCGGCTCGAAGGTGGCAATCGCCGGTGGGGTCGCATTGCTAGTGGCTGCGCTGCTTGGCCTGGTCGGTTCCGGCGAGACCGCGGCGCTCGGATCGATCGCGCTGGTGCTCGGCGGCATCGTGTCGCTCGGATCGAATGTCAGCACCTTGCGGCAGACCGAGGCCGCGATCAGCACCGCCGAGGCGCGCCGCGCGCGTCTGATCGGCAATATCGATCTTCGGCTGGTGCATGATGCGCCGTTGAAGCTGATGTGAGCGAACCTTGGTAGGTTGTAGCCCGGATGAGCCAACGGGTCGCGCGAACGCGCGCCCGATGACAGGCTCCGCGATATCCGGGGCCAATCCATCGGCGCGGCGGAGATTGCCCCCGCATATCGCTTCGCTCATGCGGGCAACATGCTTCGCTCACTACTCTCCGTCATTCCGGGGCTCGCCGTAGGCGAGAGCCCGGAATCCATTGGGCCGCAAAGCGCGTGGGGCAGTGGAGTGCGGGCTCACGCTTCGCAGCCCCGGAATGACGGGTGGAGAGCGCGTGTCCTGCGACATATTAACCCGACGGGCAAAATTCCGCTTCGCGTTTCACCCAACTCAGATGTTCAATATGCGTGTCTCACCCGATCGAGGGGCGCTGCGCATCGTCAGGAAGTGTTGCGGTGAGATGCGGTGGACGCCGATTGCGCAACTGACGAGTGCGCGATCAGACGGACGGCGAAATCGTGCAGGCCTGACACCCTAGTGGCAGGAGTCTTTCCCTTGCGCATTGCGCGTGCGGAGACGGTGACAACAAAGCCAAGTCTCGCCGGGGTGAGCACGTATAAGCCGTAAGCCATCGCGCAGGGAAAGCCGGGTTGTTTCCGGTTACACCTGTGGTCCTACCCCCGTGCTTTCTACCCATTGCACGGGGCCCATGGGTGCGATCGGCACCCGGCTTTCCCTGCGCCCTCTGCTCGCAGAGCGGCGAAACCAAACGCAAAGCTCGGGCGAAACGCGCCGCGAGAATGCGGACGCTTATCCTCATCGCTGTTTGAGATGTGAATCGGAATCTGACCCCGTCATTGCGAGCGGAGCGAAGCAATCCATCACTCAGCGCATGCGGAGGGATGGATTGCTTCGTCGCTTCGCTCCTCGCAATGACGTGGAGAGAGAGACGCTTCCCCGTCATCCTGAGGAGCCGCGAAGCAGCGTCTCGAAGGATGCACGGCCCGGCCGGTGGCCGTGCATCCTTCGAGACGCGCGCAAAAGCGCGCTCCTCCAGCGACAAAGGCGAAGGCCTTTGCGCGGGGATGACGGTATTGGCAGCGACGCGCGTGGCTAGCTCGCTGCCAGCGGCACGTAGTCGTATTCGCCGACGCCTTGCAGGATCAGGAACGTCAGCGACGACGTGCCGGCGTTGGTGACGAGGTGCGGGCGGGTGGGTCTTACGGCATAGACCTCGCCGACCTTCAGGTTCACTTCCTCTTTCGGCTCCTGCAGGAACAGCCGCATCTGGCCTTCCAGCACATAGAACGTGTCGGAGATGTTGCTGTGGCTGTGCCACGGCACTTTCTGGGTCGGCGACAGTTGCAGCTCCATGATGCGGAATCCGGGGCGGGCGGCGTGCAGGGCGCGGCGCTCGACTTCATAGAGGTGGCTTGCATCCTTGAGCGGTTGTCCTGACTTCATGGCGGCCTCCCGGAGATGTTGTTGTGGCGTGATGCTAGTGCGGTTCGGCCGGTCGCGAAACCGTACGAACGGGCATGGCGGGCAGGACGTGCGTGCGTCTGTGTTTGTGCTGGGCTTGGGCTCGCGAAGGCGGCGTGGGCGTCGTGAGGTGGTGTGACGTCACAACGTCGGCAACGCGTCGAGTTCCGTCAAACGTGAATGGGCGGTTCAGCAAGCGTTCAGGTCGCGGCGAAAAAACTCACCGACTGGGCCGGTCCAATCCAGCAACAAAGGGAAACTCTCATGGAACGCAGGGATTTTCTGAAGATCGCCTTCGGTGTCGTCGCCTGTGCAGCCGCCTTCACAGCGACTGTCCAGGCCGCGCCGCTCGCACCGCTTCCTCTCACCCAACACGCACGCTCGCCGGCTAGCAGCGATGCGCTTCCGGCCGTCACCACGGGTGACGAAGTCGGTCGCCTGAAGCTCGAGCAGGTGCGCTGGCATCACGGTCACTGGGGCTGGCACCACCGGCACTGGCACCATCGGCACTGGCATCACCGACATTGGCACCACAGGCATTGGGGATGGAGGCATCACCATTGGCACCGGCATCATCACTGGCGCCGCTGGTGATTGAACCGGCTGATAATGCGCGAGACGTAGTTTGAAGTGCAGTGGCTTCAACGAAGAGGATTGCTCATGAAAATTCTTGCTGCGTCGCTGCTTGCGCTTGGCCTTGGTCTGGCGGCGATATCCGCGTCACAGGCCATGCCGATCGCGCCGCTTGATCCGGCCCAGTCCGCGTCGGACAACACCATCCGCGTTGCCGGCGGCTGCGGCCCGGGTTGGCATCGCGGGCCCTATGGCGGCTGCCGTCCGATGTACAATTGCCCGCCCGGCTGGCACTCGGGCCCGTTCGGCCGCCACTGCTTCCGCAATTGGTAAGCCTTCGACCGCAGCGGGCAGCAGCGTGCCTGCCGCGGTTGTCGAACAAGAAAAACCCCGCGCGAGACGGGGTTTTGTTTGCGCGAGATGTGCCGCGATCAGATCGGGCGGCAACGGCCATAGCGCCAGGCGAAGCCATAGGGGCAGGCGCGGACGCGCGGCGCCACCACGACCGCGCCGGGTGCGACGACGACGGGGCGCTCAACCACGACCGGGCCCGGCGCGACGACGACGGGACCACGATTCCTGACGCAGCCGCCATAGGGACCGCGATGCCAGCCCGGGCCACAGCCACCGGCAGCATCAGCGGCACTGATGCCGGCGAATGCGGTCGTCAGCAAAACGGCTGCTGCAAAAAGATACTTCATGTCTTCTCCTTTTTATGTGGGCCGCGCTGCGGCACCGCAACAAGCTTTCAGATTACCGATTCGCCCGGCCGGATCATTGCAGAAGCCGTGCCCGATGTCGCCGACGTTAGTGTTGCGGGCTGAATGCGACATGAATGTTGCAGCTCACACCTGCGTCAGTGCGCCGCAACCATGCGCGGCATCGTTTCAAAATATTTCGCAGGCGCGCGCAGGGCCGAGCGCATCGCGATCGGGACGCAGAGGTATCTGAGAACGAAACAAGTGAGACTGCGGGATCGGGAACGAGCGCGTGACTTACTCGCCGGTGCCGAACAGCGCCGCGAACCGCTTCTCGCCGTTGCGCGAGAAATTGACCACGCGACTGCCGGGCGTCGCATCGCGCGCGGCCCATTTCAATGCGGTGAAGCGATCCATCATCGCCGCACCCAGCGTGCCGGCGAGATGGTGCCGCCGCTCGCTCCAGTCGAGACAGGCCTTGCACACCGGACGGCGCGGATGGGTCAGCGCATCGGCGTCGATCTGCAGCTCCTCGGCCATGAAGCGCCTGCCTTCACCGGTCAGCTCGATCGCCTGCTTGTTCTGGCGCACCAGCTTCTGCCGCTTCATGCTGTCGAGCATCTGCACGCCGAGATCGCCGGCGAGATGGTCGTAGCAGATGCGGGCGCGGCGCAGCGCCGGGTCCTTCGGCCCGGTGCGCACCCGCATATGGCCGGCGCGGGCGGCGATGCCCTGCAGGCCTTCGAGCACGTCGGCGACGTCGGGATCGGAGAGGCGATAGTAGCGGTGGCGGCCTTGCTTCTCGGGCTCGATCAGCCCGCCGGCCTCGAGCTTGGCGAGATGCGAGCTCGCGGTCTGCGGCGTGATGCCGGCCTCCTGCGCCAGTTCGCTCGCGGTCAGCGCGCGTCCGGTCATCAGCGCGGTCAGCATGTTGCAGCGTGCGGGATCGCCGACCAGAGCCGCGATCCGGGAGATGTCGGGTCCTGCTTTCATAGTTCGATGATAGCCGAAGCATCGATGGCGGGCAAGCGGGTAGTCTTCACCGTGCCGTCATCGCGAGGCGCTCGCGACAAAATTGCAAAGCAATTTTGCGCTGAAGCGCCGAAGCAATCCATGGTTCCGCATATGCGGAGCGATGGATTGCTTCGCTGACGCTCGCAATGACGGGATCCATCTATCGGAGGCCCATCAATGACCATCACCGTTTTCATCCGCTACCAGCTCGATCCGTTCAAGCGCGCGATGTTCGAGGAGTATTCGAAGAACTGGCTGTCGATCATCCCGCGCTGCGGCGGCGATCTGGTCGGCTACTGGATGCCGCATGAGGGCACCAACAACGTCGCCTTCGCGCTGATCTCGTTCGAGAGCCTCGCCGCCTATGAGGCCTATCGCGCGCGGCTGCGCCAGGACAGCGAGGGCATGGCGAATTTCAACTTCGCGGAAGAAAACCGCTTCATCCTCGCAGAGGAGCGAACATTTCTGCGCAAGGTCGAGTTATAGTGGCGCCATGACAACAATGCGGAGGCGTCCATGATCGCCGTGATCTTCGAAGTCTGGCCGAAGCCGGAGCACCGGCAGCACTATTTCGATCTCGCCGCCGAGCTGAAGCCGATCCTGCAGGAGATCGACGGCTTCATCTCGGTCGAGCGGTTCGAGAGCATCACCGAGCCCGGCAAGTTCGTGTCGCTGTCATTCTTCCGCGACGAGGCCGCGGTGGAAGCCTGGCGCAACACCGTTGAGCATCGCCGCACCCAGGCCAAGGGCCGCGCGCGGATCTTTGACAATTATCGCCTGCGTGTTGCGAGCGTGATCAGGGATTACGGACTGAACGAGCGCGAGCAGGCGCCTAAAGACAGCCGCGCGGTGCATGAGCCGCACTAGCGTCTGGAAGCACGCGTGCCTATCTGTGCGCGGCCAACGACATCAGGGAGCGACCCATGCCACTGCCAACTGCTGACAAACGAGCCGCCTTCAAGAAGCTGCATGAGAGCGGGTGCTTCATCATCCCGAATCCGTTCGATGTCGGCAGCGCCCGTGCCTTGCAGCATCTCGGCTTCAAGGCGCTGGCCTCGACCAGCGCGGGCTTTGCCTGGACGATTGCCAAGGCCGACAATCGCGTTACGGTCGACGACGTCTGCGGTCACCTGACCGCGATCTGCGCGGCGGTCGATATTCCCGTCAACGCGGATTTCGAGGGCGGCTTCGCCGTCGAACCCGAGAAGGTTGCAGTCAATGTCGCGCGCGGCGTCAAGACCGGCGTCGCCGGGCTCTCGATCGAGGACTCCACGGGCGATGCGGCCAACGTGTTGTACGAGCACAAGCTCGCGGTCGAGCGCATCCGGGCGGCGCGCAAGGCGATTGACGCCGACAACAGCGGCGTGCTGCTCACCGGCCGCTGTGAGGCGTTCCTGTGGGGAATGAAGGATCTCAACCTGGTGATCGAGCGGCTGCAGGCCTATTCGGACGCCGGGGCCGACGTTTTGTATGCGCCGGGCATCTCGACCAAGGAGGAAATTACCTCGGTCGTGAAGGCGGTGGCGCCGAAGCCGGTCAATCTCCTTGTCGGCGGTGGGCCCGATCTGACGCTGCAAGCGGTGGCCGATCTCGGCGTGCGCCGGATCAGCATCGGCGGCGCGCTGGCGCGGATGGCCTGGAGCGGCGTCATGAAGGCGGCGAAGGAGATGGCTGAGAAGGGCACCTTCACTGAATTCGCCAACGGCTATCCCGGCGGCGAGCTCAACAGGATGTTCAAGTAGAGCGCACGCAAAAAAAAGCGGCGGGCCATCGGGGCCCGCCGCGTCTCCGCTCACGCTACGAGCGAGTTACTTCTTGTCGCCGGCTGAGTCGGTCGGTGCCGCCGAGCGGTCGATCTCTTGTCCGGTCGGCTTGTTCTCCGAGGGGGACGCCGGCTGGGCCGGCGCCGCGCCCGTAGTCATGCCGGGCTGGCTGTTCGGCTTCGGCGTCACGTCGCGCATGCCGGGAGGCGGCGCGGCCGGATTGACTGGCTGGGTCTGTGCGGTCTGGGCCGAGGGCGTGGTGCCCGCCTCATGCACCGACGTATTGTTCAAGCCGTAGAACAGCGCGCCGAGCACCACGGCCACCGCAACTGCGAACATCGCGATCTTGGTGGTGCTGGCCGGTCCCTCCTGCAGTTCCGGATCCGGCTGCAACTCGTTGTCCAGGTTGTTGAAGCGCGCCTGACGGCGGATTTCGTCATCGGTCAGGTTGGCGCGATACGGATCGTCAGGGTTGTAAGCCATTGCAAAGTTCCTCCGTTAGCACCTCAAGCTCAATGCAGGGGACAATGGCTGGCGCGTGAGGATGTTCCGCGCCAATGTTGCAACCTGTTCACGACGGAACCCGCGATTCCCGGTTCCAACATGCTTGATGAGGCGTTTTCGATGTGGACCATGCCGCCCACCGATTCGGTGCTGCACGTGCTCTCCTTCATCGCGGTGGCGGCGCAGTCGATGACGGCGGCGCTGGCGGCCGGCAGGCGCAGCATGGATTGGGCCGGCGTCTGCATGCTCGGGGCGATCACCGCGCTCGGCGGCGGCACCATCCGCGATGTGCTGCTCGGGCATTATCCGCTGCTTTGGGTCAAGCACCCGATCTACCTCGCGATCGCGGCCGCCGGCGCCTTCGCGACCATCCTGCTGACGCGGCTGGTGCTCAGGCTCAATCTCGCCTTCCTGGTGCTCGACGCGATCGGGCTCGTGGTGTTCACGATGGCCGGCTGCGACGTGGCCTGGCAGGTCGATGCCTCGCTGCCGATCGTGATCGTCTCGGGCATGATCACCGGCTGTGCCGGCGGCGTGCTGCGCGATATCCTGTGCAACGAGGTGCCGCTGCTGTTTCGCAGCGAGCTCTACGCCAGCGTCTCGGTGGTGACGGGGCTGTTCTACGCGACCGCGTTCGGACTGAACCTCAACCCTCCGGTCTGGACCCTGCTGACCTTCGCGATCGGGCTGACCTTCCGGATGCTCGCGATCCGCTACAAATGGGAGATGCCGAAATTCGTGTTCAGCGGCGAGGAGCGCTGAGCGGTTATTCGCTGTCCGCGCCTTCATTTCGCTGTCCGCGCCTTGGCGACGTCCTCCGCCGTCACGGCAGGCGCGGCATTGCCCCAGGAGTTGCGGATATAGGTCGCGACGTCGGCGACCTCCTGGTCGGTGAGCTTCGGATAGGCCGGCATCGAGCCTGAATTCGGCGCGCGTGGCGTGGTCACGCTTTGTGCGCCGTCGAGGATGATGCGCAGCGTGCTGGCAGGATTGGCCGATTGCAGATTGGCGTTGCCGGGCAGCGGCGGATAGATCCGCGGGCTGCCTGAGCCGTCGAGCTCATGGCAGGCGACGCAGGCGCCGCGATAGATGCGCTCGCCGTCGCTCATCTGCGCCGGCGAGGGCGCCGTGACCTCCGGCTCCGGCGTGCCGGCGGGCAGACTCTTCAGATAGGTGGCGATCGCGCGCACATCGGCGTCGCTCATCCTCGAGGTCGAATTGAGCACCACCTCTGACATCAAGGGACCGGCATGGCTGTGTCCGTTGCGGCCGCTCTGCAGATATTCGGCGATGTCATCGGCGTTCCATGACTTCAGCCCGCTGCGCGCGGCGCCGTCGAGCCGTGGCGCGAACATGCCCTGGACCATGCTGCCGCCGAATGCCTGGCCGCGCTTGTCGGCGCCGAAGGCGTTCTTCGGCGTATGACAGGCGCCGCAATGGCCGAGCGCCTCGACCAAATAGCGGCCGCGATTCCATTGCGCACCCTTGCCCTGGTCGGGCTGGATGATGCCGGGCGTGAAGAACAGCGCGTTCCAGGCCCGCATCAGCACGCGATAGTTCAGCGGCCAGCGCAGCTCCGGCGGCGGCGTGCGGTTGCTGACCGGCGCCATCGTCGCGAGATAGGCGCGGATCGCCAGGATGTCGTCGCGGATCAGTTTCGTGAAGTAAGGGTAGGGGAAGACGGGGTAATAATGCTTTCCGCCCGGCGCGACACCCCTTCGCAGCGCGCGGACAAAGTCGTCGTCACTCCAGCCGCCGATGCCGGTATCGCGGTCGGGGGTGAGGTTCGACGAGAACACCGCGCCGAACGGCGTGTCGATCCGCTTGCCTCCGGCGAAGGGTTTTGCCGGGTCGGCGGTGTGGCAGCTCGCACAGTCGCCGGCGATCGTGAGCGCCTTGCCGCGGGCAATGACGTCGTCGGCCGGCGCTGCGGCACATTCGCGCGCAGCGAACGCAGTGCACAACAGCAGGCCAGCCAGAATCGCACCCGTCGTTCGATGTCGTTGCCGCATCCACTCAACCTTCTGCACCTTCCGGTCCACAAGACGCGTCACGCCATTTCGCCGCGGGCCTGTCCTGCGACAGAAACCGAAACGGCCCCGCAATATTCCCGGCACGAAATTGCGATTTTTGGGCGACGGGCCTGGTCGCCCAGAATTGTGCTGCGCGGGCCGGAAAATCCGACATAGACTGGTTCTAACAAGCTCGGATGCCTAGCTAAAAAGCAGCCGCCGCGACCAGCGCAAAGAGGGCTAAATGGGAATCAACCAAGGGCCTATCAGCCTCGACCAGAAGTACACCCAAGGCACCGGCCACGTCTTCATGACCGGCATCCAGGCGCTGGTCCGCCTGCCCATGGCGCAGATCAGACGCGACCGCGCCGCAGGCCTCAACACGGCTGGGTTCATCTCCGGCTATCGCGGTTCCCCCCTCGGCGGCTACGACCAGCAGCTGTTCGCCGCCCGCAAGCATCTCGAGCAGTACAACATCAAATTCCAGCCCGGTGTGAACGAGGACTTAGCTGCCACCGCGATCTGGGGCTCGCAGCAGCTCGGGCTGTCGTCTGGCGCCAAGTATGATGGCGCGGTCGGCATCTGGTACGGCAAGGGCCCCGGCGTCGACCGCTGCGGCGACGTCTTCCGCCACGGCAATGCGGCAGGCTCGGCCAAGCATGGCGGCGTGCTCTGCCTTGCCGGCGACGACCATGGCGCAAAATCCTCCACCGTCCCGCATCAGTCCGACCACGCCTTCATCTCCGCGCTGATGCCTTACCTCTACCCCTCCAGCATCCATGAAATGATCGAGATGGGCCTCTTGGGTATCGCGATGTCGCGCTACTCGGGCTGCTGGGTCGGCATGAAGGTGATCACCGAAACGGTCGAGACCACGGCCGAGATCGACCTCACCGACGAGATGACGCCGTTCATCATCCCGGCCGATTTCGAGCTGCCGCCGGGCGGGCTCAACATCCGCTGGCCCGACGACCGTTTCGAGCAGGACCGCCGGTTGCAGGACTACAAGGGCTTTGCCGCGATCGCCTTTGCCCGCGCCAACAAGGTCAACCGCATCACCATGGATTCGCCGAACGCGCGCTACGGCATCATGGCCTCCGGAAAGAGCTATGAGGACATCCGCCAGGCGCTGCGCGAGCTCGGTATCACGCCTGAGATCGCCGCCAAGATCGGGCTGCGCCTTTACAAGATCGGCATGCCGTGGCCGCTGGAGCCGGAAGGCGTGCGCAACTTCGCCGTCGGGCTCGAGGAGATCTTCATCGTCGAGGAACGCCGCGAGATCGTCGAGAACCAGGTCAAGCAGGAGCTGTTCAACTGGCGCGACGATGTCCGCCCGCGCATCGTCGGCAAGATGGACGATCACGACAAGCGCTTCCTGACCTTCGCCGCCGAGCTCAGCGTCGCCTCGCTTGCGAGCTCGCTCACCGAACGGCTGCTTCGATTGAATCTCAATCCTGAAATCGCCAAGATGCTGCGCGCCAAGGCGGACTGGTTCAACGGCCGCCAGTCGAGCCAGATGCAGGCGACGGCGCCGGTCAGCCGCACGCCGTATTTCTGCTCGGGCTGCCCGCACAACACCTCGACCAAGGTGCCGGAAGGCAGCCGCGCGCTCGGCGGCATCGGCTGCCACTTCATGGCCCTGTGGATGAACCGGTCGACCGAAACCTTCACCCATATGGGCGGCGAGGGCGTGCCGTGGGTCGGCATCGCGCCGTTCACCAACGAGAACCACATCTTCGCCAATCTCGGCGACGGCACCTATTTCCACTCCGGCATTCTCGCGATCCGCCAGTCGATCGCGTCCAAGGCCAACATCACCTACAAGATCCTCTACAACGATGCGGTCGCCATGACCGGCGGCCAGCGCCATGACGGCGACCTGTCGCCGCAGCAGATCACCTTCCAGCTCCACGCCGAAGGCATCCGCGAAATCTATCTGGTCTCCGAAAACCCGAGTGCCTATCCGGCCGACACCATCGCGCCCGGCGTCAAGCTGTTCCATCGCGACGAGCTCGAGAACGTCCAGAAGATGTGCCGCGACACCAAGGGCACCTCGGCAATCGTGTTCGTACAGACCTGCGCCGCAGAGAAACGCCGCCGCCGCAAGCGCGGCCAGATGGAGGATCCGGCGCGCCGCGTGCTGATCAATCCCGCCGTCTGCGAAGGCTGCGGCGACTGCTCCGTGCAGTCGAACTGCATCTCGGTCGAGCCGCTGGAGACCGAACTGGGGCGCAAGCGCACCATCAACCAGTCGACCTGCAACAAGGACTATTCCTGTGTGAAGGGCTTCTGCCCGTCCTTCGTCACGGTCGATGGTGGCACCCTCAAGCGTCGCGCGCCCGCTGAACTCGGCGATATCGGCGCCTTGCCGGAGCCGGCCTCGAAGCCCGCGCTCGACCGGCCTTACAACATTGCGGTGGGCGGCGTCGGCGGCACCGGCGTGCTGACGATCGGCGCGCTGCTCGGCATGGCCGCGCATATCGAGGGCAAGGCCTCGATGATCCTCGACATGTCCGGTCTCGCGCAGAAGGGCGGCGCGGTGCTCAGCCACGTCCGGCTCTCCGAGCACACGGCGGACGTGACCTGCTCGCGGATCGTGACCGGCACCGCCGATCTGGTGCTCGCCGCGGACGAGGTCGTCGCGGTCTCGAAGGACACCATTACGCTGTGTGACCCGAGCCGGACCGTCGGCATCATCAACAGCCACATCATCCCGACCGCGGATTTCATCCTCAACCGCGACTTCAACTTCCAGAGCCGCAAGGTCAACAGCGTGCTGGAGACCGAGCTGCGCAAGGACTCCGCGTTCTTCGACTTCACCAAGCCGGCCGAAGCGTTGCTCGGCGACTCCATTGCCACCAACATCATGATGATGGGCTATGCCTATCAGCGCGGGCTTCTGCCGCTTTCGGCGGAATCGATCCAGCAGGCGATCGAGGTCAACGGCGTCTCGATCAAGATGAACACGCAGGCGTTCCAGCTCGGGCGTCTCGCTGCCGCCGATCCGTCGCGGCTCGCCGCGATGATGAAGGGGCAGGATGACGACGCAGCCCCGGTCAAGTCGCTGGATGCGATGTCGCTCGACGAGATCATCACCCACCGCATGGCGCTTCTGACCGACTACCAGAACGGGCGTCTGGCCAAACGCTACCGGAAACTGGTCGACCAGGTCCGCGACGCCGCCACCAAGGGCGGCTATGGCGAGGCGCTGCCGCGGGCGGTCGCGATCAACTACGCAAAACTGCTCGCCTACAAGGACGAGTATGAGGTGGCGCGGCTGTTCACCGATGGCCGCTTCGAAAAACAGCTGCGCGACCAGTTCGAGGGCGAATTCACGTTCAACTTCAATCTGGCGCCGCCGATCCTCGGTGGCGGGCTCGACGCGCAGGGCCGCCCGAAGAAGCGCGCTTTCGGTTCGTGGATGATGTCGGCCTTCAGGGTCCTGGCGCGATTCCGCTTCCTGCGCGGCACGCCGCTCGACATCTTCGGCTACAGCGCCGACCGCAAGCTCGAGCGCGACCTGATCGCGGGCTACGAGAAGGACGTCGCGACGGTGCTGAGCCTGCTGTCGCCGCTCAATCACGACATCGCCGTCGAGCTGCTGTCGCTGCCCGATCGCATCCGCGGCTACGGCCCGGTGAAGGAGAAGGCGATCAAGGAGGCGAAGGTTCGCTACGCGCAACTCGCCGCCGACCTCGCCAACCCGCCGCCCGCGCCACGGCAGCTGGCGGCGGAGTAGATGCGGCGAAGCTGCGTAGGGTGGGTTAGCGCAGCGTAACCCACCATTCGTCGCCACTCGCTGATGCGATGATGGGTTACGCCTTCGGCTAACCCATCCTACGATTTCCGAGGTCGCGGACACAGTCTCGCCTGACGGAATATTTCCGCGCTTGCCAAGGTCGCGTTGCCGGTTCAGAAAAACGCTGGATCAAGAAACGCCAGCGGAGAGCGATTTGACCATCAAGGGCAAGGCCTACATTGCCGGGATCTACGAACATCCCACCCGGCATGCGCCGGATAAATCAACTGCACAGCTTCATGCCGAGGTCGCCAAGGGCGCGATCGAGGATGCCGGGCTCACCAAGGACGACATCGACGGCTATTTCTGCGCCGGCGACGCGCCGGGCGGGCTGTGGCCGATGGTCGATTACCTCGGCCTCAACACCAAGAAGCTGCGTCACATCGACTCCACCGAGACCGGCGGTTGTTCTTATCTGATCCACCTCGGCCACGCCGCCGAGGCGATCGCCGCGGGCAAATGCTCGGTCGCGCTGGTGACGCTGGCGGGCAAGCCGCGTACCGGTCCGATGCCGCCGCGCGCGGCCGGCGCCGAAGCCGATTTCGAATCCGCCTACGGGGCTACCACGCACAATGCCTATGGCATGTGTGCCATGCGCCATATGCACGACTACGGCACCACCTCCGAGCAGCTCGCCTGGATCAAGGTCGCGGCCTCGCATCATGCGCAATACAATCCGCATGCCATGCTGAAGGAGGTCGTCACCGTCGAGGATGTCTTGAACTCGCCGATGATCTCGGATCCGCTGCACCGGATGGACTGCTGCGTCGTCACCGACGGCGGCGGCGCGATGATCGTCACGACGCCCGAAATCGCCAGGAGCCTGAAGAAGCCGCTGGTGCGCCTGATCGGCCACGGCGAGGCGGCGAAGGGTCCGCGCGGCGGCAAGGATCTCGACCTGACTTACTCCGCCGGCGTGTGGTCCGGCCCGCGCGCCTTCGAGGAAGCGGGCGTGACGCCGAAGGACATCAAGTACGCCTCGATCTATGACAGCTTCACCATCACGGTGCTGATGCAGCTCGAGGACCTCGGCTTCTGCAAGAAGGGCGAGGGCGGCAAGTTCGTCGCCGACGGCAATTTGATCTCGGGCGTCGGCAAGCTGCCGTTCAACACCGACGGCGGCGGCCTGTGCAGCAACCATCCCGTCAATCGCGGCGGCATGACCAAGATCCTCGAGGCTGTACGCCAGTTGCGCGGCGAGGCGCATCCGAAGGTGCAGGTGAAGAACTGCGACCTTGCGATCGCCCACGGCACCGGCGGTCTGCTCGGCGTTCGCCACGCCGCCTCAACCTGCATTCTGGAGCGTGCGTGATGTCTGAAGCGAAGAAGTACAATGCCCCGGTGACCAATCCGGAGAGCGCGCCGTTCTGGGAGGCGGCGAAGGCGGGCAAGTTCATGATCAAGCGCTGCACCACCTGCGGCGAGGCGCATTATTTCCCGCGCGCGATCTGCCCGTTCTGCTTCTCCGACAAGACGGTGTGGGAGGAGTCGAGCGGCGAGGCCACGGTCTATACCTACAGCCTGATGCGCAAGTCGCCGACCGGTCCCTATGCGATCGCCTATGTGACGCTGAAGGAAGGCCCGTCGCTGCAGACCAACATCGTCGATTGCGACCTGGAGACGGTGAAGATCGGCCAGAAGGTCAAGGTGGTGTGGAAGCCGACCGACGGCGCCCCGCTGCCGTTCTTTACGCCGGCTTAAGAAGTACCTTCCCCCCTTGCGGGGGAAGGTGGCAGCCGAAGGGTGCCGGAAGAGGGGTTTCTCTCCGCGAGAGAGATGTGTTTGCGGAGGCAACCCCTCTCCCAAGAGAGTTTGTTGCACCACCGGTGCTGCCCTCTCCCGCAAGGGGAGAGGGCACATCAACGGGCGGCGCAAGAGAGAACAGTTCGGGGAGAAACACCAATGCCGATCGTGTACGAACAGCTGATGGCCCTGAAAAATCTCGGCCAGAAATACAGCTACACCGACCGCGACGTGATGCTCTACGCCTATGGCATCGGCTTGGGGGCCGATCCCATGGACGAGAAGGAACTCGCCTTCGTCAATGAGGGCACACTGACGCCGCGCCCGCTGAAGGTGGTGCCGACCTTTGCGTCGGTCGCGGCCTGGGGCGCCGGTCCCGGCGAGATGAACCTCAATCGCGTGATGGTGGTCGACGGCGAGCGCGACATCACCTTCCACAAGCCGTTCGCGACCGCGGCCCACATCACGGCCGACTCGACCGTGCTCGACGTGTTCGACAAGGGCAAGGACAAGGGCGCGGTGATCCGCCATCAGACCGTGCTCAGGGACGAGAAGGGCGACAAGCTCGCCACGCTGGTCGCATCGCGCTTCGCCCGCGGCGATGGCGGCTTCGGCGGCCCGTCCGACGGCCAGCCCGAGCCGCACAAGGTACCGGAGCGCGCGCCCGACCAGGTGGTCGACATCACGATCCGGCCGGACCAGGCGCTGATCTATCGCCTGTGCGGCGATCGCAACCCGCTGCACTCCGATCCGGAGTTTGCGAAGAAGGCCGGCTTCCCGCGGCCGATCCTGCACGGCATGTGCACCTACGGCATCACTTGCCGCGGCGTGTTGCAGACCTATGCCGACTATGATCCCTCAGCCTTGAAGCAGCACGCGGCGCGGTTCTCCTCGCCGGTGTTTCCCGGCGAGACTGTGACCATGGAGCTGTGGAAGGACGGCAATGTGGTGTCGTTCGAGGCCAAGGTGAAGTCGCGCGGCGTCACCGTGATCAAGAGCGGCAAGACGGTGCTGGCCTGATACTCCGTCATTCCGGGATGGTCGAAGGACCAGACCCGGAATCTCGAGATTCCGGGTTCGATGCTGCCGCATCGCCCCGGAATGACGGCAAATGAAATGGAGAAGCAACCATGGGATTACTCGACGGCAAGGTGGCGCTGATCACGGGCGCGGGCGGCGGATTGGGTGAAGCCTACGCAAAGCTGTTTGCGCGCGAGGGCGCGGCCGTGGTGGTCAACGACCTCGGCGGCCCGCGCGACGGTTCGGGCTCCGACAAGTCGATGGCCGACAAGGTGGTGGACGCGATCAAGGCCGAGGGCGGCCGCGCGGTCGCCAACGGCGCCGATATCTCGACCATGGCCGGCGGCCAGTCGGTGTTCGACGACGCCATCAAGCATTTCGGCCGAGCCGACATTCTCGTGAACAACGCCGGCATCCTGCTCGACGAGACCTTCCACAAGGCCAAGGAGGCCAACTGGGACAAAGTCATCAAGGTGCATCTGAAGGGCACCTTCTGCTGCACCCAGCCGGTGTTCAAATGGATGCGCGACAACGGCGGCGGCGTGATCGTCAACACGTCGTCGACCTCGGGGCTCATCGGCAATTTCGGCCAAACCAATTACGGCGCCGCCAAGGGCGGCATCTGGGGCCTCTCCAACGTGCTGGCGATCGAGGGCCGCAAGTACAACATCCGGATCTGGACGCTGGCGCCGGGCGCGCTGACCCGCATGACAGCCGATCTGCCCCGCTACAAGGAGAACCCGGGTGCGGCGCTCGGGCCGGCCGGCATCGCGCCGGCCGTGCTCTACATGGTCAGCGATCTCTCCGGCGACCAGACCGGCAAGGTGCTCGGCGTCTCCGGTCCGCGCGGCGTCCGCGAGATGAAGATGATGGAAATGGAGGGCTGGAAGCCGCCCTTTACCGGCTGGAAGGCCAAGGACATCGTCACCCACGCCAAGGAGATCTTCTTCTCCGAGGAGCAGATCAAGATGGGCGCGCGGCGGTTTTAGATGCTAAACGTCGTTCCGGGGCGCGCCTAGCGCGAACCCTCAGGTGCGCAATTGCGCACCGAGAACCTTGAGATTCCGGGTTCGATACTGACGCATCGCCCCGGAATGACGATCAAAATTGAGGCATCCATGAAACTCACCGCCCAGGCCGCCGGCACCTTCGCCATCGCGCCGACCCCGTTCCACGACGACGGCCGCATCGACGAGGCATCGATCGACCGGCTGACCGATTTCTATACCGAGGTCGGCTGCGACGGCGTCACGGTGCTCGGCATTCTCGGCGAGGCGCCGAAGCTCGATGCCGCCGAGGCGGAGCAGGTCGCGCTGCGCTTCGTCAAGCGCGCCGGGAAGCTGCAGGTGATCGTCGGCGTCTCGGCGCCGGGCTTTGCCACGATGCGCTCGCTGGCCAAGAAGTCGATGGACGCGGGTGCCGCCGGCGTCATGATCGCGCCGCCGCCGCACCTGCGCACCGACGACCAGATCATTGGCTATTTCAAGCAGGCGCAGGAAGCGATTGGCGACGATATTCCCTGGGTGCTGCAGGACTATCCGCTGACGCTCACCGTCGTGTTCACGCCCGCCGTGATCCGCAAGATCGTGATGGATTCGCCATCCTGCGTGATGCTCAAGCACGAGGACTGGCCGGGCCTCGAGAAGATCTCGACCTTGCGCAACTTCCAGAAGGACGGCTCGCTGCGGCCGCTGTCGATCCTGGTCGGCAATGGCGGCCTGTTCCTCGACTTCGAGATGGAGCGCGGCGCCGACGGGGCGATGACGGGCTATGCCTTCCCCGAGCTCCTGATCGACGTGGTCAATCTGTCCAAGGCGGGAAAACGCGATGCGGCGCATGATCTGTTCGACGCGCATCTGCCGCTGATCCGCTACGAGCAGCAGCCCGGCGTCGGCCTCTCCGTGCGCAAATACGTGCTGCAGAAGCGCGGCATCATCTCCTCCAGCGCCCAGCGCAAGCCGGGTGCTATGATCACGCCGCAGGCGAGGGCGGAGGTCGATTATCTGCTGTCTCGCGTTGCCCGGGTCGACAGCCGCGCCAATCTGCAACCGCAATCCAGTGCAGCAGGATAATGATGACCGAGATCGTTGCCCCGCGCCTTGCCTCGACCGTGCTGCTGCTGCGTGACGGAAGCAGCCGCGAAATCGAAGTCTTCATGATGGTTCGCCATCACCAGATCGAGTTCAACTCGGGCGCGCTGGTGTTTCCGGGCGGCAGCGTCGACAAGAACGACAAGGAGATCGCCGCCGATCCCGCGCTCTATTCGGGCGGCGAAGGGCTCGACGGCGACGCGCTCGGCTTCCGGATCGCGGCGATCCGCGAAACCTTCGAGGAAAGCGGCATCCTGCTGGCGCGGCCGAAAGGCTCGAAGGAGCTGGTCGACGCAAAGCGGGCGAGCGAGATCGCGACCGCGCATCGGACCGCGCTGAACGAAGGCAAGATCAGCTTCCTCAAGGTGCTCACAGACAACGGCATGGTGCTCGCGCTCGACGAGCTCGTGCCCTATGCGCACTGGATCACGCCGGAGGGCATGCCGAAGCGTTTCGACACCTGGTTCTTCCTCGCCGCTGCGCCGCCCGAGCAACTCGGCGCCCATGACGGCAGGGAATCCACCGATTCGATCTGGGTGTCGCCGCGCGAGGCGCTGGAAGGCGGCGAGACCGGCCGCTTCAAGCTGCCATTCCCGACCACGCGCAATTTGATCAAGCTCGGCAAGCAGCCGAACGTCGGCGCTGCGCTCGCCGACAGCGCGGGCAAGCCGATCGTCGCCGTGATGCCGGTGATGACCAAGACCGCCACCGGCCGTCAGCTCCGCATCCCCAAGGAGGCCGGCTACGACGGCGAGGTGTTCGACGTCAGCGCGCTGGGGTAGGCTCTGCTGTCAGTCATCCCGAGCCGGCGTGTGCGTGACTCACGGCTGCGCGACAAGCGCGGTGTCGTCCCGGCGAAAGCCGGAACCCATAACCACCGATGTTCATTGTTGCGCGACGCTGGGGCCGCAGCTTTTTCTTACAACACAACCCTGTGGTAATGGGTCCCGGCCTGCGCCGGGACGGCGATGGAGAGGGAGAATCGCCGCTTCTCTCCACAGTTCGGTCTGAAGCGAAGTATCATCGCCTCCCGCCGATGTAGCTTCCGTCTCGACCATCGAGACGGAATCCTCAGCCCAATGACGACCACGCCCCGTCAGCCCAACATGGCCTTCGAGCTGGCCTTGCTGCTCGCGCTCGCGACCCTGTGGGGCGGCTCCTACAGCTTCATCAAGCTCGGGGTGGCGACCATCCCGCCGATCACGCTGATCGCGGCGCGGACTGCGATCGCGGGGCTGCTGCTGCTTGTCATCATGCGGATGCGCGGCGTGACGATGCCGGCGGACGGCGCGACCTGGCGCCGCTTCATCTTCCAGGCCTGCCTCAACAGCGTGATCCCGTGGACGCTGATCGCCTGGGGCGAGCGCTTCGTCGATGCCGGGCTCGCCACCATCCTCAATTCGGCCTCGCCGATCTTCACCTTCCTGTTCACGGCCGCGGTCACCCGCCATGAGGTCGCGAGCCCGCGCAAGCTGTTCGGGGTGATCGCCGGGATGGCAGGCATCTGCCTGATCGTCGGCGTCGACGCCTTCCGCGACCTCGGGCCGGGCATCGTGGCCGAGGTCGCGATCGTCGCCGCCACCATCTGCTACGCCTGTGCCGCGATCTTCAGCCGCTGTTTCAAGGGGCTCGACCCAATGGCGCCGGCCGCGGGCTCGCTGCTCGCGGGCGCCGCGATCCTGATCCCGCTCAGCCTCGCGGTCGAACAGCCCTGGACGCTGACACCGTCGGTGAGCTCGCTCGCCGCATTGCTGGCGCTGGCAGTGTTCTCGACCGCGATCGCCTTCGTGATCTACTTCCGCCTGATCCAGAGCCTCGGATCGGTCGGCACCACCGCGCAGGCCTACCTTCGGGTGCCGATCGGGGTCGCGCTCAGCGTCCTTTTCCTGGGCGAGCGGCTCAGTCCCACGGCGTGGATCGGGCTCGCCTGCGTCGTGATCGGCGTCGCCGCGATGACGATTCCCGCGCGAAGGACCGCGACGGCCTGAGGTCATCGCCGCGATGACGGTTCCCGCGCGAAGGACCGCGACGGCCTGAGGTCATCGCCGCGATGACGATTCCCGTGCGAAGGACCGCTACGGCCTGAAGTCCGACTTCCGAACCAGCACCGGGCAGCCGCCGGACGATGCTTGCCGCCCTGTACCGGAATCGGTCACCGGCGGCCGTGGGGTGACACCGGTCACACCGGCCGGCCGGGCCCCTCAGCATGTTTACCCAAGCCCCGTAAATTCCCGTATATTGAGGTGCATTGGACCCCGGCCTTGATGACATGACCGCTGAATTGCCGCCGAATTCGCAAGCGCCGCGTGCGTTCTCCCTCTCGATCGGCCAGCTCACGTTCGGCAGCTTCCTGCTGGTACTGGCTGTGATCATCATCACATCCACCGCCAGCGTGATCGCGATCCGCCACATCGATACGACCTTTGCCGAGCTGCAGCGGCTGCAAAGCGTCGGCGACATCGCCGAGGATATCGACCGCCGCACCAACGAGCTGCGGCTGGCGGCGCGGGACTTCGTCACCGAGCCCGGTAGCCAGTCGGACCAGGTCGCGCAGGCGGCGCAGTCGCTGAGCGAGATCCTGAAAAAGACCCGGATCGAGCTCGCGCCCGAGCAGCAGGACATGATCGACGGCGTCACCCAGCGGCTGGCGACCTATCGCAGCGGCATCGAGCGGATCTCGGCGCTGCTCAGCCGCCGCGCCGAGATCGTCGCCGGGCTGCCGCCGCTGCGCGATGCGTTCGACCGCGCGGTCGCCGCGAGCAATGATGCGGCGCTGGCCAACTCGCTGTCGCAGGTCCAGAGCGGCATTGCGACCGCTTTGTTGGCGCACAACACGTCCGCCGCCGAGCATGCCGCGCAGAGCATGCGGGCGATGACCATCGCCGATCCCGCCCTGCGCAGCGCCGTCGACGACTATGCCGAGGCGATCAGCGCGATCTCGGTCCGCGAGGGCCAGATCGCCGACATCGACCGCGAGGTGCTCGGCGCCGAAGGCGTGTTGATTCAGAAAGTCACCGAACTGTTGCGCGAGCTCAGCTCCCGCCGCGGCCATGTGCTGTCGCGCGATTTTGCGCGGACGCTGGCTGAAGCGAAATGGCAGAGCATCGTGCTCGGCACGGCGGGCGTGCTGATCGGGCTGTTCGCTTCGGTGCTGGTGGTGCGCCGCACCGTGCGCCCGCTCGCCAGGATCGCGGGCTCGATCCGCAAGGTCGCGGGCGGCGAGAAGAGCGCCTTCATCCCCGGCGCCGACCTCGACAACGAGATCGGCGACATCGCGCGCGCCGCCGAGGTGTTCCGCCAGACCCTGGTCGATGCCGACAGCGCGCGCGAGGCGGCGCTGCGCGCGCTTGCCGAGCAGCGGCTCGCCGAGGAAAGCTACCACAAGCTGTTCGAGGCATCGGTCGAAGGCATCTACGTCACGACGCCGGGCGGCACGCTGCTCAACGCCAATCCGGCGCTGGCGCGGATGATGGGTTATGCCACGCCGCAGGACCTGATCAACGGCATCGACGACATCGCCACCACCGTCTATGTCGATCCGGCGGCGCGCGAGCAGTACATGCAGTTGATGCAGCGCGACGGCACGGTGCGCGACTACGAGTACCAGGTGCGCTCGCGCGACGGCACGGTGCTGTGGCTGTCGGACTCCGCAACCGTCGTGCGCAACGACGAGGGCGAGGTAATCCGCTACGAGGGCACGGTGCGCGACATCACCGACCAGAAGCGCGCCGAGGATGCGATCGCCGAAGGCCGCCGCTTGCTCCAGATGGTGATCGACACGGTGCCCGCCGTCATCAACGTCAAGGATCGCGACCTGCGCTACGTGCTGATGAACCGCTACATGGCGGGGATCTTCGGCATCGAGCCGCAGGACGCGATCGGCCAGACCACCGGCGAATTGATGTCGCGCTACGGTGCGGCCAAGACCGATGAGAACGACAAGCGCGTGCTGTCGGCACGCCGCGAGCTCGGCTTCTATGAGGAAGAGTACAAGGACGTCGCCGGCAACATGCGGCAATGGCTGGTCAACAAGCTGCCGATCCTCGATGCGCATGGCGAGATCGAGAACATCGTCACGGTCGCGCTCGATATCGGCGACCGCAAGCGCTCCGAGCAGGAGATGCGCAAGGCGCGGGATTCCGCCGAGGCCGCGCTACGCAATCTCCGGGAGACCCAGAACTCGCTGATCGAGGCCGAGAAGCTCGCCGCGCTCGGCCGCCTGGTCGCCGGCGTCGCCCATGAGGTCAACAACCCCGTCGGCATCAGCCTGACGGTGGCCTCCGCGCTGGAGCGCAAGACCGCGAATTTCGGCGCCCAGGTCGAACGCGGCGACCTCAGGCGCTCGAGCCTCAACGACTTCCTCAATACCGCGCGGGATGCGTCGGCGCAGCTGGTCGCCAATCTGAACCGCGCCGCGGAGCTGATCCAGTCGTTCAAGCAGGTCGCTGCCGACCGCAACTATTCGGATCAGCGCACTTTCGATCTCGGCGACCTCACCGAGCAGGTCGTGATGAGCTTGCGGCCCGGCCTGCGCAAGCACAATCTGACGCTCAACGTCGATTGCGAGCCGAATCTAATCATGAACTCCTATCCCGGACCGTATGGCCAGGTGCTGACCAATCTGTTCCTCAATGCGGTGGCGCATGCGTTCCCGGACGGCAAGGCGGGCGAGGTCGAGATCAAGGTGCACGCCGCCGGCAACGACTATGTCGAGGTGATCTTCGCCGACAATGGCTGCGGCATGAGCCTCGACGTCCGCCGCCGCGCCTTCGATCCGTTCTTCACGACGCGACGCGACCAGGGCGGCACCGGGCTCGGCCTGCACATCGTCTACAGCATCGTCACCAACCGCCTCGGCGGCCGGCTGTCACTCGACTCGGCGCCGGGCAACGGCACCTGGATCCAGATGATCCTGCCGCGCGTCGCACCGCTGGAGCAGGCCGCGGAGTAGGCGGGACGCGTGGCGGCTAGCCGCGAGCTCATTCTCGTTCCGTCATCCTGAGAGGGTGTGAATATATTCAGTGTCGTCCTGGCGTTAAGCCAGGACGACGGCGTGAGGAGGCCGCTCGCTACAATTTCTCACCGTCCCCCTGAGGAGGCCGCAACGCGGCCGTCTCGAAGGGTCGACGGCCCGACTGTGGCCGTGCATCCTTCGAGACGGCCGCGTTGCGGCCTCCTCAGGATGACGGGTTGATAGCTTTGGTGCTAATCGATATCCGCGAGCCAGTGCAGCGTTGCGCCGAAGATCAGGCTCGCCTTGCCGACCAGCGCGGTTCCACTCATGTTGCCGCGGGTGTCGGTGAAGGTGCCGGAGACGCCGATGCCGACCGGTGCCGGTCCGCCGAACAGCGGGTTGTCGGTGTCGCGCGGCGTGGTGTGGCGTTGCACGAGGATCTCGCCCTTGAACACGTCGCCCTTCACCGTGTAGCTGCCGGTGTAATACAGATAGGCGTCGCCGCCCAGAATCTGGCCGTCGCGGAAGAGAATCACTCCGCTGCCCTTGCCGACGCGTCCGTCCAGCAGGGTAACGTGGATTGAGTACAGCCCGTTCTTCATAACGTCCCACGGCCGGCTGCCGTGCCCGCAGCAATCCGGATTGGCTTTTTTATGCCAAAGCGAGCAACCTCGTGCAATGCGGCAGGTTGATTCCCGGGTGTCCGGAGTGGCCGTGTACCTCGGTTCCTGCCAGGCGGTGTGACGGCGCGATGACAGCGGACCGTGCGCGCGAATCGAACTGGCCCGCGAAATGCATAGCTCTGGTTGCACTGGCCGGTGAGTGCTGGAGCAATATACATGACAGACAGGATGGAAGCTGGCGACCGTTCGGCGGGCCGCTATCACGACCTCGGAACCCTGACCCGCCGTCGCAAACGCCGGCTTCGACTGGCCGTGCCGCTTGGTCTGGTCGCGCTCGTATCGGTCGGCGCGGCGCAGCTGGCTCAGGCGCGCGATCCCGACGGCCGCTACGCCAATTCGCCGCTCAAGGAATGGTTCGACAGTCTGCGCAGCGGCAAGGGACCGTGCTGCTCCGATGCCGACGGCAGTGCGGTCAGCGATGTCGATTGGGAATCCAAGGACGGACACTATCGCGTGCGCCTCGAAGGGACGTGGATCGACGTCCCCGACGAAGCCGTGGTCACCGAGCCCAACCGCGCCGGCCGCGCCATGGTGTGGCCGATCAAGAGCTATATGGGCGTGACGATCCGCTGCTTCATGCCCGGCAGCATGACGTAACGGAACGCTCGTCGCTCAAGCATACTTCTTGTCGCGCTCGAGCAGCTCGATCGAGATGCCCTGCGGGCCGCGGATGAAGCAAATCCGCACGCCGGGGCGGATCGTGGTCGGCTCCTTGGTGAACTCGACGCCCTTGGCCTTGATCTCGGCGGCGACCGCGTCGATGTCCTTCACGGTCAGCCCGAAATGGTCGAGCCCCTGATAGGGCGTCACCGGCGGCGCGTTGACGCCGTCGCCCTGCGTCACCTCGGCGATGAAGATCTTGGCGCCGCCGAGCTGGACGTCGATGCGGCCGGGTCCGCGGATGATCTCGCCGCCGAGAATGTCGCGCAGCCAGGTCGCGGTGGCCTCGGGATCGGGACTGCGCAGATGGACGTGGTCCCAGGTGACGACTGGCATTGCGAAACTCCGTGTTGTTCTCGCGCCGCTTTGGAGCGTGGCACTCGATCTCGGGCGGCGGGAATTTAGCGATCGGCCGCCGGCGATGCCATCCCTCCCTGCGCGCAGTTGCAAGATTGTCGTCCCGGAATGAAACCATTCCGGCGGTCGGCGGTTGTTCTCGCGTGGCCGCTCGACCTGCGGCCGTCTCTATAGACCTGCTCTGTGGGTGACGGCGCGATCGGGCGTCGAGGGTGAGGGCACGACGATGCGGATCGGGCTGGCGTCGTTTCGAAAGGCGGCTGCCGGACATCTTGGTGAGGGCGGCTTCTACGCCAGCCTGCTGCTGCCGCTGATCGCGCTCGCCGGGATTGGCGCTTGGTTCGTGCTCCCCGAGCCCAGCGACGCCGGCGACCAGGAGACGCGGCCGGTGTCATCGGCCATCGTCCGCACTGCGGATACGCCTGCCCAGACCGCCAAGGACTCACACAAGGATGCGCCGGCCGCGGCCGCAGTTGAGCCGGCCACGGTCGGCGTGGCCACGGCGCAGCCGGCGGAGGAGGCGAGGCCGTCCGTGCCGGGCGTCGAGCGGTTGCCGCTGGACAAGCTGCGGATCGCCTCGCAATCATTTCAGCGCGGCGGGTTGGGTTCGAAGGCGCTGGTCACCCTGACGCTGCGCAACGCCAATGATTTCGCGGTCAAGGATATCGAGATCGCCTGCGCCTTCATCCGCCGGGACGGCAGCCCCATGACCGAGCGCAAGCGGCTGATCCCGGATACCATCGGCATGAGGAGCCGCAAGACCTATCCCCGGATGTTAATCGGGTTCGTCAATGTTAACGCAGACAAGGCGAAATGCACGGTCGTGACCGCCAGCCGCGTCTAGACCTGCATCTCGAAAAAGTGACGGGGAATTGACTTCCCGGGTGAACCGTAACGGCCAGGCAGGAACTAACTAATAAGCCGACCGTTGGAGAACGACCCGGAACCGCGGGATGGCGACTGTCCGGGTGATCATACGCAGACGATGAATTCGCCCGCGCGATGACTGATGTCGTCGCGCCGAGATGAACCGCGCCCGGCGCGGGGGGAGCTACCAAGATGCCAGTGGCGCGTTATTTCCTGTATGTTGGTGGCGTGCTGCTCGCGCTGCTCTTCATTGTCAATGCCGTGGTGCCGCAGGAGGCCACGATTCCCGGCCAAAGCCAGACCATCTCGTCGCCGGGCGTCGACAAGACCATGGTGCGCATCAGGTCGACCCAGAAATTGCCGGATCGGGTGGAGTATGACACCAGCCTGCCGACCATCGTTCCGGCGCAGGTCAATGCGGTTGCGGCAGCGGCCCTGCCGGCTGCCGGCGACGCGTCGGCGCAGGCACGCGTCCGCAGCACGTTTGCCCAGTTCATTCCGCCGGAAAAGGCTGACGCGAACAAGGTCGTCGCCGAAGCGAAGCCGGCCGAGCAGCCGGCCCAGCCGCAGGCGCCCAAGAAGCGCAAGGTCGCGCGCTATCATGCCCATCCGCAGCAGCCGATGCGGCTGGCCCAGCCCGGCATGTATCAGCCCTACCGCGTCGCGCAGCAGCAGCCGCGCATGGGCTTCTTCGGCGGGTTCGGCACCTGGTAGCAGGACCACGGCGCCAGCCGGCCAATCGATTCGCCGCCGCAAACGCATGCGGCGGCATTTTCATGTGTCGATCGGCGCGCTTAGCGTGGCAGGCGCGGAATCTTGTCGGCGAAGCCGTTGTAACAGGTCAGCCGCTCGTCCTCTTCCTTCACGAAACGGCATTCGTTGACGCCCTTGGCGGGGGCGGCCTTCGGCTTCGGCTGCGGCTTGAAAATCTCGTCGTAGCACATCAGCCGCTCCTTGGTGGCATCGTCGATGTCCTGACAGGCCTGGAGCTTCTGGGCGGCCGATTGCGGCTTGTCGGGGGCGGGCGGCTTCTCGCCCTTCTTGGCGGCCTGCTTCTTGCCGACCTGGACCAGGGGCTTGTCGCCGACCATCGGCTGCGTCGCCGCCGCCGGCTTGTCGGCGGGCGCCGGGGCTGGAGTGGTGCCTTGAGCAAGCGCGGCAGCCGGGCAGAGGAGCGCCAGCGCGAGGATGATATGTCTCATGGTGAAAATGTCCGAAATGGCGTGATGACCGGAAGGATGGCGCCGGGGATCGGAAAAGCCCGGCAAGCGCCGAGGCTTATCGCAAGTCTTGTCCGAATCCTACCCCAGACGCGGCCCGCCCGGCACCGATCCACCGGGGAAATACCGGCAAATCGTCGCCGTGGAACGACCAAGGGAGCGTGATTTGCCTTTGCCGGGCGGGGCGGCTATGACCACCCCATCTGCGCGACTGGCGCTTGGATGGACCACCATCGGGGAGCGCAGAGACTGAAACGCCGCGCGCCTGGGCACCGCTTCGAAACGGAGGTGCCATGACGGCGAAACTTCTCGATGGGCATGCACATGCCCGGATTGTCATCGACAAAATTGCCAGTGAACTTGACCGGCTGCCGCGCGCACCGGGGCTTGCGGTCGTGCTGGTCGGCTGCGACCCGGCGAGCCAGATCTATGTGCAGAGCAAGGTCAGGATGGCCGAGCGGCTCGGCCTGCGCGGCGCGGTCGAACGCTTGCCGGATGATTGCAGCGAGGCCAATCTGCTTGCCAGGATCGATGCCCTCAATGCGCGCCACGACATCGACGGCATCCTGATCCAGCTGCCGCTGCCGGCGCATATCGACTCGTTGCGCGTGATGGCGGCGGTCGATCCCGCAAAGGATGTCGACGGCCTGCACGCGCTCAACGCCGGCCGGCTGTTTCACGGCGACGCTGCGCTGGTGCCGTGCACGCCGCTCGGCTGTCTCCGGCTGATCAAGTCGATTCGATCAGATCTCACCGGCGCTCATGCCGTGGTGATCGGCAGTTCCAACATCGTCGGCAAGCCGATGGCAGCGCTGCTGCTGCAGGAGCAGGCCACCGTGACGCAGACCCACATCCACACCCGCGGCATCAGCCAGATCTGCCGCCAGGCCGACATCCTGGTCAGTGCGGTGGGCAAGGCGGGCCTGGTGGGCGGCGACTGGATCAAGCCGCAGGCCATCGTGATCGTGTCGGCACCACGCGGGTCGAGAAGCCGGACGGCGGCTACGCGGTGTGCGGCGACGTCTCTTTCGACGAAGCGGTGCAGGTCGCCGGCGCGATCACGCCGGTGCCGCGCGGCGTCGGCCCGATGACCATCGCCTGCCTGATGGAGAACACGGTGAAGGCCGCCAAGGCGAGGGCGAAGGCGGCCCGGCTGCAATAGCGCAGGATGCTCAGGGCGGAGCGCGAACGGTCGGCGCTGCTCGCGTCTCGTGCCCCCGCTTGGATATTCCGTGCGCGAAGTTGATGACCTCGCAGGTAATGGAAAGCCCCGCAGCATTGGTCTATCGTCGCGCGACACACGGAGACGCGCGATGCTGTATGCGGAAGATCAGACCTTCAAGCTTGGCCGCTACACGATCGGCGAGGCCGAGATCCTGGAGTTTGCCGGGAAATATGATCCGGTGCCGATTCACACCGATCCCGTCGCGGCTGCGGCGGGCCCGTTCGGCGGCCTGATCGCAAGCGGCTTCAACACCATTGCGATCTATCAGCGGCTGGTCGTGGAGGCGATCTGGAGCAAGGTGGCGGGCATCGTCGGACGGAGCTTCGAGATACGCCTGCCGAGCCCGGTCCGCCCGGGGACCACGCTGACTGGCCAATCGGAGATCCAGAAGATCACCATCAGGCCGGAGCGGCGCGATGCCGTCGTGATCTTCAAGACGGAGCTCGTCAACGACGAGCAGCGGCCGGTTCTTGTCCTGGTGCTCGATGCGCTGATCCACATGCGGCCGGCGGAGCGGGAGCGGGCATAGCCTTCGCCCGAATTGAGTCTGGCCGCTCGGCAATGCTGCGGCTACCATGCCAAACCTGCGGTCGAACTGAAGCGCATCTTTGATGCTGTCGCGTCTGGCCGCCGGAGCATTCGGTTCGACGATGTGGTGCGGCCGTGAAAAGCAACAAGCAGAAGCGCGGGGAGATCGATGCGAAGCGGCGCAGGGCCGACGAATGGCTCCGCTTGCAGGCGCAAAAGGCTGCCGAGCAGCGTCGCCAGCGCGACTACAAGATCGCGCTGGCGCGCGACGAGGTTGCCGTGGTGACGAGCGCGCTTGCGCCCTCGAACAGCTATTCGACACCCGATTTCGTCTTGCGGGGCACCTATCGGCCCGAGCCCTTCGTCTGCAAGGACTGCGGCGTGGCCGAGGTCTGGACGCCATTGCAGCAGAAATGGTGGTACGAGACCGCCAAGGGCGACGTGTTCACCAAGGCCGTGCGCTGCCGGGCCTGCCGCACCAAGGAGCGCGCACGCAAATCCACCTCGCGCGACGTGCATCTGGATGGGCTCGCCCGGAAGAGCAAGCCCTCCGTCACATGAGTGGCGGGCAGGTGTGACGCCGCGCCGCATTTCTCACATCGATCCACGGGGAACCCGGCGCGCTTGCGGTCAATGCGTCGCGTGTGCGGAACGTTTCGTTGCCTGATCGGTTCGAGACCTTGAAGCCCCCGAACGTGGGGCGCGGGCGGGGAGGAACCGGCCAGGGAAACACCTCAGGGCCGGAACCAAAAAGAAGGAGCAGCGGATGAAGCTTAATTCCACCCAAGTCAAACAGACCATGACGCAACTGAACGCGCAGGTGCTTCCGGACGATCATCCCGCCGTGGCACAACTGAACAGCGTGTTCGGCGAACACACATTCTTCGTCGATACCAGCGGCCTCAAGGTGCTCGAACCCGCCCAGAGCTCCGACATGGCGGGGCAGACCGGCGAGGTGGTGAGCCTTGCCGAATGGAGCGACCCGGAGCTGACCTCGCTGCGGCCGCACGAGCCCGAGCCGACCGGCGTGCTCATCGCGCTCGAACCCAGCAAGCACTAGAGCAAGATCCGGAAAAGTGGAAACCGGCTTTTCCAAAAAGATCGTGCTCAAGCAAAAAGATCTAGGTGAAGCAACGTCGACGATCGGCTCTCTTGATGGCGACAGTCTCCGACGTCACCTCAAGAGGTGCCGAAAGTCACATGGCAAATCAGCGCCGCCTGCGTATGCATCGGTTCGAGTGGGTATCCAGGCGGCGAGGGGCAGATGGGGATTGTGCGGCGCTGGAGCCCTGACGAGGACGACAAGCTCAGAGAACTCGCCAGGGCCGGCAAGAATGCGCTGGAGATCAGCAACGAGCTGACCCGTAGCGCGTCGGCGGTGCGGCGGCGCGCCGAGGTGCTGTCCGTCCTCATCGTGGCCAAGGCGTTTCGTGCCCGCCCGTCGCATGTCGCGACCCATCTCGAGCGGGTCGCGATCGACGCGATCCATAACCGCCGTGCGTTTCCCGCGGGCGTCGGCCCCAGCACGATTGCCGGCATGATCGAGAAAGGCTGGATCGTTCCGGAGCTGGGCCGCCGATATCGCGTGACGGATGCCGGCGTCGAGGCGGTGCGGCGCAAGATCCCGAGTGGGTAAGGATGATCTATTGGTGCGCTCACACGCCAGCACCATTGTGGGTCACGACATCCATTCCCAGGCCTGCCCGGACACGACGCTGCTGTGGACGGCGCTGAAGCAGTTCGAGGCGCCGAGCTTTGATATGGTCGAGTTCACCAGCCAGTATCCGTCCGTCCACGGCTCGTTCCTCGGTATCGGCGCCATGAAGCGCCGACCCGCGTAGCTACGGGGACGGAAAGCCGAGCGATCGTCGCGATCGCGCATTCGCCGGCCGCTAACCCAGATTCAATTTGCTCTTGTCGCCGCCGGCCCAGGCCAGTGTCTTCGGGTCCATCACGCGGAACCAGAGCGGCGGGATCGCTGCCAGCCCGAACATGCCGGTGTAGCCGTTCGGCAGCCGCGGAATGTCGTCGAAATCGCGCAGCGATTGATAGGGCCGCATCGGGTTGGCGTGATGATCCGAATGGCGTTGCAGATGGAACGTCATCAGGTTCGAGACGATGTGGTTGGTGTTCCAGGAGTGCCGCGGCTCGACTGCCTGGTAGCGGCCGTTCGGCAGCCTTTCGCGCAACAGTCCGTAGTGCTCGACATAGTTGGCCTGGGTCAACGCGTACCAGCCGAGGAAATGATGCGCGACGATGAACGGCGCGACCTTCCAGCCGAACAGTGCAATCAGGATCGCGGCAACGACGAGCGTCAGCGCAAAGCCCTGCAGGATCTCGTTGTTGACCGACCACACCGGCTCGCCGCGCCGCGTCAGCCGTTCGGCCTCGTTGCGCCAGCCGCGCCTGAAGGCACCCGGCAGCTCGCGGGTTGCGAACGCATAGATCGATTCACCGAACCGGGCGCTGGCGGGATCTTCGGGGGTCGCGACCCAGGTGTGATGGCCGCGATTGTGCTCGACACGGAAATGCGCGTAACCGACCGCGCAATTGGCGAGCATGCCGAACAGGATGTTGAGCCGGTCCGGCTTGTGGCCGAGCTCGTGCCCGATCAGAAGCGCGCCGCCATTGATGGTGCCGACGCCGAGCAGCAGCACGACATAGGACCACCACGGCAGTTCCTGGGTGCCGAAGAAGGCGATCAGGGCGACGTAGTTGATCCAGGGAAACACCACGGTGATGCGCGCGAGCCGCAGGTAATAGGGATCCGCCTCCATCGCGGCGACGACTTCCGCCGGCGGATTGTGGGTGTCCTCGCCGAACACGACGTCGAGCAGCGGGATCAGGATGAAGATGAAGACGAAGGGGATCAGCGTCACCAGCGGATTGTGCGTCCGCAGGAACAGCCAGTAGGACAACAGCGGGATCAGCGGCGGGATGAACGACAGCATCCACAGATAGCGCTTGCCGTCCCGGTAGGTGATGGTTTCGCCAGCCGCGTTGGTGCCCGTGAAGATCATCGCATTCCCTCCAACATCACGTCGAGTCGGCATTCGCCGTCGTTGTCCGGAGCATGCCGCGAGGCAGGCCTGCGCCGCCAGTTCACAACAGGCCAAATTTGTGGCATTTTGCGCCAAGCCTGTTCGGCCGGACGTTCGCGAGGGAGGCGCCGACACAATGCAGGGATCGGAGGCCGACGCCGGTCGCACCCCGGTGTCCGCGGCCTATGCGCGGGCGCTGCTACGCACCTTCGGCAAGACGCGGAGCGAGCGCGACGAGCTGCTGGCCGGCACGGCAATCCAGCAGGATGCGCTCGATCAGCCCGGCGCGCACACGCCGGTGTCGTCGCTGGTGATGCTCGCCGCCAACATCACGCGGGTGCATGGCGAGCTGTGGCCGCTGTCGGCCGCGGCGGTGTGGTCGACATCGCTGCAAGGTGCGCTCGACGTCGCGACCAGGACGGCGCCGACCATCGAAGATGCGTTGAGCATCGGCGCGCGGTTCGGATCGACCCGCGCGCCCTTCATCCGCAACCGGCTGCTCAAAACCGCGCGCGCAATCCAGATCGAGATTACGCCCGCGGTGGCGATGGAGGGCGCGCTCTGGCGTGCCGTGGCGCTGGCGGTGAGCCTCAACGTGCACGCGGTGTATGTGCAGCTGCTCGAGGACGCGATCGGGCAGGCCACGCTGGAATTTCCCTGGGGCCCGCCCGCCGGCGCGGAGCGGCTGGCGCCGCATTTTTCCTGCGCGGTGAAGTTCAACGCGGCTGCCTTCCGCTTCGACGTGCCGAAGGCGCTTTGCGGTCGGCCGTCGCCGTTTGCCGATCCGGAATTGCACGCCAAAGCGATCGAAGCGCTCGAGGCGATCGAGAAGCCGCGCTCGGATGCCGAGTCGCTGACGCGGGTGGTCGAGACCCTGATCGCATCACGGCTGCCGCATCGCCTCGGCGAAGAAGAGGCCGCGCGCCTGATCGGCACCTCGCGCCGTACCCTGGTGCGGCGGCTCGCGGAAGCCGACATCGCCTTCCGCCCGCTGCTCGACGCCGTGCTGCGCGAGCGCGCGAAGGTGATGCTGGCGGCGGGCACCCAGTCACGCGACCAGATGGCGGCGGCGCTGGGCTATACCGATGCGACGAGCTTCAGCCGGGCGTGCCGGAGGTGGTTTGGGGAGAGGGCCGCGCGGGGATAGCGGGCGCGGCCGCAGCTCGCGCGGGCCCGGAACCTCGCGGGACCGTGCGCGGATTGCACGACGCCGATCCCTCAATGCGTATGCAGGGCGTCGTAGGCGTGGGCACAAAATACGGCGGCGCTGAGGAGCAGCAGCACGACAATGGTCGCTTCCATCATGACACTTCCCCATAAATTCTTTGATTATTTGGGGGAGGCTACCGGCCAAATGTTTCCGCCCGGTTTCGTCGGCTGCTGAAAATGGTTTCGTGGCTGCCGTCTGAACAATGGCGCGCCGCGGCCGATGAAGATGGGCAAGATTGCCCCGCCGTGGCGGTATGATGCAGCGACCGCTTAAGCGATCCGGCCGGATGACCACCGATGCAATCTTGCGCTACGCCTCATCGGCGGCTGTCCGCCCGATCTCGCCGGCGGTCCGGTTACCCTTCGGCTGCCGGCATTTCGATCAATCCCGGGGACGGCGCGCATCACGATGTCCTCCGGCTGAGCGTGTCAATTTGCCTTGATGGCGGCCTCGCGGATGACCTTGGACCATTTCGCAGTTTCGGCGCGAAACAGCTTCGTGGAGTCCTCCGGTGTGGTACCGACCACCGTGAACCCAAGCGCTGCCATTTTCTCCCTGATGTCGGGGAGAGCCATGGCGCGCGTGATCTCGCGGTTAAGCAACGCGATGATCTCCTTGGGCGTCCCGGCCGGAACGACAAACGCGAACCAACCCTCGCCTTGAATCTCCGGGTATCCGGCTTCGGCCGTGTCCGGCACTTCGGGCAGCGCCGACGATCGGGTCTGGCTGGTGACGGCGAGCGCACGCAGTTTTCCTTCGTGGATATGCGGTACTGCGGGCGGTAATGACGTGAACGCTATCGGAGTGTGACCCGCCAACGTCGAGCCGACCGCCTGGCCCGCGCTGTTGAAAGGGACATGCACAAGGTCGAGCCCCAACGACAGGCGAAACAGCTCGCCGATGAGATGTGGCGGCGTGCCGGTGCCGGGGGACGCGAAACTGTATTTCGTGCCGTCCGCCCTGATAAGCGCGACCAGCTCGCTCAGAGTCCTGGCCGCCAGCGAAGGATGGATTGTCACCACCGTGGGCGCACTCACCGCCACCGTCACCGGCTCAAAATCCTTGTAGGGATCGTACGGCACCTTGTCGTACATCGCCGGATTGACGACGATGTTCGGCGGCACGACGAGAACGGTGTAGCCATCGGCCATGGCCCTCGCGCCTTGACCCATTCCGATATTGCCCCCGGCGCCGCCGACATTCTCGACATAGAACTGGCTTCCGAGTTGCTCGGAGAGCTTCTGAGCGGCAAGGCGGGCGAGGATGTCGGCTGGGCCGGCGGGCGCGTATGGCACCAGCAGGCGCACCGGCCTGGCCGGGTAGGCCTGCGCCGAAGCTGATGATGGCAGAGCTGCTGCAACCGAAGCTGCCGTCAGCATCAGGAATTCGCGCCGCAGGAGCACCATGTGAGACCTCCGTCAGTCAGGCGGGACCGGAGATATCATCCGGCGCGACCGTACGGTATTATATGCATTCGGCAAAATTGATATCGCAGGAGATATGTCGTGGAATTGCGTCACCTCCGTCACTTCGTGGCTGTTGCAGAGGAGGGCCATATCACGCGCGCCGCCGAGCGGCTCGGCATGCAGCAGCCGCCGCTCAGCCAGCGGATCAAGGCGATCGAGGACGAGCTCAATGTGCAGCTGTTTCGCCGTAAACCGCGCGGCGTCGAGCTAACCGAGGCCGGACGCGTCTTTCTCGATCGTGCACGTGCGACGCTCGCGCACTATGACGGCGCATTCGAAGCGGTCCGCAGCGCGGCGCGCGGCGAGCAGGGACGCCTCTGTATTGGCGTACTGCCCACAACACTCTTTCATCCCTTCGTACCGTTTGTCATCCGAGCATTCCGGACGGCTTACCCGCAGGTGTCGGTGACATTGGACGAATGTCTCCGTACAGAAGCAATCGAGTGCCTGCGGAATCAGCAGCTGGACATCGCCTTTCTCCGCAGCGCGATGGACGAAGAGGAGGGCTTGCTCGCTTATCCGCTGCTTAACGAGCCGATGGTCGCGGCGTTGCCGAGCGACCATCCCCTCGCGCGGAGCGGGCGCCGCGCCATGTCGCTTTCTCTGAAGGACTTGGCCGACGAGCAGTTCATTATCTATGCGCGTCAACTCGGGCCCGCATTCTACGAGGCGACAATGGCAGCGTGCCGCAGGGCGGGATTTACTCCACGCCTTGGTCAGGAAGCCCCGCGCATCACGTCGGCCCTCAGCCTGGTGGCCGTGGGGCTCGGTGTGTCGCTTGTGCCGGCGTGCCTGCAGAACATGACAATGAATGGTGTCGTGTACCGCAGGCTCAAAGGTGCAGTTCAGCCAAAGGCCGTGCTGATGCTCGGCTTGCGTCGGGGGGAAACGTCCCCCGTTGTTCGCAACTACGTGAGCCTTGTTCGGAAGACTGCGAAGACATTTCGCCCGCCCGAGCAAGAGGCGACCTAACGCGATGAAAACGGCCGTCCAGGCTGCGCCGACGCAGAGCGGGCCGGGGGAGCGCTCGACCGAGCAGCACACCGCAAGCGCTCAAGACCTTCGCCAGTCAGGCCCGCAGGCGGATGCGGACCGAGGCGGGCGGCTACTGCCGCGGCCACCTCCGTGGCGCTGGCCCGGCGGGAGCAAGTGGACGCGAAAGAGGTTTGCATCATGGCATCGAAAACCGTGCTCTTGCGTACGCTTGTCGCCGCATCGAGCGCAAATCGGCAGGTTTTGGCGTGCCCAGTTCTGTACCGAAGTGGCGCGCTCGGAGAGATTCGAACTCCCGACCCTCGGAATCGAAATCCGATGCTCTATCCAGCTGAGCTACGAGCGCGTTGCGGGTCGATTATCAGACTTGGGCGGACAGGGCCAGCCGCCCTGCGGGTCCACCGCGGCGGTGTCCGCAGACCTCCGGAACAAATCTTCAGAAGCACGGATGCCGGCGGCGGTCCTGGCCGATATAGGCGGCCGAGCCCTGGTAGCATTTGTTGGTCGACGGGCCGTCGTAATAGGCGAAGCTGCCCGGGGCCAGGCCGGGGCCGTAATTGTGCAGGTAGCTGATGTGGTAGGGCAGGCCGTAATATGCGTGCCGGTGGTGGTGATGCCGATGGTGCGGATAGGCCGAGAGGTCGGCGGCGACCGCCGGGGTCAGGGCCGGGACGGCCAGGGAAACAGTCAGGGCGAGCGCGGCGAAAAGCTTGGTCTTGGTCATTGGAGGCCTCCGGGCATTCACGCTGGAATCGGCTTGTCGGCCGGTCCCAAGTATCATTTAACCCCGAATCGGGGCCGAAAGCTGCGGGAAATCAGCCACAGCGCGCCAAATTTTGCCTTTTTGCGGATGCTTAACGGATTGCCAACACAGTCCGGCCAGAGTCTTGCGGTCAGGTCCGCCTGGGCCGCCTTTCCCTTGGTTTAGAACATTTCATGCGCATCACGCCCCTTGTCGCCCTGCTGCTCTCGGTCCTGGCGGTTACGCCGGCACGGGCCGTGCTGCACATCACGCGCGACCACGGCGGCTATGTCGAGGAGTACAAAGCCAAGTACAAGCAGGTCCGTGAGCGCCGCGAGCGCGTCGTGATCGACGGCATCTGCAACTCGGCCTGCACGCTGGTGTTCGGCATCGTGCCGCTGAACAAGATCTGCGTGACGCCGAAGGCCAGCATCGGCTTCCACCAGGCCTATTACGACAAGGCGTTCACCTTCGGCATCAAGGTTACCAGCCTTGAGGGCACCTCCGACCTGATGTCCTATTATCCCGATGCGGTGAAGGACTGGATCCGCCGCAATGGCGGGCTGACCACCGAGATGAAGAAGATCAAGAACGGGGTCGATCTCTGGAAGATCGTCGATCCCTGTCCGGAAGAGTGGTAGGCGCGGGCGCCCTCGCGGTTCGAGGCTCTTTACTCACGTCTTCGGCCTGACGTCGCCGTCCGACACCAGCAGCACCGAGGCCTTCGACTTGCCGAGCACGGCGGCCGCGACGCTGCCGAAATTCAACCTGTCGCCCCGGATGCGGTCGACGCCGATCACGACCAGGTCGGCCCCGCTTGCTGTGATCTCCTGCAGGATCGCCACTTCGGGCGCCGTGTTGGCGCGCAGCCGGGTCGCGACATTGATGTCATAACGCGCCGCGGTCGCCGCGATGTCCTTCAGGATCGCTTCCTCCGGCGCCAGCGACATACTGGGGCTGGTGCGGCGGGCGCCCCTGTCGCGGGTGGTCGAGACATAGACCACCTGCAACGGTTCCCTGGCGAGACGCGCCAGCGCGATCGCGACCTCGGCGCCGCGCCGCGAGACGTTGCTGCCCGAGACCGGCACCAGGATTTTGCGCGCATTCGCTGCCGGCTCGCTTGCGTGCACGCCCTTGGCGACGGCGATCGCCAGCGGGCCGCCGAACCCAGAGGTCAGCTCATTGATCCGCCGGTCGAAGCCGCCATCGGGGCCCGCGACCTCGTCCATGCCGACCACGAGCAGGTCAAAACCCTTTTTGGCTTCCTCGGCGATCGCCTCCGCCACCGTCTCCACGGGCGCGCGGCTGATCACGTCGACATTGCCACCGCTCTCGGCGTCGGCCTCAGCGCTGGCCTCGGCGCCGGCCTTGGCCGCGTTGATGACCGCGGCCTCCGGGCTATCAGTATGGTTCGGCTCCGGCAGCTTGGCATGCGTCCCGACATGCAGCACCGTGATCGGCAGCCCGCGCCCGCCGGCGAGCAGACCGGCAAGATGCGCGGCGAATTTCGCGTTGGTGCTTTCGTCGACCGCGAGCAGCAGCCGCTCGAGATTGGCGACGAAGCCGCGCTGCTCATATTCCTCGCGCTCCAGCCGTTCCTGCTCGTCCTTGCCGAGCGGCAGCCGCGCCAGCGCACTGCGCAGCATCGGCGGCATCGCCATCGTGGTCAGGATCGCCATGGTCACGATCATCGAGAACAGGGTCTGGCTCAGCACGCCCATCGACAGGCCGATGGTGGCAATGATCACCTCGGTCGAGCCGCGCGCGTTCATGCCGCTCGCCAGCGCTTAGGATTCCTGCCGGGTCAGCCCGCCCAGCGCGCCGCCGGCAAGGGCGCCGCCGAACTTGCCGATGCTCGCGATCAGGATCAGCGCGGCGGTCAGCCCCAGCACCGACGGATCCTTCAGCACGGTGAGGTCGGCGCTCAGCCCGGCGAGCCCGAAGAACACCGGCATGAACAGGCTCGAGATCAGCCCGCGCAGCCGTTCGTCGATCTGCCGGGTCAGGATCGGGGATTCGCCGACCAGCACGCCCGCGATGAAGGCGCCGAGCACGGTATGCACGCCGATCAGATGCGTGATCATCGCCATCCCGCTCATCAGGAGCAGGATTACGGTAATGACCGCCGCCGACGAGACCAGATTGTCGTTGGCCCAGCGGATCAGCCGGAATACCAGCCGGCGGCCGATCGTGAAGCTGACGGCGAGGAAAGCGAGGGTGCCGAACAGCGCCTGCGCGACCGACAGAACATCGAGTGTGCCGCGCGAGGCGAGGCTGAAGATGACGGCGATGATGATCCAGCCGATGGTGTCGTCGATAATCGCGGAGGCGACGATGATCTGGCCGACATTGCGGCGCATGAAGTTCATCTCCCGCACCACGACGGCGACGATCTTCACCGAGGAGATCGACAGTGCGGTGCCGAGGAACAAGGCTGCGATCAACCGCGCTTCGGGATGCGGCAGCAGGCTCTGCGGCAAGACTTCACCGAGCACAAAGCCGCAGGCGAACGGCACCGCGATGCCCGTGATCGAGATCGTGATCGCCGCGCGGCCGACCTTGCGCACCAGCTTGAGGTCGGTCTCCATGCCCGTCAGCAGGAGCAGCAGCAGGATGCCGATCTGCGCGATGCCGTCGATCAGCGCCTTCTGCTCGCCGGACGGCGGAAAGAGGACGTCATGGGCCGACGGCCATAGCCAGCCGAGCAGCGAGGGGCCGAGCAGCAGGCCGCCGAGCAGTTCGCCGATCACGGAAGGCTGGCCGATCCGCTGCATCAACTCGCCGAGGCCGCGGCCGACTGCGATCAGCAGCGCGATCTGGACGAGCAGGATGAACTCGGACGGCTTGCCCGCTTTGCCGCCTTCGGCGCCGGCTACCGTGACCGTCGCAAGCAGGATGATGACCGCCCAGATCGTCGGTTGAAGCCGCCGCCTGCGGATCGCCATTACCTCTCCGATTTCGAAAATTCCAGCGCGGCTTGCCCCACCTCTAACCGCATGCGGTCAACGCCGGCGTTTCGAAAGCGATCCACCGGCGGTCATTTTTGGAACCGACGGCGCGTGCGGTTCGTTTTGCTCATGATGCGTTCATCCTCATGATGCGATGATCTTCTCGAGCGAGCCTGACCGCCGCAGCGGTCGCGGCCTAGCTCGCGCGCACGGGAGGCTGTGATGGCAACCAGATCCAATCTTTCGAAGGCAGAACTGGCACGGAGCGTTGTCGGTGCCACGTCAGCGTTGGTGCTGAGCGCGCTCGCTTTGTTCGTCGCCGCGCACCACTTGAGTGGCGGGTAGGGGCCGGCGTGTCCGCCAGGGCATCCTTAAAGTCAGGCAATCACCAGAGCACGAAAGTCCCGATCAGGAGGCCTGCCGCGAATGCCCAAAGCCCGAGGGTGCAAGCCGAGATGACCCGGGCGAAATTGCGCAGATCAACGTCTTGCATCGCAGTGCGGGATTGACGCGGCACTTGCAGGCACCCCCTGCGGTGGCAGCCTTTGGCTGGTTCCGCCAGGAGCCTGTTCCCGGGAGGTGCCCAAATGAAGGCAGCCAGGGACGGCGCCGATCACGCATTTGCGAGGTGCCGTCTCAACGCCCGGTATCCGCTTGGCGCGAGGATGGCCCCCCGGGCGCTGATCACGCCGCCCGGCGCTTGCGGGTCCGCGCGGCCTTTTTGGCTGAGCGCGATCGAGCCGCCGCTGGACGGCTTGCGGCCGCCTTGCCGCCAAGCTTGCCGCCCTTGCGCGACGGGGAATGGTCCTCGCGCGTCCCGCGGCCGGAGCCGCTCTTCTTGCCGCCATGGGTTTCCTTGTTGACGGTCGCCCAGGCGCGCCGCTCCGCCTCGCGGTTCGAGACGCCGCGCTTCTCGTAGCCTTCCTCGATGTGCTCGGCCTGCCGCTTCTGCTTGTCGGTGTAGCTCGACTTGTCGCCTCTGGGCATCGCGCTTTCCTTTCTATCGCTCGTCCTCATCTGGCTCGACGACCTCGAACCTGGACCGGCTGAAGCGCCCCAATCCGCCGAGCTCGTAATAGCCGTCACGTTCGATATCCCTGGTCACGTCATAGACGCGCCCCAGCGAGAGCGTGTCCCGCTGCAAGGTGTTGTCGACGCATCGAACGCGAAAATACTTGCCGGTTTCGGCCATACGCTCATCCAGAATTGTTGGTCTGTCGCCGTTACGTGTTGCGAGACGCCGTGATCGCAAGCGCCATCCCGGCCGTCGGCCGATCACGAAATTTCGTTCGGCAGGTTCCACTCGGGCGCGGGGGTGCACACTTCACCGTCGCCGGGAATCCGCTTCATGTGGTAGCCGGCTGGAATCACCATGCCCGGCGCCTCGTCCGCGACCGGAACGTCGAAGATCAGGCCGGATGTCAACGCATGCTCCCAGGCCTGCTTCTCCGTCGGAAAAGCCTCGTCGATTTGCCGGTCACGATCGAACAGCGCATAGGGCATCTGCTATCCTTGCTGCGGGCGGCTCGTGTATCGCCAGCCTGCGTGTAAAAAACGCCTGGCGCCGGGCGGCGTTCCTAAATCCGGCAGGTCAGGACGGACCGGAGACTTTGCGATCCATAGCAGCCAGACGTCACCGCCATGGCCGCGCAGCCCAGGCGCCGGAGGCCCCGCGCAGGGAATGGATTTCGATCTCCCAAACCGCTAGGTAGGTTGACAATCCCGGCTGTCACACCAATTGGCGTCACCTCATGCTGACCGCATTGCTTCTCGCTCTCAGTTTGATCCTGCTGTTCGCGCTCTATCGGATCTACGGGACGAAGGCGGGCGCCGCCAATGACGGGCGGCCCGGCAAGCAAGAGCCCGGCGGGATGCCGTTCGGGATCTCGTCCAGCGCGCGTGTCCTGATCGGATCAGCGCTTTTTGCGCTGGCGTCGAGCGCTGCGCTTTATCTGGTTCCTGCGAGCCCGCTCGATCCGAGTCTCATCCGCGGTGCCTTCCGCCTCTACAAGGGACATGCGTATCTCATCCCCGTCAAATATGTCGACGGCGCGCTAGAGGCCGCCCGGCTGTATGAGGACGACAGGTTGCTCGGCCCGGCGAACAGCGTCCAGCAGGAGATCATCGACAAGGGCGCCGGCCGGTTCGCGTTTTATCGCGATACCTGGAACTATTTCGGTCCCGCTTTGATGATGTCGACAAGCGACAACAGCGACCCGAACACCAACGGCAGGAAGTACCGCCTCAGGTGAGGGGCGTCCGACGCCGCCCGACAGATGGCGTCGTTGCCAAAACATCGAAAACAACCCCATGCAAAGGAGCCGCCGGCCTGCCGGCATGCGACACGGCCACTTGACATGTCGGGCAAATCAGCGAATTTTTTCTCTTATCCAGAAATTGCGCAGGCATACCTCACCCCCGTGCTGTGGGACCTGGTTGCAGCATCTGCGATTGCCTGCGTTAGGGCGCGTCCAGCTCCGCCGAACTTCGCGATTGCCGGCTGCCTCATCTTCGGGCAATGACGGCGGGCAATGAACAAGAGTTTCGAGGAAACTGCCGCTCGTCTGGCGCCGGCGATCTTTGTCGTGCTGTGGAGCACGGGATTCATCGGCACCAAATACGTCATCAACAATGCGGATCCGCTGACTTATCTGGCGATCCGGATGGCGCTCGTGGTGGCGGTGATGGCCGTCATCGCCGCGGTCGCGCAGCCGAAATGGCCGGACCGGGTGGGCATCTTGCACAGCGCGGTGGCCGGCATCCTGGTGCACGGCTTCTATCTCGGCGGCACCGCGATTGCGATCGCGCATTCGATTCCGGCCGGGCTCTCGGCGCTGATCCCGGGCCTGCAACCGATCCTGACCTCGACCATCGCCAACCGCTGGCTCGGCGAGCGCGTCACGCCGCTGCAATGGGGCGGGCTGGTGCTCGGCCTCGCCGGCGTCGTGCTGATCCTGCATAACCGTCCGATGACGGGCGAGGCAGGGTGGGGCTGGCTCGCCTCCGGCGTCTCGCTGATCTCGATCACGCTCGGCACGCTCTATCAGCGCCGCTACTGCAATGCGATCGACTGGCGCGCCGGCAATCTGGTGCAGTATGTCGCGGTGACGATCTTTTTCGGCATCGGCGCGTGGCTGTTCGAGAGCAATGTCGTGCACTGGACCAGCGAGTTTGTGCTGGCGCTGGCCTGGCTGGTGTTCGCGCTGTCGATCGGCTCGATCGGGCTGTTGTACTGGCTGATCCGGCATCATGCCGCGACCTCGGTCGCGAGCCTGTTCTACCTGGTGCCGGCGGTCACCGCGCTGATGGCCTATGTGCTGTTCGGTGAAAAGCTGGATGGCGTCGCGATTGCCGGCATGGCCGCCTGCGCCGCGGCGGTGCTGCTGGTCAACCGCCGCGGCTAGAGCTCCGTTCGGATTAGATCGGAACAGGGCTCTAGATTCCTATCTTGACGCGTTTTCTTCACGCGAACCGGTACCCACTTCGCTCGAAAACGCTTTAGTCCTTGCCCCGGATCTTCGCGTAGGCCGCAAGCGCGCGTTCGCGGCCTTGCTTGTGATCGACGATCGGTTGTGGGTAGGTCTTGCCGAGCTCGACGCCAGCGCTGGCGAGTTCGATCGGCGTCGCAGTCCAGGGCTGATGGACCAGGTTGTCGGGGAGCTGCGCCAGCTCGGGCACCCAGCGCCTGACATAGGCGCCGTCGGGATCGAACTTCTCGCCCTGCAGGATCGGATTGAAGACGCGGAAATACGGCGCCGCATCGGCGCCGGAGCCGGCGACCCATTGCCAGTTCGCCGGGTTGGAGCCGGCGTCGGCGTCGACCAGCGTGTCCCAGAACCACTGCTCGCCGGCGCGCCAGTCGATCAGCAGGTGCTTGACCAGGAACGAGGCCACCCCCA
Source organism: Bradyrhizobium sp. USDA 4454 (assembly GCF_054822705.1). Classification (NCBI taxonomy): domain Bacteria; kingdom Pseudomonadati; phylum Pseudomonadota; class Alphaproteobacteria; order Hyphomicrobiales; family Nitrobacteraceae; genus Bradyrhizobium; species Bradyrhizobium sp. USDA 4454. The sequence goes on from NZ_JBTRCN010000001.1 coordinate 3,468,563, forward strand.
TCCGCACCCGATTGTGCATCACGCCGGTGTACCAGAGCTCGCGCATGCCGGCGTCGACGATCGGGTAGCCGGTCAGGCCGCGCTGCCATGCCTTCAATGAGCGGGCGTCGCGTTTCCACGGAAAGGCGTCGAAATGCGCCTGCAAATTCCGCTCGGCGAGGTCAGGAACGTCGAACAGCAAATGGCGGCAGAACTCGCGCCAGCCGAGCTCGCTGAGGAACTTGTCGATGTCGCCGGCCAGGCGCGGGTGCTCGGCGGCGGCGAAGCGCGCGGCGTGCCAGATCTGTCGCGGGCTGATCTCGCCGAAGCGCAGATGCGGCGACAGGCGCGAGGTGCCGTCGCGGTCGGGCCGATCGCGGTCGTTCGTGTAGCTCTTGATACCGTCATCGAGGAACGCCTTCAGCCGGGCTTGGGCCGCGGCTTCGCCCGGTGTCCAGGTCTCGCGTAGGCCGCCGGCCCAATCGGGCCGGGTCGGCTCAAGCTGCCAATCGTCGAGGTCTTCGCTCGCGATGCCGCTGACCGATGTCAGCTTCTTCGGTGCCGGCAGCGGTTTGGGCGGATCGCCGAGCCCCTGCACGCGCCGCCAGAATGGCGTGAACACGCGCAGGCCGCGGTTGTCCTTGTTGCGGATCGCCTTGGGTTCGACCAGCAGGTCGCCGGGCAAGATTTGCGAGTCTATGCCATCACTTGCGAGCGCCGATTCAACTTCGGCGCCAACCGCTTGATGCGGCGCCTGCGCGATGTCGTTCCAGAACACGGCGGCGGCATTGGTTTCGCGCGCCAGCGTGGCGATCACGGAGGCGGCTGGTCCGGTGCGCAGCACCAGCGTTCCACCGATCGCCTCAAGGCTCTGGCTGAGCGCGCGCAGCGACTGCGCCAGCCACCATCGCGTCGCGCCCCCGAGGGGGCGCGCGGCCGGAGCTTTCAAGCTTGTTTCGTCGCGGACATAGAGGCCAACAACGGGAGCGCCGCGGCTGGCTGCCTCGTGCAGGGCCGGGTGGTCCGACAGCCGCAAATCGTCGCGGAACCAGACGATAACGGGCTGCGTCCTAGCCACTCGACCTCGTCGTTCCGGCCATTACTTCGGCTGCGGCACGATGCGGATATAGGGCTTCGGTTCTTTCCAGCCCTGCGGGTAGATCGTCTTGGCCTCGTCGTTGTTGACCGAGCCCGCGATGATCACGTCCTCGCCCTGCTTCCAGTCGGCGGGCGTGGCGACGCGATGCTTGGCGGTGAGTTGCAGCGAGTCGATGACGCGCAGGATCTCCTGGAAGTTCCGGCCGGTGGTCATCGGGTAGACCAGCACCAGCTTGATCTTCTTGTCGGGCCCGATGATGAAGACGTTGCGGACGGTCTGGTTGTCCGCCGGCGTGCGGGTGAGGGGATCGCCCGAGGTCGAGGCCGGCAGCATGTCGTAGAGCTTCGACACGTTGTAGTCGGTGTCGCCGATCATCGGGTAGTTCGGTGCCGCACCCTGGGTCTCCTTGATGTCCTCGGACCATTTGGCGTGGCGGTCGACCGGATCGACCGAGAGGCCCAACAGCTTGACGCCGCGCTTGTCGAATTCGGGCTTCAGGCGGGCGAGGGTGCCGAGCTCGGTGGTGCAGACCGGGGTGAAGTCCTTGGGATGGGAGAACAAAAGCGCCCAACTGTTGCCGATCCAGTCATGGAACTTGATCTTTCCTTCGGTCGTCTCGGCTTCGAAGTCGGGGGCGACAGCGCCAATCTGAAGTGCCATGATTTTACCTCATCCCTTTGAAGTTGCAGATAAATCTGTATTTGAGGTGGTCTGTTCCAGTATAGGACTCGAAAAGGCTTAAGTGAACGGGTTCTGAAAAAAGGTGAAACATTTCTCCTTGAAGGCGGAATTCCAAGCAACTTGTTTTGATCCGGGCCCCTGCGGCGAAATATCAACTGCGGCACAAAAGCCTGGAATTGCCTAGATAAAGCCGCTTATCGCCGTCATCACGCCGGGCTCGACGACCCCTTGGCTGCTATAGGACTGAACCGCAACAGCGTTTAAATCGACCAAATAGCAACCATCTAAAAATCTCGGACCTCAAGTTCCGAATCATTAACCACTCGTTTACGCCCGCATGGAAAAGCTGGCCTGAGATAGGAATTGAAAGCTCCCACAATGTCTACCCCAAGTACCAAGACCGCTGAGCCTCTCAGCGGTGCGTTGCATCCGTCCTGCCGCAAGACCGCCGCCCATGCGCTGACCATCGTACGCGACGGCGTCATCACCGGCGAAGGCCCGACCACCAAGGGCCGTATCCATTTCTCCCGGTCCCTCGATGCCGATGACGCTGCCTGGTGCGCGCGCATCCTGACGGCGGCCGCGGTCGACCATCAGCCGGTCAGCCGGGCCGAGATCGAGGCGCTGTTCGCGATCAACGAGGCGGCTGCCGAGCGCAGCGATGGCGGCCGGTTCGATGACCTGCTCGCCAAGGCGATCGCCCACCATGCCGCCTCCGAGTCCGGCCTGCCGGTGCCGCCGCGCACGGTGGCGCTGTCGCCGGACACCGAGATCGACCGCTGGGCGCCGACGCAGGGCGCCAAGATCGACACCAAGGTCCTCGAGTGGATCGCGGGCCAGATGCGCGGCCAGCGCCGCACCGGCCGTGCACTGGCTGCAATGGTGGCGACGCTGGTCGGCGCGGCCGCGCTGCCGCTGGCGACCCAGCTGCCCAACGTGTTCGACATCGGGATGATGTAATCATCCGGGATGATGTGATCATCCCGAACGAAACGGCTTCAAGTGAGGGCGGCGGGGATCACTTCCCCGCCGTTTTCTGTTTGCCGTCGCTCTCCTCGAGCCCCAGCGTCCGTCCCGGGAACCCGGCGACGTCGAAATAGCGGGTCGAGAGCACGCGCTGGAATTTCAGCACCGTGCGCAGCCCGTTGGCTGACGCCTTCTTCGACACCAGAGTGCCCTCGGCCATCTTCGGCACGATGCCGTTCGGCAGCGCTTCCGACATCACGCGGCCGATCAGCCCGCCATTGTTCGGCGCGCGCAGGCCGAGCAATTGCGCCGCGGTCATGCCGACATCGGCGTTGCTGACCGGCAGCGGATCGACATAGCCGGCCTTGAAGTCGGGGCCGATCGCGGCGGTGAAGTTGTAGGTGTCGCCGCGACTGAAGCTGCCATGCATGCCCTGGCCCTGGCGCAGCACAGTGTCGGCGATCTGCACCGAGCAGTTGGTCGGAATCGGGCAGCCGCTCGACCAGGAGCGGAAGTTGACCACGATCGACGGGTTTGGCGTCACCGCCTTGCCCTTCAGATTGAGGTTCGACATCGGCAACGTGCCGGGGAAGTTGCCGAGCTTGTCGTCGACAAACAGGCCGCTGACATAGTCCTGCTCGAGCAGCGCGTTGATGACGCGGTCGGCGAGCTTCTTGTCGCGGTTCGGCAGGTAGATCAGGTCGGAGCCGCCATTGGTCGCGATCACGACGTCAGGCTTGGTCGGATCCTGGCCGAGCACGCCGTTGCCGGCCTTCGGATGGGCGTTGTCGGCGACCTTGGCGTTCTTGTCGTTGGGATCGAACAGCGGCAGGTCCAGCGCCTTGGCGAGATCGATCGCCAGAAAGCCCATCGGCAGGAAATCCTTCGGCGTGTCGCCGTAGGCGACCTTGGCCGAGGGGCTGGTCTTGCTCTCCTTCGAGATCGTCGAGAAGCCGTGATCGGAGGAGACCATGATGTTGGTGGTGGCGGACAGCCCGAGCTCGTCGAGCGCCTTGCGGAGCTGGGCGAGGTTGTTGTCGGCATTCTTGATGCCGGCCATCGAGGTCGGACCGTTGATGCCGGGGTCGATGGTGTTGAGGCTGTCGCCGGTGTTGTGCTGGCTGCCGTCGGGATCGCGCGACCAGAACACCAGCACGAACGGCTTGTTGCGCGCCTTGAACATCGGCAGCACGATCTTGCTCGCGACATCGGCCATGTAGGCCTGCTGGGCGACATTGGCGACCGTGGTGCCGGGCGTCTTGGCGTCGCCGGCCTTGGCGTTGTCGCCGCGGCTCGGCGTGGCAAGCGGCAGCCCGGCCTTGGTCAACGCGTCCTTCATCTCGTCGGAGAGCGGCACGCCGGTCTTGCCGCCGGTGGAATCGTCGATCACGATCGTGTTCTTGCCGCGATCGGTGTGGTCGAACAGCAGGGTCGGGCCGACCTTGCCGATGGCGGCGGTGCTGAAACCCTGGCCGCGGGCCATCTTCAACAGCGTCTCCTCGTTGAGATAGTCGCCGTTGAAGTGATCGTCGATATCGGCGAGCACGGCGTCGTTCTCGATGAACGGCACCACGGTGTCGCCGGCCGGCACCGAGCTGTAGCCGGTGAAGATCGTGTTGGAGAAGGTGCCGGTGTCGCCGAGATAATGGCCTGTCGACAGCGCCGAGCCGTTCGCCATCGTGAAGGTCGGGAACAGCGAATGCGAGTTCTTGAAGTGGACGCCCTTGTCGCGGATCTCGGCCATCGCCGGCGCCGTCTCCGGCGTCACGATGCCGCCGCGCAGGCCGTCGGGAACGAACAGGATCAGATTGCGGGGCTTTGCATTTTGCGCCGAGGCGGCGCCCACTGAGAGCGCGATCATGCTCCCGGACAGCAACGTAATGGCACGACGCATCTTGTTATTCCCCCTGATGAAGTCCGCGGCAGCCGCAGCCTTCGTTTAGTTTTGCCATATGACACAATTGTTACAACGCTGGTTCGGCGCTGCAACTGCCGGATTTTCCTTGGCGAATGCCGGTCACCATACCCTCATTCCGCCGGCTGAACCGCGGTCCTCTCACTCTGCGCAGCGCTGCCGGCATGGCCGTACCGGGCATAGAGCGCGGGCAGCACGGCAAGCGTCAGCAGGGTCGCGCTGATCAGGCCGCCGATCACGACGGTGGCGAGCGGCTTCTGCACCTCGGCGCCGGTGCCGGTGGCGAAAGCCATCGGTACGAAGCCGAGCGAGGCCACCAGTGCCGTCATCACCACCGGCCGGAAGCGGGTGAGGGCGCCTTGCTCGATCGCATCGCGCAGCGGCACACCTTGCTCGCGCAATTGCCGCACGAAGCTCAGCATTACGAGCCCGTTGAGCACCGCAACGCCCGACAGCGCGATGAAGCCGACCGCCGCCGAGATCGAGAACGGCATGCCGCGCAGCCACAGCGCCGCGATGCCGCCGGTGAGCGCCAGCGGCACCGCGCTGAACACCAGGAGCGCGTCGCGCACTGACCCCATCGCCGCCAGCAGCAACAGGAAGATCATGGCAAAGCAGGCCGGCACCACGACGGCTAGGCGCTCGCGCGCCGTGGCGAGATTCTCGGACTGGCCGCCCCATGTCATCCAGTAGCCCGGCGGCAGCTTGACCGTTTGCGCGACTTTCGTCTGCGCTTCCTCGACCACCGAGCCGAGATCGCGGCCGCGGACATTGGCCGTCACCACGATGCGGCGCTTGCCGTTCTCGCGGCTGATCTGGTTCGGTCCCTCGGTGAAGGAGAACTGCGCGACGCGGTTGAGCGGCAGGCTCTGCACCGGCGAGCTCGGCGTCGCCTTCGGCAAGGCGACCGGCAGATTGCTCAACGCCTCGAGATCGGAGCGGACGCTCTCCGGCAGTCGCACCACGATGTCGAAGCTGCGATCGCCCTCATAGACGACGCCGGCGTCCTGACCGCCGACCGCGGCACCGATCACGCCCTGGACCTCGGAGACGCTGAGGCCGCGCCGGGCGATCGCCGCCTTGTCGACCTTGATCTCGAGCACGGGGAGGCCGCTGGCCTGCTCGACCTTGACGTCGGTCGCGCCGCGCACGCCGCGCAAGGCGGCCGCGATCTGGTTCGCGGCCTTCTGCATCGGCTCGAACTCGTCGCCGAACACCTTGACCGCGATGTCGCCGCGCACGCCGGCGAGCAATTCGTTGAAGCGCATCTGGATCGGCTGGGTGAATTCATAGACGTTGCCCGGCAGCCGGCCGACCGCTTTCGAGATGTCCTCGATCAACTGCTCCTTGGTCAGCGATGGATCCGGCCACTGCTCGCGCGGCTTCAGGATGATGAAGGTGTCGGAGGCGTTCGGCGGCATCGGGTCGCTTGCCACCTCCGCGGTGCCGGTCTTGGAGAACACGAACGACACCTGCGGGAATCGGCTGACGGCCTTCTCGACCGAGAGCTGCATCGCCTGCGACTGCGACAGCGCCGTGCTCGGAATCCTCAGCGCGTGCATCGCGATGTTCTTCTCGTCAAGCGAGGGGATGAACTCCTGGCCAAGACGGAAGAAGGCGAACAAAGCGGTGGCGAACAGCACGACCGCCACCGCAATCACGGGAACGGACGCTGTCACTGCGCGCCGCAGCAGTGGGCTGTAGCAGCGCTTCAGCGCGGCAACCAGCCAGTTGTCCTTCTCCCGCACGCGGCCGGTGATGCCGATCGCGATCAGCGCGGGCACCAGCGTCAGCGACAGCACGAAGGCGGCCGCGAGCGCGAGGATCACGGTCAGCGCCATCGGCTCGAACATCTTGCCCTCGACGCCGGTGAAGGTGAGCAGCGGCACATAGACCAAGAGGATGATGGCCTGGCCGTAGAGGCTCGGCTGCACCATTTCGACGGCGGAGGTGCGCACCGTCGCCAGCCGTTCGTCGCGCGTCAGCACGCGGCCGAGCGCTTGCTGCTTCTCGGCGAGATGACGCAGGCTGTTCTCGGTGATGATGACGGCGCCGTCGACGATCAGGCCGAAATCCAGCGCACCGAGGCTCATCAGATTGGCGCTGATGCGCCCCTGCCACATCCCGATGGCGGTCATCAGCATCGCGATCGGGATCACCAGCGCCGTGATCAGCGCCGCCCGGAAGTTACCGAGCAACACAAAGAGCACCGCGATCACCAGCAGCGCGCCTTCGCTGAGGTTGCGGGCCACGGTGCCGATGGTCGCATCGACCAGCTGGGTGCGGTCCAGCACCGTCTCGACCTCCACGCCTGCCGGCAAGGACGGCGTGATCGCGCGCAGCCTGGCGTCGACCGCGGCCGACACCGTGCGGCTGTTGGCGCCGATCAGCATCAGCGCGGTGCCGACCACGACCTCACGGCCGTTCTCGCTGGCGCTGCCGGTGCGTGTCTCGCCGCCGATCGAGAGCGTCGCGAGGTCGCGGATCCGGACCGGGACGCCGCCGCGCGTGGTGACGACGACGGCGCCGAGCTCCTCGATGTTCTCGAGCCGGCCGCCGGCGCGCACCACGAAGCCTTCTCCGTTGCGCTCGATATAGCGCGCGCCGCGGCTGACATTGTTGCTCTCGATTGCCTTGGCGACGTCGGCGAAGGTGAGGCCGAGCGCGATCAGCTTCGCCGCATCGGGATGAACCTGGTACTGCTTGAGATAGCCGCCGATCGAATCGACGCCGGCGATACCTGGCACCATCTTGATCTGCGGCTTGATGATCCAGTCCTGCACCGTGCGCAGATAGGCGTCCTTCTCGACCTCGCTGTGCAGCACCTGACCGTCCGCGGTCAGGAAGCGGCCGTCGCTTTGCAGGCCCGGCGCGCCGTCGTTCTCGACCTTCTCGCCGGAGTAGTGGACGGTCCACATGTAGATTTCGCCGAGACCGGTCGACGTCGGGCCGATCCGCGGCTCGATGCCTTGCGGCAGGCGCGCGCGCACCTCCGTTAGGCGTTCGCCGACCTGCTGGCGCGCGAAATAAATGTCGGTGGATTCGCTGAACACCGCCGTGATCTGCGAGAAGCCGTTGCGGGAGAGCGAGCGTGTGCTTTCCAGCCCCGGCGCACCCGCCAGCGCGGTTTCGATCGGGAAGGTGATCTGCTTCTCGATCTCGGCCGGCGCCAGCGCCGGCGCCACGGTGTTGATCTGGACCTGCTTGTTGGTGATGTCGGGTACTGCGTCGATCGGCAGCTTGGTCAATGCCAGGCCGCCGATGAACATCAGGATCGCCGCCAGCGCGACGACGACCCAGCGCCGCTGGATCGCGAGAGCGATGATGCGCTCAATCATGGCCGTGCTCCGCCTCGTCCTTCTCGACCTCGGCCTTCAGCGTAAACGTGCTCTGCACCGCGATGGTCTCGCCGGCGGCGAGACCGGTGACGATCTCGATGTCGTCGTCGTCCTCGCGGCCGGTGCGCACCGACCGCGCCTCGAAGCCGTCGGCATCGCGCACGAACACGGTCGGCGTCCCCTTGATGGTTTGAAGTGCCTTCTTCGGGATGACGATGGTCGACGGCGCGCCTGACAGCGGGACCTCCGCGGTGACGAAGGTCCCGGGCTTCCAACGGTGGTCCTTGTTGGGCATGGTCGCGATCACGCGGGCGTTGCGGGTCTCGCGGTCGAGCAGGGGGCTGACGAAGATCACGCCGGCGCTGGCTTCGTCCTCGGTGCCGATGGCGCGGATTTTCACCGACACGCCTTCGCGGACCGCGTTGATATCCTCCGGCGAGACCGCCAGGTCGACCCAGATGTCGTCGAGATTGACGATGACGTAGAGCTCGCTCTCCTGGCCCTCGCGCCCGATCAACCCGCCGAGATCGACTCGCCGCTCGGAGACCCGGCCGCTGATCGGCGCGCGCAGGAACTGGGTCCGCAGGCTCTCCGGCGGCTGGTTGGGAAGGTCGGCGATCTCGCTTTCCGACAAGCCAAGCGCGAACAGCTTCTGCCGCGCGCCGTCGAGCTTGATCTGGGCGTCGTTCGCGCTCAGCCGCGTGCGCAGGAACTCGTTCTCCGAGACGATGCGGGTCTCCACCAGTGTCTTCTGCCTGATGTAGAGCGTCTGCTGCAGATCGTTGGTGAGCCGTGCGGCGAGGTATTCGCTCTTGGCGTCGGCGACCTCGCGGCTCTCGATCGCGGCGACGATCTCGCCTTTCTCGACGACGTCGCCGAGGCGCTTGCGCAGTTCCGTGACGGTGGCGAGCACGCGCACCGACACGCGGCCGATATGGTCGGCATCCGGGATCAGCGATCCCGGCGCGAGGAAATGCCGCTTCAGCATGCCGCCGCTGGCTTGCGCGAGCGTGATGCCGGCTTCGCGAATCTGGTCCTCGCCCAGCTCGATATGTCCGGGGGAATCATGCTTGGCCTCGGCTTTCGGTGGACGCTCGGACACAGACTCCTGCGTCGTGGCCGGGAACTTGACCGGCCAGGCGATCGATCCGGCGGCCAGGAATGCCAGTGCAATGCCGGCGGCGACGCCGGCGAAAAATAGAACAACCCGTTTCATGTGCGCCTCTCCGCAGCGCCGGCCGATGGCTGTGCGCTGTCGCGACATCGATCTGTGCAAGCATGCGCGCTGCCGAAGGGCAGTCGCGCGCGGCTGGTCATGCCGACCGGATCAGGCGCGGGGTGGTTTGAAAGGAGAGAGACGGTCGGCCGATGCCGGCAGCTCGATGCTGCGGTCGCCATAGCGGTGCGGCGCATAGGCGATCGGGAGCGCTGTTTCCTGCGGAGCGACCGAGGCGACGTGTGTCAGGCAGTGATCGCCATGCAGTGAGGCCGGATGCGCGGGGGCTTTGCCGCCGGTGTCGTCGATCGACTGTGCGATGGCGAAGTCGGCTGCCGCATCATCATCGCCGTCGAACGCCCAGCCGTGGAAGAACGACAGCACCAGCGCAAGCGAGATCAATCCCGCAAGCAGGCTGCGCCAGCGGCGCGGTCCGGTTGCGCGAGAAGACTGAATCATGCTGCCCGATGCGGCCATGGCGCCTACTTAGCGCCGTGACCGCGTGCATTCAAGTTCGCCGCCGCGACAGATTGGCCGCGGATAGTATAACGTTACACGCCCGCGGCGGTTCGGCGCAGCCACCACCGTCGCGCCGCGACGACGGCCCAGATCGCCTCGACCAGGCCGAACGGCCAGGCGCCTTGCAGGAAACCGTAGGCCGAGCCGAGCGCGCACGACCACCGCGAAGGCCAGGATGAACCAGGGGCTGCGATCTTCGGCCGCGTAGCAGACCAGCATCATGGTCACCGCGAACAATCCGAACAGCGTCAGCGCATCCATCGCGCGGTAGAACCCTTGTTGTAACACTGTTGATATCTGAGCATGCTTGGGATGGAATATCCATCAGCCTCGCCGCTGCTCGAAAAGGACTGCCCTATGAAGCGCATGCATGTTCACGTCGCCGTCAAGGACATCCCGCAATCGGTCGGCTTCTACTCGGCGCTGTTCGGGGCTGAACCTTCGGTCGTCAAATCCGACTATGCCAAATGGATGCTCGACGACCCCCGCGTCAACTTCGCGATCTCGACCCGCGGCCGCGAGCCGGGCCTCGATCATCTCGGTATCCAGGTGGAGAGCGCCGAAGAACTCGGCGAGGTCTATGGCCGGCTGCGCAAAGCGGGCGGCGAGGTGATCGAGCAGGGCCAGACCGTGTGCTGCTACGCCAAGTCGGAGAAGTCCTGGATCGACGATCCCGCAGGGATCGCCTGGGAGACGTTTCACACTACCGGTGAGAGCATCGTCTATGGCGACGGCAGCGGCGAGCGGACCGCGCGCGTCGCGCACGAAAAGCAGGGCGAGACGCAAAGCACCTGTTGCGCGCCGCAGCCGCAGGCCGCGCCATCAGAGGCTTCGGCCTGCTGCAAGCCGTGAGCGATTGCGTATTTTGTAGCCCGGATGCAGCGAAGCGAAATCCGGGAAAGCGCCACCGCTTGAACCGGCTCCCGGATTTCGCTGCGCTTCATCCGGGCTACCGGTCGACACGGCAGCCGTCCCATCGACGCAGCCGGTTACCGCCGTAAGCAAAGGCTTAATGCCTGCGACATATTATCCCGGCGTCGACTCCCCTCGTGCTAACAGCCCCTTAACCATGCGGCTTTTGCCACTCAAGGATCCTGAGCGGTCCTGGCGTCACATCAGGGCACAATGGAAGAAGGACGCTGAAGGCGTCGGAGAGGATTTTGCCGCTTTCGGCGGCATCGCCGCGTTTGAAGCGTTGACCGCCAGGGAGGGGGACAGCCAGGGTCTGTATCACCTGACCGACGGAGAGCGGGTCCACGCGGTCTGCCAGGTCCGCCGCCTGTTGATGAGCCGGTATACGGCGCCGGCGCTCAGCGCGCGCTTCGTCAATGTGTCTCCGATCTACGATCTCGGCCTCGCGGACACCAGCGATTACGCGCAAATGCTCGTGGCGCTGTTCTCCGGCGTCGTCTGGCTGTCGCGCGACGCGCTGTCGGCCAATCACATCCGGTTTCTCCTGAAGTCTCCGGGCGACTCGCAATTCTTCGCAGCACTCAAGGCGGTGACGCCGTTCTCGCCATTCTCGAAATTCACCATCGATGGCGCGCTGATCGAGTGCAGCCTGAAGGAGGCGGCGGCATAGGCTGTGGCAGTCTCCTGACGATCGACCTGCCGATCGCGCTCGCGTGCGCGTTCGCCTTAACCGTCCGATAACTGATTTTCCTAACGACCCCTTGGGTTGTGCTCCCGTAGAAGGGCAGCCACAGGGGCAGGAAATGTCGGTCGTCCAAAACAACAGCGTGATGCCGGAACACCGGCGGCTGTCGATCACAGGTGTGTTGCGCGCCACGCGGATGAGTGCCGTTCAGTGGCTCGTCCTGAGTGCCGCGCTTTTGGTGCTCGCGATCACGCTTGGCACTGGCTACCTCGCCCTGCAGTTCCGGGAACGCGCGCTGGAGGTGTCGGAGCGCGAGCTCAACAACACCGCGCTCCTGCTGTCACGGCATTTCGACCAACAGCTCAGCGATCTCCAGCACGTCCACGACGACATCCTGAATTATTTGCGGTCCGAACAGGTCGAGACCGCCGATCAGTTCGATAAAAGCATGTCGCTGCTCAGCGCGCACGAGATGCTGCGCACGCGGCTGGCGGCGCTGCCGCATGTCGGCGGGCTTAACCTCTTCAACGCCAAGGGATGGCTGATCAACTCGTCCGAGATGTGGCCGGTGCCGGACGTCAGCATCGCGGACCGGCGCTACTACCAGGAGTTCACGTCGGGACGGCCGACATCGCCCGTGATCGTCGAGCCCGCGATGAGCAAGGTGACGGGCAACTGGACTACGATCTTTGCCCGCAAGATTACCGGGCGCAACGGCGAGATCATCGGCTTTGCGAGCCGCGGCGTCGAGCCCAGCCATTTCGAGGATTTCGTGGCCTCGCTGGCGCTGAACGGCGACACCGTGATCTCGATGATCCATCGCGATGGCACCATCATCGCGCGGTATCCGCAGGATGCGAGCGTGGTCGGCAGCAACATCACCGACCAGTCGCTGTTCCGCAAGATCATCGGCCTCGGCGGCAACACGTCCGGGCGCTTCATCGGCGCTGCCGGCGAGGAGAATGTCGGCGCGGTCCGCTCGCTGTCGCACTTTCCAATCCTGATCCTGGCCACCACAAAGACCTCCAGCGCGCTGGAGGACTGGCGCGCCCAGACCAAGCTGCAGTTCTGTGCCGCGGTGCTGGCGGTGCTGATCGTCATCATGATGGTGTTCCTGATCGTCCGGCAGCTGCAACGGCAGCACGATGCGGCGCAGCGCCGGCTGTCCGAGAAGAGCCAGCACCTCGACACTGCAATCAACACCATGACGCAGGGGCTGCTGCTGTTCGACGCCTCGGGGCGCCTCGTGATCTGCAACCAGCAATATATCGATATGTTCGGCCTGTCGCCCGACATCGTCAAACCCGGATGCCATCTGCGCGACCTGATCCTGCATCGTCAGGCGCTCGGCTCGTTCATCGGCGATGTCGACGCCTATTGCGCCTGCTTCACCGATCCGAGGGGTGACCAGGTCCGGGACTCCCTGATCGTGACGCCCGACGGCCGCAGCATCCGCCTGATCTACAAGCGCGCGCCGGACGGCGGCTGGGCCACCACGCTCGAGGACGTCACCGACGGGCGGCGTGCGCAGGCGCGAATCGAATATCTCGCGCATTATGATGCGCTGACCAACCTGCCGAACCGGACCCTGTTCCAGCGCCACGCGGAAGAGCTGTTGCGCGCGGCAGAGGTGCGCGAATTCGCGATCCACTATATCGATATCGACGAGTTCAAGCGGATCAACGATACGCTCGGCCATCCGATCGGTGACGAATTCCTGCGTCGCGTGGCCGAGAGGCTGCGCCAATCGGTCGGATCGAACGACTTCGTCGCGCGCCTAGGGGGCGACGAGTTCGCGATCGTCCAGCACGACGTCACGTCGGACGACGACGTCAGCGATCTGGTCGCGCGCGTCTATCAGTCGCTGCGCACGCCGTTCGACTGCCTCGGCCATCGGCTGTCGAGCGATGCCAGCATCGGCATCGCGATCGCCCCGCGCCACGGCGCCGACCTGTTCGGCCTGCTGAAATGCGCCGACCTTGCCATGTACGCGGCTAAGGCCGCCGGCCGCAGGACCTATCGCTTCTTCGATCCGGCGATGGAGAAGCAGGCCAATCTGCGCCGTGCGCTGGAGGCGGACCTGCGAACCGCGCTGGCCGAGGGCGGCTTCGAATTGCATTACCAGCCGCTGGTCGACCTGCGCAGCGACGAGGTGACCGGCTGCGAGGCGCTGCTGCGCTGGCGTCATCCGTCGCGCGGCATGATCTCGCCGGTGGATTTCATACCGGTCGCCGAGGAGACCGGGTTGATCGAGGAGATCGGGCAGTGGGTGCTGCGCACCGCCTGCATCGAGGCAGCGGCCTGGCCCGCGCATGTGCGGCTTGCGGTCAACGTCTCGCCGATCCAGTTCAAGTCGGAGACGCTGGCGCTGAAGGTTGCCGACGCGCTCGCCGAGAGCGGGCTCGACCCGCGCCGGCTCGAACTCGAGATCACCGAGGCGGTGCTGATCGCCGATGACGATGCCGCGCTGATCACGCTCGGCCAGCTCCGTGCGCTCGGCGTCCACATCGCGCTGGACGATTTCGGCACCGGGTACTCGTCGCTGCAATATCTGCAGCGCTTCCCGTTCGACAAGATCAAGATCGACCGCAGCTTCGTCAGGGAAGTGACCCGCAACTCGGGCTCGGCCTCGATCATCCGTGCGGTGGTCTCGATCGCCGCCGATCGCAACATGATCACGACGGCCGAGGGTGTCGAGACCGATCAGCAGCGCGACACCGTGCAGATGCTCGGCTGCACGCAGATGCAGGGCTATCTGTTCAGCAGGCCGGTTCCTGCACAGGATGTCCGCACGCTGCTTGCGGCCGATAGCGTCGAGGACGCCGCCTGAGCGCTCACTGGTCCGACCCGTCAGGAACAATCCGCAGCGCCCCCGATTGAGAGCGAAAGCTCCCGAGATGTGAGGCGGTCCATGAAGAGCAAGCTCGTATCCGATGCGCCCAGCGCGCAGGTTCACGTCGTCGTGCTGGATAGCGGCGAGGAGGCCTTCGGCGCACTGACGAAGTTCGCCAACGATGCGAGGCTGACGGCGGCATCGCTCACCGCGATCGGCGCATTCGAGCGCGCGACGGTCGGCTGGTTCGACTTTGCGTCGAAAAACTACCGCAAGATCGAGATCGGCGAGCAGTGCGAGGTGTTGTCCGCTATCGGCGATATCGCAACCGGCGACGACGGCAAGGCCAGCCTGCATGTTCATGTCGTGCTCGGGCTGTCTGACGGCTCGACGCGCGGTGGCCATCTGCTTGCCGGCATCGTACGTCCGACACTGGAGGTCGTGGTGACGGAAGCGCCAACCCACCTGCGCCGCCGGAGGCGGCCCGAGCTCGGGATTGCCCTGATCGACCCGGTCGCCGGGTAGTCCGACGGCATTACGCTGCCGGTTGAAAGTTCCTAAAAATCGGGCGGACGCTGCGCGCTGTCAGGATTTCGGCGCGGTCGCCCGCTGCTCGGCGATCGCCTTGCGGAGCGTGCGCGACAGCGCTTCGACCGAATAGGGTTTCTGGATCAGCTCGAAGCCGCTATGCGCGTTCTCGGCCAGCACGTTGCTGTAGCCACTGGTCAGCACCACCGGCAGGCCGGGAAAGCGATCACGGATCACGCCGGCGAGCTCGACGCCGTTCATGCCGGGCATGATCACGTCGGAGAACACGAGGTCGGCGGCGAACTCGTTCTCGGAGAGGATCGACAGCGCCGCATTGGCGTTCGCCGCGCGCTTGACCGAATAGCCGAGATCCTCGAGCAGTTCGGTGGAGAACTGGCCGACGTCGTCATTGTCCTCCACCACAAGGACGCGATAGCCGCGGCCGATCGAGGTTTGCTCAGTGCCCGCGCTCGCCGCGATCTTGGTGTCCGCGGGGCGCATCGCCTGCGGCAGATAGATGGTGAAGGTCGCGCCGTGCCCGGGCGTCGAGGTGACCTCGATATCGCCGTCGGATTGCTTGACGAAGCCGAACGCCTGGCTCAATCCGAGGCCCGTGCCCTTGCCGACTTCCTTGGTGGTGAAGAACGGCTCGAAGATCGCGTCGAGATTTTCCGGCGAGATGCCGGTGCCGGTATCCTGGATCGAGACCGTGACGAAATCGCCGCTGCGCGAGGCCTGGGCACGCAGGGCAGGGATGTGCTTGACCTTTCTCACGCCGATCGTCAGCTGGCCTTCGCCATTCATGGCGTCGCGGGCGTTGACCGCTAGGTTGATCATCGCGGTCTCGAACTGGCCGATGTCGGCGATCGCAAAGCAGTCGGGATCCTCGATCCTGACCTCGATATGAATCCGTGCACCGACCAGCGGGCGGATCAGCTGCACCACGCTGTCGACCTGCGTTCCGACATTGAACACTTCGGGATTGAGCGGTTGCCTGCGCGCGAAGGCCAACAGCTGCGCGGTGAGCTTGGAGGCCCGCTCCACGGTCTCGGAGATCGCGTCGATGTAGCGGCGGCGCCGTTCGTCCGGCAGCTCGCGGCGGCGCAGGAAGTCGGTTGCCGAGCGGATGATGGTGAGCAGATTGTTGAAATCGTGCGCCACGCCGCCGGTGAGCTGGCCGACCGCTTCCATCTTCTGCGATTGCCGCAAGGCTTCCTCGCCGCGCCGCCGCTCGGTGATGTCGACGGCCTCCGGCACCGCGCCGACGATGGTGCCGTGCTGGTCCTGCAGCGGCCGCATCGCGAAATCGAAATAGCGCTCGCCGATCGGCAGCTGCAATTGCAGCTCGATCTTGACCTCTTCGCCGCGCATCGCGGTCGCAAACGCATTCTGGATCACCCGCGGCATGCCGTCGGTCGCAGTGAACCACGGCGTGTCCCAGAACGGCTTGCCGACGACGTCGCCGGCCTCGGCGCGGATGCCGGCCAGCGCGGTCTGGTTGGTGTAGAGCAGGTCGCCATCGTGGTTGAGCAGCATCTGATATTGATGGCTGGTTTCCAGGATGGCGCGGGTCTGCGCTTCGCGGGATTCGAGCTGCGCGGTGCGCTCCAGGATGCGGCGCTCCAGCGACTCGTTGAGCTTGCGCAGCTCGATCTCGGCTTCCTTGGCGGCCGTGATGTCGTGGGCGACGCCGATGAAGCCGATATGCTTGCCGTTCGCATCCCAGCGCGGCTGCGATTCCGAACGCAGCCAGCGCCAGTCGCCTGTGGCGTTGCGATAGCGCGCCTCGAGCACGAACGGCTTGAGCGAGAGCTCGCCGGTGATCTGCTCCTGCAGGATATTGGGCAGATCATCCGGATGCAGCGCCTTGCGCCAGTCGAATACGACCGCTTCCTCGAACGGCAGGCCGAGGAAATCGAGATAGGCCTGGTTGGCGAACGAGCGGGTGCGGTCGAGCTTGGTCACCCAGATCGGCACCGGCGCGCTGTCGGCAATCAGGCGGAAGCGTTCCTCGCTCTCGCGCAGGGTTTCCTGCGCCAGCATCTGATCGGTGACGTCGAGATCGGCGCCGACCAGCCGCAGCGCGCGGCCGGCGCGGTCGCGCTCGATCTTGGCGACGACGCGGATCCAGCGGCTCTCCCCGTCGTTCGGACGGATGATACGGTATTCGGCCGTGTAGTCCTCGCCGCCCGCCTTGAGCACGTCGAACAGATGCTTGATGGTTCGCTCGCGGTCGTCGGGGTGGATGCGCGCGATCCAGTTCTCGTAGGTCTCGTTGACCTCTTCGGGCGGCAGCCCGTGCACCAGGAGATACTCGGGAGAGCGGCGGTTGCGCACGCCGTCGCGGAAATCGATCTCGAGGCCGCCGACCCGGGCGATACGCTGGATCCGCGCCAGCTCGGCCTCGCGCTCCTGCAACTCGCGATGGGCGCGATCGCGTTCGCGCGCGATCTCCTCAAGGTGCTGCCGCAGCCGTTCGGCTGCCGCAGCTTCGGGAAGCACATCAGAGCGATCGGGAGGGGTCATACGCGCCGGCAACCTCTAGGCGCAGTTTCACACAGGACGAGGCGGCTTTGCCAGTGTGATTTAAGGTCATCACTTGCCTCCCATTCCGGGGCGATGCGTAGCATCGAACCCGGAATCTCGAGATTCCCCAATGCGCAATTGCGCATCTGAGGTTCGCTTCGCGCCCCGGAATGACGATGCAGTCTACTCCCGCTTCACTTGCTCTTGGGCGGGCGGCAATTATAGGCCCGGCGGAACCCGGCGGCCTGTGCATCCTCCTCGGAACAGAACCAGCGATCCGGATTGCCGAGGCCGGGGTAACTGCGGCAGGCCTGCAAATGATAGATGCCGACATTGCCGGTGACGCGGGCGCGCACGGCATATTTGCCCTTGATGTTGCAGCTTGCCGGCATCGGCAGGTCTGCGGGGAAGAGGGCATCGCGGATCTGCGTGTCGCGGTCGGCCGGGCAGGCGTTGCCGAGCAGGATGCCATCCTTCTTGGCGGCGCGAAAATCGCGCGGCGCCACGAAGCAGCCCTTCCACAGCCCGGCGCGGCTGTCCCTGGCGGCGCCTTCGTCCGGCTTGAATCGGCCAGTGGCCGACTCCTCGAGATTGAGCGCATAGCCCTTCTGCACCAGCACCTGGCTGAGGCTGGTCGGGTCGCCCTCGAGCTTGCAGACGCCGAGCCGGCGCTTCTTGAAAGTCGGGTCGACGCCGATATCGTCGCAATGAATGGGCTTGCCCCCGATCAGCTTGGTCAGCTGGTCGCGCGCTTCGATCCCGCAGGTCCAGACGTCGGCGTGCTCGTCGATGCAGAGCTGATCGACCGCCGGCGTGTCGATGCCGTCGAGCCGGTAGGTCGTGTTGCCGAGCTGAACGGTGCCGCCGTCCTTGATGACCGCTGGCACCGCCGGGCCGGCGGCCGTCGCCGGCAGGCCGGGGATTGCAGACAGGCATGTCAGGAGAAGCGTCGTGACGACCGGATTTCGAAACCGCATCTTGCTCACTTCAGGTCTTTGGCGGGCAGCCGGACTTCTAGCACAGGCCGGTACGATCCAACCAAGCACTGTTCGCACAGAGGGGCGTGCCGCACATCGCGATCGGCATTCCGCGACGTAGAACGGCCGGACATCGATGGGAGAGATGCGGGCATGGCCGAATTCGTCGAGATCGGCGCCGACATCTGGACGCTGCAACGGCTCAACGGACGAGAAAGGCGGCGCAGGAGACCGCGTCCGATCAAAGATCCGATTGACTCGATGAGAACAAAATAGGAACATGGTGCGCCATTTGAATCCCGGATACCTCACGATGTCTGCACGGCCCGAATCTGACGACGATGACGGGTTGGAAGCGGCTGTCGATCAGGCGATTTCCGCCTGCGGCGGCAATCTGCGCGCAACCATCCGGGCGCTGATCGTCGCCAATGAATTCCTGGAGAACGAGGTCAGCGAGCTGATGAAGGCCGTCGCGAAGGCCCATTCCCGCGGCCGCTTCAAGACCTATACGGGTTGAAATACCCCTCCGGCTACCGTCAAGGACTGGCCGAACACTGGCCTGGCGCAAGGGATGCTCTGCATTCAACCGTTGCCTCCGAAGCAATTTGCTGTACCAACGGAGTGGCCCGTGCCGGATTGCGCGGGGAGGAATCCTGCCAAAAGACCAAATCCTAAGAAGCCAAGTCCCAAGAAGCCCAAGAAGAGCATGTTCAAACGAATCCTGATCGCCAACCGCGGCGAGATCGCCTGCCGGGTCATCAAGACTGCGCGCCGTATGGGGATTGAGACGGTCGCCGTCTACTCCGAGGCCGACCGCGACGCGCTGCATGTCGAGATGGCCGACGAGGCCGTGCTGATCGGCCCGCCCGCCGCGGCTGAAAGCTATCTTCTGATCGACAAGATCGTCGAGGCCTGCCGCAAGACCGGCGCGCAGGCAGTGCATCCCGGCTACGGCTTCCTGTCCGAGCGCGAGGCGTTTCCGCGCGCGCTGGAGGCGGCCGGCATCGTCTTCATCGGCCCGAACCCCGGCGCCATCGCCGCGATGGGCGACAAGATCGAATCCAAGAAGGCGGCTGCGAAGGCCAAGGTCTCGACCGTGCCCGGTCATCTCGGCGTCATCGAGGACGACAAGCACGCGGTCCAGATCGCGGAAGAAATTGGTTACCCCGTGATGATCAAGGCCTCGGCCGGCGGCGGCGGCAAGGGCATGCGCATCGCGCATTCCAAGGCGGAGGTCGCCGAAGGCTTCAACCTCGCCAAGGCCGAAGCGAAGTCGTCGTTCGGCGACGATCGCGTGTTCATCGAGAAATTCATCGTCGATCCCCGGCACATCGAGATCCAGGTGCTCGGCGACAAGCATGGCAATGTGATCTATCTCGGCGAGCGCGAGTGCTCGATCCAGCGCCGCAACCAGAAGGTCATCGAGGAGGCGCCGTCGCCGCTGCTCGACGAGACCACCCGCCGCAAGATGGGCGAGCAGGCGGTCGCGCTGGCCAAGGCCGTGAACTACGATTCGGCCGGCACCGTGGAATTCGTCGCCGGCCAGGACAAGAGCTTCTACTTCCTCGAGATGAACACCCGCCTGCAGGTCGAGCATCCCGTCACCGAACTGATCACCGGCGTCGATCTCGTCGAGCAGATGATCCGCGTCGCGGCCGGCGAGAAGCTCGCGATCGCGCAGAAGGACGTGACCTTGACCGGCTGGGCGGTGGAATCCCGCGTCTATGCCGAGGACCCGTTCCGCAACTTCCTGCCGTCGATCGGCCGCCTGGTGAAGTATCGTCCGCCGGCCGAAGCCAGCCATGACGGCATCACCATCCGCAACGACACCGGCGTGCAGGAAGGCGGCGAGATCTCGATCCATTATGATCCGATGATCGCCAAGCTCGTCACCCACGCGCCGTCGCGCGCCGCGGCGATCGAGGCGCAGGCGACCGCGCTCGACGCCTTCTATGTCGACGGCATCCGGCACAACATTCCGTTCCTGTCGGCGCTGATGAACCACCCGCGCTGGCGCGAGGGCCGGCTCTCGACCGGCTTCATCGCCGAGGAATTCCCGAAAGGATTTTCCGCGCGCGCGCCCGAAGGCGAGATCGCGCGGCGGCTCGCGGCTGTCGGTGCCGCCATTGATCACGTGCTGGGCGAGCGCAAGCGGCAGATTTCCGGCCAGATGGGCGGCCGCGTGGTGCTGCGCGAGCGCCGCCGCGCCGTGTGGCTCGATCGCGCCGAGATTGCGCTCGACGTCGCGCGCGAGGCTGACGCCATCGCGGTGCGCTTCATCGGCGACGACGGGCTGCCCGGCAATCCGCACAATCTGGTGTCGAGCTGGGTGCCGGGCGAGCCGGTCTGGCAGGGCACCATCGACGGCAATTTCGTCGCGGTGCAGGTGCGGGCGATCAACAACGGCTTCCGCCTTGCGCACCAGGGCTTTGAGGTGCCGGTCTATGTCTTCACCGAGACCGAGGCGACCTCGGCGCGGCTGATGCCGGTGGTCTCGGCCGCCGACACCGGCAAGAAGCTGCTGTGCCCGATGCCCGGGCTCGTGGTGTCGATCGCGGTGGCCGAGGGCCAGGAGGTCAAGGCCGGCGAGACCCTCGCGGTCGTGGAAGCCATGAAGATGCAGAACGTGCTGCGCGCCGAGCGCGACGGCACCGTGAAGAAGATCCACGCTGCCGCCGGCGCCACGCTCGCGGTCGATGCGCTGATCCTGGAGTTCGCATAGCACCGTCATTGCGAGCCAACGGGTCGCGCGAATGCGCGCCCGATGATAAACTCCGCGAAGCAATCCATATCTCCTCAAGCCGTGGATTGCTTCGTCGCTTCGCTCCTCGCAATGACGTGGATGGAGACAACACCATGGCCTTCCGCAAACGCCGCGAAGCACTGCGATCGATCCTCAACGGATCAGGCTGCATCCGTCCGGGCTCGGTGTATGATGCGATCTCGATCCGGATCGCGGAGGATCTCGGCTTCGAGCTCGGCATGTTCGGCGGCTCGGTGGCCTCGCTCGCGGTGCTCGGCGATCCCGACATTGCGCTGATCACGCTGACCGAATTCGCCGAACAGATCCGCCGCATGTCGCGGGCGTCGACCCTGCCAGTGCTGGTCGATGCCGACCATGGCTACGGCAACGCGCTCAATGTCCGCCGTACCGTCCAGGAAGTGGAAGCCGCCGGCGCCGCTGGCCTCACCATCGAGGATACGTTGCTGCCGCAGGCGTTCGGCCAGGCCAAGACGCAGCTGATTTCGCTCGAAGAAGGTATCGGCAAGATCAAGGCCGCGCTCGACGGACGCAGCGATCCGTCGCTCGTGATTCTCGGCCGGACCGGCGCCGTCTCGATCACCGATCTCGACGATGCGATCGCACGCGCGAAAGCCTATGAGGCGGTCGGCGTCGATGGGCTGTTCTTCACCGGCATCAAGTCGCGCGGCGAGCTGGAGGCGCTGTCGGCCGCGACGAGGCTGCCGATCGTGCTCGGCGGCGCGCCGGAGGAGATGACCGCGCCGGATTATCTGGCAAGCCAGCGCGTCAGGATCGCGCTGCAAGGCCACGCGCCGTTCGCGGCCGCGACCCAGGCGGTCTATGAGACGCTGAAGGCGCTGCGCGAAGGTATCTCGCCGAAGAACCTGAAGGGCATCGCCTCGTCCGAACTGACCGGCCGCGTGATGCGCGAGGCTGAGACCAAGGCGCGCAGCGGCGAATTCCTCGGCCTGAAGACATGAGCGGCGTGATCCGCCACGTCACCATCACCGGCCGCGTTCAGGGTGTCGGTTATCGCGCCTGGGTTCACGAACACGCCAACGCACGCGGCCTCGAGGGCTGGGTCCGCAACCGCCGCGACGGCAGCGTCGAAGCGCTGTTTGCCGGCGCCGACGACATCGTCGCCGACATGATCAAGGCGTGCGGCCGCGGACCGGTCTCGGCGCGCGTCGACCGCGTGCAGGCCGACGCCGGCACATCAGACCTTTTGAACCTGCGCGGGGCGGGCGAGCGGTTCGCATTCCTGCCGACGGTGTGACGCGCGGCCTACGCCGCCGAGATCACCAGCGCCTGAATCTTTCCGTCGATCGGGCCGTTGCCGAAGCGGCGTGCCAGCGCCTCCGCCACGCGCTTTGTCGTCGCCTCGAGACTTGGTTGACCCTGCGCTTCGATCTCGCCGCGCATCGGCGTGCCCTGGCAGTAGGCGATGGCGGCGTCCTGTGCCGAGGCAGCGGGACTGCGTTGAGTGACCAGCTCGATGACGATGTCGCGGAACCCGGCCGCGGTCAGGTCGGCGCGAATGCGCGCGGGATCGTGATAGCCGTGCGGCGTCCGCGCCATGAATTGCGGCGGGTTTTCTGGAAACACCTGAAACATCGTCTGCTGCATCACATTGGCGAAATCGTTCTCCTCGATCCTGTCCCAGACGTTGAAGAAATAGCGTCCGCCGGGCCTGATCACACGCCGTGCCTCGGCGTGACCCTTGATGCGATCGGGAAAGAACATCGCGCCGAACTGGCAGGCGACGACATCGAAGCTCGCATCGCCAAACGGCAGCGACAGCGCGTCGGCCTGCTGCCAGCTGATGTTCGCCTTATCAGCGAGATGCGTCTTCGCCTGCGCCAGCATCGGCTCGTTGAGATCGGTCGCGGTGATTTGCGTGTCGGGCAGTTCTGTCGCCAGCACGGTGGTGACGGCGCCGGTGCCCGCAGCGATCTCCAGCAGGTCGCGCGGCCGGCGGCCCTTGATGCGCTGCGCGAGGTCGTGGGCATAGGGCGCAAAGATCATCGGCACCATCAGCCGGTCGTAGAGCTGCGGGACCGATCCCGCGAACACCTTGTCGGAAAGGGGAGCCGTCATGTGCAGTCCCTCGAAAAGCGGACGGCCGTCGTGGCCGTCACGGGCAGAAGCCGCCTTCGCAGTATGAACCGGCGATCCGCCCGCGCCAACGCCTCGAATCGTGCTTAGCCGCCTTCCGGAGAGTCGCTTGGCCCTTGACTTTCACTCCGAACGGTCTGATATTTCTGTCATGACTGAAATAACCGCCAAGAAAAAACTCCCCGCCGTCGTCGAGCGCTTCATCCTGCATTGGGGCGACATGGGCGACGAATGGGGCGTCAACCGCTCGGTCAGCCAGATCCATGGGCTGCTCTACCTCGCCGAGGCGCCGATGACCGCGGAGGACATCGCCGACACGCTCGGCATGGCGCGCTCCAACGTCTCCAACTCGATCAAGGAGCTATTGTCCTGGGGATTGATCCGCCGGGTGCCGATCCTCGGCGACCGCCGCGACCATTTCGAGGCCGAGACCGACATCTGGGAGGTGGCGGCCAAGATCGCGGCCGGGCGCAAGGAGCGCGAGATCGATCCCGCGCTGGCGGCGCTGCGCGCCTGCGTCTCCGACGCGGCCGACGATCCGGCGATCTCGCCGCTCGCCAGCAAGCGGCTGAAGGAGATGCTGACTTTCACCGAGCTGGTCGACCGCTGGTACACGCAGATGCTGAACGTGCCGCGGCCGCGCCTGGTCGCGCTGATCAAGCTCGGCGAGAAGATCGTGAGTTTCCTGCCCACCGGCAGAGCCAAATAGGGACGGCGGCGTAACGGGAGCGTGCGATGGCGTCAGCAAGGATTTCCACCTTCAAGACCGCGCCGGCTTCCGATACCAAACTGCTCGACGATCATCGCTTCCGCGCATTGCTGTCGGACGAGGATTGGGGCCGCCTGCCGGTCGCGATCTGGCGGCGTTTCTCGAAGCGGTTCGAGGACGGCAACACCGTCGTCTATGTCGGCGAGGTCGAGGAGGCCTCAAGCAGCCGCGCCGGCTGGTGGCTGGCGCAGGCCGCGCGGCTGATCGGCGGGCCACTTCCGACCGGCAGCGAGACCGGCGTGCCGATGATCGTCACGGTCACCGAGGATGCCGCAAGCGGCGGCCAAATCTGGACCCGGATCTGCGCGCGCCGTGACGGCTTCCCGCAGGTGATCCATTCCGCCAAGCGCTTTGCCGGGCCGACCGGGCTCGAGGAATATGTCGGCTTCGGCGTCAGCATGGCGCTGCGGATCATGGTCGAGCACGAGGCGCTGGTGTTCCGCAGCGTCGGCTATTCGCTGCAGCTCGGTCCGTTTCGCCTGCCGCTGCCCGAGTGGTTCACGCCCGGCGATCTCACCGTGACCCATTCCGATCTCGGCTGCGGCGACTTCCGCTTCACACTGGAGATCATCCATCCGCGTTTCGGCCGGCTGCTCCGTCAGTCGGCCGTGTTCAGGGAGGCTTCATCATGACGCCGCTGCTGTGGACCTTGGTCGCCATCCAGATCGCAATGGGCGCGTTCGACACCTTCTATCATCACGAGTTCACCGAGCGGCTCGCATGGCGTCTGTCGCAGCGCCAAGAGCTCCGATTGCACAGCGTGCGCAACATGCTCTATGCGCTGCTGTTCCTCGTGCTCGGCTGGTTCGAGGTGCATGGCATCTTCGCGATCGCCATCATGGCCGTGCTGGTCATTGAGGTCGTCATCACGCTGATGGATTTCGTCGAGGAGGATCTGAGCCGAAAACTGCCGGCGAGCGAGCGGATCAATCACACGCTGCTCGCGATCAACTACGGCGCCATTCTCGTGCTGCTGGTGCCGGTGCTGATCGGCTGGGCGATGTTGCCAACGGCCGTCGTGCCGGCCTTTGCTGGTGTCTTGAGTGTTTTCGCGACAGCCGCAGCGTTCGGAGCCGCGCTGTTCGGCGCGCGGGACTTTGCCGCGGCGAGGCGCCTCGGACGGATGGCCAGCGTGCCGGCTGCGACGCTGGTCGAGAAATTGCCGGCGCGGCAGACCGTGCTGGTCACCGGCGCGACCGGCTTCATCGGCAGTCGCCTGGTCGCAAGCCTCACCGCGTCGGGCCATCAGGTGATCGCGCTGATCCGCAATCCGGCGAAGGCCGAGATGCTGCCGCCGCCGGTGACGTTGATCACAAGCCTCGACCAGTTGCCCGCGGACACAGGGATCGACGCCATCGTCAATCTCGCGGGCGAGCCGATCGGCAACGGCCTGTGGACCGAGGCCAAGCGCCACAGGATCATCGCCTCGCGGATCGACACGACGGCCGACGTCGTCAAGCTGATCGCGCGGCTGGAGCGCAAGCCGTCGGTGCTGGTGAGCGGATCGGCGATCGGCTGGTACGGGCTCTGGCAGGACCAGGTGCTGACGGAGTCGGCGAAGTCCCACGCCTGCTTCAGCCATGAACTGTGCGAGGCCTGGGAGAACGCCGCGAAGCCGGCCGCCGATCACGGTGTGCGCGTGGTGTATCTGCGGACCGGTCTCGTGATCGGCACCGATGGCGGCTTCATCACGCGGATGCTGACGCCGTTCGAATTCGGCCTCGGCGGACCGCTCGGCTCCGGCAAGCAGTGGATGTCGTGGATCGAGCGCGACGATCTGGTGCGCCTGATCGCGCATGTGATCGCCAAGCCAGAGCTTTCGGGGCCGATCAACGCGACCGCGCCGATCCCGGTCACCAATACGAAGTTCACCGAGGAGCTGGGACGCCGGCTGCATCGGCCCGCGATTGTCCGCGTGCCTGCCGGGCTGCTCCGCGCCGTCGGCGGCGACTTCGCCAACGAGCTCTTGCTCGGCGGCCAGCGCGTGCTGCCGAACAAGGCGCTCAGCAACGGCTTTGTGTTCCGGCACGAAACCCTGCGCAGCGCATTCGAGGCGATCCTGTAGAGGAGGGCACGATGTCCAGCACCTGTTCGCGCGCTTTTGGAGGTTGGTTGGCGGGCTGTGGCGCCGCGACCGCGGTGATCTCCGCCGTCGGCCAGACTTTTCTGATGGTGACGTCCCACGGCGATGTCGCCCGGCTGCTCTACGGCATCGTCGTGCTGCTGCTTCCGTCGGCCGTGGTCTTCGTCATCACCTGTCTGCTCACCGCAATTCCCGCGGCGATGGTCGTCTGGTTCACTGAGGAGTTCCAGATCCGGGCTGCCGGCTTCTTCGCTTGCGCCGGCGCTGCGATCGGCGCGTTGAGCATCAGCGTGCTGGTCCGCTCGCCGGCCGTCTGGACATCAGGGCTTGTTTGTCTGTTCGTCGCGGCCGGATGTGTCGCCGGCCTGACCTACTGGTTCGTCATGGGCGAGCTGGCGGCCCGCGAGGAATAGATGTGACCCATGCGGACGTTCACACTACGCCGCAGACGCCACGCTCCGGAACGTCGCCGCCAGCGTGCGCAATGCCGCAAGCTTGGCGGGATCGCTGACCTTCGAATGCAGCATCACCTTTGACGTGCCGAGCCGCGGCAGCTTGTGCGCTGGGCCGATGTCGATCAGGCCAGGCGGCGCGATGCGGCGGACCAGGGGCGCGACGGCAAGGCCGGCGAGCGCGGCCGCGACCACCGCGGTGACGCCGCCGCCGACGAAGCTTTCGCTCCAGGCGATGCCGGCTTTGTCGAGCGCGCGCACGGCTAACGCGCGCACCCCGCAAGGCGGTGCGAGGGTCGCCAGCGGTAAGGCATCGCCGCGCAGCCAGACGAAGCGCCTGGCGGCGAACCAGCCGAATTCATCTTCAGCCAGTTTCTCGCCGCCACGCCGGCTGCCTTCCTGGCGCACGATGACGGCGTCAAGCTCGCCGGCATCGTAGGCGTCGAGCATCTCGCGGGAGAAGCCGATCGTCACCGCGAGCGCGAGCTGCGCGGCCATCGCGTGCAGCCGCTCCAGCAATGGCACCAGCTCCGGGCCTGCGGTGTGATCGCTGATCCCCAGCGTGAGGCGCCGCCGCGCCGGCTTCTCGCCGGACAGCGCGCGGTCATGCACCTCGATCAGCGCGCGGGCGTGGTGCAGGAAGGCCGCGCCATCGGCGGTCAGCCGCACCGCGCGCGGCGAACGCTCGACCAGCCGCTTGCCGAGCACGGTTTCCAGCCGCTGCAATTTCATGCTGATCGCGGCCTGCGTGGTGCCGAGCGCCTCGGCGACGCGGGTAAAGCCTTGCAGCTCGGCGACCAGGAGGAAGGCCTGCACGGTGTCGATGTCGAGCGTGGCGGTCATGATCAATAATCGTTATCACTGCTATCTATATAGATAAGATACCAAGATGATGCGGGAAGGTCTAGTGAGAGGAGGCGCGATTGACCGCGCCAACCGAATTCAAGGAGACCGATCATGCCGCTCATCACCGTCACCTACGCGACCTCGCGCCAGTCGCCGTCGCTGAAGTCCGATATCGCCGCCTCGGTGTCGGAGCTGACCGCAAAGATCCTGCACAAGGATCCCAAGGTCACCGCGATCATCGTCAAGTCCGCCGACGCCGCCGACTGGTTCGCGGGCGGCAAGTCGCTCGCCGAGCAGGGGCTCGCGAGCTACTGGCTCGACATCCACGTCACCGAAGGCACCAACACCAAGGACGAGAAGGCGGCCTATCTCGCCGCGCTGTTCAAGCGGATGGGCGAGCTGCTCGGGCCACTGCATACCGAAAGCTACGCGCACGTGGATGAGGTGAAGGGCGATGCCTACGGCTTCGGCGGCCTGACCCAGGAGCGCCGCTACATCGCGGGCAAGCTCGAGGTCGCGCCGAAGGCGGCGTAGGTCCTACGACGTCGCCTCCGGCAGGCGCGCCGCGGTGTCGCCGAACACCTCGGCAAATGCCTGCCGGAGCGCGACGTCGAGATCGGCCATCGTGACCGGCAATCCGAGATCGACCAGCGAGGTGACGCCGTAGCGCGGATCAACCACGCCGCAGGGCACGATCGCCTGGAAGTGCGACAGCTCCGGCTCGACATTGATCGCGATGCCGTGGAACGAGACCCAGCGGCGCAGCCGCACGCCGATCGCGGCGATCTTGTCCTCGAAGCCCAGCCCCTTATCCGGGCGCTTGACCCAGACCCCGACGCGATCCTCGCGGCGCTCGCCGCGGACGTTGAAGGCCGCCAACGTGCGGATGATCCATTCCTCCAGTGAGGCGACATAGGCGCGGACGTCTGGCCGGCGCCGCTTGAGGTCGAGCATCACATAGCCGACGCGCTGGCCCGGGCCGTGATAAGTGACCTGGCCGCCGCGGCCGCTCTGGAAGATCGGAAGGCGCGGATCGAGCAGATCGTCGGCCTTGCCACTAGTGCCGGAGGTATAGAGCGGCGGGTGCTCGAGCAGCCAGACCAGCTCGGGTGCCGATCCGTCGGCGATGGCCGCCACCCTTGCGTCCATCGCGGCGAGGGAATCGGGGTAGGGCACCGGACGGTCCGCAATCCGCCATTCGACCGCCGCGCCGCTTGAGGTGCGGGCAAAGGTCGTCAAATCGAGGCTTTGGCGGTCGTTAACCATTAGCTAACCCTAACGTGGTCAGGTGAAACCACAATTTAGTTCCCGTTCGGCGGTTCAGAAGTGCCCACGCTCGATAAAGTCAGCGTCGATCTCATGGTGGTCCTCGGGACCACCACCATGCCGATTCACCAGGTCATGCGGCTGTCCCGCGGCGCCATCATCGAACTGGATGCCACCGAGGCCGACGAGGTCAAGATCCTCGCCAACAACCTGCCGGTGGCCAGCGGTGTCGTGCTGGTCGACCGCAACCGGATTGCGGTCGAGGTCAAGCAAATGCTGCCGAAATCTCCCGGCGTTCGCGGTTAATTCGCGCATTAATCGCCTTGTCCCTGCATGCATGATTTGTTACATGGCCCCGTCGATGCGGCGGCGCCTTAGGGTTCCATCCGGCATCCCAGCGCTCGTGGCGGAATTGGTAGACGCGCTGCCTTGAGGTGGCAGTGGGTAACACCGTGGGGGTTCGAGTCCCTCCGAGCGCACCAATCTCATAAAACATTGATATAAAATGAGATTCCGGGGCGCAATTCTCGCACCGGCTGGCATGGAGGCCGGCTCCGTCTCACGCAAGCCTGCCACCTCCGATTTATCAGTTGCTCGCGCCGTCTTTTGGACCGAGTCGGGCCGGGGAAGGCCGCGATTTGCTCGCTGATCAGCATCGCGCGTGGTAGCCCTTGCGCGAACCGAATCCCCCGGAACGACGAAGGCCAAGTCTGACGATGCTGTCTCTTCCCAAGACCAAGATCCGCGTCCTGCTGCTCGAGGGCGTCAACGATTCCGCAGTCCGGATGTTCGAAGCCAACGGCTATACCGAGCTGCAACGTCTGCCCAAGGCGCTGGGACCTGAAGAGCTCAAGCAGGCACTGTCGGGCATTCATATGCTGGGAATCCGCTCGCGGACGCAATTGACCGCGGAGGTCCTGGAGGCGGCGGACCGGCTGCTGGTGGTGGGCTGCTTCTCGGTCGGCACCAACCAGGTCGATCTTGACGCCGCGCGGCGTCTTGGAATTCCGGTCTTCAACGCTCCTTACTCCAATACGCGCAGCGTGGCCGAGCTGACCATCGCCGAGATCGTGATGCTGTTTCGCCGGATCTTTCCGCGCTCGATCTCCGCCCATGCCGGCGGCTGGGACAAGTCTGCCGAGGGCAGCCGCGAGGTGCGCGGCAAGACTCTCGGCATCGTCGGCTACGGCAACATCGGTTCGCAGCTGTCGAATCTCGCGGAAGCCATGGGCATGCGCGTGATCTATTTCGATCAGACCGACAAATTGCGTCACGGCAACACCGAGCCGGTCGAGACGCTCGATGAATTGCTCGCGGCGAGTGATGTGGTTTCGCTGCATGTGCCGGAGACGCCGGCCACCGCCAACATGATCGGCGCGGCCCAGATCAGGCTGATGAAGCCGGAGGCCTATCTGATCAACAATTCGCGCGGCACCGTGGTCGATCTCGATGCGCTGGCGAGCGCGCTGCGCGAGGGCAGGCTGGCGGGCGCGGCGGCCGACGTGTTTCCGGTCGAACCGACGTCGAACCAGGATCGCTTCGTCTCGCCGCTGCAAGGCCTGCCCAACGTGATCCTGACGCCGCATGTCGGCGGCTCGACCGAAGAGGCGCAGGATCGGATCGGCAGCGAGGTCGCGCGCAAGTTGATCGACCATTCCGATGTCGGATCGACCTTCGGCGCGGTGAACTTTCCGCAGGTGCAGTTGCCGGCGCGGCCGACCGGCACGCGCTTCATCCATGTCCATCGCAACGTTCCCGGCGTGATGCGGCAGGTCAACGACGCGGTGTCCCGGCACAACATCAACATCCTGGCGCAATACCTGCAGACCGATGCGGAAGTCGGCTACGTTGTGCTCGAGACCGATGTGGTCGGCGGCGAGGGCGAGGAGTTGCTGGCCGAGCTGAAGGCCATTCACGGCACGATCCGCGTGCGGGTGCTTTACGAGCAGAACCGGCCACAGACCTAGCGAAAGCGAAGGCGGCGGGCGTCACCAATTATCGGATCAGGTCGATGAGTCTGCTCGGTCTGCCCCTCACTTACACCGTGACTTGGATCAACTGAGCGCGGCGAGGCGTTGCACCGGCGCGCGGGCATCTCGGCAGGCCGTCGAAGTTGCAGTCATCCTCCGACGCCCCCAGCGACGCCGGAAAATTTCGCGATCATGGGGCGATCCTGTGATACGGCTCGCGTCGTGTCGCGGAGGCATGCCGTTGCGGGCTATCTTTTCCGATCGCACCGCGAGCCTGCCCCATCCGGAGTGCCTGATGATCTTTGCCAGCTACGCCTACCGCGTTCTCTCTAACTTCGTGTTCCTGGGGCTGGTCTATTTCACGCTGAACCTGCTGGAGAAATACGAGCAGCGCGCGACGGCCGCGATCCTGATCCTGGTCTATGCGGCGATGCATGCCTTCTCGGCCCTGCGCTCGTTCTATTTCTTCCAGCGGATCGAGCGGCTGGAAGGCGAGACGCGGCGGTTAGCCGCAGCAGCCGGCGAGGGCCCCAACGCCGCGGCCTCGCGCAAGCAGATCGTCGCCGATGTGACCGAGCTCCGCCATGCCGGCGAGATCAAATCCTATATCGACATCTTCTTCCTGGCGCTGGTGATCCTGCTCTGCGTTGCCAAGCTCGTGGCCAGCTAAGGCTGCTCAATCGGGCACGCGCTTGTTGGCGGCCGAGGCTTCG
Source organism: Bradyrhizobium sp. USDA 4454 (assembly GCF_054822705.1). Taxonomy (NCBI): domain Bacteria; kingdom Pseudomonadati; phylum Pseudomonadota; class Alphaproteobacteria; order Hyphomicrobiales; family Nitrobacteraceae; genus Bradyrhizobium; species Bradyrhizobium sp. USDA 4454. The sequence continues at coordinate 3,499,694 of NZ_JBTRCN010000001.1, forward strand.
GCGCGCGGGGTGCGCTTGGCGACATGGACCGAGGCATTGCTCGCAGCCGGTGGTGCGACCTGCAACGGCGCGCCGTGGGCTCTGCCGTGGACCGGAGCGGGGAGCTGATGTGCGGCCTGGCTCGGGTGCTTCGCCTGGCGCGCGGAGATCGCCTGCGTGCGCGGCGCGCCGACGCCGGGGGCGGCAGCCGCGCGCTGGGCGAGACGGCGACTGGCGGCCGAGCGGGCCGCGAGCAGCGTCAGATCCAGCGCCTCGGGAACGCGGAACACGTCGGACGCCGGGATCGGCAATGTCGAGATCGCCGCGAATTGCGTGAGCTGCGGTTGCGGCCAGGCCGTAGCGACGGGCATACCGAGGCGCGCGCGCTGCGCGTGATCGAGGATGTCGGCGTCGCGCCAGTCCAGTTCGGCAAACACGGGCGCGGGCAGCGTCCGTGTCGCGGTGAAGACGAAGTTCGGAATTTTCGGCCAGCGCGTGATCGCCACCGTCTCGGTCGGCGGATGCATGAACCATTGCCGCGGCTCGGTCGGCGTCGCAGGACGGTCGGCCGTCGCCGGCACGACGTGAACGATGCGATAGCCGCGCTCTTTCAGCGTGTTAAGGATACGCGGCAGCGCCGCGACGGTGCGCGGCTGGATGTCGTGCAGCAGCAGGATGCCCTTGTGCTTGGCTTCGATGCGCTGGATCGCGAGATCATAGACCCGCTGCGGCGAGATGTGGCGCCAGTCGTCGGCCGGGAAGTCGGCGCTCCAGACCTGGATGCCCTGTGACGCCAGATAGGCCTCGGGGATCTCGGCGCGCATCAGGCCGGGGATCCGGAAGAACGGCGCGAGCTTGCTCTTGTCGCCGTTGAGCGCTGCCAGCGTCGAAGCGATGCCCTCGTCGACCTCCTGCTTCACCCGCTCGAGCGGCATCTTGTTCATCGTCAGCGGATGGTTCTGGCTGTGCGTGCCGACGGTATGGCCGGCCGCGATCAGCTTGCGCACGCCCTCCGGATTGAACCGGGCCTGGGAGCCGATGGTGAAGAAGGTCGCCTTGACGCACTGGCTGGCGAGGATGGCCAGCACCTGGTTGCTGTATTTCGGCAGCGGCCCGTCGTCGAAGGTCAACACCACCTCGTGGTCGGCGAGCGGCAGGGTCTCCGGATACTGCATGGTGCCGATCCGCGGATGCTGCTTGGGATCGACCACGAGAACGCGCGAGGTGCCGAGCGCGTTGGGGTTACCCGGGCAGTCGGCGGCGAGGGCGGCGTAGGGCATCATCAAGCCGCAGCCCAGCAGCGCCGCGCCGATCACCGTCCGCGATCGCTTCCGGATCATCACCAGGACGTTCGCAATCATTGAATCCAGGCCGCATTCCAAACGCACTGACGAATCCTTAAGGAAGGCGCCATGAATGCCGCCTTAACGGTCTGTAAGTAATCCAGCTTTGGCCCCGGGTTCAATGTGTCCGGTCGGACATGGTTTTCATCGCCGGCGGGACGATGTGGACGACGTGAAAATTGTGCTCCTGGAGATACCTCAGGAAGGCCGGCAGCATCTCGGCCGTTCGCATTTGCGGGTCATGGAGCAGGATAATTCCCTTCCGGTGGGCTTCGAGCCGGCCGGTGAGCAGCTTGAGTTCCTGCTCGGGCGTCATCTTGACCCAGTCACTGGCCCAGAAATCCGCCCCGAACACCGCGATACCACGCTTTTCCAAATGGTCCAGCAAGGTCGGGGTCGACTCGAAATAGGGGAACCGGAAGAAGGGCGTGCTCGGAACCGTGCTCGCGGTGCCACGCAAGGCTGCCTGGACCGCTTCGATGCCCCGGTTGATGTTCGCCTCGGCCTGATCGGTCGGCAGCCTGTTGAGATGCGGATGGTCCCAGGTGTGATAGCCGACGGTGTGGCCGAGGCGCGCGATCTTGCGGACCATGTCGGGGTGTTCGGAGGCGTTGCGGCCGACCATGAAGAAGGTGGCCTGCACGCATTCGGTGCCCAGCGCCGCCAGCACCTTGTCGGTGACCAGAGGCGACGGTCCGTCGTCGAAGGTCAGCACCACCTCGCCATCCCGGAGTGGCAGGGTCTGCGGGAAGCTCTTCAGCCCGACGCGCGGATAAGTCGCAGGATCGACCTCAAGCACACGTGAGGTGCCGAGTGCGTCCTTGCGCGGGCATTCGCTGGCTTGCGCGGCGCCGGTCAGCGCGAGCGGCGCGATCGCGACCAGCGTCGCCATAATGTTGAGGATCGGTCGTGGTGCGCTCGACATCTTTCTCATTGCACGGTGCCCCGCCGATTAGGTAATGCGGTCCGCATCAATCAGACCAGATTTTCCCCTCCTGTCAAACCGGCGAAACACGGCATGGCCGAGAATTTCGACATTGCCGAGCCCGCCAGGGACGACCTGAAGCACGACCCGCTTGCCCGGATGCCGATGCGGGACGAGGAGGGCCAGCTCCGCCCCGAATTCGTCGAAGAGATCACCCGGGCGATCCAAGCCGCCGACCGGCCGCTGCTGTGCGAGGTGGTCGCGGAACTGCACGAGGCCGATCTCGGCGACCTGATCGCGGCGCTGGAGCCCGACGACCGCGTCACCCTGGTCGAGATCACCGGCACCGATTTCGACTTCTCGGCGCTCAACGAGGTCGACGAGGCGGTCCGCGAGGAGATCCTCGAGGAACTTAAGCCGGAGACGGTCGCCGAAGGCGTCCGCGAGCTGGAATCCGACGACGCGGTCGAGCTGCTGCAAAGCCTCGACGAGGCGGACCAGGAACAGATCCTGGAGAAGCTGCCGGCCGCCGAGCGCGCCGAGATCGAGCGCAGCCTGCTGTATCCGGAGAATTCCGCCGGCCGGCGGATGCAGACCGAGTTCATCGCGGTGTCGCCGGACGAGACGGTCGGGCAGGCGATCGACTACATGCGCGAGACGCCCGACCTGCCGGATCGCTTCTACGAGATCTATGTGGTCGACGCCGGCAAGCACCTGCTCGGCGCGGTGCCGCTCGACGTGCTGCTGCGCACGCGCCGCCCGGTTCCGGTCAAGGACCTGATCGACGAGGACCGCCGCCGCATTTCCGCGCTGGAGGACCAGGAAGAGGTCGCGCGGATGTTCGGCAAGTACAATCTTGTCGCAGCTCCCGTGGTCGACACCACCGACCGGCTGGTCGGCGTGATCACCATCGACGACGTCGTCGACATGATCGAGGAGGAGGCCGACGAGGACCTCAAGGCGCTCGGCGGCGTCACCCATCCCGAAGAGCTGTCCGACACGGTCTGGACCATCGCCCGCGGCCGCTTCAATTGGCTTTTGGTCAATCTCGCCACCGCGTTCCTCGCCTCCTCGGTGCTCGGCCTGTTCGAGGGCCAGCTCGAGAAGATGGTGGCGCTCGCGGTGCTGGCGCCTATCGTGGCGAGCCAGGGCGGCAATGCCGCGACCCAGACCATGACGGTCGCGGTGCGCGCGCTCGCCACCCGTGAGCTCGGTGCCTTCAACGCGATGCGCGTGGTGTTGCGCGAGACCATGGTCGGGTTGGTCAACGGCGTCGCCTTCGCCGTCATCACCGGCATCGCCGCGGTGGCCTGGTTCAAGATCCCCGGCCTCGGCCTCGTGATCGGGCTTGCGATCATCTGCAACCTGGTCGCCGGCGCGCTCGGCGGCATCCTGATCCCGATGGTGCTGGAGCGGGTGCGCGCCGATCCGGCGGTCGCCTCCGGCACCTTCGTCACCACCGTCACCGACGTGGTCGGCTTCTTCTCGTTTCTCGGCATCGCCACGCTGTGGTTCGGGCTGAAATAGCCCACATCTGGCCGGCCGCCTTATCGTTAATCGCGCCTTAACGGGGTTGGCGGATGATGCCCTTATCTCCATTGCGGCCATCACGGGGGCCATCATGCAGCGGTTGCGGCTCAAGGCGGACGGACGGATCGTCGAATTGCGCGACGGGCAGGAAATCCCGCTCACGCCCGCGCACCCGGCTGGATCGGCGATGCGGCCTGCGGCGGCCCAGCCGGCCGTGCGCGATTTGCGCCGCCGCGCCCAGCTCACCCAGCTCGAATTCGCCGCCAAGCTCGGCGTGCCCGTGGAGACCATCCGCAACTGGGAGCAGGGCAAGCGCGCCCCGCGCGGTCCCGCCCGCGCGCTGCTCGCCGTGATCGCGCATTCGCCCGAGACGGTGTTCGCCGCGCTGTCGAGCGCGCCGACCGCGGCTTGAGGGGGCAGGCCGGTATCCGCCGTCATTGTTCATCCGATTGATCGCGCTGAATGTGCCACATTCACCGCCGTCGTCCCGGCGAAGGCCGGGACCCATACGCCGCGGCAGCAGTAGTGAACGGGACTCGTCGTTCCAGCATCGCACAACAAGCTGCATTTGTGGTTATGGATCCCGGCCTGCGCCGGGACGACGAAGCGGATAGTTCGCGCGGTAGAGCTAAACCCATCATCCTGAGGAGCCGCGAAGCGGCGTCTCGAAGGATCGACGGCCACCATGGGCCGTGCATCCTTCGAGACGCGCTGCGCGCTCCTCCAGCGACAAAGGCGACGCCTTTGCGCGGGGATGACGGGATCGATATGTGCACACATCCGCATTCTCGCGACATGTTTGTCCGAGTCTTGCTGTTCGTTTCGCCGCTCTTCAATCAGAGGGCGCAGGGAAAGCCGGGTGCCGATCGCACCCATGGGTCCGGTGCAAATAAAAAGCACCGGAGGTCGGACCACAGGTGTAACCGGGAACATCCCGGCTTTCCCTGCGCGATGGTTTTACGGCTTATACGTGCTCGCCCCGGTGAGACTGGGCTTGTTTGTCACCGTCCTTCGCGAGAACGCTTGCGCGTTCCGCTAGGAGACACCTGCCGCTAGGGCGTCAGGTCTGCACGACTTCGCCGTCCGCCACATTGTGCACGTCGTCAGTGCGCAAGCAGCGGCCACCGCATCTCACCGCAACACTCCTGACGATGCGCAGCGCCCCTCGATCGGGTGAGACGGGCAGACCATACACTGTGTCGGTCTGCGGATAAACCGAAATATTTTTGCTGCGGGGGCTTGCGCCGTCGGGCAAATCAGTGATTGGGATTTTTGGCACGAACCCTCGAACATCGATCAGCCGCAACACGGCTGCTTGGCTTTCGGCGCGCAGCAGGACTGCTGCTCCTGCAGCCAGCGGTCGCGCGGCTTGCAACTCGACGGGCGTGCCGAGAGATGGACGCGGATCGCGGTGTCGCCGGCATCCACGCGTTCTGCGCGATAGATCTGCATCGGCCGAACACCATCGCTCACCTCGAAGGTCAGCTTGGCCTGCGGATCGAAGCCGACCGCCTCGTCGACCTTGCGGATGATGGTGAGAAGCTTGCCGGCAGCCATGTGGCCGCGGCTTTCCTCCTCGATATCCCAGAGCTGAATGAAGGTCTCGCTCCAGCTCTCGGGGTTCGCGCCGCAATCGAGCCCTCTGAATGAACCGGTCTTGACCTCGGTCACTTGGTAGCTTGGGCGAACGTCGCGGCCGTCATAGCTGAAGATCAGCGGCTTCTCCCTGTGCGCCTCGAGGCTGGACAGCAGCGTCGCAGCGGACAGCTCGTCCACCGGGAGCAGGGCGCCGACGGTTGATCGGGTCTTGGCAGGCGTATCCATGGCTGCTATCTTCATTTCAATGATTGTTGAATTGTAGGATTATCGAAAGATGGAGGAGCGTCAAGCCCGAACCGCCTTTGCCGCGCTGTCGCAGGAGACGCGGTTGCGGATCGTGCGGTTGCTGGTGCAGGCCGGCCCCGAGGGAATGGCCGCAGGGGCGATTGCCGAGGCGGTCGCGGTGTCACCATCCAACGTCTCGTTCCATCTGAAGGACCTCGAGCATGCCGGCATGATCATGCCGCGCCGCGAGGCGCGCTCGATCATCTACTCGGCGGATTTCGCTGGCCTGCGCGACCTCATCGCCTTCCTGATGAAGGATTGCTGCGCAGGGCACCCGGAGATCTGCGCGCCGGCGCTGGCCGATGCGCAGTGCCGGCCCGCCGCGGCCAAGAAGAGGGTGCGTGCCTGATGCGCGATTTCGACCTGCCACGGCGCCTTGTCGCCGAGGGGTTTGGGACGTTGCTGCTGGTCGCCACCGTCGTCGGCTCCGGCATCATGGCCGAGACCCTGACCAAGGACGTGGCGCTGGCGCTGCTCGGCAATACGCTGCCGACCGGCGCCATTCTGGTGGTGCTGATCACGATCCTTGGACCGATCTCCGGCGCGCACTTCAATCCGGCGGTGACGCTGGTATTCACGCTCAAGGGCGAGCTTCGTCCGCCGCAGGCTGTGCAATACATCGTGGCGCAGGTGCTCGGGGGAATCCTGGGCGCGATGGTCGCCCATGCCATGTTCGGCCTGCCGCTGCTGGAGTTGTCGGTCAAGGCGAGGACGGGCTTTCCGCAGTGGTTTGCGGAATTCGTTGCCGCGTTCGGATTGATGGCAACGATTCTCGGTGGCCTCCGGTTTCGTGAGACCGCAATTCCATGGCTGGTTGGGCTCTACATCACGGCCGCCTACTGGTTCACCGCGTCCACGTCCTTTGCCAATCCGGCCGTCGCCATCGCGCGATCCTTCACCAATACGTTTTCCGGCATTCGGCCGCAGGACCTGCCGGGCTTCATCGCCGCCGAAATGCTGGGGGCCACGGTCGCGGCGGCATTCATGACGTGGCTGTTGCGGGGCGCTGAAACCACCAAGGAGGCGATCCAATGACGATCACGATCTATCACAACCCCGATTGCGGGACGTCGCGCAACACTCTGGCCATGATCCGGCAAAGCGGGGAGGAGCCCGAGATCGTCGAATATCTCAAGACGCCTCCCTCGCGCGACACGCTGGTCTCGCTGATCGTCGCCATGGGCATCACGCCGCGGGCGCTGCTCCGCGAGAAGGGCACGCCCTATGCCGCACTCGATCTTGGCAATCCGAAATGGAGCGACGACGAGCTGATCGACTTCATGATGGCACATCCGATCCTGATCAATCGGCCGATCGTGGTGTCGCCGAAGGGTGTGAGATTGTGCCGGCCGTCCGAGGCCGTGCTTGATCTGCTCGCCGTTGCCGAGATCGGCCGGTTCGTCAAGGAAGACGGCGAAGTGGTTTCGCCGAAGCCGCAGGGTCCACGCGCCGAATGAACCGCCGTGCGGACAACGTCCTGATCGTCGCGCTCGGCACCACGCAAACCCTGGCCTGGGCGTCCAGCTATTACCTGCCGGCCATCCTCGCGGACCCGATCGCGCGCGACCTCGGCATATCCACGAACTGGCTGTTCGCCGCCTTCTCGATGGCGCTGGTGATCTCCGGACTGCTCGGCCCGCGTGTCGGCCGCCAGATCGACCGGATGGGCGGGCGCGAAGTGCTGTGCGCGTCCAACCTCATTCTTGCGGCCGGCCTGATCCTGCTCGGGCTTGCGCAGGGTGGCGTCCTGATGGCCGCGAGCTGGTTGTTGCTCGGCATCGGCATGGGGCTTGGTTTGTACGATGCGGCCTTCGCGGCCCTCGGGCGCATCTACGGCAATGCCGCCCGGCGCTCCATCACCGGCATCACGCTGATCGCCGGATTTGCCAGCACGATCGGCTGGCCGCTCAGCGCGTGGGGCCTCGCGACCATCGGCTGGCGCTGGACTTGCTTCGGCTGGGCGGCCGCGCACATCCTGATCTGTCTGCCGCTGAACGGCTTGCTGATCCCCAAATTGAACAGAGAGCATCGGGTCGCAGCCGACACGCCAAAGCCGCATATTCCGATCGACCGCGCGATGGTGTTGCTGGCCTTTGCCTTCGCGGCCGCCTGGAGCGTCACGTCGGCGATGGCGGTTCACTTGCCGCGCATTCTGGAGTCATTGGGCGCAACGCAGGCGCAGGCGATCGCGGCGGGCGCGTTGATCGGCCCGGCGCAGGTGGCGGCGCGCATAGTCGAAGCAAGCCTGCTGAAGCGCTTCCACCCGCTGTGGTCAGCGCGGTTGGCCTGTATCACGCACCCGTTGGGCGCCTGCGTCATCGGCTTGTTCGGGGGCGGCTTTGCCGGAGTCTTCGCGCTGCTGCACGGCGCCGGAAACGGCATCCTGACGATCGCGCGCGGCACGCTGCCGCTGGCGATCTTCGGTCCAAAGGATTACGGCTACCGCCTCGGACTGCTCGGGGCGCCGTCGCGGCTGTCGCAGGCGATCGCGCCGCTGGCATTCGGCTTCCTGATTTCACCGCTCGGCGGCTATACGCTCGCGGTCACGTCCGCCCTGAGTTTGGCTGCCCTCGTGGCGCTGTTCGCACTCAAGGCCGAGTATCCGCGCCCTTCATCCGCCGAACCGTCTCGAGGAACGCCTTGATGATTGGGGAGTGGCCGCGGCCGCTGTGATGGGCGATGCTGTATTGGGTCTTGATGGTGCGGTCGCTGATCTCGAGCGCGCGCAGGTTCGGGTGCGGCACGAATTCGAAGTCGGCGACGACGCTGATGCCGAGCCCGCGCTCGACCGCCTTCCAGACGCCCTCGCGGCTTTCGATCTCGAACACCGGCTCGATGCGGATGCCCTCGGCCCGCATCGTCGCCTCGAAGGCGCGCCGCGTGGTCGAGCCGCGCTCGCGCAGCACGATCGGCTGGTCGGCCAGCTCGCGCAGCCGGACCGACTTGCGCTTGAACCAGGGGTGATCGCGGTTGACGAACACGATCACGCGGTGGGTGCGATAGGGGATCATGGTGACGCGCGGATCTTCCGGCACCTCCGCTAGGATCGCGACGTCGGCCTCGAAGTCGACGATGTGGCGAAAGGTGCGCTCGGAATTGCCGAGCAGGGTCGAGATCTGGACCTCGGGGTGGTCGCGCTTGAAGGCGGCAATGATCTCGGTGGCGTGAAACGGTCCGACCGTGGCCACTCGCAGATGGCCCTTGGTGGCCTTGCCATGCGCGGCGAGCAGCTCATGCGCCTCGTCGCAGAACGTCATGATGCCGCGGGTGATCTCGAATAGCGCGCTGCCGGCCTCGGTGAGCTCGGTGTGCCTGGGCTTGCGGATCAAAAGCTCGACGCCATAAGTCTCCTCGAGCTCCTTGACCTGGATGGTCAGCGTCGGCTGGCCGACATTGAGCACGCGCGAGGCCGCGGTGAAGCCGCCATGGGCGGCGACCGCGTGGAAGGCGCGGAGCTGGCTGAACACTATTGACATAATCAATAGAACGCATCCGCAGAATGAATTTGTCAATAGCAACCGACGACGTACCTTCGCGCCAAACGGAGGACGCGCGGATGGCCTGGATTTATTCCAACCCGGTGAGGATCGAGTTCGGAGCCGACAGCTTCGACAAGCTGCCGGCGCTGATCGGCAAGCGCCCCTATGCGCTGGTGACCTATGGCGAGCCGGTCTTCGACGAACTCGAGCGCCGGCTGCGCGCCGCGGCGGGGCCGTCGGTCCTGACCATCCGCGACGTCGCGCCCAATCCGGACTACCGGCTGCTCACCGAGCAGACCGCGCGTTTTGCCGGGCTCGCCAAGCAGCCGGAGGTGATCATTGCGCTCGGCGGCGGCTCGGTGATCGATTCCGCAAAAGTGTTCGCTGCTGCCGGCGGTGACTTCGCCACTGTGAAAACCTATCTGGAGACGCAGCAGGGCGCTGAGCGACTTGCCGTGATCCCGATCATCGCGGTGCCGACCACCGCAGGCACCGGCAGCGAGGTGACCTGCTGGGGCACGGTGTGGGACGAGGCCAACGGCAAGAAATATTCGCTGGCGCGTCCGTCGCTCTATCCGACCCATGCGGTGATCGATCCGCGCCTGATGCTCGGCAAGCCGCGGCTGCTCACCATCAGCACCGGGCTCGATGCGCTGTCGCATGCGCTGGAAAGCATCTGGAACGTCAACAACAACCCGGTGTCGGCGAACCACGCGGTGGCGGCGGCGCGCGGTGTGCTCGATGTGCTGCCGGAGCTCGCCAATGATCTCGGCAATCTCGAGCTGCGCGGCCGCATGGCGCAGGCGGCGCTGTTCGCCGGGCTGGCGTTCTCCAACACCAAGACCGCGATCGCGCATTCGCTGTCCTATCCGATCACACTGCGGCACGGCGTGCAGCACGGCATTGCCTGCTCGTTCTCGCTGCCGATGGTGCTGCGCAGCGTCAAGGGGGCAGGCGGGCTCTGCGAGGACAGCCTGAAGCAGATCTTCGGCGCCGACCTTACGCGGGCGGCCGACAATCTCGAAGATTTCATGGCGCGGCTCGGCATCTCCTGCAATCCGGCCGCCTACCGGATCGAGCGCGCCGAATGGTACGCGCTGATCGCCGACTCGCTCGACGGCGAGCGCGGCCGCAATTTCCTGGGATCGAAGGAACGGCTGATCGAGGCAGCGCAGACGCAGCGGATGCCGAGCGCGGTGAGCGCGTGACGGCGGCGCAGCGACAAGGAGAGAACTCATGCAAGACAATCGCCAGGAAAACCGCAAAATCATCACCGTCAATGGGCGCCGCTACGATGCGCCGACGCGGCCAACCGTCGTGATCTGCCTCGATGGTTCGGAGCCCGGCTACATCGAGCGCGCAATCGAGGCCGGCGTCGCGCCGACCTTCGCGCGCTTCATGAAGGAGGGCGCGCATGTCCATGCCGCCAGCGTGATCCCGAGCTTCACCAATCCGAACAACCTCTCGATCATCACCGGACGGCCGCCCGCTGTGCACGGCATCGCCGGCAACTATTTCTACGACACGGCGAACAACGCCGAAGTCATGATGAACGATCCGAAATTCCTGCGCGCGCCGACCATCCTGGCCGGCGTTCATGACGCCGGCTACAAGGTTGCCGCCGTCACCGCCAAGGACAAGCTGCGCACTCTGCTCGCCCATGGGCTCGACTATGCGAGCGGCCGCGCGATCGCGTTTTCGTCGGAGAAGGCCGATCAGGCCACCAATGCCAATAACGGCATCGACAATGTCCTCGACTTCGTCGGCCTGCCGCTGCCTGAGGTCTACTCGGCCGACCTGTCGCGCTTCGTGTTCGCGGCCGGCGTCAAGCTGGTCGAGCGGCACCGTCCGGATCTGATGTATCTCTCGACCACCGACTACATCCAGCACAAGGTGGGGCTCGGCACCAGGATCGCCAACGACTTCTACGCGATGATCGACGGCTATCTCGCCCAGCTCGATGCGCTCGGCTGCAACATCGTGGCGACCGCCGACCACGGCATGAACGACAAGTTCTTGCCCGACGGCAAGCCCGACGTGATCTACCTCCAGGACGTCATGGACGACTGGACGGGTGCGGGCGCCGCGCGGGTGATCCTGCCGATCACCGATCCCTATGTCGCCCATCACGGCTCGCTCGGCTCGTTCGCGACGATCTACACGCCCGCGGGCGCCGACATCGGAACGCTGCTGATGCGGCTGCGCGACACCAAGGGTATCGAGATCGCGCTGACGCGCAAGGAGGCCTGCGCCAGGTTCGAGCTGCCGCCGGACCGGATCGGCGACATCGTCGTGATCTCGACCAAACACAAGGTGCTCGGCACCAGCGAATCCCGCCACGACCTGTCCGGGCTGACCGAGCCGCTGCGCTCGCATGGCGGGCTGACCGAGCAGCGGGTGCCGCTGATCGCCAACCACAGGATCGCGCTGCCGGCAGGGCACGCCTTGCGCAATTTCGACGCCTTCGACGTCGCGCTCAACCGCATCCAGTGACGGCTTCGACTTTCCTGGGACCAGAGGACAGCATCATGAACATCCAGAGCGCAGCCGTCCGCCACGAGCAGATGCGCATCGCAGGCAGCCTCGTCGACACCGACGAGCATGTCGAGGTCTTCAATCCCTACACCAACAAGGTGGTGGGCACGGTGCCGGCGGCGCGGCCGGAGCATGTCCGTAGCGCCTTTGCCAAGGCGGCGGCGTTCAAGCCGAAGCTGACGCGCTATGAGCGGCAGCGCATCCTGCTGCGCACCGCCGAGATCCTGGCCGGTCGCAAGGAGGAGTTCGCGCGGCTGATCACCGCCGAGTCCGGGCTGTGCTGGAAGGACTCGCTGTACGAGGCCGGCCGCGCCTATGACGTCTACTCCTTCGCGGGCCAGCTCGCGATCCAGGACGATGGCGAGACGTTCTCCTGCGACATCAGCCCACAGGGCAAGGCGCGCAAGATCTTCACGACCCGCTCGCCGCTGCTCGGCGCGATCTCGGCGATCACGCCGTTCAACCATCCGCTCAACATGGTGAGCCACAAGATCGCGCCGGCGATCGCGACCAATAACCGCGTGGTGCTGAAGCCGACCGAGCTGACGCCGCTGACTGCGCTCGCGCTCGCCGACGTGCTGTACGAGGCGGGGCTGCCGCCCGAGATGCTGTCGGTGGTCACGGGCAATCCGCATTCGATGGGCGATGCGATGATCACCGATCCCGACGCCGATCTCGTGACCTTCACCGGCTCGGTCAGGGTCGGCAAGCACATCGCCGGCAAGGCGGGCTATAAGCGCCTGGTGCTCGAACTCGGCGGCAACGATCCCCTGATCGTGATGGAGGACGCCGATCTGGAGAAGGCCGCGGAGCTTGCGGTCACCGGCGCGACCAAGAATTCCGGCCAGCGCTGCACCGCCGTGAAGCGCATCCTCTGCGTCGAGGCGGTTGCCGACGATTTCGCCGCGCTCGTGCTGAAGAAGGCGCGTACGCTGAAGTGCGGCGATCCGATGGACCCGACGGTCGATGTCGGCACCGTGATCCATGAGGGTGCGGCGAAGGAGTTCGAGCGCCGCGTCAATGCGGCGGTTGCCGACGGTGCCGAGCTGTTGCACGGCAACGACCGCAACGGCGCGCTGTATCCGCCGACGGTGGTCGACCGGATCCCCTACACCAGTGAGCTGGTGATGCAGGAGACGTTCGGCCCGGTGATCCCGATCATGCGCGTGCCCAACGACATCGAGAGCGTGATCCGGATCTCGAATGCGACCGCGTTCGGCCTGTCGTCCGGGGTCTGCACCAACCGGCTCGACTACATCACGCGGTTCGTCAACGAGCTCGATGTCGGCACCGTCAACGTCTGGGAAGTCCCGGGCTACCGGATCGAGATGTCGCCGTTCGGCGGGATCAAGGACTCCGGCCTTGGCTACAAGGAAGGCGTGCAGGAGGCGATCAAGAGCTTCACCAACGTCAAGACCTATTCGCTGCCCTGGCCGATCTAGAGCAGCGCGTGGAGGGCCGCGCGCGGACAACAACAACAACGCCGCGGCCGATTGCGATCACCAATCAATCAGGGGAGGGTTCAATGTCGATTACGTTCAGTCCGTCGAGCGTCGGCGCGGTCGGAGCGCAGAATCCGGAGCTTGCGACCTCGTTCCGCCGCGCGCAGTGGCGCATGCTGTTCGCGGCGATGTTCTGTTATCTGTTCTTCTACACCGGACGGCAGACCTTCGGCTTCGCGATTCCCGGCATACAGGCCGAGTTCGGTGTCACCAAGGAGGCGCTGGGCTGGGCCAGCGCGGCGCTGCTGTGGTGCTACGCGGTGGGCCAGGCCATCAACGGCAATCTCGGCGACAAGTTCGGCGGCCGCCGCGTGATGAGTGCAGGCGCGATCCTCTCCTTCATCATGAACTGGGCGACTTCGCTTTCGACCGGGATCGTCAGCCTGACCGCGTTCTGGGGCATCAACGGCTATTTCCAGTCGATGGGATGGGCGCCGGGCAGCCGGCTGCTGTCGAACTGGTGGGGCCGCCACGAGCGCGGCACGGTCTACGGGCTCTATACCTTCGCGGCCGGTCTCGCCTCGGTGCTGTCGTTCGTCACCTCGCTCGTCGTGGTCGGCTATTTCCAGCTCGACTGGCGCTGGATCTTCCGCATTCCGGTCGTGCTGCTGCTGCTCGGCGGCATCGCATTCTATCTGATCGCGCGCGAGAAGCCCGAGGACATGGGCTTTGCCTCGCCGCATGACGAGGCCGACGACGTCACCGCTGTGGAGGCCGCGGTCGACGCCAATGAGGGCTCGCTGGCGCGCTACAAGGCGGTGCTGTCGAACTGGCGCCTGCTGGTCGCCGGCGTCGCGATCGGTTTCCAGAACGCGGCGCGCTATGGCCTGCTGGTGTGGGTGCCGGTGCACTTCCTCGGCAGCAATTGGGCCAAGGCCGGCGCCAGCTCGGTGATCGATCCGCGCTGGATCAGCGTCGCGTTGCCGGTCGGCATGGCGGTCGGCGCCTTCAGCAATGGCTGGGTGTCGGACAAGGTGTTCGGCTCGCGCCGCTACCTCGCGATCGTGCTCTACATGGTGCTCGCCGCGGTCACCGCGATGTGCATGTATGCGATCCCGGCATCTGACGTCTATCTCGGCATGACCGTGCTGTTCCTGTGCGGCTTCTTCACCTACGGCCCGCAATCCTCGTTCTGGGCGCTGTGCCCGGACCTGGTCGGGCACAGGCGGGCAGGGACCGCGACCGGCGTGATGAACTTCTTCGCCTATCTGTTCGCCGGCCTCGGCGAGCCGATGATCGGCCACTTCATGGACAAGCACAACCAGACCTCGCTGGTGTTCGTGGTGGTCGCGGTCTGCGCGACGTCGAGCGCGGTGGTGGCGGCCTTCATTCGCCGCTAGCTCACGCACATGCGTCCCCGGTGACAGCCTGGGACGCAGCAGCCGTCGGGGCACGTAGCCCGGATGAGCGCAGCGATATCCGGGGCTCGTGAGGTCCCCGCATATCGCTTCGCTCATCCGGGCTACGGACTGTTATCTCACGCCCAATTCCTCGCCACGGGCTGATCAATGACAAGGCTCTTAATGTATAATATGAAGCGATATCAATGGCTTATACTGTATTGCATGCAGAATACAAAATGTGCTTGTGGCGCCTGCCAGGTTGAAGCAGACTTCTCGCCGGGCAGGAGGGGGCCGGTGACCTTCGATGACGAAGGTGGCTTCAGGGCAAAACAATCTGCCGGCAGAGGAGCGAGCAATGAGCGATCAGGTGTCCACCATCGCAATGGCAGATACGGCGAAGCCATCCGGCGTGCGCTGGAAGATCTTCCTGCTGATGCTGTTCCTGATCTCGATCAACTATATCGATCGCGCGTCGCTGTCGGTCGCAATGCCTGTGATCGCCAAGGAGTTCGATATCGACCCCGCGATGCAAGGCCTGATCCTGAGCTCGTTCTTCTGGACCTACGCGCTGATGCAGGTGCCGGGCGGCATGCTGGCCGATCGCTTCAAGCCGCGCATCGTGATCGCGTCAGCGACATTGTTCTGGGGCTTCTTCCAGGCGCTGGCGGCATTGTCCACCAGCTGGATGCTGCTGCTGCTGACCCGGCTCGGGCTCGGCGCCTCGGAAGCGCCGATCTATCCGGCCGGCGGCAAGCTCAACGCGATCTGGATGACGCAGACCGAACGCGGCCGCGGCGCCACGCTGCTGGACGGCGGCGCGCCGCTCGGGGCGGCGCTCGGTTCGATCGTGATCGCGTGGTTGATGGCGGCATTCAGCTCCTGGCGGGTCGCCTTCGTCGTCGCCGGCGTCGGCACCATGCTGTGCGGGCTGTGGGCCTGGCACTACATCCGCAACGTGCCGCGCGAGCATCCGTCGGTCAACGAAGCCGAGGCGCGCTATCTCGAGGCGGCGCATGCGATCGAGGACGCGGCGACGCCGCCGTCCTCGGGCGCCAGCTGGATGGCGTATTTCCGCTTCCGCTCGGTGTGGTGCATGTGTCTCGGCTGGATGTTCTTCAACACCACCTTCTACGGGCTGTTGACCTGGATGCCGACCTATCTGTTCAAGGTGCACGGCTTCGACATCAAGGCGCTCGGCGGCGCCTCCTTCATCATCTTCTTCGCGGGCTTCGTCGGCGAACTGGTCGGCGGCTGTATCGGCGATACCTGGCGCGAACGGGGCGGGACGCCCAACACCGTGTTCCGTACCCTGTTCGGCATCGCGGCGGTCATGGCGACGGTGTCGATCTTCCTGGTCGCCTACGTCAGCAACGCGGTCGCGGTGGTGGTGCTGCTGTCGACGACGCTGTTCTTCCTGCGCTGGTGCGGCATGTACTGGGCGATTCCGTCGGCACTTGCAGGCCGTGGCAAGTCCGGCTTCCTGGGCGGCTGCATGAATCTCGGCGGCAACATCGCTGGCATCACGACGCCCTTGATCGTCGGCTTCATCGTGCAGGCCACCGGCTCCTACTTCCTCGCCTTGATGTATTTCGCCGCCGCGGGCATTGCACTGTTGATCTGCTCGACCCTGATCGATTACAGCCGCAAGCTCCCGGTCTAGAATCGAAACACGGTCGGGCCCGCCAAGGGCTCGGCCGGTTGATGAGGCCTCGTGAATGACACGTCCCGTCCGGCTCGGCATGCTGACGCCGTCGTCGAATACCGCACTCGAGCCGATCACCTGCGCGATGCTGGCAGGCGTCGACGGCGTCTCGGCGCATTTCTCGCGCTTTAGGGTCACGGAGATCGCGCTGTCGGAGGCGGCGCTGCGCCAGTTCGACGCCAGCGAGATCCTTGGCGCAGCAGAACTGCTGGCCCACGCCAAGGTCGATGTCATCGCCTGGAACGGCACCTCGGCGAGCTGGCTCGGCTTCGATCGCGACGAGAGCCTGTGCGAGCAGATCACGGCGGCAACGGGTATCAGGGCCTGCACCACGGTGCTGGCCTATCGCGACCTGCTGCGGCGGATCGGCGCCAGGCGCATCGGGCTGGTGACGCCGTATCGCAAGGACGTGCAGGACAAGATCATCACCAACTGGAATTCGGAGGGGCTCAACTGCTTTGCCGAGCGCCATTTGTCGCTGCAGGATAATTTCACTTTTGCCGAGGTCAGCGAAGCCAGGGTGGCCGCGCTGATCGAGGAGGTGGTGCGCGAGGGCTGCGATGCCGCCGTCGTGCTCTGCACCAACATGCGCGGCGCGGGTGCCGCCGAACGGCTGGAGCGCGGGTTCGGCGTGCCGGTGCTCGATTCGATCGCGGTGACCCTGTGGGCGTGCCTGACAGCTGTCGGCTGCGATCCGTCGCGCGTGCACGGTTGGGGCAGCCTGTTCACGAATCCCGATCTGCGCGCGGCGACCGCGATCTCCAAACATGAAATGAAGGCCAACGGTGACTGAAGCCAACACCAAAACCAAGCCGACCAGGCGCAACAAGGAAGCCAAGCGCGCGATCACGGCGCAGCAACGGCGCCGCCTGCGCGTGCCGCGGGTCGGACTGCATGAGCAGGCGGCGGCGCGGCTGCGCAGCATGATCGTGCGCGGCGAGCTGGCGCCGGGGCAATCGCTGGGCGAGGCGGACCTGTCCGACGCGCTCGGTATTTCGCGGACCCCGCTGCGCGAGGCGCTGAAGCAATTGGCGAGCGAAGGCCTGGTCGAGCTCAGGCTCAACCACAGCGCCATGGTGGCGCCGTTCCGTCGCGCCGAGCTGACCGAATTGTTCGAAGCCGTCAGCGGCATCGAGCGCTGCGCCGCCGAGCTCGCCGCGCAGCGCATGGAGGATGCCGATTTCGAGCGGCTGGAGGCGCTGCAGGACAAGATCGAATGGCACCACGGCCGCGGCGAGCTGCGCGATTATTTCCAGGTCAACCAGCAGATCCATTCGGCGATCGTCGGCTTCGCCCGCAACGCGGTGCTGAAGGCGACGCATGAGGCGCTGCTCGCACGGGCCGAGCGTGCGCGCTTCTTCGCGCTGTCGGTGCTTGGGCGCTGGGATGAATCGGTGCGCGAGCATCAGGAGATTCTGGCCGCGCTGAAAGCGCGCGATGCGGCGCGAGCCGGACAGTTGCTGGCCCATCACGTCCGCCGCACCGGCGAGATCGTCGCCGAGACGCTGGACAACACGCCTGATGACGCCGCCGTACCGGACGCAGCCGCGAAGCCACGCGGCCGCAAGGTGAAGAAAGCTGCGCCATGAAGATCCTGCTGCTCAATCCCAACACGATGGCGGCAGTGACCGATCTGCTGCATGCCGCCGGCAGCAAGACGGCATCAGCTGGTACCGAGCTGGTGCCTGTCACAGCGACGCGCGGGGTGCCTTACATCGCGACCCGCGCCGAGGCCCAGATCGGCGGTGCGATTGCGCTTGAGATGCTGGCCGAGGCCGGCCCCGGCGTCGATGCCGCCATCATCGCCGCGTTCGGCGATCCCGGCCTGTTCGGCGCGCGCGAGCTGTTTGCGTATCCCGTCGTCGGCCTTGCCGAAGCCGCGATGCTCACGGCCTGCATGCTCGGACGGCGGTTCTCGATCGTGACCTTCGCCGGCGCGCTGGCGCCCTGGTACGAGGAATGCGTCGCCATGCATGGGCTGGGCGCGCGCTGCGCCGGTATCCGCACGCTCGATGGCGACTTCCGGTCGATCTCGGAGGTGCAGGCCGAGAAGGAGGAGCTCCTGGTCGCGCTCGCCAACCAGGCGGTCGTGCAGGACAATGCCGACGTCGTCATTCTGTCCGGCGCACCGCTCGCCGGGCTCGCGGCGAAGGTGCGCGATCGCATTCCAGTGCCGGTGGTCGATCCTGTCGCGGCCGCCGTGCGCCAGGCGGAGACGCTCGCCGTGCTGAAGCCGCGCAAGGCGGTGGCCGGCACGTTCCGCCGGCCCGATCCGAAGCCGACGATCGGGCTGGCCGAGCCGCTGGCCGCCATCATCGAACATCGCTCACCGAAGGAGGGGACCCGCTGATGTCCTTCGACACCATCATCCGCGGCGGCACCGTGGTCACCGCTGCCGACACCTTTGCCTGCGACGTTGGAATCCGCGACGGCAAGATCACGGCGCTCGGTCATGATCTCGGCGGTGCGGCCGAGATCATCGATGCGACCGGCCGGTTGGTGCTGCCGGGCGGCATCGACAGCCACGTGCATTTCGCCCAGCCGTCGGGCGACGGCATCGTGATGGCCGACGGCTTGGCCTCCGGCACCCGTTCGGCGGCGTTCGGCGGCAACACCACCGTGCTGCCGTTCTGCCTGCAGGAGAAGGGCCAGACGTTGCGCGAGGCGCTGAAGCACTACCATGCGCTGGCCGAAGGCGAGTGCCATGTCGACGTCGCCTTCCACCTCATCGTCACCGATCCGACCGAGCATGTGCTGGGCCAGGAGCTTCCGGCACTGGTCGAGGACGGCTACACCTCGCTAAAAGTCTTCATGACTTATGAGGGGCTGGCGCTGTCGGATCGCGAGCTGCTGGAGACGATGTCGGTCGCGCGCGAGACCGGCGCGATGCTGATGGTGCATGCGGAGAATTTCGACGCGATCCGCTTCCTGACCGACCGGCTGGAACGCGCCGGCAACACCGCGCCGCGCTTCCACGCGACCTCGCGGCCGATCCCGGTCGAGCGCGAGGCGACCCACCGCGCGATCTCGCTGTCCGAGCTGGTCGACGTGCCGATCATGATCGTGCATGTCTCGAACCGCGAGGCGATGGAGGAGATCCGGCGCGCACAGCAGCGGGGCTTGCGGGTAATGGGCGAGACCTGTCCGCAGTATTTGATGCTGACCGAGAAGGATCTCGATCAGCTCAATATGGAAGGCGCAAAATACGTCTGCTCGCCGCCGCCGCGCGACGTCGCGAGCCAGCAGGCGTGCTGGGAGGGACTGCAGCAGAAGGTGTTCTCGGTGTTCTCGTCGGACCATTGTCCGTTCCGCTACGACGACCCGAAAGGAAAGCTCGCGCCCAAGGGGCGCACCAGCTTCCGCTGGGTGCCGAACGGCATCCCCGGCGTGGCGACGCGGCTGCCGATCCTGTTTTCCGAGGGCGTGGTCAAGGGCCGGATCGACCTCAACAGCTTCGTCGCCTTCAGCGCCACCAACCACGCCAAGATCTACGGCCTCTATCCGCGCAAGGGCACCATTGCGATCGGCTCCGATGCCGACATCGCGCTGTGGGACCCGACGCGGAAGGTGACGATCCGCCATGAGCTGATCCACGACGGCGCGGACTACACGCCCTATGAGGGCCTCGAGGTCACCGGCTGGCCGGTGCTGACCATGGTGCGCGGCAAAGTGGTCGTCGACGACGGCGCCCTGGTCGGCAGCAAGCAGCACGGCACGTACCTTGCGCGCACCAAACCGCAGTCAGGGGCGACCATTTTGTAACACGCGAACCAGAAGGCAGGAGACCACCATGCCCTATGCGACAACTGACGACGGCGTCCGCCTCTATTTCGAGGAGACCGGATCGGGTCATCCGGTGATCCTGGTCCACGAATTCGCCGGCGACCTCCGCAGCTACGAGCCGCAGATGCGGCATTTCGGCAAGCGCTTCCGCACCATCGCCTATAATGCGCGCGGCTTTCCGCCGTCCGACGTGCCGGAGCAGGTCGCGTCCTATTCGCAGGCGCGCGCCTCCGACGACATCCTGGCCGTGCTCGATCACATCGGTGCGCCGAAGGCACATATCGTCGGCCTCTCGATGGGCGGCTTCGCGACCTTGCATTTCGGATTGCGTCACCCTGATCGGGCGCTGTCGCTGTGCATCGGCGGCTGCGGTTATGGCGCCGAGCTCGACAAGCGCGAGACGTTTCGCGCCGAGGCCGACGCGATCGCGGCCATGATCCGCAAGGAGGGCATGCCGGCCTTCGCCGAGCGCTACGCCTACGGGCCGACGCGCGTGCAGTACGAGAACAAGGATCCGCGCGGCCACGCCGAGTTCAAGCGCATGCTGGCCGAGCACTCGGCGGTGGGATCGGCCAACACCCAGCAGGGCGTGCAGAAGGAGCGGCCCTCGCTCTACACGCTGGTCGACGAGATGAAGCGCATCACAGTGCCGACGCTGATCATCACCGGTGACGAGGATTGGCCGTGCCTGCTGCCGGGCATCCTGATGAAGCAGAGCATCCCGTCGGCGGCGCTCGCTGTGATGCCGAATTGCGGCCACGCCATCAACATCGAGGAGCCCGACGAATACAACCGCATCGTCGGCGAATTCCTGGCCCAGGTCGAAAGCGGCCGCTGGCCGCAGCGCGATCCGCGCGCGGTGAGTGCCTCGATCACCGGGATGAAGGACTAGGCACGTACCCGCTGTCGCCGGCCTGCGTGGGGCTCCAGTGCCCCACGCTCGCACGAGAGCGGATCAACGCGCGATGCGCGTATCGTCGAGATAGAGATCAATCGAATACCGCAAGTGCTGCAACCGTCGCGTGAATCGAAACGCGCGATGATGAATCATTGTGACGAAGTGTTGCTCGCAAAAAACTTACACAGAGCTGTCATCGGCAATGGCTAACTTGTCGCAGGTCGACGTCACAAATCCGTAAAATCAAGGGGCACTACGTGAAATCCAAATTTCTTTCGACGGTCGGAGTCTGTCTGATCGCCGCGACCGCGGTTATGTATGGCGCCGCGGCGCAGGACGACAATCACGGCGATGATCATCATCCGCACCACATCCACACCGCAACGCCGATCAAGCATCTCGTCGTGATCTTCAACGAGAACCGCTCGTTCGATCATTATTTCGCGACCTATCCGAACGCAGCCAACCCGACCGGGTCGATCCCGTTCATCGCGAAGCCCCACACGCCGCGGGTCAACAACCTCGCCAGCGCCGGATTGCTGACCAACAATCCGAACCTCAATCCGGCCAACGGCACCGGCGCGACCAATCCGTTCCGCCTCGACCGCACGCAGGCCAACACGCGCTCGCAGAACCACGCCTATACGCCCGAGCAGCAGGCGGTCGACAACGGCAAGGAAGACCTGTTTCCGGAATTCACCGGTCGCGGCACCGCCGGCGGCGTCGGCGCGTTCGGCACCAACGGCCAGGTGATGGGCTATTTCGACGGCAACACCGTCACCGCGTTCTGGAACTACGCGCAGAACTTCGCGATGAGCGACAACAACTGGACCGACACTTTCGGTCCGTCGACGCCCGGCGCGCTGGAGGTGGTGTCCGGCCAGACCAACGGTGCGCAGAACATCGTCGGCACCTCATCGTCGATCGCCGACGGCCAGGGTGGCCTGACGCTGATCGGTGATACCGACCCCGCCTACGACTCCTGCTCGAGCACGACCAGCCAGGTCCTGATGACCAGCAAGAACATCGGCGACCTGCTCAACGCTGAGCAGATCAGCTGGGGCAGCTTCATGGGCGGCTTCGACCTGACGCTCAAGAACGCCAACGGCACCACCAATTGCGCCCGCAGCACCTTCTCGAGCAATGTCAACGGCACCGTCGTGGACTACATCCCGCACCACGCCTGGTTCCAATACTACAAGTCGACCGCCAATCCGACCCATGCGCGGCCGAGCTCGGTGAACGCCATCGGTCACACCTACGTGCCCGGCAGCAAGACGGTCGACCCGGCCAACCATGCCTACGATCTCGAGGACTTCTACGCCTCGGTGAAGGCCGGCAATTTCCCGGCCGTCTCCTACATCAAGATGCCGGCCTATCAGGACGGTCATCCCGGCAACTCCGATCCGCTCGACGAGCAGGCGGGCAATGTCGAGCTGATCAACTTCCTGCAGAAGCAGAAGGAGTGGGGCGAGACCGCCGTCATCATCACCTATGACGACTCCGACGGCTGGTACGACCACCAGTACCTCGCGCCGATCACCGCCTCGTATGATCCGACCGCCGACCAGGTCAACGGTCCCGGCCAGTGTGGCCGCGGCATCGGCAAGCAGACCCAGCCGAAGGGCCTCGAAGGCAAGCCGGTCAACGGCCGCTGCGGACCCGGTACGCGCGTTCCGTTCCTGGTGATCTCGCCGTTCGCCAAGCGGAACTATGTCAGCCACACGCTGATCACGCAGGCCTCGGTGGTGCGCTTCATCGAGGACAACTGGCTGCATGGCCAGCGTCTCGGCGGCGGCTCATTCGACGACAGCGTCGAATCGATCGCGGACCTGTTCGACTTCGAGCGCGGCCAGGGCCAGGATCACGAGTACCGGCAGGATACGCTGTTCCTCGATCCGACCGCGGGCACCGTCATCGTCAGCCCGCCCGACGAGCATCACCATCACTAACGCTCCGGGACTAGCGCCCTTGGGATTACTGGACGTCATATGAACGGCCGCATGTTGTGGCTTCTCGGCGCCGGCCTGCTCTGCATGGCCGGCGCCGTTGCGGCAGTCGGGACCGAGCGGCTGCCGGGGATGAATCCGAATCCGGTGCAGCTCAGGCGTCCGCCGGTCGCTCCGCTGTCCGGCATGGCGCAGCTTGGTAAGATGATCTTCTTCGACGCCTCGCTGTCGTCGTCGGGCGCATTGTCGTGCGCATCCTGTCACAGCCCGGACCACGCCTATGGCCCGCCCAATGATGGGCCGGTCATGCTCGGCGGGCCGACGCAATCCCGGCAAGGGACACGGGCCGTTCCCGGCCTGACATATCTCGAGCGACAACCGAATTTCAGCATCGGTCCGGAGAAGGACGAGGACGACAACGTCGTCGACTTCGCGCAACTGGCCGCAGCCGGCCGGCAAGCCGTGCGCGCCAGGAAAGTTGCGACCGGGACCGCTGCTTCAGCGGTCAACATCGTGCCACAGGGCGGACTGTTCTGGGACGGCCGCGCCGATACGCTGCAGGACCAGGCGCTCTTCCCGCTGCTCGACCCCAACGAGATGGACGGCGGCAGCATCGAGGTGGTGGCGCAGAAGCTGCGCCAGGCGAGCTACGCGCCGCGCTTTGCCGAGCTGTTCGGCGCCGGCGTTTTCGACAATACGCGGCTGCTGGTCGCGGAGGCGATGTTCGCGGTCGCGCGCTATCAGGTCGAGGAGCCGAGCTTCCATCCCTACACCAGCAAGTTCGACTACTGGCTGGAGGGCAAGGCGCGGCTCAGCGAGAGCGAGCTGCGCGGCCTGCAACTGTTCAACGATCCGGAGAAAGCCAATTGCGGCGGCTGCCACACCTCGCAGCCGACCCGCGACGGCCTGCCGCCGCTGTTCACCGACCATCAATACGAGGCGCTCGGCGCGCCGCGCAACGCCGCGCTCGCCGCCAACCGCGATCCCGATCATTTCGATCTCGGGGTCTGCGGCCCGTATCGCACCGACATCGCCGAGCAGACGCAATATTGCGGGATGTTTCTGACGCCGACCCTGCGCAACACCGCAACGCGCCGCGCATTCTTCCATAACGGCGTCTTCAGCAGCCTCGAGCAGGTGCTCGACTTCTACAATTTCCGCGATACCAATCCGGAGAAGGTGTTTCCGCGCGCAGCCGACGGACGGTTAAGGAAATACGACGATCTGCCGGAGAAATATCACGGCAATATCGACGTCAGCGATCCGCCGTTCGAGCGCCATCCCGGCGAGACGCCGGCGATGACGTCGCAGGACGAGGCCGACATCATCGCCTTCCTGAAGACATTGACCGACGGTTACCAGCCGGAGCGGTGAACCGTCGCCACCGTCGCCAGCGGAACCGATACGTGAGTTGGCAGGCCTCCGCCAGACGCGCATAATGGGCGCATGAATGTCGTCGAAGGCAACGGCGCCAAAATCCCCGCGATCGGGCTCGGCACATGGGAGTTGCGCGGGCGGATTTGTGCGCGCATCGTCGAGCAGGCGCTGCGGCTCGGCTACCGGCACATCGACACCGCCCAGATTTACGACAATGAGCGCGAGGTCGGCGAGGGGCTGCGCGCCTCCGGCATCAGGCGCGACGATGTGTTCGTCACCACCAAGATCTGGACCACGCATTTCATGGCGAAGGATCTCGAACGCTCCGCCAAGGAGAGCCTGGCACGCTTGCGCATGACGGAGGTCGATCTGCTGCTGCTGCACTGGCCCAATCCGCAGGTGCCGCTCGCCGAGACGCTCGGCGCCTTGGCGCGGGTTAAGCAGGCCGGACTGGCGCGGCATATCGGCGTCTCGAACTTCAATGTGCCGCTGATCGAGGAGGCGGTGGCGTTGTGCCCCGAGCCGCTTGCCTGCGATCAGGTCCAGTACCATCCCTATGTCGCCCAGGCCGATGTGATCGCGGCCTGCGTGCGCCACGGCATGGCGTTCGTGGCCTACAGCCCGATCGCGAAAGGGAAGGTCAAGGGCGACCGCGCGCTGGCGCGGATCGGCGACCGCTATCGCAAGACTGCGGCCCAAATCTGCCTGCGCTGGCTGGTGCAGCAGAACGTGTCCGCGATCCCGCGTACCTCGAAGCTCGAGCGGCTCCAGGAGAACATCGACATCTTCGATTTCGAGCTGTCGGATGCGGACATGGCCGAGATTTCGGCGATGGGCGGCGCGACAGCCGGCTGAGGTTTTTCGAGCCGAAAATGCTGTCTCTCGCTGCAGCAGGTCCAAAATACCTTGACTTCGATTTCCGTATACGGCCGCCTTATGGCGGCCGAGCCCTCGTTCGGCTTTCCGGCCATATTTTTCAAAGGGAGAATTGCATGAGAATCATAGTCCTCGCGTTGAGTATTCTGTTCGCGGGCGCAATTGCCACACCGCCGTTCGTATCCGATGCCTATGCGCAGCAGAATCCGCCGAAGGCCGGTGCCAAGAAGGCTGGGCAAGCCACCGGGCAAACCAACAACCGCCCCTGCAGGTCACGCAATCGCGCGTGCTATTGAGGCGTTGCGGTGACGGTCACCTGTCACCGCAGTTCCCCGCGCGTCGTTTCCTCCGGCGCGAAGCTCAAATGGTTGCGATGGCCGGCGGACCCATCCTTTGCGCGTCACCGGGTGGTGATCCCATGTGATAACGGGCTGTTGCGGATCGGCCATCACGCCGGACCGATCCGGCTTCAGGTAGAATGGGATTGAGGCCGCTCCAGATTGCCCGCTATGGTGCCGGTAGGGGAGCATCACGACGTGATCGAGTGGGATGAAGTTTCGGCCAAACGCGGATCTGATGGCGTCGGTGTTCGTGCACCTGATGCTGCTCGCGCTGATTTTCCTGTATTCGGAGGTCCATCAGTTCGATCCGGTCGCCGCTGACACGGTGCCGGTCGAGATCGTGACGCCGCAGGAGGTCACCAGGACCGAGGTCCAGTCCGAGCCCGATCCGGTGCCGAGCCCGTCGCCGACACCCGAATTGCGGTTGCCGTCGCTCGACAAGCCGGTCGGCTCCGCCAAGCCCGAAGCAGCAGCTCAAGCACAAGCGCCGCAGAAGCAGCAGACGGCGCCGCCTGCGCAGAAGCAGGCGACACCGCCGGCGCCCAAGCCCAGCCCGTCGCCGCAGCATGCTGCGGCCGAGCCGCCGCGGACGACACCGATGCCCCAGCAACAGGCGGCGGCGTCACCGCCTGCCTATACGCAGCCCGAGCCTGACCTGTCGGTCAAATACAATGTGATGCTTGGTCTGCCGCCCGACATCTCCGTGAAGCCGCCCGCCGATGCGCCGTCGGGTCGCGGTCCCGGCAAGGACAATTTCGACGCGGCGGCCACCGAGCAAGCCGATGTCGGCTCCAGCGTGGCCGCGGAATTCCGCCGCCATCTGAAGACCTGCCTGAAGCTCCCCGCGAACGTGACCACGAGCGATGACGTCAGGATCAAGCTCCGGGTGTTCATGAAGCCCGACGGCAAGCTTGCGGCATCGCCCTTGCTGATCGAGGCCACCGCGTCGGAGAAGGGGCCGCTGTTGCTCAAGAGCGCGACCGAGGCGCTGCAAGCCTGCCAGCCCTATGCGATGCTGCCGAAGGAGCGCTACGGCGAATGGAAGGTGCTCGACCTCGACTTCACGCCGCGCGATTTCGCGTCGTAGACGGGTAGAGACCGGATTCATCTGCAGCCATCCTAATCGGACGCGGTTGTCGGACGCGAAGAAGAACCATTTGCCGTACGTGAGTTGAGACCACGATTTGCGCGCACCGTGGCCACGCTCATCTTCGTCCATTCGCCTCGTCCAACCATGTGCAGTGTATCGCCGTGCCCCTGTAGCAGCCACGCTGCGCTTCGATCAGGGCGTTGCAATTGCCATTGTCCAATTTGCTGGGCTTGATCGTCGCCGAGGCGAAGCAGCGTGATCCGATCCGACCGGTCACCGTAGCCTCCAGCCAGGAGAACATGGTCACCTTCGACCGCCAACGCATTTGCGCCTGCAACCTTGTTCCGCCAATATTTCACGCCATCTCGATCAACTCTAACAATTGGAAAATCCGTGTAGGGACAGCACCAGAGAGTGGGCCCATCAACTGTTAAAGCGTAGCAGTCGGAGATGAAGATATCTGCGCGCTCCTGATCGTTGAATTTCCACAAGACGCTGCCATCCGGTCCAAGGTGCGCAATGCCCGACGACGAGATCGGCCAGCTTCCATCCTCCTCCATGGGACCCGAAAAGACACCTTCATCGAAATAGCCCACCCAGATGGTCCCGTCCGCTGCGCACTGGATGTGCAAAATGCCATCACCCATCGCAAAAGTGCCGGCCGGCGCGCCATCGGCGGCGTACAGGTGAGCGTTGTTCTCTTTGGGCGCCGCGCGAGCCGAAGCTACCAGCCATCGCCCATCAGGGAGACGAGCGACCCCTGGCGAACCGCAGGCCGGCACCTCGATTGCCCCGCTCTCAGCACTGCCATCGAACGCAGTAAGGCGCAGGCGTCCATCCCAAAGGTTGGGCCGGGGCGCTTGTATGTTGCCGCGCTGCATTTGATCCCGCCAGCGCCCGAGTTCCGCGTGTATATCCCTGTCGGCGCGGACCAGTGCCAAGTCGCCGTTCCAGAGAACGGCATAGGCGTAGTTGAACCAACCTGAGGGCGGAGGCGGTAGGGGAACGGTCACGCCCAAGGTCATTTCGTGTTTCATAGGCACATCCAACCAGGCGGAGCGCAATCTACCTTCAGCTGCCCATCGCCTGCCAGGCGTTCGAGGCGAACTGCCGGCGCCAGATCACGATCACGACCGCGGCTGTCGTGATGAACAGCACCCAGGGACTGACGAACCAGCCGAGATAGCCGAGCGCGAAGAAGAACGCGCGCTGGCCGCGGTTGAAGTGGCGGCCCGCGGTCTCGAAAAGCCGCGTGGTGCGGATCACATGGGCCTCCGCTTCCGGCGTGTCGCGCTGGCCGGCCGGCGGCATCGCGCCGAACAGGATCGCGACGTAGTTGAACAGGCGATAGGCCCAGGCGAATTTGAAGAAGGTGTAGATGAAGATCAGGATCAGCCCGCTGCACTTGATCTCCCACAAAGCGGGCGAGGGCGAGAGGTTGACCGGCAGCGCGCCGAGCACGGCGAGCGCGTCATTGGTGGCGCGCAGCAGCGCCAGCGCGCCGCCGATCGCGATCAGGCTGGTGGAGGCAAAGAACGCGGTGCCGTTCTGCAAGGAGGCCATGATCTGCATGTCGACCATCCGCGCCTCGCGGTGCAGCAGATTCCGCACCCAGATCTCGCGATAGACGTGCATCCGCGCCGACAGGCTGTCGCGCCCATAGGCGGTGTGCTCCAGCGTGATGGCGTAGACCAGCCATTCCAGTGCAAAGAAGCCGACGGCCAGGATGTCGACCCAATAGCCGGTCATGGTGCCTTCCTTCGTCAACGCGCGGGCTGCCTCTCCGCGCCGCATCCCGCGTCATGTACAGGTTGAACGCGTGCAATGCACTATGGCAAACTGGCGTGGCAACAGGATTCCCCCAGACATGCTCAAGCTCGTCATCGGCAACAAGAACTATTCGTCATGGTCGATGCGGCCCTGGCTGGCGCTGCGCGCCAACGACATCCCGTTCGAGGAGGTCTTCATTCCGCTCTATACCGACCAGGCCGACAAGGACCGCATCCTTGCCTTCAGCAAGGCCGGCAAGGTGCCGACGCTGATCGACGGCGACGTCACGGTGTGGGATTCGCTGGCGATCATCGAATATCTCGCCGAGACATTTCCCGAGGCGAAGCTGTGGCCCTTGGACCGCGCCGCGCGCGCCCATGCCCGCGCGATCTCGGCGGAGATGCAC
The DNA here is from genome assembly GCF_054822705.1 of Bradyrhizobium sp. USDA 4454. Taxonomy (NCBI): domain Bacteria; kingdom Pseudomonadati; phylum Pseudomonadota; class Alphaproteobacteria; order Hyphomicrobiales; family Nitrobacteraceae; genus Bradyrhizobium; species Bradyrhizobium sp. USDA 4454. The sequence goes on from NZ_JBTRCN010000001.1 coordinate 3,528,406, forward strand.
TCCGGCTTCGTGCCGCTGCGCAGCGAATGCGGCATGAACCTGCACCGGCCGATCCGCGCCGTCGCGTTGTCCGACGACGCAAAGGCCAATGTGGCGCGGATCCAGGATATCTGGGCCGAGTGCCACGCGCGTTACGGCAAGCAGGGCCCGTTCCTGTTCGGCGCCTTCTCCGGCGCGGACGCGATGTATGCCCCCGTGGTGCATCGCTTCCGCACTTATGCGATCCCGGTGAGGCCCGAGGCGCAGCATTATGTCGACGCGATGATGCAGCTTCCCGCCTTCCAGGAATGGACCCGCGATGGCCTCGCCGAGACGCTGCGCATTCCGCGATTCGAGGACGTCTGAGTAGATTCTTGTTTTGACGCGTTTTCTTCACGGCGAACCGGCGTCCATCCCGCATCAAGTGCGCGACAGGCTTCGCTCGAAAACGCTTTTGCACTTCCGAATTGTGACAGCGCTCACAAAGATCGCGGCTTGACGCCGCACGGCCGAGGGCGTCGAATCCGGAACAGCGGTTTTGCAAGTCGTGAAAGGACTTAGAGCATGGGCATTCTCGATTCCCTGGAGAACTCGCCGGAGCTGAAAGGCATGCTGGGCCAGCTTGGCGCGGCCGTCATCCCGGTCGTGCTCGGCGAGGTGATGGGCAATGGAGGGCAGGGTGGCCTGTCGGCGATCGTCGCCAAGCTCGAGCAGGCCGGGCTCGGCGAGCAGGTCAAATCCTGGATCGGCACCGGCCAGAACCTGCCGATCACCGCGCAGCAGCTCCAGGAGGTGCTGGGCAGCGACACGGTCAAGCAGCTCGCCGCCAAGTTCGGCATTCCGGTCGACCAGCTGTCCCAGGTGCTGGCCCAGCAGCTCCCGGGTGCGGTCGACAGCGCGAGCCCGAACGGCAAGCTGCCGCACACCGCCTGAAGCGGCGGAACCGGGTTCCAGCCGGGGTTGGTCTCGAATTTCCGGCTGGCACGTAAATTTCTGCCTATCGCCCTGAAAAACCTTCAAGAATTGTAGCTTTGCCATGCCCCAATCTTGCTGGATTTGGGGCGGTGCGATGTGCTAGTCTGCCGCAGGGTTCTCAAAATGCCGGCCAGAGCTATCGGGACTGTCAGCTCGGCCTGCAATCTCTAAGAAAATGGAGAGGGCGTTGAAGCATAAGTACTCGATTGGCGAGATCGTCTATTTCACGGCCAGCAACGTGGCGCGCCCCGCGGCGAGCGGCACTTATGAGGTGATCCGTCTGCTGCCGACCGATGGCGACGACTGCCAGTACCGCATCAAGAGCTCGACTGAAGCTTTCGAACGGGTGGCCAAGGAGAGTCAGCTCGCGCTGTCCTGATCGGTTGTGCGCAAGCCGGTGGCTGGAGCGGGTTTCGCGCCGTCGCCGTCAAAAGGCCCTGTTCGCAGACCCATTGTGTTGAAGGTTGGACGTCGGGGTGGCGGCGTTCGCCGTCGCCGATTGTGCTTACGCTGCGTTGAGGGACATCGCGCATGAACTGGGCTTCCTCGCTGGATCAGATCTGGCGCTCACCGACCTTCCCGATGTGGCTGACCCTGGCCGCAGCGGGGTTCTTTGGGATCGTCGTTCTGATCACGCTGCTGCGCGCGGAAAAATCCGTCGCCAACGGCGCGCTGACCGTCATCACGCTGCTGTCGATCGCGGTTGCGGTCGCCGCGACGATCCGCGGCTTCGGGCCGGGCGGGCAGGCGGCGCCGGCCGAGACGCGGACCGCGCAGTTGACCGGCCAGACGGTGCCGGCGCTGGCGTGCGTCGATGACCTGGCCGGCGATGCCGTTCTCAATGCCTGCGAGAAGGTGCTGTTCGGCTCATCGGATACTGCCGCTGCGGCGGTCAGCTATGCCGCCGCTCAGGTCTCGCGCCTGACCGCGCTCGGCGACCTCGCGACCGCGGAGCGCAATTCGACCACCGAGCTGCAGGCGCTGCGCCGCGCCATCGAACACGACCGCTACGGCCTGGTGGCCTATGCGCTGATGGCGCGCGACCACTGCACGCCGACCGCATGCCCCGCGTTCCGCTCGCTCGGCGACAATCATCAGATCATCGCCAACATGAACGAGCGGACCTACGAGAACCTGGTCACGCGCTATGCGGGATCCTGGAACGCGCCGGCCGCGGCCCAGGCACCGGCCGCCGGCCTGGTGGCGGCGCTGCCGCCGTCGATGCCCACGGGCCGGCCGACCAATGCGGAGTTTCCGAGCGCGGCGTCGACGCCGCCGGTCAGCATCATGACGCCGGAACCGAAGCCGGCCGCAGCCGCCGCACCGCCGCCGCCCGCGCGCGCCGCGGCCGCGCCGCCTGCTGCCGCCCCGAAGCGGCCGCCCGCGGCGAAGCGTCCGGTCCAGATCGCGCCGGCTGCTGCGCCCGCGGCGGCACCGCCCCCTGCCGCGGCGAGTGCGCCGGCGGCCGCGAGCGCGCCGGCGGCCGCGAGCCAGGACTAAGCGGAGTCTGAGCCGGGCTAACTTCGGCGTGAGCCGTCATCACGGCCTCGTTTCGTGCGCGCAAATCCCGCTATCCACTGCCGTGGATAGTGCGCCCTTTCCAAAGCCCGCGCCGGCCGCTACATCCGGCCCATGCCGCTTCATCTCATCAAGCTCGCCGTCGGTTGCGACTCCGTCAAGGAACTCAAGGGCTGGGTCGCCGAACGGATGGCGACCGCGAAGAAAAAGGGCCTGCCGCTCCGCCACATCCACATCACGCGAATGACGCCGAAGCGCGAGGAGGAGCTCCTTGCCGGCGGCTCGCTGTATTGGGTGATCCGCGGCGAGATCGCCGCGCGCGAGAAGATCATCGCGATCGAGCCGTTCCGCGACAAGGACGGCATCGGGCGCTGCCGCATCGTGATGCAGCCCAAGGTGATCGCGGTATCGCCGCGGCCGATGCGCCCGTTCCAGGGCTGGCGCTATCTGACCGCGGATTCCGCGCCGGCCGATCTCACCAAATCGAGCGCCGCCAGCGTGGTGTCCATGCCCGAGCCGATGCGCCGCGAGCTGCGCGACCTCGGATTGCTCTAAGCAATCGGATTGCTGTGGGCAGTCAGATTGCTGTGAGCAACTATTGGGTCACGAGATGCAGCCGGCCCCATTCGGAGGCCGGGATCTCGACATAGCGGCCGCCGCCGGCGTTGCTGACGGCGACGTCGAGCAGCTCGTGGTCGATCCCCATCTCGCCGAGATAGCGCCGGAACTGGTCGGTGAAGATCGAGGTCAGGCTCTCGCGATGCTCGGCCGTGACGTTGGGTGCGAGCCGGTTGTGGATCTCCATGCCGCTCAGCACCACGTGGCTGCCCGCCAGCAGGCTGCGATGCACGCCGCCCGACAGCATCAGCACGCAGGCGAGATCGCAGGCGATGCCGGACGGCTTCTCCTTCGCATCCAGCGGGCCGCCGGGCCGCTTCAGCGCAAAACACTCCTCCTCGGATTTTCCGGCGCAGGCCTCGACCTCGGTCGCCGCGACCACGGCATCGATGCCGCGATCGCGCAGGATGCGGCCGAGGCTGGTGGCGACATTGAGGTTGGAATTCCCCTTGATGTTGATCACCACCGGCAGCTTGCGGCCGTTCTGGCGGTCGAGGATCGCCAGCAGGCGCTTGTAGGTGTCCCACTGCACGGAGCCTTCGGCGGCGATCCAGTCCGAGCAGCCCGGCCCGCAGGCATCGGGAGCGCCATGCGCGACATAGAAGATCATCGCACCGGGCACCGAATTGACGCCGCCGACCGGCGGGCGGGTCTGCGCCTGCGAAAGGCCTGCCGCCAGCAGCGCGATGCCGAGGCCAATGCCTAGCCTGAAAGTCCTGCTCATTCCGACCGCCTGTGAACGGCGCGATCATCCCTGCGTCGCGAGCGTGACGCAAGCAGGAGCCGACCGCGCAGATGAGGCCGGGCCCTCATTACCGGCTCGCAGTCTGTTTGCGCGTGAACCGCCTCACACTTTTGCGGATTAGACCGCGATGTTGTCGATCAGGCGGGTGGTGCCGAGCTTGGCCGCCACCAGCATCCGCATCGGGCCGTCCTTCAGCGAGCCGATCGGCGCCAGCGAGGCGGCGTGGCGGACCTCGAGATAATCCAGCACAAAGCCGGCCTTGGCGATCTCAGCGGCGCCGTCGGCCATGACGGTTGCGGTGTCCTCGCCGGCGCGCAGGCGACCTGCCGCTTGCTTCATCACCCGGTTGAGCTCGGGAGCGGCGCGCCGTTCCTCGGCCGAGAGATAGACGTTGCGCGACGACATCGCGAGGCCGTCGCGTTCGCGCACCGTCTTCGACCCGATCACCTTGACGCCGAGGTCGAGGTCGGCGGCCATCTGGGTGACCACCCGGAGCTGCTGAAAATCCTTCTCGCCGAAGATCGCGACGTCGGGCCGGACCTGCGTGAACAGCTTGCCGACCACGGTGGCGACGCCGCCGAAGAAATGCGGCCGGAAGCGATCCTCCAGTCCGGCGGTGGCCGGTCCTTCCGGCACGATCCTGGTGGCGAAGCCGTCCGGGTACATCGCCTTCACCTCGGGGTGCCAGATCAGGTCGACGCCTTCGGCCGCGAGCTTGGCGAGGTCTTCCTTCCAGGTGCGCGGATACGAACCGAAATCTTCGGTCGGTGCGAACTGCGTCGGGTTGACGAAGATCGAGACCACGACCCGCTTGGCGCGGCGCTTGGCGAGCCGCACCAGCGACACATGGCCGTCATGGAGCGCACCCATGGTTGGCACCAGCGCGACGGTCGCCTTCCTGGCGCGCAGGACGTCGACAGCGCGACGAAGGGCAGGGACGGTACGGACGACGGTGGGATTTCTCGGCATCTGGTCTCGACTCGTGGGGCAATCGGGGTGGGATGTTCGGCATGCGGCAGGTGGCCGACCTTACCAAGTCCGGTCCGCTATCGGCAAACCGCCGCGCAAGCATTACCCGATCGCGCATGCGCATGGATCGCAGGCCGCGTGCCGCCGATCGACGCAGCAGGATTAGGACGGCCGCAATTGATTTCCTCGCGCAGTGATGCATTTCACTTGACCGCAGGCGTGCTCGATTTGAAGATCACTGCCGGGGATTGAATCATGTTGGTGCAGGCTAGTCAGGGTCAGTCCGGCTCCGCACATGTCGTTGTGCTGGGAAACGAGAAGGGTGGTTCGGGCAAGTCGACCACCGCCCTGCATATCGCCGTCGCGCTTTTGAAGGCCGGACAGCGGGTCGCGAGCATCGATCTCGACTGCCGCCAGCAAAGCCTCACCCGCTACATCGGCAATCGCCAGGCCTGGGCACGGCGCACCGGGATCGACCTCGAGCTTCCGGCGCATCACTGCATCAAATACGGCGAGACGATGCAGATCGAGGAGAACGAGAACGCCGAATTCCAGCAGTTCATGGCAGCGGTGAGCGCGGTGGAACGTGCCTATGATTTCATCGTGATCGATACCCCGGGTTCCGACAGCTACCTGATGCGGCTCGCGCATTCGATGGCCGACACGCTGGTGACGCCGATCAACGACAGCTTCCTCGATTTCGACGTGCTGGGCACCGTCGATCCCGCGACCTACGCGGTGACCGGCGAGAGCCACTACGCCGAGATGGTGCGCGACACCAGGCGGAAGCGCCGCCAGATCGACGGCGCCTCGACCGACTGGATCGTGGTGCGCAACCGGCTGTCGATGCTCGGCTCGCGCAACAAGCAGCTGGTCGCCGACGGTCTAAAGCAGCTGTCGCTGCGGCTCGGGTTCCGTTCGGTGGACGGCTTTGCCGAGCGGGTGGTCTATCGCGAGTTCTTCCCGCGCGGGCTGACCGCGCTCGACGACATCGACGAGTCCACGCTCGGCACCCGCCCGAGCCTCGGGCACGTCACCGCGCGCGAGGAGGTGATGAGCCTGCTGCGCCAGCTCAAGCTGCCGCTCGACGAGCGCGGCCGCCGCCGCGCCGCCAACCGGGCCGAATGGTTCAGCCAGGTCGACAAGCCGCTGGAAGTCGACGACATCATCGGCAGCTAGGCCCGCCGGCCGAATTCTGGAGCCGGCGAGCGCGCGCAGGGGTGTCGTGGCGACCGGGGCTCCTACCAAGGCATTTCGCGCCCAGTACGCCGTCTTCAAGGATGTCCTGGGCGCGGTTTCGCCGGGCTAAAGCATGATCCGGAAAAGTTCGAAGCGGTTTTTCGAAAAGATCATGCTGGCCAAAGCGCGATGACGATTCAACCAAATCTCATCGCGCTTTAGCTCGGCTTCAGCACCGTCATCTTGAACGGCCCGCCATTGGCGGCGGCATGTGCCACGGCATCGTTGGCATGGTCGAGGTCGAAGGTCGTGACCGCAAATTGATCGAGCCGCAACAGGCCGGCGCGGGCGAGATTGACGAGGCCGAAGGTGGCCTCCGGCGGATACATCCAGGCGCCGTGAATGCTGATGCACTCGCGCATGATCCAGGGGTAGGGCAGGTCGAGTCCCGGTCCGCCCTGCATCCCGACGCCGCCCATCAGCACGACCCGGCCGTAGGAACGCACGGCCATGATCGCGGCGCGGACCGTTGTTGTCGTGACGGACGGAGGCATCAGGTCGAGCACGCAGTCGATGGGTCCTGGCACGGCCTGCCGCATGCGCTGCCGGTCGTCGTCTTCGTTGCCGCTCAGCCGGACCGGGCGCACGCGCGGGCCAAAGCGGCGGACCAGATCGGCCAATACCCGCTCGTTGCGGCCCGGAGCGACCACGCAGGCGGCGCCCATCGCCAGCGCAACGGCGACCGCGGCACTGCCGAAATTGCCGGTGGCGCCGCTCACCAGCGCGGTCTCGCCCGGCTGCAGCCGCGCCGCCAGCAAGCCGCCATAAGGCACGAGACAGGTGCCGAGCGCGCACCAGGACGGCGCATCGGCCGGATCGATGTCGCCGATCCGCTTGACGTTCTCGGTTGGCACCAGCGTCTGCTCGGCAAACGAGCCGTGACGGAAGTGCCGCTGCAAACGCAGTCCGCCTTCGCCGCGCGCGCTCCAACCCTGCAAGGTAATGTCCGGCGAGATGCTGTCGTCGCGCGAGCGAAAGGTCGGATCGCAGTACACCCAATCGCCGGCGGCGAGATGGGTCGCATCCGGACCGACCGCCCGAACCCGTCCGATCGCGCCGGGACCGGGAACCGCCGGCAGCTCGAGCAAATAGCTGCGCTCGCCGCTGAAGACCTCGTTGGCATAGGACAGTACGCGCGTCGCGAACACGTCGACGAGGACTTCACCCGTGCCGATCGCAGGTGCGGGGATTTCCTCGATCACGAGCGGCGAGCCGAACGATTTCAGGATTGCTGCTTTCATCTGGTCTTGTCCCTGGTTGAGAGCCGCATCATCCCGCGCGCCGTTGCGGCGAGGAAGACCTGGTATTATCCTAGGATTGTAAGACCCACTCGGGAGTCCGGCGATGGCCACTGCGCGGCAAAGCGAACTTGGTGATTTCCTGCGCTCGCGGCGGCAGAAGCTGACGCCCAAGCTCACCGGCGCGCAGGCCGGGCGGCGGCGCCGCACGCCCGGTCTGCGCCGCGAAGAGGTGGCCGAGCTCGCTGGCATCGGGGTCGACTGGTACATCCGCCTCGAGCAGGGCCGTTCCGTCAGCCCGTCCGCCACCACGATCGACGCGTTGGCGCGTGCGCTGCGCCTCAGCAAGGCCGAGCACGCGCATTTGCGGGCGCTTGCGAAGGACGGCGACCGCCGGCCATTCGCCCCGGAGACCGTGCCGCCGGCGATCCGGCGCGTCGTCGAAAGGCTCAACCAGCCGGCCTATGTCACGGGGCGGCGATGGGACGTGCTGGCCTGGAACGCGGCCGCGGAGGAGGTCTTCGCCTTCGGCCGCCTGCCGGAGGACGAGCGCAACACGCTGATCTACGTGCTGACCAACCCCAAAAGCCGGCGGCTGTTCGGCGCCAGTTGGGCCGAGGAAGCGCGGCGCATCGTGACCCAGTTCCGCCGCACCCACGACCTCTGGGCCGGCGATCCGGCCTTCCTCGATCTGCAGGCGCGGCTTCGGCAGGGCTGCCCGGAGTTCGACGGCTGGTGGGAGACCCACGATGTCAGTGCCAGCGTGGCCGGGCGAAAGGTGTTCAACCACCCCAAGCGCGGCCGGCTGACGTTTGAATACGCCACCTTCCAGGCCAATGACGATCCCGGTCTGAAGCTGATCATCTACACGGAAATTCGCTGAAAACCGTGGTTTGCCGGTGATTTTCGTCACAGGGCGGCCAAAAAGCCGGAACAAAGGGGCCGGAACCCGGTTTTCCCCTCAACGTCGATCTAAGGCTCGAATGCAACCTTTGGAATTTGCGTCGTAGGGTAAGAGGAGAGCGCGAGCGCCGCAGCAGTCCTGTGCAGATGCACAAACTATAGGTGCAACGCACAACGTTATGCCACGAAAGCCACAATATTTGGACTTCCTGTCACGGCGCCGTGACATATATTCTCAAAAAGAGGCCGAAGAGCCTCTAGCCAAAATCGCCCTGTAAAGGCCGGCACCTCGAGGACGTCATGAAGCGTGGAATTCTCGTTCTGCTTTCGCTCTCCGTGGTGATCACGGGTGCCTATTTCACTGCGAGCAAGTGGGCGATCCGTCACGAAACCATCATGTTCAAGGATCCGAGCCGCGATGAGCGGCCGGTCGCGGTCGACGTCGCGGTGCGCTTCGACAAGGAGATGCAGGCCGACGCTGGCATGATCACGCTGCCGGTGGCGATCCTCAATCATGGCAATACCGTCAAATTCACCGAATATTCCTTCCTCGCGAACGTGTTCGCGGCGCGCGGTTATCTGGCGATCAGCATCCAGAACGACCTGCCGTCGGACGGACCGATGGTGACCAAGGTCGGCGAGATCTATGTCGGCCGGCTGCCGCAATATCAGCGCAGCATCACCAACATCAAATTCGCGATCGAGGAGATGAAGAAGCGTCAGCCGAACGCGGACTACAGCAAGCTGACGATGGTCGGCCATTCCAATGGCGGCGACATCGCGATGTATTTCGCCAAGCAGTATCCGGACGAGATCAAGAAGGTCGTGACGCTGGACAATCTGCGGGTGCCGTTCATGACCGACGGCAAGTTCAAGATCCTGTCCTTCCGTTCGCATGACTCGCAGTTCAAGCCCGATCCCGGCGTGGTGCCGGACGAGGAGCAGTGCGAGAAGGCCGGCATCACCGTCGTGAACACCAACTTCCAGCACAACGACATGCGTGACACCGGGCCCGAGAAGGCCAAGGACTCGATCCAGGCGATGCTCGATAAATTCCTGGCCGACACCGACAGCGCGGTTGCGCCGGTCGATACCAGGAATGCGCCGCCGAAGATCCTGGAGCCTGGTCCGGTCTCGCTCTACGTGCCGGTCGAGAAGCCGCAGTCCTTCACGGACAAGGTCAAGAAGTCGCTCTCGCTGACCAAGACCGAGACCAAGAAAGACCCGTCGGCGACCAACTGACGGGCGACCCGTGACGCGGGCTGGCCGGCCACGTTGACCAATCCGCTGCGGCGGCCCACATAGTGTTTGCTGTACGAGGCAAGCGCTGATGGCCGGCAAGACGATCAAACCGACATCCGGAAACGATGTGCGCCCGGCCGATGCGCCTGGCGTGCCGACATCGAGCGCGAACGACATCGCCGCCTTCGTGGCGAAGGCGCAGGCGATGTCGCCGCATCGCGGCGGCGCGCGCGGCCGATTGGTGTTCGCGCTCGACGCCACGATGAGCCGGCAGCCGACCTGGGACATGGCCTGCACGCTGCAGGCCGACATGTTCCGCGAGGCCGGCGCGCTCGGCAGCCTCGACATCCGTCTCGTCTACTACCGCGGCTTCCACGAATGCCGTGCCACCGGCTGGATCTCCGACAGCGCGCAGCTCGCGCGGCTGATGAGCAAGATCGACTGCCAGGGCGGCAATACCCAGATCGGCAAGGTGCTGACGGAGACGCGCCGCGAGGCGGTCGCCTCGGGCGTGCGCGCCCTGGTGTTCGTGGGCGACGCGATGGAGGAGAACGCCGACGAGCTCTGCGCCAGGGCGGGCGAGCTTGGGTTGCTCAAGGTGCCGGTCTTCATGTTCCAGGAAGGCGCGGACGCGACCGCCGAACGGACGTTTCGCGAGATCGCACGGCTGACCGGCGGCGCATGGTGCAGGTTCGATCCCGGTGCGGCCGCGCAGCTCCGCGAATTGCTGCGCGCCGCCGCAGCCTATGCTGCCGGCGGCCGCGAGGCGCTGCTGCAATTGGCCAAGACCGCGAGCGGCGCGGCCAAGCTGATCGGTCAGATGAAATAGCGGGCCCGCAGTCCACCGGCATCGCCCTCCAGAGCAGTACTTTGAGGGGCAGGTTGATCCCGATCTCCCGCGCTGCCTGCATCAAGTGGGCGCCGGCCTGATGCCCGGCTTGATTTTTGTCGTTCATGACCGAAGCCGGCCTGGCGGCGGGCTCGGTCAACGCGGCGGCCCGGACTCGGTGTTTGACGTGGATCAAGGCGTCGCGGCATGGGCGTTGAACCATGCAACAGGCGGAGGAGCATGAGATGTCTCAGTGCAGGCCGTAACACTGGGGTCTTACGAAAATCTCGATTTCAGGCTTCGGCATCCCTGCGGGGGCTGACTGTCATTCGTTTGCGGCTTGCATTGAGCAATGAGGTCGACGCGCGATGACTGCCGAAGATCATGCCTACAGATTTTGGCGCTACCTCTCAATTGGCGGGGCGCTGGCGATATTTTTCGGCGCGGGCGCGTTCATTATGGCGACGTTGCCGCCGCGCGAACTTGTGATGGCGACTGGCGTCGAGGGCAGTGCCAACTACGAACTGGGTATCCGCTATCGCGAAATCCTGGCGAAGGAAGGCGTCAAACTGCAGCTGCAGCCGACATCCGGAAGCCTGGAAAATCTGAAGCATCTGCGTGACCCGCAGTCCCGGGTCAGCGTTGGATTCATTCAAGGCGGCACCGCAAACAGCAAGGAAGCCCCGGAGCTGGAGTCGCTCGGCACGATGTTTTACGAGCCACTATGGCTCTTCCGCCGAAGCGAAATTGGAGAAGGCGTACAGGCGTTGCGCGGCCGACGACTTTCGATCGACGCTGAAGGAAGCGGCGGGCGCGCCTTGGCGCTGCAAATCATCCAAAGAACCAAGATCGACTCGATCATCGGTGAAATTTTAGGCTATGCGCCGCAGACTGCTGCAGAGAAACTGGTGGGTGGCGATATCGATGCGGCGTTTATCGTGACTGCCTGGGAGTCTCGCGTCGTGCAATCCCTCCTCAATGCCAAAGGGATCGAGCTTTCCAGCGCTCAGCGCGCGGACGCCTTTGTCGCGATCTATCCCTTCCTGCATAAATTGGTTCTGCCTGCGGGGGTGATCGATCTGCTGACGAACCGCCCGCCCGGGGACGTCGTGCTGTTGGCGCCGAAGGCGAGTCTCGTCGTGCGGGCCGACCTGCATTCAGCGTTACAGTACGTTTTGCTTAATGCAGCCGTGCAAATTCATTCGCAGCCGGGTATTTTTCAGAAAGCGGGAGAGTTTCCGGCAGCCGAGTCGATCGGGATTCCGCTCAGCGAAGAGGCGCAACGCTACTACAAGACTGGACGGCCATTCCTACAAGGTTACCTCCCATTCTGGGGCGCGACATTGGTCGAGAAGGTCATCGTCGTGCTGGTCCCGTTGGCGGCCTTGCTGTTCCCGGTGTTCAAATTCCTGCCGCAGACCTACGACTGGATGATGCAACTCAGGATCAGGCGGCTGTATGACGAGATCAGATCGATCGAGAGCGAGATGAATACCGGGGAAAGAAAAATTGACGTCAGCGCTTTGAATGCGAAGCTGGATCTCATGGATCAGCGCGCAAACCAAATGCAGTTACCGAATGTCTATGCCAGCAGCCTATATACCCTGCGGAGCCATATCGATCTCGTGCGCACTCGGCTGGCCGCAATGGCTTGACGGGCCAGGCGACAGAAAATCACTGTCCATCTGACGGCCGCGACGGGCCGGTCGCTTTTGGCCCTTCGGGGGCATGGCCAATGGCTGACGTCGGCGCCACGCGGCAGCATTTCACGCGCCGGTGAGACGAAGCTTCGCATGCTTTTTGCCGCCGGGCCGCCTATATTCCGCGCATGCCAACCCTGATCGCCGGCGTCGTCGCCGTTGTCGTCCTTTATTCCGCGCTGCAGATGTTTCGTGCAGCCAATCCCGCCGTGCTCGCGCGTGCGATCAAGATCGGTGGCGGGGTGCTCGCGTTGGCCGTTGCGGCCTTCACCGGCGTGCGCGGCGAGCTCGCGGTGGCGATTCCGCTCGGCATCTTCGGCGCCGGTCTGCTCGGCTGGTCGCCGTTCGGCAGTACCGGCTTTCCCAATTTCGGCGGCATGTTCGGCGGATCGCGCAACCCCGGACAAAGCTCGCGGGTGCGCTCGCAATATCTCGATATGAGCCTCGATCACGGCAGCGGCGTGCTCAAGGGCCAGATCGTGGCCGGGCCGCAGGCTGGCCGCATGCTGGACGAATTCGACCTCGCGCAGCTGCTGGCGATGGTCCCGAGCTTCGATGCCGAAAGCGTCGCGTTACTTGAAAGCTATCTGGACCGCCGTTTTCCCGCCTGGCGTCAGGACGCACAGGGAAACCGGGCAGGGGGGCACGGCCGCGCGACGCCGAGCGGCAAAATGACTGATGAGGAGGCCTACCAGATCCTTGGCCTGCAGCCGGGCGCGTCGCGTGACGACATCGGCCGGGCTCACCGCACCCTGATGAAGAAACTCCATCCCGACCAGGGGGGCTCGACGTACCTCGCGGCCCGTGTGAACGAGGCCAAGGATACCCTGCTTCGCACGCATCTCTAACTCCGACGCTACCACGCCACAGCCGAGAGCTGCCTTCCGTCTCTGATCGATGCCCCGTCTGGCCCGCCGCTGTCCGGCGTGGCCGATCGTTGTTTCGGGAAAACTTAACCGTAAAATCTTGACGAGAAGTTTTCATAACTGCACCGCGCCCATCGGGCGGGCATTTGTGTCGGCCATGCAACGCAGCCGGCAAAGCAAAAGGGCCGGCGCTTGCGGCGCCGGCCCTCGGGATTTCTTGAGATCCGTTGGGATCAGGTGATGCTGTCGATCAGTTGCGCACGGTGATGCAGGAGATCTCGGCGCGCTTCAGCGTCTTGCAGGCTGCTTCGGCCTGATCGCGCTCCAGACCGGCAAAGCGCGCCCGGTAGAGCTTGCGATTGTCCTTGGCGACGACTTCGGTGAAGGGATCGGCCCTGCTGAGCAGGCCGCGGGCCGAGCTGCGCGCGAGGTCGATGCGCTTGTTGGCTTCGCCTTCGGACTCCAGCGCGCCGACCTGGATGATCCAGCCGGTATGCGCGGCGGCCGGCTTGACGGCGTTGCTCTGCGCCGCCGCCTGCAGGCTGCGGGCGGCGGGTTCGATCGACGCCACCGCCTGCGGCGCCGGAGGCGCGGCGGGTGCCTGGACGGAAGAGGCCGGCAGCACGCCGAGGATGCCGTTGCCGGTGCCGAAATTGGCCGGCTGCGGCGGCATCTCGGGCCGCGAGGTCTCGGCGGCGCGGGCCATCATCGCATTGGAGGTCTCGGGGATCTCGCCGCGCGACGGGATCGTGCTGGTGATCGGCGGCGCCGACTGCGCCGGGCCTGCGGCAGCGAGCCTGATCTGGCCGGCTTTGACCTGCACGGTCTTCACCTTGACCGGCTTCATCGGTTCAGCCGAGCCGGGAATTGCGGCGAGCTGCTGGGTCTGGATCACGCCGGAGGTCAGCGGCGCCGGTTCGGGTTTGGCCTGCGGCTCCGGTCTGGTCGGGGGCGGCGGCAGGGCGGCGGCCGCCGCCGCCATCAGCGACGGTTTGCTGGCCGGACGCGGCGCCGGCATGGGGGTCGGGGCAGGTTCGGATGCTGCGACCGGCGAGGTCTCCGCCGCCGCGCGCGCATCGTCGGCATCGGCAACCTCGACATTGGCGTCGGCCGGGTTGCGCTCGGTGATCGCGGCGGCAGTGCGGGTGGTCGCGCCCTTGCCGATGTTCTCGGCGAGCAGGTTGCGCATGATGGCGTCGCGCGAGCCGCCGCTGCGGCCGCCGAGCACCACGCCGACCAGGAAGCGATTGCCGCGGTGGATCGAGGTCACGAGGTTGAAGCCGGAGGCACGGGTGTAGCCGGTCTTGATGCCGTCGACGCCCTCGACGCTGCCGAGCAGGCGATTGTGGCCGGTGATGGTGTGGCCGCGGAAATTGAACGCCGTCGTCGAGAAGTAGCGATAGTAGCGCGGGAAGCGATCCTGGATGGCGCGGCCGAGCGTCGCTTGATCGCGCGCGGTCGTGATCTGCTCGTCATTGGGCAGGCCGGAGGCGTTGCGATAGGTGGTCCGGCTCATGCCGAGCGCACGGGCCTTGCGGGTCATCATCCGGGCGAAGTCTTCTTCGCTGCCGCCGATCGCCTCGGCGATCACGACGGCGGCGTCATTGGCGGAGCGGGTGACGAGGCCCTTGATGGCGTCTTCGACCTTGATGGTCTGGCCGGGCCGCAGGCCGAGCTTGGTCGGGTCCTGCTCGGAGGCATGCTCGGACACCGGCATCTCGGTATCGAGTTTCATCTTCCCGGAATCGAGGCGCTCGAACAGCAGATAGAGCGTCATGATCTTGGTGAGCGAAGCGGGGTGCCGCAGGCCGTCGGGACTGTTCGACGTCAGCACCGAGCCGGTGTTGCCGTCGACGACGATCGATGCGAATTGCGGGCTATAGCTCTCGCGCGCTTCCTCGCTGTGGTGGTGGCGGGCGTAATGGCGGCGGTGGCGACGCGCCTCGGCGCTATCGCTGGTGATCAGGATCGCCGTCGTAACGGTCACGAGCCCAAGAACGCCAACTCGCAGCGCCCGCGAGGAGGCCAAGGTTGTTCGAAGCATCTACTTCCCCGTCCCAATTTCTATCTAGATCACTGGCTCGTGAGGCGAAATTGTGCCCAGCGGCCATCGATCCTTGCCTGCGCAACAGACCACGTCGGACAGAACCATCGGTCCGGGTGGCGGCTCAGGTCGCTCTTCTAGCTAAGGTGTTGTTCACAAACAGCTTTCAAAGCTGCTCGTCGGAAGGCGAACAAAGTCCGGGAATCAGGTTAGGCGGCCCGAGTTTCCAAAAGATTAAGCAACCGTTGCGTAGTCCCCTGGGGTTTATGGCAAATGCCTAGGATTCGGGCAAATTCCTTTGTGCGACGCACAATATTTGTTGACTTTATTGTGCGATGCGATATTTCGATCGTTGTCAGGGGGCCGGGAAGCTTCCCGGCAATGGGAATTTGCGCCTTCAAGTCTGGGAAAAGGAATTCCATCCATGGTCAAGATCGAAGACATTCAGAACTACGGCAAAGAGCATTTCGAGTCGGTCACGGCGTCCGCGAACAACCTGCAGAGCGGCGTCCAGGCGATCGCCACCGCCTATGGCGACTACGCCAAGAAGTCGTTCGAGGACACCAAGTCGTTCGTCGAGAAGCTGTCGGGCGTGAAGTCCCTGGACAAGGCGCTCGAGGCGCAGACCGAGTACCTGCGCTCGTCCTACGAGACCTTCGTCTCGGAATCGCAGAAGATCGCCGGTCTCTACAGCGACTGCGCCAAGCAGACCTTCAAGCCCTATGAAGGCCTGGTTTCCAAGTTCGCGCCCGCTCAGTAAGCGCCGCTGACCAAGGCAAACGAAAAGCCCGGCCGTTTCGGCCGGGCTTTTTTGTTGTGCCGGTTCATGTGCCTGGAGCGGGCGGTTATTTCGCCAGCCGCAGCTTGCTGAGCGCGGTCCCGATCGTGTTGAACGTCGTCACGATCTGACTCGAACTGGTCAGCATGAAGAATTTGTCGGGGGTGCTGGCGCAGTTCTTCAGCACGGTCGAGGTCGGATCGGCGGGCGTGCTCGTGTTCACCTGGATCGTATAGATGGTGAACATCGGTGCACCGTTGGAGTCCTTCGCGTTCTGCAGATTCTGGCACTGCAGCGCCTGCCGTGCATCGATCGGATTGCCGGACGCCTGTGAGCTGCCGTCGCCATAGTTGGGCCAGCGGTCCTCGGTGTTCAGGCCGTCGGACAGCAGGATGATGACCCGGTTGTAGGTCGTGTTGGAGTCCTCCGCCGGCGTGTTCAGCGGACCGCCCACCAGCAGCGACTGCCAGGCCCAGGCCAGGCCGACCGACTGGTCGGTGCCGCCGGTCGGCTGCATGGCGTTGACGGCAGTCTTCAGCGCGCTCCAATTGTAGGTCAGGGGAATGATCGGCTCGAGCTGCGGTGAGGCGTTGTCGGCGCAATAGGCTGAGTTGTTCTCGTAATACTGGTTGGCCGGGAACAGCGTCGTGACATCAGACGATGTGGGCAGCACGCCGGTCGCATCGTTGGGTTGGGTGCGGTCGGTGATGCAGCCGGTCCAGGTGGTGATCGGATTGGTCGACGCCTGCCGCCAGTCGTTCTGGACGGTGGGGGTCTGGTTGGTTGCGGTCCATTTGTTGTTGGTCCACCCGACAACCGCGCTGACGCGCGGTTGGCCCGGATTGTCGGCGGTATCGTTGGGGCCGGGCTGCGTCCAATCGTGGGTATAGATGTAGCCGGAGCAGGTTCGGCTCGTACCGCTGCCGCTGCAGCTGCAGCCGGCGACGTTGTTGTTGTTGGCGTCGAGCGGGCAGGCGCAGTTGCTGCTTCCCGAGCAGAATGTCTGCGCGGTCGTGCCGACCTGTTTGCTTTCCCAGCAGCCGTTGTACATCGTATGCGTATTGTAATCGACGCTCGGGCAAATATAGCCCTTGTAAGTGCCGCTCGATGGAATCGTATTGGTGCTGTAGTTGTTCGGGGATCGTCCGGAGCCGTTGGTGGGCCCGGTCGTGCAGTAGAACCCGCCGTTGCTGTTGGACCACGGGCACTGCGCGCCGGGCCCGACCGCATGCCAGTTCATCGGCAGGCTCGCCGCCATCGAGCTGGGGATGGCAGGCTGCGCGGTCGGTGGGTTCAGCCAGTCGGTCCAGTCGATATAGCTCTGGCCATAATTGCTGGCGCTGAGGTTGACGACCTTGGCGAACGGGATGACGGAGATATAGACGTCGCCGTTGTTCTTGCTGAGCGCGCTGAGCTGGTCGATCAGGCCGCCGGATCCGGCCACCGCGTTCCGCAGCGCGGTAATCTTGCCGTTCTGGCTCATCGAGCCCGTATTATCGAGGGCGAGGGCGACGCGCATCTTGACGTTGCCCCAGGTGGTGGTCGACGAGCTGCTGAAGTTCAGCGTCGGAAACCCGGCAAGCTGCATGAAATCGGATTTGATGAAGCCGGTTCCGCCGAGCAGGATGGTCGCCGCCGTGCTTGAGGTCGGGGTCGTATAGGTGGCCGAGATGGAAATGCCCTGGCCGTCCTTGTTGGTGTAGAGGCCGTCGAAATAGCTCTGCGCCTTGCTCGGGATTTGCGCGGCCGTGATGTTGCCCATGGTCAGGTCCTTGGACAGCATCAGCGCGGCCGAATCGAGCGCCGACTGCATCGCGGTGCGGGCGTTGTTGGCGCGCGTATAGTCGATCGCGGCGCCAATGAAGGCGAAAATCGGCAGAATGGCGAGGGTGAAGATGACGGCGACATTGCCGTCCTTTGCCCGGGCAAACCGGCGGGCAGCCGCGCAGACGCGGTCGAAAATGGCTGGGCCCAGCATGACGCTCTCATCGAAATTATTGATGGAGCCATCATCTCTACGCGCGCGGCTAAACAGTTGGTGAATCGGGCCGGGGAAACCCGCAGGTTGGCCGGCAGACGATGAAAAGCGGGGGCAAAAGCACGCGCTATCCTGAATGACCCCTAAATTGGGTGCCCGACTCCTTTGTCAAATCAGGCAGAACTGATTAACCTTCCAACGGGTTGCCGTGACGGGAATCGAACCGGTGGGCCGCGGCGGGGTCTGCGCTTGCGGCAGGGCCTCGGGAGGCCCATATTTGGGGGGTCGATCCGGCCGCCGGATCGAACCGGGAGCGGCAATCTGGAAAGCATTGCCGGGGGTTCCGCGATCAGTCTTGCGGCCATCGCGACCACCGTCCAATCGCCGACCGGTTTCCCGCCGGCCTCCCTGGGGAATTCGAACGCCTGAGCCATGTTGCGATCCACGTTGACAGCCCTGATCTCCGCGCCGGTTTCGTCCATGCCGGCGGTGCCAGCCATGCCGGCGCCGACAATGAGCAATGATGACAACCGCAACGGGGCCGGCAGTGGCCCATCGACCTCGGTCATCACCAAGGTCAAGCCGAAGACCAAGCGGCCGAACCTGTATCGTGTCCTGATCCTGAACGACGACTACACGCCGATGGAGTTCGTCGTTCACGTGCTGGAGCGGTTCTTCAACAAGGACGCCGAGGCGGCGACCAAGATCATGCTGCACGTTCACCATCACGGGATCGGGGAGTGCGGCGTTTTTACCTATGAGATCGCCGAGACCAAGGTGACGCAAGTCATGGATTTCGCGCGCAAGCATCAGCATCCACTGCAATGTGTGATGGAAAAGAAGTAGTTCGCGGGAACGATTGACTGCGCCGCGGCGCGGAACGGGTCTTGCATCGCGTTTTGTGATGGTGGCGAGCCGCGTTCCCGTATGATCACGGAGCGCGGCGGCACGACGTCCGGCCGCCCGGAATTTAGAAGAAAACCACCATCGCGGGACCGGTCTTTCGCCACGATCCGTCGTAACTATATCATTGGCGATCACGAAGGTTGTTATTGCCTGACCCGGTAATGGCGATCATGATGGCCGGGGGCCATAGAGGACGCGAATGCCAACTTTTTCCCAAAGCCTTGAACAATCGCTGCACCGTGCGTTGGCGATCGCAAACGAGCGTCACCATCAATATGCGACGCTAGAACATCTGCTGCTGTCGCTGATCGACGACTCGGATGCGGCGGCGGTGATGCGGGCCTGCAGCGTCGATCTCGACAAGCTGAGGACCAGCCTCGTCAATTATCTCGAGACCGAATTCGAAAACCTGGTGACGGACGGCGCCGACGACGCGAAGCCGACCGCCGGGTTCCAGCGGGTGATCCAGCGCGCGGTGATTCACGTCCAGTCGTCCGGTCGCGAGGAGGTGACCGGCGCCAATGTGCTGATCGCGATCTTTGCCGAGCGCGAGAGCCATGCCGCGTATTTCCTGCAGGAGCAGGACATGACGCGCTACGACGCGGTCAACTACATCAGCCACGGCATCGCCAAGCGGCCCGGCGTCTCCGAGGCGCGGCCGGTGCGCGGCGTCGACGAGGAAACCGAGACCAAGGGCAACGAGGACGCCAAGAAGAAGGGCGAGGCGCTCGAGACCTATTGCGTCAACCTCAACAAGAAGGCGCGTGACGGCAAGATCGATCCGGTGATCGGCCGCAATGTCGAGATCAACCGTGCGATCCAGGTGCTGTGTCGCCGCCAGAAGAACAACCCGCTGTTCGTCGGCGAAGCCGGCGTCGGCAAGACCGCGATCGCCGAAGGCCTCGCCAAGCGCATCGTCGACAGCGACGTGCCGGAAGTGCTGGCGGCCGCGACCGTGTTCTCGCTCGACATGGGCACGCTGCTCGCGGGCACCCGCTACCGCGGCGATTTCGAGGAGCGGCTGAAGCAGGTCCTGAAGGAGCTGGAGGCGCATCCGAACGCGATCCTGTTCATCGACGAGATCCACACCGTGATCGGCGCCGGCGCCACCTCGGGTGGTGCGATGGATGCGTCCAATCTGCTGAAGCCCGCGCTGGCCTCGGGCACGATCCGTTGCATGGGTTCGACGACCTACAAGGAATACCGTCAGCACTTCGAGAAGGACCGCGCGCTGGTGCGGCGTTTCCAGAAGATCGACGTCAACGAGCCGACGGTGGAAGACGCGATCGCGATCCTCAAGGGCCTCAAGCCCTATTTCGAGGATTACCATCGGCTGAAATACACCAATGAGGCGATCGAGGCGGCGGTGCAGCTGTCGTCGCGCTACATCCACGACCGCAAGCTGCCCGACAAGGCGATCGACGTGATCGACGAGTCCGGCGCGGCGCAGATGCTGGTCACCGAGAGCAAGCGCAAGAAGACGATCGGCATCAAGGAGATCGAGACCACGATCGCGACCATGGCGCGGATCCCGCCGAAGAGCGTGTCGAAGGACGACGCCGAGGTGCTGAAACATCTCGAGCAGACCCTGAAGCGCACGGTGTTCGGCCAGGACAAGGCGATCGAGTCGCTGTCGGCGTCGATCAAGCTGGCGCGTGCCGGCCTGCGCGAACCGGAGAAGCCGATCGGCTGCTACCTGTTCTCGGGTCCCACCGGCGTCGGCAAGACCGAGGTGGCGAAGCAATTGGCGGCGACACTCGGCGTCGAGCTGTTGCGCTTCGACATGTCCGAATACATGGAGCGGCACACCGTGTCGCGCCTGATCGGCGCACCTCCCGGCTATGTCGGCTTCGACCAGGGCGGCCTGCTCACCGATGGCGTGGACCAGCATCCGCATTGCGTGGTGCTGCTCGACGAGATCGAGAAGGCGCATCCGGATCTGTACAACGTGCTGCTGCAGATCATGGATCACGGCAGGCTCACCGACCACAACGGCAAGCAAGTCAACTTCCGCAACGTGATCCTGATCATGACCACGAATGCGGGCGCAGCCGACCTCGCGCGGCAGGCCTTCGGCTTTACCCGCTCGAAGCGGGAAGGCGACGACCACGAGGCGATCAACCGGCAGTTCGCGCCGGAGTTCCGCAACCGTCTGGACGCGATCGTCTCCTTCGCGCACCTCAATGCCGACGTCATCGGCATGGTGGTCGAGAAGTTCGTGCTGCAGCTCGAGGCGCAGCTCGCCGACCGCGACGTCACGATCGAGCTGTCCGAGCCCGCCAAGGCCTGGCTGATCGAGCACGGCTATGACGAGCAGATGGGCGCGCGCCCGATGGCACGTATCATCCAGGAGCACATCAAGAAGCCGCTCGCGGATGAGGTGTTGTTCGGCCAGCTCAAGGGCGGCGGCCACGTCCGCGTCATCCTGACGAAGGACGAGGCGACCGCCAAGGACAAGATCGGCTTCGAATATGTCGAGGGCCCGGTCACGCCGAAGCCGGAAAACCTGCCGCCGCGCAAGCGCAAGCCGCCGAAGGGTGGTCCGAACAATGGCGGCGGAGGCGGCACCAAGGGCCCGGTCTCCAAGGGGCCGATGGTCAAGGTCTGAGGCGCGAGCAAGCAATCAAACGAAAAGGCCGGCTGCAGAGCCGGCCTTTTTGTTTGTGGTGGTGCAAAACGTCGTCACTCGCCCTTCAGCCGCTGGCCCTCATGAACCCGCACCTGGTCGGCGCCGCGGCTGCCGGCCGAGGACAGGCGCAGCGTGCTGAACACAGCGCCGACCAACGCAAAGCCGACGCCGACCATCAGCGAGATCCGCGTGCCGTCGGCCGGATAGCGCGCCAATAGCAGCGCCACCAGAGCGGCGCCGATGGTCTGGCCGAGCAGGCGCGCGGTGCCCAGCATGCCGCTGGCGCCGCCGGAGCGTTCGCGCGGCGCGGCGGCGATCAAGGTGCGGTTGTTCGGGGTCTGGAACAGGCCGAAGCCGGCGCCGGCGAGCGCCATCCGCCAGATCACGTCGATCGGCGCGGCGTTGGCCGGCATGAACGCGAGGGTACCCAGGCCCAACGCGAACAGCAGCAGGCCGATGCCGCCGAGCAGGCCGGCCGGGTAGCGCTCGACCAGCCAGCCGGCGATCGGCGCGGCGAACGCGACCGCGATCGGCCACGGCGTGATCAACAGGCCGATCTGCACCGCGGAATATCCGAAATGATTTTCGAGATAGAACGGCATCGCGACGAAGGCCAGCATCTGGCCGCAGAAGGAGGCGATCGAGGTGCCGATCGACAGCGCGAAGATCGGAATCCGCAAGAGGTCGACTGGCAGCAGCGGCGAGGGCAAATGCTGCTGACGCCGGTACAGCAGATGCGAGGCGACCACAGCGACCGCGAACTCCAATGCGCAGAGATACAGCGCCTCGCCATGGCCGGCGCTGTCGATCGCGCTGATGCCGAAGCCGAACGCGATCGCGCTCATGCCGGCGCTCTGCCAGTCGAAGGCGTGCACGGCGGGCCTGGTGTGCGGCAGGAAGCGCCAGCCCAAGGCCAGCGTCACGAGGCCGAGCGGGACATTGATGGCAAACAGATACGGCCAGGTCCCGACCGCCAGGATGAACGAGGCGATGGTTGGGCCGACCGCGGCCGAAACCGCGACCACCAGCGCGTTGACGCCGATGCCGCGGCCGAGCTGTGTAGGCGGATAGATGAAGCGGACCAGCGCGGTGTTGACGCTGAGGATTCCGGCGGCGCCAAAGCCTTGCAGGATGCGGGCGACCGTGAGCAGCGGCAGCGTGTGCGCGAGCGCGCAGAACAGCGAGGCCAGCGTGAACAGCAGCAGCCCGGCCAGATAGACCCGGCGATAGCCGATGATCTCGCCGAGCGAGGCCAGCGGCAGCAGCGAGATCGTGATCGCGAGCTGATAGCCGTTGACGATCCAGATCGAGAAGGCAGGGCTGGCATCGAGATCCCGGGCAATGGTCGGCAGCGCGACGTTGGCGATCGAGCCGTCGACGACGGCCATCACGAGGCCAAGCGCGATCGTGAGAATGGCCCAATTGCGCTGCGGCTGCGGCAGCCCATCGGGATGCTCAGGGATCGCGGTCGACATGTCGTGGAGTGGCTCTCGGTCCGGCGTTGCGGGCTTACCGCATGCTGGATTGGCCGGGCCTTTGCAACCCCGAATGCCGGATGGCGGCCGTGATCAAAATGAGGGCGGGCGCGGCGCGGCGACTCAGCCTCGATGTTAGCCTCGATCGTTAGCCCTGATCGTCAGCCTTGGCCGAGCAGTTCCTTGATGCGCCGCTGCAGCTGCCGCTTCTTGATCTCGCTGCGGCGGACCCGCTCGTCGAGATTGCTGACCGATGTGTCCGAGGTCATGATCCGGAAGGCGAGGCCAACCTTGTTGGCCTGGCGCCAGATCAGGCGGGCCAGGAACGAGCGGCCCTTGCGGGCGATGCTTAGATTCATCTCTTCGGGCAGGCGCGCGGCGTCACCGAATTCAACGCAGGCGCCGCCTTCGCTGATATTGCGGACGACGCAATCCATCGTCGAGCCGCGCGCTCATTGATCTCCGCTACCGCACCGTAAAACACCTTGTCGCGAACGCTCTGGCGCCGGTCCTGCATGGGAAATCCTCCTCAAATTAACGGCAGGACTGTACCGCTCGGCATCAGCGAAAAGAAGGGCGCCGCGGAAAACCGTTGCAGTTAGTGTAAATTGTTTGCATCCGTGAAGGTCTGGATTCGCGGCTATTTTGCGTCGCAAACCAAGCCCACGCCCCCCTTGAAACCCGATCCGGCTTTTGACGCGGCTTCTCAAGCCGCGCCGGTATCCGCTTCGTTCGACAACGCTTTAGTTCGGCAGTCGGCTGTGCCGCCAGTCGCGCGGCGACAGCCCGTAGTGCTCGCGGAACACGCGGCCGAAATGCGAGAGATCGTTAAAGCCCCAGGCGAATGCGATCTCGCCGATGTGGCGATGCGCATGCGTCGGCGAGGCGAGGTCGCGCTTGCAGCGCTCCAGCCGCTGCGCCAGCACGAAGCGCTGGAACGAGGTGTCTTCGTCGGCGAGCAGGCTGTTGACGTAGCGCGGCGAGATGCCGAGCGCGGCGGCGGTCTCGGCGAGTCCGAGCTCGGGGTTCGGCAGGTGCGCCAGCACATGCGCCTTCAGCCGGTAGAGCAACGCGGAGCGGTGGGTCGAGGCCGGCAGCGCGGCGCCGCCGAGCCGCTCGCTCATCGCCATCGCAAGCAGGTCGGCGGCCTGATCGGCGAGGCGGATCGCGTTGTCGGGGTCGAGCCGGTCGGCGATCTCAGAGAGCCCGCTGATGAACTGAAAGGCCAGCCGCTGCACCGGACCATCCGCTGTGAACGTGGTTGCCGTGAGGCCCTGGGTGCCGGCAAAGCGCCGGTGCAGCATCGCGCGCGGCACCTGGAAGATGGTCTGCGTGAAGTCGTCGTTGAAGCGCAATTCGTACGGCCGGGTGGTGTCGTAGAACGCGAACTCGCCGGGCTGTATGACGGTCTCGCGGCCGTCCTGCAGCACGGCGCCGGTACCGCTCCGGCCGAGCGCGAACAGCACAAAATCCTCGCTGGCGCGCGCGATCCGCGACGGCGTGCGCAACACCCGCTGCCGGCTCGACGAGACGACCGAACATTTCGTCGGGCCCAGCGGCGCGCTGGTGATCGCGCCATGGAAGGCAGTGCCGAGGTCGGACTTGCAGTCGAGCTGCACGAACACGTCGCAGACGATGTCCTGCCAGAGTGCCAGGCGCCGGTGCGTCGGCGCGTTGTCCGTGGTGAACAGGGCCGGCATGATTTCCTCCCTTCACGAGTGCAAACGCTGGCCACGCAAACAAAGCAAGCTTCGTACCGGTGACGGCTAAGGGAATCTCCTCCGCAGTCGAATTTTCCTTCCGTCCTGGTCGAACGGCGATCCCGGTCCCGGGGCAGCATGATGTCAGAGGCTGATAGGGCCGATCAAGACCGAACCGGCCGGGAGCGGCAGGTCACGAGGAGGACATCATGGGCATCGAACATCCGAAATATCGCGTTGCGGTGGTGCAGGCGGCGCCGGCTTGGCTCGATCTCGACGCCTCCATCGCCAAGAGCATTTCCCTGATCGAGGAGGCCGCCGCCAAGGGGGCGAAATTGATCGCGTTCCCCGAGGCCTTCATTCCCGGCTACCCCTGGTACATCTGGCTGGATTCGCCGGCCTGGGCGATCGGGCGCGGCTTCGTGCAGCGCTATTTCGACAATTCGCTCAGTTATGACAGCCCTCAGGCCGAGAAGCTGCGGCTCGCGGTGAAGAAGGCCGGCATGACCGCGGTGCTCGGCCTGTCCGAGCGCGACGGCGGCAGTCTCTATCTTGCGCAATGGCTGATCGGACCCGACGGCGAGACGATTGCAAAACGGCGCAAGCTGCGGCCGACCCATGCCGAGCGCACCGTCTATGGCGAGGGCGACGGCAGCGACCTTGCGGTGCATGACCGTCCCGGCATCGGCCGGCTCGGCGCGCTGTGCTGCTGGGAGCATCTGCAGCCGCTGTCGAAATACGCCATGTATGCCCAAAACGAGCAGGTCCATGTCGCGGCCTGGCCGAGCTTCTCGCTGTACGACCCGTTCGCGCCGGCGCTCGGCTGGGAGGTCAACAACGCGGCCTCGCGCGTGTACGCGGTCGAAGG
The DNA here is from genome assembly GCF_054822705.1 of Bradyrhizobium sp. USDA 4454. Taxonomy (NCBI): domain Bacteria; kingdom Pseudomonadati; phylum Pseudomonadota; class Alphaproteobacteria; order Hyphomicrobiales; family Nitrobacteraceae; genus Bradyrhizobium; species Bradyrhizobium sp. USDA 4454. The sequence continues at coordinate 3,553,605 of NZ_JBTRCN010000001.1, forward strand.
CTCGTGCTTCGTGCTGGCGCCATGTGCCACGGTCTCGCAGGCGATGATCGATGAGATGTGCGACCGCGACGACAAGCACGCGCTGCTGCATGTCGGCGGCGGCCACGCCGCGATCTACGGGCCGGACGGCAGCTCGATCGCCGAGAAGCTGCCGCCGGAGCAGGAAGGCCTGCTGCTTGCCGATATCGATCTCGGCGCGATCGGGATCGCGAAAAACGCCGCCGATCCGGCCGGGCATTATTCGCGGCCGGACGTCACGCGGCTGCTCCTAAACAAGAAGCCCTCGAAGCGCGTCGAGCATTTCGCGCTGCCGCTCGACAGTGTTGAGGAGATCGACGCGGCCGCGAACTGACCGACATCCAACCGGAGGCGACTGCCATGGAATCCGCAATTCCATCCCACCTGCAAACGGCGCGCTCCCGTCACCGTCGCGTGCCCGACGACTACGCGCCGCCATATCCGTCCTTCGTCGCGCGCCACAAGCCCGCGGTCGCACGCGTGATCATGGCGTATTTCGGCGTGCAGTTTCGCGGCGAGCCGACCGCCGCGGTGGCCGAGGCGCTGGCGCAGATCGCACAACGCTTTGCCGGCGACAACGGCCCGACACATTGGGACCGCGCGCAATATGTCGACCAGGCCGGTTTCACCAATATCGTCTCGGTTGCCTATTGGGACGATGCCGGGCGTTTCGACGGCTGGTTCGAGGGCGCGCGCGGGGCCTGGACCGGCGGCAGCGCCGGCGATGGCCTCGGCCGTTTCGTCGAGGTGCTGCGGCCGCATGTTGCGCGCTACGAGACGCTGTTCTCGTCGCTTGGCCGGCCGGAGGGCGTCGCCGTGCTCGCCGACGGCATGAGCGGCGAGGTGCAGGAGCACGCCTATTGGGGCGGCATGCGCGACCGCATCCCGCTGTCGCAGACCGACGCGATGTCGCCGGGCGGCGATCCGCGCGTGATCCGCGACGGTGCGCGGATTCGCGTCGTGGCGCATGACAATCTGTGCCTGATCCGCTCCGGACAGGACTGGAGCGACACCGAGGCGTCGGAGCGCAAGATGTATCTCGATGATGTCGAGCCGGTGCTGCGCGAGGGCATGGATTTCCTGCGCGACGAGGGCGTGCCGATCGGCTGCTACGCCAACCGTTATATGCGCGTCGTCGATGCAGAGGGGCGGCTGACCGAAAAGTCCTATGGCCAGAGCTGGTGGAAGAGCCTTGCGGCGCTGGAGCGCTGGGCGGAGTCGCATCCGACCCATGTCAGGATTTTTGGCGCGGCGATGAAGTATCTGTCGACGCTGGGGCCGAGTGCAAAGCTCAGATTGTATCACGAGGTCACGGTGGCGGCCGCCGACGAGCAGTTCTTCGAATATCTCGGCTGCCACGAGCGGACGGGGATGCTCAATGCGGTGCAAGTCGCGGCGGAGCAGCCGAGCTAAACCTGCTTCAAAGAGCAAGCATGCGCATTTTGCTTTGCCTTTGTCGTCCCCTGGCTTGACCGGGGGACCCAGTACGCCGCACCTTCTCAGTGACTGACTGGTGTCTCTGGAATACTGGATCGCCCGGTCGAGGCCGGGCGATGACACCGTGAGTTGGGTAAGCGCTTGTGCTTAACGCCGAGCCTCACGTGCTACGCGACGCGCAGGCCCTTGGCGATCTCCTTCTGCGCGTCGAACTCGCGGCGCAGGCGCGCCAGTTCGTCGGCGCTGAGCGCGTCCGCGTTGCTGTAGTCGCGCTTCCAGGATGCATCCTCGCTCCAGCGCAATGGCGACTGCACCGTGGTCTGTGGACCGGGCGCGGATTCCAGCACGCGCAGGGCGAGCTCCAGCGTGAGCGCCTGCGAGGCCTCGTCGTGCGGCTTGCCGGCGGAGTTGCCGAGCGGGAAGTCGGGAGAACAGGAAACGCGGCACCGCGGCGTGCTCGACGATATCCTTGGCGCAGCCCATCACGACGGTCGGGATGCCGTTGGCCTCGAGATGCCGCGCCACCAGGCTGACGGTCTGGTGGCAGACCGGGCAATTCGGCACCAGCACCGCGGCGTCGACCTTGTCGTCGCGGCAGCGCCTGAGGATTTCGGGCGCGTCGGTCTCGATGGTGACGCGGTGGCTGCGGTTGGTCGGGGCGCCGAAGAAGCGCGGCGCGGCTTCGCCGATCCTGCCGGCCACGGCAAGGCGCTTGAGTTGCGCCAGGGGGAACCAGGTGCCGCTGTCGGTCGCCGTGGTGTGGGTGCGGTCATAGGCGATGTGCGAAATCCTTAAGTCATGCTGTTTCGACGTGTCGCCGTCATAAACCGAATAGAACTTGGCCCCGCCATTGTATTTAGCGCCGGGACCCTGGTCGCCCTTGACCGGATCGAACGGTGCCGCCGTCGTGATGAGGGCGACGCGGGACTGGTTCAGCGGCTTCTTGAGCGGCTGGAACGGGGCGGAGGTGTAATGGGCCCAGCGGTAGGGGGTGGTGTAGCCGATCGCCGCATAATAATCGCGGGTCCGCTTCATGTAGCCGATCGGGGCATCGTCGTCGGGGGCAAAGCCGGTCTGGTCGTCCGAGGCTGCGGCCATTTTGCGCTCCCTTTTGCGCGCCATCATTTCCGTCCATAGCTAGACCACGAGCTTGCGGTGTCAAGCCGCGCTGCACGGGAACAGATTTGCGATGCGAACAGGTCGTTGCGCCGCATGGATCACGCTGGTGTTGCTGGTGTCGCCGGCCGGCGCCGGCGCGGAGGACGCGCCTGCCGCAGCCCCGACAACGCCGCCGGGTGCCGAGCAGCCGGCGGCGCCGCCTGCGGACAAGCCTGCCGAGAAGCCCGTGGCGGCGCCTGAGCAGCCTGCGCCACCGCCGGGCGAGCAGACCGCACCCTCGTCCGCGAAGCCTGCGGCACCTCCGGCAGACGCGCCTGCGGCGCCCGCCGAGAAGCCAGCGGCGGCAACCGACAAGCCCGCGGACGACGCGCGCGAGAGCGACACCCGCGAGGCGATGTGCCTGATGATCGAGTCGGCGGCGCGCGCCAACGATCTGCCGCTCGAATTCTTCGCCCGCGTGATCTGGCAGGAGAGCCGCTTCCAGGCCGACGCGGTCGGTCCGATGACCCGGAGTGGCCAGCGCGCGCAGGGCATCGCGCAGTTCATGCCGGGAACGGCGAACGAGCGCGGGCTTCTTGATCCGTTCAATCCCGTCCAGGCGCTGCCGAAGTCAGCCGAATTCCTGAGCGAGCTGCGCAACCAGTTCGGCAATCTCGGTCTCGCGGCGGCCGCCTACAATGCCGGCCCGCGCCGGATTCAGGACTGGCTCGCCGGCACCGGATACATGCCGCAGGAGACGCGCAACTACGTCTCCGCGATCACCGGCTCGAGCGTCGACGACTGGGCCGCTGCCGCCCGCAACAACGGCAAGATGCCGGAGCGTCCGCCGGCCAGGAGTTGCCGCGAGCTGATGGCATTGCTGAAGCGCGCGCCCAACCCGTTCGTGGCCGGCCTCGAGCAGCACGTCACGCTGTCGGCGGCGAAGCTGTGGGGCGTGCAGCTCGCCGCCGGCTTCAGCCGCGACAAGGCGCTCGCGATGTATGCCCGCGCCATGAAGCGGCTGTCGGCCGTGATCGGCGATCAGGATCCGAGCCTGCTCGGTTCGCGGCTACGCACCCGCGGCAGCGCGACCTTCTACCAGGTGCGCATCGGCGCCGACACGCGCCCCGAGGCCGACGGCCTCTGCAACCGCATCCGCAAGGCGGGCGGGGCATGCTTCGTGCTGAAGAACCGGGCGTGATTGCGTAGATCCCGTAGCCCGGATGGAGCGCAGCGCAATCCGGGAGAGCTCTCACCTCATGCAAGAGCGGCCCCGGATTTCGCTGGCGCTTCATCCGGGCTACTGCATACCAGTGCTGTGTCGTCACTTGGTTGACCCTCAGCTTCATCAGCCCTAAGCCGCCGCGATTGCAAAACCAACCGGCTCCCCGTGGCGCTTCCTCCGCTCGATTCTCCGCAATGGCAGACCTCGTTCCGCGCCTTCCTGTGGGGCGCGCGGTCGATCGGCGCGACGGTGCTCACCCTGGTGCTGTTTGCGACCTATCTCGGCATCGGCGCGCTGGCGCATGATTCCGGCTTCTCGTTGGGCTGGACCCTGGCGAGCACCGCGTTCGTGTGGGCGGGGCCTGCGCAGATCATCGTGATCACGACGCTCGGCTCCGGCGCCACCGTGCTGCAATCGGCGATCGCGGTCACCGTCAGCGCGATCAGGCTGTTTCCGATGGTGGTCTCGGTGCTGCCGTTGATGCGCACGGAGCAGACCAAGCGGCGGCATCTCATCTTGGTGGCGCATCTTACCGCCGTGACGCTGTGGGTCGAATGCTTCCGCTTCCTGCCGCAGGTGCCGCGCAACCGGCGGATTGCCTTCATCCACGGACTTGGCCTCGGGCTGGTTTCGGTCTGCCTGATCGCCAACACGATCGGCTACACGCTCGCGGCCAACCTGACGCCGCTGCTCGCCGCCGGCATGCTGATGCTGACGCCGCTGGCCTTCCTGTTCTCCACCGCGCGCAACTGCCGCGAGCTCGCCGACGTCGTCGCGCTGGTTCTCGGGCTGTTGCTGTTTCCGCTGGCCGCGCTGCTCAACAGCGGCGTCGACATCCTGGTCAGCGGCGTGGTCGCGGGAACCATCGCCTATGCCGTGCACCGGGCGCGGGCGGGCATCGTGCGGGCGCGCGCATGAGCACCTTGATCGGCGATTGGCACGCGCTCGCGATCCTGTTCGTCGCAGGCGTCATTCCCAACCAGATCTGGCGCATGCTCGGCCTGTGGTTCGGCGGCGGCATCGACGAGAATTCCGAGCTGCTGGTCTGGGTGAGGGCGGTCGCTACCGCAATCCTCGCCGGCATCATCGCGCAGATCGTGGTGCAGCCACCGGGTGCGCTCGCAAGCGTGCCGGACTGGCTGCGCTACGGCGCCGTCGCAGCGGGATTCATCGTGTTCATGCTGGCACGGAAGTCGATCTTCGCCGGCGTGATCGTTGGCGAAATCGTGATGCTGTCAGGTAAATACTGGCTCGGCTGATTGCGGCGACCGCATTATCCGTTACTCTCGCTCCCCAACAACAAGACAACGGGGAAACGGCATGCGGCGGCGCGCATCATCGCTCTTCATTGTTGCTCTGACAGCGTTGCTGGCGGCGGCGTTCCCGGCGTGGGCCGCCGATTACCCGACCCGTCCGATCAAGCTCGTCGTGCCCTATGCCGCAGGCGGGCCGACCGACGTGCTCGGCCGCATCGTCGGTGAATATCTCGGGCGCGATCTCAAGCAGGTGGTGGTGGTCGAGAACAAGGCCGGCGCGCAAGGTGCGATCGGCGCCGAGGCGGTCGCGCGCTCCGATCCCGACGGCTACACGCTGTTCGTGACGGCAGCCTCGATCTTCGTGCTCAACCCGGTGCTCTACAAGAAGCTGCCCTACGATCCCGCCAGGGATTTCCGCCTGTTGTCTGTCATCACGGACGCGCCGATGATCATGGAGGTGAATCCGTCGGTGCCCGCAAAGACGATCGCGGAGTTCGTCGCCTACGCCAAGAAGAATCCCGGCAAGCTCAATTTCGGCTCGGCCGGCACCGGCGGCACGGTTCACCTTGCCGGCGAGATGTTCAAGCAGATGGCCGGTGTCGAGATGACCCATGTGCCCTACAAGGGCGCCGGGCCCGCGCTGCAGGATTTGCTGTCGGGCAACATCCAGCTGATGTTCGACACGCTCGGCACCGCGCTGCCGCCGGTCAAGTCAGGCATGCTGCGCGCGCTCGGCGTCAGCTCGGCCGAGCGCATTCCGGACTTGCCCGATCTGCCGACGATCGCCGAGAGCGGCTATCCGGATTATGCGGTCAGCGTCTGGTATGGTATCGCTGCGCCGTCGAAAGTGCCTGACGAGATCGCCGGCAAGATCAAGGCGAGCCTCGACCGGGCCTTGAACGACGAGGCGTTCCGCGCTTCGCTGGTCAGAATCGGTTTCCCGCCGCTGCGCGCGAAAAGCCAGGCGGAGATCGACAAATTCGTCGATACCGATCGCGCGCGGTGGGCTGAAGTGGTCAAGACGCTGAACATATCGCTGGACTGACACATGGTACGTGAAATGGAATTGCGCCAGGGCGAGGTCGCCGTCGACATGCCGACGGCGCGCGACGCCGGGCTGGTCTTCATCGGCCGCATCCGCACGCCCTGGACCTCGCGGCTGGCGACGCCGCGGCAGGGGCGGCATGACGGCCCGGTGTGCCAGCTCGAGATCTTCGAGCCCTGGGTCGCCGCGATCAAGGGCGTCGATTTCTACTCGAACCTCGAAGTGCTGTACTGGCTGCACCACTCGCGCCGCGACATCGTGCTGCAAAGCCCGAAGAACAACGGCAACACCCGCGGCACCTTCTCGCTGCGCTCGCCGGTGCGGCCGAACCCGATCGGCACCTCGATCGTCAAGCTGGTCGGCGTCGAAGGCAATGTCATCCTGGTGCGCGGCCTCGACTGCCTCGACGAGACACCGCTGATCGACGTCAAGCCCGACCGCTGCGAGTTCACCCCGCCGGCCCCGCCGCAGCCGGGCGATTTCGAGACGGAGTAATTCTCTCAATCGTCATTCCGGGGCGATGCGAAGCATCGAACCCGGAATCCATCAGGCCGCGCGTTTCACGGTGAAATGGATTCCGGGCTCGCGCCAAGAGGCGCGCCCCGGAATGACGAGGTGAGAGGCGACCTATTTCAACGCCGCGATCAGTTTTGCCGCATTCGCCTCCAGCACCTTGCCGTCCTCCTTGACGCTCGCGGGCGGCAGCAGGGCTATGCCGTCCTTGCGCGGCATCACATGCATGTGCAGATGGAACACGACCTGGCCGCCGGCGGGCTCGTTGAACTGCTGCACGGTGATGCCGTCGGCCTCGAACGCCTTCATGCTGGCGGCGGCGATCTTGTGCGCGGCGCGCGCGACATGGGCGTAGTCGTCGGGCGTGACGTCGAGGATGTTGCGGGCAGGGGCCTTCGGGATCACGAGCGTGTGCCCGGGCGAGCGCGGCATGATGTCGAGGAAGGCGAGCACGTGCTCGTTCTCGTAGACCTTGTAGCAGGGAAACTCGCCGCGCAGGATCTTTGCGAAGGGGTTGTTGTTGTCGTAGGCGGCGGGCATGGCGGCGGCTCCTCAAGTTTTTATTAGAAGGCTAATGTCCGGGTCACGAGCCAAACGTCAAGCGTCGTCGTCGACGGTCTTCCGGAACGGACCGGCCTCGGTGAGCTCGCGGCCGACCTCGGCGACATAATCGCGCTCGCGCCTGAGGTAATCGGCGATCGCCCGGCGCAGCCCGGGGTCGGCGATGAAATGGGCCGAGTGGGTGGTCTGCGGCAGGTAACCGCGCGCCAGCTTGTGCTCGCCCTGCGCGCCGGCCTCGACCACCTTGAGCCCGCGCTGAACCGCGAAATCGATCGCCTGATAGTAGCAGACCTCGAAATGCAGGAACGGGTGGTGCTCGATCGCGCCCCAGTTGCGGCCGAACAGCGTATCCGAGCCGATGAAATTGATCGCACCCGCGATCCAGCGGCCGTTGCGCTTGGCCATCACCAGCAGCACGTCGCGCGCCATGCTCTCGCCGATCAGCGAGAAGAACTGCCGGGTCAGATACGGCCGGCCCCATTTGCGCGAGCCGGTCTCCATGTAGAACTCGAAGAACGCGTCCCAGGCGTCCTCGGTGATATCAGACCCGGTCAGCCAGTGGATGGTGATCCCGGCAGCAAGCGCCTCGCGGCGTTCGCGCTTGATGCCCTTGCGGTGGCGCGAGTTCAGCGAGCCGAGAAAGTCGTCGAAGGTCTTGTAGCCGCGATTGTGCCAGTGGAACTGCTGGTCGGTCCGCTGCAGGAAGCCGTGCGCGCCAAGGAACCTGGCCTCATCCTCGCGGGCAAAGGTGACGTGCACGGAGGAGGCCTCGGTGGCGTTGCAAAGCGCCCGCAGGCCGCGCGCCAAGGCCGAGCCGATCACCTCGCGGTCGACGCCGTCCCGGATCAGAAGCCGCGGCCCGGTCGCCGGCGTGAAGGGAACCGAGACCTGCAGCTTCGGATAGTAGCTGCCGCCGGCGCGGTGATAGGCCTCGGCCCAGCCGCGGTCGAACACGTATTCGCCCTGCGAGTGCGATTTCAGATAGCACGGGACGATGCCGACGATCCGGCCGTCGAGTTTCGCCACCAGATGCCGCGGCCCCCAGCCGGTCCGCGGGCAGGCCGAATTGGAGGCCTCGGCGGCAGCGAAAAAGGCATGGGAAACGAAGGGGTTATAGCTTGAACCTGCGGTGGCCTGGCAATCGCCTGCGGAACCGGGCGAGGCCAGCGTATCGAGGTTGTGAATGCTGCCCGCGTCTGCCTTAGGATTGGCGCAGGCGTCCCATTCGGCGGCCGGAATGGCGCCGACGTCAGCTACAGCCTCCAGGGTGATTTCAGACGACGCCATCGAGAATGAAGACCGGTGCCTCGTTTGAGCATGATCTTTCCGGAACAGCTGGCTCCACTTCCGGATCATGCTCCGCATTCCGCCATCGCCGATGACGACCAACGCTTGACCAACCAACCCTTGCCAACATCGTGCGTTGCAGCGACGAGTTCAAGACTGCAAAGGGCCAGCCTGGGACATGTCAGGTTCCCGGCACGAACCCCTCGAAAATCATTTGGTCGGCGAAACGCGCCGCGCGCTCGCGCTGTTCCGCCGTGCGTACGGTCCAGGCCAGCAGCGGGCAGCCGAACAGATTGCGGGCGATCCAGGGCGCCGGCGCCGGGAGCTGGTTGACCCAGAAGGCGACGAAATGCGGCGCGGTCCGGAAGCCGTGGCGCAGGTAGAGCATGCCGTCGCGCTGGGCCGGGGTCAGCTTGTCCCAGTAACCGTCGTTATAGCTGCGCTGGGCGGTGATGCCGCGCGGCAGGTCCGGCATGATCTCGCGCAGCGCCAGCACCTGGTCGGGATCGAAGGACATGCCGACCACCGGACCCGGATAGGACGACAGCACCTCGGCCATCCGGGTGACCAGCTTGCGGTCGCCGTCGAAATGGCTCTTCACCTCGATCACCAGCGGCACGCGGCCGGCGACCAGCGTGCAGAGATCGCCGAGCGTCATCATCTGCTCGGACGTATCTTTGAACCTGACCGCCTTCAGCTCGGCCGCGGTCTTGGACGCCAGCAACCCCGAACCCTCGGTGAGGCGGCCGAGGGCATCGTCGTGATGCACCATCGCCTCGCCGTCGGCGCTGAGCTGGATATCGCATTCGATGGCGAAATTGCCTGATACCGCGGCGTTGGCCGCGGCCGGCATGTTCTCGATGACGCCGCGTGCGGCATCATGCAGGCCGCGATGGGCGATCGGCCGCTTCGTCAGCCAATCAGGTGCGCGCATCGATCAGGAGACTTCGAACACGCCTTCGACCTCGACCGCGGCATCCGCTGGCAGCGAGGCGACGCCGACGGTGGTACGGGCATGGCGTCCCTTGTCGCCGAATGCCGCAACCATCAGGTCGGACGCGCCGTTCAGGACCTTCGGTCCGTCGAAGAAATCCGGTGCCGAGTTGATGAAGCCGCCGAGCCGCACCACGCGCACGACCTTGTCGAGGTCGCCGAGCGCGGCCTTGATCTGCGCCAGCAGATTGATCGCGCAGCCCCGCGCCGCGGCGACGCCTTGCTCGAGCGTGACGCCGGCCCCCAGCTTGCCCTTGGCAATCAGCTTGCCTTCGGCGTTGAAGCAGACCTGGCCCGAGACGAACAGCAGGTTTCCGCTGCGGACGAAGGGGACATAGTTCGCGACCGGGGAGGTCGGCTCGGGAAGTGTGATGCCCTGTGACGCCAGTTTTTGTTCGACGGTACCCGCCATCTTTGTCCCCCAATTGGATTTGCACGAAGCCTGAAACGCGGTCAGGGCCGGGTTTGTTTCGCGCATCGGGCCGCCGGTTGCAAGCGACGGGAAAGTGAAGGCCGTGCGCCGTGGCGCGCGGAATCGCACCGAAAGTTGCTGAAAACGGCGGCACCTTTGGCGCCGAGATGGATTTTTTGTCAGACTTGCCCCAGTTGCGGCGCAATACGACCGTCATTATTGTGGCGAATCCCTGCCTCCACGAGGAAAGACCATGACCCTGCCGTTTCGGATCCCGTTGCGTGTCCTGGTGCTCACGATCGCCGTTGCCGCAGGATCCGGTCTGGTTCAGGGGTCCGCTGCCGCTGCGGCCAGCGGGCCGTTTCTCGCGCATCAGGCGCTGTACGATCTCAGCCTGGTGAAATCGCGCGGCTCCAATTCGGTCAGCGATGCGCGCGGGCGCATCCTGTACAATTTCTCCGGCAATTCCTGCGAAGGCTACACCTCCGAATTCCGCCAGGTGTCCGAGCTCGACAGCGGCGAGGGCAAGGTGACGCTGTCGGATTTACGTTCCTCGTCCTGGGAGGACGCGTCGGGCAAGAGCTACCGCTTCAAGATCGACACAAGGATGAACGACGGTGACTCGGCGCCGGTCGACGGCATCGCCGAGCGGGTCGGCGATCATATCACGGTGAAGCTCACCCAGCCGGTGAAGAAGACCTTCAATATCGACGGCAAGATCGTGTTCCCGACCGAGCAGATCCAGCACATCATCGCCGCCGCCCGCGACGGCAAATCGGTGCTCGAGCAGACCGTCTATGACGGCTCCGACAACGGCGAGAAGATCTACAACACGCTGACTGTGATCGGCCGGCCGATCGCCGGCGACCGCGCGCCGTCATCGCCCGATCCGTCGACGGCGAGCGATGCAATGAAGACCATGACGCGCTGGCCGGTGACGGTGAGCTATTATGACAGCGACGCGCGCGCCAAGGACGGCGAGCAGACGCCGGTCTACGCGATGTCATTCGAGCTCTACGAGAACGGCGTTTCCCGCGCGCTGGTGCTGGACTACAACGATTTCGTGATCTCCGGCGCGCTCGACAAGTTCGACGTCAGGGACACCAAGCCCTGCAAGTGAGGGCTGATCTTCTCGACATACACAGCCGTCGTCCCGGGCAAGCGAAGCGCGACCCGGGACCCATAACCACAGGGCCGAGTTGTTGAAGGGACTGTGGCCCCAGCGTCGCGCAATAATCACCTTCGGTGGTTATGGGTCCCCGCTTTCGCATGCTTTCGCGGGGACGACAGCAAGCCTGCGCAGCTTGTGAAACCGCCTCTGGCCTGAACCACCCGAGACGAGTACGCTTCCCGAAACACAGGTGTCAGGGAGGCACATCATGAGCAAATCAGACCATCTTCGTCCCAGCGGCCTGCATCACAATCCGGCCTACTCGCACGTCGTGGTCGCCTCGGGCGCGCGCACGATCTACGTTTCGGGGCAGGTGTCCACCGACGAGGAGGGCCGGGTGGTCGGCGCCGGCGATCTCGCCGCGCAGACGACGCAGGTGATGCAGAACCTCGGCCTGGCGCTGAAGGCCGCGGGCGCCAGCTATTCCAACATCGTCAAGATCACGACCTTCGTCGTCGGCTACAAGCCGGAGCTGCGCCCGATCATCGGCAAGGCGCGCTCGGCGTTCTTCGAGGGCATGGAGCCGCCGGCCTCCACGCTGGTCGGCGTCACCGCGCTCGCGGCGCCGGAATGGCTGATCGAGATCGAGGCGGTGGCGGTCGCGGATTGAGGAATGTCACGGCGCGGCTGAAGCAACCGTCATCCTGAGGAGCCGCGAAGCGGCGTCTCGAAGGATGAACGGCCCGGGACTTGCCACGCATCCTTCGAGGCTCGCTCCGCTCGCACCTCAGGATGACGTCCGGTGACAGTCAATCTTCCGCGCTCTTCGCCGGCCCCTCATAGGCAATGCCCCGGATCACCGCGGCACTGCCGAACTTCTTGCGCAGATTGTCCATCGCGCGTTCGGCGTGGGCCGAGCGGCGGTCGAGCATATCGGAATCGTTGGCCTGCGCGCCCGGGCGCAACGCGCTGACGCCGGCACCCATCAGGCGGAAGGCGGTGCCGTCGATCTCCCTGGCCAGCATCTCGCGCGTCACCGCAAAGATCTTTGCGGCCAATTGGGTCGGCGTCTGGATCGATTGCGAACGGGTGCGCTGGCGGAAATCAGCGGTCTTCAGTTTCAGCGTGATGGTGCAGCCGGAGAGGTCGCTGCTCTTCAGCCGCGTCGAGGTTTTCTCCGACAGCTTCCAGAGCAGCTTTTCCAGCGTCGCGAAGTCGCGGATGTCGGTCTCGAAGGTGGTCTCGCTCGAAATGGTCTTGGCGCCGCGGTCGGGCACCACGCTGCGGTCGTCGATGCCGCGCGCCAGCCGCCACAGCCTGCGGCCTTCGCTGGCGAACTGCTTCATCAGCTCGTTCTCGTCGGCGCGCTGCAAATCGGCGATGACGCGGAAGCCGCGCTGCACGAGCTTCTCCTGCGTCGCGGGGCCGACGCCGTAGATGAAGCCGACCGGCTTGCTCGCCAGCATCTCGCGCGCCTCGTCCTGGTCGAGCGCCGCAAAGCCCCTCGGCTTGTCGAGGTCGGAAGCGATCTTGGCGAGGAACTTGTTGCAGGACAGCCCGACCGACACCGTGATGCCGATGTCGCGCTCGACCTCGCGGGCGAATTTGGCGAGCACCTTGGCGGGGATCATGCCGTGGACGCGCTGCGTGCCGGAGAGATCGAGGAACGCCTCGTCGATCGACAGCGGCTCGACCAGCGGCGTCAGCGCCTGCATCGCCTGGCGCACCTCGCGCCCGACCCGGACATATTTCGCCATGTCGGGCGGGATCACGGTCGCGTCGGGGCAGAGTTCCAGCGCCTTGAACATCGGCATCGCGGAGCGGACGCCATAGGTGCGCGCGATGTAGCAAGCCGCCGACACCACGCCGCGCTTGCCGCCGCCGATGATGACGGGGCGGTCGGCGATCTCAGGATTGTCGCGCTTCTCGACCGTCGCATAGAACGCGTCGCAGTCGATATGCGCCAGCGCCAGCGCGGGCAGGGTGCGGTGACGCACCAGCCGAGGCGAGCCGCAATGGCTGCATCGCTTCACCTTGATGTCGAGATCACCGAGGCAGTCTCGGCAGAAACTGAGGGGGCCGTCGGGCGCTGCCGCTGCCGTCGTCACGGCACGTCGCGCTCCCATCTCGGGTCACCCAGCGCCTGGTGGGCGGCCGCGATGTTGGTCGGGTGCAATTCGGAGGCGGCGGCGAATGCCTTCACGGTCGCATCGTCGCGCATCACGAAATCGAGCACGCTCGCAAGAAATTGAGGATTGGACGCCGCGTTCCGCAGCGTCTCCGGACCGATTCCGGTTTCGGCCAGGAACAGGCCCAGCCGCTCGGGATCGCCGGCAATGAAGCCGAGCGCCTGAATCGCAACGATTTCAGCGACTTCCCGCGGGTTGTGAACAGGCTTTTTCAACGCGTCGGTTTGCCTTTCCGTTAACTTATGGTCTCTATTGAGAGGCCCATCATGCCCGAGTCTTCCGCGTGTGTTCAAGCAACGGAAACCACGCTGCGGAAGTTGGACTTTCGGGTTAACGGGTTAGAGCGATTCTGGCGCTAGTTTGAATTCACATTTTCGACGCGTCCCGAGCGCGGTGCGTGAGGTGCCGCAGCAGGGCCCGTCTCCTGGGTTTGGGAGGGACGGGATGGCCAAAACCGTCCTGATCGTGGAGGACAATGAGCTCAACATGAAGCTCTTTCGCGATCTGTTGGAAGCGCATGGCTATCAGACTTCGGGCACCAGCAATGGCTTCGAAGCGCTCGATCTCGTCCGCAAGCTGCGCCCCGACCTCATCCTGATGGATATTCAACTGCCCCAGGTTTCCGGCCTCGAGGTCACGCGCTGGATCAAGGACGATCCCGATCTGCGCACGATTCCGGTGGTCGCGGTCACCGCCTTCGCCATGAAAGGCGACGAAGAACGCATCCGCGAGGGCGGCTGCGAAGCCTATTTGTCCAAGCCGATCTCGGTCGGCAAATTTATTGAGACTGTCCGACGCTTTATCGGATAGGGGAGTTGTGGTGCAATGTCCGCGCGTATCCTCGTCGTCGACGACGTTCCGGCGAACGTCAAGCTGTTGGAAGCCCGCCTGTCGGCCGAATATTTCGATGTGCTGACCGCTTCAAACGGGACCGAGGCGCTGGAAATCTGCGCGCGCGCCGAATGTGACATCATCCTGCTCGATGTCATGATGCCTGACATGGACGGTTTCGAGGTCTGCCGCCGGCTGAAGTCTAATCCGGCGACGCATTTCATTCCGGTGGTGATCGTCACCGCGCTCGACAGTCCGGCCGATCGCGTGCGCGGACTCGAATCCGGCGCCGATGATTTCCTGACCAAGCCGGTATCCGACGTCGTGCTGATCGCGCGCGTGCGCTCGCTGACGCGGCTGAAGATGATGACCGACGAGCTGCGGATGCGCGCCATCACCTCGCTCGAGATCGGCATGCAGGCGCCGGAGCGCAGTGCGATCGCCGACAAGGGCACCGGCGGCCGCATCCTCTTGGTCGACGACCGCCCGTCGTCCTACGAGAAGCTGGCGCCGATCCTTTCCGCCGAACACACCGTCGACGTCGAGACCAATCCGTCGGAAGCGCTGTTCCACGCCGCCGAAGGCAATTACGATCTGCTGATCGTGTCGCTCAGCCTCGACAATTTCGATGGCCTGCGGCTGTGCAGCCAGGCCCGCTCGCTGGAGCGGACGCGCCAGGTCCCGATCCTTGCGATCTCGGATGCCGACAACAACACGCGGCTGATGCGCGGGCTCGAGATCGGTGTCAACGACTATTTGCTGCGCCCGGTTGACAAGAACGAACTGCTGGCGCGGGCGCGCACCCAGATCCGCCGCCGCCGCTACACCGATCATCTGCGCGACAATGTGCAGAACTCGATCGAGATGGCGATCACCGATGCGCTGACCGGCCTCAATAACCGGCGCTACATGGAGAGCCATCTCGCGACGCTCGCCGAGCAGGCCTCGGTCCGCGGCAAGCCGCTGGCGCTGATGATCCTCGACATCGACTACTTCAAGGCGATCAACGACACCTACGGCCACGATGCCGGCGACGACGTGCTGCGCGAATTCGCCGTTCGCATCCGCAAGTCGATCCGCGGCATCGATCTCGCCTGCCGCTATGGCGGCGAGGAATTCGTGATCGTGATGCCCGAGACCGATCTGCATGTCGCCGGCATGGTCGCCGAGCGCTTGCGCCGCTCGATCGCGGGCGAGCCGTTCGCCGTCGACAAGGGCGGCAAACGGATCACGGTCACGATCTCGATCGGGCTCACCACGCTGGAGCGCAAGGGCGAACAGGTCATCGACGTGCTCAAGCGCGCCGATACCGCGCTCTATCGCGCCAAGCACGACGGCCGCAACCGCGTGGTCGCTGCCGCGGCGTAACGCGCGTCACGCTCCCAGTATCATCGATCGTCATACCCCGCGAAAGCGGGGTATCCAGTACGCCGAGGCCTCTCGTTTCAAGAGTCAATGCCCCTGGGATATTGGGTCACCCGCTTTCGCGGGTGACCCAGGGTAGATAAACCTACCGCCCGCGCTTCACCGCGTCATAGGCCAGCCGCTTGAACTCGAACGAGAACGGATGGACGAACGCCATCTGGCGCTGCGCCATCATGACGCCGGCGATGCCCGTCTTCGGCGAAATCCACCACTGCGTGCCCGCGACGCCGCCCCAGTAGAATTCACCGGCCGCATCGGGATGATCGATCGGTGAGGGGGTGAGGATCAGACCGCCGGCAAGCCCATGCGCCTTGCCGGGCTGTTCGCCCATCATCGCGAAGCGGATCCATTGTCCTGCGGGCAACTGGTTGGACATCATCGCCGCGATGGTGTCCGGCTTCAGCAGCGTCGGTCCGCCCGGCAGCAGGCTGCGGATCAGCGCGACCATGTCGGGCAGCGTCGAGACCAGGCCGCCGCCGCCATTGAGCCTCGCGATCGGGCGCAGATAGGCGCCGGGGAAGGGCGCATTGTCAGTGCGGGTGAGGCCCGGCTTCATCGGCTCCATGAGATCCGCGCCGGCGTAATATGCGACGAGGCGACCCTGATCCTGTTCGGGAACGACGAAACCGGTATCGACCATGCCGAGCGGATCGAGGATACGGTCCTTGATGAAATTGTCGAAGCGCTGGCCGCTGACGACTTCCACCAGGCGTGCGATCACGTCGATCGCGAGCGAGTATTCCCACGACGTACCCGGCTGATAGATCAGCGGCAGATCGGCCAGCACATCCACCATCTGAGCCAGGGTCGCATTGGGATTGTGCACTCCGCGCTCGTTCAGCGCCTTGAAGATGACCGTGCCGGGATCGAAGAAGCCGTAGCTCAAGCCGGCGCTGTGGCTCAGCAACTGGCGGATCGTGATCGACCGCTGCGCCGGCTCGGTGTCGTCGATCGACGTCGCGCCCGGCCGCAGCACTTTCCGGTTTCCGAGTTGCGGGATGTAGGTCTCGATCGGATCGTCGAGCCGGAAGCGGCCGTCCTCGAACAACAGCAGCGCCGCGCAGGACGTGATCAGCTTGGTGTTGGAGAACACCCGGAAGATGTGGTCGGTGCGCAGCGGCGTTTGCGCTTCCTTGTCGGCCCATCCGACGCAGCCGGTGTCGGCGATGTCGCGCCCGACCAGAACCGTCCAGGAGATGCCGGACAAGAGATCGTTGTCGACATAGCGCTGCATGGCGGCGCGCGCCGGCGCGAAATCGTAGCCGGTGGCCGTCACGTCAAGATCTTCCATGGTCGCTCCCCTGTTGTGCCGCAGGCTGTCGCGCGGTCGCCGTCAATCTCGCCGGACGGAATATCCGGTCGGGATGCCGTCGCATGCCGCCAATGCTAACAACCAAACCGGACTTGTGTATGCAACCGGGATTTATCCAGGGCGTCTCTTGTCCGCGGGCGCGGAGCTTTCGACCTTGACGCCGGCATTCGCCAGCAGCACGCGGGCGGCTTCCCTGGCTGCGCGTGCCATCGCGGGATCGTCGCGCACCAGGTCCTGCGCGATCGAGCCGTCGACCAGCAGCGTGAGCTGGGTCGCTAGTCCCTCGGCATCGGCGACGCCGAGTTGCAGCAGCAGATCCCGAAACCAGAGCCGGCGGCTTTCCTTGAAGGCGACCGCGATATTTCGGAACGTACGGTCCTCGTCGTCGGGACCGAGCTCGGCGACCGCGTTGACGAATGGGCAGCCGCGAAAATCCTTCGCCGCAAAACGCCGCTCCAGCGAATCGAAAGTCGCGAGAATCTGCTCGGCCGGCGGCTTGTGGGAAGGGCGGGGCTGCACGAAGCGGCGCTGCAGATAGGCCTCGATCAGGGCGTCCTTCGACGGGAAGTGATTGTAGAGCGTGCGCTTGCTGATGCCGATCTCGGCCGCGATGGCGTCGACGCCGATGGCGCGAATGCCCTGAAGGTAGAACAGTCTGTCGGCGGTCTCGAGGATCCGCTCTTTCATGGTCTGTTTGGGAGGCGGGGAAGCCATGCGCCGGCCGTGATCCTCTTCGCTTGACAGTTGGCTCCCTGTATAGCCTAAGTACACAGGTCTGTGTAACCAAAACATGCGTGAATCGCAGGCCGTGGCGCGCGTGCCGCGCCGTTATGGGAGAACAAAAACAATGCCCCTGCTGCAGGTCCTGCGTCCCACGCTTCCCATTCTGATCGGTGCCTCCATCATGCTCACGCTGAGCATGGGGCTGCGACAAAGTCTCGGCATCTTCCTGCAGCCGCTGACCCTCGACATCGGTATCTCGGTGTCGCATTTCACGCTGGCGCTTGCCGTGCAGAACCTCGCCTGGGGCTTTCTGCAGCCGGTCGCCGGTGCGATGACGGTGCGCTACGGCTTCCGCCCGATCATGGTGATCGGCGCGCTGGCCTATATCGCCGGTCTCGTGCTGATGACGACGGCGCATGGGCTCGTCAGCGTCATGATCGGCGCCGGTGTGCTGATCGGCATCGCGCTCGCCTGCACCGCGAATGCGATCGCGATGTCGGTCGCGGCGTGCGCGGTGCCGGAGACGGTGCGCTCGACCGTGCTCGGCATCGTCTCCGCGGCGGGCTCGCTCGGCGCGCTGCTGTCGGCGCCGATCGGGCAGATGCTCAATGACGGTTTCGGCTGGCGCGTCGGACTTGCCGGTTTCGTCATCCTCGCGGTCTTCATGATCCCGGCGGCGCTGTACGCCGGCCGCGTCGACAAGATTCCGCTGCCGAAGCCCGCGGGTGACGACATCGGCAACGCCACTGCGGTGACCGCGGCCAAGACCGCGTTCAGCAACGCGTCGTTCGTGGTGATGACCTGCGCCTATCTGGTCTGCGGCATGCAACTCGTCTTCCTCACCACGCATCTGCCTTCCTATCTGGCGATCTGCGGGCTCGATCCGATGCTGAGCGCGCAGACGCTCGGCATGATCGGCGGCTTCAACGTGTTGGGCTCGCTGTTCTTCGGCTGGGCCGGCCAGCGCTGGAACAAGCTGGCGCTGCTCGGCGGCATCTACATCCTGCGCTCGCTGGCGCTTGCCTGGTACTTCATGCTGCCGGCAACGCCTTCCTCGACCTTGCTGTTCGGCGCCATCATGGGCTTCCTCTGGATGGGCGTCGGTCCGCTGGTTGCGGGCGCGGTGGCCGAGACGTTCGGGCTGCGCTGGCAGGCGATGATCCAGGGCCTTGCCTTCATGAGCCACCAGATCGGCAGCTTCCTCGGTGCTTACGGCGGCGGGCTGATCTACGATTCGCTCGGCTCCTACACCATGGCTTGGCGCATCGGCGTCGCGCTCGGTCTTGCCGGCGGCATCATCCAGGTTGCCTTCGCGCTGATCCGGCCGGCGCAACCGCCGTTGCTCAAGACCGCCTAGCTTCCGACCCCGGCGGTAAACCAGCGACTGCCCCGCGCGTGGGCAGTCGCCGGTTGCTGCCTATTTTTACATCGATGGCTTGCTGCGAGAACGTGCAATGGAGCGCGAAACTGTTCCGTTGACACATTAAAGTCGCAACGTCTTCAATGTGTTACTCCGCGCGCATGGGTGGCACGAATCTTGATTGAATCTGGCTAGAAATCGAGCCGGAAGCCGTCGCTGAGGTTCCGGCCCGGGGACTCATGGGAAGGGCTGGCCGCGATGAGGCTAGTCGCCGTCATTCTCCAGCGATCAGCGCACCACGGCCTTCGCCGCGCCGCCGAGCACGAGGTCCTTGCGCCTCGCGGGCCCCTTCGAGACATCCCAATGACCGAACGTGCGCCGTCTTTCGACGTCGCGTTCCCGAATGCGCTGCACCCATTCCGAACACCAGCATTTCTTGTGATGGGAGAACGATGATGGAGTCTGGGACCTACACGCGCCGGAACCTCGTGAGAATCGTGGTGGCTCTGCTGGGGGTGGCTTTCCTCTGCCTGCTGTTCAGCGACCTTGCGCTGGCTGAGGATGCGGCGGCGCCGCCAGCCTGCGGCGGCAAGATTCTCGAGAAGTGCACCCCGAATTCCGGCGACACCGCCTGGATGCTCACGTCGGTCGCGCTCGTCCTGATGATGACCGTGCCGGGGCTCGGCCTGTTCTATGGCGGCATGGTACGCAAGAAGAATGTCGGCGACACCGTGATGACCAGCTTCGCCGTCACCTGCCTGGTCACGATCCTGTTTGCGGTCCTGACCTATAGCCTGGCGTTTCGTGCCGGCACGCCGTTTATTGGCGGCCTGGACCGCATGTTCCTCAAGGACATCCTGAGCGACATCGGCAAGGGTGGCATCGGCAATCCCAATCCGCTTGCCGCGACCATTCCTGAGGCCGTCTACATCTGCTTCCAGATGACGTTCGCTATCATCACGCCGGCACTGATCGCCGGCGCGTTTGCCGAGCGGATGAAGTTCTCCGCGATGCTCTGGTTCATCGGGCTGTGGGCGATCTTCGTTTACGCGCCGATCGCGCATTGGGTCTGGGGACCCGACGGCATCTTCTCCGCGGGCAATGACGCCGCCTATGTCAAGGTTCTCGATTTCGCCGGCGGCACCGTGGTGCACATCAACGCCGGCGTGGCCGGCCTGATGTGCGCGATCATGCTCGGCAAGCGCGTCGAGACGGGACCGGCGCACAATATGGTGCTGACCTTCATCGGCGCGTCGCTGCTGTGGGTCGGCTGGTTCGGCTTCAACGCCGGCTCCGCGGTTACGGCGGGAATGCAAGCGGGCATGGCCATGCTGGTGACCCAGATCGCCACGGCGGTGGCGGGCTTCACCTGGATGGTGGTGGAATGGGCATTGAAGGGCAAGCCGACCGTCGTCGGCATCTGCTCGGGCGCCGTTGCCGGCCTCGTCGCGATCACGCCGGCCTCCGGTTTCGTCGGGCCGGTCGGCGCCTTCGCGATCGGGATCGCCGCCGGCGTCTGCTGCTACTGGGGATGCACCGGCTTGAAGCGCATGTTCAGCTACGATGACGCGCTGGACTGCTTCGGCGTCCATGCCCTCGGCGGCATCGTCGGGGCGCTGCTGACCGGGGTGTTCGCGGTCGAGCAGTATGGCGGTACGGCAGGCGTTCTGGAGGGAAATCCCGGCCAGTTCATCAATCAGTGCATCGGCGTCGCGACCGTCTTCGTGTATGATGCGGTCGTGAGTCTGGTCATCCTGTTCGTGATCAATCTCTTCGTCGGGCTCCGCGTGACGCGGGATATCGAGCGGGAAGGGCTGGATCTCGCGCTGCACGGCGAGGTCGTGCAGTAGATTGGGCGGCGTTCCGCAAGGCCGGCGATGTTCGCCGGCCGGTGCGGTTCAAAGCTGTTCGAGGTGATCCCATGAACTGGTTCTATTGGAACACAGCGTGGTCGCTATTCTTCAGCCTGGTTTGGTTCATGACCATCACACACAATCCGGATGCGCAAATCGCGGATGCGCATCTGCGTGATGAGGCGTTCAAGGGCTAGCTCCGGTAGTAGCGCCACATCCTGAGGAACGTCCGGTGGATCTCGTCAGGCGTCCGGTCGAATAGCTCGAGATTGACTCGGACCACGCCACGATGGTCCATGCGCCACGGCAGGCGCATCAACAGCCGGTAGGCTGGCCGCTTGCGCCAATCGGCCACCAGCGCGCTGCCGAGCGGCCCGCTCAGTGCGATCTGCAACTCGTGGACGGTCATCGCGCGCTCGGCGATCTCGACGAGGTCGATACGCGTGATGGCGCGCCAGCGGATCAATCCGAAGGCCTGGATGAAGATGCCGTACTGATTGGCGCCGATGGTCGGCCGTCCGGCCTCCAGCAGCGGGATGTTGTAGTAGGTGAAGCCGCCGGCTGCCGCCGCCAGCGCCAGCCAATAAATCTCGCTTGTGATCCAGGTCGCGGTCAGGAAGATCGCGGCGAGGGCGGCGGTGACATAGACCGGAAAGTACGTGTCCTCGCGGCCGTAGGCGACCGAGTAGCCGCCGACGTTTCCTTCGTCCAAGCTCGCGATCATGTGAGCCCTGCGTCCGGGACTTGCCCGAAAGACATGAGGGATGACGCATGGCTACAAAGCAAAAACGGGGCCGTGAGGCCCCGTTTGAAACGTCAGAAGCAGGCGATCTTACTTGATCTTGGCTTCCTTGAACTCGACGTGCTTGCGCGCGACCGGGTCGTACTTCTTCTTGACCAGCTTGTCGGTCATGGTGCGCGAATTCTTCTTGGCGACGTAATAGAAGCCGGTGTCGGCGGTCGACACGAGCTTGACCTTGATGGTGACCGCTTTGGCCATGTGCAAATCCTCGAAAATGAAGGGTATCGGGAGCCGGCCAAATCGGCCCGCGTTTGGCCGGGAAACTAGCCACAAACCGTGGGAAGTCAAGGATTTCCGGCCGAAATCGTGCCGATTCCGGCCCGATTACCCCTCGAAAAACTGATTTTTGGGCCGCGGCAGGCCCAGATTCTCGCGCAGGGTCCGTCCTTCGTATTCGGTCCGGAAGATTCCGCGCTTCTGCAGTTCCGGCACCACCCGGTCGACGAATTCGAACAGGCCCTGCGGCAGATAGGGGAACATGATGTTGAAGCCATCGCTGCCGCGACCCACCAGCCATTCTTCCATCTGGTCGGCGATGGTCTGCGGCGTGCCGACGAAGGCGAGCCCGCCATAGCCGCCGACGCGCTGCGCGAGTTCGCGCACCGTGAGCTTGTCGCGCGCGGCGACGTCGACGAGGCGCTGCCGGCCGCTCTTGCTGGCATTGGTTTCCGGGATCGGCGGCAATTGCCCGTCCGGATCGAAGGTGGAGGCATCGGTGCCGAGGATCACCGACAGCGAGGCGATTGCGCTGTCGTAATGCACGCGGCTGTCGAGCAGCGCGCGCTTCTCCTTGGCTTCCTCGACGCTGTCGCCGACCACCACGAAGGCGCCGGGCAGGATCTTCAGATGCTCGGGATCGCGGCCGATCTTTTCCATGCGGCCCTTAATGTCGGCGTAGAGCTTCTGTCCGTCGGCCAGGCTGCCGCCGCCGGTGAACACGGCTTCCGCGGTCTCGGCCGCCAGCTGCCGGCCGTCATCGGAGGCGCCGGCCTGCACGATGACAGGCCAGCCCTGCACGGGACGCGCGATATTCAGCGGACCGCGGACCGAGAGATATTTGCCCTTGTGATTGAGCACATGCATCTTGTCGGGATCGACGAACAGTCCGGACTCGACATCGCGCACGAAGGCGTCATCGGCGAATGAATCCCAGAGCCCGGTGACGACGTCGTAGAATTCGCGGGCGCGCTTGTAGCGCTCGGCATGTTCCATGTGATCGTCGAGGCCGAAATTCAGCGCGGCGTCGGGGTTGGACGTGGTGACGATATTCCAGCCGGCGCGGCCGCCGGAGATGTGGTCGAGCGAGGCGAAGCGGCGGGCGACGTGATAGGGCTCGTCGAAGGTGGTCGAGCCGGTCGCGATCAGGCCGATCCGCTCGGTGACGGCGGACAGAGCAGACAGCAGCGTGAACGGCTCGAACGAGGTCACGGTGTGGCTGCGCTTCAGCGCATTGATCGGCATGTTGAGCACGGCCAGATGATCGGCCATGAAGAAGGCGTCGAACTTGCCGGCCTCGAGCTTGCGGATCAGCGTCTTGATATGATCGAAATTGAAGTTGGCGTCGGGCCACGCCCCGGGATAGCGCCAGGCGCCGGTGTGGATGCTGATCGGCCGCATGAATGCGCCGAGCTTGAGTTGACGCTTCGCCATAGCCCCGTTCCGTCGTTGTTGTGGTTAGCGGAACAGATAGGGTGGCGTTTCGCGGCGCGCCATCGGGAAGATTATTTTGTTTTTGGCCGATCCCTCGACATCGTCATTCCGGGGCTCGCGAAGCGAGAGCCCGGAATCCATCGGGCCGCATGGTCGGTGGAGGAATGGATTCCGGGCTCGCCGCTTCGCGGCACCCCGGAATGACGAGGGGATAGATCACGCCCCCAGCACGTCCTTGTGCATCTTGCCGCCGTAGAAATGGAAGAACGGCACTGGCGCGTCGTGGCGGAGCGGGCCGGTGGCGAGACGGCGGTCGAGCTCGGCGAGCACGTTCTTGGTCATGGCGTGCGCATCCGCGAGCGGCTCGGAGCCGATCTCGACCCACACCAGTTCGACCAGCTCGGCATCGGCATGGACCACGCCTTCGACACGATGGGCGATGGTCGAGGCATCCGCGGTGAAGAAACGGGTGTCGAAGCGACGGACGCGGCCCGGCGGGGTGATCGCGCGCGCGATCAGGAACAGACCGGACGGATCGGGCAACAGACCAGCGTCGGCGAACGGCGCCCAGGGACCGTCCAGCTTCGCCGGCTTCTCGACCTTGCGGCCGAGGCAGAGTCCGGTTTCCTCGCAGGCTTCGCGGATCGCGGCATTGGCGAGCGCACGCGCGCGGCCGGGCGTGATCTTCGGGCTACCTTTCAGCAGATTGGCTTCGAGCTCCGGCGTGATCGGGGCTGCGACCGGCACGCGGTTGTCGGACTTGTCGACGCGACCGCCGGGGAAGACGAATTTGCCCGGCATGAACACGACCTTGTCGTGACGCTTGCCGACCAGCACCTTCGGCTTGGCGCCGGAGCGATCGATCAGGATCAGCGTCGCCGCATCCTTCGGCCGGAAATACGCGTGATGATCGGCTTCCTTTTCGCCCTGGTGGACGACGGCGGCGGGTGCGGCGGCTTCAGTCATTTCATCCCTTTCATTCTTCTTGCGGCCCGGTTTAGCTAGACCGGCGGGATGTCGCTAGGGGCATTTTCGTCAAAGCCATGCATGCGCAGGGCCCATTGCAAGCCGATCACGGCTCCCTTCACCGGCTGCAACAACGCGAGCGATGCGAACAGCGTGAACGGCAGGTAGATCGCAAGTTGCAGCCATACCGGCGGCGAATAATCGGTCTCGATCCACAGCACCATCGGTACCACGATATGGCCGACGATGACGATCACGAGATACGCGGGCAGATCGTCGGCACGATGCGGCGTGAAATCGAGATCGCAGACCGGACAGTGGCCGTCGCATTTCAGAAACTTGCGGAACAGTTTGCCTTTTCCGCAGCGCGGACAACGGCTGCGGAACCCGCGCTTCATCGCACTCCAGACGTCGCGCTTCTCGGGCTCGGCCGTATCACGAGTCCAGACCACTGTCGGTGGTGTCATGTCCATGACTTGCCTCGCTTCGATTTGCCGGACTTAGGCTTCGCCGGCTTGCGGTCCTTCTTGTTGCGCGCCTTCCGTTCCTTGTGCGCCTTCTTGCCGGATCCCTTATGTGGTCCTTTGCCGAATCCCGCAGCACGACGCTCGGCTCTCTTGCCGTCACGTTCTCTGCCGCGCGGAACGGCCTGACCGTCAGATAATAGCTCAAAGCGCAGCGCGCCGGCCACTGGAGCCGCCTCGACCAGCCGCACGTCGACGACGTCACCGAGCCGATACATGGTGCCGCTGCGGGAGCCGATCAGCGCGTGGCGGGTCTCGTCGTAGTTGAAATATTCGCTGCCGATGGTGCGGATCGGGATCAGGCCGTCGGCGCCGGTGTCGTCCAGCTTCACGAACAGGCCGGCCCGCGTCACGCCGGAGATGCGGCCCTGGAACGAGGCGCCGACCTTGTCGGCGAGGAAATGCGCGATCAGCCGGTCGGTGGTCTCGCGCTCCGCCTTCATTGCGCGGCGTTCGGTGACGGAAATCTGCGCGGCGATCTCGGCGAGCGTCTCCACGCTCTCATCGGTCGGCAGAGCGCCTTCGCCGAGGCCGAGCGCGCGGATCAGGGCGCGATGCACGATCAGGTCGGCATAGCGGCGGATCGGCGAGGTGAAGTGCGCATAGCGGCGCAGGTTCAAGCCGAAATGACCGTAATTCTCGGCGGAGTATTCGGCCTGCGCCTGCGAGCGCAGCACCACCTCGTTGACAAGCGGCTCGTAATCCTCGCCGGCGACCTGTGCCAGCACGCGGTTGAACTGCGCGGGACGCAGCGCGCCCTGCTTGGTGAAGGGCAGGTCGAGCGTCTTCAGGAATTCCTGGAGATTGTGCACCTTCTCCTGGCTTGGCTCGTCATGCACGCGGTAGATCAGCGGCAGCGCCTTCTTCTCCAGCATCTCCGCCGCGGCGACGTTGGCGAGGATCATGAACTCCTCGATCAGCCGGTGCGCATCAAGCCGTTGCGGCACGATCACCCGGTCGACCGTGCCGTCGGGTTTCAGCAGGATCTTGCGCTCGGGCAGATCGAGATCGAGCGGATCGCGCTCGTTGCGTGCGAGCTTGACCAGTTCATAGGCCGACCACAGCGGCTTGAGGATCGGATCGAGCAGGGGACCTGTCGTGTCGTCCGACCTGCCGTCGATCGCCGCCTGCGCCTGCGCGTAAGCGAGCTTCGCGGCCGAGCGCATCAGCACGCGATGGAACGTGTGCGAGCGCTTGCGGCCGTCGGCGCCGATCACCATCCGCACCGCGAGCGCGCCGCGCGGCTCGCCCGGCACCAGCGAGCAGAGATCGTTGGAGATCCGCTCGGGCAGCATCGGCACGACGCGATCGGGGAAGTACACCGAGTTGCCGCGCTGGAGCGCGTCGCGATCGAGCGCCGAGCCGGGGCGCACGTAATAGGCGACGTCGGCGATCGCGACATGGACGATGAAGCCGCCCTTGTTATTCGGATCGGGGTCGACCTCCGCATGCACGGCGTCGTCGTGATCCTTGGCGTCGGGCGGATCGATGGTGACGAGCGGCACGTCGCGCCAATCCTCGCGGCCCTGTAAGTTCGCGGGTTTTGCCTCTTCGGCCTCGCGGAGCGCAGAGGACGAGAACACCTGCGGGATGTCGTGGGTGTTGATCGCGATCAGGCTGATCGCCTTTTCGCTCGCGATCGAGCCGAGCCGCTCCTTGACGCGGGCGGAAGCGAGCCCGAAGCCGCGGGTGCGGATCAAATCGACGCTGATCAGGTCGCCGTCCTCGGCGCCGCCGGTATCGGCCTTGGCGATGTTGAGCTCGCGGCCGGCCTGCTTCTTGTCGACCGGGATCAGGCGTCCGCCGCCATCCGGATTGCGGCGGAAGATGCCGAGGATGCGGGTGCGGCCGTGATCGATCACCTTGATGACGCGGCCGCGATACGGTGTGCCATCTTGCTCGTCGGTCACTTCGACCCGCAGCAGCGCGCGGTCGCCGACGCCGGCCGCCGTGCCGGGCTTTGGCCGTCGCGGTGTCTCGATGCGGATTTTCGGGGCGGTGCCGTTCTCTTCGCTATCCCACTCGGCGGGGGTCGCGATCAATTCGCCGTCGCTGTCACGGCCGGTGATGTCGGCGAGCACGGTCGGCGGCAGCGCCGCCGGCTCGTGGATCTTGCGGCCGCGTTTTGCGATCGTGCCGTCGTCGGCGAGCTCGCGGAGGATCCGCTTCAGCTCGATACGGTCGGCGTTCTTCAGGCCGAACTCGCGCGCGATCTCGCGGGTGCCGACCTTGCCTGGATTGGCGCGGATGAAGTCGACGATGGCGTCCCGGCCCGGAAAGCCATGGTCGGGTTTTCGTTTCACTTATCCTCGTGCCTTGCCGGCGCTTTTCTTCGCGGGCGCTTTCGCTGGTGCCGATGACTTTGCAGGCGACGTCTTGGCACCGGACGCGACCGGCGCGCGCGCCTTGCTGGTCGCATCCGCTTTCGGTTTCGCCGCGGCCTTCTTCGACGCAGCCTTGTTCGCGGGCTTGGCCTCGGCGTCGCCGTCAGCCTTGTCCGATTTGGCCTTGTCTGATTTGTCCTTGGCCGCCTTGGCAGGCTTTGCCGCCTTCTTGGCCTTCTTGCCGCCGCCCTTGGCCGCGCGCTCGTCGATCAGCGCGATCGCTTCCGCGAGCGTGACCTCGTCGGGAGCTCGGTCGCTCGGGATCGTCGCATTGACGCCACCCGCCGTGACATAGGCGCCGTAACGGCCGTTCTTCAGCGCGACCGCGCCGAGCGTCGGGTGATCGCCGAGTGGTTTGCCCGGATCGGCGCCGAAGCGCCGGCCGCTCGGGCCCTTGGCGATCTTCTCCGCGATCAGCGTGACCGCGCGGTTCAAGCCGATGTCGAACACCTCGTCGCCGGCCTCGAGGCTGGCATAGGTCTTCTCGTGCTTCACGAACGGCCCGAACCGGCCGAGGCCGGCGGTGATCGGCTGCCCGGTTTCCGGATGCCTGCCGATCTCGCGTGGCAGCGACAGCAGCTTCAGCGCCAGCTCGAGATCGACATCGGCCGGCGAAGTACCCTTGGGGATGCCCGCGCGCTTCGGCTTCTCGCCCTCCGCGTAGTCCTTCTGCTCGCCGAGCTGGATGTAGGGGCCGAAGCGGCCGGCCTTCACCGTGACGTCGAAACCGGTGTCGGGATCGGTGCCGAGCACGCGGTCGGCGCTCTCGGCGCTGTCGGCCACGAGCGGGCGAGTATAGCGGCATTCCGGATAGTTCGAGCAGCCGACGAAGGCGCCGAACTTGCCGGCCTTCAGGTTGAGCCGGCCGGTGCCGCAGGTCGGGCATTGCCTGACGTCGCCGCCATCCGCGCGCGGCGGATAGATGTGCGGGCCGAGCATTTCGTCGAGCGCATCGAGCACCTCGGCGACCCGGAGGTCCTTGATGTCGTTGACCGCGCCGATGAAGCCGCGCCAGAAATCTTGCAGCACCTGCTGCCAGGCGATCTCGTTGTTGGAGATGCGGTCGAGCTGCTCTTCCAGATCGGCGGTGAAGTCGTATTCGACATAGCGCGAGAAGAAGTTCTCCAGGAACGCGACCACGACACGGCCCTTGTCCTCGCCGTGCAGCCGCTTCTTCTCCAGCTTGACGTAGCCGCGGTCCTTCAGCACCTGCAGGATCGAGGCGTAGGTCGAAGGACGGCCGATGCCGAGCTCCTCCATCCGCTTCACCAGCGATGCTTCCGAGAAGCGCGGCGGCGGCTCGGTGAAGTGCTGGGTGACGGCAAGGCTCTGGCGCTTCACGGCCTCGCCCTGGTTCATCGCGGGCAGGCGGCGCGAATCCTCGTCCTCCTCGTCGTCGCGGCTTTCCTGATAGAGCGCGAGGAAGCCGTCGAACTTGATGACCTGGCCGGAGGCGCGCAGCTCCAGCACGCGGGCGCCGGCCTTCGCCTCGATGTCGACGGTGGTGCGCTCGAGCTCGGCGGACTCCATCTGGCTCGCGATGGTGCGCTTCCAGATCAGTTCATAGAGCCGTGCCTGATCGGCATCGAGCCGGCGGCCGATCGTGGCCGGGCGGCGCGACAGATCGGTCGGACGGATCGCTTCGTGGGCTTCCTGCGCGTTCTTGGCCTTGGCCTGATACTGGCGCGGGGCGTCCGGCACGTAGGCATTGCCATAGTCCTCGCCGATCACCTTGCGCGCCTGGGTGATCGCCTCGGGGGCGATCTGCACGCCGTCGGTTCGCATATAGGTGATCAGGCCGGTGGTCTCGCCACCGATGTCGATGCCTTCATAGAGCCGCTGCGCGATGCGCATGGTGTGCGCCGGCGCGAAGCCGAGCTTGCGGCTCGCTTCCTGCTGCAGCGTCGAGGTGGTGAAGGGCGCCTGCGGGTTGCGCCGGGCCGGCTTGGCCTCGACGGTCGCGACCTTGAACAGCGCGGCCTCGATCGCCTTCTTGAAATCCTCGGCTTCCGCACCGGAGCCGATGTCGAGCCGCGCGATCTTCTTACCGTCGGCGCCGACCAGCCGCGCCTCGAAGGCTTCGCCGCGCGGTGTCAGCAGCGTCGCGACCAGCGACCAGTACTCCTTCGGAACGAACTTCTCGATCTCGAGCTCGCGGTCGCAGACCAGCCGCAGCGCGACCGACTGCACGCGGCCGGCGGAGCGGGCACCGGGCAGCTTGCGCCACAGCACCGGGGAGAGGGTGAAGCCGACCAGATAGTCCAGCGCGCGGCGCGCCATATAGGCATCGACCAGCGCGCCGTCGATTTGGCGCGGCGCCTTCATGGCCTCGGAGACAGCCTGCTTGGTGATGGCGTTGAACACCACGCGCTCGACCTTCTGGTCCTTCAGCGCGCGCTTTTCCTTCATCACCTCGAGCACGTGCCAGGAGATCGCTTCGCCCTCGCGATCAGGGTCGGTTGCGAGGATCAGGCGATCGGCGCCCTTGAGTGCCTTGGCGATGTCGTTGAGCCGGCCCGCGGCCTTGGCGTCGACCTCCCAGATCATCTGGAAATTGGCGTCCGGATCGACGGAACCGTTCTTGGCCGGGAGGTCGCGGACATGGCCGAACGACGCCAGGACCTCGTAGGAGGACCCCAGATATTTGTTGATCGTCTTGGCCTTGGCCGGCGACTCCACAATGACGATATTCATGTCATTCCAATAGCTTACGGGAAAACTTGAAGGCGGGTTCCGCTAGACTCGCGACCGCCGTGTCGGGGCGAACATGGGTGCTGGGGCGGTCGGTGTCAAATCGCCAGATATTGAAGGGAGGGTTCAAACTGTAGAGTTTTGATCCCAGGGGTTGAAAAATGCGTCCTAGAGTTGCGGCCGGAAAGGGCGTATCTCTTTATATATGGGGTGGGAATCGGATTAGGCCTTTTGAGCAGGACAGGGGGCGGCCGGAGGCGAAAAGGCATCCGGCCGGCGGCGACCGGCGGGCGAGGAGACGGGCGGGGCGGGCGGCCCGGATGACGCCCTGATCCTGATCGCAGCCGCCGCGACCGAACTCGCCAAACTCGCTCAGCGCCACAAATTTTGGGTTCTTGACCATCTGCTCGCGATGGCGCGCCTGGAGGCCGACGAGCAGCTTCGCCTGCGCAGCCGAAGGAAGCTGTCGTGACGGGTAGGGGTTGGAGGTAGGGCCGGTCTCTCCATTCGTCGTCCTGGCGAAAGCCAGGATGACGATGAGGATGGGTTTCGATTCAATTGCCACACTCTCGGTGTCATCATCCGCGAAAGCGGGTGATCCAGTATTCCAGAGACGGCGGTGCTTGAGCCGAGAGGCCGCGGCGTACTGGATCGCCCGGTCGAGGCCGGGCGATGACAGTTGAGGATGGGATATAGGATCGCGTTCTCGCGACATAATTTGTCCGAGTCTTGCTCTTTCGTTCCGCCCTCTCCGTTGGTGAGGGCGCAGGGAAGACCGGGTGCCGATCGCACCCATGGGCCCCGTGCAATGGGTAGTAAGCACGGGGGTAGGACCACAGGTGTAACCGGGAACAACCCGGCCTTCCCTGCGCGATGGCTTACGGCTTATACGTGCTCTCCCCGGCGAGACTTGGCTTTGTTGTCACCGTCTTCGCAACGCGCATTGCGCAATCGGAAGAGACACCTACCACTAGGGCGTCAGGCCTGCACGACTTCGCCGTCCGCCTCATGCGCATTCGTCGACTGCGCAATCGGCGTCCACCGCATCTCGACCCGCGTTCGTGACGACCGCGAAGCGCCCCTCGTGTCGGGCGAGACGGATGCGCTTATACACAGAGTTGCGCTTCTGATAAAGCGAAATATTTTTGTGCGCTTGAATTGACAGGATTTGCTGAGTTGCCCGTCGTGTCGAATTGGCAACACTCCGCGTCGCGGCGTAGGGCGGATTAGCCCACCGGGTCCGCGCAAAGCGCGGCCCGATGACAGGCTCCGGCGTAATCCGCCAACCGGCAATACGCGCTGTTGCGGCGGATTACGCTTCGCCAATCCGCCCTACGCAGTCTGCTCCTACGCCGTCACGACGCGCCGCGCCGTCTTCGGCACAGACCGCGGCTTCAGTGTCGTGTCCGCTGCACCAAGCACGCGTCCGTCCTGCGACAGCAGCGCGAGCTTCTTCACCGGTTTACCCTTGGCGCGGTCGACCAGGACGGTCGCGATCTCGTCCGGATGCTCGTCGAACTCCTCGGTCCATTGCCGCAGCGCGACCAGGATCGGGAAGATGCCGTGGCCCTTCGGCGTCAGCACATATTCCTGATAGGCGCTGCCGTCGGAGGCAGAGGCCGTCTTGAGGATACCGCGCTCGACCAGCGTGCGCAGCCGGGTCGTGAGGATGTTCTTGGCAAGCCCGAGGCTCGTCTGGAATTCGCCGAAGCGGCGGCGGCCGAGGCTGGCGTCGCGGATGATCAGGAGCGACCACCAGTCGCCGAACACGTCGAGCGCGCGTGCCACCGGGCAGCTGTCGCCGGCAAGACTGGTTCTCTTCACCTCGTGCCTCCGGGAATTGAGTTCATCACGACCTTGTGTGGTTGCAATATTAAACCGAATGCCCTAGCTAGGCAATGAAGTTTAATGATGCAACCAACTGGAGGCGGACATGAGACTGGCGAACAAGACGGCGTTGATCACCGGCGGCAACAGCGGCATCGGGCTTGCGACAGCAAAGCTGTTCGTGGCGGAGGGCGCCAAGGTCATCATCACCGGCCGCAACAAGGAGACGCTGGCGGCGGCAGCCAGGGAGCTCGGCCCGAACGCGCTCGCCGTCGTCGCCGACGCCACCGACGTCGCGGCGCTGGAGGCCGCGGTGAAGCAGGGCGCCGAGAAGTTCGGCAAATACGACGTGCTGTTCGCCAATGCCGGCATTCCAGGCCAGACGCCGGTCGGCGGCACCACGCTGGCTGCATTCGAAAATGTGATCCGCACCAATCTCACCGGCGTGTTCTTCACCGTGCAGGCGGTCGCGCCCTATCTCAACGACGGCGCGTCGATCATTCTCAACGGCTCGGTGATTTCGGTGCTCGGCAATCCCGGCTACTCGGCCTACGCGGCGAGCAAGGCCGGCGTGCGCGCGATGGCGCGCGTGATGGCGTCAGAGCTGTCGCCGCGCAACATCCGCGTCAACGTGGTGGCGCCGGGAGCCGTGCGGACGCCGATCTGGGGTGCCGCGATCGCGACGCCCGAGGCCGAGAGGGCATTCGAGCAGCGGATCGGCAAGTCCACGCCGCTCGGCCGGATCGGTGAACCCGATCATATCTCGAAGACCGTGCTGTTCCTGGCGTCCGACGATGCAGCGCATGTGCAGGGGCAGGAACTGTTCATCGATGGCGGCGCAACGGCATCGCCCGCCGGCGCGCCGATCTATCGCGGATAATTTGTTTCTCATTGTAAGTACCGGCCGGTGTGAAACGGATTACACCGGCCGGTTTTGTCTGCGAGTATCATCGAGCGCATTGAACCTTTGACGTACTCGCCGGACTTCTGAATGGGCGGGGAATTTTTTCACCACGAAGTCATTTTGGAGTGCCGTCTCATGCCGAAAGCAGCTGTCCGCATTTCGACGTCGATCCCCGCTTCGTCCGAATCCGAAAGTTCGGACACGGCGCAGCTTGTGACCGTCGCGCTGTTTTCCGGCATCGGTTTGTTGATTTCGCTCGTCGCCGTCATCTGCGGCATTCAAGGCATCTGGTTGTGAGGCAACCCGCGGGGTAGCCGTTTGCCTGAGACTTGTCCCGCCCACAACTGTCATACCCCGCGCATGCGGGGTATCCAGTACGCCGCGGCCTCTCTGCTCAATAACCGCCGTCTCTGGAATACTAGGTCCCCCGCTTTCGCGGAGGACGACAGCGGTTTCTGGAACTAGGCCGCGTTCAGGCTGCCGGCGGCCTGCAGCGCGCCCGCAACCGCCTTCTCGCGATGCTCGGGACCGACCTGGATGCCGTCGGCCGGGATGAACTCGAGATTCCTGACGCCGATGAAGCCGAACACCCCGCGCAGATAGGTCTCGAGATGCTCGAGCGCGGCCATCGGCGTATCGGCGCCGTAATAGCCGCCGCGCGAGATGGCGATGATGACGCGCTTGTTGCCGGCCAGTCCTTCGACGCCGCCAGCGCCGTATTTGAAGGTCTTGCCCGCGACCAGGATGCGATCGATCCAGGCCTTGAGCTGGGAGGGAATGGTGAAATTGTACATGGGCGCGCCGATCACCACGATGTCGGCGGCGAGGAACTCGTCCAGCACCGCCTGGCCGGTAGCGATGTCGTCGCGCACCGACGGATCCGGAGCAGCGCCCTGGCTGGCTGCGAGGTGCAGGCCGGAGAGGTGGGCGAGCGGGGTCTGGGTGAGGTCGCGGTAGCTCAGGACGAGGCCGGGATTGGCCTGGCGCAGCCGCTCGACGGCGGCGGCGGAGACCTGGCGGCTGACGGAGTAGGGGCCGAGGACCGAGGAATCGATGTGCAGAAGCTTCATGGCAGAGGTCACCTTTGGTATAGGTTTGTAACTGGCGCTATATGAGTGACCGCCCTAAATCTCCGCAAGAACGCACATTTTTGAAACCCGAGCACACCCATGCAACCCGAGCACATCGATGTAACCGCCGAAACCGGCCTGCCGCGCCAGCCCGGAACGCATGAGGATTGTCGCGGCGTGGCCTCGGTGCTCTCGCGGGTCGGCGATAAATGGAGCGTGCTTGTCATCATGCTGCTGCGCGACGGACCGCGCCGCTTCAACGAACTGAAGCGGACGATCAACGGCATCTCGCAGCGGATGCTGACCTTGACCCTGCGCGGGCTGGAACGCGACGGGCTGGTGACACGCACGGTGTTTCCGACCATTCCGCCGCGGGTCGACTACGAGCTGACCGATCTCGGACGCGGGCTCGCCGTACCTGTCATGGCGCTCGGCGAATGGGCCTTCGCGCATCTGCCCGAGATCGAGGGCGCGCGGAATGATTTCGATGCGCGGAATGCGGAGGGATAGTTATCCGTCACCGGCGCTTTGTTGAACCGTCATCCTGAGGAGCCTGCGTAGCAGGCGTCTCGAAGGATGCACGGCTCGGCTGGTGGCCGTCGATCCTTCGAGACGCGCTACGCGCTCCTCAGGATGACGGGGAAGGATTTGCGTGTGCAGCGGCAGGGAAACACTAAATCATCGACACCAGCCCGCCGCCATGACGCTCGAGCTTGCCGGCGAGCTCGAGCTCCAGCAGCACGGCACGGACGACGGCGGGCGAGACGTCGGCCATCCGGATCAGATCATCGAGGCTGATCGGGCTCGGCCCGAGCAGATTGACGACGCGGGCGCGATCGCCGCCATCAGTGGCAAAATCCAGCGGCTCGTCGTCTTCGCGCGCGCCGAGCATGACGGGCCGCTCCATGATCGGTGTCACCGCGTTGATGACGTCGGCGGCTTCGGTGACCAACGTGGCGCCCTGCTTGATCAGATCATTGGCGCCGGCTGAGCGCGGATCGATCGGCGAGCCCGGCACCGCGAACACCTCGCGGCCCTGTTCGCCCGCCATCCGCGCCGTGATCAGCGAGCCCGAGCGGTGCGCAGCCTCCACTACCACGACGCCGAGCGACGCGCCCGAGATCAGCCGGTTGCGGCGAGGGAAGTCGCGCGCACGCGGCACGTGGCCGAGCGGCATCTCCGAGATCGCAGCGCCCTGTTCGAGCAGGGCGGCGAGCAGATCCTCGTGCTCCGGCGGGTAGATTTTGTCATGGCCACCGGCGAGCACGGCGACCGTGCCGCTGGCAACGGTGGCGCGATGCGCGGCCTGGTCGATGCCGCGGGCGAGGCCTGAGATCACGACAAAGCCGGCATTGCCGAGATCGCGCGCCAGGGTGCCAGCAAATTTCAGCCCGGCGCCGGAGGCATTCCGGGAGCCGACGATCGCGATCATCGGCCGGATCATTGTGTCGCGCGCGCCGCGTACGGCCAGCAGCGGCGGCGCATCGTCGATGGTCGCAAGCCGCGCCGGATAATGCGCCTCGTCCGGCGCGACGAGGTCGATACCGAAGCTGCGGCAGGCGGCGAGCTCCGCGGCCGCGTCGGCCTCGCTGCAGATCCGCTGCGGTCCCGATGCGCCGCCGCGGCGCGCCAGGTCCGGCAGCCGCTCCAGTGCGTGCGCGGCATCGCCAAAATGGCGGAGCAGCGATGCAAAGGTGCGCGGGCCGACATTGTCGGAACGAATCAGCCGCAAACGGTTGAGCCGTTCGGCGTCGGTGAGTTTTGCGGGGCTGGGCGAGCGGTCATGCATGCGGGCTGCAGCTTCGCCCAACCTGAGATTGTGATCAACTGCGACATTGGCGCCACCGCGCGCGACGCGCTAAAAGCCCTTGCCAAGAAGTCGTCAAAAACCGTCAAGAAACAGGAAGTCCGCCGATGATTTCGCTTGCCGATCTGCAACGCCGCATTGCCTCCGGTGAATTGTCCGCTGATGCCGCCATCGCGCAAGCGCAGGACGCCATCTCCGTGCAGGAAAAAACCATCGGTGCCTTCGTCTGCCGCGACGAGAAGGCCCGTGCGCAGACGTCGGGGCCGTTGCGCGGGATCGCAGTCGGGATCAAGGACAACATCGATACGGCCGATTTCCCGACCGAGATGGGCTCGGCGATCTATCGCGGCCATCGGCCGCGCGCCGACGCGCCCGTCGTGATGGCGCTGAAGCAGGCCGGCGCGACCATCGTCGGCAAGACCACGACGACCGCATTCGCGGCGAACGATCCGACCGCAACGCTCAACCCGCACAATCACGCGCACACGCCGGGCGGATCGTCGGCGGGCTCGGCGGCCGCGGTCGCCGCCGGCATGATCCCGCTGTCGCTCGGCACGCAGACCGGCGGCTCGGTGATCCGGCCGGCCTCGTTCTGCGGCGTCGCCGCGATCAAGCCGAGCTACCGGCTGCTGCCGACCGTCGGGGTGAAATGCTTCTCCTGGACGCTCGACACCGTCGGCCTGTTCGGCGCCGGCGTGCGCGATGTCGCGCTGGGGCTGGCCGCGATGACCTGGCGGCCGGAACTGGCCGTGCCGTCGAAGCTCGTTGCGCCGCGCATTGGCGTGGTGACGCAGGCCTTCGCCGGGGCGCCTGATGCGTCGGGCGCGGAGGCGGTGCAGACGGCCGCGCGCGCCGCGGAGCAGGCGGGCGCCGTCGTGCGCGAGCTCGCGCTGCCCGAGATCATCGCCGAGGCCTGGCGGATTCATCCAGTGGTGCAGGAGTTCGAGGCGCATCAATCATTCGCCTGGGAATACGGCCGGAACTACGATGCGATGCCGCCGCTGTTGCGCGGCCGGCTCGACGAGAGCAAGGGCGACACGCCGGCCGAATACGACGCGGCGATGGATGTCGCATTGCGTGCGCGGCAGGCGCTGGCCGCAATCCTCAGCGAGGTCGACGTGCTGCTGACGCTGTCGGCGCCGGGTGCTGCGCCCGAGGGGTTATCGTCGACCGGCGATCCCCGTTACAACCGGCTCTGGACCCTGATGGGCGTGCCCTGCGTCAACGTGCCGGCGCTGACCGCCGAAGGCGGATTGCCGGTCGGCGTCACCGTGATCGCAGGCTTTGGCGATGATGCCAAGGCGCTCGCAGCGGCGAGTTTTGTCGAGGACGTGCTGAGGAGGTAACCGCCGTCATTCCGGGACTCGCGAAGCGAGAGCCCGGAATCCATTCTTCCACCGGTGATGCGGCCCGATGGATTCCGGGCCCGCGCCAAGAGGCGCGTCCCGGAATGACGGGGAGTTACTTGCTTCCGATCTTGCCTTCGGTGCCGGCCTGCAGCCGCTTGATGTTCTCGCGGTGCATGTAGAACAGCAGCAGCGTCAGCACGGCGAACAGCGAGGCAAGCGCGTTGTGGCCGAAGAACCACAGGAACAGCGGCGTCACGAACGCGGCGATCAGCGCCGACAGCGACGAGTAGCGCGTCGTGTATGCGGTGCCGAGCCAGATCGCGGCGAAAATCAGTGCCGCCGGCCAGAACAGCCCGACCAGCACGCCGATATAGGTCGCGACACCCTTGCCGCCGCGAAATCTGAGCCAGACCGGGAAGAGGTGGCCGAGGAAGGCGCCGAGCGCCGCCAACATCGCGGCGTTCGGGCCGTCGATGGTGCCTGCGATGATCACGGCGACCGTGCCCTTCAGCATGTCGCCGAGCAGCGTCGCCGCGGCGAGGCCCTTATGGCCGGTGCGCAGCACGTTGGTGGCGCCGATATTGCCTGAGCCGATCGTGCGCAGATCCTGGGTGCCGGCGAGCCTGGTGAGGATCATGCCGAACGGGATCGAGCCGAGCAGATAGCCGATCAGGAAGGCGACCAGCAGGAACGCGTCAGCAGACATCGCGGTGGTCCCCCGGACGGTCGGTCCGGCCCGTGTCGGACCATCCCGTCAATGAAATATTAACCATAAAACCGCACCATGGCCTTGGAAATGAGGGAGCTTGTCATGGCTTCTGTTCGCAGGCGGCTGGAGCAGCTTTTCTTTGTCGTTTACGTCGCGGCCATCGTGGTTGGAACAACGATGGAAGCGATGTCGCAACTGGCGGCGCGCTGAGTTCGA
Organism: Bradyrhizobium sp. USDA 4454; assembly: GCF_054822705.1. Taxonomy (NCBI): domain Bacteria; kingdom Pseudomonadati; phylum Pseudomonadota; class Alphaproteobacteria; order Hyphomicrobiales; family Nitrobacteraceae; genus Bradyrhizobium; species Bradyrhizobium sp. USDA 4454. The sequence continues at coordinate 3,591,153 of NZ_JBTRCN010000001.1, forward strand.
CCTAAACTTGTTCGACCCAAACTTAAACGTGCTCGTACACGGTCCGGCCGCCGACAATGGTCCGCGTCACGCGGCCGGAGAAGCGGGCGTCGTCGAACGGCGTATTCTTGCATAGCGATTTGAGATCGTCGCGGTCGAGCACCCAGGGGGTGTCGGCGTCGATCACGATCACGTCGGCCGGCGCGCCGGCGCGCAGCGTGCCGCCGGGCAGGCCGAGCAACTCCGCCGGCCGGGTCGACATCGCCCGGATCAGCGTCTTGAAGTCCATCTCGCCATTGTGGATCAGCCTGAGCGCTGCAGGCAGCATGGTCTGCAGGCCGACCGCGCCGCTCGCCGCTTCCGCGAACGGCAGCCGCTTGACCTCGACGTCCTGCGGATTGTGATCGCTCATCACGACGTCGATCAGCCCGGAGGCGAGCGCTGCGACCAGCGCCCGGCGGTCGTCCTCGGTGCGCAGCGGCGGCGCGAGCTTCAGGAAGGTGCGGTAGGGGCCGATGTCGTTCTCGTTCAGCGTCACGTGGTTGATCGAGACCGAGGCCGAGACGTTGTAGCCGGCGTCGCGGGCGCGCTTGAGGATCTCCAGCGACTCGGTCGAGGTCAGCGAGGCCGCATGATAGCGCCCGCCGGTCAGCCCCGCGAGCCGCATGTCGCGCTCGAGCATGATCGACTCGGCGGCGGTCGGAATCCCGGCGAGGCCGAGCCTTGTGGCGAATTCGCCCTCGTTCATCACGCCTTCGCCGACCAGATGCGGGTCCTCGGTGTGATGCACGATCAGCGCGTCGAAATCGCGGGCATAGGTCAATGCGCGCCGCATCACCTGGGCGTTGGTGACGCTGCGGTCGCCATCGGTGAAGGCGACGGCGCCGGCGGCCTTCAGCAGGCCGATCTCGGTCATCTCCTGGCCCTGCATGCCCTTGGTCAGCGCCGCCATCGGATGGATGTTGACGATCGCGGTGTCGCGGGCGCGGCGCAGCACGAAGTCGACGGTGGCGGAATTGTCGATCACCGGCGAGGTGTCGGGCTGGCAGATGATGGTGGTGATGCCGCCGGCGGCCGCGGCCTGGCTGGCGGAGGCAAAGGTCTCGCGATGGCTGGCACCGGGTTCGCCGACGAAGGCGCGCATGTCGATCACGCCGGGTGCCACGATCTTGCCGGCGCAATTGACGATGTCGGTGCCTTCGGGGACGCCGGCCGCGCCGATGCCGCGCTTGGTGTCACGGATCACGCCATCGGCGATCAGGACATCGCCCGGACCGTCGAAATCGCGGGAGGGATCGATGACGCGGGCATTGGCGAGCAGGATGGGGCGGCGGTCAATCAGCATGGCGTCACGCGTTCGGCAGGTTGCGGGCGAGCGCTTCCAGCACCGCCATGCGCACTGCCACACCCATTTCGACTTGTTCACGGATCAGCGACTGCGCGCCGTCGGCGACGAAGGTGTCGATCTCGACACCGCGGTTCATCGGGCCCGGATGCATCACCAGCGCATCGGGCTTGGCGTAGCCGAGCTTCTTCTGGTCGAGGCCGAAATAGTGGAAATACTCGCCCGACGACGGCACGAAGGAGCCGTTCATGCGCTCGCGCTGCAGCCGCAGCATCATCACGATGTCGGCGCCGTTCAGCCCCTCGCGCATGTCGCGCGCGACCTCGACGCCCATCCGCTCGATGCCGGGCGGCAGCAAGGTGGAGGGGGCCACCACGCGGACGCGGGCACCCATGGTGTTAAGCAGGAAGATGTTGGAGCGCGCCACGCGCGAATGCAGCACGTCGCCGCAGATCGCGATCACGAGCCCCTCGAGCCGGCCCTTGTTGCGGCGGATCGTCAGCGCATCCAGCAGCGCCTGGGTCGGGTGCTCGTGGGCGCCGTCGCCGGCATTGATCACGGAACCGTCAACCTTGCGCGCCAAGAGCTCGACCGCGCCGGAGGCGTGGTGACGAACCACCAGGATGTCAGGGTGCATCGCGTTCAGCGTCACCGCGGTGTCCATCAAGGTCTCGCCCTTGCGGGTCGACATCGATGACACCGACATGTTCATGACGTCGGCGCCCAGGCGTTTTCCGGCGATCTCGAACGAGGACTGGGTCCGGGTCGAGGCCTCGAAGAACAGGTTGACCTGGGTGCGGCCGCGCAGACTGGCGCGCTTCTTGTCGACCTGGCGGTTGAGCTCGACATACTCCTCGGAGAGGTCGAGCAAGCCCGTGATGTCGTCAGCGGAAAGGCCTTCGATGCCCAGCAGATGCCGGTGACCGAGGACAAAAGTTGATTTCAATGATGGGGTCATTAAAGCCAGAGCTATAGGCGCGGATGGCCGGTGGGGCAAGCGCGAAGAGGTTCCAGAGGAGTTTTCCCCGAGTAAGATGTGACGGTCGTCTCGGCCGCCTTGCCCGGGCTTGGCGCAGGGCAACCGCACCTTGCTTTTGCTGGTTTTTCCAGAACAAGCCATGATGGCCGGCCGCGAGCGGAGCCGAGGTGAACGTCCCATTGAACGGCCGGGACCGAAAGCCGGGGAGCGAGGACTCGTGAAAATTGCCGTGATCGCATTGCTGGCCTTCGCGTTGACCTCGGGATCGTTCTCGCCTGCCTGCGCTCAGAACTTGCCCGGCGGCTTCGTGTTCCTGCGCGACATCGATCCGACCATCCTCCAGGACATCCGCTACGCGACGTCCAACAACTTCATGGGGCGGCCGCTTGCGGGCTACGGCGCGGCGGAATGCGTGGTGAAGCGGGAAGTGGGGCTGCGGCTGAAGGCCGTGCAGCAGGAACTGGCGCGGCAAAAACTGTCGCTGAAGATGTTCGATTGCTACCGGCCGGCTCGCGCGGTCGCGGACATGGTGGCGTGGTCGAGGAACGGCACCGAGACCGCCGCCGAGCGGCGCTACAACCCGGCCTTCTCGAAGGCGGATCTGTTCCGCCTCGGCTATATCGCCACGCATTCGGGGCATTCGACCGGCGCCGCGGTCGATCTCACGTTGGTCGATCTGACCGCCGACAATTCGGGCAAGTTCGACCCGGCGAGGGATTATGCCGACTGCACCGCGCCCGCCGCCGCGCGCGCCCCGGAGGGCAGCGTCGACATGGGCACCGGCTATGACTGCTCGGACATCAAGGCCCATACCGGCACAGGCTCGATCACGCCGGCGCAGAGGCGCTGGCGGGCGAGGCTGGTGGCGGCGATGGCCGGACAGGGATTTGCGAACTATTCGAAGGAATGGTGGCACTTCTCGCTGCCGGGGGCCGGCGGCGCGGCCTATGATTTCCCAATCACACACGCGCACTAGAGCCTTTCCCGCTCCGATGGAATCGGAGCGGGGCTCTGGATTCTTGTTTTGACGCATTTTCTTCACGCGAACCGGTTTCCACTTCGCTCGAAAATGCTCTAGCGCCCGGATTTTCCTCAAATCCAAGGCATTTCGGCAAGACAAAGCTTGCCATCGCATAAGTAGCCGAATGCGCTTTCAGCACTCCTTAATTGTGGCCGTATGAAGTGCGGGCGTTGCGGGAGCACGAAGCATGGGTTTCGGAAAAGCTATTGTACTGATTGCCGTCGGCGCCGCCGGCATCGCGATCTACGATCAATACGACAAGGGCGCGAATTATCAGCGTGTCGATGCACGCATCAGCGCCGTCAACGAGCAATGCTATCTGGAGAAGGTCGAGCGCGGGGTCATCACCAAGACGACGTGGACCTCCGACCTGACCCGCTGCGAGGTCGCCGAGCTGCTGCGCAAGGAGCATCCGAAGTGGCAAGGCTATGATCTGAGGCACAAGATCGAGGTGCGCGTGGTCTACGTCTCGCCGGTCGATGGCGTCTCGCACCAGTCGAGCCTGCAAATGTCCTACTTCCCCAGCGGCAAGCCGCTGCGCGCCGGCGACGTGCTCCCGGTGCTGGCCTCCAAGACCAAGGCGGACAAGACCCGCATGATCTGATCGTCGCGGCAGTTCGGGAGGATTGGAGTTCAACCATGCGCCTGGGCCTCTACGGGATGATCGCTATCGGCGTCGCGGGCCTCTATGCCTACATCGAGTTCGACAAGCGGGTGAACTTCCGTCCGATCGACGCGCGCGTCAGCAGCGTCAAGGAGCAATGCTACATGGAAAAGACCGAGGGAAATCGGAGCTCGACGTCCGATCTCCTGCCGTGCGAACTGACCGAGCTTCTGGCGCGCAACCATCCGAAATGGCAGGGCTACGACATCAAGCACAAGATCGAGATCCGGTTTGCCTACATCTCCCCGGTGGACGGCGCCGCGCATGAATCGAACCTGCAACTGGCGTCCTATCCCGATAACCGGCCGCTGCGCGCCGGCGACATCTTTCCGGTCCAGGCGTCCCGGAAAGAGGCCAGCAGGACCCGCGCCAACGATTGGCTCGACCGGCGGCTCGGTCGCGATGCGCCGAGCCACGGAAGCATCTAGGGCAGGGACTGATCAATCCGACGGCAACCCGACCGGCTCGAGCTCAGCTAAACGCCAATAAACCCGCGGCGCAGCAACCCGGCCAGAGTGCCGCGAAGACTGGCGACACAGGCAACGTTGTCTTGGGACGCGCTGAACAGTCGCACCACCAGGCGCTGATACTGTTCAGCGCTCGGCTCGAGACGCGCCAGCACCGTGCGGCCGGATCGCGAGACCATGGACATGTCGGTCCATCCCAAACCCTCCAGGTGAATCTTATAGCGCCAGCCGGCAAGCTCTAGCGTCTCGCCGGCTGCGCCCGCGAGCCGCACCGAGGATGGCGATATTGCGAGCAGGCGGCACGAGAGGATTTTTCCTTCGCAGGCGAGCCAGACAAGCTCGTTCGTCTCGAACATGTGACCGGAACGCGGGACTTCGAAGCAGACCAGAAACGCGATGAAGGCGATCAACATCGCGATGGCCGCCCACAACAGGTTGAAGAAATCGAGAGAGGAGATTTCGTCGGCGGCGTATGGGGAGATGAACTCCCATATGATGCTGGCTGCGGAGCTTGCCGCGATCAACCCAAAGATGGCGGCAAGCTTCCAGCGAACGCGCGGCGCCGATCGATCGCCTCCCTTGTCGGTGATTTTGAAGGGGCGTCCGAATGGCTTGACGATGGCGGTGAACAAGGTTGCGGTCACCGCAAAGCAGGTGACGGCGTGGGTCGCCTCCATGAACAAGGGCAGCGTCCGCGCGCGCGATATCCAGCTCATGTAGATGATTTGCCCGAGCAGGGCCGGCATGCCGTAGCGCAGGAAGGAATGATAGTCGGCCTCGAATGCGGGCAGCCCGCCGAACCAATAGATTGTCGGCGCAATCAACAACAGGACCATGAACGGTTTGGAGAGCCAGTTCAGCACGCCGTGCAGATAGTGCCAGCGCTCGGTGAAGCGGAAGCCGCGGCCAAATAGCGGTCCGTTGCGCAGCAGGGCGACCTGGATCGTGCCGAGGCACCAGCGAGCTCGCTGAGTGACATATTCCGGAATGCCTTCGGCTGAAAGTCCGAAACTGAGCGGCTCGTTAAGCCAGGCTGTGCGATAGCCGTGCGCCAGCATGGTGTAGGTGAGATTGATATCCTCCGAGACGGCCTGCTCGGGAAAGCCGCCGATCTCATTCAGACGGTCGCGGCGAACGATAAAGGAGGTGCCGACGCAGAATGCGCAGCCCCACGCATCCTTGGCCGGTTGAAAGATGTCGAAAAAGAAGCGCTGATCGTCGACCCAGCTCTTTTCGGCCAGCAGATTATGCTGGATCGGATCAGCGTTGTAGTAAAATTGCGGGGTCTGCACGATCGCAACCCCCGGATCGGACAGCAGCACGCCGATTGTGCGCTTCAGGAAATCTCGCCGTGGCGCGAAATCCGCATCGAGCACCAGAATGATCGGCGCATTGGTCGCGCGGGCGGTCGCGATCAATCCGTTATTGAGGTTGCCCGCCTTGGCGCCCTTGTTATCGGGCCGCGTCAGGTAACGCGCGCCGACCTGATCGCAATAGTCCCGCAGCCATTCGCGTCTCGTATCATCGAGCACCCAGACCGTCGCATGGGAATAGTCGAGCGCCAGTGCGCTCAGGATCGATCGCTCGAGGATTTCGAGTGGTTCGTCATAGGTACAGATGAAGATGTCGACGGCCGGATTGCGATCTTCCGAAGCCAAAAGCTGTTGTGAGGCGTCGGCTTGCGCGCTGCGGTCGGTGCTGCGGAACAGGATGACGATCGAGATCAGCGTGTAGAGGATCGCAAGCGATTCGAACACAATGAAGAGCCGCGGCCAGAGACTTTGCGCCGACCACTCAAATGGCGGCAGCGTATCGTTCCAGCGCCACAGCGCGTAAACGGTCAGAAGCGCCGCCGTCGTCGCTCCGAACAGGATACGGTGGCCGGCGCGCAGCGGCTCCAGCAGTCGGGCCATGACCAGAAGCCCGAGCAAAATTCCGATGTCGATGGTCAGGATCGATGAATTATCAGCGGCAGTCGGAAACATCAGCGTATCCTCTTTCCGGTGAACGGATTCCAGCCTGTTTCAGCCAGCGCGGCCCACGCCGTCGCGCCGAGATGCGGGCGGCGATAATAGAAAAAGTCGGGATCGCCGCCGGTTGGATCGATGGACAATCCCGTCGTCAGTCGCGCCGGCCGTGCGGCATTGAGCAGGCCGGACGGCGTCTGGTCCGCCTGTAGGCTACTTAGCAGCCGATCGCTTTCGTGGGTGTCGCCGACGATCCGGTAGGCCAGGGCAGCCTGCGCCGTGCCCTCTACCCAGAGGCCGTCGTGATCGCCGTTGAAATCAAAGCCGCCATCGACCCCGAGACGAGCTTTCGCGAAGCCGAGCGTGCTCTTCCACGCCGGGGGCGATTCAGGGATTGCCATCCAGGGCCAAAGCTGAGCGTCGAGCGCGAGCAAGCCTTCGTTCGCAAGGCTGCCGTCAGGCTTGGTCCCAAGCAGGAAATGATCGCCGCGAAAGGCGCGATCGAGCAGACGCTTGGCCTGTCCGGCTGCGCCGTCGTATCTCTGGTCGCCGGTCAGGCGAAACAGCCAGCGCGCGGCGGCGTGAACATCGGCGTTGTGCTCGGTCGACATCCAGGTGAGCTTGACTTGCTTCGGATCATAGCCGTGGAAGCCGCCGTAGAAGCCGTCTTGGGAAGCGGTTGTGTCGATCACCCAGTCGATCAGGCGCCTTGCGTCGGCGAGATATTGAGGGTCCCCGGTTGCCTGATGCAGCGTCAGCAATGCCAATGCGGCCCAGGCAACGTTTCCGGTCGAGCTGCCGTCCTGCGCCGCGTCCTCCGCCCAGATATTGGCATGTCCATCCCACCAGCCCGGCAGATCGGGAGCGACCTTGTTCACCGCGCCGGCACGATAGGCATTGCGCACGCGGCCATCATCGAAGCTGCGGTCCTTGCCAACAGCGCGGCTCAGCGCGTTGCCGATCGGTCTTGCTTCCGACACATTGCCGCAGGCAACCAGCGCAATGGCGGCGAGCGCGTTATCGTAGACGAACGCCGTCGTGGCGAGACCCGCCGGAAGCGTCGATTCATCCGTGCCGGGCTCATAACTCCGGATGAAAACCGCGTCGGCCGCGCTTGCGCGCGGGGCGACGGCCCTTTTCAACCCAGCGCAGAATGTGTTTGCGGCTGGAGTTGCGCGGCCCGCTGCGGGCTCGCCCAGGACGACCGCGCATAGCGTCATCACGATGGCAGACTTCATCGCGATACGAGGGTACGAGTTCCGGGCGAGCCATTCTCGTCGGCCGTTGGCTGCTGCGCTTGCGAGTCCCGGAATGCATCCTGCAGACGAGCGATGCCGGCTCGGCGCGCATCCGCGTCCGATGACGTGCTCTGCGCGGCGTTGACGGTACCTGCGTCGTCCCGGATCCACGAAGCAACGAAATGGCCGAGCCGCCGCCACGTGACCGACATCGAGGGGACGACACCGTTCTCGCGGGTCACCGTCACCCATTGCCCGACCGGGCAGGCGGACGCCTCCGCCGTGGCTGCTTGCCGAACTGGTCCGCCGTCGCTCGGCGCGTCCGGGGTGATGATGGCGTAGAGCTCGCGCCGCTCGGTTTGCGGGAACGGAACGGCAAAGCGTTCATCGGTCTTGTCGCTGGTCTTCGGCATAACCGCAGTGACGAGGCCGGATCGCAACGAACTCCCGTCGATGCGGACGCGCGTGCCGGGCGTCATGCTCTGGCCCTGCCGATAGGAGAAGATGGCGACAACAAAGGGCTTGTCACAGTTGATGACGGAGCTGATCGTATCACCGGCGCTCACGTGTCGCCCCATCGCGGCGCCGACGGTCAATACCTTGCCCTGGCCGCGCGCAAGGACTTTGGCGTCGGCCAAAGTCGCCAGCCGTTTTTGTTCGGCGTCGATCAGCTGCTCCAGGTCGGCGAGCACCGCGATCTGCTGCCTTTCCTCGATTTTCATCCGCTTGGCGTCCAGATCGATGTCCCTGCGTTTCTGAGCCAGATTGTTGAGCGCAACCAACTCGTCGCCGATATAGATGCCCTTGCTCAGGGCGTTGAGCTGTGCCGTTTTTTGATTGAGCTTGGCCACTTCTGCATCCGCGCCATGCATCGCCGCAGCATATTGCTGGGTCGTCGGCCTGAGCATGTCCATGCTCGCGGCATTGCGTGTCACCATATTGCTCTGTCTGTCGACCAGGGCTTTTTTTTCACTTGTCGCAGCGTTGGATTGAGCAACGCGGGCGCGGAGCTCCTCGATCTGCGACTGGAATTGGCCCTTGAGCTGGTTTGTCTGGTCAGCGAGCTCGCCGTCGAGAGACGAAACATAGTTGACGTCCGAGTCGTATTTTGAGCGCGTCGCATCGAGCTTTTGCCGTGCGTCGGACGCCTTCTCCTGCAACGAGATGAGCGTCCAGCGATCAAGTCTTGGATTGCTGATTTGCGCCAGCGTGTCGCCATCGCGGACGTCGTGGCCCGGAAGCGCCGTCAACGAATCGATTTCGCCACTGATTGGCGCCGTCAAAAGCGTAACGGGCGCGTTGACTACGGCGCGATCGGACTGATCTGCAATGATCGGGGGCGCTACCGCCGTCAGCATCAGAATGGATAGCAATCCCGCGACGCCGACCGCGGATATTCTCAGTATTCCCTGATGTTTGCGCACGGTGCCGCGGGTTTCGGATCTATCAATCATCAGTTCTCTCTCGGTTGGGAGGGCCCTGGAAGCGCACTTCTCGTTGGCTGACTGTTTTTCGCGGCGCCGGTTAGCAACTGCAACAATGCTGACCGCATTTGGTTGCTGCCAAAAATGCGGCGATGAAAAATGCAGCAAGAACGAGCACCACGAGAGGTGGTCTCCAGACCGGAGAACAGGTTCCAACTGCAAGGACGGACGGTCAGTCGAGGTCATGCGCTCGCGGCTTTCCGGGGCCTGGGCCACGCCGGTATTGCACCGGCACTGTGCGGGCACGTCGGGCAAATCAGCCCAATTCAGGAATAGGCGGCCCAACAGAAGCCGTATTTTCGCTGCCCGGCGCCTCCTGGCGGGCTATGATCCCCCGATTCCAACGCGTGACGAATAGCCCGTGATCCCGACCGTCCGTCTGATCAAGCGCGCAGCGAGAGACCCATTGCCGAGGCGACCATGACGCAGGCTCCGTTTGCCACCCACGACGTGCTCAACCAGTCGCCGCCGTTCTGGAATGTCGACCTGTTCACCACGGATGCGCCGCTGGTCGCGGCCGTCGCGGCCAATGGCGGCGCCGCGGCCACGGCCGAGTTATCGGATTTCGGCAGGCATTGGGGCTCCGCCGCCATGGCGGAGCGCGGCCGCGTTGCCAACGAGAACGCGCCGAAACTGCGCACCTTCGATGCCAGGGGCAATCGCCGCGACGAGGTCGAGTTTCATCCGGCCTATCACGAGCTGATGGCGCACTCGGCGCATGCCGGCGTGCACAATTCGACCTGGACCATGGACGGCAAGCCGGCCGGCGACGCGGCCGAAGTGGTGCGCGCGGCTAAATTCTACATCGCCGCGCAGGTCGAGACCGGCCATCTCTGTCCGGTCACGATGACCCGCGCCTCGGTCGCGGCGCTGGCCTCGCAGCCGGACATCCTGGCGAAGACGATGCCGGTCATCGCAACGCGCGCCTACGACCCGAGCTTTGCGCCGTGGTGGACCAAGCGCGGCATGACGCTCGGCATGGGCATGACCGAGAAGCAGGGCGGCACCGATGTGCGCGCCAACATGACGCGCGCCGAGCGCGACGGTGATGGCTATCGCATCACCGGGCACAAATGGTTCATGTCGGCGCCGATGTGCGACGCGTTCCTGGTGCTGGCGCAGACCAAGGACGGCTTGAGCTGTTTCTTCATGCCGCGCTTTGCGCCTGACGGCGCCGTCAACGCGATCCACTTCCAGCGCCTGAAGGACAAGCTCGGCAACCGCTCCAATGCGTCCTCGGAAGTCGAATTCTATCGCGCTTATGCCGAATTGATCGGCGAGCAGGGCAAGGGCATCCGTACCATCATCCAGATGGTGCAACTGACGCGGCAGGATTGTGCGATCGCATCCGCCGGCCTGATGCGCTCGGGGCTCGCGCATGCGCTCAATCACGCGCGGCATCGCAGCGTGTTCCAGAAGCATCTCGCCGACCAGCCGCTGATGCAGGCGGTGCTCTCGGACATGGCGCTGCATGTCGAGGCGTCGATTGCGCTGGTGATGCGGCTGTGCCGCGCCTTCGATCGCGCGCCTGGCGACGCGGGCGAGGCCGCCTATATGCGGCTGCTGACGCCGGCGATCAAATACTGGACCTGCAAGAACGCACCCGGCTTCCTCTATGAGGCGATGGAGTGCCTCGGCGGCAATGGCTACGTGGAGGAGGGCATTCTGGCGCGCCATTATCGGGAGTCGCCGGTCAACGCGATCTGGGAAGGCTCCGGCAACGTGATGTGCCTCGACGTGCTGCGCGCGCTCGGCCGCGAGGCCGATGCCGCGCTCGCCGTGCTGCGTGGGCTCGCCGACCAGACCAAGGGCCTGCCGGGCGCCGCCGAGACCGTCGCATCGATCGGGCAGTCGTTCCGCCGTCCCGACAGCGAGCGCATCGCGCGGCTCGCGGTCGAACAGCTGGCGCTGCTGGCGGCCACCGCGGCGCTCAACCAGGTCTCGCCAAAACACGCCGAGCTGTTCGCAGCGACACGGCTTGCCGAACGCCACGCCGGCATGTACGGCGCGGTGGATCTTTCCGAAACCGATCAACGCGCGCTGCTGGCGCGGGCGCTACCATGAAAGTTTGCTGATGGATGCACTCAATCCCGATACTTCGCCGGCCGCGATCGAACCGTCGCCACGCCCGCCGCGGGTCTGGAAGTTCTGGGGCACCGCGCTGTGGGGTTTCTTGATCTTCGCCGCGATGTTCCTCGGCCAGGTCGCGGTCATCGTCTGGCGCATCATCGCGCAGGGCGGGGAGATGTCGGCAGGGGGCATCACCCATGTGGTCGCCGACGGCCTGACGATCTCGCTCTCGGTCCTCGCGGGCCTGCCGATGGTGCTGCTGGTGCTGTGGTTCGCGATCCGCCGGACCGGACTCTCGTTTGCCGATTATCTCGGGCTGCGCGGCACGTCGTGGAAGAACGTGATCATCGGCATCGTCGCGCTGATCGTGCTGGTCGGCGCCTGGGACATGGTGTCCCGCGCCGCCGGCCGCGAGGTGGCGCCCGGCTTTATGGGCGACGTGTTGAAATCGGCGCAGGAGCACAGCGCGCTGTGGCTGTTGGTGATCGCCTTTGCCGTCGCCGCGCCGCTCTGGGAGGAGCTGTTCGCGCGCGGCTGGCTCTATCGCGGCTGGTCGGAATCCCGGCTCGGGCCCTATGGCGCGATCCTACTGTCGTCGATCGTCTGGACGGTGATGCATCTGCAATACGACTGGTTCTTCCTCTGCCAGGTGCTGACGATCGGGCTTTTGTTCGGCTATCTGCGTTTCCGCACCGGCTCGACCTGGCTGACCATCCTGCTGCACGGCCTGAACAACTTTGCCGCGACGATCCAGACCTGGTGGCTGGCGGGCTGACCGTCCAATTGGTCCAGGCGCTTCGTCATGAACATTGCTAGCTTTCTCGCGCCTGGCTCCTACGCCTAATCTTCCGTAGCGCGATGATTGGGGCAAGCAGATGTCGACGCGGCGCTTTCGGGCGCCGACGCATGACAGGATTGTCACACAACCTCCGAGAGAGTGGTGTAGTATCCGCAGCGCATATGGCGGCTTGAAGGTTTCAAAGCCATTCGGAGAGAATGCGATGGCGACCTATAATGGGGGCTCCGGCAACGACAGTCTCGTCGGCGGAAGCGACAACGACGTCAACAACGGCTATGGCGGCGACGACACGCTGGCGGGCGGCATTGGCGGCGATAGCGTCTACGGCGGCGACGGCAACGACGTCCTGTACGGCGACAACGCGACTTCGCCGGGCTGGGAAGGTAGTGGAAGCACGCCAGCCAATGCGTTCGCTACGGACTACCTCTACGGCGGCTCCGGCAATGACATCATTTATGCAAGCCAGGACAGTGCGATCCTTCAAGGTGCGTCGTTTCCGAACGTCGCCGAATACCAACCCAACGTGATCTATGGCGGAGACGGCAACGACACGATCTATGGCTCGCCGGGCTATTCGTACGAGACATACATACCCATCGGTGGCCCTGGCAGTCCGTTGATTCCGAGCTACATCCAGCAGGGCGATACGGGTATCATCTACGGCGGTGCCGGCGATGACGCCCTCTATTCGATCCCGAACGTCGCATTTGGCGGCGACGGCAATGATCTGATGGTTGCGGTCGGCGCGGCGCGCCTGTATGGCGGGGCCGGCGACGACAGCCTGTATGGCGGATCCCAGAACGACACGCTGGTCGGCGGCGATGGCCGCGATCTGCTCGAAGGCGGCGGCGGCGATGACTGGCTCTATCTATCCACCGGTCTCGCGGGACGCAACGTGGCCTATGGCGGCGCCGGCAACGATGTCGAGATCGCGGGCGCAACCGGCAACGTCACCGAGATCGGCGACGATGGCAACGACACCTTGTACGGCGGGCCGGGCAACGACTATCAGTACGGCGGCGCCGGCAACGACGTGATGTATGGCAGCGCGGGTGTCGACGTTCTGATCGGCGGCGCCGGCAACGACTATTTCGACGGCGGCACCGGCGTGAATTACTATTATGGCGGTAACGGCGGTAGTCCGGGCACGGGCATCGGCACGGATACCTTCAATGTCAGCCAGGGCGGCATCGACGTGGTGCAGGACTGGACCGAGGGCAAGGACACGGTGCAGCTCAATGGTTCAGGCTTCCAGTCCTTTGCCGATGTGCTCGCGCATTCCTATCAGAATGGCGCCTACTTCGTGGTTCAGGTTAGTTCCGACACCGCAGTGTGGCTGAACGGGGCAACTGCCGCGAGTGTGGTGGCAGGCGACTTCAAGATCATCAGCTGAGCGGGACACCGCGAAGTCCTCGCTGGAACAGTACGTCGACGCAACGTGATCGTCGCCCGGATCGTCTGCAAATAGACGATCCGGAACCGGTAGCGGCGCGCCGGCGCATGTCAGAAGGTGGGCGGAGGGGTGTCGGCGATCCCTGCAAAGTGCTATTGATCTGGATCAATGAACGAGCGCGGGCCGGATCGAAACTAGGCAGCGGCGGCTGCCGTCGTGCGAGCTCTTGCCATGGCTACGTTGTTCCGAATTCTTCTGGCCAGCGTCGTCGCGCTGGCCTCTCTCGGCGCCATCACGCAGCAGGTGCGCGATGGGGGCGTGACCGACACCGAGATCCGGATCGGCAATCTGATGCCGTATAGCGGCGCGCTGGAGATTTTCGGCCAGATCGGCAAGGCGGAAGCCGCCTATTTCGAGATGATCAATGAACGCGGCGGCGTCAACGGCCGCAAGATTCGCTTCATGTCCTACGACGATCTGTCGGATGCATCCAACGCCATGGACCTGACGCGGATTCTCGTCGAGACCGACAATGTGCTTCTGATGTTCGGCTCGTTCGGCACGCCGGGGAATCTCGCGGTGCGGAAATATCTCAACGAACGACAGGTGCCCCAACTCTTTGTCGCCTCTGGCGACCAGGACCTCAGCGAGCCCTCGGTCTATCCGTGGACCATGGGCTGGCAGCCCTCGTACCGCGAGGAGGGGCGCATCTACGCCAATTACATTCAGGCGTTCTATCCCGGAAAGAAGATCGTGGCGCTCTGGGAGAACGACCAGTTCGGGCGGGAGCTGTTCAAGGGGCTGGTGCAGGGGCTCGGTGACGTCGCCCACAATCTCAGGGTCGACATCGCCTATGATGTCGACGATCAGCATCTGGACGGCCACGTCTCGATCCTGAAGCAATCGGGGGCCGAAGTCTTCGTGTTCGCCGGTGTGCCGGAAAATGCCGCCAAGGTGATCCGGGCTGCCGCCGACCATGGCTGGCGGCCGGTGTTTGTCGTGAACCAGATGGCGTCATCGATCGAGACGGTGCTCAGGCCGGCCGGCACGGAGAATGCGACCGGGGTCATCACCGCCGCCTTCCTGAAGGACGCGAGCGATCCGGCCTGGAGGGACGATCAGGGCGCCTGGCGCAGCTTCATGGACAAATATATTAAAGCCGGCGGCAAGGATGATGCGGCCGCAGTCTATGGCTATGCCGCCGCCGAGACGCTGGTCCAGGTGCTCAGGCAATGCGGCAACGATCTGTCGCGCGAGAACGTCATGAAGCAGGCCGCGGCGCTGAGGGACTACCAGGCATCGGCCCTGCTGCCGGGCATCAAGATCAACAGCAGTGGCTTCCGGCCGGTCGAGCAATTGCGGTTGCTGCAGTTCGATGGCCGCAGCTGGCAGCCGATCGGTGACGTGATCGACACGGCGTTCACCGGATCGAGCGGGAAATAGCGATCATCAGCGCAGGCTGCCGCGCCCTACAGCCCGACCGCGGCAATCACGATCGGCATCGTGATCGCCGCCAAAATCGTCTGCAGCGTGATGATCTGAGCGAGCAGCGGCGCATCGCCGCCCATCTGGCGCGCCAGCACATAGGCTGACGGCGAGGTCGGCACCGCGGCGCAGGCGGCGACGATGGCCAGATTGGCGCCGGTGACGCCGAACCACACCGCGAGCGCGACCGTCAGCACCGGCATCAGGACAAGTTTCAGCGCCAGCGCGACGCTGGCGGCGAGGCTGGGGCGGAAGATGCCCTCCAGATGCAGGCCGGCGCCGGTGACCAGCAGGCCGATCGCCAGCGACGAGCCGCCCAGCGCATCGGCGACATCGTGCCAGATTTTCGGCAGCGGGATATGCGCAACATTGATGGCAAGCCCGATCACGCAGGCCCAGATCAGCGGGTTCTTCACCACAGTCATCACGATCGCGCCCGCCGACCGCTTCCCGGACGAGGCATATTTCGCCAACACGGCGACGCTGAAGACGTTGACCAGCGGGATGATCGCAACCATCGCGACCGACGCGAGCGCAAGGCCGACCTTGCCGTACAGATTGCCCGACACCGACAGCGCAACATAGGTCTGCCAGCGCGTCGCGCCCTGAAAAATCGAGCTGAATGCGGGACCGTCGACGCCGGCGCGGGCGAGCGGGGCGCGCAGCGCGAGACACAGCAGGCACATCACGAGCGCCGGGAGCAGCAGCGCGCCGCCGGCGCCTGCGACCGGGACCGTGGACAGATCGGCCTTCACCAGCGTCTGCACCAGCAGCACCGGGAACAGCACGTAATACGTCAGCTGTTCCAGCCCGTGCCATTGGGTCTCCAGCCGCATCAGGGTGCGCTTGAGGACGACGCCGAGCACGATCAAGAGGAACACCGGCAGCAGCGCCGCGATCACCACGGCCATGGTCAGCGCTCCCCGCGCAGCTTTGCCAGCCGGTCGAGCGCACCCTGCAGGATGAACATCGCGGCATGCTCGTCGATCACCTCGGCGCGCCTGCTACGGCTGACGTCCATCCCGATCAGCTCGCGCTCGACGGCGGCGGTCGACAGCCGCTCGTCCCACAGCCCGATCGCAAGCGCGGTGAGGCCTGAGAGGTTGCGGGCGAAGGCCCGGGTCGATTGTGCGCGCGGACCTTCGCTGCCGTCCATGTTGATCGGCAGGCCGAGCACGAAGCCGACCGCATTGCGCTCCGCTGCGATCGCGAGCAGCCGCGCCGCATCGACCTTGAACTGCTTGCGCTGGATGGTCTCGACGCCGGTCGCGAGCCGCCGGTCCGGGTCCGACACGGCAACGCCGATTGTCTTGGTGCCGAGGTCGAGGCCGACAAGCGCGCCGCGCTCGGGCCAGTGCGGCGCGGCCTCGATCAGGGGAAGGATGGGGGCGGGCATGGCGCAAGCGCTTACCATGCGCGCAGCCGGTGCGGCAAATTGTCGTTCCGGATGTCGCGTCTCCCTCATAGAAATCTGTTCTCGATATGCGTGAGAATGCAACAAAATATCATTTCAGGTTGTGATCCAGGCAACAGTCGGTTCGTTTTGACGGTGCGATTCTTGCGGATGCGCGCTCCGGCGGTCACGCGCGGAATTTTCCTTTTTCATTTTGAGCGGAGAGCATCATGCTGATCAAACCGAACCTCATCGCCGCGTCGGAGCAGCGCCTCAAGCAGGCCGATTTCTCGCCGGCGGAGCTCGACCGCAAGCTCGGCGACGGCCCGCTCAAGATGACGGTCGAGCGGAAGCAGCTGCGCCAGCGCCAGCTGCTGGAGCAGACCGACGATCCGACCATGGTTCAGATCGGGCTGGAGCGGATCATCCAGGGCAACGACCTCGACAGCATCAACTACCTCGCCAAGGGAACGCAGGCCTCGCACCCGATCTGCCGCATTCAGCTGAAGGATGTCCGCGCCAACCTGGTCGGATACGCGACCGGCTTCCTGATCGGCCCCGGCCTGTTGATGACCAATCATCATGTGTTCGGCAATCCGGCCGACGCCGTCAACTCGATCGCCGATTTCGACTTCGAGCTCGACATTGCCGGGATGGAGCGCGCACCGGTCCGGTTCGGCCTTCAGCCCGCGAAATTCTTCTACACCAATGACCGGCTGGACTATTCGATCGTGGCGGTGGCGCCGACCTCGCAGACCGGCGGACGCGAGCTTGCCGAATGGGGTTGGCTGCCGCTCAACGGCGAGCCCGGCAAGGGCGATCCCGGCGAATATCTCACCATCATCCAGCACCCAAGCGGACAGACCAAGCAGGTCTGCGTGCGCGAGAACAAGCTGCTCAAATATGCCGGCGACTTCGTCTGGTACATGACCGACACCACCGCGGGATCCTCGGGCTCGCCCGCCTTCAACCGGTTCTGGCAGGTGATCGCGCTGCATCACAGCGGCGTGCCGAAGAAGGATTCGCAAGGCCGATTCCTGACCAAGGACGGCAAGGTCTGGGACGCCTCGATGGACGAGACGCTGATCGACTGGATCGCGAACGAGGGGGTGCGCATCAGCGCGATCGTTGCCGACCTCAAGGTCGCGGTCGGGTCCAACGCGGTGATCAAGCCGGTGCTCGATCAGCTACCGCCGCCGCAGCCCCGGTCGCCGTCACCGCCGGCCTCGCCAAGCGAGTTCTTCGGCCTTTCGACCGTTGCCGGCCCAACCATGTGGCTGGAACAATCCGACGATGCGACCACGCTGGTGGTTCCGATCCGCGTTCCGATGCCGGTGATCAAGCGGCAGATCGCGCCGGTCACACCGCCGCCCGCGCCGCCGCCGGTCGCGGCACCTCCGATCGTCCCGGCCGGACCGCAGATCGGACCCGCAACCGGCATGACGATGGAGGCGGTCCATATCGACCAGACCACGCTCGGCTCGCGGCCGGGATACAAGCCCAACTTCATCGGCAGCGGCAAGCTGTCGGTGCCGCTGCCGAAGATTCCGGCCGGGCTGAAATCGAAGGTGGCGACGGTAAAGGGCAGTTCGGGCAAGTCCGAGCTGAAATATTTCAACTACAGTGTGGTGATGAACAAGGAGCGCAAGCTCGCCTTCTTCAGCTGCGTCAACATCGACGGCGGCAAGCAGCAGGACGTCGGCAAGCGCGAGGGCGATTCCTGGCTGAGGGATCCGCGCATCGACGCCGCGTTCCAGATCGGTGACGAGTTCTACAAGAAGCAGTCGAGCTTCGAAGCCGACCGCAGCGCCAACCCGTTCGATCGCGGCCATCTGGTGCGCCGCCTCGACGCCACCTGGGGCGATACCGTCGATGAGGCCAAGCAGCACGGCGACGATTCCTTCCATTTCACCAACTGCTCGCCGCAATTCTTCTCCTTCAACCAGGGCAAGCAATTGTGGGCGGGCCTCGAGGACTACACGCGCGACGTGCTGCTGAAGGACGAGAAGAGAGGCATCGTCATGAACGGACCGGTGTTCGACGGGCCCGACGCCGACGGCAGCGATCTGCCCGATCCGGCCGGCAAGGCGCACAAGGACCCGACATTTGGCGGCGTGCAGATTCCAAAATACTTCTGGAAGATCCTGATCACCAAGGACGACGACAATGGCGGGCTGAAGGCTGCCGCATTCCTGATGAGCCAGCGCGACCTGATCATGGATATCGACCGCATCCAGGAGAAGCTGTCCGAGGCTGATGTCAAGGTGTTCCAGGTCTCGATCCCTGACCTGACCAAGCTGACCAAGCTCGATTTCGGCGATCTCGATTCGATCGACACGCATGAGGCGACAGCGGTCGGGCCGCGCCGGATCGATACGTTCGACGATATCCGGATCTAGTCCAGCGCGATCCGGGTGGGCCTCAGGCGGCGATCACCCGGTCGTTGCCGCCAAGGCAGGCTGCCAGCCCCTGCAAGGCGCTGGACTGATGCGCGGTGCGGCGCTGGATGAACAGCGTCTCGACGCGGGCATGCTGCGGACTGAGCTTGTGGATCTTGATGTCGCGCTGGACGTGGTCGCGCTCGACCACGGCGCGCGGCAGCAGCGTCACGCCCATGTCGGCGGCAACGCAGCCGACCATGCCGTCGAGCGTGCCGAGCTCGAAGCGTGCGGCGGATGGCCAGCCGAATTCGGTGAACACCTGTTCGAGCCGTTGCCGGTAGGTGCAGCCGGTGCGGAACACCAGCGCGGTCGGCCCCGACTCCGGCGTGCCGGCGCGCAATGCTGACAGCGA
The DNA here is from genome assembly GCF_054822705.1 of Bradyrhizobium sp. USDA 4454. NCBI lineage: Bacteria > Pseudomonadati > Pseudomonadota > Alphaproteobacteria > Hyphomicrobiales > Nitrobacteraceae > Bradyrhizobium > Bradyrhizobium sp. USDA 4454. The sequence goes on from NZ_JBTRCN010000001.1 coordinate 3,610,230, forward strand.
TGTCCAGCGCTGCGCGGTGACCAGCACCAGCTCCTCGGTGAAGGCCGATGTCGCCAGCAGTTCGGCATGCTCGATCGGGCCGGCGACGAAGGCGCCGTCGAGCGAACCGTCGAGCACGGCAGCAACGAGATCGGCTGTCGGCGCGGTGCGCAAGGTCAGCCGCACCGCCGGATAGCGGCGGTGAAACTCGGCGAGCAGCATTGGCAGCCGGACCGCAGCAGTCGTCTCCATCGAGCCGATCGACAGTGGACCTTTCGGCTCGCCGTCGTCGCGCGCGGCGAGCACGGCTTCGCGCGTCAGCGCCGCCATCCGCTGCGCATACGGCAATAGCCGGCGGCCGGCGCCGGTCAGCGACATGCCGCGGCTGTGGCGCTCGAACAGGGCCGTGCCGATCTCGGCCTCCAGCGCCTTGATGCGCTGGGTGACGTTGGACTGCACGGTGTTGAGCTCGTCGGCGGCGCGGGTGATGCCGCCGAGCCGGGCGACCGTGGAAAAGGTGAGCAGGTCGGTCAATTCCATCCGGGACCACCGTTTCATTTTAGAGATGGCAGCATTCTCTAGTATTCATTTTCGCAGAATGTTAGCCGGCCTTAGTCTGAAAGTCCATCATCCGGAGGAACGCCATGTCGATCGACACGCCGCTGACCGCGCTTTTGGGAATCCGTCAGCCGATCCTGCTGGCGCCGATGGATGTGGTTGCGGGCGCAAGGCTTGTGGGCGCAGTCAGCGGGGCCGGCGGCCTCGGCATCCTTGGCGGCGGCTATGGCGACCGGTCATGGCTCGAGCAGGAGACGGCGAAGCTTCGCAAGGCGGTGAACCCTTTCGGCATCGGCTTCATCACCTGGAGCATGGCGAAGCAGCCGGAACTGCTTGACGTTGCGCTCGCCGCTCAACCGCGCGCGATCATGCTGTCGTTTGGCGATCCAAGGCCGTTCGGACCTCGGATCAAGCAAGCCGGCGCACGCCTGATTTGCCAGGTGCAGGATGAGACGATGGCACAGCAGGCGCTGGATGCCGGTGCCGACGTCCTCGTCGCGCAGGGGACCGAGGCCGGCGGTCACGGCGCATCGCGGACCACCCTTGATGTTGTGCCGGCGATCGTTGATCTCGCGGCCGGGCGTGTGCCGGTGGTTGCTGCCGGCGGCATCGCGGACGGCCGAGGTCTTGCCGCGATGCTGATGCTCGGCGCATCCGGCGTGCTGCTCGGCACGCGGTTCTATGCGAGCCAGGAGGCCGACATCGCCGACGACGCGAAACGGCGGGTCTGCGCCGCCAGGAGCGGGGAGACGGTGCGCGGCATTATCTTCGATCTGTCACGCAACAATGTCTGGCCGGCTCCGTTCAATGGGCGTTGCCTTGTCAATGATCATGTCCGGCGCTGGACGGGACGTGAGGTCGAATTGCTGCAGAACGTGAAGCAGGTTGCGGCCGACTATGCGGAGGCCAGGCTGCGCGGCGATTTCGACGTCGCCGCCGTCATCGCTGGAGAGGCGGTTGGGTTAATCCACGACGTTCCGCCGGCGGCGGAGATCGTTGACAGGATCACTTCAGAAGCCGAACAGGTTCTGCGCGGGCGTCGTAATTCTCTTTCCACCTTGACTGAACAGGCATGAGGCAAACCATGTGGCCGGACCGTCGATTGATCGATCGCTTCAAGACCGAATTCCCGATCGTGCTGGCGCCGATGGCCGGCGTGATGGATGCGGAGCTGGTGATCGCGGTGGCGCAGGGCGGCGGGCTCGGCTCGCTGCCGTGCGCGCGATGCTGTCGGCCGAGAACGCGCGCGAGCAGGTCAACATCATCCGCCAGCGCGTGTCGGCGCCGGTCAATCTCAACTTCTTCTGTCACAAGGCGGTCGACGCCGATCCGGCGCGCGAGGCGCAATGGCGGCAGCGGCTGGCGCCTTACTATCGCGAGCACGGCCTCGATCCCAATGCGCAGATCAACGCCGCGAACCGCGCGCCGTTCGATGCGGCGTTCTGCGCCGTGGTCGAGGAGCTGAAGCCCGAGGTCGTCAGCTTCCATTTCGGCCTGCCGGAGCCAAGGCTGCTGCAGCGGGTGAAGGCGGCCGGCGCCATCGTGATGTCGTCGGCGACCACGGTGAAGGAGGCGATCTGGCTGGAAGAGAACGGTGCCGATGTCGTCATCGCGCAGGGCGCCGACGCCGGCGGCCATCGCGCCATGTTCCTGACCGACAATATTTCCCAGCAGCCCGGCACGTTCTCTCTGTTGCCGCAGGTGGTGGATGCGGTGAAGGTGCCGGTCGTCGCGGCCGGCGGCATCGCCGACGGACGCGGCATCGCCGCGGCGTTGGCGCTCGGCGCGTCCGCCGTGCAGATCGGCACCGCCTATCTGCGCTGCCCGGAGTCCAAGGTGACCGCGCCGGGCCGTATGGCGCTGGCGCAGGCGAGCGATGAATCGACCGTGATCACCAATGTGATGACCGGACGCCCGGCGCGCGGCGTCGCCAACCGCGTGATGCGCGAGGTCGGCCCGATCTCACCGGACGCGCCGGCGTTTCCGCATGCGGCAACCGCGCTCGGCCCGCTGAAGGCGGCTGCCGAACAGCAGGGCAAGGTCGATTTCACCAATCTGTGGGCCGGGCAGGCGGTGCGGATGGGCAAGGAGATGCCCGCGGCCGAACTGACCCGGGAACTGGCAGGCGCCGCGCTGGCGCGAATGGGGGCGCTCTCTCAGGCCTGACGTGATCTCAAGCCTGACGCGCGGGCTCGCTCGGATTGATTTCCAGATGTTCGGTCGCGCGAGCCTGCGGTAGTGCGCGGCCATTTCCCTGTAATGCTGCCGGGAGATCGGATCCGTGGCGCTTTCGGCACGGCGCTCGAACATCTCGGCCTTGTCCTGCAGAATTTTTGCCTGGGACATGGCTATCCCTCGCTCAGACCAGACAGGCCACGTAAAGGATCGCGACACCGATCACGGTACCGATCGACCACAGCGCAGGGTCCCAGCCTCCCGGCTGGGGGGTGGTTTCGGGCATGGACATGACGGACTCCCGTAGTCTTCTCTTTGGAAGAAGTAGGCGCCGCGAATGTTTCCGGATGACTGCGCCGGGCCGGTAAAGTGGTTTCGTAGTGCGGTTTTGCCGCCGAATCGTCGGCGCCGGGGCCCGCGGGCGGTCCGGCGACGGTCTTCGGGCTGGGCCTTGGCCGGCGCTGTTGCGGCGCAAAACCGGCCTCTGCTATACGGCAGGCTGATCTTTCAGCCTTGAGGCCCTATATAATGTCCGTCGACGCCACGACCGTCCGCCGCATCGCGCATCTGGCGCGGATCGCGGTCAGCGACGCTGAAGTTCCCCATCTCCAGGGCGAGCTGAACGCGATGCTGGCCTTTGTCGAGCAGCTCTCGGAAGTGAATATCGAGGGCGTCGAGCCGATGACCTCGGTGACTCCGATGGAGATGAAGAAGCGCGCCGACGTGGTCAATGACGGCGAGATCGCCGATATCATCGTCCGCAATGCGCCCGACACCGTGAACGACTTCTTCCTGGTGCCGAAGGTGGTCGAGTAGCTCTCTGTACTGGGACGATCCCGATGTGTCTGCTCTGCGACGATGAGAAGGCCTACAAGGCCTATATGGACTTCCTCGATGCGGTGGAGCGCAAGGGGAAGGTCGCCGATCCCAACGCGGCGATGGACGCCGTGCTCGACCATCTCGAGGCGCTCGACGCCGAGCGCGCCAAGGAGAATGCCAAGGCCCGGCTCGACGACCCCGCCAACGACAAGACCCTGTCTCCGTTCTTCTGCAGCCCGATCAATAAATGACCGATTTGACATCGCTGACGATCGCCGAGGCCCGCGAGGGCCTGGCGAGCAAGTCTTTCACCGCACGCGAACTGACCGACGCACATCTCGCCGCCATCGAAGCCGCGCGGGTGCTCAATGCCTATGTGCTTGAGACACCTGACCGCGCGCGCGAGATGGCGAGGGCCGCCGACGAGAAAATTGCCAAGGGTGAGGGTGGACCGCTTGCCGGCATTCCGCTCGGTATCAAGGACCTGTTCGCGACCCGCGATATCAGGACCACGGCGTGCTCGAAGATCCTCGGCAATTTCATTCCGCCCTACGAGTCGACGGTGACCTCACAGCTCTGGCGCGACGGCGCGGTGCTGCTCGGCAAGCTCAACAATGACGAGTTCGCGATGGGCTCGTCGAACGAGACCTCGTGCTTCGGCCCGGTCACCAATCCGTGGCGGCGCGAAGGGTCCAACACCACGCTGGTGCCGGGCGGCTCGTCGGGCGGCTCGGCCTCCGCGGTGGCTGCACTGCTCTGCATGGGCGCGACCGCGACCGACACCGGCGGCTCGATCCGCCAGCCCGCCGCGTTCACCGCGACCGTCGGCATCAAGCCGACCTATGGCCGCTGCTCGCGCTGGGGCATCGTGGCGTTTGCATCCTCGCTCGACCAGGCCGGCCCGATCGCGCGCACCACGCGCGACGCCGCGATCCTGATGCGCTCGATGGCGGGGCACGATCCCAAGGACACCACCTCGGTCGACATCGCCGTGCCCGACTACGAAGCCGCGATCGGCAAGTCCGTGAAGGGCATGAAGATCGGCATCCCCAAGGAGTATCGTCTCGACGGCATGCCGGCCGAGATCGAAAAGCTTTGGGAAGCGGGCGCGCAGTGGCTGAAGGCCGCAGGCGCCGAGCTCGTCGAGGTGTCGCTGCCGCACACCAAATACGCGCTGCCGGCCTATTACATCGTCGCGCCGGCGGAAGCGTCGTCGAACCTCGCGCGCTATGACGGCGTGCGCTACGGGCTGCGCGAGCCGGCCAGGAACATCATCGAGATGTACGAGAACACCCGCGCCGACGGCTTCGGCGATGAGGTGCGGCGGCGCGTGCTGATCGGCACCTATGTGCTCTCTGCCGGCTACTACGATGCCTATTATCTGCGCGCGCAGAAGGTGCGGGCGCTGATCAAGAAGGATTTCGAGGACTGCTTCGCCAAGGGCGTGAACGCGATCCTGACGCCGGCGACGCCGTCGGCGGCGTTCGGCATCGGCGAGAAGGGCGGCGCCGATCCGGTCGAGATGTATCTCAACGATATCTTCACGGTGACCGTGAACATGGCGGGCCTGCCGGGCATCGCCGTGCCCGCGGGCAAGGACGCGCAGGGCCTGCCGCTCGGCCTGCAACTGATCGGCCGTCCGTTCGACGAGGAGACGCTGTTCTCGCTCGGCGAAGTCATCGAGCAGGCGGCGGGACGTTTCACGGCGCCAAAATGGTGGTGAGCGATGGCGGATTTCCGTGCCAGTCTGAATGACGCTGCGCCGGATCCGGCGCTGTCGCCGCAACTCGCTGCATTGTGGTGGGCCAGGAAGGGCGATTGGGACCAGGCGCACCGCATCGTGCAGGACGAGAGCGACGCCAATTCGGCCTGGGTGCACGCCTATCTGCATCGCGTCGAGGGCGATCTTTCCAATGCCGGCTACTGGTATCGCCGGGCCGGCCAACCGATCGCAACGGACACGGTTGAGGCTGAATGGGAGCGGATCGTCTCCACGCTTTCGGCCTCGTGAGCGTGTGAGCGCCGGTGCTGGATGCCGGTGTCTTGGCACCGCGATCATTAACCCTGTTTCGGCCGCCATGCCGCCGCCCAGATTGGCCGTGATAGGCTAATGGAACCGGGCGGGGGCCAGCGGCAGTAGAGAGTAGTCGTGCGTGGGTCGGGGATAGGGGGATGGCTGTCAGCGCTGCTGGTGGCCGGGGTGGCGGCGGGCCTTGCCGGCTGCGCGTCCGTCTACAATCTCCCCGGCAACGTGCCGCTCGGTGCCGCGCTCGCCGACAACAACAGCGCCCGCGATTTTCCGACCTACGAAGATGACCTGCTGCTTGCGCTGTCGTTCTCCGGCGGCGGCACCCGCGCGGCGGCGTTTTCCTTCGGCGTGCTGGAGGAGCTCGACCATACGCATTCGAGTGTGGCGGGCACCAAGACGCTGCTCGACCGCGTCGACTTCGTGTCCGGCGTCTCCGGCGGATCGATCACCGCCGCCTATTTCGGATTGAAGCGCCGCGCGGCGCTCGCCGATTTCCGTGAACGTTTCCTGCTGCGCAATGCCGAGGAGGGACTGAAGACCAGGATCTCGCTCGGCAATATCGGGCGCGCGCTGGGCGGCGGCGTCAACGACAGCCAGTTCACCGACTGGCTCGATCAGAACCTATTCGACCACGCACGGTTCGAGGCATTGCCGGACGACCGCCGGCCGCGGGTGTGGATCAACGCCTCCGACATCTACAACCGCACGCCGTTCGTGTTCGGCAAGACGTCGTTCGACGCGCTGTGCAGCGACATCCGCTCCTATCGTGTCGCCGAAGCGGTGGCGGCGTCGGCCGCGGTGCCGCTGGCGTTCGCGCCGATCGTGCTGCAAACCTATCCCGGCGGCTGCGCCGCGCCGCTGCCGCCCTGGTACGACCGGGTGCGCAACGATCCGAACGCGCAGCCGTTGCTGCGTTCCTACGCCGAGGCCCAGGCGCGCTACCGCGACGGCTCGATGCGCTACGTCAAGCTGCTCGACGGCGGTCTCGTCGACAATTACGGCCTGTCGGGACTGAGCATCGGTCTGCTCGCCGCGCAGCATCCCTATGAACCCCTGAGCGAACGGCAGGCGGCCAGGCTGAAGCGCATCCTGTTCCTGGTGGTCGATGCCGGCCGCGGCATCTCGGGCGATTTCGTGCAGACGCTCGAAGGGCCGAGCGGTGTCGAACTGGTGTCGGCGGCCGCCGACACCGCGATCGATGCCAGCGTGCGCTCGAGCTATGCGGCCTTCACCGCGCTCGCCGACGACTGGTCGGGCAAGCTGAAGCGCTGGCGCTGCGGCCTGTCGGCGGCGGATCGCTCGAGGCTCGGGGTTGGCGCCGGCTGGAAATGCGGCGACGTCGCGATCTATGTCGAGCGGCTCGGCTTCGACCGGCTCGGACCGGAGCGGGCCGGCATCCTGAACGCCATCCCGACGCGGTTGTCGCTGCCGCCGGAGCAGGTCGACCAGCTGATCGTGGGCGGCGCGGACGCGCTGCGCTCGAGCAAGGCCTATCAGCAGTTCCGGCGCGGGCTGTGATGCTGTTAGCCCCTCATGGTGAGGAGCGCGGAACGCGCGTCTCGAGCCATGAGGCCCCTCTGTGGCCTACATCCTTCGAGACGCCCGCTTTGCGGGCTCCTCAGGATGACGGTCTGAGAAATTGTAGCGAGCGGCCTCCCCACGCCGTCGTCCTGGCGAAAGCCAGGACCCATAACCACCGAGTTCGATTGAGCGCGCGATAGTGGCCCGAGCGTCGCACAACAGCAAGCGGTTGGGTAATGGGTCCTGGCTTTCGCCAGGACGACACTGAATACATTCACATCCTCTCAGGATGAGGTGTTAGTGCTTTCGTGGGCTACAGTGCGCCCAGCGCGGGCCGCAAGGGGACAGCAAGGCGGCTTGACTGGCGGTGTCGGTTGCGCGAAGCCCAATCCATCCCAGATATCACTTTGTCCGGAAACCGAGACCCATGACAGCAGCTGCCGCCCCGCATAAACTGATCAAGAGCGCCACCGGCGATTGGGAGGTCGTGATCGGCATGGAGATCCATGCCCAGGTGACTTCGAACGCAAAGCTGTTTTCCGGCGCATCGACCGCGTTCGGCGGCGAACCCAACTCCCATGTCTCGCTGGTCGATGCCGCGATGCCGGGCATGCTGCCCGTGATCAACGAGGAGTGCGTCCGCCAGGCGGTGCGCACCGGCCTCGGGCTGAATGCGAAGATCAACCTGCGCTCGGTGTTCGACCGCAAGAACTACTTCTATCCCGACCTGCCGCAGGGCTACCAGATCAGCCAGTACAAGTCGCCGATCGTGGGCGAGGGTGAGGTGTCGCTCGAGCTCGACGGCGGTCGCAGCACCACGATCGGGATCGAGCGGCTGCATCTGGAGCAGGACGCCGGCAAGCTGCTGCACGACCAGTCGCCGACGATGACCTATGTCGACCTCAACCGTTCCGGCGTCGCGCTGATGGAGATCGTCTCCAAGCCCGACATCCGCGACGCCGAGCAGGCCAAGGCCTACGTCACCAAGCTGCGCTCGATCCTGCGCTATCTCGGCACCTGCGACGGCGACATGGAGAAGGGCAGCCTGCGCGCCGACGTCAACGTCTCGGTGCGCCGTTACGGCGAGACCGCGTTCGGCACCCGCTGCGAAATCAAGAACATGAACTCGATCAACTTCATCGGCCAGGCGATCGAGTACGAGGCGCGGCGCCAGATCGAGATCATCGAGGACGGCGGCTCGATCGACCAGGAAACCCGGCTGTTCGACCCGAACAAGGGCGAGACCCGCTCGATGCGCTCCAAGGAAGAAGCGCACGACTATCGCTACTTCCCGGACCCCGACCTGTTGCCGCTCGAATTCAGCCAGGCCTTCGTCGACGATCTCAAGGCGCATTTGCCGGAACTGCCGGATGAGAAGAAGTCCCGTTTCATTACGGGCTTCGGGCTGTCTCCCTATGATGCGAGCGTGCTGGTCGCCGAGCGCGAGAGCGCGGAGTTCTACGAGACGGTGCTTGCGGGCCTTGCCGACAAGGCGCGCGACGGCAAGCTCGCCGCCAACTGGGTGATCAACGAGCTGTTCGGCCGTCTCAACAAGGAAGGCGTCGACATCGCAGCTTCGCCGGTGTCGGCCGAGCAACTCTCCGCGATCGTCGCCCTGATCGGCGAGGGAACGATTTCCGGCAAGATCGCCAAGGACTTGTTCGAGATCGTCTGGCAGGAGGGCGGCGATCCGCGCGCGCTGGTCGAGACGCGCGGCATGAAGCAGGTCACCGATCTCGGCGCGATCGAGAAGGTGGTCGACGACATCATCGCGGCCAATCCCGACAAGGTCGAGCAGGCCAAGGCGAAGCCGCAACTGGTCGGCTGGTTCGTCGGTCAGGTGATGAAGTCGTCAGGCGGCAAGGCGAACCCGCAGGCGGTCAACGAGCTCCTGAAGTCGAAGCTCGGCATCTGAACCGACAGGACAATGGTGTTGTCCTTGGCGCATGATCCAACCGGATCATGCTCTCGCGCGGTCGCCTCTCACCTCGTCGCGCGCGCGTGAATGCGGCGTGATCCGAGCTCACAGCCTCCCGCGACGGGGCGCACTGACGCCCTCGGCGCCGAATCGGCGAAGCTGCGATTCGTTCGCGAAACCGGCTCGGACGACCTCAAACGAGGCAAAAGCCGCCTTTCCCACGAAAATTTTTTCATTGCCAAAAATTGCGACTCGGCGTCGGCGTCGTGCCGCTTTTCGTCGTCGCTCGCGACTCAGCGCAACGACGATCGCGCGTCGGTCGCTTCGATGCGAATTCAGCGAAAGCCTGCAATACAAGGCATTTCCTGCGATGTTGACAAATGCCGACGTCGGCCGCCGTTGCACTTCTTGCATTGTCGCGCGAACGCATCGTCGATTTGAACGGCGGCGCGCGCTGTGCGCACTGCCATCGCTGCGTCAACACTTCCTTAAGCGGGACACTGTTTTTTTCGGTCTGTTGGTGTATTCGGGAAGGAGTGCATATCGATTCCCGAGTGCACGCAGCGAAGTAGAGCCATCTCACATACTGGAGGGCAACATGGCTAAGAAGGCAAAGAAGGCGAAGAAGGCTAAGAAGGCGAAGAGCGCAGTGAAGAAGACTGCGAAGAAGACCCGCAAGGTCGCCAAGAAGAAGTAAGCCTCTCGCCTTGAGAGGATTGCCGGCGGCTTGACGCCGGCACGTCGCAAGAGCCAGCGAACGGACTGCTGAGAGGCACATCCCACCCAAGGCTCTGGCTGACGAAAGAGGGTGTCGGCGAGACATCAGGTCAAACGGCTGGATCGAATTTCGGAGAGGGCAACCTTCCCAATACCGGTCCGGCAGAAGAAACAGAGATTTCTTCGTTCGGTGCGGAGCCCGCTCGGTTCCGCAATTTCACCGGCGAGAATGCCGACTGAAATCTGGTCCTGACGTGTTCGCCGACCCCCTCGTTCCGGCGGCCTGCGCAGTCCGCGCCCCGGCAACTATTTTCCCCATTCCAGTTCCGGATCGACGTTAGGCTTCACGGCCTCGCGTTGCTTTTGTCCGTGCAGTCGGCGGCACGCCGTTCAGCGATCATTGGCTGGTCGTGCCACCCTTCCGTCAAACTCAGGACTGCCTGCCCGTGGGGTCGGCTAGCATCCGCGGGCCATTGTCCGTGATGGTTATCGTTGTCCGAAACAGCAGGGTAAACCGGCGTTCACGAATGCCAGGAAGTGCCTGCGGCACAGGCACTTCTGCGATTCCTGCAAACCGCCCCGGTGGCGCCGATTTACATCCCGTTCATCGCGATGCTTAAACCGCTCTTCAAATTTGATGGGCCATGATCATTCCAACAAGCCGGCAAACGGCGAGCGCATGATCCTCCGGGATCGGCGCCGGGCATGATCGAGAGATCAGCCCGGACAAGACAGGGGTGTTCAACAGTGGACGGGGGCCGCGCTCGGGGGAGGGCGGCCAACAACAAAAAGGGGAATGACGACAATGTTTCAGGGGGTCATCGATCAGGAAAGCGCGGTCCCGGTTGCTGCAACGGCAATCCAGGACGTGCTGTTCGAGCGTGGCATGTACTGGGCGAGCGGCCGCTCCGGCGTGGTAAACCTCGTCGCGGCGCACAAATGGTTCAACCTGGCGGCGCTCAAGGGACGTACCGATGCGATCGCGCACCGCCGCGAAGTCGCCGAGCAGATGTCCGACATCGAGATCGCGGCCGCCCAGCGCGAAGCCCGCGCCTGGATGACGACGCACTAGCCTTGCAACGTCGCCAATATCGAGCTGGGAGCCTCGGCTCCCTCGCTCCATCTAGAACCAGTATCGCGCGGCGTAGATCACGGTCATGACAGCGCCGGCGACGATGACGAACTGCCGGACGACGTGAGCCGGAAGGATCCGGATCAGGCGCCGATCATGGCGCCGAGCAGCATCGCTGACGTCTCCGGCCACCGCACCCCTCCTTGACGATGAAGATCACGGTGGCGGCGAGCGACACGCAGGTCGCGAGCAGGTTCTTCAACGCCTTGATCGCCCTGATGTCGTTGGGCTCGGTGATCGCGAGCACCGCGTTCAGGATGACGCCGAGCCCGGCGCCGAAGAACCCTCCATAGACGCACGCCAATCCGAGGACGGAGCTGCTCGCGCCGGCCGAGGGCAAGGCCGCCGCCGTCTGGCGCCCGATGTTCCAGCGCTGGATCTGCGGCGCGAAGGCGAACAGCAGCGTGGCGAATGCGATCAGCCCCGGCACCGGCAGTACGAACAGCCGCTCGGGAAGCAGCAGCAAGACGCCGGCGCCGACCGCGCTGCCCAGGGTGGAGACGGCGACGAAGCTGATCGTGCGCCGGGTCGGCGGCGGCAGCTTGCCGCGATCGGCGAGCGCCGCGATCAGATGCCCCGGCGAGATCGCGACCGCATTCGACGCGTTGGCGATGACGGCCGGCAGGCCGGCCGCGAGCATCGCCGGAAACGTGATCAGGGTCGCGCCGCCCGCCAGCGCGGTGATGATGCCGCCCGCGACGCCGGCGGCGAGCAGCAAGTGGCCGGTCTGAACATCCATGCTTCACCCAATTCGAGGGTGAGCAGGCTAGCGGGGCGGAGCAGCGCTCCGTCTGGAACGTCTGTGACGTCTTCAATCGCGCCAGTAGACGCCCGGCGTGGTGCCAAAAGTGCGGCGGAACAGGCGGGTGAGGTGGCTCTGCGAAAGGCGCGCGACCCCGACAGCACCAGCACGATCTGGGCTTCATCATGGAAGTGCGGTCGGAGGCCAAGCGAGCCGGCACCGCGCCACGATGCCAGCTCGACGATGCCGGCACGGTCGGCTCGCCGGTATGTCCAGGCATCGATCATGGCGAATGGGGTGATCATGCAGGTATCGAGCCGATGGAGGCGGTGATTTCAAACCTAGCACTGACATCACCGGTCGTCATGAGGCGTCACTGCGCGACGGATGCGATCGGCGAGGCCGTCCGTATCGTCGCCATCGCGATGAGGGCAGCGACGAGGTTGGCGGCGGCGCTGATCGCCACCGGAATGAAGTAGCTGTGGCTGATGTCGTAGGCGAAGCCGGCGGCGCTCGGACCCAGCAGCGTGCCAAAGGCGACGCTGGTGTAGAGGATGCCGATGATGCCGCCGACATTGCGGCCGCCGAAATGATCGGTAACCACGGCGGGCAGGATCGCGACCCAGCCGCCATAGAACACGCCGAACAGCAGCGCGAACACCGTGAGCGACCCGAAGCTGCCGGCGATCGCCCAGACCGCCAGCGACACCGCCATGCCGAGATACATCGCGACCAGGAACGCATCGCGGCCGACCCGGTCGGCAATGCCGCCGAGGAAGAAGCGGCCGGCGGTGCTGCCGACGCCGATCATTCCGAGCAGCAGCACGGCAAGCGCCGGCGCCACCTGATGATCGACGGCAAAGGGCACCAGATGCACGAAGGGCACGAACACCCCGAACGCGCTGATCAGGCAGGCCGCATAGAGCCCGGCGAAGCGGGCGGTCTTGACCGCGCCGCGGATCGAGACGCCCTGGCGCAGCGGCGCGCTCGAGATTGCCTCAAGCGGATCGCCATCCGGTCCGGTGCCGTAGCGCCGCGGATCGTCGGCGATCAAGAGCGACGCGCCGATCCCGGCGACGACTGCAACAACGCCCAGCACGACATAGGCATCGCGCCAGCCGAGGCTCGTGATCAGCCAGGTCGCGAGCGGCGGCATCACCAGCGTGCCGACCCCGATCCCGCTGACGGCGAGGCCCGACGCAAAACCGCGCCGCCGGACGAACCAGCGCTGCACGGCGCCCAGGGTCGGGACATAGGCGCAGCCGACGCCGGCGCCGATCCCGATGCTGTAGGCGGCGTAGACCTGGAGGATGGTCTGCGCCTGTCCCGCCAGCACCATGCCGAGACCGACCAGTGCCATTCCAAGGCAAGCGAGCCGGCGCGCGCCCCAGCGATCGGCAAGCGGGCCGGAGACAATGCCGAGGCCGAAATACAGGAAGCCCGCGAAAGAGAACACCAGCGAGACCGAGCCGCGCGAGGCACCGAACTCCCGCTGCAACGACTCGACAAAGGACGAGAACGTGTAGGCGCTGCCGAAGCCGATGAGGGTCACCATAAACGCTGCCGCGACGACGACCCAGCCGTAGAACGGTTTTGCGCGTTGATAACCGGCGTGCATGATCGCGTTCCTCATGTTCGTTCTCCCTGTGGGGCGCATTCGCCGGCCTTGGCCGGCGGATAGCGCAGGATCTGCGTGCAGCGAAACAGCGCGACGGTCTTGCCGGTCGCCTCGCTCTTGATCTCCGCGTCCCACACCTGGGTGGTGCTGCCGGCGTGAACGAGGCGCGCTTCGCAGCTGACGCTGCCGTCGCGCGCGGCGCCGATGAAGTTGGTCTTCAGCTCTGAGGTGGCGAAGCCGATCGCGCCGTCCGGCAAGGAGGCAAGGCAGCCGAACCCGCACGCGGTGTCTGCCAGCGCCACGAGGGTTGCACCGTGCAACAGCCCGTGCGGCGAGAAGTGCTTCGCGGCGATCTCGAAGCGGCCGCTTCCGGCGTCGAGCCATTGAAAGTCGAGCAGGCCGGGCAGGCTGCCGGCTTGCGATGCGTTGATGCGATCGACGAGTTGGCCGGCCTGGCCGCGCGCGCCGATCTCGCGCAAAGCCAGTTTGTTGGGGACCTCAGTCATGTCTTGTCTCCATCAGGAAAACCGAAAGCCGCCGTCAGAGCTCCATTTTCGATTAGATAATCTAACTTTATTGGCTCCGATTTCTCTGCGTTGACGCGGCTTTCAGCATTGCAGTAGGCTAATTCAGCGCTGAACGCCTGAACTGGCAAACCAGATTTGCTGCGCGACTGAGATTAGAAAATCTAAATCATGGACAACCGGCTTCCACCCCTGAACGCACTCAAGGCGTTCGAGTCCGCCGCCCGCCATCTGTCGGTAAAGCTTGCGGCCGAGGAACTGTGCGTGACGCCGGGCGCGGTCAGCCAGATGCTCAAGACGCTGGAAGCGCATCTCGGCACCAAACTGTTCGAGCGGGTGCCGCGCGGCATCTATCTCACCGACGCCGGGCGCGACTATCTGCCGTCGATCCGCAATGCATTTCGCCAGATCGCGGAGGCCTCGCGCCGCGTCGCTGCATCTGTCGATGTCGGCACGTTGACGGTGAGCGTCACGCCGTTCTTCGCAGCGGCCTGGCTGGTGCCGCGCATGGCGTCGTTCCAGGACACGCATCCCGAGATCGATCTTCAGATCGTCACCAGCAACACGCTGGTCGATTTCTCGCGCAGCGGCATCGACGTCGCGGTGCGCCACGGCCTTGGCCGCTATCCGGGGCTGCGCAGCGACCGGGTCGTTACGGTCGAGATGGTGGTGGTTGCAGCGCCGTCGCTGGTGGGGCGGCTCGGGCGGCCGGCGTCGCCCGCAGACCTCGTCGGCTGGCCGCAGGTCCATGATGCCGATCGCAAGGGCTGGAGCCTGTGGTTTCAGGCCAACGGCATCGCCGAGGTCCGCACGCCGCGCGGTCCCTCGTTCGACGACAGCAGCCTGCTGCTGAAGGCCGTGCTGACCGGGCAGGGCGCGGGCCTGTTGCCGGCGGCGATGGTCGCGCACGAGATCGAGAGAGGGGAACTGATCCAGCTCTTGGACACCGCGCATCTGGAGGAGTTCGCCTATTACCTCGTCTGCCCCGACAACCGGCAGGGGCTTCCGAAGATTGCGGCGTTCAGGGAATGGATCCTGGGACCGGTGGCGCAATCGGCGGCTGTTGCGGGCTATGGCGGCAAAGCGACACCGCAAGGCACAAGATCGCCGTAGGAAGAGGCAGTGCCACGACGTTTATCCGGGCTACGGGCCGATCCCGCCAGGCGAGAACCGGAATCTCGATCCGTCCACCCGCGGTGGCGGCTGACGCCGGATAGGGCGTAGTTCGTCGTTCGACGGTGTCGCCTTCACCGCGGCGCACACCGTGCATCGCGGCCTGACAGACATCCGCCAGATTGATGGGCGCGGATTCAACTCGCGATACTGAAATTGGCCGCGGTCAGCGTTGACGCCGTCGCGCCGTTCAACCAAACGGCGGTGTCGCCGTCGATCTGGACGACGAAGTAGGCACCGTTCTGATAGGAGTGCGACAGGACGTCGGCAAAGGACGTGAAGCCGGACCCGTTCAGTTGAACGGTGTCAGCTGCAGCGTTCCAGTCCTGAACCACCTGGATGCTCGGCACATCATTCGAGACGAAATTGTTGCTGCCGCCGCCGCCGAAATAATAGTTTACGCCCGCGCCGCCGTCGAAATAGTCGTTGCCCGCGCCGCCCAATAGAACATCGGTACCGTCTCCACCATACATCACGTCGTTTCCGTCGCCGCCGTAGATGTAATCGTCGCCGCCGTAGCCATAGGCCACGTCATTCCCTGCATCCATGACAAGAACGTCGTTCAACTGCGAACCGACGCCGACGTCGTTTCCGTTGCCACCATAGGCGAGGCCGCCCTGCAATGGCAGATAGAGATAGTCGTCGCCGCCTTGGCCGATCAGTTGGTCGATGCCGTCATCGCCGAGCAGCGTATCATTGCCGTCGGCGCCGTAGATCGTATCGTTACCAGCGCCGCCATAGATGAGATTGCTGTTGCCGATACCGGTGCCCCCGGCCATCCCTACGATGAAATCGTTGCCGCTCCCACCGCGGATGACTGCTGGTGAGGTAAGGATCGAGTGTGCGTTCGTACCGCCGTAGATGGTGTCGTTGCCATCGCCGCCATCCAGCAGCCCGCTGGTGCCGTTGCCAAATAGCGCGTCATTGCCGGCGTCGCCAAATAGCGAACTGTTGCCAGAAAACGGAGATTGTATTGCAAAAAGAGAATCGTCGCCCTTGCCGCCATAGACAATGCCTTGTCCGTGAACGGTGTCGTTACCGTCTTCACCATAGGAGTATAGCAAGCGCGCAAACCCCACTCCATTGGTGATGCTGTCGTCACCTCCGCCGCCGTAAACGTATGCTATTTCCGCTGATATGGCGTCGTTACCCTCTTCACCATAAATGATGCTGGTGTCCTCCGAGTTGTTGTCGGTCGAAGTCAGCACGTCGGCGCCGCCACCGCCGTAGATCGTGACTTCCGCCGTGCTGGCGAGGGTATCATTCCCTTCCAGCCCATACATGATGTCGTCGCCGGCAGATTGACTGTCGTCTCCAAGCGTACCCACGTAAGTGGTCATGAATGGTCACTCCATTGGCATTTCCGCCGCTGCGGCGGGCACGTTGCAGCTTGCTCGACGATGCGCCCGTGCCGCTGTCGTTCGGATTGCTCGCATGTTGCGACCATGCGGCGGTTGAGTCATCGTCTCGGGGTCGGGGTTTTGTCTCGGGAGCACTTCTGTCGGAGTAAGTAGTTTTAAGCGGAACCGTCGGTTGTGGGAAGCGTTGCGGAGCGGCGTGCGTGCGCGCGACGCGCTGATGCTGCTGGCCGCGATTGTTTACGCGTTGTACGGAAGCGCTGGAATCTGCCGACCACCGGATGGCAATCCACTTACATGCAGGCGTGTGCGCGCTGGCCGTGATGTTTCCCGCATCCCTCGCGACCGGCAGTGCTGCGGCCAGGTCAACGGCGCAACGCTGCCGCTGATCCTCTATGCCGGGGCGCTAGCCTCGGTGATGCTGCCGTTCCTCCGGATCCGCGGTGTCGCACAGCTCGGGGCGAACCGCTGCGCGATCTTCCTGCGGGCAAGCCTTTTCGCGGCCGCTGAAAGACCGCGCCCGATGCGCGAACGGGGATCGGCGATCTCGCCGTTTTGATCAGAGGTGAGAGGCCAGGGCGGAATGGCGGGTTACGGTCGGCGATCCCTTGTTCATTGAACCGGAGTGATCGCGATGCGTGTCGCCTTGCGTACGTCCTTGGCCCTGACGTTGTCCCTTGTGATCCCGTGGAGTGCGGCTGCCGACGCCGCAACGGCGCATCACCGGCGCGTGCGACAGCACCTCATCACTGCTCCAAGCGAACAACCTGTCCCTCCGGGCCGGTACCGATATCCAGGCTTTGGGCCGATCCCGCCGGGCGAGAACCGGAATCTCGATCCGTCGACCCGCGGCAGCGGCTGACGCCGTCAGCGCCACACCGGCGCTGCCGCCGCGTACCTGAGTGACCCGCCTCACATCAATTCCGGGAGCGTTCGACCAGAGTTCCGGACAGGGCGATGCAATGGTGTGTCGCCCCTTGTGGAGGAGGGTAAATCATGCGTTCGATTTCACTGAGCTTCGCCGTCGCCACCACGATTGCTCTGTTCACGTTCGGCCAGTCGGCCTCTGCCGCCCCGATCGGGGCCGTCGTGAAGGCGTGCGACAGAACCGAAGGCTGCAACTAAACCCTGAACAAGGCCGGAGACCTGTCCGGTTGCTCGAAGAAGGCCTGCTTCTACTGTCCCAACGACGGCAAGCGGCAGTGCATCGGGATTCAGTAGGATGGCAGGGGCCTGCCTCTGGCGGGCCCCTTGCTTTCGAGCCTCTGGACCCCGTCGGTGAGCGCCTCGTGCCGGGATCTCTCGGCGATACGCTGCTCGAGCGTGGCGATGGTGCCCTTGAGGTTGGCGCACCGCTCATTGAGCGACCTTGCCAGGATCGGATACCTTGCGTCCGATCGGTCGTAAATTCCCGTGCGCGCTTCTTCGGTCGCGATGTCGGCTTCGATCTGCTGGCAGGCGCGGACCAGGTCGGACAGCATCTTGCTGATCGTCGCCTCGCGTCCGCGAGCTGTCTCAAAACGATGATGCATGTTCATTTGCGGGCTCCGAATGTCTGAGTTCGGCACAGGGAAGAGCTGGCGCCGAACAAGTTCACGGAGGCATCGCAAATTGCCTGCCAGTTGCGGGTCCGCAGGAATACGGTCGGGGCAGTCGGGCGAGGGAGAGGCCACCGGCACCGGCAGCCTGATGGTCTCGCTGACTAGTCGCGGCGCCATGCCGGAATGCAGGCGCTGAGCGTGGCGCGCCGGTAGTCGCGCGCGGCATCCTGATCTCCGGTCTGTTCGGCAAACCTGACTGCGGCCTCCATGTCGAGGGCGGCGGACGCGCTGTCGCAGAACAGGCTGCGAATGTCGGCCCGGTAGCGATAGGCCCTGTAGTTCAGGGGGTTGTAAGAGAGCGCCTGATTGTAGTTGCTTTGCTCCTCGGTGGCGCCCCGGCGTGCTTCATCCGACTGGCTGTCGAAATTGGTCAGGCGGTTGAGCGACTGGAGTGTGCCGAGCTCCATGTAACGCAGGGACATCGCGCCAAAACTGGCAGGAAGTGCATCGCTCGACGGAGACGGTTGCCTGGCCAAAGCGTTCGCACGTTCGATTTCGATCTTCTTGTATTTGATGGCGCTGGCGTAGTCCCGCAAGCTCTCGAATGTGCTCGATATTTCGCCGTTGATCGGCGCAAGATAGGCGGTCGAGAGCCGTCGATCGCTCAGCAGGTTGAGGCATGCCCGTATCTTGGTCTGCGGGGGCACGACATCGCGACATTCCCTGTCGACGATACGCCATTCGTCCCGCGAATGCACCGACGGCGGTGTCTGCGCCGCTGGCAGAACGAGAGCAAGCGCGAAACAGATCGCTAACCTGAGACCGCGACTTTGGCCATTCATTTGATGACTTCGCCTTCAGCCCGATCCCGACTAGCCGGCGGACCGTTCAGGATGATTTGATGCCAAATAATCAGGCCAAGGGGAAGCTGACAGGCAGCATGGATGGGCGCAGATGGGCGCAAAAGTGGGGCCGTCCGTGACTGGGAAAGACCGAACGGCCCCAGCCGGCCCGTAGCACCAAAATGGAAGAAAGCGGCCGGCGCTCCAGCTACGACGTCGCCCGCCAAATGGTTTCACCAGCCAAGCGAGGTCGCGTCCGATCCCTTTCGAGCGGTTGGGTCAGATCACCTTTGCTTCCTTGGTGATCGCGGAAATCGAGGAACCCGATTTTCGAACGATGGAAGCAAACTGTTGCTCGGAGACCTTGAGGCGCTTCCTCAGGATCTTGACCTGGACCTTGTCCCGCAGATCCAGCGAGTTACGAAAATAGGTCGGCTTGCGCTTGTTCATGGCAATGTGGCTCGCATAGGCAATGTTGCTCGCGATGTTGCGGCATTGCGTCGGCCTCGATCGGTCGACGATGGGACCGGTCGCTTGCGCGAGGACCGTCGCCGCCTACGCAACGCCGGGCTAGGGGCAACGTTCCCTCGAGATGAGGCCGCCCGTTTAGGAGTGCGCCGGGGCGATTTGCCGACAGGTCGTCAAAACAAACGCCGCCTTGCTGCATTGCCAGTCGCTGCCGAGCGCCGCGCTCGAGACGGGCCGCGGGGCGGCAACGATCGTCAGCGCAACGACCACGCAGGCCAGCGAAGTCGCGATGACGAACCTGCCTGCCCGGGGTGAGAAGCGCTGCCGTAGCCAGGGACTGAGGTCAGCGGAGCGACGGAGCTGGGCGTGACGCAAAACCTGGTCGAGATCCTGGAATTGAATGCCGCTGTCTTGCTGCATGGCTCTGATCCGGAAAATATTCAGGTGAAAGAGAATGCGGCGATGCTGGGCGCGATTTGTTGCACGTTCGCTTCGCGGCGCCGAAATGATGTTTCGTTCACGCGGAGGTGAATGCCGGTCCAGGCCAGGCTTGCTGTCAGCGATCGCCGCTGTCAAACCATGTCCAACCGTGTCCCCCAACGGACCCCGGAAGTGGTGCGGTGCCTTTTCAGGCAAACAGCCGCATGCCGCTGATGGCTACCACCACCCTGAAAGGCGGCGCGTGGAACGACCTTCTCAAGCGAAGCTGAACATGCTTGCGCTGAGCTGTCCGGGCGCGATGCCGATCAGCCAGGCGGCATTGCCGGCCCCGTCGGTGATGATCGTGGTGTTGATGCCGGGCGAATAGAACTCGGCTGCCTGAACATCGGCAAACGAATGGAGCGACGTAGCTGCGAAACTCAGGAGGTCATTCACACCGCCCTTGTTGAAGTCCTCGATCACCAAGGCCCCCGAAGAGGCATCGCTGATCAGGAATGTATCCCTGCCACCGCCGCCCCACGCGTAATCGACCCCTCCATCGCCGCTGATGAGATCGTTACCGGAGCCCATCAGAAACACGTCGACACCGCTGCCGCCGGTGACTGTGTCGCCTCCGTTGGAGCCGTACACGTAGTTCTGGCCCGAACCGCCGTAAATGACATTGCCGTCGCTCTCGCCCGACGAGATGAAGATGTTCAGTCCGGAACCGCCGAACATGGTATCGACGCCAGCGCCGCCGTAAAAATAGTTCGTGCCGACGCCGCCATAGAGCAGGTCGCTCCCGGCTTCGCCGAACATCACGTTGACATCGGACGCCGACGCTCCCCCCGAACCGAACAGCGCATCGTTGCCGTCGCCGCCGTACAGGTAGTTGAAGCCGGTGCCGCCATAAAGTGCGTCATTTCCGCTGCCGCCAAGCAGGACATCAGTGCCGTCGCCGCCGAACAGGAAGTCGTCGCCGCCGTAGGCATAGATGTAGTCGTTGCCGCCGTAAGCGTAGATGGCATCGGCCGCGTTGCTTCCCAGCAGAACATCATTCGCCGTCGAGCCGTTGGTGACGACGGTGCCGGCTGGTACATCCGGTTGGCCGGAGGCCGGTCCATAGAGTGCCTGAATGCCGTCGATGTCCGATTGCGTCAGGTTGGTCACGCCGGCGCTGGCGTAGGTGTTCATGATGGCCGGGCCGCCGTCGTAATGAGCGAGGCCCAGCGCATGGCCGATTTCGTGGGTCGCGACGGCCTCGAAACTTACTCCTCCCGAAAGCTCCAAGCCGCTGGACGTAGACGTGTAAGTCTCGGCCTGATCAAAGCTGATCGTGACATCGGGCAGAAAGTCGCCGTTGGAGTAGTAGTACGAGGTCTCTGCCAGGATCCCGTAAGGGCCGTCAAAAGTGCCGAGCCCGAAACGGATGTCGGCGCTGGCAGAATCCGCCACCTCGACGAACGTCACATCGGCCACGGCGGACCATCGCTTCAACGCATCGATGATTTCCCGCTCATATTCACCGGGCTGGAAAAACGCCGAGTATGTCTCGGGCTGCCCCGAGAAATTGGCCGTGGCAAAACTCCACGTGATGGTCTTCGAGGACCAGACGGGTCCTTCCAGGTTGTAGTCGGCCATGGAGCTTGCTGCCTGTTGCGTCTCACCGGGAAGCCAGTATCGCGATACTTCGCTTCCGAAGCTTTATCTCGTCCGATTTGTGGTGCCGAAAAGGTAAATAAAGTTCTGTGAGATCCCCCGTCCCGGGGCTGGCCATAAGCTCCGCGAAGCAGGACGATCCGGTTCCCGCACTGCGATCCGCCCCGACGCCATGGGCGCCGCGCCGGCACCATCGTCTACCTTTGGTAGTGCCGCGAGCGTGCTATACTCTGTGACCGGGATCTGCGGAGGACGCCATGACGACGTACGTCGGAACACTGAGCGACGACAACCACACTGCAACTGCAGGTGAGGACGTATTTTACGGGCTAGACGGCAACGATACCCTGGTTGCGACGATGACCGGTAGCGTCATCTATGGCGGCAATGGCAACGATAGTCTCAGTTCGAGCATCTCTCACGAGGATTCAGCCATCATCTACGGCGGCGAAGGCAATGACGCTCTGTCAGCCTTCGATTCGACCTTGTCAGGAGACGGTGGCGACGATTCCATCCAGGGCCAAGGCAGTTTCCTCTATGGCGGCGAAGGCAATGATACGATCACCACGGGCTGGGACGGGTTTTTCCGTCTGGGGAACGCCTATGGTGGCCTCGGTAACGACGTCATCACTGGACCGGGGTCTGCGATCGACGGCGGCGCCGGCGATGACACGATCTATGGCGGCACCATCGGCTTGGGTAACACCCTGACTGTGCTCCAGGGCGGCGATGGAAACGACAGCATTATCATCAATAGCTCCGGATCAGTCACCGACCGGCTGATGGCCTACGGAGGCCAGGGCAACGACAGCATCTACGGTGGCCAAGGCGCGGACATCCTCATTGGCGATCAAGGTGTCGACCTGCTCGAAGGCAACGCGGGCGATGATTACCTGTACATGCCCTCCGGCGGAGGCACGGCCTATGGAGGCGACGGCAACGATGTCGCTGTTGGCTCTGGCGCCAATGACGTGCTGATTGGCGATGCCGGCGACGATACCGCCTACGGATACGGCGGCAACGACTACATCTATGGCGGCGATGGCAACGACGTGATGTTTGGCGGCGACGGCACCGATGTGCTGTTGGGCGGCGCAGGCAACGACTATTTCGATGGCGGCACCGGCGTGAATTACTATTTCGGCGGCGGCGGCAACAACACCTTTGTCTCCAACGATGTGCCGAGCGTCCAGGTGATTCAGGATTTCAATGCCGCCACCGATACGGTGCAACTGAACGGCACCGGCTTCACGTCATTCGCCGACGTTCTATCGCACTCGTATCAGAACGGCGCTTACCTCGTGGTCCAGATCGATACCGACACCGCGGTTTGGCTGAACGGCGCAACCACGGGCACGGTCACGGCGGGGAATTTCTCGATCGTGAGTTAGATTCCAACCCCGGCGGCGACGCCTTCGGCCTGATGTGCATTCACTATGACCAGCCGGCCGGCGCGCCGCCTCCGCGCGAGCGCTACCGTAGTTCGGGCCGTATTTCAGGCGGCGGCTCTCCTGGCAGAGCCTGTAGGGCGGCAAGCTGGCATATTGTCGCGCGATGACGAGGGGGACGTAACGGGCCAACCTTGCAACCAGACTATTGACCTGCCCATATGGGACATCAACTGGTGGGCGATTTAATTGCAACTCAGGCCCGGGCGCGCCGTCGTTGCGCGCGTCGATTTTTTTGAAGGAGATTTCAGTGACCACCTACGTTGGAACGCTCGGCGATGACAGCCATTTCGGCACCGAAGACGTTATGTATGGGCTCGACGGCAACGACACGCTAACGGCCGACCTCACTCCCGCCTACCAAATCTCAGTCCTCGAGGGTGGGCAGGGAAACGACGTACTCGATGGCTTGCTCGCGATCGCCTACGGTGGTGAGGGCAATGATGTGGTTCAGGGGGTCGTGGTCTACGGCGGTGCAGGCAACGACACTATTACCGCTTCGGAGGGGCCCCCGAATACGTCCGGGATAAGTGCGGCCGCGTACGGTGGCGATGGTGACGACGCTATCATTGGCTGGAACGGGCTAAATACGACCGCACCGGTGCGGCTTTACGGCGGCAGTGGAAATGACACCATGACGATGGTGAGTGCACTGGGCTCGCCGACGTCGGGCCACGTGCTGCTCGGAGAGGATGGCAACGATTTTCTGGTGATGGTCGACCCTTCGAGCGCGACGCTTCTCTTTCCGGCGGCAGCGCTTTACGGTGGACTGGGCAACGACACGCTTTATGGAGCTTCCGGCGATGACACTCTCGTCGGTGACCAAGGCATCGACGTCCTCGCCGGTGCGCGCGGCAACGACTATCTCTACATGGCGTCAGGCGGCGGATCGGGCTACGGCGGCGATGGAAATGACGTCGGGGTCGGCTCGCTTGTCAACGATGTCTTCGTCATGGAAGCGGGCGACGATGTCGCCTACGGCTACGGCGGCAACGACTACATCTATGGCGGCGATGGCAACGACGTGATGTTTGGCGGCGACGGCACCGACGTGCTGCTGGGCGGCACAGGCAACGACTATTTCGATGGCGGCACCGGCGTGAATTACTATTTCGGCGGCGGCGGCAACAACACTTTCGTCTCCAACGACGTGCCGAGCGTCCAGGTGATTCAGGATTTCAATGCGGCCACCGATACGGTGCAGCTGAACGGCTCTGGCTTCAGTTCCTTCGCCGATGTGCTCTCGCATTCTTACCAGAACGGCGCCTACTTCGTCGTCCAGGTCGACAGCGACACGTCGGTGTGGCTGAACGGCGCCACCTCGAACACCGTTAGCGCGTCCAATTTCAACATTGTGTCTTAGCTGCTGCGGTCCGTTGGATGCACGATGGAGCCCGCGAGTCGCCGCGGAAGGCCGATCCGGCGGAATAGGAAAAGAAGCTCGCTTGTATCAAGCGAGCGGGCTCAATCAAAAGTACCGGAATTCCGTAGCGATTTCAACGGGTATGGCGGAGAGGGAGGGATTCGAACCCTCGATACAGCTTGAGACCGTATGACGCTTTAGCAAAGCGTTGCCTTCAGCCACTCGGCCACCTCTCCGGTGGCGCCGATATGCCCGAGTGGACGCTGAGCCGCAAGCGGCAGATTCAGATTGCGACAAGGTGATTTAGTGGCACCTCGGTCTCCGGCGGCCCGCGGGCGGGCGCCGAGCCTTTAATATCGTGCGCCAGCTAGCCGGCGTCGGCTCGGATTCTGGAAAGAAATATAAGTTGTAACAATGGCTTAGGCTGAAGATGGGGTGAGGCCGGAAGCGCGCCGCCGCTAGGCTGTTGAAATCCAGCCGCGGCGGCTCATTCCACGCCGGTGCCGCGGTGCAGGTCGGCCTCGATCTGCAATCGGGTGCCGCCGCCGAACCGGGCGCGATAGACCTGCAGGTTCTCCATGATCCGCTGGACGTAGTTCCGCGTCTCCGAGAACGGAATCAGCTCGACCCAGTCGACCGCGTCGACCTTGGGGTCGCGCGGATCGCCGTAGCGCTCGATCCACTTCTTCACGCTGCCGCGGCCCGCATTGTAGGCGGCGAAGGTTAGGATGTAGGAGCCGCGATAGTCCTCGAGCAGGCCGCCGAGCTCGGCGGCGCCAAGCATCGCGTTGTAGACCGGGTCGGTCTTCATCCGGTTGAGGTCGAAGCCGATGCCGGCGCGCTTGGCGACGTAACGTCCGGCGTCCGGCGTCACCTGCATCAGGCCGTAGGCCTGGGCCGGCGACACCACGGCCGGATTGAACGCGCTCTCCTGCCGCGCGATCGCGTAGACCACGCTCTGCTCGACCTCGGGTCCAACCTGACGGAACGACGGGATGCCGTTGACCGGATAGGCGTAGTGATCGAACGGCAGTCCCCGGTTGAGCGCGGCCTTGCC
Organism: Bradyrhizobium sp. USDA 4454; assembly: GCF_054822705.1. NCBI lineage: Bacteria > Pseudomonadati > Pseudomonadota > Alphaproteobacteria > Hyphomicrobiales > Nitrobacteraceae > Bradyrhizobium > Bradyrhizobium sp. USDA 4454. The sequence goes on from NZ_JBTRCN010000001.1 coordinate 3,635,291, forward strand.
CATCAGCAGCATGCCGCGGGCATCGCCATGGCGCGCGGTCAGCTCGCCGAGGCCGGCAAGCGCTTCCGGATCGCCGTTGTCACCCATGTCGCCGAAGATCGGGATCGCGAGCTCGCGGGCGTCGATTCCGTAGAGCAGCGCGACCGCACGCACGATCTCGAGCCGGTCGGCGCCCCGGCCGCGCGGCGCGCTGTTCAGCTCGATCTGCGGCAGGCCGAGTTTTGCGCGCGCAAGCTGGCCGTAATAGCTGGTGGATTGCTCGGCCGCGCGTGCGTAGGCGGCGCGCGCCTCCTGGCTGCGGCCGGCGGCTTCCGCAGCGCGGCCCTGCCAATAGCCGGCGCGTGCCAGCGCCGTCGGGTTGGCACTGCCGACGCCGATCCGCGCGAAATGCTGCGAAGCGAGGCCGGGATCGTTGAGGAAGCGCAGCGCGATCCACCCCGCGGTGAATTCCTGCTCGGTCTTGTAGATGTCGCGCGCCGGCAACGCCGCGTCGCGCGCGATCAGATAGGCGGTGCGAAACTCGTTGACGTCGATCATCTTGCGCGCCAGCAGGCGGCGCTCGACCCACCATTCGTCGACGTTGTAGAGGCGCGCGGCGTCCTTCGGCGCGCTCAGCATCAGCTGCGCGGCCTCGGAGAACTTCTCCTCGCGGCGGAGCAACTGGATTTTGGCGAACAGATAGCCGGTGTCGCCAGACAATTCGCGCGGCACCTCTTCGAGCAGCGCGCGCAGGTTCGAGCCCTTGCGGTTGGCTGCGATCCGCGCTTTCGCCAGCGCCAGATAGCCGGAGCCGAGGCGCTTGGCCGCGCGGATGCCGGCGGCCTCGTTGTCGGTGCCGTAGAGCATGGTGTCCATGCGCGCCTTGTGATCGCCGGCGGTCAGGAACGAGCCGAACATGTCGAGCGCGGCGGATTCGGTGTCCTCGCTCATCGGATCGTTGCGCCAGGCCTCGCGCACCAGGCGCTCGGCATTGCCACGGTCGCCGCGCCCGAGCATCACCTTGGCGAGCGCAAGCCGGCCCTTGGCCGAGACCGGCGATTCATTCTGGAACCAGCCCCAGACCGTGGAGTCGTCGCGATGGTCGTCCCATAGCGAGGCCTCGAGGCGGCGGCGCAGGAAGGTCTGCGACGGCCAGCTCGGATTGGCGTCGATGAAGGCGCGGTAGCGTTCGACCGAGGCGCCATTGTCCTCGCTGCGCAGGATCAGCCATTCGGCGAGCTTGCGTGCGACCGGATCGGAGATCGAGGCCTCGGCCTCGGTGGCATCCGACGGCTTGCGCTTGCGCAACAGCTCGACGACGCTGGCGAGCGCTTCCTTATCCGACTGCGACGTCGACGATGTCGCGGCGATCGCCGCAGGCAGCACCGGCTTGCGCGCGATCGGCGCGGCGTGCTGGCGGGTCGCCGGAACCAGCGCGGGGGCGGGCACCGACCTGGTCGAGACCGTTCCCGTTGCCGCAGGCGAAGTGTGCTTCGATGTCGTGGTCGCAGTGCTCTTGGCTTCGGTGGACTTCGGAGCCGTCGTCTTGTGCGCCTCGGTCTTGGGAGGAGCCGCCTTGGCGCCGTCCGTCTTGGCCGTACCGGATTTGGACGCGGTCGTCTTGGCGGCGTCGGTCTTGGCGGTGTCGGTCTTGGCGGTGTCGGTCTTGGCAGCGCTGTGTTTGGTTTCGCCGCTCTTGGCTTCGCTGTTCTTGGTCGTGGCCGGCGTGGAAGCCGCCGGCTTCGAAGTCGAGGTGTTGGAGGCGGCGCTCTTCGGTGCTGCTGTCTTAGGCGCTGCTGTCTTAGGCGCTGTAGTCTTAGGCGCTGTAGTCTTGGGCGCCGCAGGCTTCGCAGCACTGGATTTGGACGTCGTGTCCTGGGCAGCCGGCTTGGCCGCGGGCGCGTCCTCGGCGGCCCATGCACTGGCCGTGATGGCGGCAAGGCCGACGACGAGCGCCAGGCTCGTCGCCAGCGCCGTCGATCGCAATGTGCCTGCACGGACGGAACGGATCACAGAAGTCCTCTGCGGCCCCGAATCATCGGATCGTTTGGGGCCATGGGTTCTTATTTGATTGAAAACGTAGACAAAATACTAAGAAGCCTGCCGGTGCGGCTGTTTGCACCAGCACAACGGCGAAATCGCGGCTGGAACCGGCTGGGAATAGGTACGGTGCGGCCCTTTCACCTGTCGGCCAGACCCGATATGAATTGCCTTTCATGGCGTTTCGCGACAACCGGGTGCCGGTTGAACGGACGTGAAGCACGACAACAACAAGGGTCCTCGACCTAGCCTTTAGCCTGAAGCGTTTGGAGGAAGTCCATGGCAGCCAAGACAAAATTCCGGGGATCATTCACTGCCTTGGTGACGCCCTTCAAAAACGGCGCAGTCGACGAGGCGGCGTTCCGCGGTCTCGTGAACTGGCAGATCGCCGAGGGCACCCACGGCCTGGTGCCGGTCGGCACCACCGGCGAGAGCCCGACGCTGAGCCATGACGAGCACAAGCGGGTGGTCGAGTGGTGCATCGCGGAGGCCAAGGGGAGGGTGCCCGTGATCGCCGGCGCCGGCTCGAACTCGACCAAGGAGGCGATCGAGCTCGCCGAGCATGCCGAGAAGGCCGGCGCCAACGCCGTGCTGGTGGTGACGCCGTACTACAACAAGCCGACCCAGGAAGGCTTGTATCAGCACTTCAAGGCGATCAACGATGCGATCGGCATTCCGATCATCATCTACAACATCCCGCCGCGCTCGGTGATCGACATGTCGGTCGACACCATGAAGCGGCTGTTCGAGCTCAAGAACATCGCCGGCGTCAAGGACGCGACCGCCAGCATGGTGCGGGTCTCGCAGCAGCGCGCCGCGATGGGCGAGGACTTCAACCAGCTGTCCGGCGAGGATGCCACCATCATCGGCTACATGGCGCATGGCGGCCATGGCTGCATCTCGGTGACCTCAAACGTCGCGCCGCGGCTGTGCGCGGACTTCCAGACCGCCTGGCAGAAGGGCGATGTCACCGCGGCGCTCAAGATCCACGACAAGCTGATGCCGCTGCACACCAATCTCTTCATCGAGAGCAATCCGGCGCCGGTGAAGTATGCGATGTCGCTGCTCGGCAAGCTCGACGAGAAGCTGCGCCTGCCGATGGTGCCGGTCACCGAATCCACCCGCCAGGCGGTCCGCAGCGCCATGGTGCATGCCGGCCTGATCAACTGAGCCGGGTATTGCCGTGCGCAATGTCGAGCAGAAGGGGCTGGGGATGCTGAAGGAATTCCGCGAGTTCGCCATGAAGGGCAATGTCGTCGACCTCGCCGTCGGCGTCATCATCGGCGCGGCCTTCGGCGCGATCGTCACCTCGCTGGTCGGCGACATCATCATGCCAATCATCGGCGCGATCACCGGCGGCCTCGACTTCTCCAATTATTTCACCGGACTTTCCAAGGCCGTTACCGCAACCAATCTGGCCGACGCCAAGAAGCAGGGCGCGGTGCTGGCCTGGGGCAACTTCCTGACGTTGACGCTCAACTTCCTAATCGTCGCCTTCGTGCTGTTCCTGGTCATTCGCGCCATGAACCAGTTCAAGCGCAAGGAAGAGGTCAAGCCCGCCGAGCCGCCGAAGCCGTCCGACGAGGTCGTGCTGCTGACGGAAATCCGCGACCTTCTCAAGAAGAGCTAACGTGGCCGAGAAGAACGAACGCCCGATCAAGGTTGTCGCCGAGAACCGAAAGGCCCGCTTCAACTACGCCATCGAGGACACCATCGAGGCCGGCATTTCGCTGACCGGCACCGAGGTGAAGTCAATCCGCAGCGGCAAGAGCACAATCGCGGAATCCTATGCCGATTCCAAGGACGGCGAGATCTGGCTGATCAATGCCAATATCCCGGAATATCTGCAGGCCAACCGCTTCAACCACGAGCCGAAGCGGCCGCGAAAGCTGCTACTGCACCGCAAGCAGATCAACAAGCTGCTCGGCGCGGTCGACCGCGAGGGCATGACGCTCATTCCGCTCAAGCTGTACTTCAACGAGCGCGGCCGTGCCAAACTGCTGCTCGCGGTCGCCAAGGGCAAGAAGCTGCACGACAAGCGCGAGAGCGCGAAAAAGCGCGACTGGAGCCGCGAGAAGGGCCGCCTGATGCGGGCGCGGGGATAGCATTCAAATCGTCATTGCGAGGAGCGAAGCGACGAAGCAATCCACCCATCCAGTACGCCTCGCTATGGATTACTTCGCCTCGCTCGCAATGACGACCCTGGGAGAAGTGGGCCGATGAGCCAGAGCAGCCTGACCGACGTCGACTGGAGCAAGATCCCGGCACCGACCGACGATGGCGGTGCCGCGCACCTTGTCGGCATGACGATTCCGCCGGTGACCCTGCGGGCCACCAACGACACGTCGGTGACGTTGTCGGCGCTTAAGGGCCGCACTGTGGTGTTCGCCTATCCGCGGACCGGCGAGCCCGGCAAGATCGGGCTGGTCGATGATTGGGACATGATCCCGGGCGCCCGCGGCTGCACGCCGCAGACCTGCGCGTTCCGTGACCTGTTCGCCGAGCTCAAGGCGGCTGGCGCCGCGCAGGTGTTCGGGCTGTCGACGCAAGGCAATGCCTATCAGGTCGAGATGGCTTCGCGCCTGCATCTGCCGTTCCCGGTGCTGTCGGACGAAGCACTGGAACTGACGCACGCGCTGCGATTGCCGACGATGTCGGTCGCGGGCCTGACCCTGATCAAGCGGCTCGCGCTGATCATTGACGATGCGCGCGTCACGCAGGTGTTCTATCCGGTGTTTCCGCCCGACCGGAACGCCCGCGACGTGCTGGAATGGCTGAAGGCCAATCCGCGGAAGGACTAGAGCAATATGAAGTCATGGCGGCGTCGGGAGGGGGCGCTGCCAAATACCGAGGAACAACCCCATGCAAAGGAGCCGACGCGGCCGGCGTTCGACCGGCCAACTTGACATGCCGGGCAACTCAGGGATATTCTTCTATTATTCCGAAACAGTGCGGGATGTCCCGCGACATTTGCGGGCTTCGGATAGCGTTTCGCAAAGCGAATACCGAAAGCGCGCTAGCCGAGCTCCTTGCGCACGGTCGCGAACACCTTGCGGAACATGTCGGTCGTCAGCACGCCGGTGTTCGTGTTGTAGCGCGAGCAGTGATAGCTATCGTAGAGCTTGAATTTGCCCGCGCTGTGCACGGCACCGTGCACAAAGGGCGCTGCGGCCAGGCGAATATCCAGCGCCCGCAATGTTGATATGTGCGCGATTCGGCCGAGCAGCACGATCGCGCGCAGCTTCGGCATCGTCGCGATGGTGGCGCGGAGGAATTGCCGGCAGGTGTTGATCTCGGCCGGCAGCGGCTTGTTCTGCGGCGGCACGCAGCGAACCGCGTTGCTGATCCGCGCGTCGACCAGCTTCATGCCATCGTCCGGGCGCGCTTGATAGACGCCGCTGGCGAAGCCGTATTCGAGCAAGGTCGCATAGAGCAGGTCACCGGCGTAATCGCCGGTGAAGGGACGGCCGGTGCGGTTGGCGCCCTGCATGCCGGGCGCCAGGCCAACGATCAGCAGCCGGGCGTTCGGATCGCCGAACGAATCCACCGGCGAGTTGAACCAGTCCGGATGGAGTGCACGAGCCTCTGCGCGGAAGTCGGCCAGCCTGACACAGAGCTGACAATTGCTGTCGGGACGCGTCGCCGCAGTGACGAGATTACTCGTCGAAATCGTCATCGGCGCCCCGCGGGGCCATGGTGGTCGCGCGCTGCAGGAATTGCGGGGAGTGGTGACGCGGTTCGCGGGGTTCGCGCGGGGCCGGACGTTCGGACGGATCGCGGCCAAGCTTGGATTGCAGCTCGACGAGATCGGTGAAGACGTCGGCCTGGCGGCGCAGCTCGTCGGCGATCATCGGCGGCTGGCTGGCGATGGTGGAGATGACGGTGACACGAACACCGCGGCGTTGCACCGCCTCGACCAGCGAGCGGAAGTCGCCATCGCCGGAAAACAGGATCATCTGATCGATATGTTCGGCGAGTTCCATGGCATCGACCGCGAGCTCGATGTCCATGTTGCCCTTCACCTTGCGGCGGCCGCTGGCGTCGATGAATTCCTTGGTCGCCTTGGTGACGACGGTGTAGCCGTTGTAGTCGAGCCAGTCGATCAGCGGACGGATCGAGGAGTACTCCTGATCCTCGATGATCGCGGTGTAGTAGAACGCACGAAGCAGCGTGCCGCGACTCTGGAATTCCTTGAGAAGGCGCTTGTAGTCGATGTCGAAGCCCAGCGTCTTTGCGGTGGCGTAAAGATTGGCCCCGTCGATGAAGAGCGCGATCTTGTTCGAAACAGGTGACGACATCAAAGTGTTCTCGCGTGGTTGTTAGTGTTCTTAGCGCGGCGGTGATCAACCGCGCGCAATTCCCGGCGCTGCTGCCTAAAGTTCTGTGAATCTTTCCCCACGACAGTCACCACCGCAATTATGGTGAGGCGAGGGCAAAAAGCCTAGACCTTTGACATTGCAATCGAGAGATTTACTTGTCCGGGACAGCAACTTGGCCATGTCGTCAGACGCTCCGGCCCTTCTGGCCCCGGCAGATCGGGTTATCAGAGCCTGTTGGGAAGGCAAATCACAAATTTTACCTTGCGAAACCGGGACTAGCCCTATAACTAACCCTCATAACCTACATGTTCGGTCCCTTTTACCACGGAGCGCCTCGAGATGGCTCGCGTCACCGTCGAAGATTGCATTGATAAGGTCGACAATCGTTTCGACCTCGTCCTGTTGGCTGCGCATCGCGCCCGGATGATCTCGTCGGGGTCGCAACTCACGGTTGATCGCGACAACGACAAGAACCCGGTCGTTTCGTTGCGGGAGATTGCCGATTCGACGATTTCGCCGGAAGACCTGAAGGAGGAACTTGTGCACTCCTTGCAGAAGTTCGTCGAGGTCGACGAGCCCGAGCCGGACACCGTGCCGCTGATCGGCTCCGCCGGTGCGAGCGTCGACGCCGACGACACCGAGGTCGCGGTCGAGCGGATGACCGAGGAAGAGCTCCTAAAGGGCCTCGAGGGCCTGGCGCCCCCGGAAGAGCAGCCCGAGGAAGACGAGTAAGCGCGTCGTTCAGCTGTTCGCTTGGAATGGATTTGAAAAAGGCCCGGACATTGCTCCGGGCCTTTGCTTTTGTTGACAATTTCGCTGTTACGGTGCGTCCTATGCGGGCGCGGGAATTTGAATGGCTCCAGGGCCCGCGCGGGGTGCAGCTTCATTCAAAAGCGCACTAGATTGAGCAAGATGGGACATCCGGTCCCGCGCGAGAGGCAGCGAGTTCATGGCGTATCGACGCCGCAGTTCCATCCAGATGCAGGCTGCAACCGAAACGGTCGCGGTGGCGCCGGCGTCGTCCGCGGCGGAGCGGCCGGCCAGGCCGCGGGCGCGGATGATGCGACAATATGACCTCGTCGAGCGCGTCCGGTCCTACAACCCCGATACCAACGAAGACCTGCTCAACCGCGCCTATGTCTACGCCATGAAGGCGCACGGCACCCAGATGCGGGCCTCCGGCGATCCCTATTTCTCGCATCCGCTCGAAGTCGCCGCGATCCTCACCAACCTCAAGCTCGACGACGCCACGATCGTGGCGGCGCTGCTGCACGACACGATCGAGGACACCGAAGCGACGCGGGCCGAGATCGACCACGTGTTCGGCCACGAGATCGGCGCACTGGTCGAAGGCCTCACCAAGTTGAAGCGGCTGGAACTGGTCTCGCGCGAGGCCAAGCAGGCCGAGAATCTGCGCAAGCTGCTGCTGGCGATCGCCGACGACGTCCGCGTGCTGCTGATCAAGCTCGCCGACCGCCTGCACAACATGCGGACCATGGAGTTCATGCCGCCGGCCTCGCGCCGCCGCATCGCCGATGAGACGCTGGATATCTATGCGCCGCTGGCCGGCCGCATGGGTATGCAGGAGATGCGCGAGGAACTCGAGGACCTGTCGTTCTTCGTGCTCGACCCCGAGGCCTACGCGGTGGTCCAGCAGCGGCTCGATTCACTGGCCGAGCGCAACCGCAATCTGATCGGCGAGATCGAAACCCAGCTGTCCAAGAACCTGCAGAAGAACGGTATCACCGCGCGGGTGTTCGGCCGCCGCAAGCAGCCGTTTTCGATCTGGACCAAGATGGAGCGCAAGTCGGTCGGGTTCGAGCAGCTGTCGGATATCTACGGTTTCCGCATCATCCTGGATGATGTCGGCGCCTGCTACCGCGCGCTCGGCATCGTCCACACGACCTGGCCGGTCGTGCCGGGCCGCTTCAAGGACTACATCTCGACCCCGAAGCAGAACGATTACCGGTCGATTCACACCACCGTGATCGGGCCGGGCAAGCAGCGCGTCGAATTGCAGATCCGCACCGAGGAGATGAACCAGATCGCCGAGTTCGGCATCGCCGCGCACGCCTTCTACAAGGAGGGGGCGGGCTCGCCGCATGAGCGGCTGAAGCACGAGTCCAACGCCTTCGCCTGGCTGCGCCACACCATCGGCATCCTCTCGGAGAGCTCCAATCCGGAAGAATTCCTCGAGCACACCAAGCTCGAGCTGTTCCACGACCAGGTGTTCTGCTTCACCCCGAAGGGCAAGCTGATCGCGCTGCCGCGCAACGCCAATGTGATCGATTTCGCCTATGCGGTGCACACGGCTGTCGGCAACAGCGCGGTCGGCTGCAAGATCAACGGCAAGTTCGCGCCGCTGTCATCAGAGCTGCAAAACGGCGACGAGGTCGAGGTCTTGACCTCGAAGGCGCAGTCGGCGCCGCCGTCGGCCTGGGAGGCGCTCGCCCGCACCGGCAAGGCGCGCGCCGCGATCCGCCGCGCCACCCGCGATGCCGTGCGCGACCAGTATGCCGGGCTCGGCCGCCGCATCGTCGACCGCCTGTTTGCCCGCGCCAAGATCGAATATGCCGACGACAAGCTGAAGGGCGCGCTGCCACGGCTCGCGCGCAGCTCGATCGAGGAGGTGATGGCGTCGGTCGGCCGCGGCGAGATCAAGGCCTCCGACGTCGCGCGCGCGATGTATCCCGACTACAAGGAAGAGCGGCTGGTGCGCTACGGCGCCAGGAAGGGGCTCGCCGCCAAGCTGAAGACGCAGAACCCGCCGCATCCGGCGCGCGCCACCTCGGTGATCCCGGTGCGCGGCATCAATTCCGACCTGCCGGTGAAGTTCGCGCCGAACGGCGGCGCGGTGCCAGGTGATCGGATCGTCGGCATCGTCACGCCGGGCGAGGGGATCACGATCTATCCGATCCAGTCGCCGGCGCTGAAGGATTTCGAGGAAGAGCCGGAGCGCTGGCTCGACGTGCGCTGGGACATCGACGAGACCATGCCGCAGCGCTTCCCGGCGCGCATCCTGGTCCACAATGTCAACGAGCCCGGCAGCCTTGCCCAGATCGCGACTGTGATCGCCGAGCACGACGGCAATATCGACAACATCCACATGTCGCGCCAGTCGCCCGATTTCACCGAGCTGACCATCGATCTTGAGGTCTATGACCTCAAGCATCTCAGCGCTATCATCGCCCAGCTGCGCGCCAAGGCCGTCGTCGCACGGGTCGAGCGGGTCAATGGATAGACGCGCTACACTGCCGACCCTCATGGTGAGGAGGCGCGCGAGCGCCGTCTCGAACCATGCGGCCCGGTCAGTGGCCTCATCCTTCGAGACGCCGCTGCGCGGCTCCTCAGGATGAGGGGACCGTTCCACCGTCATCAGAAAGTAATATGATGTCCGCTCCTCCGCTCCGTCTTGGTATCAATGTCGATCACGTCGCGACCTTGCGCAACGCACGGGGTGGGGCGCGGCCCGATCCGGTGCGGCTGGCGCTTGCCGCGATCGCGGCCGGAGCCGACGGCATCACCGCGCATCTGCGCGAGGACCGCCGCCATATCCGCGACGAGGACATGGCGCGGCTCAAGGCCGAGATCTCCAAGCCGCTGAATTTCGAGATGGCGGCGACCGACGACATGCTGCGGATTTCGCTGGCCACCAAGCCGCACGCGGTTTGCCTGGTGCCGGAACGGCGCCAGGAGCTCACCACCGAAGGCGGCCTCGACGTGGTCGGCCAGCACAATGCGCTGGCGCCGTTCATCGCGCGGCTCAATGATGCCGGCATCCGGGTATCGCTGTTCATTGCCGCCGATCCCAGGCAGATCGAGATGGCCGCGAAGCTGAAGGCGCCGGTCATCGAGCTCCACACCGGCGGCTGGTGCGATGCGGTGGTCGACGGCCACAAGGACAAGGCGGAGGCCGAGTGGACCCGGATCGTGGCCGGCGCCAGGCTCGCGCAGGCGGCCGGGCTCGAGGTCCATGCCGGGCACGGGCTCGACTACGAGACCGCGGAGACGATCTCCGCGCTGCCCGAAATCCGCGAGCTGAACATCGGCTATTTCGTGATGGGCGAGGCGCTATTCGTCGGCATCGCCGAGACGGTGCGCGAGATGCGCGCGGCGATGGACCGCGGCCGCGCCAAGGCGCAGGGTGCGATCAGCGCATGATCATCGGCATCGGCTCCGACCTGATCGACATCACCCGGGTCGCGAAGGTGATCGAGCGCCATGGCGAGCGCTTCCTCGACCGCATCTTCACCGACGCCGAGCGCGCCAAGGCGATGCGCCGTGCCAATAACGAGAAGATGGTGGTCGCAACCTACGCCAAGCGCTTCGCCGCCAAGGAGGCCTGCTCCAAGGCGCTCGGCACCGGTATCCGGCGCGGGGTGTGGTGGAAGGACATGGGCGTGGTGAACCTGCCGGGCGGGCGGCCGTCGATGCGGCTGACCGGCGGGGCATTGGCCCGGCTCCAGGAACTGACGCCCGAGGGCATGCAGGCGCAGATCGACCTTTCGATCACGGACGATTGGCCGCTGGCGCAGGCCTTCGTCATAATTTCGGCGGTTGCTCCGGCCAGATGAGCCGACGGCGCCGGAATTTGCCGGAAAACTCAGCAAACCCTGAAATCATTGATATTTCAATGAATTGCGAAGTTTTGAGGCGGCGATTGATTGCGCCCTTGCGAACAACCGTCTAAAACGCCGCAAGGTATATCGAGCGAGACGCGGATTCCGGGTTCAGGCCGGAATTTGCCCTCAAGATCAGAATCAAGGCCATTTTCCTCACGCGAGGGCCGAGCGCTTCGCGCGAAGAGAACGTTCTGCCACCGCGTGGACATCAAGGCCACGGGAATTGGGAAAGCAATGAGCGTGACCACCGGGACCAAATCTGAAAGCGGCTTGGGCGAAACCATCCGCGTCGTCATCCATGCCCTTTTGATCGCGCTCGTCATCCGCACCTTCCTGTTCCAGCCCTTCAACATCCCCTCGGGGTCGATGAAGGCGACGCTGCTGGTCGGCGACTATCTGTTCGTCTCGAAATATTCCTACGGCTATAGCCACTATTCGATTCCGTTCTCGCCGAACATCTTCTCCGGCCGCATCTTCGGCGCGGAGCCGAACCGCGGCGACATCGTGGTGTTCCGACTGCCGCGCGATGACTCCACCGACTACATCAAGCGCGTCATCGGCCTGCCGGGCGACCGCATCGAGGTCAAGAGCGGGCTGCTCTACATCAACGACGAGGCTGTCAAGCGGGAGCGGCTGAGCGATTTCGTCGGCGAGGATCCCTGCGGCTCGGCCGATGCCACCGCCCGCGTCAAGCGCTGGAAGGAGACGCTGCCGAACGGCGTCAGCTACGAGACGCTCGACTGCCAAGACAACAGCTATATGGACAACACCATCGTCTACACCGTTCCGCCCGGGCATTTCTTCATGATGGGCGACAACCGCGACAATTCCACCGACAGCCGCTTCCTGTCGCAGGTCGGCTACGTGCCGTTCGAGAACATCATCGGGCGGGCCCAGATGATCTTCTTCTCGATCGCCGAGGGTGAGCAGGCCTGGATGATCTGGCGCTGGCCGTTCGCGGTGCGGTGGAATCGCCTATTCTCCATCGTGCGATGAACGACGATACCGCAGCCATCAACGATCAAGCGCCGCCCGGCGAGCCGAGCCAGACGCCTGCCGTCGACAGCACAGCCGCGCCGAAGAAGCGGCGCAGCAAGGCGGTCAAGACCGCCGAGGCGAAGGCCGCGATCGCGGGCACCGAGGCGCGCATCGGCTACACCTTCACGGATCCCGCGCTGCTGACCACCGCATTCACCCACGTCTCGGCGCTGAAGCCCGCCACCCGCAACCGCGCCGACAGCTACCAGCGGCTGGAATTCCTCGGCGACCACGTGCTCGGCCTGATCGTCTCCGACATGCTGTTCCGGGCGTTCCCGAAGGCCGACGAGGGTGAATTGTCGAAGCGGCTCGCCGACCTCGTGCGCAAGGAGAGCTGCGCCGACGTCGCCAAGGCGCTCGGGCTGCTCGAGGACATCAAGCTCGGCATGGTGAAGGCGGTCGAGGGCGCGCGGCTGCGCAAGTCGGTGCTCGGTGATATCTGCGAAGCGGTGATCGGGGCGATCTTCCTCGACGGCGGCTACGAGGCCGCGCGCCAGTTCGTCGAGCGCAACTGGACCGAACGGATGCACAAGTTGCGCCGGCCGCTGCGCGACCCCAAGACCGTGTTGCAGGAATGGGCGCAGGGCAAGGGATTGCCGACGCCGGTCTATCGCGAGGTCGAACGCACCGGCCCGCACCATGATCCACAATTCCGCGTCGCGGTCGACTTGCCGGGCCTGGCTTCCGCCGAGGGCCTTGGCGGCAACAAGCGCGCCGCCGAGAAGGCAGCGGCATCCGCGATGATCGAGCGCGAAGGCGTCGGCACCAATGACTGACGAAGCCAAAGAACAGGCGGAGGCACAGGGGGAGGCTACGCGCTGCGGCTTCGTCGCGCTGATCGGTGCGCCCAATGTCGGCAAGTCGACGCTGGTCAACGCGCTGGTGGGCTCCAAGGTCACCATCGTCTCGCGCAAGGTGCAGACCACCCGCGCGCTGATCCGCGGCATCGTGATCGAGGGCAACGCGCAGATCATCCTGGTCGACACGCCCGGCATCTTCGCGCCGCGCCGCCGGCTCGACCGCGCCATGGTGTCGACCGCCTGGAGCGGCGCCCACGACGCCGACCTCGTTTGCGTGCTGCTCGACGCCAAGTCAGGCATCGACGAGGAGGCCAACGCGATCCTGGCCAAGCTCGAGAGCGTCGCGCATCCGAAGCTCCTGGTGCTGAACAAGGTCGATCTCGTGCAGCGCGAGAAGCTCCTGGCGCTGGCGCAGGCCGCCAACGAGCGGATGCGCTTCGAGCACACGTTCATGATCTCGGCGCTGTCGGGCGACGGCGTCGACGATCTGCGCCGGACGCTGGCCAAGATGGTGCCCGCCGGGCCGTTCCTCTATCCCGAGGACCAGATGTCGGATGCGCCGATGCGGCATCTGGCGGCCGAGATCACCCGCGAGAAGATCTACAGCCATCTGCATCAGGAACTGCCGTACCAGTCGACGGTCGAGACCGACAGCTGGACCGACCGCAAGGACAAGTCGATCCGCATCGAGCAGACGATCTTCGTCGAGCGCGAAAGCCAGCGCAAGATCGTGCTCGGCAAGGGCGGCGCCACCATCAAGTCGATCGGCGCCCAGGCCCGCGCCGAGATCGCCGAGATCATGGGCGTGCCGGTGCATCTGTTCCTGTTCGTCAAGGTGCGCGAGAACTGGGGCGACGATCCCGATCGCTACAAGGAAATGGGACTGGACTTCCCCAAGGAATAGAGCCGGCGTTTGTTAATGGACGTGCCCCAAGCGATGACCGTGCCCAGGAACGTGCTGTGGTTTGAAGTGCTGCTCTACCTGTCGCTGACGCTCGATGCGTTGTCGGTGGCATTCCAGGACCGCACGCCGAGCGTCGAGAAGACCGAGCAGATGATCACGGGTGAGACCCTGACTGCCGGCTGCATGATCCTGCTCCTGATGTATTTCGTCCGGCTCGCCGCGCGACACCGCAAGAACTGGCCGCGCTGGGCGCTGGCCGCGATGCTGGTGCTGTCGGCGATGTCGCTGGTGCAGGTGATCGGCGCCAAGGGCCTGGAGATCGACAGCGCGATCGAGATCGTGTCCTGCATCCTGACCGCGGCCGGGCTGTATTACTCCTTCACCGGCGACGCGCAGGGCTGGTTCAACGCATAGGGGTTCCGCTGTCATTCCGGGGCGGTCCGCAGGACCGAACCCGGAATCTCGAGATTCTCGGTGCGCAATTGCGCACCTGAGGGTTCGATGCTTCGCATCCCCCCGGAATGACGTGTCGAGATCGCTGCGTCCACCCTCGGAATCCTGATAGACTTCCGACCATGGAATGGACCGACGAAGGCATCGTGCTGGGCGTGCGGCGGCATGGCGAATCCTCCGCCATCGTCGAGCTGTTGACGCGCGAGCACGGCCGCCATCTTGGCCTCGTGCGCGGCGGCGCCGGGTCGCGGATGCGGCCGCTGCTGCAGCCGGGCAACAGCGTCACCGCGGTGTGGCGCGCGCGGCTCGACGAGCATCTCGGCATGTACGTGCTGGAGGGCACGCGGCTACGGGCGGCGACGCTGCTGGCCTCGTCGCACGCGGTCTATGGCGTCACGCACCTGGCGGCGCTGGTCCGGCTGCTGCCGGAGCGCGATCCGCACGAAGACATCTACGAGATGCTGCAGGGGACGCTCGACGATTTCGACGACGCCGGCGTGGCCGCGGTGCATGTGATCCGGTTCGAGCTCGCGATGCTGACCGAACTCGGCTTCGGGCTCGACCTGGAAAACTGCGCCGCGACCGGCGAGACCACCGACCTGATCTACGTGTCGCCGAAATCCGGCGGCGCGGTGTCGCGCAGCGCCGGCGAGCCGTGGCGCGACCGGCTGCTGCCGTTGCCGGCGTTCCTGCGCGAGGGCGAGGGCGGCGCCAACAGCTGGTCGGGCCAGGACCTGCGCGACGGCTTTCAGATCACCGGCCTGTTCCTGCTCCGCCACGTGCTGGAGCCGCGCGGGCAGGGCCATTCCGATGCCCGCGACGGATTTATCAACGCTGTTACCGGGCGGCGGAGCCGAACGGCGGTTCCGTAAGACCGATTCGGGCCCTAAATTGCCGCTGATTCGCGGCTTGCCCGATTCACCGCCAAGGTTTAACGCCTCCCCATGGGAAAACGTCAGATACCGCCGGAAGAGCCGGCCGAAATTCACGAGGTGCCGCTGCGTGACGCGCTCGAGGAGCGCTATCTCGCCTATGCGCTCTCGACCATCATGCATCGTGCGCTGCCGGACGCCCGCGACGGGCTGAAGCCGGTGCACCGGCGCATCCTCTACGGCATGGACCTGCTCGGGCTCGACCCGCGCGCCGCCTTCAAGAAGTCCGCCAAGATCGTCGGCGACGTGATGGGCTCGTTCCATCCGCATGGCGACCAGGCGATCTATGACGCCATGGTGCGCCTGGCGCAGGATTTTTCCTCGCGCTACCCGCTGGTCGACGGCCAGGGCAATTTCGGCAACATCGACGGCGATAATCCGGCCGCCTACCGCTACACCGAAGCGCGCATGACCGAGGTCGCGCGGCTGCTGCTCGACGGCATCGACGAGGACGGCGTCGAATTCCGCCTCAATTACGACGGCCAGTCGAAAGAGCCGGTGGTGCTGCCCGGCGGCTTCCCGAACCTGCTGGCCAACGGCGCGCAGGGCATTGCGGTCGGCATGGCGACCTCGATCCCGCCGCACAACGCCGCCGAGCTCTGCGACGCCGCGCTGCATCTGATCGAGAAGCCCGACGCCAAGTCGAAGGCGCTTTTGAAATGGGTCAAGGGTCCGGACTTCCCGACCGGCGGCATCGTCATCGATTCCAAGGAATCGATCATCGAGGCCTACACCACCGGCCGCGGCTCGTTCCGCACCCGCTCGCGCTGGATTCAGGAGGAGGGCGCGCGCGGCACCTGGGTGGTCGTGGTTACCGAGATTCCGTGGCTGGTGCAGAAGTCGCGGATCGTCGAGAAGATCGCCGAGCTGATCAACGAGAAGAAGCTGCCGCTGGTGGCCGACGTCCGCGACGAGTCGGCCGAGGATGTCCGTCTCGTCATCGAGCCGAAATCGCGCACCGTCGATCCGGCGCTGATGATGGAGTCGCTGTTCCGGTTGACCGAGCTGGAAAGCAAGATCTCGCTGAACCTGAACGTGCTGATCAAGGGCCGCATCCCGAAGGTGGTCGGCCTGGCCGAGTGCCTGCGCGAATGGCTCGACCATCTGCGCGACGTGCTGGTCCGCCGCTCCAACTTCCGCAAGGGCCAGATCGAGCACCGGCTCGAAATCCTGGGCGGCCATCTCGTCGCCTATCTGAACCTCGACAAGGTGATCAAGATCATCCGCACCGAGGACGAACCGAAGCCGGTCCTGATCAAGACCTTCAAGCTGTCGGAGATCCAGGCGGAAGCCATCCTCAACATGCGGCTGCGCAATTTGCGCCGCCTGGAAGAGATGGAGATCCGCACCGAGGACAAGGATCTGCGCAAGGAGCTGAAGGGGATCGAGGGGCTGCTCGGCTCCGAGGCCGAGCAATGGGCCAAGGTCGGCGATCAGGTGCGCAAGGTCCGCGACATCTTCGGACCGAAGACGCCGCTCGGCAAGCGCCGCACCACCTTCGCGGATGCGCCCGAGCATGACCTCGCCGCGATCGAGGAAGCCCTCGTCGAGCGCGAGCCGTGCACCGTCGTGATCTCCGAGAAGGGCTGGGTGCGGACGCTGAAGGGCCATGTCGAGGACCTCTCGGGGCTCGCCTTCAAGACCGACGACAAGCTCGAGCACGCGTTCTTCGCCGAGACCACCTCGAAGCTGCTGCTGTTCGCCACCAACGGCAAGTTCTACTCGCTCGACGTGGCAAAACTGCCGGGCGGCCGCGGCCATGGCGAGCCGATCCGCATGTTCATTGACCTCGAGCAGGACGCCGCGATCATCGCGCTGTTCGTCAACAAGGGCGAGCGCAAGTTCCTGATCGCGAGCAGCGAGGGCCAGGGCTTCATCGTCAAGGAAGAGGACTGCGTCGGCAACACCCGCAAGGGCAAGCAGGTGCTCAATGTCGAGATGCCGAACGAGGCCCGCGCGATCACGACCGTGAACGGCGACACCGTCGCGGTGATCGGCACCAACCACAAGATGGTGCTGTTCGGTCTCGACCAGGTGCCGGAGATGGCGCGCGGCCGCGGCGTGCGGTTGCAGAAATACACCAGCGCGTCGCTGTCCGACGTCGCGGTGTTCGACTCCAAGACCGGCCTGACCTGGAAGGATTCCGCCGGCCGCGAGCACAGCATGACCATGAAGGAACTGGCCGACTGGCGCGGCAACCGCGCCGACGCCGGCCGGCTCGCCCACGGCCTGCCGAAGTCGAACAAGTTCAATCGCGGCGTGGAGTAGCGGGATTTGTAGCCCGGATGGAGCGGAGCGAAATCCGGGGCCGCTGTCGCGTTGAGCAGTGATCCCGGATTGCGCTGCGCTCCATCCGGGCTACGAGACCCCGTGGTGTGATAGTATCCACATCTCGCCGCGCTATAACCGTCGTCGACGATTTCTTGCGACGGCTGCCATGGCACACAATCACGACCACGACCATGCCCACGATGGTCATTCCCACGGCGGGCACTCGCACGCCGGCCACAGCCACGCGCCCGCGAGCTTCGGCACGGCCTTTGCGATCGGTGCGTCGCTCAACACCGCCTTCGTCATCGCGGAGCTGATCTTCGGCTACTCCGCCAACTCGCTGGCGCTGGTCTCGGATGCCGTCCACAATTTCTCCGACGTCATTGCGCTGCTGCTGGCCTGGGCCGGGGCGTGGCTCGCCGGCCGGCGTCCGACCGACACCCACACCTATGGCTATCGCCGCGCCTCGATCCTGGCGGCGCTGTTCAATGCCGGGCTGCTCTTGATCGCGGTCGGCGGCATCGTGGTCGAGGCGATCAACCGCTTCCGCGAACCGGCGGAGGTCGCAAGCTGGACCGTGGTCTGGGTCGCGGCGCTCGGCATCCTGATCAATGGCGGCACCGCGCTGCTGTTCATGCGCGGTCGCGACAGCGACCTCAACGTCCGCGGCGCCTACCTGCACATGGTGGCGGATGCCGGCGTCTCGCTCGGCGTCGTGATCGCGGCGCTCTTGATCATGGCGACCGGCTGGCAATGGCTCGATCCGGCGATCAGCCTGGTCATCGCCGCGGTCGTGCTGCTGAGCGGCTGGGAGCTGGCGCGCGACAGCGTCAACCTCGCGCTCGACGCGGTGCCGAGGGGGATCGACCTCAAGCAGGTGAGGGATTATCTCGCCGCCCTCGAGGGCGTTACCGAGGTGCACGACCTGCACGTCTGGGCGATGAGCACCAGCGAGACCGCGCTGACCGCGCATCTGGTGCGGCCCGGTGGCCACGACGACGTCTTCCTGCATCACGTCTGCGCCGAGTTGTCGGCGCGGTTCAGCATTCACCACGCCACGTTGCAGGTCGAGAGCAGCAGCGAGACCTGCCGGCTGGCGCCGGCGGAAATGGTCTAGCGGCGGCGAGATTCGCTCGCGTTCAATTGATCGATCGAGCTGTCTCCGCGTCTTCCACGGCCGCCGGCGAGGCGGCACATTGCGGCCGCGCGTGAAGACAATCGGCGCGATCAGCGGAGGGCGATGTGAGGAAGGCAATCGGTCTTGCGATGTTGATCTGGGCCGTGGCGGCGACACATGCTGACGCCCAGCCGGCGAAATCAGGCGTCGAGCGGCTTTACATCCTCAACTGCGGTGAAGGCGTTGCCGGCGACATTTCGCGCTGGTCGCCCGGCGTGAACGAAGGCAAGTCGATGGATTTCGTAGACAATTGCTATTTGATCAAGCACACGCAGGGCTGGTTCCTGTGGGACACCGGCATTCCCGACGCGGTGGCAGCGATGCCGAACGGCCTTGCGCCCGCCGATCCCAAGGCGGTCACCTGGCGGCGGCCGAAGACGCTCGCCGCCCAGCTCGACCAGCTCGGCGTGAACCCGTCGGACATCAAGGCGATGGCCGTCTCGCACACCCATCCCGATCACATCGGCAATGTCGAGATGTTTCCGGCCGCGATGCTGTACGTCCAGAAGGCCGAGTATGAGTGGCCCGGCGCCAACAACGCCCCGCGTTTCAAGCCCGAGCATCCCGTCACCAAGCTCGACGGCGACCGCGACGTGTTCGGCGACGGCAGCGTCACCATCCTGTCGACGCCGGGCCACACGCCCGGCCACCAGTCGCTGCTGGTGAAGTTGCCGAACAGCGGCGCGGTCGTGCTGACCGGCGATGCCGTTCACTTCAGGGACAATTGGGACAATCGGCGGGTGCCGAGCCTGAATGCCAGCAAGGAGCAGACGCTGGCTTCGATGCAGAAGATCGCCGACACGCTGACGAAAGAGAAGGCGCAGCTCTGGATCAACCACGACAAGGCCCAGCGCGACGGGCTGAAGCTGTCGCCGGAGTTCTATGACTGAGCGGCCTGGTTACGGCCTGATCAGCTGTGCGGTGTGGACGGTGCGCTCACCGGCGCGGCGGGCGCGTGCTTCGGCTTCAGCGTGCCGGCGTAGAACGACAGGGCGTACACCAGGATGATGCCGGCCAGGTACACGCCATAGGATTGCGGCGGGGTGATCGCCCATTGCACGAGGCGTCGGATCGGATTGGGCTGGCCGGGGTCGTTGTCCATGCGCCCTTGTGCGCGAAGGGCGAGGCAAAGGAAAGCGGAATCGGCGGCTTTTTGCGACGCTGTTCCCTGCGAAATGGTGAGGCGAGGCGGCCTTGCAATGCCGCATGGGCGCCCGCATCTGTCACGTGACGACCAACCCTTCCTCCCGCATCGATTGCCCGGCATAATCCACTGATGGAACTGACGCCCCGTTTGCGCCTCATGAATTGGCTGGTCCGCCAGGGCCTCACCGGCCTGCCGGAAAACGACCTGCTGCGCGGCTTCTGCGAGCGCTGCCGGGCGGCCGGCATGCCGCTGTCGCGGGCGATCGTCTTCATCGATACCCTGCATCCGATCTTCGAGGGGCGCGGCTTCCGCTGGAACGACGGCGAGAGCAACGAGGCCGACATCTTCGAATACGGCTCGACCAGCACCGGCGAGGCCAACCAGACCTGGCGGCGGTCGGCGTTCCACCACATGCTCGAAAACGGCCATGAGGAGATGGTGATCGACCTCGCCGAGAGCCACGATTTCTCGATGATCGGTGAGCTCGCCGAGAAGGGCCACAAGCATTTCGCCGCCTTCGTGCACCGCTTCGGCGAGGCCGGCACGATCGGCGAGATGGACTGCTTCTACTCCTATTACACCACACGCCATTCGGACGGGTTCAGCGAGAACCACATGGCGGCGCTGCGCGATCTGGTGCCGGTGCTCGGGCTTGCGATCAAGTCGGCTGCTCAGGTCGAGATCGCCCGCACGCTCGGACGGGTCTATCTCGGACGCGAGACTGCGGAGCAGGTGCTGCGCGGGCGCATGCAGCGCGGCATCACCGAGAAGATCAAGGCCGTGCTGTGGTACTCCGACGTGCGCGGCTCGACTGCGATCAGCGAGCGCATCGGCCCCGACGAGATCATCCCGTTCCTCAACGACTATGCGCAGGCCTCGATCGACGCGATCCATGACGCCGGCGGCGAGGTGCTGAAGCTGATCGGCGACGGCGTGCTGGCGATGTTCACCAGCGAGAATCTGGCGAGCGCCAAGCGCGCGGCGTTGCGGGCCGAGCACAGGTTCCGCCACAACATCCGCGTGCTGAACGATCGCCGCGAGAACGAGGGCCGGCCGACAACGACCGCTTATGTCGGCCTCCATGTCGGCCAGGTGTTCTACGGCAATATCGGCAGCGAGGACCGGCTGGATTTCACCGTGGTCGGGCCCGCCGTCAACGAGGTCAGCCGGATCGCCTCGATGTGCGCCTCGGTCGACCGGGAATTGCTGACCTCGACCGATTTCCGCACCGGGCTCGACGCGACCGGCCGCAACTACCTGGTCTCCACCGGCCGCTTCGTGCTGCGCGGCATCAGCCACGCGCAGGATCTCTACACTCTGGATCCGGCGGTTGCCGCCGACGAGGTGGTCGGCGGCAAGTATGAGCGCTATCTCGCGAGCTAGGCTGTGTACGCATTCAGCGGCTGGCCGCCTGATGTCCGCTCAACCTCTAACACCGGCCGGAAAGCGGACATCTCCCGATGTCGCTGAAGGGCCAATTGCAGACAAGGTCATGCATTGGCGATGCTATGTGCGTTGCTGAGAATTCCACGCCTTATGCACGAACTCAAGGCGGTTTCCATCGAAGTCGGCCACGTTGGCGGCGTAGTAGCCGGGGGCAAAGTAGGTGCGATCCGCCGGTTTGCCCTCGTCAGTGCCCCCAGCTTTGATTGCCGCGGCATAGGCTGCGTCGACGAGTTCATTTGTGTCGCAGACAATCCCGAGATACAGCCCGGTCTCGCCAGGTTCGCGTTGACGTAACCAAATGCTTGATCCGACCGCCTTTCCGGTGCCGTAGACGTCGTCTCCGATGCCGTAGAGATCAGGGACGCCCTCGGGGCCCGAAGTTGAGTCGTAGTTACCGAAGACCCTCCAGCCGAGCGGCTTCAGGGCCTCAGAGTAAAAGGCCAATGACTTGTCGATGTTGGTGACGGATATGTAGACGTGGTCAATCATTCGGTCCTCTTGGCCAAAGTCCTGTCAATCATCTCGATCAATGCGAGATCCTTCAATCAAAACTGCTGGTTCGTCGTATCCTTTGCGACTGCTGTAAAAGAGAAGCGTCATCAATCCGACGCCAACAGCCAAAGAGAAAATCACGCCGAACCCCATCGCGATATAGCCTGACGCTGGTACGTCGGCATCTCCGAGGGTCCAACCAAGATAGGCGATGACGCCAGTCGCGACCAGGAGCAACAACAACACCGTAAGCACAATCCATGTACCAATTCCATTTCGACGTAAAGATTGGTGTTCGCTTGATAGCTAGTCGGTAGTCTTACCCTTCATGGGGCGTGCTCTGGTGCCGATGACGGCGACGCGACGAATGGGCATAGTGCTCGTCATGTCAATTCTCCGATACGTTTGTCGGATTTCGATTGGGATGCTGCTGGCCGAAGCTGCAGGTCGTCGCGTCCTTGGGGCCCGCGAGGCCCGTAGTCGATCTCGGCGCCCTTGTTGCTGCTCGCGATGACCGGCGCGAGCGCATCGCAGGAGTCCATGATCGATTCGACGAAAATCATCGTATCGTTGGGCTGATTGAGCACGTCTTGCAGATCCTCATTCGTTCTGACGACAAACGAGCGCGCAGACGTGTTGGGGCAAAAAACCTTGGGGAGATCGGCATAGAGCCAGTTGGCGACATCGTTGTACGGCTCTGTCTTGCCGATATAACCGCGTTCGATGGTGTATCCGCCATTGTTGATCAGGAAGATTACCGGCTTGTGCTCGTGTCGCAGAATGGTCGACAGCTCTTGCGCCGTGACCTGGAACGAGCCATCGCCGAGGAACAGTAGGTGACGACGGTCCGGGGCGGCCGTGAGCGCGCCCAGCAAGGCTCCGACCGAGTAGCCGATCGATCCCCAATTGATCGAGCCGATGAAAGTGCAATTCGGCGGAAGCCTAAGGCCCAGGAGGACGAATGACGTGCCATTGTCGACGTAAAGGACGTCTCCGGGTCGGAGATAGCTCTGGATGGCCTGCCAATAGGCGGCTTGAGTCAGCTTGGCGGAGCCCTCGATCTCGGTGCTCGCCCGAGCTCGCATAAGATGACCTGGAGCGCGGCGGCTGACGAGCGGGATAGCCTCGATTACGCCGCGGAGGACTTCCTTGAGCGTCACCGCCTGATAGTTATCGTCACCCACGTCCACTGAATGGCCGCGCGCGTAGATCGTATGCGCGGGTAGCGAAGCCGTGAAGTCGCCGGTGGTCACCTCGATCGGCCTGTAGCCGATCGAGAGCAGGCAGTCGCTGCCTTCGATCGCTTCGCGTACCTGCGGGTCGCTCGCCTGGCCGCCGTAGATGCCGAGGTAGTATGAGAATGTCTCGTCAATCACGGCTTTGGCCGCGTTGACGACCGCTACGGGTGCCTGCATCTTCCCGGCGAGTTCCATGAGTTCGGACGCGACGCCAAAACGATCTGCGTCCGCATCCACGAGGATCGCCGGCGAGGTGGCACCGGACAGCCGCGCCACGACAGCAGCGATGCACGAGCGCAGACGTTCCGGATCACTCGGCGGTTCGGCGAGCACGAGCGGATCTGCCGGGACCTCGATGTCCAGGTAAGCAATGTCGGACGGCAGCTCCATATACACTGGAAGCTTTTCCCGCCAGGCAGTGAGGATCAGCCGATCGATTTCGGCGGCTGCATTGCGCGGAGTGAGCCGCGCTCGTGCCGCTGTCACTGGCGTATAGGCGTCGAGAAAATGGTCAAAGTTTCCGTCCGCCATTGTGTGATGCATCCCCAGGCCGCGGTCGATCGACCTGAGTGGTATCGATCCGCAAATACAAATGACCGGAATGTGCTCGCTGTAAGAGCCGCCGATGCCGTTGATCGCGCTCAGGGCGCCGACGCCGTTGGTAACCAGCAGCGCACCCAATCCGTTCAGCCGTGCATAGCCGTCCGCCGCGTAAGACGCGGTCAGCTCGCCGGTCGTGCCGACCCACTTCAACGCGCCCGCGTCATAAAGCTGCTGCAAAAGCGTCAGGTTGTAGTCGCCGGGAACACCGAACAAGTGCCGGATGCCGGCCTCCTCCAGACGGCGAAGCAGGAAGTCGCCAATCTTCATGCGTAGACTTGGAATGCTGGACATTGTTGTCTCCTCAGATTGGTTGATGTCAGTGGAAGTAGGTCTCAAGATTCCTTTGGAATGCAGCCGGGCCGCGCCGGATCTGCACCGAGCAATCCCGCAAGGCTCCGGCTAAGGTCGGCGCGCCCCCTCTGAAACAGCGTCGCGCCTTCGTCGCTGCTGTCGCGGATCGTGACAGTCGCGGTCAGGCCAGACACTAGCGGCACTTCGGGTGGCACCTTGTCGATCGCGATGCGGACGGGCACGCGCTGCGCCAAACGAACCCAGGTGTAGACCGGATCGACGTTGGGCAAGCCCTGCGTCGCGGCTGTCGCATTGGACACACTGACGCCACGCGTCACCGTTGCGACGTGACCAATGATCGGCGCTGAATAGCCCACCAGCTTTGCCTCGGCGCGATCACCTACGCACAGTCGAGCCAGCTTGGTTTCCTCGAAATAGCCGTCTACCCAGTAGCTATCCGTATCTATGATCGAAACGTTGGGGGTGCCTTGGTGCGCGTAGTCGCCCTCTCGCAATAATAGATTGGTGACGTGTCCGTTGACCGGACTGCGAACCTCTGTGCGCTGTAGGTTGATCTCCGCCTGCGATACCACCTCTTGAGCCGCATCAGCGGCCGCTTTCGCTTGAATCGCGCCTCCCTCATAGACCTGCTTTTCCTCCGTGCTGCTCGCAAGGTCGGACAAGCGGCCGCGACGCTCGGACTGCAATTCCTTTACGTTCTGATCGGCCCTCTTTTGCTCCAAAACTGCTCTGAACCCGCGCAGTGCCACCTGAAAATCAAAGGGATCGATGACATACAAGAGGTCGCCCTTGTGCACGAATTGATTATCGGCGACTCGAACCTCCTTGATCTGTCCGGAAACTTGCGGCGCCACACTCGCGACCTGCACTCGCACGCGACCATCGCGCGTCCAAGGTGCAGCGTTGTACAGGTCCCAGGTCACCACGGCGCTCAGCACCGCAACAATGCCAATGCCGGCCGTAGCCATCTTTTTCAACACGATCCGCACTGTTCGTGAGACATCACTTGGTCGACGTGACATAGGCTTGGCCGAAGGAGGGATAATCTGTTCGTCCCGAACGTGATCGTTCGCGATCTCTCGTTCGGCATCTTCGAACCCGCTCGCCACCCGAACGGATGCCGGCGACGAGCGGGCGACACCTCCCTGCGCATCGTCTTTCCGAACAGCTTCAAGAACAATCGTATCCATGGCGTTCTCCTCTAGGACAACAGCATCAACACGCACAGAACCGTCACATAGAGACTGAGCTGCGCAATCGCGGCGTGACTGAACATCTTCGCAAAGCCTGTAACCTGCAGGAGTGGCCGGAGCACCATGACGGTAACAAGGGCGACCACCAGGTAGGTTACAAAGGGCGCTACCAGAACGCCTCCGACGACCAATTCTCCAAAAGTGCGCGCCATTAGGTCGTCTCCCACGCGGAAAACACTACGCCGTCCTGATCGATGATGTCGCTTGTGAAGACCAGACACGCCGCGGCCTCTGCTTCGATGGAATCCGCTCGCGGGTTTCGATCGCGCAACTGCTGCGCGATGGCGCGGATCGTGCCCGTCTCTCGTGTGGCGATCGCCGCTCGCGCATGCCGGCACAATGTAGCGAGCGGCCCGGTAGCGAGCTGCTTTAGTGTTTCATCGGAAAGCCTGATCATTGCCGATTGATAAAAGCAGGAGAGCATTTCGGCCACAGCGCGACCGTCCTGCGCTCCGTTGGCGGAAAGGAATTGTCCGATGCGTGATGCGTCGCGGAACGCTACCTCTTCCGGAGTCAGGCTGTTGTTGTCGTTTGGATTCCGCAACTCGCCGCGAGCTTCCGCGAGCAGCCGCATCTTTTGCCTCTCATCGGAGAGAGGCGGTATCAGCATTTGCGCCGCCAGCAGGACCGCTGCAGCCGTGACAAGGAACACAGATATGAAGAGGAACGTCTGCGGATCATAGTTTTGGGGATTGCTCGGCGCCAGGATGGTCGTGATCGCGATGAGGTTGACGCGACCGAGTCCTGACCACAGAAGACTTTGCGATGTGGTGAGAAGTGCCGCGCCGATTGTAAACGGAGCCAGGGCGATCGCCAGTACAAGAAAGGCGTCACTGCCATCGAGGACGCTGAACTCGAGTATCCCGGCCAGCACAGCTGCGATCGGCGCACCGATGAGGGCGATGGTGGTGAAGCCGCGCGGATTCGGCGTTGTTGCTCCCAGTGCGGCCACCGCCGCGACAAGATACAGCGAGACGCTTGCGGCGGACCATCCGGCCCAAACGAATATGATCGACGCGATCGCAAACCATAGAGCGGCGCGCAAACCACTTTCGGCTGCAATTCGATACGAGCGGTATAAGGGGGCACGCCACAACGTTGCCGGCCATTCGGCCCACCTCAGGGCCAACAGTGCCTGGCGAACGTTCTCGTCCCGTCGCAACAATTCTTTGGCCTGCCATGCGGCGGTTTCCCGATCGAGATGAGCAGGGCTCGAATTGAACGTGCTTGCCGCCTCCAATTCAGCAACCAATCCGACGGCAGCGCTTCGGGCGGCCGCGCTCCTGACGGAGCCGCTGCTCAACTCCAGCGCGGCGCTTTCTATCACGGGACGGAGCTCCACGATTTCACGTATCAGGGATAGAAAGGTCGTCGAATTGCCTTGGCCGTGGAGAGCAACACTTGCGTATTGACGGACACGGCGATGAATTGCCTCGAGCTGCGCCATGAGTCGCGGATGCCGGTCGGGAGCCAGCAGCAATACATTTACGACCGCAATGGATGCGATGCCGACGACGATCGCCGCGCCACGCTCCATGCTGATCTCGAACACGTTTTGCGGATTGTCGATCTGCTGTATAGCGATGATTCCAACCGTGTAGCCGGATAGGGCAGCTGCATAGGCGCGATAGCCATCCAGAAGCCTCGCTGCAAAGACGCAGAGGCCGAGCCACACTGCAGACGCCGCCAGCACCAGGTCTCTCGCCTGGGAAAACAGCCCGGTTATTGCGAGTGAAGCGATCACCCCCACAATGGTGGCGAGCAGTCGGAAGCCCGCCTTGTCCAGCGCCTGACCGCGGGTTGGTTCTGCGAGAATTGCAACGGTCACCGCGGCCGTCGAGGGAATTTCCAACTGCAGCCAAAAGCTTACAAACAAGGCCAGGATGGTCGCGACCCAAACGCGGACGGCGAAAGCCCACGAGCTGACTGGAATCTTCGCCATCGTGAACGGCTGTTGGATAGTTGTTGCTCGCGTCATCAGGTTTGCTGTCCTGCCGCTTCCAGGATCAGGCTTGCGATCTCCATGGGGTGCGAAATCAACGAAAGATGACTCGCCTTCACTTCGATGGTCTTCGCACCCATGCGTTTGGCCATGAAGCGCTCGAGATCCGGATTGATAGTGCGGTCCTCGGTCGATACCGCATAGAAACTCGGCTTTGAACGCCATGCCGCATTGGTGGTCTTTCCAGTAAGCAGCGCTTTTTGAAACGGCTGCTGCACCGCATAGAGCACTTTTGCCTTCGCAGGCGGGAGGTCGCCAGCGAAGTCGCGCAGAAAGGCTTCCTCGGAAAGGCGACCCTCGTCACCGTCGAAAACGATGCCGGCCGATGCCGGCGGGGGCGAAAACGTCTTGGCCAGGGCCGTGTAATCTTCGCCCGCATCAGGTGCGCGTGCCGCCACATAGACTAGTGCGGACACATTTGGATGCACCCCGGCCTCGGTCACGATCATGCCGGAGAAGGAATGGCCGACCAGCACTGTCGGGCCATCCTGTCGCGCCAATACGCGCTCGGCTGATGCGACGGCTTCGGGCAAAGTGGTCAACGGATTTTGCACAGAGGTGACATTCAGGCCCGCGGCCTGCAACCGCGGGATCACATCGGTCCAGCAGGAGCCGTCGGCGAACAGTCCATGCACAAGCACGACGTTGCGGGCCTTCGGCCGAGCTACGTTTGCCGCCATGCCTCGGGCGGAGATCAGCGAGGCTGCTGCGCCGGCCAGCAGCGCAGTTGAGAACGTGCGTCTGTCGATCATCATGGTATCGCTCCTTCGTGAAGAGTGGCGGGACGACTGAACTCGATGATGCGGGTTATGGAGCTGCTCCGGTCTGTTGAGCTGATGCCGAAGGCGGCCAGTGCAAGTCCTGCAGGCAAAGCCAATGACCACAAACCGACGGCAGATTCGGCAGCCGCTCCCAGGAGGCAGCCGGTCGAAAAGCCGAGAATCACTGGAAAAGTATTTTTCGCGCGGGCCCGGGCTTGTGCCGCCTTTGCATGGTCACAGCCAACCAGCATCTCGCCAAGATCCAGCACGAAGCGAGTGACGTTTGTTGTCATCACCGATGTCGCAGGCGCATTCGTCAGCGAAATCTGCGCGAGCGCGTTCTGGACCGCCATTGCCGCAACCCCGAGCAGACCCGCGATGGTCGCAAGTATCGCGTTTGGGTCGCGCCATGGGCCCCACACACCGCAAACCACGAGGAAGGCAACGAGAAAGAGCACCTCCGTCAGCAGCAACGGTCGCAAGGTTGAAAGTCCTGCTCGCGTCAAGCCGCCGGCAAGCAAACGCGTGAAGAACAGCGTCAGCATGAAGACTGGCAGGGCCAGTACGTGAGAAAGTATCGTCGGGTCGCCGGCAACGAAATGCGCCGACAGTACGACGAGATTGCCCGTGATATGGGCGGTGAACAGTCCGTTGAGGCCGAGAAAGCCGATGGTATCAGTCGATCCCGCGATCACGCCCAGGACCAATGGAATGGCGCGACTTGTGAAATCGAAGAGTGCGGACGCCGCGGCTGCAGGGTCCCCTTGAGGCGAGGTCGTCCGCTCGTTTCCGGCAGGACCAACACCTGCCGCGGGGCTGAGTTTTCCGCTTGTGGCGCACACCGCCGCTGCTCGCGCCAACCGTGGGGAGCAATTGGGTTCGTGCTGGAACGGGCTCAACATGACGAGGTCTCTTCGCGTGCTGGTGTCCTTCAGCGAACGGTAGGAGTTCGTCATTGATTATAGAAACGATATTTTATAATATCATTGATTGAAAAACGCGATCAAACTGCATGCTCGATTTCGACCTGCTGCGCGCCTTCGTCGCTGTCGCCGAGTGCGGGGGATTCCACCGCGCTGCCGATCAGCTCAACCTGACGCAGTCGACCATCAGCCAACAGATCAAGCGCCTGGAACAAGAGACGAAGCGACCTCTTTTCCGGCGCACGACCCGAAGCGTTGCGCTCACCGACGATGGCGAGATGCTACTCGTCGATGCCCGTCGTCTGCTGCAGCTTGAGGAGGCGGCCCGCCATCGTCTGGCGGCGCCGCGCTTGTCCGGTATGGTCCGTCTCGGGGTAGTCGAGGAAATTGCCGGCGGCTCGCTGCCCTCGGCGCTCGGTCGCTTTGCCACGTTGCATCCAGCCGTGAAGCTCGAGGTGCAGATCGGTGTCAGTGCAGAACTGATCGAGCAGCTCAATGCTGGGCGACTTGATGTCGTGTTCGCCAAACGCCCGCTCGGCACGTCACGCGGACGACTGGTCTGGCGCGAGCCGCTGGTCTGGGCGGCGGCCGAGACCTTCGATCTCGTACCGGGTTCGGTGCTTCCGCTTGCGCTTTATCGGGAGAGGTCGGTATCGCGCGAAGCGGCGCTGGCCGCGCTCGACAACGGCGAGTGGATCTGGGAGATCGTCTATACCAGCCCCAGCTTGACAGGCGTGCGCGCAGCGGCGCTTGCCGGCCTTGCCATCACGCCGCTTCCGGCGAGCGCGGTCATCACAGGCTTGCGCATTCTAGGACTGGAAACCGGACTGCCGCGTCTTCCCGACCTTGAGTTTGCGATCTACGAGAAGGCTCGGCCGGAAAAGGCGGCAGCCGCGCTCGCGACTGCACTGCTGGCGCTTGGGCAATCACCGGCACGGCCGACGATTTGAGGAGGCTCGCCCTTGCCTTTGACTGGCACAACTGCGGACTGCTTGTAAACGACTTGTCTCGGCAGCCTCCGGATTTTTGCCAGCTGTTGAGCGGCTGGAACGAGGTGAGGCAGCGAGAAACTGCCAATGAATTCACGTCTTACGATCGCATCTGCTGCGGCAAAGTCCGGTTGCGTCCGGACCTCGATCTCCTTATCTGTCCGTCTTCGTCCGCTTCGGGTCAAAAGCGGTCGATGACGATTGAACTGAACGAAGTCCGTCTACCTCAGCGAACCGGCCTCCGGGATGGTCGGAGGAATCGCCGGCTACGGGTCAACGACTAGCTAACACCGGGCCCGGTCCGCTTGCCGAGGAATGAATTGCTTCGTCGCTTCAGCGCCAAATTGCACTGCAATTTTGTCGCGAGCTCCTCGCAATGATGCTGGAGTGGAGGCTGTTCAGCACCGCGCGGGCTCGCCGATCATGTCGGGCTGCCGCGTCAGCGACACCGCGGGCGACAGCAGGATCACCAGCGCCTGGGCGGCGAAGATCGCGGCCGCGAGATACAGGCAGGCTTCGGCACCGTAGAGGCCGCCGACGATGGCGCCCAGCGCGGAGCCGAGCGGGCGGGCGCCGTAGCTCATGATGTTGATCGCCGAGACGCGGCCGAGCAGCGAGGGCGGCGTCACCGATTGCCTGAGCGTGGTGGTCGAGATCACCCACAGGATCGGGCCGACGCCGAGCAGGAAGAAGCCGAGGCCCGCGAGCAGCGGCGTCGCGACCCAGGTGGTCAGCGCCATCACCAGTGAGGCGACGAGGCCGGTCACCGGGCCGAGCCCGATCACGGTGCCGAACGCCAGCCGCTTCATCACCCGGGTCGCGAACAGTGCGCCGACCACCATGCCGACGCCGTACATCGCAAGCGTGGTGCCGACGCCGGTGGCGCTGAGCCCGAGATGGCGCACCGCATAGGGCACGAACACGGCGAGCAGCAGGAACGACGCGGTGTTGAAGATGAACTGGGTGATGAACACCGGCCGCAGCAGCGCGTGGTGCATCACGAAAACAGCGCCTTCCTTGATGTCCTGCATCGGATGACGCCGAGGGGCGGGCTGGCGCGCCGGCTCGTAAAGGCCGGCGAGCAGCACGACCGCGATCGCCGACAACGCCGCGGCGAAGCCGAACGCAGGCGCGGCGCCGACCCAGCCGACCAGCACGCCGCCGAGTGCGGGACCGCTGGCGAAGGCGACGGTCCGTGCCAGCTCGATGCGGGCATTGGCGGCCGGCAATTGCTGTGATGTCACCAGCGACGGGACCAGGGCCGGCGCCGCGACGCTGTAGGCGACCGTGCCGCAGACTGCGATGAAGCCGAGCAAGGCAAGCAGCGGCAGGGTCATCAGGCCGAGCCACAGCAACAGCAGGATTGCGGCCAACGCTGCGGCGCGCAGCGCCTCGGAGCCCGCCATCACCCAGCGCCGCGACACGCGGTCGGCCAACAGTCCGGCGGGAATGGCGAACAGGATGAACGGCAAGGTCAATGCAGTTTGCAGCAGGCCGGTCTGACCTTCGCCGACGCCGAGCACCAGCACCGCGACGATCGGCGCGGCCGCAAGCGCGATCTGCTCGGCCGATTGCGCGGCGAGGTTGGACCAAGCCAGGCGATTGAAGGTGCTTGGCAGGCGAGGCGGCGTATCGGCGGACATGGCGTCGTTCCCTGAATTCTGGATTGCACACCATTGTCGCGCCGCCCAACGCCGGAACCCACCCGCTTCCCGACAACACGCCTGCGCGAGGACCGCTAGATGCAGTTGCAAATGAGTTGCAATAACGGGCGAGATCGGCCATCCTGACGTCATGGATGCCAGGACCCCTGAAATGCCTTCCGTTGCCGCCTCCAGCACCGTGCCGGGCGGCTGGCGCAGTGACGCCGGCCATGCCCGCAGCCTGCCGGAGGTGAACGCGACGGTTGCGGTCCCGACCGGCGGCCTGTGGTGGCGGCGGCTGCTCGCCTTCGCAGGACCCGGCTATCTGGTCTCGGTCGGCTACATGGACCCCGGCAATTGGGCCACCGACCTCGCGGGTGGATCGAAGTTCGGCTACACGCTGCTGTCGGTCATCCTGCTCTCCAATTTGATGGCGATCCTGCTGCAGGCGCTCGCCGCACGGCTCGGCATCGCCACCGACCGCGACCTGGCGCAGGCCTGCCGCGCCACCTATTCGCGCCCGGTCAACCTGCTGCTATGGCTCGCCTGCGAGGCCGCGATCATCGCCTGCGATCTCGCCGAAGTGATCGGCACCGCGATCGCGCTGAAGCTCCTGTTCGGCATTCCCCTGATCGGCGGCGCGCTGCTCGCCGCGCTCGACGCGTTCCTGCTGCTGCTGCTGATGAACCGCGGCTTCCGCTTCCTCGAGGCCTTCGTGATCGCGCTGTTGATCGTCATCGCGGTCTGCTTCGTGGTGCAGATCGGCGCCGCCGCGCCGCCGATCGCCGGCGTGCTCGGCGGCTTCATGCCGTCGCGCGAGATCGTCACCAATCCGGAGATGCTCTACATCGCGATCGGCATCATCGGCGCGACCGTGATGCCGCATAACCTCTATCTGCACTCCTCGATCGTGCAGACCCGCGCCTATCCGCGCACCGAGGCGGGGCGGCGCGATGCGATCAAATGGGCGACCACCGATTCCACCATCGCGCTGATGCTGGCGCTGTTCGTCAACGCCGCGATCCTGGTGCTGGCGGCCGCGACCTTCCACAAGAGCGGCCATGCCGACGTCGCCGAGATCGACCAGGCGTTCGAGCTGCTGTCGCCCCTGCTCGGGCTCGGCATCGCCTCGACGCTGTTCGCGGTGGCGCTGCTGGCCTCCGGCCTCAACTCGACGGTGACCGCGACCTTGGCCGGCCAGATCGTGATGCAGGGCTTTCTCGACCTCAAGCTGCCGGACTGGCTGCAACGGCTGGTGACCCGCGGCATCGCGATCGTCCCGGTCGTCGTGGTCGCGGCGCTCTACGGCGAGAGCGGCACCGCGCAGCTATTGGTATTCAGCCAGGTGGTGCTGTCGATGCAGCTGCCGTTCGCGGTGATCCCGCTGGTGCGCTTCGTGTCCGACAAGCGCAAGATGGGCGCGTTCGCGATCCCGCGCCCGGTTGCGATCACGGCGTGGACTGTCGCCGGCCTGATCGTGATCCTGAACGTGAAGCTGCTGATCGATACGATCGTCGGCACCTAGAGCATGATGAGATTAGGTTGAGCTGGAACGGCGTCGACAGTTCACCTCTCCCCAACGGGGAGAGGTGTGAGACCGGTCTAACGATTCAACCAAAACTCATCGCACTTTAGTCCTGCGGCTCCGCCAAAACCTCGCCTGACGCGTCGACGCGCAGCCAGCCGGACGGCGCGAGCCGCTGCTGCGGCAGGAAGCGGCCCTTATAGTCCATCTTCTTGGAGCCCTCGATCCAGTAGCCGAGATAGACGTAAGGAAGGCCCTGCCGGCGGGCGCGGGCGATGTGGTCGAGGATCATGAAGGTGCCGAGCGAGCGGCTCTCCAGCCCAGGCTCGAAGAAGGAATAGACCATCGACAGCCCGTCGCTGAGCACGTCGGTCAGCGCCACTGCCATCAGCTCGTCGCCGCGGCCGGTGATGGCGCTGTCGGCGTTGCGCTTGCGATATTCGATGATCCGCGTCTCGACATGGCTGTCCTCGACCATCATCGCGTAGTCCAGCACGGTCATGTCGGCCATGCCGCCATTGCGGTGGCGGCGGTCGAGATAGGCCCGAAACACCGAATATTGCTCCGAGGTTGGCACCGCCGTGCGCTGCTCGCCGATGATGTCGGCATTGCGGGCCAGAACCTTGCGGAAGTTGCGGGAAGGGCGGAATTCATTGGCGATCACCCGGACCGAGACGCAGGCCCGGCACTGGTCGCAGGCCGGGCGGTAGGCGATCGACTGGCTGCGGCGGAAGCCGCCATGGGTCAGCAAGTCGTTGAGATCGCCCGCTTTGTCGCCGACCAGGTGCGTGAAAACCTTCCGCTCGTGGCGGCCCGGGAGATACGGGCACGGCGAGGGCGCCGTCAGATAGAACTGCGGGGTATCACGCGAGTGCTGGGTCACGTCGGATCGTCGGGCTCCACAAACAGTACAGGCAGCCGCGTTAGCATCGCCCCCCGGAGGCTAACGGTCAATTGGTTTAGGTGGCCCTAATAGGAGGCCCGCGCCGCCGGACCGACCTGGGTCCGCACCGAGCTGTTGATAACAACGGTTCCGAGGATGATGTCGTGCAGCAGCCGGCGGCGGCCGTTGACGAGGCCGACCAGCAGCACCAGCGGCGACAGGAACGAGACCGTCACCCAGAACAGCACCGCATGGGTGGCGCCGAGCACGAAATAGCCGCGGGCGCCGTACCAGGTGCGCAGTTCCAGATCCATCATGCGCATGCCGATGGTGGCCGAATGCTGGCCGCCGATCGAGGCGCCGTAATAGACGATGGCCCAGACGATCGAGGCCGGCGACACCAGCCAGAACAGCGCCCAGCCGAGGCCGAGCGTGACGAGGCCGAACACCGCAATGAAGATCACGGCCAGGATCACCGGCACCGACAGCACGAAGAGGTCGATCAGGAACGCGAACACGCGCCGCGTCAGCACGCCGCGGAACAGATCCGGCTCTATCGACGGATCGAACGCATGCGGAGGCACGCCGCCGTCATTGCGCCAGGTCTCGCTGCGCCGAGTGCTACCGTCATTGCCGTAAGACATGACCAACCTCCGAGGAAACTCCCGCGCAGGACATGGGAACAGGAGGTTCGCCTGCCAAGCCCGCGCGAACATTAACTAGCCGAAATATTCCGGCGATTCGGCGGCCAGAAGCGGCCGCGGAACGTGTATGTTGCGTCCGGCAAGCCGAGAGGAACCCATGAGCACACGGATCGGGCTGCGCTGCAGGTGCGGAGAGGTGTTCGGTGTCGTCTCGAACCCGTCACCCAAATCGGCCAATCGCGTGACCTGCTACTGTGATGATTGCCAAGCGTTTCTTCATCACCTCGGCCGAGCCGATCTGCTCGATGCCCACGGCGGCACCGATATCGTCCAGGTCGCGCCGTCGTCGCTCGGCTTCTTGCAGGGACAAGACAAGATCGCAGGCGTCCGGCTGACGCCGAAGGGGCTGTTCCGCTGGTACGCGACATGCTGCAACACCCCGGTCGGCAACACGTTGACGCCACGGGTCCCGTTCGTCGGAATTGTCGCGTCGGCGTTTGACGGCGGCGCGGACCGTGCCGATGAAGCATTCGGCAAACCGGTCGGCGCGATCCTCGGGAAATATGCAGTTGGCGAGGCGCCGAAGGGCTCGACCGGATTGAACCTGTCGCTGATCGCGCGCGCCATCGGCAAGGTGCTGGGCTGGCGCCTGCGCGGAAAGGCGTGGCCGCATCCGTTTTTCAGGCGCGAGACCGGCGAGCCGATCTATCCGCTGACCGTGCTGGCGCGACAGCAACGCGACGCATTGCGTCCGCTGTGTGGCCCGCATCCGACGGCGCCGGCCGCGGGCCCGACGGAGCTCAGCGCTCCGCCTTGATCTTCGCGGCGGCCTGCGGCGCGAAATACGTCAGGATGCCGTCGGCGCCGGCGCGCTTGAAGCCGACCAGGCTCTCCATCATCGCGCGCTCGCCGTCGATCCAGCCATTGGCGGCGGCGCCTGCGATCATCGCGTATTCGCCGGACACCTGGTAGACGAAGGTCGGCATCGCGAAATTGTCCTTCACGCGGCGGACGATGTCGAGATAGGGCATGCCAGGCTTCACCATCACCATGTCGGCGCCCTCCGCGATGTCGAGCTCGACCTCGCGCAATGCCTCGTCGGAATTGGCGCTGTCCATCTGATAGGTGCGCTTGTCGCCGGTCAGCGTCTTGGCCGAGCCGATCGCGTCGCGGAACGGGCCGTAGAAGGCGGAGGCGTATTTCGCCGCATAGGACATGATCTGCACGTCGCCGAAACCGTTGTCGTCGAGTGCGGCGCGGATCGCGCCGATCCGGCCATCCATCATGTCGGACGGCGCGATCACGTCGCAGCCGGCTTCGGCCTGGGTCAGCGCCTGCTTGACCAGCACCGCGACGGTCTCGTCGTTGAGAATCTTGCCGCCTTCGATCAGTCCGTCATGGCCGTGGCTGGTGAAGGGATCGAGCGCGACGTCGCAGAGCGCGCCGATATCCGGAAATTCCTGCTTGATCGCGCGTACCGCCTGGCAGACCAGATTGTCGGGGTTGAGCGCCTCCGAGCCTTGCTCGTCGCGCAGCGACGGCTCGGTGAAGGGAAACAGCGCGATGCAGGGGATGTCGAGCTTGGCGGCGCGCTCGGCGTCGCGGACGATCTGGTCGACGGTGAGCCGCTCGACGCCGGGCATCGAGGCCACCGGGGTGCGGACGTTGTGGCCGTCGACCACGAACATCGGCCAGATCAGGTCGTCGGTGGTCAGCACGTTCTCGCGCACCAGACGGCGGGCCCATTCGGTCTTGCGGTTGCGGCGCATCCGGATCGTCAGGTCGAGCGAGGGGGAGGCGAGGGCATCGGTCTGGCGCCGCGGCGTGTCGCGCAGTTCGATCGGGCGCCCGAATTTGATCGCCATGTTGTCTTCTCCTCGACGGCAGCCTTGTCTGGACCTGATACTGGTCTGGACCTGATATAATTCGAGTTCTAGCACCTCGTAGCGGCGCCGTCATTGCGCCGCCATTGCATCCCGGTCGCCCTTGAATTGCCGCAACGGCAATTGATTTTGCGTCCCCGGCGGGCCAAGACTGCGCCATGAACCCCAATTTGCAGCCGTTCTTCGGCGATTCGGATGTCTGACACCTCTGCACGCGATCAGCCGCGCGACAACGCCATCTCGGTCAGCGCGATCTCGTCCGACCGGATCGAGCCGGACGACAATGCCTGGACGCGGCGTCTCGTCATCTTCCTGCGCATCATGGCGGTGGTCTCGGTCGCCAAGGGCCTCTACCACTGGGCCCAGGTGACGGGCTTCGTCGGCGGCGAGGAGGAGGCCTTCGAGAACCAGTCGATGGCCTGGCAGACCGCCACGATCTATTTCGCCGTCATCGAGCTCGTCGCCGCGGTCGGGCTTTGGCTCGCGACACCCTGGGGCGCCGTGGTCTGGCTGACCACCGTGGTGTCGATGGCGGTCATCGAGCTGATGTTTCCCGGCATCTATGGCGGCAGCCTCACCGTGGTCGGGCTCGAGGCCCTGATGCTCGCGGCCTATCTGGCGTTGGCCTGGATGTCGGCGCGCGAACGCCCGCCATAAAATAAGGGTCCGCGCATCGGGGTGGCCTGAGGCACTGTTGCCTGACTGCGACAGCCCTGCGAATACCCGGCGGCGGCTGACGATTTTTGGCAGCCGTGCGCCCAACGAGAAGACAGGTCAGCTGGTTCTGCTAGGTGAGTACCGACAGATCGCATCCCTTTCGAGGCGCCCCATTCCCAAGGCGTCTCTGCGGGACCTGCCGTCGGGACCCATTTCACCGGATCTCGGCGCGTGTGCCGGCCGGCTTTGCGCGGGCTGACGGCGGAACCGGTCTGGCCGCGATGAATGATGCCCGCTTGCGCGCATCCCGCCGATCACCCCGATAAAATTTTCGAAGAATTTTCCGGTAACCGATCGGTCACCGTAAAGGGTTCCCTCACACACCTTACGCCGCCGTTTCGAATTCGAACGATGCTGTTTCCGAATGTGACAGTCCAGGCAGACGAAGCGTGAACAGGGGGCCGCCACCGTCAATGAAAAGTTGCGAAAAGCCCTTGATCCATGGGCTTAATCCACGATTCACTGTCTTAAATTCATGATCTCTTTATTCTCTTATTTAAGCGGATATTCAAACGGCCCCCTTACGTTGGACCTATCAGGCGGGACACAAGTTTCGTCGAATAAAGTCGATAAAAACGACAAACAGGGGAAGTGTCATGATGAAAGCCGTTGCGACAACGGCGGCGGATGCCGCCGATCGCGCTGCCGGCCAAGCTCCGGTGCAGCCGCTCTATCTCGAAGCCCTGACTTTGGTGGAGCGGCTGCATCGCCGGCTCCTCGACGTCATCAAGGACGAATTCGATCGTCGCGGCCGCGCCGACATCAACTCGGTGCAGGCGCTGCTGCTGTACAATATCGGTGACAAGGAGCTGACCGCCGGCGAGCTGCGCACCCGCGGCTACTATCTCGGCTCCAACGTCTCCTACAATCTGAAGAAGCTCGTCGAGCTCGGCTTCCTCGATCATCAGCGCTCACGCGTTGATCGCCGCTCGGTCCGCATCCGCCTGACCCCGCAGGGCCAGGAAGTGCGCAAGATCGTCGACGCGCTCTATCAGAAGCACGTCAAGACGGTGGAGCAGGTCGGCGGCATCTCGAACGAGGAGTTTGCGAGCCTCAACAAGTCGCTGCATCGCCTCGAGCGGTTCTGGACCGACCAGATCCTGTATCGCCTCTGAACCCTTGTCGCTTCAGTCCTGCTTTTTCGCCTGATGGCCAAGCCGGCCGTGTGAGAAGACCGGCAGCCTTCCTTCAGTTCAGCCTTGCTTCAGTCCAGCCTTGCTCCAGTTAACGCATCGGTCATGCCCGGCCGATGCGTTTTTCATGTTGCGTATGGTCATGCTGCACCCGCGAAAATAAATGGATGCCGGCCAGGAACCAAGCCATGCCCCGCGCTTTATTCCGTCTCCCAACGGAGAAAAGGGACATGCTGGTCGAACGCGAGATCGAGGTGCTGAGTGTCGAGGTCGTCGGTGACGCCTACGCGATCGCCTCGAACTATCTGCGCAAATCCGGCGCCATTCCCGACACGTTCGCCACCAATGAGCGTCTGCTCGGCATCATCGTCAAGCTGTTCCAGCGCGGTGAGCTGAACCGGCTCCGCCTCGCCAACAAGGCGATCGCGAAGTTCGAGGAAGAGACGCTGGTGGTCGCCTGAGCGTTAACCCGGAGACTTCAATGCAAGCCGCTATCGATCGGATCATGCAGACGTACGATCTGCTGCTCAATCGCACGTCCGCAGCCAGCGACGAGGCGCGGGCGAAGGTGACGGAGTACGTGCAGACGCTGTTCGACGCCGGCGAGCGCGACACGCATCGGCTGACCGTGTGCGGGCTGACCTATCTGCGCCAGCTCGACGGCAGCACCGATCATGTGAAGGCCGGGTATACGGGGTTGTAGGCGCTCTCGTTCCCTGTTGCTGGTTCACCTGTCAAACAGCTTGCTCGCTGTCATCACCCGCGAAAGCGGGTGATCCAGTATTCCAGAGGCAGCAGTGCTTGAGCCGAGAGGCCGCGGCGTACTGGATCGTCCAGTCGGGCCAGGCCTGGGAGTAGCGAACGCCGGTGCTGTGAACCTCCGTGCCGGGCGTCGGTTGGGGCGATCGTGGGAAGCCCGGCCGCCTTGAGCTACCTCTTCTGGGGTATGAGACCGCGGCACTTCTCGCGCGACCTATACTCATCAGGATTTTGCATATCCCTCCTGGGGCTAGAACCAGCGCCGTCCGCACGTGTTTCAAGCGGGCGGCGTTGTGTTGTGCGGCATCCCAATTCCCCGCGCGCCGCTTTCCGATATCGCCAGCCAGGCACGGATCGCCGCCTCCCTGACCTGGTCAAGCGGATCAACGAACGGCCTCGGGATGGTGGGGTTTGTTTTCGTTGTGGTGCGCGCGGTCTGCCTTCAGCGCAGCCGCCGGCGACCGTCGATCAAATGAAATCGCCATTGCGTCCCGTCTGCGCATCAGCGAGCAGACGGGACTTCAGCGCCTACTTGCTCTCCGGCTTCCAGGTCGTGCTGGCCCGATCGTACTTGAAGCCCGGCGCAGCCTTCAGGCTGTCCTTGGTTTCGTCGAGGGTGAGCCACCACTTGTCGTCTTTCTTCTGAGTTTTGACCGCCGTGTATGGCACGATCACGTCCTTCTCGCCGGCGCCGAGAAAGCCGCCGACGCCAACGACGAGGCCGGTCACCTTGCCCGACTTGTCGACAAGCACGTCGTCGATCGTCCCGATCTTGGATTCCTTCGGGTCGTAGACGTTCTGCTTGTAATAGTTGGTGATGGTCCAGCTCTCCGTCGGGGCGGAGGACATGGTGGTTGCCGCATGCGCG
Source organism: Bradyrhizobium sp. USDA 4454 (assembly GCF_054822705.1). NCBI lineage: Bacteria > Pseudomonadati > Pseudomonadota > Alphaproteobacteria > Hyphomicrobiales > Nitrobacteraceae > Bradyrhizobium > Bradyrhizobium sp. USDA 4454. The sequence continues at coordinate 3,675,047 of NZ_JBTRCN010000001.1, forward strand.
GCGGTCGCGAGCGCTGCAGCCACGATGCAGCCGATGGCAAATTTCTTCATCAGAGAACTCCTTGGCTGAACGCCGGTTAGTCGGAGCTGCAGACCTTGACGGTCTTCATGCCGGCCTCGGCCTCGGAGCGGGTCTTGTAGACGGTGCCTGATGGGCTGACGACGGTGGTCGTCGTGTCGACCGGCTTCTGGTCGACGATCGTGCATTTCTTCGTCTTGACGTCCTGCACGACGTAGTATTCGTCCGCGGCAAAAGCCGGCGTGACGAAGGCGGCAAGCAGGGATGCCGCGACAATTGCTCTAACGCTCATGTTTGTCTCCTCCAATAGCCGTACAATCGGCGGAGGTGGAACGGGAAAAATTGGCAAAGGTTCCTAGCATCTGCGGCCTCTGCTCGGCCCGTTTTGGCCAACGAGGATTAGTTCGCGGACTCAGCGCTAGCTGCGCGATGTCGCATTCGATCGCTGTCCCAGGCGTGGCTCTGTCCGGGCCAGCAGCCGTTGAACGTTGGCGCGATGGCGCATGATGATGTACAGGCTGCCCACAATGACGAGTAGCCGGTAGGGCAATGGTTGCTCCAGGCCGCAGACCAGCGCGATCGCGGTGAGCGCCGCCAGCATCGAACCGAGCGAGACAATCCGGAACAGCGCGACCACGATGCCAAAGGCGATCGCGGCCCCCAAACCCACAGGCCAGGACATCGCCAGCAGCACGCCGAGCCCGGTTGCGGCGGATTTGCCGCCGGTGAAATTCAACCAGATCGAACGGCCGTGCCCCAGCAACACGGCAAGGCCGGCGAGGCAAACTGCCCAGGGCACCAAGCGTTGTGGATCAAACGCTGCCGGTGGCGTGACCGATGGCCATGTGGAGAGCCAGGGATAGAACCAGCGGGCAAATTCGATCGCGGCCGCGCCTTTCAGCACATCGAGCAGGAGGACGACCAGCGCAGGCCACCTGCCCAGGGTCCGCAGCACGTTCGTTGCCCCCGTGGATCTGGAACCGTGCTCCCTGATGTCGATGCCCCGCAGCAATTTCCCGGCCAGATAGCCCACGGGAATCGAACCGAGCAGATATGCGGCCGTCAATCCAACCAGACCTGCAATCCAGAACATCATCGCTTGCCCTCGACGCGGCAATGTCGGGCAATCATCGTTCGATGTCCATCGCGGCCGCGCCGGGAACGGGCAGGGACTGTTGATGCGGGATTGCGGTCTCGATGTGGTGCAAAAGGCCCGACGGCCATTACGAACGGCTTCGGCGGCCGGCGCAGTGACGACGAATCGTCCCGGCCGCCTCGGGAAACCCCTTGGCGATGTAAAAGGCCCGCTCCGGGGCTCGCATTTCGGAGCGGGCCAGTCTGGGCGCGGCAAATATCACCGCGGCGCGAAACCTAGCGCGCCATGCTGACACCATCCTGACGACGGTCAAAAAAAGAGCGGCGGCCGAACACCGCCTCTCGCTGTCGCAATGATCGTGAACAGAATGCCTCGCGGCATGCTCACCATTTGTAGCCGAGGCTTGCCGTGATGCGGCGGCGATCGCCGTAGTAGCAGGAACTGATGGTCGCGCAGCTCGCGACGTAGATCTTGTCCGTGATGTTCACGACATTGAGCGCCGCGCGCCAATGGTTGTCCCACTCATAGTGCAAGGCGAGGTCGCCGAGCACGACGCCCGGTACGCGCGCGGTGTTCGCGGTGTCGGCAAAGGACGCGCCGACATAGCGCACGCCGCCGCCGAGGCCGAAGCCTGCGAGCGGACCATCGCGGAAGGTGTAGTCGGTCCAGACCGAGGCGAGCTCGCGCGGCGTGTTGGTCGGCACCGTGCCGATCAGCGCGGGATTGAGGTCCTTGCTGACGAACAGTTCGTAATTGGTGTAGCTCGCCACCAGCTTGAAATCCCGCGTGATGTTGGCGACCGCCTCGAGCTCGACGCCGCGTGAGGTGACCTCGCCGTTCTGGGTCTGGAACAGGGGATTGTTCGGGTCTGTCGTCAGTGCGTTCTTGCGCTTCAGGTCGAACAGCGCGACGCCGAACCGCGCGTTGAGCCCGACCGGCTCGTACTTGACGCCGATCTCGGTCTGCTCGGAGGTCTCCGGCAGCAGCAATTGGCCGGCAGCATTGGTGCCAACAACCGGATTGTAGCCGGTCATGTAGGACACGTAGGGCGCAACGCCAACGTCGAAATTGTAGATCGCGCCGATGCGGCCGGAGAACTGGCTGTCCTGGCGGCTCTGATCGGCGCCGATCCGGTTGTTGTTGGTGAGATCGACCCAGTCCTGGCGTCCGGACAGCACGACTGTCAGGCGATCGAGCTTGACCTGATCCTGCAGATACAGCCCGGCCATGCCCTGGGTGAGATAGGCGTTCTGATACAGCGCGCCGCTGAACGGCTGGTTATTGCCGTAGACCGGATTGAGCACGTTGAGGTTGGTGCCCATGCCAAAGCCCTGGCGGTCGTCGATCCCGTAATATTTCAGGTCGACGCCGACCAGCGCGGTGTGCTGCAGCGCGCCGGTCGAGAAGCGATATTCGACCTGATTGTCGAGATTGAGCTGGGTGGCGATGCCGCGGGCGTAAAAATTGCCGCGGCTGATGTCGGCGGCCGCCGGCGTCGTCGCGTAGCCGAGCCCGTAGAGGCCGGCATAGTAGACGTCGACATGCGCCATGCGCGCATTCTGCCGGAAGTCGACGCTGTCGGTGATGCTCTTCTGGAATTGGTAGCCGACCATCTCCTGATCGCGGCGGAACTGGTCGACATTGGGATCGCCGGCGAACAGGCTGGTCGGAATCTTGCCGAACGGCGCGTTGGTGACGGTGCCCTCATAGGGCAGGAAGTTCAGCGCGCGGGTGTTGGCGTGCGAAGCCATGCCGAACACGGTGAGGCTGGTGTCGGCATCCGGCCGCCAGGTCACCGACGGGGCGAAGAAGAAGTTGTTGTCGTAGACATAGTCGGTCTGGGTGCCGCCGCCCTGGGCCTGGCCGACTAGGCGATACTGCACCTGGCCGCCGGCGGGCTGCGCCATCGCGCCGCCGATGTCGAACTGGGTGTAGGCGTTGCCGAAATTATTGATGCCGGTCTCGATGTAGCGAATGGGCTCGGCGGACGGCAGCTTGCTCACGGCATTGACGAGGCCGCCGGGCGCCGAGCCGCCATACAGGATGCCGGACGGACCGCGCAGCACCTCGACGCGCTCGAGATTGAAGGGCTGCAGCTTCCAGCTCGCATAGGAGGTGTAGAACAGCTGCAGGCCGTCGAGGAACAGCGACTCGTTCTGCGCGGGGAAGCCGCGGATCATGAACCAGTCGTTGCGGAAATCGGCGCCGTAGGTGCCGCCGATCACGCCCGGCGTGTAGCGCAGCACCTCGTCGAACTTGCTGACGATCTTCTGGTCGCGGATCTGCTCGGCGCTGATCACGCTCACCGATTGCGGCGTCTGGATGATCGGCGTGCTGGTCTTGGTGCCGCTCGAGCTCAGCCGCGCCAGATAGCCGGTGACCGGACCGTTGGCGCGCTCGTGCCCGGCGCCTCCGCTTGCGGCCTGCTGCGCGGCCTGTGGCTGCGCGGCGACCGGCGCGGTTGTCGCGCGCCGTGCGGCGCTGCGTGCGCGCGTGGTCCGTTGCGAAGGCTGCTGCGATCGCGCCGCTTGCCGCGGCTGCGGCGCATCGACCGTCACCGACGGCAATTGCGTCTGCGCGGACACATCGTCCGCACTCGCAACCGAGAACACCACCAAGGCCGAAGCAGCCAACCGCTGCGGCCGAATCCATCCGTCCGACATTCAACGCCCCCGAAGAGAATTTTCTTCGGCGTCGTTATCACGCTGATGTTCGTTGACAGCCCGCGCGCGGTTAGAAGCTGTCGAAGCTGTGCGCAAAGCTTGGGTGTGTGACCGAGAGACAACGACGTGCGGTGCGCAATTGCACGCATCACGTGAGAGCTTTGAATCGATCCAGTGTTGAACGATTCAAGAATTGAACGATTCAAAATCGATGCGCGAGTCATGGTCTCGTTGACGCCACGCTCGTGATCAAACGCGTGATGATTGTAAGCGACGCAAGCTGCTGGGTTCTGTTCTCGCGAAGTGCAAGGGGATGACCGCCTCTATCGCCAGTCCGGCACATGCGCGATCGGGGAGGGCTCCATCACGTTCCATTCACATACTGGCCCGGCCGGCCTGGAACCGGGGCCAACGGCCAGCCCGAATCGGGGGGCGGGGCTGCCGACCCAGCCCGCTGGCAATCCCCGCCATCCCCACCATATCTGGCATAATTGACCGCGGGGGACCGCAATTGCTTGGCCATTTTGGGGCGATGTGATAACGCTCTGAAACCAGCTTCGACCGCCACTCGTGACCGTCCGCATCCTGCCTAAAGGCTTGCGGCGGTGGAGATATTTCGCCGATGACCTCATCCCCCAAAACTGCTTCCGCGCCCGATTCCTTCTTCACGGCTGGTCTCGCCGAGGCCGATCCCGAGATCGCCGCCGCGATCAAGGGCGAGCTCGGCCGGCAGCGCCATGAGATCGAGCTGATCGCCTCCGAGAACATCGTCAGCCGCGCCGTGCTGGAGGCGCAGGGCTCGGTGATGACCAACAAATACGCGGAGGGTTATCCGGGCGCGCGCTATTACGGCGGTTGCGAATGGGTCGACGTCGCCGAGAACCTGGCGATCGAGCGCGCCAAGAAGCTGTTCGGCGCGGGCTTTGCCAACGTCCAGCCGAATTCCGGCAGCCAGATGAACCAGGCGGTGTTTCTGGCGCTGCTGCAACCCGGCGACACCTTCATGGGCCTCGACCTCGCCGCCGGCGGCCATCTCACCCACGGCTCGCCGGTCAACATGTCCGGCAAGTGGTTCAAGGCCGCGCACTACACCGTGCGTCGCGAGGACCAGATCATCGACATGGACGAGGTGCAGAAGCAGGCCGAGATCGCCAAGCCGAAGCTGATCATCGCCGGCGGCTCGGCCTATTCGCGCGCCTGGGACTTCAAGCGCTTCCGCGAGATCGCTGACTCGGTCGGCGCGTATCTCTTGGTCGACATGGCGCATTTCGCAGGGCTGGTCGCGGGCGGCGTGCATGCCTCGCCGGTGCCGCATGCCCACGTCACCACCACAACGACGCACAAGTCGCTGCGCGGTCCGCGCGGCGGCCTGATCCTCACCAATGACGAGACGCTGGCCAAGAAGCTGAACTCGGCGATCTTCCCCGGCCTGCAGGGTGGTCCGCTGATGCACGTCATCGCGGCCAAGGCGGTCGCGTTCGCCGAGGCGCTGCGGCCGGACTTCAAGGTCTACGCCAGGAACGTGGTCGAGAACGCCAAGGCGCTGGCCGAGACGCTGCGCGGCCACGGCCTCGACATCGTGTCCGGCGGCACCGACAACCATCTGATGCTGGTCGACCTCCGGCCGAAGGGCCTGAAGGGCAACGTCTCCGAGAAGGCGCTGGTGCGTGCCGGCATCACCTGCAACAAGAACGGCATTCCGTTCGATCCCGAGAAGCCGTTCGTGACCTCGGGCCTGCGCCTCGGCACGCCGGCCGCGACCACGCGCGGCTTCGGAGTCGCCGAGTTCAAGCAGGTCGGTGGCATGATCGCGGAGGTGCTGAACGCGCTGGCGCAGTCGCCGGACGGCAAGGCACCCCTGGTCGAGGCCGCGATCAAGGAGCGCGTCAAGGCGCTGACCGATCGCTTCCCGATCTATCAGTAAGAGCCGCGTGATCCGGAAAAGTGGCACCGGTTTTCCGAAGAGCTCACGCGCAAACAAGCTAGAGGTCCCGTCGGATGCGTTGTCCGAGCTGCAATTCTCTCGATACGCAGGTCAAGGACTCGCGTCCGACCGAGGACTCCGCGGTGATCCGCAGGCGCCGCGTCTGCATGGCCTGCAACTTCCGCTTCACGACCTTCGAGCGGGTGCAGCTGCGCGAGCTGACCGTGATAAAGCGCAACGGCCGCCGCGTGCCGTTCGACCGCGACAAGCTGGTGCGCTCGCTGCAGATCTCGCTGCGCAAGCGCCCGGTGGAGTCGGAGCGGGTCGAGAAGATGGTCTCGACCATCGTGCGCGAGCTCGAAAGCGGCGGCGAGGCGGAGGTCTCCTCGGAGGCGATCGGCGAGATCGTGATGGAGCATTTGCGCCAGCTCGACGACGTCGCCTATGTGCGCTTCGCCTCGGTCTATCGCAATTTCCGCGAAGCCAAGGACTTTGAAGCCGTGCTCGACGAGCTGACCGGCGAAGAGGATCCGCGGCTCGCAACGTTGCGAAAATGATCTTTCGCATTCTCGAAGACCAGTTCGCGCAGAAAGCCAAAGAGGCCAGGGAAGCAGCCAAAGCCGCCGACCTGCGCTTCATGCAGCTTGCGCTCGCGCTCGGCCGCCGCGGGCTCGGGCGCACCTGGCCCAATCCGGCGGTCGGCGCCGTGATCGTCAAGGATGGCGTGATCGTCGGTCGTGGTTGGACCCAACCGGGCGGCCGCCCGCATGCCGAGGTCGAGGCGCTGCGGCGGGCAGGCGAGGCGGCGCGCGGCGCCACGCTCTACGTCACGCTCGAACCCTGCTCGCATTTCGGCCGGTCGCCGCCCTGTGCGGATGCCGTGGTCGCGGCCGGGCTTGCCCGCGTGGTCTCGGCGATCGAGGATCCCAATCCGGAGGTCGGCGGCAAGGGGCACGCCAAACTGCGTGCCGCCGGTATCAGCGTTGATGTCGGGCTGTGCCGGGCGGAAGCCGCGCATGACCATGCCGGACATTTCCGCCGGATCACGGAGAAGCGCCCGCATGTGATCCTCAAGCTCGCGGTGTCCGCCGACGACAAGATCGCGGCCAGCGGTCACCGACCGGTCGCGATCACGGGCGAGGCGGCGCGGACCCGCGTGCATCTGCTGCGCGCGCGGAGCGATGCGATCCTGGTCGGCATCGGTACGGTGAAGGCTGACGATCCGCTGCTGACCTGCCGGCTCCCCGGCATGGCGGCGCGCTCGCCGGTGCGGATCGTGCTCGATCGCGCGCTGCGGATCTCCGGCGACAGCCGCCTGGTGCATTCCGCGCGCGAGACGCCGCTCTGGGTAGCGACGTCTGACATGGCGGAGGCGCCCGCCGCAATGAAGCTCGGCGCCGCCGGCGCAGAGGTGATCCGCGTGGCCACCGGCGCGGCCGGGCTCGACCTGCCGGCCGTCTTGCATGCGCTGGCGGAGAAGGGGATCACGCGGCTTTTGGTCGAGGGCGGCGCGCGCGTGGCAAATTCTTTCGTGGCGGCCGGCCTGGTCGATGAAATCTGGCTGCTGCGCGGGCCCGATGCGATCGGTGCCGATGGCGTTCCCGCGCTGGACGCAATGCCGCTCGACGCAATCGCGCAGTCGCCCGCCTTCATCCTTCGTGCTAGCGAAGCCCTCGGCAAAGACAGTCTCAATATCTACGAGCGTGCGTAATGTTTACCGGAATTGTCACCGATATCGGCGAGATCGTCAGCCTGAAGCCGGTCGCACAGGGGCAACTGCACCGGTTGCGGATCGCCTGCGACTACGACCAGACCACGATCGCCGACGGCGCCTCGATTGCCTGCAACGGCGTCTGCCTCACGGTGGTCGCCTCCGGCACAGCCGACGGCAAGACCTGGTTCGACGTCGATGCCGCGGCCGAGACGCTCGGCATGACCACCGCCAAGCACTGGGTGCAGGGCGGCCGGCTCAACCTCGAGCGCGCGCTCAAGATCGGTGATGAGCTCGGCGGTCACATCGTGGCCGGCCACGCCGATGGCATCGCCACCATCGTCAAGCGCGACGATCTGCCCGACATGGCGCGCTTTGAGCTGAGAACCACCCGCGAGCTGGCGCGTTTCATCGCGGCCAAGGGCTCGGTCACGTTGGATGGTGTCTCGCTGACCGTGAATACGGTCGAGGACGTCACCTTTTCGGTGCTGATCATCCCGCACACGCTGTCCGTCACGACCCTGAGCGGCTGGAAGGCCGGCAGCGAGGTCAATATCGAGGTCGACCTGATGGCCCGCTACGCGGCAAGGCTGTCGGAGATGAAATGACCGCGTAGCCGTCACGCAGACGTCATTCTGGGGCGATGCGTAGCATCGAACCCGGAATCTCGAGGTTCCGGGTCTGGTCCTGCGGACCATCCCGGAACGACCGTGTTTGAAGCATTCCTGCTTGGCTTCAGGCGTTGGGGCGACTAAAAACTCGCGAAACGTTGACATGCAAGGTTATCGGTGCATGTCAACAAAATGAAAAATGAAATGGATACGCAATGGCTGACGCGCGGCGCGCACCCCTGAAGGACCAGACCGACATATCAGGCGCGCGCGTGCTGATCGTCGAGGCCCGGTTTTATGACGACATCCAGGATGCGCTGCTGGAAGGCGCGCTGGCCGAGCTGAAGGCGGCCGGCGCCAGCCACGACGTCATCACCGTGCCGGGTGCGCTGGAGATTCCGGCTGCGATCGCGATCGCGATCGATGCCGCCGCGGCGAACGGCAAGCCCTATGACGCGGCGATCGCGCTGGGCTGCGTGGTGCGCGGCGACACCATCCATTTCGAGATCGTCTCGCAGGAATCCTCGCGCGGCCTGATGGATCTGGCCGTGAGCCGGAAATTCCCGCTCGGCAACGGAATCCTCACTGTCAACACCGAGGCGCAGGCCTGGGCGCGGGCGCGGGCCAGCGAACTGAACAAGGGTGGCGATGCCGCGCGCGCGGCGATCGCGATGCTGCGGATCAAACGCCGCCTGGCAAAGGCCTGATCATGGCTGACAGCAAGAAGCCCGGCAAAGCCCCCGACCGCAAAGCCAACCGGCGCGGCGCGGCCCGGCTCGCCGCTGTGCAGGCGCTCTACCAGATGGATATTGGCGGCGCCGGGATCAACGACATCTTCGCCGAGTTCGAGAGCCACTGGCTCGGCAACGAGGTCGAGGGCGAGACATATCTGCCGGCGGAAGCGGCGTTCTTCCGCGACGTGGTCTCCGGCGTGGTGCGCGACCAGGCCAAGCTCGATCCCCTGATCGACGAGGCGCTGTCGAAGGGCTGGCCGCTGAAGCGGATCGATGCGATCCTGCGCGCGGTGCTGCGGGCCGGGTCCTACGAGCTCGAGCATCGCAAGGACGTGCCCGGCCGCGTGGTGGTGTCCGAATATGTCGACGTCGCGCATGCCTTTGTCGAGAAGGACGAGACCGGCATGGTCAACGCCGTGCTCGACCAGATCGCGCGCCAGTTCCGCGGCGACGAGTTTGTGCGGAGCTGAACCACGTATTCCGCCGTCATCACCCGCGCAGGCGGGTGATCCAGTACGCCGCGGCGGTCATTGGCAACAACAGCTGCCGCGGCGTACTGGATCGCCCGGTCAAGCCGGGCGATGACAGCTGAGGGGAAGGCGCGCGACATGGCAGAGCGTCACGACGGCCCCTCCGGCGAAGACTCCCTCATCGCACGCTATTTCAAGCCGCTGGCGACCGATCCCGGCGCGTTCGGTCTCGACGATGACGCCGCCGCGCTGCGGGCCGCCGGTGAGGACATCGTGGTCACCACCGACGCCATCGTCGAAGGCGTGCATTTCCTCCCTGATGATCCGCCCGATACGCTGGCGCGCAAGGCGCTGCGGGTGAACCTCTCCGACATCGCGGCCAAGGGGGCGACCCCGGCGGGGTTCGTGCTGACATTGGCCGTGCGCAAGGTCGACGAAGCCTGGCTGACGCCGTTCGCCCGGGCGCTCGGCGAGGATGCTGCCGATTTTGGCTGTCCGCTGCTCGGCGGCGATACCGTCTCGACGCCGGGGCCGCTGATGATCTCGATCACGGCGTTCGGCCGGCTGCCGCAGGGCAAGATGGTGCATCGCGCGGGCGCGCAGGCGGGCGACCGCGTGTTCGTCACTGGCTCGATCGGCGATGCCGCACTCGGTCTCGATGTGCTCCGGAACGGACCGGTCGCGGCGGCGCTGGCGCACGAGGCCGCGGGCCGGGATTTTCTGGTCGCCCGCTACCGTGTTCCGCAGCCGCGCAACCTCCTCGCCAACGCCGTCCGTGGCCACGCCAGCGCGGCGATGGACGTGTCCGACGGCCTCGCCGGCGATCTGGCCAAGCTTTGCGCCGCCAGCGGTGTGACGGCTGTGATCAACGTCCCGAGCATCCCGTTGTCGTCAGCGGCCGCGGCGCTGATCGCACGCAAGGCGATCGGGATCGAGACCCTGGTCGCCGGCGGTGACGACTACGAGATTCTGTGCGCGATCCCGGGCGATCATGTGGACGCCTTCCTGCGGGAGGCGCGGCAAGCCAAGGTTGCGGTGACGGCGATCGGTGGTTTCATTGCCGGTTCGTCGCCGCCAAGCTTCCTCGATGGACAGGGCAGGGAACTGGCGCTGACGCGGCTGTCCTACAGCCATTTCTAGAATCCTCGCGCCGGATGGCGCCGATTTTCCTTCCAAATTGCTGCCGATATCGGCGTTTTCGGCCACAGGTGGCGTTGCACAGCGGTAGCGATTTTGGCAAGGTCGCGCCCGATTTGAGGCAATCCGTTTTTGGGGAGGGTTGTCCTCGCAAAATAAGCGCCTGCCGCTCCCTGGCGGCACAAGGAGGCGCGGGGGTTACATCAAGGATCTGAGGCAACATTCAATGACAGCTTTGTGGTTGATAGTGCTCTGCGGGGCGCTTTCCATCGTCTACGCGATCTGGGCGACCCAGTCGGTCCTGAACGCGGATGCGGGCAGTCCCCGCATGCAGGAAATCGCGGGCGCGGTGCGCGAGGGTGCACAAGCCTATCTGCGGCGGCAATACACGACGATCGGCATGGTCGGTATCGTGATCTTCGTGCTGCTGGCCTACTTCCTCGGCCTACTGGTGGCCCTCGGATTTGCGATCGGCGCGATCCTGTCGGGCGCGGCCGGCTTCATCGGCATGAACGTCTCGGTGCGCGCCAATGTCCGCACCGCGCAGGCGGCGACCACCTCGCTCGCCGGCGGCCTCGAGCTCGCCTTCAAGGCGGGCGCGATCACCGGCCTGCTGGTGGCCGGTCTCGCGCTGCTCGGCGTCACCATCTACTTCATGATCCTGGTCAAGTTCCTTGGGCTGGAAGCCGGTAGCCGCACCGTGGTCGACGCCATGGTCGCGCTCGGCTTCGGCGCCTCGCTGATCTCGATCTTCGCCCGGCTCGGCGGCGGCATCTTCACCAAGGGAGCGGACGTCGGCGGCGACCTCGTCGGCAAGGTCGAGGCCGGCATCCCCGAGGACGATCCGCGCAACCCGGCGACCATCGCCGACAACGTGGGCGACAATGTCGGCGACTGCGCTGGCATGGCGGCGGACCTGTTCGAGACCTATGCGGTGACCGCGGTCGCCACCATGGTGCTCGCGGCGATCTTCTTCGCCAAGACCTCGATCCTCGTGAACATGATGACGCTGCCGCTCGCGATCGGCGGCATCTGCATCATCACCTCGATCATCGGCACCTTCTTCGTCAAGCTCGGTGCCAGCCAGTCGATCATGGGCGCGCTGTACAAGGGGCTGATTGCCACCGGCATCCTGTCGCTGATCGGCGTTGCCGCCGTCATCAACTGGCTGATCGGCTTCGGCAAGCTCGACGGGGTCGACTACACCGGCATGGCGCTGTTCTGGTGCGGCGTGGTCGGTCTCGTCGTCACCGGCCTGATCATCTGGATCACCGAATACTACACCGGCACCGACTACCGCCCGGTGAAGTCGATCGCCTCCGCTTCGGTCACCGGTCACGGCACGAACGTGATCCAGGGCCTCGCGGTCTCGATGGAAGCGACCGCGCTGCCCGCGATCGTCATCATCGCCGGCATCCTCGTCACCTACAGCTTGGCCGGCCTGTTCGGCATCGCGATCGCGACCGCCACCATGCTGGCGCTGGCCGGCATGATCGTCGCCCTCGACGCCTTCGGCCCGGTCACCGACAATGCCGGCGGCATCGCCGAGATGGCAGGGCTGCCCAAGGAAGTGCGCAAATCGACCGACGCGCTCGACGCGGTCGGCAACACCACCAAGGCGGTGACCAAGGGCTACGCCATCGGCTCCGCCGGTCTCGGTGCGCTGGTGCTGTTTGCGGCCTATAACCAGGACCTCAAATTCTTCATCAGCGACTCCAACGCCCATGCCTACTTCAAGGGCGTCAATCCCGACTTCTCCCTGAACAACCCCTACGTCGTGGTGGGCCTGCTGTTCGGCGGCCTGCTGCCGTATCTGTTCGGTGCGATGGGCATGACCGCCGTCGGCCGCGCCGCCGGCGCGATCGTCGAGGAGGTGCGGCGTCAGTTCCGGGAGAAGCCCGGCATCATGCAGGGCACCGACAAGCCGGACTACGGCAAGGCGGTCGACCTTTTGACCCGGGCGGCGATCAAGGAGATGATCATCCCCTCGCTGCTGCCGGTGCTGTCGCCGATCGTGGTCTACTTCCTGATCTACGTCATCGCGGGCGGCGGTGCGGACGGCAAGTCGGCGGCGTTCTCCGCGGTCGGCGCCATGCTGCTCGGCGTCATCGTCACCGGCCTGTTCGTCGCGATCTCGATGACCTCGGGCGGCGGCGCCTGGGACAATGCCAAGAAGTACATCGAGGACGGCCACTACGGCGGCAAGGGCAGTGATGCCCACAAGTCCGCGGTGACCGGCGATACCGTCGGCGATCCCTACAAGGACACGGCGGGTCCCGCGGTGAACCCGATGATCAAGATCACCAACATCGTGGCGCTGCTGCTGTTGGCGATCCTGGCGCATTGAGCGGCACGAAACTAACAAGTGCAAAACCCCGCGGTGCGAGCCGCGGGGTTTTTGTTTGAGGATTCGAAGGGTGGATTAGCGAAGCGCAATCCACCATAGGTCTGACCGCAGGCGGCGGATTACGCCTTCTACCTTCGCTCGTTGAGCTACGGCGGACGTAGTCGGCTAATCCGCCCTACAGCGCAAGAACCAGACACCAACACCACGGAGATCAATCGATGTCGCTCTCATCCGCACGGAACTTTGCGCTGCGCGCCGCCAAGTCGCAGGATCAGAAGGAGGCCATCGAGCTGCTGTCGCAGGCGATCATGGAATTGGCGATGTCGATCGAAGCGACCGACGCCAAGGTCAAGAAGATCAACAAGTCTTCGTAGCATCGGGACCGTAGGGTGGATTGGCGAAACGTAATCCACCGGACAGATCTAATCACGACCGTCATTCCGGGGCGCCTCGAAGAGGCGAACCCGGAATCTCGAGATTCCGGGTTCGGTCCTGCGGACCGCCCCGGAATGACGGCTACGTCATCACTTGACCTCCATCTGGAGCCCTTCCTTCTCGATGATGGCGGCGAACTTCTTGGTCTCGGCATCGACGAAATCGGAGAATTGCTGCGGCGTGCCGTAGTCGGCGCGCGCGCCCATGCCCGCGATGTTCTTCCTGATGTCGTCGCGCTCGAGCATCGCCTTGATCTGGCGGTTCAGCTCGTCGAGCACGGGCGTGGGCGCGGTCTTCGGCAGGAACACGCCGAACCAGGACGCGACGTCGAACTTGGCCAGTTCCGGCGCGGCTTCGCGCATGGTCGGCAGATTGGGCGCGGACTCGCTGCGCTCGGGCGTAGTCACGCAGAGCCCGTTGAGCTTGCCGTCCTGCACCTGCGGCAGCGACGGATAGAGATTGTCGAACAGGATCTGGATATCGCCGGCAAGCGCCGCCTGCAATGCCGGGCCGGCACCGCGGAACGGCACATGCGTCATCTTCAGCCCGGTCAGCTGCAGGAACCAGGCGCCGGTGAGGTGAGGGCTCTGCCCGGTGCCGGACGAGCCGTAGGTCAGCTTGTCGGGGTTCTTCTTCAGATAGGCGATCAGTTCTGGGATCGACTTGATGCCGGTCGACGGATGCGCCGAGACGATGTTCGGGATCCGGATCATGTTGGAGACCGCCTGCAACTGGTCGGCCTTGTAGGTCAGGTTGCGGAAGATGCTGTAGGCGATCGCGTTGGGACCGGGATTGCCGATCAGGATGGTGTGGCCGTCGCCCTTGCTGCGCGCGACCTCGGCTGTGCCGATGGTGCCGCCAGCGCCGGAGCGATTCTCCACCACCACCGACTGGCCCCAGAGCGGCTGCAAATGCGCCGCCAGCAAACGCCCCATCACGTCGGTCGAGCCGCCGGCCGCGGCCGGCACGATGATGCGAACCGTCTCGCTCGGTCGCCAGTCGCCGGCGCCGAGACTGGCGCGCGGCAGGATCGACGCGGCCGCCAGCACGGACGCGCCCGACAATACCGTGCGACGGGAAAATCTCTTGGCTCTCACGCGCTTACCCCCTATTCAGGCTTCTTGTTTGTGAGCAAGCCTAGGGGACCGCTTGCCTGTCGGGCAAGCGCGACAACTTGGCGCAGTTTCTTTCGCGTAAGCGGGATGCTTACGCGCGCTAGTTGAAGCTCAGCAGCTTGAAGAGTGGCGTCAGGTAGGACATTTCCTGGCCCGACGTCGGCGTGGTGCGGCTGACGAAGTCGAAGATCTTGCCGTCCTTCAAGCCGTAATTGGCGAGCCGGCGCACCTGGCGGTTCTTGTCGAAATAGACCGCGATGACGCGCTGGTCGACCACTCGCTGATTCATGAAGGCGACCGGGCGCGAGGTCCGCTGCGAGATGTAATAGAACACCTCGCCGTCCAGCGTTGCGACCGTCGAGGGCGTGCCGAGCACGATCAGCACCTGATCCTGGCTGGCGCCGATCGGGATCTGCTCGAGCGCGCCGTCGGGCAGGATATAGCCCTTCTGGAATTGCTCGCCGGTGCAGCCGCCAAGCGCGGCGGAGCAGACCAGGCCAACCACCGCGATGGCGCGGAAGCGCGAAAGGAACCCGCGCGTGGAAGCCACGCGAGACTGTCTGGGAAAGGTGTGGTTCATCGGCGGATCTGATCCGTCCTCTTGCATCGGCCGGGGCATTGACGTACCGGGCAGCTCAATGGATTGCAATAACGCCGGGCTCCAACGGGCGCCCCTCAATAGGCGTCCCCTTGGGGACCGGCAGCCGGAACCCGTCATGCTTTGGCCGTTCAATCACTTGAGAAAACCCCGGGTGCCCGCGCGCAGCACCATTGAGACCATCTATGGCATGATCGTGACGCAGGCGCGAGAACCGTTATTTTACCGTGACTTGGGCGTTCCCGACACGGTTAATGGGCGTTTTGACCTGCTTCTGATGCATCTGTGGCTGGTGCTGCGGCGACTCAGATCGGCAGACGGCGGCATGGAATTGTCGCAGGCCCTGTTCGATCATTTCTGCATCGACATGGACGACAACCTCCGGGAAATGGGCGTCGGCGACCTCACGGTGCCCAAGCGCATGCAGGCGTTCGGCGAGGCCTTCTACGGCCGTACCGCGGCCTATGATCTGGCGGCGGCCGACGGCGACGAGGCCTTGGCCGCGTCGTTCTGCAAGAACATCCTCAATGGCGAGGGCCTCGACAAGGCCCGCGAACTCGCCGCCTATGCCCGGCAGGCGATGGCGGAATTGGCGCGCGCCGACCTCGCGGCGCTGACCAGGGGCGCGTGGCGCTTTCCGGCGCCACAGGCTGCGGGGACTGCGGCATGAGCGGTGGGACAACAGGGCGGCCCGATGCGCGGCGCGGCCGCGATAACCACGACCCTTGGCGTGTGCTCGTCAACGTCGCGCAGATCCCCGAGACCGGCCTGCATCGCGAGATCACGGCCGACGCGGCCGCGCGCAAGGCGATGGCCGAGGTCGCGGAGTTGCGCGACGTCATTTCCGCGCATGCGGAATTCGATTTGCAGCCGAAGCGCGACGGCAGCTACCACGTCACCGGCCGGGTCCAGGCCCGGATCGGGCAGACCTGCGTGGTGACGCTCGATCCGATGGAGAACGAGATCATTGAGCCGATCGATGTGGTGTTCGCGCCGCCCGAGCAGATCCCGCAAATGGCCGATCTGGTCGACGAGGCCGAGGACAGCGACGAGGAAACGCCGGATCCGCCGGAGCCGATCACGGGCGGCTTCATCGACATCGGCCGGCTCGCCACCGATGCGCTGTTTCTCGGCATCGACCCCTATCCGCGCAAGGTGGATGCGGTGTTTGAACAGGACGTTGAAGCGCCTGATCCGGAAAATCATCCCTTCGCGGCGCTGAAGGCGCTGAAGGGCAAGCCTGACGGCAAGAAGCCCAAAGGCGGCGGTTGAGCGAAGGCGAGGGCGGCCGGCGCCAACATTTGAGGGGATGGCTTGCCTACGCGATGGCACGAGCGGTGTCCGGCGTCACTTCAAATAAGTGTCATAATATTTTGAAGTAAAACGTATTTCTGGTATTGTTGGGTGGCGTTGCGTGACGGTTCGGCAACTCCATCCCTAGCGGTCAAGAGGTTGTGCCGGACCGTGGACACGCTATTGTCGCGGCCCGGCCGGGAAGCGTATTGGTGCTTGGCCGCGCGCCGTTGACGGCGGTGACTTCAAGCTCGCGGTCTTCGTCTGAAGGGCTGTGGGAGAGCAGGCTTCCGGGACGTACATGCCTCAAAAGGTTCGTATCGCGCTTGACGCCATGGGGGGCGATGTCGGCGCATCCGTCGTCATTCCCGGCGCCGCGATTTCGTTGAGCCGTCATCCCGGCAGCGAATTCCTGCTGGTCGGGGACCGGGCCCAGATCGAGCCGGAGCTCGCCAAGCATCCGGCGCTGAAGGCGGTATCAAAGGTGATCCATACCGACGTCGCGGTGAAGAATGACGAGAAGCCGAGCCAGGCGCTGCGGCGGACCCGCCGTGCCTCGTCGATGTGGCTTGCGATCGACGCCGTGAAGCATGGCGAGGCCGACGTCGCGGTCTCCGCCGGCAACAGCGGCGCGCTGATGGCGATGGGGAGCCTCAATCTGCGGACGCTGCCGGGCGTCGACCGGCCGGCGCTGGCTGCCGCGTGGCCAACGCTGCGAGGCGACTCAGTTGTGCTCGATCTCGGTGCCACGATCGGTGGCGACGCCCGTCATCTGGCGACGCTGGCGGTGATGGGCAGCGCGATGGCGAGCGTGCTGTTCAACCTCGACCGGCCGAGTGTCGGCCTGCTCAATATCGGGTCCGAGGAGATGAAGGGGCACGGCGAAATCCGCGAGGCGGCCGAACTGCTGCGCGCGATGAACTCGACCCAATTCAACTATATCGGCTTCGTCGAGGGCGACGCGATCGGCAAGGGGCTGGCCGACGTCATCGTATCGGAGGGTTTCAGCGGCAATATCGCGCTCAAGGCCGCCGAGGGAACCGCGCGCCAGATGTTCACGCTGCTGCGCGAGGCGATGTCGTCGAGCTGGCTGGCGCGGATCGGTTACCTGCTTGCCCGCGGCGCGTTCCAGAAGCTGCGCGACAAGCTCGATCCCAACAAGTCGAATGGCGGCCTGCTGCTCGGGCTGAAGGGCGTGGTGGTCAAGAGCCATGGCGGCGCCAACGCGGAAGGCTTTGCCTATGCGGTCGATGTTGGCTATGAGATGGCCCACTTCGATCTCCTCACCAAGATCAATCAGATGTTAAATCGCGACGGCAATGCGCTGGTGCAGGCGCAGACCGCGCAGGAGGCTGTCTCGTGACTGCGATACGTTCGGTAGTGCTCGGCTGCGGCTCATATCTGCCGGAGCGGGTTTTGACCAATGCCGAACTGGCCAGCCGGATCGACACGTCGGATGACTGGATCGTGCAGCGCACCGGTATCAGCGAGCGCCATATCGCCGCCGATGACGAATTCACCTCGCATCTCGCCATCAACGCGGCACGCGCCGCGCTGGCGGACGCCAGGATCGACGCGCAGTCGATCGACCTGATCGTGCTGGCGACCTCGACGCCCGACAACACGTTTCCGGCGACCGCGGTCGCGGTCCAGCACGGGCTCGGCATCAATCATGGCGTCGCCTTCGACCTGCAGGCGGTGTGCTCCGGCTTCGTCTTTGCGCTGACCACCGCGGACAACTTCCTGCGCGCCGGCACCCACAAGCGGGCGCTGGTGATCGGTGCCGAGACCTTCTCGCGCATCCTCGACTGGAACGACCGCGGCACCTGCGTGCTTTTCGGCGACGGCGCCGGCGCGGTCGTGCTGGAGGCGCAGCAGCATTCCGGCACCATCAGCGATCCCGGCGTGCTGACGACGCATCTGCGCTCCGACGGGCGCCACAAATCGAAGCTGTTCGTCGACGGCGGTCCCGGCTCGACCAGGACGGTCGGATACCTCCGGATGGAAGGCCGCGAGGTATTCAAGCACGCCGTCGGCATGATCACCGACGTGATCGTCGACGCGTTCAACGCCACCGGGCTCAGCGCCGATGACATCGACTGGTTCATTCCGCACCAGGCCAACAAGCGAATCATCGACGCTTCGGCGCACAAGCTGCATATTGCGCCGCAGAAAGTAGTCTTGACGGTCGACAAGCACGGCAACACCTCGGCGGCCTCGATCCCGCTGGCGCTGTCGGTCGCGGTGAAGGACGGGCGCGTCAAGAAGGGCGATCTGGTGCTGTTCGAGGCGATGGGCGGTGGCTTCACCTGGGGCTCGGCGCTCGTGCGCTGGTAGCGCATCGCTAAAGAGTACCGACAAGTTGCCGGCATCTTTCCTGCGCCCGAATGCTGGTCGCTGTTGACCATTGCGCGCTAAGCTTTTAATTTCAGTCAAGAAATTGTTCGCCGAGAGTGCGGGGCAGGCGATGACCACCGGAACCGGAAAAACAGTTACGCGCGTCGATTTGTGTGAGGCGGTCTACCAAAAAGTGGGTCTGTCGCGCACGGAATCGTCGGCGTTTGTCGAGTTGGTGCTGAAGGAGATCACCGATTGCCTGGAAAAGGGCGAGACGGTGAAGCTGTCCTCGTTCGGCTCCTTCATGGTGCGCAAGAAGGGCCAGCGTATCGGCCGCAATCCGAAGACCGGCACCGAGGTGCCGATCTCGCCGCGGCGCGTGATGGTGTTCAAGCCGTCGGCGATCCTGAAGCAGCGGATCAATGGCCATGCCGTCACCAATGGCGGCGCCGGCAAGGCCGACTAAAGCGCGGTCGCGCTTTAGCTTGTTGTTTGAGCATGGTCTTTCCGGAAAGCCGCTTCGCACTTTTCCGGATCATGCTGTAGAGCGTTTTCAAGCGAAGTTGGATACCCGGTTCGCGTGAAGAAGACGCGCCAAAACTAGCATCCAGGGCCGGTTCCGATTCGACCGGAACGGAACAGGCGCTGGGCATTGAAGCCAGAGGAGCGGGCATTTGGACAAGGCGCCGGATGCGTTCCGTACCATCAGCGAGGTCGCTGATGAGCTCGATATCCCCCAGCATGTGCTGCGGTTCTGGGAAACGCGCTTCGCGCAGATCAAGCCGATGAAGCGCAGCGGCGGGCGCCGCTATTATCGCCCCGACGACGTCGACCTGCTCAAGGGCATCCGCCGGCTGCTCTATGGCGAGGGCTACACCATCCGCGGCGTGCAGCGGATCCTGAAAGAGCACGGCGTCAAGTCGGTGCAGGGCATCGCCGACCAGACCGCGGCCGTCTCGTTCGGCGCGGTCGAAGAGGCTGTCGGCAACAGCATGGCCGAGCGGGACGAGCACGACGGCAATGACGGCCTGGATTTCGACGGCGAAGAGGCCGACGGCGACGAGCAGGGCATCGACTACCGATTCGTCGATCCCGACGAGGATCCGATCCTCTCGACCTACAAGGCGCACGCCCAGCCGGGCAAGGCGGCTGCGCAGCCCGGGAAGGCGTCCGCTGCGGCGCCGCCTGTGCGTCCTTCCGTTCCCCCGGTTGATCGGGAGCGGCTCGAGCGCGTGCTGCAGGAACTGGTCGCCTGCCGGCAGATGATCGACGCGGCGATGAAGGACGGCTGAGCCAGGGGAAACCGGACGGAAACCGGGTTCGGAACCGGGCCCCGGATTGCCCCCTTTAAGGGGCGCGCCGCCTTGCGCGAACGCCGGATCGCGGCTAATGGGAACGGCATCGGAGCGTGGCGCAGCCCGGTTAGCGCACTAGTCTGGGAGACTAGGGGTCGGAGGTTCAAATCCTCTCGCTCCGACCATTTCCAACCAAAGAAATCAGCGACGCATTTGGGCGGGCGATTCGCAGACCACCGGCGGTTTCCCACGGTTTGCAATTTCTGTTCACCGGCCGTTTCTTTGTGCAGCCCGTTCCGGCATCCAGGCCCTCGCTTGGCCCGGTTCCTGCTTTCCATCAATCAAATGGAGGGCTGATGTTGATCGCCGAACATTTCCTGGTCTGGGCTGCGCTGCTGGGCGTTCTGGCCTTCCTGGCCTTCCACTCACCGGGGCGCGGACACGGATAAGTCACCGCGTCGTTTAGGCCGCGCATACCGGCCTGCTTCAGGTCTCGGCATCCATCGCGACGATCAGGCAGGCCTTCTCGAGGCGGTTGGTGAGCATCGCGAGCTTGCCGGTGAACTCGGCGAGCTCAGCCTCGCTGAACTCCTCGAACACGGTTTTCTTGAACGCCTTGTGCTGCTCGGAAAGGCCGGCGAGATGCTTGCGGGTCTTGTCGGTCAGCGACAGCCGCACCACGCGCGCGTCGGCCGGAGAGGGCGCGCGGCGCAGCAGTTCCTTCTGCTCGAGCAGCTTGGACTGCGTGGTCACGAATGACGGATCGACGTGCAGCAGCTTCGACACCACGTTGATCGGCACGCCGTCATCCTTGTCGAGATCCGAGATCGCGATCAGGATCATCCACTGCGGACCGCTGACCCCGAGCGCCTTGCCCCAGATCTGGCGGACCCGTTCCAGATGCGAATTGATCGATGAGATCTCGAGTGTGAATCGCTTGATGAGGTCGAGATGCTCGATGGCGCGCTGGCGCGTCGTATCCTTCCTTGTCACTGACACAGCTTCCCTCTTCCCTAAGGTGCCGACTCAGCTTTGCGCTGATTTATTTCTTGGTTTCCCCGCCTCGGCGGTTGAATTTTTCTCGTAAGCCGCCAACGAACGCAAGTGAACGTAAAGTAATTATAACGGGCGCGTGAAGATTCGACGAAACAGGGTGTGACAAGTTTTCTCAGGTAGGTAAAGAGGTTACCGCCAGCGTTGCCGGCGAGACACAGTGTGGCCGCATTCGTATTCCTGACTTTATAAACTATTTTGATTGGCGAACGCGCCAATGCATATTGAACCCCGGCGGTAGGGGAATCTCGATCGTCCCGTTGCGGTGATCGTTCAAGTCCGTCGCACACCACAGATCGATCTGCGGGTGCGGGGTTTGGGGAAAGCGGTCTTGGACAATGCGGGATGGTCACGGGGCGCTCGCGGCCTCGGACTCTCCGCATATGAGCAACTTGGAGGTTTAATATGAATTTGAAGAGCCTTATCCTGGGCTCGACGGCTGCGCTGGTCGCGGTCGGCGGGGCACAGGCGGCCGATCTTCCCGTCAAGGCCAAAGCGGTCGAGTACGTGAAGGTTTGCTCGCTGTATGGTCCGGGCTTCTACTACATCCCCGGCACCGACACCTGCATCAAGCTGGGCGGCTTTGTGCGCGCTGACTTGGTTGTCAACGGCAATGGCGTCTACGGCCCGAATACCAACGGCGCCAGCGGTGCCAACAACCGTTTCACCAACGGCTACACCTGGCGTTCGCGTGAAGACCTGAACATCGATACGCGCACCGCGACCGAGTACGGCGTGGTCCGCACCTATTTCGACGCGGTGTTCACCTGGACCTCGGACAGCTACGCCGGCCAAGGCAACGGCTCGAGCGTCTATTCGGCGATCGGTTCGTCTTCGGCTCCGGGTAACGCGAGCTCCGGTAACGTCGCCCTTGGTGCGGTCGGCGTCTACTACGCCTTCATCCAGTTCGCCGGCTTCACCATCGGTAAGTCGGTCTCGCAGTTCGCTGCGCCCTGGACCGCCTATCCGGGCAACAACTACGACGCACTCGTGGGTGGCATTAACACCACCAACGGCATCAACCAGTTCACCTACACCGCGCAGTTCGGCAACGGCGTGTCGCTGGCTCTGTCGGCGCAGGACCAGGTTGCCTACATGCAGGCTGGCGTGAACAACCTCGGCGTCGGCGGTGCTTACGGCTCCAGCGACTACGCCGGCACGATCACGCCGGACTTCGTCGCCGCCCTCAAGGTCGATCAGGCCTGGGGTCTCTTCCAGGCGTCGGTCGCCGCGCATGACAACCACGCTGCCTACTACGGCGGCACCGAGTTGACCGGCCATCCCGACGACAAATGGGGCTGGGCTGGAGCACTGGCGCTGTCGATCAAGAACATCCCGACCGGGCCTGGTGACACCCTCAACATCCAGGGCGTCTACACCGACGGTGCGACCCGTTACAACATCCAGGATCTGGCCGGCGGCATCAGCTCGGCCGTCATCTATGGCGGCACGAACCTGCCGGGCGCCTACCAGAGCGTTGGCTTCGGCACGGCACCCGACACGGTGTTCGGCCCCGGCGGTCAGCAGCAGTCGATCAAGACCTGGGGCTTCCGCGGCGCGTACACCCACAATTGGGATCCCTACTGGAACACCAGCTTGTACGGTGCTTACGCTGCGGTCATGTACAACGACACGGCCAAGTCGCTCATCTGCGGCGTTGGCGGCGTCGGTGGCACGTTCCGCACCGCCTTCGGCACCGGCGTGACCAGCTGCAACCCCGACTACAATATCGGGCAGATCGGTATCATCACCCGCTGGACCCCGGTCAAGAACCTGACCTTCTCGGCCGACGTGACCTACGTCCATCTCGATCAGAAGTATGCCGGCACGGTCACCACCTCTTCGGCTAGTATCGCCAAGCCGACTGCGACCTACGAGCTGAAGGATCAGGACACTGTCCAGATGCTCTTCCGCGCTCAGCGCAACTGGTAATACCGGTTGATCTGATCACGATCCAACAGAACCCCGGCAGGCAACTGCCGGGGTTTTTGCTTGGCAGGTATCAGCCGAAGAAGATGCGAGCGTTGTTCCGGTATTATGGCGCAAACGCCACAAGCTGGCGTGCTGCGGCCTAGCGTAGCTGGCCAATTTCCCGGATCGTGATCTCAGCTAAGGCAACGGCGTTCGTAACGCCGCGCTCATAAACCTTGATCATTGTTTTGTCCACGAGGTCGCATAGTGGGTCGCTGCGATCAACCAGGTTGAGCCTGCGTAATGTGGAATTAAACGCAAGCTCGATAACGTGACGCTGTTCGAACGAGAGATTGATGTTTGAAAATTGCCGCGTGATCGGCATTGCCGTTGCTCCCTTGCCATGCAGGCGGGAGCGCTATCGGTCTCTCAGCCACCGACGCCTACAGGAAAACCCCTGGCCGGTGATGGGCAGAAGTTTGCGCTCTCTTCAGCACGAGCGCCAGCAATATGTTTCGCTCCGATTGCGGAACGATCTTAAAACGGCTCAATTCGCTAACTGAGCTAACTTCGCGGTTTCTGCGCTAAATCTCCTCCAGCACCACTTGCTCAAGCTCCAGCGCTGCAACGCAGGCAAGAAAGAATATCGCCGTAAACGATCCCCGCTTGAGCTTCATCGTGATCCCGGCTTCGGTCTCATCCTTAAGGCCGTCTTCAACCGCTTGACCAACAGGTCACGTCGGCTTTCTTCATTTCCGCCTTGAGGAAGGCGCTGGCTCGCTGGCCCCATTCCTCTTCCGCCTTGGGTAGGACCATGGCATCTCCTATCGATTCCGTGAGCTAACAAATATGATAAAGAATATCGCCGCGACCGCCGATATACCCGCAATCAAAATGGGAAACGGGTTCCTTTCAAATGGACGGTATTCGGCGATGAGCCAGCTTGTGGCGTTTGCGCCATAATATCGCGTTGTTCGGCGAAGCGGCTGCCGCTTGGCGTGAATAAAGGACGTCAAAGCGAGATTGATGAAGGTGCTGGCTGCGTCATTTCGGTCCACGCGAACAACGAAGACGAGCCATGCGATTCATTCGCCGGCAAACTTATTTACTTACCTGATCTACTAAACTATATAGCCGTCAGCCAACACATTGAATGATGGCTCTTAGCTCTCTGCTAAGCCTCCCAAACCTCCGGCAATGCCCTGCCGGAGGTTTTTGATTCAAGGCTTCTGATTCAAGGCTCTGATTCAAGTGCAGGGCCCGGCCATCGCACAGGCGCGCTCACGTCGTCCTCTCCGATTCGAAGCCGTCAAGATTTGACGGAATCGATCCGCAGTGCATTCTCGTCAGTCATGGGACGCTTCAAGAACAGCCGGCTGGCTCGCATGAGCAGCGGCCATTATTGCTTGATCCGGGATCTCGGGCTGGTTAAGGGCGGCAAGGGATTGCGGCACCATGAGGTGGTGATCGACTTCTCTTGGCGCGGCCTCTGGCGTTTCCTGTTCCCACCGCGTTCCGTGCTCCCGCCCCACGATGGTGGCGGATTCCGCACCGATGCGGCCATCACGTCTGCTCCCGGCAACAGCGTCGTCGGCTCCGGCCATTCGCATTAGTGCATGATCCGGAAAAGTGCGAAGCGGTGATTGTTCGCCGCACGGAATGATCTCCTCACGTCGCACGCTGCCTGCACACGGCGCGTTGGTGCGCGCGGGTAGGCGGCGTTGCTGCGCGACAATTCGGCGATGTAGACTGCCTCACGCCACGCGGTTGGCACCGCGATCCACGCTTCAACCGAAAAGAAAAATCAGGGCGAGAAAAATCAGGGAACGGATCTCACATGAAGGATTTTGCCGGAAAGATTGCCGTCATCACCGGTGGCGGCACGGGCATGGGGCGCGAGCTGGCGCGGCAGCTCGTGGCTGAAGGCTGCAACGTCGCGATGTGCGATGTCTCGGCCGAGGCGATGGCCGAGACCAAGCGGCTCTGCGAGGTCGAGAAGCTGCTGCAGGGCCTGCGCATCACCACGCACGTTGCCGACGTCTCGATCGAGGATCACTACAGGCGCTTCCGCGACGAGCTGCTCGAGCAGCAGGCGACCGACAAGATCCATCTGCTGTTCAACAATGCCGGCATCGGCGGCGGCGGCAGCCTGTTCACCAACAGCCGCGAGCAGTGGGAACGCACCTTCAACATCTGCTGGGGCGGCGTCTATCTCGGCGTTCGTACCTTCCTGCCGCTCCTGGTGAAAGCCGACGAGGCGCACATCGTCAACACCTCGAGCGTCAACGGCTTCTGGGCTTCGGTCGGCCTTGGCGTATCGCACACCGCCTACAGCGCAGCGAAATTCGCCGTGAAGGGTTTCACCGAGGCGATGATCAACGATCTCCGTCTCAACGCGCCGCATGTGAAGTGCTCGGTGGTGATGCCCGGTCACATCGGCACCTCGATCGTATCGAACTCGCGCAAGGTGCAGAACGGCGCCGACCAGCTCAATCCCGACGAGCTCAAGCAGGCCCGTCAGCGTCTGCAAGGGCAGGGCATCGATGTCGCCAAGATGTCGGATGCCGACATTCAGCAGCTCGCGCTCGATCGGGCCCGCATCTTCCATGACGAGGCGCCGACCACGGCAGCCGCCGCGGCCAGGATCATCCTCGATGGCGTCAAGGCCGATCGCTGGCGCATCCTGGTCGGCGACGATGCCCATCTGCTCGATGAGCGCGTGCGCAGGACCCCGGAGCAGGCCTACACGCCGGAGTTCTATCAGGACCTCGTCGCGGCGACCGGCTGGAAGGTCGGCTGATTACGCAGAATACGTCATGCCCGCGCAACGGCTTTGCCGTTGTCGCTGGAGGAGCGCGGAACGCGCGTCTCGAAGCATGCACGGCCCGGCTAGCGGCCGTCGATCCTTCGAGACGGCCGCGTTGCGGCCTCCTCCAGCGACAAAGGCGAAGCCTTTGCGCGGGGATGACGGGATCAGCGCTCCTTGTTGCTACCAGCTATCCGCGCATCGCGCGCTGCCGTGAACCTGCCTGATAGGCGAGGCGGTAATGCCCCGAGCAATAGGGCATGCCGCCGAGCGGCGGGTTGCCGCAGAAGCAGAAATCATCGGCGCCCGGCGAGCTGATCGGCCAGCGGCAGCGCTGCTCGCTCAGCTCGAACAGCGAGCAATTGTTGGAGCTGACAATGGGCGTGTCGCAAGGCTCCGGTTCGTAGAACGCCTGCAGCAACTTCAGCCGTTGCTTCGCGGTCGCCCGCTGCGCGGGGGTTGCGGCGGCCTTCTTGCGCCGTGCGCGGCGTTGGTCCGGCGTCGTGCGCATCAGGTTCAGCCGCGACAGCTTGCCGATCACCGCATTGCGGCTGACGCCGATGTTGACGGCGATGTCGCGGCAGGAGAGACCGGCTTCAAAGTAGATCTTGAGTTGGTCGACGCGCTCCGGCGTCCAGGTTGGTTCGATCGCAATCATCTGACGGTTCCACGTTCTGTGTTGAACCGCCGCGCCGGCTCACGCGCCCTTGGTTCTTGAGCTCCGCGCAAACGCTTCGCGTTTGTCGCGAGGGATGCTCTCAGGGCGTGCGACCGTTATCGCGGATTGCAAGCAACCCGTCCTTGATGGCGAGCCGAATGCCTTCCTCGATCAATGTCCGTGCGACGCCCGGGACACTCGTGCCGTGGGTGCCCTGTCTCACCAGCTTCTCGAGGTATCCGATGGTCGAGAGCGCCAACGTGACCGGGACGCGGTCGGTTTCGGCCTTTTCCGTAGCCATGGAGAAACGCTTAACTCTGAACGCGTGTACTGAAAAGTATCTATTTAGACTCTATTTAGGAATAAGGCTGTCCGTCAAGCCGTTCAACCGCAAAATGAAGACAGCCGCGCAGACGCGCCGCAGATCGACTCCGGCGTGCCTGGCTTGTCCGATTGTTGAGATAAATTAATTGGTTAGAGTCGTAATTCGACCTTGACCGGGAACTTCTTCAGAAGCCGCTCCGCCGTGTCGGCCTTGTCCGGCGGTGCCTTCACACTGAGGTACAGCCCGCGGGACGGGTCGGTGATGGCGTCGACGCTGACCTCGCCGGATAACCCTTCCAGCGCGAGCAACTCGCGCGCGGCCTCGCCGGCGGCGATCTCGCGCAGCTTGGGCTTGAAGATCTTGCCGACCGGTGTGACCGGCATCTCCGCAATCACCGACACCACGCGCGGCCGCGCCGGCGGCTCCAGGATGTTGTCCTGCACGAAGGCCGCGAGCGCGTTCGGATCGATCTGGGCGCCGGGCTGCGCCGAGACGAACAGCATCGGCACCTCGCCGGCATAGGTGTCGGGACGGCCCACGGCCGCGGCCAGCGCCACGCCGGGGAACGCCAGCGCGGCGTCCTCGATGGCGCGCGGATCGATGTTGTGGCCGCCGCGGATGATGACGTCCTTGGCGCGGCCCAGGATGTAGACGAAACCGTCGGCATCGATCCGGCAGATGTCGCCGGTGCGCAGCCAGCCGTCGCGGAACGCTTCCTCGGTCTGCTTCTTGTCGACATAGCCGGCGAATACCTGCGGGCCGCGGGTCAAGAGCTCGCCGACCGGCGAGGGCCACGGCCCGGTGTGCAGCTTGTTGCCTTCCAGGATCGCAAGCTCGACCAGCGGATTGCGGGTGCCGACGCTTTCGGCGCGCGGCTTCACGCCGTGCACGTCATGGGTGATGGCGCCGGCAAGCTCGGTCATGCCGTAAAGCTGCTGGATGCAGGCGCCGCCCCAGGTCGCGAGATATCGCCGCTCGATCTCCGGCGGGCAGATCGAGGCGCCAGTGGCAGTGACGCGCAGGGTCGAGATATCGCTCTCCCCGACCGGGACGTCGGCCAGCGCGCCGAGGATGGTCGGCACGTTGCCGGCGATGTTGATGCGATATCGCTCGATGATTTGCCAGAAGTTCCGGATCAGCGCCGGATCGCGCGCGCCGGCGGGGCCGGGGATCACCATTGTCGTGCCGGCGGACAGGCAATTGGCCGAGGTGCAGAACAGGCCGCCGACGTGGAACAGCGGCATCGTGATCATCGCGCGCTCGCCGCGATGGAAATCGAGCGCCATCCGCGACGAGACGGTGGAGGCGACCATCGCGCGGTTGGTCAGCCGCGCCACCTTGGGGTGGCCCGTGGTGCCGCCGGTCGGCAGCATCACCGCGACGCGCTCGGCTTCGCGCATGTCTCTGGATTTGCCGTAGTCGTCGCGCCAGGCCGGATCCGGTTGCAGCATCTCGCCGTCGAACGAGATGGTGCCGTCGAGCGGCACGATCACGACACGCTTGAGCGACGGCACCTCGCGCTCGAGGCCTTCGATCCGCTCGTACAGCCCGCCCGGCATGCCCGGCGGCGGCGCCAGCAGCAGTTTTGCGTTGATCGCATTGAGCTGGGCGACGATCGCTTCGCGCGTGAACAGCAGATTGAGCGGCTCGGCGACGCCGCAGGCGGCTGCGCCGAAGATCGCAACGATGCTTGCCGGGCAGGCCGGCACCAGGATCGCCACCGCATCGTCCTTGCCGATGCCCTGGCCGCGGAAATAGCTTTCGGCGGCCTTGATCGAGCCCATCAATTGATCGTTCGAGATCACGACCGGGTTGGGATCGAGCGGCGAGCGCAGATAGATCGCAGCTTCTGCGTCCGGGGCGCCCTGCGGGCCGCGGGCGATGAGATCGAGGATGCGCGGGCAGGCGGCGAGCGTCTCCTGCATCTCCTTGTCGCGCAGAGCCTCGTCGGCCGGCGAAAGCCTGTCCTTCAGCATATCCGTCCCCGTTCATTTTTGTTCGTTGGGATGGGGATTGTATCGAGCCGTGCTTGCGGAGCACAAGTGCGGTTATTCATCACTCGGTCATTCCGGGGCTCGCGAAGCGAGAACCTCAGGTGCGCAAGCGCGCACCGGGGAATCCCGAGATTGTTAAGCGTGCAAGCCAATCTCGAGATTCCGGATGCGATGCTGCGCATCGCTCCGGAATGACGGTGCTATCCGTGGACCACGGACTTGGCGATCATGCAGTGAATGCCCTTGGAGCCGTTGACCGTCTGCGTCACGCGCAGGTCGGCGGCCAGGCTGCACAGCGTGTAGGCGTCCTCGCGCGATAGATTGCGCTTCTCGCCGAGCAGCACGATCATGTCGCGCAACGCCCGCACCACGCATTGGTCGAGGTCGGGATCCATCGCCATGGTCATGTAATGATCCGCGGTCTCGGCGCGCGGATAGGCAAGGTTGAGATCCTTGCGCAGGGTGAGGCGGAAGCGGCCGGTGAGCGCGGTCTCGATCGCGGTGACGCAGACCTCGCCGTCGCCCTGCACGCCGTGGCCGTCGCCGCAGGAGAACAGCGCGCCCGGCACGAATACCGGCAGATAGAGCTTGGCGCCGGCGCCGAGCTCCTTGTTGTCGAGATTGCCGCCCATCGCGCGCGGGATCAGCGACGAGATGCGGCCCCAGGCCGGCGGCGGCGAGACGCCCATCACGCCGAAAAACGGCTTCAGCGGCAGCTCGAGGCCCCAGGGCATGCGGCCGACCATCCGCGCGCGATCGAGCGGGATGTTGAGGATGCGGGTCTCGTGGAAATCGTCGGGCAGGGTGCCGGACAGCGGCTTGATCAGATTGTAGCCCCAGTCCTGGCGCAGCTGGACGTCGAGAATATCGACCTCGAGCACGTCGCCGGGCTCGGCGCCACTGACCGCGATCGGGCCGGTCAGGATGTGCCCGGGCACCATCCGCTCGCTCTTGGCATGGATCTCGTCGAGCTCCGGCGGGACATGGAATTTGCTGCGGTCGGGCACCACGTCAGTGCCGCCGCTGACGGTCTCGATCGTGACCTCGTCGCCGCTCGCGATCGTCAGGACCGGCTTCAGCTTGGCTTCGAAGAAGCCCCAATGGCAGGTTTCGGGACTGGATTTCAGATGATGATGGGTCATGTGACTTCTTTTTATTGCGTTCCCGGCAGCGTATGACGCTGTAGCAGAACTTCGCAGAGGCTTCCCTTGTTTTTTGCGCTCTCCAAGACGCTCGGCATCATGCTGCTGCCGATCAACTTCCTGATCGGCATCGGCGTGATCGGCGCCGTGCTGTTGCTGACGCGGTTTGCGCGCCTCGGCCGCAGATTGCTGGTGGCCTCGGTGCTGCTGCTCGCGATCTGCGGTTTCTCGCCGCTCGGCAATGTGCTGATCGCGACGTTGGAGCAGCGCTTCCCGCCATGGGACGCCTCGCGCGGCGCGCCCGACGGCATCATCGTGCTCGGCGGCTCGATCGATGCCGACCTGTCGGTTGCACACGGCACGCCTGTGGTGCGCAGCGCCGCCGATCGCGTCATCGCGGCCGCGGCGCTTGCGCGACGATATCCGAACGCGCGGCTGGTGTTCACCGGCGGCAGCGCCAACCTGATCTCGAATGATGCGCGCGAGGCCGACTATGCCGCCGAGATGTTCGAGAGCCTCGGGATTCCCAAATCGCGACTGACCATCGAGCGCCGCTCGCGCAACACGGTGGAGAATGCCGAATTCTCCAAGGCGCTGGTCGATCCCAAGCCCGGCGAGCGCTGGCTGCTCGTGACGTCGGCCTACCACATGCCGCGCTCGGTCGGGCTGTTCCGCAAGGCGGGATTCAATGTCGAGGCCTATCCGGTCGACTGGCGGGTCGGCAATCTCATGAGCTTCGCGACACTGGCGATCGAAGGGCTGTCGCGTACCGATCTCGGCATGCGGGAGTGGATCGGGCTCGTGGCCTATCATCTGGCCGGCAAAACCGACGATCTGCTGCCGGGACCGGCCGCGCGGTAGCGCAAGGCACTTGTCGCTTCGCCCGTGCATTCCGGCTAACATCCACGCAACAGGCGGCGCCAAGCCGCCGATCACGGGAGCTTACGCATGCAGCAACAGACAGCGCCGGAACAGTTCGATCTCGCCGCGATCGTCGCGGATCTGAACAGCCTGCTGCGGCTGAAGACCACGGTGATCGGCATCAAGATGTTCGCGCGCGTCGAAGAAATGGAGGCGATTCCAAAAATCCGCCGACCGTCGGCGGTGCACACCACGGACCAGATTGTCAGCATGGCCTCGCGGCTCGGTTGGACCGTCGGCATCACCGCCGACGATCTGGTCGGCGCGCAGTGCCGCGCGGTGATCGGCCTCGCGCCGCAGGACGAGAAGTGGCTGGCCGGCGAGAACTATGTCGGCGTCTGGCACGGCACCGCGGAAGACGCGCGCAAGCGCCAAGAGGCGCTCGACGTGGTACCTTACGGCCAGTACCAGGCGATGGCGGTGAGCCCGCTGACCAGCGGCCGGCTCAATCCGCCCGACATCTGCCTCGTCTACGCCACGCCCGGACAGATGATCATCCTGATCAACGGGCTGCAATATACCGGCTACAAGAAGTTCGAGTGGGGCGTGGTCGGCGAGACCGCATGCGCGGATTCATGGGGACGGGCGCTGAAGACCGGCGAGCCGAGCCTGTCGCTGCCGTGCTTCGCCGAGCGCCGCTATGGCGGCGTGCCCGACGAGGAGATGCTGATGGCGCTGCCGCCGGCCTATCTGGTGAAGGCGATCGCGGGCATGAAGCAGCTCGCCAAGAACGGCTTGCGCTACCCGATCGCGCCCTACGGAATCCAAGCCGACGTCCGCGCCGGCATGGGGGTGTCGTACAAGAAATAGCCGCAAGAGATGCCGGCAGGAAATACCGGATTGCGTCGCCACGTCCGCGATGACAAAAGGGCGCCCAATTCGCTGCGCAGGGAGCCTGATCCATGTCTTCGTCGAAACTCGATATCGTCGTCTATGGCGCGACCGGATTCACCGGCCAGCTGGTCGCCGAATATCTCGCGGCGCATTATCGTGATGGCAGGCTGAAATGGGCGATGGCCGGCCGCAGCAAGGACAAGCTCGCCGCGGTTCGCGATGCGATCGGCGCGCCTGCCGATACGCCGCTGATCGCGGCCGATGCCGGCGATGCCGCGTCACTGAAGGCAATGCTGGCGCAGACCAAGTCGGTCATTTCGACGGTCGGTCCGTATCAGCTCTACGGCAATGAGTTGATCGCGGCCTGCGTGGAAACCGGCACCGACTATTTCGATCTCTGCGGCGAGCCGGTCTGGATGCGGCAGATGATCGACAAATACGAGGCCGCGGCCAAGGCCAGCGGCGCGCGCATCGTGTTCTCCTGTGGCTTCGACTCGGTGCCGTTCGAGCTCGGCGCGTTCTTTGTCCAGCAGGAGGCCAGGCGGGTGTTCGGCGCGCCGGCGCCGCGCGTCAAGGGCCGGGTGCGCGACATGCGCGGCACGCTGTCTGGCGGCACCGCGGCGAGCGCCAAGGCGACCTTCGATGCGGTCGCCAAGGACCTCAGCCTGGTTGCGATCCTCAACAATCCGTTCGCGCTGACGCCGGGCTTCGAGGGCCCGAAGCAGCCGCGCGGCAGCAAGCCGGCCTATGAGGAGGATCTGCGCTCGTGGACCGCGCCGTTCATGATGGCGTTGATCAACACGCGCAACGTCCATCGCTCCAACATGCTGATGGGCTTTCCCTATGGACGGGACTTCGTCTACGACGAGATGGTCCTGACCGGCCCCGGCGAGAAGGGCGAGGCCAACGCAAAGAAGGTGATGGCGCTGAACGCCGAGAAGACCGGCCCGAGCGCGCCGAAGCCGGGCGAGGGGCCGTCAAAGGAAGAGCGCGAGAACGGCCGGTACGATCTGCTCTATCTCGCAGTCGCCCCCGACGGCCGCATGGTCCGCGCCGGCGTCAAGGGCGATCGCGATCCCGGCTACGGCTCGACCTCGAAGATGATCTCGGAATGCGCGATCTGCCTGTTGCGCGACACGCCCGACGTCGCACCCGGTTTCTGGACGCCGGGAGCCGCGATGCAGGGAAAACTGATCAAGCGCCTGGTCGATCACGCCGGGCTGACGTTCGAGATCGAGAAGTAGTTTCTCGCAATTTTGCTCAGTGTCATCGCCCGGCCTCGACCGGGCGATCCGGTACGCCGCGGCCTATCCGCTCAGGCACGGACGTCTCTGGAATACTGGATGCCCCGCTTTCGCGGGGCATGACAGCCAGAACGCTACGCTGCCGCCCGCGGATTGTACGCGTACATGAAGTCCATGCCCTTGGACGACACGGGCAGCAGCAGCTTCAGGATGTGATCGCGCAGCCAGGCGCCGGTCGGGCTGAACTCGCGCTTGCTGTTGCCGTTGCGGCGGGGCGATCGCGACGATCTTCTCGGCGCGCGGACGCCGCTCGTGCTCGAAGGCCTGGAAGGTCATGCCGAGTTCCTGACCGTCGCGCATCAGCATGCCGAGCCGCAGCGCATCCTCCAGCGCGAGCGATGCGCCCTGGCCGGCATGCGGGCTGGTGGCGTGCGCGGCATCGCCGATCAAGAGCGTCCGCTTGCGCGACCAGGTCGGCAGCGTCGCGACGTCGAGCGTGTCGGTCACCCCGATGTTCTCGGCGGCCTCGATGATCGCGGGGATCGGCGCATGCCAGCCGGCGTGGAAATCGCGCAGATGCTGCTTGATCGCGTCCTGGCTTTGCAGCCGGTAGGCCGCCGCGGTCATGCCGCGCGACGGTTGCGTGCTCCACCACATCGCACCCGTATCCGGGTCGGGACTGCACATCCCGTAGCCGAAGAAGCCGCTTTGGCCGAACGTCGTCTCGACCTTCTGGCCGATCGGCAAATGCTCGATCACCTTGCGCGGCACGAAGCCGCCGAAGCCGAGCAGCCCGGTGTCGAACGGCGTCGGACCATCCGGGATGACGTGCCGCCGCACCGCCGAATGCACGCCGTCGGCGCCGATCACGAAATCGCCCTCGGCGGTGGTGCCGTCGTTGAAATAGGCGATCACCGGTTGATCGCCGCGATCCTCGATCTTGACCAGCCGCTTCTCGAAGAACACCGAGACGTTGGAGGCCCAGGCCTTGTCGATCAGCGTCTCGTTCAGGGTCGCGCGGCACATGTTCACCGCAGGCTGGCCGAAACGTTGCTGCATGTTCTGATTGAGCGAGCCGAGCTTCTTGCCGCTCTGCGAATAGAAGTCGAAGGACTCCGCGATCGAGCCGTTGCGGATCAGTTGGTCGGCGAGCCCGAGCTCGGCCAGCACATGCATGCCGTTGGGTGCGATCTGCAGCCCGCCGCCGATCCCCGTCGAATATGGCCAGGCCTCGTAGAGCTCGGCCTCGATGCCGGCACGGGTCAGGAACATCGCGGTCACCGGACCTGCGATGCCGGCGCCGATGATGAGTGCCTTGCGGGGACGTCTGGTCATCATGTCTTGCTCCATGCATCCGTGTCGGCTAGGAAGGGTTAGTGGCTAATCATCTTAGTTTCTAAGATATTTACCTTCTGAGGTAAGAGGTCGCCTTTGTCAAGCGCCAAGTCGCGCGATGCGCTGATGCAGCAACTCGAGGAAGCGATGCGCCGGTCCTCGGCGCAGGGCGTGATGTATGGCCAAGCCGTTGCAAACATGGCCGGAATTTCCAACTCCGACATGGAGTGCATGGACATCCTGTACCTTGAGGGCCGCGTCACCGCAGGACGGCTCGCCGAAGTCACCGGGCTGACCACGGGCGCCATCACCGGCGTGGTCGATCGTCTGGAGAAGGCGGGCTATGTGCGCCGCGAGCGGGACGAGAGCGACCGCCGCAAGGTCTTCATCTCGGTGGTGGAGGACAAGGCGATGGAGATCGGCAAGTTCTACGTGCCGATGCAGAACGCCATGCAAAAGCTCTGGAGCAGCTACAGCGACGACGAGTTGCGCCTGCTGCTGCGCTTCGCCAATGACGGCTACAAGGGCGTGTTACAGGCGACCGAAGCACTGAAGGCGTTGATCGACATGCCGCCGGAGCAGCGCGCCAAACTCAAGCTGCCGCCGAAGTCTCGTCGTTGATTTCGGCCGGCATGGCGCGATAGCGCTCGGTCGCCGCGTACATGCCCCACATCGTGCCCAGCATCATCCAGAAATGCCGCCAATGGTCGGTGTCGATGATGAAGCTCTCGCCGGCGATGCCGAGGAATGCCGAGAAGATCGCAAGATAGTCGCGCTGCCACGGCACCCGCGTGTAGATGTAGCGGAAGCCGATGATCGCGCTGACGAACACCAGCGCCGGATAGCAGATGCCGGAGATCCAGCCGCCCGACATGAAGGCGTTGAGGAAGGAGTTGTGGGTGTCCTCGGGAAAGTAGGTGTGGAATTGCAGCGGTCCGATGCCGAATGGCAGTTCCAGCGCCATCTGGGCGCCGAGGATGTGGCGTCCGAAGCGTCCGAAGCGGCCTTCGTCATAGCTCTGGTCGAAGCTCGCGCGCTGCTTGAACATGTCGGCGACCGAGCCGACCGACAGCAGCACCGCGATCAGCGCAACCGCCAAGACCGCGGCGATCAAGGTCATCACGATGATGCGCGAGCGCTGCGCCTGCGAGCGGCTGGTGAACACCATCAGCGCCAGCATGAAGGCCGCGGTGATCAGGAGGCCGCCCCAGGCGGCACGGGAGAACGACAGCAGGATCGCAAGCGAGATGATGCCGAACGCGATGGCGTTGCGGAACGCCTTGCCGAAGCGGTCGGAGACCACGCTTTGCAGCGTGAACAGCGCCGGCAGGATCAGGAACGCGCCGAGCACGTTGGGATCCTTGAAAGTGCCGCGGGCGCGATCATACAGCGTCAGCAGGTCGTAGCCGCCGGGCACCAAATGGAAGTAGCCGGCGATGCCGGCGAGCGAGGCGATCATCGCGCCGACGATCAGGCCGCGGCGCAGCATGTCGAGCCGCGCTTCGGTGTCCTCCGACATCACCATCGCGAAGAAGACGACGGTGACGGCCATGTACCAGGAGGTGAGCACCCAGTTCACCACCTCCGGCTTGTCGAGGAACGGCACGGCGCCGATGCTGTAGCCGACATTGAGCACGATCAGCGAAAACAACAGCGGCATGAACACGAGCCGCATGCGCAGGCCCGTGGCGAAGAACAGCACGCAAGCGGCCAGCGTGACCAGTTCATACGGGCTCGGCTCGATGAACACGATGGCGATCGACGCGCCGGCCAGCCACACCAGCGCTCGCTGCAACGCCAGCACGCCTGACGGCGCCGATGTCAGCGATTGGGACGTCCCGGCTGTTGCCGCATAGGCCATCGGATACTCACGCAACGCGGTACAAAATCTTAGATCCGTCATTGCGAGCGAAGCGAAGCAATCCACCTATCCCCGAATTGCGGCATGGATTGCGTCGTCGCTTCGCTCCTCGCAATGACGGCGGTTGATCTCAATGCTCAGTACGCGTTTTCGCTCTTGGTCAGCAGCGAGAACGGGGTCTTGAGCAGAATGTAGAGGTCGAACAGCACCGACCAGTTCTCGATGTAATAGAGGTCATACTCGACGCGCTTCTGGATCTTCTCGTCGGTGTCGACCTCGCCGCGCCAGCCGTTGATCTGGGCCCAGCCGGTGATCCCTGGCTTGACGCGGTGGCGCGCGAAATAGCCGTCGACGGCCTCGTCGAACAGTCGATTCTCCAGCTTGCTCTGCACGGCGTGCGGGCGCGGGCCGACCAGCGAGAGGTTGCCCTTCAGCACAACGTTGAACAGCTGCGGCAATTCGTCGAGCGAGGTCTTGCGGATGAAACGGCCGACGCGGGTGACGCGCGGATCGTTCTTGGTGACCACCTTGGAGGCGGTGGGATCGGCCTCGTGGTGGTAGAGCGAGCGGAACTTGTAGACGTCGATCCGCTCGTTGTTGAAGCCGAAGCGCTTCTGGCGGAACAGCACCGGGCCGGGGCTGTCGAGCTTCACCGCGAGCGCCACCAGTCCGAGCACCGGCAGCGCGGCAAGCAAAGCGAGGCCGCCGACCGCGCGGTCGAACAGCCATTTCAGCACCAGATCCCAATCGGTGATCGGCGCCTCGAACACATCCAGCGTCGGCACCTTGCCGAGATAGGAGTAGGAGCGGGGCCGGAAGCGCAGCTTGTTGGTATGGGCCGACAGGCGGATGTCGACCGGCAGCACCCAGAGCTTCTTCAGCATCTCCAGGATGCGGATCTCGGCCGAGATCGGCAGCGCGAACAGCACGAGGTCGACCCGGGTGCGGCGCGCGAACTCGACGATGTCGTCGACCTTGCCGAGCTTCGGCGAGCCGGCACAGGTCTCCATGGCGCGGCCGTCATTGCGGTCGTCAAACACGCCGAGCACATGGATGTCGGAATCGTCCTCGGCCTTCAGCGCCTCGATCAGTTGTTCGCCGTTCTGGTCG
Organism: Bradyrhizobium sp. USDA 4454; assembly: GCF_054822705.1. Taxonomy (NCBI): domain Bacteria; kingdom Pseudomonadati; phylum Pseudomonadota; class Alphaproteobacteria; order Hyphomicrobiales; family Nitrobacteraceae; genus Bradyrhizobium; species Bradyrhizobium sp. USDA 4454. Next base: position 3,712,025 of record NZ_JBTRCN010000001.1, read on the forward strand.
GCGCCGACGATGATGGTGCGGCGGTCGAGTCTACCGTCATGCGCCCAGGCCCGCACCATCGAGCGCAGCAGCAGCCGCCCGGCGATCAGCACCGCAAGGCCGACGCAGAAGAACGACGACAGCCAGACCCGCGACACCTCGCCGCCGAGCTTGACCAGGAAGGAAACGCCGATGAACAGCAGGAACACGAATGCCCATGACGAGATCATCCGGGTCATCTGGCGGAGCTGGCCGCGGAAGATCTGCACCTGATAGATGTCGGCGGCCTGGAAGCAGATCACCGCCGCAACCGACATGCCGAGGATCGCGGTGATGTATCCCCAATGGATGCCGCCGCCGGCGAGCGGCCTGACATAGGCCAAATAGAGCCCGACGCCGACCAGGCTGAGCAGCACGAAATCGGCGAGGCGAACCACGCCGGCGATCACGATCGGCGAGTAGGCGCCGCGAACTTTCTGGTTGGTGACGGCGAGTGCGGCCGGCGACAGGCGGCGGCGGCGTTCGATCTGCGGTTGGGCCGTCGCTGACGCAGCGGCATCCAGCATCGAGCGTGCGTTAAACGGTTCCACGAGTCCACGTCCATTCCTGCGCATGCAGATGGGCATCCGCGCGCAGCAGCGAAATTCCCCTGGAGGTGACTTAAGGGGACAAATCGGAAGAAACGGTTACGTGTGCAAGAAATGGTTAACGTTCGGCAAATGCATCGCGGTAGCCGGCCAGCACGCCCTCGACCATTGCGCTCTGTGAGAAATGTTCGGAAATCCGTTCGCGCAGTTGCCGCGCGCGCGCCGCGGTCGCCGTCGGGTTGTCCAGCGCGGCCTTGATGGCATCGGCCATCGCGGCGGCATTGCTCGGCGCAAACAAAGCGTCGGTGTGGGTATCGAAGATCTCCGGGATGCCGCCGACATTGGCGGCGATCATCGGAACGCCGGCGGCGCCGGCCTCGATCACCACGTAAGGCATCGAATCGCCGCGCGAGGGCACCACCAGCAAGCTGCCCTTGGAGAAGCCGAAGCGCGCCTTGACGTGGCCGATGAAGCGGACGGCCTCGCCGAGCGACAGCCGCTTGACCTGCTCCTTGAGGCGTTCGAATTCCTCGCCGTCGCCGCCCAGCGTCAGCGTCACCGGGGTGCCCTCGGCGCGCAGTTTCGCCACCGCGTCGATCAGCAGATCGGCGCCCTTGATGCGCCGGAACTCGCCGACATAGGCCACATCGGTGGCGTCGTCAGCTATCGAGACCGGCTCGAACTCCTCCGAGGTGACGCCGTTGAAGACGCAGCGCACGAGGCCCGCAGGCTTGCCCACGGTGCGCTGATAGGTGTCGCGGGCAAACGCGCTCTCGAACAGGAACAGGTCGGTGCTGTTCATCAGCGTGCGCTCGAGCTGGCTGTAGAAGCGGCCCTTCCAGGTGTCGAGCGGGTAGTGCAGCGATCCGCCATGCGGTGTGTAGACCCGGATCACCTTGTTCGAACGCCGCCGCAGGCGGACATAGGCGCCGGCCTTGGCGCCATGGCCGTGTACGACGTCGGGTTTCAGCTTGCGGATCAGCCCGGCGATATGCGCCCAGACCAGGACGTCGGCGAAGCGCGGCTCGCGACGGATCGCCACCCGGTGGACGCCGAGCTTGAGGCGCGGCGCGATGTCGGCCAGCACCCCGTCGGCGCGGGCGCCGCCGGTCAGGCTGTCGGCGACGATACCGACATGGTGGCCGCGCTCGATCTGGCCGTTGGCGACATCGAGGATGTGGCGAATGATGCCGCCGACCGGGGCACGGACGACATGCAGGATGCGGAGCGGCGGTTGCTGGTTTTGATCCTGCGCCATCGATCAGAACCAGCGCTCGCCGACGAACACGGTGTCGCCGGGCCCGATCGGCGTGGCCAGGGGGGCAACGAAGCGGCCCGCGCCCGATGCATCGGTGTGGGTAAGCGTGACCTCGTCGCGCCTGGCGCGCGGCGAGAATCCGCCGGCGATCGCCACCGCGCTCTCGACCGTCATGTTGGGCACGTAGGGATATTGGCCGGGGCCCTGGACTTCGCCGAGGATGAAGAACGGCCGGTAGGACTCGATCTCGACCGCGACCGAGGGTTCGCGGATGAAGCCGTTGCGCAGCCGTGCGGTGATCTCGGCGGCGAGCCCCGCCGGCGTGCGGCCGCGTGCCGGCACCGAGCCGATCAGCGGCATCGTGATCGCGCCCGCGGCGTCGATCGCATAGGAGTTGGTCAGGCCTTCCTGGCCATAGACCACGACGCGCAGCTTGTCGCCGGGGCCAAGATTGTAGGCCTCGCGCGTCGGCGCGGGCTCGGCATAGGCGATCGGCGCCGCATAGGAGGGCTCGCCGTAAGCCATCGGGTCGAGGCCGGGGTCGCCGGCGACCGGCGACGTCCGGCCCATGCAGCCCGACAGCGCGAGCGCAGCAATCAGACAAACAGGGGGGGCGCGCAGATCGCGCATGTGAGGAATCCCGCGACAATACCGGCCCCGATTAACGGCGCTCATGGTTAACAAAGAATGACGGATCGGTGGTGGTGGCGATGTCCGGCAACCGCACCGATTAACCCAGCGGCAACCTTAATGGACTGTAATCGCCGCCATTGAGGTGGAGTCGCGGCGTCCGCGGGAGTTGGTTATGCGGTTTGGATTCTGGCGTAGAGACAAGGAAAAGGCCGTCGTGCAACGGGCGGTGCCGCAGTCCGCGCGCGTTGCCGATGAAGCTGTCGTGAAGCCGGTTTCGCCGAAGCCTGCTCTCGACGGGCCGGCACGTCCGGCCGAGGCAGCCGATCTCGATCTGCATGTGCTTGGCCGCGCGCTGGCACGCAAGCGCGGCTGGATCGTCGTTCCGACCGTGCTGGTGTTTGCGTTGTCGCTCGCCGCAGTCAATGTCGTGACGCCGCGCTACAAGTCGGAAGCGCGGATCCTGATCGACAATCGCGAGAACGCCTTCCTGCGCCCGAATGGCGAACGCGACCTGGAGCGCACCTCGCTCGATGCCGAGGCGGTGACGAGCCAGGTGCAGCTGTTGCTGTCGCGCGATCTCGCTCGCGACATCATCAAGAAGAACAAGCTCGCCGAGCGCCCCGAATTCGATCCGGTGCTGCGCGGCTTTTCGCCGCTGAAGTCGCTGCTGGCGCTGTTCGGCATCGGCCGTGACCCGTTCAGCCTGACGCCGGAAGAACGGGTGCTCGATTCCTATTACGAGCTTTTCCAGGCCTACGCGGTCGACAAGTCGCGCGTCATGGTGATCGAATTCCAGTCGGAGGATCCCGAGCTTGCGGCGCGTGTCGCCAACTCGATCGCCGATGGCTATCTCGTGCTGCAGCAGGGCGCACGGCAGGATCAGGCCAAGTCGGCCAGCACCTGGCTGCTCGGAGAGATCGATAAGCTGCGCGACAAGGTCGCGGAGGCCGATTCGCGGGTCGAGGAATTCCGCTCCAAGTCGAGCCTGTTCGTCGGCACCAACAACATCCCGCTGTCGAACCAGCAGATGGGCGAATTGAACACGCAGCTCAACAATGCCCGTGCGCTGAAGGCGGATGCCGAGACCAAGGCGCGGCTGATCCGCGAAATGCTTCAGGGCGGCAAGCCGATCGAGGCCTCGGAAGTGCTCAATTCCGAGCTGATCCGCCGGCTCGCCGAGCAGCGCGGCACGCTGCGCGCGCAGCTCGCCGAGCAATCCTCGACCTTGCTGGACAACCATCCGCGCATCAAGGAATTGAAGGCGCAGATCGCCGACCTCGACCGTCAATTGCGCGAGGAGGCCGGCAAGATCTCGCGCTCGCTGGACAACGATGCCCGTGTCGCCGACGGCCGCGTGCAGGCGCTGCAGGCGAGCCTCGACCAGTCGAAGAAGCAGGCCTCGTCGAGCAACAGCCAGGACGTGCAGCTGCGCGGGCTGGAGCGTGAAGCCAAGGCGCAGCGCGATCTCCTGGAGGCCTATCTCGCCAAGTATCGCGAGGCGACCGCACGCGAGAACATCGAGGCCGCGCCGACCGACGGCCGCATCATCTCGCGCGCCACGGTCTCGAATACGCCGGCCTATCCGAAGAAGCTGCCGATCGTGCTGATCGCGACCCTGGCGACGCTGCTGCTATCATCAGGCATCATCATCACCGGCGAGCTGCTGCGGATCACCGCGCCCGGCGCGGTCGGCCGGGCCTTCGCGCCGGCGGCTGCCGTGATCCGGCGCCGCGAACCGGTCATGGAGGCCGTAGCCGAAGACGAGCCGGTGCCAGCGCTGTCGCCTGAGCCCGCCCGCGCGGCGGCGGTTGCGCCGAGGACACCGCCGGAGCCTGAAGTGCCGCCGGCGTCGACGGTTGCCGACGAGTCCGTCATCAGCGAGCCGCAGCCTGCGCCGGCCCATGCGATCGACGAGATCGATGAACTTGCCGAGCGTCTTATCGCGGCCGGCCCCGCCGCCCACAAGGTCACGGTCCTCGGTCCGGCGGCCGGTGAGAGCGTGACGGCGACCGCGTTGACGCTGGCCCGTCTGATGGCGCGCCAGGCCAAGGTCGTGGTGGTCGATCTCGTCGGCTCCTCGCCGGTGTTGGCGGCAGCCACCGTCGATCCCGCAGCGCCCGGCCTTGCCGAGTTGATGCAGGGCGAGGCGACGTTCGCGCAGATCATCTCCAAGGACCGGCAGTCGCGCGTGCAGATCGTCAGCGCCGGGCGTCCGGGCTTCGATCGCAGCCATCTGCAATCGCAGCGGCTGGTGCTTGCGATCGATGCGCTGCTCAGGGTCTACGACCACGTGCTGCTCGATGCCGGCTCAGCCGTCGACCTGCCGGCCGAACTCCTGACCGCGAAGGCGCAGGCCGTCGTCGTGCCCGATGCCGCCATGGCGCAGGATGCCCGCCGTTCGATGGTCACTCAGCTCAGGGCCGTCGGTTTCTCCGAGGTCACGATGCTGAGCAAGCCCTGCGCGCCGTCGCAAACGGTTGCTGCCGGCCCGCGCGTGGTGGCGGCCTGAGGGTCAACCCGCGGGCGAAAATCCGGTCGCCTGCACGATCCCTTTCCAGCGATCGGATTCCGAGGCGAGCAGTCGGGCAAAGTCGTTCATCGCGATTGCGTCGACATCGACCGACAGTTTGGCCATGCCTGACCTGACCTCGTCGGTGCGGAGCGACGCCTGGATCGAGCTGTTGAGCTGCGCGATGACGGCAAGCGATGTCTTCGCCGGCATAAAGATGCCGAACCAGGTCACGTCCTGAAGCACGGGGTATCCGGCTTCCGCCACCGTCGGCACGTCCGGGAGCGACTTCAGACGGCCGGGTCCGGTCGTTGCCAGCGCGCGCAGTTGCCCGGATTGGACCTGGCCCAGCAGGCTGTCGACCGGCATCACCGCAGACGCGATCTCGCCTTTCAGGAGGTCCTGGACCGCGCCTCTGCCCTGATAGGGCACGTGAAGATAGTCGAAGCCGGCGGTCCGGCCGAGCATCGCCCCAATGAAATGCAGCGTGGTGCCGACGCCCGGCGTGCCATAGGCCGCCTGCGTCGGGTTGGCACGGCACCAGGCGACGAAGTCGGCGAGGCTCCTGACGTCGTTCGGCACTTTCGGCCCCACCGCGAGCAAAGTCGCGAACGAGCCGACGGTCGATACCGGCGTGAAGTCCCGCGGGGCGTATCCGAGCGTCTTGTAGGTGTGCGGAAACAGCGTGATGAACCCGAGGGGCGCGAGCAGCATGACCGACCCATCGGCCTCGGCGCTCTTCACGGCCTCGATCGCAATCCGGCCACTGGCGCCGGGCCGGGTTTCGACCACGATCGAGTCTGCATAATCCTTCATCTGTCCGGCGACGAGTCTTGCGACTGCGTCCGGCAATCCGGGACTGTAGCCGGTGAGGATGTGGGCGATCTTCAGGCGTGGCTGCGCCGCAATCGGCCGTGTTGTCTGGCCCGTGGCGATCAGGGCGATCCAGGCGGCGGACGCGGTCATGATATCGCGACGGGTCAACATGTCTGCCTCCAAGGTCATCGAGCCGTGCCGTCGGGGCGCGACGATCTGCGTCATCGCACGCGAAGGATGCGTGAGGCGGAGATGAACGTCCAATGCTAGTGTCTGAGGCGTCCATAACCGTTTTGGTAGGGATCGCCGATGCTGGACATTGAGCGTGCCCGACGCCGGCTCAAGCTGCGCGATCTGCACATCCTGCTTATCGTCGCGCTGCGCGGCAGCATGGCAAAGGCCGCAGCCGAGCTTGCGATGTCGCAACCGGCGGTTTCCCGTGCAATCGCCGACATGGAGCACGGGCTTGGCGTTCGGCTGTTCGATCGGTGCCGCAGCGGCGTCGAACTGACAGCCTACGGCCATGCCCTGGTCAGGCGCGGGGTGTCGATTTTCGACGAGCTTACCCGGGGTCTCGAGGAGCTCGCATTTCTTGCTGACCCGACCGTCGGAGAGTTGCGGATCGGCAGTTCGGAAAGCATCGCGGCCGGCTTGCTTCCGGTGGCGATCGACCGGTTCACGCAGCACCATCCGGGGATCCGCATCAACGTCGCGCAGACCGTTCTCAGCAACCTCCGTTACCGCGAGTTGCGCGAGCGCAGCATCGATCTGTTGCTCGGGTGGACACCGACGCCGTTTGACGAAAAGGATTTGGCGGTCGAGCCTTTGCTGGACGATCCGCGCGTCGTTGTCGGAGGAAGGAGAAGCAAATGGGCGCGCGCGTCCAGACTTCAACTGGCTGACCTCGCACGGGAGCGCTGGGTGCTACCTCCGCCCGACACCTTTCCGGGCACTGCGGTGGCGGACATGTTCCGCGATAGCGGAGTGCAGGCGCCCGGTGCGCCGATCACCACACTGTCGCTGCATCTGTGCTGCCGGCTGGCGGCGACCGACCGCTTCATCACTATGCTGCCCGGTTCCGTCGCGCGGTCTGCCGGCGGCGATCTCGGGCTGAAGATCCTTCCGGTTCAGCTGCCGAGGACGGCCGCGGTGTCGGCCGCGATTGTCACCCTGAAGGGGCGCACGTTGGCGCCACCCGCGGAGATTTTCATCGCCTGCATCCGCGATGTCGCAAGGATCACGGCAAGCAAGAAGGGGCTCACGAAAGGGCCGGGGGAGCGCCCCGCCATTCGCTAGCGGCAGCCGCCTGGGCATCCAAAGCGCGATGAGATTGAGTTGAAGCGTCATCGCGCGTTGAGTCCTCATTGAAGCACGAACATTGCGGAAACCGCCTCGCGCTTTTCCCTGATGATACTTCAGTGTGCCAGCGCCGGCTCGCGCGCGGCGCGCTCCAGCACCGGATCGATCCGCAGCCGGATCGTGACCAGGGCCCCGATCAATCCGACGACCGCGAGCAGCAGCAGGCCCGCGGTGAATCCGCCGGTCAGGTCCTTCAGGTAGCCCATCGCGAACGGGCCGGCGAAGCCCGACAGGTTGCCGAGCGAGTTGATCGCGGCAATGCCTGCGGCGGCCGAGGCGCCGTTCAGGATGCTGGCCGGCATCGGCCAGAACATCGGCGGTACCGCGGAGACGCCGATCTGGGCAAGGCAGAGCAGGCCGATGATCAGCACCGGACTGGAGACCAGCCCGGCAAGGCCGATGCCGACGGCAGCGAGCGTCAATGCGCCGGCGACGTGATAACGCCGCTCGCCGGTCTTGTCGGAATGGCGGCCGAGCAGCACCATGCCGACCGCGCCGAACACGAAGGGCAGGGCGGCGAGGAAGCCGGTCTGGGTGTCGGTGACGCCGAACGCCTTGATGATGGTGGGCAGGAAGAACGCGACGCCGTAGCTCGCCGCATTGAGGCAGAAATACACCAGCGCGCAGGCGAGCACCCGCGAATCGGTCAGCGATTGCATGACCGAGATGTGCTCGACGGCTTCTTTCTTCTGCCGCTCGATCTCAAGCGAGGTCTGCACCCATTTGATCTCGTCGGGCTGCAACCAGCTCGCCTGGCGCGGGAAGTCGGGCAGCATCGCCAGCACCGCGAAGCCGACCAGCACCGACGGCAGCGCTTCGCAGATAAACAGCCACTGCCACCCCGTCAGGCCGGCGCCCGACAAATTGAGCAGCAGGCCCGAGATCGGTGCCCCGATGATGCTGGAGATCGGGATCGCGAGCATGAACAGGCTAATGACGCGGGCGCGGTAGATCGTCGGGAACCAGAGCGTCAGATAGAAGATGATGCCGGGGAAGAAGCCGGCCTCGCAGGCGCCGAGCAAGAGGCGCAGGAAGTAGAAAATCCATTCGCTCTGGAGGCCGCTCGCCGCCGACATCTGCGGGATGAACGCGAATGCCGCCGAGACGATGCCCCAGCTGATCATGATGCGGGCGATCCAGCGCCGCGCGCCGAACCGCTCGAGGAGGATGTTGGAGGGCACCTCGAAGAAGAAGTAGCCGACGAAGAACAGGCCCGCGCCGAGCCCGTAGGCGGCTTCGCTGAGCCCAAGCGCGGCATTCATGTGCAGCTTGGCGAAGCCGACATTGACGCGATCGAGATAGGCCACGAAGTAGCACAGGATGAGGAACGGAATCAGCCGCCGCATCATCTTTCCAACCGCGCGCTTCTCGACATCGTCGCTCATCGTTCCCGTCCCTTCTGGCTTTTCGATTCGGCGCACGGTCACCGCGCTCGCCGGGCCGTACAGCGTACACCCGCAGCGCTCCGTCGCTCCCTTGCAAGTTTTGTTGCAAGCCCTGCGTACATTGTTGCGTACATTGTTGTGTAATTGACGGCCGCGTGACTAATGGCATTTGGGAATGGAGCCACGGCGAAACTGTCATGATGCACCGCGGTATAACCGCGGGAACCGCGGTGTCTCCAGCGACTGGACACCGGTTCGCGAGTAGAAGGCATGCCAAGACAAGAATCTGGAATTCTGTTCGTTCCGATCGATCGGATCGATGGCATTTGCCGGGCAGGATGGTGACGGGCCGTGATCAATAATCTGAAATTGCGCCAGTTGCGCCTGCTGGTCGCGCTCGACAGCGAGCGCAAGCTGCAGCTGGCCGCCGAGCGCCTCAACATCACCCAGTCGGCGGCGTCGAAGATGCTGGCCGAAATCGAGGCGGTGGCGCGGGTTCCGCTGTTCGAGCGGACCGCGCGCGGCGTCGAGCCGACCGCCTACGGCTCGATCCTGATCCGGGGCGGACGGAGCGTGCTGGCCGACCTTGACCGCGTCACCAATGAATTCGCCGGCTATCGGTCCGGCGAGCTCGGCACCGTCTCGGTCGGGACGGTCGCCAAGCCCAGCATCGACCTCGTCGTCGACGTCATGCAGTATCTCGGCGAGAAGCTGCACCGGGTGAGCATTTCGCTCGATGTCAGCACCAGCCCGCCGCTGGTGGCGCGGCTGCTGGCGCTCGAGCTCGATTTCATCGTGGCGCGAATTCCCGCCGGCATCGATCCGGCGCAGTTCGACTATCACGAGATCGGCGCCGAGCAGGCCGCGCTCCTGGTGCGCGCCGAACATCCGCTGGCGGCGCTCGACAGCGTCAGTCTGGAAGACACCGTCGACCTACAATGGATCTGCCAGCCGCGGGAATCCTTCATGCGCCAGGCGCTCGAGCGGCTGTTCTACAGCCGCGGAATTGCGCCGCCGCAGCGCATGATCAACACCGAATCCTTTTCTGCCTCGATCGGGATTGCTGCGGGAATCGATGCGATCGTGCCGATCCCGATGCTGATCTTCGATCTGCTCGATCCGCAGCGCTTCAAGATGCTGCGCATCCGCGACCAGCTGATGCTCGAGAGCTACGGGCTGATCAAGCTGCGCAAGCGCGCGCTGTCGCCGGCCGCCATGCTGGTGTTCGATGCGATGATGCGGCTCGGCGTCGAGAGCGGACGGCAGGCGCCGGAAGTCTCGTCTGCCTAGACGTCGCCCACAGGTGTCCTCAGCGGAACATGCTGCGCAGGTTCTGCGCGATCTCGAACAGCGCCGGATTGTGCTTCACCGCGCGCTTGGCGCGGCTGATCGCCGACAGCATGCCGGCCGCCGGTTTGCCGCGCAGGCTGAGCGGAATGAAGCTATCGACGATTGCTTCGTCGTCCTTGCAGAACAGCCGCTTGTACTCATCCGAGCCGATGCCGAGATCGAGGGTGCGGTAGCCTAGGCCGGCATGGCGATCGATGATGTCGCGCATCAGGATCAGGCCGGGGCTGAACTTGGCATTGGCCGACATCGTGTAGGTGTTGAACATCATCGAGAATCGATGACCGTCGGAGACGCCGGCGAATATCGCGATCACTTCCTCGTCGCACTCCAGCGCATGGATATCGATCGCATAGCCGTTGCCGTCGGCGCGCGGCGCGAGGCAGGCGGCGCGGATGAACTGCTCGACGCCGGGTTCGGCGAACACATCGGGCAGCTTCTGCTCGGCCATGCGCTGCGGCTTGACGCGGAAGAACCAGTCGAGCAGGCGGCAGACGTCAGCGCTCGTGCTGGCGACGTGGTAGCGGTAGCCGGGCAACGGCTGCAGCTTGCGCTCCTTGCCCTTGAGGCGGCGGCGGAACGAGTTGCTGATCAGCGTTGCGGGCGCGGCGCCGGGCTCGATCACCAGCAGCGGGCAGTCGTTGACGGAAGCCTGATGCGGCAGCAACGCCAGCGGATTGGGCTGGTCCTGCCAGCGTAGCGGCTGCTGGCACAGCACCAGGGCATCGACGCGGGAGCGTTCGGCGATCGATCCGATCAGGGCGGTGATGTCGGCCTCGGTCGCGTTGGCGGCGAAATCCTTCTCGCACAGCGCCATGTTGAAGGTCGCGTGCTTGCCGCCCATGAAGCTCGCGCAGGTCGCGCCCAGACGCGGCTCGACGGCGAGCGGCAACAGCAGCAATGGCCGACGTTCGCTGTCATGGGCAACGACGATGAAGGGTCGCAGGCCCTCGCGTTCGCCGACCTGGCGCTGCCAGTTGGCAAGGAAATCGAAGCGCTGATAGGGCGTGTAGCTGTGCTGTGGCGTCTCGAGACTGCGCCAGGTCGCTTCGGCGGCCGTGAGGTCATGAAAAATGTCGACGCCGGCAACGCGGATTGCGTTCGGCCATGTCCGCGTGCCCGCCGTGTGGCCTTCAACTGCCGCCGCCATGATCATCTCGGAGCCCAAATTTTTTAAGGTATTAATTTACAGGTCTCGGCTGGGGCGACCTTCGCAGGGAAATGTCAACAAAGAGTAATATGAATGCGTCGATGGGGCTTGGCGGTTGGCGGGGAACCGCCGGGCAACGGCCGGGACAGGTTAGAGATTTTGGTGCCGGATAACGGGATCTTGCGGCGGGCCCGGATGGAGCTCGCCTACTTCAGCGGCGCCTTAAGGCTGCGGGAACGCGAAGCCGGCGGCGCCGGGGCGATCCTGCGTTTCGCGCGCGTCCGGCCCGCGCGTCGGGGACGGTTTCAGCCGCTGAGGTCGCAGGAGATCACGCCGGGATTCCTCGATCGCACGATCCGCGCGCTGAAGCGCTGGCACTACGACATCGTCGGGATCGACGAGGCCTGCCGCCGCGCGGTGACCATGCCGGAGCGCCGCCGGTTTGTTTGCCTGACCTTCGACGGTGCCAGCAAGGACATCATCACCCATGCCTATCCGGTGCTGGCCAGGCATGGCGTGCCCTTCACGCTCTATCTGCCGACGGCGTTCCCGGACGGCGTCGGTGTGGCGTGGTGGCTGGCGCTGGAGGACATCATCGCGCGCGAGAGCCGCATCAGCCTGGTCATCGACGGCAGGGAACGCCACTTCGCGGTCTCCAGCCTGTCGGACAAATACGAGCTGTTCGATTTCCTGTCCGGGTGGCTGCGCCGGCTGCCGCCGTCGGAGCTGGCCTATGCGGTGAACGATCTCGGCCGGCGCTATGCGGCCGATGCGGCGCAATTGTCACGCGACGCCTCGCTCGACTGGGGGGATCTCGCGAAGCTCGCGGCCGATCCGAACGTGACGTTCGGCAGCGCCACGGTGAACTATCCGGCGCTGTCGAGCGTGAAGGATGCCGCTGCGCAGCGCGAGATGGCGATGGGCAAGGCGGTGGCCGAGAGTGCGCTTCGCCGGCCGGTCAGGCATTTCGCCTATCCTTTCGGCGACCGCGAAGCCTTCGCCCGTCCGGATGTGGTGATGGCCGAGGAGACCGGCTTTGCCAGCGCAGTGTCGACCATCTCGGGTGTGGTCGAGGCACAAGGCCGGACCAATCTCCATGCGCTGCCGCGCATCGCCTGGGACGGCCGGGTGCGTTCGCTGCGGGTCATGCGGGTGCTGCTGTCGGGCGTGATGTTCGCGCCGGTGCGACCGACGCGGAGCGCGCGCAATCAGAACGGAATTTAGGTTGAGCATGATCTTTTCGGAAAACCGCTTCGCAGTTTTCCGGATCATGCTTTAGGCGCGATCGGGCCGCGACATCCAGGACACGATCGGCATCGCCGGCAGCACCCAGCCGAGGCCGGCGACGACGTAGAAGATCGCCTGCAACAGGCCGGAACTGGCGAGCCACGGGGTCTGGGCCACGGTCATGCCGAGCAGCGACCACACCACCACCAGGATGAGCAGGAAGATGGTTCCGAGCAATTTGCGGGTGCGTATGGCCATGGCGGATATGTGCAACTCGTGATCCCAAGCGTTTCGGCGGCGCTTGCGCCGCTGGCGCGGCGGACTATAAGGGGCGCGAAAATCCAATCAAGTCAGGGCGAAATGGCCGGTATTTCCGCAAAGACATCGCAGCTCCGCGCCGTCAGGGTCTGGCTGCTCGCAGTCGCCGGCCTGATCGCGCTGATGGTCTTGGTCGGCGGCGCCACGCGGCTCACCGAATCCGGCCTGTCGATCGTCGAATGGAAGCCGGTGACCGGCGCGCTGCCGCCGCTGACCGAGGCGCAGTGGACCCAGGCCTTCGAGGGCTACCGGAAGATTCCGCAATATCGCGAGCTCAACGCCGGGATGACGCTCGTCGAGTTCAAGACGATCTTCTGGTGGGAGTGGAGCCATCGGCTGCTCGGCCGGGTGATCGGCGCCGCCTATCTGCTGCCGTTCCTGTATTTCCTGTGGCGTGGCGCGGTGAGTGGCGAGCTCGGCCGCCGGCTGTGGATCATCTTCGGCCTTGGCGCGCTGCAGGGCGGCGTCGGCTGGTGGATGGTGGCCTCCGGCCTCTCGGAGCGTGTAGAGGTGTCGCAGTATCGGCTGGCGACGCATCTGGTGCTCGCGCTGCTGATCTTCGCGGCGATCGTTTGGACGCTGCGGCGGCTGACCGACCGTCCGTCCGTGATCGCGCCGCTCAGGCTGAAGATCACCAGCGCGGTGCTGCTGGTGCTGACCTTCGTGCAGCTCTATTTCGGTGCGCTGGTCGCGGGCCTGCGCGCGGGCCGGGTCTACAACACCTGGCCCGAGATCGACGGCGGTTTGACCCCGTCGGCCGACCGGTTGTGGTTCGAGACGCCGTGGTGGCGCAATCTGTTCGACAACACGCTGACGGTGCAGTTCGAGCATCGCATGACTGCGTATCTGTTGTTCGCGCTGGCGATCGCACATGCGATCGATGCCGTGCGTGCGCGCGCCGGCGGTACGGTGATCGCAGGCGCGTGGTGGCTGGTGGCGGCGATCACGCTGCAGGCGACGCTCGGCATCCTGACGCTGCTGCATCAGGTGCCGATCGATCTGGCGCTGACCCATCAGGCGGTCGCGATCGTGGTGCTGACGCTAGCGGTGTTGCAGGTCGAGCGCTTCGCGGCGCGCCGCACCGAACGGGACCAGCCGACGCTTGTTCCCGTCGGCCAGCCCGGTTGATTGATCAACCTCTTTGATCGCTCAAGACAGGTAGTCGAGACCGATATCGAGCGCGGCCGAGCTGTGGGTCACCCAGCCGACCGAGATCAAATCGACGCCAGTGGCGGCAATCGCTGCGGCGGTGGTTGCGGTGATGCGGCCGGAGGCCTCGGTGATCGCCTTGCCGCGCGCCATCGCGACCGCCTGGCCGAGCTGCTCGGTCGTCATGTTGTCGAGCAGCACCGCATCGACGCCGAGCGCCAGCGCCTCCTCGAGCTGCGACAGCGTGTCGACCTCGACCTCGATCTTGACGAGATGGCCGGCATTGGCCTTGGCGCGTTCGATCGCGGTGCGGATGCCGCCGGCGAGCGCGATGTGGTTGTCCTTGATCAGCACGGCATCGTCGAGCCCGAAGCGGTGATTGCCGCCGCCGCCGGCGCGCACCGCATATTTCTCCAGCGCGCGAAGTCCCGGCGTGGTCTTGCGGGTGCAGACGATCTGCGCGCGCGTGCCGGCGACGGCCTTGACCAGCGTGGCAGTGGCGGTGGCAACGCCGCTGAGATGGCAGAGGAAATTGAGCGCAGTCCGTTCCGCGGTGAGCAGGCCGCGGGCCGGACCGTCGATGATCGCGATGACCTGGTCTGGCTCGACCACGCTGCCATCGGGCTGCTCGGCACGCAACGTGACGGCCGGCGACACGGTCTGGAAGGCCGTCCGCGCGACGTCGAGGCCGGCGATCACGCCGGGCTGCCGTGCCCGCATCACCAGGCGGGCCTGCTGTCCGGGCGGTACGATGGCGTCTGCGGTGATGTCGCCGGCGCGGCCGAGGTCCTCGCGCAGCGCGGTCTGCACGATCGGCTCGTAGAGCAGCGGCAACAGGGGATTGAGGGTCATGACAGGGCACTCCTGGCTGATAGCTTGGATTCAACGATCTCGCGTGCGGCGGCGAGCGCCTCGGCGCGGGTGAGGGAAGACGGCGCCGCCGACAACGCGGTGTGCGGGAAATCGGTGCGGAAATGGCCGCCACGGCTTTCCTCACGCCTGATCGCGGCGACCGCGATCATCAATCCGACCAATGCTGCGTCCGATGCCGCGCTGGGACTGCACGCCAGCGGACAGAGGCTCCGGATCGTGCGTGCGATGCCGTCGCGGTCGCGCAGCACGCCGAGCCCCTGGGTGAGGATCGGTCGTACTATGGAGGGATCGGACGCCGGTGGCAATGCGTCGTCGCGCAGCATCGCGCGCGGGCCTGCGCTCACGCCTTCGATGCTCTCGGCGACCCAGCGCGCGCAGACGATCGCCTCCATCAGCGAGTTGCTGGCGAGCCGGTTGGCACCGTGCAGGCCGGTGCGCGCGGCCTCGCCGCAGGCCCACAGGCCCTGCACCGTGCTGCGGCCAAAGCCGTCAACCGCGATGCCGCCCATGTGGTAGTGAACCGCCGGCCGGATCGGGATCGGATCACGGGCGGGATCGATACCCGCCATCCTGCAGAACGCGCTGATCACGGGATAGCGCTCGGCGAAATCCGCGCCCGGATGCTGGCGCGCGTCGAGGAAGGTGCGATGCCCTGCGGCACGATGGCGCCACACGGCGCGCGCGACGATGTCGCGCGGCGCAAGCTCCGCGCCGGGCTGATCGGCCATGAAGCGCCGGCCGGTCTCGTCGATCAGGACAGCGCCGTCGCCGCGGATCGCCTCGGTCAACAGCGGCATCGGCCGCGACGGACCATCGAAGGCGGTCGGGTGAAACTGGACGAATTCGATATCCGACAGCCTTGCGCCGGCATGCGCCGCGAGCGCGAGGCCCTGGCCGAAACATCCACCGGGATTGGTGCTGTCGGCGAATAGTCCGCCGATGCCACCGGTCGCAATCACGACGCGGTTGGTCGTGATGGTGAGCGGGCCGCGGTCGCTGGCTGCGAGCACGCCCCTGACCGCATTGTCCTCGACCAGTAGCGGGCGCGCCTCGACGCCTTCCAGCAGCGTGATCGACGGCGTCCGACGCACCGCTGCGATCAGCGCGCGCATGATCTCGCGACCGGTGCCGTCGCCGGTGGCGTGTACGATGCGGTTGCAGCGATGCGCAGCCTCGAGCCCGAGGCGCCAGCTGCCGTCGGCGCGCCGGTCGAAGGCGACGCCGAGTTCGGCGAGATGCTCCACCGCGGCGGGCGCGGCATGAACGATCCGGCTCGCTGCCGCCGCGTCGCAGAGGCCGGCACCGGCTGCGAGCGTATCGGCGAGATGGAGCGCAGGGCTGTCATCCGCGCCGACCGCTGCGGCGAGGCCGCCCTGCGCCCACATGCTGGAGGCTTCGGCGCCGAGCGGAGACTTCGACAGCAGCACGACCGGTTCGGGTGCGAGTTGCAGCGCAGTCATCAGTCCTGCGGCGCCGCCGCCGATGATCACCGGGCGGCCGTTGAGATCGGAGATATCGCTGCTCATACCGCCAGCATCCTTTCGACGCTCCTGCGCGCGCGATCGGCGATCTCGGGATCGATCGTGACCTCGTGCCGGTTGGTCTCCAGCGCGTGGCGGATGTTCTTCAGCGTGATCCGCTTCATGTGCGGGCAGAGATTGCAGGGGCGGACGAAGTCGACGTCGGGATTCCGCGCCGCGATGTTGTCGCTCATCGAGCATTCCGTCAGCAGCACCACGCGCGGCGGGCGCCTGGTCTCGACGAACGACTGCATCGCCGCCGTCGAGCCTGCAAAGTCCGCTTCCGCGACCACCTCGGGCGGGCATTCCGGATGCGCGAGGACCGTGACGTCGGGATAATTTTCACGCAGCTGGCGGACGTCATCGGCGGTGAACAGCTCGTGCACCTCGCAATGGCCCTTCCAGGCGATGATCTTCCTGCTGGTCTGCTTGGCGATGTTCTGCGCCAGATATTCATCGGGCAGCATGATGACGCGCTCGGCGTCGAGCGATTCCACCACCTTGAGCGCATTGCCAGATGTGCAGCAGATGTCGGACTCCGCTTTCACCGCGGTCGACGTGTTGACATAGGCGACCACGGGCGCATCCGGATAGCGCGCGCGCATCAGCCGGACATCCTCGGCCGTGATCGAATCCGCCAGCGAGCAGCCGGCCTTCAGGTCGGGGATCAGCACGGTCTTGACCGGATTGAGCAGCTTCGCCGTCTCGGCCATGAAGTGCACGCCCGCGAGCACGATCACGTCGGCGTCGACCTTGGTCGCTTCACGCGCCAGCAACAGGCTGTCGCCGACGATATCGGCGACGCCGTGGAAGATCTCCGGCGTCTGGTAGTTGTGCGCCAGCACCACCGCGTTGCGGCGGCGCTTCAGCGCGAGGATCGCATCGACGTCCTCGGCGAAGGTGGCCCATTCGAACGGCGGGATGACGCGTTTGACGCGCTCATAGAGCGGCGCGGTGCGGGTGAGCAGATCGGTATCGGGTGCAGCCATTTATACTCTCCATGAGCATAAGATGGCTTATACTTATCCTGAGCATAAGGCGTGTCAAGTGCGTGACAGCGGAAGCTTGGTCCCGGCGACGGCCCGTTCGGCCAATACGGCATGGCGGAAGCGGAACAGCTTGGCCGGCCGTCCGACGGTATCGGCGGCCATTGCGCCTGTCTCTTCAACGAGTTCCTGCTGCTCGATGAGCCGGCGGAAGTTCTGCTTGTGGACCAGCCGGCCTGCGAGCGCCTCAACACTGCGTTGCAGTTGCAGCAGGGTGAATTCGGCCGGCATCAGTTCGAATACCACCGGACGGTATTTGATCTTGGCGCGTAGCCGCGCGATCCCGGTCGCGAGGATGCGGCGATGGTCCGCCGTCATCGGCTTGCCGGGTACTACGGTCGCATCGCGCGCGCGGTCGGCTTCGGGGATCAGCGACGCTTCGTAGAGCAGCTCGTAGCGCTGCAACACCAGCTCTTCGTTCCAGTGGCGATCGTCGAGGCCAAAGGTGATGGCGCAGCGCTGCCAGCGCTCGCGCTGCAGTGTCGGTGACGGCGCCGCCTTTGCCCATGCCTTCAGCTTCGGCGCGATGATCTTGGCCAGGCACGAAGGCGCGCCGGCGCGATGATCCTCCCAGGGGAAGTAGTCGTACCAGCCCGACCAATGCGCCTCGAAACCTTCGCCGACCCGGTCCTCGCGGGTCAGGCCGAGATAGCTGATCGAGACGCTGTGCGGCCCCTTGGCGTCGCCGGAGCGGCCGCGGTCGGCAAAGGTATAGAGCTGCTCGACATAGCCGAGCGGATGGCCGGTCTGCGCCTCGACCCAGGCCCGCAGCGCGGTCTGCAGTGAGCGGTGGGTGAACTCGAACGGGCCGCTCGGCAGCGCGGCACCGCCGGCGATGGTCATGATCCTGGGCGTGCCGTCGGTGACGGCGACCAGCACCGCGACAAGGTCGGCGGTGACGGCGTTTCCGGAAGCCGGTGTGCTGGTTTTCTTCTGCGGCGATCTGGCCACGCGTTCGTCCCGGGCTAGCAATAGCCGTAGACGCCGCAGGCGTAGGGCAGGCGGTCCCAGTAGGTCACATAGGCGCCGCCGTAATAGGGGCCGTAATAGTTGTAGGAATGCCAGTTGCCGTAATAGCCGGGCAGTGACGACGATCCCGGCAGCAGCGGTTCACCCGGCATATACGGGATGTAAGGCTCCGAATTGAGCGGGATCACCGCGGGCTCGACGACCACGAGCTGGCGTCCGCGCCGCACATAGGTCGGCCCTGTGATGGTGGTGTGGTAGGCGTAGTGCCGCCGCGGCAGGCCGGCCGGCAATTGGCGTGCTGCCTTGACGGTTGGGCTCTTGGCGACGACAGGGCCGTCGGCGGCGTCAGCAGGCGATATCGCAAACAGCGCGATCGCGAGCGGCAATATCCAGCGCAGCATCCATGGTCTCCCGAATCATCCGGAGCCTATCACTGCCTTTATGCCGGATTGAGCGTTAACGAGAGACCTGTCGGGATTAAGCGTTAACGAGAGAACTGTTGTTTGGGCATGATTGCCGGAGCGATGCGGCGCACCGCTCGGGCATTTCTGCTGGATTTAGGCGCGCAGGGCCTGGTCGAGGTCGGCGATCAGGTCTTCCTTGTCCTCGATGCCGATCGAGAGCCGCACCACGTCGGGCGCCGCGCCGGACTTCACCTTGGCGGCGTCGTCGAGCTGGCTGTGGGTGGTGGAGGCCGGGTGGATCACCAGCGAGCGAGTGTCGCCGACATTGGCGAGATGTGAGAACAGTTTCAGATTCGACACCAGATTGACGCCCGCATCGTAGCCGCCCTTGAGGCTGAAGGTGAACACCGCGCCGGCGCCCTTCGGCGCATATTTGCGTTGCAGGGCATTGTATTTGTCACCGGGCAGGCCGGCATAATTCACCGCCGACACGGCGGGGTGGGTGGAGAGGAATTCCGCCACCGCCTTGGCGTTGTCGCAGTGCTTCTGCATGCGCAGCGGCAGCGTCTCGATGCCGGTCAGGATCATGAAGGCGTTGAACGGCGACAGTGCGGGACCGAGGTCGCGCAGGCCGAGCACGCGGCAGGCGATTGCGAAGGCGAAATTGCCGAAGGTCTCCTGGATCCGGATGCCGTGATATTCCGGGCGCGGCTCGCTCAGCATCGGGTACTTGTTGTCCTTCGACCAATCGAAGGTGCCGGCGTCGACGATGATGCCGCCGAGCGAGTTGCCGTGGCCGCCGAGGAACTTGGTCAGGGAGTGCACGACGACGTCGGCACCATGGTCGATCGGCTTGATCAGATAGGGCGAGGCGAGCGTGTTGTCGACGATAAGCGGTACGCCGGCCTTGCGCGCGACGGCGGCGATCGCCTCGATATCGGTGATGCTGCCGGCAGGGTTGGCGATCGACTCGATGAAGATCGCCTTGGTGTGCGGCGTCACCGCGCGCTCGAAACTTTCGATCTCGTCGGGATCGGCCCAGGCCACGTTCCAGCCGAACGCCTTGAAGGCGTGGGTGAACTGGTTGATCGAGCCGCCATAGAGTTTTCGCGCGGCGATGATTTCGTCGCCGGGCCTGAGCAGCTGCTGCAGCACCACGAGCTGCGCCGCGTGACCGGAGGCGACCGCGAGTGCCGCGGTGCCGCCCTCGAGCGCTGCGACGCGTTCCTCGAGCACGGCGTTGGTCGGGTTGCCGATGCGGGTATAGATGTTGCCGAAGGCCTGCAGACCGAACAGCGACGCGGCGTGATCGGCATCGTTGAACACGAATGACGTGGTCTGGTAGATCGGCGTCGCCCGCGCGCCGGTGGTGGGATCAGGCTGTGCGCCGGCGTGCACGGCGAGGGTGGAAAATCCCGGAAGGCGATCGGTCATTCTTGGTGTCCTGTTGTGGCCTGGTCGAAAATGCGCGGCATGCTGATGGTGGCGCTGCCCGCCGTCAAGCGCGTTCGGGACGCCGCCATTTGCTGGAAAGGCATCCGGCGCCATACCGGCCGAGCGGAACGATCATTCCGCCGCGATGTTCAGGTCGTCTCGGTCTTGTTTTTCGCCGCGCGGTCGGATGCCGCAGTCTGGCCGCCGCCAAAGCTCGTGCGGTTGAGCGACAGCCGCATGCCCTGCGTCGGGATCGGTGCACGCTTGGAACTCAGCGTCCGCGAGTTGACGCCCATCCAGGAGATCTCCGACGACAGCCGGCCATACTCGATCTTCGGGCAGCGATTCATCACCACCTTGAGGCCCGCGGCTTCCGCCTTTTCGGCCGCGGCATCGTCGCGCGCGCCGAGCTGCATCCAGATCACCCTCGGCGGCGGCGACAATTTCAACGCTTCGTCGACGACGGGCATGATGTGGCTCGAATTGCGGAAGATGTCGATCATGTCGATCGGGCGATCGATGTCCGCAAGCGAGGCGACGAACGGCTTGCCCATCAGCGTCTTGCCGACATGGCCGGGGTTGACCGGGATCATGTCGTAGCCGCGCTGCGCCAGATATTTGAAGGCGAAATAGCTCGGCCGCACATTGACCGGCGAGGCGCCGACCATCGCGATCGATTTGACGCTGTTCAGGATGCTGCGGATGTAGTTGTCGTCGTAGGCGTCGTGGTTCATTTTTCTTCCGCTTTGTCATTCCGGGATGGTGCGTTAGCACCAGACCCGGAATCTCGAGATTCCGGGCTCGATGCTTCGCATCGCCCCGGAATGACGACCTGCGGTCGTCACTTATCCTGCCACCTCGGATCGCGCTTCTCGATGAAGGCGCCGATGCCTTCCTCGGCGTCGCGCGCCATCATGTTCTCGGTCATCACCTCGGCGGCGAAGCGATAGGCGTCCGCGAGGTTCATCTCGGCCTGGCGGTAGAACGCCTCCTTGCCGAGTTTGACGGTGTAGGCCGATTTCAGCGCGACCTTCTCGGCCAGCGCGATCGCGGCGTCGCGTTCGGTGCCTGCCGGCACCACGCGGTTGACGAGGCCGATGCTTTGCGCCGTTGCCGCGGAGACCGGCTCACCGGTCAGCAGCATCTCCATCGCCTGCTTGCGCGGCACGTTGCGCGACAGCGCCACCATCGGCGTCGAGCAGAACAGCCCGATATCGACACCCGGCGTCGCAAACGCCGCCGCCTCGGAAGCGACCGCGAGGTCGCAGCTGGCGACGAGCTGGCAGCCGGCCGCGGTCGCGATGCCCTGGACCGATGCCACCACCGGCTTCGGCAGATGCACGATCGCCTGCATCATCGCGCTGCAGGCGTTCATGATCTGAGCGAAATAGGCGCGGCCGCGGTCGGCATCGGTGCGCCGCGCGGTGAGCTCCTTGAGGTCGTGGCCGGCGCAGAACGCCGGGCCGTTGGCGGCGAGCACGACGGCGCGGATGCGCTTGTCACCGCCGATCTCGTTCAGCGCGGCGTGGAGTTCGCCGATCAGGCCTTCGGACAGGCTGTTGCGCGCCGCCGGCCGATTGAGCGTCAGTAGCGCGATACTGCCGACGGTGTCGCGCAGCAGGATCGGCTGATGTTGCGGCGCTTTCGCGCGGGCGGCTTGGGCGGACATGGTGAAATTCCACTTTGGTCTGTATGACAACTTAATGTAACAGGCAGGCAGACGCGAGGGCAGGGACTGCATGGCGATTGCGAAAATGAGCGTGGCTGAACTGGAGGAGTTCCTGCGCAGGGAATTTCCGCAGGCGTTCGCCTACGACGACATCAGGATCGAGAGCGCCGATGGCGAGACGGCGCTGCTGCGCCAGGCCTTCAGCGAGCGCATGCTGCGGCCGGGCGGCACGGTGTCGGGGCCGACGCTGATGGGGCTGGCGGATTTCGCGATGTATGTGGTGCTGCTGTCGGCGATCGGACCGATCGGCCTTGCAGTCACCACCAACCTCAACATCAACTTCCTGCGCAAGGGCCAGCCGGGGCAGGACGTACTTGCGGTCGCCAAGCTGTTCAAGCTCGGCAAGCGGCTTGCGGTCGGCGAGGTGAACCTGTTGTCCGGCACCTCGCCCGATCCGATTGCCCATGTCACGGCGACCTATTCCATTCCAAATCAATAGGCTTTTTTACGGTATTATTACACCATATTTACAAGCTACTGTTTTTGCTGACGTAATTCCTTTGCGTCGGCGTTGACGCGCGCCCGCGGCTTCTCTAGAAACCGACCCAGTTCGGCGCATACGGCGCCGATTTCTTTTTCACGGATTTCACACATGAGCACGTTCTCGGCCAAGCCCGCCGAAGTGACGAAGAAGTGGGTCGTGATCGACGCCAAGGGTCTGGTCGTCGGTCGTCTGGCCACGCTCGTCGCGATGCGCCTGCGCGGCAAACACCTGCCCACCTACACCCCGCATGTCGATTGCGGCGACAACGTCATCATCGTCAACGCCGCGCATGTGGTGCTGACCGGCCGCAAGCGCGACCAGAAGACCTATTACAAGCACACCGGCTTCATCGGTGGCATCAAGGAGCGCACCGCGAAGCAGATCCTCGAGGGTCGCTTCCCCGAGCGCGTCGTCGAGAAGGCGATCGAGCGCATGATCCCGCGCGGTCCGCTCGGCCGCATGCAGATGGGCAATCTGCGCGTCTATCCGGGTGCCGAGCATCCTCATGAGGCCCAGAGCCCCGAGAAGGTCGATATCGCTTCCCTGAACCGCAAGAACACGAGGGCCGCATAATGTCCGACACGTTGCAGTCCCTCGACCAGCTCTCGCAGGTCAAGCCGGCCGCGCCCGACGCGCCGAAGTACGTCAAGAAGGTCGACAAGTTCAACCGCGCCTACGCCACCGGCAAGCGCAAGGACGCGGTCGCCCGCGTCTGGGTCAAGCCGGGCTCGGGCAAGATCTCGGTCAACACCCGCGAGTTCGAAGTCTACTTCGCCCGCCCGGTGCTGCGCATGATGATCCAGCAGCCGCTGGTCGCTGCCGCCCGCAACGGCCAGTACGACGTGATCTGCACCGTCGCCGGCGGCGGTCTGTCCGGCCAGGCCGGTGCGGTCCGCCACGGCATTTCGAAGGCGCTGACCAACTTCGAGCCCGAGCTGCGCAGCGTCCTCAAGAAGGGCGGCTTCCTGACCCGCGACTCGCGTTCGGTCGAGCGCAAGAAGTACGGCAAGGCGAAGGCCCGCAAGTCCTTCCAGTTCTCGAAGCGCTAATTCGAGCTGTAAAATTCGCGGCAATTGCCGCGAGCATCGAGTTGCAGAGGGCGCCGCGAGGCGCCCTTTTTGCTGCGTTCAATGCCGCGCGCTTCAACGCGAATTGACGCAGTTTTTCATGAAAACTTGCGTGTGCGTGCAAACGAAATTGGAACTCGGGCCTTCTAGCGTGCGATCTCGCACTGGCGCTGCATCACCGTATTAATTGCGCCTGCGAACGTTGCATCACACCGGGCTGGGGTGAGTTTATGTCGTTTGATCCATCGACGCTCTATTTGTTCGCCACCATGGTCGCGGGCATGCTCGGCGCCATGCTGTGGTTGTTCGGCAGGCAGGAGAACATTCCCGCGCTGAAATGGTGGGGCACCGCCTATCTGCTCGGCGCGGCCTCGGTCGCGCTGTGGACGGTCGGCAGCGCGATGCTCGATCCGATGGTCCTGCTGGGCCTCAATGCGATCGGCTTAGCCGCCTGCGGCATGGTCTGGAACGCCGCGCGGATTTTCCACGGCCGCAAGGCCAATCTGCCGGGCCTGCTGCTCGGCCCGATCGCGTGGATCGGCGCGGTGACGACGGTGCAGGATCCGGCGATGCGCCTGACGATCGGCGCCGCGATCGTCGCGATCTACGCGGCGCTCACCGCTTCCGAACTGTGGAGCGAGCGCCGTCGTGCGATGCAGCGGCGCTGGATTGCGATCGCGATCCCGGTCGCCCATGGCTGCGTCCTGATGCTGCCGATCCTGGTCGGCGACCTGCTGCGCCTGAACGGCCAGAATGTCGTCTCCAGCTTCTGGGTCACGTTGTTCTCGATCGAACTCGTGCTGTACGCGATCGGCACGGTGTTCGTGATCTTCATGATGGTGTCGGACCGCGCGGTGGCCGTGCACAAGACGGCGGCGTCGATCGATCCGTTGAGCGGCATGCTCAATCGCCGCGGCTTCACCGAGGCCTGCATGCGGGTCATCGAGCGCGAGGCCGTCGCCGGCCGGCCGGTCACGGTGATGATCTTCGACCTCGATCACTTCAAGTCGATCAACGACCGCTTCGGCCATCCCGCAGGCGACGAGATCCTGAAACTGTTCTCCGCCGTCGTGGTCAACAATCTCAGGATCAGCGATCTGTCGGGCCGGATCGGCGGCGAGGAATTCGCGGCGCTGCTGCCGTGCTCGCTGGAGGAGGGCGTCCTGGTCGCCGAGCGCGTGCGCGAAGCCTTCGCGAACAGCAACATCAGCTGCGAGGAAGGCGCGGTCGAAACCACCGTCAGCATCGGCGTCGCCGGTGGTCCCGCCGGAACCGAGCTCGAGGTGCTGCTGGCCTCGGCCGACACCGCGCTCTATCAGGCCAAGCGCGGCGGCCGCAACCGCGTCGAGGCGGCGGAGGAGCTGCCGCTGTCGCTGGAGAACTGGCGGCGCAAGACGGCGGGCCTGCCCGCAGCGGCGCGGCAGAAGCCCGCGACCGTGCGGGTCTAGGTGCGGTAACAACCGGTCGTGCTGACCACCTGAGGCCGATTTAGGCGGCTTTGGCAGGTGCCTGATCCTCTGCCTTGAAGTGATCGATCATCACCTTGGCGATCGCCATCAGCGGCAGCGCCAGCGCCAGACCCCAGACGCCGAACACGACCCCGAGCAGGATCTGGAACGCGAACAGTGTGGCCGGCGGAATGTCGAGCGCCTGGCGCTGGATGATCGGGGTCAGCACGTAGCTTTCCAGCGCGTGCACGCCGAGGAACAGGACGAAGGCCGACAGCGCCGCGATCCAGCCGGTCGCCAGGCTCGCCAGCACCACGATCAGCCCGCCGAGGATGGCGCCGACTGTCGGGATGAAGGCGAGCAGGCCGGCCTGGATGCCCAGGATGAACGAGCTCGGAATCCCGATGATGGCAAGCCCGATCCAGGTGACCAGGAAGACCGCCGCCATGGTGATGATCTGGGCGATCAGCCACCGCTCCAGCGTCTCGCCGATGCGGTCGACGATAATGGTCGCCTGCGCGCGGTATTTGGCCGGCGCGATGAACAACAGCCCGGCGCGGTAGATGCCGGGCTGTGCCGCGAAGGCGAGCCCGAGGAACAGCACGATGAAGAAGTTGCCGACGACGCTGACGGTGCCGAGCAGGACCTTCAGCGTCTGACTGATGATGGCGCCGCCGCTCGAGGCCAGCGCGCCGGCGCCGGGGATGCCATGGGACTGGGACGCCGCCGGGGTCGTCGTCGCCACCGCGGTGCCTTCGCCCTTGGCCTCGCCGGCGGCATTGGTGAAATCGAGATAGCTGGTATCGACGCCGTGCTGCTCGAGGAATTCCTTGACGCTGCCGAGCTGCGATTTGATCGTGTTGCTCAGAACCGTGGCCTGCTGTGCGATGGTGGTGCCGCCGAGGAACACAATGCCGGACAACAGTCCCGCCATCGCCAGGCAGACCATCGCAAGCCGCAGCGCGTGCGGCAGCCCGGTCAGCCGGCCGAGCAGGGTGGTCATGGCATTGAGGCCGACCCCGAGCAGCATGCCCGCGAACAGCAGGAACAGCGTCGCGGCGAACTGCCAGGCGAACAGCAGCAGGGCGGCGAACAGCACGATGCCGATGCCGCCGACGGCGATCGCCCACGCCAGGTCGTTGCGGGCCTGCAGGCGATTGTCAGCCGAGTCAGTCACGGGTGATTCCCCCTTCACGGACGGTGTCCGGAGCAGTCTTTGGCGAAAATCCCACCGGGATCAAGCTGGGCCGGCCATGCCGGTTTGCCGCTGACGCCCCGTCGTGACGGGGACGATCTGCCGGGCGTCCGGCCGGAGTTCGGCCCGCCGGGGCGCCAATCTGTGCAGGACTGCAAGCCCCCCTGTGCAGGAATAGACGGTTGATCCGGCGGGAACTCGAAGGCATGATCCTCTCCGCAACGACGCAAACTTAGAAGAATCATTGCGCGAGACCCCAATAATGAGACGGCCCGTGGTCGGCGTGATCGGAAACGCCCATCGCATCGAAAATCGTTTCACAGTCCAGATGGTCGGGGAGCGCAACCTGCGCGCGGTTGCCGAGGTCTCGGGTGCGGTGCCGCTGATGTTCGCGGGCAGCCCCGAAATCACCGACGTCGGCGCCTTGCTCGACGTGGTCGATGGGGTCGTGCTGACCGGAGCCCGCGCCAACGTCCATCCGACCCGCTTCAACACCGAGCCTTGCGCCGCCCACGAGCCCTACGACATCCATCGCGATGACGTGGCGCTGGCGCTGTCGGAGGCCTGCGTCGCGCGCGGCGTGCCGATCTTCGGCATCTGCCGCGGCCTGCAGGAGATGAATGTCGCGTTCGGCGGCTCGCTGCATCCCGAGATCCGCGAAATTCCGGGCCGCATGAACCACCGCATGCCGCGGCTCGAGAACGGCGAGATCCATCCCGATCCGACGGTGGTGTTCGCCGACCGTCACGACGTCGCGCTGACGCCGGGGGGCACCTTCGCAAAAATCCTTGGCCGCGACACCATCCGGGTCAATTCGCTGCACGGCCAGGGCATCCTCGAGCCCGGCAAGCGCGTCGTGATCGAGGGCATTGCCGAGGACGGCACCATCGAGGCGATCCGCATTGCGGACGCGCCGGGGTTTGCGCTCGGCGTGCAGTGGCACGCCGAATACGATCCGCAGCGCAACCCGATCAACCGCGCCCTGTTCGAGGCGTTCGGCGACGCGCTGCGCGAGCGGCGGCGGGCGGCGTAGGGCGGCATATCGGCTTGTCACTACTTTAATCCCGTCATCTCGGCGCAAAGGCTTTGCCTTTGTCGCTGGAGGAGCCGCGAAGCGGCGTCTCGAAGGATGAAAGGCTTTGCCTTTGCGCGGGGATGACGGGACTGACTTGGTCATACGTCCGCGTTCTCGCGACATCTTTGGTCCGAGCTTTGCTCTTTCTTTCCGCCCTCTCCGTTGGTGAGGGCGCAGGGAAAGCCGGGTGCCGATCGCACCCATGGGCCCCGAGCAATGGGGTAGAAAGCTCGGGGGTAGGACCACAGGTGTAACCGGAGCAATCCGGCTTTCCCTGCGCGATGGCTTACGGCTTATACGTGCTCTCCCCGGCGAGACTTGGCTTTGTTGTCACCGTCTTCGCGACGCGCATTTGCGCAATCGGAAGAGACACCTACCGCTAGGGCGTCAGGCCTGCACGATTTCGCCGTCCGCCTCATGCACGTTCGTCGACTGCGCAATCGGCGTCCACCGCATCTCGACCCGCGTTCGTGACGACCGCGAAGCGCCCCTCGTGCCGGGCGAGACGGGAGATTCATACACCGAGTTGCGCTTCGGATAAAGCGAAATATTTTCATCGAGGGGGCTTGCGCCGTCGGGCAACTCAGATGTATGGGCCCGCCGCTTTCTCCGCCTCGTCATTCCGGGGCGCGCCAACGGGTCCGCGCAAAGCGCGGCCCGATGACAGGCTCCGCGAGAGCCCGGAATCCATTTCACCACACGTGATGCGGCCCGATGGATTCCGGGTTCTCGCTTCGCGAGCCCCGGAATGACGAAGGAGG
This sequence comes from Bradyrhizobium sp. USDA 4454, assembly GCF_054822705.1. Classification (NCBI taxonomy): domain Bacteria; kingdom Pseudomonadati; phylum Pseudomonadota; class Alphaproteobacteria; order Hyphomicrobiales; family Nitrobacteraceae; genus Bradyrhizobium; species Bradyrhizobium sp. USDA 4454. The sequence continues at coordinate 3,739,747 of NZ_JBTRCN010000001.1, forward strand.
TTGCGGCTTGCGACGTGGCAACTCAGTGGCACGCGCGCAAGGGGACACTGCCCGTCGATGCAGAGGCGGTAACCGAAATTCCTCGCTTACCGTGCTCGAACACCCCACGTAATTCGGGATACCTGGATTCCGGTGTTCGCGAGCGTTCCGTACTTCATCTGCATCGACAGAGAAGATATTCGATAGTTTCGAGCTAGGCGCGGGGCGCGGGACCGTCACTCGGACTTGATGGAAGCGACCATGTCGGCAAAGAGGTTGCCTCCGACGATGATGTGAGCGCGCATCGATTGCTGTGCTTCGCTTTCGCTCCCTGTTTCAATCGCCCTGACGATCAGAGCGTGCTCGCCGAATGATGCCGCCAGGCGAGCCGGTCGCGACAAGCTCTGATGCCGGAAGAACCGCATCCGAAGGCGAGTTTCAGTCACGAGATCGGCCAAGGGCGTGTTGCGTGCGCCAGCGTAGATGGCTTGGTGAAATGCGGTGTTGAGTTCGACGTAGCGCGCCGTGTTGCTGGTGTGCACGGCTTGTGCGCACTGCTCGTGTATCTCACGCAGGCCGGCTCGTTCGGCGACAGTCATTCTGCGCGCCGCGAGACCTGCAGCCTCCGCTTCGAGCGCAGTGAGAATTTCCACCATGCCGATCGCCCGCTGGGGTGTCATGCTCGCGACGGTTGCGCCTTGGCGCGACCTGAACTTGACGAGACCCTCATTGGCCAAGCGAAGCAGCGCTTCCCGCGCCGGCGTGCGCGAGACCGAAAAGCGTCTGGCGAGGCTCTGCTCGTCCAGCTTGTCGCCCGGGAGAAGCCGTCCCTCGGCGATATCGCTTTCGATCCGGCGACAAAGCTCATCGGAGACGCGAACCCGCATTGGCTGCCCTTATGTATACGCTCACGCCTTTATGTATACGTAGACCTTTTAAAGAAATACATATAATCCGGGCAAAGAACGAAGACAACAGGAAACGCTGATGACGACTTCCGTGGATTTGAGCGGCGCCCCTTTGCTGAAGACGGATGGGCCTACCGCGACGATCCAGCTCAATCGCCCGCGGCAGATGAACAAGATCACCGCAGCCGATCTCGCCGTGTTGTCGGGCCACTTCGCCAGCATTGCGACGGCAGGTGCGAGAGTTCTCATCCTGACCGGTGAGGGACGCGCGTTCAGCGCCGGATACGACCTCGGAGACATCGCTGTGCGAGTGTCGTCCAAGGAAGATGTTCATGCTTCCGGTTTTGAGAACGTCGTCGATCAGCTCGAAACGCTGACGATACCGACCATCTGCAGACTTAACGGCGGAGTCTATGGCGGCGCGACCGATCTTGCGCTCGCCTGCGATTTCAGGATCGGCGTAGATAGTTGCGAGATGTTCATGCCGGCCGCGCGCCTCGGCCTTCACTATTACAGCAGCGGTCTCATGCGCTTTGCGTCGCGCCTCGGCGTAGCGGCGACAAAGAAGCTGTTCCTCACTGGCCTGAAACTGGACGCAGCCGAGATGCTGCGCATCGGCTATCTGGATGAAGCCGTTCCTGCGGGCAGCCTCGATGCGCGCGTGAAGGAGCTCGCCTCTGTTCTCGCTGCCAATGCGCCGGCCGCCATGCGGGGCATGAAACGCGCCATCAACGAGATCGCCAGAAACTCGTTCGATCGTGCTGCTGCCGATCAGCGTTACCGCGACAGCCTCGTGGGCGCCGAGCTGCGCGAGGGCAGCGCGGCTTTCGCCGAAAAGCGCCCCCCGCGCTTCGGCGCCGACCTGGACGGCCGATGACCGGACCTCACTCACCACCGGCGTCCGCGCTGAAGCCGCGGTCAAAGGGGCCACTCGCTGGACTGATCGTGATCGATCTCACCCGCGTGTTGGCCGGACCGTATTGCACCATGATGCTCGCGGATCTCGGCGCGCGGGTCATCAAGGTCGAGATGCCGGGCATCGGCGACGACGCGCGGCACATCGGCCCCTTCATCTCGAACGCCGATGGCTTGCCGAGTTCAGGCTATTTCTTCTCGATCAATCGAAGCAAGGAATCGATCGCGCTGAACCTCAAGGATGCTGCCGACCGCGCGATATTCGAGCGACTATTGCTGGACGCCGATGTCCTCGCGGAAAATTTTACGCCCGGTACCATGGACCGTTTCGGCTACGGCTGGGAGGCGCTCAGCTCGCGCTTTCCCCGGCTGGTTCTGGCGTCGATATCGGGCTTTGGTCAGACCGGGCCCTACCGCGAACTGCCGGCTTACGACATGGTCGTTCAGGCCATGGGCGGTGTCATGAGCTTGACGGGCGAGGAGGGAGGCCCGCCGACGCGCGTCGGAGTATCGATCGGCGACATCGCCGCGGGCACTCATGCGGTGATCGGAGTTCAGGCGGCGTTGATCGAGCGCGCCCGCACCGGTCGCGGTAAGCACGTCGATATTTCCATGCTCGATACGCAGATCTCTCTGCTCGAGAATGCCCTTGTCCGCTATCAAGTCGAGCAAGTCTTTCCTGGGCCCATCGGCTCGAGGCACCCCTCTATCACGCCATTTGGCGTCTTCAAGAGCAAGGTCGGGCATCTCATCATCGCCGCCGGCAACGACCGGAAGTTCAGAGATCTTTGCGATGTGCTGCAGATGCAGGACGTCAAAGCCGATCCGCGATTCCTCTCCAATTCGTCGCGATGCGAACATCATCGTGCTCTCGCCGAGCGGATCGAAGAGGCGCTGGCAGCCAGAACCGCCGAGGAATGGCTCCCCATCCTGACGCAAGCCGGAATTCCCTGCGGACCGATGAACGACATCGCCGGCGTACTGCGTGATCCGCAGCTCAATGCGCGCGACATGTTCGTCCCGTTGGAGGCTTCCGGGGGCATGGTGTTGAAAACCGCTGCCTGTCCCATCCGGTTCGCCGGCGAACAATTCGCAGACTATCGGCCTGCGCCAGAGCTCGATGCCGATCGCAACGCTCTCCTGCAAGAACTCGGACTCGCCTGATCGGCTCCGCGACATCGCCGCGGGCACTCATGCGGCGATCGGAGTTCAGGCGGCGTTGATCGAGCGCGCCGCTTTTTGTGACTTCGGGGTTGACGCGCATTGGAGGAGGCCGGCTGAGGTTCGCTCCGGCAAGCTGGTGAAGGTCTCCGCCGTCGCCTGAGCAGGGCCGGCGGACCACGCGAAAATCCCCTCAATCGACCCGATCCGCCCCGTGCTTGAACCGATGGATCCGGCATGCGCGCATGCTTGCGGGTTTTCTCCGTACTTATACGGACACGAAAGTGGCGGATTGGCGGGCCGGACTCGGCTAAGCAAAGGGGTAAGCCACCCGATATTGCCCCGGCGCGAACGTCTTTTCTGACACTGTTTTCCTTTTCCAATTTCCGGTGCAGCGGCTCGCGATGAGTTGGTCGGGATTTGTCGGGCCGTCTGGCGGCCGGGATGATGCTTCCGGTCGTCGTGCTGCTGCTTGCGCTGGGCTTCATCCATGGCGTCACCTGACCGGGCATCCGGCTCGCGGGTGGCGTGGTTGCGGTGGTATTGATGAGTGCTGAGGGGATTGCGAGGTCAACGTCCGAGCCGCTCGCCCAGATGACACGGGCGGCGGAGACGCTGTCGCGTGGCGAGCCGGCGCCGATCCGCCCCGATGGCAATCCCGAGGCCGCGCGGCTCGCCGCGACGCTTGCCGAGTTGTCGGCGCAATTGGGCAGCAGGCAGAACCTGCTGGAGAAGACCATCGAGAGCATCCGCGATCCGGTGGTGGTCGTCGAGCAGCATGGGGTGGTCGTGATCGCCAACGCCGCGGCGCGGCGGCTGTACAAGGTCGAGCCCGGCTTCGACACCCTGACCGGGGTTCGCAGCTTCCAGAACTATTTTCCCGACGGTACGACCGTGATGCCGATCTCGGACACACCGGTGGCGCGCGCGTTGCGCGGCGATGACGTCGACGATTTCGAGCTGATCGTCAGGCCCTTGTCGCCGGATCCGGAGGTCTGCATCGTCGCCAACGCCAGGCCCTTGCGCGACGACGCCGGCAAGCTGCGCGGCGCGGTGGCGGTGCTGCACGATGTGACCGCGCAACGCCGGGCGCATCAGGCGCTGGTCGACAGCGAGCAGATGGCGCAGGCCATCATCAGGACCGCGCTCGACGCCTTCGTCCAGACCGATCAGGACGGCATCGTGCTCGACTGGAGCCCGCAGGCCGAGGTGCTGACCGGCTGGACGCGCTCCGAGGCAGTCGGCTGCCGGGTGGTGGAACTGGTGTTTCCGGAGCAGCTTCGGGATGCGCACCGGCAGCGGATCGCCCGATTCCTGCAGGAGACCGCCGGCGGCGGCATGGGAATGCGGTACGAGTCCGAATCCGTGCACCGCGACGGACACCGGTTCTTCGTCGAGGTGTCGCTCAATGCGCTGAGGCGCGGCGACGGTTACGTCATCAATGCCTTCGTGCGCGACATCACCCAGCGTCGGATCGCCGAGGAGCAGTTGATCCAGGCGCAGCGAACCGAATCGCTCGGGCGGTTGACCGGCGGCATCGCGCACGACTTCAACAACATGCTGACCGTGATCACCGGCACGGTCGAGATCCTTGCCGACGGCGTCAAGGACAACCCGCAGCTTGCCGCGATCGCCAAGCTGATCAGCGATGCCGCCGATCGCGGCGCACAGCTGACCACGAGCTTGTTGGCCTTCGCGCGCAAGCAGCCGCTGCAGCCCGCCGAGACCGACGTCAACGACCTGATCGGCGAGGTGGTGCGGTTGCTATCGCAGACGCTCGGCTCGCAGACCGAGATCAGGACCGAGCTTAGCCGCGGCGCCTGGCTCGCCTTTGTCGACCGCAGCCAGCTAGGTGCTGCGCTGGTCAATCTCGCCATCAATGCCCGCGATGCGATGCCCGAGGGCGGCACGCTGACGTTCACGACCCGCAACGTCCAGCTCGGCGTTCCCGATGCCGTGGCGCACGGCGTCGAGCGCGCCGGCGACCATCTGGTGATCGAGGTGAGCGACACCGGCACCGGGATTTCGCCGTCGCATCTGGAGAAGATCTTCGATCCGTTCTTCTCCACCAAGGAGGTCGGGCAGGGCACCGGGCTCGGGCTCAGCATGGTGTTCGGCTTCGTCAAGCAGAGCGGCGGCGGGATCGAGGTCAAGAGCGAGCCGGGACGCGGCGCGATCTTCAGGATCTATCTGCCCAAGGCCGATGGCGTCGCACCGCGCCCAGCCGAGGAGGACGATCAGCCGGTCAGGGGCGGCAGCGAGACCATCCTGTGCGTGGAGGACGATCCCACGATTCGCGCCTACGTCACCGAGCAGCTCGAGAGCCTCGGCTACAAGGTGCTGGTGGCCGCGAATGCGGACGCCGCGCTCGAGATCGTCAATCACGGCACCGCGTTCGATCTCTTGTTCACCGACATCGTGATGCCCGGCAGCATGAACGGCCGGCAACTCGCCGATTGGCTGATGGTCGGGCGGCCGGCGCTGCGGGTGCTGTTCACCTCGGGTTACAGCGACGGCGTGCTGCCGGCACAGCAGGGCCGCAGCGGTCACGGCATCCCGCTGTTGACCAAGCCGTATCGGCGAAGCGAGCTGGCGCGGATGCTGCGGCGCTGTCTCGATCTTCAGGTCGACTTCCAGGGCGATCCGGTTCCGCAGCCTTACTCCGTGCAGCCCGATCTCGAACGCTTCCTGCGCGAGAACCCGCCGGAGAAGACGTAGGACGCCCAGGCTGCTATGCTCCTGCAACAAAGGCGCGGCCGGTCAACGGCCCGATTTTGGGGAGCATGGAATGCAGGACCGCAAATGGTCGAGACGCGACTGGCTCAAGGTGACGGCCGCGACCGCGGCCGGCATGGTGTTCGCCGAACCGTTGCGGGCGGCGGCGCCGCCGGCGGAAGCGGTGACGCCGGAGCTGATCGCGGCGGCCAAGAAGGAAGGCAAGATCTCGTTCTACAGCGCGCTGGAATTGAACACCGCCGAACGGCTCGCGCGCGACTCGAGCAGAAATATCCCGGGATCAGCGTCCGCGTCGAACGTTCCGGTGCCGAGCGGATCTTCCAGCGCATCGCGCAGGAGCAGGGCAGCGGCATCCATGCCGTCGACGTCGCCAATTCGACCGATCCCGCGCATTATCTCGACTGGAAGAAGAACGACTGGCTCGCGGCCTATCTGCCGGAAGAGGTCGCCAGGAATTTTCCCGCCGACCAGATCGATCCCGACGGCACGTCGGCGACGTCCTGCGCCTGGTTCGAGGTGATCGGCTACAACACCGAGCAGGTCAAGCGCGAGGAGGCGCCGAAGAGCTACGCCGATTTGCTCGATCCCAAATGGCGCGGCAAGATCGTCAAGGGCCACCCGGGCTATTCGGGCGCGATCATGACCGCGACCTTCGTCCTGGCGCGCGACCTCGGCTGGCCGTATCTGGAAAAGCTTTCGCAGCAGCGGGTGATGCAGGTGCAGTCGGCCGCCGATCCGCCGAAGAAGATCCTGCTCGGCGAGCGCGCCGTGATGGCCGACGGCAACGACTACAATCTCGTGCTGGCCAAGGACCAGGGCAAGCCGGTCGAGGTGGTCTATCCGGCCGAGGGCGCGCCGCTGATCATCGTGCCGAGCGGCATCTTCAAGAACGCGCCGAACCCGAATGCGGCACGGCTGTTCCAGAGCTACTTGTTCAGCGCCGAGACCCAGCAGATGCTGGCCGACGAGTTCGCGCACCGCTCGTTCCACGGCAAGGTGAAGGAGAAGGCCGGCCACGTGCCGCTCGACAAACTGAAGATGCTGAAAGCCGATCCGGCCCAGGTGCAGGCGCAGAGCGAGGAGATCAAGGCAAGGTACGCGAAGCTGTTTCGCGTATAGACGTCAATCACCTCGTCGTCCCGGCGGATGCCGGGGCAACGATGCGGGTGGGCCTGCGGTCGGCTAACCTCCGACTTCCGCGCTGAGCATGGGCCCGAACAACTCCCATCGCTCGCCCTTGAGCCGTCTGAGCTGCATCTGCTTGATCGGCGCGAAATCGATCGGGCTGGTGTTCATGGTGATTCCCGGCAGCAGGTTGTTGGTGCGGAAAGCCCTGAGGTTCGCCGCCTGCTTCATCACGTTCGCGCGCGTGAGATCGTCGCCGCACTGCTTCAGCACCTGAACCAGCGTCTGGGCGGCATTGTAACCCGTCACCACGAGGCCATCGGCCCGGTTGCCTTCGGGGAAGTATTTGGCGAGATATTCGTCGAACGCCTTCATGCCGGGGTCGTCCTTCCATTGCGGATCGAGCGGATCCATCAGATAGGCGACCGAGATGATGCCTTGCGCGTTCTCGAAGCCGGCAGGCTGGATCACGGCGCCGAGGGAAGAGCCGACCGAATTGAGGATGTGCAACGGCTTCCAGCCGATCTCGGCTACCTTCTTGATGGCCTGCGCCGCGAATTTCGGCGTGGCGATGTCGACGAACACATCGGCATTCATCGATTTCATCTTGACGATGTGCGTGTCGATGGTCGGCTCGGCGACCTCATACGCATCCTCGACAACGATCATCGATGCCGCCTTGTCGCCAAGGCCGTCCTTGAGGCCCTTGAGATAGTCCTTGCCGTAATCGTCGTTCTGGTAGAGCACGGCGATCCTGCCGTTCGGCTTTTCCTTTAATATGTGCTTGGCGTAGATCCGTCCCTCGCTTTGATAGCTGGGCTGCCAGCCCATGGTCCACGGAAAGTTCTGCGGATCATTCCATTTGGTGGCACCGGTCTGAATGAACAGCTGCGGCACCTTCTTCGTGTTCATGTATTTCTGAATGGCACCGTTGGACGCGGTGCCGAGCGCGGCGAAGATCAGCAAGACCTCGTCGCCCTCGACCAGCTTGCGCGCCTGCTCGACCGTTTTCGGCGGGCTGTAGCCGTCATCATAGGAGATGAAATTGATCTTGCGGCCATTGATGCCGCCTTCGGCATTGATCTTGCGGAAATAGGCCGCCTGAGCTCGGCCGCTGGTGCCATAGGCGGATGCCGGCCCGCTGTACGGCATGATGTTGCCGATCTTGATTTCGGTATCGGTTGCGCCGGTGTCATATTTCTTCTGGGCAAATGCGCTGCCGGAACAGACAGCGATAATAGTGATGGCGGTCGAAAGCGCCGCCATTCGTCGAGCGACGAAAGACATTTCGTTTCTCCCAAATGCAAAATGAGCGTGTCTGTTGTATCGCGACCGCTTTCGGGGCCTTGCCGCTGAGTGAACACCCGGCACCGATCATTGTCGATTCCGAACGTCAAAGCGTGCGTGCCGCGTCGCATCACGTCGCGCAGTTTGTCAGTGTTGCTGACCGTAATCTTCCGGGAAACTCCGTGGCTACGCCGCACGCATCACGCGCTGCGCGCGATAGGCCTGGGGCGACAGCAGCGTCAGCTTGCGGAAGGCCTTGCGAAAGCTGCTCTCGTCCTCGTAGCCGGTGGCGCGGGCGATCGCCTTGATCGGTTGCGCCGTGGTCTCCAAGAGCGTGCGGGCATGTTCGACGCGGCGTCGCATGATGAAGGCCTGCGGCGGCTCGTGGGTCAATTCGCGGAAGCGGCGGTTCAGGGTGCGCTCGCTCAGGCCCAGCGCATGCGCGAGGCTGCGCACCGTGACCGGCGCCTTGCCGGCGCGGCGCACCAGCATGTCCGCCTTGATCAGCAGCGGGTCCTGCCCGAACATGTAGCCGAGCGGCATGAAGATCGCCTGGGTGCGCTGCGCGGTGTCGATCACGGCATAGTCGGCGCAGACCTTTGCGACCTCTGCTCCTTCGACCAGCTCGATCAGCCGCAGCAGCAGATCGACCCACGACATCGGGCCGGCGGCGCAAACCAGGCGGTCGGCCTGGGTGATGACGGCATCGCCGGCGAGGTCGACCTTGGGATGGCGGCGGCGCAGCTCGCTCTGCAGCCACCAGGTGATGGTGGCACGGCGGCCGTCGAGCAGGCCGGCATTGGCGAGCAGCAGCACGCCGCTGCAGAACGCGCCGATCAGCCGGCCGCCCGCGTGTTGCCGGCGCAGCCAGGCGCCGGCGCGGTCGTATTGCGGTTGCAGGCGCTCGGCGGTCAGATGGTCGACCAGGCTGCCTGGCACGATGATCGCATCGCAGGCCATCCGCTTGCCGATGGCGCCATCGACGGCGAGCAGCTTGCCGCCGCCGGCGCGCACCGCCTTGCCGTCGAGCGACAGGGTTTGCCAGCTGAAGCGCGCCTTGCCGCCGCGTAGCTGCATCACATGGTTGGCAAGGGTGAGGATGTCGGCGATGCCGGCGACCGCCGATTGCATACAGCCTTCCAGCGCAAGGATCGCAAGCTTCATGGGACCTCCGAATCTGCCGTCATCCTACCCGATCGGCACGATCGGCGATGGCAGATATTGCCCGATCTCTGTCTTATCGGCCACTGCCTGATTGCGCCACCGCCGGTCCATCTTCGTGGCGCTGTCACAACCTCAGCAATTGGAGAGAGACCATGCCTTACGTCACCATTTCTACCGTCCGCGGCATCTTTGACGTCGCGCAGAAGCGCGCGATGCTCGAGCGCGTCACCGATCTCATGGTCGAGATCGAGGGCCAGGGCAACCCCGAGTTCCGCCGCAACGTCTGGGTCAAGATCGAGGAGGGCGAGCCGGCGAGCTGGTCGCTCGGCGGCATGATCCCGTCACCGGACATGATCGCGGGCAATTTCGGGCCGCTTGACGCCGGCGGGCGGCGGATTGCGAAAGTGAAGGTGTAACGGCCGCGACGACGACAAAAGGCGCTTCCGCCGGAAGCGCCTTTTGTACGCGCGATCGGGAAGATGGGCGCAGATAGGTCAGGCGGCGATCGCGGCGGCGGCGCGTTCGGCGATCAGGATCGTCGGCGTCTGGATGTTGCCCGAGATCATGATCGGGATCACGGAGGCGTCGGCGACGCGAAGGCCTTCGAGGCCATGCACCTTGAAGGTTGTAGGATCCACCACCGCCATCCCGTCATTGCCCATGCGGCAGGTCGAGGACGCATGGTACAGCGTCGTGCAATGGCCGCGGATGTAGTCGGCGATGTCTGCGTCGCTGGTCGCCTCCGCGCTCGGCGTGATCTCGCCCTCGATCAGCTCCTTGAGCGGCGACTGCGCCGCGATGCGGCGGTTGATCTTTACGCCTTCGATCAGCGTTGCGATGTCGCTGCCGCTTGGATCGGACGAGAAATAGCGCGGATCGATCGCGGGGTATTCCAGCGGATCGGCCGAGCGCAGCGTCAGCTCGCCGCGGCTGTTCGGCCGCTGCAAGGTCGAATGCAGCGTGATGCCCGGCTTCGAGGACAGGAAGCGCACGTAGTCGCGGTGCGGGCTGATGGCGCCATAGAGCTGCAAATCGGGCTCGACACCGGGGCGGCTGCGGACATGGGCGCCGGCGGCGACCCAGGGCGAGGAGCGGGGACCGCTGCGGCTGTCCTGCCATTCCTTCAGGCTGGCTTCCAGGCTCTCGTCGGTCCAGGCGCCGACGCCGATCTTCTCCTTGGTGTAGAAGGTGATGGGAATGTTGATGTGGTCCTGAAGGTCCTTGCCGACGCCGGGCAAATCGTGCACCGGCGTGACGCCGACGGCCTTCAGTTCATCGGCAGGGCCGACGCCCGACAGCAGCAATTGCTGTGCGGAGCCGATCGCGCCTGACGACATCACGACATCGCTCGCCGCATGTGCGGTCTTGAGCTGGCCGTTCTCGAGATAGTCGACGCCGGTGGCGCGGCCCTTCTCGACGATCACGCGGATCACGCGCACGCCGGTCTTGACCGTCAGATTGGCGCGCTCCAGCGCCGGGCGCAGATAGGCCTTGCCGGTGCCGAACCGCTCGCCCTGCTTGATCACGAACTGGAAGAAGCCGGCGCCTTCCTGGCTCGCGCCGTTGAAGTCGCGATTGTGCGCATGACCGGCGGCCTTCGCCGCTTCCAGCCAGAGCTCCTCATGGGGATCGACGAAGGGAACATGGGCGACATACAGTGGGCCCTTGGTGCCGTGCAGCGGGCTGTCGGTGAAGTCGGCATTGTTCTCGAAGGCGATGAAGTCAGGCAGCACGTTGCGCCAGCCCCAGCCGGTGCAGCCGGCCTTTTCCCAGCCGTCATAGTCTGACGGCAGGCCGCGGATGTAGATCATTGCATTCATCGCACCGGAGCCGCCGACCATCTTGCCGCGCGGCCAAAACACCCGGCGGCCGCGGCAACCGGCCTGGGGCTCAGTGTAGAACCCCCAATCGACTGCGGTGTTGAACATTGTCGGCCAGTCCGACGGGATGTCCGATGCCAAGGGAGCGGCGCGACCCGCTTCCAGCACCAGCACCTTGCGAGCGGGGTCGGCGGACAACCGATTGGCCAGCACACAGCCGGCCGAACCTGCGCCCACGATGATCGTATCGTACATCTGTCACTCCATCGGTCACGCCGGCGTGTCGCCGGATATTTCTGCCGTCATCGCGGGACTGCGCGAGCGCAGCCGGCGCAAGCGGTCCCAGATGCTCTCAAACAGGCCGATCAAGCCGTTCGGCATCAGCACCATCACGGCGGCGATGATGATGCCGAGCCCGAGCGAGCGGAATTCGCCGATCTCGCGCATCGCCTCGTCGGCGGCGACCAGCACGATGGCGCCGACCAGCGGCCCCCACAGCCGGCCGATGCCGCCCACCACCACCATCGCGATGATGAAGAACAGCTGCGAGAACGACAGCACGCCGGGGCCGATCGCATTGAAATGCGCGGCATAGAGCCCGCCGGCGAGCCCGGTGAAGAACGCCGACAGGCCGAACACCAGCAATTGCATCTGGAAGCGGCTGATGCCGCGGGCCATGGCGCAGCCGGGATTGTCGCGCAGCGCGCGGAAGGCAAGCCCGATCGGGCCGCGGATGATCGCCCAGGTGAACAGCATCGTGATCGCGAACAGCGCCACCACCAGCGCGTAGTCCGCGACCAGGAACTTGGCCTTGAACATCGCGCGGGTGCCGAGATCGCCGAAGCGCGCGAAGCCGACCGCGCCGCCGGTCAGTTGCCGGCACTGGGTGCCGACCATCACGAAGCAGTCGGTGTCGGTGACGATCAACAGATACATCACCTGCGCGACCGCGAGCGTCAGCAGTGCGGTATAGGCGCCGCTGAGGCGCAGGCACGCCGCACCGATCACCAGGCTGAACAGCACGGTCGCGATGGCCGCGAGCGGCATCGCGGCCCAGACGTTGAGACCGAAATAGAAACACAGCATCGCGGTGGCGTAGCCGCCGAAGCCGAACAGCGCCATCTGCGCCAGCGAGAACACGCCCGAGAAGCCGAACAGCAGGTTCCACTGCGAAGCGACGATCGCATAGAACAGGCCGAGCGTGATCTGGCCGATCACGTAGCGGCTGTCGACATAGAACGGCAGCGCAACCGCCGCAGCGAGAACGACGAGACCGATCAGGAGGTGGGCGAGATCACTGCGTTTCACATCGGCCTCACAGACGCCGCACTTCGACCCGGCCGAACAGCCCGCCGGGCCGGCGGATCAGCACCAGGATCACGATGGCCAGCAGCGCCGGAAAACCCCAGCGCGCGCCGGCCAGGAACTGGACCAGTGCCTCGACGATGGCGAGGCCGAATGAGGTGATGATCGCGCCGGGCAGGTTGCCGAGCCCGGCCACCACGCACATGATGAAGGCCTTCAGCATCGGATCGGCGCCGAGTGAGGGCGAGAGCTGGGTGATTGACGACACCAGCACGCCGCAGACGCCGGCGAGCATGCCGGACAGGATCAGGACCTGGAGATAGACCCGCGCCACCGGCACGCCCATCAGCTTGGCGGCATCGGGATTCTGCGCAGTGGCGCGAATGGCGCGGCCGGTCCTGGTTCGGGTCAGGAACAGCGCGGTGGCCCCCATCAGCGCGATGGCGCTGACGATGATGACGAGGTTTTGCCAGGGCAGCACGAAGCCGCCGAGATTGATCGAGCCGCCGACCGAGAGCGGCTGTCCCAGCGGCTGGCCGCCATAGAGCCGCAGCACGGCATTCTCGAGCGTGAGCGCGACGCCGAAGGTCGCGATCATGATGGTGGTCTCGAAGGTCTCCGGGCTGCGGCGCGACAGCGGGTAGGCGACCAGCATGAAGATCAGTGCGCCGATCACGCCGCCGACCGCGGCGGCGGCAAGCACCGCAAGCGGCACCGGCAAGCCAAGCTGGCTGGCGGCGGTGAATGCGGCGTAGCCGCCGAGCGTCAGCAGCGTGCCGTGCGCCATGTTCAGCATGCCGAGCGAACCCCAGACCAGCGACAGGCCGAGCGTCGCCAGCGCGTACAGCGCGCCGGTGGTGATCCCGGAGACGATGACGGGTCCTATGATCTCCACGCGATCAGCCTCCGAGATAGGTTGCGAGCAGCTCGTCGCGCTGCAACAGGACGGATGGTTCGCCCGACCAGACGAAGGCACCGTTGTCGAGCAGGTGAATGCGGTCGGCGATGTCGGCGACGCGCGCCGGGTTCTCCTCGACCAGCAGGATGGTGCGGCCGCTGGCCTTCAACCGCCCGATCACCTCGTAGATCTGCTCGATGATGATCGGGGCGAGGCCGAGCGACGGTTCGTCGATCAGCATCACCGTGCCCTTCATCATCAATCCGCGGCCGATGCCGACCATGCGCCGCTCGCCGCCGGACAGGCTGGCCGCGATCTGGGTCTGCCGCTCGGCGAGCTTCGGCAGCAGCGTGAAGACCTCATCGAGCCGCCGTGCCACCGCTGCCTGGTCGGAATCCAGATAGGCGCCCATCAGCAGGTTCTCGAGCACGCTCATGCCGGCAAACAACAGATCGCCCTGCGGCACATGGATCACGCCGCTGGCCGCGACCCGATGCGCCGGCTGGCCGGAGATAATGCGGCCGTGCAACGACACCGAGCCCTTGCGCACCGGCAGCAGGCCGGATATCGCGCGCAGCAACGTGGTCTTGCCGTGCCCGTTCGGGCCGACGACGGTGACGAGCTCGCCCGGATCGAGCGACAGCGACACGCCGGTCAGCACATTACGGCCGTCGTAGCCGGTCACGAGCCCGTTGACGACGAGGCCGGGGGAATTGGACGGTTCAGCCATGGGCACTGAGCTCCGGCTGCTTGACGAAGAAGGCCTTCAGCCGGCTGGTCGCGGCCTTGCCCAGGTAGGTCTCGACCACGGTCTGGTCATCGGCGACCGCCGAGGGCGCGCCTTCGAAGATCGCTTTGCCGTGGTGCATGATCACCACGCGCGTCGACAGCGAGAGCAGGAAGCGCATGACGTGCTCGATCAGCAGGATCGCGATGCCCGATGCCGACAGCCGCCTGACGACGTCGGCGATGCGATCGACTTCCGATGGGCTGAGGCCGCCGACCGGTTCGTCGAGCAGCAGCAGTTGCGGGGAGGTCGCAACCGCGCCCGCGATCATCAGAAGCTTGCGGTCGAGCACCGGCAGGTCGCGCGCGATGCGCTGCCGGCCGGCGATACCGACGAGATCGAGTGCTGCGGCGGCGCGTTGCCGGGCGGCCCGGCTGACCGCAAAGCCCGGGAAGCGGCGATTGCTGTCGCCGAAATGCGCGGCGACCTCGATATTCTCCTGCACCGAAAGGCTGTCGAACGCCGCGTTGAGCTGAAAGGTGCGGGCGATGCCGGCGCGGCACACTTCATGCGCCGCAAGTCCGGTGATATCGCGCCCCGCAAACAGGATGCGGCCCTCGGTGATGTCAGTGACGGCGGTGACGACGTCGAAGAACGTCGTCTTGCCGGCGCCGTTCGGTCCGCCGAGCCCGACCACTTCGCCGGGGCGAACACTCAAGGACAGACCATCCACGGCGCGGAGCGACCCGAAGGTCTTGGTCACGTCCTCGCAGACGAGCAGCGGGGCGTTCGTCTGGTCCGGGGAGGTCACCGCGTCAGCCTTTACGCCTTGATCCACGGCGGCAGCTTCATGGTGTCCGTCGCGTAGAGCGCGGGCGCGATCAGCTTGGGATCGGTGCGGTAGTCCTGGTGTTGCAGGAACTGGTGCGCCATGCCGAGCGACGGATCCTTGATCTGGGTCGGATAGCAGAAGGCAGACTGGCCCTTCGGATCGGCGTGGTAGATGCCGTTGACGCCGCGATAGATCAGCCGCTTCATCGCTTCAGAGATCTTGCGGGTCTGCTCCTTGTTGCTGGGCTCGCTGGCGCCGCCGGCGATCGCGGCCGACAGTGCGTAGTGCCACAGCCCGTCATAGGTCTGCGAGCCCGTGATGAAGGCGGCATTGGCGCCGAACTTCTCGCGATAGGTCTTGCGATAGGCCGCGGCGAATTCGTCCGGCAGGCAGCCGATCACGGTGGAATAGATCACGCCGTTGACGGCTTCCTTGCCGATCTCGCGGAACGCCGGAAGCGACGGCCCGTATTGCATGTAGACCAGGCTCTGGGTCGGCTCGGGCAGGAACTGGGTCATGAACTGCGCCAGATCCTGCGGCAGGAAGTGCGTCACCGCGATCGCGGCCGGCGGGTCCTGGCGCAGCTTGGCGAGCGTCGGGCCCCATTGGTTGGTCGGGAAGGGCACGGTTTCGTAAAGACCGAGCTCGAAGCCGAATTCCTTGACGCGGTCGCGGATCGCGTTGGCGATCACGATCGAATATTCGTTGGCCGAGGGGATGATCGCGATCTTCTTGTTCGGCGGGTTCCACTGCTTGCTGTCGATCAGCGATTTCAGGAACAGCAGGAAGCCGGGGCCGTAGTAGAACTCGGGCGGATCACCCTGGAAGCAGGAGTAGTAGCGCTGCGGATCGCTGAGAAATTTCGTGTTGTGCGAGATCAGCGTGTTGTAGTGCACGAAGATCACGTCGTTGTCGGCGGCGACGTCCATCTCGACCATGTTGGTGCCGACATTGTAGCCGTTGATGATCGCGCTGGCCGAGTGGCGATCGATCAGGCGTTGCATCGCCTGGGTGACGATATCGGCGCCCATCTCCTTAGTGTCCTCGATCGCAATCTGGATCGGACGTCCCAGGATGCCGCCGGCGGCGTTGATCTCTTCGGCGGCGAGCGTGAGGCCGTTCTTGAACTCGATGCCGTCAGCGGCGGCAAAGCCGGACATCGGCAACGCCGATCCTACCTTGACCGGGCCGCCCGCGGCGCGCGCGCCACTGTTCAAGCTCGCCAGCATTGCAATTGAACCTGCGCCGGCGGCAACGCCGCCGAGAAGTGAACGTCGGTCAAGCATGATCGTCAGTACCCTTCGTCTCCGGCGCGGACTATCCGACGCCTTCCTCTCAAAGCAGGAATGCACGGCCGCGGCTGTTGCAGCGGTTACTGCACGAACCGTGCCATGGCATCCGGCAATCAATCCCATTGTTAGCGCGCAGCCGGTAGCCGGTTGACGAGCGCGGCAGCCGCGTCAATCACCGCGGCCTGATGCGGTTGCAATTCGTTGCCGCCCCACGCGGCCATCAACGGCTCCCAGGGATCCGCGATATCGGTCTTGATGCCGGACAACTCCTCGAGCACCGCGAGCCCGCAATAGGGAGCGTACATTTCGGAGTAGCCGCCTTCGTGCGTCATCAGGATGCGGCCGTTGCACAACGTCTTGGCAGCAGTGCGCAGCATGCGCGTCATCTCGCGATACGCCGCGGACGACAGCATCATGCGGCCGAGCGGGTCGACGCCCGATGCATCGAAGCCGGATGCCACCACGATCATGTCGGGTGCGAAGCGATGCAGCGCAGGCAGCACGACGCGTTCGAACGCTGAGCGATAGGCGCCGATGCCGGAACCGGGCGGCAGCGGGACATTGATGTTGTAGCCGTCGCCTGCGCCGTCACCGTTCTCGGCAAGCGAGCCGGAGTCGGGCGGGAACAGGTTGTCCTGGTGCAGCGAGATCGTCAGCACGCTGGGATCTTGGTAGAACACCGCCTGGGTGCCGTTGCCGTGATGGACATCCCAGTCGACCACGGCGACGCGCGCGACCTGGCCGGTGGCCTGCAAATGCCGGATCGCGATGCTGGCGTTGGCGAATAGGCAGAACCCCATGCCGAGGTCGGGCCGGGCATGATGTCCCGGCGGGCGGACCAACGCATAGGCGGTCTCGACCGCGCCCGACGCGACCGCTTCGCCCGCGGCAATGGCGCCGCCTGTTGCAAGCAATGCGATCTCGTAGCTGCCGGCACCCAGCGGCGTCAGTTGGCTGGCATCGCCGCCGCCGGCGTCGCTGAGGCGCTTGATATGGGCGATATGCTCTGGCGTATGGACGCGGGCGAGCTCGGCCACCGTCGCCGGGCGCGGCTTGATCTGCACGAGATGATCGAGCAGGCCGCTGACCTCGACCAAATTGCGGAAGCGACGCTTGGTCTCCGGATTCTCCGCATGGGTTCCGGGCTGGATCGTCAGTCCCGGCGGAAACACCTGGGCCCAGTTGCCGGTGTTGTGCCACATGTAAAGTTCATGGCAGACGAACCCAGTAGCCATGCGAACGATCCCTTGTGCCTGTCGCGCTCGCCTCGTGTCGATCTATTCCACTGCGCTGATTGCCTCGTCGAACGTATCCGCGATCTTGTCGGCGTGTTCGGTGGTGAAGGTCAGGGGCGGGGAGATGATGAACGTGTCGGCGAGGTTGCGGATCAGGACGCCCTTGGCGACGCAGCGCTCCCAGATGCGCTGGCCGAAATTCTCCGCCAGATCGAACGGCCGCTTGGTCGCGGGATCGGCGACCAGCTCGATGCCGAGCATCAGTCCCTTGCCGCGTACGTCGCCCATATTCGGATGACGCTTCTGGATGTCCTTCAACCGTGCCAGCAGATAAGCGCCGACCTTGCCGGCATTGGCCGGCAGTTCCTCCTGTTCGACGATGCGCAAATTGGCGATCGCGGCGGCGCAGGCGAGGGGATGGCCGGCATAGGTGTTGCCGTGCATGAAGGCGCGCGGCGTGAATTGCGACTTGTCGTCGGACTGGAAGGCGGCTGCGACCTTCGCGTTGATCAAGGTGGCACCGAGCGGGATGTAACCGCTGTTGATCCCCTTGGCGAACACCATGATGTCGGGTTTGACGCCCCAGGCCCGGCTGCCGAACATGCTCCCCGAGCGGCCGAATCCGGTGACGACTTCGTCGGCAATCAGGAGCACGCCGTGGCGGTCGCAGACCTCGCGCAGCAGCGGCCAGAAATTCGCAGGCGGCACGATCACGCCGCCGGCGCCCTGCACCGGTTCGGCCATGAAGGCGGCGACGCTGTCCGGCCCCTGATAGACGATCTCGCGCTCGAGCAATTCGGCGCAGAGCCGGCCGAGCGCCTCCGGGTCCGACGTGAACGGGTTGCGATAGACGTGCGGCGTCTCAACCTGGAAGAAGCCCGGCAGCAGCGGCGTGAACTGCTCCTTGTAGACGTTGACGCCGCCGGCCGACAGCGCGCCCAATGTCACGCCGTGATAGGCGCCGCGCAGCGAAATGATCTTGGTGCGCAGCGGCTGGCCGGCGAGCCGCCAATATTGCTTGGCGAGCTTGATCGCGGCCTCGTTGGCTTCCGAGCCGCCGGACGAGAAGAACGCGCGCACCATGCCTTCCGGCGCAGCCAGCCGGCAGAGCTCGTCGGCGAGCGCGACCGACGGACTGTTGGTGGTGTTGCCGAAGGTCGAATAGAAGCTGAGACGATCGAGCTGCTCGATGATCGCCTGTTTGATCTCAGGGCGGCCATGCCCGACATTGACGTTCCAGAGCCCGGCCTGTCCGTCGAGATAGCGGCCGCCATGGCCGTCCGAGACATAGACACCTTCGCCGCCCTCGATGCAGATTGGCGGGTTCTCGGCGAGGAAGTTGGCATTGGCGAAGGGGTAGACGACGTGACGGGTCAGCGTGTCGTTGTTGCGAGTAGCTGCTGCGGTCATGTTCCCGTTCCTCTCGACGATTGTTGTCCCCGGTTAATCCGGTGCTCATTGCCGCAAGGATAAACACAGGAGTCAAAATTGGTCAAATGACCAATTTTGTGCAATATGCAAATTTGTGCGGCACGGGATAAGCAATCGTTGAGCGCATTGGAGAAACGGATGGCAATTGCAGGACGTGAGGCGGTCGGTGCCAAGGGCGAACGGACGCGGCGCCAGATCATCGAGGGCGCCTTGCAGGCGCTCGGCACCGGCGGTGTCGCGGCGACGACGACGCGCGACATCGCGGCCGGCGCCGGCGTCCGCCTCGCCACGCTGCACTATCATTTCGAGAGCAAGAGCGCGCTGCTGCTCGCGGTGCTCGAACATCTGATCGACGAGACGACCGCGGCGCTGCGCGAGGAAACCGGCGACACAGCCGATATCGCGAGCTGCATCCGCGAATCCCTGCGCGCCGGCTGGCGCTATCTGACGCGAACGCTCGAGCTGCAGATCGTGCAGTACGAACTCACGCTCTATGCGCTGCGCCGTGACGACGCGGCCGGACTCGCGGCCTATCAGTACGACGCCTACATCAAGGTCTATCAGGACATCCTGCAGGGCGTGGCGGTGCGAACCGGCGAGCTCGATGCGGCGGGATGCGCCGACGTCGCCCGCTTCATGCTGGCCGGTATCGACGGCGTGCTGTTGCAGGAGCTGGCGAAGCCCAACAAGGGGCGGTCGTCACGCGCGATCGAGACGCTGATCGCGGCGGCCCAGGGATTTGCGAGCAGGGTGTCGAATGATCGCAAGCCGCGAAGGTAGGTGCGCAGAACCGTAGGATGGGTGGAGCGAAGCGAAACCCATCATCGTGCCGCGCGGATACAATTGATGGGTTTCGCTTCGCTCTACCCATCCTACGCACCGTTCAAAACAAAAGGCGCTTCCAATGGAAGCGCCTTTCGCCTTTCTCGGTGCCGTAACGCTTACAGCGAGTAGTACATCTCGAACTCGACCGGGTGCGGGGTCATTTCGAAACGGGCGACCTCGGTCATCTTCAGCTCGATATAGGCGTCGATGAAGTCGTCGTCGAAAACGCCGCCGTTCTTGAGGAAGGCGCGATCCTTGTCGAGGCTCTCGAGCGCTTCGCGCAAGCTGCCGCAGACGGTCGGGATCTGCTTCAGCTCTTCCTTCGGAAGATCGTAGAGGTCCTTGTCCATCGCCGGACCCGGATCGATCTTGTTCTTGATGCCGTCGAGGCCGGCCATCAGCATCGCGGCGAAGCCGAGATAGGGGTTGGCCATCGGGTCGGGGAAACGGACCTCGACGCGCTTGGCCTTCGGGTTCGCCGTGTAGGGAATCCGGCAGGATGCCGAGCGGTTGCGCGCGGAGTAGGCGAGCAGCACCGGCGCCTCATAGCCCGGGACCAGACGCTTGTAGGAATTGGTCGACGGGTTGGTGAAGGCGTTGATCGCCTTGGCGTGCTTGATGATGCCGCCGATGTAGTGCAGGCAGGTCTCCGACAGATCGGCGTATTTGTTGCCGGCGAAGGTCGGCTTGCCCTCCTTCCAGATCGACTGGTGGACGTGCATGCCCGAGCCGTTGTCGCCATAGACCGGCTTCGGCATGAAGGTGGCGGTCTTGCCGTAGATGTGCGCGACCTGGTGGATGCAGTACTTGTAGATCTGCATCTGGTCGGCCATCAGCGTCAGCGTGTCGAACTTCATGCCGAGCTCGTGCTGGGCGGAGGCGACCTCGTGGTGGTGCTTTTCGACCTTGACGCCCATCTTGGCCATCGCGCCGAGCATCTCGGAGCGCATGTCCTGCACCGAGTCCTGCGGCGGCACCGGGAAGTAGCCGGCCTTGGTGCGGATGCGGTGGCCGAGGTTGCCGCCTTCATACTCGGTCGAGGAGTTGATCGGCAGCTCGGAGGAGTCGAGGCGGAAGCCGGTGTTGTAGGGGTCGGCCGAGTAGCGCACGTCGTCGAACACGAAGAACTCGGCCTCGGGGCCGACGAACACGGTGTCGCCCACGCCCATCGACTTCACCATCGCCTCGGCCTTCTTGGCGATGCCGCGGGGATCGCGGTTGTAGGGTTCGCCGGTGGTCGGCTCGAGCACGTCGCAGGTGATGACCATGGTGGTCTCGGCGAAGAACGGATCGATCGTCGCGGTCACCGGATCGGGCATCAGGCACATGTCGGATTCATTGATCGCCTTCCAGCCGGCGATCGACGAGCCGTCGAACATCTGGCCTTCGGCAAAGGTGTCCTCTTCGATCATGCCGACGTCGAAGGTCACGTGCTGCCATTTGCCGCGCGGATCGGTGAAGCGCAGGTCGACGTATTTGACGTCGTTGTCCTTGATCATCTTCAGGACGTCTTTGGCGGTCTTCATGAATACCCCTTATGGATGTGCGGGTCGGTTTCCAGCGGTGAGCGACGTTATTCCCGCTTTTGGCGGGTTCGTGTGACTGCTCAAACGAAATCAGGCCGCCGAAGCAGCCTTTTTTCTCTTTTGCCGTCAGAAATTCCGGATAGCACCGCCCTTAAATAGCGTCCAGCCCGGATTCGCCGGTCCGGATGCGGATGGCTTCCTCGATGTTGGAGACGAAGATCTTGCCGTCGCCGATCCGCCCGGTCTGGGCCGCGCGGCGGATCGCGTCGATCGCTTTCTCGACCAGCTCGTCGCCGATCACGATCTCGATCTTCACCTTGGGCAGGAAGTCGACGATGTATTCCGCACCGCGATAGAGCTCGGCGTGGCCCTTCTGGCGGCCAAATCCCTTGGCCTCGGTCACGGTGATGCCTTGCAGTCCGACTTCCTGGAGCGCCTCTTTCACCTCGTCGAGCTTGAAGGGCTTGATGATGGCTTCAATCTTCTTCACTGAGCGCCTCCCGGGCATTGCAGATTGCAGGGTCGAGTTCGATGCGCGTGGGGCGCAGTCAGGTTGGTTTTAAGCTTTCCGGCTTGTGGGCGGAAATACGCGCAATGGTCGCATGAAGCGGCCTTGCGCGCGGCTTCCTCAAAAGCAGGGTCTATGCCAAGTTGTTAAGGTCGCCGATTTCGGAACGTTATCAGCCTTTTAAGGGCAATCGGTTGATATCGAACCCGATGGGCCATGATATCCGAGCCTAACAAATAGGCAAATAGATCAATGCGTATGCATTCGGTTGTGAGAAGCCCTGTGAACGCCACAGGAATTGCCTCTCGAAAAGGCGAAGCGATTGAGGATTCGGCATGGACGTTCTGACCACCACCGAGATGGAGCGCGCCGACCGGCTGACCATCGCAGCCGGCACCCCGGGCTTTGCGTTGATGATGAGTGCCGGCCAGGCCGTCGCTGAAGCCGCGATGGACCTGGTCGAGGAGGGGCCGATCGTCGTGGTCGCCGGCCGCGGCAACAATGGCGGCGACGGCTTTGTCGCCGCCGCCGAGCTTGCCGCGCGCGGCCGCGAGGTCTCGGTGATCCTGCTCTGCGAGCGCGACAGCCTGCAGGGCGACGCGGCACTGGCGGCCAAGGGCTGGAAATATCCGGTGCTGCCGTTCAACCCGCAGGCACTCGGCAAGCCGGCGCTGATCATCGACGCGTTGTTCGGCGCGGGCCTCAATCGGCCCGTGAAGGGCGATCCGCTGGAGATGATCGCGGCGATCAACGCCAACGGTGCGCCGGTGCTGGCGGTCGACCTGCCGAGCGGCATCAACGGCACCACGGGTGCCGTGATGGGCGCGGCCGTGCAGGCGACCGAAACCGTCACGTTCTTCCGCAAGAAGCCCGCGCATCTGCTGCTGCCGGGCCGGATGCATTGCGGCCGGGTCCGCGTCGCCGACATCGGGATCGATGCGCAGGTGCTCGACGAGATCAAGCCGCTGACCGCGGAGAACGTGCCGCAGGCCTGGCGCTGGTCGTTTCCGGTGCCGCGGATCGACGGCCACAAATATGCGAGGGGGCATGCCGTCGTGGTGTCGGGCGATGTCGCCTCGACCGGCGCGGCGCGGCTTGCGGCGCGCGCGGCGCTGCGTGCCGGCGCCGGCCTGGTGACGCTGGCCTCGCCGCGCGATGCGCTCGCCGTCAACGCGGCGGCGCTGACCGCGGTGATGGTGCGCGCGGTCGACAACCCGATCCAGTTCGCCGAACTGTTCGGCGACAAGCGCCTCAATGCCTGCGTGATCGGCCCCGGTGCCGGCGTCAGCGCGCGGACCCGCGACTTCGTGCACACCGCGCTGTCGGCGCAGCGCCACCTGGTGCTCGACGCCGATGCGCTGACGAGTTTTGCCGGCTCGCCGGACCGGCTGTTCGAGGCGATCAAGTCAAGCGACGGCCAGCAGGTGGTGCTGACCCCGCATGAGGGCGAGTTTCCGCGGCTGTTCAGCGACATCTCCAACAAGCATCCCGGCCGCTCCAAGCTCGAGCGCGTCCGCGCCGCGGCCGAGCGCTCCGGCGCGGTGGTGCTGCTGAAGGGCGCCGATACGGTGATAGCCTCGCCCGACGGCCGCGCCACCATCGCTGCCAATGCGCCGCCTTGGCTTGCCACCGCCGGCGCCGGCGATGTGCTCGCCGGCATCATCGCAGGCTTCCTGGCGCAGGGTGTCGCGGCCTTCGAGGCCGCCAGCATCGGCGTCTGGTTGCACGGCGAGGCGGCCGGAGAGGCAGGGCCCGGCCTGATCGCCGAGGATCTCACCGAGGTGTTGCCGGCCGTATTCCGCCGTGTCTACGACGAGTTCGGGATTGAGTATTAGGCGGCTCGCCCTTGCCGACATGGACGCTGCCGCGCGCGTGCATCGTCGGCGCTCGACGATGCGCTGCCAGCCGCGCAGGGCTATGGCGACGGCGTCGAATTGCGCACGAAGTAAAGCGGCGTCCTCAGCGTCAGCTGGTAGGACGGCTTGGGCACCCACAATATCTCGGCCGTGACCCCGAACAACCGATTGTCGTTGTCGTCCATCCGATCGAGATCGAGCCGCAAAATCGGCTCGGTGAAGGACTGAACCGGCGGGAGATTGAGGATCTGCGCGCCGCCGAAATGCTGAATCCCGACGCGGCCGGTGAATTTCCAGTTGTTGGGCCACTGATAATAGCCGCCGACATAGCCGATGATGCTCGGATCAATGCGGGCGAGCGCGGTCGCGACCTCGACCCGGGTATCCTGGATGCCGGCCAGCAGCCCGCGTGTTTCGTCCTTGTCGAAGGCGTAGCCGAATTCGAAGATATTGTTGAATGTCGTTGTTCCGGTCGGCCCGTTGGGGATCGACTGCGTGATCGTGGATTGCCAGGTGAGGGTCGGAATCGAGCCGCCATTCTGGCTGTAGAGCTCTGCCTGGAAACCGATGTTCCAGCTGGTGACGTCGAAGGACGACCAGCCCTGCGTCTGAGCGTAGGTCGACGTGCCGGAAACACCGGCGTAGAGCGAGACCTTGTCGGTGACATCCACCGTCATCGGAAGATCGACGGCGAGGGATTGCCGGGACGACAGGAAAGTGCCGTTCGTCAGCGCCAGCGATTGCAGCGCGGTCAGCAGCGCCGAGCTGCCGAAGCCGATCGGTAAGGCGCCGGCCGGCACCGTTGCGTAGCTGGTTCGCAAATCGAGATAGATGTTCGGCGAAGCGTTTGCCGTATTCGTGGCGTCGCTATCGCTGTCCTTGCCGAATGCAGGTCCGGCGAGGCACGATCCGATGAGGCAGGCCAAGGCGAACCCCGGCCGCGAAAGAGACCGAACGGCGTTCGCCACGTCGAGGGCCCGCACTGCGATCAGGTGCGGACCTTCGGCAGATGGCTCTGGCCCGTTCATTCCGCTGCAGAGATCAGGGTTTGGTTCACCCGAGTCTCGCCCTTGAGATTGTCGACGGTGACGTGCGTATCGTACCAGGTCAGCCGCGGCCGGACTCCGAACCGGTCGGCGAGCTCGGCTATCTTGGCCTCGGTAAACCACGCCTCGGCCGCCTCTCGAGTCTCCCACAGATAGACGCCGCCGGTGCCGGCCTCGCCGTTGAGGTAGTCTTTGCGGATCAACCCTTTTGCCGCGAGCATTCGATAGACAGGCGCGGTGCCCATGCCGCTCCTGATGGCCTGTTCCTCAGTTCGCTTCGGAAGGTCGAATTGAACGATGACGATACACTGTGCCATCCCTGTTCTCCGATCTGAGTCCGCCCGGTGTCGGGTTGCCCCCGATCATACAGCAACGGACGGGTAGGCGAGAAGGTCGGCCGGGCGTCCATGTGATTTTCGCCAGACTTTCGGTGGACGCGCGGGGAGATGCGGGCTAAAGCCCAATGCTTCCCTCGGCACCGTGAATCTCGCTCGTGAGTGGCAGGCAGAACAATTTCCTTGCTCAGGCGCTGCAACAAGGCGCATTGGCGTTGCGGGCGCAGCAGTTTGCTCAGGCCGAGCAGATCGCGACCAATATCCTGAAATCGAACCGCACGGACCGACACGCCGCGCTGCTGCTGGCGCATGCGCTGATGGGACAGAAGCGGGGCGACGAGGCGATCGCGCCGCTCGAGCGGGTTGCGCGACGCGGCGAGGACGGCGAGGTTGAAACCTTTCTTGGCGCGTTGCTGTGTGGCGCGGGTCGCGTGCCGGAGGGGATGGCGCAGCTTCGCCGTACAGCAGCGCGCCGGCCGCCGTACCTGCCTTCCTTTCGGGAACTCGCCGGGCAGCTCGCCAAGACCGGCGAGCACGATGCGGCGATCAGCACGATCGAGGCCGCCCTTGCGCTGGCCCCTGACAGCGTCGACCTGAAGTACGATTTGGGACGCCTGTTGCGTGATGCCAGCCAGATCGAGCGGGCGGTGAGCATCCTGACTGCCGCGCATCGTGCTGCACCGGAACGTCCGGACGTGCTCAGCGACCTCGGACGAGTCCTGATCCTTCACGGTGACTACGCCGCGGCCGCGGATGCATTGCGCCGCGCGCTTGCGCTGTATCCGGACGACCGCTTGACCCGTGCCCATCTCGCGACATCCCTGTTCGAACAGGGGTGAGCGCGGCGCAGCCGAGTCGGCCCTGCGCGCCGTCGTCCGGGGGCAGCCCCAACTCTTGGGACGCGCGGCATCCGTCATGGCCGCGGGGTCGCACGGCCGCTTCTTCTTCTCCCAGCGCGCGGCTGCGAAATTCCTCGGTGATGACGCAGGCTGAGCGCGGCGGACGATATCTCGTCGTACTCTAGAGCATGATCCGGAAAAGTGGATACCGGTTTTCCGAAAAGATCATGCTCTAACAAAGAGATGAGATCATGATGCGATTCCGTGGAAACGCATCATGATCTAGGCCCTGAACTTTCTGCGGTAGAGGTTGCGCTCTCGCTTGAGCTCGCCGCGGAATTCGCCGACGCGCTTGGCTTCTTCCGTGGTGAACGGCGACGCCTGTGCGGTCCAGCTGTCGCGCTTCACCGGAATGCATTGCGCGATCGGAGTTCCCTTGGGCAGGACGCCGTTGAAATTCCTGTCGTGCCAGTATGCCGGAAAGTGCACCCAATTGTCGGTATAGAGATCGGAATTGACCAGGCCCGTGAGCGTGGTGAACGGCAGGTCGAACCGGTTGACGGGATGCGTGAAGTAGACCGCGTAGCCTTCCGGGGCTTCGACGGTCCACAAATTGTGGAATTTGAGAAAGAAGCGGTCTTCTTCGAACAGGGGTGTACCGGTGACCTGACCGGGATCGTGAAATCCGATCGGCGAGCGCGGGAATTCGGGATTGCCTCCCGGCGGCAGGTCGTGGTCCCAGGTGATCTCGCCGTCCTCGATCTTGAGATCGCAGACCAGCGGCAGCAGGAATCCGCAGGTCATCGCGTCCACGAACGGCGGGCAGCGCTTGATGGTGTCGTCGTCGTGCAGGTTGATGGAGGAGAACGCCGTCGCCGGCATCGCCTTGAGCCAGTCGGGAACGCCCTGCGCCGCCGGGATGGGCCGCGGGATCAGTCCCTCGAGCTCCGCCGGACAGCGGAATTTGAGCGTCAGCTTGTTGGTGGTGGACATGGGCGCTCCGATGTCCCGTTGGCCTATATCAATGCGTCGCAAAGGTGAAGTGCACGCAGCGCGCCACCCATTGCTTGCTAGCTGGCGAGATATTTCGCGATCGCCGCTTTGTTCCACTCGATGCCGAGCCCCGGACCGCGCGCGGTCACGGCGCCGTCGATGATCTCGGCGGGCCTTGTGAGGATTGCGCCGGCGAAGTCGAGGAATTCGAGCCAGTGCGCGGTCGGCGTCACCGCCAGCAGATGCGCGCTGACCTCGCCGAACAGATGGCTCGACATCGGGATCGAGGCGGCGTCGGCCTGTCCCGCGACCTGCATCCAGCCGGTGACGCCGCCGACCTTCATCACGTCGGGCATGATGAAGTCGGATGCGCCGGCGGCGATCGCCTCGGCGAAGCCACGCGGAAACCACCAGTTCTCGCCGGCCTGGATCGGCGTCGGCGAGGTCTCGCGGACCTTGGCGTGGCCGGACAGGCTTTCCTGTGGCACGGGCTCCTCGATCCAGTGCAGATTGTAGGGGGCGAGCCGGGCGATGCGGCGGGTCGCTTCGGCCGGATCGAGCGACTGATTGAAGTCGATCATCAGCGCGACGTCGGGGCCGAGCAGGGCGCGCACGCCCTTGACGACGCGCTCGTCATTGGCGGCATCGCCGTCGCCGCCCTTGATCTTGATGCCGCGAAAACCCTGGTCGAGCGAGCGGCGCAGCGCGCGCTCGTCAGCCACCGGATCGACCACGCCGTAGCTGTCATAGGCTCGGATCGGCTTTGCCGAGCCGCCGAGCAGCTCGACCAGCGGCCGACCGGCGATCTGGCCGAGCACGTCCCAATAGGCCATGTCGAGGCCGGACACCGCCATGCCGACCAGCCCCTGCCAGCCGAGCAGCCTGAATTTGGCGTCCATCGTCTTCATCAGATCGAACGGCGCAACCGGCCTGCCGACCAGCTCACGGCCGATCTCCTCGATCAGATAGCAAAGCGGGTTAAGTGTGAGCTTGCTGTAGGCGAAGATGTAGGTTCGGCCGGTAACGCCTTGATCGGTCTCGACATCAATCAGGACCAGCGGGCCGGAATCGATCACCCCGAAGGCGTTCTTCACCGGACGCTTGAGCGGCACCACGACGCTTCGCGCCTTCACTCCGCGGATCGCTGCAACTGTCTGGCCCATGAACGTTTCCTCTTGCTGTTATTGGACACTGTACCATCGGACGAGCCGCGGAGCGGCCCAATCGGCTGCGACCTGCTCGATCAGATAGCGGCCGGGGTATTCGGCGAGGAAGGCGATGCGCTGGGTCTGGCCGGGCTCAACCGCGAGCGTGTCGAGCCAGAACGGCTTCCAGCCGTCGTCGAGCCGATCGAGCAGACGGAAGTGGTGGCCGTGCAGGCGAAAGACGCTGGCGATCGCGCCGCGGTTGGTCAGCGCCAGCACCACCGGCCGGCCGGTCCTGGCCTGAAACGCCGGCGCGGCCGACGGCCTGAACTCCGCCGGGCGGAACCAATCGGTGGGCGTGCCGAGCGTGAGATCGAATCGCGCGGCGCTCTTGAGATCGAGCGCGGCCGGCATGTCGTTGCCGGGCAGCGGCGGGGCAGGCGGGAACGGCGCCGGCCGGACCGGTGGTTCGGTCGAGACAATGAGCTTGCCGACCGGGTGGGCCTGCTTGCCGTCGTGCAGCAGGATGGGGAAGCTGGTTCCGGCAGGCCCGGCCGCGTCGACAAATACGTCCGTGCGGCTGCCGGGAGCTAGTACAAGCGCACCGTTGCGGGCCGAAAACGGTTCGGCCGGCCGACCGTCGATCGCCATCACCCGGACGTCCAGGTTCTCCAGCTTCACCGCCAGCACGCTGCGTTGGCTGCCGTTGATGAAGCGGAGTCTGAGCCGGGTATTGGCCGGTGCCGAGACATCGTATGAGGTTTTGCCGTTAATTGTATGAATCGACGTTGAATCTTTGGGATCGCCGCCGGGCGGGATCGCGGTTCCGTCCGGCCGCAGGCGCCATTCCTCGATCAACAAAACCTCGTCGCGATCGACCGCGACCGGGGAAGCTCCGGCGACGATCAGCGGGCGCGGCCGCGTCGGCGCCGCGCCGCCGTCGCCGAACAGTGGTTCGCACAGGAAGGTGCCGGCATGGCGAAGCGGCAGCTGAAAAGTATCCTTTGCCCCGGTGGCGACGGGCGCCCGGGAGGCCAGCGGCTCTGCCGCCGGGACGCCATCGACCCCGCGGCAATCGAGCGCGGCCATGACCGGCAGCTCGTTGCCAAAGGTTACATCCAGAACCTCGCCGCGCTTGAAGCGGAGCTCGCCGCTGCCGAGCGACCAGACCGGGGTTTCCGGACCGTCCGGACGCAGCGCGATGCGGTCGGTTTTGGCCTGCAGCGCGACCGCGGTGCGGCCCTGTGCCGAGCCGGTAGCAGGCCATGCCGGGCAAAGTGCCGTGGCGCCGAGGACGGCGACCAGGTGACGCCGGGTGAGCGAAAATTCGGGACGTGTTGCGGGACTTGCCATCCGGCCGATGCGGACCATTTTAGAACGTACCTGTCCAGTCGCGATCGGTCGCAGGGCGGGCTCTCCAATGGCCATTTTTTTGCTGCGAACCGGTGGGCGCATGTTATAAGCCCGGCCGCCCGCGGCATCGCGGCCGGACTGGATGCTTTTCGCGCGGGCGTGGCGGAACTGGTAGACGCGCTGGATTTAGGTTCCAGTGACGAAAGTTGTGGGGGTTCGAGTCCCTCCGCCCGCACCAAGCGCTTACAGCGTTTGCATGACGAATTCTTGGAGAACCTTGGGCCCCGATGGGGACGAGGGTTCGCCGAACCCACAGGCGTCAGGCCGCAAGGCTTAAGCGTCGCACAGATTGAACACTGCCGCGGCGCTTCAAGCCGCGGCAAAAGCGGAAGAAGATTGATACCATGCAGGTCACCGAGACCCTCAACGAGGGACTGAAGCACGAATTCAAGATCAGCGTTCCGGCATCCGATCTCGATGCCAAGGCGGGCGCCAAGCTGGTCGACCTCAAGGACAAGGTCCGTCTCAACGGCTTCCGTCCCGGCAAGGTGCCGGTGGCGCATCTGAAGAAGATCTACGGCCGCTCGGTGATGGCCGAGACCATCGACCAGACCATCAGCGACACCAACCGGCAGATCTTCGAAGATCGCGGCTTCCGCCTCGCCGGCGAGCCGAAGATCACCATGCCGACCGAGAAGGCCGAGGTCGAGGAATTGCTGTCGGGCAAGACCGACCTGACCTACACGGTCGCGATCGAAGTCGTGCCGCCGATCCAGCTCGCCGATTTCAAGTCGTTCTCCGTCGAGAAGCCGGTGGTCGAGGTCTCCGACGCCGACGTCGACGATGCGATCAAGCGGATCGCCGAAGGCAGCCGCCCGTACAACGCCAAGGCCGAGGGCGCCAAGGCGGAGAAGGGCGATCGCGTCACCATCAGCTTCAAGGGCACCATCAACGGTGAAGCCTTCGAGGGCGGCACCGGCGAGGGCATCCAGGTCGTGCTCGGCGCCGGCCAGTTCATTCCGGGCTTCGAGGAGCAGCTGATCGGCATCGGCTCGGGCGAGACCCGCACGCTGAAGGTGCCGTTCCCGAAGAACTACCTCAACGAAAAGCTCGCCGGCCAGCCGGCCGAGTTCGAGACCACCGCGACCCTGATCGAGGCGCCCGGGGAGGTCACGGTCGACGAGGAGTTCGCCAAGACGCTCGGCCTCGAATCGCTCGACAAGCTGAAGGAGCTGATGCGAGAGCGCCTGACGGCCGAGTTCGCCGGCGCGGCGCGCCAGAAGGTCAAGCGCGCGCTGCTCGACCGCCTCGACGAGAGCCACAAATTCGAGGCGCCGCCGTCGCTGGTCGCCGAAGAGTTCAATCTGATGTGGAACTCGATCAAGGCCGAGATGGACTCGTCCGGCAAGACCTTCGCCGACGAGAACACCACCGAGGAAGCGGCCAAGGAAGAGTACCAGAAGATCGCCGACCGCCGCGTCCGCCTCGGCCTGGTGCTGTCGGAGATCGGTGAGAAGAACAAGATCACCGTGACCGACGACGAGGTGTCGCGCGCCGTGATCGAGCGCGCGCGCCAGACGCCCGGCCGCGAGAAGGAAGTCTGGGACTACTACCGCAGCAACGCCCAGGCGCTGGCGCAGCTCCGCGCCCCGATCTACGAGGACAAGGTCGTCGACTTCGTGCTCGAGCTCGCCAATGTGACCGAGAAGAAGGTCAGCAAGGAGGAGCTGTTCAAGGATGAAGACGCCGAGAAAACTGCCGCCTAATTCCGGCACCTCGCGTTAATGATGAACCGCGAAAGCGCGCCTCGCGACGGGTCCCGTCGCTAGGCGTGTCGACGCGAATCAGCTTGAACTTTTGCGACCTGCCCAGATGGGTAGTGCGGCCAACTGCCCGGTCTTGTCGGTCGGAAATTGGCCCATATCTGGGTTAAGCCTTAAGTCAGTTCTGCATCACCCCTAACCCCTGGGTTCTTTCATGCGCGATCCCGTTGAAACCTACATGAACCTCGTGCCGATGGTCGTCGAGCAGACCAATCGCGGCGAACGCGCCTACGACATTTTCTCGCGCCTGTTGAAAGAGCGCATCATCTTCGTCACCGGTCCGGTGGAAGACGGCATGTCGACGCTGATCGTCGCGCAGCTCTTGTTCCTCGAGGCCGAGAATCCGAAGAAGGAAATCTCGATGTACATCAACTCGCCGGGCGGCGTGGTGACGTCGGGCCTTGCGATCTACGACACGATGCAGTTCATCCGTCCGCCGGTGTCGACGCTGTGCACGGGGCAGGCGGCCTCGATGGGCTCGCTGCTGCTGGCAGCCGGCGAGAAGGACATGCGCTTCACGCTTCCGAATTCCCGCATCATGGTGCACCAGCCCTCCGGTGGCTTCCAGGGCCAGGCTACCGACATCATGCTGCACGCGCAGGAGATCCTGAATCTCAAGAAGCGCCTCAACGAGATCTACGTGAAGCACACCGGCCAGACCTACAAGGCGATCGAGGACGCGCTCGAGCGCGACAAGTTCCTCACCGCCGAGGACGCCAAGGCGTTCGGCCTCGTCGACAAGGTGATCGATAAGCGTCCCGATGATCCGGCCTCCGTGAAGGCCGCCTGATCCTGGTAGAGATCCCGAGGCGTCGGTGTGACCACCACATTGACGCCTCACATAACCGGCAAAGCAGGGGGCGGCGGAGTACCCCGCAAGTGCATGGGCGAGAGCGGAAAGTTCCTCTTTCGTGCTCATTGGCCGGCGTGGTAATCCCGCAACGTTCCGTGGATTTCGACGTGTATTCCACGTGCGGTCGTGGAAAATCACGGTATTGTCACGGTCTTGAGCCTGCCATCCGATTAGCGAATTCTTGATAGTCGGATGCCAGCATGGTTGGCTGTAATGCATCGGCTATGATCGCGGAGATTCGAATAAACCGTGATTGCAATGGTCAGTATTGCGTAGGGTCTTTTTTGGTACGGAATTTGCTCTATCTACCCAAGACCCCGGTTTTGTGCCGGATTGGGTCGATCTGGCAAACAAGATCGAACGGCGGACGGAGATAATGAATGAGTAAGGTCGGCACGAGCGACGCCAAGAACACGCTATACTGCTCGTTCTGCGGCAAGAGCCAGCATGAAGTTCGCAAGCTGATTGCCGGACCGACTGTCTTCATTTGCGACGAGTGTGTCGAACTGTGCATGGACATCATTCGCGAGGAGAACAAGTCCTCGCTGGTGAAGTCGCGCGACGGCATCCCCACGCCGAAGGAAATCTGCAAGGTTTTGGACGACTACGTGATCGGCCAGAGCCATGCCAAGAAGGTGCTGTCTGTCGCCGTCCACAACCACTACAAGCGGCTTAACCATCAGACCAAGCACAACGACGTCGAGCTCGCGAAGTCGAACATCCTGCTGATCGGTCCGACCGGCTCGGGCAAGACGCTGCTGGCGCAGACGCTGGCGCGCATCCTTGATGTTCCGTTCACCATGGCCGATGCGACGACGCTGACCGAAGCCGGCTATGTCGGCGAGGACGTCGAGAACATCATCCTGAAGCTGCTACAGGCCGCCGACTACAACGTCGAGCGTGCGCAGCGCGGCATCGTCTACATCGACGAAATCGACAAGATCAGCCGCAAGTCGGACAATCCCTCGATCACCCGCGATGTGTCGGGCGAGGGCGTCCAGCAGGCGCTGCTGAAGATCATGGAAGGCACGGTGGCCTCGGTCCCGCCGCAGGGCGGCCGCAAGCATCCGCAGCAGGAGTTCCTGCAGGTGGATACCACCAACATCCTGTTCATCTGCGGCGGTGCGTTCTCGGGCCTCGAGAAGATCATCTCCGCGCGCGGCCGCTCGACCTCGATCGGCTTCGCGGCGCAGGTGCTCGCGCCGGAGGACCGCCGTACCGGTGAGATCTTCCGTCACGTCGAGCCGGAAGACCTGCTGAAGTATGGCCTGATCCCGGAATTCGTCGGCCGTCTGCCGGTCGTCGCGACGCTGGAAGACCTCGACGAGACCTCGCTGAAGAAGATCCTGACCGATCCGAAGAACGCACTGGTGAAGCAGTACCAGCGGCTGTTCGAGATGGAGAACATCGAGCTGACCTTCGCCGACGAGGCGCTTGGCGCGGTCGCCCGCAAGGCGATCGAGCGCAAGACCGGTGCGCGCGGCCTGCGCTCGATCCTGGAGAGCATCCTGCTCGAGACGATGTTCGACCTTCCGGGCCTGGAAGGCGTCGAGGAAGTCGTGATCTCGCGCGAAGTGGTCGAGGGAACGGCGCGCCCGCTCTACATTTATGCGGATCGTTCCGACCGCGCTGTCGAGACCAGCGCGAGCGCCTGACGGCACACGTCTTGATGCGGAAAAATCGCGCGGCTGCCGGACGATCCGGCGGCCGTTGCGGCGCATTACAAGCGGCGCTGCGGCATTGCAGTAAATGCCTGTTTAGCCTGAATTTCCGGGCACTTCTCAGACTTGACACCCCCCTGCATGATAGCCACCTAATGCTATCGGTGAGGGATCTCACGCGTTGAGATTCGTTGCTTCACGACGCGGAATATGCGTTGCCGACGGCAATCTGATTCCGGGTCACCAAGGCACCTTGTGGCGGTTGCGCAAGCAGGCGGGCTGCGAGCAAGGGGGCAAAACAAAAGGATAAGGCCATGACGACCTCAAAACCCCGGCCAACGATTGTCCACGGCGAACGCCACTCCTATCCGGTGCTGCCGCTCCGCGACATCGTCGTCTTCCCGCACATGATCGTGCCGCTGTTCGTCGGTCGCGAGAAATCAATCCGCGCGCTCGAAGAGGTGATGAAGAGCGACGCGCTGATCATGCTCGCGACGCAGAAGAACGCGTCCGACGACGATCCGGCTCCCGATTCAATTTACGAGACCGGTACGCTCGCCAGCGTCCTGCAGCTCCTGAAACTGCCCGACGGCACCGTGAAGGTGCTGGTCGAGGGCCTCGAGCGCGCGCGGGTCGAGAAATATTCCGATCGCAGCGAATATTACGAGGCGACCGCGGTCGCGCTCGGCGACACTGACGCCAACTCGGTCGAAGCCGAGGCACTGGCGCGCTCGGTGGTGTCCGACTTCGAAAGCTATGTGAAGCTGAACAAGAAGATCTCCGCCGAAGTCGTCGGCGTGGTCCAGGCGATCACCGATTTCGCCAAGCTCGGCGACACCGTCGCGTCGCATCTCGCGGTCAAGATCGCCGATCGGCAGGGCATCCTGGAGACGTTGTCCGTCACGCAGCGCCTGGAGAAGGTGCTCGGCCTGATGGAGAGCGAGATCTCGGTGCTGCAGGTCGAGAAGCGCATTCGCTCGCGCGTCAAGCGCCAGATGGAGAAGACCCAGCGCGAGTATTACCTGAACGAGCAGATGAAGGCGATCCAGAAGGAGCTCGGCGACGACGAAGGTCGCGACGAGCTGGCCGATCTGGAGGAGAAGATCTCCAAGACCAAGCTTTCCAAGGAAGCGCGCGAGAAGGCCCAGCACGAGCTGAAGAAGCTGCGCCAGATGTCGCCGATGTCCGCGGAAGCGACCGTCGTGCGCAACTATCTGGATTGGCTGCTGTCGATCCCGTGGGGCAAGAAGTCCAAGGTCAAGAAGGATCTCGAGGCCGCGCAGGCGGTGCTGGACTCCGATCACTACGGGCTCGAGAAGGTCAAGGACCGCATCGTCGAGTATCTCGCGGTGCAGTCGCGCGCCAACAAGCTGACCGGACCGATCCTGTGCCTGGTCGGGCCTCCCGGCGTCGGCAAGACCTCGCTCGGCAAGTCGATCGCCAAGGCTACGGGGCGCGAGTTCGTGCGCGTGTCGCTCGGCGGCGTGCGTGACGAGGCCGAGATCCGCGGTCACCGCCGCACCTATATCGGCTCGATGCCCGGCAAGATCATCCAGTCGATGCGCAAGGCGAAGACCTCGAACCCGCTGTTCCTGCTGGACGAGATCGACAAGATGGGCGCCGATTTCCGCGGCGATCCGTCGTCGGCGCTGCTCGAGGTTCTGGACCCCGAGCAGAACTCGACCTTCAACGACCACTATCTGGAGGTCGACTACGACCTGTCCAACGTGATGTTCATCACGACCGCGAATACGCTGAATATTCCGGGCCCGCTGATGGACCGCATGGAGATCATCCGGATCGCCGGCTACACCGAGAACGAGAAGGTCGAGATCGCGCGCAAGCATCTGATCCCGAGCGCGCTCTCCAAGCACGGTCTGGACTCCAAGGAATGGTCGATCGACGACGCGGCCCTGCTCTTGATGATCCGCCGCTACACCCGCGAAGCGGGCGTGCGTAACCTGGAGCGTGAGCTTTCCACACTCGCCCGCAAGGCGGTGAAGGAGCTGATGATCTCCAAGAAGAAGTCGGTGAAGGTCACCGAGGCGAACATCGAAGAGTTCCTCGGCGTGCCGAAATATCGCTTCGGCGAGATCGACAGCGAGGACCAGGTCGGCATCGTCACGGGTCTGGCCTGGACCGATGTCGGCGGCGAGCTGTTGACCATCGAAGGCGTCATGATGCCCGGCAAGGGCAAGATGACGGTGACGGGCAACCTGCGCGACGTGATGAAGGAGTCGATCTCGGCGGCGGCGTCCTATGTCCGCTCGCGGGCGATCAACTACGGCATCGAGCCGCCGCTGTTCGACCGGCGCGACATCCACGTTCACGTGCCGGAGGGTGCAACCCCGAAGGACGGTCCGTCCGCCGGTGTCGCGATGGCCACCGCGATCATCTCGGTCATGACCGGCATCCCGGTCCGCCACGATGTCGCGATGACCGGCGAGATTACGCTGCGCGGTCGCGTGCTGCCGATCGGCGGTCTGAAGGAGAAGCTGCTGGCTGCCGCGCGTGGCGGCATCAGGACGGTGCTGATCCCGGAGGACAACGCCAAGGATCTCACGGAGATCTCCGATGCGATCAAGGGCGGCATGGAGATCATCCCGGTCTCGCGGCTGGATGAGGTCGTCGCCAAGGCGCTGGTCCGCGTGCCCGCGCCGATCGTCTGGGAAGAGGAGACCAGCAAGGTCGACGTCAAGCCCGACGCTTCGGACGAAGCCTCCGGCGGCCTGACGGCGCACTGACGCGAGCTCCAGTCGAAATAGAAAACGGCGCCTTCGGGCGCCGTTTTTGTTTGAGCAGTGGGCCGGCCACGAGACGGCCGCTACTACTCTTTCTTCTCGACGACGAAATTGCCGAGCGCGCCGAGCGCCATCAGCACGCTGGTGCCGATGAACACTGCGCGCATGCCGATATGGCCGCCGATGAATCCGCCGGCGAGCGGGCCGATCACCTGGCCGGCATATTGCGCGGAGATCGAGTAGCCGAGCATGCTGCCGGTGACGCCGTCGGGCACGTTGTGGCGGATCACGCTGGCGATGCAGGGCAGGAGGCCGCCGAGCGCGAGTCCCATCAGGAAGCGCAGCAGGATCAGCTGCCAGCCGCTGACCACGAAGGCCTGCGGGATCAGAAGCGCTGCCGAGGCCGCCAGGCAGATGGTGATGATCCGCCAGTGGCCGACGCGATCGGCGAGCTTGCCGAGATGCGACGACGACAACAGGCTGCCGAACGCCGCCGCCGACATCACGAGGCCGGCGACGAACGTCACCTGCGGCGCCTCGACCAGTTGCGCGACGTAGACCGTGATGATCGGCTCGATCGACATGTTGGCGATCATCAGCAGCAGGCCGGTTCCCCACATCGCGATCACAGGGCGCTTGTCCGGAACCAGCGCCCAGCCGCCGCGCGATTTGCTGCCTCGGGCCGCCTTCGGACGCGGCTCCTCGCGGATCAGGAAGGTGGTGCCGAGGAAGGTGAAGAAGATGACGCCGCCGATCAGGAAGAAGGTGGCGCGGATGCCGATCAGGTTCGGCAGCACGCCGCCGATCAAGGGGCCGACCAGGCTGCCGGCCATGATGCCGGCGGACAGCACGCC
The DNA here is from genome assembly GCF_054822705.1 of Bradyrhizobium sp. USDA 4454. NCBI lineage: Bacteria > Pseudomonadati > Pseudomonadota > Alphaproteobacteria > Hyphomicrobiales > Nitrobacteraceae > Bradyrhizobium > Bradyrhizobium sp. USDA 4454. The sequence goes on from NZ_JBTRCN010000001.1 coordinate 3,776,920, forward strand.
GATCGCCCAGCCGGACCGCGCCTTCGGCGTCTGCGCCGCGACCAGCACGGTCGAGCCCGAGGCGTAGCCGCCGAGCAGGCCGGTCAGCAGCCGCAAGCCGACCAGCTCGTAGACGTTATGCGCCATGCCGATCAGCGACATCGCAATCGCCATGCCGAGGCTGGCACGGATCAGCATCAGCTTGCGGCCGTAGCGATCGGCGAGCCGGCCCCACAGCGGCGCGGTCAGCGCCGCGCTGAAGAAGGTCGCGCCATAGGCTATGCCCGACCATTGCACGATGGCGGCGTGGTCGCTGACGCCGAGCTGCTCGACATAGAGCGGCAGGAACGGCAGCAGCAGCGTCATGCCGACGATGGTCGTGAAGGACCCGAACACGCAGACGATCAGGTTGCGCTTCCAGGGGCCCGCGTCGAGCAGGGCCTCGCGATCGATTTCCATATCCATGTCAGCGCAGCCCGATGACGGCGAAGCCGCGCGCGCGCAGGCCGCGGCGATCCTCGTTCAGCGAACGCAGCAGGCGATCGCGGGTGTATTTGATGTGATCGGCGGCTTCGCGCGCGGCGGCCTCCGGATCATTGGCCTTGATGAAGCCGAGGATGCGGCGGTGCTCGCGCCAGGCCTGCTCGCGCGACGGTTCGGTCCACACTTCGAGCCAGCGCGCCCGCGACAGCCGGGTCATGGCGCCCTTGATCGCCTTGACGATGAAGGGGTTGCCGGACAGCCGCGCGATCTCGACATGGAAATCAGTGCCGACGCGGTGCCACTCCTCGCGCGGCGCGCCGGACTGGCAGGCATCGAGCATCTCTTCGACCGCGGCGATATCGGCCGCGTTCGCGCGCGCGCAGGCGAGACGGACGGCGGTCGTCTCCAGCGGGATCCGGAATTCGGCCAGCGCTTCGAGCTCACCGAGGTCGATCGGCGCGACGATCCAGTTGCGGCCGTCGCGGCGGACCAGCTCTTCGCCTTCGAGCCGCACCAGCGCGGCGCGGATCGGGGTGCGCGATCCCTCGAACCGGCTCTCCAGCCAGCGCTCGGTCAGCCGTTCGCCGGGGCCGAGGTCGAGCGAGAGGATCATTTCCCGCAGCTGGTCGTGGATTTGCAGCATCTGTGACATGGGGCCGTCCTGGGTCAGGTCGTCGGCGTATCCCGATTTGGTATCCCAAACAAGGCCGATCCGGGATACCAGAATTGCGTTCCGGCGTGGCAGGCCGCAGGCCGGGGCGGGAGAGGGGGGAACCCGGCTCCGGCGAGTGACTTTGTCTGACGGAATTGGGAGAACGCGGATGCGGATCGACGGCCAATGCCATTGCGGGGCGGTGACCTATCGGGCCGAGATCGACCCCGAGCTTGTGTCGATCTGCCATTGCACGGACTGCCAGGCGCTGACCGGCTCGCCCTTTCGCGTCACGGTGATCTGCGCCGCCGAGCAGGTCCAGCTCACCGGGCGTCAGCCAAAGGTGTACGGCAAGCGGGGCGATAACGGCCGGATCCGCTTCCAGCATTTTTGCGCCGATTGCGGCTCGCCGTTGTTCACGAGCGGCGAGGGTGGCGGCCCCGACGACTGGGGCATCCGCTGGGGCAGCATCCGCCAGCGCGGCCAATTGACCCCGCGACGCCAGCTCTGGTGCCGCTCGGCCGCACCCTGGATCAACGATCTCAAGGGATTGCCGGCACGGCCCATGGATTGAAAAGGATTGAAGCGGCCTTGCACCTCAGGGGCGGGCGAGGCTAAAGAGGCGCCGCAGGCAGGGCGGTTAGCTCAGCGGTAGAGCACTGGTTTTACACACCATTGGTCGGGAGTTCGATCCTCTCACCGCCCACCAGCCTTCGCACCTCGCGGGCTACGGCTTGGCAAGCCAGCCTTTGAGCACGAATTCATCCGCTTGTTCGGTACCGCAGGGCGAAGGCTGTCGCGCCGAAGCTCGAAGAGCGTAGGCGGACCGGCTCCATCGCTCTGGTACTGGCCTATGGTTGCAGCATCCTGATTGTCGAGATCGGCCACTTCCCGATATGACCCTTGATCGATATGCGCAGCCCATGAGACTCGTCCAGAAACACGTCCTCGACAGTCCCGGCAGTGCCATCGGTGAGGGCCACGGCCCTTCCGACCAGCTCAGCTTCCATTTGCACGTACTCGCGCAGGATGACGATGGCGCGGTGTTTCACGAGTTGCAAGGGCGGCCTCGGGCTGATGAGCTCTACGTAGCAAGGCCATGGCTCGGCCTCCATGCGCGCGGGAAGAGGGCGCGATCCCGGCCTTGGGGTAGTTGTGGGGTGGCCGGGATCGCGCTTGCTCCGCGCTGGTGCGCAAACGCTATTTGATCTCCGACCGGGGGAAAGATGCCGAAAGTCACGCTTTCGTCCGAGAGCGGGTTCCTGCCGGCGCGATGCGGTGCGGGTTTGATGCTGACGCTGCTGCGATGCTAATCTCGCCGCCTAACCGGGAACTTGATGCATGCGCAAACTCGTCGCGATTTTTCTTCTCACCATGATTGCCGGACCGGCACTCGCGCAGGACGATCACGTCCAGCGCTATCGCGAAGAGGTCGAGAAATCACCGGCGGATCTGGCCAACGAGGCGCGGCAGCAGCGCGCCTATCAGCGTGCGCTGAGCGGCGTGCCGGACCGGAAGCCGACCGACCCGTGGGGCATTGCGCGCAGCAATGACGCGCCCAAGGGCGCTGCCGCGAAGAGCGCCGCGCCGAAGCAGGCCAAGCCCGCGAGCGCAGCCGCCAAATGATTCCCGTCTGCGGAGCCGGCCGATGAAGTACTACGTTTGCAAATTGACCGGACCGCGCCCGACATTTCCGCAGGACATGACGCCGCAGGAGGCCGCCATCATGCAGGCGCACGTCGCCTATTGCGGCGAGCTGCTGCGGGCCGGCAAGGCGCTGGTGTTCGGACCGGTCGCCGATCCCGCCGGCGTCTGGGGGCTTGGCGTGCTGCAACTATCCGACGATGCCGATCCGGGCGAGATCGTCGCCAACGATCCCGTCACCAAGGCCAATGCCGGATTCAGCTATCAGGTCATCCCGATGCTGCGCGCCGCGACGCGCGAGAGCTGCTAGCATCGCCGGATGCTTCCTCAACGAGGTTTGATCCGATGAACGCAGGCCATCCGCAAAACGCCGATCAGATTGCTTATTGGAACGGGCCGGGCGGGCAGCGCTGGGCCACACGGCAGGCCGCGCAGGACATCGTGCTGCAGCCGGTGCTCGACCTCCTGATCGATCGCGCCGCGCCGAAGGTCGGCGAGCGCGTGGTCGATGTCGGCTGCGGCAGCGGCGCCTCGAGCTTCGCGCTCGCGGCAAAGGTTGCGCCTGATGGCCACGTGCTCGGCGTCGACGTCTCGGAGCCGATGCTGTCGCGGGCGCGGCAGAGCACGCCGCAGGGATTGCCGGTCGAGTTCGCGCTGGCCGACGCGACGGTCCATCCGTTCGCGCCCCAAAACTTTGATCTGTTGGCGTCGCGCTTCGGCGTGATGTTCTTTGCCGATCCGGCGGCATCCTTTGCCAATCTGCACAAGGCGATGAAGCCGACTGGCCGTCTTGCCTTCGCCTGCTGGCAGGAGCCGCGCGAGAACCCGTTCTTCATGGCGCCACTTGCCGCGGTCTACAAGCACGTGCCGAAGCTGCCGCAGCTCGGGCCTGAGGATCCCGGTCCGTTTTCGTTTGCCTCGGAGGCCCGGGTGAAGCGGATCCTCGGCGAAGCCGGCTTCTCCGGCATTGCGATGGAGCCGTGCAAGGTCGAGCTCGATGTCGCAACCGGCCGCGGTATCGATGCGGCGATCCAGGGCGCGCTCGAGCTCGGACCGGCCAGCCGCGCGCTGGAGGGACATCCGGATGAGGTGCGCGCGGCCGCGATCGCCTCGATGCGCGAGGCGCTCACGCCCTTCGTCAATGGTGATTCCGTGCTGCTGCCGGGCGCGATCTGGATCGTGACGGCGCGGGCCTGATCAAGCCCGCTCTTCCCAGATCATCGCCAGATGCACGATGGTCTGCACGGCCTTCTCCATGTCCTGGCGGCTGACCCATTCGAGCCGCGAGTGGAAGGCGTGCTCGCCGGCGAAGATGTTCGGGCAGGGCAATCCCATGAACGACAGCCGCGAGCCGTCGGTGCCGCCGCGGATCGAGGTCTTCACTGGCACGAGGCCCGCGCGCTCGATCGCCTCGATCGCATAGGCGACGATCTGCGGATAGCGATCGATCACCTCCTTCATGTTGCGGTATTGCTGCTTGACCTCCATGCGGTAGGTCGAGCGCGGATAGCCCTTCATGACGTCCTTCACGATGGCTTCGAGCAGCGTTTCCTTCTGCTTCAGGCCGGCCTCGGTGAAATCGCGCACGATGAAATCGATCCGCGCGGTCTCCAGCGCGCCTGAGATCGCGACCGGATGCAGAAAACCTTCCTTGCCCTCGGTGGTCTCCGGCGAGCAGGTGTCCTTCGGCAGGCGATCGACGATCGCGGCCGCGATCTTGATCGCGTGCTCCATCTTGCCCTTGGCGAAGCCCGGATGGGTCGCGAGGCCTTCGATGATGATGCTGGCGCCGTCGGCCGAGAAGGTCTCGTCCTCGATATGGCCCGCGGTTTCGCCGTCCATGGTGTAACCGAAATCGGCGCCCAGCTTCTTGATGTCGACCTTGTCGACGCCGCGGCCGATCTCCTCGTCCGGCGTGAACAGGATCTTGATGGTGCCGTGCTTCACCTGCGGGTTGGTGACCAGGAAATGCGCGGCGTCCATGATCTCGGCGAGGCCGGCCTTGTTGTCGGCGCCGAGCAGGGTGGTGCCGTCGGTCGTGACGATGTCGTTGCCGATCTGGTCGGCCAGCGCCTCGTGCTCGGCGGCGCGGATCACCTGCGAGGCGTCGGCGGGCAGCACGATGTCGCCGCCGCGGTAGTCCTTCACGATTTGCGGCTTGACGTTCTTGCCGGTGCAATCCGGCGAGGTGTCCATGTGCGAGCAGAAGCAGATCACCGGCACCGCCTTGTCGGTGTTGGCCGGGATCGTCGCATAGACGTAGCCGTGCGCATCAAGATGCGCGTCCGATATCCCCATCGCCTGCAATTCGGCGACCAGCAGGCGGCCGAGATTCTTCTGCTTCTCGGTGGAGGGCGTGGTGGGGGAATCCGGGTCGGACTGGGTGTCGATCACGACATAGCGCAGGAAGCGCTCGGTGACGGTGTGCTTGAAGTCGAGGGCCGGTGCCAGCATGAAGACCGCGCAAGGAGAGGGGACGGGAATAATGCGCCCGGGCGGGTTTGGTTCGCGCAGGCAGGATGCATCAGGAGACAGAGCTATAACAGAAAAGCGCCACTCCGGGGCCGCGCACGAGCCGGAATGGCGCTGAGATCAAGGGAGAGCAAAGCCGCTAGATCGCTTCCTTCAACTCCTTGGCGGCGCGGAAGGCGACCTTCTTGCTCGCCTTGATCTGGATCTGCTCGCCGGTCGCCGGGTTGCGGCCCATGCGGGCGGCGCGCTTGCGGACCTGGAGGATACCGAGGCCGACGATCCTGATGCGCTCGCCCTTCTTGAGGTGCTTGGTGATCCGGGTGACCATGTCGGTCAGGATCGCCTCGGCCTGCTTCTTGGACAGTTCCTGCTCTTCGGCGATGGCCGCCGCCAGGTGCTTCAGCGTGATCGTCGCCGGGGTCGCTGCTTTCTTCGCCATGTGTGGCCCTCCTCTTTGCTGAATGGCTGGATTGCTGCTTTCACGCGAATGGCGCGCCGTTCGCGTCGGGAAAACGTGACCGGAAAAGTCCTGAAAGCCGCCAGTTCTGGGGACGGGCAGCGCCGGGCCGGCCACAGGAAACCCAGACGTATCAGGCCTTATTTGATTCGGGGCTTTGCTGACACCACCGTTTCCCCTGAAAATAGCCGACAATGTGCGTCCCACAGCGTAAAATCGGCGGTGCCGTGCAGGGGTCCGGAACGTCCTTGACTAACGGGATGCGGGCCTTTATGCCCTCGGTCCTGCGCGGATCAGTCCGATGATCAGCATCCGCGGGAGTAGCTCAGTTGGTTAGAGCGCCGCCCTGTCACGGCGGAGGCCGCGGGTTCGAGTCCCGTCTCTCGCGCCAGTTGTTTCAATAACTTAGCAGAAATATCGGTTCCCAAGAGTATTTCTTGGGGCTTCGCGGAAGTACTTTCGCCCCTTTCTGTTCCTCCAGCAGCTTCGCCCTGATGATGGGCGCTTGATCAAATCGGCGGGCGCTACCGACGTTCACCGGGTTCTAAGTCTCGCGCAGCTTCTCGTTGCGGTCGACCGTTTTTGCCATCTTGTTGGACTGATCCTCGCCCGTCGCGCCGCCGACGTCACCCTCGACCGCGCTGGAACGCCGCATGTCCTGGAGTTGCCGCACTTCGGCCGGCCCGAAAGCGAGTTTGCGGACTTCGGCGAAGTCCTGGTTTGCGCTGCTCTTGGTGTACGGGCCGTCACCATAAAAGCTGCTGGGCCAGAGCGCCGAGCGGCCAGCAAGATGAACTGAGGCCGCCTCAATCGAGCCGATACTTTCTGCCGTTGGTGTTTGGGTCGCTGTTGTCGCTTGTCGAGAACATCAGTATTGGCGCGCTTTCATCCTCTTCCTTGTAGAGCCGGTAGAGGCCGCGGCCCTTCGCAGAGATTTCCTGCGGATCGCTGTTTGCGGGGCCGATCAGAACCCCGTCCTCGTAGAGCTTCGCCTCTCGCAGCTGCAGGATCGGGTATTTTACGACCATAACCCATGCATGGCCCTGCCAGCGTCGGAATACGCCGTGCAAGCTGTAATCGACCGGCTTCGGAGGTATCATGGCAAGGAACGCGCACGACGCTAGAGCGAACAGCATTGAGCCGATCACGATATGCGTGCTCGAAGGCTCGCGCTGCCTGTCCGAGGGCTGGTCCTCCTTAAGAGCGCCGGCCGACACATAGAAGCTATATGCTTCCGACATGCCGCGTTGCCGCCCTTCGCTGAGACCGAGCCGATAGGTCAGGTACGAACAGAAGCAAAGCAGCGCTGCGCAGAAAAGCGGAATGAGGAGGGAGGTCAGCAGCAGCACCGATTTAACCCTTTCGGATGACTGATCGTCGCATCGACTTAAGACGGGTTAAGGTCGAACCGAGTGTGACCTGCGCGCTGCACGACTTAAAGAACACCGGCACCTCAACTATCGTCCGGTTCTTTTTTTCGTTCAGGTGAAAGCAGATGTGGAAGTGGTGCGACGTGCGGTCTTGGCAACCCCAACTCTTCTTGGCCTTGGTCTACCTCAAATCGCTTCTGCCGCGATCGGGCGATTAGGCCGGTCAAAACGAGCACGACGCCGATAGCAATCATCACATAAGGGGCTACGCCGTTGAGCGAGGCCAGGATCAATTCGTTCACGTTATCCCGCCTTTTACCTCGCCTTTTGAATTTCGGCTTCGAGATTGCTAACTCGGGTGTTGATCTCGTTGATCAGTTTGTATGTCCGGTCCAATTCAACCGTCTGCTGTGCCAAGCGTTGCCGTTCAATATTGCGCAATTCGAAGGTGGCCTCGATGCCTGTCTGCATCAGCTGCCTCCGTTGAATTTCAGATAACCCGATCGAAATCAGATTGAGAGCAAGGGCCGCAATTACGATGGCCCGAGTCGAAATCCTCATGACTATGCTCCTAAAATATGGGGTCGCTCTAGGCGATATTTGTGCCCGTTTGTCCTAGGGTCGCTATTGTTACTGGATGAAAACATGAGGACAGGAGCAGTGTCGTTCTCAAGGCGGCAGAGCTTATACAGGCCGCGGCCTTTGGACCAGACGTCCCGCGGGTCGCTATTTGGCGGGCCTAGAGGTCTATCGTCCTCATACAGACGGGCTGATTGGAGCCGATCAAGAGGGTACTTCACAACAGTGGCGAGGCATTGCCTTGGAAGGTTCCACGGATCCGATGATCGGGCCACTGTGCTGGGATCAGGTAGAGAAACCCCACTTGCAGCCAAAGAGTAGAAGGTGGAGCCGATCGTCACTCGAGCACTGAACGACTTAAAGGGCGGCACTTTTTTGGGGATCTTCAGATCGCAGAGCCTCGCCCGTGCGCCGTAACCCACCATAGAGTTGGTAGGATTCGGACAGGCCTTTCTCTCGACCTTCGCGCACACCCATTCGATACGCGATCAAACAGGAAACTACGAGAAGTCCGATAACAACTGCAGCAGCGAGGATGAGCGCAATAATCATGCAAGGGGGTAATTTGGTCGTGGCTTCTATTTGGAGCAACCTGTATAGCGTCTCGATAGTTGCTGAATATAGCTTGAAACACCAGCTCGTAGTTTTTGCGAAGAGTGCCCGTATTATTACGGAGTTCACGTAGGTCTTGGTTTGGCGGGGAACTCTGAGCGAGTATTTGAGTGAAGGTTGGAGTGAGCCAATGGGTGGGCGTGCGACTGCTCGAAAAGAGCTGCATTTTTGGGGATCTATGTTGCTTGGCTTTTCGCCAGTTTTGATAGTCGCGCTGGTCCTCATATTTTTCAAATGGTAGCAGTTTGCGATGATCAGATTTGGCCTGCTCGGATGCGGGCGTATCGCCAAGCGTCACTCCGATCTCCTGGGTGGCAATCACATCGCGGGGGCGAGCCTGGTCGCGGTCTGCGATCCGATTCGCGCGCGCGCCGATGTGGTTGCCGGCAGGTTCGGCGTCCCGGCTCATTACGACATGGACGAGTTCCTGGCGCGCAAGGATATCGATGCGGTTGCGGTTTTGACGCCGAGCGGGCTGCATCCCGCGCATGTGATCGCCTGCGCGAGGGCCGGCAAGCATGTCGTGGTCGAGAAGCCGATGGCACTGCGGCTGCAGGATGCCGACGACATGATCCGGGCCTGCGACGAGGCCGGCGTCAAGATGTTCATCGTCAAGCAGAACCGCTTCAACGTGCCGGTGGTCAAGGCGCGCGAGGCGCTCGACGCCGGCCGCTTCGGCAAGCTGATCCTGGGGACGGTCCGGGTGCGCTGGTGCCGCGACCAGGCCTATTACGACCAGGACGATTGGCGCGGCACCTGGGCCTATGACGGCGGCGTGCTGACCAATCAGGCCAGTCACCATGTCGACATGCTGGAGTGGTTCTTCGGCGACGTCGTTAGCGTGCATGCACGCGCGGCGACGGCGCTGGCCAACATCGAAACCGAGGACACGGCGGTCGCGACGCTCAAGTTCCGCAACGGCGCGCTCGGCATCATCGAGGCGACCACCGCGGCGCGTCCGACCGATCTCGAGGGCTCGCTGTCGATCCTCGGCGAAAAGGGCACGGTCGAGATTTCTGGGTTTGCCGTCAACCAGATCCGGCACTGGCGCTTCGTCAACGAGCTGCCATCGGACAAGGACGTGGTGGAGAAGTTCTCGGTCAACCCGCCCAACGTCTACGGCTTCGGCCACCAGGCCTACTATCATCACGTGGTCGACTGCCTGGAGAACCAGCGCGCGGCGCTGGTCGACGGGCTCGAGGGCCGCAAGAGCCTGGAGCTGATCTCGGCGCTCTATGAGTCGATCGAGACCGGCGAGGAGGTGGCGCTGCGCTTCACGCCGCGGCTGAGCCGGCTGGGTGTCGTGAGTAGGGTCGCGCACCGCAATACTTAGCTGGTGTCTGGATTGTTCCTGTTCGAACGTTCAGCGGAAAGCAATCGAGGGAGTGGCGCCATTTGCGGTCGGGACGGTTTCGGTTGCTCTTGTTCCTGCTCCGCTTCAAATCGCCTTTGCCGTGATCTGCTGATTAGTCCAGACAGCACCAGCATGAAACCCGCAGCTATCATTACAAGCGGGGCCAGAGCTTCCATCCTGCCCAGCACAAATTCATTCACTCAAAACTCCTACGACATCGCTGGATGACCCCGATTCTTGATGCCAACCCAAGACGGACAGCGACCGCCGGAGATTGATAGCAGGTGAGACCGTTGCAGTGGGACCTGCTTTTTGCAACCGCTTGAACTTGCAACCCTAGGGCGATCGCGTCCGCGGCGAATGACCGGGGTGTAGTTCCCCTGATCGGTGCCACTTTTGAGAAGTGTCACAACGGACGGCAGCGTGACTTTTCGGCCGCTCATTGTTCGCAAGCTCCTTTGGCCCGACGGCGCGCCTGGTCGAAACGGAACGATCGGGCGGCGAGACCGGCCTGCGCTGCCTGCTCTCGACTTTGCGAAGCTGCCGTTTGCCATTCGGGCGTCAGCCACCACAGCAGGAACAGCAGCGCGATGCCGTTCGACAGCAGGCCGGTGGTGAGCGGCACGTTCATGACCGTCTGCACGGCGATGCCTGACGATACCGCGATGAAGCGCGGTGACAGGTGCCGCGAGACCATCGACCCCACCGCCAGGATCAGGCCGCAGATCAAGGCCGATACCGGCGCAAGCGCAAGGCCGACCGAGGCGATGCCTTCGGTGGCGAGGAAGGAGGCGTTGAAATTGCCGTCGCGATAGACCGCGCCGAGCGTTGGGCCGAGCTCGCCATACGGGCAGGCGATCAGGTGGCGCAGCACGGCGATCTGACAGAACCGCGTGAGCTCATGATGCGCGAAAAAGTCGGCATATTGATCGAGCGCGAGCGACGGGGTCGCGATGAAGCGCAGATTGATGGCGCTGAACACGACATAGTTCTTGTCGGCGCCGAGAACGACGAACGCCACCAGGCCGATGAGCATCGGAATGACGAAGGCGAGCACCGTGGCCAGCCGCGGGTCGAACCGGCTGAACAGCCAGAACAGAAACGGCAGCCAGAGCGGCAACAGCAGCACCGTTTTGTTGTTGACGACCGGATAGAAGCCGAGCGCAATCAGCAGCACACCGGCGGCCGGCAGCCATTGCCGGCGCGACGCCAAATGCGCGAACAGATAGGGCAGCACTGCGCCGATGATGATTCCAGTCAGATAGTTCAACAGCGCCGGCCGCGCCACGGCGTTCCGCGCCGCGCCGTAGGGATTGCCGAAATTGGCCCCGTAGGAGATGTCGCCGATCAGCACCGCAAACGACGACACCAGCAGTACGATGGCGATCCGCTTGAGGGCCGCATCGGACAGGTTGGGCCGCCAGAGCGGAACAGTCTGGACCATCAGGGGGACCATCGCTGCGGCCAGTGCGGCGATCATGGCCCAGCGGGCGGTCGCGTGCGGATAATCGAATGCGCTGAAGAAGCTGAGCCAGACGAAGCCGAACACGGCCGATAGCAGCGATAAGCTCAGCAGATAGCCGAAGCTGAATCGTCCCGCGACGAATGCCGGGATGAACGCGACCATGATCGCGGTGCCAAGCACCGCCTGCGCCGTGAGGTGGGATCGCCAGACATGCATCGCCGGGAACGCGTGCCCGCAGGCGATCATCGAGGCGACGCTGAGGACGAAGAACCCAGCGATCGTGGCCCCGACGGCCAGGTCATTGCGCGTCAATTGCATCGGTCCGTCCGAATCGAAAGCTGGTGGCAGCTAGCCAGCCGGCCTCGGCCGATGCAAGTTAAGCAAAGTTATGCGACGTCTCGGTCTGTGTTGGTCTGTTTCTATCCGGCGCTCGGTCATCGCAGTGCCGTATTGAAGTCGTCGAGGGCCGCACGTTGCCGTGATCAGGCAAAGAATGCGGCGACCGCCTCCAGGTCGGATTGTCCCGGCGTATCGCCGCGCAAATTCGCGTCGATCACGCGACGGCAGGCGTCGACCGTGTGGGTGTCGCCCAATTCGTTGGCGGCCTCCAGGATCGACCAGACCGTGTCCATGGGAACGTCGCTCTGCATGGTCGCTTTCGGGTCTGACAGCATCGGCGTCGCCGGGGTTAGAATTCGAACAGGTCGCGGCCGCGCCGCGCCAGGATGTGCAGGTCGGCGACCGTGCCGCGCACCGCGCTGCAGCGGCGGCATTCGATGATGGTGTCGCCGGACGCGTGCGCCGGATCGGCGATCCTGATCGCCAGGCTGCCGCAGTCCGTGCAGGTAATCTTGAAGCCGGTCGAAATGACTTGTTGCTGTAAATTCATTGTGGCCTGCGCCCCTGTTGACGCCGACCATAGGGAACAATTTTTAAAACCAGGATCGCGGAGCGGATCGCAATCGAACGACCGTGTTAGGACGCGGTTAAGATTTCGCCGCTGCCGCGCGGCCCGGCAAATGCAGCGTCGGCTTGCCGAGCCCGGTAGCGTCGGCGCGCACGCGCTGCCGTGCATTGACGGTGATCACGCCGGCCGCATGCGCCCAGACTGCAAGGTCGGATGCGCTGTCGCCGGCGTAGATGAAGCCCTCCGGAAAGGTCTTGCGCAGCAGGTCGGCCTTGTTGGCGCCCTTGAGGTTGTGCGCGCCGTCGGAGGCGAGCACCTGGTCGATCCAGGGCAGGCGCGATGCCAGCCGGTCCGCGAGCAAGGCGTCGGCTGCGGTCGCCAGCACGATGCGGCGGCCGGCGGCTTTCTCGCGCTCGGCCAGCGCGACGATGTCCTGATGCAGCTCGATCCGACTCCAGTCGATGCGCTGGCGCAGCGCGACTTGGCGCTTCAACGCCGCGCGGCCGCGCGTCAGCCAGGCGGCGCATGATGCGACGATCAGCGGATTGCGGCGCAGGATCGAGAAGAAGCTGAGATAGAGCAGGTCGCCCTTGATCAGCGTGCCGTCGAGGTCGAGCACCAGGGGCAGCGACGTCGGCAGTCCGAGCAGCGTGTGCGATCCGTCAAAGCGGGAAGCATCCTGCGGCATTGTAATGGTTTCGCAGGGCGGGCGAGGCTCAGTCATTCGCGGCGCTCAGCCGGGTTGCGACCTTGCACACGTCGATCTCGCGCGCGCCGGTCTCGGTGGTCCTGCAATCGCCGTAGCCGAACCTGGCGGCAAAGGCCACTCCATCCTGATCGGAGCGCGAGACGATCAGGACCTGCGGCGCGCCATGGCTGGCGGCGCGGAATTTTGTCACCGAGGCAACGTCGGGCGTGTCCTGCCAATCGGCCGTGGCGCGCATGAAATCGCGCGCCTCGACATATTGCAGCGGGAAATAGCCGAAATAGCGTGTCGACGGCAGCGGCGACGACAGGCCGACGCCGCGGCCTGCAAGCGCGGCGGTCTGCGCCGCATGCAGCGTCGGGCGGATGCGCCAGGCGAACAAATGGCTGTCGCGCTGGGTGATCAGATCGGCATTGGCAAAGCTCGCGCCGGGATTGTCGCGGCCGGCGGCGAGTTCGCTCTCCAGCGTCGGCGCCCAGCTCTTGTAGGCGACGGCGCGGACCGCGGTCTGCCCGATCAGCCCGGACAAGGCCGCGAGGCAGAGCGCGCGGGCCAGCCCCGGAGCGGGCTGGCGACTTGCGATCGCGAGCACGATGGCGATCCCGCTATAGGGCGCAAGGCGCTCCGACAGCAGCGCCGAGCCGGTCTTCAGATTGAGCAACGACAGCGCCAGCACGAGGACGAAGAAGATCGGCCACAGCAGGTCGCCGGAACGGAAGCTCCGCAGCGCGATGAAACCTGCCAGCACGATCGCGCCGAGCACGGGCGCAAGCGCAATCACCTCCCACCAGGTGAAGGTGAAGAGGTAGGTCGCCGCCACGATGCGGCGGATGATCTGGGCGATTCCGCTTTCGGTGCTGGCAGTCTCGCCGGCGATGTTCTGGTAGGCCGAGAGGAAGCCTGCGATCAGCAGCAGCACCGGCAGCGCCGCCGCGGCAGCCCATGCGCCATCGCGCAGCAATCGCTGCACGGCAGCCCCGGCGCCATCCCGTTCAAAGGTCGCCACAGCGCGCGCGATGCCGTCAGCGGCGAGCAACAGACAGGCTGCGACGACCGAGGTGATGTGAGTGAGGTAGAGCGCGGTGAGAAACAGCGCGGTCGCCACGAAGGCCAGCGCGTCGCGGCGTCCGTCGAGGGCGCGCCAGAAGCTTGCGAACAACAGGAACAGCGGAATGCCGAGCGCGAAATTGTAGAAACCCCAATGGATGAAGACGCCGAAGGCGATCGGCAGCAATAACAGCGCCGGCAGCAGCGGATGCTCGGTCTCCGCGCGGCTTGCCACGAATGCCGCGACGATCCAGATGAGGCCATAGAGGCTGAGGAACAGGCTGTTGGCGACCAGCGCATCGCCGGTCAGCCGGATCAGCGCGGCGAGCAGGAGATAGATCGCCGAGTTCGGCTCGATCCGCGGATTCCACTGGTAGAATGACGCCGCCGGCCCCTCGAGCGTGCCGCCCAAGCCGAAGCGGGCGATCAGGTCAGCCTGCGCCAGATGCACCGGCCCGTCCTGGGTCGGCACCAGCTTCACCAGCCAGATCGGACCATCCAGCAGCACCAGCAACGCTGCGAACAGCAGCGCCACGGCGACGACACCGCCATTGGCCTTCGGCGTCTCGAACGGCGTTGCGATCGACATGGTCAGCGGATCCCGCCGAGACGGATCAGGTCGGAGCTCGTCAGGCTGTTCAGCCAGGGCAGGTCGACGAAGGTCAGCACGCCGAACAGCGCCATGGTGACACCGGCCGCGATCAACATCGCCGGCTGCCGCATCAGTTCCTCCGGCCGTGCCGCGGCGGAATCCGGCGTCAGCGCCAGCCGCATATAGGATGCGAACAGCGCGATCGGCATCGGCACGACGACGAGATATTCGATGCGATATTTCAGCAGAAAGATCGCCATCATGAAGGCAAAACCCTGGGCGCAGACCAGACAGCTCGTGACCAGGCTAGAATGGGTATAGACCGCGAAGGAGGGCCGGTAGGCTGCGAGGTTGGCGGTGCCGCCGGCCTCGACGATCGCGCGGTGCTCGGAGACCCGTTTGGCCGCCATCAGGAAGGCGCCGCCGAACCAATAGGCGAGCAGGATCGACACCGGCGGTGCGATGCTCGGCACCACGGCGAACCAGCCGAACAGGAAGCGCAGCGGATTGTTGAGGGACTCGACAATGACGTCGACGAAGGCGCGGTCCTTGGCGCGGATCGGACGCACATTGTAGATCACGCCGAACACCGCAAACACGGTCGCAGTGGCGGCGAAGGCGTAGCCGAGCCGGTTTGCGGCCCAGATGCCGACGGTGGTCAGCACGACGTATTGCGCCAGCACGACGGTCGGCGACATCGCGGTCTGCACCGCGGGGCGCGTCCGCTTGGTCGGATGCATCGCTTCGAACGGCGCGTCGAGCCATTCATTGATGGTGTAGTTGGCCGACGACAGCGCCATCGCAACCAACAGGCAGATGATCAGGCGCTCGGCGAGCGTTGCAAGCTCGATCGGCCCGGTCTGCGACATGATCAGCGCAAACGCGACGCCGGGAATGATCAGCACATGCTTGATCCAGTGGTCGGGTCTGGCGATCGCAACGTAGTCGGTGATGCCGGCGGCCGGCGGGGCGTGGTTGGTGACGGACATCGCAAACCTCCAAACTCTGCCTGTCCCGCATCGGGGCGCGAGCGGGGGGAGACGGTCTCCAAGGGGCAGCGATCGTGCCGCGCCGCCTGGCGCGGCGGCCGACCGGGTCTCAGGCGCGCAATTCGGTTGACGCCGGTAGCGGAGGAGGGAGTTGGTGGGAATTTCGGCTTGGTCGGGCCGCCTGCGGGGCTGGTGAGGCCTAAGGCCGTCGTTCGGTCGCGGTCGTTTGCTTTTCGCGGCATGCGCCGGAACGGGACAGCTGGTTCAGTTCGGCCGCGGACAACGAAAAGGCCGCCCGAAGGCGGCCATCCTGTTTGCGAAAGCCTGGAGCAACCTTAGCGGACGGTCGAGGTGCCCGACGAGGTGACCGCCACCGGCTTGCCGGCCTTGACGACCTGGGTGGTCTGAGCCGTCTGGGTGAAATCCGCGTTGTTGCGGGCCGAAATGCCGAAAGCTGCAATCCCGATCGCCGCAATAAGGGCAACCACCACAATCTTGAGGTGGGTCGCGCGATCGGCTGAATGGATCGAGTGGTTCATGGTCGCCTCCGGGCGTCTATGCGCCGTCTATGGCAGCTACTGGTAAGCCCCATCTGTTTCCGGATCGTTTCGTGAGTTCCCGGAAATGGTTTCGTGCCACAGGTCGATTGGTTTCACCGTGCCTTGCGTCACAGAGCCGGAGGGCTGAAACTGGCTCCAGGCGCGGAACGCGCTCGGGAGAAAAACAATAATGAAAACAATGAAAATGACCCGCCGGGGCCTGCTGGGAACCGGCTCTGGCGCAGTCGCCGCCACGCTGTTTGGCAAACGAGTCCTTGCCGCTGCCGAGTTCGACTTCAAGCTCGGCGTCAACACTCCGGAAACCCACCCGCTGACAATTCGTCTGACCGAGGCCGCCAAGGCGGTCGGCGCGCAATCGTCCGGCCGGGTCAACATCACGGTGTTTGCCAATAGCCAGCTCGGCGGCGATCCGGAGATGCTGTCGCAGGTCCGGGCCGGCGGTATCGACTTGATGGCTGCGCCGAGCCTGACCCTGTCGATCCTGGTGCCGCTTTCCGGACTGCCGAGCATCGGCTTCGCGTTCCAGACCTACGACCAAGTCTGGGCGGCGATGGACGGCGGTGTCGGCGATACCGTGCGCGAGGCGATCGCCAAGACCGGCTTGGTGCCGTTGAAGAAGATTTGGGACAACGGATTCCGCCAGATCACCTCGTCGTCGAGCCGACAGCTCGGCAGCGTCGATGATCTCAAGGGTTTCAAGATCCGCGTGCCCGTGACCGCACTCCTGACCTCACTGTTCTCCGGCCTCGGCGCGCTGCCGTCGAGCATCTCCTACAGCGAGCTGTATTCGGCGCTGCAGACCCACATCGTCGAAGGGCAGGAGAACCCGCTGGCGCAGGTCTCGACCGGCAAGCTCTACGAGGTGCAGAAATACTGCGCGCTGTCGAACCATTGCTGGAGCGGCTACTGGATCATCGGCAACCGCCGCGCGATGGCGGGCCTGCCGCCCGATCTGCTCGAGCTCATCAACACCGCCTTCGACGCGGCGGCGGTGAAGGAGCGTGCGGACCTGATCGAGATGGACCGCTCGTTGCAGGCCGAGCTGACCGGGAAGGGCATGACCTTCAACAAGCCCGATCCGGTGCAGTTCAGGGCG
Organism: Bradyrhizobium sp. USDA 4454; assembly: GCF_054822705.1. NCBI lineage: Bacteria > Pseudomonadati > Pseudomonadota > Alphaproteobacteria > Hyphomicrobiales > Nitrobacteraceae > Bradyrhizobium > Bradyrhizobium sp. USDA 4454. Next base: position 3,793,884 of record NZ_JBTRCN010000001.1, read on the forward strand.
GCGCTGGTGAAGGCCGGCTTCTACACCCAATGGCAGAAGACCTACGGCGCGGACGCCTGGGCGGCGCTGGAGAAATATACCGGCAAGCTCACGTGAGCCCGGCCTGACATCAGGCGCGCGATGACCTGACGCGTAATCGCGCGCGCGATCTCCCTTTGCGATGGTCGCTGATCGGCCGCGATGTTGTCGGTCGATGCGCAAAGGGAGACACGCGATGGTTAGCCAACCGCATGATGCGACCGCCCGCGACGGCACAAAGCTGTTCGTACAGGATTGGGGCTCGGGCAAGCCGGTGCTGCTGCTTGCCGCCTGGACATTCAATTCGAGCATCTGGGGCAGCCAGATCGTGGCGCTGAATGCCAAGGGCTATCGCTGCGTCGCGCCGGACCGGCGCGGCCATGGCCGCTCCGATATGCCGGCGACCGGATACGATCTCGACACGCTGACCGACGACGTCGCCGCCGTGATCGAGCAGCGCGATCTGCACGACGTCACGATCGTCGCGCATTCGATGGGATCGATCGAGGCGGTGAACTATCTGGCGCGTCACGGCGCGGACCGTATCGCGCGGCTGGTGCTGGTGGCGCCGACCACGCCGTATCTGGTCCAGAACGAGGACAATCCGGACGCGGTGCCGCGAGCGATGATCGATGCCCAGAATGCCGCGATCGCGCAGGACTTCCCGAAATGGATGGGCGAGAACGAGGCGCCGTTCTTCATGCCCGACACGCCAGAGGCCACGCGGGCCTGGGTCAGGGAGATGATGCTGAGCGTGCCACTGCCGGTGGCGCTGGCCTGCCGCAAGACCATCTCCTTTGCCGATCTGCGCACTGCTGCGAGGGACATCGATCGCCCGACCCTGATCGTGCATGGCGACAAGGACGCCAGCGCACCGCTCGAGCTGACCGGCGCGAAGACGGCAAGATTGATCAGGGGAAGCAAGCTCGCCGTCTATGAGGGCGCGCCGCACGCACTGCCGCTGACCCACAGCGCGCGCCTGATGGCCGACCTGCTGGCATTCATGGACGCCTAGCTCGCCTGCGATACCGGCGTCGGTCAAACCGGACTTTTCTGGGGATATCCGCCGCATCGCCGCCGAGGCTGACCGGCGGCCAGCAGCGTGGCAATTCGCCCCCCGGCGGGCCGCGAGTGACCGGGGTGAGGTCCGGGCCGCGACGGTCCTATTGCACCGGCCGCGCCAGGCCGGCGATTTCCTGTCTTCGGCTGCTCTGGCCCCCCACAACACTGCCCGGACAAGCGCCGGGCAGACCTGCTCCCGGCCCACATGGTCCTCCGCAGATAGCCATCCGAGCCGGCGGCCGGGGGATCCTCGCTCGCTGGAACAAGTACGGACCGGGGGATCCTAACCTGCTGCTTGGACACATTGGCGTCTCGACCGCCACGGCCGCCGAGATGCTCGCTTCCGAACGAGAGCTGGGCTGATATGGCGAGGTTGCAGGGCACCGGATGACCGCGGCAGCGTTGGCCATTGAGGCATGCGCATCCGCCCGATGCGGCCAAGAGCCCCGGCGGAACGACGGTAAAAGCGTCAAAATTGCTTGTCTTGCGCCCTCTGTTGCGCTGCGCTAAAGCCTGCAAGAACAATTCCAATCAACGAATCTGCGGGACGTCCGAAACCGCAGCAAGAAGGCCTCGCCGATGACCGGCATCCTGCAGAATTACCTTCCACTTGTGGTTTTTGTCGGAGTTGCCAGCCTGATCGGCCTGGCGCTCCTGATCGCGCCGTTCCTGGTCGCGTTCCAGTCGCCGGACGCGGAAAAGCTGTCCGCCTATGAATGCGGATTCAACGCTTTTGACGACGCCCGCATGAAGTTCGACGTCCGCTTCTATCTGGTGGCGATCCTCTTCATCATCTTCGACCTCGAAGTGGCGTTCCTTTTCCCTTGGGCCGTGGCGTTTGGAAAGCTCGGTGCGACCGGCTTCTGGTCGATGATGGTCTTCCTGGCCGTGCTGACGGTCGGGTTCGCTTATGAATGGAAGAAAGGCGCGCTCGAATGGGATTGAGCCCCACCGCCGCATCCTCGCAGCCGGCGATCGCCAAACCTGATGTCGCGATGGCGCCGCGGGGTATTCTCGATCCGTCGACCGGCAAGCCGGTCGGCGCCAATGATCCGTTTTTCCTCGAGGTCAATCACGAGCTGTCCGACAAGGGCTTCTTCGTCGCGGCCGCCGATGACCTCATCACCTGGGCGCGCACCGGCTCCCTGATGTGGATGACCTTCGGTCTCGCCTGCTGCGCGGTCGAGATGATGCAGGTCTCGATGCCGCGCTACGACGTCGAGCGGTTCGGCTTTGCACCCCGTGCCTCGCCGCGGCAGTCCGACGTGATGATCGTCGCAGGCACGCTGACCAACAAGATGGCGCCCGCGCTGCGCAAGGTCTACGACCAGATGCCGGAGCCGCGCTACGTCATCTCGATGGGCTCCTGCGCCAATGGTGGCGGCTACTACCACTACTCCTACTCGGTGGTGCGTGGCTGCGACCGCATCGTGCCGATCGACATCTACGTGCCGGGCTGCCCGCCCACGGCGGAAGCGCTGCTTTACGGCGTGCTGCTGCTGCAAAAGAAGATTCGCCGTATCGGCACCATCGAACGCTAAGGTTTCAGGCATGGACGACGGCAAGCTCGACGCCCTTGGGCAGACGATCGTGAGCGCGCTTCCGGGCGCCGCCACGGCGCACTCGGTCGCGTTCAATCAACTTACTATCGAGGTCGAGATTGGCAGAATCGTGGACGTCGTGACGTTTCTGCGCGACGACGCCGGCTGCCGTTTCGTCAACATCACCGACGTCACCGCGGTCGACTATCCGAGCCGCGAGAAGCGCTTCGACGTCGTCTACCACCTGCTGTCGCCGACGCTGAACACCCGCATCCGGCTGCGCGGGCAGGCCGACGAGACCACGCAGGTGCCGTCGATCATCAGCGTCTTCCCGGGCGCCGACTGGTTCGAGCGCGAGACCTACGACCTCTACGGCGTGATCTTCACCGGCCATCCGGACATGCGCCGTCTGCTGACGGATTACGGCTTCGACGGCCATCCGCTGCGCAAGGACTTCCCGCTCACCGGCTTCGTCGAGGTTCGCTACGACGACCAGGAAAAGCGGGTGCTGTACGAGCCGGTCCGGCTCAACCAGGAATTCCGCAACTTCGATTTCCTTTCGCCCTGGGAAGGCGCGGACTATCCGCTGCCCGGCGACGAGAAGGCCAAGGCGGAGCCGAAGCCATGAATGAACAGCCGCAAAATCTGCGTAACTTCACCATCAATTTCGGTCCGCAGCATCCGGCGGCGCACGGCGTTTTGCGCCTCGTGCTGGAGCTCGACGGCGAAGTCGTCGAGCGCGTCGATCCGCATATCGGCCTGCTGCACCGCGGCACCGAGAAGCTGATCGAGCATAAGACCTACCTGCAGGCGATTCCGTATTTCGACCGGCTCGACTATGTCGCGCCGATGAACCAGGAGCACGCATTCTGCCTCGCGGCGGAAAAGCTGCTCGGAATCACGGTGCCGCGCCGCGGCCAGTTGATCCGGGTGCTCTATTGCGAGATCGGCCGCATCCTGTCGCATCTGCTCAACGTCACGACGCAGGCAATGGACGTCGGCGCGCTGACCCCGCCGCTGTGGGGCTTTGAAGAGCGCGAAAAGCTGATGGTGTTCTACGAGCGCGCCTCGGGCTCGCGCATGCACGCGGCGTTCTTTCGTGTCGGCGGCGTGCATCAGGACCTGCCGCCGAAGCTGATCGACGATATCGAGGCGTGGTGCGATCCGTTCCTTAAAGTCGTCGACGACCTCGACCGGCTTTTGACCGGCAACCGCATCTTCAAGCAGCGCAACGTCGACATCGGCGTGGTGCCGCTGAAGGAAGCCTGGGAGTGGGGCTTCTCCGGCGTGATGGTGCGCGGCTCGGGCGCGGCCTGGGACCTGCGCAAGTCGCAGCCCTATGAGTGCTACGCCGAGATGGATTTCGACATTCCGATCGGCAAGAACGGCGACTGCTACGATCGCTACCTGATCCGCATGGAAGAGATGCGCCAGTCGGTGCGCATCATGAAGCAGTGCATCCAGAAGCTCAAAGCGCCCGACGGGCAGGGCCCCGTCGTGGTCGAGGACAACAAGATCGCGCCGCCGCGCCGTGGCGAGATGAAGCGCTCGATGGAAGCGCTGATCCATCACTTCAAGCTCTACACCGAGGGCGTCCACGTGCCGGCCGGCGAGGTCTACGCCGCGGTCGAGGCGCCGAAGGGCGAGTTCGGCGTCTACCTCGTCGCCGACGGCACCAACAAGCCCTACAAGTGCAAGATCCGCGCGCCGGGCTTCGCCCATCTGCAGGCGATGGATCACATCTGCAAGGGCCATCTGCTGGCCGACGTTTCCGCCATCCTGGGCTCGCTGGACATCGTGTTCGGCGAGGTCGACCGGTGACGATGTCCGCATCCGAACCGCGCGCCAATTGAGAGTTTGATCGATGTCCGTCCGCCGCCTTGCCCCGAAGGAACTGCAGCCCGCGAGCTTTAAGTTCACGGAGGAGAATCTGGCCTGGGCCAAGAAGCAGATCGAGAAATATCCGCCGGGCCGCCAGGCTTCGGCCGCGATCGCGATCCTGTGGCGCGCGCAGGAGCAGAACGAGGGCTGGGTCTCGGAAGCGGCGATCCGCGCCGTCGCCGACCTGCTCGAGATGCCGCATATCCGCATGCTGGAGATCGCGACGTTCTACACCATGTTCCAGCTCTCGCCGGTCGGCAAGAAGGCGCATGTGCAGGTGTGCGGCACCACGCCGTGCCGGCTGCGCGGCGCGGCCGATCTGATCGAGGTCTGCCAGCATCGCATCCATCACGATCCGTTCCAGCTGTCGAAGGACGGCAACTTTTCCTGGGAAGAGGTCGAGTGCCTCGGTGCCTGCGTGAACGCGCCGATGGTCTTGATCTGGAAGGACACCTATGAGGACCTGACCAAGGAAAGCTTCGGCAAGGTGCTCGACGGCTTTGCCGCCGGCAATCCGCCGAAGCCGGGCCCGCAGATCGACCGTCAGTTCTCGGCGCCCGCAGGCGGGCCGACGACGCTGAAGGAAACCACCTGATGCGGGGCTTTCAGGTGCAGGCGAACGGGCAGGAAGACGGGAGGGCGGTTGCGATGAAGGTCTGGCGCACGATCGCGCTGCACACCGTTGTCGCGGCCGGCTTTATGTTCCTGCTGCAGCGTTACGGCCTGAGCGCCACGCTGGAATCCAGCCTGTTGTGGGCCATCGTGTTCGGCGGCTGCGCTGCCGGGCTCGCGTACTCCCAAGCCAATCGGTGATGTTCGGAAAGTTTTTGTTATGCTCGACGACAAGGACCGCATCTTCAAGAACCTCTACGGCCTGCATGATTGGGGCCTCGAGGGCGCGCGCCGTAGGGGCGCCTGGGATGGCACCAAGGGGATCATCGACAAGGGCCGCGACTGGATCATCAACGAGATGAAGGCCTCGGGCCTGCGCGGCCGTGGCGGCGCCGGCTTCCCGACCGGCATGAAATGGTCCTTCATGCCGAAGGAATCCAAGGACGGCCGTCCGAGCTATCTCGTCGTCAACGCCGACGAGTCCGAGCCCGGCACCTGCAAGGACCGCGAGATCATGCGGCACGATCCGCATCTGTTGGTCGAGGGCTGCCTGCTCGCGAGCTTCGCGATGGGCGCGCATGCCTGCTATGTCTACATCCGCGGCGAGTTCATCCGCGAGCGCGAGCGCCTGCAAGCGGCGATCGACCAGGCCTACGAGGCCAAGCTGGTCGGCAAGGACAACATCAACGGCTGGCCGTTCGACATCTATGTCGCGCACGGCGCCGGCGCCTATATCTGCGGCGAGGAAACCGCGCTGCTCGAGAGCCTCGAGGGCAAGAAGGGCCAGCCGCGGCTGAAGCCGCCGTTCCCGGCCAATGTCGGCCTCTATGGCTGCCCGACCACCGTCAACAACGTCGAGTCGATCGCGGTCGCGCCCGACATCCTGCGCCGCGGCGCCGCCTGGTTCGCCAGCATCGGCCGTCCGAATAATGTCGGCACCAAGCTGTTCTGCATCTCCGGCCACGTCGAGCGGCCCTGCAACGTCGAAGAGGCGATGGGGATTCCGTTCCGCGAGCTGATCGAGAAGCATTGCGGCGGCATCCGCGGCGGCTGGGACAATCTGAAGGCCGTGATCCCCGGCGGCTCGTCGGTGCGCATGGTGCCGGCCGAGCAGATCATCGACACGCCGATGGATTTCGACTCGCTCAGCAAGCTGCGCTCGGGCCTCGGCACCGCGGCAGTCATCGTGATGGACAAGTCGACCGATTTGATCCGGGCGATCGCGCGCATCTCGTATTTCTACAAGCACGAGAGCTGCGGCCAGTGCACGCCGTGCCGTGAGGGCACCGGGTGGATGTGGCGCGTCCTGACCCGCATGGCCGAGGGCCGCGCCCACAAGCGCGAGATCGACATGCTGCTGGAGGTCACCAAGCAGGTCGAGGGCCACACGATCTGCGCGCTCGGCGACGCCGCGGCGTGGCCGATCCAGGGATTGATTGCGCATTTCCGTCACGAGATCGAAGAGCGTATCGATCAGTATTCGCACAAGGCCGATCTCGACGATCAGGGCGTTCGTGATCCCGTCCACATGGTCGCGGCGGAGTAGAGAAGAGACATGAGCAAGATCATCGTCGATGGCAAAGAGATCGATGTGCCGGCCGAGTACACGCTGCTGCAGGCGTGCGAGGCGGCTGGCGCCGAGATTCCGCGGTTCTGCTATCACGAGCGGCTGTCGATCGCCGGCAATTGCCGGATGTGCCTGGTCGAGGTGAAGGGCGGCCCGAAGCCGGTCGCCAGTTGCGCCTGGGCCGTGCGCGACTGCCGTCCGGGCCCGAAGGGCGAGCCGCCGGAGATCTCGACCCGTTCGCCGATGGTCAAGAAGGCACGCGAAGGCGTGATGGAGTTCCTGCTGATCAACCATCCGCTGGACTGCCCGATCTGCGACCAGGGCGGCGAGTGCGACCTGCAGGACCAGGCGATGGGCTACGGCGTCGACACCAGCCGTTTCGCCGAGAACAAGCGCGCGGTCGAGGACAAGTATCTCGGCGCGCTGGTCAAGACCTCGATGAACCGCTGCATCCAGTGCACGCGCTGTGTACGCTTCTCCGCCGAAGTCTGCGGCGCGCCGGAAATGGGCGCGACCGGGCGCGGCGAGGACATGGAGATCACCACCTATCTCGAGCATGCGCTGAGCTCGGAGCTGCAAGGCAATCTCGTCGACATCTGCCCGGTCGGCGCGCTGACCTCGAAGCCCTACGCCTTCGCGGCGCGGCCCTGGGAACTGGGCAAGACGCAGTCGGTCGACGTCATGGACGGCGTCGGCTCGGCGATCCGTGCCGACACCCGCGGCCGCGAGGTGATGCGCATCCTGCCGCGGATCAACGAGGCGATTAACGAGGAGTGGATCTCCGACAAGACCCGTCATGTCGTCGACGGCCTGCGCACGCAGCGCCTCGACCGTCCCTATGTGCGCGAGAACGGCCAGCTCAAGCCTGCGACCTGGCAGGAAGCCTTCGCCGCCATCGCGGCCAAGGTCGGCCGCAGCGACGGCAAGCGGATCGGCGCGATCGCCGGCGATCTCGCCGCGGTCGATGAAATGTATGCGCTGAAGGAGCTGCTCGCTGCGTTCGGCTCGGTCAATCTGGCGGTGCAGGGCGGCGACGCCTTCGACGCCAAGGCGGGCCGCGGCTCCTACATCTTCAACCCGACGATCGCCGGCATCGAGCAGGCCGATGCGATCCTGATCATCGGCTCGCATCCGCGCAAGGAAGCCGCCGTGCTGAACGCGCGGATCCGCAAGCGCTGGCGCACCGGCGGCCTCAAGGTCGGCATGATCGGCGCCAAGGCCGACTTCACCTATGACATCGATTATCTCGGTGCGGGTACCGACACGCTGGCCGATCTCGTCGCCGGCAAGCATTCCTTCGCCGACGTGCTGAAGAACGCGCAGCACCCGATCATCCTGGTCGGCCCCGGCGCCTATACCAGGCATGACGGCGCCGCGGTGCTGGCGCAGGCGGCCAAGCTCGCCGTCGATGTCGGCGCGCTCAAGGACGGCTGGAACGGCTTTGCCGTGTTGCACGATACCGCCTCGCGCGCCGGTGCGCTCGATATTGGCTTCTCGCCTTCCGCCGGCGGCCTGACCGCCGCGCAGATGACGACCTTCGGCACGCTCGACGTGCTGTTCCTGCTCGGCGCCGACGAGATCAAGGCGCCGGACGGCACCTTCGTGGTCTATATCGGCACCCATGGCGACCAGGGCGCGCATCGCGCCGACGTCATCCTGCCGGGCGCGGCCTATACCGAGAAGTCGGGCATCTACGTCAACACCGAGGGCCGGGCGCAGATCGCTAACCGCGCCGCATTCCCGCCGGGCGAAGCCCGCGAAGACTGGGCGATCATCCGCGCGCTGTCGGACGTGCTCGGCAAGAAGTTGCCGTTCGACTCGCTGCAGGCGCTGCGGCAATCGATGTTCAAGACCTATCCGCATCTGATGCGGCTCGACCAGATCGAGGCCGGCAAGGCTGAAGACGTCAAGGCGCTGGCCGGCAAGGGCGGTACCGTCGACAAGGCGGCATTCAAGCCGGCGGTCGAGGATTTCTATCTGACCAACCCGATCGCGCGGGCCTCTGCCGTGATGGCGGAATGCTCGCGGCTGGCGTCGGGCCGAATGCTGACGGCAGCGGAGTGAGCGTGACCTGATGGCTGATTTCTTCGCAAGCTCGTTCTGGACCGGCTTCCTCTGGCCGCTGATCATCATGGTCGCGGAGAGCCTGCTGCTGCTCGTCGTGCTCCTGATCGCGATCGCCTACATCCTGCTCGCCGACCGCAAGATCTGGGCGGCGGTGCAGATCCGCCGCGGCCCCAACGTGGTCGGGCCGTTCGGATTGCTGCAATCCTTCGCCGACCTGTTGAAGTTCGTGCTGAAGGAGCCGGTGATCCCGTCCGGCTCCAACAAGGGCGTGTTCCTGCTGGCGCCTTTGGTCTCGTGCGTCCTGGCGCTGGCCGCCTGGGCCGTGATCCCGTTCAATCTCGGCTGGGTGATCTCCGACATCAATGTCGGCGTCCTCTACATCTTCGCGATCTCGTCGCTGTCGATCTACGGCGTGATCATGGCCGGCTGGTCGTCGAACTCGAAATATCCGTTCCTGGCCGCGCTGCGCTCCGCGGCGCAGATGGTGTCCTATGAGGTTTCGATCGGCTTCGTCATCATCACCGTGCTGCTCTGCGTCGGCTCGCTGAACCTGTCGGCCGTGGTCGAGGCCCAGAACACCCGCGGGCTGGCGCACCTGGTCGGCCTGCCGCAGCTCACCATCCTGAACTGGTATGTGTGGCCGCTGTTCCCGATGTTCGTGGTGTTCTACGTCTCGGCGCTGGCAGAGACCAACCGTCCGCCGTTCGACCTGGTGGAGGCTGAATCCGAACTGGTCGCCGGCTTCATGACCGAATACGGCTCGACCCCGTATCTCCTGTTCATGCTCGGCGAGTATGTCGCGATCACCACGATGTGCGCGCTGGCGTCGATCCTGTTCCTGGGCGGCTGGCTGCCGCCGGTCAGCCTGCCGCCGTTCACCTGGATTCCGGGCATCGTCTGGTTCGCCCTGAAGGTGTTCTTCATGTTCTTCATGTTCGCGATGGCGAAGGCGATCGTGCCGCGCTACCGCTACGATCAACTGATGCGGCTCGGCTGGAAGGTGTTCCTGCCGCTGTCGCTGGCGATGGTGGCGATCGTGGCCGGTGTGCTGCAGTTCGCCGGCATCGCGCCGAAGTGAGGCCGTCATGAGTGTCAATGTCAACGCAACAGCCCGCTCGCTTCTGCTCTCGGAATTCGTCTCGGCGTTCTTCCTGGCGATGCGCTATTTCTTCCAGCCGAAGCCGACGCTGAACTATCCGTTCGAGAAGGGCCCGATCTCGCCGCGTTTCCGTGGCGAGCACGCGCTGCGCCGCTATCCGAACGGCGAAGAGCGCTGCATCGCCTGCAAGCTGTGCGAGGCGATCTGCCCGGCGCAGGCGATCACGATCGAGGCCGGCCCGCGCCGCAACGACGGCACCCGCCGCACGGTGCGTTACGACATCGACATGGTGAAGTGCATCTATTGCGGCCTGTGCCAGGAGGCATGCCCGGTGGACGCCATCGTCGAGGGCCCGAATTTCGAGTTCGCGACCGAGACCCGCGAGGAACTGTACTATGACAAGGCCAAGCTGCTCGCCAACGGCGACCGCTGGGAGCGCGAGATTGCGAAGTCGATCGCGCTCGACGCGCCGTACCGGTGAGGTGAGGGCATGATCCTTGACCAAATCTCAACGTCGTTCCGGGGCGATGCGTCAGCATCGAACCCGGAATCTCGAGATTCCGGGTTCGGCTCTTCGAGCCGCCCTGGAATGACGGGGGCCACCCGATGATCCTTCCGGCGCTGTTCTTCTATTTGTTTGCCACGGTCTGCGTGGCCTGCGCGGTCATGGTGATTGTCTCGCGCAATCCCGTGCACTCCGTGCTGTATCTGATCCTGGCGTTCGTCAACGCCTCGGGCCTGTTCATCCTGATGGGCGCCGAGTTCCTCGGGATGATGCTGATCGTGGTCTATGTCGGTGCGGTCGCGGTGCTGTTCCTGTTCGTCATCATGATGCTCGATGTCGATTTCGTCGAGCTGCGCGAGGGCTTCATCCAGTACCTGCCGATCGGCATCGTGATCGGCGGCATCTTCATGTTCGAGCTCTTGCTAGTCGTTGGCGCCTGGGTGATCAACCCGCAGGTGACCAAGACGATCACCGCGGCGATCCCGAGCAATGTCAGCAACACCGAGGCGCTCGGCCTCGTGCTCTATACGAAGTACATCCATTACTTCCAGCTCGCCGGCATGGTGCTCCTGGTCGCGATGATCGGCGCCATCGTGCTGACGCTGCGCCACAAGGCCAACGTCAAGCGGCAGAACATCAACGTGCAGAACGCGCGCACGCCTGACATGGCGATGGCAATGCGCAAGGTGGCGTCGGGGCAGGGCCTGCAGGATGCCGATGCGGCGGAGTGGGTGAAATGACGATCGGGCTAGGGCACTATCTGGCGGTCGCCGCGATCCTGTTCACGCTCGGGATCCTCGGCATCTTCCTCAACCGCAAGAACATCATCGTCATCTTGATGTCGATCGAGCTGATTCTGCTGTCGGTCAACATCAACCTGGTGGCGTTCTCGACCTTCCTCGGCGACATCGTCGGCCAGGTGTTCGCGCTGCTGGTGCTGACGGTGGCGGCCGCCGAGGCTGCGATCGGCCTCGCGGTGCTGGTGGTGTATTTCCGCAACCGCGGTTCGATCGCGGTTGAAGACGTCAATCTGATGAAGGGCTAGGCGCGCCGATGTACCAGGCAATCGTATTCCTGCCTCTGCTGGGCGCCATCCTCGCAGGCATTATCGCCTTGACCGGCGCGCATGCGCGCTGCCCGAGCGGCGACACCGTCGACCATCACGACGATGCGCATGGCGACGCCCATGCGTCGGCGGCCCATGACGACCATGCTCATGATGACCACGGCCACGACGACCATCACGTCTCCGAGCCGCCGGCGGCCGGCTCGCGGCTGGCCGAGCTGATCACCACGGGCCTGTTGTTCGTCTCGGCAGCGCTGTCCTGGTTCGCGCTGGTCGATGTCGGCTTCATGCACCATGACGCCCGCGTCGTGCTGCTGCCCTGGATCACCTCGGGCGACTTGCAGGTGGCCTGGACGCTGCGGGTCGACACCCTGACCGCCGTGATGCTGGTCGTGGTCAACACCGTGTCCGCGCTCGTCCACCTCTATTCCATCGGCTACATGGACGAGGACCCGAACCGGCCGCGCTTCTTCGGCTATCTCTCGCTGTTCACCTTCGCGATGCTGATGCTGGTGACCTCGGACAACCTCGTGCAGCTGTTCTTCGGCTGGGAGGGCGTGGGTCTCGCGAGCTATTTGCTGATCGGGTTCTGGTACCAGAAGCCGTCGGCGAACGCGGCCGCGATCAAGGCCTTCGTGGTCAACCGCGTCGGCGACTTCGGCTTCGCGCTCGGCATCTTCGCGATCTTCGCGCTGGTCGGCTCGACCGACTTCGAGACCATCTTCCACGCCGCGCCCGGGCTGACCGGCAAGACCGTCAACTTCTTCGGCCATCAGGTCGACGCGCTGACCCTGACCTGCCTGTTCCTGTTCATGGGCGCGATGGGCAAGTCGGCCCAGTTCCTGCTGCACACCTGGCTGCCGGACGCGATGGAAGGCCCGACCCCGGTGTCGGCGCTGATCCACGCCGCGACCATGGTCACCGCCGGCGTCTTCATGGTGGCGCGGCTGTCGCCGCTGTTCGAGCTGTCGCCGACCGCGCAGGCGGTGGTGATGTTCTTCGGCGCGACCACGGCGTTCTTCGCCGCCACGATTGGCCTGGTGCAGAACGACATCAAGCGCATCGTCGCGTATTCGACCTGTTCGCAGCTCGGCTACATGTTCGTGGCGATGGGCGCGGGGGCCTATTCGGTCGGCATGTTCCACCTGTTCACGCACGCCTTCTTCAAGGCGCTGCTGTTCTTGGGGTCAGGCTCGGTGATCTACGCGATGCATCACGAGCAGGACATCCGCAACATGGGCGGCCTGTGGCGCAAGATTCCGTACACCTTCGCGGTGATGTGCATCGGCACCCTGGCGCTGACCGGCTTCCCGCTGTTCGCCGGCTACTTCTCCAAGGACGCGATCATCGAGGCGGCCTATGCGGCGCACAACCCGTTCGCGGCTTACGCCTACCTGCTGACGATCGCCGCCGCCGGCCTGACCTCGTTCTATTCCTGGCGTCTGATCTTCAAGACGTTCTTCGGCGAGCCGCACGACCAGAAGCATTACGAGGCTGCGCATGAGAGCCCGGTCTGGATGCTGGTGCCGATCGGCGTGCTTGCCGCCGGCTCGATCCTCGCCGGCCTCCCGTTCAAGGAAGTGTTCGCCAGCCCGCACGGCGTCGAGGAGTTCTTCCGCGAATCCCTCAAGATGAACCCGCACATCCTCGAGGACATGGAGCACATGCCGGGCTGGCTCGCGCCGCTGCCCACCGTGATGATGGCGCTCGGCCTGTTCGTCTCGTACCTGTTCTACATCCGCAGGCCGTACCTGCCGGTCGAGCTCGCGAACCAGCAGCCGATGCTGTACCAGTTCCTGCTCAACAAATGGTACTTCGACGAGCTGTACGACTGGATCTTCGTGCGTCCGGCCAAGTGGCTCGGCTATACGCTGTGGAAGAAGGGCGACGGCTTCATCATCGACGGCTTCGGTCCCGACGGCGTCTCGGCGCGCGTGCTCGACGTCACCCGCAACGTCGTGAAACTGCAGACCGGCTACCTCTATCACTACGCGTTCGCGATGCTGATCGGAGCGGCCGGATTGATCACCTGGTTCATGTTCGGCTTGGGAGGCCAGTAAATGACGACCTGGCCCATCCTTTCGGTCACGACCTTCCTGCCGGCGGTCGGTGCGATCCTGGTCTATCTGCTGGCGCGGGGCGGCGACGAGAGCGCCAACCGCACGGCGCGCTGGATCGCGCTGTGGACCACGCTGATCACCTTCGCGGTGTCGCTGATCCTGGTCGCGCGCTTCGATCCGGCCTCGACCGACTTCCAGTTCGTCGAGAAGACGTCCTGGCTCGCCACCGGCATCACCTATCACATGGGCGTCGACGGCATCTCGCTGCCGCTGCTCATCCTGACCACCGCGATCATGCCGCTCTGCATCATCGCGAGCTGGAGGGCGATCACGAGTCGCGTTGGCGAATACATGATGGCGTTCCTGATCCTGGAAACGCTGATGATCGGCACCTTCTCGGCGCTCGACCTCGTGCTGTTCTATTTGTTCTTCGAGGGCGGCCTGATCCCGATGTTCCTGATCATCGGCGTCTGGGGTGGCCCGCGCCGGGTCTATGCGTCGTTCAAGTTCTTCCTCTACACCTTCCTCGGCTCGGTGTTGATGCTGCTCGCCATCATGGCGCTGTACTGGAACGCCGGCACCACCGACATCCCGACCCTGATGCACACCGCGGTGCCGCGGTCGATGCAGACCTGGGCGTGGCTGGCGTTCTTTGCCTCGTTCGCGGTGAAGATGCCGATGTGGCCGGTGCACACCTGGCTGCCCGATGCGCATGTCGAGGCGCCGACGGCGGGCTCGGTGATCCTGGCCGCGATCCTCTTGAAGATGGGCGGCTACGGCTTCCTGCGCTTCTCGCTGCCGATGTTCCCGCTGGCCAGCCACGACTTCGCGCCGTTCGTGTTCACGCTGTCCGTCATCGCCATCATCTACACCTCGCTGGTGGCGATGATGCAGGAGGACATGAAGAAGCTGATCGCGTACTCCTCGGTCGCGCATATGGGCTTCGTCACCATGGGCATCTTCGCTGTAACGACGCAGGGCGTCGCCGGCGGCATGTTCCAGATGATCTCGCACGGCATCGTCTCCGGCGCGCTGTTCCTCTGCGTCGGCGTGGTCTACGACCGCATGCACACCCGCGAGATCGCGGCTTATGGCGGCCTCGTCAACCGGATGCCGCTCTACGCGCTGACCTTCATGGTCTTCACCATGGCCAATGTCGGTCTGCCCGGCACGTCCGGCTTCATCGGCGAGTTCATGACGCTGCTCGGCACCTTCAAGATCTCGCTGCCGACCGCGTTCTTCGCCACCACCGGCGTGATCCTGTCGGCCTGCTACGCGCTCTGGCTCTACCGCAAGGTGGTGTTCGGCGCGCTGGTCAAGCCGTCGCTGATGTCGATCAAGGATCTCACCTTCCGTGAATGCGTGACGCTGTTCCCGCTGATCGCGCTGACCATCCTGTTCGGCGTCTACCCGAAGCCGGTGCTCGACATGTCGGCGGCTTCGGTGCAGCAACTCGTCAACAATTACCAAACCGCCGTGACTGCCGTGAAGGCAGCCGCGCTGACCGTTCAGTAAGGCCTTCGCCCATGAGCTTTTCCAGTGCAGGTTATCAGTTGCAACCGGTGCTGCCGGAGCTGGTGCTCGCGGTCGGCGCCATGGTGCTGTTGATGATCGGGGCCTATCGCGGGCAGGGCACCACGCGCCTCGTCACTGCGCTTGCGGTGTGTCTGCTGGTCCTGACCGGCGTGCTGGAGCTCTGGCTGCCGGCCGGCAAGCTCGTGACCTTCGGCGGCAGCTTCATCGTCGACGATTTCGCCCGCTTCCTGAAGGTCTTGGCCCTGATCGCCTCGGCGGCGACGCTGGTCCTGTCGACCGAGTACCTGTCCCAGCCGTCGACCCGCAACTTCGAGTTCTCGATCCTGGTGCTGCTGTCGACGCTCGGCATGATGGTGCTGATCTCGGCTGGTGATCTGATTGCGCTCTATCTCGGCCTCGAGCTGATGAGTCTTGCGCTCTACGTCGTCGCCGCCAGCGCACGCGACAATGCCAAGTCGAGCGAGGCCGGCCTGAAGTATTTCGTGCTCGGCGCGCTGTCGTCGGGCATGCTGCTCTACGGCGCCTCGCTGATCTACGGCTTCACCGGCACCGTCAGCTTCGCCGGCATCGCGGCGGCCGCGACCACGGGGAGCATCGGCATCGTGTTCGGCCTGGTGTTCCTGCTCGCCGGCCTCTGCTTCAAGGTCTCGGCGGTGCCATTCCACATGTGGACGCCCGACGTCTATGAGGGCGCGCCGACGCCGGTGACCGCGTTCTTCGCTTCCGCCCCGAAGGTCGCGGCGCTCGCCGTGTTCACCCGTGCGACGCTGACCGCGTTCCCCGGCATCGTCACCCAGTGGCAGCAGATCCTGGTGTTCGTGGCGATCGCCTCGATGGCGCTGGGCTCGTTTGCGGCGATCGGCCAGAGCAACATCAAGCGGCTGATGGCCTATTCCTCGATCGGCCATATGGGCTTTGCCCTGGTCGGCCTTGCCTCCGGCACGGTCGAGGGTGCGCAGGGCGTGCTGATCTACATCGCGATCTATGTCGCGATGACGCTCGGCTCGTTCTCGATCATCCTGGCCATGAAGCGCAACGGCCAGCCGCTGGAGCAGATCAGCGATTTCGCTGGCCTGTCGCGCACCAACCCGCTGATCGCCTTCGTCTTCGCGATGCTGCTGTTCTCGCTTGCCGGCGTGCCGCCGCTCGCGGGCTTCTTCGGCAAATGGTACGTATTCGTCGCCGCGATCAAGGCCAATCTGTTCACGCTCGCGGTGATCGGCGTGCTGACCAGCGTGGTGGGCGCGTTCTACTACCTGTCGATCGTCAAGGTGATGTATTTCGACCAGCCGCTCGGCAAGCTCGACCCGGTCCGCGTCGAGCTGCGCACCGTGCTCGCAGTTGCGGGCATCTTCAACATCTTCTACTTCGCCTATCCGGGCCCGCTGGTCAGCGTGGCGACGGCGGCGGCGAAGTCGTTGTTCTAGCGCATGGTTCCGAAAACACGAGGCTCGCTTTCGGAACCAATCATGCGCATAAGTTCGACATGACCTTCGCGCTCGGACCCCGAGCCATAGCGGCGGGCTACCGGCTCGCCGCCTTCGACCAGATCGGCTCGACCAATGCCGAGGCGATGCTGCGCGCCCGCGACGGCGAGCAGGGGCCGATGTGGTTCGTCACGCCCGAGCAGACCGCGGGCCGCGGCCGGCGCCAGCGGGTCTGGGTTGCGCCGCGCGGCAATCTCGCCAGCAGCATCCTCGAGGTGACCGACGTCCAGCCGGC
Organism: Bradyrhizobium sp. USDA 4454; assembly: GCF_054822705.1. Classification (NCBI taxonomy): domain Bacteria; kingdom Pseudomonadati; phylum Pseudomonadota; class Alphaproteobacteria; order Hyphomicrobiales; family Nitrobacteraceae; genus Bradyrhizobium; species Bradyrhizobium sp. USDA 4454. The sequence continues at coordinate 3,810,620 of NZ_JBTRCN010000001.1, forward strand.
AGTGGCCGCCACGCTCGGCTTTGCCGCCGGGTTGTCGCTCGAGGCAGCACTCCAGAAGCTCAGCATCGAGGCGGCGCTGCGGCTCGGGCCGGGCACCCCGAAATTCACCCTCAAATGGCCGAACGACGTGTTGGCCAATGGCAAGAAGCTCTCGGGCATCCTGCTGGAAGCCGAGGCGGTTGGCGATCGCCTTGCGGTGGTCGTGGGTATCGGCACTAATGTCGTCGCAGCGCCGGAGGGGACGCCGACGCCGGCGGTATCGCTCGCCGCGCTCGGCATCCAGATCGGCGCGGAAGAACTGTTTACCGCGCTGTCTGACGCCTGGGTCGAGTATCGCGGCATCTGGGACGATGGCCGCGGCTTCCCCGAGATCCGCAGGCTGTGGCTGGAGCGCGCGGCCGGGCTCGGGGACAAGGTCGCGGTTCAGACCGGCGGCGCGACCCTTGAAGGCACTTTCGATACGATCGACGAGACCGGCTGCCTGATCGTCCGCACCGCCGACGGTCAGCGCATGCCCGTGACCGCCGGCGAGGTCTATTTCGGCAACGCAGCCTCGGTGAGGGCCAGCTGATGGCGCGTCCTGACGAGCTCACCTTTGCGCCGCTCGGCGGTGTCGGCGAGATCGGCATGAACCTGTCGATCTATGGACTGAGCAACCGCCACCAGCGCTCCTTCCTCGCGGTCGATCTCGGTGTCTCCTTCGGCGATGAGGAGCATCTGCCGGGCATCGACCTGATCATGCCGGACGTCCGCTTCCTCGAAAAGGAACGCAACAATCTGATGGGCCTCGTGTTGACGCACGCCCATGAAGACCATTTTGGCGCCATCATCGATCTCTGGCCCAAGCTCGGCTGCAAGATCTACGCGACGCAGTTTTCCGCAGCGCTGTTCGAGGCCAAATGCGCCGCCGAGCGCAACCCGCCGAAAATCCCGGTCACCGTGATCCCATCGGGCGGGCGGGTCGATATCGGTCCGTTCAATGTCGAGTTCATCCCGGTCGCGCATTCGATTCCCGAGTCGCACGCGCTGGCGATCAAGACCGAGGTTGGCACCGTGCTGCACACCGGCGACTGGAAGATCGACCCGACCCCGATCATCGGCCAGCCGACCGACGAGCGGCGGCTGCGCGAGCTCGGCGACGAGGGCGTGCTGGCGCTGGTCGGCGATTCCACCAATGCGGTGCGCGACGGCCGTTCGCCCTCGGAGACCGAGGTTGCCGCCACGATCAAGAAGCTGGTCAAGGCGGCCAAGGGGCGGGTCGCGGTGACGACCTTCGCCTCGAATGTCGCCCGGGTGCGGGCGGTGGCGGACGCTGCCAACGCCGCCGATCGCGAGGTCGTGGTGGTCGGCCGCGCCATGGAGCGCGTGGTCCAGGTCGCGCGCGAATGCGGCTACCTCGACGCATCGCACAAGTTCCGCAGCGTCGACTATTACGGCCATTTCCCGGCCGACAAGGTGCTGGCGCTGTGCACCGGCAGCCAGGGCGAACCGCGCGCGGCGCTGGCCCGGATCGCCAATGACGACCATCCGCAGGTCACCCTGAACAAGGGCGACACCGTGATCTTCTCCTCCCGCACGATTCCCGGCAACGAGAAGGCGGTCGGCTCGATCATCAACAACCTGGTCATGCAGGGCGTCGAGATCATCACCGACCGCGAACATCTGGTGCACGTCTCCGGCCATCCGCGCCGCGACGAGCTGCGCGACATGATCTCCTGGGTGCGGCCGCAACTCCTGATCCCGGTGCATGGTGAGGCGCTGCATCTGTCCGAGCACGCCAAGCTGGCGCGCGCCGCCGGCGTGCCGAAGGTCTTGACCTGCCGCAACGGCGACCTGGTCAAGCTCGGGCCCGGCGAGCCCGGCATCGTCGGCGAAATCCCGGCGGGCCGGCTCTACAAGGACGGAACCATCCTCGAGGACTCCAAGTCGCGCGCCGTGGTCGAGCGGCGCCGGATGGGCTTTGCCGGCTGCGCCTTCGTCGCCATCGCCATGACCGCGCAGGGCGAACTGGTCGACGATCCCGAGGTTGATCTGGTCGGCATGCCGGAGAACAATGCGGCGGGCGAACTGCTCGACGACATCGTTTTCGACGTGGTGGTATCGACGATCGAGGGCCTGCCGAAGCCGCGGCGGCGCGATCCGGATGCGCTGGGTGAATCGGTGCGGCGGGCGGTGCGGGCCGCGCTGAACGAGCAATGGGGCAAGAAGCCGATCTGCGTCGTGCACGTTCTGACGGTCAGTTGAGTTGGAGCGGCAACGGAGGTTCACCTCTCCCTTGGGAGAGGTCGGCGCGTAGCGCCGGGTGAGGGGTTACGGTCTCTCGTGTGGCTGTGGCCCTCACCCGATTTGCTGCCCAAAATCGACCTCTCCCCATCGGGGAGAGGTGGAGCGAATCGCCGCGGTAGCGCGCGAGTAGATAAAGGGAGAGAGACATGCTGGGCCGGCTCAATCACGTTGCGATCGCGGTCAAGGATGCGAAGCAAGCCGCGAAGATCTACGGCGCCGCCTTCAACGCCGAGATTTCCGATGCCGTGCCACTGCCGGAGCACGGCGTCGTCACGGTGTTCGTGACGCTGCCGAACACCAAGATCGAGTTCATCGAGCCGCTCGGCGAGGCCTCGCCGATCGCGAAATTCGTCGAGCGGAATGCCGACGGCGGCATCCACCATGTCTGCTACGACGTGCCCGACATCATCGCAGCGCGCGACCGCATGATCGCCGAGGGCGCGCGCGTGCTGGGCGACGGCCAGCCGAAGATCGGCGCGCATGGCAAGCCGGTGCTGTTCTTCCATCCCAAGGACTTTTCCGGCGCCTTGGTCGAGATCGAGCAGGCCTGAGGCCATATGGCGTACCAGATCTCCACCGGCCTTGCGATCTACTTCGTGCTGTGGTGGCTCGTGCTTTTCCTGACGCTGCCGTTCGGCGTGCGCAGCCAGCACGAGGACGGCGTCGGCGCGCCCGGCACCGATCCCGGCGCCCCGATCCTGGCGCGAATGGGCCGCAAGCTGCTGGCGACCACGCTGCTGTCGGCCGTGATCTTCGCGATCGGGATGTGGGCCTATTATGCCGGCTATCTCTCGGTCGAGCGGCTGTCGAGGCTGATGGGAATGCCGTTCTAGATCAAGTGACCTGAATTGGTGCCGATGGAGTGAGGATCAACCTCACCCTGGCGACGCGGAGGAGGCGACCACGATGAACCTGCAGGCGCAACCGGCCTCCGGGCAGAGCGCATATCGGATCCTGCGGGAGGCCGATCTGCGCGACTATCTCGCGAGGCTTCCCGCCATCGCCACCCATCTCGGCGGCGCCCCTGCCGACTGGTCGATCAGCGAGGTCGGCGACGGCAACCTCAACCTCGTCTTCATCGTCAAGGGACCAGGCGGCGGCATCGCGGTCAAGCAGGCGCTGCCCTATGTGCGGCTGGTCGGCGAGAGCTGGCCGCTGCCGCTGTCGCGCGCACACTACGAGCATCTGGCGCTGGTGCATCAGGCGCGGCTGGCGCCAAAACTCGTGCCGGCGGTGCTGCACCATGACGGGCCGCTCGCGCTCACCGCGATGGAGCTGCTCGAGCCGCACATCATCATGCGCAAGGGCCTGATCGGGGCCACGCGCTACCCGCGCTTCGTCGAGGACATCTCGACCTTCCTGGCGCAGACGCTGTTCTTCACGTCCGATCTCGCGCTGTCGGCCGCGGAGAAGAAGCAGGGGATCGCAGATTTCGCCGGCAACCACGCGCTCTGCAAGATCACCGAGGATCTGATCTTCACCGATCCCTATCGCATCGCCGGGCAGAACCGCTGGACCGCGCCCTATCTCGACGCGACGGCGGCGGCGTTCCGCGAGGATCTCGACCTGCATGTCGCGATTAGCCGGCTGAAGCTGAAGTTCATGGCGAGCCCGGAGGCGCTGCTGCACGGCGACCTGCACACCGGCTCGATCATGGTCACCGAAGCCGAGACCAGGGTGATCGATCCCGAGTTCGCCTTCTACGGCCCGATGGGTTTTGACATCGGCGCCGTCATTGGCAATCTGCTGATGGCCTATCTGGCCTCCGCCGGCCATGAGCGGACGCCGGGCGAGCGCGCCGCATTCGAGGCCTGGCTCCTGGAAACCATCGAGGGCGTCTGGACCGAGTTCTCGCGCAAGTTTCTCGCGCTCTGGCGCGATGATGCGAAGGGCGACGGCTATCCGGTGTCGCTGTTCGCAGGCGAGGCGGGCGCTGCGCGGCTGGAGGCGGAACGGCAGGTCTACATGGCGCGGCTGTTCCGGGACACGGTCGGCTTTGCCGCGGCCAAGACCATCCGGCGCATCCTCGGCCTCGCGCACAACATCGATTTCGAGTGGATTGCCGACGAGAAGCAGCGCGCGATCTGCGAGGCGCGGGCGCTGAAGCTCGCGCGCAACATGATGCTGGAGTCGGCGTCGTTCACGACGATAGGCACCATCACCTACGCCGCGCGCGAACTGCGCCACTGGCAGCCGGATTTCGCCAGGTAGTTGCACCGTCGCCTCTCGTCATTCCGGGGCTCGCGCAGCGAGAACCCGGAATCCATTCTTCCACGCAGCTCGTGGCTCGATGGATTCCGGGTTCGTGCTTCGCACGCCCCGGAATGACGTCAGGGGAACGCCTGCGACAAATCACCCCGACGGGCAAATTAACCCTTCCGTCGTCGGGCAAATCAGATGTTCAATCCCGCCCGTCTCACCCGACACGAGGGGCGCTTCGCGGTCGTCACGAACGCGGGTCGAGATGCGGTGGACGCTGCGCGTGGCCTGACGAGAGCACGCAAGGCGGACGGCGAAGTCGTGCAGGCCTGACGCCCTAGTGGTAGGTGTCTTTTCCGATTGCGCGGGTGCGCGTTGCGAAGACGGTGACAACAAAGCCCAGTCTCGCCGGGGAGAGCACGTATAAGCCGTAACCCATCGCGCAGGGAAAGCCGGATTGCTCCGGTTACACCTGTGGTCCTACCCCCGAGCTTTCTACCCTTTTGCTCGGGGCCCATGGGTGCGATCGGCACCCGGCTTTCCCTGCGCCCTCACCAACGGAGAGGGCGGAACGAACAGCAAAGCTCGGACAGATCATGTCGCGAGAACGCGGATGTTTGACTCACAAGTGGCAACAAATACTCAGCGTCGTCCCGACGAAGGCCGGGACCCATAACCACCGCTGCAAATAATTGCGCAATGGCGGAACGACGAGTCTGTCCGACAACACCCGCTGCGGCGTATGGGTCCCGGCCTTCGCCGGGACGACGAGAGGAGAGAGCTTTGTGCTCGGCTCCGCGCTAATCCGCAGCCTGCTCCCGCAGCCGTTGCGCATACACATTGATAATCAGGGCCGCGAGCAGGATCAGGCCACGGATCAGGATCTTCAGGAAGCTGTCGATATTGACGTGGTCGAGGCCGTTGTTGAGCACGCCGAGCACGAACAGGCCGACGATGGTGTTGCCGATGCCGCCGCGGCCGCCGAACAGGCTGGTGCCGCCCACCACCACGGCCGCGATCGAATCCAAGAGATACGTGTCGAATTCGTTCTGCTGTGCGCTGCCGAAATGGGCGACGCCGAGCATGCCGCCGATCCCCGAGCAGACCGCCGAGATCACCATCACGGCGCCGAGAATGAGCTTGACATTGAGGCCGGCAAATTCGGCGGCCTCGCGGTTGCCGCCGACCATGTAGACGTAGCGGCCGAAACGCGTGTAGGTCAGCACGAGGTGTCCGCCGAGCAGCATCACCGCTGCGACGATCACGATCCAGGGGATGCCGCCGATCGAGCCCGAGCCGAGCGTCGTGATCAGGTCCGGCACCTTGTAGGCGATCTGGCCGCGCACCAAAAGCGCCGAGACGCCGGCCGCGATCTGCATCATGGCGAGCGTCATGATGAAGGAGGGGATGCCGATCATGGTCAGTCCCAGCGCGTTGACGAGGCCGAGCAGCGCGCACAGCGCCAGCGCCAGCAGGATCGCGACAACGCCCGGCATCGGCACGTTGGCGATATTGACGTAGGATTCCTGCAACGTGAAATACGCCACCGCAATGCCTGTCACGTTGGCGATGCTGGCGATCGACAGGTCGATCTCGGCGCACAGGATCACGAAGGTGAGGCCGACCGCGATGATGCCGGTGACCGACACCTGGGTCAGGATGTTGCCGACATTGTCGATGGTCGCAAACGACGGGCTCGCGATCGCGAAGAAGACGCTGAGGAAGATCAGCGTCAGGAACGGCGCGATGTTGCGCATCTGCGAGCGCAGAAACGGCGCCAGTCCGCGCGGCCGTTGGTGGTCCGCTCGCGCCGTCGCACTGTCACTGCTTGCCATTGTTCCACTCCATCAGGCCGCCTCGAGCAGCCGATCCTTGCTGACTGCCTCGCCTGCAAATTCGCGCACCACCGCGCCGCGCTTCAGCACCAGGATCCGGTCGGCCAGCGACAGCACCGTTTCCGGCTCGGTCGACAGCACGATGATCGCCAGTCCCTTGGCGCGGAGGTCGCGCACGATGTTGATCACGTCGTTCTTGGCGCCGACATCCATGCCGCGGGTAGGCTCGCACAGCACCAGCAGGCGCGGCGGGTAGGTCAGCCATTTCGCCAGCGCCACCTTCTGCTGGTTGCCGCCGGAGAGCATGCCGAGATCGAGGCCGACCACCGGCGGCCTGATCTGCAACTGCTCGACCTGACGCTGGGCGATGGCACGCTCGCGCATCGGCTTGAGCAGCAGCGCCGAAATCCGTTCCAGGATGCTGATCGAGATGTTCTTGTAGACCGGCTCCTGGTGGAACAGCATGGCACGGCGGCTCTCCGGCACCAGCGCAACGCCGGCCCGCCGGGCGGCTGCCGTGCTGCGGAAGGTTTTTGCGGCGCCGTCGACCGCGAGCGTTCCGCGGTCGGGCCGCAGCTTGCCGAACAGGATGCGCGACAGCTCCAATTGGCCGCAGCCCATGAAGCCGTAGATGCCGAGCACCTCGCCCGCGCGCGCCTCGAACGAGACGTCCTGAAGGGTGCGGCCGAGCGTAAGCTGGTCCACTTTCAGGACGGCCGCGCCGCCGCCGGATTGCGGGAGCATGAGGTCGTCGGTGTAGCTGTGCTCCAGCACCTCACCGCCGCGGCCGATCATGGCCTCGATCAGCGCGCCCTTGGTGGTGTCGGCGGAGGCGGTCTCAGCGATCTTGCGGCCGTTGCGGAACACGGTCACCACGTCGGAGACGCGCAGGATGTCCTCGATGAAATGCGAGATGAAGACGATGCTGGTGCCTTGGTCACGAAGCTTGTGCAGCGTCGCGAACAGGCGTTCGACCTCGGGCGGCGAGAGCGCGGAGGTCGGCTCGTCCAGGATGATGATGCGGGCACCGGAGAACAGCACGCGCGCGATCTCGATCAGCTGCTGCAAGCCGATCGGCAAATCGCCGAGCCGCGTCGTCGGATCGACGTCGATGCCGAAGCGGGCGAGCTGCTCGCCGGCCTCGCGCGCCATCCGCCGCCACTGCACGAGGCCGAGCCGGTTGGTCGGCTGGTTGCCGAGGAAGACGTTCTCGGCGACGGTGAGGTCGGGCGCGACGCTGAGCTCCTGATGCACCATGCCGATGCCGGCGGCATGGGCGTCGCGGGTGGAGCGGAAGCGGGTTTCCTTGCCGTCGAGCATGAAGCGGCCGGAGAACTCCGGATGCACGCCGGCGATGATCTTCATCAGCGTGCTTTTGCCGGCGCCGTTCTCGCCGACGAGACCATGGATCTCGCCGGCGTGCAGCGCAAAGTCGACCCCACGAAGCGCTTCGACACCGCCGAACGCCTTCGTGATCTGGTGCAACTCGAGGATCGGGGAGCGTCCCTGCGACATGAGGCCCGCTCAGATCAGGAAGTGATCCTCCATCCATTGCATGCCGGCGGCGTTGGCCTTGGTCACGACGGGACCGTCGGTGACGACGTTCTTCGGGATGCCCTGGCCGGTTTTCTCGCCGCCGACCACGGCGGCGACGCCCGCGACGATCGCGCCGCCATGGATGCGGCAGGACGGATTGCGGACGGTCGCGAACATGCGGCCTTCGCTGACTGCCTGGATCGCCGGTGGCATGGCGTCGACGCCACCGATCAGGATGTTGGTGCGGTTGCGCGCCTTCATGATGTTGTAGGCGGCGAGCGCCATGTCGTCATTGTGGAAGAACGCCGCGTCGATCTGCGAGTATTTGGTCAGATAGGTTTCCCAGAGCCGAGCGGTCTTGGAGACGTCCCAGTCGGCGGGCTGGGTGTCCAGCACCTCGATGTTCGGGAACTGCTTCACGACAGAGTTGAAGCCCTTGGCGCGGCCCTGTGCGCCGGTGTGGCCGAGCGCACCCTGGGTCATGATGACCTTGCCCTTGCCGCCGATCGCGTTGCACAGCGCCTGCGTCACGGAGGCGCCCATGAACTCGTTGTCGGGCGCCAGGAACGAGTGGACGTTGATCTGGTCGAGCGGGGCAATCAGCGTGTCCATGTCGATGACAGGGATGCCGGCGTCGATCATCTTCTGCACCGGCTGGGTCAGCGTGCCGATGCCGAATGCCTGGATCGCAACGAAGTCCCATTTCTGCGAGGCCATGTTGTCGATCGCGGCGCGCTGCTTGACGGCATCGAGCTGGCCGTCGAACCAGGTGACCTCGACGTTGAACAGCTTGCCCCAGAACTCGGCGGCCTGCTTGCCCTGCGCGCACCACGTTGCCTGCAGTCCGGCATTGGAGAATGCGGCCTTCAGCGGTTTCTCCGAACGTCCCATCTCGGCCGCGAGCGCGGACGTCGTCATGCCCATTCCGCCGAGCAAGCCGGCTGCAGCGCCACCTGCCGCCGCCATCTGCAGAAGGTCGCGCCGCGTCGTCGACGCCTTGTCCATCCCCTTGTCGATGCCTTTGTCGGCTTCCTTGTCGATTCCTGGCATTGTTTGCTCCCTCTTAATTTTTTCTCTCCGTCGGCGTCAGTTGCACGCGCCGCGGATAAAGGGAGTGTGTCACAATCAGAACGGCGGCGCTACGCCCTGTCTTCCACGAGATGTTTCTGTTGTAGGACGATGATCTCGATGTCGCGAAGCAGCTTGTGCCACGCAGCATCGATCTCCTGGGACCATTGCTCGCCGAGAATGTCGCGCAAGCAGTCCGCGATCACGTTGAAGAACGCCACGAACAATTCACGCGGCGTTCCGTATGCATCGTGGGAGAATACTTCCGATTCGATCAGGCGAAAATGCCCGCGGCGCTCACCGGCGAAATCGAGGATGGCTTCGATCGTCAAAGCCAGCATCGAGCCTTTCACCGGCCCGCTGCCTTCGCTGCGAAACATCGCCTGCGCCTCGGGATGTTCGCGAAACAATCGCTGGTACACGCGCGGCGTCAGATCACCGCAGAGTGCCGCTGCCAGTTCGAAACTACGTTCGATTGGATTCGATGATGAGGTCATTGCACGATGCGATCATCACATAAAAAAAGAGCAGGGCGCCAAGCCCTGCTCCAAAAATTGTGTCGACCCTATTTGCCCCAAGAATTCGATTTGATCTTGATTGATGGGGTGACGCTGCTTGTGCGCGTCGGGCTCCTCCCGAGACTTGGACCACCAGGACACACCTCGCGGCTGGCCTGCGCCCGAATTGGTAGACCATCTTTCCAGGCTTGTCACCATTTTCGGCAACGATTGTTCAAATTTCGAGCAATTTGCGAAATGATTGGGATGGCGCCACCGCCGGTTGCGAAAACGACCGGGAAACACGTGGCCGGGTAAGGGGGTACGCCCGCATGTGGAGCAGTCGTGACGCAACTGCCACGCTCGAAGATTTCCGTCAGCCGGAAGAAACGGACGCTGCCCGCGATCTCGACTTCCGACGGCCGTGGTGGTTAGGTTCGTTGCGGATGGATTTTGCGATGCGCCGGCGGCTGAAGAATTTTCTGCCCATCGTCCTGGTTGCCCTGCTGGTGCAGATTTTTGCACCGATCGGGGCCTGCTGGGCGGCGAGCCTTGCGCTGTCCGATCCACTGGCGGCCGCCGCCATCTGCCACGGCGATGCCGGTTCTGGAGCCGCCCAAGGCGACCAGACCGGGCACGACGCCCATGACGGCTGTTGCTCCGCTTGCAGCGTGCTGCAGACCGGTGCGCCGGTTGATCATCCGCAAGTTGCGACCCAGGCCATCGAACGCGTGCCGAGCCGAATCGCCTGGCTCGATTTCGCCAGCGAGCTCGATCGCTCGCGGGCGGGCCTTACCGCGCAAGCGCGCGCGCCACCGCTGTTCTCCTGACCACGTTCCCGCTGCCGGTGCGCGTCCGCGCCGGCGAGTGCCCTTGAACAAGCCGGCCGAAGAGCCGGTGTCAGGATTCATCCATGTTTCGGTTTCAACCGCGCGGCGGGGCAGGTGCGCTCGTGCTGGGCGCGGCCCTTTCCACGTTCACCTTCGAGGCGGAGGCGCAGACGACGCTGCCCTCCGTCACCGTCGACGCCCCATCGCCGCGGGCAGCCCGCGCCAAGCCGGCGGGGCCGAAGCCGCGGGCGCGGGCGGCATCGGTCCGGCGTGCCCCGAAGCTGGCACCAGCACCGGCCGTGACCGCGGCCCCGGCTGGCGGTGCGCGACCAGCAGAGACGCTTGCCGCGACCCGCGACGGCTTGAACCGGGCGCCGGCCGGCCAGACCCAGACCACCATCGACCGCAGCCAGTTCGACAACCGGCCGTCATTCTCGGTCGCCGACGTGCTGCGCGACAGTCCGGGCGTCTCGATCAAGCAGGGCAACGGCCCGCGCGATTTCGGCATCTCGATCCGGGGATCGAATGCCCGGAACGGCTTTGCCATCCGCAACCTCGTCATCTTCGACGACGGCTTCCCGGTGACCCAGCCGGACGGCCTGTCACGCAGCGACCTGATCGATCCGCATGCCTATGGAGCGATCGACGTGGTCCGGGGGCCATCATCGGCGCTGTACGGCAATTACGCCACCGGCGGTGCGTTGAACTTCCGGACCCGGCCGGGTGGCACGATTGACGGCGTGGAATACGGCGTCGACGGCGGCAGCTTCGGCTATCTCAACAATTATCTGGCCGCCGGCAAGAAGGTCGGCAATTTCGAGGCCTCGCTGTTCGCGAGCGATGTCCGCGGCGACGGCTATATCGGCAACAGCTGGTTCAATACCCAGACCGTCAATTTCCTCGGCACGGTGCAGGTCACGCCGGACGATCGTTTCACGGTGAAGCTGATCAACAACGACCTGACGGCACGCCTGCCGATCCGCTCGTCGCTCAATCAGTTCACTCAAAACCCGTTCCAGCAGGGCTGTGCGACCGGGGCCACCGCCGCGCCGGGATGCGGAACCGTGACCCTGTTCAACAACGGCTTCAACTCCGCGGCGGGGACCGACAAGGAAACCGCCGTCCAGGCGGGCCTTGGGCGCGACGACCGCCGCACCATCGTCGGCGGCCGCTGGGAGCACGATTTCGACAACCAGACCACCTGGCGCAACCAGTTCGTGTTCGACGACCGCAATATCAGCCAGCCGACGGGATCGACCAGCGCGATCGGCGACTTCCCGTCCTACAACTACATGAGCGACGTGGTCAGGCGTGGCGAGATCTTCGGACTGGATTCGACGACCTATTTCGGCGGCTTCTACAACACGCTGACGGCTTCGAGCGACACCCGCAACGTGATGCCGGGCGGCAATGCGACGCTCGGCAGCCTGTCCAGCAATCTGTTCAGCACGACGACGAATTACGGCCTGCGCGCGCGCGAGGAGTTGAAGCTCACGCCTGCGTTGACGGCCATCGCCGGCATCGGCTGGGAAACCACCAATCTCACCGGCCGAAACACCGCTTATACATACACCGGAGCAGCCGGGGCGACGACCACGGCCATCACGACCGCGGACCGACAATTCCAGAATACCGCGCCTGAGCTCGCGTTGCTCTACCGGGTGAACAGCGATTGGCAATTCCGCGGACGGGTGGCAACGGGATATGGCACGCCGCAGGTCAGCAATTTGTTCGTGTTGCCGAATGGCTTATCGGGCAACAACACCGCGCTGCGGACGCAGAAGAATCTTGGCTACGACCTCGGCGCCGATTGGACGCCGAACAATGCGCTCAAGGTGAGCGTCACCGGGTTCTACGAGTTCTTCAAGGACGAGCTGGTTTCGCAGGCGACGCCGATCTCCGGCATTTCCTACACGTTCAACGCGCCGCGCTCGGAGCATCGCGGCATCGAACTCGCCGCCGACTGGAAATTCCTGCCGGGCTGGCGGTTCTCGGCGGCCTATACCTATCTCGACGAGGTCTACACGGAATACGTCGAGAACCTCACCAACGGTGCGGTGTTCAGCTTCAATCGCGCCGGCAACAAGATTCCCGGCATTTCGCCGAATGAGCTGACGACCCGGCTGGGCTACGACCAATTGTCAGGCCCGTTGCAGGGCCTCGGCGGGTTCGTCGAAGTCCAGTGGAAGGACAGCTTCTACATGGACAACGCCAATCTGCTGCGGGCGCCGGGTTACGAGCTGGTCAATCTCAACGTTCACTACGCGACGGATCTGATCTCCGACTATTTCAAGTCGCTGAATCTGTATCTTGAGGTGCGGAACGTGTTTGACCGTACCTATGTGGCTTCGGCGAACAACATCGCGAATTCGGTGACGGCGGCGGGCATTCAAAATCCCGCGAGCGTACTGGCGAACTCGACCAACTCGATCTATGCCGGGTCGCCGCGCGCCTTCGTGGCGGGCATGAGGATTGCGTTCAAATGAACAGCGCATCGATGACGCATCGCAAACCTGCGGCTCTGACGGTGCTGGCGACGGTCATGCTTGCAGTATTGCCGAGCCTTGCCCTCGCGCAGATGAGCCATCAGCACGCCTCCGAGGCGGCCTGCGAAGACACCAGCCTGCGCTGTGCGACCAAGGTCAGTCCGGCCTTTGGGCCGGATGGCACGTTGTGGCTGACGTGGATGGCCGGTGGCCAGATCTCCGTCGCAAGCTCGAAGGACCAGGGCAAGAGCTTTTCCACCCCGGTGCAGGTCACCCGTGACCGTCTCAACCTGGACTGGGGACCGGACGCGCGGCCGAAGCTTGCGATCGATGCCAAGGGCGACATCGCCGTGGCGTTTTCGATCTTTCGCGACCAGGCCTTCAACGGCCAGGTGCTGACCACGCGGTCGACCGATGGCGGGCGCAGCTTTGACCCGCCCAAGCCGATCACGTCAAACAATGAGAGCCAGCGGTTCGAGGCGATCGGCTTCGATCGCGCCGGCGCCGTGTTTGCGGTATGGCTCGACAAGCGCAACCGTGTCCCGGCGCAGCAGCGCGGCGAGAAATATGACGGCGCCGGATTGTTCTTTGCGTCGTCGAAGGACGGTGGCGCGACTTATTCCGATGCGCAGCTTGCGGCGGACAATACCTGCGAATGCTGCCGTCTCGCGCTGGCGTTCGATGGCGCAGGCCATCCGGTGGTGGTGTTCCGGAACATCTTCGAAGGCGGCGTGCGCGACCATGCGATCGTGACGTTCACCGATCTCGCAACGCCGGGCGCGCTGCATCGGGTGAGCCGCGACGATTGGCAGATCGCGGCCTGTCCGCACCATGGTCCGAGCCTGACCATTTCGGCCGCCGGCACTTATCACGTAACCTGGTACACCAACGGCAAGGTGCGCAAGGGACTGTTCTACGCGCGGTCGCGTGACGGCGGTCAAACCTTCTCAGATCCGATTCTGGTCGGTCAGCCGAACCGTAGCCCGTCCCGGCCGCAGGTCATCGCGGGGCCGCAGGGGCTCGTCATGGCCTGGAAGGAATTCGACGGGCAGACGACGTCGATCAATCTGATGACGTCGCGCGACGATGGAGCGACTTGGTCGAAACCAGCCGTGATCGCCGGCACGGCCGACAGCTCCGACCATCCGCTGCTCGTCTCGGACGGCCGGCAGACCTATTTGTCGTGGATGACGAAGGCCGACGGCTACCATTTTCAAGCGATCGAGGGCGAACCATGACGCGTCATTTGCTCGCGGCTCTTGTGCTGCTCGCAACGCTGCCGTCCGCACGGGCGGCAGGCGAGGGCGCGCCGAAGCCGTTCGAACGCGGCAGCTGGCAAAAGCTGCTGCATGTCCATGCCGGTCATCCGACCCTGGTGCATTTCTGGGGTGTGACCTGTGGCCCCTGCAAGGTCGAGCTGCCGCAGCTCGGCCGGTTCATGAAGGATCACCCGGGTATCGACGTCGTCACGATCAGCGCGGATCTGGTGCCGGACCTGCCGGAGGCGACGCGATCGATGCTGGATAAGGCCGGGCTCGGATCGGCCGAGAACTGGATTTTCGACGACGGCTTTGCCGAACGGTTGAGATTCGAGATCGATCCGGCCTGGCAAGGCGACATCCCGCGAACCATGCTGATCGCGCGGGACGGAACGATCACGACGATCGAAGGCTCGGCCGAAATGGCCGATCTCAACACATGGTCTGAAGCTCAGACCGCAGCAAGCCGATAACACGACGACCTCAACCTGAAAGGAAATCCGTCGCCATGAACACGCTCTCCCGCATCCTCGCTCTCACCGCGCTGATCGCCGCACTCGTGTCGACGTCCGCGCGCGCCGAGGACGTCAAGGCCGGCGACCTCGTGATCACCCAGGCGTGGACGCGCGCAACGCCGAACGGTGCCAAGATCGGCGGCGGCTATCTCACGATCGAGAACAAGGGGACGACGGCTGACCGGCTGGTGTCGGGCTCGGCCGACGTCGCCGGCAAGGTCGAAGTCCACGAGATGTCGATGAACAATGGCGTGATGAAGATGCGCGCGCTCGACAAGGGTCTGACCATCGAGCCGGGTAAGACCGTCAAGTTCGCGCCCGGCGGCTATCATCTGATGATGTTCGATCTGAAGAACCCGCTGAAGCAGGGCGACAAGGTGCCGGTCACACTCGAGTTCGAGAAGGCCGGCAAGGTCTCGGTCTCGCTCGATGTACAGGCGATCGGCGCGCAGGCGCCGGGCGGCGGCGATCATTCCGGCCACGGCGACCATTCCGGTCACATGGACATGAAGAAGATGTGAGGCAATCATGCGGTCACACACGCTTCTCATGGCAATGGCGGCGCTGCTTGCAGCGTCGCCTGCGGTCGCGCATATCACGCTCGAAGGAAAGCAGGCGACGGTCGGTTCGTACTACAAGGCGGTGTTCGCGGTGCCGCATGGCTGCGCGGGATCGGCGACGGTCAAGATCCGCGTGCAGATTCCGGAAGGCGTGATCGGGGTCAAGCCGATGCCGAAGCCCGGCTGGAGTCTCGATACGCTTACCGGCAAATATGCCGCGCAATATGACTATCATGGCGCCAAGCTCTCCGAGGGCGTCACGGAAGTGGCCTGGAGCGGTGGTAAGCTCTCCGACCAGAACTACGACGAGTTCGTGATGCAGACGTTTCTCACCGACGCGTTGAAGCCCAACACCACGCTGTATTTCCCCGTCGTGCAGGAATGCGAGCAGGGCGTCAGCCGTTGGATCGATATCCCGGCCGAAGGGCAAGGCGGTGGGCACGAGCACGGCAGCAAGACACCGGCGCCCGCAGTCAAGCTGCTACCGAAGTCGTAAAGCCATGCGGCGGGTCGCAAGCCTTGTGAAGGCAAGTCTTGCTGCGCTGCTCTCGGCGTTGTTTTTGGTGCTATGCCTTGCAACCTCAGCCCACGCGCATGCCGTCCTGATCGGGGCCGAGCCGGCGGACGGCAGCGTGGTGACGGAAGCACCGAAGACGGTTGTGCTCCGTTTCAATGAAGCGGTGGCGCCGACCGCGGTCAGCTTCCTCGATGCTGCGGGCAAGCCGCGCGATGTCGCGTTCCGCGCCGCCGATCAATCGGTGATGGTGACGCTACCGGCCGGTCTGCCTCAGGGCACGCAGGTGGTCAGCTATCGCGTGGTGTCGCAGGATGGCCATCCGGTCGCGGGCTCGCTGCTGTTCTCGATCGGTGTCGTCACCGGCTCGGCGGCGCCATCAGGCGATGGCGTGCTCCACGCGCTGATCTGGCTGGCGCGGCTCGCGCTCTATTTCGGGCTGTTCGCCGGCGTTGGTGGTGTGTTCTTTGCCGCCTGGATTGGGCAGGGCCCGGCCGGCGAGCGGCTGATCATGTCGGCGCTGAAGATCGGCCTTGCCGGCGCGGTCGCTTCACTCGGCCTGCAGGGCGTCGACCTGTTGAACCTGCCGCTCTCGGGACTCCTGACCTGGGCGGCATGGGCCAGCGCCGCCGGCACCAGCCTGTTTCCAGCGCTGCTGCTGGCGATTGCCGCGATGCTGATTTCGGCGATCGCCTGGCGCAGCCCGTCGTTCCGCGCGGCCTTTATCCGAACCGCGGTCGCGATGATCTGCGTCGGGCTGTCGTTCGCAATCAGCGGCCATGCCGCGACCGCCTCTCCGCAATGGCTGACCCGGACGGCGCTGTTCATCCATGGCGTCGGCCTGGCGTTCTGGATGGGTGCGCTGGCGCCGCTGGCCGTGCTCGCCTGGCAGCGCAAGGATACGCTGCTGCGGGTGCTCCGGCGCTTTTCGATGCTCGCGGTGCCGGTCGTCGCGTTGATCGCCTTGTCGGGCCTGGCGCTCGCGATCGTCCAGCTCGAGAGTTTTGGCGCGCTGATCGACACCGCATACGGCAACCTCCTGGTCGCGAAACTTGTGCTTGTCGCGCTGCTGCTCGGGTTCGCCGCGCTGAACCGGTTGGTGTTCATACCGGCGATCGGGCGCGAATTTCACCGGACACGGCCGCTGCAGCGTTCGATCGCGGTCGAATTCGTGCTGATGATCGCCATCCTCGGTCTCGTCGCGGTGTGGCGCTTCACACCGCCGCCGCGCGTGCTGGCGATGTCGGCCGACGTTCCGCTCGCAGTCCACATCCACACCGATGCCGCGATGTTCCAGGTGCTGATCGGGCCGGGCAAGGTCGGGCAGAATGACTTTGTGCTGCAGCTGATGAACGGCGACGCCAGCCCGTTCGCCGCCAAGGAGACGACGCTGACGTTGAGCCTGCCCGCGCGCGGCATCGAACCGATGGAACGCGCCGCCACGCGCGGTCCCGACGGCTATTGGCACGTGCGCAAGGTGCCGTTGACGGTCCCGGGCCGCTGGCACATGCAGATCGATGCCCTGGTGAACGATTTCAAGAAAGTGACACTGGAAGACGATTTCGAGGTCAGGTAATGCCGCAGTCAGCAAGCCCGGCGGCTGGGCGCGACGCAATTCATTCAAATGGCCGAAAATAGCCTGATTTGAAGGGTTTTTCTTATTGGGCGGCCTTGTGTTTTCACATCCGATCCGGTTTCACTGCAGCTCTTCCCTCGCTTTCCTGATTCCCGAGTAACGCCATGCGATTGTCGCGGTTTTTCCTGCCCATCCTGAAAGAAAACCCGAAAGAGGCGGAGATCGTCTCGCACCGGCTGATGCTGCGCGCGGGCATGATCCGGCAGGAGGCCGCCGGCATCTACGCCTGGCTGCCGCTCGGCTTCCGGGTGCTGAAGAAGATCGAGCAGATCGTGCGCGAGGAGCAGGACCGCGCCGGCGCGCTCGAGCTGTTGATGCCGACGCTGCAACTCGCCGATCTCTGGCGCGAAAGCGGCCGCTACGACGCCTATGGCCCTGAGATGCTGCGCATCGTCGACCGTCACAAGCGCGAGCTGTTGTACGGGCCGACCAACGAGGAAATGATCACGGAGATATTCCGCTCCTACATCAAGTCCTACAAGAACCTGCCGCTGAACCTCTACCACATCCAGTGGAAGTTCCGCGACGAGCAACGTCCGCGCTTCGGCGTGATGCGCGGCCGCGAATTCCTGATGAAGGATGCCTATACGTTCGACCTCGACGAGGCCGGCGCGCGACGCTCCTACAACAAGATGTTCGTGGCTTACCTGCGCACCTTCGCGCGAATGGGCCTGAAGGCGATCCCGATGCGGGCCGAGACCGGCCCGATCGGCGGCGACCTCAGCCACGAATTCATCGTGCTCGCCGACACCGGCGAGTCCGGCGTGTTCATCAACCGCGATGTGCTGGACCTGCCGGTGCCGGGCGAGGACGTCGATTATGACGGCGATCTCACGCCGATCATCAAGCAGTGGACCTCGGTCTATGCTGCGACCGAGGACGTTCACGAGGCGGCGCGCTTCGAACGGGAAGTGCCCGAAGCAAAGCGGCTCAACACCCGCGGCATCGAGGTCGGCCAGATCTTCTATTTCGGCACCAAATATTCCGACACCATGAAGGCGATGGTGGCGGGGCCCGACGGCCTCGACGTGCCGATCCATGGCGGCTCCTACGGTGTCGGCGTGTCGCGCCTGGTCGGCGCGATCATCGAGGCCTGCCACGATGACGCCGGCATCAAGTGGCCCGAGGCGGTGGCGCCGTTCCGCGCCGCGATCCTCAACCTCAAGCAGGGCGATGCCGCGGTCGACGGCGCCTGCGAGCAGCTCTATCGCGAGCTCTCGGCGAAGGGCGTCGACGTGCTCTACGACGACACCGATCAGCGTGCCGGCGCCAAGTTCGCTGCCGCCGATCTGATCGGCATCCCCTGGCAGATTCTGGTCGGACCGAAGGGGCTTGCGGACGGCAAGGTCGAGGTGAAGCGCCGCAGCGACGGCTCTCGCGACACCATGAGCCCGGCCGACGTGGTCGCGAAGCTCGCGGGTTAAAGTTTATTCACGCTGCGCTGTCGGCGGGGTAATCCGGCCACATTTGGCCCGAATCATGGGATTATCGACAGATGGATGAGACCATGAACGAGCCAGTCCGTACCCCGCCTTTTGCGCCATTCGAATGGCTGCTGTCCGGACGTTATCTGCGCGCACGCCGCAAGGAAGGCTTCATTTCGGTCATCGCCGGGTTTTCGTTCCTCGGCATCATGCTCGGCGTTGCCACGCTGATCGTGGTGATGGCGGTCATGAACGGCTTCCGCAAGGAACTGCTCGACAAGATCCTCGGCCTCAACGGACATCTTCTGGTGCAGCCGCTGGAATCGCCGCTGACCGACTGGAAGGATGTCGCTGACCGCATCAGCCAGGTGCAGGGCATTCGCCTCGCCGCGCCTGTTGTCGACGGCCAGGGGCTCGGCTCATCGCCGTTCAACGCCGCCGGCGTGTTCATCCGCGGCATCCGCGCCGACGACCTCAACAACCTCACCTCGATTGCCAAGAACATCAAGCAAGGCACGCTCGAGGGTTTTGACGAGGGGCAGGGGGTCGCGATCGGCCGCCGGCTCGCCGACCAGCTCTCGCTGCACGCCGGTGACATGATCACGCTGGTGTCGCCGAAGGGCGCGGTGACGCCGATGGGCACCACGCCGCGCATCAAGCCTTATAAGATCACCGCGGTGTTCGAGATCGGCATGTCGGAATACGATTCGACCTTCGTGTTCATGCCGCTGGCCGAGGCGCAGGCCTATTTCAACCGCAACAACGACGTGTCCTCGATCGAGGTGTTCACCACCAATCCGGACAAGATCGACACCTACCGCAAGCTGGTGACGGAGGCGGCCGGGCGGCCGGTGTTCCTGGTCGACTGGCGGCAGCGCAATTCGACCTTCTTCAACGCGCTGCAGGTCGAGCGCAACGTGATGTTCCTTATCCTGACCATGATCGTGCTGGTCGCGGCGCTCAACATCGTCTCCGGGCTGATCATGCTGGTGAAGGACAAGGGACAGGACATCGCGATCCTGCGCACCATGGGCGCCTCGCAGGGCTCGATCATGCGGATCTTCCTGATCACCGGCGCCTCTATCGGCGTGGTGGGAACGCTGACCGGCTTTGCGGTCGGCATGTTGATCTGCCTGAACATCGAATCGATCCGGCAATTCCTGTCATGGCTGACCAACACTGAGCTGTTCTCGCCTGAGCTGTATTTCCTGTCGAAGCTGCCAGCCGAGGTCGATTTCGGTGAGACGCTCGCCGTCGTGATCATGGCGCTGACGCTGTCCTTCCTGGCGACGCTCTACCCGTCGTGGCGCGCCGCGCGCCTCGATCCGGTCGATGCGCTCCGGTACGAATAAGGAGCGCACATGGCGGAGGGGGCGGAAGACACGCCGGTCATCTATCTTCATGACATCAAGCGGGAATACCAGCAGGGTGAAGCGACGCTGACGATCCTGAACGGCGCCAAGCTGGCGCTGTGGCCCGGCCAATCGGTGGCGCTGGTGGCGCCGTCGGGGTCGGGCAAGTCGACGCTGCTGCACATCGCGGGTCTGCTGGAGACCCCCGATGACGGCGAGGTCTATGTCGCGGGTACGCCGACCTCGCAGATGTCCGATGTTGATCGTACGCAGATCCGCCGTTCCGATATCGGTTTCGTCTATCAATCGCACCGGCTGTTGCCGGAGTTCTCGGCGCTCGAAAACGTCATGCTGCCGCAGATGATTCGCGGCCTCAAACGCTCCGAGACCGTTAAACGCGCGACCGAGATCCTTGCCTATCTCGGACTTGGCGACCGCATCACCCATCGTCCGGCCGAGCTTTCGGGCGGCGAGCAGCAACGCGTGGCGATCGCACGCGCGGTGGCCAACGCGCCGCGGGTGCTGTTTGCCGACGAGCCGACCGGCAACCTCGATCCGGGCACGGCCGATCATGTCTTCAATGCACTGATGCAACTGGTGAGGGCGACCCGCGTCGCGATGCTGATCGCGACCCACAACATGGAGCTCGCCGCTCGGATGGATCGGCGGGTGTCCCTGTCCAACGGACAGATCGTCGAGCTCGACTAGCGGCATTGTCGCGCGAAGCGGGTGACGCCCCGCGTGAAGAACGCGCGCTAAGGTGTGGAATCCGGGGCCTTTTTGTCCTGCTTCAAGCGACGCGGAAAGCGCTTCGGAATCCTCAATAGGCCGGGCGGGACCGTCTGCCGGATGCCCTCGTCCGAGGGCCGATCGGCGGGCCCATATAGTAGGGGTTGTCGATGCACATCGCCCCCAGCCCGGACGCTGAAGCCTGGCACTGCGCCAGCGAGGTGTAGCCGCAGTCGGTGTCCTCACCGCCCCATCGATAGTTGCGTTTGCAGACCGGGGAGGTGGAATCGTATTTCTGCGCGTTGGCCGGCGCGGTCGCGACGATGCCA
Source organism: Bradyrhizobium sp. USDA 4454 (assembly GCF_054822705.1). NCBI lineage: Bacteria > Pseudomonadati > Pseudomonadota > Alphaproteobacteria > Hyphomicrobiales > Nitrobacteraceae > Bradyrhizobium > Bradyrhizobium sp. USDA 4454. The sequence goes on from NZ_JBTRCN010000001.1 coordinate 3,831,675, forward strand.
AGGGCCGCGAGTCCAAGAACAAGTCCCAGAATCAAGTTGCGCATCAGCGGTTGCCCGAAGCTCGGACTGTCAGTGGATGAACAGATCGAAGAAGCTGTCGCCGCGCTCCCGCGCGGGCGTATGAAGATACGAGCGCGGGTCGTTGTCGCCGGCATAGTAGGGATTGGCGACGCAGGTCTGGCCGATGCCGCTGGCCGTCGCGAGGCACGCTTGATAGGACGGATACGAGCAGTTGCTCAGACCGGGATAACGGTCGCCCTGAATGCAGAACGGGTAGCGCACGCCGACGGCATGTGACGGAGCGGTGTTGAGCGTAGCGAGCGCGACCACAGATGCCGCAGCAGCAAATATCATCGTCCGCATGTGCATTCCTATTGCTGCGAAGATTCGATCTCGACGATGATCCAAATCGGACAACCTGGTTCCGGTCAACACGATCTTGCGCGCCGTTGCCCGCGCAGATTTGAATTGTGAAAATTATGCGGCAGCCGTGTGGCAAAAGTTCCAGTAAATGCCTTGTAATACAGTATTAACTTCAAATTTGAGCGAAGTCGTTTGGGCCTGTCTGTTGCACCGAAGTTACAGCAATTCCGTTCCGGGCTGCTATGAGGGTGTCTCGCGGCCTTGGGGGCCTGTAGAAAAGTTGGAACGGGAAAAATGAAGAAGATTTTGCTTGTCACCGCCAGCCTGATCGCGCTCAGCGCGACCGCTGCTTCCGCGGCTGACCTCGCGGCTCGCCCTTACACGAAGGCTCCGCCGCCGATCGTCGCCACTGTTTATGATTGGACCGGCTTCTACATCGGTATCAACGGTGGTTGGGCCCAGAGCCACGACAACCGTTCGGTCGACGGTTTCGGCCAGGCCGGCAGCTACGACGCCAACGGCGGCACCGTCGGTGGTCAGATCGGCTACCGCTGGCAGGCCGGCGGCTGGGTGTTCGGCCTCGAAGCTCAGGGCAACTGGGCTGACCTGACCGGCAGCACCGCGAACAACTTCGTCGCGGGCGGCGTCGTCCGTTCGAAGACCGACGCGTTCGGCCTGTTCACCGGCCAGATCGGCTACGCCTGGAACAACGTCCTGCTCTACGCCAAGGGCGGTGCTGCGGTCACCGATCGCAACTATCAGTTCCTGGCTCCCGGCGGTGCGCTGGCGTCCCAGACCGGCTACGACACCCGTTGGAGCCCGACGGTCGGCGTTGGTCTCGAGTTCGCCTTCGCTCAGGGCTGGTCGCTGGGTGTCGAATACAACCACATCTTCGAAGACACCCACGGCGCGACCTTCGTCACCCCGGCCGGTGCTGCCGTGGCTGGCTTCCACACCGGTGGCGACACCGACATGGTCCTCGGCCGCCTGAACTACAAGTTCGGTGGTCCGATCATCGCCAAGTACTGAGCCAAATACTGATCGCTCGCTTGATCCAAGCGACGACGAAAACCCCGGGCTTCGGCCCGGGGTTTTTTGTTGGCTGGACGGATTGCGCTGGGCCTGCGGCATCTCCACCGGCCGAGGACCGCGTGGGACAACCTCGCAGCTTGCGGGCGGGCCTCGCTGCCAGCTCCCGCCATGATTAACCAAGGGAAGTCTTTCGAGGTCAGTTTTCAAACTGACCCGGCACCCCTTGCTTGACTCCTAGAACAAAAAAGGAACAATGTTCTGCATACGTTCCAGTTCAGGGAGAGCGGCCATGTTGAAGATTTTCGTGCAGGAAGCTGCGGCGCTGGCATCGATCACGCTGTTCGTGGGGATGATCGCGGTTTGGGCCCAGCTGATCACCCAGTTCTGAAATTGTGCCCGCGGGACAGGGGGATCGGTACCACCCTGGGGAAAAACGGGAGGACCTGCCGCCACGCCCGGTTCGGCGTGGACTTGGCAGGGTCGAGGCCCCACGATGGGGATGCGAGTCGGGCCTGTTGCTGTCGCGTTCCGGCCCAGGCACTCGCACCATCCTTGTCTCAAGCCTTGCCTCAAGAGATCCCGTAAGCAGCCATGCCGAATGCCGGATTCGTCCATCTTCACGTTCATTCCGCCTATTCGCTGCTGAAGGGCTCGATCAAGATCGCCAAGCTTGGCGAGCTTGCGAAGGCCGATCGCCAGCCGGCGCTGGCGCTCACCGACACCGACAACATGTTCGGGGCGCTGGAATTCTCCGACAAGATGGCCGGCTACGGCATCCAGCCGATCGTCGGCTGCGAGCTGGCGGTCGATTTCGGCGACGTCGACCCGACCACGCGGAGCATCCTGGCGACGAGCGGGCCTGCGCGAATCGTGCTGCTGGCGGCGCGCGAGCGCGGCTACCAGAACCTGATGCGGCTGAACTCGCGCGCGTTCCTGGAGACCCCGGTCAACCAGACCCCGCACATCAAGTTCGACTGGCTCACGGACAACGCCGAGGATCTGATCGCGCTGACCGGCGGGCCCGACGGGCCGATCGCGCTGGCGCTGCGCGCCGAGCAGGCGGCGCTGGCGGCCACCCGCTGCGAACGCCTCGCCAGCCTGTTCGGCGACCGTCTCTACATCGAATTGCAGCGCCACGGCACCGACAAGGAGCGCCGCACCGAGGGCGGGCTGATCGATCTTGCCTATGCGAAGGGCCTGCCGCTGGTCGCGACCAACGAACCGTATTTTGCCAGCGCCGACGACTACGAATCGCATGATGCGCTGCTGTGCATCGCCGGCGGCCATCTGATCGCCGAGACCAACCGCGAGCAGTTGACGCCCGACCACCGCTTCAAGACCCGCGCGGAAATGGCGGTGCTGTTCGCCGATATCCCGGAGGCGCTGGCCTCGACGGTGGAGATCGCCGAACGCTGTTCGTTCCGGCCGAAGACCCGCAAGCCGATCCTGCCGTTCTTCACGGTCGGTGGTGCGGCGAGCGCCGACGCCGCCGCCGACGAGGCCGCCGAGCTGAAGCGCCAGGCCGAGGAGGGGCTTGCCAACCGCCTGCGGGTGCACGGCCTGTCGCCGGGCATGACGGAGGAGGACTACCGCAAGCGGCTCGCCTTCGAGCTCGACGTCATCACCCGCATGAAATACGCGGGCTACTTCCTGATCGTGTCGGACTTCATCAAATGGGCCAAGGCGCAGGGCATTCCGGTCGGACCGGGCCGCGGCTCCGGCGCCGGCTCGCTGGTCGCCTGGGTGCTGACCATCACCGACCTCGATCCGATGCGCTTCGCGCTGCTGTTCGAGCGCTTCCTCAATCCCGAACGCGTCTCGATGCCGGACTTCGACATCGACTTCTGCCAGGACCGCCGCGGCGAGGTGATCCAGTATGTGCAGGAGCGCTACGGCCGCGACCAGGTGGCGCAGATCATCACCTTCGGTACGCTGCAGGCGCGCGGCGTGCTGCGCGACGTCGGCCGCGTGCTGCAGATGCCGTACGGGCAGGTCGACAAGCTGACCAAGCTGGTGCCGCAGAATCCTGCGGCCCCCGTGACGCTGGCCCAGGCGATCGAGGGCGAGCCGAAGCTGCAGGCGTTCCGCGACGAGGATCCGGTGGTGGCGCGTGCGTTCGACATCGCGCAGCGCCTCGAAGGCCTGACGCGCCACGCCTCGACCCACGCCGCCGGCATCGTGATCGGCGACCGGCCGTTGAGCGAGCTGGTGCCGATGTACCGCGATCCGAAATCGGACATGCCGGTCACCCAGTTCAACATGAAATGGGTCGAGCCGGCCGGGCTCGTGAAATTCGACTTCCTCGGCCTCAAGACGCTGACCGTGCTCGACGTCGCGGTGAAGCTGCTCAAGCAGCGCGACGTCCATGTCGACCTCGCGACGCTGCCGATCGACGATGCGGCGAGTTATCAGATGCTGGCGCGGGGCGATGTGGTCGGCGTGTTCCAGGTGGAAAGCCAGGGCATGCGGCGCGCGCTGATCGACATGCGGCCGGACCGCTTCGAGGACATCATCGCGCTGGTGGCGCTGTATCGCCCGGGGCCAATGGCGAACATCCCGACCTATTGCGCGCGCAAGCACGGCGACGAGGAGCCGGAATATCTGCATCCGATCCTGGAGCCGATCCTGAAGGAGACCTTCGGCGTCATCATCTATCAGGAACAGGTGATGCAGATCGCCCAGCAGATGGCCGGCTATTCGCTCGGCCAGGCCGACCTGCTGCGCCGCGCCATGGGCAAGAAGATCCGCGCCGAAATGGACAAGCAGCGCGACATCTTCGTTGCCGGCGCAATGAAGAACGGCGTGGGCAAGGGCCAGGCCGAGACGATCTTCGAGCTGCTCGCCAAATTCGCCGACTACGGCTTCAACAAGAGCCACGCGGCGGCCTATGCGCTGGTGTCGTACCACACCGCCTACATGAAGGCGCATTATCCGGTCGAGTTCCTCGCGGCGTCGATGACGCTCGAACTCAACAACACCGACAAGCTGTCCGAATTCCGGTCCGAGGCGCAGCGGCTCGGCATCAAGGTCGAGGCGCCCAACATCAATCGCTCCGGCGCGACCTTCGAGGTCAGCGACAACACGATCTACTACGCGCTCGCCGCGCTGAAGGGCGTCGGCATCCAGGCCGTGGAGCAGATCATCGCCGAGCGCAACAGGGGTGGCGCCTTCACCTCGCTGGCCGATTTCGCCGCGCGGGTCAGCCCGCGCGCGGTCAACAAGCGGATCATCGAGAGCCTCGCCGCGGCAGGCGCGTTCGACACGCTCGATCCGAACCGCGCGCGCGTGTTCGCCGGCGCGGACGCGATCCTTGCCGCCTGCCAGCGCAGCCACGAGGCGGCGACGTCGGGCCAGAACGACATGTTCGGCAGCGCGCCGGATGCCCCGAGCATCATCCTGCCGCAGGTCGAGCCGTGGCTGCCGGCGGACCGGCTGCGGCGCGAATATGATGCGATCGGCTTCTTCCTGTCGGGCCATCCGCTCGACGATTACGCCACCGCGCTGAAGCGGCTGCGGGTGCAATCCTGGGCGGAGTTCTCGCGCGCGGTGAAGACCGGCGCCACCGCGGGCAAGGTGGCGGCAACGGTGGTGTCGCGCATGGAGCGGCGCACCAAGACCGGCAACAAGATGGGCATCATGGGCCTGTCGGACCCGACCGGCCATTTCGAGGCAGTGCTGTTCTCGGAAGGGCTCGCGCAGTACCGCGACGTGCTGGAGCCGGGCGCGGCCGTGCTGCTGCAGCTCGGCGCCGAGCTGCAGGGCGAGGACGTGCGGGCGAGGGTGTTGCACGCCGAACCGCTGGATCATGCCGCGGCCAAGACGCAGAAGGGCCTGCGCATCTTCGTCCGTGACACCAGGCCGCTGGATTCGATCGCCCGCCGGCTCAACATGCCGGACGCTGCACCCGCGCCGGGCGGCACGGCAAAGCCACAGGTAGCCAAGCCCGCACCGGCGGCGGCGCCACCGGCAGGTGCCGCCGACGGCGACGTCTCGCTGGTGATGATGCTCGACCTCGAAACCGAGGTGGAGATGAAACTGCCCGGTCGCTACAAGGTTTCGCCGCAGATCGCCGGCGCGCTCAAGGCGGTCGCGGGCGTGGTCGACGTCCAGACGCTGTAACGGGAAAAGGGGCCGCCGGGACGGCAAACAGGGCCGTTTCGGCACGATTTGGGCCGATCCGGCCGGTGTAACTGGCCGTATTTCCTTGCTTCCTGCGCAAATCGCGCTATATAGCGCGCCATCTCACACGGAAACATGGCTCTCAAAGGCCGTCCGGTGGCAACCGGGCCATTCAGGCGCGTTTGCTCACACGTTTCCGGAGGAACCAACCGGAGAATTAGATCTATGTCGCTGCCCGAATTCAACATGCGTCAGCTGCTGGAAGCTGGCGTTCACTTTGGCCACCAGGCCCACCGCTGGAATCCGAAGATGCAGGATTACATCTTCGGCGCCCGCAACAACATTCACATCATCGACCTCGCGCAGACCGTGCCGATGCTGCACCGTGCCCTGCAGGCGGTCAGCGATACCGTCGCCAAGGGCGGCCGCATCCTGTTCGTCGGCACCAAGCGCTCGGCGCAGGACGGCGTTGCCGATGCGGCCAAGCGCTCCGCGCAGTACTTCGTCAATTCGCGCTGGCTCGGCGGCACGCTGACCAACTGGAAGACGATCTCGGCCTCGATCAAGCGCCTGCGTCATCTCGACGACGTGTTGTCGTCGGGCGAAGCCAACTCCTACACCAAGAAGGAGCGGCTGACGCTGCAGCGCGAGCGCGACAAGCTCGACCGCTCGCTCGGCGGCATCAAGGACATGGGCGGTCTTCCCGACATGATCTTCGTGATCGACACCAACAAGGAAGACATCGCGATCCAGGAAGCCCAGCGGCTTAATATCCCGGTCGCCGCGATCGTCGACACCAATTCGGACCCGAAGGGCATCACCTATGTGGTGCCGGGCAATGACGACGCCGGCCGCGCGATCTCGCTCTATTGCGACCTCGTGGCGCGCGCCGCCATCGACGGCATCTCCCGCGCCCAGGGCGAGTCCGGAATCGATATCGGCGCGTCGGCTGCGCCCGTGCAGGAAGACCTCCCGGCGCCTGCGCCGTCCGGCTTCCAGGGCCTCGCCGGTCCGCGCGGCACCGCCGACAACCTCAAGAAGCTCACCGGCGTGTCCGGTGCGATCGAGAAGAAGCTCAACGACCTCGGCATCTTCCACTACTGGCAGCTCGCCGAGCTCGACCACGACACCGCGCACAAGATCGGCGAAGAAGTCGGTCTGCCGAGCCGTGCCGACGCCTGGGTCGCCCAGGCCAAGACGCTCGCCGAAGCGGAATAAAAGTTACGCGGCGTGGCCGGGGTCTGCCCGGCCGCCGCTTTGCTTCCACGAACAACGATTTCCCTGTTGCAGACAGCGGCGTCATCGGGCGCCGCGGTTTCTGTACAGGCAAGAAGGACATTGAACGATGGCAACGATCACAGCAGCGATGGTCAAGGATCTCCGCGAGTCGACCGGCGCGGGCATGATGGATTGCAAGGCGGCCTTGACCGAGAACAACGGCGACATGACCGCTGCGCAGGATTGGCTGCGCAAGAAGGGCCTGTCCAAGGCCGCCAAGAAGGCCGGCCGCGTCGCGGCCGAGGGCCTGATCGGCGCGCTGACCGCTGGTACCAAGGGTGTGCTGGTCGAGGTCAATTCCGAGACCGACTTCGTCGCGCGCAACGAGCAGTTCCAGGGCCTGGTCAAGATGATCGCCCAGGTCGCGCTGAAGCATGGTGCCGATGTCGAGACCATCAAGGCGTCCAAGGTCGGCGACGCCACCGTCGAGACCGCGATCTCGGATGCGATCGCCACTATCGGCGAGAACATGACGCTGCGCCGCGCCGCCTCGCTCGAGGTAGGCCAGGGCGTGGTGTCGAGCTACGTCCATAACGCGGTCGTCGAGGGCGCCGGCAAGATCGGCGTGATCGTGGCGCTGGAGTCCACCGGCAAGACCGACGAACTCGCCGTGCTCGGCCGCCAGCTCGCCATGCACGTGGCGGCGGCAAAGCCGCTGGCACTCGATCCGGCCGGGCTCGATCCGCAGACCGTCAAGCGCGAGAAGGACGTGCTGGCCGACAAGTACCGCCAGCAGGGCAAGCCGGAGAACGTCATCGAGAAGATCGTCGATTCCGGCCTGAAGACCTACTACAAGGAGGTCTGCCTGCTCGATCAGGCCTTCATCCACGACAGCGGCAAGTCGGTTGCCCAGGCGGTGAAGGAAGCTGAGGGTAAGGTCGGCGGGCCGATCAAAATCGCTGGCTTTGTGAACTATGCTCTCGGTGAGGGAATCGAGAAGCAGGAAAGCGACTTCGCCGCCGAAGTCGCGGCCGCCAGCGGCAAGAAGTAACCGCTGACACCGAGGCGTCCGGCGCGCTGCGCCGGAAGCCTGCCTGCGCGGGACAAGAAAGCGATCGCATCATGGCCGAGCCGATCTATCGTCGCGTGGTGATCAAGCTGTCCGGCGAATATCTGGCCGGCTCCCAGGGCTTCGGTATCGATCAGCCGACGGTCGACCGGGTCGCCGACGACCTGATCGCGGCCCGCAAGCTCGGTGTCGAGGTCGCTGTCGTGATCGGCGGCGGCAACATCGTCCGCGGCGTCGAAGTCTCCTCGCGCGGCGTATCGCGGCCGACCGGCGACACCATGGGCATGCTCGCCACGATGATGAACTGCCTCGCGCTGGAGGCGGCGATCGAGCGCAAGGGCAACCCGGCGCGGACCTTGTCGGCCTTCGTGATGCCGGAGATTTCCGAGCTGTTCACCCGTACTGCGGCGCACAAATATCTCGCCGAAGGACGCATCGTCCTGCTCGGCGGTGGAACCGGCAATCCGTTCTTCACCACCGATACCACCGCCGTGCTGCGCGGGGCCGAGATCGGCGCGCAGGCGGTGCTGAAGGCCACCAATGTCGATGGCGTCTACAGCACCGATCCGAAGAAGGACCCCAAAGCCAAGCGCTTCGACCGCCTGACCCATTCGCAGGCGATCGACGGCGGCTACAAGGTCATGGACGCGACCGCTTTCGCACTTGCCCGCGAGACGTCGCTGCCTATCATCGTGTTCTCGATCGCGGAGCCCGGTTCGATCGGTGCGATTCTGCGCGGGTCCGGACACGGCACGGTCGTCGCCGGCTGATTGCCGCGCCTCCGGGTCCGGACTTCGGACCCGAGGGCGTCGATAGCCGGTTTCTAGTGAAGGGAGAACGTCATGGCCGCAGCTGGGTTTGACATCAACGACGTAAAGCGCCGCATGCAGGGCGCCACACAATCGCTCAAGCACGAGCTCGGTGGCCTGCGCACCGGCCGCGCCGCGGCGTCCATGCTGGAGCCGGTCCAGGTCGAGGCTTACGGCTCGCATATGCCACTCAACCAAGTTGCGACCATCAGCGTACCCGAGCCGCGCCTGCTCTCGGTGCAGGTTTGGGACAAGACGATGGTCAAGGCGGTGGAGAAGGCGATCGTCGACTCCAACCTCGGCCTGTCGCCGGCGACCGAAGGCCAGGTGCTGCGGTTGCGGATTCCCGAACTCAACGAGGAGCGCCGCAAGGAGCTCGTCAAGGTGGCGCACAAATACGCCGAAGCGGCCAAGGTCGCGGTCCGCCATGTGCGCCGCGACGGCCTCGACGTCATCAAGAAGCTCGAGAAGAATCACGAGATATCCGAGGACGATCAGGAGCGCCTGTCGAACGAGGTGCAGAAGGCGACCGACAGCGTGATCGCCGAAGTCGATCAACTGCTTGCCGCCAAGGAAAAGGAAATCCTGACGGTCTGAAGGCCTCCGGGAACGAGCCGATGTCGAACGCCGCCGCCCCAGCAACCGACGGACCGGATCGCTCCGGCAGTCCGTTGCATGTGGCTGTTATCATGGACGGCAACGGGCGCTGGGCCGCTTCGCGCGGCTTGCCGCGCGTCGAGGGCCATCGCCGCGGCGTCGAGGCGCTGCGCCGCGTGGTGCGTGCCGCCCATGAACTCGGCATCGTCTACCTCACGATCTTTTCGTTCAGCTCGGAGAATTGGTCGCGCCCGGCCACCGAGATCGGCGATCTGTTCGGCCTGTTGCGCCGCTTCATCCGCAACGATCTGGCGACGCTGCATCGTGACGGTGTACGGGTGCGCGTGATCGGCGAGCGCGACGGTCTCGATGCCGATATCTGCGCGCTGCTCAACGAGGCCGAGGAGCTGACCAGGAACAACGACAAGCTCAACCTCGTCGTCGCCTTCAACTACGGCTCGCGTGCGGAGATCGCGACGGCCGCGCGGCGGCTTGCGCGTGAAGTCGCGGAAGGCAAGCGCGACGCCGACTCCATCGATGCCGACACGCTCGGACAGTATCTCGATGCGCCCGATATTCCGGATCCAGACCTGATCATCCGCACCAGCGGCGAGCAGCGGCTGTCGAACTTCCTGATGTGGCAGGCCGCCTACAGTGAATTGGTGTTCGTGCCGATCCACTGGCCGGATTTCGACAAGGCGGCGCTGGAAGGCGCGATTGCGGAATACGGCAAGCGCGAGCGCCGGTTCGGCGGCCTCGCCGCGAAAACCGGCTCGTGACCGAGGGCGAAGCCGCGTCGGCGGCAGCAAGCGAGCAGCCGCCGGCGGCAAGTGAGCAAGGGTCGCGCAACCTCATGATGCGCGTGGTTGCGGCACTGGTGCTGGCGCCGCTCGCGATCGCGCTGGCTTATCTGGGCGGCATCGCCTGGTCGCTGCTGGTGACGGTGGTGGCGGTCGGATTGTACGTGGAATGGCTTGCCGTCACCGGGCTCGGGCGGGAGCTGCGCGTCGTGGTGCCCGGTGCCCTCGCGTTGCTGCTTGCCGGACTTTGCCTGATGGCCGGCCGCATCGATGCGGCCCTGGACATCCTCCTGGTCGGTGTGGTTGCCGTCGCGCTGACGTCGGGAGTGCGGCGCGGCTGGGCAATTGCGGGATTGCTCTATGCCGCGGCCGCCGAGATTGCATCGGTGCTGCTGCGTCTCGATCCAGCGAAGGGCTTTGCCGCGCTGATGTTCGTGCTGCTGGTCGTGTGGGTCACCGATATCGGCGGCTATTTCGCGGGCCGCAGCATCGGCGGGCCGAAGCTCTGGGTGCGGGTCAGTCCGAAGAAGACCTGGGCCGGTGCGCTCGGCGGCTTCGTGGCGAGCCTTGTGGTTGCTGCCGGCTTTGCCGCCTTCGAGATCGGCACGACCGGCCCGCTGCTGATGCTCGGCGCCGTGCTGTCGGTGGTCTCGCAGCTCGGCGATCTCTTCGAATCCGCGGTGAAGCGGCGGTTCGGGGTGAAGGATTCGAGCCACGTCATTCCCGGTCATGGCGGCCTCCTGGACCGCCTGGACGGATTTGTCGCGGCCGTCATTGTGGCGGCGATTTTCGGCTTTCTCCGTGGTGGCGCCGATGGCGTCGGCCGCGGTCTTATGGTTTGGTGATGAGATGAGCCCAGTTCCGTTGCGTAACAACAAGGCCGTGGCGGCATCCGCCGTGCGGACCGTGACCGTCCTCGGTGCCACCGGCTCGATCGGCGACAGCACGATGGATCTGCTGCGTGGCGCCCGCGACCGCTATCAGGTCGAGGCGCTGACCGCGAACGGCAATGTCGAGGCTCTCGCCAAGCTCGCCAAAGAGTTCGGCGCACGGTTCGCCGCGATTGGCGATCCTGCGAAGCTTGCCGAGCTGAAGGCTGCGCTCTCCGGAACCCGGATCGAATGCGGGGCCGGGGAGAGCGCGATCATTGAGGCCGCGGCGCGGCCGGCGGATTGGGTGATGGCGGCGGTCAGCGGCGCGGCCGGACTGAAGCCCGCGCTAGCCGCGGTCGATCGCGGCGCCACCGTCGCGCTCGCCAACAAGGAGTGCCTGGTCTGCGCCGGCGACATCTTCATGGAGCGGGCCAAGAAGGCCGGCGCCTGCATCCTGCCGGCGGACTCCGAGCACAATGCGCTGTTCCAGGCGCTGGCCTCCGGCAACCGCGAGGAACTGACCCGGGTGATCATCACCGCGTCCGGCGGCCCGTTCCGCACCTGGGCTCCGGCCGACATCGAGCAGGCGACGCTGGAGCAGGCGCTGAAGCATCCCAACTGGAGCATGGGACAGAAGATCACGATCGATTCCGCGTCGATGATGAACAAGGGCCTCGAGGTGATCGAGGCGTCCTATCTGTTCGCGTTGACGCCTGACGAGATCGACGTGCTGGTGCACCCGCAGTCGATCATCCACGGCATGGTCGAGTTCTCCGACCGTTCGGTGGTGGCCCAGCTCGGCACCCCCGACATGCGGATCCCGATCGCGCACTGCCTCGGCTGGCCCGACCGCGTCATCGGCCCGTCCGCCAAGCTCGATCTCGCCAAGATCGGGCAGCTCACCTTCGAGGCGCCGGACTTCCAGCGCTTCCCGGGGCTGCGGCTGGCTTACGAGGCGCTGCGGATGGGGCACGGTGCGACCACGGTCTACAACGCCGCGAACGAGATCGCAGTCGCCGCGTTCATCGCCGGCAAGATCAAGTTCGGCGCGATTGCCCGGCTGGTCGAGGCGACGATGAACGATTGGATACGGTCCGGGAATCAGCCACCACTGCACTCGGCGGACGATGCGATTTCCGTTGACCATATCGCGCGAAATAAAGCTGCCGCCCTATTGCCTCAAATTGCCTTAAAGGCAACCTAGAGGGTTGGGACGGAGCCTGATTGCTCTTGTCGAGGGGAATCTGATGCCCGAGTATTTTCTTCATAGTGTCAATGCGTTGAGCCATGGGCTCCTGGGTTACATCGTTCCTTTCCTGTTCGTCCTGACCATCGTCGTCTTCTTTCACGAGCTCGGCCATTTCCTGGTCGCGCGCTGGGCCGGCGTGAAGGTTCTGACCTTCTCGCTGGGCTTTGGACCGGAGCTTGCCGGCTTCAATGACCGGCATGGCACGCGCTGGAAAATCTCGGCGATCCCGCTCGGCGGTTACGTCAAGTTCTTCGGTGACGACAGCGAGGCATCGACGCCGCAGACCGAGACGCTCGCCGCCATGACGGCGGAGGAGCGTGAGGGCAGCTTCCATCACAAATCGGTCGGCAGGCGCACCGCCATCGTCGCGGCGGGCCCGGTCGCCAATTTCATCCTCGGCGCCCTGATTTTCGCAGGCATGGCGCTCTATTACGGCAAGCCGAGCACGATCGCCCGGGTTGACGGCCTGGTCGCCGAGAGCGCCGCGGCAAAGGCAGGCTTCAAGGTTGGCGACGTCGTCGTGGACATCGACGGCAGCGCGATCCAGAGCTTTGCCGACATGCAGCGGATCGTAGCTTCGAACGCTGGTTCAGTACTTGGCTTCAAGGTAAAGCGGGACGGCGCGATTGTTTCGCTCAAGGCGGCGCCGGCGCTGAAGGAGGTCAAGGACCCGTTCGGCAATGCCCACCGAATCGGCGTGCTCGGAATCGAGCATAAGGCTCAGGTCGGCGAGGCATCCAGCGCCCCGGTCGGCGTCTTCGAGGCCCTGAAGATCGGCGTCGAGCAGGTCTGGTACATCATTGCCAGCACCTTCAAGTTCCTGGGATCGCTGTTCGTCGGGACCGGCAATCCGGGCGAGGTGAGCGGAGTTATCGGAATCGCCAAGCTGTCGGGGCAGGCCGCCAGCGCCGGATTCCAGTTCGTGGTCAATCTCTGCGCCATCCTGTCGGTCTCGATCGGCCTCTTGAACCTGTTCCCGATCCCGCTTTTGGATGGCGGACACCTCTTGTTCTACAGCGCGGAGGCGCTTCGCGGCCGCCCGCTTTCGGAGCGGACGCAGGAGGTGGGTTTCCGAATCGGGTTGGGTTTGGTTCTGATGCTGATGGTGTTTGCGACCTACAACGACATCCTCAGGATCGCCGGGTCCTGAAGCGGGCTTTTTTGTGGCGTTGCCGATGGGCAACGTCTTGGTATGAAAATGGAAATGTTCTGCTGTAGTAAGTTTGCCCCCTTGGCAAAGTTGGTTACAAGCTGAGCGGCAGGTTGGGAATCTGTCGGGTCGTTGGGGAACGATCTGGCATTGCTAAGATAAGGGCGCGTTGCGCATGATGTTTGGAATGCGAGTGAGGGGGGGGCTGTTCGCCGCCTTGGTCATGTTCGCCGTGCCGGTGGCTGCCACCTTGGCGGCCGTAACTGTGTCTGCGCCCGCGCAAGCGCAGTCTGTCGATTCGATCGCGGTGGAGGGGAACCGCCGCGTTGAGCTTGAAACCATCCGCTCCTACTTCCATCCCGGACCGGGCGGACGGCTGGGCCAGGCCCAGATCGACGACGGCCTGAAAGCGCTGATCGAGACCGGCCTGTTCCAGGACGTTCACATCGATCAACGGGGCGGCCGCCTCGTCGTGGTCGTGGTCGAGAACCCGGTGATCGGCCGCGTTGCCTTCGAGGGCAACAAGAAGATCAAGGACGAGCAGCTCACCGCCGAAGTCCAGTCCAAGCCGCGCGGTACCTTCTCGCGCCCGATGGTCCAGTCGGATGCGCTGCGCATCGCTGAAATCTACCGCCGCTCGGGCCGTTACGACGTGCGGGTCAATCCGCAGATCATCGAGCAGCCGAACAACCGCGTCGACCTGATCTTCGAGGTCAATGAAGGCGTGAAGACCGGCGTGCGGTCGATCGAGTTCATCGGCAACAACGCCTATTCGGCGTCCCGGCTGCGCGACGTCATCAAGACCCGCGAATCGAACCTGCTGAGCTTTCTCGGCGGCAACGACGTCTACGACCCCGACCGGGTCGAGGCCGATCGCGACCTGATTCGCCGCTTCTACCTCAAGAACGGCTATGCCGACGTCCAGGTCGTGGCCGCGCTGACCGAATACGATCCCGACAAGAAGGGCTTCCTGGTTACCTTCAAGATCGAAGAGGGCCAGCAGTACCGCGTCGCGTCCGTCAACTTCAGTTCGTCGATCGCAACGCTGGATCCGAACGCGCTGCGCTCCTATTCGCGCGTCAATGTCGGCTCGCTCTACAACGCCGAGGCGCTGGAGAAGTCGGTCGAGGAAATGCAGATCGAGGCATCCCGCCGCGGCTATGCCTTCGCGGTGGTGCGGCCGCGCGGCGATCGCAATTTCGACAATCACACGGTGTCGATCACGTTCGCGATCGACGAAGGCCCGCGCACCTATATCGAGCGTATCAACATCCGCGGCAACAGCCGCACCCGCGACTACGTGATCCGCCGCGAATTCGATATCTCTGAGGGCGACGCCTACAACCGCGCGCTGGTCGACCGCGCCGAGCGCCGGCTGAAGAACCTCGACTTCTTCAAGACGGTGAAGATCACCACCGAGCCGGGCTCCTCCAGCGATCGCGTCATCCTGATCGTCGATCTCGAGGAGAAATCGACCGGCGACTTCTCGGTGTCGGGCGGCTATTCGACCACCGACGGCGCGCTGGCCGAAGTCAGCGTCTCCGAGCGCAACCTGCTCGGCCGCGGCCTGTTCGCGAAGGCGTCGGTGACCTACGGCCAGTATGCCCGCGGCTACTCGCTGTCGTTCGTCGAGCCCTACCTGCTCGACTACCGCATCGCGCTTGGCCTTGACTTCTATCAGCGCCAGCAGCTCTCCAACAGCTACATCGCCTACGGCACCAAGACGCTGGGCTTCAGCCCGCGGCTTGGCTTCAGCCTGCGGGAAGACCTCTCGCTGCAGCTGCGCTACTCGATCTATCAGCAGGAAATCACCCTGCCGTCGACGCTGAACAACTGTAACAACGTGCCGCTCCTGCCGGATGGCACGCCGAATCCCGCGTTCAATCCGAGCCCGGCCTATGCGAACTTGAATGGGATCAGCCTGGTGTCGACCAACGGTCTTGGCTGCTTCTACGACGGCGAAGCCTCGCTGCCGGTCCGCAGGGAGCTGGCGGGCGGCAAGACCCTCACGTCGGCGCTGGGCTATACGCTCAACTACAACACGCTCGACAACAACAAGAACCCGACCGACGGCCTGATCGTCGACTTCAAGCAGGACTTCGCCGGCGTCGGCGGCGACGTCAGCTACATCAAGTCCGCGATCGACGCCAAGTACTACACCCCGCTGGTCTCCGACATCGTCGGCGTGATCCACGCCCAGGGCGGTATCCTGAACAAGCTGGGCAGCCAGGATCTGCGCATGCTGGATCACTTCCAGATGGGTCCGAACCTGGTCCGCGGCTTCGCGCCGAACGGCATCGGTCCGCGTGACATCAATCCCTATGGCACGATGGACGCCATTGGCGGCACCAAGTACTGGGGCGTGTCGGCGGAACTGCAGATGCCGTTCTGGTTCCTGCCGAAGGAAGTCGGGCTCAAGGGCGCGGTCTACGCCGACGCCGGCGGCCTGTACGACTACCAGGGCCCGACCTCGTGGGCGGCGACCGGCGAAGTCAACCAGCCCGGCTGTATCAAGCCGACCAACAACCCGCCGTCTCCGGGCACCTGCCTTGGTCTGAGCTATGACGACAGCAAGGTTGTCCGTACCTCGGTCGGTGTCGGCCTGATCTGGCAGTCGCCGTTTGGTCCGCTGCGCTTCGACTACGCGGTGCCGCTGACCAAGGGTGCGTATGACCGCGTGCAAGAATTCCGGTTTGGCGGCGGTACGACGTTCTAATACCGCTGCTCGACCGGACTGCGACGGATGGAATGGCGCAGCCGAGCTTCTTCAAAAGTCCTCCTTCGTCATCGCTGGCTGACATTGCCGCGCTGACGAAGGCGCAACTGGTCGACCCCGAACGGGGCGCGCTTCAGATCAGGGGGCTGGCCTCGCTCGACGAGGCCGGCCCGATGCATCTCGCGTTCTTCGACAATCTCAAATACGCCGACCAGCTGGCCGCGACCAAGGCCGGCGCCTGCCTGGTCAGCCCGCGCTTCGAGGCGCAGGTGCCGAAGGGCACGGCGGTGCTGCGGGCGGCGAAGCCGTTCTTCGCGTTCGTCGAGCTCGCCCGCGAGTGGCATGCCGACGCGCTGCGGCCGCAATCCTGGTTCGACACCGAGGGTATCGCCCCGTCGGCGATCATCGATCCCACCGCGCGTCTCGAGGACGGCGTCATCGTCGATCCCTTGGTCGTGATCGGCCCGCGGGTCGAGATCGGCGCGGGCACCATCATCGGTGCCGGCGCGGTGATCGGCGCCGACGTCAAGATCGGCCGCGACTGCAATGTCGGCGCCAAGACCACCATTCAGTTCGCGCTGATCGGCAACAACGTGCTGATCCACCCCGGCTGCAACATCGGCCAGGACGGCTACGGCTTCATCTTCTTCGGGCCGGCCGGGCACGTGAAGGTACCGCAGACCGGCCGCGTGGTGATCCAGAACAATGTCGAGGTCGGCGCCGCCTCGACCATCGACCGCGGTTCCCTGCGCGACACCGTGATCGGCGAGGGCACCAAAATCGACAACCAGGTCCAGATCGGCCACAATGTGATCATCGGCCGGCACTGCCTGCTCGCGGCCCAGATCGGGCTCGCCGGCAGCCTGACCATCGGCGACAATGTCGCGCTCGGCGCCAAGGTGGGTATCAACAACCACCTCAAGATCGGCGACGGCGCCCAGGTGACGGCGATGAGCGCGGTCAAGGACGACATCCCTCCCAACGGCCGCTGGGGCGGGCATTTCGCCAAGCCGACCAAGCAGTGGTTCAGGGAAATTCTCGCGGTGGAGCGCCTGGTGCGCGACAATGAAGCCAAAGGCAAGGAACAGGAGTGATGGAGGAGGCACCGGTCAAATTCGAGCTCGTGGATATCAACGATATCCTGAAGACGCTCCCGCATCGTTTTCCGATGCTGCTGATCGACCGCGTGATCAAGATCCGCACCGACTACAGCGGCATCGGCATCAAGAACGTCACCTTCAACGAGCCGGCGTTCCAGGGACATTTCCCGGAGCGGCCGGTATATCCCGGCGTCATGATGATCGAGGCGATGGCGCAGACCGCCGGCGTGATCGGCATCAAGTCGGTCGAGGGCACCGCGAAGCCGCGCGCGGTGTACTTCCTCACCATCGACAAGTGCAAGTTCAGGAAGCCGGTGATACCCGGCGACACCATCGAGTACCACATGCGCTCGCTCGGCCGCCGCAAGACGATGTGGTGGTTTCACGGCGATGCCAAGGTCAACGGCCAGGTCGTCGCCGAAGCCGATGTCGGCGCGATGCTGACGGATTGACCCGACTGGCCGCTACGACCTCGTGCAGTCATATCGGCCGTCGGCGCCCGCGATCCGCAAGACGCGATTGAGGTAGACGCCCATCGACGGCGCACTCATCAGTGCATCGAAGGTCACGGTCGGGACGCCGCAATAGCGCTGGTAGCTGCCCCTGACCGCGACCAGCAGCGTGCGTTCGTTCGTGTTGTAGCAGACCCGCTGCACGATCGTGCTGCGATTGATGTCGCGGCAGTCGAAGCGCGAGAGATCAACGGACGTGCTGTTGCCGAGATCGACCGTCTCCGGGCCGATCGGCAGAGAGAGCAGGCTGAGGATCAGCGTGGCGGCCCGGACCATGGAATGGTTGCGACCTTCTCTTGCAACGGGCGGTCATGATACGTCACTGGACAGGGCGGGCAAAGTCGCGCTAACGACCGCCCAATCGACAGCATAGCGCTTTGGCGCCATTAACGAATCCGGATCTGAACTGCATGAGCATGATCGACCCCACTGCGCGGATTGCGGATGGCGCTGTGATCGGGGCCGGCACCGAGATCGGTCCGTACTGCATCATCGGCCCCAATGTGGTGCTCGGCGAGAACTGCAAGCTGATCGCGCATGTCACCATCAACGGGCACACCAGGATCGGCGCCGGCTGCGTCATCTCGCCGTTCGCCGCGCTCGGCGGGCCGCCGCAGGATCTCAGCTATCGCGGCGAGCCGACCCGTCTCGAGGTCGGCGAAGCCTGCACGATCCGCGAGGGTGTGACGATGAATGTCGGCACGATCAAGGGCGGCGGGCTAACCCGCGTCGGCGACCGCGGCTTCTTCATGAACAACAGCCATGTCGGCCACGACTGCATGGTCGGCGACAACGCGATCTTCGCGACCTCGGCGACGCTCGGCGGCCACTGCGAGATCGGCGACTTCGTCTATATCGGCGGCCTGTCGGCGGTGCATCAGTTCACCCGCGTCGGTTCGCAGGTGATGATCGGCGGCGTCTGCGGCGTGCGCGGCGACATCATCCCGTTCGGGCTCGCCAACGGTCAGTACGCGGCGCTCGAGGGCCTCAACATCATCGGCATGCGGCGGCGCCAGTTCACCAAAGCTCGGCTTTCTGTGGTGCGCGCGTTCTATCAGAAGCTGTTCCATGGCCCCGGCGTCTTCGCCGAGCGGCTGGCGTCGGTGCAGCCGCTGGCGAGCGAAGATCCCGCCATCGCGGAGATCCTCAGCTTCATCGACGGCGGCAAGCACCGGCCGCTCTGCCTTCCCGCCGATACCAAATGAGCAGGGGATGGCCGCCAGCATGACGTCAGCGGCTCCCTCGCTTTCCTCGCCGGTCGGCGTGATCGCCGGCGGCGGCGCCATGCCGTTCGCGGTTGCCGATCAGCTTGCCGCGCGCGGCATCACGCCGGTGCTGTTCGCGCTGCGCGGCGCCTGCGATCCGGCGCGTTTGCAGAAGTTTCGCCACCGCTGGATCTCGGTCGGCCAGCTCGGGCGGGCGACGCGGCTGTTCCGCGATGAAGGCTGCCGTGATCTGATCTTCATCGGCACCCTGGTGCGTCCCGCGCTGTCGGAGATCCGGCTCGACTGGGGCACGCTGCGCTTGCTCGGTCACGTCGTGCGCGCGTTTCGCGGCGGCGACGATCATCTGCTGTCGAGCGTCGGCCGCATCCTCGAGCAGCAGGGCTTTCGCATGGTCGGCATCAAGGATGTCGCGCCCGATCTCCTGATGCCGGAAGGCGCCGTGACGCGCGCGACGCCGGACGGGTCCGCGCTTGCCGATATCGCGCGCGGCCGCGGCGTGCTCGACGCGCTTGGCCCGTTCGACATCGGCCAGGCGGCCGTGGTGATCGACGGCCATGTGGTTGCGGTCGAGGACATCGAAGGCACCGACGGTTTGCTCGCGCGCGTGGCGCGGCTGCGCGCCGAGGGGCGTATCCGCGCCAAGGCCGGCCGCGGCGTGCTGGTGAAGGCGCCGAAGAGCAAGCAGGATCTGCGCTTCGATCTGCCGACCATCGGCCCGCGCACGGTCGAGGGTGCGGCGGCGGCAGGCATCGCGGGGATCGCGGTGATCGCCGGCAACACGCTCGCCGCCGAGCCGCAGGCGCTGATCGAGGCTGCTGACGCCAAAGGGCTGTTCGTCATCGGACTGGCCGGCTGATGCAGGCGCCTAGTCCCACGACCGGCCGCAAGATCTTCCTCATCGCGACAGAGGAATCCGGCGACCGTCTCGGTGCGGCGCTGATGAAGGTGCTGCGCCAGCGCCTCGGCGATGCCGTGACGTTTTCCGGCGTCGGCGGCCGGGCGATGGCCGACGAGGGCATCACGCCGCTGTTTCCGATCGAGGAGCTCTCCATCATGGGCTTTGCCGCGGTCGTGAAGCAATTGCCGAAGATCCTGCGGTTGATCCGCCGCACCGCCGATGCCGTGCTCGCCGATGCGCCCGACATGCTGGTCATCATCGACAGCCCCGATTTCACGCATCGCGTCGCCCGTCGCGTTCGCGCCCGCAACCCGAGCATTCCGATCGTCGACTACGTGTCGCCGTCGGTCTGGGCCTGGCGGCCGGGCCGGGCACGCGCGATGCGAGCCTATGTCGACCACGTGCTGGCGCTACTGCCGTTCGAGCCGGAGGAATATCGCAAGCTGCAGGGGCCGCCCTGCAGCTATGTCGGCCATCCCCTGACCGAGCAGCTCGCTTCGCTTCGGCCGAACGAGGAGGAGCAGAAGCGACGCGACGCGCAGCCGCCGGTCCTGCTGGTTCTGCCGGGAAGCCGGCGCAGCGAGATCAGGCATCATCTGGCGCTGTTCGGCGCAGCGCTCGGTACGCTCGGCGAGCGAATGAAGTTCGAGCTCGTGCTGCCGACCATGCCGCATCTGGAGGCGATGGTGCGCGAGGGCGTGGCGTCGTGGCCGATCGCGCCGCGGATCGCGGTGGGCGATACCGAGAAGCGCGCCGCGTTCCGTATCGCGCGCGCCGCGCTGGCGAAATCGGGCACGGTGACGCTGGAGCTCGCGCTGTCGGGCGTTCCGATGGTGACGGCCTATCGGGTCGGCGCCGCCGAAGCGTTCATCCTGCGCCGCGCGATCCGGGTGTCGTCGGTGATCCTCGCCAATCTCGTGATCGGCAGCGACATCATTCCCGAGTACCTGCAGGAAAACTGCACGCCGGACAAGCTCGCGGCGGCGTTGGGCGACCTGCTCAAGGATTCGCCCGACCGGCTGCGGCAGCTCGTGGCGTTCGCCACGATGGACGGCAAGATGTCGACCGGCGACCAGCCGCCAAGCGTGCGCGCCGCCGATATCGTGCTGGCCGAGATGGACCGGCGTTCGAGATAGAGGGTTTTCGGGCGCGTGGAGGAAACGCGCCAAAACGAAAATCTGGACCTCCGTTCCGACACAAGCCGCGCGGGGCAAACGAAAACGGCGCCACCGGGAGTGATGGCGCCGTCTCGGTATTCTCGGTGATGCAGTTTACTTGCGCTTGTCGATCGCCACATAGTCGCGGCGGGCGACACCGGTGTAGAGCTGGCGCGGACGGCCGATCTTCTGCTGCGGATCCTCGATCATCTCGCTCCACTGGCTGATCCAGCCGACGGTGCGGGCGACCGCGAACAGCACGGTGAACATCGAGGTCGGGAAGCCCATCGCCTTCAGCGTGATGCCCGAATAGAAGTCGACGTTCGGGTACAGCTTGCGATCGATGAAGTAGGGGTCGTTCAGCGCGATCTTCTCGAGCTCCAGCGCAACCTTGAGCATCGGATCGTCGCCGTGGCCGGTCTCCTTGAGCACCGCGTGACACATCTTCTGCATGATCTTGGCGCGCGGGTCATAGTTCTTGTAGACGCGGTGACCAAAGCCCATCAGGCGGACTTCGCTGTTCTTGTCCTTCACCTTGGCGATGAAGTCGGGGATCTTGTCGACCGTACCGATGTCAGCGAGCATCGCTAGTGCGGCCTCGTTGGCGCCACCATGTGCCGGTCCCCACAGGCAGGCGATGCCGGCCGCGATGCAGGCGAACGGGTTGGCGCCCGAGGAGCCGGCGATACGCACCGTCGAGGTCGAGGCATTCTGCTCGTGGTCGGCGTGCAGGATGAAGATCTTGTCCAGCGCGTCGGCGAGCACCGGATTGATCTTGTAGTCTTCGCAGGGCACCGCGAAGCACATGTTGAGGAAGTTCTCGGCGAACGACAGCGAGTTCTTCGGGTACACGAAGGGCTGGCCGACCGTGTACTTGTAGGCCATCGCAGCCAGCGTCGGGATCTTCGCAATCATGCGGATCGAGGCGATCTCGCGCTGTTTCGCATCGTTGATGTCGGTGGAGTCATGATAAAAAGCGGCCAGCGCGCCGACTGCGGCGACCATGATCGCCATCGGGTGGGCGTCGCGGCGGAAGCCCTGGAAGAAGCGGGCCATCTGCTCATGCACCATGGTGTGGTGCGTGACCATGTAGTCGAACTCCTTCTTCTGCGCCGGGGTCGGAAGCTCCCCGCGGAGAAGGAGGTAGCAGGTCTCCAGGAAGTCGCCGTGCTCGGCGAGCTGCTCGATCGGATAGCCGCGGTATTCGAGAATGCCGGCGTCGCCGTCGATGTAGGTGATCTTCGACTGGCAGCTGCCGGTCGAGGTGAAACCGGGGTCGTAAGTGAACACCCCGGCCTGGCCGTAAAGCTTGCCGATGTCGATCACATCAGGCCCAACCGTGCCGCTCAGGATCGGGAAATCGTAGTTCTTGTTGCCGATGGTGAGTGTGGCTGTCTTGCTGGATTTTGCGTCCATCGCGATATCCCCGATGAATTCGTTGCGAAAACCGACCTTGCCCAGTCGCTAAATTGCGGCCCATGGCGGGGCGGAACGGCTTATTGAGAAGGCGTCTGGGGATGGGTAGCTCATTGCAATGTGCGCTGCAAGATGGACCCTGGAGGGGGTCCATGCAGGATCACGCCGCCTGATCGGCGAGGCGGGCGAGGCACTCCTGGCGTCCCAGAACGGCCAGCACGTCGAAGATTCCCGGCGACGTTGTGCGTCCGGTCAGCGCCACCCGCAGCGGCTGGGCGACGGCGCCGAGTTTGAGATTGTTCTGCTCGGCGAAATTCCGCATGGCGGTCTCGGTCGTTTCTGCCGTCCAGTCGTTGACGGTTTCCAGCGCCGTTTGCAGGCGGCCGATCAGCGCGCGCGTGTCCGGCGTGAGCAGCGCCGCCGCCTTCGGATCGAGCTCAAGCGGCCGATCGGCGAAGATGAAGTAGGCGCCCGCGATCAGCTCGAGCAGCGTCTTGGCGCGCTCCTTCAGGCTCGGCATCGCCCGCAGCAGTTGCGCACGGGTCGTGTCGTTGAGCTTGGCCTTTAGCGCGGCGCCTTCAGGAACATAATCCAGCACGCGCTCGAACTGGGTCACGAGGGATTGATCGTCGCTCTGCCGGATGTAGTGCCCGTTGAGGTTCTCCAGCTTGGCGAAATCGAACCGCGCCGCCGAGCGGCCGATGCCCGAGAGGTCGAACGCGTCGATCATCTCCTGGGTCGAGAAGATCTCCTGGTCGCCATGGCTCCAGCCGAGCCGGACGAGGTAGTTGCGCAAGGCGGCCGGCAGATAGCCCAGCGCGCGGTAGGCGTCGACGCCGAGCGCGCCGTGCCGCTTCGACAGTTTCGAGCCGTCGGGGCCGTGGATCAGCGGGATGTGGGACATGCTCGGCAGCTCCCACTCCAGCGCGTCGTAGATCTGCTTCTGGCGCGCGGCGTTGATCAGGTGGTCGTCGCCGCGGATGATGTGGGTGACGCCCATGTCGTGGTCGTCGACCACGACGGCGAGCATGTAGGTCGGGGTGCCGTCACCGCGCAGCAGGACGAGGTCATCAAGGTTCTCGTTCTGCCAGACCACGCGGCCCTGGACCTGGTCCTCGATCACGGTCTCGCCGGTCTGCGGCGCCTTGAGGCGGATGGTCGGCTTGACGTCGGACGGCGCGGTCGCCGGATCGCGGTCGCGCCACATGCCGTCATAGAGGCGGGTGCGGCCCTCGGCGCGCGCTTTCTCGCGCATCGCGGCCAGTTCCTCCGGCGTGGCGTAGCAATAATAGGCCCGCCCGGCGGCAAGCAGGCCCTCGGCGACCTCACGATGGCGAGCGGCGCGGCTGAACTGGTAGATGACGTCACCGTCCCAGTCGAGCTCCAGCCACTTCAGGCCGTCCAGGATGGCGTCGATCGCCTCCTTGGTGGAGCGTTCGCGGTCGGTGTCCTCGATCCGGAGCAGCATCTTGCCGCCGAGCTTCCTGGCGTAGAGCCAGTTGAACAGCGCGGTGCGGGCACCTCCGATATGGAGGAAGCCGGTCGGTGAGGGGGCGAAACGGGTAACGACGGGATTGGTCATGATCGAACGAGACGTATGCTGGGAACGGCGGTGGTGTATAGCAGGAACCGGACATAACTAAAGCCTCGGTTGACCGTTTGCCCGCCAAACCAGGCCTGAAAGCAGGCTTCAAACCAGACTTCAAACCAGGCTTCAAACCAGACTTGGCCGGACGGCGCGAATTTGGCAGAAGGTTGAGCTGACTTCTCCAGGGAACCCTTTGATGACGACTGACACGACGGCAGAGGCGGGGCGCGACTTCATTCGCGACATCGTCCAGGCCGATCTCTCCTCCCACAGGCACAACCGGATCGTGACCCGCTTTCCGCCGGAGCCGAACGGCTACCTGCATATCGGCCACGCCAAGTCGATCGCCCTGAATTTCGGCATCGCGCAGGAGTTCGGCGGCCAGTGCAATCTGCGCTTCGACGATACCAATCCGACCAAGGAGGAGCAGGAATACATCGACTCCATCCAGGCCGACGTCCATTGGCTCGGCTACGATTGGGGCACCAACCTCTTCTTCGCGTCGGATTATTTCGAGCGCCTGTATGATTGGGCCGAGGGCCTGATCAAGGCCGGCTTTGCCTATGTCGACGATCAATCGCAGGAGGAGATCCGCACGTCCCGCGGCACCCTGACTGAGCCCGGCAAGAACTCGCCGTTCCGTGACCGGTCGGTCGAGGAGAACCTCGACTTGTTCCGCCGCATGAAGGCCGGGGAGTTTCCCAACGGCGCCCGCGTGCTACGCGCCAAGATCGACATGGCGGCCGGCAACATCAACCTGCGCGATCCCGTGCTGTACCGCATCCTGCACGCCCAACATCCGCGCACCGGCGACAAATGGTCGATCTATCCGAGCTACGACTACGCGCACGGCCAGTCGGACGCGATCGAAGGCGTCACCCATTCGATCTGTACGCTGGAGTTCGAGGATCACCGTCCGCTCTATGAGTGGCTGCTCGACAAGCTGCCGGTGCCGTCGAAGCCGCGCCAGTACGAGTTTGCGCGGCTCAACCTGACCTACACGCTGCTGTCCAAGCGCGTGCTGACCCAGCTCGTCCGTGACGGCCACGTCTCGGGCTGGGACGATCCGCGGATGCCGACCGTCGCCGGTCTCAAGCGGCGCGGCGTGCCGCCGGCCGCGGTGCGCGAATTCGTCAAGCGCATCGGCGTCGCCAAGGCCAACAGCGTGGTCGATGTCGGCATGCTCGAATTCTGCATCCGTGAGGAGCTGAACCGCACGTCGCTGCGCCGCATGGCTGTGCTGCGGCCGCTCAAGGTGGTGATCGAGAACTATCCGGAAGGGCAGGTCGAGGAGATCGAGGCGATCAACCATCCCGACAATCCGGATGCCGGCACCCGCAAGATCGCATTCGGCCGCGAGCTCTATATCGAGCGTGACGACTTCATGGAGAACCCGCCGAAGAAGTTCTTCCGTCTGTCGCCCGGTAATGAGGTGCGGCTGCGTTACGCCTACTTCATCAAATGCACCGGCGTGATCAAGAACGACGCCGGCGAGATCGTTGAGCTGCGCGCCACGTATGATCCTGCGACCAAGGGCGGCAACGCGCCCGACGGACGCAAGGTGAAGGCGACGATGCACTGGTTGCCGGCAGCGCAGTCGAAGCCGGCAGAGATCCGGATCTACAATCAGCTGTTTGCCAATCCGAACCCGAACGCCGCCGATTTTGTCGCCGATCTCAACCCGCAGTCGCTGGAAGTGTTGACCGATGCGCGGGTCGAGCCTGCGATCGCCGAGAGCAATTCGCCCGAGGTGATGCAGTTCGAGCGCCAGGGCTATTTCGTGCGCGATGCGGATTCGACGCCGGACAGACTGGTGTTCAACCGCACCATCGGCCTGCGCGACACCTTCGCCAAGGAAGTCGGCGGCAAGGGCTAGAACGGTCCAGCAAGCACAGCCGAGGGAGGCGATCGATGCCTGGTGAAAGCGACGACATCGTCTCCGCCATCATGGCGAGATGGTCCGTGGGTTTCAGCAAGCTCGACGCGGAGGCGCTGGCCGCGCTGTATTCGCAGCACGCGTTCTTCTTCGGCTCGAATCCGACGCTGTATCGTGGCCGCGAGGGCGTGAAGGCCTATTTCAACGGCCTGCCGCGCTGGCAGCGGCCGCGCGTTCGGTTCGCCGAGGTCAGGACCGAACGCGTAAATGCCGAT
Organism: Bradyrhizobium sp. USDA 4454; assembly: GCF_054822705.1. NCBI lineage: Bacteria > Pseudomonadati > Pseudomonadota > Alphaproteobacteria > Hyphomicrobiales > Nitrobacteraceae > Bradyrhizobium > Bradyrhizobium sp. USDA 4454. The sequence goes on from NZ_JBTRCN010000001.1 coordinate 3,857,717, forward strand.
CTCGTCAACATGGCTGCGATCGCATCCTTCTTCCTTGACGGCGATGCGCCGTCGCTTGCCGTCAAGATCACCTGGGTGATCGTCCGCGAGGAGGGCAACTGGAAGATCGTCTGCCATCACGTCTCGTCGCAGACGCCGCTGATCTAGGCGCGCGGCGCGTCCGGCTGTCCCTATATCTCACAGCCTTCGGTTGCGCGTTTCGGTTTCGTTCCGCTAGTCGGGAGACTGCGGCATCCGCTAGCCTCGCGGTCCGGCAGGGATCGCAAGCGGAATGGCGGAGCAGGGCACTACGCCGGGCGGCAAACGTGGCTACGCGGGGACGTGGCCGCCGCGCGCTGCTGTGCCGGCCGGCGGCTATGTGCCCGTGCGCGCCAGCACCTGGCGACCATTCGTCGAGACATTGCGGCAATGGGCGCGCGCCGAGGCCGGCGCCGGGCGGCTGTTGCCGTGGGCGCCGGTGGCGTTCGGCACCGGCATCGCGTTGTACTTCGCCGCCGAGCACGAGCCTGTGCTGTCGGTCGCGGCTGCGGTCGCGATCGCGCTCTGTGTGCTGGCGCTGCTGCTGCGACGGAGCAGGGCATTTCCCGCCATCGTGATGCTGGCCGCGATCGCCGCGGGCTTGGCCACCGCCACGTGGAAGACCGCGCGGATCGCCCACGGCGTGCTGGCGCGGCCGATCTATTCCGTGGCGCTGAGCGGATTCGTCGAGACGCGCGACATCAGGGAGAAGACCGACCGCTTCGTGCTGCGCGTCGTGTCGATGGAAAGCCAGCGCGAGGCGCCGAAGCTCGAGCGGGTCAGGCTCTCGGTGAAGAAGGGCACCGCGCCCGAGGTCGGCAGTTTCGTGGAGTTGAAGGCGCGGCTGATGCCGCCGCTCGCCCCGCAGCGTCCCGGCTCCTATGATTTCGGCCGCGACCTGTATTTCCAGGGCATCGGCGCCTCCGGCTTCGCGATGGGCGCGGTCAAGACCGGAGAGCCGCCGGCGGCCGGCGGTCTTGCGCTGCGCTACGCCGCCTTCATGCAGGCCCTGCGCGACGCCATCGACGCGCGCATCCGCACCACGCTCGACGGCGATCAGCGCGCGATCGCAACCGCATTGCTGACCGGCCGGCGCGACGCGATCACGACGCCGGTCAACGATGCGATGTTCATCTCCGGGCTCGGCCATGTGCTGTCGATTTCCGGCTATCACATGGCCGTGGTCGCGGGTGTCGTGTTCTTTACGGTGCGCGCGCTGCTGGCGCTGTTTCCGGCGCTGACGGCGGGATACCCGATCAAGAAATGGGCGGCGGCGGCCGCGCTGGTCGCCGCGGCGTTCTATCTGCTGCTGTCGGGAGCGGAAGTCGCGACGCAGCGATCGTTTTTCATGACGGCCGTGGTGCTGATCGCTGTCATGGTCGACCGCCGCGCGATCACCTTCCGCACGCTGGCGGTGGCGGCGCTGATCGTGCTGGCGATCGCGCCGGAGGCGCTGGTGCATCCGAGTTTCCAGATGTCGTTCGCGGCGACGCTCGGGCTGGTCGCGCTGGTGCAGATCGGGCTGCCGAACCTGCTGGCCTCGCCCGATCATTCGGCGACCGCGCGGGTTGCGCTGTGGGGCGGGCGTGAGCTCACGATGCTGATGCTGGCTTCCCTTGTGGCAGGGCTGGCGACGACGCCCTACGCCGCGTTCCATTTCCATCGCGTGACGCCGTACGGGCTGCTCGCGAACCTCGCGGCAATGCCTGTCGTGTCGGCGGTCGTGATGCCGGCCGGCCTGCTCGGACTCGTCGCCATGCCGTTCGGCTTCGACGGCGTGTTCTGGGCGATCATGGGCTTTGGCATCGACTGGATGATCCTCGTGACGCAATGGGTCGCCGCGCTGCCTGGTGCGGTCGGCCGGATGGCGGCGTTCGGGATCGGGCCGCTGATCGCCGCCAGCGCGGGCCTCATCCTGCTCGGGCTGCTGCGCACGCCGCTGCGCTGGTCGGGCGCGGTGCTGTTGGTCGTGGCGTCGATCTGGGCGCTCAGGGTGCCGCAGCCGGACGTGCTGATTTCCGCCGATGGCCGCAACGTCGCGGTCCGCGGCGGCGACGGGCGGTTGCACCTGATGCATAGCGCCAAGGATGCCTTTTTGGTGAAGGAGTGGCTGGCGGCGGACGCCGATGCGCGGGCGGCCACCGATGCATCGCTCGGCGAGGGCGTCTCCTGCGATCCGAGCGGCTGCGTGACGCAAGGGCCCGGCGATGCCTTCGTTGCGCTGGCGAGCCGGCCGGAGGCGCTGGCGGATGATTGCGAGCGCGCGGCGCTGATCGTCACCGCCCGGCCGGCGCCGCATGGCTGCGCGGCCTCGGTGGTCGACGTCGAGCGGTTGCGGCGTCACGGCGCGCTGGCGCTGCGGCGGACCCGTGACGGCTACGCCATCGATGCGGTCAAGCCCGGCGGGATCGACCGGCCGTGGTCGCCGGCGGTTCCCGGCGACGGCGATGCCGAGACGACGCTCCGCGCCCCCGCCGCCGCGCCACGGCCGGCCGTCGACGCCACGCCGGCGGAGAGCGATGTGCAGGGGGAGGATTAGCCGTGGTCCGGCGAGGGGCTGGCCGGCAATTCGAACAGGCCGAGATGGTATTCGTCGGAATCGGGGCCGGCGTCGGGCTTCTTGACGAGGGTGAAGGACGCCTCGGGAAACTGCTCCCAGACCTTCAGGTCATCAGCCGTCACCGTCAACCAGCCGAACCGGAACATGTAGCGGCCCGGCTCCGTGACGCGTCCAGCCTTTTGCCATGTGACCTTATCGACCACCGAGCAGGTTTCCGTGAGCGCACATCCTCTGCGCCCGATGATGCGCCAAGGTGGCCGCCGACGCAAATCTCCCGCCGCGCCCCGGAACCGGTGTCCGGGGTCGCTCGAAATCCTTTCGGTCACTCGCCGCTCGGTCATCCGGCGGCGACGATGCGTTCAACCCAAAAACAGCGACGTAAATGCGGAGGGCCGCCGCTCCACGACCTTCGGCTTCTGCGTGACCGGCGGATGCAGTGCCGGCAATTGCAGCACGCTGACGCGTTGTCCCTCGACGAGCTGGGTCACCAACACGTGGCTGCCGTCGGGGAATTCGACCGCGTCATGATGACGATCGGGCACGTCGGGCTCGACTTCGTTGAACACGCCGACGCGATAGTTCAGCGTCTTGGTCCAGATCCAGCGGCTGTCATAGCGAACGTTCTCGGCGAAAGCGAGCTCGGTGCCCGGCAGCATGCAGACCGCGACAGTCGGATCGTTCTCCGACGCAAAGCCGCGGGTCGACGTGCCGCGGAAGGTCGTGGTGATCAGCGTCTCTCCGACAATGGCGGGGCGCGATGCCACGGCGTGCAGACTATAGTCACACATCGGATGGCTCCTCAAATGGAGGTAGCGACCCGTGCCTCTCTTTGAGGCATGGGCCTCTACCAGAGTGGACGATAGCGAACGAGTGTCAGCTCGTTTCTGGGCGATTGTACGACTCGCCCGCGACCGCCTCAATCACAAACACGCGACACTGCGCGAGAGGTATCGGAGCGCATCGGGCAGACCGCATGCTGCGCTATCTTGCAAGGAACGATCCGATGTGACGCTCGTTCCTCGCCGCCGCAAGTATTTGCAATCAAGTATTTGCAGCTTAGTACTTGCGGTAGAGCCCGATCAGCTTGCCCTGGATGCGGACCCGGTTCGGAGGCAGGATGCGCACTTCATAGGCGGTGTTGGCGGGCTCCAGCGCGATCGATGCGCCGCGGCGGCGGAAGCGCTTCAGGGTGGCTTCCTCCTCGTCGATCAGCGCCACCACGATGTCGCCGGTATTGGCGACGTCGTTGCGCTGGATCAGCGCCATATCGCCGTCGAGGATGCCGGCATCGACCATCGAGTCGCCGCGCACCTCCAGCGCATAATGCTCGCCGGAGCCGAGCATGTCGGGCGGTACGCTGATGGTGTGGCTGCGGGTCTGCAGCGCCTCGATCGGGGTACCGGCGGCGATCCGGCCCATCACAGGGACCGCGACCGGACGATTGCCGTCATCCTCGGCGACCGGCGGCGTAGAAGTGCGCTTGCCGAGGGTGCCTTCGATGACGCTCGGGGTGAAGCCGCGGCGGCCGTTGCCGCCCCCGGCCGACAGCTCAGGCAGCTTGATGACTTCGATGGCGCGGGCGCGGTTGGGCAGGCGGCGGATGAAGCCACGCTCCTCCAGCGCAGTGATCAGGCGGTGGATACCGGACTTCGAGCGCAGGTCGAGCGCATCTTTCATCTCGTCGAATGAGGGCGGGACGCCGGCCTCTTTCAGACGTTCATTGATGAAACGCAGAAGTTCGTACTGTTTGCGCGTGAGCATCTCGAGTATTCCCCCGGTTGATAGCGTCGTTCGATTCCGAGACTCTTCAGTGGGGCCTGCAGGCCGGGCCTGACCAGGGGAGCTTGGTGCTTGTTGCAAGCGCTCCCGGGCCGCCTCCCGATTGTAGACACCAGTACTCGAAACAAATCATGAACGGACACTATATGTTCGATATGTGTTCCGCAACCACTTAATTTCAGGTGAACGCGCCCGGCGGCGCCCGATCGGCGCGGTGAGAAAATCCTATTCGGGCAGCATCAGGATCTCGCACTCGCTGCCTGTGGCAGTCGCGGGCGCGAACGGCGGACGCACGAGAAGTGCCCGTGCCGCAGCGAGATTCCCGAGCAGCGAGGAATCCTGCTGCATCACGGGCGTTGCGATCAGCGTGCCGTCGTCGCGCGCCTCGAGACGCGCGCGCAGATAGTCCTCGCGCTGGTCGTTGGCGGCGAGGTTGCGGCCGAGCACGGCCCTCGCGCGGCGATGATGAATCGCTGTTCGGCCGCTCAATGCCCGAATCAACGGCACCAGAAACAGGAAGGCGCAGACATAGGACGACACCGGATTGCCGGGCAGGCCGATCACCCGCATCGCCCCGAGCCGGCCGTGCATCATCGGCTTGCCGGGCCGCATCGCGATCCGCCAGAACGCCATCGCGACGCCCTCGGCCTCCAGCGACTGCTTGACCAGGTCGTGGTCGCCGACCGAGGCGCCGCCGGTGGTGATCAGGATGTCGGCGCCGGTATCGCGGGCCCGGCGGATCCCCGCCGTGGTGGCCGCAACCGTATCGGCGGCGACCCCGAGATCGACGGTCTCGGCGCCTTCGTCGCGGGCCAGCGCCCGCAGCGCATAGCCGTTGGAATAGACGATCTGGCCGGGTCCGGGCTGCGAGCCCGGCATCACCAGCTCGTCGCCGGTCGCCAGCACCGCGACCTTCGGACGGCGGCGGACGGCGAGTTCCGGATGGTTCATGGCGGCGGCCAGCGACAGCGCCCGGTCGGAGAGGCGGCTGCCGGCCGAGAGGAGCACGTCGCCCTCGCGGAAGTCGACCCCCGCGGGGCGGATATGCCGTCCAACGGCGGCTGGCTCGGTGATCGTGATGTGGTCGCCGTCGACGGCGGTGTCTTCCTGGATGATGACGGCGTCGGCGCCGTCAGGGATCACCCCGCCGGTGAAGATCCGCACCGCTTCGCCTGCGCCGACCGTGCGCTCGAACGGCCGGCCGGCGGCGACTTCGCCGATCACCTTCAGCCGTGCCTTCAGGTCAGCCGCATCGGCGGCGCACACCGCATAGCCGTCCATCGCCGACATCGGCTGCGGCGGCTGGGTGCGCCGCGCGGCGAGGTCGCGCGCCAGGGTGCGGTGATAGGCGGCATCGAGCGCGACCATCTCCTCGGGCAGCGGTTCGGCGCCGGCAAGGACGGCGGACAGGGCATCGGCAACCGGCATCAGGGCCACGCTCGGAGCTCCTCAAGTCCAGGGTTCAAATCCCAAGCGCGGTCAGCGCCCTTGCCACGTCATCCGTCGATGTCACGTGGACCGCATGAAGGCCGCGCGCCCGCGCGCCTTCGATATTGGCAGCCAGATCGTCGAAGAACAGGATCCGCGACGCCGGCACGCCGATGGCTTTTACCACATGATCGTAGGCCTCGGCGTCGGGTTTCCGATGGCCGATGCTCGAGGACAGGAACACGGTGCGGAAATGGCTCAGCAGATCGGCGTGGACAACCGAGAAATGCGCGACATGGGCCGGATTGGTGTTGGAGAATGCATAGAGCGGCATCCGCTTCGCCGCGGCCGCGAGCAGGGGAGCGATATCGGGCATCTCGCCGGCGAAGATAGAATTCCAGCCTTCGAGGAACTGCGCGTCCGTGAGGTCGATGTCGAGTGTCCGGCGCAGGTTTTCGAAGAACGCGGCATCGTCGATCCGGCCGATCTCGTGATGCTTGAAGCTGTCGTCAACGACAAAGCGCGTGGCGAGGTCCGAAGGTGAGCAGCCGGCATGCTGCGCCCAGTGCGCCATCACCTTGTCAAAGTTGATGTCGAGCACGACGCGGCCGATATCGAACAGCAGCACGTCGACGGAATCGGGGGAGAGGTGCGAGGTCATTGCGTGAAACCATGTACGAAAATTGCGGGCAGCCGGCAATGTCCCCGATTTCGGTGACGGGTGTGTGGAATTGCAAGGCGATGCATCCTTCGCGAGACCGGTCTCGCGCATACCGCCGTCGTCCCGGCCTTCGCCGGGACGACGGTGAGTTTGTGGCGCGGCCATTGAGTCATAAGTTAGCATTCTCGCGACATGATTGCCCGAGTCATGCTGTTCGTCTCGCCACTCTGAAAGCAGAGGGCGCAGGGAAAGCCGGGTGCCGATCGCACCCATGGGCCCCGAGCAAAAGGGTAGAAAGCTCGGGGGTAGGACCACAGGTGTAACCGGGAACAACCCGGCTTTCCCTGCGCGATGGGTTACGGCTTATACGTGCTCTCCCCGGCGAGACTGGGCTTTGTTGTCACCGTCTTCGCGACGCGCACCCGCGCAATCGGAAAAGACACCTACCACTAGGGCGTCAGGCCTGCACGACTTCGCCGTCCGCCTCATGCGCATTTCGTCGACTGCGCAATCGGCGTCCACCGCATCTCGACCCGCGTTCGTGACGACCGCGAAGCGCCCCTCGTGTCGGGCGAGACGTGCAGACCATACACCGAGTTTCGCTTCGGATAAAGCGAAATATTTTCATCAATCGGGATTGACAGGTTTTGGCTGAGTTGCCCGTCGGGTCGTCCTGTCGCAGGCTCAAGATGGCGCGCAGCAGGCGCAAGCAAATCCAGACTGCCGAACAAAGCGAAATTGTGATAATTTGATGCGCATCACCGGCCAAGGTTCTGTCCGTGGGCGTCGGTGGCCGAGAGACAGATTGCGCTCCCGCCTGCACTGCAAGGGAGCGCGCCGATGCCGGAAGATGCGCTTTTTGATCGCGCAGATCGTGCAATCGCGGAGAGCAAGCGGCTCGTTGACGAGCTTCGCGAAGCCGTTTGGAAGGCGGAACGACTAGACCGTAACCTGCAATACCTGCACTGGCGACGCTTGGAGGATGAAGCCGAAGCGCACGCACAGATCCACAGAACGCGGTAGGGCTCGCAACCAGACAAATATGACGACAATGCAACCTGGATTCGCTGCAAGGAGCCGATGCGGCGATCCTGGACCGTGAGGGAAACACAAGAGGCCATCTTGAAAGTTCGCAGCCAGATGGAGCAACTGCCTTCTGGCCGGTTGTTGAAGAGCTGATAGCCGTCCTCGTTCGATGTTTTGGTGGTCCATGTTCAGGAGTGAGCGTGATGACGGGCCATTGGTGGGGCATCTATCGAGTGAGCAACCAAAAATTGGCGTCCGCCAAGGAGAAAGCCTTATATGATGCGGCGGCAGCGACGGCCATCAACGTTCTCAGAGAGCCGCTTCCGGACACGTTCCTAGGACGCAAGCATTACGATCCGGTGCCATTGCCGGAAGAGATCGAGCTCGCGCCAATACAATGGCCTGTGCGTCTAAGCGTGCTGCTAGGGTCCCAAGCCTTCATCGAGGGCGACAGCAGCATCAGCATAAATGACGAGGAATGTGGACGGCTTGAACGCCGAGCTCAGTTGCACCGGGCCCGCGCCGGGAATTAGGACAATCTCGCTGACATTGCTACTTTAATGCGATCACTGGAGTTGGGCCGACACTGCACGCATGTTCGGGTTCAGTCACGCGGACGGTGTTGAGTTCATTGGCCTGGCGCCGATCTCCTTCGTCGCGCTGATCGTAGGCGTGAGTGCGCTGTGATCGGTTGAACCTGTCTATCTCAGTGGATGGACCGAACCACCTTGGCCCCGGCTAGTGCCCCCTCGCTGGGGTCGCTTCTTGTCGGGCGAGATCATTGCTGAGGGAGCGCGCGTAATGCGTGGCTAGCATGACGATCAGGACCAGCACCTGCTACAACGACAGCACCTGTTAGGAACGACAGCACTTGGTGCCGCGTATTGGAGAATGAGCGCCACCCAACAGGAACGGTAGGGTTGGCGTTTCCGGTGCCCCTGGCTCTGTCCCCGAGTCAGGGGCACACCTTCGTGGTCTTCAGGGGCGTCTGCAAACGTGCGCCGTTGCCGGCTCTGCACAAAATGGACTGCTCGGACAACATCGAGCGTAGGCCCGAACATTCTCCGGAGCCAGGGGAGTTGACGGCCGGCCATGCGCTCTGGCCGGATCTTCGCATTCTCCGGGTTTCGCATTCTAATGCGTCGTGGGCGGCGCGATCGTTTCGATGACCTGCAAGTCTTCTTTCCGCACGATCACCCGGCGTCCTGTCTCAGCGGCAATCTTTTGAGCCACTCTTACCGCAGCATCCTCGTCCGCCAGTTCGAGCATGATGATGCTGCCTTTCCCTGAGAAGGCGTCAGGGTTTGAAATGTTGATGATGAACAGGGGTCCTTTCGGGACGATCATCGCAGTGCCCCAGCCGGCGGAAGTCAGGATCGCATTCACGCGATCCTCCCAAGTGTTTCGAGCGCCGGCGACACCGTGCAACCCCGACCAGGTTCCCGCCTTAACTTAGTTAAAGTGCGTGATTGTCATGCAGTCGCCGATGCAATCAGTCGTCCATGCAATCATCGTGGCCATCGACCGGTACGCCGCAGCGGATCGCGTCTGGGTGTCCGTCCGCTGACGCGCCCGGGCTTTCTTGCTTGCAACTCGCCGGATTCACTTGCTCGGATGCTTCTCGATGGTCGCCTTGGCTCTCGCGATCGCCTCTTGGGTGCTCTGGAAGGTTTGCGTCCTGATCGACGGGCCGCCGGCAAGAGGTGTGATCTCAACCAGGAAGCCGCCGCCTCGCTGCTCGATGATCGTCAGATGATGACCCTGATATTCGATCCGCTCGACTGACATGTCCGATGCCGTTGGACGATGGATGCGCGACGGCCCTACGAAGGCAGCGCTGCTCCAGGGGTTGCAAGGAATTTCTCGATCTCGAGTGCGCGCCGCGCTTCAAGTGACTTGCTCAGCATGCGTTCACGTTCAGCTCCGGGCGGCAAGCTGCTCGCCCTGATCCGCGCTGTTTCGGCAAGCTTTAGCAGTCGGAAGGTCAGGGACGTCGTTTGCTTAACCCGATTTCGTCGTTTCTTTTCCATGGCGTCGCTCGCGCGCAATCTCCGAGCGAATTCGGCCACCAACGGCGTTGCATGACATCCACATAGGTTAATCCGGCGCTAGCGGAATTTTTGCCGCGGGCAGGAACCAACCGGCGCAAGTGCATCGTGCAATCTGAGTGCGTAGGCCGCGAATAGGACATGGCTTCTGACATGCATAGTTGAATGCGGCCGCCGGCAGACGAATGCAGGCTGCAATGATGTCAGCGCCTCATCGAATTGACAGCGTGGAGATCGGCTTTCTCGGCTTTGCCGGAATGTCATTCGTCGCACTCGTCGCCAGCGTCGGCTGGCTTCTAAGCGGATGACACCGCAAAACCATGGACGAACGGACCTTGGCCTCAGTGTGGTGCCCACTCGCTGGGGCCTCTTCTTTTCCGAGCTTCGGTGTCCGGTGCCGCGCCTGAAGCGCGCCATAAAACTTCGCATCAGCCGCCGACTGCCTTCTCAAGCGCAACCAGCAGGCCGAAGACCGAACCGGTCACGGCGAGAAAGACAGTGAAATAGTAGATGCGGTGCATGACAGTCGATCTGTTCCGGTCGGATCGAAGAGATTCCGTGCCCCTGGCGTTCCCGATTGCGACGCGCCGAATGGTCGGCGGTTGATTGAGCGACCTCGCCGCAGTCGACGACCAGTGCACGACGTGTCGCTTCCTCGCCGGCCGCTTGCGCGAGCTCCGCGGTAGACGCTTATCGAGACCTGTCGTTCCTCGAATGCGAATGGAACGCCAGGCAACCCAATGATTTCCATACATGGTCGGATTCGCCTGGAGGCCACTCGTGCAGGACAATCATGAAATCTTTCCGCATTCCGAGCTTTGGCTAGCCGCGGTGGTCGCCTGCGGGCCCTCGATATTGATCGCCACGCTGATGATTTTGTCGCTGATCGAACCGCAATTCCCCGGTTGATCTTCAATATTTGGCGGTAGCTCAAACAACCGTTCTCGGCCGATTAATTTGCCGCGCAGCTCACAATCTGGACAGCGCCAAACCGAGATATGCGATCAGCGCGCCGGTGCTAAGGATAATAACGACGAGCGCCTGCTCTGAACGTGCCTGAAGGGTTTTGCGGGTCACGGCGTCGACGCTCCATCTTCGAAATCACCCAATCCAACTAATTGTGATCCGTTTCCGTTCCGGTTCCCTTCGAGGAACCTTCTAAAAACTTTCGACCGCGTCGCGCACGCGGCGAGCGCCTTCGATCAGACACGAGCAACGCCGCCCGCATTGAAATACGGCGGGCGGCGCTGGTTTTAGCCCCAGGAGGGATGACAAAATCCTGACCATACGGATACGGACGAACGCGGAAAAATGTTCGCATCTTCGACCCGTACAATTCCGGTACTCCGAATGGGCACGAGAAAGTGTCGGGCGCGAGGTCTAGGATGGCGTGACCAAGTTGCTCTGGCCTCAGCGTGTGTACCCCCTCGCTGGGGCCTTTCTTTGCGCCGCCGATCCACAGCTAGGTCCTACGGCTTCGCAAGCACCGTCGCGTTGAGTTCGACTGTCAGGATCCGGGTATGCTCATCGCGTACTAGAAGCCTGACGGATCTGGAGCGCTGGCCCGCACTTTCCTTGGCGATGTCGCAAGCCGTCTGCCAGGCCTTGAGTTCAGCCTGGCGCGCGTCGGCCAACTCGACGCCGTCGTCATCCAGAAGAACACTGCCATCTTCCTGAAGGTCAAAAAAGAATCTTGCCACGGTTGCCCCGTTACACGGATGGGTGGAGATGGAGATAATGGGGATCGAACTGGCCGTGTTCCTCCAGCCGCGCACGGTCGAGCAGATTGAAGGCGGCGCGGTCTATCTCAATCAGTCCCTCGCTTCGAAGTTCTTGCAGAACCCTGTTGACGTGCACCGTCGACAGGGCCAAGCAGTCGGCGAGTTCGGCCTGCGTGATCGGAAACCGGAAGGTCTCGCCTGAGGTTCGGCCGATCGCCTCCAGCCGGCGCCGCATTTCCGACAGCAGGTGGGCCATGCGCTGAGTGCCGGTTCGGCGGCCGATATTGAGAATCCAATCCCTGAAGATGGATGCGTCGATCAGCGTCTCTCGCCAGAGCGCGGCGGCTATGTTCGGGAACGCCGCGTTCATCCGCTTTAAGGCCTCATGCGGGATGAAGCCCAGCGTACAGGACGTGAGCGCGACGAGATCGTGGTCCATGATGCCGAGATGGAGGCTCTGAAGATCGGGAATCTCGCCTGGAATGTGCAGCGACAGGATTTGTCGCTGCCCATCGGGCGTTGACTTGGCGCGGAACACGAAGCCCTCCGCGACCAGGCAGCATTGGGTCGCTCTCTGCCCGTCCGCCACGATGATTTCGCGCGCGCGGACCTGACGCCTCTGAATCGGGAGTGTCTTGAGCGTCTCGATATCCGCTTGATCAAGCCTGTTGGATACACTGATCTTGCGCACCAGTACGTCCGAGAGAGTTTCAGCCATCGTCCCGGTTCCCTGTCACTTGAGCCAGGACGATCAGGGAGGTCCGGCTGCTTCGGAAGGCGCGGGCGCAACCGGCGCCCGAAGGTCATTGCCGACGATGACATACAACAACCGGGATGGGACCCGCGTTCCAGGTGCGGACGCGCTCTGTCGCTGGTCGAACGGCCCGGCGGGCTCAGCGTTCACCCAGATCGATCTGCGTCAGGATGCCCTGCCGCAGCGCGAGGCGGACCAGCTCGATATCGGTGCCGACGCCAAGCTTGTCCTTGATCAGGGAATGCAGGTTGGCGACCGTCTTGGGACTGAGGTGCAGCGCCTCGGCGATTTCGTCGGTGGTCCTCTCCGCGAGCAGCATGCGCAGCACCTCGAACTCGCGTGCCGTCAAGAGGTCGGCGGCGGCGGTCTCGCCGGCGAGGTGGCTGAGCGCGAGCTCGTGGTCGATATCTGGACTGATCGCGATCTTGCCTGACAGTGCATCCATCACGGCGTGCACCAGCGCCTCGGGTGGGCTGGTCTTGGTGACGTAGCCGCTGGCGCCGGCGCGGATCGCCTGCACCGCGAAGGCCGCGTTCTGGTGCATGGTGAACACCAGGATTTTTGCGTGCTTGTCCCATTGCCGGAGGCGCCGGATGGCTTCGATGCCGCCGATTCCGGGCATCGACAGGTCCATGATCACGAGGTCGGGCTCGGTCTCCTTGTAGAGGCGGTAGGCCTCGGCACCGCCGGAGGCTTCTGCGACGACACGGAGGCCCGGCTGCTTCTGCAGCATCGACCGATAGCCCTCGCGAACGACGGCGTGGTCGTCGACCAGCATGATGGTTCGCGCCGTATTGTTCATGCCGCGCATTCCACCGGTGCGACGTCCGGGCCGGCTGCGACGGGAACGGTGACGCGGAGCGAAGAGCCGTTGGGCTGTCCGGCCTCGAAGCTCAGCCGTCCGCCCAGCGCAGCGACCCGCTCGCGCATGCCGAGCAGGCCCATGCCGGACTTGATCGGGGACTCGCCGGGCCGGCCGTCATCGTCGATCGCGAGCGCGATTTCGCCGGCGTCGCCTGGCGCGGCCTCGCGCATCTGAAGCCGCAGCGTCACGCGGGTGGCGCCGGCGTGCTTGGCCGCATTGGTGAGCGCCTCCTGCACGATGCGGTAGAGATTGGCGCTGACCGGGGCGGCAATGCGCTCGAACGATCCCGCCATGGCGATCTCGAACCGCGGCGCTCCCCGGCTGCGGCCGTTCCAGCCGGCGACCAGGCCTTCCAGGCTGGCGGCCAGTCCGAGTTCGTCGACATCGGGCGGGCGCAAGCGGAACAGGGCGCCGCGCAACGTCTCCATCATGTCGGTCGCGGTCCGTGCGATGCCGTCGCATTCGGCGAGCAAAGGCGGACAATCCTGAACCGCGGTCAGGCGTGCCGAGGCGGCTAGCGCGCGGATCGCGGCCAGCGATTGCCCGAACTCGTCATGCAGCTCGCGCGCGAGGTGCCGGCGCTCGTCGTCCTGTACCAGGATCAGTTTTTGCGTCAGCGCGTTGCGCTCCGACAGCGCGGTGGCGAGACGCTCGGCGAGCTGGTTGAAGACGTCGCCGATCGCCGACAGTTCGGCGAGGTCGAACGGCGGCAGGCGCGCCGCGAGGTCGCCTGCGGCGATCCGCTCGAGCCCGTCGCGGATCAAACGCGTCGGACGCAGCGCGCGGGCGAGAGCGGCATAAACCAGCGCACAGAGCAGCGGCAGCGCGATCAGCAGCGCCGCCATCAGGCGGCCGGCATCGTGCCAGGCCTCGGCGGTCAGCACGGCGGGATCGACCCAGACCACGGCCTCACCGATCGTCTGTCCGCGCGAGATCACCGGGCGGACGGCTTCGCGGCCGGGATCGAACAGGCGGCGATAGAGCGCCGCGAAGGCCTGCGGCGGCGCGGCCGCATCGGTCTGCGCGCCGCCGCAGAAGCGCTGGCTGATCTCGCCGCCGGTGCTGCGAAAGGCGAGGCACAGGCCGGGCGCCATGACCGAGCCGGCAACGCTGTCGAGATCGGGAAATTCGGCGCGCGGATTGTTCAGCCACTGGATCTTGCTCTGCTGCAACTCCAGCGTCTTGGCGGTGACGTCGGCAACGGCCGCGATCCTGGCACGTACCGCGCGATCGGACTCGATCAGGAAGTAGCCGGCGATGCCGGCAAGGCAGAGCGCCGTCACGACAGCCACACGCAGCGTCAGCCGCAGCTTCAGATCGCTTCCGGACCAAGTCCACATCGGCGCATCCTCACGGGGTCGCAGACGGCCGCTGGCGCGCGGTCGCGGGCAGGGCCGTCCCGCTATTAAACGGCAGAACGGAAGCGCCGAGAAGCGCCGCCATGGCCGTTCCCTGGGTGCGGATCGCGATCGTGAAATTTTCCCGGCACCGGCCGGGAGGCGCGCCGCTGCGGCGCGGGGGCCCGTCGGCCCAGGTTGCGAGCGAGCCGCCCCACCAACCGCCGAAAGGCCCGATCATGCGCCAGTCCCGTCTCGTCTTGCTCTCTGTTGCCCTGATCGGCCTGCTGGCCGGAATTGCTGCCCTGCACGCCGGGACCGCCGCAGCGGCGGCGGCTCCGCTCGGCGTCAGCATCGACGATTTCAGCTATCTCGATACGTCGGGCGAGGTGATCGACCAGACCGCCGCCCACCAGAAGCGGCTCGAGGCACTGGTGCAGAAGCTGCGCGCCGATGTCGCCGCGGAGCCGCGTTATCGGCTGGTCCCGGCGGCGGCGCCCGCGGGCGAGGCCCGGATCAAGGTGATCGGCGGCGTGCAGAAGATGAGCACGCTGGTCCAGTGGGCCAAGGTCGCGGTGATCGATGTTAGCGCGAGCCAGGTGCTGTATGAGAAGCTCTACACGTTCCGTGGCGACACCGATGAGGCGTGGGAGCACGCCGCGATGTTCATGTCGCGCGAAGTGCGCGGCGCCCTTGCGGCCGCGCTGCCGCCGGAAGCGGCCGCCACTGCGGCACCGATCGGGCTTGCGGTGTTCGAATTCGAGCTCGAGGATACCTCCGCGGCACCTTCGTCGGGGCTTGCCGGCGCCGACGTGGCCACGCTCGCCGAGGTGACGAAGGGCGTGCGCGACCGCATTGCGCAGTCCGGGCGCTACCGCCTGGTCGATACCGGCACCGTGACGGCAGAGCCGGTCAAGGCGCGCGCGCTGCGCGACTGCGACGGCTGCGAGGCGGCGATTGCACAACAGCTCGGTGCCGATCAATCGCTGATCGGCGTAATCCGGCGGGTCAGCCGCACCGAATATACGGTCGGCTTCCAGGTGCGCGATGCCCGCAGCGGCACGGTCGTTGCGCGCGGCGACAGCGGCCTGCGGATAGGGGCCGATTATTCCTGGACCCGCGGCGCGGTCCATCTGGTCGGCGACCGCCTGCTCGAGGCCGGGGCGCAGCGATAAGTCGAAAGCACCATTCGCAAACTGCGATAGCTGCCAGACACAGCGTCGTCTGGCCTCGCTTTCATCTGTGCGCTATCACCGCCGCCTGATCACCGCACAGGAGCTGCCAATGCGTTTGCCCGCCGTCTGTTTCGCCCTCACGCTCGCCGCGAGCCCCGCGGCGGCCGAGGAGCTGTCGGGCACGCTGCAGAAGATCAAGGAGACCAAGAAGGTCACGCTCGGTTTTCAGGAAGCGTCGGTTCCCTTCAGCTATCTCGACGACAATGCGCGGCCGATCGGCTTTGCGCTCGATATCTGCCTCAAGATCGTCGACGCGGTGAAGAAGCGGCTCGGCATGCCCGACATCGCCGTCGACTATTTGCCGGTGACCTCGTCGAACCGGATTCCCCTGATGGTCAACGGCACGCTCGATCTGCACTGCTCGGCGACCACCAACAGCGCCGAGCGCCAGAAGCAGGTGACCTTCACCAACACCCACTTCCTGAGCGCGACGCGCTTTGCCGCCAAGAAATCGGCCGGGATCAACACGATCGACGACCTCAAGGGCAAGTCGGTCACCGCCGTGGCGGGCTCGGTGAACCTCACGCAGCTCATCAAGGTCAATACCGACCGCACGCTCGGCATCAATGTGTTGCCGGCCAAGGACCAGGCCGAGGCGTTCCTGATGCTGGAGACCGATCGCGCCCAGGCCTATGCGCTCGACGACGTCCAGCTTGCGGTGGCGATCGCGCGGTCGAAGGAGCCTGCGCTCTACATGATCAGCGAGGAGGCGTTCTCGAAGGCCGAGCCGTTCGGCATCATGCTGCGCCGGGAGGACGCGCCGTTCAAGGCGCTCGCCGACCGCGCCACCGCGGAGCTCTACCAGAGCCCGGAGATCGAAGGGATGTACCGGAAGTGGCTGGAGCAGCCGACCCCGCCGAAAGGCATCAACTACAACGTGGCGATGTCGCCCGCGCTGCGCCACGCGTTCGCCCATCCGAACTCGAGCTACGATCCTGACGTGTATGAGGTTGCGAAGTAGCGCGGAGTAGCGGGGACAGCCTGGGCGACTGAGGGAGCGGCCTCGGATGTCGCTGCGCTCATCCGGGCTACGTCTCGTCGTTGGATATGGTTTTCCGCGTCAAGCCATGATCTTTGGAACGGCTTTTCGCGTCTGCGGCGAAAAACGAAATAGCGTCTCATATACTTCGGCGGCGTTTCTCCTAAGCTTGCAGCAGGTGTGACTGCTGATCAGGAGCTGCCGGTGTCCAAGCGATTGCCTCTTTCTCGACGTTCCGCGCTCGGCGTGCTCGCCGGAGGTCTGGTCGCGGGCGGCGTGCGCGCGGAAGCGGGAGCGGGCAGCGGCCCCGATCTCGGCGGCGTCACGCTGCGGGTAGCCTATTACAAGGGCGGCTGGCGTCCGCTGTTGCAGGCGGCGGGCGAGGACAAGACGCCGTACAGCATCGAATGGAAGGAGCTCAACAACGGCGTGCTCCATATCGAGGCGCTCAACGGCGATGCGCTCGACATCGGATCGGGCAGCGAGATCCCGGCGATGTTCGCCGCGCGGCAGAATGCCAAGGTGCGCTTCATCGCGGTCACCCATGAGGATCTCAACATCCAGGTCACGGTGGCGGCAAAGGACGCGCCGATCCATTCGATCGCGGATCTGAAGGGAAAGCGCGTCGGCTATGTGCGCGCGACGACGGCGCATTACTTTCTCGCCAAGCAGCTCGAGGAAGCCGGCCTCGCGTTCAGCGATATCGAGGCGATCAATCTGACGCCGTCGGACGGCTACTCGGCGTTCGCCTCCGGCAAGCTCGATGCCTGGGCGATCTACGGCTATAACGGGCAGCTTGCGATCGCCAAGCAGGGCGCGCGCCTGCTCAAGACCGGCGTCGGCTATCTCTCGGGCAATTTCCCGATCTACGCCAATCCGAAGGCGGTCGACGATCCGCTGCGCCACGCGGCGGTGAGCGATCTGCTGCTGCGGATCCAGCGCGCCTATGCATTCGCCAACAAGAATTTTGCGGTCTATGCGGCCGCGCAGGTGGCGGAAACCCATCTGCCTCTGCAGGACATTCTCGACCAGTTCGCCCGGCGCAGCGACGACTTCTCGCTCGCCGGCGTGACGCCGGACGTGCCGGAGACCCACCAGAAAGTCGCCGACACCTTCCTCAAGCTCGGCGTGCTCGACGCACGCACCGAGGTTGGAAAATTCTGGGACACGAGCTTCAACGCTGCGATCGCCGCAGGTGCCGCGAACCTGGCACGGACCTGATGGCCGCCGGCACCATAGCCCATATGGGCTAAGGGCTCCCGGTCAAATTCAGTCGCGCGCGGAACTTCGCTGTTTTACGGCCCGGTGTAACGGCTGGGGCCGCAGGAACGGCTCTGGCCTCACTGCCGTGCTGCCATGCTGAGCGGGAAGGTTGCGGGCCGCGCCAGGACCGTATCATGATGGTGTCAGGCAACTCGGGTCTTGATGCCGATCGTTGTTCGGAGCCGACATTGAATCACGACGCATTGGCCAAGCTCACCGTCACCGTCGTTGTTCTGGTCGCGTTGCTGGTGTGGCGCGTTACCGATCAGCGGAAGTCGGTCGATTGCGGAGCCGGCTGCCCGACCGACGTCTCCGCAATCCGCAAGACCGCTCAATAGCAAAACCGCTCAATAGCAAGTCTGCTCAATAGTCAGACCAGCGTCGCGCACGCGGCGTCTCGCGCGGCGCTGCTCTGGGTTGACGTCAACGTCACGCGCTCAGCGTTTCGCTGGCGGACCGCTCTTGTTGCCGGGCAATCCCTTGACGTTTGACGGATCCTGCTCCTGGACATGCAGGTTTTGCGAGCTTGAGCCAACCGTGCTCTGGCCAGGGGGCGGTCCGTTCTTGTTGCCCGGCGCTCCGCTGATGCCGGTCCCGGAATTCTGGGCGCTCGGAGATGTCGCGGCGTCCGTGGAACCCGTTGTGGCATCTGGGCGCCCCGGAGGTGTGGTGGCGGCGCCCGGACGCTGCTGGTCGCCGACATAGCCGGATTCACCGGAGTTGCGTGTCTTGGCGCCCTTGTCGGCCTCGTTTTGCAGGTTCTGCGCGGCCGCGAACGGCGCGGTCGCCGTAATGGCTGCGATGAGCAGCGCGATCGTCCTGGTTCTCATGAGAGTCCTCCCTTGGTTGCCTGGGACAACGTGTTTCGCGGCGATCATTTCCTGTGCACGCTGGAATTTTCCTGTGCACGCTGGATTTGTCGCGATGGAACACGCGTGCGAAGCGCGGATTCGGGGACCCTGCCGTCGACCTGGCAAAGCGGGCTGCATGAACCCGAATGAGCCTCGCGGTCAAATCCAGCGAAAGACAACCTTAGGATGCTAATCCAGCAATGCGAACTGTCGTTCGGGGCGGGCCGGCATCGATCGGGATACGATCGCGGCGTGCCGGTCGGCGCGCTCGTCATCGCCGTCGTGTCGGACAGATTTCCGCGTGACAAACAAGCGAATTTGATCGCCGCGGATCGTGAATTAGTAGATAACCCAAGGCGGTAGGCACCGCGTCGGCCGTGCGTGGATTCGCGACCCGGGGCCTCGATCCACCGGAACGGGTGCGGGAAACTGGCCCAGAGGCCGACCGGGAGCTGACTTGAGGCTGGCGGAATGCTGACTAAGTGCTGATTTGGAACCGATCGGGGCCTCGTGACACGAACGTAATGGTCCGGTGACGAGGCGGCCTTGATCCGACCAAAAAGCCGTTGTGTGGTGCCCCGCGTCGGGGTGAGGCGGGCCGAATGTTGCGAAACGTTGCCGGCCGATAGCGAAGGGATCACGGATAATGCGCAAACATGTTGGCTTCTTCCTCGGGACGGTTGCGGGGGCGTGTCTCACCCTGCTCGTGGCCTCGCCGCAGGGGGCGCATCTATTCGCCGTCGCCAATGCCGCCGCGCATTCCGACAACTCCAACACCTATTCGCAGCTCAATCTGTTCGGCGAAGTGTTCGAGAAGGTCAAGACCGACTACGTCGAGAAGCCCGAGGACTCCAAGCTCGTCGAGGGGGCGATCAACGGCATGATCTCCTCGCTCGATCCGCACTCCCGCTACATGAACGAGAAGGGCTGGGCGGAGATGCAGGAGACCACGCATGGCGAGTTCGGCGGGCTCGGCATCGAGGTCACGATGGAGGACGGCTTCGTCAAGGTGGTGGCGCCGATCGACGACACGCCGGCCTCGCGCGCCGGCATCATGTCGGGCGACGTGATCACCTCGATCGACGACGACCAGATCCAGGGCATGACGCTCGATCAGGCCGTCAACAAGATGAAGGGCGCGCCCAACAGCTCGATCCGGCTGAAGATCGTGCGCAAGGATGCCGACAAGCCGATCGAGCTCTCGATCACCAGAGAGATCATCCGCGTCCGCCCGGTGAAGTATCACGTCGAGGGCAATGACATCGGCTATATCAGGATCACCTCGTTCAACGAGCAGACCACCGAGGGCCTGCGCAAGGCGATCGCGGACGTCCAGAAGCAGGTCCCGCAGGACAAGCTCGCCGGCTACGTCGTCGACCTCCGCAACAATCCGGGCGGCCTGCTCGACCAGGCGGTGTCGGTGACCTCGACCTTGATGCAGCGCGGCGAGGTGGTCTCCACCCGCGGCCGCAATCCGGAAGAGACCCAGCGCTTCACCGCCCATGGCGGCGACATGACCAAGGGCAAGCCGCTGGTGGTGCTGATCAACGGCGGCTCGGCCTCGGCCTCCGAGATCGTCGCCGGCGCGCTGCACGACCACAAGCGCGCGACCCTGATCGGCACCCGCTCGTTCGGCAAGGGCTCAGTGCAGACCATCATTCCGCTCGGCACCGGCAATGGCGCGCTGGCGCTGACCACGGCGCGCTATTTCACGCCGTCGGGCCATTCGATCCAGGCGCTCGGCATCAAGCCCGACATCGAGGTGCTGCAGGAGGTGCCGGACGAGTTCAAGACCCGCTCCGAGATCAAGGGCGAGGCCTCGATGCGCGGCCATCTCTCGGCCGAGGGCGCCGAGCAGACCGGCTCGCAGTCCTACGTCCCGCCGGACGAGAAGAACGACAAGGCGCTGGCCGCGGCCTTCAACCAGCTGCGCGGCGTCACCGTCAACGCCGACGCCAAGAACGCCGACACCAAGGCCGCGCAGAAGCGGCCGGTGCCGAACTAGTTCAACGTTCGAGCAGCAAAAAGCCGCCCCGAGGGGCGGCTTTTTTGCTTCTGGGGCAGAGATTTCCCGAGCCTCATGGTGAGACCTTTTCATCACCCAATCAGGCGACGCGGCGTCCGCATTTTTGGAGTGTATCTATTTGCGTCCAAGATTGACTCAACCGAAGCGTGCTAATTAAATCTCGCACATTGCCAACCGTTGAAAACACGGGGTCCTATCAAGCGCGGGCTTTCATTGTTCCAATGATAGTGGCGACCCTTCGCGGGAATTGCCGCTTTTTCGAGTGCCCAAAATAGCCGGACGGCTGATCCAATTTCAGGGAGTTTTTCATGGCGAACATCAACGGGACGACGGGAGACGACACCCTAATCGGGACCGCCGGCGCCGATAGCATCTCCGGCATGGGCGGCAACGATTATTTCGATGGCGGAGCTGGCAACGATACCCTTATTGGTGGACTGGGCAGCGACACGTTCGCGTTCGAGTTGGGCGACGGCAGCGACTATGTTGCCCCCGTGGGCGGCAGCGCCAGCGATACGGTGCTGTTTATGGGATCGCTGTTCGATGTCGCCTATATCATAGATGAATTCATCAGCTACGAGCCCTATTACGCGGATTGGGATTTTTTCCGCGATATCTATCTCGTTGACGGGACCCACATCGGCGAAAGCGGGAGGGCCGGTGGTGTAACCTCGCAGTTCAAGGCAACGGACACGTCGCTTTTGCAAATGGTCGGTACCACCAGCGCCAACGACCTGTTGGCCGGAGAAGACTCAAGCGAGACATTGAACGGGGGTGACGGCAATGACGTCATCTACGGCAATGGCGGCGCCGATACGCTGAACGGCGGCAACGGCAACGATTATCTGTCCGCCGGGCGCGACGATGGCTCAAACGATGTCTACGACGGCGGCGCCGGCATCAACACCGTCAGTTTTTCCGGCGTCGGCGGCGGCGTGACGCTCGACCTCGGACTTCATTATGCGATCGGGCCTACCATCGGACATGACGGCGTGTTCAATATCCAGGTCGCGGTCGGCAGCCTCGGCAACGATATCCTGATCGGCGAGGCTGGCCCGAACACCATCTACGGATATTGGGGCAACGACTATTTGTATGGTCTCGGCGGCAACGATGCGATGTTCGGCGGCTACGGCAACGATATCCTGATCGGCGCTGACGGCAACGACGCATTGCACGGCGATGCCGGGTCGAACTATCTGTTCGGCGGAACGGGTGACGACACGCTGGATGGCTCCGGCGGGCTGGCCTCTTCCGATGTCAACGTCATGTACGGTGAAGACGGCGCCGACGTTCTTTATGGCGGTGCCGGCACCAACTATTTCTACGGCGGCACCGGCGTTGACACGATGTACGGCGGCTCCGGCCTCAATATCTTCATTTCATCGGGTGAGACCGACGGCAACCTCATCTACGGCGGATCGGGCCAGAACTACGTCTATGGCTCCAATGGCGGCGATACAGTCATGGGCGGCAGTGGCGTCGACGTCTTCTTGATGGGCTCCGGTGCCGACGTCGTCAGCGGTGGCGGTGGGATCGATTACGCCTGGGGGGGCGGCGGTTCAGACACCTTCACGATCAACGATACCACCTCCGAAGTCATGGTGATCGAGGACTTCAACACCGGCGGGGTCAGCGATGTCGTGAATTTTGCCGGCACCTCGCTGCAGTCGTTTTCGGACGTGCTAGCGGCCTCGTCCTACAATGCCGCCATCAACACCACCATCATCACCGACAGCGCCGGCAATGCCGTCTGGTTGATCGGCACGGGGCCCGGACAGCTCAGCGCCAATATGTTCAGTTTTACGTAAGCTACGCCGCTCCGGCGACGGGTTTGCGCCGGCGTGTGGCGCCCGCACCCGCAGCCGGGCCATGACGATGCCCGGCCAACAGCTCGCGGATCTGCGCTGCCGGCTTCGGGGCGCTGAACAGAAAACCCTGCATTTCCGAGCAACCGAGTTCGCGCAGCAATTGCTGCTGCTGCGCGGTCTCGACGCCTTCCGCAGTGGTCGTCATGCTGCGCTCGGCGGCGATGTTGACGACGGCCTCGACGATGCCGGCCGAGCCCTGCGGGTCGGCGATGTCGGTGACGAAGCAGCGGTCGATCTTGATCTTGTCGAACGGGAAGCGCTTCAGATAGCTCAGCGACGAATAGCCGGTGCCGAAATCGTCGAGCGCGATCCGGATGCCGATGGCGCGCAGCTGGTGCAGCGCGGCGAGCGCCGTCTCGTCGTCCCGGATCAGCACCGCCTCGGTGATCTCGAGCTCGAGCCGGCCGGCCGACAGGCCCGACGCCGCAAGCGCCGCGATCACCTTGAGCGCCAGTGTGCCGCTCTTGAACTGGACCGGCGAGACGTTGACGGCGAGCCTGACGTGATCGGGCCAGTTCACGGCCTCCTTGCAGGCCGTCATCAGCACCCATTCGCCGAGCTGGTTGATCAGGCCGGTCTCCTCGGCGATCGGCACGAACTCGGCCGGCGAGATCATGCCGCGCAGCGGATGACGCCAGCGCACCAGCGCCTCGCAGCCGGTGATCGCGTTGCTGCGCAGGTCGACGCAGGGCTGGTAAAAGACTTCGAGCCCGCTACCGGCCGCAATCGTCTGCCGCAACTCCATCTCGAGCTCGCGGCGGGCGCGGGCGTCGGCATCCATCGCCGGCTCGAAGAACCGCGCGACGCGCCGGCCGGCCGATTTGGCCGCGTACATCGCGAGGTCGGCGTTCTTCATGATCTGGTCGAGATCGGTGCCGTCCTTCGGCGCCAGCGCGATGCCGATGCTGGCATCGGTCGTGACCTGGTGGCCGAGGCATTGATAGGGCGAGCGGATCACCTCGTAGATGCGCGCGACCAGGTCGGTGACCTCGACCTCGCTCTTCACGCCGGTCTGCACGATCGCGAATTCGTCGCCGCCGAGGCGGGCGACGAAATCGCCGTCGCCGATCACGCCGCTCAGCGTCCTGGCGACGGACTTGAGCAGCTCGTCGCCGACCATGTGGCCGAGCGAGTCGTTGACGCCCTTGAATTCGTCGATGTCGATATAGAGCACGGCAAGCTGGCTGTCGGGTGTGACATGCAACAGCTCGCGCTTGATCTCCTCGTGGAACAGCGCGCGGTTCGGCAGATCGGTGAGCGCATCATAGTGGGCAAGATGGGTGATCCGCTCCTCGGCGCGGCGGCGCTCGGTGACGTCCTCGTGGGTGGCAAGCCAGCCGCCGTCGGCGAGCGGCTCGTTGACGATCTGGATCGAGCGCCCGTCGGGCGTCGTGATCACCATGGTGTTGCGAACGCCGACGTCGCGCAGCACGAGGTTGACGTAACGTTCGACATCGCCCTGGAACGAGCCGGTCAGGTGGCGATGCACGATGACGTCGCGGAAGCTGCAGCCGGGCTTGATGATGTCGGCCGAGAGGGCGTACATCTCGATATAGCGCTTGTTGCAGATCACCAGGCGCTGCGCGGCATCGAACAGCAGCAGTCCCTGGGTCATGTTGTTGACGGCGGTGTCGAGCCGGAGCTTTTCCAGGGTCAGGCGCTGCTGCTGGGCGCGATGCTGCTGCACCAGCTTGCGCACCACGAGGGTCAGCAGGATCGCGATCGCCAGCACGGAGATGCTGGTCACCGCGATCAGGATGGCGATCTGCTCGCGCCAATTGGCGAGCGCCGCTTCCGTGGTGGTTGTCGCGACCACGACGATCGGGAATTTGGTCAGCGCCCGCGACGACACCAGGCGGTCCTTGCCGTCGACCGGGCTGGCGAGCCGCGTGGTGCTCGCCGGCTGCTCGAACACCTGCTGCTGGTTGGCGGGGCCGCTGCGGAAATTCTTCCCGATCAGCTCCTCGACATGCGGATAGCGCGCCAGCAGCGTGCCGTCGCGATGGTGCATCGATATCGCGGCACCTTCGCCGAGCGCAACGGTCGAGAAGAACTTCTCGAAGGTCGCCGGCTCGATGCCGCGGCCGACCACGCCGAGGAATTCGCCGTGCGGGCCGGTGACTTTGCGGACGATGACCGTGGTCCAGTTTCCGGTCACGCGACTGATCACCGGTGCGACCTGCATGTCGGGCGAGTAGGGGCTCGATTTGAAGATCTGGAAGTAGCTGCGATCGCCGATAGAGGCTTGCGGCAGCGGCCAGGCGCCCGAGCTGTTGATCAGCGCGCCCTCGGCGTCGAACACGTTGAGGCTGCCGACGTTGGACAGCGCCTCCATTTTGGACTTGAGCACCGCATGGATGTCGGCGGCCGACATCCGCCGCTTATAATTCTCCTGCGTCGCGATCCCGTTGTCGCGCATGAAGGCGATCAGGTCGCGCTGCACCACCTCGAGATCGTCGAGCTGCTGGTCGAAATGCCGCGCCAGCAGCAGCACGGTGTTCTCCAGCTCGCGCTCGCTGTTGTGCAACGCGCGCTCGCGGAAATTCTCCGCCATCAGGGTCGCGCCGATCGCGATCGCGGCCATCAGCACGGCGCCGCCAAGGATCAGCCAGCGGATCGGACCGCTGCCGATCACCGAGGTGATATTGAATGAGGCGCTGCCGTTTGGATTCATTGATGCATTCGCTTCCAGGCTTTTCACCCGGAAGTAGCTTTCACGCACCGCCGGCCCGCGAAAGTCGTATCCGAACGAGATGGAGCTGCGGTTAGCGAGGCTGGTTAACGAACGGTTGCGGACGGGCGCGAAACGCCGTCCTGCACAACAGGGGTCACTTGCCGGCGCGGTAGTGCCCGGACTTGCCGCCGATCTTCTCGACGAGATGAATGCCTTCGATGCGCACGCCGCGCTCGACCGCCTTGATCATGTCGTAGATCGTCAGGCAGGCGACCGAAACCGCGGTCAGCGCCTCCATCTCGACGCCGGTCGGCCCGGTCACCTTGACGCTGGCGCGGACGATGCAGCCGGGCAGCTTGCGGTCGGTTGCGATATCGACCGTGACCTTGCTCAGCGCCAGCGGATGGCAGAGCGGGATCAATTCCGAGGTCCGCTTCGCCGCCATGATGCCTGATATCCGTGCGGTCGCCAGCACGTCGCCTTTCTTGGCGCGGCCTTGCTCGATCAGCGCCAGCGTGGCCTTGCTCATCAGGACGCGGCCTTCGGCGACGGCGGTCCGTTCGGTCGCGGGCTTGGCCGAGACGTCGACCATGCGCGCGTCGCCCTTGGCGTCGATATGGGTGAGGGCCGTGCCGGTCGGCTCGACCTCGGTCGCAGCCGTGTTCTTGGCTTTGGTCTTCCGCGCCATCGCGTCAGCGCGTGCCGGTGGCGCGCGGTGCGGTCGGCCGCGTCAGCAGGGTTCGGGTCGCCGCCGTGACGTCCTGCTGGCGCATCAGGCTCTCGCCGACCAGGAAGGTCGACATCCCGACGCGCTCCAGGCGGGCGAGATCGTCAGGCGTGAAGATGCCGCTCTCGCCGACCATCAGGCGGTCGCGCGGGATCAGCGGCGCCAGCGCCTCGCTAGTCGCGAGCGTGGTCTCGAAGGTGCGCAGATTGCGGTTATTGACGCCGATCATCGGCGAGCGAAGTTTCAAGGCGCGGTCGAGCTCGGCGCCGTCGTGGATCTCGATCAGCACGTCCATCCCGTAGGAGATTGCGGCGTCCTCGAGCTCCCCGGCAGCGGCGTCGTCGAGCGCGGCCATGATGATCAGGATGCAGTCGGCGCCATGAGCGCGCGCTTCCGCCACCTGGTAGGTGTCGAACATGAAATCCTTGCGCAGCACCGGCAGACTGGTCGCGGCGCGGGCCGCGACCATGAAGTCGAGATGGCCCTGGAATGAGGGCGCATCGGTCAACACCGACAGGCACGCCGCACCGCCGGCCTCATAGGCCTTCGCGAGCGCGGGCGGATCGAAGTCGGCGCGGATCAGTCCCTTCGAGGGCGAGGCCTTCTTCACTTCCGCGATCAGCGCGTAGTCGCCACGTGCGTGCTTGTCCCTGAGCGCGCGGACGAAGCCGCGCGGCGCCGAGGCCGACTTGGCCTGCGCCTCGACCTCGGCGAGCGAACGCGCGCGCTTTGCGGCTGATATCTCCTCGCGCTTGTAAGCCTCGATCTTGGTCAGGATATCGGACATCGTTTTACACGCTCAAACCGTTGGAAACCGCGACCAGGTGTTTCAGCCGCGCGGCGGCCGCGCCGCTGTCGAGCGACTGGGCGCCGATCGCCACGCCTTCCTTGAGGTCCTTGGCGCGGCCGGCCACGATCAGCGCCGCCGCGGCGTTGAGCAAGGCGACGTCGCGATACGCGCTCGGCTTGCCGTTCAGCACGCTGGAGAGCGCGATCGCGTTCGCATCGGCATCGCCGCCCTTCAGCGCCTCGCCGCCGACGCGGCCAAGGCCGGCGTCCTCAGGCGACACCTCCGATGTCGTGATCTCGCCATTCTCAAGCCTGGCAACAAAGGTCGGGCCGGTGAGGGTGATCTCGTCGAGGCCGTCGGAGCCGTGCACGACCCAGACCTTGTCGGAGCCGAGGTTCTTGAGCACCTGCGCCAGCGGCTGCACCCATTGCCGCGAGAACACGCCGACCATCTGCCGCTTGACGCCGGCCGGGTTCGACAGCGGCCCCAGCAGGTTGAAGATGGTGCGGGTGGCGAGCTCGACCCGGGTCGGGCCGACATTCTTCATCGCCGGATGATGCGCGGGCGCGAACATGAAGCCGATGCCGGCCTCCCTGACGCAGCGCCCGACCTGTTCGGGCGTCAGGTCGATCTTGACGCCGAGCGAGGCCAGCACGTCGGCCGAGCCCGAGCGCGACGACAGCGCGCGGTTGCCGTGCTTGGCGACCGGCACGCCGGCGCCCGCCACGATGAAGGCCGCGCAGGTCGAGACGTTGACCGAGCCGGAGCCGTCGCCGCCGGTGCCGACGATGTCGACCGCCTCGGCCGGTGCCTTGACCGGCAGCATCTTGCTGCGCATCGCGCTCACCGCGCCGGTGATCTCCTCGACGGTCTCGCCGCGCACCCGCAGCGCCATCAACAGCCCGCCCATCTGCGAGGGCGTGGCGTCGCCCGACATCATGCTGTCGAAGGCGGCTGCCGCTTCCTCACGCGTCAGCGTGGCGCCGGTGGCGACTTTTCCGATGATCGATTTCAGGTCGTCCATTCGCTGGCTCAGGTCTGTTGCTGGAGCGCGACAAACGCGGAAAGCGTTTGCGGCTCAGATCATGCTCAATTATTCGCGCCTGTCACCTGTGCGAAGGCTGCCTGGTTGACGGTCACGCCGATGTCGGACTCGATCTTGCTGACATATTGCGCGACCTGCTCGTCGCTCAGCGAGCGCCGCAGCGCCTCGGTGAGCTGCTTGACCTCGTTGGAGGCGAAGTCGACCGGCGGCACCGTGACGTCGGTGACGCGGAACACCACCCACTGGCTGCCGCCGGCGACCGAGGTCTGGCCGTCGCCGTCCTTCGCGGTGCGGAACGCGGCCGCGATCACGCCGGCCGGCACGTTGGCCGGCGTTGCCTCGCGGCGGAAGTTGGTCGCGGTCTCGACCTTGACGCCCGCCGCAGCCGCCTCGTCGGCGAGCTTGGCGCCGCCGTCGAGCTTCTGCACGATCTCGGTCGCCTTGGCGCGCAGCTTGGCGGAAATCTGGTCCTCGCGCCATTTGGCCTCGACCTGGTCGCGGACCTCGTCGAGGGTGCGCTCGCGCGACGGCGTGATGCCGAGCACGTCGTACCAGACATAGCCGTTGTTGAACTGGATCGGGTCGTTGTCGACGCCGACGTCGGTGTTGAAGGCCTGCGACACCACGTCGAGGCCGCGCGGAATGTTGGCCGCGACCTGGCCGTTCGGCAGACGTCCCGAGCGATCGACCGCGTCGATCGTGACGGCGGCCAGTTTCAGCTTCTGTGCCGCGTCGATGACGCTGGAGCCACCGCCGCGCTCGTCTTCCATCTTGTCGCGCAGCTCGGCGACCTTGGTGCGCGCGCGTTCGGCGGCGATCTCGTTCTTCACCTGCTGCGCCACGCTCTCATAGCTCGGGGTCACGCCGGGCTCGATCTTGCCGACCTTGACCAGCGCGACGCCGAAACGGCCTTGCACCGGCTGGCTGACTTCGCCCGCCGGCAGCGCGAAGGCGGCGTCGCCGACCGCAGGGTCAAGGATCGCCGACTTTGCGACCAGACCGAGATTGACGTCGGCCGGATTGAGGTTGCGCTCCTTGACGATGTCGTCGAACGAGGTGCCCGAGGCGATACGGGCGCGCGCGGCCTGCGCCTCGCCGGCGTCCGGGAACACGATCTGCGAGACCTCGCGCTTCTCCGGCTTGCTGAGCCGGTCCTTGCGCTCCTCGAACAGCTTCCTGGCATCCTCGTCCGACACGGTTTCCCATTTGCCGATTTCCTCGGGCGTGATCGCGACGAAGGCGATCTTGCGGTATTCGGGCGCGCGGAACTGGACCTTGTGGTCTTCGAAATAGGCGGCGAGCGCCTCGGGCGAGGGCGGATCGATGGTGCCGGCCTGCGCGGCACCGAGCGTGACGAAATCGATCGAGCGTTGCTCGTTCTGGAAACGGGTCAGCGCCTCGACCATCGATTTGGTCGGCTCGATCCCGGACGAGACGGTGCCGGCGATCTGCCGGCGCAAGCCGACGCGGCGCTGCTCGGCGATGTAGCGGCCTTCGGTGTAGCCGAAATTGCGGATCACGGCCTGGAAGCGTTGGGCGTCGAACTGGCCGTTGAGGCCCTTGAAGTTCGGATCGTTGTAGACCGCGCGCAGCACCTCGGCGTCGGACACATTGAGGCCCATGCGGCGCGCCTCCTCGTCGAGCGCGGCTTCCGCGAGCGTCTGCTGCAACACCTGGCGGTCAATGCCGAAGGCGCGCGCCTGGTCCGGGGTCAGCGGACGGCCGAACTGGCGGCCAAGCTGCTGCAGGCGGTCGGTATAGATCTGGCGGAACTGCTCGGCCGAAATCTCGGTCCCGCCGACCTTGGCGAAGGTCGACTGGCCAAACCCCTTGAAAATGTCGGCAATGCCCCAGATTCCGAAACTGACGATCAAAACGCCCATCACCACGGCCATAACGGTCTTGCCGAGCCAGTTTGATGAGGCTTTCCGCATTCCTCGAAGCATGGGTCCAACTTGTTTTACAGGAGGGGAACCGGGTCGTGCCCAAGTGGGACCAAAAGTCGGGACTTTATGGTCCGGCAGCGGGGCGTCACCGAATTGAAAACGCTTATAAAGTGGCCGAAGCCCCCCCGCAACCATGGGTGAGGGGGCGGATTGAAGCGGGCAGGCTCTTGTTCGGACGCGCTTTCTTCACGCGAACCGGTGCCCACTTCGCTCGAAAGCGCTCCGCACGCCGCGCGGGCGGGAGCCAAGCCGCGCTCTGGAAGTCACGGCCCGGCTCTGATAGCGCATGACGACGTTGAGAAGATGGGACATCCGACATGACCGACGCCATCCGGCCGCTGATCGCCGGCAACTGGAAAATGAACGGCTTGAAATCCTCCTTTGCCGAATTCGACGCGATGCTGGCCGGCGCCGGCGATGTCGCCGGCAAGGCCGACCTGCTGGTCTGTCCGCCGGCGACCTTGGTCGGGGCGTTCGCCGACAGAGCGCGCGGCTCGAAGGTCGCCGTCGGCGCCCAGGACTGTCATCCGAAGCCATCGGGCGCCCACACCGGTGACCTGTCGGCGGAAATGTTCAAAGACCTCGGCGCGGTCGCCATCATCGTCGGCCATTCCGAGCGGCGCGCCGACCATGGCGAGACCGACGCCTTGATTCGGCAGAAGGCGGAGGCTGTCTGGCGCGCCCACCTGACCGCGATCGTCTGCATCGGCGAGACCCGCGAGCAGCGCGATGCCGGCAAGACGCTCGATGTCTGCGGCACCCAGCTTGCCGGCTCGCTGCCCGATGGCTCGACCGCGGCCAACCTGGTGGTGGCCTACGAGCCGGTCTGGGCGATCGGCACCGGTCTCACCCCGACCGCCAAAGATGTCGAGGAAGTTCATCGATTTATCCGGGGACAGCTCACCGATCGCTTCAAGGCCGAGGGAAATAGGATCAGGATCCTCTATGGCGGCTCGGTGAAGCCGTCGAACGCGGCCGAGCTGATGGCCGTCGCCAACGTCAACGGCGCGCTGGTCGGCGGCGCCAGCCTGAAGGCGTCGGACTTCCTGGCAATCGCCGCGGGGTGTTAGGTGGCTGCCCGCTCTACCCTGAGCTTTCACACCGTCATCCTGAGGAGCGCGTAGCGCGTCTCGAAGGATGCACGGCCACCAGCCGGGCCGTCGATCCTTCGAGACGGCCGCTGCGCGGCCTCCTCAGGATGACGGGATTAGTGCTGATTTACGCGGCCGCAGCAGCACCGATCCGCTTCCAGTAGATCATCGTTCCGGTGAGTCCGCCATGCGGCTTCAGCGCGTAATCCGGGATGATGCCGCTGAGCTGAAAGCCTGATCGCTCGTAGAGCGGCGCGGCGCCGTCGTCGACGGCGGTGTCGAGCACCAGCAGCGTGCGCCCGTGCTCGATTGCGAGCCGCTCGGCGGCGTGGAGCAATGCCGTTGCGACGCCGCGGCGGCGGTGACTGAGGCGCGTCATCATCTTT
Source organism: Bradyrhizobium sp. USDA 4454 (assembly GCF_054822705.1). Lineage (NCBI taxonomy): Bacteria > Pseudomonadati > Pseudomonadota > Alphaproteobacteria > Hyphomicrobiales > Nitrobacteraceae > Bradyrhizobium > Bradyrhizobium sp. USDA 4454. The sequence goes on from NZ_JBTRCN010000001.1 coordinate 3,888,798, forward strand.
GCGATTTCTGCCCGATGCGGCTGGTTCGGCGGCAGTTTCAGCAGCAGCGTCACGGTCGCGATCAGATCATTGCCGTCGAACGCCCCGAGCACGATCCGCTCGCCGCGCGCGGCCGCGCCAAGCGCGTCCCGCCAGAACGCACCGGCACCGCCCGGCGACAGCGGATGCATGAAGCTCACGGAGCCGCCGCTGGCGACGGTCTCGATCAGCAGCTCGCTGAGCGCGCCGCGAATCCCGGGCTCGTCGGCGAGTGGCTTGATGGCAAACTGCGGCATGAATCAGCTCCGGGCCAGGGCGACCACATAGGTGCAGGAGGCGTTACTCTCGTTGGCGAAGGTGGTTTCCGCCGGCGGGCCGAAGCCGAAGCAATCGCCGCTCGCGAGCACGTGACGCGCGCCGCCTTCGGTGATGACGAGGCTGCCGCTCAGGACCCAGACCAGTTGGCGGATATGGGCGTAGGACGAGGCGGGCAGGGTGACGGATTGCTTCGGCGGCAGCTCGACCCGCACCAGCTCGACCGGATGATCGGGACGGCTGAACACCTGGCGGCGCAGATAGCCGGTTTCCGGATCGCGCCACAGCGGCTGCGTGGCGGCGCGCGACAGCCGTTCGCCCTGGCCCTCGGCTCGCAGCATCAGGCCAGCCAGCGTGAGGTCGAAGGCCGAGGCGAGCCGCACCAGCACGACCGCGGTCGGGCTGACCTCGGCGCGCTCGATCTTGCTGATGGTCGCTTTCGAGACGCCGGCGCGTTCGGCAAGCTCGGCCAGCGACCAGCCGCGGCCGTCGCGCTCGAGCCTGATCCGCTGCGCCAGGCGCTGGCTCAGATCGTCTACTAAAGCATCCATATGTCAATTATAATGGAATTTTCCGGCTCCGATCAAGGGCTCCGGCGAGCTCCGTTGGCGCTGCTTGTGATGTCAATCGCTGCGACTATCTCGGGGGTGACAATGCCCGGTGCAATCGTGTAACAGGGCGCGACTTTCACGAAACCCGCAAAGCCGATAGCGCCGTTTGTCTGGCCGCTTGGCGGCTTGTGACGGAAGGCTTGCGATGCAGACTGTCGTTATCATCATCCATCTCATGATCGTCGCCATCATGATCGGCGCCGTGCTGCTGCAGAAATCCGAAGGCGGCGGCCTCGGCATGGGCGGCGGTGCCGGCTTCATGTCGAGCCGCGGCACGGCGAATCTGCTGACGCGGACCACCGCGATCCTGGCGGTCGGCTTCTTCCTGACCAGCCTGTTCCTGTCCTGGTACGCGGGCTATGACCGCAAGCCGAGCTCGATCATCGGCACCGGCGCGCCGGCGCAGCAGACGCAGCCGGCCGGTGGCACGCCGCTGACGCCGCCGACCTCCGGCGGCATCCTCGATTCGCTGAAGAAGACCGACGAGCAGCAGGGCCAGCAGGCCCCGAGCGGGCCGCAGGCGCCACGGTCGCAATAAAGCGGGGTGGCCATGCAGGATGCAGCGCTCGCATCGTGCATCCAGAACCCCCATTAATGCTCTGAAATCGCTCTCAGTTTATCGAAACCCACAGCCCGGCGAATTGTTTGCCGGGAACAGCTGATTCGTTTTGCGAATCGCAGGAAGCGGATTAAAGGTAAAGTCCCATGGCGCGGTACATATTCATCACCGGCGGCGTGGTCTCCTCGCTCGGCAAGGGTCTGGCTTCAGCGGCGCTCGGCGCTCTGCTGCAGGCCAGAGGCTACAAAGTCCGCCTTCGCAAGCTCGATCCTTATCTTAACCTCGATCCCGGAACGATGTCGCCGTATCAGCACGGCGAAGTATTCGTCACCGACGACGGCGCCGAGACCGATCTCGATCTCGGCCATTACGAGCGTTTCACCGGTCGTCCGGCCACCAAGGCCGACAACATCACGACCGGGCGTATCTATCAGGACATCATCACCAAGGAGCGCCGCGGCGATTATCTCGGCGCCACCATCCAGGTGGTCCCGCACGTCACCAACGCGATCAAGGAATTCGTGCTCGAGGGCAACGACGAGTACGATTTCGTGCTGGTCGAGATCGGCGGCACCGTCGGCGACATCGAGGGCCTGCCGTTCTTCGAGGCGATCCGCCAGCTCAAGAACGAGCTGCCGCGCGATCACGCCGTCTATATCCACCTGACGCTTCTGCCGTACATCCCAAGCGCCGGCGAACTCAAGACAAAGCCGACACAGCATTCGGTGAAGGAGCTGCGCTCGATCGGCATCCAGCCGGATATCCTGCTGTGCCGCACCGACCGCGAGATTCCGAAGGAAGAGCGGCGCAAGCTCGGGCTGTTCTGCAACGTGCGCGAGAGCGCGGTGATCGAGGCGCGCGACGTCGACAACATCTATGCCGTGCCGGAGGCCTATCACGCGGCCGGCCTCGACGACGAGGTGCTGGCCGCCTTCGGCATCACCGCGAAGATTCCGCCGGCGCTGCAGAGCTGGAACGTGATCAACGAGCGCGTCCGCAATCCGGAAGGCGCGGTGACGATCGCGATCGTCGGCAAATACACCGGCATGAAGGACGCCTACAAATCGCTGATCGAGGCGCTCTCGCATGGCGGCATCGCCAACAAGGTGAAGGTCAATCTCGACTGGATCGAGAGCGAGGTGTTCGAGAACGAGGACCCGGCGCCGTTCCTCGAGCACGTCAACGGCATTCTGGTGCCCGGCGGCTTCGGCCAGCGCGGCGCCGAGGGCAAGATCCGCGCGGCGCAGTTCGCGCGCGAGCGCGATGTGCCGTATTTCGGCATCTGCTTCGGCATGCAGATGGCCGTCATCGAGGCGGCGCGCAATCTGGTCGGCATCGAGGCGGCCAACTCAACCGAGTTCGGCCCCACCAAGGAGCCGCTGGTCGGCCTGATGACCGAATGGCTGCGCGGCAACGAGCTGGAGCGGCGTTCGCAGAGCGGCGACCTCGGCGGCACGATGCGGCTCGGCGCCTATCCTGCCGCGCTAAACCGCGGCAGCCGCGTCTCGCAGGTCTATGGCGGTGCGACCGAGATCTCCGAGCGGCACCGCCATCGTTACGAGGTCAATACCGCCTACAAGGACCGGCTCGAGCAGCACGGCCTGCGCTTCTCCGGCATGTCGCCCGACGGCGTGCTGCCGGAGATCGTCGAATACGAGGACCATCCCTGGTTCATCGGCGTCCAGTTCCATCCCGAGCTGAAGTCGCGCCCGTTCGAACCGCACCCGCTGTTCGCCTCGTTCATCGAGGCGGCAGCGAAGCAGAGCCGGCTGGTCTAAGCTCGATCAGCCGCGCCGTCAGATGGTGGCGCAGTCCTCGCTGGCCCGGCGTTCTTTCTTGATCGGCAGACTGTCTGCACCGGCCGCCAGCGCGCCGTCGCGCGTCATCAATCTGTATTGCGGGCGCCGCGTCAGCCGGTAGACCGCGGCCGGCGGCACGTTGAGGATGGCGCGGTCGACCAGCGTGGCGCGCAGGCCGAGCCGGTCGAGGATCGGCCGCCGCACCGGACAACGCATGCCGTAGGTGAATTGATAGAACGCGCCGCCGGGACGCATATAGCTGAACGCGCCGCCGACGATCGCCATCACCTTGCGCGGCGACATGTTGAGCAGCGGCAGTCCGCTGACCACGGCGCCGACCGGCGCGCCGTCATACAGTCGTTCCCAGGCCAGCCGCGCCGCGTCCATCCACAGCACGCGCGCGCCGGGAAAACGCAGCTGCAACAGCCGCATGAAATCCGAGCCGTATTCGACCAGCGTGAGATCCTGCTGACGTACGCCGCGCTTCAATAGCTGATAGGTGAAGGCGCCAGTGCCCGGACCGAGCTCCAGCACCGGGCCGGTGTCGGCGGAGATGTCGCGCGTGATCAGCTCGGCGAGCGCGGCTCCCGACGGCGCGATGGCGCCGACGCGGCCGGGCGCTGCCATCCACGCCGTGAAGAAAGACAGGAGATCATGTGACATTGGGATTCCCAACAAAGTGTCGTCCCGCTTCGACTCACATGCGAAGCGTGATGCGTTGTTTGCGGGAGCTGCATTGCGAGAACATTGCGCATTGTTGCTGGAATTGACGCGTTTTCTTCACGCGAACCGGTATCCACTTCGCTCGAAAACGCTCTGGCATCACGAGACGAACGGCGCCGGCGGTAATGTGAGGCGGAAGCATGCGCCGCCCTTCGGACCGTCGAGTACGGAAACGTGACCGCCATGCAGCCTTGCGATCTCGCGCACCATATTCAGCCCGAGCCCGGCGCCGCGGTCGAGCGGCGCGAGCCGGTAGAATGGATCGAAGATCCGCGCGCGTTGGTCCTGCGGAATGCCGTCGCCTTCGTCGGTCACATCGATGGTCGCGGCGCTGCCGACGTGGATGGTGATGGTGCCGCGGCGGCCGCCGTGCTGGATGGCGTTCTGCACGAGGTTGGTCAGCGCGCGCTCCAGCGCGGCGCGGTCGCCAAGCGTTTCGACGCGATCGGTTGCGGCATCGAGCGACAATTCGTAGCCGGCCGCGATCGCCAGCGGCGCGAGGTCGGCGGCGACATTGCGCGCGACCGCGACGAGATCGACCCGCACGAACGGGTTGCGGCACTGGTCGAAGCGCTGGATGTCGAGCAATTGCTCGGCGAGGGTCGCAAGCCGCGCCGAATCCTCCAGCAGGCGGGTTTTCTCGGGGCCCGGAGGCAGCGATTCCAGCCGCGTGTTGAGGATCGCGATCGGCGTGCGCAATTCGTGCGCCGCATCGGCCACGAAGCGCTGATGGCGCGAATAGCCGTCGTCGAGCCGCTTCAGCGCATCGTTGACCGCGGTCACGAGCGGCGCGACTTCGAGCGGCAGATGGTCCGCCGACAGTCGGCTGCCACGCTGGCGGAAATCGATCCGGCGCGCTTCGTCGGCCGCAGTGTCGAGGCCGGCAAAGGCGCGCCTGATCACCATCGGCGTTGCCACGAAGGTCGCCGCGGCCATCAGCATGAGCCCGGGCAGGGCGACGGCGAGAAACGCCAGCGAGGTGGCGAGCACCGTCTTGGTGCGCGTCATCGGTCCTTGCGTGGCTGTCATCACCTGAACCGGTCCGGCATCGGTGTTGACGCGCTTCATGCGGGCGGGCGGCTTGCGCGGATCGTCCTCGAACATCTGCCAGCCGAGCCGCGCCTGGCTGATCTGGTCGAGTGCGTCACCGATCCTGGCAAACTCGCTCGGCACCGCACCTTCCGACAATGAATGGCCCTGCCGGTCGCGCACCACGAACCAGAGGTCGGGCGTGTTCTCGCGCAGCTTTTTCAGATCCGGTGTCGGGCGCAGCACCAGGCCGCCTTGCGGATCGCGTGCGAGCGCACCCTGCACGATGCCGATGACGTGGTCCTCGTCGCGCGGCACGAGCAGGATGCCGGAGGCGCACAGACCCGCGATCAGCAGGATGACGAGCAGGGCGAGCAGAGCCGCCTGCAACGTCACCAGCCACCAGCTCAATTTGGAGCGCAGGCAATAGTGATCGGCCGCCTCGCTCATGACGTCTGCTTCAGGAGGTAACCGACGCCGCGGATGCTGTGGATCTCGACGCCGGCACCGGCGTCGGCAAGCTTGCGCCGCAGGCGCGAGACATGGGCGTCGAGCGCGTTGGACTGGATCTCGTCCTCGAAATTGTAGACGGCTTCCTCCAGCGTGGCGCGCAGCACGGTGCGGCCCATGCGGCGCAGCAGGGTCTCCAGCACCAGCAGCTCGCGCCGCGGCAGCTCGAGCGGGCGGCCATCGACGCTGGCCTCGCGGTGGCCGCAATCGAATGCCACGCGGCCGGCCTTGATGATCTCGAGCTGCAAACCGGCGGGCCGGCGCAGCACGGCGCGCAGCCGCGCCAGCAGTTCCTCGACCGCGAAGGGTTTGGCCAGATAATCGTCAGCGCCTGAGTCGAGGCCGGTGATGCGGTCGGCGAGGTCGCCGCGCGCGGTCAGCACGATGATCGGCACACCGTCCGCCTTGGCGCGCAGTTTCGGGATCAGCGTGAGCCCGTCGCCGTCGGGAAGCTGGCGGTCGAGCAGCACCGCGGCGTGGACGTCGGCGGAGATCGCTTCCTCGGCCTCGGCAAGGTTCGGCACATGGTCGACCACCATGTCGTAGCCCTTCAGTGCCTGCGACAGCGCCGCCGCCATCTCGGCCTCGTCTTCGACCAGCAATATCCGCATGTGCTTTGGGTCCAGATCCTGAAGGGCTGCTTTTAAGGCAAGTAACATTGCAACAACATTGCGGAAATGGCCGCCTGCCGTGAGCAGGGGTGCCATGTTGTCACCCCCTCAAGACAGTCCGGAACCGAGTAGCTATAACCGCCCGCGCAAACAATTCTGGGAGTACCGCCAATGATCTACGAGACCCGCGTTTATCGTTGCCTGCCGGGCCGGCTGCCGGCGCTGCTCAAGCGTTTCGAGACCATCACGCTCAAGCTGTGGGACAAGCACGGCATCAAGCAGGCTGGCTTCTTCACGACGCTGGTCGGCGAATCCAACCAGGAACTGACCTATCTCTTGGCCTGGGAGTCGCTCGCCGAGCGCGACAAGAAGTGGACCGCGTTCACGACCGATCCGGAATGGATCAGCGCGCGCGCCAAGACCGAGGAGGACGGCCAGATCGTTCTCAACATCGTCAACCAGCTCCTGGTGCCGACGTCGTTCTCAGCGGTGAAGTAACGACGGCCCGCTGGCGCCTGCCAACAAATTCTACCCCTCATCCTGAGGAGCTCGCGAAGCAAGCGTCTCGAAGGATGTAGGCCACAGCTGGAGCCTCATGGTTCGAGACGCGCGTTCCGCGCTCCTCACCATGAGGGGAAGAAGCGTGCCGCAGGAGCTTATTGCGGGCAGCCCGAGGTCTGATCGCCCTGTGTCACCATCGGCTTGCCGTTGATGAAGACGCCGTGGCTGCCCGAGGTGGTCTTGCCGCCGCAATGCGTGCGGTCGCCCATCACCACGGCAGGCTTGCCGTTGATCAGCACGTTGGGCACGCCTTCGACCAGCGGGCCGCCATTGCTGGTGGTGTCGCCGCTGCGCGCGGCTGGCTTGCCATTGATGGTGACGCCGGCAGCGCCGCTGGTGACGACCCCGGGCTGGCTGCTAGTCTGGCCATAGGCCAGGCCGGACATCGCCGACAGGGCGGCAACGGCTCCGATCATCGACAGACGCATTTCATCCCCCTTGGGAATCCGTTCCGCCTCAACTCTACAGGGGCGGTTGGGGCAGGATTGTGATAGCACGGCCCACCCACGGCGTCAGCGCAACCCCCTCATCGTGCAGGACGGCTTGATCCCTCGCGCGTGGGATTGCATGGTCGCAGGCCAATAAGGATGCAGCATTTTGACCAATCAGGTTTCCGCGCCAGCCGCGCCGATCGTTGCCGTCGGATCGGCTAAGTTCGGCAACGCCTTGCCGCTACAGATCATCGCCGGTCCCTGCCAGCTCGAGAGCCGCGCGCACGCGCTCGAAGTGGCCTCGGCGCTGAAGGAGATCGCGGGGAGGCTCAAGATCGGTCTGGTGTACAAGACCTCGTTCGACAAGGCGAACCGCACCAGCGCGTCGGCCGCGCGCGGCATCGGGCTGAAGCAGGCGCTGCCGATCTTCGCCGAGATCCGGTCTTCGCTCGGGCTGTCCGTGCTGACCGACGTGCATGAACCCGACCAATGCGCGGAGGCGGCGCAGGCGGTCGACGTGCTGCAGATCCCGGCGTTCCTGTGCCGGCAGACCGATCTCTTGCTGGCGGCGGCCGCGACCGGCAAGGCTGTCAACGTCAAGAAGGGGCAGTTTTTGGCGCCGTGGGACATGACGAATGTGGTCAGCAAGATCACCGGCGCCGGCAACGCCAATGTGCTGGTCACCGAGCGCGGCGCGTCGTTCGGCTACAACACGCTGGTGTCAGACATGCGCGCGCTGCCGATTCTTGCACGCACCACCGGCGCGCCCGTGATCTTCGACGCTACCCATTCGGTGCAGCAGCCGGGCGGCAAGGGCACGTCGTCGGGCGGCGAGCGTGAATTCGTACCGGTGCTGGCGCGGGCCGCGGTCGCGGTCGGTGTCGCCGGCGTGTTCATCGAGACCCATCCCGATCCGGATCACGCACCGTCCGACGGCCCCAACATGGTGCCGCTCCGCGATTTCGAATCCCTCGTCAAGCGGCTGATGCAGTTCGACGCGCTCGCCAAGACGGCCTGACCGCGGATCACGACATGACCGCAACCAGCGGCATGCCGCCGGCCCTCAACGTCATCACGCTGGCGACCTTCGCGGCGAGCCTCTCGGTACGCGCGCTCGATCCGGTCTTGCCGCATGTCGCCGATGATTTCGGCGTCAGCATCGCGACCGCGGCGAGCTTTGCCGCGGTGTTCGCCTTCACCTTTGCCGCGGTGCAGCCGGCGATCGGCGCTGCCGCCGACCTGTTCGGCAAGGCGCGGCTGATGACGATCTGCCTCGGGCTGCTCGGCGTCGCCAACATCCTCGGCGCGCTCTCGACCTCGTTCCCGATGCTGTTCGTGACCCGTATCCTCGCCGGCATCGGCTCGGGCGGTGTGTTTCCGGTGGCGCTGTCGCTGACCAGCGATCTCGTCGGCCCGGACAAGCGGCAGCTCGCGATCGGGCGGACACTCGCAGGCTCGATGACCGGCAATCTGCTCGGCGCCACGGCCTCCGGGCTGATCGGCGATCTGCTCGGCTGGCGCGGCGTGCTGGCGGTGCTCGGCGGCCTCGTGATCATCGTCGCACTTGCGGTCGCGGCCGGCTTCCGCGGCGCCGCGCTGAACCGACCGCCGCGCACCAGCCTGAAGGCGCTGCGCCACGGCTATCGCACCATCTTCACCAATCCGAACGCACGCATCTGTTATTCGGCGGTCTTCGTCGAAGGCTGCTGTGTGCTCGGGCTGTTTCCGTTCATCGCCTCGTTCCTGTTCGAGCTCGGCGAGACTTCGCTGTCGATCGCCGGCATCGTGATCGCGGGCTTTGCGATCGGCGGATTGCTCTACACGCTGACGGTGGCGCGTTTGCTGCCGATGATCGGGGTGAGGGGGATGATGATCGTTGGCGCGACCCTGGTCGCGATCCAGCTCGTCGGCATCGCCTTCGGGCCGCACTGGAAGCTTCAGATGGCGAGCCTCCTGGTGATGGGCCTCGGCTTCTACATGATCCACGGCTGCCTGCAGGTGTTCGCCAGCGAGCTGTCGGTCGAAGCGCGCGCCACCGCGCTGTCGCTGCACTCGTTCTTCTTCTTCATGGGCCAGACCGTCGGCCCGATCGCCTATGGTTTTGGACTGCAACACGCCGGCAAAACCGCGACATTGGTCTCGGCCGCCGCCGTGATGGTGGTGCTCGGATTCATCTGCGCCCGGTTTCTGCGGCAGACCCGACCCGCCGATGCGAAGACGGCGTAAGCGCCCAAGGTCTCGCCGGCTGCGGCAGACAGGGAAGAGGGCGCAGCGTCAGGATGACGCACGTCGCGACGCCCCTCGGATGACCGCGCATGGCATGAGGATTGCTTATTACTCGCCATTTGAGGTGAGAGCGTGGACGTCCAGACTGGCTGGCCCATTCGCAGAAGTGCAGACGTCAGAACAACGGGATATGGCACCGAGCCTCCACTTCAACGCTTTCTGGCCTCCTGCCACGAAGAATTCAGATCGGACAATTCCGGCGTACTCGCCGACTACATTCCGGAGCTGAAACGGGCCAACCCGGCGCATTTCGGCATCAGCCTCGTCACCATCGACGGCCATGTCTACGAAGTCGGCGACAGCGGCGTTCCTTTCACCATCCAGTCCGTTTCAAAGGCGTTCGTGTTTGCGTTGGCTCTCGACCTCGTCGGCGAAGCGCGCGTCGCGGCGGCGATCGGTGTCGAGCCGAGCGGCGAGGCATTCAACTCGATCCGGCTGACCAACGACAACAAGCCGTTCAATCCAATGGTCAACGCCGGCGCGATCGCGTGCTCCGGATTGATCCACGAGGTCGACGGCAGCGCCGCATTCGAACGCATCCGGGACAAGCTCAGCCAGTTTGCCGGCCGCGAACTTGACGTCGACGACGCGGTCCATGCCTCGGAGACGGCGACCGGCAACCGCAATCGCGCGATCGCGTGGTTGTTGCGCAACTACCTCGTGCTGCAAGACAACGTCGATGCCGTGCTCGACATCTATTTCAGGCAGTGTGCCATTCTCGTCACGGCACGCGACCTCGCCGTGATGGCCGCAACGCTCGCCAATCGCGGCGTCAACCCGGTCACCGGCGTTCAGGTGGTCACGCCGCATGTCGTCGCGCGCACGCTGTCGGTGATGACAAGCTCGGGGATGTACGACTATGCCGGCGAATGGATTTATCGCGTCGGGATGCCCGCCAAGAGCGGGGTCGGCGGCGGCATCGTCGCAGCTCTCCCGTCGCAACTGGGGCTCGGCACCTTTTCGCCGCTGCTCGATGGGCACTTCAACAGTGTGCGGGGCCTGAGGGTTTGCGAGGCGCTGTCGGCGCAGTTCGATCTGCATATGCTCAACCGCAGCGGCGACGTCCGCACCTGCATCATCGCCGACTACGACATCTTCGGCATCACCTCCCGCCGCAGCCGCCAGCCGCACGAACAGCAGATCCTCGATGACCGCCACAGCGATACCCGCGTCATTGAGCTGGTGGGGGCGCTCAACTTCGCGGCGATCGACTACGTCACCCGCAGACTGTCCAGCGAGCCGCCCGGCGCGCCGCTGTTGATCCTCGATTTCCGCCGCGTGCCCGACATTACGGCGGCCGGCTCTCAGCTGCTGGCTGAGAAAATTGCCACGCTCGGAAATTCCGGTGTCACCACGATCATCTCCGGTGTCGAGACGACGTCGCCGGTCTGGGCGACGATCCGCGCGCAGATCGAGGAACCGACGCGGCTGCGGCATTTTCCGCTCCTCGACGACGCCGTTGAGTGGGCAGAAGATCAACTGATCTATCGCTATGGTGGCTTCACCGAGACCAAGGAGACGGCCCATCTCGGCGAGCAGGCGCTGTTGGCCGATCTCGCACCCGAGGAGATCGCCGCGCTCGCCGAACTCTCGACGCCGCGCCGCTACGACGCCGGCCAGCGCATCGTCATGGCCGGCGAACCGGCCAATTCATTGTTCTTCCTGCAAAGCGGGATGGTGAGCGTGAAGCTGCCGAGCGGCGTGCGGCTTGCCTCGCTTGGGCCGGGAATGGAGTTCGGCGAGATGGCGATCATCGAGAGCCACCGCAGCGCCGACGTCTGGGCGGACACGCCGGTCAAATGCCTCGAGCTGCCGCTCGACAGCTTTGCCGACTATCGTCAGCTTCACCCGCAGATTTCGATGAAGATCATGCGCAATCTGTCCGCGCTGTTGGCACGGCGCCTGATCCTTGCCAACGCCAAGGTCGATCTGTTGAGCGCCTATTGAGGCGGCCGGATCAGCCCCGCCCGCGATAGGTCGCGACGCCCTGGTCGGGAACCCAGAGGCCCTTGGGCAGCCTTCCGGTCTGGAAGAACACGTCGATCGGGATGCCGCCGCGCGGATACCAGTAGCCGCCGATGCGCAGCCATTTCGGCTTGATCTCGTCGGCGATCCGCTTGCCGATCATCACGGTGCAGTCCTCGTGGAAGGCACCATGGTTGCGGAAGCTCGCCGTGAACAGCTTCAGCGACTTCGACTCCAGCAGCCAGCGGCCCGGCACATAGTCGATCACCAGATGCGCGAAATCCGGTTGTCCCGTCACCGGGCAGATCGAGGTGAATTCCGGCACCGTGAAGCGGACCAGATAATCGGCCCCAGCCTGCGGATTGGGCACGCGGTCGAGCTGCGCCTTGTCCGGGCTGTCGGGCCATTCCACCGCGCGACCGAGTTGCAGGCCGGGGGAGGTCGTTGATTTGCTGGATTTCTTTGCCATTGGGGTCTCCGTTCCGGTCTCATAGAGCATGATCCGGAAAAGTGGAAACCGGTTTTCCTGCAAAACAACCCCATGCAAAGGAGCCGGTCAGGCGGCCTTTTCCCCCTCGATGCATTGCGCTAGAAGCACCGCGATCCGACCCCCTCCCTGCCACAAGAGGTTCTCATGACTGACATCGTCGACATCATCGGCCGCGAAATCCTCGACAGCCGCGGCAATCCCACGGTCGAGGTCGATGTGGTGCTGGAGGATGGGTCAGTCGGCCGCGCGGCGGTGCCGTCGGGCGCCTCCACGGGTGCGCATGAAGCGGTGGAACTGCGCGACGGCGACAAGGCGCGTTATCTCGGCAAGGGCGTGCAGAAGGCGGTTGCCGCGGTCAATGGCGAGATCTTCGAGGCGCTCGCCGACCAAGCGGTCGAGGAGCAGGTTGCGATCGACCAAATCATGATCGATCTCGACGGCACGCCGAACAAGAGCCGGCTCGGCGCCAACGCCATCCTCGGCGTCTCGCTGGCTTGCGCCAAGGCCGCCGCCGAATCCTTCGACATGCCGCTGTATCGCTATGTCGGCGGCACCTCGGCACGGACGCTGCCGGTGCCGATGATGAACATCATCAATGGCGGCGTGCATGCCGACAATCCGATCGACTTCCAGGAATTCATGATCCTGCCGGTCGGCGCCACCTCGTTCGCCGAGGCGCTGCGTTGCGGCTCGGAAATCTTCCACACGTTGCGCGGCGAACTGAAGAAGGCCGGCCACAACACCAATGTCGGCGACGAGGGCGGCTTCGCGCCGAACCTGCCGTCGGCCGACGCCGCGCTCGAATTCGTCATGAACGCGATCGGCAAGGCCGGCTACAAGGCGGGCGACGACGTCGTGCTCGGCCTCGACTGCGCCTCCACGGAGTTCTTCAAGGACGGTGCCTATGTCTATGGCGGCGAGAACAAGACCCGTTCGCGCTCCGAGCAGGTGAAATATCTCGCCGATCTGGTCGGCCGCTATCCGATCGTCACCATCGAGGACGGCATGTCGGAAGACGACATGGACGGCTGGAAGGAGCTGACGGATGCGATCGGCAACAAGTGCCAGCTGGTCGGCGACGATCTGTTCGTCACCAACGTCAAGCGGCTCGCCGATGGCATCAAGAATGGCCGCGGCAATTCGATCCTGGTCAAGGTCAACCAGATCGGCACGCTGACCGAGACGCTGGCGGCGATCGAGATGGCCTACAAGGCCGGCTACACCGCCGTGATGTCGCATCGCTCCGGCGAGACCGAGGACTCCACCATTGCCGATCTCGCGGTCGCCACCAATTGCGGGCAGATCAAGACCGGCTCGCTGGCGCGCTCCGACCGCACCGCCAAGTACAACCAGCTGCTGCGCATCGAGCAGCAGCTCGGCACTCAGGCGAAATACGCCGGCCGGGCGACCTTGAAGGCGCTGGCCTAGCGCCCCAATTTGGTCGGGATCTAACAAACGCAAAAAAGGGAGGTCAGGATGAGCGACGGCAAGAGCGGTCTGCAACTGCGTTCACTGCTCAAGAAGGATGGCGAGCTGGAATTGTCGCTGGTCCATGTCCCGACCCCCGAGCCCGGTCCCGACGAGGTCGTGGTCCGGGTCGAGGCGACCCCGATCAATCCGTCCGACCTCGGTCTCTTGATCGGCCCCGCCGACATGTCGGCCGCCAAGGTCTCCGGCAGCAAGGACTTGCCTGTCGTGACCGCGCGCGTGCCGGAGGCGGCGTTGCCGGGCCTTGCCGCGCGGCTCGACGAATCCATGCCGGTCGGCAATGAAGGTGCCGGCGTCGTGATCCGGACCGGCTCCTCGGACGCCGCGAAGGCACTGATGGGCCGCACGGTCGCGATGATCGGCGGCGCGATGTATGCGCAATACCGCACGCTGCGGGTCGGCGAATGCCTGCCGTTGCCCGACGGCACCACGCCGGCGGAAGGCGCATCCTGCTTCGTCAATCCGCTGACCGCGCTCGGCATGACCGAGACGATGCGGCGTGAGGGACACAAGGCGCTGGTGCACACCGCGGCGGCGTCGAACCTCGGCCAGATGCTGAACAGGATCTGCCTCAAGGACGAGATCGGTCTGGTCAACATCGTGCGCAACAGGGAGCAGGCCGACATCCTGCACAAGATCGGCGCCCGGCATGTCGTCGATTCCTCGGCGCCCGATTTCATGGACAAGCTCACCGCCGCGCTGGTCGAGACCGGCGCGACCATCGCCTTCGATGCGATCGGGGGCGGCAAGCTCGCGGGCCAGATCCTGGTCGCGATGGAGACCGCGATCAACAAAACTGCAAAAGCCTACAGCCGCTACGGCTCGAATGTGCACAAGCAGGTCTATATCTACGGCAGCCTCGACACCCGCTCGATCGAGCTGCCGCGCGGCTTCGGCATGGCCTGGGGCGTCGGCGGCTGGCTGCTGTTCCCGTTCCTGATGAAGATCGGCCCCGAGGCCGGCAACAAGCTGCGCCAGCGCGTGGTGGCCGAATTGAAGACGACCTTCGCCAGCCACTACACCAAGGTGGTGTCGTTGCAGGAAGCCCTGCAGCTCGACAACATCGCCGTCTACAACAAGCGCGCCACCGGCGAGAAATTCTTGATCAACCCGAACAAGGGATGAGGACTGAAACGAAAGGCCGTCCCCGGGACGGCCTTTTTACTTTTGCGTAGACCAATTCCGCGAAACGCTGCGTTTCCGGAATTGGATGATCCATGCACTTGCATCTTTCTTGACGGGCCGGTAGGTGAGGTCCACGAGCTTCACGCAAACCCGAGGGGAAATCTGTAATGGCCTATAACATCGTCACCGTCGTCGGCAGCATCCGCAAGGAGAGCTTCTCGCTCAAGATCGCCAATGCGCTGGCCAAGCTCGCGCCCGCCTCGCTGAAGCTCGAGGTCACGACGCTGCAGGGGATTTCCTTCTTCAACCAGGACCTCGAGGCGGCCCCGCCGGCGGACTGGCTCGCGTTCCGCGAGAAGCTGCAGAAGTCGAACGGCGTGCTGTTCGTGACCCCCGAATACAACCGCTCGATCCCGGGCGTGCTGAAGAACGCGATCGACGTCGCCTCGCGGCCCTACGGCAAGAGCTCGTTCCTCGGCAAGCCGGTCGGCATCATCGGCAATTCGCCCGGACCGCTCGGCGGCGTCAGCGCGGTGAAGCATCTGCAGAACATCCTGCCGGGCATCTCGGGCCCGATCCTCGGCCAGCCGGAGGCCTATCTCAATGGTGTCGGCGACGCCTTCGACGACAAGGGCGAGCTGACCAAGGAGTCGCTCAAGGGCGTGCTGCAGCAGTATCTCGACGCCTTCGCGGCCTTCATCGAAAAGCAGAATGGCTAGGCTCTTTTTTGACGCGTTTTCTACCGCAGATAAGTCTACGCAACCTGCGTAAACTTGATTGCTATGCGAACCGGTATCCATCCCGGATCAAGTCCAGACAGGATTCGCTCGAAAACGCTCTCGTTTAGCAATCCATTAACTCCATGGCCGCATCTTCGCGGCCATGGTTTCCCGCACGCGCCTCAAATCGATTCTGTCCGGTCTCGCCCTCTACACGCTGGCGGCGCTGATGGTCGGCTATTTCGGCATCAACGCGTACACCGGGAAATACGGCCTGAATGCGCGGCAGGAGCTCGACCAGGAAATCATCGGGCTGACCTCGGAATTGGCGCGCCTGAAGAAGGAGCGGGCCGAGGGCGAGCAGCGGGTGTCGCTGCTGCGGTCGGACCGGGTCGATCCCGACATGCTGGACGAGCGCGCGCGCTTCCAGCTCGACTACGTCAACCCGCGTGATCTGGTCCGGATCAACAAGGCGAACTGACGCGTTCTCAAATTTCAAAAACACGTGCGCGCTATCACAAAAGTGTCGCGCCGCGCTGCACTGCGGCATAGCAAAATTCCATCGGGCGAACGCAATCCTTCCAAGCCGATTTGAGTTGGGTTAGAGAGGGTTCTTCGACTTCTCTCACCCGGAATTGCCATGGCCACACCCAAGAAAACCGTCGCAAAGGACTCAGGGCAGGAGAAGGCTGGCTCGCCGCCGGAATTCTCCAAGCAGCAGGAGCTCAAGGCGCTGCGGGACATGCTGCTGATCCGGCGCTTCGAGGAGAAGGCCGGCCAGCTCTACGGCATGGGTGCGATCGGCGGTTTCTGCCATCTCTATATCGGCCAGGAAGCCGTCGTGGTCGGCATGCAGATGGCGCTGAAGCCGGGCGACGAGGTCATAACCGGTTACCGGGACCACGGCCACATGCTGGCCACCGAAATGGAAGCCAAGGGCGTGATGGCTGAATTGACCGGACGCCGTGGCGGTTATTCCCGCGGCAAGGGCGGCTCCATGCACATGTTCAGCAAGGAGAAGCATTTCTACGGCGGTCACGGCATCGTGGGCGCGCAGGTGCCGCTCGGCACCGGCCTTGCGTTCGCCAACCGCTATCGCGGCAACGATAACGTCAGCGTGACCTATTTCGGTGACGGCGCCGCCAACCAGGGCCAGGTCTACGAAAGCTTCAACATGGCGGAGCTGTGGAAGCTGCCGGTGATCTATGTGATCGAGAACAATCGCTATGCGATGGGCACTTCGGTGTCGCGCGCGTCAGCGCAGCAGGACTTCTCCAAGCGCGGCGCCTCCTTCAACATTCCCGGCCGGCAGGTCGACGGCATGGACGTGCGCGCGGTGAAGGCCGCCGCCGATGAGGCTACCGCCTGGTGCCGCGGCGGCAACGGTCCGATCATCCTCGAGATGCAGACCTACCGCTACCGCGGTCACTCGATGTCCGATCCCGCGAAGTACCGCACCCGCGAGGAAGTCGAGAAGGTGCGCCACGACCAGGATCCGATCGAGCAGGTGCGCAACCGTTTGCTCGCATCCGGCGTCAGCGAGCAGGAGCTGAAGGCGATCGACGCCGAGGTGCGCGAGATCGTCAACGAGGCCGCCGACTTCGCCCAGCACGATCCGGAGCCGGATGCGTCCGAGCTCTACACCGACATCTACCGCTGACCCCATCCGCGCAGACGAATCTCAAGACCGATTTCGGGAGCCGATATGCCCATTCAAGTGCTGATGCCTGCGCTGTCGCCCACCATGGAGAAGGGCAACCTCGCCAAATGGCTGAAAAAGGAAGGCGAGACCATCAAGTCCGGTGACGTCATCGCCGAGATCGAGACCGACAAGGCGACCATGGAGGTCGAGGCCACCGACGAGGGCACGCTCGGCAAGATCCTGATTCCGGAGGGCACCGCCGACGTTGCGGTCAACACGCCGATCGCCACCATCCTGGCCGACGGCGAAAGCACGGCCGACCTCGCCAATGCGCCGGCCGCTCCGGCGCCGAAGGCTGCCGAGGCCGCGCCTGCTGCCGAAGCCAAGCGAGATGCAAAGGCGGAAGCGCCGCAGCCCGCGGCGAAGGCACCGGCCGCGCCCGCCAGCGAGCCGCTGCCCGATCCGGAGATCCCTGCCGGCACCGAGATGGTCACCCAGACCATCCGCGAAGCGCTGCGCGATGCGATGGCCGAGGAGATGCGCCGCGACGGCGACGTCTTCATCATGGGCGAGGAGGTCGCCGAGTATCAGGGCGCCTATAAGGTGACGCAGGGCCTGTTGCAGGAATTCGGTGCCCGGCGCGTGATCGACACGCCGATCACCGAGCACGGCTTTGCCGGCGTCGGCGTCGGCGCGGCGATGGCCGGCCTGAAGCCGATCGTCGAGTTCATGACCTGGAATTTTGCCATGCAGGCGATCGACCAGATCATCAACTCCGCCGCCAAGACGCTCTATATGTCCGGCGGCCAGATGGGCTGCTCGATCGTATTCCGCGGCCCGAACGGCGCCGCCGCGCGCGTCGCCGCCCAGCATAGCCAGGACTATGCCGCGTGGTACTCGCAGATCCCCGGCCTCAAGGTGATCGCGCCATATTCGGCTGCCGACTACAAGGGCCTGCTCAAGGCCGCGATCCGCGATCCCAACCCGGTGGTCTTCCTCGAGAACGAGGTGCTGTACGGCCACACCGGCGAGGTACCGAAGCTGCCCGATTTCGTGGTGCCAATCGGCAAGGCGCGGATTGCCCGCGCCGGCAAGGACGTCACCATCGTCTCCTGGGCGATGGGCATGTCTTATGCGCTGAAGGCCGCTGATGAACTCGCGAAGGAAGGCATCGAGGCCGAGGTGATCGACCTGCGCACCATCCGTCCGATGGACACCGAGACCGTCATCAACTCGGTGAAGAAGACCGGACGTGCGGTCACGGTCGAAGAGGGCTGGCAGCAGAGCGGCGTCGGCTCCGAGGTTGCCGCGCGCATCATGGAGCACGCCTTCGACTATCTGGATGCGCCGGTCGCGCGTGTCTCCGGCAAGGATGTCCCGATGCCCTATGCCGCGAACCTCGAAAAGCTCGCTCTGCCCTCCGTCGCCGAGGTGGTCGCGGCCGCCAAGGCCGTGTCCTACCGGTAACGCCGATGGCCGGTCCCAAGGAGCAGCCGCTGCCGCCCGACGTGATGGGCCGCGACGACGCCATCGAGGTGCTGCGCGCCTTTGTCGTCGACGGCGGCCTGTCGATCGCGTTCCAGCGCGCCTTCGAGGAGCCGGACATGTGGGGGCTGATGCTTGTCGACATCGCCCGCCACGCCGCGCGCGCCTATTCGCGCGAGAGCGAATACTCCGAGGACGAGGCGCTCGCGCGCATCGTCGAGATGTTCGAAGCCGAAATCGCCCGGCCGACCGACATGGGCCAAACCAAACCGCGGTCGCAACAAGGTCACTGACAATGCCGATCAATATTCTCATGCCCGCGCTGTCGCCGACGATGGAAAAGGGCAACCTCGCCAAGTGGCTCAAGAAAGAGGGCGACAAGGTCAAGTCCGGCGACGTGATCGCGGAAATCGAGACCGACAAGGCGACGATGGAAGTGGAAGCCGTCGATGAAGGCACGATCGCCAAGATCCTGGTGCCCGAGGGCACTCAGGACGTTCCGGTCAACGACGTCATCGCCGTGATGGCCGGCGACGGCGAGGATGTGAAGGCGGCCGCCAGCGCCGAAGCGGGCGTAGCGCCATCGCCGAAGCCCGCCGAGGCGCCGAAGCCCGCGGCCCAGGCCGCGCCGGCCCCTGCATCAGCCCCGGCCGCTGCACCAGCTCCGGCACCCGCGGCCGGGCCCACCCAGGCGGCCGCACCTGCGGCCGCGGCGTCGCAGGCCAATGGCCACGCCCGCGTGTTTTCCTCGCCGCTGGCGCGCCGGTTGGCGAAAGAAGCCGGCATCGATCTCGGCCGGATCACCGGCACCGGCCCGCATGGCCGCGTCATCGCCCGCGACGTCGACGACGCCAAGTCCGGCAAGGGCCTGAAGGCGCCGGCGGCCGCGCCCGCCGCGGGGCCGAGCATCGCGCCGTCAATGTCCGACAAGCAGATCCTGGCGCTGTTCGAGCCGGGCTCCTACGAGGTCGTGCCGCATGACGGCATGCGCCGCACCATCGCGCAGCGTCTCACCGCCTCGGTGCAGAACGTCCCGCACTTCTATCTCACGATCGACTGCGACATCGGCAAGCTGCTCGCCGCGCGCGAGGAGATCAACGCGGCTGCGCCAAAGGACAAGGAGAAGAAGCCGCTCTACAAGATCTCGGTCAACGATTTCGTCATCAAGGCGATGGCGGTCGCGCTGCAGAAGATCCCGAACTGCAACGTCAGCTGGACCGAAGGCGGCATGCTCAAGCACAAGCATTCCGACGTCGGCGTCGCGGTGGCGATGCCGGGCGGTCTGATCACGCCGATCATCCGCAAGGCCGAGACCAAGACGCTGTCGACCATCTCCAACGAGATGAAGGACTTTGCCGCCCGCGCCCGCGCCCGCAAGCTGAAGCCGGAGGAATACCAGGGCGGCACGACCGCGGTGTCGAACCTCGGCATGTACGGCATCAACCACTTCACCGCCGTGATCAACCCGCCGCACGCCTCGATCCTTGCGGTCGGCACCTCCGAGGAGCGCCCCGTGGTGCGCGGCGGCAAGATCGAGATCGCGAACATCATGAGCGTCACCCTGTCGTGCGATCACCGCGCGATCGACGGCGCGCTCGGTGCCGAGCTGATCGGCGCCTTCAAGCAGCTAATCGAGAACCCCGTAATGATGATGGTGTGACGGGCATCGGCCATGTACGCGATCGTCGGTCCGTACGTCCTGCTCGCCGCCATCGCCGTCGCGCTGCTGGTCGCGGTCAACCGCGACCTGATCTCGACGTTCCAGTTCAGGATGATGATGACCGGCGCGGCCGTGCTCGCGCTGGTGTGGACCATCTTCCTCGGTGCGGTATGGCAGGAGTACCGATGAATGGCCGGCCCGGCCTGCACGCGCTGGCCCTGGATTTCGCTGCTGCTATCGGCCGCGCTGGTGTGCAATCCGGTCGGGCTGGATTTTCTTCACTCTGCGTTCTTCGCCGGCGAACAACTGGCGCGGAACATCGCCCAGCCGATCGTGCTGACGGCCCTGGCCATCATGACCGTGGTGATCGGGCTCGAATGGCTGGTCAGGTCATTGATCGCAAGAAGCCGCGCCCGCGGCGCCACAAATTGAGTTGAACGGGAGCCGCCATGGCCGACACATCCTTCGACGTCATCATCATCGGCTCCGGCCCCGGCGGCTACGTCACCGCGATCCGCGCCGCGCAACTCGGCTTCAAGACAGCGATCGTCGAGAAGTCCTATCTCGGCGGCATCTGCCTGAACTGGGGCTGCATCCCGACCAAGGCGCTGCTGCGCTCGGCCGAGATCTACCACTACATGCAGCACGCCAAGGACTACGGACTGTCGGCGGACAACGTCTCCTTCGACCCGAAGGCCGTGGTGCAGCGCTCGCGCGGTGTCTCGAAGCGGCTCAATGACGGCGTCGGCTTCCTGATGAAGAAGAACAAGGTCACGGTGATCTGGGGCGACGCCACGATCGATGCGCCCGGCAAGATCACGGTGAAGAAGTCGGCCGTCGAGGCGCCGAAGGGCGCGAGCGGCGAGGGCACTTACCAGGCCAAGCACATCATCGTCGCGACCGGCGCGCGGCCGCGCGTGTTGCCCGGGCTCGAACCCGACAAGAAGCTGATCTGGACCTATTTCGAGGCCATGGTGCCGGAGCGGATGCCGAAATCGCTGCTGGTGGTTGGCTCGGGCGCGATCGGCATCGAGTTCGCCTCGTTCTTCCATACCATGGGCGCCGACGTCACCGTGGTCGAGGTGCTGCCGCAGATTCTGCCGGTCGAGGACGCCGAGATCGCAGGCCTCGCGCGAAAACGGTTCGAGAAGCAGGGCATCAAGATCATGTCCTCGACCAAGGTGACGAAGCTGGAGAAGAAGGCCGATAGCGTGGTCGCGACCATCGACGACGGCAAGGGCCAGCCGCAGACCAAGGAATTCGAGCGCGTGATCTCGGCGGTCGGCGTGGTCGGCAACATCGAGAATCTCGGGCTCGAAAAGCTCGGCGTCAAAACCGACCGCGGCTGCATCGTGATCGACGGCCTCGGCAAGACCAACGTTCCCGGCATCTACGCGATCGGCGACGTCGCGGGTCCGCCGATGCTCGCGCACAAGGCCGAGCATGAGGGCGTGATCTGCATCGAGGCGATCAAGGGCCTGCATCCGCATCCGATGGACAAGCTGATGATCCCGGGCTGCACCTACTGCAACCCGCAGGTCGCTTCCGTCGGCCTCACCGAAGCCAAGGCCAAGGAAGGCGGCCGCGAGATCCGCGTCGGCCGCTTCCCGTTCGTCGGCAACGGCAAGGCGATCGCGCTCGGCGAGGACCAGGGCCTGGTCAAGGTGATCTTCGACAAGAAGACGGGGCAATTGCTCGGCGCGCACATGATCGGCGCCGAGGTCACCGAGCTGATCCAGGGCTATGTGGTGGCGATGAATCTGGAGACTACGGAAGAGGAGTTGATGCACACCGTGTTCCCGCATCCGACCCTGTCAGAAATGATGAAGGAAGCGGTGCTGGACGCCTACGGGCGGGTGCTGAATATCTGACTCTCGTTCCGTCATCCTGAGGAGCTTGCGCAGCAAGCTTCTCGAAGGATGCACGGCCCAGATCGCTCGCCGGGGCTCGTCGCCCTTCGAGACGGCCGCTGCGCGGCCTCCTCAGGGTAACGGGTCCTGGCAGGGAATACGTCACGAAGAACAAGAAGGACCGAATTTCGTGAAAGACAACGACAACCTCACCATCGAACGCCCGACCTTTGTGACTCATCTCGAATGCGCGATGGAGGGCGATCACTATGCGGCCGACCAGGTCCACAACCTGTCCAAGGCCGGCAAGCCGATCCTGGTGCGCTATGACCTTGCTGGGGTGAAGAAGGCGCTGACCAAGGACGCGCTGGCCCAGCGTCCGGCCGACCTGTGGCGCTATCGCGAGCTGCTGCCGGTGCGCAAATGCCGGGACATCGTCAGCCTCGGCGAGATCACGACGCCGCTGGTCCGGCTGCCGCGGCTTGGCGCCAAGCTCGGCGGCGGCGAGATCATCGTCAAGGACGAGGGGCGGCTGCCGACCGGATCGTTCAAGGCGCGCGGCCTGGTGATGGCGGTGTCGATGGGCAAGGCGCTCGGCATCAAGCACATGGCGATGCCGACCAACGGCAATGCCGGCGCGGCGCTCGCGGCCTATGCCACCTCGTGCGGGATCAAGACCACGATCTTCTGCCCGGCGGATACGCCGGAGGTCAATGTCAGCGAGATCGAGCTGCAGGGCGCCACCGTCTATCGCGTCAACGGCTATATCGACGACTGCGGCAAGATCGTCGGCGAGGGAAAAGCAAAGGTCGGCTGGTTCGACACCTCGACGCTGAAGGAGCCGTACCGGATCGAGGGCAAGAAGACGATGGGCCTCGAGCTCGCCGAGCAGCTCGGCTGGGACGTGCCCGACGTGATCTTCTATCCGACCGGCGGCGGCACCGGCCTGATCGGCATGTGGAAGGCGTTCGACGAGCTCGAGACGATCGGCTTCATCGGCTCGAAGCGCCCGCGCATGGTCGCGGTGCAGGCGTCGGGCTGCGCGCCGATGGTGCGGGCCTATGAGGCCGGCACCGAGCACGCGGCACGCTGGGAGGACGCCCACACCATCGCATCGGGCATCCGCGTGCCGCAGGCGATCGGCGACTTCCTCATCCTGCGCGCGGTGCGCGAGAGCAAGGGTTTTGCGATCGCCGTCGACGACGACAAGATCACCGCAGCGCTCAATGAGGTCGCGCGCGAGGAGGGGCTGTTGCTGTGCCCGGAGGGCGCTGCGACCTATGCCGCCTACAAGCAGAGCCTCGCCGACGGCCGCGTCACCAGGACCGACCGCGTGATGCTGTTCAATTGCGCCAGCGGCCTGAAATACCCGCTGCCGCCGGTCACCCGCACGCTCGACCGGCACAAGCCGATCGACTTCTCGCAGTTCTGAGCGGTCCGTCATTGCGAGCGCAGCGAAGCAATCCATATCTCACCGCGCGTGCTGATGGATTGCTTCGTCGCTTCAGCGCAAAATTGCTCTGCAATTTTGTCGCGAGCTCCTCGCAATGACGGTGTCATTTGAGGGAGTGATTGATGCGTAGAATCTTGTGGGCCGTTTTGGCTGCGCTTTCGACGTTTGCCAGCCCAGCGTCGGCCGAAACCTATCCCGCGCACCCGATCACCATCGTGGTGCCGTTCGCCGCCGGTGGCCCCTCGGATGCGATGGCACGCATCCTCGGCGAGCACATGAAGCAGTCGCTCGGCGAGGTGCTGCTGATCGAGAACGTGACCGGCGCGGGCGGCTCGATCGGGGTCGGCCGCGCGGTGCGCTCGGCGCCTGACGGCTACACCGTCTCGTTCGGCCATCTCGGTACCCATGTCGCCAACGGCGCGATCTACAAGCTCGGCTACGACCTCGTCACCGATCTCGAACCGGTGGTGCTGCTGCCGAGCAATCCGATGATCATCGTCAGCAAGAATGCGGTGCCGGCGACATCGCTGAAGGAGCTGTTGGCGTGGCTGAAGTCGCGGCCGGCGCCGCCGACCGCGGGCACTGCGGGCGCCGGCAGCGGCAGCCACATCGCCGGGCTGTATTTCGAGAATGTCTCCGGCATCAAGCTGCAATACGTGCCGTATCGCGGCACCGGACCGGCGTTGAACGACCTCGTCGCCGGCCAGATCGACATCATCGTCGACCAGACCTCGAACTCGATCAACCAGGTCCGCGCCGGCAATATCCGCGCCTACGCCGTGACCGATTCCAAACGGGTCACGAATGCGCCCGAGGTTCCGACGGTCGACGAGGCCGGGCTGCCGGGCTTCCACATGACGTTGTGGTCCGGCCTCTGGGTGCCGAAGGGCACGCCGAAGGAGATCGTGGCCAAGCTCAATGCCGCCGCGGTCGCGGCGATGACCGACCCGGCGGTACAGAAGCAGCTCGAAAATCTCGGCCTGCAGATGCCGCCAAAGGACCAGCTGACGCCGGAAGCGCTCGGCGCCTGGCAGAAAGCGGAAATCGCAAAATGGTGGCCGATGATCAAGGCGGCGAATGTGAGGGTCGATTGAGGGCGCGCTCCCCTCCGCGTCGTCCCGGCGAAGGCCGGGACCCATACGCCGCGGCCTTGGAAAAGGGCATGCGGCGCGACGATTTTCAACCAACCGATAGCGGTGGCTATGGGTCCCGGCCTTCGCCGGGACGACGTTGCATTATTGAGGCGGCATCGTCTCATTGCCCCGACGGCGCTGCGTTGCTCTCCTGCGTTACGACGCGCTCGCCGTTCTTGGCCAGTGCCGTGCCGGCATCCTCGAACCGCGCCCGATAGACCGCAAAGTTCTCCATCACGCGCTGGACGTAGTTGCGCGTCTCCGAGATCGGAATCCGCTCCACCCAGTCGACCGGATCGACCTTGGCATCGCGCGGGTCGCCATAGGCCTTGATCCAGTCGCGGACGCGGCCGCGGCCGGCGTTGTAGCCGGCAAACGTCATGATGTGACAGTTGCGGTATTCCGAGAGCAGCGCGCTGAGCTCGGCCGCGCCCATCTGGGTGTTGTAGACCGGATCGGACACCATCCGGCCCCAGTCATAGCTGACGCCGAAGCGCTTGGCGGTGTCGCGGCCGGCTTCGGGCGTCACCTGCATCAGGCCGACGGCGTTGGCCGCCGACTTGTCGCGCTGGTCGAACGCGCTTTCGGTGCGCGCGATCGAGTAGGTCATGCTGCGCCCGATATCGGGCGCGATCGGGGTGTGCTGGGGAATGCCGATCACCGGGAAGGCGTAATGATCTAAGGCGAAGCCGCGCCCGAGCGCGATCTTGCCGATCTGCAGCATGGCGCGGGCATCGTTGCGGCGGCCGGTGAGTTCGCCGAGCGCCTCGAGCATCCCGACATCGGTGCTTTGTTCGGCAAGGTCGGCTGCGAAATAGAGCACGATGTCGGGCTCGCCGATCGCATAGAGCATGTCGGCGGCGCGCACCCGCTCGTCGGCCGCCATGCTGGCGGCGCTAGCGGCCGGCGAGGGTGCGTGCAGCTCGACGCCGTCACGGCCGAGCTTGGCCAGCGCGAGCTGGCCGTAATAGGCGGTCGGATAGCGCGCGGCGGCCTGGTAGTCCGCCCGCATCGCGACGGTATTGCCGAGCGCCTCGGCGGCGCGGCCGCGCCAATAGGCGGCGCGCGCCAGCACGGTCGGGTTGGTCTGGCCTTCGTCGATGTGGGCGAAATGCGCGGCGGCGGTCCTGGCATCGTCGAGATAGCGCAGCGCGATCCAGCCGCGCATGAAGTGCATGTCGGAACGGTAATAGGGGTTGTCCGGCGCCGCCGCGTCCCGGATCACGTCGTAGGCCGCCTGGTATTGGCCCTGGTCGAGCAGCTTGCGGGAGAGGATGCGGCGCTCACGCCACCACTGGTCGGTGTCCTGCTGCGCCATCGTCTCGGGCGCGGCGGCAATCGTCACGCGCGCGGCGTCGTCGATCCGGTTCTTCGCAAGGAGAAACTGGATCCGGCACAGCGTATAGCCGAGATCGCTGCGGGCATCCGCCGGCACGTCGTTGAGCGTGTCCTCGGCCTTGCTGGATTGGCCGCGGACCGCGCCGCAAGCCTTTACGATTGCGAGCCCGTCACTGCCGAGGTGCTGCGCCGCGCGCCGGGCGCCGGCGAGATCCTTGGCGCCGATCCGCTTGTCCATGCGCGCGCGATGGTCGTCGCGCGTCAGCAGGTCCTTGAACGCGTCATAGGCGTCGCTCTCGGTCCGCTCCAGCAATTCGTCCGAACGCCACGCCTCGCGGACCAGCCGCGCTGCGGCGTCGCGGTCGCCTTCGGCGAGCAGCGTGCGGGCGAGCGCGAACTTGCCTTTGGCGCTGATCGGCTGATCGAGCGTGAAGCCGTGCACCGTGGCCGGATCGCTGCGCTCCTGCCAGATCCGCGCTTCAGCGCGTTTGCGCAGCAGCGTGACGCTTGGCCAGTCTGGGTTGGCGGTAATGAACGCCGCATAGCGGCTGAACGGTGCATTCGATTCCGAATGGCGCAGCAGATACCATTCGACGAGCTTGCGTCCGACCGGGTCGGTGATCCCAGCCTGGATGTCGGTGGCGTCGTTGGTCTTGCCCCGGCGCGCAGCCGTGATCGCGTCTCTGACCATGGCGAGATCGCCCGACAGTTGCGGCCCGGCGGGTTTCTCCGGTTCTGCCTGCGTGGTCTCAGCCGATTTGGACGGAACGGATTTGGCCTTGGCGGATTTGTGTTTGTCGGCGCCATGCCTGGCATGCCGGCGCTTGCCGGAGGTCTCGCGCGCAGACTTGGCGCCGGCCCTTGAGCTGATCTTGGCGCCATGCGCCTTCTTGTCACCGTGGCCGCTCTTGGCCTGGTGCTGGTGATGCGGCTTGGCGTCTGCCTTGATCGGGAGCAGCGCGAGCGCGGCGGCGGTGGCGAAGCACGCCAGCGGACGTAGGCAACGGTTCATTCCCTGGTCCCCCCTGAGAAACCATGAGGCACAAACAGAACGCGTCATACGGCGGCACAACCGCCGCAGATTACCACTACCCTCGATTCCCGAGTGTTAATGCGGCTGCAACTCAGCAGGGAAACGCGGCGAAATATGGAATATGGCGCGTGGAACCCACGGGAACCGGGGTTTTACGGTGACGACGGACAAGTTGCCGGGTGCGACCGGGGATGTATCTTCGTGGAAAGTGCTTCGCTGGGGTTGAAGATGTCACAGACAGATCACGTATTCCCGGCCGGTGCGCCATGACGGCTTGCCTCACCACCATCCTCGACGGTGGCCGCTATTTCGAAGGCCCGCGCTGGCATCGCGGGCGGCTCTGGTTCGTCGACTGCATGGCGCGGACGCTGCTGAGCATTGGCCCGTCGGGTGACTTGCGGGAGCATGCCGCGGTGAGCGACGACACGCCGTGTGGCCTCGGCGTGCTGCCTGATGGCGACATTGTCGTGCTGACGATGTTCAGGAAGCGGCTGCTGCGATTTTCCGACCGGGGGCTGTCGCTCTATGCCGACCTCTCCGAGGTCGCGGCCGGCACGATCGACGATATGATCGTCGACGGGCAGGGGCGTGCCTATATCGGCGATCTCGGCTTCAATCTGCCGCCGCCGGAGGGCCGCGGCGCCGTCGGCCGGATCATCCTGGTGCTGCCCGACGGCAGCGCCCGCGTCGTCGCCGACGGCCTGCGCTTTCCCAACGGCATTGCCGTCTCCGCCGATCATCGCCGGCTCGTCGTCGCGGAGATGGATGGTGCCGGTCTTGCCGACTACGACATCGCACCCGATGGCGGTCTGAGCCTTCGCGGGCGGCTCGGTCGTATCAATGATCCCGACGGCATCTGCCTCGATCGCGATGGCGCGGTCTGGGTGGCGTCGTTCACAGAGGATGCGTTTGTGCGGATCGATTGCAATGGCGTGGAGCGCCAACGCATTGCCGTGCCCGGCCGCCGTGCACTGGCCTGCGCGCTTGGTGGCGCGGATCGCCGGACGTTGTTCTGCCTGAGTGCGGAGACCTCGTACGAGGAACTGCGGAAGGGCAAATCGGTGTCGCGGATCGATGTGGTGGAAGTCGATACGCCGGGCGACGGGCATCCCTAGGCGTCGTCGTCCGACCCACGAGACGACTTCCTCTTTTTCTTCTCTTTCTTCTTCAGGATGTCGGCCTGGCTCCTGAAGGCGCGCGCGAGGGAGCGCATCTGGTTGGCGACGATGGCGTCCGCCGTCGTCGTTGCGACCCGCTCCGCGGTCTGCGCTTGTTTCCGAATTGCCTTGGCCATTTTCATGCAGGAACCAATTGCGCAGCGCCGCTCTGGTTCCAGCGCATGCACCGGCATCTTGGGTTCTTGAATGTTGTTCCTGTTTCGTTCATATTGGCGCGCCGGGAGAAATGCCGCAATGGACGCTGAGCGAGACCGCGCAATCATCAGGCTGTGGAACGAACTTCGCCGGCTCCAGCGCGAGGGGCGTCCGACGGCGTCGCTCGTCCGTCGGATCGAAAGGGCCCTGGCGGCACGGGAGCAGGAGGCGGCCTGACCGCCATCCACTCCGCTCCCAACGCGTTAGCGGCCGCCGTCCGGCCCCATCACCAGGTTCGGCAGCCAGGTCGAGATCTCCGGGAAGACGCACAGCAGCAGCACCGCGAACATCATCAGCAGCACGAACGGCAGCGTGCCCCAGATTACCTCGCTTAAGGGGATGTCGGGCGCGACGTTGCGGATGACGAAGATGTTGAGGCCGACCGGCGGATGGATCAGGCCCATCTCCATCACGATGGTCATGACGACGCCGAACCAGATGATGTCGAACTCGGCCGCGCGCAGCGGCGGCAGGATGATCGGCGCGGTCATCAGGATGATCGAGACCGGCGGCAGGAAGAAGCCGAGCACGATCACCATCACCAGGATCGCAAACAGCAGCTCCCAGCGCGGCAGATGCATCGCGACGATCGCCTCGGCCGCCGATTGCGAGATGTGCAGATAGCTCATCACGTAGGAATACAGCAGCGACATGCCAATGATCAGCATCAGCATGGTCGATTCGCGGATGGTCGATTTCAGGATCGGCGACAGGTCGCTGGGTTTCCATACGCTGTAGATGACGGCGATCAGCCCGAGCGCCAGCAGGCCGCCGAGGCCGGCGGTTTCCGACGGCGTCGCGTAGCCGCCATAGAGCGCGATCATCACGCCGGTCAGGAGCAGCACGAACGGGATCACGCGCGGCAGTGCGCTGAAACGTTCGGCCATGGTGAACTCGTCGCGCTGCAGGATCGCCGCATCCTTGCCGGTCGCCGCATAGGCGGCCTTGGCCGTCGCGTATTCCCTGCGGAAGCGGACCACGGCGTAGAGGCCGAACAGCGACACCAGCAGCAGCCCGGGCCCGATGCCGGCGAGAAACAGCCGCCCCAGCGATTTCTCGGCGGCGACGGCAAACAGGATCATCGTGATCGAGGGCGGCAGCAGGATGCCGAGCGTGCCGCCGGCGGCGATGATCCCGGCGGCAAAGCCGCCGGAATAGCCGCGCTTGCGCATCTCCGGAATGCCGGCCGAACCGATCGCCGAGCAGGTCGCCGGCGATGAGCCGGCCATCGCCGCGAACAGCGCGCAGGCGAACACGTTGGCGACGCCGAGGCCGCCGGGCACCCGATGCAGCCAGGCATGCAGCGCCGAGTAGAGGTCCTGGCCGGCGCGCGATTTGCCGATCGCCGCGCCCTTCAGGATGAACAGCGGAATCGACAGCAGCGTGATCGAGGCCATCTCCTCATAGACGTTCTGCGTCACCGTATCGAGCGACGCCGCCGGCATGTAGATCGCCATGAACACGACCGCGACCGCACCGAGCGCGAATGCGATCGGCATGCCGGAGAACATCGCAAACAGGGTGGCAAGCCCGTAGGAGATGCCAATACCAAACACGGTCATCGGCGCGCGCCACCGGTCAACGGAATGAGGATTTGCAACAGCAGCTGGATGCAGAGCAGCGTCATGCCAAGCGCCATCAGCCCGTAGGGAATGGCGAGCGGCGGCGACCACATCGAGTTGGAGACCTGGCCGTCGGCATAGGCCTCGTGGGCCAGGGTCCAGGACTTCCAGGCGAAGAAGGTGCAGAACGCGAAGCTCGCGACATCGACCAGCCACAGCCTGACACTGTTGGCGCGGGTCGACAGCAAGCCGACGAACGCTTCGATGCTGACATGGCCGCGCTGGCCCTGCACATAGGCCGAGGTCATGAAGGTGGCGCCGACCAAAAGGAACACGGCGGCCTCGTCCTGCCAGTAGTTCGGGCTGTGGAACAGGGCGCGGCCGAGCACGCTGTAGCTCAGGATCCCGCAGGCCGCGATCAAGGCGAGCGCGGCGAACACCACGATGACGTTGTTGCAGACGGACAGCGCGCGCCCAAGCATCGCTACGACGGTATTGCCCGTGGCGATGCCAGTGGTTTCGGCTTGATCCGCGACCGGACCATGCATCATGCGGCAACGTCGCTTGCGAGCTTCAGCAGGTTGGCGGCGGTTGCCGTCTTGGCACCATAGTCCTTCCAGGCGGTGTCGCGCGCGATGTCGCGCCACTTGCCGACGGTGGCGGCATCGAGCGCACTGACCTTGGCACCGGCCTTCTCGTAGACCTTGGTGACCTCGATGTCGTCGTCCTGCGCGCCCTTGCGGCCGAAGGCCTCGAGCTCGCTGCCGACCGCGAGGATGATGTCCTGCTGGCCCTTCGGCAGCTTGTCGAAGATCGCCTTCGACATCATCAGCGGCTCCAGCATGAACCAGTAGGAGGCGCCGGCGCCCGAGGTCAGCGACTTCGCGACCTCCTCGAGGCGGAAGGAGATCAGGCTGGTGGAGGAGGTGATGCCGGCATCGCAGGCGCCAGTCTGCATCGCCGCGTAGATCTCATTCGAGGGGACCGACAGCACGGCGGCACCGGCGGTCTGCAGCACCATGTCCATCTCGCGCGAGCCGCCGCGCACCTTGAGGCCCTTGGCGTCTTCCGGCGCCACGATCGCCTTGGAGCGGCTGGCAACGCCGCCGGCCTGCCAGACCCAGGAGATCAGGAGAATACCCTTGTCGGCGAGGAAGTCGCTCAGCGCCTTGCCGACCGGCTCCTTCTTCCAGCGCAGGCCCTGGTCGTAGGTGGTGACGAGGCCCGGCATCAGGCCGATATTGGTCTCCGGCAATTCGCCGCCGGCATAGGGCATCGGATACAGGCTGAGATCGAGCGCGCCCTTGCGCATCGCCGAGAACTGCGCGTTGGTCTTGATCAGCGACGAGTTCGGATAGATCTCGGCGGTGAGGTCGCCGCCCGAGCGCTTGGCGATTTCGGCCGCGAACATTCGGCACAGCCGGTCGCGGAAGTCGCCCTTGTCGATGGTGCCGCCGGGGAATTGGTGCGAGATCTTCAGCGTGGTCGCGGCGTGCGCGGTCCCGATGCCCATCCGCAGGATCGCGGGTGCGGCGAGGGCGGACGCGAGGACGTGGCGGCGTGTGAGCATTGTTCTCCCCTGAGAGCTTCTTGAGTGGCTGTTAGGCCGGCGCAGAGCCTTAGCTTAGCCGGTCTTCGCCTGAATATTCCCTAGTCTGATAGTTCGAGGCGCCCTGATAGTGCGAGCCGATACTTGGTCGCAAGCTTTGCTGATGCTGCGGCGCACACTGCCGCGCCGGTGCTCCGGCGTCATTCAACCCACACGGGCACGCGCCGTGCAGCTTCAAGAATTTGTTATTGGAGGTAACAACGGGCGTTGCAAGCGCGTCGAGCAGATAGCGGCAAGTCGTCGCGCTCACATTCGACCACACAAGGGATCATCATCATGACCACCAACACCCGCCTCGGCCTTTCCGCCGCGCTGCTCTCGTTCAGCCTCGCGCTGGCTCCCGCCGCCTTCGCTCAGGACAAGATGGGCAAGGAAGACGCGATGAAGAAGGAGGACTCGATGTCGAAGGATGCCATGAAGAAGGACGGTGGCATGATGAAGAAGGACGACGCCATGAAGAAGGACGGCGGCGCGATGATGAAGAAAGACGACGGCATGAAGAAGAACTGACCGCCGCCGCCACGCATCCTTCACAGGCCCGCCATCATGGCGGGCCTGGTTATGCCTCAGCGCTTCTTCTTGCCGCGCTCCTTGCGCGCGGCGTAGCGCGCGTCGCGCTTGGCCTTCTGCTCGGCGAGCAGGGCTTCCTCTCGAGCGGCTTCTTCTTCCTTCTCGCGCGCGATGCGGGCGGCCTCGACCGCGGCGGCTTCTTCCTCGCGGCGCTTCTGCTCGGCCTTCTCGGCCTCACGGACTTCCTTGGCCTTGGCACGGCGTTCGGCGATCGCCGCGCGCTCCTCGGCACGTGCCTTCACCGTCGGATCGTCAGCGCCTGGCTGGGCGCGAAACTTGTTGAGGAGGTTTTGCCGTGCCTGCAGGGCCGCCTTTTGGCGGTCGGCAAAACCCGGTTCCTTGAAGCCACTCATAGAGGAAGCCTGCTGCTTTCTGTTCGGGTGATGGATGGGGTTTGGTTCGGCGCTTCAATAAGTGAACGGCCGCGAAATTGCCAGTGGCGAAGGGAAGGTTGTGGAGCAAGGGTGATATGAGCTGATAGCAAATGGTGGACTGCTGGTGACGGCCCCGCCAGGCCGCCGGCCTGGTGAGTGGTTGGTCACCGAATCTGCTGCAGCGCCTAGATCATGATGCGTTTCCACGGAATCGCATCATCTCATCTCTTTGTTAGAGCATGGTCTTTTCGGAAAACCGGTTTCCACTTTTCCGGATCATGCTCTAGCCGCGCTGAACTTGCTCGCGCCGCCCGCTGCCGAGCACTTTGGCGACGGTCTCGGCGGTCATCGCGCTCCGGTCCGAGGCGCGCTGGGATTCCAACCTGTCGCGGGCCTTTTCGGAGATCAGGAGGCTGATCAGCCGCAGCCTGCTGGTCTCGTCGATTGCTTCCGAGAGCAGCTGCCTGTAACGCCGATAGTCGTAGGCCGTTGCTTCGGTCGTTGCTTGCTGTTCGCTCACTGGCACGCCCCGCACACGCGCTCCATTGCTGCGAGCAGTGTTTCGCGAGTCGTGACCGCATGCAACGGAATTGCAGTGCCCGCTGCTGCGGGCGCGCATTTCGCTGTACAAGTGTTGCAGAATTGATCGCACCCAACCGTGCAAATCGTCATGATGCGCGCGTTGCAACCGGGAACCGAAACAAGGATGAGCCAACCCGAAGATGGAGGCAGCCGCCGGGGCGCGCTGATCGGACTGCTGGTGGCCGCGGTCATGCTCGCGGTCGGACTGTGGCTCGCGCATGACCTGACCGCGGCGAGCAAGATGCAGGACTGCCTGATGTCGGGCCGGACCAACTGTAACGTGATCGAGCCGGCACGCTGAGCCATCTTGCGGCAGTGCAATATCGATCCCACATCACCCGCAAACACCAGGGCTGATCTGTTTGATGCCGGTTGTGATTCCGATCACACGCGGACGGGTGGGTTGCCCTATCGACTCCCAGAGATCGGCGGGAACCAAGGCCATGATATCCAAGCTGTGGTCCGGAAAGGGCGCGGCGCTGGCCGCCGCAGGCGCGGCGGGTGCCGTTTTGGTAGCGTATCTCTCCCTGACGTTGGCGTCGCCCGAGCCGGTGTCCAGCGCGGCCCTCGGGCCGGCGTGGCAATGCAGCCGGTTGGCGTTTGTGCTGACGACTTGCAGCCGGACGGCCGAGACCGAGCGAGAGGCTAAGGCTGAGCGAGAGGCTAAGGCTGAGGGCGACATCAAGCCGGCGGCTGAGCTCAAGGCGATTACGGTGCGGGCAAAGGACGATTGTCCGCCGGAACCTTAAATCCTGTTTTCTGACGCGTTCGCTTGCGCGGATTCGGAACGCTCTCACCGGCGGGGCGCCGCTGCGCCTGCGTTTCAGATTATTTCTTGGTGGTGCCGCGCGGCTTGATCGACAGGCCGAGGCGCATCGCCATCTTCTTGATTCGCTCGGGCGAGCGACCGGTGACCTTCACGACCTCTTCCAACGACTTGGAGGAGCGTGCCAGTTCTATCAGTCGTCGGTCCTCCTTGAACGACCACCGCGGCTTTCGGGCCATCTTGTTGGTATCCTTGCGCATTGCTGGGCAACAAAGCCGCCAGGCGGGGTTGCCTGACGGCCTTGCCGGTGTGGGCCCGGACCCTTGGGGAAATGTCCGGTGGATAAGCAATACTGCTTCCGAATAAGGTCGCAATTGAAACCGGAATTTAACCTAACCCATCAAGGTTACTCGCAAAGTCACTTGGATAGAGCGTGGCAGGAGGCCTTATGCGCAAGGTCGCCATTTTGAGTGCCGCAGCATTTTTACTGTCCGGTTGCTGGCCCGACCCGGAGGTCACGGGATCGACCAACAGCTGCGCGGCCAATCTTTACAGCCAGTACAATCCCAAGGTCATGGATCAGTGCGTCAATGCCTGCATCAAGTGTGACCGTGGCAACGTCACCACCTGCACGACGTCCTGCACGCTGAAGGGCGCGCGGTAAGACGTGCAATCGCCGATGCGATGCTGCGGGGTAACGGCAAGCAGCCGTGCCCGTTCGCGCCATCAAGGCCAGGATCGAAGACAGATGGCGTCGCCCGGCGTCGCGGTAACCGCGCGGCTTGCACGGCGCGATGAACGGCTTTATCGCCTCAGCGGCGCAGTCAGCGCGCCGGCAACTGAGAGTGGAACCGAACGCGATGAGCGATCCTTCCCATGTCGCGGTCGATTGGGGCACCAGCAGCTTCCGGCTCTGGCTGATGAGCGCCGGCGGCCAGGTGCTCGGCGAACGCCGCAGCGATGAGGGCATGACGGCGGCCGCCAGGACGGGCTTTGCGCCGGTGCTGCAATCGCATCTCGATGCGCTCGGCGTTGCGGCTGATCTGCCGGTGGTGATCTGCGGGATGGCGGGCGCGCGGCAGGGCTGGGTCGAGGCCGGCTATATCGATACGCCCGCGCATCTCTCCGACATCCTCAAAGGCGCCGTCGCGGTCAGCCGGCAGGCGCGCGACATCCGGATCCTCCCCGGGATCGCACAGCGCGATGCCGCGGCGCCCGACGTGATGCGCGGCGAGGAAACCCAGTTGCTCGGCGCGCTCGGTCTCGATGCGGCAGATGCGGCCGATGTCTGCCTGCCGGGAACGCATTCCAAATGGGTGCGGATGCACGGCGGCACGGTCGAACGCTTTGCGACCTTCATGACCGGAGAGTTGTTCGGCGCGATCGCGCGCGACACCATCCTAGCGCACGCGATTGCTGGCGCCGAGGACGCGGTCGATGGCAATGCGTTCCGCGCGGCCGTCGCCGAGGCGTTCGCCGCGCCGGCGCGCGCGGCCAATCTGCTGTTTCGGGTGCGCGCGCGTCAGCTGCTGTTCGGCGGCAGCGCGCAGGC
Organism: Bradyrhizobium sp. USDA 4454; assembly: GCF_054822705.1. Lineage (NCBI taxonomy): Bacteria > Pseudomonadati > Pseudomonadota > Alphaproteobacteria > Hyphomicrobiales > Nitrobacteraceae > Bradyrhizobium > Bradyrhizobium sp. USDA 4454. The sequence continues at coordinate 3,923,981 of NZ_JBTRCN010000001.1, forward strand.
CGCGCGTGAGGCGATCTCGGGCACCTTGATCGGCGTCGAACTGGCTGCGGGACTCGCGGAGCGCGAACGAGCCACGCCGGTGATGCTGATTGCGTCGGGCCGGCTGCAGCGGCTCTATCAGATGGCGCTCGAGGCGCTTTCGATTCCGCTCACGGTCATGGATGCGGAGGAGGCGGCGCGCCGCGGCCTCAGCAGCGCCGCGGCGGCGATCTGGAACACGTGAAGGATCCACGCATGAGCATTCCTTTTCCGCCAATGCAGCGTCCACTGGTCGCGATCCTGCGCGGCATCAGGCCCGAAGAAACATCTGATATCGTCAGGCCGCTGATCGAGGCCGGCATGACGGCGATCGAGATTCCGCTGAACTCGCCGGAGCCGTTCCGTTCGATCGAGATCGCAGCGAAGCGCGCCCCTGCCGATGTGCTGATCGGCGCCGGCACGGTGCTGACGGCGGCAGACGTGGATCGCCTCCATGACGCCGGCGGCCGCCTCATGGTGTCGCCGAATGTCGATGTCGACGTGCTGGCCCGCGCCCGGGATCATGCCATGGTCACGCTGCCCGGCGTGTTCTCGCCGACGGAGGCGCTGCTGGCGGCAGGCGCGGGCGCTTCGGGCCTGAAATTCTTTCCGGCGAGTGTGCTCGGCGCCTCCGGCATCACTGCGATCCGCGCCGTACTGCCGCCGGATCTGATGATCGCCGCCGTCGGCGGCGTCTCCGACCAGAATTTTGCCGAGTATGTCAAGGCGGGCATCCGTGCATTCGGGCTCGGCAGCAGCCTCTACAAGCCGGGCATGACGGCTCCGGATATCGCTGTCCGGGCGAAGCTGACGATCGAGGCCTATGACAGGGCCGTGCAGGGCACCGGCTAGTCGTCCCGCTTGCCGCCGTCGATGACGCGGAACAGCGGCGCCGCCTTGCGGGGGTCTTCGAGCAACTCCTCGACCATCGCGATCGCGGCAGCGACGTATTTTCCCGTCGCCGCATCGAGCGGCCGTTCGGCTTCGTCCGAGAGCGCGAGCCTGGCGCCTTCGAGCAGCTTGCGGGTACGAACGGCGGAGTCGTCGCCGGAGGTGAGGGTGGCACGCGCAATCGACCGCAGCACGAACAATTCGCCCTCCAGCCGCAGCAGGCGGTCGTTCAGCTTGGTCAGGACAGTGTTCAGGTTCCGCATGACGTCCTCTCCGGGCGATGGAGCATCTTCCTTACACGGTCATTCCTGACGAAATTCTTGTGCCGGCCCGACACCATCCGGTCCGCCGAATGGCGTCTCGGCTTCGCATTGGATCGATCGCAGCGTCCGGGCTCCGACCAAGTGGACTGACCAGATGCTCGCCGAATTGAAGGCAGGCGGGAGAGCGGCCGGCAGCGCCAAACTCAATCGCGGTCCTCGTCTTCGCGGCTCCGAGCGTTCGATGCCGAGCGGCCGCCATACTGCCGGGGAAGGGCGGCGGTCTTTCTTGCGCTGACGCCCTCGCTTTCACGCATATCCTTGCGTGCGCGCCGCGCCGTTCGCATCGCGCGCTTGATGTTGGCGTCGTGCGAGTCCTCGTCGAAGAACAGGACGATCTCGCAGCTTGGGCACTGGCGCGAATAACCGTTCTGCAACCGCTTGGCTCGGTCGCGAAAGACGTTCTTGCAGCGTGTGCAGCGGATCTGGACGGAGTCTTCCATATCGGTCCCGGACTATCGACGAACAATGAGCGCGCTTGCAATCTCCCTGAGGAAGCAATTCAGTCTTAAGAAATCGCGAAGTCCATCGCCAGCGAGCGCGGCGGAAGCGAGCGCACGAAGAGCGCGTGTGACTGCTCAAATGGTGCCGGAACTTTGTTCACGCCCGGAGAACTACGGAGTGGAGTCGTGCGCTGAATGAGAAAGGCGGGCTGCGATTTCAGGGCGGAGCGTCAACACAAAGCCGTGCCCCCAAAAGAAAGGCCTCAGCGCGTGGGCCACGCTGAGGCCAAGTTGACACTTTGGTCGTGAGGCATCGTCACCGACGCCTCAGCGCTTAACCTACCTTCGTTTTTCATCAGCAAAATAGCCCATATGGGCCATGATCGTGGGTCGAGGATTTGCAGATTTGGCGCCATCGGGATGTTGCACCACCTGGGCCAATGCGAACGCCGTCCGCGGAGATTTCAAGCGGGCGGCGTTGTGATTTTTTCGCGTGGCATGTCGTGCCTGCGATCAGTCGGGTGTCTTCGATTGCCGTTCGGCGGCATCGATTTGCGAACCGACGTGCTTACCAAATCCGATCCGGGCCGATCGGCAGTCCCGTGATAGCCAATTTGGGACATGCGCCTTGGCACAAACTATGCAGACTTGAGGTCGTCAGGATTTTGCATGACCTTCCTGGGGCTAGGGCCGACGCCGTCCGCATCTATTTCAAGCGGGCGGCGTTGTGCATTTTTGGCTGTCGTCAACGATCCACCGGCCGAAGCTCCAGGTTGTCGATTTTCACCGTTGGAGTTGAGCCGGCGTTCGGCTCATTCAATGGATGCAAGGTGATCGATGCAGTCGAGCCACCAGTCAGAACATTGGTATCGGCCCCGCCGGGATGGCTGTAACCACCGGTGAGGTCGTCGCCAGCGAGCCATGGCACCGGCGCCATCACCTTCCAGGTCAATGCAACCTCCTGGTCGCCGATGAAGACGCCAAGGTTCCTGATGGCGGCGACGTAGCGACTATCCGGCGCGCTATCGGCGTGCAGGATGCAAGCGAGCGTGGTCACGGGGCCGAGAATGAAGCCGGTATCGGGGCCACCGCGGCAATCGAGCGTTCCGGCTTGCACCTGCTGGGCATCTGCCGTCGTGATGGGCGGGGCGAGGATTGCCGCGCCGCCTATGGCAAGAGCGATCCAACGGCTCGTTGTGGGCATGGTGCCGGACAACGCGGATCGATGTGCATCGGTCCGCACCCGCGGAGGCGGCCTTCGCTGGTGGTTAAGGGAGCCTTACAATGCGGATCTGGAGCGCGGATTTGGCCGCAGCCCACAGCCGGCATCGCAACTGATGGACTTGGCGCGCGAAACTACGCCGCCGGGCTCGAAATGTATTGTCCCGGCGGCGCCCTGTTCCAATCTGGGCCCGCAATCCCAGTATTGGTGTGTCTGCAAGACCGGCGTAAAGGTTCGAAAGCACCGGAGTCCTACGGGGATCAGCGAGTGGCGATCGTCTGGTGTTGGGCGCGAACCTTCTTGTGCCCCGGCGGCGGCCCGAATGTGGCCCAAACAACCACCGCAATTGCCATTGCGGTCAGCAGGGCACTTGCCAACGGCGATCGTTTGTTCATGCTCCGACCGGTCAGCTGCGATGCTCGAGCTTCCGCATCTCCTGCACGCGCGCCAGGCAAAAATCCCGATACAGTTCGTTGATGAAATCCCACATGACCGAATCCCCTTTTGGTCCAATGGTGAGACGCTAGGCCGGGTTTGTTTCCGGCCGGCTTCGCGGCTTGCGGAAAATGGTTTCGTCGAGGCGGCGGCTGCCCATCGCATCAGCTGCCGTTTACTCTGCTCATTTGAGAATTGTGGCCCCCGGATCGTTGTCCGATCGGTCTTTAGGTGCAAGCGGGCCCGGAAATCGACTGTCCCATACGATCTGGCGGCCTTAGCCCGAACGGGTGACGACCGACGCTGAAATGCCGTGATACGACTTGCGCGCCGTCGGTAAGCCCAAATATTTGCAACCAATTTTGCGAGAGGCAACGTGGCCGGTCCTCCATCTGGAGACAACTCAAGCTTAGTTGCTTCGTCCTCGCGTGCTCCGGCAGACTCCACGGTAAATATTACGGTGACCTTGGAGGACGCATCGGGCGTCCCTGTCGCCGGTGCAACTGTCTCTCTCTCTGTTTCCCCAGCTGGCCATGCCACGCTTCCCGCGTCTGCTGTGACCGACCAAAATGGCGTGGCCGTCGTAAGCCTCACTGACTCGGTTAACGAGCGCGTAACAATTTCCGCATTCGTAAACAGCCTTCTTCTGACCACTGATGTCATGTTTGTTGCCCCGTTTTACGGCGACAGCACCAACGACAGCGTCGCTCCACTCGCTGAATACGAGACACTTTATGGCGGCCAGGGCAATGATACGCTGGGCAGCAGTATGCCCGGTTCCGATTACTGGGACGGAGGCGAGGGCAACGATTATCTGTACGCGACTTCGACCAGCACCGCCTTCGGCAATTTTTACGGCGGCGACGGCAACGACCTCATCCAGGGCGGCAATAGCGCTGCTGCACAGTACGAGTACGGCGGTAGCGGCGACGACTGGGTTCAGGATGACACCTCCGGCCTGACCACCCAGGCCCACGTCATCGACGGCGGTACCGGCCGCGACGCCCTATATGGTTCAAACCGCAACGATACGATCTACGGCGGCGATGGGGATGACAGTGGTGCCAACATCGTTGCTGCCGGCTCCGCCGTAGCACCGGGCCTTTACGGCGGCGCCGGCAACGACGTGCTGGATGGCGGCCGCGGCAATGACCTGGTCTTCGGCGGATACGGCAACGACGCAGCCTATGGCGGCGACAACAACGACACGCTGTACGGCGGCGACGGAGACGACACGCTGATCGGAGGCGACGGTGTCGATCTACTCGAAGGCGATGCCGGCAACGACTGGATCTACATGAGCGCCGGCGACGGCAGCAACGCGTACGGCGGAGTCGGCAATGACGTCATGATCGCACGCCAGGGTCGGGTGGTCGAGAACGGTGACGACGGCAACGACGTCATGTACGGCGACAAGGGCAATGATTATTCCTACGGCGGCAACGGCGACGACACCATGTATGGCGGTGACGGCGTCGACGTTCTGCTCGGCGGCGCCGGCAACGACTATTTCGACGGCGGCCAAGGCGTGAACTACTATTTCGGCGGCGGCGGCAACAACATTTTCGTCTCCAACGACGTGCCCGGTGTCGAAGTGGTCCAGGACTTCAACGCTGCCACCGATACGGTGCAGCTGAATGGCACAGGCTTCGGCTCGTTCGCCGACGTGCTGTCGCACTCCTACCAGAACGGCGCCTACTTCGTGATTCAGGTCGACAGCGACACCGCGGTTTGGCTCAACGGTGCCACCACGGGCACAGTCACAGCGGCGAATTTCTCCATCGTGAGTTGACACCGTGCGAACAGCCGGTGGCTAACGCAACCGGTGTAGTGTCTAATATCGGCGCAAGTGATTGAAAAATAAGGTGACGAGTCAGGGCTGGCGATCCCGGCAGGATTCGAACCTGCAACCCGCGGAGTAGAAATCCGCTGGACATTGAATGGTGACAATGACTTATGGCTGCCGTGTTGCCGACGTGTTGCGCCCGCGCTGCTCCAGAATCTCCTGAAGTTTGTTCTTGGCCCTTGGGTTAATGTCCGAAAAAAGAAACGTTCCAACGCTTATCTGCTCCGTATGCGTTACCCTGGTGAGCAGCTTGGCCGTTGTGAACGTGTCCTCCAGCGTCTCGTGAAGAACGTATCCGTCATTGAGCGGGTCGTCATCGACGAAAGTCCATCGGTGGCGCTTCCCGCTACTATCCGAAGTTCTGCTGTGGTCGAGTTCGTGTCTTGACATTTAGCCTCCCAACAACCGCGCTTGAACCGCTTCAGCGGCCTTCTGATCGGCGTCCGCATCGGCGAACAGATGGCCGTAGACGTCAAATGTCACCTTGATGGAACTATGACCCATTAGCCGCTGGATCTGCTTGGGGTTATAGCCGTTCTCGATCCACAGAGAGGCACAGGCATGGCGTAGCGAGTGCATACCGTACTTGCCCGACTCGACGGTCCTGGGCTCCCCAGCTTCGTCCAGAACCGGCTTGCCGGCGGCATCCAGCAGAGGCCGGGTTTCCGAGAGACCGGCCGCAATTAGGATCGGGTCGAGGCCGCGCTCGATCAGGTTGGAGTGCGACTCCACCTTACCCAGACCATTTGGGAAGGCGAGATCGAACACCTTCACGGGCTCGCCGGTTGCGTCCTTCTTCCCGGTATCACGCTTCGGACAGACCAGCTTCCACTCGCGAAGCGCATTTAGTACCAGGGGCGGGCAGGGGATCGACCGGTAGCCAGATCTGGACTTCAGCTTGCCGATTCGGTGTGAAGCATCCGCCCGCTGTGTGACGTTGATCTGCTTGGTCTCGAAATCGATATCCGCCCACCGGAGGCCGCGCAGCTCACTGGCGCGCAGGCCCGCGAAGATGGCCACCAGGATCAACGGGCGCCAGCGTCCGTGCGCGCCCCCAATGATGGCCTGGAGCTCTGCCTTGGCGGGGATCACCGGGCGAGGGTCATCACGGTCAGGCAAGTCCAGGTCAATGCCGGCGGTCGGTGCGGTGGACGCTAGCCCGCGGCGCCTGGCTTCCTTGAAAATGCCCCCGAGTGACCGAACCACGCGCTTGATCATCTCTCCCGATCGTCCGTTGTCGCGGAGTTGATCGGCAAAGGCGTTCACGGCCGGAACGGTGATTTCGGCGAGCTTCTTTGCGCCGATAAACGGCACAATGTGCAATTCGACGTGCTCCTCGTACTGCTTCACGGTCATGGGCTCGAGGCCCTTGTCCTTGCAGCGCTTAATCCAGAGGGCGGCAGCAGCCTTGACGGTTGGGGAGACGCTTCCAGGCGTATGCGTGCCCCGCGACACGTCATACCGGGTTTCATCCAGCCACGCCTCAGCGTCTGACTTGCGTTCGAAGAGCTTCGCGCGGCGCTTGCCGCCGCCGTCCACGTAGGACGCCTGCCAGCGGATGAGGCCAGACGGGAGCTTGCGTTTGCGAACGGTGGCCATGGGCACTCCTTTGGGAAACCCGCCAATCAATAAAAAACGTTTGACACAGCCGCGAACACTTGTAAAGTGCAAAGTGCGTATTACGTTCTTGTGGTGATCATGGACCTTTACTCACTCGCCGATCTAGCCCGCATCACGGGCGCCAAGCGCCGATCCATACAGTTGTGGGCCGACGCTGGCGTCATTGTGCCTGAGGGAGATACCGATAGGGCGGGGACGGGTACCCACCGCAAATTCTCTCGGGACGAGGCGATCATCGCCTGTCTCATTCACCCTTTCGCAGCTCGGCAAATTGCGATCGGCGAATTGATCGCAATTTCAAAGTCCGTCCGTCAGTCGTTTCTGAAAATGGTTGGCCTCAAAAGGACGATTGAGGACGCAATCCGTGGCGACGACAGTTGGTGCTTAATGTACGAGAGTTGGGATGGTGGGAACCTGACGACCCTTTTCAAGGGGGCGCCAGACCTTAAGGCACTGCGGAAGCCCGGTGGCCTTGCAGCCATCATTAGCCTGTCGGGCTACCTATCCGAGTTGAACAGCTAAATTTTTTGTCTAGTTAAGTGCGTAAAACGTATTTGGTCAGAACAGGAGATGCAATGACCACTCAACTTGTGTCGGACCTAGCAGATGACCTGCTGGAGGGAATGAAGGCCATCAGTCGGTTCACTGGCCGTCCAGAGCGTAGGCTCTATTACCTCGCTGAGAAGAATCTTCTACCGGGAGTGTTCAAAGAGGGTGCGCGGTGGATCGGCCTAAAGAGCGTGATCCGCGAACGCTATCTGAGCGCCGCAAAGGGAGATTCCTAATCGATGATCCCAATTCGAAACCCCATGACGGCTAAACCGGAGCGCCTGATTGCCTGCGTGGTCAAATCTGGCCGCGAAGAATTCCGGATCGCACTCAAGGATTACAACGGCAGCACCAAAGCCGAACTACGCATTTTCGAACGCCGCCGCGATGGCGAGATGCAAGCGACACCGCGCTGCGTCGTTATCGGACGAGATTATCTTCTCGGAGTAGTCGAGGGGCTATTAGAGGCCAGTGCGGTTTTGAAATCGGAGACCGCATAGTTCATGGCCGAAAACGAAGCGGGCCGCCAAGAAGGCGACCCAATTCCGAATGGTGTCTGGCGAGACACTGCGGAATCTAAAGCACCACTCATCAAACTTCAAGCGTCACGTCTGACACGCCGTTGCGCAATTAGTCTCGCGATGGCGTCGATCGTTGCACCTCTCGTGTTCGGGGAGGCTCAACGATGAAGGGCGGCAGAAAATCCAGAGACAAGGGCAATCGCGCCGAGCGTGCGATTGTCAAATTCCTTCAAGATCGCGGCTTTGCGGCCGAGCGCGTGCCACTATCAGGATCTGCCGGCGGCTCCTACTTGGGCGACTTAACGGTGCCCGTCGTCGGCGTCGACCGCGTCGTCGAGGTAAAGTGTCGCGCGGACGGCTTCAGAGAGCTTTATCGTTGGCTGGTTGACCGGGACATCCTGATTGTCCGGGCCGATCGCAGCGAGCCGCTGGTGATCGTGCCGCTTAGGTTGGCAGCAGAGATTGCGTCTGCGGCCGACAAGAACAAGCTGCGGATCGAGCGCGTCATCATCGGACCCGATGGTGACGCAGCATGAACCACCATCGACTCATGGTCTCGGACCCCGCCATCCGGAAACAACTGCAGCTCGCCGGGCTGCGCTTCATGTACAGCCGCGCCATGTGGCTCGCCAGCGAAGTGCGAGTTATTGGCATTCAACTAAAGAACGGACGAATCACGACGGCTCAGGCTGACGCCAAGCTTGAGGAGATGGGCGCGATCAATCTGGTCTACCCCGAATTGATGGGGGCCGAATGATTGAGAACAACCCGGTCTATGACGCAGATGGCAACTGCACATATGCCGACGGCACAAGCCGCAAAAAATCTCCCCCGAGAAGCCGGAAGCGCGACGAATACGGCGCCGGCTTTCGATTTGAAGTATCGGATGAGTTCTTCGGCAATGAGGAATACGCCAAGTCATGGATATTGAAGGGCGCCATCGCGTTCGGCGAAACATCGGCATGGGTTGGCCCTCCCGGTAGCTTGAAGTCAGCGCTGATGGCGGATCTATCCGTCAGTGTCGCTTATGGCTTGGATTGGCACGGGAAGAAATTTAAGGGCCATTTCGATTACGGTGTGATCTATTTCGCGCTCGAGCGCGCGGATCTGGTCAGACGCAGGATCGAGGCTCAGATTAAGCGGCTTGGGCTCGATCCTAAGCGCAATATCGTTGTCGTTCCGGCGACCATTGACCTGCTTGCCCCTCAAAACGTCGCCAAGGTCGCCAACACAATCAAGAACGCCGAGGCATTCACCGATACGTTCTTGTCGGTTGTGATCTTTGATACGCACGCCAAGCTGATTGCGGCCGGTGGCGGCGACGAAGACAAGGCAAAGGATCAGGGCCGGCTGTTCACCAACCTGGAGCGGCTGAAGGAATTGACCGGTCGGCCGCACATAGCCCTGGTTGGCCATACGGGGAAGGACGAATCCCGTGGCGCCCGAGGCTCAAACGCCTTTTATGGCGACGTCGATCTGATGGTGGAAATTTCTGGTGGCGAGATCAAGACGGCTACCATAACCAAGGCCAATGACTTAGCCGAGGGGCCGTTGTTCTCCTTCAAGTCTGAGATACACCAGTTCGGTTCTGACGAAGACGGCGACCCAATCACGGTCAACATCGTCAGTGGCGAGGAGGTTTCGGCGCAAGTTGCTGTGAAGCGCGAGCCGAAGCTCAGCGCCAATCAGAAAACCATGCTTGGGCTGCTGCGGGACGCAGGCGCCGCCGGCCTCTCCACGGAGGACTGGAATGCCGCTGCTCGCGATCTCGACATCGGCAAAAAGCGGAAAGCGACCCTGCACGACATCGCCAGGTCGCTGAAGGCCAGGAACTTGGCTCGCGAATACGCAGGCATATGGCACGCGGTGCAGTCATGACAGACTACTTCGGTGCATGTCCATTCTGCGGAAGGGAAGACGGATATATCGATGACGAAGCCGGTCGCCATTGGTTTATCTGCGAGGCGCATAAAACAAAGTGGTGCGTCGGCTCTGGCCTCTTCTCCGTTCCCGATGATGCCCCAGAGCAGGAACGGATAGCTGGGCAGTTCAAGCTAAGGCGCTTCCGCACCGTCAACGAAAACGGGCCGAGGTTGGTTACGTGTTACGGCCCCTTATAGGGGGCCGTACCGTAACGTAACCCCGTAACCTGCTTGAACCGTAACCGTAACGTAACCCGTACCGTAACCACCGTAACCAAGAGCGGCGGTCAGGCAAAATCGGCAAAATCAACTGCTGCCCGCGACGCATGTTTGCAGCCGTTGTTGAGCAGTCGCCCCCGCTGGTTTGGTGTGAGTATCGGATATCTCATCCGTGGGTCACGAAATCGGCGAGTCATCTCAACGGTTTGCAGGGCGTGTTGCTGCCGTGTTGCGTCGATTGTAGACGTTTGTAATCGCGGCTGTTGAAGCGCTACAGTTTTTCGCGCTAGATTCTCTGCATCGGTTCGCCGATGTGCCCATGGCCGCGCAAGCGGAGCGGGCTTTCCACGGATGTACTGGAAAGTCACGCTGCCCATGGGCGTCACACGCTCCCAACGTTGCCAAGTCTGCCGCCACGATGAACGATGGCGCATTGAGCTATTGCGCGCGGGCGGGGCATCTCTCGACAGCCTGGCAGAGAAGTTCGGCGTCCACCGTGACGCGATCCACCGTCACTACCGCGACCACGTCAGCGACGAGATGAAGGCCGGCTACCTGGCCGGACCCGTCCAGTTGCAGGACCTGGCCGCCAAGGCCGCGGACACGGGCGGATCTGTCCTCGATCACTTGCACGCCGTGAGAACGGTGCTGATGGGCGTCATGGCCAACATGACCGAGGCCGGCGACGGCAGGGGCGCTGCTTACGTCGCGGGCCGATTGACGGCCACGCTCGAGACGATCGCGCGGGTTAGCGGCGAGCTCGGCGATCTAGCCAGGTCGAACACCTACCACGTCACCAACAACATTGCGCTGATCAGCGAACATCCGGCCTTCATGAAGGTGCAGGCGGCCATTCTCCGAGCCCTTGCGCCGCATCCTGATGCGCGTGCAGCCGTCGTGCTGGCACTTCGGGACCTGGACGCAACCAACGCACCAGCGGCGCTCCCTGCGAAGGTAATCGACCATGTCGCAGCGTAGTCTCGCCGCACAGCTTGCCGACACGCTGGCTGATGGCGGCTGGCGCACGAAGGCGCGTCCGTCGCAGTTGCCGCCGGATGGCGACTGGAATGGCTGGCTTGTCATGGCGGGCCGCGGGTTCGGCAAGACCAGGACCGGTGCCGAGTGGGTCAAGGAAGAGGTTGAGACGGGCAGGGCGCGACGGGTGGCGATGGTTGCCCCGACCGCTGCCGACGCTCGCGATACGATGGTAGAGGGCGAGTCGGGCCTCCTGGCCATCTCGTCCGACTGGTGCCGGCCGGAATATGAGCCCTCGAAGCGCAAGCTGACGTGGCCCAATGGCGCCGTGGCCCATACATTCTCAAGCGAGGAGGCCGATCGCCTCCGCGGCCCTCAGTTCGATCTCGCCTGGGCTGACGAGTTAGCTGCCTGGAATGATCCGGCTGCGGCATGGTCGATGCTTCAGTTCGGTCTTCGGCTTGGCGATCACCCGCGCTGGATTGCTACCACTACGCCACGGCCGCTCAAGCTCATCAAGGAGTTGCTCGAGCGTAAGGACGTCGTGGTTACGCGCGGCTCGACCTTTGAGAACGCAGCTAACCTCGCTGGGCCGTTCCTCGATGCCATCAAGGCCCGTTATGAGGGCACCCGGCTTGGCCGTCAGGAGCTCAACGCGGAGCTTCTGGACGATGTGCAGGGCGCTCTCTGGACGCGGGATTTGCTCGAGAAGGCACGGTTCACAGGCGCCCTTCCCGATCTAAAGCGCGTTGTCGTCGCGATCGATCCATCGGGCACTGCCGGACAGGAGGACGGCGGCGACGCTGTCGGCATTGTTGTTGCCGGCCTCGGCAGGGATGGGCTGGGCTATGTGCTGGCCGACCGCACTATCAAGGCTTCCCCCGCTGTGTGGGGTGCCCGCGCCGTAGCGGCGTATCATGAATTCAGAGCTGATCGCATCGTTGCCGAAAGAAACTTTGGCGGCGCGATGGTTCAGCACGTCATCCGCACGGTTAATCCGAGCGTCCCTTACCGCGAGGTGACGGCGAGCAGGGGCAAGATCCAGCGCGCGGAGCCGATCGCGGCTCTGTACGAGCAGAACAAGGTTCGCCACGCCGGCAATTTCACCGAGCTTGAAGACCAGCTCGCTGCGATGACTGGAGAGGGCTATCTCGGCGAGGGCTCGCCCGACCGTGCAGACGCGCTGGTGTGGGCTTTGACTGAGCTGATGACGAAACAGCAGGCTCAGGGCGCCGTTCAGGGCTTCTACCGCCTTGGTGGCGACGCGCCGAAGCCAACCAGCAAATACGATGGGTTGATCACCGAGGGCGAGTTGGCCGGCGGTTTCGCGACAACGATTGCACGATATTAGGAGACCAGGCGATGACTACAGTTGGAGAGAAGTTCGGCATCAAAGGCCGGCGACGGATTCTACAGGTGGATGGCGTGTCGGCATCGGCATCGAGTCCGGAAGGACGGCCAAAATTCTTGCCATCCCTTCGCACCAACCAGGCGATTCGGATGTGGGATCTGAAGTCAAAGCCGGGCTCCACGGTAGAGCGTTTGGAAAAAGCCTATCTCGGCGCCTTGTCCGCCGTCGATCTTGCCGAGAGCATCGGCCGCCAGCTCCAGGCCGATGCCCGATACACCGAGCAGGGCCGGCAAGACCAGCATCGCAACCATATCCTGCATCAGGGCGTGCCCGTTTTTCACCAAGGGCGCCGCGCAATCGCGAAGGCCAAGCAGGAATTGGACGAGATGCGCAACCGTCTCCAGCTGCCGAAGCCCGATCCGACCGACGCAGCCGGGGCGATTGCGCGAATGGAAATCCGGACCTGGCTTCGTGGCTTGCCGCTGGCCGAGCGAGACAAGATCAGCCGGGCCGAAGACATCGACCCGATGATCCGGATGGCCATCATTGAAAAGCCGGCTGCCATGAGCGGCGTCGCGGACACACACATTGGCACATTGAAGGAGAAAGCTCTGCGCGAGGAGCACGGCAGCTTGATCGACGACATCGCCGAACTGGAGACCGCGATCAACGTCGCGAGCACTGCGGTGGAAGCTGCCCGCGACAGCGCGCGAATCGATACAGGGATGACGCTCGAGCAGTTCAACGAGGCCGCAGCGCCGATCGAGGCCAGGGAGCAGGTGCCATGGCTGCGCAAGGGTCGCGTAATCGATCTGGAGCGCGGCGTGGCTCGGGAGCCGACTGCCGACGAGCTCGCCAACGGAATCGAGGCGGAAACGCTCGACGAATTCAATCAACGCAAGGCTGCGGCCTAATGGAGCATGGAAAATGACTGCTCGAGGTGAAGACGGACAATGGACCGATCAAGGACCCGGCACCGCATTTGACTTCAATCAACTTGCAAGCATGAGCCCGCACAGAATTCTGTCGCGTGATGGGAGGCCTTTCAGACGAAGCGCTGACAAGCACATCGAGCCTAGCGCGATCAGCGCGGTAGCGGCCGGCGGATTCAGTGGCGGATTCGACCGAATTCTAAAACACGGAAGTTAGATTTAACGAAAGGACACAGCAAATGAGAAACGCACTTCCCCCTGGAGTGAACCACCACGCTGCGACTGAAGCGGTTGCCAGCGCCACAGAGAACCATGTGAAGGCCGCAACTGCAAGACAGGCCGCGCCGCCACCGTCCGGCACGAAAGCCAGTGTCACCGTCGAATTGCCTGTGAAGGGCAAGCGAATGTCGGGCCGAGCCTAATCTCAAATGGCGATGAAAAAGCGCTCCAAGCCAAGGGCCGATGATTCCCAGCGGTGTGCGGATCTCACGGAGCTGCTGGCCGCGACGACAGTGCTCGGCCAGCAGCTCGAGATACAACGGAATTGCTTAGTTAGAGGCGCAACGTCTGCTTTGGCTTTGCTCAAACTGGCTGCTACCGCCGGCACGATCGAAGAGCGAACCGAAGCCATTTTGGCGGTTTCGCGGTGGCTCGCTGAAACCTCCGCCAATGTCATTGCCCCAATTCCGTGGGTGGGCTCCGAACAGGTCGCAAAGCACTAGAGGCGAAACGGGTAGTTAGATGAGCGGTGAAGTTGCAAGTCTTGGCCTGAGTGTTGATTCCTCGCAGGTCAAGGCGGGGACGCAGGACCTGAAGGCGTTTTCCGGGGCGGCCAATGACGCTGGCAAGGCAGCTGACAACCTCAGCAGCAAGGCCAAGGCATCGGTCAGCGTATTCGGCGATATGTCGAAGGGCATATCCGCAGCGAATGCCGCCGCCAAGGACACCAGCGGCACAGTCGCGCAAATGGGTGCTTCCATCAACGCGGCGCTGTCGAAGAACGTTATCTCCTTCGATGCCATGCGAAAGGGAATTGCGGATGCAAACGGAGTGATCCAGTCTTCGGTAGGCGCTACCGAAAAACTTGCCGCTGCTCACGGGGGCCTTTCCACGCAAGGACAGGCTGCATTCCACTCGATCCGATCTTTTGGCGAGCAGCTTCTGCTGGGCATACCGCCGACGCAGGCATTGACTGGACAGTTGAACCACTTGTCATTTGCGGCAACGGGTCAGGGAGGCGTCTCTGGGGCCCTCAAGGAGGTTGCTGGTTGGATCGGCGGAATCCTTACGCCCATGCGGCTCGCAGTCGGTGGCGCGGCTGGCCTCGCTGCTGGCGCACTATACCTCGGGAATAGCTGGTCAGAATCCTCGAACCAGATCGATCGATCGCTAATCGGGATCGGTGAGCGAACTGGATCGACTGCGGCCGATATCAATTCATTCGCCAAGGCCAATTCGAGCGCAATGGGAATGTCGATTGCCGACTCCCGCAGTCTCGGCATTGAACTGACGAAGACAGGAAACGTTGCTGTCGGCAGTCTCAAGGGAGCCGGCGACGCGGTGCGCGGCTACGCACTCCTGACCGGTAAGGATGCAACTGAAGCAACAAAGGACTTTGCGAGCGCTCTTTCTGGAGACTTGGTCGAGGGCATCAAGAAACTCGATGCGCCATATGGTTCGCTGAACGCAGCGACCTTGGATTACATCCGCTCTCTGGACCTACAGGCCGCTGGCTCGCTCGATGCGTCAGCGAAAACCCAAGCATTGCAGGTATGGATCGACGGTGTCGCTGCTTCGAACAGGAAGGCGGAAGACACTGTTGGTGGCCTGACCAAGGCTTATCAGTTCCTCTCGAATACGTTCTCGCTCATCAAGAATGGTCCCGGTCCGGGGAATGGTCCCATTGCTAGCCCGGAGCAACTCAGGCAGCAGCAATCAACCGCCGTTAATGCTCTTGGACCTTCCGCTGACCTGACGAACCTGGGCGGTCCCGAGGGGCTGGCAGGCGTTGCCCAAATGGGCGCCCAACTCGACGAATTGAACAAGAAACTTCATGACATCGATGCCGGCCCGGCCAGAGCCCAGCTAAACGCCCTGTCGAAGGCGTCGGACGATGTCGTCCATAAGCTTGATCCTCAAATCGATAAAATCGAGGATCTAAAGAAGGCACTCGCTACGCTGGAAACCGCGAAAGCCAGCGGCGTCGCGGCTCCTGGCGCGGACGCTGCCATCACAGCAATTCAGAATATCATCTCGAAGACCCAAGAGGCGCAGGGCCAAGCTGAACTTTACAATCAGCGGGTTGCTGCGATCGGCACGCAGTGGGGCGCAGTCGGGCAGTCGACGGCGATGGCACTGCAGGCTGCGCAAAATCAGCTGCCAGTTTACGAGGCTATTGGCGGAGCAGCGAAGATGGCGGCGCAAGCCACAGCGGACTATAACAACTACCTCGACCAGGGGAAGACGACGGCAGAAGCACTGGCGTTGTCGGCCAGTAATTATGCGGCGGCACAGGCTCAAGTAAATTCCTCGGCGCAGGAGCAGTTGGCTGCTTTGCGGGACCAATTCGCTGTCGCGTCTGCGCGAACACCTCTGCAGCAAGCCGCCGCGCAGGCGGAGGCGACTTATAATCAGCTCGTTCGCGAAGGTGTTGACGGTCTCACTGCAGAAAACGTTGCTCTGCAGCAGCGGGCGAACGCACAGGCGCAAATCAGCACTGCGCAAGCGGTCGCCGACCAACAAGAAGAAAATGCTCGCTACCGGATTTGGCTCCTGAACCAGAAGCCTGTCGAAGCCTCACAGGATCAACTCGCCCTGTTCATGGCCGCGAAGCCGGAAGAATCGCGCGAAGTAGGCCGCAGCAAAGCAATTCAGCATAGAACCGAAAGGAAGCCAGCCGGTGTCGGCAGTCATTTGGCTCAAGCAGCGTGACGCCTGCCACCTGCTGGTGGACGCGACCGCTTATCTCGACGACGGCGTGATCACTTGGATCGGCGACAAGTGCACTCTCTTGCCGGAGCTGAATTGCGCGATCTCTACTTTGGGTTCTGTTGGCCTGGGTGATTTCGTGGTCGCGGCGGTCAGAGAAAACTTTTCATCCTTTGACGAAGTCGTGGACGGCGCGCAGACGGTACCCGGGCCGGTCCAAGAACTCCGCGGCAAGCCGGACATTCGCGTTGAATCCCTGATGAGGGATGTCTTTCGGGCCTATTGTAGCGACACCACGAGGCGGGGCCGACTTGTCTGCGAGGCCTGGATGATAGGCTGGTCTCATCGACGTAACCGCGCCGAGGGCTTTACGATCTGGCTCGAGAACGTCGATGACTGGGAAAAGCGCGACGGAAAAAACCCGGGAAGCTGCCCGCCATTTCGACTGGTAGCGCAGGGTTGGCCCTTGAACATAGCGTGCAGTCCGACGCCCTCGCGAGAGCAGTTCGAACAGGCGCGTTTCTCGATCTTGGATACAGAGAATCTTAAACCCGACATCGACCTGCTGCAATTCATGGAGCTGCAGCGGCGCAAGCCTTTTGGTAACAGCCAGCCGCCGAGATACGTAGTCGGTGGTTACGCGCTTTTGACCTCAGTTGACCGAAAGGGCGTGACGCAACGAAAAATCCATACGTGGCACGAGGACAAGGTCGGGGGAAAGATCGAGCCGCAGCCTATCGATTGGCTGAGGTGGCGATTGGAGCGGGAGGCGCCACTGCGCGCGGCAGCGTCAGTAATCCAGTTGCCCGGCATGAACAGGCAAGAGCGCCGCCGGCTCAAAGCGGCCGGCAGATCACCGCTGTAGCGGTGGCTGATCTATCGAAGTTCCAAATCGTTTCAAAATCCAAGGAGTCTAGAACATATGACGCTTCAGTCACTACCGGGTCCGTATGCATACCTTGGCCCAAATCCCAGCGTGAAACCAGGCAGTGGCACCTCGTCGTTCAATGTTAGTGCGGTAAACGCCGCCGCTATCATTGTCGGCCGCGTGAGGACGTCTGATGGCGGCTCGCACACGATAAATACGACAGGATCATCTTCAATCGGATGGCGAACGGATACGATTACGTTCGCGAGCGGAAGCACCTCAGTATCGGTTGGGCTTGCTGCGGTCGATACCAGCAATGGGCCTCCAGGTAGGGCAGTTAACGTCTCAAACGTCATTACGTTCGACGTCGCAACGTCCTATACGGGCGGCGGCGGTGGGATTACTGGCACGGCGTGGCAGACTAGCGTTCCGACAACCGGATCAAAGACGATCGCAAATGGTGATCTGGTCGCTTTCGCCGTTCAGATGACTGCCAGGGGTGGATCTGACGTCATTAACTTTTCTTCGCCGTGCCCGAACTCCAGCTCCGCGATCTTCCCGTCCGTCGCGCAATATAACGGAACGTCGTATCTCGGACAGCAGGCATTCATGCCGAACATCATCATCACATTCGCTGACGGCGCTTATGGGTGGATTGCCGGCAGCGACGTGCTCTCTGCTATCAACTCGAGAATCTGGAATAGTGGCTCAACGAAGGCTGAGTACGGCCAGCTCTATCAGATGCCGTTCCCGATGAAAGTGTGTGGCATATATTGCTGGGCGGCGCCCTCGGGAGACTTCACGCTGAATCTCTACAGCGATCCGCTCGGCACACCGGTGGCGCAGAAGAGTGTGACGCTGACCCAAAAAACGATTGTGCTGAACAGTACGCCGGGTGTGATTTACATCGAATTTCCGACGCCATACTCAGCCACAGCCAACCAGCCACTCGGCGCGGTCATGACGCCTGGCGCGGGCAACATCACCGGATATTACAAAACGCTGGGTAGCGCCGGTCATCGCGCATCTGACCCATGGGGGACGAGCGGATACGGCATCAGTCGATCGACCGGCGCGTTCGCCAATGCGAATTCCAGCCTTGATCACTATTACATCGGGCTGCTGGTCAGCGCCTTTGACGACGCGGCCGGCGGCGGTGGTGGCGGTTCGGGCGGTGGCTACGTGATCGGCTCCTGACTTTCGAGTGATGGGCATACCGGAACATAGGCGCTCGACGCCGGTTTGGCGAATCAGCCGGAGATGCCCTTCGCGAAGTTTACGACCTCACCCCAGTCCAGCCGCGTATCGACCCAGCCGACCTTCCCGCATGCGGTGCACTTTAGATGAGCGCTGATGTGCGCCCAATCCCAGTCCGGAAGGTCGGCAAGCTTCAGCCGGCCGTTGTGGTGCTGGCACCCGACACAGAACACCAGCACCGTCTTGAAACCGGCGTCGCGATCGACGGGACCACACCAGTAGCGGAGGAAGTGAGCGGGCTTGCGGCGCCAGGGCATGGCCTGATGATCGCGCTGATCGCGTGCGGAGTGAAGCCGCTAGGACTCGATCATGGTACGAACTGATCACCCACGGGTTGGTCAAGCTGCTTATGTAAAGCCAACCCTGAATGGCTCGGTGCCCAGCTTGGGCATCGATTCCAAGAGAATTGCTACCTGCGAATGATGCTGCAGCAACCTAACCTCATTTCCGTTATCGTCGATGCCATCGAAGATCATAATGTCCGGGTTAGATACGCTGATTGCGCGAAGTCGAAACGATGTTGATCCCGCAACTCTTATGCCAATCTCGACGTCGTCCGACATTCGCTCCTGATAGTCGTTGATCAGCCCAAGCAGGCGCTCCTTAGCGTCACCCGCCTGGTTGTTTTGTTGGCGCATGTACTCATACATCGGATTGGGTGGGGGCACTGGTATGTGAAAGTGGCGTGGATTTACCATGGATATCTCCTGCTTGATTCGGATCAGGTTCCATTTTGCCACGCGGCCCGCTTTGCAAGCCGTTTAACTTTGGGTTTTCCGCCCTACACACAATGCGCCCCGGCGGACTACCACGTGAAAAACTGCGCTAAAGAGTTTGCGTCCAGTATGCTCATCGGACAAAGATCGGTCCCGCTTGGGTAGGGCGACTTTATGCCGGACAATCAACCACTGTCGGATAATGCCGTCGACGATCGTCTAAAGGCCGCGCTCGAAGTGCTTGGATCGGCACCAGGTGCCACAACAGCAGGGGATACGGCCATTTCCGCCGCCAGAAAGGCACTCGCCCTTTTGTCGCTCGGCTTGATTGGGGCTGGTGTGAAACGCGAGGATACCGAGGAGTGATGCCGGCGGCTTATTTTGCCGTGGCTTTTAGTCCAATCTCGACCAGCCGGCGGATGGCCTCGGGCCGGCCGGGCAGGTCGGCTTGGTTCCGGCGCCAATCGTCAATCGCTTCAAGCACTTCCGGCGACCACCTTGCGCCGATCTGCACACCTACGCCGGTAGCGGGTCTGCCCCTTGATTTTTTGGTACCAATTTTTCTTGCGCTCTTCATGATTATTTGGTATCAGAAAAGCAAGCCGGAGGGAAGCAGCAACTTCCACTCCGGCTCTAACCCAGAGCCACCGGAGGTTTCAGATGGCCCGAGCTACCGCAAATCATAGCACAAAACTGTCCTCTCTGTTCCGCGATCCGTTCGTTGCGGCTGCCTTTCGTCGCGCCGAAGACGACGGTCTGACTGGCGACCTGGTCGAGACCGACCGCCCGCGCCGTCTGGATGGTGGCGCCGCCGAGACCTGCCGCATTCTCGAGACGGCGTAACGGAGGGCGCGATCCATGAAGGCACTGAGCAACAGCGCCGCGGGCGCTGAACAATTGTCGTCGCCGCAATTGATTCCCGATAGCCGCCCGGACGCGGATCAGGGAGTCAAAAACGTGGGTGAACCATCCGGCGCGTCGCAGATTCCCTCAGCCGGGGCTGCAATGAGCAGGAGATCTATGATGAACAAGATCGTTTCGTTCGCAGCGGCGGCTGCCGTCCCGGTACCCTCGCCTGCGATGCCGACAGCGCCAGATATCCGCGCCATGCATGCCTATGCGGCCTGGCTTCAGATGGAGCGGCGCATTCTCTGCAATGAGATCTGGCCGCAGCTCGGCTCGATGGCCGAGAAGATCGTATTCTTCGACAACGCCGGAGCTCACTGGCATCTGCGCAATCCGGACTGGAGAAGCGATCCCCAGCCATCATCTCGAGCGGCTGCGGTTTTGGATCTGGTGGGGGTCGATTGGCGCAACGACGAGCATGATTGCGGCCGGCACCACCCACGCAAGGCGCAATGTCCACCGCTGCCGGCCGGCTGGCCCAGCGTCGACGCCGAGCTGATCGAGCTCTCCGCAAAACTGGAGCCGCTGGTTCGTGAGTACTACGCGCGGCACGGTGAATGGGCGCGACGGCAGGTGCAGGCGCACAAGGAGACGGACGAGCGATTCGGTGAAGGCGTGCCGTTTGACGTCTGGGATACGGAAAACAAGCGCACCCAAACCGAAAAGGGGAAGTTTTTCGAGGAAGCCTTGTCCAGGATACGCGTCGGGGAGGCGCTCGAGAGCCTGGCGGAGCTCGAACAAGAGATCATGCCGCTAGCCACTGCGATCGATAAGCTGCCCGTCACCTCGCTCGCGGGGCTCAAGGCTAAGGCCCTTGTCGCGTTCTGGCGAATCGAGCCGCTTCAGGCGAGCAGTGGCGAATTTTACTTCCAGGACGAGGCCGCTTTTCAGCAGCTCTTCATTGCGGTCGCTGAATTCTGCGGGCTCTCAGGCAGCATTGCTGTGACGGGCTACGCGATGCCGGAATGGCCAGTGCTCGAGGAGGATGAGATCGGGCAGGCATGAGGGCGGTCCCAACGTCTCCGGGCGCCGACAACCTTCGGTCAAAAGCAGAGAGGCCGCCAATCGGGGCGACCTCTCGTTCTCCACATCTGGGTTCTCTCTACGGGGCCGACGTTCTGTCGATGCCGCCTTCTTAGTCCGGGAGAGTGTGGTTATCCCGCGCTCGTTGGCTTTGCCTGAGGGCGTTGAAGTTTCTCCGGAGCACTCAAAAGTTTGGTCATAGGAACCTCCTCTCGATTGCATGGTCTCCAACTTCTCGGTCTAATCTTGCGAGATCGTATACGCGGGGGCCAGTTGCCGCCGCGGCCGAAAATCTCCGATTGTTTGTCAGGAAAAGACGCCGCCGGTCTCAAAAATACATGCCCGGCGGCGTTTCCTTCCCGAACTGGGACACTGAAATCCCCAGCATCAACTTAACTGCAGAGCGCGCGCCAACGCGCCGGTTCATGCTGGCGGGCAGCTTCAATCGCGCTTAAGCACCATGAAGTCATAGATCGGGCCTGTAAGCGAATGCCCAGTGTTACGGTTCTTGGTCACTATCTGGTAGCCGTCTTCGCCTTCATGGCGAATCGTGTCATGAACCACGCGCTGAAACGCACCCAGAGCGTTCATGCCCTCGTCGACAGCGGTGATTTTAAAGGTATTGTCATCGATGATGTGAGCACGGTGCAGTGGCGAGTCCTTACGCAGTTCATCGAAAAAACCCATCGCAACCCCTCAAGTATGAACGTTGCCTCGGCCCAGAGCCTGGGCGCCTGGGACGTAAGCATCCAGGCGGCCGCCAGCAATAGTAGGTCCGCGATCGAAACGAGAACTCGCTGTGTTGCACCCGTGTTGCGCGGAGTGATTGGTAGTCTTCCGTAACGCGTTGATTCTGCTGGTGTCGGCTCGCAACGCCCTGCAACACGAAAACGGGCACCGGAACGAAGCCGAAACTGCAAGAAACCCTTATTTTATCGGCATAAGTCGTGGCGATCCCGGCAGGATTCGAACCTGCAACCCGCGGAGTAGAAATCCGCTACTCTATCCAGTTGAGCTACGGGACCGTGCCGGCCTTGTAGCACCGCCATTATGAAAAATCCGCTGTTCCGCCAAGCCCGGCCGAACCGATTTTTGTGGTCGCGCGACAAAAGGCGAGCAGGGGTCCTCGTCCTGCATTGGCCTGCCAGTCCGCCGAGCCGCCATTGACGTGGCCGCCGGGGCTGGTCGAAGGAATGTCGGCAATGCGAGCTGCGACGATGTCGTCCGTTCATGTCTGCGCCTTCACTCCGTCACCGTTTCGCGCATTTTTGTCCCAACGCGGCGCTCGACCGCGGGGGCGTTCAGGAGCTCCATCATGATCGGATTGGTTCGTGCCGCCGCGATTTGCGCCATGCTGGCGCTCGCCCTGGTGAACGCGCAGGCCGCGGACAAGGCGTTCAAGCGCGACGATCTCGCCGATTCCGCGATCAAGCTGGAGGCCCAGATCAAGAGCGAGGCCGGCGCGGTCAACAAGTCGGCCGCGACCTTGCGCACCGACGCGGACGCCGCCTTCAGGCGCAATGATTTCCGGGGCGGGCTCACGATCCTTGGCCAGATCGCGGCGACCGCGCCGGAGGACGGCGCCAACTGGCTGCGGCTCGCCAAGACCGTGTTCCAGATCCGTTCCGCCAGCTCCAGCGAGCAGACCTTCCTGATGGAGCGCGCCTCGACCGCCGCCTACATCGCCTATCAGCGCGCCGGCAATGCCGGCGAGGAGGCCGACGCACTGGCCGTGCTCGGCAAGGCGCTCGCCGAGCGCAAGCTGTGGCGTCCGGCACTCGACGCGTTGCGGCTGTCGCTCGACCAGCGCGAGGTCGCCGATATCAGAGGCCAATATGAGAAGATGCGCGACGAGCACGGCTTCCGGCTGCTCGATTATACCGTCGATTCCGACGCCGCCTCGCCGCGGGCCTGCTTCCAGTTCTCCGAGGAGCTGGCCAAGCGCGTCGACTTCGCGCCGTACCTCGCGCTCGCCGGCACCGACAAGCCGGCTCTGTCGGCGGAAGGCCAGCAGCTCTGCGTCGACGGGCTGAAGCATGGCGAGCGCTACAACATCAACCTGCGCGCCGGCCTGCCGTCGACTGTCAAGGAGACGCTGCCGAAATCGGCCGAGTTCAACATCTATGTCCGCGACCGCAAGCCGTTCGTGCGCTTCACCGGGCGGGCCTATGTGCTGCCGCGGACCGGACAGCGCGGTATCCCGGTGGTCAGCGTCAACACGCCAGCGGTCACGGTGGATGTGTTCCGGATCGGCGACCGCAATTTGATCAACACGGTGATCGACTCTGACTTCCAGAGCACGCTGAGCCGCTACCAGCTGTCCGATCTCGGTGACCAGCGCGGCGTCAAGGTGTGGTCCGGCGAGCTCGCGACCGCCACCACGCTGAACCAGGACGTCGTCACCGCGTTTCCGGTCGATCAGGCGCTCGGCGACCTGCAGCCCGGTGTCTATGTCATGACCGCCGCGGCCAAGGGGCCGGGCAGCGACGACGACGGCACCCTGGCGACGCAATGGTTCATCGTCTCCGACATGGGCTTGTCGGCGTTCTCCGGCAATAACGGTATCCACGTCTTCGTCAACTCGCTGGCTTCGACCGAGCCGGTCGCCGATGCCGAGGTGAAGCTGGTCGCCCGCAACAACGAGATCCTGGCCACCCGCAAGACCGATGCGGCCGGTCATGTGCTGTTCGAGCAGGGGCTGGCGCGCGGCGAGGGCGGACTGTCGCCGGCACTGCTCACGGTGATGGGCGAAAAGTCCGAGTACGCCTTCCTGAGCCTGAAGACCAATGCCTTCGATCTCACCGATCGCGGCGTCGCCGGCCGGGTGATCCCGGCCGGTGCGGACGCCTTCGTCTACGCCGAGCGCGGCGTCTACCGTTCCAACGAGACCGTCTATCTGACCGCGCTGCTGCGCGACGGGCAGGGCAACGCCCTGACCGGGACGCCCCTTACAATGGTGATCGAGCGGCCCGACGGCGTCGAATTCCGCCGCGCCGTGCTGCCGGACCAGGGCGCCGGCGGCCGCATGCTGGCGCTGGCGCTCAATTCCGCGGTGCCGACCGGCACCTGGCGGGCGCGCGTCTTCACCGACCCGAAGGGCTCGTCGGTCGGCGAGACCACCTTCATGGTCGAGGATTACATCCCCGAGCGGGTCGAATTCGACCTGACCAGCAAGGAGAAGGTGATCAAAGCTGAAGTTCCAGTGGAACTTGAGGTCTCGGGCCACTTCCTCTACGGCGCGCCGGCCTCGGGTCTGCAGCTCGAGGGTGACATGCTGGTCGGACCGGCGGCGAACGGCCGGCCCGGCTATGCCGGCTACCAGTTCGGTGTCGACGACGAGCAGACCGCGAGCAACGAGCGGACCCCGATCGAGGACCTGCCGGAGGCCGATGCCAATGGCGCGGCGAGCTTCCCGGTCAAGCTCGACAAGGTGCCGACCTCGACCCGGCCGCAGGAGGCCCAGATCTACATCCGCATGGCAGAGACCGGCGGCCGCTCGGTCGAGCGCAAGATCGTGCTGCCGGTTGCCCCTGGCGCCTCGCTGATCGGCGTCAAGCCGTTGTTCGGCGACAAAAGCGTGGCCGAGGGCGACAAGGCCGAATTCGACGTCGTGTTCGTTGCGCCCGAGGGCAAGCAATTGCAGCGCGACGGGCTGCGCTACGAGTTGTTGAAGCTCGAATCGCGTTACCAGTGGTACCGCCAGAATTCGTCGTGGAACTATGAGCCGGTCAAGTCGACCCGCCGCGTTGCCGACGGCGACGTCAACCTCGCGGCCGACAAGCCGACGCGCCTGACCTTCCAGCCGCAGCCCGGCCGCTACCGGCTCGACGTCAAATCGACCGATGCTGATGGGCCCGTGACCTCGGTGCAGTTCGATGTCGGCTGGTATTCCGACGGCAGCGCCGACACGCCCGACCTGCTCGAAACCTCGATCGACAAGCCGGAGTATGCCTCGGGCGACACCATGACGGTGTCGGTCAATGCGCGCACGTCAGGCAAGGTCACGGTCTATGTGCTCGGCGATCGCCTGCTGACGACGCAAAGCGTCGACGTCAAGGAGGGCACCCAGCAGGTCAAGCTGCCGGTCGGCAAGGATTGGGGCACCGGCGCCTATGTGATGACGACGCTGCGCCGTCCGCTCGATGCCGCCGCCGGGCGCATGCCCGGCCGCGCGATCGGGCTGAAATGGTTCGGCATCGACAAGAAGACCCGCACGCTGGCCGTCGAGCTCTCGCCGCCTGCCTTGGTGCGGCCTGGCTCGACGCTGAAGATTCCGGTCAAGCTCGGCGGGCTCAATCCCGGCGAGGACGCCAAGGTGGTGCTGGCCGCGGTCGACGTCGGCATCCTCAATCTGACCAACTACAAGCCGCCCGCGCCGGACGATTACTATCTTGGCCAGCGCCGCCTGACCGCCGAGATCCGCGACCTCTATGGGCAATTGATCGACGGCATGCAGGGCACGCGCGGCCAGATCCGCAGCGGCGGTGACGCCGCCGGTGCCGAGTTGCAGGGCTCGCCGCCGACGCAGAAGCCGCTGGCGCTGTATTCGGGCATCGTCACGGTCGGCCCTGACGGCACTGCGGAAGTGAGCTTCGACATCCCGGAATTCGCCGGCACCGCGCGGGTGATGGCGGTGGCCTGGAGCGCCACCAAGCTCGGCCGCGCGACGACCGACGTGATCGTGCGCGATCCCGTGGTCGTGACCGCGACCTTGCCGCGTTTCCTGCTGACCGGTGACAAGGGCACCATCAGCATGGATATCGACAATGTCGAAGGCGCCGCTGGCGACTACGCCATCAGCGTCAAGGCCACCGGCCCGATCAAGGCCTCGGGCAATTCGAGCACGACCGTGAAGCTGGCCGCCAAGCAGCGTTCATCGCTGTCGCTCGGCCTCGAGGCCGGCGGCGCCGGGCGCGCCGATTTCGATGTCAATATTTCCGGCCCGAACGGACTGACGCTGGCGCGGCATTATGCGCTCGACGTCAAGCCGGCGACGCAAGTGCTGGCGCGCCGCTCGATCCGCACGCTGGCGAAGGGCGAGAGCCTGACGCTGACCTCGGACATGTTCTCCGATCTGGTGCCGGGCACCGGCAGCGTCTCGGTCTCGGCGAGCCTGTCGACCGCGCTCGATGCCGCCAGCATCCTGAAGGCGCTCGACCGCTATCCCTATGGCTGCTCCGAGCAGATCACCAGCCGCGCGCTGCCGCTGCTCTATGTCAACGATCTCGCCGCCGGCGCCCATCTCGCGATGGACACCGCGGTCGACCAGCGCATCCGCGACGCGATCGAGCGGCTGCTGGCGCGACAAGGCTCCAACGGCTCGTTCGGCCTGTGGTCTGCGGGCGGCGACGACGCCTGGCTCGATGCCTATGTCACCGACTTCCTGACGCGGGCCCGCGAAAAGGGCTTTGCGGTGCCGGATGTGCTGTTCAAGAACGCGCTCGACCGCGTCAGGAACTCGGTGGTCAATGCCAACGAGCCGGAGAAGGACGGCGGCCGCGATCTGGCCTACGGCCTCTACGTCCTCGCGCGCAACGGCGCGGCGCCGATCGGCGACCTGCGCTATCTCGCCGACACGAAACTGAACAATCTGGCGACGCCGATCTCGAAGGCGCAGCTTGCCGCGGCGCTGGCCCTGGTCGGCGACAAGGCGAGGGCCGAGCGGGTCTATGGTGCCGCGCTCGACGCGCTGAACCCCAAACCCGTGATCGAGTTCGGCCGGGTGGATTACGGCTCGGCGCTGCGCGACGCGGCGGCGCTGGTCTCGCTCGCGGGCGAGGGCAATGCGCCGCGCACCACGCTGACGCAGGCCGTGCTGCGGGTGGAAGCGGCGCGGGGCTTGTCGCCCTACACCTCGACGCAGGAGAATGCGTGGATGGTGCTGGCGGCACGCGCGCTCGCCAAGGAGACGCTGGCGCTCGACATCAACGGCCAGGCGGTCAAGACCGCGGTTTACCGCAGCTACAAGGCCGAGGAGATGACGGGCCAGCCGCTCAAGATCACCAACACCGGCGACGCACCGGTGCAGGCGGTGATCTCGGTGTCGGGCTCGCCGGTGACGCCGGAGCCTGCGGCGTCCAACGGGTTCAAGATCGAGCGCAGCTATTTCACGCTCGACGGCAAGCCGGCCGATGTCACCAAGGCGAAACAGAACGACCGCTTCGCGGTCGTGTTGAAGGTCACGGAAGCCAAGCCGGAATTCGGTCACATCATGGTGGCCGACTATCTGCCGGCCGGACTCGAGATCGACAACCCGAACCTGGTGTCATCTGGCGATTCCGGCACGCTGGAATGGATCGAGGACGGCGTCGAGCCGAAGAACACCGAATTCCGCGATGACCGCTTCACCGCGGCGATCGACCGTGGCGCCAACGACAAGTCGGTGTTCACGGTTGCCTATGTCGTGCGTGCGGTGTCGCCGGGCAAATATGTGCTGCCGCAGGCCTATGTCGAGGACATGTACAATCCCTCGCGCTACGGCCGCAGCGGTACCGGCGCGGTCGAGGTGAAGGCGGCGAAATGAGCGCGACGTTGAGGACAGCACCGGAACGCGGATCGCGCTGGCGACGGATCAGGACCGTCCTGGCGATCTCTGCCGTCGCGACGCTGGTCGGAGCCAGCGCCTTCGCCGGCTGGGTGGTCTCGCTCGGTGCGCTGCCGCTCGCGCAGGCGCAGCAGGTCTCGACCACGGTCGTCGATCGCAATGGAAAATTGTTGCGCGCCTATGCGATGGCGGACGGCCGCTGGCGGGTGCCGGTCGATGCGAAGACGGCGGTCGATCCCGGCTATCTCAAGCTGTTGTTCGCCTATGAGGACAAGCGCTTCTACGAGCATCACGGCGTCGACCCGCTGGCGCTGTCGCGCGCCGGCTTCCAGCTTCTCACAAGCGGCCATATCGTCTCGGGCGGTTCAACCATCACGATGCAGCTGGCGCGGCTGATCGAGCCGCGGCACCAGCGCTCGATCTACGCCAAGCTGCGGCAGATGGTGCGCGCGATTGAACTGGAGCGGCAGCTCTCCAAGGACCAGATCCTCGATCTCTATCTGGCGCTGGCACCGTTCGGCGGCAATCTCGAAGGCATCCGTGCCGCCTCGATCGCCTATTTCGGCAAGGAGCCGAAGCGGCTTTCGCTTGCCGAGGCCGCACTGCTGGTTGCCCTGCCGCAATCGCCGGAGCGGCGCCGGCTCGACCGCTTTCCCGAAGCCGCCCATGCTGCGCGTGACCGCGTCCTCGACCGCATGGTCGAGGACGGCGTGGTGTCGAAGGACGATGCGGCGCAGGCCAGGACGACCGCGGTGCCCAAGCTGCGCAGGCAGATCCCGATGCTGGCGCCGCATTCGTCCGATCAGGCGATCGCGACGATGAAGGACATGCCCGTCATCAAGCTGACGCTGGACGCCACGCTGCAACGGAACCTGGAGGCGCTGGCGCGCGACCGCGCCATGGCGCAGGGGCCCGACGTCTCGGTCGCGATCATCGTGGTCGACAATGAATCAGGCGACGTGCTCGCGCGCGTCGGCTCGGCGGATTATTTCGACGAGCGGCGGGCGGGGCAGGTCGACATGACGCGCGCGGTGCGCTCGCCGGGCTCGACCTTGAAGCCGTTCATCTACGGCCTCGCCTTTGAGGACGGCTTTGTCCATCCCGACAGTCTGATCGAGGATCGGCCGATCCGCTTCGGCACCTATGCTCCTGAAAATTTCGACATGACGTTCCAGGGCACGGTGCCGATCCGCAAGGCGCTGCAATTGTCGCTGAATGTGCCGGCGATCGCGCTGCTCGACCGGGTCGGTGCCAGCCGTCTGTCGTCGCGGCTGAAGCAGGCCGGCACCAATCTCGTGCTGCCGAAGGATGAAGCGCCGGGGCTCGCGATGGGTCTCGGCGGCGTCGGTGTCACGCTGCAGGACCTCGCCCAGCTCTATTCCGGCCTGGCGCGGCTCGGCGCGACCAAGCCGCTGCGCGAGATCATGCAGGAAACTGACGGCCGCGACACCATGCGGCTGATGGACCAGGCTGCGGCCTGGCAGGTCGGCAACGTCCTGCTCGGTACGCCGCCGCCGGAGAACGGCGTGCACAACCGGATCGCCTTCAAGACCGGAACCAGCTACGGCTATCGCGATGCCTGGTCGGTCGGCTTCGACGGCCGCATCACGATCGGGGTCTGGGTCGGCCGTCCGGACGGCGCGCCGGTGCCGGGCCTGGTGGGCCGCACCGCGGCGGCGCCGATCCTGTTCGATGCCTTTGCGCGCACCGGCAGGATCCCGGCGGCGTTGCCGAAGCCGCCGCGCGGTGTGCTGGTCGCCTCCAATGCAAAGCTGCCGCCGCCGCTGCGCCGGTTTCGGCCGCTCGGCGAACTGGTCCGCAGCGGCAATGACCAGGCGCCGCACATCCAGTTTCCGCTGAATGGCTCGCGCATCGACGTCGATCAATCTGAGGGCGGACGTAGTGCGCCGATGCCGGTCAAGGTCGCCGGCGGCGTGCTGCCATTGACGGTCCTGGTGAACGGTGTCTCAGTCGGGGACATCGACAGCCGGCGCCAGCGCCTGATCGAGCCGCCCGGGCCGGGCTTTGCGCGGCTCACCGTGATCGACGCGACGGGTGCCGTGGATACCGTTGTGATCCGAGTGCAATGATGTGTGATCCGCGTGCAATGATCGCGCGGGAAAGCGGAACTGCACGGTTGTTTGCGCTGCGGTTTCATCGTATGCGAAACCCATGGTGGATGGCCTCCAACCCCGGCGCTTTGGAGCAGGGCAACAGTCTGTAAAACCTGCGCATTCGAGCCGCAGGCTGTTCATGGCGTTCGAGTTCGCAACGGCCAGCCAATGGCGTTCGATCGTATTCCTGACGTTGACCTGTCTGGTGCTGTTCCTGCCGGGCTTCTTCACCATCCCGCCGATCGATCGCGACGAGGTGCGCTTTGCCCAGGCGACCAAGCAGATGGTCGAGAGCGGCGATTTCGTCGACATCCGTTTCCAGGACGACGTCCGCTACAAGAAGCCGGTCGGCATCTACTGGATGCAGGCGGCGGCGTTGAAGACGATCACCGCGCTGGGGGTGCCGCGCGCCCAGGTCCGAATCTGGGTCTACCGCCTGCCGTCCTTGATCGGCGCCATTGGCGCCGTTTTGCTGACCTATTGGACCGCGCTTGCCTTCGTGACACGACAGGGGGCGGTGCTGGCCGCCTTGATGATGGCGAGCTGCGTGCTGCTCGGGGCCGAGGCGCGACTCGCCAAGACCGACGCGATGCTGCTCTTGACGGTGACGGCGGCGATGGGCGCGATGGCGCGCGTCTATCTGTCCTGGCAGCGCGGTGAGGATCCGGCCCATCCCTCATGGGCACCGCCTGCGATCTTCTGGACCGCGCTCGCGGTCGGCATCCTGCTCAAGGGGCCGCTGATCCTGATGTTCGTCGGCCTTGCGATGGCCGGGCTTGCTGTCCTCGATCGATCGGCGGCGTGGTTCTGGCGCATGCGCCCGGTGTGGGGCCTGATGTGGACCCTGGTGCTGGTGCTGCCGTGGTTCGTGCTGATCTTCCTGCGTGCCGGCGAGACCTTCTTTGCCGACTCGGTCGGCGGCGACATGCTGAGCAAGCTTGGCGCGCAGGAATCCCACGGCGCGCCGCCCGGGCTTTATCTCCTGTTGTTCTGGATCACGTTCTGGCCCGGTGCACCGCTCGCCGGCATGGCGGCGCCGGCGATCTGGCGCGCGCGGCGCGAGCCGGGCGCCCAGTTCCTGCTGGCCTGGCTGGTCCCGTCCTGGATCGTGTTCGAGGCGGTGCTGACCAAGCTGCCGCACTATGTGCTGCCGCTCTATCCGGCGATCGCGATCCTCACCGTGGGCGCGCTGGAGCGGCGGGTGCTGTCGCGCTCCTGGCTGATCCGTGGCGCAGCCTG
This sequence comes from Bradyrhizobium sp. USDA 4454, assembly GCF_054822705.1. Taxonomy (NCBI): domain Bacteria; kingdom Pseudomonadati; phylum Pseudomonadota; class Alphaproteobacteria; order Hyphomicrobiales; family Nitrobacteraceae; genus Bradyrhizobium; species Bradyrhizobium sp. USDA 4454. The sequence goes on from NZ_JBTRCN010000001.1 coordinate 3,954,840, forward strand.
GTGGTTCGCGATCCCCGCGTTCGGTGCCGTGCTGGTGATCGTCGGCGCGATCAAGGCGATCCATCAGCCGGTGTTTCCGGCCTGGCCGTTGTTCGCGGTGGCGATGGTGTTCGGCCTGATCGCGTGGTGGATGTTCGAGGACAGCCGTGCCGAGCGCTCGCTGCTCAACGCGGTGATCGCCGCGGCGCTGATGGCAGGCGCAACCTATGGCGTGGTGCTGCCGCGGCTCACCACCGTGTTTCCGAGCCAGGAGGTCGCACGCGCATTGCGCAACGTGACCTGCGTCGGCCCGAAGGCGGCGGCCGCCGGTTTCCATGAACCGAGCCTCGTCTTCATGACCGATACCTCGACGCTGCTCACCGACGGCTCGGGCGCCGCGGATTTCCTCGGGCAAGGCTCCTGCCGCTTCGCGCTGATCGAACAGCGCTCGGAGCGCGCTTTCGTGCAGCGCGCCGAGGCGATCGGCCTGCGCTACAACGCGCCGGTGCGCATCGAGGGCTACAACATCTCGCAGGGCAAGGCGGTCTCGATCGCGATCTTCCGTTCCGAAGGGACGGAGTGACATGTCGGCGCAGCCAGCCAACCCGGAATCCGCCAACTATTTCGGACGATTGCTGACGCTGGTCTGGCTGTCTCTTGCACAGCTCGTGCGCGCGCCGTCGCACTCGCGACGGGCCGAGGCGGCGCGGCGTTCGGCGCGCCACGTGCTGTTGCTCGTCGTCCTCGTCGGCGCCGTGATCATCACGCTGATGTATGCGGTCGATGTCGCCGAAATCAGCCTGATGCCGCCACGCGGCACGCCGGGGCTCTGGTGGGTAAAGGTGCTCACCGATTTCGGCAAGGACGAGTATGTGCTGAGCGCGCTCGGTCTGCTGCTGATCATTGTCGCGTTGGCGGCGCCTGCGCTGCGCGGCGTGCCGCGCGCCACTTTGCTTGGCCTGGGGACGCGGCTGCAATACTTGTTCCTGTCGGTCGCGCTCTCGGTGGCGGTGGGAGAGGTGCTCAAGTGGATCGTCGGCCGCGGGCGACCGTTTGTCGGCGGCAAGGCCAACGCGTTCAACTTCCAGCATTTCGCCGGCACCGAAGCCTATTCGAGCTTTCCCTCGGGCCATTCGATCACGGCGTTCGCGCTGGCTTTTGCCGTCTCGGCGGTGTGGCCGCGCGCGCGGGTCGCGATGCTGGTCTATGCGCTGATCATCATCGCGACACGGCTCGTACTGCTGGCGCATCATCCGAGCGACGTGGTGGCCGGCGCGCTGGTCGGCGTCATCGGCGCCATAGCCGTGCGCTACTGGTTCGCCGCCCGCCGCCTTGGTTTCGCCATCAGTCGCGATGGCACCGTTTTGGCCTTGCCGGGACCATCGGAAGGGCGCCTCAAAGGGGTTGCGAGGAGCGCCTTCGCCCCATAAAAGCGGTCGCCCGGCGGCCGGATCGGGCGGGTTCCAGCCGCGAGCCCTTCATCAACCACGAGTGCCGAATTGCCTGTTTCCGACCAGATGCCGGTCGCCGTCTCCATCGTCGTGCCGGTGCGCAACGAGGCGGACAATATCGCGCCGCTGATCGCCGAGATCGCGGCCGCGCTCGACGGCCGTTGGGCCTACGAGATTATCTACGTCAATGACGGTTCGACGGACGCGACCGGCGAGCGGCTCGGCGCGATCATGGCGCAGCGGCCCAATCTCCGGCAGCTCCGCCATGCGGTCTCTTCGGGCCAGTCGGCCGCCGTGCGCAGCGGCGTGCGTGCCGCGCGTGGGGCGATCGTGGCGACGCTCGACGGAGACGGCCAGAACGATCCGGCCTTCCTGCCCAAGCTGATCGCGGCGATCGAAAGCGGCAACGGCCGCGTTGGTCTCGCCGCGGGCCAGCGCGTCGGCCGCAAGGACACCGGCTTCAAGAAGCTGCAATCGCGCATCGCCAACGCTGTGCGCAGCGCCATCCTGCGCGACGGCACCCGCGACACCGGCTGCGGCCTGAAGGCGTTTCCGCGCGACGTGTTCCTGGCGATGCCTTACTTCGACGGGCTGCATCGCTTCCTTCCGGCGCTGGTCCGCCGCGAGGGATTGGCGATTGCCTATGTCGATGTCGTCGACCGCCCGCGCCATTCCGGCGTCTCGAACTACGGATTTTTCGACCGGCTCTGGATCGGGATCATGGATCTCGCCGGTGTGTGGTGGCTGATCCGCCGCAAGAAGCCGACGCCGGCCGTCACTGAAGTGACCAATGTCTCCGACGTGACGCGCCGCACCGAGGTGAAGTGATGCTGATTCAGTTTGGCCAGGCGCTGAGCGCCTATTTCTACGACACGTTCGTCGCCAAGTTCGATTTCTGGCTGGCGTTCGGCCTCGTGGCGCAACTGCTGTTCACCGCGCGCTTCCTGGTGCAGTGGATCTCCAGCGAGCGCGCCGGCCAGAGCGTGGTGCCGATGGCGTTCTGGTTCTTTTCGATGGGCGGCGGCCTGATGACGCTGATCTATGGGCTAGCCAAGCGCGAACCGGTCATCATCATCGGGCAGGGCCTAGCGACGCTGATCTATGTCCGCAACATCATGCTGATCCTGAAGAACCGCGGGCGTGCCTCGAAGACGCTCGAGAACTGATCGTCGTGATCACCCCCAGCCCCTTCATCAATTGCGGCCGAATCTGAACGGCGGTCAAACAATCGCCCCAAGGCGTATGGCATCTACCGCTTGCCGTGGGCGTGGCGGCATCCCGAGTCCCTGCGCCAACGGATGAGGGGCGTTGATGAACGGCCGTGGCGAAGCGACGAAAGCGGGTGGTCAAGCATCGAGCGCCCGCGATGTCCTGCCGTTTGACGCGCCGCCGCTGAGCGGCGACGGCGAGTTGCCGGACCGTCGCACGATCAGTCTCCGCTGGATGGCGGGGACGGTCCTAATCGGAGCCGCCGCCGTCGCGCTGCTCGGCGGCGCGCTTCGCGGGACGTTTGGCTATCACGCACGATTCGCGGTCTCGCCGATCGTTTCGGTTCCGCGCTTCGCGGCAGAGGTGGTCGACGAGGCACGGCGCGGCGACCGGCTGGATCGGAAGCCGGGCGCGCAAGGCAATCGCTCCGCATTCAGGATCGAGCAGCTGAGCGACGCCGGCTCGGTCCGTTCGTTCACCCGCGTGTCCGCGCGGCTCGCGGAGATCAATCCCGAACCGCAGCAGGAACGCGGTCGCGATGTGCCGGCAGACGGCAAGGATCAGCAGCGCGCAAGCTCGCCAGATGCTGCGCTGTCGGACTTGCCACTCATCATCCGGACAGCTTCGTCACGCCGCGGGCTGCCGGGCGGCGCCAGCGCCTACGCAGCCGATGAAGACGTGCCGCCGCATCCGACAGCTCCGATCGGTGACGCGGTCAACGTCACCAACCTGCCGAAATCTGCCGCGTCGCCTCGCCACTATCGGCATGTCATCATCGCGCGAGCCGGCGACACGCTGTCGGCCATTCTGCGGGCATTGACCGCTGCGACGGAGGACGCGCCGGCGGTGCTTGCCGCTTTCCCGTCGGCCGGCTCTCAAGCGGCACTGTCCGGCGGCGAGAGGATCACGATCGTTGAACAGAGCGGCGAGGGCAGCTTGCCACGCAGCCATGTCGCGAAAGTGTCGATCGAACGGGCGGATTCCACTGTATTCGCTGTCGGTCGTACCGATGGCGGCCAATACCAGGTCATTGTGCCCGAGCAGCCGGACGCCTCCTCGCGGAGCGAGAGTTTGCTGCGCCAGTCGATCGACACGCATGCCGTCCCCGGCGAAACGCTGCGCGACGGCCTCGCCGCGCTGGCGCGCTCCAACCACGTCGACGAAGGAATCGTTGCCGAACTGATGCGGCTTTGTGCCCGCGATTTCGACCTCGACGCGCCGCTCGGCGATGCCGACGCGGCCAAGATCATCTATGCGCCAAACGATCTCGGCCAGCCGGAGCTGGTCTTCATCGACCTGACGGCAGGCGGGCAGACGCGGCGGTACTACCGCTTCACGGCGCCGGATGACGGCAGCTCCGACTTTTATGATGAGGACGGCCAGTCCATCACCAAATTCCTGCTGCGCAAGCCGGTGGTCAGCGGGCGCCTCGGCGACGGGTTCGGCTGGCGGATTCATCCGATCCTTGGCGACCGCCGTTTCCATGAGGGCGTCGATTATGCGGCACCCTACGGTTCGCCGATCGCGGCCGCGGGCGCCGGCGTCGTCGAGACTGAGGGGTACGAACGCGGCTACGGCAAATTCATCCGAATACGCCACGATCGCGGTTATGAGACGACCTATGCCCACATCGCTAGCGTTCCGTCGGGCCTGAAGATCGGAGACCGCGTGCGTCAGGGCGAGACGATTGCCTATGTCGGATCGACCGGGCTGTCGACCGGACCGCATCTGTATTACGAGGTGCGGATCAACGGTCGCAACGTCGATCCGCTGCGCATGAAGCTGTCAGGCGGCCGACTGCTGCAAGGCGATCTCCTTGGGGCTTTCGATCGCCAGCGTGACAGCATCGACCAGCTTGCCGCTGTCTCCGCTTCGCCGCCACGGCATCCCGGCTCCGAGCACCGGCCGCCGACCTGACCTCGAAGACGCCTCGATCAGAGCCGCCCGGGTGCCGGAAGTTCGGCCGCGTCCGCCGCATTCTCGCGATCGGTTGCGGTCTCGCCGGCGGCATCGAGCACGGGGTAGGCGACCGAGCAGATATGCGAGTGGATGCGGCGAAGGTCGCGCAGCACGTCGAGATGCAGCGAGGTGGTCTCGATGGTCTCCGGCCGGCCTTCGCGCAGGCGTTCCAGATGACGCTCGACGGCGGCCAGTTCGGCCGCGCGCAGCGCCGCCTTCTCGATCAGCAGCTTGCGTGCCTCGTTGGCGTCGCCGGACATGAAGACGCCGAACGCCATCCGCAGCGAATCGATTGTGCGCTTGTGGAACGCCGACAATTCGTCGGCGCCTTCGGCAGAGAACTGCAGGCGATGCTTGATCTTCTTGGTCGCGAGTTCGCTCAGATTCTTGTCGAGGATGTCGCCGATATGCTCGAGATTGATCGCGAACGCGATGATCTCCATGGCGCGCTGCCCCTCGCGCTCGTCGAGGCTGCCGCGGGTGAGCTTGGTGACGTAAAGCTTGATCGCCTCGTTCAGGCGGTCGACGGTGTTGTCCATCTTCGACACCTGGTCGACCAAAGCGCGATCGTTGGTCATCATCGCCGCCATCACCTTGCGCAGCATCGCCTCGGTGTAGTCGCCCATATGCAGCACTTCGCGCGCGGCATCGGCCAGCGCGAGCGAGGGCGTCTCCAGCGCGCCTTCGTCGAGGTAGCGCGGCCGTGACGGATCGGTCGCCTGCGCCCGCTTGGGCAGCAGCCGCTCGAGCAGCCGCGCCATCTGGTCGAGCACGCCGATGAACAGCAGCGCGGTCGCGACGTTGAAGGCGATGTGGAACAGCGCGGTCGCCTTGGCGAGATCGGGCTGCCAGGTGTAGATGGCTTCCGTGATCGGCCGCAGGAACGGCGCCACCAGCAGGATTCCGACGACGCGGTTGACGAGGTTGCCGACCGGCAGCCGGTAGCTTGCCGGATTGTCGCGCCGCGCGCCTTCCAGCAATGGATTGACGGCGCTGCCGAGGTTGGCGCCGAGCACGAGCGCGAACGCGGCATAGGGCGAGATGAACTGGGAATAGGCCAGCGACATCACCAGCAGCACGCTGGCGACGCTGGAATGCACCAGCCAGGTGACGACCGCGCCGATCAGGATACAGAGCACAGGATCACCGGTGATCGCGTTCAGGAACACGCGCACGCCCGGCGCATTCTCGGCCGGCGCCATCGTGTCGAGCAGGATGTGCAGCGCGAGCAGCATCAGGCCAAGCCCGATCGAGACCCGGCCGAGATCCTTGATCCGGGAGCGCGGCCCGCTGCGGAACGCGACGAGGCCGACAATGAACAGCACCGGCGCCACGGCCGCCACGTTGAACGACAGCACCTGCACGATCAGCGTGGTGCCGATATTGGCGCCGAGCATGATCGCGAGCGCCGGCACCAAGCTGACGATCTCCTCGGCGGCGAAGGAACTGGTGATCAGCGCGGTCGCCGTCGAGCTCTGGAGCAGGGCGGTGAGACCGAGGCCGGCGCCAAGGGCGGTAAACCGGTTCTTCAGCGCCCGCGCCAGCAACAGCCGCAAATCGGGCCCGAAGGCCCGCAGAATTCCGCTGTGGACCATGTGCAGGCCCCACAGCAGCAGCGCGACGCCCCCCATCAGATCAAGCAGGACAAGGCTTCCCATACGTCTTGGATTTCCCGGCAAATGCGAGTCGAAGGGGCCACGCTATCGCCAAATGACCTGGGATCAACCCTTTTTGTTCCTGTTGGAATCGGTCGGAAACGACTGGCGGCGGGGCCAACGGGGGGCGGGCCTGGTAAATGAACCTCGAAAATGTCCGCTCAATTGCGATTGGTTCCGCTAGGCAGTTTCCAATCTTTCCCCGCTATCACGGTAGCAACGAGAGAGCTGTCCAGCCAGCAAGCTGCCCAGAAAGGCGTGGGGATCATCAGAATGTTTGTGAATCGCCGCAAGAGCGAACGCCGCGAGTGCCGGAGCGTCGCCAAAATTCAATTGGGCACGGGGTCGTTGCCGCGTGACTGCATGATCACCGACATCTCGGCGGGTGGCGTCAAGGTGATCGCCGAATATCTGGAGATTCCGCCGGAATTCACCATCATCCTGTCGTCCGGCAGCCCGCGTCAGTGCCGTCTGGCCTGGCGGATCGGGCACGAATTCGGCGCCCAGTTCGTCGACTGAATCAGCCGCCAGGCTGGTTGGCCGCCCGGCATCCGGTACCGCTTCTGGGCCGGATGACGGCGAGATGATGGCATCCTTAACCGGAACTTAGGGTTAAGCTGTGAGCATCCCGGAACATTCGCTGTTCCGAGTCTCGTTGATGTCTGAAAAACTTTGCCGACCCTTAGGCCGCGTGCGCCAGCTCGCGGGCTCGGTATCTGCCATGGTCCTGCTGATCGGGCTTGCCGCCTGTCAGACCTCGGGCCCGTCAGACATCACCGGGTCATTGGGCGATACGGCGGAGGCCACGCCGTCCCCGGCCGATCCGCGGCGCGACATCGCGACTTACCACGAGCGGGTCCGCTCCAATCCGAAAGACACCGACGCCGCCCTGAAATACGCCCGGGCGCTGCGCGCCACCGGCCAGCGGGCACAGGCCGTCGCCGTCATGGAGCAGGCGGTGCTGGCGCAGCCCAGCAACAAGGCGCTGCTCGCAGGTTACGGGCGGGCGCTCGCCGACAACGGCAATTTCCAGCAGGCATTCGACGTGCTCGGGCGCGCCCACGCCCCGGAGGATCCGGACTGGCGCATCCTGTCGGCACAGGGCGCCGTGCTCGATCAGCTCGATCGCCACGACGAGGCACGCCAGTATTATGCGAGCGCGCTGAAGATCGTGCCCGACGATCCGTCCGTGCTGTCCAATCTCGGCCTGTCCTATCTGCTGTCGAAGGACCTGCCGAAGGCCGAGGAGACGCTGCGCCGCGCGCGGGAGCGTGCTCCCGATGACATGCGGGTGCGAACCAATCTTGCCGTCGTGGTCGGCCTGCAGGGCCGCCAGGCCGATGCTGAAGCCATCATGAAGGCCGACCTGCCGCCGGAGCAGGGCTCGGCCAACGTTGCCGCGCTGAAGCGGCTGTTGGCGCGCAGGGACGCGAGCCGGACCGATACCGACAAGATCCCGGTCGCGGCCAGCCGTCGCGACTGAAGCGTTTCCTGGCGAGGTTCTGGCGGGCTAACCGGCGGCGCGGCGCCCGCTGCTGCGGCGCGACTGCAGCTTCTTGAGGATCGGCGACAGGAACGATTCCCGCGCCTCGGCGAGGTCAGGGCGGCCGGTGAGGCGCTGGGCGATCTGCAGGAAGGTTCTCGTGGTGCGGTGGCGCGGGGAGACTTCCGCGATCATCTGGCCATTGTTGGCGGCTTCGCCGAACAGCCTGCAATCGAACGGGATGGTCGCAATCGGCTGACTGTCGATTGTCTTGGCGAAATCCTTGATCTCGATCTCGGGGCGCTTCGACATGCCGACCTGGTTCAGGCAGTAGAGCGGCGGCCGGTCGTTCGGACGCGCGGTCTTCAGCAGGTTCATCATGTTCTTGGTGTTGCGCATGTTGGCAAGGTCGGGTTCGGCGACGATCAGGATGTCGTCGGCGCCCACCAGCACGCGCTTGGTCCAGGCGGTCCATTGATGCGGGACGTCGAGCACGATGCAGGACGTGGTCATGCGCATGGTGTCGAAGATGGCGTCGAATGCTTCGGCGCCGAAATCGTAGACCTGGTCGAGGGTGGCCGGCGCCGCCAGCAGGCTGAGATGGTCGCCGCATTTTGCGAGCAGGCGGTCCATGAAGGCGCTGTCCGGACGTTCGGGCGAGAACACCGCGTTGGCGATGCCCTGTGTCGGATCCTGGTTGTAGTCGAGCCCGGCGGTACCGAAGGCGAGGTCGAGGTCGATCACGACCGAATCCAGGCCGAGGTCGCGCGCGATGGTCCAGGCAACATTGTGGGCAATGGTCGAGGCGCCGACGCCGCCCTTGGCGCCCGCGACCGCGATCAGGCGGCCGACCGAGACCGCTTCCGAGGACGAGAACAGGCTGCAGATCGAGCGCACGACATCGAGCACCTTGACCGGCCCGATGACGTAGTCGTTGACGCCGCGCCGCACCAATTCGCGATATGGCGCAGCCTCGCCGGGCGCGCCGAGCACGACGACGCGGGTGCCGGGATCGCACACCGTGGCGAGCTCGTCGAGGCCGGCGAGGAAATCGCTGTCGGGCTCGGTCTCCAGCATGATGACGTTGGGCGTCGGTGCCTTGTGATAGGTGTCGATCGCCGCGGCGATGCCGCCCATGTGGACAGAGAGGTGAGCCTTGGCGAGCCGGCGGTCCTCGGCGGCGGCGCGCGCGGTCGCGGCGGTCGCAACGCTGGCGCAGAAGGCCTGCACCGAAATCCGCGGCGCCGGCGCAATGTGGTCGTTGGCGTGGTGCGGCTCGTGTTGTGGTTCGGTCATTTCCCGGCGTCGCTCAACTTGGCTTTATCGGCTTCAGGATAGATGGTCGCGGTCGACTCGCCCTTGCTGTATTTCTGGAACGCGACCGAGCGGCGCGGCGTGTAGGCGGCGGTTTCGGTCCGCGGCTGCTCGAGATCGGACGGATTGGCGACCATCGCGGCAAGGTTGCGCTGCGTGGCGCAGCCGAAATTTTCGTACTGCTTGTTCTCGTTGTAGTTCGGATTGTAGATCGAGGGAGCAAGATCGCTCGGCCACACGCCGCAGGGACCGGCGACCGCGGCCATCTTCGGGTAGCTGAGGCGAATGGTCGGAAGCGCGCGCGGGTCGTCGACGTGATAGGCGCGCCTGGTGATGGCGTGGGCGGGCACCCCCATCGACGCCAGCACGCCGCGGATCTCCTGGTAAACCGCCTGCGCCGAGCGCGCGTTCGAGGTGTCGGCCGGCACGTCGACCGCGATCGCGCCGGTGCCTTCACGGCGCCAGGTGCGGGCCAGTCCCATGACGTCGTCGCGCTGGGTTTCGGTGAGGTTGCCGCGGGTCCGGCTCACGAACACGACGATCGACTGTTCGCCCTCGGTGATTGCGATCGGATGCCGCTGCCGGTAGTCGTCCGGCACGGTGCCGGTTACGACATTGTCGCCGGTCAGGTTGCAGCCGCCGAGCGCGATGGCGCTGACGACGAGGGCGCCGCACAGCGACAGCGCTCTGATGTGACCGGCTTGCGTGTTGCGTGTCATCATAGGATCCCCCAACCCCTTCAGGCCCGCGCCTCAGTCGATGATGAAGCCGAAATTGACCGGCGTGGCGCCGATCGGCTCGGCACGGGCGGCAACGCCGTAGATGCGATTGACGCGCGCCAGCAGCGCCGACTGTGCGTCGGAGGCCGGAGCAAATCCGTCGTCCGGACGGGACAATTCCTTCTGCGCGACCGCGCGCACCACATAGGGCGTCACGATAACCATGAGCTCGGTCTCGTTGTTGACGAAGTCCTGGCTCCTGAACAGCTGGCCGAGCACCGGGATCTGATCGACGCCCGGCATTCCGTTGATGGCCTGCTTGGTCTGCTCCTGGATCAACCCGGCCATCGCGACCGAGCCGCCGGAGGGCACTTCCAGCGTGGTGTCGGCGCGGCGGGTCTTGATCGAGGGAATGGTCGTGCCGTTCTGGCCGCCGGTCAGGGCGTTTTCCATCGAGACTTCGGAAACCTCGGTCATGACCTTCAGGCTGATGCGTCCCTCGGACAGCACCACCGGGGTGAAATTGAGCGAGATGCCGAACTTCTTGAAGCTGACGGTCTGCACGCAATTGCCGATCGTGCCCGACGTCGTCGTCTGGCAGGTGACGCCGGTCGGGATCGGAAACTCGCCGCCCGAAACAAAGGTCGCCGACTCGCCGGAGATCGCGGTGAGGTTGGGCTCGGCCAGCGTCTTGACCACGCCCGCGCTTTCCATCGCGCGCAGTGTCGCGGTGACGGTCGGCACGCCGAGTTTGTTGAGAGCAGCGCCGGTCAGCAAGTTGCTGGTGAGCGGCCCGTTGTTGGCGGTGAAGGGGTTGGCGTTGTTGAAGACCACCGCGGCAGTGCCATAGTTCATGTTGGCGCTGAGATCGACGCCGAGCTGCTTGATGACGTCCCGGCGGACTTCGGCGACGGTGACTTTCAGCATCACCTGGTCGCGGCCGCGCACAACAATGGAGTTGACGACCTTGTCGGCGCTGCCGACCAGCTTCGCGGCGATGTCGCCGGCCTGCTGGGCTTCGACCGGGCTTGCCACCGTGCCGGTCAGAACGACGCTTTCGCCGACGCCCTCGATCTGGACGCCCGGCAGCATCTGCTTCAGCGCGGCGCGCATGCCGTTGAGGTCACGCTTGATCGCGATGTCGTAGGAGGCGACCTGGTTGCCGTCGGCATCGAAGAACACCACGTTGGTCTGGCCGACCGCCGCGCCGATGATATAGGCGCGCTGCGCCGAGCGGATCACCGCGTTGGCGATCTTGGGATCGGCGACCAGGACGTCCTTGGCCTCGCGGGGCAGGTCGACCACCACAGACTTGCCGACCCCGAGCGAAACGAACCGCGTCTTGGCGGCAATGCTGCTTGTCACCGCGACATCCGCGTTCTTGTCCGGATCGGTTGCGCTGGCGAGGGCAGGGATCAGCATCAGGGCGGTGACCGCCGAGAATGACAGCGAGCGGACCAATGTGGTCCGTGTCGCCAGTTGTTTTGCAGCCGTGGTCATAGCGAAGCCCCCATCACTTCTGTGTCGTCTGCGAGCTCGGGATGCCGAAACGCACCACCTTGATGCTCTCGCCCCGCTTCGGGGCCTGGTCTCTGGTCTCGTCGGTCTTCTCGTTGACGTCGGCGATGCTGCGCAGCGCCAGTGCCAGCGTGCCGCTCTGTCGGGCACGCGCCAGCGTCTCGGCCTGCTCGGGCTTGAGTTCGAGGGTCACGGTCTTGCCGACGAGGGAGTTGTTGCCGTCCTTCTCTTTCGGCGCCTGGTCGATCGCCAGTACGCGGACGTTGGACAGCAGGATCTCGGTCGTGATGATGTCGCGGCTACCCTGGACCTGATCGGGGCTCTTGTCGCGTCGCGACAGGATCACATCGACGCGGTCGTTCGGCAGGATGAAGCCGCCGGCGCCGGTCTCCGGCGAGATTTCCGTGGAGATCGCGCGCATGCCGGAGGGCAGGATCGCGGCCATGAAGCCGCTGCCATTGGCCTTGACCAGCTTCTGCTCGCGGATCGGCTCGCCGATGATGAAGGGTGTGCGCGCAATCGAGCCGATCACGTCGTTCATGGCGTCGGGATTGGTGTCATGGCGGATGAACGCGGCGCTCGCGGTCTCAGCCGGCCAGCGTTGCCATTGCAGGTCTTCGGCCTTGACCGACTGGCCAAGGCCGATGTCGGACTTCGCCACCAGCACTTCGACGGTCGGCAATTGCACCACTGGCGGCGCGACCAGCGCCGGTTTTTTATCGCCAACGCTCGCGAGATACATGGCCGCGAGGCCTGCGACGCCGGCGATGCCGAGGACCACGATGCGTGCCGTCTTCATGCGATTGTCTGAATGCCCTTAACGTCGGGCAGTCACGTTCCTTGCGGCACTGACAGCCCTTCCCGGAGCATCACTACGGCCGCAAAAGTATAAGGGAACTTGATGGAAGGTCCGGACAATTAAGGGATTGGTGGGGATGGTGAACGGCGAGTTATCGGAGCCGGTCGCATCTCCGCAGAATCCCGGACATCGCACGTGCTCCCGCGCGTGCGACCTTGGTCGCAACGCGGGGCACGGCACGTCGGTCGTGGTTAATCTGGTCTAACGTGGCAGCCGGCGCCGAAGGTCAGAGCGCGGCCTTCAACGCAGCAAACCCGCGATCGAGATCGGCCTTGAGGTCGTCGACGTTCTCGAGCCCGATATGCAGCCGCAGCGTCGGTCCGCCCGGCGACCATTTGGTCGCGGTGCGATAGTCGCTGCAGTCGAACGGGATCGCCAGGCTCTCGAAGCCGCCCCAGGAAAATCCCATGCCGAACAGCGTGAGCGTGTTGAGCATGGTATCGACCGCGGTTTGCGGAACGGGCTTCAACACGATGCTGAACAGGCCGGAGGCGCCGGTGAAGTCGCGCTTCCAGATCGCATGGCCGGGATCGGTTTGCAGGGCAGGGTGCAGCACGCGCGCGACCTCGGGCCGCCCGGCCAGCCAGCGGGCCATCTCAAGCCCGGAGCGATGATGCTGCGCCAACCGCACCGACAGCGTGCGCACGCCGCGAAGCGCGAGATAGACGTCGTCGGGGCCGGCGCAGACGCCGAGCAGGCGGATACCCTCGGCAATCAGCGGCCATGCCTTCGCATTGGCCGAGATGGTGCCGAACATGATGTCGGAATGGCCGCCGATATATTTGGTCGCGGCCTGCATACTGATATCGACACCCTGCTCGAGCGAGCGGTGATAGAGCGGTGTCGCCCAGGTGTTGTCGTCGATGACCAGCGCGCCGCGGGCATGGGCCACCGCCGCGATGGCCGGAAGGTCGGGCATCTCGAAGGACTGCGATCCGGGCGCCTCGAGCAGCACGGCGCGGGTGTTCGGCTTGAACAGGGTCTCGATGCCGGCGCCGATCAGCGGGTCGAAATACGTGGTCTCGATCCCGAGCTTGCCCAGCATGCCGTTGCAGACGTTGCGCGTCGGCCGGTAGGCATTGTCGCACACCAGCAGGTGGTCACCGGCCTTCAGCACGGCGAGCAGCGTGGTGCTGATGGCGGCGGCGCCGGACGGTGCGAGCCCGACGCCGGCGCATTGCGGGCCTTCCAGCGCCATCAGCACGTCCTGCAGCGCCCGGGTGGTCGGGGTGCCGTGGCGGCCATAGGTGAATTCGGCGCGATGGGCGTGGAGGTCTTCCGCGGTCGGATAGAGCACCGTCGAGCCGTGAAACACCGGCGGATTGACGAAGCCCCTCTGGGCCTTGGTGTCGCGGCCGGCCGTGACCAGGCGGGTTGCGATGTGTTGCGGGCGGGAGGGCGTGGAGCCGTCTGAGGAGGTCATGGATCGCTGCCGTTGGACTTTAGACTTTAGACTTTTTGCCGCGGCCGCACCGCGTCGGGCGACGGGGCTACGCCGGGAGGTGTTACTAACAGGACGCAGAAGACATGCGTCAACCCCTTGACCCGGCTCGTCAGTCGCTATGTGATGCAGCGCAACTACCAGTCGCCGCACGTTGAGGGGCCTGCCGCGACCTACGATCCATTGCCCGACCGGCTTGCCACAAACTGCCGGTCGGACCGGCATCTTTGCTGCATTGGATCATTGGGATGGCCCGTGAAGCGCGCGAGGCGATCGCAAAGCAAACGTCCAACGGACGACCCTGAAAGGCCCTGCCCATGAAATGCGCATCCCTGGCTGTTTTTCTTGCCGTTGCCGCCGCCGCCCTGTCGGACCAGGCGGCCTCGGCGCAAACCCTCAAGACGGTCAAGGATCGGGGCCAGCTATCCTGCGGCGTCAGCCAGGGCCTGCCGGGCTTCTCGGCGCCGGACGACAAGGGGAACTGGACCGGGATCGACGTCGACGTCTGCCGGGCCATTGCCGCCGTGGTGCTCGACGACCCGACCAAGGTCAAGTTCGTGCCGCTGTCGGCCAAGGATCGCTTCACCGCGCTGCAGTCCGGCGAGATCGACGTGCTGTCGCGCAACACCACCTGGACGGTATCGCGCGACACCTCGCTCGGCGCCAATTTTGCCGGCGTGACCTATTATGACGGGCAGGGCTTCATGGTGAAGAAGTCGCTCAAGGTCAATTCGGCGATGGAATTGAACAGCGCGTCGGTCTGCGTGCAGACCGGCACCACGACCGAGCAGAACCTCGCCGACTTCTTCAAGGGCAACAACATGAAGTACGAGGTGATCGCGTTCGGCAGCATTGACGAGGCCGTCAAGGCCTATGAATCCGGACGCTGCGACGTCTTCACCGACGACGCCTCCGGGCTCTATGCCAGCCGTCTCAAGCTCGCGAACCCCGCCGATCACATCGTGCTGCCGGAAATCATTTCCAAGGAGCCGCTGGGGCCGATGGTGCGCCATGGCGACGACCAGTGGTTCGACATCGTGAAGTGGACGCTGTTTGCGATGATCAATGCCGAGGAACTCGGCATCACCCAGAAGAACGTCGACACGATGCTCAAATCCGACAAGCCGGAGATGAAACGGGTGCTCGGCACCGACGGCAATCTGGGCGAACAGCTCGGCCTCACCAAGGACTGGGTGGTGCGGATCGTGAAGGCTGTCGGCAATTACGGCGAGGCTTTCGAGCGCAATGTCGGCAGCGGCTCGCCGCTCGGCATCGCCCGCGGCGTCAACAATCTCTGGAACAAGGGCGGTATCCAGTACGCGCCGCCGATCCGCTGATCGATCCAGCCGACGGCTGCGGCGATGAGCATCGCGCCCCGCAAACCACCGCTGCAATTGGCCCTCAGGCTGAAGCGTGCGCTTGGCGGCAAGACCGGCTGGAACGGGGTGGCGGCCCAGATTGCCTTCGCCGCGATCCTGGCCTGGATCGCCTATGAGGTCGTCGCCAATGCGCGCACCAATCTGGAGACCCAGCACATTGCATCGGGCTTCGGCTTCCTCAACTACAATGCGGGCTTTGACGTCAATCAGAGTCTGATCGCCTATAACAACTCAGACACTTATTGGCGGGTGTTCTTCGTCGGTCTGTTGAACACGATCCTGGTCTCGGTGATCGGCATTGTCTTTGCCACCGTGATCGGCTTCATCGTCGCGCTGTGCCGGTTGTCACCGAATGGCCTGCTGTCGCGGATCGGCGGCATCTATGTCGAGATCGTCAGGAACCTGCCGCTGCTGTTCCAGATCCTGTTCTGGTACCTCGCCGTGCTCGCAGCGCTGCCGGCGCCGCGGCAGAGCATCTCGATCTTCAGCACGTTCTTCCTCAACAATCGCGGGCTGATCGTGCCCCAGCCGATCAGCCAGCCGGGGCTCTATCCGTTCCTGGTCGCGCTCGCGATCGGCATCGTCGTGGCGATGGGCTTGCGGCACACTGCGCGGCGTGCCCTGTTCCAGCGCGGGCAGATGATCCGGATCTGGCCCTATGAGCTGGCGTGCCTGGTCGGGCTGCCACTGGTCTCGATGCTGGTCTTCGGCTGGCCGTTGAAGTTCGAGCTGCCGCAGCTGAAGGGCTTCAACTTCGCCGGCGGCGCACGGATCATCCCCGAATTCGTCGCGCTGACGGTCGCGTTGTCGACCTACACCGGGGCCTTCATTGCCGAGATCGTCCGCGCCGGTGTCCTGTCGGTGCATAAGGGGCAGATGGAGGCGGGCTCCTCGCTCGGGCTGAGCCGCGCCGCGACGCTGCGGCTGATCGTGGTGCCGCAGGCGATGCGCGTCATCGTACCGCCGCTGACCAGCCAGTACCTCAATCTCACCAAGAATTCGTCGCTGGCGGTCGCGATCGGCTATCCGGATCTGGTCTCGGTGTTCGCCGGCACCGCGGTGAGCCAGACCGGGCAGGCGATCGAGATCATCGCCATGACGATGGGCGTCTACCTGCTGCTCTCGCTGACCACGAGCGCGCTAATGAGCATCTACGACTGGCGGATCAACCGGAGCATGGTGGCATGACGGACATCTCCGCCACGTCCTTTGTCCGGCAGGATCTGGTTGCCGAGCGTGCGGCACCGGCGAAGACCAGCGGCTTGATCGGATTCCTGCGCACGCGGCTGTTGAATTCGCCCGGCAACATCCTGCTGACGATCCTCGGGCTGTTGCTGGCCTGGTACCTGATCATCCCCGCGGTCAAGTTCCTGCTGGTCGACGCGGTCTGGACCGGCAAGGATCGCACCGCCTGCCTGGCCGAACAAGCGGGGCACGAGGTCGGCGCCTGCTGGCCCTACATTCAAGCCAAGCTGACGCAGCTGATCTATGGCTTCTATCCGGAAGCCCAGCGCTGGCGGGTCAACCTGACCTATGGGCTCGGCGCCGCGCTGTTGCTGCCGTTGCTGATGCCGCGCCTGCCGGCCAAGGGCCTGAATTCCGGCCTGTTCTTCTTCGCGCTTCCCGTGGTGGCGTTCTTCCTGCTGCATGGCGGCGGCATTGCTGGCTTCGGCGTGAGCTGGACCGCCGGCTTGTTGCAGCTGTTCGAGCAGAGCATCGGCGGCGCCGGCGATCTCCTGGTCAATCTCAGCAAGGGTTCGGCGATCGCCCCGCTGCTGTGGGTACCGGGCAAGCTGCTCGTGCTGGCCGGCCTAATCATCCATTGGCTGATCTACCCGCTGACCTGGTTGCGCGATCTGTTGCAGGCCTCGTCGCTGCCGGTCTGGAGCGATTTCCTGGTCACCGCCGCGATCGTCACCGCTGTGCTGTTCGTCCTCGGCGGCGGCATGCGGACCGGTGGCAAGGTCCTGATCGGCAGCCTGCTGACGTTCGCCGGGATCGCGGTTGGCATCAGGCTGATGGGGCTCGATCGCGGCGGCTTTCCGATCGTCGACACCCGGCTGTGGGGCGGCCTGCTGGTGACGCTGGTGATCGCGATCACGGGGATCGTCGCCTCGATGCCGATCGGGATTGCGCTCGCGCTCGGCCGTCGCTCCAGCATCCCGCTGATCCGGATCTTCTCGATCGCCTTCATCGAATTCTGGCGCGGCGTGCCGTTGATCACGGTGCTGTTCTTCGCGACCTACATGCTGCCGCTGTTCGTGCCGGGCAATTTCTCGGTCGACGGCCTGTTGCGTGCGCTGATTGGCGTGGCGATCTTTACCGGCGCCTATATGGCCGAGGTGATCAGGGGCGGGTTGGCCGCGGTGGCGCGCGGGCAGGCGGAGGCGGCATCGGCGCTTGGCCTGTCCTGGTGGAAGACGACGTCGCTGATCGTGCTGCCGCAGGCGCTGCGCTACGTCATTCCCGGCATCGTCAACAGCTTCATCTCGCTGTTCAAGGATACCTCGCTGGTGTCGATTGTGGCGCTGTTCGATCTGCTGGGCTCCCTGCGGGCGTCGTTCTCGGACCCGGCCTGGTCGACGCCGACCACGGCCTTCACCGGATTTGCCTTTGCCGGAATGATCTATTTCGTGTTCTGCTTTGGAATGTCGCGTTACGCGCTGTTCGTCGAAACCCGGCTCAATGCCCACCGCCGCCACTGAACAAGGTCATCATGTCCACAACCCCAATCGTCAACATTTCCACGCTCAACAAATGGTACGGCGACTTCCACGTGTTGCGCGACATCAACCTTGAGGTCGGCAAGGGCGAGCGCATCGTAATCTGCGGCCCGTCCGGCTCGGGCAAGTCGACCCTGATCCGCTGCATCAATGCGCTGGAGGAATTCCAGGAAGGCGAGATCACGGTCGACGGCATCGAGCTCGGACCGAATTTGCGCCGGGTCGACGAGGTGCGGCGCGAGGTCGGCATGGTGTTCCAGAGCTTCAACCTGTTTCCGCATCTCACCGTGCTCGACAATTGCACGCTGGCGCCGATCTGGGTGCGCAACGTCCCGAAGAAGGATGCCGAGGCGACCGCGATGAAGTTCCTCGAGCGGGTCAAGATCCCGCATCAGGCCAACAAGTTTCCCGGCCAGATGTCGGGCGGCCAGCAGCAGCGCGTAGCGATCGCCCGCGCGCTGACCATGAACCCGAAGGTGATGCTGTTCGACGAGCCGACCTCGGCGCTCGACCCGGAAATGGTCAAGGAGGTGCTCGACACCATGGTCGATCTCGCCAGGGAAGGCATGACCATGCTGGTCGTCACTCATGAAATGGGTTTTGCCCGTGAGGTCGCCAATCGCGTCGTGTTCATGGACGCCGGCCAGATCATCGAGTCGAACACGCCGCAGGAATTCTTCGCCAACCCGCAGCATGCGCGGTCAAAGCTGTTCTTGAGCCAGATCTTGCGGTGATCTTCGTCGTCATTCCCGGACGGTCCGAAGGACCAGACCTCAGATGCGCAATTGCGCATCGGGGAATCTCGAGATTCCGGTTCGATGCTTCGCATCGCCCCGGAATGACGCTGCACCCTATACGAACGGCAGCTCGATCTTGGTGCGCTTCTCGAGCCACTCCGGCACCGGCAGGTTCTTCGAGCGCATGAACTCCGGATTGAACAGCTTGGAGAGATAGCGGCTGCCGGAATCGGCAAGGATCGTGACGATGGTCTTGCCGGGCCCGAGCTGCTTGGCGAGCTGGATCGCGCCGGCGATGTTGACGCCGGTCGAGCCGCCGAGGCAGAGGCCCTCGTGCTCGAGCAATTCATAGATCACCGTCACGGCGTCCGTGTCGGAGACCAGAAACGCGGTGTCGACCTTGGCGGTCTCGACCACCGGGGTGACGCGGCCGAGCCCGATGCCTTCGGTGATCGAATTGCCCGGCGTCATCTTGGGTTCGCCGTGCTTGAACAATTCATACATCGCAAAGCCGTGCGGATCGGCACAGGCGGTGACGATGTCCTTGTTCTTCTCCTTCAGGTAGCGGCTGATGCCGGCAAGCGTGCCGCCGGTGCCGACCGAGCAGATGAAGCCGTCGATCTGGCCGTTGGTCTGCTGCCAGATCTCCGGGCCGGTCGAGTCGTAATGTGCCTTGGGATTGTCGAGGTTGTTCCACTGGTCGGCGAACAGCACGCCATTCGGTTCGGTCTTGCGAAGCTGGTCGGCGAGACGCTTGCCGAGATGCTGATAGTTGTTCGGATTGGAGAATGGCAGCGCCGGTGCCTCGACCAGCTCGGCGCCGCACAGCCGCAGGAAGTCCTTTTTCTCCTGGCTTTGGGTCTCCGGGATCACGATCAGGGTGCGATAGCCCAGCGCGCTGGCGACGACCGCAAGGCCAATGCCGGTATTGCCGGCGGTCGACTCGACCACGAGGCCGCCCGGCTTCAGGACGCCGCGTTTCTCGGCCTCCAGGATCATCCATTTGCCGGCGCGGTCCTTGACCGACTGGCCCGGATTCATGAATTCGGCCTTGCCGAGAATGGTGCAGCCGGTCAGCTCGGATGCGCGTTTCAGCTTGATGAGCGGGGTGTTGCCGATCGCTTCAATGACGTCTTTGTTGAATGCCATGTCGGGGAATTTCTTTGCCGGTCTGTGTCTTGCTTGCCGCGAACCTAGTGTGCTGACCGAAAAAGGGAAGGGCTTTCGCACTGCGGCAAATGGTGGGTTCAACACGCTTTGGCCAATGCGCGCGGATCGCACGCGCATCGCGAGAACCGCGTTTTGCGCCGCGTCACTCACCTGGCAGAATCGCTCTGCGCCGGACGGTTTGGCATCAGATGCGCGCGGCAGGCCGGTTCGAGACCCTCCGGCGCGGTGCGCGGCATCGCTAGGATCGCCGCGGCTGTGGCCAGGTTGCGGATTCGAGGCAACAGGGGCTGAGAAATCCCCATGAAATCTTGGTAACAATGGCAACTTCCGCCAAGCGCTGAAATACGCGGAAATGCCTTAAAAAATAGGGAGAAGCGGATATCCAGGATGGCCACGAATCGCAGGGGATGCGACGTCGCGCAATCCTGACAGGGCTGTCCGCCCCATCATCCCAAGGGTAGGATGGACAAGCAGGTTCCATTGAAAGCATTGTCCCGTGAACGTCACCCAGACCATCGCTGAAAGCGTCATTCGTGCGCCACAGGCGACGTCTGGCCGCGGCGGAGAACGGGTGTGACCCAGCCCGCGTCCGCGATGGTGCCTGGAGGCCAATTCGGCCTCGCTGTCCGCCTGCGACGGCTCGCGGGACGCTCGCTGGTCGCGCTCGGCCTGGTCGCGGGCTCCGCCGGCTGCATCCTGACCCAGGACATCCCCGATCCGGCGCTCGACGTGCCGCAAGGCTACAAGGCCGCGCGCCTGAGCCGGCCGGGCGAGGCGCTTCCGACGCTCGACTGGTGGCGGGGCTTCCGCTCCAAGGAGCTGACGCAGCTGATGGAGGAGGCGCAGACCGTCAACCTCGACATCGCCGCTGCCGTGGCGCGCTTCCGCCAGGCCGATGCGCTGGCGCGGCAGGCTGGCGCGGCGCTGCTGCCGGCCGTCAATCTCAATGGCTCGGAGACCTATTCGCGCACCTCCGGCTCCAGCGCCAGCGGCCTCACCAATGGCGGGCGCGAGGTGGTGAACTACAACGCCTCGCTGAGCGCCAGCTATCAGCTCGACTTCTGGGGCCAGAACCGCGACGCCGCGCAGGCGGCGGAGGAAACTGCAGTCGCCGACCGCTTTGACCGCGAGGTGGTGGCGCTGACTACACTTACAAGTGTCGCCAACGCCTATTTCACGGTTCTCGCCAGCCAGGACCGGTTGCGCACCGCGCAGCGCAACATCGCCAGCGCCGAGCGCATCCTCAATGCGATCCGGGAGCGCTTCAAGGCCGGCACCGGCTCCGATCTCGACGTCGCGCAGCAGGAAACCGTGCTCGCCAATCAGCGCGCGCTGGTGCCGCCGCTGCGGCAGACGCTCGACCAGAATATCAACGCGCTCGCGGTGCTGGTGTCGCGGCCGCCCGAGAGCGTGCGCGTCGCCGGCGGCTCGCTCAACTCCGTCGCGATCCCGCGCGTGACGCCGGGACTGCCATCGGAATTGCTGACCCAGCGTCCTGATATCCGCCGGCAGGAGGCGCAGCTTGCGTCCGCGACGGCCAATGTCGGCAGTGCGCGGGCGCAGTTCTTTCCGAGCATCCAACTGACCGGGACGGGCGGCTACCAGAGTCAGGCGCTGGTCTCGCTGTTCCAGCCGCATGCGGCCTTCTTCAACCTGGTCGGCAGCATGACCCAGCCGATCTTCGACGGCGGCCGGATCCTCGGTAATTTCGAAAACGCAAAGGCGCGGCAGGACGAACTGCTGCAGACCTACCGCAAGACCGTCGTGCAATCGTTCACCGATGTGGACAATGCGCTGGTCGCGATCCGCGAGACCACACGGCGGCTGCAATTGCAGCGCGACGTGCTGTCGTCGTCGCGGCGCGCCTTTGACCTCGCCGAGCAGCAGCTGAAGGCCGGCACCGCCGACATCGTAACTGTGCTAAACACGCAGCTGACCTTGTTCCAGGCGGAAGATGCCTATTCGCAGGCCCAATTGGCCCGGCTTTTGGCGATCGTGAGTCTGTATCAGGCCTTGGGGGGCGGCTGGGAACCGAAAATGGAAAGACCGGTCGATGCTCTTTAAGCCCGACTCCAAGGAAAACGGCAAGGACGACGAGAAGAGCACCGCACCGCGCAAGCGGAGCCTGGTCTCCCGCTTGCTCGGGCGCATGGTGTCGCTGCTCATCACGCTCGTGATCCTGGGCGGGCTCGGCTATCTCGGCTGGCTCGCGTTCCAGCCCAAGCAGGGCGCAGGGGGCGGGCGCGGTGCAGGCGCGCGGCCCGATTTACCGGTGCCGGTGCTTGCGGCCACGCCGCAGGTGCATGACGTACCGGTCTATCTCGACGGCGTTGGTTCGGTGAAGGCGCTCAACACCGTCACCGTGCGCTCGCAGGTCGACGGCAAGCTACTCAAGGTGAATTTCGTCGAGGGCCAGGACGTCAAGAAGGACGACGTGCTGGGCGAGATCGATCCCGCGATCTATCAGGCGCAGTACGACCAGGCCGTCGCCAAGAAGGCGCAGGACGTCGCGCTGCTCACCAACCAGAAGCTCGACCTCGCCCGTTATGAACAGCTGGCGTCGACCAATGCCGGCTCCAAGCAGCAGGCCGACACGCAGCGCGCGCTGGTCGCGCAGCAGGAGGCGCTGATCAAGGCCGATCAGGCCGCGATCGACAATGCGGCCGCGACGCTGAGCTACACCAAGATCGTGGCGCCGATCGCGGGCCGCGCCGGCTTGCGCCAGGTCGACCAGGGCAACATCATCCATGCCTCTGACACCACCGGGCTCGTGATCCTGACCCAGCTGCAGCCGATCGCGGTGTGGTTCAGCCTGCCGCAGCAGCAGATCATGCGCGTCAACGCCGCCGCCGCGAAGGGCCAGCTTGCGGTCGACGTGTTCGGCAATGACGGCGTCACCGTGATCGACACCGGCAAGCTCACCGGCATCGACAACCAGGTCGATCCGACGACCGGCACGCTAAAGCTGAAGGCTGAACTGCCGAATGCCAACTACCAGCTCTGGCCCGGCCAGTTCGTCAACGTCCGCCTCAAGGTCGAGACCTTGGCCCAGGCGATCGTGGTGCCGACCTCGGCCGTGCAGCGCGGTCCCGCCGGCACCTTCAGCTACGTGATCGGCGAGGACAACGTCGTCACGGCCAAGCCGGTCACAGTCACCCAGCAGAACGAGCATGAGGCCGTCATCGCCAGCGGCCTGACCACGTCGGATCGCGTCGTGACCACGGGCTTTGCCAATCTCTCCGATGGCGCAAAGGTCGTGGTCGGCAAGGACGACGGGCCGCCGGCCGCCGATCTCGCGCCGCGCAAGCGCAGCCGCAATCCCGATGGCAAGCGCGGCGGGGCGCAGGGCGACGGCCCAAGCAAGGACGGCAAGCAGGACGGGCAGGGCAAGAACGGCGAGCACCGCGGCCGGCGCGAGCACAGCGACGGCGATCAGAAGGGGCAGACCGGCCCGGCACCGGCGGCAGGGGGCGAACAATCGGGCGGCGCGCCAAAGGCGCAGCCATGACCGGCATCCTGACCTCGTGATGTCTGATCTATCAGCGAGCGCGCAACCATGAGCGTCTCCGAACCGTTCATCCGCCGGCCGATCGCCACCTCGCTGCTCGGCATCGCGCTAATGATCGGCGGTGCGCTGGGCTATTGGGCGCTGCCGGTCTCGGCGTTGCCGCAGGTCGATTTCCCGACCGTGCAGGTGACGACGCAATTGCCGGGCGCGAGCCCCGACGTGGTGGCCTCCCTGATCACGGCGCCGCTGGAGCGGCAGCTCGGCCAGATCCCGTCGCTGTCGTCGATGAACTCGACGAGCTCGTTCGGTGTCAGCCAGATCTCGCTGCAGTTCGACCTCAACCGCGACATCGACGGCGCCACGCAGGACGTGCAGGCCGCGATCAATGCCGCGGCCGGTATCCTGCCGAAGACGCTGCCGTACCCGCCGGTCTACGCCAAGGTGAACCCGGCGGACGCGCCTGTCATGACCCTGGCGCTGACCTCGGACACGATCTCGCTGCGGGCGATGAGCGATCTCGCCGATACGATCCTGGGCCAACGGCTGAGCCAGATTTCCGGCGTCGGCCGGGTCTCGATCCTCGGCGGCCTGAAGCCTGCGGTGCGCGTGCAGGCCGATCTGGCGCGGCTTGCGGCCTACGGCATCGCGATGGAGGATCTGCGCAACGCAATCGCCGGCGCCAACGTGTCGGGGCCGAAGGGCTCGCTCGACGGCGCCCAGCAATCCTACACCATCGCCGCCAACGACCAGATCGCCGCCGCCGACGCCTACCGGCCGATCATCATCGCCTATCGCAACGGCTCGCCGGTCACGATCGGCGACGTCGCCCAGATTGTCGACGGGCTCGAGAACGACCGCACTGGCGGTTGGTACCAGGGCACGCCGGCCGTCATCATCGACATCCAGCGCCAGCCCGGCGCCAACGTCATCGACGTGGTCAAGCAGATTCGCGACGAAATCCCGCGGCTGCAGCGCGCGGTGCCGGCCGGCGTCAAGCTGACCGTGGTCTCCGACCGCACCGTGACGATCCGCGCCTCTGTCCACGACGTGCAGTTCACGCTGATCCTGAGCGTCGTGCTGGTGACACTGGTGGTGCTCTTGTTCCTGCGGTCGCTGCGCGCGACCCTGATCGCCGGCGTCGCGCTGCCACTGTCGCTGATCACGAGCTTCGGCATCATGTATTTCGCCGGCTTCAGCCTCGACAATCTGTCGCTGATGGCGCTGACCATCGGAACCGGCTTCGTGGTCGACGACGCCATCGTCATGATCGAGAACATCGTCCGCCACATGGAAGACGGCGAGACGGTGATGGAGGCGTCGCTGAGGGGGGCCAGCGAGATCGGCTTCACCGTGATCTCACTGACGGTCTCGCTGATCGCCGTGTTCATCCCGCTGCTGTTCATGTCCGGGCTGGTCGGCCGCATGTTCCGCGAATTCGCGCTGACCTTGACGATCGCGGTCGTGACCTCGGCGATCGTCTCGCTGACGCTGACGCCGATGATGTGCTCGCGGCTGCTCAAGAACATCCATGAGGAGATGGCGGTGCCGGGCCTCGCCGCGGTCAGCCGCTTCATCGACCGCATGGTCGAGTTCTATCATCGCACGCTGCTCTGGGTGCTGCAGCGCCAGCGCGCGACACTGCTGGTAACGTTCGCGACCATCGCGCTGACGCTCGTCATGTACGTGCTGGCGCCGAAGGGTTTCCTGCCGTTGCAGGACACCTCCTCGATCACGGCGGTAACCGAGGCGGGGCCTGACGTTTCCTTCGCCGAGATGCAGCGGCGGCAGAGCGCGGTCTCCGCGCTCATCAAAGCCGATCCTGATGTGGTCGGCGTGGTCTCGGTGATCGGATCCGGCTCGGTCAATCCGACCACCAATGTCGGCCGCCTTGTCATGACCTTGAAGCCGCTCGACGAGCGGCGCGACGGCGTCGTCAAGGTGATCGAGCGGCTCAAGCAGAAGGTCGCGACGGTACCCGGCATGACCGTCTACTTCCAGCCGGTGCAGGACGTGCAGATCTCGACCCAGTCGAGCCGTTCGCAATACCAGTATACGCTGACCGCGACCGATGCCGCCGAAGTCTCGCAATGGGCGCAGAAGCTGGTCGCCGAGATGCGTCGCGACCCGATCTTTCGCGACGTCTCGTCGGAAGCGCAGGACGGCGGCCTGCGCGCCGCGCTCGACGTCAACCGCCAGCGCGCCGGCCAGCTCGGCGTCAATCTGCAGGGCGTCACCGACACGCTGAACGATGCCTTTGCGCAGCGGCAGATCTCGACGATCTACGGCCAGGCCAACCAGTACCGCGTGGTGCTGGAGGCGCTGCCGATGTACCAGCGCGACCCGTCGATCCTCGACAAGCTGTATCTGCCGGGTACCAACGGCGCGCAGGTGCCGCTGTCGGCGGTGGCGACGCTAGTCCGCACCACGGCGCCGCTTGCGATCTCGCACCAGGCGCAATTCCCGTCGGTCTCGCTCAGCTTCAACCTGGCGCCGGGCGAGGCGCTTGGCGATGCCGTGGTGGCGGTTAAGGCGATCGAGACCAGGATCGGAATGCCCGGCAGCATCGCCGGGATCTATTCCGGCGACGCCGCCGAATTCGCCCGCTCGCTGGCCGGCCAGCCCTGGCTGATCCTGGCCGCGATCATCACGATCTACATCGTGCTCGGCGTGCTCTACGAGAGCTACATCCACCCGATCACGATCCTGTCGACGCTGCCCTCGGCCGGCGTCGGCGCCATCCTCGCCTTGATGCTGTGCGGGCAGGACCTCTCGGTGATCGGCCTGATCGGCATCATCCTATTGATGGGCATCGTCAAGAAGAACGCCATCATGATGATCGACTTCGCGCTGGAGGCCGAGCGGCACCAGGGCATGTCGTCCTATGACGCCATCGTGCAGGCCTGCCTGCTGCGCTTCCGGCCGATCATGATGACCACGCTGGCGGCGCTGTTCGGCGCGCTGCCGCTCGCGATCGAAAGCGGCACCGGCGCCGAGCTGCGCTTTCCGCTCGGCATCTCGATCATCGGCGGTCTGCTGCTGAGCCAGCTGCTGACGCTCTACACCACGCCCGTGATCTATCTCGCGCTCGACCGGCTCAATCGCCGGATCGAGCGGGCGGTACCGGAGCCGGGCCGGGGCGGCCCGCCGATCGCCGGAGCCACCGAGGGCATGCAGTGATCTCGATCTCGGAGCCCTTCATCCGCCGGCCGGTCGGCACCACCTTACTGGCTATCGGGCTGTTCTTGGTCGGGATCGTCGCCTACGAGTTCCTGCCGGTGTCCTCGGTGCCGAATGTCGACTTCCCGACCATCCGGGTGTCGGCGTCGCGGCCGGGCGCCGATCCCTCTGTGATGGCCGCGACCGTCGCCGCACCGCTGGAGCGCAAGCTCGGTACCATCTCGGGCGTCGACCAGATCACCTCGACGAGCTCGCTCGGCACCACCAGCATCCAGGTGCAGTTCTCGATCGGGCGCGACATCGACCGCGCCGCGCGCGACGTGCAGGCCGCGATCAACGCCTCGCTCGCCGATTTGCCGAGCGACCTGCCGTCGCTGCCCAAGTTCCGCAAGGCCAATCCGGCCGCGGCGCCGGTGTTCGTGCTGGCGCTGACCTCGAAAACGATCTCGACCAGCGCGATCTACGACGTCGCCGACACCGTGCTGGCGCAACGCATCTCGCAAGTGCCTGGGGTCGGGGAGGTCACCGTCAGCGGCGCCGACCAGCCGGCGGTTCGGATCGCGCTCAATCCGGTGTCGCTGGCAAACGCCGGGATCGCGACCGACGATGTCCGGACCGCGATCATCAATGCCAATCCGCTCGGTCCCGTCGGCATCTTCAACGGCGACCGGCTGAGCGAGACGCTCTCGATCAACAAGCAGATGCGCACGGCGGCCGAGTTCCGCGACATCGTCATCAAGAGCGCGAGCGGCAGTTTTTTGCGGCTCTCTGATGTCGCCGAGGTCGAGGATTCCGTCCGCAACTCGCGTTCGATCGCCTGGTTCAACAAGCAGCCGGCGGTGCTGATCCAGATCACCAAGCAGGGCGACGCCAACGTCATCGATACCGTCGACAGCGTTCGCAGGCTGCTGCCGGAACTGAAGAAGTGGATTCCGGCCGGCGTCGAGATCTCGACCCTGGTCGATCGCACCGGAACGATCCGCGCCAGCGTCGAGGACATGCAGTTCACGCTGCTGGCGACCGCGGTGCTTGTGATGGTCGTGGTCTTCGTGTTCCTGCGCCGGATCGTGCCGACGATTGCCGCCGGCGTCTCGGTGCCGCTGGCGCTGGCCGGCACCTGCGCCGGGATGTGGCTCGCCGGCTTCTCGATCGACAATCTGTCGCTGATGGCGCTCGCGATCTCGGTCGGCTTCGTGGTCGACGACGCCATCGTGATGATCGAGAACATGTACCGCAATCTCGAGCAGGGCATGGCGCCGTATCCGGCTGCGGTCGAGGGCGCCAAGCAGATCGGCTTCACGGTGCTGTCGATCTCGCTGTCGCTGATCGCGGCCTTCACCCCGCTGATCTTCATGGACGGGATCGTCGGCCGGCTGCTGCGCGAGTTCTCGCTGACCCTGACGTTCGCCATCATCGTGTCGACCCTGGTCTCGGTGACGATCACCCCGATGATCTGCGCGCACTACATCAAGGAGGCGAGCTCGGATCGCGCTACCTGGTACGACCGCGCCATCGAGGGCACCCTGTCGCGGGTCGTGGCATTCTATGCATCGACCCTGCGGACCGTGCTCGGCTATCCGTTCCTGACCCTGGTGGTGTTCTTCGCCACCGTCGCGCTGACGGTGACGCTCTACATCAAGACGCCGAAGGGCTATTTCCCGACCGACGACAGCGGCTTTGTGATCGGCTCGACGCGGGCGTCGGCCGATATCTCGTTCCAGGCGATGCTCCAGTTGCAGCAGCGGCTCGCCGACATCGTGATGGCCGACCCCGCGGTCGCCGGCATCGGATCGTCGGTCGGCTCCGGCGGCGGCCCAGGCGGCGCCACTTCCAACCGCGGCACCATGTTCATCAGCCTGAAGCCGCCGGAGGAGCGGGGAGGCCTATCGACCGCGCAGGTCATCGACCGGCTGCGCCGCAACCTGTTCATGGTACCGGGCATCCGCCTGTTCATGTTCGCCGCCCAGGACATCCGCACCGGCGGCCGCCAAAGCGATTCCGACTACCAGTATACGCTCGCCTCGACCGATCTCGATCTGTTGCAGAAATGGGCGCCGCTGGTCGCCAAGCGGATGGAGACCGTGGACGGCATCACCGACGTGTCCTCCGACCGCGATCCCGGCGGCCTGCAGCTCAACCTGGTGATCGATCGCAAGACCGCCTCCAGCCTCGGCGTCCGCGTGCAGGATATCGACAACGCGCTCAACAACGCGTTCTCGCAGCGGCAGATCTCCTACATCTACACCCAGCGCAACCAGTACGTCGTGGTGCTCGAGATCGATCCGAAATTCCAGAGCGATCCGTCGAACCTCGAACGCATCTATGTCGCCGGCGCCAATGACGTGCAGGTGCCGCTGTCGGCGCTGGTGCACTACCAGCGCGGACTGTCGGCGCTCGCGGTCTTCCACTCCGGCGGCTTCCCCTCGACCACGGTGTCGTTCAACCTGCTGCCCGACGTGCCGCTCGAGGTCGCGACCACCAACATCCAGCAGGCGGTCAACGAGCTGCACATGCCGGAGGGCATTCGCGGCAGCTTCGATGGCAATGCCGGCGATTTCAACAAGACCAGCGGACGGCAGCCGCTGCTCATCCTCGGCGCGCTGGTCGCGATGTATATCGTGCTCGGCGTGCTCTATGAGAGCCTGGCGCATCCGATCACGATCATCTCGACCCTGCCGTCGGCCGGCCTCGGCGCCCTGCTGGCGCTGCAGGTGACCAACACGCCGCTGACCGTGATCGCCTTCGTCGGCATCATCCTGTTGATCGGCATCGTCAAGAAGAACGGCATCATGATGGTCGACTTCGCGCTCGACGCCGAGCGGCATCAGGGCCTGTCGTCGCGGGATGCGATCTTCGAAGCCTGCCGGGCCCGCTTCCGTCCGATCCTCATGACGACCATGGCCGCGCTGTTCGCCGGCATCCCCCTGGTCATTGCGACCGGCCCGGGCACCGAGCTGCGCCGGCCGCTCGGCATCACCATCATCGGTGGCCTGTTCGTGTCGCAGATCCTGACGCTCTACACCACGCCGGTGATCTATCTCTTGATCGACCGGCTGCGCCAGCGCCGCGAGCCATCGGGCGTGCACGCGCCGGCGGAATAGGTTGAATTGTGCAGCTCCGCGCGCGTATAGCGGAGCGATGTCCGACCCGACCGAAGTCAAGACCGACGTTACTGCCGAGATCGAGGAGTGCCTGCATTGCGGCAAGCCGCTGCCGCTCTGCATCTGCGACAGCATCACGCCGATCGAGAGCCGCATCCAGCTGCTGATCCTGATCCATCCGCAGGAGCAGGACCGGGCGCTCGGCACCGCGCGGCTGTTGGCGCGGCATTTCGACAACGCCGTGGTGCGGATCGGGCTGTCCTGGCCGAGCCTCGCCAAGGCGCTCGGCCGGCCGGTGCCCGATCCGTCGCGCTGGGCGGTGCTCTATCTGGGCTCGGCCAAGGTCGAGGACCTCGAGACCGACGCCGAGATCGTCGCGATCAACCGCAAGGGCGAACTGGAGCCGCACCAGCGCGCCATCCTGTCCGACATCGAGGGGGTCGTGCTGCTTGACGGTACCTGGAGCCAGGCCAAGGCGCTGTGGTGGCGCAATGCCTGGATGCTGAAGTGCCAGCGGGTGATTCTCGGGCCGAAACGGCCCTCGCGCTACGGCAAGCTGCGTCGGGAACCGCGGCGCGACGGCCTGTCCACCATCGAAGCGGCCGCCATCCTGCTGGCCGGGCTGCAAAAGCGACCCGATATCGCTGCAACGTTAACTGATAGTTTCGAGCGGATGCTGGCGAGATTCCGCGAAGTCCAGGCCAAAATGCCGGAATTGGCGCCAAAACCCAGGAAACGGGACTATCGGAAGCGCCGGCGATAGCTATTGGGCTTGGTTGCCTATCTGAGAGAGGGCGTATATGAAGTGCGCCGCAAGGGGCCACGTGGCGGAGTGGTTACGCAACGGTCTGCAAAACCGTGTACACCAGTTCAATTCTGGTCGTGGCCTCCACTCATCTCATCAATGGCTTGCAGCCGATAAATGAGAAGCCGCTTTAGCTTGCGGCATACCAACCTTCAGGAAACGGAATCAGCGGCCACGGCGCCTGGTTGTCATTGGCAGCACGCGGTGGCGGCTGAATACGGGGCGAGGGCTGAGCCACGAAATCCTCCTGGGCAATGGGCGCGATTGCCGTACGCACGGCGTCCAGCAGCAGATCAAATTCGACTTCGCTCATCGCGCTCTCCGAGGTTCGAGAGCGCAATGGTCGCAAAACTGTCTTCGGTCCGGATTGAGCGAATCGTTCGAATTTTATGAAAAGAACGATGGTGCCCGGCTTGGTTAATGAATCACTGATTGCCCCTCCCGCGGGGGGAACCTAGGTCGGCATGGCCGCACCTCGTGTGAGACAAATCACATGTTTCGAAAAACTCTTCCGGAATCTCCGGCAGTATTCATAGCCGTTAAATATCGCAGGAATTTTAGGGAGACGTGACAGCGCGGGCAAGCTGGCCGTTGGTCGCGTGTCGCGGTGCGTGAGCAACCGCGCGATCCCAAGAATGGCAAGAGATCGGCGAAGGATTCGGCGGCCGTCACGAATGAATCTTGAGCAGGTCTGCCCAATTCTCAGGCCCGGCTGATCCAATTTTTTGTACGTCCCGGGACAAGCTTTCCCGGCATCGTTCCCAGTAGCCTTTCCGTCGAGTTTTGGGACATGGCCTCGCCATGACAAATTCGAAGGAGCTGGCAATATGCAAAATTGGCTTTGTGGGAATGGATGGCGCGCGTCGCGTTCAGTGTGCCTGGCGATATTGAGCGCCGTTGCCGCCGCCGGGCTTTTAGCGCCGGTCGGCGCCCAGGCTGCGCCTGCCGAATGCGCCGCGTTGCAGGCGAAATACCCGGACTGGAAGGGCAAGACGCTGGTCAACGCCATCAACCCGCACACCCCGGGTTATGAAGCGATCGATCCGAAGGATCCCAGCAAATATGTCGGCTTCGACATCGATCTCGGCGAAGAGATCGGCGAGTGTCTCGGCTTCAAGCTCACCTACAAGGCGGTGACGTTCGCGGCGCTGCTCACCACGTTGGCGAGCGGGCAAGCCGACATCGTCATTTCCGACATCTACGCCACCGAAGAGCGGGCCAAGGCGGCCGACTTCATCACCTATTCGAAGGTGTTCGATGGTGTGCTGGTCGCCAAGGGCAACCCCAAGGGCATCAACGGCATCAATCTGTCGCTGTGCGGCGCCGCAGCCGCCGAGAACACGGGCTTCGTCGAGGTGCCGTTGGTGCAGGCGCTGATTCCGCAATGCAAGGCCGCCGGCAAGCCGGAGCCCACGCTGCAGCTCTACGACAACAACGCGAACTGTATCCAGGCTATCCTGGCGGGGCGCGCCGACACCTACGTCAACGACGTCAACACGGTCGACAATGCCGTGAAGGCCTATCCCGACAAGCTCGAAAAGGCGGTTGCGGTCACCATTCCGTATTCGGTCGGCATCGCCGTGCCGAAGGACAAGCCCAAGTTCCGGGAAGCCGTGATGGCTGCACTGACCGAAATCCACAA
Organism: Bradyrhizobium sp. USDA 4454; assembly: GCF_054822705.1. Classification (NCBI taxonomy): domain Bacteria; kingdom Pseudomonadati; phylum Pseudomonadota; class Alphaproteobacteria; order Hyphomicrobiales; family Nitrobacteraceae; genus Bradyrhizobium; species Bradyrhizobium sp. USDA 4454. The sequence continues at coordinate 3,986,669 of NZ_JBTRCN010000001.1, forward strand.
ATCCGGCGATCAGCTCGCGCTGCTGAAGAAGTGGGATCTCGACCCCAATAATCTGAAGGAGCCGGGACTGCTGACCGTCAACTGATCCTGATGTCGCTGTTCCTCCATTATCTCAGCCTGCCGTATCTGCTCGAGGGCATCGAGATCACCCTCCAGGTGACCGCCCTCGGGCTCGGCGGCGGGCTGCTGCTGGGGTTGATCCTCGCCTCGATGCAGCTCAGCCGGTTCGGGCTGCTGGCGGGGTTGGCGCGCGGCTACACCGTGATCTTCCGCGGCACGCCGCTGATCCTGCAGATGGTGTTTGCCTACGACGCGCTGCCGCATATCGGCATCAAGCTGCCGGCCATCCTCGCGGCTGGTCTGGCGCTCGCCTGCAACGAAGCGCCCTTCATTGCCGAGATGCTGCGCGCGGGTGTGCTCGGCGTCGATCGCGGGCAACTCGCCGCCGGGCAGGCGCTTGGTATGACGCCGTCCGTGCTGCTGCGGCGGGTGATTGCCCCCCAGGCGATCCGGACCATGATCCCGGCGTTCGGCAACGAGGCCGTCAGCGCCTTGAAGAATTCGTCGCTCGCCTCGGTGATCGCCGTGCAGGAATTGACGCTCCGAAGCACCCAGCTTGCATCCTCCACCTTCGATTTCTTCTCGATCTTTTTTGCCTCCGGCCTGCTGTATCTGGTGCTGACGGGCGCCGTCAGCATGATCCAGCTCGTGCTGGAACGGATGCTCGATCTCGACCGGCGCCAGCGCGGGCTTGCGGATCTCCTGCCGTGGCGTCGCGGCGATCCTGAAACTGTGCTCGGGCTGGTCGAAAAGGCCGCGCCCGGCGTCGAGGTCGCGGTGCAGCCCGCTGACATCCCGCCACCGGCTCCGCGCGTTCTGTCGACGGAGGCGCGCGCCAGGCGGGCCGCGGCCATTGCGCGCAACAACGTTGCGGTCGAGGTCAGGGATTTGCGCAAGACCTATGGCGCGCAGGCCGTGCTCAACGGCGTCGACATGACGGTGCGCGTCGGCGAGGTCGTGGCGCTGCTCGGACCCAGCGGCTCCGGAAAGAGCACGCTGCTTCGCTGCATCAATCATCTGGAGGATTGGGACGCCGGCACCGTTCGGGTCGGCGGCCGCCGTCTCGGCTTCTCCGAACACGGCAAGGTGTTGTCGCCGCGCGCAATTGCGAATGAGCGCGCCAGCGTCGGCGTCGGGATGGTGTTCCAGCAGTTCAACCTGTTCAGCCACCTGACGGCGAAGGAGAACATCGCGGGGCCGCTGCGCTGGGTACACGGGATGACGCGGGTCGATGCCGACCGCCGGGCGCGCGAGCTGCTCGATCGCGTCGGCCTCAGCCATCGCGCCGATGCGCTGCCGCGCCATCTGTCCGGCGGCCAGCAGCAGCGGGTGGCGATCGCACGCGCGCTGGCGCCAAATCCGAGCGTGCTGCTGCTCGACGAACCGACGTCGGCGCTCGACCCCGAGCTCGTCAACGAGGTGCTCGAAGTGATCCGGCGGCTGGCGGTCGACGAGGGCCTGACGATGATCATCTCGACCCACCAGATCCGTTTCGCCGACGAGGTGGCCGACCGCGTCGCCTTCCTCAATGGCGGCGTCATCCTCGAAGAGGGACCGGCGCACGAGGTGCTCTCCAACCCGCGCAACCCCGTCACGGCGCGCTTCCTCAACGTGATGGACGCCGAGAAAACGCTGGAGACCGTGCGATGAACGTGATCGGCGATCAGAGGATCCTCCGACCCATCGAAGAGGCACTTGCATGAGGCACTTCAATCTGCCGGTTTCGCCGGCGACCGTTCACTGGGGCTATTTCAGCAAGAAGGTTGCGCCCGCGCTCACGCTGCGTTCGGGCGATCGCGCCACGATCGAAACCCTGACCCATCACGCCAACGACGACTACGAGCGGATGATCGCGAACGATCCGGGCGCCGAAAGCGTGTTTCACTGGACGCGCGAGCACAAGGCCGTGGCGCGCCGTGGCTCGGGCCCGACCGAGGGGCCGTTCATCCGAGGCTCCGGCGAGGGCCTCGGCGTTCATCTGCTGACGGGTCCGGTCGCGGTCGAGAATGCCGAGCCGGGCGATGTCCTTGAAGTGCGTATCCTGGACATCAAGCCACGGCCGAGTTGCAGCGCCTGCCACGCCGGCCGGTGCTTCGGCTCCAACGTCGCAGCCAATTGGGGGTTTCATTATCATGACCTGATCGAGGAGCCGAAGCCGCGCGAGGTCATCACCATCTTCGAGCTCGACACCTCGGGCGAGCCGTTCGCCAAGGCGGTCTACAACTACGTCTGGACGCCGCAAACCGATCCCGACGGCACCCTTCATCCGACCATCGATTATCCCGGCGTGCGGGTCGATCACGGCACCATCCGCAAGCGCGAGAACATCCTGACCGGCGTCAAGGTGCCGGCGCGGCTGCATTTCGGCACCATGGGGCTGGCGCCGTCGGAAGCCGATTTCGTCAGCTCGATCCCGCCGAGCTACACCGGCGGCAATATCGACGACTGGCGGATCGGGAAGGGCGCGCGGATGTACTATCCCGTCGCCGTGCCCGGGGCATTCTTCTCGGTCGGCGATCCCCATGCTGCCCAGGGCGACAGCGAGCTCGGCGGCACCGCGATCGAGACCTCGCTGACCGGCGACTTCGAATTCATCCTGCACAAGAAGAGCGATCTCGGCGGCACCGCGCTGGAAGGGTTGACCCACCCGATGCTCGAAACCGAGCAGGCCTGGTCGGTCTACGGCTTCACCTATCCGAACTACCTCGCCGAGCTCGGCGCCAACGCCCAGACCGAGATCGCCAGCCATTCCAGCCTCGACCGCGCGATGCGCGACGCATTCCGCAAGCTGCGCCGGTTCCTGATGACAGTGCATCGGCTGAGCGAGGACGAGGCGATCTCGCTGATGTCGGTGGGCGCCGATTTCGGCGTCACCCAGGTCGTCGATGCCAATTGGGGCGTCCACGGCACCATCCGGAAGAACGTGTTCAGGTGCGATTAGAGCATGATCCGGAAAAGTGGAAACCGGTTTTCCGAAAAGATCATGCTCAAACAAAGAGATGAGATGAAGCGATTCCGTGGAGACGCATGATGATCTAGCAGGCGCAACTGGCACGCAGGTTGCTTCGATCGACCCCGATTGGGTCGATGCGATGAGCTTCCGTCCGTTCACGAGCGAATCCTATGCGCAAGACGACCGGCCCGAGGCGTGGCGGGACGTGCTGGGCGTCGTTGGCTTGCGGCCGGACCCCGCCAAGCCTCCCTATGATGGCCATGCAACCGCCTCGCATCGCAGCGCTCCCGGGATCGCACTGACCCGGATCGCGGCGGGGGCGCAGACGGTTGCGCCATTGCCGCAGGGCGCCGAGGGCCTCCCGGTTGCGCTGCTGCCGATCGATGACGGCGTAATGCTACGACATGGCGCCAGCCATCAGATCGTGCCGGTTGGGCACTTGCTGCTGTTGCCGAGGAGCGGGGATTGCAGCGTCGTGTTCCAGCGCGACATGCGGGCGATCGTGCTGTCGGTGACGGCGGACGCGCTGCACGGCCGGATTCCCGGCAAGCTGCGGCTGGGCGAGGCGCGCGTGGTGGCGCCGGGCGGTCTGGCCGATGTCTTTTCCCGCATGCTGGATGCGACCGCGCGGACGCTGGAGACGCTGGACGACAGCGCATGGATGACGGTGGCGCAGGCCATGGCCGATCTCCTGCTCACCATTGCGCATCAGTTCGCGGGGGCGGCCCCGGATGCCCGCCATACCGCATCGCAGGCTGCGACCCTGCACCGGATCTGCCAGGCGATCGAGCGACGGCTCGACGATCCCGACCTTGCGCCTGCGAGCGTCGCGCAGGCCGAAGGGATTTCCGAACGTTATCTGCAGAAGCTGTTCGAGGGGGTCGGCGACAATTTCACGCACTATGTCCGCGAGCGCCGGCTGCAGCGTGCGTGGGCCGACCTGTCCAATCCGAGCGAGGCACATCGCTCGATCTCCGAGATCGCCTATCGCTTCGGCTTCAGCGATTCCGCTCATTTCAGCCGCGTCTTCCGCCATCGCTTCGGTCTGCCGCCGCGCGAATTCCGCCAGCAGGAGGCCGAACGCGCGGCCCCCGCGTCGATCGGCCAGCGCGGCTGGCCGCAGGATGCACTGGCGCAGTTGCGCACGCATCAGCCGGTGGCGATCTCACCGAAAGCCGCGGCAATGTCGCGCGACGATGGCCGCGCGGTTCGTGGTGCGGTCCATGGTGTGGTTCATAGTGTTCTTGGCGCACAGGCTCACCGTCACCTCGCGGTGGAGGCCGAGAAGGTTCACTGGGGCTATTTCAGCCGCACGCTGCCGCCGCAGGCCGAGATCGCATCGGGCGACACCATCACGATCGAGACGCTCTCGCAGCACGCATCCGACGATCCGGAGCGGATGATCTCGGGCGATCCCGGTGCGGAGAGCGTGTTCGGCTGGACCGCGAGACGCAAGAATGTGGATCGTCGTGGCGCCGGCCCGATGGATGCCTCGGTGTTCGGGCGCGGGGCGGGCGAGGGGTTCGGCGTGCACATCTGCACCGGCCCCGTCGCGGTGAAGGATGCCCAGCCCGGCGACGTGCTCGAGGTGCGCATCCTCGACATCGTGCCGCGGCCAAGCCGCCACCCGCAGTTCGAAGGCCGCGTGTTCGGCTCCAGCGTCGCCGCCTGGTGGGGCTATCACTACGGTGAATTTCTCGCCGGTCCGAAGCCGCGCGAGGTCGTCACCATCTACGAGATATGTCCAGACGGCGACGGTTCATCCTACGCCCGGGCGCTTTACTCCTATCGCTGGGAGCCGCAGACCGATCCGTCCGGCGTGGTGCACGCGACCTATGATTATCCCGGTGTCCCGGTCGCGCCCGGCAGCGTCAAGCGTCGCCATGCCGTGCTTGACGGTGTTCGCATTCCGCTGCGGCCGCATTTCGGCGTGATCGCGGTGGCGCCCCGCGAGGTCGATTTCGTCGATTCGGTGCCGCCGTCCTATTTCGGCGGCAATCTCGACAATTGGCGACTAGGCAAGGGCTCGACCGTCTATCTGCCGGTATCGGTGCCAGGCGCGCTGCTGTCGGTCGGCGATCCCCATGCGGCGCAAGGCGACGGCGAGCTCAGCGGCACCGCGATCGAATGCTCGATGACAGGCACGTTCCAGGTGATCCTGCACAAGAAAGGCAGTCACGCCGGACAGCCCTTTGCCGACCTGAGCTATCCCCTGATCGAGACCGCAACCGACTGGGTGCTGACCGGCTTCAGCCATCCGAACTATCTCGCCGAGTTCGGCGCGCAGGGGCAGAGCGAGGTCTACGCCAAGTCGTCGCTCGATCTCGCAATGAAGGATGCCTTCCGCAAGATGCGCCGCTTCCTGATGAGCGTCAAAGGCCTGAGCGAGGACGAAGCGATCGCGCTGATGTCCGCGGCGGTTGACTTCGGCGTGACTCAGGTGGTCGATGGCAATTGGGGCGTGCACGCCATTCTGAGCAAACGGCTGTTCTGCGACGGCTGATCGCGCAAAGCGGAGACCAACAGTGAAATTCCATATGATTGCAGGCGGACCGAAGCCGGTCGCGCCGTTCAGCCATGCCGTCGAGACCGACGGCTTCGTGTTCGTGACCGGTCAGATGCCGGATACGCCGGCGACACCCGGCGTGCTGCCGGATGGAATCGTGGCCCAGACAAAAGCCGTAATGGAGAATCTGCGTGTTGTGCTCGCAGGCCTTGGTCTCGGCCTCGAGCATATCGTGATGTCGCGGGTCTATCTGACGCGTTTCAAGGACGACTATGCCGCGATGAACGAGACATACCGGACGTTCTTCCCGCCGGATCGGCTGCCGGCGCGAACCTGTGTCGGCGTCACCGGGCTTGCCTATGACGCGCTGATCGAAATCGACCTGGTCTGCCGCCGGCCGTAGCGGCCAATGACGTCAACTCAGATCCGTCAGGTAAGGCAGCTTCTCTGCAAACTCAACGGCCTGAGGCTGCGCCACGATCCGACCTTTTTTCATCGTGGAATGAGGCGGGGGCGAGGAGCGCCGAGCCAGAATCGTCGGCGCGGCGCGATGGCCGCGCCGACCGTGCTTCCGGACACGCGGCGGCGCCGACAGGGACAGCCGGGGCCGACCTGCACCGCCCCGAAAAGCCGGCAAACCCTTGTGCCGCAGAGGTTTACCGTTCCCCGCTAAAGTTTGGCCGGAGCCCCATTTGGTTCTTTGCAAGCCCGAAAGGCTTTGTTATACGCTGCCCGCTCGCGAACACTGTTCGCCTATTCCTCGGTAGCTCAGCGGTAGAGCATTCGACTGTTAATCGAATGGTCGCTGGTTCGAATCCAGCCCGGGGAGCCAGTTTTGCTGGCCCCATCAACATCCCACATCGCCAATCACAAGCCCGTGGTCTGTTGCCGGCAGAACCAAATACGTCGTCAAATCGACTCAATAGCCTTCGACACTTCGTCTTGCCGGGTCTTGAGAGGTGATTTTGATGGCCATTAGCCTGATCGACCTGTCGATGCCGCAGCCGACGCTTGTGCCGGACGATGCCCCCTGCATCAGTGATGACGAGTGCGTTCGCCTGCTCGCAAAAGCCGTCGAGGAGCACGATTCCGAGCACCTTGACGAAGTGGCCCGCCTGATCGGCCGGCTGGCGGTCACGATCGAGTAGACGCGCGCCGCGGAGCACGTCCTGGACGCCAACGCCGTGTTGCGTTTTGGCGGAGCCTGTTCCAAAAGATGGCCCTGTTCGAGCTTCTCCAGCGGCAATGCCGCGATTTGCAGGGTCCCGCCAATGACCGGTTTTTCGACCGCGCGCCAGTACATGGTCGATGGTCAGGTGCGTCCGAGCGACGTCACCGATGATCGTATTCTCGAAGCCATGCTGACCGTGCCGCGCGAGGTGTTCGTGCCGGCCGACAAGCAGGCGCTCGCCTATCTCGATCTCGATCTCGATGTCACCGAGGGTGGGGCGACCAGGCGCTGCCTGATCGCGCCGGCGCTGCTGGCCAAGATGTTGCAGGCCGCCGAGATCAAGGCCACCGACCGCGTCCTGGTGGTCGGCTGCGCAACCGGTTATGCGGCCGCCATTGTGGCGCGCTTTGCCGCCGAGGTCAGTGCAACCGAAAGCGATTCGGCGCTGGCCGCAAAAGCGTCCGCCGCGTTCGCCCAACTCGGCATCCAGAATGTGACGGTTAGGACCGCGGCCGCCGCCGATGGCGATGCCACGGGCGCGCCGTTCGACGTCATTGTCCTTAATGGCGCGACCGAGGTTCGTCCCACCGGGCTGTTCGGCCAGCTCAAGGAGGGGGGCCGGCTGGTCGGGGTGTTCGGCCTGAAGCCGCCGCCGCGCGCCACCCTCGTGACGCATTCCCACGGGGATTTCGGCCATCGGGAGCTGTTTGACGCCACGGCCCCCGTGCTGCCGGGGCTCGAGCGGGTTCCCGCCTTCGTCTTCTGACCGCTATCGCGGCGCACCGGCTGATAAAATCCCGTTCCAAATCAGAAGTGTGGCCCGTTTGCCCCACGTGAAGAGTTTCGTCCACGTTCCGTTGCGGGGTAGTTCCGTTGCCCTTAGCTGCGGACTAAGGTGAGGCGGGACTCACTTCGTCTGAAGCGACCGCCGGACCGACTTGCGTGAGGAGACGGCGACTACAATGATTGGATTACCGGGGATGCGTGGGGTGAAGGCTATCGCCGCGGCTGCTACTGCCGTCCTTCTATTGGTGGAGATGGGCCCCGTGCCCGCGCTCGCCGAAACTATCGAATCCGCGCTGGTGCGGTCCTACCAGAACAATCCCCAGCTGAACGCACAACGTGCGTTGGTGCGGTCGACCGACGAAAACGTTCCGCAAGCGCTCTCGGGTTACCGCCCGAGGGTCTCGCTCAATGCGAATGCGGGCGGACAATATACCGATGAGCAATTGGGGCAGGGAACTCCGGCCGTGTTCGGCGTGAGCCGGCAGCGGACCGTTAGCATTACCGCCAACCAGTCGCTGTACAACGCGCAGACCGCGCCCAGGGTGCGGGCCGCCGAAAGCCAGGTGTCGTCGGCGCGCGAAGGCTTGCGTGCGCTCGAGCAGTCCGTGCTTTTGGCCGCGGCCACCATCTACATGGACTATCTTCGTGACGCGGCCATCGTCGAGGTCCAGCGCAGCAATACGCGCGTGCTGGAACAGACGCTGAAGCAGACCCAGGATCGCTTCAATGTCGGCGAAGTGACACGAACCGACGTCGCGCAATCCGAGGCGCAGCTTGCGGCGGGCAGAACCCAGCAGCTGACCGCGGAATCCAACCTGACGACGACCCGTTCGAACTACCGCCGCATCATCGGTGTCGACCCGCAGAATCCCGCGCCGGGCTCGCCGGTCGACCGGTACCTGCCGGCGACGCTGTCGGCCGCCGTCGAGCTCGGCCTGACCCAGAACCCGAACGTCACCGCCGCGATGTTTGGCGTCGACGTCAACTACTTGCAGACCAAGGTTGCCGAGGGCGCGCTACTGCCGTCGGTTGCGCTGCAGGCATCGGTCAGCCAGGGCTACGAAACACAGTTGACCGTGTACCGCCTCTTCAATGCCTCGGTCGGCGTTCAACTGACGCTGCCGATCTATCAGGGCGGTGCGGAATACTCGCTGATCCGGCAGTCCAAGGAATCGCTGGCGCAGCAGCGCCTCGTGCTGGAACAGACAAGGGATCAGGCACGCGCCAACGTCGTCACCGCATGGGGCCAGCTGATCGCCGGCAAGTCGCAGGTGGCGTCGGCGCAGGCGCAGGTCGCCGCGTCCGAGATCGCGCTGAACGGCGTGCGTGAAGAGGCGAAGGCCGGGCAGCGCACCACGCTCGACGTGCTCAACGCGCAGCAGGCGCTGGTCAATGCCCGCAACTCGCTGGTTACCGCGCAGCACGATCGCGTCGTCGCGTCTTACAATGTGCTGAACTACATCGGCCGTCTGTCGCCGCAGGTGCTGGGCCTTGCCACAAGCGTCTACGATCCGAGCGTGCATTACCAGCAGGTTCGTGACAACTGGGCCGGCGTGCGCACGCCCGACGGCCGCTAATACCTTCACATCAGCATCGCTTGTCGCGCCATGTTTGTGGTTCTGAGTTAATCAGGACCACGGACTGGCGCGTTTGCTTGCAATCGATAATTGGCCTGACATACCGTTTTATCGGGCAGCAAGCCGATTCGCGGCGCGCCGGCGTAGCGTGATGACGGGTGCGACGCCACCTGTGATCACGCTGCAGTGGGCGACACGAAGCTTGCACAAAGCCTCGGGCGGGCTTGATCTGGGGACAAGTCGGGCGGGAGCCGTGAAAATCTCCGCCCGCATCATCGGAACCGGCGAATCCTCTCGGGCTTGATGTAAAATAAGTTTCGATGTGGAGTCGGAGATGACGCAACCTGCGAAGGTCCAAGAGCCCTCGATGGAGGAGATCCTGGCGTCGATCCGTCGCATCATTGCTGACGACGAGGCGAAGCCGGGCGCTGCCGAGAAGCCCGCGGCGGCCGCGGCACCGCCGCCGCCGAAGGTCGAGCCACCTCCCGCAGCCAAGCCCGCGATGAAGAGCCCGCCCCCCGCAGCGCCACCGGCCGCGAAGGCCGCCGCGCCCGCGCCGAAATCACCGCCGCCCGCGTCGGCCCCGGCCAGCAACAGTCAAGACGACATCGACTCGCTGCTCGCCAGCCTCGACGAGGCGACGCCCGCGGCCGAGATCCGGTCGTCTCCGCAGCCCGAAGCCCGACCCGAAGCCCAGCCCGAAGCCGACGTGTTCGAGCTCACCGACGACATGGCGCTGCCGGACCCGGCAGCCGCGCCGTCGTTCCGCAAGGTCGAGCCGCAGGACGATGTCGAGTTCACCGAAGCCCGCAGCCGGGCGCAGGAACCTGCTCGGGAGCGGCCTGCAAGCGAGCCCGCGCCGATGCAGCAGATCATCTCCGGAACCACGATGCGGGCGGTCGAATCCGCCTTCAACTCGCTGGCCAACACCGTGCTGAGCAACAATGCTCGGACGCTGGAGGATCTGGTCAAGGAGATGCTGCGGCCGATGCTGAAGTCCTGGCTGGACGACAACCTGCCGGGGCTGGTCGAGCGGATCGTCAAGGCCGAGATCGAGCGGGTCTCCCGCGGGCGGTAGCTCGGCGCGGGACGCCGCGCGGGCCTGGCGGCCTCCATTTCAGCCCCCAAATGCCCAAAACACCCAAAACGCCGTTTTGACGTGCCGGTCCGGTTGACTTGGTGCGCTCCGGCGGCTTTCTAGCCTTTCCCATGGTCCACAGCGCATTGTCATGATCGAGAAAAACTACCAGCCCGCCGATATCGAGCACCGCATGGCCCGGATCTGGGAGGAGAGCGGGGCGTTCAAGGCCGGCCGGCCGGAGCGCAAGGACACCGCGCCTTTCACCATCGTGATCCCGCCGCCGAACGTGACCGGCTCGCTGCATATGGGCCACGCGCTCAACAACACGCTGCAGGACATCCTGTGCCGTTTCGAGAGGATGCGCGGCCGCGACGTGCTGTGGCAGCCCGGCACCGACCATGCCGGGATCGCGACCCAGATGGTGGTCGAGCGTCAGCTGATGGAACGCCAGGAGCCGGGGCGGCGCGACATGGGCCGCGCCAAATTCCTCGAGCGGGTCTGGCAATGGAAGGCCGAGAGCGGCGGCACCATCGTCAACCAGCTGAAGCGCCTCGGCGCCTCCTGCGACTGGTCGCGCGAGCGTTTCACCATGGACGAGGGCCTGTCGCGCGCCGTCGTCAAGGTGTTCGTCGAGCTGCACCGGCAGGGCCTGATCTACAAGGACAAGCGCCTGGTCAATTGGGACCCGAAGCTGCTCACCGCGATCTCCGATCTCGAAGTGCAGCAGGTCGAGGTCAAGGGCCATCTCTGGTACCTGCGTTATCCGATCGAGGGCCGGACTTTCAGCCCCGAGGATCCGAAATCGTTCATCGTGGTCGCGACGACGCGGCCCGAGACGATGCTGGGCGACACCGCGGTCGCGGTGCATCCGGATGACGAGCGTTACACCGATCTGGTCGGCAAGCACGTCATCCTGCCCTTGGTCGGCCGCAAGATTCCGATCGTCGCCGATGACTATTCCGATCCGGAAAAGGGCTCCGGCGCGGTCAAGGTGACACCGGCGCACGACTTCAACGATTTCGAGATCGGCAAGCGCCACGGCCTGCCGCAGATCAGCGTGCTCGACCAGGAAGGCTGCCTCAGCCTCTCTGGCAACGAGGACTATCTGCGCGGCCTGCCGATGGGCGCGGACGAATTCGCCGCCGAGTTTGACAAGATCGAACGCTTCACCGCGCGCAAGAAGATCGTGGCGCGGCTGGAGGAGTTCGGCTTCCTCGAGCGGATCGAGCCCAACACCCACATGGTGCCGCATGGCGACCGCTCCGGCGTCGTGATCGAGCCCTATCTGACCGACCAATGGTATGTCGACGCCCACACGCTGGCGCAGCCGGCGATGGCGGCGGTGCGTTCGGGCGAGACGACCTTCGTGCCGAAGAACTGGGAAAAGACCTATTTCGAGTGGATGGAGAACATCCAGCCCTGGTGCATCTCGCGCCAGCTGTGGTGGGGCCATCAGATCCCGGCCTGGTACGGGCCGGACGGCAAGGTGTTCGTCGCCGAGACCGAGGAAGAGGCGGTCGGCAACGCGCTCGGCTATTACGTCGAGCAGGAAGTCATCACGCCGGAGCAGGGCCATGAGATGGCCACCGATCCCGCCAAGCGCGAGGGTTTCATCACACGCGACGAGGACGTGCTCGACACCTGGTTCTCTTCGGCGCTATGGCCGTTCTCGACGCTGGGCTGGCCGGACGATACGCCGGAGGTCGCGCGCTACTACCCGACCAACACGCTGGTGACGGGCTTCGACATCATCTTCTTCTGGGTCGCCCGCATGATGATGATGGGCCTGCATTTCATGAAGCAGGCGCCGTTCTCGACCGTCTACATCCACCGCCTCGTCCGCGACGAGAAGGGCGCCAAGATGTCGAAGTCGAAGGGCAACGTCATCGATCCGCTCGGCGTGATCGACGAGTACGGCGCCGACGCGCTGCGCTTCGCGCTGACCCGCGAGGCGGCGCAGGGCCATGACATCCGCCTGTCGCCGCATCTGGTCGAGACCAACCGCAATTTCGCGACCAAGTTCTGGAACGCCTGCCGTTTCGCCGAGATGAACGAATGCGTGAAGCCGGACGGCTTCGATCCGAAGGGCGCGAAGGAGACGCTTAACCGCTGGATTGCGCACGAGACCTCGCGCGTCACCCGCGAGGTGACCGAGACGATCGAGGACCATCGCTTCAACGACGCCGCCGGGGCGATCTACCGCTTCGTCTGGAACGTGTTCTGCGACTGGTATCTGGAGCTCGCCAAGCCGGTGCTGATGGGCGAGGAAGGCGCAGCCAAGGCCGAGACCCGCGCCATGATCGCCTGGACCCGCGACGAGATCCTCAAGCTGCTGCATCCGTTCATGCCATTCATTACCGAAGAGCTGTGGGCCGTGACGGCAAAGCGCGACGGCCTCCTTGTGCTGGCGTCCTGGCCGCGCAAGTCCGGCGTGACCGGCGAACAGCTGGCGGCGATCGCCATCGCCGGTCCGGCGGTCGATCCGGTCATTCCGTCGGTCATTGCTGCGCTCGACGCCGATGAGTTCAGCGATCCTGCAGCCGAGGCCGAGATCGGCTGGGTGGTCGATCTCGTCACCGCAATGAGGTCGGTAAAGGCGGAGATGAACATCCCGCCGTCGACGCTGACGCCGCTGGTGATCGTGACGACGTCCGAGGAAGCGCGCGACCGCGCCCTCCGCTGGAACGACACCATCAAGCGCCTCGCGCGCTTGTCGGACATCTCCTTCGCCGACACCGCACCGGAAGGCGCCATGCAGTTGCTGGTGCGCGGCGAAGTGGTCGCATTGCCATTGAAGGGCGTGATCGATCTTGCGGCCGAACGGGCGCGGCTGGAGAAGGAGCTTGGCAAGGCCGATGCCGACATCAAGCGGGTCGACGCAAAGCTCTCCAACGACAAGTTCGTCGCCAACGCGCCGGAAGAGCTGGTCGAGGAAGAGAAGGAAAAGCGCGCCGCAGCTCAGGAGCGCCGGACCAAGATCATCGAGGCGATCGAGCGGCTGAAGAAGGCGTCATAGCCGCTCAAAATCGCTTGCTGAGGAATTTTGATCCGTTCAGCCCATAGCGCCAGGGCAGCTCGACGGCCTTGGTGATGCCGATCCGGATGCCGGTGACGATGTCGGGCGTCTCCAGCCGCGCATGCAGCGCGATCGGCGGGCGATCGAGCGGCAATTCGCTGTGTGCGATGGTGATGCCGAGTGCCTCGCAGAGCTTGCCGGGACCTGAGCACAGCGCGCGCTCGTCCTCCAGCCCGCGCCGCCTTCGCATCGCGGCGAGCCCATGGGTCGGCTCGAGCGCGCGGATCAGCACGGCGCTGGCCGAGCCCGGCTCCTCGCAGACGAAATTGACGCACCAATGGATGCCGTAGGAACGGTAGACGTAGGAGAAGCCCGGCGGGCCGAACATCACCTGGTTTCGCGGGGTCGGGCCGTTGAACGAGTGCGCGGCCGGTTCGGTGTGATGGTAGGCCTCGACCTCGGTGATGATGCCGCCGACGCCGCCGACCAGGAAGGTCGCACCGATCAGGTCGGGCGCGACCTCGAGCACGTTGCGATCGAAGAAGGAGCGCTTCAGCGCCTTGCCGAGGCGCGGCGCGGTCGCACGGGGGGAGCGGGGTTTTTGAGCCATTTTGAAGTGGGAATCGGCGTGGAACAGGCCGCAAGACTGCCAATATATGGGCTGATCTGCTAGGGTCCCGGCGCGGGTTGCGAGCCGCATCAACACCGATTAGCTATGGTTTCTCGCGACTTGCAGGCACCTATGGTCACCATCGTCGATACCATCTCCACCACTCAGCTCCGCCCGCGGCACCCCGAAAAGGTGAACCGGCCGGATGCCGTGTCGCCGCCGAAGCCGGACTGGATCCGGGTTCGCGCGCCGAACACGCGCGGCTATGCGGATACCCGCAAGATCGTGAAGGAGAACGGCCTCGTCACGGTGTGCGAGGAGGCGGGCTGCCCCAATATCGGTGAGTGCTGGGACAAGAAGCACGCCACCTTCATGATCATGGGCGACACCTGCACCCGCGCCTGTGCGTTCTGCAACGTCAAGACCGGCATGCCCGGCGCGCTCGATGCCGATGAGCCCGAACACGTCGCCCTGGCGGTCTCCAAGCTGGGACTGGCCCATGTCGTCATCACCTCGGTCGATCGCGACGATCTCGTTGACGGCGGCGCCGAGCATTTTGCGCAAGTCATCCGCGCCATCCGCGCGCGCTGCCCGACCACCACGATCGAGATCCTGACGCCGGACTTCCTGCGCAAGGACGGCGCGCTCGAGCGCGTGGTCGCAGCCAAGCCCGACGTCTTCAACCACAATCTGGAGACCGTGCCGTCGCATTATCTGACGGTCCGTCCCGGCGCCCGCTACTTCCATTCGATCCGGCTGCTGCAGCGGGTCAAGGAGATTGACCCGACCATCTTCACCAAATCGGGCATCATGGTCGGTCTCGGCGAAGAGCGGCACGAGGTGCTGCAGGTGATGGACGATCTGCGCTCGGCCGAGGTCGACTTCCTGACCATCGGTCAGTACCTGCAACCGACCCGCAAGCATCACGCCGTGATGCGCTACGTGACGCCGGACGAGTTCGCCGGCTACGAGCGGGTCGCCTATACCAAGGGTTTTCTGATGGTGTCGGCGAGTCCGCTGACGCGCTCGTCGCATCATGCCGGCGAGGATTTTGCCAAACTGCAGGCGGCGCGCACGGCCCGCAGCCGCTAGATTTTGTAAACGGCGGTGAGCCGGCGCCGTCACGCGCCGTTGCTTGATCGAGCCTTTGGACGGGACCAATGCAGCGCGTTCTGGTGATGGGATCGTCGGGATCCGGCAAGTCGACATTTGCGCGGCGGCTGTCCGTCATGAGGGGCATCCCGACGGTTTCGATCGACGCGCTGTTCTGGAAACCGGGCTGGGTCGAGTCCGACAAGAACGAATTCGAGCATCGCATGATCGCAGCCGCGCGCGAGCCGCGCTGGATCATGGATGGCAACTATATGAAGAGTGGCGCAGGTGAGCTGCGCCGCGAGCTCTCCGACACGATCATCTGGTTCGACCTGCCGCGATCGGCCTGCATGCTGGGTATCTTCAGGCGCATCGCCGGCAGCTATGGCCAGGTCCGCCCCGAGATGGCCGAAGGCTGCCCGGAGAAGATCGATCTGGAATTCTTCCGCTACGTCTGGACCTATCGCCAGCAGCAGCGGCCGAAGCTGCTCGAATATTTCAACGGACTGCGCCCCGATCAATCGCTGGTCTGCTTCACCGATCGGGCGCAGGCGGACCATTATCTGGAGAGCATCGCACGCCAGCAAGACCGTGCGAGTATTCACTGATGCCAAGACTCTGATGCCAAGATTCTCAAGCAAGCGGCGGGTTCGCCACACCGCGTCTCAAATGTTCGATCTGGTCGCCGACGTCGAGCGCTATCCGGAATTCGTGCCGCTGTGCCAGGCGCTCAAGGTCCGCCAGCGCACGCCGAAGGACGACGGCACCGAAATCGTGGTGGCCGACATGACGGTCTCCTTCAAGCTGGTCAAGGAAACCTTCACCAGCAAGGTCACGCTCGACCGGCCCAATCTGAAGATCCTGGTCGAATATCTGCGCGGGCCGTTCAGCAATCTGGAGAATCGCTGGAGCTTCGAGCCGAAGTCGGAGACCGAATGCGATGTCGGCTTCTTCCTGAATTACGAATTCAAGAGCCGGATGCTGGCGATGCTGATGGGCTCGATGTTCGACGCCGCATTCGCACGCTTCGCCGCGGCGTTCGAGAAGCGCGCCGACCAGATCCACGGCAAGCCGGCCTAGCGAAGGTCCTGTGTAGCCTGTCTCCGCAGGCGCGCACTGCCAAAACATCGAAAACAACCCCATGCAAAGGAGCCGGCCGCACGTATTCGATCCGGCAACTCGACATGTCGGACAAATCGGCGGTATTATTTTACTAATTAGACAGGCGCGCTGACTCCGCCCGATGGGACGTGGCGGTTGCCTGCCGTCATTGCGGGGCAATAGCGACGAAGCAATCCAGGTCTCCCCGCGAGGTGAGATGGATTGCTTCGCGGAGCCTGTCATCGGCGCGCGTTCGCGCGACCCGTTGGCTCGCAATGACGGAAGGCTGGCGTCACGGGCAGGAACGGCGCACGCCGCCGGAGGCGATGTAGGTGCGGGACGCCGGGTCGTAGGTGCGGAAACGCTGCGAGCAGTAGGCGTCGTTGTTGGCCATGGCCTGGCTCGCCGCGATGGCGCCGCCGATGATCGCACCGGCCGCAAGCCCGCCGATGATCTGTGCCCTGGCGCGGTTCGACTCTCGTCGGCCTATCCGCGCGGCGGGCGTCGGCGTTTCGCGGCGTGACTGCGCGGCGAACGGGCGACCCGCGGCCGCAACCGGCTGGCGGCCTCGCGGCGCGGCTTGGCGGCCTGCGGAGGACGCGCAAGCTCCATCAGCATGCGCAGCGCTTCGACCACGGAGCGTTGCCGCACCGTGCTGCGGCCGACCGCGCCGAAGCGCTGCTCGCGGTGCAGGATGCGGCCATCGCGCGCGGCGACGGCGAAATGCACCAGGCCGACCGGCTTGCCCGGCGTCGCGCCGCCGGGGCCCGCAATCCCCGTGATCGAAACCGCAAGGTCGACGCCGGCCTTTTCCAGCGCGCCGATCGCCATCGCGGTCGCGGTTTCCTTGCTCACCGCGCCGAAGGTCTCGAGCGTGGCGGCCTTGACGCCGAGCATCACCCGCTTGGCCTCGTTCGAATAGGTGACAAAGCCCCGATCGATCACGTCGGAGGAGCCGGGGATATCGGTGAGCGCACCAGCGACCAGGCCGCCGGTGCAGGATTCAGCGGTCGCGATGGTCAGCTTGCGCATCCGGCACAGGTCGAGCAGCGAGCGGGAGAGGGCACGAGCGTCGCTGCCGCCCATGTCAGGCACTCCAGCTCTTGTCGTCCCAGGGAAGACGGATCGTCGCGCTCGCAGTCGCCGCGATGCCTTCCTCGCGGCCGGTGAAGCCGAGCCGCTCGCTGGTGGTCGCCTTGACCGCCACACGCGAGATGTGGACGCCGGAGATCTCCGCGATCCTGTCGCGCATGGCGTCGCGCAGCGGACCGACCTTCGGCCGCTCGCAGATCATCGTCACTTCGAGATTGGCGATCCGTCCGCCACGCGCGATGACGCGCTCGACGGCGTATTTCAGGAACTGGTCGGAGGACGCGCCCTTCCACTTGGCGTCGCTCGGCGGGAAATGCGAACCGATGTCGCCGTCGGCCAGCGCGCCCAGGATGGCGTCGACCAGCGCATGCAGCCCGACATCGCCGTCGGAATGAGCCAGGAAGCCGCGCGTATGCGGCACCCGCACGCCGCAGAGCATGACATGGTCGCCGTCGCCAAAGGCGTGCACGTCGTAGCCGGTGCCGGTCCTGATGTCGCCGAGCTGGCTTGCGAGCCGCGCTTCCTCGCGCACGAAATCTTCGGGGGTGGTCAGTTTCATGTTGGCAGGATCACCTTCAAACGTCGCAACCGTCAATCCCGCCCATTCAGCAAGCGCCGCATCGTCGGTGAAATCGGAGCGCGCCTCGCGCGCAGCACGACGATGCGCCTCCAATATTACGTCGAAACGAAAAGCCTGCGGCGTCTGCGCGATCCGCAGCCGCGCGCGCTCCGGCGTCGCCTCGACGTCGCCGGCAGCGCCGGTGAGCTTGACGGTATCGGTGACGGGAATCACCGGGATCGCGGCACCGGTCCGGCCGGCGGCGGCGATCGCGCGCGAGATCACGGCTGCGGTGACGAAGGGCCGCGCGGCATCGTGGATCAGAACGATGTCGGGCTTCTCGGCGGCAAGCGCCTCCAGCCCGGCATGCACCGAAGCCTGCCGGGTCGCGCCGCCTGGCGTCGGTGGTTGATGGCGCAGGCCAGCGACCGCTTCATCGAACAGCGCAGAGTCGTCGGGATTGACCACCGGCTGCACCGCAAAGACATCAGGATGTCCGGAGAACGCCTCCATGGCGCGGTAGATCACCGTTTGGCCGCCGATCGTCCGGTATTGCTTCGGACCGCCTGCGCCGGCGCGCAGCCCACGGCCGGCTGCGACGAGGATGGCTGCGGTACGCTCAGGCTTCGGCATTTTGAACCAATGACAGGCGAATCGGGGATGAGGGGGCGGCGGGGATCGCCGCGCGCACAGCCCTTAGCATGACCGCTGCGCAAAAACAGAGCGTTTGCGACGACTGTGGGAAAAGCAGATTTTGTTGCAGTGCACTTGCGTCGGTGGTAGGAATGTCTAAACCGTAGGCATGAGCCTTGACTGCACAAGAATTGTGCGCAGAATGGGCCGCGTCAGCTGCAATGGCGTTGCTGACCAAACGACAAAACGACGAGACGGCTGTGACCGGCGTGCAAAGTACCCCTCATAACCCGTTGAAGATAGGCGATATTGGTGTCGCCAACCGGGTTCTTCTCGCGCCCATGTCAGGGATCACCGACGCGCCCTTCCGGCGACTCGCGGCCACTTTGGGAGCGGGTCTTGTGGTCTCCGAGATGACCGCCAGCGATGATCTGGTGAACGGCAAGCCGATGTCGAAGCTGCGTTGCGAGGCCGCCGGGATCGGGCCGCATGTGGTTCAGCTGGCCGGCTGCGAGACCCGCTGGATGGCGGAGGGCGCACGGATCGCCGAAGGCGCCGGCGCCGACATCATCGACATCAACATGGGCTGCCCGGCGCGGCATGTGACCGGTGGCCAGTCCGGCTCGGCCCTGATGCGCGACCTCGACCATGCGGCGACGCTGATCGACGCGACGATTGCCGCGGTCAAGGTGCCGGTGACGCTGAAGATGCGGCTCGGCTGGGACGACCGCTCGCTCAACGCGCCCGAACTGGCGCGGCGCGCCGAGGCATCGGGCGTGCAGATGATCACCGTGCATGGCCGCACCCGCTGCCAGTTCTACAAGGGTGAGGCGAACTGGACTGCGGTGCGCGCGGTCAAGGACGCCGTCACGATCCCGGTCGTGGTCAACGGCGACATCACCTCGTTCGACAAGGCTATCGGCGCGCTGGAGAAGTCGGGTGCCGACGCCGTGATGATCGGCCGCGGCGCGCAGGGCCAACCCTGGCTGCCCGGTCAGATCGGCCGCCGCCTGGAGACCGGGATCGCCGAGGCTGCGCCGTCGCTCGCCGAGCAGCTCAAGCATGTTCGCGCGCTCTACGACGAGGTGTGCAACCACTACGGCCTGCGCGTCGGCCTCAAGCATGCGCGCAAGCATCTCGGCTGGGCGCTGGAGACGGCTGCCGCCTATAGCTGCGCGCCGGCGGCGACCTTGAAGACCTGGCGGCAGGCCATCCTGACTTCGGAAGAGCCGTCCAGCGTGCATCGCTCACTCGAAGACGCCTACGACGATTTTGCCTGGAGTGCTGCCGCATGACGTCAGCCATGGAATTTCGCCGCCCCGTGCCGACCGACGGCGAGGCCATCCTCAACGCGCTGCCCAATCCGGTGCTGCTGGTCGCGCCCGACGGACGGATCGTCGATGCCAACATCGCCGCCGAATCCTTCTTCGAGATCTCGACCCAGTTCCTGCGCCGGCAGTCGCTGAAGGAGCTGGTGCCGTTCGGCAGCCCGCTGCTGGCGCTGATCGAGCAGGTGCGGGCCAGCGGCTCGCCGGTCAACGAGTACAAGGTCGATCTCGGCACGCCGCGGATCGGCGGCGATCGCCAGGTCGACCTGCACGTCGCGCCGCTGACCGAGCGGCCCGGGCACATCGTGGTGATGCTGCAGGAGCGCACCATCGCCGACAAGATGGACCGCCAGCTCACCCATCGCAGCGCGGCGCGCTCGGTGATCGCGCTGGCCGCGATGCTCGCCCATGAGATCAAGAATCCACTGTCGGGTATCCGCGGCGCCGCGCAGCTCCTGGAGCACCAGGCATCCTCCGAGGACCGGCTGCTGACGCGATTGATCTGCGACGAGGCGGACCGCATCGTCACGCTGGTCGACCGCATGGAGGTGTTCGGCGACGACCGCCCGGTGGCGCGCGGCCCGGTCAACATCCATTCCGTGCTCGATCATGTGAAGCGGCTGGCGCAATCCGGCTTCGCTCGCAACGTGCGTTTCATCGAGGACTACGATCCGTCGCTGCCGCCGGTGCTCGCCAACCAGGACCAGCTGATCCAGGTGTTCCTCAATCTGGTGAAGAATGCCGCCGAAGCGGTCGCCGATCTCGGCACCGATGCCGAGATCCAGCTCACCACCGCGTTCCGGCCGGGCGTTCGGCTGTCGGTGCCCGGCAAGAAATCGCGGGTCTCGCTGCCGCTCGAATTCTGCGTCAAGGACAACGGCTCGGGCGTGCCGGAAGACCTGCTGCCGAACCTGTTCGACCCCTTCGTCACCACCAAGCAGACCGGCAGCGGGCTCGGCCTCGCGCTGGTCGCCAAGATCGTCGGCGATCACGGCGGCATCATCGAATGCGAGTCGCAGCCGCGCAAAACCACTTTCCGCGTGCTGATGCCGATGTACAGCGCTGCCAAGCAACACGACCATAGCAACCGCGATGACGTTCCGGGTACGTCCTCGCCTGCCTCTCAGGACGCACGATGAGGAACAACAACAATGCCTGCAGGTAGCATACTTGTCGCTGACGACGACACTGCCATCCGGACCGTCCTGAACCAGGCGCTGTCGCGCGCCGGCTACGAGGTTCGCCTGACCGGCAACGCCGCCACGCTGTGGCGCTGGGTCAGCCAGGGCGAGGGCGATCTCGTGATCACCGACGTGGTGATGCCGGATGAGAACGCGTTCGATCTGCTGCCGCGGATCAAGAAGATGCGGCCCAATTTGCCTGTCATCGTGATGAGCGCGCAGAACACCTTCATGACCGCGATCCGCGCCTCCGAGCGCGGCGCCTATGAATATCTGCCGAAGCCGTTCGACCTGAAGGAGCTGATCACCATCGTCGGCCGTGCGCTGGCCGAACCGAAAGAGCGGGTCTCGAGCTCCGCCGACGACGGCGAGTTCGATTCGATCCCGCTGGTCGGCCGCTCGCCGGCGATGCAGGAAATCTACCGCGTGCTGGCGCGGCTGATGCAGACCGATCTCACCGTGATGATCTCGGGCGAATCTGGCACCGGCAAGGAATTGGTCGCCCGCGCGCTGCACGATTACGGCCGGCGCCGCAACGGCCCGTTCGTCGCGGTCAACATGGCGGCGATCCCGCGCGACCTCATTGAGTCAGAACTGTTCGGCCATGAGCGCGGCGCCTTCACCGGCGCCAACACCCGCGCCTCCGGCCGCTTCGAGCAGGCCGAGGGCGGCACGCTGTTCCTCGACGAGATCGGCGACATGCCGATGGAGGCGCAGACCCGGCTGCTGCGCGTGCTGCAGCAGGGCGAATACACCACCGTCGGCGGCCGCACCCCGATCAAGACCGATGTCCGCATCGTCGCGGCCTCCAACAAGGACCTGCGGATCCTGATCCAGCAGGGCCTGTTCCGCGAAGACCTGTTCTTCCGTCTCAACGTGGTGCCGTTGCGGCTGCCGCCCTTGCGCGAGCGCATCGAGGATCTGCCGGACCTGATCCGGCACTTCTTCTCGCTCGCCGAGAAGGACGGCCTGCCGCCGAAGAAGCTCGACGCCCAGGCGCTGGAGCGGCTCAAGCAGCACCGCTGGCCGGGCAACGTCCGCGAGCTGGAAAACCTCGCCCGGCGGCTCGCCGCGCTGTATCCGCAGGACGTCATTACGTCATCGGTCATCGATGGCGAGCTGGCGCCGCCGGCGGTCACCTCCGGCAGCACGGCAACCGTCGGCGTCGACAATCTCGGCGGCGCGGTCGAGGCCTATCTGTCCTCGCACTTCTCCGGGTTCCCGAACGGCGTGCCGCCGCCGGGCCTCTACCACCGCATCCTCAAGGAGATCGAGATCCCGCTGTTGACCGCCGCGCTGGCGGCGACCCGCGGCAACCAAATCCGGGCCGCCGATTTGCTCGGATTGAACCGCAACACGCTGCGGAAGAAGATCCGCGACCTCGATATCCAGGTCTACCGGAGCGGCGGGTAGGCTTAAGGACGGGCGGCAGCGCCGCTACCGTTATTGAGTAGTCACAAATGGTGTTGAGGACACCGCGCCGCACTGTCGGTTTGCGCCGCGGAAATGTCGCAATTCGGCAACATTGTGATATGATTGCATCAGTTCGCAATTCCCGCGGGCGATCGCACTCAGCTCAATTGCCGGTATGACCAGCGCAGAGACCACCGCTTCAACGTTACACGCGTCATCGGCCGGACCCAATGCAGAGGCAGCGGCGGAGGCGCGTGGCTTCCCCTTGCGGCGCTGGTTGGCGCCGTTCGCCATCGCTCTCGCGCTGCTGTCCGGCTTCCTCACCTTCGTGGTGCTGACCAACTTGACCCCGATCGAGCCGACGCCCGAGGTGGTCCGCTCGTTCCTGATGATCAATGCCGGCACCATCCTGCTGCTGGTCGGGATCATCGTCCGGGAAGTCTGGCAGATGGTGCAGGCGAGGCGGCGCGGCCGGGCGGCGGCGCGGCTGCATGTGCAGATCGTCGGCCTGTTCTCGGTGATCGCGGTCTTGCCCGCCGTGCTGGTCTCGATCGTGGCCAACGTCACCATCGAGCGCGGCCTCGACCGGCTGTTCTCGGGTCCCACCAAGGAGGTGATCCAGAATTCGCTGACCATTGCCAGCGCCTACATGCAGGAGCATGCGCAGCTGATCCGCGGCGACATCCTGGGGATGGCCAACGACATCTCCCGTGCGCGGCTGACCCCGCTCTACGACCAGGACCGCCTCTCGTTCCGCGAGTTCCTGACCGCAGCCGCTGCCGCGCGCAACCTGCCGGTCGTGGTGCTGATGGACAAGGACGGCCACATCCTGGAGAGCGCCGAGACCGGGATCAACCTGAGCTACGCGCTGCCGCCGCCGGATTTTCTTAGCAAGGTCAACGATACCGATCCCGAGATCTCGGTATTCCCGGAGAGCTATGTCGCCTCCGTGGTTCGCCTCAAGACCTTTGACGACACCTTCCTCTACGTGGCGCGGCTGCTTGATCCGGCCGTGGTTGCCCAGCTCAAGCAGACCCAGACCAGCGCCGCCGAATATGCCCAGCTCGAGACCCGACGGCTCGGCATCCAGGTCGCGTTCGCGCTGATGTTCGCGGTGATCGCGCTGACCATCCTGATGGCCTCAGTGCTGATCGGGCTGAACTTCGCCAACGGCCTGGTGTCGCCGATCCGCCAGCTGATGGGCGCGGCGAGCGAGGTCTCGACCGGCAATCTCAACGTCCAGGTGCCCGTCAACAAATCGGCGAGCGACCTCGCACTGCTCGGCGAAACCTTCAACAAGATGACGCAGGAGCTGCGCACCCAGCGCAACGAGCTGGTCGATGCCTCCGAGACCATCGACAGCCGCCGCCGCTTCATCGAAGCGGTGCTGTCGTCGGCGAGCGCCGGCATCATCGGTGTCGACGCCTCAGGCAGCGTCGGCATCCTCAATCGCTCGGCGGAGAAGCTGATCGGGCATGCCGAATCGGAGACGCTCGGCCATCCGCTGTCGGACGTGCTGCCCGAGCTCGACGAGATGATGAAGACCGCGCGCGAGGGCACGCAGCGGCTGGTGCAGGGGCAGGTGACGATCCTGCGTGACGGCAGCGAGCGCAATCTGTCGGTTCGGGTGTCGGCCGAGCAGACCAGCCAGTCGCGCGACAGCTACATCATCACGCTCGACGACATCACCGAACTGGTCTCGGCGCAGCGCACCTCGGCCTGGGGCGACGTTGCGCGCCGCATCGCCCACGAGATCAAGAACCCGCTGACCCCGATCCAGCTCTCGGCCGAGCGCATCCGCCGCAAATTCGGCAAGACCATCACCGAAGCGAAGGACAAGTCGATCTTCGAGCAGTGCACCGACACCATCGTGCGCCAGGTCGACGACATCAGGCGCATGGTCGACGAGTTCTCGCGCTTTGCGCGGATGCCGAAGCCCGTGATGGAAGGCGAGGACGTCGCCGACGTGGTGCGTCAGGCGGTGTTCCTGATGAAGGTTGCGCATCCCGATCTCGACATCGAGGCCGACATCAAGCAGTCGCCGCTGCCGGCGCAGTTCGACCGCCGGCTGATCTCGCAGGCGCTGACCAACATCATCAAGAACGCCACCGAGGCGATCGAGCAGGTCCCGCCGGAAGAGCTCGGCAAGGGCCGCATCGACGTCGTGGCGCAGCGCGAGGGTAACGACATCCTGATCGACGTCGTCGACAACGGCATCGGCCTGCCCAAGGTCGCGCGGGCGCGCCTGCTGGAGCCCTATGTCACGACGCGGGCGAAGGGCACTGGCCTCGGACTTGCGATCGTCGGCCGTGTCCTCGAGGACCATGGCGGCCGCATCGAGCTCAAGGATGCCTCCGATTTCCGCGAGGGCCAACGCGGTGCCTGGATGCGGCTGCGCTTTTCCGTCACCGGCCAGCCGGCCAAGCCGGAGACGAAGGCCGAGAGCAAGGACCAGAAACCGGACGCAAAACCGCACCAGATCGATCCCGACAGTGAAAAAAATCCGCCGCAAGAGCCGACCAACGGCCCGGCACAGGCGACCAACAATGAACCAAAAATCCAAGAACCAACCGAAGAACCAACTCAAGAACGCGATAATCCAGAACGAAATAATCAAGAGCCAAATGCGCAACAGCCAGAAATCCAAATGCCAAAATTCAAAGCCGCGACGCGCGACTGACAAGACAGGTGTAACCCATGGCCAGTGACATTCTGATTGTCGACGACGAAGCTGACATTCGCGACCTCGTTGCGGGCATCCTGGACGATGAGGGGTTTTCCACGCGCACCGCGCGCGACAGCGATTCGGCACTGGCCGAGATCGCCAACCGCCGCCCGAACCTGGTGTTCCTCGACATCTGGCTGCAGGGCTCCAAGCTCGACGGCCTGCAGCTGCTCGAGCAGATCAAGAAGGACAATGCCGATCTGCCGGTCGTGATGATCTCCGGCCACGGCAACATCGAGACCGCAGTCGCCGCGATCAAGCGCGGCGCCTATGACTTCATCGAGAAGCCGTTCAAGTCGGACCGGCTGATCCTGGTCGCAACCCGGGCGCTGGAGACCTCGCGGCTGAAGCGCGAGGTGAAGGAGCTCAAGCAGCTCGCACCCGCCGCGAGCGTGCTGACCGGCCGCTCGGCCTGCATGAACCAGCTGCGCCAGACCATCGACCGCGCCGCCAAGGCCAACAGCCGCATCCTGATCGTCGGGCCGTCCGGCGCCGGCAAGGAGCTCGCCGCGCGGACGCTGCACCACGCCTCCGGACGCGCCGAGGGGCCGTTCGTGGTGATCAATGCCGCCGCGATCACGCCGGAGCGCATGGAGATCGAGCTGTTCGGCATCGAAGGCGCCAATGGCGAGCAACAACGCAAGGCCGGCGCGCTCGAGGAAGCGCATGGCGGCACGCTTTTCATTGACGAGATCGCGGACATGCCGCGCGAGACCCAGAACAAGATCCTGCGCGTGCTGGTCGATCAGACCTTCCAGCGCCAAGGCGGCACCAGCAAGGTGCATGTCGACGTTCGCATCATCTCCTCGACCGCGCGCAATCTGGAGGAGGAGATCGCTGCGGGCCGCTTCCGCGAGGATCTCTATCATCGCCTCTCGGTGGTTCCGATCCGGGTGCCGCCGCTGTCGGAGCGCCGCGAGGACATCCCCGAGCTGATCGACTATTTCATGGACCAGATTTCGGCGGCGACCGGCCTGCCGAAGCGGCAGATCGGACAGGACGCGATGGCCGTGCTGCAGTCGCATGTCTGGCCCGGCAATGTCCGCCAGCTCCGCAACAACGTCGAGCGCGTGATGATCCTGGCGGGCGGTGGCCCCGAGGCGATCATCACCGCCGACATGCTGCCGCAGGACGTCGGCTCGATGGTGCCGGCGATGCCGACCTCCAACAATGGCGAGCACATTATGGGCCTGCCGCTGCGCGAGGCGCGCGAGGTGTTCGAGCGCGACTACCTGATCGCCCAGATCAGCCGCTTCTCCGGCAACATCTCGCGTACCGCGGAGTTCGTCGGCATGGAGCGCTCGGCGCTGCATCGCAAGCTGAAGGCGCTCGGGGTCGGCTGACTCCGAAGCGCCTGACGGCCGACGGCTGGCTGTCGGTGAGGGCGACGCCCCGGCGATGCCGCCGGGGATACTGGGCGCTGCTGGGGGGCCGGGCGGGGCGAGTGCGGAGCCGGTACAACCGGCGATTTATCCACTCTCCACGAGAATATTCGTCTCTTTCCTCGCCATTTCTTAGAATTGCCACCGTGTTCCTACCGACTGCACCGCGAACCGGCTTGCCTAAAAACCGCGCGTGGCCTCTAATCCTACCGCTACGCCTGCCAGAGGGGGATCTCAGGGCAGGCGGGCAGCCGGAGGAGGCTCCGTCAGAGGGCCAGAACCGGTTCAATAAAAAGAAGCACAAGCTTGCGGGACAAAAACAATGGCGGCAGACCGCGCACAAAATCTACAAGACACCTTCCTGAATCACGTTCGTAAAACCAAGACGCCACTGACGATATTTCTTGTCAACGGAGTAAAGCTGCAAGGCATTGTCACATGGTTCGACAATTTCTGCTTGCTGCTGCGGCGCGACGGTCACTCGCAGCTGGTCTACAAGCACGCGATCTCGACCATCATGCCCGGCGCTCCGATTCAGCTGTTCGAAGGTGGTGAGGACGCACCGGCTTGAGAGTGAACTGATTGGAACCCTTCAATCGTGAAGGGGGCGCCGACCGGACCAAATCCAGGGCCGGGTCGGCGGGGAACGGCAGTAGCGGGCGGGTGATCGTCATCGGCCCGTACATGCGCATGCGCCGCGGCGACGGCGATGCGCAAACGGAGGCGTCTGTCCGCGACTATGAAGCGCGGATCGAGGAGGCCGCCGGCCTTGCCGCGGCGATCGAGCTCAGCGTGGTCGACTCCGTCGTCGCGCCGATCAGCCAGATCCGGCCTGCGACCTATCTCGGCAAGGGCAAGGTCGAGGAGATCAACGGCCTCGTCGCCAGCAATGAGGTCGAGCTCGTGGTGATGGATTGCGCGCTGTCGCCGATCCAGCAGCGCAACCTCGAGAAGGCCTGGAGCGCCAAGGTGCTCGACCGCACCGGCCTGATCCTGGAAATCTTCGGCCGCCGCGCCAAGACGAAGGAGGGCGCGCTGCAGGTCGAACTCGCCCATCTCAATTACCAGCGCAGCCGCCTGGTGCGGTCGTGGACCCACCTCGAGCGCCAGCGCGGCGGCTTCGGCTTCATGGGCGGCCCCGGCGAAACCCAGATCGAGGCCGACCGCCGCCTGATCAGCGAGCGCATCACCAAGCTCGAGGGCGAACTGAAGAAGGTGCAGGCGACGCGGCGGCTGCATCGCGCCGGGCGTCAGCGCGTGCCGTACCGCGTGGTGGCGCTGGTCGGCTACACCAATGCCGGCAAGTCGACGCTGTTCAACCGCCTGACCCGATCCGACGTGCAGGCCGCCGATATGCTGTTTGCGACGCTGGACCCGACGCTGCGCGCACTCAACCTGCCGCATGGCGGCAAGGCGATGCTGTCGGACACGGTCGGCTTCATCTCCAATCTGCCGACCCAGCTGGTGGCCGCATTCCGCGCCACGCTGGAGGAGGTGCTGGAAGCCGACATCATCCTGCATGTCCGCGACATCTCGCATGAAGACGCGGAAGCGCAGGAACGCGACGTCGGGGGCGTGTTGCGCCAGCTCGGCATCGATCCCGACGCCGACGGTGGCCAGCGCGTCATCGAGGTCTGGAACAAGATCGATCGCTTCGATCCGGAGGAGCGGGACAATCTGCGCAACATCGCCGCGCGCCGGCCGCCGGAGCGGCCCTGCTTCCTGGTTTCGGCCGCAACAGGCGAGGGGATCGATGCGCTGTTGACGGCGATCGAGGATCGCCTCGCGGCCAAGCGCACGACCTTGCAGCTGTCGATCGACGCCTCCGACGGGGCCGGCATCAGCTGGCTGCATCGCAATGCCGAGGTCCTGAACAAGGAGCTCAACGGCGAGCGCTTCGACATGACGGTGCGCGTCGACGAGACCAAGCGCGACATCGTCGTGAGCCGGTTCGCCGCGGTGCCCCACGAGGCCTAGAGCGGGCACACGTTCGCAATTTCCCGAAATGTGACGGCGCCGTGACGCGGCCTTGCTCCGGGCCGCCTGCGACGTGCCGCCGCACTTTCTGTTTGAAATCTGCGCGGCCTTGGTTCATTGCGCTGCGGGACGCAAAGCCGAGGCCGATCGATGCAGGACACCAGCGAAACCATCACCCACGACACGCTCGCCGGCCAGCACGGTGATCTCGCCCACGCCCGGGCGCCCGACATCGTCGACGCACTCAATGCCAGGGAGCCGGAGGAGGCCGCGCAGCTGCTGCGATCGCTGCCGTCAGAGAAGGCGATCGAGGTGCTCGACCTGCCCGGGCTCGACAACACCTGCGAGATCCTGGCCGAGCTGCCGATCGACACCGCGGTGTCGCTGCTGTCGGGCGTCTCCGACGACCGCGCCGCCGACATCTTCAAGGAGCTGGTCGAGCCGCTGCGCACCACGCTGCTGAACGGCCTCAATCCGGAAACCCGCAACGTCATTTCGGGGCTCTTGGCCTATCCCGAGCGCAGCGCCGGCAGCATCATGACGACCGAGTTCGTCAGCGTGCCCTCGACCTGGACCATTGCCGAGGTGCTGCATCACATCCGGATGGTCGAGCGCACACGCGAGACCGTCTACTCGATCTTCGTCATCGACCCGGTCAAGAAGACCCTGATCCAGGCCGTGCCGCTGCGCCGCCTGATCTCGGCTGATCCGCATGCCAATGTGCTGACCGCGGCGCCGGCGCGCAAGCCACTGATGATCGCGCCGGAGGCCGACCGCATGGAGGCGGCGCGGCTGATCTCGCGCTACGATCTGCTCGCCGTTGCGGTCGTCGACGGCCCCGGCCATATCCTCGGCATCGTGACGGTCGACGACGTCATCGACGCCATCGTCGAGGAATCGACCGAGGACGCCCAGAAGTTCGGCGGCATGGAAGCGATCGACGAGCCTTACTTGCGGATCGGTTTCGGCGAGATGATCAAGAAGCGCGCCGGCTGGCTGTGTGCCCTGTTCCTGTCGGAAATGCTGACCGCGACCGCAATGCAGTCGTACCAGAGCGAGCTCGAGAAGGCGATCGTGCTGACGCTGTTCATCCCGCTGATCATGAGCTCCGGCGGCAATTCCGGCTCGCAGGCGACCTCGCTGCTGATCCGCTCGCTGGCGCTGCACGAGGTGCGGCTGCGCGACTGGTGGCGGGTCGCGGTGCGCGAACTGCCGACCGGCATCGTGCTCGGCGCCATCCTCGGCCTGATCGGCATCATCAGGATCACGCTCTGGCAGACGCTCGGCCTGTTCGACTACGGCCCGCATTGGGTGCTTGTCGCCGCGACCGTCGGCGCCGCGCTGGTCGGCATCGTCACCTTCGGCTCGCTGTGCGGCTCGATGCTGCCCTTCATCCTCAAGCGCATCGGCTTCGACCCCGCCAGCGCGTCGGCGCCGTTCGTCGCGACGCTGGTCGACGTGACGGGGCTCGTGATCTATTTCGGTGTTGCCGCGGTGATCCTGCACGGGACGCTGTTGTAGGCGGAGGTGGCGCGATTTGAGGCGACCGCGTCCACAAACTCACTGTCGTCCCGGCGAAGGCCGGGACCCATAACCACCGGCCGTCGTTATTGCGCTCGATCGCAGTTCCGTGCGTCCGTCGATCACTCGCGCGGGACTGATACCTCAACCAACCGCTAGATCACGCGGTATGGTCCCGGCCTTCGCCGGGACGACGGCTTCATTTGTCGCGCTTCGCCTCGTTCCACAACACGTCCATCTCCTCGAGCGTCGCGTCGTCGAGCGAGCGGCCCTTCGCGGCGAGCGCTCTCTCGATATAGGCAAACCGCCGCTCGAACTTGGCGTTGGTCGCGCGCAGCGCTGTTTCCGGATCGGCATCGACGTGGCGGGCGAGGTTGACCAGCGCGAACATCAGATCGCCGGTCTCTTCCGCGATCTCGGCCTTGTCGTTGCGCTCCAGCGCGGCCTCGATCTCGTCGGCTTCCTCGCGGATCTTGGCAAGCACCGCGCGCGGATCGTTCCAGTCGAAGCCGACGGTCGACGCCTTGCGCTGCAATTCCACCGCACGCGTCAGGGCAGGGAGGCCGGCTTTCACGCTCGCAAGCAAGGATGCGTGCGCGGTGTCCTCGGGCGGCCGCCGCGCCGCGCGCTCGGCCTTCTCCTCGGCCTTGATGCGCTCCCAGGCGCTCTTGACGCCGGCAGGCTGGATGTTGCCGTCCCTGTCGGCAAACACATGCGGGTGACGGCGGATCAATTTCCTGGTGATCGCCTCGACCACATCGCCGAACGCAAACGCGTTCTGCTCTTCGGCCATCTGCGCGTGATAGACCACCTGCAGCAGTAGATCGCCAAGCTCCTCGCGCAGATCGTCGAGATCGCCGCGCGTGATCGCATCCGCGACCTCATAGGCTTCCTCGATCGTGTAGGGCGCAATCGTCTGGAAATCCTGCTCTAGGTCCCATGGGCAGCCGGTCACCGGCGTGCGCAGCGCAGCCATGATCTCGATCAGGCGGGAAATGTCGCGGGAAGGGGTCATGGGACACCAGACTGTGAGAGTAGACGTCTTATGCCAAATCGCCGCTGTCGATCCCAGCAAAACGCGCCGGAATCGCGGCGCTGTCCACCGATTGGCCGTGGCGCCAAGGAGTGCTAAGCCCCGTTCCATGACCGATCAAAGCAATTCCGACACGGCGCTGGTGCTGTTTTCCGGCGGCCAGGATTCCACCACCTGTCTGGCCTGGGCGTTGTCGCGCTTTGCCCGCGTCGAGATGCTCGGCTTCTCCTACGGCCAGCGCCATGCCGTCGAACTCGACTGCCGTGACCAATTGCTGGCCGGAATCAAGCACGCGCGTCCCGACTGGGCGGCGAAGCTTGGCGACAGCCATACGCTGGATATCCCGACCTTGTCCGACATCTCGGACACCGCGCTGACCCGCGACGTCGCCATCGAAATGGGCGCGGACGGTCTGCCCAACACCTTCGTGCCGGGCCGCAACCTCGTGTTCCTCACCTTCGCCGCGGCGCTGGCCTACCGGCGCGGCATCCGCCACATCATCGGCGGCATGTGCGAGACCGACTACTCCGGCTATCCGGATTGCCGCGACGAGACCATCAAGGCGTTGCGGTCGGCGCTCAACCTCGGCATGGCCAAGGATTTCGAGCTGCACACGCCGCTGATGTGGCTCGACAAGGCCGCGACCTGGCGGCTCGCGCACGAACTCGGCGGGGCAGGGCTGGTCGACCTGATCCGCGAGCACTCCCACACCTGCTATCTCGGCGAACGCGGCGCGCAGCACGATTGGGGCTACGGCTGCGGCGAATGCCCGGCGTGCAGCCTGCGGGCCAAGGGTTGGCGGGAGTACGTCGCGCAGAGCAATCACTGAGTTGCCAGACGGCAATCCCATTTGTCCGTCATTCCGGGGCACGCGAAGCGAGAGCCCGGAATCTATTGATCCACGAACTATGCGGCCTGATGGATTCCGGGCTCGCGCCAAGAGGCGCGCCCCGGAATGACCAAAGGGAG
The DNA here is from genome assembly GCF_054822705.1 of Bradyrhizobium sp. USDA 4454. Taxonomy (NCBI): domain Bacteria; kingdom Pseudomonadati; phylum Pseudomonadota; class Alphaproteobacteria; order Hyphomicrobiales; family Nitrobacteraceae; genus Bradyrhizobium; species Bradyrhizobium sp. USDA 4454. Next base: position 4,018,435 of record NZ_JBTRCN010000001.1, read on the forward strand.
AGAGGACTACGCCGCTACTCGAAATCCGCCGCCGTCAGGACGATCGGTTGGCCGTGCGGGGTGCGGTCGGCGGCGTGGTCCCAGGCGTCACGGTAGCGATGCAGCGTCTCTTGCGTCGTGACGCCTTTGGCGGCGACGAGATGCTCGAGGGTTGCCAGCCAATGCTGGTAGTAGGTCTCGCCGGTGTCGGGATCGCCGGCGTCCTGCGCGCGCTTGATCTGGTCGGCGAGCGCAGCGGCCCATTCGGGCCAGGTGAACACGCCGCGGTCATGCAGCGTCAGCGCCATCGCGAACGCCTGCGCTTCCCAGGGCGCGCGGAACACCGGGCCGTCCTGATCGCGGGGAATGCTGGACACGGCGCTGGTCGCGCGCGCGGCGGCGCCGGCATCCATCACACCGCCTCCAGATACGGCTCGAACGCGTCGATCGAGACCTTGATGGTCGGATCGGAGTCCGGTCCCCATAGCTCGCGCCCGTCGAACACGACGGTGTAGAGCCATTGCGGATGCTCGCCCGCATCGTTCGCCACCGTGTCTGGGAACACGTGACAGCCGTGATCGCGCTCGACGATGCCGACATGACCGCGCACATAACGCGGCAGCCGCGTATGCGTGGCGGGGTGGATGTTCTTCGCCCGCACCCGGTCACCGGCCTTGAACTTCGCCGGTCCGGGCGCGGTGCGGCCGAACTTGCCGCGCACCATGATGCGCTCGACGTCGGCGATGGAGAACTTGCCGTGCTTGAGCGATTTCGCCGGCGCCACCGAATGTCCGGCCGCGACGTCGTCCTTGGAGATGAAGCCCTTGTCGAGCAGCAGCGCTTCCAGCCCAAGCAACCATTTCTTGTAATAGGAGCTCGACAGATAGACCTGCGGGGGCAGGGTCTCGCGATAGAAGCGGGAGGTGTCGATGTTGAAGGCGCCGGCCGCGCCCATCGCGCGGACCATGGCGAGCACGCGCGATTCCCATTCTTCATGGAACATCGGCTCGTTCGGCTCGGGCTCGACCTTGCCGAACCCGTCCATGCCGCCCATGTCGTGGACGCCGTTCACGACGGGGCTCCCGGCGTCTTCGGGAATCCGGTGCCGATCATCGAATCGCGCGTCACGAGTTCGGCGAGTTGCTCTTCGCTCCAGCCCTCGGTTCCTGCGGGCCGCATCGGCAGCACCAGGAAGCGCGTCTCCGCGGTCGAATCCCACACGCGAATTTCGGTGTCCTTGGGCAGGCTGACGCCGAAATCGGCGAGCACGCCGCGCGGATCCTTGACCGCGCGCGAGCGGTACGGCGAGGCCTTGTACCAGACCGGCGGCAGTCCGAGCATTTCCCAGGGGTAACAGGAGCACAAGGTGCAGACGACCATGTTGTGGCGGCCAGGCGTATTCTCGATCGCGACCAGGTGGTCGCCGACCCGGCTGACATGGCCGAGGGTGCCGACCGCCTTGGAGGCATCCTCGAGCAGCGCCTGCTTGAAGGCGGGATCGCTCCAGGCCTTGGCGACGACCCGGGCGCCGTTGTGCGGGCCGATCTTGGTCTCATAGGCCTGCACGATGGCGTCGAGCGCGGCAGCCTCGACATAGCCCTTTTCGGTCAGGATCGATTCCAGCGCGCGGACGCGCAGTTCGGTCTCCGACAGTTCGGAATGGTCGTGATCGTGGTGGTGATGATCATGTTCGCTCATGCCCACAGGATAGGCGAAACCGCCGTGCCATGTCGAGGCAAGCCATACACATCAATGCGAGCTGGGAGGTATGCGCGGTTGACCGTGTGATGATCGCGGCTCTATCGCTTGCTGATGCCGTCGCGGCCGGCGAGGTCAGCCTCCCAGCCGAACACCGAGCGTCCGTCGAGGCTTGGCGAACGCGCGCGCTCATTGGCCACGAACGCATCGAAGGACGGACCGGTCGCGGTTCGTTCCAGCCTGCGGGCCTGGTCATCGAGCCGCTTCAAGGCCTGCAACTCCTCGTCGCGGCCGAGCTTCGCCTGCTGCACCGCCGATTTGAGCACGCCGATGGTCTCGTCATAGACCTTGATCGGCACCGGAAACGGATGACGGTCCTTGCCGCCATGCGCGAGCGAGAAGCGCGCCGGATCGCGGAAACGATACGGCGTCCCGTGCACGACCTCGGCGACCATCGCAAGCGACTCCACGGTGCGGGCGCCGACACCTGGCGTCAGCAGCAGCTCGGGGAAGTCGAGCGGGCCGCGCTCGGCGGCGGCGGCGAGGGTGCCGTGCAGGCGACGGATGAAGACATCGCTGGAGCGGACGTCGTGATGCGCGGGCATGATCAGATGCAGGAGATCGCCCTGCGCCTCCACCTTCTCGGTCAGCTCGGCATATTCCCGCGCGATCCCGTCAGGACCGAGCCCGGCAAGCAAATCGAGCTGGGCTTGACGCGAGCCGTCGGCACGGTGGTCGGTCAGATTGACGATCTCACCCTGCGATGGGCCGTCGATCGCGCTGTGCGGCTCGTCGACGAAGCTGCGCAGGCCCTCGGAATGCCAGTGATAGCGCCGGGCCTGCCGCTTGCTGTCGCTCATGCCTTGCTGGACCACGGTCCATTTGCCATCCGCGGTGACGAAGAAGCCATGCAGATAGAGCTCGAAGCCGTCCTGGACCGCGGCGCTGTCAACCTTGGCGACCAGACGGCTGGCGCGGGTGAGGGCAACGCCGTCGAAGCCGGTCCGCTCGCCCAGCGCCGTCAGTTCGTCCGGCGTGCGCCGGGAATGCTTGCCGCGGCCGCCGCAGACGTAGATGCCGAGCTCGTCCTGCATTGGCGTCAGCCCGCGCTTGAGCGCGCCGATCACGCTTGTGGTGATTCCAGACGAATGCCAGTCCATGCCCATCACGGCGCCGAACGACTGGAACCAGAACGGATGCGAGAGCCGCTGCAGGAACGCGTCACGACCGTAATGATGGACCACGGCCTGGGCGATGATCGCGCCCAGCGTGGCCATGCGCTGCGCCAGCCACGGCGGCACGCGGCCACCATGGAGAGGCAGATCAGCGCTGCCGGTACGTCGGGCCATCGGTCTGCAAGCCTCGCCATGGCGTCGTTGAGTCGGGGGACGACTATCAGGCAAAGCCGCGCGCCTCGGCGTCAAGTGTCCCAGACCTCCAAATCCACAATTCGCATAAGGTATATTATGGAATATTTATATCTACAATTAGATCAGATATTTAGTTGGAAATCTTCGCGTAGGACCGCAGCTTGGCGCCCGACGACTGCTGGTTCGGCCGGTGCACGCAGCACCAGCGATCCGCGCGCGCTCCGTCTCGTCAGAAAGCCGATATTGCCGCGGCGTGCGGACGCTGCAATAAGCCCCGCTGTGCAGAGATCGCTGGTGACCCTGCGGCATCAGGTCCGTATAGGATGGCATCTCAGAACAACAACAAGCCTCTCAAGGGAGCAACACCAATGAGCTTTTCACGACGCACGCTGCTGAAGGTCTCCGCCGCTTCCGCCGTCCTGGGCGGAATTGGCGCGCCGTATGTCGCGCGCGCCCAGTCGGCCGAGTTCTCCTACAAGTTCGCCAACAACCTGCCGGAGTCGCATCCGTTCGTGGCGCGGGCCCGGGAAATGGCGGCTGCGATCAAGACCGAAACCAATGGCCGGTTTGACCTCCAGGTGTTCCCCAACAGCCAGCTCGGTTCCGATACCGATATGCTGAGCCAGGTGCGCTCCGGCGGCGTCGAGTTCTTCACGCTGTCCGGCCTGATCCTGGCGACCCTGGTACCGGCCGCCTCGATCAACGGCATCGGTTTCGCGTTCCCCGATTATCCCACGGTCTGGAAGGCCATGGACGGCGAGCTCGGCGGCTATGTGCGCGGCGAGATCAACAAGGCCGGCCTCGAGGTCATGGACAAGATCTGGGACAACGGCTTCCGCCAGACCACGTCGTCCACCAAGCCGATCACCGGTCCCGACGATCTCAAGGGCTTCAAGATCCGCGTGCCGGTGTCGCCGCTGTGGACCTCGATGTTCAAGGCGTTCGATGCCTCGCCCGCCTCGATCAATTTCAGCGAGGTCTATTCGGCGCTGCAGACCAAGATCGTCGAGGGCCAGGAAAACCCGCTGGCGCTGATCTCGGCCGCGAAGCTGTACGAGGTGCAGAAGTACTGCTCGATGACCAACCACATGTGGGACGGTTTTTGGTTCCTGATGAACCGCAGGGCCTGGGCGGCACTGCCGGACGATATCAAGACCATCGTCGCCAAGAACGTCAACGCCGCCGCCGTCAAGGAGCGCGAGGACACCGAGAAGCTCAACGCCACCGTGAAGCAGGAGCTCACCGGCAAGGGCCTCGTGTTCAACCAGCCCGAGGTCGGGCCGTTCCGCGACAAGCTGCGCGCCGCCGGCTTCTACGCCGAGTGGAAGGGCAAGTACGGCGAGAAGGCCTGGGATCTGCTCGAGAAGTCCGTCGGCAAACTGTCCTGATCAATCACGCGGGAGGCTTTGCCAGCGGGAGATTTGCTATGGCTCATGTCGAGATGACGCCGGCCGTGGCCGGCGAGGCGGCGTCACAGCCCCCTCGCCGCCGCTCCACTATCGGTTCCATCGAGGCCGCACTGGGGCTTCTGGTGGAAATCCCCGCGGCGATCCTCGTGGTCGCCGAGGTCGTCATCCTGTTCGCCGGCGTGGTGTCGCGCTACGTGCTGCATGCGCCGCTGATCTGGTCCGACGAGCTGGCCTCGATCCTGTTCCTGTGGCTTGCCATGCTGGGCTCGGCGGTCGCATTCCGCCGTGGCGAGCACATGCGGATGACGGCGCTGGTCGCGAGCGCCGGACCGCGGCTGTGGGCCTATCTCGACGTGGTTGCGACCTGCGCCGCGCTGGCGTTCCTGATCCTGATCGTGCGGCCGGCCTATGAATACGCCTACGAGGAAAGCTTCATCACCACGCCGGCGCTGCAGATCTCCAACACCTGGCGTGCAGCGGCGCTGCCGGTCGGCACCTGCCTGATGGGGCTGTTCGCGCTGCTGCGGCTGGCGCGGGTCGGCGACTTCAAGACCTTCCTGGTGGCGGCGCTCACCGTGGCGGCGCTGATCGGCGTGTTCTGGCTGGCGCAACCGATGCTGCGACCGCTCGGCAACCTCAATTTGATCATCTTCTTCGTCGGTGTGGTCGGCTTCTGCGTGTTCGCCGGGGTGCCGATCGGCTTCGCCTTCGGCATGGCGATCTTCGGCTATCTGGCGCTGACGACGCGGACGCCGCTGATGGTGCTGGTCGGTCGGATGGACGAGGGCATGAGCCACCTGATCCTGCTGTCGGTGCCGCTGTTCGTCTTCCTCGGCCTCCTGATCGAGATGACCGGCATGGCGCGCGCGATGGTGGCATTCCTGGCGAGCCTGCTCGGACATGTCCGCGGCGGCCTGCATTACGTGCTGGTCGGCGCCATGTATCTGGTTTCCGGCATCTCCGGGTCGAAGGCCGCCGACATGGCCGCCGTCGCGCCGGTGCTGTTCCCGGAAATGAAGCAGCGCGGCGCCAGACCGGGCGACCTGGTCGCCCTGCTCGCCGCGACCGGCGCGCAGACCGAAACCATTCCGCCGAGCCTGGTGCTGATCACGATCGGCTCGGTCACCGGCGTCTCGATCTCGGCGCTGTTCACCGGCGGCCTGTTGCCGGGCGTGGTGCTGGCGATCACGCTGTCGGCGCTGGTGTGGTGGCGCTACCGCGGCGAGGATCTCAGCCACGTGCAGCGCGCCTCCGGCAGCGAGATCGGCAAGGCGCTGGTGTTCGCCCTGCCCGCATTGGCGCTGCCGTTCGTGATCCGCTACGCCGTGGTCGAAGGCATCGCAACCGCCACCGAAGTCTCGACCATCGGCATCGTCTACGCCTTCGTCATCGGCCTGTTGATCTACCGCCAGTTCAACTGGCGGCGGCTGCTGCCGATGCTGATTGACACCGCCTGCCTGTCGGGCGCGATCCTGTTCATCATCGGCACCGCCACTGGCATGGCCTGGGGCCTGACCCAGTCCGGCTTCTCGCGGGCGCTGGCGGCGTCGATGGCCGGGCTGCCCGGCGGCTCGGCGACCTTCATCGCGGTCTCGATCCTTGCTTTCGTGATCCTCGGCAGCGTGCTCGAGGGCATCCCGGCGATCGTGCTGTTCGGGCCGCTGCTATTTCCGATTGCGCGCCAGGTCGGCGTCCACGAGGTGCACTACGCCATGATCATCATCCTGGCGATGGGCATCGGACTGTTCGCGCCGCCGTTCGGCGTCGGTTATTATGCCGCCTGCGCCATCGGGCGCGTCGATCCGGCCGAGGGCATCCGGCCGATCTGGGGTTACATGCTGGCGCTGTTGATCGGCCTGATCATCGTCGCCATCTTCCCCTGGATATCGATCGGATTCCTTTGAGAACCTAGCGGATTGGATAGAGCCATGAGTGCAGCTCAAAACCAGTACTCGATCGGGCTGGACAAGACATCAGCCAACTACGTGCCGCTCTCGCCGCTGAGCTTCCTGGCGCGCTCGGCGGCGGTCTATCCCGACCATCTCAGTGCGGTCTATGAAGGCCGCAGCTTCACCTGGAAACAGACTTACCAGCGCTGCAAGCGCTTTGCGTCTTATCTCGCGGGCCACGGCATCGGCCATGGCGACACCGTCGCGGCGATGCTGCCGAACATCCCGGCGATGAACGAACTGCATTTCGCGGTGCCGATGACCGGCGCGGTGCTGAACGCGCTCAATATCCGCCTCGATGCGGCGTCGATCGCGTTCCAGCTCGACCATGGCGGCGCCAAGATCATCCTCGTCGATCCCGAATTCTCCGGCGTGATCGCTGAAGCCTTGACGCAGATGAAAGGCGCAAAACCGCTCGTGATCGACGTCGACGATGCGGCGTTTACCGGCGGCAAACGGATCGGCGAAATCGAATATGAGGCGGCGGTCGCGGCAGGCGATCCGGCCTTCGTGGAGCGGCCGCCGGCCGACGAATGGAATGCGATCGCACTGAGCTACACGTCGGGGACGACCGGCAATCCGAAGGGCGTGGTGACCCATCACCGCGGCGCCTATCTCAACGCCGTCAGCAACATCCTCGCCGGCAATCTCGGCCAGCATCCGGTCTATCTCTGGACGCTGCCGATGTTCCACTGCAACGGCTGGTGCTTCCCCTGGACCATTGCAGCGACCGCCGGCGTCAATGTCTGCCTGCGCAAAGTCGATCCGGCCAAGATCTTCGAATTGATCCCGAAGCACGGCGTCACCCACATGTGCGGCGCGCCGATCGTCTACAACACGCTGATCAACGCGCCTGACGCGCCGAAGACCGGCAAGGCCAGGCACGTCGTCGGTCTGATCGCGGGTGCCGCGCCGCCGGTTGCGGTGCTCGAAGGCGCCGAGCGCATCGGCATCAAGCTGACCCATGTCTACGGGCTGACCGAGGTCTACGGCCCCGCCTCCGTTTGCGCCGAGCAACCCGGCTGGGACCAGCTGCCGGCGGATGCGCGCGCGCAGCTGAAGCGGCGCCAGGGCGTGTCCTATCCGCTGCAGGAAGCCGTCACGGTGCTGGATCCCGAGACCATGCGCGAGGTGCCGCGCGACGGCGAGACCATCGGCGAGGTCATGTTCCGCGGCAACATCGTAATGAAGGGCTATTTGAAGAACGAGAAGGCGACCCAGGAAGCCTTCGCCGGCGGCTGGTTTCACACCGGCGATCTCGGCGTGCTTGACGAGCACGGCTACGTCATCATCAAGGACCGCTCCAAGGACATCATCATCTCCGGCGGCGAGAACGTCTCGTCGGTCGAGGTCGAAGATATCCTCTACAAGCACCCGGCGGTGCTGTTCGCGGCGGTGGTGGCAAAACCCGACCCGAAATGGGGCGAAGTGCCGTGCGCCTTCATCGAGCTGAAGGACGGCGCCAAGGCGACCGAGGCCGAGATCATCGCCTATTGCCGCGAGCACATGTCGGGTTTCAAGACGCCGAAGTCGGTGGTGTTCGGCGTGATCCCGAAGACATCCACGGGCAAGATCCAGAAGTTCCTGCTGCGCAATCAGGTCGGTTCGGCCAAGGCGATCTCGGTCTGACAGCGGCGCATACTCGCTGGCGTCCCGGGCTTGACCCGGGACCCATAACAAAGAATACCGATTGTATTGCAAAGCTGGAGCGACAGCTTACTTCAACAACGATGCCCTGTGGTTATGGGTCCCTGCTCCCGTGCGCAATTGCGCACTAGGCAGGGACGACAGCGAGCGTGTGGCGCCTCGCTCTGGATCAACCGGATTATCAGCCCGCTCGATCGAGCGTCAGCCGCATGCCGTCATAGGCCGGGATCACACCGGCCGGCAGGCTCTGCCGCAGCACCTCGTAATCGAGGTCGGAATGCATGTTGGTGATGACGGCACGCTTCGGCTTGAAGCGCTCGATCCATGACAGCGCGTCGGCAACGCTGAAATGGCTGGGATGTGGCGCGTAGCGCAGGCCGTCGACGATCCAGAGCTCGAGACCTTGCAGCGCCGGCCAGCTCTCCTCGGGAATGTCGTGCAGATCGGGTGTATAGGCGGCGTCACCGATGCGGTAACCGAGCGCCGGGATCCGGCCATGCTGCACCAGGAAGGCCTCGAGCTTCAGCGGACCGCCCTTCCCTTGCACCGTGTGGCTCTCGCCGGCCTCGATCGAATGCCGGGTCAGGATCGGCGGATAGTCGCTGCCTTCAGGCGAGATGAAGCAATAGGAAAACCGCGCCATGATGTCCTTGGCGGTCGACTGATTGAAGTAGACCGGGATGCGGCGGCGCTGGTGCAGCACGACCGAGCGCAGATCGTCGATGCCATGGGTCTGGTCGGCATGCTCATGGGTCAAGAACACCGCGTCGATATGCTCGACATTGCTGTCGATCAGTTGCTCGCGCAGGTCGGGCGCGGTGTCGATCACGACCCGCGTGGTGCCGTGCTCCATGGTGCGCTCGGCCATGATCGAACAGCGGCGACGGCGATTTTTGGGATTGTTGGGATCGCAGGCGCCCCAGCCGAGCGCCGGGCGCGGCACGCCGGCGGATGAGCCGCAGCCCAGGATGGTCAGTGTCAGCATCATGCAGCAACCTTCGGCGCCGGCACCTTGGAGAACAGCCGGAAGAAATTTTCGCTTGTCTGCCGCGAGATCTCTTCCAGGGAGACGCCGCGGGTCTCGGCGAGCACCTTGGCGACCTCGACGACGTAGGACGGCTCGTTGCGCTTGCCGCGGAATTTGCCGGGCGCAAGATACGGCGCATCGGTCTCGACCATGATGCGGTCGGCCGGCAGCTCGGCCGCCAGCGCGCGCAAGGCGTCCGACTTCTTGAAGGTCAGGATGCCCGTAAACGAGATCGACAGCCCAAGCGCGATCGCCTTCATCGCGAGCTCGCGTCCGCCAGTGTAGCAGTGGAGCACGGCCTTGAACGGGCCCTTCGCGATTTCATCCTCCAGGATGCGGCCGCAATCCTCGTCGGCCTCCCTTGTGTGGATCACGAGCGGCAGGCCGGTTTCGCGGGCAGCCGCGATGTGCGCGCGAAAGCCGCGCTCCTGCGCCTCGCGCGAACCATGCTCGTAGAAATAGTCGAGCCCCGCTTCGCCGAGCGCCACCACCTTCGGGTGCTTCGTGAGCTCGATCAGTTCGCTGGCCTGGATACCATCCTCTTCATCGGCATGATGCGGATGGGTGCCGACCGAACAGTAGACGTCGGGAAAGCGCTCCGTGATCGCGAGCAAGCCGTCGAGCCGCTTCACCCGGGTCGAGATCGTGACCATGCGGCCGACGCCGGCCGCTCCGGCGCGCCCGACGATCCCGTCGAGATGGTCGGCGAAATCGGGAAAGTCCAGGTGGCAGTGACTGTCGACCAGCATGAATTTCGAACCGCTCATTCGGTCTTCGGTTCCACGTAGCGCGGGAACACGCCGACCGGCGCCGGCAGCGCCGTGCCCGGCTTGATCCGCTCCGCGATCGCCGCGAAGTTGCGGGCATCCGCCGATATGCCGAGGCTGTCGAGCATCTTGCCGCAGGACTCCGGCATCACGGCCTGCGCCATGATCGCGATTTGGCGCACGACTTCAGCGGTGACGTAGAGTACCGTCATCTGGCGCACCGGATCGGTCTTCGCCAGCGCCCACGGCGCCTCGCCGGCAAAATAGCGGTTGGCCTCGGCGACCACGGCCCAGACCGTGTTGAGCCATTGATGGATCTGCTGCGTGGCCATTGCGGTCCGCGAGGTCTCCAGCATGGCGTCGGCCTGCGCCAGGATCGCCTTGTCGTTGTCGCTGAACTCGCCGGGCTCCGGCAGCACGCCGCCAAGCTGCTTGGCGATCATCGACAGCGAGCGCTGCGCCAGATTGCCGAAATCATTGGCGAGGTCGGCGTTGATGCGTGCGACGATGGCCTCGTGGTTGTAGTTGCCGTCCTGGCCGAACGGCACCTCGCGCAGGAAGAAGTAGCGCACCTGGTCGACGCCGTACTGGTCGGCGAGATTGAAAGGGTCGACCACGTTGCCGACCGACTTCGACATCTTCTCGCCCCTGCTGAACAGGAAGCCGTGCGCATAGACCCGCTTCTGCAGGGGAATACCGGCTGACATCAGGAAGGCCGGCCAGTACACCGCGTGGAAGCGGATGATGTCCTTGCCGATGATGTGCACATCAGCCGGCCAGTAGCGCCAGCGCGGATCGTTCGCGTCGGGATAGCCGACGCCGGTGATGTAGTTGGTCAGCGCGTCGACCCAGACATACATCACATGCTCGGGATCGTTGGGCACCTTGACGCCCCAATCGAACGTTGTGCGCGAGATCGAGAGGTCCTTCAGCCCGCCTCGCACGAAGCTCATCACCTCGTTGCGGCGCGAATCCGGGCCGATGAAATCGGGCTGGCTCTCATAGAGCTGCAGCAGTTTGTCCTGGTAGGCCGAGAGCTTGAAGAAATAGCTCTTCTCTTCGACCCACTCGACCGGCGTGCCCTGCGGGCCGCGGCGGACATTGTCCTCGCCGACCGTGGTCTCGTCCTCGGCGTAATAGGCCTCGTCGCGCACCGAATACCAGCCGGCATAGGTGTCGATATAGATATCGCCATTGTCCTGCATGCGGCGCCAGATTTCCTGCACCGATTTGTGGTGCGCAGGTTCGGAGGTGCGGATGAAGCGGTCGAACGAGACGTTGAGCCGCTCATCCATCTCCTTGAAGCGCGCGGCGTTGCGCGTCGCGAGATCGTACGGCGTCATCCCCTCGCCTTGCGCGGTCTGGATCATCTTCTGGCCGTGCTCGTCGGTGCCGGTCAGGAAGAACACATCCTTGCCGTCGAGCCGCTGGAAGCGCGCCAGCGCATCGGTCGCGATCGCCTCGTATGCGTGGCCGATATGCGGCTGACCGTTCGGATAGGCGATTGCGGTCGTGATGTAGTAGATGTTGCCGCGGTCCGCGGTGGGAGCCGAAACGGGTGTGGATACAGGAGCCGCGGCTGCGGGCTTTGCGGCCTTGGGCGGCTTCGGCGCGCGGACCGCTGCCGGTCTCGGCGCCTTCTCGGCGGCCGGAGCCTTCGGCAGAGCGGGCTGCTTTGCTAGCGGTACGACGGCCGGTGCAACTGCTTTCTTCGGCGCGGCCTTGGTGGCCTTCGCGGCGGCTTTCTTGACCGTTTTCTTGGCCGTCTTTTTCGCAGCCTTCTTCACGGTCTTTTTGGCAGCCTTCTTCGCTGCCGACTTCTTGGCTTCCCTCTTTTTGGCTCCCGTCTTGGCCTTGGCGGCCTTCTTCGCCGTCTTGATGACGCGCCCGCCCTTCCTGGCCGCGCGTGACTTCGTGGCTTTGCTGGTCGCGCGCGCGGGCGATGCCTTCTTCGTCTTGTTGGCCTTGTTCGACGATTTCTTCTTAGCGGTCGCCACCACGGAATCCTTTGCAGATCGAAACGAGATTGTCGGGAGTGTTGTCAGACAGAGGTGTTTTCAGACAGGTGCGTTGCTTGGACTTGGCGTCTATCGGGTCGCGTCCGCGAGCATCGAAAACACCGAGAAAACCAGCGGCTTGCGCTCCAGATTGTAGGCTTCGGTATCGCGCGCGGCGCGGACGATCTTTTCCCATACCTCCGCCAGCCGTGCAAGGCGCGGCAGATTGGCATTGACGTCGCCGCTGCGCATGCGCTCGCTCATCCAGCGATCGATGCCGTCGATGAAGGCGGCGAGCGCGACGCGGTCGCTGGTGCCGAGCGCATCACCCAGCGCATGCAGCTCGCGCGGATCGACGCGCGGCAGCGCCGCGAGCAGCGCGGCCGTGCGCTGCTGCAGCTTCAGCGCATCGCCGCCGAGCAGCGAGAGTGCCCGCCCGACGCTGCCCTCGGAAGCCGCGGCGGCTTCTAGCAGCGCCGGATCGTCAGCGCGGATATCGATAGCGGCCGCGGCTGCGCGCACCACATCGTCCGTATCGAGCGGCCGCAGCAGCAATTTGCGGCAACGGGACAGAATGGTCGGCAGCACCCGCGACGGCGCGTGACTGACGAGTAAAAACAGCGACTGCTGCGGCGGCTCCTCGAGGATTTTCAAGAGCGCGTTCGCAGCGTTCGGATTGAGCTCGTCGACGGTATCGACAATGCAGACGCGCCAGCCGTCGACCGCGGCGGTCGAGCCGAAGAACGAGATCGTCTCGCGTGTCTCGTCGACCGTGATCACGGTGCGCATCACGCCGCGGTCGTTGAGGCCGCGCTCCAGCACCAGCAGCCCGCCATGGGCACCGGCCGTGATCTGCCGCGCCACCGGATCGGACGGATCGACCCGCAGCGTCGGCGCCGCCTGCACCTGGGATGATTTCGGATTGCGAAACGCTAGCACGAACCGCGCCATGCGGTAGGCCAGTGTCGCCTTGCCGATCCCCTGCGCGCCGCCGATCAGCCAGGCATGCGGAATCCGTCCGCTGCGATAGGCATCGAGCAAGGTGCTCTCCGCCTCGCGATGCCCGAACAGATCGGACGTTTCGCGCGGATGGCGAGCTATGCTCTCCTGTTCGACCTTGCGCGCGCTCATGCCGGACTGTCCGCGGTGAGCGTGGCGCGTAGATGCTCGCGCAGCGCGGCCCATATCGTGGCCGTGACGGTGTCCGGATCGGGTGTGGCGTCGATCAGGATGCAGCGCTCCGGGTCCTCGGCCGCGATCCGGCGGTACGCGTCGCGCAGATCCTGGTGGAACTTGCTGCCCTCGGCCTCGAAACGATCGGCCGTGGCATTGCCGCGGCGCGCGGCGGCGCGTTGCAGGCCGACTTCAACCGGCACGTCGAGGATGAAGGTCAGATCGGGCTTGAGATCGCCGATGGTCACGCGCTGCATGGCATTGACGAGACCCGGCGGCACCTGCCCGAGCTGGCCCTGATAGGCGCGGGTGGAATCGAAGAAGCGGTCGCACAGCACCCAGATGCCCTGGTTGAGCGCCGGCAGGATCACGGTGCGGACATGATCGTCGCGCGCGGCGGCAAACAGCAGCGTCTCGGCTTCGGGCCCGAGCAGCTTGCCCATCCCCGACAGCACGAGATGACGGATGATCTCCGCGCCCGGCGAGCCGCCGGGCTCGCGGGTCACGATCACACGCAGCTTGGCGGTGTCGAGCCGTTCGGCGAGTTTGCGGATCTGGGTCGATTTCCCCGACCCCTCGCCGCCCTCAAAGGTGATGAAGCGACCGCGCAAGGTCGGCCGTTGGAGTGCTGCGTCCGCCATGTCAGAGCTTCTCGACTCCCGCGCGGAACATTCCGATCATCAGCTCCTGGGCGCCGTCCAGCGCACGGCGCATCGTCGACCCCGTGCCGACCGCATCCGCCGCGTAGACCGGCGACTCCACCGCGACATTGGCGCCGCGCCAGACGCGCACGACGCCGATCTTCTGGCCGGCCGTAATCGGCGCCTTGACCGGGCCGCTATAGATGACGCGCGCCAGCAGCTTGTCGTTACCGTTCTTCGACACCATCACCTTGATCGGATCGGGGCTGACCAGCTTGACCGACCGGCTCTCGCCGCCGAACACCCGGGCGTAGCCGACCGGCTGGTTGGCCGCGATCAGGACCCGGGTCTCGAAGCTGCGGAACCCCCATTCCAGCATCTTCTTGGCTTCGGTGGCGCGGTCGTCGGAATCCTCGAGGCCATTGACCACGACGATCAGCCTTGTGTCGTTCTGCACCGCCGAGCCGACCATGCCGTAGCCGCCTTCCTTGGTGTAGCCGGTCTTCAACCCGTCGGCGCCGGGCAACGCATTCAGCAGCGGATTGCGGTTCTGCTGGCGGATCTTGTTCCAGGTGAATTCCTTCTCGCCGAACAGCTTGTACCTGTCCGGATAGGTCAGGATGATGTGCCGTGCCAGCACCGCGAGTTCCCGCACCGTCATCTTGTTGGTGGGATCGGGTAGCCCGTTGGAATTGCCGAAGGTCGACTTGGTCATACCGAGCTCGCGGGCACGCTTGGTCATGAAGTCGGTCGCGAACGTATGCTCGTTGCCGGCAATGCCTTCGGCGAGCGCGATGCAGGCATCGTTGCCGCTCGGGATGATCGCGCCATGCAGCAGGTCGTCGACCGAGACCTTGCTGTTGATCGCCGCGAACATCGTCGAGGTGCCGGATGGCGCGCCGCCCCGCCGCCAGGCGTTCTCGCTGATCCGGTATTCGTCAGTCAGCTTGATGTCGCCCTTCTTGATGGCATCGAACACCACCTCGGCGGTCATCAGCTTCATCATGCTGGAGGGGGCCCGCAATTCGTCCGCGTTCTTCTCGAACAGCACGCTGCCCGAGGAGGCCTCGACCAGGATCGCGGTCGGCGCATCCCCGTCGAACCCGCCCTCTTCCTTCTTGGCGCCCTGGACGCTGTTGTTGGCGGCGTAGACCACCCCGCCGCAGCCGATCGCCAGCGCGACGGCGGCCGCAACGAGGCCGCGCCAGTACCGCCCGGCGCGAGCGAGTAACGTGCGGGGAACTGCGGTTGGGGCTGGCATCGGCGATGTCCTGAAAGACTGCGTTCTAACAGCTGGAAGTATCGCAAACAACTGAGGTTTCTGCGCTTGTGCACGGTCGTTTGGATTGCCGGCGGCAATGAACGTCCGTATCCTTGGAACCAGCTAGCGACAGCACAACCGGCAAACAAGGCGGAAACGCGAATGTCATACTCCCGCACCATTTCCGCCAACGGCATCGACATGTTCGTGCGCGAGGCAGGCCAAGGCCCGCTGGTCGTGCTCTGCCACGGCTGGCCGGAACTGTCCTATTCGTGGCGGCACCAGATCGCGGCACTTGCCGCTGCGGGCTTCCGGGTCGTCGCCCCCGATATGCGCGGCTTTGGCCGGACCGCAGCACCGGCCGATGTCGGCGCCTACACGATCTTCGACACTGTGGGAGACATGGTCGCGCTGGTGGCTGCGCTCGGCGAGACGCAGGCTATCATCGTCGGCCACGACTGGGGCGCGCCGGTCGCCTGGCACGCAGCTCTATTCCGTCCAGATATCTTCACCAAGGTCGCCGGGCTCAGCGTGCCGCCGCCATTCCGTGGCCGCGGCCGTCCGCTGGAAACCCTCCGCGAGAGCGGCATCACCAATTTCTATTGGCAGTACTTCCAGCCGCCCGGGGTCGCCGAGGCGGAATTCGAGCGCGACATCGCTCACACCATGCGGCTGGTGCTCGGGCGCGGCGTCTCCGATCCGAGCTCGATGTTCGTCGACGAGGCCAAGGGCTTCCTCGGCAAGCTGCCGACCGGGATGCCGTTGCCGGCCTGGATCACCGAGGCCGACATCGCCGAATTCGCCGAGGGCTATCGGCAGTCCGGCTTCCGCGGCGGCCTGAACTGGTACCGCAATCTCGACCGCAATTGGGAGCTGACCGCGCCCTGGCAGGACGCGCAGATCCATCAGCCGTCGCTGTTCATCGCCGGCTCGAACGATTCGGTGATCACCGGGCTGATCGGCGCCAAGCGGGTGGCGGACATGGAGCGGGTGCTGCCGAACCTCAAGCAGAAGCTCATCATCGAGGGCGCCGGCCACTGGATCCAGCAGGAGCGCCCCGACGAGGTCAATGCGGCACTGATCGCGTTTCTGAAGTGATCAGACGGTGATCAGACCAAGTGCGCCTGATCAGTAGAGCCCGCGTCCGCTCAGGACTTCGGAGGGCCCGCGCGCGTCGATCGGCAGATAGGCCGCCGCCGGGCTCGAAGTTGCGGCATAGCGCGGGTCACCCTCATAGGAGACTTCGCGCTGATTGTTCGCGACGCGACGGTGCGCCCGGCTTGAGGCCGACATTTCGGACGTCGCGTTAGCCGAGGCGTAGTCGGCCTGGGTGTTGCCGAGGCTGTACGGCCGCCCTTCGGGCAACGGGACATCGCCGCGGACCCGGCCCGCCGAGGACGACAGCTCGGGCACGAACGGCCGTGCCGAGGCGACCCGGACCATCGACGGTGACGGCGCCGGGGTACCGGTGCGCAAGGTCGCCATCAGTTGGCGGTCGTCGGAGCCTTCGAGCGGTGCCCGGCCGACATATTCGACACGGACGTGGGCGACACCATTGCCTTTGAATTCAAGCAGTTCGGCGGCTTTGTTCGAGACATCGATGAGGCGGTTGCCGTGGTAGGGACCGCGGTCGTTGACGCGGACGACCAGCGACCGGCCGTTGCTGAGATTGGTGACCCGCGCATAGCTCGGCATCGGCAAGGTCGGATGGGCGGCGGTCAGCGAGCCCATGTCGAACACCTCGCCATTGGCGGTCAGGCGGCCATGGAAATCGTCGCCGTACCAGGACGCCATGCCCTCGGCGCGGTAGTTCTCGTTCTCCTCCGGCACATAGGTGCGGCCGGCGACGACATAGGGCTTGCCGACGCGGTAGGTGCCGCCGCCCTTCGGCACGGGATCTCCGAGCGCCACGACCCGTGGGCTCGACGACACGCCGTATTTGGGATCGATCCGGCTGGCGAGGTTTGAGTTGGCGCAATTGGCGAGGATGAGGCACGTCGCCACGGCAGCGGCGCCGCGCGCCGTCCGGATTATCGAATCTGGCCGTCTAGTCCCCATCTGCCCCAAGATCTGCCCCAAAGTACCCATTCTGGCGGACCCGCGCCTACTCCGAGGCGTCGGATCGATTCTGTCACAGCACGGCCCACCTCCGCACCGGATGGTGAAGATATCGCAACCGGAACACGGCGGAAATGGGGAGAGCAGTCGGGCGGTGGCGTCTTGGTGAATGGTCTATTGCGCCTTCTCCGTCGTTCTACGGACCGCCCTCAGCGCAAAACGCCCTCGCCTGTCCCGCTATCAGACACACTGTTGCAGCAAATCATCAGTCGGGGGGCATCTTGGATTCCAACAATTGAATCTTTTTGACTGTGCAAGGCTGCAATCGTTTTGTCTTCCGCGTGGGGCGCAAAGGAAGTTTGCGATGATCGAGACGGTTACAGCGGTGATGGGCTTGGTGAGTGCGGCGATCTTCTTGGCGCATGCCGTGGAAGGCTATCGGTACCGGGCCTGACGGCCCCTTGAAAGCGGAAAGACGCGTCACCTCTTTCCAGGAGTGAATGTTCGGAAAGCTTTAATCAATTCGGATGAGCATCGGTTGAAAGCAGGTGTATCATGCGTAATCACGATTTGGTCTCCGACGGGTTTCTGACCCTGACCGCAGCAAGCCTCGTGCTACTGTGCTCCAGCCTGCTGGCGTTCGCATTCGGCTGAACGCGCGATGCCTTGGGGTGCAATCCGCGCCCGCGACGACAGGTGTCCCTCGCCGACCGGAGGTCGGCATCAATCTCGAAATTCCCGCGATACCGCTTCGGCATGTCCTGCCCGAGATCGCGTCGGCACGGCGGATGCACTGCCTTCTCCCAGCCTCACGCATAGTGCAGGCGGTACGCTCGCAGGGAGAAGACTGACGGATGACCGGCCCGGTAAGAGAGGGAACGTCCGCACTCCTCGTCAGCACGGATGGCCGGCTGCTCCTGCAGCGGCGTGACGACCTAGCCCACGTCTCCGATCGCGGAAAGATCAGCCTGTTTGGCGGCCGGCGCGAAGGTGCCGAGACTTTCCTGGAATGCGTCGTTCGCGAAATCCATGAGGAGATTGGTTACTATCTGCCGCCCGAGCGGTTTGAGTTGATCGGTCGGTATTCCGGACCCGATCATTTGACGCCAGGTGGCACTCTCCACGGCGAGGTGTTCCTCGCCCGCGACGTGCCTGTCGCGCAGCTGAACGTCACCGAAGGCCGGCTCGAGATCGTCGCCATCGACGAACTCGAACGGATCAGCGGCCTGCTCGCGCGCCCCGCGGAGTATGCGCTCGCGATCTTCCTGAAGCGTGCGTGATTTATCCGAGTGACGACACCAACTCGCGGACGAGATCGTCGAGCATGGCCAGCGCGACCGCCGGATGAGCAACGTCGATATCGTCCACGTGCCAATAGGTCACCCTGTCCGCGACATCAGGGAACCGACGCTCGATCAGCGGACGGTGCTCCGCCTCCTTTAGCGCGATCACGAGGTCGGCACCGTCGAAATCAGCCAATGAGCAAGGCTGCGGATAGCGCGTTGCGCCGTCCGGAATGATGCCCACCGCGCGAAGGCGGTCATCGGCGAAGACTGACATCGGCCCGACGTTATCGGGCGAGCCTCGCTCAGCCGCGCCCCTGGAGGATGCGTGCCATGCCAGACGCTTGGTCTTTGCGAGATGGTTGAACAGCTCTTCCGCGTAGCGGCTTCGATAGTAGTTGCCGGTGCAAAGAAACAGGACGCGCTTCATGTTCAAATTCAGTCCGTTGGCTGCCGGTGAACCGAGCAAACGACCTATCTAACGCCGATGTTCTTGCCAAGTTCGCGTTGCGTTCGGCGTCGCCCTACGCTAAGGGGCCTGATCCGATCGATCCGGAAGGGTGGCCGAGTGGTTTAAGGCACCGGTCTTGAAAACCGGCGTGCCCGCAAGGGTACCGTGGGTTCGAATCCCACCCCTTCCGCCATCAAATTCGGGAAAGTGTAACCCATGTGTCCGGTACGTTCTGTTCACCTACGTCTCGGACCGCGGCCAAACATCTGATTTTGGTCATTTTTAAAGCTGGGTTGCAACCCGGTCCTATCAGCAGCCCTATTAAGCCACTTCTCGCTCATTGAGAGCCCACCTGCTCGCCCCGCTATATCAGAGACACCTCAGAGAGGCTCTCGGCGGTCGCAAGCGGTCAGCCTTCAGCCGGAAAATTGCGATTGGGTCAAACGGCACAATAATCCAGATAGCAATTAGAAGCGACGGCGGGCGCATATTCGTCATGGCGCAGCAGTCACGCGCGCTCGCTGACGCGCTCAACGCCGGCGCCGTGACGCTCCACTTCCCCATCTTACAATTGCGTTCGCGACGATCAATCGTCGGCGCAAGCGCTTGGAACATCCATCTCGCGTGACACTTTACGTCGGCAAGGATGCCTCGCCGATGAATTCCGAAACCGAACTCAAATTCCGCGTTGCGCCGCGCAAATTGTCCTTGGTATCGCGCAACGGTGGTCGGCGGGCCCGCGACCGATCCGAACAAGACCTCGTGTCGATCTATTATGACACGAAAAAGCATAAGCTTAGGCGACACGGTCTCACACTTCGCGTCCGCAAGGCCGGCGATCGCTACCTGCAGACCCTTAAGAACACCGGCACGGCGGTTACGCGCGGTGAATGGGAGTATGAGGTCGCCGGCAAAAAGCCTGACCTCACGGAGACGAAGAATACGCCGCTCGAAGACTTGGCCGACGGAAAACTTGCGCGCAAGCTACGACCGGTCTTTCGGACCAACGTTCATCGCACGGCGCAGACAAGACGAGTCCGGAACAGCCAAATTGAAGTCGCTGTCGATCGCGGCCAGGTTGACACCAGACGGCGCTCGCGGCCCATTGCCGAGTTCGAGCTGGAACTGAAGTCCGGACATCTCGCAGATCTGTTTCGACTGGCGCGCAATATCGAACGCAGGACCGGCGCCGAACTTGATCTGAGCTCGAAGGCGGAGCGCGGCTTTCAGCTCATCGCCGGACGCAGCGACAGCGCGCAGCATGCCGAGCCGATCCAACTCGAACGGGAGCTCACACCGCGGGATGCGTTCCGCGTGATTGCGTATTCGACGGTTCGTCAGATCACGGCGAACAGCGATCCGGTGCGGAACATGGATTCCGAAGGCGTGCATCAAATGCGCGTTGGCATGCGGCGGCTGCGGGCAGCCATCTCCCTGTTCGACGATGTCTTGCCGCACGCAGACACCGCACGGATCAAGGCTGGGCTCAAATGGCTTACGGCAGAGCTCGCGCCGGCGCGGGAGATCGACGTATTTCTTCGGGAAAGTATTCAGCCAGTCGTTCAGGACGCGCCCAGCCGCGGTGTACGAGCAATCCGCAAGAGGTTTTCCGGACATCGCGTCGCGGCCTTCAGACGCGCCCGTGACGCGATTGCTTCCGCCCGCTACCGCCGCCTTCTGATCGATACGGTCGAGTGGATTGAATCCGGACGGTCCCGCAAAACGGATGATCGATCGATCGCCGGCTATGCGGGGGACATTCTCGACCGCCGAATCAGGAAGGCACGAAAACAGGGCAAGCGGCTGAACGATCTCGATGCGAAACAGCGCCACAAACTGCGCATCAAGATCAAGAAGATCCGCTATGCTATAGACTTCTTCGGAAACCTCTATGAGGATGCGGATCAAGAGACGCTCACGCGTGTCTCCGATCGGCTGAAGCGGATACAATCCGCCCTGGGATCGCTCAACGACTTCATGGCACATCGCAAGCTGGCGACGGAGGCCGCACTGGCCGCACCGCCCGCGAACCGTCGCGCGCAAGCCTTCGCATCGGGCCTCATCGTCGGCCAGGAATGCGAGGCCACCCATGACTACATGAAGGCCGCCGCGAAAGCGCTTCATGGGCTGCATCCTTTGGACGTTGAGCCCCGCTAGGCCGAATTTGGCCGCGTGACACGTGACACGCATACCCTGGCTGCACAGGGTCGAGCGCGAGCTCTCAAAGCGCGGCATATCGTCGGATTAGCGCGCCAAGAATCAGTCCGTCCCCTTCACCCATGTTAAAGCGGCGGCCGGCTTCCTCAGTTTACCTTGATCGGTGATCTGGCTTTCCAGGATGACACACCCCGTGGCTCAGGAGAACGAACCCATCTTCGAGCCCAAGCAAGCCGACCTCTGGCGCGTCCTTTTTTCATTCGTCATAACGGCGGCTGTGGTTACGGGCGTCTATTTTGGCTTTCGGCTTCTGCTCGGACACTGAAGACAGCTGCCGCTCCCATCTGTGTGGTCGGAACCACACTGCCGGGCAAGCCGAGCCCCTCATTTACATATGCTAATGCGGGAACTTCTTGCGACGGCATGATCCTTTTGCCTGCCTCCAACAGCACAGCCCCGGATGTTCAGGCAACGGCCTCAGCGCTGGCCTCCGGCCCCCAGAAGTGCTGAGGCCGTTTCTGCGGGCGCGCCTGACAGCATGGGGCTATTTTCCTGACCCGGACGTGAGACAGCTCGTTTGGGGCCGGCGTACTATCTCGGGCGGGTTAGATCGACCTGCCCGAACCGTAGCCGGTCACGCACCGGATCAGCCGCTCAAGCACCACCCCAATCGCCGATCCCACGACGAGCTCGCCCAGTGCGCCCAGCGTCAACGCACAAACCACGTGCTCATCAGCCCATGTCAGGATCGAGGCGGCGCGCTCGGTTGGTCGCGTCGTATTGCGCGAGATGGTGCGCGCGTCGAGGCAATGACGGTACTTTCCAACGCGTCGTATGAGCCCCCGTTCCAAATAAGCAAAGCAAAAGGATAAGCAAAGCAAAGGGCCCCGCCGAAGCGGAGCCCGGGGTACGTGCCACTCACCATTTCTGGCGGCCGTACCAGTCGTTGACCTCCTTCGCGGCTTGATCCTTGGCGTAGCCGTAGCGCTGCTGCAGACGGCCTTCGAGCTGGTCCTGCTTGCCGGCGATCACATCGAGGTCGTCGTCAGTGAGCTTGCCCCACTGCTCCTTGACCTTGCCCTTCATCTGCTTCCAGTTGCCTTCGACACGATTCCAATCCATCGCGTTTCTCCCTTCAACGATGAAACCGACTAACGAGCCGCCCGAGGCTTCGTTCCGCGACTGCCTTGCGGCAAGACTTCGCAATCCGGCAAGACTTCGCAATCGAGACGCGCCGCACGCAGTGGCACCTTGTCGCGCAGCGAGCAGCGATAGGAACTAGCTTTCTGTGCGCGTGTTGGGACGTCCGACCATCCACCCAACTGACGGAGCGATCCATGTCGGAGAAAGATCTGAGCGCCCTCTTCCTCGATACCCTCAAGGACATCTACTACGCCGAAAAGCAGATCCTGAAGGCGTTGCCACGTATGGCCAAGGCTGCAGAATCCGACGATCTACGCGCGGCTTTCGAGAAGCACCATGACGAGACCGAGGGCCAGATCGAACGGCTCGAACAGATCTTCGACCTGATGGGCAAGCCGGCGCGCGGCAAGAAGTGCGACGCCATCGAGGGCATCCTCGACGAAGGCAAGGAGATCATGGAGGAGTATGCCGACACGCCGGCGCTGGATGCCGGCCTGCTCTCCGCGGCCCAAGCCGTCGAGCACTATGAAATCGCCCGCTACGGCACCCTGAAGGCCTGGGCGAGCCGGCTCAGCATGAAGGATGCCGTCAAGCTCATTGACCAGACCCTGGCCGAGGAAAAGAAGACCGACGAGACGCTCACCAAGCTCGCGGTCAGCGCGATCAACGCCGAAGCGGCCTAAGGAAACCGGCGATGAAGCGAACCATTCTGGCGATGGCCATCAGCTGCGGGCTGACACTGCCCGCATTAGCCCAATCGGTTGGTGAGAAGACCGGCGTCAACTCCGTTCTCGGCGTCGCGCCGAAGACGGAAGACTTCATCAAGGAAGTGGCCACGAGCGACATGCTCGAGATCGAAGCAGCCAAGATCGCCCAGCAGAAGGGCAATGCGGCGGAAAAGAAGTTCGCCGACCAGATGGTGACGGACCATACCAAGACCAGTACCGAGCTGAAGGCGATGGTCACGGGCGAGATGAAGGCTGCGTTGCCGAGCGGACTCGACGACAGCTCGCAGAAGAAGCTCGACGTGCTGCGCAACACCAAGCCGGCCGATTTCGCCAGCGAATACGATCCGATGCAGGTCAGCGCCCACAAGGACGCAGTCTCCCTATTCGAACGCTATGCCAAGGGCGGCGACGACCCGAAGCTGAAGGATTGGGCTGACAGGACCTTGCTTGCGCTCAAGCACCATCTCGCAATGGCCCAGGAACTAGACAAGAACCGAAAGTAACGGGAAGAGCGCTCGACATTTTTTCAGTCGTCGCCTTGATCTTCGGCCTGCACTACCGACGGCTGACTGGTCTCCCTCCGTTAGGAACAGCTCTCGGAGCACGTCGTTCAACCTCGAACGTCAGCGCCGAGGTGGCCTCCCATGTCCCAGACCGTCAGTGATTTCATCGTTCACCGTCTGCACGATTGGGGCGTGCGGCATATCTTCGGCTATCCCGGTGACGGCATCAATGGCGTGTTCGGCGCGCTCAATCGCGCCGGCGGCAGCATTGAGTTCATCCAGGCCCGCCACGAGGAAATGGCCGCCTTCATGGCGTCGGCCTACGCCAAATTCTCCGGGCGCCTCGGGGTGTGCATCGCGACCTCGGGGCCGGGAGCCTCGCACCTCACGACCGGGCTCTATGACGCGCTGCTGGACCATCAGCCGGTCCTCGCTCTCGTCGGCCAGCAGGCGCGCAACGCGCTCGGCGGGCAGTATCAGCAGGAGCTCGACCTGATCTCGATGTTCAAGGATGTGGCGAGTGCCTATGTCGCCCAGGCCTCCTCGCCAGCGCAAGTCCGCCATTTGATCGATCGCGCAGCGCGGATCGCGCTCGCCCGGCGTACCGTGACCGCCGTCATTCTCCCGAACGACCTCCAGGAGGAGGATTACGAAGACCCGCCGCGCGCCCACGGCACGCTGCGCTCCGGCACCGGCTACACCCCGCCCCGTATCGTTCCGCACGAAGCCGAACTCGACTGTGCCGCAGATATCCTCAACGCCGGCAAGAAGGTTGCCATGCTGGTCGGAGCCGGCGCACTTGGCGCGACCGACGAGGTCATCGCGGTTGCGGACCGGCTATCTGCCGGCTGCGCCAAGGCGCTGCTTGGCAAAGCCGTGCTGCCCGACGACCTTCCCTGGGTGACCGGGTCGATTGGCCTGCTCGGCACCGAGCCGAGCTATGACCTGATGATGGAGTGCGACACGCTGCTGATGGTCGGCTCGGCGTTTCCCTACTCCGAATTCCTGCCGAAGGAAGGCTGCGCCCGCGGCGTCCAGATCGATATCGATGCCGGTATGTTGTCGATCCGCTTCCCGATGGAGGTCGGCCTCGTCGGTGACGCCGCCGAGACGCTGCGCGCCCTGTTGCCGCGGCTAAAGCAGAAGGCCACGGACGGCTGGCGCAAGTCGATCGAGGGGAACGTCCGTGAATGGTGGGCGACGCTGGAGGACCGCGCACGACAGCCCGCCAAACCGGTCAATCCACAGTGCGTCACCTGGGAGCTGTCGCCGCGAATCCCCGACCGCGCAATTATCACCAGCGACTCCGGCTCATGCGCCAACTGGTTCGCGCGCGATCTCAAAATGCGGCCAGGCACCAACGCTTCGCTCTCCGGCGGCTTGGCCTCGATGGGAGCAGCGGTCCCCTACGCGATCGCCGCCAAATATGCCGCGCCCGACCGTCCCGTGATCGCGCTGGTCGGCGACGGCGCGATGCAGATGAACAACATGGCCGAGCTGATCACGGTGTCAAAATATTGGCGGCATTGGAAGGATCACCGCTGGATCGTCTGCGTATTCAACAATGAGGACCTCAATCAGGTCACCTGGGAGCAACGGATCATCAATGCCGATCCGAAGTTCGAGGCCTCGCAGCGCATCCCTGACGTTTCCTACTCCCGCTTTGCGGAGCTGATCGGCCTGCGCGGCATCTATGTCGATCGGCCCGATCTTGTCGGACCGGCCTGGGATCAGGCTTTGGCGAGCGATATTCCCGTAGTACTCGAGATCAAGACCGATCCGGAGGTGCCCCCGCTCCCGCCGCACATCACGCTGGAGCAGGCCAAGAACTTTTCCATCGCCCTGGCCAAGGGCGATCCCAATGAGGTCGGCGCGATCCGCGGCGCCGCACGGCAGGTGCTCGAGACGATCCTTCCAGGGAAGGATTGAGGCGATCTCAGGAATTGGACACTGCTCGCGATGGCGCGCATTCTGATTGGTACGTCCGGCTGGCACTATGCGTCCTGGCGCGGTGCGTTTTTCCCCGAGGGACTGCCGCTCAAGCGGCAGTTGGATTACTACGCTAGCCATTTCCAGTCGACGGAGCTGAATGGCGTGTTCTACCGCACGCCGACGCAGAAGGCTGTTGCCGACTGGCGCGAAGCGACCGGCGACGATTTCGTATTTTCATGGAAGGCCTCGAAATTCATCACGCACTGGAAACGGCTGTCCGGCAATTCTGCCAACAGTCTTGCGTTGCTGGAGAGCCGGCTGTCGATCCTGCGCAACAAGGCTGGGCCAATCCTGTTCCAGCTGCCGCCCAACTTCACCGCGGATGCCGAGCGGCTGGCCTCGTTCCTCAAGCTCTTGAAGCGACGCCGGCGCTACGCGTTCGAGTTCCGTCACCCGAGCTGGTACGCTCCGCCCATCCTGAAGCTCCTCGCTGAACGCAATATGGCGCTATGCATTTCGGATCACCATGACGCACCCTCCCCCTGGAGGCGAACCGCCGACTTCGTCTATGTCCGGGGCCATGGTCCCGGTGGGCGCTACAGTGGGCACTACAAGCCGGCCGAACTTGCCGATTGGGCGAAGCGCATCCGCAGTTGGAAGCGGCAGGGCTGCGATGTCTACGTCTACTTCGACAATGATCAAAAGAGCGCCGCGCCGGCCGACGCCGGCAGGCTTTGCGATCTGCTCGGCTCGGCAGTTCCACGGCGGCATTCGTCGTAGGAACGATTGCGCCCCGCATTGGCTTCCCAATAGAGCAACCAAATGCGATGCCATCCGATATGCTGAAAGCCGTCGCGCTGAGGTTTGGTGTGGCGACGGCCGCAAGACGCCCAACCGCCGGTCGATCTTCTGCGCGCCATCGAGAAGCACTTTGTCGTCAGGTCGTTCGAGCTGACCGCGGAGAATGGCAGGTAACTCCGCACAAAGTTAGGAACGCCGCTCCGAGCCGCATCGTTAGGCCGTTGAGACTGGCAGCCCAAATGGAGAGACGATCATGAGGATTAGCGACGCGATGACACCAGAGGTCCAGCTGTGCACCCCCGATGACACGCTCCGCGACGTCGCTGAAGCGATGGGAACGCTCGGCATTGGCATGCTGCCGGTCGCCGACAATGAGCGTCTGGTTGGTATGATCACGGATCGCGACATCGCGGTTCGCGGCATCGGAATGGGCCGGGGTCCGGAGTCAAGGGTCGGCGACATCATGACCGCCGAGGTGAAGTATTGCTTCGAGGATCAGGAGATCGACGATATCGCCAAGAACATGGGAGCGATCCAGGTACGGCGCCTGCCGGTGCTGGATCGGGACAAGCGCCTGGTCGGCATCATCGCACTCGGGGACATCGCGCAGATCCAGCCGAACGATGGCACCGGCGCAGCGTTGAGCCAGATCTCCCGGCCGACGACCCAACACGCGCAACTCTAGGCAAATTCGCTCGCCGCTCCCGCTCCGGAGTCCAGCTTACGGAGCGGGCACCCTCTCAAGGTGCGCCAATGCCCGCATATGTTCCATGGACGCTGACTACAGTGGGAATTGTAGCGTTGATCATCACGGCGCTGATCTGGCGTGCCCACTATGTGAGTTCCGACTAGCAAGCCTTCTTCGCTTGGCGCCGATTTACGTCTCGTTCCGTTTGTATCTCTCACGAACGATCTCATCGGCGGCCCGAACCGCCCGCTTCTTACGGAATTGGTGCTGCAGCACCCCGAAAATCAGAGCCGTAAGCAATACGAGCGCTGCGATGCCGTAGATGATTTCGAGGCCCATATCCATGTGATGTCTCCAAGCGCTCGCGCATCACTTCGTGTTCGAGTCCCGCCACTTTTCCAGATCCGGCTTCTCGTCCTCGGAGCCCTGCTCCTTCTCCGGATTGCCCTTCCATGGCTTGTCGGTTTGCGCATGCGAACCCCAGTCGCTTTCGCGTCCACGATCCGGTGTCACAGGTTTTCTGTTCATATCGATCTCCCTCAATACCGAGCATTTGCGTCTAGAACGGTTCCTGACGCTGCACGTTCAGGGGCCACCGGCAACCGAGCCTGCGATCACCATGACCAGCGCATCGAGGTCGATCGTTCCGTTGACCGAGAGGTCCGCAGTCTCCTGAATGCGGAGCAAATCCGGCCGGTTGGCCGCCTGCCGCTTCAATTCGCTGATGATCGCATCCCTGAGCTTTTCTTCGAGCATGTTCGACACAATTGGCCTCTATGATTGAACCTCGTCGCGACCGTGCACTTGCGCTGGCAGCGCGGTGGCTTCGACGGCCGGGAATGTCACGGACCAACATTGCCGACCATGTGAACCACGCATACGGTGGCTGCGGATCAGGCGAGTGCTCAGGACGAAGCAGGCGATCGGAAACGGTGCCTAGCTTCGCCGTCGAAGCCGGATTGACCGGACGCGGCTGTTAGCTCTTGTTGCATTTTTCGTTGCCTCGAAAGGGGTCAACGGCACGTTCGAAGCGAAGTTCCTAGGTGCACCCCTCTCACCACGGACCGGACTAGGAACCGCCCGCGTCTCCCATCAAGGCTGGCGGTCAGGCTGCCATCTTCCGGCAGGATTCCGCGCACGCACGACACCTGGCCACGCATTCGTCCATGCCACCAATGCGACGGCAGTCTTCGGCACATTCACCGCAGAGTTCTGCGCATTCGCGACACGTATGCTTGTGATGCGGGGTGTTGATCAACATGAAGTGAGCCGCGGTCCGGCACATCTCCGCGCACGCCATCATCAAGCGGAAATGCGCCGGCTCAACATGCTTGCCGCCGGTGACGAGGCAATGGTTCATGGCCGTGCCAAGACAGGTCCTGTAGCAGGACAGGCAGGCCTCAACACATCGGTTCATTTCTTCCGAAAATGCCATGTCGATACCTCATGCAGCACTGCGCTTGACGTGCCGGCCTTCCTTCACCTCTTCGATGATCTTGGCACTGAACGCTTCGAGATCACCGGGGTTTCGGGAGGTCACAACGCCTTGATCCACGACAACCTCGGCGTCCTGCCAAGCGGCCCCGGCGTTGATGACATCAGTCTTGATCGAGTTGTAGGAGGTCATCTTGCGGCCCCTGGCGATCCCGGTTTCTATCAACAGCCACGGCGCGTGGCAGACTGCGGCGACGATCTTCTTGGCGTCGAAGATATCCTTGATGAACTTCAGTGCCTTGGGTTCGACCCGCAGCAGGTCGGGGTTGATCTGTCCGCCGGGCAGGACGATCGCGTCGTATTCGGCGGCCGCGGCCTGATCGAGCGTCTTATCGACCTTGACGGGGCGCCCCCAATCCTTCTTGTCCCATCCCTTGATCTCGCCGGCAGCGACCGACACCACATCGACCGTGGCGCCGGCCTTCTTCAGACGATCGCGCGGCACTTCGAGCTCTGACTGCTCAAACCCGTGCGTCGCGAGGATAGCGATCTTCTTGCCGTTCAAATCCATGAATTGCTCCATTGGCGCTTGCGTGAATGGCTCAGGATTCAACGCGAACCGCGGAGCGACCGGCCGGCGTAATGCCGGACGGATGTCATTGGGCCGTCGTCAGCAGCTGCCGCAGATAGCAGAGCCCATCAAAGGTCAGCTTCGATTCGCTCACCTCACCCTGCGCGACCTCCGCCTCGAGAAATGTCTCAAGGTCGGGCAACGCACGATCGAACTGATCCGCGATGCCCATCAGCTCGCAGGTTTCCTTGATGCGCTCGATCGGTTTTTCCAGCACGTTGATCAGAACCATTCGGCATAAAGTCCGGCGTTGCTGATTGTTCCTACACAAATTGCCGCATGCGACGTTGAGCGGTCAGACTATGGCACCTTGCCGACGGTGTCGGCCATTTTCGCGCCGCGTGCACCGAGCGGCTTGCGGCGCCCCTCGGTCGAATCGATGACGGTCTGATGCTCGATCTCCGAGTTCAGTTCGGCCCCGCACAGCACGATGATGGCGGACATCCACATCCAGGTCATCAGGCCAATCGCAGCCCCCAGCGAGCCATAGGTTGCGCTGTAGTTCCCGAAGTTCGCCAGATACCAGGACAGCAACGACGAACCGATCAGCCACAACACCGTCGCGGCGACGGCGCCGACGCTGAGCCATTGCCAGCGCGGCTTAGTACGGCTGGGGCCATACCGGTAAAGCACCGCAAGCGCGCTGAGGAGCAGCAGCACCAGGATCGGCCACCGGCCGAACCGGATAATGAGTTCGGCCCGTGTGCCCAGGCCAACCTGTTGCAGCAGAAGCGGAACGACCACCACCGCTCCGACCATCAGCATGATCGAAATCAGGGCGGCGATCGTAAGCGAGAGCGACATCAGATTGAGTTTGAGAAAGCCGCGCTTTTCCTTCTCGTCATAGACGACATTGAGCGCATCGAAGACCGCCTTCATCCCGGCATTGGCGCTCCAGATTGCAATCAGCAGGCCGGCCACAAAGGTAAGCCCGAGCGTGGAGGTACCCTTCGCGAGCACGCGGGCGACCTGGTCCTGGACGATGGCGAATGAGCCCTCCGGCAACATCAATGCCAGGCTTTGCAGATTAGACGAGATCGTCGACGGATCGGCGAACAGGCCGTAGCTCGAGACCAGCGCCGTGATGGCCGGAAAGATCGCCAACAGCCCGTAGAACACGACGCCGGCGGCGGTCGCCAGCAACCGGTCCTCGTCGATCTGCTGCCAGGTTCGCAGCAGAATATCCTTCCAGCCTGCGGCCGGAATTTGTGTCGGCGTCTCGGCTAGCCGTCCGCGATCCTGAGTTTCGGCCAGCGCGGCCTCGGCGCCCTGCTCCTGCTCGACCTGCGGCTCCGGTCGAGACACATACCGATAGACCGCCAGGGTCGCCAGCGCTGTTGCACCGGCGAGCATGAGGTCGTTCGGCCAGTTGGAGCGCGGAGCCATCGCTAGTCCTGAATGGCATCCGGCCGGCGCCTGAAACGCGATGCGGCAAACCAGCCGACCAGAAGGACAGCAGCACCGGCGGCCAGCACCTGCGTTGTGGTATCCGCGTTCGCTCCGGTCCGGGAAGTGGCAATGAGGCGCGCCGCGACAGGCACTGCGATCGACCGTTTGATCATGTCGGCCTGCCGGCTGGGGCGAGGTGCGGCCGGCGCCGGACGCGCGAGCAGCGCGCGACCCACGACCAGCCCCACGAGCCCAACGAGCACAAAGGCGCCCCCGATCCCTGCGTATGCCATCCAGATATCGTAACGCACCTCAAGAGCGTGGAAGGCCGCTGCGACCCCAATCCCGATCGCGACCACGAGCGACACCGCACCGACTAGCATGAAGCCGCCTGCCAGCGCGTAGCCGGTCACCAAATGCCCGATCCACTGCCGTAAATCCCCAAGGTAGGAGCGGAAGATCAAGCTCAGCGAAGGCGGTCGGGACTTGGCGCCCATAGCGATGTCCTTTGGCGATATCCGTTGTACGTCGGCTTCCGGCAACCCGCAGGATGAGCAAGAAGACCTAACGGGTTGCAGGGAAACTGGCACGCGGCGGCAGCGAGCTTGGGAATGGCTGCGCCACCATGAGCGTTGCGCGCTCGTTGGTTTCCAGCGCGATCTTCTGGGCAAGCATGACGTCGCCGGGCACCAGAAATCCGACGGGACGGAAGCACCAGCCCAGCACGACGCGATCCCGGCCGTCCATCTCGTAGACGTTGGTCGATGTCCCGTAGCAAATGCGGTATCGCTTGCCAGATTCTGAGCCGATGACATCGAAGCGTCTGTATTTCTCGAACTGAGCCCGCTGCTCCGGTGAGAGCCATGAGGACATCAACGCAATTCCGCGCGCCTCGCATCTCTCATAGGCCGTCCAGCGATCCCAGATCGACGCCAGCGGCGCGTGGATCCTGGCGGCAGCGCGCCGTAGCCGGCCCCCCAGAACCATCTCACGCAGACGGGCCATCATGGCGTCAACCGCCGACCAGCCTGGGATAGAACAAGGTTTCCTCGGCGACCGGATCGAGCGCGCGGACCAGTGCAGCTTCGCCGGAGGACCTCCGCACCGCAGCAGTATAGCCGTCGGCTGTCAGCTCAGCGAAGCGCGCATTCGCCCAGGCGAGCTGCTCCCTGTCGTTAGGGTCGAACTGCTGCCGCGTGTCGCCGGAGTGATCCATCACCAAGATCGTCGCCATCATCGTCTCCCTTGAAGGAATGTTCAACTGCATCAGACGACCGGCACGGCCGTTGTCGGCCTGCCGCCCATCCACTCTGGCAGAGTTGCGCCATCGCGATGGCGGCCGCCGGCGCAGGCTGCTGCCCACGCCGCGACCGCACCGAACAGCAGCGCTACCGCCACCGAGAACGCCAGGATCACCGCGCTGCGCCGCGAGCGCTGGATGGTGGTCCTGGCATCTCCGATCACGCTGTCGACGCGCTTCTCCGCCTCGGCGGCAGCCAGGCCGGTTGTGGCCGCAACCTGCTGGATCAGATAGCTGCGATCTTCGGCGCTGATCCCGCTGTGGCTCGAACTGGTCAGCAGGATACGGCCGGCCTCGGCGCGCTCGTAACCGATGTCGATGTTGGCCGGGCGCCGAACGGACCGGTAAAGATGGTCGAGTTCTACGCTCAGGAGCGGCTCCGCGGCCGTCGCCGATGGCCGGTTCTGCAGCACCGGGCGCGCGGTCGACATGCCGACCAGCGCGACGATCGCCCCTCCCAGGATGACAGCGAGGGCCCAAGCCGTCAGACCATGCAGCCCGTCGCGGCTTTCGATCATATCCGCTGGTGTCGCGCCGATGACGCGCTGCGCTCGGCCGGCGATATATCCGCCGACGCCGAAGCTGACCAGCGCCTGCAAAATCAGGTACAGCCCAGATAGCAGCGCAAGCGCAGCCGACGCATCGCGCCACGACGGCGAACTCGAGCTCACGCCCAAGCCAATTGCAGCACCGAATCCGATCAGAATCGCCGTTAACGCCGCCGCGGTGAGTGCGCCGGCAATGACCGGGCTCCACTGCAGCCGAAGGCCGGTCCTGTTGGCGGCGGACACGGCAAGCCCATGCTCGTTATCCATGACGCGCCTATCGCAACCCGAAGAATGACAATATCGCGAGAATGACCACGATCAGTCCGACCAGATAAATCAGCTGGTTCATGCAAGCCTCCTCCGCTCACGTCGTGCTGACAATCTGCCCGAGAAGCCAAAGTTCCTACGCGGACGCGCACTCGCGCGACGGCTACCCGCACCTCAACTCGACAAAAGAAAGCCTCGGCCCAGGGATTGGGAGCCGAGGCCCAGAGTGGAGTTCTTTCAGCTGAGCTGACGCTCCTTCAAGAGCGCCATCTCAAGCCAGTGCGCGTCGAAACATGTTCCGGCACTCACCTCAGCAACTGTGCACTGCGATATCGGCGACGCCGCGGCTTTCAGGGCCACATCGTTGGGACGCTGCACAGCGCAGCCCGGCCGGCTTGCCTGAGTTCGTCGATCGACGAACGCCCGTCACGAACGGCCTGCAGCAGTCCTGATGCCACACTTGTCCGCCGCGTGGTATCGGACCGCGGGACGTCTCCGCAGACCTCGTCGAGCACTGCGCGAAGCACGGCCACCGTCTCACCATCGAGCATCGCACTCCCCCTGCCTCTAGCGTTGGACGAAGAGCTACGCGGAGCAGCAAGACGCGACTTTAAGTATGTTAAAGTGGTACGGAAATTCGCGCCATCACGAGGCAGACGCTGCAAGGGACAACGCCTAGCCGCGCCGCTTGGTGTGCAGATAATCCGCCGAGAACAGCGCCGTGTCCTTGAGCACCTTCAGATCGGTGATCGTCAGCGTACGGTCGCGCAGCACGATCAGGCCAGAGCTGCGCAGCTCCTGCAACGTCCTGTTGACATGGACCACGGACAGGCCGGTGGCATCAGCCAGGTCCATTTGCGTAATCGGAAACAGACAGGAGCCATCCTCGATCATGTCGACTGGAAGCAGCCGCTCGTGGAGCTCGCACAACAGGTGCGCGACACGCTCCAGCGCGACACGCCGACCGATATTGACCGTCCATTCGCGCTGGATCGCGCTGTTCACCATGGTTTCGCACCACATGGCTTCCGCGACCGAACGGTCGCTCGCGAGGAGCTGCTCAAACGCGCTCCGCCTGATCGCGGCATAAGTAACCGGGGTCAGAGCACCGATCGAGTGATCCATCACTGACAGCAGATAGACGCAGGCGTCGCAGCAATCGCCCGGCAAAACAAAATTGACGATCTGCCGCCGGCCGTCCTCCAGCGTCTTGTAGCGGCAGAGCCAGCCTGACAGAATGATCCGGACGCTGTCGATCGGATCACCCTCGCTCACAAGGTCTTCGCCTGGACGCGCACGCTGCAGTCCTTCCAGGATCGCCTGCTGCAGCAACGCGATCCCTCGCTCGGACAATTGCCGCAAGGCGTTGAGCCGCCGGATCACCGGCTGCGCGAGCGTCCCCTCGAGCATCGGGGGATGCATCTCAGTTCCCCGCACTCGGCGTATGGATGGTTTGCGGGCTGATCGGAATTGCGATCGTGCACTGAACGCCCGATGGATTGAAGTCGAGGGTGCTCTTGCCCTTGAACTCGAACGCCAGGGTCCGCTCCAGCAGCTCGGATCCAAATCCCCTGCGACGCGGCGGCGTGACCGCCGGCCCGCCCCGTTCGCGCCAGTCAAACACAAGTTGTCGTGGCTCGGCCGCGTCATCGATGCGCCAGTTGACTTCGATCCGCCCGGCCGTCGCGCTCAGCCCGCCATATTTCAGCGCGTTGGTTGCAAGCTCGTGGATCGCCAGCGCGAAGGTCTCCGCAGCCTTGGGCTGCAGCCGGATCTTGGGGCCTGAAACTTTCAGCTGCTCGCCCTCTCGCGCATTGTAGGCCAGCAACTCCTCGACGACGAGGTATTCGAGGTCGACGCCGCCTTCCGGATCGCGCGTCACCAGCGATTGCGTTCGCGCAAAGGCATTGAGACGGCCGTCGAGATGCGATGCATAGTCCTCGACGCTGGCACTGGTTTCGGCCGAGCGACGCGCGATCGAGCGGACCACACCGAGCGTGTTACGGACGCGGTGTTGCAATTCGGCAAGCAGCAGTCGTTGCCGTTCCTCGGCCCGCGTGATCGCGGTAACGTCGATGAAGGTGATCACGACGCCGGCGATGAAATTATCGATGCTGCGATAAGGCAGGATGCGCACAATGTAGCGGGTGCCGCTGTCGGGCGCGGTCAGCTCGCGCTCGGCGCTCGCCAGCGTCCGCAGCACACGGCGCACGTCGTCGTAAAGCTCCTCGATCGGAATGCGCGCCTTGATGTGCGCGATCGGGCGGCCGACATCGGTCTCGACCAGATGCAGCAACTGCGTGATTGCCGGCGTGAAGTTCATCACCCTCAGATCGTTGTCGAGGAACACCGTTGCGATCTGGGTGCTTTCGAGGAAGTTCTTCAGGTCGCTGGTGGCACGGGTCAGTTCCTGCACGCGGTGCGCCAGTTCGCCATTGACCGTGGTCAGCTCCTCATTGACCGACTGCAATTCCTCGCGCGAGGTCTCGAGTTCCTCGTTGGCGGATTGCAGCTCCTCATTGAGCGACTGGTATTCCTCGTTGGAGGACTTGAGCTCTTCGTTCGTGCTTTCGAGCTCCTCGATCGTGGCTTGCAGCCGTTCGCGAGTGGCGCGCAGCTCG
The DNA here is from genome assembly GCF_054822705.1 of Bradyrhizobium sp. USDA 4454. Taxonomy (NCBI): domain Bacteria; kingdom Pseudomonadati; phylum Pseudomonadota; class Alphaproteobacteria; order Hyphomicrobiales; family Nitrobacteraceae; genus Bradyrhizobium; species Bradyrhizobium sp. USDA 4454. The sequence goes on from NZ_JBTRCN010000001.1 coordinate 4,053,287, forward strand.
CTCTCCAGCCGCTCGACATGCTCGGTCCTGACCAGAACATTGGGATTATTCTCGGGCGGGTCCACCGGGCGGATCGGGCCATCCTTGAACAGCACGACGAAGCTCCGGTGGCTGGCGGCTCCGTCCAGGATGGGCTCGACCACGATGTCGACCAGCACGCGGTGTCCGTTGACGCCGAGTTGCACCTGCTCGGCATGCGCCGCTTCGTTTGTTTCCGCGGCACGGCTGAGCGCCGTACGCAGCTCGAGCCTGAGGTCGCGATGCACAAGTTGCAGCAGGTCGAGCGTGGCGGTGCCTGCGGTCGGCTCGATGTATCGGCCGGTGCGGCCGGAGAAATGCAGGATCTGGAAGTTGTCGTCGGTAATGACATAGGCAGGCGCATAGCGCTCCGAGATGCGCTGGGCGCGGCGCTCGAGGCCGACATCCGGACCGACGGCGCGCATCGGAGGGATATCCACCGCTGCCCGCCCGGCCGCCGTCGTAATGGGAAATTCCGGCGGCAACCGTGTCCCGGTCTCGAGCTTCTTGAAGATGCGTGCGCGGCGATCGACCGGCGCGAACAGCTTCGGATGCCGCGTGACGTTCTCGGAATTGCCCAGAAACAGGAATCGGTCCGGCAACAATGCAAAGTGAAACAGCGGAATGACGCGGTTCTGCAGCTCCGCATTGAGGTAGATCAGGAGATTGCGGCAAGAGATCAAATCGAGCTTGGAGAACGGCGCATCCTTGATGACGTTGTGCTGCGAGAAGATGCACATCTCGCGCAGCTCCTTGACCACGCAATAGGTATCGCCTTCCCGCACAAACCAACGCGCCAGCCGCTCCGGCGTCATATCGTTTTCGATACTGATGCGATACCGCCCGACACGCGCAGCGGCGAGTGCACGGCCGTCGATATCGGTCGCGAAGATCTGTACCTGAGGCACCGAATCGAGGCCGGCCATGTGCTCGCGCAGCAGGATGCCGATGGAATAGGCTTCTTCGCCGGTGGCGCAACCGAGCACCCAGACGCGCACCTGCTGGCCCGCGCCCTTCCCTTCGAGGATCTTCGGGATGATCTGGGTTTCCAGGACATCGAACTCCTTCTTGTCCCGAAAGAATTCCGTGACGCCGATCAGGAGATCGTTGAAAAGATGTAGCGTCTCGTCCTTGTCGTTCCTCAGGAAATCAACATAGGCGGAGATGTCGTCGATCTGCACCACCTGCATGCGGCGCTGGACGCGGCGCAGAAACGTGTTCTGCTTGTAGCCGTGGAAGTCGTTGCCGGTCTTGTTGCGCAGGATGTCCGCGATGCGCGCGAGCGAGGTCGCCGCGGCGGCCAGCACCTCGTCGAAACCTTGCTTCTCCTCGAGCCGACGCAGGTGGCGCGCATAGACGTCGATATGCTCGGGGATCTCCTCGGGCGGCAGCACGAAATCGGCGATCGCCACCGCCGAATTGCCCTCCTCGTGCGGATCGGACTGGCCGCCACCGATGCGCTCAGCGATCGCAAGGCCACCATGATCTTTCAAGGTCGCGACACCAAGCGTACCGTCGCCCCCCGTCCCGGCGAGCACGACACCGATGGATTCCTCCGCACGTTCTTCCGCCAGCGAGACCAGGAAGCTGTCAATGGTCGCACGCTCACCTCGCGCCTGCTCGGCGCGACGAACCCAGAACCGATCGCCGTGGATCGTGGTAATCATGTCGGCGGGGCAAAGATAGACAATGCCGCCTTCGGCAGACTGCCCGTCGCTGATTTCGGACAAGCTGGCGCCGTCCGCGCGTTGCAACACGTCGCGCAACCGCGCATCATCCACCGCGTCGCGGTACTGCAACACAAGCACCACGGACTGGTCCGGGGTGAGCTTCAGCCTGGAAAAAAACTGCTCGATGCTATCCAGCGCGCCGGCGGACGCGCCCACGCCTATGATCAGCGGCGCCTTGGACTGGCGCTCTTCATCTCCGCTCTGCGGCTGGCCGACGTCATCCATGGTAGCTGCGGCTCTCACTCTCCTGCGGGGATCTCACCCGCGCCCGTTGATAGCAGAGTTTACTCCTATCCAAATGGTCGGAGTGGGGAATTCTGCGATTTCCATGGGGAACTATCATTCGTCGGCGCCGATTGTTTTTGTAGGCGGGAAGCGCCATACTGCCGGCGTGGCAGCCCTACCGACGATACATGTATCCGAGGAGCTTGCAGCCCTGATCGAGCGGGCCGAGCGAGCAATGGCCGATGCACAGCGTCTGATGGACGAAAATGACCGCTGGCGGCAAAGCGTCTTACAGCAATTCGACCACATGTACGAGGTCGGGGCCGTATTCAGGGCAATGCGGCGTATCCAGCACCCCCAAAAAGCTAGTTCGGCCTGACTCACTTCCTTCCTGAGACTAGGTAAATGTGACCCGTTCCTCGAGATAAGCGACCCGCTGTTCGATCAGGCTGCGGTGCCGCTCCCACTCGACCAGCGTCCGCTTGAGCAGGCCGACCAGGCGCTCGGCCTGTCTGGTGTCGTGGCCGGCCCGCTGCAGCCAATCCAGCAGGTCCTGCTGGTTGCGGAGCCGCCGCCAGCCCTCCTCGATATCGATCTCCGCCTTTGCCAGAATCACTCGCTCGGACCGGAGCTGTTCGGCCCAGTTCGCGTAATCAGCGCTGGCCATCACGGTTCCTTCCGCGCCGGTCGCTTCGGATCGAGTGATTCTAGCATGACGCGGCGGATCATGTCGGCATATTCGCGATACTCGGCGGCGCGAGCGTCGTACATCTGCGCGACTGCCGGACGTCCGCTCTGGCGGCCGTCCTCGGCCATGCGGTGCACCAGCTCGGCACGTTCCTCGATGATGCGCAGCGCGACCCGAAGCGCCTCATCGACCCGGCCCTCCTGCTCCTTGGCGAGGGCATCGGCCGTATAGGCATGGCCGACCTGACAGCGAAATCGCAGCGGATGGCCCATCTTGAGTTCGGAAAGGACACCCCCGCACCCGGGGCAGGTCAGCGGCGCAGGATCGGCGATCTCGACCAGTGTGTCACTGCCGACCCGTTCGCCCGCCGCAATTTTCACCTCCAGCACGATCTCGGGCGGAATCGGCAGGACGGCGCCGGCTCGCTCCCGAACCAGATCCGACAGCACGTCACCAAGCCGAGCCCCCGGAACACACAGGTCGACCGTGGTGGCTTCCAGCGCACGAAGCGGCATTTCGTCGGCCATGGCGTCCTGGGGCTCCTGAACCAATGCGATCCCCCCGCAACGCTTGATCGCGTTGAGACCCGCCGCGCCGTCGGACAACAGGCCGCTCAGCACCACGCCGATCACCCGCGGTCCGTAGTGCAGCGCGGCCGAGCGAAACAACGCATCGATCGCCGGCCGCACCAGGTTCTCGCGCGGCCCCCGCCCGAGCATCATATGGCCGTCATTGATCAGGAGATGACAGTCCGGTGCCGCCAAGTAGACATGACCGTTCTCGATCACCATGCCGCTTTCCGCTTGCCGGACCGGCAACTTGCCGGCCGCGCTGGCGACGGTGGAGAGAATGCCGATGCCGTGTGCCGGTATGTGCAATACGATGAATATCGCAGCCGGCAGATCGGACGGCAACCGGCCGAGAATATCCTTCAAGGGTGCAGTCGCCCCCGCCGAACCGCCGATGACGATGATGTCGTGGTTGGGCATGGAACCGGCCCTTTTAACGTTGTTTGCAACAAGGCGAGGTTTCGTCCTATGTTCCAATTTTGCGGTGATTTCACGCCGGAAGGCTGGAGCCGATATGTCTCGATTTGCTGCCGGTTCGCGCGAACGTCCACTCCTGACCGGACGGCGCGTCCTGATTGTCGAAGACGAATATTTTCTCGCCGATGACATGGGCAGCGCATTCCGTTCGCTCGGCGCCGACATCGCCGGTCCGGTCGGCGACATCGACGATGCACTTCGCATGCTGCATGATGGCGGCGTGATCGACGGCGCGGTACTCGACGTGAACATCCGCAAGCAGATGATCTATCCGGTCGCGCGTGAGCTGCGCGCGCGCGGCGTGCCGATCGTGTTCACCTCGGGATACGACAGGATCGTGATCAGCAACGAGTTCGCGGACGTCGCGTTGTGGGAAAAGCCGCTCGACCATCGCGCCATGGCGCGGAGCCTGGCGGGCATGATCCTGCGCGCCTGAACGCAGCCAGCGTCCGCTCGCCTAACGATCAGGTTCTAGCGCAATAGCCCGCGCTGCGGAGAAAAGAAATCCGGCGGGCGCTTTGCAAATGTTAAGGCGCACCTTCGCAAGGTGGCTCACCATGCCCGCGTCACGATATCGGACGGGGGATGCGTTATGACCGAGATCGAAAGACGTATCGAGCAACTGGAGCAGACGGCCGCAGAGCGGGCGCTGGTCGCGGACCTCTCAACCGTCAGCGAGACTCGCCTGCGCAATGTGCAATTGGCTGATGAGCTACGCCGCGTCGCCGCGCAACTGCGGACCTTGAGGCCCAACATCAGCTAGGGTCGATCACCGGCGAGTTGCTCTGCTCGATGCATCCTCTTCCATGAAGGACAGCGATGCTGCACGATTCAACCGGCCAGATCGCGAAATGTCAGCTATTGGCTGACGATGCCGACCAACGCGCCGCAACGTCGGGCGACGAAACCGCTCGCAAGGATTACGAGTTGCTGGCGCGATCCTGGCGACGGTTGGCGCTCAGCTACCAATTCGCTTCGCATCTCGATTGCTTCCTTGACGCCGACAAGAAGTTGCTCCGACGGATCCGGGCAACGGGCCCCAAACGGCCCTGACGCAGGCAGCGAAACATTTTGACCCGATGAGCCCTTGCCCTCGGTGGCGGCCGCGTCGGGCCCGAGGGTCCTCCTGATTATCGGCACTGGCGGTTCAGCAACGACGGAATGAAGGATGCCCCACCTCGCCCCTCTCGCTGGGGTCGCTCCTTTTTGATGCTGACGAAATAGGGCACCTCTACTGACATGCATACTTAAATGCCACCGGCTGCAACCGAGGCGCAGATTGTCCGAATGTTCAGATTGGAGAAAATGGACGGCTTGGACTACGGCTTCCTGAGCATCGCGGGACTATCGTTTCTCGCGCTCGTCGTCGGCGTCAGCTGCCTCTTGATCGGTTAGGAACTGGCCCCACACGGCGCCAGTTGTCGCAGGTTCGAGGGCTGTCCCTGCCGGCGGCTCTTGGACACCACAGTGCAAGAGCGGCCTCAGCCCGTGCCCCCCGCTGGGGCCGTTTCTTTGGTCTCGCCCTTTCCATCATGGAATTAAGGCACAGGCGCTTGAATATCCGTTATTCTTGCCGGGACGTCTCCTCACGCCGTTGGCTTCCGAGGAATGTCCCGGGCTGGCATTGCTTCAGAATATCCAGCGATCGCGCGATAACGGCTCTGGAGTTATCGATGATGGCCGCGTCTTGTGCAGACGTCGGGCGTGAGCTGCGGATAGCTGGAATCGGGCTGGCTGGCGTCATTGCGCGCTCCCTCGACCTTGCAGGCGGGAGCGCACTCGGTCTCTCAGCCACCGACGCCTACGGACAGAGCCTCGGCCGGTGATGGAAAGACAATAAACCTTATTCAGGAAAGTTGCTAACCGAGACTACGCCTGGAACTTGAAGCGCTTGAGAATTCTTCACGGAGCCAATTGGGACTAGCAGTTCGACCGATGGTCGAACGGGTGCAAAGCTTGAACAGAATGTGTCGGCTTGGACAGAATGTGTCGCGACAATGATGCTGCTCGTCCGCGTATTCTCGCTGCGGCGATCGTGCCGCAACATGCGCATGGACCCAGATTACGCTTCCGCCCTCACCCGCACTGGGATCGACTTGGCTCTGTTGGCAGTGGTCGATGTCGTCCGCCCGCGCGGCATGTCATAGGTTAATGACATGCCCTTGCGGTCGTCACTAGGTTCAGGCGCTGGGGCAATCGCGGGCGGCGCCATGCAAGCAGGATTCGTTTTCTCGAAATTTGCCGGTCGCCTGGCAAATCTGGTCGAATTGTCGCCTGATGATCTCGATCTGCTCGCGAAACTGCCGAGCAGTATCGATCATTATGGCCATCGCCATCACATCCTGCGACGCGGAGAGACATCAACGCATTGCCACCTGCTGCTGCAGGGATACCTTTGTTGGCTCGACCTCGACAGCCGCGAGGACAAGATCGTTTCGATCCATGTCCCCGGTGATGTCCCGGATCTCTTTACGATCCACGATGCTCGTCTCGACTACAATCTCGTCTCGGTTGGGCCGGTCGTTATTGCTTCGGTTCCTCATGACGTCTTGCGCGATCTGTGCGGATTATCATCATCGCTTGCGCATGCACTTCTTCTTCTGATCCTGGGCGATGCCGCCGGGTCGCGAAACTGGATCGTGAATTTGAGCAGCCGCGATGCGCTGCAACGCGTGGCTCATCTGCTGTGCGAGATCTTCGTGCGCCTTCGGGCCGTCGGCCTCGCAAGGGACTTTCGAATTCCATCACCGTTTACGCAGTCCGACCTTGGTGCGGCCTGCAGCCTGTCTGCGCTTCACGTCGATCGCACCATCCAGGAACTTCGCCGCAGTAACCTGCTGCAATGGCATTCAAGGATCATCACGATCACCGACTGGAACGGACTGGTCCGCCTGGCCAGGTTCGATCCGGCCTATCTGCGGCTGCCTGCGTATGTGACGGTCGAGCCCGCAGAAACGACCAAGATGCACTGATCCGCGGCGTCGCGGATGGTCGAACGGCTGGGTGGCGGTCGACGACGCAAGCAGGCAGCAACGAATCTCGCCCAGGCATGTTGTCCAGCCGGACGGGAGGTCGATCATGTCTGGTGATCGCCTCAACAAACAGCCAGGGAAACGAGCCGATGAAACCGGAACGCCTAACAGACCCGACCCGCCTCCATCCGAAACCGCCATTCAAGAAGCAGTCGCAACCATGGCCCGGCCTCGCAGGCAAAATGGAGCCGCGTCCCGATCACGGTGAAACCAGCTACAAGGGCTCGGGCCGGCTGGCAGGCCGAAAGGCATTGATTACGGGTGGCGATTCCGGCATGGGCCGCGCGGCGGCCATCGCGTTTGCCCGCGAAGGCGCTGACGTTGCGATCAACTACTTCCCGACCGAAGAGCCGGACGCACAGGACGTGATCGAACTGATCAAGGCAGACGGCCGCCGCGGGCTCGCGATCCCCGGCGACCTCAGGAGCGAGGCATTCTGCAGGGAGCTGGTTGCGCGCGCCGTGGACGGCCTGGGCGGTCTCGACATCGTCGTCTGCAACGCTGCCCGCCAGCAATCGCGCGAGTCCATCCTCGACGTCTCATCGGACGATTTCGATGCGACGATGAAGACCAACATCTACGCGCCATTCTGGATCATCAAGGCAGCGCTGCCGCATCTCAAGCCTGGCGCCTGCATCATCGGCACGACCTCCGAGCAGGCCTACGACCCCTCGCCCGAACTCTACGACTATGCGCAGACCAAGGCTGCGACCATGAACTACGTGAAGTCGCTGGCCAAGCAGCTCGGCCCGAAGGGGATCCGGGTGAATGGCGTCGCGCCTGGTCCGATCTGGACCCCATTGCAAGTCTCCGGCGGAGCGTCGATGGAAAAGCTGGAGAAGTTCGGCGGACAAACGCCGCTTGGCCGGCCTGGCCAGCCGGCAGAACTCGCATCGATCTATGTGCAGCTCGCCGCAGGCGATGCGAGCTACGCGACGGGTCAGGTCTACGGATCTGCGGGCGGGTCCGGGCAGCCTTGAATAGGCCGCGGAGTTATCCAAAGCCTCACTTCGGATTGGGATCGTCGATGCCCCCTCTGGGATTTTCAAGCTTGCCCGCACGCGCGAGCTTTACGGCGTTTCCCAGCGCCTTCGCCGCATTCACGACCTCCTGCTGAAACGTCGTGTCCTTGTCGAGCGCCTGATGCGAGGTCGCGTAGGGCTCCATGTAGCCGAGATAGCCGTCCGCCTCCCCGGCACGCCCGCTCGAAATGAGACACATATCGGTCAGCCAGTCCGACAATGACCGCCGGAGCGTTTCGGCGCCGACACTATCGCCGTGCACCACGATGCCGAAATGACGGCCAGCGAGATGGCGTGGATAGGACCAGCCCTTCAGCTCCAGCGCCTTGGCCTCGTCCGCTCGTTTGCCGTGCGTCGAAGACGGATCTGGGTTTCCTCCATCCGCACAAACCAGCCGGTCAATCATCGCCTTCAGCCCAGCAGGCGCATGATACCAATTCACCGGCGTGATGATGAGAATGCCGCGTGCAGCTACCCAAAGCGGGTAGATCTCGTTCATCCAGTCGTCGGTCTGCCCCAGCGAGTAGTTCGGGTAGCAGCTGCACGGCCAGTGGCAAAGCGGCATCGCCGTCGCGACGCAGGACTTGCAGGGGTGAATCTGCTTGCCGAACTCGGACGTCAATCTCGAGAGATCCAGAATATCCACGGCAAAGCCCATTTGTCGAAGAACCGGCTCAGCCAGCTTAACCAGACGCCACGTCTTCGACATCTCACCAGGGCAAGTATGCTCGCTGCGGGGCGAACCATTGATAACGAGAATACGTGCTGGCGCATCGGCCGAGTCGTGGCGCCGTTGAGCCTCCAGTATCGCCTGCTGCGCTGCCAGCCAGTCGACGGCGATGTCGTAAGTCGGATCGGAAAATCCGGGCCCGGCCTGCCGCGTCTGCGGCGCCTTGCGCGAATGACTGTAGGCGTCCCATGCGGCCGCGACGATCGCATCAATCTCGCGATGCAGTGGCCCAAAACCAGGATCGGTGAATCGGCTTCGATAGCGCCGCTCGAACTCGTCGCGTGACAATTGGACGGAAGGCATGCCCTTCCGGACATCAGGCTGCGTCATGCATCGGGACCAAAGACATAGGTCGCCACCAACGCGGCGGCAGTGCCAGCGGTTCCAATGTCACAACGGGAGCCGTTTGCACCTCCGGCGCGATTCGACCGCTGCAGATCGAGTTGGTGTGCTGTCCTATCCGGCCGAGGCCATCTGCTTGCACAATATCCCGAGAGCTTCGGCGCACCCCCGCGGCTTGGTCACCACCGGAAGGTGCGCGTACCTCTCAGGCAGAATGCCGGCATCGTACCCAGTATACAGCGTGACTGGCGTGCCCATCTCAAGCAGCGCATCGATCAATTTGTAGGACGCGGTTCCATTGACGTTGATGTCGATCAGCGCGCCACAAGCGCTGGATGCATGCGGGTGAGCTTCATCCACCGAAGCGAACGGCCCGACGACGTGGTAGCCGGCCTGACGTGCCAGCGTGGCACAGTCGTCCGCAATGAAATACTCGTCTTCCACGATCAAGATCGTACGCATAGCAGTACCTCTGCTCGTTGATCTTCGCGGATGATTTCGAGGAGTTAACGTTGTTGCGCCGATTGGGTTTCCCGGAACGGCGCGCGTTCCGCTTGCCTGAAGCAGGCCATGGCCTGCTCGGCCAACCAAAGCTCGCGTTCAGGCGTCCGTCCGCCGTCAGCTACCGGCCACCAGCAAAGCGAGGTAAAGCCAGAGCACGACAGTCACTGTAATCGTTGCGGCGAAAAAGTAGCGGTCGATGAAGTCCATCAACTGCACCCTTCGGATGACTACGGGCGGGCATCGATTCCGGCAAGGCATCGGCGTCTGCTTTTCGTTTCCAGGGCTGGTTCCGGCATTAACATATGAGAGATACGTCACCTCTCTCGGAGATACCTGGGCCGCCGTTTCGAGGGCCCATCCGTGACCATCGCCCTGCCCCGTCCCTGACGGGGCGTCATATCCCTGTGCTCACAGTGACCATGATTAGCCGACCATTGCCGGTTTTTCCCGATCGAAGGAACGAACTGATGTCTGCCACGTTCACGGCTTGAAACGAACGCGGAGTGGCTGCGATGGGCGCTGGTGATCAGTTTGCATGCATGTCGGTGGTGGCATTTTTCTCTCTGGCCCTGATCGTAACCTCCGGCCTATTCGTGGAATCGAGAGCCGCGAAGAACCTTACGTTGCCGGCCGCCCAACAGGTCCGGACGCCGCTCTAGCAGACGTTCGACTGCCATTAGCGTGCTGCCGACAAACGTCTGCTGTCCTGGAGGCGCTTCAGCTGACGCGATTAACTGCGTGCCATATCGCACGGTTCAACGCGACATTCTGCGCTTAGGCTCGGACGCAAATGTTAGCTCCGGCGCAGCCGAGGAACCGCGCCGGAGCCCTTGGGGGAAGTTGATTGTGTGCCTAAAGCACAAGCCATCAACCGCGGCAGTGGCCGACCGTTCCCAGCCAAGTTGCATATTTCTCCCGAAAGCCAGGAACAGCCGTGAATCCCAACTGTCGGCGCACGGGGAATGGTTTCGGCATGAGGAGACATGACATGGGACTGATAGGCAAAACGGCCGTCGGCGCCATTCTTGGGGCGGGCTTTCTGGCTGCTTCCGCGATGAGCGCATCGGCTGCGATCGTATGCTCTGGGCAAGTGTGCTGGCACACCCACGAGGTTTACGATTATCCGAGAGACGCCGGCGTCGTTGTCCACGAGGACAATTGGCGCTGGGGACCGCACGAGCGGTTCACTTTCCGTGAGCACGAGGGTCGGGGCTATTGGCGCGGCGGCAGGTGGACCACCTGGTAGCTCGCGCACCAGCTGCACGAAGAGGCCGCCAATCGGCGGCCTCTTTTTTGGCGGAACGATTGCCGTTTTTTCCCGTTGGTCGGCGCCAGTGCCGACATGCGGCCCGGAATTGCGGGACGGTTTGATGCCTCTGTTTCGATACTTTCTGTTTACAAGCGCAGTGCTGCTCGGATTGCTGTTTGTCGCGGATTGGTATTTTCCGGCAGCACCAGCGACCGTTGCCCGCAACGACATCGACCGCGCAACGATCCGCATTCACTCGCGGCAAAAATGGCCGGAAGCGATACGGATGGATACAAGCGCCCCACTCGTCACCGCCTCGCCGGCGCCCCCGGCTCCCATCACTGCCCAAGCTCCCGCACCGCAGCCCGCGGCTGTCGCTGAGGCCGACCCGCCCAGGTCCCCCCCGTCGAAAACACTCGAGCAGATCGCGCGGCATGCAAAGCCGACCCGGCACGCGCAGCGCGAGCGAAGCCCACGGCTTGCACAGCGCGGCCAGCGCGTTGCGAGCTATCGCGATTCGGATTGGCCCGGGGAATGGCAAGGCTGGTCATTCCCCAGGTGGTGACCCGTCCGGAGGCTTTCCAATGAAGGTTGCTGGAAGGGTGCATTGGTCGCTTCCATTGCCCCGACGAATGCAGTCCGTTCTTCCGGCAATGAAGGACTGGCCGCGCCATTGGACGCGGCCAGTCCAATTCTCGGCAGGGTCAGCCGAGTTCCATTTCGACGGCGATCCGCACCAGGTCGGAATGGCTCTTCGCGCCGAGCTTCTGCTTGAGCAGAGACGTGGTATTGGCGACGGTCTTATAGGAGATGCCCAGCGCCGATGCGACGTCGACGATCTTGTCGCCGCGACCGAGCAACCGAAGGATTTCCAGCTCCCGCGCCGACATCTGCGAGGCCGGGTTTGCCTTGATCGCGGCACCGCCGAAAGCGATCGCCTCGGCGAGATGCGGCGAAATGAATCGTTCGCCAGCCGCGACCTTGCGCACCGCCTTGACGAAAAGGCGCGGATCGTCGCTCTTCGACAGATAGCCTTGCGCTCCCATCTCCACAGCCCGCACGACGAATGCGGGATCGTCATTCATGCTGAACATGATGATGCGGGCGTCTGGATCGTCCTTGCGAATCCTGCGCAGCAGCTCGAACCCGGAAACATCGGGAAGCTTGATATCGATAACGGTCACATCCGGCCGCTTCTGCAGGAAAGCTCGATGACCGGCTTTGGCATCCGCGGCCTCGTCGATCTTCACTGTCTTGTCTGCGGCGAACAGGGATCGGCAGCCCGACACCACCACGGGATGGTCGTCGACGATCAATATCCTGGTGGCTGATTTGGCCGTATCTTGCACGCTACCTCCTCCGCCTAAATAGAACTTCGCGCGGAAATTGAAAGAGAAGAATCCCGAACGGAGCCCGCAGTGCCAAGCCTCCCGGATCGACTGTGGAACCGCCTTTCCCTTCGCGCCCGGCTGTTGCTGCCCATGGCTGCAATGGTTGTCGGCGCATTGCTGCTCGGCGGCCTTGCGCTGCGGACCTTCTCGCCTGAGCAGTTCGAAAATGAGAATGCCCAGGGCGCCCGCTCGGCCCAACGCGTAGCCGAGGCGCTAAATGCTGCGCTTGCGGCCGCGGACAATCCGCAACAAGCGCTCGATGCATTCGCAGCCTCCCTTGGCACCCCTGCCGCCATCGCGTTCGTGCCGTTGGGAGCCGACCGGCAGCGCGCGACGTCGGACACTTACCGTGGCAACGTTCCCGCCTGGTTTACCGCTCTGCTGCGGATTCCCGAGCTCGGCTCCGCCCATCCGGTCACAATCCGAGCGACGCATGTCGGTGATATCGTCTTCAGCCCTGACCTCTCGGCCGAGATCCTGGAGAAATGGATGGGCTTCCTGGCCGTTGCCGGCTCGAGCGCGGCACTGATGCTGCTCGCCGGGCTCAGCGCCTATTTTACGACGGGCACGGCGCTTCGCCCGCTGGCGCAGCTCGGTGCCGGACTGACCCGGATGCGCAACGGCGTGTACGATGCCGCGATCCCGCTGGCTGGCCCACCGGAAATTCGCAAAAGCTGCGCAGAAGCCAACGAGCTTGCCGCGACGCTAAAACGCCTCAGCCGCGACAATCGGGACCTGCTGCGCAAACTCGTTGCCGTCCAGGACGACGAGCGCCGCGAACTGGCCCGTGAGCTGCATGACGAGATGGGCCCGCTTCTGTTCGCAATCCGCGCCAACGCCACGGCGCTGTCCGATCCGGAGGCGGAAGGGCCTCCCGAGCCGGGCTCGCCCGCGCACGGCATTCTCAGCGCGACGGAGGCCTTGCAGCAGGCGAACCGGCGCGTGCTGGAGGGCCTCAGCCCGGTCTACATTGCCGAACTGGGATTGGCCGCCAGTCTGCAAGCGCTGCTGCGCAATGCCCAATCCCAGGCTCCCGGCCTCCGCGTGACATCTCGTATCGATCATCGCTTGGACGACCTCGACGGCCTGCTTTCGCAAACGACCTATCGCGTGATCCAGGAGGGTGTGACCAATGTGCTTAGGCATGCACAGGCGACGACGATGGGCGTCACGGCGACGGTCAACGGAGATCAGATCGAGATCGAGCTATTCGACGACGGCATTGGCCTGCCGCAGGACCTGACGTTCGGCAGAGGCCTGACCGGAATGCACGAGCGCGCGCGTGTGCTCGACGGAGACCTGCAACTGCTTCGCGAGCAAGGCCAGACCGTTGTGCGTTGCCGGCTTCCGCTCGACAAAGACATCGGGCGGTGACCGAGGACTGCTAACGCGTGTCACCGGTTGCAAGGGGCTCAGAGCCGAAAGCGCGACAAGACGGATCCGACCGACAACCAGATCACCAACATCAATCAAATAGATCACTGTACCAAAGGTAACGGGCTGCGCGTTGCCGTATCCAGTAACCTCTCTAGAGACGTGATCCGTAAAACGTGAACGCTGCGGTTGTTTCTGAATATTGCTCGGGGTTTGGCCGCGATGCTACCTCCGAGGAGCAATGTATCGCGCGCTTCCCTGGGTGTTGGCCATCATTTTTCTGGTTGGCTTCGTCGCTTCCTTCGCTGAACTGCAGCGAATGCGCCATCGCTTCGGTGAGGTGTCCCAACATCGCTTTCACGATCACGCCGCGGTGCGTGAATTCATGATCGGCGCCGCGCTCACCGGTGCGACGGCGCCGATCGTCGTGCTGGGTGACAGCATCACTGAAATGGCTCCGCTGCCACGGCAGCTTTGCGGACGTCCGGTCATCAACGCCGGCGTCGGCGGTCAGACCATCCGGGAGGCGAGGCAGCTTGCCCTACGTCTGCTGGAGGACCAGGGCGCGTTCCTGCTCGTGCTCGCGGTCGGCGCGAACGATGCCGGTTCGCCAACGGCGCAACGCGACTTCGCCGACCTCGTCGACACCGTCAAGCCGCTGTCGACGCGACCAGTGGTGGCCATTGCCGTCGCAGCTGACGGCGCAAGCAATCGCGAGATCGAAGCGGCCGCAGTCGCGCGCGGCATTCGGTTCATCGATCCGCATTTGCCGTCTGGCGCGAAGATGCCGGACGGCATTCACTTCACCGCTGCCGCCTACCGGGTCTGGGTGCCGGCACTCCAGGCGGTGATCTCGGCGGAATGCGACATGTGATCCGGGGACGGACCGCCTTGTGCGGTTCAAGGCGGGCTTCGGGTGCGCAGGCCACGCTGGCGCGCGCTGGGCATTTTGGAGCATTCGTGGCATCTTCATCGCCATTCAGTTGGGCATGGCCACCATCGTGCGCGTCGCTCGGGCGGTCGACGGCCATGTCGGACACCCGGATCGCATTGCAGTGATCCCTCGTTTGGCGCTCGCTGTGGCAGCGTGAAGCGAAATTTATACTCGGATGAATAATTGAGGTGATCGGATGGTTCAAAGTCACGAGGAGAAGCTGGATATTGGCCCGGGAAGTGCAGCGCCGTGGTTTTCACAACAAACGCTCTCGGTTGCGAATTATACGTTTTCGACTGCTGCCGGCCGCTATCTCGCACTCTGTTTTCTTGGCAGCGCAGGTGACGATCAGGCGCGCGAATTGATCCAGCAGGTTCTGGACGCCGCTGACGTTTTCAACGGAAAGCACGCGGCCTTCTATGGCGTAACGGTCGATCAAAAGGACAAGGCCGACCAGAGGATATCCGAGAGAGAGGGTGTTAAGTACTTTTTGGATTTCGACGGCAAAGTCAGCCGTCTCTACGGGGCAGTTTCCCAGGCCCAAGCCAACCAATCCCGCTACACGCGGATGTGGGTGCTGATCGATCCAACGCTGCGGGTGATCGGCCTGCTTCCGATTGCGCGAACCTCCTGGCTGATATCGCACCTGCGTTCTCTGCCGCCGCCAGATCGCTTCTCCGGAATACGTTTGCAGGCCCCGATCCTCTATCTGCCGAATGTCTTCGAACCCAGCTTCTGCAAGCGCCTGATCGATCTTTACGAGGCGAACGGCGGCCAAATGTCCGGCGTCATGCGCGAGATCGACGGCAAGACGGTCGGTGTGACGGACCTGCGATTCAAGGCGCGGAGAGATTATCTTCTGGAAGATGTCGAACTGAGGCGGCAGGTCGACCAGAGAATCGATCGCGCGATCGTCCCCGAGATCGCCAAGGTTCACCAATTCAAGGCCACTCACATCGAACGATACATGGTCGGTTGCTACGATGCCGCCGACAATGCGCACTTTGCGCCTCATCGCGACAACACGACCAAGGGAACGGCTCACCGCCGCTTTGCCGTTTCGATCAATCTCAACGAGGATTTTGAGGGAGGCGAAATCGGTTTCCCCGAATACGGACCTCAATCATTCAAGCCGGCCCCGGGGTGCGCCGTGGTCTTCTCTTGCTCATTGTTGCACGCCGTGAGTTTGGTCACGCGCGGAAGGCGTTATGCCTTCCTCCCCTTCCTCTACGACGAAGCGGCTGCGGAGATCCGCGATCAAAACCGCAGCTTCATTACAAGGCCCGATCAGTAAACGGTCTCGCTGCCGGTGGATGGCCGATCGGCTTTCCATCGACGTCAGCAGCCGCGGCATATGGTTTTGAGCTTTGCGTTCAGTTTTGCGTTCTCATCGGCAAGCATCTCGACGACGCTTCGTTTCTTCGATGGTGCGTCTGAAGAGCCTGATGGCGCGGTCTTGTCTTTCTCCGGGCTATTACCTGCGATCGAGGCGGCCTTGTCGTAGCAGGCCAATCGATCGCTCGCGTTCGAAATGGCCGAGCATCCGGACGTTTGAGCGGCCGCGCCATGACAAATGATCGTAAGACATGCAGCGAACGGGACAATCCTCATCAAAAACTCCTTCGAGTAAACATGAACGGCTTGGCTACGCGTTACGGCAATTGTCGAGCTAACCCACAAGGCGTCAATAGCATTTTTCACGGACCAAGCGATCATCCGGCTGCTGGCTGACACAACCGACCCAAGCCCGCTTGCCGCGCTCTCTCGATTGACCAACGTCACGTCTGCCGGACGAACTCCGCGATCAGGCCGGAGATTTCCTGCGGGGCATCCTCGAAGCAGTAGTGCCCGACACCGGCAAGACGCCTGATCGGGGCCGCCGGGAAGATCGCGGAAAACAGCGGCAGGAAATGCTCGGCACGCAGCGTGCGGTCCGCCTCGCCCCAGATCGCGAGCGCGGGCTTGCTCCGGATCAGGCGGTCGGCGGCGGGATGGGGCGCCGCGAATGTGTGTGCACCGGTGGCAAAGCCCTTCGCCCACCCGACCGCGCCGAGACAGTCGGCCGGCCGCGCGAACGGCGAGCCATAGGCCGCGAGCCAGGCGTCGGTGATGACGGAATTGTTCTCGAAGCCGTTGAGTTTCAGCGTGCTCAGGATGTTGAAGCCAAGCTGTTCAAGCACCGGCTCGAGCTCGCCGCTCGCCTCGGCCCTGGCGATCCATTGAAACCAGGGCGAGACCTCGGCGTTTGCGACGACGCGCTCGACCAAGTCGCGCTGCCCGAACGGCGTCGGCCCGTTGGCCGAGATGATGCGCCGGATGCGATCCGGATGGCGCGCGGCGAATCCCATGCCGACCGGGCCGCCGAAATCGTGCATGACGAGGGTGATGCCGGTGAGGTCGAGCGCGAGGACCAGCGCTTCGAGATTGTCGACATGGTCCTGCAGCCAATAGCTGCGCTGCGTCGGCGTCGCGCTCTTGCCGAAGCCCATGTGATCCGGAACGACCACGCGGTGCGTTGCGCTCAGCACCGGCACCAGATGGCGGAACAGATAGCCCCAGGTCGGTTCGCCGTGCAGGCACAGCACCACCTCGTCGTCGCGCGGGCCTTCGTCGAGATAGTGCATCCGGAAGCCCGGAGCCGTGCTGAAATGCGGCGCGAACGGAAAGGTGCCCTCGAATGTGGCGTCGGCTTGGATCATGAGGAGCCCCGTATGGTTTCAATTTGAAACCACTATGTACCGCTTGAGGTTTCACTTTGCAACCGATATATCGAGCTGACGATCGGACCGTGACATGGGGAGCGTCAGGCGAAGCGCGATGGCCAAGAGAGTGAGCCACAAGGATTCCTTGTGCGGCGTGGCGCGGCCGCTGGATGCGATCGGCGACTGGTGGTCGCTCCTGATCGTCCGCGATGCATTCGACGGGCTGCGCCGGTTCGGCGAGTTTCAGAAGAGCCTCGGGCTTGCCAAGAACATCCTTTCGGCCAGGCTGCGCAATCTTCTCGCCCACGGCATCATGGAGACGGTGCCCGCTTCCGACGGTAGCCCCTATCAGGAATATGTGCTGACCGAGAAGGGGCGCGGTCTCTTCCCGCTCCTGGTCGCGCTCCGGCAATGGGGCGAGGATTTCTTCTTCGAGCCCGGCGAGGCGCATGTGCTGCTGGTCGACAAGAAGAACGGGCTGCCGGTGCGCCGGCTCGAGTTGCGCGCACAGGACGGACGCGTCGTCGGCGCCGAGGATACGATGGTGCGGCTGCCGCCGGCCTCACCTGACTGAGACGGCGTGAGAAGCGGCGTAACATTCGCGCGCCCCCTACAGCAACTCGATGTTAACCCTCCTTGCCGCAGCATCTTCGCGTGGAGGTTCGAGCAATGCAGACATTCCGGATTTCGCTGAGCGATGGGGAGCGGAAATTCCACACGGCGATTCAGGCGCCGGATCCCGCCTCCGCGCGCATCAAGGCCGCCTACTTCTTCGACATATCGAAGTGGCGAATCCTGAGCGTGTCGCTGAGTGGCGCGAGCGCCGCAGCGGCATAGTTGCTGCGCCCTACGCCATCCGCTCGAGCTCGGCCGCGGCAAGCCCTGCAATCTGCAGATCGACGTCGGCGAGCGGATCACCGTCGCCGAGAAACCATGCTGCCGACAGGCCGGTCCAGGCGAGGATCCATGACAGCAGGCGCCGGCGATCGAGCCGCGCGGCTTCGACGACGATGCCGAGACGCCGTGCAAAGCGTCCGGGCTCGGTTGCGACGGGGCGTGTCGGATCGGCAAGATCCGGATTGGTGAAGATGTTGGCGAAGTCGAAGCCGCGCTCGCCGACGAGATGCTTTGGATCGATCGCGAGCCAGCCGCGCGCGCCGAAGTCGAGCACATTGTCATGGTGCAGGTCGCCATGCAGCACCACGATCTCGCGCTGATCGCCGAGCAGCGCTTCAGCGATCTCAGCCGACCGGTTCAGGATGCCGCCATGCGCTCTCGCCGCGGGCCACAACTCGCGAAACCAATGCGTGAGCGGCGTCAGATCCGGCCGTGGTTTGGTTCGCTCGGCGTGCAGCCGATCGGCCGTCGCACAGAGGATTCGGCAGGCCTCGTCGTCCCGGCCGGTTCGCGCCATTGCGCTGAGCGAAGCCGACCCCATCGCCCGTTGGAGCAACAGTGCCTCGCCGTCACGGGCAAGGACGCGCGCCGCACCGTCGCCATCCCACCATTCCATCACGAGGGCGCCGAGGCGTTCGTCCGGTTCGTGCGAGACTTTGAGCATGGCAGGCACCCCGTGCCGCCGCACCGGCAACAACCGTGCAGCACGGGTCACGATCGGATCGCCGTCGGGGACGAGGCTCCAGGCCGAGAGATAGGGTTCGAACATCCGGCTGGCTGATTGGGCAGGCGCGTGACCGCCGTTCTAATCATTGCCCGCGCGCGCCGCCACGCTGGTTCCCTGCGGCACATCGTGGCAGGGCTGTCTCCAGCCAGTTCCCTGCGCCTTGCCCATGTTGGCTGATGACAGCCCCCACCCTTCTCGCGCTACAATGTCGCAGCCGGTACTAGGAGGATGTGGCGATGCCGCGAAAGGGAATTACCGGACACGACGAATGGGTGGTCACGGAGGCCCTGGCCACAGCGCTGGTTGCGCTTGAACAGCTGCCGTCAAAGCATCAGCCGCGCGCGCATATGGAGGATGTCCGGAAAATCCTGACCGCGCGGTGCGAGGCCGGCGCCGTCACGCTGCATCTGGCGCAGGCCAAATGCCGGTTGTCTCCGGATACCGACCCCCTCACGATCTACGAGGAATACGGCCTCAAGGACGGTCTGGGATAGCGGATCTCGCTTGAACGCCTAATCGTGGCTCACCCGCCAGATCGTGCCGTTGCCGTCTTCGGAGACCAATAGTGCGCCGTCGCGCGCCACGGTCACGCCGACCGGGCGGCCCCAGACCTCATTGTCGCCGATGACAAAGCCGGTGACAAAATCCTCGTACTCGCCGGTCGGCACGCCGTTCTTCAGCCGGATGCGAATGACCTTGTAACCGGTGCGCTTGGATCGATTCCACGAGCCGTGTTCGGCGGCAAAGGCATCGCCGCGATATTCGGACGGAAAGTTGCTGCCGGTATAGAAGGTCAGGCCAAGCGAGGCGGAGTGGGCCTGCAACAGCACGTCTGGGACTGTCACCTTGTCCTTCAGGTCGGGACGCGCGTCGGCATGCGCCGGGTCCTCATTGGCGCCGATATAGTACCAGGGCCAGCCATAGAACGCCCCTTCGCGAATGCGCGTCACATAGTCGGGCACGAGGTTGTCGCCGCGGCCGTCGCGCTCGTTGGTCGAACACCAGGGCGTGCCGCTGCCGGGCTGGATCGCGAGCCCCACGCAATTGCGGATCCCGGTGGCGAACAGCTTCTGGTTCTTGCCGTCGGGATCGAAAGCGAGCACGGCGGCACGGTCGGTCTCGGCCCCCCACGCTGCGCCGAGTGCGTGGTCGCGGCTCCAGGCCTCAATGCCACCAGGCGGCTGGCCAAGCCCCTCGCCGGCGTTGCCGGCGGAGCCGACCGACACCAGCATCCGCTTGTCGTCGGGTGTGAACACGATGTCACGCGTGGAATGGCCGTAGCCGTGCGGAAGATTGGCGACGATCGTCTCGGCCTTGCCTTGTGCCTTGAGATCGCCGTTGCGATAGGCAAAGCGCACAACGCTGTCGGTGTTGGCGACATAGAGCCATTGCGGATTGTCGCCGCTCGGGAAGAACGCGATGCCGAACGGCCGGTTCAATCCGGTGACATAGACTTCATTGGTCGCAGGCTTGCTTGCACCGCTCTCGCTGCGCAGGACGCGGATGCGGCCGGGGCCGGTTTCCACGACGATGATGTCGCCATTGGGCGCGGTCCGGATGATCCGCGGGCCGCTCAAGCCGCTCGCAAACAGTTCGACCTTGAACCCCGCCGGCACCTGCGGCACGGCCGAGGCAGGCCGCTGCACCACGCGCGACGGATTGCTCCTGGAGGCTGTAGCACCCGGTCTGGGCAAGTCCTGCGGCGTGATCAGGCGCATCGTGCCGGGCTTGTCGCGCTGCCAGTCGCCGAAGGCGTCCGCGCCTTTCAGGACAGGCTCGGCACCCGATCGCGTGACGTCGACCGTTGCGAGGAAAACCATCGACAGAGTCACGCCGGCAAATTTTGCTTTTTGCATATGCTCCTCGCGTGAAATACGATCAGCCGCGCAATTCATAGCGCGGTTCGACCGCTATCCGCATTCACAATGTCGTCTGCTCTAGTGTCCCTTTGGCGGCCCAGCCAGATCGACCGGCTTGATGATCAAGGCGAGCGGGATCATCACGAGTCCGACGATCGAAAGCATCCAGAACACGTCGATGTAAGCAAGGAGATCGACCTGCTGCTGCAGGGTCTGGCCGACCCAGGCGATCGCCTGAGATGCGGCGTCCGATGCATTCGATCCCTGGGCCTGGAAATAGCGTGTCATCGTATCGATGGTTTGCTGATAGCCGAGATCGGACGGCGCGGCGTGCTCGATCAGCCGGCTCTGGTGGAATTGCTGGCGCTGCGCCAGCGCCGTTTGCGCCAGTGCGACGCCCATCGACCCGCCAATGTTGCGGGCGACGTTGATCAGCGCCGAGGCCTGGTTGGTCTTGTCCGGCGGCACGCCGTCATAGGACGCTGTCGTGACCGGCAGGAACAGGAACGGAAGGCCTGCCGAGAGGAAGATGCGCGCGAGCGCGGCGTAGCCATAGGTGATGTCGCCGTTCAGTCCCGTCAGATGCCACATCGAGAACGCGACGATGCAGCCGCCGAGTGCGATCAGATATTTCGGCTGCACGCGGCTGACGAGATTGCCGACAACCGGCATCAAGGTGAGCGTGACGATGCCACCGGGTGACAACGCAAGCCCGGCAAGAAGCGCGGTATAGTTCAGCTCCGTCTGCAACAATTGCGGTAACAGCTGGGTCGACGAGATCAGCACCGCGCCGGTGCACAGCATCACCAGAAAGCACGATC
Source organism: Bradyrhizobium sp. USDA 4454 (assembly GCF_054822705.1). Lineage (NCBI taxonomy): Bacteria > Pseudomonadati > Pseudomonadota > Alphaproteobacteria > Hyphomicrobiales > Nitrobacteraceae > Bradyrhizobium > Bradyrhizobium sp. USDA 4454. Next base: position 4,074,578 of record NZ_JBTRCN010000001.1, read on the forward strand.
CGAACTGGCGGCGTCCCAACAGGCGGAGGTCGACGATCGGATCCTTGCGCGTCAGCTCCCACGGGATCAGCGCAATCAGGCAAACCGCCGACGCCAGCGCGAAGCCCGTGATCATGTCGGACCCGAACCAGTCCTTGCGCTGGCCTTCGTCCAATACGAATTCAAGCGAGCCGAGCCCGATCGCGACCAGCACGAAGCCGATATAGTCGACGCGCAGGCCGTTCTTGAGCAATTCCTTGCGCTCCTCTTCGGCGCCGGACGGCTCGTTGACCAGGGTCCCGACCAGGAAAAGCGAGATCAAGCCCATCGGCACATTGATCAGGAAGATCCAGTGCCAGGTATAAGTGTCGGTGATCCAGCCGCCGAGCGTCGGTCCGATCACGGGAGCAACCACCACTGCCACGCCGTAGATCGCGAAAGCCTGGCCGCGCTTGGCCGGCGGAAAGGAGTCGGCGAGGATCGCCTGCTCGCTGGTCGCCATCCCGCCACCGCCAAGGCCCTGGATGATCCGGAACAGAACCAGCGCCTCCAGGCTCCAGGCCAATCCGCAGAGCAGTGAAGCGAACGCAAACGTGGCGACGCAAATCATGTAGAACCGCTTGCGGCCGATCACGGTCGAGAGCCAGCCCGAGATCGATAGCACGATGGCATTGGCGACGAGATAGCTGGTGATGACGTAGGTGCTCTCGTCAATGCCGACCGCCAGGCCGCCTGCGATATGGCGCAAGGCCACATTGGCGATCGTGGTGTCGAGCACCTCCATGAAGGTCGCGATCGAGACGACGAAGGCAATCAGATAGGGATTATGCCCGCCCGCAGCCGAGCGCTGGGGCGACCAGGCCGCGCCGCCACCTGCCGCGACGTCGCTCATCGCACCCTGGTCCAGGGCACGACCGACATGCCCGGCCCGACCGGCACATCATCAGGCCAGTTGTCGACCACGATCTTCACGGGAACACGCTGCACGACCTTGACGAAATTGCCGGTCGCGTTTTCCGCCGGCAACAGGCTGAAGGCAGTGCCCGAACCGGGTTGAACCGAAGCCACGCGGCCGGTGAGCTTGCGTCCCGGATAGGCGTCGATCCTGACCTCGACCGGCTGACCCGGACGCATGTCGGTGAGTTGCGTTTCCTTGTAGTTTGCGGTGATCCAGATCTCGTCAGGCACGAACATCATGACGCTCTGCGCCGGCGCGACGTAGGTGCCGACCGCGCCGCTCAGTTTGACGACGCGTCCGGACTGCGCCGCAGTGATGCGTGTATATTGCAGGTTCAATTTGGCCTGATCGAGCTGTGCCTGCGCCTGCTCCAACGATGCCTTGCTGCTCTTGAGCTGAGCCTCGAGCGTCTTGACGCCGAGCTCGGCCGCGGTCACCGCCGTCCTCGCGCGGCTCGCATTGGCCTGTTGAGCATCGAGATCCGAGCGCGTCTGCTGCTGCCGCTGCACCGTGCCTGCGCCCTTCTCGACCAGATTCTGGGCACGCGCCGCCTCCTCCTGCGCGAATTTCAATTGCGCCTCGGCCTGCTGCTGCTGCGCCTTGGCTTCCTTGATCTGTTCCTGCTGGCTGTCGATCTGCGCCTCGACGTTGGCGATGTTGGCTTCGGCGACCGCGACCTGCGCGCTGGCCTGATCGACTGATATCTTGTAGTCGCGCTCATCGATCCGCGCGAGGAGATCGCCGGCATTGACGTGCTGGTTGTCGGTGACTGGGACCTCGACGACGTAGCCGCCGACCTTTCCGGCAACGGCAAAACTGCGCGCAGCCACGAACGCGTCGTCGGTCGATTCATAGTGCCGGATGTTGAGCCAGTAGATCACGCCACCGACGAGCGCGAGCAGCAGCAGACAAGCGCCGGCCGTGGCAAGCATCCAGTGCTCGCGCAGCCGGTCGCGCATCGACGGCTTGCGGTCGGTGTCCGGCTGCGGGGGCGACGTACGGTCTGGCCGCGTTTTTTGCTCTGGGGCGTGTTCGGGCTGCCGCGGTTCCTCAGCGGACGGCCCGCGCTCTCGGGTTTGGGCATCCACGGCAGCACCTCAGGCTACGAACGGGAGCGATCAGCCCTCGTTAACCGCAGCGCCGGAGGCTTGGTTCCTGCTAAACGGCCCTGGAACTGACCATAGGCTCGCGCGCAGCCGCCGATAGATCGCGGTACGCCGTGGTCTCCCCAACAAGCGACTTGAGCGGAACCGTGAGCCGGCAGATCAGGCCCTCGGCGCGCCAATCGAAATCGGCCCGGCCACCGAGCTGGGTCTCGATGCTGGCGATTACGCTTCGCGTGCCGAAACCCTTCTGCTTCGGCTTGGTCACCGGCGGCCCGCCGGATTCCACCCAGGCCAGGATCAAAGTATCGTCCTGCACTTCCCAGGTGATCGCGAGCCGGCCTGACAGCACCGACAGGCTGCCGTATTTGGCGGAGTTGGTGACGAGTTCGTGCAGCGCCAGCGCCAATGTCTGCGCGGTCGCGGGCTGTAACTGCACCTCGGCGCCCTCGATCTGGATCTGCCCGGCCTCGGAATAAGGCGCGATCTCCTCGGTCACCAGCCGGCGGATTTCGGCCCCCTGCCAGCTCGATAGCGACAGCACGGTGTGAACCCGCGCCAGCGCCGTGATGCGGCCCTCGACCGCCCGCACATAGGCGGTCACGTTCTGCGCGCGCGTCAGCCGCACGATCGATTGCGCCAGCGCAAGCGCATTCTTGGCACGATGGTCGACCTCACGGGTCAACAGGCTCTGCCGTTCCTCGGCCCTCTTGCGATCGGTGATGTCGACAGTCACGCCGCTCACCCGCACCACCCTGCCGTTCCGGTCGCTGGTCGCCGCCGCCGTGCCGACGCACCAGCGCACCTCGCCATCCGGCCGCATGACGCGGAATTCGGCTTCATAGGATGTCTGTCCGTTGCCGAACCCGGCCCAGGCCTGCTTCAACTCTTCGACATCGTCGGGGTGGAACAGCCCCTGGATGTTGTCCGATGTCAGCGCGAAGGTTTTGGGATCGACGCCGAAGATCTTGTATTGGCCCTCGTCCCACATCCAATCGCCGTTGACCCAGTCCCAGTCCCACGAGCCCATCTTGCCCGCGGCGATCGCCATGCTGCGGCGCGCCTCGCTTTCGACCAGCCGGGTGGTCGACTGCTCGAGCTCGGCGGTGCGCGCGCGGACGCGGTCCTCGAGCTCGGCGTTGAGGCGTTCGAGCTGCCGCGTCTTGCGGTAGAGTTCGGCGAACACGCGGATCTTGGCCCGCAACACCTCGGGCACAACTGGCACCGGGACGTAGTCGACCGCGCCCATCTCGTAGCCGCGCAGCCGGTCGATATCGCTGACCTGGATCGCCGAGATAAATATCATCGCGGTCTTCTGGAAACGCGGATGCTCGCGGATCATCGCCGCGAGCTCGAAGCCGTCGAGTTCGGGCATGCACACATCGACCAGGATGACCGCGACTTCGTTCTTGAGCAGGAACTCGAGCGCCTCGCGGCCCGATGATACCGCGACCAGGTTCTCGCCCAATTCCTTCAGGATGACTTCATAGGCCAGCAGCTTCGCCGGCTGGTCATCGACCAAGAGGATGTTTACCTTTTCGTCCATCATGTTCGATCGCCGATCAGCGGTGCAGCCACATGCGGATCGCCAGCAGCAGTTGCTCGGTGTTCACGGGTTTCGCCAGATAGTCGGACGCGCCTGCTTCCAGGCATTTCTCGCGATCGCCCTTCATCGCTTTCGCCGTCAGCGCGATGATCGGCAGCCGCGCAAAGGCGGGATTTTGCCGGATCGCGCCGATGGTCTGGTAACCGTCCATCTGCGGCATCATGATGTCCATGAGCACGATCGCGATCTTCGGATTGGACTCGACCAGCGAGATCGCCTCGTGACCCGTTGTTGCAGTCAACACCTTCATACCGCGCCGCTCCAGCACGCTCGACAGCGCGAAGATGTTGCGGGCGTCATCGTCGACCAGCAGCGCGGTCTTGCCGATCAGATCTTCATCGGAACTGTTGAGCTTCTCCAGCATCCTCTGTTTTTCGACGGGCAATTCCGTGATCACACGGTGCAGGAACAGTGACGTTTCGTCGAGCAGACGTTCGGGCGACTCCACGCCTTTGACGACGATGCTGCGCGCCATCGTGTGCAGTTCCGCGTCCTCCTGTGCCGAAAGTTCCCGGCCCGTAAACACGACAACGGGAATATTGGACAGCGCCTCGTCCTTGCGGATTTGATCCAGCACCTCGAAACCGCTCATGTCGGGCAGCCGCAGATCGAGCACGATGCAGTCGCAGGGATTTTCGCGCAACGTCGCCAGCGCTCCTGCCCCGGTGTCGCTGGTCACGATCTCGATGTCCTCGTGTCCGAGCAATTCGGTGATGCTGAGCTGTTCCGCTGCGTTATCCTCGACGATCAGCAAACGCTTGCGGCGCGGCCGCGCGTATTCCTTGATCTGCGACAGCGCCGCGCTGACGCCTTCGGTCGTGGTCGGCTTGTTGACGAAGGAGAAGGCGCCGCGTGCCAGCGCATGCTGCCGATCCTCGTCGAGCGTGATGATCTGGACCGGAATGTGCCGGGTCAGCGGATTGTGCTTGAGCTGGCTTAAGACGGTCCAGCCCAGCATGTCCGGCAGGAAGACATCGAGCGAGACCGCGCTCGGCTGGAACTGCTTGGCGAGATCGAGCGCCTCGGCACCGCGGCTCGCGACCAGCACCTTGAAGCCCTTGTCGCGCGCCAGATCGATCAGCACCCGCGCATAATGCGGATCGTCCTCGACGATCAAGAGGATGGTGTCGCCGGGCTCGAGATCGAGCCGGTCGTCCGGAAGCTGCTCGATGACACGCTCCTGCGTACCCGCCGCCTGCAGCGACGGCGCCGAGGTGTGCGGCATTTGTATCGGCTGAGCCTGCGGCCGCAGTGCAACCGATGGTCCGGCATATTTCAGCGGCAGATAGAGCGTGAAGGTCGAGCCCTTGCCGGGCGCGCTGCGCAGATGGATCTCGCCGCCAAGCAGGCCTGCCAGCTCGCGGCTGATGGCAAGGCCGAGACCGGTGCCGCCGTATTTGCGGCTGGTGCCGGCGTCGGCCTGCTGGAACGCCTCGAAGATCAGCTTCTGCTTGTCCTGCGGAATACCGATGCCGGTATCCGACACTTCGAACGCAACCACGGCAGGCGCGGTGTTGAGGATCGCGTGCTCCGCGCTCCAGCCGCCGACGGCCGCCGAGACGGTCAGGCTGACGCCGCCTTCCGCGGTGAACTTGAACGCGTTCGAAAGCAGGTTCTTCAGCACCTGCTGCAGCCGCTTGGAGTCGGTGACCATGCTGCGCGCAAGGTTGGCGTCCACGTCGATGCTGAAGGACAGGTGGCGGTTCTCGGCCTCATGCCGGAACGGCCGCCCGACTGTCTCGAGCAGGCTCGAGGTGAGAATTTCCTCGGCTTCGACCGTCACCGTGCCGGACTCGATCTTGGACAAATCGAGGATGTCGCTGATCAGGTTCAACAGGTCGGTGCCGGCGCCGTGAATGGTGCGGGCGAACTCGACCTGCTTGGCGGTCAAGTTGCCGTCGGGGTTTTCCGTGAGCTGCTGGCCGAGGATCAGGATCGAGTTCAGCGGCGTCCGCAGCTCGTGCGACATGTTGGCCAGGAACTCCGACTTGTACTTCGAGGTCAGCGACAGCTCGGTCGCCTTTTCCTCCAGCGCGCGCCGCGCCTGCTCGATCTCCTGGTTCTTGCGCTCGACGTCGACGTTACGTTCGGCGAGCTGCTGGGCCTTCTGCTCGAGCTGGTCGTTGGTCTGCTGCAACTCCTTCTGCTGGGTCTGCAACTCGCCGGCAAGCTGCTGCGACTGTTTCAGCAGCGCCTCGGTCTGCATCGTCGCCTCGATGCTGTTGAGCACGATGCCGATGCTGTCGGTCAGTTGTTCGAGGAAGGTGATCTGCGAGGTCGTGAATGACGAAATCGAGGACAGCTCGATGACCGCCTTGACCTGGTTCTCGAACAATACCGGGAACACGACGAGGTTCTTCGGCATGATCCGCATCAGCGCCGAATTGACCGGCACTGCATCGCCGGGAATATCCGAGACGAGGCGCTGGCGCTTGTCGAGCGCGCATTGACCTATCAACCCCTCGCCGAACTGGACGATCTGCGGATGCGGATTGCTGCTGTCGCTGGCATAGGCCGACAGCAGGCGCAGCTGCGCATTCTCGGGATTGTCGACCTGGTAGATCACGCCCATATGGGCATTGATCAGCGGCGCCAGCTCGGTCAGCAACAGGCGACCGACGGTCGCGAGATCGCGCTGGCCCTGCAGCATGTTGGTGAAGCGCGCCAGATTGGTCTTCAGCCAGTCCTGCTCGGTGTTGCGCTCCGTCGTCAGACGGAGGTTGCCGATCATGGTGTTGATGTTGTCCTTGAGCTCGGCGACCTCGCCGCGCACGTCGACCTGGATCGAGCGCGTCAGGTCGCCCTTGGTCACGGCGGTGGCCACTTCCGCGATCGCGCGCACCTGCGAGGTCAGGTTGGCCGCCAGCAGGTTGACGTTGCCGGTGAGATCCTTCCAGGTGCCGGCCGCGCCGGGCACGTTGGCCTGACCGCCGAGCCGGCCCTCGACGCCGACCTCGCGCGCCACGCTGGTGACCTGCTCGGCGAAGGTCGCGAGTGTCTCGGTCATGTTGTTGATGGTGTCGGCGAGCGCGGCCACCTCGCCCTTCGATTTCACCGTCAGGTTCTGCTTCAGGTCGCCGTTGGCGACCGCGGTCACCACCTTGACGATGCCGCGCACCTGCTCGGTCAGGTTCGCTGCCATGACGTTGACGGTGTCGGTCAGATCCTTCCAGGTGCCGGCGACCCCGGGCACCTCGGCCTGGCCGCCGAGCTTGCCTTCGGTGCCGACCTCGCGCGCCACGCGCGTCACCTCGCCGGCAAAGGCGTTGAGCTGGTCCACCATCGTGTTGATGGTATTCTTCAGCTCGAGGATTTCGCCCTTCACGTCGACCGTGATCTTGCGCGACAGGTCGCCGCGCGCGACGGCGGTCGTCACTTCCGCGATGTTGCGAACCTGGGTGGTCAGGTTCGCGGCCAACAGGTTGACGTTGTCGGTCAGATCCTTCCAGGTGCCGCCGACGCCGGGCACCACAGCCTGGCCGCCGAGCCGCCCTTCGGTGCCGACCTCGCGCGCCACGCGCGTCACCTCGGCGGCGAACGAGCGCAGCTGCTCGACCATCGTGTTCAGGGTGTCCTTGAGCAGCAGGATCTCGCCGCGCACGTCCACCGTGATCTTCTTCGACAGGTCGCCGCCGGCGATCGCGCTCGCCACCTCGGCGATGTTGCGGACCTGCGCGGTCAGGTTCGACGCCATGAAGTTGACGTTGTCAGTCAAATCCTTCCAGGTGCCGGCGACGCCGGGCACCTCGGCCTGGCCGCCGAGCTTGCCTTCGGTGCCGACCTCGCGTGCCACGCGCGTCACTTCGCCGGCAAAGCCGTTGAGCTGGTCGACCATCGTGTTGATGGTGTTCTTCAGCTCGAGGATTTCACCCTTCACGTCGACCGTGATCTTGCGCGACAGGTCGCCGCGTGCCACGGCAGTGGTCACCTCGGCGATGTTGCGGACTTGCGCGGTCAGATTGCCGGCCATCGAGTTGACGTTGTCGGTCAGGTCCTTCCAGGTGCCGGCGACCCCGGGCACGTTGGCCTGGCCGCCGAGGCTGCCGTCGGTGCCGACCTCGCGCGCCACGCGCGTCACCTCGCCGGCGAAGCGGTTGAGCTGGTCGACCATCGTGTTCAGCGTTTGCTTCAGCTGAAGGATCTCGCCGCGCACGTCGACCGTGATCTTGCGCGACAGGTCGCCGCCGGCGATCGCGGTTGCAACTTCGGCGATGTTGCGGACCTGGGCCGTCAGGTTGCCGGCCATCGAGTTGACGCTGTCGGTCAGATCCTTCCAGGTGCCGGCGACGCCGGGCACCTCGGCCTGGCCGCCGAGCTTGCCGTCGGTGCCGACCTCGCGCGCCACACGCGTCACTTCGCCGGCGAAGGCGTTGAGCTGGTCCACCATCGTGTTGAGCGTTTCCTTCAGCTGAAGGATTTCGCCCGAGACGTTCACCGTGATCTTCTTCGACAGGTCGCCCTTCGCAACTGCGGTCGCGACCTCGGCGATGTTGCGGACCTGGGCCGTCAGGTTCGACGCCATCGAGTTGACGCTGTCGGTGAGGTCCTTCCAGGTGCCGGCAACGCCGCGCACCTCGGCCTGGCCGCCGAGCTTGCCCTCGGTGCCGACCTCGCGCGCCACGCGCGTCACCTCGCCGGCGAAGGCGTTGAGCTGGTCCACCATCGTGTTGATGGTGTCCTTCAATTCGAGGATCTCGCCGCGCACGTCGACCGTGATCTTCTTCGACAAATCGCCATTGGCGACCGCGGTGGTGACGCCCGCGATATTGCGGACCTGGGCGGTCAGGTTCGAGGCCATGAAATTGACGTTGTCGGTCAGGTCCTTCCAGGTGCCGGCGACGCCGAGCACGTTGGCCTGGCCGCCGAGCTTGCCTTCGGTGCCGACCTCGCGCGCCACGCGCGTCACTTCCGAGGCGAAGGCGTTGAGCTGGTCGACCATGGTGTTGAGCGTCTCCTTCAGCTGAAGGATCTCGCCGGACACGTTCACCGTGATCTTCTTCGATAGGTCGCCGCCGGCGATCGCGGTCGCGACGTCGGCGATGTTGCGGACCTGCGCGGTCAGGTTCGAGGCCATGAAGTTGACGTTATCAGTCAAGTCTTTCCAGGTACCGGCGACGCCGGGCACTTGGGCCTGGCCGCCGAGCTTGCCTTCGGTGCCGACCTCGCGCGCCACGCGCGTCACTTCCGAGGCGAACGAGTTGAGCTGGTCGACCATCGTGTTGATGGTGTCTTTCAGCTCGAGGATCTCGCCGCTGACGTCGACCGTGATCTTGCGCGACAGGTCGCCGCGCGCCACGGCGGTGGTCACGTTGGCGATGTTGCGGACCTGGGCGGTCAGGTTGCCGCACATCGCGTTCACCGAGTCGGTGAGATCCTTCCAGGTGCCGGCGACGCCGGGCACGATGGCCTGGCCGCCGAGCTTGCCATCGGTGCCGACCTCGCGCGCCACGCGCGTCACTTCCGAAGCAAATGAACGCAGCTGATCGACCATCGTGTTGATGGCTTCCTTCAGCTGCAGGATCTCGCCACGGACGTCGACGGTGATCTTCTTCGACAAGTCGCCGTTTGCGACTGCGATCGTCACCTCGGCGATGTTGCGGACCTGGCCGGTCAGATTGTTGGCCATCGAGTTGACGCTCTCGGTCAGGTCCTTCCAGACGCCGGTCACTTCCGGCACCTGGGCCTGGCCGCCGAGCTTGCCCTCGGTGCCGACTTCGCGGGCGACGCGCGTCACCTCGGAGGTGAATACCGAGAGCTGCTTGATCATCGTGTTGACGATGTTCGCCGACTGCAGGAATTCGCCGCGCAGCGGCCTGCCCTCGACGTCGAGCTGCACGGTTTGCAGCAGATCGCCCTGCGCCACCGCGGCGACCGCGCGGGTGACCTCGCGCGTCGGCCACAGCAGGTCATCGATCAACGTGTTGACCGAGCTCTCCATGTCGGCCCATGCGCCGCTGGCGAGGCCGAAATTGACGCGCTGGCGGGTCTGTCCCTCGCGGCCGACGACCTGTCCGACGCGCGCCAATTGCTGCGCCATGCGCTCATTGGCAGCCGCGATTTCGTTGAAGGCGTCCGCGATCTTGCCGTCGATCCCGAGATAGTCGCCGCGCATCCGGACCGAGAAGTCGCCGCCGCGCATCGCCTGCAGGGACTGCAGCAGATCGTGCGAGGAGTCGAGGCTTCCATTGGATGATTGGGCGCGGCGGGTATCAGCACGGGGACGAGGCGGCGAACCGAGATCGGTCATGGAATTTCCCCTACGCGCTGGCCAAGAATCCCGAGGATCCAAGGACTCGGAAAAGCCAGTGTGACCATAAGAATGACTGCCCTTGATTGATTCAAGCGGGAAAACGCCGGGACGGCAATTTGTGACACAAATCGAGTGCCTTAATCGTGAATGGAACCAAAAGTTCCAATCCGCAATTGGAACTTTTCGTGCAGTGTGATTGTGCAACTGCAAAGGGACGGCCGCGGGTTGAAGCGCGCGCGTCGTGCACCGACCAGCATCAAAACTCCGGTCGTGGAGCCAACCAACGGCTAGCGGTCAGCCGGCCAGCTTCGCCGCACCAATTGCACCCGCTCGATGCGGCTGCACTGCTCGCAGCGGTATTGGAGAATATCTCTGCCGTCATTGCCCGGAGAGCTGCTCTCGAGCCGCATCGTCCTGATGCAGCTGATGCAGGAGATCAGCGTCAGCAGCGGGCTGCGATCGTCATTCATCGATGCCCGCGGTGGCGCGGTCGGATCGGCGATCATGGCGCTGGGCGATGCTATGGTGTTGGCTCTCACCACAGGAAAATGCCGTCCCGCCCTCCGGGTTCCAGTCCGGAAACCTATTCAGGCGCGAGACCGTGCCAGGCGTCTGGCCGCGCCTGGTCCGGATCAGGTTCGCGCGGCGCCCTGGCCTGCCGCGGTCTTCCCCTTGCCGAGCTTGCTCCGGTCCGGCTTGACCGTCGCGCTCGGGCGATCCGCGTAGCTTCGGCTCAACCGCTCCCTGACCGTTGGCAGTCGATCGCCGCCGCCGGCCGCCTTCCACAGGCCAATCAGCTCGGCCACTTCGGCGCGCATCGCCATCAGCCGGTATGACGCTTCGCTGCAATCGAGATCGCGATTGACCTGATCCCGGATCGACGCCTCGATCAGGGTCATCTCAGCCCGCAACGTGCTGATCTTCCGGCGAATTTCGTTGATTTTGTTGTCCATGGCTTGTTAGAACGAAAATAGAACATATTGTCAAGTCACGATCCAGCAAGCGAGGTAAGCGATGGGCATGGCAGCAGTGAGATATGGCGGAGTTGCGGAGCGCCTTGGCGGGCTGATGACCCGTGCCCAGGGGCTCCGGTTGAGGAGCCTCGCCGAGGAGGCCTATCAGCCCGACCAGTACGCGCGTGACCTGACGTCCGAGGAGGCCGAACGGCGTATCAACGCCTTGAAGGCCGAGATCGCGCTGGCGGATTCTTTCTGAGCCGCCGACCCACCTCCCTCAAGCCTTCGATATGGCGGCGCAGCCAGTTCTGCTATTGCTGCTTCGTCTTTGGGGGAGCGTCACGTGCTGGAGTTGGAGAAGCGGTCGCCGCTGGCGTTCCCGATCGTGCTGAAGGACGGCCGCACGCTCGCAACCGTCGGCGATGCGGCGGACTATCTTTCAGCGCTGAGCCTCGATCAGCGCGAGCGCGGCTACTGGAAGACCGCGATCATGATGTTCAACAATGCCATGCGCGAACCGAGCTATCTGAGGATCGCAACGATGAACATGCGCTCGGCCCTTGTGTATGACCGGCTCGCCGACGACATTGGTCCCTGATTGTGCTGTTGCAGCTACAGCCGAATCGGCGGTCGCTGCGTAAGGCCCTGTCCGTTATGGCCGCAAACAAGGTAACGGCGGTACACGCGACGGCCGGATGCGCAACGCGCATCGGCCGCACTCTCGGGCCGCCTCGGAGGGCCAAGGCGGCCCATTTCTTTTCAAAGCAATTTTGTCTTTTCAGAGCAATTTTGCGCGGACGAACAGCGTCCGCAGCGCGTTGGTTGCTTGCACCGTCAGCATCGCGTTCCCGGCCGCCCGCTCCAGCGCAACCAACGCGTCGTCATGCAGTGAGCGGAACTCCATCCATTCGACCGCGCTGAGATTGCTAATGAAGCGGTGAGCCTGGCCGACGGTCGCAAGCGTCACCGTCTCGCCGTTGAGCCGCACCTTGAATGTCGCCTTCAGCGGCGTGTCGGATTTGGAAACGTCACCCATGGCGCGGTTGTGCGCCGGGCGGCGTTAATGTCAATCTAAATTCTCTGCTCCCGCGTCGCTGGGCTGGCTCCACGGAATCGCAATGTCTGTTAGCGTTTCGTGGGGGTGATTCGTGCCTGACCTTGCCAACACAGCCTATCTCGATGCGCTCAATTCCGAGCAGCGCCGTGCCGTCGAGCATGGCGTCGGCAAGGATTGCATCGTGGGTGCGCCGCTGCTGGTGATCGCGGGCGCCGGCTCCGGCAAGACCAACACGCTTGCCCATCGCGTCGCGCATCTAATCCTCGCCGGCGCCGATCCGCGCCGCATCCTGCTGATGACCTTTTCGCGGCGCGCCGCCTCCGAGATGGCCGGCCGCGTCGAACGGATCGCGCGGCGTGTGCTCGGCGATCGCGCCTCGGTCATGACCGACGCGCTGAACTGGGCCGGCACGTTCCACGGCATCGGCGCGCGGCTGCTGCGCGAATTCGCCGAGCGGATCGCGCTCGACCCGGCCTTCACGATCCATGATCGCGAGGACTCCGCCGACCTGATCAACCTGGTCCGCCACGATCTCGGCTTCTCCCGCACCGAAAGCCGGTTCCCGACCAAGGGCACTTGCCTTGCGATCTATTCGCGCTGCGTGAACGCGGAGATGCCGATCGAAGCCGTGCTCGGCCAGTTCTTCCCGTGGTGCTCCGGCTGGGCCAGCGAGTTGAAGCAATTGTTCGCGGCCTATGTCGAAGCCAAGCAACGGCAGAACGTGCTCGATTACGACGATCTGCTGCTCTACTGGGCACAGATGGTGACGGATACCGGGCTGGCCGAGGAGATCGGCTGCCGCTTCGATCATGTGATGGTCGACGAATATCAGGACACCAACCGCCTGCAATCCTCGATCCTGCTCGCGCTCAAGCCGGCGGGACGCGGGCTCACGGTGGTCGGCGACGACGCCCAGTCGATCTATTCGTTCCGCGCCGCCACCGTGCGCAACATCCTGGACTTCCCGAGCCAGTTCAGCCCGGCCGCCGAGATCATCACGCTCGACCGCAACTATCGCTCCACGCAACCGATCCTCTCTGCCGCCAATGGCGTGATCTCGCTCGCCAAGGAGCGCTTCACCAAAAATCTTTGGACCGACCGGATCTCGACCCGCAAGCCACTGCTGGTCACGATCCGCGACGAGGCCGATCAGGCGCGCTACATTGTCGAACAGGTGCTGGCCAACCGCGAGGAAGGCGCGCTGCTGAAGCACCAGGCGGTGCTGTTCCGCACTTCGTCGCACAGCGGACCGCTGGAGATCGAGCTGACCCGCCGCAACATCCCGTTCGTGAAATTCGGCGGCCTCAAATTCCTCGACGCCGCGCATGTCAAGGATATGCTGGCGTTATTGCGCTTCACCGCCAATCCGCGCGACCGCGTCGCCGGTTTTCGCATCCTGCATCTGTTGCCCGGCGTCGGGCCGGCCTCGGCGCAGCGCGTGCTCGACCACATGGCTGAAGCCGCCGATCCGATCGCAGCCCTCGGCGCACTGCCCGCCCCGCCGCGCGCCGGCGCCGACTGGCGGCTGTTCGTCGAGGCGATCGAGAACCTGCGCTACTCGGAATGGCCTGTCGACATCGAGCGCGCGCGGCTCTGGTACGAGCCGCATCTCGATCGCATCCACGAGGACAGCGAGGTGCGCCGCGCCGATCTCATTCAGCTCGAGCAGATCGCCGGCGGCTATCCGTCGCGCGAACGCTTCCTCACCGAGCTCACGCTCGATCCGCCCGACGCCACCAGTGATCAGGCCGGCGTGCCGCTGCTCGACGAGGACTATCTGATCCTGTCGACCATCCACTCCGCCAAGGGGCAGGAATGGAAATCGGTCTATGTCCTCAACGTCGTCGACGGCTGCATGCCTTCCGACCTCGGCGCCGGCACGTCGGCGGAGCTCGAGGAGGAGCGCCGCCTGCTCTATGTCGCGATGACCCGCGCCAAGGACGATCTGCATCTGTTGGTGCCGCAGCGCTTCTTCGTCCATGGCCAGGCCGCCAAGGGCGACCGCCACATGTACGCCTCGCGCACCCGCTTCATCCCGGAACGGCTGCTGCCGATGTTCGAGCGGACCAGCTGGCCACGGGCTGCGGCTGCACAAGCCTCGACCGCGAACCGAGCGCCGCCAATCGACATCGGCGCCCGGATGCGCGGGATGTGGCGCTGACGCCCGCCGGAAAGATTTTCAGGGCGACGCGGAACGAAGCTGTCGGCCTCGCGTTGAAGCGGCGTTCGTAATCGGCAAACGACCATCCCAGACGGCTTCGGCGCGGTGTTCCGCGCTGGAGCCGTCTTTTTTTGCGCCGCGTCAATTCACGCAGGAAACAATGTAACGGGCTGGTCGAAGCCCTTCAGGCTGTGATCGGAACCGGCTGCCGTGACCATGTCGCGGGTTCGATCCCGCACGGCTGACGTGACCAGGATCTCGCCGGATTTTGCGATCGCCTGGGCGCGTGCCGCGCGATTGACCACGGTGCCGACCGCGGTCAGGTCGCGATGGGCCTGGCCGAACTCACCGAAATTGGTGTCCCCGCTGTCCATTCCGATTCCGATGCCGAGCTCGATGTCGCCGGCGCCGATCCTCCGCACCAGCGCATCGTGCCTTTCCTGGAAACGGCGCTGGATGTCGCGCGCAGCCAGCAGGGCCTGCACGGCATGATCGTCGCGCCGCACCGGAAAATTGAAGATCGCAAACACGGCATCGCCGATCGTCTTGTTGAGAATGCCGTCATAGCGCCAGATCGCGGCGGCGCAGTCGTCGTAGAACGCATCGAGCAGCGACGTCAGCCCGTCCTGCGCGATGGTCTGCGTCAGCGTGGTATAGCCGCGCAGATCGGCGAACAGGATGGTGGCGTCGATGGTCACGGCGCGCGCCTTCATGATCTTCGAGAACGCCATCTCGCAGATCGTGCACACGTTCGGGTTCATGCGGCTCGGCTTGACGCCGAACAGGCGGAACGGTGCCGACAGCGGGCCGCGCAGCGGGATCGGCATGTGCAGATTCTGCCAACAGCCGAGGCAGATCGATGCAGGTTCCGGAGTCATCGGCGTATCATCTGCTGTTCCAGCAACGAAACCACCCACCCACCGTAGCACGGTCGATCACGGGCGTCCCCCACCGAGATTGCCGCGCTCAGGCCGGCTTGACGAAACTCAGTCCAATCCGCGTCTTCTTGCTCCAGATCACCTGGCACTCGTAGACGACAGAGGCGTCGTTGGCCATGACCAGGCGGAATCTGTGCGGGACGAAGGCCGGATTCCCCACCTCGATCGCCGCTCCGTCCGGGGATATGTTCACGATCGTGCAGTGCATGACCGAACCGCCCGACGAGACATAGCCGGGTTCATTGACCTCGGTTCGCGGATGCCTGCGCTTTTCGTCCACCCGGCCTGCCCCCCACGCTTTGTTGACGCAAACCTGGGCGATCGGCATTGCCGGAGTCAACGGCTGACGCGGCTCACGTCGGGCTTACGCACCGTGATTTATGCGCAGCAGTAAGCCGAATTGCCTATCGTGTCGGTGCAGATGAGCTCCGCGTCCGCGCGGGCTTGCCGTTCGCGGCGGCGCGAGGATAGCCTCATCCCATGGGCGATGCGCTGGCGCGACGCACGCCCCGAACAATAATGAACAGGCGCCATGGGGAGACGCGCCATGTTCGAGATTCTCGATCGCCGGACGACTCTGACCGGCAACCAGATCAAGATCCTTGCGGCAGCCATCATCGGCGATGCGCTGGAATTCTTCGATTACTTCCTGATCGGCTTCGTGCTTGCCTTCCTGATCGGCCCCTGGAAACTCACCTTCGGCCAGTCGGCGACCGTGCTGATGAGCTCGGGCATCGGCGCCATCATCGGCGCCTATCTCTGGGGCTGGCTCGCCGACCGGGTCGGGCGCCGCATCGTCTTCATCGGCACGGTGCTCAACTTCTCGATCGCGACCGGCCTGCTCTATTTCACCCCCGATAATGGCTGGGTTTATCTCGCGATCCTGCGCTTCTTCGTCGGCACCGGCGTCGGCGGCCTGTATTGCGTCGACCTGCCGCTGGTGCAGGAGTTCATGCCCTCGCACAAGCGCGGCTGGGTCGGCGGGCTCGTCACCTGCGTGATTCCGCTCGGCGTCGGCCTGGGTGCGGTGCTGGGTGCGATCATGGGCACCGATCAATGGCGGGTGCTGTTTGCGATCGGCGTTCTGCCAGCGGTCCTGGTGCTGCTGGTCCGGCTCTGGGTTCCGGAATCGCCGCGCTGGCTGTGCCGGCAGGGACGCTACGACGAAGCCCGCAAGGCCCTCGCCTGGGCGCTCCAGGTCCAGCCCTCCGAACTGCCCTTGCCGAGCGCGGCCGACGCAGGTCCAGTGGTCAAGACCAGCTGGTTCGACCTGTTCAAATATCCGCGCAGCCTGATCGTCTCCTGGCTCGGCAATGCCGGCGCCCAGACCGGCGTCTACGGCATCACGCTGTGGGCGCCCGCGCTGTTCGTGCTGCTGCTGAAGGTCACGCCGCAGGAGGCCGCCAAGATGATGATCCTGCTCAGCGTCACCGGCTTCCTCGGCCGCATCTCGTTCTCCTATTTCTCGGAACTGCTGGGACGGCGCGTCGCCGGCGGCCTGCTCGGCTTCGGCGCCGGCGCGCTGACCATTATCGCCGGCTATCACTACGACGCGACGCTGTTCGGCATGTCGGCGTTCTGGCTGCTGCTGGGTGCCGCCTTCTTCTTCGCCGACGGCGGCTTTGCGATCGTCGGCCCCTATGCGGCGGAGGTCTGGCCGTCGCATCTGCGCACCACCGGCATGGGCTCGGCCTACGGCTTCGGCGGCATCGGCAAGATCATCGGGCCGGTCGGCCTCGCCCTGATCGTCGGCTCGAACAACTACCTCAAGCCGGATGTGCCGTTAACCCAGATCCCGACCGCCTTCGTCTATCTCGGCTGCTGGTTCCTGATGGCGGGCGCCGTCTATCTGTTCTTTGGGCTCGAGACCCGGGGCAAGTCGATCGAGCAGATCGACAAGGAGCTCAACGCGACGGCTGACGTCGCGGCCTCCGCCACCATCCGGCGCGCCTGAGGGAGGCTGACATGAACGTGACTTCGGCTGATCTTGCGGGCGATCGCGACGTTATCGCCCGCGCCGAGGCGGTCAGGGACGCGGTGGCCGCCGCCTCCAACGAGATCGAAACGACGCGCCGCCTGCCGCCCGATCTGCTCGACCGGCTGCATGAGGCGCGGCTGTTCCGGCTGCTGCTGCCGCGTTCGGCCGACGGGATCGAGACCGATCCCGTCACCTTCTTCCATGTCATCGAGGCCATCGCCAAGGCCGACGCCTCGACGGCGTGGTGCCTGAGCCAGGCCGGCGGCTGTGCGATGTCGGCGGCCTATCTCGATCTGCCGGTCGCACAGGAGGTGTTTGCCGACCCGCGCGCCGTGCTGGCCTGGGGCCCCGGCCCGAAGGTCAGGGCGATCGAATGCGAGGGCGGCTACCGCGTCACCGGGGTCTGGTCGTTTGCCTCCGGCGGGCGGCACGCCACCTGGCTCGGCGCGCACTGCCCGATCTACGCCGCGGACGGTTCGCCGCGCCGCGATGCCAATGGCGAGCAAATCGAGCGCACCATGCTGGTGCGGACCGAAGACGTCGCATGGACCGACATCTGGAACACGGTCGGGCTGCGCGGCACCGCCAGCGACCAGTTCGCGCTGGACGACTTCTTCGTCCGCGCGGATCATTCGATCACCCGCGAGTTCGACCGCGAGTGCCGCGAGAACGGCCCGCTGTACCGGATGAGCAACCACACCTGCTATCAGATCGGCTTTGCCGGGGTCGCCTGCGGCATTGCCTGCAGCGCGCTGGACAGTTTCGTCGACGTCGCCCGCAACAAGGTGCCCCGCGGCATGACGAAGACGTTGCGTGATAATGCCGTGGTGCAGTCGGGCCTTGCCCAGTCCGAGGTCAATCTGCGCGCCGCCCGCGCCTTCCTGCTGCAGTCGATGGCCGATATCTGGCAGGATCTGGTCGCCGGCCACAGCATCACGGTCGCGCAGCGCATGACGATCCGGATGGCCGCCACGCACGCCATCCACAAGGCCAGGGAAGCCGTCGACTTCGCCTACAACAGCGCCGGCGCCACCGCGATCTTCGATGGCCATCCGCTGGAGCGCCGCTTCCGCGACATCCACACCGTGACCCAGCAATTGCAGGGCCGCTTCAGCCATTTCGAGACCGTCGGCGCCTGGATGCTCGGCGCCGAGGCCGACCTCAGCTTTGTCTAATCTGAATTCTCAAGGAGACGAACCATGCCACTGGGCGGATTGCAGCATTTCACCATCGAACCGCAGGATCTGGAGAAGACCAAGACGTTCTATTGCGAGGTGCTCGGGCTCGAGAACGGCGATCGGCCGCCGCTCGATTTCCCGGGCTACTGGCTCTATTCCGGCGGCCAGGCCACGGTCCATTTGATGGGCACGCGCAAGCCGCGCGACGGCATCGTGGTGCGCGGCACCGAGAAGAAATACGAGGACACCGGTCGCCTCGACCACATCGCCTTTGCCGCCACCGACGTCGACGGCGTGCGCAGGCGCCTCCAGGCGAACAACGTCAGCTACCGCGAGCAGATCGTGCCGCGCACCGGCGACACCCAGATCTTCCTCTACGATCCCGACGGCATCGGCGTGGAGCTGAACTTCCCCAAGAGCTGAGCGCGACCGTCTGAGATCGCGATAGCTGGTTTTGCCGGCCATCCATCGCTTCTTCTGCGCTCGCCTTCGGGCTGTGGATGGTTCCCGACAAGGCCCCGACTCGGCCATCACTCGGGCGTGATCCGGTCCGTTTTTCTTCAACATTGAATGACGAATTAAACGGGCCGCCGCTGCGGCAGAATAGCCGGGTGCTGCGCCTTTAACCTACCCCAGGGCATGGTGGCCCGGCTATTCGTCCCCACTTCGTCCCCGAAAGGTTCTTAGTCGAGCCCGCGTTCGTGGCTGAGGCGGACCATTTCGTTGATGAAGATTTGTTTCTGCTTATCGTCGAGGCTCGCATAGAGCGGCTCGGCGGCGTCGGCAACGTTACGCTGATCGGCCGCGCGGTCATTGAGGAACTGGGCTTCGTTGCGCATCTGCTCGATGATGTCATCGGGTGGATCGCGTTGCGCCCGCGCGATGCGCAAGTTGAGCCGGTCGGCGCCATTATGGCCGAGATAGTGCATCGCACTGTTGAAGCCGGCCCAGTTCTTCTCCTGCTCCGGCGTGAGATTGAGTTCCTTCTTGATCCGCTCGATGTTGGCGTCGCTGTTGGCGACGATCTGCTCGGCCGTGAGCTGCGGCGCACCCGCTTGGGTCAACACGGTCGGCGCCTGCTTGGCGCCCTTGTCCTTGGTCGCGGCCTTGGCCGATTTGCCGGCCTTGGCACCCTGCCTGTCGCCGGACACCGGCGTCTGCGCGTTCTTGCCGTTGCCGGCATTGGGATTGGCGTTGTTGCCGGTGAACACCCCAGTCACGCCGGTCACCACGCCGACCACGCCGCCGATCGCGCCGCCCAGCACACCACCGACCGGTCCGGCGGCCTTGTTGCCCTCGCGCGCCCCTTTCTCGACGCCCTGCACGATCTGCGCATCGACCATGTGGGGCACTGCAAGCAGCGTGACGGTGGCGGCCCCAACCGCAGCGCACAACCTCCAATGCGCTCGCAGCTTCGCTACCGGGATGAGCATGATCGGATCTCCGTGATCGATTGTGGATTGCACGTTTGATGCGGGGGTCGGTTCGACGAATCCGGACTTTATCGTTTCCAGCTTCAGCAAGTCTATCCGTCGCGCTGGGCATCAACATGATGGAACACGGTTCGATCCGGCCGGGCCGGAAACCTGCGGCTCAACCGCGCACCGTCCGCGAGCGTCTCCGCGTCGCGCATCGCGTGCATCGCAACATGATTACAC
This sequence comes from Bradyrhizobium sp. USDA 4454, assembly GCF_054822705.1. Lineage (NCBI taxonomy): Bacteria > Pseudomonadati > Pseudomonadota > Alphaproteobacteria > Hyphomicrobiales > Nitrobacteraceae > Bradyrhizobium > Bradyrhizobium sp. USDA 4454. Next base: position 4,094,400 of record NZ_JBTRCN010000001.1, read on the forward strand.
GAAACGCCGAAAACCGCCTGCAATGGCGATGACGCCCGCTGGCACTGCCTGCAATTTGACCACAACGTTAGTACTACGTGGCACGAGCATCTCGTTTCTCGACAGCCGCAAGCAATTCTGTTCTGATCGGTGTGAACGAAATCCCGCGACGTCGCGCCAACGCGACGCACAAAAACAGCAACGGGATTCAAAAAAGCCTTTTGTCCGTCGGCTACCAGGGAGGGAATGCGATGTCACGGAAGAAGCTTTCGCGCCGGGAATTCGTTGCAGCGACAGCGCTGTCATCGGCGGCGCTCATTACAGCCCCCTATGTGCGTGGCGCCTACGCAGCCGGAAAGCTCTCGATGGGCTTCTGGGACCACTGGGTGCCGGGTGCGAACAGTGCTTCGACCGAGCTCGTCAACGAATGGGCCGCCAAGGAAAAGGTCGAGGTCCAGATCGACTACATCACCAGCCAGGGCAACAAGAACATCGTGACCATCGCCGCCGAGGCACAGGCGAAATCCGGTCACGATATCTTCCAGATGCCGACCTGGTGGCCGCAGGCCAACGCCGAGCTGCTCGAGCCGGTCACCGACATCATGGAGCCGCTGATCAAGCAGAACGGCGACGTCAACGGCACAGTAAAATATCTCGGCCAGGCCGACGGCAAATGGCTGGGTGTTCCCGCCAGCGTCGGCAGCCAGATCAAGGGCCCCTGCTCGCGCATCGACCTGATGAAGAAATATGCCAACATCGACGTCCAGGAGATGTATCCGGCAGGAAGCCCGCCGAAGGCCGACAACTGGACCCTCGATACGTTCCTCAAGGCGGCGGAAGCCTGCCACAAGGCCGGCTTCCCGTTCGGCATCGGTCTTGGCGAAACCAGCGACAATGTCGACACCGCCGGTGCAATCTTCAACTCGTTCGGCGCCCAGCTGGTCGACGCCAAGGGCAACCTGACCGTCAAGACCGACGCGGTGCGGCAATCGCTCGAGTTCTACAAGAAGCTGATCGCCCTCCTGCCGCCAGATGTCTCCGCATGGGACGACGCCTCAAACAACAAGTGGCTGGTCGCCGGCAAGGGCGCGATGATCATGAACCCGCCGAGCGCATGGGCGGTGGCCAAGCGGGATGCCCCGCAAGTCGCCGAGCAATGCTGGACCCACGGCTTCCCCGCCGGGCCCAAGGGACGTTTCGCGCCCTATCTGCCGTTCTTCTGGTCGATCTGGTCGTTCTCGAAGAACAAGGAAGCGGCCAAGAGCCTGCTGACCCATTTGTCGCAACCGGCCTCGATCGAGAAAATGGTGGTCGCGAGCGGCGGCTACGACCTGCCGGCCTACGAAAAGCTCACAACGTTGAAGGTCTGGGAAGAGGTCGGGCCGCCCAAGGGCACGCTCTACCACTACCCGAACCCCTTCAAGCACCAGACGCTGTCGATGGCGGCCTCGCCTGCCCCGCCCAAGGTCGCGCAGCAGATCTACTTCCAGGCCACCCTGACCAAGATGTGCCTGCGATACTACCAGGGTGAAGCCATGGAAAAGACGCTCGCCTGGGCCGAGGGCGAGTGTGAGGGCTTCATGCGAAGCTGACGAACGGACGGGTTCGCGCGCGGCTGCCGATCGTGCCAGCCGCGCGGGGTCTCGTCCTCGCAACCCAACCGCCGAACCGACGAGCCGTGCAACCAAACCGCGCGAGGGACCAGCGTCATGGTTGATGTCGCATTCCAATCCAACCGTGCAGCCGCAGCCCAGTCGGGTCGGCGGCGCGTCGGCTTGCGCAACGCGCTGCGGCGCAAGTCGATGGCCGCGTTCCTGATGACGTTGCCGCTGATCGTCCTGATCGCGGTTCTCGTGCTCTACCCCGCCTTCTACTCCCTGCATCTTGCGACGCTGAACAAGGCGATGACCAAGTTCGTCGGCTTCGGCAATTTCGAGTTCCTGTTCAAGCGCGACACCTTCTGGCTGGTGGTCAAGCAATCCTGCATCTTCGCGATCTCGGCGGTGATCTTCAAAGCGCTGATCGGCTTCATCGTCGCGCATTTCGTGCACAACGTGCCCGCCAACAAGCAGCGCAAATGGCGCGGCATGCTGCTGGTGCCATGGGTGATCCCGCCGGCCATGAGCACGCTGGCCTGGCTGTGGCTGTTCGACCCGTCCTACAGCGCCTTCAACTACACGCTGTCGTTCTTCGGCATCGGCCCGATCCCGTGGACTGGCGACGCGATGTGGGCGCGCTTCTCGGTGATCCTGGTCAACGTCTGGTACGGCGCGCCATTCTTCATGATCATGTATCTGGCGGCGTTGAAATCGGTGCCCGACCAGCTCTATGAAGCAGCCGCGATCGACGGCGCCAATTGGTGGCAGCGGATCTGGTACGTGACGCTGCCGATGATGCGCAACATCATCGCGATCACGACACTGTTCTCGCTGATCGTGACGTTCGCCAATTTCGACATCGTCCGCATCCTGACCGCGGGCGGCCCGCTCGACCACACCCACATCTTCGCGACCTGGGCGTTCCGCGTCGGCATCGAGGGCAGCGACATTCCGCTCGGCGCCAGCGTCTCGCTGTTCATGGTGCCGATCCTCGCCGTCGCGGCGATCTTCATCCTGCGCGACATCTCCAAACGCGGGAATGAAGCCTGATGAGCACGATGACCATCGACAAGTCCGGCCCGACCCGCAAGATCAAGTATGGCAGCATGAGCCGCGACCGGACCTGGGCGCTGCGCTGGTCGTATTTCTTCCTGACCCTGTTCGCGATCTTCTCGCTGACGCCGCCGTTCTACATGCTGATCACCTCGCTGAAGGGCAGCGCGGAGATCTCGGCGGCAACCAATCCGTGGTGGGTGCACCAGCCTACACTGGAGAACTACGTCCAACTGCTGACCTCGAACCAGTTCCTGCGCTTTTTCTGGAATTCGGCCTGGGTTTCGATCATCGTGGTCACCATCACGATGCTGATCAGCGTGCCGGCCGCCTTTGCGCTGTCGCGGATGAAGTTCTGGGGTTCGGCGACGCTCGCGACCGGGGTGTTCCTCACCTACCTGATCCCGGACAGCCTGCTGTTCATTCCGCTGTTCAAGATGTTCGCGGTGTTCGGCGACTGGACCGGCATCCAGCTCGTCAATCGCTGGTACGTCCTGCTGTTCATCTATCCGACGCTGACGGTGCCGTTCTGCACCTGGATCATGATCGGCTATTTCGCCTCGATCCCGAAGGAGCTCGACGAGGCCGCGATCATCGACGGGGCAAGCTGGTTCCAGACACTGACGCGGATCTTCATCCCGGTCGCGCTGCCCGGCCTGATCGCGGCGACCATCTTCGCCTTTACCGTCTCCTGGGCCCAGTTCCTCTATCCGCTGGTGTTCACCACCTCGACCGACCAGCTGGTGCTGCCGGTCGGCATCATCACCACCCTGATCAAGGGCGACGTCTTCAACTGGGGACAGATCATGACCGGCGCCCTGCTCGGCGCCGCGCCGCCGCTGATCATCTACGCCTTCCTGATGGACTACTACATTGCCGGCCTGACCGCCGGTGCGACAAAGGGTTGAACTTATGGCCGACGTCAGCTTGCGCAAGGTGGTGAAACGTTACGACGAGGTCGAGGCGGTGCGCGGCATCGACCTCGATATCGCCGACCATGAGTTCGTGGTGCTGGTGGGCCCGAGCGGCTGCGGCAAGTCGACAACGCTGCGGATGATCGCCGGACTCGAGGACATCTCCGACGGCGACATCATGATCGGCGGCGACGTCGTCAACGACGTGCCGCCGAAGGATCGCGACATCGCGATGGTGTTCCAGAACTACGCGCTCTATCCGCATATGACCGTCGCCGAGAACATGTCGTTCGGGCTGCGGCTGAAGCACTATCCCAAGGCCGAGATCAAGAGCCGGGTGACGGAAGCCGCCCGCATGCTCGACATCACCGACCTGATCGACCGCAAGCCGAAGCAGCTCTCCGGCGGCCAGCGCCAGCGCGTCGCGATGGGACGCGCGATCGTGCGCAATCCCAAGGTGTTCCTGTTCGACGAGCCGCTGTCCAACCTCGACGCCAAGCTGCGCGTGCAGATGCGGATCGAGATCAAGAAGGTGCACCAGAAGGTCCGCACCACGACCGTCTACGTCACTCACGACCAGGTCGAGGCGATGACGCTGGCCGACCGCGTGGTGGTGATGAACCACGGCAAGATCGAGCAGATCGGCACGCCCAACGAGCTCTATCACAAGCCGGCGACCAAGTTCGTCGCGAGCTTCATCGGCTCGCCCGCGATGAATTTTGTGCCATGCCGGCTCGAGGATGTCGGCGGCAAGCTCAACGTGCGGCTGACCGACCGCCTCGCCTTCACCCTGCCGCCGGCACGCGCCGCCCGCTACCAGACGCTCTCGCGCAGCGACAAATTGTTGCTGGGCATCCGGCCCGAGCATGTCATGGAGGCACGGCCGCACGCCGAGCCCGGCGTCGAGCCGTTCGACGCAGTGCTCGACGTCACCGAGCCGATGGGCATGGAGACCCTGGTCTATTTCACGCTGGAGGGCAGCCAGGTCTGCGGCCGGGTCAACCCCAACGCCGGCGCGCAGGATGGCAGGCCGCTCCGATTGGCTGTGGACCTCAACAATATGCATTTGCTAAACGAGGTGACCGGCGCCGTCCTTTGACGGCGTACGAGAACCTCAAGGGCAGGAAATGGCCACCAACAAGAAGAAGATCTTCATCACCCAGACTCTGTCTCCGGGAGCGCGGGTGCTCCTCAACGAGCGGGACGACGTAGAACTCATCGAATTTCCCAACCTGATCTCGGCCAAGGATTTCCAGGCGATGCTGGAGCAGCATGCCCCGGTCCATGGCGTGGCGCTCGGCGCCACCCCGTTCGGCGAGGCCGAGCTGGAAGCCTCCAAGGGCATGATGGTGGTGACCCGGATCGGCGTCGGTTACGACGCGGTTGACGTGCCGGCGCTGTCCCGCCGCAAGGTGCCGCTGATGGTCGCAGGCACCGCCAACTCGCCGTCGGTCGCCGAGCAGGCCCTGTTCATGATGCTGACGCTGGCCAAGCGCGCGCAGGAAATGCATTCGATGGTCAAGGACGGCACCTGGGCGAGCCGGCTCGGCGTGCTGCCGTTCGATCTCTACGGCAAGACCGTGCTGATCGTGGGCTTCGGCCGCATCGGCACGCGCACCGCCAAGCGTTGCCTTGCGATGGAAATGAACGTGCTGGTGTACGACCCCTACAAGCCCGCCAGCGAGATCGCCGCGGCCGGCTGCGAGGCGGTGCCGAGCCTGGAGGCGGCATTGCCACGGGCAGATTTCGTCACCATCCATTGCCCGAAGAATCCCGAAACGGTCGGCCTGTTCAACGCGGCCCGGATCCGCCTGATGAAGCCGACCGCCTATCTCATCAACACCGCCCGCGGCGGCATCGTCGACGAGACGGCGCTGCACGACGCGCTGGTCTCAGGCAAGCTCGCCGGTGCCGGCCTCGACGTGTTCGAGGTCGAGCCGCCGCCGGTCGGCCAGCCACTGCACGCTTTGCCCAACGTGATCATGGCGCCGCATGTGGCGGGTGTCACCGTCGAGGCGGTCGATCGCATGAGCGAACAGACAGCGCGCAATATCCTGAGCGTGCTGGACGGCAATCCGCTGCGCCAGAACGTGATCAACCAGGACGTCCTCGGCTGAGCTTTCAGCCTTCCCAAAAGCGCGGTGAGATAGGTCATCGCGCTTTAGTTTGTTGTTGAGCACGATCTTTTCAGAAAAACCGCTGCACACTTTTCCGGATCGTGCTCTAGATGCGCCGTGGCCGATCCCGCGAGGTCGGCCCGGCGATGCGGAGCATGCACATGGCCTTCAAGGAATTCGGCAACTACGATGCGGTCGGTCTCGCCGAGCTGGTCCGCAACAAGGACGTGACCGCGAAGGAATTGCTCGACGAGGCGATCGCGCGCACCGCCGCCATCGATCCGAAGATCAACGCTGTTGTCGTCAAGCATTACGACTACGCCGAGCGCCAGATCGCCAAGGGGTTGCCCGACGGCCCCTTCACCGGCGTGCCGTTCCTGCTCAAGGACCTCGATCTGCTCGCGGGCACGCGCACCACTTCGGGCGCCAGCCTGCTGAAGGATTTTGTCGCCGACCATAACAGCACGCTGGCGCAGCGCTTTCTCGATGCGGGCCTTGCGATCTTCGGCAAGAGCTCCAGTCCCGAATTCGGCCTGATGCCGACGACGGAATCCCGCCTGTTCGGCCCGACCCGCAATCCCTGGAATCTCGACCATTCCTCTGGCGGCTCGTCCGGCGGCGCCGGTGCCGCGGTCGCGGCGCGCATCCTGCCGGTCGCACATGCCAGCGACGGCGGCGGCTCGATCCGGATCCCCGCCTCCGCCTCCGGCGTGTTCGGCATGAAGCCGACCCGCGCCCGCAACCCGGTCGGCCCCGACCGCGGCGAAGGCTGGGGCGGCTTCTCCGTCGGCCATGTGCTCAGCATCAGCGTCCGCGACAGCGCCGTCATGATGGATGCGATCCATGGTCCGGAGCCATCGAGCCTCTACGTCGCGCCCGCGCCGGAGCGGCCGTTCTCGCAGGAAGTCGGCCGCGACCCCGGCCATCTGCGCATCAGCTTCACCGACAAGTCGCCCTATGGCGATGCCATTGATCCGGAGATATCAGCGGCCGTCCGCGACATCGCCAAGCTGCTGGCCGGCCTCGGCCATCACGTCGAGGAGCGCGCACCGCCGCTTGCGGCCGATCCGGCAGCAACGATGACGATGATCGTCGGCGGCAACACGGCGCTGACGATCCGCCTGCTCGAGCAGCGCGTCGGGCGCGCGCTGACATCGGACGATGTCGAGCGGTTGACGCTCGCCAGCGGTCAGAACTCGGCCAAGATGACCCCGGCCGACTATGTCGCGGCTCAGCTTGCGGCGTTCCAGATCTCGCGCGGGCTCGCGACGTTTTTCGAAGGCTGCGACATCTTCCTCAGCCCGACACTGTGCGCGCCGCCGCTCCGCCTCGGCGAGCTGAACACGATGTCCGAGGACCTCACCCACATTGCGCCGGTGCTGCGCCGCTACATGCCGGGCACCTCGATGTTCAACATGTCCGGCCAGCCGGCGATGTCGGTGCCGCTGGCCTGGAACAAGGCCGGATTGCCGCTCGGCATGATGTTCGCGGCCAAGCTCGGCGAGGAAGGTTTGCTGTTCCGCCTCGCCGGCCAGCTCGAACAGGTCCGGCCCTGGAAGGACCGGCGCCCGCCGGTTTGCGCCTAGCTGACAAACGATAGTCGGATCAGGTAGATAGGAAGGGCGTCGGTACGATTCCGCCGGCGTCATGCCTGGGAGACCGAACCGTGAGTGACCCGACCGACAATGCGCTCGCCGCGATCGCGAGCATTCTCGATCAGACGACGACACCTCCCGAGAAGGCCAAATCGTCCGACAAGACGGCCGACAAGCCAGCCGAGCCCGCTGAGGAGCGGCCGGCCCCGATCGCGATGCCGCCGCCGCTGCCAACCTCGGTCGAAATCGTTACCGTGGAGACTGTGTCGATCACGACCGTGTCCACCGAGGCCGCACCCGCCGCGCCGTCGGCGGTCGAGCCGCCTCCGGTTGAACAGTCCGAACCTGCCGAACAGCCCGAGCCGAGCCAACCCGAGGCCCGCGAACCTGAGGTCGTCGAAGCCGCAGCGGTCGAACCGCAGCCGAGCCAGCCGGAGCCTGAACCCGTCCAACCGCACCAGCCGATCGAGGCCAACGGCTATTCGAAGTCGGGCCCGGGCCCGATGGCCGCGCTGCGCTTTCGCTGGACGGTGCGCGAGGATGGCGGCCGATATTACGTCGACGAGACCGTCGGCGAAGGATCGACCCCGCTGGTCAACGGCCCGATGGACGGGGATGCCGCGATCAAATTCGTCGACGATCGCGAAGCGGAAGCGCGGCGCCGCTTCGAGCACTTCAGGCACGAGATCATCAGCCGCACCGCGACCGCGCTTCAGGCGCGCAAGGACAGCACCGAAACTTGAGTGACGATGCCCACTCATGGGCACCGCAATCCGCGAATGGAGAACACTTCTATGTTTCGCGCGCTGGCCGGCCTTGCTCTCGCTCTGCTTCTGTCCGTCGCGCATGCGCAGCCAGCGCCGTCCCGGCTCGATGAGATCGTTAACCGCGGCACGCTGCGCGTCGGCATGACCGGCGACTATCTGCCCTTCACGGCGCTCGACAAGGAGACCAAGACCTTCCGCGGCTTCGACGTCGACATGGCGCAATCGCTCGGCAAGGCGCTCGGCGTCAAGGTCGAGTTCGTACCGACATCGTGGCCGCAGATGATGAAAGATTTCGAAGCCGACAATTTCGACATCGCGATGGGCGGCATCTCCATCACCTTCGACCGGCAGAAGAAGGGCCTGTTCTCGACTCCGATCATGCGGGAAGGCAAGACGCCGATCGCGCGCTGCGCCGACCAGGGCAAGTACAACACGCTCGCCGAGATCGACAAGCCCGGCACCCGCGTCATCGTCAATCCCGGCGGCACCAATGAGCGGTTCGCCCGCGCCCATGTGAAGGCCGCTGAGATCCGCGTGTTCAACGACAACACCAAAATCTTCGACGAGATCGCCAGGGGCGACGCCGATTTGATGATGACCGATGCGTCGGAGACACGCTATCAGCAGAAGCTGCATCCCGGCGTGCTCTGCGCCGTGCATCCCGACAAGCCGTTCGACTTCGCCGAAAAAGCGTATTGGATGCAGCGCGACGTCGCGTTGAAGGCGTTCGTCGACCAGTGGCTCCACATCGTGCGCGAGGATGGCAGCTACGCCAAGATCTACGCTGCATGGTTCGAATAGCCTGCGTCAAACGCACGCGCTCGTCATTTGATGCGGATCGCCTGAAACCAAACTGCAATCAGTGATTTGAACCTCAACCGCGAGGACACGACTCATGTTCTGACCGTGATTTGGGACTCGTTCAACGAGGCGGTCACCGGATAGCCCTTGCGAACGGGGTTCAGCGGAGGTCGAGATGAGACAACTTCTGGCGATCGCCACCCTTGTGCTGGCAAGCACGGCCGCAGCACAGGCGCAATACACCTTCGATTATGGCGGTCGCACCATCCGCATCGATCCGGATCGCGGCACGGTTTCGATCCCCGGCGTCTACGACAATACTCCCCGCCACACCAAGCGCGCCAAAAGCAAGGACGCCGAGCAGAAGCGCGACACGGCTCCCAAGCAAGCCAAGACGGATTCTGAAGCCGTGCCCGCTGCTCCTCCGCCCGCACCGACAGCGTCTCAGCCGGCCGACCCGAGCGGCGCGGCGGCGCCACCTTTGCCGACTGCCGCGACCACACCGCCGCCGCCCGTGCCGCCCGCTGTGCAGCAGAGCGCTGCGCCGCCGGCAAAGCCCGTCACTGTCGGCGCCGCCCCGCCAAGCGCGCCTGCGCCCAAGCCGGCAGCAAACCCCGTGCAAGCAGCCAACTCCCCGCTCGGCCTCTGGCTGACCGAGGAGAAGGAAGGCAAGGTCCGCATCGAGCAATGCGGCGCCAATCTCTGCGGTTACGCGGTCGACAAGAAGTCGAACGCCAATGGCGAGCAGGTTTTGATCAACATGAAGCCCGGCAAGGACAAATGGAGCGGCCGTATCTTCGATCCGAACAGCGGCAGCACCTACGATTCCACCATCGCGCTGAAGGGCCCCGACACGCTGCGGGTCCAGGGCTGCGCATTCGGCGGCATGTTCTGCGGTGGCCAGACCTGGACGCGGGTGAACTGATCGATCAACTTCGTAGCCCGGATGAAGCGCAGCGAAATCGGGATTTCCGCCGCGGGAGAGACCGCCCCCGGATTTCGCTGCGCTTCATCCGGGCTACACGTGGACAACAAAAAGCCCCACTCAAGAGCGGGGCTTTTCTCGTTGGCCAGCGGCGGCCTATCAGCCGGCCTTGCCGTTGTATTCCTCGTCGGTGACGTGCTCCATCCAGGTCGAGAACACGCCGTCGAGCGCCTCCTGCATGGCGATGTGGGTCATGCTGTTGTCGGGCGAGGCGCCGTGCCAGTGCTTCTCGTTCGGCGGAATCCAGACGACGTCGCCGGGGCGGATCTCCCGGATCGGGCCGCCCTTGGCCTGGACCCGGCCGATACCTGAGATCACATAGAGCGTCTGCCCGAGCGGATGGGTGTGCCAGGCGGTGCGCGCGCCGGGCTCGAACGACACGCGCGAGGCATTCAGCCGGGCCGGCGCGGGCGCCATGTTGATCGGGTCCTGCAGCACACTGCCGGTGAAATGCTCCGCCGGCGCGCGGCGGGTCGGCCGCGAGCCGGAAACGTGGATGTCCATGGGGTTACCTCCCTTTCTTGACGTTATTTCTTGGCCGCGGCGTAACGCGCCTTGGTCTCCGCATTCATCGGATACAGGCCGGGCAATTGGGCGCCGTTGTTCACCTCGTTGACGATCCAGGCTTCCATCCGTTCCTGCTCCGGCCCTTCGGCGAGCACGTGATCGAGGAATGCCTCCGGGATCAGCACCGCGCCGTCCTGATCGGCCACGACGACGTCATTCGGAAACACGGCAACGCCGCCGCAGCCGATCGGTTCGCCCCAGCCAACGAACGTCAGCCCTGCAACCGACGGCGGCGCGGCATAGCCGTCGCACCACACCGGCAGGCCGGTGCCGAGCACGCCCTCGACGTCGCGCACCACGCCGTCGGTGATCAGCGCCGTCACCCCGCGCTTGACCATGCGCGCGCAAAGGATGTCGCCGAAAATGCCGGCATCGGTGATGCCCATGGCATCGACCACGGCGATGCAGCCCGCCGGCATCGCCTCGATCGCGGTGCGGGTCGAGATCGGCGACGACCACGACTCCGGCGTCGCCAGATCCTCGCGGGCCGGCACGAAGCGCAGCGTGAAGGCGGGTCCAACCAGCCGCTTCTGTCCGGGCTTCAGCGGCTTGGTGCCGCGCATCCAGATGTTGCGCAGGCCCTTCTTGAGCAGGACTGTGGTGATGGTGGCGGTGGACACGTGCGACAGCGTCGCGATCGCCTCAGTGGACAGTGACATCTGGAAAGCTTGCTCCGATGGGAGGAAAAAGACCGGCGCATGTTGCCGGGCAAGGGCGTTGCGTCAAGGGCTGAACGAAAATCCTGCGATCATCCAAATTTATCGCTGGCATGCCGATTAATTTATTGAAGTTGCTGCATCATTTTGCAGGAAGCGAATTCCGTTCCGGAGCGAAACACGCTAGCTTGATGGGTGACCGAAGCCTGCTTGATCCAATGGCCGAACCCTTAAGTCCTCCCCGCCTTTTGCCGAGCGGCGACAGCGCCGTCACGGTGGAATTCAGCCGCACCATCGATGATGCCGCCAACCGGCGGGTGCTGGCGCTCGACCGCGTGATCGCGGCCGAGCCGATCGCTGGCATCAGCGAGACCGTGCCGACCTACCGCTCGCTGCTGGTGCATTACGATCCCGTACAGATCGGCTTCGATGCGCTAGGCGAGCAGATTCTCGCGCGCGCCGCCAAGGCGTTGCCGACCGAGACCGGAACGCGGCGCTGGCGCATCCCCGTGACCTATGGCGGCGAGCACGGCATCGATCTCGAGGATGTCGCGAAAGCGCTCCAGACCACGCCGGATGACATTGTGGCGCGCCATGTCGCCGGCGACTATCGCGTCGCCATGATCGGCTTCACGCCCGGCTGGTCCTATCTCAGCGGTCTGGAGACGTTCCTGCACATGCCCCGGCGCAAGGATCCGCGGTTGCTGACGCCCGCCGGCACCATCTCGATCGGCGGCATCCAGACCGGGGTGCAGTGCCTGGCCGGCCCGAGCGGCTGGCACCTGCTCGGCCGAACGCCGGTGAGGACCTATCAGTTGCATCGCGATCCGACCTTCCTGCTGGAGCCGGGCGACGCCATCACCTTCACGGCGATCGACGCCAAGACCTTTGCCGAACAGGACCGCGCCGCCGAGGCCGGCGAATTCGTCGCAGAACTGGTGACGTTATGAGCAAGCTCGTCGTCACCTCGATCGGCCCGGCGACCTCGGTGCAGGACGCGGGTCGTCCGGGCTCGCAGCGCTATGGCCTGGTGCCGAGCGGCGCGATGGACCGGCTTGCGCTGGCTGCGGCCAATACCCTGGTCGGCAATGCGCCGTTCGCTGCCGCGGTCGAGATCGGCCCGTTCGGCGCCAGCTTCACCGCACGCAACGGCGCCGTGCGCGTCGGGCTCGCCGGCGCGGAGCGCAATGCGGATATCGGCGGTCGGCCGGTTGCGTTCGACAGTTCGGCAACGCTGGCCGACGGCGAGACGCTCAATCTCGGCTTCGCGCGCGGCGGCTCGTTCAGCTATCTCGCGATCGAGCACGGCATCGAGGGCGAGCCGATGTTCGGCAGCCTCGCCGTCAATGCCCGCGCCGGGCTCGGCAGCCCCTACCCGCGACCGCTGCAAAGCGGCGACGAGCTGAAGACGCAAGCCGCGAGTGGCTCGCCCGAGCGTCGCATCGAATTGCCGGCGGCCTCCGAGGCGCCGATCCGCATCCTGTTCGGCCCCCAGGACGACGAGTTCGCCGCAGACAGCAAGAAGCTGTTGACCGACAGCGAGTGGAAGATCTCGGCCACCAGCGACCGCATGGGCTACCGGCTCGAAGGTCCCGTCATCAAGCACCTCGACGGCCACAACATCGTCTCCGACGGCACGGTCAACGGCAGCATCCAGGTGCCCGGCAACGGCCAGCCGATCGTACTGATGCCGGACCGCGGCACCAGCGGCGGCTATCCGAAGATCGCAACCGTGATCACGGCCGATTTCGGCCGCTTCGCGCAGATCTCCGCCGGCAGGCCGTTCCGCTTCAAGGCAGTGACGATGGCGGAGGCGCAGGCCGAGGCGATCAAGTTCCACGCGCTGCTGCGGTCCCTGCCCGACCACCTCCGCAGCATCGAGGATTTCGGCCTCAACATCGAGGCGCTGAGAGATGCTAACGTCGCTGGCCAGGCGGTCAGCGCCATCGATGCTGCGACCTGGCAGGTCGCCGTCCCGTAGAGCATCATCCGGAAAAGTGCGAAGCGGTTTTCCGATAAGATGATGCTCAAGCAAGTGAGCCAATACCAACAACAACGGATCTGTCGTCATGACCTCAACCATCGACCTCAATTGCGATCTCGGCGAAAGCTTTGGGCCCTGGGAAATGGGCAACGACGCCGCGATGATCGAGCTTGCGACCTCGGTCAACGTCGCCTGCGGCTTCCATGCCGGCGATGCCGACATCATGAGGAAGACGGTCGAGCTCGCGAAGGCGCGCGGCGTCAGCATCGGCGCCCATCCTGGTTATCGCGACCTGCACGGCTTTGGCCGCCGCCCGGTGCCCGGGCTGACTTCTTCGGAGATCGAGAACCTCGTCGCCTATCAGATCGGCGCGCTGCAGGCGATCGCGACCGCGGCCGGCCACAAGGTGACCCATGTGAAGGCGCACGGCGCGCTGTCCAACGTCGCCTGCGAGGACGACATGACCGCGAGGGCGATCGCCAGTGCGATCAAGGCAGTCGATCCAAATCTCATCTTCGTTGTGCTCGCAAATTCGAAGCTGGTGCGCGCAGGCGAAGCCGCCAATCTCAGAATGGCGCATGAAGTATTCGCCGACCGCGCTTATGAGGACGACGGCAATCTGGTGTCGCGCAAGAAGCCCGGTGCGGTGCTGCACGATCCCAAGGCGATCGCCGAGCGCGTGGTGCGGATGGTGCAGGATGGCGCGGTCGTCTCAATCACCGGCAAGGTGATCAAGATGCAGACCGACACCGTCTGCATCCATGGCGACACGCATGGCGCGGTCGAGATCGCGCGCGATTTGCGCGCGGCGCTGAAGCAGGCGGGCATCACGGTTGCGCCGTTCAAGACCGCGCACTGAGCCGACGACGCCATCCATCAGCAAGGGCCGGCCGCCGCGCCGGCCCTTTAGATTCCGTTAAGAGTCTTCTTAAACCCAAACTTGCCGTTTGATTGCTAGGTGCAGCTTCCGAGCCTCTGATTGTCCTCTCAGGAAATTGGATACCAAAGCATGTTCCGCACCAGCCTCTCCCTCGCCATTGCTGCGGTCGCCACCGCCGCGTTCAGCAGCGCGGCCTCCGCCGGCTGCTACAGCTGCTATACGCCGCCGCCCCAGCCCTGCACGACCTGCTATCAGGTGCAGAGCGTGCCGCCGCAATATCGCACCGTGCAGGAAACCGTGATGGTCGCACCAGGCCGCGTCGTCGCGCATCGCACGCCGGCGCAGTACCGTACCGTGATGGTGCCGCAGACCGTGATGGTCGCGCCCGAAGGCGTCGCCTATGAGCGCATCGCGCCGCAATACGCCACCCAGGAGCGCACCGAGATGGTCTCGCCCGGCTATTCCTACTACGCGCCGGTTCAGCAGACCTGCAACACCTGCGGCGGTGGCTACGGCTACGGCTATGGCTACGGTCACGGCTACGGCTACTGAGCCGTCAGCATCCAGCCGACACAAAGCCGCCGCCCGAGGACATCGGACGGCGGCTTTGCAATTCTCTCAGGGCCTCAGAACGGGTGGACGGACAGCGTGCCGAACACGATGGCCGCGATCACCGCAAACGCGCTGTACAGCGCCGCGGTATGTACGCCGGTCCCGGACTTCTTCGAAATGTGTCGCGCGTAAAGGTGCAGGCGGGCTTCCGCCGATAGTTCGCGCATGGTCGATCTCCAACGCCCCATTCTCGGGCATATGGAATATCGTTCGCGCGGCAATTCAAGCGGGTGGCGAAAATAGCGATGCCACCGCCTTCGGGAACCCGGTTCCGAGAGGAATATTCCTTCTTGAGAGCGGGCCCGAGAATCCTATTCGTTGCAATCCGAGGCGTCCGGAACCCGCCGGCCTCGCAACGACCAAAAACTCGTGAAACAACCCCATGCAAAGGAGCCAAGAGGGGATAACTGAGGCCGCTGCCCGCCGCTCAGGGCTTCCAGCGCCCGATCTTGAAGGCGGTCAGATGGCCCGGGATGTCGGCCGGATCGAAGGGTGGACCGGCGAACGCGCCGATGGCGCTGGAGGCGCCTGCCGGGCGCCCTGACGCGGCGTCGTAAAGGTCAGGCCTGAACACGGCCATCGCAGCCTTCAGCGCCTCCGGCCGGTACGGCGTCTGGCCCCAGCGCACCATCTGGGCATAGAGCCAGGCCGCCTGCACCGGGTCCGGCCGCGCCGCGGCCTCGCGCCCGACCAGCAGATAGCGGCTGCTCTCGCGCATGGTGCCGTCGGGCGAGATCTTCAGCCGGCCATCGAGCGTACGCTGGATGACGCTGGCATCGACGCCGATCCGCTCGGGTGAGCTGAGGATGCGCGCCACCTCGCTCCGGTTCTCGGGCTGCTCGATGAACTCGGCGGCGCGCAGATGCGCGCGCACCAGCGACGCGACGATGTCGGGATGCTTCTCCGACCAGCTCTGCCGCACCGCCAGCACCTTCTCCACCGCGCTGAGCAGAATATCGGAGACGAAATGCAGGATGTGGCCGATGCCGAGATCGACCGCGATCGAATTCCAGGGCGCGCCGACGCAGAACGCGTCGACAAGGCCGTTGGCGAGGCTGTCCACCATGTAGGGCGGCGGCAGCACCACGAGCTGGACGTCCTCGTCGGGATCGACGCCGCCGGCGGCCATCCAGAACCGCAGCTGGTAATTGTGGGTCGAGAACGGAAACGTCATGCCAAAGGTCAGCGGCTCCGCCCCGCTTCCGCGCCGCTTCGCCACCACGCGGGCCAGCGCTTGCGAGGTCGCCATCGGGTCGAAGCGATCGCCATCGAGCTCCTCCATCAGCGCCGCATGCAGCGCCGGCGACACCGTGATGGCGTTGCCGTTGAGCCCGAGATTGAAGGGCGCCGTGATCGGCACCTTGACGTGGCCGAGCCCGAGGCTGGAAGCGATCGCGACCGGCGCCAGCAGATGGGCGGCATCGAACAGGCCGATATTGAGCTTGTCGCGGACATTCGACCACGACACTTCCCGCATCAGGGTGACGTCGAGACCCTCGTCCGCGGCAAAGCCCTTGTCGACGGCGGTGATCAGGGCGGCGGCATCCACCAGCGGAATGAACCCGATGCGCAAGGATGTGGTCATTTGAGCAGCTCCGACGCCGTCAGGATCGATTGCGCGATCTCGCCGATCTTCTTCTTCTCGCGCATCGCGGTCGAGCGCATCAGCACATAGGCCTCCTCTTCGGTCAGCCCCTTCACCTTCATCAGGATGCCCTTGGCGCGATCGATCACCTTGCGCTCCTCCAGCGCATGCTTGGTGCGGTCGAGCTCGTCCTGCAATTTGGAAAAGGCATTGAAGCGCGACACGCAGAGATCGAGGATCGGCTTCATCCGTTCCTTCTTGAGCCCGTCGACGATGTAGGCTGAAACGCCCGCCTCGACCGAGGCCTGGATCGAGGCGGCATCGCTCTGATCGACGAACATCGCGATCGGCCGGCGCACCGCGCGGCTGACCTGGAACATTTGTTCCAGCACGTCGCGGCTGGGGTTCTCGAGGTCGATGACGATGATCTCTGGGTCAAGCGCGTAGATCCGCGACAGCAGGCTCTGCATCTCGCTGATATGGACCACGTCCGTATAGCCGGCCTCCCGCAGTCCCTCCTCCAGGATGGCCGCGCGGATCGGGCTCTCGTCGACGATGACGATCCTGGGAGACGATTCAGCGCTCATCGGCCACCGAACATAATGCGATCCAATTGGATCGCAGTATGCTTTCATCCTTGCTCAAACGCGTTTTCTTCACGCGAACCGGTACCCACTTCGCTCGAAAACGCTCTCTTAAGAACCCGGCAATCGCATCCATATCACGCCGGAAGGCCCCGGAAAGGGTTGTAATTCTCGGCAATTGGGACTAGCTCCTGCCCATCAATCAGGCAGATTTGGGACGATATGCAAGAGGCCGCCGCGCCGAAAGTGAGCTTTGTGTCCTTGGGTTGCCCCAAGGCCCTGGTGGATTCCGAGCGCATCATCACCCGGCTGCGCGCGGAGGGCTATGAGCTGGCGCGCAAGCATGATGGCGCCGACATCGTCATCGTCAACACCTGCGGCTTCCTCGACAGCGCCAAGCAGGAATCGCTGGCCGCGATCGGCGAGGCCATGGCCGAGAACGGCAAGGTCATCGTGACCGGCTGCATGGGCGCCGAGCCCGAGCAGATCGAGAGCGCCTATCCCGGCGTGCTCTCGATCACGGGCCCGCAGCAATATGAGAGCGTGCTCGATGCCGTGCACCGCGCGCTGCCGCCGGCGCACAACCCGCATGTCGACTTGGTGCCGCCGCAGGGCGTCAAGCTGACGCCGCGCCACTACGCGTACTTGAAGATTTCCGAAGGCTGCAACAATCGCTGCAGCTTCTGCATCATCCCGAAGCTGCGCGGCGATCTGGTGTCGCGGCCGGCCAACGACGTGCTGCGCGAGGCCGAGCGGCTGGTGAAGGCCGGCGTCAAGGAATTGCTCGTCATCTCGCAGGACACCTCGGCCTATGGCGTCGACCTGAAATATGCCGAGAGCCCGTGGCAGGACCGCAGCGTGCGCGCGAAGTTCTTCGACCTCGCCAAGGAGCTCGGCGAGCTCGGCGCCTGGGTGCGGCTGCAATATGTCTATCCCTACCCGCATGTCGACGAGGTCATCGGCCTGATGACCGAAGGCAAGGTGCTGCCCTATCTCGACATCCCGTTCCAGCATGCGAGCCCCGACGTGCTGCGCGCGATGAAGCGCCCGGCTGCGCAGGAGAAGACGCTGGCGCGGATCCAGAAGTGGCGCGAGCAATGCCCCGAGCTGACGCTGCGCTCCACCTTCATCGTCGGCTTCCCCGGCGAGACCGATGCCGATTTCGCCTATCTGCTCGACTGGCTCGATGAAGCCGGGATCGACCGCCTCGGCTGCTTCAAATACGAGCCGGTCGCCGGCGCCACGTCGAACGCGATCGGCAATGCCGTGCCCGAGGAGGTCAAGCAGGAGCGCTGGAATGCGCTGATGGCCCGGCAGCAGAAGATCTCGGCGCGGCGCCTGAAGCGCAAGGTCGGCACCCGCCAGCAGGTGATCATCGACGAGGTCGGCCCGACGGTCGCCAAGGGCCGCTCAAAGGCCGATGCGCCCGAGATCGACGGCGCGGTCTACCTCACCAGCCGCCGTCCGCTGAAAGTCGGCGAGATCGTCACCGCCAGGATCGAGCGCTCCGACGAATACGATTTGCACGGCAGCGTCGCGGGATTCTAGGACGCGGGACTCATTAAGGCGCAGCCATAGCCTGATTGACGCGAGTTGACCACCGCGTGGATTTTGCTCGTCAGACCGCCGCGTGACTTGCGGCCATGGGGGGTACCGTGGGCCCGCCTTAGGTCCGCAGCGAATGACCCGCCCACCCCAAATTCAGGCTCTCGGCTCGTCATCTGCATGACAGACTCGTCCTGACCGGGCGATGGACCAGCAGGTGATCCGGCGCTCCCTTGAAAACATCGAGCGGTGCTTGGAAATCCTGCAGTGTCCATCTCCAAACACCTTCGCTGGGTGCAATACCCAGTTGCGAGAAGCCGACGACGGTTAGGGTGCGATTTACCGTTTGGCTTTTTTTGGGGGGGGGGGGGGGTAAGCTCTCGCATGGACCGCGCCATGCAGCTCAGACACCTGGAAGACGCCGAGCGGCACATCGCGCAAGGCGCGCGACACATTGCTGAGCAGGAGGAGCGGATACGCGGCATGTTGCGACGGGGCCACAATGCCGACGAGGCTCAGAAGCTGCTGGACAACTTCCATGCGTCCCAGGCGCAGCACATTCAGCACCGGAACCGCATTCTCAAGGAGCTGGAGGAGTAACGAAGGGCCATGTCTCGGACATGCTCCCCAGCAGGTCATCCGGCACTTGAAGCCAACTGATCGGATTCCCGGCAAGTGGACGGACGCGAAGGCCATCCGGCGTCAATTGCGCCGAAGTTCCGGGAGGGCAGAGATAGATACGCTGGCCGACTACGACACGTCGCTCCGGCTCGATCCCCGCTACGCACCGGCCTATGGCAACCGCACCCGGCTGTTTCGCGATCGCGGCGAGTCGATCGGGCGCTCGCCGATCTCGATCAATCGCTGCGGCTCGATCCGGCCGTTTACCGCGACTATTACGCGCGCGGCAACCTCCATCTCGGACGGCAGGACTACGCGCGGGCGTTCGACGATTTCAGCAACGCGATCAAGTTCAATGCGAAATATGCGGCCGCGCTCAATGCGCGTTGCCCTGACGCGGGTGATCCTGGGCCAGGCGCAGCAGGCGCTGGCGGATTGCGAGCAGTCGCTGCAATGGAATCCGGACGATCCCTACATGCTCGACAGCCGCGCAATCTGCCGCCTCAAGCTCGGCGAACCTGACGCAGCGATTGCGGATTTCGATGCGGCGCTGAAGATCAAGCCGAAGCTCGCGAGCTCGCTCTATGGCCGCGGCGTCGCGCGGCGCAAGACGGGCGACGCCGCTGCGGCGCAGGCCGACATTGCTGCCGCCGAGGCGATTCAGCCCGACATCGCCGCGGAATTCGCGCGCTATGGCGTCGAGTGACACTTCGTCGGCGCTTGACATGGCCTGCCTTCTCGCTGTATGGCCCTGCGCCATGAAGCTGAACCGGACCCACCGCCGCGCCATCTGCCGTCGTCGCTCCCGCGACGATGCTGGGCCGCGCCGTGTCCGACGCCATCGCTGATGAGCTGACATCAGCCAGGGTTTTCGAGAAGGCCGCGCCCCCAAAGCGCGGCCTTCTCGCTTTTCGGCCTGCCCTTTTCCCACACCGACCCCAGAGGAGATCGACATGACCAACGCTACCCATCCGTTCGAGGCGCTGATGGACATCACCGCCCGCCCCGAGGTCGTGTTCGTGCGCGGCGCCGGCTCGTATCTGTGGGACAACAACCGCAACCGCTATCTCGATTTCGTGCAGGGCTGGGCCGTCAACGCGCTTGGCCATTCGCCGCCGGCCATCGCCGACGCGCTGGCTGCGCAGGCGCGGCGGCTGCTGACCCCGAGCCCCGCGTTCTACAACGAACCGAGCCTGAAGCTGGCAAAGGCGCTGGTCCAGAACAGCTGCTTCGACCAGGTGTTCTTCGCCAATTCCGGCGCCGAGGCCAATGAAGGCGCGATCAAGCTCGCGCGCAAATTCGGCGCCAAGTACAAGGGTGGCGCGCACGAGATCATCACCTTCGAAGGCGGCTTCCACGGCCGCACGCTCGCGACCATGTCGGCCTCGGGCAAGAAGGCGTTCGAGCCGCTGTTCGAGCCGAAGGTCTCGGGCTTCCGAAAAGCGAAGCTGAACGACATCGAGTCGGTGCGCAAGCTGATCTCTGCGTCGACGGTCGCGGTGATGCTGGAGCCGATCCAGGGCGAAGCCGGTGTCTGGCCCGCCACGGATCAGTTTCTGCAGGAGTTGCGCGCGCTGACCCAGCAACGCGGCCTGCTCTTGATCTTCGACGAGATCCAGACCGGCATGGGCCGGACTGGAAAGCTGTTCGGTTATGAGCATGCCGGGATCGCGCCCGACATCATGACGCTCGGTAAGGGCATTGGTGGCGGCGTGCCGCTCGCGGCGCTGCTCGCGACCGAGCATGCTTCGTGCTTCGACCACGGCGATCAGGGCGGCACCTTCAACGGCAACCCGCTGATGTGCGCCGCCGGCCTTGCGGTGCTCGATCAGATCGGCAAGCCCGATTTCCTGAAATCGGTTGCCGATTCCGGCTTGCTGCTGGAGCGCGAATTGCAGCGGCTGTCGGCGCGGCATGGGCTCGGCGAGATCAGGGGCCGCGGCCTGTTGCTCGCGCTCGATCTCAAGATGCCGATCGGCGCGGCCGTGGTCGCCGAGGCGTTTGCGGCCGGCGTGCTGATCAACTCGCCGCAGCCGGACACGCTGCGCTTCATGCCGGCGCTCAACGTCACGCGGGAGGAGATCTCCGCGGTCATTGATTGCCTGGACACGGTGCTGACGAAGGTCGGTGCGGCGCGGCGGGTGGCTTGATGATGACTGTCATTCCGGGGCGATGCGCAAGCATCGAACCCGGAATCTCGAGATTCCGGGTTCACGCTTCGCGTGCCCCGGAATGATGATGGTCTGCTACGGCCTGAGAATCGCCGCCCCCGTCGTCGCACGGCTCTCCAGGTCGGTATGCGCCTTGGCCGCATCCTTCAGCGCATAGGCATGGTTGATCGGCACGTGCAGCTTGCCGTTGATCACGGCGGCGAACAGCGTGTCGGCGCCTTCGAGCAATTCCTTGCGGGTGCCGACATAGTCGTTGAGCTTGGGCCGCGTCGCGAACAGCGAGCCGTGGTTGTTGAGCTCGGCGAGCGGGAACGGCGGCACCGGGCCCGATGCATTGCCGAACGAGACGAACAGGCCGCGCGGCCGCAGGCACGACAAGGATCCCGGAAAGGTGGTCTTGCCGACGCCGTCATAGACGACGTCGCAGAGCTCGCCGCGGCTGATCTGCTTGACGCGTTCGACGAAGTTCTCCTCGTTGTAGAGGATGACGTGGTCGCAGCCATTGGCGAGCGCGAGATCGGCCTTGGCCTTCGAGCCGACGGTGCCGATGACATGCGCGCCGAGCGCGTGGGCCCACTGGCAGGCCAGCAGTCCGATACCGCCGGCCGCAGCGTGGATCAGCACCCGATGGCCCTGCTCGACCTTGAAGGTCTTGTGCAGGAGATACCAGACCGTGAGCCCCTTGAGCATCAGCACGGCGCCCTGCTCATAGGTGATATGGTCGGGCAGTTTTACCAGTTTGTCCGCCGGGATGACCCGCTCGGAGGCGTAGCCGCCGAGGTTGTAATAGTAGGCGACGCGGTCGCCGGGATGGAAATTGGTCACGCCGGGGCCCACGGCCAAAACCTCGCCCGCGGCCTCGTTGCCGGCGATGAACGGCAGGCCGGGCGCCTTGTAGAGGCCGGTACGGAAATAGACGTCGATGAAATTCAGCCCGACCGCATGCTGGCGGATCCGGACCTCGCCGTTCCCCGGCGGGCCGACCTCGACGTCCTCATAGGTCAGGACTTCCGGGCCCCCCACCTTGTGCACGCGCACAGCCTTGGTCATGTCGTCGCTCCCCTCAGATATCAGCGCCAGGCAAGCGAATGCCAATGGCGCTGGCTTGTCAACCAAGCCGCCTGGAACTTGGATCTAGCTGGCCGCCTTCTTGCGGTTGCGCCTGGCCAGCACGTTGAATGCCTCGACCGCCGCCGAGAACGCGATTGCGAAATAGATGTAGCCGCGTGGAATGTGGAATTTGAAGCCGTCGGCCACGAGCGCCACGCCGATCAGCACGAGGAAGGCCAGCGCCAGCATCTTGGTGGTCGGATGCTCCGCGACAAACCGCGCCACCGGTCCGGACGAGATGTACATGATGGCGCAGGCGATCACGACCGCCGCGATCATGATCTCGATGTCCTGCGCCATCCCGATCGCGGTGATGATCGAGTCCAGCGAGAACACCAGGTCGATGACGATGATCTGCACGATCACCCAGAAGAACGCGTTCGGGCTCGGCTTGTCGGTCGCCTCGCCGTCACGCGCCTCGACCTCGGCGTGGATCTCGTGGGTCGCCTTGGCGATCAGGAACAGGCCGCCACCGATCAGAATGAGGTCGCGCCAGGACAGCCCGACGTTCGCGAAAGCGATCACCGGCTGGGTCAGCCCGATCAACCAGACCAGAACGCTGAGCAGGATGATGCGGAACACCAGCGCCAGCAGCAGGCCGATCTGCCGCGCGCGGTTGGCCTGCGGTTGCGGAATTCGCGAGACGAGCACCGACAGGAAGATGACGTTGTCGATGCCGAGCACGATCTCGAGCGCAGTCAGGGTCAATAGCGCAGCCCAGGCTTCCGGGCTGGTGATCAATTGCATCATGCTCTGAAGGCTTTCATCCGGCGGATCACGGTGTCGCTGCCGACGATGTAGACGGCAATGGCGCAGAGACCGAAGGTGATCGAGGGGCCGACGACGAAATCGTTGGCAAGCGTGTACATGCCGAGCAGCGCCCAGGCGCCGAGCAGCCACAGCGTCAGCCAGCGCAGCCGCACCACGCGCAACGGGTGCAGCACGTGGAACGGCGCGAAGGTCAGCGCGATCAGGATCGCGACCACGATGGTCGACAGCACCGGCGGCAGATGCAGCAGGAACAAATAGAACGCCGCCGCATTCCACAGCGCCGGAAAGCCACGAAAATGGTTGTCGTCGGATTTCATGCGGCGATCGGCGAAATACAGCGCGCTGGAGACCACGATGCCGATGCCGAGGATCGGCGCAGCCAGCGGCAGCAGCATGCCGCTCGCGGTGATCGCATAGGCCGGCACGAACACATAAGTGACGAAATCAACCACCAGGTCGAGCACCTCGCCCGACCAGTTCGGCTGCAGCCGCACCACGTCGAGCCGGCGCGCCAGCGGGCCGTCGATCCCGTCGATGATCAGCGCCACCCCGAGCCAGCCGAACATGTTGGCCCAGTGCTCGCGCACGGCTTCCAGCATCGCCAGCAGCGCGACGCCGGCGCCGAGCGCCGTGAAAATATGAACGGAGAATGCGGCGGTCCGCTTCCGTTCTGGCAACGTATCGGGCTGGCTCGAATGCTCCATCGGCGGAAGTGCTATCAGGAATCGGCGCCCTTTGCATATGCGCTGTTGCGGCGTTCGGCCGCGCAAAGCGTTGGAAACTCTTGGTGGTTAGCAATGGCTTGAAAATCGGGCCAAGCATGTCAAATGTCCCTGATATGACCGACAGCTCGCAGGATTATGACGTTATCGTAATAGGCGGCGGTCCGGCCGGTTTGACGGCCGCGATCGCGCTGGCCGACGCCGGCGCGCGGACCGCGCTGTTGGCGCGCCGCGCTCCCTATGCCGACAACCGGACCACCGCGCTGCTTGGCGGCTCGACCGAGATCCTGGAACGGCTCGACGTCTGGCGGCGCTGCAGCGACAAAGCGGCGGCGCTCAAGACCATGCGCCTGGTCGACGACACCGGCCGCCTGATCCGCGCGCCGGAGGTGCGGTTCTCCTCCGAGGAGATC
The DNA here is from genome assembly GCF_054822705.1 of Bradyrhizobium sp. USDA 4454. NCBI lineage: Bacteria > Pseudomonadati > Pseudomonadota > Alphaproteobacteria > Hyphomicrobiales > Nitrobacteraceae > Bradyrhizobium > Bradyrhizobium sp. USDA 4454. The sequence continues at coordinate 4,118,430 of NZ_JBTRCN010000001.1, forward strand.
GGCCGCGAGCAGTTCGGCTTCAACATCGACAACCGGTCGCTGGTCGCAGCGATCGAGGAGCGCGCCGGCGAACTGGCCGCGCTGACCCGGTTCGACGACGAGGCGGCCTCGGTGCAGCCGGGCGATGCCGCAGTCGCCGTGGCGACGCAGCAGGGCCAATCGCTCCGGGCACGGCTCGTGGTCGGCGCCGAGGGCCGCAATTCATTGTCGCGCGAGGCCGCCGGCATCGCGGTGACGAGCCGCGCGCTCGGGCAGTCCGCCCTCACCTTCAACATCACGCATAGCCGGCCGCATCAGAACATCTCGACCGAGTTTCACACCGAGCACGGCCCCTGCGTGTTCGTGCCGCTCGCCGGCAACAGAAGCAGCGTGGTCTGGGTCTCCTCGCCCAAGGAGGCCGAACGACTGAAGGCGCTCAGCGACGACGAACTATCCGTCGCGGCGGAGCGCCAGTCGCACTCGATCCTCGGGCGCGTCGAGGTCCAGGGCGGCCGTCACGTGTTTCCGCTCGCGATCGAGCGGCCGCGGCAATTTGCAAAAGACCGGATCGCGCTGGTCGGGGAATCCGCCCATGTGCTGCCGCCGATCGGCGCGCAGGGCCTCAACATGGGGCTGCGCGACGCGGCCGATATCGCCGAAATCGTGGGCCAGGCGATCGGCCGCGGCGAGGATCCCGGCGCGCCAAACGTGCTGTCGCGCTACCAGGCGGCGCGGCGTCCGGACGTTGCCAGCCGGACCTGGGCGATCGACATCGCCAACCGGTCGCTGCTCAGCGACTTCCTCGGCGTACAGACAGCGCGCGCCGCCGGCCTGCATCTGCTCGGCGCCTTCGGCCCGCTGCGGCGGCTCGCGATGCGCGAGGGCCTCGCGCCGTCCTGGCGGCGCTAGGCTACACCTCTCCCTTGGGAGAGGTCGGCGCGTAGCGCCGGGTGAGGGATTACGGTCTATCGTGGGAGTTGCGGCCCCTCACCCGATTTGCTGCGCAAATCGACCTCTCCCCAATGGGGAGAGGTGAACCGGATCCGCATCGGACCGGTTCAACTCAAGTTCGTCACGTCTTAGGGAAACACCAGCCGGCCGCTCTGGATGAACCACATCACGCTGGTCAGCGTGACCACCGAGGCGAAGGTGCCGATCAAGACCGCGACCGATGCCGGCTCGATCCAAGTGTCGTTCTGCCGCGCGATCACGAACACGTTGAGCGCCGGCGGCAGCGAGGCCATCAGCACCGCGGTCGCCGCCCAGGGCTGCGCGAACGGGCCGAACAGCAGCATCAGGGCGAAGGCCAGCAGCGGATGGATCAAGAGCTTGATCGCGACCACGCCCGGCACCTCCCACGGCACCCGCTCGAACGGCCGCAGCGCCACCGTGATGCCGAGCACGAACAGCGCCGTCGGCGCGGCCGCGTTCTCCAGGAACTGGATGGTGCGGTCGAGCGCGACCGGCATCGGGACGTGAAACGCGGCGACCAGCGCGCCGAACACCGCCGACATGATCAGCGGGTTCTGCACGATCTGCTTGAGCACCACGCCGAACGCATGCAGCAGCGAGGGATGGTCGCGGTCGGTGAGCTCGATCAGCAGCGGCACGATCGAGAACAGGAAGATGCTGTCGCAGCAGAAGATCAGCGCGGTCGGCGCCGCCGCCTTGGCGCCGAGCACGGCGAGCGCGAGGCCTGGCCCCATATAGCCGATATTGCCGTAGGCGCCCGACAGGCCGGCCAAGGTCGCCTCGCGCAGCGAGAGGCCCCCGATCAGCTTGCCCGCGACCATCGCCAGGAAAAACGCGGTCACGGTGCCGAGCGTGGTCGCGATCAGGAAAGGCGGGTTGTTCAGCTCCGCAAACGGGGTCTTGGACATGATCCCGAACAGCAGCGCCGGCAACGAAACGTAAAGCAGGAAGAAATTCATCCAGGCGAGCCCACTCTCGGGCAAACCCTTGGCTTTTCCGCACGCGTAACCGATGAAGATCAAGCCGAAATACGGCAAGGCTAGATTGAGGATATCGATCATTCTGAAAGTAGTTTCTCGGCCGGTTTTCGGGTGGTTTTTGCAGGGCTGGAATCGGTAAATCGAAGGTTAATTCGAAGCTTAGCCCCTAGCATCGGCCACAATGTTGGTCTATCGACGAACCATGATCAAAGCGCGCACCGCCAAGTTTCAGATCGGGCAGATCGTCCGTCACCGGGTGTTCTCCTTCCGGGGCGTGATTTTTGATATCGACCCGGAGTTCAACAACACCGAGGAATGGTGGCTGTCGATCCCCGAGGAGATGCGGCCGCACAAGGACCAGCCGTTCTATCATCTGCTCGCGGAAAACTCGGAGACCGAGTACGTCGCCTATGTCTCGGAGCAGAACCTGCTGCCGGACGATTCCGGCGAGCCGATCCGGCATTCGCAGGTGGCGGAGATCTTCATCAAGGACAAGTCCGGCGGCTACCGTCCGCGCAATCCCTCGCTGAACTGACGCGCCCCGGCCCTGCGAATGCTGCGGCGTTGGCACGGCCGCGTTCACACGCCCTCGCGTTTGGCCAGCGCTACCGCGATCGCCCAGACCACAAAGCCTGCCAGCGCCAGTCCTGCACCGACGAGGCCGGTCGAGGTCCAGCCATAGCCTGCCGCAACCGCCATGCCGCCGAGCCACGGGCCGAGCGCATTGGCGACATTGAAGGCGGAATGGTTGAGCGCGGCGGCAAGGCTCTGCGCCTCGCCGGCCACATCCATCAGCCGGGTCTGCAACACCGTGGCGAGCGCCCCGCCGAGCCCGATCAGGAACACGTCGGCGCTCAACGTCCAGACAGTGCCGGCCGCCAGCGGATACAGCGCCAGCGTCGCCGCCGACCACAGCAACAGCCCGCCCGCGGTCGCCATCAGCGCGCGGTCGGCGAAGCGCGGCACGATGAGGTTGCCGGCGGTGAGGCCGGCGCCGAACACGCACAGCGTGACCGGCACCAGCGCCGGCGATGTATGCGTCACCGCCAGCATGGTCGACGCCAGATAGGTGTAGACCGAGAACAGCCCGCCGAAGCCGATCGCGCCGATCCCAAGCGTCAGCCAGACATGCTTGCGCCCGAGCGCCGACAATTCGCGTAGCGGGCTCGCATTGGTGTCGGCGGCATCACGCGGGGCGAAGATCAGCACCAGGATCGCGGTCAGGAGCGCGAGGCCGGCCACGATCGCGAACGCCCAGCGCCAGCCGATCACCTGCCCCACGCCATTGGCCAGCGGCACACCGATCGTCGTCGCGATCGTGAGGCCGAGAATCACGCGGCCGACCGCCGCCGTGCGCTTGTCCATCGGCACCAGCGAGGCCGCGACCAGCATCGCAATGCCGAAATAGGCGCCGTGCGGCAGCCCCGCGAGGAAGCGCAACACCAGCATTGTGTGATAGTCCGGCGCGAGGCCGGAGAGGCCGTTCATCAGCGCGAAGAAGCCCATCAGCGCGATCAAGAGATTGCGCCGTGTCATCCGCGCCGACAGCACGGCGATGACAGGCGCGCCGACCACGACGCCGAGCGCATAGGCGCTGATCGCGTGGCCGGCCTGGGGCTCGCTGACGTTGAGATCGTGGGCGAAAAACGGCAGCAGGCTCATGGTGGCGAATTCGGCGATGCCGATCGCGAACCCACCCATCGCCAGCGCAAGATGGACGATGGCGGGATGAAAGCTGCCTGGGACGTTGTCCTGGTTGAGACGGATACCCGCATCATCCGCAGCCGCGGCGACCGGCGGCTCTGTGGGCCGGGAGACCGGTTGCCGACGCTGCGTGCTGACTTGCTGGGACATTGCGCGACTTCCATGACTGCGAATGGCGGCCAGCGGTCACGAACAACCACGCGCGTCGGCGCATCGAAGGCGCGTGTCCCGCGCTTTCGTCTGGCCTCCCGTATCGGATTTATGATTGTGCTGCGACGCCGGATTTGTCCGGACAAGACACCGGCGATAAGCGCTCACGGCGCGACGCAACCGCAGTGCCCTTCAGCCAACATCGCACACGATGCGCACGATCACCAGCGCAGCAGGCTGCCATCAGCCAGTCTGTATCGCATGACAAAAAAGGCGCCCTTGCGGGCGCCTTTTGCTTGCGACGATCTCGCGCTTTCTTGAACGCGTGATCGAAGTTCCTATCGTTTTTACTTGGTCGCCGGGTTGGCCGGCGCCGGAGCCTGCGCGGAGCCACCGCCCGCGCCTTCCAGCTTCTTGCGCTGCTCTTCGGCGCGCTTCTGCAGCTCTTCCTGCAGCTTCTTCGAGTTTTCCTCGAACACCTTCGGATCGGTCGGCGGACCGTCATAGGCCTTGGCGAATTCGGTGTTGAGCGGCAGCGGCAAGGTCAGCGGCGCGCCGTTCGAATTGATCGCCTGGACCACGAGGTTCTGGCCCTTCTTCATGTTGGCGATCAGCTCGGGGGTTGCCTCATAGTCCGACATGCAGCCGTTCTGGAAGCAGATCACATAGGGCGCCTGCTGCGGCGGGTTGTTGTCGACGATGATGCGGGTGCCGTGCACGAGCTGCATGCCGAGCGGCAGCGTGACGCGCAGGATTTTCTTCGGCTCGCCTTCCGGCTCGATGATCACGGCGGCGATCACCGGCTGGCCCGACTCGATGCGGCCGTCCTTGCCGGTGAAGCAAACCTGCTTGGCGTTGGCTTCCTGGCCCTTCAGGCAGAACTTGGTCCAGGGAGCGTAGATCAGCTGGATTTGCTGATCCTGGGGCGGCTGCTGGCCGGCGGCCGCCGCGGGCGCCTGACCCTGTGCCGGTGCCGGGGTTGCGGGTGCCTGGGCTGCCGGAGCCTTCGGAGCTGCCTTTGGTGCCGCCTTGGGCGCTGCCTTCGGTGCCGCAGGCGCCGGCGCTGCCGGCTGCTGGGCCTGAGCGGCAGGAACCAGGAGCGCTGCAGACAATGCCGTCGCCGCCATCAGGGCAACAATGCGCCCATGCGGCCGGACCGGGGCGGCCAAGATACGGAAATTCATTGCGGAAAACCCTTTCTGAACGACGGCGCCCGAAACCGCTGCAGGCGCCGACACATAGCCGCGAAACACAGCTGCTCGCGCGGCTGTCTCCTCGTCAATTGAGGCGGATACGTGACTGGCGTTCCCGCCTATCGAATTGCACGCCTTCAATACAGCGGCGCGCGGAAAGATCAATGCCGACAACCGTATTTGCGCCCATGTGGCGACGGGTTTCAGCGCCCTGTGATAAACCTCCCGGCGTGACGTTCCGCGAATCAGATCCCGCACCTCACACACCTGTTCCCGGGCGCGTCGTCCGGCTCGGCTTGGCATGCGGCTTGGCGTTTGTTTCGGCACTCGTCCTGGGTCTGCTGACGAGCGGGCTTTCCCCCGCGGCGGCGGCCGAGAGCTATGCCCTCGCGATGCATGGCGCTCCCGCGCTGCCGGCGGACTTCGCCCACCTGCCCTATGCCGATCCGGACGCCCCCAAGGGCGGCCGCCTGGTGCTGAGCCCCCGGGACGGCACGTTCGACAGCCTCAATCCCCTGATCGTCAGGGGCCTCGCCGTGCAGCAGCTCAGGGGCTACGCCTATGAGCGCGGCTATGTCTACGAAAGCCTGATGGCCCGGAACAATGACGAGCCGTTCACGCTGTACGGCCTGCTCGCCCGCAGCGTCGAGACCGACGACGCCAGAAGCTATGTGACATTCCGTATCGATCCCCGCGCGCGCTTCTCCGACGGGCACGCGGTCACGGCCGACGACGTGGTGTTCTCGCTCGAGCTGCTGCGCGATCACGGCCGTCCGCTGCATCACCAGTATTATTCGAAAGTCGCAAAGGCCGAAGTGCTCGACCCGCTCACGGTGCGGTTCGATTTCGGCGGCGTTGCGGATCGCGAATTGCCGCTAATTCTCGGCCTGATGCCGATCCTGCCGCGCCATGCCACCGATGTCGCCAAATTCGAGGAGACGACGTTGGCGCCGCCGATCGGCTCCGGTCCGTACCGCGTTGCGGACGTCAAGCCCGGCGCCAGCGTCACCTTCACCCGCAACCCCGATTACTGGGGGCGCGATTTGCCGGTGAATCGCGGCCTGTGGAATTTCGACGAGATCAGGCTCGATTACTACCGCGACGCCAATGGACAGTTCGAGGCGTTCAAGCGTGGCCTGTACGACTTCAGGACCGAGCCCGAGCCGCTGCGCTGGCACGAGGGCTATGACTTCCCGGCGATCAAGAGCGGCGACGTGATCCGCGATCCCGTCAAGATCGGCACGCCGGCACCATCAGAATATCTGGTGTTCAACACAAGGCGGCCGAAATTTGCCGACATCAGGGTGCGCCAGGCGCTGCTGATGCTGTTCGATTTCGAATGGATCAACCGCAACTACTATTTCGAACTCTATTCGCGCTCCGGCGGCTATTTCGCCGGTTCCGAATTGTCGGCCTATGGCCGCCCCGCCGACGAGCGCGAGCGCGAACTGCTCAAGCCGTACCTCTCGCACATTGCCCCCGACATCCTCGAGGGCCGCTACCGCCTTCCCGTCACCGACGGCTCGGGACGCGACCGTAGTGTGCTTCGCGATGCGCTCAAGCTCCTGGCGGACGCCGGCTATGCGCTCGACGGCACGGTGTTGAAGCAGCGGTCGACTGGGACGGCGCTGCGCTTCGAGATCATGGTCACGACCCGCGAGCATGAGCGGATCGCGCTGGCCTATCAGCGCGACCTGAAGCGGGCCGGCATCGACGCCGCGGTGCGGGTGGTCGACGCGGTGCAGTTCGAGCAGCGCCGAGTCGCCTATGATTACGACATGGTCCCAATCCGCTGGGACCAGTCGCTGTCGCCCGGCAACGAGCAGTGGTTCTACTGGGGCAGCCAGGCCGCCGACGTGCCGGGCACCAGAAACTACATGGGCGCCAAGGATCCGGCGATCGACGCCATGATCGCGGCGCTGCTGGCGGCGCGGGAGCAGCCCGCCTTCGTCTCGGCGGTGCGTGCGCTGGACCGGGCCCTGATGTCGGGCTGCTACGCTATCCCCCTATTTAATGCGGGAGAGCAATGGAACGCGCGCTGGAATCGGATAGAACGGCCTTCGACCAATGCGCTGACGGGCTACCTGCCGGAGACTTGGTGGCAGAAGCCCGGCGCGCAATCCCGATGATCGACCAGGCGATGCGGCATGACCCGGTCCGATCGAAGCGATGCAACCGACGTTGACCCTGTGAACCAGTCGATCACCTCGCCAACGCTCGATACCCTGTTCAAGCGCATCCTGGCACGGCAACCCGATGCGCTGGCACTGGTCGATCCGCTCAACAAGCAGCGCGTCACCGGCCAGACCCGCAAGCGCCTGACCTATGCCCAGGCCGACCGCGCGATCTCGGCAATCGCGGCCCACTTCGTCGAGAGCGGATTGCCGGCCAATACGGTGATCGCCGTTCAGCTACCAAGCACGATCGAGTTCGCGTTGACGGTGCTGGCCGCCCATCGCGTCGGCCTGGTGGTGGTGCCGTTGCCGCTGCTGTGGCGACAGGCCGAGCTGACGTCGGTCCTCAACCGCACCGCGGCGCGGGCGATCGTCACCTGCGCCAAGATCGACGGCGTCTCCTATGCCGACATCGCGATGAACGCCGCGGCCGAGGCGTTCTCGATCCGCCACGTCTGTGGCTTCGGCACTGACCTGCCCGAAGGCATGGCCTCGCTGGACGAAGCGATCCTGCGGGACTCCAGGACCTCGCGCCCGATGATCCAGGACGGCCGCAAGCCGGCGCTGATCTCCTTCGACGTCACCAGCGATGGCTTTCGTCCGGTGCCGCGCGCTCATTTCGGCCTGATCGCCGGCGGGCTCGCGATGTCGCTGGAAAGCGACCTGGCGCAGGGCGCCACCGTCATGGCGGCGTTGGCGCCGATGTCGTTTGCCGGCATCTGCTCCTCGCTGGTGATCTGGCTGCTGTCGGGCGGAACGCTCGTCATGCATCACCCGTTCGACGAGGACACGTTCGAGGCCCAGTTCAACGACCACGGCTGCGACACGCTGATCGCACCCGCGCAGCTCGCATTGCGGCTCGACGAGCGCGGCCTGTCGGAGCGCTTGCCCACTTTGCGCAATGTAATCGGCCTCTGGCGCACGCCGGAGCAGGTTGCCTCCAGCGCGCACTGGACCTCGCGGCGGGTGAGCATGACCGACGTCTATCTGTTCGGCGAGGCCGGGCTGTTCGGCGCCCGCCGCAACGCCCAGGACGGCGCGCCGGCCGCGATCAAGCCCGGTCCGCACAGCGCGCCGCGTGAAGCGCCCGGCGCATCGATCGCCGGCGAGATCCTGCTGACGCCGAAGGGCACGCTCGGCCTGCGCGGCCCGATGGTGCCGGTCGCGGCCTACGCGCCGCCGCCTCCGCCGGCCGACACCCTGATCGCGCCGCCGGCGCGCGATTACGTCGACACCGAATATGCCGCGCGGGTCGATCGCGTGACCGGCGCCATCAACATCACCGCCCCGCCGTCGGGGGTGATGACCGTCGGCGGCTACCGTTTCCATGCCCAGGAGTTGCAGGAATGGTCGCGCCGCCTCGGCCAGGGCGCGCTGCTGACGGCCTTGCCGGACCGACTCAGCGGCCACCGGCTGGCCGGACGGGCCCAGGACAATGCGCGGGCCCGCGACGCCCTCGCAGAACTTGGGCTTAACTTATTGATGGTCGAAGCTTTTCGCGACCGTAACGGCGCCGGAACGAGTTGAAATCTTATCATTGCGTTAGTCTTAGCATTGTGTTGACGCCGCATTAAGCCATGCCCACTAGCATCGCCGCCGTTGCTGTTCCTGAGCATTGGTTTCGAGCGTTCGAATGTCTCAACAAGGTCCGGTCCTCATCGTATCGGCGTCGGCAAAGCCGCCGTTCGCCGCCGCCCTCGATGAGACAAAGCTGTTCCCGGTCGTGGTCACCGACTGGAACGAGGTCGGACGGGCCATCGAGCAGGTCAAACCGGCGGCGATCATCGCGGCCGCCGAGGGCGTCGACTTCGTCACGCTGGCGGGGCTGGCCAAGCGCGCGGCCGCCCGCGCGCCCTATCTGCCGCTGATCGCGATCGATCCCGCGACCACCCTGCCCGACACCGTGATCGCGTTCTTCCAGAAGAAAGGGCTGCCGGACCGCCTGGTCGCCCGGCTCAACGCGTCCTTACGTGTTCGCGCGCTGCATGCGACCGTGATGCGCCGCTTGGTACCGCCAGCCCCGATCGCGATGTCCGATATCGATCCCATCGGCGAGGCCACTGCGCTGTTGATCGGCCGTGGCGGCGCCTATCCGACCCTGTCGGTCGCGCTCGGCGAACGCGCCGGCGTGGTCGGTGCCCTCAGCATCGAGGCCGCCGCCAAGCATCTCAGTAGCCGCGACATCGACGGCATCGTGCTGGCCGAAGGCTTCACGCCGCGCGTGATGGATGCGTTCCTGACCGTGCTGACCGAAGACGTCCGCTTCCGCCCGTTGCCGGTCATCGTCGCCTCGGGCGAGCTGACGCCGCGTTACGAATTGCCCAATCTCGAGATCGTCGCCGCCGGTCCGACCCGCGTCGCCGACATGGCGCTGCCGATGATCCGCCAGCACGCCTTCGAGGCGCGGCTCGGCCGCATGCTCAAGGCGATCGACGCCAAGGGCCTGCTCGATGCCCGCACCGGCCTGCTCACCAAGGCCGCGTTCGAGCGCGATTTCGCAACCGCCGTCTACCAGACCTCCGAGCGTGGCGGCGCGCTCTCGGTGGCGCGCTTCACCTTCGACACGACGCAGCCGCGCGCGCAATTCGACGGCGCGCGGATCATCAGCCGGCTGATGCGCCAGGCCGATTTCGGCGCGGTGTACGACGACCGCTCGCTCGTGGTGGCATTCGCCGGCACCGACCTGCGCAATGCCCAGGCGATCACGCGGCGCCTCGCCAGCGTGATGCGCCACACCCAGAACGGCCGCCGCGACGCGCGCGCCGAACCCGCCGTCAGCGTCGCAACGCTGATGCCGGGCGATTCCGCCCAGTCGCTGCTCGGGCGCCTGTTCGGAGCAGCGGAGCGCGCGGCGTCGTAGGTCCGCGACTTCTTCACACCGTCATTGCGAGCAAAGCGAAGCAATCCATCTCTTCGCGCGCGCGGAGGAATGGATTGCGTCGTCGTTCCGCTCCTCGCAATGACGCGGAGAGAACTGTGGCTTACGCCGCCTTCTTGCTCTCCGCGAGGTTGGCGAGCTGGCGCAGGATCTCCGTGGTGCCGGCAAGCCGTTCTTCCGGCGTGTCCCACTCCTGGAAGAACACCACCTTCATGTCGGGCCGCACCTTGGCGGCCTGGCCGTGCTGGCGGATGAACGTCACCAGCCGCTCCGGATGCGCGAAGCTGTTGTCGCGGAATGCGATAACGGCGCCCTTCGGGCCGGCATCGACCTTGCCGACATTGGCGCGGCGGCAATAGGCCTTGATCGCGGCGACCTTGAAAAGATAGCGCACCTCGTCCGGCAGCACGCCGAAGCGGTCGCGCATCTCGGCGGCGAAGGCGTCGATGTCCTCGTCGGTGTCGAGATCGGCAAGACGGCGATAGAGCGACAGCCGCACGCTGAGATCGTTGACATAGTCCTCGGGGATCAGCACCGGCATGCCGATCGTGATCTGCGGCGACCAGCGGTCGGCGGCGGGCTCGGCGACGCCGGCCTTGAGGTTGACGATCGCCTCCTCCAGCATCGACTGGTACAGCTCGAAGCCGACTTCCTTGATGTGGCCAGACTGCTCCTCGCCCAAGAGATTGCCGGCGCCGCGGATGTCGAGGTCGTGCGAGGCAAGCTGGAAGCCGGCGCCGAGCGTCTCCAGCGATTGCAGCACCTTGAGCCGCCGCTCCGCCTGCGCGGTGATCTTCTGCTGCGCCGGCAGCGTGAACAGCGCATAGGCGCGCAGCTTGGAGCGGCCGACACGGCCGCGCAGCTGATAGAGCTGGGCGAGGCCGAACATGTCGGCGCGGTGCACGATCAGCGTGTTGGCGTTCGGGATGTCGAGACCGGACTCGACGATCGTGGTCGACAGCAGTATGTCGTATTTGCCGTCGTAGAACGCGGACATGATATCCTCGATCACGGTCGGCGGCATCTGGCCGTGGGCGACGGCGACCTTCATCTCGGGCACGTTCTTGTCGAGGAAGTCCTTGACCCCGGCGAGGTCCTCGATCCGCGGCACGACGTAGAACGCCTGCCCGCCGCGGTAGCGCTCGCGCAGCAGCGCTTCGCGGATCATCAGGGGATCGTGCGGCGCGACGAAGGTGCGCACCGCGAGACGATCGACCGGCGGCGAAGCGATGATCGAAAGCTCGCGAACGCCGGTCAGCGCCAGTTGCAGCGTGCGCGGGATCGGGGTCGCCGACAGCGTCAGCACATGGACCTGGGCGCGGAGCTGCTTCAGCCGCTCCTTGTGGCTGACGCCGAAATGCTGCTCCTCGTCGACGATCAAAAGGCCGAGATCCTTGAACTTGATGGCCTTGCCGAGCAGCGCGTGGGTGCCGACGACGATGTCGACGCTGCCGTCGGCCAATCCCTTCTTGACCTGATTGAGCTCCTTGGTCGACACCAGCCGCGAGGCCTGCGCGACATTGACCGGGAAACCTTTGAAGCGCTCGGTGAAGGTCCGCGAATGCTGGCGCGCCAGCAGCGTGGTCGGCACCACGACCGCGACCTGCCTGCCTTCGAGCGCCACGGCGAACGCCGCGCGCAGCGCCACCTCGGTCTTGCCGAAGCCGACGTCGCCGCAGATCAGCCGGTCCATCGGGCGGCCGATCTCGAGGTCCTTCAAGGTCGAATTGATCGCCCCGAGCTGATCCTCAGTCTCCTCATAAGGGAAGCGCGCGCAGAACTCGTCATAGACATGCGGCTGCAGCGGGAATTTCGGCGCCTCGTGCAGCTGCCGCTCGGCGGCGATCTTGATCAGCTCGCCGGCAATCTCGCGGATGCGGTTCTTGAGCTTGGCCTTGCGTGCCTGCCAGCCGCCGCCACCGAGCCGGTCGAGCTCGACATTGGCGCTGTCGGAGCCGTAGCGCGACAGCAGCTCGATATTCTCGACCGGCAGGAACAGTTTCGTTTCCGCCGCATAATGCAGCTCGAGACAGTCATGCGGCGCGCCTGAGACTTCCAGTGTCTGGAGGCCGACAAAGCGGCCGATGCCGTGCTCGACATGCACGACGAGGTCGCCGGTCGCCAGGCTCGTCACTTCCGAGATGAAATTGTCGAGCTTGCGGCTCGCCTTGCGCGGCCGCACCAGGCGGTCGCCGAGGATGTCCTGCTCGCTGATGACGGCGAATTCGTCGGTCTCGAAGCCGGATTCCATGCCGAGCACGGCCAGCATGGTCTCGTTGCGCGGCGTCGCCTGCACGATCCGCCAGGTGTTGACGCTCGTCGTATTGAGCAGCTTGTGGTCGCGCAGCATCGCGCCCATGCGATCGCGCGAGCCCTCGCTCCACAGCGCGACGACGACCTTCTTGCGTTGCGATTGCAGTGCGCCGATATGGCCGACCACGGCCTCGAAGACGTTGACGTTGGTGTCGGCACGCTCAGGCGCGAAATTGCGGCCCTGCCGCGCGCCGGCATCGAACACGTCCGGCGAGCCCTCGGGCACCGCGAACGGCGTCAGCCGCGCCAGCGGCGCCTCGCCGAGCAGTTTTGTCCATTCGGACTCGGTCAGGTACAGTCTGTCGGGCGGCAGCGGCTTGTAGATCGCGCCGCTGCCCGGATGCTCCAGCGCCTCGCGCCGCGCGTCGTAGTAATCCGCAATCTGCGTGAAGCGTTCGCGCGCGGCGTCCTCGCCCTGCGGCTCAATCGCGACAGTCGCGCCGTCGAGATAGTCGAACAGCGTGTCCATCCGCTCCTGGAACAGCGGCAGCCAGTGCTCCATGCCGGGATGGCGCCGTCCCTCGGAGACCGCTTCATAGAGCTGGTCGTCGCGCTCCGGCGCGCCGAAGGCCGCGACGTAGCCCATGCGGAAGCGGCGGATGGTCTCGGTCGTGAGCTGGAATTCCGACACCGGCACCAGATCGAGGCCGCGCATGTCGAGGTGCGTGCGTTGGGTCTCGGAATCGAAGGTGCGGATCGATTCCAGGCTGTCGCCGAAGAAGTCGAAGCGCACCGGCTGGTCGAGGCCGGCCGGATAAAGATCGAGGATGCCGCCGCGGACGGCGTATTCGCCGGGCTCACGCACCGTGGACGAGCGGGTGTAGCCATTGTGCTCGAGCCAGGCGACGACCGAGTCCATCGGCACCACATTGCCGGGCGCGACCGACAGCGCCTGCGCGGCAACCTGATCGCGCGCCGGCACGCGCTGCACGGCGGCGTTCACGGTCGTAAGCACGATCAGCGGCTTGTCACTGCCGACGAGGCGCGAGAGCTTGGCGAGCGCGGTCAGGCGCTGCGCCAGGATGCCGGAATGCGGCGAGACGCGGTCGTAGGGCTGGCAGTCCCAGGCCGGAACCTGGATCACGGCGATATCGGGCGCGAAGAATTCCAGCGCGCGGGCGAGCTGCTGCATCCGCGCACCGTCGCGGCACACTACGGCAAGGCTGACCGCCGACCGCTTCGGCTGCGCGGCGATGGCACGCGCGAGGTCGGAGATCACGAGCCCCTCGGCGCCCTCGGCGACGTTGGCTATGGTCAGCACCCGGCCGGGCGCGAGCATCGCCGCCGGCAATTTCATCGGCTGCTTCATGCGCTGGGATCCGCGACCCGGAACGCCTTGATGCGGGCGAACAGCGCGGTGGCGTATTGGGCCGGCAGCACCTTGTCGCCGGTCAGCGCGGCATAGAGGTCGGGATCCGGCACCTCGATCAGATGCTCGAGCTCGCCGAGTTCCTGATCGGACAGGCCAGCGATCTCGGCATCGGCAAAGCGGCCGAGGATCAGGTCCATCTCCCGGGTGCCGCGGTGCCAGCAGCGAAACAAAAGCCGCTTGCGGCGGTCATCGAGCCCGCTGCTCGATCGTGTCGATCCCGTCATGTCCCAAATCCATTCGAACGCCAAAAGCCCGGACGTGCCGGGCGGGCTTGATATAGCGATGGCCATGGCCAATGTCAGCCCTCATTCGCCGCCTTTTGGGGCTTCCTTGCGCGCATGACCTGAGTCGTGTGTAAAGGACGCCGATGCGCCCATCCCTGCTCAATCCGCTGTTCGCCCCGGTCACGACGCTTTCGGGTGTCGGCCCGAAGCAGGACAAACTGTTGCGCTATCTGCTCGACCGCAGCGAGACGCCGCGGCTGGTCGACCTGTTGCTGCATTTGCCGGCGAGCGTGATCGATCGCCGGATGCGGCCGAAGATCCGCGATGCCGTGGTCGGAACCATGGTGACGCTGGAGGTCACTGTCGACCGCCATCGCCCGCCGCCGCCACGCAATTCGCGGGCGCCCTATCTGGTCTACGCCAGCGACGATACCGGCGATGTCGTGCTGACCTTCTTCCGCGCCCAGCCCGGCTATGTCGAGAAGCTCTTGCCGGTCGGCGAGAAGCGCTACGTCTCCGGTACGCTGGCGATGTATGACGGCATCCCGCAGATCGTGCATCCCGACCGCGTCGTCGACGAGGCCGGCTTTGCAAAACTCTCCGGCATCGATCCGGTCTATCCGCTGACCGAGGGGCTTGCGATCGGCTCGCTGCGGCGCGCCATCGCGCAGGCGCTGACCAAGCTGCCGGAGCTGCCGGAATGGATCAGCCCCGAGGTGCTGCGCCGTTGCAACTTCCCTCCAATCCGGGAGGCGCTGACCCGCGTCCATGTTCCGGTCGAGCTCACCGACATCCTGCCCGACGGCCCGTTCTGGTCACGCCTGGCGTTCGACGAGCTGCTCGCCGGCCAGCTCGCACTCGCTTTGATCCGCGCCACGCTGCGCCGCCCGGCCGGCGTGCGCAACGCCGGTGACGGCCATCTGCGCAGGAAGATCATCGACGCCCTGCCCTATGCGCTGACCAGGTCGCAGCAGGAGGCGGTCGCAGCGATCATCGCGGACCTGCAACAGCCGGTGCGGATGCTGCGCCTCGTGCAGGGCGATGTCGGTTCCGGCAAGACCGTGGTGGCGCTGCTGGCGGCCGCCGCCGTTGCCGAAGCCGGCAAGCAGGCCGCGCTGATGGCGCCGACCGAAATCCTGGCTCGCCAGCACATCAAGACCATCGCCCCGCTCGCCGAAAGCGCCGGAATGCGGGTGGCAATCCTCACCGGCCGCGAGAAAGGCAAGGAGCGCCGCGAGCTGCTGGCACGGCTCGAGGCCGGCGAGATCGACCTCCTGGTCGGCACCCATGCGCTGATCCAGGATGACGTGATCTACAAGGCGCTGGCGCTCGCCGTGGTCGACGAGCAGCATCGCTTCGGCGTGCGCGAACGCCTGGCCTTGACCTCGAAGGGCGAAGCCGTCGACGTGCTGGTGCTGAGCGCGACGCCGATCCCGCGCACGCTGGTGCTGACCTATTTCGGCGACATGGATGTTTCGGAGCTGCGTGAGAAGCCCGCCGGCCGCCAGCCGATCGACACCCGCGCGGTGCCGATGAGCCGCATCGAGGACGTGATCGACGGCGTCGGCCGCGCGCTTGGCGCCGGCAAGCTGGTCTACTGGATCTGTCCGCTGGTCGATGAGTCAGAAGCCGAAGGCACCGAGCATCTGACCAACGCCACCGAGCGTTTCGAGTCCCTGCAGAAGCGGTTCGGCGATCGCGTCGGCCTGGTGCACGGCCAGATGAAGGGCACCGAGAAGGATCGCGTGATGGCGCAATTCGCCGCGCATGAGATCGGGTTGCTGGTCGCGACGACCGTGGTCGAGGTCGGCGTCGACGTTCCGGCGGCGACCATCATGGTGATCGAGAACGCCGAGCGCTTCGGCCTTGCGCAGCTGCATCAGCTGCGCGGCCGCATCGGCCGCGGCTCGGAGGCGTCAACCTGCCTGTTGCTCTACAAGGAGCCACTCGGCGAGATGTCGAAGGCGCGGCTGAAGGTGATCCGCGAGACCACGGACGGATTCCGGATCGCGGAAGAAGACCTCAAGCTGCGCGGCGAAGGCGACGTGCTCGGCATCCGCCAGAGCGGCCTGCCCGGCTACCGCATCGCGCGCTCCGAGGTGCATGGCCAGCTCATCACCCAGGCGCGCGACGAGGCGCTGCGGATCATGAAGGACAATCCGAAGCTGAAGGGCGAACGCGGCGAAGCGCTGCGCGTCCTGCTCTACCTCTACGAACGCGATGAGGCCGTGCCGCTGATCGGCGCGGGGTAGCCACCAGCGACGGGCCGGTTCGGCGCGACCGTTCGGTCTTGCCTTGCGCGATAAACCGTTATACTGGTCCTGCCGTCGCGAAAAACGACCGCCTGAACCGGCACGCCCGGCAAGCTGTCGCGTACACGCCAACCACGCGCCTCGTGTGGTCCGGCCAGCGTCTCCGAAAGCAACCGCCTGACAACATCAGGCCCGTCGCAGCGATCAGCGCCTCCGGACGCTGCATGCTTGCGATCACAGGAGCGCTACAGATGCGACATCCAATCACAATCATCGGCGCCGGGCTTGGCGGCCTCACTCTCGCACGTATTCTGCATCTCCACGGCCTCGCAGCGACAATCTACGAAGCGGAGAGCTCCGCGAGCGAAAGGGCACAGGGCGGCCTGCTTGATATTCACGACTATAACGGTCAGGTCGCGCTCAGGGCCGCAGGGCTGCTTGACCAATTCCTCGGCCTCGTCCGCCCCGGCGAGGATGCCAAGCGTATTGTCGACAAGGACGGCCAGGTCCTGTTCGACCATCCCGGCAACCCCAAGGGCAATCGCCCCGAAGTCGACCGCGGCGATCTGCGGCGCATGCTGATCAATTCGATCCCTCCGGATGCGATCAGATGGGGTCACAAGGTGACGTCGATCGCACCGCGCGCTGACGGACGGCACGACATCGGCTTTGCGCATGGCGCCACGGTGACATCGGACGTGCTCGTCGGTGCCGACGGCGCGTGGTCGAAGGTGCGTCCGCTGCTGTCGGATTCAAGGCTCGCCTACACTGGCATCTCGTTCATCGAGACATTCCTGTTCGATGGCGATGCCCGCCACAGGGCAAGCGCGGATGCGATCGGCAGCGGCACGCTGATGGCGGTCGCTCCGGGCAAAGCCATTCTGGCGCATCGTTATGCGGACGGAACGCTGCATACCTATGCGGCGTTGAACAAGCCAGAGGATTGGATCAACTCCATCGACGTCAGCGACGCGAAAGCTGGCCTGGCGCATATTGCCGGGCAATTCCGCGGATGGGCCCCGCAACTTACCGCGTTGATTACGGACGGTGAGACCGATCCCGTGCTACGCCGGATCCATGCGCTGCCGGTCGGCCATCGATGGAAGCGGATACCAGGGCTGACATTGCTCGGTGATGCGGCGCACCTGATGTCGCCGTTCGCCGGCGAAGGCGCGAACCTTGCGCTGTATGATGGCGCAGAGCTCGCGCGGGCCCTCATCGCCAGTCCCGACGATGTCGAAGCCGCGCTTGCCCGATATGAACACGATCTCTTCCCGCGCAGCGCCAAGGTCGCCGACCAGACGGCGCGGAACCTGGAGCGGTTCTTCGACGACAGCGCACCTCACGGCGTGGTCGCGCTGTTCAGGAAGCATCTTACGTGAGCAAGCGTGCTTCTTCACCGGACGCTGCGCGCGTCTCCGGGCTCATCAGCCGTCCACCTTGGCCGGCGCCGCCGGCTGCAACGAGGCCTGGTTGGCCGTCCCCTGGTTGGCGATGCGCGCGGCGTTGGCCATGCCGGCGAGCGCCGCGGCGCGCTTCTGATCGGTGGAGCCTGGCTGCACCACGCCGGCCGACATGATCAGCGTCGCGGCATCCTCGGTGCTCATCTCGATCTCGATGATCTTGCTCTTCGGCACGTAGAAGAAGAAGCCGGTGGTCGGGTTCGGCGCGCATGGCAGGAACACCGAGATATGCTCCTCCTCGCCGGGCAGGCTGGCCGCGAGCTCGGCGTTCGGCGCCTGCGAGATCAGCACGATCGACCACATGCCGGGCGAAGGAAACTCGACCAGGCCGACGCGGCGGAAGCTCGAGCCGTTGCCCGAGAACAGCGTCTCGAACACCTGCTTCAGGCCGCGATAGATCGCGCGCACCGCAGGGATTCGGCCGAGCAACCGCTCGCCCAGATCGACCAGGGTGCGGCCGATCAGGTTGGCCGTGAGGAAGCCGAGCAGCGTCAGCGCGATGACCGCGACGATCAGGCCGGAACCGGGCAGCCCGAACGGCAGATAGGTTTCCGGCCGGTAGGCCGTCGGCACGAACGGGCGGACCAGATTGTCGACCCAGTTCACGAACCACCAGGTCAAATACAGGGTGATCGCAACCGGCCCGGCCACCACCAGGCCGGTCAGGAAATAGGTGCGAAAACGCGCCATCAGCCCGCGCGGGGCATCCGGGGGCAATTCACCCGTCGAGGCGGGAGGCACTGGGTTGGAGGTCATTGCGGTTCCAGGGTCGTCGAAGCGGCCGTAGTCCACCACCCAGCTAAGCCATTCCGGCGGATTTTTGAAGGGCCGTGTACCGGCCCCGCTTGCGACTATTCGACCGTGACCGATTTGGCCAGATTCCGGGGCTGGTCGACGTCGGTGCCCATTACCACGGCGGTATGATAGGCGAGCAGCTGCACCGGGACGGCGTAGACCATGGGCGCGAAGGTCGCCCCCATGTCCGGCATCACGATCGTCACCAGCGACTGAATGGTCGCCTCCGCGGCGCCCTTGGCGTCGGTCATCAGGATGATCTTGCCGCCGCGGGCGGCGACCTCCTGCATGTTGGAGACGGTCTTCTCGAACACCTTGTCGTAGGGCGCGATCACCACGACCGGCATGTGTTCGTCGATCAGCGCGATCGGCCCGTGCTTGAGCTCGCCGGCGGCATAGCCCTCGGCGTGGATGTAGGAGATCTCCTTCAGCTTCAGCGCGCCCTCCAGCGCCAGCGGATAGCTGGTGCCGCGACCGAGATACAGCACGTCGCGCGATTTCGAGATTTCGCGCGCCAGTTTCTCGATCTGCAGCTCGGTGGTCAGCGCTTCCGACATCAGGCGCGGAATTTCGACCAGGCCGTGGGCCAGCTTGGCCTCGTCGGCATCGGACAGCTCGCCGCGCGCCTTGCCGGCGGCAACCGCGAGCGAGGCCAGCACCATCAGCTGGCAGGTGAAGGCCTTGGTCGAGGCGACGCCGATCTCGGGACCGGCCAGCGTCTGCAGCACGGTCTCGCTTTCGCGCGCGATCGTCGAGGTCGGCACGTTGACGACCGAGAGCGTGTGCGCGCCCTGCGCCTTGGCGTAGCGCAGCGCCGCCAGCGTGTCGGCGGTCTCGCCGGATTGCGAGATGAAGACCGCGAGATCGCCCTTGCGCAGCGGCGCCTCGCGGTAGCGGAATTCGGAGGCGACATCGAGCTCGACCGGCAGCCGCGCCAGCTTTTCCAGCCAGTATTTCGCAACGAATCCGGCATAGCTCGCGGTGCCGCAGGCCGTGATCGAGACGCGCTGGATATCCTTGAAGTCGAACGGCAGCTTGACCGGCATGGTGACGCGCTCGGTCGCCATGTCGACATAGCGCGCCAGCGTGTGCCCGACCACTTCCGGCTGCTCGTGGATCTCCTTCGCCATGAAGTGGCGGTAGTTCGCCTTGTCGACCAGCGCAGTCGCGGTGGTGTGCTTGATCACCTCGCGGTGGACGATGGCGTTGTCCTTGTCGAAGATGGTGGCGCCCTTGCGGTTCAGCACCACCCAGTCGCCGTCCTCGAGATAGCTGATCGTGTCGGTGAACGGCCCGAGCGCGATCGCATCCGAGCCGAGATACATCTCGCCCTCGCCATGGCCGATCGCAAGCGGCGGACCGTTGCGGGCGCCGATCATCAGATCGTCCTCGCCGGCAAAGATGAAGCCGAGCGCGAACGCGCCGCGCAACTGCGACAGCACCGCCCTCACCGCCTCGACCGGCGCGACGCCGCCCTTGAGCAGATTGTCGACCAGATGCACCACGACCTCGGTGTCGGTCTCGGTCGCAAACACCGCGCCCTTGGCCTCGAGCCCCTCGCGCAACTCGCGGAAATTCTCGATGATGCCGTTATGCACCACGGCAACGCGTTCGGTGGCGTGCGGATGCGCGTTGTTCTCGGTCGGCCGGCCATGGGTCGCCCAACGGGTGTGGCCGATGCCGGTGTGGCCGCCGAGCGGCTTGGCCTCCAGGCGGGCCTCGAGGTTCTTCAGCTTGCCCTCGGCGCGGCGCCGCGCCAGCGCGCCATTCTCCAGCGTCGCGACCCCCGCGGAATCATAGCCGCGATATTCGAGCCGCTTGAGCGAATCCACCAATTGCTCCGCGACCGGAGCGCGTCCAAGAATACCGACGATGCCGCACATGCGGTTCAATGTCCCCAAAAATCGCCGAAAATTTGCCGAAGCGGCGACACGGTCCCTTAACGGGAATCGCCGGCCGCACGATACTCAATAATTATTGCCGATTGCGACAATCTTAAGCGGCAAGGTTGACGCGAAAGGATGAGCGAGGCTGGTTAATCGAGGCTAACCATCTCGGACTACGTCGCCCGCACGAGGTGATGCACGCAATGTCGCAGCACACGTTAAGGGTGCGATAAGCCCCGTATGGCAACCTTGGCCACGGCGCGAAACAACCTGACACGATCAATCACAACTCGCGCTGCATGCCAAGAGCGCGTTCGCTCTGGCTTGGGGGCGACGTGGACCACAGGAATAATTTCGACGTTTTGCGGCTATTCGCAGCCTGCAACGTCCTGCTGCAGCATGCCGCCTGGCTCAGGGTTCCGTGGACGAAGCCGATACCGCTGCTGGTGGTCTACACCTCGGGCGTTCCGATCTTCTTCATCATCAGCGGCTTCCTGATCACCAGCACGTATTTTCGCAATGACGGAGACGTATTCGCATATCTGCGCAACCGCTGCCTGCGCATCTATCCCGCGCTGTGGCTCAATCTCGCGATCATCCTCGCGCTGCTGGTCGGGTTCGGCGCGTTGCCGCTGCGGGCGCTGCTCAGCGGAGAATTTCTGCGTTACTGGACCGTGATCCTCGCCACCGGCTCCGATTCCCTCGCCGACTGGCTGCTGTCGCCATACCCTTTCGCCTGGAACGAGGCGATGCCATTCCTGCCCGGGGCTGCGCTGTGGACCGTTGTGCTCGAACTGGGCTTCTACCTGATCGTCCCGGTGATCTTTTTGCCGCCCATCATGCGCCGCCGATGGGCTTCGCTGGCCGTGGTTCTCGCCCTCACCCTGTATTCGCACCATCTGGCCAATGTGACCACGACCGATGAGGTCACCCGCCTCATCAATCCGCTGTTCTATTTCTGGTTCTTCGGCATCGGCTCGGTATTCTTTCTGCTCTGGCATCGAATCGAACTGCTGTTCCGCGGCAAGTTCGTCCTGTGGGTCCTGCTCTATGCCGAGGCGATCGCCCTGTTCGGCGACCAGAGCGGCATCGTGTATGATCACCCAACGCTGCAATCGACCGTGCTGACCATCTTGCTTGCCTGCTGCGTGATGTCGGTCGCCTTCAGCTGGACCAATTTGTCCAAGCTGCTCGCAGGCAACGACCTGTCATACGGCGTCTATCTACATCACGTGCCGATCGCGATTCTGTTGCACACCTGCGGATGGCGCGGCTTCCCGGCCGCGCTCCTCCTGATCGCGGCGACGATCATCGCGGCGGCCGCGACATGGCGCGTTATCGAGCAACCGGCGCTGCGCTTCAAGAGCGGTGCGGACCGCAAACATTCAAGCTCCATCGACGACAAGCACCCCGACGGATTGCAAAGCCCGGTGTACCGCGCCGGCTGATCGCCTGCTGGCTATACCGGAACCGGTGCAGCATGCACGCGAAGCAGCACGCACGCTGCACCGACGGCACTTGCGCCTAATATCAACGCCTCGTTAGCGCCTTTCGGAGAGAGTGCCGCCGCCGGAGGTACCCTGATGCAAACCACGCCCGATCGTGAGACGCAGCGCCTGGATGTGCTCGCAGAACTCGACATGCTCGACACGCCGCACGAACTCGCCTTTGACCGATTGGCCGGGCAGTGCCGGAAGACGATGGATTCCGGGTTCGCGCCAAAGAGCCGCGCCCCGGAATGACGCGCGGATAGCTAGCGTAGGCCGCATGCCCATTGCAGCACCGATGACCTCTCTGAACGGCTCAGTGCTCGACCAGATAGAGCCGCCAGCGCTCCGGCACGCCCTTGAGCTGGTGCGCGCCGCGGTCCTTGAAGCGGATTTCGGACCTCGCCATCAGATCCCTGACCGCGCTCGAGACCAGCACCTCGCCGGCCCGCGCCTTCGCGGCGACACGCGCGCCGATGTGGAACGCGAGACCGATCACCTCTGCCCCGCTCACCTTGTATTCGCCGGCGTGCAGCCCGACCCTGATCTCGAGCCCGAGCGTGCGCACGGCGTCGCGGATTGCGGTGGCGCAACGGATGCCGGCCGCCGGCGCGCGGAACGTTGCCAGCAGGCCGTCCCCCGTCGTCACGACTTCCTTGCCCCGCATGGCCTTCAGCTCTCTGCGCACAGCGACATAGTAGTGGTTCATCACCGTCGCCCAGCGCGTGTCGCCGAGCCGCGCGGCCTTTTCGGTGGATCGGACGATGTCGACATAGAGGATCGTGGCGAGCGCCTGTTCGAGCTCTGAGTCCCGATCGGCCGTCCGGCGCCGGTTCGCGATGTTTCCGGTCAGAGGCTCATAGCGATGGCTGCGCCGCCGCGCGATGGCGGCCCGGGTGTAGTCCTGGGCACGCTGCACCGTGCGGCAGCGAATGGTTTTTTCCTGCGGCGAAAACGTCCAGTAGACCTTTCGCCCAGCCCCAGCGCCGTGAACCTCTACCGCGCCCCACTTCAGGAACACCGTCGAGCCGGTACGGCGAATGCACCAGGCTTTCGAAGTGTATCCAGACACGTTCGACTGATGGACTCCGATGCGAAGGAATTTAGGCATGAGCGTCCGGCCGGTCGACGAGCGCTTGGGGCTTACCAGGGCAAGCGTAGTCAGACATTCCCGCGTTGGCAACAGGAGTGGTTCGCAGGAGTGTTTCGCAGACGCCTGGCAGTTGCACAGACGCTCGAACCGCCGTCAGGCACCAAACATGCGACCGCTCTTGAACCCGGTGAGGTCGCGCCCCTGCCCGTTCGAGCCAGCGTCGACATCGACGGCTGGAATTGCGTCGTCCTGCGCTTGCGCGACCAGCTGCTCATCACCGCGAAATCGTGCCGGGGTCAGCCGGCTGCGGTCGACCGTCAGGCCGAAGATGTCGAAGCGGTTGTAGTAGCCGACCACGTCGTGAAACTGCTTCGGCTCGACGCAGCGATTGAGATCGATCTCCGCGTAAGCGATGCCCTCCTGATCCTGCAATTCATCGCCGAACACCACGCCGGTCGGATCGACGAAGAAGCTCGCGGCGCGTGGCGTCCGGTCGATCACCTCGGCGATGCTACTGTCGCGTTCAATGAGGAAGCTGCGCATCGCCGCATCCATGTAGCCGGCGGTCACGATTCCGAACACCTTGGCTTCGAAGCAATGGGCGCTGGCGCGGATGCGGTTGGCGGCGACATTGTCGAAATTGCCGCCGCCGGCCGGACGCCGGGTCGGCCACATCGGCGGCCAACTCGAGATGTGCACCTGTTCGCCCTGCGCCATCAGCGCGAAGCGGGCTAGCGGGTTGGTATTTTCGCCGCAGATCAACCCGCCGATCCGGCCCTGCCGCGTCTCTGCGACCTGAAGGCCCGCGCCATCTCCGGACGACCACACCAGTTTCTCATAGAAGGTCGGAACCAGCTTGCGATGATGGATCAGGATGTTGCCGGTCTCGCCGATCAACAGGTTCGAATTCCACAGCCCGCCAACGCTGACGGCCGAGCGCTCGCTGATGCCGATCGAGACGGTGACACCGAGGGCGCGCGCCTCGGCGCAGAGCTGCGCGACTTCCGGTCCGTCCAGCAGCACGGATTGCTCGGCCATGAGCACGAACAGGTCGTGGTTGTCGATCGGAGGCCACAGCGCGGCCCAGACCGGAAACGCTGGAATGTAGGTTTCGGGAAACGCGATCAGCTCGGCGCCGGCCCTGGCCGCCTCGCGGATGATGGCGATCGCCTTCGCAGTGGTGGCCCGGCTGTCGAGGAAGACGGGCGCGGCGTGGACAGCAGCAGCCTTGAAACGAGGGAGCATGTCGAAATCCCGGCTAGAGCGTTTTCAAGCGAAGTGGATACCGGTTCGCCTGAAGAAAACGCGTCAGAACAAAATCTAGAGCTCCGTTCCGATCCAATCGGAACGGAAAAGCTCTAGGACGAGGCGAGCGAAGCGGTATCATCCCGGCCTTGGCGGCATGCATGGGAATTGTCGCAAGGTCGGTTGCGAAGGATCGGAACCGCCGGGCGCTGGAACGGGAATTGCTTTACCGAGAAGAGCCGCAATCCGGAGGCAGGTCATGTTCGATACGATCAACTGGGACGATTTGCGGGTGTTTCTCTGCGCCGCCCGCGCCGGGAATTTGAGCCAGACAGCAAAGCGGCTGCGGCTGGACCATTCCACCGTCAGCCGGCGCATCGCCCAGATGGAAGCGTCGCTCGGCATTGCGGTGTTCGAACGTCACCGCACCGGGCTCAGGCTCAACGAGGTCGGCGAGCGATTGCTGCGTCATGCCGAGCGGGTCGAAAGCGCTGTGATCGCCATTCGCGAGGAGGCCAGCGCCAGCGACACCCAGGAGCTCGCCGGGACGGTGCGGCTCGCCACCATGGAGGGGATCGCCTCGCTCTATTTGGCACAACGCTTCGCCAAACTGCGGCGCACCGCGCCGCAACTCTGCGTCGAGCTCGTCACGTCAGCCCAGACGGTCTACGTGCACAAGCGCGAAGCCGACCTGTTCGTGTCGTTCTTCCGGCCGCCCGGTCCGGGCCTGATCTCGGAGCGCATCGGCAAGTTTCGGCTCGGACTGTTCGCGAGCCGGGACTATCTCGACCGTCATGGCATGCCGGCAAGCCTGCGCGAGCTCGGGGAGCATTGGTTCGTGTCCTATATCGAGGACCTGGTCCAGGTCGACTCGGTGCGCTGGCTCGCCGACGTCATCGAGGAGCCGAAGGTCGCCTTCCACTCCAACAGTATGATCGCGCAGATGAATGCGGCGGCGGGCGGCCTCGGCATCGTAATGCTGCCGAGCTTTGCCACCAGGGACCGGCCCGACCTCATCCCCGTGCTGCCAGACCTTGCCAGCACCGCTCGCGAGGTCTGGCTCAATGTGCACAGCGACCTGCAATTTGCCCCGCGCATCCGCGCCGTCCGCGCGTTCCTGAAGAATACCCTGAAGCAGGATCCCGACATGCAGATCTCGCTGGCCGATGCCGTGCCGCAGCCGCGCACAGCAGATTGCAAAAATCCATAGTTCCCTTCCAGCGGGGCCCGGCCGAAGCTTGTCGGATTGGCGCAACGCGTTGCGCGCTGAAGGTTTGAGGGGGCCGATATGAACGCGATGATTCCCGGCAATGCCAATCCGGTGCCGAGCGGCGTTGCACTTGCCAACAGACTTGCCAAGCGACGGCTAACCGTCGCGCTCATTCTGAGCGCTGCAATGATCGCGATCTATTTCGGCTTCATGGCGCTGTTCGCGTTCGACAAGCCGTTGCTCGGCACCATCCTGGTGCCCGGCCTGTCGCTTTGCATCGTGCTCGGGCCGCTCGTCATCATCTCGTCCTTCGTGCTCTGCCTGGTCTACGTGCTGTGGGCGAACCGGGTATTCGACGCCGGCATCCGCAACCTTCACTGAAGAGGCAGAGAAGATGGGCAGCAGCACGCTTTCGATCGGGTTCTTCTTCGCCTTCATGGCATTGACGCTGGCGATCACCTATTGGGCTGCGCGGCGCACGCGCACCACGGAGCACTTCTTTGCCGCCGGCGGCCAAGTCACGGCATGGCAGAATGGCTGGGCCCTCGCTGGAGACTTCCTGAGCGCCGCCGCGCTGCTCGGGATTGCCGGCATCGTCACCTCGAACGGTTTCGACGGCATGGTCTATTCGATCGGGTGGCTGGTCGGCTGGCCGATCATTCTGTTCCTGATCGTCGAGCCGTTGCGCAACGTCGGCCGTTTCACCTTCGCCGACGTCGTGGCCTATCGCCTGCGCCAGCGCCCGGTGCGCGTGGCCAGCGCCGTCGGAACCCTTGCCGTGATTCTGTTCTACCTGATCGCCCAGATGGTCGCGACGGGATCGCTGATCAAGCTGCTGTTCGGTCTGCCCTACACCTGGTCGGTCGTCGTGGTGGGCAGCATGATGCTGGTCTATGTGCTGTTCGGCGGCATGCTGGCGACGACCTGGGTGCAGGTGGTGAAGGCTGCGCTGCTGATGGGCGGCGGCATCCTGCTCGCCTTTCTGGTGTTGACCCATTTCGACATGAACCCGCTGAAGCTGTTCGCCGCGGCGGCCGAGAAATACGGCACCAGGGTCCTGCAGCCGGGATCGAAGGTGGTCTCCGGCCAATGGGATGCGATTTCGCTCGGGCTCGGCCTGATGTTCGGGACCGCTGCGATGCCGCACGTGCTGATGCGGGCCTACACGGTGAAGGACGCCAAGGCCGCGCGGCTGTCGATCCTCTATGCCACCGGCCTGATCGGCGTGTTTCATCTCATGGTCTTCATCATCGGCTTCGGCGCCATGGTGCTGGTCGGTCCCGAGGCGGTGGCAAAGGCCGGAGGCGGCGGCAACATGGCGGCCCCCCTGCTCGCACTCACGGTCGGCGGCAATGCGTTCTTCGGCTTCATCTGCGCGGTCGCGTTCGCGACCATGCTCGCCGTCGTCGCCGGCCTGACGCTGTCGGGCGTCGCCACGCTCTGCCACGACGTCTGGACCAATGTGATCCGGAGCGGCACCGCCTCGGAGGCGGAGCAGCTCAAGGTCGCGCGCGTCGCGACCGTCATGATCTCCATCCTGGCCATCATTCTCGGCATCGCGTTCGAAGGCCAGAACGTCGCCTTCATGGCGGGGCTCGCGTTCTCGATCGCCTGCGCCGCGAATTTCCCCTCGCTCGTGCTCGCCATCACCTGGCGCCGCTTCACCACGCCCGCGGCCGTCGCGAGCATCCTGGTCGGCACGCTGAGCTCGCTGGTGCTGATCTATCTGTCGCCGACCATCCAGGTCGACGTTCTCGGCAAGCCGCTGGCTGCCATCGAGCATCAATGGTGGTTCGTGTCGCTGCGCAATCCGGCGATCATCAGCATGCCGCTGTCCTTTGCGGTCGCGATCCTGCTGTCGCTGGTCACGCAGGAGAAGAACGCCGATCTCGCCTTCGACGAGATGCAGCAGCGCATCCTGCTTGGACCGGTCCAGCCAAACACCAGCGTGCCTGCCCGGGCCAAGAGCGCGGCTTGAGCCTGTCGGCAATCCCGATCGCGTTCAGCCGGCGCGGAAGTCCATCTGTGACGCGAACGGCATCGGAACTTTTCTCTCTGTTGGGATTTTTGCTGTTTTGGGGCAGCGAACGTCAGCATTGGAGAGAGGAGAGCCATGAAGCGGCGACGCCGGGTTAAGCAGATCTTGCCCCTTAAAGAGCGCCTCGCCCAGGAAGCCAAAGCGCTGCGCAAACGGGCTAAGGAGCTCCCGCCCAGCCGAGAGCGAGAAGCATTGCTGAGGAAGGCGCGACACGATGAGACCACGGCTCATTTGACGGAATGGCTGATGTCATCAGGCCCACGGGGGCCGATCTAGGACGAGACGACATGCCGGCGAATCACCACCATATCGACGGAGTGGAAGTCGCCTTTGTCTGCACCGCGGCGGTGTCCTTGGTGACCCTGATCGCAAGCGTGGCTTGGCTCTTGGTTTGGTGAAATCCCGCTCCCCGTAGTTCAAGCTGCAAAGTCGGCCACTCGCCCGAACGCCGGCTCGGCTGGCGCTGCGCTTTGCAGATGATCGCTTGCGGATGATGCTGAGCCTGCCGCTGATGGCAGCCTCAAGACGTCCGACTTATGAGCTATCTCTCGCCATGTCGGACCCGTCTGCGGCCGCGGCTTCAATAACGCCGGCTCGCCCCGACCGGGGCGCGACTGCCAACCCGCCGGCTGGTCCAGCAGTGGCTCTCCGCACGACTGGCGAACGCCAAATTTTTTTCACGACACTTCTTGACTTCCGAAACCGGTTTTCTAATTTTTTGCTAGCTAGGCCCTTGCGGGCCAGCGCCTGGGCGCCAGTCGGGCCCAGGCGAGACGGGCACCGGTCGTGTCCGGTGCCGTTCATATCCATCTTGCTCTATGGAGGATTTGGCTATGCGCACGTACGACTTCTCTCCCCTGTTCCGGTCAGCCATTGGCTTTGATCGGCTCTTTGACCTCGCTGAGACCGTCCAACGCGCCGGCGAGGACAATTATCCCCCCTATAATATCGAACGGCTTGCGGAGGATCGGTACCAGATCGCGCTCGCGATCGCCGGCTTTGCACCTGACGAGATATCGGTGACGGCAGAGCAGAACGTTCTGACCATCGAAGGCGCGAAGGTCGAAAAGGGCGAGCGTGAATACATCTATCAGGGCATCTCGACACGTCGCTTCAAACGACAGTTCAGTCTGGCCGATCATGTCGAGGTCAAGAGCGCGTCGTTCGATAACGGCCTGCTCAAGATCGAGCTCGCCCGTGAAGTGCCGGAGGCCATGAAGCCGAGGCGAATTGCGATCAATGCAGCTCCAAGCAAGGCGCCGCGCCAGTTGGAAGGCGTGGCAGCCTAACGATCCGCAAAGCCGCGCTCCGCTGGGGCGCGGCTCCTCATCTCTGGTTTCGTCTCAAGAACGGAGGCACCCATGCGGCCGACGACCGCGACTGTCGACAATGTCCTTGCATTTCGCCTGCCGAGAGGCAGGCAATACGAACATCCGCGCGATGTGCTGCGCGATCCCTGCCTGACGATGGCGGCGAAGAGAAGCATTCTGGCATCCTGGGCTTCGGATGCCTGCGCCGTCGCATCCAATCCTGCTCTGCGCGCGCCTCCGGAACTTAGATCGCCCGTTCCAGTCGGCGATATCCTCGACGCGCTGCGCGCGCTTGACGATCCGCGCGAACCGCCAGGGGGAAGGCCGGCCCGGCTCCACTCCACCGAGCGCCACGTCGCCGCGGCATAGGAGTGCCCCCATGACCGAGATCAGGCTTCCGAAACAAGTCATCGACAGGGTTGAAGATCGCTGGTGGTCAAGGTTCAACAGAGATCGGCTGCGAGCATCAGAACAGATCGATGAGCGCTTCGAACGGCTGCGTGCACATCGCACCAATGTTGGCCGATATCGGCGGCTGCTCGGCACCGAGCTTTCCGACCTGGAACGCGATTTCGTCAACCGACGTCTTTCTGAAGAGATGACAGCGATGCAGGCGTTGACGGCCGACATACCGCCTCTTGTCCTTGATCCACCGGCGAACGCGCAAATTGTCGGGCAGTCAGGAGAGGGCCGGCCATGACAGAGCTGCAGCGTCTGCTCATACGTGGGAGCGAAAAGGTCATCAGCCACTATCAATTCCTGCTCGATACCGCGAAATCAGAACACGAGCGGGAGCTGCTCAGGCGACGAATCGAGAAAGAACGTCGGATGCTGAACGATCTGCTTTATGGCGCGGATCCGTCTGCACGTGCGGCCTGACCAGGCCGACGAACAACCTGACAAGCCGCGCGCGCAGGGATGTGCGACTCGCAAGTGGCGCAACAAATTCAGTGTCGTCCCGGCGAAAGCCGGGACCCATAACCACCGATGGTCATTGCTTCACGATGCCGGAACGACGAGTCCTGTCCCCAACTTCCACTGCGGAGTATGGGTCCCCGACTTTCGCCGGGACGACACCTATTCGTTGAGACAGGCTCACAAATATGTCGAGAGAAGATCACTTTCCCTTCGCCGCCTTCGCCTTCAGCTTCGCCGCGCGGTAGCGCGCCGCGCCGCCTTCGCGGATCGACTGTTCGCTACGCTCGACCGCCATCGCATCGTCGGGGACGTCCTTGGTGATGACCGAGCCCGAACCGATATAGGCGCCCTTGCCGATCGTCACCGGCGCGACCAGCGACGTATTGGTGCCGATGAAGGCGCCCTCGCCGATCAGCGTCTTGTGCTTGAGGAAGCCGTCATAGTTGCAGGTGATGGTGCCTGCGCCGAGGTTCGAATTGGCGCCGACATGAGTATCGCCGACATAGGAGAGGTGATTGACCTTGACGCCGGCCTCCAGTCTCGAAGCTTTGGTCTCGACGAAATTGCCGATCTTCACGCCATCGCCGAGCGAGGTGCCGGGCCGCAGCCGCGCGTAGGGTCCGAGTTCCACCTTCTTGCCGATCGTTGCCTCGACGATGTGCGAGAAGGCATGGATCACGGCGCCGTCGTCGATCGCAACGCCCGGACCGATCACCACGAACGGCTCGATCACGACGTCCTTGCCGAATTTGGTGTCGGCGGCGAGATAGACGGTCTCCGGCGCAATCAGGGTCACGCCGGCCTCGAGCGCCTGCTTGCGCAGCCGCGCCTGCATCACGGCCTCGGCGTCGGCGAGCTGCGCCTTGGTGTTGATGCCGCGCACTTCGTCTTCGCTGGTTTCGATCACGACGGCCTCCAGTCCGAGTTCCCTGACGATGCCGACGGCATCGGTCAGATAATATTCGCCCTTGGCGTTGGCATTGCCGATCTTCTCGATGATCGCGAGGGCGGTCTTGCCGCCGAACGCCATCACGCCGGCATTGCACAGCGTGATCTTGCGCTCTTCAGCGCTGGCATCGGCCTGCTCGCGGATCGCAACCAGTCTGCCGTTCTCGACCACCAGGCGGCCGTAGCCGGTCGGGTCGGCGGCATGGAAGCCGAGCACCGCCAGCGCAGCACCCCCGCGCAGCGGCGCACGCATGCGCGCAAAGGTCTCGGCCGAGATCAGTGGCGTGTCGCCGAACGCGATCAGGAGATCGTCGGCACCGCGGGCGATCGCCTCGCGCGCGGCCAGCACCGCATGCGCGGTGCCGAGCCGCTCGCGCTGCACGAAGGTCTGCGCGTCGGGCCGCACCCGTCGGGCTTCGGCGGCGACCGCCTCGTGGTCGGGGCCGATCACGACCGCGAGCTGCGATCCCTCGCCGGAGGCGGCAGCATTGAGCACATGCGCCAGCAGCGACTGCCCGGCCACCGGGTGCAGCACCTTCGGCAGCGACGAGCGCATCCGCGTGCCCTCGCCGGCCGCAAGCACCACTGTCAGGCTGGTTCGCGCAGTCATTCGCAATCCTCAATGTCGCGCGCAGTTCGCTGCGCCAAGCTTGGTTCGAGGCCGTCTTTAAATTGTTTTCCCCGCCAGAGGAAACCGATTCGCCTCTCTTGCCGCTCCGGATTCAAGTTCCCGGTCCATTTCCTGTTAATCTTTGCCTCGTGATTCGGCGGGCCTTGAGGAGGGCCAAGCGGGCTTTGGCCAAAGATCGCGACAATCTGGCGGCGGAATTCGACACCGAGAGCAGCTCCGGCTTTTTGGCCGAGGAGGATGCTTTCGATCGCCGCATGCTGTGGCGGCTCGGATCCTGGGGCGTTGCCGCAGTCGGCGCCGTCACCATCGCCGTGATGGCCAATCAGTCGGCGTTGACGCTGAAGCGCGATCAGATCGCCGCATCCGACGTCGCACGCCAGGCCCAGCAGTTGCAGACGCTTGCCAAGGAAAGCCACAACGAGACGCGCCGGCTGGCGTCCGCGATCGATACGCTCAACGGCGATCGCGACCGGCTCTATTCGCGCGTCACCACGCTGGAGCAAGGCCTGGATTCCGTGACCGGCGCGATTGCCAGGCAGCCGACGGCCCCAGCCCCATCGCCCCCGGCAACGCCGCCTGCACCAGCCAATTCGGCACAAGCAGCCCCGGCACCGGCCGTCGCCGCCGTCGCAACGACGCCTCCTGCTGCGCCGGACAAGCCGTCGACGGCCGACAAGGTCCCGGCACTTGCCGACAGCAAGCCGCCTGCAGCGATCGAGAAGCCCGTTGCGACGGCTGAAAAGCCCGCCGCCGACAAGAAACCCGCGCCCATCGCGCCGAAGCCCCAGACAACTACGGAAAAACCGCCAGTCTCCGACAATGCGCCACCGGCTTCGGCCGCCCGCTCCGTCCGTTGCCAGTCCGATCAGCGCCACCGCTGTGTCCGCCGCAGTCGACACCAAAGTCGCTGCGGACAAACCGCTGGCTGATAAGCCGCTGACCGATAAGCCTCAGCTGGCATCGCTCGATCCAGCCGCGAACAAGCCCGTCGAAGCGGCCAAGCCGCCGACTGCGAACGATGTGGGCGTGGCGCCGAATCCTCCACCGGTGATCAAGGCGGATCCCGACGACGACGCGGAGGACGAGGCGGACGCGCCGAAGGCGCAGATCCAGCGCACCGAGTTCGGTGTCGACCTCGGCACCGCGAATTCGGTCAACGGACTGCGCGCGCTGTGGCGCGGCCTGCTGAAGTCCAAGGCCAACGCGCCGCTGGCCGCGCTGAAACCGATCATCGTGATCAAGGAGAACGGCAACGGGCTCGGCATGCAGTTGCACCTCGTCGCCGGACCGCTGAACGACGCCGGCACCGCCGCCAAGATCTGCGCCGGCCTCAGCCTGGTCCAGCGGACTTGCGAGACCGCGGTCTATGACGGCCAGCGGCTGGCCTTGAACGAGCCGCCCGCCGCAGCCAAGCCGGCCTTGCCGCACCGCCGGTTCGTGCCGAAGCGCGCGGCCGCGCCGCCGCAGCAGGCTGTTGCCGAGGACAAGAAGCCGGAGCCTTCGACGATCTCCTCGATATTCCGGCGCAACAACCAATGATCCTGTCAGGCCAATGGATTGCGGCCAAATTCTCAACCGATATGGCGGCTCACACCGAGCCTTGTCCCCGCCCCCTTTCCCGACCATAGTGCCCGCATGACCAAACCTCCGTTCCGCCTCTCCCCCTATCAGGTCCAGTTCCTGATGGTCGTGGGCTTCCTCACCGTCGGCTACGCGCTGTATGTGCGCTATCTGGCCATCGAGTTCTCGCCGGTCGCGCTGGCCTGCGACGCGGGCGCGCAGACCATGCTCTGCAAGGCGCGCGCGCTCTCGACCGTGCTGTTCAAGAACTCGGTGTTCGGGATCACGGCGCTGGTGATCGCCGTGCTGAACCTGACGCGGCCGTCGATCGTGCTGCTCACCGCCGGCCTGATCGCCGCAGGGCTCGGCATCGTGCTCTACAACGTCGTGCTGTCGGGGCTGGCGATCGGGCTGTTTATCCTGGGTTTTGCGCGGCCCGCGCCCGCCACAGCGTAGCGGCCAGCAGCAGGAACATCACGCAGGTCCAGTCCGACTGCCAGTTGATGGCGCCCTCGTTAAAGATGGTGTAGGCGGCGGCGATCGTCAGCAGACCGGCGAACACGGACTCCGCGATCGGCCGGGTGCCCTCCTTCGGACGGTTGAGCATGGTCAGCAGCGCGAACGGCACCACGGCCATGGTCAGCGAGGCATAGGGGAAATCGCGGTAGCGCGGATCGAAGGCGAAGCCGAGCGCGGTTTCGGCCGCGATCACGGTGGTCGCGGCCAGCACGATCGCCAGCACCGCGCCGAACATGCCCTTGCCGCGATAGTCGCGCGGCCCGACCAGTTCGAGGAAGGTCGGCAGCGAGCGCCCCGCAATCAGCCCATGCGCGGTCAATAGCGGCGCGGCAATGCCTGCCGCAAGCAGCACGCCCCAATGCAGCCAGCCGGCAACGCCGTAGCTCTCGTAATACATCTTGTCGCCGGCGATCCCGAGCAGCGTCCCCGCCGTGGTCGCCGAAATGCCGACCGCGATCCAGGCCGACGGCCGCGGCGTCCAGGGCCGGCGGCGCAGCGTCAGCCAGGCGACCAGGAAGGTGACGACCGACAGCGCCATGCCGCCGGCCATTTGCAGCTTCCAGTCGGGATAGTTGCTGATCGCAACGCCCGGCGGATACTTCACCTCCCGCTTGATCGAATCGAACAGGCCCCAATTGCCGCCGACGGTGCCCTCGAGCTTGCGCTTCCAGGGCTGGTCATAGGCCTCGATCAGGTTGACGCGAAAGCCCTCGCGCTTGGCGAGGTCGAGGATCTCGGACACCACCCGCGCCTGGTTGGTGCGCGACGGCAGTGCGCCCTCCCGCATCCGTCCCTGGCTCGGCCAGCCGGTCTCGCCGATCAGGATCTCCTTGCCGGGGAACGTCACCGCCATCCGCTTGCG
Source organism: Bradyrhizobium sp. USDA 4454 (assembly GCF_054822705.1). Taxonomy (NCBI): domain Bacteria; kingdom Pseudomonadati; phylum Pseudomonadota; class Alphaproteobacteria; order Hyphomicrobiales; family Nitrobacteraceae; genus Bradyrhizobium; species Bradyrhizobium sp. USDA 4454. The sequence goes on from NZ_JBTRCN010000001.1 coordinate 4,152,586, forward strand.
GATATCGTCGACATGCGCCGCGGCGTATTTGGCCTTGATCGGGACGTCCTCCCAATACGGCAGGATGTGAATGGTGATGAAATCGACCGCGTCGTAGATCTCGCGGTTCTTCACCCAGTATTCCCAGACATCGGCATAGGTGACCGGGATATTGCCGGCCGAAGCCTTCACCGCGCGGATGTTGCCCGCGAGGTCGGCGGCCGTCATCTCGCCGCGCAGCAGCACCTCGTTGCCGACGATCAGCGAAGTGACGACACCGGGATATTCCTTGGCGAGGCGGACGGCGATGGCGATCTGCTGCAGGTTCTTGAAGCGGTTGCTGCTGAGCCAGATGCCCTGCATCACCTTCAGCCCGACCTTGGCCGCAACGCCGGGGACCTGATCGAGGCCGTTCTCGATCGAATAGGTCCGCACGCAATCGGTGACCTTGGCGAGATCGGTCAGATCCTGCTCGATCTGCTCGACCGGGACTTGTGTCGTAGGATCAAGAGGCGTCTGGGCTCCGCGGAACGGCGTGTAGGACACGCATTGCAACTTTGCGGCAGGATCGATCGGCGCACGCGCGAGCGTAATCGGCGTGGCGAGCCACCACCACACGGAAGCAATCACGGCGAGCGAGATCAGGAGAAGCGCCAGTGGCGTACGAAGCGAAATCGGTTCCATCCTCCGGGGACCGTCGAATTAGCCGGTCACAGCCCATCTGCCAAGAGCGGGATTAGGTCAATACCATGGTTGTCCTGCGACAGTTTCACGCCGGATCGATAAAGTTGTGAGCTTGCTGGACAAAATACCAAATTCCAGTCATCTGACTCCGCCAGAGTCTCCGCCGCACTGGAGACCTATTTGGACGGCATCACGCGAGCCGTTAGGATGATCCCGCGGGGGCAGGAACATTATCGGGGAATACATGCGTCGACGGCTGCTTGAGTTGAAGAACACTGCTTTGCGCCACCTTGCCGTAACCGGCCTTGTGGCCGGTCTCGCCCTCCTCACCGGAGCCGGTGGCGCTTTCGCCCAGAGCGGCACGCCCAATCCGCCGGATCAGGCCAAACAGCAGCCCGGAAATCCGGCCGATGCGAACGCCAATGCCGCGCGGGAGGCCAATCAGCGCAAGGTCGAGGAGTTCGGCGAGGCTCAACAGGCCATCAATGGCCCCGCGGGCAACCCGGAATGCGTCTGGCTCGGCCGCCGCGTGGTCCGCCTGATGTGGAACGACGACCTCGACACCGCGTTCCGCCACCTCGACCTCTATGACCGGTTCGGCTGCCCCGGCGGCCACGTCCAGGCCGCGTTCCGCTGCCTGACCCGGTTCGGCGCCCAGATCGACGACAAGGTGCGCGGCAGCCTCGACGGCCGCATCCACGCCTGCTGGATCAACCCGGGCGCGCAGCCGCAGGCCGCGGCGGCTGCCGCAGCGCCGAGCCCGGCACCGTCGACGGCAGGCAACGCCGCGCCCGCGCCGGCGGCCTCGCCCTCGCCTGCACCGACCGCGTCGGCCACACCCGCACCGGCGTCGAAATAGCGCCGCCCGCACGCCCGGCGCCGGTCGCGATTTTTTCGCGACTGGAACGGCTTGCGCCCTTAAAACGCCATCGCGGCACACCAGTTGTTAAATCGGATGGCGGAGATATCTTTGCCTCCGCCGTCATGTTGGTCGAACCCAGGGGACGGGTTCGCTTAGTCCTCACTCTCAGGCCCCGTATGGTTTAACCGCGATGCGCGCCGTCGTCGCCGTCCTGTTGCTTGTCACCGCCGCCCACGCCGCCCTGTGGGGTCTCTTCCAGGAGAAGCAGTCGGCGCCCGATTTCCGTGGCACGCTGCCGAGCCTGTCCTACGCCCCATTCGAGTCAGGGCACACCGTCGCTGACGTTGCTGCCGACACCGAGAAGGTGCGCACCGACCTCAGAAAGCTCTCCACGCTCACGAAAGCGGTCCGCCTCTATTCGTCGACCGAAGGCAACGAACTGGTGCCTCCGGTTGCCGCCGAGTTCGGCATGAAGGTCACGGTCGGCGCGTGGATCGACAAGGACGCCAACCGCAACAATCGCGAGCTCGACGCCGCGATCAATCTTGCCAAGCGCAGCAGCAACGTCATCGGCATCGTGGTCGGCAACGAAACCGTGTTCCGCGGCGAGCAGGTCCCGCTCGAAAACCTTGGCACGGTTCCGGAGATCGGCTTGTCGCCTGAGGACTCCGAGCGGATCCTGCGCGAGGAAGCACAGCGCCTTCACGACGCGGAGACGCAGCCTGAGGACAAGCGCGCCGAAGCCGTCAAATGGGCGGTTGCCGAAAACAACGTGCACCGGTTGATCAGGGTGATTCAGCGGGTCAAGAAGTCGGTCAACGTTCCCGTCACGACCGGCGAAATCTGGAACATCTGGCGCGATCATCCGCAGCTCGCCAACTCGTCCGACTTCATCGCCGCCCACGTGCTGCCCTACTGGGAAAACTTCACCGACAAGCAGGCGGTGGATCAGGCGGTCGATCGCTACAATCTGTTGCGCGACTCCTTCCCCGGCAAGCGCATCCTGATCGCCGAATTCGGCTGGCCGAGCCAGGGCTACAATCTGCGCAACGCCGAGCCGGGCGCATTCCAGCAGGCCACCGTGCTGCGCAACTTCGTCACCCGCGCCGAAGCCATCGGCATGGACTACAACATCGTCGAAGCCATCGATCAGCCCTGGAAGTTCTTCGAAGGCGGCGTCGGTCCCTATTGGGGCATCCTCAATGCCGACCGCGAGGCGAAGTTCGCCTGGACCGGACCGGTCACCGATCCGAACTACTGGAAGATCGCGCTGGTCGCGGTGCTGGTTGGCCTGTTCATGTCGCTGCCGATCCTGCGGCTGGACCAGCCGACCGTGATGCAGGCGCTGCTGCTGTCGGCCGCGGCCAATGGCGTCGGCGCCTGGGTTGCGACCGTATTCTCCTACTGGACCACGCACTATTTCGTCTGGGGCTCAGCCTTCGCGCTCAGCCTCGGCCTGGTGCTCCTTGTTCCCCTCGTACTTATCGCGATGGCGCGGATCGAGGAGATCGCGGCGGTGGCGTTCGGCCACGGCCCGCGCCGGCTGATCGGCAAGAGCGCGCCGCTGGCGCCGGCCACGATCGGCGAGGACGTCACGTTCCCGAAGGTCTCGATCCACATCCCGGCTTACTTTGAGCCGGTCGAGATGCTGAAGCAGACCCTCGATGCGGTGTCGCGGCTCGACTATCCGAACTTCGAGTGCGTCTGCATCATCAACAACACGCCCGATCCCGACTTCTGGCGGCCGATCCAGGATCACTGCCGGCTGCTCGGCGAGCGCTTCAAGTTCATCAATGCCGAGAAGGTGCAGGGCTTCAAGGCCGGCGCGCTGCGCATCGCGATGGACCGCACCGCGGCCGATGCCGAGATCATCGGCATCATCGACGCCGACTATGTCGTGCATCCGGACTGGCTGAAGGACCTTGTGCCGGCGTTCGCAGATCCGCGCGTCGGCCTGGTGCAGGCGCCGCAGGAGCATCGCGACGGCGACCGCTCGGTGATGCACTACATCATGAACGGCGAATATGCCGGGTTCTTCGACATCGGCATGGTCCAGCGCAACGAGTTCAACGCCATCATCGTGCACGGCACGATGTGCCTGATCCGCCGCGCTGCGATGGACAAGGTTGGCGGCTGGTCCTCCGACACGATCTGCGAGGACACCGATCTCGGCCTCTCGATCCAGCAGGCAGGCTGGCTCACGCACTACACCAATGTGCGGTACGGCGAAGGCCTGCTGCCCGACACCTACGAGGCCTTCAAGAAGCAGCGCCATCGCTGGGCCTATGGCGGCTTCCAGATTGTCAAGAAGCACTGGCGGCGCTTCCTGCCCGGCGCGAGCCGGCTGACGCCGGACCAGCGCCGCGAATTCTCGCTCGGCTGGCTCAACTGGCTCGGGGCCGAAAGCCTCGGCGTCGTGGTCGCGATCCTCAACCTGATCTGGGTGCCGATCGTCGCCTTCGCCGACATCGCGATCCCCGACAAGATCCTGACCTTGCCGATCATCGCCTCCTTCATCGTCTCGCTGGTGCACTTTGTCGCGCTCTACCGGCTGCGGGTGAACATCAAGGCCGGCCAGATGCTGGGCGCCATGATCGCGGCGATGAGCGTGCAGTGGACGGTGTCGCGCGCGGTGGCACAGGGCCTGATCACCGAGCACCTCGCCTTCGCCCGCACCTCCAAGGGCGGCCTGTCGCGGATGTCGATCGAATTCCAGGCGTTCTGGGAAGCGGTGATCGGCGTGCTGCTGCTGATCGGCGCAATCGTGCTGATCGTGACCAACGGCTTCAAGCAGGTGCGCGAGATCTACATCTTCGCCGGCGTGCTGGTGCTGCAAAGCCTGCCATTCCTCGCCGCGGTTTCGATCGCGATCCTGGAGAATTCGCGGATCAACGAGTTCGCGTTCTGGCGCAACAGCGCGATCCGCACCGCGGAACTGATCGGGTTGCGCCCGGTCAGCCTGCCCTCGGTCGCCGCCCCGCAGCAGCCGGTCGGCTCGGAAATCCGCCACGACAGCTAGCGCCCGACCCGGAAAGGTGCGCAGCGGTTTTCCGGATAGATCATGCGCAAACAAGATCTACTTCAAGAAACGGCCCTAACCGCGCGCCGCGGAAAGGCAAATCCGCCGCAGCCGTGCACAATTGACGAGCCCTCGGCTATTGACCCGATGGGCCCTGCCCCCTACACAGCGCGGGCTGGAGCACGATCCGGAGCGGTTCATCGCATGCGTCCGGATCCAATGTTCAGGTGAGTGAGCGCGTAGCTCAGGCGGTAGAGCACGTGACTTTTAATCATGGGGTCGAGGGTTCGAGTCCCTCCGCGCTCACCATAATTTCAATCACTTAGCATGTGTTTGCCCTGTCATTCCGACATGGCGTCACATGCTCATTCCGATATTTGCGCACCTTTCGTTCTGGCGTTCAGTCTCATCCTCGCCCCAGATTTTCGCTGTTGCGTGGTCGCCTGGGCGTATCGAAGCAGCGCTGCGGTGGTCTTGTGGCCGCTGAGCGCGCGCAGCTGCGCATCCGTTAGGTTGGCATCGGCACCCTCGACATTGCCGCCGTGGCGAAGACCCATGAACTTGATTTCCGGGTCGATGCCGGCCGCGGCTCTGATCTTCGCTACGTGGCGCAGAAAATGTCGCTTTTTCCACGGAAGCCTAGTGCCCTTGAACCGATCGACGGCATCGCGGGTAACGATCAGGGAACCGTGTCGATCTGCCGCGTCCAGGCGAGACATCAATTCGGGCCAAAGCGGCGTTCCGTCGTCATCGTAGAGCGGCAGGTCGACGATCTCGCCTGTCTTGTGGTGATGGATCTTGGCGGTCTGGGGCGCATCGGCCGGCCGGTAATTCGACCATGCCAGCCGGCCGATAATGTCGACCTCGCGCTGCAGCCAATAGAACGCGATCATGGCCGCGGTGCCAACCGACCGCTCACCGAGCTCGTCGGCCTTGGTGACGAATCTGACCAGGTCGTCGTGCTGGAACAGTCGCGTGGGCTTGGCCTTGTAGCTGAGCCCCATCTTCTGGAATGGGTTCTCAGACGGCACCAGGCGAGGCTCAGAGCGCCTTGAGACGCCCCACGCGCGCTGGCACACACGCATCGCCAGCACGGCCGTGCGCGTCCGCGTCCCGCCCTTGGGGTTCGCCTGGAGCTTCTCGAACAGCTTATCGGCAGTCCCCGGCGTGATCGACGCCAAGGCGAGTGTTCCGAACAGACGCCCGTCCTTCAGCACATATTTCGAGACGAGCGCCAGCATCCGATCATACGATGACCGGGTTTCGGCGCCCTTGCTCTTGTACTTCGGGGATTGCTTGTAGATCCCGACCATCCAGTCCCAAGTTCCTGATGGCGCCCGCGGCGACGCGAGATCGGCTTCGCCATGCGTCAGCCAGGCCCTGTAGTGCGGATTGAGCACGTCGTCGCACTTGCGCTTAGCTATGCCGTAATCGGTCCCCAGGGCCTCGGGAAGCACGGGGCAGCCCGATCGCCTCGCTCGCGTCGGCGGCGCCCAATAATAGGCGGTCGCGCCGCTTGCGAGGCGCTTCGCCGTCATCAGGTCGGGCCAGCCGGCGGGCTTGCTGCGGGGCATCAGACAAGATCCTCCGCGTTTTCTGCCAGAGCCGGCGCGTCGCAACGCAGACCGTGTCGACGCGCTACATCGTGGTCGAGCTTGGCGCGGTGCCACTTAGGGAGCGCGCCCTTCACTCGCGACGGCTGTGAATACAAGCCGCTTGCGACCTTGGAAAGGAATGCATCCACCGAGGGCTCATCGACATACGCTGCTGCAGTCTCGGCCCGCATCTCCAGGGGCCAGCCGCAACCAGGATTTGCGACAGGGCGCGACATCATGCCCTCCCGCCGCCGGCGACATCGCCCGGCGAACGCTCGTCGAGGCGATCTAAAACTGGAGCGAACAATCTCGCGCAGTCCAGACAAACGACGATTGCATCATGCGCCTGATCATCAAATAGGCGGCAAAGTTCGGTCAGATCATCCGCGCTGACAACCTGCACCGCGGCGCCGCCCTCAGCTGATACGAGCAAGTAGGCTGGCAGCGTGCCGCTCACTCGGTGCTCAAGGATGGGAAGGGCCATGGATGCCGCGTCGACGGCTCTTTGCGCGGAAAGACCCATCGCGGTTAACTTGGCGACGAGCTGAACGGCGCAGACATCGGCCACCGAGAAGCGTCGCCAACCGTGGCGCGAAAGACCGGCGCGGAGAAGCCCGTTTCGATTGCACCAAGAACGCAAGGTCTCCAGAGGAGATCCCGTGACCTTTGCTACGGCTCCGGCAAAATACTTTTTGTCCATATATAGGCCAACATCTCGGGCTCCTCGCGATTTGTTGGTTGCGTCGCTGGGGCTATCCGAGAGGCCCGGTTGCTCACTCCGGTCCCCTTTCTGGTCGAATTTTCTCAGAACGCATCGCCAAGGATGCACTGATTTGCGCCTCGACGCAACCGCGCCGGTCTTGGTTTATGGGGGATAAACGTGAGCCGCTCCCTTTCCTCGCCAGCAAGCGGCAAGGCCTCGCAAACCCTCGCAAATCCCCTGCCCCGCCACCACGTCCCATGGGCAGTATGGCAGCAGCGCGTGCAATTTTTGCAAGCTCCCAGTCCGGCCCAATCTCCCACGATGCGCGGCTTAAAGCCGCCGCTCGATGAGCCTGCGCACCCAGCCTTCGATTGAAGCCGTCGGAAACTGGTACCCGCCAAATTGGACAAACAGGTTGCGAACGACTGTCTCGACCGCCGGGGTGATCGCAGTCAGCGGCGTATCCGCCGGCACTTCAACGTAGCTCACAACAGCTTCCGATCCGGTCTTGTCCCAGGAACTGATGAGCACATCCGGATTGGCCCATGGCTGCAGTTGGCGGCCCGCCAGGCCCGTCCAGCGGAATGCAAAGCCAAGCGTCGTTTCGTTCAGACTCCAGCCCAAGGAGCGCGCAAACGACAATCCAACGGCAATGCTCTCAGCGACGCGAAGAATTGTAAGGATGGGATCGAGAGCCGTCCCCGCGGGCGGCGCATTCTTACTGATGTCGTCTTGCAAAACGCGCAGCAGATAAAAGCGGCCGTTCGGATCGAACACTTCGAAATCAAAATGGTCCATCGCGATAATCAGGGCTTCCCACCTACCATCCCGAACAACCGGCCTCAGCTTCTCATCGGCAAAGCTGCTGGAATCCAGCCAGATCGGCCATCCTGTTAGATTAGGATTCGCGGAAGACACTGTATGACGAAACGTCAGTGTTGGAAGCTCATGCTGCTTGACCGGATCGATAACCAGCGCGACTTCAAACTTGGCGCCGTTTTTAGCAAAAACGGCCGCCTGTCCCTTCAGATCGGCTGAAGCCTGCTCAAAATAGCTCCTTCCTTCGTCGAGAAGGGCAAGCGTGCCGGTCTGAGCGTTCTGACGTGGCTGAGTGCCGAACGTCAGAAGCTTTTCTGCGGAAGGTCCCAGGTGACGGCGCAGGAACGCTCCAATGTCGGCTTCGCGATTATCGAAACATCGGTCGAAAATATCGCGCCAGTCGTTCGGCTGAGCCACCGCCGTGCTAACGCGGCCGTTTGAATTAAGCGTTCGGCAGTAGACATCGCCAAAGCGAACAAGCTTCTTTCCATCATTTCCAGCCAGGTCGGCCTTCGAAGCGACCGGGTATTGAATGCCGGGCGGGATCGCAATGACCGGGAGGTCGATTCCGTCTCGGACGCCGTAGCCGACCTCGATCTCGAACGCGTCATGCGCGAAGCGAGATACGATCTGTTGGATCTTGTCGACGTGAAAGGTATCGCGGGAGTTAGCAGGCTTGCCGGCCACGTCCGGTTGCAGCGTTCGATCGTTCAGCCCGACGATCAGAAAACCGCCATTCTGGTTGCGCATTGCCAAACAGCTCCGCGCAATCTTTGCTATCCCCTCAGGCGAAGTCGGGTCGATCCACGTCTTGATTTCAACTGGAAGACCTTCGGCCGGCCTCTGTACAAGCTCATCAATGCGGGATTGCGGGGTTCTCATTCGACGCGCCCTTGCCACCGCCCTTTCGAGTAAGAGAAACCCGCCGAAGCAACCGGCGGGTTTCTTCTTTATGAAGGCAGCTCAGTCTGCTGAATTTCAACCCCCGAAGTATGCTCTTAGAGAGCGAGCCATTCAAGCCTGCGAGCGGCCACCTCGGGAGGATGTGAGAATTTCCCAGGCCAGGCTTTTTCAGGCTGCAAGACTTGAACACTCCTCCAGCTCGCCGGCCATCGCGCCGATGTCGAATGTCAGAGCAAATTTCAAATCATCGCTCCAGTTTTCTTTGCGCGGGATCAGCTCCCGAGCCACGCGCGCCTTCGCCGCCAGGCCCTCAAAAGAAACGGGCCGAAAATCGGCCAGCTCTGCAACGATCTCCTCGACACGGTTATGGGTCTTCAGCTGCGTGTCGAGAATGTCGTCGAGCTCAAGTTGCCGCGCCGCGTTCTCTCTTCTGCATTTCCATATGCTTCTCGCTTGCTCAAGCTCGCTCATCGCCAGCTTTCGATCCCGATTTGGATCGCTCAGCCGAAGTCTCTCCTTGGCCTCGTCGCTGTCGGCTTCGACCCATTGATTGAACCAGTGCGCATATTCCGCGTTACTGCCGAGGACTATTGCGTCCCGCATTGCGGGCTTGCGATTCCGTCGCTCCCAACGGTTCAGGATCCGTTCGGCCTTGGTGCGACGCTCCTCGATCGACACCAGCAACCGCTCCGTCTCGATCAATTCGCTCACGAGCGCGATAATGGGATCAGGGGTGGGATGCCGATCATCCAACATCATCGCGGGGGCAGCAGCGGTCGGTACGGCTGTGGCAATCGCGGTCGTCGTGATAAAATTCATTAGGGATCTCCTACTCAACACAGCGGCGCCCTCGGCGCCCGGCTTACAATTCTCGATGGCTCGGGTCGGTTCGATCGAAGCATCGGACGGCAGGCATGCGGGCGCCGGGCTTGTCGGAATAGAGGCCGGTGGAGAAAATCGATCGCCGTCAGGCGGCGATGCGCAGGGCGATGCGCAGCTGGTGTTTGTCATTTTCGGAGCGCTCTCAGTCTTGGCTTTTCAGGGCCGGTTAGGCGCGATCGGCGCGCAGCCGGGGTCTGAAAACGTGCCTGAGAGACACGCGACGCAGCCTTTAGGCTTTCGCCCTGGACATCAGCCCAAGGCTTGGCGGCCCAAGGCATTGCTGCGCCACCCCGGCCGTGTTAAGCACACAGCCAGGTTGACGCGCCCGCCAAGGCGCATCGTGCACCGAAAGCCTCGCCAAAGGCTTGAAGGTGCAAGCTTCAATCCGTCGCCAAACGGGTCGGAAGCTTCTCAGGTCCGGGTTTTCAGGCCCAACGGACAGATTCCATGATTTGCAACCGATTGCCAAGCCCCCTCGCGGGCTTTTGGCGTAGGCAAATTCCGGCGTGCCCCGCTGTCCCGATTTGACCACCCTTCTTCGAGATTCAACCAAATGTGAGTCGCGAGACTCTTTTCACCTATGGCGGGAATGTCTAAATTAGAGGATTCAGACCTGCGTGGAGTTATTGCAGATGAACCGTCGGTTTGCCTTCGTCATTGGACTGGCCGTCATTGTCGCTCCAGCGATCGTGCTGTATCTCGCTGTGCCCGGGAGTGCCCTCGTCGCCGGCGCCCTGGTGATCCAGGCGCTGGTCGCCTGCAGCGCCGGAGTCCTGGCTACGCGAGAACGGAACGACGACCAGCACCACCCTCTTCTGCCCGGATCACCGGGCGAACGCCGCAAGGTGTTCGGCAAGCGGCCGGCCTAATTCGTCCAGACAGCCGCCAGCAGCCGAGGGAAGGATCAGGCGCTCTGCCGGGCGGCGTTCCTTCCTTATTTGTAGCCGAGATCACCCATCGGGACTGCTTTCGCGCGCCTTGTGATTGAGCTACGATTCTGCGGTTGTGAATTTGCAGGGGCAATCAATTTGAAGCCAGCGCCAATTGTGCAGTCGCGCGGTCTTTTTTGGCTGAACGAAGACCCGCTCCCAGACGGACAGTCTGCGCCGCCATCCGCTGTCGCAGGTCACCTTACGATCGAAGCCGATCATATCCGGCTCGAGCTCGACGGGCCGTTACGGGGGCTTGGGAGCGCATTGGAAGCGGTAATGGAACGTCAGGGTGAGAAGATCGACAAGCCTATTCAGGGCATTCTCACATCGTCGGGAAAACGGGTCCTGCTCGTTGAATTTCTTCGGGATGGCGCTCAATTCCGGACCGCCGGGCCGTCTACCCTAAATTTCATGGCCTTCGAGTGCTTGATGGCCGACGCCCCGTTTCCAGCTGGCGTTCGTCCCGAAGTCAGCTCAATGACCATCGACCTCGCAGGTCTCCATCAATGGCTTCAATCGGAACCGATCAAGGTAAAGCTAACGAAAAACACGACGCGCGCGACGTACACCAATCGCAAGAATGCGCTCTACAAACTTGACGATGAGACTCTCCAAATCAAATTCCAGCCTGGTATCAAACGTAGCACGCAAGTCGTATCTTTGAGTGACCAGGTGTCGCTTATCCACACCCCTCATAGGCCCGCGCAGCTTGTGGAACAGCAGTCTGATGTTTTCGGCCTGTTGAACGATTTCCTCATCCTCCTCACGGGGAGCAATTTCAGCCTGCCGCATCCGATTTTAAAATTGCGGCAGGGTCCACCTTGCCAGTGGTATCTCTTTCAAGGTCCGCCGGGGTATGAGCGACCTATTAATTGGAGTGAATGTTGGACGACGTTCCCGCAGATACGCACAAAATTCGGCGCACTCTGGCGGCAATGGGTGCATCTGCGTGAACGTCTTGGCCCAGGTATCTATCTCTACCTCGGCACGTTGCGACGAAACGACCTGTATCCCGAACACCGCTTCGTCAACCTCGTCTGGGGCATGGAAGCTTTTCATCGAAAGAATGATGACCCTCAAGCTGCAGCAGAATCGCTCTCAGCGAAGCTCGATCGCATTCTTGAGCAGGTCAGCAATAGCAAGGATAGGAAATGGCTCAAAGGCAAGCTGAAACATGCCCATGAACCATCCTTGGCCGATCGCATAAGCTCCATCGTTAGGTCACTTCCGCTGGAGTTCGATCGAAAGGCCGTCAACAAATTCGCGGACGAGTGCGCACGTCTGCGCAACCTGATTTCCCATTTTGGCGGCGAGAAGGACGATTCCTATCTCAGCTTTGTGCGCAAGCTGGAAATGTATAGCGAAGCGCTTGCCCTGTTGTACCACTGCTTGATATTGCACGAGATCGGCGTTGATCCGAACCACCTCCAGATCACAAAGGGCCCTCGATCTTACGTAATTAGGCAACAGTTCATCGCTGTCGGCCTGCTAAAGGCAAGGAAGTCTCATTTAGCTTAAACCGAGAGGATCACGCACTCCCGGCCGGCGTCGCCGCCTGCAACGCTGACGCCATAGCGTTCCACTGCTCAGCCTGCAGCAGGTCGGCGGCGCTGGCACATTCGCGAAAGCGGCTTTCTGCGCTCTGGAGGAGCTCGACCGCGGAATGCACGGTCTCGGCAATCTGCAAAATCTCCTCGAGGATCTTTACCTCCTTCTCTCGCGACCCGCTGCGCTCCCGTTCTGCGACCAAATACGAGGTGAACCCGCGCGCATCGACGAGATAGATCGCCTTGAGAAGGAAAAGACGCTCCCCGAGTAGTTGCCATGCCTTCAGGAATTCACCGCGATCGTCAATGCCAAACATCGATGATCATCCCCGTCTACTTGTACCAGAATGGCATTCGGCCAGTTCGGGCAACCGAACTTTCCTGCGCATCACGCCGCAGCGCTCTTAGCACCTGACCGGGTGCAAAGACCCGATGAGTGCCATTGTCAGTTCTCAGATCGAGGCTGCCGTGATGCTCGTGATCTCCGCTCTTGGGTGACGATGGCGCAACAAACCCAACTCCTTTGAGCGACGGCATGCCAATGTCGCCCATCACGCCGCCCACAGGTCCGCCGATCGCGAAATGCAGGATGTCCCTTCCATCGTTGATCGCGTGCAGCAAGCCGAGATGCTTCTGCGCGGACGCCGCCTTGACCACGAATTCTTTCCTGGACAGCATCGCCGGCACCGAATCCGACGTCGTCGTTCCGGGCCCGTGAATTTCGCCGCCGCCCGCCGCATGGACCGTCTCAGTCCCAGCCTCCGCACCGCCGGCATGGATTTTGTCGGCTGCGCTGTCGATGGCCGATGCAAGGTTTTGCAGGCTGTCTTTGACCTGGCCGGTCGTCTGATCGAGGCCCTGCCCTGCCTCGCCGGCTGCCGACGCGGCCGGGGCCTGCGCCTGCTGCTGGTCGCCGGCCGATGCGACCTGCGACTTCCCGCTGTTGAGTGATTGCACCACGGCCTGCACGAAACTGTCGAAAGCCGAGCTGAGGCCGTTAAGCTTCGCCGCGTCGGGCAGCGACGACTGCTGGCCTTGATCTGCTTCGGGCGGCCGCGGCTGCGGCAACGGCACGCCATTGGGATAGATCGACGGCAGGTTCTGCTGCTGATCCCTGTTGTATTGCGGGAACGTCAACGGCGTGGAAATGCCTTCCTGATACGGTCCCGCAGGGTTGCGACGGCCCGCGAACTCATAGTCGTTCGTTGCCGGGATCGAGCCGCCGCTGCCGCCGGGGCCGGCAACCGAGCCGCGACCGAGGCCAGAATCCGTAGGTACGTCCGGCACGAAATTGTAGTTGTCGTCATAATGTCCGCGGACAGGAGGCGGATAGTTCTGCGACACGCCGGACCGCGTCCGCGCCACAGGAGCGTTCTGCGCTCCGCCGTTGTGCAGCTGCGCATTGAGCTCACGCTGCGATTTCCAGTCGGCCTTCAGATCTTCGATCGCCTGATCCTGATCGGCCCGGAATGCTTCCTTCGGTGCGAGGTTCGGCTGTTCGGTCGTCGGCTGCTGGCTGGCGCCGCGCTGCTTTGCAAGCGCCCGGTTGATTTCATCCTGGGTTGCGCCGGGCGGGATGTTGACGACGCCGCCAGCGCCGAGGAGGTCGCGACCGCTGGGAGCCGCGCTCGTTGTCCCTGCGGTCCCTCCCGCGCCGGCCTCGCCGAGCTGGCGACTTCCGCCACTGGACCGCTCCTCGGACCCTCGCCCTTCCGATTTCTTCGCCTGGTCCTCGCTCTGCTTGTGCAGGGTCGATAGAATTTCGTCCAGGAGCTTGACTTCCTCAACGCCCAGCGTGCCGAGCTTCTTCTGTTCGTCCAGCTGAGCCTGCTGGTAGCGCAGGCCGGCAACGTCGGTCGACAGCGGCCTCTGCTGCTCATCCTTCGCAAGCTTCAGGGAAGAGTCCCGCGCTAGATAATCCGCAGATGTCAGCTCGGTCTGTGCCTTCCTTTGCGCCAGTTCGGCCTTTTGCGGCTCCAAATAGGCATACCTGCGGTTGACGTTCGCCACCTTGCGGGCGGTGTCGGCGTCCGCAAGCTCGTCGCTGGCGTCCTGCAGGACATTGCGGCGGTCCAAGAAGCTAGTGTCGTAGCCTTGCAGCCGGCGCAAATTGGACAACGCTTTGGTGTAGCGGCTCTCCGCGTTGCGCGACGCACTCTCCGCCTGCTCGGGCGCGAGATCGGCGAGGTCCTTGCCCTTCGCGGCTTCCTGCACGCCGATCTGGGCGCTTTGCTTTGCAATACTCGCCGTATCGACCGCAAGCCGGTCCCTATCGACCTGAAGATCAACTTCTTCCGGCTTGAATTTCGAGTCTATGCGCGCTTGTTCGGTCGCGAACTTTGCAGCCGCAGCACCGAGCGCATTTTCAAGGTGCAGCGCTCGGTCTCGATCGAAGACATGCTGGGCGCCCTCGGCGCTGTCAGTTGTCTTATCCAGCGCTGCGGAGAGCTGCTCGGCGGACTTCGCCGTCTTGTCCATGCTGTCGGCAGCGGCGACCTGATCGCCTTCCCCGCCCTGAATTTTATCGATCGGCTGGGCGACGATCCCCGGCGTACCAAGTTCGTCTGGCGAGAGCGGTGCGTCGCCCGGGCTTCGATATCGTCCAGTTGCCCTTACGGCCGCAGGATTCGGCTTGAGGTCGTCCTTGAAGTCGGCCTCGTGCCTGGCTTCCTTAATTGCCTTGATGCCTTCCGCTGTCGCGCCCAGAAACTTGGCGGCGCCATCGAGCGTGGCTGAGACAATCTGTGAGCCGTTCAGGGCATCGCCCAGCTTCGAGGCTTCCGATTTCAAGTGTGAAAGGGACTGGCCGATGCTGGTGCCGAACGTGGCTTGCGTCGCCTTCTGGTCTTCCTCAAGCTGTGGGAGAATGTTGCCGAGCGACTTCAAGGTCTCGGGTGCACTGTACACGCTCGCGCCGGGGAGACGGCTCTGCAGATCTTCCAGCAGCCGCTTCATCAGGGTCGGCAAGACGTCCGAAAATCCCTTCGCCAGCTCGGGTGTGAGCCGGCCTCCGTCCTGCAGTCCCGCCAGGAAGGTCTTGATCGCGGGATTGGCTTGCTCTTCGCCGACACGATCCGCCTCGGCGCCGGTGAACAGCGACTTCAGCGCGTTCAACTCCTGTCCGCCGGAGAGCTGATTTCCAAACCGCTGGTTCGCACGCGCGATCTGTTCGAACGGCTCAGCCAGGCTGGCCGTCGGCACCTTCAGCTCCTGGCCGGTTTTCTGGAGCTGCCTATATGCTTCGACGCCTTTCTGCGCTGAGCCGGCAAAGACGCCAAGGCGCTGGGCCTGCGATCGCGCGGTGTCGCCGACTTTCTCGATCGCGGTGAGAAGCGTGGTGCCGATCGCCGCCCCAAGCGCGACGATGCCGCCGCGGCCGATCTTGCTGAATTCGCCGATGCCGCCGATCTCGAGCCCGGCCTTTTCCGCTGCGGGCTTGATGGTCTCGAGGACCTTCTTGATGCCCTCGAGCTGCTCGCGGCTCTCCTCGGTCTTGCCGGTCAGGCCGGCGAAGACGTCGCCATATTTCGCCAGCCCCGAGTTCTGGTCGCCGATCGTCTTGTTGGTGTCGGCAAGTGCCTTCGCGCCGACCTCACCCGTCTTCTTGAGCTTGGCCTGAACATCTTCCGCCCCCTCGAGCGAAATGCGTTGGACGATCCGATCAGCCATTGTCAATTTCCTCTATGCGAACGATGCGAACGTCAGTCCTCTTTGCTCGACTTCTATTTCGGCAGCCGCGGCGGGGGTTGAGCCGGAATCTGATCGGCACCCGGACCGGGATCGAGCGTCACCTTGTAGGGCTGATATGTGTTGCCCCAATTGTCGGTCTGTGCGTGGGCCTTATCCTTGTCTTGCTTGACGTTGATCAAGAAGCGACCTTGGGTTTCGCTGTTGCAACCTGAGATAACCATGTCGTCTTGCGTCGGCCGTTCCTTGCCGTCGTTGTGGATATCGACCAATTGATCGAGCTTCTTGATCCTGTCGCGAACGGTCGACCAGACGCGAACATTGATATTTCCAACTCCATTCGTCGTCTTCTGGTTTGGACCGTCACTGGTGTCGGTCGCTGCAATGAGACCACTGAAGTTGAGAGCAATGACTCCGTCGACGGCCGGCACCGCGAACAGATATTGCCTGGCGACAAGAAACTGATGTTCAAAATCAATTGGCGTAGCGTCCACAAGAGGCGGCACACCGGTCATGTCGCATGCGCCATTACTGTAAGGAGTTATGCCGTAGTGGTCCTCGGCATACGCTTCTTGAGCTGTGAAAAAGTCCGGGTTCCAGGTCATACATTGGAGCGGGCCATCAATGACGTGATTGAAGTCAGGCGGCTCATAGGCGTCGAGCAACTTCGCACCTTTTCCGCGAACAGCATCTATCGATATGGAAGGCGCACCGACACTTGGCACATCTGGATAAGGCCCGGAAGAAGCTGCACTGTTTGACGCGTCGATGCTAACGAACAGATATATCGTCCTGAACTGGACATTGACGATGTTCTGGAACGGATCGAGCCGGTATGGCGGATTGATGCCCTGGCTGCCGACAATCGCCAGTGTGGCAGGATCGCTCTCATCGATCAGGTATTGGTTGAGCAGCTTCACCTGGTTGCGGCGAACGGAGATGTCGGCTTCGTTTCCGCTGCCCTTCAGATAGGTGATGATCTCGTGCTCGACATGCTGGGAATCGTCCTTCGTCGTGTTGTCGCGGACGTATTGATCGCCAGGAACGACATAGGCTCTCAGCGTCGGATTGGCTTCGAACGCGGCCGATGCGGCGGCATCGATGTTGGTGTCGTAGTGACAGATGCGTCGCGTTTCGACGATCCTGGCAATGTTCGCAACCGAATTCTTGAACCGCGCGACGTGGCCGACATTGTCTGAGGTGATGTCGGCGTCCGCTCCGCCGGTCAACCTGCTGTGGAAGCCGACGATGACCGGGATCGGGATCCATTCGACGGGATCGTTCACATTGTTGGAATTGGGATCGCAGAGCTTAACGATGACGGTCTCCCGCGCGGGGTTGCCATCCGGATTGTAATCGTCGGCCGTCGGGTCGTCCTGCCAGCGAAACTTCTGCTGATAGCCCTGGAGATACCCCTTTGCCGTCTGGGTCTTGCCCTTGGCGACGTCGATGCGCTCGAGGTCCGCCCACAGATGCGACAGCACATCGCCGTTCTTGTTGGTGCCCAGGATGCGGATGACGTGGGTTTTGCGGGTCGTTGGGGCGTTGGTCATAGCGCGCCTAGCTATCCGGCTTGGTCGATTCGTCTGCTCATCCAATACGCTCGCCGCTCGCGCTCACGATCGAGATCCTCATGCGCTAGCGTTTCGAAAATCACGCGATCAATCGCGGCGCCGTCCATTTCCTTCTGGTCTCGCAACGCGCGGGCCAGCGCGACCAGCACGCCGCGATACCTGGTCAGCATCTCTTCTGCCTCGGTGCGCGCGAATTCGAGGAATTGCCAGGCCGAGCGATCCGAGCTGCAGATGGTCTGCGCGTAACGAGCAGCCTTCAGGAAATCGGAGCTGCAGCCGTGCTCGTTGAAGGAACCGAAGATCACGTTCTCAGCTGCTGCACCGGCTAGAGCCTCGATCACGTGGTGAAGCACGCACGAGAACCAAGCATCTGCGTCATCTCGTGCCTCACCATGGCGGGGCATGTGCTGGTCAACAACACGAGCAATCTCGAAAACGGTGCTCTCACCTTCGCGCAGCGACGATCTTCGGGTCAGCTCGCCTTCCCCACTCCAGACGCAACCGCCGTATCCGAGTTCAGCATCCGCAACCACAGTGGCCAAAGAAACTGGCTTGTCGAGAATGCGCGCAACAATCGCGTGGCCAGCCTCGTGGATGGAAATCCGCTCCGCACCTTCAGCGTCCGGAAGGCTGAGCCGAGCCGCGCTGGTGACTCTGAATCCAGCGGGCTCGGCTCCCAGCGTCCCGCCGCGCCGGCGGGGTGCTGTAGTTATGATGTTGCTGCTCAAGTCTTAGATCCCCCGCCAAATCGGCTTTCGAGGGAAGCGACGACGCGATACGCGGGGGGCTATCTCGCCGGTCGTATTGGCCAAGCGAGCCCAATCGGCGATGCCAGCGATGGCTCGGTCACCAGCCAAATCTTGCGATGTCCCTGTCGCGATCCGCTGGCGTGCCTCCATCCGAGCCTTGATTGCGGCGACGACCGGGTTTGCAATGCGAACCGAACGCACGAACGCCGCGGGATCCGCGGGCACACTGACCAGCGACACCTCGAGGAGCTCCCAGCGCTTGGCGGTGAAGAGGTAATCCTCGTCCCACACCAGCCGCTCGCGCTCCGGATCGATGATGTTGCCATCCTCGTCGGTGACTTCCCACTGGTCGACCCAGTAGCCGATCGAGATGCCGCGCACGGTGCCGCGCGAAACCATGCCTTCCGCCTTGCGGCCGGCATCCGAGTCGTCGAACTCGATCAACCCCATCAGGGCCTCACCCTGGAACCAGGCCTTGGCGAGGCGCCCCAGGACGTTGTCGATCCCGAGCACGTTGTGGCTGTCGATCAGCGGCACGCCGGGACCGGTTACCCTGCCGAGATCGACCGCAGCCCGGCTGATCTCCAACCGCTCGACGCCGTAGCCGCGCTTGACCTCGGCGCCGACGGACAGAATGGCCTCGACGGTCCGGGCTTCGGCGTCGTAGCTGCTCGCCTTGACGTCGGCAAAGCGGTGCTCGATGACGCCGAGCGGCGCGCGGCGCGTGTCGGTCATGCCGCTTCTCCGGGATTGCCGGGGTTTGTCTGGAGCACGTACGCCGGCCCGCGATCGATGACCTCGAATAGCGGCGCGGTCCGGGAATGCATGACCTTGCTTTCCGCGGGAGCGGCTTGCTCACGCTGAAGCGCGGCCAGCGTCTCACCGTCGAGCATGACGCACTTGTCGAGGCTCGGCTGGCCGAACCCGTGCCATTGGCGCCAGCTGACGACGCGCTGGCCGGCGCGTGGATCATCCAGCCGCACAGCGGCAGCGCGATCGATCGCGCGTTGGGCCAGGTGCGGCGCCAGATCGACATACCGATTTGAATCCTCGATCCTGGTAAGACTGCCCTCCGACCATGCGATCGGCTTGATCAACCAGATGCGTTCCGTGATGGGCTTCGGTGCGGGAACGAAGGGGGCCGGCTGAGCGGGCAGCGCCGCCGGGAGGGTGCCGGCACGCACGCCATGCACGCGGTTGTCGAGAAGGTCGATCATGAGACCGATCGCGGGAAGCAGCTCGGCCCGGGCACTTCCGGCGAAGATCGACACTCCCTTCGCATCGGGGCAAATCACAGACGCCTGGTCCGCGATAGCCGCGAGCTTCGCCAGGAAACCGTCCGGCCCGAGCTGCTCGTTCAGGTCTCTGATTTCGGCGATCCAACCCTCGATCGCGGCGGCGGTCTGAGCCCGCAGTGCCTGGTCGGCAAGCTCGGCGAGCTGCTGTTCGGCAGCTTCTGCGTTTGCCGTTTCCTCGACCAAGGCGGTACGGAGCGTCGCGACGCGCTGGTCTGCGGAACGGACGCGGTCCTCGGCGGCATCGAGCTCACGGTCATCGGCCCCGTCGCGGGCCAGCTTGATCGGAAGCGCCGTGGCGTCAGCGAGCTGCCGTTCCGCGGCCTCGAGCCGTGCCTTGATCTTCTGCTGCCGGCCGAGCGCGGCGTCGAGATCGCGCTGCGCCTTCTTCGCCTTGTCGGTCTTCAAAAACGGGATTTGCATGGTCGAGTCTCTCCTCGACCCAAGAACTACGCGCGTCGGCCCTACTCTCGCCAGCCCCTGAAAAGCGACGAAACACGATCAAACGCGACGGAACAGCGCGAGGCGCGTTCGCGTGCGCTCGCCATTGAGGTCGACATACCATCGGCCGCCAAGCCTTCTGCAGTCGATCTCGCCGTCCGCGCACCATTTCCGGATGGTGCCGGCATCAAGGGTGGTGCCGACAGCGGCGCTCTTCGGCGCGGCGTAGTTCGGCTCGCTCGCTCGCGACAGGACGTCCTTATCGCGGCTCGCCTGCATCTGGCGGACTGTTTCGCGAAGAGCGGCGATCTCGCGAGCCATGAATTCATTGGCCTCTTGCTGCCTGGCGAGCTCCTCGCGCAGAGCGAGATCATCCGTAGCAGCAGGGCTCGACTTACTCATTGGCGCCGCCACGCGTCAGGATCGTTCGCAGGCACTGCCTGCGACCACTGCTGGGACGGATTGAGATTGGCCTTTAGGTCCGCGTCAGCTTGCTCGACCCAAATGCGCGCGCGGTGGCCCTCGCCGATGATCGCTGCTTTGCTGATCTTGCCGTCGGCGATCCATGCCGACACAGCTTGCGGCGACCGAGATTTGCGTTTGGCGTATGCGCCCTTCGTGACGACAGTTCGCATGGAATAATCTTCTCCATCTGAGTTTTTCACCGGTCTTCAAATTTGAAATTTGAGCCTTTTGAAAAATTCACCTCACTAGACAGGTCGAACGCTCTGCCGCTCCGCATGCAGCCAGGGGCCTCAGAAGGACCCGCTCGCAAGGGTCTTTCCAAGGCAAGAGCGGCGCGGCAACGAACGCGAACCGCTTTTCCGTCGGAAACGGTACCGATCTCGAACCGCTCTCTCAGCTTCGAATAGCGGGTCCAAATTCCTCTTCGAGGGTTTGCGAGAGTCTGGAGAGGGTTTTGGAGAGGGTTTGAATCGTGAATTCATGAATGATGGCCGATGGATGAGGGGAAAGACGCGAGGGTACGAGGGTTTTTGCCCACACGCGCATAACCGGCTTCGCTCGTTAGACAGCCTTGGAAATCACCTGACCGCATGCACGCCCCGCCTCTCGCGAGTTGCATACGCGCGCGCGAAAACCCTCGAACCCTCGCGCAGCGCAGGCCAATATCCTGATGGCATTCACAAATCTTGCTTGAGAGGGTTTTTGCAAACTCTCGACAGACTCTCGCAAACCATCGGTGCCATTTCAGCAACACAGCGACGGGAGGAATGTCGGGAGGATGGTGGGAGCTTAAATGGTTGCGGCAGCTCCCGCCGCTATCTTCCCATGGGAGGTTGCAACCTCCCAGAAGATATGAAAGCGGACCTTTCACGACGCGCCACCGCTGTCGATGAGCCGAACCCCGAGGATCCAAACTACGTTCGAAACGTGCCGCCGATAGCCAAGTCGCGTGAGGCTCAGCGACAGGGCCTTATGAGAGACTGGCTCGTCGCCATGGCCAATGGTGAACACTCGGTAGGCTGCGTACAACGCCGCTGACTGAACGCGACAGCCGATAGCGGCGACCACGCACCTCTTGAGGAATCGATCTATAGTCGCGTCGCTGTCTGTTTGAGTTGCGGCGGTGCGTTGTTTAATTCTCTTGCAAACCGGGGCCAGCAGCTCAGACAAAAACTGCCGACGTGCACTCTGCCCCGCCGCCCCCCACGCGACGCGCAACAGATCAATCTCAGCTTTCGCGCGTCGCCGAGCTACCAAGGCTTTTTGCGAGGGTTTTGGGAGCTTGGCTACCTCCGCCCCCAGGGGGGCGCCGGGGGCGGCCGGAGGGCTTGCGCGGCTCATGACAGGCCACCATTTCGCAGGTGTGGCCGGCGGCTTCCCTTATTTTTGCATTCCGACAACACAAAATAGTCCTTTCCGATCAATGCCGGAACGAACGGGGGAAATGTCGGAATGCGGATTGTTATTGCTGACGTGTCGCCAGCCTTTTAATCATGGGGTCGAGGGTTCGAGTCCCTCCGCGCTCACCAAACAAATTCAATAACTTAGGTTGAAGTTCCCCCTCCCCAAGCACCGATTTTTTTGCGGTAGCGAAACTGCGACGCCGCCGGATAATAAACGACCCCGGCGCGGGCGGCGCGCCAGGGCCGCCATTCCAGCTCCCGATCGCCGTGGGGGATAGGCATAATTTCGGGAGCCAATAGACGATTCCCGCGGTCGCGACTTGTTCCTGAGCCGCGTTAGTAGATCAGCAACCCAAGCAGCGCAGGCTATTCACGGGACGGGACCGTTGGGGACGACAATGTCGCGGTCCGTTTCGGGAGGAGCTGGCGTGCTGGCCCTGGCGCCAGCTCTTCTTCCAAAACTGTGTGAACCAGGTGACAGCCGCTTTGACACAAGCGTTGCTAGGTTATCGATGCTGGGGATTTCAGGGCCCAGAGGCTGGAAGAACAGGGCGCCGCCGGGACAAACCATTTCGGGCCCGGCGGCGTAATTTTTGACGTTTACCACCGGCACTGACGCTCACGGGCATCTCGGCATGACCGGCAACAAGATCGCCACAAAGGCTGTGCCGTTCGCGCTAGCGATCGGCCATTCGGGCATTGCACAGCCCGCGGCCCGCCTGTGCGCTTAGCAAACGATCCCGATGGCCTCGTCCCGGTGCGGTGCACGCGCGCCAGGCTGTAGCGTCGCCGCGCTCGATTTTCGCTGCGGCGACGGCAATCGGTGTGGTCGCGGTGGCGCTGACGATGGCGGCCGCGGCAGCAATCATCCTGTGCGGTGCCGCTGGCGCGCCCGGCCCGAAGTACAACAAGCCCAAAGCCGAACGATGAATCCAAAACACGTTCATTGGACGCGAACTCCGCAGATGCCACTCCTCTGTCCCAACCCAATGGCATGAACCGTGCTGAATGATTGCAGCTGGGAATTTCAATGTCCCCGGTCAGGAATAAGCGTCACTTGATGTGTGTTTTTGAGACCGGTGGGCCACATTTGAGGAGGCATCGTTGAACACCAAAGCACCTCAACAGGCTCGGTTCCTCGTTCGCAAAGGAAGCACCGACGACTGGATGGTTTATGATCGAGAACTGAAAGGGCCGGCGCAGCTAAAGAAAAACGGACCATTCGCCGAGAAGCTCACGAGAGAAGAGGCCGAACGCATCAAGCAGATGCTGACTGACGACCTCAGGGGGCAGCAGTAGGTGCCCACCGGAAACATATAGCCATATTGGGGTACCGTTCCCTGAGAACATAAAGCAAACAAACGACACCGTGTAACTCCTAAGGTCCATGAACAGAGTTGGGCATAGGGAACGGGAAGCGGCAAGAATGCGACAGCCTGATGAGGGGGCTTAGACCTGCTGCGATTCCATCTTTGGCTACGGGACCTTAGAGAACCAGTCGTTTGATCGCTATCCGGGAACGATCGAGGAACGGCTGGAACGACTGATTCACTGATGCTCAACGGTCGGCCGGCGCACCGCGATCTGCATGCTGGTGCTCGTCTCGATTTGCCAGCGCCCGTGGCGCTATCGCGGCAGGCGGATCAAATGCCATCCGGGAGGCGATGGCGCCTCGTAACGCCCGGAGCTTCGATGGCTGGCACCGAACTTGCGATCTCGTTTTGTGCTGGGATTGCAGTCCCCAGATTGAGACAGGGCGCCGCCGGGACAAATCATTTCGGGCCCGGCGGCGTACTTTTTCGGGACGGTCAGAACAGCATGCCGTCCCCGATGGGATGGCCCAGCCGCCGGTCAACGAACCGGCGGGTTGTAGCGATCCCAAATCACGGTTCTCGAGCCACTCTGCGCCGATCGCGAGATGGCATCGTCGAACTTGTGATAGCGGTCGAACTGCTGCTGCTCATCGCGCAGCCGCGGCGCTTCGGCAGACGAGTAAGCGCTATTCGTACCGTTCCAATGATCAGATCCCGACACGACGCAACCCCATCTTGGTTCAGATGCAGTTGGTTAGCATCGTTACGCGGGGTTCTCTGTATCGCCGTGGCAACAGCACGAGCAATCCGCACAAACATGAGCACACGGATTGTTTCCGTGGTTCTCCGTGCGTGAACAGGGAGAGGGGATTTTTTGCGGCCGCCCACCAAGCGCTTAGCCGGAACGCGTTGCTATCCGCCGACTGGTGATCAGGCTGAACACAAAAATTGAAAAGCCGAGGTCGGCGCGCCTAGAACTTTCGTCCGTCGGATGCCATTTTTCTGCATTCCCCGCTGAGGGTCAGGGATTTCCCGCCCGACGACAGAGTCTTGGTCGCTTTGCCGGACTGCCGGGAAATCGTGATCGACAGCGAAGCTACGAGATCGTTTCCACCGATCGTGATCGTTGTCGGGCCGTCGAAGGAAAACGAATCCTGGCTCGCTTTCCAGCCTCCCGCTGGATCGACGTAGTATTGCAGGGTCGAGGCGGCCATGTTCCAGTCATCAGTGGAGGCGGCTGGAAAATCGCACTCCAATGCTGCGATCGGGGCTTGCGCGTGACCTTCCAAAGTCAACGCGCCCAAGGCCAGCAGCGATAGCAATCCATCTCGTATGACGCGCACGGATACACTCCTCAAAGCTCCCCACGGGTGGCTGCAGCATACCTGTTGAGCGTGAGCGAGGCGAGCGGGTGGCCATCCCTCCTTCCGCGTGCAAAATGCGATGCTGGGAGCTCGCACATGAAACTTGCCAGGGCTGTCGCAGTTTGGCTCGCGCCTTGCCTCCTCGCGGCAACGGCCAATGCACAAACCTGCCTCACAGGCCCCATCAGAACGAAGGACGGCACGTTGCAGACGTGGACTGTCGTCAACCGCTGCGGCGCACCGGTCACGCTGCGCTATTCGCTGACAGGCCCCCTCGGCAAAGAAGCCAAAACCGCAATCGTCTCCGCCTGCAGCAGGCAACGGATTGTGCAAACCTTCGAGACCGATCGGATCGATTTTCTGGGCACGGCCTATGGTCCAGGCTGGGAGAAGATTTGTCCGTCATTGGACGATGAGGTTCGCCCGGGGAAGCGACCGGAAAAATCAACCAACGAAACGGATCAGATCCCGTTTCCATCCATCAGCCCGCCGCCCTTGGCCGGTCCCAAGCCAATAGGGCCCGCGGGCGGGAAGCCCATTCCCAAAGGATAGCCTAAACGTTAGCGCCGCACGCTCACGGGTCTACCGTCAGCGGCAACTCGCCCTGACCGCCCGTCCAGTCGATGATCTCGAGCGGGAGCCCGCGCTTGAGCATCTCGGCCTCGAGACTGCCGGCGTGCCGTTTCCACTCCGGCGTCGAACGGACACGGAATTTCGGGTCTTCGCCGTTGGCCTCGAATTCATCGTCGGCTTTCAGCGCGCCGCGGATGGCTTCGTACATCATCTTCAGGCTGGCGTCGGTGAAGGCGCCGTAGTCCATCGGTCGTCTCCCTCAACACTGTGAGACGCAAAAGGCCGCCACGTAACGTCCCGTGGCGGCCTTCTGCTAGTGGCCCATCCAGACGGCCCGGGACGAGGTTGCGTGAGTCGGGTTAAGGAAACGTTGTTCGCGCGTGGCGCTCATGGCGCTCGCCGACACGGAAAGGCCCCGCCGAAGCGGGGCCTCCGCGTGAGGCAGATATGCTGGACTTGCTAGTCGTCCCAGTCATGTCCACGGATCACGACGCCGCGATCGTAGTCGCGGTGGTGGTTGTACCAGCCGTGGTGCCAGCCGCGATCGTAGTCCCGATAAACGCGTCGACCTTCATATCGATCATATCGATCGCCGTAGTAGCCGCGGTCGCCGCCGATATAGACGCCCACGCCCTGCGCGCTGGCGATGGTCGGTGCCGCGATCGACAGTGCCGCAACGGCGGCAAGTGCGTAAGTCAGCTTCGTCATGACATCCTCCTTCCAGTACGGCGTGACAACGATCGGCGTCCGCGCATGTTGCAGGAACAAGTTCGGAACTTTCCTGAACGCCTGTTCAACATCGTGGCGCGTTCCACGCCATCGTCACGGACCGGCGGAGGAAGACCATTGGAGCCGGCTTGCGATCCCTTATTCCCTGGATTCCGCTCGTCGCAGACCGCGCCGACGGCCGGGAACCGGAGCAGGTTTCCATCAGGTTCGCATGCTCGGATTTTGCCCGTAACTGCCCTTAGAGCCCCAGGCAGCGAAGCAGTTGCGTGAGCGCGGTGTTGGCGGATTGCGCGCGCTGCTCGAGAATTTCGGCGGCAGCGGCGTAGTTTTGCGCCAGGACCTCGAGCGCGCGCCGGGCATCCGGCAATGTGGACTGCTCCGCCATCTCCAGGCACTGGTGCTCGAAATAGCGAAGCTCTTCAAGTTCGGTCATCGCGATTCGTCCGGTTGGTTCTGCATCTTCGAACTGAGTGCTCCGGCGACCCAGTGAAAGTTTGGCAAGATTGTTGCGGACACCGGCCGATTCATTCGCATTGTTGCTGGATGCATGATGTGATCATCACCGCTGCGTGACCGCTGCCGATGCGCGCGGTGCGAATCGACAAGCGCGTCCAGAATGCGTGAGTCTTGCCCGGCAGTCATGTCGTCGGAGCAGACGGCGGTCGATGCGGCACAGGGGTGGCCTTGTTGAAGCAGATGAAGAAACGCGATTGGGCCTTCGTGGCCGCCTGTGCGGCCGGCGCATTGGTATTCGGCGTCTGGAGTTTCCAGATGGGTCTCGCGTTTCATCGATCCCGGCCGGCTCCGACAGATCTCTCCAGCTCGCATCGGCACAATCCGGCCGCCCCGGATTAAGCCAGGCCAGGCCTGCAATGACGGCAGCGTCATCGTCGTCGGTCTCCGCCCGCGTCAGCCGCCTGCGGCGCAGGCCGCCCTTGGCGCGGCGGTGACGAATGCCGAACCGGTGCACCCGCCGCAGCACGCTGCCGACGACATCGATGGCCTGCCTGACGACGGCCATGACGGTCGCGACGCGCGTGAACAGGCCGACCAGGAAGATCATCGAGAAGATGTCGATATAGGCCAGCAGATCGCCCACCAGCATCAACTCGGGCGGCAGCGGAATCCGGTGCCAATAGGCGCCGATCAGGATGACGACTGGGATCAGCGCGATCAGCTTGCGCAGCGTCAGCCGGTCGAGCACGGCGGCGAGCTCGACGACCAGGATCTGCCAGAGCCAGCCGCCCAGCGCTGCCGGCTTGTCGACGGTCCAGACCCGCCAGATCCGTTTCCACATCGCGGCCCCTGCCTTGTGTCCGCCTTGTCCGCAACAAATCCTTGGCAATAACGGCTACGGCTTCGACGACGCCTCGCCGCCGTCGCCCTCGACGGCAGCGCCCGGCGCATCGGCCGCATCGGCCGACGGAAAGATGCGCTCGTAGTTGGCGCGGGCCTCGCGGATCAGACGCGCCCGTTCCAGTTCAGACTTCGAGATGAACCTGATTATCTCGCCCATTTGCTCTCCAACGCAGGGGGGCCAATTCTCCATCCACAGCCAATGCAACCATCGTGCCTGTTGGCCGGAAGGCCGCCGGCCCTGCCCGCTCAGCGGAGCGCCCGGGGCGCCATTCGCGGTTGGGTGAGCGCAACGCGCGGATTGATGCCGCAGCTGGCGGCGCGGCCTGACGCCGACGCCTGGCACTGCTGGTAGGTCTGGTAGCCGCAGTAGCCGGGATACCCCTCCTCCTTGCCCTGGATGCACCAGGGATAGTCGTAGGGGCCGGCGGCCGCCGGCTGTGCGGCGCCGACAAGCCAGCTCGTCCCGAGCGCGGCGAACGCCAGAAGCGCCCACTTCGTGCTGCGCATGATTCCTGCTTCCTTCTCAATCGGCATCCAGCCGCTGATGTAGGTACGCAGGCCAAATCCGCGAGATATTCGCTCGCCGGCTCAAGAAGCTGTGACCCGCGCGTGACGGCGTGCCTGGACATCGAAAACCGCCCCAAGCGGGCTTGGCGCATACAGGGAGCGCATACAAAAAACACGAGGCCCGGTGTGCCTAGGAGACCGGGCCTCGTGTCTGATGTCCCCCGCCTCAGTGGCGGATCAGGGAGTCGTGGTTACGCGAGCTTGTCGGCGCGATCCATCCCGGATGACTACGGGGTCGCCGGCGCGCAGACATCACTTGCTGTAGCTGTAGAACCCCTGCCCGGTCTTGCGGCCGAGATGGCCGGCATCGACCATCTCCTTCAGCAGCGGCGCCGGCCGGTACTTGGGATCGTTGAAGCCTGTGTAGAACACCTCCATCACCGACAGCATGGTGTCGAGCCCGATCAGGTCGGCGAGCGCGAGCGGGCCGATCGGATGGTTGCAGCCGAGCTTCATGCCGGCATCGATTTCCTCCGCAGTCGCGATGCCTTCCTGCAGCGCGAAGATCGCCTCGTTGATCATCGGGCACAGGATACGGTTGACCGCGAAGCCCGGGCTGTTCTTCGCGGTGATCGCGACCTTGCCGACCCGCTTGGCGAAGGCTTCGGCCTTGGCGACGGTTTCGTCGGAGGTCTGCAAGCCGCGGATCAATTCGAGCAGCGCCATCACCGGCACCGGATTGAAGAAATGCATCCCGATGAAGCGGTCGGGACGATCGGTCGAGGCTGCAAGGCGGGTGATCGAGATCGACGAGGTGTTGGTTGCGACCAGCGCGCTCGGGTTCAAGCCGGCGCAGAGATCCCTGAGGATCTTGACCTTGAGCTCCTCGTTCTCGGTCGCGGCCTCGATGACGAGATCGCAGGCGGCGAGCTTCGCCTTGTCGGTGGTGGCATCGATGCGCGCGAGCGTCGCGTCGCGATCGGCCGCGGTCATCTTCTCCTTCGCGACCAGGCGCTCGAGGCTGCTGCCGACCGTCTTCAGGCCGCGCTGCACCGCTGCGTCGGAAATGTCCACCATGGTGACGCCAAGCCCCGCCGCTGCGCAGATCTGCGCGATGCCGTTGCCCATGGTCCCGGCGCCGATAATGCCAACCGTCTCAATCATGCGTTCGTCCCTCGCAGCTTGCGCGGCCGCACGGCCGCGTCGTCAACAACGGCGGACCGTGGGTCCGCGGATGGCGCATGAATAGCAGCCCGGCCGAACCGCCGATACAGTAGACGATGGTATTGTGGTGGGATTACTCGGGGCGCGGCGGGACGGGCCGCCGGGGCGGAACGGCGCGGCGCGACGGAATCTCGGTCCGCGACGGCTCGGCCGCGCGAGACGGCTCGAACACGCGGTTGAACCGCACGATCCACCAGGCCAGCCGGCCGTAGTTGCGGCGCAGTGCCGATCCAAATCCCTCGTCGATGTCCTGGTCACGATCCATACCCCTATCGTTAACGTGCATCCTTGAAGGAACGGTGAGTGCCATCACGTGCTGTGCCGGCAATCGTTAGGAACTTGGCAACTATTTCGCGCCAGCCTTGATGGGTTGACGGTGCGGGCAGCGGTAGTGTCCGGATTGCGTATTGAAGCCCCCGTGCCGCAGCATCGCCAGGCCGGTGCGACTCGCATTTAGTTGATCGAATTTTCCGCGGGGTGCCGCGACAGAAGGAAATTAGACGACGAGGGCTACGCCCATGCTTTCTGAGAAATTCTTTTTGGTTCTTGAGACATTGCTGAACGGCCAGACTCATTCCGACGGCAGCCCGCGGGTGGTGAGCACCTCGCCCCACGTCCCGATCAAGCTCCCGGGTCAAAGCCAGCCGCAACGCAGCCCGCCTCGCTAGCCACGCAGTGATGCCGCCATGGACTCCGAGACCGACAGCAAGACCGATTTCGCGGGCATCGCCGTCGCGATCTGCGTCGCGGCCTACACGGCGATCATGCTGGCCTATCTCGCGCGATACGATCTCGGCCTGACCGCACTTCAGACGCGTCATGTCTCGATGACGGCTGCGCTGTTCCTCGCGCTGCCGGTCGCGCTGGATCTCCTGCGCAGCGGCCCCCGCAAGCTGCGCTGACGCGCGCAGCAGCGCGCCTGCCCGCATCCGATCTCCCCTGCCGCGAACGCGCCAACGCAACATAGCGCTAGGTGAAGCGAGGCGAATCAGCGTTACCTTGCAACTGATCGCTTCGTGGGATTTGGCGGCATGACCCAGCCCGACGGTTTGGATCAGAATATTCGCGAACTGCAGGAATGGCTCCGCAACGCCTGGCAGCAGCTTGCGGACCCCTCGCTCACCGCCTTCTCCCGCCGCGAACTGCGCAACCAGATGAAGCAATGCAACGCCGATTTGCGCGTGCAGCTGCAGGCTGCGTCCAAACGGCTGAGCCAGCCCTCGCCATCGGGCAGAACGTTCGCCAGGCCGGAACTGCGGATCCTCGTCTAGCGTCCGTCTGCCAGCGCGCCAAAATGCCGCGATCTCCT
Source organism: Bradyrhizobium sp. USDA 4454 (assembly GCF_054822705.1). Taxonomy (NCBI): domain Bacteria; kingdom Pseudomonadati; phylum Pseudomonadota; class Alphaproteobacteria; order Hyphomicrobiales; family Nitrobacteraceae; genus Bradyrhizobium; species Bradyrhizobium sp. USDA 4454. The sequence continues at coordinate 4,182,503 of NZ_JBTRCN010000001.1, forward strand.
GCCGCACGCGCACCATACGCAGCCTCTGCTTGTGCAGGGAGGCGCGACGAGGAGAGCAAAACTGCTCCGGCATGGCTATATTGGGCTCTCGTAGAGCGGCCCACACCGCCAAAGCTTAGGGACTCCCGTGTTATATCTGGAACTTGCGATCGTGGCGGTCTTGATCGTCGTCAACGGTCTGTTGTCGATGTCGGAGCTCGCGATCGTCTCCTCGCGTCCGGCGCGCCTCGCCGCGCTGGTTGAACGCGGCGTCAGCGGCTCGCGCCGCGCGCTGGCGCTGGCCTCCGATCCCGGAAAATTCCTCTCCACCGTGCAGATCGGCATCACGCTGATCGGCGTGCTCTCAGGCGCCTTCTCGGGCGCCACGCTCGGCCAGCGGCTCTCGCAATGGCTGTTCGAGCTTGGCGTGCCGGCCAACATCGCCGACGCCGCCGGTGTCGCCGTTGTCGTCGGCGTCATCACCTATGCCTCACTGATTGTCGGCGAGCTGGTCCCGAAGCAGATCGCGCTACGCGATCCCGAGGCGATCGCGGTGCGCGCCGCACCGGCGATGACGGTGATGGCGAAACTGTCGCTGCCGGTGGTGTGGCTGCTCGACCGCTCCGGCAAGTCGCTGCTGTGGCTGCTCGGCCATCGCGAGGACGCCCAGGACCGCGTCAGCGAGGACGAGATCAAGACGCTGGTGGTGGAGGCCGAGAACGCCGGCGTGCTCGAGCCCGGCGAAAAGGAGATGATCGCCGGCGTGATGCGGCTTGGCGACCTGCCGGTCGGCGCCGTGATGACGCCGCGCCACGAGGTCAGCCTGATCGACCTCGCCGCACCCGCGCCCGAAATCCTGGCGACGTTGCAGAAGAGCAATCACTCGCGCTGCGTGGTGTTCGACGGCAACCGCGATCATGCGCTCGGCATCGTGCAGGCCAAGGACGTGCTCGACGTCTACCTCGCCGGTCAGACGCCGGATATCCGCGCGTTGACGCGCGATGCGCCGATCATCCCGGAGACCGTCGACGCCCGCGACGTGGTCGCGATCCTGCGCGACTCCGCGGTGCATATCGGCCTCGTGCATGACGAGTACGGCACCTTCCAGGGCGTAGTCACAAGCGCCGACATCCTCGAAGCCATCGTCGGCGCCTTCCACACCGAGCAAGGCCCAGCCGAGCCGGCCTATGTCAGGCGCGCCGACGGCTCCTATCTCATTTCAGGCTGGATGCCGGCGCTCGAATTCGGCGAGTTGCTCGGCATCACCCTGCCCTCGCCGCGGCCCTATCAGACCGCAGCCGGCTTCCTGCTGCATGCGTTCGGCGCGATCCCCGATACCGGCGCGAAAACCACCGCGCAGGGCTGGAATTTCGAGATCGTCGACCTCGACGGCCGGCGCATCGACAAGGTTCTGGCGAGCAAGCCGCCGGCGGCCTGACATTGCCAGCCGGCCGGCCTGTTGATAACGGGCAGGACAGCGAAACAGGCCGCCACCATGTGCTATCGGCATAACGGCGGCTGAAATCCCTCCGAGTGAACCCCACGGAATTGATCCCATGCGCATTACCCTCGTCGGTTCCCGCCATTTCGGCGTGACGACCCTGAACATGCTGCGCGAGCACCACGTCACGCTGGTCAGGGTGGTCGTCCATGACGGCGAGGACCGGCTGGCGGCCGCGGCCCGGGCGGCCGGCATCGAAGTCGTCGTTCAGGCCGATCCCAAGCTGGTGACCGCCGCCGAGATCGCGCCGGGTACCGACCTGATCATCACCGCCCACAGCCACGCCCGCGTCAGCCGGGAGGCGCTTGCCGTAGCCAAGCTTGGTGGCATTGGATACCACCCGTCGCTGCTGCCGCGTCACCGCGGCATCGCAGCGGTGGAATGGACCATCAAGGAAGGCGATCCGATCGCCGGCGGCAGCATCTATCACCTCGCCGACCGCATGGATGCCGGCGCGATCGCCGCGCAGGACTGGGTGTTCGTCAAGAAAGGCGAGACCGCCCGCGAGCTCTGGGAGCGCGCGCTGGCGCCGCTCGGACTGCGTCTGCTCGGCGAGGTCATCGACTACGGCAAGGTCAATGGCGCGCTGCCGGCCAAGCCGCAGGACGAGCAGTTTGCGACCAAGGCGCCCAATCTGAGCCCCGGCAAGCATTAGTCCGCAATGGTACCGAGTTACGAACGAGCAGACACAAACTATTCGGTTCCGGAGCCGGAACCAGATTCACTATGATGTGTTTGAGTTCACAGGAACATTCGGGGGTTCCCGCGCCGCAGCAAATTTTGAACACATTGTGACAGGATAAGCCGCGTCATCACACGAAATGACAGGGATTTGATTCATGCGTTCGATCCGCATCCGCGACCTGATTTTGGTCACTTCGGTCGCTTCGGCTGCCGCCCTCACCGCTGCTCCCGCGTCCGCTCAGCAGCCTTATGACGGCCTTTGGAATGTCACCGTCGTCACCAAGACCGGAAGCTGCGAGCCGTCGCAGAGCTCGACCGTGACCGTCGCTGAGGGAAAGATCTCGGCACAGGGTGCGGCGATCTCCGGCACCGTCGGCAGCGGGGGACTTGTGCGAGTCTCGATCAATGGTGCATATGCGAACGGACAACTCAGTGGCAACTCCGGATCGGGGAAGTGGAATGGCGCATCAGCTGGCGTACCGTGCAGCGGCCGATGGGAAGCATCCCGTCAGTAAGATCACCAGCGTATCGCGTTTCTTCGCCATCGCGCGGCGGCCAGCAATTGCAGCCGCCGCGTTTTTCATGACCGCAGTCGCGAGCACTACGGGCCATGCGCAGTCCGGCCCGTTCGCCGGGATGGCGGGCACCTGGTCGGGCGCCGGCACGGTGACCTTGGACGACGGATCCAGCGAGCGGATTCGTTGCCGTGCGACCTATCACGTCGGCGGACCCAGGATGACCATGAGCCTCACTTGCGCCAGCGACGCCTACAAGTTCAACCTGGCAGCCGACGTGCAGGCCGAAGGCAGCGCGGTCAGCGGGTCCTGGAGCGAATCCAGCCGCAATGTCAGCGGCGACCTGCGCGGTCGCGGCGCCGGCGGCAACTTCCAGGTCGTGGCCAGCGCCCCCGGCTTCAACGCCGACATCTCGATGCGCACCAGCGGCAACAAGCAGTCGGTCACGATCAGGGCCGACAGCCAGTTCCGCGGCGCCAGCATCACGCTGACGAAGTAACCGGCCTTCAGACAACAGCGCCCCCCGGATCCAAAATCTCGAGGGCGTTTTTTGTTGGCCATGCGCTTGCTAAGCGGTGCGCGGCTTGCCGAGATTCTCGGCGGTCTGCTGGATGGTGCGGGCGATCAACAGCGCCTGCTCCTTGTTGACCGCAAAGTCGTGCACGCCTTTGTCGGTCGTCATGGAGATCACCATGATATCCGGCTGTTGCTCCGGCCAGCCGGTCGCAAACCCCGTGAGGAGCTCAGGCGCCTTTCGCATGTTGCTCTTGTTCATGACTGAATATCCTATGCTGCGGGAATGAACGCCGTGACCTCGATCTCGACCTTGGCGCGCTGATCGACCAGGCCGTCGATATAGAGCAGCGTCGACGGCGGAAAATTGCGCCCGAGCGTTTCCTTCCACGCCGCACCGATGCCGGCCCCCGCGGCCTCGTATTCGCTGCGGCTGGTCAGGTACCAGGTCAGGCGGACGATGTGCTCCGGGCCGGCGCCGGCCTCGTTCAGCAGCGTGATGATGCGCTTCAGCGCGGTGCCGACCTGCGCGGCCATGTCGGAGGCGTAGTCGCCCTTCTCGTCGCCGCCGGTCTGGCCCGCGAGCACGATCCATCTGCCTGGCGCGTCGAACGCGACACCGTGCGAGAAGCCGCGGGGTTTCGACCATTCGGCCGGTTGCAAGACACGCATGAGCAGATCCTCCCTGATGGTCATTCCGGGGCGCACGCGAAAGCGGGCGAACCCGGAATCTCGAAATTCTGGGTCATCTTGTGCTTAGCAGAGATTGCGCAGCCGGCGCACCATCGGTCGACGGAATTGCGCGCTGCAAATTTGCGGCAGCTCGCCGATACCGGGAATCCCTTCTCACTTCATTTCCGTCATGGATCGCACGCCCTCAAAGACCCGCGCCGCACTGTGGATGTCCGGCTGGCTCGCGCTGATGCTGATCGTGGCGGTGGCCGGCCGCGAAGCGACGCGCGAGGTCAACGTCTTCCAGGTGATGGCCGTGCGCGGCGTGCTCGGCTTCGTGGTGCTTGTCTCCGCTGATCGTACACGCGAGTTGAACGCGCGTCGCGCCGCTGCGCCGATCACAGCAAAGAGCCCGGGAATCGTCCCGGGCTGCCTTCTCGGATGCGCTACTTCCCGGCGGCCTTGCGCAGCGCCGCGTTGATACGGTCCTGCCAGCCGGGACCGCCCTCCTGGAAATACTCCAGCACGTCCTGGTCGATCCGCAGCGTGACCTGCTCCCGCACGCCGGGGACGGCCACCGTCTTCGGCACCGCGTCGGCGACCTTGGTGGTGGCGCGCTTGAACGCCGCCTCGGCCTCGCTGCGGGCATCGTTCAGGGTTCGCGGACGTCTCGGCTGATCAGCCATGTGCTCGATTCCTGTGGCTCAAATTCCTTCAAACAACGCCGTCGAGAGATAGCGCTCCGAGAATGACGGCACAATCGCCAGAATGGTCTTGCCAGCAGCTTCCGGCCGCTTGCCGATCTGCAAGGCAGCCGCAATCGCTGCGCCCGAGGAGATGCCGCCGGGGATTCCTTCGTTGCGCGCCAGCGCGCGCGAAGTCTCGATCGCGGTCGCGCTGTTGACCTTGACGATCTCGTCGATCACCGAGCGGTCGAGGATGTCAGGGATGAAGCCGGCGCCGATGCCCTGGATCTTGTGCGGCGTGTGCTGGCCGCCCGACAGCACCGGGCTCTCCTCCGGCTCCACGGCGACAATCCGTAGCGACGGCTTGCGCGGCTTCAGCACCTGGCCGACGCCGGTGATTGTGCCGCCGGTGCCGACGCCGGCGACGAAATAGTCGATGGTGCCCCCGGTGTCGTTCCAGATCTCCTCCGCGGTGGTGCGGCGATGGATTTCGGGATTGGCGAGGTTCTTGAACTGCTGCGGCATCACCGCATTGGGCGTCGTGCGCACCAGTTCTTCTGCGGTCGCGATCGAGCCCTTCATGCCCTGCGCCGCCGGCGTCAGCACGATCTCGGCGCCGAGGAACGCCAGCATCCGCCGCCGCTCGATCGACATCGATTCCGGCATCACGAGCTTGAGCCGGTAGCCGCGCGACGCGGCGACATAGGCCAGCGCAATGCCGGTGTTGCCCGAGGTAGGCTCGATCAGCACAGTGTCGGCGTTGATGATGCCGGCCTTCTCCATCGCCACGATCATCGCGGCGCCGATGCGGTCCTTCACGCTGGCTGCCGGGTTGAAGTATTCGAGCTTGGCGAGGATCGTCGCGTTGACGCCTGCCGCCTGCGGCAGTCTGCGCAGCCGCACGATCGGCGTGGAGCCGATCGCGTCGACGATGGAGTCAAAGACGCGGCCGCGTCCGGGTTGCACTGCACTCGTTGTCGACGGCGCGTCCATCAAGCGGCTCCTCGTTGCGGGATATGCTGGAAATATGCGGTCTTGCTCATTTGAGGCAGCGCACCAAAACGCGCAAGTGTGAAACGGTCGCGACGCGAATTCGTTGCATCGCAAAATCGAAACCTCAGCCAAATAACGTAAAACCTACGCATTTGTGTTGCGACATAGTCAAACAAGTGCGCTTATATACTTTCGTCAGGTGCAGCTCAGAACGCAAAGGAGGTCACATGCCAGCTCTTGCTGAAGTTCTGTCGACCACGGCGTCTCGGCCCGATCCGCGCGGCAGCGATTTGCCGACCTGTCCGGTGTGTGCGGATTCCATGGTTGCGGCGGAAGCGTCCGCGTACCTCCACGCCAATCTGATCAGCTATCTCTGGACCTGCGACAACTGCGGTTACGGGTTCGTGACCAAGCACTCGGTGAAACCGATCCCGATCGTGTGCAACTGATCTCATAAGCTCACCTCTGAGCGATGTCCCCGCGCGCCCAACCGGCGCGCGTTTTCGTTCGAAAATCCTCGAACGTGCCGCTCGCCACCGCATCGCGGATGCCCTGCATCAGCTCCTGGTAATAGGCGACATTGATCTCAGACAGCAGCATTGCCCCAAGTGTTTCGCCTGATCGCACCAGGTGATGCAGATAAGCGCGCGAATAGTCGCGTGCCGCCGGCCACGAGCTCTCCTCGTCGAGCGGACGCGTATCGTCCATGTGCCGGGCATTGCGCAAATTGATCTGGCCGAACCGGGTGAACGCCATGCCGTGGCGTCCGTTCCGTGTCGGCATCACACAGTCGAACATGTCGACGCCGCGCGCCACCGCCTCCAGAATGTCCTCCGGCGTGCCGACGCCCATCAGATAGCGCGGCCGATCCGCCGGCAGCGCCGGTGCGGTCTCCTCGATCATCGACAACATCACCGCCTGCGGCTCGCCGACCGCGAGCCCCCCGATCGCGTAACCGTGAAAGCCAATGTCGGTCAGCCCGCGCGCGCTGGCATGACGGAGGTCGGGGACATCGCCGCCCTGCACGATGCCGAACAGCATGTAGCCGTCGGGTGCGCTCTGGAAGGCGCGCTTGGAGCGCTCCGCCCAGCGCAGCGAAAGCTGCATCGCGCGCTCGATGTCGGCGCGCTCCGCCGGCAGCCGCACGCATTCGTCCATTTGCATCGCGATGTCGGAGCCGAGCAGCCGCTGCACCTCGATCGAGCGCTCGGGCGACAGTTCGACCTTGGCGCCGTCGATGTGCGAGCGGAAGGTCACGGCCTTCTCGGTCACCTTGCGCAATTCCGAGAGCGACATCACCTGGAAGCCGCCGGAATCCGTCAGCATCGGGCCGCCCCAGCCGGTGAAGCGCTGGAGGCCGCCAAGCCCTGCGATCCGCTCGGCGCCCGGCCGCAGCATCAAATGATAGGTGTTGCCGAGCACGATATCGGCGCCGGCGTCGCGCACCTCGCGCCAATGCATGCCCTTCATCGCCCCCGCGGTGCCGACCGGCATGAAGGCGGGCGTCCGCACGAGGCCATGCGGCGTGGTCAGGCGGCCGGTACGGGCTGCGCCGTCGGTTGCCAAAAGCTCGAAATGATTGGGAAGCGTCATGCGGCTGCTTATTGCGTGTCACTGACGCCCGATCAACCCGTCGGGTAACGGCTCCCGCGCGACTTCGTGACCGCGCACGGTCGATCGGAAGCTTGCTCTGGCACTGCGTCTCCGTTAAACAACACGAAACGGTTTCGTTTTGATTCAACAATATATATGGCGGCGGACCGTCCTCATCCCGAGCGAGGTGGCGCGCGAGAACGCCAAGGACCGAAAGCTCCTGATCGTCACCACCGATCTCGACACCCAGCGCACGGTAATCTGGGACATGGGGCGGATCGCCGCGGTCGGAACGACGGAAGCGCTGCGGCTGTTTCGCGACGTGATGGCCGCCTCCGCCTCGATCCCGCTACTGGTGTCGGACGCGACGATCGACGTCGCCTCGCGCAGCATTTCCGCGATCACCCAGGCGCAGACCCGCTCCGTCATCCTGTCGACCTATGATTTCGCCCGGCGCAACCGGCTGGGCCTCCATCTGTCCTATATCGAGCGCGATTACCCGTCGCCGGAAGCCCAGGGCTTCGACACCGGCTATATGCGTGCGCTCTACCAGTACGGCTACGAGAAGGCCGCCGCTGGCCAGGCCTAGACCGCGACGCCGCCCTGAGCGACCCGCCCCCGGTACCGCCGAATGGACGAATCCGCATCGCGCGGGTTATAGACCGGAGCGCCCCGTCCGGCGCACAACGAGATGAATGGGCAATGGGATTGACGGCAACCAAGGCCAAAGTGACCAACAAGGCGGCCAAACGCGGCGTGATCAAGTCACGCGGCGGCCGGCCGACCCGGGACGCCGCGATCGAGCGCGACCAACGGCTGATCGAGGTCGCCACGCGCCTGTTCCTTGAGCGCGGCTTCGAGGCGACGTCGATCGATGCGGTGGCCGAGGCCGCTCGTGTCAGTAAGCCCACGGTCTATGGCCAGTATGGCGACAAGCGTGGCCTATTCGCCGCGGTGCTCCGGCGCGAAATCGCCCGCTGGCTTGCCCCGCTCGCTGCCGCGGCGGCCGAGATGCACGGCGACGGAAGCTGCGACGGCCAGGTCGAGGAGCGGCTGATCGATCTCGGCCGCCAGTTGCTGGTGCTGAATTGCAGCGCGGATTCCATCGCCTTCAGCCGGATCCTGACCGCGCAGGCGATCAATTTCCCCGAGGTCGCCAAACTCGCGGTCGACGAGGGCTGGTCGAAAGCCGTATCCACGACGGCGGATTTCTTCGACCATCTGGTCGACAAGGGCGCCCTCGACCTCGAGGACACCACGATCGCCGCCGAGACCTTCCTCAACATGGTGGTCGGCCACACCCATCGGATGGCGACATTCGGGATTCCGATCGACATGAAAGCTGCCGAGAGGCGGATGGAAGTGTCGATCCGGCTGTTCCTGGCCGGCGCGGTCGGGCCAAAGGACCGGCTGCGCGAGGCGGCCAGGGAGGCCGCGAAGGCGCGCCGGCGGCCGGCCCGCTGACAGTTTAACAGGATCGTTTCCGCGCCTTACACGTTGCCGTGATGAGCCTTGAATAAACGGAACGAAACCGTATTGTTTAGTTGCAAAGAGACGCCGAACCCGGATCAGCCCCCCAATGGGTTTTGCGCCGCCTTGTAAACTTCGATCGTCATGACGGAGCTGCCGCCATCGCTTCGTCTGAACGTTCGGCGGCCGGCCTTTGACTAACGAGGGCCGGCCGCATTTTCCCGGCCCAAGAGGCCGATCCGAAGCGGGCAACGCGCGAGCACAAGTTCGATACAGGTTTGACGATGAGGACAGGACGATTGCGCGGACTGCTGCGTTGGGCATTCGGGACACGGCTGCTTGCGACCGCGCTGCTGGCCCTGCCCCTGGCGTCGCCGGCGCATGCGGTCACGAGTTCGGCGGCCGCAGCCCTCACCCCACAGGACAGCGACAGCGCGCTCGACGTGCACGCGGTTCGCCGCGAGCTCGACAGCTTCCAGGCGGCCCAGATCTCGCTGCGCAAGGCGATGGCGATTGCGGAGGCGCTGCATTCCGGCGCGATCACCGCCGACGTCAGCTTCGACGGCGCGGCTGAGCCCGCGGTCTACCGGGTCAAGACCATGCAGCGGGACCGCATCTGGCAGCATGCCATCAACGCCTCGACCGGCGAAGTCATCGGTGGCGAGCCTCCCTCGACGCTGGCGTCCCTCGGTGCCGACGACCGCGACAACCTCACAGTGCTCAGGGCGCTCCGGCACCGCCTGGCGGATGCGGTGCGCGTCGCCGAACATACGACGTCGGGAAAGGCGATCTCGGGCGGCCTGATGCGCGAGCGCGGCAAGCTCAATTTCGTCATCGTCGTGCTCGCAGGCAGCGACCTGAAAGAGGTCATCCTCGAGCCGCCCGGCGCGCGGCGGCGCTGAGCATACCCAGTATTCCTTCGCCAGATTTTCGCCCAAAAGCCGTTGACGGACGCCGATCTCTCCCGCATAAGTCCGCACCATGATCACCGCGACCAAACGCACCAGCAAAACCACCAAGCCCTCCGGGGCCTCGGGAGGCGTGCGCGCGTAGTCGGTCGAACGCATCATCTCTGCCCGAAGCCCCGCCTGATCAAGGTCCGGGGCTTTTTTGTTGCCTGAATTTCAACCCGAATGGAGGACAAAGTGAGTAACGATCCCGTCGTCGCGATTGTCGGCGTCACCGGCGCAGTCGGCGCCGAATTCATCGCCACCATGGACAAGCGCGACCTCCGCGTCGGCAAGCTGAAGGCGCTGGCGAGCGCCCGCTCGGCCGGCAAGACCGTCACCTTCCGCGGCAAGCCGGTGGTGATCGAGGAGCTGACCGAGCGCGCCTTCGAGGGCGTCGACATCGCGCTGTTCTCGGCCGGCAGCGGCATCTCCAGGAAGTTCGCGCCGCTTGCGGTGAAGTCCGGCGCCGTCGTGGTCGACAATTCCTCCGCCTTCCGGATGGATCCGAACGTGCCGCTGGTGATCCCGGAGATCAACGCGCGACGCATCCGCGATCACAAGGGCATCATCGCCAACCCGAACTGCGCCGCCATCACCGCGCTGGTGCCGCTGTGGCCGATCCACCAGAAGAACCGCATCAAGCGCGTGATCATCTCGACCTACCAGGCCGCAAGCGGCGCCGGTGCCGCCGCGATGGACGAGCTCGTCGAATCCACCCGCGCCAATCTCAACGGACAGGTCTACACCCCGAAGGTGATGCCGCACCCCTACGCCTTCAACCTGTTCAACCACAACACGGCGGTCGATCCGGAGACCGGCTACAACGACGAAGAGACCAAGGTCATCAAGGAGACCCGCAAGATCTTCGAGGACGAGAAGATCGCGATCGGCGTCACCTGCGTGCGGGTGCCGGTGCTGCGTGCGCATTGCGAGGCGATCACCTTCGAATGCGAGAAGCCGATCACCGAGGATCAGGTGCGCGCGATCATGGCGCAGGCGCCGGGCGTCAAGATCGTCGACGATCGCGCCAAGAACTACTTCCCGATGCCAATCGACGCCTCCGGCCAGGACGACGTGCTGGTCGGCCGCATCCGCAAGGATCTCAGCGACCCTAGCGGCCACTCGATCTCGATGTTCGTCGCGGCCGATCAGCTGCTGAAGGGCGCCGCGCTGAACGCGGTGCAGATCGCCGAGTTGCTGCCGGAGCGCGCGATGGCGTGAGGGCACCATGTGGCAATGCTAGACCCGTCATCCCCGCGCAATGGCGTAGCCATTGTCGCTGGAGGAGCCGCGAAGCGGCGTCTCGAAGGATGCATCGGCCCCAGTCGGGCCGTCGCCCTTCGAGGGCCGCTGAAGAAGCGGCCACCTCCAGCGACAACGGCAAAGCCGTTGCGCGGGGGTGACGGTGACGGAGTTGAGCTCGCTGAATTACCCGGTTGGCCGAAACAGCAGGCACGCATCGCCATACGAATAGAACCGGTAGCCATCCCTGATCGCGTACGCGTAAGCACTTTGCATGGTCTCGAGGCCGGAGAAGGCTGAGACCAGCATGAACAGCGTCGAGCGCGGGAGATGGAAGTTCGTCATCAGGATATCGACCGCGCGGAAACGATAGCCAGGCGTGATGAAGATCGAGGTTTCGGCCGCAAACGGCTGCACGATGCCGTCAGGCGTCGTGGCGCTTTCGAGCAGCCGCAGCGACGTGGTGCCGATCGCGACGATCCGGCCGCCTTTTGCGCGCGCGGCATTCAAGGCGACAGCGGTCTCCGCGGTGATGCAGCCCCACTCGGCGTGCATCTTGTGCTCCGAGGTCTCCTCGGCCTTGACCGGCAGAAACGTCCCTGCCCCGACATGCAGCGTCAGCCGATGCAGTTCGACGCCGCGGCGCTTCAGCGCGGCCTCCAGCGCCGGCGTGAAATGCAGTCCCGCCGTCGGTGCAGCGACCGCGCCTTCGTTCGACGCGAACATGGTCTGGTAGTCGCTGACATCCTGGTCGTCAGGCGTCCGCTTGGAGGCGATGTAGGGCGGCAGCGGCGTGGCGCCGACATCGGCGATAGCCTGGTCAAGCACCGGGCCATGGAACGAGAATGACAGCGTCACCTCACCCTCCTGCCCCTTCGCCTCGACCTCTGCATCGAGATTGCCGAGCAGGCAGACCTTGCCCTCATTGCCGAAACGGACGGTGTCGCCGGGGCTGAGCTTCTTCGCCGGCTTGACCAGTGCCTGCCAGCGCGAGCCGTCGAGCCGCTTGATCAGGGTCGCCTCGATTTTCGGCTCGGTCTCACGTCCGATGCGGCGGCCCTTGAGCTGGGCGGCGATCACCTTGGTATCGTTGACGACGATCTGATCGCCCGGCTCGAGCCAATGCGGCAGGTCGGCAATGGTGGCGTCGCGCAGCGCGCCGTCCGGATGCACGACCAGCATCCGCGCGGAATCGCGCGGGCTGGCGGGCCGAAGCGCGATGCTTTCGGGCGGCAGTTCGAAGTCGAAGAGATCGGTGCGCATGGATGCCCAGCCACGTCGTTCCGGGGCGATGCGCGAGCATCGAACCCGGAACCTCGAGATTCCGGGTTCATGCTTCGCATGCCCCGGAATGACAGTGCCAGTTACGCCGCGTCGGCAGCCATGCGCGCCTTGACGATCTTGTCCGGGTTCTGCACCGGCTCGCCGCGCTTGATCTTGTCGACATTCTCCATGCCCTCGGTGACCTTGCCCCAGACCGTGTACTGGCCGTTGAGGAAGGAGGCATCGTCGAAGCAGATGAAGAACTGGCTGTCGCCGGAATCCGGGTTGGCGGCGCGCGCCATCGAGGCGGTGCCGCGGACATGCGGCTCCTTGTTGAACTCGGCCTTCAGCTTCTTGCCGCTTCCGCCCATGCCGGTGCCCTGCGGGCAGCCGGTCTGCGCCATGAAGCCGTCGATCACGCGGTGGAACACGATGCCGTCGTAGAAGCCTTCGCGCACCAGCTCCTTGATCCGCGCGACATGGCCGGGCGCGAGGTCCGGGCGCATCTCGATCGTGACCGGGCCCTGGGTAGTTTCGAGGATCAGAGTATTTTCGGTAGCAGCCATGCTCGCTTCTCCTGGCTTCGGGGTGGATATTTCTTGTTCCTGAACGGGATTGCGAATGGGCGGCCAGCCACTGCGCCGCCCAGGCTCTCGGTAAATGGCATCGGCGTGCAGCGTTGCAACGTCTCCATCACCGCGACCCGGTATGCGATCCGGTCATTGTCGGTCGCCTCCTGCGATTCATAGCTGATCCTCGGATGCCCGAGGATCGCGCCCTCGCGGTTGAAGCTGACGATGACGGTGATGTCGATCGGGCCGGCCTTGTCCGCCGGCGGCGGCCGCCAGCAGCGATGGATGGCAAGGACGACATCCCTGATCGTATTGAGTTGCTCCGGTTCGGCCCGCACTGGCGTCGCCAGCGCAAGGCAGATCAGCGGCGCGGCGAACCAGGCAAGCGGTTTGCTGGGCGCCGGCATCCGGATCATTTGATGTCGGATGCGACCTGCACCTTCACCATCTTGTCGGGATCGGTGACGGCGCCGCCGGGCGAGCCAGCCGATGCCTTCTTCAGCTTGTCGACCACGTCCATGCCCGACACCACCTCGCCGATCACGGTGTACTGGCCGTTGAGGCTCGGCCCGTCGGCGAACATGATGAAGAACTGCGAATTTGCGCTGTCGACGCTGTCGCCGCGCCGGGCCATGCCGACGATGCCGCGCTTGAACGGCACCTGCGAGAATTCCTGCTTCAGGTTCGGATATTTCGAGCCGCCGGTGCCGTTGAAGTTCTGGCCGTCGCCGGTCTGCGCCATGAAGCCGTCCATCACGCGGTGGAACGGCACGTTGTTGTAGAAGCCCTCGCGCGCCAGCTGCTTGATGCGCTCGGCATGCTGGGGCGCGATATCGGTGCGCAGCTTGATGACGATACGGCCCTTGGTGCCATCGATCACGATCGCATTGGCCTTGTCGAGGCCGGCCGGCAACGGCTGCGCGACCGCGGGCACGACGCAAAGCAGCGCGGCAACAAATGCAAGAATGCGGATCATGGAAACTCCGGATCTCTTTAACGTTCGGGATGTGGCAGGCCCCGCCGGTCTCAGCCGGCGAACTTGGCCTTCAGGCTAGCGGCGACTGATGACGGCACGAATGCAGAGAAGTCGCCGCCCATCTGGGCGATTTGGCGCACCAGTGTGGCGGTGATCGGGCGGACCGCGACGGATGCCGGAACGAACACGGTATGCACCTCGGGCGCCATCGCCTCGTTCATGCCGGCCAGCTGCATCTCGTAGTCGAGATCAGTGCCGTCGCGCAGGCCGCGAATCATCAGCGTGGCCTTGGCCGCGCGCGCCGCAGCGACCGTGAGGTTGTCATAAGTGGCGCTCTCGAAGGCGCAGCCCGCCTGCTGGGCGATAGGGCCGAACACCTCATGGACCATGGCCAGCCGTTCCTCGGTGGAGAAAAGCGGCTTCTTGCCGGGGTGAACGCCGATGGCGACGATCAGGCGGTCGCAGAGGAAGACGGCCTGTCTCACAACGTCCAGATGGCCGTTGGTGACGGGATCGAAGGAGCCGGGATAGAGCGCTATACGAGACATGGTCCCTCCTAACCCGCCCGGCCCGCCCCGGCAAGCCGCCCCCGGTTCCCTCGACCGCGCGAAATAAAACTCTACCTCGTCCTGTGAACGAGTCCTGGGATGCCAGCGTCTACGAGGGTGAATGTTTCGTCGGCCATTGGTGGACGAAACAAAACCGGCTCGCGACGAAACCATTTCCTGGGGTGGCGAAGACACCAGGAAACTTGCGGCCGGTAGACACGGAGCAACGAAACGACGGGCCCGGGGGCCCGATCACATGGGGACGTCATGATCAAGGCACTTTCCGCTATCGCCGTTGCCGCGTTCATTGCCGCTGCGCTCACCGTGCTGCCGGGCTTTGCGCCGCAGGTCGAAGCCTCCACCCCGCAGCCGCTGGCCAAGGCTGACCGTCTCGACATTCATCCGGTCGGAAAGGACTGCTCGCAGCAAGCCTGGCCGAATTTCGCAGCCTCCTGCCTGCGCAGCGCCGGCACCAAGACGGTGGTCCGCGAAGCCCGCCTCGTCACAGCCGACCGCACCCCGTAGAATAAGTTTTCCCGCCGAGGTCGAGCCGGTTCGCGTGAAGCAATTGCGACAACGTCGTACCCCCGAAAATTGCCGGCCCGACGCGATTGGAGCGGCACACCAGCCGTCAGCCTGACGTAAGGTCAAGGCCGTCACGCAGAACCCAATGGTAATTTGCGACGTCCCGTCGCAGACTATCGTTCAAGGCGCCCGGCCGGATGATCCGGCGGGCGCAAGCCATCGGGGGATTGCCGTGACCAGTACACCCGCCATCGTTTCTTCCGGCCACCCTCCAACCAATCCGATCCCGGTTGCGGTCACGCTCGGTGCGTTGGGTGTCGTCTATGGCGACATCGGCACCAGCCCCCTCTACGCCCTGAAGGAAGCGGCCAAGGCTGCCGCCCATGGCGGGCCGCTGACCTCGAGTGCGGTGCTCGGCGTGGTGTCGCTGATCCTGTGGGCGCTGATCCTGATCATCTCGGTCAAATATGCGATGCTGATCCTGCGCGCGGACAACCGCGGCGAAGGCGGCATCGTCGCGCTGCTGGCGCTGCTCTCGGCGCGCAACGCGGCCCCCGGCACCTGGCGGGCGCACCTCCTTCTGGTCGGGCTGATCGGCGCCGCCCTGCTTTATGGCGACGGCGCGATCACGCCGGCCATCTCGGTGCTGTCGGCAATCGAAGGTCTCAAGGTCGACGCGCCCTCGCTGACGCCCGCGGTGGTGCCGCTCACCGTGGTCATCCTGATCGGCCTGTTCATCATGCAGAAGCAGGGCACGGGCTTCATCGGCAAGATCTTCGGCCCGGTAATGCTGTTCTGGTTCGCTGTGCTCGCGGCGCTCGGCATCCACGGCATCGTCAAGGCGCCCGGTGTGCTGGTCGCACTCAGCCCGTATTATGCATTCGATTTCCTGATCCATCAGGATTTTCACGTCAGCTTCGCCATCCTCGGCGCGGCCTTCCTCGCAGTCACCGGCGGTGAGGCGATGTACGCCGACATGGGGCATTTCGGCCGCTTTCCGATCCGGCTCGCCTGGTTCGCGGTCTGCCTGCCCGCTTTGGTGTTGAACTATTTCGGCCAGGCCGGCGAGCTGATTAACGACCCGAACTCGATCGACAACCCGTTCTTCCAGCTTGCCCCGGACTGGGCACATTATCCGCTGGTGCTGCTCGCGACGCTTGCCACCGTGATCGCCTCGCAGGCGATCATCTCCGGCGTGTTCTCGCTGACCCAGCAGTCGATCCAGCTCGGCTTCCTGCCGCGCATGCATATCCGCCATACCACCAGCGATGCGATCGGACAGATCTACGTGCCGCTGGTGAACTGGCTGCTCGCGGCCGGCACACTCGGCGCGGTGCTGGCGTTCGGCACCTCGGACGCGCTCGCCGGCGCCTACGGTATCGCGGTGTCGCTGTTGATGGCGATCACCACGCTGCTCGCAGCCCTGGTCGCGATCCAGTGGGGCTATTCGCCGATCCTGGTGATCGCGGTGAACGGCTTCTTCTTCGTCATCGACCTGATCTTCTTTGCGGCGAACACCGAGAAACTGCTCGAAGGCGGCTGGTTCCCGCTGCTGCTCGCCGGCGCGGTTGCGTTCCTGATGATGACCTGGCGCAGCGGCGTGAAGCTGGTCGAGAAGGCGCGCAGCAAGTTGCGTCAGCCGGAAGAGGATCTGATCGAGACCGCGGTCAACAAATGCAGCGCCCGCCTGCCCGGCACCGCCGTGTTCCTGGCCTCGGCCCCCAACGGGGTGCCGCTGGCGCTGACACAGTTCGTCAAGCACAATCACGTGCTGCATCAGCGCGTGCTGCTGGTCACCGTGCAGATCGAGGAGCGGCCGAGGATTCCCGACGAGGAGCGCGCCGACGTCATCGAGATCAGCCCGGGCATCACCCGCATCATCCTGCATTATGGCTTCATGCAGTATCCGACGATCTATGAGGGGCTGAAGACCGCCTGCCGGCAGGCCAAGCTGCCCGGCATCGATCTCTCCGACGTGACCTATTACATCGGCCGCGAGACCATCATCCCGCGCGAGGACATTCCGGGCATGTGGGTGTGGCGGGAATCGCTGTTCGCCTTCCTGCAACGCAACGCCGAGCGATCGGCGGCCTTCTTCGGCGTGCCGACCGGTCAGGTGGTGGAGTTCGGGACCGAGATCGAGATCTGATCTCATCGTCCACGTAGCCCGTTGGCTCCATCCGGGCTACAAGGTTTGAGACCTTCCGGCGGCTTTAGCCGCCGTTGCCGTTCTCGCCGTTTTCCTCTTCCGGAATGTGCTCGACCGAGACCACGTGCTCGTCCTCGGCGGTGTCGAACACGATCACGCCCTGGGTCGAGCGGCCGGCGACGCGGATGTCAGCCACCGGGCAGCGGATCAGCTGGCCCTTGTCGGTGACCAGCATGATCTGGTCCGCATCCTCGACCGGGAACGACGCCACCAGGTTGCCGTTGCGGTTGTTGACGCTCATCGCGACGATGCCCTTACCGCCGCGGCCGGTGGTGCGGTACTCGTAGGACGAGGTCCGCTTGCCGTAGCCGTTGACCGAGACGGTCAGCACCACCTGCTCGGCGGCCGACAGCTCGGCATAACGCTCCTGCGACAGCTGGATCGCATTCGCGGTCTCCTCGCCCTCGGCCTCGACCGGCTCCTCGGTCGCGGCCTCGCCGGCCACCGCGCGGCGCATCTTCAAGTACGCCGAGCGCTCGTCCGAGGTGGTCTCGACATGGCGCAGGATCGCCAGCGAGATCAGCCTGTCGGCCTCGGCCAGCGCAATGCCGCGCACACCCATCGAGGTGCGGCCGGTGAAGACGCGCACATCGGTGACGGGGAAACGGATGCACTGCCCGCCGGCGGCGGTCAGCAGCACGTCGTCATGCTCGGTGCAGATCTGCACGTCGACGATCGCCTCGCCCTCGCCGAGCTTCATGGCGATGATGCCGGAGCGGCGGACGTCGACGAAGTCGGACAGCTTGTTGCGGCGGACGGTGCCGCCGGTGGTGGCGAACATCACGTCGAGGTTGCCCCAGGAGGATTCATCCTCCGGCAGCGGCATGATCGTGGTGATGCGCTCGCCCTGCTCCAGCGGCAGGATGTTGATCAGCGCCTTGCCGCGCGCGTTCGGGGCGGCCATCGGCAGCCGCCAGACCTTCTCCTTGTAGACCTGGCCGCGGGACGAGAAGAACAGCACCGGCGTGTGGGTCGACGCCACGAACAGCCGCGAGACGAAATCCTCGTCGCGGGTCTGCATCCCGGCGCGGCCCTTGCCGCCGCGGCGCTGCGCCCGGTAGGTCGACAGCGGCACGCGCTTGACGTAGCCGGCATGCGACACGGTGACGACCATGTCCTCGCGCTGGATCAGGTCCTCGTCCTCGACCTCGCCCTCTTGCTCGATGATCTCGGTCTTGCGCGCCGTCGCGAACTGCTGCTTCACCTCGGCGAGCTCGGTCTTGACGATGCCCTGCACGCGGGCACGCGACCGCAGGATGTCGAGATAGTCGGCGATCTCGGCCGCGAGCTTGTCGAGCTCTTCGGAAATCTCGTCGCGCCCGAGCGCAGTCAAGCGTTGCAGCCGGAGATCGAGGATCGCCCTGGCCTGCTCCATCGACAACCGCAGCGTGCCGTCCTCGTTGATGCGATGCCGGGGATCGTCGATCAGCGTGATCATCGCCTCGACGTCGCGCGCCGGCCAGTCGCGCGACATCAGGGCCTCGCGCGCGGTGTTCGGATCGGGCGAGGTGCGGATGACACGGATGATCTCGTCGATATTGGCGACCGCGATCGCAAGGCCGACCAGGATATGGGCGCGGTCGCGGGCCTTGCCGAGCAGGAACTTGGTCCGCCTTGTCACCACCTGCTCGCGGAACGCGATGAAGATGTTGAGCAGGTCCTTCAGATTCATCGTCTGCGGACGGCCGGAATCCAGCGCCAGCATGTTGGCGGGGAAATTGGTCTGCAGCGGCGTGAAGCGGTAGAGCTGATTGAGCACCACGTCGGGCACCGCTTCGCGCTTCAGCTCGATGACGACGCGATAGCCGTCGCGGTCGGACTCGTCGCGCAGGTCGCCGATGCCCTCGATCTTCTTCTCTTTCACGAGCTCGGCGATGCGCTCGACCATCGTCGCCTTGTTCACCTGATAGGGAATTTCGGAGATGATGATCGCTTCGCGGTCCTTGCGGATGGTGTCGATCGTCACCTTGCCGCGCATCACGATCGAGCCGCGGCCGAGATGATAGGCCGAGCGGATGCCCTGGCGACCCAGGATGACGCCGCCGGTCGGGAAATCAGGTCCGGGAATGATCCCGATCAGTTCGTCGATCGTGAGCGCCGGATTGTCGATCAGCGCCACGCAGGCGTCGACCACCTCGCCGAGATTGTGCGGCGGGATGTTGGTCGCCATGCCGACCGCGATGCCGCCGGCGCCATTGACCAGGAGGTTCGGGAACCGGGCCGGCAGAACCGACGGCTCTTTCTCGGAGTTGTCGTAGTTCGGCTGGAAATCGACGGTTTCCATGTCGATGTCGGCGAGGACGGCCAATGCCGCCCGCGTCAGCCGCGCTTCGGTGTATCGATAGGCCGCCGGCGGATCGCCGTCGATCGAGCCGAAATTGCCCTGGCCGTCGATCAGCGGCACGCGCAGGGAGAAATCCTGCGCCATGCGGACCATCGCGTCGTAAATCGACTGGTCGCCGTGCGGGTGATATTTACCGATGACGTCGCCGACCACGCGCGCGGACTTGACGTATTTCTTGTCCGGGGTGTGTCCCTGCTCGTGCATCGAGTAGAGGATGCGCCGGTGCACCGGCTTGAGCCCGTCGCGTGCATCGGGCAGCGCACGCGACACGATCACGCTCATGGCGTAATCGAGGTAGGACTTCTTCATCTCGTCGAGAATGGAAACGGGACGAATATCTGAGGGCCCCGGCGGCTCGCCGGGCTTGTGGTCGTCGTTGTCGGACAAAGGGGAAATCCGGTCAGTTTTACTGGGGAATCATATAGCCCATCGGGGGCCTGATAACCACCCTTCCACGGCTCCGGCAAGCCGTTTTTCCCTTCGTTCTTTCATGCACTTACGGGTGGGTCGGCGAGACCACGGCCGCTTGGTCGAGAAGCGAATGGCGAGTAGCGAACAGCGAGCGGAGAACCCCCCTTCGCCACTCCCCATTCGCTATTCGTACATCCCGTCATTGGCCGAATACCACCGCATGCATGATCCGCCCCGGCATGAACGTGAACGGCCGGGCAATGACCAGCGCGCCGAAGAAAATCCCGATCATCGTGTATTTGTGGCTGCGGACGTGTGACGCCGTGCGGCGGTGACGCCAAGAACCCGCGCTGACCGCCATCAGCCGGGTACAATGTCCTAGGGTGTTAGAGAGTTATCCTCATAATTCACATGAGGAAATTGCCGCGGCACATCGGACCGCCGTCCCGGCAAGTGATCTTCACGGAACGGCAGCCGACGCAATGCCCGCGCATGCTCAGAACGGGATGTCGTCGTCCATGTCGCTGTTGCGGCTGCCGCCGCCGGCGGCGACTGCGCGGCGCGGCGCCGAGCCGACCGGGCCGGACGAGCCGAAATCGCTGCCGCCATCATCGGAGAAGCTGCTTCCGCCGCCGCCCCGCCCGTCGAGCATGGTGAGGTTGGAGTTGAAGCCCTGCAGCACGACTTCGGTCGAGTACTTCTCGACGCCGCTCTGGTCGGTCCATTTGCGGGTCTGCAACTGGCCCTCGATGTACACCTTGGCGCCCTTCTTCAGGTACTGCTCGGCGACCTTGCAGAGGCCCTCGTTGAAGATCACGACGCGGTGCCACTCGGTCTTTTCCTTGCGCTCGCCGGTGCCCTTGTCGCGCCAGGTTTCCGAGGTGGCGATCGACAGATTGGCGATCGGACGACCGTCCTGGGTCCGCCGGATCTCCGGATCCTTGCCGAGGTTTCCAACCAGGATCACCTTGTTCACGCTTCCTGCCATCGCATCATCTCCACTCAAAAACCGGGCGTCCGGACATCGGCCACCACTCTCAACCTTCGCCACTTACATTGCAGGCGTCGTGGATGACCCTATACGCCGGTGGCGGCTTGGCGCCTTCGCCCTCGCGCGGTTATCCACGATAATCAGATATAGCATCCCGGCCGGAAATGTTCCAGTTTTGTTCGCTACAACCAACCGTAGATGCGGGCCGAGGCAAGGATGCGGCAGTCGATTTGGCTTTCAGCCGCCAGGCTGCGCCACGACGTTAGAAAATCAATAAATAGATCAGCATCTTATTCTCGCCGCACTTCTTCCGCGAGTGTGACTTTTGGGAGACGGCCTTTCCGGTTGAATCGGCGTATAGCTGTCAGCCATCAGACGGGCGCTCGCGTCTGAGGTCGGCTTTGGGACCCATTTGGAAGCCGATCGGGAAGCCGGGGAGTTTTGCAATGAAGAAGTTTTTGCTCGGGACGGTTGCTCTGGTTGCGTTTGCTGCGCCGGCCGCGGCTGCCGATCTGGCGGCACGCCCCTACACCAAGGCGCCGCCGGTGATCGCTGCCGTCTATGACTGGAGCGGCTTCTACATCGGCGCCAACGGCGGCTGGGGCTCGAGCCACAATTGCTGGGACCAGGTCCCCGCCGGCATCTTCATCGGATCGGATGGCTGCCATGATGCGACCGGCGGCGTCGCCGGCGGTCAGATTGGCTATCGCTGGCAGGCCGGCACCTGGGTGTTCGGCCTCGAAGCGCAGGGCGACTGGGCCGACCTGAAGGGCAGCAACAACAGCGCGATCTTCCCGGGCCTGTTCACCAACCAGACCAAGATCGACGCATTCGGCCTCTTCACCGGCCAGATCGGCTACGCCGTCAACAATGTCCTGCTTTACGCCAAGGGCGGCGCCGCGCTGACCGACAACCGCTTCAACACCTACTTCACGCCGACCGGCTTGCTCGTCGGCAGCGCCAGCGACACCCGCTGGGGCGGCACCATCGGCGCCGGCATCGAAGTCGGCTTCGCGCCGAACTGGACCGCTGGCATCGAGTACGACCACCTGTTCATGCAGGACAAGACCTACAACCTCACCACCCCGACCGGCGCGCTGTTCAGCAGCATCCGCGACCGCCAGGACGTCGACCTCGTCACCGTCCGCGTGAACTACAAGTGGGGCGGCCCGGTCGTTGCGCGCTACTGATCGCGCGCGGATTTGATCCAGGCGAAAGGCCGGCCCTGCGCCGGCCTTTTGTTTAGCCGGCGGTTGCCACGCCCATGACCAGCTAGACCGGCTTCTATCTCGGCGCCCAGGGCGGCGGCTGGGGCACCAGCAGCGAGACCTATCTCAGCGCCCGAACAATGCGGCCGTGATCGGCACGCAAAGCTACACCATCGGCGGCGGCTTCATCGGCGGCGTGATCGGCTACAACGTCCGGGCGGGCCCTGCCGTGCCTCCGTATGGAAACAGCGGCCAGCCTCGCGCCAACTCCCTTACTGGTACGTGCGCACCTCATGCACTCGTTTTCCGTGCATTGTGGTTTCATGGATACACAACTTCCAAGGTTTCCATGTAAAAACACGTGATCGTCACGCGACACTGCCGTGACGCTCCCTTCAATGTTTGAGGGGACAACAAGAAAATGGGACTGGGACTTTGAAAATCAGGAATGTTTTGCTGGCGTCGGCCAGCATGTTTGCCCTCAGCGCAATTGCACCGGCCATGGCGGCTGACATGGCGGCTCGCGCGCCCTACGTGAAGGCTCCGCCGCCGGTCGCGATCACCAACTGGACCGGCTTCTACATCGGCGGCTTCGGCGGCTACGCCAGCGAAGATTCCGGCAACCCGAAGATGGAAGGCGGCTTCGGCGGCGGCACCATCGGCTACAACTGGCAGGCCGGCAACATCGTGTATGGCCTCGAGGCCGACGGTGCCTGGGCTGACGTCAATGCCTCCGCTACCGCGTTCGGCATCACCGCGACGAGCAAGATCGACGCGCTCGGCACCGTGCGCGGCCGCCTCGGCTTCGCAGTCGACAAGGTGCTGTTCTACGGCACCGGCGGCTACGCCTGGGCCGACAACAAGCTCTCCCTCAGCGCGGGCGGCGTCAGCGTCTCGCAGAGCAACTTCCACTCCGGCTGGACGGTCGGCGCCGGCATCGAGGCGTTCATCGCGCCGCAATGGTCGATCAAGGGCGAGTACCTGTATCGCAGCCTCGGCGGCGAAACCTACTTCGGCATTCCCTCGCCCGACATCAACCTGCACACCGTGCAGTTCGGCGTGAACTATCACTTCGGCGGCCCGATCGTCGCCAAGTACTGAGCAACGGACCAGGCGGATCCAGCGTCGGATCGCACGGAAAGGCCGGCCTCGCGCCGGCCTTTTTTGCATTTCGGAACCGGTCCTGCTGACGGCTGCTGCCATCCGGCAAACTATCCGTTGATGGCCACTATTCAGCACTGGAAATTGTCCGCTGTTCTTCCTACGTTCCAGTCTTCACACCCCATCGGCGCAGGCTCCCGGCATCACCGGCGATGCGCGCCCAAAAGGCGCCCGATCATGCGCCCGGAATTGTCGCTATGGATGAAGTGCTCAAGGCGAAGCGCCAACAGAACGCGGGCTCCTCATCGCGCGCCATCACGATCCGCGGTGCGCGCGAACACAATCTGAAGAACATCGACGTTGAGATTCCGCGCGACAAGCTCGTGGTGTTCACCGGCCTGTCCGGTTCCGGCAAGTCGTCGCTCGCATTCGACACCATCTACGCCGAGGGTCAGCGCCGCTACGTCGAATCGCTGTCGGCCTATGCGCGCCAGTTCCTGGAGATGATGCAGAAGCCGGATGTCGACCAGATCGACGGCCTGTCGCCGGCGATCTCGATCGAACAGAAGACCACCTCGAAGAACCCGCGCTCCACCGTCGGCACCGTCACCGAGATCTACGATTACATGCGCCTGTTGTGGGCGCGCGTCGGCGTGCCCTATTCGCCCGCCACCGGCCTGCCGATCGAGAGCCAGATCGTCTCGCAGATGGTCGACCGCGTGCTGGCACTGCCGGAAGGCACCCGCCTCTATCTGCTGGCGCCGGTCGTGCGCGGCCGCAAGGGCGAATACAAGAAGGAGCTCGCCGAGTATCTCAAGAAGGGCTTTCAGCGCGTCAAGATCGACGGCACCTTCTACGAGCTGTCGGAAGCCCCCAGCCTCGACAAGAAATTCCCGCACGACATCGACGTCGTGGTCGACCGCATCGTGGTGCGCCCCGACCTCGCCCAGCGCCTCGCTGAGAGCTTCGAGACCGCGCTGAAGCTCGCCGAGGGCTTGGCTGTGATCGAATACGCCGACGCGCCCGCCGCGGCTGCGCAGGACGAGAAGAAAGAAGACAAAAAGAAAACGGCAAAAATCCACGATAAGAGCGGCCCCGAGCGCATCCTGTTCTCGGAAAAATTCGCCTGCCCGGTGTCCGGCTTCACGATCCCCGAGATCGAGCCGCGCCTGTTCTCGTTCAACAACCCCTATGGCGCGTGCCCGGCCTGCGGCGGCCTCGGCGTCGAGCAGCACATCGACGAGGATTTGGTCATCCCTGACAAGGAGCTGACCCTGCGCAAGGGCGCGATCGCGCCCTGGGCGAAATCATCCTCGCCCTATTACATCCAGACCCTGACCGCGCTCGGCAAGCACTACAAGTTCACGCTCGACACCAAATGGAAGGACCTGACCAAGAAGGTCCAGAACGCGCTGCTGCACGGCTCCGGCGACGACGAGATCAAGTTCTCCTATGAGGACGGCGTCCGCTCCTACGACACCAAGAAGCCGTTCGAGGGCGTCGTCACAAACATCGACCGCCGCTACCGCGAGACCGAGAGCGAGTGGGCGCGCGAGGAGCTCGGCAAGTATTTCTCCGACGTGCCCTGCGAGGGTTGCCACGGCTACCGCCTGAAGCCGGAGGCGCTGTGCGTCAAGATCGGCGGCAAGCATATCGGCGAGATCTCCGAGCTCTCGGTGAAGCGCGCCGGCGAGTGGTTCGAGACCGTGCCGGAAGCGCTCAACGCGCAGCAGAACGAGATCGCGGCACGGATCCTAAAGGAGATCCGCGAGCGCCTGACCTTCCTGCTCGATGTCGGCCTGAATTACCTGACGCTGTCGCGTTCGTCCGGCACGCTCTCCGGCGGCGAGAGCCAGCGCATCCGCCTCGCCTCGCAGATCGGCTCGGGGCTGACGGGCGTGCTCTACGTGCTGGACGAGCCGTCGATCGGCCTGCACCAGCGCGACAATGCCCGGCTGCTCGACACCCTGAAGCGACTCCGCGACCTCGGCAACACCGTGGTCGTGGTCGAGCATGACGAGGACGCCATTCGCCTGGCGGATCACGTGCTGGATATCGGCCCCGGCGCCGGCATGCATGGCGGCCACATCGTCGCCGAAGGCACGCCTGACCAGATCATGCGCAACCCGAAATCGCTGACCGGCAAATACCTCACCGGCGAGCTGTCGGTGCCGGTGCCCGACCGGCGGCCGCCGAACCACCGCCGCACCATCAAGGTCGTCAACGCCCGCGGCAACAATCTCAAGAACGTCTCGGCCGAGATCCCGCTCGGCCTGTTCACCTGCGTGACGGGCGTCTCCGGCGGCGGCAAGTCGACGCTCTTGATCGACACGCTGTACAAGTCGATCGCGCGCAAGCTGAACAACGCCAGCGAGGGCGCGGCGCCACACGATCGCATCGAGGGCTTGGAGCACATCGACAAGATCATCGACATCGACCAGTCGCCGATCGGCCGCACCCCGCGCTCGAATCCCGCGACCTATACCGGCGCCTTCACGCCGATCCGCGAATGGTTCGCCGGCCTGCCGGAGGCGAAGGCGCGCGGCTACGAGCCCGGGCGCTTCTCCTTCAACGTCAAGGGCGGCCGCTGCGAGGCCTGCCAGGGCGACGGCGTCATCAAGATCGAGATGCACTTCCTGCCCGACGTCTACGTCACCTGCGACACCTGCAAGGGCAAGCGCTACAACCGCGAGACCCTGGAGGTGCTGTTCAAGGGCAAGAGCATCGCCGACGTGCTCGACATGACGGTCGAGGAAGCCGCCGAGTTCTTCAAGGCGGTGCCGCGGGTGCGCGAGACCTTCCAGACCCTGCATCGGGTCGGCCTCGACTACATCCATGTCGGCCAGCAGGCCACCACGCTGTCGGGCGGCGAAGCCCAGCGCGTCAAACTCGCCAAGGAATTGTCGAAGCGCGCCACCGGCCGCACCCTCTACATCCTGGACGAGCCGACCACCGGCCTGCACTTCCACGACGTCGCAAAACTGCTCGAGGTGCTGCACGAGCTGGTCGCCCAGGGCAACACGGTCGTGGTGATCGAGCACAATCTCGAAGTCATCAAGACCGCCGACTGGGTCATCGACCTCGGCCCCGAAGGCGGCGACGGCGGCGGTGAAATCGTCGCCTGGGGCCCGCCCGAGGACATCGTCAAGGCGCCGCGGAGCTATACCGGCAAGTTTCTGGCCCCGGTGCTGAAGAAGGCGAACAAGCCGAGGAAGAGCTCGGCGAGCGAGGCGGCGGAGTGACGTTGGCCGGGTGAGTGGGCTGCGAACATTCCTCGCGTTCGGAGATGACGGTGTGCCGCACACTCCGGTGACGCGCGCCGACATCCCCGAAAACCTGACGACCAAAGCAACGTTGTTGGCCACGCTCGCCGCACAGCTCAAATTTCCCGATTACTTTGGAACGAATTGGGATGCATTCGAGGAATGCATTTGCGATCTCTCGTGGTTACAGCCCGGTCCCGTGTTGATGGCGCACGCTGACGTGCCGCTGATCGGCGATGTGCCGAACGCAATAACCTACGTCTCGATACTAAATGAAGCTACTCGCAAGATGTTGAGATCGGAGGATCATCCGCTTTCGGTCACGTTTCCCCTCAAACATCGCGACCAAGTTATGTGGCTGCTTCGAGCCCGCAGGACGGATTAGCAAAGCGAGTCGCCCTCATGAGCGGAGCGATGTGCGCGGGCCGTCGGCGCGTAGCAAGTGTAGGGCGGATTAGCGACGCGTAATCCGCCGCTCTTACGCCAAACTCGGCGGGTTACGCCTTCGGCTAACCCGCCCTACTTACTCCGAGCTACACCGCCCAATAGTTCGGGTGCGTGTACGCGCGCGAGCGGTCGCCCCAGTCGAATTCGTCGCCATCGAATTCGCACGGACCGGTGCGCAGCTCCTCCAGCGTCACTTCGGCTTCGAAGGCCTGCCGGGCGGGATCGAAGTGCAGCAAGTGTAGGGCGGATTAGCGAAGCGTAATCCGCCGCTCTTACGCCAAACTCGGCGGGTTACGCCTTCGGCTAACCCGCCCTACTTACTCCGAGCTACACCGCCCAATAGTTCGGGTGCGTATACGACAACCGCGAGCGGTCGCCCCAGTCGAATTCGTCGCCGTCGAATTCGCACGGTCCGGTGCGCAGATCCTCCAGCGTCACCTCGGCCTCGAACGCCTGCCGGGCGGGATCGAAGTGCAGCAAGTGTAGGGCGGATTAGCGAAGCGTAATCCGCCGCTCTTACGCCAAACTCGGCGGGTTACGCCTTCGGCTAACCCGCCCTACTTACTCCGCGCTATACCGCCCAATAATTCGGGTGCGTATACGACTGCGAGCGGTCGCCCCAGTCGAACTCCTCGCCATCGAATTCGCACGGACCGGTGCGCAAATCTTCCAGCGTCACTTCGGCCTCGAAGGCCTGCCGGGCGGGATCGAAGTGCAGCGCAGCCCATCTGACGGGATAGTGGTGGTGGGTGCTCAGCACGCCGCCGGTCTTGATGATGGCGTAGGCCACCGTTCCGCTCACCTTGTCGAGCATCAGCCGCTCGATCGAGCCGAGCTTGGCGCCGTCGCGCCCGAAGACGCAGACGTGCTCGACGCGGTCACTGGGCACCAAGGTATGATGCATGGCATCCTCCCTGTGTCTCCTGATATTTGCTCGATAATATATGCCTGCCGCGCTGGTGAGCCAATGGGTCGCGGCTCGGCGACCGGTCGCCGGGCGGATTGGGCAGGCTGTGCCATTCCGACTCAACGCGTTGCACGAACGCCGGTGACAGGCTCCTCGCAATGACGAAGGGAGCACCCGACAAATGCTATCGCGCGGCTGCGCGCGCTCGCACGGCTTCGGAATAATAGAAACGTATCACTGAGTTGCCCGACGCGTCAAGCCGCTTTTCCGCCTGCCGGCAGCAACCGGCTCCTTTGCATGGGGTTGTTCCTCCATATTTGGGATGCATGCCTTTGCCCGCCGCTACTCCGTCCGTCTGAGAAACGCCCCGAACGCCCGTGGCCCGTCGCCGACCTTGACCTCGCCAACCACCTTCAGCTCGGCGGCATCGATCACGCTGAGCGTATTGCTCTCCCAGTTGGCGACCAGGATGCGCTTGCCGTCGGCGGTGGCCTCGATGCCTTCGGGATAATCGCCGACCGCGATCCGCTTGATGGGCTGCAAAGTCGCGAGGTCGAACACGCTGACCTTGCCGTCATACTGGTCGGTGACGAAGCCGCGGCCCTGCGCCAGCGCCACCGCGTAGGGGCGCAGGCCGACATGGACGCGGCCGATCTCCTGCGCCGTCGCAATGTCGATCACGGAGACGTCGTTGGAGCCGACATTGGCGGTGTAGGCGCGCTTGCCCTCGGCATCGATGGTGACGCCGAACGGACGCGCGCCGACCTTCACGGTGCCTCGCCGCTCCCGCGTCGACGTGTCGATGATCGACACGCTGTCGTCGTCGCGGTCAGCGGAGAGCAGCAGCAGTCCGTCCGGCGTCACCGCGAGCCCGGACGGCGACGCGCCGACCGCGATGCTGGCGGTGACCCGCTGCGCTTTCGCGTCGATCACCCGTACCGCCGCGGCGTACCAGTCAGCGACATAGACCGTCGCGCCGTCGGGAGCGACCGCGATACCGAGCGGCCCGCCGCCGGCATCGACCCGGCCGACCACCTTGCGCGATGACGCGTCGACCACGGTGACCGCCTTGGCATCCGGGCTCGTCACATAGGCGAAGCGGCCGTCATTGCCGACCGCGATGCCCGCGGGCTTGCCGCCGATCGCAATCGTCGCGACCGGCTTCGACGTCGCGAGATCGACCACCGTGACGTCGTCGCTGAGCTGGTTGGTGACGAACGCCTCCTCGGCGCGCGCGGCGCCGAGGCCGGCGAGCAGCGCCACCAACGCGACCGCGCGCATGCTCAGGTGCCGCTCTCGATCTTCTTCTTCAGCGCCTCCAGCCCGGCCTTGTAGAGCCCGCTGACCGCCTTCACCGCGGCTTCATCGCTCAGCTCCGGCGGCGGATCGTTGTTGGGAAAGCCGCGGTAGAATGCGCCGGCCCATTCCAGCTTCGACTTGCCGTCCGGCGCCGGCGACACCGTCAGCGTCGAGGAATAATTGGTGACCGGCAGCACCTTCACGTCGACCGCGGTGATCCGGTACGAATAGCTCATCATCTCGGGCTCGTATTTGTAGAGCTCCTCGTCGATGGTGGCGCCCGGCCCCAGCGTCAGCCGCCGCGTGGCGCCGATCTCGTTGCCCTTCTCGCCCTCGGTCTTGATGACGCCGGCGAGCCAGCTCATGTCCTGAAAATTGCCGATCACCGCCCACACCTTGGCCTGCGGCGCGTCGATCTCGATGGATTCGCGCACCTTCTGGCGGGTCGGCCCATGGGCCCAGGCGGCCCCCAACACGGCCAATGCCGCCACCACGATGCCAGCACGCGCGATCGTCAGCCTCATCCTTGGTCTCTCCCGATGTGTGTCGGCGATCCGCCGCCCGGCGCATGCCGCAATTTATGGTTCGAGGTTCTAGACCGGATCGGGGACCGGCTGCTTGCACCAGAGCGAAGTTCGCGGCCGGCGGCTTCCCCGGCAGGCAAGCCCGCCCACAGCAGCGGCTTCACGCCTCGATCGCCGCCTCGACGAATCCCCTCGGGTCGTCGCAGAACTCGCGCATCAGCCGGTAGTGATCGGTATCGCCCAGGCGCACCGGCTCGAGGCCATATTTGCTCAGCCGCAGCAGCGTCGCGTTCGGATAGGCCATCAGCACCGGCGCATGCGTCGCCATGATGACCTGGCAGTGGCCGGTGCCGTGCATCCGGTGAAGCAGCTTGAGGAACTCGATCTGGCGCGACGGCGACAGCGCGGATTCCGGTTCGTCGAAGATGAAGATACCCTGGCGCTGGCAGCGCTCCTCGAAGAAGCGCAGGAAGCCTTCGCCGTGCGAATGCGACAGGAAGTCGGGCGGAAGGCCTCCGGCGTCCATCGCGGCCTCGTCCAGATATCGTGCGACCGAGAAGAAGCTCTCAGCGCGGAAGAACCAGCCGTTAGTGATCTTGGGCAGCCAGCTTGCACGCAGCGCCGACGCAAGCGAGCCACCCATTTTCTCCAGCGCCCGGCCATGGTCGACCGCGCGGTAGCCCTTGCCGCCGCCGGCGTCGTCATAGCCGGCCATCACGGCGATGCCCTCGAGCAGCGTCGACTTGCCGGTGCCGTTCTCGCCGACGATGATGGTGATCGCCTTGTCGAAACTCAGCTCGAAATCGTCGCGCAGCAGCGGCAGCACGAACGGATAGGCCTCGCGGTCCAGGATGCGCGCGGGATCGAGCCAGACCCGCCGCAGATACGGCGCCGGCATGTTGATCGGGCGGTTGCGTCCTCTGGCCATCGGTTCAACCTTGGGGGCTCGCGCGTGCCGAGCAAACAATCCCAGATCGACCCAGACTCGTCAAGAACATAACAGGAACATCAAACCCGGACTGAGGACAGGCGTTGTCGATGCGTCGCGCCAAGGGCCGCGCAACAGCGCCCCTGCCCGCCGCCACTCAACCGAGGTCCGGACCGCAGCTATGGTCTGTTCTACAAGGCGATCCTTACCGAGCAGCAGGTCGTCTGCATTTACAAGGGCCGGCCGCGCGAACTCTGCCCACACATCATCGGCCACTGAAAGCTCACACCTAGTGCGCAATTGCGCACTAGGCGGGGACGACAACGGAGGGTGCGGCGCGATATCGACTGGCAAACGCCTGGACGACGAATGGAGAGGGCGTGCCCTACGGCCGCTCCGTCTCCTCCAGCACCTCCAGCACCAGCTCCATCGTCATCAGCACCGGATTGTCGCCGCGCACCAGGCGGCCCTCGGCGAGGCCGCCGAGATAGTCGACCAGCGCGACATCGAGGCTGGCGCGCAGCCGGCGATTGGCGTCGGGCGCGATCTGCCCCGCGGTCACCGCAAGCTCGGTCGCAAACGGCACCACGCTGTGGCCGTCGCTGAAGACCGCGCCGATGGTCGAGCCGACGCCGCCATGCAGCCGCGCCCGCAAAATGCCGTGCTGGCGGCAGAAGCCCTCCAGCGCGCAAGCGAAATCCTGGTTCGGCCGCAGCCGCAGCGCGAAGGCAGGGCTCGTGGTCTTCGCACCATGCGGCGCGCGTGCGACCGGACCGAACAGCTTGAAATTGGTTTCGCTGTCAGGCTCGGCCAGGAACGTCGCCCCCTCGATCCCGAACGCATTCACCTCGAACGGTTCGGCGACGACGGTCTCGTCCGGCAGCATGTGTCCGCCGTTGCAGCGGCCGTCGGCCTCGGTCCACAATCCATGGCAATGGAAGAACGGCGCGCCGTCGCGCTCGCCGAAGGTCAGCGCCGCGAGCTTGAGCCGGGTCACGCCATCGGGACGAAACGTGTCGCTATAGAACGCCGCGTTGACGCCGTCCTTCGAGAGCGCCGGCATCACATAGGCGAATGGCCCGAGCGCGCCGCCGGTCGCGTTCAGCACGCCGCCGGAAAAACCTTCGGCCGCAAAGCCGCGGTGCACGGCTGCGAGCAAGGGAATGCCGGCCTCGAGCATGAATGAAAACGCGCGGCCGCGCGCGGCGACCCATTGAATGCGCTCAGGATGCGGAGCACCAGGCTGGTCGATGCTGCGCATCGCTTCACGCGCCCGTCGATCTGGCGATCACCTCGAGCAGCCCGCGCGCCTCGAGCTCGTCGCGGATCAGCCGCTTCGGCACCTTGCCGTAGCCGGACTTCGGCAGCGCCTCCCAGAAGAAGAAACGCTTCGGCATCTTGTAGCGCGGCACCTTTGGCGCGAGGTAAGCGGCAAGCTCCGCCTCGTCGACCGCCTCGCTGCCCTCGCGCGCGACGCAGACGGCGACGCCGACCTCGCCCCAGAACGGATCCGGCACGCCGAGCACGGCGACCTCGCCGACCGCGGGATGGGTCAGCAGCTTCTCCTCGATCTCGCGCGGATAGATGTTGGAGCCGCCGGAAATGTACATGTCGGAGGCGCGGCCGGTGATGTAGACAAAGCCCTCCTCGTCCATATGGCCGAGATCACCGGTGCGGAACCAGCCGTCGCGAAACGCCTTCGCATTGGCCTCGGGGTTGTCGTAGTAGCCAGCAAACACGCCGGGGCCGATCACGCAGATTTCGCCGGTTTCGTGCGGCTTCAGCTCGCGTCCGTCGTCGCCCTGGATCGAGACCTGCATGCCGGTCCGCTCGAAGCCGCAGGTGCCGATCCGCGCATGCGGTCCGTCCTCGGGATCGTGCAGGCCGGGCGGCAGCACCGTGATGTTGCCGGTGACCTCGCCGAGGCCGAAATACTGCACCAGCACACCGCCGAGCTTGTGCAGCGCCGCCTTCTGATCCTCGCGATACATCGGCGCGCCGGCATAGATGATGTAGCGCAGCGAGGAATGATCGTGCTGGTCTGCGGCGGGATGCTCGACCATCATCTTCAGGATGGTCGGCACCGTGAACATGTTGCTGACGCGGTGCCTGGCGATCAGGCGATAAGCTTCCGCGATGTCGAATTTCTCCGACGGCAGCAGGAGGGTCGGCACGCCGCGCGCGGTCTGCACCAGTTGATGCACGCCGGCGCCATGCGACAGCGGCGCGACCACCAGCGAGGCGTCGTCCTCGGTCGTGCCGGGCATCAAATCGGCGAGATGGTTGGTGATCACGAACGCCATCTGGCCGTGGGTCAGCACCGCGGCCTTGGAGCGGCCTGTCGTGCCTGAGGTGAAGAAGAACCAGCAGGGATCGTCGTACTCGACGGCAACGTTCTCGACCACCGCACTCGCGTGTTTGGCGATGACGTCACCGACGGTCGCCTCGCCGAACGTGCCCTCCTCGCCGATCCGCCAGACGAACTCGAGCGCCGGATTGGCGGCGGCCTTGGCATGTTCGGGGAAGTCGGCGTGGCACAGGAACGCCTTGGCACCGGAGGCCGCCGCCAGATAGGCGACCTCGTCCGGCATCAGGCGGAAGTTGGTCGGCACCCAGACCGCGCCGAGCCGGAAGGCCGCAAACATCGACCAGAACATCTCGTCGCAGTTCTTGGAATGCACCAGGATGCGGTCGCCCTTGACGATGCCGCGGGCGGCGAGCGCCGCCGCCAGCGCCGAGACGTTCTGGTCGATATGGCGCCAGGACCAGACCTTCTCGCTCCAGATAAAGCCGGGACGGTCGCCATGGCGGCGGGCGTTCTGGGTCAGGATGTAGGCGAGATTCATCACCCGGCGCGACACCCGCGCGATCCCGCCGCGCGGCGCGGTCGCTTCAGTCCCGCTCATTGCCGCCCCGCCGATACGTACAACAGACATGGCAAGGTCAGGACAGGCATCGGGTGTTTCCTCGGTCAGAACCGGGCGTCTTCAAGCGCCGCAAGGGGTTGCTGCCGCCCGGTTTATCGCCAAGCGCCGCGCCTCGGCAAGGCCCGCCGCTGCGGCGCCATGATACCGCGTGCCCGCGGCCGCCGGCCGGGCCGAGCCCGCCCCGACCGCTACTGCGGATGCTTGGCCAATTCCTGCTCGCTCAGGTTCCAATCCTGCCAGAGCTGTAACGCGCCGATCAGGGCGACCAGCGCGCCGAGCAGGATGTGCCAGACCTGCAGCGCCTGGTCCTCGGCGTAGCCGAAGACCAACGGCGATGCCATCAGCCAGAGGCCGAGCACGATGCTCGCCACCTCCTCCCAGCGATGCAGCGCGACATATTCGAGCTGGGAGATGCCCAGCACCAGCATGCCGACCATGAAGCTGTTGAGCACCAGATGGCTGCGCTCGATATCGATGGCGCCGCTCACCTGCATCGGAAACCAGGGCGAGACCATGATCAACACGCCAAGCAGCATGCCGAGCCAGTCCTCCCAGGGGCGGTGTCTGTTGAAGAAGCGATTATCCGACATGACGAACCTCCTTGCGACAAGGGGCATACGTCAGCGGCCGGTCCTGCCATTCCGCACCAAACGACCTTCGGGCCGCATCACGGGCGTATGTCTGAGCACAAACTAATCGAATTGCATCGGCTCGCAAGGCCCGATCCGCCTGTGTGCGATGCGGCGGGCCAGCGGCGGCGGACACCGTCCATCACCGCGCCCCGCCGAGGCGCGCCAGCGCCTCCCTGGCGGTCTTCAGATCGGGCTGCAACTCGAGCGCCTTGCGCAAGTCGGCCGCCGCGCCGGCCTTGTCGCCGAGCCGCAGTTTGGCCTGGCCACGGTTGTTCCAGGAATAGACGTCAGCGGGATCGTATTGCAGCGCCTTGTCGTAGTCGGCGAGCCCGCCCTTGTTGTCGCCCTGGAACAGCCGGATCATGCCGCGGTTACGCCAGCCGCGCGCATCGGTCGGCGCAAGCTTCACCGCCTCGCTGTAGTCGGCGGCGGCGCGGTCGAGTTGCTCGGCCTCGCGATAGACATTGCCGCGGTTGATATAGGCGAGCACGTTCGGATCGAGCTTGATCTCGGTGGTGAAGTCGGCGATCGCATGCGCCGCATCGCGCTTGCGATAGTAGACGAAGCCGCGATTGCCATAGGCGGTGGAGAGCTGCGGATTGTATTTGATGGCGAGGTTGAGATCGGCCAGCGCGCGGTCGAGATCGCCCTTGTTGAGCCAGGCATCGCCGCGGTTGTTGTAGGCCATCGCGAAGCCCGGATCGATGCGGATCGCCTCGTCGTAGTCGGCGATCGCATGGTCGAGATCTTGCTTGAAGGCGTAGACGCGGCCGCGATTGGTGTAGGCGCAGGCAAAGGCCGGATCGAGCTTGATCGCCTCGTTGAGGTCGGCGAGCGCGGCGTCGAGCTCGCGCTTCTCCGTCAGTCCATGGCCGCGGTTGCAATAGGCCCCGGCCAGCCGCCTGCCGGTCTGGGTCTTGCCGTCGATGACCGCGGTGCAGGCGGTGACGCGGTCACCCGGGGCCGTCGCAGCACCGATGCAGGTCTGCCAGCTCGGATCGTCGGCGGCAGCTGCTTGCGGGGAATTCGGCAGCGTCAGGGCGGCGCCGAGCCATGCGGCGGTCAGGCAGGCCAAAATGCGCATATCGTTCAATCCAGAAATGCCAATATGCGGGTTGGTCGCGGCTTTGCACCGGCGGGTTCACGCGCTTAGATCAAGTCCTGTGAATCAAGTCAGGATTTTGCGATGGCTGCCGTCCGCGACAACAGGGACCAAAACCGCTTCGAGCTCGACACCGAGGGCGGGCTCGCGTTTGCGAATTACCGGCGGACGCCTTCGGCCGTGATCATCACCCACACCGAGACGCCGCGCGCCCTGCGCGGCCGCGGCATCGCATCGGAGCTGGTCAAGGGCGCGCTGGAGCTGGTCCGAGCCGACGGCCGCAAGGTGATCGCCGGCTGTGGCTTCGTGGTGGACTACCTCAACAAGCATCCGGAATACGCGGATCTTGCCGGCTAGAGCATGATCCGGAAAAGTGCGAAGCGGTTTTCCCTCGCGACAAACGCCAAAGGCGTTTGCGCGGAGAGCATGCTCAAACAAAGAACCGCCGACGTCAGACGATCTTGATCGACATGTCGGACAGGCCATCGAGCTTGCACAGCAGCACGTCGCCCTCGACGACCGGGCCGACATTCTCCGGGGTGCCGGAATAGATGATGTCGCCGGCCTTCAGCTCGAATGCCTCGGAGAGCTTTGCGATCTGCTCCGCGACGCTCCAGATCATGTTCTTCAGATCCGAGCTCTGCCGCACCGCGCCATTGACCGCGAGCGAGATCGCGCCTTGGGTGAAATGGCCCGTCTTGTCAGCCGGATGGATCGGCCCGAGCACCGCGGCGTGGTCAAAGCTCTTGCCGATCTCCCACGGCTTTTTCTCGGCGGCCATGCCGTTCTGCAAATCGCGCCGCGTCATGTCGAGGCCGAGCGCGTAGCCATAGACGTGGTCGAGCGCCTTGTCGGCGGGGATGTTGGTACCGCCGGATTTCAGCGCGGCCACCAGCTCGACCTCATGGTGATAGTTCTTGGTCAGCGACGGATAGGGATGATCGGCGACGGTACCGATTGCGACATTCTGGATGGCGTCCGTCGGCTTCTGGAAGAAGAACGGCGGCTCGCGGGTCGGGTCGGAGCCGCGCTCGAGCGCGTGCGCCGCGTAGTTGCGGCCGATGCAATAGATGCGGCGGACCTGAAACACCTCAGTGGCGCCGACGATCGGGATCGTCACCGGTGGGACCGGAAACATCGCTTTCGGCGCGGCCTCGGCATGGGCCGGTGCGGACTGCGCGGCGGCGCCGGCCAGCGCAAGCGCGCCAGTCGCAAGCATGGTCCGGCGATCGAGATCGGTCATCCGCGTAGTCATGGGCGTTCTCCTTCCTGTTGGCCGATCTATAGAGACTCGCCGGTCGATAAAAAAGGGCCCGCGCTGGCGCGGGCCCTTTCCGTTTGCGGGATGATGATCCCGTCAGTGCTTGATGTCCGGGGGCAGCTTGCCGCCATTGGCCGCGAGCTTGGTCATCACTTGCTTGTGCAGCCAGATATTCATGCTGGCGGAATCGTTGGTGTCGCCGGTGTAGCCGAGCTCCTTGGCGAGCTCCTTGCGGGCCGACAGGCTGGAGTCGATGTCGAGCGCCTTCATCAGGTCGACGATCGAGGTCCGCCATTCGAGCTTCTCACCCTTCGCTGCCACCGCCTTGTCGAGAATGGGAGCGACGTCAACCGACTGCGCGGGCGCCGCGCCGGCCGGCACGGCGGCGGGAGACGGCGACGCGCTGCCGGATCCACCGGCCGGAGCTGCGCTCGGCGCCGTCCCGCCGGCTGGCGCGGCGCTGGCGCTGTGACCGAAGATCGCGCCCATGATTTTTCCGAAAATGCTCATCGTTCGCTCCCAAGAGAGTTGAGATGTGATGGCCACGCGGCAATGCGCCGGCTGACCGAGGTCGCAGTTGAACTGTATCGCCCCCTCAATAGCTTGCCAATGCGACATTCACTTAAGCGTGAGTGCTTTTGCCGCGGTTTGGGAGTACCCTCACTGCACAGTTCGCGACACGGCCAGTTCCTTGCTTTGTCATTCGCGTCTGGCTTGTTCGTGATCGCTTCGAGAGCCGGTACGTTTGTGCCCGCGCGCCGGGCGCAGAATGCGACCGCCCAGAGGGAGACAACGACCATGGCCACGCCATACCAAGGCAATGTCACATCAGTGACGCAGGGCGGACAAGGCACTGCGTCTGCGCCAATCATCCGCACCATCGGCCTGTCCGATTTGCATCAAGCGCTGCGTCTCGGCTGGGAAGACTTCAAGGCGGTGCCAAGCCACGCCATCATCCTGTGTCTGATCTATCCGGTGCTCGGCATTGTGCTTGCGCGCACCGTGCACGGCTATTCCGTGCTGCCCCTGCTGTTTCCGCTGGCCGCGGGCTTTGCCCTGCTCGGCCCGTTTGCCGCGATCGGCCTCTACGAGATGAGCCGCCGCCGCGAAGACGGCGGAGAAGCATCCGCATGGGACGCCCTCGAGGTGTTTCGCTCGCCGTCATTCGGCGCGATGCTTGGGGTCGGAACGCTGCTCTTCGCCCTGTTCGTGACCTGGATCGCCACCGCACAGGCGATCTACACCGCAGTGTTCGGTTACGAGACCGCGGCCAACATTCCCGATTTTGCCGAGCGCGTGCTGACCACTCAGCAAGGCTGGTGGCTGATCGTGGTCGGCTGCAGCGTCGGCTTCCTGTTCGCGCTGGTCGCGCTCTGCATCAGCGTGGTCGCCTTCCCCATGATGCTCGATCGCCAGGCAACCGCGGGCGAAGCCATGGTGACGTCGATGCGCGCCGTCGCGCAGAACCCGGTGCCGATGGCGGCCTGGGGCCTGATCGTCGCGGTGCTCCTGCTGCTGGGCACGATCCCGTTCTTCCTCGGACTTGCCGTGGTGATCCCGCTGCTCGGTCACGCCACCTGGCATCTCTATCGCGAGGTCATCGTCAAGGATCCGAATGCACGGCCTGTGATCCCCGAGCCGCGCGAGCGCAAGCCCGCGGCCGACTTCCCGGCCAATTTGTTTCCGTGGCGGCGCGGTGACCGCGGATAGCATCGGCTAGACCCGAACTCGTAAACCTCAAAGCAACCGCCGGCCGATATGTTCGGCCGGCGGTTTGTCGTACCTGGAGCATGATCGGGAAAAGTGGAAACGCATCATGGTGCAGCCGTCAACAGGATGTGAAATTGGCGTGGCATTTGCAGCGCGATCTGGGACAAACCGCTCGATCACGAGCCTTGTTTTAGCCGCTGTTGCCGCGAACATACCCGCGCCTTTCGCGACCACCCCATGACATCGCAGCCTTCGGAGTGAATTGCCTATGACCCCTCGCGTTCCCTTTCGCGCCCTCGCCGTTGGCGCGTGGCTCCTGACCTCGACCGCGTCGGCGCTCGCGGCCCCGTGCGGCACAGGCACGTTCGAGTCCTGGCTCGACGATTTCAAGAAAGAGGCTGCGGCGAAGGGCATTTCACAGAACGCGATCCAGGCGGGGCTCAACGGCGTCACCCAGGACAAGGCGATCCTGTCACGCGATCATTCGCAGCAGGTCTTCAACCAGACCTTCGAGCAGTTCTCGGGCCGCATGGTGCCGCCGCGGCTCAATCGCGGCTCCGACATGATGAAGCGCTACGGCTCGGTGCTGTCGCGGATCGAGGAGGCTTACGGCGTGCCCGGCGAAATCCTGGTCGCGATCTGGGGGTTGGAGACCGATTTCGGCGTCAACACCGGCAAGTTTCCGACCCTGCGCTCGCTGGCAACGCTGGCCTATGACTGCCGCCGTTCCGACATGTTCAAGGCCGAGTTAATGGACGCGCTGCGCATCGTCGAGCGCGGCGACCTTGCGCCGCAGGACATGCGCGGCGCCTGGGCCGGCGAGCTCGGCCAGACCCAGTTCATGCCGTCGTCCTACATCAAGTTCGCAGTCGATTTCGACGGCAACGGCAAGCGCGACCTCTTGCACAACGTGCCGGACGTGCTGGCCTCGACGGCGAATTTCCTGAAAAGCTACGGCTGGAAACCGGGCAAGGGCTGGGAGCCCGGCAGCGAGAATTTTGCCGTGATCCAGCAGTGGAACAAGAGCGAGGTCTACGCCAAGACGATCGGCTACTTCGCCACCCAGCTCGCCAAAGCGCCATAAGGTCCGTCGCTATTTACAGCGCGTGGTCAGAACGATGCGCAGGTGGTCGAGAGCGTGAGGCCAACCGACTGTTGATGAAAGCGCTGCCTGTATGCGGCGCCGATCTGTGTCAGGCGTTCCAAGGTCTCCGGGGTCTCGGCAGCGATGATGCGCACGACAAAGGACCGCTCGTGTGTGATGCGACCCGTATCCGGGTCCCGCCACTGGCCGGAAGCCCTGAGTTGGGTCAGTCCATCTGGAAAGCGCGGTGTCACCTCCTTCAGAAGGAAGTCCGACCACTGGGCGTCCGATACGCGGCCATGTCCGGCGATACGACGCCCAAACAGCAGTTCGGCCTGCATCATCGACTTGCCATTGATCAGCTGGCAAGACGTTGCCGCGCCTTCGGCGTTGGTTGTGTTCGTTCCCGCAACGAGGATAAGCCACGCCGCGGCGTGGATCATTGCGCGCATGAAGGTCGAACTGTGAGCTTTGGCACTCCGGCCGGCGACGTCGTGGGTGTTGCGGTCGGGTGCCCGATCCAGGCAAACAGGAGCATTCCGAGGAACACGGCGAGCCCGCTCATGATGTCCATGGCAAGCCCGACATCGCCGGGGCGCCATATCAACACGCAAAAGTAGTTCCAAGCTCACACCTATCCTTCTGAGAGAGCTCAATATTTCGCCATAGCTTTTAGTGCCTTGTCCGCCCCGCCGGCTAGGACAGGCGCGACAGCGCATTGGACGAAAACGACCGGGCCATCAGCCGGGATGCGAGTTCCACCTCGGATTGCACTTGTCGCAGGCGAATCGCGGGTGAAACATGCGTGGGCGCTTTGACGCGGCCGAGTGATTGGCTAGAAGCCCTTCGTCGCGCGCGTTTGTTGCCGCGAACCGGTCGTCTTGGTGAACCAGACGCATCAATCCGGCGACACCTGTTGCGACAGCTTGAGTTTCCCCGATGACCTCGACCGCCGACGACGCTGCCGTTTCCCGATTTTCTCTGGAAGATTTTGCCGAGCAGGACCGTTTGGCCGCATGGCGTGATCTGTACGGCCGGCTGGTGCTGAAGGCCGACCTCGCGCCACTGCCGGATCATTCTTTGCACGCGGACGTGACAGTGCGGATGCTACCCGGGCTGTCCATCACGTCGGCCAGCATGTCGGCGTTTCGCTATGAGCGGGGCGCCGAACAGTTGGCGGATGGCAATGACGGGCTTGTCCTGGTGGTGGGTTCGCACGACGCCATGATGGTGCAGCGTGGACGTGAAGTCACCTCGAGTGCCGGCGACGGGCTGTTGCTCAGCTCGGCGGATCCGGTCGCGATGGTCTGCCCCGCGCCGGCGAAGATTCTGTGCCTTCACGTTCCGCGGCCGGTGCTGGCGCCGCTGGTGAGCAGCGTCGATTCCTTGGTGATGCAGCCTATTGCGCGCTCCACTGAAGCGCTGAAATTGCTGGTGAGCCATGTTGGGGCGCTGCAGGAGGATTCTGCGCTTGCGACGCCTCAGCTACGGCACCACGTGGCCTCGCATGTGCACGATCTGATCGCTGTGGCGCTCGGCGCAACGCGAGATGCCGCGGCTCTTGCCGATGGGCGGGGCGTCCGCGCCGCGCGGCTGCGTGCCATCAAGGCAGATATCGTCGACCATCTCAATCATGGTAGTCTCACGGTTGCGGCTGTCGCGCGGCGGCATGCCGTCACGCCACGCCAAGTGCAACGGATGTTTGAAGACGACGGGACCACATTCTCACAATTCGTGCTTGGGCGCCGTCTCGCACGAGCGCATCGGTTGCTCGTCGATCCGCGCCACGCCGACCGGCCTGTGAGCGCAGTCGCCTTTGAGGTTGGCTTCGGCGACGTGTCCTATTTCAACCGCACCTTTCGCCGGCAATACGGAGCGTCCCCCTCGGACGTGCGTGAATCGGCGCGAACGGGGCTGATCATCGGCACTAACACGTGAAGGGCATGCGAGCGGGGCGCCCGCCTGCCGGACGATTGCATTGTACGTTCCATGCTCCGGCCAAATCAAAGGGCCGACCGCCCCAGGCGATCGGCCCTTATCGTCATCATCAAAGCCTTACTTCGCCATGCTGGCTTCTGCAGCCTTGCTGAGGTGTGCGCCACAGGCGCCCCACTTGTTGTTCAGCATCGCGTCCTGAGCGAGCGAGACCTCCTTCTCCGCCCCGAATTTGACCTCATTGTCGGCCATAGCTTCGACCGCGGCTTCGGTCTTGCCGAGGTTGTCGCCACTGCAGGCGAGACCGGCATGGTGACGATGAGCGGCCTGGGCGGGCGCAACAGCGAAAGCAACGGCAGCCACAGCGGCTGCTGCGATCAATGTCTTGATCATGGGATGTTCCATCTTCTGTTCTTGAACAGAAACCAGCGTGATTGCGGAATCTGCGGGACGATTATTCGCTGTTCACGCCACCGTTCAGAATGAACTTCGCGCGATACAAATGTGATAGGCGCTGCGCGCGTATCGCGCATGCGTTGAATAGTGCTTTGATGACAAGCCGGTAAGGAAGCAGTGCCGCAATAGCTTGCTGGCTGGTTCACTTCAACCGAGATCGACTTCCGATAACCAGCAGCACAAGTCAGCGGCCTCGCGCTCGCGGCGCGTTCCGTTCCCACCCCCAAGATCAAAATACCTCCGCCGTCAATGCGACCGATTGACGCGACGTCCGTTGATGGATTGGGCGCGCCATGTAATGAATAAATATTCACTTCAGCTGCGCGTTCTTGCATGCGAATCACGCATGGACCACACAGCCGTGATCCATGCGGCTGACGGTGTCTAGGCTTGATTTGATGGTCTTAAATTACCACATCGCGCGGTGCGAACAAAAGCGCCAGATTCCGGTAATCACCTGATATCGGGAAGATTTCTATATGATTTGCGGCCGCGACGGAACTTCTGACCACAGTACGGTTCCGCGGGCGGCGAGCGGTTAATCGAGGGTTACCTTGGCCATGCGTTTTCGGATTAGCTGCATCGCAACATCGGAACTACCGCACTGCACTATATCATCTATATTCACTTCAACGATGAGGCTTTGAAACGCTGAATCCGAACTACTAGGAGACTACCATGTTGCTGTCGCTCATCCGCATGATCCAGGCTTTCCGGGATTACCAGCGCAATGTCAGCGAACTGTCCCAGCTCAGCGATCGCGAACTGGCCGATATCGGCCTCGACCGCTCGGACATTCCGCGCGTTGCAGCCGGTAACTACAACGGCTAATCGGCCGCCGGCCATCTGATGACGGATAACGCCCGCTTCCATAGCGGGCGTTATCGTTTCCGGGGCGCTGTTCCCAACGCGAACCGGTATCCACTTCGCTTGCAAGCGCTATTGGTGGTTTCAGATGCATACGGCATCAAAACGCGCTAACGCTGCGCGATGACACCGCATCAATCCTCTTCCCAACCCGTGCACATCGTGGGCGCGGGGCTCGCCGGCTCGGAAGCCGCCTGGCAGGTCGCCAATTCCGGGATCCGCGCCGTCCTGCACGAAATGCGCCCGCAGCGGATGACCGAGGCGCACCGCACCGACGGCTGCGCCGAGCTGGTCTGCTCGAACTCGTTCCGTTCCGACGACGCCGCCAACAATGCCGTGGGGCTGCTGCACGCCGAGATGCGGCGGCTGGGCTCGCTGATCATGCGCTCGGCCGATGCCAACCAGGTGCCCGCCGGAGGCGCGCTGGCGGTCGACCGCGACGGCTTTTCGGCCGCCGTCACCAGGGCGCTCAACGAGCATCCGCTGATCGAGATCAGCCGCGAGGAAGTCGCAGGGCTGCCGCCGGCCGACTGGAGCAACGTTATCGTTGCGACGGGTCCCCTCACCTCCGCGCCGCTCGCCGACGCCATCCGGAAGCTCACCGACGAGAATGCGCTGGCCTTCTTCGATGCGATCGCACCGATCGTGCACAAGGAGTCCATCGACATGTCGGTGGCCTGGTTCCAGTCGCGCTACGACAAGGTCGGGCCTGGCGGCACCGGTGCCGACTACATCAACTGCCCGATGACCAAGGAGCAGTATGATGGATTCGTTGCGGCGCTGCGCGATGGCGAGAAGGTCGACTTCAAGGATTGGGAGACCAACACGCCCTATTTCGACGGCTGCCTGCCGGTCGAGGTGATGGCCGAACGCGGCCACGAGACGCTGCGCCACGGGCCGATGAAGCCGGTCGGACTGACCAATCCGCACAATCCGACGGTGAAGCCCTATGCGATCGTCCAGCTGCGGCAGGACAACAAGCTCGGCACGCTCTACAATATGGTCGGCTTTCAGACCAAGCTGAAGCACGGCGCGCAGCAGCGCGTGTTCCGCACCATCCCGGGCCTCGAGAAGGCGGAATTCGCCCGCCTCGGCGGCCTGCATCGCAACACCTTCCTGAATTCGCCAAAACTGCTCGACGAGCAGCTGCGGCTGCGCGCGCAGCCGCGGCTGCGTTTCGCCGGCCAGATGACCGGCTGCGAAGGCTATGTCGAGTCGGCCAGCGTCGGCCTGATCGCCGGGCTCTGCGCCGCCGCCGACATCCGCGGCGCCGCGCCGCCGCCGCCGCCGGCCACCACCGCGCTCGGCGCGCTGCTCGGCCATATCACCGGCGGCCACATCGAAACGATCGACGCCGGTTCGCGCTCGTTCCAGCCGATGAACATCAATTTCGGTCTGTTCCCGCCGCTGGCCAGCCCGCCGACCAAGAAGCCGGACGGCTCGCGGCTGCGCGGCAATGAGAAGACCGTCGCCAAGAAGCGGGCGATGAGCGCTCGGGCGCTCGCCGACCTCGATCACTGGATCGCAGAGCATCTGCGCGTTGCGGCAGCGGCCTGACAGTCATGAGCTTGCCGAAAGACGACGACGCCACCCTGTCGGCGCGATGGAGCCAGGGCGTGCTGCTCAAGCGCGACGTGTTCTCGACCGTCGAGCGCGGCCGCTTTCGCGCCGATGACGGCGAGGTCGATGGCGTGCTGCGACGGCTCGATCAGGTGCCGTTCTGGTCATTTGGGCTGGCGCTGCATCTGTTCTCGCGCGAGCGCCGCGCGCTGACCGTGGCGCGCGACCTGGACGTCGGGCCCAAGCTATTGTGGGCCGGCCGGCGCGCGCTGGTGCGCGGCTTCATCGACGGCGCGGCGCTGCATCTGGCGAAGCCGCATGGCAACGTCGCCTATTTCCGCTCCGCCAAGCAGGCGTTGCGCAAGCTGCATCGTGCCGGCATCTGCCACAACGACCTCGCCAAGGAGCAGAACTGGCTGGTCGGCCGCGACGGCCGTGCCTATCTCACCGACTTCCAGCTCGCCGCCTGCTTCAAGTCCCGCAGCCGGCTGTTCCGCAT
Source organism: Bradyrhizobium sp. USDA 4454 (assembly GCF_054822705.1). NCBI lineage: Bacteria > Pseudomonadati > Pseudomonadota > Alphaproteobacteria > Hyphomicrobiales > Nitrobacteraceae > Bradyrhizobium > Bradyrhizobium sp. USDA 4454. Next base: position 4,226,850 of record NZ_JBTRCN010000001.1, read on the forward strand.
CGCGGCCTACGAGGATCTGCGGCATCTGTTGAAGCACAAGCGCAGCTACGCACCGGAGGCGCTGACGCCAAGGGAGCGCAAGGTGCTGGCGAAGAAGTCCGCGGTCGCCAGCGTCTGGCTCAAGACCGGCAAGAAGGTCTATCAGGCTATCACGCGCGGCATCTTCAATTTCACCGACCGCGAAGGCGGCGGCCGCCGGCTGGTCAACGACGCGCCGGTGCTGATCGATCTGATCCGCAAGAATCCAGACGTGCGCGACACCGCGGTCGTCGCCTTTGCCGACCGGCGCGTCGGCGTCGGGCTCTACGCCTTCGTCGAGGCCGACCAGCCCGCGCTGGAAAAGACGCTGCGCAGCGCGCTCGCGTCCGCCAAGGGCATCAAGCCGCCCGAGCACATCCAGATCGTGCACGCGTTGCCGCGCGATGCCGCCGGCAAGCCGCGCATCGAAATCCTGCAACTCGTCGCGATGAATCAGGTCGACCTGATCGAGCCGCTGATGCGCAACGACGCCGATCGCGCGTTCCTCAAGGACATCCTCGAGCAACGCAAGAATCTGCGCGATCGCTTCAATTTCGAAGTGGCCGAGATGGATCGGCCTGCAGGCTAGAGCAGTGACCTCGACAAACGCCGCGCCAACCCCCACTGTTGCGAGTGGTAGCGCTCAAGGGACAAGTTCAATGCCACTGACCCGTGGCCGCATCGGAGGATATGATTCCGAACGTCTTGCGTTCGGATTCACCATGATGAACGGCGATCAGGAAATCGAATGCCAGATCAGCGACGCCGCGATGGACGAGCTGGCTGGCACGCGTGGAACAGCGAGCATGGCGCGACAGGCGCAATTCGTTGCGCTGCGCGACGCGGTCGAGCAAATCGCATCCGACATCTATGACAGCAGCCCGGTGGTCCGGGGCGCGACGATCCGGATCTTCACCAAGCATATTTCGAAGCAGAGCAGCTAGCTGCCGAACTCTTCCGTGCGCGCAGCCCGCCACAATGTCCACAGCGTGCGCAGGCGTGAGACCGGCTGCGGCAGGAACGGGTCGTTGTCGGGTCTCCTCGCCCGGTTCAGCTCGCGCCTGACACAGGCGAGCGGCAGGAAGATCGACCGCACGCCGGCCGGCACGTCGGCAAGCAGCCCGAATGCGGTCCTCAGATGACCCTGCGCCTCGTCCGCGAGCTGATCGATCGCAGCACGGATGCCCGGCGTCGGCTTGCCGGCAAACACCTCCTCCCTGCTGCTGCCGTGCTGCTGCAGCAGTTGCGACGGCAGAAACAGCTGCTGCCGCGCGGCGTCGCGGCCCAGCGACGCGATGACCTGCGCCATGCCCTGGGCCAGGCCCGCATGCCGGGCCAGGTGATCGATCGCCTCTGACGGCCGCGCCACCACGCGCGTAGCCTGCGAGAACAACGCCGCCGCAGTGGCGTCGAGATAATCCTCGAGCGCGGCCAGCGACGGCATCGGGTCGTTATAGAGATCGAATTGGTGCTCCTCGACCAGCTTTGACAATGGCGAGACCGGCAGGCGGTGCGTGCGGATCGCTTGCAGCAGTTCTGCGGCGACCGGATTGCCCTCGACGCCACCATGCCCCGTACCGGCCAGCATATCGGTCCACCATTGCAGACGCATCTCGCCGGGCAGCGGCTGGCTGACCTGCTCGTGTACCCGCGAGACCTCGATGTTGAAGGCGTAGAGCGCCAGCAGCGCGCGGCGTTCCGGCCCCGGCACGAACAAGGTCGAGGCGTAGCGGACGAAGTCGTGGCTCCGCACCAGATCGGCGCTGTACGCCGCGCCGTCCTTAGGCGTTTCCGTCGCGCTCATGGCACCGCGATCAGCGCCGCCGCGACGCGCCGCCGCTCGCCGAGCATGATGTTGTAGGTCCGGATCGCGGGTCCCGTCTGCATCGGGTCGAGCACCACCCGCACCGTGCGCAGCGCCTCGCGCAGGCCCTTGGGCGGCACCCAGACCTCGGTGCCCGTGCCGACGATCAGCGTGTCGATCGCATTGGCGGCCGCGAACACCTTCTGCAGCGAATATTCGTCGATCTCCTGTGGCCTGGTGACCGGCCAGGCCCAGATCGAGTCGGGCAGGCACAGCAGCGAGCCGCGATGCGACATATCGGCAAACGCAAAGCCGCCCTTGCCGTAAGCCTCGATCGGCGCCGACCTCGGAAGATGGGGAGCGTCCGAGGGGTTACCCATGCCGGCTACTTCTTGGCTGCCACAGCGTCCGGCTTCTTGGCCGGCGCATCCTGCGCCTCGCCGCGCGTGGTGTGAACCCCGAGATAGATCAGAATCGGCGCCGCGATGAAGATCGAGGTATAGGTGCCGACCAGCACCACGCCGAACATCATGACGGCGGTGAAGCTGTGAATCGCCTGACCGCCGAACAGCAGCAGCGCGAGCAGCGCCAGGGTCACGGTGACGTGGGTGATGATCGAGCGCGACAGCGTCGAGTTGATCGACTCGTTGAGGAGCTGCGGCATCGGCATCTTCTTGTAGCGCCGCAACATCTCGCGGATACGGTCGTAGATGACGACGGTGTCGTTGAGCGAGTAGCCGAGAATAGTCAGCAGCGCCGCGATGCTGGTGAGGTCGAAGTCGACCTGGGTGATCGACATGAAGCCGATCGTCAGCACGATGTCATGGACGTTGGCGATCATGGCGCCGAGCGCGAACTGCCACTCGAACCGGAACCAGAGGTAGATCAGGATGCCGACGATCGCAAACATCAGGCCGAGCATGCCGTACGCCAAGAGCTCGCCGGAGACCCGCGGTCCGACCACCTCGACGCGGCGATAGTTGACGCTATCGCCGAGCGCGCCGCGGACCTTGCCGACCGCGTCCTGCTGGGCCTGGTCGCCGCCCGGCTGTTCGGCGACGCGGATCAGAACTTCAGCCGGACCTCCGAACTGCTGCAATTGAACTTCGCCGAGGCCAAGGCTGTTCAAGGTCGTGCGCATCGCGGCGATATCGGCGGTGCCGGACTTGGCTTGCACCTCGAGCAGCGTGCCGCCCTTGAAGTCGATGCCGAAATTCAGGCCGTGGGTGAAGAACAGCGTGATGGCGAGGATCGAGAGCAGCGCCGAGATCGGGAAGCTGATGCGGCGGAAGCGCGTGAAATCGAAATGCGTATCGTCGGGCACGATACGCAGCGACGGCAGCAGGCCGAGCGCCGCGACGACGGTCAGCACGGCGATCAGGATGCCAAGGCCAATGAGAACGATATGAGTCACAACAGGCCTCTCAGATCGGCACGGTTTGCGGCCGCTTCCACCGCACCCACCAGGCGACGATCAGACGCGTCAGGGTAAAGGCGGTGAACACCGTGGTGATGATGCCGATGCCGAGCGTCACGGCGAAGCCGCGGACCGGTCCCGTGCCGATGTAGAACAGCACGGCGGCGGCGATGAAGGTGGTGATGTTGGAGTCGAGAATGGTCGCCAGCGCCCGTTTGAACCCGGCGTCGATCGCCGAGATCGCGTTGCGGCCGCCGCGCAATTCCTCGCGGATGCGCTCGTAGATCAGCACGTTGGAGTCGACCGCGATGCCAACGGTGAGCACGATGCCGGCGATGCCGGGCAAGGTCAGCGTGGCGTTGAGCAGCGACAGCAGCCCGAAGATCATGGCGACGTTGATGGCCACGGCGATGTTGGCGAACACGCCGAACAGCCGATAGGTGATCAGCATGAACACGATAACCAGGATCGAACCGACATAGGCGGCAAGCTCGCCCTTCTCGATCGAGTCCTGGCCGAGGCCGGGACCGACGGTGCGCTCCTCGACCACGGTCAGCGGCGCCGGCAGCGCGCCGGCGCGCATCAGGATCGCCAGATCGTTGGCCGACTGCACGGTGAAGCTGCCGGAGATCTGGCCCTGCCCGCCGGTGATCGGCTCGCGGATCACCGGTGCCGAGATCACCTTGTTGTCGAGCACGATCGCAAACGGCTGGCCGACATTGTCTGCGGTGGCCTGCGCGAATTTGCGCGCCCCTGACGTATTGAACTTGAAGCTGACGATCGCCTCGCCGGTGCGCTGGTCAAAGCCGGGCTGGGCGTCGGAAAGCTCGCCACCGGACACCAGCACCTGCTTCTTCACGATGTAGGGAACCGGCGGCGGCGACGCGCTCATGAGCCGCTCGGAGTCCGGCGGCACCGTGCCCTGGTCGGGCGACACCGAGGTGTCGACCATCCGGAATTCCATCTTCGCGGTCTTGCCGAGCAACTCCTTCAGATGAGTCGGGTCCTGCAGACCCGGCACCTGCACCAGGATGCGGTCAGTGCCCTGGCGCTGGATCACCGGTTCGACGGTGCCGAGCTCGTTGACGCGACGTTCGACGATCTGGATCGACTGCTCGATGGTCTTGCGCATCCGCTCGATCATCGCCGGCTGCGACACGGTGAGGCGGATCAGGCCGCCGCCCGCATCGGTCACGTCGACATCGCGCTGGCCGCTGGAGCCGAGCAAGCCGCCGATCGGCTGCGCAACCTCGCGTAGCTTGGCGAGCGCCGCCGGAACGTCGGTTTCCTTCGCAATCCGGGCCTCGACGGCGTCGTTGCGGATCTGCACGCCCCCGACGAACTGGATCTTGGCGTCACGCAGCGCCTTGCGCGCATCGTCGCGAACCTGCTCGAGCTTTTCCTTCTTCACGTAGTTGGCGTCGACCTCGAGCAGCAGATACGAGCCGCCCTGCAAATCGAGGCCGAGCACGAGGCGCCGCTGCGCCCAGGCCGGCCAGGTCTTGACCTGCGCTTCGGGGAAAAAATTGGGCACGGCGCACAGGCAGACCACCAGCGCTGTCAGGATGATCCCCAGCGCTCGCCACCGCGTGAAATACAACATCGAATTGACCTGTCAGATTCGGCAAAGGCTCCGCGGCAATCAGCTCGCGGACGCCTCGTCCTTGGCCGGCTCGCCCTTGGTCCGCACGCCCGAAATCATCTGGCGCATCTGCCGCACGCGAACGCCGTCCGAAATCTCGAACTCGATCTGGTCGTCGTCGACCACCTTGGTCACCTTGCCGACCAGGCCGCCCGAGGTCACCACGGTGTCGCCGCGGCGGATGTTCTTCACGAGGTCCGCGTGGTCGCGCACCTTCTTCTGCTGCGGGCGCAGAATCAGGAAGTACATGATGACGAAGATCAGCGCGAATGGCAGCAGCGACATCAACATGCTGTTGGTGTCACCACTTGCTCCAGCCTGAGCAAACGCAGGAGTAATCAGCATTCGAACGATCCTCGGATAAGACGGGAAAGGACCGGCAGCGCCCTCGAGCTTCGAGGCGGTATGGCGGTCCGGACAAATTCGCGCGGACTATAGCGGCCGCGGTCCCAATTGCAACGTTAACGGGCCTTCATTTAGGGCGCTTGCGGGACCGCCGCCATCCCGATAAGGCTGCGCCGTCAGGAACTGGACAAATGCCGAAAAAAGCCAAAAAAACCACCAGTAAAACAACCCGCAAACCCGCCCCCAAAGCGGCCGCCAAGCGTGCCGCAAACACCGCGACAAAACGCCCGGAAGCTCAGCTCGACGGCGCGACCGCCGAGCGGATCGCGAGCGCCCTGGAGACCATTGCGAGCCGCCTCGCGGCCACCTCCCCGGCGCCCGATCCGGCCGAGTCGTTTGCCGCCGCAGACGCCTTTGTCTGGCATCCGGACGGCCGCCTGGCCCCGGTGCCGCGCGTCAGCCGCGTCGAGATCGGCCTGCTCAAGGGCGTCGACCGGATGCGCGACATCCTGATGGAGAATACCGAGCGCTTCGCCGACGGGCTGCCCGCCAACAATGCGCTGCTGTGGGGCGCCCGCGGCATGGGCAAGTCGTCGCTGGTCAAGGCCACCCACGCCAGCATCAATGTCGACCGCAAGCCGGCCGACCGGCTGAAGCTGATCGAGATCCACCGCGAGGACATCGAGAGCCTGCCCGGCCTGATGGAGCTTTTGCGCAGCTCCGCCTTCCGCTTCATCGTGTTCTGCGACGACCTCTCCTTCGACGGCAACGACGCGTCCTACAAATCGCTGAAGGCCGTGCTGGAAGGCGGTATCGAGGGGCGCCCCGACAACGTCATCCTCTATGCGACCTCGAACCGCCGGCATCTCTTGGCGCGCGAGATGATCGAGAACGAGCGCTCGACCGCGATCAATCCGGGTGAAGCGGTTGAGGAGAAGGTGTCGCTGTCGGATCGCTTCGGCCTCTGGCTCGGCTTCCATCGCTGCAGCCAGGACGAGTACCTCGCGATGGTGAAGGGCTATTGCGACCATTACGGCATCAAGATCGCCGAGGACGAACTCGAGCGCGAGGCGCTCGAATGGTCGACCACCCGCGGATCGCGATCGGGCCGCGTCGCCTGGCAGTACACGCAGGAGCTCGCCGGCCGGCTCGGCGTGCGGCTGAGCGGCAAGTAGCGGACAGAACCGCAGGCATCGGCCCTCCCCGCATCGTTCGATCCGTAGCCCGGATGAAGCGAAGCGAAATCCGGGGGCCTCGCTCCGCGGACACACCCTCCCGGATTGCGCTTCGCTTCATCCGGGCTACGGGAAACGGCGCGAGCACAAACAAAACGGGGAGGCTTGCGCCTCCCCCGCTGTCTTTGTTGTGAGACCTGGAAGTCCCTTGGAAGTCCCGGCGCGTAACTTACGCGCCGTTGAGGAATTGGAGCGGATCGACCGGAGACGATCCCTTGCGAATTTCGAAGTGGAGCTGCGGCGAGCCCGCCTCGCCCGACTGGCCCGACTTGGCGATCACCTGGCCGCGCTTGATGGTATCGCCTCGCTTCACCAGGATCTCGCTGGCATGGGCGTAGGCGGTGACGTAGCCGTTGGAATGGCGCACCAACACGAGGTTGCCGTAGCCCTTCAGCTCGTTGCCGGAGTAAGCGACGACGCCGTCTTCGGCCGCCTTCACCGGTGTGCCTTCGGGCACCGCGACGTTGATGCCGTCATTGACCTTGCCGTTGGTCTTCGAACCGTAGGCGGTGATGACCTTGCCGCGCACCGGCCAGCGGAAGGTCGGCAACGCGCCGGTGGCCTCACTCGATTTGGCGGCGACAGGCGGCTCAGTCGCAACGGCCGGCTGTTCCACGGTCGCAGTCGGCTGCACCAGCCGCGCGCTCTGCTGCGGCAGCGCAGTAGCGACGACCTTCGGAGCCGCCACGGCCGGCGCAGGAGCCGCGGTCGCGACCGGCGCGGCAGCAGCAGGTTGCGCAACCGGCGCTGGAGCCGCCATCGCGGTCTTGGCACCGGGCACCACGAGCTTCATGCCGAGGCTGAGCCTCGCCGACTGGTCGAGATTGTTGGCGCGGGCAAGCTCGGCCACTGGGATGTGGTGCTGGCGCGCGATGCTGTGCAGCGTGTCGCCGCGATTGACATAGTGGACGCCGGAAGGCGCCGCCGCCGCGGCGACCGGCCGCGTGGCAGGTGCCCCCGTCGCAGGCGCCGCGGCGACTGCCCCCGCGTGCGGGATGATCAGCTGCTGGCCGGGCGACAGCGCGCGCGGGCCCTTGTAGCCGCTGGCGCGGAGGATCTCGGCGGTTGAGACGTTGTAGCGGCGCGCCAGCACCTCCAGCGTATCGCTGGTGCCGACGATGATGGTGGTGCCGCCATGTCCGGCATGGGCTGCGGCGACCGAACGCGGAACGGTGCCGGTGGTCTCGATCTGCGGCCGCGCCGGCGGCGGCGTGTAGGACGAAAGCCCGCGGCCGCCTCCGGAGACGCCCGCGTTGCCGTTGGCAACCGGATAGGACTGCGGCGCCGCGACCGGCGGCGGCAACGGCTGCGACTGATACTGCGAATATTGCGGTTGCGTTCGCGGCCGCGCGTATTGCGGCAGCTCGCGCGGCGGCGGCGCCTGCTGCACCGTGCCGGTCGGCTGCGGATCAAACGCAAACGGATTTTGCGAGTAGGAATTTTGCGAGAAGCGCGACGACATATCGGCGCTGCAACCGGCAAAAGCCATGGACATCAGCGCCAGCACCGCAACCTGCGGTACGCGACGCGAGCGAAGCAACTCAACAACCCCAGACATGGTTACTCACTCGTACGCAACAAAAGACTGTTTTGAGTAAACACGTCGCGAGTAAATAACCGCTTAACCCTGCGAATAAGGCGTTGGTGCCAAGCAGCAAATCGCCAAACTTACAATTCGCGCGCGATTCCCGGCAGCGCCGGTACGAAGCGGACGTCGACCAGTTCCTTGCGGTCGAAGCCGCTTGCGGTCCGCAGCATCCGGACCAGGGTCTGGGTGCCCTGATGCGGCCCGACCGGGGCGATCAGGATGCCACTCGGCTCAAGCCGCTCCAGCAGCTTCTCCGGGATCTGCTCCATCGCCGCGGTGACGATGATGCGGTCGAAATCGCCCGCCCCGGCCGGGACGTCGAAGCCGTCGCCGAGCAGCACCTCGACGTTGTAGTAGCCCAGCTTCTCGAGGCGTTTGCGGGCCGCATCGGCCAGTGTCCGGTAGCGCTCGATGGTCAGGACCTGCTTGCACAGGCGGGACAGCACGGCCGCCTGGTAACCCGAGCCGGTGCCGATCTCGAGCACGCGGTGGTCCTTCTGCAGCTGCAACTGCTCGGTCATGTAGGCCACGACGAAGGGCTGGCTGATGGTCTGCCCGCAGTCGATCGCAAGCGCGCTGTCGCGATAAGCATAATTGCGATCGCGCGGATCGACGAACACCTCGCGCGGCACCTCCTCCATGGTGCGCAACACCGCCTGATCGCTCACCCCCCGCCGCCGCAGGGTGAGCTGAAACATCATCTTCTCGGTCGGATCGGGGGTTACGGCCATGTTCATCAGCGACTCTGGGCAGCAGCGGATCTCGCTCAGCTTGATGCCATTGAAATCCGAAATACCGCGTTAAGGAAAAATTTCCCGTCGCCGTTTGTTCCCGGCCGGGAACCGGCACACCGATTCGGGTTGGCGCCGGTGCGGAAGCTTCCCATATAATCCCGACACGATGCGCGGTGAACGCCGGATGGCGCGGACCACGGCTTTTGGTCGGAATCCAGCGTAGCAAGTCAGCCGGAGCGACGTGGCGGGCTGCGTTGCGCGCTGGAAAAGGGCCAATTCCCAAACGTTTGCATTGCGCCTCGTGGTGTTATTTGCGAGCCTATTTCAGGGACGGGCAAGGATTCCATCATGACAGCGATACGGCCGGCGGGCTGTTCAGTTTTCCTCGTGGAGGACGAGGTCATGATCCGGATGATGGTCGCCGATATGCTGGAAGAGCTCGGCCACAGCGTGGCGGCCGAGGCCGGCGAGATCGGCGAAGCCGTCAAGCTCGCGCAATCCACCGAATTCGACCTCGCGATCCTCGACGTCAACGTCAACGGCAAGGTGATCACCCCGGTTGCCGAGCTGATCAACGCCCGCAACCGCCCCTTCATCTTCGCGACCGGCTACGGCTCGTCCGGCCTGCCGCCGGAATATCGCGACCGTCCGGCGCTGCAGAAGCCCTTCCAGCTGGAAACGCTCGCCCAGGTGATCTCCAGCGCGATGAAGCGCGCGCCGGTTTAGATTTCAGGTTCTTCGTAGCCCGGATGGAGCGGAGCGCAATCCGGGAATCTTCTACGTATCGAGAGCGACCCCGGATTACGCTTCGCTCCATCCGGGCTACAGGAATTCACTTCAGCGTCGCGGTCAGCGTTTCCGAGAACGCTTCGTCGGTGCGGTCGAGACGCAGCGGCGTCACCGAGACGTAGCGCGCGGCAAGCGCGGCGAGATCGGTGCCTTCGGCCGGCGTATCCATCATCGCCGCGCGCTCGAAGCCGATCCAGAAATACGGATTGCCGCGTCCGTCGTGACGGCGATCGATCTTCAGGAAGCCCTGATTGCGTTTGCCCTGCCGCGTGATCCGGGTGCCCTTGACGTCGTCGGGCATGCAGGACGGGAAGTTGACGTTGATGACGGTATTTCTCGGCACACCCGCCTCGATCACCTTGCGGATGATGTCGGGGCCGAACGTAAGCGCGGTATCCCACAGCGGCGCATTGCGGGTGTCGATCGAAAACTCCTGCGACAGCGCAAATGACGGAAAGCCCAGGATGGTGCCTTCCAGCGCGCCGGCGATGGTGCCGGAATAGACCACGTCCTCGGCGACGTTGCGGCCCTTGTTGACGCCGCTCAGCACGAGATCGGGCAGCTTGTCCCCGAGGATGTGGCGCGCGCCCATGATGACGCAATCGGTCGGCGTGCCGCGCACCGCGAAGTGACGCGGGCCGATCTCGCGCAGGCGCAGCGGATCGTTCAGCGACAGCGAATGCGAGACGCCGGACTGATCGAGTTCGGGGGCGACGATCCAGACGTCGTCGGACAGAGCGCGTGCGATCTGCTCAATGACCTTCAAGCCGGGAGCGTTGATGCCGTCATCGTTGGTGCAGAGAATTCGCATCCGTCAAAGTGCCTCTTGTTCCGATTCGACGCGGGTTTCTTCGATTGCGATTTTTGCGTCGATGGCCGTCTTAACCGGCTAGGGCCGCGGAGGCAAACCTGACGACGGCCCGTGCCATCGCGCCGAGGTCACGCGCCACGGCCGGACAAATCTGCCGCTGCCGGCGATCTTGCACTCGAATACCGGCCAGGCCGGTCTGACGAACCGCCGAACGACCGTGATAGCCGGCGCCAGCGGCGGCACTTCGAGTTTTTTGACCGGCGCGGCCGAGCGCGGTTCGGATTTCGGAGCCTCGAGCCTGGGAGCCTCGGCCTTTGGGGCGACGGCCTCGGCAGTCTCGGATTTCGGAGCTTCGGACCGGAGCGGCTCAACCTTCGGCGGGGCCACCTTCCGAGCTTCAGGTACAGGCGCCTCGGGGGTGAGCGGCGCGGACTGCGGGAGCTCCGGCTTGAGAGGTTCCGGAGGCTTCGATTTGGGGAGTTCGGACCTGGTGGCTTCCGCCTGGAGAGGCTCAGTCTTGGCCGGCGCGGGCGCCACCGAGGCGGGAGCCTCGGCCGGATTTACGATGGGAGCTGCCGCAGCCGATCGCGATTTCAGCCGCGCCAGCAGCTCCTCGATCGACGGCACCGATGCGGCGTCAAGCGGCGCACGTGGCGCGGCCGCCGGCGTCGCCCGGTTCGGAGGCGGAGGCGGCGGCGCAACCATGGCAGACGGCGGCCGGTCGGCCGGCGCAAGTTGCGCGAACTTGCCGCGCGCGATCTCCAGCGCCTTGTCGAAGTCGGGTCTGTCGATCCAGGCCTTGGATTGCACCTCGACCACGCGGGCGTCCCACAGCCGCGCGGCCTCGATGTCGTAATAGCCCATCTGCTTCTGATTGATCAGTTGCAGACCATGGCCGGTGACGGCCCATTGCTTGCCAAGCCAGTGGATGTCACGGTGCAGCGGCATCACACTGGCCCTCGCCTCACATGCCGTGCTCGATGACCTTGAGCCCGCCCATATAGGGCTGCAGCACGTCGGGCACCGAGATCGAACCATCTTGCTGCTGGTAGGTCTCCATCACGGCGATCAAGGCGCGGCCCACCGCCGTACCGGAGCCGTTCAGCGTGTGGACGAAACGGGGCTTGCCGTCGGGGCCGCGATAGCGCGTGTCCATCCGGCGGGCCTGGAAATCGCCGCACACCGAGCAGCTCGAGATCTCGCGATAGGCGCCGCCGTCGCCCTGCCCCGGCATCCATACCTCGATGTCGTAAGTCTTCTGCGCGGAGAAGCCCATGTCGCCGGCGCACAGCGTCATCACGCGATAATGCAAATCGAGCCTCTGGAGCACCTGCTCGGCGCAGGACAGCATGCGCTCGAGCTCGTCCTTGCTGGCTTCCGGCGTCGTGATCGACACCAGCTCGACCTTGGTAAATTGGTGCTGGCGGATCATGCCGCGCGTGTCGCGTCCCGCCGCACCCGCTTCCGCACGGAAGCACGGCGTCAGCGCGGTGAGCCGCATCGGCAGCTCCTTCTCGTCGAGGATGGATTCGCGCACGAGGTTGGTCAGCGAGACTTCCGCGGTGGGAATGAGACCGAGGCGCTCGCTGCGCAGATCCGCATTCGGCGTCGACAGCAATTCGCCCTTGATCGCCCAGAACTGGTCATCCTCGAATTTTGGCAACTGCCCGGTGCCGAACATCACGGCATCGCGCACCAGAAGCGGCGGGTTGATCTCGGTGTAGCCGTGCTCGCCGGTGTGCAGGTCGAGCATGAACTGCCCGATCGCACGCTCGAGCCGCGCCAGTCCCTTCTTCAGCACGACGAAGCGCGCACCGGACAATTTCGCCGCCGCTTCGAAGTCCATAGTGCCGAGCGCGGTGCCGAGATCGTCATGCAGCTTCGGCGTGAAGCCATAGTCGCGCGCCTTGCCGAACACGTGGTGCTGGACGTTGCCATGCTCGTCGGTGCCGTCGGGCACCTCGTCGAGCGGCAGATTGGGGATCGACGACAGCTGCCTGGTCAGCTCTTCGTCGGCCGCCTTCGCCGAAGCCTCGAGCTCCGGCATCGTGGTCTTGAGTTCTGCGACCTCGGCCATCAGCTTGGCCGCGCGCGCCTCGTCCTTGGCCTTCTTGGCGTCGCCGATCTCCTTCGAGGCCGCGTTGCGCCGCGCCTGGGCCTGCTCGGAGGCCAGGATCGCCGCACGCCGCTTCTCGTCGATCGCCAGCAGCGACGGCGACAGCGCGTCCAACCCGCGGCGCTTCAGGCCGGCGTCGAAGGCTGCGGGGTTGTCGCGGATCGCTTTGATGTCGTGCATGGCAGTCGGGGTCCTAACGTCGCTTTTTTGCAGACAACGTTGTAAGTCAACGTTTGGCAGCGCCTCCACTACCACGACCGTCATCACCCGCGAAAGCGGGTGATCCAGTATTCCAGAGACGTCAGCGTGCCGCCGAGAAGCCGCGGCGTACTGGATACCCCGCTTTCGCGGGGTATGACGGCCGGATACGTGGTGAAACCGCCCTACTCGGCCGGATTGGTCGCCGACGGCGCCGTGGTTGAGGCGGTGGTCGCCTTCTTCTCCACCATCCGGACCGCAATGATGGCGCCCTCGTAGAGCGCCAGCAGCGGGATCGCCAGCGAGGCCTGGCTCAGCACGTCGGGTGGCGTCAGCACGGCAGCGATGATGAAGGCGATCACGATGAAATAGCGCCGCTTCTCCTTGAGCATCTTCGAGGTGACGATGCCGATGCGGCCGAGCAGCGTCAGGATGACCGGAAGCTGGAACGCGACGCCGAAGGCGAAGATCAGCGACATCATCAGCGAGAGATACTCGCCGACCTTGGGCAGCAGCTGGATCTGCGCCGTCTCCGCGCCGCCGGCCTGCTGCATGCCGAGCGAGAACCGCACCAGCATCGGCAGCACGACGAAATAGACCAGCGCCGCGCCCATCACGAAGAACACCGGGGTGGCGATCAGATACGGCAGGAAGGCGTTGCGCTCATGCCTATAGAGCCCGGGCGCGACGAATTTGTAGATCTGGGTAGCGACGATCGGGAACGAGATGAAGCCCGCGCCGAACAGCGCAAGCTTCAGCTGGGTGATGAAATATTCCAGCAGCGCCGTGTAGATGAACTTCGAATTCTCCGGGCCGGCGATCCAGACGAACGGCCACACCAGCACGTTGTAGATCTGCTTGGCGAAGAAGAAGCAGATGATGAAGGCCACGCCGAAGCCGAGCAGCGCCTTGATCAGCCGCGAACGCAGCTCGATCAGGTGATCCATCAAGGGGGCCTTGGAGGCCTCGATATCTTCGGCGCTCATGACGCTCTCGCGTCCTTCAGCACGTCGGGCTGCGCCGGCGTCACGTCCTGCGGCGCCGGCTCCGCCTTTACCTCACTGGTGATGGCGAGCGGCTCGCCGGCGGCATGCGTCTCGGCCTCGACGAAGGTTTCCGGCGTCGGCTCCGCCGGTGTCGTGGGCGTCACCGGTTCGCTGATCGCAGACGCCACCTGCGCATCGACCGGCTTGTCGATCTGCAGGGCGTCGCTGACGTCCTTCTGCAGCGAGGTCATGATGTTGCCGCCGGTGATGCCGGTTGCGGCTTCCCGGACCTCGTCAAAGCTCTTCTTGAGGTCGGCCATCTCGGCCTCGCGCATGGCTTCCTGGAACTGGCCCTGGAATTCGGCGGCCATCTTGCGGGCCTTGCCCATCCATTGCCCGACCATGCGCAGCACGCCCGGAAGCTCTTTCGGGCCGATGGCGATCAGCGCGACGACCGCGATGACGACCAGTTCACTCCACCCGATGTCGAACATGAATTCTTCCGCCTAAGCGCGCCGCCATCGGCCCCATAGCCCTGATAGGATTTTGCGGTCCTCACAGGATCTGGGGCTGCCGGCGCCTTTTCTCAATCGGCGTCCATAGCGCGTCTGTGCGACGGCGTCACCGTTTCGCGCAAGAAAACGCGCAAGAAAAAACGTCGAAATATGCGTCGATGCGAACGCGTTAGACGGCCTTGCTGCCGACGTCCTGGCGCGCGGCCGACGGCGCAGCATTGTGATCGATCGACTTGGTGGGCTCAGCCTTTTCGGCGACCTTGTCGTCGTCCTGCATGCCTTTCTTGAAGGCCTTGATGCCCTGGGCGACGTCACCCATCAGGTCCGAAATCTTGCCGCGTCCGAACAGCAGCAGGACCACTGCGATCACGACGATCCAGTGCCAAATGCTCAGCGAACCCATCCTGCAACCCTCCGAAAATGGCCGGCGGACCGGCCTGAACATGGCCGGAAGTTAGGCCTGCGGGGTGTCAAAAACAAGGACTTCGGCCGCGGCAAATCGCTGTCGCGGCTACGTAATATTGCTAGGCTTAACCGGGAATATTCCGGGCTATTCGCCCTTCTCGTCGGCGCCGTCATGGTCGCCCGCCTCAGTGCGCTCGTCCGGCTCATCGGCGTCAGGCTCACCGGCGTCAGGCTCGTCCGCGTCGAGCTCTGCGGCAGCTTCCGCCCCGACTTCGGTTTCGGCCTCGGCCGTTGTTTTGAGGTCGGCGGTCCCGACCTCGGCACTCGCTTCGGTCGCGGCCTTCGGTTCCTTGGCCTCTGGCTCAACGGCCGGCGCCAGTAGCAGTTCCAGCGTATCGCCGGGCTCGAGCGGCTCCTCGTCTTCGCGCAGCGTCGCGTCATCTGACGGCGATGGAACGGAAAAGCCGGTCGGCAGGCGCGAGTCGAGCAGACCGGTGCCCTTCAGTTCCTCGAGCCCCGGCAGGTCGCCGAGCGCTTCCAGGCTGAACTGCGACAGGAACGCGTCGGTGGTTCCGAAGGTCAACGGACGGCCGGGCGTCTTGCGGCGGCCGCGCGGGCGGATCCAGCCGGTTTCCAGCAGCACGTCGATCGTGCCCTTCGAGGTCACCACGCCGCGAATCTCTTCGATCTCGGCGCGGGTCACTGGCTGGTGATAGGCAACGATCGCCAGCACCTCGATCGCGGCACGCGACAGCTTCCGCGTCTCGGTGCTCTCGCGGGTCATCAGCCACGACAGATCGCCCGCGGTGCGGAACGTCCACTTGTTGGCGACCCGCACGAGATTCACGCCGCGCGGCGCATATTCCGCCTGCAACTGTGCCAGCGCCTGCTTGATATCGACGCCGTCGGGCATCCGCTTTGCCAGCGTTGCCTGATCGATCGGCTCGGCCGATGCGAACAACAAGGCTTCCAGGAGCCGCAATTCCTCAGGACGCGCTACGGGCTGATCCATAGGAGAAACCTCCTCCTCGGGCTCGTCTCTGCGCACTTCCGCCAAGCTTGCCATGGGCTTGCTCTCCTTCTTCCACTCACTCAACCGACAGGTCCGGCGCGGCCATTGCGGCCTGCGCTTGACGCTTTCGGAAATAGATCGGCGCGAACGCCTGCTTCTGGTTGATTTCCATCTCGCCTTCGCGAACCAGCTCGAGGGCTGCGGCGAAGCTCGACGCGAACACCGTCGCCTTCTGGGTCGGATCGGCGACGTAATTCATCAGGTACTCGTCGAGGCAGCTCCAGTCCTCGGCGATACCGACCAGCCGCTCCAGCGAGGCGCGCGCCTCGGCCAGCGACCACACGGTACGCTTCTGCAAATGCACCGTGGTCAGCACGCGCGACTGACGCTGCGTGGCATAGGCCGACAGCAGGTCGTACAGCGTCGCAGTGAACTTCGGATGCTTGATCTCGGCGATCGATTCCGGATTGCCGCGCGGAAAGATATCGCGCTGGAACTGCGGCCGGTTCATCAGCCGGTTGGCCGCCTCGCGGATCGCCTCCAGACGGCGCAGCCGGTTGGCGAGCGCGGTGGCCATTTCCTCGGCGCTCGGCCCCTCCGCGCTCGGCGGTTCGGGCAACAGCAGCCGCGACTTCAGGAACGCAAGCCAAGCGGCCATCACCAGATAGTCGGCGGCGAGCTCGAGGCGAATCTTGCGCGCCGCCTCGATGAACGAAAGATATTGGTCGGCGAGCGCCAGGATCGAGATCTTCGACAGGTCGACCTTCTGCTGCCGCGCCAGCGTGAGCAGCAGGTCGAGCGGGCCTTCATAGCCCTCGACGTCGACCACCAGCGCCGGTTCGCCATCCGCGAGCTCGGCCGGCCGCCCGGTCTCAAACGATAGAATTTCAGCGGTCATGCCGTCCCTACCCGATCCAACAACGCATCCAGTTCAGCCCGCGCCGCCTGCCGGTCGAGCGGCTGGGGCTGCTTCCGCGCAGCGAGCGCCGCCCTGGCGCGCTCGAGCGCCTTGCCGGCCAATTCCGGCGTCTCCCGTGCGACCTCGCGCATCTCGTCGATATTGCCGTTGCAGTGCAGGATCACGTCGCAACCGGCGGTGACGATGGCGCGGGTCCGTTCGGCAATCGATCCGGCCAGCGCATTCATCGACACGTCATCACTCATCAACAAACCCTGAAACCCGATCAGGCCGCGAATCACCTGTTCGATGATTGTCGCAGAAGTCGTCGCCGGATGGACGGGGTCCAGCGCGCTAAACACAACATGTGCAGTCATGGCCATCGGCAGGTCCGCCAGCGGCTGGAACGCAGCGAAATCGGTCCGTTCCAGCTCGGCTTTGGCAGTATCGACCGTCGGAAGCCGGAAATGACTGTCTGCGGTGGCCCGGCCATGGCCGGGAATATGCTTGAGAACCGGCAGCACCCCGCCCTGTTCCAGCCCGTCGGTGACCGCGCGAGCGATCGCAGCGACCTTGCCTGGTTCGGTTCCATAGGCCCGGTTGCCGATCACCGCATCGGCGCCGGCCACCGGAACGTCGGCCAGAGGCAGGCAGTCGACGGTGATTCCGAGGTCGATCAGATCGGCCGCGATCAGCCGTGAACTGAGCCGGGCCGCCGCAAGGCCGAGCTTGGGGTCGATGTCGTAGAGCGCGCTGAAGCTCGCGCCAGGCGGATAGACGGGCCAGTGCGGCGGTCCGAGGCGCTGCACCCGCCCGCCTTCCTGGTCGATCAGGACCGGGGCATCGGCCTGTCCTGTGATGGACCTGAGTTCCCCAACAAGAGCGGCCACTTGGGCAGGACTCTCGATGTTCCGTTTGAACAGGATGAAGCCCCATGGCCGCTCGGCGCGAATGAATTCGCGTTCGGCGTCAGTGAGGGTCAGTCCGGATACGCCCGTGATGAATGCGCGGTTCGTCATTCGGCCGATTAGGCCGCATGCAGCTCACGGGTCAAGGAAACCGCCTTTAATTTCTTTGGATGAGGCACTGCGGCCCACCAGCCGACATCAGGTTCTTGCAGACTTGGCTCGCCTCTTCCGATGACCCGAACGGTCCGGCGAAAGCGCGGTAATAGACGCCTTTCTCGCCGAGATCGACGCGTTTGACCACCAAAGGCTGCGAACCGAGCACGTTGCGGTATTTGCCTTGCAGCGTCCGGTATGACGCCTGTGCGTCCGCCTCGTTCTTCTGCGACGACACCTGGACCAGATATCCACCACCGCCACCGACCGAAGCGGTCGAGGTCGATGCCACCCGGGTCGGAGGCGCGGCCGGCGCCGCATCGGCCTGACCGGGGGTCAGCGACATCGGCGCGTTCACGCTGGCATTGGCCGCCGAAGGATTGCCGCGCGATACCGGCGGCTTCGCCGCGGCCGCCGGCTTGGTGGCCGGTGCCGCCGCGGCCGGCGCGCCATCAGGCGTCTCGCCCTTGACCGCGAGGGTGCGGATCTTGCGCGGCTCGCTGTTCGACAAGGTCCCGTTCGCCGTGACCGGTGCCGGCGCCGGCTGTGCCGTCTGCACGCTCGCGGCCGGCGGCGGATTGGCGTTCGTGTTCAGCGGCGGGAACACCACGCGCGGTCCGGCGGCCTTCGAATTGACGTCGACCGGGGTCTCTTCACGTGACACGATCTTCTCGGTGCCATCGCCCGTCGCCATCCGGTCCGGCGTCTTGGCCGGCGCATCGGCCTGGGCCGGGATCACCTTGGTCGGCGTGTTGTCAGCCTTGATGATCGGCGGCTCGCCGGTGCGGGGCGAACCGACATAGTTGCGATAGGCGAGCGCGCCGCCGGTGCCCACCACCGCAAGCGCCACGACCGCTGCAACCGTCATCAAGCCGCTGCTGCGCTTGCGCGGCTCGGGCTCTTCGTCATACGCCTCATAGGCGTAGGGATCGTCCGGATAAGCCGGATCGCGCTGCAAATCCTGTTCGCCGGCTTCGAGCTGGCCGTACAGCGCGTCGTCATAGCGCGCCGGATCCTGGGTCTGACCACCATAGTGCGGCTCGTCGTCAAACGCCTCGGGCTGCCGCGGGGCCTCGACCGGCCGATAGGCAGGCTCGGCTGGCTGATAGGTCGCGACCGGCTCGGGTGCAGGCTGCGGCTGCTGGGCCGCCGCATAGCGATGCAACGGATGCACCGGCTTCGGCAGATCATCCGGCTCGGGCTCGTCGTATTCGGCCTGCTGCACTGGCGGCGGAACGGCCGCCTCCTGCCGCGCGCGCTGCATCCAGGACGGCGGGCCCGCGGGCGGCGTATCGTCCTCGTCCGCCTGCGGCTCATACTGCTGCGGCCGCGCATTGGCGCGCGATTGCAGCGGACGCGGCGGCGGCTTGGTGGCGGCGCCGAATGGATCCGTCTGGCCGATCAACCGTGCCAGTTCGGCAAGCGGATCGCTGTCGGCCTTGGGAGCCGTGTCGGCGGGAAAATGTCGGTCCTGATATCGATCAGCCATTGTGATGATGCATCCCCTTCGGGAAAGCGCCAAGATCGCCGGCACAGCCGGTCCGAACGAGTTGGCCCCTGCCAGATGCCCTCACAAATCCCCACTCGTGAGAGCCTAATGCCCCTGCCTACCGCATCTCGGTCGGAGCGTGGACGCCTAGAACAGCTAAGCCCGATGCCAGAACCGAGACGACGCCCTGAACCATTGCCAGTCGCGCCCTCGTGATCTCTGCATCATTATTGATAATGAAGCGTAAATAGGGCAAATCGCGCCCCTTGGTCCACAGCGCATGAAATTCACTGGCCAAATCATAGAGATAAAAAGCGATTCGGTGCGGCTCATGGGCAATGGCCGCAGCCTCAATCATCCGTGGATAAAGCGCAAGTCGCTTGAGCAGGTCAAGCTCGGCCGGGTCCGTTAGCCGCTCCACCGTAGCACTACGGAGATAGGCCAACCGAGCCTCGTCGGTCTCGGGCAGGTCCGGAACCGCCTCCTCTCGCGCGTTGCGGAAGATCGAATGGCCGCGGGCGTGGCCGTACTGAACGTAGAAGACGGCGTTGTCCTTTGACTGCTCGATCACCTTGGCGAGGTCGAAATCGAGCACCGCATCGTTCTTGCGGAACAGCATCATGAACCGGACGGCGTCGGAGCCGACCTCGTCGACCACCTCGCGCAACGTGACGAAATCGCCGGAACGTTTCGACATCTTCACCGGCTCGCCGTCGCGCAGCAGCTTGACGAGCTGCACGATCTTGACGTCGAGCACGGCCTTGCCTGCGGTCACCGCCTTCACCGCCGCCTGCATGCGCTTGATGTAGCCGCCGTGATCGGCGCCGAACACGTCGATCAGATTGGTGAAGCCACGCTCGAACTTGTTGCGGTGGTTGGCGATGTCGGATGCGAAATAGGTGTATGAGCCGTCCGACTTGATCAGCGGACGATCGACGTCGTCGCCATACGCAGTGGCGCGGAACAGCGACTGCTCGCGGTCCTCGTAATCCTCGACCGGCTTGCCCTTCGGCGGCGGCAGGCGACCTTGATAGATGTCGCCCTTAGCGCGCAGGAAATCGATGGTCTCGGCGACCTTGTTGTTGCCTGACGTGATCAGCGAGCGCTCGGAGAAGAACACGTCGTGATGAATGTTGAGCGCGGCAAGATCGCCCTTGATCATCTCCATCATCATTGCGATCGACTTGTCGCGCACGACCGGCAACCATTCGGCGTCCTTCATGTCGAGCAGCTTGTCGCCGTATTCCCTGGCCAGCGCCTGCCCGACCGGCACCAGATAATCGCCGGGATAAAGCCCTTCCGGGATCGCGCCGATATCCTGCCCCAACGCTTCGCGGTAACGCAGGAACGCCGAGCGCGCGAGCACGTCGACCTGGGCGCCGGCGTCGTTGATGTAATATTCGCGGCAGACGTCGAAGCCGGCGAATTGCAGCAGGCTGCACAGCGCATCGCCAAACACGGCGCCGCGGCAGTGGCCGACATGCATCGGCCCGGTCGGGTTGGCCGAGACGTATTCGACATTGACCTTCTCGGCCCGGCCGACGTCGCTGCGTCCGAAGGCGGAGCCGGCGGCGAGCACGGCGCGCAGCGCGTCCGCCCAGACCTGCGGCTTCAAGGTCAAATTGATGAAGCCCGGACCTGCGACATCGACGGAAGCCACCAGCGCATCGGCGCGCAGCCTTTCGGCGATCTTGTCGGCGAGCTCGCGCGGCTTGGCCTTGGCATCCTTGGCGAGCACCATCGCGGCATTGGTCGCCATGTCGCCGTGGCTGGCATCGCGCGGCGGCTCGACCACGACGCGCGTGAGGTCGATGCCCGCGGGCCAGTTGTCCTCGGCTGCGACGGCGGCACAGATCGCGTGCACGCGCGTCAGCATGTCGGCAAAAAGGTGTGGTGAAGCAGTGGTGTCGGCCATGGCAGGGCGCTAACGCAAATCCGGGGTCGAGTCAAAAAGCCTTTGGTGCTCGATCAGGGCGAAACGGTCGGTCATCCCGGCAATGAAATTGCCGATCCGCCTGTTCCTCGCGCTGGCGGTCTCCTGCACGCTGCCCTCGATCCATTCCGCCGGCAGGTCGCCGGGCGATTGCCGGTAGCGGTCGAACAGATTGCGGACCACCTGCTCCGCCTCCCGCATGACCAGCATCACCCGCGGATGGCGATACATCCGCCGGAACAGGAACGCCTTGATCGCCGCCTCCTGCTCGGCCACTTCAGGCGGAAACGCGATCAGCGGCGCAGTGTGGCGACGGACATCCTGGGCCGATTGCGGCTGCGCGGCCGCCAGACGCCGGCTCGCCTCGTTGAATACGGCGCTGATGAAATGTGAGATTAGCTCACGCACCAGTTCGGCGCCGCGCCGGACCTCGTCGAGATCAGGGTAATGGCGGTCGATCTCGGCGACGATCTCCGCGGTCAGCGGCATTTCCTTGAGATCGTCGACCGCGAACAGGCCGGCGCGCAGGCCGTCGTCGATATCGTGGGCGTCGTAGGCGATGTCGTCGGCGAAGGCCGCGATCTGCGCCTCGAGCGAGGCATAGCTCCAGAGCTCGAGGTCGTATGTCTTGTTGTATTCGGCGATCCCGACCGGAATGCCGCTTTGCAGATAGCGGCCGGTCGGCGCGCCGTTGCGCTCGGTGAGCGGGCCGTTGTGCTTGACGATCCCCTCGAGCGATTCCCAGGTCAGGTTCAGCCCGCCGAACTCGGGATAGCGATGCTCCAGCGAGGTGACGACCCGCAGCGCCTGGGCGTTGTGATCGAAGCCGCCATCATCTTTCAGGCAGTCGTCGAGCGCCCGCTCCCCGGCATGGCCGAAGGGCGGATGGCCAAGGTCATGCGCTAAGGCCAGCGTCTCGGTCAGGTCCTCGTCGACCCCGAGCTGGCGCGCCAGCGCGCGGGCGATCTGCGCGACCTCCAGCGAATGGGTCAGCCTGGTGCGGTAATGATCGCCCTCATGGAAGACGAACACCTGGGTCTTGTGCTTGAGGCGGCGGAAGGCGGTGGAATGGATCACCCGGTCGCAGTCGCGCCGGAACGGGCTGCGGGTCCGGCTCGGCGGCTCGGTGACCAGCCGGCCACGGCTGCGGTCGGGGTCGCAGGCATAAGGCGCACGGGGGGCAGCCATTCCGACCGACACTGTATTTTAGTCCTTATCCATTTGATTCCATGGTCCGACGCACTTAACTATGTCTGAGACGGCGGACCAAATGAATTGGGCATGACGCCGGGCGCGATCCGATTAGATAGCGCCGAGAATTGGGTTTTGGAGACCGACCATGACTGCTGCCATCACTGTCAGCGAACGGGCTGCCCGCCGGATCGGGCAGATCCTCAGCAAGGAAGGCGACGGCGCCAAGCTGCGCATTTCCGTCGAGGGCGGCGGCTGCTCCGGTTTCCAGTACAAATTCGACGTCGAGCGCACCCAGGCCGATGACGACCTCGTGATCGAGCGCGACAGCGCCGTGGTGCTGATCGATCCCGCCTCGGTCCCGTTCCTAGCGGGCTCGGAAGTCGACTTCGTCGACGATTTGATCGGCGCCTCGTTCCGCGTCGTCAACCCGAACGCCACCGCCTCCTGCGGCTGCGGCACCAGCTTCTCGATCTAACGCAAACTCATCTGACGCCGCTTCGCGGGGCGAACCGGTCACCGGTTGGCCGGACGCGTACGCTATTCCGCGGCAACCACCTGCGGCCGCGCGACGTCACCACCCGCGTCCGGCTGCGGATCGAGTTTGCGCCGCAGCCTGCGGTCGATGCGGTCGAGATAGACGTAGATCACCGGCGTGATGAACAGCGTCAGCAATTGCGACACGCAGAGGCCGCCGACCACCGCGACGCCGAGCGGCTGACGTAGTTCGGCCCCGGCACCCGCGCCGAGCGCGATCGGCAGCGTGCCGAAGATCGCCGCGAACGTCGTCATCATGATCGGGCGGAAGCGCAGCAGCGCCGCCTCGCGGATCGCGTGCTCCGCGCTCAGCCCAACGCGGCGGCGCTCCAGCGCGAAGTCGACCATCATAATCGCGTTCTTCTTGACGATGCCGACCAGCATCACGATACCGATCATCGCGATCACCGACAGCTCCATCCCGAACAGCATCAGCGTCAGGATCGCGCCGATGCCGGCCGACGGCAGGCCGGAGATGATGGTGATCGGGTGGATGAAGCTCTCATAGAGGATGCCGAGGATCACGAAGGCCGCGAACACCGCGGCGAGGATCAGCACGCCCTGCCCGCGCAGCGAATCCTGGAACACCTGCGCCGTCCCGGAGAATCCTGTCGCGATCGTCGGCGGCAAATTCGCGCTCTGCTCGAGCTCTGTGATCTTGTCGACTGCGTAGCCGAGCGAATTGCCGGGCGCGAGATTGAACGAGATCGTCACCGCCGGCTGCTGGCCCTGGTGGTTGATCTGCAGCGGTCCGACCGATGGCACCAGCCGCGCTACCGCGTCCAGCGGAATGGTCTGGCCGTTCGCGGTCTTCATGTAGAGTTTCGAGAGATCGGACGGATCGACACGGAACTGCGGCTGCGCCTCCAGGATGATCTGGTAGTCGTTCGACGGCATGTAGATGGTGCCGACCTGCCGCGCGCCGTAGGCGTTGTAGAGCTGGTTGCGGACCTGATCGACGGTGACGCCGTAGACCGCCGCCTTCTCGCGGTCGATGTCGACTGTCATCTGCGGGTTCTTGATGTAGAGGTCGGTGGTGACGTCGAGCAGGCCGGGAATCTTCTCGATCTTGTCGCGCAGCTCCGGCGCCAGCCGGTACAGCGACTCGGTGTCGCCGCTCTGCATCACATATTGATACTGGCTCTTGGAGATGCGGCCGCCGATACTGAGGTTCTGCACGCTCTGGAAGAACGCCTGCATGCCCGGGATCTCGCGCGCCTTCTGACGCAGCCGACCGATCACGACGGTGGCGTTGTCGCGGGTCTTCTGCGGCTTCAGCGCGATGAACAGTCGGCCGTAATTGGTGGTCGGATTGGGACCACCGGAGCCGACGGTGGAATTGACGTAGTCGACCGCCGGATCGGTCCGCATCACCTCGACCAGCGCCTGCTGGCGCACCCTCATCGCCTCGAACGAGGTGTCGGTCGCGGCTTCGGTCACGCCGATCAGGAAGCCGGTATCCTCCTGCGGGAAGAACCCCTTCGGCACGATCATGTAGAGATAGATGGTGCCGCCGAGCGTCGCCAGCGTCACCACCAGCATCAGCGCCTTCTTGGCCAGCACCCAGTCCAGCGCCCACTCATAAGCGCGCAGCCAGGCCTCGAACATCGCCTCGAACACGCGCAGCACGATGTTGGGCCGTTTGGTCGCGTCATGGGCGCGCAGCACGCGGGCGCACAGCATCGGCGTCAGGGTCAGCGACACGAAGCCGGAGACGATGATCGCGACCGAGATCGTCACGGCGAATTCGCGGAACACGCGGCCGACGATGCCACCCATCAGGAGCACCGGAATGAACACGGCGATCAGCGAGAAGGTGATCGAGATGATGGTGAAGCCGATCTCGCGGGCGCCTTTCAGCGCCGCCTCGAACGGCTTCATGCCGTGCTCGACGTGGCGGACGATGTTCTCCAGCATGACGATGGCGTCGTCGACCACGAAGCCGACCGAGAGCGTCAGCGCCAGCAGTGTCATGTTGTTGATCGAGTAATCCAGCGCGTACATGACCGCGCAGGTGCCGAACAGCGAGATCGGCACCGCCAGCGCCGGGATGAAGGTCGCGGACGCCGAGCGCAGGAACAGGAAGATCACCAGGATCACCAGGGCGACCGCGATCAGCAGGGTCTCCTCGACGTCGCTGACCGCCTGCCGGATCGAGACCGAGCGGTCCATCATCACCTGCATGGTGACCGAGGGCGGGATCGCGGCGCGCAGCGACGGCAGTTTGGCGAGAACGGCATCGACCACGGCCACCGTGTTGGCGTCGGGCTGCTTCTGGATCGCGAGCACGATCGCCCGCTCGTCGTTCATCCAGGTCGCGATCTTGTCGTTCTCGACGCTGTCATAGACCTTGGCGATCTCGTCGAGGCGGACCGGCGAGCCGTTGCGCCAGGCCACGTAGATCTGGCGGTAGTCGGCCGCCTTGTCCATCTGGCCGGAGGCCTGCAGCGCGACGTCCTGCTTGGGGCCGTTCAGCGTGCCGACCGGGGTCGAGGAATTGGCGCGCGACACCGCGGCGCGGATGTCCTCCATCGACACGCCGCGGGCGGCCGCGGCCTCCGGATCGGCCTGGACCCGGATCGCGAATTTTTGCGTGCCGTAGATCAAGACCTGCGCGACCCCCGGCAGCTGCGACAGCGCCTGCCCGATCGTGATGTCACCGTATTCATTGACCGCCGAGAGCGGCAGCGTCGCCGAGCCCAGCGAGACGAACAGCACCGGGAAATCCGCCGGGTTCACCTTGCGGAAGCTCGGCGGGATCGTCATCTCGATCGGCAGCCGGCGCTGCGCGATCGTCAATGCGGTCTGCACGTCGAGCGCGGCGGCGTCGATGTTGCGGTTGAGGTCGAACTGGATGGTGATGACGCTCGTGCCCTGCGACGAGTTCGAGTTCATCGACGAGATGCCGGCGATGGTCGAGAGCTGGCGCTCGATGATCCCGGCGACCGAGGCCGCCATGGTGTCGGCGCTAGCGCCGGGCAAGGTCGCAGTGACCGCAATGGTCGGGAAATCCACCTTAGGCAGCGCCGAGACCGGCAGCAGGCGGAAGCCGAACACGCCGAAGGCGATGATCGACGCCGTGATCAGCATCGTCATGACCGGGCGGCGGATGCAGAGCTCGGACAGCGTCATCGGTCAGGCTCCGGCCTTGCGTGCCCGGAGCTCGACCCGCGAACCCTCCGACAGCAAGAGCTGGCCGTCGACGACGACGCTTTCATCGCCCGCCAGTCCGTCAGAAATGACCGATGAGCCCTGGAAGGTGCGGTCGACCTTGACCGGCTGGACCCTGGCGACTCCGTCCTTCACGACGAACACGAAATTGCCATTCTGGCTGCGCTGAACGGCGACCGTGGGCACCACGACGGCATCCTCGCTGCGGATGATCAGCTTGGTCTGCACAATGGTGCCAGGCCACAGCGTCTCGCTTGTGTTGCTCATGATGCCGCGCACGGTGACCATGCCGGTGGTCGCATCGACGGCGTTCTCGACCATCGCCACCTTGCCGCTCTCGGAGCGCTGATGGCCGGGAATGGTCGCGATCACCTTCGGATCGGCCTTCCCCATCGCATCACGCAGATCGACCAGCGCCCGCTGCGGGATCGCGAAGGTGACATAGACCGGCGCCATCTGGTTGATGACCGCGAGCGGCTGGGTGTCGGCGGGGCGCACGAAGTTCCCGACCTTGACGTTGGCGGCGCTGATCCGTCCCGCGAACGGTGCGCGGATCACGGTGTAGCTCTTCTGGACGCGGAGGTTTTCCAGCGCGAACCGGTCGGCCTTGATGGTGCCGATCAGGACATCGGACTGGGTCTTGGCGTTGTCGAGATTGACCTGGGTGGTGGCGCCCTTGCCGACCAGCTCGGTGTAGCGGCGGAGGTCGCGCTGCGCGCCCTCGAGCTGGGCCTGGTCGCGGGGCCAGCACGCCCTCGGCCTGCTCGATCTGGGCGTCGATCTGCCGCGCGTCGAGCATGAACAGCAGATCGCCTTCATTGACCTTGGCGCCGTCCTCGAAATGCACCGAAACGATGGTGGTCTCCAGCCGCGATTTCAGCGCCACGCTGGAGATCGGCGTGACCTGTCCAATCGCGTCGACATCGACCGGCACCGATTTGCGCTCGGCCATGGCGAGATCCACCGAGACCACGCGCGGCCGCGGGGTCCCCTGCGCGGTGGCGGCGTTGCCACCCATCCAAGAAGCGCGGGTCAGGTAAGCCGTCCCGGCGGCAATGCCGAGCACGGCGATCGTCAGGACCAAATTGCGTTTTTTCATATGCTTTGCACGTGCGCTGCCGGCTCCCTTGAAGGCCGGAACGCGTCGTCACTCCCCCCTCGGCAATTGTTGCGCCTTGTTTCTGGAGAGGGTTAGCACAGGCGGACTGCCCATGGTATGCCACCTAAGTAAAATCGTGCGGCCTTTGGTCCGGTCCCCGACGTGCGCATCGGCGGGAATTCGGGCATACCATGTCGCCCCGTCGAACTGTTCGAATCCCGACCACATGTCCGCCTCCGTCCTTATCTGCGCCTGGGAAGAAGCCCGCGAGCAGTCCCGTGCAATCCGCACCAGCGTCTTTGTCGAGGAACAGGGCGTGCCGGTCGAACTGGAATGGGACGACATGGACGCCGCGAGCTGGCATGCGCTGGCGTTTGCTGAGGACGGCGCGCCCGTGGCCACCGGTCGGCTGCTGCCGGACGGTCACATCGGCCGCATGGCCGTGCTCAAAACGGCACGCGGCATAGGTGTGGGCGCGCGAGTGCTGGACGCGTTGATGGCCAAGGCCGCCGAACTCGGCTATCCGGAACTGATCCTGAACGCGCAAACGCACGCCGAGCCGTTCTACGCGCGGGTCGGTTTCGAGCGGGTCGGCTTGGAATTCGAGGAGGCCGGCATCCCACACATCGAGATGCGGAAACGTGTGGTCGGAGCGGGGCGCCCGGTCGCGCGCCCGATGAAATGAAGGATGTCCGATGGCAGTTCGTGTCGCTACGTGGAACGTCAACTCGGTCCGGCAACGGATCGAGCTTCTGGTCGCCTGGCTGAAGGAGTGTTCCCCCGACATTGTCTGCCTGCAGGAAATTAAATGCGTCGACGACGCGTTTCCCCGGCTCGAGGTCGAGGCGCTCGGCTATAATGTCGTCACCCACGGCCAGAAAACCTTCAACGGCGTCGCGCTGCTCTCCAAGCTGCCGTTCGACGAGACCAAGTCCGGCCTCGCCGGCGACGACGAGGATGCCCATGCCCGCTTCCTCGAAGGCGTCGTGACGCTGAAGCAGGGCGTGGTGCGGGTGGCGTGTCTTTATTTGCCCAATGGCAACCCCGCGAATACCGACAAATATCCCTACAAGCTCAAATGGATGTCGCGGCTTCTTGAGTACACGCGGGAACGGCTTAAGGCCGAGGAGCCGCTGATCCTGGCCGGCGACTTCAACGTCATTCCGGCGGCTCGCGACGTCTACAATCCGGTCGCCTGGGCCGATGACGCCCTGTTCCGCCCGCAGACCCGCGAGGCCTTCCAGTCGCTGCTCGGCCTCGGCCTCACCGATGCGCTGCGGGCGGTCAATGACGAGCCTGGCCAGTACACCTTCTGGGACTACCAGGCCGGCGCCTGGCAGAAGAACTGGGGCCTGCGCATCGACCACCTGTTGCTATCGTCGCAGGCGAGCGACCGGCTGATCGAAGTCGGCATCGACAGCTATGTCCGCGCCTGGGAGAAGCCGTCCGATCATGTCCCGGTGTGGGCCGATCTCGATTTCGAGGCCGCCGCCTGAGCCGATCGGCCGCCCGCGATTTCAGTCGCGGCGGCCCTGCACCCAGTGCTCGAGCATCTGCAGCGCCATCGCGCGGTCGTCCTCGGAGGCCTTCGCGATCGCCCGGTTGTAGCTTTCCTTGATCCAGGCCTCGTCCGGCGTGGCGCTGTCGCGCGCCAGGGTCAGCCACATCAGGCCACGGGCCCGCTGCGGCGGCAGCCGGTCGCCGTTGAACAGCATCTGGCCAAGCAGCGCCTGCGCCTGATGCTGGCCCTTCTGGGCGGCAAGGCCGAGCCAGCGCGCGCCATAGCGGAAATCGTCCCGCGAAGCGTCCGGCGTTTTCAGATACAGCCGGGCCAGGTCGTACTGGGCGTCGGCATTGCCGAAATAGGAGGCGGCATAGGAGAACATCTCCCGCGCCCGCTCGGTGTCGGCCTTCACCTTGGAATTGGGAATGCCGCTCAGATAGTAGCGGCCGAGCGCCACGAAGGCGTTGGCCACGATCGAGGCCTGCGGCGCTGACGGCGAATCCTCGGCATGCGCATTGGCGATCCGGCTGAAATATTCGAAGGCGCGCATGTCGTCCTGGATGACACCGTCACCCTCGGCGTACATCTTGCCGAGCTTCCACTGCGCCACCGGATGGCCGCCCTCGGCCTGGTATTGCAACGTGCTGAAGGAGGAGGTCGGCGCCGTCGCCGTCGGAGCAACCGGCGCTGCGACGCGCTTCAGCGCGGCGGCGGTACCCGGCTGCGGCGAAACCACCGGAAGAACGGTGTCCTGGGGGCTGACCGGGGCGCCGTCGAATCCGAATCCGGGGCCCGCCACCGGAATGGCCCCTAACGCAAACGCAAATATCGTACGCTTAAACGTCCGCATAACACTGTTTCTCGTACGCGCCACCCGGATGGGTGACTGCGCCATCCACCGCCGGCCCCACTTGCTCGGCGTACTTCCACAGCGCACCAGTTGTATGGTTCGTCGCGCGAGGGGCCCATTTGGTCTTACGATTTGCGAGTTCGGCGTCGCTCAAATTTACGTTAAGGGTGCCGGCGACCGCATCGATCTCGATGATGTCGCCGTCTTGCAACAACCCGATCGGCCCGCCGACGGCCGCTTCAGGTCCAATATGTCCGATGCAGAAGCCACGGGTGGCGCCGGAGAACCGGCCATCGGTGATCAGCGCGATCTTGCCGCCCATCCCCTGCCCGGTCAGTGCCGCCGTGGTCGCCAGCATCTCCCGCATCCCAGGACCGCCCTTCGGCCCCTCGTAGCGGATCACAATCACGTCGCCTTCCCTGTAGCTGCGCTTCTGCACCGCCTCGAAGGCGTCTTCCTCGCGGTCGAAGCACCGGGCCGGACCGGTGAACTTCAGGTTGGACATTCCCGCGACCTTCACGATCGCACCCTCCGGAGCGAGATTACCCTTCAGCCCGACCACGCCACCTGTGACGGTGATCGGATTGCTGGCGGGCCGCACCACATCCTGGTGCGGATTCCATTTCACGCTTTTGAGGTTTTCGGCGATCGTTCGGCCAGTGACGGTGAGGCAATTCCCGTGCAGGTGGCCATTGTCGAGCAGCGTCTTCATCAGCAGCGGAATGCCACCTACTTCAAACATGTCTTTGGCAACATAACGGCCGCCCGGCTTCAAATCCGCGACGTAAGGAGTCTTTTTGAAGATTTCGGCGACGTCGAACAAATTGAATTTAATGCCGCACTCATGGGCGATCGCCGGCAGGTGCAGCGCAGCATTGGTCGAACCACCTGAGGCTGCAACCACAGCCGCAGCATTTTCAAGGGCTTCCCGGGTGACGATGTCGCGGGGCCGGATGTTTTTCTCGATCAACTCCATCACCTTCTCGCCGGCGGCGGCGCAGAAGGAGTCGCGGATCTCGTAGGGCGCCGGAGCCCCGGCCGAATACGGTAGCGCGAGACCGATCGCCTCGGAAACGGTCGCCATGGTGTTGGCGGTGAACTGGGCGCCGCAGGCGCCGGCCGACGGGCACGCCACCCGCTCGATCTCGTCGAGGTCCTCGTCCGACATGGCGCCGACCGAGTGCTTGCCGACCGCCTCGAACATGTCCTGCACGGTGACCGGCTGGCCGCGGAAATTGCCCGGCAGGATCGAGCCGCCATAGATGAAGATCGAGGGCACGTTGAGCCGGACCATCGCCATCATCATGCCCGGCAGCGACTTGTCGCAGCCGGCGAGCCCGACCAGTGCGTCGTAGGAATGGCCGCGGACGGTCAGCTCGACCGAATCGGCGATGCATTCGCGCGACGGCAGCGACGAGCGCATGCCATCATGGCCCATCGCGATGCCGTCGGTCACGGTGATGGTGCAGAACTCGCGCGGCGTACCGCCGGCGGAGGCCACCCCCTTCTTCACCGCCTGCGCCTGGCGCATCAGCGAGATGTTGCAGGGAGCGGCTTCATTCCAACATGAAGCAACGCCGACAAAGGGTTGATGAATCTGGGCTGTCGTCAGCCCCATCGCGTAGAGATAGGAACGATGCGGTGCGCGCTCGGGGCCCTCCGTCACGTGACGGCTCGGCAGCCTGCCCTTGATCTTGCCGTCCACCTTGGCGTCCATCGCGACCCTGTTCCGACGCTTCGTTCCTGCGCTCTTTGCTCATTCAACGCCGGAACCCGTAGAAATGTCCCGCCGTCGGAGCCCTGGCTATTCAGCTAGGTGAATATCCTTTCATGTTAGGGTGTGGCCAAAAAGCGGCGCGACTACGGACCGGCTGCTTTTAGGGTTAAATGTTCGGGTCGTGTTGCGATGGCGCAACAATCGTGGCCGCCGGGCAACCATGTATTATCAGTCCTTATGGGAACCTGACGGTATAATGGTAATAGAGGCGAGGTCCGACCATCGTCGTCCCGGCGAAGGCCGGACCCATAGCCACAGGGTGGTGTTGTTGGAGCGGACTGTGGCCCCACTGTCGCGCAACAATGCGCATTTGGGGTAATGGGTCCCGGCCTTCGCCGGGACGACAGCGAATGTGTTGCGCGGCCGGTGAGTCATACTCGCGCATTCTCGCGACATGATCTGCCCGAGCTTTGCTTGTCGTTCCGCCCTCTCCGTTGGTGAGGGCGCAGGGAAAGCCGGGTGCCGATCGCACCCATGGGCCCCGAGCAAAAGGGTAGAAAGCTCGGGGGTAGGACCACAGGTGTAACCGGAAACAACCCGGCTTTCCCTGCGCGATGGGCTACGGCTTATACGTGCTCTCCCCGGCGAGACTGGGCTTTGTTGTCACCGTCTTCGCGACGCGCATCTGCGCAATCCGAAAAGACACCTACCGCTAGGGCGTCAGGCCTGCACGACTTCGCCGTCCGCCTCATGCGCATTCGTCGACTGCGCATTCCGCGTCCACCGCATCTCGACCCGCGTTCGTGACGACCGCGAAGCGCCCCTCGTGTCGGGCGAGACGGGGAAATTCATACACTGAGTTGCTCTTCGGATAAAGCGAAATATTTTTGCTGCGAGGGCTTGCGCCGTCGGGCAACTCAGATGTAGGGGCCCGCAGCACTCTCATCCCGTCATTCCGGGGCGTGCGAAGCACGAGCCCGGAATCCATTGGGCCGCATCACGTGTGGTGAAATGGATTCCGGGCTCTCGCTTCGCGAGCCCCGGAATGACGAGATGCTCCGGTGACGTAACCTTACTCCGCCGCCAGCTTCGGCGGCACTGGTGGCCCCCAGCACTCGATGCGATTGCGGCCACGCTCCTTGGCCTGATAGAGCGCGGCATCGGCGGCCTTCATCAGCGCATCGAGCCCGGGCATGCTTGTGATCGCCTCGGCAACGCCGATGCTCACCGTCAGGCGCACCGGACG
Source organism: Bradyrhizobium sp. USDA 4454 (assembly GCF_054822705.1). NCBI lineage: Bacteria > Pseudomonadati > Pseudomonadota > Alphaproteobacteria > Hyphomicrobiales > Nitrobacteraceae > Bradyrhizobium > Bradyrhizobium sp. USDA 4454. Next base: position 4,259,161 of record NZ_JBTRCN010000001.1, read on the forward strand.
ATCGTCCGCGCTCAAGGTCAACCCTTCCGCCCGCTTGCGAATGCGCTCGGCGACGGTTCGCGCGCGCGACAATGTCGTTTCCGGCAGCAGCACCGCGAACTCCTCGCCGCCGACACGGCCCACCATGTCCGACTTGCGCTTGCCGCGAACGCAGATCTCGGCGACGGCCTTGATCGCCTCGTCGCCGACGGCATGACCGAACCGGTCGTTGATGCTCTTGAAGTGATCGATATCGACCATCAGGACCGAGACGGACCGATAGTAACGCTGAAACCGGCTCCATTCCGCATCCAGCGTGGTCAGGAAGTGCCTGCGGTTGAACAATCCGGTGAGCGGATCAGTGGTCGCAAGCACCTCGAGCTGGCGTGCGTTATTGACCAGATCGGTGATGTCGACAAAGGTCAGCATGCGGCCGCCATTTGCCATCGTCGAGCAATGGATCCTGATGTTGCGGCCGTCAGGCGTCTGGACATCGCGCTTGTGATCGCCTGCCTTGATCTCGGCGATCCGCTTCGCCGGGAACGCCTTGATTTGCTCCGCCGTCGCACCCGCAGGGACCGCCCGGCGATTGCGCGCGAGCAGCGTGATGTAGGGTGGATGCCGCGCCACCTCCTCCTCGCTGACCTGCCAGAATTCGCGCATGCGCCGGTTGAGGAAGATCGCGTTGAGATCGCGGTCGAGCAGGACGACGCCGTCCTCCACATTCTCGAGCGCGCCGGTCAGCACCTTCAGCTTGTCCGACGCGCGCACGATGTCGGTCACCGGCGTGTAGCTCACCATGCGGCCGCCATCGGGCAGCGGCGTGCACTGGCACCGCACCACATCGCCATTGCTGCGCCGGAGATCGATCGGATTCGGGTCGCCGGTGCTGACGAGACGGACGCGCTCGGCAAGATAAGCCTGAAGCTGCTCAGCCGGCAGCTCATAGGCCATGGTCTTGCAGCCGTGCTGCATCAGATCGGCGAAGGTGGGGTTGCGGTCGGCGACCGCGTCCGGAAGCACCCACATGGTCCGGAACGCGCAGTTGATGAACAGGGCTTTCAGCTCGGAATCCAGCAGCAGAATGCCGACCGGGATCTGGTCGAGCGCGGCGCGCAGCGCCAGCATGTGCCCGCGCAGGATGTCGCCGCTGCGCCGCTCGGGAATGCCGGCCGGCGCGGGCGCCGTGGACGCGGAAGCCGTGGGAGCCGCGGGCGCGGCAGCAGGGACGTTCGCGCGCTGCTCCTCGAAGGCCAGGCCGAGCTGGCGGTCCGATTGCCACAGCCGCTTGCACGGCTTTACCTGATGGGTGCCGACGATCAGGAGCTGAACGTGATCGGGAATGCCGACGACACTTTCGAGTTCCACGGTCGCGCCGGTATCGGTGAGCTGCCGGACCGTACAGTCGAAGGCCGACCGGCCGAAATTGAAGACGATCTTTCCCGCCAAAAACGTTCGGCCGCGAGAAGCTGACACCTGTCCGGACATCGCGAGACCACCTGGAGCATTGCGAACTCCCTCAGATCAGCACGTTTGAGTCACCAAGCCATGAACGGTTTTAGGGGAATTGATCGGGAACCGGGGCCGTGTGCGCTGCAACACGAGGTGCGTCCTGCTGTCCTGTGACGGCCGTTTGACCCATCAATCGGTCAAGGTCGCTGTCGGAAAGAATTTAGTTCTATCGTATAATTATTTTGCACTAGACGCCGGCGGAGGAGTAGCGTCGCAACTCCCTCAGTAACAGTCAGGGACACGCCCGCCATGTCTGCTCTTCAAGCAAAGCTGGAACGATTTGAGACCCTCGCCAACGAATGCGAGCTGATCGCGAGCAGGACGCTGGATGGGAGCAACCGCGAACTCTACCAGCGGCTGGGCGGACACTATCGGGAGCTTGCGACCGATATGAAGAGCGTGATCGCGACGATCGACGGTACGGCAGCCTAAGAAAAAGGGCCGCTCGAAACAACAAGCGGCCCAAGTCTAGGGAGGAAACGCCCTCAACGAGGGCGGCGATAGCGCAAGGCGCTGTCGCACGCTTCCTATATGGGTTGAGAAGCGAGCTTCGGGAGCCCGGACTGCGCAAGCCAGGGATACGACTTAGCGGCTTGAATCTGCGCCTCGCGGCGCATAGCTCCAAGCGCGTCCGCTAGACGGATAAATCGCTCCATCGATCCTGCAACTTACGATCCGCCCAGCCGCTTGCGCTTTGCGTTGAGCGCGGAGGCCACGCGGCTGACCGGCGGACGGCCGAGCAAGCCGGCAACCTCGTTCGTCGTGGCCAGCAGCCTGTCCATGTCGATCCCGGTTTTCACGCCCATGCCTTCCAGCATGTAGACGACGTCCTCGGTCGCGACGTTGCCGGTAGCGCCAGGGGCATAGGGGCAGCCGCCGAGGCCGCCGGCGGCGGCATCGATGACGCGTACGCCCTCCTCCATGCCGGCATAGAGATTGGCGAGCGCCTGGCCGTAGGTGTCGTGGAAGTGCATGGCGAGGTTGGCGACCGGAAGCTCGGAGCCGACGGCACGCAGCATCTCCTTGGCCTTGAGCGGCGTGCCGACGCCGATGGTGTCGCCGAGCGAGATCTCGTAGCAGCCGAGATCCCACAGCCGCACCGCGAGCTCGGCGACCGCCTTCGGCTTGATCTCGCCGTCGAACGGACAGCCGAGCACGCAGGAGACATAGCCGCGCACCTTGACGCCATCCGCCTTGGCGCGCGCCAGCACCGGCTTGAAGCGCTCGATCGATTCCGCGACCGAGCAATTGATGTTGGCGCGCGAAAAACCTTCTGACGCCGCCGCGAACACAGAGACCACCCGGGCGCCGGCCGCGCGCGCGGCGTCATAGCCCTTCTCGTTCGGCACCAGCACATGGAATTCGGCGCCCTTGACGTGACCGACACCGCGCAGCACCGCATCGGAACTCGCCATCTGCGGAACTGCCTTCGGCGACACGAAGGCGCCGACCTCGACGGTGGTGAGGCCCGCCGCCACCAGCGCCTCGACGAACGCGATACGCGCCTCGACGCTGACCGGCGTCTTCTCGTTTTGCAGGCCGTCGCGCGGCCCCATCTCGACGATGCGGATCTGATCGCTCATGACGCGGCCACGGGCTCGACTTCGGCCAGCTCGACGCCCTCGCCGACGATGTCCCCGATCTTGCATTTGAGCTTCTTCAGGACGCCGGCATAGGGCGCGCGCAGGGTCTGCTCCATCTTCATCACTTCCAGGGTGAGGATCGGCGCGCCTTTCTCCAGGGTCGCGCCCTCCTCGGCCAGCAGCGCGACCACGGTGCCCGGCAAAGGCGCGACGATCTTGTCCTCGCCCACCTGCTCCTCGCTCTCGCCGCCGAACGGATCGACCCAGTGCAGGTCGAAGCGGCCGTTGCGGGTGCGCAAGTACATCTCGTGACCTTCGATCACCGAGACGACGCGCGACTTGAGGCCGTTGAGCGTCAGATCAAAGCCGCCATCGGTGGACGCCGAGATCTCGAAGGCGAGTTCGCGCCCGCCGACGGAGAGCGTCGACGGCCCGTTGCCATAGTGCAGCGTGATGGTCTGGGCGGGTTCATGCCCCTGCCGGAACGAAAACACCCGCTGGCGGCGGCCGACCGGCATCCAGCCGAACGCCTGCCAGGGCGAGTTGGCTTCGCTGCGCGCCGCCCTCTGTTCGACGTTGACGATCGCGGCCACCGCGGCACAGAGCTCGAACTCGCCGGCCGCGCCGGTGCCGGCCGTGAGGTTCTTCAGCTCGCGCTCGATGAAGCCGGTGTCGATCGCATTGGCTCTCGTATCCGGATGCGTCACCAGCGCCGACAGGAACGGGATGTTGGTGACGATGCCACGGACATCGATCTCCTCAAGTCCGCGATTGAGCTTCTCGATCGCGCCCTCGCGGGTCGGCGCCCAAGCGATCACCTTGGCGAGCATCGCGTCGTAATACGGCGAGACGTTATCGCCGCTGCGGTAGCCGGCATCGATGCGCAGGCCGTCGCCCTCCGGCGGCGTGCGCCAGGTCTTGATGCGGCCGACCGAGGGCATGAAGTTCTTTTGCGGATTCTCCGCGTAGACGCGCGCCTCGATGGCGTGCCCGTTCAGCTTGATCTCGCTTTGCTTCAGCGGCAGCGCCTCGCCGAACGCGACGCGGAGCTGCCATTCGACGAGGTCGACGCCTGATATCAGCTCGGTGACGGGATGCTCGACCTGCAAACGGGTGTTCATCTCGATGAAGAACACGTCCTTGCCGTCGGAGACGAACTCGATGGTGCCGGCGCCGACATAGTTGACTGCGCCGGCCGCCTTGCGGGCGGCCTCGCAGACGGCGTCGCGCTGCGCGGCGTTCAGCGTCGGAGACGGTGCCTCCTCGATCACCTTCTGGTGCCGCCGTTGCAGGGTGCATTCGCGCTCCCACAGCGAGAGCAGATGGCCATGGCTGTCGCCGATGATCTGCACCTCGATATGGCGGGGGTTCTGGACATATTTCTCGATCAGCATGCGGTCGTCGCCGAACGCCGCCTTGGCCTCGCGCTTGGCGCTGGTGATCGCGGCCGAAAGCTCCGCCGCCGAATTGACCACGCGCATGCCGCGGCCACCGCCGCCCGCCGACGCCTTCACCAGCACCGGGAAGCCGATCCGGTTGGCGGCTTCGGCCAGCGTCGCCTCATCCTGGGCCTCGCCATGATAGCCGGGCACCAGCGGTACGCCGGCCTTCTCCATCAGCGCCTTCGAGCCTGATTTCGAGCCCATCGCCGTCATCATCTCGGCGGTCGGGCCGACGAACACCAGACCGGCGTCGAGGCAGGCCTGCGCGAATTCGGCATTTTCCGACAGGAAGCCGTAGCCGGGATGCACGGCCTCGGCGCCGGTCTGCTTCGCCGCTGCGATGACGCGTTCGATGTTGAGATAGCTGTCGCGCGCCCGTGCGGGCCCGAGCAGCACGGCCTCGTCGGCGAGCGCGACATGCATCGCCTCCCGATCGGCCTCGGAATAAACCGCGACGGTGCGCAGCCCCATGGCGCGCGCCGAGCGGATGACGCGGCAGGCGATCTCGCCGCGGTTGGCGATCAGAAGCGTGCGGAAGCGCCGATAGAGTCTTGAGCGGTCCATCATGAGATCCTGGGTCACATCCTGAACAGGCCGAACTTCGTCGGCTCGATCGGCGCGTTCGCCGCGGCCGACAGGCCGAGCCCGAGCACGAGGCGGGTGTCGGCGGGATCGATCACGCCGTCGTCCCACAGCCGCGCGGTCGCGTAATAGGGGTTGCCCTGCTTCTCGTATTGCGCGCGGATCGGCTCGCGGAACTTGTCTTCTTCCTCCGCCGACCAACTCTCGCCCTTGGCCTCGATGCCGTCGCGCCTGACCTGGCTCAGCACCATCGAGGCCTGCTCGCCACCCATCACCGAGATGCGGGCGTTCGGCCACAGCCAGAGGAAGCGCGGACTGTAGGCGCGGCCGCACATGCCGTAATTGCCGGCGCCGTAGGAGCCGCCGATCACGACGGTGAATTTGGGCACGCCGGCAGTGGCAACGGCCGTCACCAGCTTGGCGCCGTCGCGGGCGATGCCGCCCGCCTCGTACTTCTTGCCGACCATGAAGCCGGTGATGTTTTGCAGGAACACCAGGGGAATGCCGCGCTGGCAGCACAGCTCGATGAAATGCGCGCCCTTCAGCGAACTCTCGCTGAACAGGATGCCGTTGTTGGCGATGATGCCGACCGGATAGCCCCAGATATGGGCGAAGCCGCAGATCAGCGTGGTGCCGTAGAGCTTCTTGAACTCATCGAATTCGGAGCCGTCGACGATCCGGGCGATGATGTCGTGCACGTCGAACGGTTTTCTACCGTCGGCAGAGACCACGCCGTAGATCTCCTCGGCCGGAAACAGCGGCGCCTCGGGGGCGCGCATGTTGAGCGGTGCCTTGGGCGGCTGCTTCAGCGTGCCGACGATGCGGCGCGCGATCCCGATCGCGTGCGCATCGTTCTGCGCGTAGTGATCGGTCACGCCCGACTGCCGCGAATGGACATCGGCGCCGCCGAGCTCCTCAGCGGTGACGACCTCGCCGGTCGCAGCCTTCACCAGCGGCGGGCCGCCGAGGAAAATGGTGCCCTGGTTGCGCACGATGATGCTCTCGTCGGACATCGCCGGCACATAGGCGCCGCCCGCGGTGCAGGAGCCCATCACGATCGCGATCTGCGGGATGCCCTGCGACGACATCTGGGCCTGGTTGTAGAAGATGCGGCCGAAATGCCGCTCGTCCGGAAAGATCTCGTCCTGCAACGGCAGGAAGGCGCCGCCGGAATCCACCATGTAGACGCAGGGCAGATTGTTCTGCCGCGCGATGTCCTGGGCGCGCAGATGCTTCTTCACCGTCATCGGGTAATAGGTGCCGCCCTTGATGGTGGCATCGTTGGCGACGATGATGCATTCCCGGCCCGCGATGCGCCCGACGCCGGTGATGATGCTCGCCGAATGCACGTCACCGCCGTACAGCCCGTTGGCGGCGAGCGGCGACAGCTCCAGGAATGCGGTGCCGGGATCGACCAGCAGATCGACGCGATCGCGCGCCAGCATCTTGCCGCGCGAGGTGTGCCGCTTGCGCGAGCTCTCGCCGCCGCCGCCGGCCACCTGATTGAGTTTTTCGCGGAGCTCCGCGACCAGGCCGCGCATCACCTCGGCGTTGCGGGCGAATTCGGAGGATGTGGGATCGATCGTCGAATGAAGCGGCATCGGTGTTGCACGTTTCGTTGGAGTATCTGTGGGTTTTGCGAAGATGATCGCGCCGGAACGCGATGGCTAATATTGCAGTTGCGTTCTCATTCGGTGTCATCGTCCGCGAAAGCGGGCGATCCAGTATTCCAGAGACGTCAGCGTTTCATCGAGAGGCCGCGGTGTACTGGATTCCCCGCATTCGCGGGGAATGACAGTTGTCGCTACCCCGTCTTGGCGAACAGCTCGCGGCCGATCAGCATGCGGCGGATCTCGCTGGTGCCGGCGCCGATCTCGTAGAGTTTTGCGTCGCGCAGCAGCCGGCCGGTCGGATAGTCGTTGATGTAGCCGTTGCCGCCGAGCAGCTGGATCGCATCCAGCGCGCATTGGGTGGCCTTCTCGGCGGCGTAAAGGATCGCGCCGGCGGCGTCCTCGCGCGTGGTCTCGCCGCGGTCGCAGGCTTTTGCAACGGCATACACATAGGCGCGCGAGGCGTTCATCGTGGTGTACATGTCGGCGACCTTGCCCTGCACCAGCTGGAACGAGCCGATCGGCTCGCCGAACTGCTTGCGCTCGTGGACATAGGGCAGCACGACATCCATGCAGGCCTGCATGATGCCGATCGGCCCCGCCGCCAGCACCGCACGCTCATAGTCGAGGCCACTCATCAGCACGTTGACGCCGCGGCCGACTTCGGAGAGCACATTCTCCTCCGGGACCTCGCAATCCTCGAACACCAGCTCGCAGGTGTCGGAACCGCGCATGCCGAGCTTGTCGAGCTTCTGCGCGGTGGAGAATCCCTTCATGCCCTTTTCGATGATGAAGGCGGTGATGCCGCGCGGGCCGGCATTCGGATCGGTCTTGGCATAGACCACCAGCGTATCGGCGACCGGGCCGTTGGTGATCCACATCTTGTTGCCGTTGAGGACGAAGCGGTCGCCCTTCCTGTCGGCCCGGGTCTTCATCGAGACCACGTCGGAGCCTGCCGACGGTTCCGACATCGCCAGCGAGCCGACATGCTCGCCCGAGATCAGCTTCGGCAAATACTTGCGCTTCTGCGCCTCGTTGCCGTTGCGGCGGATCTGGTTGACGCAGAGGTTGGAATGGGCGCCGTAGGACAGCCCGACGGCGGCCGACGCCCGGGAAATCTCCTCGACCGCGATGCAGTGCTCGAGATAGCCGAGGCCGGAGCCGCCATACTCCTCCTCGACGGTGATGCCGTGCAACCCGAGTGCACCGATCCGGGGCCAGAGGTCGCGCGGAAACTGGTTGCTGCGGTCGATCTCGGCGGCGCGCGGCGCGATCTCGTTGGTCGAGAAATCATGCACCGTCTCGCGGATCGCATCCGCGGTCTCGCCAAGGTCGAAATTGAAGACTGCCGCCTGGTTCGAGGCCATGATCCCTCCCGTGACATTCATTCTGCAATTAAACGATCATACGTTTTTTTCTTGGCTTCGCAAGCAATCGTGCTAAGGTTTGGCCAGGAAATCCGCAGTTCATTGAATTTGTTGGGATTTCATGCGATAAACATACGGTCGTTCGCTCGTTTCCTGGACTCAAGCCAACATTCCTCAGAGGCCCCGATGGCACGCACGATCGGCTCACACGGCCCGACCACGCTGGAGGCGATCCGCAAGGCCGGCGTGCGCCTGATCTTCGAGCACGGCTACGAGGCGATGAGCCTGCGCCAGCTCGCCGCCGAGGTCGGCATCCAGGCCGGCTCCCTCTACAACCATATCTCAACCAAGCAGGACCTGCTGTTCGATCTGGTGCAGGAGCATATCAACGATTTGCTGCGCGAGCTTGATCTTGCGCTCGAAGGCAAGGCCGATCCAGTCGCGCAGCTGCGCGCTTTCGTCGCTTTCCACGTCACCTACCACATGACCCGCAAGCGCGAGGTGTTCATCGCCAATTCCGAGCTGCGCAGCCTCGATGCGAAGAACTACGATGCGGTGGTGGCGCTGCGCGGCGCCTATGAGGCGCGGCTGGCGCAGATCCTCACTGACGGAGCGGCCGAGGGCGTGTTCGAGGTGGTCGATATCCAGGTCGCGACCTTCGCCATCATCTCGCTGTTGACGGGGCTCTGCACCTGGTACCGGCCCGGCGGCCGCCTGACCCGCGACGCCATCATCGCGGCGCATGAGAAGCTGGTGCTGTCAGGCGTCGCGCCGCAGGCCGCGATCGGTCAGGCCGTTCGCGGCAACAGCCCGCGGACCGCGGTGGCGGGTTCGTGACTGTGACGGAGCGCCCACAGCTCGATGACATCGATCTGCGGATTCTCGCCGAGTTGCAGCGCGACGGACGGATCAGGATCAACGAGCTCGCCGAGCGGGTCGGCATCACAGCCCCGCCCTGCCTGCGCCGCCTGCGCGCGCTGCGCAGCCGCGGCGTGGTGCAGGCGATCCGCGCCACGCTCGACGAGCGGCTGCTCGGCTATGAGGTGACGACCTTCGTCCTGATCCAGCTCGACAGCCAGACCCTGACCGCGATCGAGGCGTTCGAGGCTGCTGTCGCAGCCGTGCCGCGCTTCCTGCAATGCTGGCGGATCTCGGGCGATGCCGATTTCATGCTCCGCTGCGTCGCACCCAGCGTCGACGACATGCGCCGGCAGCTGCTGCAATTCGCCGGCCTGCCCAATGTGCGTAAAATTCGAAGCTTTCCGGTGCTCGGCGTCTCCAAGGACGCGCCGCTGCCGATTCCCGATCGCCTCGCGCCGAGCCCTGCGAGCTGATCGATTTCGTGCGTTCAGACCTCGTGCGTCCGGCCTTAAGCGTCCAACCTTTAGTGCGTCCAAGGCTCCCAGCGGCGGAACGCGAAATTGTCGGCATAGGCGATCTGGCGCTGCGCCGAATCCTTCGGCTCGATCACCTGGTAGGCGATGCCCTTGCGCTCGCAATAGGCCACCGCCTCCTCCTTGGTGTCGAAATGCAGCGTCAACTGCTGCTTCATGTCGGTCGACGAGGTCCAGCCCATCAGGGGCTCCACGGTGCGCGGCTGCTCCGGCTCGAAGTCCAGTTGCCACGCTTTGGTCTTGGCACGTCCCGATTGCATCGCGTTTTTGGCGGGCTTAAAAATGCGTGCGGTCATGGATGGTCGGCCCCGTGGGATATGCGACATGGAAGCGATTTGAAGGAAACCGCCGGGATAGTATAGAGACACCGTTCAACGAACTGATCGGTGATTCCTCGATCTCGGAGGCAGCCTTCGCCGGACCGGTATAGTCATTCTACCGCGCTGTGACAATCTGGCCCCGGCAGGCTTCCGTTTCGGGCCCTTGGGTCCGCGGCCAGATGGTCACAGCACGGTCTTCTCGACAGCATCATCTCGAGGAAGCGCTGCCCCATGGAAATCCACGCTACCCTGCCCGACAAAGGACGTGACCTCCGGCTCGACCTGTTCCGCGGGATCGCCAACTGGTACATCTATCTGGATCACATCCCCGACAATGTCGTGAACTGGATCACGACACGGAATTACGGGTTCAGCGACGCCGCCGACCTGTTCGTCTTCATCTCCGGCTACACCGCATCCTTCGTCTATGCCCGCATGATGCTGGAGCGCGGCTTCATCGTGGGCGCGACACGGCTGACCAAGCGGGTCTGGCAGCTCTACGTCGCCCATATCATCCTGTTCGTGATCTACATCGCCTCGATCAGCTATCTGGCGCTGCGCTTCGGCGATTCCGAGATCATCAACGAGTTCAACGTCGCCGGCCTCGTCGACAACGCCACCGAGACGCTGCGCCAGGGCCTGTTCCTGAAATTCAAGCCGGTCAATCTCGACGTGCTGCCGCTGTATATCGTGCTGATGGGCCTGTTCCCGCCGGTGCTGTGGATCACGTTGCGACAGCCGAACTGGACCATGGCGGCCTCGATCGTGCTCTGGCTGGTGTCGCGGCAGATGGGCTGGAACCTGCCGGCCTATCCGGCCGGAAGCTGGTACTTCAACCCGTTCGCCTGGCAGGTGCTGTTCGTGTTCGGCTCCTGGTGCGCACTCGGCGGCGCACGCAAGAACATGCGCATCATCAATTCGCCCTACACGCTGTGGCTCTGCGTCGCCTACATGATCTTCGCGCTGATCATGACCATGGCCGGTCGATTCCCCGACTTCGGCGCCATGTTCCCGCACTGGCTCTATTCGGCCTTCAACCCGAACGACAAGACCAATCTCGCGCCCTACCGCTTCATCCATTTCGTGGTGATCGTGATCCTGACGATCCGTTTCATCCCGAAGGACTGGCCGGCGCTGGAGTGGAAGATCTTCGATCCGATGATCGTTTGCGGCCAGCAGTCGCTCGCGGTGTTCTGCGTCGGCGTGTTCCTGTCCTTTGTCGGACATTTCGAGCTCTCGATGAGCTCGGGCTCGCTGCTCGCGCAGATCTTCGTCAGCATCTCCGGCATCGCGATCATGACGATCGTGGCCTATTACATCTCGTGGTCGAAGCGGCAGGACAAGCCGATCAAGCCGCCGGCACCGAAACCGGCGGTACCGGCGAAGGCAGGCTGACGATCCACCTCACTTGCTGCCCGGCGGGCGCCCCTTGCCGGCAGGCTGGTCGCTCCGCCACCTGCCCTTCGACGTGAATGCATCATAGCTGGTGGTCCAGCGGTACTCCGCCGCCGGCGCCTTCGCGATGCTGTCGGGCTTGCGCGCTCCCTCCAGGGCAAAGGTGGCGCCCTGCGGATCGAGGCAGCGGACGATCCAGCTCCCGCCCGGCAGCTGCAGCGGCCCCTCATAGACATGTCCGCCGCCGGCCTTGACCCGCGCGATGGCGGCGTCGACATCGTCGACGTCGAAATAGTAAAGCCAGAACGGGATCGGCTCGAGCGGACGCTTGTTGAAGATGCCGCCGACGGTGAGCCCGCCGGCCGAGAACATCTGATAGGTCTCGTCGGGGGCGTTGCCGCCATCGGCCGGCCGCCAGCCGAAAACCGCGCTGTAGAAGCCGAACGCCTGGCGCCAATCGGCCGCGAGCAACTCGTGCCAGCCGACGCGCCCAACGGCATCGAGTCCGTCAGCAGCGGGCGGGACGACGTCCGATCCGCTCAGCAACCCGAACGTCGCCCGCTGCGGATCGGCCACGATGGCGACGCGGCCGATATTGGTGGCGGTCGGCGGCACATAGACGGCGCCGCCGCGGTCCTGCATGCGGCGGACGGCGACATCGACGTCGTCGACACCGACATAGCCGATCCATCGCGGGGTCGCGCCCTGGCGCCTGCCCTCCTCCGGCAACTCCATCAGGCCGCTGTGGGCAAGCTCGCCCGACATGAACAATCTGTAAGAAAGCGCTGTTGTCGACGCATCCTTCGTGACCCAGCCGAGCACGCTGCCGTAGAAGGCACTCGCGCCATCCACGTCCGTGGTGAGCAGCTCGTACCATGCGAAACGCGCGCCATCATCCGGCATGACTATTCCTCCCTTGGGCGCCGGCGTGATCGCAATGCAGCATGGAGATTCCTGAAGTGTTAACGATAGTGACCGGCCGCGCGCGCCGGCCAACAAGCGTGTTCATCAAGATGAACCTAGGAACGAAGATGAACGACAACGCTTGATATACGCTAGCTCCTCGCGCGTGTGTGTGCGCAGCGCGTCTTGCATGCAGCTGCGACGGATTGTACAAATGCGCAAGAGCTGAATTCGAAAGCACGTCAAGGATGGAGGATGCGAGTATGCCACGAGTGAAGCAAGCCCCCAAGAACAAGCGTGTGACCGGCAAGCGCGTGCCCAAGGCCGCAGTGCCCGCTCTGGGTGCAGCCGGATTGACTTTCTCACTGGTGGGAAGTGCGTCAGCCGCCGCCGTGCCGACTGCAGATGCGCCGCAGGTCCAGAAGTACACCCCGACGCACGGCATCACACTGGGCGAAGAAGAAATCGCCGACGTCAGCCTCGCGACATTCCATTTGTTCGACAAGGAAGACGCCGGAGCCGGCGTTCAGGTGGCGTGGCGCGGATGCGGCGGCTGCCGGGGTTGCCGTGGCTGTGGCGGATGCCGCGCTTGCCGTGGCTGCCGCTGCGGCGGCTGCGGTGGTTGCGGTGGTGGCTGCTGCCTGTCGTGGGGCGCCTGCCGCCTCTGCTAGTCGAGACAGCATCGCATTCTCATGCGTCATGGCCGGGTCCGACACACGTCGGCCCGGCCAATTCATGTTGTCAATTCATCTTGTCCCCGTATCGTGGCCCGGCCCGCTTCGGGCACCCGCGCGAGGGTTGTCGAGGCCGGCGCCCCGCCCTGCTTCACGGCTCGTCCCCGATTCAATAGTCTACCCACAAGTTGCACAGGAACGGTTCTTTGCCAGGAAAATCCACCCCGCGCGCCGACAAGGACGTTCTGCAGTTCGCCCCGAATTTCACAGCCTATGTGCTGCCTCCGGATGTTGTCTGCCTCTATTCCGAAGATCGAAAGTTCTTCCTCCATGGCGAGCTCTACTGCGCGCTGGCGTCGGCGATCGGTGCGAATGGCGGCAGTGTCGCCAAGCTCACCGCCGAGCTCGGGCGAAAGTTTCCATCGGACAAGATCAATGAAGCCATCAAGCGGCTGCAGGATCGCCGCTATGTGATCTCAAAGCCGCCCGGTCACACCAACGCTGTTGCCGGGCTTTGGGCGAGCCTGGGCCTTCCGGAGGCGAGCGCCGAGCAGAACCTTCGCAATTGCCGCGTTCGACTCGAGGCGATCGACGTCAAGGGCGCGGCCGAATTGAGCAACGCACTCCAGGAGCTGGGCGTCCGCGTCGTCAAGGCATCGCCCGACCTCACGGTCACGCTGGTCAATGACTACCTCGATCGGCGGCTTGCCGAGCGCAATTTGCAGCACCTCTCTGACGGATCGGCCTGGTTGCTGGTGCAGCCTTCCGGCGTGTTTCCGCTGGTCGGCCCCGTGTTCAATCCGGGTCAGACTGCGTGCTGGACCTGCCTGTTCGACCGGATGATCCGCAACCGCGAGGTCAGGGGCTTCCTCGATCGCGGCGCGGCGCGGCCGGTCGCGGTCTCCCCGCTCGCGCAGCATCCGGTTGGACAGAGCGGCATCCAGCTCGCCGCGGTCGAGATCGCCAAGGCGATCGCCAGCGGCTTCCGCACCGATCTGCGCAACCACATCGTCAGTCTCGACCTGCTGGGCTCGACGATCGCCAGGCACTATGTGGCGGCACGACCGCAATGCCCCACCTGCGGCAGCAAGAAACTGCAAAACCCGCGGCGCGCGCCGCAACCGGTTGAATTAGGACCGGGCGCCAAGCTCATCATGACCAGCGGCGGATACCGTGCCGTGTCGTCACGCGCCACGGTGGCGCGGTTCAGGAAGCATGTCAGCCCGCTCACCGGCGTGGTGACGCGGCTGGAGCGGATCGAGGTCGATCTGCCGATGAACACCAATTTCTACGCCCAACATAATTTCTCCGCGCCGGCGCAGAACGTCGATCAGCTCCGTTCGGGGTTGAGCGGCGGCAGCTTCGGCAAGGGCAGCACCGCCGAGCAAGGCGAGGCCAGCGCACTGATGGAGGCGATCGAACGCTATTCGGGAATCTTCCAGGGCGATGAGATCAGGGCGCGCAAGCGCTTCACCGACTTTGCCTCCGGCGACGCAATCCGTCCCAACGACGTCCTGCTGTTCAGTGACGAGCAGTACCGCACCCGTGCCGTGCACAACCATGACGATTCCCACCCCACCCAGCCCGCGCCGGAACCGTTCGATCCATCGCAACGGATCGAGTGGAGCCCGGTCTGGTCGCTGCGCGACAAGCGCTTCCGCCAGATTCCGACCAGCCTGCTGTATTTCTTCTACCAGGGCCCGGCCGCCTTCGCTGCCGATTCCAACGGCTGCGCGGCCGGCAACACCCGCGAGGAGGCGATCACCCAGGGCTTCCTGGAATTGATGGAGCGCGATGCCTACGCGATCTGGTGGTACAACCGATCGCGACGGGCAGAGGTCGACCTCGACCAGTTCGACGATGCGTATGTCCGCGACCTCAAATCGCAGCTCGAGGCATCCGGCCGCAAGCTCTGGGTGCTCGACATCTCCAGCGATCTCGCCATCCCGACCTATGTTGCCATTGTGCACTGGATGCAGAACGGACATGAGAACATCGAGTTCGGCTCCGGCTCGCACTTCGACCCGCGCATCGCGTTGCTGCGGTCGCTGACGGAGCTGAACCAGTTCCTGTCGATCGGCTTGATGGGCGGCGGCAGCGGCGAGAAACCGAGCCTGGACGGCATCAATCCGCTGCGGCTCGAGGACCATCCGTTCTTGATTCCGGACCCAAACCCGATCGTGCCCCCCGCCCCGGCGGCGAACGTACCGCTCGACAATGCGCGCGCGCAGGCCGATGCCTGTGTCGGGATCGCCGCACGCGCCGGCATGGACTTCCTCGTGCTCGATCAGACCCGGCCGGACGTCGAGGTGCCGGTGGTCCGGGTCATCGTCCCCGGCCTGCGCCATTTCTATCGCCGCTTCGGACCGGGACGGCTCTACGATGTCCCGGTCAAGCTGGGATTGCGCGATCGCCCGTCGCTCGAGAGCGAGTTGACGCCGTTCCTCCCGCATAGCTGAGGTGATACCGGCGTGGCTGCGCCCAGGGACATGAACGAGAACAAGACATCGCGGGGCACGCCGCCGGCCCTTTTCGCCAGGCTCAACGCGCGCGTCGCGTTGCAGGCGCAAGCCGACGGCAGCATGGCGGCGCATTTCAACGACTATTCGGAGCCGCTGGGGACATTCAGCGCCGCCGCAATAAAGCGTGCACAGCAGCTGTCGGCCGGCTTGCCGCTGTCTGCCGCCGCGCCCGACGGCGACGCGGTCGAGCGCGACATCGAGCGCTTGCTCCGGCAATTGGCGCGCCGTGGCCTGCTGGAATACCGCCTTGGAGGCGCACGCGCCGACCGCGATCTGGTGGTGATCGAACCGCAGCTTCCGGATTATTGGCCGCGGACACCGAAGCTCACTGCCGCGACAACGGTCGTGCTGTCGCGCTTTGCCTATATGCGGCGACGCGGCGCAGAGATGGTGCTGGAATCACCCCGGGCCGGCGCGCTGTTCAGGATTCGTGACGCGGGGCTTGCAGCCCTGCTCACGACCCTCGCCACCCCGCACAAGATCAGCCAGATCCGGCGACAAGACAGCTATCCGGGACCAACTCTGCTCGCGCTCCTCCTGGATTGTCACATCCTTGTCGAGGCCGACGCGACCGACCGCAATACCCTGCGGCAGGCCGAAGGCGACGACGGCCTGGTGCTGTGGGATTTCCACGATCTGCTGTTCCACACCCGCAGCACCGAAGGCCGGCAGGCCAATCCGCTGGGCGGCCTCTATCGGCACACCGGGCTGATCGCGCCGCTTCCGGCGATCCGGCCGGCCTGGCCAGGCAAGACCATAAAGCTGCCGGCCTCCGACCGGACCGCCTCCACGCTCGAACAGCGGCTGCATGACCGACGCTCGACGCGGGATTTCGACGATCGCAAACCGATCACGCTGGCCGAGCTTGCGACATTCCTGAATAGCGTCGCGCGGGTCCGGGCGAAATGGAGCAGCCCGCTTGAGTTTGCCGACGACGGGCCCGAGATCGAATACACCAGCAGGCCGTATCCCGCAGCAGGCAGCGCCTACGAGCTCGAGCTCTATCTCGCGGTCGCCAATTGCGATGGCCTCACGCCTGGCCTCTATCATTACGACGCCGATGCGCACGCGTTGGCCGCCATCGACGTCCGCCCACAATACGTCGAGGCCATGATGCAAAGCGCGGCCTTCGCGATGGACGCATCGTCTCGACCTCAGATCCTGATCACGATCGCCGCGCGCTTCGGAAGGATCTCCTGGAAGTACAGCGCCATCGCGTATGCGCTGATCCTGAAGGACGTCGGCGTCCTGACCCAGACGCTGTATCTGGTGGCGACGGATTTGGGCCTCGGCGGCTGTGCGATCGGCACCGCCAATATCGACCTGTTCGCGAAAATGACCGGGCTCGACTTCCACGTCGAGGGGCCGGTCGGCCAGTTCGCGCTGGGGCGCGGCATCGCGCCATCCGCGCCCGCCTGATCCTCGATCGCCGCCACGACAACCTCGCTCGGAGCAACCTGATCAGCCTGCGCGGCTCGGATCCGGCGCGGCGGTGGCGGCAACGATGCTCGTGACATCGCCGAACGTAGTCATGACCGGCGCAACGACCTTGTGCATCGCGGTCTTCGACACCAGCGTGTCGTGCAGCACGAGGTTGTCGATCCCGGTGTTGAGGAAGCAGCTCACGGCATCCTCGGGCGTTTCGACGATCGGCTCGCCCTTGACGTTAAACGAGGTGTTGATCAGCACCGGCACGCCGGTCAGCGCCTCGAACTCCTTCAGCAGACGATAAAGCCTCGTGTTGGTTTCTTCCCGCACGCTCTGCACCCGCGCCGAGCCGTCGACATGCACGATCGCCGGGATCTTGTCGCGCCACTCCGGCCGCACCGGCTTTGCGATCAGCATGTAGGGCGAATCCTCCTCGCCGTCGAAAATCTCCCGCATGCGCTCGGCCAGCACGATCGGGGCGAACGGCCGGAACGCCTGCCGATGCTTGACGCGGCTGTTAAGGATGTCCTTCATCTCGGCCCTGCGCGGATCGGCGATCAGGCTGCGATTGCCGAGCGCGCGCGGACCGAATTCGGAACGGCCCTGGAACCAGCCGATCACGCGCTGGTCGGCGAGCAGCTTGGCGGTGTCGCGGCAGACATTGTCGCTGCGTTTCGCATCGACCTGGATGCGCACCAGGAAGCTTTGCAACGCGGCCGCGACCTCGGCATCGCTATAGGGCCGGCCGACATAGGCGTGGTCCATGACGAACGACCGGCGTTGCTTGAGGATTTCGAGCCAGCCGTAATAGGCGCAGCCGATCGCGACGCCATCGTCGCCGGCGGCGGGCTGGATCCAGATATTCTCGAAGCCTGCCTCGCGCGCGATACGCCCGTTGGCCACGCAGTTCAGCGCGACGCCGCCGGCCATGCAGAGGTTTTTCGCACCGGTGGTCTCGCGCAGCCAGCGCGCCCGCGCCAGCAGCACGTTCTCGGTGTCGTCCTGCACCCGCCAGGCGATGTCCTCCCAGTGCCGCATCGCAGGGCTCTGCTCCCAGCTGCCGCTGTCGAGCACGAAGGGTTGCCGGTTGTCATCGCCCCAGAACGGCACGTGCAGCCTGCCGTCCTTCATCTCGAGGAGATGGCCGACCTGCTCGCGGCGACCATAGGGCGCAAGCCCCATCAGCTCGCCGCACTTGTTCCAGTCGCCGAACACGTAGGTCGAGATCCGGCTGTACAGCGCCCCCAGGCCCGGCATGTTGTAGAATTCGTCCGACAGCAGACCGCGCGCCGGCTCCATGAAGACCTTCTTCAGGCATTCCAGACTGGTGTCGTCGAACCTGTAGTAGCTCTCGGACTCGCGGGCGAGCGGCGACGCGCCCTCCTGCGGATAGAACTCCATCGCGTCGGCCTGGTAGTTGCCGACGCCGTCGACGATCATCACCACACCGTCCTTGAACGGCGACACCGCGAACGCGCTGTAGGCATGCGCGAGGTGATGCGAGATCGACACCACCTTGTCGGACTTGGAACGAAACAGCGGATGCTTCATTGCCTCGTTGCGCTCGGCGATCGGCAGAAAGCCCGGCATGTCCTGGTGGAGCATCCGCTCCTCCATCTCGGGCACCGGCAGGATGTAGCTGTTGCGCACCACGAGATCGACGCCGTCGAGCGTGATGCCCTCGGCGGACAGGCAGTAGTCGACGACTTCCTTGTAGAAGCCGGAAGCGTGCTTCTCGCGGGTGATGCGCTCCTTGGAGATCGCATAGGCGATCGCGCCGTCGCGCAGCAGGCAGGCGCTCACGTCATGGTCGTAGACGTTGAGACCCAGGACATAGGTGTGTTGTTTCGGCATGGATACTCTTGGGCGGGCGATTTACTGGAGGCTCCGAAAGCACGATCGTGTCGACATCAAGTTATCGATACGCTTTTCTCGAGGTCTTCAAATTCCTGCTCTGCGGCCAACGATCAAATCACCGCAGATCATGATGAACAGAATGAACGGCGGATGAACGGCAAGATGAACACCGCGGCCTGATCATATCTGCAAATGGGACGGTAACTTGACCTGATGTGTCGACCTGAATAGTGTCCGCAAAATCCGCAAGAACCTTAGTGAAAATATTGTCTTAGGATGCTCGAACCAACGATCGGTCTCGCGCGTTCAAGCGAGACAGCCAGCATCGGTTCTGATGTTGGAAGTGAGTGGAGATCTCTGGAATGACTAAGCGCTACAATATCCTGACTCGTTGCCTTGCAGCGGTCGCTTTGTTGTTCGTCTATGTCGCAAGCACCTCTGCCATCCTGGTCGGCGCCACCACGTCGTCTGCGCAAGCGCAATGGCGTGGACGCGGCTACTGGGGCCGCGGCCGCGGATGGGGCTATGGTCGCGGATATTATGGCCGTGGCTATGGCTACTACGGCGGTTATGTCGGTCCCCGTTGCTGGTGGACCCCGCGTGGCGTTCGCGTTTGCCGGTACTGACGACCGCCGACACAGGCGATGTGAAGGCAAAGATCAGGTGCGTCGGTTTCGGCGCACCTGATTTTCTTTTGCGGCCCGCCTTAGGGGTGGCACGCAAGAAAGAGCCCCGGGAGACGCGCCGGGGCTCTAGTCACGGGAGAAAACGCTTCAGAAAATCGAGACGCGAGGACGAGCCGCCGGCCCGATCACCCAATGCATCTACGACGTGCATCAGAACAGATTGATCTGCCTCTGGCTGTAGCCATCCCGCAACAATCGAGCGGAATGAACAGTCTGTCCACCGGTTCCCGGGCCCATTCAAGAATGCCCACAGCGTAAATCGGGATGAGTTTTGGTTGAATCGGCTCGGCGCGCGGTCTCGGTTCACCCCTCCCCCGCCGGGGAGAGGTCGGATTGCGCCTGACGATGCGAAGCATCGTCCGGTGCAATCCGGGTGAGGGCTCTTGCTCCCTCGATAGACCGTAACCCCTCACCCGATTTGCTGCGCAAATCGACCTCTCCCAAGGGAGAGGTGAACTTTCGACGCCGCTCCCGCTCAACCAAATCTCATCATGCTTTAGCCGTCGAGGATTGCGACCGCCCTCGTCCACCCCGCCGAGGCACGCTCGATCTTCACCGGGAAGCACGACACCGTGAACCCGGTCGAGGGCAGCTGCTCGAGGTTGTGCAGCTTCTCGATATGACAGTAGCCGATGTGCCGCCCGGCCTTGTGGCCTTCCCAGATCAGGCTGGCGTCCTTCGTCTCTGCATATCGCTTTGCGGTGAAAACGAACGGCGCGTCCCAGCTCCAGCCATCGATGCCGGTCAGGCGCACGCCGCGCTCGAGCAGATACATCGTCGCCTCATAGCCCATGCCGCAACCCGAATTGACGTAGTCGGATTGGCCGTATTTCGCGCCGGCACTGGTGTTGACGACGACGATCTCGAGCGGCGACAGGGTGTGACCGATGCGCTTCAGCTCGGCTTCGACATCGCCGGCGGTCGCGACGTAACCGTCTGGCAGATGCCGGAAGTCGAGCTTCACGCCCGGCTGGAAGCACCATTCCAGCGGCACCTCGTCGATGGTCCAGGACCGCTCGCCGCGGTTCATGGTCGGATGGAAATGCCAGGGCGCATCGAGATGGGTGCCGTTGTGGGTGGAGAGCGAGACCTGCTCGACCGCCCAGCCCTGCCCGTCAGGCAAATCAGCAGCCTTCAATCCGTCGAAGAACTGCAGCATGCGCGGCAGCCCCTGCTGGTGGTCGATATACTGGATGGTCGGATGATTGCCGGGCGGATCGGCCGGAACGTCGTTCTGCAGCGGAACCGAGATATCGATCAGTCTGCGCGCCATGGTGACTCCTCGCGGATTGGTCTTGTCAGGCCCACCCACCCTGCCAGCACGCGCGCATGATCGGCAAGCCACATCCGGCCGCGTTCTCAGCCCGTGATCTCCGGCGGCGGACTGCGACAAGGCGGCGCAATTTTGAACCTATCCCCTGTCCGGACGACTCATTGGCACTGGGGATTTCAGGGCCCAGTATTTCGACGGCGCCGCCTGGGCGAACATATTCCGTCCAGGCGGCGTTGTTGCGTCGGTCCGGATGATCTCGATCAAAGCTGTGTCCGCCCGGTCTCGCGCGACCGGCCGCGGCACAGCGTTGCGATGAAGCCTCGGGATGGGATGGGATGGTCGGGGCAGCTGGATTCGAACCAACGACCTGCAGTACCCAAAACTGCCGCGCTACCAGGCTGCGCTATACCCCGACATTTCCGAGAAGCCCCGTGGATACACGCTTCAGCCGGCGCCAGCAAGGCGCCGATGCTGGGCTTGCTGCTGCGACATCGGCAGCGGTTTCGGTCCGGAAATCGCGCAGAAATGGGCGGCTAGCGGCCGCCGAACAGCGGATGGCCGACCCGGTCGCCGGGCTGGATACCGTATTTCTGCGCGGTGCCGGCAATCACCTCGAGCACGCCCTTGGCGAGCCCCCGCGACGGAATGATCTTGGTCGACAGCGGCTCGGTGTTCTCGGCAATCCGTAGGATGCGCCCGTCGGCGCGAATGAAGATCATGTCGAGCGAGATGTAGGTGTTCTTCATCCACATCGACACTTCCTGCTCCGGGGTGAAGTCGAACAGCATGCCTTTGCCGTCCGCGAGCTCCTTCCGGTACATCAGGCCGGTCTCCTTCTCCTGCTCGGTGGTCGCCATCTCGACCGAGAAGACATGCACGCCCGACTTGGTGACGATCTCGAGCGGCTGGACGCTGGCGGCCCGCGCGGCGGGGGCCAGCAGCAGGCCGGCCATGATGGCAAGGCAAGCCATCAGCCACAGCCGACCAACACTACGAACGGAATTCATCGACAAATACTCGCACCGGGGAAGAATTTCCGGCGGACCCTAACCCGATGATTGCGGCAAATGCCAGAGCCGAGAGGCCTCGTCGGCGGCTCACGTTTGCGTCAGGGAGGCGGCTGACGGGCTCAGTGCGACGACAGCGCCGACGGGCCGGTCTCCGGGTGGATCTCGGCAGCCATCATGCCCTTGGAGCCGGGCCCGAATCGCACCAGCACATACTGGCCGGGGCGCAGCTCGGTCATGCCGAAGCGACGCAGCGTCTCCATATGCACGAAGATGTCGGGCGTGCCCTCGCCACACGTCACGAAGCCGAAGCCGCGCAGCCGATTGAACCACTTGACCTGCGCGCGCTCGAGCCCGCTGGTCGGGGTCACCGTGACGTGGGTGCGCGGCGGCAGCATCTGCGCCGGGTGAATCGCGGTCGATTCGTCCATCGAGACGATGCGGAAGGCCTGGTAGCCCTTGGCGCGCTGCACGCATTCGACGACGAGGCGCGCGCCCTCATAGGCGGTCTGATAGCCATCGCGCCGCAGCACCGTCACGTGCAGCAGAATGTCGGGCCAGCCATTGTCGGGGACGATGAAGCCGTATCCCTTCGATGCGTCGAACCATTTGATGACGCCGGAGACTTCAACGAGATTGGCCGCGGCGTCGCCGAGACCGGAGAAGGCATCCATCGCCGGATCGCGCGGTGCGCTGCCATACTCGCCTTGTGCAATCCGACTTTGCCCAACTCCGCCGCTCGGCGGCCCGCCGAGCTTCTTGGACTCAAATCCGTCCGACC
This sequence comes from Bradyrhizobium sp. USDA 4454, assembly GCF_054822705.1. Taxonomy (NCBI): domain Bacteria; kingdom Pseudomonadati; phylum Pseudomonadota; class Alphaproteobacteria; order Hyphomicrobiales; family Nitrobacteraceae; genus Bradyrhizobium; species Bradyrhizobium sp. USDA 4454. The sequence continues at coordinate 4,281,476 of NZ_JBTRCN010000001.1, forward strand.
CCATGACCCCGGACTCCACACATCAAAATGCAGATCGCCGACGTTGCGGCGCATCCTGTACGCGCTGCTCTCCGTGACCAACTTACTTGGACAACTCACCTGGACGCGGCGCGAATCTCTCAACCAAAAGATAACACTCCCGCTTGCCGGGCATAGCTAAAAAAACGATTCTTGCGGGAACTATGAACAGGCTTGCACAGCCCGCGAATCAATCGGGCATCAATTGCCTACGAAAGGACCAAGCGCATCGCCGATGTCGTGGCGGATCACCAGATCGGCGATGTCGTCCTGATCGGTCGGCTCGTTGTTGATGATCACGAGCCGCGCGCCGCTTTCCTTCGCCATCATCGGAAAGCCTGCGGCGGGCCACACCACCAGCGATGACCCGATCGCCAGAAACAGATCGCACTGCCGGGCGAGTTCCGCGGCGCGGCGCATCGCATCCTCGGGCATCGATTGCCCGAACGAGATCGTCGCGGTCTTCACGGGGTCGCCGCAGTCCGCGCAGTCGGGCGCGCTGCCGGTCTTGTCGAAGCGCTGCTTCACCCACGACAGGTCGTAGTCCTTGCTGCAACCGATGCAGCGGGCGTAGGTCGTGTTGCCATGCAGCTCGATCACGTCGTCGGCCTTGAAGCCCGAGGCCTGATGCAGGTTGTCGATGTTCTGCGTGATGATGCCGGGAACCTTGCCAGCCCGGTAGAGCGAGGCCAGCGCGCGATGCCCGCGACCGGGCTTGGCCGCGGCGAACGTCGGTTCCATTGCGAAGCGGCGACGCCACGACTCGTCGCGCGCCTCCTGGCTCGCGACGAACTCGTCGAACGGGATCGGCCGGTTGCGGGTCCACAGCCCGCCGGGCGAGCGGAAATCGGGGATGCCGCATTCGGTGGAGATGCCCGCCCCGGTGAAAGGCACGATCGACGATGCCTCGGCAATCATGTTGCCGAGCTGCTCGACGCCGTTGCGCAAGTCCTTTGCGATCACTGAAAACGATCCGGTTGGCCAGCCCGACTATAGCACGGTCGGGCCGGTTGCGCTCGATCGCGACGCAGGCGATCGGGCCCGCGCCCGCCGCCTCAGCATCATCACATTCCTGCACGGCCTGCTCCGCATTGACGCCCGATTCACCGACGCCAATGCGCGCGGGATAGGACCACGACGACGAGGATGGGCAATGACAGATCTGGAAGAGCGCGTCGCGCGCGAGCGCGAGGAAATCGTCGCACGCATTGCAAGCTTCCGGGCGACGCAGCAGAAGTTCGAGCGCGACCGCCAGGAATATTACGACAATACGCTCGGCAATGTCTGGAGCGGATTGCAGCGCAAGCGCGCCTGATGCCCTTTGCTCGCTCACCGGACGGTCGATGCGAGCGTCCTCTCCGCCATCATGAGGCGCCGTTGAAAAAGCCCGGAGCGATGTGCTCCGGGCTCGTCGCCATTACCAGTAATGGCGGTAGTAGTGGTGCCGATAATACGGACCGCGGTAGTAGGCGTATCCGTCATCGTAATAGCCGTAGCGCGGGCCGTAATAGCCGTAGGCGGGCCCGTAGTAATAGTGCGGGCCGTAATAGGCGCCGGCCGCGCCCGCGGCGAGTGCGCCGGCGGCCAGACCGAAAGCCAGGCCCGGACCGATGCCGCGTGCCTGCGCCGGCGCGCTGACCATCGTTGCGCCAACCGTCGCAACCGTCGCCAGGATTGCCAATGTCTTTTTCATCGCAACCTCCTCGCTTAAGTTCGCGAGATTAACGCGGGCGCGATGGGATGGTTGCAACTAGGCCCGGTGCGGAGCGGCTGTTCCGGTTCCGCACCATGCGATCGCGCGCGCGGGAACAAAAACACAACCTCAGGGATTAGCTGTCACATGAGCGAGGTTGGCATCGATGCCGGCGTGGATGGAACTGCTGCTGAATGTGATGGCCTTTGCCGGTTTCATCGGCATCGCCATGTATCACAAGCACCCGAACGGGAAGCTGCCGGATTGAGCGTCGGGGGCACCGGGCCGCGGCGCCTTGTCAATTCGCCTTGCGCGCTTCTCCCGCCGTGCGGACCAGCCGGTCTGCCTTGACCAGAACGTTGCCACCCTCAGGCTGCGGCCGCAGCCAGAAGCTGATCGCCACAAAGGCTGCGCAGAACAGCAGGCCCACCACCATGACACGCCGGTGGGTTGGTCGGTCAGCGCTATGGAACGATGGCATCATGGCGGTCACCTGCAACCATCCCTAGCGCAATCGCAGGTGGTGACAACGCGATGTTGCCCTTAACCTAACTCGGTAGGGTTAGCGGTGGCCCGGTAATGATGGCTCGATCGACTGCACACCGCGAATCCACAGAATATCCCTGCTTGTCCGCAGCAAATCCACAGCAGCTCCGGGTCGATTTGCGCAACGGGCTTCAACACTTGCTGCGCACCCGTCCACAGGCCTCGCGCCCATCAGGCGACCGCCAGCCATTTCAGGGTTGCCCGGAAGCCGAGGCTGCGGGTTCCAACCAGCACGGTGCCGAACACTTCGGCCTGGTCGCCGCTGAAGGTGCCGGAGAAGCCGCTCGTCACCTCGTGGCCTGCGAACAGCGGCCGCGTGAACGGGTCAGGTAACGGCGTATGCTGGTTGGTGCTGAGATGCCCCTTCCAGGTCCCCTCGCCGACCGTATAGGCGCCGATCGACCAGAAATACGGCCCGCCGCCGATCAGCAACCCGTCGCGCAGGATCAAGACACCGCTGTCGCGGCCCCGCACACCGTCCGTCATGTGGATGTGGATCGAATAGAGCCCATTCCTCATCGATCACGCTACCGGTCCCGAAAGCGGCAGTATGGCGCCAACCCTGGCCGCAGGCGAGCGGGCCGATGCCGCCGGAGTGCCGATTCGGGCCGAAAAGCCCGGATCCGGCACTTACAAATCGTTAAGAAAGCCCTGACAAGGTCGGCTGCCGGAGGGAGAGAGCCATGCTCATTTACCCCGTACCTGCCGAAGTGACGCAAGCCCGGGTGCAGCTCGTTCTCGATCAGACGGCGAAGGAGCAGCCGCGTATCATCAGCGAGGACGTGCTCGACGTGTTCGCCGCCAAGAACAAGGCCGACCGCGACGTCATCGAGAGCATTCTCGACATCAAGGTGTGAGGGGCGCCGACGGCAACAGCCGCGCCGAGCGCCCGGAGGTCGCGGCTCGTCCCGCTCCGGTCGATGCGATCAAGAGGAACTACTCGACCGCGTGCCGGTCATCCTGGTGACGCCAGGAGACATTCATGTACAAGCCAATCGTCGTCACCCTCCTCTCCCTGATCTGCAGCGCCGCCTTTGCCCAGAATACGGGTCCCGCCCCGCAAAGCGGCATGGAGCGGCCCGAAAATACCAATGGAGCCACTCCGCGGGGCTCGATGGACACCACGGGCATGGATACAAAACGGGCCAATGAATCCGAGACGAAGGACACGGCGGGTGGCGCGACCGAAGCCTCAAAAGCCGGCACCAAGGGGCCGAAGCCGAATTGATCGCGAGATATCGAGACGAGATATCAAGACCTGGGTGGTGGTAGGCGCCCTTGCGGCTTTGGCACCGCGTATCCCATGCGACGTCTTTGAACCTTTTGCCAGTCCCCAAGACTCATTCGCACTGGGGATTTCAGGGCCCAGTATCCGGCACAGCGCTGTGGGACGAAGATATTCCGTCTACGCGGCGCTGTTGCATTTTACGAATTCAACCTTAAGTTTGATCCCCAACAGTTGACGGCTCACGCCCTGAGAGATCCCCAGTCCGTCAGCTGGGAAAGCCCCGCATCCAGCCTGCGGGGCTTTCTATTTTGCGGACCCGGGAACCTGCCGCCCGTGCGGTTTTGCTTTTTGGAGGATGTCCAACCTCGCGCGTCCTTGATTGGCCGTGATGACCATTCGATGAGATAGAGGCGCGGCCTCCAAGGCTCGACCACGAAAGCCCTGTCCCGGATTTTTCCCGGGCGGGGCTTTCTCATATCGCGTGCTGTGCAAAATCCCTGCCCCGTGTCGCATTTTGCTGCTAATTCTTGGCCCGTCTCGCCCGAGCCCAAACAAAATCTCTGAATCTCTCAGGAGGATAAAAATGCGCTATCTGCACACCATGCTGCGCGTCCGCAATCTCGATGTCGCAATGAAGTTTTATCAGGACGCGCTCGGGCTGAAGGAAGTGCGCCGCATCGACAATGACAAGGGCCGCTTCACGCTGGTGTTTCTCTGCGCGGACGAAGACCTTCACCTCCTCAAATCGCTGCCGCAAACCCGCGGCGCACCGCTGGTTGAATTGACCTACAATTGGGACGAGGAGAAATACGGCGAGGACCGCTATTTCGGCCACCTCGCCTATGAGGTCGACGACATCTACGCGACCTGCGAGAGGCTGATGAAGATGGGCGTCACCATCAATCGTCCGCCGCGCGACGGCAACATGGCGTTCGTGCGTTCGCCCGACCTGCACTCGATCGAGATCCTGCAGAAGGGCGATCCGAAGGCACCGGCCGAACCGTGGGCGTCGATGCCCAATACCGGTCACTGGTAAACCCCGCGTCCGCACGCTTGGTTCCCGTGCGCTTTCCCGCGGCAATGCGCGGCGATCGTTAGGAACGTGAGCCGACCGTTGACGTTGCCTACCCACAAGAGGATGCGAGGAGGCAACGGAGATGGGACGAGGAATTTTGCTTTGGCTGTTGGGCGTGCCGATTCCGGTGATCATCGTGCTGTGGTTGTTGTTCGGTCACTGACGGAGCTTTGACGCGTGCATATCGAGGAGGCTCTGCCGCAATGCGGCGGAGCCTCCTTTTTGTTCTCGGTGCAATTCAGCCCGCGCTTTTTCGTGAGGCTTCGGCTAAGAACGCGCGCAAAGCACAACAGCGGGAAGAAACGCGAAATGGAGAGCAAGCCGCAACTGACGATCTGGGGCCGGGCCAATTCGGTCAATGTGCAGAAGGTGCTCTGGTGTCTCGCCGAGCTCGACCTGCCCTATCGGCGCATCGACGCCGGCATGCAGTTCGGCAATAACGATCAGCCCGATTATCTCGCGATGAATCCGAACGGCCGGGTTCCGACCCTGGTCGACGGCGACTATGTGCTGTGGGAATCCAATTCGGTGATGCGCTATCTCTGCATGGCCTATGGCCAGCACTCGCCGATCTATCCGCAGTCGCCGAAGGCGCGCGCCGCCGTCGACCGCTGGCTCGACTGGACGCTGTCGACGCTGCAGCCGGTCGACCGTCCGGTGTTCTGGGGACTGGTGCGCACCCCGCCGGAGAAGCGCGACATGGTCCAGATCCAGCAGGCCGCCGATGCCGAGGGCGAGGTGTGGCGCGTCGCCGAGGCGCAGCTCGCAAGCCGCCGCTTCATCGAGGGCGATCAGTTCACCATCGCCGACATCGCGCTCGGCGCCTTCGCGCGACGCTGGTTTGGCGTCGAGGGCGTCACCAAACCGAGGCTGCTGCATCTCGAACGCTGGTTCGGCGAGATCGCGCAGCGGCCCGCCTTCGTGCAAATCGTCGCGCCGCCGATGTCGTGAGCGCGGCCGCCAGGCCGCTCAGCGCCCGCTCGACATCATGCCGCCTTCGACACTGATGCCGCCGCCGAGCTTCACGCAGGTGTCGCTGCCCTCGACCTTGACGAAGCCCGGTCCGTACGACGCGCACGGATTGCTCCGCGTCATCGATTTCGACGGCAAGGTTTTCCCGGCATCGGACGGCGTCTGGAAATAGCGGCGGTCGCCCTGCTGCGCCAATGCGGCAGCGGGAAGCAGGAAGGCGATGACGAGGCAGGCTTTGCGCATCCGGCCTTTTATCCCGCGCAGCCTTTTGAGACTAGCGCACGAATTTGACGCCGAACGTCTTGCCTTCGCGCCACACCACCTCGCAGGCGCGCCCGGTGCGGGCATCGCGCGAAAACGCCAGCTTTAGCTTGGCCGGCAGCGTGTTGTTGTCCTGGACGGTGATTTTCGCGCCCGACGAGGACATGTCCTCGATTACGCAAGGCCGCGCCGCGAATCCGCCGTCGAGCGTGATCCAGCCGGACTGCCGCAGCGATTTGCGCACGTCGCGCTTCTTGGACCCTAACGCCATTCACATCATCCCCGGGGGCACACGCCTAGCGCCGGTGGCTTACCAAAGGGTTGCGGAAACGCGGCGGATTGCAGGGATTGCGGGGTTGTTCACACCGCCAGAAGACACGGCAGGGCAGCCCGCTCAAGGGACCGTCATTGCATTGGCGGGAATTTCGGGTTGGCGCGCAATGGCGCTCCCTAGCGGAATCGAACCGCTCTCTCCACCGTGAAAGGGTGGCGTCCTAACCGATAGACGAAGGGAGCAAACTTCCGGCAAATCAATGCGTTAGACGTGAGATGGGCCGGACCGGCCGCAGCCTTCAACGGCCGCGACGGGCGAACGTATAGTGGCGATTGGCCGGGCGGGCAAGCGTCGAGACGCGCTTTTCCCGGATTGCCCCCTGGTGGCCGCCGGAGGGGCTACCTGCAGGACAATCCGGCCTCGATCGAGGTCCAGAAGCCGCAATGCAGCGGGGCATGGGCATGGGCCCGCGAACCGCCGACGTGAACCAGGATGGCGGCGGCAAGCGCGAGGACGACGGCGGGAACAATGAATCTACGGATCGACATGGGCCTGCGCATCAACCGACTTCATGGCCTAACTAAGGCCTGCCGGACGGCAGCCGCGCGCTCGGCGCCGGCGCTAGAGCATGATCCGGATAAGTAGAAACCGGTTTTCCCTCGCGACAAGCGCCAAAGGCGTTTGCGCGGAGATCATGCTCAAGAGATGAGATCATGATGCGTTGCCGTGGAAACGCATCATGATCTAGTGATTGCTGGCGACGTCCTGGCGATTGGTTGGCTGCGCCGCCGCCACTGCCGGCGTCTGCTTGATGCAGGTGCTGCAGATCACGAGCTTGCGCGCGAGCCGATCGTCGGCATCCGCATCCGATAGCTGCGTCTCCGGCACGGCAGGTGACGCGTTGCGCGCATGGCGCCGCGGCTGCGGCAGGTTCGGGTCCCGTCCGGCACCGTCCCAGGCCAGCGGACCCGGACCGGGCGGCGGCGCGGTCATGCTGTATTGCTGCGCAACCTGCGCGCAGGCGCCGAGGGCGATCGGAAGAAACAACACGGCGGCCTTGCGGGCCAAGTTCCGGAATCCAGACATGATCACACTCACACGCTATTCGTACTGCGACATTCGTACTGCGACCTAAGAGCAGAACCGCTAAGAAATCGTTCACCCTGATTGTTCCGTCGCATCCAACCGCGACGGCATCAAGACGGGATTGCGGCGCCAACACGTAATCAAAACGCTCATCCGGAGTCCTCTCATGCCAGGCACCAACGATCGCTTCGACGGCAAGCGCGTGCTCGCCGATCTCAACGCGCTGCGCGCGATCGGCGCCTACAAGACCGGCGTGCACAAGCCGACCTTCTCCGAGCCGCATCTGCGCTCGCTCGACTGGCTCGCCGGCCGCCTGCCCGACGCCGGCCTCACGGCGACGATCGACGGCATCGGCAATGTGCTCGGCACGAGCGAAAAGGCGGGAGCAAAACTGCTCGCCGGCTCGCATCTGGAGAGCCAGAACCATGCGGGCTGGCTCGATGGCCCGCTCGGCGTGATCTACGCGCTCGAAGCCGCGCGCGTGATCAATCCCGATCCGGAGATTCGCGGCGCGGTCGAGGTCGCCGCGTGGTGCGACGAGGAAGGACATTTCGGCAGTTTCCTCGGCAGCCGATCCTTTGTCGGCGCCGCCACCGAAGCCGATATCGACGCGGCGCGCGACCGCTCCAGCAGCCGCAGCATGCGACAGGCGTTGCAGGATGCCGGCTTCGCCGGCCGCCCGCGCCTCACCGCTCAGGCCGGCCGCCATATCGGCTATCTCGAAGCCCATATCGAGCAAGGCGACACGTTGGAGAGCAGCGGGCTCAAGATCGGTATCGTCACCTCGATCGTCGGCATCTGGCAATATCGCATCACCTTCACCGGCGCGCAGAACCATGCCGGCACCACGCGGATGGCGGTGCGCAAGGATGCGGGACTGGCGCTGGCGCGGTTCTGCGTCGCGATCGACGACAGCTTCCCTGCCCTGTGCGGCCCGCGCACGGTGTGGACCACCGGCCGCATCACGCTGGATCCGGGCGCGCCGAGCGTCATCCCCGGTGCCGCCGAGATGCTGTTCCAGGTCCGCGACGACAATCCCGAGGTGGTCGCGCGTCTCGAGCAGCATCTGCATCGCATGGCGGACGAGGTCACCGCGCAAGGCCGTTGCAGCGTGAAGGTCGAGCGCATCCGTACCGGCGTGCCCGCGACAATGACGCCCGCTTTCCAGGATGCGATCGAGGCCGCGAGCGCAGCCTGCGCCGGCGGCAAATCGATCCGGATGCCGAGCGGCGCCGGCCATGACGCCCAGGTGCTCGCCACCGTCATGCCGGCGGCGATGCTGTTCGTGCCGTCGATCGGCGGCATCAGCCATCATTGGAGCGAGAACACCGCCGACGCCGACATCGTCACAGGGGCCGAGGTGTTCGTCGAAACCTGCCGGCGCCTGCTGGCAGGTTGAGGCGCCGTCAGCTCGGACCGCTTCTGTTGCCGGATCGCAGCGAAGCCAGCGCGTGCGAGCCCTGCGCGGTGCCTCGCCGCGCAGTGAAAAAAACATACAGCAGGCAGACGTCGATCAGGATCGTGCCGGCCATCACGCTGTAGGCCCACGGACTGGCGATCAGCTCCACTTCGATCAACACGCGCGACAGGCCGAAGCCCACGACCCAGGCATCGAAGCTCATGCAGATCCGGCGAAACGTCTCGGCATCCAGCCGCCGGATCAGCCAGGCGCCGAGCGGGATGCCGACGACAACGCAGGGAACCAGCACGAACAGGATGCTTCGGCTCTCGTCGATGAACAGGCCGAGCTTGTAGTACGCGATCGCCGTCAGACTGGATTCTGCCACCCGGACCAGCGCGAGCCCAGCCCGGAACTCATCTTTGACGAGGCCCTGATTGTTGAACAGGATCGCGAGCGGCGGTCCCGAGATGGTCGTGACCGAGTACAGGATCCCAAGCGTCGTTCCAAAGGGCAGACCGACCAGCCATTTCGACCGGATCGGCCTTCGCCAACCGGCCGCCTGCAACAGGATCAATGGCAGAATGATCGAGTAGGTGGCGAATTTGGTCCAGCCGGGTTGCAGCGATGTCAGCGCAAAGGCGCCGATTGCGATACCTGGCAACAGCCCGATCAGGATCGGCACGACGCGCCGCCACACCGCCGGCACGCCGCTCAGATTGATGCACAGAACATACAAATTAACGAAGACTTCGACGATGACAACCGCGGGGTTGAGGACTCGGTTGGTGTAGAAGACAAGCGCGACCGGCACGGTGAGCGAGGAAAACCCGTAACCCAACGCACCGTTCACAAAGGCCGCAAACAGAGCGATCACGGCAAGAACGATCACAGCAGAATCAATCGAAGGCATCTTTGGCTTTTACCGGATCAGTCGCTTTGCCTGCGGCATTATAGCCTAACGTAATCGCCTCCGTGCCTGAACTTGCGGCCATCGGGTTTTGCAAAGCACCCGCGCTCGCGGTGACGACAGATCGCGCCACCTCACGGAGCGTTGAAAGCTCTGCGCGGGGAGCGCCGCACGAAGCCTTGATGGAGCCTCGATGATGCCTTCGCCTACAGGAACCGGATAGCTTGCAGCCCGCCCCAGCTCTGACCGCGCCTGCAACAACGGGCTTGCGGCGCACTTTCGCGGGCGCCGTGGCATATTGGACACGAGAATGGCCCCGGCCGAACCAATTCTCCTCGCCGTCCGATTTGCAATCCGCTGAACTTGCTGCCATTTCTTGGGTATGCGCATCGCTGTGATGCCCAATGAAGGGGCCCATCCGGCTCATGTTGTTGCTTGAGTCGCTTCCAACGGTCATTGGCGCCGCCGCCATTGCTCCCGCACTGCTGGTGTTGTGGCTCGTCATCGCAGCCGACGAGCGCCCCGGGCCGCCGGTGCAGGTGTGGCTCGCCTTCGTGCTCGGCGCGGCCAGCATCTCGCTGCTCGGCCTGGCGCGCATTCCGTTCAATGCGCTGCTCGCCATTCCCGACAATCCCTGGGCGACGCAGGCGGTGCGCGCGCTGTTCGGCGTCGCGGCACCAGAGGAGATCGTCAAGGTTCTCGTCATCGTCGTCATCTCGACGCGGCGCCGCGCCTTCGCCGACCCGATGGATACGGTGGTCTATGGCGCGGCTGCCGGGCTCGGCTTTGCCGCCTATGAGAACCTCGCCTATCTGGTCCAGCACAAGGACATGTGGCGCGCGCTCGCGGCGTTGCGCAGCGTGCTCACCGTGCCGTTCCACGGCGCGCTCGGGATCATCGCCGGCGCTTACCTCGCGATCGCGCGCTCCGGCGGCGCGCTTGGCGCCTATCGCGGCCACCGCGACTGGGCACGGATCACGAACTGGACGCTGGTGCTGGTCGCGCCGCTGCTGCTGCACGCGGCATTCGATTTTCCGCTGCTCGCGTTGCAACGCATGCCCGATCTCGGCTCGACCACGCGGCTGCTGCTCGGTTCGGCCAGCGTGCTGGTCGGCTTCTCCTCGATCGGTTTTGCGATCCGCCTGGTGCGCCGCCTCGGCAAGCATCACGCGCCGCGCACCGACGTCGCGCGCGAGCGGCTCAGCCAGCTCAGGCGGATGTGGGCGCTGCTCGTGGTCGGCGGCGGCACCGGCTTCGCCGGCGTCTGCTTCCTGCTCACCTCGTTGCATCATTGGTACGTCAATCCCGAGCGCAATGCGTCGTTCATCCTGGTGCCGATCGGCTTTACCTCGATCCTGATTGGCCTCGCGCTCCTGATCGCGACCGCCGCTGTCTACTTCCTCGGCCGCAACCGGATGCGCACCGCCGCGGAGGGCTTTCCGTCCGCGCCGAGCCAGGGCTAGGATACGCAGCACGCGCAGACGTTACGCGCGCAGATCGGGAGAGCCGCGATGACGTTGTCCAACGACCTCGACAGACTGCGATCGGAGATGCAGGCCGCCGTCAAGGCGCACTGGAAGGCGTTCCTGTTCGAAGGCATCCTGCTCGTGGTGCTCGGCATCGCGGCGATGATCGTGCCGGCCTTCGCCAGCCTCGCCGTCACCATCTTCCTCGGCTGGATGTTCCTGATCTCGGGCATCGGCGGGCTGATCGTGACGTTCTGGGCGCGCAACATGCCGGGCTTCTGGTGGTCGCTGATCTCGGCCGCGCTCGCCGTGCTGGCCGGCCTGGTGCTGCTCGCCCGTCCGATGCAGGGCGTGCTGACGCTGACCATCGTCATCGGCGCCTATTTCGTCGCCGAGGGCGTCGCCACAATCATGTACGCGCTGGAGCATCGCCGCGAATTGTCGGGACGCTGGTCCTGGCTGCTGATCGCGGGCCTGATGGACATCGTGATCGCCTTCTTCATCATCGCCGGCCTGCCGGAGTCGGCGGGCTGGGCGATCGGCCTGCTGGTCGGCCTCAACCTGATGTTCGGCGGAGCGACCCTGATCGGCATGGCGTTGGCGGCGCGCAACACCTGACGGCGAACCGCGGCGGGGTTGCATTTGGGGGATGACATCCCCAAATCCCTGCGCTATAGAGCCGCCCCATGATCACATCCGCCACCAGCTATTTTTGGTACTTTAGCTACGACAGCTCGCTGGCGGCAGGAGGATCGCGCTCAATCTGAAGAATTGCGCAAACGTCCAAAACAAGCCGCCAGACCTGGCGGCTTTTTTGTGTGCCGGCAGGTCCCAAAATCCAAAGGAGCCAGCCGTGCTGAGTACGACAGACGATCTTCGCATCAAGGAATTGAAAGAGCTGAGTACGCCCGATGAGGTGATGCGGGCGGTCCCGCGCACCCTGACGGCGACCCGCGTCGTGATGGGGGCCCGCAACGCCATCCACGCCATCCTCAACGGCACCGACGACCGCCTGCTGGTCGTGGTCGGCCCCTGCTCCATTCACGATCCCGCGGCGGCCGTCGAGTACGCCGAGCGCCTCGCCGGCCTGCGCGAGCAGCTCGCCGACCGCCTCGAGATCGTGATGCGGGTCTATTTCGAGAAGCCGCGCACCACCGTCGGCTGGAAGGGGCTGATCAATGATCCCGACCTCGATAACAGCTTCGACATCAACAAGGGCCTGCGGCTCGCCCGCAACGTGCTGTCGGCCGTGAACAACCTCGGCCTGCCGGCCGGCACCGAATTCCTCGACATGACGACGCCGCAATACATTGCCGATCTCGTGTCGTGGGCTGCGATCGGCGCGCGCACCACTGAGAGCCAGATCCATCGCGAGCTGGCGTCCGGCCTGTCCTGCCCGGTCGGCTTCAAGAACAGCACCGATGGTGGCGTGCGGATCGCGGCGGACGCGGTGAAATCGGCATCGCACCCGCATCACTTCATGGCGGTCACCAAGGGCGGCCGTTCGGCGATCGCCGCGACCAGCGGCAACGAGGATTGCCACGTCATCCTGCGCGGCGGCCGGGTGCCGAACTATGATGCCACAAGCGTTGATGCCGCCGCCGCCGAGCTCGGCCGCGCCGGCGTCGCGGCGCGGCTGATGATCGACACCAGCCACGCCAACTCGAGCAAGAAGCCGGAGAACCAGCCGCTGGTGGCGGCCGACATCGCGCAGCAGGTCGCCGGCGGCGAACAGCGCATCGTCGGCGTGATGGTCGAAAGCAATCTGGTCGCGGGACGCCAGGACGTCGTGCCGGGCAAGCCGCTGACCTACGGCCAGAGCATCACCGACGGCTGCATCGACCTCGCAACCACGGCTGACGTCTTGAAGCAGCTGGCCGATGCCGTCGACGCAAGGCGCCGCGTGCGGCGTGACGGCTTGCAGGAGCGTTCGGCCTGACGCGGCCGGACGGATTGAGCATGGCCGGCGGGGCGACTATCGCGCTCCGCCGGTCTCTTCCGTGGCTTAGCAGCCGCGGCAGATGCTCTTGATCTTCTTGTCGAGCGCCGCGTCTTCCTTGTTGGCTTGGCTGTTCGGATCGCTGATATTCTTTTCATTGGGAACGTCGCCGCGGCGCGGCTGACGATGTCCGATCGGCGCTTCCGGCACTCCCGAATTCTTCTGCATGGAGGACGATCCGCCCTGCTGCTGCGCCCAGGCCTGGGACGCTCCAAGCTGGGGCGCTCCCGCCGCAACCATCATCAGGGCCATCAACAACACTGTCTTCCGCATCTCGCGTCTCCGCTTCTCATCCCTATCGCGCCCGTTCCGGCAGCTCGAAGGTAGCACAGTTGCGTCGCAACTGCGCTGCGCAATCCTGAATCTTCCGTATATCGGCCATCGTGCCAAGGAGCCAGATTCCCGCGGCAACCAGCACCGCAAAGAAGCCGAACATCACAGCATTTTCGATGCCGCGGTTGCCCTCGTCCCCGGGCGGCTCCTGCCGACCGTCCCAGGCCCCGCTCATATCCGCCTCAAGATTGCGGCGGATAAAGGTGAACGTCACCGCAATAATCGACGACACGGTACCGCCGTTCCGCGGAATCCTCACATTCGCGGGAAGCCGGCTGCGACAAATAGGCCGGGCCGATCGGCGCCTTGCCGTGGCCGCCGGGGATGTCGAGGACATAGTCCGGCTGACACAGCCCGGAGACGCGTCCGCGCAACGCCCGCATCAACTCCTGCCCGGCTTCGATCGTGGTGCGCAGATGCGCGGTGCCGGGCGCAAGATCGCCGTGATGCAGGTAGTATGGCTTGATGCGGCACTCGACGAAGGCGCGCATCAACGCCTCGAGCGTCGCGGCATCGTCATTGACGCCGCGCAGCAAGACCGATTGGCTAACCAGGGGGACGCCGGCGTCGGCAAGCCGCATGCACGCGGCCCGCGCATTGGCGCTGAGTTCACGCGGATGGTTGGCGTGGATCGCAATCCAGGTCGTCGCGCCCTGAGCCCGTAGCGCCGCGATCATCCCGGCGTTGATACGGCCGGGATCGGCGATCGGGACGCGGGTGTGGATGCGGATGATCTTCACATGATCGATGGCAGCGAGATCGGCCATGATCTCGGTCAGCCGGCGCGGCGACAGCATCAGGGGATCGCCGCCGGTCAGGATGACCTCCCAGATCTCCCGATGGCCGCGGATGTAATCCAGCGCCGCGCGGTAGGCGTCGTCCGACAGGGCCGAGGCCTTTCCCGGCCCGACCATCTCGCGCCGGAAACAAAACCGGCAATAGACCGCGCAGACATGGACCAGCTTGAACAACACCCGATCCGGATAGCGATGCACGATGCCTGCAACCGGCGAATGCGCATCGTCGCCGATCGGATCGGCGTTCTCGCCCGGTTGCTCCACGAGCTCGTCCGCGCTCGGGATGAACTGCCGCGCGATCGGATCGTTGGCATCAGCCGGATCGATCAGCGCGGCGAGCTCCGGCGTCACCGCGACTGCGTAGCGCGCAGCCACCTGCTCGAGCGCAGCGAGCGCCGAGGCCTCTGCGAGGCCGGCATCGACCAGCTCGCGCGGCTGTCGCAGCGTCGCCGCCAGTTTGGGATCGATCCTGTTCATGGCTCTCCTGCAGGCGGTGTCCAGACCACCTGATCAATTCGCGGCGCGCCGCTCGCCAGCATCACCAGCCGATCGAAGCCGAGCGCGACACCGCTCGCCTCCGGCATCTGGCCGACCGCGGCAAGGAAATCGTCGTCCAGCGGATAGCGCTCGCCGTAACGGCGGGCCTTCTCGTCCATCGCTGCGGTGAAACGATGGCGCTGCTCGGTCGCATCGGTCAACTCGCCAAAGCCGTTGGCGAGCTCGACGCCGCAGGCATAGACCTCGAACCGTTCGGCGACGCGCGGGTCGCCGGCCTTGGTGCGCGCCAGCGCGGCCTCCGGCGACGGGTATTCAAACAGCACGGTCAGGCGCCCCTGTCCCAGATTGGGCTCGACATGCTCGACCAGCACCTTGCTGAAGATATCCGACCAGGTGTCGTCATCAGCGATCCGGACCCGTTCGCGCGCGGCTGCCGCCAGCGCCGCGCGATCGCCCTCGCCGCCCGCGATCGTCGCCAGGAGGTCAATGCCGGCGAAGCGCTCGAAGCTTGCCGCGACCGTCAGCAGCTCCGGCTCGGCAAAGGGATCGGCCATCCGGCCGCGGAAGGAAAACCGTCCGATCCCGGTCGCCTGCGCCGCATGCGCGATCACGACGATCGTGTCGGCCATGATGGCGTCATAGCCGGCATTGGCGCGGTACCACTCCAGCATGGTGAATTCGGGCAGATGCAGGTCGCCGCGCTCACGGTCGCGGAACACCCGCGCGAACTCGTAGATCTTCGGCTCGCCTGCCGCGAGCAGCTTCTTGCAGGCGAACTCCGGAGAGGTGCGCAGATAGCGCGTCGCCCGTGAGCCGTCGGCCTGGCGGAGCTCGGTGCGGGGCGCGTGCAGATGGGTCTCGTTGCCCGGCGAGACCTGCAGGATGGCGGTCTCGACCTCGGCAAATCCCTGCTCCTCGAACCACGCCCGGAGCGCCCGCGTGATCGCGGTCCGCGCCTGCAGGAACGGCCTGCGGTCCGCGTAGCGCTGCGGCGTCCACCAGGGCGAGGTCTGGTCCGGTCCGGTCATATCAGCCCCGCTTCCGGCACCATCGAAGCGGCATGAAGCACCCAGCACGCCAGCTCAGAACATAAGCGCAAGTCATTGATATCCAAAGAATTGACAGCCAGCATGATGCTCGATCCCGGACCGGCGGAGCGACGCCTGCCCCTTCATGTCGAAAGACGCCGGCCTTGTCCATCTGACGCGGCCCGCTAGCCCATCGCAATCCCTCAACGAAACCGGCCCGATTGCCGCTGAATAGACGTTCGCAACCGGCCGAATACAGCCGCAAAAGACTGGCATCTCAGGGATAAATCAGTATGTTGCGGCCCGAAATCGCCGCCACGGCCGAGGCGCTGCCGAACCGGTTGGCACCCTCACGCTCTCAAATTCAGGAAAACACCTTTGAAAGTCATCGCCAGTTCCATCCGCAAGGGCAATGTCATCGAGCAGGACGGCAAGCTCTATGTGGTCCTCTCCGCCGAGAACATTCATCCCGGCAAGGGCACCCCGGTCAGCCAGATCGAAATGCGCCGCATCGGCGACGGCGTGAAGGTCTCCGAGCGCTACAAGACCACCGACCAGGTCGAGAAGGCTACCGTCGAGGACCACAATTACAACTACCTTTATGAAGATGCCGACGCCTTCCACTTCATGAACAACGACAATTACGATCAGGTCCAGGTCTCCAAGGAGATCGTCGGCTCGTCGGCGCCGTATCTGCAGGAGAACATGACCGTGAAGCTGTCGATGCACGACGGCAATCCGGTCGCGATCCAGCTGCCGCAGCGCGTGACCCTGGAAGTGGTGGAGACCGAGCCGGTCACCAAGGGCCAGACGGCCTCGTCGTCCTACAAGCCCGCGGTGCTCTCCAACGGCATCCGCACCGGCGTGCCGCCGCACGTTTCCACTGGAACGCGCATCGTGGTCATGACCGAAGATGGTTCCTACGTTGAACGCGCCAAGGATTGAGCGCTAGTCTCGCTGGAGATTCGAACCGGGGGGTGCGGTGAACAGGAAGGTGGTCAGCTTCATCAGTTGCTGGCTTGCAGCCCTGCTCTTGCCTCCCGGCGCCCGTGCCGACGAATTCCGAACGCCCTCGATCTCGATCATGCGGGTCGAATGGCGTGCCGTGCTCGACCAGCTGCGGCAGGAGATCACGTCCCGCCCGGCGATCGCGACGAACTTCACTTTCGCCGGCCAGCGCCGCGTCCCCGCCTCCGATCCGCGCGCGACGCCCGCACTGGTGCAACTGAACGCGGCGACCTCGGAACTCTTCCCCGGCATCGCGCGCTGCCCGATCCCGGTGCTGCTGCCGTTCGACCCCGCAAGCTATCTCGACGCACGGCAAAGCGGGACCCCAAGCACTGTCCCGGTCACGCGCTATCAGGCCGATTTCAGCGCAGTCGACGTCTTCCAT
The DNA here is from genome assembly GCF_054822705.1 of Bradyrhizobium sp. USDA 4454. Classification (NCBI taxonomy): domain Bacteria; kingdom Pseudomonadati; phylum Pseudomonadota; class Alphaproteobacteria; order Hyphomicrobiales; family Nitrobacteraceae; genus Bradyrhizobium; species Bradyrhizobium sp. USDA 4454. The sequence continues at coordinate 4,298,452 of NZ_JBTRCN010000001.1, forward strand.
GCCGGCGGATCCGGCTATGACGCGGTGTTTTCGCTTGCCCCCGGCGCCGGCGACGGCATGCCGCTGCGAACGTTCGCAAAGCCGGTCGAGGTGCAGATTTCGGGCTCGATGCTGGTCTATGACCTCGCCGACCGGCTCGGCGGCAAGGGCGACCCGGTCAAGGCGCTGGCCGCGCAATTTCCAGATATTCGCCGCTTCATCCGCGAAGGCTATCTCCGCTACGCCTTCACCCGTTTCGGGATTCCCTATGTCGTCTCGATCCAGTGCCTCGATAGCGCGCCGCGGGCGAAGCGGCTGGCCTGCCGCGAGGCCACGCCGGTCGCCGAACGCTTCCTGAAGGCCTTGCGCATTGCCGGTGGGCAGCCATCGCAGCCGCGCCGCGACATCGCCTCAGAGGTCTCCGAGCGGCCGCTCGCGCAGTCGGCCGACTTCACCTACCGTCCGAGCGGCGACATCGTCACGGGCAGCGGCGGGCGCAGGCAAGGCGGTCACCCCGACGTCACGGTCTATTCGCAGATTCGCTTTCCGCTGCAGAAGGCGCCGGCCTTCGCGCACTCGCAATCCTTCGCCAGGCGCAGGCCGGGCGCGACCGTCGACGAGTATCCCTGGCAGGACAATTTCTGCGAGGCGCGCAGCTTCGAGGTCGGTCAGTGCGCCAGCGGCTATGGCCACCAGGGCCAGGACATCAGACCCGGTGCATGTCCGGCCGACAGCAAGGACGGCTGCGACCCCAGGCAGCAGGCCGTGGTCGCGGTGCGTGACAGCGTCGTGATCCGCTCGGCGCAGCAGCAGGCCGCGACGTTGCAGGTCAACACCCGCACCGAGCATGTCCGCTTCCGCTACATGCACATGAACCCGTCGGCGATGGACGCCGACGGCCTGCTCAACGGACGCCGCGTCAGCGAAGGCGAGAAGATCGGCGTGGTCTCGAACTATCTAGACCATCCCAACGGCACGTCACGGCATCTGCATTTCGACGTCCAGGTGTTCACGCGCGACGGCTGGCTGTGGGTCAATCCCTACGCCACGCTGGTAATCGGCCTATGAGCGGCTGATCCGCGGCCGCGGCCGCGAGATCGTGCCAGAGCCGGGATCTGCAGCCGCCGTGGCCCACGCGCTCCCCGACGACGTCGTGCACCGCATCGACACCCAGGAAGGCGGCGGCAATTAGCGTTTTCGAGCGAAGTGGCTGCCGGTTCGCGTCAAGAAAGGGAGCGAGAGCTCGTTCCGATTCCATCGGAACGGAAAGGCTCTAACTATTTCTTCCAGGGTGCTTCGCCGCGCGCCGCGGCGGCTGCGAAGATGCCCTGTTCGTAATCGATGAAGGCGCGGATCATCGCACGATAGGCGGCCTCGGCGACGTTGGGCGACAACCCGTCCGCTTCCGCGAGCGCCATCGCCTTCTTCACCACCGCCTCGGCGCGCTCCGGCGCCTCGACCTGCGCGGGATTGGCCTTGAAGCGCGCGGCCTCATGCACGTAGCGGCCGCGCTCGGCCATCAGGCGCACGATCTCGCGGTCGAGCCGGTCGATATTGCCGCGCACCTCGCCCAGCGTCTTGCAGCATTTGCCATTGTCGACCGTGGGGCTGCCCCACAGCGCCGGTGTATTGGTTGTGGGTTCCTCGGCCCAGGCCATCACAGGAACCAGCAGCGTCAACAGAAACACCGGCAATCGCATCAGACACCTCCCAGCCAGCAAGCCTTGCGATTGTTTATGCCGATTTTGCGCGCCGATGGAAGCCACGCTACCGATGGGACGACGCGAAATTCGACCGCACGTCGCGACGCTATGCGCGTGGATCGAAGGGCGACGACCGGTTCGGCCGCGCGCCGTCACATCTTCACGATCAGTTGACGTCCATCGCGGCCAAGGTTTCCTTGACCCTCATCTGGGCAGAAGCGGGCAGCGGCAGGATCGGACGCGGCGGCTCGGCCGCGCAGATCGCTCTGAGATTGGCGATCGCGTAGACGACGCGCAGGCTCGAATATGTCTTGAACAGATCCCAGATCGGCTGCAAGCGCGCATCGAGCTCTCGTGCCCGGATCGCATCGCCGCTCGCCGCGGCGCGGACAATCTCCACGCAGCTCCGCGGCAGGATGCCGGCAAGCACGCTGTACCAGGTGTCGCCACCTGCCAGCAGCGCCTCGGTGCAATTCCAGTCGGCGCTGTAACCCAGCGCAACGCCGCTGGGGACGGCAGCGCGCAACTCCTTCAGATGATCCGCAATGGTCGTGGCATCCAGCGCAGGGCTCTTCACCGCGACGATCCCCTCGACACGGCCCAGGCGGCCGACGAGGGCCGGCGTGAATCGAAAATGGGTCGTCCCGGGATTGTCGTAGATGCAAATCGGCAACCCGCTCTCGCGGGCCACGGTTTGAAAATGCTCAAACACCTCATCGTCCGTCAGGGGCGTATAGGACATCGCCGCCAACAGGCCCGCGGTCGCGCCGGCGTCACGCGCATCCTGCGCCAGCCGCACCGCGTCGTCGGTGCGCAGCGCGCCGATGCCGACCAGGATCGGCATCCCGCCGGCGGCCAAGGCCGTGGCCGCCTCGACGGCTCGCCGCCGCTCCTCGCGGCTGAAATATGGATATGAGCCGGTGCTTCCGAGCAGCCCGACCGAATCCACCTTCGCCGCAATCAGCGGTTCGAGCAACGCGCGGAGCGCGCCCACATCGACCCGGCCATCGCGGTTCGAAGGCGTTATCGGGAAGGCAGAGAGCCCCTTCAGACTGATCATCGATTTGTCCTTTCGGCAACCGTCGCCGCAACCTGTCATGTGATCAATCCACGCGCCGCCTCGCGCAAGGTCCACTTTCACACGCGCTTGGCACCAAACTGGTCCGGTGCGCTATTCCAGCATCGTGGTCAGCTGCGCGCCCTCGTCCGCCACGAACACTGCGATCAGCTCCGCAGGCTCCGTGGTGCTGGCATTGGCCGAGACCATGTGGGTCGAGCCCGGCGGCTCGAAGAAGGACTGGCCGACCTTGAAGGTCTCCACCGGGCCGCCGCCAAGCTGCGAGCGGATCTCGCCCTTGGTGATGTAGGCCGTCACCGAGCCGGAATGGCGGTGCGGCGGCGTGAACCCGCCAGGACCATAAAACACGCGCACCACCGTGACGCGCTTGCCCGCCACGTTCGGCAATGCATGCGAGGTGATGACCTCGACCTTGTCGAGCGGCGACGCCGCATTGGCGCTGGCGCAGAGCGGCGCGATCACCGCCGAGATCGCATCCATCGGGGTCGGCAACGCCTTGCCGATCAGGAAGGCCGAGGCCAGTCCAGCGGCGACGGCCAGCGCAACCGGGCGCGGCGGCCCTGCGAATGGAAGCGGGGGTGTCATCGTCATCGAAGCCATCGGCACGTCTCCCCTGTCAATTATCGTTTGATGCGTCTCGGCGTTACGAAGCCGTCGCGTTCGCGCTCTGCCGGCGCGGTGGCGGCGTCCAACGATAGGCTGCGCCGAACCGGTTCCAGACATTGATCGATGCGATCGCCGAGGTCAGATAGGTCAGCTCCTGCTCGGAGAATTCGGCGGCGACCTCGGCATAGACCTCGTCGCTGACGCCGTTCGGCATAGTGGTCAGCGCCTCGGTCCAGGCCAGCGCCGCGCGCTCGCGGGCCGAGAATTGCGGCGCCTCGCGCCACACCACGACAAGGTTCAGCTTGTCGGCGGGCACGCCGAGGCTTTCGCCCTGCAGGATGTGATACTGCACGCAGAAGGCACAGCCGTTGATCTGCGAGGCGCGAAGCTTGACCAGCTCCAGCAGCTGCTTGTCGAGGCCGGCCTTCGCCGCGAACTGGCCGAGCGCACGCACCGCGGCGAAGACATCGGGCGCGAGCTTCTCGAAGTCGGTGTATTCCTTGCGGGCATGTGACATCGGCCTGGCCTCATGTTATCAGTGTACTGACATATTATCAGAGCTCTGATATTGAGCAAGACGCAGACATTGGCGGCGGCAACATGGCGGGAATGCAGAAACGCGGGAAATCAGGTGCCGCCGAGCGGCGTCCGGCCACGGCAAGAGCCCGCGGAAGGACCGTCGCCAGTTCGCGATCGAGCGCAGCCGACGCCCTCTTCACCTCCCCGATCCCGCCGCCCGGCGAGGGCAAGCGCGGCGAACAGGGCTATCTCGCCTATCTCTTGCGCCAGGCGCATGCGGCCTCGCGGCTGTCGATGGAGCGCGGGCTCGCCGGACTCGGCGTCACCTCGCCGCAATTCGTGGTGCTCACCATGCTCAAGGCCTATCCGGGCCTCTCGGGCGCCGATCTGGCGCGGGTCGCGCTGCTGACGCCGCAGACCGTCAGTGTGATCATCCGCAACCTCGAGCGCGACGGCGCGATCCGCAAGGCGCCGCATCCGGTCCACGGCCGGGTGCTGCAATGGACGCTGACCAGCCACGGAACCACGCTGCTGGAGAAATGCCGCCATATCGCCCAGGCCCAGGAGCGCCGGCTCGCCGCCGGCCTCGACGCCAAATCCGAGCAAATTGTCCGGCAATGGCTGTCAAAAATCGCCACAGATTTGCAGGATAGCTAGAGCATGCCCTGGAAAACTGGGAACCGGTTTTCCGACAAGGGCATGATCAAATAGTGCTTCTTGCGGCGTGATGGCTTTGGCCCGCCCCATGGCCGCCGCTACACTGGCCCGATGAAACAGCCTGATTCTTTGAAGTCTCCTGCCCGTCGTGCCGTCCTCAAGACGGCGCTCGCCGCCGGCGTGACGCTTGCCAATCCGCTCGGCGCGCTGGCCGCCGCGCCTCCCGGCTTCGATCAGTGGCGCGACAATTTCCGCGCCCGCGCGCAGGCAAAAGGCATTTCGGACGCGACCTGGAATCGCTGCATGGCACGGATCGAGCCCGACATGAGCGTGTTCAAGCAGATGCGCAACCAGCCGGAATTCCACGAGCAGATCTGGCAGTACATCAACCGCCGCGTCTCCGACTGGCGCATCATCCACGGCCGCGAGGCGCTGAAGAAGAACGACGCGCTGTTCGGCCGCATCGAGCGCGACTTCGGCGTCGAGCGCGGCACGCTGCTCGCGCTGTGGGGTGTCGAGTCAGCCTATGGCGATCCGCTGGTGCAGCAGAACCACATGACGCCGGTGTTTCCCTCGCTCGCCGCGCTCGCCTGGAACGAGCCACGCCGCAAGGCGTATTGGGAGACCGAGCTGATCAACGCGATGAAGATCGTGCAGCGCGGCTGGAGCACGCCGGAGGAGATGAACGGCTCCTGGGCCGGCGCGATGGGCCATTCGCAGTGGATGCCGGAAGTCTGGCTCAATGTCGGCTTCGACTATGACGGCGACGGCAAGGTCTCGCCGTTCGGCCGGCCCGACGACGCGCTCGGCTCGACCGCGAAATACCTGGTCAATCGCGGCAAGTGGCACCGCGGCGAGCACTGGGGCTACGAGGTTCGCGCGTCCGGTGGCGCCAGCGGCAGCCGCACCTACGCAGCCTGGGCCAGCGCCGGCGTCGTCAGAGCCGACGGCCAGCCGTTCCCGCAACCGAACGCATCGGCGCAGCTCTGGATTCCCGTGGCGGGCGGCCCGGCCTTCCTGCTCGGCCCGAACTTCAATTCGGTGAAGAGCTACAATCCGTCGATGAACTACGCGCTGGCGATCTGCCATCTCGGCGATCGCTGTCTCGGCGGACCGCCGTTCATCCAGCCCTTCCCGGGCTCGGAGCGCGCGCTGACGCTGGCCGAGGTGCAGGAGATGCAGACCCGGCTGACCAAGGCCGGCTTCGACACCGGCGGCACCGACGGCCGCGTCGGCAACGACACCATGAAGGCGATCAAGGATTTTCAGATCAAGACCGGCCTGTTGCCCGCCGATGGTTACGGCGGGCTCAAGGTGCTGGCGCGGTTACGGCAAGGCGGCTAGGCCGCGGCACATACTCCGTGTGAGCCGTGCGAAAGCAGGGACCATAACTACAGGCCATCATTGTTGAGCGACGCCCGAACGACGAGTCAGTTCAACAACATCCGCCGCGGAGTATGGGTCCCTGCTTTCGCAGGGACGACACGGTTAGGATGCAAATGCGTCGCTTCGCTCGCAATGACGGAGACCTACGCCGCGGGCTGCCGCACCACGCCGCCGGCATTCATGCCGCCGTCGATCACGAGCTCGCTGCCGGTGACATAGCGCGACGCGTCCGAGGCGAGATAGAGCACGCCTTGCGCGATCTCGATGGCCTGGCCGGCGCGGCCGAGCGGCGTCGCAAACCTGGCGCGCTCCTCGGGATCGATCGGCGCGTTCTGGCCGGCGCCGGTGGCACCGGTCGGGATCTTGCCCCAGATCGGCGTGTCGATGATGCCGGGATGCACCGAGTTGACGCGGATGCCGTCATTCACCTGCGCGCACTCCATCGCGATCGACTTGGCGAACAGCCGCACCGCGCCCTTGGTGGCGCTGTAGCCGGCGAGGTTCGCGGCGCCACGCAGGCCCGCGAGCGAGGACATCATGATGATGGAGCCGCCGCCAGTTTTACGCATCAGCGGCAGCGAATGCTTCACCGACAGGAACACGCCGTCAAGATTGATCGCGGTCTGCCGGCGCCAGTCCGCGAGCGACATCTCGACAATCGACGGCGCGCCGATACCGATGCCGGCGTTCGAGACCATGATGTCGAGGCGGCCGTGGCGTTTGCCGATCTCGGCGACGACCTCGATCCAGCGCTCTTCACTGGTGACGTCCTGCGGCAGGAAGGTCACGCTGCGCCCGGCCTTCGTGAGCCGTGCGGCGAGTTCCGGTCCCCTCAGTTCGTCGATGTCGGTCGCAACGACGGTCGCGCCTTCTCGCGCAAGCAGTTCGACGATGGCCTCGCCAATCCCCGACGCGCCGCCGGTGACCAGCGCGACCTTGCCCTCAACCTGTCCTGACATGTCCTCTCCCAACGTTTCTTATTTGATCACCGTCGGGCCCTGATCCGGGACCGCGACGTCGAGGACACGGAATTGCACACGTTCGGTGCCTTGCCAACGGTCAACTGCAAGAGAGCCCGCCACGTGCAGCTGCTGGCCGCGATTTTGCGTCAAGGCGCTGCCGAGTTTCTGTCCGACCGAGCGGAATGCGATACCGTTGACGACGGATCCATCACCGGACTTGAAACGCAGCCGCAAATGCGCCTGCCCGACCTCGTCGGCATAGACCAGCTGATGCGACGGCAGCGCGATCACCGGCTCGGGATTGGCCGCACCGAACGGACCGGCGCGATTGAGCGTCGCGGCGAATTCCGGCGTCACCGCGCGCGCGGTCACCGCGCCGTCGATGAACAGCTCGTTCTCATGGCGCGAGTTGGCGACGTCCTGCGCCAGCGCGCTTTCCATGTAGGCGCGGAATTCGGCAAGCCTCTCCTTGCGCAGCGTGACGCCGGCCGCCATCGCGTGCCCGCCGCCTTTCATCAAGAGGCCGTCATGCACCGCCTGCCGCACCGCCTTGCCGAGATCGACGCCGCCGATCGAGCGGCCCGATCCGGTGCCGATGCCGCCGGGCTCGAGCGCGATCGCAAACGCCGGACGCGCGAACTTCTCCTTCAGCCGCGCGGCGACCAGCCCGACCACGCCGGGATGCCAGCCTTCCGCCGCGGTGACGATGACGGCGCCCTTATCCTCGAGCCCGAGCGCGGCCAGCGCCTCGGCTTCGGCCTGCGCCTCGGCCGCCTGCTCGATCACGCGCCGCTCGCCGTTCAGGCGATCGAGCTCGGCCGCGATCCGCGCAGCCTCCGAGACATCGCCCTCGAGCAGCAGCCGCACGCCGAGATCGGCGCGACCGATGCGGCCACCGGCATTGATGCGCGGCCCCAGCATGAAGCCGAGATGCCAAGCCTCCGGCGGGCCATTGAGCCGCGCCACATCCATCAGCGCGGTATGGCCGACATGGTCGCGGCGGCGCATTGCGATCAGCCCCTTGGCGACGAAGGCGCGGTTGAGCCCGATCAGCGGCGCGACGTCGGCGACGGTGCCGAGCGCGACGTGGTGCAGCACGCTGAGCAGGTCCGGCTCCGGCATCTCGCCGGTCCAGAAACCGCGCTGGCGCAGCTCGCGGTTCACCGCGACCAGGGTGACGAACACGAGGCCGACGGCGGCGAGATGGCCGAGCCCGGAGAGATCGTCGGGCCGGTTCGGATTCACCAGCGCGTCGACCTCAGGAAGTTCATCACCGGTCTGGTGATGATCGATCACCACGACCGACATCCCAAGCTTCTTCGCCTCCGCCAGCGGCTCGATGCTGGTGGTGCCGCAATCCACGGTGACGAGCAGCGTCGCGCCCTTGGCCGCCAGCGCGCGGACGGCGTCGACATTCGGCCCGTAGCCTTCGAAGATGCGGTCGGGAATGTGGATCAGCGGGTCGAGCCCGCAATGGCGCAGATGCCAGGTCAAAAGCGCCGCCGAAGTCGCGCCGTCAACGTCATAGTCGCCGAAGATGGCGACCTTCTCGCCGCGCATTGCGGCATCCGCAATGCGCCTGGCGGCAGTCTCCATCTCGGTGACCGTGTGCGGATCCGGCATCAGCTTACGGATCGTCGGGTCGAGGACGTCGGCGACCTCGTCAATCGCGACATCGCGCCCGGCCAGCACGCGCGCCAACATTTCCGGCAGATTGTGCCGCTGCACGATCGCGAGCGCCCGCGCCGCCCCGCGCGCATCCAGCCGGTCGCGCCAGAGCTTTCCGGTCAGCGACCGCGATACCCCGAGGAACGCCGGCGGCGCCTCGACGGGCAATGCGGCTGCGTGGAGCGTCATGATTCCCTTCCCATCAGGCAGGAATCGTAACGCCTCAATGAATCCCAAGCCAGTTCTAGCAGCCCATCCGGCTGGCGATTTCCCCGAAATCCTTGGCCACAATGTCCCAGTCGCCGGTGGCCTCGAAGTCGACTTTTTGCAGCGGGCCGTATTCGGTCGGACGCGCGACGAAGGCGGTCTTCAGGCCGTGCTTCTGCGCGTGCTTGAGATCGTAATTGTGCGCGGCAACCATCATCACCTGCTCGGGCGGCAGGCAGAGCAGCCTGGCGGCGCCGAGATAGGTTTCCGGATCGGGCTTGTAGTGCTCGAACAGCTCGGCCGACATCACGAGGTCCCAGGGGAGCCTTGCGAACTTCGCCATGTTGGTGAGCAGCGCGACGTTGCCGTTGGAGAGCGGCGAGATGATGTATTTGGTCTTCAGCCGGGTCAGGCCGGCGACACTGTCGGGCCAGGGGTGCAGGCGGTGCCAGCCCAGCGTCAGATGCTGCAGGTCGGCCTCGGTCAGCCCTTTGATGTCGAACTGCGCGACCAGCTTCTCCAGCGAGCGGCGATGCAGCACGTCGAGGATGACGTAGCCGTTCTGCGGGTTCTTGCGCACCTCGTCCATCGAGGCCGCATAGACCGCGCGCCAGCCATCGACCAGTGCGGTCCAGTCGGCCTTGATGCCGCGTGTTTCGCCCCATGTAGTGAAATCGTTGATCAGGCTGGTGCGCCAATCGACCACGGTGCCGAACACGTCGAACACCAATGCCTTGACCTCGGACAGATCGGACATACGCGTCTCCCCTTGTTCTTGTTGTTGATCGCGTCGTTCCGGGATGGTGCGGCAGCACCAGACCCGGAACCTCGAGATTCCCCGATGCGCAATCGCGCATCTGTGGTTCGATGCTGCGCATCGCCCCGGAATGACAGCATCAGTCGAGGTGGAATTTCTCCAGCTGTCGGTGCTCGGCCTTGATGTAGCGCACGGTGCCGGTGACCGAGCGCATCACGACCGTCTCGGTCTCGATCACGTCCTTCTTGAACTTCACGCCGGTCAAGAGCGAGCCGGTGGTGACGCCGGTGGCGGCGAACAGGCAGTCGCCCTTGGCCATGTCCTCGATGCCGTAGATCATCTTCGGATCGCTGACGCCCATCTTGTGGGCGCGCTCGCGCTTCTCTTCGGTGTCGAGGATCAGGCGGCACTGCATCTGGCCGCCGATGCAGCGCAGCGCGACCGCCGCCAGCACGCCCTCGGGCGCGCCGCCGGTGCCGATATACATGTCGACGCCGGTCTCATCGGGCTTGGCGCAGTGGATGACGCCGGCGACGTCGCCGTCGGTGATCAGCTGCACGGCAGCGCCCGTGGAGCGTACGCTGTTGATGATTTCGGCATGGCGCGGACGGTCGAGCACCAGCACGTTGATGGCGGTCGGGTCGACGCCCTTGGCCTTGGCGAGGCGGCGGACGTTGTCGGCCGGCGGCGCGTCGAGCTCGATCACGTTCTTGGCGTAGCCCGGGCCGATCGCGATCTTCTGCATGTAGACGTCGGGCGCGTGCAGCAGCGTGCCGCCATCGGCCATCGCCATGGTGGCGATCGAGCCCGGCATGTTCTTGGCGCACAGCGTGGTGCCTTCGAGCGGGTCGACCGCGATGTCGACCTTGGGGCCGGCGTTGAGGCCGACCTTCTCGCCGATGAACAGCATCGGCGCCTCGTCACGCTCGCCCTCGCCTATCACGACCGTGCCCTCGATCGGCAGCTTGTTGAGCTCGCGCCGCATCGCGTCGACCGCGGCCTTGTCGGCGGCCTTCTCCTGGCCGTGGCCGCGCAGCCGCGCGGCCGACACCGCCGCGCGCTCCGTCACCCGCACGATTTCGAGCGTCAGGATGCGCTCGAGCAGCATCTGCGGCGGAACGGAAATATGGGTCGACATCAGCGTACTCCTTAAGCCTATGGGGCAGGCCAGCCTGCCCGCATCAATCGTCTCACGCCCGACCCGTTCAGGCCATGCGCTAGTTTTTCTCGATCCGGATCACCTGCGGCCGGCCGCTGATGACCTTGTCGCGCTGCACTGCGGCCAGCGCACGATGCACGGCATCCTCGCTGGTCGCATAGGTAATCAGAATGACCGGGACCGGTGAAGGTTTTTTGGCCGCCCCATTCACATCGACGCCATCCGGATGCCGCTGCACGATGGATTCCAGAGATATCTTCTGTTCCGCCAGCCGGGTGGCGATTGTTGCGGCAGTGCCTGCAAGATCGCGCGCCATCAGGCGGATATAGTAACCACCCTCATGGCGTTCCATCGGCGCCTTGGTGGTGTCACGCAACCGCTCCACCGGACGGCCGAACGGCTTGGCGCGGATGCCGCGGGCGACGTCGGCAATGTCGGCAACCACGGCCGAGGCCGTCGCGCCGCCGCCGGCGCCGGGGCCGACCAGCGTGATCGGCGGAATGCCCTCGCCATCGATCGCGACCGCGTTGGTCACACCCATCACCTGGGCGATCGAGGACGATTTCGGCACCATGGTCGGGTGCACGCGCTGCTCAATGCCCTTTGCCGTGCGGACGGCCACGCCGAGCAGCTTGACGCGGTAGCCGAGTTCCGCGGCCGCCTTGAGGTCTTCCGGCGTGATCGAGGAGATGCCTTCGACGTAAACCGCGCTTTCCGCGACCTTGGTTCCGAAGGCGAGGCTCGCCAGGATCGCGAGCTTCTGGGCGGTGTCGTGACCGTCGATGTCGAATGACGGATTGGCTTCGGCATAGCCGAGGCGCTGGGCGTCCTTCAGGCACTCCTCGAACGACAGACCCCTCCTGCTCCATCCGGGTCAGGATGTAATTGCAGGTGCCGTTGAGGATGCCATAGACGCGGTTGACGCTGGTGCCGGCGAGGCCCTCGCGCAGCGTCTTGATGACCGGGATCGCCGCGCCGACCGCGGCCTCGAAGTTCAGCGCGCCGCCGTGCTTCTCGGCGGCGGCGGCGAGCCGCAGGCCGTGCTTGGCAATCAGCGCCTTGTTGGCGGTCACCACCGACTTGCCGGCCTTCAGCGCGGTCTCGATCGCAGACAGCGCCGGATCGCCGGCGCCGCCCATCAATTCGACGAAGCACTCGATATTGGGATCTTCGGCGAGCGCCTCGGGGCTCTTGGCCCAGGCGATAGCGCCGAGGTCCAGGCCGCGCTTCTTGGCCTTCGAGCGCGCCGTGACGGCGACGACGCGAACGGGTCGGCCGCTGCGCTCGGCCAGCGCCCGTCCTTGCGTTTCGATGAGGCGGACGACATCGGCACCGACGGTGCCGAGCCCCGCTATGCCCACGTTCAGGGGTGCGACCATGGATTCAAGGGACCTGGAGATGAAGCAACCTGGAAGGATCAGCGTCGGTTGGCGAGAGGAACGACGTTGTGCAACGTTTCGATGCCGCTTTCAAGGAAGCGGCGCACGCCGCGCGCGGCCTGCCGGATGCGCTGCTCGTTCTCCACCATCGCGATGCGGACATAGCCTTCGCCGTGCTCGCCGAACGCAACGCCGGGCGACACCACAACGCCGGATTTCTCCACCATCAGGGTCGCGAACTCCATGCTGCCGACCGCCTCGAATGCCTTGGGCAGCGGCGCCCAGGCGAACATCGAGGCTTGCGGCGGCGGAATCTCCCAGCCGGCGCGGCCGAATGACTCGACCAGCGCATCGCGGCGCTTGCGGTAGGTGTCGCGCATCTCGCGGATGCAGTCGTCCGGGCCGTTCAGCGCCGCGGTCGCCGCCACCTGGACCGGCGTGAAGGCGCCGTAGTCGAGATAGGATTTGACCCGCGCCAGTGCGGCGATAATGCGCTCATTGCCGACCGCAAAGCCCATGCGCCAGCCGGCCATCGAGAAGGTCTTCGACATCGAGGTGAACTCGACGGTGACGTCGATCGCTCCGGGCACCTGCAGCACCGACGGCGGCGGGTTGTTGTCGTCGAAATAGACTTCGGCGTAGGCGAGATCGGACAGGATGAAGATGTCGTGCTTCTTCGCGAACGCGACCAGATCCTTGTAGAAGTCGAGGTCCGCGACATAGGCGGTCGGGTTCGACGGGTAGCAGACGATCAGCGCGATCGGCTTCGGAATCGAATGGATGATGGCCCGCTCGACCGCCTCGAAGAATTGCGGCGTCGGCTCCGACGGCACCGAGCGGATCACGCCGCCCGCCATCAGGAAGCCGAAGGCGTGGATCGGGTAGCTCGGATTCGGGCACAGCACGACGTCGCCGGGCGCGGTGATGGCCTGCGCGACGTTGGCAAAGCCCTCCTTCGAGCCGAGCGTCGCCACCACCTGGGTATCCGGGTTGAGCTTGACGCCGAAGCGGCGCGCGTAATAGGCGGCCTGGGCCTTGCGCAGGCCGTTGATGCCGCGCGAAGCCGAGTAGCGGTCGGTGCGCGGCTTGCCCAGCGTCTCCTTGAGCTTCTCGATCACATGCGGCGGGGTCGGCAGGTCCGGATTGCCCATGCCCATGTCGATGATGTCGGCCCCGGCATTGCGCGCGGCCGCCTTGGCCTGATTGACTTTTTCAAAGACGTAAGGCGGCAGACGGCGGATGCGGTAAAAATCTTCCATGGGACCCCTTGCTCCGACAACCGCGATGCCAGAATCGACCCCTTTGGTAAGCTTGCGGAAGCCGTCACGGCCTCTTACAGAAATCGCGCCGAATCAATGATTTAGAGCGAATTCAGGCGCAACGATCTGGGGGTGCGGCCGGATCTGCGATTGAACCGGGTTTCTTTTAGCACGGACGCCGGGCGGCGCCAGCGCTGATCGGCCGCCTGCCGCGACTCACTTGCCGGCAGGGGTCGACGCCTGGGCTTGAGCCTGGGCCTGGCGCTCGCGCGCGGCAATCAGCTCCTGCTCGATCTTGGCCTGATCCGCCGGCTTGATCATCGGATCGGCCCGGTCGGGCGGCAGGTCATGGACCGGCAGGTACCCGCTGGGATCCTTGGCGCGGGCCGGCGCATCGGCGGGCATGGCCATATCGGCGATCGTGCTCGAGCACCCGCTCAGCGCCACCATCGACGCGAGCAGCACTGCGGCCGCGAGCCCCCTGTTCATTCCATCGATCGGCATGCGCCGAATTGTCCCAACAAGCTAGCGCGCACGTCGCACGTTGCCGACACGGGTCGCACTGGTACGAGCCTTGCAGCGTCCCCGCTGCGTTAATTTCGACTTTAGCGTTTCAAACCATTGTCGCCCGAAACACCTAAAGCGGAAACAAGAAAAGCGATGCCTGAGGCTTCAATATGACGGAACAAAGATTTTTTGTCGCACTGCAACAGAGTGAAACGTCGGATTTTGCCTGATTTCCCTTGCCGCACCGCGCGATGACGCCCCCCAAACGACGCGATATTGTCCTGCAGATGAGCAACGTCATTCCCGACACCCAAGCCGCACCCAAATTCAACGCCGAAGCCTTCGCCATGAACATCGCGCGAGCGATGGAGAGCAGCGGCCAGGCGCTGGCCGCCTATCTCAAGCCGCGCCAGACCGGGGAAGTCCGCGACAAGCCGCCGAACGAGCTCGGTGAGGTCATCAAGACCTTCAGCGTGATCGCCGAATACTGGCTGTCCGACAAGGAGCGTGCCTCGTCGCTGCAGATGCAGCTCGGCAAGGATTACCTCGATCTCTGGGGCTCGGCGGTGCGCCGCATGGCCGGCGAAGCCGACGCCAAGCCGGCGATCGAGCCGCCCCCCCGCGACAAGCGTTTCCAGGATCCGGAATGGAAGTCGAACCAGTTCTTCGACTTCATCCTGCAGCTTTATCTCCTGACCTCGAAATGGGCACAGCAACTGGTCCGTGACGCCGACGGGATCGATCCGCACACCCGCAAGAAAGCCGAATTCTACGTTCAGCAGATCGCCAATGCGCTGGCGCCGTCGAACTTCGTGCTGACCAATCCGGAGGTGCTGCGCACCACCGTCGAGACCAACGGCGACAATCTGGTGCGCGGCATGAAGATGCTGGCCGAGGACATCGAGGCCGGCCACGGCACGCTGCGGATCCGCCAGTCCGATTCGAGCAATCTCGAAGTCGGCGTCAACATGGCGACGACGCCGGGCAAGGTGATCTTCCAGAACGAGCTGATGCAGCTGATCCAGTATTCCCCGGCAACCGAGAGCGTGCTGCGCACGCCGCTGCTGATCGTGCCGCCCTGGATCAACAAGTTCTACATCCTCGATCTGCGCCCCGAGAAATCCTACATCAAATGGTGCGTCGACCAGGGCATCACGGTGTTCGTGATCTCCTGGGTCAATCCCGACAAGGAGCTCGGCAAGAAGACCTGGGCCGACTACATGACCGAGGGCCCGCTCACGGCGATGGACGTGATCGAGAAGGCCACCGGCGAGATGAAGGTGCACACCGCCGGCTATTGCGTCGGCGGCACCCTGCTCGCCTCGACGCTGGCCTATCTCGCCGAGAAGCGCCGTCAGCGCGTGACCTCGGCGACGTTCTTTGCCGCGCAGGTCGACTTCACCCATGCCGGCGACCTCCTGGTGTTCGTCGACGAGGACCAGATCTCGGCGCTGGAACGCGACATGCAGGAATCCGGCGTGCTCGAAGGCAGCAAGATGGCGATGGCCTTCAACATGCTGCGATCGAACGACCTGATCTGGTCGTATGTCGTGAACAATTACCTGAAGGGCCAGCCGCCCTCCTCGTTCGACCTGCTGCACTGGAATTCGGATGCGACGCGGATGCCGTCGTCGAACCATTCCTACTATCTGCGCAACTGCTATCTGGAGAACCGGCTGTCGACCGGCACCATGGTGCTCGACAACACGCTGCTCGATCTGTCGAAGGTGAAGGTGCCGGTCTACAACCTCGCGGCCCGCGAGGATCACATCGCGCCGGCGGAATCGGTGCTGTACGGCTCGCAGTTCTTCGGCGGCCCGGTGAAGTATGTGCTGTCCGGCTCCGGCCATATCGCCGGCGTGGTCAATCCGCCTGCGTCGAACAAGTACCAGTACTGGACCAACGACAACATCAAGGACATCAAGCTCGCCGACTGGCTGAAGGGCGCCGAGGAGCACAAGGGTTCGTGGTGGCCGGACTGGCGCGCCTGGCTGGAGAGCCACGATCCGGAGACGGTTCCGGCGCGCATGGTGGGGGCGAATGGAATGCCGATGCTCGAGGACGCACCGGGCAGCTATGTCCGCGTCCGCGCGTAGCGTGAGCTCTTCCGCTCAGCTATAAACAAACGGTCCCGGCGGTCGGGAATCGCATTGACGTGAGGGGGAGACGATGACGCGCGAACTGTTCTGGCTGTCGCTGACGGTGATCCTGACCGGGCTGTTGTGGATTCCCTACATCATCAATCGCTGCCAGGTGCGGGGCCTCTCCGGCGCCATGGGCAATCCCTCGCGCACCGACAAGCCGCATGCCGAATGGGCCAACCGGATGATGTTCGCCCACGACAACGCGGTCGAGAATCTCGTGATCTTCGCACCGCTGGTGCTGATCCTCAACGCCGCCGACTATTCCACCAAATGGACCGTGCTGGCCTGCGCGGTCTATTTCTGGGCCCGCGTCGCGCATCTGATCGTCTACACGCTCGGCCTGCCGGTGTTCCGCACGCTGGCCTTCACCGTCGGCTTCCTTGCGCAAGCGGTGCTGGCGCTCGCGATCTTCAAGATCGTCTGATGCCAATCGGCGCCGGCAATCGTGCCGGCGCTACGCCCCGCCCTTCCGCACCACGATATGCAGCATTGTGGCGGGCGCCTCGTCAAAACTCTTGATCTCGCTGGTGTCGGACGAGACTTGCGTCCACGCTCCTGAAGCGGCGTAGGTCGATGCCAGCCAAGCCGCCTCCGGATAATTGTAATAGCGGCCGATGCTGTCGCGGCCGTCGCCATGGCCGATCTTGTAGCTCGCGTAGAACAGGCCGCCGGGCTTCAGCGCCCGATGGATGCGGCCGAGGACGCCGGCCAGTTCGTCGCGCGGCACGTGCAGCAGGCAGGCGCTGGCCCAGACCCCGTCATAGGCCTCGTGATCCCTGAGCTCATCGAACAGCATCGCCTCGACGGGATGGTTGATGCGGCGCGCGGCGACCTCGGCCATTTCAGGTGAACCATCGGTTGCGCGCAGCACGAAGCCTGCGGCGAGCATGACCGCGGCATGATTGCCGGCGCCGCAGCCGAGTTCGAGGATCGCGCCGCCCGGCGGCAGCAGCTTGAGAAAGCCGAGCAGCCGGGTGGACGGGGCTTTCGCCCACCCGGCATAGGCCTCGGCATTGCGCCGGTAGAATTGCAGCGTGGCGTCGTCCACGATGCGCTTGCCGTCAGTTGTCGGCGAGCCCGAGCATCAGCCGCATGTTCTGGACCGCGGCGCCTGAGGCGCCCTTGCCCAGATTGTCGAGCCGCGCGACCAGCACCGCCTGGCGATGCTTGTCGCTGGCGAAGACATAGAGCTCGAGCTGGTTGGTCTCGTTGAGTGCCTCCGGCTCGATCTTGCCACCCTTGCTGGCCTCGTTCTGCAGCGGCATCGCCGAAACATATTTGCTGCCGGCGTACCACTTCGCCAGCACCGCCTGCAGATCGGCACCGGTTGGCTTGCCCGGCAGCGCGTCGAGCTGCAGCGGCACCGAGACCAGCATGCCCTGCCGGTAGTTGCCGACCGACGGGATGAACAGCGGCCGCCGCGTCAGATGCGAGTAGAGCTGCATCTCCGGCACGTGCTTGTGCTCGAAGCCGAGTCCATAAAGATGGAACGCCGGCGCCGAGCCGTCCTCGAAGCTCGAGATCATCGTCTTGCCGCCACCCGAATAGCCGCTCACCGCGTTGATGGTGACGGGATAATCCGCAGGCAGCAGGCCGGCATCGACGATCGGCCGCAGCAGCGCGATCGCGCCGGTCGGATAGCAGCCCGGGTTGGAGACCTTCGGCGCGTTGCGGATTTTGTCGGCCTGGCCGGGCGCGAGCTCCGCGAAGCCGTAGACCCAGTCGGGCGCGACCCGATAGGCGGTCGACGCGTCGAGCACCTTGGGCGCTGAACTGCCCATGGTGTCGATCAGCGCGACGGTCTCCTTGGCCGCCTCGTCAGGCAGGCAGAGGATCACGAGGTCCACCTCCTCCATCAGCGCGCGCTTGGCGCCGGCATCCTTCCGCTTGTCCTCGGCGATGTGCTTCACCGCGACATCGCCGATCGACTGCAGCCGCTCCTGGATGCCGAGACCGGTGGTGCCGGAGGCGCCATCGACGAACGCGGTGGCCCTGGTCGCACCGCTCCTGGTTTTCGGGTTGGTGTCGGTGAGGGTCATGGCACGCTCCTTTCGAGTTCGTTCGTTTTGAGTGCAAAGACATCCGGCCGCGCCTGCCGCATCAGATGCGCGATCTGTTGCGCGCCGGCATCCGCCTGCGCGCCGAGGTGGCTTGCGACCGTAGCAAAGTCGGTCTCGGATTTGTGCTGGTTCAGCATGAAGCTGCCCTCCACCTCTTCCACCGTCATCTCAAGGCCCACGATCGCCTTCTTCATGGCATCGAGCCGTGCGGCTGTCATCTTGCCCGACGTCCACGGCTGCTTCGGCGACAGCCGGTCCTCGAACTTGTCAGTCAGCGCGTCGATTTGAACCGCCAGTTCCTCACCCGACAGGGTCCGCACCGGCCCCGTCAGATGCACGGCCTGATAGAGCCAGGTCGGCACCTGGTCGGGCGACACATACCAGTCCGCCGACACATAGGCATCCGCGCCGGTGACGGCCAGCAGCCAAGGCGTCCCACTTGCTGCGCCACCCGCCAGCTTTACCAGCGGATTGTGACGGGCAACATGAAACAGCGCCCGCGGCGTGCCGTCGGCGGCGTAGGTCAGATAGAACGGCAGCGCGAAGGCGATCGGCTTGCCGCCGTCCCACGCGCAGGCCAGGCCGAAACCGCGCGCTTCCGCGAAGCCAAGGCTCGCGGCGCGGTCGGGCTTGAATACCGGTGGCGTATACATGGTCGAAGCTCCCAGTGACGAAGGAGCCGCCAGATCGAACCGCGTGTCTTTTTGAGGAGCGCGCCGCGGGATCAAGTCCGGCGGCAGGGGCGATGGTCTTAAACGCGAGCGATCGCCCATACCGCGAGAATGCGGCGGCGGCGGGCGATGATGATGGTCGCGGCGTTGATCATGGGCGCGGCTATAAGGCCGCGCCGCTTTGACGTCAAGGTCTGCTTTCGTCATTCCGGGCCGATCGAAGCATCGAACCCAGAATCTCGCGCCATGGCTATGCTGCCGCCTCGGGCTTCAACTTCTGGATTCCGGGTTCGCGCGCCGGGCGCGCGCCCCGGAATGACAATCCTAAATCGCCGGATTCCACGGCGCCGGCACGACGCGGTAGCCGGCGCCGTCCTTCACCACGTTGCCGAGGCCCGGGAACGGATAGTGGAAGCCCTGCACCTGGAGCCGCTCCGCGACCACCATGTCGTAGATGCGGCGGCGGGTTTTCTCGGCCACATCGCCGTCCTGGTCGAAGAACGCGTGCCAGCCGGGATTGGTGGCGAACAGGTTCGGATTGTTGGTGACGTCGGACTGGATGAAGACCTTGTCCGCCCTCGAGGCCAGCACGTAGGAGGTGTGGCCCGGCGTATGGCCAACGGTCTCGACCGAGGTCAGGCCCGGCGCGATCTCCTTGCCCCATTCATATGGCGTCACCTTCTTCTTCAGGCCGGCCTCGAAGATGTTGCGGTTGTTCTTGAACAGGCCCGCCATGCGGCCGGCCGGCGCCCGGCTCATCTCGCCGTCATCCATCCAGAACTTCCATTCGGTCGCCGGCACCAGCACCTCGGCGTTCGGAAATGCCGGCGTGCCTTCGGCCGTCAGCAGGCCGTTCACATGGTCGCCGTGGAAGTGCGAGATCACGACCATGTCGACAGCCTTGGGATCGAAGCCGGCCGCGACGAAATTGTCGGCGAACAGGCCGTTGGCACCCTTGCTGCTGGCCTTCGCGAGCGCGCCGTTGCCTGTATCGATCACGACCAGCTTGCCGCCGGTGTCGAGCACGATCGGCGCGAACCAGATCGTCATCATGTCGCGCGGCATGAACGCCTTCTCCAGCGCCGCGTTGACGTCGTCCCGCTTCGCGTTCGGAATGAAGCTGTCTTCCAGCTTGAACACGTTCTTGCCGTCGGACACCGCGGTGACCATGATGTCGCCGACCTTGTAGCGATAGAAGCCCGGCGCCTGCTTGTCGGCTGCGGGCGCGGCGGCGGCCACAGGTGCGGCCGACAACAGCGGCGCGGCGGCGATGCCGGCAGCGCCAGCGAGTGCGTGACGTCGTGTCAATTCCATATAGTGTCCTCCCAGTGAAGCGGCGCCCAATGAACTCGCGCCTGGTGTGCGCGGTTGTATCAGCGTTTCGATGCACGCGCGATGACGACAGCGCGAGCGGTTGTCCTCCCCGCCTAACACCCGCAGGTGGGCCTTATTCCGGAACGCGCTACACCACCCGCCACATCCACTCCAAAGCTTTGGCGATGACATCGCCGAACAACAGCAGCGCCGCGGACCAGACCAGCGCGGAGACGAAATTGGCGACCTGGAATTGCCAATACGACATCTCGAAAATGCCCGCCGCGAGCGGCACCGACGCGCGCAGCGGGCCGAAGAAGCGGCCGATGAAGATGCTAGGCACGCCCCAGGTCTTCACGAAGGCCTCGCCGCGCGGCAGGATCTCGGGGTAGCGCGACAGCGGCCACATCTGCGCGACCTGTTCCTTGTAGCGATAGCCGAACCAGTAGGAGACCCAGTCGCCAAGCGCGGCGCCGATGCCGCCGGCGATCCAGATCGGCCAGAAGCTGATGCCGCTGACGCCGATCAGCGCGCCGATCGCAACCAGCGCGCCCCAGGCCGGCACCAACAGTGAAATGAAAGCGAGCGATTCAGCAAACGCCAGCAACATGACGATCGGAGCGGCCCAGGCCTGGTGGTGGCGCACGAATTCGGCCAAGGCCCGCGCTAAGTCTTCCATCTCGTCGAGTGCCTTCCGCTCCGTTGAACCCGGATGAACCTTTCTACCAGCACGCAGCCTAAGAACAGGTAAGCCAGCCGATTGCGTGACATCAAGTCACAAAGGCGGGGATCGAACGTGATTTCCGGTAAGGCCGCTGCGGTCCAGGCTGGCTGGCATCTCCCTCACAAGAAAAAGGAATCACTTTGATGATCGGGTCACTGATGATGTGCGTGGGCGTGCTCGTCCTGCTGTTCGGAATGCTCGCGGGCATCGCCATGGGTATCCAGCACGATTTCACGTTGGGGCCGGCGCACGCGCATCTCAATCTCGTCGGCGGCGTGCTGCTGTTTCTGTTCGGCCTGTACTACCGGCTGGTGCCGGCCGCAGGCACCATGCTGCTCGCCAGAATCCAGGGCTGGCTGCATATCGTGGGCGGCATCCTGTTTCCGGCCGGCGTCGCCGCCGTGCTGCTGAAGGGCCCCTCGTTTGAGGCCGCCCCGATCGTCGGATCGCTGATGGTGGTCGTCGCCATGGCGCTGTTCACGGTCGTTGTATTCCGCACCTCGCGGGCGTAATCGCAGGCTCCTATCTGAACAGGCGGCTGCCCCCAAGGGTGCGGCCGCCCCCATTTGGCAGCCCATCCGTGGCATAGTCAGAGCAACCGATTCGCTGCGCCCAAGCCGGCGCACCACTTGAAGAACCATGGCCAAATCATTGAAGTCGAACGCCAAAAGTAAATCTTCCGACGATCTGTTCGGAGCCCCGGAACCGAAGGGACGTGCCCCGGCGAAGGCTGCTTCGCGCCCCGCGGGAGGCGCTGAAGCTGGCTATACGGCGGCCGACATCGAGGTGCTGGAAGGGCTGGAACCGGTCCGCCGGCGGCCCGGCATGTATATCGGCGGCACCGACGAGAAGGCCCTGCACCACCTGTTCGCCGAAGTGATCGACAACTGCATGGATGAGGCGCTGGCGGGCCACGCCACCTTCATCGACGTCGAGCTGACCGCCGACGGCTTCCTGACCGTGACCGACAATGGCCGCGGCATTCCGGTCGACCCGCATCCGAAATTCCCGAAGAAGTCGGCACTCGAAGTCATCATGTGCACGCTGCACTCGGGCGGCAAATTCGACTCCAAGGTCTATGAGACTTCGGGCGGCCTGCACGGCGTCGGCGTCTCCGTGGTCAACGCCCTCTCCTCGCGGCTCGAGGTCGAGGTTGCGCGCAGCGGGCAGTTGCACCGCATGACGTTCGAGCGCGGCCATCCCAAGGGCAAGCTCGAAGATCTCGGCAAGGTCAACAACCGCCGCGGCACCCGGATCCGCTTCAAGCCGGACACCGACATTTTCGGCGCCAAGGCAGCCTTCAAGCCGCAGCGCCTGTTCAAGATGACGCGCTCGAAGGCCTATCTGTTCGGCGGCGTCGAGATTCGCTGGCACTGCGATCAGGAGCTGCTGAAGGGCGTCGAAGACGTTCCGGCGGAAGCCAAGTTTCACTTCCCAGGCGGCCTGAAGGACTATCTCGCCGCGGCGATCCACGCTGACACGCTGGTGCATCAGGATATCTTCTCCGGCAAGTCCGGCCGCAGCGGCGCGCATGGCGCCTGCGAATGGGCGGTCGCCTGGACCGCCGATGCCGACGGCTTCCTGTCGTCCTACACCAACACGGTGCCGACGCCCGATGGCGGCACGCATGAATCCGGCCTGCGCAGCGCGCTGCTGCGCGGCTTGAAGGATCACGCCGAGCGCGCCGGCCAGGGCAAGCGCGCAGCCGCGATCACTTCGGAAGACGTGATGGTGGGCGCGGCCGTGATGCTCTCGGTGTTCGTGCGCGAGCCTGAATTCCAGGGCCAGACGAAAGATCGTCTCGCCACCGCCGAAGCCCAGCGCATCGTCGAACAGGCGATGAAGGATCCGTTCGATCACTGGCTGTCGGGCAATCCGAACCAGGCCAACCGGCTGCTCGATTTCGTGATCGATCGCGCCGAGGAGCGGCTGCGCCGCCGCCAGGAAAAGGAAACCGCGCGCAAGACCGCCGGCAAGAAGCTGCGCCTGCCCGGCAAGCTCGCGGATTGCTCCGACGCCGGCACCGAAGGCTCCGAACTCTTCATCGTCGAAGGCGACTCGGCCGGCGGCAGCGCCAAGCAGGCGCGCGATCGCAAGACGCAGGCCGTGCTGCCGCTGCGCGGCAAGATCCTCAACGTCGCATCCGCCGGCAAGGATAAGCTGACCGCTAACGCGCAGCTCTCCGATCTCGTGCAGGCGATCGGCTGCGGCACGCTCGCGCATTACCGCGAAGAGGATCTGCGCTATCAGCGCATCATCATCATGACCGACGCCGACGTCGACGGCGCGCACATCGCCTCGCTGCTGATCACCTTCTTCTACCGGCAGATGCCGCGGCTGATCGACGAAGGCCATCTCTATCTGGCGGTGCCGCCGCTCTACAAACTGAAGCACGGCACCAAGTCGGTCTACGCCCGCGACGACGCCCACAAGGAAGAGCTGCTGAAGAGCGAGTTCAACGCCAACGCCAAGGTCGAGGTCAATCGCTTCAAAGGCCTCGGCGAGATGATGCCGGCGCAGCTGAAGGAAACCACGATGGATCCGGCCAAGCGCACTCTGTTGCGCGTCGTGCTGCTTGCCGACGATCGCGAGGGCACCGCCGACTCGGTCGAGCGGCTGATGGGAACCAAGGCGGAAGCCCGCTTTGCCTTCATCTCCGACAAGGCCGAATTCGCCAGCGACGACCTGCTCGACGTCTAGGCCAACCAACCGACTGATTTACAACGAATTTCCGGCCGCCTCCGGATCGGGCGGCCGGTTTTATTTTGCCTTATCGGAGAGCACTCAACGGCTTCGTTTTCGGGCGGTTGTGTCTCACCCGCAACAGCATTTCCGGCTGAACCACGTATAGTCCCAGCATGAGTTTCGGGAATCGGTGCCAGCGCACCCCGTCAGCGGCCCGATCGAACGCTAGTCGAGGATTTGGATATGAAGAAGATTTTGCTCGCTCTGACCGCGGTTGCTGCGATGACGGGTTCCGCGTCGGCTGCCGATCTGGCCGCCCGCCCCTACACCAAGGCCCCCGCGCCGATCGCGGTGGCGCCGAGCTGGACCGGCTTCTACATCTTCGGCGGCGGCGGCGGCGGCGTCTGGGATGCTGACACCGGAACCCAGTCGACCGCGACGGGTGCGCCGATCCTCGGCTTCAACCAGCGCCAGGGCGGCGATGGCTGGTTCGGCACCGTCGGTGCTGGTTACGACTGGCAGACCGCCAACAGCTGGGTCATCGGCGTGTTCGCCGACGGCCAGTTCGGCAGCCTGAAGGGCACCATCCAGGATCAGACGGCGTTCCTCGCCGGCAACATCAAGAACGACTACAGCTGGGCCGCCGGTGCGCGCTTGGGCTACCTTGTCGCCCCGAACGTCCTCTCCTACGTCAACGCCGGCTACTCCGACGCGCACTGGAAGGGCACCACCCTGTTCAACACCGCGACCGCTCTCCCCGCGGGTCTGCACACCAACGACTTCGATCGCGGCGGCTGGTTCGTCGGCGGCGGCGTCGAGAACAACCTGAACATTTTCGGCATCACGGCTCCGGGCTGGTTCATGAAGACCGAGTACCGCGCGGCCTATTACGACAAGAAGAACATCTCGGAGCGGATCGACGGCACCAACGCGCTGGCCGGCACCGACATCACCTTCAAGCCGCTCGTCCAGACCATCAGCACCTCGCTGGTCTACCGCTTCAACTGGACCGGTCCGGTTGTTGCCAAGTACTGAGTAGCGTACTGATCCCTGCTGAGATAGCAGAGCAAAAGCCCCGGCATCGTCCGGGGCTTTTTGTTGCCCGAATGGCGCTTGGAACCGCCCCGCCTGCACGCAAGCTGGCGCAGGGCCGACCCACTGCGTGCGATCTGGTCAGTGCTGCGATGATCGGGCACTCTCGCGCCCGGATTCAAACCAGAGCGGATAACAACAATGAAAAACGGACAGTTTGATCTCTCGGGCCGGGTCGCGATCGTCACCGGCGGCAATGGCGGCATCGGGCTCGGCATGGCGCGCGGACTGGCGGATGCCGGCGCCGCGGTGGCCGTGGTCGGCCGCAACGAGGCAAAGTCGAAGGCCGCCGTCGAGGATCTCGGCAAGCGCGGCGTCAAGGCGATCGCAGTGGCAACCGACGTCACCGACAAGGCCGCGGTCGCGGCCATGGTCGAGCGTGTCACAGGCGAACTCGGCCGCGTCGACATCCTGGTCAACAATGCCGGCATGAGCATCCGCAAGCCGCCGCACGAGCTTGAGCTCGACGAGTGGAGCAAGGTGATCGACACCAACCTCACCAGCGCCTTCCTGTGCTCGAAGGCGGCCTATCCGGCGCTCAAGGCGTCGGGTCACGGCAAGATCATCAACATCGGCTCGATGATGTCGATCTTCGGCGCAAGCTTCGCGGCGGCCTATGCCGCGAGCAAGGGCGGCATCGTCCAGTATACCCGCGCCTGCGCCAATGCCTGGGCGCCCGACAACATCCAGGTCAACGCCATCCTGCCGGGCTGGATCGACACCGACCTGACCAGGGGCGCGCGCCAGCAGGTCGCCGGGCTGCATGATCGCGTGCTGGCCCGCACGCCGGCAGCGCGCTGGGGCGTCATTGACGACTTCGCGGGGATCGCCGTGTTCCTGGCGTCGCCGGCGTCTGACTTCGTCACCGGCACAGCGATCCCGGTCGACGGCGGCTATTCGGTCATGGTCTGAACCTTCAGCCCAAAACACAGGAGCCCCGGCTAGCCGGAGCTCCTGCATCCTGTTCGCCTCGGTGTAAACTCAGTAGCGCGCGATGACCGGCGCGTCGAACTTGTAGTTCAGGCGCACCACCGCCCACTGAATGTCGCGCGGCTTGGCATCGAACGTATAGGTGCCCGCCGCGGTGCCGGCGAGCTGATAGGTCTGGCGCTCGAAGGCCGCGTAATTGTACTCGACGCCAACGGTCCAGTTGCGGGTGATGCCGTATTCCCAGCCGCCGCCGACGGTCCAGCCGCTGGCCCAGTGGGTCTGGCTGCCGGAGCCGGTTGCCGGCGGAAGGTTGTCGACGACCGAGAGGCGGTTGTTCACGCCGGCATAGCCGCCCTTAAAATAAAGCAGGTTGTTCTGGATTGCGTAGCCGGCACGGCCGACGATCGTCGCCATCGCATTCGAGCGCCAGCTGAACTGATCATCGCGGCCGAGGCCGAACACCGTGTTGGTGACGCGGCCGGAATTGTCGAGCGCCGAGATCGTGCCCTCGACACCGAACACGAAATTGTTGGCCTGCCAGTTGTAACCGATCTGACCGCCACCCATGAAGCCGGAGCCGCGCTGGCGGAATCCCTGCCCCGGCGCGAGATCGCCGAACAACGTGGTGTTGGCGCTGTTGACCCACTGCTCGTTGGTCCAGGCGCCACCGAGATGGCCGCCGAGATAGAAGCCGGCCCAGTTGTAGATCGCCTCCACATAGGCCGGCGCCTTGCTGTATGGGCGGGCGGCAAGATCGGCCGCCGAAGCGGCGCTGACGCCGAGCGCCGTGGTCACGGTCAACGCGGCAATGAATTTGGCATGAGACACGGTGGCACCCCCAGGTTGTCTGATGGCCACCAGCATTCCCAGAGAGACCCTTACCAAAAGCAAACCGCGGGAACCGGCAGCGCGGAATCGGTGTCGGCCGATTTCGAATCATGTCCCGCTGTTGCAACCGCGCAACTTCGAACCATTGTTTTAAGATGCTGTTATCCCTAATAAATTCCTCTCAGTTCTGCGCGACCGTCAGCCTGCGACGGGCGAATGGACATGCTCCGGCCGCACCCCGACGGCGACCAGACGGGCCGTCAGCCCCTGCAGCCAGGGCGTCGCGGTGATCAACCGCAGCGCGAACGGCACCGGCTGATCGCCCCCCTTCAGCGCCGCGCTGATGATGTTGTCCTGCGCGACCACCTGCATGCGCTGCGTCAGGCGCACCGGGAATTCGCGGCGGCGCCGCACCGCATCGAGCTCGTCCTCCGACGGCAAGCCCTGCACGAGCTTCGCCGCCAGGATGTTGGCGGTGGCGACCGCGTCCTGCACCGCGAGATTGACCCCGACGCCGCCGATCGGCGACATCGCGTGCGCGGCATCGCCGATGCAGAGCAGGCCGGGCCGGTTCCAGCGCGTCAGGCGATTGATCGCGACCGTGAGCAGCTTGACGTCGTCAAAGCTCTTCACGTCGCCGATGCCGGGCGTGAGGATCGGCGCCAGCCGCAGCACGTCGTCGAGCAGCGCTGGCAGTCCCCTCGCCTTCACGGCCTCATATTGTCCCTTGGCGATCACATAGGCGCATTGCCAATAGTCGCCGCGGTCGAACGTCACCATCATCTTGCCGTGGTCGATGCGGGCGAACAAATTCTCGGTCTCGTCGCGACGCCGCCCGACGCGAAACCACAGCACGTCCATCGGCGCGCCGATCTCCTCGACCTCGAGGCCGGCGCGCTCGCGCACGATGGAATGCCGGCCGTCGCAGCCGATGGTCAGATCCGCCGCGATCTCGATCGGGCCGTCAGGCGTGGTGACGCGCACGCCGGCAACCGCATCGCCGCGCCGGATCAGGTCGGTCGCCTCTGCGTTCATCAGCACCTTCAGCGAGGGAAAACGCGTGCCGCTCTCGCGCAGGAAATTGAGGAAATCCCACTGCGGCATCATCGCGATGAAGGGATATTTGACGCTGAGGCGGCTGAGATCGGCGATCCGCACCGAGGTGCCGCCGAACATGCCGTCGAGCTTCTGGATATCCTGGTGCGGCAGCTTGAGGAAGCCGTCGATCAGGCCAAGTTCATCCATCACCTGCAAGGTCGAGGGATGCACGGTGTCGCCGCGGAAGTCGCGGAAGAAGTCGGCGTGCTTCTCCAGCACCACGACGTCGACGCCCGCGCGTCCGAGCAGATAGCCGAGCATCATGCCGGCCGGCCCGCCGCCGACCACGCAGCAGCGGACCTTCATCTGACGCGGTTTCGATCCTGCCGGATTGCCTGCATCCATGATGCCATCCTTGCCGCTGCCTCGCCCGTCAGCCTCCGACTGTAACGCGGATCGGACGACAAGGACGCAAAGCTATCGCCTGAACGTCTTGATTTCCGACACGCTGCCGTCGCGATAGGTCAGCTCGACTGAAACCGACTTGGTCTGCGGCGCGAGCTTCAGATAGGGCTGCGCGTCGGACGGGATCGCACTGGGATCGCGCTGATTGCAGGGGGGCATCTTCAACACCTTGTCCGGCACCGCGCTGTCGATGCCGATCCGCACTTCGCGGATCGCGCAGCGATACGACATCAGATGGGTGTAGTAGACCAAGAGCCCGTTGAACTCGCGGAACGACAGCCAGCTCGTCGCGGTCATGTCGAGGATTTTGCGCTGGTCGCGGATCAGCGCGGCGTCGGGATCGAACTTGATCGGGAACGGCCCCTGCATCTCGCCCTGGCTATCGACATAGCGCAGCTCGATCGTCGCCGCCGGCGCATCGGCCGGCAGCTCGATCGAGGGATTGGGCACCCGCTTGCGCGTGCGCGGATCGAGCGTGTCCGTGAAGCCGGTTTCGCGGAAGTCGCCACTGTCGCCGATCCGCCAGGAAATCCCGAGCGTCGGATCGGCGATCGAGAACACCACGGTCCAGCCGCCATTGTGCCGCGAGAAGCTCGCGATTGGCGCGTTGATCGAGTCCTCCTTCGGCAGCTTCGGCACCGAGACCGGCGGCAGCGCGGCCACCTGCTGCGGCGCCGCGGACGGCTTGGCCGCCTCGGCCTGCGCCTTCGCCTGTTCCCTGGCCTGTTCCCTGGCGATCCCGTTCAGGAAGACGTCGTCGACCATCTGGTCGAAATAAACCGGGATCTGCTTGTGCTTGACGGTCTCGGCCATCTCGCTGACCAGACGCCGCGTGCGCTGCGCGACCTGCACCAGGTTCTCGCCGGGCTGCAGCAACTCCTTGGCAAAGGTTCGCGTGAACACCGAATTGGGATTGGCATCGTCGTTCGAGAGGCGGTCGAGCGCGGTCTGACGCGGCCCCGCCGAGAACACCGAGAACACGCCCTCGGGCAACTGCGTCATCGGCGCCAGGCCACCACCGCCGGCAACGGCGCGCGTGCCGGCCCGCTCGAACGGATTGTTGCGGCAGGCGTCGAACACCAGGATCGAGGTCCGCGCCTTCTTGTTCTGCAACCGCTCGATGATGCGGTCGGCGAGAACCGAGGCGTCGCGCACCAGCTCCTCCTGGCCCTCGGTCGCCGCAGGCACATCGGTCGGCAGCAGGAAATTCTGGCCGGCGATCTCGAAACCGTGACCGGCATAGAAGAAGAACGCGGTGTCGCCGGGTTCCACGGCGCGGTCGAAGGCGAGCAGCGCCTCGGAGAACGCCTGCCGGTTCAGATTCTCGGCCACCATGACGTTGAAGCCGAGCTGCTTCAGCGTATCGCCCATGGTGCGGGCGTCGTTCACCGCCTTCTGCAGCTTGGGCACATTGCGGTAGTCGTTGTTGCCGATCACCAGCGCGACGCGCTTTTCGGCCTGGGCAGGCGCGGCCGATGCGACAAGAGCGACCGCCAACAGGGTCGCCGAAAGGACCGAAAGCCAGCTCTTCATCCCAAATCCCGCCTGCCCGCCAAATGCGCCGCTCGTGCGACCGCCGCCTAATAGTCGGATCAACCGTTTGGCCGGTTCAAGGCCGGCCCATGTCGGACATGTCCCGCCCCCGCCAGGCCACCATGGCGCGGTCCGTCCGCCTCAGGTCAAGTTTCTTTTTACGGCCCGCGTGATAGATTCGGGCCTTCACTCCGGCGCGAGCTCTCCACAGGTCCCAAGGGCTTTTCCGTGCACACATGGTCCACCGATCAAGTCGATCCCCGGGATCGCTTCGACTATTGGCGCGAGGTCCGCGCCAAGGGGTTGTTCGGCGTCACCGCCGAGCTCGAGCCCGACCGGCGCCGCGACTTCTTCGGCGAGTTCTCGCTGCGCAAGCTCGGCGATGCCGGGCTGGTCGAGCTGCGCGCCTCGCCATACCGCGTCGAGCGGCGCGCCGGCGATATCGCCGATGCGGCGAGCGACAGCCTGTGCATCTACCAGCAGCTCGGCGGTGGCGGCTGGTTCGGCGGCGCCCGGCTCGATGAGTTCGCGGTGCGCGATGGCATGTTCGCGACCAGCTATTCGGACCTGCCCTACCGCACCGTTCCGCTGCACGATGACGGCTTCCACCTGCGCATCATCAAGATTCCAGTGGCGAACATCGTGCCGCCGGGTGCCGAGTTCGGCGAACTCGTCCCCAGGCCGGTGCAGGATGCGAGCGCGCTGCGGGCGCTGCTGGAATCCTGCTTCCGCGACCTCGTCGAAAGCAACGCCGCGGCGGCCATGGACGCGGCCCCGATGCTTCGGGCGCTCGCCCATCTCGCGCTGATCGAGCGCGGTCAAATGCGACCGAAGAGCCGGCTCGCCCAGCAGGCGTTGCGCACCGCCCATCTGTCGCTGGCCCGCCGCCTGATCCGTCGGCATCTCTCGAGTGCGGCACTGACGCCAAGCCTGATTGCCGGACTGCTCGGCATTTCGGTCCGTCACCTGCACATCCTGTTCGCGGAGACGGAGAACAGCTTTTCCGAGACCGTCACCGCGCTCCGGCTGGCGCAAAGCCGCCGTCTGCTCCGCGAGCAGCCGAGGCAGACGATCGCCGAGGTCGCCTTTGCCTGCGGCTTCGAGAGCCTTGCGACGTTCTATCGCCTGTTCAACGCGTCCGAATCGATGACGCCGGGCGACTACCGGGCGCGACCGGCCTGAGCGCCGATCCGGGGCCGGCTGGTGCTCCGTTTCCCCTGCATCTCGTTGGATTCAGATCCGTGCTCCTTGACGCGAAATGATCAGCCTGCGCGCATTGAGAAGATAATTTCCGTCGACTTCGCCAGAACCGCGCTGGCGCTTCGCCCGGACCAGGCACAGCCAGTCCCGTCACCGGCGACGCGCGCTCTCAAGCAGAGCGAGGGGTCATGCACGGTGCGCGGTAAGTACGAGGATCAAGGCTCGGAGGCATCATCCACCGGCCCGGCGCGCCTGATCGGACCGAGCGT
Organism: Bradyrhizobium sp. USDA 4454; assembly: GCF_054822705.1. NCBI lineage: Bacteria > Pseudomonadati > Pseudomonadota > Alphaproteobacteria > Hyphomicrobiales > Nitrobacteraceae > Bradyrhizobium > Bradyrhizobium sp. USDA 4454. The sequence goes on from NZ_JBTRCN010000001.1 coordinate 4,329,231, forward strand.
CGTGGAGCTGCACGCGGATCAAACGCCGACCCTCGAGGCGGCGCGCCACGGTGCTTCGGCGATCAGCAATCGCGGCTGGGCGCCGTTGCTCGAAGCCTGCCTTGCCGACTTCAGGGAGGCGACGGAGGCCGGCGATAACGCGTGCATTCCTGCGCTGGTCAAGATCGTGGCCGACCTCGCACTGATCGAGCGCGGCGCGATCAGACCGGGCAGCCGCCGCGCCCAGCAGGCGCTGCGCGTCGGCCGGCTTAGCCTCGCGCGCCGCCTGATCACGCGTCACCTCGCCAAGCCGGCGCTGTCGCCGGGCATGGTCGCCGAGATGCTCGGCGTCTCGATCCGCTACGTGCACGTCTTGTTCGAGGCGACGGGCGCGAGCTTCTCGCAGACCGTCACTGCCGAGCGGTTGCGCGAAAGCCGGAGGCTGCTTCGCAAAAAGCCGCCGCGACCGATCGCCGACGTCGCCCTCTCCTGCGGGTTCGGCAGTCTCGCCACCTTCTACCGGACCTTCAGCGCATCCGAAGGCCTGTCGCCCGGCGAGTACCGGGCTGCGGGCCGCTAGCTGCGGCGGCGGCCCGCTGAAGCCCTGGCCGAACGCCGGCCACCGCCGCCGGCTCCTTTGCATGGGGTTGTTTTTCGATATTTGACAACGGGCCTCTCGGCAAGGCTGGTGCGGGGGCCCCGCTGGGCCTCCTCACCGGATCCGGAGCAGTCGATTCATTTGACCGCCAAATGACGGAAATGACGGTTATTTTGGCGAAAACGTTAAGCTTTTTGGGCTTACCGGCTGGTTCCAAGATTGACTTTACCGGTTTCGCCCCTATGTTGCGAGGCAACGCGGCCCTCGGATCGAAACGCGATTCGTCAGGTTTGCCGTCCGTCAGCGTTAGTCAGAGCCCCCGAGCTTTATCAAAAAGCGAGCCGTTTCGGGGCCGAACGCGACAGCCTTTTACCTTCGATTCCGAACGGCGGTGTCGACCAGAGGCTCAATGTCTTTTTCCAATCTAGGCCTGTCCGATAAGGTCCTCGCCGCAGTTGCGGCCACCGGTTACACCAACCCCACTCCCATCCAGGAACAGGCAATCCCGCACGTCCTCGCCCGGCGCGACGTCCTCGGCATTGCCCAGACCGGCACCGGCAAGACCGCTGCCTTCGTTCTCCCGATGCTCACCCTCCTCGAGAAGGGCCGCGCCCGGGCGCGGATGCCGCGCACCCTGATCCTTGAGCCGACCCGTGAGCTTGCCGCGCAGGTGAAGGAGCAGTTCGACAAATACGGCGCCGGCCAGAAATTGAACGTGGCGCTGCTGATCGGCGGCGTCTCATTCGGCGACCAGGACTCCAAGCTGATGCGCGGCGTCGACGTGCTGATCGCAACGCCCGGCCGGCTGCTCGACCACACCGAACGCGGCGGACTGCTGCTCACCGGCGTCGAGTTGCTGGTGATCGACGAGGCCGACCGCATGCTCGATATGGGCTTCATTCCCGACATCGAACGCATCTGCAAGCTCGTCCCGTTCACGCGGCAGACCCTGTTCTTTACCGCGACGATGCCGCCGGAAATCAGCCGCATCACCGAGGCCTTCCTGCACAACCCGGCCCGGATCGAAGTTTCGAAGCCCGCAACGACCGCCGTCACTGTGACGCAGTTGCAGGTTCCCGCCGGCCGCGAAGCGCATGACAAGCGCGAGATCCTCCGCCGCCTGCTGCGCGATGCCAAGGACCTCAACAACGCGATTATCTTCTGCAACCGCAAGCGCGAAGTCGCGGTTCTTCACAAATCGCTGCAGAAGCATGGCTTCAGTGTCGGCGCGCTGCACGGCGATATGGATCAATCGGCCCGCACCGCCGCGCTGGATCAATTCCGCAAGGGCGAGATTCCGCTGCTCGTCGCCTCCGACGTCGCCGCTCGCGGCCTCGACATTCCCGCCGTCAGCCACGTCTTCAATTTCGATGTGCCGCACCACCCCGACGATTACGTCCACCGCATCGGCCGCACCGGCCGCGCCGGGCGCACCGGGACTGCGATCTCCATTGTCACCTCGCTCGATAGCAAGTCGATGACCGCGATCGAGAAGCTGATCGGCCAGCCGATCCCGCGCGCCGAGGGCGACTACGCCGTTCACGGCGACGCCTCCGACGAGGATACCGCGCCGCGCCGCTCGCGCGGCCGCGAAGGTTCGCGCGATGGCGGACGCGGCGGCCGCAAGCCGCGCCGTGAACGCGAGCCGCGTCACGGTGAACGCGAGGCGCGTCACGGCGAGCGCGAGCCGCGTCTCGACCAGGAGCCCCGCCAGGAGCGTGCAGCCAAGCCGGAGCGCGAGCCGCGCCACGGCCGCAACTCGTCACCACAGGCTGCCCCATCGCACGTACCGTCGATCGGGCGCGCCGAGCCACGCCGGCCGCAGCGCGAGGTGGACCAGGAGCCCGCCGACCATTCGCACCTGCCCGCCTTCCTGCTGCGACCTGTGCGCGCACGCGCGTAAGGCTTGTTCGATACCGCCGCACCAGCGGCGGTATTCAGGAGGATCACCGGCGTTTAAAGTAAATGCCCGCGGTTTCGCCTTTTGGGTGCACGAATCCCCGTAGTTCCACTGTTTACCTTGCCTTCATTCTCGTCCCGTACCCTCCCGCCAATAATTTAGTCATTGCTGCCGGGCATGACCGGCATGGCGTGCATTAAGGACGCAACAGTGGTCAAGCTGCTGGACGAACACGAACGTACGTTGGCTTTTGCCGAAGTCGCGCTTGGTCAGATCCGCTCGCTTCGCCAGACCGCCGTCCCCCGCAACTATGAAATCTGGTACGTCTACGCGACCGGCTACAACGCACCGCTCAACAAGGTCATCAACGAGACGCTGGCGCGCAGCGGCAAGCTCTCCGAATCCGATCTCGAGCAGATCTACGAAACCTATCTCTCGCACATCAAGACCTCGGACCGCATCGACAAGGTCGGCGCGCGCGTCATCGGCGAGATCGATGCCGTCATGCGGCTTATCACCGATGCGCTCGGCGTGTCCGCGACCTACGACGCGAGCCTCGTCGGCGCCAGCGACCGCCTGTCGACGGCGACCACCCGCGACCAGATCAAGACCATCGTCGAGGGGCTGGCCAGATCGACGCGCGAGATGCGCGAGACCAACCAGGCACTGGAGAACCGGCTCGCGCTGTCGAAGTCGGAGATCAGCGATCTGCAACACAGCCTCGAGGCGATCCGCGCCGAGAGCCTGACCGATCCGCTCACCGGCCTAGGCAACCGCAAATATTTCGATCGCTCGATCGACATGGCGGTGCAGACCGCACTGGCCAGCGGCGAACCGCTGTCACTCTTGATGTTCGACATCGATCACTTCAAGTCGTTCAACGATTCCTACGGCCATCTCACCGGCGACCAGGTGCTGCGGCTGGTGGCACAATCGCTGAAGCAGAACATCAAGGGCCAGGACATCACCGCCCGCTATGGCGGCGAGGAATTCGCGGTCGTGTTGCCCAACACCGCGCTGCGCCAGGCGCTGACGGTCGCCGACCACATCCGTCGCGCCGTGATGGCCAAAGAGCTGAAAAAGAAGTCGACCGGGGAAATCCTCGGCCGTGTCACGATCTCGGTCGGCGTCTCCATGCTGAAGCCCGCCGACGACACGGATTCGCTGATCGAACGCGCCGACGCGTGCCTCTATGCCGCGAAGCATGCCGGCCGCAACCGCGTGATCTGCGAGGCCGATCCGGAATACAGCGCCGAGTCCCAGACCCGCGTCGCGTGATCCGCTTTGCAGGGTGGGCAAAGGCGCATGGCGCCGTGCCCACCTCCTCTAGCTAGCGCGACGTGCGATGGTGGGCACGCTTCGCTTTGCCCACCCTACGCTTCGATTTGGCGGCACGCTTCTTCGCTACGCCCTGCTTGGCCGCACTCTTCTTCGCAGCAGCCACCTTCGCCGGCGCTTTCGACTTCACCGCAGCACGCTTCCTCGGCCGCTTGCGCAGCGCGGCGCGCTGGGCGGCGCCGAGCGCAAGGCGCGCCCACACCGCGAGCTCCTCGGCATCGTCGAACAGCCGCGCCGGCAGCTGCCAGTAGGAGTTCACCGTGACGGTCTTCGAACTGGTCTGGTATTGGAACGGCTTGGAGCCCTCCGCCTCGAATTGCGGGATGGTCTGCTCGTCGGCGCGGAAGTAGAGCCCGGCCCGCAAGGCGAGCGCGAAATTGGTGCCGTCAGCGGAGATGCCGTAGCCGGAGAACATCCGGCGCAGTGTGACCGGGCCGAAATCGACGAACAGGTCGGTGAGAAATTCACGGTCCATGTGCCCACCCTCATTCCAGCGCGACCGGGCACGCCTGCCGCAGCCTGTTGGTGTGCAGTATGGTCGACGAATCCGTCGACGCGCAACGATGGTGGGTACCGGACCTAAAGGGGGGCTCGCGATGCCACGCCTTCGCGGCGCGGCAGCGATCAGACCGTGGCGGGCTTGAGCTGCACCGATTCGCCGCAGCCGCAGGCGGAGACCTGGTTCGGGTTATTGAACACGAACTGGGCCTGCATCTTGTCGGCCACGTAGTCCATCTCGGTGCCGAGCAGGAACAGCACAGCCTTTGGATCGACCAGGATCTTCACGCCCTTGTCCTCGACCACTTCGTCGCTTGGACGGATCTCGTGGGCGTATTCGACGGTGTAGGATTGTCCGGCGCAACCGCCGTTCTTGATGCCGACGCGCAGACCGACGATCTCGGAATCAGCGCGCTTGGTCAGCTCGGTGATCCGCTCCGCCGCGGCATCGGTCAGCCGCATGACCTGCGGGCGCGGCCGCTTCGGCTTGGCTGGGGTCGGTGAAGCTTGCGTCATGTCACTCATGTGGTTAGTCCCAGCGGCAAGTCAATTGCCTGATATTGCGAGGTTAAGCTCGATCCTCTCAGAGCTTGATCCGAATCCGGATCAACCTCTTCTCCCTTTGTTGGTCGCGTTTTCTTGACGCGAACCGGCAGCCACTTCGCTCGAAAACGCTCCAGCGCATCACCACATATTGAGGACGAGGCGCGCCTCGTCCGACATCCGGTCCGGCGTCCAGGCCGGATCCCAGACCAGATTGACGTTGACGACGCCGACGCCGGGAACACTCGCCACCGCGTTCTCGACCATGGTCGGCAGTTCACCCGCGGCAGGGCAGTTCGGCGTGGTCAGCGTCATCACGATGTCGACCGAGCGGTCGTCCTTGAGGTCGACCTTGTAGATCAGGCCGAGCTCGTAGATGTCGGCCGGGATTTCCGGATCGAACACCGTCTTCAGCGCCGCGACGATTTCGCCACTCATGCGCTCGGTCTCCTCCGCCGGCAGTGCCGAGGTGGTTTCCATGGAGGCTGTCTTGACTTCGGCTGTATCGGTCATGCGAACAATTCCCGCGCCTTGATCAGCGCCTGCGCCAGATGGTCGACTTCTTCCCTTGTATTATACATCCCGAAGGATGCACGGCAGGTGGCCGTCACGTTGAACCGCTCTAAAAGCGGCATCACGCAATGGGTACCGGCACGCACCGCGATGCCCTGACGGTCGATCACGGTCGCGACGTCGTGGGGATGCGCGTCCTTCATCTCGAAGGAGATCACCGGGCCCTTGTTGCGGGCGGTTCCGATCACGCGCAGCGAATTGATCTCGCGCAGGCGATCCTGCGCATAGGTGAGCAGGTCATGCTCATGCGCGGCGATGCGCTCCTTGCCGATCGAGTTGACGTAATCGATCGCGGCACCGAGCCCGATCGCCTCGACGATCGGCGGCGTGCCGGCCTCGAACTTGTGCGGCGGGTCGCCATAGGTGACCCAATCCTTGGCCACTTCGCGGATCATCTCGCCGCCGCCGTTGAACGGCCGCATCGCCACCAGAAGGTCGTGCTTGGCATAGAGCGCGCCGATGCCGGTCGGGCCATACACCTTGTGGCCGGTGAAGGCGTAGAAATCGCAGTCGAGGTCCTGGACGTCGATCGGCAGATGCACCGCACCCTGCGCACCGTCGACCAGCACCGGAATGCCGCGGGCATGAGCCAGCCGGATCACCTCCTTGACCGGAACCAGCGTGCCGAGCGCGTTCGACATCTGGGTGATCGCGACGATCTTGGTGCGCGAGGTCAGGAGCTTCTCGAACTCCTCGATCAGGAAGTTGCCTTCATCGTCGACCGGCGCCCACTTGATGACCGCACCCTGGCGCTCCCTGAGAAAATGCCACGGCACGATGTTGGAGTGGTGCTCCATGATCGAGAGGACGATCTCGTCGCCCTCCTTGATGTTCACCCCGCCCCAGGACGATGCGACGAGGTTGATCGCCTCGGTGACGTTGCGGGTGAAGACGATCTCCTCGCTGCGGCGCGCGTTGATGAACTGCGCGACCTTGCCGCGGGCGCCCTCATAGGCCTCCGTCGCCGCATTGGCGAGGTAATGCAGGCCGCGATGCACGTTGGCGTATTCGCTCTTGTAGGCCTCGGTCATGCGGTCGAGCACCGCATTCGGCTTCTGCGCCGAGGCCGCGTTGTCGAGATAGACCAGCGGCTTGCCGTAGATCTGCATGGCGAGCGCCGGGAAATCCTGCCGCACCAGCGCGACGTCGTAAGAACCGTTGGCGACCGCCTTGTGCATGCTCACGCCCTCGCTTCCAGCCAGCGCTGCGCGGTGGCAATTGCGACCTCGCGCAACGCGTCGCTGGCAATGGTCTCGATCGCCTCGCCGACAAAGGCCTGGATCAGAAGCGCTTGCGCTTCCTTCTCGGGCAGTCCGCGGGCGCGCATGTAGAACAGCAGGCTCTCGTCGAGCGCACCGGTGGTCGCACCGTGACCGCAGGTGACGTCGTCGGCGAAGATCTCGAGCTCCGGCTTGTTGTCGGCCTCTGCGTCGTCGGACAACAGCAGCGCGCGGGTCATCATCTTGGCGTCGGTCTTTTGCGCGTCCGGACGGACGATGATGCGGCCCTGGAATACGCTGTGGGCGCGGTCGTCGACGACGGCACGGAAGATCTCGCGGCTCGCGCAATGCGGCACCGCGTGATCCATGAACAGCGTGGTGTCGGCGTGCTGCTTGCCGTTGATCAGGTTGACGCCGTTGGTCTCGACCTTGGAGCCCTCGCCGGCGCATGTGATCGTCAGCTGGTAGCGGCTGACATGACCGCCCGAGGTCAGGCTGAAGGTGTTGAAATGGGCGTGCGCGCCGAGCGACACTGTCGCCGAGGAGATGTTGAAGGCATCGATGCTGTCTTCGACCAGGCGGACATGATCGAGCCGCGCATTGTCGCCGATCGCGACAATCAGCCCGTCATGGGTCTGGTAGGCCTTGGCGCCCTCGCCGGCCAGATGGCTCTCGACCAGCGTGACGCCAGCATCGCGGCCGAGCCGCAGCAGCGAGCGCGTGAACATCGCGGCCGGCGTAGCGCCCGATGCGACGTGCACGATGTGCAGCGGCTGGGTCAGCACGGTGCCGTTGGCGATGTCAATGACAACGCCGTCGGTCGCCATCGCACCGTTCAGCGCGATCATCGGGTTGGAGACGTCGGTCGCGATGGCCTGCGCGGACAGCGCGCCATCGCCGGCGTCCAGCACTTCGCGCAGCGGGCGGATGCTGAGGCCTTTTTCCAAGCCACCGAGATCGGAGAGATTAGCCGCGAACGCGCCATCGACCAGCACCAGCCGGCGCACGCCATCGATCGCGCGCAGCTTGACCGCGGCCGCGGCACGACCCAGCGCCGCTGCATCCGGCGCTGCGGCCAGCGGCAGCACCTCGCGCATCAGCGCGCGCAGGTCGGTGTATTTCCAATCCTCGATCCGGCGATGCGGCAGCCCCGATCGCTCGTAGGCCTCGAACGCCTGGCGGCGCTGATCGGCGATCTTGCCCTTGCCCGGCAGACGGTCGCGCGCGACGGCGAATGCATCGCCCAGCGCGCGCCCGGTCTCGGTCTTTGCGACAACGTTCATCTCAAAACCCGTATTTGTCAGGCAGCGTCTTCGAACTGCGCGTAGCCGGACTCTTCCAGCTCCAGCGCCAGTTCCTTGCCGCCGCTCTTCACCACCCGGCCCTTCGACATCACGTGCACATAGTCGGGCACGATGTAGTTGAGCAGCCGCTGGTAGTGCGTGATCACGACCATCGCGCGCTCCGGCGAGCGCAGCGCGTTGACGCCGTCGGCGGCGATCCGCAGCGCGTCGATGTCGAGGCCGGAATCCATTTCGTCAAGGATGCAGACGGCGGGCTCGAACAGCGCCATCTGGAGGATCTCGTTGCGCTTCTTCTCGCCACCGGAGAAGCCGACATTGACGCCGCGCTTCAGCATGTCCTGCGGGATGTTGAGCGACTTGGCGACCTCGCGCACCTTCTTGAGGAAGGCCGGCGACGAGATCTCGTCCTCGCCGCGCGCCTTGCGCTGCGCGTTGAGCGCCGCATGCAGGAAGTTCCAGGTGGTGACGCCGGGGATCTCGACCGGATACTGGAACGCCAGGAACACGCCCTTGGCGGCGCGCTCGTTGGGCTCCATCTCCAAGAGGTCTTCGCCCCTGAACAGGATTTGCCCGCCGGTGACTTCATAGCCCGGCTTGCCGGCGATGACGTGGGACAGCGTCGATTTGCCGGAGCCGTTCGGCCCCATGATCGCGTGCACCTCGCCCGGGTTCACCGTGAGCGACAGCCCGTGGAGGATCTCGCGCTCCTCGACGCGAACCTTGAGATCTTTCACTTCAAGCAGAGACATCTGATTTTTCCTGAGCATCACCCGCAAGGCGCGCATCGGCCGCGCCTTCAGCGGATGGATTAACCAACCGAACCTTCAAGGCTGATCGAGATCAGCTTCTGCGCTTCCACCGCGAATTCCATCGGCAGTTGCTGCAGCACGTCCTTCACGAAGCCGTTGACGACGAGGCCGACGGCTTCCTCCTGCGAGAGCCCGCGCTGGATGCAGTAGAACAGCACGTCCTCGGAAATCTTCGACGTCGTCGCCTCATGCTCGAACGTCGCCGAGGAATTCTTGGCCTCGACATACGGCACGGTGTGCGCGCCGCATTTGTCGCCGATCAGGAGCGAGTCGCAGGCGGTGTAGTTGCGCGCGCCGGTCGCCTTGCGATGGGCGCTGACCAGGCCACGATAGGTGTTCTGCGACTTGCCGGCGGCGATGCCCTTGGAGATGATCCGGCTCGACGTGTTCTTGCCGAGGTGAATCATCTTGGTGCCGCTATCGACCTGCTGGAAGCCGTTCGAGATCGCGATCGAGTAGAACTCGCCGCTCGAATTGTCGCCGCGCAGGATGCAGCTCGGATATTTCCAGGTGATCGCCGACCCGGTCTCGACCTGGGTCCAGGAGATCTTGGAATTCTTGCCGCGGCAGTCGCCGCGCTTGGTGACGAAATTGTAGATGCCGCCCTTCCCCTCGGAATTGCCGGGATACCAGTTCTGCACCGTCGAATACTTGATCTCGGCGTCGTCGAGCGCGACGAGCTCGACCACGGCGGCGTGCAGCTGGTTCTCGTCGCGCTGCGGCGCAGTGCAGCCTTCGAGATAGGAGACGTAGGAGCCCTTGTCGGCGATGATCAGCGTGCGCTCGAATTGGCCGGTATTGCGCTCGTTGATGCGGAAATAGGTCGACAGCTCCATCGGGCAGCGCACGCCCGGCGGCACATAGACGAACGAGCCGTCGGAGAACACAGCCGAATTCAGCGTCGCAAAATAGTTGTCAGAGGTCGGCACTACGGTGCCGAGATATTTCTGCACCAGTTCGGGATGCTCTCGGATCGCCTCGGAGATCGGCATGAAGATCACGCCGGCGGCCTTCAGCTCCTTCTGGAAGGTGGTCGCAACCGAGACCGAATCGAACACGGCGTCGACCGCGATCTTGCGGTTGGGCGTCTGCTCGCCGCCGGGCGGCGGCTCGACGCCCTCGAGGATCGCGACCTCGCGCAGGGGAATGCCGAGCTTCTCGTAGGTCTTGAGGATTTCCGGATCGATCTCGTCGATCGAGGACAGCGTCTTCTTCGGCTTCGGCGCCGCGTAGTAATAGATGTCCTGGTAGTCGATCTTCGGATAGTCGACGCGCGCCCAGGTCGGCTCGGTCATGGTCAGCCAGCGGCGATACGCCTCCAGGCGCCATTCCAGCATCCAGGCCGGCTCATTCTTCTTTGCGGAGATGAAGCGGACGGTGTCTTCCGACAGCCCCTTCGGGGCCTTGTCGGACTCGATCAGCGTCTCAAACCCATATCGATACTGGTCGACGTCGATGCGCCGGACGCGCTCGACCGTCTCTTGTACAGCAGGCATTCAATCCTCCGCTCGCGGTTTCAAGGACCGCGGTGGATCTCAAGTTCCGAAAAATCTCTTACGATGCTTGGCGACGAAATCCGCTTAGAACAGTTCAAGCTGTGTTTCGTCGTTCCCCACTAACTAAGGTATCGGCGAGCTTTCGCCAAGCCTTGAGGGCCAAATCCACGTCTGTCTCCGTGGTAGACCAGCCAAGACTAAGCCGCACCGCTCCCTGCGACACCTCCGAGCGGTATCCCATTGCCTCCAACACGTGCGAGGGCTGGACCTTACCCGACGAACAGGCGGAACCGGAGGAGACCGCGATTCCCCCGAGGTCGAAGCCGATGACTGCCGTCTCGGCCTTCATGCCGAGCGCAGTGAATAGAACGGTATTTGGCAACCTTTTGACGTCGTCAGAGAACACCAGCACATCCGGCGTCTGCCGCAGTCCGTGCTCGAGCCGGTCGCGCAGTCCCCGCACGCGCGCGGCGTCGGCCTTTAGCGCCGCCATTGCGGCCTGCGTGGCTGCAGCAAAGCCGGCAATCCCCGCGACGTTCTCGGTCCCCGCCCGCCGCCCGAGCTCCTGCCCGCCGCCGCGCAGCGCCGCCTCCAGCCCCTCGACGCCTTCGGCAAGCACCAGCGCGCCCGCACCCTTCGGCCCGCCGATCTTGTGCGCCGACAACGTCAGGAGGCCGGCCCGGGTGGAGGCAAGGTCGAACGGGATCTTGCCGAACGCCTGGATCGCATCGACATGCAGCAGCCCACCGGCCGCATGGACGATCTCGGCGACGTCGGCCACCGGCTGAATCGCACCGGTCTCGTTGTTCGCCAGCATCACCGAGACCAGAGCGGGCGGACCATCCGCCAGCAGTGCGCGCAAGTGCTCGAGATCGATCACACCTGCGCGTGTGACCTTGATCGCGCCGATGGCATCCGCGGCAAACCGCCCGCCCGCAAGCACGGAGGCATGTTCGATCGCCGACACCAGCAGCCGCCGCGCCGGCGCGCCGGCCCCACGGCGCAATCCCGGCGTCAAGGCGAGCGCATTGGCCTCGGTGCCGCCGGAGAGGAACACGACGTCCTGCGGCCGGCCGCCGACTGCCTTGGCGACCGCGTTGCGGGCATCCTCGACCAGCCGGCGCGCGCGCCGTCCCTCGCTGTGCACCGAGGACGGGTTGCCGCTCAACTCCCACGCAGCCGCCATCGCCGCTTTCGCTTCCTGGCGAAGCGGCGTGGTGGCGTTCCAGTCGAGATAGACGCGATCGGCCATCGAGCTTGTCCGCCGCAATCACCGTGGTTGCGGCCCTACCACTGCGACATAACCGCAGTCAGGCACCGAGACCAGATCAGAGTCCCCGGCGCGAAGGATTTTTCGTATCTCGCCGGACGTCTCATCGTGTTGCCAGGCAAGACATTCGCAAGCCCCCGTGCGCGCGATGGCAAAGTGACAAACCAAAAACTCAGGTAGCCGATGGCATAATCCGGCGTGCCGATCTGGATCGCCGCGGATGTGTCGGGTGCAGGCGCCTCACGACACGGATTCGCCGCGGCCAAGCGGCACAATTTCCTTGATTTTTGCCCCTTGCGTCATGCTAGAAGGCCCTCCAGCGTGCCGCCCGGCGGTGCCTGCGCCCGATTTCATCATGAGCCGCCCTGTTCGCGCCCGCCGCTGAAGATGGCTCCAACCGGTTGATTGATCGACGTCAATCAAGGGAACGCGTCAATCAAGGGAACACAATGCCTGAAGTGATTTTCACCGGCCCCGCTGGCCGTCTCGAAGGCCGCTATCACCCGGCCAAGCAGAAGAACGCGCCGATTGCGATGATCCTGCATCCGCATCCGCAGTTCCACGGCACGATGAACCATCAGATCGTCTATCAGTGCTACTACGCGTTTGCGCATCGCGGCTTCTCGGTGCTGCGCTTCAACTTCCGTGGCGTCGGCCGCAGCCAGGGCTCGTTCGATCACGGCACCGGCGAACTGTCCGACGCGGCGAGCGCGCTCGACTGGGCGCAGGCGATCAATCCCGAGGCGCGCGCCTGCTGGGTCGCGGGCTTCTCGTTCGGGGCGTGGATCGGCATGCAGTTGCTGATGCGCCGGCCGGAGGTCGAGGGCTTCATCTCGATCGCGCCGCCCGCCAATCTCTACGACTTCTCGTTCCTCGCGCCCTGCCCGTCGTCGGGCCTGATCGTGCACGGCGACAGGGATGCCGTGGTGCCGCCGAAGGACGTCAACACGCTGGTCGAGAAGCTGAAGACGCAGAAGGGCATCGTGATCGACCAGCAGGTCATCCCCGGCGCCAACCACTTCTTCGACGGCAAGCTCGAGCCGCTGATGGAGACGGTGACCGGTTATCTCGACATGCGTCTCGCCAACGTGCGCTGACGACGCCGATCTTGTAGCCCGGATGGAGCGAAGCGAAATCCGGGACCACTCTCACCGCGGATAGACCCCCGGATTGCGCTTCGCTCCATCCGGGCTACGGATTATTCCGGCGCGAATTTCAGCGCCGCGATCCCGACCAGCACCAACACGATCCCCGCGACCTTCACCGGGTTCAGCGCCTCATTGAACAGCAACACGCCCAGCGCGAGCGTGCCGGCCGCGCCGATGCCGGTCCAAACCGTGTAGGCGACGCCGACGCCGAGCACCTGCAACGCGCGCCCGAGCAGGAACACGAAGGCGGCGAGCAGCACCAGCGAGACCAGGCTCCAGCCGAGCCGCGTGTAGCCCTCGGCATATTTCATCGAGATGGCCCAGCCGACATCCAGCAGGCCGGCAACGACGAGCGCGATCCAGGCAAGCGAGTGCGTCATGGCTTACGCGGCCAGCTTCAGCATGTGCGCGCGGTGGCCGACCAGGAACGCGTGCAGCAGCGCCGGATAGTCGGGCGAAACCGCGCTGCGCACGCTCGGCCGCTGCGCCAGCGCGCTGCGCCAGGCGCGCAGCTTCGGCGTGTGGGTGAAAACCGCGAGATCGGTCAGTTGGTCGAACAGATCGAAGTAGCGGAAGACCGGCGCGAACACCGCGTCCACCAGGCTGAACTTGTCGCCCGCGAAGAACGGATCGGCGCCGAGCGCCGCTTCCACGCGCGCGAATTTTGCCGCGACCGCCTGCCGCTTGCTCTCATGGGTTGCCGCATCGGTTGCGGTCTCGAGCCCCCAGAGGTCGCCGAGAATGGCCGAGCCGAACTCCATCCAGGCGCGATGCTCGGCACGGGTGAGCGCGTCCTGTGGATGCAGCTTGGCGCCGGCTTGCGTCTCCTCGATGTACTCGCAGATCACGTTGCTCTCGAACAGCGCGACCTCCTTGCCGTCGTCAGCGGTCACCACCAGCACCGGCACCTTGCCGAGCGGCGAGATCTTCAAGAACCAGTCCGGCTTGTTGGCGAGATCGATGTCGATCCGCTCGAACGGCACACCCTTCTCATGCAGCGCAATGACCGCGCGTTGCACATAGGGACAAAGCTTGTGGCTGATCAGCTTCAGGGCGGCCATGACGAAACCTCGCGTTCAATGCAACTGCATCGAATTAAATGCAGCGGCATCGAACTGTCAAGATAGATGCATTTGCATCTAAATCACGGTCGCGCGATGATGCCCCCGGTCATCGGGATCGGCACCCCCGTGGTGGTGGGGTAGCTCAATGGCAGTCCCTTCATGCCGCGCGCGGCGAGGAAGCCGAACGCCTGTGCCTCGATCGCGTCCGCGGCCCAGCCGAGCGCCTCGGCGGGCTCGACGGTTGCCGGCGAGAGGCGATCGCGCAGCATCCGCAGCATCGTCAGGTTGGAGGCACCGCCGCCGCAGATGATCCAGCTCTTCGGCACCTTCGGCAGCAGCGGCACGATCCGGGCGATCGCGGCCGCCGTGAACGCGGTCAGCGTCGCGGCCCCATCGGCCGGCGCCACGGCGCCGAGCTTGAGGCTGGCGAAATCGTTGCGGTCGAGCGATTTCGGCGGCGGAGCCGAGAAGAACGGCAGCTTCAGCGCCTGCGCGATCCAGGCATCGTCAGGCCTGCCGAGTGCCGCGAACTTGCCGGCCGTATCGAACGGCTGGTGCATCTGGCGGAACATGAAGTCGTCGAGCAGCGCGTTGCCCGGCCCGGTGTCGCAGGCGATCAGCGTGTCGGTGCCGTCGATATAGGTGATATTGGAGACGCCGCCGATATTGACCACGACGATCGGCCCCTCGCGGTGCAGCGATTGCGCCAGCGCACGATGGTAGACCGGCACGAGCGGCGCGCCCTGCCCGCCGGCCTCGACGTCGGCGGCGCGGAAATCATGCATCACCGGGATGTGGATCGCCTTGGCGAGCGCCGGCGCGTCGCCGATCTGCACCGTCAGCTTGCGCTCGGGGCGATGCAGCACGGTCTGGCCGTGGAACCCGACGATGTCGATCTCCTGGGGAGCAATCCGGTGCTGCGCCGAGAAGCTCGCTACCGCCTCGGCATGGGCTGTGGTTACGGCCAGTTCGGCCTGCCGCAAGATCCCCGGCCGGGCGTCGCGCTGCGACAGATGAATGGCTTCCGTCAGCGCCTGGCGCAGCAGGCTGCGCTCGCCATCGGTGTAGGGGCGATAGCCGGTGGGCCCGACGGCCTTGATCTGGCGGCCATCGGTCTCGATCAATGCCACGTCGACCCCGTCGAGCGAGGTCCCGCTCATCAGACCGAGTGCCGTTAACATCATGCTGGAAGCGCCCCAGCCGGGAACCCCCGGCTTGTCTCAAACAAGTACATCCTATAATGCCACTGCGCGTCCGCCGCGGCAGCCCTGAGCATCAAGGTTCCGCAAATAGATGCAAAAACCGTAAAACAAGAATGATCTGGCTCGCCGACAAATGACTGCATTTAAATCGGATTTCCTGAACACTCTACAGGAACGCGGCTTCGTCCACCAGTGCTCCGATTTCGAGGGCCTCGACGCGCTTGCCGCGAAGGGCGAGGCCACCGCCTATGTCGGCTACGACTGCACCGCGCCGTCGCTGCACATCGGCAACTTCCTCACCATGATGATGCTGTACTGGCTGCAGCAGAGCGGCAACAAGCCAATCACGCTGATGGGCGGCGGCACCACGATGGTCGGCGATCCCTCCGGCAAGGACGAGACGCGCGCGATGCGCACCGTCGCGGAGATTGAGTCGAACAAGGCCAGCATCCGCGGCGTGTTCGCCAAGGTGCTGCGCTACGGCGACGGCCACTCCGACGCCATCATGCTCGACAACGCCGAGTGGCTGACGAAATTGAACTGGATCGAGATGCTGCGCGACATCGGCCGGCACTTCTCGGTCAACCGCATGCTGACCATGGACTCGGTGCGGCTCCGGCTCGAGCGCGAGCAGGAGATGAGCTTCATCGAGTTCAACTACATGGTTTGCCAGGCCTACGACTTTGTCGAGCTGTCGCGCCGCACCGGCTGCCGGCTGCAGATGGGCGGCTCCGACCAGTGGGGCAACATCGTCAACGGCGTCGATCTCGGCCGCCGCATGGGCACCCCGCAACTGTTCGCGCTGACCACGCCGCTGCTCACCACCGCCTCCGGCGACAAGATGGGCAAGACCGCCAAGGGCGCGGTGTGGCTCAACGCCGACCAGTTCTCGCCGTATGATTTCTGGCAGTACTGGCGCAATGTCGAGGACGCCGACGTCGTCAAGTTCCTCAAGCTGTTCACCGTCCTGCCGATGAGCGAGATCAACAAGCTCGCCGCGCTGGCGGGCGGCGAGATCAACGAGGCCAAAAAGGTGCTGGCGACGGAAGCGACCGCCCTGCTCCACGGCCGCGATGCCGCCAACGAAGCCGCCGAGACCGCGCGCCGCACCTTCGAGGAAGGCGCGCTAGCCGAAACCTTGCCGACGGTGAAAATTCCGCGCGGCGAATTTGAAGCCGGCGTCGGCGTGCTCGCTGCCTTCGTCAAGGCCGAGCTCGTCGCCTCCAACGGTGAAGCACGTCGCCAGATCAAGGGCGGCGGACTGCGCGTCAACGACGCCGCCGTAACCGACGAGAAGATGCTGCTGACATCGGCCAATCTCACGCCGGAAGGCGTGGTGAAACTGTCGCTCGGCAAGAAGCGTCACGTCCTGCTGAAGCCTGCATAGGCGCATTCGCTTTTGTCGGTTGTCGGGAGTGCGGAAAGCGCGCTCCCTCTAGCAGCGCGATCAGCAAAAGTGGACTTCCGGTTTTGCGTCCGATCGCGCTCAAAAAAATGCGATGGACCAGACCACGTCTCCAAACGACACGCTTTCCGCACCTGCGAAACAGTCGCGCGTCGCGTTGAACGTGCTCGCGCTGTGCTTCGTGCTGTCGGTGCTCGGCCGCGGACTCAGCGACAGCTTCACGGTGTTCCTGAAGCCGATCTCGGAAACTTTCGGCTGGGACCGCGCTTCGGTGGTGTCGGTCTATTCGCTGACCTGGCTCGCCAGCGGCCTCACCGCGCCGCTGGTCGGGCGCCTGTTCGACCGCTCCGGCCCGCGCGTGGTCTATGCGCTGGGCCTGTCGCTGCTCGGCTGCGCGTTCCTGATCGCCTCGCGCGCGCAACAGCTCTGGCAATTCCAGCTCAGCGTCGGGCTCTGCGTCGGCTTCGGCACCGCGCTGATCGGCAACGTCTCCAACTCGATCCTGCTCGGCCGCTGGTTCGGGCCGCGGCTGCCGACGGCGATGGCCGTGATGTATTCGGCAACCGGCGCCGGCCTGTTGCTGCTGCTGCCGCTGTCGCAGGTTCTGATCGACCGGATCGGCTGGCGCGAGGCCTATCAGGTGTTCGGCATCGGCGCGCTCTGCCTCCTCGTTCCACTCGTCTTCCTGCCATGGCGGCTGCTTGCCGGCGGATCGCCCCACATCGTGAAGAAGGCGGAGGCCAGTCTGGCTGACGAGGGCTGGACGCTGCTCAGCGCGATGCGTCACCACGCCTTCTGGGCGTTGTTCTCGACCTTCTTCTTCACCGCGATCGCGATGTATGCGCTGACGGCGCAGATCGTCGCCTATCTGATCGACGTCGGCTTCCCGCCGCTGCAGGCAGCCACGGCCTGGGGATTCTCCGGTGTCGCGCTGTTCGTTGGCATGCTCGGCGTGTCCACGCTCGACGGCATCATCGGCCGCCGTCCCAGCGTGCTGTTCAGCTACGGCGTCTCGATAGCAGGCATCACCCTGCTCTGGCTGCTGCAATGGTACCCGAACTACTGGCTCTTGACCGGCTTCATCATCTGCTTCGGCAGCATGATCGGCTCGCGCGGCCCGCTGATCACGGCGACTGCGCTGAAGATCTTCCGCGGCGAGCGCGTCGGCACGATCTACGGCACCATCATGATCGGCAGCGGCCTAGGATCAGGGCTCGGCTCATGGGGCGGCGGGCTGATCCACGACTGGACCCACAGCTACAATCCGCTGATCGCGTTTGCGCTGGTCAATGTCGTGCTGGGATTGATCCCGTTCCTGGTGGTGCCGGCGCTGCGGCGGTGATGAACATTATCGAACGTGACGATCACTGACTAAGTGACAGACGCCAGTCACTTGAATTGCACCCCTAGAAGGCTGCCGATAGCGACGTCAACCAAAGCACCTCCGAAAAGGCTAGCGAAGCATCCTAGCAACGCCCAGGTTTGATACTCAGCGACGATTCTTGCTTCGGCCTCGTTGTATGCACCGTTCTGCTGCAGGAATTTGAGGCGTGAGTTGCCGAAATCACCCATCGAACCGAGAAACGTTTGCGTTGAATTGTGGTCCCATCTGCCGATCTTTCGCGTAGCGGCATTGATGCCTGCCCTAATCGAAAGCGCGCAACCGAACGCAAAGCAGACAAAAAAAATAACGTTCAGCCATCCCTCAGACACCGACGTCCTCGTTTCCATGATCAATAGCCACTCGCGCCGATAGCGATGTAAGCCTATACGTTGTCGTTGCCAATCCTGTTGAACTGCTGATGGATCGCGCGATGATAGATAATGTCGGGCAATTCGGACGCCCAACCCATATTTCCCGACAATTTCGCGTTTGTTCGGTTGCTAACGTCTTAGCTTAACAACTGCTGCCATTCCGGCAAGGCGTTATCGTTGCGTATTGGCAGAGCGATGAGACAGACGGATGTCCACGACCGGCCAATCCGCGAAGCGAATGCGATAGGATAGGCAACGGTGTGAACGACGGTAAGCTAAGGAGTTCGCCCGCCGAACGCGATCAATCAGCGCAGCCCGCTTGGGGCGCTTCAAATCGCTCCACCAATCATCGGACATGCAGGTGTGTTCAAGATGTTCGAACGCGCATTGGACAGCGAGCGATGACATCTGCTCCTTCGGCAGTGCCGCAAAGGTGTCGACGAACTTTCTTGGTGCAGCCTCGCCCTGTAGCCAAGTGAAGACGAGCACTGCTGCGCCATCAACTGCGAGCAGGTGCATCGCCACATAGCAACAATCGTCAGCAATGTTCTGCAATCGCTGGGCGGCGAAATCGTATTGTGGACGAAAGGCACCAGCAGCTATCACGGCTGGCGGCGCATCGAAGCGCACGATGAGGCTCTGAACATCTCCGAAACGACGGGCCGCGATCAACTTCTCGGTGCGACTTAAGGCCGGGTGCGCATCATCCAAAGCTTTGCTGCTACAGAACGAAATCCACGCAATTCTCTCATCTTGAGGTTCATCCGACTCCCAGTCCAATTCTATCTCTGCCGACTCAAGCTGGTTGTTCCGTTGATAGAATTCAGCAGCCATTGCTCGATAATGCAGTAAGGCAAGCTGCTCAGGTGAGAAGATTAGTGGGGCGTCTTCAATCGGCGCGAACAACATCTTGTCGTGACCAGCGCAGAAACAGTTCATGGTCGAGAACTCGCCTACGCCGATCTTTACCGCCTCAAACTTGGTTTGCTGCATCTTCATGATGGCCAGCAACGAGTTTGGCACGGCAACGATATGTCCATTCCGCGCGATGTGCCTCAGCTGGGAACGAGGGACGATGTGCGCGCGGACGATACGGCCACGACACGGCGGCTGGTAGCGAGCGGCAAGGCACTCCTTCGTCTTGAAGATGCGCTGATGCCTCTCGGTGAAGCGCCACAGCTCAGGTGGAATCGACATGGACCACAAGATAGGGCTTTTTGCATGGTCCGCACAGCCATGCGCCTCCGTTGAGCCGCCAACCAGCGACCGCGCCTCGATACTCGTGCATCACGGGTTCGATTCTTTGTTAGTGAGAGTGCGGACAAGATGGCGGCGCCAGCTAAGCCTTTGACAATTCGTCAGTTTGGTGCAAGAGCCTTCAATGCCGTTGCAAAGGCTCCACGGGGGAGCGAGGTAGTCCTCAGTTTTAATGGAGACCTACAAATGCAACACAATCAACAGTTCACTATTCGACTACTCGGCTGGCAAATCGCCGCGCAAGGTGCCGTTGGCGTTGTTGGCGTACTTGCAGCGTTAGCGTTGCTGAGTTTAATTGTTGCTTTCATCGCGATGAACGCTGCATCTCTAATAATCTGAGATGACCACCATGACCACATTAGACCAATTGATCGACTTCTACCTGGCTGATCCGAATTCCGGACTTAGTAATCTCAGCTATCGAGCTCGCGAGAACAGCCGTCGCTACTTGCGGCGTATCAAGGCCGAAAAAGGAGCTTGCCCGGTTGGCCAAATCAACGCTTCCACGCTTGTATATTGGAATCAGATGTGGGGCCGTGACGGCAAGAATGCCACGGCCCGCGCGCTCAAATCGCAAATGAAGTCGCTGTTTGCCTACGGCGCTACTACAAACCGGGATGCGAAGTGCATAGAGTTACTCGAAGCCATCAAATGCATCCACAACGAAACAGTCGCGAGACCAACGGCAAAACTGACCATCGAACAAGCTAGAGCGATCATTGCGAAGGCTCACGAATGGGGTCTGCATTCCATCGCTCTTGCGCAAGCATTGCAGTTTGAAACACCTCTGACACAACGCGATTGTCTTGGCGAATACGTGCCATCGGAGTATCCCGGCTCTACCAACGTTATTTGGCGCGGAATGAAGTGGCTGCATGGTCTCCGTTGGTCCGAAGTTGGTGACGATTTAATTCTGCGGCGCAGGAAACTAGATTTGGATTTGAAGAATGCCCCGTTGGTACTAGCCGAGTTGGATTATTGGAACGATTTTCGCCGTGGCGACAGTCCCATGATCATTAACGAAGGGACCGGCGCACCATGGAATGCCTCCGAATTTCGACGCAAATGGCGTCGTATCGCTAACGCGGCTCAGGTGCCCGCGAGTCTAAGAAATATGGATAGCTGAACCGGCGCAAGATAAGCACGGAAGATGCGCGACTTGGCACATAGCGCTGCGAGCGCAAGCTTGCGTGCGCATTATGTCCCGCGAATTCCCCGATGTTCGGCTACTACGGGGGTATCCAAATTACTGGCTGCTCACCGGCTTCAGGTGGTGCCAGCGCTACGGCGCTAGGGCTGACGTGCAGGCGCCGTCATGATCCCTGCCCGCTCAACTCCCATAGCGCGCCGGTGAGGCACGCCTGCACAGTTTCTGTATTATAGAATAATGCCACTGATTTGCCCGACATGTTAAGTTGCCGTGTCGAATGCCCGCACGCCGGCGGCTCCTTTGCATGGGGTTGTTTTCCATGTTTTGGCAGTGCGCCCCCGCGGAGGCAGGTCATAGGCGAGCCCTGCACGCATGGGCATGACGCTTAACCGCCTGTCCTAATTGTTATTCGTCGTCGGCAGATCGTTCGGGCCGTATTGCTTGAACTCGAATATCTTCCGCGTCAGGCCCGGTGCCAGCGCGGAGATCGGGTTGACGCGGAGCACCGGCTGGCTCGGGGTGCCCACCACTTCGTAGGTCACGCCGATCAGGCCCTCATTGCTGCCGGCACCGAGGAAGATCCCGAAGAACGGGATCTGGCCGAACATGTTGTTCAAGCCGTACATCGGAATGAAGGTGCCGTTCATCCGCACCTGGTTGCCGATGTAGTCGATGCTGCCTTCGATGGTGGCGCCGATGCTCGGTCCCTTGACCACACCGTTGCGGATCGAGAGCTGGCCGCTCTGGCGGGTGAACTCGGCACGCAGCGCGTCGAAGCCGATGCCGTTCTGGGTGCTGACCGGCCCGCCGGCTACCGCGCGGTCGAGCTGGGTTTCGCCCTTCACCGAGAAGCCGGTGATGTTGATCAGCCCTTCCCTGGGGCCCGGCTCGGGGATCGGCGGCTCCATCGCCAGCGTGAGCTGGCCGCCGATCACCTTCGAATAGGTGTCGATGAAGCGCAGGAATGCGCCGGCGTCACTGGTCTGGAGGTAGATCACCTCGCGGCCCTGCTGGCGGCCACGCATGTCGATCGTAACCGGCGTATCGCGGCCGACCTTGCCGCTCAGCGTGAACGCCTTGAAGAAGCCGTTGCGCCGCGAGACCTTGGCATCGACGCTGCGCAACGCCTCGCCGTTGAAGCCCGCCACCGCGCCGAGCTTCAGGTCGACGTCGAAATCGGTGGTCCTGGTCTTGCTCTTGGGATCGCTGTCGCGGCCGGAGATCGCCGATTTCAGGAAGCCGCGGCCGTCGAACACGTCGCCGCGCATGGTCACCTTGATCACGCCGTCCGGACCGCGATCGGCCCGCAGCGATGTCTTGTCGCCTTCCGACGGCGCATAGGTCGGGAAGTTCGCATTCATCAGGTCGCCGTTCTGGTCGACCTCGAGCGCGCCCTTGATCGACACGCCGACGCCGTCGATCGAGATATCCTCGAACCGCGTCGATTGCCCCTTCGGCACCACGTTGAAGGTGGCCTTGCCGGCCCGGCCCTGCGCCTTGACCCAGCCCGGCAGGATGTTGTCGAGCTTGAGCTGGGTCAGGTCGGCCTCGACGCCCATCTTGGTGGTAGGATTGTCGCCGCTGCCGATCTTGCCGTTCAGCTTGATCGGGATCGCGCCCGACACCGCGGGACCGAGATCGAGCCCGAGCCGCGCGCGGCCCGCATCGTCAAGCGTCGCCTGCAGCTTGACGTCGGCATCGCCATCGGTCGGCTTGCGGTAATCCAGCGAAGCGGCCTGCCCGTTGATCTTGACGTCGCCCTTGACCTGGAAGCCGGCATTGCTGGCGGCAAGCTTCAGCGCATTGGCTTCCAGCTTCTGGTTCATCACCAGCTTGTCGACGGCAACGCCGGAGATATCGGCGGTCACCGCGTATTGCGTGTCAGCCTTGGTCAGCTCGCCCTTCACCGGCATGCCGAGATTGATCGTCGCGGTCACGTTGCCCTTGCTGGCGTTGGGATCGATCGGCGGACCGGAGAGATCGCTGAGCCGGTCGGATGCCAGGATCTCGGCCGCGGCCGGCACCGGACAGTCGACCCGGAACTTGACCTTCGACGGCGACGGCTTCG
This sequence comes from Bradyrhizobium sp. USDA 4454, assembly GCF_054822705.1. Taxonomy (NCBI): domain Bacteria; kingdom Pseudomonadati; phylum Pseudomonadota; class Alphaproteobacteria; order Hyphomicrobiales; family Nitrobacteraceae; genus Bradyrhizobium; species Bradyrhizobium sp. USDA 4454. The sequence continues at coordinate 4,351,808 of NZ_JBTRCN010000001.1, forward strand.
GCGCCATGTCCGGCACCTCGAAGCTGAAATCCGAGATCGTGATCTTGCGGCCCGCCGGTGTATCGGCGATGCCCTGGTTGATGGTCACCGTCGCGGTGCGGCCGGTCACCCTGGCCTTCAGATCCGCGTCATGCACCGCAGGCATCTGGTCGACCGGGCGCACCGTGACGCCGGAGGCGACGATGTTGACGGAGAGACCGTCATCCGGAATCGGCGGTCCCTTGCGCGACAGGTTATGCACCGGTGAATTGACGCCGACATCGATGCGCTGGAGCGTGCCGCGGTCGATCCGCTCCAGTACCCATTCGCGCACCTCGGGCACGATGATAACAGGCCACATCCGCTTCAGCGCGGAGGCCGACATCGGCGTGCCGGCGAAACCAAGCTGCAGTCTCGGCTCGCTGGAATAGTCGACGCTGCCGGTGCCGGCGACGCCGATCTCGCCATTGGAAATGTCGGCCTGGGTCAGCAGCACGCGCTTCTTCTCGGTGTCGAAGCGAAAACCGATGTTGATGCGGTTGAAGATCAGCGGCGGCTCGTTCTTGTCGGTGCCCGCCAGCACGATGGTGCCGCCGGACAGGCCCGCCTGCCAGTCGGTGACGTTGTCGTTCGGCGGTTCAAGATGACCGAGCAGCGTGATCCGGTTGGCGCCCGAGACGATCTTGATCGGTGCCAGCAGCACGCGCCGACCGGAATCCCATTCGACGCTCATCTCGGCCGAATCGACCGGCATTGGATAGTCGGGCGTATCGGTGTCGATGATGTTGCCGGCGCCGACATTGATCTTGCCGCGGAAATAGGTCGGCAGGCCGTCGCGGCCGAGTTCGCCCTTCATCTCGCCCGACAGCGGCAGGTCGGCGGTGTAGGTCAGATCCTTGCTCCGCATTGCGAGCAGGATGTTCCGGGTGGACACCTTGTCGGCCTTGATATCGACCCCGCGCACGCCGTTCTGCTGCGGTCCGATCAGGACGCGGACCGACCAGGGCTTTGCGCCCTCCTCGCCGAAGCTGAGCGCAACCCCGCCACCGCTCGGGCGCCGCAGGCTGAGGCTGATATTCTCGAAGCTCCATTTATTGCCGCGCTGCTGGTCGTCGACGACGAGATTGCCGTTCTTCAGGCCGATCTCGTTGAGGTTCTGCCCATCGAGGCCGGTCATGCTGAGGCTGTCGAGCCAGTCGAGACCGGCGAGCAGCCCGCTCTGCGCCGAATCGGGCGAGGCCGCTGCGGGCTCGGAGGCAGAAGCAGCAGGCGGCGAAGCAGCCGGCGGCGACGCCGCGGGTGCCGGTCGGGGGAACGTCGGCGGCATCCCCGCATCGCGCTTGGAGGCGACGCCGGTGGCGAGCGGTTTTGCGGTGTCGCCGGCGGACACCGTCACATTGCCGTCCGGGGTGATCCGCACCGACAGTTCGGCATCGACCAAATTGAGGCTTTCCGCGCGCAACTGCCCCATCAGCAGCGCCGTACCGGACAGGCGCACTTCGGCCTTCGGCGCGCTGGCAACGACGGCATGATCGCGGTCGCGGACGATGATGTCGCGAATCCGCACCGCGATCCGGATCCGGCCGGCGCGCTCGATCTGGGTTCCGCCGACCTCGACCGTATTGCCGTGGCCGATATTCTCCTCGATCGCCGCGGCAAGCCATGGCGTCGCCAGATCGAGATTGATCGGACCGGCGCCGAGCCGCCACCAAAGCGCGCCGAAGCAGGTCGCGAACATCACGACCAGCACCACGACGACCAAGCCGATGCGGCGGATCCAGCGCTCGCCGTTCAACCAGCGCTGCATGCCGGAACAGAAATCGGTGAAGCGATGTAAATTGGTGTTGGAACGCGACAGCAATTGCCGCGCACGGTTGCCCGCCGCCTCATCCTGCTCGTCCCACGCGGCGTCGTCTTCCCATTGCGAGAAGTTAGCCCCGGCGCGCGGATTTGGACCCTGCGGCGACGTGTTCCTTGCCATTGCCTCTCGGTGCTGACGGCGACGCTGATCGCCGTCATCGGGGCGCCCGTCGATTCGTATCGAGCGCTCCCCTGCCGGCATCGCCGCCTATCCTCGCCTCATCATGTTACTCGCCGTTGGCCCCCAAACTGGACCAAACCAACCAATCAAACGCCAATTCAGCAAGCGGACGGGTGACGCGTCGAATTCCTTGTCACCATACTCCGTGGCCATCAAACTTGCCCAGCGGCCGGTTGCGAATCCGGCCGCCGCGAATGAGCCCCGCAATACCCCAATGGTTGAGCTTCGGAAAGCGACGAAAGGAAGGCGTATGTCCAAGAAAACGCGCAAGAAATCCTCCAACACAACCGGAAAGCGGGTCGCAACGAAAGTTGCGCGCGCCGCAAGCGCAAGCACTGGGAAGTCCGCGACGAAAACCCGCACGGCGGTTGCCAAGAGGGCTGCGCCTCAGAAAACGACCAAGAAAGCGACGAAGCCAAAGACCGCGGCGGGTGTTCAAGACAAAGCCTCGCACAAGGCCGCATCGAAACCGTTAAAGCGAGAGCCGGCCGCGACCGTGACCAAATCGTCAGCCGTCACACTCGTCGAAGGTGCCGCGGCGCCTGCCTTCAACCTGCCGCGCGACGGCGGAAGCAACGTCTCGCTGAAGGATTTTGCCGGCAAGAAGCTGGTGCTGTTCTTCTATCCCCGCGCCGACACGCCCGGCTGCACCCGGGAAGCGATCGATTTCACCCGGCTCAAAACCGAGTTCGCAGCCGCAGGGACCGAAGTGGTCGGCGTATCCGCCGATACGGTTAAGGCGCAGGAGTCATTTCGAAGCAAACACCAGCTGTCGGTTCCGCTGGCCTCCGACCCGGCGCATGAGATGCTCGAGGCCTATGGCGCCTGGGGTGAAAAATCCATGTATGGCAGGACCTTCATGGGAATTATTCGCACCTCGGTTCTGGTCGATTCCAGCGGAAAAGTCGCCCGGATCTGGCGCCATGTGAAGGTCGACGGCCATGCCGAAGCGCTCCTGGAGGCGGCCCGTTCGCTCTGATCGGGGCGGTTCCGTTTCCTGAAAATTAACCATGCCGGGCTCAAATCGCCCCCGCAGATTAGCCGTACGGAGCTTGGTCCGACCGGCCGCGGGAGTACCGATGTCGAGCCGGTCCGGTCATCACCAGGAATACCAGAAACACCATCATCCCCAGGACCATGGCCGGACGCCGGCGCGCCGTCCGGCAGTCCAGCATGCCGCTGCCGTGGCCAGCTCCCGCGAGGGCTATACGCTGGTCCATGCCGGCAAGCAGGTCCGGTTCGGACCGGTCGTGTTCTGGATCGCGGTCGGCACTGTCGTGCTGCTCGGGATGTGGTCGGCGGCGACCGCGACCTACTTTGCGTTCCGCGATGACGTCCTGACCCGGTTGATCGCGCGCCAGGCCGAGATGCAGTACGCCTATGAGGACCGCATCTCGGAACTGCGCGCCAAGGTCGACCGCACCACCAGCCGTCAGCTGCTCGACCAGGAGCAGTTCGACCAGAAACTCGACCAGATCATGAAGCGGCAGTCGACGCTGGAACAGCGCGCCACCGCGCTCGGCGCGATGCCCGATGTCACCGCGACCGGATCGATCAAGCCGCAGGGCCGCGCCGAGGCGGCGCCCTCCTCCGGTCCGCTGAAGCCATCGCCGATCAGCGACACCGTGATCTTCGTGGCGCCGCCGGATCGCGAGGCGCGGCTGGAATCGCGCGCGCCGCTGATCGCCAAGGCCCAGCCGAACCAGTTCGCCAAGGCGCAGGGCGTCGACAACGTGCTGGTCCGGCTGCAGACCTCGCTTGACCAGGTCGAGCGCCGCCAGGTCGCGGCCCTCTCGTCAGTCGAGGACAGCATCGATTCCAAGGTGCGCCGGATGCGCGGCGTGATAAGCGATCTCGGCCTCAACATGGCGCACCTCGAAGCGGCTGTGCCGCGCTCGGGCATGGGCGGACCTTTTGTTCCTGTCAAACTTTCCCCCGATGCCGGCGCGTTCGAGCGCCAGCTCTACCGCATCAACATCAACCGCGCGCAGATGCAGCGGCTGAACCAGACGCTGGCGCTGGTGCCCTATCGCAAGCCGGTCGTTGGCGAAGTCGAGTTCACCAGCGGCTTCGGCGTTCGCTCCGATCCCTTCCTCGGCCGGCCGGCGATGCACACCGGCCTCGACTTCCGCGCCGCGCAGGGCGATCCGGTGCGGGTCACCGCCAACGGCAAGGTGGTGTCGGCGGGCTGGGCCGGCGGCTATGGCCGTATGGTCGAGGTCGATCACGGCAACGGACTGTCGACCCGCTACGGCCATCTCTCCGAGATCGGCGTCAAAGTCGGCGAATACGTCAAGATCGGACAGGTGATCGGCGCCGTCGGCTCGACCGGCCGCTCCACCGGTCCGCATCTGCATTACGAAACCCGCATCGACGGCGAAGCAGTCGATCCGCAGAAATTCCTCCGCGCCGGCGTCCGGCTCAGCGCGGGCTAGCTCAAGCGCTCAACGACCGATCTGAATATCGGCGCGAGCGGCTCGCTTGCCGCCGATCGCCTCTGTGGCCGGAGCATCGGTTCTGAACAGCTACGCAAAGGCGCACCAGCGCAGCATCCGCGCCAACGGCGCATGCAGCTTCGCTGCAATGATGGCAAGAAGCCCTGGCAGCCGCCGCGCCCTACCGCGTCGCCTCGTGCCCCACTTCGCCGGTGATCACGTCACCGAACAGCTCCCATGCTGCGCCGTTGAATCGCATCAGCTGCATCTGCTCGATCGGGAAATAGTCGTCCGGGGAGGTGTTGACCATGATGCCCGGCAGCATCAGGTCGGAATGGAAATTCTTCAGATTGGCGGCCTGCTTCATCACGTTCTCGTGGGTGAGATTGTCGCCACACTGCTTCAAGACCTGCACCATGGCCTCCGACTGCACGTAGCCATAGACGTTGTTGAAGTTGGTCTTGTCGCCTTCCGGATAATATTTGTCCATGAACTCGCGCCACTTCACGACGGCAGCATCCTTGTCCCAGGTCGGGTCGGTTGGATCCTTCAGGTATTGCGTCGAGATGATGCCCTTGGCGTATTCGAGCCCCGCCGGCTTCAACACCGAGGCGACCGTGGTCGCGGTGTTGGCGAGAAAGAATTTCGGCTTCCAGCCGAGCTCGCCGACCTTGCGGATCGCCTGCGCCGAGCCCTTCGGCGCCGCCCAGGAGAAGAAGATGTCGGCACCGGAATCGTGCAGCGCGACGATCTGCGAATCGATCGAGGGATCGGACACCTCGTAGGACTTGTCGGCGATGATCATGCTCGCCTTGTCGCTGAGCCCATCCTTCAGGCCCTTGAATTGATCCTTGCCGGCGTCATCATTCTGCCAGAACACCGCGATCTTGCTGTTGGGAAAATTGTCGCGAATGTATTTCGCATAGATGCGCCCCTCGCTCTGGTAATTGGGCTGGAAGCCCATCGTCCAGGGAAAGTTCTTGGGATCGCCGAATTTGGTGCCGCCGGAGGCAACGAACAATTGCGGCACCTTCTTGGCATTCATGTATTTCATAATTGCTGAATTGGACGGCGTGCCGAGCGGCTGGAAAATCAACAGCACCTCGTCGCTCTCGACCAGCTTGCGCGCCTGCTCGATCGCCTTCGGCGGCGAATAGGCATCGTCGTAGCTGATGAAGCTGATCTTGCGCCCGTTGATGCCGCCCTGCTCGTTGATCATCCTGAAGAACGCGGCCTCGCTCTTGCCGATCACGCCATAGGACGACGCCGGCCCGCTATACGGCATGATGTTGCCGATCTTGATTTCGGTATCGGTCGCGCCGGGATCGTATGTCTTCTGCGCGGCGGCCGAGGTTGTGATCAGTGCCGCACTTGCGAACGCCACGATCGCGCCAATATATCCGGAACGAGCCGGCATCGTTTCCTCCCGATTTTTGTCGTTGGTTTTGACGGCAAGTCTCGCAAGAGACGCATATGCTGGCAAGCGCCGGTTTTTCCGTTGGGCGAAACGACATTGTTGCCTGGCGCTGGTTGTGATTGAAGGTCGATCTGGGGATCACGAGTCGAGGCGTTCTGATTGCATCAACCGGACATTCGTACCGGTCCGCGGCATCCGCGTTTTGCCGCCGCGGGCCATGAAATCACGCGCCTTCTCAGCGAACGTGCAATGGCCAAGCTTGGCCTGCACAAGGCCAATGGCGAGTTCGCCCGGCGCACGATCGCGTCGATCCGCGAGAGGCTGCAGCGCGGCGAGACCATCTACATCGCGGGCCTCGCCTGCCCCGGCACCCACAACACCGGCGTCGCGCTGGTCGAGGTCACCCAGAACGACGGCCCGCGCTTGATCGTCAACAACGAGGAAGAGCGCTTCTCCGGCAACAAGCACACCAACGAGTTTCCGCAACACGCGCTCGACGACATGCGCAAGGTGTTGCAGCGTATGGGCCGCGACATCGGCGACATCGCGGCCTTCGTCACGACGTGGGACTATCCGGCCCTGATGGCCATGCTGATCCGCACCTCGTTCGAGGAGGCGCCGGCCAGCCTCAAATTGCTGCGCGCGCAGGTCGCCCCCGCGATCAACCTGCGGCAGATGGACCAGGTGCGGCGCATCTCGCGCAAGCTTGCGAAGATGTACGGACTCGGCGAGCAGCTGCCCCTGATCTGCATGCCGCATCACGACAACCACGCCTGGTACTCGTTCTCGGCCTCGCCGTTCGCCAAGATGCGCGAGCGTGTCGCGATCGCAGTGCTCGACGGCACCGGCGATGTCGGATCGATCTCGCTCTATGTCGCCGAGAATGGCGAGATGAAGCGGCTCTATTGCAATGAGAGCCTGTTCGATTCGCTCGGCGCCTTCTACACCGTGGTCTCGTCGAGCCAGGGCGGCTGGACCTGGCTCTCCAGCGAGGGCCGCTACATGGGCGCCGCCGCCTGGGGCGACATGAACCGCGCCACCAATCCGTATTATGCGCGCCTGAAGGACGTGCTGCAGCTCGGGCCTGATGGCAGCGTGCAGCTCAATCGCGCGATGGCCAATTGGTACGCCGATCCAGCCGACAATCCCTATCATCAGCCGCTGATCGATATTCTCGGCCCTCCGCTGCGGCCCGATCAGCTCTGGAATCCCGACGCCGTCTTGCGCGTCGAGGACATCGATCACCGCCCCGACACCAAGGACCGCGTCGACAAGGCGGCCGCGACGCAGTTGGTGCTCGAGGACGCGATGATCCATGTCATCGATCATCTCCTGCGCATCACCGGCACCCATCGCCTGGTGCTGACCGGCGGCGTGGCGCTGAACGCGCTCGGCAACATGCGGCTGCTCGAGCATTTCGACGAGGCGTGGTTCGAACGCGCGCTTAAGCGCAAGACCCGGCTGCATATGTGGATCCCGCCGGTGCCCGGCGATCCCGGCGTGCCGATCGGCGCCGCCTGGCTGTTCGCGCATATGGCGGGCGCGCCGCGCGGCGCGGCGCTGTCGCACGCGTTCTATTGCGGACTGCCGCCGTCGAACGCCGAGATCACCGCGGCGCTGCAAGCCGACGACATCGCCTCGAGCGTCATCGGCAATGTGACGACCTCGGAGGGCCGCGATGCGATCGCGGACCTGATGGCCAGCATGGTGGCACAGGGCGGCGTGATCGCGATCTATCAGGGCGCAGCCGAAACCGGCCCGCGCGCGCTCGGCCATCGCTCGATCCTCGCCAATCCCTGCGATCCCAAAGTGCGCGAGCGGCTCAACGAGCGGGTCAAGTATCGCGAGGCGATCCGGCCGTTGGCGCCGATGGCGACGCTTGAGGCGGCGCGTGACTATTTCGAGCTGGAAGACGGCGCATCCGACGACGATTACAACGCCTACAATTACATGGTGCTCACAGCACATTCGAAGCCGGAAGCGCGCGCGAAGATTCCCGCCGTGGTGCACGCCGACGGCACCGGCCGCATCCAGATCGTGCGCGAGGCGGACGATCCCCTCACCTACGCCTACCTCAAGGCGCTCGGCCGCCACATCGGCGTCGAGATGTCGGTCAACACGTCGTTCAACGTGGCAGGCCCGATCGCGCAGACGCCGGCGCAGGCGATGGACACGCTGCGTCGGTCCAGGGGACTGGATGCCGTGGTGCTGGTCGCCGAAGACGGCACCGCCTATGCCGCCTGGCACGGCGGCGAGCGCGACAGCGGCCGCTTTACCGGATGGTATGCGGCGTGGAAGCAGGCGCGCGGCCGAACCAGCCCAGCACGCGGCCATCGATCAGCAGCAATGCACTCGCGATGACCAGCGCGCCGATCACCTCGCGCAGCGCGATCGGCTCGCCGAGCACGAGATATCCGAGCAGCATCGCGGTGACTGGAATGAGCAGCGTCACCAGCATCACGTTGGTCGGTCCGGAGCGCTGCAGGATCTGAAAGAACACGATGTAGGCCAGTGCCGTCGACAACGCCGCGAGCCCGAGCACCGCAAGCCACGTCGTCGCGTGCGGCATCGGCAGCAGCCACGGACGGTCGGCCGCGGCGGCGATGGGCGCCATCATCACGGCGGACGCCATCATCTGGAACGTTGCCGTCCCGAGCGGCGGCACGCGCTGCGGCAGCCGTCGCCCGACCAGCGCCGCGAGGCCGTAGCTGAAGGCGCCGGCGAGGCACAGCAGGATGCCGATGCCCTGGTTGCTCTCGAAGCCGAGCGCATCGCCATGCAGGATCGCAACCCCGATCAGCCCAACCACCACGCCCGCGACCCGGCGTGCCTGTAGCCGCTCCTCACCGGCTGCCGCCATCACGACCACCGCAAACAGCGGCGTCGTCGCATTGAGGATCGAGGCCAGCCCGCTCGGAATGTAGGTCTGTCCGAACACGATCAGTGAAAACGGCAGCACGTTGTTGAACAGCCCCATCGCGGCGAACGGCGCCCAGCCGGACAAGCCGCGCGGCAATTCGATGTTCCGTACCCGCAGCAGCGGCAGCAGCATGATCGTGCCCAGCACGACCCGCAGCAGCACCAAGGTCAGCGGCGGCAGTTCGCGCAGGATCACGCCGTTGAAGAAGAACGAGCCGCCCCACAGGACCGACAACAGGCCGAGCAGCGGCCAGTCGCGGCTATCGATGCGGTTGTCGGCGGAAGGCATGATCACCATTCACGGCCCGCTGATCGGGGCCGGGACGGCGCCGGCGCTGACGCTGAGCGAGACGCATCTGACGGCGACCGCGCTGGTCGGGCACTCACCTGCAGTCGCGGCGGTGACTAGCGCAGGCGTGCGAATATGCCCACCCGATTTCCGTGCATGGCGGCCCGGCCTATTTCGGCCGCGACACGATCTCGATCATCTGACCTTCGTCGCCATCGGGCGCATGGGACTTGGCCTTGCCGTAGGCGGCGAGCGCGGCGCGGCTCACGGGCACGCCGGGCAGCAGCGTCTCGGCGAGACGCACGGCGTAGTCGGCATCCTTGTGGCGCAGCGCCGCCGTGAACGACGCGCCGGAGAAATTGCGGTCGATCATCCGCTTGCTGTGGCGGATCACCTGCGGGCTCGCGGCCGCGCCGGTCGCCAGCGCTTCGGCGACCAATTGCATGTCGAGGCCGGCCTGCTCGGCGATCGCAACGCCTTCGGCCAGGCTTGCGATCTGCACCGCGCCGATCAAATTGTTGATCAGCTTGAACACGGTGCCGGTGCCGACCGCGCCGAAATGGCGGATCGTGCTGCCGATCGGCGCGAGGAACGGCTGCGCGCGTTCGAGATCGGCGGGATCGGCGCCGACCAGCAGCGTCAGCTTGCCGCTGGCTGCCGCCTCCGGCAATCCGGTGACGGGACAATCGATATAGATCAGGCCACGGCTGTTGAGCTCGCGCGCCATGTCGAGCGTGTGTTGATACGAAACCGTGGAGCATTCGATCGCGAGCGTGCCGGCCTTCATGGTGGCGGCGGCGCCGTCCTTGGTCAGCCAGACCGCGCGCGAGGCCTCGTCGTCGGCGACCATGGTCACGACGGCATCGGCATCGATCGCGGCATCCTCCGGCGAGGTCGCCCAGATCGCGCCGCGCGCGATCAGGTCCTCGGCCTTGGCCTTGCTCCGGTTCCACACCGCGACGGTGAAACCGGCGTCGAGGTAGCGGCCGGCCATGCCGTGGCCCATGCGCCCCAATCCGATGAAAGCGACGCGCGGCATGGCCTAATCCACATCCTCGACGGAACCGGGCCCGGTGCCGAAGGCACGTTGCGCCAGCGTTGCCGCCATGAATTCATCGAGGTCACCGTCGAGCACACCCGAGGTGTCGGAGGTCTGCACGCCGGTGCGCAGGTCCTTCACCATCTGGTACGGCTGCAAGACGTACGAGCGGATCTGGTGGCCCCAGCCGATATCGGTCTTGGCGGCCTGATCGGCCGCAGCCTGCTCCTCGCGCTTCTTCAGCTCGATCTCGTAAAGCCGCGCACGCAGCATGTCCCACGCCTGCGCCCGGTTCTTGTGCTGGGAACGGCCGGCCTGGCAGACCACCGCGATGCCGGTCGGGATGTGCGTCAGGCGCACCGCCGACTCGGTCTTGTTGACGTGCTGACCGCCGGCGCCGCCCGACCGCATGGTGTCGGTGCGGACATCGGACTCCTTGATCTCGATCTTGATGGTGTCGTCGATGACAGGGAAAATCTGCACCGACGAAAACGACGTGTGCCGCCGCGCGTTGGAATCGAACGGCGAGATGCGCACCAGCCGATGCACGCCGGCCTCGGTCTTCAGCCAGCCATAGGCGTTGTGGCCGGAGATCTGGATGGTGGCGGACTTGATGCCGGCCTCTTCGCCCTGGGACTCCTCGAGGAACTCGATCTTGAAGCCGTGCTTCTCGGCCCAGCGCGTGTACATGCGCAGCAGCATCTGCGCCCAGTCCTGGCTTTCGGTACCGCCGGCGCCGGCATGGACTTCGAGATAGGAATCGAACTTGTCGGCCTCGCCCGAGAGCAGCGCTTCCAGCTCGCGCCGGGCGACTTCCTTCTTGAGGTCCTTGAGCGCCTTCTCGGCCTCAGCGACCACACCGGCATCGTTCTCGGCCTCACCAAGCTCGATCATGCCGACCTGGTCCTCGAGCTCGCGCTCGACCTTGCCGATGCCCGAGAGCGCGTCCTCCAATGAGGTGCGTTCCTGCATCAGCCGCTGGGCCTTCTGGGGATCGTTCCAGAGATTGGAGTCTTCAGCGAGCTTGTTCAGCTCAGCGAGGCGTGCCGTCGATTGTTCGACGTCAAAGATGCCTCCTCAGCAGCCCGACTGACTGCTTGATCTCTTCAACAAGGCGTTCGATTTCCGCGCGCATGGTCTTTCAGGTGTTGGCTAAAAAGGTTCCGGGGGATGTAACGACCGGCGCGGCAAAGCGCAATCGGCTTGGTCGCACTATCCTGCCGATTTGGAGACCGAGACGACTAATATAGCCCCCCGGTTCCCGGCCGCATGAAGAAGCCGCCATCGGGCTGCCCGCCACTCTGCGACGGCTGCGGACCAGGTGCGGGGCCGCGGCCGTCGGCATCTGCGACGCCGATCACGGAATAGTTCTCCGGCGGAGCGGTGCCCGGCTTGAAAGCTTCGAGGATGGTGTTGCCGCCATCGCCCGGGCCGGCGCGCATGCCGGTCTTTGCATCGACGCGGATCAGCTTGATGCCGGCCGGCACCTTGAACGGCGTCGGCGGCTTGTCGGCGAGTGCAAGCTTCAGGAAGTCGCGGGCGATTGGAGCTGCCACGTGGCCGCCGGTCGCGGCGCGGCCGAGATTGCGCGGCTTGTCGTAGCCCATGTAGACGCCAACCGCGAGGTCCGGCGAGAAGCCGACGAACCAGACGTCCTTCTCGTCGTTGGTGGTGCCGGTCTTGCCGGCGATCGGCTTGCCGACCTCCTTGACGACGGTCGCGGTGCCGCGCTGGACCACGCCTTCCATCATCTCGGTGATCTGGTAGGCGGTCATCGGGTCGAGCACCTGCTCGCGGCGGTCGACAAGCTGCGGCTCGGGCTGGCTCTTCCAGCCGCCGGGCGCGTCGCAGCCGCGGCATTCGCGGGTGTCGTGCTTGAAGATGGTGTGGCCGTAGCGGTCCTGGATGCGATCGATCAAGGTCGGCTTCACGCGACGGCCGCCATTGGCGAACATCGAATATGCCGTGACCATGCGCATCACGGTCGTCTCGCCGGCACCGAGCGCGTAGGACAGATAGTTCGGCAACTCGTCATAGACGCCGAACCGTTTTGCATACTCGCCGACCAAGGGCATGCCGATGTCCTGGGCGAGGCGCACCGTCACCGTGTTGAGCGAGCGCTGCAACGCGTTGCGCAGCGTGGTCGGGCCGTAATACTTGCCGGTCGAATAGTTCTCCGGACGCCACACGCCGGCACCCTGCCCCTGATCGATCTCGATCGGCGCGTCGATCACGGTGGTCGACGGCGTATAGCCATTGTCCAGCGCCGATGAGTACACGATCGGCTTGAACGACGAGCCGGGCTGCCGGTAGGCCTGGGTCGCGCGGTTGAACTGGCTCTGGTCGAACGAGAAGCCGCCGACCATCGCGAGCACGCGACCGGTCCACGGATCCATCGCCACCATCGCGCCGGAGACTTCAGGCAATTGCCGCAGGCGATACTGGCCTTCGACCGGATTGCCGTCCTTGGTCACCAGCGGGTCGGCATAGATCACATCGCCCGGCTGCAACACCTGCGAGACCGCCGTCGGCGCCTTGCCCTTGGACTTGGCCCAGCGCACCCCGTCCATCGTGATGATGCCGGTCTGTCGCTCCTTGCTGACCGCGCCGCCGAGTTCGCGGCCCGGCTGGAAGCCGATCCGCGCCGACTGGTCGCTGGTTTCCAGCACCACCGCCATCCGCCAGGGCGAGATGTCGGACAGCGATTTGACGTCGGCAAGCTTGACGCCCCAATCGCCCGACGCGTCGAGCTTGTGAACCGGCCCACGCCAGCCCTGCGCCTCGTCGTAATTGACGAGGCCGGCGACCATGGTCTTGCGCGCCATCACCTGGATCTTGGGATCCAGCGTGGTTCGGACCGACAGGCCACCCTCGTAGAGCTTCTTCTCGCCATAGCGCTCGAAGATGTCGCGGCGCACTTCCTCGGCGAAATATTCGCCGGCGAAGATATGCGCGCCGTTGGAGCGGTTGGTGACGTTGAGAGGATCCTTGCGCGCCTTGTCGGCGTCGGCCTGCTTGATCCAGCCATTCTCCAGCAGGCGGTCGATCACGTAATTGCGGCGCTCGATGGCGCGGTCACGGTTGCGCACCGGATGCAGCGCCGCCGGCGCCTTCGGCAGCGACGCGAGATAGGATGCTTCCGCGATCGTCAGCTCGTTGACCGACTTGTCGAAATAGACCAGCGACGCAGCCGCGATGCCATAGGCGCCGAGCCCGAGATAGATCTCGTTGAGATACAGCTCGAGGATGCGGTCCTTGGAATAGGCGCGCTCGATGCGCATCGCCAGCAAGGCTTCCTTGATCTTGCGGCTGAACGAGACCTCGTTGGTGAGCAGGAAGTTCTTGGCGACCTGCTGGGTGATGGTCGAGGCGCCCTGCGGGCGACGGTTGGAGCCGTAGTTCTGCGCATAGAGGATCGCGGCGCGCGCCATGCCGGAATAGTCGATACCGCCGTGCTCGTAGAAGTTCTTGTCTTCGGCGGCGAGGAACGCGTTGATCACGAGCTTCGGCACCGCCTGGATCGGCAGATAAAGCCGCCGCTCTTTGGAGTATTCGCCGAGCAGCGCGCCGTCGGCGGCATGCACGCGGGTCATCACCGGCGGTTCGTAGTCCTGGAGCTGCGAGTAGTCCGGCAGGTCCTTGGAGAAATGCCAGATCGCGCCGGCGACGGCGGCGACCCCGACCAGGAACACGACCGTTCCGGCGGCGAACAAGAAACCCAAAAACCGCACCAGCAGGCGCATTATCGACGTTCCGTTCCTACCCTCGGGCGCCGAATGGTTCGAAGCGCCTGTCCAAAAGTGCGAAAGCCTCACACAACGACGCCTCCCACAGCGAGGCTTCCAACAACGAAGCTTTGGCCCAGCGAGCCACCTTGCGCACGCGAATATACAAGAGCCGCCGGACAATATGGCCGATTCTGCGGACCTGCGGTCCCCTGTGTATACCGTCGCCGCTGTGGCCAAACTAGGGCTTCCGGGCAACGGCACCGGCTTTTCAGGCCGCCGATTTCACTTTGCCGCTCCGGCAGTTGCGAGCCGTTTCGCAAAGAACGCATCGATCGCCTGGACCATCGAGCCGACCGCCTTGTTGCGCCAGTTCTCGGAGACCAGATGCTCGAGATCGCCCTTGTTGGAGACGTAGCCGATCTCGACCAGCACGGACGGCACGTCGGGCGCCTTCAGCACCCGGAAGCCGGCCGATTTCAGCGGATGCTTGTGCATCCGCACCGTGCTCTTCATCTCGTCCATCAAGAGACGGGCGAAGCGGTTGGAGAAGGTCTTGGTTTCGCGCTGCGCGAGGTCGATCAGGATGTCGGCGACCTCGGTCGGCTCATCGGTCAGGTTCACGCCGGCGATCGCGTCGGCCTTGTTTTCCGCTTCCGCCAGCCGCTCGGCCTCGGCGTCGGAGGCCTTGTCCGACACCGTGTAGATCGTGGCGCCCTGGGCGTCGCCCTCACGGCGCGGCAGCGCGTCGGCATGGATCGAGACGAACAGCGCCGCGGACTGCGAGCGGGCGATCTTCACCCGGTCGTTGAGCGGGATGAAGGTGTCGTCGGACCGGGTCATGACCACGCGATACTTGCCCGATTTCTCGATCCGGTCGCGCAGGGCAAGGCCAAAGCCCAGCACCAGGTTCTTCTCGGTCTGGTCACCGGATTGGGTGCCATTGTCGATGCCGCCGTGACCGGGGTCGATCACGATCAGCGGACGCGGGTCGGTGGTCGTCACCGGCGGCAGCGCCGCGGTCGTGACTGCCGGAACGGTCGCGGTGGTTTCGGAGATCGCCGGCTTCAGTTCGGGCCGGCCCTCGGGTGCGAGCGACTGCACGAAGCTGGTGCGATCGACCTCCTCGAAGTCCAGGACCAGCCGCGGCGGCTGGCCATTGGCGGCGTCGAGCACGTAGGCGCTGGCGATCTTCACCGGCCCGTTCAGGTCGAACACGATTCTGGAGCCGCCGGGCATCACGAGCCCGTAGCGAAACGCCTTCACCAGCCCCCGCCCCGTCGCACCGGTGCCGGCGGGGAGCTGGAAATTGACCTGCGGAATATCGACCACGACGCGATAGGGATCGGCCAACGGGAAGGCGCGAAACTCGATCTTGCGATCCAAATCGAGGATGAATCGGGTCTGCTTGTCGTCGCCGGCGATCCTGGCGCCGGATGCGACCGGTAAGTCCGACGCGCTGGCGGCCGGGGCACTGGCGGCCGGGGCATTGGCAGCTGGTGCAGCCTGCCCATTCTGCAGACCCTCGGCCGCGCTCGGGGCGCTGGCCACGGCAAACACCAATGCTGCAGCGCACAACAGCCCGCCGCCCAGAAAAACAAGGTGTTTTGCGCGGTTCTCCACCCGATTCGGAGCCTCCCAGCTATTTCTTACCGCATTAGAACCGCACGGTTAATCGCACCCTAATGACGCCCCAATGAAAAGAACCGAGTGTTGCGGCGGCGTGACGCTTCCCTTGCACGCGGCGGTCAATCCACGTATGTACGGGATGCTGACGGCTAGTACTCCCGGTTGTGTCGCGTTCAG
Source organism: Bradyrhizobium sp. USDA 4454 (assembly GCF_054822705.1). Classification (NCBI taxonomy): domain Bacteria; kingdom Pseudomonadati; phylum Pseudomonadota; class Alphaproteobacteria; order Hyphomicrobiales; family Nitrobacteraceae; genus Bradyrhizobium; species Bradyrhizobium sp. USDA 4454. The sequence goes on from NZ_JBTRCN010000001.1 coordinate 4,367,458, forward strand.
CCTCCCGGTGCAGCGGTGGAACCTTCCAGATCGAAGATCCTGCCGTGTTTTTCCGGTCCCTCCCCAGCCAGCGCCGCGCGCGGCTGACACGGAGTGGCGGATTCAAGCCCGAGCGGCGTCCGGTCCCAGACACACTCCCTCGCCAGAGGGACGGTTTGAGACACGGCATAACCGATTATCCGGTCCCTTGGGGCCTCGATATGCGATGGCCAGCAGGTGCTTCGGCGCCGGGCCGGGCTTTCAGCAAAAGATACGGCGGTATTTCTCGCCGCCAACATGTTTAGACGGGCCGACGCTTAATGCGCCAGACTGCATTGCCGACCAGGATCTCCCGAATGATCGCGCTGACGCGAGGTGAAAACCTCGCCCGTCGCATCATCCCGGTGGGTTCCCGTCCGGCGCTGTGCCGCGAGATGCGTTTTGGCCTTCCCCTCACCCCCGAATCAGGTGGACCGTCGCGTCACCGGGCGGCGCAGTTTGCGCGCGCCATGATCCGCGCCCGCCGCCGTCAAGAGTTCCAAAATGCCCAACAAGATGTTGATCGATGCCACCCACCCGGAAGAGACCCGGGTCGTTGTGGTCCGCGGCAATCGCGTCGAAGAGTTTGATTTCGAGACCGCCCAGCGCAAACAGCTGCGCGGCAACATTTACCTCGCCAAGGTTACGCGCGTCGAGCCGTCGCTGCAGGCTGCCTTCATCGAGTATGGCGGCAACCGTCACGGCTTCCTGGCCTTCAGCGAAATCCATCCTGATTACTACCAGATCCCGGTCGCCGACCGTCAGGCGCTGATCGAGGCCGACGAGCGCGCCCATCGCGAGGCCGAGGAAGAGCACGAGAACCGCGGTCATCGCCGCCGCTCGCGTCACCGCAATGCCCGCCGCCGCGGCCATGGCGACCGCGTCCAGAGCGAGGTGATCGAGGGTGCTGCCGACGCACCACCGCAGCCCGCGATCGAGGCGCACGAACATCCGGCCGATGCCGAGCATCATGAGCATGATGCCGGGCATCACGACCATGACGTGGTCGCCCATGAAGGTCACGAGCATGAGGCGCACGATCATGCGCATCACGAGGACCATGAGCATCAGCACGATCACGCGCATCACGACCATGGTCACGACGATCACGGCCCCGATGATCACGATCATGACCACCACGACCATGAGCACGACCACGCATCCGCGCTGAGCGAGGCGCCGGCAGCCGTCGTCTCATCGGACCCCGTCGTCGCGGTGGTCGAGGCCTCCGTTGCGTCCGCCGCGCCGGAGGTCGTCGAGGCCGCGGAGGTCAATCATGAGCCTGAGCGGGCCCATGAGGAGCAGGTCGAGGAAAACGCCGCGCATGCCGACGACGCCCCGCACGTGGCTGGCGACGAGGTGCACGCCGTGGACGGCGAGCATGCGGTCGCCGAATACGCAGCGGTCGCCGAAGTGGCCACGCCGGAAGCCCGGCATGGCGACGAAGCCGGCGAAGATGACGAAGAGGACGACGGCGAAGAAGGCGAGGAAGAGGACGTCGTCGAGTCCGTCGGCGGCGACGATGTGCTCGAGGAAGTTCCGGAGCGCACGTTCCGCCCGCGCCGCCAGTACAAGATCCAGGAAGTGATCAAGCGCCGGCAGGTGATGTTGGTGCAGGTCGTCAAGGAAGAGCGCGGCAACAAGGGCGCGGCGCTGACCACCTATCTGTCGCTCGCCGGCCGCTACGCCGTGCTGATGCCCAACACCGCGCGCGGCGGCGGCATCAGCCGCAAGATCACCTCGGCCCAGGACCGCTCGCGGCTCAAGGAAGTGGTGCAGGATCTCGACGTGCCGGAGGGTATGGGGATCATCCTGCGCACCGCCGGCGCCTCCCGCAGCAAGCCGGAGATCAAGCGCGATTTCGAGTACCTGATCCGGATGTGGGAGACGGTGCGCGACCTGACGCTGAAGTCGCAGGCGCCGACCCTGGTCTACGAGGAAGGCTCGCTGATCAAGCGCTCGCTGCGCGACCTCTACAACAAGGAGATCGACGAGATTCAGGTGGCGGGCGAAGCCGGCTATCGCGAAGCGCGCGATTTCATGAAGATGCTGATGCCGGCCAATGTGCGCGCGGTGAAGCAATATCGCGACGGCCAGCCGCTGTTCTCGCGGATGGGCGTCGAAAGCCAGCTCGACGCGATGTTCTCGCCGACCGTGCAGCTGCGCTCCGGCGGCTATATCGTGATCAACCAGACGGAGGCGCTGGTCTCGATCGACGTCAACTCCGGCCGCGCCACGCGCGAGCACCACATCGAGGACACTGCGCTCAAGACCAATCTGGAAGCCGCGGAAGAAGTCGCGCGACAGTTGCGCCTGCGTGACCTCGCGGGCCTGATCGTCATCGACTTCATCGACATGGACGAGAAGCGCAACAACCGCGCGGTCGAGCGCAAGCTGTCCGACTGCCTGCGGCAGGACCGCGCGCGGATCCAGGTCGGCCGCATCTCGCATTTCGGCCTCTTGGAGATGTCGCGGCAGCGCATCCGCGCCAGCATGCTGGAGAACTCGACCGAGCCCTGCCCGCAATGCGGCGGAAGCGGCCATGTCCGTTCAGTCTCGTCGGTGGCGCTGCAGCTCTTGCGCGGTATCGAGGAAATCCTGATGAAGGGCGCGACCCACAATCTGGTGGTCCGCACCCGCACCGATGTCGCGCTCTATGTGCTCAATCACAAGCGCGGCCATCTGCGCGACCTCGAGGACGCCTTCCGCGTCTCGCTGTCGATCGTTGCGGATGCCACGGTGCACGGCCAGCAGTCCTACATCATCGATCGTGGCGAGCAGGTGCATACGCTCGAAGCCGCCAAGGCGCTGCTTGCCGCGCAGGCCGCTGCCGCACCGGCGCCGGCCGACGAGGCCGACGACGAGGAAGAACTGTTCGACTACGAGGCCGAGATCGAGACCGACGAGACCGAAGGGCTCGCCGACGACCGCGCGGCCGGCGAGGAATCAGGCGCGGCCGAGGGCGAAGGCGACGGTCAGCGCCGCAAGCGCCGCCGCCGGCGCCGTGGCCGCGGGGGTGGCAGCGAAGCGCGCGACGGCGCGCAGCAACCGCGCGAGGACGGCGACCTCATGCACGTCCTGCCCGAAGGCAGCGAGGCGGTTGCCGCCGGCGATGCCGAAGGCGATGAGGAAGAAGGCGACGAGCAGCAGGGCGCAGCCCGCGACGACCAGGCCGGCAATGGCGATCGCCGCCCGCGCCGCCGCGGACGTCGTGGCGGCCGCCGCCGGCGCGGCAGCGGCGGACCGGATGACGGGCTCGCCGGATCGATCTCCGACGAGTTGAGCCCGGCGCCGGCGTCCGAAGCCACTGAGGCAGTCGCCGATTTCGATAGCCATGACGCGGAGCCGGCTCCCTCGCTCGTGCAGCCCGAGCTGGTGGCCGCGCCGCCGGAATGGCAGCCGGTCGAGACCGCCGTTGCGGCGCCTGCGCCGGAGGCTCCGGCCGCAGCCGCCGAGGACACTGCCGCCGAAAGCGACCGCGCGCAGCGCCGCCGCTCCACAGTCCGCGAAAAGGTCAGCTTCGCATCGAGCCCGCAGCCCGACGCGCCGGCGCTGGCTCAGAGCCCGGCGGTGGAAACCGCCCCTGAACCCGCGGCAGCGGCAACTGCCGAGCCGGCGCCAGCCGCCGCGACCGAGGCTCCGGCCCGCAAGGGCTGGTGGTCGCGCCGCTTCGGCGGCGGCAACTAAGGCTCCTGCAAGTCAAAACGCCCGGTTTCACACCGGGCGTTTTTATTGGACAGCATTCCGTTCGTCAGAGCCCGGCGTAACGGAGCCTGACGGAGACGGATTCCGATGCAAAGCGCGATCGTTCTTGGCGGCGGCATGGTGGGCGTCAGCACCGCGCTGCATTTGCAGCGCCGCGGCTGGTCGATCACGCTCGTCGACCGCAGGGAGCCCGGCCGCGAGACCAGCTACGGCAATGCGGGCATCATCCAGAGCGAGGCGGTGCGGCCTTACCCGATGCCGCGCGATCCCGCCGTCCTCGCCCGGATCGCGATGGGGCGGACCAATGATGTGCGCTATCGCCTCGCCTCGCTGCCGCGGCACGCCGGTCCGCTGCTACGCTATTGGTGGAACTCGACGCCCGAGCGGCACCGCGAAGCCACCATCGCCTGGGCGCGCCTGATCGCCCACGCCACCGCCGAGCATGACACGCTGATCCGCGAAGCCCATGCCGACAACCTGATCCGCCGCGGCGGCTATCGCCTGCTGCATCGCGATCCCGTGGCGCTGGAGCAGGCGATCGCAGTCGCCGAAGAGAACCAGCGCGACTTCGGCGTGACGTTCCGCGTGCTGGACGGCAAGGCGCTCGCCAAGGCGGAGCCGTTGCTGCGCGACGACCTGCCCGGCGCCATTCACTGGCTCGGGCCGTGGACCGTGTCGGACCCCGGCGGTCTGGTCTCGGCCTATGCCGGATTGTTCGAGCGCCTCGGCGGCACGTTGCTGAACGGCGATGCGCAGACACTGGCGCAGACGCCATCCGGCTGGTCGGTCGACACCGCGGGCGGTCGCATCGATGCCGCCCATGTCGTCGTCACGCTCGGGCCGTGGTCACCGCAATTGCTGCGCAAGTTCGGCTACCGCATTCCGCTGGTGCGCAAGCGCGGCTACCACATGCACTACCAGGGCGGCCGCTCGCTCGACCTGCCGCTGGTCGACACCGCGAATGGCTATGCGATGGCGCCAATGGCCAAGGGCATCCGCATCACGACCGGCGCGGAGTTGACGGGCCCCGACGCACCGGCGACGCCGATCCAGCTCGGCTACGCCGAAGCCGCCGCGCGCGAGCTGCTCGAGATCGGCAGCCGCGTCGAGCCTGAGCCGTGGTTCGGCACCCGCCCCTGCACCACCGACATGCTGCCGGTGCTGGGACCCGCGCCGCGGCATCGCGGGCTGTGGGTCAATTTCGGCCACGGCCATCAGGGCTTCACGCTCGGCCCGGCAACGGCGCGCGTGCTCGCCGAAACGATGAACGGCGAGGCATCCGCCGTGGACACCTCGCCATATCGGTTGGACCGGTTCTAAAGCGGGATGAGTTTTGATTGAATCGGCTTGGCGCGGTTTCGGTTCACCTCTCCCCGGCGGGGAGAGGTGAACTTTCGACGCCGTTGCAGCTCAACCTAGTCTCATATGCTTTAGCTCTGCGACTCAGTCCGTCGTCACCGCCGTCTCCATGTCGGTCGGATCGATCTGCCGGGCGAGATTGGCGTTGAGCTTGTCGCGGTCGAGCTCGCCCTCCCACCAGGCGACGATCACGCAGGCGACGCCGTTGCCGCACAGATTGGTCAGCGCGCGGCACTCGCTCATGAACTTGTCGATGCCGAGCACGATCGCCATGCCCGGCACCAGCCGCGGATCGACCACCGCAAGCGTCGCCGCCAGCGTGATGAATCCCGCGCCGGTGATGCCGGAGGCGCCCTTCGAGGTCAGCATCGCCACGATCAGGATGGTGATCTGCTGGCCAAAGGTGAGGTCGAAGCCGAGCGCCTGCGCGATGAACAACGTCGCCAGCGTCATGTAGATGTTGGTGCCGTCGAGGTTGAACGAATAGCCCGTGGGCACCACGAGGCCGACCACGGATTTCGAGCAGCCGAGCCGTTCGAGCTTCTCCATCAATGACGGCAGCGCGCTCTCCGAGGACGAGGTACCGAGCACGATCAGGAGTTCGTCCTTGATGTAGGCCAGGAACCTGAAGATCGAGAACCCCGCGACCCGCGCGATGATGCCGAGCACCACGAACACGAACAGTGCCGCGGTCAGATAGAACGTCGCGATCAGCCCCATCAGATTGAGGATCGCGCCGGTGCCGAACTTGCCGATGGTGAAGGCCATCGCGCCGAACGCACCGATCGGCGCCGCCCGCATCACGATCGAGATCACGCCGAACACCGCATGCGCGGCATCGTCGATGAACGAGCGGATGGTGTGACCGCGCTCGCCGAGGCCCATGATCGCAAAGCCGAACAGCACCGAGAACAGCAGCACCTGCAGGATCTCGCCCTGCGCGAAGGCGCCGACGACGGTGTCCGGGATGATGTGCAGCACGAAGTCGACGCTCTTCTGCGCCTCCGCCTGCTTGGCATAGCCGGCAACCGCCTGCGCGTTGGCCGCCGCATTGCCGAAGCCCGCGCCCGGCTTCACGATATTGCCGACCAGCAGTCCGATCACCAGCGCGAAGGTCGAGACCACCTCGAAATAGACCAGCGCCTTGACGCCGATGCGGCCGACCTTCTTGGCATCTTGTATATGGGCGATGCCCGAGACCACCGTGCAGAAGATGATCGGCGCGATCACCATCTTGATCAGCTTGATGAAGCCGTCGCCGAGCGCCTTGATCCACTCATTGGTGGCAAGCGACGGCCAGAACGCGCCGACCAGCGCGCCGAGCACGATCGCGATCAGGACCTGGACGTAGAGAATCTTGTACCACGGCTTGCCACCGGCGCTGGCCGGTGCAGCCGTGGCAACGGTTGCCGTTGCCATGTTTCACTCCCCCTCAGAAATGGCGGAAATAGCCAAGATCAACTTAGCCGTTCAAGTCAAATGGAACTGTGTGGGCCTTGCGGTTTATCCGCGGCGATCTGTCGCGTTGCCCCCCCCTGCCGAAACCAGGGCCGGTGCGCGAAACCGATCGAACCGCCAAGATGGAAGGCTCTTGAAGATTGGGCGCTATTTAAGCCAATGCGCGATCCGCGCAACTGCTTCCTGCATATCCGCGGCCGAACGGGCATAGGAAAAACGAATGAAGGCGCGGCCGTGGATCGGGTCGAAATCGACGCCCGGGGTCGCTGCGACACGGGCCTTCTCGAGCATCTCACTGGCAAAGGCGAAGCTGTCGGAGGTGAAGTCGGAGACGTCAGCATAGAGATAGAATGCGCCGTCGGCGGGCAAGAACTTGGTCAGCCCGGCCTTCGGCAGCCCCTCGATCAGGATGCGGCGGTTCTCCTGATAGCCGCGCTTGATCGCCTCCATCTCCTCGCGGCCTTCGAACGCCGCTTCGGCCGCGATCTGCGACAGCGTCGGCACCGAGATCGACAAATTCTGCTGCAGCCGCTCGATCGGCCGCACCAGCATGTCGGGCACCACCATCCAGCCGACCCGCCAGCCGGTCATGCAGAAATACTTCGAGAACGAGTTGATCACGAGCGCGTTCGGCGACAGCTCCGCCGCCGTCACCGCCGGGAATGCATAATCGAGCCCGTGATAGATCTCGTCGGAGATGAAGCGGATGCCGGCGCCGTCGGCGGCCGCCATCAGGCTCGACAGCGCCTCGCGCGACATCATGGTGCCGGTCGGATTGGCGGGGCTGCCGACCAGAACACCCTTCAACGGCGCCTTGCGATGGGCGGCCAGCAGCGCCTCGCCGGTCAGCGCGTGGCGGGTAGCGCCGGAGGTCTCGATCAGCACCGGCTCGCAGCCGAGTGCCGTCAGGATGTGCCGGTACGGCGGATAGCCGGGCACGGTGACCGCGACCCGGTCGCCCGGCTCGAACATCGCAAGGAACGCCAGGATGAACCCGCCGGACGAGCCCGTCGTGACGATGATGCGCTCGGCATCGACCGTGCAGCCATATGTGTCGCTGTAGTGCCGGGCGATGCGCGCGCGCAGTGAGGGAATGCCGAGCGCCGAGGTGTAATCGATCCGCCCGTCGACAAGCGCGGCCTGCGCGGCGGCAATTGCAGGCTTCGGCGCGGACGCGGCCGGCTGCCCCACCTCCATATGGATGACGTGGCCGCCCGCAGCCTCGATTCGCGCCGCGGCGGCCATCACGTCCATCACCATGAACGGCGGAACGTCGCTCCGGCCGGACGCTTTCAAAAGGCTGCTCACACGGTCTCTCGCTGTCGCTTCACGCATGGATTTCTGCTATTGCACGGCCACTGCCGGATTTGGGTTCCCGCTTCCTGCGACCCGCCCCAGACTGGCCGCATTCGGTGGCTCCTTATAACGCTTTCAGGCCAAGTAAATACAAGTGCATACCCGGTTCGCGTGAAGAAGAGCTGCAAAAACAACAGACTGCGCCACGCGCCTGATCCGGTCGGACCCGGAACCCGGCTTCACGCCGGTGCGGCCGGTCATTGCCGATAGATCGCCCATGCTGTTCCGCCTCACGCGCCGCACCGGGACCGTCAAGCTGACCGCATTGCTGACCGCGGTCGCGCTCGCAATCGGCCCCGTCGTCCCCGCGCAAGCCCAGCAGCAGAAGGGGCCGCCGGTGCTGCGCGACACCGAATCCGAGCAGTTGCTGCGCGAATACACCAGGCCGATCCTGCGCGCCGCGGGTCTCGAGAAGCAGAACATCCAGATCGTCATCATCAACGAGAGCTCGTTCAACGCCTTCGTCGCGGATGGCCGCCGCATCTTCGTCAATTACGGCGCGCTGCTGCAATCGGAGACGCCGAACCAGATTATCGGCGTGCTGGCGCATGAGACGGGCCATCTGGCCGGGGGTCATCTCGCCAAGATGCGCGAGCAACTGGCGCAGGCGCAGACCCAGATGATCATCGCGATGCTGCTCGGCGTCGGCGCGCTGGCCGCGGGTGCCGCGGGCGGCGGCGGTGGCAGCGGCCTCTCCAGCGCGGGCGCCGCCGCGATCTCGGCGCCGCAATCGGTGATTCAGCGCACGCTGCTGTCCTACCAGCGCCAGCAGGAGGAGAACGCGGACCGTGCCGGCGTCAGATTCCTGACCGCGACCGGCCAGTCTGCCCGCGGCATGTACGAGACATTCAAGCGCTTCACCGACGAGAGCCTGTTCGCCGCGCGCGGCGCCGACCCCTATCTGCAATCGCACCCGATGCCGGTCGACCGCGTCTCCGCGCTGGAGGAGCTGGCGCGCTCCAGCCCCTATTGGGACAAGAAGGACGATCCGGCGCTGCAGCTGCGTCACGACATGATGCGCGCCAAGATCTCCGGCTTCATGGAGCGGCAGGACACGGTGTATCGCCGCTATCCGCTGACCAACACCAGCCTGCCGGCGCGCTATGCGCGCGCGATCGCCACCTACCTGCACGGCGACCTGCGTTCGGCGATCGCGCAGATCGACGGCTTGATCCAGGCGCAGCCCAACAACCCCTATTTCTACGAGTTGCGCGGCCAGGCGCTGCTCGAAGGCGGCCGGCCGGCCGAGGCCATCGCGCCGCTGCGCCGCGCGGTGCAGCTTTCCGGCAGCGCGCCGCTGATCGAGATGCTGCTCGGCCAGGCGCTGGTTGCCTCCGACAACAAGGCCCTGACCGACGAGGCGATCAATATGCTGCGTGCCGCCGTGGCGCGCGAGCCCGAGGCGCCGCTGGGCTATACCCAGCTCGCAATGGCCTATGGCCGCAAGGGCGACTACGCCCAGGCCGACCTCGCCTCGGCGCAGGCGGCCTATCTGCGTGGCGACGCCAAGACCGCCCGCGAGCTGGCGTCGCGGGCCAAGACGCGGTTCGCGATCGGCACGCCCGGGTGGGTCAAAGCTGACGACATTGTGAGCGCCAAGCCGATGCCGGGTCAGAAAAACAACTAGAAATAAACCGTAGTTCCATACAACGATCACTGAAACCGGCCCACGGCTCAGCCGCATTTCGGGCCATCTCGAACAAGGATTTCGCCATGCCAGCGCTTCGTTTTCTTGCCCCTGCCCTGCTCGCGCTCGGCATCTGCGCCACACCGCTGTCGGCGTCCGCGCAGAGCTTCAACGACACCCAGCGCGGCGACATCGAGACCATCGTGCGCAACTATTTGATCGCCCATCCCGAGGTGCTCGAAGAGGCGATGAACGAGCTCAGCAAGCGGCAGGCCGCCGCCGAAGCCGAGAAGCATGAGCAGAGCGTTGCCAAGAACGCCGACACCATCTTCAATTCGCCGCGCGGCGTCCTGCTCGGCAACAAGGACGGCGACGTCACCTTCGTCGAGTTCTTCGATTACAATTGCGGCTACTGCAAGCGCGCAATGGCCGACATGATGGACCTGATGAAATCGGATCCGAAGCTGAAGGTCGTGCTGAAGGAATTCCCGGTGCTGAGCCAGGGCTCGGTCGAGGCCGCGCAGGTCGCGGTCGCCGTGCGGATGCAGGATCCGACTGGTAAGAAGTATCTCGAGTTTCACCAGAAGCTCTTGGGCGGCCGCGGCGCCGCCGACAAGGCGCGGGCGCTGGCGGTCGCCAAGGAGGTCGGTCTCGACATGACGAAGATCGAGAAGGACATGGCGAGCCCCGAGGTCAAGGCGACCATCGAGGAGAACTTCCGGCTCGCCGAATCCATGGGCATGAACGGCACGCCGAGCTACGTGATCGGCAAGCAGGTCGTGGTCGGCGCGGTCGGCGTCGACAATCTCAAAGAGAAGATCGGCATCGCCCGGTGCGGCAAGGCGACCTGCTGATCGCCGCTCCAAGCGCGTTCATTCAACAAAATCCGGCTGCCAGGCAGCCGGATTTTTGATCGCACGCATCGAACCAGCGCGGCGCGGGCCGCAACCAAGGGCCGTCGCCAACAAACGGACCAATGTCGGCAAGCCGCCGCGCGATCATCTGCTGACACAAGGGTGAGCTCGGCGACTACATCGCGCCCTATGGCGAGCACGGCAGCGCGCACGGTCTCGAACGGTTGCATGGCCGCAACCATCTCGGCGGCACCATGTTTCCGAACCAATGGACGCCGAAATTCAGCGCGACCTATCTCGAGATCGAGGAGCATTTCGGCGGCTTCAATTTCGGCGGCGGCAACGGCCAGCTCGATCTTGCGAGTATGGGGTTCGACTGGGCATGCGGTTGAAATGCGCACGCGTTCATCGCGCATTCACATAGGATACCAAACGCGGGGAACCGTAAATCAACAGGAACATCGCACATCCTCTCTCGTTGTCGGCGCGGGCAATGCTGAAAAACGAGGAGGAACATGATGACAAACCGCTTTCTGATTTCGGTTGCTGCGGCGGCCCTGATCGCCGGCACCGGTTTCGCGAATGCACAGGGCGCCGGCGGCGCCAACAAGGAGTCCGGGGCTGGCGGCGGCGCGAGCATGCAGCACAGCGCACCGTCCGGTGGCGCATCGTCTGGCACGATGCAGCACGATTCGGGTGGCATGAAGGGTTCCGAGCATTCCACGACCGGTCAGTCCCCGAGCACGAAGGGCGCCGAGTCCGAGAAGTCGGGCACGGCCACCAAGGGTGCGGAGGACAGCACCCAAAGGAAAGGCATGAGCTCGGAGAACGAGGCCACCAAGGGCTCCCGGGAGGGCTCGAAGGACATGAAGGCCGAGGGCCGCGACAAGAGCGGCAACATGAAGGCCGAGGAGCGTGACAAGAGCGGCAAGATGAACGCGGAAACCCGTGAGGGCCGCGATCGCAACAACGCCGCCGAAACCCGCGACAAGAGCGGTGCCACCACCAACCAGAATGCTCAGACCAAGAGCCCGGCCGACAATACCAACCGCGCGCAGACCAACGACACCAGCCGCACCCAGACCACGACGGGTAATGCGGCGACGTCGGCCACCGCGGCTCCGCCGGCCGAGAAGCGCACCGAGATCTCGACCGCGATCAGGTCGGAGCACGTCACCGAAGCCACCAACGTGAACTTCAACGTGGCGGTCGGCACCCGCGTCCCTGCCGACGTGCACTTCTACCCGCTGCCGGAGCGGGTCGTGACGATCTACCCGCAGTGGCGCGGCTATGAGTTCATCCTGGTCAAGGGCCGCTACATCATCGTGGAGCCGCAGACCCACGAGATCGTCTACATCCTCGAGGGCTGATTGGCCTCGACGCGAGGGTGCCAGGTGACCCTCGGCACGATCCCGACCCCCGCCCCTTCTTGGGGCGGGGGTTTTGCATTGGTCCCGCCCCGCAGTCACCGGTGGATGGCGCGCCGGGGCGGCGCCCCGGCACGTCTTCCGTTAAGTTTGGTTAATCAGCAATTTCCGTAGGTTACAGGGACCACCTGACAGCCAGGGAGAAGCTGTTGAAGACGTTCCTATTTCACCTAAAGACTTCCCCTGCGGCCGGTTGTTACCTATAACCCGGCCCGCCTCACCCCTTGTCGGACCCCCCATCGGAACCTTTGGCCGGAAACTTTGGCAGGAATGTTTGGAATGGCTGCTGCCGGAACCATCTATGTGCTGAACGGCCCGAACCTCAATCTCCTGGGGACGCGGGAGCCGGAAACCTACGGCCACGCTACTCTCGCTGACGTCGAGAAGCTGTGCGCAGACACTGCGCGCCAGTTCGGACTGACCGTCGACTGCCGGCAGTCCAATCGCGAGGGTGAGCTGATCGACTTCATCCATGAAGCCCACGCCAAGAAGGCGGTCGGCATCATCATCAATGCCGGCGGCTACTCCCATACCTCGATCGCGCTGCATGACGCGCTGGTCGCGGTGAAGATTCCGGCCATCGAGGTCCATGTCAGCAACATCCACGCCCGCGAGAGCTTCCGGCACCACTCGTTCACTGCTAAAGCCGCCTTCGCGTCGCTTTGCGGCTTCGGCATCGACGGCTACCGGCTCGCCATCATCGGCCTCGCCACCAAGATCGGTGCCAAGAGCGATGTCAGGGCAAAGAGTTAATCGTCAATCCTGACGTTCCCCGTCACCAGACAGAGATTTCGGATCAAACAACATGGCGCGCCAGCCAGACGACAAATCAGCCGCAAAATCCAAGAATGACGCGAAGAGCGACGACAGCGTCCTCATTCGCGAGCTCGCGCTTTTGCTTGCCGAGACCAACCTCACCGAGATCGAGATCGAGCGCGCCGGCCTGCGCGTCCGCGTCGCGCGCAACATCAGCATCGCGGCCTCCGTGCCGTCAGCCGTGCACGCGGTTGCTGCGCCGGTGGCGGTGCCGGCTGCCGCCGTCGCCGCTACGACCGACCTTGCCAAGCACCCGGGCGCGGTGCCTTCGCCAATGGTCGGCACCGCCTATTGGTCGCCCGAGCCGGGCGCCAAGCCGTTCATTGAAGTCGGCGCCAAGGTCTCGGCCGGCCAGACGCTTCTGATCATCGAGGCGATGAAGACGATGAACCAGATCCCCTCGCCGCGCGCCGGCACCGTGACGCAGATCCTCGTCGAGGACGGCCAGCCGGTCGAATTCGGCGAGCCGCTGGTCATCATTGAATAACTTCCGTCAACGTCAGGCGCTGCGATGTTCGACAAGATCCTCATAGCCAATCGCGGCGAGATCGCGCTGCGCGTGCTGCGCGCCTGCAAGGAACTCGGCATCGCGACCGTCGCGGTGCATTCCACCGCCGACGCCGATGCCATGCATGTGCGGCTCGCCGACGAGAGCGTGTGCATCGGCCCGCCGCCGTCGAAGGATTCCTACCTCAACGTACCGGCGCTGCTCGCCGCCTGCGAGATCACTGGCGCCGACGCCGTGCATCCCGGCTACGGCTTCCTGTCGGAGAATGCGCGCTTCGCCGAGATCCTCGCGGATCACAATCTGGGCTTCATCGGACCGAAGGCCGAGCACATCCGCCTGATGGGCGACAAGATCGAAGCCAAGAAGACCGCCAAGCGGCTCGGCATCCCCGTGGTGCCAGGCTCCGACGGCGCGGTGACCTCGGAGGCCGATGCGCTCGCGATCGGGAAGGAGATCGGGTTTCCGGTGCTGGTGAAGGCCGCAGCCGGCGGCGGCGGCCGCGGCATGAAGGTCGCACACAGCGAGGCCGATCTTGCGCTGGCGCTCTCGACCGCGGCCAACGAGGCCAAGTCGGCGTTCGGCGATGCCTCGGTCTATCTGGAGAAATACCTGCAGAAGCCGCGCCATATCGAGATCCAGATTCTCGGCGACGGCCGTGGCGGCGCTATCCATCTCGGCGAGCGCGACTGCTCGCTGCAGCGCCGCCACCAGAAGGTCTGGGAGGAAGGCCCCTCGCCCGTGCTCGCGGCGGCCGCGCGCGCCAGGATCGGCGAGACCTGCGCCAAGGCGATGCGAGATATGAAGTATCTCGGCGTCGGCACCATCGAATTCCTCTACGAGGACGGCGAGTTCTATTTCATCGAAATGAACACCCGCATCCAGGTCGAACATCCCGTCACCGAAAGCATCACCGATATCGATCTGGTGCTGGAGCAGATCCGGATTGCCGCCGGCGGCGATCTGCCGGCCAGGCAGAGCGACATCGCGATCATCGGCCACGCCATCGAGTGCCGCATCAATGCGGAGAATCCGCAGACCTTCCGTCCTTCGCCCGGACGGATCACGCAATTCCATCCGCCGGGCGGCCTCGGCGTGCGGATCGATTCCGCCGTCTATCAGGGCTACGTGATTCCGCCCTATTATGACTCGCTGGTTGGCAAGCTGATCGTGCACGGCAAGACCCGAGGCGAATGCCTGATGCGGCTGCGCCGGGCGTTGGACGAAATGGTGGTCGACGGAATCGAGACGACGCTGCCGCTGTTTCGCGCATTGGTGCGCGAGCCCGACATCATCGAAGGCGACTATCATATCCACTGGCTGGAGCAGTATCTCGCCGGTCAGCCCTCCTCCGCAAAATAGTTTGGAACCGGGTGGAACCGAGGGCCCTCTTCAAGCGTATTTGAGGGGTATTGGCTTTCGACGGGGACGCATTGAATCCCACTCCCGTGAAGAGATCGTCGTGACACCGGTTTCACGACGTAGATCCACGTTGCAGATCCTGCTGCTCTCGGCGGGATTTTTCGTGCTGGTCGCGATCAGCGTGGCGTCCGTGCTGCTGGTCAACAAGGCGCGCGAAGACTACGCGTGGGTCGTCCATACCGTCGAGACCGAGAGCGAGGTCGCCAACCTGCTGGTTGACATCAGGCGCGCCGAAAGCGCGACCAGGGCCTATCTTTTGACATCAGCACCGCAGTACCTCGCCGAGTACGAATCCGCGGCAGCAAGAATCCCGGCCGCGCTCAATCATCTTCAGATGATGACCGCCGATAATCCGGCGCAGGTCGCCAATGCCGCGAAGCTAAAGTCCGCCGCCGAGCAACGGCTGGCCGAGTTCGCCCTCACCATCGAGCGCGTCAAGAACAATGACGTCGCCACCAGCGTCGACATCCTGCGCAAAGCCACATCGACCGACGCGCTGGAGGCGATCGCCGGGATCGGCCGCGACATGCGCACCGAGGAGGATCGCCTGCTGGCGATGCGAACCGCAACTGCTGACAAGACCCAGGTGCTGGCGTCCTCGGTCACCATCGCCGGCTCCTGCATGGTGCTGGCGCTTGCCGCCCTCTCGGTCGTGCTGCTGCGGCAATCCTCGCGGGCACGCGACGAGGCCGAGGCCAAGCTGCGCGACAGCAAAGTCAATCTCGAAACCATTGTTGACGAGCGCACCGCGGACCTGCGCGAGGCCAACGAGGAAATCCAGCGCTTCGCCTATATCGTCAGCCACGATCTGCGCTCGCCGCTGGTCAACATCATGGGCTTCACCAGCGAACTGGAGGAATTGCGCGGCGACATCTTCAAGCGCATCGCCACGCTCAGTCGCACCGCCTCGCTGGCGCCGGCGATGCCGGAAGACGCCACCGATGTGGCCGAGCCCGAGCTCGAAGGCTCCGACAAGCAGCTGTCCGACGATTTCAACGAATCGCTCAGCTTCATCAAGTCGTCGATCGCCAAGATGGATCGCCTGATCAGCGCGATCCTCAATCTCACCCGCGAGGGCCGCCGCGAGTTCAAGCCGGAGCGGATCGATCTCCGCGAGCTGATCGACGGCATCGTCAAGACGGTCGCCCATCAGGCGGTCGAGGCCAATGCGACCATTGAGGTCGGCACGCTGCCGAATATCGTCAGCGACCGCCTCGCGCTGGAGCAGATCTTCTCTAACCTGATCGACAATGCCCTGAAGTACCTCCGGGACGGCGTTCCCGGAGAGATCTCGATCGAGGGCCGCACCAAGCTGGGCTTTGCGATCTTCGAGGTCGCCGACAACGGCCGCGGCATCGATCCGAAGGACCACCAGCGCATCTTCGATCTGTTTCGGCGGGCCGGAACCCAGGACAAGCCCGGTCAGGGCATCGGCCTTGCCCATGTCCGCGCACTTGTGCGCAGACTGGGCGGCACCATGTCGGTAGCATCCGAACTCCACAACGGCAGCACATTCACGATCACGCTGCCTATCAAATGGTCAGGCAAGCACCGGGATAAGGAATCATGAGCGATCCAGTCACCATCATCATGATCGAGGACGACGAGGGCCATGCCCGCCTGATTGAGCGGAATATCCGGCGCTCAGGTGTCAACAATGAGATCGTCCCGTTCACCAACGGTACAGAGGCGGTGAACTACCTGTTCGGCAAGGATGGCAGCGCCGTCGAGCGCAAGGGCCAGGCCCTGCTCATCCTGCTTGATCTCAATCTGCCTGACATGACCGGCATCGATATTCTGAAGCGGGTCAAGGAGAACAAGCATCTCAAGTCGACGCCAGTGGTCGTGCTGACCACGACCGACGACAGCCAGGAGATCAAGCGTTGCTACGAACTCGGGTGCAACGTCTACATCACCAAGCCGGTGAACTACGAAAGCTTTGCCAACGCCATTCGTCAGCTTGGCCTGTTCTTTTCCGTGATTCAGGTGCCGCCAGCTTCGCTATGACCAGCGCAACGCCGACACTGCTCTATATCGACGACGACGCGGCGCTGGCGCGCCTGGTCGAACGCGGGCTGACGCGCGCGGGCTACAAGGTCGTGCATGCCGCTAGCGGCCAGGAAGGTCTCGACCGGCTCGCCCAGGGCGGCATCGACGTCATCGCGCTCGATCAGGTCATGCCGGGGCTCGACGGGCTGGAGACGCTGGAGCAGATCCTCAAGGTAGCCGACGCCCCGCCGGTGGTGTTCGTCACCGCCTCGCAGGATTCGGCGATCGCCGTCACCGCGCTGAAGGCCGGTGCGGCGGACTATCTGGTCAAGGATGTCAGAGGCGAATTCATCCCCCTGCTCCAGGTCGCGGTGAACGGCGCGATCCGGCAGGCCGCGATCCAGAAGGCGCGCGACGAGGCCGAGGCCGAGGTGCATGCCTCGCGCGACCGCTACGCTGCGCTGGCTGCGGAGCGCGAGGTTCTGCTCCGCGAGGTCAACCATCGCGTCGGCAATTCGTTGCAGATCATCGCCTCGCTGCTGCACCTGCAGGCCAACTCCGCGAGCCAGCAGGACGTCAAGGCGGCGCTGACCAACGCGATGGGCCGCGTCGCCGCCGTAGCCCAGGTGCACCGCCGCCTCTACACCTCGCACGATTTCAAGACGGTGATGCTTAACCAGTATCTCGAGGCGCTGCTCGAGGATCTCAGGCGATCGGCCGAGGGCAACAAGATGTCGCGGCTGACGCTCAACGCCGGCCCGATCGAGATCGATCCCGACCGTGCGGTCGCGATCGGCATCATCGTCAACGAGCTGGTGATGAACGCCGTGAAATACGCCTATCCGGACGGCGCGGGCCCGATCCATGTCGAGCTCAAGCCGCAGGGCGACGACCTGCAGCTTTCGATCAGCGACGAAGGCGTCGGTTTTGACGACAAGGCCGACCCGCGCGGCACCGGCATGGGCCAGCGCATCGTCGCGGCGATGGCCGCCAAGCTCGACGCCAGCGTCGAGCGCGACCCGGCCCACACCGGCACCCGCTTCGTGGTGCGGTTTGCCCGCGTCAGCCCGGCCCCGGCAAAATCGACAAGCGCCGCCGCCAGCTAGAGCATGATCCGGAAAAGTGTGAAACGGTTTTCCGAGAAGATCATGCTCAAATAAAAGCTAAGGCGCGATGACGGATCCTCAATCTCATCGCGCTTTGGCGTTGCTGTTCCCGGATTGATCGATTTGTCGCGTTGCCCTTAACGGCTGCGTCACCCTGTCGCTCGATCGCAACTGCCGGCCCTGACCAATTAAGGGAAATCTCGGCATTGTTTGCCAGGCTTTTCCCCCGACTTGGCAGGAACGGCAGATATGTTCGGGCGCAGGGTGGTTTTCGGAAAGAAGCAGGAGACCTTGGGCGAGCTCAAGGAGGCCGAGCGTCCGGCACCGAACCGCGACGTCGCGGCGCCTGCGTTTCACAAGAAGCAATGGGACGATCCGCGGATCGGGCCGATGCTGCGTGATGCCGGTTTCGCGCCTGAAGACGCCGGCGGCATCGCGCCGACGTCGGACAATCGGCTCGCCGTGTTCGCCGCGGCCAACAAGCGGCTGCAGGGGCGCACCGAGGCCTTCAACCGCGACATGACGGCGCGCCACGGCCACTGCAACGCGGTGCCGTTCCTGGTCATCGATCAGAAGATCTGGGACGGGCCGCATGGCGCGTTTCTCTACGGCCAGATGGATCTGATCGGCTATGACGAGTGGAACGTGATCATGCTGGCATCAGATCCGCAGACCACGGCGTCATGCGGCCTGGCCGGCCATCCCGGCTTCCTGCCGGCCGTCACGCAGACCATGATCGAGCATGTGATCGGGTGGAAGGCGCGGCACAATGCCCTGCTCGAGACGTTCGGAATCACCGCGAGCGGTGGCCGAGACGCGTCCCATGAAGAATACGAGATGGAAAAGGACACCCTGCGCAGGGAGATCATCGACAAGGTCGGCTGGATGAAGCCGCGCATCATCGACGACCTTCAGAGCTAAAGGTCCAAATGCGTCAATCATGCCTGTCGCGGTGCCGCCGCGCGCGATACGGCCGGCAATCCTGACATGGCGCACCGAAGATCACCTGCGACGGATACGGCCGCGCCGAGTGATAGGGCGTCGAGCCGAACAGGCCGGCCGCGCCGAAACCCGCGCTGAAGGGATCGGCGGCAAAGCTGCCCGGAAACGAGCCGTTGCTGCGGAAATCGCGATCATCATTCCTGCCGTCGAAATACGCCCCGCCGGTGCTGCCGTAGCGCAGCGGCCGTTGCGGCGCGAATTCCTGGGCAGACGCAGCAGCCGTGCCAAGCGCGATGGCGGCGCAGGCGATCAGTGCTCTGATGGCGGTCATCGTCAAAGCCCTCATTGCGGATTGGTCCCCCAGTCGCCCTTCCAGGCGATCAGGCGCCCCTTGCCGAATTGCAGATAGAGCCCGTCGCTGCGCCGCGACAGCACGCTGCCCCTGACATTGGGCAGCGCCACGAACAGCTCGTTGCCCGGCGTGCCGCGAACGTAATTCAAGGGAACGCCGAGTGACTGGCTGGCCTGATCGGTGCTCATGCCGAAGGCCAGCGGCACGCTGTTGGGCGGCCGCTGCTGCGCGCTGGCGGTGCCGGCAGGCGCGCCCAGCGCGGCGACGAGGGCCAAGAGGGCCATGACGACGGGTGCGATAAACCGCTGCATGACCGACCTCATGGCACTGCCGCCGCGAGCGTGCCGGCAGGCGTCCAGCCGCCGCCGAGCGCCTGGAACAAGCTGCTCGCCGCCAGCAGCTTGTTGAGCCTGACCGTGACCAAATTGTTCTCGGCGGTGAACAGCGTCTGCTGCGCCTGCAGCACCGTGATGAGATTGACCGTGCCGCCGCGCAATTGCGTCTCGGCGACCTCGAATGCCTTGCGCGAGGCGGCGACGACGTCGGATTGCAGGCGCTCCTGCAGTGTGTACTTCTGCAGCGCGATCAGGGCCTTCTCGACGTCGGCGAAAGCCGACAGCACCGCCTTGCGATAGGCCTGCAGGTTTTGCAGTTGCTGGCCCTTGGCGAGCTTGAACTGGCTCTCCAGCAGGAAACCGTCGAACAGCGGCTGGGTCAGCCCTGCGGCCAGCGTGTAGTACCAGGCGCCCGGCGCGAACAGCGAGGCCAGCGCCGCACTCTGGAAGCCCGTGGTGCCGGTCAGCTGGATCTGCGGGAAGAACGCCGCGCGCGCCGCGTCGACGCTGAAATTGGAGGATGCCAATTGCGCCTCGGCCTGGCGGACGTCAGGCCGCTGATAGAGCAATTCCGACGGCAGCCCGGGCGTCACTCGCGGCACTGCGATCTGCATGGTGCTGCCGCCGCGCACCGTGAAATTGGCCGGCGCACGCGCCACCAGCACCGCGAGCGCCGCGCTGTTCTGCCCGACCGTTACTTCGAGCGGCGGGATCGCCGCGCGTTGCGTCGCGACCAGCGCCTCCTGCTGCGACAGATCGAGCTGCGAGGCGGTGCCGCCGGCGAATTGCGATTTGATCAGCGCAAGAATGCGTTCGGCCGCCGCCAGGTTGCGGCGGGTGACCTTGATCTGGTCCTGCGCCGCCAGCACCTGGAAATAGGTATTGGCCACCGTCGCCATCGTGCTCAGCGCGACCACCTCGCGATTGTAGCGGGCGCTGGTGGCGCTCTCCTCCGACGCCGATAGCGTCGCGCGATTCTTGCCCCAGAAATCGACGATGTAGCTCGCGCTCAGGCCGAGGCTGTATTGCGAGAACGTCCCGCTGCTCCCGCCGAATGATGAACTCGATCCGGTCGCCAGCTTCTCGCGCTCGGCATTTGCCGATCCGGAAATCGACGGCAGCAGCGCGGCGCCGGACACCCCGACCTGGGCGTCGGCCTGCACGATCTGGGCGATCGCCACCGCGATGTCGAGATTGTAGAGTTGCGCCGACTCCATCAGCCCGGTCAGTTCGGTCGAACGAAAGCCGCGCCACCAGGCCAGCGCCGGCACCGCCGCGTCCGCGTCGCCCTTGGCCGCGGTCTTGTAGCTCGCCGGCACTTCGAGACTGAGCTCGGGCTTCTCGACCCCGGGGATGCAGCCGGACAGGCCGACGCCCAGCCCGAGGCCGAGGCCGCCGAGTGCCGCCCCGCGCAGAAACCGGATCGGCTTTCGCAATATAAGAGTTCGCAACGCTGCACCTGTCGGCATTTACGCGCCCGGTTGAAGTGAGGAGCCCCGCATCCGCATGGCGCCGCCGCCGCGGACGCGCAGCGCCCACAAGCGGAACCGGTCGAGATAGAGGTAGATCACGGGCGTCGTGTAGAGCGTCAGGATCTGGCTCAGGATCAGGCCGCCGACGATGGCGATGCCGAGCGGCTGTCGCAGCTCGCCGCCGTCGCCCATGCCGATCGCCAGCGGCACGGCGCCGAGCAGCGCGGCCATCGTCGTCATCATGATCGGGCGGAAGCGCAACAGGCTGGCCTCCCTGATCGCCTCGAGCGGCGCCAGCCCGCGCCCGCGTTCGGCCTCCAGCGCAAAGTCGATCATCATGATGGCGTTCTTCTTCACAATGCCGATCAGCAGGATGACGCCGATCAGCGCCATGATACTGAACTCGGTCTTGAATGCCATCAGCGCCAGCAAGGCGCCCACACCCGCCGAAGGCAATGTGGACAAGATGGTCAGCGGATGGACGTAGCTCTCATAGAGCACGCCGAGCACGATGTAGATCGTGATGATCGCAGCCAGGATCAGGAATGGCTGGTTGTTGAGCGAATCCTGGAACGCCTTGGCGGAGCCCTGGAAGGTGCCCCGGATCGTCACCGGGACGCCGATCCGGTTCATGGTCGCCTCGATGCTGGCGACCGCCGTGCTCAGCGAAACATTCGGCGGCAGGTTGAACGAGATGGTGTTGGCGACCAAGAGGCCCTGGTGATTGACCGCAAGCGGCGTGGCGCCCTGCCTGAAGGCCGCGACCTCAGACAGCGGGATCATGGTCTCGCTGCTGGTCGAGACCGCCGATCCGGTCGAGGCCGCGCCCTTCCCGGTCGAGCCGATCGAATTGGTGGCCTGGTTGCGCGCGGCCTGGGCGTTGGCCGAAGTTGCCGCGCTCGAGCTTCCCGGCGCCACCACGGTGCCCGCCACCGCATTGGTCGATTGCGATCCGCCGACCGATGCGCCCGAGGTACTGATATAGACGTCCTTCAGCGTCTCCGGGTTCTGCCAGTAGCGCGGCGCCACCTCCATGACGACGTGGTACTGGTTGCGCGCGACATAGATCGTCGAAACCTGGCGCTGGCCGAAGGCGTCGTAGAGCGTGTTGTCGATCTGGCTGACCGTGATGCCGAGCCGCGCCGCGGCGTCGCGGTCGATCACGAGGTTGGACTCCAGGCCCTTGTTCTGCTGGTCGCTGTTGACGTCGGCAAGGTTCGGATCGCGCTGCAAGGCTGCTGCGATCTTCGGCGTCCAGTCGTTGAGCTCCTCCAGCGTCGAGCCCTGCAGCGTGTACTGATACTGCGCATTGGACTGCCGGCCGCCGACGCGGATATCCTGCACCGCTTGCAGGAACAGGGTCGCGCCGGGCACCACCGACATCTGGCGGCGCAGCCGCGCGATCACGCCGTCGGCGCCGAGCTTGCGCTGGTCGAGCGGCCGCAGCGACACGAACACGAAGCCGGAATTGGTCTGCCCGCCGCCGGTGAAGCCGACCACGGTCTCGACAGCCGGATCGCGCTTGATGATGCCGACGAACTGCGCGAGCTTCTGCTGCATCAGCTGGAACGACACGCTCTGGTCGGCCTGGATCGAGCCGACCAGCCGGCCGGTGTCCTGCTGCGGAAAGAAGCCCTTCGGGATCACGACATAGAGATAGCCGGTCAGGCCGATCGTGACGAAGAAGATCAGCACGACGCTCAGGGGATGTTCGAGCGCGCCGGTCAGCGTCCGCCGGTAGAAGCCCAGCATCGCATCGAAGAAGCGTTCGCTGATCCGGTAGAACCTGCCGTGACCGCCGGTGTGCGGCCGCAGCAGCACCGCGCACATCATCGGCGTCGTCGCCAGCGAGACCGCCAGCGAGATCAGGATCGAGATCGAGATCGTCACGGCGAATTCGCGGAACAGGCGGCCGATGATGCCCGACATCATCAGGATCGGGATGAACACCGCGATCAGCGAGATGCTCATCGACAGCACGGTGAAGCCGACCTCGTTGGCGCCCTTCAGCGCCGCCTCGAGCGGGCTCAGGCCCTTTTCGATGTGCCGGGTGACGTTCTCCAGCACCACGATGGCGTCGTCGACCACGAAGCCGGTCGCCACCGTCAGCGCCATCAATGACAGATTGTCCAGGCTGTAACCGAACAGGTACATCGCCCCGAAGGTCGCGACCAGCGACACCGAGACCGCGACCACCGGAATGAAGGTTGCGCGTGCGCTGCGCAGGAACGCGAACACCACGATGACCACCAGCAGCACCGCGAGGATCAGCGTTCGCTCGACATCGCGGAGCGAGGTGCGGATGGTGGTCGAGCGGTCCACCGCAAGGCCGATATCGATCGCCGGCGACACCGAGGCCTGCAGTTGCGGCATCAGCGCCTTCACCAGGTCGACGGTCGAGATGATGTTGGCGTTGGGCTGGCGGTAGAGGATGACCAGCACGGCCGGCTTGCCGTCGGCAAGCCCGGCATTGCGCAGATTTTCCACGCCGTCGGTCACCTCGCCGACATCGGAGAGGTGGACCGGCGCACCGTTGCGATAGGCCACGATCAGCGACCGGTAATCGTCGGCCTTGTTGGCCTGGTCGTTGGCGTAGACCTGATAGCGCTGGTCGCCGACGTCGATGCCGCCCTTGGGGCTGTGGGCGTTGGCGTTCGACAGCGCCGCGCGCACGTCTTCCAGCCCGATGCCGTATTTGTAGAGCGTCTGCGGGATCAGATCGACGCGGACGGCGGGCAGCGAGCTGCCGCCCACCACGACCTGTCCGATGCCCTCGACCTGCGACAGCTTCTGCGCCAGCACCGTGGAGGCCGCATCGTAGAGATCGCCGCGCGTCAGCGTGTCCGACGTCAAGGTCAGGATCAGGATCGGCGCCTCGGCCGGATTGACCTTGCGGTAGGTCGGATTGCTGCGCAGGCTGGTCGGCAGATCGGCCCGCGCGGCGTTGATCGCCGCCTGCACGTCGCGCGCCGCGCCGTCGATGTCACGATTGAGGTTGAACTGCAGCGTGATCCGGGTCTGCCCGACCGAGCTCGACGAGGTCATTTCGCTGACGTCGGCGATCTGGCCGAGATGCCGCTCCAGCGGGCTGGCCACCGTGGTCGCGACGTCCTCCGGGCTCGCGCCCGGCAGCGTCGCCTGCACCGAAATGGTCGGGAAGTCCACCGCCGGCAACGGCGACACCGGCAGCTTGAAGAACGCCACGATGCCGGCCGCCGCAAGCCCGAAGGTCAACAGCGTGGTGGCGACCGGCCGACGGATGAATGGCGTTGACGGATCCATGGCTCAACGCGACCCGCTCGCCTCGCCGACCTCGTCCGCCCGCCCGGCAAACCGAAGCGCCAGCCGATCGAACCAGAGATAGATCACCGGCGTCGTGAACAGGGTCAGCAGCTGGCTCACCAACAGGCCGCCGACGATCGAGATGCCGAGCGGATGCCGCAGCTCCGAGCCGGCGCCGCTGCCGATCATCAGCGGCAGCGCACCAAGCACAGCTGCCATCGTCGTCATGATGATCGGCCGGAACCGCAGCAGGCAGGCCTGGTAGATCGCCTCTCGCGGCGGCTTGCCCTCGTTGCGCTCGGCGTCGAGCGCGAAGTCGATCATCATGATCGCATTCTTCTTCACGATGCCGATCAAGAGGATGATGCCGATAATCGCGATGATCGTCAGATCCTGACCCGCCATCATCAGCGCCAGCAGCGCGCCGATGCCGGCCGACGGCAGCGTCGAGAGGATGGTCAGCGGATGGATGAAGCTCTCATAGAGCACGCCGAGCACGATATAGACCGTGATGATCGCGGCCAGAATCAGGAACAGCTGGTTTGACAGCGAGGACTGGAACGCCAGCGCCGCGCCCTGGAAGCTCGTGATCATGCCGAGCGGCTGGTTGATGTCGGCCTGCGCCTGCTTGATCGCGGTCACCGCGCCGCCGAGTGAGGCGCCCGGCGCGAGGTTGAACGAGACCGTTGCCGACGGGAACTGGCCGAGATGCGAGACCTGTAGCGGCGCGGTCTCCACCCGCTTCTTGGCCATGACGGACAGCGGCACCGGCGTCGTGCCGACCGATGACGGCAGGTAGATCGACGACAGCGAATCCAGCGAATTCTGCAGCGACGGATCGGCCTCCAGGATGACCCGATACTGGTTCGAGTTGGTGAACACGGTCGAGACGATGCGCTGGCCGTAGGAATCGTACAGCGCGTTGTCGATGGTCGCCGGCGTGATGCCGAACCGCGCCGCCTGGTCGCGGTCGATGTCGACGAACACCGACAGCCCCTGCGCCGAAATATCGCTGGTGACGTCGCTGAGCTCGGGCAATTGGCGGAGCTTGTCGACCAGCTTCGGCGTCCATTCCGCGAGCTCGTTCGGATCGGCGTCCTGCAGGATGAACTGATACTGCGTCCGGCTCACCGTGCCCTCGATGGTAAGGTCCTGCACCGGCTGCATGTAGAGCGTGATGCCGGTCAGATCCGCCGTGCTCGCCTTGATCCGGTCCATTACGCTCGCGACGCCGGCCTTGCGCTGCTCGTGCGGCTTCAGGTTGATCAGGATGCGGCCGCTGTTGAGCGTGGTGTTGGTGCCGTCGACGCCGATGAACGATGACAGGCTCTCGACGTCCGGATCCCTGAGGATCGCGCTGGCGAGCCGTTGCTGCCGCTCGGCCATCGCCGCATAGGACACCGATTGCGGCGCCTCTGAAATCGCCTGGATCACGCCGGTGTCCTGCACCGGGAAGAAGCCCTTCGGAATCACGACATAAAGCAGCGCGGTCAGGCCAAAGGTGCCAAGCGCGATCAGCAGCACGAAGGTCTGGCGATCGAGCACCCAGTTCAGCATCCGGCCGTAGATCGCGATGACATGATCGAAGCCTTCGCGGCTGAGCCGCTGGAAGGTGTTCTCGCGCGCCCTGCTCTCCGGCTTCAGCAGTTTGGCGCAGGCCATCGGCACCAGCGTCAGCGACACCACGGCGGAGATCAGGATCGTCACCGACAGCGTGATGGCGAACTCGCGGAACAGGCGGCCGACGACGTCGCCCATGAACAGCAGCGGGATCAGCACCGCGATCAGCGACACCGTCAGCGAGATGATGGTGAAGCCGATCTGCTCGGAGCCGCGCAGCGCCGCCTCGAGCGGAGATTCGCCCTCCTCGATATAGCGCGAGATGTTCTCGATCACGACGATGGCGTCGTCGACCACGAAGCCGGTCGCGATCGTCAGCGCCATCAGCGACAGGTTGTTCAGGCTGAAGCCGAACAGATACATCGCCCCCAGCGTGCCGACCAGCGACAGCGGCACCGACAGGCTCGGGATCAGCGTGGCGCGGGTCGAGCGCAGGAACACGAAGATGACCAGCACGACCAGGATCACCGCCAGCGTCAGTTCATACTCGACGTCGCGCACCGAGGCGCGGATCGTCACGGTGCGGTCGGTCAGGATGTTGAGGTCGATCGCGGCCGGCAGCGTCGCCTGCAGCTGCGGCAGCAAATCCTTGATGCCCTGCACCACCGAGATCACGTTGGCGCCGGGCTGGCGCTGGATGTTGAGGATGATCGCCGGCGTCTCGTTCATCCAGGCGCCGAGCTTGTCGTTCTGCGCGCCGTCGACGACGTTGCCGACGTCGCTGAGGCGCACCGGCGAGCCGTTCTTGTAGGCGATGATCAGCGAGCGGTAGTCGCTGGCATTGCGGATCTGGTCGTTGGCATTGATGGTGTAGGCGCGCATCGCGCCGTCGAAATTGCCCTTCGGCGTGTTGACGTTGGCGTTGCCGAGCGTGGTGCGGAGATCGTCGATGTTCAGCCCATAGGCCGCAAGCTTGCGGATGTCGGCCTGGATCCGCACCGCGGGGCGCTGGCCGCCGCTGATGCTGACGAGGCCGACGCCGGGCAGCTGCGAGATCTTCTGCGCCAGCCTTGTGTCGACGAAGTCCTGCACCTGGGTCAGCGGCATGGTCTTCGAGGTCAGGCCGAGGGTCAGGATCGGCGCGTCGGCCGGGTTGACCTTTGCGTAGATCGGCGGCGCCGGCAGGTCCGACGGCAACAGATTGCCCGCGGCGTTGATCGCGGCCTGCACCTCCTGCTCGGCGACGTCGAGCGAGATCGACAGGCCGAATTGCAGCGTGATGACGGAGGAGCCGGCCGAGCTCACCGAGCTCATCTGGTTCAAATTCGGCATCTGGCCGAACTGCACCTCGAGCGGCGCGGTCACCGACGAGGTCATCACGTCGGGGCTGGCGCCCGGATAGAAGGTCTGCACCTGGATGGTCGGATAGTCGACCTCGGGCAGCGCCGCGACGGGCAGGAAGCGGAACGCCAGCATGCCCGACAGCATGATGGCGATCATCATCAGGGTCGTCGCCACCGGCCGCAGGATGAATGGCCGCGACGGGTTCATTTTGTCTGCCCGTCCTCGGACCGCTTGTGGTGGCCGCCGCCGGGATCAGCGCCGTCCTTGCTATTGTCCTTGCCGTCGCCCTTCGCAGCCCCGTTCGCCGCACCTTTGGGGTTCGCGGCGTCGGCGGAGCGCACCACGATCTTGGCGCCCTCGCGCAGCTTGTCGGCGCCGTCGATCACGACGCGATCGCCGGGCACCAGGCCCGACAACACCTCGACGCGGTCGCCATCGGTGACACCGATCTTCACCGGCCGCACCGACACCGTGCTGTCGGCGTTGACGAGATAGACGAAGGTGCCGGGGACGCCGCGCTGGATGCCGGCGGTCGACATCGTCGTGGCGTCCTTGTGGGTATCGAGCAGCAGGCGGACGTTGACGAACTGGTTCGGATACAGCGTGCGCCTGTCGTTCTCGAACTGGGCCCGCAGCTTGATCGTGCCGGTGGTCGCATCGATCTGGCTGTCGAAGGTTTGCAGCGATCCCTCGGCGAGCTTGTTGGCGCCGCTGCGATCATAGGCCGCCGTCGGCAGCACCGCGCCCGCCCTCAGCCGCTTGGCGACCGCCTGCAGATTGTCCTCCGGCAGCGTGAACAGCACGCTGATCGGCTCGAGCTGCGTGATCACGACGAGGCCGTTGGTATCGCCCGGCGTCACGTAGTTGCCGAGGTCGACCTGGCGCAGGCCGACGCGGCCGTTGATCGGCGAGACGATGCGGCAATACGCCAAATTCACTTCCGCCGACTTCACCGCGGCGCGGTCGGCTTCCACCGTGCCCTGATACTGCGCGACCAGCGCAATCTGGGTGTCCAGCGTCTGGTGCGGCACGGCGTTCTGGGTGGCGAGGCCCTGGTAGCGCGTGAGGTCGACCTGCGCGCCCTTGAGCTGCGCCTCGTCGCGCGCCAACGTGCCCTTGGCCTGCGCCAGCGTCGCCTCGTAGGGCCGCGAATCGATCTCGGCGATCAGGTCACCCTTCTTGACCTCGTCGCCCTCCTTGAAATCGATCTTCATCAGGTAGCCGCTGATCTGGCTCCGGATCGTCACTGTCGCGAGCGACGTCACGGTGCCGAGCGCGTTCAGGCTGACGCCGATATCGCCCTTGCCGACGGTCTCCGGCACGATCGACATTGGCCCGGCGTTGCGCCCGCCTCCGGCCTGCTGTGGCGCGGTCTGCTGCCGCGTCCACCACACGATGCCGGCAAGCACCGCCAGCACGAGAACTCCCGTCAGAATCCCCGGCCAACGTGACGCTCGCCTGACAGGTCCAGGTGCGAGGATCAACGGGTCTTTGATATGCTGGTCCATAACTTGCCCACGAAGAAACACGAACGAGCTCGCGCGGCTCTATGTGTCCCCTCGAATCCACGCGCGCCACGTCCGGAAGAGCATTTTGAACGCTTCCGCGGCACAAAGCGCGTTAAGAATTGTAAAGGATCGCCGCTCGTCCCGGTCGGGCGCTGTTTCTCGCTGGATTGTGGCGATTTTACCCGATCGTCTGTAACCAGGGCAACACGATCAGCAACAATCCGGCAAAGTAGATCACGCCGAAGATCAGTCCGAACTTCCAGAAGTCGCCTTTGCCGATATAGCCGCTGCCGAAATACATCGGCGCCGGCCCGGTGGCGTAGGGCGAGATCACGCCCATCAGCCCGAGCGAATAGACGCAGAGCAGCATCAGGGTCTGCATCGACAGGCCGGGAATGCTGGAGCCGACGGCGAGCACTACCGGCAGCACGGCGGCAGTATGCGAGGTGATGCTCGAGAAGAAATAGTGGATCCAGAAAAAGAACGAGACGAGCAGGATCATCCCGACTAGCGGCGACGTGCCGGCGAGCGGCTTTGCATAGCCTTCGGCGACCCATTTGATGAATCCGATCTCGTTGAGGCCCGACGACAGCGTGAGCAGCGAGGTGAAATAGAAGAACACCTCCCAGGCGCTCTTCTCGGCGACGATGTCCTCGAAGCCGATCACGCCTGACAGCAGCATCAGCGAGATCACGACGAACACGACCGTGGTCGCGTTGATGAAGTTCGAGCCGAGCAGCGGCACGCTGATGTTGGGGTTGGAACCGCAGATCCACAGGAACATCGCGAGCAGCACCAGCACGGCCATGATCCATTCGTGCCGCGACGGCGGCCCCATCTTGGCGAGCTCGCCTTCGCTCCAGGTCACGATCTCCGGGCTCTCCTTGATCTCGGGCCGGCACACGACATAGCTGAGCAGCGGCACCACGAGCAGCAACAGGATCCCGAGCGGCGCGAAGCCGATGAACCATTGCGACCAGCCGACCTCGATATTGACGAGCTTCTTGGCAATCGACAGCGCAGCGGCATTCGGCGCCAGCGCGGTCAGGAACAGCGAACTGGTGACGGCGGTGGTCGCGAACGCCGTCCACATCACGAAGGTGCCGATCTTGCCCGCGGTCGGTCCGGGCTCCGAGCCATAGATGCGCGGGATGTTGCTGACGATCGGATAGATGGTGCCGCCCGAGCGCGCGGTGTTGGACGGAGTCGCCGGCGCCAGCACCAGATCGGAGAACGCCACCGCATAGCCGAGCCCGACGGTGCGGCGGCCGAGCCCCCGCACCAGCAAGAGCGCCAGCCTTCGGCCGAGCCCGCTCTTGCGGTAACCGATCGAGAACACGAAGGCGCCGACGATCAGCCACACCGTGCTCTCGGAAAAGCCGCCGAGCATCCAGCGCAGCGACTTGTTGGGATCGGGCTCGACATAGCCGCCGACGCCGGCGACCGTCAGGCCGATCAGGCCCACCGCGCCGACCGGCATCGATTCGAGGATCAGTCCGGTGATGACGGCGGCGAACACCGCAAAATAGTGCCATTGATTGGCGTTCAGCCCTGATGGCACCGGGATCAGATAGATCACCAGCCAGACAAGCAACGGCGCGAACGTCCGCCATGACCGCTTCATGCAGCGTCCCCCTTACGTGTTTTGATTGTCGGGCGCGCAAGCCACCAAGTACCCACTAGGTCCCCCGGCGGCGCCGCCATCTTTTTGTTGCAATGTAGCACGGCCGTGCAGTCCGTCTCGGGTGACTGCGGCCGAATGGCGCGGCTTGTGGAGGAACCGGCGCGTTTCGTCAACACGTCGCGACCCCGCCGGCGGGCCCATCGCAAGACCGCCCGCGCTTTGCTATCTTGACAGGCATGACGTCACGCGACTCCGCCTCCTCCGAGATCACGCCCGAGGTGCTGCTGCGCGCCTATGCCTGCGGCATCTTCCCGATGGCGGAGAGCGCCGACGATCCGACCCTATTCTGGGTCGAGCCGGAATTGCGCGGCGTGATCCCGTTTGACGGCTTCCGTGTCGCCTCGCGCCTGGCGCGCACCGTGCGCTCGGATGTCTTCACCGTCACCGTCGATACCGCCTTCAAGGCCGTGATCGCCGGCTGCGCGGCGCCGCAGCCGGGCCGCGACGACACCTGGATCAACAAGCGCATCCGCGATCTCTATGTCGGGCTGTTCGCGTCGGGCCATTGCCACAGCGTCGAGGTCTGGCAGGACGACAATCTGGTCGGCGGGCTCTACGGCGTCAGTCTCGGCCGCGCCTTCTTCGGCGAAAGCATGTTCCACACCGAACGCGACGCATCGAAGGTCGCGCTGGTGCATCTGGTGGCGCGGCTGATCGCCGGCGGGTTCGAGCTGCTCGACACGCAATATGTCACCGAGCACCTGAAGACGTTCGGTGCGATCGAAATCTCGCGGCGCCGCTATCGCGCGCTGCTCGACAAGGCGATCACGGGCGCGCCCGCGGATTTCTGCAGGCTCGACACGACGCAGCCGGTCAAAGGCATCGACGCGCTGGCGATCATCGCCGAGCGCAATTGAGGATGTATTTGCTGATGCCGTAGCCCGGATGAAGCGAAGCGCAATCCGGGATTTCACTGTCCGCAGATAGGTCCCCGGATTTCGCTCACGCTCCATCCGGGCTACGGGACCGCGCCTAGTTCCCGAACAATCCGCCGAACAGCCCGCCCGGCCGCTGTTGCTGGGGCGGCGGAGGTGGCGGCGGCTGCTGCTGCTGGTATTGCGGCTGCGGCGGCGGACGCGGCGCGGCCTGCTTCGGCGGCGCGCGCTTCTGGGCCGGCGGCGGAGGCGGCGTCGGCGCCTTCGGCGGATCGGGCGCGGCGGTCACGATGGTCTGGTCCGGCCCTTTGCAGTCGGTCAGCCAGATGTCGTAGATCGGATGCTCGACGCCGTGCAGGCCGGGGCTCGCCGCGAACATCCAGCCGGAGAATATCCGCTTCACCTCGCCCTGCAGGGTGATCTCGTCGACCTCGACGAAGGCGTCGGTATTGGCGGCTTCGGTCGACGGTCGCGTGTAGCAGGCATCGGTCTTCACCCGCAGCGCGCCGAACTGCACGGTCTCGCCGATGTCTTCGTCGAAATTGATGATGCGTCCGGTGATCTTGTCGAGGCCGGAGAAGCTCGCCTTCTTGTTGGTGATCTTGGTCGACGGCGGCTCCTGCACCACCTCGTCGCCGGGCTGTAATGCGGCCGGCGTCTGCGGCGCGGTGCCCGGCGCGCCCTGAGGCGCCCCCTTGGGACGCTGCCCGGGCGGCAGCGGATTGGCGCCGGGCGGCGTGTTGGCAACGGCGGGACTATTGGGCTGCGGCGGCTGCACGGCAACACCGGGCGGAGCGACCGTGCTGCCTGGCGGCGGCGCCAAGGGCTGCGACTGCACGCTGCCGGGCGGCGGCACCGCCTGCCCCGGCGGCACCGCCTGCCCCGGCGGCAACGCGCGCGGCTGGGTCGGCAGCAGGCGGCCGCGCGGCAATTCCGGCACTTCCTCGTCGTCGTCGCTGGGCGGGGCCACTTGGCCGCGCGGGATCGAGCCGGGCGGACGCGGCGCGGGATCGGAGAAAATCGTTCCGATCTGCGCGCGCGCGGGCGGCGCAAGCGAGATGGTTGAGGCGGCAAGCAAGGCCGCAAAGCCAGTCAGGGCAACGGTTCGAAGCATCTCGCGCGGCTTTAGAGGGCGAATCGGGCTCGCGACAGTCTACCTTGATATCGGCCGCTCGCAGGCCACCGGTTAACACGCCGAATACGGCGGGGAAAGGGCACCCCGCCACCTCTCCCCGGCCCGCCTGTCAGCCACTGGTCAGCTTTGGGAACACATGTGATAGTCCTCACGCTGAAGGCACGCGGCACCGCGTGAAAACCTGAGAAAATCCGGATCGAACCGGACCAGCCAGAGGAAACCCAACATGCCAGATCGCATCAGGCTCGATGGCCGGGTTGCCGTCGTCACCGGGGCTGCCGGCGTCATCGGAACCGCCACGCTTGATCAGCTCGCCGAACGGGGCGCGGATTGTCGCAGTCGACCGCAAGGGCGCCGACAAGGGCGCCGACCTCGCCGGTGCCATCAAGGACCTCCCCGGCTCGGCCGAGGCCCTCGCGATCACCGCCGACGTCACCGATGAGGCCGAGGTCAAGGACTATATCCGCGCCAGACCCTCACGTGCGCAATTGCGCACCAAGAATTTCGAGATTCCGGGTTCGATGCTGCGCATCGCCCCGGAATGACGTCACCAAGCATCACAACAAGGTTCGTCACATGCCCGTCGTTCTCGATCCCGATGCCGCCGCCGTCTACAAGGCCTTCCAGGAGGCCGGCCGTCCCGCCTATGAATCGCTGACCGCACCGGAAGCGCGCGAATATTACCGCGCCGCCCGCCTCGTCTCCAATCCCGAGCCGCCCGCGCTCGCATCGAGCAAGGAGCTCGCGATCCCGGCGCCGCACGGCACGATCCCGGCCCGCATCTACACGCCGAAGACGCTGCGCACGACCAACGGGCTCGCGCCATGCCTGGTGTTCTTCCATGGCGGCGGCTGGGTGATCGGCGATCTCGATACCCATGAAGTGGTTTGTCAGAAGCTGGCCCATGAGGGCGAGCTGATCGTGATCTCGGTCGATTATCGGCTGGCACCGGAGCACCGCTTTCCCGCCGCGGTCGACGACGCCGTCACCGCGACCAGATGGGTCGCCGCCAACGCGAAAGACCTCGGCATCGATGCCGCGCGCCTGATCGTCGGCGGCGACAGCGCCGGCGGCAACCTTGCGGCCGTGGTGGCCCTCACCGCCCGCGACGGCGGACCGAAGCTCGCCGCCCAGCTATTGGTCTATCCCGCCACCGATTTCTCGCGGAGGCACCCCTCGCATCGCGAGCCCGAGACCAGCATCCTGCTGACGCATTCGGTAATCGGATGGTTCGGCGATCACTATCTCGGCGGCGCGGATTCGCGTGATTGGCGCGCCTCGCCTGCGCGCGCGAAAAGCTTCGCCGGATTGCCGCCGGCCTATGTACTGACCGCCGGCGCCGATCCCTTGCGCGACGAAGGCGACGAGTACGCGAAATTCCTCAAGGAGGCCGGCGTGCCCGTGACCTACCGGCATTTCCCCGGCCAGTTCCACGGCTTCTTCACCATGGGCAAGCTGCTCAACCAGGCCAATGTCGCGGTGACCGAGATCAGCGCCTGGCTGAAGACGCTGGGCTAGCGATCGGATCGGGCGACGCTGGTCGCGTCGCCCCCTGGTCGAGGCTCGGGAGCGCATGGCGAGCGCACCTTGCGGCGTTCGCGCGTCTTGAAGTTCGGCGCGTCACGCGATAGTGCGGCCGGGCGCGCTTCGCCGCCGAGCACTCCTGCCCGCGAGACCCTCTTGCTCACGCCCATCCTCGTCTTCGGTATCCCGCTCGATTTCATCCTGTTCGCGCTGACCCTGCTCGGCGTCGCGATCTTCCATCACCACACGCTCGCGGTGGCGTTGACGGGCCTTGCCGCGATCGTCGCCTACAAGCTGCTATTCGCCGACTTTCCGAAATTCGGCGCGGGCCTGCCCGGCCTCGTGCAACACATGGAGCATGAGTGGGTCACGCTCGCGAACCTGTTCCTGCTGTTGATGGGGTTTGCGCTGCTGTCGCGGCATTTCGAGGAGAGCCGCATCCCGGACGAGATGCCGGCGCTGCTGCCCGATGACTGGAAGGGCGGACTGATCCTGCTGCTGCTCGTATTCGTGCTGTCCGCCTTTCTCGACAATATCGCGGCGGCGCTGATCGGCGGTACCGTCGCGCGCCATGTGTTCCGCGGCCGTGTCCATATCGGCTATCTCGCGGCCCTTGTCGCAGCCTCCAATGCCGGCGGCGCCGGCAGCGTCGTCGGCGACACCACCACGACGATGATGTGGATCGACGGCATCAGCCCGCTCACCGTCGTCGACGCCTATGTCGCCGCTGTTGTCGCGATGCTGGTATTCGCGGTGCCGGCCTCGCTGCAGCAGCATCGCTATTCCCCGATCGTGAAGAACGCGCCGTCAGGTCTCAGCATCGACTGGACCCGCGTCGCGATCGTCGCCGTGATCCTGCTCGCCGCGCTGACCGCCAACGTCACGGCCAACCTCAAATTCCCTGCGCTGCTCGACGCCCTGCCGGTGCTCGGGCTCGCGGTCTGGGCCGCGATCCTCGTCACCTCGCTGCTGCGGCGGCCGGACTGGTCTGTGATGCCGGAGACGCTCAAGGGCACCGTGTTCCTGCTCGCGCTGGTCACGGCGGCTTCGCTGATGGCGGTGGAAAAGCTGCCGACCGCGTCATGGCAGACCGCGCTCGGGCTCGGCTTCGTCTCCGCGGTGTTCGACAACATCCCGCTGACCGCGCTGGCGCTGAAGCAGGGCGGCTACGACTGGGGCTTTCTCGCCTACGCGGTCGGATTTGGCGGATCGATGGTCTGGTTCGGCTCGTCCGCAGGCGTTGCGATGTCCAACCTGTATCCGGAAGCCAAGTCCGTGATCCGCTGGATCGCCCTGGGTTGGCCGATCATGGTGGCCTACGTCATCGGCTTCTTCGTGATGCTCGCCTTGCTCGGCTGGCACCCCGACGCGCCGCATTGAGCTCGCCGTCGGGGCCGGCCCGCTAGCCGCAGGCGCTCAGGTCGTCGTCAACCTGCTCTCGCAAAATGTGGAATCCGCCATATTGCGGTGCACAATGGACTTGCGTCAAACTTGTGGAAAAGCGAGACAAATCCGTTGACATTGATAAACTCCATTCGCCGTAACAACTTATGGAGCGTTCGCATGAGTGTTAGTGCAGAAGTTCTCGCCCGTGCCCCGTCGGAACAGATCGAGGGCGACGTCAACGCTGCCAGTCCGCATCGACCGCGCAGCAACGTTCGGCCTCTCTCGCCGATGCCGGACTACGTCGAGCACCGCAACGGCGTCAACGAGGTGGGCATGTTGTCCGCCGAGGCGGTCGTGCGCGAATATGAGG
This sequence comes from Bradyrhizobium sp. USDA 4454, assembly GCF_054822705.1. NCBI lineage: Bacteria > Pseudomonadati > Pseudomonadota > Alphaproteobacteria > Hyphomicrobiales > Nitrobacteraceae > Bradyrhizobium > Bradyrhizobium sp. USDA 4454. The sequence continues at coordinate 4,402,869 of NZ_JBTRCN010000001.1, forward strand.
CTGCGGTGAAAGAGATCGAGGCCCTTGGAACGGAACTGCAATTGGCTGCCAAGAACTGCGAGGTCATGGTGGCAGGCGTCCACGACATGATCGCGGAGATCAAGGAGTTCGCCGCAGGCTATCGCGATCAGGGCAAGCGCTTCTTCCTGCAGATCGAAGCCGTCTCGTTGATGACCACGGAGGTCAGGGATACCTGCGAAGCACTCAAGAAGAAGATCGCGACCGACACCTTGACCCGGTGATATCTGGGCTCGGGCACGTTTCGTGCCCGGCGTGTCCGCGGATTTTCAGCGTGTATTGGTGAATGGCCGCGCAATTCCGGCGCGGTTGAACCGTTAGTTCTATTTGAGACCAAGTCGCTCAATATGCTGCCCCGCCTCGGCGGGGAGCTTTTGTGCTGCCGCAAACCCTGCGCACCTCGAAGGGCCGGACCTGACCGATTTAGCGCGCGTCAGGTGCGCGCTCAGCCATGTCGGTTGCCGGAGCCAAGGCGGAGATCGCGGACCAGCGGTCGCTGAAATCCCTGGCCGGGAGCGCGTCCGTGTCGGAAACGACCACGCCCGCGGTCCGGGGCAAGTGCGACCTCACCGTTGCGGCGGTTGCAGTGACAGCCAGCAGGGCGACGGCCACGAACCCGGTAATCGTTCGATGCTTTGTCATTAGAATCTCCTCCGGTCCCACGCCCACTTCACGTGGGTCACAGGAACCGTCGCGCTGGTTCATCAATGCAAAGATAAAACGGATCGTGTGAGATCGGACAACGAACTTGTCCCAAAATCACCTACCCCGCCCGCGCCGCGCGGCGCAGCGACTGCGGCGGCTGACCGAAGGCGCGGATGAAGGCGCGGCGCATCCGCTCGGGATCGCGGAAGCCGGTGATCTCGGCGACGCGCTCGATCGCCTCGCCCGACGACTGCACGCGCTGCCGCGCCACTTCGATGCGCAGCCGCTCCACCGCCTTCGACGGCGTGGTCCCGGTCTCCGCGATGAAGGCGCGGGTGAAATGCCGCGAGCTCATCCCGGCCCTGTCAGCGAGATCCTCGACCGTCAGCGGCGCGTCGAGATGCTCGCGCGCCCAGGCCAGCAGCGGGCCAAACCTTCCGTTCGGCGTCTTCAACTCCAGCAGCGAGGAGAACTGCGACTGCCCGCCGCTGCGCCGGTGGTACAGCACGAGCTGGCGCGCGGTTTTCTGCGCGATCTCGTCGCCATAGTCTTCGGTGATCATCGCGAGCGCGAGGTCGATGCCGGCGGTGATTCCGGCCGAGCTCCAGATATTGCCGTCGCGGACGAAGATCTGGTCCGGCTCGAGCTTGATCTTCGGATAGGCCTTCACGAAATGCGGCGTGCGTTGCCAATGCGTGGTGGCGCGGCGGCCGTCGAGCAGGCCCGCTTCGGCCAGCACATAGGCACCCGAGCAGACGCTGGCGACGCGGATGCCGCACTCCGCCATCCGCCGCACGAAGCCCAGCGTGATCGGACAGGTCGCCGGCGCGCGCACGCCGTTGCCGCCCGCAATGATCAGCGTCGTGATCGCCGCCGACGGCTTGAAGCCGCGGGCAAGCATCTCGACGCCGGACGACGAGCGCACCGGCCCCGCCTTCACCGCGATGGTCTTGATACCAGGCGGGCTGTCGGCGAAACGCGCCGCGATCTCGAACGCCGCGATCGGGCCCGCCGCGTCGAGCAGCTGGAAGTCGGGAAAGATCAGGATGCCGATCATGTGCCAGATCCTCGCGTATGGCGCGTCCTTGCGAATGGCGTGGCGTCCTAAAATGAGGGAAATACGCCATTTTGGACAGGAGGCCATCATGGCACCGTGGTTCCGTCAAGCGCTATTTGGAGGCCACCGATGTCTGAACCCCTGCAGATTGGATTGCTCGTCTTCCCGAAGGTGACCCAGCTCGACCTGACCGGCCCGCTGCAGGTGTTCTCCTCGGTACCCGGCGCCAAGGTGCATCTGATCTGGAAGCGGATCGAACCGGTCCCGACCGACTCCGTAATGGTCCTGACGCCGACCACGACCTTTGCCGATTGCCCGCAGCTCGATGTGATCTGCGTGCCGGGCGGGTCCGGCACCGACGACATGGTCGGCGACGAGGAGATGCTGGCCTTCCTGCGCAAGCAGGCCGAGGCCGCGAAATACGTCACGTCGGTGTGCACGGGGTCGCTGGTGCTCGGCGCCGCCGGTCTGCTGAAGGGCTACCGCGCCACCACGCATTGGAGCGCGATCGATTTCCTCGCCGGCTTCGGCGCGATCCCGACCAGGACCCGCGTCTGCGTCGACCGCAATCGCTTCACCGGCGGCGGCGTCACCGCGGGCATCGATTTCGCGCTGACGCTGGTGTCCGAGCTGGTCGACCGCAAGACCGCGGAGGCCGTCCAGCTCAGGCTCGAATACAACCCGGCCCCACCGTTCAATGCCGGTTCGCCCGACACCGCGCCGGCCGAGATCCTCGCCTTCATGAAGGAGCGGATGGGACCGGCCCATGCGCGCCGCGGCGAATTGATGAGCCGCGCGGCGGCCCGTCTCGCCTGATCCGACCGCAGCAACAGAAAAACGCAGCAACAGAAAAAGGCCGCCCGGTTTCCCGAGCGGCCCTTCCTGTCTCACGGTGGCCCCACATTAGCGGGCGATTTCAGGACGTCTGTACCGGGGGCCTATCTCCCGGCCGCATCCAACTCGGAGGCCGCTGCTCATCGGGACAGTCGCGATCTGGAGCCCGATCCGACGCGATGGTTTCCCATCTCCGTAAGATGGCTTCATTGAGCCGCGAAGGCGCGCCCGGCGCAAGCGGACAGCAACAGCGGCGACGCGGCTGTCCCCGCTGTTACCGTTGTCCACAGGCGCGCGCTTGCGCTGCCAGGCGCGCGTGCAACGCACGCGCGATGCTGCGCTCGCGACAACACTGCGTGAAGGTCAGCTTCCCGGGGTCCAGGCGTGGTAGTCGCCGGTCGCCTTGGGGCGGCGGCCGCTCGCCAGTGTCGAGCCGGACGGGCGGTAAGCCTGCGCGGTGCCGGTCAGGTTCGGCAGATGCGGCTTTTCCCACTCCCGCGGCGCATACGTCTGCTCGGTCGGCGGCACATCCACGGTGTGATGCAGCCAGCCGTGCCAGCCCGCCGGGATCCGCGAAGCTTCGGCATAGCCGTTATAGATCACCCAGCGGCGCTCGAAATGCAGCGTCGGGTCGATCTCGCCGCCCTTGGTGCGGTAGTAGCGATTGCCCTGCTCGTCCTCGCCGACGAGCTCGCCGTAGCGCGAGGTCCACAATTGCGTGCCAAAGGTCTGGCCATTCCACCAGGTGAAGAATTTCAGCAGGAATTGTTTCATGCGTCGCCGGTCACGGGTTCGAGGCTATCAGGCTCTGATGCCACCTGAATCCCGAAATGTCCAGCCGCCGCCAGGGTAGCCCAGCACTCCCCGTATCGCCCCCTAATGCGGGCCCGTTTGGCGACCAAATGACGCGGTCACGGGAAGTTTTGTTCACCTGCCATACATGCGCCGGCGGGCAAGCCAAGATGACGGGCAATCAACGTCTCGCGCTGGAACGTCCGACTGCAGAAGCGGTTAGACATTGTCCGTTTTGATGGAGTCCAAAATGATCAATATGAAGGTTCTGAGCACCGCTGCGGCGCTGGCGCTTGCGCTGCCGCTGGCTGTGGCGCCAACCGTTTCGTTCGCCCAGTCCGCCGCGCAGATGGGCGCGATGGGCGGTGGCGGTGGTGCCCGCGGCGGCGGTGGCGGTGGCGGCGGTGCCCATATCGGCGGCGGTGGTGGCGGCTTCGGCGGCGGCCGCGGTGCGGCCATGGGCGGCGGCGGCGGCTGGCACGGTGGTGGCGGCGGCGGCCAGTGGGCCGGTGGTGGCGGCGGCGGTTGGCGCGGCGGCGGTGGTGGCGGCTGGCACGGCGGTTATCACCGTGGCGGCGGGTTCTGGCCCGGTGCAGTGGCCGGTGCAGTCGTCGGTGGCGCCCTCGCCTCGGGCGCCTATTACGGCTCCGGCTATTATGGCTACGGCCCCGGCTACTATGACGACAGCTACGGCTATTACGACGACAGCGCCCCTGTCGCCGTGGAAGCCGCGCCCGGGGGCGACCCCAGCTACTGCGCCCGGCGCTACAAGTCCTACGACCCGGCTTCGGGCACCTATCTCGGCTATGACGGCCTGCGGCACCCCTGCCCGTAACGAAGGCCTGAATACCTGAGCGAACACAGGGCGGCGGCCACGCCGCCCTTTTTCGTGCCCCGACGTCTCACGTGCGCAAGGCTACCGCGACCGCGGCGAAGGTCACGACCAGCGCTGCGATGTCGCTGGTGCTGAGCGGCTCGCGCAACATCGCGGCTGCCGCCAGCACGCCGACGACCGGAACCAGCAGCGTGCCGATCGACGCGGTCGCCGCCGGCAACCGCTCCAGTGCCGCGAACCAGCAGACATAGCAGAGGCAGAACTGGATCAGCGTCATGTAGAGCATCGACGCCCAGCCAAGTTGCGACAGCGCCGCAAGCTGCGGCTGCTCGATCACGAGGCCCGCGATCGCGACCGGCACGCAGCCGATCGCAAGCTGCCAGGCCGCGAGCGACAGCGGCGGCATTGCGAGCTTGAAGGACTTGGTCAGCACTGTGCCGAGCCCGACGCAGAGCGCGCCCGCGAGCGCGAACAGGATGCCCGGCAACTTGCCAAAGCTCGCATCGATGCCGCCGCCGCCGATCAGCATGGCGATGCCAGCCAGCGCCACGCTGAGCGCGAGCGCGCGCGGCAGCGACACCCGCTCGCCGAGCACCGGCCAGGCCACCAGCGCGACCCATACCGGAATCGAGATTCCGAGCACGGCCGCCTCGCTGGCCCGCAGCCAGATCAGCGCGAGGCCCATCGAGGCGACCCAGCCGCCGATCGACAGCGTCGACACCAAGGCAAGCCGCGGCCACATGCCATCCGGCACGCGCAATGTCTGGCCGCGCGCGAGCGCCACCAGGCCGAGCGCGAGCGCGCCGATCACGCCGCACAGCCCGCGCGACGACAGCGGCGGCCACTCGGTCAGCAGGAATTTCATGATCGGGAAATTGAGACCCCAGCCGGTCGAAGCGACCACCAGAGATGCGAGGCCGAACGGCGACAACGGCGCGCGCGGCGGGCGACGGGAACTGCGGTCATCGAGCTGTCGTCATGTGGGCGGACAAATACAAGTGATGGCGTCTGGGCTAGCTGGGAATCTGCTTGTCAGCGAACAGCATATGCATTCTATGATACAGACTTTCCACTTGGGTTCCGCCTTAATCCGCAGACGGGCCAAGCGAGTCGACGGCACGCAAGGCCGTTAGATTAGAGGATGCATCGTGCCGAGCGTTCTCGTGGTCGATGACGACCCGATGGTGTGCGTTGCCATCGAGGTGTGTTTGCAGCGCCAAGGCTTCGACGTCACCGTCGCCGACGGCGGCGAAGCGGGCATGCGCGCGCTGGAAAAAGCCACCTTCGACGTGATGCTGGTCGACGTCTTCATGCCGCATATGCGCGGTTTCGAGGCGATTCGCGTCTTCCACGAGCGCGCCCCCGATATTCCCGTGATCGCGATGTCCGGCTATGCCTTCGCCAATGCCGACCGGGCGCCGGACTTCCTGCGGATGACGATCGAGCTTGGCGCCTCCGCCTGCCTGCGTAAGCCGTTCACCCCGCAGGCGCTGATTGCCGCCGTTAACGAATGTCTCGCGAAGTCCGCTCCTTCCGCTCGTCTTTCGAAATAATTGCTCGTACTCTCGTCGTCGATGGCTTCCCAGCGTCTCATTCTTGGCAGCGGCCTTGCGATTCTCCTTATCATCAGCGCGGCGTCGATCGGGCTGGATGTCAAGTCGCGCAGCGCGATTGATTCGGTCGATCACACGCTCAAGGTCCTCAAATGCATCTCCGACGCACGGCCGCTGCCGCGCGGCGTCGAGAGCGCGGCACGCGGCTTCGCGCTGACCGGCGAGGCCTCCTTCGCCGACGAGTTCCGCGACCAGAGCAAGGCCCTAACCGCCGCGTTCGACGAGCTGACGACCGCCGTAAGGTCGGCCCCCGAGGAAGCCCGGCTGCTCGCCGGCACTAAGCTGGAGGTCGAGCGCGCGATCGCGCTCGGCGCCGAACTGATCCGCTTGCGCAGCGCGGGCGACACCGCCGGCGTCGCGGCGCTGATCTCCGCGGGCGAGAGCCGCGCGCTGACCGACAAGCTCGGGGCCGCGCTCGACCGCCTGGTCGCCGAGGAGCGCCGCCTGCTCGGGATTCGCACCGACCAGTCGAAGACCAATGGCCGGCTGCTGCTGGCCATCGACCTCGCCGGCGTTGCGATGATCCTCGCGCTCGCGGTCGCGCTGACGCTGACGGCGCGGCGCGCCAGCCGCGAATTGCAGGGCGCGCTCAGCGCGACCAAGGCGACCAATCTGTCGCTCGAGGGCAAGGTGGCCGAGCGCACCAAGGATCTCGGCGCCGCTCTCGAAGAGCTCCGCCGCTCCACCTCGGTGATGGAAACCACCTTCCGCACCATGGCGGAAGCGGTGCTGGTGATCGACAGTGCCGGCGTCGTGCTGCTTTCCAACCCGGCGGCCGAGAAGATGCTGCGCTACAAGCCGGGCATGACGGTGCGGCAGCTGCGCGCCATGAGCAACGTGTTCCATGCCGACGGCGAGACGCCGATGCAGGCCGACGACATGCCCTCGGCGAGGGCGCTGCGCGGCGAGGAATTTGACGGGCTGGAATTCGTCGCCCGCCCGGTGCGCGGCGCGCCGGAGATTCACCTCGTGGTGTCGGGCCGGCCGCTGCGCGACGGCGACAACGTCGTTACCGGCGCCGCGCTGATCTATCACGACATCACCGCCTCGCGCGAAACCGAGCACAAGCTGCAACAGGCGCAGAAGCTCGACGCCATCGGCAAGCTGACCGGCGGCGTCGCGCACGACTTCAACAACATGCTGACCGTCATCACCGGCACGACGGAGACGCTGGTCGACAGCCTGCGCACGCAGCCGAAGCTGGCGCAAACCGCCGAGCTGATCGACCGCGCCGCCGAGCGCTGCCGCGAGCTGATCCAGCATCTGCTCGCCTTCGCCCGCCGCCAGCCGCTGGAGCCGCGCAACGTCGACATCAACGGCACCGTGGTCGATATCGCAAAGCTGCTGCGGCCGACGCTCGGCGAGCAGATCGAGATCAGTTCGGTGCTGGCGCCCGATGTCGCCAGCGTCCATATCGATCCGTCGCAGCTCGCCAATTCGCTGCTCAACATGGCGATCAACGCCCGCGACGCGATGCCGAACGGCGGCAAGCTCCTCTTCGAGACCAAGAACATCGTGCTCGACGACGCCTATGCGGCTGTCAATCCGGACATCACGCCGGGCCGCTACGTGCTGCTCGCGGTCAGCGACACCGGCACCGGCATGTCGCACGCGGTGCAGGACAAGGTGTTCGAGCCGTTCTTCACCACCAAGGAGGTCGGCAAGGGCTCCGGCCTCGGCATGAGCATGGTGTACGGCTTCGTCAAGCAGTCCGGCGGCCACATCAAGATCTACAGCGAGGAAGGCCACGGCACCACGATCAAGCTCTATCTGCCCCCTGCCCGCGGCCAGGTCGAGGTCGAGGCGGCAGCGCCCGAGCCGGTGCGGCGCGGCAGCGAAGTCATCCTGGTGGTCGAAGACGATCAACTGGTGCGCAACTACGTGGTCACGCAGCTTGGCAGCCTCGGCTACAAGACCATCGCGGTGCCCGACGCCCGCGCCGCCCTGGCGCTGGTCGACAAGGGCGAGACGTTCGACCTGTTGTTCACCGACGTCATCATGCCCGGCGGCATGAACGGCCGCCAGCTTGCCGACGAAGTGCGAAAGCGGCGGCCCGGCCTCAAGGTGCTCTACACCTCGGGCTATACCGAGAACGCGATCGTGCATCACGGCCGCCTCGACGAAGGCGTGCTGCTGCTGGCAAAACCCTATCGCAAGGCGCAGCTCGCCAGCATGCTGCAGCAGGCGCTCGGCGAGTGATGCGAGCGCGACTCTTGCCTCGATGATCCGTTAGCCCCGTCATCCTGAGGAGGCCGCAACGCGGCCGTCTCGAAGGATCGACGGCCACCAGCCGGGCCGTGCATCCTTCGAGACGCCTGCTGCGCAGGCTCCTCAGGATGACGGTCTGAGAAATTGTAGCGAGCGGTCCCCCACGCCGTCGTCCTGGCGAAAGCCAGGACCCATAACCACCGGGTTCGATTGAGAGTGCGATAGTGGCCCAGCGTCGCACAACAGCAAGCGGTTGGGGTAATGGGTCCTGGCTTTCGCCAGGATGACACTGAATACTTTCACATCCTCTCAGGATGACGGGGCTAGCGCATTCTAGCGCCCAAGACCACGCATCAATCGGAACAGGATACGGGCTACCTTGTCGCCAGCGCGACGCCGGCCAGCGTGAACAGCAGCGCGGCGATCTGCGTCGGCCCCAGCGGCTCGTGCAGCGCGAATGCTGACGCAATCACGCCGATCACCGGCACCGCCATGGTGCCGATCGCGGCCACCGAGGCCGGCAGGCGGGCCAATGCTGCGAACCAGGCGACATAGGCGACGCAGAACTGGATCAGCGTCGAATAGACCAGCAGCCACCAGCCGATCGTCGTGACCCGCTCCCAATGCGTCGTCTCGACCAGAAAGCCGACGATCATGATCGGCACGCAGCCGATTCCGATCTGCCACGCCGCCGCCGGGATCGGCGGCATCACCAGCGGATATTTCTTCGCCAGCACCGTGCCGAGCGCAAAGCCGAAGGCGCCGCCGAGCGCCATGATGATACCCGGCAGCTTCTCCTTGCTTGCCGAAATCCCGTTGCCGCCCATGATCGCGGCAAGCCCCGCGAACGCCATCACCAGCGCGATCGTGCGCAACAGCGTCGGCCGCTCGCCGAGCACCGGCCATGCGAGCAGCGACGCCCACACCGGCATCGTGTAGGCGATCAGCGCGGTCTCGCTCGCCGGCAGCCAGAGCAGCGCAAGCCCCATCAGCACCATCCAGCCGGTGACGTTGAGCGCCGCATACAGCACGAGGCGCGGCCACAGCCTGGCCTCGACATGCAGGCTCTGGGCGCGGATCAGCGCCAGCACGGCCAGCAGCACGGCGCCGATGACGCCGGTGGTGCCGCGCAAGGTCAGCGGCGGCAGCTCGCTGAGCAGGAATTTGGTGGACGGCCAGTTGAACCCCCAGCCCACCGAGGTGATGGCGAGGAACATCAGGCCGGCGGGCGCAAGGCGCGGCCGCCCGGAAGGCTTCTGGACTGTCATGGAACCCGGCAAGGGTGTGAAACGATGTGAGTCGGCCGCACCTTGCCCGCGATTTTGTCGCCCGACCATTACGCCGCTGACATGCCTGATCCGTAGTTTGCCCGTAGCCCTACGTGAGTCCCCAGAATTCAATCCGGGACGTCGAATAAAAACTTCGCCTGTGAACAGCGGGGCGAAACGCCAATCCACAGGGCTTAGGAATTTTTTTGGCTTGGGAATCCCTGAGGACTCACCGATAGTTGCCGCGATCACAGGCGCGGCACCACCCCTGTTATCCCCCTCCCCTCCACCATATTTAGTGTTTGATTCAGAAACTCGTACTAGTCCTTGACGGGCGCAACGGACATGGCCTAGCTTTCAACCTGTTCGGCGCGAGTGTGTTTGGGTCCCCGCCGGTCGCTCCCACAAGGGTTCCAAAATGACCACTCCGCCAGGCCTTCGGGCCGCGGGTGCAGGGCTTGTCTGCCCTGATTTTGGGCCCGAGGTCTTTCGAGTCCGGGGGTGACAAACGGGCCGAGAAGGACCCGGAAACAGAGGCCGAAACCGGCCCGTTGAGAAGCGTACGCGTGACGTGTCGCGTGAGCGTTTGGGGCGTTGAATGCATGACCCGGAGGACCCGACCAGTCGGGCACCTCCAAGGGATCGTGCCGCCGCAGGGCCGGGCCAAACCGGCGCCGAGCGGATGAGAGAACAGGCCGGATCCACCGGCTGAGCTGCGGATGACGGGAGGCGTGCCCACACGTGTTCCGGAAATCCGCGAACGGATAACATTCCGGCAACCTGCGAGAAACGTGGGACCGGGCAGAAGAAGTGACGGGGCTCGACCATGCGAATCGAACGACGCAACACCACCAGCGGACAGTCTCCCTATGCCGGGATCAATTTCCGCCTGACCACCTCAGAGATCCGCAATCCGGACGGCTCGGTCGTGTTCCGTGCCGAGAACGTCGAGGTTCCGGAGTTCTGGTCGCAGGTCGCCTCCGACGTGCTGGCGCAGAAATATTTCCGTAAAGCGGGCGTTGCCGCGCGCCTGAAGAAGGTCGAGGAAGAGACCGTGCCGTCGTGGCTGTGGCGTTCGGTGCCCGACACCGAGGCGCTCGCGAGCCTCCCCGAGAACGAGCGCATCGTCGGCGAGACCAGCGCAAAACAGGTGTTCGATCGCCTCGCCGGCTGCTGGACCTATTGGGGCTGGAAGGGCGGCTACTTCTCGAGCGAAGACGATGCGCTGGCCTTCTTCGACGAGATCCGCTTCCAGCTGGCCAAGCAGATGGTCGCGCCGAACTCGCCGCAGTGGTTCAACACCGGCCTGCATTGGGCCTACGGCGTCGATGGTCCCGGCCAGGGCCACTACTACGTCGACTGGAAGACCGGCAAGCTGACAAAATCGAAATCGGCCTATGAGCATCCGCAGCCGCATGCCTGCTTCATCCAGGGCGTCGGCGACGACCTCGTCAACGAGGGCGGCATCATGGACCTCTGGGTGCGCGAGGCGCGCCTGTTCAAGTACGGCTCCGGCACCGGCTCCAACTTCTCGAGCCTGCGCGGCGAAGGCGAAAAGCTGTCCGGCGGCGGCCGCTCGTCGGGCCTGATGAGCTTCCTCAAGATCGGCGACCGCGCCGCAGGCGCGATCAAGTCGGGCGGCACCACCCGCCGCGCCGCCAAGATGGTCGTGGTCGATGCCGATCATCCTGACATCGAGACCTATATCGACTGGAAGGTGAAGGAGGAGCAGAAGGTCGCGGCGCTCGTCACCGGCTCCAAGATCAACCAGAAGCACCTCAAGGCCGTGATGAAGGCCTGCGTCAACTGCGAAGGTTCTGGCGACGACTGCTTCGATCCCGAGAAGAACCCGGCGCTGCGCCGCGAGATCAAGCTCGCGCGCCGCAACCTGGTGCCCGACAACTACATCAAGCGCGTGATCCAGTTCGCCAAGCAAGGCTACAAGGAGATCTCGTTCGACATCTACGACACCGACTGGGACTCCGAGGCGTATCTCACCGTCTCCGGCCAGAACTCCAACAACTCGGTGTCGCTGAAGGACGACTTCCTGCGCGCGGTGGAGACCGACGGCGACTGGAATCTGGTCGGCCGCACCACGAAGAAGGTCACCAAGACGCTGAAGGCCCGCGACCTCTGGGAGAAGATCGGTTACGCCGCCTGGGCGTCGGCCGATCCCGGCCTGCACTTCAACACCACGATGAACGACTGGCACACCTGCAAGGCGTCCGGCGACATCCGCGCGTCCAATCCGTGCTCGGAATACATGTTCCTGGACGACACGGCGTGCAACCTGGCTTCTGCCAATCTACTCACGTTCTACAGCACCAGCACAAAACGGTTCGACATCGAGTCCTACGAGCATCTCTGCCGGCTCTGGACCATCGTGCTCGAGATTTCCGTGATGATGGCCCAGTTCCCGTCGAAGGCGATCGCCGAACTCTCCTACGAGTTCCGCACGCTCGGCCTCGGCTTCGCCAATATCGGCGGCCTGTTGATGACCATGGGCCTGCCCTATGACTCGAAGGAAGGCCGTTCGCTCTGCGGCGCGCTGACCGCCGTGATGACCGGCATCGCCTACAAGACCTCGGCGGAGATGGCGGCCGAGCTCGGCACCTTCCCGGGCTACAAGAAGAACGCAGCCCACATGCTGCGGGTGATCCGCAACCACCGCCGCGCCGCCCACGGCAACGCGACCGGCTATGAAGCGCTCTCGGTCAACCCGGTGCCGCTCGATCACGCCTCCTGCCCGCAAGCCGACATCGTCGCGCATGCCAAGCTGGCCTGGGACGACGCGCTGGCGCTGGGCGAGGTCAACGGCTATCGCAACGCCCAGACCACGGTGGTGGCGCCGACCGGCACCATCGGCCTGGTGATGGATTGCGACACCACCGGCATCGAGCCTGATTTTGCGCTGGTGAAGTTCAAGAAGCTCGCCGGCGGCGGCTACTTCAAGATCATCAACCAGGCGGTGCCGTCTGCGCTGCGCGCGCTCGGCTATCGCGAGAGCGAGATCGCCGAGATCGAGGCCTACGCCGTCGGCCACGGCTCGCTGTCGAATGCGCCCGGGATCAACGCCTCGACGCTGAAGGCAAAAGGCTTCACCGACGAAGCCATCGCCAAGGTGGAGAAGGCGCTGCCGACCGCGTTCGACATCAAGTTCGCCTTCAACAAGTGGACCTTTGGCGAAGACTTCATTCGCGACCAGCTCGGCATCGGCGCCGAGGCCATCGCTGCGCCGGGCTTCGACCTGCTCCAGGCCGTCGGGTTCACGAAGCGCGAGATCGAGGCCGCCAACGTCCACATCTGCGGCGCGATGACGGTGGAAGGCGCCCCGCATCTGAAGGCCGAGCACTATCCGGTGTTCGACTGCGCCAACCCCTGCGGCAAGATCGGCAAGCGCTATCTGTCGGTCGAGAGCCACATCCGGATGATGGCGGCCTCGCAGCCGTTCATCTCGGGCGCGATCTCCAAGACCATCAACATGCCGAACGACGCCACGGTGGAGGACTGCAAGTCCGCCTACCTGTTGTCGTGGAAGCTGGCGCTGAAGGCCAACGCGCTGTACCGCGACGGCTCCAAGCTGTCGCAGCCGCTGAACTCGCAGCTCATCTCCGACGATGAGGACGAGGACGATGTGGTGGAAGCGCTCTACGAGAAGCCGATGGCGGCGCGTGCCGCCCAGGTCTCGGAGAAGATCGTCGAGAAGCTGGTCGAGCGCATCGTGGTGATGCGCGAGCGCGAGAAGATGCCGGATCGACGCAAGGGTTACACCCAGAAGGCTGTTGTCGGCGGCCACAAGGTGTACCTGCGCACCGGCGAATATGACGACGGCCGGCTCGGCGAGATCTTCATCGACATGCACAAGGAAGGCGCGGCGCTGCGCTCCTTCATCAACAACTTTGCGATCGCGGTGTCGCTCGGCCTGCAATACGGCGTGCCGCTCGAAGAATATGTCGACGCCTTCACCTTCACCCGCTTCGAGCCCGCGGGTCCCGTGCAGGGCAACGACTCGATCAAGTATGCGACCTCGATCCTCGACTATGTGTTCCGCGAGCTCGCGGTAAGCTACATGTCGCGCTTCGATCTCGCTCATGTCGATCCCAACGAAAGTGGCTTCGACGCGCTCGGCAAGGGCGTCGAGGAAGGCAAGGAGCAGCCGGAAGAGGCGCCGCAGCACCAGGCGACGAAGTATCTGTCGCGCGGCCTCACCCGCTCGCGCACCGACAACCTCGTCATCATGCGCGGCGGCTCGGCCGCGGTGAGCCAGAACGCCGACAACGCGCCTGCCGGCGGCAACCGCGTGACCTCGCTGGCCTCGCACGGCGCAACCGCGCGCGGCGCCTCCGACACCATCGAGGGCGCGGTCGCCCTGAAGCAGGAAGTCAGCCACGACCTCTCGCCGACCGAGAAGCTCGAGGCCCTGCAACAATGGAGCAAGCCCGGCACAGCCGCAGCCGCCGCCCCGTCCAAGGCGGAGCGTCGCGCCGAGGCGAAAGCAAAAGGCTACGAAGGCGAGATGTGCTCGGAGTGCGGCAACTTCACGCTGGTGCGGAATGGGACGTGCATGAAGTGTGATACATGCGGGTCGACGACGGGGTGTTCGTGACGGCCGTTCGGCCAGAGCCAACTAAATCTCGCCGTTCATAGCGAGCTGTGCCATTTTGCTCCGTAGTCGCATTCAACCCGGGACCAGAAGCTCCCAGATACTCGCGATTAAGGAGACCATAAATGGCACGCTCGCAGAACGTCCCCGGCGTCGAACTAACAGCCGTCGGCGTAGAGGGCTATCGAGCATTCGCCAAGAGCGAAGAGATCGAGCTTCGCCCCCTGACCTTGCTTTACGGCTTCAATAGCGTCGGCAAAAGCGCACTACTCCGCGCTTTGCCTTTAATTGCAGCCTCATCTACTGGTCTCTCCTCGATCCCCATTGATCTAGAGGCGCCCATCGCCCGCGGCGCCTCTTTTGCAAATTTGCTCGCGCGGCATCAGGAAAGCCCGACGCTCTCATTCGAGCTAGCTTGGACTCCCGAGAAGAGGGACCGTAACCAATGCACACTTTGGGAGAGGACTAGCATCCTTTCTTCGATACGAGCCAAGGCGTCCTGAAGGGCCGCGGACTCCACAGTCCAGGCGGTCGGACAAAGTCCCCTAAATTCAAGAATGGCAGGTTCACTCTCGATTTGATTGATCTTTACGCCTCCGCCTTCGCTCAATGAGCTACGGCGGACAAGTCGCTAACCCGCCCTACTTTGCTGTCTGCTTGTGGAAGCATCGCGCTTCCCGAACCTCACGCCGCCTTCGCGGTCTTGTCTTCCGCCGGCGCCGTTTCCATCGCGCGCATGTAGAGATCGAGCAGGCTTTCACGCTCGTCGCGCTCGTCCTGGTCCTGCTTGCGCAGCTTGATGATCTCCCTGAGGATCTTCACGTCGAAGCCTTCGCCCTTCGCCTCCGAGAAGACTTCCTTCTTCTGCTCGCTGAGTTCCGCCATTTCGGCGTCGAGGTTCTCGATCCGCTCGACGAAGGAACGAATTTTTCCGCCGGGAATGGTGATGTCGGACATGGTGCCTCCTGCTGAATGAGGTCGTGAAAATGCAAGCAAAGAGATGACCAATGTCTTAAGCATGCGGCATCGCCGCGGCGTGTCGATCGCTGAGGTATCGGTGTGCGTAGGGCGGATTAGCCGACCACGTCCGCCGCAGCTCAACGAGCGAAGGCGGAAGGCGTAATTCGCCGCTTCGTTGGCGAAAATCTCGGTGGGTTACGCTGTCCATTCAACAGAAGGTCAAGGATTAGCAACGCTAACCTTGATCAACAAATAGATTGCTGCTGCCGCCGCACAAACAACAAATAATAAATAAAGTACAAACCCTTCCGGTGAAAGGAAGGGCGTGTAGCAGGAAAGTAAAGTCAAAATCGCAAACGTTGGGACGTATCCTGAAACAGTTAAGCGTGAACCACAGCTGGGACACGTCAGCTCTTTGACGTTTGCTGAAAACGTCGACAAGGCCGATAACTTCGTGCCGCATTTCGGACACCGCATCATTCGCTTAATACCTTCTTCGTGCAACACACCATCGTCGGGCAACCAACACGGCGGAGGTTCGCGGCGCGCTCGCAAGCATCACAGCGTCATTGCAATCGATCACTCAGGCTTCGCCTGCCACCCGCAACGTGATCCGCGTCAATTCCGAGGGCCGGCCGAGCCGCAAGGCAAAGCCCGGCCACAGCGCGGTGCCGTTGTTGACGTAGAGCGTCATGCCGTCGACGTCGTAGCGGCCCGAGACGAAGCCGGCATTGGCGCGCGCGGCGAGGCGGTCGATGCCGAGGATCAATCCGCCATGGGTGTGGCCGGAGAGTTGCAGGGCGACGCCGAGCCGGGCTGCGTTGCGCGCGTCGGCCGGCTGGTGGTCGAGCAGGATGATCGGCGCGCCCTTGGGGACGCCATCGAGCACCGCGGCAAGGTCGCGGACGGAATGCGTGCGGTGGCGCGACGCGCGGTCGGTGATCCCCGCGATCACCAGGCGGCCGGCGCCGCGTTCGAGCACGATGGTGCGGTTCTCGAGCGAGCGCAGGCCGAGCGCTTCGTAATGCGCCATCCAGCCGTCATAGCCGAAGATATATTCGTGATTGCCCGAGATCACGTAGACGCCGTCGGCGGCGATCAGGTCGGCCAACGGCGCGATGTCGTTGCGCCGCGCCTCGATGGTGCCGTCGATCAGGTCGCCGGTGATCGCGATCAGGTCGGCGCGAAGCTTGTTCGACCGCGCGACCACCTCGCGCGCCCATGACGCCGGAAACAGCCGGCTGATGTGCAGATCGGTCAGGTGCAGGATGCTGTAGCCGTCGAACTCGCGCGGCAGTCCAGGGATGGCAACCTCGACATCGTGCAGCGGCGGAATGCGCATCGCCTGGTGGACGCCGATCGCAGCGGCAGTGGCGGCCAGCGCTGCCAGCGCGTAGCGGACGCCGTCGGGCACGCCGACGAAGCCGCCGTGGATCACAGCGGCGACGATCAGCCCGGCGTCGAGCGCCAGCAGCAGCAGCGCCAGCAGCATGAGCGCACCGAATGCCCAGTTGAACAGCGCGACGACCGGACGCGGAAACTCCGGCGCGAACACCGATCCCGATGACAGCCTGTTCCAGCGATGAAATTGCAGGGCAACCAGCACCAGCACCGCGGCGACGATCTTGGCCGCGAGCGGCCAATCGAGCGGCCAGATGAAGCGGGCCAGGATCAACAGGCTGGTCAGGCCGAAGATGAGTTGGGGAATGGGTCTCGCTCCGGATCGGATTGGCGGGGCTGCGCTCAGCGAAGGTAGGGTGGATCGGCCGTGGGCGTAAACCGCCAGCGTCAATAACATTTTCGGCACATTGCGCCTTGCCGAATTGCCCCGCGCGCTCGCCGGATGAGGAAGCGACACCACGGGCCAGCATCACGGGATGCGTGACGCCGGCCCGTATCCCGCTTCGCTGGTGCAGGCACCGCTTGCCCCGGTCTGGCGGCGCAAATCGCGGATGCCCGGTCAATCCTCGATATCGGCAATGCGCCTGAGCACGATCACGATGGCAAGGACCAGGCCGAGCACGCCGCCGGCGACACCGGCCAGACCAGACCCGACGGCACCGCCGACATCCCGGTCGGACAGAACGAAGGCAATCGCTTCAGCGACAAAACCCATCCCCAGCGTCAGGACAATGATGATTGCTACCGATTTGGAAAGCTCGACCGCAAATCGAACGGCCATGTCTTCCAGGGCGCCGAGCGCGCGGGTCATACGATTGGCCGGACGAGGCGTGGCCGGATGCCGTGCGCTCCTTCCGATCGGGGCGCTGGAGTTGATATCACCGATCAATCGGTTGGCACGGGGATTGTCGCCGGGATCATCGAGGGCTCTGATGTCCAGCTTGAGTTCTCGCCGGACGAACAGCGTAACGAGCAGCGCAAGGCACAAAAGTACCGCCAGGCCGGCGTAGATACTGAAGCTTCCTGCCAGCACGATCAGAAAGGCGCCGGCCCACCCGAACGCCTCGCCACAAACGCAACCAACCGCCGTCGTGCCTATCTCAGCGAGAGATGGCCTTCTCTTGGGGAAGAAATCCGTCAGCTTCATCGGCTTGCCTTGCGTCGGCCGCGTCCTGCAGCGATCGGCCACTCAATCGACCACGATGTGGAGTTCCGGCTGTCGGGTGCAATGCTGTCGCGCGTAGCGCCGGCGGGAGATCACAAAGGCGGCTGCGACGAGCGGGCCTTGCCTCCGGCTCAGATGAGCCCGCCTCGCCCATCCCGGTGCTCAAGGCATCGCGGATACTGGAAGGCTCCCCCTGCAAAATAAAACTTGAACATCGCTCATTTTCTTGATCTATAATTGAACATTGTTCATTTTTTGATGGAGTCCCCGATGCAAACGACCTTCCGGATCGACGGATTGACCGGGACCGATCGGCCCGTAAAGCCGTGGCTGAAAGTCACCCCGGCACTCATCACGATCGGCATCATCGCGGCATTCGCGGCGCACGGACGCATCGCGCAGCCGGCCAACTACTGTGATTTCGCCGATCACTCGGCCCTGTTCGGCATTCCCCACGCCGGCGATGTGCTGTCCAACGCCGGCTTCGCCCTGGTCGCGATCTGGGGCTGGCTGGCGCTCTGGCCCCGGCGCGACAGCGCTCAGCTCCGCGCCGGATGGCCGGGCTATCGCCTGTTCCTGATCGGCCTGTTCCTGACCGCGTTCGGCTCCACCTATTTTCACCTCGCCCCCGGCAATGGCCGGCTGACCTGGGACATGCTGCCGATCGCGCTCGCCGGCGCGGGCCTGCTGGTCGGCGTCCGCGGCGACACCCACCCGGGATCAAGAGCGAACATCGAGGCGATCGCCCTCGCGCTGTTCGCCGCGGCCGGCGTCGCGTGGTGGGTCACTACCGACCGGCATGGCGCCGGCGACCTGCGGCCGTATCTGCTGCTCCAGGTGCTGCCGCTGGTCCTGATCCCGCTCTGGCAGTGGATTGATCGCACCCCGCGCACCGAGCGCATCGCCTTCGGTGCCGCGATCGGGCTGTACGTCGTGGCCAAGCTCGCCGAGGTGCTCGACCATCAGATCGCCAACACGCTTGGCATCGTCAGCGGACACACCTTGAAGCATCTGCTCGCGACGGCAGCGACCGCCGTGGTGGTGTGGGGACTGACACGACGGTTCTCGGGCGATCGCGGTCGAACGGAGCGTCGATGAGCCCCTGCCATCGAGTGAAATTGGGAGAATTTCATCCACCCGCGCCGGTCGCCCCCCTGCAAGGCGACCGGCCGCGAGCTTGGGCCGGCGGTCCCGTGCTGAGTGAGATAGCCGACCCGGATTCGGTCGTAGCACGATGCGAACGGAGCACGCATTCCCGGGCAACTACGCGTTCATGCACGTCGACGTACATAGCCCGCGTTTGCCGGAGCTTTTCCTCGCAGCTTGCAGGATGGGCAGAGCTGCGCTCACCCCATGCTGCGTGATCTGCACAATTTCGGAATAATGGAAAATTACCGCTGAGTTGCCCGACGGGTCAAGTCGCATTTTCGAGTCCCGGCGGCCCTCCTGCTCCTTTGCATGGGGTTGTTCCCGCTGTTTTGGACTCGCAGCCCGCTTCGTCTCTTCGGCGCGTTCCCGCGGCCGGCGGATTGACCGGCATGGCGGGCGTATCCATATGCATCTGCATGAACCGGCCGCGCCGCCGTTTCGCACCCACCCTGGACACAGCCAAATACCATCGGCTCCCCGTCCCCAACGCTCCGGAGCTCCCGTGGCCGCCCTCTCCATTCTCGATCTCGTCCGCGTCACCGAGGAAACCGACGCGCGTGGGGCGCTGTACAATGCGCGCGATGTCGCTCGCCATGCCGAGGCGCTGGGCTATCGCCGGATCTGGGTGGCGGAGCACCACAACATGGCGGGCATTGCGAGCGCCGCGACGTCGGTCGTGATCGGGCATATCGCGGCGGGCACCAGCACCATCCGGGTCGGCGCCGGCGGCATCATGCTGCCGAACCACGCGCCTTACGTGATTGCCGAGCAGTTCGGCACGCTGGCACGGCTGTTTCCGGGCCGGATCGATCTCGGCCTCGGCCGCGCGCCGGGCACCGATCAGCTGACGCTGCGCGCGCTGCGCCGCACGCCGGAATCCGCCGAGAACTTTCCGCAGGACGTGCTCGAGGTGCAGGCTTTCCTCGCGGCCGCCGGTCCGAACCAGCGCATCCAGGCGGTGCCGGCTGCCGGCACCGACGTGCCGCTGTGGATTCTCGGCTCGAGCAATTTCGGCGCGATGCTGGCCGGCGAGCTCGGCCTGCCCTATGCCTTCGCCTCGCACTTCGCCCCCGAGCTCTTGAACCAGGCGCTGCAGATCTATCGCGCGCGTTTCAAGCCGTCGGAACAACTCGCGCAGCCCTACACCATGGTCGGCGTCAACATCATCGCCGCCGACACCGACGCGGAAGCGCGGCGCCTCGCCACCACGCAGCAGATGTCGTTCACCAACATCTTCCGCGGCGCGCGCGGCCTGAGCCAGCCGCCGATCGACGACATCGAGACCTACTGGTCGCCGCAGGAAAAGGTCCAGGCGATGCGGATGCTGGAGCGTTCCATCATCGGCTCGGTGGAGACGGTGCGTGCCGGCATCGATGCG
This sequence comes from Bradyrhizobium sp. USDA 4454, assembly GCF_054822705.1. NCBI lineage: Bacteria > Pseudomonadati > Pseudomonadota > Alphaproteobacteria > Hyphomicrobiales > Nitrobacteraceae > Bradyrhizobium > Bradyrhizobium sp. USDA 4454. The sequence goes on from NZ_JBTRCN010000001.1 coordinate 4,422,795, forward strand.
CTGGTCGCGGAGACCGGCGCCGACGAGCTGATGATCGTCTCCGACGTCTATGATCACCAGAAGCGGCTGCGCTCGTTCGAGCTGATCGCCAAGGCTGGTGGGATCAAGCCCGGCGGGATCAAGGCCGGCGGGACTACTTGAGCGGGCCGCCGGGCGCCTGCGACTGCGCGTGCTTGCCCACGGTCACGTTCAGCGAGTTCTGCGCATTGTCGCGCACCATCGACAGCTTGACCGACGTGCCCGGCGCCGCCGCATAGACCTTCTTGGTCAGCTCGTTCGCGCTCTTGATCGGCTCGTCATTGACCGAGGTGATCGCATCGCCGCGCTTCAATCCGGCCTGCGCTGCCGGGCCGCCGTTCTGGACGCCGACCACGACCGCACCGCGGAGATTGTTCGCCCCCAGGCTCTCGGCAACGTCGGGGGTGATCGATTGCACCTGGGCGCCCATCCAACCGCGCGTGACCGCGCCCTTCTCTTTCAGCTGCGGAATCACCGTCTTCACGGTGTCGGCGGGAATCGCGAAGGCGACACCGACCGAGCCGCCCGAGGGCGACACGATCATGCTGTTGACGCCGATCACCTCGCCATGCGCGTTGAAGCTCGGTCCGCCGGAATCGCCGCGGTTGATCCGCGCATCGATCTGCACGAAATCTTCCGAAGGCCCCGTCTCCAGGTCGCGCGCACGCGCCGAGACGATGCCCGCATTGACGGTGTTGCCGAGCCCGAACGAATTGCCGACCGCCAGCACCCAATCGCCGGCGCGCGGCGCTTGATCCGCCAATTTGACGTAGGCGAAATCGCTCCGCCCATCGACCTTGAGCAGCGCCAGATCGCTGACCTGGTCCTTGGCCAGGACTTTCGCCTTGTAGATCTTGTTGTCACTGGTACGGACATCGGCGGTGTCGCTGCCTGCCAGCAGGTGATTGTTGGTCACCGCATAGCCGTCCGCCGAAATGAAGAAGCCCGAACCGATCGAGGTCATCTCAGTTGGCGTCGACATCGCGCCCGGACCACGCTTGCCGGGACCTGGAACGATGTTCCCCGGCATGTCCTGATCGGGTTCGTCCGACCCAGGCGATTGGCCTGCAGGATCGTCATCGTCATTGTCTGGCGCCGCCACCTTGGCGGCGACACCGATCACGGCCGGCCCGACCTTCTCCGCGAGGTCGGCGAAACCGCCGGGACCGGCGTCAGCGCCACGATCCGCAGGCGAACTCGCAGGCTGCGCGTGAGCTATACTGGCGATCACGAGCAATGCCGACGAGACGGCAGTGCCGATCAGTGACGTGCGAAGGCCGGCGAAAGCCAAGGTTCCGTGAATCATCGGTCGCATCCGTGGTTGGATCAGCCCGCTGCTGGGCGAGGCGCGACGTCGGCGAACCGTTCCCGCACGCGCCGGGCCGCACTGCCGAGCGACCGATGCTAACGGAGTGCGGAGCAGACCGTTCCACCGATCCTGGGATCATCCGGCTCACGACCTTTTCACACCTTGCTCAACGCCTGCGCGATGTCGGCGACGAGATCGGACGGATGCTCGATCCCGATCGAGAGCCGGATCGTGGTGTCGAGCACGCCGATCTTCGTGCGGATATCGGCCGGCACGCCGGAATGCGTCATCGTCGCCGGCAGGCTCGCCAGCGACTCGGTGCCGCCGAGGCTCACCGCGAGCTTGAAGATCTGCAGGCTGTTGAGGAATTTCTCCGCGGCCTGCTGCCCGCCTGTGATGTCGAACGAGAATGTGGAGCCGGCGCCGCTACTTTGGCTCGCGAACACGCGCCCCGCAGTCGATGCCACGTCGTGATGGCCGAGATAATGCACCTGCGCCACCTTGGGATGGTCGCGCAGATAGTCGGCGACGATCCGCGCATTGCGGTCGGCCTTTTCCATGCGCAGGCTCAGCGTTTCCAGCGAACGGCTGATCATCCAGCAGGAATGCGGATCGAGCTGGGTGCCGATTGCGCCGCGCAGCGCCTTGACGTCCTTCATCAGCCTCTTCGAGCCGAGCGCCGCGCCCGCGATCAAATCGGAATGACCGCCGACATATTTGGTCAGCGAGTACAGCGACAGATCGGCGCCATGCTCGATCGGCCGCTGAAACACCGGTCCGAGCAGCGTGTTGTCGCAGGCGATGATCGGGGTGGAGCCCTGCGCCTTGCCGATCATGTCGGCGACGCGCCGCGTCAGCGCGATGTCGACCAGGCCGTTGGTCGGATTGGCCGGCGTCTCGATGAAGATCATCGCAACACGGCCCTTCTTCATCGCCTCGTCGGCAGCGGCGCGGACGACGCCCTCGTCGAGGCCGTCGGCAAAGCCGACCGCTTGAATCGAGAACGCCGCCAGCGTTCTGGTGAACAGCGTCTCGGTGCCGCCATAGAGCGGCTGCGAATGCAGGATCACGTCGCCGGGCCGCGCAAAGGCGAACACCGTGGTCGAGATCGCCGACATGCCGGAGGAGAACAGCGCGCAGCTCTCGGTGCGCTCATAGATCGCAAGCCGGTCCTCGACGATCTCGCTGTTCGGATGATTGAAGCGCGAATAGACCAGCCCCGCGCCCATGCCTTCCGGAGGCTCGCGCCGGCCCGCGACGAAATCGAAAAAGTCCTTGCCGTCCTCGGCGGTGCGGAACACGAAGGTCGAGGTCAGAAATACCGGCGGCTTGACGGCGCCCTCCGACAATTGCGGATCGTAGCCGTAGTTCAGCATCTGGGTTTCCGGATGCAGCAGGTGGTTGCCGATGTGGGTTTTGGATGGAAACGGTTTGGTCATGGCCGGTCTCCTTGTCGCGGGACCGCCGCGGCTCGCAGCAGCTTCCCGGAATATGCCGCCAGCATACCGCACCTTTGTAGCGTTCGGCCAAAGCACGGCATCGAACAGTTCTGGATAACGAACGGCCGGCGATGCGCCCCGCCGGCCGTTCAAATCGCTCACGCCGGGGTGAAGACGCGGCTACCAGCCGCGCTCCACGTTACGCACCTCGCCGGTGCGCGCGTCGACATCGACTTGCATCCAGCGGCCGAGACGGTCGCGGCCCTCGACTTCCCACTCATCGCCGAGAAACTTGGTGTTCGACACCGTCACAACGCCGAGATTGGTCGCGACGTCCAGCGCCGCCTCCATCGAGATCTGTGTACCGGTATCATAGGCCATCGCGGGCGTCGCGGCACCGATGGCCAGGGCCGCGATTGCGGGAATAATCAGGCTTCGCATGCTTCACTCCTCATGGAACGGGATGTTATGCCGCATAAAACGAGCGGCGCGCCCGATCCGTTCCAGGAACCGCAACGGCGGAACAGCGCGAAACTTCGGCAGTCGCGGCGATTTGGCTGCGGTTCCCGTTTCATCAATGCGCGTTGCGCGGCTTGCGCGCTGACTTCTTCCACAACCGGAAGCCGCCCTCGAATGCGTTGGCGTTGTCGCCGAACCGCACCTTGGGCGGCGGATTGTCCACCTTGTCGGCATTGCCGCCGCCGAGCACGATATAGTCCGGCTCCAGCGCCGCCGACAGCCGCGCGATGACGTCGTCGACGCTCTTGCGCCATTTCCTGCGGCCGCGCCGCTCGAGGCCCGCGGCGCCGACATAGTCCTCAAACGTTGCGTCCTTGCGGTATGGCAAATGGCCAAGCTCCATCGGCTCGAAAACGCCCTCCACGATCATCGCGGAGCCGAGCCCGGTGCCAAGGCCGAGAAACAGCATCCGCCCGCCCTGATAGCTGCCGATTGCCTGCATCAGCGCATCGTTGACGACCTTCACCGGCCGGCCGAACGCCGTGTGGAAATCGAAGCCGGCCCAGCCGCGGCCAAGATTATGCGGCTCGGCGAGCGGGCGGTTGTGAACGACCGGTCCGGGATAGCCGATCGAGATCACGTCATAGGACCAGTCCCTGGTCAGCGCCTTGACCTGCCGCACCATCTCGACCGCAGACAGAGTTGGACCCGACTCGAATTCGCGCTTGATGCGCTCCTTGTCGGTCATCACCTTAACATGCGTGCCGCCGATGTCGATCGCCAGCACGGTCCTGCGCGATGCCGGCTTCTTCGTTGTCCTGGTTGGCTTCTTGACCATCGATCCGCTCTTCCTCTTGCGTACCGAGTGGAGCAGAGAAACACATTGCGCGCCACAGCGCCGTTCTGCATCTGACTCCAATTTGTTCGCGAGGAACGAATCGGAATCGAAAAAATCGACACAGCCCAAGCGTTAACAACGCCTATGCACAGACTGCGTCCGGGCGATCGATGTTGTGCCATCGTGGGATTATTGCGCCTGATGCGGAATATCACCGAGCCCATCGCACATGGTGCAAGCGCTGGGCTCGCTGGCGGCGCGACCGGCGCCATCACAATCGCGTTCTCCGTTCGACTCCATTTCGTTCGCGAAGAACGAATCGGAATCGAAAAATCGGCGCGAAGCGATTCTTAACAACAGGTTTGCGCGATTTCGCATGAACCTGTTCAACGTCCGCGCTTGGCGCGGAGCCGTTTGCTGTCCCGCCCCGCGCGTCGAGTGAGCCGCCAATCTCCGAGATGACGCCAAAGCGCTTCCGCGACGGGCCCGTGCGCGTGCTGGCGATGGCGCACCGCCGCCAGGTTTTCCTCGCGGCCCGGAAAATTCGCGCCGGCAATGCTGATCAGCGTGCCGTCCCGGAGTTCGTCCGCGATCAGCCACGCCGGCAGATGGCCCCAGGCGAGACGATGCAGGATCAGCTCCTTCTTCATCGCCTGGTCCGGCACGGTGCACTGATGGGCACCGTCGATCAGGAAGAAGTTTTCCGCTCGTGATCGCCGCGCCGTGTCGCGGATCACACACTGCGTGAACGGGCGCATCTGCTCCGGCGTCACCTTCTTCGTCCATGCGAACGGCAGAAAGCCGGGAGCGACGACCGGCACCATGGCGGTCGTCGAAAGCTTGATCTGCTCGACGCGCGGATCCGACGGGTCCGCGCGATGAAACACCAGGTCGGCCTCCCCTTCGATCAGGCGCTCGAGCGGTCCGCTGACAGCCTCATATTCCAGCTGCAGGCGCGTGTTGGGATATCCAGCGAAGAACTCCGAGAGCATTTGCAGCACCGGCGGCCGCGGGCAGAGATCGCCAATCACCACACGCAGGACCACCTCTTCGCCGCTGACAAGCTGGTCGGCGTAGGTCTTCAGCAGGTCGAATTCGCGCAGCGTCGCCCGCGCCCGCGTGTGAAACACCCGCCCGGCGTCCGTCAGCCCGACGCGGTATCCACTGCGATCGAACAGCACAAGGCCGAGCTGCTGTTCGAGGCGGGCAACCGCCGCGAACACCGACGGGTGCGACCGGTTCAGCACGGCCCCGGCCCCCTGAAAACTTCCCTTGGTTGCGACAGCGTCGAAGCAGCGCAAATCGTGAAGCTTGATCCGGTCCATTGTTCATAAAACCTACAGAGAGTGATCAATCTTAGTAATTTTTCTTGCCATGGGCGAGTCCTAGCCTGGAGTCCTGATGTGATGCGAAGCTGGCGGCTTCCCCGGACAGAAAGGACAAGCAGATGAGCGGCGATGACCACTTCACGGCAGGAGACGGCTGCCGGATTGCCTACCGCATCGACGGTCCCGATGACCGGCCGGTGCTCGCGCTCTCGAACTCGATCGCCACGAACCTGCACATGTGGGACCGCACGGTGCCGGCCCTGAGCCGGTCGTTTCGGCTTCTCCGCTACGACACCCGCGGTCACGGCGGCTCAGACGCGCCCGTTGGCGCCTATTCGCTGGACCGGCTCGGCCGCGACGTGGTCGAACTGCTCGATGAGCTCAACATCGATCGCGCGCATTTCCTCGGCCTGTCGCTCGGCGGATTCATCGGGCAGTGGCTCGGCATCTTCGCGCCCGAACGCATCGATCGCCTGATCCTCTCCAACACCGCGTCCTATCTCGCGGCGGAGCTGCCGTTCGACGAGCAGATCCGTACGGTCCTGGCGGCGCCGGATATGAACGCAAGTGCCGACGGCTTCATGCGCAACTGGTTTCCCGCCACGATGCTGGCTGCGCCGAACGAGATCGTCGACGAATTCCGCAACATGGTGCTCACCACTCCGCCACGCGGGCTCGCCGGCTGCCTTGCGGCGCTGCGCGACGTCGATCTTCGCCGGGTCATCCCGCTGATCGCGGCACCGACGCTGGTCATCGGCGGCGAGAGCGACACCGTCACACGGGCCAGCCACAGCGAGGCGATCGCGGCAGCAATCGCCCATGCCAAACTCGTTCTGCTGCCCGGCGTTCACATCCTCAATGTCGAGCAGGCAGATCGATTCAACAGCGAGGTCTTGAGCTTCCTGCGTGTCGCGCCCTGACTATGTTCCCCATCCGACTCCATTTTGTTCGCACAGAACGAATCGGAATCGAGAAAATCAGCGCGGAGCGATTCTTAACAAGGCGTTTGCGCCTGCGGGCCGCGCGCATCGGTGGCGACGATGGCGCCGAAGCCGCGCGCCGCCGCGCGGTCCTGCTCGACGCGAAACTGGGGACGGAGGATGTGCATGGCGGCGGCGCTCGCAGCTGGAGGGAGACGACCCAGCAAGGCCAGCGCAACTTTCGCCGGAGATCACCGCCATGCACGGTCCGGCTCAGCAGATCATGGCATTGTCGCCGTGGTCGCAGACGCCGCCCGGCTGATCCCGCGGCAGTGTTTCGAAATGCGATGCGGGTAAGTGCGGCGAGCCGCCGCTCCAGTGGCTCGCTGGGTGAGCCCTTGCGAACCCAAATCGGCCCTCCATCGGCACGTCCCGCGCCATGGCTGACGTCGTCAAAATGGCGAGCGCAATCAGGCCCGCCGCGATATGGCTCATCGCAGTCATCGAACTTCTCCGGTTGGATTCAAAAGGATGGGACCATTTCACCAGCCTGCTGAAGCATTCTCGCTGCTACCATGACGAATGGCGCGGCCGATTATTCCGCTCCGCCGCAACGAATTCGCGTGTGCCGCGGCGCAGTTCGACACATTCGATTGATCGGGACGTGACCGGCGGCTGGAGAAACATGTCGCGAGGAGTTCGAAGCTGCGTCCCCACTCTCACCTGTCATCGCCCGGACTCGACAGGGCGATCCAGCACGCCGCGGCCTCCCGGCCCAAGCACTGCTGCCTCTGGAATACTGGATCACCCGCTTTCGCGGGTGATGACACCGGTGGTGTGGCAGTCGGATCACGAACCATCCACTGCCGTCCTCCTGGCGGAAGCCAGGACCCATTAGCCCGAGTACCCGCCGTTGCGCGGCAATCGCGCATGTCCGCCGTTGAACTGACCGCAACCGGCGGGTTACGCTGTCGCCAATCACGCACCTCGCTGGAAGGACCACCATGAACGGCAATCGATATTATGGCGTCCGCGTCGAGGGCGCGAAATACGGCGTGGGGTTCGGCTCGGCGCTGGCGATCGCGATCTCCTACACCAAGAACCATTCGATCCTGTGGGCGATCATCCACGGTATCCTGGGCTGGCTCTACGTCATCTACGCCGCGCTGTTCGGGTGATGCGGACACCATGAGCGTCATCTCGATCCAGTCCCAGGTCGCCTGGGGCCATGTCGGCAACAGCGCCGCCAGCTTTCCGATCCAGCTGCACGGCATCGACGTCGTCGCGGTGCCGACCACGCTGCTCAGCAATCGGCCGGGCTATCCGACCATCCGCGGCCGGGTGCTCGACGTGCAGCTGGTCGCCGATCTCTTGCGCGGCGTCGAGGAGCGCGGCGTGGTCGAGGGCGCGCGAATGATCCTGTCGGGTTATCTCGGCTCGGCCGACATCGCCACGGAGGTCGCCGAGTTCGTCGCCCGGGCCAAGGCGCAAAACCCGGCCCTGCTCTATTGCTGCGATCCCGTGCTCGGCGACCGCGACCGCGGCATGTTCGTGCGACCGGACATCCCGCCGCTGGTGCGCGACCAGCTCTGTCCGCTGGCCGACATCATCACACCGAACCATTTCGAGTTTGAATTCCTCTGCGGCGGGCGCGTCGCGACCACCGATGACGTCGTCACCCAAGCCCGCGCGCTGATGGCGCGGGGACCAGCGACCATCGTCGTCACCAGCGCCGAGCTTGCCGGCACGCCCCACAGCGAGATCGAGACGCTGGCGATCGAGCGCACTCAATCCGGCAAGACTTGCGCCTGGCGCGTGCGCACCCCGCGCGTGCCGATCAGCCCGTCCGGCACCGGCGACCTGTTCGCCGCGCTGTTCGCCGCCGCCCGTGTCCGCGGTCTTGCGACGCCGGAGGCGCTCAGCCATGCCGCCTCAGGCATCCACGGCGTGCTGCAGCGCACGGCGCAGCGAGGGACCGAGGAAATGCGGATTGTCGAAAGCGCTGACGTGATGCTTGACCCGAAGCCGCGCTTCGCGGCCGTTGCGATCCCTGCATCCTGACATCCGGGAACACGTGACATGATCGACCTCACCACCCTCCTCACCTACGCCGCCGTCGTGCTCGGCCTGTTCCTGATCCCGGGACCAGCCGTGCTGCTCGTGCTGGCGCGCTCGGTCACCGGCGGGCCACGCGTCGGCATCGCCACCGGGTTCGGCATCGCACTCGGCGACCTCGTCCACACAGCGATGGCGACGTTCGGCCTGTCGGCCGTGCTGATGACCTCGGCATTGGCGTTCTCGATCGTGAAATATGCCGGCGTGATCTACCTGATCGTGCTCGGCATCCGCGCGCTGTTCGAGAAGAACGACGATTTGCACCTGCCTACGTCGCAGCCGGTCGATCCGCGGCGCGCGTTCCGGCAGGCGATCTGGGCGGAAATGCTCAATCCGAAGACCGCGCTGTTCTTCCTCGCCTTCTTGCCGCAGTTCGTGCATCCCGGCCACGGCTCGGCCGTCGCGCAGTTCGCGACGCTCGGCCTGGTCTTCGTCGTGATGAGTGCGGCCTATACCTCGCTGCTCGCACTCGCCGCCGGCGGGATCAGCCCGTGGATCAGGCGGCATCGCCGCATCGGACAGTGGCAGGGCCGCGTGGTCGGCACGATCTATATCGCGCTCGGCGTCCGCCTCGCGTTTCAGGAGCGCTGATGACCGAACTGAAGCCCCCGGCCAGCTATGACGATTTCGCCCGCCTCGACATCCGGATCGGCAAGGTCGTCGAGGTGCAGCCATTTCCGCGCGCCCGCAATCCCTCATACAAGGTCGGCGTCGATGTCGGGGCGGAGCGGATCATGTGGTCGAGCGCGCAGATCACGAATTACGAGCCGGCGGCGCTGGTCGGCTCACTGGTGGTGTGCATCTGCAATCTCGGGCCGAAGAACATCGCGGGTTTCACCTCGGAACTCCTGATCCTCGGCGCCAAGGATGCCGACGGCAAGGTAATCGTGCTCGGCCCGCGCAGCCAGGTTGCGATCGGAGAGCCGATCTTCTGAGGCCCTTCGAGATCACGGCCGCGTGATTCAAATCGTCTGGAATCCCCGTAGTTTACCGATGGGGGATCACCCGGATTCTCCGTGCCCTCGCGCACTGCTATTGCAGTGCGCGAGAATCGCTTTGGTATGGGAATCGGAAGATGTCTGCAGTTTTCTTTCACTGTTCCGACGACAGGCACGTCATCCTGGATCGCATCGGCGCCGCCATGGACCTTTCGGAGGCGCGGGTGCACGCGGAGCAGCTGGCGCGCAGCTTTGTCATGACACCGAGCGTGGAAGACTGGCGCAACTGGGCGGTCCACGTCACCGACGACATCGGCACGGAGATCTTCGAGCTGCCGTTCACCGCCATCCTCGGCGAATTGCACTGAGGCGCGCCATGAACGCAATGGAACTTGCCCTGCGCCCGCTTCGCCGCCGCCTCGCCCATCTCGTCGCGCGCTGGGTCGCGCTGCTTGACGGTGTCATGAACCCCTATCGCCCCGAACTGTATTACATGCGCGGGCCCGGCCCGAAGTGCCGCGCCAGGCAGCAAGCCGTATTGCGCGACTAGGTCGCGGGCGTCCAGGACGAGAAAAGGCCGGCGGGCGTTACGCCACCGGCCTTCTCCTGCAGCTGCCGGTTCCCAGAGTCCGGTTCCGCTGCGATTCCAACTGGGCGCAAGCTTGCGATGACAGTTTTAATCAAATCTTAACGGCATGGCGCTGAGCTGAATCACAAGACTCTTCGCCGTGCTGCGTACCGCGTGCTCCAACGTTCATCGTGCGATGCGCTGCACATCGTTTTTGCGCCAATCGCTCGTTGATTGTGCGCCACGCATCTTAGGGAAAGCACGACTCAGTGTTACCCTGTGATGCAAACCGAAACGGAGAACTTTCGGGATGCCGTACTACACCTTCGATCTCGTGGTGGGGGACGAGTTCCGCAATCAAGGAACGATCATCCTCGAAAACATCAGCCTCGCCTCGGACCGCGCCGATCAGCTCGCCAACGAGCTGTCGCAGGTCAAGCCGGAGCTGAAGGCATGCGGCTGCGCCGTGCGCGTCACCGACATCGACCGGCACGAGCTGTATCGGACGCCGCTCGATCCCGTGCCGCGCTGGCGCAGGACGGGCTAGCGTCCACGCGCTAAAACGCGGTGATCGCGCTTGTCAGCGCGAGCGTGGTCTTGTCGCAAACGGCGGCCGATGTTGCCGCCGCGGCAAGATCGATTGACGCGCGGCTCGATCACTTCTTCAGATTCAGCCGGCCGATGAAGTCGCGCTTGCCGAGCGGCGCGCCCTTGTGGCGCAGGATGTCGTAGGTGGTGGTCGCGTGGAAGAAGAAGTTCGGCAGCGAGAACGACATCAGGAAGCCCTCGACGGTGAACGGCATCGACCGCTCGCCGACCTTGAACGTCAGCTCGCGCCCGAGCAACGCATTGACCGCATCCGGCGTCAGGGCCGACAATTCGCTTTGCGCATCCTTCACCAGCGCTTGCAGCGCGGCGTAATCCAGATCGCGCTTGCCGGACGGCGGCACAAACACGCCGTTCTTCGCAGCTTCCATCGCGCCGCGGGAATGATGCGCGAGCGAGACCACCTGGAAGCGGAACGGCCACATGTCCGGAAACAGCCGGGTCTCGACGATCTCGGCCGGATCGACCCCGTTCTCCTTGAAATGCGCGAGGCTCTTGTCGAGGAAGCCCGAGGTGGCGCCGAGGATCTGCAGATAGTTGGCAACGGTCGCGTCGTAGAGTGAAAAGGCCATGGCGAATTCCCCCAAATAGAATTTGTCTGCTGCTTGCCGGAACACAGTTCCCGGAATTTCAGGAGAAGGCAAGCAGCGCCGGGGGTCGCAGACCAAATGGTCCGGCGCGCAGCGCCGGATCATCTAGTGTCATTTGCCGCACCTTCGGAGCGAACTTCAGATTCGACAAGGATACTAGCAAACTTATGATTCTAGTGTGCTGAATGCGAAGTTCGTGAAAGTGGCTGCCGCGAGATCGCACGAACTTCGCATTCAGCACACTAGTGAGGCATCGTGGCTTCCGCGTCAGCTCTGATGCGGTCCGCGCATCATCTTCAAGGCGTCCTCGATATGGCGCCAGTCGCGGGCATCTTCGGTCTCGCCCTTGCGCTCGCAGGCCACCGCGTTCTGTGCGGCCTGCGCGATCGCTTCGGGGCCGTGCTTCAGCAACATCTGCCGCGCGATGGTGTGGATCTGCATCTCGGCTATCATGGCGCTCTCCTCGGCTGTCTGACGCCGCAGGGACGGGCGTTCGGCGCATCCCGTGGCGCTGACATCAGAAACAGCTGAATGCCGTGTCTGGTTCCCGCACGCGATACAATCAGCGGTTCCCACACGCCGCGGCGGCGGTTACAGAGAAGCGACCAACGTCCCTTCCAGAGTGGCCATGGCGCAGAACATCTATGACGATCCCGGCTTCTTCGCCGGCTACAGCCAGTTGCCGCGGCAGGTCCGCGGACTGCTCGGCGCGCCGGAATGGCCTGCGATCCGCGCCATGCTGCCTGACGTCGCGGGCAAGCACGTGGCCGACCTCGGCTGCGGCTTCGGCTGGGTGTCGCGCTGGATGTGCGAGCAAGGCGCCTCCGGCGTGCTCGGCGTCGACCTATCGCAGAACATGATAGCCCGCGCCAAAACCATGACGCAGGATCCCGCCATCACTTACGAGATCGCCGACCTCGAAACGCTGGAGCTGCCGAAGGCGACATTCGATCTCGCCTACAGCGCCCTCACCTTCCACTACATCAGGGACTTCGACCGGCTGGCGCGCATGCTGGTTCGCGCGCTCGTTCCTGAGGGGCACCTGGTCTTCACCATCGAGCACCCGATCTACATGGCGGCCACGCGTCCGGATTGGCTTCAGGACGCAGACGGCCGCAAGACCTGGCCGGTCAACCGCTACTTCATCGAGGGCGAGCGCAGAACGGACTGGTATGTGCAGGGTGTGCTGAAATATCACCGCACCATCGGCACCACGCTGAATGCGCTGATCGGGGCCGGCTTCACGTTGCGCCACGTCGAGGAATTCTCCCCGACACGCGAGCAGATCAAGGCAATGCCTGAACTGGCCGACGAGCTCGAACGGCCGATGATGCTGCTGGTGTCAGCGCAGCGCTAGGACTTCTGCTCCGACGCGTCTCCTTCACGCGAACCGGTAACCACTTCGCTCGAGAACGCTTCGCATCACGCCGCGAGCAGCTTGTCGAACTCCTCGGGCGGGTATGATTTGCCGTCCTTGTCGGTGATCACCACCTGCCATCCCTCGCTGGCCCAGACCCTGGCCTTGGCGATGATGATGATGGTGCTCTCCCGCTCGATCCTGACCGTTTCGTTCTCGCGTTCTGCGATCATCTTGTAGGCCAACGCTTGTCCCTCGCCGAGGTCGTCCATCCGGCGGTGTGTTGGCAGCGGCTTTGGGCCGCAATTCGCTGGGAGTGTGACAATTTGGTGGAAGCCCCGCCGCAAGATGCGGCAGGGCGCAACGCATGGTCGCGACTACGCGAGCTTGCCCATCAAGGTCGGAATATCCAGCGCCGTCGTTAAATTTCCGGCCCGTCGTGTCAACGCACGCGGCGCGCATGCCTCCACAAAGAAAAATCCCGCCTTGGCGGGACACTCCAAGGCGGGGAAAGGTTCGTTTGGGTAGAAATCCACGCGCCTCAAAAAAAATGGCGAGCGCGGGGAAGTAGCGGCCCCAATTTGATGTGCCGCCATCGAGCCGACAACAGGATTAATGCGTCCTCAGCGCCGGGACTTTTTCCCGATCCGGCCGGCAAAAATCCCGAACCTTGCGAGTGCGATCCAGTTCACTGCACCACGTCGAGCCTGACATTCGCGACGCCCTTGCCGATCATGCCGAGCGACTGCGCGGCAGAATGGGAGACGTCGACGATGCGCCCGGGAACGTAAGGGCCGCGGTCATTGACACGCACGGTGACCGAACGGCCGGTGTTGACGTCGGTGACGCGCAGCTTGGTGCCGAACGGCAATGTCGGATGCGCGGCAGTCAGTTCGCGTCCGTCGAACTTCTCGCCGCTCGCAGTCTCCTGTTCGTCGCTGTAGAAGCTCGCCATGCCCCGCGATGCGATCCTGGTGTCTGCGCGCTTGCGCGAGGCGTAAGGCGCGTGCTTGCGCGCGGTCGCCACATGCGTGCGCGTGGCAGATGACGCGGCGCGTACAGGCTCGGTCGATGCCGGCCGGCTCGCCAGCGCCTGCGAGCGCTGGCTGACAACGGTGGACTGCGCGCAGGCCGCCAGCGATGCTGCGCCGATCATGACGGCCAACAGCCGGAGCGACTTTCGTGTGTGAGCAAACAGAAGTTCGGGCGCAGCACCATGTGCACTGCGTTCGACGTCGACGTACGAAAGGACTGCATCGTCGCGTAACATGTTGCACCCCCAACTCGCGCCCCAGCCCAAGCCGAAAATCCAACGCCCTATCAGCCGAATCCAATCCGGGCGGAACCGTGGCGGAGCGTGGTCGGACGTGCCGCACGCCACGCGATTTCCCGTCAGCTGTGGTGGATGCGCCACACAACCCAGGCGCTTCCCTGGGAGTGCAGTCCGGTGCCGCGCATGCACGCAGATGGACGCCCCGCGCCGTCGGTTCCCGGTCTCGGTCCCGAAACTCCCCAACCTCTCCACCCTCTCGCCTTGCTTTGGTCAAACCGGACTGGAGTCGTGGGGCCCGGGCCAGGGGTCGAAACAGAGCGAGGATTCGCCGGCCGCCATTTGCGGTTTGACCTTGGACTGAAACGGGGACCGCCAATGCAATCCATACTGAAAGACGCAGATCCGCACGATATTTTCGCGATCGAACCTAGCTTCGCTGCAACCCGCCCGGACAGTGCCGCAACGTCCGCACAGGCCGGCAAGACAGCGCCCGGGCAGCGCGAACCCTGGTTCGGCCCGAGCCTCGCACCGTCGAGCCTTGCGCCCTCATCCGCACCGCCGATCGCTTCCGCCTCGGTGCCACCGGTCACGCCGATATCAGTGACGTCGGTGCCCCCGGCGATGCCGGAGTACAGCGCCAGCCACGATGGCAGGCTGGACGACATCAGGCTGGAACGCGCGCCGCGTCCCACCAACAAATGGGCGATCCGGGCCTTCTGGTTCGTATTCGCGATCGCCGGCGCCATGGGCACTGCGGCGTGGCAGCACTACGGAGATCGCGTCAAGCAGGTCGTGGCGGAGTACGTGCCTCAGATCGAGGCTCTGGCGTCGCTGCTGCCGGGCAAAACCGCGGCCGCACCCGACCAGGCAAGCCCGCCCGCAGCGCAAGCCGCCGCCGATCAGCCGGCGGAAGCCGCTCCGGCCGCCGCGCCGCAGGACGTTGCGACGGCCGCGCCCGCTCCCGCCGCAGCCCCCGCTGCCGCAGCGGCCCCCGCTGCCGCAGCGGCACCAGTCGCGCCCGCCCCCCCGGCGGCGCCGGCCGCAGGCGCACCTGACCAAACGCAATTGTTGCAGTCGATGGCTCGCGACCTCGCGTCGATGGGACAGCAGATCGAGCAGCTCAAGGCCAGCATCGATCAGCTCAAGGCCGGCCAGGATCAGCTGACGCAGCGTGTCGCGCGGAGCACCGAGACCAAGGCGGTCGAACCGCGGCCGATCGCGCCGCGCCCACGCGCGGCGATCACGCCGCCGCCGGCCGTCCCCCACACGGCGGCTGCTCCGCCGCCGGTGCGCCGGCCCACCCAGGCCTACATCCCGCCGCCGCCACCGCCGGCATCAGCCGCGCCGCTGCCGGCGCCCGCTCCGGTCGCCCCGCAATCGGCCGTCACACCGCGACCCGTGCAACCGCAGCAGCAGTCCAGTGTTGTCGACGCGGATGATGGCGGCCCGGTGGTTCGCCCACCGATGCCGCTGCGCTAAAGGGACTCACAAAAGTAGGGCGGATTAGCGCAAGCGTAATCCGCCGCCCCTGGCTGTGATGATGGCGGATTACGCGGCCGGCTAATCCGTCCTACGTTCTGATGGCTTTACGCGCTCTGTCCTGGCGGCAGCACCACCACGGTCGCGCCCGGCTTGACGTGCTGGTAGAGATCGATCACGTCGGCATTGTTCATGCGGATGCAGCCTGACGAGATCGCCTGCCCGATATATTCGGGCTGGTTGGTGCCGTGGATGCGATACAGCGTGTCCTTGTTGCCCTGGTAGAGATAGATGCCACGCGCGCCGAGCGGATTGGCCGGTCCGCCGGCGACGCGCGCCGGATACGGCCCGAGCCGCTCCTGGATGTCCTTGGTCGGAACCCAATCGGGCCACTCGGCCATCCGGCCCACCGTGGCCACACCGGAGAAGGCCATCGCCTCCTCGCCGACGGCGACGCCGTAGCGGATCGCCTTGCCGCCGGGCAGCACGAAATAGAGGTAGCGCGCATCGGTATCGACCAGGATCGAACCCGGCTGCTCCTTACGCGTGTAATCGACAATGTGGCGCTGGAACTGATCCGGAATCTTGGCCTCCGCATAGGGCGGATGCGCCAGCAATTGCCGATCGCGCGGCGTCATCGCGGCATCCGTCACCGGCGACAGCGTCGCCTGCATGCAGCCGCCAAGCGCAAGTGACCCCACCAGCACCGCAGCAAGCCCCAACTTCGACACGATCAATCTCCCCCTGCGTCAACTTGTGGCACTTGCTGCCGAAATCGTGCTGAAATCGTGGCAGCCCCGTCTGGAACACGGCTGTTTGATCGGTTCCTTCCGCAGGTGTGTCCCGACGGTTGCAGTCGGTTCCCGCGGACGCTAGCCTTGCGACAAAATGTCTAAAACCTCGGGAGGAATTTCGATGCGTTACGCTCTGCTGGTCGGCGGCCTGATTGTCGCGGCGACACCGGCCCACGCCGATCCGCGCGCAGCCTATGTCACGATGGTGCTGCAGGCCTTTGCCGCCAAGGTCGAATGCCCCGGCACCGATCTGGTCTATCAGGACCTCGTGCAGCGCGCGCAGGACATGCACCTGCCGGACGGCACCACCGAGCAGGTGCGCAAGGCGATCGCCTACATGCACACCGGCGGCAAGATGGGCGAGAAGCAGCCCGACGATCTGATGACGGAAGTTGCGGTCGCAACCCAGTCCACCGACCTGGACCAACGCCGCGCCGGCAGCATGACGACATGGTGCCAGGACCAGAAGTCGCGGCTCGCGGGCTACATCAGGACGAAGTAACAAACTTCAACTCTCAATCAAGCTCCGGCGGTGCGAACCAGTTGGTGAGCGACAAACCACCGTCAACCACGATCGACGCGCCGGTGACGTAGCCGGAGAGCTTGTGCGAGAGCACGGCAAGCGCCATCGGCGCGAGATCGTCCGCCTGGCCAAGTCGGCCAAGCGGGATGTGCCTTGCCAGCGCGGGATCGGCGACGAAGCCGCCGGCCGCGATCGCGCCGGGCACCAGCGCATTGACGCGGATGCCATGGCGGCCCCAGCTCTTGGCCAGCTCCTTCACCAGCATCGCCATGCCGGCCTTCGCCGTCGAGTAATGCGGCAGGTTGCGCGGCGTGCCGGCGTGCAGCGAGGTCAGCAGCAGGAACGAGCCCGGCGCCTTGGCGGCGATCAGCTTGCCCGCCAGCTCACGCGACAGGTGAAAGCCGGCATCGAGATTGACCGCGTGCATCTGTCGCCAGGTCTCGTCATCGACCGCCATCGCATGATCGGCTTCGCGGCGCGGCGGCGAGGCGCTGTGAACGAAATGCGTCACCTGCCCGACTGCATCCCGCGCATGTTTCAGCACAGCGTCGCACGCGTGACGCTGCGCGAGGTCGCCGACCCAGGGGACTGCAAGCTCCGGACGCGGCGCCGCCTTGATCGCGGCTGACACCCTGTCCTCATGCAGATCGGCGAACACCGTGCGCACACCCTCGCCGACCAGCGCCTGCGCGATGGCGCGACCGATGCCGTTGCCGGCGCCGGTCACCAGGGCCGTCTCGCGCGCAGGATCGAAGGGCGATGTGAACAGGCTCATGATGCCCTCCGAGGACTTGCTTCAGTATGGCGGCGCCTTGCGCGCCCGCTGCGCCTTGGCGGCTTCAATCCACCAGGAAAAATCGTCGGCAAAGCGCGGGAAGGCGCGTTCGAGGGACTTGCCGCCCTCGCCGATCGGCTTGCCGTCGGCCGACAGCGTCTGCGCGATCGGCCCCGCGCTGATCGTGCTCGACACCACCACCATGCCCATCTCCGACAGGGTGCCGTGCCAGGCGGTCGCGGCGCGCGCACCGGCGAACCGCCCGGCCGAGTAGCTTGCGATCGCCGCCGGACGCCAGAACCATTCCTCGAGGAAATGATCGGTCAGGTTCTTCAGCCCGGGCTGGATGCCCCAATTGTACTCGCCGGTGACGAACAGGAAGCCGTCGGCGTCGCGGATTTTTCCGGCGAGCGTTTCGAGCACGGCCGGCGCCTGCCCCTTCGGATGCTCCTTGTACATCCGGTCGAGCATCGGCAGGCCGACCTCCTTGGCGTCGATCAACTCGACATCGTCGCCGCGGGCACGCAGGCCGTCGATGACGAAATGCGCGAGCCGGATGCCCATGCGATCCGAACGGTAGGAGCCGTAGAGAACGAGAATGCGGTGGGTCATGATCTGATGATCCTAGCACGGCACTGCGACAGCCGTCCCGCAACGTGCGGCGCAGATGTTAACCGCCGTTCGGAGGTATTTTCCCGGCGTTAAGCAATTGGTTGCAGGCCGGCCGCGGCGGCCAAAAATCGCCAGATTTGTTTTCTGGATATGTCGTCGCTTCGAGAAAGGAGAACCCGACATGCCGATCGCAAGGCTGGTTTTTGCAGGCTCGCTCGCGGCCATCGCCGCTGTCGCTACACCGGCGCTGGGCAAGAATGCCGAGCGGCAGAAGCCCGACGAGAAGTCCACCACCGCCACGCCGACGGGCTGCCAGGCCTACCAGCAGGCCGCGGACGGTACCTGGAACCAGCTGCCCTGCGGCGAGGCGGGCTCGGGCGGCACGACCCAGCGTCGCGCCGCGACCAAGAGCGCTGACGGCGAGGAGCACTGACCGTCGCGCCGTCCGGTGTCGTCCTGGCGAAAGCCAGCCCATAACCACCGAAGGTGATTATTGCACGACGCCGGGCCACGGCCTTCCCTGACAACGCGCCCTGTGGTTATGGGTCCCTGCTCGCAGGGACGACAATCGGGATGCGGCCGCGCCACACGCGGCTCCGCATCATAAACCCAAGCTTAATGCGCGCCCGGTACGGTTGAGGTCTCTCCCCTCGTCCAGAATGGCGCGCATCCCATGAAAATCGGTACCCTCCTGACGACCGCGATCGTCTCATTGTCCGCGGTCGGCGGCGGGCTCGCGGCCTATGTCGCCGTCACCAAGTACCAGATCATGGACAACGTCTCGAACGCGCAAAGCCGGCTCGAAATCGTCCGCGCGGTCGGCGACATCCCGCGGTACATGAACCCCGAGCGCGGCTACGCCACCAATCTGCTGCTCGCAGCCGGCACGATCGATCCGAAGCAGATCGCCGAGCTCGACCGTCAGCGCCAGCTGACAGACAGTGCGCTCGCCAAGGTCAACCAGGTGCGCGCCATCCTGCCGGGATCGCTCGACGATGGCGAGGCCGTCGCGCGCGAGATCGACGCGCTGAAGACGAAATTCACCGGACTGCGCGACGCCATTGCGGCTGCGATCGCCGGCCCGGTCGATGCCCGCCGCGCCGCCGCCGGCAAGATCGTGGCCGTCAATTCCGTGTTCAACGCCGGCGTCACCACGCTGCTCGACGAGCAGGTGCGCCGGCTCGCCGGCCTCGACGGCAACGCCTATCGCCAGGCCAACTACGCCAACGTCGCCTGGACGCTGCGCGACATCGGCGGCCTCAATGCCAGCCTGCACAAGGCGCTGGTCGGCGCCAAGCGTGTCGCGACCGAGCCGGAGAAGCTCGAGCTCTATCGCTCGACCGGCCGCACCGAGCAGATCCTTTCGACCTTGCAGGAGCTGCGCAACAATCCCGCAACGCCCGCGAACGTCATGACGGCGCTCGGCAAGATGCAGGCCGATTATGTCGAGCGGTTCGGCAAGGCGTTGAAGCTCGTCAAGGAAGGCGCAGTCACCGGCAAATACGAGCTGGATCTCGACGCCTATTATCCTGAATCGCAAATCGGCCTCGCCGCCATAATCGCCGTGCGCGAGGCGTTCTACGAGAATGCCGAGCAAGGCCTCGCGAGCGCCTATTCCTCGGCGCGCTTCAGCTTCGTGATCGCGCTGATCGGGCTGCTCGCGGTCGTTGCCGCCAGCGCCGGCCTCATCGTGATGATCCGCCGTCGCATCCTCAACCCGATCGCTGCCCTCACCGGCCGGATGTCGCGGCTTGCCGCCGGCGACGTCGCCGAGGCGATCCCGGGCGCCGCGCGCAAGGACGAGATCGGCGCCATGGCCGCCGCGGTGCAGGTGTTCAAGGACAACAGGATCGAAGCCGATCGCCTCGCGACCGAGAAGGAAGCCGAGAACGACGTCAAGATGCGCCGTGCCCGCGTGCTCGACGACCTGACCCGCGCGTTCGAGGCCAAGGTGACTGAACTGGTCGGGGGCTTGTCGGCGGCGTCCTCTGTCATGGAGGAGACGGCGCAATCGATGTCGGCCACTGCGGCCGCCACCAACCGTCAGGCCGCGGTTGTCGCCGCGGCATCGGATCAGACGTCGACCAACGTGCAGACGGTGGCGAGCGCGACCGAGGAACTGACCTCCTCGATCTCCGAGATCGCCCGCCAGGTCGCGACCTCGACCGAGATCGCCGCGCGCGCCGTCGACCATGCCCGCCGCACCGGCGACACCGCGCGCTCGCTGGCTGAAGGTGCCCAGAAGATCGGCGACGTCGTGACGCTGATCCAGAGCATCGCGGCACAGACCAATTTGCTGGCGCTCAACGCCACCATTGAGGCGGCCCGCGCCGGCGAGGCCGGCCGCGGCTTTGCCGTGGTCGCCTCGGAGGTGAAGTCGCTGGCCGGCCAGACCGCCAAGGCGACCACCGAGATTTCCGAGCAGATCACCGCGATCCAGACCGCCAGCGACGAGACCGTGACCGCCATCCGCAGCGTCGTCGACGTCATCACCGAGATCGACCAGATCGGCACCGCAATTGCGGCGGCGATCGAGCAACAGGGCTCGGCGACAAGGGAGATCTCGCGCAGCGTCCAGGAAGCCGCGCGCGGCACCCAGGAGGTCAATTCCAACATCTCCGGCGTGCAGCGCGCCGCCGACGACACCGGCGCCGCCGCAACCCAGGTGCTGGGCGCGGCCGAACAGCTCTCGACCCAGTCGAAGGACCTCGCCGGCCAGGTCAACCGCTTCCTGTCGGACGTGCGGGCGGCGTAACGCGAACTCGTAGGAGGGTAGAGCGCAAGCGAAACCCATCATCCGCGGCCAAGCGATGGGTTTCGCTCCGCTCTACCCATCCTACGTTCTACGTTCTCGCGCTCCTCGCAATGACGCCGAGCGCCTCGTGATCCTCTACCCCCCGCGCAGGCCGAGCACGCGGCGAGCGATCGCCTGGCGATGGACCTCGCTGGGGCCTTCATAGACCCGCATCAGGCGGGCCTTCTGCCACAGCGCGTTGAGCGGCAATTCCAGCGTCACGCCAAGCGCACCGAGCGTCTGCATGGCATGGTCGCAGGCGTCATAGGCCATCTCGGTCGCGAACACCTTGATCATCGAAGCCTCGTGGCGGATGTCCTCGCCGCGATCGGTCTTGTCCGCGGCCTCGCGTACCATCAACCGGCAGGCGTGCATGCGGGTGGAGATATCGGCGATCCACCACTGGATCGCCTGGCGCTCGGCGAGCCTGACGCCGAAGGTCTCGCGCTGCCTGGCGTGCTCGCACATCATATCGAGCGCGCGCTTGGTGATGCCGACGCAGGTCGATCCCATCTCGAGCCGCCGCGTGCGCAGCCGCAGCTGCATCGGTGCGTAGCCCTTGCCGACCTCGCCCAGCACCGAGTCCTTCGGGATACGGCAGTCCTCGAACACGATCTCATAGGTTGAGCCGCCGCCGACCATCGGGATCTCGCGCTCGATGATGAAGCCCGCGGTGCCCTTCTCGACGATGAAGGAGGTGATGCCGCCCTGGCGCTGGTCGTTGCCGACGCGTGCCATCACGATGATGAAGTCGGCGGCGCGCGCATTGCTGATCCAGATCTTGCGGCCGTTCAGCACCCACTGGTCGCCCTCGAGCACCGCACGCGTCTTCATCCCGGCGGGATCGCCGCCGGCGCCGGGCTCGGAGATTGCGATCGCGGAGGCCATCCGGCCCTCGATATAGGGTTGCAGGTATTTCTTCTTCTGCGCGTCGGTGCCGACCGCCTGCAGCATGCGCAGGTTCGGCGAGTCCGGCGGCAGCACGAACGGCACGCAGCTCCGGCCGAGCTCCTCATGCACCGCCGCCATCGTGCGCGTCGGCAGGTCGTGGCCGCCGAGATCCTCGGGCGCATCGAGGCCCCAGAGGCCGAGCTCCTTCGAGACGTCGCGCAGCCGCTTGCGCTGTTCTGATGTGAGCTCGGGATGATCGCTGCCGGGCAGTTTCGATTTCAGATATTGCGGCTCGAGCGGGATCAGCTCGCGATCGACGAATTTCGCGACGGTCTCGCGGATCATGGCTGTCTGTTCATCATCGCTCATCGGAGATTCCTCGCCTGCGCTGTTGCGTTTCACAAAATCAGTAGCGCATTTTTTGTCGGCAGGAATAGCGGAAACGCGCGCGCGCTCACCGTCGCGCGCGCCTTTCACTGCACGGAATTCAATATCCCGCGGCGCGGTCAACGGTCGCGCGATTGCGTCGGGTGCGGCGGCGCGTCGAGCACGTGATCACACCCCACGGGGTCGTTGCCTGCAAGCAAGCGATCGACGATCAGCGCCCAGAGCACCGTTCGATTCTCGTTGAAGAGCGCCGCTGCCAGATCCAGCGTGTGCCCTCAATCGGCGAAACCGACATAGCGGACAAAGTTGTCATTGGCCTCGCGGTCCGACCGCACCGCGTTGGCGGCAAAGCTGTCGTCGGGATAGCCCATCGCGACGCAGGTCATGATCACCTGGTCCTCCGGGATATTGGCGACCTCGCGCACGATGTCGGAGCGCATGATGCCTTGGCCGTTGATCACGCTGCCGAGGCCGCGGTCCCACGCCGCCAGCACGATGCCGTAGCAGAGCGCGCCGAGGTCGAAATGGCAGACCGCGCCGGGATCGAGGATGCGGTCGTAGGTCAGGACCAGCGAGACCGGGGCGTCGAACTGGCGGAAGCCGCGCAGCACCCAGTCCTGCCGCATCGGCTTGTCGTCGCGCGCGATCCCCATGGCGCCGAACAGCTTCTTGGCGATGTCGACCTGACGGCCGCGATGCACGCCCTGGTACTCGCCATGGCTGACGATGTCGCGCTTTGCTTTGGCGCCGGCGATCATCTCCTCCATGTTGCGACGGCGCACTTCCTCCAGCGGGGCCCCGGTCAGGACGTGGACGTGCCAGGGCTGGGTGTTCATCGAGGACGGCGCGCGCTTGGCCACCTCAATGATCTCCTCGACGGTTGCCCGGGACACCGGCTGCTTCTTGAACCCGCGCACGCTTTTGCGTGTCTGTACCAGTGTCTCGAATTCCATTCGGCGTTTCCCCCGTTTTGTTCCGCGCTGCACTGGAATTCCCGCAGCCAACCGGGGTATTTTATAGACAAAATCGGCTGTGGGAACTTGATCGGGCCAAGAATCCGATATCCAATCCGGCCACTGGTTTGCTTTAGGGAGAACCCAGATGAAGCGGATTTTCTTGGCGGCCGTGGTCGCGACCTTTGCCGCCGGTTCGGCATTCGCACAGGACGCCTCCTGCGAGACGAAGGCGGTCGGCAAGGACGGCAAGCCGCTGGCCGGCGCGGCCAAGACCTCATTCATGAAGAAGTGCACGATGGATGCCTGCGAGACCAAGGCAGTCGGCTCGGACGGCAAGAAGCTCGCCGGCGCGGCCAAGACCTCATTCATGAAGAAGTGCCAGAGCGGCGCCTGAGCTGCTTCGTCGGCGCTTATCAGCCCCCTTCAATCGGGACAGACCATCGGGTCGCGCGGCGCGCGGCCCGAACGGCTATTGGCGGTGGCGACCAACCGTCCCTTGGGCGGTCAGAACGAGACGCCGACCCGCACGCCTCTGCTCCAGACCCGCCGGCAGCGCTTCTTGGTGTTGCCGTGAAGCATCTCGAAACGTTCGGGCAACTGGATCGGCTTGGAAAACTCCAGGCAGGCCCCGCCGGCGGAATAGTCGACCAGCCGGCATTCGATCAGCGGCGTCTTCGGGTCTAGCTGGAGCTTGACCACACTGGAGACGCAACCCGACGGTCGAACACGCGCAAATCGCCGGGGATGCATCAGGGCCGCCTCTGGTGGAATCGTACCAACAGATTCCCCGGCCCGCGTTAAGATTTCGTTCAGATGGATCGTTACGATTCGTGTCTGGCCGATGACGGATCGGCGCGCAGGCGGGCGGCCGCCAGCGTCTCCGACGGCGCCTCCCCGAAATGCGACCGGTAGCTCCGCGAGAAGTCGCTGAGGTGCCAAAACCCGTAGGCAAGCGCACAGGCCTTGACGCTCGGCGCCCCGGCGAGCAGTTGCTTGCGTACCAGCCAGAGCCGGCGCAGCCGCAGATAGCGATGCAGGCTGACGCCGCGGTAGCGCTGGATGGCGTCGTGCAGCGTGCGCACCGACACACCGATCTGCTTGGCGAGTTCGCCGCTATAGATCGGATGGGCGACATCGCCGGCCAGAATGGCGCGCGCGTCGTTGAACACCTTGAACTGGCGCGTCGTGTTGGCGCGCGTCGCCCATCTGGCCGGCACGATCTCGGCGAACGCGTCGTCGATCGCGGCGAGCAGCGTCTCCTTGATCGAGGCCCCTGAGGCGAACTCCGCGATCGCAACCTGTTCCGACGTGACGAGCAGAACCTGCCTGACCACCTCGCGCAGCCGATCCTGCGCGCGCTGAGAAATCTCGTAGATACTGAAATGGAGACCGGGGCTCGGCCAACCGCGGTCGACGATCTCGGGCGTGAATATCACCGAGG
Source organism: Bradyrhizobium sp. USDA 4454 (assembly GCF_054822705.1). Classification (NCBI taxonomy): domain Bacteria; kingdom Pseudomonadati; phylum Pseudomonadota; class Alphaproteobacteria; order Hyphomicrobiales; family Nitrobacteraceae; genus Bradyrhizobium; species Bradyrhizobium sp. USDA 4454. Next base: position 4,447,205 of record NZ_JBTRCN010000001.1, read on the forward strand.
CATATTGGCGGGCCGTCCGCTCCACCGACGTATAGAACGCGCCGCCGCCGCCGAGCACGATCACCGCACGATCGCGCTCGACGCCGTTGAACCGGATCGGAACGCCATCGTCCATCGTGAACCCGACAGCGGTGGTGTGCGGCGCAAGCTGTGCGTCGACGATCCGTGGAAAGGACTGGGTGTAATTGAGCTCGCATCCCGGCAAGCTCAGGATGACCTGCTCGGCCGAAATCTTCCGCACGAGTGGCGTGAAATCAACATCCAGATTTCGGATCGAACTCCGGAATGCATCAACATCGTCAAAACGAAAGACTCTCGGCACCAGCAATGGCGCCGTCAAATGACCGCTCCTATGAGATGTTCTTCAAATGGACTGTTCTGCAAAATTTGTGCGCCGCGCCCACCCCGCGCCGGCCTCATTGATGAATTCCAAGCACCAAATGCGAATCGTCTGAGAAATTCAATCAGGGAAAATGCGGGCCACTCGCCGAGCCGGACAATCAGGCAAAGGTTCGCCGCTGCCGAATTTCGATAGTGTTTGCCGGAATATCCACCGTTGGGATCGGCCCTCTCCATCAAATTCTATACCCCTATTAAAGATTCGGGGAGGCAGATTGGCACTGGGAACAATGATGTTTCCTCGTCGCGGAACATTTTAGGTACCGCAATGACAGCCATTGCCTCGCCCGATCTTATTGCCAAGCTCGACCGTGTCCTGAAGGCCGGCTCCCCCGATCTCCGCACGCGCCTGCTGCAGGAGGTGGCAGGGCTTTTTCTCGACGACGCTCATCGGCTCAGCACGCACCAGGTCGAGATGTTCGACGGAATCCTGCTCCGCCTGACTGACGACGTCGAGCTGCGGACCCTGACCACGCTCAGCCGCTCGCTCGCCGACTTGCATCTGGTGCCGCGGGAACTGGCGCGTCGTCTGGCCAACCATGACGACGCCGATGTCGCTGCGCCGATGCTGCGAAAATGCGACTGCATTCCAGATGCCGATTTGATCGATATCGCCTGGATGCGGGCCGAGGGGCATCTCTGCGCGATCGCCGGCCGCAAGCAGGTCAACACAGAGCTCGCGGACATTCTGCTGATGCGTGGCGACAGCAATGTGCTTCGCGCGCTCGCAGGCAATCCCGGCGCGGATCTGACCAGCGCCGGCCTTGCCATGATGGTCGATGCCGCCGAGCGCGACGACGACATCGCGGACGCGTTGATCTCGCGCGGCGACCTGCCTCACCGCGTTCTTGCTGACCTGGTGATGCGATCGACGCCGCGCCGGCAGGCCCGGCTGCTCAAGCTCGCACGCCCCGAACTTCGCGACACGATCCGCGCCGCCATCGATGCCGGTGCGGCTCGCGCCTCCGCAAGCGCTCCAGCCACGATCGACGATGCGGAGGCGCGGGCCACGGTGATGTCAAAGCGCGCCCGGGTGGTGTGAGCGGTATCATGACATATGGTGACCGCAGGGCGGAGCGCGTCAGGCTCGACACGCGCCATCCCGTCAATCTGATGGGTGTCGACGGCACCTGGCGGCGGAGCTGCATCCTGCTCGACGTCTCGCAGAGCGGTGCCCGGCTCGAGGTCGAGGGGACACTCGACGTGCTGAAGGCGCAGGAGTTCTTCCTGGTGCTGTCCTCGCGGGGACTGGCGTTCCGGCGCTGCGAGCTGGTTCGTGTCGACGGCACCGAGATCGGCGTGAGATTTATCGAAGAACGAAGGCGAAAGGGACGCCCCGTCATCTGAACTGCCGGCTGCCGCGCCCTACTCGCGCTTGAAGCGATAGTCGAAGCGGTCGCCGTCCGCCGTGATCAAGCCGACCGTCGGGGCCGGGAAATGGATCGGCAGGATCAGCGTATCGGTCCCGGCGACCGAGGCAAAGAACTTCCGCCGCGACCGTGCCGACTGCTTCGGATCCCAATCCGGCTTGGCCGACCACTCCGGCTCGCGGCACTGGATCGCGTGATGCATCAGATCGCCGGCGACCACTGCGCGCTGCCCCTTCGAGACAATGTTGACACAGCAATGGCAGGGCGAATGGCCCGGCGTTGGCGTCAACGTGACGGTGTCATCGAGCGCGTAATCGTCGTCGACCAACAGCGCCTGCCCGGCCTCGACGATCGGCAGGCAATTGTCGCGAAACACCGTGCCGGGCGGATTGGCGCCCTTGGCGTGCTCGGCCTGCCAGGCCGCATACTCGCGCTTGTGGAAGACGTATTTCGCATTCGGGAAGGTCGGCACCCAGCGGCCGTCGCGCAGCGTCGTGTTCCAGCCGGTGTGGTCGATATGCAGATGGGTGCAGAACACGTAGTCGATCTGCTCGTAGGAGATGCCGAGCGCGAACAGCTCGTTGCGCCAGCGCTCCTTGCCCGGGAAGTCGAACGGCGGCGGGTGCCCCTTGTCCTCGCCGGTGCAGGTGTCGACCAGGATGGTGTAGCGCGGCGTCCGCACCACGAAGGTCTGGTAGGTGATCACCATCATGCCGCTGATGGCATCGAAGACCTCGGGCTCCATGGTGTTGAGGTGATGCTTGAACACGGCATCGTCATAGGTCGGGAAGAAATCCTGCGGTCGCCGCCACGGCCCCTCGCGCTCGATCACCGCGTCGATCGTGATGTCGCCGATCCTGATCTGCTTCATGCCGTTTCGCTCCCGCTTTTTTCTGAAGCGTAGCGGGCGGCCTCGCCTCCAACAAGCCGGGCACCGCGCAGCGCGCCATGCGGCTTTGCATTGCTGGAAACGGTCGTGCCGCTATTCGCTGGACAACTCGATGGAAAGCCTGCCTCGTCTTGTCATCTCGCCGTAACAAAAATCGTGCGACTGAAGCGGCTCGCCGTATCGAGGACAACGCCATGACCGCACCAAAACCTTCCCGCCCCAAGATTGCCGAAACCGTGATCGAGCCGACGGTCAAGCTGCGCGAGGTCAAGGTCGGACGCTGCTGCGAAGTGCTCGGCGACACCGCGATCGAATACACCGAGCTTGGCGATTTTTCCTATCTCGGCAGTGGGTGCATCGTCGCCGACGCCGTGATCGGCCGCTTCTGCGCGATTGCGGCGCAGGTCCGGATCGGTGCGCCCAATCATCCGCTGGAGCGCCCCTCCCAGCATCGCTTCACCTATTGCCCGGAATACTACACGGACACCGCCGAGCGAGATCATGACTTCTTCAAGAACAGACGCGCGGACCGCGTCGTGATCGGCAACGACGTCTGGATCGGCCATGGCGTGATCGTGCTGCCCGGCGTCACCGTCGGCGACGGCGCGGTGCTGGCGGCCGGCGCGGTGGTCTCGCGCGACGTCGCGCCCTACACCATCGTCGGCGGCGTGCCGGCCCGGCCGATCAAGGAGCGGTTCAGCCGCAAGATCGCCGCCGAGCTGTCGCAGATCGCCTGGTGGAATTGGCCGCCCGAGACCATCTGGGAGCGCCTGGGCGAATTCCAGTCCAGCGACGTCGAGGCGTTTTGCGCGCGGTGGAAGACGTGACCATGAGCACGGACCCGGATTTCGCTTCGCTCCATCCGGGCTACGAAGTCAAATGGCTCTATTCTGTAGCCCGGATGGAGCGAAGCGAAATCCGGGTCAGTCCTTCCGCTCGCCGAAGTCGCGATTGTCCATCGCACCGCTGCCACCCCAATCCGGTGGCAACGCCCCATTCCGGATGTATCGGTGAAGAGACGTATGTTGCCAGTCGGCAGGCGACGAGACGAGCCGGTGTTTGGTCGGATTGTAGTGCAGTAGTCGACGCAACGCTCAAGATCGCGTTCGTTGCGGATGGTGCGTTCCCAAAACCGTCTCTGCCAAAGCGGGTATTCGCCGCGGTGGTTCGCGGAAAGCGGCACGCCGGAGGCGGCAACGGCGCGCGTGAAAAGGCTCTTGATCTGCCGCCAGCGATCCGGGAAGTCGCTGTCGCCGGGTGGAAGCGTCATCACCGTATGCAGGTGGTCTGGCAGGACCGCGATGGCATCCAGCGTGAACGGCTTCTTGGCGCGCGCTGCGCGAAAGGCAGCGCGTAACAGCCCGATGTGCTCGACCGGTAGCGACGAGGTCCGATTTTCCAAGGTGACCGTGAAGAAGAACGTGCCGCCGGGTATGAAGTTGCGCCGATATTGCACCATATGGACAGACTATCCCGGATTTCGCTTCGCTGCATCCGGGCTACAAAGGGTGCGAGATTTGGTCGCCCTAGCTCCGCAACCCCGGCGCTTCGTGGCCGGTGCGCGCGACATATTCGGTGTAGCCGCCGCCATATTGATGGATGCCGTCGGGCGTCAGCTCGAGCACGCGGTTGGAGAGCGCGGCGAGGAAATGCCGGTCATGCGAGACGAACAGCATGGTGCCCTCGAACTCGCTGAGCGCTGATATCAGCATTTCCTTGGTGGCGAGATCGAGGTGGTTGGTCGGCTCGTCCAGCACCAGGAAGTTCGGCGGATCGAACAGCATCTTGGCCATCACCAGCCGCGCCTTCTCGCCGCCTGACAGCACCCGGCACTTCTTCTCGACATCGTCACCGGAGAAGCCGAAGCACCCGGCGAGCGCGCGCAGCGAGCCCTGCCCGGCTTGCGGAAACGCATCCTCCAGCGACTGGAACACGGTGCGCTCGCCGTCGAGCAGATCCATCGCGTGCTGGGCGAAATAGCCCATCTTGACGCTTCCGCCGATCGCGACCGCGCCGTCGTCCGGCTCGGTCGAACCGGCGACCAGCTTCAAGAGCGTCGACTTGCCGGCGCCGTTGATGCCCATCACGCACCAGCGCTCCTTGCGGCGGATCATGAAGTCGAACCCGTCATAGATGCGCTTGCTGCCATAGGCCTTGTGGACGTTCTTCAGGCTGACCACGTCCTCGCCGGAGCGCGGCGCCGGCTGGAATTCGAACGCCACGCTCTGCCGCCGGCGCGGCGGCTCGACCCGCTCGATCTTGTCGAGCTTCTTGACCCGGCTCTGCACCTGGGCGGCGTGCGAGGCGCGCGCCTTGAAGCGCTCGATGAACTTGATCTCCTTGGCGAGCATCGCCTGCTGCCGCTCGAACTGCGCCTGCTGCTGCTTGTCGGAGAGCGCGCGCTGCTGTTCGTAGAATTCGTAATTGCCGGAATAGGTAGTGAGCTGCCCGGCGTCGATCTCGACCACCTTGTTGATGATGCGGTTGATGAACTCGCGGTCGTGCGAGGTCATCAGCAGCGCGCCCTCATAGCCTTTCAGGAACTGCTCGAGCCAGATCAGGCTTTCGAGATCGAGATGGTTGCTCGGCTCGTCGAGCAGCATGACGTCAGGCCGCATCAGCAGGATGCGCGCCAACGCCACGCGCATCTTCCAGCCGCCGGAGAGCTTGCCGACGTCGCCGTCCATCATCTCCTGGCTGAAGCCGAGACCGGCCAGCGCCTCGCGCGCACGGCCGTCGAGCGCGTAGCCATCGAGCTCCTCGAATTGGTGCTGCACCTCGCCATAGCGCGCGATGATGTCGTCCATCTCGTCCGCCTTGTCGGGATCGGCCATTGCGGCCTCGAGTTCCCGGAGTTCGGCCGCGACCACGCTGACCGGCCCTGCCCCGTCCATCACCTCGGCGACCGCGCTGCGGCCGCTCATCTCGCCGACATCCTGGCTGAAATAGCCGATCGAGATGCCGCGATCGAGCGAGACCTGGCCTTCATCCGGGATTTCGCGGCCCGAGATCATGCGGAACAGCGTGGTCTTGCCGGCGCCGTTCGGCCCGACCAGGCCGATCTTCTCGCCCTTCTGGAGCGCCGCGGAGGCTTCGATGAAGAGGATCTGGTGGCCGACTTGCTTGGAGACGTTATCGAGGCGGATCATGCTCAAATACTGGGGACTCGGGGGTTGCGGCCTCTTATTCGATCTCGGACGTGGGTGGAAGCCCATTCCGCGGTTTCGCGCCGCGCGCCAATGCATGCCACGATCGTTGCCGATCGAATATGACAGGACATCCTTCCGCGATCGGTTCCGGGGCGTCACATGCAAGTCTGGTTTCTCTATCTCCTCGCGCTCGGCGCCGGCATTGCCGTCGCCGTTCAACAGGTCCTGAACGGCAATCTCAGGTCCGCCTTGAACTCGCCGGCCTGGGCCGGGCTCGTGAGCTATCTCGGCGGTCTCGTGACGATGGCGGTCGTGCTGGTCGCAACCCGCGAGCCGGTGCCGTCCTGGAAGCTGGTCTCGGCGGTGCCGTGGTGGGCCTGGAGCGGCGGCATCCTCGGCGGCATTTTCATCCTCTTGATGATCCTGCTGCTGCCGTCGCTCGGCGCCGCGACGCTGCTGGCGCTGGTGGTCGCGGGTCAGATGATCGCGGGCATCGCGATGGACCATTTTGGAATGTTCGGGCTGGCGCAGCATCCGGTGTCGATTTCACGGCTGGCCGGCGTCGCGCTGATCATCGGCGGCGTGCTCCTGATCAAGGATTGAACACGTCAGCAAACGCCGATGCGACAAGCCCGGATGTGGCGTTAGTGGCGCTTGAAATACTGCACGTCGCGCTCGTGCTTCTCGGCCGCCGCGCGCGACTTGAAGGTGCCGAGATTGCGGCGCTTGCCGGTCTTCGGATCGACCTTGCGGGAATACAGCCGGTACTCGCCGGAACGCAGCTTGCGGATCATGACATCGCCTCGCCTATGCGTTTCGCATATCAACGAGATGCCGGCGTGAGCGTTCCTGTTTGGCTAGAAGCAGAGATTGGTCACGGCGTTGCCGCGCTTGTCCTTGATGACATAGGGACAGCGGGCGCGCTCCAGCGCCTTCTTGGCATCCTCGTCGCCGAGTGCGGCCGCGCGCTCGTAATAGGCTTTTGCGGCATCGCTATCCTTCGGCCCGCCGCGGCCGGCCTGCGCGAACGCGCCCATCCGCTCCAGCGCGCCCGGATGGTTCTGCGCCGCGGCCTTTTCGAACAACGCCCGCGCGCCGGCATCGTCCTGCGCGCCGCCCTTGCCTTCAGCCAGCATCATGCCGAGCTGGTACTGTGCCTCCGCATTGGTTTCGGCCGATTTGGCGAGCAGTTCGCGCGCACGTGCCGGATCGGCAGCCGCGCTGCCGCCGAGCGCCGCAAGATTGCTGACGCCGCGCGCGTTGCCGGCCTGCGCCGCGCGCTCGAACAGCTTGCGTGCCTGCGCCTCGTCCTTGGCGACGCCGGTGCCGTTGCCGTAGAGCACGCCGAGCTCGACCATCGCCGACGTCGAACCCTTGTCGGCCGCCTTGCGCCAGGCGGTTGCCGCTTCCGCGGTCTGCCGGTTGGCGGCGTAGGCGCGGCCGAGTTCGTACATCGCGCGGCGCGACGATTTTGCCGCCACCGCGCAATACCTGATCGCAGTCGCGATGTCGGCCGACGCGATGTCGCCTACGCCCTTCACGTCGGCCGGCTTGTCGGGATCGGAGGGATCGGCGGCGAGCCGGTCGCACAGCACGAGATCGGCGGATTGGGCGTGGGCGAGCGCCGGTGCCGCCAGCGCGGCGACGACCACAATGGCTTGGAGAGGTCTGAACATGGGCGGCAGGTTGCGTCGCGGTGCGGGCAAATTCAAGGCTCGAGCCCGGTCTCGCGCAGCACCGGCGCAACATCAGCCGACGACAGGTAACGCAGCAGACGATCCGCCGCTTCGGTGCGCGCCGACGTCGTCATACGGCCCGCGGAGAACACCGCCAGGATTGGCGCAAACGCCGCATCGATCCGCACCCTGCGCGCGGCCAGATCGGCCTCGGCAAGGCGCGCGACCGCGCCCTTCAGCGCCACCGTCGAGAGCACGCGAACCGAATTGTCCACCGCTTACGCCCGCCGCATCAGCTTGAGTGCGGCGGTGAGGCGCAGGCTGCGCTTGCCGGCAAGTGCGGTCGCTTCGAGCAACGCGCCTTCCTCATCGCAAGTGCCGGCAAAGCCGATGCCGACCTCACGGCCGCCGAACACCGGGTTCTCGCCCATCGCCGACGTGTGCTCCTGATTGAGGATCTGGCCCTTCCAGCGGCCCTTCTCGGAGGTGTAGGTGCCGAGATAGTAGAAGAATGCATCGCCGCCGAGGATGCGGCCGTCGTTGAGCAGCATCACGCCGGTAAGGCCGCCGTCGATACCGTCGAGCACGCGGATGTGGATCGAATAGAGCCCGTTGACGATACCGCCGTCGCCGACCCCGCCGGCGGTCGGGACCTCGTCCGCGGTGATCGGCGTCATCACCGACTGGAACGGCACGCCGGGCAATTCCTTGAGCTCGCCCTTGAAGCGGTAGAGCTCGCCGTCCGGCCAGCCCTTGGCGATCAGGGTCGCGTCATCGGTGCCGGCCATCGCGCGGTAGTTCGGATCCGGATTGTGGCGAACGGTCTGGATCTCGACCGCGACCTCGTCACCGTGTTTGGCGTAGCTGCCGATATGGGCGAACGCCGAATTGCCGCCAAGCAGCTTGCCGTTGCCGACATACATCACGCTGCGGCCAACGGCGCCGCCCAGCTCGAACCGGACCTTGTAGAACCCCTCAAACAAGCGCCGTGCCCCCGGCAGCCAATATCCAATCGTTATCTACCGCGGTTCATAACGCGGCGAAACCGCTTTTGGCGGCAAGCCGCCTGCAAACACTGTCGTTAAAACGCAAAGGTCCGCCAAGGCTGTCGCCCTGGCGGACCCGATAGCGGTACCGGACGGCTCGATCCGGGTCCGAAGGTTGCTTAGGCCGCGGCCTTCGCTCCGGTCGGCACCTCGGAGATCGTCTTCAGGATCTGCGAAGCGATCTGGTAGGGGTCGCCCTGGGAGTTCGGGCGGCGATCTTCCAAATAGCCCTTGTAGCCATTGTTGACGAAGGAGTGCGGCACGCGGATCGAGGCACCACGATCAGCCACGCCATAGCTGAACTTGTTCCACGGCGCGGTCTCGTGCTTGCCGGTCAGACGCTTGTCGTTGTCCGGGCCATAGACGGCGATGTGGTCCATCAGGTTCTTGTCGAAGGCCTTCATCAGGCTCTCGAAATACTCCTTGCCGCCGACTTCGCGCATGTACTTGGTCGAGAAGTTGGCGTGCATGCCCGAGCCGTTCCAGTCGGTATCGCCAAGCGGCTTGCAGTGGAATTCGATGTCGATGCCGTAGCTCTCGGTGAGACGCAGCATCAGGTAGCGGGCCATCCACATCTGGTCAGCGGCGGTCTTGGAGCCCTTGCCGAAGATCTGGAATTCCCACTGGCCCTTCGCCACCTCGGCGTTGATGCCTTCGTGGTTGATGCCGGCGTGCAGGCACAGGTTGAGATGCTCTTCGACGATCTTGCGGGCAACGCTGCCGACGTTCTTGTAACCGACGCCGGTGTAGTACGGGCCCTGCGGAGCCGGATAACCCTGTTCCGGGAAGCCGAGCGGACGGCCGTCCTTGTAGAAGAAGTATTCCTGCTCGAACCCGAACCAGGCGCCTTCGTCGTCCAGAATGGTCGCGCGCTTGTTCGAGACATGCGGCGTCTTGCCATCGGGCATCATGACTTCGCACATCACCAGCACGCCGTTCTCGCGCGCACCGTCGGGATAGCAGGCGACCGGCTTCAGCACGCAGTCAGAGCTGTGGCCTTCAGCCTGCTGGGTGGACGAACCGTCAAAGCCCCACAGCGGAAGCTGTTCGAGGGTCGGGAACGACGCGTATTCCTTGATCTGCGTCTTGCCGCGCAGGCTCGGCGTCGGCGTATATCCGTCGAGCCAGATATACTCGAGCTTGTACTTGGTCATTGAACCTCTCTGTTGATGATGCAAAACCGTGAGGAACCGAAAGCCAGTCGGTCGCCGCACGCGTACCCGGCCACCATCGGCCGGCTCTTACTAAGCAATTAAAATGCCAGTCGCTGCACTGCGGCACCCGTCCTGTTCGCGGATGTCCACAGCGGACATCGCACTTTTAGCTGCGACATAGCAGCGCGGCTGGCATGCGCCGCGGTCAGCCAAAATCTTTTCTCCGCCCCCTCCGCCGCCCGTTTCTGCAGCAAATTCGGCTACGGCATCCTCAGCCGATTAATGTGGCGGCAGCGCTGTGTGACAGTTCGTGTCCGGCCGCCGGTCGCCCAGCAACCATCGTCACGGCCCAAGCGTTGGTCAGTTGCATCCTGCCTCGCAGGAGGCAAATCTGGATTTGCATACAAAATAGACGGAGAATGACTATTTCTTGGTCAACTTGCGCCCTACCGAGCCCGGGTCGATATCAAGATCACGGTAACCACACGCGAATGAGTCGGGCGCACCATGGAGGCTCGCACCGGCCAAAGGAGACTTTGACATGATCACCACGGGCCAAAACCAAGGGCCACTTCAGGGATCGGCGACGATCTATCAATTCCCGGCAGGGGGCCGCGCGGCTCTCGGCGGACGCCGCTACGGCGAAATGCGATCAGCGCGCGAGTTCGCTGAGGTCGAGACCTCGGCCTGCAGCGAGAGCTGGTACCATCAGGCCGCTATCGACGACATCAAGCCGAGCCGCGATCACTGATGTCGATGCAGCGGCGCGGCGTGACGCAAAAACGTCAGACAGCATCACAACAATAGAGAAGGGTCGGAACACAGCGTTTCGGCCCTTTTTTATGTCAGCTCGGTTCATGCCAGTTCGCAGGCCGTCGCCGGCCGCTTCGCATGCCGGAGCCTGGTTAGCCCGGCGCGCGAGAACTCGAGCGTGACGCCGCCGCCCTTGTAGCGTGTGCCCGTCAGCGACAGCCGCTTCGTCAATGTCACCGCCTTGCCGTCGAGCTGCAGATGCGCGCGGCTATCGTCGCTGAAAAACGCCGCTATGAACTGCGTGCCGTCGGCACAATGATAATTCCGGAACGCGGACTGCGCCAGCGCCGCCGAGGAACCAAGAATCTCGACAACAAATGCGCCAACCAGAATGGCGCCCCCGCGATAAGTCATATTCTCCCCCCGAGAGGCCGGTTATAGACCTGTCTGCGCCCGTCATTCCTGCGCCAGAGATTGAGCCAAGACCTCAACAGCTGCAACAGGCCCGCCCGATGTCCGAAGCCCCTGCCCGTCACCTCAATCTCGCCGGCGCCAGCAATTTCCGCGACCTCGGCGGCTACCAGACGCGCGACGGCCGGACGGTGCGCTGGCGGCAGATCTTCCGCTCCAACCATCTGGCGCATCTCACCGAGCAGGACGTTGCCGTGGTGCGCGGCCTCGGGGTCAGGAGCGCATTCGATTTCCGCGGCGTCGCCGAGCGCGCCGAGGCGCTGTGCGGCATGAGCGAGGTGACCGTGCATTCGCTTCCGGTCGAGCCGACGGTGGTGGCCGCGCTGCGCGCGATCGCCAACAGCCGTGCACTATCCGAAGCCGACGCGATCGATGTGATGCGGGAATCCTACCGCGGTTATGTGCAGGACAACACACAGCGCTATCGCACGCTGTTCGCCCATCTGCTGGAAGACCGCGCGCCGCTGGTGATCCACTGCACCGCGGGCAAGGATCGCACCGGCTTTGCCTGTGCGCTGATCCTGCATTCGCTCGGGGTGCCCGAGCAGGTGATCGCGGACGACTATCTCCTGACCAATCAGTACTACAAGCGCGATCCGGCCCACAGCACCGAGCTGCCCGACGACGTCAAGCAGGTGCTCGGCACCGTGCGCGCGGATTTTCTGATGGCGGCGTTCGAGGCGATCGATGCCGACTATGGCAACCTCGACGGCTATTTCCGTGAAGGCCTCGGGCTCGGCGAGAGCGAGCGCAAGGCGCTTGAAGACCGCTATCTGCAAGCCTGATCAGATCGCCCTGATCAGATCCCTTGATCAGTTCAATCGCCTCAGGCCGCTGCGGCCTCGAGCTCGAGCTCCGCATCGAGGTCGGCAATCACGTCCTCGAATGCCGAGATCGCCTGCTGGATCGCTGCGATCTGCATCAATTCCCAGCTGCCCACTGGCCCCTTGCGATTCTGCAGTGCCACCACGAGATCGCGCCGCTGCTCCTTAAGCTGAACGAGCGGTAAACCGTGATCCGGAAGATTTCCCATTCGCATAACCCCTACCTTGGCTGGAGTTCCGCTTCTAAGGGACAGGGTTCTGCAAACGACTTACAGAACTGCCGCAAATTTTACGCAACCACGCCACCCCCGTAGTCTTACGTAGTCGGACGTCACGCAATCAGGCCTACGTGATCGCTTCCGGCTTCAACGCGTCGTCGATCGCGGCGAACAGCGACTGGGTCACGCAATTGGTCGCCCATTCGCTGGTGTGAAGCTGCCCGCCGTCGTCGAGCTCGCCGAGCGGAATGCCGTCATCGACCCAGCGCTTCATCAGCATGAAGCGGCTGAACAGATTGACGCGCTTGCTTGACGTGACTTCCAAGATCATCGGCATGATCACATTGGCGAGGCCGAGCGCAGCTTGCGTCCCGACGATCGCCTGCGTGTACTGGGAATCCATCACGATCACGTCGAGCGGCAGCGCGGCGAGCACGTCGAGACCTGCCTCCAGCGTGGCGCGCACCTCGGCGGGATTGTAACTCTTGTAGACCGCATTGGTGCCGACCTGCCAGATCACCAGCACCGGCGCTTCGGCGGTCACATCGGACTCGATGCGCGAATACTCCTCCGGCGCTTCCTGGCCACCGACCCCGCGATTGATCACGTCGATCATCCGGCCGAAGAAGCGTTGCCGCAGCAGCATTTCGAGCCGCGGCGGGAACGGCATGACATTGTCGGCGCCCGCCGTCGACGATGATCCGAGCGCCACCACCTTGATCTTGCGCTGATGCCGGAGCGCTTCCGCGAAATGCGGCAGCGGACGGCCGAACTTGACGATGTCGAGATGGGTTTCGCAGGGCCTCGGTGCCGGCATCGCAAACATCCTTGAGATGAATGAACTGATGAATACGCGCAGTTGGAGACGAATTTGGCGGCATTGCAAATGAATTCCGCCTGATCATAGTGAGCACTTGGCCAGCTCGCGCATATGGAGACCCGCCATGAACGGAAAAGCCATTGTCATCACCGGTGCCCTCGGCGCACTTGGCAAAGTGGTCGCCGAAGAGGCGCTGGCGCGTGGCATGCGCGTCGCCGGCATCGATCATGCGGCCTCGCAGCGTGCGGGGACCGCCGACCGCATCGAGCTCGGCGGCGTCGACCTCACCGATCCCGCGCAAGCGAAGGCGGCAATCGACAAGGCGGCCGCGCATTTCGGCCGGCTCGACGGGCTGATCAACATCGCCGGCGGTTTCACCTTCGAGGCGGTCAGCGACGGCGATCCCGCGACCTGGCAGCGCATGCATGCGATGAACGTGATGACCGCCTTCAACACGTCGCGCGCGGCCATCCCGCATCTTGTCAAGTCCGGCGCCGGACGCATCATCAATATCGGCGCGCTCGGCGCCTTGCAGGCCGCCTCCGGCATGGGCCCCTATGCGGCCTCGAAGGCCGGCGTACATCGCCTCACCGAGTCGCTCGCCGCGGAACTCAAGGGCAAGGTCACGGTCAACGCCGTGCTGCCCTCGATCATCGACACCGCGGCCAATCGCGCCGCGATGCCGAAGGCCGATATCTCCAAATGGGTGACACCGAAGGAACTCGCCGAGGTGATCCTGTTCCTCGCCAGCGATGCGGCGAGCGCTGTCACCGGCGCACTGCTGCCGGTGAACGGGCGGGTTTAGTCCGCAACCAGCAGCCGCAGCTTCGACCTGAAGCGGATGCTCTGCTTGCCGGCGAGCGCCATGCCGTGGCCCTCGGCAGTCTGGTCTGTGTAGGTGCCGGTGAATCCGATGGTGACCACCTTGCGTTCCCACACCGGGCGCTCGCCATAGGTCGGCGAATGCTCCTCGTTGGTGACCTCGCCCTTCCACTTGCCGTCGGCCGCGGTGTAGCTGCCATGGGCAAAGAAGAACGAGTCGCCGCCGCGCATCTGGCCGTCGCGCAGCACCATGACGCCCTGGTTGCCGCCAGAGACGCCGTCGAGGAATTCGACGGTGATGTGATAGAGCCCGTTCCGGATCATGATGTGGTCACGCCGTTGTCCCGGCCTCACAATAGCCGCTCGGGCACGATCTGAGCAAATTCCGTCCACGTCGGCAGCGGTCGATCCGGCTATGCTGCTGCGAATTGAGTCGCGGCCAGAACGGCCGCCGGAGCCAGCCCGTTGGAAACCGCGCTTTACCTGCCCGTCAAACGCTTCCTGGAAAAGCTCGGCTTCGCGGTGAAGGGCGAGATCGGCGGCTGCGACCTCGTGGCGCTGAGCGGCGATGATCCACCGGTCGTCGTGATCGGTGAGCTCAAGCTCGCCTTCAATCTCGAACTGATCCTGCAGGCGGTCGATCGCGCGGCGGCCGCCGACGAGGTCTGGATCGCGGCCAAGGTGTCGGCCCGCGGCAAGGGCCGCGAGAGTGACGCGCGCTATCGCAATCTGTGCCGGCGGCTCGGCTTCGGCATGCTCGGGGTCACCGACCGCGGCGACGTCGAGGTGCTGGTGCCGCCGCCGACCACGGCGATCCGGCGCAATCCGAAGAAGCGCTCGCGCCTGATCGCCGAGCACCGCAAGCGCAAGGGCGATCCCGCCATGGGCGGCTCGACGCGGGCGCCGATCATGACGGCCTATCGGCAGCAGGCGCTGGCCTGCGCCTGTGCGATGTCGGACGGCCCGCGGCGGGTGCGCGACCTCCGCGCCGAGATTCCCGACGCCGGCAAGATCCTGCTGCATAATGTCTACGGCTGGTTCGACCGCGCCGAGCGCGGCATCTATGTGCTGACCGATGCCGGCCGCGCCGCGCTGAAGCGCTGGCCGCAACAGCCGATCACTGCATCAGGGACCGAAGCTGCTCCGTAACCGACTGGGGGACATCATGATTGTCGTCACCGGCAGCGTCACCGCCCGCCCCGAGACGTTCGACGAGGTGCGACGGCTGAGCCTCGCGCACGTCCATCGCTCGCGCACCGAGCCCGGCTGCATTTGGCATGCGGTCCACGTCGATTGCGAGAATCCGCTCAGGCTGGTATTTTTCGAGCAATGGGCCGACCGCGCCGCGCTGGCCGCGCACTTCGCGGTGCCCGCGTCGCGCGAATTCGTCCGATCGCTGCAATCTCTCGCGGCCGCGGCGACCACGATCGAACTTTATGACGCTCACAAGATTGAGGGACTCTAGCTGCATGGCTGGATTGCCATCTCACATTCATATTGCAATGCAACATTGGGCGCCTTACGTATCTCCCGCGATTCAAGGATGAGGCGGCGATGAGCGGAGACTGGAACACCAAATACGGCACAAGGCGCGTGCGGCACGATCCGCCGACGCTGGAGGAGGCAATCTTCGCCGCTATCGGCATCACCGACGACGTGGAGGCCCAGGCCGAGATCGCGTCGTCGCTGATGGGGCTGCCCTATGACGAGGTGCTGGCCGAGGTGAAGAAGACCGCGCGCGTCAGCGCCCGCACCGGCACCGCGACCCGCGTGATCGCTGGCGAACAGGGCGCGCAGCGCTCCGTCGTGGTCGAGCGCCGCGTGGTCCGCCGTCTCGCGCCCGCCAAGCGCACCGGCACCTGAACAACGACATCCGATTGCTGAAAGAAAAAGGGCAATCCGCCGAGCGGATTGCCCTTTTTGCTGTTGCGCTGAAAGATTGGCTTTAGGCCGCCCGGCCCCAGCCGGACATCTGCATCACCATTCGCCAATAGGCGCGGTTCATGTCGACGATCGCGCGCGCGGCCTCGACCGGCGTAACCGGCGCAGCGGTCGGCGCCGGTTCAGCCTGGCGCTGCTCGGTCAGGTCGATGCTGCCCGTCGACTCACCGTGACGGAAGGTCAGTTGCGCACCGAACTTGGTGGCGAGCGCACGCATCGCATCGTTCTGCGCGCCGGTGGTGATGCGCAGGCTCTCGTAGCCCTTGGCGTGGGCCTCGGCGATCAGCTTGCGGAATAGGGTGCTGCCGACGCCCTTGCGGCGGGCCGAGCGCTCCACGCTGAAGGCGATCTCGGGCTGCGCATCCGGTGATTGCTCCGGCGGATGCAGCTCGGCCGCACCGCGGACCACGCCATCCTCGAAATAGGCGATGATGACCGTGCCGTCATTGGCACAACGCTCGGCATAGCGGCGGATAAAGCTGTCGTCGATGAAGCCATGAAAGCGATCATGTCGGCTGGTACGGTCGAGCCGCAGCAGGTGATCGCGCAGCAGAGGAAGCTCCTCCTGCTGGCTCAACGTCCGCACGGTGCCCGTGGCAGCCGTCGCGCGGATGGAATCATAGTTCATTTCATAACTCCTCTTGGTAGCCCTCGAGGAGGCGTCGAATCCCTAGCAGCCGCTATATTGTGCGACGCACCATAAAATTCAAGTATCCAGATTCATTTAAGTAAACAATGATGTGATCAGAAAATCATATCATTGCCTCATCATAATACCAATTGTGTCTGAGTGACCACGGCGACCAGCTTGCCATCCTCGGTTTCCAGTCGGGTTTGCCAGACCTGGGTCCGTCGGCCCCGGTGAACCGGCGTGGCGGTCGCGACCACGGTCATCCCTTCCTTGGCCCCGCCGATAAAGTTGGTCTTGCTCTCCAGCGTCGTGGTGCCCTTGGCGTCCTCAGGCAGGTTGATCACGGTGGCAGCAGCGCCGACCGAGTCGGCAAACGCCATCACCGCCCCGCCATGGATGGTATGATGGAGCGTGCAGAGCTCCGGCCGGACCAGCATCTTCGCGGTCACGCGATCCTGGCTGGCCTCGGTGAAGGTGACGCCCTTCAACTCCGCAAACGGCATCTTCATCGACTGGATCTTTTCGAGCGGCGTCATGGGTACTCCCTGCTTTGTGGCCTTCTTCGAGGTTGTTGCCGGCATGATGGAGTGCCCGGCCGGGCCCGGCAATGACGTCCGAGGTAATGGCGACCATAACCTGATCGCCACAGTGACATCGCCGCAGTGACAATGTGCCGCCGAGGCTGCATACCCTGCGCGATGCGCGACTACCCACCCCGCCGGATCGTCTGCCTGACCGAGGAGACGGTCGAGACACTGTATCTGCTCGGCGAGCAGGACCGCATTGTCGGTGTCTCCGGCTATGCGGTGCGGCCGCCGCAGGTCCGCCGCGAGAAGCCGCGCGTGTCGGCGTTCATCTCCGCCGACATTCCGAAGATTCTGGCGCTCGACCCCGATCTCGTGCTCGCCTTCTCCGACCTTCAGGCCGACATCGTTGCCGATCTCGTGCGTGCCGGCGTCGCGGTCCACGTCTTCAACCAGCGCGACATCGCCGGTATCCTCGCCATGATCCGCACCTTGGGCGCGATGGTCGGTGCCGCCGATCGCGCCGAACGGCTCGCAATCAATCTCGCGCAACGGCTGGCTGAGATCGCGGCAACGCCGCGTCGCGCGCCGCGGCCAAAAGTCTATTTCGAGGAATGGGACGATCCGCTGATCAGCGGCATCGGCTGGGTGCCCGAATTGGTCGAGATCGCCGGCGGCACGGATGCGCTGCCGCATCTGCGCGGGCACAAGGCCGCCAGGGATCGCATCGTCACGCCTGACGCCGTGCGTGCGGCGATGCCCGACGTGATCCTCGCATCATGGTGCGGCAAGAAGGTCGTGCCCAACCGCATCAGGGTACGTGAGGGCTGGCGCGACATTCCGGCCGTGCGCAACGACCGCATCGTCGAGATCAAATCGCCGATCATTCTGCAGCCCGGCCCTGCTGCACTGACCGACGGGCTCGATGCGATCGTGAAGGCGTTGTGGGCGGAAGGCTGACCTCTCGCACCGTCATTGCGAGCGAAGCGAAGCAATCCCTCCGTCCGCGTATGCGGAGCAATGGATTGCTTCGTCGCTTCGCTCCTCGCAATGACGTGGCGAGAGTGCGATTACGCTTTCTCCACCCCGCACCATTCCGCGACGAACAGGGCCATGGCCTTGGTCGCCTTCCGCAGCGAGTCCAGTTCGACATATTCATTGAAGCCGTGCATCGCCGCGCCGCTGGCGCCGAAGCAGAGGCTCGGGATGTCGTGGTTCAGGCCGTAGAAGCGGGTATCGGTCAGCGCGGTGAAGGCGCGATCTTCCACCGCGCCGCCATAAACCGCATGGTGCGCCTTGGCGAAGGCGGCTTCCGGCGCCTCGGAGTTCACCAGTTCATAGCCTTCGGACAGGAAGCCCGACCATTCCACCTGCGGTGGATTGTTGGACAGGAATCGATGGTCGCGCGCCGCGGCCGACACGCAGGCCAGAATCTCCTTCTGGCACTCGGCGATGGACCAGCCCGGCAACACCGCGATCCGGCAATCGACATCGCACCAGGCCGGCACGCTGGAGGCCCAGTCGCCGCCCTTGATGATGCCCGGATTGAAATTGATCGGATGATTGACGTCCCTGAAATGGCGGTCGCTCTTGGCGCGCTCGTTCCAGGCGATCTCGAGCTTCTCCAGCGCATGCACGAGATGATACGCCGCCATGATCGCGTTCGCGCCCGCACCGGCCTCGAACACGTGCACCGGGAAGCCGCGCACCTTGAGGCGGAACCAGATCACGCCGACCTGCGAGCGGATCATCTTGCCGTTGGTCGGCTCCGGGATGAAACAGGCATCGGCGCGGTAGCCGCGCTGCAAGGTCGAGAGCGCGCCGACGCCGGTGCTCTCCTCCTCGATCACGGACTGGAAGTGGATCCGTGCCGTCGGCTTCAGGCCCGCCTTCTTGATCGCGTCCAGCGCATAGAGCGCGGCGATGGTGCCGGACTTCATGTCGCAGGCACCGCGGCCGTACATCTTGCCGTCCTTGATGACCGGCGAGAACGGCGGCGTCTCCCACATCTCCAGCGGACCGGTCGGCACCACGTCGCAGTGGCCCTGCAGGATCAGTGATTTGCCGGCATTGGTCGCCGGACGGTAAGTGCCGACCACCGTGCGCGCCTTGGAGAAATCATGCTCGATCGGGCCGAAGCCGCGCAGATCCTTCAGATCGTCGAGATTGATGTGCCAGTCGTCGACCTCATAACCGCGCTCGCGCAGCAAATCGCCGATCATGTCCTGGCACGGTCCCTCGGCGCCGCGGGTCGAGGGGATCGCGACAAAGGCCTGCGTCGTCGCAAGCTGCGCATCGAATCCCTCGTCAACGGCGGCAAGGATTCGTTGTTGCGTCTCGGCAGTCATGCTGTGGCTCCATGGGGGACATCAGAAAAGGCGGGAGCCGCACCGTAGCCCGATTTCAGCCGGCGGGGTATTGCGCAAAATAGGCATCCCGCAATGCATCTTCGAGCAGACGGCCTTCCGAATAGCCATCGAGCGTCGCAGGCCGCGTCACGCCGTCGAGCAGCCGCGGACACGGCTCGGGCGCGCCGAGCACGGTGCGCACCGGAATGCGCTCGGCATAGATCGGCAACTCGTAATCCTCGTCGTCATCGGCAACGCCCTTGGCGCGAATTTTTGCCGATGCCTCCTCGATCTCCATAGCGATGAACGAGGTCGCCTTGATCTCCTGCTTGCTGCTGGCGCGCAGGCCCGCGGTGCGGTCGGGGAAGAAGCGGTCGACCATCGCGACGATGGCGCGCTCCTTCTCCGCGGGATCGGTCACGAGATAGGCGGAGCCGAACGCCATCACCGCGCGATAGTCGGCCGAATGGTTGAAGCCGCAGCGCGCCAGCACCAGGCTGTCGAGATGCGCGACCGTCAGGCACACCCGCTGTCCCTCCGACTGGTTCTCCAGCATGCGGCTCGCGCTCGAGCCGTGCCAATAGAGCCTGGTGCCCTCGCGCCAGAAGAAGGTCGGCGTGCAGTATGGCTGGCCGTCGATCACGTAGGAGACGTGGCACAGCATCGAGGCGTCCAGGATCTTGTGCACGGTGGCGTGGTCGTAGAAGCCGCGGTCATGCCTGCGCTTGACCCGGTTGCGGGACGACGTTGGGTAGGACGGAGTGGATGCGCCTTCGGTCACGGCTGAGCCTCGTCAAATCTGGAATCTGTCCAGAGTTGTAGCGGTTCATTTGGTCTGCGATAGTGCCAATTCCATGCGAAAAATTCCGACCAATTCCCGGACGCCCGCGGCGCGCAAGCCGGAGCTGCCGCTCGACCTCACCGGCCCGCATGTGACGCCGGGCGCGGCCTCGCAGCAGCGGCTCTATCAGGCGCTGTGCCGCACCATCATCGGCGGCCTGGTCAAGCCGGGCGAGCCGCTGCCGCCGTCGCGGACGCTCGCCAAGCAGACCGGTTTCCGCCGCAACGCCGTCACCACCGCCTATGAGCGATTGATCGCCGACGGCTTTGCGGTGGCAACCACCGGCTCCGGCACGTTCGTCGCGGCACGCATCCCGGCGCAGGCGAGCGCGCCGCGACATGCCCGGATCGAGATCGAGCCGCCGCAGCACAATGCGCTGTCGCTCGGCTGCACCCATATCGACGACCGCGCGCTGCAGCGCTTCCGCGCCTTTGCCGGGCGCAGGCTGCGCGCCTTCGGGTCCGAGCATCTCCACTACGGCGATCCGCGCGGCAGCAGCGAGTTGCGCGCCGCGATATCCGACCATCTGCTGTCGGCGCGCGGGCTGCGCTGCGATCCCGACCAGATCATGCTGGCGTCGGGCACGCTGCACGCGCTGCGCATCGTGCTAGGCGCCATTCTCAAGCCCGGCGACCAGGTCTGGTGCGAGGATCCCGGCTATCCGGCGGCGCGCCGCGCGATCGAGCATTGCGGCTATCGGCCGGTGTCGGTGCCGGTCGATGGCTCAGGCATGCGCATCGACAAGGGACGCGCATCAGCGCCGGCAGCGCGCGCCGCCTATGTCACGCCGTCACACCAGTTTCCGCTCGGCGTGCAGATGTCGATGCCGCGCCGGCTCGAGCTGCTCGACTGGGCCCGCGACGCCGGCGCCTTCGTGTTCGAGGACGATTACGACAGCGAGTTCCGCTACGACGGTGCGCCGCTGCTGTCGCTTGCCGGCATCGATCATCTGCGCCGCGTGATCTACATGGGCACGTTTGCGAAGACGCTGTTCCCGGGATTGCGGATCGGCTACTGCGCCTTGCCCGAAGCCTTGATCGGTCCGGTCACGGCGGCGCGCGCCGCGCTCGACCGCTTTCCCGCCACATTGATGGAAGGCGCGGTGGCCGACATGCTGAACTCCGGCGCCTTCGCCGCCAACCTGCGCAAGGCGCGCAAGCTCTATCGCGAAGCGCGCGACGTGCTGGCATTCACGCTCACCAGCGCTTCCGAGGGCGAGCTCACGGTTCCCGTGCCATCGCAGGGCCTGCATCTCGTCGCACGGCTGGATCCGGCGACCGATCCGCTGGTTGCCGCCCGAGCAAAGGCAACCGCCGGCGTCGGCGGCTGGCTGCTCGCCGAGACCTATCACCGCGCACGCCCGCTGCCCGGCTTTGTGTTGGGATTTTCCGGTCATCCGGTTCCGCAACTCATCGCGTCGGCGGAACAATTGGCGAAGACGACGCTGACTGCGCTGCGCGCGACGCGCAAGGTATCCATCAAGTCGTCTGCCAAGCCCCGGCGCTCTAGGAGAATCGCAGCCATCTGACTATGGTCGCCGGCGTTTAGTCAGTGTCCGCTTACGGAGATACCGGATGCCCAATCGCAACGTCCTGTATCTCGTGATCGGCGCGCTGGTCGTGATCGCAGGCATGCTCGGCTACAATCTGTATCAGGCAAAGAAGCAGCCTGAAGGTCTGCAGATCAATGTCGGCCCCGACGGGGTCAAGATCCAGAACAAATGAGGCAGGCCGCGATGCCGCGCATTGGATTGCTCGCGCTGATCGGTGCCGTCGCGATTGTCGCGCTGGCAAACTCCGCTTCCGGGCAAACCGTCATGCGCGAGGCCGATATCGTCGATCTGCGGGTCGGTCAGCGCGTGCTGGTCGATGACGGCTCCTGCCCGGCCGGGCAGATCAAGCAGGTCATCGGCGCCAAGCTGAGCCAGAACGGCGTGGTGCGGACCCAAGGCTGCGTGCCGCGCCTCGCCAAAAAGTAAAACGCCCCGCTGCCGCGAGGCGCCTGCTCGTCATGCATCAAACGCGCCGCTCAGTTCGAGACCGGCTCGAACATGCATTGCAGTGTGGGCTTGGCGATTTTTGTGAAGGTCGGGCCGATCTCGCTTTGCTTTGAGGGCGGCACCCAATCGGTCTCGATGGTCGGCACGCCGGTCTCGCTGATGCCGCGCAGCAGCGCCTGGCGCAGATCGGGATCATCCACCGTCGCAGCGGCATGGTCGTGCAGGCAGCCGCACACCGCCTCGGGATGCGCCCAGCGGCCGAGCATGTGCGGCGCGCATTGGCGCACGAACTCGTCGCGCGGTTCAGGCACCCGGTACAGTGACCGGATCTGCATCGACTCGAGCGGAAGTTGGGATTGGGCCTGCGCGGAACCCGCCAGAACAAGCGATGCAAACATCGCGGCGGAGCAGATACGGAGCAACATGGGGAGCCTTTGCCGGCAGTTCTGTTTTTGCGTCGCGCTCAGTTGGCCTGCGCCACCACCATCGGCGCCGAGGTGACGACCGGCGAGCCGTTATAGGAGAACGTGCCGATCCCGGGCAAACCGTTGTCCGGGGTCCCGGCCATCGACGAACCGGCCATCACGAAGGCGAAGGCAAGGATCAGGCTGATGGTCCGCATGTGTCTGTCTCCGTCATTCCGACTCGGCGCCCGGCGCCGTTGTGTTGACGGTTTGATAACGATCTGGCGTTTCCGGAGTTCTGCGGAACAAGCCGAAAATGGTTTCGTCGGCCATGAGAATTGTTTCGTCGATCAAGGAACCACGAAACATTCATCGAAAAACATCAATGTTTTCAGTAACGGGGTGGCGACCGGCCACGCGTCGAAGATTTCGCGCGCCGCGACCGCCGCGCGCGCCCAGCTGGGGACTATCTCGCGCATTGAGCGGACGACGGCGCTTTCTTAACCTTCCTCTGCTGAGACAGGACGCAGCACAGCAAGGGCGGCCAAGGGCGTTGCTGAACCGCGGAGCGCGTCGGCCGACTTAATCTGGGCACCGTGCAACCAACTCCGTGGTGGCACGTTGTCGTAATCCCAATCCAACGAAGCAATCCAACGAAGGATGTCAGTCGTGGGCAATGGCAACACCGGTGTTGGCAATGAATCCGCGGCGAGCAAATCCGGCCAGCAGCAACAGATGACGGCCGCGATGCCGCAACAGGGCGCGTATGTGATGGGCGACAACGAGTGCGCGCCGCAGAAGCTGGTCCGCCTCGTCGGCTGCCGCGACTCGAAGCTCAAGCCAGGCTTCACCATCGGCGCCAAGCAGTTCGGGCAAACCAAAAGCTAACTCACGCGCCGCATCAGCCGACCCAGCCAAGCCCCTGCTCCGGCTACTGAATGAACTCGCCGCATTTCTGCACGGCGGTGGCGTCGGCTGCGCCCCAGGGCATGATCGGCACCGATGACGTCGAGTTCTTCGGCGAGCCCTCGATCAGTCTGTCCGAATAAACCATGTAGACCAGCACGTTGCGCTTGGCGTCGCAGCCCCGCACGATCTGCATCTTCTTGAAGAACAGCGACCGGCGCTTACTGAACATGTCATCGCCCTGGCCGAGCTTGTTCTTGAACCGGATCGGCCCGATCTGCCGGCAAGCTAAAGAGATATCAGAGACTTCCTCGGCGAGGCCAAGCCAGCCCTTGAAGCCGCCCTTCTCCGGCACCGTGAAGTGACAGGCAACCCCGTCGACCTCGGGATCGTCGACGCCATAGGTCGCGAGCTTGTCGTTGGGGCTCACCCATTTAAACACCGTCGAGCGGCGGAAGATCAGGTCCGGCTCCTCGGCCGCGGCGGCGGGAGCCACCTGCCCCAAGGCCAGCGTCAAGGTCAGTAACATCGGCAGCGCCGCGCACCCCCATCGCGACAACGGTCGCACGTCACACAGGCTCACAGTTCTCGAAATCATGGAGGTCTCCGCGGGGTGGGGTCCCGCCTATGTAGTGCACAAACGTCGCACAGGAAGGCGCTGACAGTTCGGTGATCAGACCTGGGCGTTTAACCTCTTGTGAGGCTTTTTTGCTACGCTTTCGTCGAAAATCGACCCCTCACGGAAGGGTTAGATCGCTTGCGCTGGTGAACGCATTCCGTGTCTGCGACAACCAATGAATAGTTTGGACTGGGATTCGGAATATGCGGGCAAGCCGACGTCGGATTTCGATTTTGGATTGTGCGAACGGGCGGTTCTGGCAGTTTGCAATTCTGACAGCAGCCGGCGCCGTCGCCGCCTCCACGCAGGCTGATGCAGCCCTCTTTTACTGGAACCGGGACTCCGCCTTTTATGGCGAGGTCGAGCCGATGCCGGCGCCGCATCGGCAGAAGCCGAAGCGCAGCACCGCGAAGAAGACTCCGGCAACCGAGAAGGAGACCGGCAGCAAGCCGCAGGGTCCTCTCATCATCTCGGTCTCGATCGATCAGCAGCGGGTCAGCGTCTACGACTCGAACGGCCTCTACGCCGAAAGCCCGGTGTCGACCGGCATGAAGGGGCATTCGACCCCGATGGGTGTCTTCAGCGTCATCCAGAAGCAGAAGTACCACCAGTCCAACATCTATAGCGGCGCACCGATGCCGTACATGCAGCGCATCACCTGGTCGGGCATCGCGATGCACGCCGGTGTGCTGCCCGGCTATCCGGCCTCCCATGGCTGCATCCGCATGCCGATGTCGTTTGCGGTCAAGATGTACAACTGGACGCGGATGGGCGCCCGCGTGTTCGTCACACCGGGCACGATCTCGCCGGAGACCTTCTCGCATCCGCTGCTGGTGACGCAGCGGGTCGTGCCGCAGCAGCCGGTTGCCGACGACATCCTGAAGATGGAAGCGCCGCTTGGCGTGAAGAGCGACAAGGGCGCCGACAAGCAGTCCGGTCTCGATCTGCGCAGCAGCGTCGGCCATACCGCCTCGCTGCGCGACAACACCCACACCGCCGACGCCAGCCGCGCGATGCCGGCAGCGAGCGCCTCGGCGACGATGTCCGATGCGTCCTCCGCGCGCGACGCCATTGCGGAGAAGATCGCAGCCGACAAGCCGGCCGAGACCAGTTCCACCGCCGCTCACGGCGACGTCGCCACCGACGACAAGACCGTCGGCGAGACCACGGGCGCTACCGACAGGCCGAAGTCCGAGGTTTCCGCAAGCGATCCGGTGAAGCCGGAAGCCAGGGCCGACGAGCAGAAGGCCGACGCTGCCAAGCCTGGCGCTGCCGAAGCGCCCAAGGTCGATACGTCCAAGACCGAGGCGCCAAAGGCTGACCTGGCCAAGGACGCAGCCAAGGCAACGGATGCCGACAAGCCCGCCGAAGCTGCGACCGCAGCCGACAGCGCCGACGCCAAGAAGGATATAGCCAAGGATCCGGCACGGCTGCCGGGCATCGCCAAAATCGACGTGTCGAAGCGCGCCGGCCAGATCGCGGTGTTCATCAGCCGCAAGGATTCCAAGCTCTATGTGCGGCAGAACTTTGCGCCGCTGTTCGACGTGCCGGTGACGATCGCGGCCAGCGATCGGCCGCTCGGCACCCATGTGTTCACCGCGGAAGCCGACAAGAGCGATGCGAACCTGCTGCGCTGGTCGGTGGTGACGCTGCCGAACCGGAACGCTACCCGCATCGACGTCGAGGAGCGCGCCTCGCATCGCCGCAAGGTGGCCGCAGCGCCGGTCGAGGCCAGGCCGCAGCCGGCGACCAACAGCCCGGCCGAGGCGCTCGACCGCATCTCGATTCCGTCGGACGTGATGGCGCGGATCAGCGAGGCGCTCGGCAGCGGCGCATCGATCATCGTCTCCGACCTCGGCATCAACCAGGGCGAGACCGGCGAAGGCACCGACTTCATCCTGCCGCTGCGTTAGACCAGCGATCGTAGCGTAGCCCGGATGAAGTGAAGCGAAATCCGGGGCCGCTCTGTCCGCTGAGGGTGCGGCCCCGGATTGCGCTGCGCTCCGTCCGGGCTACATATGACGCCTTCTTGAAAACTCGCGCCGTCACTCTGGACTATGATCCGCTCGCACCTGTTCCGGGGACGAGACCATGATGGACCGCAGGACACTGATCGTGGCGGCGTTCGCCGCGGCCGCCGCATCCCCTGCGCTGCATGCCGGGCAGCCCGCGATGAGCCGGATCACGGCCTACGCCTTCTCGTTCCCGGCACTCGACGGCGGCGACATTCGCCTCGCCGACTATGCCGGCCGTCCGCTGCTGATCGTGAACACCGCCTCGCTCTGTGGCTTCACGCCGCAATATGCCGGATTGCAGCAATTGTGGACCGAATTCCGCGAGCGCGGCTTTGTCATCATCGGCGTGCCCTCCAATGATTTCGGCGGCCAGGAGCCGGGCGGCCCGACCGAAATCGCCGAGACCGCGCAGCATCAATACGGCGTCACCTTCCCGATCGCGGCGAAAGCCGTGGTCAAGGGCGCCAGCGCGCACCCGTTCTACCGCTGGGCGGCGGAGTCACGGCCCAAGGACGTGCCGCGCTGGAACTTCCACAAATACCTGATCGGCCGCGACGGCTACATCGCCGACGTCTTTCCTGAGTCGGTCACGCCCGACGACACCCGGATCAAGACCGGGATTGCACGGGCCTTGGCGGTCGCCTGAGAAGCCGCGATAATTCCCGGAATTAACTGAGGATTTTTGACCCCACCGCGTTCATTGCCTTGGCGTCGCCACTGCGACTAGGGTACGATCGGTTGGGGGCGAAGGCGGCCCGGTCGCGGCAAGACCGCCACCCGGAACGCGATCAGCAGGGAACACGCCATGCGCATTGCAGCAGGTCTGATTTTCGCAGGGACCGTATCGTTGCTCGCGTCGAGCGCAGCATGGTCGCAGCAGACGCCGCCTGCCAAGGGCGCCGCCGCAGCGCCGGCAGCAGCTCCCGCGGCCGCAGCTCCAGCGCCCGCCGCCGCGGCGCCCGCGCCCGCCACCGCAAACGCTGCTCCGGTGCCGCCGAAGCAACCGCCGCAGCCGGCGCGCGCCGCCTGCAACAATCCGAACGCCCTCGGCGTCGCCCGCACCGTCGAGATCGACACCACGGGCGGTCCCGGCTTCGGCTTCGAGCATTTCAAGCAGCTCGACTTCCTGCGCGACCACGAGGTGGTGCTGACCTTCGACGATGGTCCGTGGCCGGGCAACACGCCGGCGGTGCTGAAGGCGCTGGCGGACGAGTGCACCACGGGCATCTTCTTCCCGATCGGTAAGCACGCCACCTACCATCCCGAAATCCTGCGGCAGGTCTATGCCGCAGGCCACACCGTCGGCTCGCACACCTGGTCGCACGAGAATCTGAACAACAAGAAGCTGACCGAGGATCAGAAGAAGGGCGAGATCGAACGTGGGTTTGCCGCGGTCAAGTGGGCGCTGGAGACCTCACCCTCGCCGTTCTTCCGCTTCCCGGCGCTGCAACATCCGCCGGAAATGGTGACCTATCTCGGCAACCGCAACATCGCGATCTTCTCCTGCGACCTCGACTCCTTCGACTTCAAATCGAAGAACTCGCAAGCCGTGATCGACAACGTGATGAAGAAGCTCGGCAAGCTCGGCAAGGGCATCATCCTGATGCACGACTTCCAGAAGCACACCGCGGAAGCCCTACCGACGCTGCTGACGCAGCTCAAGGCCGGCGGCTACAAGGTGGTCGCGATGCGCGCGAAATTCCCGGCGACCGTGCTGCCGCAATACGAGCAGGACCTCGCCAAGGACGTCAAGCTGCCGACCGTGAGCTCGCGGCCGGTGAACAGCGTCGTCACCACGGTCGACCAGTAAGGCAACGGCGATAGTCCTGAGCGTTTTCAAGCGAAGTGGATACCGGTTCGCGTGAAGAAAACGCGTAAGAAGACTCCCATGTCTGCGTTGCGTATTGAAGGCTTCGTCATCGTCTCGGCCGACGGCCGGCTGGCGAATGCGCGCAATGTGATGCCCGACGATCTCAAGATCGAGGGCGACAAGAAGTTCTTCACCGCGGCGCTCGAGCGCGCCGATCTCGTCGTCCACGGCCGCCATTCCCAGGAAGAGCAGCCGAACGCGCCGAAGCGCCGCCGCCTGATCCTGACGAGCAAGGTCGCGACCACCGCACCCGACCCCGACAATCCGAAGGCGCTGCTGTGGAATCCCGCCGGCTGCCCGTTCGAGACCGCGAGCCGCGCGGCCGGCGTGACCGCGGGCATGGTCGCGATCATCGGCGGCCCCGGCGTGTTCGGCATGTTCATGGACCGCTACGACACGTTTTGGCTCTCGGTCGCACCGAAGGTCCACATCCCCGACGGCGAGCCGTGCTTCCCCGGCGTCCCTGCCCGCACCCCGCAGCAGGTGCTGGCAGCGCACGGCCTCGTCGCCGGCGCGTCAAAGCTGATCGATCCGGAGCAGGATGTCAGCGTCACGCCGTGGCGGCGCGCGGGTTGAAGACTTTCTCGTAGGGCGGGTTAGCCGAAGGCGTAACCCGCCGCCTCTCGCACCCAATGTGCCGGTCGGCGGATTACGCTTCGCTAATCCGCCCTACGCAATTGCGCACTGCCCTACACGTCGCCATACGCCGGGTCGTCGCGGCGCGGGCCGCGGCCGTAGCCGGCGATGATGAACAGCGCGCCGATCAGCGACAGGTTCTTCAGCGCATCGATCAGCGTCTTGACGTTGTCGGGCGCCGGCTGATTCCAGAAATCATG
The DNA here is from genome assembly GCF_054822705.1 of Bradyrhizobium sp. USDA 4454. NCBI lineage: Bacteria > Pseudomonadati > Pseudomonadota > Alphaproteobacteria > Hyphomicrobiales > Nitrobacteraceae > Bradyrhizobium > Bradyrhizobium sp. USDA 4454. The sequence goes on from NZ_JBTRCN010000001.1 coordinate 4,475,730, forward strand.
GAAGTAGAAGGTGGCGAAGCACACGAAGATGATCAAAAGGATCGCGAAGAACCGCGCCAGCACGTTCACCGCGATCATCAACCCCGCGATGATCTCGAAGGCGCCGACCGTGATCGCTAGCAGCTGCATGAACGGCATGCCGACGAAGGTTTCGATCTGCTGCGTATAGGGCGCGACCACGGCCGGGATCGTCACCTTGGCCGCAAGCAGATCCGCCGTCGCCTGGATGCCGAACAGCTTGCTCGCCCCCGAATAGAGGAACAGCACGGCAAACAGGATTCGTCCGAAGGTGATGAAAGCTGGCATGGGTCGGCCTCACTGGATGGCGGAAATCGGACGAAGCAGGCGGAGCGATTATGGCCGCCCCGCCTGCTTCGATCAAATCGAATCCACCTCGCTCCACGCACGATCCGGAAAGCTGCGCTGCGGTTTTCCGAACATGACGTGCTCAAGCAACCCGTCAGCCGAATAGCGTCGGCTGCGCGCGGCCGGCGCGCTCCTGGGCCTCGACGGCGGCGACCGCCGTCATGTTGAGGATGCCGCGTGCCGTCACGCCGGGGGTGAGGATGTGTGCCGGACGCGCCGGACCGATCAGGATCGGCCCGACCGGCAACGCGTTGGCCAGCGATTTGATCATCTGGTAGGCGATGTTGGCGGCGTCGAGGTTCGGCATGATCAGGATGTTGGCCTCGCCTTCCAGCCGCGACTGCGGCAGCACCAGGCGCCGCGCCACGCCCGACAGCGCGGTGTCGCCCTGCATTTCGCCATCGGCCTCGATCTCCGGATGCTTGTCCTTCAGGAGCTGGGTGGCCCGCCGCATCTTGCGCGAGGAGTCCGTATCATAGCTGCCGAAGTCGGAATGTGACACGAAGGCGACCTTCGGCTTGAAGGCGAAACGCTGGACGTGAATCGCCGCGAGCGAGGCGACTTCGGCGAGCTCCTCCGCACTCGGGTTCGGCCGCACCTGGGTGTCGGCGAGGAAATGCGCGCCGGTTGAGGTGATCATCAGCGCCAGCGCGGCGTAGTCGCTGACCCCCGGCAGGAAGCCGATGATCTCGCGGACATGGCGAAGATGGCTCATGTAGCGGCCCTCGACGCCGCACAGCATCGCGTCGGCCTCGCCGCGCGACACCGCAAGTGCTGCGATGACCGTGTTGTTGGTGCGCACCACCGTGCGCGCCGCTTCGGGCGTCACCCCGCGCCGGCCGGCAACGTCGATATAGGACTGCACATAGGAGCGGTAGCGCGGATCGTCCTCGGGATTGACCAGGTCGAAATCCCGCCCGGCCTTGATCGACAGGCCGAAGCGCTTGATCCTGGTTTCGACCACCGACGGACGGCCGACCAGGATCGGCCGCGCCAGCTTCTCCTCGAGCACCACCTGCGTCGCGCGCAGCACCCGCTCGTCCTCGCCCTCGGCGTAGATCACGCGCACCGGCTGGGTCTTCGCCTTGGCGAACACCGGCTTCATGGTGAGGCCGGAGCGGAACGCGAAGCGTTCGAGGTTGGCGGCGTATTCGTCGAAATTGGCGATCGGCCTTGTCGCGACGCCGGATTCCATCGCGGCCCTGGCCACCGCCGGCGCAATGCGCAGGATCAGGCGCGGATCGAACGGGCTCGGGATCAGCGAGCCCGGGCCGAACCCCTGTGTCTCGCCGCTGTCGAAGCCATGGGCCACCGCATCCGACGGCGGATCGCGCGCGAGCTGCGCGATGGCATCCACCGCGGCATGCTTCATCGCCTCGTTGATCGCGGTGGCGCCGACGTCGAGCGCGCCGCGGAAGATGAACGGGAAACACAGCACGTTGTTGACCTGGTTTGGGAAGTCCGACCGGCCGGTACAGATCATCGCATCGGGTCGCGCCAGCCGCGCCTCGTCCGGCATGATCTCCGGCACCGGATTGGCGAGTGCCATCACCAACGGCTTGTCGCCCATCTGCTTGACCATTTCGGGCTTCAGCACGCCGGGCGCCGACAGTCCGATAAAGATGTCCGCACCCGGAATGACGTCGGCCAGCACGCGCGCGTCGGTCTTCTGGGTATAGACTGCCTTCCAGCGATCCATCGTGGTGTTGCGGCCGTCATAGACCACGCCGTCGATGTCGCAGACCCAGATGTTCTTGTGCTGCGCGCCCATCGAGACCAGCAGATTGAGGGTCGCGATCGCCGCGGCGCCGGCGCCGGAGCAGACGATCTTCACATCCGACAATTGCTTGCCGTTCAACCGCAGCCCGTTGACGATCGCGGCCGCGACGATAATGGCCGTGCCATGCTGGTCGTCGTGGAACACCGGGATTTTCATGCGCTCCTTGAGCTGCGTCTCGATCTCGAAGCACTCCGGCCCGCGAATGTCCTCCAGATTGATGCCGCCGAAGGTCGGCTCCAGCGCGGCGACGGTCTCGACCACCCGCTCGATCGTGTTGGCATTGATCTCGATGTCGAACACGTCGATGCCGGCGAATTTCTTGAACAGCACCGCCTTGCCTTCCATGACGGGCTTGGAGGCCAGCGGACCGATATTGCCGAGCCCGAGCACCGCGGTGCCGTTCGAGACCACGGCCACCAGATTGGCACGGGCGGTCAGCGTCGCGGCCTCGGCCGGGTTGTTGGCGATCTCGGTGCAGGCGGCGGCTACGCCCGGCGAATAGGCCAGCGCCAGGTCGCGCTGGTTGGCAAGCGGCTTGATCGCCTGGATCTCGAGCTTGCCCGGTCGCGGCAGCCGGTGATAGGCGAGCGCGGCGTTATGGAGTTCTTCAGACGATGACGACATGCGTGCTCCCCGCGTTTCCGGCCCAAATTTCTTGTTTCTGTGCTAATCCAGGCGAAAGTCATTTGTCCGGCAAATCGAGCCGGATGTGAAGCATGTCCCGCCGCCTGGATGCAACATCCGATAATGTCCCCGTCAACAGGCCCGGGCGGGCCCTTCCGTCGATGCGGCACCTTCCGGCCGCGGATTGGCAATTTTTTCCCCTTGATGATCCGGAGTTGACCGAATGAAGAAAATTCTGCTCGGCCTGGTCGCCGTCGCAGTCATCGCGGCCGGCGGCTATTTCGGTTTCGACGTCTATGCCCAGCGCCGGGTGATCCGCGATGTCGAGGCTGCGTTCGAGCAGGTCCGCGCCGGCGGCGCCAAGGCGAGCCACGGCAAGATCGCCTTCGACACCAAGAGCCGCACCCTGACGATTTCCGACATCGGCGCCGAGTTGGGCGCGCAATTCCCTGTCAACGTCAAGATCGGCAGCCTCACGTTGACTGGCCTCGGTCAGCCGGACGCGGCTCGGATCTCTGCCGACAACATCGAGTTCAAGGATGTCGAGGTCGGCGTCGCCGGACCGACGCCGACGATCGCCACCCTCACCTACAAGGCACCGCGGATTACGGTGAAGGACTATTCCGGTCCCGCCGCCCTGCCGCAGCTTCCGGCCTCATCGTCGATCGTCGAGCTGTACCGGTTTGGATTCACGCAGGTTGCAAGCGTCAACGCGTCATCGGTGACCGCGCCCACCTTGACCGGCACGATGACCTTCAGCGCCGCCGCACATGTCGGCGACGGGGCCGGCGGCGCGTTCGACTATTCGGGCCTTGCGATCGAGAATCTGAAGGATGGCAAGATCGCGTCCAGCAAGACCGACAAGGTTGCGTTCAGGATCAATACGCAGCCGCAGGCAGGCAAGCCGGTCACGATGACCGGCGACCTCGCCAATGCCGCCGCGACCGATATCGACGTCGGTGCGATGGCGGCGATGTTCGATCCGGCCACGGCCGGCGACGACCGGGACTATCGGATTCAGGGCCACATTTCGGCCGGCCCCTATGTGATCACGGCGAAAGCCGATGCCGCCACCGCCATGCCAGGCCTCAACATGCGGATCGAAGGCGTGACCGTCGATGACGTCAGGATCAATCCGTCACGGATGCAGCTGCCGGCGCTGCTGGCGATGATCCCGCCGAAGGGGAGCGCACCGCCGAGCCCGGCACAGGCGCGCGAGCTGTTGGAAAAGGTCGCCGGCCTCTACTCCGGCGCTGGAATCGGCAACGCCGAAATCCGCGGTCTTGCTGTCGAGACGCCGCAGGGCCCGTTCAAGTTGTCCGCGGTGCGCTTCAATTTCGAACATGGCAAGATCGGCGAGCTCGCGGTCGAGGGGCTCGATGCGCATGCGCCGAACGGCCCCCTCAAGGTCGGACGCTTCGCGCTGAAGTCGCTCGATGTCGCGAGCCTCATGCGGCTCTCCGCGCAATTCGCCGGACAGAAGCCGACGCCTGAACAGGCGCTCACGCTGTTTCCCCTGATCGAGGGCATCGAGGTCAAGGGTGTCACGTCGCCCTACAAGGCCACCGGCAAGTCGGTCAACATCGACGTCCTCAGCCTCGACTGGGGTCAGTTCGTCGGAACGATCCCGAGCAAACTGCACCTGGTCGCGAAGATGGCGGCGCCGCTGGATGCGGCCGATCCGCAGCAGCAGGCGCTGGTCGCCGCCGGGATCGACCGGATGGCAGTCGATGCCGATCTCGGCGCTGTTTGGACCGAGGCGTCACGCGCGTTCGCGCTCGAACCGGTCAAGCTCAACATGGCCGGCCTGTTGAATGCATCGGCGAAGGTCGCGCTCGGCAATGTGCCGCGCGAGGCGTTTTCGACCAGCGCGGCGGAGTCCATGGGCGCAGCCGCGCAGATCGAGGCCGGCACGATCGAGTTCATCGTCCACGATCTCGGCGTCATCGATATTGCAGTCGCCCAGTTCGCCCGCACCCAGAATGTCGGCCGCGACGAGGCGCGCAAGACCATCCTCGACAGCATCAAGGCGCAAAGCGAAGCGATCGGTGCCGCCAACCCGGATGCCACCGCCCTCGTCACCGCGATCAGCCAGTTCATCGAGACGCCGGGGCAGACGCTGGTCATCAAATTGACCCCGCGCGCCAAAGCGCCGGTGCTGCAATTGATGCAGTTGCTCAAGGCCGATCCGCAATCGGCGCTGGCGCAATTCAAGATCGAGGCCTCGACGGGGCTCTAGCCTCCCTCTCCCCGTTCTTACGGGGAGAGGGCTGGGGTGAGGGGCTGCTTCCGCAAATTCGGTAGATAAGTTTACGCGGAGAGAAGCCCCTCACCCGGCGCTTCGCGCCGACCTCTCCCCGCAAGCGCGGGGCGAGGTGACTTCGAAGGCTACCCCTTCGCCGGCAAATTGGTCCGGATGTGCAGCTCCTTGAGCTGCTTCGGCGTCGCTTCCGACGGCGCGCCCATCAGCAAATCCATGGCCTGCTGGTTCATCGGGAACAGCGAGATCTCGCGCAGATTGTTGGTGCCGCAGAGCAGCATCACAATGCGATCGAGGCCCGCCGCCATGCCGCCATGCGGCGGCGCGCCGTACTGGAACGCACGGTACATGCCGCCGAACCGGTCGATGACCTCCTGCTCGCCATAGCCCGCGATCTCGAACGCCTTCACCATCGCTTCCGGCTTGTGGTTGCGGATGCCGCCCGAGGCGATCTCGTAGCCGTTGCAAACGATGTCGTACTGGAACGCAAAAACACCCAGCGGATCTAGGTTCTGAAGCGCTCCCAGCCCTCCCTGAGGCATGGAAAATGGGTTGTGAGAGAAATCGACCTTCCTCTCTTCCTCGTTATACTCAAACATCGGAAAGTCGATAATCCAAGCGAGTTCAAACCGCTCTTTATCGGTGAGGTTCATTTCGTCACCGATCTTGGTTCGAACGGCACCGGCGAATTTGTGGATATCTTTGGGTATCCCCATTACAAAGAAGACTGCATCCCCGTCCAGAAGACCATTCGGGCGAAGGCTACGATACCGGTTTGCGATCTCTAGCGGGAAGTTCTCGCCAGAAAGTGTCTCCATCGAATTCTGCTCTTCGACGGGTACCGGCAAACGGATAAACTCACCCAACCGCCCATTGAGCTCGCGCATCAACGTTGCGGTTAGTTGAGGGCCGAGGTTCTTCGCGATTGGCCCCGCTCCTGCCACATCGCCGTCACGCCAGAAAATATACCCAAGGCCCGGTTGCCCCTCGCCCTTGGCCCAACTGTCCATGCGATCGCAAAATGCTCGACTACCGGCACCAGGCGCCGGAATCGCCCATATGCGAACTCTCTCATCGCCCGAAATGCCCCGGGCGAAGAGCCCGAAGCCTGAGCCGCGAAAGATATTCGTCACATCATGGATTACCAGCGGATTTCGCAGATCGGGCTTATCCGTGCCGAATGCTCGAATGGAAGCGGTATAGGAAATTTGTGGCCAGCCCCGCGTCACTGGCTTCCCCTTAGCAAACTCCTCGAAAACACCCGTGATAACGGGCTCCATCGCTTCGAAGACATCGCCTTGCTCGACAAAACTCATCTCGACGTCGAGCTGATAGAACTCGCCCGGCAGGCGGTCGGCGCGCGGGTCCTCGTCGCGGAAGCACGGCGCGATCTGGAAGTAGCGGTCGAAGCCCGACATCATCAAGAGCTGCTTGTACTGCTGCGGCGCCTGCGGCAACGCGTAGAACTTGCCGGGATGAATCCGCGACGGCACCAGGAAGTCGCGCGCGCCTTCCGGCGACGATGCGGTGAGGATCGGGGTCTGGAATTCGAAGAAGCCCTGCTCCTTCATCCGCTTGCGCATGGAATCGACCACCGCGCCGCGGGTCATGATGTTCTGGTGCAGCTTCTCGCGACGCAGGTCGAGGAAGCGGTACTTCAGCCGGATGTCCTCAGGATATTCCTGCTCGCCGAACACCGGCAGCGGCAGCTCGGCCGCCGGGCCCAGCACCTCGATCTCCTTGATGTAGATCTCGACCAGGCCGGTCGGCAATTCCGGGTTATCGGTGCCGGCGGGACGACGGCGCACCTTGCCGTCGATCCGCACCACCCATTCGGAGCGGAACTTCTCGACCTCGGCGAACGCCGGCGAGTCCGGATCGGCCACGCACTGGGTGATGCCGTAATGGTCGCGCAGATCGACGAACAGCACGCCGCCATGGTCGCGGACCCGGTGGACCCAGCCTGACAGCCTGGCCGTCTGGTCGATATCGCTCTCTCGGAGCGCGCCGCATGTGTGTGACCGGTAGCGATGCATTTTAGTCCCAAAACTGATGTCGGAGGGTCGAATCGCGACAGGGCCAAAATGCCCTGTCCGAAGTTGCGGAGGGTTTAGCCGACGAGGGCCGGTGCGGCAACCAATGGAACGGTCGGTTTTCGGGTCAAACGGCAGATTTTACGGGCCGACGCCGCCAATCGTTTGCCTATTCGGCCCGCAGGCCTATCTTCGGGATATGACCATCCATTTCCCGTTCCAGAACACCTATTCGGCGCTCCCGGCGAACTTTTTCGCCCGCGTCGCGCCGACCCCGGTGGCAGCCCCCCGGCTGATCAAGCTGAACCGGCCTTTGGCCATCCAGCTCGGGCTCGACCCGGACCTGCTGTCGACCGCGGAGGGCGCCGAAATCCTCGCCGGCAAGCGGCTGCCCGACGGCGCCGACCCGATCGCCATGGCCTATGCCGGCCACCAGTTCGGCCACTTTGTTCCCCAGCTCGGCGACGGCCGCGCCATCCTGCTCGGCGAGGTCATCGACAAGGACGGCGTCCGCCGCGACATCCAGCTGAAAGGCAGTGGCCCGACCCCGTTCTCCCGCCGCGGCGATGGCCGCGCCGCGCTCGGTCCCGTCTTGCGCGAATACATCGTCAGCGAGGCGATGTTCGCGCTGGGCATTCCGACCACCCGGTCGCTGGCCGCGGTCGTCACCGGCGAGCCGGTGATGCGCGAGACCGCGCTGCCCGGCGCGGTGCTAACCCGCGTCGCCGCGAGCCACATCCGCGTCGGCACCTTCCAGTTCTTCGCGGCCCGTGGCGACACCGATGGCGTGCGGGCGCTGGCCGACCATGTCATCGCCCGGCACTATCCCGAGCTGAAGGATGCTGCGCAGCCCTATCACGCCCTGCTCGCCGGCGTCGTGGCGCGGCAGGCGGCGCTGGTTGCGCGCTGGCTTTTAGTCGGCTTCATCCATGGCGTGATGAACACCGACAACACCTCGATCTCGGGCGAGACCATCGATTACGGCCCCTGCGCCTTCCTCGACGCCTACAACCCGGCGCAGGTGTTCTCCTCGATCGACGAGATGGGCCGCTACGCCTATGCCAACCAGCCGCGCATCGCGCTGTGGAATCTGACCCGCCTCGCCGAGTGCCTGCTGCCGCTGTTCGACAGCGAGCAGGAGAAGGCCATCGAGCAGGCGCAATTGATCCTCGGCGAATTCCCGGAAAAATTCACCGCGGCCTATCAGGCCGGGCTGCGCGCCAAGGTCGGCCTGTTCACCGCGCACGACGGCGACGAGGCGCTGATCCAGGACCTGCTCGACGCGATGGCCAAGAACGCGGCCGACTTCACACTGACCTTCCGCCATCTCGGCGACGCCGCCGCCGACGACGCTGTCGATGTCCGCGCGCAGTTCACCGATCCCGCCGCGTTCGACGAATGGGCCGCCCGCTGGCGCGTCCGCCTCGCGCTGGAGCCGCAGAGCGCGGCCGAGCGCAAGGCCGCAATGAATGCCGTCAACCCGGCCTTCATCCCGCGCAACCACCGCATCGAGGCGGTGATTGCGGCCGCCGTCAGCAACGACGACTACGCCCCGTTCGAGGAGCTGCTGACGGTGCTGGCGAAGCCGTACGAAGATCAGCCGCACTACGCGGCATATGCCGAGCCGCCCCTGCCCGAGCAGCTGGTGACGCAGACGTTCTGCGGGACGTAGCTTTGTAGGGCGGATTACGCCGGAGCCTGTCATCGGGCCGCGCTTCGCGCGGACCCGGTGGGCTAATCCGCTCTGCGCACTGCGCTCACACCGTCACGACGATCTTGCCGAACTGCGTGTTCGATTCCAGATAGCGATGCGCGTCGACGATCTCGTCGAACGCAAACGTCCTGGCGATGATCGGCTTCAGCGCGCCGTCGGCAAGCCCGTCGAGCATGAATGCTTTCGCCGCCGCAAGCCGTGCCGGATCCCCGACCACCTCGTGCACGCGGTAGCCGCGCAGGATCAGGCTCTTGCTCAGCACCGTGAACACCGGAAACGGCGTCGGCTCGGAGCTGAGCCCGCCATACTCGATCAGGATGCCGCCGTGCGCCATAGCCGATGTCAGCGGCAGGAAAACCGGGCCGCCGACCGGATCGAGCACGACACGCACGCCGTCGCGGCCCGCGATCTGTTCCAGCCTCGACTGCAGGTCTTCCTCCGCGGACGCGATCACATGCGCGGCGCCGGCGTCGCGCAGCGCCTGCACCTTGGCTGAGGTCCGTGTCACCGCGATCGGGATCGCACCGATGCGATTGGCGATCTGGATCGCGGCGAGCCCGACGCTGCTCGATGCCGCCGTGATCACGACGAACTCGCCACGACCGAGCCGGGCAACATCGATCAAGGCGCCGTACGCCGTGAGATATTGCATCCACACCGCGGCCGCCGCCTCGAACCCCAGCTCCGGCGGATGCTTGACGACCAGCTCGGCCGGGAATGTCGCGAGCTCGGCATAAGCCGGCCACCGCGCCATCGAGATCGGCGGCACGATGCTGACGGCATCACCGGGTGCGAAACCGCTGACGCCCTCGCCGATCGCTTCGACCAGCCCGGCGGCCTCGAGGCCGAGGCCGGACGGCAGCGCCGGCGTCTCGATATAGGTCCCCTTCCGCATCAGGGCTTCGGCACGGTTCAGCCCGAGCGCCTTGATCCGAATCCGGACCTCGCCGCGAGCGGGCAGCGCGATCGCAACATCCTCGATGCGCAGCACCTCGGGACCGCCGATTTGATGAAAACGAACCACGCGCGCCATCGGCAACACTCCAAAACAGTTGATTTGAATGTGCTATGCCAAGGCGATTTCCGCGGAAAACTGGGAGTTTCGAATTGATGGACCGCCTGACCAGCATGGCCGTGTTTCTCAGGGCGGTCGACCTCGGCTCCTTCGCCGCCGCCGCCGAGGCGCTCGAAATGTCCGGCCCCATGGTCGGCAAGCATGTCCGCTTCCTTGAAGAGCGGCTCGGTGTCCGCCTGCTCCACCGCACCACGCGACGGCAGAGCCTGACCGAGTTCGGTCAAGCCTATTACGAACGCTGCCGCACGGTGCTCGCCGAAGCGGATGCCGCCGACGCGCTTGCGGCCGATCAGCTATCGGAGCCGCGCGGGCGGCTGCGGGTGACGATGCCGGCGCTGCTGGGCCGCTACTGCGTGGCACCGCTGCTGCTCAAGCTGGCGCAGAGACATCCCGCGCTCGAGCTCGATCTTTCGTTCGGCGATTCCGTCGCCGATCTGATGGAGGGCGGCTACGACCTTGCGATCAGGACCGGCGATCTCGCCGCGCCGTCCGGCGTGATCGCGCGGCGCATCGCGCGCCAGCGCATGGTGGTGTGCGGCTCGCGCGCCTATTTGAAAGCCCATGGCAGACCGCGCACGCTCGACGAGCTCGGCAAGCATCAGGCGATCAACTACCGCCGCCTGGGCCGCGCGCGACCGTGGCTGTTCCCGCGCGACGGTCAGCCACCGCGCGAGGTGTGGCCGGCCGGGCGGCTCAGGCTCGACGATCTCGAAGCCATCGCCGACGCCGCGGTGCGCGGCATGGGGCTCGCGTGGCTGCCGTCCTGGCTGGTACGCGCGCGCCTCGACAGCGGCGCGCTGGTCCGCGTTCTCGGCAGCGAAGGCGAGCTGCCCTATGACTGCCATGCGCTGTGGCTGCCGACGCCGCGACTGCCGCCAAAGGTCCGCCTTGCGGTGGACGCGCTGGCGACCGCGCTGCCGAAACTCGTGGCGTAGCGCCGCGCCCCCTGATTGGTTTGCAACGATTTCCCGCGCACATCGTTGGCCGGACAACGTGGAACGTGCGGCCTCGTGTCATCGAGGTTCCGTTCCGCTGAGCGGCAGCAGCTCGGGCCGGCAGGGTGCCCGGACAGCCGGTTCCGGCCGCCACCACGCCCGAGTCCCGACACAAGAAAGGTTTCACGATGAAGATCACCAGCTTCAAGGACATGTATGTTGCCGAGCTTCAGGAGCTCGCAAGCGTCGAGGACCAGCTCGCCGTGGCACTGGCGCGGATGGCGGAAGTCGCGTCGCATCCGTCGCTCAAGGATGCGTTCAACCGGCACCACCGCGAGACCATCGTGCAGGGCGAGCGGTTGAAATCGCTGCTGCGCATGCACGGCGCCGATCCGCTGGAGCATACCGACCAGGCCATGCAGGCGCTGATTCACGAAACCGCCAAGATGGTTTCGCTGCTGCCCGACGATTATCTCCGCGATGCCGGCCTGCTCGCCTCGGCGCAGAAGCTCGAGCACTACGAGATCGCCGCCTATGGCAGCGCAGCCGCCCTCGCCGGCCAGCTTGATCTGCGCGACGATCAGCGGCTGCTGCACGACAGCCTCGAGGAAGAACGGCAGGTCGACGCGCTGCTGACGACGCTCGCCAAGGGCGAAATCAACCAGGATGCCCTGGCCGCGTAACGCAGCTCAATCCGCCTGATGCCTCCGACGTGAGCGTTAACTCACCTTCCACCATGCCGGGAGGCCCTCGGCGGTAACCATAAGGCTTAACAGCGCGTCAACGCTCCCCCAACAAGTCTAACTGTTTCTGATGGGGGAGAATGGGTCGTGGACGCATTTGCATTCGAATTCATGGGACTGGCGATGATCGCACTGTGTCTCGTCGTGCTGGCGATGCCCGCGGCGCGCCGGCCGTCGAAGAACATGCGCTACGAGTGAGCCTGCCGGCGGATAATATCCCGCCAAGGCGTCATCGAATCCCGATATGCTGATTGCGATGAGTCCCGGGCCTGGGACGCCAGTCAGGGACTTGACGCCGCTTGAACGACCCGAACGTCCAGCAGCCCGGCACCCCGCCTTCCACCGCGAGCTCCGCACATTCGCCGCTCGAGGTGCTGCTGATCTTCCTCAAGCTCGGCGTCAGCTGCTTTGGCGGCCCGATCGCCCATATCGGATATTTCCGCGACGAGTTCGTCACCCGCCGACGCTGGCTCGACGAGCAGGCCTATGCCGACCTGGTCGCGCTCTGCCAGTTCCTGCCGGGCCCGGCGAGCAGCCAGGTCGGCTTTTCGCTCGGCCTGATGCGCGCCGGCTATCTCGGCGCGCTGGCGGCCTGGACCGGCTTCACGCTGCCGTCGGCGATTGCGCTGGTGCTGTTTGCCTATGGCGCGAGCGGATTGAGCGGCCCGGCCGGCACCGGCCTGGTGCATGGCCTCAAGCTGGTCGCGGTGGCGATCGTGGCGCAGGCGGTCTGGGGCATGGCGCGCGCGCTCTGCCCCGATCGTGAACGCGCATCGATCGCGACGGTGGCCGCCCTCCTCATCCTCACCAGTTCGTCGTCGATCGCGCAGATCGGCGCCATCGTGCTCGGCGCCATCGCAGGGCTTTGGCTGTGCCGCGCGCAACAGGCTAACGGCGTCACGCATATTGCGATGCCGGTGTCGCGCCGCGTTAGCGTCGTGGCACTGATCCTGTTCCTTGCCCTGCTCGCCGGACTGCCGCTCCTTGCCAGCACATGGCCCGGCGTTGGCCTGTTCGAGGCGTTCTACCGCTCCGGCGCGCTGGTGTTCGGCGGCGGGCATGTCGTGCTGCCGCTGCTGCGCGAAGCGGTGGTGACGCCGGGCTGGATCGGCGACGATGCGTTCCTGACCGGATACGGCGCCGCACAGGCGGTGCCGGGCCCGCTGTTCACCTTCGCCGCCTATCTCGGCGCCGTGATCGGCGGCGTGCCCGGCGCGGTCACAGGCCTGATCGGCATCTTCCTGCCGGGCATTCTGGTCCTGCTCGCCGCGCTGCCGTTCTGGGACAGCTTCCGCAAGCAGCCTTCGGCACAGGCGATGATGCGCGGCGTCAATGCCGCCGTGGTCGGCATCCTCGGCGCCGCGCTCTACAATCCGGTGTGGACCAGCAGCGCGCAGCGCCCGCTCGACTTCGGCATCGCGCTGGCGGGCTTCGTGCTGCTGACGGCGTGGCGGGCCCCGCCGCTCGTGGTGGTCGTGCTCAGCGCCGGCGCCGGCATCGCCACCGGGCTCCTGCAATCGTGAACGGCCCTCAGGCGTTTCGCGCGCCGGATTAAGAACGCCTTCACGGCTGCCGGCCAAAATACCGGCCTATGCCAAATGTTTCCAAACATGCGGATCCGGGCCGCGTTCCCGTGCTGGACCTGCTGCGGCTCGCCGCGGTCGGGGCCGTCATCCTGTATCATTACGGCTTCTGGGGCGTGGCATCGCACGGCGCGCAACTGGTCGCGCTGCCCTATCTCGCCCCGGTCGCGCAATACGGCTTCCTCGGCGTCCCCGTGTTCTTCGCGATCTCCGGCTTCGTCATCGCCTATTCGGCCGAGGGCCGCACGCCGGTCGGTTTCGCGATCGCCCGCTTCAGCCGGATCTATCCGACCTTCGTCATCTGCATGACGCTGACCTTCCTGACGACGCTGCTGCTCGGCCAGGCGTATTTCCACGTGAGCTGGCAGCAATGGCTGGCCAACCTGTTCATCGCCGCGCCGATGCTCGGCCAGCCCTACATGGACGATGCCTACTGGTCGCTGGTGATCGAGGTGGTGTTCTACGTCTGGGTCGCGCTGTTCCTGGCCTGGGGCGTCTTCCCGCGGCGGATCGACACCATCATCGCGGCGTGGATCGCCATCACCTTCGCCAACGAGCTGACGCTCGACATCCCGCTGTTCGAGAAACTGTTTATGGCCGACGACAGCGGCTTCTTCGCCGTCGGGCTGCTGATCTACGAGCATTATCGCGGACGGCGCGACACCAGGCTTTACAGCCTGCTGACGCTGGCGATGGGCACGGCGACGTTCCAGGCCGTGCACAAGCTGGAGCGGCTCGGCGTCCACACCCATGGCAGCTTCAATCCCGGCGTCGTCACGGTGATCTGCATCGTCTCGCTCGGCATCGTGTTCGCCGCCACCCGCATCAAGTCGGTGCCGCTGCCGGACAACATCGTCAGGGCCGTCGGCGGCATCACCTATCCGCTTTACCTGCTGCATCTGCAGCTCGGCTACGTGATCCTGTTGCTGATGACGCCGACGCCGAACGCGCTCTCGGCCGCGCTCGTCGTCACCGGCATGGTCGTGCTGGCGTGGCTGGTCTGGCGCTTCCTCGAAGGCCCCGCGCATTATCACGTCAGGGACAAGCTGACGGTGCTCGCCTCGCGACTCGGATGGCCATCGAGTCTTGGCCGCCCCGGCAATGCCTTGCTCACGGACGGTTGATCCCGCCCGATTGGTTGGAACGTCGTTATGCCCTGACCGTTGATCGCCATCTCACCGGACTCCGTCACGATCCGGCGAAGCTCGATCAGCAAGGAGACTCGACATGGCCAGTGCGACAGATCGTGATCCGCGCCATCATACGCAGAAGATGCAGAAGGCGCTCAAGGACATCCGCACCCACCTCCGCGAAGACATCGAGAAAGTTGACGAGCCGCAGTTGAAGGCGATGTTCGAAACATCGGCCGAGGTTCTCGGCGGCCTCGAGAAGGCATTCAAGGACTACGAGCAGAAGAACGAGAAAGCCTGGCGTTGACGGGCTCGGTGGCAAGAACGCGCCGATCGCCGCCCCTCAACGCCCGACCAACGGACACTTGCTCTCCTCGAGCGAGCGAAATGCCTCGTCAGGCTTGATCGTGGTGACGAGCTTGACCAGGTCCCATGGCCCTTTGGACTCCGCTGGTGTCTTGACCTGCACGAGATAGAGGTCGTGCACCATGCGCTGGTCGGCGCGGATCGCCCCCTGTGGCGTATAGGCATCCGACACCGTCGTCGCCTTCATCTTCGCCATCACGACTTCCCCGTCGTCGGAATCCGTGTCCTTCACCGCCTGCAGATAATGCCGGACGGCCGAATAGACCCCGGCCTGGATCTGCGAGGGCATCGCCTTGCGGCGGGCGAAGAACGCGTCGGCCCATTTGCGCGCTGCCGGCGTCACATCCTCGAAGAAGCTGGTCGCGATCAGGTCGCCCTGCGTGACCGAAAGCCCGGCAGCGACGATGTCGATGTTCTGGAACGTCATCGGCACCACCGCGATGCCCTGCTGCGCAAAGCCGAACTCCTGCGCCTGCTTCATGATCGTCACATTGTCGCCGGCGGCGTTGAGCGCCAGCACCTTGGCGCCGCTGGCCTGCGCCTGCAGCAGGAAGGAGGCGAAATCAGCCGTGTTGAGCGCGGTCTTGACGCTGCCGGCGACCTTCACCCCGAGCTTGTCGAGCTTGGTCCGCGCGATCGCCTCCACCGCGTGCCCGAACGCATAGTCCGCGGTGATGAAGAACCAGGAGCCCTGCACGGTCTTCGACACGCCGGCTACGACCGCATTGGCAGTCGAGGACGCATCGTGTGTCCACTGCACGCTGGTCGGGGCGCAGGCCTTGTCCGTGAGTTCGACGGCGCCGGCGCCCGAGATCAGCAACACCCGCTTGTTCTCGCGCACCAGTTCCTGCACGGCGAGCGCCGCGCCGGAGCTGCCGCCATCGGCGATGGCCTGCACGCCCTCGCGGTCGAACCAGCGCCGTGCGATCGCCGACGCCACGTCGGCCTTGTTCTGGTGGTCGGCCTGCAGGATCTCGATCGGCTTGCCATTGATCTTGCCGCCGAAATCTTCCGCCGCCATCCGCGCCGCCTCCACCGAGCCAGGCCCCATCGCGGTGGCGAAGATGCCGCTCATGTCGGTCAGCACGCCGATGCGGATCGCGTCGCCCCTGATCTCGGCGGACGCGCTGCCCGACAGCGTCACGGCAGCGATGAGCGGCAGCGTCACGTCAAGCAGCCATCGCACGGTCAGGCTTCGCCTTCCGGCCATCAATACCTCCCCTGCTTCATGTTCGCTCGATGGACGCGCCGCGCCCCGTCATGGCGTCGAGCCAGGGACAGTCCGGCATCGGCGCTCGCACCCCGCGTGCGGCTGCCGAGAGCCGCATCTCGCGCAGGCGTTCGCGGCCTTCCGGCTCCATGTAGAGCCGATCGTGGCCCCAGAAACTCGGGCCGTCGAAGGTTTCATGCGGTTGCCAGGCGGCAGGATCGATGACGCGGCCGCCCCAGCCATATTCGACGAAGAAGCCGGACGGCGTCGTGGCGTAGAACGAGGTCACGAAATCGTTGGTGTGACGCCCGAGCGTGAAGGCGATCCGTCCCTCGTCGAGCTGCGCCAGATCGTAGCCCTGCCCGACGTCGTCGAGGCTGTAAAGTTCGACCATGAAATGATGCAGCCCGCGCCGGCCCGAGCCGACCATCGCAAAGCTGTGATGACGGCCGTTGACGTGGAAGAAGTACAGCTTGTACGGCGTCAACCCGAAGTCGCTGACCTTGAAGCCGAGCAGATCGCGATAGAACGGCAGCAGCGGTTCGACATCCTCGACATTCAGCACGACATGGCCCATGCCGAGCGGCCCGGTCTTGAATCCCGAAATCGGCCGCGCCGGCACAAACGGCGCGTCCGCGATCGCAGGCCCGTGGAAGACCTCCAGCGGATTGCCGGCGGGGTCGCGGAAGGCGATGAGGTCGGCAACGTGCCGCTCGTCCGCGAGCTGACGGGTGCCGCGACGCACCGCGGTACCGTGCCGCTCCAGCCGTGCCGCAAGCCGCTCGAGCGCGGCCGCATCGGCGACCTCCCATCCAAAGAAGCCGGCAGCATCGCCCTCGCGATCGCTCACCACGAGGCGCTGTGTGCGGTCGTCCATCCGGAATGCGCGCGTGCCGCCACCACGATCGATCGGCTGCATGCCGAGCAGCCTGGTTGCAAAGCCGGTCCAGTCCTCGAGCCGTTGCGACTGGATGCCGATGTAGCCGAGCGCGTTGATTTCGGCATTGCTTTCCATTGGCTTCCTCCGTCCCTGTCAGGCGGCTTCCGCCACCACCGGATTGCGCAACACGCCAATCCCCGAAATCTCGACCTCGGCAACGTCGCCGGGCTTCATCCAGAGCGGCGGGTTGCGCTTTGCGCCGACGCCGCCCGGCGTGCCCGACACGATCACGTCGCCGGGCAGCAGCGGCAGGATGGTGGAGATGTAGGCGATCAGGCCCGGGATATCGGTGATCAGGAGGTCCGTCGTGGTGTGCTGAACCACCTGTCCGTTGATCCGCGTCGTGAGCGTGAGCTTCGATGGATCGGCAATCTCGTCGCTCGTCACCATCCACGGCCCGAACGCGCCCGTGCCTGCGAAGGTCTTGCCGGAGAGGAACTGGCTGGTGTGTCGCTGCCAGTCGCGGATGCTGCCCTCATTGTAGCAGGCGTAGCCCGCGACATGCGTCAGCGCCGCGTCCCGCGCGATGTGCCGTCCTCCCTTGCCGATGATGACGGCCAGCTCGCCCTCGTAGTCGAACTCATCAGACACCGTAGGTTTCACCAGGGGTGCAAGATGACCGATCTGGCTGCCGGCGTAGCGCGCGAACAGCGCAGGCTTCTCTGTGACCGTGCGGCCGGTCTCGGCGACGTGGTCGCGGTAGTTGAGGCCGACGCAGATGATCTTGTCGGGGTTTGGGATCACCGGATCGAAGGCGACTGCACTCAAGGCGAGGTCGGGCATCGATGCCTTGGCAAGCTCCGCAGCCTCGCCAAGCAATCCTTCCGCCAGCAGATCTCGCAAGGTTGGCGCACGATCGCCAAATGCGGTCGACAACACGACGATGCCGCCATCGACGACACATCCGTATCCGCGTCCGTCAGCAGTCGAGAACGATACGAGCTTCATCCAAATCCTCCTGGTTCATGCTGTCGACCAGCGCCGACAATTCCTCTGGGGTCTTCGCCAGTCCGACGATGTATCGATCGGGCCGGACCAGCGCGGCGTTCGCGTCCACGCTGTCGAGCCAGTCGTTCAGCGGACCTTGGCCGTCGCTGACCAGGACGATGCCGTGTTGGCAGCAGCGCTCATGCATCGCGATATCCAGTCCGTCCAGAAACTCCGGCCGCGCGAGCGCGGCAAAACGATAGCCGACGTGATCGTCGAGCCGGCGCCCGCTCGACAGCTTCGGCTGCGGGACCGGCGTGCCCGCCACGGTGCACCCATGCCTGAACAGACCCGGCCCAAGCCGCGGCTTGATGGTCGCCATCCGTCGCGGTTCTGCGCCCACCTCCCGGCCCTCGATGCGCGTCGCGTTGATCAGGCTTCCGAGCCGGACCGCGAGTTCGATATATTCGCGGACGTGGGGATACCGTTCGCTCTGGTAGCTGTTCAGCAAGACGTCGCTCGCCTCGCCGCGGATCACGCGTCCGAGCTTCCAGGCAAGATTGGCCACATCGCGAATGCCCGCACACATCCCCTGCCCGAGAAACGGCGGGGTCTGGTGCGCGGCATCGCCGGCGATCAGGAGACGCTTCCGGCGCCAGCTCGATGCAATGACCGAATGAAAGCTGTAGGACGCCGCACGCTCCAGATCGGCGTCGTCGGGGGTGATCCAGCGCGCCAGCAGCTTCCAGACATTCTCCGGATCGGTGATCCGCTGTACATCGTCATCCGGCATGATCGCAATTTCCCAGCGTCGCCGATCGCCGACGCTGCGGACATAGGTCGCCGGACGGCGGGCGTCGCAAAACTGCACGCTGTAGTCGCCGAGCTCGGGTTTCGGCCGCTTCAGGATCGCGTCGATCACCAGCCAGCGCTCGTGAAAGCCAAGATCGTCCAGCTCCGAACCGATCAGCCGCCGGACCAGCGAGCGAGCGCCGTCGCAGCCGACGACATAGCGCGCTTTCGCTTCCTCGAGCTTGCCGTTGGCAAGGCTTTCAAAGCGGATCGCGACGTGATCGCTGCGTTGATCGATTGCGAAGGCGTCGGCGCGCAAGCGGATGTCGACCGATGTGTGGGCGCGCGCACCGGCGCGAAGCACCCGTTCGAGGTCGGGCTGATGAAAGCGATAGCTCGTGTGCCATCCGGTTGGGCCGATTTGCAGCGGCCGCGACCAGTCGAGGAACAGCTTGCCGTCGCCGTCGATGAAATGCATGCCTGGCGAGACGTGGGTGAACGGCAATATCTGGTCTGCCAGACCGATGGCCTGGAAGACGCGCATGACCTCGTCGTCGAAATGCACGGCCCGCGGCAGCGCGTAAGGTGCGGCCTCGCGATCGAGCGCGATCACGCTGAGCCCCTCCAACGCCAGCAGGTTGGCCAAGGTCGCACCCACCGGGCCGAACCCGACGATTGCGACGTCATAAAGCCCGCTGACGCGTTGCGGCCCGTCCATGCGTTTCCCCTTTCCGTTGCGATAAGGCTTGCCACCCGGTCACGGACCGTGCAACGACGACGGCAGTTCTGTTCACCAGGTGAACACACCATGGACGTCAAACCGATCCGCGCGCTCGGCCGGGGCCTCGCCGTCCTCGCCGCGCTGAACCGCCACGCCTCTGCCAGCGCGCTGACGCTGGCGCGGGAGACCGGCCTGCCGCGGGCCACGGTCTATCGCTCGCTGAAAACCCTGATCGACGCCGGCTACGTCATGCAGAGCCGTTCCGACGACCGGTTCACCTTGCTCCTGAAAGTGCGCGAACTCTCCGACGGGTTCGAGGACGAGCAATGGCTGGGGGCGGCGGCGGCACCCGTGATCTTCGATCTCACCCGCAAGATCCTCTGGCCGTGCGACGTCACGACGCTCGAAGGCGCAACAATGGTGGTCCGAGAGTCCACGCATCGCTTCGCACCGATGTCGATCGACCGGCGCATGGTCGGCGTACGCATTCCATTGCTCGCCAGTTCCGCCGGTCTCGCCTACCTCGCATTCACCACCGCGCGCGAGCGCGCACTGCTGCTCGATCTGCTCGAGACGTCAGGCGAACTGACCGAGCGCGCCGCAACGGAGAAGCAGTTGCAGAGCGTCCGTCGCCGCGGCTACGCCGTGCGCCAGGGCGGCCGCATCTGGCCTCACACCGGCACGATCGCGATGCCGATCCGCCGCGACCGGCACGTGATCGGTTGCGCCTCGATCATCTGGATGACCAAGGCGCTGACCGCGACGGAAGGAATCGCGCGCTGCCAGGCCCCGCTGCGCGACGCCATCCGCGCCATCGAGGCCCGGCTGCGCGCGTTGTAGGCGCCGACCTTCCGATTTGCAGAATTTAACTTGACATCCGACCCAACTCAGATGTTTAATGCGTCCGTCTCGCCCGACACGAGGGGCGCTTCGCGGTCGTCACGAACGCGGGTCGAGATGCGGTGGACGCTGCGCGTGGCCTGACGAGAGCACGCAAGGCGGACGGCGAAGTCGTGCAGGCCTGACGCCCTAGCGGTAGGTGTCTTTTCGGATTGCGCAATGCGCGTCGCGAAGACGGTGACAACAAAGCCAAGTCTCGCCGGGGAGAGCACGTATAAGCCGTAACCCATCGCGCAGGGAAGGCCGGGTTGTTCCCGGTTACACCTGTGGTCCTACCCCCGTGCTTACTACCCATTGCACGGGGCCCATGGGTGCGATCGGCACCCGGCTTTCCCTGCGCCCTCACCAACCGAGAGGGTGGAACGAACAGCAAGACTCGGACAAATCATGTCGCGAGAATGCGATGTTATGATTCACAGCTCGCGCAACAAACTCATTGTCGTCCCGGCGAAGGCCGGGACCCATTACCCCAAAAGCGAATTGTTGCGCGACGCTGGTGCCACAGCCCTCGTCACCAACACAACCCTGTGGTTATGGGTCCCGGCCTCCGTGCGCAATTGCGCACTAGGCCGGGACGATACCGAATTGTGGTGCGAGCACGCGAAGCTGTCTCCCACCTCAGCTGTCATCGCCCGGTCAAGCCGGGCGATGAGACCGATGCTGGGTTGGCTAACGGTACCGATCGCGCGACCATCCTCATCGTCGTCCCGGCGAAAGCCGGCAGAACCGACGAATTCCCGGCACGACCAAGCGGAAAACGCCCTCGAATCACGCCCAATCAATTGAAAAATGCC
Organism: Bradyrhizobium sp. USDA 4454; assembly: GCF_054822705.1. Taxonomy (NCBI): domain Bacteria; kingdom Pseudomonadati; phylum Pseudomonadota; class Alphaproteobacteria; order Hyphomicrobiales; family Nitrobacteraceae; genus Bradyrhizobium; species Bradyrhizobium sp. USDA 4454. Next base: position 4,496,623 of record NZ_JBTRCN010000001.1, read on the forward strand.
GTGTCCCTTACCCCATGCAGGGCCAAAATCCCTGCAAGACCCTTGACATAGCTGCACTTTCGGCAGAACGCGTGGGGTCAAGCCGTCATGGACTGTTCATGGATCTGATTAGCACGACCTCCGACCTCGCCGCCGCCTGCGACCGGCTCGCCAAACATAAGGTCATCACCGTCGACACCGAGTTCCTGCGGGAGACGACCTATTATCCCCTGCTCTGCGTCGTGCAGATGGCAAGCGCGGACGAAGCCGTCGTGGTCGACGCGCTCGCGCCCGGCATCGACCTCAAGCCGTTCTTCGAGCTGATGTCGAACGAAGCCGTGCTGAAGGTTTTCCACGCCGCGCGGCAGGACATCGAAATCGTCTGGCACCTCTCCGGCACCATCCCGCATCCGATCTTCGACACCCAGGTCGCCGCCATGGTGCTCGGCTATGGCGACAGCATCGCCTACGACCAGCTGGTCGATCGCGTCACCGGCCACCGCCCCGACAAGACGCATCGCTTCACCGACTGGTCGCGCCGTCCGCTGAGCGAGGAGCAGCTGCACTACGCCGTCTCCGACGTCACCCATCTGCGCGAGGTGTTCGCCGCGCTCGATGCCGATTTGCGGAAGCGCAACCGCAGCGACTGGGTGAGCGAGGAGATGGAGGTCCTGACCTCGCCGAAGACCTACGACTTCCATCCCGAGCGCGCCTGGGAGCGGCTCAAGACCCGCGTCCGCAAGCCGCGCGAGCTTGCGGTTTTGATCGAGGTCGCGGCCTGGCGCGAGCAGGAGGCGCAGAGCCGCGACGTGCCGCGCTCGCGCGTGCTCAAGGACGATGCGGTCGGCGATATCGCCACCCATGCGCCGACCTCACTCGACAAGCTCGGCAACCTGCGCTCGCTGCCGAAGGGTTTCGAGCGCTCGAAATGGGGTGCCGATATCATTGCCGCGGTGCAGCGCGGGCTGGCGCGCGATCAGGCCACGCTGCCCAAGCTGGAAAAGCCGCGCAACAATTCCAATGGCGCTGCGACCGTCGAGCTGCTGAAGGTGCTGCTGCGCATGACCTCGGAGCGCCACGGCGTCGCCAGCAAGGTGATCGCCACCGTCGACGATCTCGAGCAGATCGCGGCCAGCGACCACGCCGAGGTCGGCGCCCTGCATGGCTGGCGGCGCGAATTGTTCGGCGAGGCCGCGCTGAAGCTCAAGCACGGCCAGCTCGCGCTGGCGATCGACAAGGGCCGCGTGGTGCGGGTCGATCGGGGCTAGCGCACGCCGCGCTGCGCGCACCAGGTTCCACCGGCACTCGGCCAGTGACCGAACGCTCCGCGGCGTTCGACCCGCACAGGCGGAGGTTGCGTCACACGAAACCACCGCGCTTGCTAAGCCGCAATTTTCGTGTTGCAATCCTTTCACAATCGGATCGCGGCCGTTCGACTGTGCGTTTCACGACGTTGCTGTCCAAAGCTTCGACGTACAAGGCTTCGAGAGGCGAAACTTCGGACTTGAAGACTTTGGATCTGAAGACCCGGAAACTGAGCAGACGGCGGAAAGCCCGCTTGTGGCGTGGCACGTGGAAAACGTGGCCGCGTCTTTTTTATGTCTAGACTGGGAGAGAGACGATGCCGAAGGGTACCGTCAAATGGTTCAACCCGACCAAAGGTTACGGGTTCATCAAGCCGGCCGTCGGCGACAAGGACGTGTTCGTCCACATCTCGGCGGTCGAACGCGCAGGGCTCAGCACACTCAACGAGAACCAGACCGTCGAGTACGAGCTAGTGGAGAACCGCGGCAAGGCGTCGGCAGAGAACCTCAAGGTTCACTGAACCTCCAGGGTTCACTGAGCCTCCAAGGTTCGCTGAACCTCCGGGGTTCACTGACTGCCGCTGTTCATCCTGATGCCTCCCCCGGCCGCATCACCCGGGGGATTCTTCCCGAGGACATCTCGTGCCACCGCGCGCTAAGGCGCCGGCGCGATCAGTGTGCCGTCCGTCGCGGTGCTGCCCTGCGTCTTGCAGACGTCGCCTTCGAGCTTGAGCCGGCCGCTGGCCAGAAGCCGCAGCGCCGCCGGATAGATGCGATGCTCGATGGTGATCACGCGCGCTGCGAGCGTCTCCGGCGTGTCGTCGTCGGCCACGGCGACCGCGCCCTGCATAACGATCGGTCCGGCGTCGGTCTCCGGGATCACGAAATGCACCGTCGCACCCGACAGCTTGACCCCCGCGCGCAGCGCCTGGCCGTGCGGATCGAGGCCGGGAAAGCACGGCAGCAGCGACGGATGGATGTTGAGCATCCGGCCGTACCAATGCCGGACGAAGTCGGCGGTGAACAGCCGCATGAAACCGCCGAGGCAGATCAACTCGACCTGGCTGTCGTCGAGCGCTTTTTGCAGCACCGCCTCGAAGCCGGCGCGGTCCTTGCCGAACGGCTTGCTCTCGATGACGACGGTCGGAATGCCGTTCGCGGCCGCCTTCTCGAGCCCGGGCGCATCGGCGCGGTTGGAGATCACGGCCACGATCTCGGCCGGAAAATCCTGCGCCTTGGCGGCCTCGATCAGCGCGACCATGTTGGAGCCGCGGCCGGAGATCAGGATGGCTGTGCGGCGCTTCATCGCGAGAGATCGAGATGACCGTTATAAACCACGCGATGCTCGTCCTTCGCCTCGATCACCTCGCCCAGCAGCGTCACGGTCTCGCCGCCGGCGGTGAAGGCCTCGGTCACCGCATCGACCGCATCCCGCCTGACGATCGCGATCATGCCGATGCCGCAGTTGAAGGTGCGCAGCAACTCGAGCTCGGCGATGCCGCCCTGCTCGGCCAGCCATTTGAACACCGGCAGCACCGGCAGCCGCGCCAGATCGATGCCGACGCCGAGATGTTTCGGCAGCACCCGCGGGATGTTGTCGGTGAAGCCGCCGCCGGTGATATGGGCGAGCCCCTTCACCGCGCCGGTATCCCGGATCGCGCGCAGGCAGGACTTCACATAGAGCCTGGTCGGCGTCAGCAGCGCCGCGCCGAGCGTCATGACCGGCGCAAACGGCGCCGGCGCATCATAGGCCACGCCGGACTGCTCGACGATCTTGCGCACCAGCGAATAGCCGTTGGAGTGCACGCCCGAGGACGCCAGCCCGATCACGGCATCGCCGGCCGCGATATCGCCGGTCGGCAACAGGGTGCCGCGCTCGGCCGCGCCGACCGCAAAGCCGCCGAGGTCGTAATCGCCGTCCTTGTAGAGGCCGGGCATCTCGGCGGTCTCGCCGCCGATCAGCGCGCAGCCGGATTCGCGGCAGCCCTCGGCGATGCCGGCGACGATCTGCGCGGTGGCCTCCGGATGCAGCTTGCCGCAGGCGAAATAGTCGAGAAAGAACAGCGGTTCCGCGCCTTGCACGACGAGGTCGTTGACCGACATCGCGACCAGGTCGATGCCGATGCCGCTATGGATTCCGGTCTCGATCGCGATCTTCAGCTTGGTGCCGACGCCATCGGTCGCGGCCACCAGGACCGGATCCTTGAAGCCCGCCGCCTTGAGGTCGAACAGCCCGCCGAATCCGCCGATCTCGGCGTCCGCGCCGGGCCGTGCGGTGGCCCGCACCATCGGCTTGATCAGATCGACCAGACGATTGCCGGCGTCGATATCGACACCCGAATCCGCGTAAGTGAGCCCGTTTTTGCGCTCGGTCATGCCCAATTCCAGATGATAAGGGGCTGGTTACGAGGAATTCCGCCCCCGCGCAATGGCTCGCGGGCAGCTCGCCACGATACTATGTAGATAACACAAGGCGGCTGCGCAAAAGAGCCGGATATCGAGTAAAATCAGGCTGCTAGCCGGGAAGCGACCCAACTTGAGCATTCCGAACATCATTACCCTCGGCCGCATCATCCTGGTGCCGGTGATCGTCTGGGCCATCGTGTCGAGCCAGATGGAGATCGCGTTTGCGATCTTCGTGATCGCCGGCGTATCGGACGCGGTCGACGGTTTCCTCGCCAAGCGCTTCAACATGACGAGCGAGCTCGGCGCCCTGCTCGACCCGCTCGCAGACAAGGCGCTGTTGGTGTCGATCTATGTCGCGCTCGGAATCTGGGGCGCGGTGCCGCGCTGGATCGTGATTCTGGTGGTGTCGCGCGACATCATGATCGTGTCTGCCGTGATTGTGTCATGGTTGTTCGACAAGCCGGTCGAGATGAAGCCGCTGATGGTGTCGAAGCTGAACACGGCGGCGCAGGTCGCGTTTGCAGCCTTGGTGCTCGCCTCGCTCGGCTTTCGCTTCGAGCCGCATCCCTACGACCTGATCCTGATGGGCCTGGTCACGATCTTTACTTTGGGTTCGGTGTCACTCTATCTCGTGGAGTGGGTGCGGCACATGAGCACGATCGAGGCTCGGTAGAAAACTGGAAACCGGTGCCCGCGACAAACGCAAAGCGTTTGCGCAGCGATCATGCTAAAATAATGAAGTGGTTTGGAGACTTGCGTGGCCGGTAGCGTTCAACCTCGTCAATTGGCCTTGGCCCTGCCGCACGAGGAGAAACTGACCCGCGACGATTTCCTCGAGGGCCCGGCCAATGAGGCGGCGCTGGCGCTGATCGACGGCTGGCCCGACTGGCCGAACCGGATCATGCTGCTGGTCGGCCCCGACGGCTCCGGCAAGAGCCACCTCGCCGCGATCTGGGCCGAGAGCGCCGGCGCCCGCGCGACCGCGGCACATGCGCTGACTGCCGAGACGGTGCCGGCCGCGCTCGCGACCGGCGCGCTGGTAGTCGAGGATTTGAGGCCGTCGGATTTCGACGAGCGCGCGATGTTTCACCTGATGAATCTCGCGCGCCAGGACGATGCCTACCTGCTGATCACGGCCCGTATCCCGCCGTCTGCGTTCGAGATCGAGCTGCGCGATCTGCGGTCGCGGCTCCGCGCGGTGCCGACGGTGACGCTGCTGCCGCCCGACGACCAGCTGTTCCGCGGCCTGATCGTCAAGTTCTGCGCCGACCGCCAGATGAGCGTGGACGAGCCGCTGGTCAGCTACCTCTGCAACCGGATCGAGCGCTCCTACGTTGCCGTCCGTCAGGCGGTCGAGCTGCTCGACACCGAGGCGCTCCGGCTCGGCCGGCCGGTCACGCGGGCGCTGGCGGCGGAGCTGTTGCGCGACGCCTGAGCGGTGCCGCGGCTTGACGGCGCAGGCGGACGGAACATCAATGTCATCGAAACGTCATCGCAATATCACATGGTCTCTGCGGCCGTCGGCTAGACCGCTCCGGCCCCTCGCCCCGAATTGGACCAGCACTTGATGGACTCGGCACAAGCATCTGAAATCAAAGAGAAAGAGGCGGAACTCGCGCCTCTCCCCACGATCGCGACCAGCCCCGAGCGATTCATCAACCGGGAGCTCTCCTGGCTGCATTTCAACCGCCGGGTGCTCGAGGAATCGGTCAATCTCGGCCATCCCGTGCTGGAGCGGGTCCGCTTCCTGTCGATTTCGGCGAATAACCTCGACGAGTTCTTCATGGTCCGTGTCGCCGGCATCAAGGCGCAGGTCCGCGAGGGCATCACCGAGCGCAGCCCGGACGGCCTGCTGCCGGCCGAGCAGCTTGTGATGATCAACAAGACGGTGTCGCAGCTCGCCTCCGACCAGCAGGCGATCTGGAGCGACCTGCGTGACATCCTGGCCAAGGTCGGCATCCAACTGGTCGACGGGCGCGATGTCACCAAGTCCGAGCGCAGCTGGATCGAGGATCACTTCCTCCACAACATTTTCCCGCTGCTGACCCCGCTCGCCATCGATCCGGCGCATCCGTTCCCGTTCATCCCGAACCTCGGCTTCACCGTTGCGCTGCAATTGTCGCGGATCTCCGACGGCAAGGCGATGAACGCGCTGATCCGCATGCCCGGCAAGATCGACCGCTTCATTCGCATCCCGTCCACCAAGGAAGGCACTCCGGCGCGGCTGATCACGCTCGAACAGGCCACCGGATTGTTCATCGGCCGCCTGTTTCCCGGCTACACCGTCAAGGGCCAGGGCGCATTCCGCATCATCAGAGACTCCGAACTCGAAATCGAGGAAGAGGCCGAGGACCTCGTCCGCCTGTTCGAGACCGCGCTCAAGCGCCGCCGCCGCGGATCGGTGATCCGGCTCGAGATCGAGGCCACGATGCCGGAAGAGCTGCGCATCTTCGTGCAGCACGCCTTGTCAGCCGCGGACGATGAAGTGATCCTGGTCGATGGCGTGCTGGCGATGAACGAGCTGTCGCAGCTCACCCGCCTCAACCGCCCCGACCTCGAGTTCCCGCCCTATGTGCCGCGTCATCCCGAGCGGGTGCGCGACCATGGCGGCGATATCTTCGCCGCGATCCGGCAGAAGGACCTCGTGGTCCACCACCCCTACGAATCCTTCGACGTCGTCGTCCAGTTCCTGCAACAGGCGGCGCGCGATCCCGACGTGGTCGCGATCAAGCAGACGCTGTATCGCACCTCGAACAACTCGCCGATCGTGCGCGCGCTGGCGGAGGCCGCCGAGGCCGGCAAGTCGGTGACCGCCCTGATCGAGCTCAAGGCGCGTTTCGACGAGGAAGCCAATATCCGCTGGGCGCGCGACCTCGAACGTGCCGGCGTGCAGGTGGTGTACGGCTTCATCGAGCTAAAGACGCACGCCAAGCTGTCGATGGTGGTGCGCCGCGAGGGCGGCAATCTCACCACCTATGTGCACACCGGCACCGGCAACTATCATCCGGTCACCGCGCGCATCTACACCGACCTCTCCTACTTCACCTCAGATCCGATCATCGGCCGCGACGTCGCGCGGGTGTTCAACTACATCACCGGCTATGCCGAGCCGAGCGACATCGAGAAGATGGCGGTGTCGCCGCTGACCTTGCGCAAGCGGATCATCGAGCACATCCATGGCGAGATCGCCCACGTCAAGCACGGCCGTGCGGGCGCGGTGTGGATGAAGATGAATGCGCTTGTCGACCCCGACATCATCGACGCGCTGTACGAGGCCTCCAAGGCCGGCGTCTCGGTCGAGCTCGTGGTGCGCGGCATCTGCTGCCTGCGCCCCGGCCTGCCCGGGTTGTCGGAGAACATCCGCGTCAAATCGGTGATCGGCCGGTTCCTGGAGCACGGCCGAATCTATTGCTTCGGCATGGGGCAAGGCCTGCCGAGCACAAAAGCTGCTGTGTATATCTCGTCCGCCGACATGATGCCGCGGAACCTCGACCGCCGCGTCGAGGTTCTCTGTCCGCTGCAAAATCCCACGGTGCATCAGCAGGTTCTCGAACAGATCATGGTCGCGAACCTGAAGGACACCGAGCAGAGCTGGCAATTGTTGCCGGATGGGTCGTCTACGCGTATGAAGGCCGCGAAAGGCGAAGAGCCTTTCAATCTGCATGACTACTTCATGACAAATCCGAGTCTGTCCGGCCGTGGTAAGTCTCTCAAGGAATCTTCACCGCGCCGTCTCACGCGTCGCAACGAACGTCAGCAGCCATCGTCCTAAGGGGGCCTACCGGTGAAGCGGCCGCGGAAGCGCGCTTCCAGCGTCGCTGTGATCGATATCGGCTCGAACTCGGTTCGTCTCGTGGTGTACGAGGCGCTGGCGCGCAGCCTCGTCACCATCTTCAACGAGAAGGCGCTGTGCGGGCTCGGACGCGAGGTGCAGAGCACCGGCCTGCTCGCGACCGACGCCGTCAACAAGGCGCTGACCGCGCTGCGCCGCTTCCGCGCGTTGTGCAGGATCCAGCAGGTCGGCCGCGTCTATGCGATCGCGACCGCCGCCTGCCGCGACGCCAAGAACGGTCCGGACTTCATCGCGCAAGCCGAGCGGATCTGCGGCGCCAAGATCGAAATTCTCACCGGCCCGCGTGAGGCGAAGCTATCCGCGCTCGGCGTCGTCTCCGGCATCCACAATCCGAACGGCATCGTCGGCGATCTCGGCGGCGGCTCGCTCGAACTGATCGACGTCAAGGGCAGCCGCGTGCGCAGCGGCGTGACGCTGCCGCTCGGCAGCCTCGCGCTGCAGGACCTCTCGAACAAATCGCTCAAGCGCGCCGAACGCATCGTCAAGAACGAGCTGCTCGGCGTCGCCCAGCTCAAGACCGGCCGCGGTCGCACCTTCTACGCGGTCGGCGGCACCTGGCGCGCGCTGGCCCGCATCCACATCATCCAGAGCGGCTACCCGCTCAAGGTGATGCACGGCTATTCGATCCCGGCCGCCGACGCGCTCGATTTCGCGCAGCGGCTGCGGCGGCTCGCGGCGACCAACACGCTGGCCAATATCGAATCGATCGCCGATGCGCGGCGGCCGCTACTGGCCTATGCCGCGCTCGTGCTCGAATACATCATCCGCGCAGCGCAGCCGAAGACCATCGTGTTCTCGACCTTCGGCGTGCGCGAAGGCCTGCTCTACGAGATGCTGCCGCCGACCGAGCGCGCCAAGGACGGGCTGCTCTGCGCCGCACAGAACCTCAACGAATTGCTGTCGCGCTCGGCGCGCCACGCCCAGGAGCTGACGGCGTGGACCGACCGGCTGGTGCGCGTGGTCAGGCTGCGCGAGACCGAGGAGGATCGCAGGCTGCGTCACGTCGCCTGCCTGCTCTCCGACATCGGCTGGCGCGTGCACCCGGATCATCGCGGCGAGGAAACCCTCAGCCTGATCATGAACGGCAATTTCGGCTCGATCACGCATCAGGGCCGTGCCTTCGTCGCACTGTCGGTGTTCTATCGCTACGCCGGGCTGAGCGAGGAGAACGAACCGCCGCCGCAGATCCGCGCGCTGGTGACGCCGGCGATGGACGAGCGCGCGCGCGTGCTCGGCGCCGCGTTCCGCGTCGCGCATCTGATCACGGCGGCGCGCACCGGCGTGCTGCCGCTGACGCATTTCCGCACCCAGGGCCGCAAGCTGATGCTGGTGTTCGAGCACCGGATGGTGGATCTGGTCGCCGATCGCGTCGGCAGCCGCTTTAGGCAATTGGCGCGGCTGCTCGGCCGCGCCGGCTCGATCGTGCGGCGCTAAAGCTTTTTTTGACGCGTTTTCTTCACGCGAACCGGCGTCCACTTCGCTCGAAAGCGTTATGGTTACGCCGCCTTGGCGGCGTGCTTGGCCTTGCGCAGCGCGTGGCGGCGCCACAGCGCCCCGATCGCCAGCACCACGACGATGCCGAGCATGGCGAGCGTGATCTCGCCGCCGTTGCCATGGGCGAATTGCGGCGTCATTCCGATTGAGGCCAGCCAGGAATCGAGCTTGGCCCCGAGCGGTCCGGCCAACAGCGCATCGAGCTTGGGATGCACCGCGGGATCGGTCGCGATGACGTCGCCGGCGATCCAGCCGAGCAGCGCGGCACCGGCCCAGACCAGGACCGGCAGCTTGGTCAGCAGCGCCATGATCAGCGCCGCGCCGGCAACGATCAGGGGAACGCTGATCGCAAGTCCGAGCACCAGCAGCGGCACGCTGCCATTGGCGGCAGCCGCCACCGCGATCACGTTGTCGAGGCTCATCACGATGTCGGCGACGACCACGATCTGAACTGCGGCCCACAGATGGGCGGCCGCGTGCACGCTGTCCTCGTCCTCCTGCTCCGGCACCAAGAGCTTGGCGGCGATCACGATCAGCGCCAGGCCGCCGACCAGCTTCAGGTAGGGAAGCTCCATCAGGCTGGCGACGATGCCGGTGAAGATGACGCGCAGCAGCACCGCCGCGGCAGCGCCGAGGATCATGCCCCACAGGCGCTGGCGCGGCGCGAGCCCGCGGCAGGCCAGCGCGATCACCAGTGCGTTGTCGCCGGACAGCAGGACGTTGATCCAGATGATCTTGCCGACGGCGACCCAGAAGGTCGGCGTCGCCATCTCATTCTTGAACTCGGTGAAGAACGCGCCGATGTTCGCCGGATCAAAGATCTGCCACAGCCAGTCCACAGCGAGTCCTAATCGGCCTTGCGGCCGCCCCTGGCGGCGGACGTCCGCCGCTCCCCAGTTCTGTTTCGACGCGGCCTCCCAAGGGAGACCGCGTCACTTCCAATTGTGCGGCGTCAGCCGACGATCTCATTGCCGGCGAAGAACTGCGCGATCTCGATCGCCGCGGTCTCCGGCGCATCCGAACCATGCACCGAGTTCTCGCCGATCGACTTCGCATAGAGCTTGCGGATGGTGCCTTCGGCGGCCTTCGACGGATCGGTCGCACCCATCACGTCGCGATACTTCAGGATGGCGCCCTCGCCCTCCAGCACCTGGACCACGACCGGGCCCGAGGTCATGAAGTCGACCAGCTCGCCGAAGAACGGGCGCGCCTTGTGGACCGCGTAGAAGGTCTCGGCCTGGCCGCGGGTCATCCGGATGCGCTTCTGCGCCACGATCCGCAGGCCCGCCTTCTCGATCACCGCATTGACCGCGCCGGTCAGGTTGCGCTCGGTGGCGTCGGGCTTGATGATCGAAAAGGTGCGTTCAATCGCCATGATTTCGTCCTTGTAAACGTGGCTGGGAGTTGCCGGGGCTTATATCGGCGCGCTGGGGTGACGGCAAGCGACCCTGTGACGCGTTAGCCTTTAGTTTTAATGCATTTTCACGACGAAAACCGTCATCCGGGCGGCCTCTGGTCCGCGGGTCGGCTCGGCAAGCTTACCGCGATTTCACCTAGGTGAACCCATTCTGTCAGCGCCATGCCGCCGCCGTTCAGCTGCCGCCATTTAGGCTCTGCATCGATCGGACGCCTTGCTGGCCCCCATCCGCAAGCCTCACAGGACGTCTCGGGAAACGATGTCACCGCGCGCGTCACGCGCGCTCATAGCTCGAGGAGACGATCATGTTACGCAAGATTTCACTCGCCGCCATTGCCGCGATTTCGCTCGGTGCTGCCGCGCTCGCCCCGACCTCCGCGTCGGCCTGGGGTGGTTGGCACGGTGGATGGCATCACGGCTGGTGGGGCGGCCCGCGCGTCATCGTCGGAGGTCCCGCCTACTACGGCGGTTACGGATATGGCTACGGCGGCTGCTATGTCCGCCGCGTCGTACCGACCCCGTGGGGTCCGCGCTGGCGCCTGGTCAACCGCTGCTACTGATCCATCTGTTCTGTCGACTGCTCCCTGACTTGCTCAGCCCCGGCCTCGCGCCGGGGCTTTTTTCATGCTTTTGGGGAACCCAACCGCGCAACACCGCCGTTCACTACCTCAAGCTGAGAGTAAGGCGGAGCGGAAACCAAATTCAGGGTCGCGACTTGTCATGCGGAGGATTTACGAACACGCGAGGTGGAACTCGCCAAAAGGCATCCAAGAGACCTGCCATGAGCATGACGATGACCCAGATCGACACCGATCCAGATCAGATCGATCCCAAGACCTGCCGTTATATCTGCGATGCGGTGGGTGAACGGCTCCAGCAAAGCCTGCGGCCGGAGCGTGCGCTGTCGCCCCGCCTGCAGCAGCTCCTTGATGAAATGCACCGACGGGAAAACGACCGCCATTAGATGTTTCGGGCTCACGAGCGGCCCAATTACGTTTTGCAACAGCCTTCCGGATAGATTTTACCAATAGACGGGGTTGCGTTTGTCACCGGGGCCGGTGACAACGCGGCATGCTCTCCATCACTGACATCTCGGTCCGGATCGCCGGGCGGCTGCTGATTGATCACAGTTCTGTGCAAATTGTGCCCGGCGCGCGCGTCGGCTTTGTCGGCCGCAACGGCGTCGGCAAGTCGACGCTGTTTCATGCCATAAGGGGCGACCTGCCGACCGAGAGCGGCAGCATCACGCTGCCGCCGCGCTGGCGGATCGGCAGCCTTGCGCAGGAAGCACCCGACGGGCCGGAAAGCCTGATCAACGTCGTGCTGAAGGCCGATCTCGAACGCGACGCGCTGCTGCGCGAGGCCGAGACGGCGCACGATCCGCACCGGATCGCCGAGATTCAGACCCGGCTGGTTGACATCGACGCGCACTCCGCGCCCGCGCGGGCCGCGGCGATCCTCTCCGGCCTCGGCTTCTCGACCGCAGACCAGGCGCGGCCATGCGCGGAATTTTCCGGCGGCTGGCGCATGCGCGTGGCGCTGGCGGCGACGCTGTTCTCGGCGCCCGATCTGCTGCTGCTGGACGAACCGACCAACTATCTCGATCTCGAAGGCACGCTGTGGCTGGAGAACCATCTCGCCAATTATCCGCGCACCGTGATCGTGATCAGCCACGACCGCGATCTGCTGGATACCTCGGTCGATCAGATCCTGCATCTCGATCGCGGCAGGCTGACGCTCTACAAGGGCACCTACTCCTCATTCGAGGAGCAGCGCGCCGCGCGCGAATTGCTCGACGCCAAGCACGCCAAGCGGCAGGCCGATGAGCGCAAGCGGCTGCAGGATTTCGTCGACCGCTTCAAGGCGAAAGCCTCCAAGGCCCGCCAGGCGCAGTCGCGCGTCAAGATGCTGGAGCGGATGAAGCCGATCACCGCGCTGGTGACCCAGGATGTCCATGAGATCTCGTTCCCGGCGCCGGAGAAACTGCTGTCGCCGCCGATCATCGCGGTCGACGACGTCTCGGTCGGCTATGAGCCGGGCAAGCCGGTGCTCAATCGCGTCACCTTGCGCGTCGATACCGACGACCGCATCGCGCTGCTCGGCTCCAACGGCAACGGCAAGTCGACGCTGGTCAAGCTATTGGCCGGCAAGCTCGCGCCGTTCTCGGGAAGGATCACGAAAGCCGACAAATTATCGGTCGGCTATTTCGCCCAGCACCAGGTCGACGAGCTCAATCTCGACGGCTCGCCCTATGATCACATCCGCAAGCTGATGCCCGAGGCGCCGGAGAGCAAGGTGCGCGGCCGCGTCGGCGCGATCGGCTTCTCCGGCAAGGCCGGTGACACGCTGGTGCGGAGCCTGTCGGGCGGCGAGAAGGCGCGGCTGCTGCTCGGGCTTGCGACGTTCTATGGCCCGAACATGATCATCCTGGACGAGCCGACCAACCATCTCGACATCGACAGCCGTGCAGCACTGGCGGAGGCGATCAACGAATTCCCCGGCGCCATCATCATGGTCTCGCACGATCGTTATCTGATCGAGGCCTGCGCAGACCGGTTGTGGGTCGTGGCCAACCAGACCGTGATGGCCTATGAGGGCGATCTCGACGAATACCGCCGCATGATCCTGTCGGCCAATGACGGACGCACTGCGTCGCGCGAGCGCGTCAGGGAGCAGCCGGCAAAGCCCGAACGGATCAGGAATGAGAAGCGCGCGTCACCGCGGCAGCGGATCGCGCAGGCCGAGGCCGAGATCGAGCGCATCAACGGCATCATTGCAAAAATCGATACCGCGCTCGCGCTGCCCGATATTTTCACGCGCGATCCCAAACAGGCCGCGCAGCTGACCAAGGCGCGCGCCGGCGCCGAGAGCGCACTGCAACGCGCCGAGGAAGAATGGCTGGAAGCCAGCGCCGAACTCGACGAAGCCGCGAACTAGAATCTTCCGGAAGGCGCTCAACCGTTCGAGGTTGGCGCCGGCTTCTTCGGCTTCTTCGTCGGCTTCGCGATCTTCGGCTCCGGCGCAGCATCCGGCCCACGTTCGACCGACGTCAGGCGTCCCGAGGTGAAGGTGTAGATGCCGGCGCGTGCGCCGCGCGACCAGGTCACGACCGCGACGCGTTCGCCGCCCGGGCCGCTGGATAGATTGACGCTGTCGGGGGCGCCGATGCCGCGCACCACGTCGCATTCGGTGTGGCCGAGTGCGACGCTGCCGCCGGCCGGCTGCGGCGGCGGAGCACCGGGAGCCTGTGCGTTCGCGTCAGTTGCGCCCGCCGGCGGTGCCATGCCCGGACAGCCGCCGTCGGCACTGACGAGATCGTCGTTGGTCACCGGCTTGTCCGGCGTCAGCGGCGGCGATTCGATCGAGATGTTGCGGATGAACACCCGTCCAGGGCGCGAGAACCAGTCCGCATCACGCGAAAAGACGTCGGACGCGCCGGAACAACCGGCAAGCCCTGGCGCAAGCACCAGCAACGCCAGCAGCGACTTCCGACTCAATGTTCCGTCTCGCACGATCGACAAGGCTCCTGACCCCATGAGGTAAGGGCTTGTCCGAACATCACTTTGCGGCATGACCGTGACCCGCCCCGGGAAACGTCGAATTATCATTAATTAGTCGATATCGCTATTGGCGCCGCTGCCAGCGTCCTCGCTCGTCGGTCTGCCAGTAGGTGACCTCGAAGCCGCGCGCCTTGCAGACGGTCCAGCTCTCCCGCGCGGCGGCCACTGCGTCCGGGTCGTCGCCGTTGAACACCAGCACCACCCGCTCATAGCTGTCGCAGTCGGCCGGCAGCGCCGCATTGTCGACCAGGAAGCGGACATTGGCCCGGTTCGGATTGCTCTCCTCGATCGACAGGATGATCGGTTGATCCTGTGCGTCGGCGGCGCGCGCCGTCGCGTGCGGCAGAAACGAATCGTCGCTGTAGGTCCACAGATGCGCGTCGAGCGTCTCGGCGCGCTCCTGCGACGTCGATTGCACCACCACCCGCCAGCCGCGCTCGAGCGACTTCTCGAGCAACGGCGGCAGCACGCTCTCCAGCGTCATGTTCTGTAGATGGTAGAACAGAACCTCGGTCATGCGCCGGCCGACACTCTCTTACTTCTTGGCTTCATAATAGTCCGAGACCAGCCGCTCGAGCAGCCGGACGCCGTAACCCGATCCCCAGCTCTGATTGATCTCGGTCTTCGGCGCGCCCATCGCCGTGCCGGCGATGTCGAGATGCGCCCAGGGCGTGCCGTCGACGAAGCGTTGCAGGAATTGCGCCGCCGTGATCGAGCCGCCATTGCGGCCGCCGGTGTTCTTCATGTCGGCGAATTGCGAGTCGATCTGCTTGTCGTATTCGGGACCGAGCGGCATGCGCCACACCTTCTCGCCGGTCTCGAGGCCGACCTTGGTCAGGCGCTCGGCGAGCTCGTCGTTGTTGGAGAACATGCCGGCGTGATCGGTGCCGAGCGCGACCATGATGGCACCGGTCAGCGTGGCCAGATCCACCATGAATTTCGGCTTGACCTTCTTGGCGACGTACCAGAGCACGTCGGCGAGCACGAGGCGTCCCTCGGCGTCGGTGTTGATGATCTCGATGGTCTGGCCGGACATCGAGGTCACGATGTCGCCGGGACGCTGCGCATTGCCGTCGGGCATGTTCTCGACGAGGCCGATGGCGCCGACCGCGTTGACGCGGGCCTTGCGCGCGGCCAGCGCGTGCATCAGCCCGACCACGCAGGCCGCACCGCCCATGTCGCCCTTCATATCCTCCATGCCGCCGGCCGACTTGATCGAGATACCGCCGGTGTCGAAGCAGACGCCCTTGCCGACGAATGCGACCGGCGCCTCGCTCTTCTTGCCGCCGTTCCAGCGCAGGATCACGGTCCGGCTTGGCCGCGCCGAGCCCTGCCCGACGCCGAGCAGCGCGCCCATGCCGAGCTTGGTCATCGCCTTGACGTCGAGCACCTCGACGGTGACGCCGAGCTTGCGCAGCTGGCTGGCTCGGCGGGCGAACTCCTCGGGGTACAGCACGTTCGGCGGCTCGTTGACGAGCTCACGCGCCAGGTTGACGCCGTCGACGACCGACGATTCAGGCGCGAACGCCTTCTTGGCGGCAGCGACGTCGTCGACCGCGATCGAGACCTCGGCCCGCACCGCATTGTCCTCGCCGTCCTTCTTTTTGGTCTTGTAGCGGTCGAACTTGTAGGCGCGCAGGCGGATACCGGTGGCGATCGAAGCCGCCTGGCCTGCTGCCATTGCGGCCTCGGGCAATTCCGCGATCACGGTCATCGCGCCGCTGCCGGCGTTGAGCTTGCCGGCCAGCACGCCACCGAATTTGAGAAAGTCCTTCTCCTTGAGGTCGGCCGCCTTGCCGGTACCGATCACGATCAGGCGATCGACCTTGAGTCCCTCCGGCGCCAGGATGTCCAGCGTTGTCCCGCTCTTGCCTTTGAACTGGTTGGCTGCGGCCGCCCGCTTCACCGTCTCGGCGGCAGCCCCCAGCGCCTTCCTTGCAGTGGCTCCCAGCTTCAATTGCTCGTCACAAAAGGCGACAAGGATGCCGCGGGCGGACGCAGAGAATGGGACAAAGCCGACCTTGACGGCGTCGGACATAGGAAAATCCTCCAGAACTCAGGGTGTTGCTCGGACCTGAGGCGGTCCTTCCGGCGCGCGGGGTGAGCATTGCGATGGCGGTCCGGGACCAGCCCGGGCCGGGCTTGCCGCACACTATGGCCTGTCGGCTGCGCCGCTGCCAAGCGCCGGAGTGGCCGGAAGGCCACAAAAGCGATTAATTAACCATAAATTAAGCGTGCCTTGGCTCGGCCATTTTGTTGACGGATCAAAGGGATGGTAGTGAGAGAGTGGACACAGAGTGAGCCGGATGAGTCCGCGGCTCGGCCAAAGGGGAACCCGGGTTGACGGGATTGGTCGAAAGCCGTGCGTTCGGCTGCGTGCAGGGGGTCTTGGGGGCCGTGCGGTAGCGATGGGGTCGATCGACAAGTACATCTTCAAAACGACGCTGGCGTCGTTTGCGCTTGTCCTGGTCAGCCTCACCGGCGTGATCTGGATTACCCAGGCGTTGCGCGGCATCGACCTGATGACCAGCCAGGGTCAGACCATCCTGACCTTCCTCGGCATCACCGGCCTCGTGATTCCCGCTTTGGTCCTGATCATCGCCCCGATCGCGCTGATGATTGCGATCTCGCACACGCTGAACAAGCTCGCGACCGATTCCGAGATCATCGTGATGAACGCGGCCGGCTTCTCGCCGTTCCGGCTATTCCGGCCGTTCTTCCTGGCCACCTGCGTGGTGGCGGCACTGGTCGCCTTCATCGGCGCCTACCTCGCCCCCGACGGGATGCGCCGAATCAAGCAGTGGGACGCCGAGATCACCGCCGACGTCCTGACCAACATCCTGCAGCCCGGCCGCTTCGCCCAGCTCGATCAGAACCTGACGATTCGGATCCGCGAGCGGCTGCCCGGCGGCGTGCTCGGCGGTGTTTTCGTCGACGATCGCCGCGATCCGCAGCAGCGCGTCACCATCGTCGCCGACCACGGCACCGTGCTGAAGAACGAGAACGGTTCATATCTCGTGCTGGAGGACGGCAATCTCGAGCGATTCGAAGTCGGCAAGCGCGATCCGACGCTGGTGGTGTTTCAGCGCTACGCTTTCGACATGTCGAAATTCTCGCAGGGCCGCGACGTCACGCTTGGGATTCGCGAGCGCTATCTCTGGGAGCTGATGTGGCCTGACGAGAACGATCAGACCTACAAGCAGCTGTCGGGCCAGTTCTTCGCGGAGCTGCATGACCGCTTCATGGCGCCGGTCTATCCGTTCGCATTCGCCGCCCTCACCTTCGCCTTCCTCGGCGCGCCGCGCACCACGCGGCAAAGCCGCAATTTCTCGATCGGCGGCTCGGTCTTCGCGGTGTTCGGCCTGCGCATGGTCGGCTTCGCCTGCTCGGTCATGGCGGTGAAGACGCCGATCGCCGCGCTGCTGCAATACCTGATGCTGTTCGGTGGTATCGCGGTCGGAATCTGGATGATCGTCGGCGGCGTGGTCGTCGAACCGCCGCCACGGCTGCTGGAAGCGATCAATAGGAACAACGAGCGGATCGCCCGCCTGTTCCGGAGGCCGGCAACCGCATGAGCATGGTCACAAACACGCTCGGGCGCTATTTCGCCGGCCGCTTCGTGGTCGCGGCGGTGGGCGTGTTCGCGGGCATCTTCGTGCTGCTCGTGCTGGTCGATTACATCGAGATGGTGCGCAAGACGTCCGGCCTGGTCGACGTCTCCGCCATCACCGTCGCCGAGACCTCGCTGTTCCGCGTGCCGCAATTGCTCGAGAAGCTGATGCCGTTCTGCGTGCTGATCGGCGCGATGACCTGCTACCTCGCTCTGTCACGGCGGCTCGAGCTCGTGGTGGCCCGCGCCGCCGGCGTCTCGGCCTGGCAATTCATCTCGCCGGCGCTGGCCAGCGCGATCGTGCTCGGCATCTTCGCGACCACCGCCTACAATCCGGTCTCGGCCAATCTGCGCGAGCTCTCCAAACGGATGGAAGCCGAGCTGTTCGGCTCGGCGCCGGGCGGCGGCATCCAGGACGCGTCTGGCTTCTGGCTCAACCAGATCAACGACGAAGGTCAGGCGATCATCAATGCCGCGCGCAGCGAGCAGCAGGGCATCCGGCTGACCGGACTGACGGTGTTTCGATTCGATACGGCGCTGCAGTTCAAGGAGCGAATCGAAGCGCGCGAAGCGACCCTCGAAGAAGGCCGCTGGGTGTTCACCGGCGTACGCCGATACACCCTCGACAAGCCTCCGGTGGATCAGGACACCTTCTATCTGACCACCACCCTCACCCCGGCACAGGTGCGCAACAGCTTCTCCACCCCCGAGACTGTGTCCTTTTGGCAACTGCCGAACTACATCCGTTCGTCGGAGAGCTCAGGGTTCGCGACGGCCGGCTATCGCTTGCAGTATCACAAGCTCATCGCACAGCCGTTTTTGCTGGCTGCGATGGTGATGTTGGCGGCTTCTGTGAGCCTCCGCTTCTTTCGGATGGGCGGCGTGCAGAAGATGGTTTTGAGTGGCGTGGGCGCAGGCTTTCTGCTCTACGTGCTGTCGAAAGTAACGGAAGATTTGAGCAAGGCTGAGTTGATGCATCCCATCGCTGCGGCGTGGTTGCCCGTCGTCGTGGGTAGCCTCACCGGCTTCTTAGCCTTGCTGTACCAGGAGGACGGGTAGTGGCCGGTGTCGCTTCCCGCCAGTTGAGGTCGCCTGCTTGCGGGCGGCGCAGTGCTCTGCGCCGCCAACGGAGCCGTATGGCCGCGTTTGGCGTTTCGATCTCAACTCTTCTCGCCGCGTTGATCGCGGTCAGCACGCTCGAGGTCGTCGCGTCGACGCCGGCTGCCGCGCAGGCGTTCACCTACAATCCGCGTCCGCCGAAGCCGCCCCGCCCGCCGGCCAAGAACGACGGGCAGATGCTCGTCCAGGCGACCGAGGTCGACTACGACTACAACAACTCGCGGATCTCGGCGGTCGGCAACGTCCAGATGTTCTACAACGGCACCAGCGTCGAGGCCGACAAGGTCATCTACGACCAGAAGACCAAGCGTCTTCATGCCGAAGGCAACATCCGCATGACCGATGCGGAAGGCAAGATCACCTACGCCAACATCATGGATCTCAGCGACGACTACCGCGACGGTTTCGTCGATTCGCTCCGCGTCGATACCGAAGACCAGACCCGCATGGCGGCGACCCGCGCCGATCGGTCCAGCGGCAATTACACGGTGTTCGACAACGGCGTTTATACCGCCTGCGCGCCCTGTAAGGATGATCCGAAGAAGCCGCCGCTGTGGCAGGTCAAGGGCGCGCGCATCATCCATAACCAGACCGAGAAGATGCTCTATTTCGAGAACGCCCAGCTCGAATTCTTCGGCGTTCCGTTGGCCTATCTGCCCTACTTCTCGACGCCCGATCCGACCGTGAAGCGCAAGAGCGGCTTCCTGATGCCGGGCTTCACCTCGTACACGGCGTTCGGCTATGGCGTCGAAATCCCCTATTACTGGGCGATCGCGCCTGACATGGACGCGACCTTCAATCCGCGCATCACGTCCAAGCAGGGCGTGCTGCTGCAGACCGAATTCCGCCAGCGCTTTGCGGACGGCGCCTATCAGATCCGGCTCTACGGCATCGACCAGACCGATCCCGGCGCGTTCGCCGGCCAGCCCGGTGATCGCCAGTTCCGCTGGGGCATCGACACCAAGGGTCAGTTCGCGTTGAACGACAAATGGGTCTGGGGTTGGGACGGCGTGCTGCTGTCCGACTACTTCTTCATGTCCGACTACCGGCTCGCCCAGTACAAGGACCCGTTCGGATCGTTCCTGTCGCTGCCGACCGAGGCCATCTCGCAGCTTTATCTGACCGGCGTCGGCAACCGCAGCTTCTTCGACGCGCGCGCGATCTACTATCTCAGCTACTCGGGCAACCAGAACCAGGTCCCGGTGGTCGCGCCCGTGATCGACTACAACAACGTGATCAACAGTCCGATCCTGGGCGGCGAGTTCAGCTACAAGATGAACTTCGTCAACCTGACCCGCGAAACTGCGGTGTTCGACCCGATCACGACGACCGCCAACACCAACGGCCTGTGCCTGACCACGTCGGCCGATCCGATGGCGCGGATTCCGTCGCAGTGCCTGCTGCGCGGCATGCCGGGCACCTACACGCGGCTGACGGCCGAGGCGCAGTGGCGCAAGTCCTACACCGACCCGCTCGGCCAGATCTGGACGCCGTTCGTCAGCGTGCGTGCCGACGCCATCAACGCCGACATCTCGAACCAGCCCGGCGTGTCCAACTTCCTGCCGGTCGGCGATACCCAGACGGTTCGTCTGATGCCGACGGTCGGCTTCGAATACCGCTACCCCTTCATCAACGTGCAGCCGTGGGGCACGACGACTGTCGAGCCGATCGCGCAGGTCATCATCCGGCCCAACGAGCCCAACGCCGGCAAGCTTCCGAACGAGGACGCGCAGAGCCTGGTGTTCGACACTTCGAACCTGTTCGCGGTCGACAAGTTCTCCGGCTACGATCGCGTCGAGGGCGGCAGCCGCGCCAATGTCGGCGTGCAGGCCACCACGCAGTTCGATCATGGCGGCAGCGTCAAGGCGATGTTCGGGCAGTCCTACCAGCTGTTCGGGCTGAACTCGTTCGCGGTCGCCGACGTCACCAACACCGGCATCGACTCCGGCTTGCAGAACGCGCGTTCGGACTATGTCGCGAGCCTCGCCTATTCGCCCAACCGCACCTACACGTTCAGCGTCCGCACGCGGATGGATGAGGCGACCTGGAACATCAACCGGTTCGAGGCTACGGCGGCCGCGAACTTCGATCGCTGGTCGGTCGCGGTAACCTACGGCGACTATGCGGCGCAGCCCGAACTTGGCTATTTGACGCGCCGCGAGGGTATCCTCACGAGCGGCTCGGTCAAGGTGGCGTCGAACTGGGTGGTTCAGGGTGCGGCGCGTTGGGACCTTGAAGCGAACAAGATCAACCAGTATGCGGTCGGCGCAGGCTATGTGGACGACTGCTTCGTGCTGGCTGCCAATTATGTCACGTCCTATACCTATCAGGCGGGTTCGCAGCCGCCCGTTCTCAGCCACGCGATCATGTTCCAGATCGGGCTGCGAACGATTGCCCAGACCTCCACGACCAGCAGTGCGGCTGGCATGCAGTAACAAGCGGGGGCTTGTTTTGCCCGCGGGCCTGTGGCCCCGGCTTGAATTGGTTTAAACGGCTGACATGACGATAATGACGACCGCCGCTCGCCTGCCAACGCGCCGCCGTTCGCTCGTGCTGAGTTGCCTGCTAGCACTCTTCCTCCTGCTCGGGGGCGGTGCGCGGCTGCATGCCCAGACCATCGCGGTCATGGTCAATGGCGAGCCCATCACCAATTTCGACATCGAGCAGCGCTCCAAGCTGAACGCGCTGACCGGCGGCAAGGCCCCCGATCGAAAGGCCGTCCTCGACGATTTGATCGACGAGAAGCTGAAGATCAAGGAAGCCAAGAAGTTCGGCGTCGATCCCACCGCCAACGATATCGAGCAGTCCTATGGCGGCATGGCGCAGCGGATGCGGCTGTCCAACGACCAGCTGACCAAGGTGCTGGAGAGCAAGGGCATCCGGCCCGATACGCTGAAACAGCGCATCCGGGCCGACATGGTCTGGACCAGCCTGGTCCGTGGCCGCTTCAAGGAAAGCCTCCAGGTCGGTGAAAAGGACGTCGACACCGCGGTCAAGGGGACCGGCGAGGCCCCCGACGCCGAGGCCTTCGAATACAGGATGCAGCCGGTCGTCCTGATCGTACCGCGCGGCGCTGCGCAGTCCGAATTCGAGGCACGCCGCAAGGAAGCGGACAGTTTGCGCGAGCGCGTCACCAGCTGCGAGGAGGCCAACAGCTTCTTCAAGTCGATGCGCAACGCCGCGATCCGCGAGATCGTGGTGAAGACATCGGCCGACCTGCCGCAGTCGCTGCGCGACATCCTGGATAAGACTCCGGTCGGTCACCTCACCCCTCCCGAGGTCACCAAGCAGGGCGTCGAAATGGTCGCCCTTTGCGGGCGGAAGGCAACCACCGTGGACACGCCGAAGAAGCGTGAGATGCGGGACAAGATGTACGTGCAGAAGTACGAGGCGAAGTCGAAGGCCTACCTGCAGGAAGTCCGCAAGGCCGCGATGATCGAATATCCAGGCGGGCGATGATCGACTATCGTTGACGCATGGCCCAACCTCTCGCACTGACATCCGGCGAGCCCGCAGGCATCGGCCCCGACATCACGCTCGCTGCATGGCTGCGGCGCCGCGAGCTCGATCTTCCGCCGTTCTACCTGCTCGGCGACCGCGCCGCGCTTGCCGAGCGCGCCAGGACGCTCGGGCTCGCCGTCACGTTCGCTGAGGTCAGCGCCGAGGAAGCATCCGCGGCGTTTGCGCGTGCCCTGCCCGTCGTCGCGACCGGCAAGGCGGCAACGGCGCGACCGGGCAAGCCCGACGGGACCAGTGCCGATGCGGCGCTGGCGTCGATCCGTCAGGCCGTCGCCGATGTCACGTCTGGCAAGGCCAGCGCGGTTGTCACCAATCCGATCGCCAAGAACGTGCTGTACCGTGCCGGCTTCCGCCATCCCGGCCACACTGAATTTCTCGCCGAGTTGGCCGCTCCCGGCGAGGCTGCGCCGCAGCCGGTGATGATGTTGTGGTCGCCGGCGCTGGCCGTCGTCCCGGTGACGATCCATGTGTCGGTGCGCGAGGCACTGGCGCAATTGTCGACCGACCTGATCGTGTCGACCGCGCGGATCGTGGTCGCCGACATGAAGGCGCGGTTCGGCCTCGCGGCGCCGCGGCTCGCCATTGCCGGCCTCAACCCGCATGCCGGTGAAGACGGTACGCTCGGCATGGAGGACGTCGAGATCGTCGCGCCCGCGGTCGAGATTCTGCGCCGCGAGGGCATTGCCGCCCGCGGCCCGCTGCCCGCCGACACCATGTTCCACGCCGCCGCGCGAAAAACCTATGACTGCGCGCTCTGCATGTATCACGATCAGGCGCTGATCCCGATCAAGACCATCGCGTTCGAGGATGCCGTCAACGTCACGTTGGGGCTGCCGTTCATCCGGACCTCGCCGGATCACGGCACCGCGTTCGACATCGCCGGCACCGGCAAGGCCAATCCGTCGAGCCTGATCGCCGCGCTGCGGCTCGCCGCGCGCATGGCCGCGGCGTCGAGCTAGGTGAGCGCGATCGACGATCTGCCGCCGCTGCGCGACATCATTCGCGAGCATTCGCTGTCGGCGCGTAAATCGCTCGGCCAGAATTTCCTGCTCGATCTCAACCTGACCGCGCGCATCGCCCGCGCCGCAGGCCCGCTGGAAGATTGCACCGTGATCGAGGTCGGACCCGGCCCCGGCGGACTGACGCGCGCGCTGCTGGCGATGGGTGCCAGGCGCGTCGTCGCGATCGAACGCGACGAGCGCGCGATTGATGCGCTCGACTACATCGTCAAGCGCTACCCCGGCCGCATCGAGATCGTGCATGGCGACGCGCAGCATTTCGATCCGCGTCCCTTGCTTGGTGGGGCTAAGGCCAAGATCGTCGCCAACCTGCCCTACAACATCGCAACCCAGCTGTTGATCGACTGGCTGTCGATCGAGCCGTGGCCGCCCTGGTACGACACCATGGTCTTGATGTTCCAGCGCGAGGTCGCGGAACGGATCGTCGCGCATGAGGACGAGGAGGCCTATGGCCGGCTCGCGGTGCTCGCCAATTGGCGCGCCGAGACCAAGATCCTGTTCGACATCTCGCCCGCAGCGTTCGTGCCGCAGCCGAAGGTGACGTCCTCGGTGGTACGGTTGATCCCGCGCGCCGTGCCCGCACCGTGCGACCGCCGCCTGCTCGAGCAAGTCGCCGCTGCCGCCTTCGGCCAGCGCCGCAAGATGCTGCGCCAAAGCCTGAAATCGCTCTCGGCCGATCCGGCGCGGCTCGCAGCCGCAGCCGGTATCGACGCGACACGGCGTGCCGAAACCATCCCGGTCCCGGGCTTTGTTGCCATGGCGAGGGAATTGGCCGATATACGGTCCACAAAATAGAACAACAGGAGAAAACGTAATGGCGCGCATGGTTCGCCAATCCCTCGTCAAGTTCGATGCACCGCTGTGCGAAACCATCGTCGACACTCCGACGCCGCAGGGACGCGAAGTGCTGGTGCGCATCGAGCGCTGCGGCCTGTGCCATTCCGATCTGCACATCCAGGACGGCTACGCCGATCTCGGCGGCGGCAAGAAGCTCGACACCACCCGCGGCATGACCCTGCCCTTCACGCTCGGCCATGAGATCGCGGGTGTCGTCGACGAGGTCGGTCCTGATGCGCCAAAGGATCTGGTCGGCGCCAAGAAGGCGGTCTTCCCCTGGATCGGCTGCGGCCAATGCCGCGACTGCCTCGCCGGCGACGAGAATCTCTGCGTGAAGCAGCGCTTCCTCGGCGTCTCGATCGACGGCGGCTTCGCCACCCATGTGCTGGTGCCCGACGCAAAGTATCTGCTCGATTACGATCCGCTGCCGGTCAATCAGGCCGCCACGCTGATGTGCTCCGGCGTCACCGCCTATGGCGCGCTGAAGCGCCTGGTCGATCGTCCGCGCCAGCGCAACCTGTTGCTGATCGGTCTCGGCGGCGTCGGCATGATGGGCCTGTCGTTCGCGCAGGCGATGTTCAAGCAGCCGATCACGGTTGCAGATCTCAGCCCCGCGGCGCGCGAGACCGCGCTGAAGAACGGAGCGGCGGCGGCCTACGATCCGGCAGAGCCCGATGTCGTCAAACGCATGCTGAAGGAGAGCGACGGCGGCTTCGACGGCGTCGTCGACTTTGCCGGCAACGAGAAGTCGATGGCGTTTGCGGTGGCGACGGTGGCACGCGGCGGCAAGATCGTGGTGTCCGGCCTGATGGGCGGCCAGTTCACGCTGCCGATGGTGCAATGGGTCTACAAGCGCATGACCATCGAAGGCTTCATGGTGGGCACGCTGGCCGAGGGCCAGGAGCTGATGGCGCTCGCCCGCGCCGGCAAGATCAAGCCGACGCCGATGAAGGAAGAGCCGATGGCCGACGTCCAGAAATGGATCGATGAACTCCGTGCCGGCAAGGTCGTGGGACGCATCGTACTGAAGAACTAAGTACTGAAGAACTAACCGTGATGTCCCGCCGGCGCTGTAGCGCCGGCGGGACATCATGTTTCTTGCGATGTTTCTTGCGCCACAGCTTGGTCGCGCCGGACGCCATCGGTCCAGCGCAGCCTTCCTCGGCCACCGGCTCGCCCCAATTGCGGCACGCTGCGAGCCTCAATTAAGCCCAACCCGTTCCGGATTTGCGGCGCATTGCGACCCAACTCTTTACCGAGATTGGTTGCACCAGCGTTTGCGTAAAAAAGAATACCGGGGACGCGTATGTCAAATCGTTCAGCGAAATTCGCTGCGGCGCTTGCCGCCAGCATTGTGGCCGGGGCCAACTTCGGCGCCGTGGCCGAGAACGCCGCCGCTCCGGCGGTAACCAATACGGCGAACACCAAGACGGCCGACACCTGTCAGTCCGCGCCGAAGGGAACCGCGCCGGCGGGGAGCCACTGGTTCTACCACCTCGACCGCAGCACCCAGAAGAAGTGCTGGTACCTTGGTGATGCCAAGAACAAGGTTGTCGCCAAGACCGCGACAGCGCAGCAGCAGCCCGCGGCCGCGCCCGACACCGCGACGGCCGACGCGGCGCCGCCACCGAGCCAGCCGGCGCCGGCAGCGCAGCCGGCGCCGCAACCGGCGATGCGCAAATCGGTTGCCAACGCCCATGCCGAATGGCCCTCGCAGCAGGCCGCGCCTGTTGCAAGCCCGGATGCAGGTCAGGCTGGCGGCACGCCGGCGTCGACCGATCCGGCGGCATCAGCCGCGCCCACCGGCGCAAACGGCCAGCCATCGGACGTGAACGCCAGGTGGCTGGATGCATCGAGCATGGCTGGGACCAACGGAACCCGGCATGCCGCGGACCAGCCGACCGTGGTCGCCCAGGCCGACGCGACGCCGCAGCAAGCGGCCGCGCCGGCACCAGCGGCCGCCGCTGCGGCCGAGGCGCCCGCGGACAAGTCATCGTCCTCGACGCAGATGTTGCTGATCGTGATGGTCGGAGCGCTGGCGCTGGCCGGCCTGGTCAGCGCGCTGGTGTTCCGCCTGACACGCACGCGGACGCCGCCCTACCAGATCAAGGACGAGTGGCAGGCGCCCTGGGATTCGCTCCACACCGAGCCGGCGCCGCCGATGGCGGTGGTCGGCCGCGACCGTCCGCTGCGCCTGTCGGAGGCCCCCCCGCGCCGTGCCGAGACCCCGGTTCCGCGCCGCGCCGAGACGCCGGCGCCGCGTCGTGAGGCGGCCCGTGATCCGGCCCAGAGCGAGCAGGACAACCGGCAGATCGCAGCGATGCTGCAGCGGCTGGCGCGCAGCGCGGCGAACTAGGCCAGTTAGGAAATGAACTCGTGATGCGATCGCTGCGATCGCATCACCATCCCGCAGCGTTACTTCTCGAGCTGGCGTCGCAGGTCGCGTACGAATTCGGTCAAGCCGGTTCTCCGCTGGCGCTTGAGCCGTTCGGCCTTCAGAATCGACTGCACTTCAGCAAATGCGTCGTCGATGTTCTGATTGACCACGATGTAGTCGTATTCGGCCCAATGGCTCAGTTCGTCGGAAGCCCGGTTCATCCGCCCACGGATGACCTCCTCCGAGTCCTGTGCCCGCGTATGCAAGCGCTTCTCAAGGTCGGCCGCAGACGGCGGGAGGATGAAGACCCTCACGACGTCGGTCTGTAATTTCTGGTGAAGCTGCTGCGTACCTTGCCAATCGATGTCGAACAGCACATCCTGCCCCACCGACAACGCCGCCTCGACCGGCGCGCGCGGCGTGCCGTAGAGATTGTCGAACACGGTCGCCCATTCGAGCAGCTCACCCTGCTCGACCATGGTCTCGAACGTCTTCTTGTCGACGAAGAAATAGTCGCGACCGTCGACCTCACCCGGACGCCGCGCCCGCGTCGTCGCCGACACCGACATTTTCAGGCCCGGTTCGCGATCGAGCAGCATGCGCGACAGCGTCGTCTTGCCGGCGCCCGAGGGCGACGACAGCACGAACATCAGTCCGCGCCGCTCTACGCCGTCAAAACCCTGCGCCGTCATCATTCACTCCAGATTCTGGACCTGTTCGCGGAACTGCTCGACCACGTTCTTCATTTCAAGCCCGGTATTGGTCAGCTCGACATCGTTCGACTTCGAGCAGCAGGTGTTGACCTCGCGATTGAACTCCTGGGCGAGGAAGTCGAGCCGCCGCCCGACCGGGCCGCCCTTTCCGATCATCTCGCGCGCCTGGGCGATGTGCGAGGCGATGCGGTCGAGCTCCTCGCGGATATCGGCCTTGGTCGCGATCAGGATCGCCTCCTGGCTGAGCCGGTCGGCATCGAAGCGATCGGAGGTCTCCAGCAGCGCGGCGATCTGCTCGGCGAGCCGCGCCTTGATCGCCTCGGGCTTACGGCCGGGCGCCGCCTCGGCGCGCTTGGCGAGCCGCTCGATCTCGTCCATCCGCTGCATCAGGATCTGGCCCAGCGCATCGCCCTCGCGGCGGCGCATCTCGACGAGGCTCGCGAGCGCCTGCTCGAAGGCCATCGCCGCGGCCTCGCGCGCCGCCTTGTCCTCCTCCTCGTTGCTCTCGGGCTCAACCACCTCGATGACGCCCTTGATGCCGAGCAGTCCGTCGATGCTCGGCGCCACCGCGTCGATGCGTTGCGCGAGCGTGCCCGCGACCTTCACGACGGCGGCCAGCACGTCCTCATTGATGCGGATGGTCTGCGCCGCGTCGGTGCGCTTGACGCTTAGATTGGCGTAGACCGTGCCGCGCGACAGCATCTCGCCGGCGCGCTTCTTGGCCAGCGCCTCCAGTTCGTCCCAGCCCGGCGGCAGCCGCAACCGCAGATCAAAACCCTTGGCATTGACCGACTTCAGCTCCCACTCGAACGTATAGGGACCACTCGCGCCATGGCTTCGGGCAAAGCCAGTCATGCTCGACAGCGCCATCGCGTGAACTCTCCAACAGAATGATTTGAGACTCCCCCCGAGCCCGCGGGACTCGTGAGCAGCCGGTGCGATCTTAAAACGGATTCCGTGAAAGTGGAATTACGTCCACCTCCGGGAAACGAGAAGCTAGCGCTGCACGACGGGCGGCGAAGTGGTCTGCTGGGCTGCGCCCTGGCGACCGCTGCGCGGCGGCTTCTTCTGATTGGTGGGCTTCGGCGGCGTGGTCGCCGTGGGATTGCTGTCCGCCGCGCCCGGCGCCGCAGCGGCAGGCGCGGGATCATCCGCAGGCTCGACTGTGTCGTTCTGGATCTGCTTTTCCGAGGCGCGCAGCTTGGCGACGTTCTTGGCGTGCTGGTCGTAGGTCTCGGTAAAGGCGTGGCCGCCGGTTCCGTCGGCAACAAAGAACAGGTCGCGGGTGCGCGCCGGATTGGCGGTCGCCTCCAGCGAGGCGCGGCCGGGATTGGCAATCGGTCCGGGCGGCAGGCCCTCGATCACATAGGTGTTGTAGGGCGACGGCTGCGTGATCTCGCTGCGCTTGATCGGCCGTCCCAGCGTGCCCTTGCCGCCGACCAGCCCGTAGATGATCGTCGGGTCGGATTGCAGCTTCATGCGCTGGCGCAGCCGGTTGACGAACACCGCGGCGACGCGGCTGCGCTCGTCGGCGCGGCCGGTTTCCTTCTCGACGATCGAGGCCAGCGTCACCAGCTGGTCCGGCGATTTCAGCGGCGTATCGGTGTTGCGGCGTTCCCAGATCTCCGCGAGCACGCGCTTCTGCGCCTGCTGCAGGCGCTGGATCACCTGGTCGCGCGTGGTGCCGCGCGGGAATTTGTAAGTCTCCGGCAAGAGCGTGCCCTCGCGCGGGATCTCGCGCACCGAGCCGGTGAAGATGTCGTTGTCGGAGAGCCGCGACACGATCTGCTCGGAGGTCAGGCCCTCGGGAATCGTGATGGCGTGCTGCACCACCTTGCCGTCGACGATGGTGGCGATGACGTCGCGCAGGCTGGCATTCTTCTGGAACGAATATTCGCCGGGCTTGAGGTCGGAGCTCGCCTTCAGCGCAAACACGCCGCCGATGAACACCCACGGATTGACGTTGATCACGCCCTCGCGCGACAGCACGTCGGCGATGTCGCGCTTGCCGGCGCGCGCGGGAATGTTGACGATCTTGTCTTCCTGCAGCGGTCCCGGCGATTCCAGCGCCTGCTTGCCATAGTAATAGGTCGCGCCGGCGCCGAGCATCAGGATGATCAGGATCGTGAAGATGGCGTTGCCGACGATCACGAAGGGATTGCGGGCGCGATCCGAGCGCTTGGGCGGCGGCGGAACCTGCTCGGGCTCCAGCGCCGCGCGGGGACTCCTCGGTGAAATGGGCGGCCTCTCACTCATCGATGCAAACCAATATCCTGCCGGTTGAATCGTGGCCGGACAAACCCCTGCCCCGCCAATAGCATACGCCCGCTATTAGGAGTCACCGCGGAATACGGCAAAACGGTGGACTAGTGCTAAAGTCCCATTCCGATTGAATCGGGACGGGACTTCAGATTCTTGTTTTGACGCGTTTTCTTCACGCGAACCGGTACCCACTTCGCTCGAAA
Organism: Bradyrhizobium sp. USDA 4454; assembly: GCF_054822705.1. Classification (NCBI taxonomy): domain Bacteria; kingdom Pseudomonadati; phylum Pseudomonadota; class Alphaproteobacteria; order Hyphomicrobiales; family Nitrobacteraceae; genus Bradyrhizobium; species Bradyrhizobium sp. USDA 4454. Next base: position 4,526,295 of record NZ_JBTRCN010000001.1, read on the forward strand.
ACGCTCTCAACACCTACTAATTGGTCACGCGCTGCACGATCACGGAGGCGTTGGTGCCGCCGAAACCGAAGGAATTGGACAGCGCCACATTGACGTCACGCTTGCGCGACGTATGCGGCACCAGATCAATCGCGGTTTGCACCGACGGATTGTCGAGATTGATGGTCGGCGGCACCACATTATCGCGAATCGCCAGGATCGCGAAGATCGCCTCGATCGCGCCGGCCGCGCCGAGCAGATGTCCGGTCGCGGACTTGGTCGACGACATCGAAACTTTCGAAGCCGCATTGCCGAGCAGACGCTCGACCGCGCCGAGCTCGATCTCGTCGCCGACCTGCGTCGAGGTGCCGTGCGCATTGATGTAATCGAGATCGGATGCCGCAAGGCCGGCGCGCTTCAACGCCATGCTCATGCTGCGGAAGCCGCCATTGCCGTCCGGCGGCGGCGAGGTGATGTGAAAGGCATCGCCCGACAGGCCGTAGCCGGTGACCTCGGCATAGATCTTGGCGCCGCGCCGCTTGGCGTGCTCGTATTCCTCGAGCACCAGGACGCCGGCGCCCTCGCCCATCACGAAGCCGTCGCGATCCTTGTCGTAGGGCCGCGATGCCTTGGTCGGGTTGTCGTTGAAGCCGGTCGACAGCGCCCGCGCCGCGCAGAAGCCGGCAATGCCGATGCGCGAGATCGGCGATTCGGCACCGCCCGCGACCATCACCTCGGCGTCGCCCAGCGCGATCAGCCGCGCCGCGTCGCCGACCGCATGCGCGCCGGTCGAGCACGCCGTGACGACCGCATGATTGGGACCCTTCAGGCCGTGCTCGATCGAGACATAGCCTGACGCCAGATTGATCAGGCGGCCCGGGATGAAGAAGGGAGAAACCCTGCGCGGTCCACGCTCCTTCAGGAGCACCGCGGTTTCGGCAATGCCGGTGAGGCCGCCGATGCCGGAGCCGATCATCGTGCCGGTGGCGAACTGGTCCTCATCGGAGGTCGGATGCCAGTTGGCATCATCAAGTGCCTGCTTGGCCGCGCACATCGCATAGAGGATGAAATCGTCGACCTTGCGCTGGTCCTTCGGCTCCATCCACTGGTCGGGATTGAAGGTGCCATTGGAGCCGTCGCCGCGCGGAATGTAGCAGGCGACCTGGCTCGGCAGGTCCGACACTTCGAAGGTATCGATTTTCTTGCCGCCGCTGTCTCCGGCGAGGATACGCGCCCAAGTTGCGTCAACGCCGCAGCCGAGCGGTGTAAGCATGCCCAGCCCCGTGACGACAACTCGTCTCATTTCCACCTCTCCGGCCGGCAATGCGCGGCAAATAGTAAGAAGCCGGGGGACCGCTCGACCGCGATCCGTCCGGCCCCGTCAACTTCGCGATCGGCGTCAGCTCTTCGCGTTCTTCTCAAGAAACTTGGTCGCGTCGCCGACGGTCAGAATCGTCTCCGCCGCGTCGTCCGGAATCTCGCAACCGAATTCTTCTTCGAAAGCCATCACGAGCTCGACGGTGTCGAGGCTGTCGGCGCCGAGGTCATCGATGAAGCTCGCGCTATCGACCACCTTCTCGGGCTCGACACCAAGGTGCTCGACCACAATCTTCTTAACCCGCTCGCCAATCTCACTCATCGTTCAACCTCGTTGTTCCATTGGACCCGACCCCAAGACGATACGAGCCATCGTGGTCGTCTCGATTACTCAGTCGCGCATAGTCTTGATTCGGCCCGGTCGTAGCCGACTAAAGCCCCGGCGAACGGCAGGCGTCGCCACGCCAATATACAGGGTTTCAAAATCCTGCAATGGCGTTCTTCGCCCATCCACGGGGGTTCAGCTACCATACTTCCAAAGCCTTGACTACACGCCTGAACCGGCTCCCGAAAACGGCTTTTCGCCGCATTGCGAGAACCGGTAAGTAGCTCAAATCATGGCCATCCCACCGTTGACGTGAATCGTCTGTCCGGTGACGTAGGCGGCCTCGTTGGAGGCCAGATAGACCGCCGCTGCGGCGATATCCTCGGGCGTTCCAAGCCGCGCCGCAGGAACCTTGGCCAGGATGGCCTCGCGCTGCTTGTCGTTCAGCGCATCGGTCATCGGCGTCTTGATGAAACCCGGCGCGATGCAGTTGGCGGTGACGCCGCGCTTGGCGTATTCGGCGCCCAGCGTCTTGATCAGGCCGATGATGCCGGCCTTCGACGCGGTGTAATTGCCCTGCCCCGGATTGCCGGTGACGCCGACGATCGAGGTGATCGCGATGATGCGGCCGAAGCGCTTGCGCATCATCAGTTTGGTCGCGGCACGCGCCAGGCGGAAGGTCGCGGTCAGGTTGACGGCGATAACGTCGTCCCAATCCTCGTCGCGCAACTGCACGAACAGATTGTCGCGGGTGATGCCGGCGTTCGCGATCAGGATGTCGACCTGACCCATCGCGGCTTCCGCTGCCGGCACCAGCGCCTCGACATCGTCCTTGCTGGAGAGATTGCACGGCAGCACATGCACGCGCTCGCCGAGCTTCGCCGCGAAGCCGTCCAGCACCTCGCGCCGCGTCCCCGAAATCGCCACCGTCGCGCCCTGCGCGTGCAGCGCCTGCGCGATGGCGCCGCCGATGCCGCCGGTTGCGCCCGTCACCAGCGCGGTCTTGCCAGTCAGATCAAACATCGAATTCTCCTTCCGGCTCTTTACGCCGACGCTGCCAGCGCATCCTTGGCTGCAGCAATATCGTTCGGGCCGCCGACGGAAACGCCGACCGCACCATCGGCGATGCGCTTGACGAGACCGCTCAGCACCTTGCCGGCGCCGATCTCGAAGAACCGCGTCACGCCCTGCCCTGCCATATAGGCAACCGACTCGCGCCAGCGAACGGTGCCGGTGACCTGCTCGATCAGGCGGCGGCGGATCTCGTCGGGATCAGTGATCGCGGAAGCCAGCACGTTGCAGACCAGCGGCGCCGCGGGCGCCTTGATGGTGACGCCGGACAGCGCCTCTGCCATCGCATCGGCCGCCGGCTGCATCAGCTTGCAGTGGAACGGGGCCGACACCGGCAGCAGCATCGCGCGTTTTGCCCCTTTGGTCTTAGCGATCTCGACCGCACGATCGACCGCAGCCTTGTCGCCGGAGACCACCACCTGGCCACCGCCATTGTCGTTGGCGGCCTGGCAGACCTGGCCCTGCGCCGCCTCGTTGGCGACCGCCACCGCCGCCTCGTAGTCGAGGCCGAGCAGCGCAGCCATCGCACCGGCGCCGACCGGCACCGCCTTCTGCATCGCAAGCCCGCGGGTGCGCAGCAGCCGCGCGGTGTCGCTGACGGTCAGGCTGCCGGCGGCGGCAAGCGCCGAATATTCGCCGAGCGAGTGTCCGGCAACGAAGGCCGCGTCGCGGCCTACCGAGAAGCCGGCCTCGCTCTCCAGCACGCGCAGGGTGGCGATCGAGACCGCCATCAGCGCCGGCTGGGCATTTTCGGTGAGTTGCAGCGTCTCGCCCGGACCATCCCAGATGATCGCGGTCAGCTTCTCGCCCAGCGCGGAGTCGACCTCGTCGAACACCGCCTTGGCGACCGGAAAGGCGTCGGCCAGGGCCTTGCCCATGCCGACCGCCTGCGAGCCCTGCCCGGGAAACGTAAATGCTGCCGTCATCGGCGATCCCTACCTTGTTGAGCGCGATCCCCGCGCAAGCGCCTCGCCTGCCGCAGGGAGAAAACGGTATCCGCCTCGCGCGAGGCGCGCCACACAGCGGGTCCAAGCCACTCCCTTGCAACCAATCCTTGCAATCGGCTCCGGACCGGGCCGTAAGACACTGATGGGGGGCGCGCTGTCAAGCCGCGTGGGCGGAACCCTGGGGATGTTGGACGGGTTCGGCGCTAAAATCCGCCGGCATTCTGGTCGGCGTTAACCTTGCCCCCGGCCCGCGCCCGGCGGGCGCTGTTGACCAGCTGGCCCGGGCGATCCTCATGGGCGGGCCTGGCCGTCGCCAGCCGCAGCACGGCGGCGTAGCCCGGCTGCACCTCCATCCGCTCGGCATAGCGGCTTCCGCTCAGGATGCGGTGGACGCGCGGCAGGTTGTAGCAAGGCACGTAGAACAGCAGATGATGCTCGAGGTGATAGTTCACGTAATACGGCGCGATGAACAGCCGCTCGAGCGCATTGGCCCGCGTGGTGCGGGTGTTGCGCAGCGGATCGGAGCTGTCGGGCACGACGGCATGTTCGGCGATGTTGCGGATCCGCGTGATCACCATCATCCAGGTCAAGAGCGGCACCAGCCATAGCAGCGGATAGGCCCACCACACGCCCGCGCCGGCAAGGGCCGCGAACAGCAGCGCGTTGGTGACGCATTGCGGCCCGAGCTTCTGCCAGAAACTCGCCGCACGCCGCGACAGCGGCCACTCCTTCGGCCCGATCGCATTGAGCAGCTGCGCCTTGCGCTGCTGGTAGCCGGTCTGCCCGGTGATGTCGCGGAAGAACTTGCGGCGGTAGCTCATCCTGGTGATCGGAAACGGCGCCGACAGCACGAGATCCGGATCATCCTCCTGCTGCGTCCGCGCATGATGCTGCAAATGATAGCGCCGATAGCCGCGGGTTTCCGCGAAGATCGGATAGGCACAGAACCACTGGCTCAGCGTGAGATTGGTCTTCTCGTCGGCAGAGAGACAACCATGCGCGCCGTCATGCATCAGGATGGCAAGGCCGAGCTGGCGCGAGCCGATGATCGCAACCGCCAGCAGATAGGTCAGCGGATTGGGCCACCACGCAACCAACGCGATCGCCCCGATGATCAGCGCCCAGGCATGCGCGATCAAGGCCACGCCCTTCCACGTCGCGCGCTCCCGCACGGACACCAGCTCGTCTTCGGACAGGAAATCGCGGGCTCGCATGCGCAGCGCGGTCATGAGCTTGTCTCCCCGTCCGTTGAAGTGCTGGGATCGCCGACCAGGCGCAGGCGCGTCGTGTCAGCAGTCGATGTCGATGTCGCCTGTTCGCCGAGTGCGCGCAGCAAATCGCGACACATTTCCTCGGCGCTGCGGCCCATCGCAAAACCCTCGACGATCACGCCGATTGCAATCGCCCAGAAGCGCCGCGAGCTCTCTTCGGGGGCGCGCAGCGAGCGCCAGCCGTGGCGCTCGACCTGACCCGCATAGGCCCGCGCGCCCTCGCTGTGCAGACGCTCGATGGTGCGCTCGACCAGCGGTGCGAGATCCTGCCGGCGCCGCGTCAGCGTCAGGGCCTCGGCAAAGAAGGCGACCGTGTCGGTCGCGGTCACGGTCTCGGCCAAAGCGTGGGTGTACTCCCGCGGCGTGTGCGCCGTCAGGGCCGCCTGCTCGGTCGCACGCGCAAGGTAGAGCATGTCGCGGCTGGCGGCTTCGACGAACAGCGCCTCCTTGGTGCGGAAGTAATAGGTGATCTGGCTCGGGAAGGCGTCGGCGGCCGCGGCGATGTCGGAAATCGAGGTGCCCGAGAGCCCGCGCTCCTTGAACAGGCGGCTGGCGGCATCGAGCAGCAGCGACCGCATCTTGCGCCCCGCGGACCGTGTCGCGCGGACGGCGTGCTTCGGATCGGACGCAGGCATGCCGCTGGCGGTCTCCGAACCCATCGATCATCCTCCCAAGTTATTTGTATGACATACAAACAAAGAAATCAACAGGAAATAGCCCAAAGTTGCGCCAGGCGGCCCAGAGGGCTACGCCGTCCTGCAATCCGGCGGCCGAGACCGGCTGCGCACGCTTGCTTTCGCGGCCAAAATCCGTATAAGCGCGCCATTCGTGGGCTCCGGCCGGGAGCTGAACGGACGGTCTCAGCAAACTCGCGCGTTGATTTCCTCACCCGCTGATTTTGATGTGGCAGGGCCAGTCGGCCCGTCGTCCCGTGCTCCCGCCTTCTGAGCAGCTCGAGTCCTTTCCGAAGGTCTCGAAGGGCTTGTCGCCGGAAACCCGCGCCAACACAGGAAAGGACAACCATGCCTCTTTACGAGCATGTTTTTCTCGCGCGTCAGGATGCGAGCACCCAGCAGGTGGATGAACTGACGGCCCAGATGACGGGCATTGTCGAACAGGGCGGCGGCAAGGTCACCAAGACCGAGAGCTGGGGCGTGCGCTCGCTTACCTATCGCATGAACAAGAACCGCAAGGCGCATTTCGTGCTGATGAACATCGACGCACCGTCGGCTGTCGTCACCGAGATCGAGCGCCAGGAGCGGATCAACGAAGACGTCATCCGTTACCTCACCGTGCGCGTCGAAGAGCACGAGGAAGGCCCGTCCGCGATGATGCGCAAGGCCGACCGTGATCGCGAGCGCGACGACCGTGGCGGCGGCTTCCGTGGCGACCGCGAAGGCGGTTTCCGTGGTGACCGCGAAGGTGGCGGCTTCCGTGGCGACCGCGGTCCGCGCCGTCCGCGCGACGAAGAAGCTGCGACCGAGGAGTAATGAATCATGGCTGATGCTGGTGCCCGCCGTCCGTTTTTCCGTCGCCGCAAGTCCTGCCCGTTCACGGGCGCGAATGCGCCGAAGATCGACTACAAGGATTCCAAGCTGCTGATGCGTTACGTCTCCGAGCGCGGCAAGATCGTGCCGAGCCGCATCACGGCCGTGTCCGCCAAGAAGCAGCGTGAACTCGCCCGCGCCATCAAGCGCGCGCGCTTCCTCGGCCTGCTGCCTTACGTGATCCGCTAATAGTTTCCGGCCGGCGGCATTCGTCGCCGGCCGCTCATTCTCATAAGGCTTCCGGGTCGTCCGGTCGCCGATGGTTGGGGTTCTCGAGCAGAACCCCTAACCGCTCAAAGGGGGCGGGACAGCTGATGATCGGGATATTCACCGTTGCACTCGCCGCCGGCGCCGCGTCGGCGTTGATGTTCGCCTCGACCAGTTCGGGCGTGCTGGTCTCGCTGTTGCTGGCCTATTTTGCGCCGTTGCCGCTGATCGTGGCGGCGCTTGGCTGGGGGCCGCTGGCCGGTGCCGTGAGCGGCATCGTCGCAACCATCGCATTGACCGCGCTTCCCGGCATGTTCCACGGCTTCCGCTTCGCGCTCACGGGCGCGTTGCCGGCGTGGTGGCTCGGCTATCTTGCCCTGCTCGGACGGCCAGTCGCTGCGGCGACGCCGGGTAACGCTGCTGACCTGGAATGGTATCCGGTTGGCCGTATCCTGCTTTGGATCGCGATCATAGCTACTCTCACGGCGGTGGCCATCCTGTGGATCTACAGCGTCGACGTCGAAACGATTGCCGAGCCGATGCGGCAGTTGCTCAGCGAGATCGCGCGTCAGGCTGAAGTCGATTGGACGCCCGAGCAAATCGCATCGCGCGCCAGGTTGTTTGGCTATCTCAGCCCGCTGGTATTCTCGGCGAACGCAGCGTTGATGTGGGTACTCAACCTCTGGCTTGCTGCCAAAGTCGCGCTGACATCCGGGCGCCTGCATCGCCCATGGCCCGATGTGCGAAGCGTCATGCTGCCGCCGATCACGCTTGCAATCCTGGCGGTCGCCATCGCTTTCTGCTTTTTCGGCGGCTGGTTCGCGATGCTCGCAGGCACCGTCGTAGGTGCGTTGCTGTTTGCCTACGCTGTCGTCGGCTTTGCCGTCGTGCACGTTCTGACCTTGTCGGCCAGCAATCGCACGTTCAGGCTGACCTGCGCCTACGTCGTCACGGTCGCGCTCAGTCTAGTCCTGTCAGGCATACCGGTCCTCGTAATGGCCGCGCTCGGCATCGCCGACGCCGTGCTCGGATTGCGCCAGCGCTTTCTGCAAACCAGACCGCCGCCCTTGCCGGCCGAGTGAGATTCGATCCAACCACTCAAACAATACTTAGCATCTCAAAGGAGAACGAAAATGGAAGTCATTCTGCTCGAACGCGTCGCCAAGCTTGGCCAGATGGGCGAAGTCGTGCGCGTCAAGGACGGGTTCGCCCGCAATTTCCTGCTGAAGCGCGGCAAGGCGCTGCGCGCCACCGAGGCGAACCGCGCCAAGTATGACGGCATGAAGGCCGAGCTCGAGGCCAACAACATCAAGGCCAAGGGCGAAGCCGCCAAGGTCGCCGAGAAGATCGACGGCCGCGACATCGTCATCATCCGCCAGGCCTCCGAATCCGGCCAGCTGTTCGGCTCGGTCACCGTGCGCGACATCGTCGCCGCGCTGGCGACCGATGGCGTGACGGTGTCCCGTCCGCAGGTCTGGCTCGACTCGCCGATCAAGGTGATCGGCCAGCAGAAGGTGACGATCGCGGTCCACCCCGAAGTCGAGACCAGCGTCACCGTGACGGTCGCCCGCTCCGCCGACGAGGCCGAGCGCATCAAGCGCGGCGAGGACATCTCGACCCGCCAGGAAGATCAGGATGCCGCCGCCGAGGCCCTTGCCGCCGCCGGCGAGTTCTTCGATCCGGAAGCCCAGCACGACGAAGCCGCACCGGCTCCGGCTGCCGAAGAGAAGTAAGCTTCTCTGCATCATCCAACCGACCAAGCACGACAAAGCCCGGCCCTCATCAGGCCGGGCTTTGGATTCGTGCCGCCGCCTGGTCGTCGAGCATGGCGATCGATGCGAGCGCGGTCGCGGTGTGCTTCTCCTTGCCGTCGATGATGCAGAACACGTCGGCTGCGACGACCGCGACCTGGCGTCCGGGCTTGATCACGCGCGCCCGGCAGATCAAGCGATCGCCCGACGCCGGCGATAGCAGGTTCAATTTGTACTCCGCGGTTAGCGCCGGCTGGCCGCGCGACGTCGCCGCCGCGATCGTGGTGGCGTTGTCGACCAGAAACGCCGTCACCCCGCCATGGAACAGGCCGTGCTGCTGCAACAGCTCCGGCCGACGGTCGACCGCGAGCGTGCACGCCCCGCGCGACAGTTCGGCCACCTCGGCGCCGACCAAACCCATAAAACCCTGACGGCCGACATTGTCGCGAATTCGCGTCGCGATCGGCGCAAAGTCCGGATCGATCTCGCTCATGACGTCCCTACAGCTCGCTCTGGTGCACCCGGCGCCACCACCGCGCGGATCGCACAGGCGATCAGCGTCTCGACCTGTTCGCGCGGATCGTTCTGATGGCGGCCCGACAGATAGGCGCGGCAGAAGATCTGCGCCGGCCCGATGATCTGGCTGAAGAACAGCGTCGGAGTCATCGGCAGCAACTCGCCGCGCGCGAGCAGCGGCGCGCGCCAGCGTTCGATGGCCTCGATGAGCCGCGAATTCTCGCTGCGCTGCGCGCCGCGCACCTCCTCGCCCCACTCGCTGCGCGAAATCTCGAACAGGAAGCGCGCCTCGCGCCGGAACGTCACGACCCAATCGAGATGGGCGTGGATCAGCCGCGCGACGCCGTCGCTGGCGCCGTGCGTATCGTTGACGGAGGCGATGATCGCGGCGTGATAGGTTTGCAGGATCTCCAGGAACAGGGTTCCGGCGAGCTGCTTCTTCGAGGTGAAGAAGTGGAAGAAGCTGCCGTTGGAGGCGCGGGCGCGGGAGCGGATCTCGGCCACGGTTGCGCCCTCGAAGCCGTCGCGGTCGAACACCGCCAATCCCGCCGCCAGCAGATCTTCGCGTGCCGTACCCACCTCGTCCCCTCGGTTAGATCAATACTCTAGAGCTTTGCTCTAGTGGCGGTCAAATGAAAACGCCGGCCCTCTACGGGTCCGGCGTCGGTAATTACTTCGAGCTTGGCGCCTCCGGCGGACCGGAGCCTGGCGTCGTCGGGGGCGGCGGGGGCGGCGGCGCGGTCGCGGTCACCGGCGGCGCGGCGGGAGCAGGAGACGCAGCGGCGGGCTCGGACGCGGAAGGCGCCGGCGTGACCTGCGGAACCGGGTCGGAGCGCACGGCTGCAGGCTCGCTGCTGCTCTTCGGCGCATCGAGCTTGGCCGAGTCGGGCTGGCTGGCAGGTTTCGCCGGCTTCTCGGCCTCGCCCTTGTCTTCATGCTTCACGGCCGTCTGGGCCTTGGGCTCGTCGCCCGCGGCCTCGCCCTTCGGCGCCTCGTCCGACCGTGGCTCCTCAGCAGGCCTGCCGCGACGGCCATGCTTCTGGCGCGACGGCCTGCCCTCGCTTGCGGCCTGCGGCGTCTGGCCATCCTCCGGCTTGGCGCCCTCGGGCGGCTCGGTCGGGCGGGCCATGCGCTTGCCCCGGTGGTGACCGGGACGTCCGTCAGGATTCAACCCGTCCGCATCGGGCTTTGCTCCATCCTTTGCACCTTCCTGCGCAGCTTCCTTGGCACCTTCCTGCGCCGTGCCCTGATGCTGCCGGCGCGACGAACGCTCGGAGGCCTGCTCCGGAGGCTGGTTTGCCTCCTGCCTGGCTTCCCTGCCCTTGGCTCCCTTGGCCCCCTTGGGCTGGTCCTTGGCCTGGTAGCGCGGATCGTTGGCACCGTTCGAAATCAGGTAGGACGACAACACGCCGGCCATGTCGCTCGATGTGGTGTAGTGCTGACGCAGGAAGCCCGGCAGCGAACCGGCCGGCACGGTCTTCAGCAGGCCGCGCGGGCTCTTGTGGCAGGCCGTGCAGGTGTTAGCGAAAATCTGGGAGGGGCTTTTGCCGGCCTCGAGGTTTTGTGCGCGCGCTGACCCGGCCGACAGGCCAATCAGAAGCGTCACCGTCGCCAGACTGAGGGCTCGGCTCAACATTCCTTAAGTCTCCAGATTCCGGAAAATTCGCCGTCGGCGCCTGATGGATCGGCCGCGGCGGTCACCTTTTAGACGATTATCGCGCGAATGGAAGCGCACGCGTGACGCATCCACGCAATTGTCACATTTTGGAATATCGGCTTTGAGCACAACGCAATAGCGTGATCCAATTCGCTGCTTATGTTTAATTTGGGGACACATTGGAGTGATCGGCTCCGGTTGTGTCGATGTGCAGCTGGCCGCTCCGTTGGTGTCTCGATGGACCGATTGTTGCGATACTTCTTGGGGCGCTTTATCCGCCGCGGTTCGATCACGTTCACGACCGCGAGCGGCGCCCGATTCACATGCGGTGATGGCACCGGCGTTCCGGTGGCCGTACGCTTCATGACCAGGGCTGCCCAGTTCCGCGTGCTGGTCGATCCCGAACTTTACCTCGGCGAAGCCTTTATGGACGGCACGTTCGTGGTGGAACAAGGGACCATCGCCGATGTGCTGGCCGTCCTGATGGGTCAGGCGGCCATGCTGCCGAACTTCGCCAGGCTACAGGCCTGGCTGCGCTTCCTCGGGCGGCGCGCCCAGCAGATCAACGTGCGCGGCCGCTCCAGAAGCAATGTCGCCCGCCATTACGACCTCGACGGCCGCCTCTATTCCCTCTTCCTCGACGCCGACAAGCAATATAGCTGCGCCTATTTCGAGACGCCGGACGCCACGCTGGACGACGCCCAGCTCGCCAAGAAGCGCCACCTTGCGGCAAAACTGCTGATCAAGCCCGGCCATCGCCTACTCGATATCGGTTCCGGCTGGGGCGGGCTCGGGCTCTATCTTGCCGAGATGACCGGCGCGGATGTCACCGGCGTCACGCTGTCGACCGAGCAGTTGCAGATTTCCAACGCCCGGGCGGCGGAGCGGAACCTGTCGCAATCGGCGCGCTTCCTGATGCAGGACTACCGCGACATCCCCGGCCCCTTCGACCGCATCGTCTCGGTTGGCATGTTCGAACATGTCGGGGTCGCCTATTACGAGACCTTCTTCAAGCGCTGCGCCGAGCTCCTGAGCGACGACGGCGTGATGCTGCTGCATTCGATCGGCCGCTCGACCGGCCCGGATGTCACCAGCCCCTGGATCCGCAAATACATCTTCCCCGGCGGTTACATCCCGGCCCTGTCCGAGGTGATGCCGGCGATCGAGAAGGCCGGCTTGCTGATCTGCGACATGGAGATCCTGCGGCTGCACTATGCCGAGACGCTGAAAGCGTGGCGCGAGCGCTTCATGGCGCGGCGCGAGGAGGCCGTGCGGCTTTACGACGAGGCCTTCGCCCGGATGTGGGAGTTCTACCTCGCCGCCTCGGAGATGTCGTTCCGGGTGCAGAACATGATGAACTTCCAGCTCCAGCTCACCAAACGCCAGGGCATCGTCCCGATGACCCGCGACTATATCGGGCGCGAGGAAGCCCGGCTGCGGCTGAAGGAAGCCGACGCCGCCAAGCCCCGGCTGCAACTCGCCGGCGAGTAAGCTCGATAGGATAGGTGCTGTTAGTTGCGGAGGCTGTAGGCCGACCCGCAATGGACGAAGGTCGGGGCCGGACGTGCCAGATGGGCCGCGGCGGCCGAGATCAGCCCTGCGTCACAGGGAGCATTCCGGACCTCAGGACGCGCCGCTTGCTCCATGGCGTCGACAAGCGCGGCCAGCCAGCGGCGGTCCACACCGCCTGTGCGGCCAAACCCCGATCCAAGCCCCGATCGCGCTGTCTGAAACTCTTGAGCCATCGCCGCCGTATCTTCCCTGAGCGACTACAACCCGGAATCCGCCGGATCGTTCCCGCGATCCCGCTGCAAAGAAAGTGCAGCAGGTGTGATCTGCTTCACAGAGGTCTGTTCCGGGCTGTCGTAGTGGTCCGGAATGACCCGAGAAACGCACCAGACGATGTTGGACCCGCAGCGCGATATCGCGACCGACTACGCCCTGATCGCCACCGGCGTGGTGGCCGCCTTGATCGCGCTGGCTTTCCTTATCCTGATCTGAAGGAACCGGGGCCAGCAGCCTCCTCGCCTTTGGATAGGTCGGCTCGCCCCCAAAAAGGTTCAGGCTGGGTCCGTCTTTTCCCAACGACATTGCTGATCGGCCGCCGCCCGCCGAATCCCGGGCCAACCCCCGTCAAGCGGAATGCATCCGGCTGTCGCGGATTCACACACCGCGTTGTGTGAATCGTGCATAAGAAACATCCGTCCTTTCGCTTCGTGCCGGGCTGGCGCTTGATCGCCGCCCCACAGCCGAAAATCGCAGCAACGACGCAATCAGAAGAATAAGCTCGTCCATGGCCTTGATTGATTCGAACGTCCACAAGCTCGCGCCCGACGCCGCATCGCCGACCTATCGCAATGCGCCGCACAACATCGAAGCGGAACAAGGTCTGCTGGGCGCCATCCTGGTCAACAATGACGCGTTCTATCGCGTATCCGACTTTCTCGAGGCAAAGCACTTCTTCGAAGTCATCCATCAGCAGATCTACGAGACAGCCGGTAGTTTGATCCGGATGGGCAAGGTTGCAACGCCCGTCACCCTGAAAACCTTCCTGCCCGCCGAGCTCGACCTCGGCGGCATGACGGTCAGCCAATATCTCGCCCGCCTTGCGGCCGAAGCGACCACCATCATCAACGCGCAGGATTACGGGCGCACGGTTTACGACCTCAGTCTGCGCCGCAACCTGATCCAGATCGGCGAGGAGATCGTCAACGTCGCCTACGACGCGCCGGTCGATTTCGCTCCGCGTGCGCAGATCGAGGACGCCGAGCGGCAGCTTTACGCGCTCGCCGAGACCGGCCGCTATGACGGCGGCTTCCAGCGCTTTGCCGATGCGCTCACGGTCGCCGTCGATATGGCGGCAAAGGCATTCCAGCGCGACGGCAAGCTGTCGGGCATCTCGACTGGCTTGCGCGATCTCGACGCCCGCATGGGCGGCTTGCAACCCTCCGACCTCATCGTGCTCGCCGGCCGTCCCGGCATGGGCAAGACCTCGCTCGCCACCAACATCGCCTACAACATCGCGAAGGCCTATGTGCCCGAGGTCCAGGCCGACGGCACCGTCAAGGCCGCCAATGGCGGCTCGGTCGGCTTCTTCTCCTGCGAAATGAGCGGTGAGCAGCTCGCTACCCGTATTCTCGCCGAACGCACCGGAATTCCGTCGAGCCACATCCGCCGCGGCGGCATCTCCGAGCTCGATTTCGAGAAGATCCGCGACTGTTCGATCGAGTTGCAGTCGCTGCCGTTCTATGTCGACGAAACCGGCGGCCTCTCGATCTCGCAGCTCACCGCGCGGGCGCGGCGGCTCAAGCGTCAGAAGGGTCTCGACCTGATCGTGATCGACTACATCCAGCTGCTGCAGGGCTCCGGCAAGAAGGGTACCGACAACCGCGTGCAGGAAATCACCGAGATCACCACCAGTCTGAAGGCGCTGGCCAAGGAACTGAACGTTCCGGTGATCGCACTGTCGCAGCTGTCGCGTCAGGTCGAAAACCGCGACGACAAGCGGCCGCAACTGTCCGACCTGCGTGAATCCGGGTCGATCGAGCAGGACGCGGACGTCGTGATGTTCGTCTATCGCGAGGAATACTACCTTGCGAACAAGGAGCCGCGCCCCGGCACCCCCGAGCACGAGAAGTGGCAGATGGAAATGGGCCTCGCCCACGGCAAGGCCGAAGTCATCATCGGCAAGCAGCGCCACGGCCCGACCGGCACCGTCGAACTGCACTTCGAGGCCAGCGTCACCCGGTTCGGCGATCTCGCGGCCGACGGTCAGGTTCCGGATCACGCCCATTGATTCCGCTGCGCGGTTGAACGGCGGAAGCCCGCCGCGTACAACTGCGCCATGAACATCGTGACCGACGCGAAATCGCAGCTGACACCCGAAGCCAATCTGCTGGCGGCCCACCCGGCCGCCACCGGCATCCTGACCATCGACCTCGACGCCATCATCGCCAACTGGCGCAAGCTCGAGAAGACCGCGGTCCCCGCCGAATGCGCCGCCGTGGTCAAGGCCAACGCCTATGGCTGCGGCGCCGAGCAGGTGTCGCGGGCGCTCGCCAAAGCGGGCTGCAAGACCTTCTTCGTCGCCAATGTGGAGGAGGCCGCCGTGGTGCGCGCGGCCGTTCCGCAGGCGACCGTGTATTCGCTCGGCGGCTTCTTCCAGCAGACCGGCGATGCCTACGCAAGGATCGACTGCAAGCCCGTGATCGGCGATCTCAACGAACTCGCCGAATGGGATGTGTTCTGCCGCCGCTCCGGCTGGTCCGGCGGCGCCGCCATTCATATCGACACCGGCATGAACCGGCTCGGGCTCACGGTCAGCGAGGCGCAGGGCATCATCCCGCGGATCAATGCCGGCGATCACGGCATCACGCTGGTCATGAGCCACCTCGTCTCCGCCGAGATGCTCAACAGTCCGGTCAACGCCAGGCAGCTTTCGAGCTTCCGCGAGATCGCAAGCCTGTTCACCGGCGTGCCGGCCTCGCTGGCGAACTCCTCCGGCGTGTTCCTCGGCGCCCAATTCCAGTTCGACATGGTACGGCCGGGCTGCGCGCTCTACGGCGTCAATCCGACGCCGGAGGCCGACAACCCGATGCAGCCGGTGGTCGACCTCAAGGCGCGCATCGTGCAGATCCGCAACATCGATCGCGGCGAGACCGTCGGCTATGGCGGCACCTGGACCGCGCGCCGGCCGACCCGGCTTGCGATCATCGCCGCCGGCTATGCCGACGGCTATTTCCGCGCCGCCAGCGCCAATGACGGCACCCGCGGCGCCGAGGTCATGGTCGCCGGCAAGCGCTGCCCGATCGCCGGCCGCATCTCGATGGACCTGATCGCGGTCGATGTCACCGACCTCGACAAGAACGCGGTGCGCCGCGGCCACATGGTGACCTTGATCGGCGAAGGCATCACCGTCGACGAGGTCGCGCATCATTTCGGCACCATCGGCTACGAGGTGCTGACCAGCCTCGGCCGCCGCTTCGTGCGCATCTACAAGGGCGGCGATGCGGTTGCCGCGACAAGCGGCGCGGCCGCAGAGAAAGTTGACGCGGTCTCCGAGGCGAGCGAACCGGCCGCCACGCAAGCGGCGCCGCCAGTTTTGCCGACGGCAGCGCCTGCTGCACCGCCGCCATTGCCATCCGCCTGACGGCATTGAATCGGCGCGATCGTTCGACCGCATGAAGATCGCGACCTTCAACATCAACAACGTCAACCGCCGGCTGCCCAATTTGCTGCGCTGGCTGAAGGCGGCCAAACCGGACGTCGTCAGCTTGCAGGAGTTGAAGGCCAGCGACGCCGAGTTTCCGGCGGCCGCGCTCGCGAAGGCCGGCTACCGCGCGGTGTGGCAGGGACAAAAGACCTGGAACGGCGTCGCCATCCTGGCGCGCAGCGCCGATCCGGTGCTGATCCGCACCGCCCTGCCCGGCGATCGCGACGACCACGAGGCGCGCTACATCGAGGCCGCGGTGCGCGGCGTCGTCGTCACCAGCCTCTACCTGCCGAACGGCAATCCGCAGCCCGGACCGAAATTCGAGTACAAGCTCGCCTGGTTCAAGCGGCTGCGCGCCCACGCCGCCAAGCTGCTGAAGCAGGAGGTGCCGGTGGTGCTCGCCGGCGACTACAATGTCGCACCGACGCCACTCGACATCTATCCGACCCGCTCGTGGGACAAGGATGCCCTGATCCAGCCGAAGAGCCGCGCCGCATTCAAGGCGCTGGTCGATCAGGGCTGGTGCGATGCGATCCGCACGCTGCATCCGGACCAGCCGATGTTCACCTTCTGGGACTACAAGCGCCAGCGCTGGCCGCGCGATGCCGGCCTCCGGCTCGATCATCTCTTGCTCAGCCCCGAGATCGCCGCGCGGCTCGCGAAAGCCGGCGTCGACCGCGACATTCGCGGCGAGGAAGGTGCCAGCGATCACGCACCGGCGTGGGTGGTGTTGAAGTGATGGTGTCAGCCCCACCACCGCCGTCGTCCCTGCGAAAGCATTGCGAAAGCAGGGACCCATGCTCCGCGGCGGCTGTTGTTGAAGAGACTCGTCGTTCGGGCGTCGCTCAACAATGACTGCCTGTGGTTATGGGTTCCTGCTTTCGCAGGGACGACGCCGAATATGTGGCGCTATCCGCGACCCTTGCGCCGCCGGGCCAATCGGTGGCATGGGCAAATCTCCTCTCGGAGCGGACAGGTGGGCTTCGTCTTCGTCCTGATCGTCGGCCTCGTCGCCGGCACCATTTCCGGCATCGTCGGCACCGGCTCGTCGATCATGCTGATGCCGGTTTTGGTCTATCAATACGGCCCGAAACAGGCGGTGCCGATCATGGCGGTCGCCGCCGTGATGGCCAATCTGTCGCGCATCCTGGCCTGGTGGCGCGACGTCGACTGGCGCGCTTGCGCCGCCTATTCGATCACGGGCATTCCGGCCGCCGCGCTCGGCGCGCGCACGCTGCTCGTGCTGCCCTCGCGCGTGGTCGATATCGCGATCGGCGTGTTCCTGATCGCGATGGTGCCGGTGCGGCACTGGCTGGCGCAGCACAAGCTCAAAGCCGATCTCTGGCATCTGATGGTCGGCGGCGCGCTGATCGGCTACCTCACCGGCATCGTCGCCTCGACCGGCCCGCTCAGCGTGCCGCTGTTCCTGTTCTACGGTCTCAACAAGGGCGCGTTCCTCGCCACCGAAGCGGCGAGCTCGCTCGGGCTCTATCTCAGCAAGTCGGTGACCTTCGAACGCTTCGGCGCGCTGACACCGGACATCGCGCTGAAAGGGCTGATCGCCGGCGCCTCGCTGATGGCGGGCGCCTTCATCGCCAAACGCTTCGTGCTGCACATGAAGCCGGAGGCGTTTCGCCTGATCATGGACGGCATCATGCTGGCGGCGGGCACGGCGCTGCTGTGGTCGGCAATGGCGTCGTAGGCTCACAGGCATGTCGTAAGTCTACGGGGTTTTGCGCAGCCCGCGGCGTGTACCCCGAAAGAGTTTTGTTGAGCACCGACCTTCCGTTGTTCTCCGGATTGCCCGTATCCGATCGGATGACTAAAGACACTGTATTGCTTCCGTTCGAACGTTACTGAAAAAGGACTTTGTACAAGCAAGCATCGTGAAGTCGATCGGAACTCCGGGTGCAAGACCCGATAACCCAGACGACACGATGCGATGCCGCCGCGCCGCATCTCAGCGGCCGTTATTACCGATGTCGCCTCGGAGCCAAAGCATCGACCTGTCGCGAGTCGGCGCAATGGGAGTCGCGGGTCATCAAACGCCCACGACTGGCAGGAAAGGCAGGCGCGTGATGCGCAAAGTGATTATCGCCTCCACGATGATGTTGATCGTCGCGCTCGTTGGCTCGGCCGTCTGGCCGACAGCAAAGCCCGATGTCGAACACTTCGGAGACAGCGTCTACGAGACGATTTGGGTCTGGCGCATTCCGGCCTACGCCAACAATCCGTCCTGGCGCGTTCGCTGGAGCTGGAGCGATCCGCTGCGCGCCCAGGCCAGATGCTGCCGGGCGCTGCCGGCGAGCCTGGCGCCGCGCGAGCATTCGCCGCTGCTGTTGTCGGTGCGAGACATCCGCGTCTAGCCGCCGTGGCCGCGCGCGCAACAAGCGACTCGCAAGCGCCGAGCATGCGAACGACTGTTTTCCTTTTTCCTTTTGCAGTTCCCCTCGCGCCGAAGCGCATTTGATTCAAATTCGCGCTGTAGTTGAACTTACTTTTTATCCTTAACCAGAAACCCGATCTTTGATTTACATCTGCAAGATGCGGTTTACCTTGTCTCCGCGAACGCAGCGGATTCAGGGACGACAACAAGATGCGCCAGTTAAGCCTCACGCTCTTGTTGGCCTTGCTTCTCGCAACACGAGCTTTGAGTGTCGCCGCCGACGATTCGAAACAGGGCCCACCGAGTTCCGCTGTCGCTGCTGACCGCGTCGTGTGCCCTCTGCAACCGAAAGCTGTAGAACCGTCCGATCCGCCGTCGACCTCGGCAATCCCCCACGTCGAAAAATTCGTCGCACGGGAACATTTCAAGGAGGACATCGCGTCGAGCGCCGCGGTGAAGATCTCCTGGCTCGGCGCGACCTTCGCGCAGCGCTTCGCGAACAAGGTCGAGGACGATATCGGCGGCGCATCGTTGCAGACCTTCGTCCTGATCGCGGTCTCAAGCGACAGGGAGATCCTGGTCAGACTGGGCCAGAGCCACGAGAGCCGGCTGGCCGATGTCTGGTGCGCGTTGATGCGGCAGCCCAACGGCAGCGGCGGTCCGCTCGAGGTCAACGCCAAGCCGAATGTCTTCTATGTCCGCGATAGCGCGGGCGAGCTTGGCGCCGTCGACGTGCTGTGGGGTGGCGTCGGCTGGGAGATCGGCGCAAGCCCGGTCGGCGACAAGCCGCGATGGCCGGCCGGAACACGGGTGTTTTCCCGCTGATCGGCGGCGTCAATGGATCGTGCGCGGCGGCCGAACCGTGTTATGCATCACGTGCGATAGCGCGACTCACCTGCTCCATGGCCAAATCGACCCTCTCCTTTGTCTGCCAGAACTGCGGCGCGGCGTATAATCGCTGGCAGGGCAAGTGCGACTCCTGCGGCGCATGGAACACGCTGGCCGAGGAGGACACCACGGGCTCGGTGCCGGTCTCGATCCGCTCCAAGCGCAAGGGGCGGACGTTCGCGCTGGAATCACTGTCCGGCAAGACCCAGGACGCGCCGCGGCTCTCATCGGGCATGGCTGAGCTCGACCGCGTCACCGGCGGCGGCTTCGTGCGCGGCTCGGTGCTCCTGGTCGGCGGCGATCCCGGCATCGGCAAATCCACGCTGCTGACCCAGGCCACCTCCATGATGGCGCGCGCCGGCCACCGCGCGGTCTATATTTCCGGCGAAGAGGCGGTCGCCCAGGTGCGGCTGCGCGCCGAGCGGCTCGGGCTCGCCGACGCGCCGGTGCAACTCGCCTCGGAAACCTCGGTCGAGGATATCGTCTCGACGCTGTCGGAAGGCGCGGTGCCGCGGCTGATCGTGATCGATTCCATCCAGACCATGTGGACCGACACGGTGGAATCCGCGCCCGGCACCGTGACCCAAGTCCGTGCCTCGGCGCAGGCCCTCATTCGCTTCGCCAAGAAGACTGGCGCTGCGATCATCCTGGTCGGCCACGTGACAAAAGACGGCCAGATCGCCGGCCCGCGCGTGGTCGAGCACATGGTCGATGCGGTGCTGTCGTTCGAGGGTGAAGGCTCGCAGCAGTTCCGCATCCTGCGCTCGGTGAAGAACCGCTTCGGCGCGACCGACGAGATCGGCGTGTTCGAGATGACCGGGCTCGGCCTGCGCGAGGTCACCAACCCGTCCGAACTGTTCCTCTCGGAACGCGAACTCGGCAGCCCCGGCACGGCTGTGTTCGCCGGCATCGAGGGCACCCGCCCGGTGCTGGTCGAGTTGCAGGCGCTGGTGGCGCCGACCTCGCTCGGCACGCCGCGCCGAGCCGTGGTCGGCTGGGACCCGAGCCGGCTGTCGATGGTGCTGGCGGTGCTGGAAGCGCATTGCGGCGTCAAATTGTCCGGACATGACGTCTATCTTAACGTCGCCGGCGGCCTGCGCATCCAGGAGCCGGCCGCCGACCTCGCTGCGGCCGCCGCGCTGGTGTCCTCGCTGGTGAATGCGCCGCTGCCGACGGATGCGGTCTATTTCGGCGAGATTTCGCTGTCGGGCGCGATCCGCCCTGTGGCGCAGACCCCGGCCCGGCTGAAGGAAGCCCTCAAGCTCGGCTTCGGCCGCGCCATCCTGCCCGAATCGGCCCGCGGCGAACCGGGTGGCGATATGGGGCTCTCGCTCAACAGCGTCGGCAATCTGACCACGCTGGTCGCCGAAATTGCCGCGCGCGGAACGCCCCGCGGCGGCCGGGCTGCGCCCCGGGACGACGAAGGTACGCCAAGAGGCGACCCGGGTGGCTCCGGAGACGCTGATAAGGCTGGGAAAAATGCCACACCGGCCCGATTCCGTCGCGAGACCACCTAAAGCGGGCGTGACGTCTCAGCCCCTCGCCGCTATACATCCGCCGCGCGGGACAGGTGGTGTTGCGGCCTTGCCGGAATGCCCCGATGCGCCTCAGTTAGGACGGCACCGTCTTTGCCGATTCGCGAGAGCTCTCACAGCGTAAGCCCTTAACAGCGTACCGAAACGTACCAGCGGACCTGACCAGCCGATGCCCGTAACACTACTCGATCTCGTCCTGCTCGGCGTGATGCTGATCTCGGGCCTGCTTGCCATGGTGCGCGGCTTCATGCGCGAGATCCTGTCGATCGCGGCCTGGGGCGCCGCCGCGCTGGTCACGCTGTATGCTTTCTCGAAGCTGCTGCCGACCGCCAA
Source organism: Bradyrhizobium sp. USDA 4454 (assembly GCF_054822705.1). Classification (NCBI taxonomy): domain Bacteria; kingdom Pseudomonadati; phylum Pseudomonadota; class Alphaproteobacteria; order Hyphomicrobiales; family Nitrobacteraceae; genus Bradyrhizobium; species Bradyrhizobium sp. USDA 4454. The sequence continues at coordinate 4,547,237 of NZ_JBTRCN010000001.1, forward strand.
AACTTACTTCAACAACGACACGGTCGCGGCCATCGTCGTGGTCGCCGGCACCTTCATCGGCACGCTGATCGTGGTTTCCGTGATCACGGTGCGGATTTCCGACATGATCCTGGATTCCCGGATCGGCGCGCTCGACCGCACCCTCGGCTTCCTGTTCGGGCTCGCCCGCGGCCTGCTGATCGTGGTCGTGGCGTTCATGTTCTTCACCTGGCTGGTTCCGGACAAGCAGCGGCCCGACTGGGTGACCGGCGCGAAGTCCCGGGTGGTGCTGCAGGGAACCGGGGATTGGCTCATGACGCTCTTGCCTGATGACCCCGAGAACACCATCTTAAAGAAGTTCAAGAAGAATAAGCCAGACGACGATTCTGCGGCCGATACCAATGATCAGGCGACGCCGACGTCGGGTGATGGCTATAGCAAACCTGCGCGTGACAGCTTGAAAAAGCTGATCGAGAAACCCGCGGGCCGATAAACTATTTGGGCCCTTACGAGAGGCGATGAACGAGATGCAGACCCCTTCGGATCATAGCGACCAAATGGATCTCGACCTCGGCCCGATCGAACTGCAAGACGACCCCAAAAACGACCCTCTCAGATACCACCCCGATCTCGATGGCGACACGCTCCGCGAGGAATGCGGCGTGTTCGGCGTCTTCGGCCATCCCGAGGCCGCCGCCATCACCGCGCTCGGCCTGCATGCGCTCCAGCACCGCGGCCAGGAGGCCGCCGGCATCGTCTCCTTCGACGGCGGCCGCTTCCACAGTGAACGCCGCCTCGGCCTGGTCGGCGACGCCTTCTCCCGCCGCGAGGTGATCGATCGGCTGCCCGGCAACGCCGCGGTCGGCCATGTCCGCTATTCCACGACCGGCGGCACCATCCTGCGCAACGTGCAACCGCTGTTCGCCGAGCTCAGCGCCGGCGGCTTCGCGGTCGGCCATAACGGCAACCTGACCAACGGCCTGACCCTGCGCCGCGAGCTGGTCAAGGGCGGCGCCATGATGCAGTCGACCACCGATACCGAGGTGATCCTGCATCTGGTCGCGCAGTCGAAGCGCACCCGCTTCATCGACCGTTTCATCGAGGCGCTACGCACCATCGAGGGCGCCTATGCGCTGGTCGCGCTGACCAACAAGAAGCTGGTCGGCGCGCGCGACCCGCTCGGCATCCGCCCGCTGGTGCTCGGCGACCTCGACGGCCGCCCGATCCTGACCTCGGAGACCTGCGCGCTCGACATGATCGGCGCCAAATATGTCCGCGACATCGAGCCCGGCGAGATCATCGTGTTCGACGAGCACGGCGCGCACAGCCACAAGCCGTTCCCGCCGAAGCCGGCGCGGCCCTGCATCTTCGAATACATCTATTTCGCCAGGCCCGACTCCATCGTCGGCGGCCGCTCGGTCTACGACGTGCGCAAGGCGTTCGGCGCCCAGCTCGCGCGCGAGAGCCATCCCGAGGTCGACGTCGTGGTGCCGGTGCCGGATTCCGGCGTGCCCGCCGCGGTCGGCTACAGCCAGTATTCCGGCGTGCCGTTCGAGCTCGGCATCATCCGCAACCACTATGTCGGCCGCACCTTCATCCAGCCGACCCAGACCGTGCGCGAGCTCGGCGTGCGCATGAAGCATTCGGCCAACCGCGCCGCGATCGAGGGCAAGCGCATCATCCTGATCGACGACTCGCTCGTGCGCGGCACCACCTCGAAGAAGATCGTGCGCATGATGCGCGATGCCGGCGCCCGCGAGGTGCATTTCCGCCTCGCCTCGCCGCCGATCCTCTATCCCGACTATTACGGCATCGACCTCCCGGACCGCGGCGGTCTGCTGGCGGCGACCCATTCGCTCGAGGAGATGCGCGACATCATCGGCGCCGACTCGCTCGCCTTCCTGTCGATCGACGGCATGTACCGCGCGATGGGCTATGAGGGCCGCGATCCGGCCAATCCGAAATTCGCCGACCATTGCTTCACCGGCGCATATCCGACCCACCTCACCGACCAGAGCGAAACCGAGGCCGCGCCGCGCCAGCTCTCGCTGCTGGCGGAGGCGAGCTGACGCGAAGCGTCATCCCGGGGCGATGCGCAGCATCGAACCCGGGATCTCGAAGTTGTCTTGCGTTCTTGCATCAAATTTCGAGATTCCGGGTCTGGTCCTTCGGACCATCCCGGAATGACCATGTGTTTTGGCCACGGCCGGGCTTGTCCCGGCCATTTCAGTCTGTAATACCCCCGGCAAAGACGCGGACAGACCGACATGACAAAACCCCTCGCCTCCCGGATTGCCCTCGTGACCGGCGCCTCGCGCGGCATCGGCTATGCGACATCAGTCGCGCTGGCCAAGGCCGGCGCGCATGTCGTGGCGGTGGCGCGCACCCAAGGCGGGCTGGAAGAGCTCGACGACGCGATCCGCAAGGACGGCGGCAGCGCCACGCTGGTGCCGCTCTCGCTCACCGATTACGAGGGCATCGCGCGGCTCGGGCTCGCGCTGCATGAGCGCCACGGCAAGCTCGACATCCTCATCGGCAATGCCGGCACGGCGGGTCCCTCGTCGCCGCTCGGCCATATCGAGCTGAAGCCGTGGAACGACGTGATGGCGATCAACGTCACCGCCAACTTCCAGCTGATCCGCTGCATGGACCCGCTGCTGCGGCAGTCGGACGCCGGCCGCGCGGTGTTCGTGACCTCGGGCGTGGCGCACAAGGCCAGCGCCTATCTCGGCCCCTATGCAGCCTCCAAGGCCGCGCTCGACGCGCTGGTGCGCTCCTGGGCCAACGAGACCGCCAACACGCCGCTGCGCGTCAATCTTTTCAGCCCCGGCCCGATCCGCACGAGGATGCGCGCGCAGGTGTTTCCCGGCGAAGACCCGATGACGCTCGATACGCCCGACATGGCCGCGGAGTTCATCGTGCCGATGTGCTCGCCCGAATGGACCGAGACCGGCAAGCTGTACGACTACAAGGCACGCACGCTGCGCACGTTCCAGCCGCCGGCGTAAATGAATCCTCCCGTAGCCCGGATGGAGCGCAGCGCACTCCGGGCTGTTTCTTCGCCGAAAGACGTGTCCCGGATTTCGCTTCGCTCCATCCGGGCTACGCAACGCCTGCAATGGCGGGAGACATTGACTCGCCCCCCGCCCCACGATTGACTGCCCTCCCCAGCGGCACGGCCCGCCAAGAAAACTCTCGGGAGGCATCATGACGCCGACGTTCAATCGCGCGCGCTCCATTCTGTCCGGATTGTTCCTCTCCGCCGGCATCGCATCCTCAGCGCTTTTCATTCCGCCCGCGCCCGCCCGGGCCGGTGACGTCCCGACCTTCACGGTCGACGCGTCCTGGCCGAAAGAGCTGCCCAACAACTGGATCCTCGGCCAGATCGGCGGCATCACCGTCGACTGGCAGGGCCACATCTGGGTGATCCACCGGCCGCGCTCGCTGACTGACGGCGAGAAGGCGGCGAGCCTGACCCCGCCGCGCGCAAAGTGCTGCGTCGCGGCGCCGCCGGTGTTGGAGTTCGACGCCGACGGCAATCTGTTGCGATCCTGGGGCGGTCCCGGCGACGGTTATCAATGGGTCGGCCGCGAGCACGGCATCGAGGTCGACGAGCGCGGCTTCGTCTGGATCGGCGGCAATGCCGATGAGGACAGCGAAATCCTGAAGTTCTCGCTCGACGGCAAATATCTCGGCCAGATTGGCAAGGTCGCCGCGCGCACCAATAGCAACGACCCCACCCAGCTCGGCCGGCCCGCGGGGATCGCGGTCGATAAGGATGCCAACGAGCTCTACGTCGCCGACGGCTACGGAAACCGCCGCGTCATCGTGTTCGACGCCACCACGCTGGCCTACAAGCGGCACTGGGGCGGCTATGGCAAATTGCCGACCGACGACAAGCAGCCGCCCTACGATCCGAGCGCGGCGGTGCAGGAACAGTTCGGCAATCCCGTGCATTGCATCAAGATCGCCAGTGACGGGCTGGTCTATGTCTGCGATCGCAGCCAGGACCGCATCCAGGTGTTCCAGAAGAACGGCACCTTCGTGCGGGAATGGTTCTACGAAAAGAACACCCGCGGCGACGGCGCGGTGTTCGATCTCGCGCTGTGGCCCGATCCGAAGCAGAGCTATCTGCTGAACGCCGACGGCACCAACAACGAGATCCGCGTCATCAAGCGCGACGATGGCTCCGTGGTCGGCACCTTCGGCCATAGCGGCCGCAATGCCGGACAATTCGCCCTGCTCCACGTCATAGCGGTCGACCAGAAGGGCAACGTCTACACCGGCGAGGTCGACGGCAAGCGGATCCAGAAATTCAAGCCGATCTCGGATGCGCTTAAATAAGAGGCGACGACGTGCCTCCTTCGGCTTTATGCGCATTGCCGCTTGCCCAAGGACAGGGTAAGCGGAAACCCGAACCATCGGCACAAGGCCCCGCAAGAGGGCTGTCCGGAAAAGTTTACAGTGGAGGGAATGTCTTATGACGACGACACTCGCACGGCGCCACGCCGTGCTTCTCGCTTGCGCTGCACTCGGCCTCGCAACGCCGGCCCTTGCTCAAGACAAGAACGTCAAGATCGGCGTGCTGAACGACATGTCGGGCCTCTATGCCGACATCGGCGGCCCGAACTCGGTGGCGGCCGCCAACATGGCGGTGGAAGACTCCGGTCTGCTCGCCAAGGGCTGGAAGATCGAGGTGCTCAGCGGCGATCACCAGAACAAGCCCGACGTTGGCGTCAACATCGCGCGCAACTGGATCGACAATGAGAAGGTCGACATCATCACCGATACGCCGAACTCCGGCGTCGCGCTGGCGGTGAGCAATCTCGCCAAGGAGAAGAACTCGATCGTGCTCAACTCGGGGGCTGCGACCGCCGACCTCACCGGCAAGGCCTGCAACGCCAACACGATCTCGTACACGTTCGACACCTACATGCTGGCCCACGGCACCGGCCAGGCGCTGACCAAGGCCGGCGGCGACACCTGGTTCTTCCTCACCGCCGACTACGCCTTCGGCCATGCGCTGGAGCGCGACACCACGGCGGTCGTCACCGCGAATGGCGGCAAGTCGCTCGGTGGCGTCAAGCACCCGCTCAACACCGCCGACTTCTCCTCGTTCCTGCTGCAGGCGCAGGCCTCCAAGGCAAAGGTCATCGGCCTTGCCAATGCCGGCGGCGACACCACCAACGCGATCAAGCAAGCGTCCGAATTCGGCATCACCGCGAGCGGACAGAAGCTCGCGGCGCTGCTGTTGTTCGTCAACGACGTGCATGCGCTCGGCCTCAAGATCGCGCAGGGCCTCACCTTCACCGAGTCATTCTACTGGGACGCGAACGACCAGACCCGCGCCTGGTCGAAGCGCTTCCAAAAGGTCTCGCCGAAGGGCTCGATGCCGTCGATGACGGTGGCCGGCGTCTATGCCGGCGTGCTGCATTATCTGAAGGCGCTGGACGCGATGGGCGGCAATCCGCATGACGGCGCCAAGGTGGTCGCCAAGATGAAGGAGATCCCGACCGACGATCCCTTGTTCGGCAAGGGTCCGCTGCGGATCGACGGCCGTCGCATCATCCCGGCCTATCTGTTCGAGGTGAAGAAGCCGGAAGAGTCGAAATATCCCTGGGATTATTACAAGCTGATCGCCACCATCTCGCCGGAAGACGCCGCCAAGCCGCTCGAAGCGAGCGATTGTCCGCTGGTGAAGAAGTGACTGCGTAGCAGTCATTCCGGGACGCGCAATGCGCGAACCTCAGATGCGCAATTGCGCATCGGGGAATCTCGAGATTCCGGGTCTGGTGCTTGCGCACCATCCCGGAATGACACGCTCCGTATCAGCGAGCTGTCGTAGGGTGGGTTAGCGAAGCGTAACCCACCATCTCTCTTCGCGGCACGAAGTCGGTGGGTTACGCCTTCGGCTAACCCACCCTACGATTTCTGTGATGTCGCGCGCCATGCGATCGCGAGCGCGAGCAGCAGCAGCGCGCCGGCCAGATAGAACGGCGCGCCGGGCATCTTGAACGGCGCGCTCTCGCCGATGAAATAGGCGAAGGTCAGCGTGAACAGGAACGGGCCGATCAATTCCGATATGCTCTGCACGCTGGATGTCGCGCCCTGCAACTGGCCCTGCTGGTCGGCGGCGACGAGCTGCGTCGTCAAGGCCTGCGTCGCGGCGCCGGAAATCCCCCACAGCGCCATCACGGGAATGCCGATCCAGAATAATTGGCCTGACGGCGCGGCGCCGAAGATCACGAAGCCCAGGGCGCCACAGACGAGGCCGAGGAACAACGCGTTGCGCTCGCCGAGCCGCTGCACGATCGGGCCGATCGCCGCGCCCTGCACGATCATGCCGCAGAGGCCGACCAGCGCCAGCGTCGCACCGACGGTGCCGGTGTCCCAGCCGTAGCGATAGGTGGCGTAGAGCACGAACACCGAGGGCAGCACGACATGCGCGAGCTGGCCGAAGAACGTCGCCAGCGACAGCCCGGCGAGCGTCGGGTTGGCGCGCAGGAAATGCATCGCGCCGATCGGATTGGCGCTCTTCCATTTGAACGGCGCGCGCCGCTCCACCGGCAGCGATTCCGGCAGGATGAACAGGCCGTATAGCCCGTTGACGAAGCTCAGGCCGGCCGCCGCCCAGAACGGCAGCCGCGGATCGATCTCGCCAAGCAGGCCACCGAGCGCCGGCCCCAGGATGAAGCCGGCGCCGAACGCCACGCCGATCTTGCCGAACATCGCGGCGCGCTGCTCCGGCGCGGTGATGTCGGCGATATAGGCGAACACGGTCGAGATGCTCGACGAGGTGATGCCCGAGATCGCCCGCCCGATGAACAGCCAGATCAGGTTCGGCGCCAGCGCCATCAGCACGTAGTCGGCGGCAAGGCCGAAATTGGACAGCAACACCACCGGCCGGCGGCCGAAGCGATCGGACAGTGCGCCCAGGATCGGCGAGCAGACGAACTGCATCAACGCCCAGATCGAGCCGAACACGCCGAAGATGCGTGCCGCGCTGGCGGTGTCGTTGTCGACAAAGCCCTCGATCAGCTTGGGCAGGATCGGGATGATGATCCCGAGCGCGAGCATGTCGAGCAACAGGGTGATGAAGATGAAGATCACCGCGCCGCCGCGCGGTTGCGCTACAGCAACCGTGTCATTCTCGTTTTGACGCGTTTTCTTCACGCGAACCGGTACCCACTTCGCTCGAAAACGCTATGCCCGTTCACGACGGCCGTTTGCGCTTGTGGGCGAACGGATTGGCCTTCTCACGCAGCGTGATCCGGATCGGCGTGCCCGGCAGATCGAAGGTCTCGCGCAGCGAGTTGATGAGATAGCGCAGATAGGATCGCGGAATCGCGTCCGCACGCGAGCAGAACAGCACGAAGCTCGGCGGGCGCGCCTTCACCTGCGTGATGTAGTTCAGCTTCAGCCGGCGGCCCGAGACCGCCGGCGGCGGGTTGGCCTGGATCGCCTGCTCGAACCAGCGATTGAGCGCCGAGGTCGGCAGCCGCCGGTTCCAGACCGCATAGGCCTCCTGGATCGCCGTCATCAGTCGGTCGATGCCCTCGCCCATCAGGCCGGAGACCGCGACAACAGGCGCGCCCTTGACCTGCGGCAGCCAATGGTCGGCATCGGTGCGCAGTTGCGAAATCTGGTTGGGCTTGCGCTCGACCAGGTCCCATTTGTTGACCGCGAGCACGATCGCGCGGCCCTCGCGCTCGATCAGATCGGCGATGCGCAGATCCTGCTCCTCGAACTTGTTCTGCGCGTCCATCATCATGACAACGACTTCGGCGAAGCGCACCGCGCGCAGCGCGTCGGCGACCGAGAGCTTTTCCAGCTTCTCCTCGATCCGCGAGCGGCGGCGCAGCCCGGCGGTGTCGAACACCCGGAACTGGCGGCCCTGCCAGGTGATCTCGACTGCGATGGAATCGCGCGTGGTGCCGGCCTCGGGGCTGGTCAACAGCCGCTCCTCGCCGAGCAGATGGTTGATCAGGGTCGACTTGCCGGCGTTGGGCCGGCCGACGATGGCGACGCGGATCGGGCGCTGCGCGGCCTCCTCCTCGGAGATGTCCTCGTCATCCTCGATCTCGGCGTCTTCTTCCGACGTCTCGGGCACCAGCGCGCTCAGCGCCTCGTGCAGGTCGCCCATGCCCTCGCCATGCTCGGCCGAGATCTGCACGGGATCGCCGAGCCCGAGCGCATAGGATTCCATGGCGCCGATCTCGCCATGCTTGCCCTCGGCCTTGTTGGCGACCAGCACGACCGGCTTGTTGGCCTTGCGGGCGAAGTCGGCGAAGGCGCGGTCGGTCGGGGTCAGGCCGACGCGGGCGTCGATCACGAACATCAGCGCGTCGGCGAGCTCGATCGCGGTCTCGGTCTGCTCCTGCATCCGCGCCGTCAGCGAGCCCTTGGCGCCCTCGTCGAGCCCTGCGGTGTCGATGATGGTGAAGTCGAGATCGTAGAGCTTGGCCTGGCCCTCGCGGCGGTCACGGGTGACGCCGGGCTCGTCGTCCACCAGCGCGAGCTTCTGGCCGACCAGCCGGTTGAACAGCGTCGACTTTCCGACATTGGGCCGGCCGATAATGGCGATGGTAAAAGACATGGATCATCCAGGCGCGGTCTGTCATCCGCGGGTCAAAGTGCTCGAAAGAACTACAGCACGAATGGAGAGCGGTCGAAGCAAATGATGGGGCTCCTTCTCCCTCTCCCCGTTCTTACGGGGAGAGGGTTGGGGTGAGGGGCCGTCTCCGCGAACACCGCAAGATGTGAGTTCGTGGAGACCCCCCTCACCCGGAATTCAAGCTGTGCTTGAATTCCGACCTCTCCCCGCAGGCGGGGCGAGGTGGAATCCCACAGGCGATTAGCGGCTGAATCCGCCGCTCGGTAGCGGCGCGGGAAACGCGCCGCCGGATTGTTGCGTGGTCTGGGTCTGCTGCTGGGCCGGAGCGGCAGGCTGCGCCTGCTGGTCGTCGGCGGGCGGCGCGGTGGTGCGGCGGCGGACGATCTTCTTCGGCTTCGGATCGGACGGCACCGCGGCGGGGCCCCCCTCCTCGGTCGCGGCATCGGGAGCAGCCGCCTGATCCGCTGATGGCGCGGCGCGCTTGGCGTGCTTCTTGGCGCCTTTCGGCGACTCCGGTGCTGGAGCCGGCTGGGCAGCCGCGGCCGCCGCAGCGTTCTGCTGGTCGAGCTGCTCCTGCTGCGAGCCCTTGTACAATTCCTTCGGCACGCCCTGCTCGAGGCCGGGCACGCCTTCGGGGAACACCGGCTTGCGGTCGCCCCGGCAGCTTCTTCTTGGTGTCGAGGAAGTCGAGCATGTCGCTCGGGTCGAAATTGGCCATGCCGCCACTGCCGCAGCCGGCCAGCGCGCCGCAAAGCGCGGTGAGGACTGCGGCTGCGATCAGGCGTTGCGAGCGTCGCATGGTCGATCTCTCACTCAAACTCGGGTTTCGCGCCTGTCAGCTCTTGGCGACCGGCGGCAACAGGGCCTGCAGCGCTTCGGCGCGCGAGCGCATGCTCGGCGGCGTCTCGCCGTCATTGGCAATCTGGTCGAGCCATTGCCGCGCCGCGGCGGTATCGTTGGCGCGCCAGGCGGACAGCGCCAGCAACTCGCGCGCGGAGTGACGGAACGTCGAATCCTTCGACGTCGCCACAGCCTCGAGCCGCTGCAGCATGTTCGGATAGGTCGTGGATTCCATCACGAGCTGCGCGGCGCGGATCCGCGCCAGATCCTGATCGGGGCCGCCGACGCTGCGATCGGCTGCGATCTCGTCATAGAGTTTTGCGGCGGCCGGCTGGTCGCGGGTCGCGACCTCGGCGGCCATGCGCAGCCGTGCCAGCGTGCGGTAACCGGACGGGGCCTTGGTGATCAGGTCGGCAAAGGCAGCCTCGGCCTCGGCGTGCTTGTTCTGGTCCGACAGCTCGACGGCGCGGTCGAACGCCGCACCGGCCACGGCAGCCTTCTTGGCCTCAAGATATTGGTAGCCGCGCCAGCCACCGACGCCGGCGACCACCAGGACCGCCAGCGCGATGATAAAGATCGAGTACTTGTCCCACAGCTTCTTCAGCTGATCGCGACGGACTTCCTCGTCTACTTCGTCAAATAATTCAGACACTTAAAGCTATCCCATCCCCTCGGGACCGCGAATCTGGGTGGAGCTCTGCCCCTACCCGATCCCCACATCGCGGCGGCGTTACCCTAACGGTGTGGCGGAGGCAAGGCAAAGCGAGGCGGATCAAAGCGTTAACCGGGGACGTTTGTCCTGCCCAGATCACGCCCCCGCCAGCGTCTCCCGCAGCTGCCGCTTGATCACCTTGCCGTTGGCGTTGCGCGGCAGCGGCGTTGTGCTGAGCACCATGGTCTCCGGCACCTTGTAATCGGACAGGCGCTCGGCGCACCAGGCGCGCAGGCTTTCCGCATTCACCTCGCTGCGGGTCACGATCACCGCGTGCACACGCTCGCCGAGCACCGGGCACGGCTTGGCGATGATCGCGCTCTCGATCACAGCCGGGTGGCCGGCAAGCACCGACTCGACCTCGGCGGAATAGATCTTCAGGCCGCCGCGGTTGATCATGTCCTTCTGGCGGTCGAACACGCGGACGAAATTGTCGGCATCGACCGAGCCGAGATCGCCGGAATGCCAAAAGCCCGCGGTAAAACTCTCGGCGGTCGCCTTCGGATTATTCCAGTAGCCCTTGATGACAGAGGCGCTGCGGATCCAGAGCTCGCCGATCTCGCCGCGCGGCACCTCGCGGCCGTCGGCGCCCATCACGACGATCTCGGCGCCGGGACATGGCAAGCCGACGCTGTCGATATGGGCCGCGGTGAGTTCGCCGGGCATCAGCGTCGAAGGCGACGTCGTCTCGGTCGCGCCGTAGCAATTGGCGAGCTTCAGTCCGGGAATCTTGGCGTCGAGCTTTTCGATGGTCGCGACCGGCATCGGCGCGCCGCCGAAGCCGCCGATCCGCCAGCTCGACAGGTCATAGCTGTCGAAATCCGGCTGCATCAGGCAGAGATTATACATCGCCGGCACCATCACCGTATAGGTGACGCGCTCGCGCGCCGCGACCTTGAGATACTCGGACGCCTTGAACTCCGGCATGATGATCAGCGCGCCGGCGCAGCGGGCCATCGTGGTGACATTGGCGACCGCGCCGGTGACGTGCGCGAGCGGCACTGCGGCGATCGAACAATCGGCCTTGGTCAGCTTGAGGCAGGATGCGAACACCATCGAGGAGTGGATGATGTTGCAATGGGCGAGCATCGCGCCCTTGGGCCGGCCCGTAGTGCCCGAGGTATAGAGGATCATCGCGGTGTCCTCTTCCCTCACCTCCGCCGGTGCCTGCGCCGGAACATTGTCGCGCAGCGGACCGAATTGCGACGCGCTGTCGTCGCTGACCGAGAGGCGATGCGCGAGGCCGGGAATATCGGCCGCATCAGGGATGCGGTCGGCAAGCGTGGCCTCATGGACCAGGCATTTTGCGCCGCAATCGTTCAGCACATAGGCGATCTCGGGCTTTTGCTGGCGCGTCGAGAGCAGCACCGTGACCAGCCCGGCATGCGCGGCAGCAAACATCGTCAGCACGAACTCGATGCGGTTGCCGAGCAGAATCGCGACGCGGTCGCCGGGCGCAAGACCGAGTTTTGAGAACCCCGCCGCGACCTTGGCCGATTGCTCGGCGACCTCGCGCCAGCTCATTCGCGTCGCGCCGCAGACCAACGCCTCGCCGTCGCCGTTTTGCGCCACGGCGTCCGCGATCATCGCCCACAGGCTGGCCGGCCGCTCCGCGAATGCCGGCACGACGCGATCGCCGAAGCGGAGCTCGAGCCGCATCGGCGGCAATCCGTATTGCGACCAGTCCATGCGTGCCTCGTCAGCTCTTCTTCATTCCGTAGACGTGCTCCGGCCCCGGGAAGGCGCGGCTCTTGACGTCGCGCGCATAGCCCGCGACCGCTTCCTCGATCGCGGGGCCGAGATTGCCGTAGCGGCGGACGAATTTCGGCGCGCGCGGCGACAGGCCGAGCATGTCCTCGAGCACCAGCACCTGACCATCGCAGGCCGCGCTGGCGCCGATGCCGATCGTCGGCACGGCGATCGACTGCGTGATCTTGCGCGCCAGCGGCTCGGCGACCGCCTCGACCACGATCGAGAACGCGCCCGCCTCCGCAATGGCCTTGGCGTCGTTTTCGATCGGCGCCCAGGTCTCCTCCTCGCGGCCCTGGGCGCGGAACGAGCCCAGCGTGTTGATCGACTGCGGCGTCAGGCCGATATGGCCCATCACCGGAATGCCGCGCTCGGACAGGAACGCCACCGTCTCGGCCATCCGCGCGCCGCCCTCGAGCTTGACCGCGCCGCACAGCGTTTCCTTCATGATCCGCACCGCGGACTGGAACGCCTGCTCCTTCGACCCCTCATAGGAGCCGAACGGCATATCCACGACAACCAGCGCGGCCTGCGAGCCGCGCATCACCGCGCGGCCTTGCAGGATCATCATGTCGAGCGTCACCGGCACCGTGGTCTCGAAGCCGTGCATGACGTTGCCGAGGGAATCGCCGACCAGGATGGCGTCGCAATGGCGGTCGACCAGTGCCGCGGTGTGCGCGTGGTACGACGTCAGCATCACGATCGGCTCGCCATTCTTGCGGGCGCGCAGATCCGGCGCGGTCTTGCGCTTGATGGCGGATTGAACAGACATAGTCAGGCTCCCATGACAGGCACGCCGATCACGACCGCGTGGAACGCAAACGCCAGCGCCAGATAGACGATGACACCGACCGCGATCGCGATCAGGTCGTTGGTCGGGCCGCCCACCGGGATCGGCGGCGCACCGGCATCGGCGCGACGCTTCAGCGAGATCCGGTCATAGACCGCCCAGCCGAGGAACGAGCCGAACAGGATGATCGAGCCGAGATCGCCATTGGCGAGCAGATGCGCGAATGCCCACAGCTTCACGCCCGCCAGCATCGGATGCTTCAGCGTGGTGTAGATGCGGCCGCGGATATAGGCGGCGACGACGAGGATGACGGCGGGCAGCATCAGCGCCACCGCAATGTGCTTGAAGGCGGTCGGCGGCGTCCAGACGTCGATCCAGCCGGTCGCGCGGTAGTGGCCGAAACCCCAGATGATCAGCGCAAGCCCTGCGAACGACACCAGGGAATAGACGCCCTTGTAGGCCCCCTCGCCCATCGCAGTGACGATGCCCGCGCGCAGGTCGCGCAGGCTGGTCAGCACATGGATGCCGAGGAACAGCACGAGACCCAGGATCATGACGAGCAGTCCCACGATGTTCCTCCGCTGATTGATTGATGCCCTCGCCTAACATCTTCAGACTGCGGAAAGCAATGCGTTGCAGCCTATGCCGTCATTCCGGGATGGCCCGCAGGGCCAGACCCGGAATCTCGAGATTATAGCGCGCGCAAGCCAACCTCCAGATTCCGGGTTCGATGCTTCGCATCGCCCCGGAATGACGTGCCATCACGGATTGCCGGCCGGCTTGGCCAGCTCCCGATTGTCGACATAGCGGATCATGATCGGGCGGCCGGCCAGCGCGCCGCCGAGCCCGCCGGTGAATTTCAGCGGCAGGCAGGCACCCAGCGAGGCATTGATGGCGTTGAGGTAGGTGGTGCGGGTGTCGGCCGGGATGCCCCGCGTCGAAAACGTCAGTCGTGGCGCGCCGATCATCTCACCGGATCGCTTGAAGCTGAAGCGCACCGACATCTGCATGCCCGCGCGCGCATCGCCCGGTGGCGGCGGCGCCCAGCAGGAGCGCAATGCGGCGAAGAGATCGCCGATGGTATTGAGATCGTGATCCGGCTTGCGGTACTTCTCGGCCTGCCCCTCGGGCGGCACGGTCAGGATCGTGAGCTGGAGATTTTCGCCGTACGGATAATCCATCTCGGGAAAGCACGGCCCGGTGTTGAACACGCTGCAATAAGACGGGATGCAAGGCCCTTCGTCGAGCACACTGCAAGGCGTGTGTGCGAACGGCGCCGGGTTGGTCTGTTGCCGCTGCTGCGCAGAGACAGCGCTCGCGAGCACAAAGGCCAGCATGGCAAAAGCGAGACAGATGGCGACGCGTCGAAACATGCAGACGGACCCGGATTGCGCTCCGGGGAACATGGTACCGCGGCCGGACCGGAGCAAGCCGGGCGACGTTCAATTCCTCGCGCTTGTCTAGCCACAATCCCGCTGTCATCGCCCGACTTGATCGGGCGATCCAGTATTCCAGAGACGGTTGTGATCAATCGACAAGCCCCGGCGTACTGGGTCTCCCGGTCGAGCCGGGGGACGACAGGGGAGCAAGCGGCCCCTACGCCTTCTTCTTCACGTCTTTGACGTTGGAGAAGGTGATGCCCTCGGCGCGCTCGCGTGTGTAGCCGAGATAGAATTCGTTCTTGGCCATGAACACGGGATCACCGTCGACATCGTCGGCAATGCCGGAATTGTTCGCAGCGATGAAAGCGTCGAGTTTCTTGCGGTCGTCGGACGAGATCCAGCGCGCCAGCGAGAATTCCGAGACCTCGAACTCGACCGGCAGCGAATATTCCGCGTCGAGCCGCGCCTTCAGCACGTCGAGCTGCAGCGGACCGACCACGCCGACCAGCGCCGGCGCGCCGTCGCGCGGGCGGAACACCTGCACGACGCCCTCCTCCGACATCTGCTGCAGGGCTTCCTTCAGCTTCTTCGCCTTCATCGCATCGGTGAGGCGGACGCGGCGGACGATTTCAGGCGCAAAACTCGGCACGCCGACGAAGGTCAGATCCTCGCCCTCGGTCAGGGTGTCGCCGATCCGCAAGGTGCCGTGGTTGGGAATGCCGACGACGTCGCCGGCGAACGCTTCATCCGCCACCGAGCGATCCTGCGCGAAGAAGAATTGCGGGCTCGACAGGCTCATGTTCTTGCCGGTGCGGACCAGCTTGGCCTTCATGCCGCGGCTGAGCCTGCCCGAGCACAGCCGGGCGAAGGCGATGCGGTCGCGATGGTTCGGATCCATGTTGGCCTGGATCTTGAACACGAACGCGCTCATCCGCGGCTCGGCCGCCTCGACCTTGCGCAGATCGGAGTCCTGCGCGCGCGGCGCCGGCGCGAATTTGCCGAGGCCTTCGAGCAAGTCGCCGACGCCGAAATTGCGCAGCGCGCTGCCGAAATAGACCGGCGTCAGATGCCCCTCGCGGAACGCCGCGAGCTCGAACGGCTTGCAGGCCTCCGAGGCCAGCGCGAGCTCGTCCTTGACCTCGGCGACGTCGAGGTTGGGGTTGCGCCTGCCGAGATCGGCGATGTCGATCTGCTCGGTGGCGCCGGTCTTGGCGCCGCCACCCTCGAGCAGGCGCACGCCGCCATTGACGACATCATAGGTGCCGAGGAAGTCGCGGCCGCGGCCGACCGGCCAGGTCATCGGGGTGGTGTCGAGCGCCAGCGTCTTCTCGATCTCATCGAGGAGTTCGAACGTGTCGCGGCTCTCGCGGTCCATCTTGTTGATGAAGGTGATGATCGGGATGTCACGCAGCCGGCACACCTCGAACAGTTTTCGCGTGCGCGCTTCGATGCCTTTCGCAGCGTCGATCACCATGACGGCGGAATCGACCGCGGTCAGCGTGCGATAGGTGTCTTCCGAAAAGTCCTCATGGCCCGGCGTGTCCAGCAGGTTGAACACGAGGTCGTTGAATTCGAAGGTCATCACCGAGGTGACCACCGAGATGCCGCGTTCGCGCTCGATCTTCATCCAGTCCGAGCGCGTGTTGCGGCGCTCGCCCTTGGCCTTGACCTGGCCCGCGAGGTTGATGGCGCCGCCGAACAGCAGCAGCTTTTCCGTCAGCGTGGTCTTGCCGGCGTCCGGGTGCGAGATGATCGCAAAGGTGCGCCGCCGCGCCACTTCTTCTGACAGCGGCGAGCGGGACGGCGATTCGGTGGTTGCAGCGGTATCGGACATGGCCGGCATTTGGCAGGGAAAACGGGCGCAATCAAGGGCGTTTTGTCGCAATGCGGAGCGGCGGCGCGTTCCCCATATCTGGCCGGGAAGGACGACCTTTCCTCACCACATCAGCCGCGGGGACGACCCTGCCTTATCCGGAGGGTTCGTTATGGCTTGGGCCATTCTGTTCACCGCAGGCCTGCTCGAGATCGGCTGGGCGATCGGGCTGAAATACACCGAGGGCTTCTCGCGGCCGGTGCCATCGGTGCTGACGCTGGCGGCGATGGCCGGCAGCGTGCTGCTGCTCGGCCTCGCGCTGAAGACGCTGCCAATTGGAACCGCCTACGCGGTCTGGACCGGGATTGGCGCGGTCGGCACCGCAACGCTCGGCATCATCCTGCTCGGTGAGCCCGCGAGCGCGATGCGGCTCGCCAGCATCGCCCTGATCGTGTCCGGCATCGTCGGGCTGAAACTGGTCGGCTAGCTATTTGAGAACCTGCACAACCCAGTACGTCGCGGCCGCGATCGCGGCCGACGCCGGGATCGTGATGACCCAGGCGTAGACGATCGAGCTCGCCACGTTCCAGCGCACGGCGGAGAGCCGCCGTGCGGCGCCGACGCCGACGATGGCGCCGGTGATGGTGTGGGTGGTCGAGACGGGAACCCCGAGATAGGTCGCGATGAATAGCGTCGCGGCGCCGCCGGTTTCGGCGCAAAAACCCTGCATCGGCGTCAGCTTGGTGATCCGCAGCCCCATGGTCCGGACGATCCGCCAGCCGCCCATCAGGGTGCCCAGCGCCATCGCGCTCTGGCAGGCCAGCACGACCCAGAACGGGATTTCGAAGGTGTCGCCGAGATGGCCCTGCGAGTAGAGCAGCACGGCGATGATGCCCATGGTCTTCTGCGCGTCGTTGCCGCCATGGCCGAGCGAATACAGCGAGGCCGAGGCGAATTGCAGGATGCGGAAGGCGCGGTCGACCGCGAACGGCGTCGAGCGCACCGACAGCCAGGACACGATCGCGACCAGCACCAGCGCCAGCAGGAAGCCGACCAGCGGCGACAGCACGATCGCGAGCAAGGTCTTGGTGAGCCCGCTCCACACCGCCGCCGAGATGCCCGCCTTCGCCATGCCGGCGCCGACCAGGCCGCCGATCAGCGCGTGCGAGCTCGATGAGGGAATCCCTAAGCCCCAGGTGATCACGTTCCAGACGATCGCGCCGACCAGCGCGGCGAAGATCACGGTCGCATCCACCACCGCCGGATCGATGATCCCGGTGCCGATGGTGTTGGCGACGTGCAGGCCGAACACCGCGAAGGCCACGAAGTTGAAGAACGCCGCCCAGAACACCGCATATTGCGGCCGCAGCACCCGGGTCGAGACGATGGTCGCGATCGAGTTCGCGGCGTCGTGCAGCCCGTTCAGGAAGTCGAACAGCAGCGCGACCGCGATCAGGATGGTCAGAACCGGAAGACCCAGCGTGGCGTCCACGTGATGCCCCAGCTTTATTGTGTTTTCTTGCGCATGATCTTGTCGGAAAACCGCTCCACACTTTTCCGGATCATGCTCAGACTTGCTCGATCACGATCGAGTTGATCTCGTTGGCGACGTCGTCGAAGCGGTCGGCCACCTTCTCGAGGTGGTCGTAGATCTCCGCGCCGACGATGAAATCCATCGTGTTGGCGTTGCGGTGCTTGAGGAACAATTCCTTGAGCCCGATATCGTGGAGATCGTCGACCCGGCCCTCGAGCTTGGTCAGTTCCTCAGTGATCTGGGTCAGCATCGAGACGTTGTGGCCGATCGCCTGCAACAATGGCAACGCGCGGACGACCAGATTGGCGCATTCGACGATCAGGGTGCCGATCTCGCGCATCGGCGGCTCGAACTCGCGCACCTCGAACAGCATCACCGCCTTGGCGGTCGCCTGCATCTGGTCGACCGCGTCGTCCATCGCGGTGATCAGGTTCTTGATGTCGCCGCGGTCGAACGGGGTGATGAAGGTGCGGCGAACCGCGGTCAGCACCTCGCGGGTGACGCTGTCGGCGTCGTTCTCGAACTGATTGACGCGCTGGCAGAACACCGGGGTCTCGTCCCCGCCCTTCAGCATGTCCTGCAGCGCCAGCGAGCACTGCACGGAGGTCTGGGCGTGGCGGGCGAACAGCTCGAAAAATCGCTCTTCCTTGGGCAGGAAGGCGCGAAACCAGCGCAGCATGTCTCTGTTCCATCATTCCGGGACAGCCCTTTTAGCGACTGTCACGGAACTGTCATAGAGCATCTGGCGGGGAAAAAACCTGAAACGACCGCCCGAACGGGCGGTCGTCCACCGCTATGTCGGCCGAAAATCCCGCCCCCTGCCCTTACAGCGACCGCCTGAGCAGATGGGCCAGCTCACCGACCAGGCCGCGGCGGAACAGCAGCACGCAGGCCACGAAGATCACGCCCTGGATCACCGTCACCCATTGGCCGAACCCGGCGAGATATTGCTGCATGGCGATGATCACGAACGCACCGACCACCGGGCCAAAGATGGTGCCGAGGCCGCCGACCAGGGTCATCAGCACGATTTCTCCGGACATCGACCAATGCACGTCGGTGAGCGAGGCGTTCTGCGCCACGAACACCTTGAGCGAGCCGGCAAAGCCGGCCAGCGTGCCGGACAGGATGAAGGCCAAGAGCTTGTACTGGTCGGTCTTGTAGCCGAGCGAGATCGCGCGCGGCTCGTTCTCGCGGATCGACTTCAAGACCTCGCCGAACGGCGAGTTGATGGTTCGGTAGATCAACAGGAAGCCGGCAAGGAAGCCGACCAGCACGACGTAGTACAGCACCATCGGCTTCGAGAGGTCGAAGATCCCGAGCAAATGGCCTTGCGGGATGCCCTGGATGCCGTCTTCGCCATGGGTGAACGGCGCCTGCAAATACAGGAAGTAAAGCAGCTGCGACAGTGCCAGCGTGATCATCGAGAAGTAGATGCCCTGCCGCTTGATCGAGATGTAGCCGGTGGCGAGGCCGAGCAGGGCCGCCGCCGCGGTGCCGACCACGATGCCGAGTTCGGGCGGCAGCCCCCACACCTTCAGCGCGTGCGCCGAGACGTAGCCGGCGGTGCCGAGGAACATGGCGTGGCCGAACGACAGCAGGCCGCCAAAGCCGATCAAGAGGTTGAAGGCGCAGGCGAGCAGCGCAAAGCACAGCGCCTGCATCACGAAGAACGGATAGATCCCCGTCCACGGCACGATCGCCAGCAGCGCCGCCATCACGGCGAATACGATCATCTCGTCGCGCATCGCGCGCGGCGTCACCGGAAGTGTATCGTCGGTCAATGCTGACATATCAGGCCGCCCGTCCCGTCAGTCCCGTTGGCTTCACCAGCAGCACCAGCACCATCAGCACGAACACCACGGTGTTGGAGGCCTCGGGATAAAAATACTTGGTCAATCCCTCGATCACGCCGAGCGTGAAGCCGGTGATGATCGAGCCCATGATCGAGCCCATACCGCCGATCACGACCACCGCGAACACCACGATGATGAGATCGGCGCCCATCAGCGGGCGGACCTGGTTGATCGGCGCCGACAGCACGCCGGCGAGCGCGGCCAGGCCGACGCCGAGACCGTAGGTCAGCGTGATCATGCGCGGCACGTTGATGCCGAAGGCGCGCACCAGCGTCGGGTTTTCCGTCGCGGCACGCAGGTAGGCGCCGAGCTGCGTCTTCTCGATCAGGAACCAGGTGGCAAGGCACACCACCAGCGAGAACACGACCACCCAGCCGCGATAGATCGGCAGGAACATGAAGCCGAGATTGACGCCGCCCTTGAGCTGATCCGGGATCGAGTAAGGCAGGCCGGAGGAGCCGAAATAGTTCTGGAACACGCCCTGCACGATCAGCGCGATGCCGAAGGTCAAGAGCAGGCCGTAGAGATGGTCGAGCCCGGTCAGCCATTGCAGCATGGTGCGCTCGAGGATCATGCCGAAGATGCCGACCACGACGGGGGCGATGATCAGCGCCCACCAGTAGTTGATGCCGCCCAGGTTGAGCAGAAAATACGCCACGAACGCGCCCATCATGTAGAGCGCGCCATGCGCGAAATTGATGATGTTGAGCATGCCGAAGATGACGGCAAGCCCGAGACTGAGCAGCGCGTAGAATGAGCCGTTGATCAGTCCGACCAGAAGCTGTGCGTAGAGAGCCTGCATCGAGTGAGCTTTCGCTTAGATAGATGAAGCCCGCCGGCCACGCGCATGGCCGGCGGGCATGATCGTCACTTCTTCAGGAGCGCACAGGTGCTCTTGTCGAGCGGCGTGAAGGCCTCCTTGCCCGGCACGGTGCCGACCAGCTTGTAGAAGTCCCACGGTCCTTTGGACTCCGAGGGCTTCTTCACCTCGAACAGATAGGCGTCGTGGGTGACGCGGCCGTTGGGCTCGATCTCGCCCTTGCCGAACAGCGGATCGTCGGTCGGGATCGTCTTCATCTTGGCGATCACCTTGGCGCCGTCATGCGGATTGCCGCCGAGCGCGTCCAGCGCCTTGAAGTAATGTGTGAGGCCCGCATAGACGCCGGCCTGCACCATGGTCGGCGGCGCGCCGCTCTTCATTTTCTCCGAGAAACGCTTGGAGAACGCGCGGGTGTTGTCGTTGAGGTCCCAGTAGAACGTTTCGGTGAAGTTGAGGCCCTGCGCGGTCTCGAGCCCGATCGCCTTGACGTCGGTGAGGAACAGCAGCAGCGCGGCGAGCTTCTGGCCGCCCTTGACGATGCCGAACTCGGCCGCCTGCTTGATCGAGTTGGTGGTGTCGCCGCCGGCATTGGCGAGACCGATGATCTTGGCCTTGGAGGCCTGCGCCTGCAGCAGGAACGAGGAGAAGTCGGCGGTGTTGAGCGGATGCTTGACGCCGCCGACCACCTTGCCGCCATTGGCGGTGACGACCGCGGTGGTGTCGCGCTCGAGCGCCGCGCCGAACGCGTAGTCCGCGGTCAGGAAGAACCAGGTGTCCCCGCCTGCCTTCACCAGCGCCTGGCCGGTGGCGTGCGCCAGCATGTAGGTGTCGTAGGTCCAGTGCACCGTGTTGGGCGAGCACTGTGCGTTGGTGAGGTCCGAGGTCGCAGCACCCGAATTGATGTAGACGCCGTTCTTTTCCTTGACGACGTTGTTGACCGCAAGCGCGACGCCGGAATTCGGCACGTCGACGATGGTGTCGACCTTGTCCACGTCGAACCATTGGCGCGCGATGGTGGTGCCGATATCGGGCTTGTTCTGGTGATCGCCGGAGATCAGGTCGATGGTCCAGCCCTTGGCCTTGAGGCCGGAATCCTCGATCGCCATCTGCGCCGCCAGCGTCGAGCCGGGACCGGCGAGGTCGGCGTAGAGGCCGGACTGATCCGACAGCACGCCGATCTTGACGACCTTGTCGTCGGCGGAGGCAATGCTCGCGACGCTGAGCGCCATCGCGGTGCCGAGCAGAAGCGCAGAAATCGTGTTCTTCATGGGGATTCCCTCAGTCCTTAAATTTTCTGGCTCGGGCGATCAAACGCCGAGATAGGTATGCAGCTTGTCCATGTTGGCGGACAGCTCGGAATTGGCGAAGCCGTCGATCACCTTGCCGTGCTCGACGATGTAGTAGCGGTCGGCAACGGTCGAGGCGAAACGGAAATTCTGCTCGACCAGAAGGATGGTAAATCCCTGCGACTTCAGGCGCGCAATGGTGTGGCCGATCTGCTGTATGATGACCGGCGCCAACCCTTCGGTCGGCTCGTCCAGCATCAGGAAGCGCGCGCCGGTGCGCAGGATGCGGGCGATCGCCAGCATCTGTTGCTCGCCGCCCGACAGCTTGGTTCCCTGGCTGGTGAGGCGCTCCTTCAGGTTGGGAAACAGCGTGAAGATCTGGTCGAGCGGCAGGCCGCCCGGGCGCACCACCGGCGGCAGCAGCAGGTTCTCCTTCACATCGAGGCTGGCGAAGATGCCGCGCTCCTCCGGGCAGAACGCGATGCCGAGTCGCGCGATCCTGTCCGAGGTGGCGCGGATGATCTCCTTGTCGTCGAAGCGGATCGACCCGGAGCGCTTGCCGATCACGCCCATGATCGACTTCAGCGTGGTGGTCTTGCCGGCGCCATTGCGGCCGAGCAGCGTCACCACCTCGCCGGCCTTCACGTTGAAATTGATGCCGTGCAGAATGTGGGATTCGCCGTACCAGGCCTGCAAATCCTTGACCGCCAGCACCTCGGCGCCGGCCGCGGCCACCGGCTTCTCCGCGAGATTTGCCTCAGCCATGACCCGCTCCCAGATAGGCTTCCTTCACGCGCTCGTCCTTGGAGAGGTCGGCGTAGTTGCCCTCCGCCAGCACCTGCCCGCGCGTCAGCACGGTGATGATGTCGGAGAGGTTGGCCACCACCGAGAGGTTATGTTCGACCATCAGGATGGTGTATTTGGCCGAGATCCGCTTGATCAGCGCCGCGATCTTGTCGATGTCCTCATGGCCCATGCCGGCCATCGGCTCGTCGAGCAGCATCATCTCGGGGTCGAGCGCGAGCGTGGTTGCAATTTCAAGTGCGCGCTTGCGGCCGTAGGGCATCTCGACCGCCGGCGTGTTGGCGAATTCGCTCAGGCCGACATCGTTGAGGAGTTCATGGGCGCGCGGATTGAAGCGGTCGAGCACGCTCTTGGAGCGCCAGAAATCGAATGACGAGCCGTGCTGGCGCTGCAGGGCCACGCGCACGTTTTCCAGCGCGGTCAGATGCGGAAACACCGCGGAGATCTGGAACGAGCGGACGAGGCCAAGCCGCGCCACGTCGGCGGGCGGCATCGCGGTGATGTCCTGGCCCTTGTAGCGAATCTGGCCGGCCGACGGCTTCAGGAACTTGGTCAGCAGATTGAAACAGGTCGTCTTGCCGGCGCCGTTCGGCCCGATCAACGCATGGATACTGCCGCGACGCACCTTCAGCGCGACGTCGCGAACGGCAAAGAAACCCGCGAATTCCTTGGTCAATCCGCTGGTTTCGAGGATAAACTCATCGGCCAAAAAGATTCCCCCATACGCCATCGCCGCGAAGCGCCTCGCCCGCGTGGCCAGTTTTTTCATGTCAGACAGGTCGTCGGTCCGTCTTGGAAACCGTCCGGCGCCCGCCTCCTCCGGGCCGGAATATGCCGTCATCTGCGGTGGTTACGCAAGGTGGAAAGCTGTGCAGTGCAGTATCGGCACGGCTTGTTCCGGTTGATCCTTAGTCGAATGGTATTTGAGCGCGCTTTGCGCCTCGGAAAGTCGGCATTAAGGGTGTTTTGCTCCGCTCCTTCCCTTTCATAGAATATTTCCGCCTTGTCGCCGAAGCTCTGGCCATTGAATGATGAACGGCTGCAGCCTTGCATTTCGAGAGCGCCAATTCCTCGGTCGTCATGTCGATCCGGCCACGCGATGTCCTCAACGCGTGGCTGCGGCTTTATGCCCGCGTCCCGACGATCCCCCGCTCCGGCTAGCCCATGCCTTTCACAAGCGCCGATCCATCGGTGATCAAATCGATCACGCAGCGGGTGCTGCTGAATGCCTGGCTGCGCGCGCTGCGCACGCCGGATGCGCTTCCCCTGCTGTGCGATTTCCACACCGACGGCAGCGCCGACGAGCGCGCCGACATGATGGGCTTTGACGTCGAGGGCAGCGGCGACGCCGCGCGCTTCATCATCACGCAGGAAGGCGCGAGGCTGACGACGGCCTATGGCAACGAGCACGTCGAGCCGCGGCTGCGCACCAACCGCTATCTCCATGACGCAATCGGCCCGGAGCGTTATGCCGCCGTTGTCCTCTCCTATCGCGCCTGCCTCGAGCGAATGCGACCAACCTACACCGTCGCGGAGCTCACCGACGCCGACGGCAAGGACGTCTCCTACGAGCGGCTGCTGCTGCCGTTCGGACGCGGCGACACCGTCGAGCACATCATCGGCTCCTACAAGGCGATCAGCATCGAGGGCGGCTTCCGGCTGCACAATCTGATGGGCGTGAAGGCGAAGTCGGTCCCGCTCGTCGCGGTGCGCGCGGTGATCGACCGCAGGTTCGTGCCGTCGGATCGTCCGGCGAGCCAGGATTCGGTCGAGCTGATCTAGGGGGCATGACGAGATAGGTTGGCCTGCAACGGCGTCGGAAGTCCACCTCTCCCTTGGGAGAGGTCGATTTGCGAAGCAAATCGGGTGAGGGCTGCGGTCTATCGAGAGAGCAAGAGCCCTCACCCGGATTGCACTGGACGATGCTTCGCCTCGCCAGACGCAATCCGACTTCTCTCCAACGGGGAGAGGTGAACCGAAACCGCCAAGCCACTTCAATCGCGACTCATCCCGTTTTGGCTGGCGCCGAACGCATCACCCCTTCTTGCGCGCCTTCGCCGGCACTTCCTTGGCATAGATATCCGGCTTGAAGCCGACCACGCGCTTTAGTCCGAGGTCGAGCACCGGGCGCTTGATCATCGAGGGCTGCTCGGCCATCAGCGCCAGCGCCTTGCGCTCATTCAGACTTTCTTTGTCGGCATCGGGCAGCTTTTTGAACGTGGTGCCGGCACGGTTGAGCAGCGTCTCCCAGCCGACCTCCTCGCTCCACTGCTTGAGCTTGTCCTTGGCGATCCCGGCCGTCTTGTAGTCATGGAAGTCGTAGGCGACGCCATGATCGTCGAGCCAGGCGCGCGCCTTCTTCATGGTGTCGCAGTTCTTGATGCCGTAGATGGTGATGGTCAAAGCCGTTCCCCGCATGCGATTGCGGCGGGGAAACTAACCTCACTGCAACGGCAGCGCCAGATCGGAGCGCGCCACTCTCCACACCGATATCAGTCGCACTCAGTGTGCGTAGTGCGTGAAGACGAAATCGTGATCGCTGGCGTGGGCCTTGTGACAGGCGAAGCACGTCTCGTGCTGGGCGGCATCGACCGGCTTGCCGTCGATGAAGCGGCCAAAGCCCCAGCCGCCGGTGGCGGCATATTTGGCGCTTTCCTTGACCATGACCTGCACCGTGGTCGCCGGTCCCGTGATGAAGGCGCCGTCGAGGCCCGCAACCGGCTTGCGCTTCCAGGCGAGCTTGACCAGCACGGTGCCGTCGGGGAATCGCGCGGCGCGGTCCTGATACGCCCTTACCGCGGTTGTGTTGCCGAGCACGCTGCGCAGTTCGTCGAGCCCGGTCTCCTCGCCGACCGCGATCAGCTTCCAGTCGCGATAGCCATCCGGGATTTTCACGCCGAAGATCGGCGATGCCAATGCGGCGTCATCGGCATGGCCGACGGCAAACGGCAATGACGCGCTGATGCAGGCTGCCGCGATCGCGGCAGCGGCCCATTTCACAACCTGCTTCATGATCCGTTGCCCGGCTCTAGACCTTGCTGACGTCGACGATCGCCTGCACGAAGGCCTGCGGCGCTTCCTGCGGCAGATTGTGGCCGATGCCGCCGGCGAGCTGGCGGTGCTCGTAATGCCCGGAGAACTTCTTGGCATAGG
Source organism: Bradyrhizobium sp. USDA 4454 (assembly GCF_054822705.1). NCBI lineage: Bacteria > Pseudomonadati > Pseudomonadota > Alphaproteobacteria > Hyphomicrobiales > Nitrobacteraceae > Bradyrhizobium > Bradyrhizobium sp. USDA 4454. The sequence goes on from NZ_JBTRCN010000001.1 coordinate 4,572,569, forward strand.
CGGCGGGCTCCGGATGCGGCGCGCCGTTGGCGTCGCCCTCCATCGTGATGGTCGGGATCGCGATCGCAGGCGCCTGCGCCAGCGTCGTCTCGAAGGCGTCGTACTTCGCCTCGCCCTCGGCGAGGCCGAGCCGCCAGCGGTAATTGTGGATCACGATCTCGACATGGTCGGGATTCTCGAAGGCGGCCGCGCTGCGGTCGTAAGTGGCGTCGTCGAATTTCCACTGCGGCGAGGCGAGCTGCCAGATCAGTTTGTTGAAGTCGCGCCGGTTCCTGGCATAGCCCTCGCGGCCGCGCTCGGTGGCGAAATAGAACTGGTACCACCATTGCAGCTCGGCCTTCGGCGGCAGCGGCAGCTTGCCGGCGGCCTGGCTGCCGATCAGGTAGCCGCTCACCGACACCATGGCCTTGCAGCGCGCGGGCCAGAGCACCGCCATGATGTTTGCGGTGCGGGCACCCCAATCATAACCGCCGAGCACCGCCTTCTCGATCTTCAAGGCGTCCATCAGCGCGATGATGTCGGCGGCGACCGCGACCGGCTGGCCGCTGCGCTTGGTATTGCTGGAGAGGAAGCGCGTGCTGCCATAGCCGCGCAGATGCGGCACGATCACGCGATAGCCGGCGTCCGCCAGCGCCGGCGCGACGTCGGCATAGCTGTGGATGTCGTAGGGCCAGCCGTGCAGCAGGATCACCGCGGGACCGGACGCCGGCCCCATCTCGACATAGCCGGTATCGAGCACGCCGGCGTTGATCTGCTTCACCGGACCGATCGTGGTGTGGCCGCCAGCCTTGACCGCCAATGGCGCCGGCTTGGACTGCGCGCTGGCCGATCCGATCAAGCCGAACCGGGACACGGCAAGGATCCCGCCGGCGATGCCGAGGAAGCGGCGGCGTTGCTGATTGATGGCTTGCGACATGGCGATCTCCTTGCGTCTGGTGTCGAAATCACTATCGCAGAGACCGAACCCGCCCGCTTTCAGAGGACATGGATTTGTCCTTCAGACCGTCGTGATTTTGGCTTCCGTCGGCCTGTGCTAGGTTCCGCCCCGAATTCAGCCGCCGGCCGCCGGACTCTTCGAATTGACATACCATTTCAACGACTTGACCCTCGATTCCGAGCGCCGGGAGCTGCGCCGCGGCGCTGCCCTGGTGGCCGTCGAGCCGCAGGTCTTCGACCTCCTCGAATTCCTGATCCGGGCCCGCGACCGCGTCGTCAGCCGCGACGAGGTGCTGGCCGCCGTCTGGCACGGCCGGATCGTCTCGGAGGCGACGCTGAGCAGCCGGGTCAACGCCGCGCGGACCGCGATCGGCGACAATGGCGAAGCGCAGCGGCTGATCCGCACCCTGCCCCGCAAGGGCCTCCGCTTCGTCGGCGATGTCCGGGAGGACAGCGCGTCCGCTCGTCTGGTCGCCGACAACGCCGCCCCGCCGCGACTGAGCGAAGGCCCGTCGATCGCGGTGCTGCCCTTCACCAATATGAGCGGCGATCCCGAGCAGGATTATTTCGCCGACGGGATCGCCGAGGACATCACCACCGCGCTGGCGCGCTGCAGCCGCCTCACCGTGATCGCGCGCAACTCCGCCTTCACCTACAAGGGCAAGGCGGTCGATATCCGCCAGGTCGGCCGCGAGCTCGGCGTCGGCTATGTGCTGGAGGGCAGCGTCCGCCGCGGCGGCGATCGCTTGCGCATCACCGGCCAGCTGATCGATGCGACCTCCGGCGCGCATCTGTGGGCCGACCGCTTCGATGGTGCGGCGACCGACGTGTTCGACCTGCAGGACCGCATCACCGAGAACGTGGTCGGCGCGATCGAGCCGACCATGCTGGTCGCGGAAGCCGAGCGGGTGCGGGCAGCGCCGCCCGACAAGCTAGACGCCTACGATCTGCTGCTGCGCGCCTACAGCCTGAGATACGAGTTCACGCCCGAGAGCATGGAAGCCGCGCTCGGTTGCCTCGACCAGGCGCTGGCGCTCGATCCGAATTACGCACCGGCGCTGGCCGCCTCGGCCTATTGCCATGCGATGCGCCATGTCCAGGGCTGGCTGAAGCCTGATGACACCTACCGGGAGCGCGCGGTCGCGCAGGCCTGGCGCGCGGTGGAGCTTGCGCCCGGTGATCCGCAGGTGCTGTGGATGGCGGCGTTCGCGATCTGGAACATGGCCGACGAGATCGAGCCGGCGCGCGACTTGTTCGAGCGCTCGCTGGCGATCAATCCGAACTCGGCGATGGCGCTGGTGCTCGGCGGCTGGATCGAGGCGATGCGCGGCAACCAGACCGCCGGCCGCGCCATGATCGAGCGCGCGCAGCGGCTCAACCCGCGCGACCCGCGCGGCTGGTTCGCCGCCGCGGCGCTCGCGATCTGCGCGGTGCTCGACGGCAACTTTGCCGAAGCGGTTGTCTGGGCCGACAAGGCGCTGGCGCAGAACCGCCGCTTCGCAGTCGCGCTGCGCGTGCTGATTGTAGCGCTGGTGAAGACCGGCGAGCGCGACCGCGCGACCCAGACGGCGCGCGAACTGCTCAAGGTCGATCCGGAGTTTTCGATCTCCGGCTTCCTGTCGCGCATTCCATTCCCGGTGCAATCGATGTCCGCGATTTATCGTGAGACCCTCAAGGCCGCTGGCGTCCCGGACTGACACCGCTCGGGGAGCGCGACGATCGTTCACCCGTGATACACCGCACGCTTGTGCCGCGGGAGCGGTCGCGATGTGCCGAAAGCGGACGCACTCTGCTCACGCTGCGGATTGTCGAGCTTGACCCGAAGCAGCGCCGACATGTTCACCAGTTGCGGGGTGCTGGCCCTCCAGCACGACCTTGCCGATAGGTGTAAATTCCGACAAGCTTGGAAGGGCAGACCCAGACAAGCCGCATTTTTTTCAAAAGGATATTTTCCATGAAGGTCATAATCGCAGCCGCTTTGGCTTCAATGTTCGTGACCACGGCAAGTGCACAGGACTCCCCGTTTCGAAAGGAGTTGAAGCGAGGTGACCTAACGGGCACGAACATGGAAATCGTCACCAGCATCAGCGAGATAAAGCCCGGCGAGACATCGACGCTGCATATTCATCATGGTGACGAGTCGTACTACTTCCTCGAGGGTGGTCTTATCGAGTTGCCCGATGGAAAGCAGGTGCCTATTCCGACCGGCACCGTCGGGATGAATGTTCGGGATGTGCCTCATGGGGCTTACAAGGTGGTCGGCGACAAGACGCTGAAACTTCTGACGGTGCATATCGCCGATAAGGGCAAGCCCCTCTACGATAAGCCAGCGCCAAAATAGAAGGCGAAACTGATGTCCGCTTCGGGCCGCCAAGCGGACGTCGAGCCAAGGCTGATTGATGTCGCCCTTTGACCCAAGACGGACCTGTGGGTTCAACTATTGAAGTCCAAGTGGTCCGGCTTCATTGCAACCTCGATCCATTCGCCCAAGGACGAATAGCAGGCGGTCTCCGGCCAGCGCGCGTCAATTTCTGGTCCGCCTTTCCACGTGAGATGAACCACCGCCACTTGGCCATCTTGGAGCCGGAACAGCACGTCATCTTGGTCCCTGCGCATTGCGAGCGCGACAACGGACAATCCGACAAGCTGATGCCCGGGGGTAAGCTCTCGATGCAGCTCGCTTTCCAGTGCCTGCCGCTGTTCGTCGCTTTCAATCGGAATCCAAGGGTTAAGCCAATCCACGTCCTCGTTCTGCGTATTCATAATGCGCGCACCACCTATTTTTGCATCTAGGAGGAAGGCGGTCGCCATCGCGCCGCATGTCGGAGCCCGCCTCTGGGTTGCTTTTAACTTCTCACTGGCCCCTGCTCAATCGCCGGTGCGGACGGCAGCTTTTGGCCCATGGCTGACCTCAGCCCAGGGCGCGGCGATGTCCGCTTCCGAGAGGTGACCCGACCGAGGGCATGCTCGCTGCCGGGGCAGCCTTTGACCCGAAGCGGATTTCCCGCTAGGCCGACCCGTGGCGGGTTTACACGGCCTCAACTGAGAGCACACGAACAGCACCGTGGTCCTTGAGATATGCGGAGAGGCAGTCGCCAAACTCGTCCAGAAAGGCTAGCCCGGCCTGATCAAAATCATTAGTCCCGCAGAGGATCAGGGTCCCACTTTCGTAATGACAGTGGACCTCTCGATGCCATCGACGGTGATTGCTGAATTCATTTTGGATGTCTTGTGCCGCCATTGCTCCAACAGAAGCATCAATCCCGCAGCAAACAAGCGTAATCTTGAAACCCATCGGCCCCCGACGCGGCTATGGAATGGAACGCAAGTCTACTATGCCGTTTCGCCCGAGTGAATGACCGCTATTGGCCCTTTGCGGACGTCGCCCGGTCAGCCGTCTTTGTCGCCTTTTGACCAACTGCGACATGTGCAGTTCAAAATTGTAGCGCCGCAAATTGACCTTTGAACCCCATTTCCATGATCGCAATTTCCTGATGTGATCCTCAATATTGCGGGCCAATTTGCTTTGATCCAGCGCGGCGCCGTGTCGATCACCGTCACGTCGTGACTAAAATGATAGAACAGGAAAGACATCGCATGCCTTCGCGCCGCAGTTTTCTGACCGGCACCGTCGCGACCGGCGTCGCGCTGTCAATGCAGCACGCCGCGACAACGGTCGCGCAGCAAAAACGGGTGATCGTTGATTCGCAGGTTCACCTGTGGCCGGCGAGCACGCCGGAAAGACCCTGGCTCCCCGGTGCCAAACCGCAGCTTCCGGAGCCCTTCACTATCGAGCGAATAATTCCACTGATGGACGAGGCCGGCGTCGATCGCGTCGTCATCGTTCCGCCGGCATCGCTCGAAGGCGAGCGCATCGACTATGCCCAGGAGGCGGTCAAACGGTACCCCGGGCGATTCGCCATCATGGCGCGTGTCGCCATCGACAAGCCCGACCGCGCGGCACGGCTTGCGACCTGGCGCGACCAGCCCGGCGTGCTGGGCGTGAGGCTGAACTTCGGCCCCGGCGAAGCGGCATGGCTGACAGACGGGACCGCGGACTGGTTCTGGCCGGCGGCGGAGAAGGCCCGCCTGCCCGTGATGTTTCTCACATCGGGCCAGACATCGCTGTTCGCCCTCATCGCCGAGCGACACCCGCAACTTACGCTCATCATCGACCACATGGGCGTCGGCGCGGGTCTTCGCCCTCATGCCGATTCATCGGGATCCGCAAGCAACAACGTGGTGCCGGAAGCCATCGTCCAGGCCGCCGCGCTCGCAAAATATCCGAATGTGTCGGTAAAATTGTCGTCGGTGCCGCTGATTTCGACTGAACCCTATCCATTCCGTGACGTGATCCCGCATATCCACCGCCTGTTCGACGCCTACGGCCCGGAGCGATGCCACTGGGGAACCGATATAACCAATTCATTCGCGAGAGCCACCTACCGGCAGCGCGTAACGCAATTCACCGAGGAGCTTCCGTTCCTCACCGAAAGCGACAAGGACTGGATCATGGGTCGCGCAATTCTGGCGCGGCTTCGCTGGACGTGAACCAAATTGTTGCCGAGTCCGGCCCTCGCCCCTCAGCGACCTCGAAAGATGTCCGCATTTCCGCAGGTGCGGACGCTTGCGCAATTTCGGAATACTAGAAGAATGCTCCTGATGCCTGACGTGTCAGGTTGCCTGGTCGAACGTCCGCCTTTTGAGAGGCTGATCACGACCCAGGCGACACCCTCGCCGAGGTCGTTGATGCGACCATAACGACAGCAGAGATGGAACCCACTACCGGCGAGCTTGTATTCGCGCGAGAAGTGCATATACTGTGGTTATTCGATTAGCCGTTGCGCCTTGTTGAATGGTCAAAGCGGCCCTCCTCCAAAGACATCGCCAGTTGAATGGATAACGCGCGATCCTGCGCACGATGGCGCATATGCGCATTGGAGACGACAAGATGACAACAGGTACAGTGAAGTGGTTCAACGGTCAGAAGGGCTTTGGTTTCATTCAGCCGAGCGATGGCAGCAAGGATGTGTTCGTTCACATCAGCGCCGTCGAGCGCGCCGGTTTGTCCGGCCTCGCTGAAGGCCAGAAGCTCTCTTTCGAGCTGAAGACCGACAAGATGCGCGGCAAGACGAGCGCCGAGAATCTCCAGCTGGCTTGAAACATTGCGTTCCGACAAAATCGGAACCGAGCTCGGGATGTCGCGCCTGACGCGCTCTCCTGAGATGGGCCAGTATCGGCCCAGCACAACGTCGCAAGCCGGTGGCGTCATTCTCACGGATGTACTGGGATGACGTCGCAGCCCGCTCGATCCCCTCGATTGAGGATTGGGCGGGCTTTGGCGCCTCTATGGAAAGGGATCAGCGATGGCCAGGAAGCCGCCGGAGTCCTCGCCCGCAAGCCTTGCTCTCGCCGAGCGCAAGCGTATTGCGGCCGAAGAAGGCGCGCGTGCGATCGCCGATGTACAGCGCGAGGCGCAGGCCATCCGCAAGAACATGGAACGGCTGCGTGCGCTTCGCGAAGCCCGCGACGTCGAGGCTGCGGCCAATGCGGCGCCGGCTGCACGGCTCGCCAAGGGGACGCCACGAGCCAAGCGCGTCGTGAAGCTTTCCTAGTCGTCCCAGATCAACTCCCTGCATCGAATGCATCGATAGAGATGCACAACGACGCCCGCTCCATTCGGGAGCCTCAGATACAAAGGGGCCGGCTCTTTGCATCTGGGGCAGGACAGAGGCACGCGCTTTGCGTCGTCCGGGGTGTCCATTTGCGCCGTCCTCGTTGACGGGCGGGAGCACATGTCTCTCTCAGCCACCGATGCCCAGTGACGCGCTGTCGGTGATAACGCACGCTCACCCGGAAATGCGGATGCCGCATTAAAGTAAGATAGCAGCCTCACGTTGCAGGGACATCGCTTGAGGTCGCCCAAGCACCGCGCAAGGCTTTCTGCCATTCGGATTATCTGACAGGTGCCGTTGGAATACCGGTCAAGACAGGTGTTCTGACCTTTGCGATGGTAAGAGGAAGGAAACCAGAGCAACGGCTACCCGGATACTGATCGAGGAAGAGAGGAAGTTAGGCCACGAGCGCGAGCAACTGAGTTCGCCGAAACCAGGGCCATGGCATGCCGCGCGCGCGCCGAGCGGCAACGGCGGTTGACGGATTCATTTGCGCCCGGCTCGATGGAACGCAGACACGCCGAAAGCCTCCTGAGCAATTTCGAGTGGCTTGCAAAGTTCATCGAAGGCGCGGCTACGCAGATGCGACGGAAGGCAAATGGTAGCCAACTCTGAGTCTTTGACGCCTGACAAAGACCGTGTCGAACAATCTCGGGCACCATGAAAGAGTCCGCCGAGTGCGGCGGCCTTCGCCGGGGCGAGGCCCGTCCTCCATTGCGCAAACTAATCACAATAGGTCTGATCGCGAATCATGCACTCAGGGCTTGGCGCAAATGTGCGACATGCCTTTGTGCGACATAGCTTAGTGGGACATGGCTTATTGGGACATGGCTTATTGGGACATGCGTTGGGGTGAGCGGAGGCCCGTGCCATTTCGGAATATTAGAAAATTACCCCTGAGTTGCCCGACGTGTCAAGTCGTTCGGCCAAAGCCGGGCGCCGCCGGCTCCTTTGCATGGGGTTGTTCCTCGGTATTTTGGCTGCGCCGCATTCGACGGCCCATACCGTCATATTGCCCTAGCCTGTCCCGCCCGGCTCCAGCGCCTCGCCGAGCTCGAGCGGGTGCGCCATGGTCTCGTGCAGCGCGTCCTTGTCGAGCTCGCCCTCGGAGAGGCTGATCACGACGCAGGCGACGCCATTGCCGATCAAATTGGTCAGCGCGCGGCACTCGCTCATGAACTTGTCGATGCCGACCAGGATCGCAATCGACTGGATCGGAATGTCAGGCACGATCGACAGCGTCGCTGCGAGCGTGATGAAGCCGGCGCCGGTGACGCCGGAGGCGCCCTTCGAGGTGATCATGGCGATGCCGAGGATGCCGAGCTCCTGCCAGATCGTCAGATGGGTGTTGGTAGCCTGCGCCAGGAACAGCGTCGCCAGCGTCATGTAGATGTTGGTGCCGTCGAGGTTGAAGCTGTAGCCGGTCGGCACCACGAGGCCGACCACCGAGCGCGAGGCGCCGAGATGCTCCATTTTCTGGATCATCTGCGGCAGCACGGTCTCCGACGACGAGGTGCCGAGCACGATCAGGAGCTCGTCCTTGATATAGGCGATGAAGCGGATGATGGAGAAGCCCGCCAGCCGCGCGATCGCACCGAGCACGATCAGCACGAACAGCACGCTGGTCAGATAGAAGGTGCCGATCAGCGCCGCCAGGTTGACCAGCGAACCGAGACCGTAGGCGCCGACCGTGAACGCCATGGCGCCGAACGCGCCGAGCGGCGCAAGCCGGACGATCATGCGGATGATGCCGAAGAACATCTTGGCGGCCTTGTCGATCGCCTCGGCGATCGGCTCGCCGGGCTTGCCCATCAGGGCGATGGCAAACCCCGACAGGATCGAGATCAGCAGCACCTGCAGCAGGTCGCCGCGCGCCAGCGCACCGAAGAAAGAGTCGGGGATGATCGCCATCAGATGGGAAACGATGCCCTGCTCCTTGGCCTGCGTCACGTAAGTGGAGACCGACTTCGGATCGATCGTGGCGGGATCGATGTTGAAGCCGCGGCCGGGCTGCAATAATTCGCCGATCAAGAGGCCGACCGCGAGCGCCACCGTCGACACCGTCTCGAAATAGATCAGCGCCTTCAGCCCGACCCGGCCGACGCGCTTGAGGTCACCCATCGAGGAGATGCCGTGCACCACGGTGCAGAAGATGACAGGCGCGATCATCATCTTGATCAGCGCGATGAAGCCGTCGCCGAGCGGCTTCAGTTCCTTGCCGAGGCTCGGATAGAAGTACCCGACCAGGACGCCTGCCACGATCGCGATCAGCACCTGGACGTAGAGGATCTTGTACCAGGGCTGATGCTTGTGATGGACTGCGGGCTTGATCGCGTCTGTCGTCATGAGGTGCCCCGGGCTGGAAGTGAACTCAAACTCGTGATGCCATCTTGGCGGAGCCGCAGGCAAGCGACAATGGCCATTCAGGCCGCCGCGCGCGCACACGAATCTGTCATAGACTGCGGCCGGCTCGAATGCGGCTTTGGCGCCTGCGCCGACAATCCGATCGTCTACGAGCTGCTGAAGCGCACTTAGGCGCGCTTCGGAATGTTCAAGCCGCGCTCCACCGCCGGCCGCTTCAGGCCGCGCTCCAGCCAGGCCGCGACGTGGGTGAAGCGGTCGAACTCGACGAGCTCGCGCGCGCCGTAGAAGCCGATCAGATTGCGCACCCAGCCGAGCATCGAGATGTCGGCGATGCTGTATTCGTCGTCCATGAACCATTGCCGTCCGGCGAGATGCGTCTGCATCACGCCGAGCAGGCGCGCGGACTCGGCGACGTAGCGCTGCAACGGCCGCTTGTCCTCATAGTCCTTGCCGGCGAATTTGTGGAAGAAGCCGACCTGGCCGAACATCGGCCCGATGCCGCCCATCTGGAAATGCACCCACTGGACCGCCTGATAGCGGCGCGCGGCATCCTCAGGCAGCAGCTTGCCGGTCTTGTCGGCGAGATATTGCAGGATCGCGCCGGATTCGAACAGCGGCAGCGGCTTGCCGTCGGGACCGTTGGGATCGAGGATCGCCGGAATCTTGCCGTTCGGATTCAGTGACAGGAACTCAGGCGTCTTCTGGTCGTCCTTGTTGAAGTCGACGAGATGCACCTCGTAGGGCAGCCCGATCTCCTCCAGCATGATCGAGACCTTCACGCCGTTCGGCGTCGGCAGCGAATAGAGCTGCAGGCGGTCGGGATGCTGCGCGGGCCAGCGCTTGGTGATCGGAAAGGCAGACAGGTCGGGCATGGATGAACTCGTCGGAGGGCGGGCGATCGGAGGCCGAAACAATCTAGGTGATCCGGCGCGCCGATTGAAGCCCGCCCCCTCCGCAATTATTCAACCTTCCGGCGCGATCCGCATCGCCCGTTCGATAGCTCGCTCCGACGGATCACCCGATCACGTCTTCGCGCGTTTCGTCTTTGCGCGCTTGGCAGGACGGGCCGCCACCCGACGCTTCCCGGCTTTCGACGCCTTCTTGGTCTTGACCTTTGCTGATTTGGCCCTTGCCGATTTGGCTTTCACAGTTCTGGTTGTCGACTTTTTGGTCTTCGCGACCCTGCTCCGCGCGGCCGCGGCGGCCCTCGGCTGGCCGGCTGCCGGGCTGCGCCTGGTCGCGCCACCCTGCCGGCGCGGCGCGCGGGCATGCGGACCGATCGCCGGCGCGACGCCACCGACCGCGGCCTGAAGGCCCGGGCGGACGCGCGTGCTGCTCTGATCGACCGGCGTCGGCAACGCCTCTGCGGCCGGAGTCGCCGACAGCCAGAACGACAGCTCGGCGGATTTGACCTGATTGTCGGCCGAGAAGTAGCTGTTCTGCCAGCTGTCGTCGGTTGCGAGGAAATGCCAGGCCGTGTTGGGGCTGGTTTGCAGCCAGTAGCGCCAGGCGTAGTGATCGTAGACGTCGAGGCAATGTGCGGCATAGGCTTCCGCGATCGCACGATGGCCGCGGATGATCGCCATGTTCTCGTCGTTGTTGTAGGAGGCCTTGTAACCGAGATTGTGGCTGCCGGTGATGACGACGCAATCATCGGCGAACGGATCGATCACGACGATCTTGTCGTGGATCACGGCGTGGCCCGCCTGGTTCAGCTCGGCCTCCCACTGCCCGAACGCGTCCGATTTGGTCACGCCGCGGGTATGGATCACCCGGTAATCCTCGGGCAATGGCGGATCGCCCTTCTGCCGCTTGGCCGGCCTGGTCCCCGCGCCGCCGCCGGTGATACCGACGGCGAAATCGCCCGACGCCTGGGGCGCGGTGACCGCGCCACGCACGAACAGCGACGGCTTCGCCTTCAACGCGTCGGCGATCTTCGTGATGATGCTCGGCGAGCCCGGCTCGAACACCAGAAACACGATCGCCTGCTTGGCGCCGGCGATCGCATCGAACACCATCTGCATGTCGGGCGGCGTCGGCTCGTTTGGTCCGGGCTTGCTGGCACGACGCTGGGGCGTGTTCGGCGAGAACCAGAGATCGACCGTACCGCTGTTGTCTTCCAGCGTGATGGTCGGCAGCTTGGCGCCGTCGGCGCTGCGCAGCGCCGGCCCCTGCTGCGCCTTGCCGTTATTGCCTGATGGCACGGTGTCCTGCTTCAGCCGCTGCCAGTAGTCGGCATAGGCCTGAGCCATCGCCGGCGAGCGCGCGATGATCGTGTTGTTGGTCTGCGCGCACAGCGCATTCGACGTGCAATTGGTCGATCCGAACAGCACCGCCTGCGGTGTGCCGTTGACCAGCACCTGGAACTTGTTGTGGCCGATGCTGTTGCTCGGCATGAACCGGTCGATGACGGTCAATCCGGCCGCCTTGATCTGCTTGCGCTCCTCGGCATAGGTGTCGTTGGTGAGATCGCCGGTCTTCGTGCTGCCGCTGGGCATGTTGGAGAGGATCAGACTGCCGCGGCTATGCAGTGCCGCAAAATGCTGTATCAGCTCGGGATCCTGGAATTCGTAGAGTGCGAGCAGCAACTCCCCGTTCGAGGTCAACGCTTCATCCGGCAACATGGTGAGCGCCTTGATCATGTCTCCGGCAAGGTCGACGCGCAGCTGATCGCCGATCTTGACAATCCGCTCCTTCAGAACGTCGACCATTGCACCCGCCGGCGATCCGTCGGTCAGCTTGTGGGCGGTGGCCTGCGTCGCGAGGATGCCGCGATTGAAATATGCCGACAGCGTTCCGTAGTTCGGATTGAGCTGCACCTGGTTCGAGATCAGCGGACCGAACGGCATCGGCGTGAGCTTGCCGGGGGCGCCCGTCATCGGCACGATCTTGTATTTGTAGGTGCCCCCTCGTTTGGCGAAGACATCCTTCCAGAAGAACTTCTGGACGGGATCGTCGGCGGTGGTACGACCTTCGGTCGCCTGCTCGCCCTTGAACGTGGCCAGCGCCGGCAGCACGGTTTCCGTTCCCGCCTTGACGTCGATCCGGTGCACGGCGAAGCCGAGGCAATCCTTGAGCTTGCCGCCGAAGGTCCAGGCGACCACGGCCATGTCGTTGTTGGAGAACGCAACGGCTTTCATAACGCCTCCTCAAATCCGGTTTTGAGAATCAAGCACCTCGAACCCCGCAGCAGGTCTGCCGGGGCCGCATCAATGAATACCCGAATCAGATCGCGCGACGATGACGCCGCGGTTGCGATCCGCACAATCGCCAGCGCCGCGCGCCACGTGACCTTGGATGGATTTGCTACCGAAAGCTGTGAGCTGACTCACAGATCACGCGAATGTATCGGCGGTCCGTGCGGCCTTGCCGCGCGGCGGCCGATAGGACAGATTGGCTCGCGACAGCTCCAACCGACACGGACGACGAATGCCTCCAGGCCTCTCCGACGACGAACTCGCGACACATCCGACGGTGTTCGCGGCCGACGCGCTGGCCGGTCAGGTGGTCGTCGTGTCCGGCGGCGCCGGTGGCATCGGCCGCGCCATCGCCTGGCTGTTCGCCCGGCTCGGCGCCCACGTCGTTGTCGCGGGGCGCAATGCCGACAAGCTCGACGCGCTGGTCGATCATCTCGGCCATCGCGGCCTGCAGGCATCGGCGCATGTCGCCGACATCAGGGACGCCGACGCGGTCAACGCGATGTTCGATACGCTATGGACCGAGCATGGCCGCATCGATCATCTCATCAACAGCGCCGGCGGCCAGTTCCCGCAGGCCGCGATCGACGTCTCGATCAAGGGCTGGAACGCGGTCATCAACACCAACCTCAACGGCACCTGGTACATGATGCAGGCCGCGGCGCAGCGCTGGCGCGATCGCACACATCCCGGCAGCATCGTCAATATCGTCGTGGTCACGACGCACGGCCTCTACGGCATCGCGCACTCGATCGCGGCGCGGTCCGGCGTCATCGGGCTGTCGCGCGCGCTGGCGGTCGAATGGGCGCCGCTGAACATCCGCATCAATTGCATCGCGCCAGGCGCGATCGAGACCGAGGGCTGGAACGTGTACAGCGAGGCGGCGCGCGCCACCTATCCACGCTCCAATCCAATGATGCGTCCGGGCACGTCCTGGGACATCGCGGAAGCCGCGGTCTATCTCGCCGCGCCGTCCGGCAAGTTCATCACCGGTGAGATGCTGACCGTCGACGGCGGCGGCCAGCATTGGGGCGAGACCTGGACCACCGCCAAGCCGGACTATTTCAGGGGCGGCGAATAAACGCCGGCCGCCGCTGCCCGTTCGTCACTTCCCGTCGTCGAAGCTCACGATGACGGCGGCGTTCGCGATCAGGATCGGGTCGTTGCCGAGATCCGACGGAATCTCGAGCCCGCCCGCGATCGCCTTCACCGTCTTGGTGCCATAGGGCAGTTCCCTGGCGACCGCTTCGGTATCGACCGCTTCGGGATTCGGCACCGCGATCGTGACATCGACGAACATGTCGTTGGCGGTCTTGCCGAGCATGCGGAAAAAGCCGAGGCTGGAATGGCGGATCGCGTCCGAGACGGCCCGCTTGGCAGCCTTGGTGGCGTCGCGACCGTGAACGTCGACGCCCATGCCCATTTCGGTGATACAGCGCACGCGTGTCATGAAACTTTCCTGTTGTCGTTCGTGAGAGACGCTCACTCCTTCGACCGCCGCGCCCGCGGCGTCAAGCCGGGTCCCGCGACTCGTCCACGCGGTTGTGACTGGCGGGCCTGACGGAAGCGTCGTTCACAACGTCGAGAGCCCCGCGCCACCTGTCCGCCGTTCGATCCGTGCTGCGACAAGCGCACGGTGCACCTTGCCGGCAACCGGCTGACGTGAGCCTCTCATTCGCCCTGCTTCTGCAACACCGTGATGTGCAGACGGCGGCGGATCGCCATGCCCTGGCGGCGGTAGAGCGCGATTGCCGAGACGTTGCTGGTGAAGACGTGCAGGAACGGAATCTCGCCGCGCGCCACGATCTGGCGGCCGACCGCCGACAGCAGCGCCTGCGCATAGCCGCGGCCGCGGTGATCCGGATGCACGCAGACGGCGGTCATCTCGGTGTAGTTCCCGGGCTTCATCCGCTCCCCGGTCATCGCGACCAGCTCGCCGCCAACGCGGATGCCGAAAAAATTGCCGAGCTCATGCGTCCGCGCACTGAACGGACCGGGCTTGGTCATTTCCGTCAGCGCCATCATCGCGGGAACGTCGGCCACGCCGAGCCTGACGATCTCGACGCCGGGCGCGGAATAGTCCGCGGGCACCCCGATCATCTGCTCGCCGGTCTCGGCCAGCAGCACCTTGAACTCCGCCGGCACGGCGACCGGATCGGGCGTGAACAGCACCGCGATATCAGGCCCCGACAGCAGCGCACCAAGCGCGGCAAAGCTCTCGGGCGACATGTCGACCAAGTCGGCGAAGGGTGCGATCGCGAGCGGGAAGCGCCTTGCAGCGGCGCCACCTTCCGCGAGATCGCGCTGCCGCGTGGTCAGCGCGCTCCAGATAGGACGATCAAGCGGATGGGTTGGCGGAACATCGGACATGCGGCGCTTCGCTCCTGATTTTTCCAGAGAAGAGCAAGAAGCGGCGATGAAATCCAGCCTGGCGTGATGCCGTTGCGGCTCACAATCACGCCAGCCGGATTTCTTGTCGTTGGACCGAACGGCGCTTACGCCACCTTCAGGCAGAGCTCGGTGCCGCCCTTCAGCGGCAGCGTGATCGACACGAAGCCATTTTTGGGATCACGCACGAACTCCAAAAAATCCGCCTCGGCATTGTCGTTCACGACATAGCCGCCGACACGAAGCTGAGGAGCTACGATCTCGATCACCTGGCGCGCCAGTGTCGCTCCCTTCTCGCCCGGCCAGCCGTCGATCAGGATGAAGTCGACGGGGCCGCCGAGATCGCGCAGCGTCTTGCGTGCATCGCCTTCGCGGATTTCGGCGTAATCGGCAAGGCCGGCCTCCGCAAGGTTGCGCTTCGCGGCCGCGACTTTGGCCGGCACGATCTCCGAGCCGATCACGGTGCCGCCGCCATTGTCGCGCATTGCGGCGGCGAAATAGAGCGTCGACATTCCGACCGAGGTCGCGAACTCGGCGACGCGCCTGGCGCGCAGGCCGCGGCACAGCAGGTAGATCAGCTCGCCCTGCTCCGGGCGGATCGAGAATCCCTGCTCGGCATAGTCGTGCGGATCACGGCTGCCGCTCTGCATCGGATTGCCTCTCACCGGCGCCCGGCGCGTGGCCTGCAGGCGCTCGATGACGGCAGCGACGCGGGCGTCAGCAATCGCGCTGTGCGGTTCGGCGTTGTACATGAAGGGTCTCCTTTGCGACGGCGTCATTGCCGCAGGATTTCGGCGGCCGCGCGGTCGAGAATTTTCGCGATCCGTCGCGCCTCGGCGGCATCGCAGCCGCGCTTCTGGCGCAGCGCGCTCTTCAGCGCATGACGCGCGCGGTGAATATCGTCGGACGCCTCACTGTCGAGATCGCTGATGCCGGCGAAGGCTTCGCGCACCTCCTCCATGCGGCGGCCGATCCGCGACAACGCCTCGAGAATGGTATCGGCGGTCGCACGGTTATCGCCGAGATAGGCCTTGCCTTGCTCGGTGATGCTGTAGAGCTTGCGCGCCGCGTCCTGGGTGACGCTGGCATGTCCGATCTCCTCGAGGAAGGTCAGGGCCGGATAGATCACGCCCGGGCTCGGGCTGTAGAAGCCGTCCGACCGCTCCTCGATCGTCTTGATCAGCTCATAGCCGTGCGCCGGCTGCTCGCCGAGCAACGCCAGGATGACGAGCTGCAGATCCTGCGACGAGAGCCGCCGCGATCCCGGAAAGTCGCCGCCGCCCCGGCCGAAGAAGCCATGCCCGCCACGGCCAAAGCGATGACCGCCCCGGCCGTGCCGGCCAATGGCGAAAAACCCGAACCGGAAGCCATCGTCGTGCCGGTCATGAAACCTTGATTTTCTCATCGGTCTTTCCTTACTGAAAACATATCTTACGATATACCCAGACAGAAAGATCGCAACCCACGTTTGCGTGAGGCCTCGGGGGCGAAGCCGCAACCAAGCAGTCATAGTCGCCGCCCCACCCCAGACTTGCCGACGTGCGCGCCGCCGGCTTATGGCTTTGAAAATCCTTCCAGTCCTCATGCGCCCCAAAACGTTCGAAGCTCATTGCCTGCGACTGCCCGCCGCCACCAAAGTGGTGCAATGGGAGGGCACGTCGGTGTTCAAGGTCGGCGGCAAGATGTTCGCGCTGGCCGGCGGCATCATCGAGAGCACCGGCGGCTTCATGTTCAAGACCTCGTCCATGGCCTACCAGCTCCTGATCGAGCAGGGCCTGGCGCGGCCCGCGCCCTATCTGGCGCGCGCCACATGGGTGCAGCTGGTGCGGAATGACGCCCTGCCCGACGCAGAGCTCAAGGCCTATCTCAATCAGGCGCATGCGCTGATCGCGGCGAAGCTGACGCGAAAATCGCGCAAGGCGCTCGGCTTCGACTGATCGGCGCGGCCGCCGCGCGGCTCAGCTGCTCCCCAGCGGCCTATCGGAATCGCCCGACAGCAATTTCGGAAACAGCTGCTTGAAGGCGAATTTGTCATTGCCCTTGGCGCGCTCGAACCGCAGCACGACGTCGAAGCGGTCGCCCTCCCATTTGGTCGGCGGCGTGCCCTTGCTGACCGGGATCAGCGGCAGGATGTCGGAGATGATCGTCTTGTGCTCCCAGCACAACAGCACGATGCCCTTCGACGCCAGCACGGCCTTCATCAGCGCCGGCTCTTGCCCCTTGGCAAAGCCTTCGTTCGGTTTCAGGTGGCGGCGCGCGGCGAGCGCCGAGATCGTCTCGGCGGGACGGCTCGACGGCGGCTGATTGGGCGTCGTGCCCGGCATCGCCGCATAGATCGCGTCGGGCTTGGCATAGTCGCCGCCAGTGAGTTCGGTGCCGAACAACGCCGCCCATGCGCCGGCGCGCTGCCAGCCGCGGAGCACCAGCGACTCGGTATCCGACACCCCGTTTGCGGTGAAGCCGGGGCCCGGCCAGCCGTCGTCCGGCTTCTCGGCATGACGGATGATGAAGAGTGTGAGTGCGTCCATGGCGGCCTCTCCGGAGCAGAGATGGGGCGGAATGATGCTAGCCTCGATACAGCCTGCGGTTGATGAACCGCATCACAATTTGCGAAAGCTCGACCGGTACTGCGCCGGCGACACGCCGAGCCGCTCGGTGAACACGATGCGCATCCGATCGGCCGAACCGAAGCCGCAGTCGAACGCAACCGCTTTCAGTGGCCGGTCCGAGCCCTCGAGCAGCCGGCGCGCGGCATCGACCCGCGCCCGCTCGACGAATTCGTGCGGTGTGATGCCGGTCTCCTGCGCAAAGGCGCGGCCGAAATTGCGCACGCTCATGCCGACGGCCTCCGCCAGCGATTGCAGCGTGTGGCGCGCGCCGACCTGCTCCATGACATGCGCCTGCGCCCGCGCAATCGGCGAGGCTTCGTCGACTGGCGCGGTGAGATAGGGGCTGAACTGCGACTGCCCGCCCTGGCGCTGCACCACCACGACCAGCCGCTTTGCCACGGCGACCGCAACCTCCGGCCCATGACGTTCGGCGACCAGCGCGAGCCCGAGATCGATCCCCGCGGTCACGCCGGCCGAGGTCATCAGCCTGCCGTCGCGGATGTAAATCCGATCGGGAATCACGTCCGCGGCCGGAAAGCGCGCCGCCAGCCGCTGCGCGTTCTGCCAATGCGTCGTCACCTTGTGGCCGTCGAGCAGCCCGGCATGGCCGAGCGCGAAGGCGCCGGTGCAGATCGAGCCGTAGAGTTCAGCGCGCTCCGGCGCCCCGCGCAGCCACTGCGTCATTTCGGGATCCGGCGCGGCCTCGGGCAGCGCGGGCCCGCCGGCAACCAACAGGATATCAAACTTCTGCCTTGCCTCGTCGAAGCTGAGGTCGGCCGCGATTTTCATGCCGTTCGATGCGCGCAGCGGTTCGCGGGTGGCGCCAACCAGCACCGTCTCATAGCCATCGCCTGCGGGCACAAAGCCGTTCGTTTCCGCGAACACGTCGACCGGACCGGCGACGTCGAGCGCCTGAACCCCCTCGTGAATCGCGACCGCGACCTTCTGAACCGCCATGCCTTCTCCCTGCCCGCTGGCGCGAAACGACGTCTCGTTGGCCCGATCCGGCGGCGCGCGATCGTTGCGGGATCGGCCCAGAACAAGCGACAACAGCGCCGCCACGGATCACGCCGGAAGGCGATCCAGAACACACCGCAGAAGCGAGCGCCGAGCCCGCGTGATCCCACGCCATGGTCTCGTCTTGCCACATCGAGGAGCGTCTTGAAATGACCGAGATCATCGCCGGCATCCGCGTACCCGACAGCGCCATGGCCCGCGCCGCGACCCAGCTGGTGCGCGATGCCGAGGACGATTTGCTCTACAATCACAGCCGCCGCGTGTTCTTCTGGGGCGCGCTGACCGGCAACCGCCGCAAGCTGAACTTCGATCCCGAGTTGCTCTATATCGGCGCCATGTTCCACGACATGGGCCTCACGCCGGCGCATGCGAGCCCCGATCTGCGCTTCGAGGTCGACGGCGCCAACGCCGCGCGCGATTTCCTCAGGCGTTACGGCATACCCGAACGCGACATCGACGACGTCTGGGCCTCGATCGCACTGCACACCACGCCCGGCATTCCCGAGCATATGCGTCCGACCGTCGCGCTGGTCACCGCCGGCGTCGAGATGGACGTACTCGGCATCGCCTACGACGATTTCTCCGATGCACACCGCGACCACGTCTGCGCGCACCATCCGCGCGAGGCGAACTTCAAGGAGAACATCATCGATCATTTCGCCAGCGGCACCATCAAGAAGCCGCACACCACCTTTGGCAACGTCAAGGCCGACGTGCTGGCGCTGAAGGACATGAACTACAGAAGGACGAACTTCTGCTCGATCATCCTTGGTTCGAAATGGCCGACATGACGCAAAACGACTCTCAGGCGGGCGGACCGCGTTCCGGTCCGGGATCCCGACCGGCCGCCGCGAGTGAAAGCCGGCTCAGATAGTGCGCCCAGCCCTTGTCATGGGCCGCGCACTGCTCGGCATTCGGCAGGCCGCTATGGGTCATGCGCAACAGCGTGCCGCTGTCCTTGTCGATCAGGTCGATCTCGATCAGGCTGGATCCCGGCGGCACCTCGGCGCCGCCTTCCCATCCGAAGCTGTAGGCAAGTCGATGCACCGGCACGACCTCGCGGAACGCACCGCGCGCCGCCCGCGACAGATCGCCGGAGACGCCCTTGAGCAGATAGAGCCCGCCGGGATGCAGCTCGGTCTCGGCCTCTAATCCCATCCAGCTGACGATCTTCTGCGGGTCGGTCAGGAACGCGAACACCGTTGCGCGCGGGGCTGCGATCTGCATCTCGCGTTGGACGATGAAGGCTTCGGTCATCGGTCTATCCTCCATGGGCGGTCAGGTTTCGGGATAATTCGTGACAAGGGCGGTGCGTCAATCGCATGATGGGGTGATGCAGATGTCCTCGACACTGAGCTGGCTGGTCGACGCCGCCGCCGAGACCGCGGGCGCCAACCGGTTGCTGGCGGACCTCGGGAGCCACCTTATCACGGATGGTCTGCCGCTTGCCGGCGGTGCGCTGACGCTCGAAGTTCCGCACCCGCTGATCGCCAGGCGGACCTGGCTGTGGCGCGCCGACACCGGCGAGGTCATCGAGGCGCTCGGCTTCGCGCCGGAACAACCCTTTGCGATGCCCGCTATGGTGGGATCCGGCGATGCCGGCCGGCGCTGGCTCAATAGCCTCGCGCCCGGCCCGATCCACGACGATACGATCGGAACGCGGCCGGATGGTCCGACCCTGAGCTGGATCGGGGCCGATCCCTTCACGCCCACTGAGGCGGATCGATTGCGCGAGGCGGCGCGTTTCATGGCCGCGCCGCTCGCCGCGCTTGCGGCGCGCGCGACCTTGACGGCGGCGCTGGAGGCCTATCTCGGCCGGCGCAGCGCGGCGCGCGTGCTGGCGTCGCCCTTGCGGCGCAACACCGGCGAAACCATCCGCGCCGCGCTGCTGTTTGCCGATCTGCGCGGCTTCACCGCGCTCTCCGAAAGCCGTCCGCCTGCCGAGGTGATCGCGGCGCTCGATGCCTGGTTCGACCGCATCGCCGGCGCGATCCATGCCTTCGGCGGCGAGGTGCTGAAATTCATCGGCGACGGCCTGCTCGCGATCTTTCCGGTCACCATCAGCGCGCGCAGCGCATGCGAGGCGGCGTTGCGCGCGGTCTCGGCGGCGCGCGTCGGCATGGCGCATCTCGACACCGAGCGGCGCAGCCGCGGCCTGCCGCCCCTGCCATTCGGCGCGGCGCTGCATCTCGGCGAGGTGCATTGGGGCAATATCGGCGCCGCGGACCGGCTCGACTTCACTGCGATCGGCGCCGCGGTCAATCTGGTCAGCCGGCTGGAAGGCCTGTGCAAACCGCTGGAGCAGAGCGTGCTGGTCTCGGAAGCCGTTGCTGCCGCGACCGAGATGCCGCTGGTTGCGCTCGGCACCCATGAGCTGCGCGGCATCGCACGGCCCTGCGCGGTCTTCACGCTGCCGGAGGGATGAGCCGGTCATCGGAACAGCCGCAGCCACGGCGCCAGATGGAACGCGCTCATCAGCACGTACATCGGGACCATGCCCTGCAATGACAGCGGCCCCTGCATGGCGCCGCAGATCATGTCGGCCGGCGTCATCGTCGCCAGCAGCGCCATGACCGCGAAGGTCGGCGCTGCCGCGAGCGACAGCCAGCGCGCCGCCGTCGAACCGCGCCCGCCCGGCCTGCCCTTCAACCGATCGTCACGTGTTTCGATACCGCTCATCGTTCGATCTCTCTGGAGATGATCCATGTCGT
Source organism: Bradyrhizobium sp. USDA 4454 (assembly GCF_054822705.1). Lineage (NCBI taxonomy): Bacteria > Pseudomonadati > Pseudomonadota > Alphaproteobacteria > Hyphomicrobiales > Nitrobacteraceae > Bradyrhizobium > Bradyrhizobium sp. USDA 4454. The sequence goes on from NZ_JBTRCN010000001.1 coordinate 4,593,466, forward strand.
CATGTGCTAGGTTAGGACCGGGCCTCGGAGGGCGAGAGTGACAAGTGTGTCGGGATTCGAATGGACTCGCTGATTACAGCTGCGGCGCGCGCACTCGCGGCGGGTGATCCCCTCGGCGCACTGAAACGGGTGGCCCTGCGCGACGACGCGCCGGCGCTGGCGCTGCGCGGCATCGCGATGGCAAGGCTCGGCGATTTCGCCCGCGCCAAGGAGCTGCTGCGGCGCGCCGGCCGCGCGTTCGGCCCACGCGAGGCGATCGCGCGGGCGCGCTGCGTGGTGGCCGAGGCCGAGATCGCGCTGGTATCGCGTGACCTGTCCTTTCCCTCGAAGAGCCTCGCCGCGGCGCGCGCGACGCTCGCGGCGCGCGGCGATGCGCTCAACGCCGCGCATGCCGGCTATCTCGAGATCCGCCGCCTGCTCCTGATCGGGAGCCTCGATGCCGCCGAGCGCATGCTGTCTGACCTCGATCCGGCGCCCTTCCCGCCGGCGCTGCGCGTCGGCCATGAACTGGTCGTCGCCGGGATTGCGATGCGGCGGCTGCGCACCAAGCCGGCCCGCGAAGCACTGGCCCGCGCAAGGGATGCCGCACGGCGCGCCCGCATCGCCGCGCTTGCAGCGGAGGTCGAGAGCACCGCGAACCTGCTCGCCACGCCCGCGGCACGCTTGATCGCACGCGGCAGCGAACGGCCGCTGCTGCTCGAGGAAGTCGAGGCCCTGATGGCGTCGAAGGCGCTCGTCGTCGATGCCTGCCGCTACGCGGTGCGCGATGCCCGGACAACGATCTCTCTGAATCGGCGTCCGGTGCTGTTTGCGCTCGCCCGCGCGCTGGGCGAAGCCTGGCCGCAGGACGTGTCGCGCAGCACGCTGATCGCGCGCGCCTTTCGCGGCAAGCACGCCGATGAATCGCACCGGGCGCGGCTGCGGGTCGAAATCGGGCGGCTGCGCCGGGCCTTGCGGCCGCTCGCCGACCTCAGCGCCACGCCCGACGGCTTCGTGCTGGAGCCGCACGGCCGGCGTGAGGTGAGCGTGCTGGCGCTGCCAGTCGAGGAAGAGCATGCGGCGGTGTTGGCGTTCCTCGCCGACGGCGAGGCCTGGTCGAGCTCGGCGCTGTCGGTCGCGCTCGGGGCGAGCCAGCGCACCGTGCAGCGCGCGCTCGATGCGCTGGCGGCCACCGGCAAGGTGCAGTCGGTCGGTCGCGCCCGGGCCCGGCGCTGGATGACGCCCCCGGTGCCGGGATTCACGACGACGTTGTTACTCCCTGCCCCGCTGCCCAACGGCTAGCATGGGGCTGCAATCGGAGCGTTTTCGCGCGAAGTGGGTACCGGTTCGCGCAAAGAAAACGCGTCAGAACAAAATCTGGAGTGGAGCATGAAGAAGTCTGAAGCCGAGATCATCCGGGAATATGCCTTCGAGGGCGTCGAGAGCGTCGGCGGCGTCAGCTTCGACGGCGAGCAGGTCTGGTTCGCGGCCGGCGGCCAGCTGATCGCGTTCGATCCCGACAGCGGCAACACCACCCGCACCCTCGACATCGCGGCCCATGCCGGCACCGCCTTCGACGGCAAGCACCTCTACCAGATCGCCGAAGACCGCATTCTGAAGATCGAGCCGAGCAGCGGACGCGTGATCGCCACCATCCCCGCGCCCGGCGGCGGCCGCGACTCGGGCCTCGCCTGGGCGGAAGGTTCGCTGTGGGTAGGCCAGTATCGCGACCGCACCATCGTGCAGGTCGATCCGGACACCGGCAAGGTGCTGCGCACCATCGAAAGCAACCGCTTCGTCACCGGCGTCTCCTGGGTCGATGGCGAACTCTGGCACGGCACCTGGGAAGAGGACCAGAGCGACGTCAGGCGGATCGATCCGCAAACCGGCGAAGTCATGGAGCGGCTGGAGATGCCGAAGGGCACGTTCGTCTCCGGGCTCGAATCCGACGGCAAGGACCGCTTCTTCTGCGGCAGCGGCTCGAGCAACAACAAGGTGCGCGCGATCCGCCGGCCGAAGCGCAGCCGCGCGTGAAGCGAACGATCGCTCCACGCGCTGAGCCAGCTTAAGCCGGAGCGGGCACCGCGGTGGGTCGCGCCGAGGCCATCGGCCGGAAGGTCATCATGATCAGGAACGCGCCGAGGCCCGTGGCCCAGGAGCCGACATAGAGCCACGTATAGCTCGCAAAGGCATCGTAGATCAGGCCGCCGGCCAATGGCCCGGTCGCCATGCCGAGGCTGCCGGCCATCGCGGTGCCGCCGATCACGGTGCCCAACATGCGCAGCGGGAAATTCTCGCGGATCAGCACCGAATACAACGGCATGGTGCCGGCATAGATGAAGCCGAAGATCGCCGCGACCGCATAGAATGCGGCAAGCTCGCGCACGAAGACGTAGCCGAGCGCGCCGAATGCCTGTGCCAGCAGGCCGAGCACCAGCACGCGCTTGGCGCCGAAGCGGTCGCCGAGCAGGCCGAAGGCGATACGACCGCCCATCCCGGCGAGCCCCTCCACGCTGTAGATCGTGACCGCGGCAACCAGCGGAATGCCGCAGGTCACCGCGTAACTCACCGTGTGGATGATCGGCCCCGAATGGGTGGCACAGCAGAAGAAATTGGTCGTGATCAGGATCAGGAATTGCGGCGAACGCAGCGCCTGTGCCAGCGACATCGGCGGCTCTCCGTTGGCGGAGACCGCTGCTTCTGGGGCGTCGCCTTGCAGCGCCGGCGGGCGCCGCACCAGCAACGACGCCGGGATCATGATCGCGCCGACCACGCCTGCGACGATCAGCATCGCGGTCCGCCAGTCGTGGTGGGAGATCAGCCAGGCCGCGAGCGGCGACATGGTCATCGGCGCCATGCCCATGCCGGCCGACACCAGCGAGACGGCGAGACTGCGATGGGTGTCGAACCAGCCGGTGACGCAGGCCATCATCGGCGCGAAGATCGCCGCCGTGGCCGCGCCGACCAGCGCGCCGAACATGAACTGAAAGGCCAGCAGCGAGGTCGCCCGGCTTGCCAGCGCCAGACTTGCCGCCAGCACGATCGATCCGGTCAGCACCACCGGGAGCGGCCCGAACCGGTCGGACAGCGTGCCCCAGATCATGCTGGTGAAGGCCATCGCGAGGAAACCGATGGTCATCGCGCTGGAGATCCCGGTCACCGACCAGCCGGTCTCCCGCGCCATCGGCTGCAGGAACACCGGCAGCGAGAACATGCCGCCGATCGCGACGCAGCCAAGCAGGCCGCCGGCCGCGACGATCACCCAGCGATAGGTCGAATTGCTCATTCCGGAACTCCCATGGCGTTCGTTCTGGCTGAAAGACGAACGGGCCGGACCGGAACCGACAACGAAGGACCGCGCCGGCTCACTTTTTTGCGAGCCTGGCAGCGGCCAGGGCCGCTACCGCGATGCTAGGGCGTGTACCTATGGATGCGCCCGCCGAACGGGAGGGGTTCCTTTTTACTTGCCGCCGATGTTTCCTTGGTCTCGGCGCGGAATGGGCATGCAGGGATCGCTGGGTCAGACCGTCACTCCGCGGCTTCGCGCTGCGGGACGCCCTGCTCGACGTCGAGCTGCAAAATGTCGTTGAAGCGATTGAAGGCGCCGCACAGCGCGATCCGCCAGGTCAGCTCGACGATCTGCGCTTCCGAAAAATGCTCGCGCAGGCGTGCGAAGATCTCGTCGCGGGTTTTGTTCCAATTGTTGGTGATGGCGATCGCATATTCGACCACCAGCCTGTCGAGCGAATCAAGCTCGGGGTGATCCTGATAGTCGAGCAAGCGCTCGGCGCCCGCCTCCGAGACGCCCTGGATCGCGAGCTTCGGCGCATGGTGCGAGACGCAGTAGTCGCACTTGTTCAACAGCGACACCGTCACCAGCGCAAGCTCGAGATGCCGCTTCGAGACCACCGCCTCGTCGGCAAGATCGACCAGCAGCGACCACATGTGCTTGAAGATCGGCGGCCGCTGCGCCATGACGCCGGCCTGGTTCTCGAATGCGCCGTAGGTGGTCATCTTGTCCCACAGCGGCTTGAGCTCGGCCGGCAGGTCGTTCCTGGTCTTGACGGACACGCGTGACATGATCTTGCCTCGGATCGGAATTGAACCGGCCCAGCCTGCCCCGCTTCGTCCGATACCGCAAGCCGCCCGACGGCATGGCACTTATCACGCTGGATCGCTGCCGCTGGCGACGATACACGAAGCCATCGCCCTAGAACGACGTTCCGCCGCCGAACCTGAACTCCTGCACGATATCGTATTTGCCCTTGGTGATCGGCACCGCGTAGTCGAAGCGCAGCGGGCCGAATGGCGACGCCCAGATCAGGCCGATGCCGACTGAGGTCCGCACCACGTTCTCGTCGTCGTATTGCAGGCCGCATTTGCAGGCGGCCGTATTCACCTCACCCGTCGCGGCCCACGAGGTCGGGCCCTGGTAGTCCCACAGCGAGCCGGCGTCCGCATAGACCGCGCCCTTCAGCCCGACCTCGGAGGGCAGGAACCAGAACGGCATCTGCAACTCCATCGACGCACCCCAATATTTGGTTCCGCCGAGCGCATCCCCGGTCGCCCCGAAGCTCGCATAGGTGATGTCACGCGGCCCAATGCCGCCGGTGGCAAAGCCGCGCACCAGGTTCGGCCCCATCTGGAAATGATCGAGCATGCGCGGATCATTGTTTCCGACCTTGCTGAGCAGGCCGCCCTGCAAATGGATCAGGCCGATCAGATCGGAGACTAAAGGCGTGTAGTATTTCGCGTCGATCGCGCTCTTCAGATAGCTCACGTCGCCGCCGACGCCGGCGAAATCCTGCTTGAAATCGATCAGCAAGCCGTCGGTCGGGTTCTTGTTGTTGTCGAGCGTGTTGTAGGTCAGCGTATAGCCGACCGCCGAGGTCCAGGTTGCCCCCTGCGCCAACTCCTCACGCACCGGCAGCGTGGATTCGCCGTCGCCATAGCAACCATATCCGTAAAGCCCCGAAGAGACCGAATTGGTGGGGTCGATGCCGTGGAGCACACTCTGGATGTAGGCGGGCGTCGGATTGAACGCGAGCGAGGTGTTGGCCGCATTGTTGTTGCAATTGTTATAGGCGCTATCGAGCGAGATTTCCTGCTGATAGAGCGAATAGCGCAGCTGGAGGGTCAAGTCCTCGCGCAGGGCAAGGCCGAGCCTCGGCGAGAACCCGATCGTCTTCACGCCATACGTCGTGAAGGACGTCGGCAACTGCTCCTTGTAGTAGGCATCGAGCCCGAGCGCGATGCGATAGTCGAGCAGATACGGCTCGACAAAGGACAACGTCAGGCCGCGCGAGTATTGGCCGTAGCTGACCGATGCCTTCGCGTACAGGCCGCGGCCGAGCAGATTGCGTTCGGAGACGCTGACCTCGGCGAGCGCGCCGTCGGTCGTCGAATAGCCGCCCGAAACCGAGAAGTCGCCGGTCGACTTCTCCTCCAGATCGACAACCAGGATGACGCGATCGCTGGACGAGCCGGGCTCGGTGGTGATCTTCACCGTCTTGAAGTAGTCGAGATTTTTCAATCGCCGCTCGGCGCGATCGACCAGCGCGCGATTATACGCATCGCCCTCGGAGATGTCGAACTCGCGACGGATCACATAGTCGCGCGTGCGGCCATTGCCGCGAATGTCGATGCGCTCGATATAACTGCGTGGCCCTTCGTCCACGTGGAACACGATCCCCACCGTATGGGCCTCGAAATTCCGGTTGCCGTCCGGACGGACCACTGCGAAGGAGTAGCCACGGCGCGATGCCTCGATCTGCATGTCCTCGACCGACTTCTCGACCGCCTCGGCGTTGTAGAGCGAACCTACGCTGACGCGCGACAGCGAGCGCAGGCTGTTCGGATCGAAGCCGGCAATGCCGGACTGGAAGCTCACGGTCGCGACGCGGTACAGCTGCCCCTCCTCGATCTTGAAGGTCACCTGAAAGCCCTTGTGCTCCGGGTCATACTCGGCGAGCGCGGCCACCACCTGCACGTCCGCATAGCCGTGCTTCAGATAGAAGCGGCGGATCAGGTCGCGGTCGGCCTCGATGCGATCGGGGTCGTAGATGTTGGCGTTGCCGAGGAAGCTCAGGAAGTTGGTCTCATGGGTCTTGATCACGTCCTTCAGACGCGACGCCGAGAAGCTGTTGTTGCCAATGAACTCGATGGTCTTGATGCCGGTCTTGGCGCCCTCGTCGACGGTGAAGACGAGATCGACGCGGTTGTTCGAGCGCTCGATGATCTCGGGCGTGACGCGCACGTCGTAGCGGCCGGAGTGCCGGTAGATTTCAGCAATCCGCAGCGCATCCGACTGCACCATCGGCCGCGACAGCGTGCCCCGCGGCTTCGACTGTACCTCGGCCGAGAGCTGCTCGTCCTTGACCTTCTTGTTGCCCTCGAAGGCGACTCGGTCGATCACGGGATTCTCGATCACCGAAACCACGATCCGACCGCCGATGCGATTGATCTTGACGTCCTGGAACAGGCCGGTCCCGACCAGCTCCTTGAGGGCATCGTCGATGGCCGCCTGATCGAGATGGCCGCCGGGCCCGGGCCTGAAATAGGAGCGGACGGTCTCCGCCTCGACCCTCCGGTTGCCTTCGATCGTGATCGCATCAACCGATTGGGCTGCCACCGGCGCCACCAACAGCCAAGTCACCAGCGATGTCACCGACGTCCCCGGGATCGAAAAAACCGCAAGTACGATCGCCGCGACAAGGCTCCGCCACGTTTTCATTCCACACCTCGCGAACAAGTCACCCGTTGTGAGGGGATGGTGATGGCTGCGGTGTGGCTGCCGGATTGCGGGATTATTTCCAGTGGTTTGGGACTGTGAGCGCGACGCAGCGCTGATCGCCGCCCGGTGTGTTTCCGCCTGCGTGCGCCGCTCACAGTTCAGAAACATTATGCTTACGAAAAGGCGCAATGCCGCCCACAAGCGACGCCTATGCTGGTCGATTGATGGCTGAGCGCGCCGCAACGCGCGCGACGACACCCTTCATCAAGAGGCCCAGTCGCGGACCATGCTTGCACATACGCCAAAGATCCTGGTCGTCGAGGACGATCTGCCAACCAGAGACCTGATCGCCCGCTACCTGCGCGACCAATCCTGTCTGGTCGCCACGGCCTCGAACGGCCGGGAAATGGATCGTTACCTTGCCGGGCACTCGCTCGATCTCGTCGTGCTCGATCTGATGCTGCCGGGAGAGGACGGACTGACCCTGTGCCGCCGCCTGCGCGGCGACTCGACGATCCCGATCATCATGCTGACAGCCAAGGGCGAGGACCTCGACCGGATCCTCGGGCTCGAGATGGGCGCGGACGATTATCTCGCCAAACCGTTTAACCCGCGCGAGTTGCTGGCGCGGATCAACGCCGTGCTGCGCCGCCAGGCCCAGGCCGACCTTGCCGGGCGCTCCGGCCAGAGCGCTGCCCGCCTGCGCTTCCAGGATTGGACCATCGATCTGCGCCTGCGTGAACTGCGCGATCCCGACGGCGCCCAGGTCACGCTGACCAGCGCCGAGTTCGACCTGCTGCAGGTGTTCTGCGAGCGGCCCGGCCGGATCCTGACGCGCGATGGCCTGTTGACCATGACGCGCAGCCGGCCAGCCAGTCCGTTCGGACGCAGCATCGACGTGCTGGTCAGCCGGCTTCGCCGCAAGCTCGACATCAGCGAAGGATCGTCGGTGATCAGGACGGTGCGCACCGGCGGATACATCTTCACGCCGCATGTGGAGGACGCATGAGCTGGACCCGCAGGATCGCCGCACTGTTCAGCTTCCGCCGGATCAGCGGCCAGATCGCGGCCCTAATCCTGCTGTCGCTGGTGCTGATCCACGCGCTGATCGGGCTCTACTTCACCAGCCAGAAACCGAAATCGTTCGCGGACCGGCCGATCCATCAGTTCCAGTTGGTTGCCAAGCTTCTGGCCGAGGCGCCTGCGGCCAATCGCCCAGCGCTGTTGCAGGCGGCCGACCGGGCCTTTCCCCGCTTGCACTTCACCTTGCGCGATGCAGCTCCCGACTCGTCTGACAGGGCTTCGTCCGAGGCACCCGACGTCGACGATATCGATGAGTTTTCCGCGAAGGCTGCGCCGGCGGCGGTTCGGTTACCGGACGGAGCCCTGGTCGAAGCGACGATCGGCCCGACGAAAATGCCGCCTTTCTTCGGCGCATTCTGGGTCAGCACGTTCCTGTTCCTGTTCGTCAGCGTCACGCTGCTCGGCGTCTGGGCCGGTCGCGCGCTTAGCGCGCCGCTCTCCGCCTTTGCCCGCGCCGCCGAGAATTTCAGCGTCAGCCAGGCGGCCGCTCCGCTTCCGGAGACCGGTCCGGAGGAAATCCGCGCTGCCGCCGTCGCGCTCAATCGGATGCGCGAACGCATCACCACCCTGATGAACGATCGCACGCGCATGCTCGCCGCCATCAGTCATGATCTGCGCACCCCAATCACCCGGTTGCGGCTCCGGTCCGAATATATCGAGAACGACGCGCAGCGCGCGGAGACCCTGCACGATCTCGACCAGATGCAGGCGATGCTGGAATCCGTGCTGTCATTCCTGAGCGGCGGCAGCGCGGCGAAGCCGACGCTGGTGAACGTGGCCGCCCTGCTGCAGACGGTGTGCGAGCAATTCTCCGATTGCGGTCATGTCGTGCGCTACCACGGCCCGACCAGGGCATCGCTTCTGATCCGCCCCAGCGAGATCAGCCGCACCGTGACCAATTTGGTGGAAAACGCGCTGCGGTTCGGCAGCGAGGTCGATATCCGGCTGTCCGCATCCGCCGATCGCACCGTCATCGACGTCACCGACGACGGCCCGGGGATTCCGGCGCACCTTCGAGCCGATATGCTGAAGCCCTTCATCCGCGGCGACGAGGCCCGCACCATGGACGAGAAGAGCGGCTTCGGGCTCGGTCTTTCGATCGCGCAGGCCATGGTGCGTGGGCATGGTGGCGAACTGTCCCTGCACGACAACGAGCCGCACGGCCTTCTTGTCCGTATCGCGCTGGCGGGAGCCGTGCATCTTGTATCGGATCGAGCCGAAACGAGCCTGCCTCGCCCCGCGCTGCGCGAGCTTGTGTCGGGCTAACTCACGTGAGCTTCTGAGAACGCCGTTTCAGTTCGTCCGGCGTGACGCGGCAGTCGCCGCCGGAGGCTCAGCCCTTCTTCGAGTCGCCGCGCATGTGATGCAGCAGATTGTCGCGCAGCCTGACCACGCTCTTCTGCACGATCGGAAACTCGTCGCCGAGCCCGGTGGCCTCGACCAGCGACGCGTTGATCTCCTTATCGAGCAGCCGCCGGCCGGCCGCCGTCAGGCTCACCCGCACCTGCCGCTCGTCGGCGGGATCGCGGGTGCGGCTGATATAGCCGCTCTGCTCCAGCTTCTTGAGGATCGGCGTCAGCGTGTTGGATTCCAGGAATAGCTTCTCGCCGAGCGCACTGACGGTCTGGTCGTCGGCCTCCGACAGCGCGATCAAGGCAATGTATTGGGTGTAGGTCAGGCCGACGGCGTCCAGGATCGGCTTGTAGGCGCGGCCGAAGGCCAGATTGGCCGAATAGACCGCAAAGCACAGAAAATTCGAGAGTTTTCGGCCTTTGGTTTCGGTCTTGGCGAGGCGGGTCACGGGCGGCTCCGGAGTTTGTGAAGTCCGGGTCAATATAAATCGTATCCGATTAAATCGGAAGTGCTTGACACGCTCGAATGCGGGGTTTATTTCGACACGTATCCGATTAAATCGGACACGATTTAAATTCAACCGAAAGGAGTTCGCCATGACCGCCAATGCCAAGGTTCTCGTCACCGGAAAGACCCACGTCACCGCCGGCCCGAACGGTGCCGCCCGCTCGCGCGACGGTTTCCTCGACGTCAAGCTGCCGCAGCCGCACCCGGCTGCCGAAAACCTGTTCGCCGCCGCGTGGTCGGCTTGCTACATCGGCGCGATCCAACTCGCGGCCGGCCAGCGCAAGGTCAAGCTCGCGAGCGAGCCCGAGGTCGACGCCGAGATCGATCTGAACCAGGCCGGCAGCGCCTTCTTCCTGAGCGCGCGCCTCAACGTCCACATTCCCGGCGTCGAGCGCGAGGTTGCGCAGCAGCTGATCGAAGCCGCGCACGGCATCTGCCCCTACTCCAAGGCGGTGCACGGCAACATCGACGTCACGACCACCCTCGTTTGAGACCAGCTCATGACGACCTCCGACGCGGACCGGCCGCTTGCCGGTTCGCGGCCGGACAGATTCAGACGACAAACCTGGAGTCCAAGATGACCAGCAAGCTGTTGACGGCGACGCGCCTTCTCGCAAGGACGGCCTTGTTCGCTGCAAGTCTCCTGACGATCCCGAGCGCGCAGGCCGAGCTGCCGGCCGGCATCACCCGAACCGACCTGCAACGCCATGACCTCAGCGCCCCCGGACGTGAAGCCGTCCAGGTGCGCGTCGACATCGCGCCTGGCAAGGCGTTCGGCCAGCACACCCATCCCGGCGAAGAGATCATCTATGTGCTCGCCGGCACGCTCGAATACGATGTCGACGGCAGATCGCCGGCAACGCTGAAGGCCGGTGACGTGCTGTTCATCCCCGCAGGCGCCGTCCACGCGGCGAAGAACGTCGGCGACGTCACGGCCAGCGAGCTTGCGACCTACATCGTCGAGAAGGACAAGCCGCTGCTGACCCTCGTGAAGTGACAGATCCCGCCTGCCCGCCCCTTTCCTCAGGGCGGGCGCAGCGGCGGCGTCTCACTTGGTGCCCTGGGCTTGGGCCTGCGCGACCTGCCGCGCATTGAAGATCAGGAAGCTGATCGCCGCCATGATCCAGACGCCGATGCCGCCATAGAGCATCACCCAACCGAACCCGCTCGCGAGTGCCTGATGCACGATCGACCCGGTCAGCTCTGGTGCGGATGCAACGTCGCCGGCGGCGATCCGCTCGGCGATGACGCGGAGTTGCGCGCCGTCCATCGATGGCAGCACGGCCTTCAGATGCGCCAGCACGCCGCTCGACAGGATAAACCCCATCAGCGCGATGTTGACCGACAGCGAGACCATCCGCGCGCTCATGTCGATGCCGGAGGCCATGCCGGCGCGGTCGCTCGAGACCGAGCCGGTCGTCGTGTTGGTGACCGGCGTATTGGTGATGCCGAGGCCAATTCCGGCGAGCAGGCAGCCCGGCAGCATCGTCAGCCAGTCCGGTTGTGCGGCGGCGCTGCCGAACTTCATCAGCATGAATCCGGCGCCGATAGTGAACAGCCCCACCGGAATGATCAGGCCCGGCTGGTAGCGCAGCGACAGCCGCTCGGCGAATGGCGGCATCACCAAGGTCGGCAGCGTATAGGCGAGCAGTGCCAGCCCGGCGGACACGCTGTCATAGCCGAGGCCGGCATGAAACCAGATCGGCAGATAGATCATGAACGGCCAATAGCTGAGGTTCATCGCCGCCGAGCCGATGATCGAGCCTGCGAACGCCGGGATCCGGAACACCGAGAAATCGAACATCGGACGCCGGCTGACCCTCTCGGCAACCAGGAACGCGACGAAGCTCATGGCCGACACGCCGAGGATCGCGAGCCCCTTCGAACTGACGAAGCCGAGATCCGGCCCCTGCGTGATGTAGAACGCGAGGCAGAACACCGCGAGCGACATCGTCACGATGCCCGCGACGTCGAGGCTGCTCGCCTTCGGGTCCCTCGATTCATGAACCCCGCCGATCGTCAGCACGAAGGCAACCGCCGCGAACAGCACGTGGACCAGGAACACCCATTCCCAGCTCAGCACCGCGACCACGGCGCCGCCGATGATCGGTCCGAAGCCGAGGCCGATGCCGAAGATCACGCCCCACCAGCCCCAGGCGACGGCGCGCAGCCGGCCGCCCTGGAATTCGCGCGACAGCACCGCGATCTGGCAGATCAACAGCGCACCGCCGCTCAGGCCTTGCAGGAACCGGGCGACAATCAGCATTTCGACGCTCGAGGCGACGCCGCAGATCAGCGAGGTGATGCCGAAGGCGGCGATCGCGACCAGGAAGACGCGCTTACGTCCGTAGCGGTCCGCCACCGTCCCGATCGCCATCAGCACCGTGGTCACCGCGATGGTGTAAGCGTTCATGATCCATTGCAGCGCCTTGAAATCGGCATGCAGCACCCGCTCCAGCGTCGGCAGGATCGCGGGAATGCTGGATATCTCCAATCCAAACATCAGGCAGGCAAGACATGCGGCTGCCAGCACGACAGTGCCGCGGCGGCTCGGTTCAGTTGACATGATCGGGCCTTTTGTTGTGACGAGCCAACGGCATACCGCGCGCTGTTGCCAGGGTGCTGGCAGCAGCGTCGGTCGATCGACTCACGATGTATTGAGGCAGCAGCGGCAGGAATCGGGTGGCCGCGGCGCTTCACAACGCAAAGCTAGTCACCGCTTGAGCATTGGTGAATTGGATGACTAGATATTTCAGAGACAACAATTCCGGATGAATGACATGACCACCCTCGATGTCGATGCCGTCAAGGCGTTCGTGACGATCGCCGATCTCAAGAGCTTTACCCGCGCAGCCGATGCGCTCGGCACCACGCAAGGCGCGATCAGCGTGAAGTTGAAGCGGCTGGAAGCCCGGATCGGGCAGAAGCTCGTCGAGCGGACGCCGCGGCTGGTGCGGCTGTCGGCGCAGGGCGCGGTGTTTCTCGAGTCCGCCCGCGCCTTCCTTGCCGCGCACGACCGCGCCGTCGCCGGCCTGTCGTCGGCGCGCCGCCGTTTCTCGCTCGGGATAGCCACCCACGTCGGAGCGCCCGAGCTCCCCACGGTGCTGGCGCGGCTGAGCACGCACGACCCGGCACTCACGATCGAGGTCCGGCTCGATGATGCCCGTGACCTGATCGATGCCTTCGATCACGGCTCGATCGACGCGGTGATCGTATTTCGCGAGGACGACCGCCGCGACGGCGACGTGCTTGGACCTGATCATTTCGGCTGGTTTGCCACGCCCGGCTTTGTCCACCGCGCCGGCGAGCCGTTTCGGCTGGCAGCCTCCTCACCGTCCTGCGGCATCCTCAACACCGCGACTCGCGCGCTCGACGCCGCAGGCCTTCCGTGGACCGAGACCTTCCTTGGCTGCGGCGCCTTTGCCGTTGCCGAGGCCGTTTCAGCCGGCCTTGCGATTTCGATATTCTCGCGCCGGATGGCGCCTCCCGGAACGATCGAGGTTGGCGAGAAATTCGGCCTCCCTGCGCTGGCCCCGTCCGAGATCGTGCTGCTGTCGGCACTGTCCGACGTCAGATCCCGCGCGATCCTGAAGACGATCGTCGGCGCCTTTCGCGACCATCATCGGCCGCCAGTTGATCGCACAGCAGGCAACATCCCGGCAAACGTCCTCCAGATGTGAACTCTGCAAGACCGTCTAGCGCCGAGCGCTGTCAGCGCGCTTGCCCTCGAACAGCGCGCGTTCCGACGCCAGTGCCGTGGCGAGGAAATCCAGCGTCGCGCGGATGCGCGCGGTGCGCTTGAGATCATCATGGGTCAGTAGCCACAGCGCCGAGCGCGGCTCAGCGAGCGCCTTCGGCGTCAGGCGGCGCAGCGTCGGTGCGAGATCGCCGACATAGCAGGGCAGCAAGGCAAGCCCGATTCCGGCCGCCGCGGCATCGCGCAGCGCCGGTAGCGCATCTACGCGGCAGGCGATCCGCGCCGCGTGCAGTTTGTCGCGCATCCAGCCGGCGATGACGGTTCCTGCCAGCGCGTCGTCGAGCCCGATCCAATCATGCGCCGACAGATCGTTGTCGCCGCGCCGGGCAAGATAGCTGCGCGATCCGTAGACCGCATGGGCAATATCGGCGATCCGCCGCCCGACCAGCAGCCCGGACGGCGCCGGTGTCGGCCGGATCGCGATCTCGGCCTCGCGGCGCGTCAGGTTCGCCATCGCATTGGAGATGATGATCTCCGGCTGGATCTCCGGATGCGCGGCGCGCATCGCGGGCAGATGCCGCATCAGCACCGCGCCGAGCGTGTCGGTCGTCGTGATCCGAACCGTGCCTGATGGCCTGAGGTCCTGCCCCGCGAGCTTGCGCTCGAGCGCGAGCACCTCGTCCTCGAGCCGGGCCGCCGATGCCGCCGCGGTCTCGCCGGCCGGGGTCGGCGCATAACCGTCGCGGAAGCGCTCGAACAACCGCGTCCCGATCGCGGTCTCGATCGCGCCGAGGCGGCGAAACACCGTCGAATGCGTGACGCCGAGCCGGCGCGCCGCGCCCGACAGACTGCCCTCGCGTGCAACCGCGAGGACGAGGCGAAGGTCATTCCAGTCGAGGGGGCTGTGCATTTTTGCAAACTCGCTTCGCATCCCTGGACAATATCTTATCACAAACAGACAGACCATCTTCCGGGTTCGATCGACAGGCGCAGCACGCCGCCGATTACCCAGAGGAGCAGGCCAAGTGACCAGCGAGACCACCGAGACATTTCGATTGCACGACACGCGGCCGGCGGCAGCCGATCCACGGCGATGGCTGGCGTTGCCGGTGCTGCTTACCGGCGCCTTCCTGCCGATCCTCGACTTCAACGTCGTCAACCTCGCGCTGCCGGCCATTCGCGACAATCTCGGTGCGAGCCCGAGCGAGGTTCAGTTCGTGATCTCGGCCTATGCCGCGACCTACGCGGTGTTCCTGATCACCGGCGGACGGCTCGGCGACCTCCTGGGTCGACGACGCATGTTCCTGACCGGCGTCGCCGGATTCACGATCGCGTCACTGCTGTGCGGCGTCGCATGGTCACCGACGGTCCTCGTGGCTGGACGGATCCTGCAAGGCCTCGCCGCCACCGTGATGGCGCCGCAGGTGCTCGCCTCGATCCGCGTGCTGTTTCCGACGGCCGAACAGGACCGCGCGCTCGGCTTCTACGGCGCGACATTCGGCCTCGCCAACATCTGCGGCCAGGTGCTCGGCGGCGTCCTGGTGTCGGCCCATCCGTTCGGACTGGCCTGGCAGGCGATCTTCCTGATCAACCTGCCGATCGGCCTCGCCGCGTTCATCGGCGGGCTGCTGTTGCTGACAGATTCACGCGCCGAGCATGCCCAGCGTCTCGACATCGGCGGCGTCATCCTGCTGTCGCTCACGCTCGGCCTTTTGGTCTATCCGCTGATCGAGGGCCGCGAATCCAGCTGGCCGATCTGGATCGTCGCGATGCTGCTGGCCTCGCCGCTGATGCTCACCGCCTTCGTCCGCTTCGAGGCGAGGCTCGAAGCCCGCGGCGGCGATCCGCTGGTCGCCCTGCAACTCTTGCGCAACGGCGACTTCGTGATCGGGCTGGTGATGGCACTCGCGTTCTACATGCTGTCGTCGTTCTATTTGACCTTTGCGGTCTACCTGCAAAGCGGACTGCATTTTTCGCCGCTCGCGGCCGGCCTCGCCACCCTGCCCTTTGCCACCGGCTTCTTCGTCAGTTCGCTGCTGTCGTCGCTGGTGATGCAATGGCTCGGCGCGCGCACGCTGGCGCTGGGTTTTGCGCTCCAGGTCGTCGGCTTTGGCGTCGTGATGCTGTCGGTCGGCGGCGCGCTGCCGCAAAGCCTCGAGTTCGGCCTGATCTGCGGCGGGCTCGGCTTCGGCACCGTGATGCCGTCCGTGATCAAGGCCGTGATCGGCAGCATCGATCCGCGTCATGCCGGGCTGGCATCGGGCATGATGATCTCGACCTTCCAGATCGGCGCCGCGCTCGGCGTCGCGATCATCGGCGGCGTGTTCTACAGCCTGCTCGGCCCGCATCCGCAGGCCGACGACTACACGCATGCCTTCACGATCGCACTCGGCTGCAACGTCGCGCTGCTGGCGCTCGGCGGCTGGCTGTCGCTGTGGCTGCCGCGCGAGCCGGCGGCGGGTTGAGATCGACACCGCCGACACGACTATTGCCTCGCGGCCGCGAGCGGCGGCGGAAACAGCAGCTTGAGCAGGACGGCGGCGAGCAGCGTCATCATCGCAAGACCGATCGAGAGATACAGCGCGCTCGCATTGCCGAACCGGTCGATCACGATCGCATAGAGCAAGGGCGCGGCCGCCGGCAGGACGAAGCTCGGAACGATGAGCCGGCCGACCAGCGTGCCGTAGCTGCGGTGATCGAACAAGATCAGCGGCAGCGTTCCCCGGGTGATGGTCAGAATGCCGTTGCAGGCGCCGTAGAGCAGCGCGAAGGCGATCCCCAGCTCCTTCGACGATCCGCTGAACAGGCCCGCGATGAAGGAGAGCGGCATGATCAGGCAGGCCATCAAATTGAGTGCGAGCGGATCGAGCCGTGCACCGAACAGGATTTCGCAAAGACGCGCGGCGGACTGCCCGATGCCGCGGAGCGTCGCGATCCATACGGCCACCGTGACCGTGAGGCCGAGATCTGAAAGCACCGCGATCATGTGTGCAGACATGCCTGCATTGAGGAAGTTCGCGCCGGTCATGATCACCGCATAGAGCCCACCGGCCGCCGCCAACTGCCGCCGGCCGACCGCGAGCGGCTTCCGAGCTGCCGTCGCCGCAGAGGTCGACACGCCGGCAAACCGCTGGTTCGGAATCAGCAGATGCAGCGGAATCGTCAGCAGCGCGAAGCCGGCATAGGCCAGCACCGCGATGCGCCAGCCAAAGTGTTCCGAGAGCGTGTGGCCGAGCGGCCAGAACACGGTGGCGGCCAGGCCGCCGAGCAAGGTGATCCCGGACATCGCGCGGCGCGCCTCCGGCCCGCCGATTCGGGCCAGCGCCGCAAATGCGGCATCGTACAGCGTCAGCCGCATGCCGAGCCCGAGAACGATCCACGATGCGAAGTAGGTGCCGATCTGATGCGAGACCGCAAGACCGGCGCAGCCGAGCGCATTGATCACGGCGCCTGCGACCATCACCTCGCGGCCACCGCGACCGTCTACCCATCTGCCCGCAAGCGGCGACGTCACCCCCATCACCAACAGCGCCGCGGCAAATCCGCCATAGACGATGTCGCGGCTCCAGCCGAGATCCGCTGATATCTGCTCGCCGAAGCCGCCGATCAGATAATAGGTCGCACCCCACGAGATCAGTTGCGCCAGCCCGAGCGCGGCCACGATCCGGCGTGCGATCACCGGGTTGCTTCCCTGTCCGAGGGAAGCGTGGACGCGCCCGGCCCGAGCGGCCGCTGCATCAGCACGGTGTCGACCCATTGCCCGAGCTTGAAGCCGACCGATCTCAGCGTTCCGACCATCTCGAAACCCATGCGACGGTGCAGCGCGATCGATCCGGCGTTGCCGCTGTTGCCGATCACGGCGATCATTTGCCGCCAGGGCCCCACCTCGGCTCGTTCGATCAGCGCCTGCAGCAGCGCCGCGCCGACACGACGACCGCGCAGGGCTTCCGCCACATAGACCGAGTCCTCGATGGTGTTGCGATAGGCGGGCCGCGGCCGGTACGCCGTCGCGTAGGAGTAGCCGGCCACACGTCCATCAATATCGGCCACGAGATACGGCAGCCCCGCGGCCAGCACGGCGGCGCGACGCCCAAGCATCTCGTCGAGCGTCGGCGGCACTTCCTCGAAGGTCGCGAGCCCATGGAGCACGTGATGGGCGTAGATGCCCTGCACCTCGGCCATGTCGTCGTCCGTCGCGTCCCGGACCACGACGCCGTTGCTGCCTGTCGTCATTCCGTCTCTCACCCGTGCCGTCATTGTTGCCCGAGCATGCGCCTCGGCGCTATATAAGTGAAGCTTTGATTGGTTATGAACGGTATAAAACTTACTTTGATGAAAAGCCTCAACCTCGATTATCTCGAAAGCTTCGCCGTCGTGATCGACAGCGGCAGCTTCTCTGCCGCGGCGGAGCGATTGCAGCTGACGCAGCCTGCGGTGAGCCTGCAGGTGCGCCAGCTCGAGCGCAGCCTCAATGCGACACTGATCGAGCGGGTCGGTCGACGCGCCAGGCCGACCGCCGCCGGCGCCGCCCTGCTCTCGCACGCGCATCAGATCAACGCGGCCGTAACCTCGGCGGTCGACGCCGTCGCGCAGCAGACCACGGGAACCGCCGGCCGCGTGCGGCTCGGCACCGGCGCGACCGCCTGCATCTTCCTGCTGCCGCCGATCCTGAAGGAGCTGCGGACTGCAATGCCGTCGCTGGAGATCACGGTCACGACCGGCAACACGGCGGAGATCGCGCGGGCGGTCGAGGACAACACGATAGATATCGCGCTGGTGACGTTGCCGGTGTCGGGACGCAGCTTCGAGGTCACGCCTGTGATGAACGACGAGTTCGTGCTGATCGCGCCGCGCGACATGAAGCTGCCGGCGCGGATCACGCCGGAGGTGCTGGCGAGCAGACCGGTGCTGCTGTTCGAGCCCGGCGGCAACACCAGGCGCACCGCCGACGAATGGCTGGCGCGCGGTGGCGTGTCACTGAAGCCGTTGATGTCGCTCGGCAGCGTCGAGGCGATCAAGGAGATGGTGCGCGCCGGCCTCGGTTGCGCAATTCTGCCCGGCATGGCCGTTCCCAGGACCAAGCAGCGCGACCTGATCGTCCGCTCGCTGTCGCCCAAACTCTACCGCCGGCTCGCGGTCGTGATCCGCCGCGACAAGCGCCTCGACCGCGGGCTGCGCGAGATGCTGTCCGCCCTGAAGGGACTCGCGACCGCCAAGGACAACGAGCGCTAGGGAGGACGCCGCGCATCCTCCCTGCCGCGGCTCGTCAGGTGGCCTTGCGTTCCTGCTCGGCGATCTTGCGGAATGCCGCTTCACCGGCATCGGTCACTGCCGCCCACTTCGCGTTCGGCGCGGTCTCGGCCTCGTAATTGTCGTGCCAGTTCCACCATTTGTAGGTCGGGCCCTGTGGATAGCCCTTCGGCGAATCCTCCCAGAGCTCCTGGCGGCCGAACGGCGTGATATCGAGATAGCTCCACACGGTGCCCATCGATTCATCGCCGCGGCTGTTGACGAGGTAGGTGCGGAAGATCCGCTCGCCATCGCGGATGAACACGTTGTGGCCGTGCCACTCGGCGACGCCGAAGTCGGCGTCAAAGCTGTCGGTGATGGTGTACCACGGCATGTCCCAGCCCATCCGCGCCTTCAGCCGCGCGATGTCGGCCTGCGGTGCGCGCGAGGCGTAGGCCAGCGTGGTGTCGCGCTGGTTCAGGTGCGAGAGGTGGCTGACTTGATCGGCACCGAGCGAGCAGCCGCGGCAGGCGTGATCGGGCCAGCCGAACACGCCGGGCTCGAAGAACGCGCGGTAGATGATCAGCTGCCGGCGGCCCTCGAACAGATCGAGCAGGCTCATCTTGCCATTCGGTCCTTCGAAGACATACGGCTTCTCGACCGCCATCCAGGGCATCCGCCGCCGCTCGGCCGCCAGCGCGTCGCGCGCCCGCACATGCGCCTTCTCCTTCACCAGCATCTGCAGGCGCGCCGCCTCCCACACCTCCTGCGAAACCACCGGCGGGGTCTGCATTCCCGCCAGTCCGCCGCGATCGTTCTCTGCTGATTTGCTCATGATGCTCTCCATCCTTCGAATTGGACGAACTCCGGGACCCTGCGCAGTTCCGGCGCCGGCGGCCGTTCGTCATTGGCCATGCCGCAATCTGGCGCGGCGGCCATGACGAGTGGGAGTGACAAGTGTGTCGGGATTTGCGCGCATCCGTGCCTTGCGGTCTCTTTGCATAATGCTTGCACTTTGCAATTACCCGTGCGAACCTTTCGCCATGAAACAGACTGCCGGTGCCTCCGATGATGGCCTGAAGCTCAGCGCCTGGCTGCCCTATCGCCTGTTCCTGGTCGCAGCCCAGATCGCGCGCCCGCTGGAGAGTTTCTACAGCGAGACATTCGGCTTGAGCCAGGCCGGCTGGCGCATCCTCGCCGTCATCGCCGAGCGCGATGCCGCCAAGGCGTCCGAGATCGGCCGCGCCTGCGCGCTCGATCCGTTCGCGGTCAGCCGGGGCATCGGCCAGCTCACCGAGCTCGGCTTCGCGGTGCGGCGTCCCGGCAAGACCGACCGCCGCTTCGCCGCGGTCAGCATCACCCGCAGCGGCCGGGCTGCGTTCAACCGGATCGCCGCGCTCGGCAGCGCGATCGAGGCGCGGCTGCTGGCGCGCCTCTCGGACAGCGAGCAAACCACGCTCGATTCCGCCCTCACCCGGCTCGAAGCAGAGAGCGCGCGGATCGACGTGGGCGGCTGGCGCGCGCTGCGCGACGACACCGGCGCACCATGACCGCCGCACTGTTCGCGCTGACCGCACTGCTCTGGGGCGGCGGCGCGCTGGCCACCGCGATGCAGGCCGGCGTCACGCCCGCGCCCTGGTCGGTGGCGCTGCGCATGGTGTTCGCAGGCCTCATCCTGCTCGGCTACGGCGGGCTGCGCGGCGTGCCGCTTGCGATCCCGCGCAAGGACCGCCCGGCCGTCGCGTTGCAGGGCGTGCTGTTCTTCGCTATCGCCTTCATCGCCTTCTATGAAGCCGCCGCGCGAATGCCGAGCGGGCTTGCGGCGCTGGTGCTCTCGACCTCGTCGCTGTTCGCCGCCGTGATCGCGCGCGCCGCGCTCGGCGTCCCGATCTCCTCCGGCTTCGTGTGGGGCGCGCTGTGCGGCATTCTCGGGCTTGCGATCATCTTCCTGCCCGGCGCCGGCGCGCATGGCACCGCATCGCTCGCCGGGTTCGCCTGGGCGCTCACGGCGGCGGTCGCGACCGGCGCCGGCACCACCGTCGGCGCGCGCAACCAGCGCGCCGGACTGCCGGTTTCCTCGGTGTTGGGGTGGGGGGCCTTCGTCGGCGCCGCCGCGAGCGCGCTGTGGGCGATCGCGACCGGCACGCGGTTTGCCGTCGATTTGTCGCCGTCTTATGTCACGAGCTTCCTCTATCTCGCCGTCGCCGCATCCTGCATCACCTTCATGCTGTATTTCGAGCTGGTGCGCCGGCTCGGTCCCGGCCGCGCCGCCTACACGCTGGCGCTGGTGCCGCTCGTCGCCCTCGTGCTGTCGGCGTTGTTCGAGCACCTCGCACTGGGCTGGCCGGTGCTTGCCGGCGCCGCCGCGATCCTCGCCGGCAACGTGCTGGTGCTGGCGCGGGCTTAGTCCGGTTCGCTGACCTGGTCAGACGGGCATCGCAATTGACGCGAGCAATATCTCTGACTAAAGTCAGATATATGCTCGACCCCGTTTCCCGCGTTCGCCGCTTCAACCGTGCCGTAACCTCCGCCGTCGGCGCGCTCGATACCTCGTTCCTCGGACGCGGCCGGCCGCTCGGGGCGGCGCGGGTGCTGAACGCGATCGGCCACGGACGCAGCGATGTCGGCGACATCAGGGATTATCTCGCGCTCGATTCCGGCCTGATGAGCCGCCTGCTGCGCAGCCTCGAGGACGAAGGGCTGATCGAGACCACGGCGCATGAGGACGATGCGCGCCGCCGCATCGCCAGGCTGACGCCGGCAGGCAGGCGCGAGTTCAATGCCTATGAGGCAATCTCCAACCGGCAGGCCAGGGACTTCCTTAGCCACCACAGCCAGCGCGGGGCGCTGCTGGCGGCGATGGATCTGATCGCCTCGGCACTCGGGCGCGATGGCACGTCGCTGGATGAGATGGACCCGCGCAGCGACGAGGCGCGCTATTGCCTCGGCGAGTATTACGCCGAGCTGGCGCGGCGCTTCAAACAGGGCTTTGACGTCAAGCTGTCGCGCGACCCTGATGCCAAGGACATGGTGCGCCCGCGCGGCAGCTTCATCGTGGCGATGTCGGACGGCCTGCCGCTCGGCTGCGTCGGGCTGAAGGGCACGAGCGGCGAGTTCGCGGAGATCAAGCGGCTGTGGGTCGCGCCGGCCGCGCGTGGCCTCGGCCTCGGCCGCCGCCTGATGGATACCGCCGAGCGTGCCGCGCGCGAACTCGGCATCGCGGTGCTGCGGCTCGACACCAACAGCGCGCTGGCGGAAGCCGGTCAGCTCTACCGTCGGACCGGCTGGACCGAGATCCCGCGCTTCAACGACGATCCCTACCCCGATCTGTTCTTCGAAAAGCGGCTTTGAGCGGCGCACCGCGCGCGGCGACTGCGTGCCCGTGTTGTCCGGCGCCGTGCGCTGGCCTAAGACAGCGGCATGACCATCCGCCCCATCGTCCGCTATCCCGATCCGCGCCTTGCGTTGCCGGCTGAGCCGGTGGCCGTGTTCGACGACACGCTGCGCGAGCTGACGGCCGACCTGCTCGAGACCATGCGCGCCGCACCCGGCATCGGCATCACCGCGCCGCATATCGGCGTGCCGCTGCGCGTCGTGGTGCTCGAGCTCGATGCCAAGGAAGGCCCCCGCACCTACGTCAATCCGGAGATCATCCGGACTTCGCCCGAGATGATGCTGCACAAGGAAGGCAGCGTCTCGATGCCCGGCGTCACCGACGAGGTCGAGCGCCATGCGCGGGTCCGAATCCGCTATCAGGACCTCGACGGCAACATGCAGACCGAGGAGTCCGACGGGCTGCTTGCGGTGTGCCATCAGCACGAGATCGATCAGCTCGACGGCGTGTTCTGGATCAAGCGGCTGTCCCGCCTGAAGCGGGAGCGCCTGATCAAGCGGTATGAGAAGATCTCGCGCGGTTAAGCGAGATTCGTAGGGTGGGTTAGCGAAGCGTAACCCGCCGCAACCAGCATCACTGGTGAGATTGGTCGGTGGATTACGCCTTCGGCTAATCCACCCTACGGCACCGTGCGAGTCCGCCTGCGTCGCTAGCCTCCCGCCATCAAATCCTTCGCCAGCGCCATGTAGGCCGGCAGCGTCACGGGGTCGTTGGCGGCGTTACCCGCCATCGGGTGCGAGGCGTAGCGCGCGATCACCATCTCGGCCTTGGGATCGACATAGATGCCCTGGCCGTGCACGCCGCGCGCCATGTAGGCGCCGTGCGCATTGTGCGTCACCCACCATTGATTGCGGTAGGACGCGCCGGGCAAGGTGGTGTAGCCGGCCGGCTTGAACTTTTCGGGATCGCCACCGCGCGCGATGTCCTCGACCACCGTGGACGGCACGATCTGGCGGCCGTTGAAGCGGCCGTGGTTGCGGATGGTCTCGCCGAAACGGGCGAGATCGCGCAGCGTTGTCGACAGCCCGCCGCCGCCGCTTTCGGTGCCGATGCGGTCGACGTGGTAATGCGCATCCTCCTCCGCGCCCATCGGCGCCCAGATCCGCTCGGACAGCAAATCGGACAACGTCATGCCGCTGGCGCGCCTGATAATGAAGGCCAGCACGTCGGAATTGACGGTCTTGTAGGCGAACGCCTTGCCGTGCTCGCCCTGCTTCTGCTGCGCGCAGAGGAAATCGAAGATGTTGGTGGCGCCGTCATAGCCCGGCGGGATCGGCGCCATGCCGTTGGCGCGCCGCAGCCCCCACACGTCGGAATTCCTGTCGGTATAGACCTCGGTGTATTTCAGGCCCGTGGTCATATCCATTGCCTCATGCACGCGCGCATCGCCGAATGCGCTGGCCTTCAGCTCCGGCACGTAGTCCGTGATCGGCGCCTGCGGATCGATCTTTCCCTCCGCGATCAGGATGCCGGCGAGCGTGCCGGTGAACGATTTCGTCACCGACATGGCGATATGCGGCTTGTGCGGTTTCAAGGCGCCGAAGTAGCGCTCGTAAATCAATTTGCCCCGATGCAGCACGGCGATGCCGTCGGCGTAGCTCTCCTCGAGCATCTGCGCGAAGGTCTGCGGCCGGCCGTCCATTGTCACCGACGCGGACGCGCCGATCTCGTGATCCTCGCGCGGCAGCACCGATGCCGGCCCGGCTCCGCGCCAGACATTCACCGTCGGCACCAACTGGCGAATGTTGCTCCAGGCCCAGCGCAGCTCGGGGAAGCTGCGGAACGAGCCGTCCTGGAACGTGATGGTCTTGTCCTGCGGCGGCGGAAAGCCCTGCATCCAGCCGAGCACTTGCGGATCGCTCTCGGCGGCGGTGGGATTTTGTTGTTGATTGGCGGCGGCTGCGACGGACATCAATTCTGGCTCCAGAGCTGCGATGCGCGTTCGTATCACGCGATGGCAGGCCGCACATCCCGCGTTTGCGCCGGGGTGCTCCGCCGATGCGTAGGGCGGGTTAGCGCAAGCGTAACCCGCCATGACGCACACCCCGGTGAAAACGGTGGATTACGCCTTCCGCCTTCGCTCGTTGAGCTACGGCGGACGTGGTCGGCTAGTCACCCTACGCTGCCGCGGCCGCGCGCTCGATCGCGGCGATGTCGATGTTCTTCATCGTCATCATCGCCTCCATCGCGCGCCTGCCCGCGGCGCGATCGGCGCCGTTGACGAGCTCGAGCAGCCGCCGCGGCGTGATCTGCCAGGCAAAGCCCCAGCGATCCCGGCACCAGCCGCACGGCAATTCCTTGCCACCGTTCGAAGTGACGGCATTCCAGTAGCGATCGGTCTCCTCCTGGCTATCGGTCAGCACCATGAAGCTGACAGCCTCGTTCGGCGTGAAGTTGGAACCGCCGTTCAGCCCGACGAAGTGGCGGCCGAGGACGGTGAATTCGACCGTCAGTTCCTCGCCCTGCCCGATGCCCGGTATCGGCGATACATGCCCCGCGTCGACATGGCTGTCGGGAAACGTCGCGGCGTAAAACTCGGCGGCTTCGCGCGCCCGGCCCTGATCGAACCACAGGCATGTGACGAGATCGGTCATTTGCAGTTTCTCCCTTGTGTGTGCAAAGGACGGTTGACGACAACGCCGGCCGACAGGCTCATGAAAATAATTCTGCGGAACACCAGGCCTCCAACACCACTGTCGTCCTGGCGAAAGCCAGGACCCATCACCACCGGCTTGGTTGCGGATGCGATCGCGGCCCAGCGTCGCGCAACAATTGAGATTTGGGGTACTGGGTTCTGGCTTTCGCCAGGACGACAGCGAGTGTGTGGCGCGAAATACATCCCCATCGTCGTCCCGGCCTAGTGCGCAATTGCGCACGCGGGCCGGGACCCATAACCACAGGGTTGTGTTGTTGAAGTATGCTGGCCCCAACGTCGCACAACAATGCGCATTTGGGGTAATGGGTCCCGGCCTTTCGCCGGGACGACAATGAGTTTGTTGCGCGAGCTGTGAATCATAACATCGCATTCTCGCGACATGATTTGTCCGAGTCTTGCTGTTCGTTCCACCCTCTCCGTTGGTGAGGGCGCAGGGAAAGCCGGGTGCCGATCGCACCCATGGGCCCCGTGCAAATGGGTAGAAAGCACGGGGGTAGGACCACAGGTGTAACCGGAAACAACCCGGCTTTCCCTGCGCGATGGGTTACGGCTTATACGTGCTCTCCCCGGCGAGACTGGGCTTTGTTGTCACCGTCTTCGCGACGCGCATCTGCGCAATCCGAAAAGACACCTACCGCTAGGGCGTCAGGCCTGCACGACTTCGCCGTCCGCCTTGCGTGCTCTCGTCAGGCCACGCGCAGCGTCCACCGCATCTCGACCCGCGTTCGTGACGACCGCGAAGCGCCCCTCGTATCGGGTGAGACCGGGAATTCATACAATGAGTTGCGCTTCTGATAAAGCGAAATATTTTCGCGCGAGGCGATTGACAGGATTTGCTGTGTTGCCCGTCGGGATGATATGTCGCAGGTGCAAGGGTGGGAATTGATTTGCGCCGGCCGCGGCTCTGCCGCACCCGCATCCGCCCGGTCGTCCCTCAATAGCATTCAAGGGTCATCGTCGCCTTCGAAAAATCCATTGCCTTCAACGCGCCCATCTCGAGGAAAACATAATAGGCGCCGACATCGCCCCAGCACCAGTGCATCGCGTCATCGGTTGCGATCTGGAACAGCAGCAGCTCGCTGGCCGGGCCGATCCGGGCATCCGACTGCAGGCCGTCGTGGTAACCGCCGATACGGTGCGGACGATTGTGGTAGATGCTCCGCCAATGCGGTTCGAATTCCGCAAGCACGGATGGCGGAATCAACGATCTACGCGCGTCATCGACGTAATAGTCGGCCACGAGTTCATTGATGCCGAAGCGCCGCTCCCCATAGGCCGAGATTACGGTCTCGTGGAAGGTGACATGGCCGGCCTCCCCATCCCGCTCCGTCGCGGCGTATCTCCAGAATTGGAACGCGTCCTGCTGCAGCCGCGCCTTGAGCTCGTGCCAGGCTTGATCCGGAATCGGGCTGTCGAGATCATGCGTCAGGACGGCGGCGCGTTCGCCGGCAACGCGTTCGCTCACCCCCGCCAGCCAGTCGTGATGCTCGCGATCGGACCGACGGAGATAATCCACGATCGCGCCGGGCGTTGGATGGCGTGCCAGGAAGTCGGCCAGCGCATCGCGTCGAGACTTGCGATGCGCGGCAGCGGACCGGATTTGCGCGCGCTGCTGGCGCAGGGCCGCGTCGTCCGGCTCGGGCCCTTCCAGCATGACCGCCGACGATGCGATCCATTTGGCGGCGTCGGCCTCAACCGCGGCGAGGATGGAGCCGATATAGCCCGGCTGGTTCAGCCGCTCTACCAGCCAGTCGGGAATCTGCGACTCGGCCGGCGGTTTGGCCGGCTTGGCATATGCGCGCGCAATAGTGTCGAGCACGTAAAGCGCACCGCGCCAGGTAAAGGGCTCGGGTTCGGCCGGCCGCTGACCATCCGACGCGACAGGCTGCCCCGCATAGAGCACCTGCGCGAAATTGTCCGGAGCGACGCGCGTGCGCTGGCCTTCGATCCTGGCCTCGTTGGCGACGACGACGAGATCGACCGGCCAGCGCCGCCATCGATCCGGCACTTCGTCGACCGAGCGGCAATAGTCGTAGCTCGGTCCCGAATACATGCCGTCGTGCACGGGCCCGAGATCCGCGGGTGCTTGCCGTTCCGATCCCAGCGCATCGACGTGCAGCACGCAGAGCGCGTCAGGTCCCTCCGGCACGCCCTGATTGGGATCGATGAACAGCAGCAGAAATCCATGCCGCGGGCCGAGACCGCCCCACAGTTCGACCGGCAGGTCGGCGCAGGCGATCTGCGCGATGAAATGGAGCGGCCGCTCGCCCCGCTCCGGATGCTCCTCGGATACCGACCGCGGCCATTCGACGCCGTCCGGCAGCATCGGCAACCCGCCAAGCCATGACCGCGGCGCTTCAGTCCGTGGCGGCACCTGCCGGCGCAACACGACGGAGACGCTCTCGCTGATGCCGGCCGGCGGCTCGACCGGCGCAGTGCGCGCCGCCGCGGCAGACGGTGCCGACGTCGCCGGCCCTGCCGCCTCCCTGCCGCGCCGGAAGCGCCGAAAGTCCCAAACGACGAACACGACAGCGCAGACGACCAGGACTTGCCACCACGACATGCTCACGATCCAGGGCTCCGGAAGACACCCTCAGGTAGCAGCAGGGCGTTAACGGGCTGCGGAATCGGTCTTGCGCGGCTGCGCGGCGCGATTAGCAAACGCGTAACCTTGTCGTCCCGCTTGTTCGTTTGCGTGGAGCGATGGTGGGTCGAAGAAAGCAGGACGGTCGGGCCAACGAAAGCGCGACCCGCCATGGCGCGTGCGCGTTCAAGATGCGATGGGTTGCGTTTCCTCAGTCCTTCCAGCGAACTTCTTGATCCAGATATTCCGGAATCGGTTGTCGGGAGACCGGCCGCCTCTTCGTCCTCGGGACGCAACGACACGGAGAAAAGCGATGCCCCCCACCATCACCGCCTTCGAACGCTCGCCCGACGGCGGCAAGGGACTGGCGCGCGATACGCGGGTCCGCTGGGCGCTGGAGGAAGTGGGCCAGCCTTATGAGGTCCGTCTCGTTTCATTCCAGGCGATGAAGCAGCCGGCGCATCTGGCGCTGCATCCGTTCGGCCAGATCCCGACCTTTGAGGACGGCGATCTCGCGCTGTTCGAAACCGGATCGATCGTGCTCCATATCGCCGAGCATCATGCCGGCCTACTGCCCGGCGATGCCAATGGCCGCGCCCGCGCGATCAGCTGGATCTTCGCCGCGGTCAACACGGTGGAACCGCCGATCCTCGAACTCATGACCGCCAGGATTCTGGAGAGCGACAAGCCCTGGAGCGAAGAGCGTCTGCCGCTGGTGATCGATCGCATCCGCGACCGCCTGAAGCAGCTCTCCATCCGGCTCGGCGAGGCCGACTGGCTCGACGGCCAATTCAGCGCGGGCGACCTGATGATGGTCTCGGTGCTGCTCAGGCTGCGGGCATCGGGCCTTCTCGACGAATACCCGAACCTCTCCGCCTATGTCGCGCGCGGCGAAGCGCGGCCGGCGTACCGGCGGGCATTCGCGGCGCAGCTGGCGGTCAACACGGGCAAGCAAAACTAGTCGAATGGATCGTGCTCTGCCAGCGGTTCGCTCAGCTCGAAACCTGGATGAAGCTGCGAGATGATCTTCAGCGCGGTGCGGCCGGGTCCGATCCCCGCGGGATGCACGCCCGACGCATTGAAGTACTGATTGCTCAGCACCGCCACACCGCATTGCAGCCCCGGCACGACGATCACGATCGCTTCGAATCCGCCCTTGCTCGTCGCGCCGTTCTTTGTGAAAACGGTATTGCCTTGATTGTCTGACGTGATTTGCCAGGCAAGGCCCATGGTGACGCTGTTGTCCTGCCCGCAGACGGGGAATGTCCCCTGCTCCTGCTGCGTGAGCGCGATCTGCTTCCCGAGCGTCCCGTTCGGGGCCACGATCTGCGCGGCAAGAAATTTGATCATGTCGTCGCCGGTGGTCTTCAGATCGAAGGCCGAGTCGTTGGTCGGCGTGTTGCGGTCGAAAACGATCGGATATGGCGGCTCAGAACCCTTGCTCCAATGCCCGATACATCCCCGCGCGACCTTCCATGATGAATTGACGACCGCTCCGGTCTGCTTCATGCCGAGCGGACCGGTGACATATTTGGCCAGCATCTCGTTGTAGTTGTGGCCTCGGTCTGTCGGGAACATCTGCGTGACTGCAAAGCCCAGGGTCACAAAGCCGATATTGGAGTACTGCCAACAGCCTGAAGGGGGCGTATCATATTTGTTCCACCACTTGATGAGATCGGCGGATGGTAACTCATCAGCAAACAGCTGCTCGCTGTAGCCAGTCAAGCCGTCCCCCGGCTGCTCCGGCATGCCGGAGGTATGGGTGGCGAATTGCACGAGTTGGATGGCGTCCAGCACCGGCGTTCCCACCGGGTCTGGACCGAAACTGTGGCTATAGTTCAGCCAATAGCCGACGCTGTCATCAAGAAAGGCCGCGCCCGCCTGCACGGCAACCGCCAGCAATGTGCTGGTGAACACCTTGGTCACCGATCCGATCTCGAACACCGTGTCGGTCGTGACATTAAATGGCGCGGGCGACGAGCCGGCAACGGCTGACAGCCCCTTTGGATAGACGTAGCCCTTGGTGCCGAACGACTTTTCGTCGTAGACTGCGATGCAGCAGCCAGGCGCATTGCTGATACTGAGATAATCTGCGGCCGCCTCCTGAACGATCTGTGCTGGACTTGTCGTTCCTTCGATCATTTGGTCGCTCATTTCGCCCTCCACCAGTGAAGATGCACGATGTTGACCTTGGGTTGCATCCTCGCACACAACTCCGCCTGGCGCGAGTGAAATCACCGTTACTGTTTGTTTCAAGGAAAGAACATGCCGACAGCAACGTCATCAGGCGTTGGCTCGCGCCGAGTTCTTGGTGGTCGCGAAAAGTTCCGCAGAGATCGCAGGACGAGCCAGTCTGCTGAATGCGAAGTTCGTGCGGCTTCGCGGCAACTGCTTTCGCGAACTTCGCATTCATAAAGCACACTAGAATTGCAAGTTTGCCAGTGTCCTTATCGAATCCGAAGCTCGCTCCGAAGCTGCGGCAAATGATGCGAACTGCGGATTCGGGACACTAGCGCGCACGCATCCTCACGATCCATCACGCAAAGATGTGACGGACGACGTTTCGTTCATCCAGTGTGCCGGTGATGGTCCACATCGGCTGCACGACGACGGCGTGACCTCGTGACTCACGCAGCGTTGAGCCGGCGTGAGCGAGGATTACATTTAACTCCGCCGTTGCCGCGCACAATTATCCGACGAGGCCAGACTGCTTGGCCCCATCAACAAACGGAGAAACGCAATGACGAACGTCAAACTGCTGTCGGCTGCTTTGATCGCGGTTGCCATGATCGCGTCGCCGGCAATGGCGCGTGAAACCCACGCGGTGTCCCGCCACGTCGCGGAGGCCAGCGCCGCCGCGCCGGCCGAGCCGGTTTACGTCGATGGTCGCGCCTGCATCCCGGCGCCGCGGGTCGGCGCATTCGCCACCGCGCCCTGGACCGGAGACAATGTCCCCTGCGAACCCGGTCCGTATTGATCGCGCCGGACGCATCGCCGTTCGAGCGGCCGCTAGCCGCTTGATCGGCGCGCTATGTCGCCGCTACGCTCGCTACGTCCGCGCATCAGTCGCGCGACACGGACAGCCCCGCGAGCAGCGGCGCGTAGGCGGCGAGCCTGCGGGATACGAACTCGGTGAAGAACCGCACGCGCTTCGTCTTGCGCGTCTCCCCCTGGGTGAGAAGCCAGAGCGTTCCGTACATGTGCAGGTGGGTGCCGGGTGCCCTCACCAGATGGGGATCGGCATCGCCAATGAAGCACGGCAGGGTCGTCATCCCGAGCCCTTGCCGGACGGCAACGAGCTGCGCCTCGGCGTCCGTGATCCTGAACGGAACCCCCGCGGCGCGAACCTCACCCTCGTGGGCCCAGTCCGGGATTCCGTGAATGCTGATGACGATCCACCTGACCGGGTCAGGCGCGCCGGCACGCCACGCGGCCAGTCGATCGCGGGACATGTAGATGCCGCCAAACACCTCCGGTCCCTTCTGGCCGTGAAGATTGAGCGGAAGGTTTTTGCGGTCGTAGACGACGCGGATCGCGACGTCGGCCTCCCGGTTGGTCAGGTTTGCCAGCTCGCCGGACGAGAGGATGTCCATCTCGATGTCCGGATACAGACGCGCGAACTCGGCGAAATCAGGCATCAGCAGGTGTGTCGCCAGCGTCGGCGCCAGCGTCACCCGCAGACGCCCGCGCACGCTCTGGTCGCGCCCGAACACGCGCGTCTCCAGCTGGTGCGACGACGCCTCCATCTGGTCGGCGAATTCGAGCACCTCCTCCCCCGCAGCCGTCAGGCGGTAGCCCGAAGGCAGCCGTTCGAACATCTGCGCTCCGAGGCGTTCCTCGAGCTGGGCGATGCGTCGGAGCACGGTTGAGTGATTGACCCCGAGGCGCTCGGCGGCAGCCCGCACCGAGCCTCCGCGCGCAACGGCCAGAAAGTAGCGAACGTCATCCCAGTCGATCATGGTGCAATCCGGCACCACCGCGGTGCCCCTCCCAAAACGCGTATCCGATACGTCAGCAGCTCGTATGTGGGGGACATTGGCGGCGATCAAAGCCTGTGCCGGCAAGCGCGCGGCGCAATTCACGAAGGGCGGATACCCATCCTCGCCGCTGGCGTCAGCCCGTCCAGGTGGATCGATTTCGCACCACCGATGTGCGCGCTTCCGCACTCAACGCCCAACACCCGCGGGTCTATGTCGAGGCTCTCGGGGGCCTCCCCCAAACGCGTCGAAAATGGAGCCTGAAGAACAATCATGGGAAAGCTTGAGGGTAAGGTTGCAGTGATCACGGGTGGATCGAGCGGCATGGCGCTGGCGAGCGCCAAGCGGTTCGTCGAAGAAGGCGCGTATGTCTTCATCACGGGCCGGAGGCAGGAGGCGCTCGACCAGGCCGTCAGTCTGATCGGCCGGAACGTCACCGGCGTGCGCGGCGACGCGGCCAATCTCGACGACCTCGACCGCCTGTTCGAGACGGTCAGCCGCGAAAAGGGCAGGATCGACGTCCTGTACGCGAGCGCCGGCATCGGCGAAGCCGTCCCACTGGGCGAGATCACCGAGCAGCATTTCGATGCGGCCTTCGGCCTGAATACGCGCGGCACGCTGTTTACCGTGCAGAAGGCGCTGCCGCTGTTTGGCGATGGCGGATCGATCTTCATGACCGGGTCGGTTGCGTCGGTGAAAGGCTTTCCCGGTTACGGCGTGTATGCGGCGAGCAAGGCGGCGTTGCGCTCATTCGCACGCACCTGGCTCAACGAACTGAAGGGCAGGAATATCCGGGTGAACGTGCTGAGCCCGGGGCCGATCGCCACGCCGATGCAGGACCAGGTCCTCACCGAGGAAGCAAAGCGGATGTTCGAATCTCTGATCCCGCGCGGAAAGATGGGCCGTCCTGAGGAAATCGCGGCGGCCGCGCTGTTCCTTGCTTCCGACGATTCCAGCTTCGTGAATGGGGTGGACCTGTCTGTCGACGGCGGTTTCTCGGCCATTTGAAATCGCACCTGATCGGAGAACGTATCATGAGCTATGCAATTATCGGCTTCGGCAAGGTCGGTCAGGCGCTTGCCACGGCCTTCGCCCGCAAGAAGATCGAGGTGGCCGTCGCGAGCCGCCGGCCTGCCGAGGATTTGGCGCCGCAGGCTCGCGCGATCGGACCCACGGTCGTCGCCAAGTCGCTGCGGGATGCACTCGCGGCCGACACGATCATCCTGGCGGTCCCGTTCGGGGAGCATCGCGAGGTCGCGAAGGCGCTGCCGAGCTGGCAAGGCAAGATGGTGATCGACGCGATGAACGCGCTGGTCCGGCTTGAGGAGCTGGATGGTCTGCTCTCCTCCGCCTTCGCCGCGAAGGCCTTCAACGGCGCCCGGTATGTCAAAGGCTTCAATCACCTGGTCGCAGCAAAATTGGCTGCCGATCCCGTCGTCGAGGGCGGCCACCGGGTGGTCTTCCTGTCTGGTGACGACGAGGACGCGATCGCTCCGGTCGAGGCCCTGGCCAAGCAACTCGGATTCGCGCCCCTGAAGCTCGGAAAGCTCAACGAGGGTGGCGCGCTGGTGCACGCACGCGGGCGCGTCTGGGGCCCGCTGATCTTCCAGGATCTGTTCAAGAAGGAGCAATGATCCACGATCGCGTGATTGACCCCGGAGCGAGTGGCCCGCATGAGCCAACGGGTCGCGCGAACGCGCGCCCGATGACAAGCTCCACGACATGCGGGCCGCCGCGCACACGCGGACAGGAAATCGCTTCGCTCATCCGGGCTACGCTTGCTCAATCAAGATGCCATGATGGGCTCGGACATCGTGATCCGGTTCTTGACGCTCGGACGCTCCTGCATCCTTGCGTACCATGCGAGAAGCGCCTCGCACTCTGCCGGCACCGGCACCTTCACGAGTCCTGCGAAGATCAAGCCGCCGATCAGCGTGATATCGGCCATCGTGAACGCGTTGCCGGCGACGAACGGCTGTCGTTTCAGGATGCCGTCAAAATAGTGCATCCCCCTGAGGGCCTTGTCGCGCTGGCGGAATCCCCATTCGGGGTTCTGATAGATCTCGACATGCGGCCCTAGGCCCGGCGTGGCGTGGTGGAAATAGACGCTGATGGCGTCGAGCACCTCCAGTTCGGCACGCTTGCTCATCATGTGGATCACGCCCTTTTCGCGCGGCGTTCTGCCCGTCAGCGTCGGCGCGCCATCGAGCGCGTCGAGGTACTCGGTAATGGCCGTGCACTCGCCAATGTAGGTGCCGTCGTCCAGTTCGAGCACCGGCAAGGTGCCGGAGTAGTTCTTGGCGAGGAAGTCGGGCTGCTTGTGCTCGCCCTTGTAGAGATCGACCAGGACGAACTGCACCTGCGGCCGCAGGTTCTTTTCGGCCAAGGCGATGCGAACGCGGGCCGGATATGGGCCGGTCGGAAAATCGTAAATCTTCATCATCACTCCTATTTGTCTACCTGTCACTTGGTAGGTCCGATATGAGGACTTTTAATTCGCCGAGTCAAGGCCTACCTGTCACTTGGTAGATAACGAAGCAGTGAGAGGACGACGTGAGTTCAAGCGCGCGGGAGGCCATTTTGGCGGCAGCAAGGCGGACCGCGCAGGCGCGCGGCTATGGCGGCCTGAATTTCCGCGATCTCGCCGAGGACGTCGGGATCAAGGCGGCCAGCATCTACCACCATTTCCCGAGCAAGGCCGAACTCGGCGCAGCCGTGGCGCGGCGCTACTGGGAGGACACCGCCGCCCAGCTCGAGGCGATGCTGGCGGAAACCGCCGATCCCGTCCGCTGCCTGCGCCGCTATCCCGAGGTGTTTCGCAAGGCGCTCGAGAACAACAATCGCATGTGCCTGTGCAGCTTCATGTCCGCGGAGGTCGACGACCTGCCGGACGCGGTGAAGCAGGAAGTCCAGACCTTTGCCGACGTCAACGTGGCGTGGCTGAGCAAGTTGTTGGTGGCGGCGGGCCTGGTCAGTGCGAGAAAGAGCGAACAGCGCGCCCGCGCCATCTTCGCCGCCATCGCCGGCGCGCAGCTCGTCGCCAGAAGCCGCTCCGATATTTCGCTCTACGACGCAGCGATCGACAATTATCGCGCCGCGGGTCTGCTGCCGAAGTAGGTCGTCCATGACTCAATCCTGCTGACGTGGTGCATCGCGCCCCCGGCTGATCCACCCTCTCCACCCTCGCGCTTTAGCCGGCGCTAAGGGCATGCAACGGCATTCTCGCGACGGAAACGTCCGAGCCTTGCGGGTCGTTTCGCCCTCGCACGTGGCAGAGGGCGCAGGGAAGACCGGGTGCCGATCGCACCCATGGGCCCCGTGCAATGGGTAGTAAGCACGGGGGTAGGACCACAGGTGTAACCGGGAACAACCCGGCCTTCCCTGCGCGATGGTTGTGCGGCTTATACGTGCTCTCCCCGGCGAGACTGGGCTTTGTTGTCACCGTCTTCGCGACGCGCATTGCGCAATCCGAAAAGACACCTACCACTAGGGCGTCAGGCCTGCACGACTTCGCCGTCCACCTCACGCGCACTCGTCAGTTGCGCATTCAGCGTCCACCGCATCTCGACCCGCGTTCGTGACGATCGCGATCCGCCCCTCGTGTCGGGTGAGACGCACATATTGAACATCTGAGTTGGGTAAAACGCCAAGCGGAATATTTTCTTATCTGGGGATTGACGGGTTTGCTGAGTTGCCCGTCGGGGTGATTTGTCGCAGGCGAAGTCAGCGGATTTGATTTCCACCGGGTCAGGTGGCGTCACTGCTCAGCGAGTAGCCCGCATGGGAGCAGCGGGAGACCACACAGCAAACGCCCGGATATCGCTTCGCTCCGCGCTACGCTTTCCTAGCACTGCAAGCTCATCACTGCTTGAAGCAATATTGACGATGCCATCTCAGAAAATGCGGATGGGGACGGTCGGACATCCGCTGCGGTGCAAGCGCGTGCCCTGATTTGTTAATTATCGATCGTATGCCCTGCGGATCATTGGTTTGCCGCGAGATCAATATTTCCAAATTGTCAGCCAAGCTGATCAAGCCGCGATCGAACATCCAATGCGCCGTCCCTGAAAGCGCGATCCCGTTGCTGACAATATCCGGCCCGCTCGCCTCGACTGGCCGAATGTGTGCGGCAGCGACTTCCGCGCGCCCTCTTCCATTGATCAGTTTTAGTCCTGTGATCGCGCACCGTGCGTCATAAGCACGCAGAACGACGCGACGAAAAACCCGGTCGCGCATGATCCTCGACATCGTAACAGTTATGCGGTCGCGTTGCTGGTCGTATATGAAGGGCGCTTGTGCTCCCTCTCCAAGATCGAGCGATGGCACGTCATTGTCGGAACGCGGCAACAGAGGCACATCTTCCTCGAAGCCCAGTCCGACTATCCTGGCGAAATCTTCGGGTGAAAGTGGACGAACCGCCGATTGAGCCCGTCCGGATATGCGTCCCTCATCATTGAGAACACCTCGCTCCACCGGTCCCTCTGCACCGTTGAAGGGAACCGGCTTTGCGAAGTCAAGATAAGTCCCTGGCTCGATCAGTGCGAGGTACATCCCGGAAACGCTGGGATCGGAGATAATTTGGCTAATCTTGGCTATCGCAAAGTAGCCTTTTGTCTCTGCCACTTTGCTTGGCTCATAGTAGATAATCCAATCACCGACACAGGCCTGGACACGGCGCAAATACTGACTGGGAAATTGATACTTTTCCGCAGGACTGTCGTCGTAGATCGAGTCTGACCGATGAATGAATACGCCAAATCCCATAACTCTTTCGGCCCGACCTCCCCGAATCTATTTGGTCTTCGTGTTAACGCTCCAGGAAGTTATCATGGGATTGGCGCTCCCGAGCCTAACTACTCCCACTCAATCGTCCCTGGCGGCTTCGACGTGACGTCGTACACCACCCTATTCACGCCTTTCACCTCGTTGATGATGCGCGTCGCGGTCTCACCTAAGAACTTCATGTCGAACTGGTAGAAGTCCGCGGTCATGCCGTCGGTCGAGGTGACGGCGCGGAGGCCGACGACGTATTCGTAGGTGCGGCCGTCGCCCATCACGCCGACGGTCTTGACCGGCAGCAGCACGGCAAAAGCCTGCCAGATCGCGTCGTAGAGGCCGTGCTTGCGGATCTGGTCGATATAGACGGCGTCGGCATTGCGCAGGATGTCGAGCTTTTCCTTGGTGATGTCGCCGGGACAGCGGATCGCGAGGCCCGGGCCCGGGAACGGGTGGCGGCCGACGAACACTTCGGGCAGGCCGAGCTCGCGGCCGAGCACGCGCACCTCGTCCTTGAACAGCTCGCGCAGCGGCTCGACCAGCTTCATGTTCATGCGATCAGGAAGGCCGCCGACATTGTGGTGCGACTTGATGGTTACCGACGGGCCGCCGGTGAAGGAGACGCTCTCGATCACATCAGGATAGAGCGTGCCCTGCGCCAGGAATTCCGCGCCGCCGATCTTTTTGGCTTCGGCCTCGAACACGTCGATGAACAAGCGGCCGATGGTCTTGCGCTTCACTTCGGGATCGGTGACGCCGTGGAGCTCGCCGAGAAATTCTTTCGACGCGTCCACATGGACCAGCGGGATGTTGTAGTGGTTGCGAAACAGGTCGACGACGGTCTTGGCCTCGTCGAGCCGCAGCAGGCCGTGATCGACGAACACGCAGGTGAGCTGGTCGCCGATCGCCTCGTGGATCAGGACCGCCGCGACCGCGGAATCGACGCCGCCGGAGAGGCCGCAGATCACCTTGCCCTTGCCGACCTGGGCGCGGATCTTCTCGATCGCCTCCTCGCGGAAGGCGCGCATGGTCCAGTCGCCGGTGAGGCCTGCGACCTTGCGCACGAAGTTGCGCAAGAGCTTGGCGCCGTCGGGCGTGTGCACCACCTCGGGATGGAACATCAGGCCGTAATATTTGCGTTTCTCGTCCTGGATGATCGCGAACGGCGCATTCGGCGAGGTGCCGGCCACCGAGAAGCCGGGCGGCATTTTGGTGATGCGATCGCCATGGCTCATCCACACCTGGTGCTTCTCGCCGTGGTTCCAGATGCCGTCGAACAGCTGGCTATCGGTCTTCACCTCGACATCGGCGCGGCCGAATTCGCGGTGATGCCCGCCCTCGACCTCGCCGCCGAGCTGGGCCGCCAAGGTCATCTGGCCGTAGCAGATGCCGAGCACGGGAACGCCTGACTCGAAGATCAGCTGCGGGGCGCGCGGCGAGCCGGTCTCGTGCACCGACTCCGGGCCGCCGGAGAGGATCACCGCTTTCGGCTTCATCTCGTTGAAGGCGGCCTCGGCCTTCTGGAACGGCACGATCTCGGAATAGACGCCCATCTCGCGGACGCGGCGGGCGATCAGTTGCGTCACCTGGCTGCCGAAATCGACAATCAGAATCTTGTCATGCGCCGAGGCCACGGAGGGCGTCGACGGTTCACGGTCTGTGTGCTGGGCTGTCATGGCAAGCAGATACGCGACGGCGCCGGCCCCCGCAACCGCGCTCGACGGGGCGCCCACATTCTTCTTTGGGCATGGACAAATCGATATAGGTCAATATGATTGACCTAATTTGGCCATAAGCAAACAAGGAGGAAACCGATGCCGGATTTTCACGACCCGTCGCGCCTCGCAGCCCTCGGCCACGACTGGATCGCCGCCTGGAACGCACGCGACCTCGAACGCGTGCTGGCGATGTATGCCGAGGATACCGAGATGACTTCGGACCGGATCCCGGCATTCGGCTTCGACCCCTCCGGCACGGTGCGCGGCAAGGCGCAGCTGCGGGCCTATTGGAGCGCGGCGCTGGCGAAACTGCCCGAGCTGCATTTCGAGCTGATCGACCTCTACGTCTCGCCCGACAGCGTCGTCGTGTTCTACCGGAACGAACGCGGCAACAGGATCTGCGAATATCTGCGGTGTGACGCCGACGGCAAGATCGTGCAGGGCT
Source organism: Bradyrhizobium sp. USDA 4454 (assembly GCF_054822705.1). Taxonomy (NCBI): domain Bacteria; kingdom Pseudomonadati; phylum Pseudomonadota; class Alphaproteobacteria; order Hyphomicrobiales; family Nitrobacteraceae; genus Bradyrhizobium; species Bradyrhizobium sp. USDA 4454. The sequence goes on from NZ_JBTRCN010000001.1 coordinate 4,631,597, forward strand.
CGGCGAACCATCTGGTGCATTGAGGTTGCCGGCGAATCGTAGGGCGGGTTAGCCGAAGGCGTAACCCGCCGCGTCACACGGTGAGAAAGTTGGTGGGTTACGGCGGAGCCTGTCATCGGGCCGCGCTTCGCGCGGACCCGTTGACCTAACCCACCCTACGACACTGATCGACCTCTATGTCTCGCCCGACAGCGTCGTCGTGTTCTACCGGAACGAACGCGGCAACAGGATCTGCGAATATCTGCGGCTGGATGCCGAGGGCAAGATCCGGCAGGGCTCGGCGAACCATCTGGTGCATTGAGGTTGTCGTCGAATCGTAGGGCGGGTTAGCCGAAGGCGTAACCCGCCGCGTCACACGGAGAGAAAGTTGGTGGGTTACGGCTTCGCCTAACCCACCCTACGAAGTAAGCGCGATGTTCACCGCCTGCGCGCCGCAACCTTCTTCACCTTGGTGTCCGACCACGCCAGCGGCTTGCCGCGGTTCGACGGCAGCACCAATTGCCCGACCGCCTGGCCGGCCTGATCGAGCAGCACCGAATGCGGCTCGCCGCGGGCGTAGAGATGCGCCTCGCCCCACTGCCGCAACGCCACCACAATCGGGAACAGGTCGTGGCCGCGCTTGGTGAGCACATATTCCTGATAGGCGCTGCCGTCCGACGCCGCCACCTGCTCGAGCACGCCCAGCTCGACCAGCGTGCGCAGCCGTGCCGTCAGCATCCCCTTGGCGATGCCAAGGTTCTTTTGAAAATCGCCGAACCGGCGCAGGCCGTCGAACGCGTCGCGCACGATCAGCAGCGACCACCAGTCGCCGATCGCATCCAGCGCGCGCGCCACCGGGCAGTCCGCCTTTGCAAAGCCGGTCCGCTTCATTGCACGCAGCCTCCCTTCGATCACGATTCCGAACTGGTCCTAAAATAGGACTAGACAGCGTGCGATGCAACTGGTCTCATGATAAGACCAGATTGCGAATTGCAGCGGAGGCAAGATGACGGACCAATCGATGGCAGAGGCCGGGCCGGCCAGGCAGGAAGACGCGGCGGACGACAAGCGCGGCAACGCGGGCGCCCTCCGGCCGGCGGTCGTGCTGCTGTTCGCGGTCGCCTGCGGGCTCAGCGTCGCCAACATCTATTTCGCCCAGCCGCTGCTCGACACCATGGCGCGGGATCTTGCCATCACGCCGGCGGTGATCGGCGGCGTCGTGACCCTGACCCAGATCGGCTACGCCTTCGGGCTGATGCTGATCGTGCCGCTCGGCGATCTCTGGGACCGCCGCAAGCTGATCGTCGGCCAGACCGTGCTGTCGGCGCTTGCGCTTGCCATCGTCGGCACGGCCCCTAATGCCTTTGTGCTGCTCATCGGCATGGTGCTGATCGGGCTGCTCGCCGTCGTGATCCAGGTGCTGGTCGCCTACGCCGCGACGCTGGCCGCACCGGCCGATCGCGGCCGCACCATCGGCACCGTCACCAGCGGCGTGGTGTCGGGCATCCTGCTGGCACGTTTTGCCGCCGGCGCGCTGGCCGATCTCGCCGGCTGGCGCGCAGTCTATCTCACCTCGGCCGCGCTGACGCTGGTGCTGGCAGCGCTGCTGGCGCGCGCGCTGCCGCGGCACGCACCGCAGCCGATGGCGGGATCGTCCTACGCAAAACTGCTGCGCTCGACGGTCGCGCTGTTCGTCGAGGAGCCGATCTTGCGCGAGCGCGCGGTGTTCGCGCTGCTGATCTTCGCGAGCTTCAGCGTGTTCTGGAGCTCGGTCGTGCTGCCGCTCGCGGCCCCGCCGCTGTCGCTGTCGCACACCACCATCGGCATGCTCGGGATCGCGGGCCTAGCCGGCGCGCTGGCGGCGCGCAATTCCGGCCGCCTCGCCGATCGCGGCTGGGGCCAGCGCACCACCGGGCTGTCGCTGCTGCTGATGCTGGCCGGCTGGGTGCCGATCGCCTGCCTCAACACGTCGCTATGGCTGGTGCTGGCCGGCGTCGTGATGATCGACTTCGCGGTGCAGGCGATCCACGTCACCAACCAGAGCCTGATCGTCGCCGCCCGCCCCGACGCCGCGAGCCGCCTGGTCGGCGGCTACATGGTGTTCTATTCGATCGGCACGGGATTCGGCGCGATCTCTTCGACGCTGGCTTATGCGGCGGCCGGCTGGCTCGGCGTCTGTGCGCTGGGGGCCGCGATCAGCGCCGTCGCGCTGCTGTTCTGGGTGATCGCGGTGAGCAAGACGAAGGTGCCAGCGGGTATGTGCTCGGTGTCGTCGTAGAATCGCAGGGTGGATTAGCCGAAGGCGTAATCCACCGTTCGCCGCATGCGGCACGAAGTTGGCGGGTTACGCCTTCGGCTAACCCGCCCTACGAAGTCACGCCTTCCTCAGCACCGAAACAAAAAATCCATCCGTGCCGGTGCGGCGCGGCGTCATCAGCAGGCCCTCCGCGGACAGCAGCGCAGCCTCGGCAAATTGCTCGGCCTTGTCCCAAAGCACCGATGCTGTCTGCTCCGGCGGCTGCACCGAGAATTCCGGATGCCGCGCGATGAAGGCGCTGACCTGCTCGCCGTTCTCCTCCGACAGCACCGAGCAGGTGATGTAGGCGATGCGGCCGCCGGCCTTCACCAGCGGCGCCGCGCGTTCCAGCACCTCGGCCTGATCCTTCAGCCGCACCTCGAGCGCGCCCGGTCGCATCCGCCATTTGGCGTCGGGGTTGCGGCGCCAGGTGCCGGTGCCGGTGCACGGCGCGTCGATCAGCACGAGGTCGGCGGAGGCCCTGATGTCAGACAGCACATCCTCCTCGCCGCGCGGGGTGCGGACATCGCAATTGTGCACGCCGGCGCGCGACAGCCGCTCATGGATCGGCGCGAGCTGGCGCTTGTCGCTGTCGGTCGCGATCAGCCGGCCCCTTGCCTTGCATCATCGCCGCAATCGCCAGCGTCTTGCCGCCGGCGCCGGCGCAGAGGTCGATCACCTGCTCGCCGGGCTTGGCGGCCGAGAACAGCGCGGCGAGCTGCGAGCCCTCATCCTGCACCTCGATGGCGCCCTTGATGAAATCCTCCTCGGCATGGATGCCGGGGTTGCGCGCATCGGCGCCGAGCTCGATGCGCAGGCCGAGCGGCGACCACGGTGTCTCCCTGGCGCCGAGATGCGCCAGCCGCGGCAGCACCTTCTCGCGCTTGCCGCGCAGCGTGTTGACGCGCAGATCGAGCGGCGCCCGGCTCGCCATCGCGGTCGCCTCCGCGGCGCGGTCGTCGCCGAACACCTTGGCCAGATGCGGATCGAGCCAATCGGGATAGTCGCCCGCGACATGCGCCGGCGCATCGGCCAGCGAGCGCGAGGTCAGTGCGGCCTCCTCTGTCGCGGTCAGCGGATCCGGCGCGAACCGGCCGCCGTCGCACAGCGCAGAAATCGTCGGGACATCCATGCCGCGCTCGAGCTTGAGCATGCCGAGCACGCGCGAGCGGGCGCTGGAATCGTCCATCAGCCAGGCCGCGGAGGATTGCCGGCGCAGCACGTCCCAGATCAGGCCGGAAATCGCGGCGCGATCGCCGGATCCGGCATAGCGGTGCGCGGTGCCCCATTCCTTGAGCGCTTTCGCCGCGGGAATGCGCTGTGCATCGATGGTGGCGATCAGCTCGATCGCGGCGGAAAGCCGGGCAGCGGGGGTCATGGATCTCTTTCGGTTGGGTGCGTCAGATCAGCAGCAGCAGCCTGAGCGCGAAATACAGCCACATCGCCGCCAGCACCAGCACGCCGGCGAACCAGGCGAGCGAGCGCGGCCGCACGTCGTTGGAGGTGACGAACACGCCGGCATGGGCGAACCGCGTGACCACGAACACCCAGGACATCAGCACGATGAACAGATCGGCACGGCGCAGCGGCAGCGCAATGGCGATCAGGACATAGAACAGCACCGGCAGCTCGAACTGGTTGGCAAAGCAATTGGCGAACTGGGTGGTGCGGGCCGGCCAGTTCGGCTCGCGCAGCGCGATGTCCTTCATCCTCGTCTCACCGCTCGCCAGCGTCCGCGTGCGCAGCGTCGCCATCCCGAACAGGAGCACGAAGGTGAGCCCGATCTGGACGAAGACCGGCAACAGAACCATTTGAACCGACATCAGAATCTCCTCAGCCCTCTTAACCGCCGGAGCGGCCCAGCACAATGAAGCGTCCCAATAAGGCGCCTGGGTAACCCGTTGAACCATGATCGGGCCCGGGTGAACAACTCCTGGGAACAATGACGGTTTCAGTCCCTTGGATGACGCGATGAGCATCGTCACCCTGATCTTCGACGGCGCGGCCCCGAGCGCGGCGCCGTCAGAAGCGAGGACAAACCTGCCCAACATCGGCCTGTTTGGAAGCCGTCTCATTTAAACAAGACATCAAACAACGCATCAAACAGAGCCGCGAATACGTCGCCGAAATCGTCATCGTTCCGACTTCGCGCCGACCTATGCTCCGGGCGAAAGGATCGATCCATGGCCCAGTTTCGCCTGACGCAAATCTCCGACACCCACCTTGCGCGCCGCTTCACGCCGCTGATCGACAATTTTCATCGCGTCAGCGAGCACATCGACGCGACGCGGCCCGATCTCGTGCTCAACTCCGGCGACGTCGCGTTCGACGGGCCGACCAGCCGCGACGATCTGGCATTCGCCAAGCAATTGCACAACGCGCTGCCGGTCGATTGTCTCTATCTGCCCGGCAATCACGACATCGGCGACAATCCGACCGCGGTCGGCCCCACGCCGGCACAGCTGCCGACCGAAGAAACGTGCGGAGCCTTCACCTCGGTGCTCGGCGAGGACCGCTGGCATTTCGACGCCGCCGGCTGGTGCTTCATTGGGCTCAACGCGCTGATCATGAACACCGGCCTCGACCGCGAGGCCGAGCAGTTCGACTGGCTCGCAAGCGCGCTCGACAAGGCGGTCGGCAGACCGGTCGCGCTGTTCGTGCACAAGCCGCTCTATCTCGACCTGCCCTACGATGCCGAACGCGTCGAGACCTCGTTCCGCTACGTGCCGCAGCCGGCGCGGCGCCGCCTGATCGAGATGTTCGGCAAGGTCGACTGGCGCCTGGTCGGCAGCGGCCATGTGCACCAGCGCCGCGACTACACGTTCGAGCATGTCCGGCACGTCTGGGCGCCCTCGGCCGGCTTCGTCATCTCGGACGCGCGACAGGAATTGATCGGCAGCAAGGAAGTCGGCCTCGTCGAGTACCGCTTCCAGCCCGACAGTTTCGAGGTCCGCCACGTCAGGGCGAAGGGCCAGGTCGATGTCGATCTGGACACGCTGCTCGGCAAAGAGCCGGCCTGAGCGATCTCAGCTTCGCGCCGCGTCGTTCAGGTCCCGCTTGATGACGGTGAGCAGCGCCTGCAGCGAGTCCTTGCTCGGTTGCGGCGCTGCGGGTGCGGGCCGCCCGCGCAGCACCTGCGGCGTGACGCGAACCGGCTCAGCGGCCGGCTCTTCCTCGACGAATTTTCCATGCAACACGTCGTCGCGGCGGCCCATGACGAACATCGTCACCCAATAGCCGACGGCGAGGAGAATGACCCCGGAAACAATGACTTCAAAAACCACGGCTACACCTGAAATATAGCCATATTGAATCAAGTGCTGTGGGTCCCGTCAAGCAAATGGGAGCCAGAGGGCCCCCAAAAACCCCGCCGATGTGGCGGTTTTGCTACTTTGTTGCGCGGATTGGGAGCTGGAACGCCCCCGCGCTAGAGCATGATCCGGAAAAGTGGAAACCGGTTTTCCGAAAAGATCATGCTCAAACAAAGAGATGAGATCATGATGCGATTCCGTGGAAACGCATCATGATCTGGGCCCTATCCGGCCCGACCCGGACCAACTCGTGTCTTCGCCTCTCCCTTGGGAGAGGTCGGCGCGAAGCGCCGGGTGAGGGTTGACGGTCCCACGTTGAGCCGCGGCCCCTCACCCGATTTGCTACGCAAATCGACCTCTCCCCGTCGGGGAGAGGTAAATCGAATCCTGGAAGCATCACGCCTTGTCCGGCCCGACCCGGACCAGCTGCTTGCCGAAATTGGCGCCCTTGAGCAGGCCCATGAAGGCCTCCGGCGCGCTGTCCAGCCCCTCGGTCACGAACTCCTTGTACTTGACCTTGCCCTCGCGCACCCACTGCGACATGTCGCGCAGGAAGTCGCCATGCATCGCGGCGAAATCGCTGACGATAAAGCCGCGGAAGGTCAGCCGCTTGGTCAGGATGTTGCGCATCATCGCGCCGGCCCATTTCGGCGCATGCGCTTCGGTATCGTTGTAATGCGCGATCAGGCCGCAGACCGGGATGCGTGCGAACGCATTGAGCAGCGGAAACACCGCATCGAACACCGCGCCGCCGACATTCTCGAAATAGACGTCGATGCCCTTCGGGCAGGCTTCCTTCAGCTTGGCTGCGAGATTGGGATCGCGATGGTCGAGGCACTCGTCGAAGCCGAGCTCGTTCTTGACGTAGGCGCATTTGTCCTTGCCGCCGGCAATGCCGATTGCGCGCGCGCCCTTGATCTTGGCGATCTGGCCGACCGCCGAGCCGACCGCGCCGGACGCGGCCGCGACCACCACCGTCTCGCCCGCCTGCGGCTTGCCGATCTCGAGCAGGCCGGTATAGGCGGTCATGCCGGGCATCCCGAGCACACCGACCGCGGTCGAGATCGGCGCGAGCTTCGGATCGATCTTGGCAAGGCCCTTGCCGTCCGAGATCGCATGGGTCTGCCAGCCGGCGCGCGACAGCACGATATCGCCCTTGGCAAAGCCGGGATTGTTGGACGCGATCACCTCGCTCACCGTGCCGCCTTCCATCACACCGCCGACCGGCACCGGTGCGGCATAGGACGGACCGTCGGCCATGCGGCCGCGCATATAGGGATCGAGCGACAGCCAGATGGTGCGCAGCAGCACCTCGCCCGGGCCCGGCGTCGGCGGCGTGTAGTCCTCAAGCCTGAAATTGGCCGGCGTAGGCTCGCCATGCGGGCGCGACGCCAGAACGATGCGCTTTCCTTGGGACATATGGATTTCCTCTGAGATGATTGGTTCGTGGCGCACACGTAGTCATGCAATCCGCCTCGCCGCAAGGGAGATGGATTTTGTTCTGATGCGCGTGTTGTTTGAAATGTTGTTTGAAATGACAAGGCACGTCATTCCGGGGCTCGCGAAGCGAGAGCCCGGAATCCATCGAGCCGCATCGTTGGCCGATGAATGGATTCCGGGCTCGTGCTTCGCACGCCCCGGAATGACGTGGAGAGAGGAGCTCTACACCCCGCCCGGATAGTTGGGGGCTTCGCGGGTGATGGTCACGTCGTGGACGTGGCTCTCGCGCAGGCCGGCGCCGGTGATGCGGACGAACTCGGCCTTGTCGTGGAAGTCCTTGATGTCCTTGGCGCCGACATAGCCCATCGCCGCGCGGAGACCGCCGGCGAGCTGGTGCATCACGTTGCCGACCGGACCCTTGTAGGGCACCTGGCCCTCGATGCCTTCGGGCACGAGCTTCAGCGTGTCCTTGATGTCCTGCTGGAAGTAGCGGTCGGCCGAGCCGCGCGCCATCGCGCCGACCGAGCCCATGCCGCGATAGGCCTTGTAGGAGCGGCCCTGCCACAGGAACACTTCGCCCGGCGTCTCGTCGGTGCCGGCGAGCAGCGAGCCGACCATCGCGATGTCGGCGCCGGCGGCGAGCGCCTTGGCGAGGTCGCCGGAATATTTGATGCCGCCGTCGGCGATCACGGGGATGTCGGCCTTCTTCGCCGCCGCCACCGCATCCATGATCGCGGTGAGCTGCGGCACGCCGACGCCGGCGACGATGCGCGTGGTGCAGATCGAGCCCGGGCCGATGCCGACCTTGATGCAGTCGGCGCCGGCATCGATCAGCGCCTGTGCGCCGCCCTCAGTCGCGACATTGCCGGCCACGACCTGCACGGCGTTGGAGAGCCGCTTGATGCGGTTGACGGCGTTGAGCACGTGCTGCGAATGACCATGCGCGGTGTCGACCACGACGACGTCGACGCCGGCATCGATCAGCCGTTCGGTGCGCTCATAGCCGGTCTCGCCGACCGTGGTGGCGGCGGCGACGCGCAGGCGGCCGTGCTCGTCCTTGCAGGCGAGCGGATGGGCGACCGCCTTCTCGATGTCCTTGACGGTGATCAGGCCGACGCAGCGATATTGCTCGTCGACGACCAGGAGCTTCTCGATGCGGTGCTGGTGCAGCATCCGCTTCGCCTCGTCCTGGCTGACGCCCTCGCGCACCGTCACCAGCTTCTCGTGCGTCATCAGCTCCGAGACCTTCTGGCGGGGATCGCTGGCGAAACGGACGTCGCGGTTGGTCAGGATGCCGACCAGCTTGCCCGGCACGTTCTTGGCGGCGCCGGTGACGACCGGAATGCCGGAGATGCCGTTCTCCTTCATCAGCGCCAGCGCGTCGGCCAGCGTGGCGTCGGGGCCGATGGTCAGCGGATTGACCACCATGCCGGATTCGAACTTCTTCACTTGCCGCACCTGCGCGGCCTGGCCGTCCGGATCGAAGTTGCGGTGAATGACGCCGAGGCCGCCGGCCTGCGCCATCGCGATCGCCATCCGCGCTTCGGTGACGGTGTCCATCGCGGACGCCATGATCGGGATGTTGAGCGAGATCGCGCGGGTGACGCGCGAGCGAATATCGACTTCCGAGGGAAGGACGTCGGACAGACCGGGCTTCAGAAGCACATCGTCGAACGTGAAGGCTTCGCGGATAGCCGGAAATCCCGTGGCCATTGCCAACTCCTTATCTGCGGTCCAGCCGCGATGGTCTTACGGATGAACGCCGCCTGCGGCGACGCTGCTGCGTCACCGTCGAATCGGCGCCCATCGGTGGGGTTGACGCTGGTCGATAGCATGGCGGCATGACGAATCAAAGCGTTTGCCAGCCATGCACAGGCCTTTTTACCGGCCGATTCAGGGCACCCTGTATCCGGGCGGCGGCCCGTGCCGGCGGATCGCCTCGACCATCTCGCGATGGCGGCGGTCTTCCCGCTTCATGTGGACGGCAATCACCGCATGGGCCGACGGCACCAGCAGCAACACGTGGAAAAACAGCCCGAAAATCGCGCAAAACACGATCAGGACCAGATTGAAGAGGGCCGAAAATGGCTGTCCGTTCAGGAGCAGCCCGATCGGCGGCAAGAGAGCGGCAAGGACGTAGATCACGGCGGATACCTCTGACGCGAGCGGATGCATACCAGCGTCACGCAGGATTTAGGGCGTTTGACCGGTTCCGCAATAGCGTGGCCGGGGGGAGGATGATATGGCCCCCTCGCCCGCCTTTTTCAGCATAGCTGTCCTATTTTGATGAACAAACAACGCCTGATCCCGCTCATCGTGGCCACCGCCCTGTTCATGGAAAACATGGACTCCACGGTGATTGCGACGTCGCTGCCGGCGATCGCCGCCGATATCGGCACCAGCCCCCTGACGCTGAAGCTTGCGATCACCTCCTATTTGCTGTCGCTCGCGGTGTTCATCCCGGCGAGCGGCTGGACCGCCGACCGCTTCGGCGCCCGCATCGTGTTTGCCGGCGCGGTGGCCGTGTTCATGCTGGGCTCGATCGGCTGCGCGCTGTCGGGCTCGGTGACCGATTTCGTGTTCGCCCGCATCGTGCAGGGCCTCGGCGGGGCGATGATGACCCCGGTCGGACGGCTGGTGCTGTTGCGCTCGGTCGACAAGAGCGCGCTGGTCAACGCGATGGCCTGGGTGACGGTGCCCGCGCTGATCGGCCCGGTGATCGGTCCACCGCTCGGCGGCTTCATCACCACCTATTTCTCCTGGCACTGGATCTTCCTGATCAACATCCCGATCGGGCTGCTCGGCATCTTCCTGGCCCTGAAATACATCGACCCGATCAAGAGCGAAGACCCGGAGCGTTTCGATCTGATGGGACTGGTGCTGGCCGGCATCGGCCTTGCCGGCATCGCCTTCGGACTGTCGGTCGCGGGTCTCAACCTGCTGCCCTGGCCGATCGTCGCCGCGTTGGTCGGAATCGGCACGGTCTCGATGACGCTCTATGTCCTGCACGCGCGGCGCACCGGCTCGCCGGTGCTCGATTTCGGCCTGCTGCGGCTGCCGACCATGCGCGCGTCGATCGTCGGCGGCTTCATGTTCCGGCTCGGCATCGGCGCGCTACCGTTCCTGCTGCCGCTGTTGATGCAGGTCGGTTTCGGCCTGTCGCCGTTCCAGTCCGGCCTGGTCACCTTTGCGTCCGCCGTCGGCGCGATGGGCATGAAGACGCTCGCGGCGCGCATCATCAAGGCCTTCGGCTTCCGCAACATGATGACGGTGAATGCCGTGGTCAGCTCGGCCTTCCTCGCCGCCTGCGCGTTGTTCACGATCTCGACGCCGCTGATGCTGATCTTCACCATCCTGGTGGTCGGCGGCTTCTTCCGCTCACTGCAATTCACCGCGATCAACACCGTCGCTTATGCCGAGGTCGAGGCGCCGCAGATGAGTCGCGCCACAACGCTGGTCAGCGTCAACCAGCAGCTCGCGGTGTCCGCCGGCGTCGCGGTCGGCGCGTTCTCGGTCGAGACCACGCTGGCATTGCACCATGCAACCGAGCTCTCCGCCGATGTGTTCGCGCCGGCCTTCATCGTGGTGTCGCTGATCTCGGCGGCCTCGGCCTGGTTCTTCTGGCAGATGCCCGCCGACGCCGGCAACGAGATCGCCGGCCGCAAGGCGATCGACATCTCGAGCCGCAAGGGCGCCGAGAAACGCGCCGCCGCCGACGCCGTCAAGGCCGCGACCGAGGATACCCAGAACGCGCGGGATCAGCGGCTGGGGTGAGGCTGGTTACCTCCGTCATTGCAATGACGAGGTGCGCGCTCGATCTATCACCGTCATCCTGAGGTGGCCGCTTCTTCAGCGGCCCTCGAAGGATGCACGGCCACCAGCCGGGCCGTCGACCCTTCGAGACGCGCTACGCGCTCCTCAGGGTGACGGAGTTCGCAATTCATGCTGCTGTCCGCGAAACCCGGTCGCCAGCACGTAGCGCTCGGACGAATCCTGCCGGCTGGCGGCCGGCTTGACGTGGCGGACGGTGGCGAAATCGCGCTTCAGCTGCGCCACCAGTTCGGCGTCGGCGCCACTCTGGAACACTTTTGCCAGGAACGTGCCGCCGGGATTGAGCACCTCGCCGGCGAAATGCGCGGCGGTCTCGACCAGGCCGATGATGCGGAGCTGATCGGTCTTGCGATGGCCGGTGGTGTTGGCGGCCATGTCGGACATCACGAAATCGGCGCGGCCGCCCATCATCGCGATCAGCTTCTCGGGCGCGTCATGGTCGAGGAAATCGAGCTGCGCGAAGGTGACGCCGGGAATCTCGCCCATCTCCAGCAGATCGATCGCGACCACCTTGCCCTTGCCGTCGGCGGCACCGGTGCGTTTGGCCGCGATCTGGCTCCAGCCGCCGGGCGCGGCGCCGAGGTCGACCACGGTCATGCCCGGCTTGAGCAGGCGGTATTTGTCGTCGATCTCGAGAAGCTTGAAGGCCGCGCGCGAGCGGTAACCCATCGCCTTGGCCTTGGCGACATAGGGATCGTTGAGCTGGCGCTCGAGCCAGAGTTTCGACGACAGTTTGCGCTTGCCGCCGCTCTTGACCGTGACGTGCAGCCGCCCGGTGGTGTCTTTCGCCATTTCATTTTCTCTTCTCCCTCGCCCCGCTCTTGCGGGGAGAGGGTTGGGGTGAGGGGCTGCTTCCGCAATGAAGGTGAGAGATGCGCTCGTGGAGAGTCCCCCTCACCCGGATTGCATTAACATGCAATCCGGCCTCTCCCCGCAAGCGGGGCGAGGCAAGAGAAGCCCTAGCACGCCCGAAGCGCGCCGTCCTCGCGCATCATCTCGACCAGCATGCCCTCGCGCAGGCCGCGATCGGCGACGCGGAGCCGCGGCGTCGGGAACGCGTTGCGGATCGCATCGAGGATCGCGCAACCGGCAAGCACCAGGTCGGCCCGCTCGACGCTGATGCAGCTGTTGCTGACCCGCGCCTCATAGCTCATGCCGAGCAATTTCTGGATCGTGGCGGTGACATCGGCATCCTCCATCCAGATGCCGTCGATGCGGCGGCGGTCATAGCGCGACAGGTTGAGGAAGACACCGGCCAGCGTGGTCACGGTGCCCGAGGTGCCGAGCAGGTGCATGCCGCGCAGATCCCCGCCGTGCTCGGCCGCGAATGGCGCGACGTGGCGGGCGACCTCGTCGATCATCTGCGCATACAGATCGCGGGTGACGTTCCTGCCGCCGAAATTCTCGGCCAGCGTAACGACGCCGAGCGGGATCGACATCCACGCCTTGATGCGCGGCGGCGCGTCGGGCGCGTCGGGATCGCGCTCGATCCGCACCAGCTCGGTCGAACCGCCGCCGATGTCGAACAGGATGGCGCCCCGCCCCTTCGGGTCGAGCAGCGGCGAGCAGCCGATCACGGCCAGCGTCGCCTCGGTCTCGCGATCGATCACCTCGAGCTCGATGCCGGTCTCGGCCGCGACGCGCGCGCGAAAACTCTCGGCATTCCCGGCAGCGCGGCAGGCCTCGGTGGCGATCAGCCGCAGCCGGCGCGCCTTGCGATAGCGGATCTTGTCGCTGCAGATGGCGAGCGCGGCAATCGCCCGCTCGATCGCCGCCTCGCTGATCGAGCCGGTCGCGGCGATACCCTCGCCGAGCCGGATGATCCGCGAAAACGAGTCGACCACGCGGAACCCGTCGCCAGTGGGACAGGCGATCAACAGCCGGCAATTATTGGTGCCAAGATCGAGCGCGGCGTACACCCCGCTTTCCGCGGCTGCCGCGACCAACCCTGACGGGGCTTCGCCGGCCGGGGGGCCGTCGCAAAGCCGCACATGGTCGTTCATCAAAACTGTCTTTCCGCAGGACCCCCGGAGCAATCCACCAGGAGCAATCTCCACCAGGAGCAATCCATGGGCCCGCCGAATAATTGTCGTTCACGGAAACTTTAGCAGCGTCAAAGCCCTGCGCAAACTCCGTTCACATTGGCTCCATGCCCAATCGGGCGTTGTCGTTAAGGGGGGCGTGCGTTATCTCGTCTGCGCCCCCAAACGCCACCAAATCCGGGCATTTCAGGTCATTTTCGATGCAAGATCATACGCCGCCAGCCTCCCTCGAAAACGCTATCGCACTGCAAAAATACGGTGTCGGACAGCCTGTTCGACGAAAGGAGGACGACACCCTGGTGCGCGGCAAGGGCAAATACACCGACGATTTCTGCCTGCCGGGCCAGGCCATCTGCTGGATGGTCCGCTCCTCCCATGCCCACGGAATCATCAAGGGGATCGATACGGCGGCCGCCAGGGCGATGCCGGGCGTGCTCGGGGTCTGGACCGGCGCCGACCTCGCGGCCGCGGGCTACAACCCCTTCACTTGCGGCCTGCCGCTGAAGAGCCGCGACGGCTCGCCGCTGCTGCAAACCAACCGTCCGGCGCTGGCGACCGACAAGGTGCGCTTCGTCGGCGATCCCGTGGCCTTCGTGGTTGCGGAGACCGCGGCGCAGGCCCGCGACGCGGCCGAGGCGGTCGAGGTCGACATCGAGCCGCTGCCGGCAGTGACCGACGCGGCCGAGGCGGCCAAGCCGGGCGCGCCGCAGCTCTATGACAACATCCCGAACAACGTCGCGCTCGACTATCACTATGGCGACGCCGCCAAGATCGAGGCAGCGTTCGCCGCGGCCGCGCACGTCACAAAACTCGACATCGTCAACACCCGCGTCGCCGTGGTCTCGATGGAGCCGCGCGTCGCCCTCGCCCATTACGACAAGACGACCGAACGCTTCACGTTGCAGGTGCCGACCCAGGGCGTCTCCGGCAACAAAGCGATCATGGCGCGCCTGCTCAACGTGCCCGCCGACAAGGTCCGCATCCTGACCGGCAATGTCGGCGGCTCGTTCGGGATGAAGAACCTCAGCTATCCCGAATACACCTGCATCGCGCATGCGGCGCGCGAGCTCGGCCGCCCGGTGAAGTGGCTGGACGAGCGCTCGACCAGCTTCCTGTCCGACAGCCAGGGCCGCGCGCAGTTGATCCATGCCGAGCTCGCGCTCGATGCCGACGGCAAGTTCCTCGCGGTACGGCTCTCCGGCTACGGCAATCTCGGCGCCTACATCACCGGCGTCGCGCCGGGGCCGCTGTCGCTCAACACCGGCAAGAACCTCGCCAGCGTCTATCGCACGCCGTTGCTCGGCGTCGACATCAAGACGGTCTTGACCAACACCACGTTGATGGGCGCCTATCGCGGCGCCGGCCGGCCCGAAGCCAATTACTACATGGAGCGGCTGATCGATGCCGCCGCCGACGAGATGGGCATCAACCGCATGACCTTGCGCAAGCGCAACTTCATCAAGCCCTCGCAGCTGCCGTTCTCGGCCGCCTCCGGCGTCACCTATGACAGCGGCGATTTCGCCGGCGTGTTCCAGAAGGCGCTGGAGATCTCCGACTACGAGAATTTCCCCAAGCGCAAGAAGGAGAGCAAAAAGAACGGCAAGCTGCGCGGCGTTGCGGTCGGCTCCTATCTCGAGGTCACGGCGCCGCCGTCCGGCGAGCTCGGCAAGATCACCTTCGAGCCCGACGGCTCGGTGAAGCTCACCACCGGCACGCTCGACTATGGCCAGGGCCACGCCACGCCGTTCGCGCAGGTGCTGTCCGAACAGCTCGGGGTGCCCTTCGAGAAGATCACGCTCGAACAGGGCGACAGCGATCTGGTGCGGTTCGGCAATGGCACCGGCGGCTCGCGCTCGATCACCGCGACCGGACAGGCGATCGTCGAAGCTGCGGCGCTGGTGATCGAGAAGGGCAAGAAGGCGGCCGCGCATATGCTGGAGGCGTCCGAGGCCGACATCGAGTTCGGCCAGGGCAGCTTCACCATCGCCGGCACCGACCGCTCGATCGGCATCATGGAGCTCGCCGAGCGGATGCGCGCCGGCAAGATGCCCGAGGGTACGCCGGACACGCTCGACGTCGATCACGCCACCAAGGAGACCGCCTCGACCTTCCCGAATGGCTGCCACGTCGCCGAGGTCGAGATCGATCCCGACACCGGTGTGACGCGGATCGTGCGCTACTCGGCGGTCAACGATTTCGGCGTCGTGGTCAATCCGATGATCGTCGCCGGCCAGCTCCATGGCGGCGTCGCGCAGGGTATCGGCCAGGCGCTGATGGAGGAAGTCAGCTACGACGCCTCGGGCCAGCCGATCACCGGCTCGTTCATGGACTACGCGCTGCCGCGCGCCGGCGACGTGCCGTCGATGCTGGTCGGCGATCACCCCTCGCCGGCGAAATCCAATCCGCTGGGGACAAAAGGCTGCGGCGAAGCCGGCTGCGCCGGCAGCTTGGTCTGCATCGTCAACGCGGTGGTCGACGCGCTGTCGGAGTACGGCATCAAGCACATCAACATGCCGCTGACGCCGGAGCGCGTCTGGCGCGCGATCCAGGACGCCAAGGCGAAGGCGGCGTAAGGGCGCGCTGCCTCCCCGACTCACCGCTGCCATCGCCCGCGAAAGCGGGCGATCCAGTATTCCAGAGGCGGCAGTGCTTGAGCCGACGGGCCGCGGCGTACTGGATACCCCGCTTTCGCGGGGTATGACGGCTGTGGCGTGGAGACGCTGTGCCCCTTCCCTACGCCGCGGCCTGCTCGCGCGGCTGGACGATTGCGATGTGCCAGCAATGCGCCAGCGGCATGCCGTTGCCGAGCACCAGCGCATCGAGCTCAACGAAGCGGTGGCCCTTCTTGTCGTAATTGCCGGTCACCTTGGCGCGCGCCGTCAGCTCGTCGCCGATCTTGCCCGCCGACAACAGCTGCATGCGGGTGCCGACATGGATCCACGGCCCGAGGATCGCATTGTCGACCAGGACCTTGTTCATCACCCGCGGCAGCAAGCCGGGATGGCCGAGGCCTTCGCGCAAGTAGATCGGATCGGTCTCGCGGATATCGGCGAGATAGTCCTTCGCGGCGTCGCCCGACCAGTCGCGCGGGATGGTGCCGAGCCATTTGCCCTCTTCATAGGACGACGCGCTGACCGGCTTGCGCTCGGCGACCGCGGCGACCTGCTTGTAATCGCCGAGCACGACTGTCGGCGCGGAGGCCGGCAGCGAGGCGGTGCCGGTGGCGCAGAGTTCGCCCCGGCTGAAGAGCTCGATCGTCAGCCCATTGCCAGTCTCCTGCCCGGTCAGCTCGGCGATCTCGCCGTCATAGACCGGCTTGACGAAGCGCGCCTCGATCAGGCCGCGTTCGAGGAAATCGCGGCCCCATCTCTCGACCGGCAGATGCATCATGTAGGCCATTACATCGACGCCGGGCACCAGCCCGCCGGAAAAGCCGAATTTTTTCGCCACCGTGTCGTCGTGGATCTTGTTCTCCGACAGTTTCGAGGTGTTGTACGCCGAGACGCGGTAGGTGTGCGAAGCCTTCAAATCCATCGGGTTTCCCCTTATTTCGGTTGTTTTTCTCGGGCAATCGTAGTCGAACCGGACAACGTAGCAAGCCTCTCGTTCTGCTCGCAATTTTCCGCCCGATGGAGTACACGCAGGCCGCGCTCTCCAACTCTTGAATCGATGACTGAAACCCCTGCTCCCACCCGCATTTATGTCGATGCCGACGCCTGCCCGGTGAAGGACGAGATCTATCGCGTCGCGATCCGGCTCGGCGTGCCCGTCAGCGTGGTCGCCGGCAATTTCATCCGCGTGCCGCAGGATCCGCTGATCGAGCGCGTCGCCGCCGGCGCCGCGATGGATGCGGCCGACGACTGGATCGCGGAACGCGTGCATGAAGGTGACATCGTGATCACCGCGGACATTCCGCTGGCGAGCCGCTGCGTCAAGGCCGGCGCCGACGTGATCGCGCCAAATGGGAAACCGTTCACGGAACAGTCGATCGGCATGACATTGGCGATGCGCAATCTGATGACCGACCTGCGTTCGTCGGGCGAGATCACAGGCGGGCCGAAATCATATTCGCCGCGCGACCGCTCGACCTTCCTGTCGACGCTCGACCAGACCATCCGCCGCATCCAGCGCCGCCGCGCCGAGCGGCTGCCTGCGAACGGGGATTAGCGCGATGGCCCCGCCCCTCATCCAGCTCAAGGACATCAGCCTGACCTTCGGCGGCACGCCGCTGTTGACCGGCGTCGAGCTGTCGGTCTCCGCGGGCGAGCGCGTCTGCCTGATCGGCCGCAACGGCTCCGGCAAGTCGACGCTACTGCGGATCGCCGCCGGCCTGGTCGAGCCCGATGCCGGCAGCCGCTTCGTGCAGCCCGGCGCCACCATCCGCTATCTGCCGCAGGAGCCTGATTTCGGTGAGCACAAGACGACGCTGGCATATGTCGAGGCAGGGCTTGGTCCCGGCGACGACCACTACCAGGCGCGCTATCTGCTCGAACAGCTCGGCCTCAGCGGCGAGGAAGATCCGGCGCATGTCTCCGGCGGCGAGGCGCGCCGCGCGGCGCTGGCACGGGTTTTGGCGCCTTCGCCCGATATCCTGCTGCTCGACGAGCCGACCAACCATCTCGACCTGCCGACCATCGAATGGCTCGAAAGCGAACTGGAGAGCCGCCGCTGTGCGCTGGTGCTGATCAGCCACGACCGCCGCTTCCTCACCAATCTGTCGCGCGCGACCGCCTGGCTCGATCGTGGCCAGATCCGGCAGATCGAACGCGGCTTCGGCGCCTTCGAGGAATGGCGCGACGAGGTGCTGGCCGAGGAAGAGCGCGAGCAGCACAAGCTCGACCGCAAGATCGTCAACGAGGAGCACTGGCTGCGCTATGGCGTCTCCGGCCGCCGCAAGCGCAATGTGAAGCGGCTCGGCAATCTGCACGCGCTGCGCGACCAACGCCGCAACTATCGCGGCGCCACCGGCAATGCCACGCTCGCCGCCGCCGAGGCCGAGAAATCCGGCCGCCTGGTGATCGAGGCCAAGAATATCAGCAAGGCCTATGGCGAGCGCAAGATCGTCGACGGCTTCTCGACGCGGATTCAGCGCGGCGACCGCGTCGGCATCGTCGGCCCGAACGGCGCCGGCAAGACCACGCTGGTGCATCTCTTGATCGGCAACGATCCGCCGGATTCCGGCTCGGTGCGGCTGGGCGCCAATATCGAGATGGCGACGCTCGACCAGCATCGCGAAAGCCTCGATCCGAAGCTGACGCTTGCCGAGGCGCTGACCGGCGGCCGCGGCGATCACGTCATGATCGGCGACAAGTCGAAGCACGTGATCGGCTACATGAAAGACTTCCTGTTCGCGCAGGAGCAGCGTGGCACGCCGTTGGAGGCGCTCTCCGGCGGCGAGCGCGGCCGGCTGATGCTGGCCCGCGCATTGGCCAAGCCGTCGAACCTCCTGATCCTGGATGAGCCGACCAACGATCTCGATCTCGAAACCCTCGACGTGCTCGAGGACATGCTTGGCGATTACGAGGGCACGGTGATCCTGATCAGCCACGACCGCGACTTCCTCGACCGCGTGGTGACCTCAGTGGTGGTGCCCGAAGGCCAGGGGCGCTGGATCGAATATGCCGGCGGCTATTCCGACATGCTGGCGCAGCGCGGCGCCGACGTGAAGCGCGAGACGGTGAAGGCGGATGCCCCGACCGAAGAGAAGAAGGAAGCCAGGGCCGCTGCACCCGAAGCCGCGCCGCGGCGCCGGCTGAGCTTCAACGAGAAGCACGCGCTGGAGACGCTGCCGAAGACGATCGACAGACTGCACGCCGAGATCGCCAAGCAGCAGAAGCTGCTCGACGATCCCGATCTCTACGCGAAGGATCGCAAGACGTTCGACGCGGCGTCGGCCGCGATCGCCAAGGCGCAGCAAGACCTCGCCGCCGCCGAAGACCGCTGGCTCGAGCTCGAAGTGCTGCGCGAAGAGATCGAACAGGCATGAACCTAAACGTTCTTGCCGTCATTGCTTTGTCGCTTCAGCGCAAAATTGCTTTGCAATTTTGTCGCGAGCTCCTCGCAATGACGAGAACGTCAAACTGGAGTTGACCCGATGACCACGACCCTCGCCGCCAAGATCGCCAAGGACTACGGCACGCCCTGCGCCGTGATCGACATGGACCGGGTCGAGCGCAACATCGCGCGCATCCAGAAAGCCTGCGACGAGGCCGGCGTCGCCAACCGGCCGCATATCAAGACCCACAAGAACCCGATGCTGGCGCAGCTGCAGATCAAGACGGGCGCCAAGGGCATCACCTGCCAGAAGCTCGGCGAGGCCGAGATCATGGCGGACAGCGGCATCGACAACATCCTGATCAGCTACAATCTGCTCGGCGACGAGAAGATGGCGCGGCTCGGCGCGCTGCAAGCCAAGGCCAACGTCACCGTCGCGGCGGACAATTCCGTCGTGGTCGGCGACCTGCCGAAGGCCGCCGCCGCCTCGGGGCGTCCGCTCTCGGTCGTGGTCGAATGCGACACCGGCCGCAAGCGCGCCGGCGTCGAGACCCCGCGTGAGGCGATCGCGCTGGCGCGCGAGATCGCGGCCTCCAAGGGTCTGACTTTCGCGGGCTTCATGCTGTACCCGACCGAGAGCGGCTGGGCCGATGCGCAGAAGTTTTACGACGAGGCGCTGGCCGGCGTCCGCGCCCACGGCCTCGATGCGACCATCGTGTCGACCGGCGGTACGCCGAACCTGAAGAATCTCGGCAGACTGAAGGGCGGCACCGAGCATCGCTTCGGCACTTACATTTACAACGACCGCATGCAGGTCGCGGCCGGCGTCGCGACCTGGGACGATTGCGCGCTGCACATCTATTCCACCGTGGTCAGCCGCGCCGGCCCCGAGCGCGGCATCCTCGATGCCGGCTCCAAGACGCTGACCTCGGACACCGGCGGGCTCGAGGGTCACGGCCTGATCCTCGAACATCCCGAGGCCAAGATCGCGCGCTTCGCCGAGGAGCACGGCTTCCTCGACCTCTCCCGCAGCAACACCCGGCCTGACGTCGGCGACGTGGTACGGATCGTGCCCAACCATGTCTGCGTCGTCGTCAACATGATGGACGAAGTCGTGATGGTGCGTGGCGATGAAATCATCGGCGCGTTGCCGGTGACGGCAAGGGGCAAGCTGCGCTAGCGCTCCCGTAGGGTGGGCAAAGGCGCCCTTGCGCCGTGCCCACCATTCTCGGCGTGCTCGTGATGGTGGGCACGCTTGCGCTTTGCCCACCCTACGATTTCGCCCTACCCCCGGATCAGCGCCTGCAGCTCATGGTCCAGGGCCGCGCGAAACACCTCGATCGGCCGCGCCAGGCGGCCGGCAGGCGGGCGATGCACGACCCAGGCCCGGACCGCGGCCTTGAACCCCTCGATCCTGACCACCTTGAGCCGGCTGCGCAGCGCGCTTCGCTTCAGCGCGACCGGCGTCACGACGCCGATGCCGAGCCCGCGCGCGACCAGCGACAGCCGCAGCTCGCTGTCGAGCGCCTCCACCGCGACATTGAACGGCAGATGCGCGGCTTCGAACTGGCGCCTCAGTGTTTGACGGAAGCCGCAACCGTCCTGGTTCATCACCCATCCCATGCGCGACAACCATTCGAGGTCGGTGTCTTTCGGCAGCTTGATGTCGCGCGCGACGACGAAGATGACCGGCTGCGCGCCGAGATCGTCGGCGGCGAGGTCCGACGGCGGCACGGCACCGTCGGGAATGCAGATCGCCGCCGCATCCAGCTCGTTGCGCGACACCGCCTCGATCTGGTGCGGCGACAGGCCCGCCACGACGCGCACCGCGAGCGCGGGAAATTCCGCGCGCACCGCATCGAGCGGGCCGGCCAGTCCCGCCTCCGACAAATACGGCGTCAGCCCAAGCCTGAACTCGCCGCGCACCACGCCGTCATTGGCAACGCCCGACTTGAGATCGTCGAGCATCCGTAGCAGGCGGCGGCCCTGCTCATAGGCCTCGATGCCGGCAGCCGTCGGCTTCAGCGGCTTCGACAGCCGGTCGAGCAGCTGCGCGCCCAGCATCTCCTCGAGATTCTGGATCCGCCGCGTCACGCCGGGCTGGGTAAGGTTCAACCGCGACGACGCCGCGACGATCGATCCGGTCTCCACCACGGCGACGAACGCCACGAGGTCATGCGTGTTCATAACAATCCCGCATATTCTTCATTATCTTATTTGAATTGTAGCATATTAGGCCGATCCCCTAAAGGGGGCCTCGCCACGTCCTTGCGAGGTCCCATGACCATTTCCGAAGCCACCAAACTCTCCCCGGCGCGCACGAGCTCCGTGCGTCCGCTGATCTGGATCGGCGCCATCACCACCGGCACCGTCGTCACCAACCTGTTTGCGCCGCAGATCCTGGTCGGCCTGATCGGCCGCTCGCTCGGCATGAGCGCGCTGGAGGCCGGCCTGATCTCGACGCTGACCCTGCTCGGCTACGCGCTCGGCCTGTTGCTGCTGGTGCCGCTGGTCGATCTGGTCGAGAACAAGCGGCTGATCCTGCGCACGCTGGCCTGCGCCATCGTGGCCGCGATCGGCACCGCGCTGGCGCCGACGCCGCTGATGCTGCTGGCCGCTACCTTCATTCTCGGCGCCTCTTGCGCCGCGATCCAGATGGTGGTGCCGCTGGTGGCCGCGATGGTGCCGCCGGAACGGCGGGGACAAGCGATCGGTGATGTCATGAGCGGCCTGATGATCGGCATCCTGCTGTCGCGACCGATGGCGAGCCTGATCGCGGACAGCTGGAACTGGCGCGGCTACTACTTCACATCGGCGGTGCTGATGACGGTGCTCGCCGCCGCGCTGGCGCGCACGCTGCCGACGCTTCAGCCGGCGGCGAAGGTCAGCTACGGCGCGCTGCTGCGTTCGTTTCCTAGACTGCTGCGAGAAGAGCCGGTGCTGCGGGTGCGGTCCTGGACCGCGGCGCTGGTGATGGCATCCTTCACCGCGTTCTGGGTCGCGATCGCGCTGCGGCTGCCCGATGCGCCGTTCAAGCTCGACGCCAGGGGGATCGCGCTGTTCGCGCTGATCGGCGTCGCCGGGGCGGCAGCGACCCCGATCGCCGGGCGATGGGGCGACCGGGGTTTTGCGCGGCCGCTGCTGATCGTCTCGCATCTTCTCATCGTCGGCGCGCTCGTGCTGTGCGCCTGGGCCGGCATGATCGAGTCGCGGATCGCGGCTCTCTCGCTGCTGGGCGTCGGCGCCGTCCTGCTCGATTTCGGCATCACGACCGACCAGACGCTTGGCCGGCGCGCCGTCAATCTGCTGCGGCCCGAGGCGCGCGGCCGGATCAACGGCCTGTTCGTGGCGCTGTTCTTCATCGGCGGCGCGGTCGGCGCCGCCGCGGCGTCAGCGGCGTGGAGCTTTGGTGGCTGGATAGCGGTCTGCGCAGTGGCTGCGGCGTTCGGCGTGCTCGGGTTCATCACCGATCTCGTGACGAAGACCGGTTCCGAGTGAGTGTTTCCGATTCCGACGAGTCGAGCGCCCGCGGCTATGCGATGCCGATATAACGTAACGCCCCCTTTCCGGCGGCGACGCCCGTTGCAAACGACGCCTGCAACAGATAGCCGCCGGTCGGCGCCTCCCAGTCGAGCATCTCGCCGGCGGCGAACACACCCGGCAACCGCCGCAGCATGAAATGGTCGTCGAGTTCGTCGAACCTGATCCCGCCGGCGCTCGAGATCGCGCGCGCAATCGGCGCCACGCCGGTGATCCTGACTGGCACCGCATTGATCAGCACGGCCAGGTCGGCCGGCGAAAGCGACGCCAGCGATCGGCCGGATGCGACGGCGGCCTCCTGCAACAATCCGATGCTGACGGGCGAGAGCTGCGCCGCCTTGCGCAGGAAGTTGGAGACGGATTGCTTGCCCTTTGCCGCCGACAGGCGCGCGACCAGTTCGTTGCGCGCGGTGTCGGGCCGCAACGCGACGCTGAGCGTCGCCGCTCCCTCGGTGAGCACCGCCTCGCGCAATTCGGCCGACAGCGCGTAGATCGCGCCGCCCTCGATCCCTGTGCGGGTGACAATGGCCTCGCCGCGCGCCGTATGCGGACCGATTGTGAGCGCGACGCTCTTGAGTGGCTGACCTTCAAATCGATCGCGGAAGATATTCGACCAGGCGACCGTGAAGCCGGAATTGGCCGCCTTCATCGGCGCCATGGCAACACCCTTCGCTGCGAGGACGCCTGCCCACGCCGCATCCGAGCCGAGCCGCGGCCAGCTCGCGCCACCGAGTGCCAGCACGGTTGCATCAGCATCGACCGCACGCCGGCCGTCCGGCGTCTCGAACAGCAGAGCACTACTCGCGTCCCATCCAACCCAGCGATGGCGGAATGCGAATGCAACACCGGCGGCATCGAGCCGCCGCAACCAGGCGCGCAGCAAAGGCGATGCCTTGAACGCTTTTGGAAACACGCGGCCACTGCTGCCGATGAACGTCGGCTGGCCCAGCGCCTCGCTCCAGGCGCGCAACGCATCCGGCGGAAACGCCTCGACCGCAGCCTTCAGGCGCGGCATCGCCTCGCGATAGCGCTTGAGGAAATCCGGCAACGGCTCGGAGTGGGTGAGATTGAGCCCGCCGCGGCCGGCCATCAGGAACTTGCGGCCGGCCGACGGCATCGCGTCGTAGACGGTGACAGCAGCGCCACCTTGCGCGAGCACCTCCGCCGCCATCAGGCCGGCAGGTCCGGCTCCGATGACGGCGACGTGGCTGACGGAGGGTGATGACATGGCGTGAGTGTAGGCCCAGCTCGGCGCCACAACAAAAGGTGTCATTCCGGGATGGTGCGTTAGCACCAGACCCGGAATCTCGAGATTCCGGTTTCGATGCTGCGCATCGCCCCGGAATGACGGTTACAGCTTGATCCCGGCACGCGCAGCGGCCTGGGCGACGTATTTCTGCGTCTGCTCGAAGGCGCCCTGCAGCGCTTTCGCAGTCGACATGTCGCTGATCGCATTGAAGTGCGCGGCGACGCCGTCCGGCGTCCATTCGGACTGCGGCAGGTTGACGCCTTCGGTCTCCAGCACCCGGATCACCGCGAACGAGCCGGCCCCTGCGCCCATGATGGTGCGGGTCGGCGCGTCCTCCGAGAGCAGGAATTCGACCGCCGGCGTGATGGCCTCCGGCTTCATCAGTTGCAGCGCCTGCGGCGGCAGCAGTTCCTCGGTCATCCGGGTCGCCGCGGTCGGCGAGATAGTGTTGACCTTGATGTTGTTCTTGCGGCCCTCCTCGGCGAGCACGTTCATCAGGCCGACCATGCCGGCCTTCGCCGCGCCGTAATTGGCCTGACCGAAATTGCCGAACAGGCCGGACGACGAGGTCGTCAGCACGATGCGGCCGTAATTGCGCTCGCGCATCCCGGCCCACACCGCCTTGCAGCAGTAGAAGGTGCCGGTGAGATGCACGTCGAGCACCTTGGCCCAGTCGGCGACCTCCATCTTGGCGAACGACTTGTCGCGCAGGATGCCGGCATTGGCACAGAGCAGATCGACGCTGCCCCACTCCTTGGTGGCGCGCTCGACCATCGCGGTGACCTGCTCGAAATTTGAGACGTCGGCGCCATCGGCCATCGCGGTGCCGCCCGCCTTGCGGATCTCCTCGACCACGGCCTCGGCCGGCGACAGCGAGCCGCCGGTGCCGTCGCGCGCGCCGCCGAAATCGTTGACCACGACCTTGGCGCCGCGGCTGGCGAGCCCGAGCGCATGTGCCCGCCCAAGACCATTGCCCGCGCCGGTGACGATAGCGACGCGTCCATCAAACCTGATTGCCATGCTTGTCCGTCCTGCTTACTTCCCTTCTCCCCTTGTAGGAGAAGGTGGCGCGCGAAAGCGCGCCGGATGAGGGGTTTGTCTCCGCGAACTCAAGCAAGAGTCTTTGCGTGGAGACAGACCCTCGCCCGGCTTCGCGTGCCGCGAAGCCACCCTCTCCCACAGGGGGAGAGGGTGGAAACGCTCGCGATTGGCAGCTTTTGAGCAGCGATGGATGGCCGGGTCAAGCCCGGGCAAGGCTGGCCGTGACGGCCGCGCGGCGGGCTAGACGTCAGGAGCCATCGAGCCGCAGGGTTTCAGGGCTTTGATGAGGTGGCCGTCCCTCAACGTCTTGTCTTTCAAGTTGCTGATCAGGTGCCCGTTCCAGCACTCGTGATGCTCCTGGGCGTAGCTGATCGCCCCAATCACCAGCAAACCGACGACGACAAGTCCGGCGACGAAGTTCTGCACCATGGCTGCCACTCCCGGGACCGCACCGCCTGAAGGCGGTATCATGGACACCGGGAAACACGGCCGTCAATGCGTGACTTGAATCAGACGAGTTCGCTCCACCTCTCCCGCTTGCGGAAAAGGTGGAGCTACTCAGCAATCGCTCTAGCTGAAATAGATCAGGCCGAGCCAATCGGCGACCAGCGCGGGCTTCTCCTCGCCTTCGATCTCGACCGTGACATTGGTGCGCGACAGCAGTTCCTTCGGCTTGCGCAGCGTGGCTTCCGCCAGCACGAAGCGGCCGCGCACACGCTTTCCCGAGCGCACCGGCGAGATGAAGCGCAGCTTGTCGAAGCCGTAATTGACGCCCATCGCGGTGCCCTCGAGCACCGGCATCACCTCGTACGACATGATGGACAGCAGCGACATCGTGAGGAAGCCGTGGGCGATCGTGGTGCCGAACGCGGTCTCCTTCTTGGCGCGCTCAGGATCGACGTGGATGAACTGGTGATCCTCGATCACGTCGGCATAGGTGTCGATGCGGCCCTGATCGAGCAGGTGCCACGAGGACACGCCGATCTCCTTGCCGACCATGCCCTGGTAGGTTTCCAGCGACACCGGCGGCTTCTTCCAGACTTCGTTCATTGCTAACCTCCGCTAACCGGAGGTCCGCACCTTCTGCAGCTCCGGAAATTCTTCCTCGCGGAACTCGGCTCCGCGCAACGCATCGCTTCTGACATCGTCATGTTCGAGCCGGCGCAACTGCACGCGACGGATTTTGCCGGAAATCGTCTTGGGCAGTTCGGTGACCAGCTCGATCTTGCGGATGCGTTTAAACGGTGCGAGCCGCGTGTGCAAATGTTTGAAGATCGACAGCGCCGTCTCCGGCGTGCGCTCGACACCGGAGACCAGCAGCACATAGGCCTTGGGGACCGCGAGCCGGATCGGGTCCGGGCTTGGCACCACGGCGGCTTCCGCCACCGCGTCATGCTCCAGCAGCACGCTCTCGAGCTCGAACGGCGAGATCCGGTAGTCGGAGGATTTGAACACATCGTCGGTGCGGCCGACGAAGGTGAGATAGCCCTCGTCATCGGTGAACACGACGTCGCCGCTGCGATAGATCTCGCCGTCGGTGCCGATCAGCCGGCCGTCGTCGCCCTGATAGCCCTGCATCAGGCCTGCCGGTCGGTGGGCGCCGAGCAGCAGGGTCACCTCGCCTTCCTTGGCGGGATGACCGTCATTGTCGGTCACCTGGACGCGATAGCCCGGCAGCGGCCGGCCCATCGAACCGACCTTGACCTTCTGCCCCGGCGAATTGCCGGCCAGCGCCGTGGTCTCGGTCTGGCCATAGCCGTCGCGGATGGTGAGGCCCCAGGCCGATTTGACCTGGTCGATGATCTCGGGGTTGAGCGGCTCGCCGGCGCCGCAGACCTCGCGAAGCGCGACCTTGAAGCTTGCGAGGTCTTCCTGGATGAACATCCGCCACACCGTCGGCGGCGCGCACAGCGTGGTGACGCCGCAGCGGCCGATGATCGAGAGCAGTCCCTTCGCCTCGAAGCGCGGCTGGTTGGCGATGAAGATCGTCGCGCCGGCATTCCACGGCGCGAAGAAGCAGCTCCAGGCATGCTTGGCCCAGCCGGGCGAGGAAATGTTGAGATGGATATCGCCGGGCTGCAGGCCGATCCAGTACATGGTCGAGAGATGGCCGACCGGGTAGCTGCGCTGGCTGTGCCGCACCAGCTTTGGTTTTGCCGTGGTGCCCGAGGTGAAATAGAGCAGCATCGGATCGTCGGCCTTGGTCGGTCCGTCCGGCGTGAAGGCCTCGGGTGCCTTCGCCGCGTCCTCGAACGGCAGCCAGCCGTCCTGCTTCTGCGTCGCGGCGACCACGATGCGGACCAGCCTGTCGCTGCCAAGGCCCGCGAATTTTGCGACCTGATCTTGGGTCGCAACCACCGCTTTCGCCTTGCCGCGATCAAGCCGGTCGCGCAATTCGTCGGCGGTGAGCAGCGTAGTCGCGGGGATCACGACGACGCCGAGCTTCATCGCCGCCAGCATGGTCTCCCACAGCGGCACCACATTGCCGAGCAGCAGCAACAGATGGTCGCCGCGCTTCAGCCCCTGCGCCCGCAGGAAATTTGCAACTTGATTGGAACGGCGCGACAGCTCGGCGAAGGACAGTCTCGTCTCGTTGCCGCTGGCGGCATCGACGATCCACAACGCCGCGCGGTCGCGGCTCTCGGCATTGCGCGCCAGCTCGGCGTCGAACCAGTCCAGCGCCCAGTTGAACGGCACCGGATCCGGCCAGCGGAATCCCTTCACCGCTGCGTCGTAGTCGGTGCGGTGCTTGAGCAGAAAGGCGCGAGCGTCCTGAAATGTGGTCATCGTCGGAACCCGTCGAATTCACGCTAGGCGACCAGCGTTGCATTCGTAGCCCGGATGGAGCGAAGCGTAATCCGGGGCCGGTCGCGCCAACTGATGAAGCTGTCCCGGATTTCGCTGCGCTCCATCCGGGCTACCAGTGAAAAGCCCGCTATTTCCCAGCGAGGCTGCGAACGTGCTGGATAATTCCGGAAAAGTCGACCCCGCCATGGCCCGACGCATCGAAGGCCTTGTATATCTCCTGCGCGTGCCTGCCGAGCGGCGTGACCGCGCCCGCGGCATTGGCGGCGTCCTGGGCCAGCGTCAGGTCCTTCACCATCAAATTGGAGGCGAAACCCGGCTTGTAGTCGTTGTTGGCGGGCGAGGTCGGCACCGGGCCAGGGACCGGGCAATAGGTCGTCAGCGACCAGCACTGCCCCGACGAGGTCGAGGCGACGTCGAACAGCGCCTGGTGCGACAGGCCGAGCTTTTCAGCCAGCACGAACGCCTCGCCGACCGCGATCATGGAGATGCCGAGGATCATGTTGTTGCAGATCTTGGCCGCCTGCCCCGCGCCGCCGGCGCCGCAATGCACGATCTTCTTGCCCATGTTGGCCAGCATCGGCTGCGCCGCAGCAAAGGCCGTCGCCTCGCCACCGCACATGAAGGTCAGCGTCGCGCCCTTGGCGCCGCCGGTGCCGCCGGAGACCGGCGCATCGACCGAAGCCATGCCGTGCCTGGCGGCGAGCGCATGCGCCTGCTTGGCGCTTTCGACGTCGATGGTCGAGCAGTCGATGATCAGCGCGCCCCTGGTCATCGCGGGCAGCACCTCGTTCCAGACGCCGAGCACATGCTTTCCGGCCGGCAGCATGGTGATCACGACATCGGCGCCCGTCACCGCGTCAACGCCACTCTCGGCGATCGCGGCGCCGTCGTGCCTCGCCTGTTCGCGCGATGCTGCGACCAGATCGAACGCGGTTACCTTGTGGCCGGCCTTGACCAGATTGGCCGCCATCGGCCCGCCCATGTTGCCGAGCCCGATGAATGCGACGTTTGCCATGGGAAATCCTCCGCTTGCGACGTTTCTATTTGCTGTCTGGAAATTTCAATTCGTCGGCGCCGATCTCGGCGAAGTATGGCGCGAGCATCTCCGGCGTCACGTCCGCGATATCAGCCGGCGACCATTTCGGGTTGCGGTCCTTGTCGATCACGGCGGCGCGCACGCCCTCGCGGAAATCGTCGCTGGCGAACACTTCGAGCGCGGCGCGATATTCGCGCACCAGGCACTCCTCCAGCGTCTCGGTTGCGCGCGCCAGCCGCAGCAGCTTCAGCGTCACCACCATGCCGCGCGGCGACTTCTCGCCGAGCGTCTTCAAGGTCGATTGCGCCAGTTCGGATCCATCGGCCTTCAGCGCCGCAATGATGTCCTGCATCCGTCCGCGCGCGAACCAGCCGTCGATCCTGGCCTGCATCGCGGCCACGGGCCCGGATGTCTCGCCGGTGGCAAAGTCCGCGATCAGCCGGTCGATCTCGGCCGAGTTCGTGCGAGGGGCGACCTTGGTCAGCGCCTCGCGCAGCGCCGGGAGCTTGGCACTCGGCACCACCGCGTCGGCGAATTTGGCGTAGATCGCGTCGGGACCATTCATCGTGGTGCCAGTGAGCCCAAAATAGGTGCCGACCTCGCCCGGCGAGCGCGACAGCAGGTAGGTGCCGCCGACATCGGGGAAGAAGCCGAGGCCGACTTCGGGCATCGCGAGTTTTGTCCGTTCCGTCACCACGCGGTGGCGGCCGTGCGCCGAGAGCCCGACCCCGCCGCCCATCACGATGCCGTCCATGAAGGCGACATAGGGCTTTGGGAATGTCTTGATCCGGGCGTTGAGGATGTATTCGTCGCGCCACAGGATCTTGCCGAGGTCGCCCTTGACCTTCGAACTCTCCCAGAGCGCGCGGATATCGCCGCCGGCGCACAGGCCGCGCTCGCCGGCCCCTTCCAGCACGATAACGGCGACATCGGGATCGGCTTCGAACGCATCGAGCGCCTTGTCGATGTCGTGGAACATCTCCAGGGTCACGGCATTGATCGCCTTCGGCCGGTTGAGCCGGATAATGCCGGCCGCCCCTTCCCTGCGCGCGATCAGGTCACCTTCCGCGGCCATATCATTCATCGCGCGCCCTCGATCAGCTTGCGCGACACGATCAGCCGCATGATTTCATTGGTGCCTTCGAGGATCTGATGCACGCGCAGGTCGCGCACGATCTTCTCGACGCCGTATTCGCTCAAGTAGCCGTAGCCGCCGTGCAATTGCAGCGCCTGGTTGGCCACCTCGAAGCCGACATCGGTGCCGAACCGCTTGGCCATCGCGCACAGCATCGAGGCGTCCGGGTCCTTGCGGTCGAGCGCCGCCGCCGCGCGCCACAGGAAGGTGCGTGCGGCCTCCAGCTCGGTCGCCATGTCGGCGATCTTGAATTGCAGCGCCTGGAATTCGTCGAGCCGCTTTCCGAACGCCTTGCGGTCCTTCATGTAGGCCAGCGCCTTGTCGAGCGCCGCCTGCGCGCCGCCGAGCGAGCACGCCGCGATGTTGAGCCGGCCGCCGTCGAGGCCGGCCATCGCGATCTTGAAGCCGATGCCCTCCTCGCCCAGCCGGTTGGCGACGGGCACGCGGGCATTCTCGAACATCACGGCGCGGGTCGGCTGCGCGTTCCAGCCCATCTTGCGCTCATTGTTGCCGAACGACACGCCCGGCGTCTTACCGTCGACGACAACAGTGGAGACGCCGCCGGGACCATCGCCGCCGGTCCGCACCATCGCCACCAGAAGGTCGGTGCTGCCCGCGCCGGAGATGAACTGCTTCTGGCCGTTGAGCACGTAGTGATCGCCGTCGCGCACCGCGCGGGTGCGCAGCGCCGCGGCGTCCGAGCCGGCGCCCGGCTCGGTCAGGCAGTAGCTTGCGATCAGCTCCATGGTGCAGAGCTTCGGCAGCCATTGCCGGCGCTGGGTGTCGTTGCCATAGGCATCGATCATCCAGGACGCCATGTTGTGGATCGAGATGAAGGCCGAGGTGGTCGGGCAGCCCGTCGCCAAGGCCTCGAAGATCAGCGCCGCGTCGAACCGCGTCATCGCCGAGCCACCGACATCGTCCCTGATATAGATGCCGCCGATGCCGAGGCCTGCGGCCTCGCGCATCACGTCCACGGGAAAGTGCTTCTTCTCGTCCCATTCGAGCGCGTGCGGCGCGATCCTCGACGCCGCAAATGCCCGCGCCATGTCGCGAACCGCGATCTGGTCCTCGTTGAGAGCGAACTGCATCTCGCCGCCCACGATGAAGGTTTACTTCATCGTCGGGATCGAGAACTCCGCACCATCCTTGACGCCGGACGGCCAGCGCGAGGTCACGGTCTTGGTCTTGGTGTAGAAGCGGATCGAGTCCGGACCATGCTGGTTGAGGTCGCCGAAGCCCGACTTCTTCCAGCCGCCGAAGGTGTAATAGGCGATCGGCACCGGGATCGGCACGTTGATGCCGACCATGCCGACATTGACCTTGGCGGCGAAATCGCGCGCCGCGTCGCCGTCGCGGGTGAAGATCGCGACGCCGTTGCCGTAGTCATGGTCGGACGGCAGCGCCAGCGCCTCGTGGTAGTCGTGGGCGCGCACCACCGACAGCACCGGACCAAAAATCTCTTCCTTGTAGATCCGCATGTCCTTGGTGACGTTGTCGAACAGCGAACCGCCGAGATAGAAGCCGTTCTCGTAGCCCTGCATCTTGAAGCCGCGGCCGTCGACCGCGAGCTTGGCGCCTTCCTTGATGCCGATGTCGATGTAGCTCTTGACCTTCTCGACCGCCTCGCGGGTCACCAGCGGGCCGTAATCGGCCGACGGATCGACCGAGGTGCCGATCTTGAGCGACTCGACGCGCGGGATCAGCTTTTCCATCAGACGGTCGGCGGTGGTCTTGCCGACCGGGACGGCAACCGAGACCGCCATGCAGCGCTCGCCGGCCGAGCCGTAGCCCGCGCCGATCAGCGCGTCGACGGTCTGGTCCATGTCGGCGTCGGGCATGATGATAGCGTGGTTCTTGGCGCCGCCAAAACACTGGCAGCGCTTGCCGGTCTGCGCGGCGCGTTCATAGATATACTGTGCGATGGGCGTCGAGCCGACGAAGCCGATCGCCTTGATGTCGGGATCGTCGAGGATGGCGTCGACCGCTTCCTTGTCGCCGTTGACGACGTTGAGGATCCCGGCCGGCAGCCCCGCCTCGATCATCAGCTCGGCGAGCTTCATCGGCACGCCGGGATCGCGCTCGGACGGCTTGAGGATGAACGCGTTGCCGCAGGCGATCGCGGGCGCGAACTTCCACATCGGGATCATCGCCGGGAAGTTAAACGGCGTGATGCCGGCGACCACGCCGAGCGGCTGGCGCATCGAATAGATGTCGATGCCGGGACCGGCGCCCTCGGTGTACTCGCCCTTCATCAGATGCGGGATCCCGCAGGCGAACTCGGCGACTTCGAGGCCGCGCTGGATGTCGCCCTTGGCGTCGGGAACCGTCTTGCCGTGCTCGCGCGCCAGAAGCTCGGCGAGCTTGTCGTAGTCGCGCTGCACCAGCTCGACGAACTTCATCATGACGCGGGCGCGGCGCTGCGGATTGGTCGCGGCCCATTCGCCTTGCGCCGCTTTGGCGTTCTCGACCGCGGCGCGGACCTCGGCCTTGGTGGCCAGCGCCACCTTGGCCTGAACCTCGCCGGTCATCGGCTCGAAGACGTCGGCCGTACGGCCCGATGTGCCCTTGACCTCCTTGCCACCGATGAAATGTCCGATCGAGCGCATGAATATCCTCCCTTGGAGACGTGAATCGCCGCTGCGCGCGGCGAGATCGCTTTACAAACCCTATTGACCCTGCATTTTATAGGATTCAAGTCCGATAAATTGCACCTTAGATGTGCGGAAATGCTGGATCAAGGCGGCGGCACAATCGACTGGGACGACTTCCGTTTCGTGCTCGCCATCGTGCGCGGCGGGTCGGTTTCGGCTGCCGCCAAGCAGCTCGGCGTCGATCATGCCACAGTGATCCGCCGTGTCGACCGGCTGGAAGGCCACCTCTCGGCAAAACTGTTTGATCGCCGCAAGACCGGCTATCTGTTGACCGAAGCCGGCCAGCGCGTCGCCGACAGCGCCGAGGCGATGGAATCCACCATCGTGGCCAACCAGGAGGCGGTCGGCGGCTCGCGCGCGCATCTCACCGGCACGGTGCGGATCGGCGCGCCCGACGGCTTCGGCAGCCATTTTTTGGCCTCGCGGCTGGTCAAGTTCACCGAGCGGTATCCCGATCTCGACCTGCAGCTCGTCGCCACCGCGCGGCTGTTCTCGCTCTCCAAGCGCGAGGCCGACATCGCGATCAGCCTGACCATGCCGAAGGAAGGCCGCATCGTCGGCCGCAAGCTCCTGGACTACGCGCTCGGGCTTTATGCCGCACCCGCCTATCTCGCTCAGGCGCCGGCCATTGCCGCCCGCACCGACCTGCCGGGACATCGCTTCGTGGGCTACATCGAGGAGCTGCTGTTCACGCCGGAGCTGGACTATCTGCCGCAGGTCTCGCCAAAGATTTCCGCGAAATTCCGCAGCGCCAATCTGATCGCGCAGCTCAACGCCACCATCGCGGGCTTCGGCATCGCGGTGCTGCCGCACTTCATGGCATCAGCCCACCCCGAACTGCAACCGGTGCTGCCCGAGGAGGTGCGGATTTCGCGCACCTTCTGGCTCCTGATGCACGCCGACAGCAAGGACCTCGCCCGCATCCGCGCGGTCGCGGATTACATCTATGAGACCGTGGAAGCCGAGCGCGCGCTGTTTGGCGGGATGTAAAGCCCGTCGGTAGCGTCAGGCAGATCGGATGCCTCGCGGGTCGGTATCCCGGTTCGATGCGACATAGTCGATCTCGCCACGCGATATCCCGATGTCCATGAGCTCCTGATCGCTCAGGCTGCCGAGCTCGACGCGCAGCCGCTCCCATTTGCGCCATTCCTGAAGGGCGTCCCAAAAGCCCTTGAAGACGTTGGGGACGCGCAGCGCAGTCGTCTGGGCCGAGTTGGCTGGACTATAGGCCGTGCTCATTTCAGCACCTCCGGGATCGTTCTTTCGACCGGGACAAGCTTGCCGCCGCACGAGCGCGCGCGCTTAACAGTCGGCTTACATTTTCCTCACCGGCCGCTTATTCTTGACGCTGGACACAGTGCCAAAGCGCCTTCTGGCGATCATCAGAGGCGCACCCAAGGGATTCGCAGCTTGCGCTATCTCTTCGAGGAGTATGCACTCGACATGGCCCGGCGCGAGTTGCATCGCGGGACGGACGTGGTTTCCGTCGCGCCACAGGTATTCGACCTGCTCGTTTTCCTGATCCGCAACAGGGAGCGCGTCGTCAGCAAGGACGATGTCATCGAGGCGATCTGGAATGGGCGTGCCGTATCCGAAGCAGCCTTAACCACACGCTTCAACGCGGTGCGGAGCGCAATCGGCGATTCCGGCGAGGAGCAGCGTCTCATCAAGACACTGCCGCGCAAGGGTTTCCGGTTCATCGGTGCGGTCCGGGAAGAACAGGCACCGGCAATGGACACCGCCCCGCCAGGACCGCGGCAGCCCACCGTCGCGCTTCCCGACAAGCCGTCGATTGCCGTGCTGCCCTTCCAGAACCTGAGTGCCGACCCGGAGCAGGAGTATTTCGCCGATGGTGTCGTGGAAGAGATCACGATGGCACTGTCGCGGTTTCGCTGGCTGCTTGTGATCGCGCGCAATTCGAGTTTCACCTACAAGGGCCGGTCCGTGGACATCAAGCAGGTGGGCCGCGAACTCGCGGTGCGCTATGTCCTCGAAGGAAGCGTGCGCAAGGCCGGAAATCGCATTCGGATCGCCGGTCAGTTGATCGATGCTGAGACCGGTGCGCATCTCTGGGCTGACCGCTTTGATGGTGCGCTCGAGGATATCTTCGATCTGCAGGACCAGGTGACCTCTACGGTGGTGGGTGCGATCGCGCCCATGTTGCAGCGAGAAGAAATCAGGCGAGCCAGGCGCAAACCAACCGAAAATCTCGATGCATACGACTATTACCTGCGCGGGTTGGCGATCGTTCGTCGCTGGACCAGGGAAGCGAACGGCGAAGCGCTCGAGCTCTTTTACAAGGCGATTCAACTCGACCCCAGTCTGGCGTGCGCCTATGGCATGGCCGGGTGGTGCTACATCCAACGCAAAGCGCGTCGCTGGATGATCGATCGTGAGCAGGGAACTGCCGAAGCGACGCAGCTAGGCTGGAAAGCGGTGCATCTCGGAACAGATGACCCGGCAGCGATGTGTATGGGTGCGTATGCGCTTGCCTTCATCGCCCATGAGTTCGATGACGCCATTGAATTCGTGGATCGCGGGTTGGCGATCAATCCGAACCTGGCGCAAGCCTGGAACATTGGTGCCTGGGTGAGAATTTTTAGAGGTGAGCCCGACCTCGTCCTCGACTACACGGCGCGAGCGATGCGCTTGAGCCCGGTCGATCCGACGAACTATAGTGTACACGCTGCCGTGTCGTACGCCCATTTTCTCTTGGGCCGCTATGATACGGCGTTGTCATGGGCAGAAAAGGCATTGCGCGACAATCCGGATTTCCTGCTGGCAATCTGCATGTCCGCCGCCTGCAATGGGCTCGCCGGACGCCTTGAACCAGCACGGAAGGGCATCGCTCGAGCACGCGAACGCAATCCCGATCTGCGTATCTCCAACCTGGAAGATCTGGCACCCTTTCGTCGGGCGGAGAATGTCGCCCTTTTTGCCAAGGGCCTTCGCAAAGCGGGGCTCCCGGACTGATCGGGAGGTCGCAACCCGTTTCCCGAGCTGCAGTCGGCGCACGCCGAAGGACCTCGCCCGCATCCGCGCGGTCGCGGATTACATCTACGAGACCGTGGAAGCCGAGCGCGCGCTGTTTGGCGGGACGTAAGGCGGCAAACTCACACCCGTCACCCTGAGGAGGCCGCGAAGCGGCCGTCTCGAAGGGTCGACGGCCAGCAGCCGGGCCGCGCATCCTTCGAGACGCGCGGATTCATCGGGCCGCGCTTCGCGCGGACCCGGTGGCGCTCCTCAGGACCACGGACAACGTCCGGCGCACGCCGCTCGAAGCGTTAATTCACCTTGGCCTTCTTCGCCGGCGCCTTCGCCGCCGCCCGGCCCAGCACCGCCTCGCGGCCTGCGCTCAGGATCTCATCGGACATTTCGCCATTGCCCGCGATCCGCGACATCACGATGGTGCCCAGCATGGTCGCGAGCACACCCATCGCCTGCTTGCGCGCGGCCTTGCGCGGCACGTCCTGGATCTGGTCGGTGATCATGTCGATCATCTGGTCGAGCTTGAGGGCAAAGGCCTTGCGGGTCTTCGGGCTCTCGCGGGCGATCTCGGCGCCGAGCGCCGGCACCGCGCAGCCCTGACCGGGCTCGTCGCGATGGGCGGCCGAGAGGTAGCCGTCGACGATGGTCGCCAGCCGCTTCTCCGGCGGCACCTCTGCGGTCACCTTGCGCCAGCGCTCGTTGGCGCGGTCCATGGCGTAGTTGAAGGCCTCGATCACCAGCGCCTCGCGCGAATCGAAATGCGCGTAGAAGCCGCCATGGGTCAGGCCGGCGTCCTTCATCAGGTCGGCGACGCCGATGCCGTGGGCGCCCCTCTCGCGCAGCCGCGTCGCGGCCCGCTTCACGATCCGCGCGTGGGTCTCCTGCTTGTGTTCTTTCGAATAGCGCATGCCGATCTCATGGAATGTTTCTAATCATATAATAGCAGATTTGCAGCCGCGACGCTGCATTTATTTCGTCTTGTTCAGGGTCTGGGGTTCCCCGCCCAGCATGGAAAATGTCGCGGTCGCGTGCACCGCAAGATTGCCCGTGCCGTCACGGACGAAGCCCTCGGTGTAGCTGGTCTGGCGACCGAGCTTGATCACCTTGCCCTCGGCCGCGATGGTTCCGGAGCGCACCGAGAGCGGGCGCAGATAGGTCAGCTTGAGGTCGAGGGTTACCGATGTCTGCCCCGCCGGCAGCAGGGTCGAGATCGCACAACCCATCGCGGTATCGAGCAGCGCGGCGGCGGCCGCGCCGTGCAGCAGGCCGATGGTGTTCTCCAGGCTCTCATGCGGCTCGAGCTCCATCACGATGCGCCCCTCCTCGACCACGGCCACGCTGAAGCCGATCAATTTCGCCATCGGCGGCGGCGGCAGACGGCCATCGCGGATCGCGCACATCGCCGCGATGCCGGACATCGGGAGCGCCGCCTTCGCCACCGGCCCGGGCGCCTGCCATTCCACCACGCGCACGCGCTTCAGGTCGGGTGAATGAAGATCGGCGGTCTCGGCGGTCATGACGGCTCCGTTTATATGATACATGTAATTCTATATGTCGGCGCCGTGCGGCGCAACCACGGGCCAGTGCCTTGACAGAGGCCCGCTTTGTCCGGGACATGACCCAAGTCATTCCGGGGCGATGCGAAGCATCGAACCCGGAATCTCGAGATTCCGGGTCTGGCGCTTACGCACCATCCCGGAATGACGTGTTACTCAATTCCTGCGCCGGGACCTTTTCCATGGATATGCTCAATCCGCACTGCGGCATCGCCCGCGACGACAGAGGCGTCGTCCGCCTCACGATCTGCAACGCCGGCAAGCTGAACATCGTGAGTTCAGCCGTCACCAACGGCGTGCGCGAGGGCTTCGAGCACCTCGCCGCCGATCCGACCATCCGCGCGCTGATCCTCGCCGGCGAAAGCGAGCGCAGCATGATCGGCGGCGCCGACATCAAGGAGATGGCGACGCTCGATCAGACATCCGCGGAAGCCTTCATCAGCCGGCTGCGCGAATTCTGCGAGGCGGTGCGCAAATTCCCGGCGCCCGTAATCGCACGACTGCCCGGCTGGTGTCTCGGCGGCGGCCTCGAGGTCGCCGCCGCCTGCGACGTCCGCGTCGCCGCGCATGACGCGATGTTCGGCATGCCCGAGGTGCGCGTCGGGATCCCCTCGGTGATCCACGCCGCGCTCTTGCCGCGCCTGATCGGCTGGGGCCGCGCCCGCTGGCTGATGATGACCGCGGAAAACATCGACGCGCCAACCGCGCTCGCCTGGGGTTTGGTCGACACCGTGGCAAAGCCCGGCGGCCTCGACGAGGCCGTCGAGCACACGGTGAAGGCGCTCTTGGAATGCGGCCCCGAAGCGCTGCGCATCCAGAAGGACCTGCTGCGGCAGTGGGAAGAGCTGCCGCTGACCGAGTCGGTCAATCTCAGCGTCGGCGTGTTCGGAAAATCGTTCCAGAGCGGTGAGCCGCAGCGGCTATTGCAGGGATTTCTGGATCGGAAGCGGTAGCCTGGCGAGGACTTGTAGAAGCCCGCATGAGCCAACGGGTCGCGCGAACGCGCGCCCGATGACAGGCTCCGCGATATACGGGACCACTTGCCCCGGATATCGCTTGGCTCATCCGGGCTACGCATTTGACGGACTGTTGACCGCAGGCCGCAGCCGACTAGTCTAACCTCACGCACTAGCCAGGTGTTCCAGATCGAGAACGTCGATCACAACACTCTGCTCACGTGGATCGCCGCGCACGCGGCCAACAAAACAATCAACTTCGGGACAGACGCACGGGGTCACACTTCAAGAGCTGCAGGAGGACGTATGGTCCAGAAGCGCGACGTTCCGGGTATCCGACCCTATGATGCTCCGGCCGGCGGCTGGGGTGCCCTGAAGGCCACGGCGATCGCGGTGCGCGACCAGATGGAACTGGTCGAGGCGCCGATCACGCTGCTGCGAACCAACAAGCCCGACGGCTTCGATTGTCCGGGCTGCGCCTGGCCCGACAAGGAACACACCTCCACCTTCCAGTTCTGCGAGAACGGCGCCAAGGCCGTGACCTGGGAGGCGACCAGCAAGCGCGTCACGCCGGATTTCTTCGCCGCCCACACCGTTACCGAGTTGCTCGGCTGGAGCGACTTCCATCTGGAGAACGAAGGCCGGCTGACCGAGCCCCTCGCCTATGACGCGGCCAGCGACACCTACCAGCCGATCTCCTGGGACGACGCCTTTGCGCGGATCGGCGCGAGCCTGCGCGCGCTGCCCGATCCTGACATGGCCGAGTTCTACACCTCCGGCCGCGCCTCCAACGAGGCCGCCTTCCTGTTCCAGATCTTCGCGCGCGAATACGGCAGCAACAATTTCCCCGACTGCTCGAACATGTGCCACGAGGCGACCAGCGTCGGGCTGCCGCAATCGATCGGCATCGGCAAGGGCACGGTGTCGCTGGACGATTTCGACCATTGCGAGCTGATCATCGCGATGGGCCACAATCCCGGCACCAACCATCCGCGCATGATGGGCACCTTGTGGGAAGTGTCGCGTCGCGGCGTGCCGATCATCGTGTTCAACCCCTTGCGTGAGCGTGCGCTGGAGCGCTTTGCCGATCCGCAGGACCCGATCGAGATGGCGACGCTCGGCTCGACGCGGATCGCCTCGACCTACTACCAGCCCAAGGTCGGCGCCGACGCCGCGGTGCTGAAGGGCATCATGAAGGCGCTGATCGAGAAGGACGATTCGAGCCACGACGTGCTCGACCACGCCTTCATCGCCGAGCACACCAACGGCTTTGATGCGTTCGCCGCCGACCTCCGCGCGACGCCGTGGGACAAGATCGAGACCGTCTCCGGTTTCAGCCGCGCCCAGCTCGGCGAGGTCGCCGCCGCCTATGCAAAATCCAACGCCACCATCGTCACCTACGGCATGGGCATCACCCAGCACATGCGCGGCACCGACAATGTGCAGCAGATCGCAAACCTGCTGCTGTTGAAGGGCAATTACGGCAAGCCCGGCGCCGGCATCTGCCCGTTGCGCGGCCACTCCAACGTGCAGGGCAACCGCACCGTGGGGATCACCGAGAAGCCCAATATCCCGATGTTCGAGGGCATCGAGCGCACCTTCGGCTTCAAGCCACCGCGGCATCACGGCCACGACGCGGTCGCGGCGATGGAGGCGATCGACGACGGCCGCTCGAAGGTGCTGATCTGCCTCGGCGGCAATTTTGCCATTGCGCTGCCCGATCCCGAGCGTTGCACCGCCGCGATGCGCAAGCTCGAGCTTGCCGTGCATCTCGGCACCAAGCTGAACCGCTCGCATCTTCTGGTCGGCAAGCAGTCGATCATCCTGCCGGTGCTGGGCCGCACGGAGCAGGACATCCAGGCCTCGGGCCCGCAGGTCGTCACCGTCGAGGATTCGATGTCGATGGTGCATGCCTCGCGCGGCAAGCTCACCCCGGCCTCGAAAAATCTGCGTTCGGAATCGGCGATCGTCGCCGGCATGGCGATGGCGACCCTGCCGGCGTCGAAGGTGCCGTGGACGGACCTGGTCGCGGATTATGACCGCATCCGCGACGCCATCGAGGGCGTGTTCCCCGACTTCAAGGATTACAACGCGCGGATCCGGATTCCCGGCGGCTTCCGCCTGCCGCTGCCGCCGACCGAGCGCAAATGGACCACGCCGTCAGGCAAGGCCGAGTTCCTGATCTTCAAGGGCCTTGAGGAAGACCCTGTCCTCACCGACAAGAGCGTGCTCAAGCTCGCCACCATCCGCAGCCACGATCAGTACAACACCACGATCTACGGGCTGAACGACCGCTATCGCGGCGTGTTCGGACGGCGCGACGTGCTGTTCACCAACGCAGCCGATCTCGCCGAACGCGGACTTGCCCATGGCGACCTGGTCGAGATCGAGACCGCGCTGCCCTCGGGCGAGCCGCGCCGCCTCACCCTGACCGCAATCGCCTACGACATCGCCCGCGGCTCGGTCGCCGCCTATTATCCGGAGGCCAACGGCCTGGTGCCGCTCGACTATCAGGACAAGGAGAGCGGCACGCCGTCCTATAAGTCGGTGCCTGTGCATATTCGCCGGGCGGCCCAGGCGACGTAGCGGCTTTCGTAGCCCGGATGGAGCGCAAGCGAAATCCGAGGGCCGCCATTTGCGCTGCGCTTCATCCGGGCTACAGGAGTTTTATCTTGTGTTCGCCGGCGCATGCGTCGGCCAGAGGTCCGCCCGCCAGTGCAGCGCGATCGCGAGCATGGCGATGAAGCCGGCGGCGGCGAGTAGCGTGCCGGTCGCGGTGTAGCCGATCAGGTCGATCAGGCTGCCGGCCGCGAGCAGGCCGAGCGGCAGGCCGTAGATCACCATCATGCGCACGCCCATCACGCGACCGCGCAGATGCGCGCTGGCATTGCGCATCAGCATCACGGCGGCCGAGATCATCGACATGCTTTGCGCGATGCCGGCGAGCAGCAGGCAGGCCATCGCCACCGGCATGGTTCTGAGCTCGACGAACACCAGCAGCATCGCGTACCAGGCGAGCGTCGCGCCGATCAGAAGCCGCGCGATCCGCACGCCGCCGGCCATGCTTAGCGTGATCGAGCCGATCAGCGATCCCACAGCAAAGCTCGCCGAGAGATAGCCGAGGCCGGTCTGGTCGGTATGGAAGATGTCGCGCGCGACGTATGGCAGCAGCCCGTTGGTCAGCGGAAACGCGGTCAGGTTGGCGAGGAACGCGACGCAGAGCGCGGCGCGCATGCCCGGGCCGCTCCAGGCATAGACGATGCCCTCCTTGAGGTCGTGCAGCAGTTTCGATCCCGGCAGGTCGACCGCCGACCGATCCGTCGTGCCGTGCAATTTCGGACGGTTCATGCACAGCATCAGGATGGCGGCAATGAAATAGAAAGAGGCGATCCCGACATAGACATAGCCGATGCCGAGCGCCGCGAACAATCCGGCGCCGGTCAGCGCCCCCGCGATCCGCGCCGAATCCTGCGTGGTGCGCGCCAGGCTGATGGCCCCGACCAGTTGCTCCGGCGGCATGATGTCGGCGAGCAGCGCGCCGCGCACGCCGAGGTCCGACGGGCGGATCAGCCCCATGATCGCAACGATGATCATGACATTCAGCGGCGCCAGATGTCCTGATAGCGCGAGGGTCATGATGGTGCCGGCCAGCGCCGTATAGACAAAGCGCATCACGGCGAGCAGATCGCGATGCCCCATCCGATCACCAATCATGCCGACCACGGGGGCCACCAGCGTCCCGACATATTGCAGCGAGGCGAGCACGGTCAGCAGCAAGACCGATCCGGTCTCGACCATGATGTACCAGCCGAGCACCAGCGTCTCGACTTCGAACGCCCACGAGGTGAGCAGGTCGGAAGGCCATTGGAAACGATAGCTACGGATGCGAAATGGCGCGAGCGCGGAAGTCCGCGCGGTCCCGCTCACGGCGCGATGACGCGTGTCACGGCGTGTCCTGCCCTTTTCTTGGTTCTTCTGGGTCTCGATTCCAGGTCTTGATTCTATTGGAAAATATTGCCGTTCCGGGAGCCTAGCGCCGACGGAGTCGGTGTCAATCGAGGCCGCCGCATGCGGCCATGCGCGGCGGGATGGCGATCCAGCACGCCGCGGCTTCTCGGCTCAAGCACAACCGTCTCTGGAATACCGGCTCACCGCTTTCGCGGGACACCCCCATGGTATGACGATTTGAATCGAGAACAATGCTCATCGTCGTCCCGGCGAAAGCCAGGACCCATTACCCCAAACGGCAATTGCTGCGCG
Organism: Bradyrhizobium sp. USDA 4454; assembly: GCF_054822705.1. NCBI lineage: Bacteria > Pseudomonadati > Pseudomonadota > Alphaproteobacteria > Hyphomicrobiales > Nitrobacteraceae > Bradyrhizobium > Bradyrhizobium sp. USDA 4454. The sequence continues at coordinate 4,673,713 of NZ_JBTRCN010000001.1, forward strand.
ACGCTGGGGCCAAGATCTCGCTCACGATCGAAATCCGGTGGTTATGGGTCCTGGCTTTCGCCACGACGGCGATATTTGGCAATGGACCGCGCAACACGTTCGCTGTCGTCCCGGCGAAGCCCGGGACCCATAACCACAAATGGTCATTGGGAACGACGAGTCCCTCAACAACTTCCGCCGCGGCGTATGGGTCCCGGCCTTCGCCGGGACGACAGCGGGATTGGGTGGGACCGCACATCACGCTGCCAACTCATGCGAACACGACATTTTGTCATGGGAGCCGCGGTTGCATTTTTTGCATCGCATCATATGATGTATATAATTCAATCAAAAATCGCCGGCATTGAAGGAAACCCTGCCATGGCAACCAGCACCGATCCCGTCGTCATTCTCTCCGCCGCCCGCAGCCCGCTCGGCCGCTTCATGGGCGAGCTCGCGCCGCTCGCGGCGCACAAGCTCGGCTCGCATGTGATCGGCGCGGCGCTGGACCGCGCCAAACTCACGCCCGAGCGGATCGACGAGGTGTTCATGGGCAACGTGCTGCCCGCCGGCCAGGGCCAGGCCCCCGCCCGCCAGGCCGCGCGCGGCGCCGGGCTGCCGGATGCGACCGGCGCCACCACCGTGAACAAGGTCTGCGGCTCCGGCATGAAGGCGACCATGCTGGCCCATGACATCATCAAGGCCGGCTCGGCCGAGATCGTGCTGTCCGGCGGCATGGAGAGCATGAGCAATGCGCCGTATCTGCTGCAGAAAGCGCGCGGCGGCTATCGCGCCGGGCACGACCGCATCATCGACCACATGATGATGGACGGGCTCGAGGACGCCTACGAGACCGGCCGCTCGATGGGCGATTTCGGCGAAGCCACCGCGGAGGCCTATCAGTTCACCCGCGCCGACCAGGATGCGTTCGCGATGGAGACGCTGAGCCGCGCCCGCAAGGCGGTCGAGAGCGGCGCCTTCAAGGCCGAGATCGCGCCGATCACGCTCGCCGAGAAGGCAGGTCCCCGCATCGTCGCCAATGACGAGCATCCGTTGAAGGTCGACCCGGCCAAGATTCCCGGCCTGAAGCCGGCGTTCCGCGCAAGCGGCACCATCACGCCGGCCGCCTCCTCGGCCAATGCCGACGGCGCCGCGGCGCTGATCCTGGCGAAGCGCTCGCTGGCCGATCGCGACGGGTTGCCGGTGCTGGCCGAGATCAAGGGTCACGCCACCCACAGCCAGGAGCCGCAATGGTTCACCACCGCGCCGATCCCGGCAATCAGGAAGCTGCTCGACAAGGTCGGCTGGAGCGTCGGCGATGTCGATTTGTTCGAGATCAACGAGGCGTTCGCGGTGGTCGCGATGGCCGCGCAGCGTGACCTCGGAATTCCCCGTGACCGGCTCAACATCAATGGCGGCGCCTGCGCGCTCGGCCACCCGATCGGCGCCACCGGCGCGCGACTGATCGTGACGCTGCTGCACGCGCTGGAGGCGCAGAATTTGAAGCGAGGCATCGCCGCCCTGTGCATCGGCGGCGGCGAAGCCACCGCGATCGCGATCGAGCGCGTCACGCACTAGCCTGCAATCCGAGTCCGAAAACGAGGGAACTATGGCATTTTAGCCATGGCTCCCTCGTGCCATATTGTGCACCACGCAAAGCTTTCACCGCAATTGATCCGGAACCCAATGATCTCGAACTGGCTTGCTTCCGCCCTCGCCCGCCGCAACATTCACTACGGCTGGGTGATGGTTGCCGTCACCTTCCTGGCCGCTTTGATCTCCGCCGGCACGGTCGGCGCACCCGGCGTCTTCATCGTTCCCCTGCAGCAGGAATTCGGCTGGTCCACCGCCGAGATCTCCTCGGCGCTCTCGATCCGCTTCATCCTGTTCGGGCTGATGGCGCCGTTCGCCGCCGCGCTGATGAACCGCTACGGCCTGCGCAACGTGACGCTGGCGGCGCAACTGATCGTGGTGTCAGGCCTCATCGCGTCGCTCGCGATGACGCAGGTCTGGCAGCTGATCGCGCTGTGGGGCGTCGTGATCGGGATCGGCACCGGCATGACCGCGCTGGTGCTGGGCGCGACGATTGCCACCCGCTGGTTCGTGGCGCGACGCGGCCTCGTGATCGGCATGCTCACCGCGAGCGTCGCGACCGGCCAGCTCGCCTTCCTGCCGCTGCTCGCTGCGATTACGGAGCGTTACGGCTGGCGCCTCGCGCTCGGATTCGTCTGCGTCATGCTCGGCGTCGCCGCCTTTGCCGTGCTGATGCTGATGCGTGACCGCCCGAGCGACGTCGGCCTGCGCCCGTTCGGCGATGCGGGCACCGCGCCGCTTCCGGCCCCGCCGCCGGCCAATGCGCCGATCATGGCGGCCGCGCTCGGCACGCTGCGCGACTCCTCGAAATCATTGGTGTTCTGGATCCTGTTCGCGACCTTCTTCGTCTGCGGCGCCTCGACTAACGGCCTGGTCCAGGTCCATCTGATCCCGATGTGCCTCGACTTCGGCATCCCGCAGGTGCGGGCCGCGAGCTTGCTCGCCGCGATGGGCATCTTCGATCTCTTCGGCACCATCATTTCGGGCTGGCTGTCAGATCGCTACGACAACCGCTATCTGTTGTTCTGGTATTACGGGCTGCGCGGCCTGTCGCTGCTGTATTTGCCGTATTCCGACTTCACCTTCTACGGCCTGTCGCTGTTTGCGATGTTCTACGGGCTCGACTGGATCGCGACCGTGCCGCCGACGGTGCGCCTCACCGCGCAGCGCTTCGGCGCCGAGCGCGCCAATCTGGTGTTCGGCTGGATCTTTGCCGGCCACCAGCTCGGCGCCGGCGCGGCCGCGTTTGGCGCCGGCCTGTCGCGCACGATCTATCAGAGCTATCTGCCGGCGTTCTTCATCGCCGGCGCGCTGTGTGTCTTCGCCGCGCTGATCACGCTCGCGATCGCACGACCGCAACCGAAGCCGGTGGCCGAGCCGAAGCCGGCGGCGGCCTGAGGCTGCGGCCTGCCGCGGTCCATGTCGGCCATCGCCTACTCCGACTTTACGGCCGCGTCGACATGTTGCGCGGCGGCCCGGCAGTGCGGATCGGTTCGGCGAGACGCGCGAACTCGCAGAGCAGCGAGCGCGTCTTGCGCGGGTCGATCACCTCCTCGACCCAGAACTTCTCGGCCGAACGGAACGGCGAGCGCAGCTTGTTGAGGCGATCCTCGATCTCGCGCAGCTTGGCGGCGGGATCGGCGGCGGCATCGATCTCGGCGCGATAGGCCGCCTCGATGCCGCCCTCGAGCGGCAGCGAACCCCAATAGGCCGACGGCCAGGCATAGCGTATCGAGAAGCGGTTGGCCGGCTGATGCACCACGCCGGCAACACCGAACGCATTGCGAATGATGATCGTGCACCACGGCACCGTGCTCTGGTTGACCGCCGCCATCGCCCGCACGCCGTGCCGGATGGTCGCCGATTTCTCCGCCTCGAGCCCGATCATGAAGCCGGGGCAATCCATCAGATAGACCACCGGCAAATGGAAGGTCTCGGCGAAGTCGACCCAGCGCACCACCTTCTGGCAGGCGTCCGCGGTCCACGAACCACCATAGTGGAAGGGATCGCTGGCGAGCAGCAGCACCGCCCGGCCCTCGACCCGCGCAATGCCCGTGATCACAGGGCGGCCGAAATTGGCGGCGACCTCGAAGAACGAGCCCTTATCGACCACGGCCTCGATGATCGGCCGCATCTTGTAGACCTGCCGCCGGTTGCGCGGCACCGCATTCAGCAGCGACTCTTCGGCGCGTTCGGGATCGTCGGTGCAGGGAATGGTCGGCGGCAGATCGTAGACCGACGACGGCAGATACGACAGGAAGCGCCGCGCATAGTCGAATGCCTCTTCTTCGGTCTCGACGGCCTGGTCGATCGCGCCGGCGCGGGTCTGGATGTCGGCGCCGCCAAGCTCCTGCTTGGTCAGATCCTGCCCCAGGCGCTTCACCACCGGCGGGCCGGCGACGAACATCGCGGAGCTCCTGGTCATGACCGAGTAATGCGTGGCCGCGAGCCGCGCGGCACCCAGGCCCGCAACCGAACCGAGCCCGAGACCGACCACCGGCACCCGGGCCAGGTTGGCGGTCGTGTACCAGTACCAGCGCGTGCCGCCCACGCCGCCGGGCAGATTGGCCGCGCCCTTGGTCTCGATCGTCTTCACCGAGCCGCCGCCGCCGGAGCCTTCGATCACGCGGATGATCGGCAGCCGGAAGTCATGCGCCATCTCCTCGGCCATCAACGGCTTGGCGGAAATCGACGCATCGGCCGAGCCGCCGCGCACGGTGAAATCATCGCCGACCACGACCACGGTGCGGCCGTCGATCCTGGCGCGGCCGAACACGCAGTTCGCCGGCGTCAGTTGCTTAAGTTCGTTGTTCTCGTCGTATTCGGCGATGCCGGAGATGGCGCCGACCTCGTGGAAGCTGTTCTGGTCAACCAGCTTGTCGATGCGCTCACGAACGGTGAGCCGGCCCTGGTCGCGTTGCCGCTTGACCTTGTCAACGCCTCCCATCTCCCGCGCGAACGCTTCGCGCCGGGCGAGGTCGTCGAGTTCCGGCTTCCAGTTCATTCACCGCTCCCGTCTTGATGATTTTATTGTTGTTATGGCTGGCCACCGGAAGCGACTTGCGCTCGATCCGATTGCTGAAGATGTCGCCGTCGGCGCCTTCGAACAGGCTGCCGAGCGCGGCAGCGAGCTCGATCATCTGCGGCGCGACCTCGCGGTGCAGCCGCGCCTCGTCATACATCGCCGAGAGCAGGCCGATCGTGGTGACCACATAGGTCTGGTATTGCGGCGACCACAGCGGCACCGCGACGCCGTTGATGTGCGGGCTCCACAGGCCGCAGGCGACGACGTAGCCGTGCTCCTGCAAATGACGGCGGTTGGCGGCGATGCGCGGCGTCAGCATCTTGGCGCTCTCGGGCAGCTCGCCTTCCATCTCCGCGATCAGCGCGTCGCCGATCGCGGGATCGAGAGCGGCGGTGTAGGCGTGGCCGGCGGCGGTGGTCGCCATCGAAATGCGGCTGCCGGTGGCCTCATGCAGGCCGAGTGCGTTCGCCGCGCGGGCGAACTCCAGATAGACCAGATGGAAACGGTCGGGGATCACGAAGCCCACGGTGCCGGGCAACTGATCGGCGACGTCCTGCAGGCGCAGCCGGATCAGGTTGCGCAGCTGCAACCCCTTCATCATCGTGGTGCTCATCGCGACCGCGCTCGGACCGATTCGGTATTTCTGGTCACGGGGCAGATAGACCAGCTGCCCCATCCGGGTCAGCGTGTGCGTCAGTCGCGACACCGTCGATCGCGGCAGGCCGCAGCGGTTCGAGATTTCGAGATTGCCGAGCCGCGCCTCGTGTCCCTCGAAGCACCGCAACACGTCGAAGGCGCGCGACACCACCTGGATGACATCGCCATCGCCTGTCTCGCTGGCGAGCATTCCCTGCCTGCTAAGCCGTTCCGAGCGCCGTCCCATTTGTTTTGGCTCCATTCCGTCATGCGGAATAAAATTCCACTTGCAGAAGAAGCTACCTCAGGCAATCTGCCGCCACAACAAAAAGCCGTTCGCCGGATGAAATTTCCGCAGGACGGTGTCGGAGAGTGGAATGCCAGAGATCAAGGTCGTGACCGAAGTTGCCGGGCGCGTTTGCGCGCTTCCCGTTGAGGCCGGCAACAGCATCGGCAATGGCGACGAGATTGCGTTCGTCGAGGCGATGAAGATGGAAATACCGGTCACATCGACGGCAGCAGGCAAAATCAAGTCTATTCTGGTCAGGATCGACGATGTCATCGCCGAAGGCCAGGCGGTCGCGATCGTCGAGACCTGAACGCTACCTTCGCACCACCCGGCGCGGACTAGATTCCCAGATGTCATGTGATGGACGGCGCCTCCTTTGGGAGCGGCACGCTTCACCATGCCAGTTCTCGCTCGAAACGTTCCGGGTATAAAGTTTCGCATGGCGATACATTTACCGAGCAACCGCTCGTTTTGTGAACATCTGTTCGAAAGCCGACAGCTACCGGCTCGCGCGCGCTCGGCTCCATGCACGGCCGACGACGGCGGGCGCTCAGTTGCGCGCGCCCTGATTGCGTTGCACAACAGGAGGCGATGAAACAATCGCCTCCTCCCGTCACCGCCAGCACCGTCAACTGGACCCGCTCGCAGCCGCCGCTGCTGCGGTTTCTGCACGCTTGTTACGCAGACTTCCTCCCGGAGGCTGCCGGCGCGGTCGCGGATTACATCCCCGAACTCGGCAAGGCCGATCCTGCCCATTTCGGCATCAGCCTGGCGACGCTCGACGGTCATGTCTACGAGGTCGGCGATACCAGGGTGCCCTTCACCATCCAGTCGATGTCAAAGCCGTTCGTGTTCGCCTTGGCGCTGGACACGCTGGGCGCCGAGCGGGTGGAAAGCGTGATCGGCGTCGAACCGTCAGGCGACCCCTTCAACTCGATCCGGCTCAACGCCGACAACCATCCGTTCAACGCGATGGTCAATGCCGGCGCGATCGCCTGCTCCGGCCTGCTCCATGCCGACAAGGGCGCTGGCGCATTCGACTATATCCGCCAGGCGCTCGGCCGCTTCGCCGGCCGCGAGCTCGAGGTCGACGAGGCGGTCTACGCCTCCGAGAGCGCGACCGGCGACCGGAACCGGGCGATCGGCTATCTCTTGCGCACCAACAGCGTGATCACGGAGAACGTGCCCGCGGTGCTCGACGTGTATTTCCGGCAATGCGCGATCCTCGTCACCGCGCGCGACGCCGCCGTGATGGCGGCGACGCTGGCCAATCGCGGCATCAATCCGCTGACCGGCGAGCAGGTGGTGACGCCCTACGCGATCGCCCGCACATTGTCGGTGATGACCTCGTCGGGCATGTACGACTTTGCCGGTGAATGGATCTACCGCGTCGGCATCCCCGCCAAAAGCGGGGTCGGCGGCGGCATCCTGGCGGCGCTGCCGGCGCGGCTCGGGCTCGGCAGCTACTCGCCAAAGCTCGACAAGCACGGCAACAGCGTGCGCGGCATCAAGGTCTGCGAGACGCTGTCGGCGCATTACGATCTGCATATGCTCAACCGCAGCGACGACGCCCGCCACAGCATCATCGCCGACTACAATATCGGCAAGAACCCGTCACGCCGGCTGCGCCGGCCGCAGGAGCAGGAGATCCTGGCCAGGCACTTCCAGGAGGTCCGCGTGATCGAATTGGTCGGCACGCTGTCGCTGTCCAATGTCGACTATGTGTCGCGCCGCCTCGCCGGCAGCCCGCGACCGGAATTCGTGATCTTCGACCTGCGCCGCGTCACCGCAACGACCCGCGCCGGTGCCCGGCTGGTCTCCGAGGCTTTCCAGGAACTGGCCGAGCTCGGCGTCACCGTGATCCTGTCCGGCATCAAGCGGACTTCGCGCGAATGGGCCACGATCAGCGAGTGGACCAAGCGGCTCGGCAACATCAGGGATTTCTACCTGCTCGACACCGCGATCGAGTGGGCGGAGGACCAGATCGTCTACCGCTATGGTGGCTCGATCGACTTCTTCGAGACCACGGAGCTGTCTGAGCAGCCGCTGCTCGCCGGATTGAGCGAGGCAGAGATCGCCGATCTTGCCGCGCGCTGCACCGTCCGGACCTACCAGCCGAATGAGAAGATCATGGCCGCGGGCAGCGAGGCGGCTTCGCTGTTCTTCCTGCGCAGCGGCGTGGTCCACGTCACCCTGCCCGACGGCATCCGGCTGGCGACGCTGACCGCCGGCATGGCGTTCGGCGAGATGGCGCTGTTGGAGCCGACACGTTCGGCGGACGTGCTCGCCGACATGTCGGCGACCGCCTATGAGGTCGCGATCACGGATTTCGAGCGCTTCCGCGAGCAGCACCCGCGCGCCGGCGAGCGCATCATGCGCAACCTCGCGCAGCTCCTCGCCGAGCGGCTGATCGTGGCGAATGCGAAGCTCGATCTGCTGACGTCGGGGTAGATGTCTGTTTCACCTCCCCCCGTTCTTACGGGAGAGGGTCGGGGTGAGGGGCTGCCTCCGCAAAAGGACTTCGTGTCGAACTCGCGGAAACTCCCCCTCACCCGGACCGCATTTCGTGCGATCCGGCCTCTCCCCGCGCGCGGTCCGCGCGCGGGGAGAGGCAAAGACCTCAGCTCACCACTTCCGTCACCGGCTGCAAGTCGATCTCGAACGTCTCGAGGAATTTCGAGGTCATGATGTAGAAGCCGACCGAGAGCTGCAGCTCGATCAGCGCGGCCGGTGTCAGCAGCGCCGCGATCGCCTTGAAGGTCGCATCCGTCGGCTTCTTCAGCTTGACGATCTCGTCGGTGAAGGCGAGCGCGGCGCGCTGCACCTCGTTGAAGCAAGTCGCGGACTGCCAGTTCTCGAGCGCGGCGTTCTGCTCGTCGGTGACGCCGACATTCTTGCCGATGCGTTTGTGCGCGACGATCTCGTAGGGCGCCTCGCAGAGGATGCCGGTTCGGGTGATGGCGAGCTCGCGCACGACCGGATCGAGCTCGCCCTTGTGGCGGATCGCGCCGCCGAGCCGGCAGTACTGCTCAAAATAGCTCGGCGAGTGCGCCATCATGCGGAAGATGTTGGCGTTGCGGTTCTTGTCGAGGATCTCGCGGGTGCGCGGGCTTGCCTTCCCGGGATCGGAGTAGTCGATGCGGGCCATTTCCTAACCTTGATCTTGCCGTCGTTTCTGTCGGGTTCGAAACAGTATCTGCCGGCCGTCGCAGGAGCAACACGCCCGAGTCAAATTGCCGCCGCATTCAAAGACAACCCTGCCACAGTCGATATTCGCTGAGTGGGGACTCATCAAAGCGAATGCTCGACGCGGGGTGTTCCGAGTAGAAAATCTGGCCGTCTTGCGCGTCATACGCGCAACGATGAGTCACGCCCAAGTCTAGGGGAAAACGCATGAAGGAAGCCACCAAGAGGGCGGCCTCGGAAGCGCTTGCGCAAATGCTGGCGGTGACGGCGATGCTCGTCATCGCCAGCTTTATTTTCTATTGGCGATAGTATCCGCAAACTTGAGGGGCGAGAGCGAACCAGTTCAGCCTGGTCTCGCGTTCTGGCTGGGTCGTTCGGCCTCTCATTTCGCCTTCGCGAAATATGGAACCAGCCGCCCCGCAAATTGCGTGAAGCGCGCCAAGACCTTGTCGCCGATGGCGAGGTCGTTGTCGCCATGGGCCATCATGCGAAAGCCCTCATCGGCATCGACCAGCACGATGTTGTAGGGCACGTGCGCCCGGGTCTCCGGCGTCGCGGCGCGGCAGACCAGCGAGGTCGCATACACCGTCCCTGCCCCGCTGGCGCGATGCTCGGCGAGGTCGGTCGCGCCGCACGCCGCGCAGAAGCTGCGGCGGAAGTATTGCCGCGCAGCGCAGGCGTTGCAGGTCTGATAGGTGATGGCCTCACTGCCCTTGGTCCAGTCGGCGATCGGTCCGCTCATCGCACGCGCTCCAGGAACATGCTGACATGCGACGACAGCACGCCGCCGTCGCCGTGCAGCAGCGCAATCGAAGCGTCGCGCACCTGACGGTTCTCGGCGCGGCCGGTCATCTGCAAATGGGTCTCGACCAGATGCGCCATCGCGCCGCCCACGCCGCAATGGCCATAGCTGAGCAGTCCGCCATGGGTGTTCAGCGGCATTTCGCCGTCCCCGTTGAAATAGCCGGCGCGCATCCGCGCCGCCGCCTCGCCGCGCCCGGCGAGGCCTAGATCTTCGAGCAGCATCGCGAGCGTGATCGTGAAGCTGTCATAGACCGCGGCGTAGCGCACGTCCGAGATCGCGAGGCCCGACGCCTGCTTGGCCTTGGCGATCGAAATCTCCGCGCCGAGCTCGCTCAGCGCGGGCGCCGCCGTGACGTGCTGATGGGTGTGCGCCTGGGCGCAGCCGCGGACGCGAACCCGTTGGTCGCCGGTCGGTTCCCGGCTGATCACGCAGGCCGCACCGCCGTCGGACACCGGGCAGCAGTCGAGCAGTTTCAGCGGCATCGCCACCGGCTTCGAGGCCATCACGTCGGCGACCGTGATCGGCTCGTGGAATTGCGCGCCGGGATGCGTCAGCGCGTGCTTGCGCATCAGCACCGCGAACTCCGCAAGGTCCTCCTGCGTCACGCCGTACTCATGCATATAGCGGGTCGCGACCAGGCCGTAATAGGCCGGAATCGTCGGTCCCAGCGTCACCTCATAATCGGGATGCCCGACCTGAGCCAGCGCCTGGATCGAGGCGTCGCGGCTCTGCCCGGTCAGCCGGTTCTCGCCGCCGACCACCAGCACGTGCTTCGCGACTCCGGCATCGACGAGGTGATGCGCCAGCATGGTCATCGCAAGGCCGGTGGCGCCGCCGACCTGCACGGCGTGAGCGTAGGACGGGCGGAGGCCGAAATGTTCGGCGAACACCGTCGCCAGCATGATGTGCGGCGAGACGGTGGAGTAGCCACACAGGATGCCGTCGATGTCGGCGCGCTTCAGGTGGGCATCTGTTATCGCAAGCTCGGCCGCCTTGCTCATCAGGTCCAGCGAGGACAGGCCCTCATGCTTGCCATAGGATGTGAGGCCGACGCCGGTGACGAAGCTCATTGCGCTACTCCCTCCCCTCGTCATTCCGGGGCGCGCGAAGCGCGAGCCCGGAATCCATTTCGCCGCACGATATGTCGCCCGATGGATTCCGGGCTCGCGCCAAGCGGCGCGCCCCGGAATGACACGTGGAGAGACCCGTCACCCATCATCAATACGACTTCGGAAGGCCGAGCACCTTCTCGCCGATGAAGCTGAGGATGAGTTGCGGGCTGATCGGGGCAATGCGCGGGATCAGCGATTCCCGCAGGTAGCGCTCGACATGATATTCCTTGGCGTAGCCGAAGCCGCCATGGGTCATGACAGCCTGCTCGCAGGCGTGGAAGCCGGCTTCCGCGGCGAGATATTTGGCCGCGTTCGCCGCCGGTCCGCATGGCAGGTTCTGGTCGTACTGCCAGCCGGCGCGCAGCACCATCAGCCAGGCGGCTTCGAGCTCCATCCAGCATTTCGCCAGCGGATGCTGGATCGCCTGGTTCATGCCGATCGGACGATTGAACACGATGCGCCCCTTGGCGTAGTCCGACGCCCGCTTCAGCGCGATCTGGCCGAGGCCGACCGCTTCCGCCGCGATCAGGATGCGCTCGGGATTCATGCCGTGCAGGATGTATTCGAAGCCGCGCCCCTCCTCGCCGATCCGGTCCTCGACCGGAATTTCAAAATTCTCGAAGAACAGCTCGTTGGAGTCGACCGGCTTGCGGCCCATCTTCTCGATCTCATGAACGGTGACGCGCTTGCGGTCGAAGTCGGTGTAGAACAGGCTCAAGCCATGGGTCGGGCTGCGCACCTCCTCCAGCGGGGTGGTGCGCGCCAGCAGCAGGATCTTGTTGGCGACCTGCGCGGTCGAGATCCAGACCTTCTGGCCGTTGACGATATACTTGTCGCCCTGCCGCACCGCGCGGGTCTTGAGCTGCGTGGTGTTGAGGCCGGTGTTGGGCTCGGTGACCGCGAAGCACGACTTGTCGCGGCCGTCGATGATCGGCGGCAGCATGCGCTGGCACTGCTCCTTGGTGCCGAACACCACCACCGGATTGAGTCCGAACACGTTCATGTGCACGGCCGACGCGCCGGACATGCCGGCACCGGATTCCGAGATCGTACGCATCATGATCGCGGCATCGGTGATGCCGAGGCCGGAGCCACCATATTCCTCCGGGATGCAGATGCCGAGCCAGCCGGCATCGGCCAGCGCGCGGTGGAAGTCCGCCGGGTAGCCGCCCTCCTTGTCTTTCTTCAGCCAGTAGGCTTCGTCAAAGCGCGAGCAGATTTTTGCCACCGCGTCGCGGATCGATTCCTGGTTGGCGGAGAGTGCGAAATCCATCGGTCGTGCTCCTATGCCTTCACCGCTTTGGCCGCGCCGTCGCGCAGCATCGCCGCGATCTCGTCGGTCGAGAAACCTGCCTCCTGCAAAATCTCCATGCTGTGCTCGCCGAGCCGCGGCGCCAGCCGGCTCGGCTCGACCTTGGTCTCTGACCAGCGCGCCGACGGCGTCATGCTGCGGATGCGGCCCTCGGTCGGGTGATCGACCACGGGGAAGACGCCGGTGGCAACCATGTGCGGGTCTTCAAGCAGGCTCTCGAGATCGTGCATCGGCATCACGGGCACGTCGGCCTTCTCGAGAATCTCGTTCCACTCGGCGGTGGTCTTAGTGAGCAGGATGCGCGCGAGCTCGGCATAGACGACATCGATATTGGCGGCGCGGCCAGCGAAGGTCGCGAACTTCGGATCGCTGCGCAGATCGTCGCGCCCGGTCGCCTTGAAGAAATTCTCCCACTGCTTGTCGTTGTAGACGATCACGCAGATGTAGCCGTCCTGTGTCTTGTACGGCCGCCGGTCCGGCGACAGATGGCGCGCATAGCCGCCCTTGTCGAGGGGCGGGTCGTAGGTCAACCCGCCCATATGGTCGCCCATCACGAAGCCGGCCATGGTCTCGAACATCGGAATGTCGACGCGCTGGCCCTGCCCTGTGCGGTCGCGATGCACCAGGCTCGCGCAGATCGCGCCGACAGCGGTGAGGCCGACGATGCGATCGACCAGCGCATTCGGCACGTAGCGCGGCACACCATCCGAAGTCTGCGCCATCAGCGCCGGCAGCGCGGTGGCGCCCTGGATCAGGTCGTCATAAGCGGGCTTTGCGGCATACGGTCCTTCCTGGCCGAAGCCGAACACGCCGGCATAGATCAGCCGCGGATTGACCTTGGCGACGACGTCGTAGCCGAGTTGCAGCCGCGCCATCGCCTGCGGGCGCACATTATAGACCAGCACGTCGGCCTTCGCGATCAGCCGCAGCACGGCCTCGCGTCCAGCCGGCTTCTTCAGGTCGAGGCAGATCGAGCGCTTGCTGCGGTTGGTGTTGAGGAACACCGGCCCCATGCCGGGATGCCGGGTCGGACCGATCTGCCGCGTCACGTCGCCATCGGGCGATTCCACCTTAATGACGTCGGCGCCGTAATCGCCGAGCATCTGCGTGGCGTAGGGTCCCATCAGCACGGTCGTCATGTCGACGACCTTGATACCCTGCAATGGTCCCATCGTGCTGCGCGCTCCCCGGCTGTTCTGGATTGAAGCCTAGTAACGGGAGGTTTTCTCGGAGATCAAGCTGCGCCGGGCGTATGGGCGTATGCGCCGCAACGGCTGGGCCGCTTCCGCGCGGCGGAACGCCGGCGCTCCATCAGAACCAGTACAGGGTAGGCAAAGCGACTTGTCCGCCGTAGCTCGAAGAGCGAAGGCGGAAGCGTGCCACCAGCTCGCGCACGGCATCGATGGTCGGCACGGCGCACGCGCCTTTGCCCACCCTACTGGCCACTACCGGCCACCGGTCATCACCTCGCGCGCCTTCAGGAGCTTTTCCAGTTCCGCATTCTGCTGCTCGAGCCGCTCGGCGATGCGCTCCTCGACCTCGGCGCCGGCCGCGCCCGCAGCCTGCTCGATCAGCTGCCTGATATTGTCCCGGACGATCGCGATGCGATCGTTCACTTCCGACAGCGACAGCGACGTCTCGATTCCCATGGTCCGTTCTCCCGGTGACTGGGCCGCTGGCAGCTTAGCGTGACGGCAGGCTGTGGCCTATCCCTTAACCGCTCGGGTGACCCCAATCCCTCCTGTACATGGGGTTGTTTTCGATGTTTTTGATTCAACCCCCGGCCTGGTCGCGTCTTAGCCCATGCCCTTGGAGGCAGTGCGCTTGGCCATCATCTCCCGCAGCGCGGTTTTCAGCACCTTGCCGTAATTGTTCTTCGGCAGGGCATCGAGATAGACATAGCGCTTCGGTCGCTTGAAACGGGCGATCGAGGCCAGGCAATGCGCGTCGAGCTTGCCGTCGTCGGCCGTGGCGCCGTCCTTCAGCACGACGCAGGCGACGACGATCTCGCCCCATTCCGGATCCGGCACACCGATCGCCGAGACCTCGCTGACATCGGGATGGGTCAGTAGCGCTTCCTCGACCTCGCGCGGATAGATGTTGGTACCGCCGGAGATGATCACGTCCTTGGAGCGATCCGACAGGGTCAGGAAGCCGTCGGCATCGAGCCGGCCGACATCGCCGGTGCGCAGCCAGCCGTCCTTCAGCGTCTCGGCATTGGCCTTCGGATTGTTCCAGTAGCCGAGCATCACGGTGGCGCCCTTGACCTCGATCTCGCCGGTCTCGCCGGCGGGCAAAGGCTGGCCGTCCTTGCCGGTGATGCGCACGGTGACGACGCTCTGTGCGGTGCCGACCGACGCCAGCCGCTCGAGGTAGCGCGGATGATCGCTGGCGCGGTGCCAGTCGCGCGACAGCGCCGTGATCGTCATCGGCGATTCGCCCTGGCCGTAGATCTGCACGAAGCGCTGGCCCATCGTCGCCATCGCGTCGAGGATGTCGGCGGTGTACATCGGCCCGCCGCCATAGATGATGGTGCGCAGCCCCTCGCCATTCTCGCCGCGCTTCTTGGCGGCATCGACCAGGCGGCGCACCATGGTCGGCGCCGCAAACATCACGACATTGTCGAGCTGACGGCCGAGATTGAGCACCTCGTCCGGATCGAAGCCGCCGGACTCCGGAACGACGTGGCGGCCGCCCATCCGGACATGCGGGAAATTGTAGAGGCCGGCGCCATGCGAGATCGGCGCGGCGTAGAGCGAGGCATCGTGCGGCGTCGCCGGATCGACATCGGCGAGATAGCACAGCGACATCGCAAGCAGATTGCCGTGGCTCAGCATCACGCCCTTCGGGCGGCCGGTCGTACCTGAGGTGTAGAACAGCCAGGCAAGATCGTTGGTCTCGCACGGCAGCGGCGCAGGCGCGCCCTCACCGCTGCGCATCGCCTCGTAGGTGTCGCCGTCGACCGACAGCATGGTCATGCCACCGGGGCAATCGTCCTTCGCCTCCGTCAACGCGCCGATCGTGTCATCCGAGACGAAGGCGAGCTTGGCGCCGCCATTGCCGCAGATCCACGCCGCTTCGCGGCCGTGCAGTTTTGCGTTGATCGGGATCGCGGCGGCGCCGATCCACCAGATGCCATAGAGGCATTCGAGGTATTGCGTGCAGTTCGTCGCGAACAGCGCGATGCGGTCACCGGCAACGACGCCGTGATCGCGCGCCAGCGCCGCCCCGATCGAGGCGGCGCGGCGGGCGAACGTTGCGTAGTCGGCATCGAGGTCGAAGCCGGTCAGCAGCGCCGGCGCATCGGGACGCGCCCGCGCCGTCGCCGCCAGCCATTCGGCAATGTTCAAGCTACTGTTCAGACTACTTGGCCTGCTCGAGGATCGAGACGTAATTGGCGACCGCGGCGCCGCCCATGTTGAAGATGCCGCCGATCTGCGGGTTCTTGAGCTGCATGCCCTCGGGCGCCTGGCCGGTGAGCTGCATCGCGCTCATCACGTGCATGGACACGCCGGTGGCGCCGATCGGATGGCCCTTGGCCTTGAGGCCGCCGGACGGATTGACCGGCAGCTTGCCGTCCTTCTGGGTCCAGCCTTCCATGATCGCGCGCGCGCCCTGCCCCTTCGGCGTCAGGCCCATCGCTTCATATTCGATCAGCTCTGCGACGGTGAAGCAGTCGTGGGTCTCGACGAAGGAGAGATCGGAGAGCTGCAGGCCCGCCTTCTGCAGCGCGCGCTGCCAGGCGGTGGTGCAGCCTTCGAACTGCAGGATGTCGCGCTTCGACATCGGCAGGAAATCCTGCGCATGCGCGGTGGCGCGGATGTTTACCGCCTTGCCCATGGTCTTGGCGGTCTCGGCATCGGTCAGCACCAGCGCCGCGGCGCCGTCCGACACCAGCGAGCAATCGGTCCGCTTCAGGGGACCTGCGACGAACGGGTTCTTCTCGCTCTCGGCGCGGCAGAACTCGAAGCCGAAATCCTTGCGCATCTGCGCGTAAGGGTTGGCGACGCCGTTCTTGTGGTTCTTGGCGGCGATCATCGCCAGCGCGTCCGACTGGTCGCCGTATTTCTGGAAATAGGCCTGCGCGATCTTGCCGAATACGCCGGCGAAGCCGCCGACCGTGTCGCCGTCCTCGGGCAGATACGACGCCTTCAAGAGGTTCTTGCCGATCTCCGGGCCCGGCGTCCTGGTCATCTGCTCGACGCCGACCACCAGCACGATCTTCGCGGCGCCCGCTTCGATGGCGCGGATGCCCTGGTGCACGGCGGCCGATCCGGTGGCGCAGGCGTTCTCGACGCGGGTGGTCGGCTTGAAGCGCAGCGCCGGATTGGCCTGCAGCACCAGCGAGGCCGTGAAATCCTGCGGCGAGAAGCCGGCGTTGAAATGGCCAAGCATGATCTCGTCGACATCGGATGCGGCGATGCCGGCGTCAGCCAGCGCCTCATTGGCGACCTTGACCACGAGACCCTCGACGGTCTCCGCGTCGAACTTTCCGAATGGCGTGTGCGCCCAACCCACGATGCTGGCTGCCGTCATGGTCGTCTCTCCCTGTTCCTGTTCGGGAGTTATGTAGCGTATCTTCAGCTAGCTTTCAGCGTTTTCATCGCCTTGGCGCACATGGCGGTTATGCCCGCCCAGTTGCCGGCGCGGATATCGGCTGCCGGGCACAGCCAGGAGCCGCCAACCGCCAGCACATTCGGCTCGGCGAGCCAGGTCGCCGCATTGGCCTCGCCGATCCCGCCGGTCGGGCAAACCCTGACGTTCGGGAATGGACCGGCCAAGGCCCGCAGTGCCTTGATACCGCCGGCCTGCTCGGCGGGGAAGAATTTGACGACGTCGAAGCCGTGCGCCAGCGCCTGCATCAGCTCGGAGGCCGTCGCGATCCCCGGCGCGAAGGGCAGCTTGCTGGCGGCGACCGCCTTCAAAAGCTCGGGCGTCGCACCCGGGCTGATGCCGAATTTGGCGCCGAGCGCCTCGGCACGCGCCAGATCGTCGGCATTGAGGATGGTGCCGATCCCGACCACCGCATCGGGCACCTCGGCGATGATGGCCTTGGCGGCGTCGACCGCGACCGCCGTGCGCAGCGTCACCTCGAGCGTCCGCACGCCGCCCGTAACCAGCGCCCTGGCGAGCGGCACCGCATCTTGCAGCCGTTCGATGGTCAGCACCGGGATCACGGTGGCCTGGCGGATCAGCTCGGCGATCCGGTCCTGCTTCGATGTCGTTGTCATTGCGAGGCCTTGCGGGATGGTGGGGGACGGGGCGCCTTCTTCGGCGGCATGGCGTAACGCGGAATGATCGCGCCGGGATAGCACACCACGACACCAGCCAGGCGATGGCCGGCGCGCGCCGCCTCCTCGGGCTCGGCGCCACCGAGCCGCGCGGCGAGATAGGCCGCGGCAAAACTGTCGCCGGCGGCCGTGGTATCGACCACCGGCTTCGGCAACGGCTCCGCCCTCACCTCGCGCGTTCCGCCGGCGGACCGCACGATGCAGGCCGGCTCGGCAAGCTTCAGCACCACCTCGGGGCTTGAGATGCCGGCGAGCAGCGCGGTGTTGTCCTCGTCGGGATAGAGCGGCGCCAGGTCTTCGGTCGAGGCGAGCACGATATCGGCCGCCTCGAACGCACTGCTGAAGGCCTTCCGCGCGACCGCGAGGTCCGGCCAGCCCCGGGCGCGGAAGTTGGTGTCGAACGCGAAGCGCGTGCCGAGCAAGCGCGCACGCTTCAGCGCCGCCATCAACCGCTCCCGCCCCTCCTCGCGCAGGATCGAGAGCGTGATCGCCGAGAGATAGATGAGGTCGTAGGTCGCGAGCGAGTTCAGCAGGTCTTCCGTCTCGGGCAGGTCCATCAGCTCGCGGGCGGCTGCGCTGTCGCGCCAGTGGAAGAAGCGCCGTTCGCCCTTGTCGTCGGTCTGGATCATGTAGAGGCCGGGCAGCTTGCCCGCCAACCGCGCGACGTGCTTGGTCCCGATGCCTTCCGCCGCCCAGCCGGCGATCATCTCATCGCTGAGCGCATCGTCGCCGAGCGCCGTGATGTAGTCGATGTGGACGCCGAGCCGCGACAGGTAGACCGCGGTGTTGAGCGTGTCGCCGCCATAGAAGCGCGAATACAGTCCGCCGAGCTGGCCGCCCGGAGCCTGGCGCAGCTCGATCATGCATTCGCCGATGCTGGCAACCCTGGTCATGGCAAGGCCCGCGCGCGTCAGCGAGCTAGGCGGCGAACTTGCCGCCGAGCTCGTCCTCGATGTGGATGCGGATGATGTCGTCGAACGTCTTCTCGGCGGTGGTGAAGCCGAGCTGCAGCGCCCGCTCGGTGGCGAAATCCCGCGGCCAGCCGGAGACGATGCCGATGATGGTCGGATCGGGCACCCGCTTGATCCGCGCGGTGACGTTCTTGCCGGCGACGCGCTCCAGCGCCGCGATCTGCTCGCCGACGGTGACGGACATCCCGGGCATGCTGAGATTGCGCCGGGGGCCCATCGCATCGAGATCCATGGTGCCGGCATGGATCAGGAAGCCGACCGCCGATTTCGGCGAGGCGTGCCAGTGCCGCACGTCCTCGGAGACCGGCAACACCGCCTCCTCGCCCGCCAGCGGTTCGCGGATGATGTTGGAGAAGAAGCCGGACGCCGCCTTGTTCGGCTTGCCCGGGCGCACGCAAATGGTCGGCAGGCGGATCGATATCCCGTCGAGCAGGCCCTTGCGGGTGTAGTCGTTGATCAGCAGCTCGCAGATCGACTTCTGGGTGCCGTAGCTGGTCAGCGGCGTGTGGAAGAACTCGTCGCCGATCTTCTCCGGGAACGGCGCGCCGAACACCGCGATCGAGGAGGTGAACACCAGCCGCGGCTTGTAGCCGCCGCCGACGGCGCGGATCGCCTCGATCAGATGGCGAGTGCCGTCGAGATTGATCCGGTAGCCCTTGTCGAACTCGGCCTCGGCCTCGCCGGACACGATCGCGGCAAGATGGAAGATCACGTCGGGGCGCTCGGCGATCAGCGGCGCGGCGGCGCCGGCGTCGGCGAAATCGGACGCGACGACATTAACCGGGATCGCGACATTCGCGGGCTTCTGCGGCGCGACCACGTCCTGCAGGGTCATCCTGCTGATGTCCTGCCGGCCGAGACGGCCCTCACGCAGCAACCGTTCGGTCAGCTTGCGGCCGACCATGCCGGCGGCGCCCAGAATCAGAATGTGCACGACCCTGCTCTCCTTTTCTTGTCTTGTTGGTCTTGTTGTTCAAATTCAGCTGCGGGCCTTGCGCGTCATTCCTTCACGGCACCCGTCATCGCCGAGACATAATGCTCAACGAAGAAGGCGTAAAGAATAACCAGCGGCAGCGAGCCGCATAGCGCCCCTGCCATCAGGGAACCCCAGCGATAGATGTCGCCGTCAACGAATTCGTTGACGATGGCGACCGGCACGGTCTTGTTCGGAGTCGATTGCAGGAACGTCAGCGCGTAGATGAACTCGTTCCAGCACAGCGTGAAGCAGAAGATGAAGGCCGAGATCAGGCCGGGGATCGCGAGCGGCAGCACGATCTTGATCAGGATCTGCCAGCGGCTGGCACCGTCGATCAGCGCGCATTCCTCGAGCTCGAACGGGATGGTCTTGAAATAGCCCATCAGAAGCCAGGTCGAGAACGGGATCAGGATGGTCGGATAGGTCAGGATCAGCGCCAGGGGCGAGTCGAACAGGCCGTACTGGAACACGACGGTCGCCAGCGGGATGAACAGGATCGACGGCGGCACCAGATAGGCCAGGAAGATCAGCCCGCCGACGAGGTTGGCGCCCTTGTAGCGCAGCCGCACGATCGCATAGGCCGCCAGCACGCTCGCGATGATCGACAGCACGGTGGCGCCGACCGCGACATACATCGTGTTCCAGAGCCAGTGCGGGTAGTAGCTCTCGAACAGCAGCTTGTGGATGTGCTTGAAGGTCGGATTCCAGGTCCAGAACGGATTGTATTTGTCGAGGTCGAGCAGCTGGTCGTCCGGCTTGATCGCCGTCAGCCCCATCCAATAGAACGGAAACAGCAGGATAATGACGATGATCGACAGCGGGATGTAGAGCGTCACGATCCGCCGCGGCACCGACTGCAAATAGCTCATGCCCTCGCTGTTGTCGGCGCGCGCCGGCGTCGACAGGATGGACTTGAGATCAACCTTCTGGGCAGGAAGATCAGTCATTGCTCTCTCCCTGCTGCCACTTCCGGCGCTGCAAGCCGAACCAGGACACCATGATCGCGGCGAGCAGGAACGGGATCATCGCGCTCGAGATCGCGGCGCCCTCGCCCAATTGCCCGGCGATGATCGCGCGCTGATAGGACAGCGTCGCCATCAGATGGGTGGCATTGACCGGGCCACCGCGGGTCATCGCCCAGATCAGCTGGAAGTCGGTGAAGGTGAACAGCACCGAGAAGGTCATCACGACCGCGATGATCGGCGTCAGCAACGGATAGGTGATGAAGCGGAACATCTGCCAGCGCGAGGCGCCGTCGAGCGTCGCCGCCTCGTAGAGCGACGGCTGCACGGTTTGCAGGCCGGCCAGCAGCGTGATCGCGACGAACGGCACGCCGCGCCAGATGTTGGCGAAGATCACGCAGATCCGGGCCCAGGTGGTGTCGCCGAGGAAGTTGATGTTCTGGGTGATCACGCCGAGATGCCTGAGCGACCAGGAGATGATCGAGAACTGGGAATCGAAGATCCACCAGAACGCCAGCGCCGACAGCACGGTCGGCACGATGAAGGGGATCAGCACGGCGGCACGCAGCAGCGCCTTGAACGGCATCCGCTCGTTGAGCAGCAGCGCGAGATAGAGCCCGACCGCGAATTTGATGGCGCTGGCGATGGAGGTGTAGAGCAGCGTGTTGAACACCGACAGCCAGAAGATGGAATCGTCCCACAGCCACTCATAGTTCTCGGTGCCGACGAAATGACCGACGCGGCCGATGCGGGTGTCGGTGAAGGACAGCCAGACCCCGAGGCCAAGCGGATAGGCCAGGAAGAAGATCAGGAACGCCATCGCCGGCAGCATGAACCAGAAGCCGAGCCAGTTCTTGTTGTGGCGAAGCTGGTCCCAGGCGGACGCTTCGCGGATTTCGGTCTTCGCACGTCGCGGCGCGAGCGCAATGTCAGCCATGGGCGATGTCCCGATTGCTCAACGGATTGAGCATGACCACGCAAACTTCCAATGTTGGCATTCCAATGATGGTGCGGACGGCGGCTCTCCGCCGCCCGCACCGATCACGTCAGCGATAGATGCGCTTCAGCTGCCGCTCGGCTTCCGCCATCGCGGTCTTGCCGTCCTTGGCGCCGGTGCAGTAGTTCGCGAACATGTCGACCACGATGAAGTCGGCGATCGCGGTCGCCGCCTTCTCGCCGGGCGTGCCGATGCCCGACGCCGGCAGCGCGCGCTTGGAGGCCTGGCCGAACACCGCATTCTTGGGGTCGGCGGTCCACACCGGCGCCGAGTCGTAGGCGTTGAGCGTCTGGGTCAGATAGCCCCGCGCGCCCGACAGCCACTTCTCGAAGTTCTCCTTCTCTAGCATGAAGGCGATGAAGGCCTTCGCTGCGTTCGGATATTTGCAGAAGTTGAAGGCGAGGATCGGAACCGCAAGCTGCAATTCGGTCGGCTTGCCGATCGGGCCGACCGGCCACAGCGCGTGGTCGATATCGTCGGCGAGCTCCTTCTTGGTTGGATCGTCCTTGGCCGCGACGTAGATCGAGATGCCGTTCGAGGTCAGGTACAATTCGCCCGACAGGAATGCCTTGTTGTTGGAGGAGTCGTTCCAGGACGCGACGCCGGGAATGAAGGTCTCCGACAACGCCTTGGCGTATTCCAGCGCCTTCATCGTCTCCGGCGAGTTGATGATGACCTTGTCGTCCTTGTCGACGGTCCAGGCGTTGTGGCCCCACAGGATATTGTGCACCCAGGCGTTGGCGTCGCCGGTGGCATGGCCGAGCGCGAAGCCAGCCGGCGTATTGTTCGCCTTCAGCGCCTTGCACAGTTCGAGATAGGCCGGGAAGTCGGTCGGCACCTGCTTGAAGCCGGCCTTCTCGACCGCCGATTTGCGATAGGTCAGATAGCCGCCGATGGTCGCGACGGGAATGCCGAGCCAGTCATTGCCCTGCTTGCAGGTCTTGGCCGCGGCTTCGGTCCAGCCGCCATATTTGTTGCCGAGATAATCGGCAACGTCGTTCATCTTGAGGACCTTGGTCGGGAACAGCTGCGGCAGCGTGTGCAGGCCCCAGGCGAGGTCGAGACCCGAGCCGGTGTTGGCGGCAACCGAGGCCTTCGGCTGCACATCCTCAAAGGACTCGCTGAACACGTTCATCTCGGTGCCGGTGGCTGCCTTGAAGGCCACGACCATGGCGTTGAATGCATCGTCTTCCGCGGGCACGAAGCGCTTCCAGCGCATCACGGTGAGCTTGGCGCCGGGCTCCGCCTTCCAGGGCGCGCTCTGCGCCCAGGCCTTGGCGAAGTCAAGCAGCGCCGGTCCGGTCAGCATCCCGGTTGCGGCCAGCGCGGTGCCGCCCTGAAGTAGCGAGCGGCGCGTAAAATCGTGCATCGTCCTTCCTCCCAATGAATGTGTTTTTATTGTTTTTGATCTGGCCTGTTGGCCGGCCATTCAGATCAAATCAGTCGGTCAGCCGTTCAGTCGCTTCCCCGTCGAATCGTCGAATAAATGAACCAGCGTGGGATCCGGCTTGAGCCGAACCTTGTCGCCGGGGTTGAACAGATGGCGCTCGCGAAACACTGCGACGACCTGCTCGCCGCCGAGCTTGGCGAACACCTGAGTCTCCGAGCCGGTCG
Source organism: Bradyrhizobium sp. USDA 4454 (assembly GCF_054822705.1). Lineage (NCBI taxonomy): Bacteria > Pseudomonadati > Pseudomonadota > Alphaproteobacteria > Hyphomicrobiales > Nitrobacteraceae > Bradyrhizobium > Bradyrhizobium sp. USDA 4454. Next base: position 4,696,461 of record NZ_JBTRCN010000001.1, read on the forward strand.
GCTCGACCACCACGATCTCGGCTTCGGCGCCGTCATCGGCGATGGTGAAATGCTCGGGCCGCACGCCGTAGACCGCGGGCTTGCCGTCGGAATTGGCCGGCGCCGATTTCAGCGGCAGCCTGACGCCGTTCGGCCCCTCGAAATAGGCGGCGCCGTTGACCTTCACATTGCCCTTGAGGAAGTTCATCGCAGGCGAGCCGATGAAACCGGCGACGAACTGGTTCGCCGGGGTGTCGTAGAGCTCGAGCGGCGAGCCCATCTGCTCGACGATGCCGTCATGCATCACGACGATCTTGTCGGCCATGGTCATGGCCTCGATCTGGTCGTGGGTGACGTAGACGGTCGTGGTCTTGAGCCGCTGGTGCAGCTCCTTGATCTCGGTGCGCATCGCAACACGCAGTTTGGCGTCGAGGTTCGACAACGGCTCGTCGAACAGGAACACTTGGGGGTCGCGGACGATGGCGCGGCCCATCGCGACGCGCTGGCGCTGGCCGCCGGAGAGCTGGCGCGGATAGCGCTCCAATAGCGGCGTCAGCGCCAGGATTTCCGCAGCGCGCTTGACGCCGGTCGCGATCTCCTCGGGCTTGGCGCCGCGCAGCTTGAGCGAGAAGCCCATATTGTCGGCGACGGTCATGTGCGGATAGAGCGCGTAGTTCTGGAACACCATCGCAATGTCGCGCTCTTTGGGCTGGACATTGTTGACGACGCGGTCGCCGATCGAGATCGTGCCTGAGGTGATGTTCTCAAGTCCCGCCAGCATGCGCAGCAGGGTCGACTTGCCGCAGCCGGAGGGGCCGACCAGGACGACGAACTCGCCGTCCTCGATCGGGATCGACACGCCGTGCAGAACCTCGAAATTGCCGAACGATTTCCGCACGTCGCGAATCTGGACCGACGACATCCACTTCCCTCCCTCAAGTTCCCGACGGCTTACGACGAGTGCCGCCACCGCTCTGTTTTGTGCCGGCCACGCTGGTGCGCGGCTCTGCTGGACTGGCGTTATTGTCCGCAGTTTATCCGGTTTTGGCAATCGTTCGATTAGCAATCGCTTGGTAGCGCTGTCAATATCGGTTTGTCTGCGACCAACGTCGTGATATGAGCGGCAAATGGCCCGAAAACGCATCACGCCAGGCAAGATCCGGCTCGCCGAAGTCGCGAAGCTTGCCGGCGTCAGTCCGATTACGGCCTCGCGTTTCTTCAGGAATCCGGAGGCGCTTTCGCTCGGCAAGCGCGCCCGGGTCGAGAGTGCGGCAAAAGAACTCGGCTACGTGCCCAATCTCGCGGCACGCGCGCTTGCGTCGCAGCGCACCGAGGTGATCGGGGTCCTGATCCCGTCGCTGACCAACAACGTGTTCTCCGACGTGCTGCGCGGCATCTATGACGCGCTCGACGGCAGCCGCTACAGCATCCAGCTCGCCAACACCCGCTACAGCATCCTGCAGGAAGAACGCCTGCTGCGGCTTTTTTTGGCACAGAAGCCGGCCGGCCTGATCATCACCGGCATCAACCAGACCGCCGATTCCCGCAGCATCATGGAAACGGTCGATTGCCCGATCGTCCAGATCATGGAGCTCGGTCCCTCGCCGATCGACATGATGATCGGATTCTCGCATTTTGACGCAGCAAAAGCCGCCATCGGCCATCTGCTCGCACAGGGCTATCGGCGGATCGGCTTCCTCGGCGCACGGATGGATCCGCGGGTGCAGCGCCGCCTTGACGGCTATCGCGCCGCGATGGCCGAGGCCGCGTTGTTCGATCCCCAGCTGATTGTGACAACGGCGATACCGACCTCGGTGACATTGGGCGGGACATTATTTGCCGATCTGCTCGCCAAGGCCCCTGACATCGACGCGGTGTTCTGCGTCAATGACGACTTGGCGCTCGGCGCGCTGTTCGAATGCAAGCGCCGGCACATGGCAGTCCCCGAGCAGATGGCGATCGTCGGCTTCAACGATCTCGAATTCACGGCGTCGAGCGAGCCGACGCTGAGCAGCGTCCGCACCAATCGCTACGAAATGGGAAGAAACGCTGCCATGATGGTGCTTGAGACACTGGACGGTCGTCGCCCCACCGACCCTATCGTCGATCTCGGCTTCAGTGTCATGGAACGGCAAAGCTCGGCGCGACGCAGCTGACATCCGCCCGACACCGGCCCGCCACAGGGACGCCAAACATGACAAAATGGTAGCGCAACCAAGTCCCTTCAACTAAGGTCCAATCCATCCAGCGAAACACCACTGCGTGATCGTCGAGGTTTGTAATGCGCGACGATTTGCGCAAGGTAGAACGACGTTGAACCAGAGCCCTTCCATGGGCCCATCCAGAGTTTGCATTGCGGGAGAAACAAATGACAAAACCCCACACCAACGGGCATGGCGCCGCAGGCGAGACCAGCAAGGGCCGCAGGCTGCGCTCCCAGGAATGGTTCGACAACCCGCACAATCCGGGCATGACCGCGCTCTATCTCGAGCGCTACCTCAATTACGGCCTGACCCGCGAGGAATTGCAGTCCGGCAAGCCGATCATCGGCATCGCCCAGACCGGCAATGATCTGTCGCCCTGCAATCGGCACCACCTCGAGCTCGCGCACCGCGTCCGCGAGGGCATCCGCGCCGCCGGCGGCATCGCGATGGAGTTTCCGACCCATCCGATCCAGGAAACCGGCAAGCGCCCGACTGCGGCGCTCGACCGCAACCTCGCCTATCTCGGACTCGTCGAAATCCTGTTCGGCTATCCGCTCGACGGCGTGGTGCTGACCACCGGCTGCGACAAGACCACGCCGGCCTGCATGATGGCGGCGGCGACCGTCAATCTGCCCGCGATCGTGCTGTCGGGCGGCCCGATGCTGAACGGCTGGCACGAGGGCCAGCGCACCGGCTCCGGCACCGTGGTGTGGAAGGCGCGCGAGCGGCTTGCCGCCGGCGAGATCGACTATGAGCAGTTCATCGAGATCGTCGCCTCCTCGGCGCCCTCGGTCGGCCATTGCAACACCATGGGCACCGCCTCGACGATGAACTCGCTGGCCGAAGCGCTCGGCTTCTCGCTGCCGGGCTGCGCGGCAATCCCGGCGCCCTATCGCGAGCGCGGCCAGATCGCCTACGAGACCGGCAAGCGCATCGTCGACATGGTCTGGGAAGACCTCAAGCCGTCGGACTTCCTGACCCGCGAGGCGTTCGAGAACTGCATCGTGGTCAATTCCGCGATCGGCGGCTCGACCAACGCGCCGATCCACATCAATGCGCTGGCCCGCCATGTCGGCGTCGAGCTGTCGATCGACGACTGGCAGAAATACGGCCATGACGTGCCGCTGCTGGTGAACATGCAGCCGGCCGGCTTCTATCTCGGCGAGGAATATCACCGCGCCGGCGGCGTGCCCTCTGTCGTGCGCGAGTTGATCAAGCACAAGCGCATCCATGAGGGGGCGCTGACCGTCAATGGCCGCACCATGGGCGAGAATTGCAAGGACGCGCCTGCTCCCGACGGCGACGTGATCTGGGCCTATGACAAGCCGCTGGTGAAGGACGCCGGCTTCATCGTGCTGCGCGGCAATCTGTTTGATTCCGCGATCATGAAGACCAGCGTGATCTCGAAGGAATTCCGCGACCGCTATCTGTCCAACCCGAAGGACCTCAACGCCTTCGAGGGCCGTGCCATCGTGTTCGAGGGCCCGGAGGATTATCACGCCCGGATCGAGGATCCGGCGCTCGACATCGACGAGCATTGCATCCTGTTCGTCCGCGGCACCGGCCCGATCGGCTATCCCGGCGGCGCCGAGGTCGTGAACATGCAGCCGCCTGCGGCGCTGATCAAACGCGGCATCCTGTCCCTGCCCTGCATCGGCGACGGTCGGCAGTCCGGCACGTCAGGTTCACCGTCGATCCTCAACGCCTCGCCGGAAGCAGCCGCCGACGGCGGCCTTGCGATCCTCAAGACCGGCGACAAGGTGCGCATCGACCTCAACAAGGGCAGCGCCAACATCGTGATCTCGGAGGATGAGTTGCGCACCCGCCGCGCCGAGCTGAAGGCCAAGGGCGGATTCCCCTATCCGGCCAACCAGACGCCGTGGCAGGAGCTCTACCGCCAGACCGTCGGCCAGCAATCGACCGGCGCCTGCCTCGAGCTCGCGACGCGCTACCACGACATCGCCGGCAAGGTCGGCGTGGCGCGGGATAATCACTGACACTCTTCGTCATTGCGAGGAGCGCAGCGACGAAGCAATCCATAGCTCCGCAGCGGAGGAATGGATTGCTTCGCTTTGCTCGCAATGACGGGACAAAAATCAAGACGAACACTGGGAGATATGAATGTCAGACCGACTGAAGGGCAAACGCGCCCTTGTCACCGCCGCAGCGGCGGGCATCGGACGGGCGTGCGCGATCGCATTCGCGCGTGAAGGCGCCACCGTGATCGCCACCGACATCAATGAAAGCGGCATCGCCAGCCTGGGCCAGGAAGGCGTCGCCGAGACCGCACGGCTCGACGTTCGCTCTACAGCCGAGGTCAACAGCTTCGCCAAGCGTGTCGGCAAGATCGACATCCTGCTCAACGCGGCCGGCTTCGTGCATCACGGCACCATCCTGGAGTGCTCGGACGAAGACTTCGATTTCTCGTTCGATCTCAACGTCAAATCGATGCACCGGACCATCAAGGCGTTTCTGCCGGCGATGCTCGCGGGCGGCGGCGGCAGCATCGTCAACATCTCGTCCTGCGCAGCGTTGCGGCCACCGGCCAATCGCTACGTCTACAGCGCGTCGAAGGCGGCGGTTTCGCTGCTGACGCGCGCGGTCGCGCTCGACTTCATCACCCAGGGCATCCGCTGCAACGCGATCTGCCCCGGCACCGTCGAGACGCCCTCGATGCTCGAGCGCGCGGCGGCCGCGGGTCCGGATGGACGCGAGAAATTCGTCGCCCGTCAGAAGATGGGCCGGCTCGGCACCGCCGAGGAGATCGCGGCGATGGCGGTCTATCTTGCGAGCGACGAAGCCGCATTTACCACCGGCGTCGACATGGTCGTCGACGGCGGCTTCATGCTCTGACGTCCCCGATCAAAAGGCATCCAGCATGAACAAGATCGATCTCAACGGCCGCTGCGCCGTCGTCACCGGCGGCGCGCAGGGCTTTGGCCGCGCCGTCACCGAGCGCTTTGTCGCCTCGGGCGCCAAGGTCGCGATCTGGGATTTCGACCAGCCGCTGGCGGACAAGACCGCCAGCGCGATCGGCGAGAACGTGATCGCGATCAAGACCGACGTTACCGATCCCGATGCGGTCGACGCCGCGCGCGATCAGACGCTGCGGGCGTTCGGCAAGATCGACATCCTCGTCAACAACGCCGGCATCACCGGGGCCAACAAGCCGGTGTGGGAAACCGATCTCGACGATTGGCGCAGGGTGATGCGCATCAATCTCGAGGGTCCCTTCATCTGCTGCAAGGCGATCGTGCCTGTTATGATCGGCCAAAAATATGGTCGCATCGTCAACATCGCCTCGATCGCCGGCAAGGAAGGCAATCCGAACGCCGCGCATTATTCGGCGTCGAAGGCCGGTCTGATCGCGCTCACGAAGTCGCTCGGCAAGGAGCTCGCGCAGCATGACATCCTGGTTAATGCGGTGACGCCGGCTGCGGCGAAGACCGCGATCTTCGACCAGATGACGCAAGCGCATATCGACTTCATGCTGTCGAAGATTCCGAAAGCCCGCTTCGTGCAGGTCGAGGAGCTGGCCGCGATGGTGGCGTGGCTGGCCTCGGAGGACTGCGCCTTCTCGACCGGCGCGGTGTTCGACATTTCAGGCGGACGGGCGACGTACTAGTGGTTCGTCTCTGACGCGTGATTTACTCGGTGTCATTCCGGGGCTCGCGAAGCGAGAACCCGGAATCTCGATCCACATCCTCTGGATTCCGGGTTCGCGACTTCGTCGCGCCCCGGAATGACGGAATGGACTGTCAGAGACACAAGACTAGGCAGCGCCGCGCCTCACCGACTGCCGAAGCGCCGCGACGAGATGATCAGCCAGCAGCGATGCCGCACGCGAGAGATTTTGCGCGCGGTGCAGACGGATCTCCGCGCGCGGCAGCCGCGGCATGCCGTCGCGCGCGGTCAGGCGCCGCAGCGCCGGTGGAAAGGTGCCCGACTTGACCACGGTCACGGCAAGGCCCTGCGCTGCGATCGCCTCGACCGCGGACAGGCTGTGGCTGACAAAGGCGAGCCGCCACGGCCGGTTGGCTTCGTCCAGCGCCTGCATCGCCCAGCTCCGGAACAGGCAGCCCTGCGGATAGAGCGCGACCGGCAGCGGATCGAGCTCCTCGACGCGATGCGATGCGCTTGCGGCCCACACCGCCTGCTCGGTGCGCAGCAGCTCGCCCTCGCTGCGGCCTTCAGGGTGCATCGCGATCACGAGGTCATAGGCTTCGCCGAGCCGCTCGGTCATCGACGACGTCAGCCCGGTCTCCATCTCGACATGGATCAGCGGATAGGTGGCGACGAAATCCTTGAGCAGCGGCGGCACGATCAGCGTGCCGTAATCGTCCATCACGCCGAGGCGAACCCGCCCGTCGGTGCCGTGCGCGCGCACCCGGCCGACCGCCTCCGCATTGAGACTGAGGATGCGTCGGGCGTAACCGAGCAGCCCCTCGCCGGCCGCGCTCAGATCGACGCTCGAGGTGCTGCGGTGAAACAGCTCGGCCTGCAGCCGCTCCTCCAGCCGTTTCACCTGCATGCTGACCGCCGACTGGGTCCGGTTCAGCGCCGAAGCGGCGCGGGTGAAGGAGCGATGGTCGGCGACCGCGACAAAGGCCTGCAGCAGATCCGGATCCAGGATCGGGGCGCTCATAATAATCCGTGATTTATTTGATCAAATCTATTCCATTCCCTGATTATGGCCCCTTCCCTAGATTGCGCAAGCGAAACAACGGGATCGACGCGGGATGGGTGAGCTCTGGGGGATTTTGGCGGCGGTCGCGTCGAGTGCGATCGGCGGAACTTCAATCGGGGCGACCCGGTTTCTGGTCGGCGCCCTCGATCCGCTGGCGATCGGCGCGTTCCGCTTCGGCATCGGCGTCCTGCTTCTGCTGCCGCTGGCACTGCTCCAGCGCAGCAACTGGCCGCCACGGCGCGATTGGCTCGGCGCTGCCGGCCTCGGCCTGCTGTTCTTTGCGGCGTTTCCGATCCTGTTCAACGCCTCGCTGATCTTCACGACCGCAGCGCGCGGCGCGCTCGCGCTCTCGACACTGCCGCTGCTGACCATGCTGGTCGGCGCCGCGCTCGGTGCCGAGCCGCTCACCGCGCGCAAAACCATCGGCGTGCTGGTCACGATCCTCGGAGTCGCCATGGCACTGCTGTCCGGTCTCGCCACCGCGCCGCCGGGCGCCTGGCGCGGCGACCTGTTGATGGTGGCAGCGGCGCTGTGCATGGCGCTCTACAGCATCTGGTCAAAGCCCTATATCCGCCGCTCCGGCCCGATCCCCTTCAGCACGCTGGCGATGGCCGCCGGAGCCACAGTCCTGATTGCCGCAGCGCTGCTGCGCGGCAGTTTCGCGCCGGTCGCCGATTTCGGTGCACCGCAATGGTTCGGCGCGACCTATCTCGGCGCCTTCGGCGCAGCCCTCACCTTCTACCTCTGGGCCTTCGCGCTGGAGCGGACGACGCCGACCCGCGTGGCGATCTCGGTCACTGTCAATCCGATCGCGGCCTCGCTGGTCGGCGCAGCCCTGCTCGGCGAGCCGCTGAGCTGGAATCTGATGGCCGGCATCGTCACCGTGTTCGCCGGCATCTGGATCGCGACCACCCAGGCGCACCAGGCGCGCGTGGCCGCGCCGGAAACGTCCTGATCCGCGGCCAAGGGCCGGCAAAGCCGCCGGCGAATCCGTGCTAGCCTGAAGGTCCGTTTCCGAGCGAACCCAAAGGCGGCACGCCATTGAACATTTCCCTCTATGACGTCTCGGTCTGGGTCCTGCCGCTGGTCATCGCGATCACGTTTCACGAAGCCGCACACGGCTTCGTCGCGCACCGGCTCGGCGATGACACCGCCTGGCAGCTCGGCCGCGTCAGCTTCAACCCGCTGAAGCACATCGACCCGTTCGGCACCCTGATCCTGCCCGCGATGCTGCTGTTCGCGCATTCGCCGTTCCTGTTCGGCTACGCCAAGCCGGTGCCGGTGAACTTCCGCAAGCTGAACCATCCCAAGCTCGACATGGTCTGGGTGGCGCTGGCCGGCCCGGTCACCAACATCATCCTGGCGACGGCTGCGGCGCTGGCATTCCACGCACTGCCATTGATTCCAGCCGATGCCGCCAAATGGACCGCGGACAATCTGAAAAACGCGTTCCTGATCAATATCGTGCTCGCGATCTTCAATATGATGCCGATCCCGCCGCTGGATGGCGGCCGGGTCGCGGTCGGGCTGCTGCCGCGGCCGCTGGCCATCCCGCTGGCCCGGCTGGAGCCCTACGGCATGCTGATCCTGATCGGGCTCCTGATCCTGTTGCCCGTGATTGGCCGGCAAGTCGGCCTAAATCTTGATGTTATTTCAACGATACTGCGAACTCTGACCGGCTATGTGATCAATGCCCTTCTCCTCATTACCGGAAACACATAGCTTTCATGAGCGCATGACCCGATCGGAAAGCCGGTGCCCGCTTGTCGGGGTCATGCGCGGGGACAGGAACGCGTCGAGGCCATGGTGATCAAAGCTGCCGATATGCTGATTGCACGACGCGCCGACACCCGTGCGCGGGCTGACTTTGCCACCTGGAAGATGATGGCCAAGCTGAACGGCGCCTCGGCGCTGCCGCCGGACGCGCAGAATTTCCTCGCCATCTACAGGAAGCTCACGGAGCAGATGAGCGACGCCGAAGCCAGCGAGGCCACCATCCAGGAGATGTACCGCACCTACTATGCGGAGATGGGCGGCGCCGGCAAGGCGCCCGAGGTTCCGGCCCGCACCCGCGAGCCGGTTGCCGACACCGGCAATGTCACCGCATTCCGCCGCCTGCCCGCCAAGAAGACGAATACGTCCGATCCGAACGCCAAGCGTCCGATGCCGGTGGCGCTGATCTTCGCCTGCCTCGTCGTGGTCTACGTCGCGATCCGCTACTACTGGAGATAGCGCCGTCGGCGGTTCTCTTCATCTCCGACATTGATGATCGACGCGCGGATGCCGCGGCATCGCGTCGCGCGGCATCAGCGGCGTTATCGCCGCAGCGTGGAATATCGCGCGCAGGCGATCGCTCCGGTGCCCTAGGCGCTGCGCCCGATGCCGGGCATAATGCGGAACTCAAAAAGCAAAATCATACTGGAGGGAAGATGAAGCGTTCCATTGCAGCCCTGATCATGACCACGAGTCTCGTGTTCGCCGGCACGGCGTCGGCGCAGACGATGGACAAGCTTGTCCGGGTCGGCAGCCTCGGCGACCAGTCCGGCCTCTATCAGGATATCGGCGGTCCCGGCTCGACGGTGGCGGCGCAAATGGCGATCGAGGATTCCGGACTGCTCGCCAAGGGCTGGAAGATCGATGTGATCGCGGCCGATCACCAGAACAAGCCTGACGTCGGCGTCAACATCGGCAAGCAGTGGATCGACGTCGAGAAGGTCGACGTGTTCGTCGACCTCGCAAGCTCGGGCGTCGGGCTTGCGATCGCCAACCTCGCCAAGGAGAAGAACGTCGTCAACCTGAACTCCGGCTCCGCTTCGTCCGACCTCACCGGCGCGCAGTGCTCGCCGAACACGGTGCACTGGGTCTACGACACCTACATGCTGGCCAATGGCACCGGCAAGGCGCTGGTGAAATCCGGCGGCGACACCTGGTTCTTCCTGACCGCGGATTATGCCTTCGGTCAGGCGCTCGAGCGCGACACGTCGGCGGTCGTCACCGCGAATGGCGGCAAGGTGCTGGGCAGCGTCAAGCATCCGCTCAACAACGCCGACTTCTCGTCCTTTCTGCTGCAGGCACAGAGCTCGAAGGCCAAGATCGTCGGTCTTGCCAATGCCGGCGGCGACACCACCAATGCGATCAAGCAGGCCGCCGAGTTCGGCATCGTCGCCGGCGGCCAGAAGCTTGCGGGCATGCTGATGTTCCTGACCGACGTCAACGCGCTCGGCCTCAACGTCGCGCAAGGCCTGAACTTCACCGAGACCTTCTACTGGGACCTGAACGATCAGACCCGCGCCTTCACCAAGCGCTTCATGGAGCGCTTCAAGAAGAATCCACCGACCATGGTGCAGGCCGGCGTCTATTCGTCGCTGATCCACTACTTCAAGGCACTTGAGGCGATAGGCGGCAATCCGCATGACGGCCGCGCCGTGGTCGCCAAGATGAAGGAATTGCCGACCGACGATCCCTTGTTCGGCAAGGGCTCGATCCGCGTCGACGGCCGCAAGATCCACCCGGCCTATTTGTTCGAGGTGAAGAAGCCACAGGAATCGAAATATCCGTGGGACTATTACAAGCTCATCGCCACCATTCCCGCGGATGAAGCCTTCCTGCCGCTCGAGAAGAGCGTCTGCCCACTGGCGAAGAAGAGCTGACACGCCGTCATTCCGGGCTCGCCAACGGGTCCGCGCAAAGCGTGGCCCGATGATTTCGACGCTTGCGGCCAAACTCTCGGTGTCATCACCCGCGAAAGCGGGTGATCCAGTATTCCAGAGACAGCAGTGCTTGAATCGAGAAGCCGCGGCGTACTGGATCCCCCGGTCAAGCCGGGCGATGACAGCGAGGATGGGGACGCAGCTTCATATTCTCGCGACATGAAGCGTCCGAGTTCTGCGTTTCGAATTGCGTGCGTCGCGCGCTCGCTACTTCTTCGGCTTGTTGAACGTGACGGGAAGCGTGAAGGAGAACTGGTCCTCGGTCAGACCGGCCGGCGGCGCCGGCACCGGATCGGAACGGTGGACCATCGAGACCGCGGCGTCGTCGAATGCGGCATCTCCAGACGTTTCCATCACGGCGACGGACAACACCTTGCCGAGGCGGTTGAGCACCAGGGCAAGCTTCACCTTGCCCTCCTTGGCCTTGCCGTTGTCTGGGAATTTCTTGTGCAGGTCGAGATAGGCGCTGATCTTCTTGCCCCATTTGGCGGTCAGCGCGAGCTTGTCCTTGCCGATGCCGGGATTGGGGGCCTTCGTGGTCTCCGACTGGCGCGCGTCGTCGAGCTTGGTCGGCGCGGCCGCTTCTGAAGCCTGCTGCGCCTCCTGGGCGTTGGTCTCGACCTTGGCGACCTTGGCCTCCTCCTCCTTCTGCTTCTTGGCGGTGTCTTCCGTCACGATGCGATCGGGGTCGTCGGCCTCGACAGGCTTTTCCTGAGGCAGGTCGGTGTCCTTCACCTCCGCCTTCTGCTGCGCCATCTCCTGCACGGCCTGCTGCTCGTCGGACGGCGCACCGGGCGGTGCCGCTTCTTCAGGGACATCCGGAGAGGAGAGCTCGATGGCGTACTCCGCGCCGGCGGCGCCAAGTCCCTCGTCGCCGTCGTCGCGCAAGTTCGTCAGCGCCAGCGCCGCGCCGCCCAGATGCAGCCCGACCGCCGTCACCGCGGCGATCACCCAGAGCCGCTTCGAGGTCCGCAGATCGAGATCGGGGTTGGTCGACATCGCTGTTCGCGGTCAGGGTTTGGCCGGCTCGGCCGGCGCCGCCGCGGGCGCGCCCGGAACGCCCTCGAGCGTGACCAGCTTCACATGCGTGTAGCCGCCGGCGCGCAGCAGCTCCATGACGCCCATCAGCTCGCCATAGGGCACCGTGCGATCGGCACGAAGGAACACGTATTTGTCCCGGCTCATGTCAGGCACGGCATCCAGCGAATTGATCAGCTCGGCCCGCTTCACCGCGTTCTCGCCGATCGCCAGCGTCAGGTCCGGCTTGATGCTGAGATAGGTCGGCTTGTCCGGCTTCTTCTGCGGCGTCGCGCTGGAGGTCGGCAGGTCGATCGGCAGGTCGACGGTCGACAGCGGCGCCGCCACCATGAATATGATCAAGAGCACCAGCATGACGTCGATGAACGGCGTGACGTTGATCTCGTGGGATTCCGCGAAATCATCGTCGCCGTCATTCTCGGAGATCGAGACTGCCATCGCCTACTCCGCCGCCGCGGCGCGTCCATGCGCGCTGCGCGGAACGTCTACGGGAATGCTGCCATGGGTGCGATCGAGATCACGCGACAGCAGCCGCCCCGCGGCGCCCGAGGCGCGGTTGACCAACTCGAGATAGACCTTCGTGACGCGCGAGAAATGGTTGTAGATGATGACCGCGGGAATCGCCGCGACGAGGCCGATCGCGGTCGCCAGCAGCGCCTCCGCAATGCCCGGCGCCACGACGGCGAGGTTCGTCGTCTGCGACTTCGAAATGCCGATGAAGCTGTTCATGATGCCCCAGACGGTGCCGAACAGGCCGACGAAGGGCGACGTCGCGCCGATGGTCGCGAGCAGGCCCATGCCGACGCGGATCTTGCGGGCCTCGGCGCGCACGATCTCGGCAAAGCTCGACGCGGCGCGCTCCTTGATGCCGGCATCGCTCGAAATCCCGGCCGACAGACGCCCCTCGCGCATCGCGGCGGCAATGAACGACGACAGCACGCTGCCCTTGGCGCCGAGCGCGAACTGCGCTTCGGCCAGCGAGCGTGATTCAGCGATCCTGGCGAGCGCGCCGCGCAGCCTGCTCTGCGCGACGGTCAGCTCGACCATCTTGGCGATGAACACCGTCCAAGTCACGAGCGACGCAAAAGCAAGGCCAAGCATCACCGCCTTCACGATGATGTCGGCGTTCAAGAACATGTTCCACGGCGACAATTCGTGCAGGCCGGTCGCGGTCGATTTCAGCGACTTGCCGTCGCCGCCGGCCGGCGACGCTTCAAGCGCCGTCGGTGCCGGAGCCGCTGCCGAGGGTGCCGGCGCGGCTTGGGCTCGCGGCGCCACGGGCGCGGCCGGCTGGGCCACCGGCGCCGCCTGGGCAGCGGCCGCAGGCTGAGCCTGGGCGGCCGGCGGTTGAACCGCGGGAGCGGGCTGCGGCCGGGTCACGGACTGCGCGGCAGGCGCCGTTTGCTGCTGCGCCGAAGACGGCGCGGCCAGCATCAGCATCGCCAGCGAGGCGATCATGGCGGATGCAGCGGGGAACTTGAATGTCATCATCAGTTACACTTCAGCCCAGTGACGGATCAGGTTGTGATAAATCCCGGTCAATTTGACCGTTTCAGGGTCATCGCGCCCCAGTCGCTCCACCAGAGCCTGGATCGCAGCATCGAGATCAAAGATCAGGCTGCGCGCGTGAGCATCCCGTACCATGCTCTGCAGCCAGAAAAAAGACGCTACCCGCACTCCCCGCGTGACCGGCGTGACCAGATGCAAGCTGGAAGCAGGATAAAGTACCAGATCGCCTGCCGGCAGCTTGATTTCATGCGATCCGTAGCGGTCCTCGATGACGAGCTCGCCGCCATCGTACTCTTCCGGCTCCGATAAAAACAGCGTGACCGAGAGGTCGGTGCGGATCCGCATGCCGGTCAGTCTGTCGCCGCGCACCGCATTGTCGACATGCAGACCGAAATGGTGCCCGTCGCTGGCGGCGTAGCGATTGAACAAGGGTGGAAAGATCCTCAGCGGGATCGCCGCCGAGATGAACCGCGGGCTTGCCGACAGCGCCGACAGGATGCGGTTGCCGAGCAGCCTGGCGACCTCGCTGTCGGGCGGCAGCTGCTCGTTGCGCTTGACCATCGCGGAGGCAGCCCCCGCGGTCGAGCGGCCGTCCTCCCATTCGGCTTGCTCCATGATGCGGCGGAAGTCCGCCACATCTGCCTTGCTCAATACGTTGGGAACACAGACCAGCATCTCGTGCCGCGAAGCCTCCGTCAGTAACGCGCAGACACAACCAGATACGCGGCGCGTCCCGGCGCTTCCAGCACGAACGGCGCCGCGCTCTGGTACAGCGCGTCGTAGTAGCGCTTGTCGAAGATGTTGTTGACGAACAGCTTCATGGTCCAGTGCTTGTCGATCTTCGCCTCGGCAAAGGCGTCGAACCGCCAGTAGCTCGGGATCGAGGTGCTCTGGTTGGCCGCGAGCAGCGTGCCGCCATAGACCTTGGAGCGATACACCGCCTGTCCGCCGAGTTCCCACATGTCGGTGAGCTGGTACTTGGTCAGCATGCTGAACGACTGATGCGCGACGTTGGCGAGCGGCAGTCCGACGTTGCTGGAGTACAGGATCGTATTGGCCGGCGGCGCCAGCGACTTCGTCACCGCCGACTGCATCAGCACGAGCCCGCCGAACACGCTCCATTTGTCGGTGATCTTGCCGCCGACGCCGAGATCGATGCCGCGGATGCGATAGGCGGCGCCTGCGGTGATACAGGATACGTTGCCGGTCGTTCCGGCCGGATAAACGCACCCCGGGATCGCCGCCGCTGCAGTTGTGCTGTTGACGTTCTGGGCTTCGCGCGCGTTTTCCTTCTCGGTCTGGAACAATGCCGCCGTCACCAGCAAGTGACGGTCGAACAGTTCCCACTTGGTGCCGACCTCTATGGCCTTGTTCTTCTCCGGCCCGAAGATCTGGTTGTTGCCACCGTTGAGAACTGGATTGATACCGCCATAGGCGGTGCTGGTACCGTCGAACTCAGCCCCGACAGGATTGGACGAAGTCGCATAGGCCGCATAGACGCTGCCGTTCGGCAGCGGCTTCAACGTCAGGCCCAGGTTGAAGTTCGGCATCCCGAACTCGGCCGACTGTCGCCCCAGGGTGCCGTTCGACGAATATCCGGACGTGTTGATGCTGTAGTCGTCGTAGCGGACACCCCCATTGAGGATCACGAAGTCATTGTAGTTGGCACTATCCATGATGTAGCCGCTGACCGTATCAATCGCGATCTTGGTCGGCATCCCGGACAGCCCCGATGGAATCGGGAATGGAATGTTGGTGTATTGCGGATTGAACACGCTGACGCCGGAGAGCGAGCCGCTTCCCGTAAAGGCCGATGTGCCGGTCGTTATTTCGGAGCTTAGACCGAGATACTTGTCAATCGACGACCGCTCGTTATCGTATTCGACGCCGGCCGTCGTCGTATGCTTGAAGCCGAGCCCGTCGACCGACTTATAGGTCGCCTCGGTCTGGTTGGCGAATACGTCAGTCACCTGGTAGCGGCTCTGCGGATTGAGACTGAGGGTCGAGGCCGAGAGCGGATTGGCCAGCACCGGCGCTTCCGGCAGTGTGCCGATGTAGTTCTGGGTCGAGCGCGATTCCCGGATCTTGTTGCTGATCATGAGGTCGGGCGTGATCTGCACTTCGGCGTTGATGGTGCCGATGTCCTGCCCGGTCCTGAAGAAGTCGCGATTGACGAAGCCGTAGAAATTGTTGCGATTGACGCCGAAGTCGGGGAACGGACCGCCCGCTGTGCTCGCGGTGCTCGGCCGGTAGTACGGCACGCCGAAGTCCGGAATGCCG
The DNA here is from genome assembly GCF_054822705.1 of Bradyrhizobium sp. USDA 4454. Taxonomy (NCBI): domain Bacteria; kingdom Pseudomonadati; phylum Pseudomonadota; class Alphaproteobacteria; order Hyphomicrobiales; family Nitrobacteraceae; genus Bradyrhizobium; species Bradyrhizobium sp. USDA 4454. The sequence continues at coordinate 4,711,868 of NZ_JBTRCN010000001.1, forward strand.
GTGAGCTCAGTGTGGATGTAGTTGCCGGTGATCTTCACCGCATCGATCGGCTTCCATGTACCGGCGACGAACGCGCCATCACGATTGTCGGTGACATAGCTGCGGCCCGCGACGCCGGCATCCTGGAACAGGCCGCCGGCGCGGATCGCCAGCGTCGGGCTGATCACCTGGTTGACATCGAGCGTCACCCGCTTGGTGCGATCGGTGCCGAAGGTGGTGTCCATGTTGTAGAAGCTGTTCTCGGTCGTCGCCTGCTTGGTGACGATGTTGATCGCGCCGCCGGTGGTGCCGCGGCCGGCGAAGGACGAGCCCGGGCCGCGCAGGATCTCGACCTGCTCGGTGAAGAAGTTCTCGCGGACGCTGACGCCGGCGTCGCGCACGCCGTCGATGAAGATGTCGTTGCGCGCATCGAAGCCGCGAATGAAGAAGCGGTCGCCGAAGGCATTGCCGCCCTCACCCGTGCCGAGCGTGACGCCGGCCGTCGACAGGATTGCCGATTTCAGCGAGGTGGCGTTCTTGTCCTCGAGCACGTCCTTGGTCAGCACCGTGACCGACTTCGGCGTATTGAGGATCGGCTCGGGAAACTTCCCCGATGCCTGCAAACGGTCGCCCTTGTACGGTGCGGCTGGATCCGCGTACGGGTCGCGGTCGGCAGGAAGACCGCCGGCATTGGGAAACGGCACCGGCGCCTGTTGTGCCTGCTGGTTGGCGCGCCGCGCCGCGCGGCGCAGCGCGTTGCGGGCGCGGACCTGGTCCGAGGTCGGCTTTGACGAGACGGGCTTCGGACGAGCGACCGGAGCATCGACATTCACCGGCGGCAGGTTCGATTGCTGCGCTTCGGCCCCCGAAAACGATGCCACCGCGATCAGGCTCGCGATCGCGGAGACCTTCGTGGCAGAATAACCCGTATCATCAGTCGACCCGATCGCTGCATCGAAGCGCAGCGATCTCGGCGCCTTCACATTGTTCATATCTTGCACGCCCCCAAACGAAGTCAGTTCGATCGCGAAATGAAGCTGCGATGAACTGTCTCCATCGGTTATCGAGCGTGACTTTTTTTATCAATGCGATGAACGCAACAATTGGCTTGAATCGCCCTAGTTCAAAGCGATTCTAATCTGCTGTTTGAAATCGTTCTAAACTATAGATTTTAATCGTTCTAAATCGAACTCGATCACTCGGCGCTTGGCGGCTTCATCAGTGAAAACAGCTCGTCGATGGTCCGCTGCGCGACCTGCCGCACGCGGTCGCTGTTCTCCAGCCCGGCGATATTGACGCCGTTGACCACCGCTTTGATCTCGTCGCGGAAGTCGGTGAGGAAGCGCAGCGGGTCACGCTGCTCGTTGGCGACGCGCGCGATCAATCCTGTCACCAGCAGCTGGCACGCCATCATGCGCCCGTTCAACTCATCCATCGCTGTCCTCGTCCGCTCACATCGTCGCTGCGCGATATGGACGACATCCCGCGGCGTTTCAACTGCGTCGCGCAAGCTCGGCGAAGCGATGGATAGCGTGCGGATCGTCTCCCGATGAGACGCGCGCTATTTGGCGGCGATGTGCTCCGTCGCTTCGCCAAGCACCTTGATGCGATCCTTGACCGCGCGAAGCGTCGCCAGCCCGGTCTGGACATGCTTGTCCGAAACGTCGCGCAGCACGTCGCAGGCGATCGCATCGCGCAAGCTGTCGAGATCATCGACGAGCTGGCGCCCGCTCTTGGTCAGGAAGAGGCGATTGGCGCGGCGATCCCTGGGATCGGGACGGCGCTCGAGCAGGCCATGCTCGACGAGACGGTCGAGCAGCCGCACCAGCGAGATCGGCTGCAATTCGAGGACGTCGGCGAGATCGACCTGGGACAGCCCCTCCTGCTCGCGCAGACGGAACAGCACAATCCACTGCGCGCGCGTCGTGCCTCGCGCCTTGGCGCGATGATCGATATAATTGCGCAGCAGCCGGGAGCTCTCGACGAGCTGCGCGATGAACTGGCGTTTGAGATCGAGCGACATAGGGGTCCTCGGTGCGTTTCCCAGCCGGAATGTTGCTGCTCGTTTCTGACCTAAACCTTTCCGAATGTTTAGGATTCTCAAGCCTTGGTGTGTTTACACATTAAGTGCACGCATATTATATCCGCAAGCTCTGTGAACCGTTTCGATCACCCTTTATTGTTACGTCGAACCCAAGAGTCCGCATGTCCAAGTCACGCACCATCGGTTGGGTTTTAGTGATTGCTGCGGTCGGCGCCGCCGGTTATTTCGGCTGGCAAAAATACACGCTCAACCAGCAGGCGACCGAGGCCGCGCAGAAGCGCGCCGCGCAGCGCCCGCCCGTTCCGGTCAAGATCTCGCCGGTCGAGAAGGCCGACTTCCCGGTGTACCTCACCGGTCTCGGCACGGTGCAGGCGTTCAACACCGTCCAGGTCCGCACCCGGGTCGATGGCCAGATCACCAAGATCGCCTTCAAGGAAGGCCAGTTCGTCAAGGCGGGCGATACGCTGGTCGAGATCGATCCGCGGCCCTATCAGGCAACCCTCGACCAGGCCAAGGCCAAGAAGGCCCAGGACGAGGCCAACCTCGCCAACGCCAATCTCGATCTGCAGCGCACCACCAAGCTCGGCGAGTTCGCGACCCGCCAGCAGCTCGATACCCAGCGCTCGACCGTGGCCCAGCTCACCGCGCAGATCGCGGCCGACGAGGCCGCCATCTTCAATGCGCAGACCCAGGTCGACTACACCACCGTGAAGTCGCCGATCGACGGCATCGTCGGCCTGCGCCTGGTCGATATCGGCAACATCGTCAACGCCTCGGCCCAGACCGGCATCGTGACGATCACCCAGATCGAGCCGATCACGGTGATTTTCACCGCCCCGGAGGACCAGCTGCCCGACATCAAGGCCGCGCTCGCCGTGGCGCCGCCGAAGACCATTGCGCTGACCACCGACGGCAAGAAGGTGCTCTCGACCGGAACCCTGGCGCTGATCAACAATCAGGTCGACACGTCAAGCGGGACTGTCCGGCTCAAGGCGGTGTTTGATAACAAGGACCATGCGCTGTGGCCGGGCCAGTCGGTCTCGACCCGGCTGCTGGTCAGAACCTTGAGGGATGCCACCGTCGTCCCGGATGACGCAGTGCAGCATGGCACCGAAGGCCTCTACGCGTATTCAGTTAATCAGGAGAACAAGGCCGAGCTTCGCAAGCTCAAGGTCAGCCAGTCGATCGACGGCAAATCGGTGATCGACGAGGGCCTGTCGCCGGGACAGCAGGTGATCACCGGGGGCCAGTACAAGGTCTCGCCGGGAACCCTGGTGACAACGGCGGTGGCGAGCTCGGATCAGTCCCAGTCGAAGGTCACGCAGGAATGAGCGCCGGAATATCCGCACCATTCATTCGCTTCCCTATCGGCACCTCGCTGCTGATGGCGGGCATCCTGTTCGTCGGCCTCGTGGCCTATCCGCTGCTGCCGGTCGCGCCGCTGCCGCAGGTCGACTTCCCCACCATCCAGATCACCGCGTCGCTGCCCGGCGCGAGCCCCGAGACGATGGCGACCTCGGTCGCCCAGCCGCTGGAGCGCCAGTTCGCGCAGATCCCGGGCATCGCCCAGATGACCTCGACGAGCTATCTGGGCACCGCCGCGGTCACCATCCAGTTCGACCTCAACCGCTCGATCGACGGCGCCGCCAACGACGTGCAGGCCGCCATCAACGCGGCCAGCGGCCAGCTGCCGAAGACCCTGCCCTCGCCGCCGACCTATCGCAAGGTCAACCCGGCGGACGCGCCGATCATGCTGCTGTCGGCGACCTCGGACACGCTGCCACTGACCACGGTCAGCGATTCCGTCGACGCCCAGCTGGCCCAGCAGATCAGCCAGATTTCCGGTGTCGCGCAGGTCATCATCGGCGGCCAGCAGAAGCCGTCGGTCCGCGTCCAGATCGACCCCGCCAAGCTCGTCGCCAAGGGCCTGTCGCTGGAAGATGTCCGCGCCGCGATCAACATCGCCACCGTCGACAGCCCGAAGGGCAATATCGACGGCACCACCCGCGCCTACACCATCTACGCCAACGACCAGCTGTTGACGGCTGACCCGTGGAACGACGTCATCATCGCCTACCGCAACGGCGGGCCGCTGCGCATCCGCGACATCGGCCAGGCCGTCACCGGGCCGGAGGACGCCAAGCAGGCCGCCTGGGCCAATGGCAAGCGCGGCGTGTTCCTGGTCGTGTTCAAGCAGCCCGGCGCCAACGTCATCGACACCGTCGACAAGATCAAGGCGGCGCTGCCCCGGCTGGTCGCCGCGATCCCGCCGGCGATCAAGATCGAGGTCATCTCCGACCGCACCACCACGATCCGCGCCGCGGTGGAGGACGTCCAGTCCACACTGCTGCTGACCATCTTCCTGGTCGTGATGGTGATCTTCGTCTTCCTGCGCAGTTTCTGGGCCACCGTGATCCCGACCGTCACGGTGCCATTGGCGCTGCTCGGCGCCTGCGCGCTGATGTGGGTGTTCGGCTACACCCTCGACAATCTGTCGCTGATGGCGCTGACGATCGCGGTCGGCTTCGTGGTCGACGACGCCATCGTGATGCTGGAGAACATCAGCCGCTACATCGAAGAGGGCGAGAAGCCGATGGCGGCCGCCTTCAAGGGTTCGCAGGAAATCGGCTTCACGATCGTTTCGATCAGCATCTCGCTGGTCGCGGTGCTGATCCCGCTGCTGCTGATGGGCGGCATCATCGGCCGCCTGTTCCGCGAATTCGCGGTCGTGCTGGCGATGACGATCTTCGTCTCGATGTTCGTGTCGCTGACCCTGACCCCGATGATGGCCTCGCGCTTCCTGCGCGCCCATAATGAGGAGAAGCACGGCCGCTTCTACCAGCTCAGCGAGCGCGGCTTCGACGCCATGCTGCGCGGCTATCAGAGCGTGCTCGACCTCGCGCTGCGCTGGAAGTTCACCACGCTGATGATCTTCTTCGCGACCTTGGCGCTGTCGGTCTACATGTTCGTGATCATCCCGAAGGGCTTCTTCCCGCAGCAGGACGTCGGCCTGATCACCGCGACCTCGGAAGCCAACCAGGACATCTCCTTCGCCGAGATGAAGCGCAAGCAGGAGGAACTCGGCAAGGTCGTCATGCAGGATCCCGGCGTGGCGACGGTGGCGATGGCGATCGGCGGCAGCGGCCGTGCCGGCAATAACGGCACCATGTTCATCACGCTGAAGCCGCTGAACGAGCGCGACGCCAACGCGCAGCAGATCATCGCCCGGCTGCGGCCGAAGCTGGAGAAGATCCAGGGCGCCCGGCTGTTCATGCAGGCGGCGCAGGACGTCCGCCTCGGCGGCCGCCCGACCCGCACCCAGTTCGAGTTCACGCTGCAGGACGCCGACCTCAACGAGCTGAACCAGTGGGCGCCGAAGATCCTGTCGAAGATGCAGACGCTGCCGCAGCTGCGCGACGTCGCCACCGACCAGCAGACCAACGGCACCACGGTCGAGCTGAAGATCAACCGCGACACCGCCTCGCGCTACGGCATCCAGCCGCAACTGATCGACGATACGCTCTATGACGCGTTCGGCCAGCGCCAGGTGACGCAGTACTTCACCCAGCTCAACAGCTACCACGTGATCCTCGAGGTGCTGCCGGAGCTGCAAGGCGCGATCGACACGCTGAACAACATCTACGTCAAGTCGCCGCTGACCGGCGACCAGGTGCCGCTGTCGACCTTTGCGAAATGGACCAGCGCGCCGGTGCGGCCGCTGTCGATCAGCCACCAGGGCCAGTTCCCGGCGATCACGATCTCCTTCAACCTGGCGCAGGGTACGGCGCTCGGGCAGGCGACGGATGCGGTGCAGAAGGCGATGGTCGACCTCGGCGCGCCGCCGACCCTGAGCTCGAGCTTCCAGGGCACCGCGCAGGCGTTCCAGCAATCGCTGTCGACCGTGCCGCTGCTGATCCTGGCGGCGCTCGTGGTGGTCTACCTGATCCTCGGCATTCTCTACGAGAGCTACATCCACCCGATCACGATTCTGTCGACGCTGCCGTCGGCCGGCGTCGGCGCGCTGGCGATCCTGATGGCGGCCGGCTTCGACTTCTCGCTGATCGCGCTGATCGGCATCATCCTCTTGATCGGCATCGTCAAGAAGAACGGCATCATGATGGTCGACTTCGCGATCGCCGCCGAGCGCGACCAGCATCTGGAACCGGAGGCGGCGATCCGCCAGGCCGCCCTGCTCCGCTTCCGGCCGATCATGATGACGACGATGGCGGCCTTGCTCGGCGGCGTGCCGCTGATGCTCGGCACCGGCACCGGCTCGGAAATCCGCCAGCCGCTCGGCTACGCCATGGTCGGCGGCCTGATCGTCAGCCAGGCGCTGACGCTGTTCACGACGCCGATCGTCTATCTCTATCTCGACAGGCTCTCCAACGCATTTGCGAATTGGGGCCGCTCGCCGCGCGCCGATCATGACGCCGATGATGGCGAGGACGGATCGGTCAAGCAGGCCGCCGAGTGACTTGACTTTGCCCACATCCCGGCACATCCGAAAGATGTTCATTTCGGAGCCGGTAGCGTGAAGATTGTCGCAAGATCGCTCGTCGTTCTGTTCGCCGTGTTCGGCCTGGCGGGCCTCGGCCACGCCCAGACGCCGAAGGGCAAGACCACGCCGGCTCCGGCCGCAGCTCCCGAAGCTCCTCAAGGTGAGGCCGCTCCCAACAACACCGGCTGGGTCGCGCGCTGCACCAGCGCGAGCCGCGACGCGCCGCTCGAATGCGCGATGGAGCAGACCGCCATTCTCACCAAGACCGGCCAGCTGATCGTGCTGGTCAATATCCGCGTTCCCGGCGACACCCGCACACCGATTGCGCTGATCCAGCTTCCACTCGGGCTGAACCTGCCGGTCGGCGCCAAGCTGCAGGTCGACGACGGCAAGGCCGTCGATGTGCCGATCCAGACCTGCGAGGCCCGCGGCTGCTACATCAACGCGCCGATCGCCGCCGACGTCCTGGCGCAGCTGAAATCGGGCAAGCAGCTCAAGGTGTCGTTCCAGAATCTTGGCAAGGAAACCATCTCGATCCCGATGCCGCTCGCCGATTTCGCGACGGTGTACGACAAGATCAAGTAGCCAGCCCGCTCCTAACGTTCGCGCTTGTAGAGGAAGGCGTTGTCCGGCTGCGGCATGCCGATCGCCTTGTAGAAGCTGACCGAGTCAGGCGCTGACAGAAGCAGGCACATCGATTCCGGCCCCGCATGCCGCCGCGTCTCCGCGATCAGGCGCTTGCCGATGCCATGGCCCTGATAGCCGCGATCGACTGCGAGATCGGACAGATAGCAGCAATAGGCGAAGTCGGTCAGCGCGCGCGAGACGCCGACCAGCCTGCCCGCCTTCCGCGCCGTCACGATCAAATTGGCATTGGCGATCATGCGCGCCATCCGGTCGGTATCCGCGAGCGGACGCCGCTCGCCGAGGCCCGATTGGCGCAGCACCTCGATGAACTCGTCGACGCCAATCGACGACTCGCGGGCATAGAGAATTTCGTCCATCAGCTTAAACCTCTGTCGCATCATCTGAGTGGCGGAAGCCGCGCGCGACCGTGGTGGGCTACGCTGGCTAGCCTCAGTGCCGTGAGGCCATGCTGCGTTACGACGGGTCCTGCACCACACGCAGGACGCGCCGGGAAATCGCCTCGGGATTTTGAGGTTGCTCGCGCCATCAAATCAGACTGGCTGGGGAACCTGGCCCCGGTGAACCACACCAAAAAGCCCTATAGGCATTTCCGCCGATACGTCTAGGTGGTTTTCCTAGGTGGTTTGGGGTGGATCGGAAATACCTCGTAAAGCAGTCACCACGTAGCCGCCTTTCCGAAACGAATATCGCAACTCATCCTCACATTCGCAATGACTCAAGAGAATATCTCACGCAAGATCAGGGCCGCCTCTTTCATGGGGAGGTTCATAATCTCCTGATAAAACAATATTGTAACCTCACAGAAGCGTGCTTGCTCTGTAGGAGTGGTCGCCTTGCTATTCAGTAACTGCAGATCGCTAGCAGATACTCCCCGCTGACGCAGGCCAGCACGCACTTTCTCCCAAACTGCATCCGTATTGAGAACACCATCCCGCAACCGTGCCGTCGAAATGATCCGCGCGTTAATCTCTAGCTCGCGATCCGATAGTTGCTTGGGAAGCGTTTGAACAGAAGAATCATCTGACTCACCAGATGCGAAAGCGTAGCATGCAGCCGCGCCTTGCAACTGAACCGCACGATACTCATCAACGATAAGCCTCCCGTAGTCTGTCAATACCGCGTCATCGGCGCGAGGCAAGAGAGATTTTATTAGGCCCATGAGCTTACCACGAGCATCGGCAAATAGTTTTGCTCGCGGCGTCCCTTTCGCGGCCCCATTTGAGAAGACATCAAGCACCTCGTCATAACGAAGGCGATACTTCGCTTTCAATTCTCGGTACACGGCTGTTTCTTGCAATGCCTTGTCCCAGTCATCACGAGAAATTCCGTTTCCTCCAAAGCCCCCGAAGGCGTACTCGTCGCCGTTCGACGTCTTCGTTATAACCCGCGCAGCGAGCAGTTCTGCCTGCGAGGGCCTCCACATGTCGGCGTTCTTTGTGGCTAATGCTCGATCAATAAATGGGGCGCTAATACCGACCGTCTCGTAGATCGACCTGCCTGACGATAAGTCCTCCTCGCCCGCGAATGACCCACGGTGAAATCCGAGAACTGCTCCGTTTCGTAATATCCTCTGCCGACCGGCTACAAACGCAAAAGTACAGGCCGATAAACACTTGGAATCTACATAAGTGTCGAGGCCTCTGCTCTTTATCAGCGTGAAAAGCTTCTCGCCTTCACCGATTCTCCCACCAATGCTGTCGAGATGAACAAGGCGAACACCTTTCGAGGAATCTAGAATCTTTCTGAAGTCTTCAGCGAGACCGTATTTGATACCGCCTGTTATTTCCGCTTCTGAGCCGTCGTTCATAACCCTGATCGAGTACGCCGGGATATCCGGATCATCCATGAACGCCATGTTGGTCGCTTCAGCGATTTGGGGGATACCGCTCTTGATAAGAATGCCCGCCGTTTGCAGGGCACCTATGAACACCATGACTTTCGCGAGCCCGGCCCATGGAGCTCGTTTCCCGATCAGAGTTCGCTCCTCAATACGGTGTTGCGCGGACCGCCAAATTCCGACGCTCTGCCACACGGCTAGGCCAGCAATAAATGACCAGAGCGAAACAACGAATATAAGGATACTGATGGGATTGTATCCGGCCTTGCTCGACAGAGCACTAATTAGAGCGATGACAATGAGCGCAAAGAGATTGCTCAGAACACCGATAAGCCAGTAGGAAATCCCAAGGGGATATTCGCCTCGCCAATTCCTGGCAACGAAGTTCTGACGTTTCGCGCCGACATGCACTTTGGCAGCGCCATCAAGAGGGGGTGGCTCTACTGAGATTCGCGGCGAAACCACTAGTGCCGCGCCAGCCGTTTTCCAATCGGAGAAACCTTCGCGCCAGACCCTTACAACACTTGGATTTGGATGATACCGAATGCGGTTATCAAGCTCGGTCCGATCCATCGGACCTCGCTGGATCTCACCATCCCACAGATACCACTCAGACATCTTCCGGCCCCCTTCCCGGAATCGCCAAGCTATTGGAAGACCGGCGCGTCTGCAATGTAAGGGTGTATCGGGCCACCACCGACATTAGTGGTATTGCTTAGGCACATCTAGGTCAAAGCAATTTCGCGGCCTGTCCAAAATGGCTTCAAAAGCTGAAGCCAAGGCCAAGCCGTTGACGGGCGTTTCCGGCACGACGGGCTTGCTGCCCACTGATGGAAGCAGCCTTAACGCTACTCTCGTCGTCGTCGGACTTCCGGCGTACCAAGGACGCGTCCAAGGTGGCCCGCAAGCGCATTTCGGAGACCGGCCAGAAGGGCCACCGCAGGATAAAGCGCCTCGGCAATCCGAATGGCGCAGCAGCCTTGAGGCGTGCAGGCAGAGGCAACGCAGCGGCCATCGCCACGGGCTCAGCCAATGCGGACCAACGCGCTCGTGACCTTGCGGAGGTGAAGGACATCCGCGCAAATGGAGCGGTGACGCTGGAGGCCATCGCCAATGAGCTGAATGGCCGCGAGAGGATGGCGCCAAGTGGTGGCCGCTGGTATCCGTCCTCGGTGGCCAACCTGCTGCGACGCCTTGAGGCCTAGCGACTTGCTCTTGGCCGGCTCACGCCACCACCTCCAGGGGCCGGGCTTGCCGAGAGCATACGGGGGAAACGCAGCAGCCGTGCCTCGGGCGTACCCTTCGCGTTTGTGACCCTAAAATGAGCCCCGCGCCTAGCTCTGGGGATCGAAGAGAGAAGGCCGCACCCGATTCTTAGGCAGCCGGCCGGCCGCTTGTAGCTGTGCAATTTGCTCTGCGTTCGGATCAGGATGTTCTTTCAGCACATCGTTGAACACCCTTGAACGAAGACACCGACCGACCACTAATTGCATATCGTTGATCGGGTCTTCTCCATACCGATCATAATACTTCGAGTACTTTCGCGAGTCGTACACATCGGGCGCGCCCCCGTGCAGCACTGAGTTGCGCAAATCCATAAGGAGGTTTAGGCGCGCCTCAGGCACGTGTGACCCGAGCGTGTCACGGACGCCATCGATGATTGACCGCGTGGCGATTCCATCCTCACCAAATATAGCATCAAGCGTCATGCACAGGATCGGAAACCGCTCAGCGGGATCTAGTGGCCACGCCCTATAGAAATACTCCAGCGCCTTGATCTGCCTCGTGACATCTGCGGCATTTGAGACGAGTTTCGACGCAAGCATGTCTAGCCACTTCACGTCGTGATCTTGAATAATGATATCGGAGGCTAGAGCCGGCGTGTGTGGGTCGCCGCGACTGAATGTGACCATACCGCCATCCGTGATCGTGCAGCGGCCTCCAAACATCTTCCGTCCGGAAAACAGATGTCGCTGATAGGCTACCGGAGTTAGCGTTAAGGCTCCGAGGATGGCAGCCTTGATCTTGTTGGCCGCGAGGAAATCGGGCGACCTCACCCCAAGCCAAACAGAGGGTGTGTCGCGGATGCCGGGCAAATCCGAGAAAGGGGGAAATGCATCACCAACTAGATTGGACACTCCGGGCAACTGAGGTTGCAGAGAGGGTGTACTTGCGGCCACAAGGAAGAATGGCTCCGAAGAAAATTCCGTCTTCGCGACCACGGGAATTATAGGGAATAGCGTCACCTCGTTGCGCGGTTGGAATACCGACGATTCGGCGAGGGCGTCGGCAAAGGTAGACTTGGTAGGCCCACTAATCGCTGCCGAGTAGCTGCCGGCGAACCTCTGAAGAAACGTCTCGTCGGCAAGCAGCCCGTAGTGCTCAATCACGAAGCTCCGAAGCATTCCCGAGATTGCGCTTATTGGCAGATACTTGAGATAGGGCGGACCATTCTTGCGCACATAGAGTGCGGCTCGGACTAGCTTGACTGGATCAATGTATATCTCGATGCCCATGCGCCTTTCGAACGGAGGAGCTCCCCGCCGCATGCCAAAAAAGAACGATGCTTTTAAGAGGTAATCGCTGGGCTGCCTGTATATTGCGTCCAGTATCAACTCCGCCGCCTGACCGTGAATTGCGCTCTTCATGGCGATGGACGACTTCCGGAACGGTCGACGCGGTATATAACTTGATGATCAAGGCCTTTGGCGGATGCGTCCTTGATCCAGACAAAACGGTCCCCTGCACGATCATAGCGAAATCTATTCTGTAGCGCGCCAGTCTCTCGGTAAATTTCCAAGACGTCTCCCGTTAGGTGCCAGCGGGTTTCATTGCGATTTCCCCCTTCTCCGAACAGGCCGCCGTTCAAGAAATTAAGTTGCTTTACTCTCGATCTGGTTGGATCAAAGGTGAGCATCCAAGTCTCATTCAGCAGCCTGCTTTCGAGCGGGGCCGCAAGTCTTGCAGGAGGCTTGGGAAGTTTCCTCAATGGCTTGGCAGGCGGTTCGGTAGAAGCGTCTGGTGGGTAGCTGGCCTCCCACAGCTGACTGAAAATTTCCTGATAGGAATTCACAACGTTTTCAAATCTTCTTCTTGTGACCGTAAAGCTTGGTCGAGAATTGGCCTTTGAGAATGGCGCGACCAACTCGACATGCACCCAACCAGTGCTCTTGTCGGAATCGCCGATCAAGACCGACTGCTGCACCAGCGCCTCGCACCAGCGGACCTCAATCTTGATATCGTCACGGCAAACCGCTGTTGCTCTCAGCACAGACTCAGCCAGATTTGGTTCGCCCGTGCTCTGTTCATAAAACCGGAATGAATCACTGCGTGGGTCGGGAAGGATTAATCGCCGAATGCGACGGAACCGTTTCGAGTCGTTCCGGATGAAGGAGCGGCCCGTGATATAAATCGCATCAATTGCCTCAGTGCTTCCGATCAGGTCATCGAAGCTCCGGTGCTGCTCCAGTGCTACCCGAGATGAGAAGAAGTCGGCACCAAAGCCGATCATCGCCCGCCCATACCGCGCCAGCAGCCAGCTTGCGAGCTGCCTCAGTCCGATCCACCGCAACCATCGGGTATTCGAAATGGCTCGAAGTAAACTTTGTGCCCAATCCGGCATGAGTGATTCCGAGCACCACGATTCTGCATCGATAATAGCTGAATCGGGAACCCGCAACGCCCATCAGTCCGGAAAGTTACACCATCTGCTTTGCGTAAAGCGTTGGGGGGCAGGCTTAGGGGCGCCGTCAAGGTACGTGGCGGTGGCGCCGCCATAACATGCTGTTTCTATTGGTGAAAACGAAGGACCATCAACTTGGCTGGGGAACCTGGATTCGAACCAAGACAAACAGAGTCAGAGTCTGTTGTGCTACCGTTACACCATTCCCCAAGAATCGTCCGTGGTATCAACAGCTTAGCTGAATGACTGGACATCTCGGTGCAGCGGGTTCGCCTGCAAATCAGCGCCCGCGCGAGAGCGACCTTCTACCCGCTTGGTCCCACGCTTGGCAAGCATTGTTGGCGGGGGATCGGTGTAAAATCGCGGTCCGTGACCGCGAATGAAGGCGCGTTCCCTTTCCCGCCTGCGACGTGGAAGCGTCAGTTGCAGAAGCCCGCAAAGGCCATATGCGACAGTCTCGGTCGAGGGAGACTTGGGGCGAAGGTAGGCTTGGGGCGAGGACATTCGCACAATTTTCGGAATATTAGAAGTATGCTCCTGAGTTGCCCGACGTGTCAAGTTGCTTGGCCGGACGCCGGCCACCGCCGGCTCCTTTGCATGGGGTTGTTTTCCATATTTTGTTTTGGCAGCGCCCGCTGTCGCATCCATCGCGCGTTCGCGCGAGATCGAGCCGCGGCGTCTTGTTGGGCTCCTAGCGCAGCCGTCAGTACAACCCGCCCGTCCCCGACCGCATCACGGCCCGGTCCGCGTCGGGCGAGATGCCCTGCTGGGTGCCGTCGATCACGTCGGTGCCGGCGACCAGCCCGGGATCATAGTATGGCGGTGCCTGGCCCGGCTTGAAGGCTTCGAGCACCACGCCCTTCTGGCCGGACGAGGCGCGCAGGCCGGTTTTGGCGTCGACCAGCACCAGGCGGATGCCGACCGGCTGCTTGAACGGGGTGGCGGGCTTGTCGGCCAGCGCGAGCTTCATGAAGTCGCGCGCGATCGGCGCCGCGGTGTGGCCGGCCTGCGCGTTGCGGCCGAGCGAGCGCGGCTTGTCGTAGCCGACATAGAGACCGACCACGAGGTCCGGCGAGAAACCGACGAACCAGAGATCCTTGGCCTCGTTCGAGGTGCCGGTCTTGCCGGCGAGCGGCTTGCCGACCTCCTTCAGCGCGGTACCGGTACCGGCCTGAATCACGCCCTCCATCAGCGAGGTGATCTGATAGGCGGTCATCGCGTCGAGCACCCGCTCGCGGCGGTCGACGAGCTGCGGCTCCGGCTGGCTCTTCCAGCCCTCCGGCGCGTCGCAGCCGCGGCATTCGCGCTGGTCATGCCTGAAGATGGTGTGGCCGTAGCGATCCTGGATGCGGTCGATCAAGGTCGGCTTCACGCGGATGCCGCCATTGGCGATCATCGAATAGGCCGTGGCCATCCGCATCACCGTGGTCTCGCCGGCGCCGAGCGCATAGGCGAGATAGTTCGGCAGCTCGTCATAGACGCCGAAACGCTTGGCGTACTCGCCGATGACAGGCATGCCGATTTCCTGCGCCAGCCGCACTGTCACGGTGTTGAGCGACAGCCGCAGCGCATTGCGCAGCGTGACCTGGCCCTGGTACTTGCCGGTCGAGAAGTTCTCCGGGCGCCAGACATTGCCCTGGCCCTGGTCGATCTCGATCGGCGCGTCGATCATGACGGTCGATCCGGTATAGCCATTGTCGAGCGCCGTCGAATACACGATCGGCTTGAAGGTCGATCCGGGCTGCCGGTAGGCCTGGGTCGCGCGGTTGAACTGGCTCTGGTCGAACGAGAAGCCGCCGACCATCGCGAGCACGCGGCCGGTGTGCGGATCCATCGCCACCATCGCACCCGACAGTTCCGGGATCTGGCGCAGCCGGTACTGGCCCTCGACGGGCTTGCCGTCCTTGGTGAACAGCGGGTCGGCATAGATCACGTCGCCGGGCTGCAGCACCTGCGCCACCGAGGTCGGCGTCTTGCCCTTGTACGGGCCGGACAACAGCCTCGCCCATCTCACGCCGTCCATCGTGATGATGCCGGTCTCGCGCTGCTTGCTGATGGCGCCGCCGAGCTCGCGGCCCGGCTGGAAGCCGATCCGCGCCGACTGGTCGTTGCTCTCCAGCACCACTGCCATCCGCCACGGCGAGATGTCGGACAGCGACTTGATCTCGGCCAGCGGCACGCCCCAATCGGCCGTCAGGTCAAGCTTCTGGATCGCGCCGCGATAGCCCTGCTGCTCGTCATAGTTCACGAGCCCCGCCACCATCGCCTTGCGCGCCATCACCTGGATCTTGGGATCCAGCGTGGTGCGCACCGACAGGCCGCCCTCATACAGCTTCTTCTCGCCATAGCGCTCGAAGATGTCGCGCCGGACTTCTTCGGAGAAATATTCACCGGCAAAGGTGTGCGCGCCGTTGGTGCGGCTGGTGACGGTCAGCGGCTCCTTGCGCGCCTTGTCGGCGTCGGAAGCGGTGATCCAGCCGTTCTCCTGCAGACGATCGATCACGTAGTTGCGCCGCTCGATGGCGCGCGCGCGGTTGCGCACCGGATGCAGGCTGGCCGGCATCTTCGGCAACGCCGCCAGGTAGGCCGCTTCCGAGATCGTCAGTTCGTTGACCGACTTGTCGAAATACACCAGCGAGGCCGCCGCGACGCCGTAGGCGCCGAGGCCGAGATAGATCTCGTTGAGATACAGTTCGAGGATCTTGTCCTTGGAATAGGCCCGCTCGATTCGCATCGCCAGCAGGGCTTCCTTGATCTTGCGGCTGAACGACACCTCGTTGGTCAACAGGAAGTTCTTGGCGACCTGCTGGGTGATCGTGGAGGCGCCCTGCGGACGACGGTTGGAGCCGAAATTCTGGATATAGGCGACGCCGGCGCGCGCCATGCCGGTATAGTCGACGCCGCCATGCTCATAGAAGTTCTTGTCCTCGGCGGCGAGGAAGGCATTGATGACGAGCTTCGGCACCGCCTGGATCGGCAGATAGAGCCGGCGTTCCTTGGCGAACTCGCCGAGCAGCGAACCGTCCGCCGCGTGGACGCGGGTCATCACCGGCGGCTCGTAGTTCTGGAGCTGCGAATAGTCGGGCAGGTCCTTGGAGAAATGCCAGAACAGCCCTGCGACCGCGGCCAGACCAGCCATGAACAGGATGGTTCCTGCGGTGAACAGGAACCCGAAGAACCGCAACAGAAATTTCATCGACCAGATTTTCCGTGGCGGATGCGTCGCTCGTTCTGAGCGCGCTGCGTGCCACTTAGGCTGCCCGGTATATCGGTCGTACCAGGGACCTGCAATTCAACAGCGGAGAATTAAAGCGCCTCAGGCGTCAAACTTACGCCATAGAGCCCGGCTCGTGCGCGGGCGCCAAATCAGCCGGCCTCGCCACCCCGGCGATGCTCCGCGTGGCCCGATCGATCTGCGGCCCGCTCGCCCTCCGATTCGCCCGCACTCGCCGCAGCCATCCCGCCTCTAGCGCTGCGCTTGCGCACGGAGGGACTTGCGAAAGAAAAGCGCTGAACCGGGTCGTCGCTCTCACTACCTCATTGCCGTTTCGGGTGCTGCGACATCAGAAACCGGTGGACAGTGACCGCGAGCCCGCCGGATTAACGATCTGTTAACTATAACTACCGAAAGTTGTTCGAATACACGCGACTCGCGACGGGCTGACTTCGAATGGCACTGCGCGGATTTAGACGGCCCTTTGCGGCCGACCCGAACGTCCTCGGATTTCCGAGGCCTCCCACATCGGCAATGGGTACCGAAGCCCTGGACCTCGTCTATCAGGCGGCGGATTTGTTCCGCAGCATCGAGGACAGGGCCCGTGCCGGCGAAGCCCGCGCCGAGGCCGCCGAACAGGCGCAGCTCGAAATCATCGCCGCGACCGAGCGCAAGCTGAGGGACGCGTCGCGGGCGCTCGAGGAGGCCCGGCGGCGCATCGAGACGCAGCAGGAGCAGCTCGATGCCGCCGAGTTCCGCGCCCAGGCCGCCGAAGCCGCGGCGCGCGAAGCCAGGCAATCGCTGGCCCTGGTCGAAGATGCGATCCGCCGGCGCCTGCTGCTGACCAGCGGGCACGACGACGGCCGGTCGACCACCGTTGCCTGACGCGCCGCAGTCCCCCACGCTGCCTCTTGGTCCTACGAGTCCGGATGAGCCAACGGGTCGCGCGAACGCGCGCCCGATGACAGGCTCCGCGATTTCCAGGTCTGGTCGAGTGTCCCGCATGTCGCTTCGCTCATGCGGGCTAACGTCTCACGACGACGATCAGTAGCCCGAAGCAAGCCCCGAATTGCGACGCGGATCGTTGGCGCCGTAGAAGCGATTGTTGCCGACCGGCTTGCCGTCCAGCGACGGCGCGCCGACGATGATGACCGCGAGGTGATTGGCCGGGTGCGGCGGACCGAATTTGTGGCCAATGCCTTCCAGGATCTTCCGCGTGTCCGGCGACAGCGTGAAGTCCTCGAGATTCGTCGCCTCCGGCAGCCATTGCTGGTGGAAGCGCGGCATGTCGACAGCCTCCTGTGCGTTCATGCCGTAATCGATCGCGTTGATCATCGTCAGCAGCACGGCGGTGATGATGCGGCTGCCGCCCGGGGTGCCCACCACCATGACCGGCTTGCCGTCCCTGGTGACGATGGTCGGGCTCATCGAGGACAACGGCCGCTTGCCCGGGACGATCGCGTTGGCCTCCCCCTGCACCAGGCCGTAGAGATTCGGCACGCCGATCTTGGCGGTGAAGTCGTCCATCTCATCGTTCAGCAGCACGCCGGTCTTGGCCGCCGTCACCTTGGCGCCGAACCAGTCGTTCAGCGTGTAGGTGACCGACACCGCATTGCCGTCCTTGTCGGCGATCGAATAATGCGTGGTGTTGCTGCCCTCGTGCGGCGGCACGCCGGGCTTGATGTCCCTGGAGACGCCGGCCTTGGCCGGGTCGATCGCGGCGCGGATCTTCGCGGCGTAATTCTTATCGAGCAGGCGCTCGAGCGGATTCTTCACGAAGTCGGGGTCGCCGAGATAGCTGTTGCGATCGACATAGGCATGGCGCATCGCCTCGATCTGGTAGTGTACCGCTTGCGCGGAGTGATAGCCGAGCTCCTTCAGCGGATAGCCCTCGAGGATATTGAGCACCTCGCAGATCACAACGCCGCCCGAGCTCGGCGGCGGCGCCGAGACCACGTGGTAACCGCGGTAGTCGCACTCGACCGGCGCGAGTTCGCGCACCTTGTAATTGTCGAGGTCCTCCTGCGTTAGCAGGCCCTTGCCGGCCTGGCTCGCGGCGACTATGGCCGCCCCCACCCAGCCCTTGTAGAAACCATCGGTGCCGCGCTTGCTGATCTCGCGCAGCGTCTCGGCGAGCTCGTGCTGCGTCAGCCGCTCGCCGACCTGGAACGGCTTGCCATTGTTGAGGAAGATCGCGGCCGAGGCCGGATCGTCCTGGAAATCCTTGGTCGCGGTTTCCAGCATGCTGATATCGCCCCGGTCGAGCACGAAGCCGTCCTCGGCGAGCTGCAGCGCCGGCGCGATCAGGTCGGCGCGCTTCATGGTGCCGTATTTCTCGCGCGCATATTCCATGCCGGCCACCGAGCCCGGCACGCCGACCGCGAGATGCCCCTTGGTCGACAGGCCGGGAATGACGTTGCCGTCCTTGTCGAGATACATGTTGGCGGTGGCGCCCTTCGGCGCGGTCTCGCGGAAATCCAGGAAGGTCTTGCGGCCGTCGGCAAGCTGGATGGTCATGAATCCGCCGCCGCCGAGATTGCCGGCGGCGGGATAGGCCACCGCCAGCGCGTAACCGACCGCGACCGCCGCATCGACGGCATTGCCGCCCCGCTTCAACACCTCGACGCCGACTTGGGTCGCGAGATGCTGCGCCGAGACCACCATGCCGTTCTCGGCGGCGACGGGTGCGACGGAGGCTGCCCTGCCTGGCGCCGCCGATAGAATGCCGAGTGAAACAATCGCGGCGACCATCCACCGCGCGTGTACCGTTGAATTTTGCATGGAAGGCTCCCCGGGGAATGCCGACTTGTCGCGGCTTTAAGGTGCTATTTCAGCGGGTACATCTAGCAGGCCGCACGCGTGCGCACTATAGGCCCACGCGGCCCTCGCCGCGCCGCCGCAGCCGGCTGTGACGTCTGCCATAGGCCGCATAGATCGCAAGCCCGATCACGAGCCATACCGCGAGCCTAATCCAGGTGTCGAGCGGCAGCCCGAGCATCAGGAACAGCGAGGTGGCTGCGGCAGCCGGGGCCACCAGCCAGATCGCCGGCGCCCTGAACGGCCGCGGCAGTTCCGGATCGCGCACACGCAACGCCAGCGTGCCGATTGAGACCACCGTGAATGCGAACAGTGTGCCGATCGAAACCAGTTCGCCGACCAGCCCTATCGGCAGCAGCCCGCCGAGAGCAGCGGCGACGGTGCCGGAGAAGATGGTCGAGACATACGGGGTCTGAAATCGCGGATGGATCCGGGCAGCGATGCCCGGCAGCAGCCCGTCATGCGCCATGGCGCGGAAGATCCGCGGCTGCGCCAGCAGCATGATGAGGATCACCGACGACAATCCGAACAGGATGCCGAGCTTGATGAAGGGACCGAGCCAGCCGATGCCGACGGCGTCGATGCCGAGCGCGATCGGATCCGGCACGCCGAGCCGGTCATACGGCACGATTCCGGTCAGCACGAAGCCGACCGCGACATAGAGCGCGGCGCAAATCACCAGCGAGCCGAGTATGCCGATCGGCATGTCGCGCTCCGGCACCCTCGCCTCCTGCGCCGCGGTCGACACCGCGTCGAAGCCGATGTAGGCGAAGAAAACCACCGCCGCGCCGCGGATCACGCCGGACCAGCCGAACACGCCAGGCCCCGCATTCGGCGGGATCAACGCGCCCTGCGGATTGCCCGCCGTCACCCAGTTCGCCAGCGTCACGGACGACGCCGCGGTGGCGAGAAACAATGCGATGACGACGAGCTTGACCACGACGACGAAACCGGTGAAGCGCGCGGACTCGCGAATGCCGACCACGAGCAGCGTGGTGACGAACGCGATGATCGCCATCGCCGGGATGTTGATGACCGTGCCGGTCGACGACCACGCGCCGGTATTGACGTCATAGGCGAGCGGCGCCGAGGTGAATTGCTGCGGCAGGTTGATGCCGAAATCGCGCATGAAGCTGACGAAATAGCCGGACCAGCCGACCGAGACCGCGATCGCGCCGACCGCGTATTCGAGGATCAGGTCCCAGCCGATGATCCAGGCAATCAGTTCGCCGAGCGTGGCGTAGGCGTAGGTGTAGGCGCTGCCGCAGATCGGCACGGTCGAGGCCATCTCGGCGTAGCACAGGCCGGCGAAGGCGCAGGCGACGGCGCCGAGCACGAAGGAGAGCGTGACGGCGGGACCGGCATTCGCAGCCGCCGCATGGCCGGTCAGCACGAAGATGCCGGCGCCGATGATGCCGCCGATGCCGAGCGTGACCAGTTGCAACGCCGAGAGCGAGCGCTTGAAGACCGGCGTCTCCGCGTCGCCGTCGGCCCGCGCTGCCTCCCGCAACAGCTCGGAGGTCGATTTTCGATCCCAGAAACCGCTCAGGGTGTCCGTCACGCCCGATACCCTCCGCCGCTCGGCAGATGCGATCGGCCGACTATAGCGCGACGAACGTCCGGCCGCTCGAACGCCGGGCAATGGCCGGCGCCCTTATCCACCGCCAAGAACAAAGGCCAAGAACGACGACCAGGAACGACGGCCGGGCGTGGTGCGGCGCCCTACTGGCAGGAATGACGGCGGCCGTCGCGACCACGGTAGGTGCCGGACGCCGGATCGAATGAACGATAACGTGCGCAGGGCGAGGACGGCGCCTCGGCAGGCATGGCACCGTAAGCGTTGGCCGGGTTGCCGCTGCGTTGCGCCGCCTGAGCCTCACCCCATGGCGTGAGCGCGCCGCCGTTGATCGCGCTGCGTCCAGGATTCTCTGCGTCGAAAAGGGCCGGCTCCGAGATCTGGGCCGACGCCGGCGTGAACGTCATTCCCACCAGCAGCACAGCGGCTGCAACGGCCTTGAGTCCGGCCATGTGACCTCTCCGATGCATCAATTGAAAATTGCCCGAGGGGAGCGAGAGCGCCCGGTTCCTCTAGTTGATGTGGTGACGATCAAATCCAGGCACAGGGGCAGCAGGTCACAATGCTGCGAGCCGCCGCTCCGCCGGGCACGACCACCGCGGTTTCGCGACGGAGCTCCGGTCCGTGCTTCAACGGTTATGCACGTCGGGCCGCGGGTCGGAGACGAACCCGTCGCGGTTCGGCATCTTGATGGCGCCCAGCGACCTGGCGTCGAGCACGGCATTGGCTGGCACGATGCCGTTGAGGCTCAGGATGTAGGCGGACACCGCGTAGACGTCCTCATTGCTCAGCGACTGCGGCGCGTTCTGCGGCATCGCGCGGCGGATGTAGTCGAACAGCGTCGGGGCATAGGGCCAATAGCTGCCGACGGTGCGAACCGGTTTTGGGCTCGCCAGCGTGCCCTGACCGCCGACCAGGCGATCGCCGACGCCGCCCTGCCCGTTGTCGCCATGGCACGCCGCGCACTGCTCGGCGAACACGATGCGGCCGCGTTCGACGGTGCCGCTGCCCGGCGGCAGGTTGGAGCCGTCGCGACCGATGTCGATATTCCAGCCGGCGATCTCGGCAGGCGTTGCCGGACGGCCGATGCCAAAGCGATCCTCCGCCTGCGCAGCAGCAGCAAGCATCGCGATCGCACCCGCGAGCAACGCCGCCTTGAGGTTAGGCCTGGGCATTGGTCACCTCGCCGTTCGCATCGATGCGCCAGGGCCAGATCGCGTTGTTATGGTAGAACGAGTTGAGACCACGCACCTTGACCAATTCCGGCAACGTCGGCTGGACGTAGCCGGTCTCGTCGATGGCGCGGCTTTGGATCACCGCCGGGCTGCCGTCCCAGTGCCAGGGCAAGCGGAAGCGCGTCAGCGCCCGTGTCAGCACCGGCTCCTGCAGTTCGGCTTGCTGCCAGCTCTTGCCCTCATCGAACGAGACCTCGACGCTCTTGATCTTGCCGCGGCCGCTCCAGGCGATCCCGGTGATCTCGTGAAAGCCGTGCGTGGCCAGCTTCTGCCCGCCGGACGGCCGCGTGATGATCGACTTGGCTTCCATGTAGAAGGTGAATTCGCGCGACGTGCCGTCGGGCATCGGGTCGGTGTATTTCGCGGTCTCCTCGCGCGAATAGGCCGGCTCGGCGACCACCTTGAGCCGGCGCAGCCACTTCACGCTCATGTTGCCCTCGAAGCCCGGCAACAACAGCCGCAGCGGATAGCCCTGCTGCGGACGCAGCCGCTCGCCGTTCTGGCTGTAGACCAGCATGGCGTCGTCGAGGCATTTCTCGATCGGGATCGAGCGCGTCAGCGCGGCGGCATCGGCGCCTTCGGCAACGATCCATTTGGCGCCCGCCTGCAGGCCGGCTTCGTCCAGCACCGTCTTGAGCGGCACGCCGGTCCATTCCGCGCAGCTCAGGAGGCCGACAAGGTCGGAGGCGGTCTTGCCATAGGGCTTGGTGTAGACCGGATTGCCGGAGCATTCGAGGAAGTGGATGCGCGACTGCGACGGAAAGCGGCGGATGTCCTCCATCGTAAACACCAGCGGGCGATCGACCATGCCGTGCAGCATCAACCGGTGCTCGGCCGGATCGATGGTCGGCACGCCGCCATGGTGGCGTTCGTAGAACAGGCCATTCGGCGTGATGATGCCGTCGAGCTCCTGCAACGGCGTGCGGCCCGAGGCGGAGATGTATTGCGGCAGCGTCTTCGAGATGTTCTTGACGACGCCCTTCTCGTGAATCGATGGCGTGCCATAGGGCTGGCTTCCCATCGGATCGCCAGGCGCTTTCATCCATTCCGGCACGTTGGGCGGAAGATTATTCCCCTGTTCGGCAAGCGCGGGAGAACCGGCCACTCCTGAGATCGCGGAGCCACCGGCCAGTGCTGCGCCCGCCTGAAGGAATCGCCTGCGAGACGCCTCTCGCACGCGCTTGTCCGTCGTGTGTTCGCTCATCGACGTTTTCCTCTGACGTTACGACAGCATGATCCGGAAAAGTTGCGAAGCGGTCTTCCGAAAAGATCATGGCAGGACAACAATCCAAAGCGCGATGACGATTCATCGTGCTTGGTGCAGCCTAGCACCAAATGCCCGAGGCGATGCAATGATCCCACGCGCAGAGCTGCATCAGCTGCATACTGCGCGCGGGCGATCTGCATTGTGTGCGAGGTACCTTCGACAGCCGAGGGCATCACCCATACCACGCCGATGGTGACGGTCACATCTGTTCGCCGGGCAATTCGCTGGCCTGCTTCACCCAGCCCGTGAACTGCGCTTCATCGAGCTCGTCGTTCTCGTGAATGTCGAGATAGCGCGTGTGCTGCTGCCTGGACTTGCCGGGCGGCACCGGATGCAGCGACGCGCCGCGAAAAAACACCACCTTGACGTAGCGCGTGAAGACATGGAAGCCGAGAAACCAGCCCTTCCCTTCCATGCCGTAGAGCGGCGAGTTCCATTTCACCGCCTTGTGCACGCCAGGAATGGTGCGCTCGATGAGCGCGTCAAGCTTGCGTCCGACGTCCCGCTTCCACCCCGGCATCGCCGCGATATAGGTTTGCACGGGGGCGTCACCATACCCCTTTGCGATCTGCGGATTGCCGCCTGCGAGCAGGCGTGGCTTTGAAGCCCCACGCTTCGCGGAGCTCTTCTCCGCTCTCTTCGCCGACGTCGTGGGCGTCTTGCCAGCCATTGTGCCTGCTCTCATCGGTTCATGCACGGCGCGCTGCGGCGGGCGCTCGAACCGGATCATATCGACCACGCGCGCATGTTGTCGTCATCGACCGCGGGCGTTCGCGGCGGCGTGTCGACGCGCGCGATCTTGCGCTGCCGCCGCCAACGCTTAGCCGGTCACCGGCGGCGTGCCGTGGGTATGGAACGACTCGATCGTCTTCAACCCCCAGGCCTGTCCTTTCTTGCGTTCCTCCTCGGTCCACACGATCGGCTTCCAGTCCGGCGCAAGGATCAGGCGGGCGCCGGCATTGGCGACCTCGACGCGGTTGCCGCCGGGTTCATAGACATAGAGGAAGAAGGTCTGCTGGATCGCGTGCTTGTGCGGCCCGGTCTCGATATGCACGCCATGCTCGAGGAAGATATCCGCGGCCCGCAGGATCTCCTCGCGGCTGTCGAGCGCATAGGTCACGTGATGAAACCGGCCGCGCTTGCCGTAATGATCGCGGGTGTAGGCGAAGTCGTAGCTCTTGTTCGACATCGTCATCCACATTGCCGCTTCGGTGCCGTCGTTGAGCACGATCTGCTCGGTGGTGCGGCAGCCCAGATAAGTCTCGAAGAACAGGCGGTTGGCCTTGATGTCGACCGCAAGGCAATTGAGATGGTCGAGCCGGCGGACATTGACGCCGCGCGCCGGAAAGCGCTGCGCCTGGTTCTTCAGCGCGGGCTTCAGGTCGGCCGGCGCCTCGTACCACTCGGTCTCGTAATAGAGCTCGATGACATGGCCGTCGGGATCGCGGCAGCGAAACGCCGGTCCCTGCCCCATGTCACCTTCAACCCAGCCGATGTCGAAGCCCGAGCCCTTCAGTGCGGCAACGCGGCGCTCGAGCGCCTGCGGACTGCGCGCCCGCAGCGCCATGTGCTCCATGCCGGATGTGTTCGACGCGGTGAGCTTCAGCGAATAACGCTCGTAATCGTCCCAGCCGCGCAGATAGACCGACTCGCCCTTGCGGCCGCTGACGGTCATGCCCATGACGTCAACGAAGAATTTGAGGCTCTCGTCCGGCGTCGGCGTCAAGAGCTCCATGTGTCCGAGATGAGCGAGATCGAAGATCGGTTCCGGCTGCATGGGACGGTCTCCTTGCGTGACGCCACCGGACCGGCCCTTTTTACGCGGGCGACGGCGGCGCCTCTCGATTTGTACTAGTGTACAAAGGATTAGGTCCCGTCAACAAATTGTTGGCGCCGGCATCGCGGCATGCATCGATGCCGGTGGTCAGGCGACCGAGACGGCCTTCTCGCGATGCGAGGACAGCAGCGTACGGATTTCGACATCCGGCACAGGCCGGCTGAACAGATAGCCCTGCATCTCGGTGCAGCCGAGGATGCGCAGCAGGTTGCGCTGCTGCTCGGTCTCGACGCCCTCCGCGGTCGTCGTCATGTCGCTTGCGGCGGCGATGTTCACGACGGCCTGGACGATGGTGGACGACGCGCCGGTCCCGGCCAGATCCTTGATGAAGGCGCGATCTATCTTGATCTTGTCGAACGGGAAGCGCTGCAGATAGCTCAGCGACGAATAGCCGGTGCCGAAATCGTCGAGCGCGATGCGGACGCCGAGATCGCGCAGCTGATGCAGGACATCGAGCGCGGCCTCGTCGTCTCGGATCAGCACGGCTTCGGTGATCTCGAGCTCGAGCCGCGAGGGTGCCAGTCCCGACGCCGCCAGCGCGGCGGCGACATTCAGCGCCAGCGTCTGGCTCTTGAACTGGATCGGCGACACGTTGACCGCGACATGGACATGATCCGGCCACTTCACGGCTTCGCGGCATGCGGTGTTCAGCACCCAGTGCCCGAGATCGTTGATCAGGCCGGTGTCCTCGGCGACCGGGATGAAATCCGCCGGCGAGACGGTGCCGCGTTCGGGATGGCGCCAGCGCAGCAGCGCCTCGCAGCAGCTGACCCGGCCGTCCTCGAGATGCAGCAGCGGCTGATAGTGCAGCTCGAAATTGCCGTCGACGATGGCCTGGCGCAATTCCAGCTCCAGGCTGCGCCGCGCCTTGGCGCGCGCGTCCATGCCGGCCTCGAAGAAGCGGTAGGTGCGGCGGCCGTCGCTCTTGGCGCCATAGAGCGCGAGATCGGCGTTGCGCAGCAATTGATCGAGCTCGAGGCCGTCGGCCGGCGCAACCGCGATGCCGATGCTGGCGTCAGTGGTGATGAGATGCCCGCTGCAATCGACCGGCTGGCGGATCGCCTGATAGATCGCGGCCAACAGCTGCATGGTGTGGGTCTGATCGCGGACCGCGGTCTGGATCACGGCAAATTCGTCGCCGCCGAGCCGCGCTGCGACGTCGGTGTCCCCGAGGCAGGAGCGCAGGCGATCGGCCACGGCCCTCAGCAATTCGTCGCCGATCTGATGGCCGAGCGCGTCGTTGACGCTCTTGAACTCGTCGATGTCGATATACATGACCGCGAGTTGCTCATGCGGCCCGATCGCTTTCAGCGCCTGATCGAGCCGTTGGCGGAACAGCACGCGGTTGGGCAGATCGGTGAGCGCATCGTAATGCGCCATGTAGGCGATCTTGTTCTCGGTGCGCGTCCGCTCAGTGACGTCCTCGATGGTCGCGACCCAGCCGCCCTCCGGCAGCGGCTTGTTGACGATCTCGATCGCCCGCCCGCCCGGCGCCTCGGTCAGCTGGCGCGTCGCCTTGCCGAGCTTCACGTTGCGGATGATGGCATCGCAGAACGCGTCGACGTCGCCATCGAACGAGCCGGTCTCCTGCCGGTGCGCGATCAGCCGCTGCATGGTGCAGCCCGGCTTTGCCACATCGGGCGAAAGCCCGAACATCTCGATATAGGGCCGGTTGCAGATGATGATGCGCGCCGAGGCATCGTAGAGCACGAGCCCCTGCGGAATGTTGTCGACGGCAGTCATCAGATTGCGACGTTCGGTGGCGAGCCGTGCGTCGGAGATTTCATGCCGCTTCAGCAACAGGAAGACGATCACGGCCATGATCGCGAACGCCGCCATCAGCAGGCCTTCGCGCTCGCTCCATTGTGCGGTCACGCTTCCGAACAGGCTGCCGACCAGCATGCCGGCACAGAACGCCAGGCCCTTGGTGGTGCCGGCGTCGGCATTTCCTGGTGATGAATTGCGGTGTTCGATGCGCACGCTGATCTCTCCCGGACGCGGCATCGTTACGCAGCACAAATGGAAAGGTCGTTACAAACCGCAGTTAGCAATCGGTTACACGATACCAGACGACAGCGGGCGACCAACCATGCCGGGCGCCCCGTAAACCTACGGAGCCGCCGGCGCACTTCTCCGAGATGGTGAATGCCGCATTAACAGGAAAGCCGTGAAATAATCGCCGCTGTGCCGGAACGCGACGCTCGGCCGCCGAAGCGGCGCGATATCGCGACACGATAGAAACAAATCGTCACCGGGAAGGAGTAGATTTAGCCGAACCGAAACTTCTGCGACTTAACGGTTTTTCCAATCCCGGGCGGGCATATTGGTCCGGACATTTAGATTTCGCGAACGAGCCGGGCGAGAACAGTGACATCTTTTGGACGTGTGATCTCTGTGCGCGGCTCGCAGGCCCGGGTTGGGCTGCTGGCGGGCGGCCAGATGCAACTTTCAGAAATGCGCGCGACCGTCGGCCGGTTCGTCAGCATCCGCTGCGCGAGCTCGGTCATCGTCGCCATGATCACCGAGGTGTCCTGCGAAAACCTGCCGGCGTCCGACGAGTATATGGCAACCGCCTCGGTCGATCTGCTCGGCGAAATCCTCGGCGGCGATCGCCCGAAATTCCAGCGCGGCGTCACCCATTACCCAACCATCGGCGACAGCACCGACCTGATCACCAACCAGGAGCTGCGCACGGTCTACGCACCGAGCGGCTCCGACCAGATCAATGTCGGCACGCTGCAGCAGGATCGCTCCGTCATTGCCTATGTCGACGTCGAGGAAATGCTGTCCAAGCACTTCGCGGTGCTCGGCTCGACCGGCGTCGGCAAATCCACCGGCGTCTCGCTGCTGCTCAACGAGATCCTGAAGTCGCGGCCGAACCTGCGCATCTTCCTGCTCGACGTCCACAACGAATACGGCCGCTGCTTCGGCGAGCGCGCGCAGGTGCTCAACCCGCGAAACCTCAAGCTGCCGTTCTGGCTGTTCAACTTCGAAGAGATCGTCGACGTATTGTTCGGCGGCCGCCCCGGCGTGCCCGAAGAGCTCGACATCCTCGCCGAAGTGATCCCGATGGCGAAGGGCATCTACACCCAGTACCAGAATTCCGACCGGGTCGGTCTCGGGCTGAAGCGCGTCGACCCCAAGCAGGTCGGCTACACCGTCGACACGCCGGTGCCCTATCGCCTGGTCGACCTGATCTCGCTGATCGACGAGCGCATGGGCAAGCTGGAGAACCGCTCCTCGCGCATCATCTATCACAAGCTGATCTCGCGCATCGACGCGGTGCGCAACGACCCGCGCTACGCCTTCATGTTCGACAATGCCAATGTCGGCGGCGACACCATGGCCGAGGTGATCAGCCATCTGTTCCGCCTGCCCGCCAACGGCAAGCCGATGACCATCATGCAACTCGCGGGCTTCCCCGCCGAAGTCGTCGATTCCGTGGTGTCGGTGTTGTGCCGCATGGCGTTCGATTTCGGACTGTGGAGCGACGGCGTCTCGCCGATGCTGTTCGTCTGCGAGGAAGCGCACCGCTACGCATCCGCCGATCGCAATATCGGCTTCGGGCCGACCCGCAAGGCGGTGTCGCGCATCGCCAAGGAAGGCCGCAAATACGGCGTCTATCTCGGCCTGATCACCCAGCGCCCGGCCGAGCTCGACGCCACCATCATCTCCCAGTGCAACACGCTGTTCACGATGCGGCTTGCCAACGACCGCGACCAGGCTCTGCTGCGCTCCGCGGTGTCGGACGCCGCGGCCAACCTGCTGTCGTTCGTGCCCTCGCTCGGCACCCGCGAAGTGCTGGCGTTCGGCGAAGGCGTGGCGCTGCCGACGCGGCTGCGCTTCAAGGAGGTGCCGCCGCACCAGCTGCCGCGTGGCGAGGCCACCATCGCCACGGTGCCGTCGGTCACCGCCGGCCACGACATGCATTTCGTCAGCGCGGTGCTGGAGCGCTGGCGCGGCGCCACCTCGCATCGCGACAATGCGCCGAACGATCCAGGGCTGAATTCGGGGCTGAATTCGGGGCTCAACTCCGGCCTCAACTCTCCCGCACCGGCACGCACGATGGCGCCGGCCGAGGCGCCGATGCTGCAGCCGTCACTGGGTCTCGATCCGGATCGCTTCTCGCTCCTGAAGAAGCCGCTGCGCTAACGTCACGGCCGCAAGGCGACGATGCGACTTGCACCCGAGCGCCTTGTACCCAAAGCGCCTTGCACCCAAAGCGTCTTGCACCCAAAGTGCCTTGAACCCGAGCCGTCATCCACTATGGTTTCGCCTGACGCCGCGTCCTTGCGGCATGCTGGAACCATCTGATGACGCAGCCAACCGCAAAACGCTTCCCGACGCCCGCTCTCGACCAGCTCCCCGACGATATCCGCAGCCGTATTCTGGCGGTGCAGGAGAAGTCCGGCTTCGTGCCGAACGTCTTCCTCACTTTGGCCTATCGGCCCGATGAGTTTCGCGCCTTCTTTGCCTATCACGACGCACTGATGGAGAAGGACTCCGGCCTCTCCAAGGCCGAGCGCGAGATGATCGTGGTGGCGACCAGCGCCGCCAATCAGTGCCAGTATTGCGTGATCGCCCATGGTGCGATCCTGCGCATTCGCGCCAAGAATCCGGAGATCGCCGACCAGATCGCGATCAACTACCGCAAGGCCGACATCACGCCGCGGCAGCGCGCCATGCTCGACTTCGCCATGAAGGTGAGCCGCGCGGCCGAGGAGGTCGCGGAAGCCGACTTCGCCGCGCTCACAGCCCACGGCTTCAGCGACGACGACGTCTGGGATATTGCCGCGGTGGCGGCGTTCTTCGCGCTGTCGAACCGGCTCGCCAACGTCACCAGCATGCGACCGAATGCCGAGTTCTACATGCTCGGGCGGCAGCCGAAATAGAGGCGGCTTATTAGGGGACATCTTGGTGGACTGGAGCGAGATCATCCTGCGGCTCGGCGCGGCCACCCTGGCCGGCAGCGCGATCGGGCTCGACCGCGACCTGCGCGGCAAGCCGATCGGCCTGAAGACGCTCGGCCTCGTCAGCCTCTCGACCGCGACCGTCGTGCTGCTGGCCTTGCATGGGGTCGATCCCGGGAAATTCACCGATGCGGTCAGCCGCGTGATCCAGGGCGTGCTGACCGGCATCGGCTTTCTCGGCGCCGGCGTGATCGTCCGGCGCGGCGACCGTTTTCACGTCCACGGCCTGACCAGCGCCGCATGCGCGTTCTTCGCCGCATGCGTCGGGATCGTCTGCGGCTCCGGACACTGGCCGATCGTCCTTACCGCGCTCGCGCTGGCATTCCTGCTGCTGACCCTTGGCACGCGCACCGAGCGGTGGCTGCACCATGTGCTCGGCGGCAAGGAAGATCCACCCAAGCCGGAGCCCATCCCCGGTCAGTCGTCGGATGCCGGCCCGCACCAGCCGGGCAGATAGACCGCGTCCTTGCTGCGGCCGAGCGCCAGGCCCTTCTCCAGCGCCTTGGAGAAATTGTTCTCCACCGTCTTGCGCGGGATGTGGCGGCGCAGGAAATCGGCCCACAGGAACTCGCTGAACGGCGTCGTGTCCTTGGCGAAGCCGCCGGCCCGGCGCATCTCGCCGGCAAGGCTGCGGAACGGATCGTCCTTGAGATCCTTGATCGACCTCGGAATGTCCTTGAAGTGGCAACGATCGCCCTTGGCATTGTAGGGATACACCCAGCGCTTGTTGTCCATCACGCCCCAGAACACGTCTCGCTCGACCATCGTGAGATCGCCGATCACCGTGACCAGGATGTCTTTGACGCCCTCCTCATGCAGCGCCCGCGCCATATGATGGTGATCGACCACGTAGTAACGATCGTCGGGACCGTGCACGACCGGGATCATGTGCTTGCCCAGCAGCTCGGCGCGCTTCTTGTCCGAGCTGTGCTCGCGCCAGCGCTTCCGCTTCTCCTTCACCTCATGCATGCCGACCGTCATCTGGGTCGGCCGCAGCGACATGATCGGGACCGGTTTGACGTAAGGCTCGCGCGTATGGGCCATGATCTGCACTCCCGTTCGACCGGTATCCCGGAATGAGTTCCACTATGACATGATGTGATAGGCAGAAAAAAGAGCCGGTTCGACGGAATGGGTTTGCGAGCCAACGAACGCCTGAAGGCCCGCACGATCCGCCTCGGCAATCGCGAGGTGGTGACCGAGGGGTTGGAGCTCAGCAGACATCCGCCATCGCTCCATCGCCAATGCCACCGCGCGGCTGTGGCTGTTGAAGACCGTGTCAGCAAGGAAAGCATGGCCTAACGCAGATCCCACGAACTGCCGTTAGTGCAGCCGTCAATACCGGTCTCGGCCTGATCGTCTCGCGCTACGACGACGTTGCAGCGCAAACTGTGCATGCGCCAAAACGAGCATTCCGCCATCAGCACCGGCCATCGCAATGCCGCGATCCTTCGCACGACCGACGACGGCCGCCTGCGGATCGACGACGGTCGGTTCCACGAGATGTCCGAAGGATGAATACCACCTCTGCGCGCATCAAGATTTTAGGTGTGAAGCGCGGCGAACATGCTAAACATGAGCGGCGACGCGACCGGACTGACAACAGTGAAGACGCAGCGGCCAATTTCCTCGGATGACGAGCACGTGGTGCTCAAATTCCGGCCGCGTACCTCAGCGCAGCCGCCCGGCAAGCGCGAGCAACCGATCCGGCCGGGCCGCCCCGCTTCCGTCGCCAACGACCTCTCCCGTTACGAGAAGCCGCGCGAGGAGCCGGACGATTTCCGCCAGCGCATGCTCGCCAACATCGCCGCCTTCGCTTTCACCGTGGCACTCACCGCGATCGGCATCTGGCTCGCCATGAGCATCGCCGATTTACGCAAGACTCAGGATTGCGTGCTGATGGGACGCCGGGATTGCGCGAAGATTACGGTGATGCCACGCACCTAGGCGGGCCGGAACCGTGCCCAAAAACCGTCCTGGCCGGCCCGGTCAAGCTCCATTGAACTAACGGCCCTGCTCCGATATACGGGCACACGACTCCGGCAGCAGCAATAGGGATTTCCGGGGCACCGCGCCCGCCTCCTGCAAGCCGACCCGGAATTACCTTCAAAATATCAAAGGCTTAATGATGTCCTCCACATTCGAGCAGATCGCCAACATTATCGCGGAGACCTGCGACATCCCGCGCGATACGATCAAGCCGGAGAGCCACGCGATCGACGATCTGGGGATCGACAGCCTCGACTTCCTCGACATCGCCTTTGCCATCGACAAGGCGTTCGGCATCAAGATGCCGCTCGAGAAGTGGACCCAGGAGGTCAACGACGGCAAGGCCACCACGGAGCAGTATTTCGTGCTGCAGAATCTCGCCGACCGCATCGACGAACTGGTTGCGGCCAAGAACGCGGGCGCGGGCACGGGCTCGTAACCGCCCATCATGCAGCTCGAAACCTTTCAGCTGATCGATCGGATCGTCGACCTCAACCTCGACGCAAAGACCATTGTCGTCGAGGCGGATGTCCCGCCGGACAGCCATTCGGTGTTCACCGGGCACTTCCCGGGTTACCCGATCATGCCCGGCGTGCTGCTCACCGAAGCGATGGCACAGAGCTCGGGCTGGCTGATCCTCGGTCTGACCAGGTTCGAGCGCATGCCCTTCCTCGCGATGGTCAAGGAAGCCAAGATGCGCGGCTTCGTCGGCCCCGGTTCGACACTGACGATCGAAGCCAAGATCGAACACGAAGGTTCAGGCTTCACTGTGACCTCGGCGAAAGTCCGCGTCGGCAAGGAGCTCAAATGCAATGCCGAGCTGACCTTCCGTCATATTCCCTTCCCCAGCCCGGACTTGCGCGTGCACATGGATGCGATGGCCGCCAAGATCGGGTTTCCGCAGCAGGCAATGAATAATGGCTGAGAAGGAAGTCTGGATCACCGGCGTAGGCCTGCTCTCCTCGCTCGGCGAGGGGCTCGATGCGCATTGGCAGGCGCTGGGCGAAAAGCGCGTCAATGCCGACGACAAGCGTTTCGCGCCCTACGTGATCCATCCGATCGCCCCCGTGAGCTTCGACGCGCAGATCCCGAAGAAGGGCGATCAGCGCCAGATGGAGCTGTGGCAGCGGATCGGCACCTACGCCGCCGGGCTGGCGCTCGATTCCGCCGGCGTCAAAGGCAACCAGGAAATCCTGTCGCGGATGGACATGATCATCGCAGCCGGTGGCGGCGAGCGTGACCTCACTGTCGACCTGGCGATCATGAACGCCGACGCGCAGGGCAAGCTGCCGCCCGCCCTGCTCAACGAGAAGCTGATGAACGAGCTGCGTCCGACGCTGTTCCTGGCGCAGCTCTCCAACTTGCTCGCCGGCAACATCGCGATCGTTCACGGCGTGTGCGGGACGTCGCGTACCTTCATGGGCGAGGAAGCCGCGAGCATCGATGCTGCGCGGATCGCGGTCGCCCGCATCGGGGCCGGACAGAGCGACATCGCGCTGGTCGGTGCGGCCCATAACGGCGATCGCGGCGACCTCTTGATGCTCTATTCATTCGGCGACTTCGCCCTCAAGGATCAATACGCGCCGGTCTGGGCGCGCAGGAATCATCCGGGCTTCGCAATCGGCTCGGCCGGCGCCTTCCTGGTGATGGAATCGCGCGAGCACGCCGAGGCGCGCGGCGCCAAGCCGTACGCCAAGCTGACCAAGGTGGTCGCGGATCTGGCCAAGCGCAAGGAGCCCGGCGCCGTGACGAAGTCGCTGCAGGCGATGTGGCCGCAGCTCGGCGTCAGCGACGCCAATGCCATGCTGATCACGGGAGCGAGCGGCGCGGAGCCTGCGACCACCGAGGAGCGCGAATTCCTCGGCCAGCATCCGGACCTTGCCGTGCGCGCCACCGG
Organism: Bradyrhizobium sp. USDA 4454; assembly: GCF_054822705.1. Lineage (NCBI taxonomy): Bacteria > Pseudomonadati > Pseudomonadota > Alphaproteobacteria > Hyphomicrobiales > Nitrobacteraceae > Bradyrhizobium > Bradyrhizobium sp. USDA 4454. The sequence continues at coordinate 4,745,358 of NZ_JBTRCN010000001.1, forward strand.
GACGACCTTTGGGCACACCATGGAGGCCCAGTTCCCGCTCGGGCTCGCACTGGCCGCATTGTCGATCTCGCGCGGCGCGCTTTATCCGGCCAACGACCCGACCGGGCTTGAGGTTGAAAAGACCGAGGCGCCAACCCAGATTGTCGTGTTGGGGGTCGGCCACTGGCAGGGCGAAGGCATGGCGCTGGTCGAGGCCGTCAGTTAGAGCATGATGAAGATCATGCTATAACAAATAGTCAGAGCCCGATGAGTCTCATCGGGCTCTTAAGTCCGGCGCAAGCACCGACGGGGACACCATGACAGCACCACGCGATAAATTCGGCCGACCGATCGTTGTCGTGACCGGCATGGGAATCGTGACGTCGCTCGGCGGCGGCAAGACCGACAATTGGAAGCGCCTCACCGCGGGCGAGTCCGGCATCAAGACCGTCACCCGCTTCCCGCTCGACAGCATGAAGACGACGATGGCCGGCGCCGTCGATTTCGTCACCGTCGATCCGTTCTCCTCGACCAGCCTGTCGCAGCGCCTGGCGGAGATCGCAGCCGAAGAGGCGCTGGAGCAATCCGGCATCGGCAGCAAGGGCGACTTCCCCGGCCCGCTGTTCCTGGCGGTCGCACCGATCGAGACCGAATGGCCGCAGCGGCTCGAGGTTGCGCGCGACGTTCCGACCAAGGACTTCGGCATCATCGAATATCTGGCGACCTGCAGCGGCGGCAAGTTCACGCACTTCCACCGGCGCTTCACCTTCGGCTCGGTCGCCCTCAGTCTCGCCGAGACCTTCGGCACCAAGGGCTCGCCGATTTCGCTCTCGACGGCATGCGCATCCGGCGCGACCGCGATCCAGCTCGGGGTCGAGGCGATCCGCCGCGGCGAAACCGATGCCACGCTGTGCATCGCCACCGACGGCTCGGTCAATCCCGAAGCCATGGTGCGGTTCTCGCTGCTGTCGGCGCTTTCCACCCAGAACGATCCGCCGCAGGCCGCCTCCAAGCCGTTCTCGAAGAACCGCGACGGCTTCGTGATGGCCGAAGGCGCCGGTGCCCTGGTGCTGGAGAGCTACGACGCCGCGATGGCGCGTGGCGCGCGCATCCTCGGCGTCGTCGCCGGCTGCGGCGAGCTGACCGACTCCTTCCACCGCACCCGCTCGGCCCCCGACGGCAAGCCGGCGATCGGCTGCGTCCGCAAGACGCTTGCGGACGCCGGCATGGAGCCCGAGCAGATCGATCACATCAACGCGCACGGCACGTCGACGCCGGAAAACGACAAGATGGAATATCTGGCCACCTCGGCCGTGTTCGGCGAGCACACCAAGAACATTCCGGTGTCGTCGAACAAGTCGATGGTCGGCCACACCATCTCGGCTGCCGGGGCCGTCGAGGCGATCTTCTCGCTGCTCACGCTCGAGCATCAGCGGATTCCGCCGACGATCAATTACGAGGTACCCGATCCCGCGATCCCGTTCGATGTGGTGGGCAACAAGGCGCGCGATGCCAAGGTGACCGCCGTGATGTCGAACTCGTTCGGGTTCGGCGGGCAGAACGCCTCGCTGATCCTGACGCGCGAGCCGGCCTAGCTCGGCGCCCTCGCCTCGTCAGATGAAACGCCTGATCCTTCGCACCAGGGCGCAGCTGCGTGACGCTGCCAAGCCCGTGACCGACGCTGCCATTGGCGCGTTGACGACCGGGCTGCTGCGCACCACGCGCTATTTCGATCCGGAGAAGACCGCACGCTTCTTCGGCCACGCCGCGCATTTCATCGGCCGCCGGCTGCGCGAGGATCGGATCGGCCGCGAGAATCTGACCGCCGCCTTCCCGGAGAAGTCGCCGCAGGAGATCGAAGAGATCCTGACCGGCGTCTGGCATAACCTCGGACGGATCGGCGCCGAATTCGCGCATATCGACCGCATCTGGGATCATGATCCCCAGCATCCCGACAAGCCGGGCCGCGTCGAATTCTCGGCGCGCAGCAAGCAGCTGTTCGACCAATTGCGTGACGACGGCAAGCCGGCCCTGTTCTTCGCCGCCCATCTCGGCAATTGGGAGCTCTCGCCAATCGCCGCCGCCGCGCACGGCCTCGACGCCGCGATCCTGTTCCGGAGGCCGAACATCGAAGCCGCCGACCGCGCCATCGAACGCATCCGCGCCGTCAACCTCGGCACGCTGGTCCCGGCCGGCCGCGACGCGCCGCTCAAGCTGGCGCAGGCCCTGAAGGACGGTCAGCACGTCGCGATGCTGGTCGACCAGTATCTGACCAACGGCGTTCCCGTCACCTTCTTCGGCCGCAAGACCACCGCGAACCCGCTGCTGGCGCGCCTGCGCCGGCAGATCGAATGCCCGATCCACGGCACGCGGATCATCCGCCTGCCCGATGGCCGTTTCCGCGGCGAGGTCACCGAGGAAGTGAAACCGGTGTTCGACGCGTCCGGCCAGATCGACGTCCAGGGCACCATGCAGGCGATCACCGACATCGTCGAGGGCTGGGTCCGCGAGTATCCGGATCAATGGCTCTGGCTGCACCGGCGCTGGCGATAGCGCCCTCGTCTTGCGACGCGCGAAGGCGCGTCACTTCCCCGTCTTCACGCGCGTCCACAGCCGGTTGATGATCCGCTGCGTCGCCGGATCGCGCGCCGTGATCACGAACAGCTTCTTCTGCATCGCCTCGTCGGGATAGATGTTCTTGTCGTTGAGGATTTTCGGATCGATCAGCTTCTGGCTCGCCAGATTGCCGTTGGCGTAGGACAGGAAGTTCGAGTTCTTCGCCGCGACGTCGGGACGGTAGAGGTAGTTGATCAGCTCATAGGCCTCGGCGACGTTCTTGGCATCGGCGGGAATCGCCAGATTGTCGAAGAACATCTGCGCGCCCTCCTTCGGGATCGTGTAGCCGATTTCGACTCCGCTGTTGGCTTCCGCCGCCCGGCTGCGCGCCTGCATGATGTCGCCAGACCATCCGACCACGAAGCAGATCTCGCCCGAGGCCAGCGCGCTGAGATATTCGGACGAATGGAATTTGCGCACATAGGGCCGGATCTTGATGACGAGATCGGCGGCCTTCTCGAGGTCGGCCTGCTTGGTCGAATTCGGATCGAGGCCAAGATAGCTCAGCGCAGCCGGCAGGATGTCGTCGGCGGAATCCAGCATATGGATGCCGCAATCCCTGAACTTGGCGAGGTTCTCCGGCTTGAACACCATGTCCCAGCTGTCGATCTTCGCATCGGGCCCCAGGATCTTCTCCGCCATCTTGACGTTGTAGCCGATGCCGGTGGTGCCCCACATGTAGTTGGCGCCGTAATTGTTGCCGGGGTCGTAGGTCGCGAGCTGACCGGTCACGATCGGCCAGGCGTTGGCGAGGTTCGGCAGCTTCGACTTGTCGAGCTTCAGAAACACCTTCGCGGTGATCTGCCGCTGCAGGAAATAGCCGGTCGGCACCACGACGTCGTAGCCGGATTTGCCGGCCAGCAGCCGCGTCTCCAGCGTCTCGTTGGCGTCGAACGTGTCGTAGACCACTTTGATGCCGGTATCCCTGGTGAAGTCCTCGAGGACTCCAGGCGCCATGTAGTTCGACCAATTGTAGAAGTTGACCGTGCGCTCCTCAGCGCTGGCGGACGCAGCGAACAACAGAACCGCTGCGATCGTACCGACGCGGCTGACGAGACGACGGCTCCGCTTCTGCATTCTGGTCTACCTCTTGCGACGGTGCACCGCGTCCGACAGCCGCTCCAGCGCGGTGTCGAGCGTCGAGTCCTTCTTGGCGAAACAGAAGCGCACGACCGACGTCACCGCATCCTGCTCGTAAAAAGCCGACACGGGAATAGCCGCGACCTTGTAATCCTGCACAATTCGCCAGCAGAATTCCGCATCGGTCTCGTTGAGCCCGAGCGGCAACAGGTCGACCGTGAGGAAATAGGTGCCCTGCGACTTCAGCACCGGAAAGCCGATGCTCTCGAGCCCCTTGGTGAGGCGGTCGCGACTGCGCGCCATGTCCTTGCGCATGTCGAAGAAATAATCGTCCGGCTTGCCCAGGCCGTACGCGACCGCCGCCTGCAGATTGGGCGCGGTCGTGAAGGTGAGGAACTGGTGCACCTTCGCGGCGACGCGCAAGAGCTGCGGCGCGGCACAGACGAAGCCGATCTTCCATCCCGTCAGCGAGAAGATCTTGCCGGCGCTGCCGACCTTGATGGTGCGATCGCGCATGCCCGGGATCGTGATCAGCGGGATATGCTCTCGGCCGTCGAACACGACGTGCTCCCAGACCTCATCGCAGATCGCGACCACGTCGAACTCCTGGCAGTATCGCGCCAGCAGTTCGAGGTCCTCGCGCGGATAAACCACGGCCGCAGGGTTGAGCGGATTGTTGAACAGCACCGCCTTGGTCTTGTGGTTGAAGACGCTGCGCAGCATCTCCTCGTTCAGCCGCCACTCCGGCGGCTCGAGCCGCAGCAGCCGCGGGATGCCGCCGGCCTGGCGGATGATTGGCAGATAGGAATCATAGACCGGCTGGAAGCACACCACCTCGTCGCCCGGCTCGACCACGGAGAGGATGGAGGCGGTCAGCGCCTCGGTGCCGCCTGAGGTGACCATCACCTCGGTCATCGGATCGAGCTTGAGCCCGTGCCAGTGGCCGTAATGCGATGCGATCGCCTGACGCAGTTCCGGAATGCCCATCATCGACGGATACTGGTTGTAGCCGTTGATGGAGGCGTCCGCGGCGGCGCGGCGGATGTCCTCCGGTCCGGGATCGTCGGGAAAGCCCTGTCCGAGATTGATGGCGTTGTTGTCGCGCGCAGCCTGCGACATCGCCTCGAAGATGGTGACGGGAAGGTCCGCGAAGACCTTGTTCATGGAGGTCATGTCAGGGATCAGCCGCCGGTCTTGGTCGGCAGTCCCGCCGCCTTCCAGCCGATGATGCCACCCGCGAGGTGCTTGTCGTAGGGCAGGCCCGCGGCCTGGGCGGCCAGCGAGGCCGTCACCGAGCGCTTGCCGGAGCGGCAGGCGAACACCACCTGCTTGCCCTTCGGATCGGGGATCGCGGCCGGATCGAAGGTCGAGAGCGGCACCACGACGCCGTCGGGATAGGCTTCGACGGCGACCTCATTGGGCTCGCGGACGTCGACCAAGAGATAGCGGCCTTCCGCTATGCCCTTCGACACCTCGTCCGGAAACAAATCTTCCACCTTGTGATCCGCCACGGAAATATCCTCCCGATATCAGCTTGGCGAGCGTCACGCGGCTCGCCGTTCCGGGTCGCAAAGTCGCCTCTCGCGGCAAGAAAATCAAGCGCCCGAAACGGGTTAGATGCCGCGCAGAATCGCTAGATCGTAACCTGCGTGCCGACCTCGACCACCCGCCCGGTCGGGATCTGGAAATAGTCGGTGGCATCATTCGAGGAGCGGCTCAGCGCGATAAACAGATGATCCTGCCAGCTCGGCATGCCGGAATGCGCCGCCGGCTTCAGCGCACGGCGCGACAGGAAGAACGAGGTCGACATGATGTCGAACTGCCAGCCCAGCTTGCGGGCGATCGCCAGCGTCTTCGGCACGTTCGGCTGCTCCATGAAGCCGAACTTCAGCGTCACCTTGGAGAATGTCTCTGTCAGCTGCTCCATCCGGACCCGCTCGGACGGATCGATGCGCGGCGTCGGCGCGGTCTCGATGGTGAGGATGACGTTCTTCTCGTGCAGTACCTTGTAGTGCTTGAGGCTGTGCATCAGCGCGGTCGGCGCGCTGGCGGGATCGCTGGTCAGGAACACCGCGGTGCCGGAGACCCGCTGCGGCGGCCGCTTCTCCAGCATCGCGACGAGGTCGGCGAGCGGGAATTCCAGCTTGCGCGACTTCTCGAACAGCAGCCGGCTGCCGCGCCGCCAGGTGTACATCACCACGATCATCGCCCCGCCGAGCGCCAGCGGCACCCAGCCGCCCTCGAATACCTTGAGCAAATTGGCAGCCAGGAACGTGATGTCGAGGACCAGGAACGGCGCCACCAGTGCGGCGGCGGCGACCGGCGACCAGCGCCAGACCTTCCAGATCACCACGAAGCCCATCATCGCGGTCACCACCATGGTGCCGGTCACCGAGATGCCGTAGGCCGACGCCAGCGCGCTCGACGAGCGGAACATCAGCACCAGCACGATCACGGCGATGAACAGCAACCGGTTGATGCGCGGCATGTAGATCTGGCCGGAATGCGCCTCCGAGGTGTGGCGGATCTCGAACCGTGGCATCAGGCCGAGCTGGATCGCCTGCCGGGTCAGCGAATAGGCGCCGGTGATGACGGCCTGGCTCGCGATCACGGTCGCCATAGTCGCCAGCGCGACCATCGGGATCAGCGCCCAGTCCGGGAACATCAGGAAGAACGGGTTCTCGATGCCCTTGGGATCGCCGATCACGAGCGCGCCCTGCCCGAGATAGTTCAGCGCCAGTGACGGCAGCACGACGAACAGCCAGGCAGTCTGGATCGGGCGCTTGCCGAAATGGCCGAGATCGGCATAGAGCGCCTCCGCGCCCGTCACGGCGAGGAACACGGCACCGAGCGTGATGAAGCCGATCACGCCGTGATGCAGCATGAACGACACCGCAAGGATCGGATTGAACGCATACAGCACCTCGGGATGCCGCACGATCTGCGGCAGCGCCGCGATCGCGATCACCGCGAACCAGACGCACATCACCGGCCCGAAGAAGGCAGCGACCCGCGCGGTGCCGCGCGACTGCACCGCGAACAGCACGACCAGGATCACCACCGTGAGCGGCACGACATAGGGATCGAAGGTCGAGGTGACAAGCTTGATGCCTTCGATCGCCGACAGCACCGAGAGCGCCGGCGTGATCACGGCATCGCCATAGAACAGCGCGCCGCTGATGATGCCGAGCAACACGATCGCGGCGGCCCCTTTGGTCGTGGCGCGCTGCGCCAGCGCCATCAGCGCCAGCGTGCCGCCCTCGCCATTGTTGTCGGCGCGCAGCAGGATCACGACGTATTTGAGCGTCACGACGACGATCAGCGCCCACAGGATCAGCGAGAGCACGCCGAGCACCGCATGAGCCGTGACACCGCCCTCACCGCCGGCAGCCGCGACCACGGCCTCACGCAGCGCGTAAAGCGGACTGGTGCCGATGTCGCCATAGACAACGCCGATGCTGCCGAGCATCAGCGCCTTGAAGGTCGCGGTTGAATGCGCCTCGCCATGGCCGTTTGCCGCGGGCGTTTCCGCCGCGGTGATCGCACTCTCGGATGACATGGGAAGCTGCGCCTCTGTCTTCTGCCGCACTGCACAATGCCGGGTTGCAGCGCTATACTCCCGGCAGGAATGCATAGGTTAGCACGGATTCAGGCCTCCACTATGCGTTTCACGCATAGATCACGGCCTTCCAAGCCGGAATACTCTGCCGGCTCAGATAGTTACCTGAGTACCCACTTCAACCACCCGACCGGTCGGGATCTGGAAATAGTCGGTGGCATCGTTGGCGGAGCGGCTCATCGCAATGAACAGATGGTCCTGCCACTGGGGCATTCCGGACTGGGCCGACGGCTTCAGCGAGCGGCGCGACACGAAGAACGAGGTCGACATGATGTCGAACTGCCAGCCGAGCTTGCGGGCAACCGCGAGCGCCTTCGGCACGTTCGGCGATTCCATGTAGCCGAAGCGCAGCCGCACCGCGGTGAACTTGTCGCTGACCTTCTCCATGCTGACGCGCTCGGACAGATCGACCCGCGGCGTCGGCGCGGTCTCGATGGTCAGGATCACGTTGTGCTCGTGCAGCACCTTGTTGTGCTTGAGATTGTGCAGCAGCGCGGTCGGCACGAAGCTCGGGTCGCTGGTCAGGAACACCGCGGTGCCCTTGACGATGTGCGGCGGCCGCTTTTCCAGACTGTGGATCAGTTCGCGCAGCGGCACCTCGATGCGGCGGGTCTTGGCGACCAGGATCGCAGCACCCCGGCGCCAGGTCCAGATCATCGTCGCCATCACGACGCCGAACAATAGCGGCACCCAGGCGCCCTCGAACAGCTTCAGGAGATTGGCGCTGAAGAAGGTCATGTCGACGATCACGAACGGCAGGATCAACGCCGCCGCCGACGCCACCCGCCAGTTCCACAGCTTCCAGATCACGATGAAGCCCATGATGCCGTCGGCGACCATGGTGGTGGAGACGGCAATGCCGTAGGCCGAGGCGAGGCCGCTCGAGGTGCGGAACAGCAGCACCAGCAGGAGCACGCCGATCAGCAGCAGCCGGTTGACCCGCGGCAGATAGATCTGCCCGGCATGAGTCTCCGAGGTGTAGCGGACCTCGAAGCGCGGCAGCAGCCCGAGCTGCACCGCCTGGCTGATCAGCGAATAGGCGCCGGTGATCACCGCCTGGCTCGCGATCACGGTCGCGGCGGTGGCGAGCCCGATCAGCGGCAGCAGCAGCACGTCCGGCACCATGCGGTAGAACGAGTTCTCGATCGCGCCAGGATCGGACAGCACCAGCGCGCCCTGCCCGAAATAGTTCAATAGCAGCGACGGCAGCACGAAGAACAGCCAGCCGGACTGGATCGGCTTGCGGCCGAAATGCCCGAGATCGGCATACAGCGCCTCGCCGCCGGTCACCGCGAGGAACACCGCGCCCAAGGTCACCAGGCCGACGGTGCCGTGGGTCAGCATGAACTGGAGCGCGTAGTACGGATTGATCGCGGCCAGCACCGACGGATCATCCATGATGTGGACCACGCCCATCGCCGCGAGCGAGGCGAACCAGACGACCATCACCGGCCCGAAGGCCGAGGCGACACGGGCGGTGCCGGAACGCTGCACCGAGAACAGCACGACGAGGATCAGGATCGTCAGCGGCACCACATAGTGCTCGAGATGCGGCGTGGCGAGCTTGAGGCCTTCGACCGCCGACAGCACCGAGATCGCCGGCGTGATCATGGAATCGCCGATGAACATCGAGGCGCCGACCACGCCGAGCGCGAGCAGCGGCCAGCTGCGCCGTCCGAGGGCGCGCTGGCCGAGCGCCATCAGCGACAGCGTGCCGCCCTCGCCATTGTTGTCGGCGCGCAGCAGCAGCAGGACATATTTCGCGGTGACGACCGTGAACAGCGCCCACAGGATCAGGCTGAGCACCCCCAGCACCATGATGCGGGTGACCGGTTGGCCGTGCGCGGCGCCGCCGACCGCCTCGCGGAATGCGTAGAGCGGCGACGTTCCGATATCGCCGAACACCACCCCGATGCTGCCCAGTGTGAGGGCCCAAAAACTCGATGTGCCGTGCCCCGCACCTTGGGCCGTGCCTTGAGTTTCCTGGGCTTCGCTGGATGAGACGCTGGCAGCCATGGCGAAGTTGGAACGCCCGATCGGTTGGTTTTGATCCGCGCGGCTATCGACGCTTCCGCCCCGCCTGTCAACCAAGCAACACGGTCAGCTCGACGGTAGCATGGTATTTTACGGCTACGGCTTCAAATCCGGCGGCAGCGGCGGGTTTTCCCGCATCAACGTGATGGTCACGCGACGGTTGGCCGGCAGCGTCGGGTCGTCGGGAAACAGCGGCTGGCCGTCCGCCTTGCCGGAAACCGCAAAAACATGCGACGGCGGCAGTCCTTCCCGCTCGAGGATCTGTCGCACCGCATTGGCGCGATCCGCGGACAGGTCGAAGGCGTCGTATTCACTGCGCGCCGGCACGAAGCCTGCGGCTGTATGCCCCACGATCGCGATCCGCAGCGGCGTCGCCTTCAAGGGCGCTGCGAGCTTCTGGATCAGGCGGCGGGTGCGCTCATACGGCTCCCTGGAGCCATCGGCGAACATCGAGCGGCCGTCCTGATCGACGATCTCGAGGTTGAGCCCCTCCTTGGTCTCCTCGAACATGATGTTCTTGGAGATCTCGGTCAGCTCCGGCATGTCCTGCAGCGCCTGGCGCAGCGAGGCCGAGGCGAGCGCGAATTCGCGGTCGATCTTCAGCCGCGCGCCGTTGACCTGGCTGCGCTCCTGCTCGTCCGGGGTCGGATTGGCCGAGGACTCCTCCGGCGAGATGTGCTCGACATTCTTGAGCTTCGGCCGGGTCGGCAGACCGTCGGACTCGACGATGCCCGAATAGCGCACATTGGTCTGCACGCCGAAGGCGTCGCGCATCGAGCCGGCGACGATCTTCAGCTTGTTGTTGTCCATGGTGGAGAACGCGACGAGCATCACGAAGAAGCTCATCATCAAGCCCATCAGGTCGGCGAAGGTCACGAACCAGCCGTGACCTCCGGTATGGGCGTCGCCGCGTTTTTTCTTTGCCATGGTCGCGTTTTTCCGGCTGCGTTTCCCGAAAGCGCCGTCCGGTCAGGCCGGCACCGGCTCGCCTTCCTCCTGGCGATGCTTCTCCGGCAGATAGGCCAGCAGCATCTCGCGCACCAGCGCGGGGCTCTTGGAGTCGCGGATCATCAGGATGCCGTCGATGATCAGCGTGCGGTTGGTCTCCTCGTCGAGCAGCTTGCCGTGCAGCTTGTCGGCGATCGGAAGGCAGAACAGGTTGGCGACCAGCGCGCCGTACAACGTCGCGAGCAGCGCGGTCGCCATGAACGGGCCGAGCTTCGACGGGTCGGTCATGTTGGCAAACATCTGCACCATGCCGATCAGCGTGCCGATCATGCCGAAGGCCGGCGCGCAGTCGCCGATCGCGCGGTAGATCTTGCTGCCCTCGTCGAGGTGCATCAGGAAATTGTCGCGGTCACGTTCCATGTTGTCGCGGATGAATTCGAGGTCGTAGCCGTCGGCGACGTAGCGGATGCCCTTGGCAAGGAACGGCTCGTCGGTCTCGACCTTCTCGAGGCCGACCGGACCCTGCTTGCGTGCGATCTCGGCAATGCGGGCGAGCTCGTCGACCAGGTCGCGGGCCGACAGCCGGCTCATGGTGAAGGCAAACTTGGCGCCGAGCGGCAGCCCGTGCAGCATCACGCCGAGCGGAAAGCGGATCATCGTCGCCGCGATCGAGCCGCCGAAGATGATGATCATGGCATGTTCGGAGATGAACATGTGCAGGTCGCCGCCCATGAACATCATCACCGCGATGACGATGATGCCAGCCAACAGCCCGGCGCCAGTCATGATATCCATAGGAGACTCCAACGCGTACGCAACCTGCCCGTCCTGGACGGCGCGCAGCCCAGTGCGGGCCGCGTGGAAAACCCTAACGTTAACGCCATTAAGGACGCGTTACCGAATTTGGTAGGGATAACAACGGGTAAACGCCGACCTTTTGGCGATGTCGTTGAAGATGCTGGCTTTCCGCATCGAACGCCGCCGCGGCATGCGCAAAAGCCCTCCCCGTAGAACAACGGACATGAGATAGGTTCGGCCAAAGGAAACGAACAAGCGAGCAGGACAGGATGAAGGCGGTCGTCGTCGAGCACTATGCGCCCATCGAGCAGATCGAGCTGAGGGAGATCGCCACGCCCGAACCCGGCCCCGGACAGATCCGCGTCCGGGTCCACGCCGCGAGCATCGGCTTCGTCGACGGGCTGAAGGTCGAGGGCCGCTACCAGACCAAGGATGCCCTGCCCTTTACCCCCGGAGCGGAATTCGCCGGCGTTGTCGATGCGGTCGCAAGCGACGTCGCCGGCATCGCGCCGGGGATGCGGGTGATGGGCGCGGCGCGTTCGGGCGCGCTGGCCGAGCAGATCGTGGTGCCGCCGGCCGCGGTCGAGATCATGCCCGAGGGCCTGTCGATGGAGGCCGCAGCTGCCTTCCGCACCAACTATCTCACCGCGCTGTACGCGCTCGGCGAGCGCGGCACGCTCAAGACCAAAGAGCAGTTGCTCGTGCTCGGTGCCGCCGGGGGCACCGGCATCGCCGCTATCCAGGTCGGCAAGCTGCTCGGCGCGCGCGTCATCGCCGCGGCCTCGACCGAGGAGAAGCGCAGCTTCGCCGCCAGCTTCGGCGCCGACGCCGTCGTCGACTACACCAAGCCCGACTGGCGCGACGCGCTGAAGGAGGCGGCCGGCGGCCATGGTCCCGACGTGATCTTCGATCCGGTCGGCGGCGAGGTCTCGCTGCAGGCATTCCGCTCGATCGCCTGGAACGGCCGCCATGTCGTGGTCGGCTTTGCGGCGGGCCAGATTCCCGCCCTGCCATTCAACCTGCCGCTCCTGAAGGGCGGCATCCTGATCGGCGTCGACGCCGCGCAGATCGCGCGCCGCGAGCCCGAGGCGCAGGCGCGCGTGATGACGCAATTGTCGGCGTGGCTGAACGACGGCCGGCTGACGCCCGTGGTCGGCAAGGTGTTCGCGTTCGACGATTTCCGTGCGGCGTTCACCACCATGCAAACCCGCGCCGCGCTCGGCAAGATGGTGGTGCGGATCGGTTAGCGGGAAAGACACCGACTCACTCTCACTGTCGTCCCGGCGAAGGCCGGGACCCATAACCACCGGGTCATGTTGTTGAAGGAGGTGCGGCCGCAGCGTCGCGCAACAATGAGCATTTGGGGTAATGGGTCCCGGCCTTCGCCGGGACGACAGCGAATATGTGGCACGGCAGGTGAGTCATAAGTTGGCGTTCTCGCGACATGATTGCCCGAGCTTTGCTGTTCGTTCCGCCCTCTCTTGAACAGAGGGCGCAGGGAAAGCCGGGTGCCGATCGCACCCATGGGCCCCGTGCAATGGGTAGTAAGCACGGGGGTAGGACCACAGGTGTAACCGGAAACAACCCGGCTTTCCCTGCGCGATGGCTTACGGCTTATACGTGCTCTCCCCGGCGAGACTTGGCTTTGTTGTCACCGTCTTCGCGACGCGCATTGCGCAATCGGAAAAGACACCTACCGCTAGGGCGTCAGGCCTGCACGACTTCGCCGTCCGCTTCATGCGCATTCGTCGACTGCGCAATCGGCGTCCACCGCATCTCGACCCGCGTTCGTGACGACCGCGAAGCGCCCCTCGATCGGGCGAGACGAACGCATTAAACATCTGAGTTGGGTCTGGTGTCAAGTTAAATTCTGAAAAGCCGAACAGATCAATCGCGGATCGATATCGCGTCCGCCATCCGCAATTCCATGCGCCTGCAATGCGGAGGTATCCACCTGGTTCCCATATTTTGGTGCCGTGGCGGTCGGGAACCAGCTCAAATTGCTGACGTTACCGGTACGTCATGATCAATATGCATGAAGGGTCGGCGGCGGGCCGCTATCTTCGAATGAATCCCAATACAGCCGACGTGTCGGATGGCCAGCGCCTTCAATTGCTGATCGACGCGATCACCGATTATGCGATCTATCTGGTCGAGCCAGACGGCAAGATCGCAAGCTGGAATTCCGGCGCCGCCCGGATGAAGGGATACAGCGCCGACGAAATCATCGGGCGGCCGCTTTCGACCTTCTACACTCCCGAGGATCAGGCCGCCGGACTGCCGCAAAAGGCGCTGGCGGTCGCAACCGAACAGGGACGTTTCAGCTCGGAAGGCTGGCGGGTTCGCAAGGACGGAAGCCGTTTCTGGGCGACTGTCGTGATCGACGCGGTGAGAGATCGCAACGGATCGCTGATCGGTTTCGCCAAGGTTACGCGCGATGTCACCGAGCGCACCGAAGCCACCAAGGCGCTCCTCGACAGCGAACGGCGCTATCGCCGGCTGATCGAGGCCGTCGTGGACTATGCCATTTTTCAGCTCGATGCTTCGGGCGTCATCGTCACCTGGAACCCCGGCGCAGAGCGGATCAAGGGCTACGCGCCGGACGAGATCATCGGCCAGCACTTCTCGCGATTCTACACGGAAGAAGACCGGACAAACCGCGTACCCGACCGCGCGCTCGAGCAAGCAAGGCAAAGTGGCCGGTTCGAAGCCGAAGGATGGCGTGTCCGCAAGGACGGCACCAAGTTCTGGGCGTCGGTGGTGATCGACAGGATCGTGGACGAGAGCGGTGCCGTGGTCGGCTTCGCCAAGATTACCCGCGACATCAGCGAGCGCCGGAACGCGCAGGAGGCGCTCGCCAAGGTCCAGGAGCAACTGCTTGCCTCGCAAAAGCTCGAGGCGGTCGGACAACTCAGCGGGGGCGTCGCACACGATTTCAACAACCTGCTGATGATCGTGATCGGCAACCTCGAAACGATGGAGCGACATGGCCGGCAGCTCGCAGGCAATCCCAATTTCCAGCGCGCCCTGTCTCATGCGAAACGCGGCGCGCAGCGCGCGGCGAGCCTGACCAGCCGCCTGCTCGCCTTCTCGCGCCGGCAGGCCCTGTCACCGAAACCGGTCGAGCTGAACAACTTCCTCAACAGCTTGCAGGAATTTCTGCAACGGACGCTTGGCGAACGCGTCGACGTCCAGACCGTCGGCAGCGCCGGCCTCTGGCAGATTGAAGTCGATCCAAACCATCTGGAATCAGCCATCCTGAACCTCGCGATCAATGCGCGCGACGCGATGCCTGAAGGCGGCAAACTGACGATCGAGGCCTCGAACGTGTCGGCCGATCACGAATACTCTTTGCGAAATCCCGAACTCAGCCCGGGGCAGTATGTGGTCATCAGCATCACCGACACGGGTGTCGGGATGAGCCACGACACGTTGAGCCATGCTTTCGAACCGTTCTTCACGACCAAGGAGGTCGGACACGGCACCGGCCTCGGACTCAGCCAAGTCTACGGCTTTGTGAAGCAGTCGGGCGGCCATATCAAGATCTACAGCGAGCTCGGCTACGGCACCAACGTCAAGATGTATTTCCCTCGCCACCGTGGGCCGGTCCTCGAGCACGAAGAGATCGACGAACCGGTCGCCGAAGCTGAGTCGAGCAAGGTTGAAACTATCCTGGTCGTCGAAGATGATGAGGATCTGCGCACCTATGTCAGCGAGCTGCTGCGAGAATTGAATTATCGCGTGCTGACGGCTGGAAGCGCGCAGTCCGCATTGACCATCCTGCTCCAGGAGCAGCCGCATATCGACCTTCTGCTCACCGACGTTGTGATGCCGGGCATGAACGGCCGCGAGCTTGGGAAACGAGCTGCCGAGATGCGGCACGGACTCAAGATTCTCTACATGACGGGCTATTCGCAGAACGCCGTGATACATCATGGCCGGCTGGACCAGGGCGTCGAGCTCCTGGAGAAACCGGTCTCACAAGCCAAGCTTGCGTTGCGCGTGAGGGAAATCCTCGACCGCCGCTAAAGCGATGAGATTTGGTTGAATCGTCATCTCGCTTTTGCTCTTTGTTTGAACATGATCTCCGCGCAAACGCGTTTGCGCGTTTGTCGCGAGGGAAACCCACTTCGCACTTTTCAGATCATGCTTTAGCCTGTCCGAACGACGCACCGCCGAGTATTTGGCGGGGTGGCGGCCTGCCCGACGGGCGGAGCCGAAATTATCACAGGTTATTGTCCTGCAAATTCCCGCCGCCTACCGTTCATGGACGAGAGCGTGCTGGGCCGCACAATGCAGGATATGTTGAAGCACCTTGAGAAGCTTCGCCGCGACGCGGCGGAGTGCGCACTGATCCGCGACCTAGCCACCGACATCCAAAAGCGCGAGCTGTTCGCCAGATTGGCTGAGCATCTCACCGCACTCGCCGCAGAGGTCGAGAAGGCCATTGCCGTTGCCGCGGCCGGCAAGGAAGGCGATGCCGTCTAGGCCGCGTCGCGTCCGTTCCCGCGACAGGAGGCTTCCCAAGATCACCTCGCACGCCGCTGGAAGATCGATTTAATCACTGGAAGGCCACCACGTCCGATCGCAGGAACCAAAGTCGCGATAGGGCATTGTCACTCACCCATCGGTTGAAAGGTAATATGCCGCCAGTATCGGTATGCCGATCCTGTCGCATTCCTTGTCCACGGGGGTAATTAGCTGTCGTCTGTTGTATTTCAGGATTCTTCTCTTGGCATTTTTTGCATATCGAACACCGGGCACGACATCCCCAGCGCGCCGGCAATCCACCGCCAGCAGAGCCGCGCGATGAAGACGGACAAGGCCATCTGGTACGTCTCGTTCGCCGTGCGAAACAACCCTGACGCCGGACATCACCGCTTCGCGCGCCAAACCCGTACCTTCACGACAGAGCAGGATGCCAAGGCGTTCGCGCGCACCCTGCTGGATCAGACGCAGGACGTCAGCGCCGGCACGATCAATCCGCATATGCCAAGACGCGTGATCGCGCCGGCTGCGATCACGGCCTGGGCCGGCGACAGCTAAGGTCCATCCTTTCCTTAAAGAAATCGCGACGGCGAAAACGGGGCGAGCGGAATCTCCGGCGGCTTGCCGCTGAGCAATTGCGCGACCAGCCGGCCGGTGCGGGCGGACCCGACCAGCCCGACATGGCCGTGGCCGAAGGCATAGACCACGTCGCGCGTGGCGCGCGCATAACCGATGCAGGGGCGTCCATCGGGCATGCTCGGGCGATGGCCGAACCAGGTCTTGATCCGCGACGGCGGAATATCCCTGGGCAGTTTCGGGAACATGCTGAACAGATGCTCGCGCAGGATCTCGGCGCGCTGCCAGTTCGGCTCGGCGTCGAGGCCTGCGATCTCCACGGTGCCGGCGGCGCGCAGGCCCTTGTCGGTCCAGTTGACGACCATCTTGGCGTCGGAGGCCATCATCGAATTGCGCGGACCGGATTCCGGGTGCTCGATCATGACGTGATAGCCGCGTTCGGTCTCGAGCGGCAGGGAATCGCCGATCGATGCGGTCAGCCGTTTCGAGCGCGCGCCGGCGGCGACGACCGCCGCGTCGCAGGCGATCTCACCACGCTCGGTGACCACGGCGACGAGCCTGTCGCCTGCAAGCTTGAGGCCGGTCGCCCTGGCGGCGACGCGCTCGGCGCCGCTTGCGACGGCGTGCGCGGCGAGTGCTGCGACGTAAGCGCCGGGATCGCGGCAGCGGCCGGCCTCCTCGACGACGACGCCGAATTTGTAGCGCGGATGCAGATCGGGCTCGCGCTGGCGCATCTCGTCCTCATCGAGCTCGAGCCATTCGATCCCGACGCGCTTGCGGATGCGCCAGCCGAGATCGCGATCGAACGGCGCGCGCGAAGGAAACACATGCATCACGCCCCGCTGCTCGATCAGCTCAGGCACCCCGGCTTCCTCGGCGAGCTGCCGGTGCAGCAGCGGCGCGTCCTTCAAGAGATCGCGCATCGCCCGCGCGGTGGCCTCGACCTGCGCCTCGGTCCAGCTCGACAGCAGGTACTTGATCAGCCACGGCAACGCCTTCGGCAGATACGACCAGCGGATCGCAAGCGGCCCGAGCGGATCCATCAGATAGCCCGGCACCTTCTTCCAGGTGCCGGGCTCCGCCGGCGGAATCACCGAATGCGACGACAGCCAGCCGGCATTGCCATAGCTCGCGGCCTGGGTGCCGCCGGGTTCGCCCGGATCGATCAGCGTGACGCGATGGCCCGCGCGCAGTGCCTCGATGGCCGAGATCACGCCGACCGCGCCGGCGCCGATGATCGCGACGTGACGCCCCGTTTCGGTCATCAGCGCTTCGCCTTTTGATTGGGCATGATCTTCGCGCAAACGCATTGCGTTTGTCGCTGGGAAAACCGCTTCGCACTTTTCCGGATCATGCCTGGGGCACGAAATCCTTGCCGACCGACAGCGCGCGCTGATCGACCAGGCAGTGCAGGATCGCCGGCTTGCCGGAAGCCAGCGCGCGCTCGAAGGCGGGCGCAAAGTCCTCGGTGCGCTCGACCCGCTCGCCATGGCCGCCGAACGCCCTGGCGTAGAGCGCGAAATCCGGGTTCTTGAGCTGGGTGCCGACGACGCGGCCGGGATAGTCGCGCTCCTGATGCATGCGGATGGTGCCGTATTGCGCGTTGTCGATGACCACGACGATCAGCGGCGCGTCATACTGCACGGCGGTGGCGAACTCCTGTCCGTTCATCAGGAAGCAGCCGTCGCCGGCGAACGCCACCACGACACGGTCAGGATGATGCCGCTTGGCCATCACGGCCGCCGGCACGCCATAGCCCATCGAGCCCGAGGTCGGCGCGAGCTGCGCGGCGAAGGAATGGAAGCGATGATGGCGATGGATCCAGCCGGCGTAATTGCCGGCGCCGTTGCAGACGATCGCATCCTTCGGCAGCCGGTCGCGCAGCCAGGTCACGACCTCGCCATATTGGAAGCTGCCGGGCAGCTCGCGCGGCTTGTCGGTCCAGGCAAGATAATCGGCGTGCGCCCTGGCCGCCTCGCCCTTCCAGGCCGGCGCGGCCGCGGGCTTCATGGCCTCGACTGCCGCGGCGAAGGCGGCAGGCGTCGCCTGGATCGCCAGTGCCGGCTGGTAGACGCGGCCGAGCTCTTCGGAGCCGGGATGCACGTGAATGAGCTGCTGGCTCGGCGAGGGAATGTCGAGCAGCGTGTAGGACGAGGACGGCATCTCCGACATGCGGCCGCCGATCAGCAGGATCACATCGGCGCCGGTGAAGCGATCCCTGAGCTTCGGGCTCGGCCCGATGCCGAGATCGCCGGCATAATGCGAATGGTCGGCGTCGAACAGGGAGGCACGGCGGAACGAGGTCGCGACCGGCAGGTCGAACCGCTCGGCGAAGCGCGCGATGGCCTTGGCGGCGTCAGCGGTCCAGGCCGAGCCGCCGAGCACCACGAGCGGCGCCTTGGCGCCGGCGAGCATCGCGCCGAGACGCTCGAGATCCGCAGGCGCCGGCCAGCTTGCCGCCGGCTCGACCTTCGGCGCGTCGGCGACCGCGGCGGTTTCGGTCAGCATGTTCTCGGGCAGCGAGATCACGACCGGACCGGGGCGACCCTGCAACGCGACACGGAATGCGCGCGCCACCAGCTCCGGAATGCGATCCGGGCGATCGATCTCGACCGCCCATTTCGCCATCGTGCCGAACACCGCCTTGTAGTCGAGTTCCTGGAACGCCTCGCGCTCGCGCATGCCGGTGTCGACCTGGCCGACGAACAGGATCATCGGGGTGGAATCCTGCATCGCGATGTGCACGCCGTGGGCGGCGTTGGTCGAACCCGGGCCGCGGGTGACGAAGCAGATGCCGGGACGCCCGGTGAGCTTGCCATAGGCCTCCGCCATCATCGCCGCCCCGCCCTCGGCGCGGCAGATCACGACGTCGATCGGACTGTCATGCAGTGCGTCGAGCGCCGCCAGATAGCTCTCGCCCGGCACGCAGGTGACGCGCTCCACCCCTTGCGCGACCAGCTGGTCGATCAGGATCTGGCCTCCGGTGCGGGTATTGCTTTTGGTCATGAGGGCTCCCTGCGGCTACTGCTGCGCGTCCAGGCGTCGCGCGGATCGAGGCCCACGGGGTAGGATAGACCGAAATATCGTGCAAGGCCGAAGCCGCATCTCGCGGACGGAGCGGCGTCCAGCCATGCGATAGGCAAAGGGGAACGCTGCTTCATCATCGATTTCCGCAGAGCGGACCATCGCCGGCGGTATCGAAGCAGCCGGCCGGAGAGCAGGCCGGTCACCGTGCTATGATCTCGGATGCAACTCGCCGCCGCGGGCGACATGTCGCGATGTCGGTCGATCGGCTCGATCCGGCATCGCGGCCGCGCTCAACCTGTGCGCGCTTCTTTCAAAACCAGACTCGATCGACGATGCAGCAACCCCGCACGACGCCGCGCCAGACGAACGACCTCCGGCGCGTTGCGGCGCGCGTGGAAACAGCGTGGCACAAACTGCATACAGCACTGCATCATATGCACGCCAACATCCATGCGAAGCACGCGCGTGCGATTCCGTAAGATTACGGTGCAGCAATCGGTCGCTTCGCATCGTTCGTGGCGTGATCGCGTGGATATCGCAGCAAATCGTGCTCCTGCATGTCGATTTCAGTCGCGCTCGCCACATGCGTCGCGCGCTGAGTCTTGCGCGATCGCGCGCCGCGCACTGCATGCACTTTGGGATGGAGCTCGAATCGCCTACGGTTTTCTTGCAGTCAGAAGTTGCAGATCGTGTATCGCACCTGGCCGCCGTCCCGCGGCGGGAAGGCTGTCTGCCGCCGATCAGGTGCGACATTTCAGTTCACCAATTGATATCAAAAGCTGGAGGCAATGCATGCTGGGGATGAAGAGCGTCGCAAGCGTGATCGGATCAGACAGTTCCTATCGGCTGTTCGACGATATGCCGATCAGTGTCATGCTCTGCGAGCTGGACGATTTCAGGATCACCTACATCAACGAGTCGACGCGGCAGAACCTGAAGAAGATCGAGCACGTGCTGCCGGTGAAGGTCGACGCGCTGATCGGCCAGTCGATCGACATCTTTCACAAGGACCCGCGGCATCAGCGCCGGCTGCTGTCCGATCCGAAGAACCTGCCGCACAAGGCGCGCATCACCATCGGAGGCGAGACCCTCGATCTCACTGTGACGGCGATGACCAATTCGCGCGGCCGCTACACCGGGCCGATGCTGACCTGGGAGCTCGCGACCGAGAAGGCGCGGCTGGAAACCCAGACCGAGCGGCTGTTGCAGATGCTCGACAACATGCCGATCAACATCATGATGTGCGACACCGATTTCAACATCACCTACATCAACCAGACCAGCCTCAAGACGCTCGAGACCGTGAAGCATTTGCTCCCCGTCGCGCCGAACAAGATCCTCGGCAACTCGTTCGACATCTTCCACAAGAACCCGGCGCATCAGCGCCGCATCGTCGGCGATCCCAAGAACCTGCCGCACGCCGCCAAGATCAAGCTCGGTCCGGAAACGCTCGACCTCAGGGTCTCCGGGCTGACCGACAAGCGCGGCAACTATACCGGCGCGATGCTGAGCTGGTCGGTCGTGACCGGCAATGTGAAGCTGGCCGACGATTTCGAGACCAACGTGAAGGGCCTTGCGGGGATGCTGGCGTCGGCCTCGACGCAAATGCAGGGCACCGCGCGATCGCTGACGACAACGGCCGAGTTCGTCAATCAGCGCTCGGCGAGCGCGGCGTCTGCGTCCGAAGAACTGTCGTCCTCGGTCAACGAGATCAGCCGCCAGGTGTCCGAGGCGAGCCGCATCGCCCGCATGGCGGTCGAGGAAGCCGAGAAATCCGACAAGCTCGTCGCGGGCCTCGTGACCATGGCGCAGAAGATCGGCGACGTCGTCGCGCTGATCAGCCAGATCGCCGGCCAGACCAATCTGCTTGCGCTCAACGCCACGATCGAGTCCGCGCGCGCCGGCGAGGCCGGACGCGGCTTCGCCGTGGTCGCCTCCGAGGTGAAGGCGCTGGCCAACCAGACCGCCAAGGCGACGGAAGACATCTCGGCGCAGATCAACGAGATGCAGGCCGCGACCGGCAACACCGCGACCGCGCTGAAGGCGATCTCGCAGGTCATCGTCCAGATCAGCGAGATCTCGACCGTGATCGCCAGCGCCGTCGAGGAGCAGGCCGCGGCCACCAAGGAGGTGACCGCCAACATCAACGGCACGACCAAGGCGATCGACGACGCCAGCAAGGCCGCCGAGAACGTGCTGGCAGCCTCCGGCGAGCTCGCCAGCAACGCCTCCGAGCTGGAGGTTCAGGTCGACAAGTTCCTGAAGAACGTACGGGCGATGTAGGGGGGCGCGAAATGACGTGAGCGCGCACCCGCCTCTCCGCGTCATTCCGGGGCGATGCGCCAGCATCGAACCCGGAATCTCGAGCCGTAACTTCGAGATTCCGGGTTCACGCTTCGCGTGCCCCGGAATGACGGCTGACTTGCCTACAGCGAGCGCGCGATCAAAACCTTCATGATCTCGTTGGTGCCGCCATAGATCTTCTGAATGCGGGAATCGATGAACATCCGCGAGATCGGGTATTCCTGCATGTAGCCGTAGCCGCCGTGCAGTTGCAGGCATTCGTCGGCGGTCTCGACCTGCTTCTGCGAGCACCACCATTTGGCCATCGACGCCGTCACGGTGTCGAGGTCGCCGGCGACCAGGCGCTCAACGCACCAGTCGACGAAGACGCGGGCGATCATCGCCTCGGTCTTGCGCTCGGCCAGCGTGAACGCGGTGTTCTGGAATTCGATCAGCGGCTTGCCGAACGCGGTGCGCTCTTTGGTGTAGTCGGCGGTGATCCTGACCGCGCGCTCCATCGAGGCGACCGCGCCGATCGCCAGCGACAGCCGCTCCTGCGGCAATTGCTGCATCAGTTGCACGAAGCCGTTGCCCTCCTCGGCCCCGAGCAGGTTTTCCGGCGGCACCGCGACATTGTCAAAGAACAGCTCCGAGGTGTCTGATGCATGGAGACCGATCTTGTCGAGGTTGCGGCCGCGCCGATAGCCTTCGGCGCCGGCGGTCTCGACCACGATCAGCGAGATGCCTTTGGCGCCAGGCGCGCCGGTGCGCGCCACCACGATGACGAGGTCGGCCGCCTGGCCGTTGGTGATGAAGGTCTTCTGGCCGTTGATGACGTAGGAATTGCCCTGCTTCTTCGCCGTGGTCTTGACGGCTTGCAGGTCGGAGCCGGTGCCGGGCTCGGTCATCGCGATGGCGCCGACCATCTCGCCCGAGGCCATCTTCGGCAGCCAGCGCTGCTTCTGCTCCTCCGAACCGTAGTTGACGATGTAGTGCGCCACGATCGCGCTGTGCACGGAGACGCCGGTGGTCAGCTCCGGCACCGTGCTCTCGAGGTCGTCGAGCACGGCGGCGTCATAGGCGAAGCTGGCACCGAGACCGCCATAGGCCTCGGGCACGCTGGGTAACAATGCGCCCATCTCGCCGAGCGCGCGCCAGGCGGAGCGGTCGACCAGCTTCTGTGCGCGCCATTTTTCGGCGTGCGGCGCCAGGTCCTTGGCGAGGAATTTGCGGAACTGGTCGCGGAAGGTGTCGAGCTCCTCGGTCATCCAGGACGATCGGTAGTGCATACTGTCCTCGTGCTAAATTAGCAGACCGCCGCCGGCGACGATCACCTGACCACTGATGTAATTCGATTCCGGCGCGCAGAACAGATAGACCGCGTCCGCGGCCTCCTCCGGCGTGCCGCCGCGGCCGAGCGGGATCATGCGGCCCATCGCCTCCAGCATCTGCGGCTGGACGCCGACCTTGATGTCGCGGCCGGCAACATCGATGGTCTTCTGCTGGCTCTCGATCGGCTGGGTCAGGCGGGTGTTGATCAGGCCGAACGCCACGCAATTGACGTTGACCTTGTAGCGGCCCCATTCCTTGCACATCGTGCGCGTCAATCCGATCAGCGAAGCTTTTGCCGAAGAATAGCTGGCTTGCCCGGCATTGCCGTAGAGCCCCGCGATCGAGGAGATGTTGACCACCTTGCGGAACACCTCGCGCCCCGCGTCGGCCTCCTTCTTCGCCATCACCCGGATCGGCTCCGACGCCGCGCGCAGGATGCGGAACGGGGCGACCAGATGCACGTCGAGCATCGCCTGGAACTGCTCGTCCGACATCTTCTGGATCGTCGAGTCCCAGGTGTAGCCGGCATTGTTGACGATGATGTCGAGGCCACCGAACTGCTCGATGGCGCTACCGACGAAACGATCGGCAAAACCCGCTTCCGTCACGCTGCCATTGACCGCGATCGCCTCGCCGCCCATGGCCTTGATCTCGGCGACGACGGCATTGCCCGGCTCGGCATCGAGGTCGTTGACCACGACGCGCGCGCCTTCGCTTGCGAGCTTCAGCGCAATCGCGCGCCCGATGCCGCGGCCCGATCCGGACACCAGCGCGACCTTGCCTTGCAGTTTCGACATGATCTCTCCCTCAAACGAGACGGTTTTTTCTTCACCTCTCCCGCTTGCGGGGGAGGTCGGAACGCATCGTCAGATGCGTTCCGGGTGGGGGCTCTCTCCGCGATATGACTCGTGGAGAGAGCCCCCACCCCAGCCCTCCCCCGCAAGCGGGAGAGGGAGCGCAAATCTTTGCTCGGCGAGAGCTTCTTCCTAGAGCGCGATGATCGCTTCGCCGGCGAGCTTGATCTCGCCGTTCTGATCCTTCGTCGTCAGCGCGAGCTTGGCCTGCTTCTCGCCAGCCTGCTCGAGCAGCTCGGTCACCGTGCCCTCGCAGGTCAGCTTGGCGCCGAGCTGGGTGATCGCGGCAAAGCGGGTCGCGAACGAGCGGATGCGCGACGGTGCCACCGCATCCGTCAGCGCCTGGCCGAGATAGCCCATCACCAGCATGCCATGCGCGAACACGTCGGGGAAACCGGCCGCCTTCGCGAAGTCAATGTCGACATGGATCGGATTGTGATCGCCGGAGGCGCCGCAATACAGCGCCAGGCGATGGCGGGTGATCGGCGGAAATTCCTTGTGGACGATGCGGTCGCCGACCGACGGAACCGTGCTGCTCATGACGGCCTCGCATTGCGCACCACGATAGTGCGCGAGACATCGGCGACATGGACGCCGTTCTGGTTGGTGACCGGCGTATCGACCACGATCAGCGTCATCGCGCCGCCCTTCTTGTCGGTCACGCCAGTGACCCGCGGGTGGAACGTCAGGGTGTCGCCGACCACCACGGGCGCGTGATAGTCGAAGCGCTGCTCGCCATGCAGCACGCGGGCGAGATCGATGCCGAGCGCGGTGAGGAATTCGAACGGATCAGGCGCGTCCATCATCTCGAGGCAGAACAGATAGGTCGGCGGCACCGGCACCGCGACCGCATCGCGATAGACCGGGTTGGTCTCGCCGAGCGTATCGAGGAAGAAGCGCAGGCGTCCCGGCTCGACGTGCGCGGTCACCGGCGTGAATGCACGCCCGACGGCGGATTGATCGACCATGGCGACCTCAGGCGCGTTCGTAGAGCGTGACGACGCAGGCGCCGCCGAGACCGAGATTGTGCTGCAAGCCGAGCCGGGCTTCCTCGACCTGCGTTGCCGCAGCGGTGCCGCGCAGCTGCCGGGTCAGCTCGTAGCACTGCGCAAGGCCGGTGGCGCCGAGCGGATGGCCCTTCGACAACAGCCCGCCGGAAGGATTGGTGACGATCCTCCCTCCGTAAGTATTGTCGCCGTCGTCGATGAATTTCGCGGCCTCACCCTGCCCGCAGAGGCCGAGCCCCTCATAGGTGATCAGCTCGTTGTGGGCGAAGCAGTCGTGCAGCTCGACGACGTCGAGATCCCCGGGCCCGATGCCCGCCGCCTCGTAGACCTTGCTCGCGGCATCGCGCGCCATGTCGTAGCCGACCACCTGCATCATGTCCCCGGCGCCGAAGGTCGACGGCGTATCGGTGGTCATCGCCTGCGCCGCGATGCGGACTTGCTTGTTGAGGCCGTGCTGGTCGGCGAATTTTTCCGAGACCAGGATCGCGCGGCGGCGCCGCCGCAGGTCGGCGGGCACGCCATCAGCCGCGTCATCACGCCGGGCCAGATCACCTGGTCGTTCATCACGTCGTCGGCGGTGACTTCTTTCCGGAACAGCGCCAGCGGATTGTTCTTGGCGTGGCGGCTCGCCTTGGCGCGCACCTTGGCGAACGCGGAGAGCGGCGTGCCGTACTTCTTCATATGGCTGAGGCCGGCGCCGCCGAAATAGCGCAGCGCCAGCGGCACGCCGGGCGCGTCGACCAGTCTGTCGGCCGCGGCATCGAAATCGTCGAACGCGCTGGGGCGGTCGGTGAACACGGCCCCGAGCGCGCCGGGCTTCATCTGCTCGAAGCCGAGCGCCATCACGCAATCCGCCGCACCCGACTCGATTGCCTGCCGCGCCAGGAACAGCGCGGTCGAGCCGGTCGAGCAGTTGTTGTTGACGTTGACGATCGGGATGCCGGTCATGCCGACCGGATACAGCGCGCGCTGGCCGCAGGTGGAGTCGCCATAAACATAGCCGACATAGGCCTGCTGGACCTTGCCGTAATCAAGCCCGGCATCGGCGAGCGCGAGCCTGGCGGCTTCCGCGCCCATCACATGATACGGCGCGTTGGCGCCGGGCTTGACGAACGGGATCATGCCGACCCCGGCAACATAGGTGCGAGACGTCATCGCGTGTCCTCCCGGAAATTACCCACTGGACTATTTATTACCCATGGGTAATATACGGGCGATCTTCCGGAGTCAATGCGACAACAACCGACGCGATGGACGCCAGCTCCCCCTCTTCCAGCAACGAGTCCCCCTGGCTGCCGTTCGAGAGCCGGCGCCGCGCCCGCGACGAGAAGCGCGAGGCGGTGTTGCGCACGGCCGTCGCGCTGTTCCTCGAACAGGGCTATCACGGCGCCACGCTGAACGAGGTCGCCAGACGGCTCAACATCACCAAGCCGGCGCTCTACAATTACTTCCGCGGCAAGGACGAGATCCTGTACGAGTGCTGGTCGATCGGCAACGAGCTGGTCGACGACTGCATTGCCGAGACCTCGGCCGGCGGCGGCTCGGGGCTCGACAAGCTGCGGAAGCTGATCGTCCGCTATGCCGAGCTGATGACCGAGGACTACGGCAAGAGCCTGGTCCGCTTCGACATCCGCGATCTCAGCGAGCACAACCGGAAGATCGTGCAGACCGCGAAGCGGCGGATCGACCGCGCCTTCCGCGACTATATTGCCGCTGGCGTCAAGGACGGTTCGGTGAGACCGTGCGACCCGAAGCTCGCGGCGTTCGCGATCGCAGGCTCGCTGAACTGGATCGGACACTGGTTCCAGCCCGGCGGTGAGCTGAGCGGCCGCGCCGTCGCCGAGGAATTCGCGATCCGCCTCACCGAGGGCATCGCCAAAGCAACAACGCAAGTCACATCAACGCGCGAGACAACGACGCGCAAAGCAGCCGTTCCGGCGGCAGAGAAGGCGGATAAACCGCCTCGCAAGGGAAACGCATCAAGGGAGGAGACGAGTGAACATCACACACGGACTGCGGCGGGCGCTGCAGGTCAATCCAAACGGGCTCGCCGTCGTCTGCGGTGAGCGGCGACGCAACTGGCGCGAGGTCGGCGACCGTGTCGCCCGCCTCGCCTCCGCGATCCGCGGGCTTGGCGCTGACAATGGCGACCGCGTCGCGATCCTGTCGCTGAACTCCGACCGCTATCTCGAACTCTACCTCGCGGTCGGCTGGGCCGGCGCCGTGATCGTGCCGCTCAACATCCGCTGGTCTCCGATCGAGAACGAGGATGCGCTGCGCGACTGCCGCGCGACCATCTTGTTCGTCGACAAGGCGTTCGCGGCGGTCGGCGCGACGCTGGCAAGCGCCATTCCCGGCCTCAAGCTGGTCTATTCCGACGAGGGCGCGACGCCGGAAGGCATGGAGAATTACGACACGCTGATCGCGCGCAGCGAACCGATGGCGGATGCGATGCGCACCCGAGACGATCTCGCCGGCATCTTCTACACCGGCGGCACCACCGGCCGCTCCAAGGGCGTGATGCTGAGCCACGGCAATCTGATGGCCAATGCGCTCAACGCGCTCGGCGAAGGCCTGTGGCCGAGCAGCACGATCTACCTGCACGCGGCCCCGATGTTCCACCTCGCCAATGGCGCAGCGATGTATTCGGTGTTGCTGTCCGGCGGCTCCAACGTCGTGATCCAGAGCTTTACGCCCGACGGCGTCGCGGCTGCGGTGCAGAAGGAGCGCGTCACCGACGTGCTGCTGGTGCCGACCATGATCCAGATGTTCGTCGATCACCCGACGCTCGGCACTTACGACCTGTCGTCGCTGAAGCGGATCGCTTACGGCGCCTCGGTCATCAGCGACGCCGTGCTGACGCGGGCGATGAAGGCGCTGCCGCATGTCGAATTCACGCAAGCCTACGGCATGACCGAGCTGTCGCCGATTGCGACGCTCTTGCATTGGAAGGAGCATATCGGCGACGGCCGCGCCAAGGGCCGGCATCGTGGCGCAGGCCGCGCCACGCTCGGCGCCGAGGTCAAGATCGTCGACGCGAGCGACAAGGTCGTACCGACGGGCACGGTCGGCGAGATCGCGGTGCGTGGCGACATGGTGATGATGGGCTATTGGGAGCGGCCGGAGGAAACCGCGCGCGCCGTGATCGACGGCTGGATGCACACCGGCGACGGCGGCTACATGGATGCGGACGGCTTCGTCTACGTGGTCGACCGCGTCAAGGACATGATCATCTCCGGCGGCGAGAACGTCTATTCGGCCGAGGTCGAGAACGCGCTGGCCCAGCATCCGGCGGTGGCGCAATGCGCGGTGATCGGGATTCCGAGCGAGCGCTGGGGCGAGCAGGTCCACGCCGTGGTGGTGATGAAGAGCGGCGCCAGCGCCACGCCGGAAGAGCTGATGGAGCACTGCAAGGCGCTGATCGCCGGCTACAAATGCCCGCGCAGCGTCGACATCACCGCAACGCCACTGCCGCTCTCCGGCGCCGGCAAGATCCTGAAGCGCGAGCTGCGCAAGCCGTATTGGGAGAACCGCGAGCGGCGGGTGAGCTGAGGCCGAGAGCTCAGAACGGTAGGGCGGGTTAGCAAAGCGTAACCCGCCACA
This sequence comes from Bradyrhizobium sp. USDA 4454, assembly GCF_054822705.1. NCBI lineage: Bacteria > Pseudomonadati > Pseudomonadota > Alphaproteobacteria > Hyphomicrobiales > Nitrobacteraceae > Bradyrhizobium > Bradyrhizobium sp. USDA 4454. Next base: position 4,773,602 of record NZ_JBTRCN010000001.1, read on the forward strand.
AATCTCTCGCGTGGAGAGATGGCGGGTTACGCCTCCGGCTAACCCGCCCTACGCGATGCATGGCACTGCGCGGGCCGTGCACGTTGACATCGTAGCTTGCTGCCGATTGGATTGATTCAATTCAATCCAGCGAGTTCCGATGTCCGCACCTGATACCAACGCCGACGGCAAGCCTCGCCGCCTGATGCACCGCCGCTCCGTCGCATGCCTGGGCTATCTCCGCGACGACGGGCTGTGGGAGGTCGAGGCGCGACTGGTCGACACCAAGCCCTATGCGCGGCAGGACCAGCATCGCGGCCTGCAGCAGCCCGAGGATCCCGTGCACGACATTCGCCTGCGGCTCGCGATCGACGACAGTTTTACGATCCGCGAGACCGGCACCAATATGGCCGCGACGCCCTACCCGTCCTGCCTCGACGTCGAAGGTATTTTGCAGCGGCTGGTCGGCGAACGGATCGGCAAGGGCTGGCGCGACATTGTCAGACGCAAGATCGGCAAGCTCGAGACCTGCACCCATCTCGCCGAGCTCTTGGGTCCCGCAGTGACGACGCTGTTCCAGACCGCGACATCAGGCAAGGACCCGCAGGGCCGCGGCGCGCTCGATCACCAGCGCGACGTCACCGAGCCGCCGTTCTTCGTCGGCGGCTGTTATTCGTGGCGGCTCGACGGGCCGGTTGTCGCCGAGACGTTTCCGCAATTCGCGACAAAGCCGGTCGAGGCGAAGCAGACTTCGTGAGCTCTGGAAGCCTTGCGGCATACCGGCCTACGCGGGGCCGTGTGCCGTGAGCCGATCGATGACGTTGAAGAGCCGGTCGCAGGACGCCTCGATCCTGTTTTGCGGAGACGTGGCGATGCCGAGCACCAGGCCGGATCGCGCTGAAGCGCTCGACGCATACCAGAGCGACAGAGGCGTCGGCGCCAAGCCGAACGATGCCAGTTCTCTCGCGATCTGAAGGTCGGACGTTCCGTCCGGCAGTCGCAGGATCGCGGCCAATCCACCGACGCTCACCATCCTGGCGCGCGGCCGCAGACACCTGAGCAATGCATCGCCCTGCGCTGCGTAGACCCGCTTGGTGCGGCGAAGATGCCGCAGATAGTGGCCGTCGCGGATGAATTCGGCGATCGCGAGCTGCACCGGGGGGCCGGGCGCCGGGGCGAGACACGCCGCGATCTCGGCAAACCGGGACATCATCGACGGCGGAGCTACGACAAAACCAAGCCGCAAGGCCGGCGTCAGGGTTTTGCTGAACGATCCGATGTGAATGACGCGCCCGGCACGATCGAGCGAGGCGAGCGCCGGCGTGGCGCGGCCCTTCAACTGAAGCTCGCTCAGATAGTCATCCTCGATCACCCAAGCTCGCCTCTGAGCGGCCCAGTCGAGCAGACGCGCGCGTCTTGCCAGCGAGAGCGTGAAACCGAGCGGTGCCTGCTGTCCGGGAGTGACCACCGCCAGCGCGGCATCAGGTGCGTGTTCGAGGCCGTAACCGACGTCGATGCCGTCGGCATCGACCGGGATCGGTGCAATCGACATCCGCGCAAGCGCGAGACCGTGCCGGGTGAAGGGAAAGCCCGGCTCCTCGATCCAGACTTTCTTCCCTTCAAGGCCGAGCGCACGAAGCGTCAATCCGAGGCCGCCGCTGAAGCCTCCCGTGATGAAGATCTGGGAGGCTGTGCACGTGATCCCGCGCGCCAGCGCAAGATAGGCTGCGATCTCGCGCCGCAGTTCCAGTTCGCCGCGCGGATCCGGATAGAGGGCCGGCGCGCTCATACCTGCACGAACCGCCTGGGTGTGCAGCCGCGAGAACAGTTTGGCAGGGAATGTCGCCTGCGCGGGTACGCCCATCTGGAAAATCGCCGGCCCCGCGATGAGCTCCTGATACGTCTCCATGAACGAGCCGGGGTCGGGAGCCGCTTCGTCCTGCACGGTGGCAAAGGACGGCCGATCCGCGACATGCGTTCCCCGCGCGCGAGACGCGACGATCAACTGCGCAGACGAAAGCCTTTCATAAGCCGCGCGCACGGTGCCTCGCGCAACGCCAAGCTGAGCCGCAAGGTCCTGCCAGGACGGCAGACGCGCGCCGGGGGCGAGCACGCCGCTCTCGATCGCGGCCCTGATGCCGCAGCGGATCTGCTCCGCCAGCGGTGTCTTCGCGGACCGATCCAGTTCCAGTCGCAGGCGCCCGGTCATGGCCTCTGGTACACGATTTTTGTCGGTTCTTGGTGCTTTTTTATGGACCAAAGTGAAGGCACCTATACGAGCAAAGGAGAGCACCGACCATGCAACGACCATCCCTCCTCGCCGCCTGCGCCGCCCTCGCCATCGCCTGGGGAACGCCTGCCGCAGCCCATGACATGGGTCAGACGGTCACGCCGACCTTCCAGCAGCCGATCACCAATATTCCTGGCAAGTCGCTGATCGCCGTCGTCGTGGATTATGCGCCGGGCGCGGCGTCGCCGCCGCATGTCCACGCCAAATCGGCCTTCATCCTCGGCTACGTGCTGTCAGGTGAAATTGAATCGCAGGTCAATGACGGACCGACGCGGGTCTACCACGCCGGCGAAAGCTTCTACGAGACGCCGGGTTCGCGCCATCCCGTCAGCCGCAACGCCAGCACGACCACGCCGGCAAAGCTGCTCGCAGTGTTCGTCGTCGATACCGACGACAGGGAGCTGACCACTCCCGTCAAACAGAACAACCAATAAGGAGCCCATCATGAGCATGCGTCTCGATTACAACCGCATCGCGCCGGCCGGCGTCAAAGCCCTCGGCGGCGTCTACGGCTACGTCCTGCAAAGCAACCTGCCCGCCACGCTGGTCACCCTCGTCTACCTGCGCATATCGCAGATCAACAATTGCGCCTATTGCCTCGACATGCACACGCGCGACCTGCTCAAGAGCGGGGTGAAGATCGAAAAGCTGGCACTGCTGCAAGCGTGGGCAGAAGCCGGCGACCTCTTCGACGAGCGCGAACGCGCGGCGCTCGCATGGGCGGAAACGGTGACCCGCGTCGCCGATACCGGCGTGCCGGATCAGGCTTACCAGGCTGCCCGCACGGTCTTCGACGAACGCGAGCTCGTCGACCTGACCATCGCGATCAGCCTGATGAATGCCTACAATCGCATGGCGATCAGCTTCCGCAACACGCCACAGGCCGCGGTCGCGCGGGCGGCTTGATGAAGATCGATCGCACGGAGAAAGATGGAGCCTGCCAATGACCGAGATTTCCGGCATCAAGATTCCCGATAGCAAGCTGGCCCGCGAGGCAGCCGAGCTGGTTCGCCAATATGAAAACGAGATGCTGTTCAACCATTCGGTTCGGGTCTACGTATTCGGTGCGATGAAGGGAATCCGCCAGAAGCTGAAATTCGATTCCGAGCTGCTATACGTCGCGGCCCTGTTTCACGATCTAGGCCTTGTCGATCCCTACCACACCGAGACCAAACGCTTTGAGGTCGACGGTGCCGATGCTGCGCGCGAATTTCTCCGGGCGCGCGGCATCGCAGAAGCAAACAGTGATCTGGTGTGGGAAGCCATTGCGCTGCATACCACTCCCGGGATTCCACAGTTCATGCGGCCGGAAATCGCGCTCACCAACGCGGGGGTTTTGGTCGATGTCGTGGGCATTGGATATGACGACTATACGGCGGAGCAGCGCCAGCAGGTGATCACCGCATTTCCGCGCGGTGATTTCAAGAACGAGTTTCTCGAGATCCAGACTTGCTCGGCCTTGAAGAAGCCCCAGACCACCTTCGGAACCGTCAATTTCGACTACATCGAAGATCGCGATCCGACGTTTCGCAAGCCGAATGCCTGCGCCCGCATCCGCAACACTCCCTGGCAGAGTTAAGGCATGATCCGGAAAACTGCGAAGCGGTTTTCCCTCGCGACAAACGCGGAACGTTTGCGCGGAGATCATGCTCAAACACAGAGCTAAAGCGCGATGACGATTCAACCAAATCTCATCGCGCTTTAGCGCTCGCGCCAGGCGCGCATCAACTGATCGGAGAACGGCTTGAAAAGGTAAGACATCACCGTGCGCTGCCCGGTCTGAATATAGGCTTCGACCGGCATGCCCGCGATCAGTTTCACATTGCCGAGGCGGGCCATCTCCGCCTCCGTCACCGCAATACGGATGACATAGAAGCTCGCTCCGCTTTTCTGGTCGGTCGTGACATCAGCGGACACGTGGTTCACTTCACCGTTGAGCTGCGGCGTTGTCCGCTGGTTAAAGGCGGTGAAACGCAGCAGCACCGGCTGGCCGACGGACACGCGATCGATCTCTTGCGGGGCGATGCGCACCTCGACGACGAGCAAGTCGTTGGCGGGGACGATCAGCATGATCGGCTCGCCGGCGGTGACGACGCCGCCGATCGTGTGCAGCGCGAGCTGCTGCACAGTGCCGTCCTGCGGCGCGCGGATATCGATGCGCTTGAGCTGATCCTCGGCAGCCACCCGCTTCTCCACCAGTTCCGAGGTCTTCGCGCGAATCTCGGCAAGCTCCTTTCCCACCTCGGTGCGGAGATCCTGATCGATCTGAATGATTTGCAGCGCGGTCTCGGTAATCCGGCCCCTCGCTTCGGCGATGGAGGCGACCAGAGCGCCGCGTTCGCCGTGCAGGCGCACGGCATCGCGCTCGAGTGTGGTCACGCGCGTGATCTGGACCAGCTTCTTGCGCCACAGATCGCGCACGCCGGCGAGCTCCTGGTCGACGAACGTCGTCTCGCCGTCTTTCGCGGCGATCTGCTCTTCCAGGCCGCGGATCTGCTCGCGCAATTGGCCGACGCGCTCGTTGAGCTGGGCCTTCTTGCCTGCTCGGGCGATGCGGCGTAGCTCGAACAGCCTGTACTCGCCGACGACCACGCGCGCCACGTCCGTGTCGGAGATACGCGCGACAAGGTCGGACGGGAAGTCGACGCGGCTTTGGTCGTCACGCTCCGCCTCGAGCCTGGCCTGACGCGCCGCCAGCTCGTCGAGGCTCTTGAGAATGACCAGAAGGTTGGCCCGCGTCACCGTCTCGTCGAGGCGCAGCAGCACGTCTCCGGCCTTCACCCTGGAGCCCTCTCGGACATTGAGTGCGCCTACCACCCCGCCGGTCGGGTGCTGCACCTTCTTGCTGTAGCTCTCGACCACCAGCGTGCCTGTGCCGATGACGGCTCCCGCGAGTTCCGTCGTGGCAGCCCAGCCGCCGACGGCGCCGCCGAGAAGGATGACGCCCGCGAGCCCCGCGCCGAGGTGGCGGCGGATCGAGAGCGGCACGACGTCGGCCGGCTCGCGATTCACGAGCTCGTTCATGGGCTCGCTCCCTCACTCACGACCTTGAGCGGTACCGGAGCCGGCCGCGGCTGCATCATCTGGGCCAGCAGCGCGTCCTTCGGCCCGAGCGTCTGCACACGCCCCTGCGACATCACCATTAGCCAGTCGACGCCGGCGAGCGCACTGGTCCGGTGCGCGACGACGATGACAATGCCGCCGCGTGCGCGCACGCCCATGATGGCTCGCGTCAGGGCCTGATCGCCCTCCATGTCCAGGTTCGAATTGGGCTCATCGAGAACCACCAGGAAAGGATCGTGGTAAAGTGCGCGGGCGAGCGCGATGCGCTGGCGCTGCCCGGCCGAGAGCGCCGCTCCGGCTTCGCCGATCTGCGTGTCGTAGCCATCAGGCAGTTGCAGGATTGTCTCATGCACACCGGCCGCTGTCGCGGCTGCGATGACCGCCGGCACGTCGGGTTCGGGATCAAATCGGGCGATGTTCTGGGCCACCGTGCCGGCGAACAGCTCGACATCCTGTGGCAGATAGCCGATATGCCGGCCGAGTGCTTCCGAATTCCACTGTTCGAGGGCGGCACCGTCGAGGCGCACCTTGCCACCCACCGGCGTCCAGACGCCGACCAAGGCGCGCACCAGCGATGACTTGCCCGCCGCACTCGGGCCGACGATACCGAGCCCTTGTCCGGGCTGTAGTGTGAAGGAAACCTCGAGCACCACCGCGCGCTGATCGCCTGGTGGCGCCACGGAGACGGTCTCGACGGCGAGGCTTTTGCACGGCGGGGGCAGCGGAGTCTTCTCCGACTCGTCCGGGAGCTGCGCCCAGTATTGCTGCAGACGTTTCCAGCTTTGCCGGGCAGCGACCAGGCTTTTCCAGTGCGCGATGGCGAGCTCGACGGGGGCGAGCGCGCGCGACGTGAGGATGGCGCCGGCAATGATGATCCCGCCGCTCGCCTCCTGTCGAATGACCAGATAGCCACCGACGCCGAGCACCGCCGATTGCAAGGCCATGCGCAGCACCTTGGAGGCGGAGCCGAAGCCTCCGGCGATGTCGGCGGCGCGCCTCTGGCTGGCCATGTAACCCTCGTTCGCCGCCGCCCAGCGCGCGGAGAGCCGCCCGCGCATGCCCATGGCCTGCAATACCTCGGCATTGCGGCGGCTGGCCTCGGCCAGGGCATTGCGCTGCGCCACCCGCCCGGTGATGTCCCTGGTGTGCGCGCGCGTCAGCCGGTCGGTGACCAGCGTCAGCAAAACAAGGAGCAGCGCGCCGATCAACGCGGTGAGCCCAAGCAGCGGGTGGAAGAGGTAACAGATTGTCAGATAGAACGGGATCCACGGCAGGTCGAACAGCGCGGTCGGGCCGAGCCCCGAGAGATAACTGCGGACCTGATCGAGGTCGCGCATCGGCTGCAGCCCGTCGCCGCTGATGCGCGCCCGCAGCGGCCAGCGGGCGACAATGTCATAAGCGCGCTCGGAGAATGCGCGATCGAGCCAGTCGCCGATGCGGATCAGGATGCGCCCGCGCAAGATGTCAAGGAATGCATGGAAGAGGTAGAGGCCGCAGACCAGGACGACGAGGCCGACGAGCGTCGGCACGCTGTGGCTCGGCACCACGCGGTCATAGACTTCCAGCATGAAGAACGAACTGGTGAGATATAGCACGTTCAGCATGGCCGTGATCAGGCCGATGCCGATCAGCACGTCGCGGCACGCCCGGAGCAGCGACGGAAGATCGTGTGCGGGCGATGAGGCGTTGGGATCGCCGGCCGGGGCAAGGCGCGCTAGCGCCCGTCGCCGTAGTGCCAAGCGGAGCAGGATGATTGCCGCCACGATAGGCAGCGCCGCGCGAAGCATGAAATCGCGCGGCCCGTCGAGAGCCGGGCCGAACCAGGCTTGTACGCCGGCTGCGACCTGATTCCAGCACTCCGAGAGAATGTCCAACACGCGCATCGATTCCTAGAGGCTTTCCTGGCGGATTCCGAACTCGAGAGGCCTTGGCTCGGCGGCGCGGAGACGCATCCATGTCGGATGCGTCTCCGCGCGCGACGGAACTAGGCCAACGGCCAGTGGCTCACGGTCGTCGAATCCGGGTTGTCCACGAGCACGTTGAAGGTGGCCTTGGCCGTATCGCCATCGGCGTCGGTGTTGACGATCCGGAACTGGATGTCCTGATCGTTCACCGGGGCGGCCACCTGGGTGGTGAAGTTGATGATGCGGACACCCGCGTTGGTGTCGACCGGGGTGAAGTAGAACCGGATGTATCCGGTCGAGAATGTTTCTCCGGCGGCATCGTGATTGGTGCCGGGGACAATACTATTGCCCAAGTCCGCAACGGTGACGTGGACGTTGCCTTGCTTGAGACCGCTGATGGTTGGGTTCTCGTAGTCGATCAAATCGCCCGCGGAGTTGAACAGCCAATACTCCGCCTTGATGCTGGCGACGTTGCCGATTCCCGCCACGTCGAAGGCCAGATTCTTGAGGTTGAGGCCGCTCCCTTCATTGAAGAAGAAGCCCTCGTTCATGTTGATCTGCGACGCCTGCCCGTTCTTCACTCCGAACCCGATATTGTCGGGGTTGAGGTCGTCGGCCGGGTTCGAGTTGCCGAGATCCGCGGCCAGCAACTGGGCCTGCGTTTGAATTCCGAGGGCACCTGTATCGGCGGCGGGGAACAGGAGTCCGTTGAAGACGATGTGGTGGCCGCCGCTTGTGCTGACATTGAGCGTCTCGACCGGGCTCCCCGACTTGATGGCGCTGAAGTTGAGCGTCTCCGGTGGGTTGGCGATCGTCTGCAGCACTGTGAAGGTGTAGCCCGTGTCGGTTACGCTCAGTTGGTAGACACCGTTGCCGCCGGAATCCTTGTAGGTCAGGACTGTATGATCGGCGTTGTACGACTGTGTGAGCCCGGTGATGGCAGCGCCGGCATCGATCGTGACCTTGGCTCCGTCTGCGCCATCGGGTGAAGTAAACGAGTCCGATCCCAAGGAGCCGGCGGAGAACGCGACCGCCGGATGCTGGGCGTCCTGCCCGGAGAGGCTCTCCACCCCGCTGAGGCTCGGACCGTCGTCGAGGAGCAGGAACTTGTCTCCGATGTTGGCCGCCGCGGCGGCGCTCGTGTCACCGTCTTTGTCGGTGGCAGTGGCCGAGAGCGTGATCAGGTCCCCGGTCATGGTGGCGCTCGCTTCGGAACTGTCGCCGACCGCTCCACCAGTGCTGGTGGTGTCGGCGGTCGCCTCCTTGACGGCCCGAAATTCCGAGAACGTGACGGTTCCTGCCGAATCGACGTGAACACCGAAAACGAGATCACCGCCTGAGCTCGTCTTGCCGATAACATCTCCGATGACGATGTTGTGGCTGGCGTCGTTGGCGCTCGCAATACTGAGCAGAACAGCCTGTCCCGTCACGGAATCGACCAGTCCGGAATCGACGCCGGCGGACTTGACGCCGAGCGTGTAGCCGCCAACGGCTCCAGCCCCGTCAGCGCCGTAATGGGGTGTGAACAGGCCGCTGAAGCTGCCGGACGTGGTGGTGTTCGCTGCATTGGGGGTGGAGCCGGCCGCAACATAGCTCTCGTCGAGCTGCAGTGCGGTGGCGGTGCCGTTCGCCAGGATGCTTGGCCCGTCGTCCTCGAACAGCAGGTTGCCGCCGATGCCCGTATGCGCGCTGTCGCTCGTCGTGTTCGAGACGCTGAATGTGAAATTGCCGGCGTCGAAGCTGACATTGGATCCGCTTCCGCTGGTCGGTTGGGCGTTGCCGACCACGAAGCGATCCATGTGGCTGGATTCAGCGACCTGGAAGTCGACGGTGTAGTTCTTCTTCAGACCATCGATGAAGTACGATCCGTCGCCCGCAGCGGTGATGGTGATACCCGTCGTGACCAACTGGGTCTTCGCGAGGTCGGAATACACCTTGATCGTGTTGCCGAGGATCGGGACCAGCGTCTGGTCGTTGCCGGTCAAGCCGCCGCTGCCGATGCTGGCGGTCGAGACAAGATTGCCGCCCTGGAGATTACCTGTTTCGTTGAAGGCATATATGTGCACCTTGACGGTGGTGTTCGCGTTCCCGGGATTCACTTGGGTCACTGAAAAGCTCGCCTCCGTCACCGAGGCCACGTGCGACGTGTAGCTGAGCTTGGTCAGATCATGCACGTCTGGATTTGTCAGGGGGAAGTCGGGGTAGTTCACGTGATTGACGACATCTACGCGCACCGCCTCTCCGGGATTGAGCGCCTGCGAATTATTGCCGAGGCCCTGTGTGCTGACGGTCACCTTCGAGCCCGGCGCCAGGCCGGTGATGAGCATGTCGGGATCGCTGGTGTCCGTCCCGGCGGTCGCGGTCTGTTCGATCGCCGACCAGTCATCAGATCCGGACGGCACGTGGCTGAAATCGCCGAAGTTGACGGTCGTCGTCGTGGTGAAAAAGGCCTTCACATCGACGAGGCCGGAAAGGTCAAGCGTATCGGCGTCGTCGATCCCGCTGGTGTTGGTGTGCTTCAACGCCTCGTACTGGATGGTCCAGACGGTGCCGCCCGTCACGTTGCCGGAGGTGATGCTCTCGTCCAGCACGATCGCGAAGGCGACGGTGCCTGTGGAACTGGCTTGCCAGGTTAGGCCGCCGTCCGACGTTGTGCCCTCGCGCCCAAGCAGGATGTGGCTGTTGGAATCGGTGTAGAGGAAAATCTGTGCGCCATCGCCGGTGGCGAAAATCTGGGTCGCCGTGCCGTTGGCGATCGCTCCTCCCGAGGAGTTCGAGAACTGCAGGTCGGTGACGGTGGTCGTGCCGAGCTGGATAAAATCGGTGCCGGCACTACCGATCGTCCGCGCCGCAGCCTGCGGAAACACCACGCTCGTGTCACCCGACTCTTCGCCGGTGGAGCCAGCCGTAATGCCCAGACTGGTCTTGAGGGCTGCGCTCATGTTCGCAAGCAGGTAAGACCAGGCAACTTCGTTGTCGGGCCCCGCCAGCACGCCGGTGTCGTTGTCGGTGCCGCTGGTCTGCAAGCTAGCGGCTTCGTCGATGATGAGATTGCCGTTGATGGTCAGCACTGCCATGATTTCCTCCCTCGGAAAGGCGGGTTCGCCTTGCTCCTGCTCCGGCCCAAGCGGCAACGGCCCGGGCGCGCGATAGCCCCTGGTTTCAGGTCAACAAAACGCGTGCGTGCACTCGCCGGCGGCATCCGTCGCCGGAGGAGACGTCAGTTTCTGGCAGTCAATGCAACTGGGCGTAGCGAGAGCTTGCCTGCTACTTCGCGTACGCCCCCTCGACCCCGCCCGAACGATCAATCGCGGAGAGAAGTGTCTGCAAAAGGATGATCAAATGTCGTTGCATGCCATGCTCCCTCGATCTGCTGCAAACCGCTGCAACCCAAGTGGAGAAGCAAATAAACGCCGTCCAATGAATTTGAGGCCAAGCCTCCGAATGGAACTTTTCCAGTTAAGGAGCGAGGAAATTCAACGTAAATGGTAAAGAAGCAGTACCACTTATGAGGTGGGGCGCATCGCCACACATCAATTTTGATAGGACAATGACAATGTCGCCCTGCAGGTGTGCACGCGACGCGGGATGAATCCTTGCCAACAGCGTGCCGACAAGCCGGCGCGATGATCGCGCAGGCGTTGCGACGCGTGCAAGCGCTGTTCGAGGTGATCCGCGCCCAGGACGTCCCGGCGTCGCGCCGCGTCAGGTCGCCCGCAACCCCGTAAGCTTCAAACTCAACGCCTTGAGCCGCTTGCGCGCGTCGGCATCATAGGCCTGGGCATGGGCGCGGGCCTCGCGCTTGCCGTCGAAGAATAACCCGCTTTTGCCGGCGACGTCATCGTCCTGGACCAGACGCAGGATGGCGTCGCCGCCCTGCTCGACGGTCGAGATCGGCGTGGCACCAGAGGCCCGCACCATCGTGGTGTTCATGTAGGTCGCCGGGTGCAGCGAGTTGACGGTGACGCCGGAGCCTTCGAGCTCCGCGGCAAGATCGATCGTGAACATGATCTGCGACAGCTTGCTCTGCGCATAGGCGCGGGCGCCGCTGTAGTTCTTCGTGATCATCACGTCGTCGAAATCGATCGGATGCTGGCCGAGCGAGGCGACATTGACGATGCGCGCCGGAGCACTCTCCCTGATCCGCGGCAGCAAGAGATGCGCGAGCAGGAAGCCGGCGAGATAGTTGACCGCGAAGCGCAGCTCGTGGCCGTCCTTGCTGGTCTGCCGCGCCGGCCCCTCGTTTTGCGAGCCGATGCCGGCATTGCTGACGAACACATCGAGGCGCTCCTGGTCGTCGAGCACCAGCTGGGCGAACTCGCGGACCTCGGCGAGCGAGGACAGGTCGGCCTGGTAGAACATCGGCTCGCGGCCACTGACCCGCTTGATCTCGTCAGCGAGCGTCTGCGCCCGCTTGGTGTCGCGGCCGTGGATCAGGACCCGGGCGCCGCGAGATGCCAGCTTCGTCGCCACGTAGCGGCCGACGCCGTCGGTGGAACCGGTGATCAGCACCGTCTTGCCTGCCATGTTCATCGAAATAGCCTTTCGATCGTTCGCCCAGCGCTGCCAGCAAAGATAAATCCCCGCTGCGGACTTTGCCATGGCATGCCGCAGCACCATCCGGCCAGAACGGCGCCGAAATGGCCCGCCAACGCCCTTCCTTGATGGCCGCGAGGTGCACAATGTCGCGCGGCCTGCGGTCGCGCGGCGCAGCGCCGCGCGCCAAGGCAAGTGCATTCTGATAATCTCGGGATGAACGACAAGACTCCGATCGAAGGATCTGCATCGGCAGGGATTTGGAATGTCCTCGACCATTCCGGACAGGCTCTCGCGGAAGGCTCCCTCGCTGGAACCATTCGGCATGCTCCTGCTCTTCGCAGCGCTGACTGCGCTGCCGATTGTCCTGACGGTGCATCTGGTTGAGTTCGCACTCGTGCTGCCCGCGCTCAGCCTGCTGTTGTTCGCAGAGGCAGCCATCGCCGCACTTGCGGCGCGCGTGATCCACGTGCGTTCGAGCGTGGCGAACCTCACGCTGTGGGATTTTGCCGGTGCATTCACCTTCATGGGATGCGCCGCGGCGATCCTCGGCGAGCCGGATCAGGCGGCGCTGTTCTTCGAGGAAGAAGCAGCAATGCGTCCGGTGACACGACCGTAATCCCAGGCCGGGCCCCTCTGGCAGCCACAAGCTGCGATGTCGGACTGGAACTCAGTTGGAGTGGCCCCTGCCTCGACCCGCGATGTGACAACGTCGCGGCGGATATGCCGTCGGTGTGATGGCGACAGCCGATTTCGTCGAGACGGTCCACTCCCCGACCTCAAGGGGAATACGACTTATGTCCGAACTGTTCTCACTCGACGCCCTCAGCGCACTGCTGCAAGTCGTCGTCATCGACCTCGTGCTGGCCGGCGACAACGCCGTCGTGATCGGCCTCGCCGCGGCCGGCCTGCCGGCGCAGCAACGCGGCAAGGCGATCCTGATCGGCATCGGCGCCGCGACCTTGCTGCGCATCCTGTTCGCGCTCGTCACCACGCAATTGATGCAGATCGTCGGCCTGCTGCTGGCCGGCGGCATCCTGCTGCTCTGGGTGTGCTGGAAGATGTGGCGCGAGCTGCGCGCCAGCGGGCACGAGACCACGGCCGGGCATGCCGCCGACGGCGCAGCGGTGCCGCGCAAGACGTTGTGGCAGGCCACCACCCAGATCATCGTTGCCGACGTCTCGATGTCGCTCGATAATGTGCTGGCGGTCGCGGGCGCGGCGCGCGAGCAGCCGATCGTGCTGGTGTTCGGGCTGGCGCTCTCGATCGCGATGATGGGCGCCGCCGCCAGCTTCATCGCGCGGCTGTTGCAGAACCATCGCTGGATCGCCTATGTCGGCCTCGCGGTGATCCTCTATGTCGCGATCGACATGACCATTCGCGGTGCGAACGAGATCGTCAAGGTCGCGCCTACCTGATCGCAAGTGGGCAGTGGCGGACGTTCACCTCTCCCTTGGGAGAGGTGATCGGGAGACCGCGGTGGAGACTCAGCGCCTAGTGGATTTCCGCCGAGCGCTTCAGCGCGTCCTTCAGCTTCTCGAGCGAAAAGTCCTTGCTGCGCGCGATGTCGAGGATCGGAGTCTCGCGGCGGCCGCAGAGCTCGGCGGCCTCCGGCAGCTTGGCCGCGACCTCGTAGGGGATCACGATCGCGCCGTGGCTGTCGGCGTGGATCAGGTCGTCGGAGCGCACCGTCATGCCGGCGACGCGGACCTCGCCGCCGAAGCTTTCGGCATGGACCCAGGCGTGCGACGGGCCGATCGAGCCGGCCAGCGCCTGGAAGCCCGGCGCCCATTGCGGGATGTCGCGGATCGAGCCGTCGGTGATGACGCCGAGGCAGCCGAGCGCCTTGTGCACGGCGCTCTGCACCTCGCCCCAGAATGCGCCGTAGCCGACGTCGGGCCCGTCGATGTCCTGGATCACGGAGATGCGCGGACCGAAGCCGGTGCCGACATATTCGTAGTATTCGATGCGGCGCTTCGACTGCTCCTCGGCCGAGAGGCCGGATTTCAGCACCGAGCGGATCGCAACCGTGCGCGCATAGCCGACGATCGGCGGCAGCGTCGGGAACGGGCAGACCAGCGGCTTTACGGTGTAGCCGATCAGACGGCGCTCAGGTGCCACGATCTCCATCGCGTTGCAGATCGTCGGCGTGTCATAGCGCCCCAACGCCTCGAGGACGGAAGCAGGCAGCGGGGCGGAAGCGGATGTCGTCACGGCGTTTCTCTCCTGTTTTTTGGCGTTCAGATCATGATGCGTTTCCACGGAAACGCATCATGATCTCATCTCTTCGTTTTGAGCATGATCTTTTCGGAAAACCGGTCTCCACTTTTCCGGATCATGCTCTAGCTGGCCGTCTCAGCCTATAGCCGAGATCAGCGGCGAACCCAACCGAACCACGCTCATGGCTGATATTTGGGAAGTGCTTTGTCGCCACAACTCCATCACCGTCACCCTGAGAGCTTGTGATGGATTCGGCTCCTGCGGAGTTTTTGGCGGCTGTTCGTCGCAGCAATTGGCAGGTTTGAGTTCGAGTTCGGCGATGACCTCTCGTTTAGGCCCTGGAGAGGCGGTTGCCTTGCAGGATGTTGTTGACGAGGGCGTACCAGAACACGACGGCACGGACCTTCTCGATGCCGCGCACGGTCAATTGCCGCAGGTTCCAGTTGCGCCAGCGGGCATGGATGCATTCGCAAATCGAACGGGGCTTGTACCGGGCCTTGCCCGCTTCGCTCTCCATTCGCGCGCGCCAGGCCAACACCCCTGGGCCGTCGCCGCGCCGAGGCCGGTATGGGTCGGTGCCATGCTTGGATTGCGTGGGCGGACAAAAGATATCGATGCCCTCGGCATGCGCCCATTCAATGTCCTCGGCGCTGCCAAAGCCGCCATCGACGAGATGGTTTTTGGGCAACCCTCCGGGCCGCGCACGCTGCCGCTCCAGCATCGGGCGCATCAGCCCGCGATCGGACCCGGTGTTGCGGACCTCGACGTCGACGACGATTGGCTGACCGGCCGCACTCGTCACCTGCACGTTGTAGGCCGGGCGGAAGCCGCCGTGCGCCATCTTCATGATCCGTGCATCGGCGTCCGTCGTGGACGCGCGCGGCTCCTTCGGCTTCTTGCCGTTACCGCGCTTGTCTTCGCGCTCCTTGCGCTGCTGCTTGATCTCGGCGAGCGCCGTCTGCGGCGCCTTCACCCGCGCGCTGCGTTCCCGCGCGGCGCGCTCCTTGGCTGCCCGGGCACGCTGATTGCTGGCGTCCGAGCGGGTGTCGACCTCGCGCTTGAGGTCTTCCACCACGGCCTCAGCCTGCGCCAAATGCTTGTCCAGTGTCGCCTCGCGCCGGAACGAGGCCGCCCCGGCGCTGGCTCGGACCCGCACGCCATCCTGCGCCAAGGTCTCCAGATCGACGAGACCGGCCTTTGCCAACGCTGCCAGATGCTCCCTGAGCAGTCGGTCAAGCAGATCGGCATTGCCGACCCGGAAGTCCGCCAGCAGGTGATAGTTCACCGACACCCCGCCGCACAGCCAGCGATAGGCATCGTGGCTCTCGCACAGCCGCTCCAACGCCCGCGCGCTGCCAACGCCCTCGCTGGTGGCATAGAGCCACAGCGCCAGCAAAAGCCGGGGCGATGTCGCGGGGTGACCGGGACGATCGCCGCGAGCCTTGATCCGGTTCTCCAACTCACTCAGATCAAGCTCTTCGACATAGGACCAGATCAGTCGCACTGGATGGTCTTCCCCGATCAGGCTCTCAATATCAACCGCTCGCAGCGCAATCTGGTCGCGCTGTGGCTCACGCAGCCGCGGAGCGCCGGGCAAGCCCGCTTCGGCTTGTGGCTTCGCCTGCTCCGGCAGGTCTCCAAACAACTCATCGGCAGCCAACATCACCTCCCGCGAATCCATCATCGCCAGAGGATCACACCGCGCCTGCTTTCGGCTATAATGCTCGCTGAAACGCCCAAAAAAATCACACCCTCTGAGGAGCGCGCCTTTGCGCGCGTCTCGAAGGGTCGACGGCCGCCAGCCGGGCCGTGCATCCTTCGAGACGCGCTGCGCGCTCCTCAGGATGACGGATCAGGCTGTGCGCTCAATGCAGATGCGTCGGACGATCGTCGTGGTCACTCTCTGTGACCGGCGCCGTGTAAGGAGCAGCAGCTTGCGCCGCAGGCGCGCTCGCACCCTGCGTCTGCGCGGCAAGCTGGCGCTCCTGGTCGCGGTAGGACTTCCAGCCCCAGGGCAGGCTGATCAAATAGGCCAGCGAGCCGGCCGAGAGGATGTGCCAGGGGTAACCGATCAGCAGCGCGACGAAGAACACCACCGCCACGAACACCGGCAGCACCATCTCGGGCGGCACGCGCATCTTCACGGTCTTGCCTGAAAATACCGGCAGCCGCGACACCATCAGGAAGGCGATCAAGAGCGTGTAGAACGCGGTCAAGGTCGCCGGCGGCATCGGCACGCCGAGGAAGGCGAGATAGATCGGCAGCAGCACGGTGATCGCGCCGGCCGGCGCCGGCACGCCGGTGAAATAATTGGCGGCGAAGGCCGGCTTGTTCGGATCGTCGATCGAGGCATTGAAGCGCGCCAGCCGCAGGCCGCCGGAGATCGCAAACACCATCGCGGCGATCCAGCCGCCGTTGTTCAGTTCATGCAGCTGCCAGAAATACAGGATCAGGCCGGGCGCGACGCCGAAATTGACGAAGTCGGCGAGGCTGTCGAGCTCGGCGCCGAATTTCGACTGGCCCTTGATCATGCGGGCGACGCGGCCGTCGATGCCGTCGAGGATCGCCGCGAACACGATGGCGGCGACCGCAAGCTCCATCCGCCCTTCAGTCGACAGCCGGATCGCGGTGAGGCCGGCGCAGATCGCCAGCAGCGTGATCATGTTCGGCACGAGCATCCGCACCGGGATCGGGCGGAACCGGCGGCGGCGCAACTCGATGGAGTTGGGGTCTGATGGCATCATGGCCAGCAATATAGCAAGCGCCGCCCCGCTTCGCCATCGGAGCCGGAACCGGCTGATCGACCGGCTAAAACAGCGTTAATCGGCGCGATAGGTGCGGCCCGGATCGGCGCCGCGGAAATCCGCCAGGATGGTCTCGCCGGCAACCGCGGTCTGGCCTTCGGAGACCAGCGCCTTGGTGCCCTCCGGCAGGTAGACGTCGAGCCGCGAGCCGAAGCGGATCAGGCCAAAACGCTCGCCGGCGCCGATCGACTGGCCTTCCTTGACGAAGCAGACGATGCGGCGCGCCACCAGGCCCGCGATCTGGACCACGCCGATCTGCCCGTTGGAGCTCGATATGACCAGCGAATTGCGCTCATTGTCCTCGCTCGCCTTGTCGAGCTCGGCATTGATGAAGGCGCCGGGCCGGTAGGCGATGCGGTCGATGCGGCCGGCCACCGGGCTGCGGTTCACGTGGCAGTTGAACACGCTCATGAACACCGAGACCCGCGGCAGCGGCTTGTCGCCGAGGCCGAGCTCGGCCGGCGGCAGCGCCTGCACCACCATGGAGACGCGGCCATCGGCCGGCGACACCACGATGCCGTCGCGCAGCGGCGTCACCCGGACGGGATCGCGGAAGAACAGCGCGCACCAGATCGTGAGCAGCGTCCCTATCCAGCCCAGCGGGGTCCAGATCCAGAACAGGATCAGGCTCGCCAGC
Source organism: Bradyrhizobium sp. USDA 4454 (assembly GCF_054822705.1). Classification (NCBI taxonomy): domain Bacteria; kingdom Pseudomonadati; phylum Pseudomonadota; class Alphaproteobacteria; order Hyphomicrobiales; family Nitrobacteraceae; genus Bradyrhizobium; species Bradyrhizobium sp. USDA 4454. The sequence goes on from NZ_JBTRCN010000001.1 coordinate 4,791,035, forward strand.
GCGAAGCCGCCGATGAAGGGATAGCCCTCCGGGTGGATCGGCGGGATCTGCGCGCGGACGGAATTGGCGATCGACATCAGGACTCGCTTGCGTTTCCCCGCCCCGTTTGGCGGGAGAGGCCCTAAATCGACTATTCCGCGGCGGTCGGCAAGGGCTTCTCACCTGCGTCGGTGGTGGAATCCTCCGACGATTCGGTGACGGCCGGCGGCAGGCGATTCGGTGCCGTGCCGTCGTCGCCGACCTGGGCGAGCCGTTCGCGAGCCTCCTCGGCCTCTCGCTGCCGGTTCCACATGCTGGCGTAGAGCCCGTCGGCGGCCAACAGCCGCGCGTGGGTGCCGCGCTCGGCGATCCGGCCCTGGTCCAGCACGATGATCTCGTCGGCGCCGACGATGGTCGACAGCCGGTGCGCGATCACCAGCGACGTGCGGTTGCGCGACACGCGCTCCAGCGCGCCCTGGATCTCGTGCTCGGTGTGGCTGTCGAGCGCCGAGGTCGCCTCGTCCAGCACCAGGATCGGTGGCGCCTTCAAGACCGTGCGCGCGATCGCGACGCGCTGCTTCTCGCCGCCGGAAAGTTTCAGGCCGCGCTCGCCGACCTGGGTGTCGTAGCCCTGCGGCGACATCCGTATGAAACCGTCAATCTGCGCCAGCCGCGCAGCCTCCTCGACCTCGTCGTCGCCGGCATCCCAGCGGCCGTAGCGGATGTTGTAGCGGATGGTGTCGTTGAACAGCACGGTGTCCTGCGGCACCATGCCGATCGCCTGCCGCAGCGAGGCCTGGGTCACGGTCTTGATGTCCTGGCCGTCGATCAGGATGCGGCCGCTCGAGACGTCGTAGAGGCGGAATAACAGCCGCGAGATCGTCGACTTGCCGGCGCCGGACGGACCGACGATCGCGACCGTCTTGCCGGCCGGCACCTCGAAGCTCAGCCCTTTCAGGATCGTCCGATCAGGCTCGTAGCCGAAGCGGACATCCTCGAAGCGCACGCTGCCTGCGGACACCGCGAGCGGCTTGGCGCCCGGCATGTCCTTCACCTCGGGATCACGCGCCAGCACGTCGAACATCTTCTCGATGTCGATGATCGCCTGCTTGATCTCGCGATAGACCATGCCCATGAAGTTCAGCGGCTGGTACAGCTGGATCATCATCGAATTGATCAGCACGAAATCGCCGACGGTGTGGGTGCCGTTGCGGATGCCGAACGCGCACATCAGCATGGTCGCGGTCAGGCCGGCGGTGAAAATGATCGCCTGCCCGGTGTTGAGCACCGCAAGCGAGGTATAGGTCTTCACGCTGGCCTGCTCGTAGCGCTCCATCGAGCGGTCATAGCGCCGCGCCTCGCGCTCCTCGGCGCCGAAATATTTCACGGTCTCGTAGTTGAGCAGCGAGTCGATCGCCTTGGTGTTCGCCTCGGTGTCGGAATCGTTCATCTTGCGGCGGATCTCGATTCGCCACTCGGTCGCGATGTAGGTGTAGTACATGAACACGACGACGGTGATCAGCACCGCGAGCACGTAGCGCCAGTCGAACTGCCACAGCAGCACGCCCGCCAGCAGCGTCACCTCGACGATGGTCGGGATCAACTGCAGGATCACCATCCGCACGATGGTCTCGATCCCGGAGCGGCCGCGCTCCAGCACGCGGGTCAGGCCGCCGGTCTTGCGCTCGAGATGGAAGCGCAGCGACAGCTCGTGCATGTGCACGAAGGTGATGTAGGCGAGCCGCCGCACCGCATGCATCGCGACGCGGGCGAAGATGCCGTCGCGCCACTGCGTCAGCACCGCCATGATGATGCGCACCGCGCCGTAGCTGACCGTCATCAGCACCGGCGAGGCGATCAGCCAGACCATCCAGTCCGAGGCCGCGACCGGCGCCGAGCCCGTGCCGTTCAGCGCGTCGATCGCCCATTTGAAGGTGAACGGCACCGACAGCGTCGCCAGCTTGGCGAACAGCAGCAGCACCACCGACCAGATCACGCGCATCTTCAGATCGGCGCGATCGCCCGGCCAGATATAGGGCCAGAGATGAATGAGAGTGCCGAGCAGCGTGGCCTTCTCGGCGGCCGGTGTCGTGGCCGTGCGCCGATCGGCAGCGGTCATTGTCGGTTGCGGCGGCACCATCAGGAGCCCGCTCTCGCCGTCATGGCGCGGCGGTCCGCTGCCACATCATTTCCACGATTTGCCATTGTGCCCGTCATATAGATCGTTTGAACGCGGCGTACAGGCTTATGACGAAAATTGTTCCCGATTCGCCGGAATTTACGAGATTTTTGGCCCTCAATCCCTATATCCAACTATTGACCCTGTTTACGCTGCAGTGCGACAAGGATCGTATGAACCAAATCAAGACTGTCTGTGTTTATTGCGGCTCCGGCGCCGGTAACAATCCCCGCTTTGTTGACGCTGCCGTCGCGCTCGGCAAGAGCCTCGCCGAGAACAACGTGCGCCTGGTGTATGGTGGCGGCTCGGTCGGCCTGATGGGCGCGGTCGCCAAATCCACGCTCGATCACGGCGGCTCGGTGACCGGCATCATTCCCGAATTCCTGCGCGCGCGCGAGAATGCGCTGACTTCGATTCAGGAGATGATCGTCACACCCGACATGCATGAGCGCAAGCGGCTGATGTTCGAGCGCTCGGATGCATTCGTCGCGCTGCCCGGCGGCATCGGCACGCTGGAGGAACTGGTCGAGCAATTGACCTGGCAGCAGCTTGGGCGTCACTCCAAGCCGATCCTGCTCGCCAACATCGACAATTTCTGGGAGCCCCTGCTCTCGTTGTTGAGCCACATGCGCACGACCGAGTTCATTCGGGCGACGCTGCCGATCAACGTGCTGATGGCCGACCGCGTCGATGAGATTTTGCCGCGGCTGCGTTCGGCCGTCGCCGGCAAGCCGGAGGCCGCGAAGGAACTCGCGCCCGAAGTGGCGCGGCGGCTGTAGAGGAGAATGCTCCAGCGACCTCGCCGGCTTGCACCAGCCTTATTCCCGTCATCCTGAGGAGCGCGGCACGCGCGTCTCGAAGGATGCACGGCCCGGCCGGTGGCCGATTCATCCTTCGAGGCTCGCTCCGCTCGCGCCTCAGGATGACGGTCTAAGATACGTCCTCGCCCAACATCACTCGCTCGGGAACGTCACGGTCTCGATGCGGTTGCCGTCGGGGTCGAGGACGAAGGCCGCATAGTAGCGCACACGATCGTGCGGGCGCAGGCCCGGGGGACCATCGGACAGGCCGCCCGAAGCCAGCGCGGCGGCGTGGAAGGCGTCGACCTCGGCGGTGGTCCTGGCGCGCAGGCAGATGTGGGTGCCGCTCTCATGCGGGACGGACGCCATCGCGGCGCGCAGATTGATCCAGAATTCGGGATAGGCCTTGCCGAAGCCGATCGTCGCCGGCCGCGTGACCAGGCGGCTCAGGCCAAGCGCGGCCAGCGTCGGCTCATAGAACCGCGCGGCGCGTTCGAGATCGCGGACGCCGACGGAGACGTGGTCGATCATGTCTGTCCTCCCCGCTGTCATTCCGCGATGGTCCGAAGGACCAGACCCGGAATCTCGAGATTCTCGGTGCGCAATTGCGCACCTGAGGGTTCGCTGCTTCGCATCGCCCCGGAATGACGGCTCAATCACTCACGCCTGCGCGCCCGACTTCACCAGCTTGTAGAATACCGAATCCATCAGCGCCTGGAACGAGGCATCGATGATGTTGGGCGACACGCCGACCGTGGTCCAGCTCTCGCCGGTCTCATCCTCGCTTTCGATCAGCACGCGGGTGACCGCCTCGGTGCCGCCATTGAGGATACGCACGCGGTAGTCGATCAGCTTCAACCCGTCGATGTATTTCTGGTACTTGCCGAGGTCCTTGCGCAGCGCGACGTCGAGCGCGTTGACCGGGCCGTTGCCTTCGGCGGCCGAGATCAGATGCTCGCCGTCGACATCGACCTTCACCACCGCGAGCGCCACGGTGACGCGCTGGCCGTTGGCGTTGTAGCGCTGCTCGACATTGACGTCGAACTGCTCGACCTTGAAATATTCCGGCACCTTGCCGAGGGTGCGGCGCGCCAGCAGATCGAACGAGGCGTTGGCGGATTCATAGGCGAAGCCCGCCGCCTCGCGCTCCTTCAATTCCTCGACCAGGCGCGTCAGCCGCGGGTCGCTCTTGTCATAGGCGATGCCGGCGCGGTCGAGCTCGGCCATCACATTGGAGCGGCCGGCCTGATCGGAGACCAGCACCTTGCGGTGGTTGCCGACCAGTTCCGGCAGCACGTGCTCATAGGTCTGCGGATCCTTCATCACGGCAGAGGCATGGATACCGGTCTTGGTGACGAAGGCGCTCTCGCCGACATAGGCCGCATGGCGGTTCGGCGCGCGGTTCAGCATGTCGTCGAGCGTGCGCGACACTTTCATCAGCGTCGCCAGCTTCTCGGTGGTGACGCCGATCTCGAATCTGTCGGCAAACTCCTGCTTCAGCTTCAGGGTCGGGATCAGCGAGCAGAGATTGGCGTTGCCGCAGCGCTCGCCGAGACCGTTCAGCGTGCCCTGGATCTGCCGCACGCCGGCGCGCACCGCGGCGAGCGAATTGGCCACCGCCTGCTCGGTGTCGTTATGGGCGTGGATGCCGAGATGGGCGCCGGGCACGTGCTTGATGACATCGGCGACGATGGTCTCGATCTCATGCGGCATGGTGCCGCCATTGGTGTCGCACAGCACCACCCAGCGCGCACCGGCCTCATAGGCCGCGCCGGCGCAGGCGAGCGCGTAGTCGCGGTTCTCCTTGTAGCCGTCGAAGAAATGCTCGCAGTCGACCATCACCTCGCGGCCGAGCGCCTTGGCGGCGGCGACGCTGTCGCGGATCGAAGCGAGGTTCTCCTCGTTGGTGGTCTCGAGCGCGACCCGGACCTGGTACGCCGACGACTTGGCGACGAAGCAGATTGCGTCGGCCTTGGCCTCGAGGATGCCGGCGAGCCCCGGATCGTTCGAGGCCGAACGGCCCGGCCGCCGCGTCATGCCGAACGCGGTGAAGCGCGCATGGTCGAACGCGGGCTTCCTGCTGAAGAACTCGGTGTCGATCGGATTGGCGCCGGGATAGCCGCCCTCGACATAGTCGATGCCGAGCGCGTCGAGCATGCCCGCGATCACCTGCTTGTCCTGCAAGGTAAAGTCGACGCCATTGGTCTGCGCGCCGTCGCGCAGCGTGGTGTCGAACAGATAGAGGCGCTCGCGGCTCACGCGTGGCCTCCCGGCGTAGCGACACCGTCGAGCTGCTTCTGCATCGTGGTGTTGGCGAGCCATTCGTCGCCGATGGTGATCGAATTGCGCTGCTGCGCGGCGTAGCCGCGCTTGCGGAAGAATTCGAGCGCGGTGTCGCTGGCATCGACCTTCAGGGTCTTGGTGCCGCGGGCGCTCGCGATCTTCTCCAGCGCGTCGCACAGCGCGCTGCCTGCGCCCTGCCCGACTGCGCTCGGATGCACGTAGAGCATGTCGATGTGGTCGGCGCCCTTCAGCGAGGCGAAGCCGACCGGCGCGCCCTGCAAGGTCGCGATCAGCGTCAGTTGCCCGGCGAGCTTCTGGCCGAACGCTGCCTCGTCATCGGCCGCCGCCGCCCAGGCTTCCTGCTGCGCCTCGCTGTAGTCGTCACCGGTCAGATCCATGATCGAGGCCGCGAAGATCGCCGCCAGCAACGGCGCATCGTCGGGCAGATACGGGCGCAATGCGGGTGCAGAACGGCTCATCGCGCGACCTCCCAGGTGGTGCCTGCCTTGGAGTCCTTGATCACCACGCCCATCGCGGCGAGCTGATCGCGGATCCGGTCGGACTCCTTGAAGTCCTTGCGCGCCCGCGCCGCGGCGCGCTCGGCGATCAGCGCCTCGACGGCGGCGGCATCGACGCCGCTCGCCTGCTGCTTGCGTGCCTCCCACGCAGCCGCGCTCTCCGACAGGAAACCGAGCAGCCGCAGCGAGCCGGCAAATTCCTTGCGGCTCTTTTCGTTGCTTGCAGCAGCACTGCGCAGGCCGTGCAGAACCGCCATCGCCTGCGCCGTGTTGAGGTCGTCGTAAAGCGCCTCGACCATGGCCTGCGACGGCGCGCCGGGCTCGGCATCGGCCGCGACCGCGTACCAATCGTCGAGCGTCTTCGCGCTCTCTTCGGCGCTCTTCAGCGTCCAGTCGAGCGGTGAGCGATAGTGCGTCTTGAGCATCGCAAGCCGCAGCACCTCGCCGGGCCAATCCGCCAGGAGATCGCGGATCGTGAAGAAGTTGCCGAGCGACTTCGACATCTTCTCGCTTTCGATCTGCAGGAAGCCGTTGTGCATCCAGACATTGGCCATGCGGTCGGAATGGAACGCGCAGCAGGTCTGCGCGAGCTCGTTCTCATGGTGCGGGAACACCAGGTCGATGCCGCCGCCATGGATGTCGAACTTCTCGCCGAGATGCTTCCAGGCCATCGCCGAGCACTCGATGTGCCAGCCGGGCCGACCCTCGACCGCAATGCCGGCCGGCGACGGCCAGGACGGCTCGCCCGGCTTCGACGGTTTCCATAGCACGAAGTCGGTGTTGTCGCGCTTATAGGGCGCGACATCGACGCGGGCGCCGGCGATCATCTCGTCGAGCGAGCGCTTCGACAATGCGCCATAGCGCGGCAGCACGGAGTTGGCCGCGTTCATCGCCTGCGGCGAGAACAGCACGTGATCCTCGGCGACATAGGCAAAGCCGCCGGCGATCAGCCTCTCGATGATTATGCGCATTTCCGGGATGTGCTCGGTGGCGCGCGGCTGCACGGTCGGGGCCAAGCAGCCCAGCGCGGTGACGTCGTCCTGGTACTGCTGATAGGTCAGCTCGGTGACCTTGCGGATCGCCTCGTTCAGCGGCACGCCTGGAAAGTCGCGCGCGGCGCGCTCGTTGATCTTGTCGTCGACGTCGGTGATGTTGCGGACATAGGTCACGTGATCGGCGCCATAGCGATGGCGCAGCACGCGGAACAGCACGTCGAAGACAATGGCGGCGCGGCCGTTGCCGATATGGGCGAAGTCGTAGACCGTCGGTCCGCAGGCATATATGCGGACGTTGTTGGCATCGAGCGGCACAAACGGCCGCTTCTCCCGGGTCAACGTATCGTAGAGGCGCAAATCCATGGATCACCGTCCCTTGCGGCCGGGCGTCCAGTGATTCTCAGGCGATTGAGAAAAGACGGCCTCAGCCAGCGAATCGCTAGCTCATAATCTCGCGGCAAATGCTGCAGATGGCGAGGTGGCCGTTCATGGTTCCTCCTGTCTCACGGCCCCTTTATCGCGTCAAGGGGCTGGTTTCGGGCGTTTTGCAGCCCGCCGCGCAGCATAATCGCGCCACCGTCCTCATGGTTAATCATTATTAAGCATTTGGGCGTACCGGAGGGGGCAGCGGATTCCCCGCCATTTCACTGGTGCACCATGCGGCCGATTTCAGCATTGATTGCCTGCACGCTCTTCGTCGTCCCGTCCTTCCTTGCCGCCTCGGCCGCGCTGGCCGACAGCCGCGTCTTCATCGTCGCCAACCAGGCCGACGGCTACGGCATCGATCAGTGCCTGGCCCGCGGCGACCGCTGCGGTGCCTCCGCCGCTCGCGCCTATTGCCGCTCACGCGATTTTGCGCTGGCCACCAATTACCGCCGCATCGATCCCGACGAGATCACGGGCGCGGTTCCGCACGCCGCAAACGAGAAATGCAGCGGCAATGCGTGCGGCGAATACGTCGCCATCACCTGCCAGCGCTAAGCCAAGCCGCTGGATAAACGGGGTTATTGCCACACCGGCGCCCCGGAAACGACGTGACGCTGCCCCGAGAAACGGCTAATGCAGGCGACCTTTGCAAGGGGACCTTGGCCGCGCGCTTTGGCGTTGATCGCCGCGCGGCGTCGTTTTAATGGCCGGATATGCCCAATAACTCGCGTTCTCGCTTCTCCCGCTGGTTTCTGACTTGCGCCATGCTGGCCGGCATCGCCCTGCCCGCCATGGATGCGCTGGCCCAGGTGCCCCCGGGCCCGCCCGGCCCGGCTCCGCAAGGCGCGCCGCAGGCCAACCCGATGTGCAGCCGGCTCGAGGGCCAGCTGGCGGCGATCGATCGTGGCGGCGGCAGCGGCGATCCGGCACGGGACGAGCAGATCCGCCGCTATCAGGACGCGGCCACCCGGCAGCAGGGCGAGCTCGATCGGGTCACGGCGCAGGCCCGCCGCATGGGCTGCGACAGCTCCGGCTTCCTGTCCCTGTTCAACAACAATTCGGCGCAGTGCGGTCCGGTCAACAACCAGATCCAGCAGATGCGCGCCAATCTCGACCAGATGACCGCCAATCTGGAGCGGCTGCGCTCCGGCGGGCTCGGCGGCGCCGACCGCGAGAACCAGCGCCGCTCGGTGCTGACCGCGCTGGCGCAGAACAATTGCGGCCCGCAATACGCCGCGGCCGCATCGCGTGGCCCGGGCAATTTCCTCGAGAACCTGTTCGGCGGCGGCGGTGGCGGCGGCAATCCGAGCAGTCAACTGCCCCCGCCCGACCCGCAATATGGCGCGCAGTCCGGCACCTTCCGCACCGTCTGCGTCCGCACCTGCGACGGCGCCTATTTCCCGATCTCGTTTGCGACCAGCCAGGCGCGCTTCGCCGCCGACGAGCAGATCTGCAAGGCGCAGTGCCCGGCCGCGGAGGCCAGCCTGTTCGCCTATCGCAATCCCGGCGAGGACATCAATCAGGCGGTCTCGATCAACGGCCAGTCCTACTCGTCGCTGCCGAACGCCTTCAAGTACCGCACCGAGTTCAACCCGTCGTGCTCCTGCCGAGCGGCCGGCCAGAGCTGGGCGGAGGCGCTGAAGGCGGTCGACGACCAGGCGTCCGCCGCGCAGCAGGGCGACATCATCGTCACCGAGGAGAGCGCGCGGAAGATGCAGCAGCGCGCCCAGACCAAGGCCGCCGCCGGCAAGAAGGGCTCGCCGGCCGCCGCTCAGCAGCCGGCTGC